>NZ_CP150330.1:5950000-10775000 GCF_051530205.1 Sorangium sp. So ce327 | reverse complement strand
CTTGGCGGCTGCGTGGAGCGCGTTCCGGGCTGACCGGTCCCCGGCGGACCACCCTCCCGTGGGCCTTCTGGGGCTTAACCAAGCCTCACGCCGCGTACTCCTCTACGCCCGAACGTGAACGTGGTCGTTTACGTGGTCGTGGTCGTGGTCGTTTACGGCTTATCGTTGACGACCACGATCACGACCACGTAAGCGTTCGCGTTCACGTTGGTGACCGATGGTGGGGTGAGGGGGCGGGCGCGGTGCCCTGAGCGTGACCGAACGAGCTTGGTTAACGCCTATGCGCCGGGGGCTTTCGGTTCGGCACGACGGCTCCGCTGAAGGCTTCGCCTTTGCAGCGAGCTCGTGCTGGCCGCCGTCAGATCGGCGCCGTTGAGGCAGCGCTCGAGGCGGCGCCGAGGGCGGGAGCGTGCCGTCACGGCGTCCGGACGGGAGGTGCCGTCAGGGCGGCGAGACGCTCAGTGCGGGCGCTCGGTAGCTCGCCTCGGGCCGTAGCTGCGCAGGAGGATGAGCCCTGCAAGGACGGTCAGGGCGGCGATCTGGAGAGCGAACGGGATCTTTTGCACCCATTCCTCCTCGTCGATCCCGATCGTGGCGAGGAAGACGCCGAGCAGGCCGCCCATGGCTTCGCCGGCGCGGCTCAGAGACGTCGCTGGGCCGCTTGCGACCGCCTCGTGCGAGAGCGCGTGCAAGAGGAGGCCCGCGACCGCGGAGAGCAACCAGGGCTCGATCACCTCGAGGTGCTCCAGGTCGACAAGCCGCGTCGCGAAGGCGCCAACCACCGTGGCGAGCGCAATGCCCGCGAGCGCAGCGCTCATGGCGCGCTTGCCGCCGGTATCGGCTTTCACCTCGAGGACCTGAATGGCCACCACCATCGCGAGCGGCACCGTGTGCGCGGCGATCACGAGCACGACAGGGAGCGAGAGCTGTCCAACCCGTGAGAGCGACGCCACCGCCGCGCCCTCGCCGAACTGATGCACGAGCACCGCGGCGTACCCCATCGCGAGCGCCGTCGTCGGCGTCCGGTGAGCCCCAGCGTCCCCGAGCACGAGGCGCTCCAGCACCGCCGGCGCCACGAAGCCAGACGCCGCCGCGAGCAGCGCGAGCCAGCCGATCTCGCCGATCGCCTCCGGGAGCAGGTGAAGCAGCGCGATCGACGCCGCTCCGACGAGGGCGAACGTCCGCAACGCAGACATCGCGCCCTCGCTCCGATGACGGAACACCGCCGCAATGCCGCCCAGCATGACGGCCAACGCGAGGAGCGAGACGCCGAACGCCAGCGACACAGGCGCCCTCCTAGCACGGATCCGGGACGAACCGGTGATGAGCCGAACGCTATGTAGGGTGCGCTACGAACGCGGGTGGTTGTGCCGTTCCGTGCGGAGGATCAGGTCGCCCACGAGGGCAGTCCAGCCGGTCTGGTGCGAGGCGCCGAGCCCTGCGCCGGTGTCGCCGTGGAAGTACTCGAAGAAAAACAGGCGATCTCGGAACCGAGGATCACGCTGGAAGAGGGGGTGCTCGCCGTAGACAGGGCGGCGGCCCTCGCGGTCGCGCTCGAAGATCGCGATCAGCCGGCGCGCGATCTCGTGCGCTCCGTCGCGGAGCGTGCGAGGGCCGTGGCCGCCGAGCGAGGGGATCGTGAGCACGTCGCCGAAGCCGTGGTCGAGACGGAGGAGCGAGCGGTAGAGCAGGTAGCCGAGCGGGAACCAGATCGGGCCGCGCCAGTTGGAGTTGCCGCCCTTCATGCGCGTGATCGACTCGCCCGGCTCGTAGCCGACCGTGTACTGCGCGTCGCAGGGCTCGAGCCCGAGCGAGACGGGCGCGGCCGCGTGCTCCTTGGAGAGCGAGCGCGGGCCGAACGGCGAGAGGAACTTGTCCTCGTCGAACAGGTGCGTGAGCACCCGCTCGAGGCGCCCCGGCGGCACCGCGGAGAGCACCTGGCGGCCGTCTGGACGTACGGTGATCGCCTCGGCCAGCGCGGGGTTCTTGCGGAGGAACCACTCGGTCCGGCGCCGGAAGTTCGCGAGCTTGCCGTAGATCTCCGGGGTGATCACGTGCACCGCGCAGAGCGGGATGAGGCCGACGGCCGAGCGGATCTTCACGTGCCGCGGCTTCCCTCCGGCGATGAGGATGTCGAAGTAGAAGCCGTCCTCCTCGGACCAGAGCGGCAGCCGGCCGTCCGCCGTGTGGTGGAGCGCGTGCGCGATCCGCAAGAAGTGCTCGAAGAACTTGCTGGCGAGATCCTCGTACGCGGAGTTGTCGAGCGCGAGCTCCAGGGCGATGCGCATGAGGTCGAGGCAGTACATCGCCATCCACGCCGTGGCGTCCGCCTGCTCCAGGCGCATCCCGGGCGCGAGCCGCTCGCTGCGATCGAAGAGCGAGATGTTGTCGAGGCCGAGGAACCCGCCCTCGAAGACGTTGTGCCCCTCGGCGTCGCGCTTGTTGACCCACCAGGCGAAGTTGATGAGGAGCTTGTGGAACACCCGCTCCAGGAACACCCGATCGCCCTCGCCCCGCTGCTTCCGCTCGATCTTGTAGATCTGGTAGGTCGCCCAGGCATGCACCGGAGGGTTCAGATCCGAGAACTCCCACTCGTAGGCAGGCAGCTGCCCGTTCGGGTGCTGGTACCACTCCTTGACCATCATCTTCAGCTGGGCCTTCGCGAGATCGATGTCGAGCGAGGCCAGCGCGACCGCGTGGAAGGCGAGATCCCACGCCGCGAACCAGGGGTACTCCCACGCGTCGGGCATGGAGACGACATCGGCGACGGAGACGTGCCGCCAGTGGGCATTTCGGCCGCTCAGCCGCTCGGGCGGCGGCGCGTGCGCGTCGCCGCGGAGCCAGGTGTCGACGTCGTAGTGGTAGAACTGCATCGTCCAGAACAGCCCCGCCGCCGCCTGACGCTGGATGGCGCGGCGATCGTCGGACAGGGCAGGGCCCTGGACGGCGAGATAGTACTCGTCCGCTTCTCTGCGCCGCGCCTCCAGGAGCTCGTCCGCGCCGTCGAAGGGGCACTCCACCGGCTCGGGCGCGAGCCGGAGCAGGATCCGCCGGCTCCCGCCGGCCGGCACCTCGAAGCGATGCCAGCTCGCGGCCTTCGTGCCGCGGCGCTCGGCGTTCACCCGCGCCTCGTCGCCGTGGACGACCCGGTGATGGAACGCGTCCTTGACGTACGGTGTCCGCGAAGGGGCGCCATAGAGCCGCTCGCGGTTCGTCTCGTTGTTGGTGAAGAGCAGCTCCGGGCTGCCCTCGATGTACAGGTGATGCGCGCCGTGCTCGGGGTGCGCCGCGCGCAGCATCACATGACCGGCGTCGGTCTCCATGGCCCGGATCTCCGGGACGGGACCCGGAGGCTCGGTCCAGGACCATGTGTTGCGGAACCAGAGGTGCGGGAGCACGTGGATCGGCGCGGCTTCCGGGCCGCGGTTCACCACGGTGATGACCATCAGGATGTCGCTCGGGCTCCGCTTCGCGTACTCGACGACGACGTCGAAGTAACGATCTCCGTCGAAGGCGCCGAGATCGGGGAGATCTGCCTCGCCCTCCGAGAGGCCGCGGTCGCGCGCGGCGGCGACGAGCGCCTCGTAGGGGAACGGCCGCTGCGGGTACCGGTAGAGGTAGCGCAGGTAGCTGGAGGTCGGCGTCGCGTCTTCGTAGTAGTAGATCTCCTTGACGTCCTCGCCGTGGTTGCCTTCCGGCCCTGTCAGGCCGAAGGCACGCTCCTTCAGGATCGGATCCCGCTCGTTCCAGACGGCGACGGCGAGACACAAGATCTGGTGTCGGTCACAGATGCCGCCCAGCCCGTCCTCGTTCCAGCGATAGGCGCGGCTCCGGGCATGGTCGTGAGGGAAGTGCGCCCACGCGTCCCCGTTCGCGCTGTAGTCCTCGCGCACCGTCCCCCAGGCCCGCTCGGAGAGGTAGGGGCCCCAGTGCTTCCAGCGCAGGAGGCGCTCGCGCTCTTCCTCGAGGCGGCGGTGCTCGGCGGTCGGCGCAGCGCGGACGGTCCTCGTCATGCGCGCCACGCTAGGCGACTCCGACGGAGGCGTCGAGCCCGCGGCCGGCGCGCGACGACCTGGAGCGGGCGCTACTCGGTGCGCTTGATGATGTGGAAGCCGAACGGCGTCTCGATGATCTCGCTCACCTCGCCGATCTTCAAGGCGAAGGCGGCGTCGGAGAAGCCCTTCACCATCATGCCGCGCTCGAACACCCCGAGATCCCCGCCGCGCTCGGCGGCGCCCGGCTCGTCGCTGTACTCCGCGACCGCCTCCTCGAAGCTCACCCCGCCGCGGATCTTGACGAGCGCTTCCTGCGCTCGCGCGCGGGCCTCGGCGCGCGTGCGGCGGAGGCCCTCGGGCTTGCTCTTCGAGCCCTCGTGCATGACGAGGAGATGCCGCGCGCCGATCTCCTTGGGCTGACTGGCGATCACCGCGCGCTCCCGCTCGATCGCGGCGTCCTCCTCGGCAGCCCGGATCGGCGCGGAGACCGCGAGGCCGCCGCCGACCCAGGACGGCGAGGTGGCGAGCGCCCCGCAGGCGGTCGCGCAGAGGAGCGCGAGGGGCGAGCACGCCGAGAGCGCGTGAAACAGCACGGCGCGGAGATGAGGGCTACGCATCGGCGCGGAGACTGCCGCGGGAAGAGTGCGCCCGCAACCCTCCCGTCCGCGCGCGCCGCTCAGCGGAGGACCATCACCGGGACGAAGGCCCACCCGCCAGCGGCCACGCTCACCCGGGCGCGCCTCGACTCGCCGCGGACGCCGACGACCACGTCATGCGTGCCCGCGCGGACGCGGGTCCGCGCGATCGCGACGCGCGCGGGGAGCGTCGACCATCCGCGCGTGTCCGGCGTGTCGAGCGCGGTCAGCGTCGCGCTCGTCAGCAGGCCGACGAGCAGGCCCAGCGGCCCGGAGTCCTCGGCTGCCGCCTCGGTGGCGCCCTGCGCGGCCTCGCCGGCCGCGATGCGGGCGACGGTCCTCGTGATGGCCGACAGGATGACGGTCCCCTCGCTCTTCTTCCAGGCCGCGCGCACCTGCGCCTCGACGTCGAGCGCCTGCTCCATCGGCTGGGAGCGCCCGTCGAGCTTCAGCGTCGGAATCGAATAGCCGCCCTTGCCCCGGGCGAGCGTCGGGTAGTTGACCCAGGTCACGAGCCCCTTCGCCGCGAGCTCGCTCGCCCGCGCGCGATCCGCCGGGCTGATGTCGTTGGCCACGAGCGTGAGCGCGAGGCCGATCGGAAGGCGCTGCGGCACCTTCTGCGGGACGCGCCCGAACCCGACGACGACGATGAGCTCGGCCTCGCCGGTCTCGTCGAGGGGCGGCGGCGGGGCCTCGCCTTCGATCAACGCGGCGATGCGGGGCGACCTGGGCTCGCCGCGCGTGAGCGCGCGGAGCGGGCGGCGGAGCGACGGATACGACCCGTGGCGGAGGGCGTCGTCGTAATGGAGGAGCGCCTCGTCGGCCTGGCCGCTCTTCTCGAAGGCGAGGCCCGCGAGGTAGCTGCCGAGGCCGAGGAGCGCCGTCTCGTCCTCGTGATCGCGCAGGTATCTCTGCATGATCGCGAGGCGGCGAGCCTCGACCCTGGCCCCGCTGAGGTCGCGCTGGGCCAGGTAGTTCATCATGTTGATGGTGTTGATGAGCAGCTTCTCGTAGGCAGGCGCCTTGTACGGGCCCACGTCGTCCGAGAAGAGGTACTTGCCGAGATCGTGGGCGGCCCCGCGGGACATGTCGAGCAGGTCGATCGACTTGTCCGCGGCCCCGAGATCGCGCGCGGACAGCCGGTAGCTGTCCATGCTGAGGAGGATGTTGCCGCGGTCGAGCAGGAGGAGCGCGTTGTCGCCCCGGAGCGCCGGGAGCTGAGCCGCGGTCTCGACCTCGAGCTGCTCGTTCAGCGCGGCCACCGCCTCGGCGGGAGCGCCGCGATCGAGCGCCTGGAGCGCGGTGCGCACGCGATCTTCATGTCCGCCGCAGGCGGCCTGCCAGAGGCCGAGGAGCAGCGCGAGAGGAGCCAGGGCCGCACGCTTGCGCCCCGCGAGGCTCGCGTGCCGCCGGCGCATCACTCCTGGATGAGCGCCTTGGTGAAGGCCGCCCTGTTCTGCCAGGCCACCGCGCTCGTGGCGACCTCGATGAGCTGCATGAACATGAAGTACTGGACGCGGCGCTCGTCCTCGGTGCGCTCATCGGCGGTGAAGACCTTGCCGGTGAGGTAGTACTTCGCGCCGAGCTGGCGGTTGTACTCGGCGATGTGGTTCGGATCGAACCCGCCGCCGTGCTGCTTCTCGACCTCCGCGACCATCTGCTGCTGGCGCTCGACGCTCACCACGGTGACGAGGCTCGCCTGGGACAGGTACGTCTCGATATCGGACAGGAGCGCCTGAAGCTGGCTGTCGATGTGCTCGCTCGTCTGGTTCGACAGCGGATAGATGGCGAGCGTGGGCCGCGAGCCATCGTGCGCCCACGCCTTGGCCACCGGAGAGGCCATCAGCGACGTCAGGTTCTCGTGGAGGAGCTGCTCGATGTCGCGCCTGTCGATTCCCGTGCTCATCGCGGCGTCGTCGAGCCCCTCGACCTGATTGCCGCGCACGTAGGTGGGGCCGCAGCCGATGGGAAGCGAGGCGAGCGCGAGCGCCGCGAGCAGCGCGGCCGGACGGATGCTGGGCGAAATGGGCATGGACACTCCGCAGGGCAGGACGCCGGCATCCTAGCAGGCGAGGTGTGCGCTGGAGCTTCGATCAGGCGGAAATCGTGCTCTGCGACGCGGCGCGCGCGCAGCGTGCACGCCGCGCGCGGCATGTCGGCAGCGCGGACGCCCTGGCTCGCCTCAGCGCGAGCAGCGCGAGCATCGCGAGCAGCGCGCGCGCCGCCGCGGCCCCGCTGGCGTCGCCGACGACCGGGCCGTGCGCGCACGAGAGCCAGCGCTCGTCGAGCGGCCGGCGCGAAGGCAAGCGCTCCGCGGGGTCCGACGCCGTGGCCCACCAGGGCGGGTCGTAGTCGCCGACGTCGGCGGCGCGCCTCGCCTCGGTGACGAGCCAGTCGCGATGGGCGATGAGCCCACCATAGATGGGGTCGGCGCAGCCCGCCGGCCCGCGCGACGTCACGCCGATGATCCGCCCCGCGACGTCGAGCGCCGGTCCGCCCGAGTCGCCGCTGCAGATGCCGTTCTCTCCGCGCCACTCGCCTCCTGTGACGCGCTCCTGCGTTCCGCACCCGTACCCGACGCACTCGACGTGGAGACCATCGCGGCGCCTGCGGACGCCGCCGCCGCGCGATCTGCCCTCCGTGTCGCCGAAGCCCACCGCCGAGTAGACCTCGCTCTCCTCGGGCGGCCGATCGAGGCGGGGCGCGAGCGGCGTGACCTCGCTGCCGCCGAGCGGGGAGGACAGCACGACGAGCGCGACGTCGCGCCCGCAGACGGCGTTGCCGTCGGGCGGGCTGATCACGGCGCGCGCGCCGATCCACGGCGTGTCCGCGGCCCACAAGGCCCCGCCGAGCGTGGCGTAGACCTGCGAGGCATCGACCGGCTCCCCGAACGTCGCCGTCTTGCAGGCGATGAGCTTGGGAGCTTCCGCGATGCAGTGCTGCGCGGTGAGCA
Organism: Sorangium sp. So ce327; assembly: GCF_051530205.1. NCBI lineage: Bacteria > Pseudomonadati > Myxococcota > Polyangiales > Polyangiaceae > Sorangium > Sorangium sp. So ce327. The sequence goes on along the minus strand of NZ_CP150330.1, from coordinate 10,767,417 downwards.
CCAGGTTGGGCGCGATCACGGTGCTCGAGCAGGTCCGCGCGACGCGCCCTCGGCGATCGGTGATGAGGAGCCCGGCGACCGCGCGATCTCCAGCGTCTAGGTACCCTCCCTTGATCTCCAGCGCGGCCTCGGCCGCGTCCTCCTCGTGCAGGTCCGCTTCGTCCGCGTCTCCAGCGCAGCCGGCCAGCGCGGCGGCGAGGAGGCAGCCAGCTCGGGTACACCATGCGGTGCTGTTCCGGCACACGGCCAGCCGCCTTTGCACGGCACCTGCCAGCCTGGGCTGTGCACCGCCGCGCGCCCCGAGGAAGGAGAGGATTGCTTCCGGGGAAGCTCACGCGCCGGCGGAGCCACCCGCTGCGCTGTGGTGTGGGATGCGGTCAGCGCGCCGATCGGGCTCATGTACAACCGAGCGCCCGACCCTGTCGTCAACCGAGCGCAAGGCGCTGGAGCCCGAGGCGCGGGCGAGGAGGCGGCGCGGGCGCGGGGCCTGGCGCGCCGGGGGCGCCTCCCTCGCGCTGCTATCCCGCGCGTCCGTTCTCGACGTCGCCGCGCTGCGAGCGCTCGTTTTTCACGCCAGCGCCGGAGCTCTCCAGGCGGCGCCGGAGCGTCAGCCGACCACGATGTTCACGATCTTCCCTGCGACGTAGATGAACTTCTTCAGCTGCTTGCCCGCGGCGAGGGTGGCCACGGTCTCCAGGCCGAGCGCGGCGGCTCGCGCCTCCTCCTCCGATGCCGCCTTCGCCAGCATCACGCGACCGCGGACCTTGCCGTTCACCTGCACCGGGATTTCCAGGACGTCGTCGACGCAGAAGGCCTCGTCGTAGGTGGGCCACGGCTCGTAGCTGAGCGAACGCTCGTGGCCGGTGAGCCGCCACAGCTCCTCCGCGAGGTGCGGCGCGAAGGGGGAGACGAGGAGGATCAGCCGCAGGACCGCCTCGCGCGGCGGCGAAGGCAGCGAGCTCAGGTGGTTCACGAAGACCATCATCGCGGAGATGGCGGTGTTGAACGCCATCCCCTCGATGTCACCGGTCACCTTCTTGATCGTCCTGTGGAGCTGCCGGCTCGTCGCGTCGTCCATCGCGTCCGAGAGCGGTCGCGTGCACGTCGCGAACACGCGGTCCCGGAACCGGACCACCCCCTGGATCTGCCCTGATTGCCAGGGCTTCACCGCCTCGAGCGGGCCCATGAACATCTCGTACATCCGCAGCACGTCGGCGCCGTGGACCCGCACGATGTCGTCGGGGTTGATCACGTTGCCCCGCGACTTCGACATCTTCTCGTTGTCCTCGCCCAGGATCATCCCCTGATGGACGAGCTTCGCGAAGGGCTCGGGGTGCTTCACATGGCCGAGGTCGTAGAGCACCTTGTGCCAGAAGCGCGCGTAGAGGAGGTGCAGCACGCCGTGCTCCGCGCCGCCGACGTAGAGGTCGACGGGCATCCACGCGTCGTACGCGGCCTCCGAGAACGGCTCCGCGTCGTTCTGCGGATCGAGGAAGCGAAGGTAGTACCAGCACGAGCCCGCCCACTGCGGCATCGTGTTCGTCTCGCGCGCGTACCACTTGCCGTCCCGCTGAAAGAAGCGCCAGTCGACGGCGCGCGCCAGCGGGCCCGCAGGGTCGTCGCCAGGGCGGAAGTCGGCGAGCGGCGGCAGCTCGATCGGGAGGCTGGCCTCGTCGACCGCGATCGGCTGATCGTAGCGGATCGTGTGCGCGGCGCCCTTCCTGGGATCGCCGTCTGGATCGGCGAGCTCGACGGGGAAGTAGATGGGGATCGGCTCGCCCCAGTAGCGCTGGCGGGAGAAGACCCAGTCGCGCAGCTTGTAGTTCACCTCGCGCTTGCCTCGCCCGAGCGCCTCGAGGCGCGCGATGACCGCGCGCTTGCACTCCTCCGTCGCGAGCCCGTCGAACTCGCCGCTCCGGACCGCGACGCCCGGGTCGACGTAGGCGGCCTCGAGCTGGTCGCGCAGGGTGCCGTCGGGGCTCACGACCTCGACGATGGGCAGCCCGTAGGTGCGGGCAAACGAGAAGTCGCGCTCGTCGTGCCCTGGCACCGCCATCACGGCGCCGGTGCCGTAGCCGCCGAGCACGTAGTCGGCGACCCAGATCGGCACCTCCACGCCCGTGATGGGGTGGACGGCGACGAGGCCGGTGTCGACGCCGGTCTTCTCCCTCGCCGCCGCGGCGAGCCGCTCGCGATCGCTCTTGCCCGCCGCGGCCGCGACGTACGCGCGCACCGCCTCGCGGCGCGCCTCGGACGCGCCGCTCTCCGCGCTCGTGAGCCATGTCGTGAGCGGGTGCTCGGGCGCGAGCACGACGTAGGTGACGCCCATCAGCGTGTCGGGGCGGGTCGTGAACACGCTCAGCGCGCCCTTGCCCCATCCCTTGACCTCGAACGTGATGAGCGCCCCCTCCGATCGGCCGATCCAGGCGCGCTGCATCGCCACCGTCCCTTCAGGCCAGTCGAGGAGGCGGAGATCCTCCGCCAGGCGGTCGGCGTAGGCGGTGATGCGGAGCATCCATTGCCTGAGCGGCGTCCGGTAGACCGGGTGCGAGCCGCGCTCGCTCTTGCCGTCGATCACCTCCTCGTTCGCAAGGACGGTCCCGAGCGCCGGGCACCAGTTGACGCTCACCTCGTCCTGGTACGCGAGCCCCTTCTTGAAGAGCTGGAGGAAGATCCACTGCGTCCAGCGCACGTAGCGCGGATCGGTCGTGGAGAGCTCTCGCGACCAGTCGTAGCTGAAGCCCAGCATCTTGAGCTGGCGCTTGAAGGTCGCGATGTTCCGCGCCGTCGTGTCGGCCGGGTGCGTGCCGGTCTCGAGGGCGTGCTGCTCCGCCGGCAGCCCGAAGGCGTCCCAGCCCATGACGTGCAGCACGTCGATCCCGCGCATGCGGAAGTAGCGGGACATGATGTCGGTCGCCGTGTACCCCTCGGGGTGGCCGACGTGCAGCCCCGACCCCGACGGATAGGGGAACATGTCGAGCACGTAGCGCTTCGCGCGGGCCGGGTCCGCGCTGCGGACGGCGCGGAAGGTCTCGCCTTCCTCCCACGCGCGCTGCCAGCGCGGCTCGACGGCGGCATGATCGTAGCGCGCGGGCTCACGCGGCTCGTTGGGAGAAGGTTCGGTGGAGGCGCGGGGGTCCATCGTCTCGGCGGCCATATCGCGACGTGCCATAGCACTGTGCTGCCGCGGTCGACAGCCGCCCCGCGGCGGCAGACGCCCGCGCCCCGGCGGGAGCGCCACGCCCGTCCACGGGGCGCCGCGGCCATGTCGAGAGTTCCCGACAAGCGTGGACAGCGCCTCGGTCCGAGCTCTGCCGTCGGAGACGCCCGCGCCCGAGAGGGCTGACCTCGCGCGCCGCCTCGCGCTCTGGAACCACCCGCGCGCCGGAGCGTCGTGCGCGCCCCCTGCGCGCCGCGGCGCTGGCGAAAGCGCGCGCCTGGTGAGCGCCTCGGTGGCGGGACGAGCTCGCTCTTCATCGCGCCGACCCGAGGAGCGCACCCCCGGCGTCGCACTCCTGCGTCCGCGACGGGCGGTGTCGTCACGGCGCGGCGCTGCGTGGCGCCAGCGCCGACGAGCGGCAGCGCCTCGCGGGGCGGGGCGACGCGTCAGAAGGATGGCCGCACGCCGAGACTTGGGGGTAGATTGAGAGCGCTGTTCCGCTTCAGTGTGAGGCGGAGGGGTCGCGTGGGCGGTCCCTCCGAGGCGCGCGGATGACCGACAAACACGTTCCATGGGGAGCCCCCGAGAGTGAGAGGACGGCGCAGCCAGGCCGGCCGCTCCCGTCGGCGCACGGCTCGGGGATCCCTTTCCGGCCGCTGCCCGTGCCGCCGCTGATGGCGCCCGGCGCCCTGCGCCCGCTCTCCGCACAGTACGCGCTGAGCCCTCATCTTCAGCAGCAGAGCCCGCCCGCGTTCTCAGGGCCGATGCCGTCGGCGCCCGCGTTTTCGGCGCCGGCGTCATCGGCGCCCGCGTTCTCGGGCGCCATGCCGGCGCCGGCGTTCTCAGGGCCAGCTCCCGCCGGGTACACCCAGCCGCCCACGGCGAGCGTCTCGGCGCGCGGAGGGACCCTTCCGCCCGGGATCGTCTCGCAGCAGGACGTGCTCTCGGCCAGCGGCGTCTTTTCTCCGAGCGCGCTCCCGTTCATCTCGGCGCCGCCGCAGTCGGATCCGGTGCCTCCGAGCCAGCCGGCCTTCCAGCCGGCGCCGATCACGGACCGGATGGGCGCGAGCGCGACGCAGCCGCCTGCGCCGCCGGCGGCGCCGCCCGGGTTCGCGAGCCCCGGCTTCGGTGCGGCCGCGCCCGCAGTATCAGAGGCCGCGCGCGCGCCGATGCCCTCGCTGCACGCCGGCCAGCCGCCTGCGCCGGCAGCGCCGCCCGGGTTCGGGAGCCCTGGCCTCGGTGCGGCCGCGCCCGGCGCGCCAGAGGCCGCGCGCGCGCCGATGCCATCACCTCACGCCGGCCAGCCGCCTGCGCCGGCGGCGCCGTCCGGGTTCGGGAGCCCTGGCTTCGGCGCGGCCGCGCCCGCGGTATCAGAGGCCGCGCGCACGCCGATGCCCTCGCTGCATGCGGGGATGCCGGCTCAGGCCGGGCCGCCACCGGCCGCTGCGCCCGCGCCGGCGATGAGCGCAGCTCCCGGCGCGGCGGCGCACGGCGCGCCCCAGGCGGCCGGCGGGTGGGACGGAGCGGCCGAGAGCCCGTGGGCCACCACGTCGGCGCGCCTCGAGATGCCGGTGCTCCCGTCGACCTTCGTCCAGGAGCGCCCGGAACCGCAGAAGCCACCCGCCGCCGGTGCGCCGCGGCGGCGGGAGGGCGGCAGGACGCTCATCATCGTGCTCAGCGTGATCCTGGCGGTGGCGTTGCTGGCGCTCATCGGGATCACGCTGTGGCAGAGCATGGGCGGCGGAGGACCGATCGCGATCGACTACAAGGAGCCGCCGCCCACGGCCGCCGAGGCATCGCCAGAGCCCACGGTGAGCGTGACGGCGGCCCCCAGCGCGCCCGCCGCGCCCCGCCCAGCCGCGCGGCCACGGCCGAAGAGCGACGACATCTACGACGAGGTCGACAAGGAAAAGACCCGGCGCTGAGGCGGCGCGACGCCGCACGGACGGGGCGCGCCGCAGGCGATTCGTTGGCCCCGCGCCCCGTTCCGTGCTGGTGATCGCCCGCGATGGCGACGCCGATCCCGCACAACCTTGCCCCCTTCTCCCTCGACGAGCTGGCGCGCGCGACCGGCGGGCGCGTGCTGAGGAGCGGGCCGGACGCGCGGGGCGTCTCGACCGACAGCCGGACGATCGCGCCAGGAGCGGCGTTCGTCGCGCTCTCCGGCGAGAGCTTCGATGGCCACAGGTTCCTCGACGCCGCCGCGCAGCGCGGGGCGGCCGCGTTCATCGTCTCGCGGGAGGTTGCCCTGCCGCCCGGAGGAGGCGCGGTGCTCGTGAAGGACGGCCTCGCGGCGCTCGGGGCGCTGGCCAGAGCGCACCGCGAGCGATGGCGGGCGGGCGCCCACCCCGACGGGCCGCGGGCGATCATCGCGATCGGTGGATCGGCCGGCAAGACGACGACGACGCGGACCATCGCGGCGCTGCTCGCGGGGGTGGGCCGCGGCGAGGTGCACGCGACGGCGGGCAACCTGAACAACGCCATCGGGCTGCCGATGACGCTGCTCGGGCTCGAGGACCGCCATCGCTTCGCGGTCGTCGAGATCGGCACGAACCAGCGCGGCGAGGTCGCGGCCCTCGCGCGGATCGCGGGGCCGGACCTCGCCGTGCTGACGTCCATCGGCGTCGAGCACACCGAGGGGCTCGGCACGCTGGAAGACGTCGCCGCCGAGGAAGGTGATCTGCTCGCCGCCTTGCCGGCCGCGGGCGTGGCCCTCGGCAACGGCGACGACGCGAAGGTGGTCGAGCAGCTCGAGCGCGCCGGCGCCGCGCGGCGGATCACGTACGGCTTCGGGGAGCGCGCGCGGATCCGGATCGCGGGGAGGCGGCCGGTCGGGGTGCGCGGCACCTCGGTGCGGATCGAGCGCGGAGGCGAAGCGCTGGAGCTCGTCGTCCCGCTGCTCGGCGAGGCGGGGGCGCTGGCGGCGGCCGCGGCCGTCGCCGTGGTGGAAGAGGCGGTCGGCGAGCGGCTCTCGACCGAGCGAGCGGCGCGCGCCGCCGCAGGGCTCGCGCCGCCTGGTGATGGACGCCTGTCCGTCCGCGAGCTGCCGGACGGCACCGTGGTCATCGACGACAGCTACAACGCCAACCCGCTGTCGATGCGATCGTCCCTCAGGACGGCCGCCGAGGTCGCCGAGGCGCTCGGGAAGCGGCTGGTCCTGCTGCTCGGCGAGATGCGCGAGCTCGGCGCGCTCGCGGCGGCGGAGCACGACGCGCTCGGCGAGCAGGTCGGCGCCGCGCGCCCCGCCGCGCTCATCGCCGTCGGCGGCGAGGCGGCGCGGATCGCGCGCGCCGCCGAGGCTGCCGGCGTGCGGGCGTGGTTCGCCGTGGACGCGGACGCCGCGGCGGCCCGAGCGCAGGAGATCGTCGAGCGCGGCGATCTGGTGCTCGTGAAGGGCTCGCGCGGGATCAGGATGGAGCGGATCGTGGAAGCCCTCGTCGCCGGCGCGGGGCGCCGCGCCGGCCCGTCGCCCTCGCCGTGAGCGCGCGCCCGCCTGTCGAGCGCGCTCGCCTCCCGGCGCGACGGGCCGCGGTCACGCGCCGAGCGTAGCCCGCGCCTCGGCGACGGACAGGCTGAGCAAGCGCTTCGCCTCCTCGTTGCTGCAGAAGGAGCGCGTGACCATGCGATCGACGTACAGCGTGCCGCGGAGGTGATCGACCTCGTGCTGGAGGATCCGCGCGGGCCAGCCCGTCGCTTCCCACCGGACCTCCTTGCCGTCCTCGTCCACGCCGCTCACCTCGACCGACAGATCTCGCTCGACCAGCGCCATGTAACCCGGGACGCTCAGGCAGCCCTCGAAGAACGTCGCCCGCCCCGCGCCTGCCACGTCCGGGAGCGACGGCGCGAGGACCCTCAGCGTCGGGTTGATGATCACCCTGAGCGGGAAGGGCACGCGGCCGCGCTCGGCGCGCTGGCCCGGCGAGAGGCGGGACATGAGCTCCTCGCTGTCTTCGAGCACGATCACCTGCTGGTCGACGCCGATCTGCGGCGCCGCGAGCCCCACGCCGGGCGCCTTGCGCATGACGGAGACCATCGTCGAGACGAGGTGCTTGAGCCGCTTCGTCCCGATCTGCTCGGGCGGGACGGGCGCGGCGGGCTTCCGCAGGACGGCTCTGCCTGCGAGGACGATCGGGGGGAGCTCCATGCTGCCGGGATGATTCGGCGCCCTTGCGAGCGCAAGCGTTGTGAGCTCGGGAGCATGGACCGCGTGGGGGCCTCGCGGCGAGGCGGGCGTGAGGGTGGATGTCCTCGCGGCGAGGCGGGCGTGAGAGTAGAGGAGCGGCGCCGGGCACGGCCCGGCGTTTCCATGGCAGCACCTCTTCCGCCTCCGTCGGCTCGCGCGGGCGCCCCCCGCCGGCCGCTCCGCCTCGTCGTCGTCGCCGCCCTCGCGGCGCTGACGCTCGCCGCCTTCGCCGCCGTGACGCTGCGGCTACAGCTCGAGCCGAACATCGCCTCGCTCCTGCCGGAGCGCGGCGACGCCGCGGCGCTTCGCCGGTACGTGCGCGGGTTCGGGGGCGGCGACCTCGGCGTCGTGATGGTCAAGGGCGACGACCCCGACGAGAACGCGGCCGTGGCCGCGGAGATCGCGCGGGCCCTCGCGGCGCGCCCGACCGTGCAGCGCGCCGCCGATCGGATCGACGTCTCGCGCTCGCTCGATCCGTGGGTCGCGTTCCGGCACGCGGACGCGCGCGTGCGAGAGCGCCTCGCCGCCGCGCTCTCGCCCGAGGGGATGCGGGAGCGCCTCGCCGAGACGCGCGCCATGCTGCTCGCGCCGGGCGGCGGCGCCGCGGCGGAGACGATCGCGGCCGACCCGCTGCGCCTCTCGCAGCTCGTCTTCGAGTCCGCGGACATCGGATCCGGGGTGCGCACGCAGGCCGACGGCGCCTTCGCCACGGACGACGGCAAGGTGCACCTCGTCCTGGTGCAGCCGGCGGGGCAGGCGCTCCGCGGCGCCGACGCGCGGGCGTTCGTCGCGGACGCGAACGCCGTCCTCGGTCCGATCCGCGCGGCGCACCCCGGGCTCACGCTCGGGCTCACCGGCGGGCACGCCATCGCCGCGGCGACCGAGGCGATGCTCACGCGCGATCTCGCGATCTCGGGGTCGCTCTCGATGCTGCTCGCCTCCGTCGTCTTCGCGCTGCTCTTCCGCCGCCTGCGCGCCCTCGCCGCGGTGATGCCGCCGCTCGTGCTCGGGACCCTCTGGACCGCGGGGCTCGCCACGGCGCTCCCGGGCGGGCTCAGCGCGATCGCCGTCGCCTTCATGTCGGTGGTCGTCGGCGTCGGCGTCGACACCGGCGTCCACGTCTACGCCGCGCTGCTCGAGGCGCGGCGCGAGGGCCTCGATCCGGAGGCGGCCGCGCGCGCGGCGAGGGCGCGGACCTCCCGCGCGGTGCTCATCGCCGCCGTCACCGCGGGGGCGGCGTTCGGGGCGCTCGCGCTGTCGGACATCAACGCGCTCCGGCAGCTCGGGCTCCTGTGCGCCGCGGGCGAGGTCCTGACGGCGATCGCCATCGTCCTCGTGACGCCGGCCGTGGGCGCGTGGCTCGAGCGGGGGACCCCGCCGACCGAGGCGCCCGCGCGCTGGACCGACGTCCTCTACCGGCTCACCCGTACGCGGGGCCGCGCGCTCGCGCTCGCGGGGCTCGCGGCGCTCCCCATCGCGGCGGTCGCCCTCGGCGCCTCGCCGCCGCTCGCGGAGGCCATCGTCGCGATCAGGCCGGCCGAGCTCGAGCCCCTCAAGGTACAGCAGGAGATCTTCGACGCGTTCGGCGGGCGGCGAGGGCAATGGGTGGTGCTCCTCGCGGACGGCGACCAGGAGCGCGCCCGCGCGCGCGGCGACCGGATCGCGGAGCGCCTCGCCTCGATGAAGGCCGACGTGGAGGCCGTCGACGCGCTCACCGCGCTCGCCCCCGCCGCCCCGACGCAGGCCGAGCGCTTCGCCGCGCGCGACGCGCTCGACCTGCCCGCCAAGGCCGACGAGCTCGCGCGCGCGCTCCGCGACACGGGCTTCGCGCCCGAGCGCTTCTCGGCGGTGCTCGACGGGATGCGCGCGCCGCCCCGGCAGGAGGTGGCGCTCTCCGATCTCGAGCGCGGCCCCGCGTCCATCCTGCTCTCGCGCTACCTCGGGGCGGACGGGGGCGAGGCGCTCGTCGCGCTGTACGTGCGGCCCCGCGAGACCGGCTCGGTCGCGCAGATCGAGCGCGCGATCCGCGAGGAGGATCCTGGCGCCATGCTCACCGGCTACAGCCGGCTCGAGGCGTCGCTGCGCGAGACGCTCGCGCACGACATGCCGAGGATCGGGCTCGTCGCGGGCGCGCTCGTGCTGCTGGCGCTCTCCGCTTCCCTCCGCAGCGCGCGCGACATCGCGCTGGCGGCGCTCGTCGTCGCCTCGGAGATCTCCCTCGTCCTCCTGCTGATCCGGGTGCTCGGCATCCCCCTGCACGCGTACGACGCGCTCGTCATCCCGGTGCTGCTCGGGATCACGGTGGACGAGGGCATGTTCCTGCTCCACCGCGCCCGCGACATCGAGGCGGCGGGCGGCGGCGACGCCGTGATCCGCGAGACGCTGCGCCGCGAGGGGCCGGCGATCGCCGCCACGGCGCTGACCACGGCCGCGGGCTTCTCCGCGCTCGCGTTCTGCGGCTTCGACGGCCTCCGCGACCTGGGCCGGGTCGGAGCGCTGGGCAGCGCGGTCGGCCTCGTCGTCGCGCTCCTCGTGGTGCCGGCGGGGCTGCGGCTCTGGCCCCGGGCCCACGGACGCGCATAACATGTCGCCGTTGTCGTCCCGGGGCCTCCTCCTTGTCGCTCTCCTCGCGCTCGCGCGTCCCGCCGCGGCGCAGCCCTCTCCTCCGCCCGTTGCGTCGCCGCCTCCTGCGTCGCCGGCGCCGAGGCCGCCGCGCTCGGCCGTGGCCCGCGCCGTCGACGCGCTCGTGCGCTCGCTCGACGCCGTGGACGGCCGCGCGCTCGTGGCCGCCGCGCCGCTGGTCTCCGACGCGCCCGCGCCGCGCGGCGCCCAGCTCGTGGCCACGCTCGCCGCCCACGTCGCCGGCAAGCTCGGCGCCGGCGTGCGCGCGCAGAAGGACCCGATCCCGCTGCCGCTCGCGCGCGAGGCGGCGCGCGACGACGCGGCGCTCGTCCACCTCGTCGTCGAGATCGCGGCGGGGAAGCTGCGCGTCACCGCGGACGTGTACCCGGTGCCGCGCACCGTCTGGGCGCGCATCCGCGACCCGGAGCCGGGGCCCATCGCCCACGCCTACGCCGAGGCGCCCCTCGACGCGGAGATCCGCAGCTTCCTCGCGCCGATCCCGCTCGTCGCCGCCAGGGTCGACCGCGCGAAGAACTTCGAGGGCGACGTGGTCGCGCTCGCGTGCGGCGATCTCGACGCCGACGGGGCGCTCGAGCTCCTGAGCGTGAGCCGCCGGCGCGTGACGACGCTCCGCCTCCGCGGCGGCCGGGTCGTCCCGCTCGCGTCGCGCCCGTGGCCGGACGTGGTCGCCGTGCACCCGGCGCCGCTCCGTGAGCCGCTCGCGTTCGCCACGCTCGTCGAGCGCGCGAGGGACGGCGAGCGCCTGCCGCCGTTCGCCGACGTCGGGCTCACCGACCGCGCGCGCAGCGTCCGCTTCGACGGCGAGCTGAAGGCGCTCGCCGAGCTGCCGGGGCTGGCGATCCCGGACGCGGGCGGCTCGGCCTGCACGACGGCGTGGGGGCCGCTCCTCACGGGCCCGCTCGGCCCGTGCGCCCCGGCCGATCCCCCGCCGGCGACCGCGTCGCTCTCCGGCCGGTACGACGCGCTCGCGTCGGCGCAGCTCCTGTCCGCGCAGGGCGAGCCCTTCGCGGTCTGGGCGACGCGCGAGCGCGGCGCGGTCGAGCTCCGGGACAGCGCCGGCCGCCGCAAGGTCGTGGGCAGCGCCGGGGCGCAGCTCGCGGTCGGCGATCTCGATCAGGATGGAGAGCCCGAGCTGCTCGCCAGCCTCGACGTCCTCGATCCGCTCGAGGATGCCGTCGTCGTCTGGTCGTGGCGGCGCCGGGAGGGCGGCCCGGCCCGCGCGGCGCCCGAGGAGATCCTGCGCTTGCCGGCGCCGGCGGGGGTGCGCGCCCTCGCGGTCTGTCCGCCCGACGGGGCCGGGCGCGCCCCGTTCGCCGTCGCGACGGCGGACGAGATCTGGGTGGTGCGGTGAGCCTCCCGCGCCGCGCCTTCCTCGGCGGCGCCGGCGCGCTGCTCGGCGCCGCCGCCCTCCCGGAGGCCGCGCGCGCGATGGGGCGCACCCCGCTCGGCGGCCGCCTCTCGATGCACCTCCCGTGGCCGACGGGCTCGCTCGATCCGCACGAGCTGAGCGATCCCGCCGCGGCGCTGTTCGCGCCGGCGATCGCCGACAGCCTCTACGGGCTCGATGCGTCCGGGAACCCGTACCCGACGCTCTCGTCCGCGCTGCCGTCGCGCGAGGCGGATGGCGCGGTCGTGCGCCTCCGCGAGGGGCTGCGCACCGCGCGCCTGCTCAAGCTCGACGGCCGCGACATCGTGAGCTCCGTCGAGCGTGCCCGCGCTCGCGGCGCCGCCGCGGCGCTCGCCGACATCCCGAGGCCCGAGCGGCACCCGAGGGATCCGCTCGCCGCGGTGTTCCCGCGCGCGGATCCCGCCCGCGTCGCCCGCGCGCTCGCGTCGCCGATGGTCGCGCTCCTGCCGCGCAGCTTCGACCCCGCGGCGCCGGATGGCACCGGCGCGTTCCGGGCCGACGTCGGCCCGGGGCAGATCACGCTGACGCGCAACGACGTCGCCGCGCGCGGCGCCGCCTTCCTCGACGCGATCGAGGTGATCCGCTCCGAGGACCTGACGACGTCGCTGCGCGCGTTCGAGACCGAGCGCGACGACCTGGGCTGGCTCGGCGCCGGCCTCCACACGAACCGCCGCGGCGCCGTCCGCTTCGATCTGGGCGTCGCCGGGTGGATCGTGCTCACGACGGGCCCCGACGCCGGGCTCTTCGGTCAGCCTGGCGTCGCGCAGCGGCTGGTCGACGCGCTGCCGCCCGAGCGCCTCGCGCACCTCGGCCTCGTCGGTCTCCCGAGGGCGCACGGCGATCCCGCGTGGGGAGGGCCCCCGGCGTCGCTGCTCGTGGACGAGTCTGCGGCGCACCTCGTCGAGGTCGCCGAGGCGGTCGCGCCGATCCTCTCGCGGCCTGGGCACGAGGTCACCGCGGAGCCGGTGGCGCGGGCGGAGCTCGGGCGCCGCCGCGCCCGCGGGAAGGCGACGCTCGCGATCGAGCTGGTGCGCCCGCTCGGCCCGGGGCCCCTCGGCGCGCTGCTCGCCCTCGCGACCGCCGACGATCGCGGCCGCGCCCTCGACCTCGCCCGTCACCCGCCCCGCCTCGCGCCCGGCGCCGCCCCCCGCTCGCTCACCGCGACGCTCCGCCTCGGCGTGATCGCCGAGGTCCGGATCGCGGGCGGCGTGCTGCCGGACGTCGCGCTCGCGCGCGCCGCCAGCGGCGAGGGCTGGGATCTCGGCGCCACCTTCCGCCGCCCAGCGAGGCGCTGATGTGTGCCTACCTCCGCGCGGAAGCGAGCGCGACCGCGCGGCGGCTGTTCGGGACGTCCGGGCGAGGGTCGCGGCGATGGGGGCCGCTTCGAGTGCTTGCGCGGTGGGGACATTTGGTTACTATCGGCTGGTCACGAACGTCACTGGCACTCGACACGACGCTTCTCTTCTCGGGGATCGCGGATTGATCGCGGACTGGACGACGCAACGTGTGGCGCACCGGGGGCTCCTCCCCAGCGCCGCCCCCCCTCGATCCCCCACGGCTCCATCGGGGCGGCAGGGCACTGTTCGGCACCGAAGCTGACGCATCTCGCAGAGCCGTGAAGTGAATCAGTGTCATGGGTACTCGCCTCTACGTTGGTAATCTCCCCTTCTCCGCCACCAAGGCCTCCGTGCAGGCCGCGTTCGCTCAGAGCGGCGAGGTGACGGATGTACACATCGTGACCGACCGCGAGAGTGGGCAGTCGCGTGGCTTCGGGTTCGTCACAATGGGCACGCCTGAGCAGGCCCAGCAGGCGATCGAGAACATGAACGGCGCCATGATGGACGGCCGTCCGCTTCGCGTGAACGAGGCGGAGGAGCGGGTCCAGCGTGGTGGTGGCGGCGGCGGCGGCTACGGCGGCGGCGGCGGCGGCGGTTACGGCGGCGGCGGCGGCGGTGGTGGCCGCGGCGGCCGTGGCGGTGGCGGCGGCGGTTACGGCGGCGGCGGCGGCGGTGGTGGCGGCCGCGGCGGCCGTGGCGGTCGCGGCGGCGATCGGTACTAGCCGAGCTAGGCCGACGTTCCAGCGGCGGCGCCTCTCCCCAGAGGCGCCGCCGTTTTCGTTTGTGCGCTGCCCTGTGCGGCGACCGCCGTCACGCGCGCCGAGGCCCCGGTCGATCCTCCGTCGATGCCGGCGCTCAGCAGGCCGGCCCAGATAGCGACGCCGGGCGGAGCGTTGCGGAGGTCCGAGGTGCCCATCCCGCGCGTGCGGCAGGGCGCCCCCCGGCGATCGAGAAGCGGCAATGACCGAGCTCCGCGCTTCCGGGGCGCGGAGCTTGCTCCTTTGCCTGGCGGGCGTCAGAGAGCGGCACGCTGAACGCCCCTCGCGCTCGGGGCGGGCTGCTCACAGCCGATGCCTCCTTCCATCCCTTCAGAGCACAGGCCGTCGCCGCGGGCGATCTCGCTTTACTATTTCGGTATCTTCGCCGTCCTCGGCGTGTACCTGCCGCTGTTCCCGAGCTGGCTGGAGGCGCGGGGGATGCAGGGGCTCGCGATGGGGGCGATCGCGGCGACGCTCCCTGCGATGGGCCTCGTCGCGCCGCCGGTGTTCGGCTTGATCGCCGACTCGCTCGGCGTGCGGGTGTGGTTGATCCGGGCGGCCTGCGCCGGCGCCTTCGTCGTTTTCGCGCTGCTCGCGCTGTCGTCAGCGCTCGACGTGTCGCTCGGCTTCGGCGGCCTCTTCGTCGCGGCGCTCGCGTTCGCTTTCTTTCGATCGCCGATGTTCATGATGGCCGACGTCGTCGCGGTGGAGGCGTCGGCGCGCTCCGGCATCGCCTACGGCCGGCTCAGGCTCTGGGGCTCGATCAGCTTCGCGCTGATGGCGATCGCCAGCGGAGCCCTCGTCGATCCGGCGCGACCTGTCGCGTTCCCCGCGACGATCGCTGCCTCCCTGCTGATCGCGTTCGCCATCTCGTGGGCCCTCCCGGCGCGCGGCGAGGCGCCCTTCCGTCGGTCTGGCCTGCGCGACGGAGCGGCCGACGCCGCCGGCGCTGCGCGCGCTCCGGCGGCCGGAGGCTCCCGCGCTCCGGCGGCCGGAGGCTCCGTGCGGCAGCGCGCCCGTACGCTCCTCCAGAGCCACGATTTCCGCCTGTTCCTCGCGGCATCGTTCCTGGCCCAGAGCGCCACCTCTTCGTACGATCTCTGTTACACGCTGCACCTCCGCGACATCGGTTTCCCCGAGTCGCTGGTGGGGGTCGCGTGGGCCGTCGGTGTCGCCGGCGAGATCGCGCTCATGGCGTTCTCCGGCCCCCTTCTCAAGCGGTTCGCTCCGCCCACGGTGCTCGCGTTCGCCTTCGCGGGCGCCTCGCTCCGCTGGGCGCTGCTCTCGTATGTGCGCTTCTGGCCCGCCCTGCTGGCCATCCAGCCGCTCCACGCGGTCTCGTTCGGCATGATGTGGGTCGCCTCGCTCGCCTACACGCGGGATCGATCTCCGCCCGAGATCCTCGCCACGGCGCAGGGGCTCTTTTCGGCGAGCGCTGGCGCCGGATCCGTCGTCGGGATGCTCGTGTGGGGTGAGCTCTACAAGCGCGGGGGCGGCGCCCTCACTTTTGGGGTCGCCTCGATCACGGCGTTGATAGCATTCGTCCTGGCTGTGACCTTCGCGCGATCCACGCGGCCAACGCGACCGACGCGGCGTTCACCGTCAGGGGGCTCAATTTTCTCTGTCAGCTCCCGGTGCCAGGAGTAACGTTCCATTTTCCGCCGCACGCGTAGGCGCGCGCGGGCACTACCTGAACGAGGCGAGCATGTGCGGGATCGTCGGATACGTTGGGTCAAAAAAGGCGGCGCCGATCATCGTCGAAGGGCTACGGAAGCTCGAGTATCGAGGCTACGACTCGGCCGGCATCGCCATTCATGACGGCAAGGGCATCGAGATCGTCCGGACGCTCGGCAAGCTGATCAAGCTCAGCGAGGCGCTCGAGAAGCGGACCCTCGACGGCACGACCGGCATCGGCCACACGCGGTGGGCGACGCACGGCCGCCCGAGCGAGGTGAACGCCCACCCGCACTCCGCGGGCCCGGTGGCCGTCGTGCACAACGGCATCATCGAGAACCACGTGGCGGTCCGGCAGCAGCTGGAGGGCCAGGGGGTCAAGTTCCTCTCCGACACGGACACCGAGATCGTCGCTCACCTCGTCCACCGCGAGCTCCAGAAGGGCGCGAAGTCGCTCTTCGAGGCCGTGCGCGGCGCGCTCCGGCAGGTCCACGGCGCCTACGCGATCGCGGTCCTCTCGCGCGATGAGCCCGACGTCATCGTCGCCGCCCGGTACGGCTCGCCGCTCGTCGTCGGCGCTGGCGAGAACGAGATGCTGTGCGGCAGCGACATCCCCGCGCTGCTCGCGCACACCCGCGACATGATCTTCCTCGAGGACGGCGACATCGTCGAGCTGCGCGCGAGCGGCGTCCGCATCGAGACCGTGACCGGCGGCGAGAAGGTCGAGCGCCGCGTGAAGCGCATCGACTGGAGCCCTGTCCAGGCGGAGCGCGGCGGCTACAAGCACTTCATGCTGAAGGAGATCCACGAGCAGCCCGACGTCGTCGAGGCCACGCTGCGCGGCAGGATCGATCTCGCCGCCGGCGACGTGCACGCGACCGAGATGGGGGTCACGCCCGAGTTCGCGAAGGAGCTGCGCCGGGTCTACATCGTCGCGTGCGGCACGAGCCACCACGCCGGCATCGCCGGGCGCTACTGGATCGAGCAGCTCGCCAGGGTCCCCACGGTCGTCGAGCTCGCGAGCGAGGTCCGCTACCGCGAGCCGATCTTCTTCCCCGACGATCTCGTGATCGCCATCAGCCAGTCGGGCGAGACCGCCGACACGATCGCGGCGCTCAAGGCGGCGAAGGCGCAGGGCGCCAAGGTGCTGGCGCTCTGCAACGTGCTCGACAGCGCGATCCCGCGCCTCTCCGACGGCGCGCTCTACACGCACGCCGGCCCCGAGATCGGCGTCGCCTCGACCAAGGCCTTCACCACGCAGCTCGCCGCGCTGCTCCTGCTCGCCGTCTACCTCGGCCGCCGCCGCGACTCGCTGCCGGCGGAGCGCGGGCGCGAGATCCTCCAGGCCCTCTGGGAGATCCCGAGCCACATGCGCGAGGTGCTCGGCGACGCCGACTACGTGCACGCGATCGCGAAGCGCCTCGTCCACGCGAAGGACGTCCTGTTCCTCGGGCGCGGCCTCGGCTTCCCCATCGCGCTCGAGGGCGCGCTCAAGCTGAAGGAGATCTCGTACGCGCACGCCGAGGGCTACGCGGCCGGCGAGATGAAGCACGGGCCGATCGCCCTCATCGACGAGGCGCTCCCCGTCATCGTCGTCTGCCCGCGCGACGCGCACTACGACAAGACGTTCTCCAACCTGCAGGAGGTCCGCGCGCGCGAGGGGCAGGTCGTCGCGATCGCCACGAAGGGCGACGAGTCGATCCTCGAGATCGCTCAGCACCACGTCTGGATCCCCAAGGTGCCGGACGAGGTCGGGCCGCTCCTTACCGTGCTCCCGCTCCAGCTCATCGCCTATTACGTCGCCAACCTGAAGGGCAACGACGTCGATCAGCCGCGCAACCTCGCGAAGACGGTCACCGTCGAGTAACGAGCAACGTCGCTCTCGCCGCGGGGCATCCCCGCCGCGGCGAGCGGCCTCCTCTGCCGCGCGCAGCGCTCCTCGGCGGTGCGCGCCCCTCCTCCTTCAGCTCGGGCGCTCCACCGCCGCGCCTGCGCGCCCGCGCGGGGCCGCGGCTATGCTGCGCGCATGCGCATCCCCGGCAGGACGGAGCGGCGGGTCGTCGCGGCCATCCTCGTGACCGCCCTGATCCCGCTCGTCGCCAGCATCGTGGTCGCCAGGACGGTGATCGCGCGGGTGTCGGCCACGGCGTTCCAGCCCGAGTTCGGCGTCCACCTGGACAGCGCGCTCGGCGTGTACGCCGAGCTGGCCGCCGCCATCAAGCAGGGCATGCGCTCCGAGGCCGACGCGCTCGTCGCGGCGGACCCGCTGCGCGAGGCCGCCTTCACCGGCGACGCGCAGCGCCTCGACGCCGAGCTGGCGCGCATCATCGCGGCTCACCCCGCGCTGGTCTCCCTCCGCGTCGAGCGCTGCGGCGATCTCGTCGGAGCGCGCGAGCGCGGCCGCCCGGTGGATCCGGCGCACGAGAAGACGCTCACGGTCCGGAAGGCGATCGCGCGCGCGCCCGGCCACGCCGCCGAGCCCGGCGATCGCGCGCCCGACGACGGCGGCTGCGACGGCGACGCGCGGACCCTCGTCGCGACGTTCGCCGCGCCGAGCGCGCGCTTCGACGAGCTCGACGCGGCGCAGGCGTTCGCGCAGGCGTACCACGCCCTCGAGCGGGAGCACCGGAAGGAGTACCTCGACGAGAGCTACGGCGACGCCTTCGCCGCCCTGCTCGGCGCGACGATCCTCCTCGCGATCCTCGCCGGCGTGCTCGTGGCGCGCCCCGTGGTCGACCGCATCGCGCGGCTCGCCGCGGCGACCCGGCCCGTCGCGGAGGGCGACCTCTCGGTGCGCGTGGGGCTGCAGGGCGACGACGAGGTCGCCGATCTCGGCCGCGCCTTCGATCGCATGCTCGAGGAGCTCGAGGGCAGCCGCGCGCGGATCGAGTTCCTCAAGCGCATGGGCGAGTGGCAGAAGATGGCGCGGCACCTCGCGCACGAGATCAAGAACCCGCTGACCCCGATCCAGCTCGCCGTCGAGGAGTGCCACCGGCGCTATGCGGGCAGCGACCCGGCGTACCAGCGCTTGCTCCAGACGACGCTGGAGGTCGTCGAGGAGGAGGTCGGCACCTTGCGCCGCCTCGTCGGCGAGTTCTCCAATTTCGCGCGGCTCCCGCGGGCAGAGCTCGAGCCCTCGGATCTCGCGGAGTTCCTGCGCGAGCAGGGCGAGCGCTTCGCCGCGATCGAGGAGGCGGGGCGCGAGCACGCCTCGGACGAGGCGCTGCTCGGGCGCGTCGATCTCGAGTTCGACGTGCCGGATGTCCCGATGCCGGCCGCGCTCGATCGCGAGATGCTCCGGCGCGCCCTCGGCAACATCGTGCGCAACGCGGCGCAGGCGCTGCGCGACGCGCAGCGAGCGGCGCCCGGCGGAGGAGCCCGAGAGCGCCCGGGCCCCGCCGTGTGGGGCAGCGTTCGCGTCTCGGCGCGGAGCGAGGGGCAGAGCCACCTCATCGCGATCGACGACGACGGCCCGGGCATCGATCCCGCCGTGCGGGACTCGGTGTTCGATCCGTACGTCACGACGCGGTACGACGGCACGGGGCTCGGCCTGAGCATCGTGAAGAAGATCGTGGTCGATCACGGCGGCACCATCGACGTGCTCGAGTCTCCGCTCGGAGGCGCGCGCTTCGTCATCCGGCTCCCGCGCGCAGGCACGCCGGCGGCGCGCGCCGCGCTCGGGGCCGAGGCCTTCTCCGACGGCGATCGCGCGCCTGCCTCCGAGGGCGCCGCTCCGACGCGGCCAGCCGCTCGCGGAGGACAGGCGCCGCGCGGGGCGGGGTAGGGCCGCGCTCGCCGGTGCGGCGCCGCGGATCCTCGCGGATCCTGCAGCGCCAGAGAGCCGCATGCTGGACGACGAGCGCTGCCCGGGAGCGCGCTCCGGGCTGCTGGCGGGGGGCCTCGGCGCTGAAAGCGCACCTCCGGACCGGTCGGTTGTCAGGAGATGCTTGACCAGCCGGCCCCGCTTTGCCATGTTCGCCGGCGGAGAGGTGACCGAGAGGCCGAAGGTGCCTGATTCGAAATCAGGTGTACCCGCAAGGGTACCGCGGGTTCGAATCCCGCTCTCTCCGCTACGCTTGGCTGCTTGCCCCCGCTGAAGCAGGTGGGCTCTGACCGCCCGCTCTCTCGCGAGCGGCGCCGGTCCGGCAGAAGCGGGGCGCGTTGAAGTTGTATCGGGAGAGGTGACCGAGTGGTCGAAGGTGCACGACTGGAAATCGTGTGTACGGCAACGTACCGCGGGTTCGAATCCCGCCCTCTCCGCTGAGCTGAACCGTCGATCGACTCCTTGCCGTGATGATGAGCTCCTTCAAGCGAGCCAGCGGGACGTCGGCGACCGATGTGACGTGAACGACGAGCGACGAGGCGGATCGGCTGGTCGCTCGACCGCTGCGTCCGCTCGTCGCGGTGTTGCCTGGCGCGGCGTTCAAGGGGGAGCTTTGGCTCGTTCGCCGTCGATGCGGCCAAGGCGCTGCCTGGGTTCAACGCCTTGGCGAGCTGGATGATCGGGCAAATAAGAGAAATATTGGAGCCCGAGACAAGCCAGCGGTGTGAGGCGGGACGGACGGGACCGGCGGCTTGTCGACAAACCCCGCTTGACCAACCCTCGCCGGACGATGAGGATGCTCCCGCAGAAGCCTCAGACGCTTGACAGGCGAAGGGCCGCCTTGTAGAAGTGGCGCCCCTTTTTGGCAGGCGCACTTCCGGAGTTTTTCGCCCAATGAATCCTCAGCCCAAGTCCTTTTCCGCCAAGCCTGCGGAGGCCCGCAACGAGCGTACGTGGTGGGTGATCGACGCGGAAGGCAAGCCCCTCGGCCGCCTTGCCAGCCGCATCGCCACGGTGCTCCGCGGCAAGAACAAGCCCACGTTCACGCCGCACGTCGACACCGGCGACTTCGTGATCGTCGTGAACGCCAAGAAGGTCCTTCTGACGGGCCGCAAGCTCCAGCAGAAGAACTACGTGCGGCACAGCGGCGAGCCGGGCGGCTTCCGTTCCGAGTCGTACGGTCACCTGCTCGAGCGCAAGCCGGAGCTCCCGATCCAGAAGGCCGTGAAGGGCATGCTCCCGAAGAACGTGCTCGGGCGCGAGCTCCTCACCAAGCTCAAGGTCTACGCCGGTCCCGATCACCCCCACGCGGCGCAGAAGCCGCAGCCCCTTAGCTACAGCTGAGCAAAGCCATGACGGAAACGAGAACGTACGCCACTGGTAAGCGTAAGACCGCCGTTGCGCGCGTCTTCCTCTCGCCGGGCACCGGCAACATCAAGGTGAACCAGAGGCCCGCTGACGATTACTTCGTCCGCGAGACCTCGCGCATGGTGATGCGTCAATCGCTGGAGCTGCTCGAGCTGCTCGAGCAGTTCGACGTGAACGCGACCGTGGTCGGCGGCGGCCACAGCGCGCAGGCCGAGGCGATGCGGCACGGCATCGCGCGCGCCCTCTGCGAGCTCGATCCGGAGCGCAGGCCGTCGCTCAAGCGCGCGGGCTTCCTCACGCGCGACGCGCGCAAGAAGGAGCGCAAGAAGTACGGCCAGCCCGGCGCCCGCAAGCGCTTCCAGTACTCGAAGCGGTAGCAGGCCTGGGCCGCCGCCCATCGAGATGGACGGCATGGCAAGGACATCGAGGACGCGAGGGTTTTCCCCTCCGCGTCCTCGGTGCGTTTTGTCTGCCCGATGCCGCGAAGGCGCCGAGGACGGGACAGCTTGTCCCTCGGCGTCTGTTCTCATCGAGCGGACCTCTCGGTCCGGTCGGCGTCCTCTGGCTTCATCGAGCGGACCTCTCGGCCCGCTCGGCGTCACATCGCTTCCGGCGGGCTCTTGAGATCGGCGCCTTCGATGAGCTCGCCCTCGTCGTCCCCGGCGCCTTCCGGCGGCTGCGCTTCTTGCTCGTTCGGTCCGCTCGGTCCGACGTCCGGTGCCGCGGCGGCCGCTGCGGCCGGGGCCTCGCTGCCGGTGGCCGCGGGCGGCGGCGAGGGAGGCTCTGCCGCCTCCGGCTTCGCCGGTTCGGGCGGCGGTTCGGGCAGCGGAATGGCGTCGAGCCGCTTGTCGAGCGCTTCCTTCGTCGCGGCGAACGCCGCGCGATCGATGCCGGGCATCACGCGCTCTCCATCGAGCTGGAGCGTCTCGGCATCGAAGTACTTGCCGTCCCTCTTGGCGCTGAAGTGAAGGTGAGGGCCCGTCGAGCGGCCCGTCGATCCGACGTAGCCGACGAGCTGGTGGGTACCCACCTTCATGCCGGCCTTGATGCCGGGGGCATACCTCGACAGGTGTGCATAGCCGGTGGTGACCCCGTTCGCGTGCGTCACCGTGACGAGGTTGCCGCTCGGGCCCGCCGGACCGACCCAGTCGACAACGCCGCGATACGCCGAGTACACCGGCGTTCCCATCGGCGCGCCGAAGTCCGTCCCGTTGTGGGGCATCTTCTTCTTCAGCACCGGGTGCATCCGCTGCGGGTTGAACCTCGACGTCACGGGCGCGCCCGGGACCGGCGCGCGCCAGCCGCCGGCGTGCGGCTGCCGGCCGCGCTCATCGAACGTGCCGCGGGCCTCTTGCCCCTTGAAGTCGTAGATGCGCACCGGCTTCTCCGCGGGATCCGCGGGCCGGTACTCGAGCGCGATGACCTTCTTGTACCGGGAGAACATCCCGAGCGCCGTCTCCTCGACGGCGATCAGCCGGACCGTGCTCCCCTCCTCGAAGCTCTCCGTCGAGAGGCGCCCGTTCAGCGCCTCGTCGATCACGTCGAGCACGCCGGGCTCCAGGCCCCCCGCCCGGATCGCGTTGGCGAGATCCTTCCCCACGTAGAAGGAGGCGACGACCTCCTCCTCGGCGATCTTCATGTCGAGCGTGGCGCCCGTGAGCAGCCCGGCCGCGTTGTCCCTCGCTTGGTAGATCTCGCTCGCCGAGACCTCGTACTCGAAGGCGCGGACGCGGCGCGTGGAGCGATCCATCGCGACCGTGAACCGGTCCTTGCGGCCGCACTTGTCGAACTTCCGCAGCCCGTCGAAGGCCTTCATGATCCGGTAGATCTGAGCCTTCGGTACGCCCTTCTCGTCGAGGGCCGCGATGAACGACCGGCGCTCCATCACGTCGCTCACCAGGAGCACGGAAGGATCCTTCCCGAGCTCGGAGATCCGCCATGGGCCGGGCAGCGGGGTGCGCTGCTTTGTCTTCACCTCGGGCATGGCGGAGGGCCTGGCGGCCTCGTCCGTACCTGCTGCCGAGGTCGCCGGGCTCGCCGCCACCAGCGCGCGCTCGTCGCGCACCGGGACGCCCTGGATCAGCAGCGCGATGAGCGAGGTGAGCGTCGCGAGGCCGAAGATGCCGCCGAAGACCGCGGTCATGCGCGGCGACAGGTGCGGTCCTGGAGGGGGCCGGCTGAGGCCGGGAGGAAGCCGCGGGCCGTCCGTCGAACCGGGGCCCGCGTGGGGGCCGCCGTCCATGAGCGACGGCGACCGCAGGGGCTGCACGCGCGGATCGCTGCCGCGCGACCAGGGCGCCGATGCGCGCCCGCGAGAAGAAGGAGGAGGGAGCTGCGGCGGCCACGTCGACGACGCCGCGCGCGCGCGCAGCTCGCTGCTGCGCGACCAGGGAGCGGCCGGAGCGCCCTCGCCCCGGCGACTGCCCTGCAGCGGCGCGGTCAGCGGCGGCGAGGCCGGTCTGCTGGGGGCGTCGTCCGCGACGTCCTCGGCCGCGCCGATGCGCACGATCTCTGCGCGCGGCGCGTCCTGCGGGACCGCTGCGCCGGGCTCCACGCGCGGCGCGGGCGCGTCTTGAGGGACAGCGGCGCCAGGCTCCGCCGCGCTGCCGGCCTCTCCGCTCCGCTCCCTGGCGCGGTCCTCGGCGTCCGGCGCTCCGGAGGCCTCGAGCGGGTTCTGGGGTACTGCACTCGGCACGCCGACGTGCGTACCAAGGCATCGACGGGGTTGCAACCGCGCGACTCCCTGGCCGACGCAAGCGTTGCGCGGAAGGCGGATCCCATCGTACGCCGGTCGCGTAAGCTGACGGGCCTGATGGACGACCGGCTGAAGCAACTTCTGGTTCTCGGCAGGGAGCACTACGAGCGGCGCGAGTACGATCTCGCGGAGCACGCCCTGCGGCAGATCATCGAGAAAACCGACCGCTTCGCGGACGTCTACAACATGCTCGGCGTCATTCTCCACGAACGCGGTGATTTCCTCGCGGCCGAGGCCCACTTCGAGCGCGCGGTGCAGCTCAACGAGCACTACACCGAAGCGCTGCTGAACCTCGCCGTCACCTACAACGACCTCGGCAAATACGAGGCCGCGCGGCATGTCTACTCTCGCATCCGCCGCGGCGAGGGGGGAGTTGGCGTCCTCGACCCGTTCGCGCGCGGCAAGATCGCCAACATGCACGCCGATCTCGCGCAGGCCTACGCCGACGCCGGTTGCGCGCAGGAGGCGATCGCCGAGCTCACGCGGGCTGTGGCGCTGTGTCCGACGTTCGTGGATCTTCAGCTGCGCCTCGGGACGATGTACCGCGACGCCGGGAATCTGGCGCTCGCTCGCGAGCATTACGCCGCCGCGCGCGACGCGAACCCGAAGTACGCACCAGCGCGCGTGCTGCTCGGGGTCGCGCTGCTCTCCCTTGGCGAGCCCGATCAGGCGAGCGCCGAGTGGCGCGAGGCGCTCGCGATCGATCCCGACAACAGGACGGCGAAGATGTACCTTCGCACGCTGGAGGCGCGGCGGAGCGGGCGCGCCGGGGGCGCTGCGTCAGGCGAGCCGGCGCCGCCCGTCGCGGCGGGCGGTACGTGGGACGCGCTCGACGAGGCGACACCCACGACCGTGAGCGACATCCTCTCCAAGACGACGGCCGATGCAGCAGGTGAGGCGGATCGTGCTGCACGGGAAAGCAAACCCTGAACGTTGGCGAAATACTCTCTCCTCCGAGAGGAGGCGCGCCGCGCGTGGCGTGAGCTCCGTGGCAGCGAGCTGTCCGCCGGCCGGACCGCCGTGGCGGTCGCGATCGGCCTGTTCATCGGATCGCAGCCGATCTTCGGCTGCCACACGCCGCTCGTGCTCCTCCTCTGTCTGTGGTTCCGCCTGGATGCAGCGATTGCCTGGGTCGCTGCGAACATCTCCAACCCCTTGTTCGCGCCAGCGCTGCTCACGGCCGAGGTCCAGGTCGGAGCGTACCTCCGCACGGGTCGCTGGCTGCGCCTCTACGAAAAGATGAGCTGGGCGCAAGCGCTTTCGGATTTCCCCGAGTACATGTTCCTCGGCGCCCCGGTGGTCGGGCTCGCGCTCGCGGCGCTCGGCGGCGGCCTGATCTTCGTCCTCGTCACGCTGAAGCGGCGCCGCGCTCCCTCGCAGCAGAGCAGCAAGATGGAGCCGTATCGCCTCCCCGGGGATGCGCCGCCGTGGGTTCACGCGGTCGAGCGCGTCGCCGGGAGGTACAGCCCGCCTGAGGGCGCCACGCCGGCGCAGCGTACCCGCTTTCACTATGTCCGCTTCAAGCTGCTCGGCGACCCCATCGCCCGGTTGATTGCCGACATCGCCGGCGACCGCCCCGGCGCGCTCGGGGAGGTCCTCGATATCGGGACCGGGGCTGGCCAGCTGCCGATTCTCCTGCTCGAGCTGGGGAGGGCCGAGCGCGCGCGTGGGTTCGACTGGGACCGAGCCAAGATAGAGGACGCTCGGCGCGCGGCCGGCGAGCGCTCCGGCGCATCTCTCCCGCGCTCGTCCGATTCGTCCGGTCCGCCCGGCGCGCAGCGCGCGGCCCACGCCGCCCCTCCGCTGGACGCCGAGTTCTGGTGCGCAGATGCGCGCGAGGCCGAGCTCGGAGCTGCAGACACCGTGCTGCTCATCGACCTGCTCCACTACTTCCGCGTGGAAGAGCAGGACGCGATCTTGCGGCGGGCGGCGGCCGCGGTTCGTCCGGGCGGGCGCCTGCTCGTCCGCGAGGCGGACACCGAGCGCGGCTTGAGGAGCTCGATCACGCTCCTTGAGGAGCGCATCTTCACCGCGCTTCGATTCAACCGGGGCGAGCGTGTGCGCTTCCGTCCTGCCCGAGAGATCGTGGCGCTCCTCGAGCAGCTCGGCTTCTCCTGCGAGACGATGCCCGCCTGGGGGAAAACGCCCTTCTCGAATGTCCTCATCGTCGGGAGCCGAGCCCAGCCCTGAGCCCGAGTCGCCCTTCCCCGCGAGCTCTCATCCTCCCACCGCCGTCGCCGCGCCCCCGGCGTCAGCGGTCGTTGCCGGGTCTCCGATCCGACGTGCGGCCTCTTGTGCATCGCCCGGTTGCTCGATCTCCGCGGATGGTTAGAACCTGTCCAGTGCGTTGACGCGTTGGTCTCGCGGCGCCTTTCGGACCACGAGCCGCGCTATCGGGTGGAGCGACCATCCCTGATGGCACAGACCATGCTTGTCCTATGGGCATGGCGGCGGAGCGCGCTGCCCATGTCCCTATCCTGATCGCTGGAGGCCGATAGGCCTTCGGTGGCCCCTCCTTGCCGGGCGTCAGGCTCCCCAACATCGCAGGCCCGCGATATCCGCCTGGGGCGTCCTGTCCAGGTGTCCGTGAAGGTGCGTTGAGCTCCGGGCCGGCCAGGTCCAGCGCGGCTCCGAGGGCGCCGCGTCATGGTCGAGAAAAGCGCCGGATGGGCGGAGCGGGTCAGGCGTTCACAGCAACGACGCTTGCGCGGCGCCGATCGTGCTCTGCCATGTCGGCAGTCCCGGCCACGCTCACGGCCCCACGGAGCGAGCACCGCCCGGCGGGAGTCCGGCCCCGGAGGACCGGACTCCTGCGCCGCGTCGCGCCGGTGACGCTCCCTTTCATTTCCTTTGGAGCGCCGCCCCGCCTCACGCCCCAGCGTCCGTTTCGAGGCCGCGTCAGCGCCGCGTGACAGGAGACCCGGCGGGATCGCGGATGCACGAAACTAGATGTGGTGGTCCTTCGATGGTGCCCCACGACAGGTTGGGGTCTCAGCGGTCATGACGTGGTGGTCTCTCCCGATCCGACGTCGACAAGAGCACGGGCATGGCGGCTCGGTAACCCAGCGTCCTGGGCACCAGAGCGGACATGTGTGCACAGACGCGATCGCGGAGCGGCGCCGCCTGTGTCGTGTCACCAGGCGGATCCGCTCAGCAGCGGTCGGGCGGCAGTTGACGCGCCTCACGCGCGGATTTCTCCGTCGTCCTACGAGGAGACGACGTGGCTTGGCGGGACTTCCTGCGGGGCATCCAGCGGCGTGTACGGCTGCGGAGCTTGCTCCGCTCCGAGGTGCGACGTCTCCGCGCCTGCCGGGACAGCTCCCGGCTCGCCGCGATTTCCCCTGCTGGGCTTGCGGGAAGGCGGGACGTCGACCTCGGTCGGTTTGGCCGGACGCTTCGGGAGAGCGTCGATGCTGGCTTCAGCGGGAAAAGTACTTGGTAGCCCGCTTCTCTCCTTTCGACGTGATCTTCTTCTCGACGAGCAGCTTCCGAATCGGGAGGGTCAGCTCCTTCGTGGTGGTGCCCAGATCCTTGGCGATCTGCTCGACGCCCTGGCCGCTGTTGCTCCGGATGTGCTCCAGGACCTTCTGCGTCATCGCGGCGAGCTCTTCCTTCGAGCGCTTCTCGCCCTTCTTGCGGGTGGGCTTCGCAGCGCGAGCGGGGCGACCGACCGCCTTCTTGACCTCCGCAGGCTGCTGGGGAGCGGCCTTGGCCCGACCCACCTTGCGCGGCGCGGCGGCCGCAGCGGCCGGCTGGCCCTCGCCTCGCAGGGCGTTGGCGACCGCCTCGAGAGCCGCTTTGCGGACAAGTCCGCTCAGCTGAGAGACGAATGCATCAACGTGGCTTTTGATCTCGGTTTCGACGTTGTTCATTGGATCTCGCGTCCCATGAATAGCTAGAGTTGTCAACTGCTGAACAGCACCTTGCTTGAAAATAATTCGAGAGGTGTCCCCCTCTCCCCTCAACGCGCGTCAAGAATCCGCGCTCGCCACCTCCCCGTCGGGTCATGGGGTGCTGGGGCGACCGGTCGAGCCGGACTCCAGCCACCTCGTCTCCCTGGAGACGTCGCGCCGCGAAGCCAGGCTCCGCCCCAACCCAAGAGGGTGCGATGGACAGCGCCGTGCTCCTCTCTACACCGCGCTCCCGCTTTGGATGCCGCGGCGCGCGTGCCGTGGGCAGCCCCTTAACCGAGGGGAGCCAGCGACATTCCCATGAAGATCTGCTTTCCTGTGCTCCGGACACACGCGCCCCACCGCGCAGCGGCCGAAGCGGGCGCCTGACCGAGGGACCGTGGAGGAGCCCGACCCCCCGGGTGGAGCGCCCGCGATGAGGAAAGGTGTCATGGCCGAGGTCGCCGTTCCAGGCGACCCCCGGTGAGCTGGAGCGGCAGCCTTTCACTTCTGCACTCCACCCTGCTCCGGCGGCGTAACCGTATGCCCGAGCTCTCGTCTCCCGACCGAGCCGCTCTCCGGGATCGACCGCAACGTGTCGGCCGCCGAGACGCCCTCCGGCGGTGTCGACGTCATGAGGGCTACCCCACCCACCTGCCAGGACATCCCCCTGGCTGATCGGCGCGTCGGCCCGACGCGGTTGCTCCCACCCACGTTGCAGCCCCCAGGCCATGTCGCCTCCGGTCTGGCTGCGTCTTTTTGCGGCTGTGCTGGAGCTGCCCAGCCTCCGGCCGAGTCTCCCAAACCGCTCGCCGTGCCCGAGCTCCGACGGCCGCCCCGGCAAGCCGGAAGTCGCCCCGCGGGAGGCCACGAGGCCGCCGCTCCTGCTCAGCCGCTCATCCTGATTCAGGGGGTGACACTCGTGCTGGGCACCAGGGTGACGCTCGCCCGCGGCTCGCTCCCGTGCGAGGGGGCAAAGCTCACCGTCGCCGCCGAGGGCGACATCGATCCCCCGAGCGGGGCGGCGGTGATGGACGCTGGTGGACAGTTCGTCACTCCTCGGCTGTTCGACGCGCACTCCCACCTCGGGGGCCGCCCGACGCCAGGCGCGGCGGCGCACCTGGACGGCAGCGAACGGGAACCAGACATGGGGCCGGTGGCGCCGCAGGCTCAGTTCGCCGATGCCATCTGGCCCCAGGACCCGGGTATCGAACGGGCAGTCGCTGGTGGTGTTACGACCATACAAGTCCTTTCGGGTTCAGGCAACCTGATTAGAGGGTGCGCGGTAACGATGGAGCTCCGACCGGGCATCGGTCCTCCCATCGGCCCTCCCAGGTTCCTCCCTGATTCCTGCCAGATGCTTCCCAGACGCTCGCCACCGCGGCGCCCGGCGGGCTGAAAGTGGCTTGCGGGGAGAGCCCGAAGCGCAGCTACGGCGGGGACAAGCGGGCACCGATGGCCGGTGCGGGCAACCTCGCTCTCCAGCGGGCGACCTCTCTCAAGGCCAGGAAGCTCCAGACGGACTGGGCGCGATGGAGCGACCGGGAGTCGCGTCGGATTGCGACCGAGGCGAAGGCGCCGGCGTCCGCCAGGCCACGAAGCAGGAGCGCTCGACACCCGAGACCTCCTCCCGCGAAGATCCTGCCGTCGCGCCTACTGCCTGCTCGAGGGCGTGTCTCGCGTCGACGTGGGCGCGGCGCGCCATCACCGCAGTCTCCAGCGCCGCCTCCTACACGTGCGATCGCGCGACGCGTGACGGCGGCGCACCGTGATCGGGTGGCCTCACGAGAGCCGCGCGTCGACACGCGGCGCGCGCGGCTCTCGTGATCAGGGCGCTCGCGCGCGCCGCGCGGCTCTCGTGATCAGGGCGCTCGCCGCCCGACATCTCGACCTGGGCGTTCTGCCTCGTCGCGCCGAGGCGAGCGGCGCCGCGTCACATGACGGCGTTTTTCTAGATGTAAAGGAGAACCGGCGCGGGCCGCGTCGGCCGCTCTCCACGGGAGGAGCCGTGATCGCGGCGCTTGCTGCCGGCGCGCGCGACTTCTAGATCGTTCCGGCCGTGGTCAACCCGAGCGCCAAGCAGGATCCCGAAGCCCTCCTCGCCGCCAAGCTCGCGTCGCTCCCGACGACGCCGGGCTGCTATCTGTTCATCGACAAGGCCGGCGCCGTCGTCTACGTCGGCAAGGCGAAGAGCCTGCGCTCGCGCGTCCGCAGCTACTTTCAGGAGAGCGGGAGCGACGCCAGGTACTTCATCCCGATACTCCGGAAGATCGTGGCCGATCTGGAGACGGTGGTGACCGCCACCGAGAAGGAAGCGGCCGTACTCGAGAACGAGCTCGTCAAGCAGCACAAGCCGCGGTTCAACGTCAAGCTGCGTGACGACAAGGACTTCCTCTGCCTCAAGCTCGACACGCAGAAGGCGTGGCCGATGCTCGAGACGGTCCGCCGTCCCGCCCCGGACAAGGCGCGCTATTTCGGGCCCTACCACTCGGCGACGAGCGCGCGGCGGACGCTCCACCTGGTCAACAAGCACTTCCAGCTCCGCACCTGCTCCGATACCGAGATGGCGTCGCGCCGGCGCCCCTGCCTGCAGTACCAGATCAAGCGTTGCCTCGCGCCCTGCGTGATGGATGTGGACCGGGAGCTCTATACGGAGATGGTCCGCTCGGTCGCGCTCTTCCTCGAAGGGCGCCACGACGAGCTCACGGGGGAGCTCACCACGCGAATGCGGGACGCGTCGCGGGAGCTCGAGTTCGAGCGCGCCGCCATCTACCGCGATCAGCTCCGGGCGGTCGAGGCCGTGCGCGAGGCCCAGCGCGTCGTCTACGTGAAGGACGTCGATCAAGACGTGGTGGGCATCTACCGCGAGGGGACGCTCGTGGAGGTCGAAGTGATCTTGGTGCGGAGGGGGCGCGTGACAGACACGCTGTCCTTCTCGCTCCGCAACATGGAGCTGCCGGACGACGAGGTGCTCGGCGGCTTCTTGAACGAGTACTATGGCGTCGCGTCCACCACGATCCCCGATGAGGTCCTCGTGCCGGTGTTGCCGGACGGCGCGGAGGGCGTCGCGGAGTGGCTCGGCGATCGGCGCGGCCGCAAGGTCGCGCTCTTCGTGCCTCAGCGCGGGCCCCGCGTCGATCTGCTCAAGATGGCGAACGAGAACGCGGCTCACGCGTTCCGGGAGAAGCAGCGGAGCTCCGACGATCTCGAGGCCCGGCTCGAGGAGATCAGGGAGCGCCTTCGTCTCCCGACGCTCCCGCGTCGCATCGAGTGCTGCGACATCTCGCATCTCGGCGGCGGCGACACGGTGGGATCGATCGTGGCGCTCCTCGATGGTCAGCCGGACAAGAAGCGCTACCGCAGCTTCAACGTGAAGAGCGTGGCCGACGGCGACGACTACGCCGCGATGTACGAGGTGCTCTCACGGCGCTTCCGCCGCGGAAAGGCCGCCCGGCAGGCGAGCCCCGCGTCCACCGCAGACAGCGAGGCCGCCCTCGGCGCCGAAGGCGCGCCCGAGAGCGACGTGATGGAGGGCGTCACCGAGAGCGACATGATGGAGAGCGATCCGGCGGAGAGCGACGCGCTCGAGAGCGATGCGACGGAGGGCGACCTGGCTGACGAGGACATCGCCTTGGCAACAGCGAGCGACGCTCCGCCGGAGACGGAAGGGACGCCGGTGTCCGCTGCCGCGGAGCGAGAGAGCGCCGGCTCGGGGGGTGATGTGTCGAGGCGCGCCGAGGCCGGCGGAGGCGAGTGGGATCTTCCAGATCTGTTCGTCGTCGATGGTGGGCGCGGCCAGCTTCAGGTGGCGCTGTCGGCGGCGCGCGATCTCGGCCTGCACGGCCTCCCGATCGTCGGTCTGGCGAAGGAGCGGGAGACGCAGACCGGAGAGAAGCTCGTCGACCGCGTTTACCTGCCTGGCCAGAAGAACGGTATCCCGCTCCGATCCACGAGCTCCGCCCTCTTCTTCCTTGCGCGCGCGCGCGACGAGGCGCACCGCTTCGCAAACCACGCACGCAAGCGGCTCGGCAAGGCGCGGCGCCTCCGGTCCGAGATCGAGGACATCCCAGGGCTTGGCAGCGCGGTGAGGACGGCGCTCCTCCGGGAGCTCGGTTCCATGGAAGGAGTGCGTCGCGCGACCGACGCTCAGATCCTGGCGGTGACAGGGGCCACCAAGCGACACCTGTCAGCGCTGCGCAAGGTCATCCCGTCTCCCGAGTCCTCGCAGCCAGACGCGCCGGCCGAGGACACCGGCGATCTCTCCAAGGCACGGGGGCTCACGCGCTGAGCGCGACCGGGCCCGTTCCGCCGTGAATCAGTGAAAGATCACGCTGCGACCTGAACGGCGTTCCGGGTTGAGCGCCAAGGCGTTCTCTGCGACGATCCGAACACCAGGCGCCCGGTCGCATTCCGGGCGCACGCGGTCATTTTTCGATCAAGAGCACCACCTGGCACACCGAGCGCTTCTTGCGGACCCGACGTCGTGGGCGGGCCGCGGCGGGCCGCGCTCGGCGGGCTCGATTCCCGGCGGGCACTGCCTCGCTCCGGGGTTACGCGGCACGTGAGCACCATGGGAGAAGTACGCGCTGGCCACACGCTCGGTCGCTATGAGCTCCTCGTCCCCATCGCGCTCGGGGGCATGGCCTCGGTGTGGGCCGCTCGAACGGGCGGCCAGCTCCCCAGGATCGTCGCCGTCAAGCTGCTGCGCGCCGAGCTGAGCGACGATCCCGACTTCGAGGCGATGTTCCTCGACGAGGCCACCCTGGTCTCGCAGATCCATCACGCGAATGTCGCGGAGACCATCGATGCGGGCGAGGAGGACGGCGTCCTCTACCAGGTGATGGAGCTCATCGACGGTGAGCCGCTCAACCTGGTTCTCCGCGAGAGCAAGGCGCGCGGCGGCCTGCCGCTCCCCTTCGCGCTCCGCATCGTGGCCGAGGCGGCCCTCGGCCTGCACGCCGCGCACGAGCTGCGCGGCGGCGACGGCAAGCCCGTCGGCCTCGTCCACCGCGACGTCTCGCCGCAAAACATCCTGGTCGGATACGACGGGTCGGTGAAGATCCTCGACTTCGGCGTCGCCAAGGCCGCCTCGAACCTGCAGCGGACCCAGGTCGGCCAGGTGAAGGGCAAGTACGCGTACATGTCGCCGGAGCAGGCGGGCAGCGAGCCCATCGATCGGCGCACCGACGTGTTCACGCTCGGCATCGTCTTCTATCAGCTCGTGACGGGCAGGCACCCCTTCCACGCCGAGAACGATCCTGCGACGGTGCGCCGCATCTGCGACAAGGCGGCAGCCGAGCCGCCGCGGACCCTCGTCCCGTCGCTCCCGGAGGACGTCGGGCGCATCATCATGAGGATGCTCGCGAAGCCGAGGGACGAGCGCTTCGCCACGATGGCCGAGCTGCGCCAGGCCATCGAGCAGCTGTCGCCAGCGACGCCCATCGCCACCTCGGATGAGCTCGCCGCGCTGATGCAGCAGATGCTCGGCCCGCGCGGCGAGCGGCGGCGCGCCGCGATCCAGGAGGCCATGCAGATCGCGCGCGAGCGCGCGATCGACTCCGACTATCCGCAGCTACAGCAGAGCTCGCCGCAAGCCGCCGCTCAGCCCGGGCGCGCGAGCGCGGAGCGCGGCGCCGGCCCACCGCAGGGCGCTCCGCCGGCGCCGTCGACGTCCGATGAGGGCCACGCGCGGCGCTGGCTCATCCCCGCGACCGTCGGCCTCGTGGTCCTCGTGGTGCTCGCGGGCGCGCTCCTCCTGCGCTCCTCGCCGCACGGCGGCCCGCCGCGCCAGCGGGGCTCTCTGCTGGTGCCCGGGGCGGGCTCGATCAAGGAGCCGCTCCTCAGGGCCGCGCGCGCCGCCTCGAAGGCGCCGCGCGGCGGCTCCGATGTGACGCGGACCGCACCGTAGCCGCGCCGCGCGCCCGCGTTCGCTTGACGGTTCGGGCAACGCTTTTCAAGATGGCCGCCCTCGCATGGATCTTCGCCGCTCGCCGGAGCTCTGGCGGTTCGCCGCGCTGGTGGCGATCTTCGTCACGAGCGGCCTGGTCATCACCTACCTCGTGCTGCCGCCCCCGCCGGACGACGGCCCCAAGCCCCCGCCGGTCCTCCGCGTGGCGCAGGTGCCGGTGCCGACGGGCGGCGACGTGGTGGCGAACGCGCTCGACCTCGTGCGCCGCTACGCCACCGGGGAGATCCGGATCGTGCTCCCCGACGGCTCCGCGCGCGCGCTCCGCCGCAACGATCTCGGCGTCGAGATCAACCGGGTCCGCCTCGCCGAGTTCGTGCGCGAGGCGCTTCGCCCCGAGAGCGCGCTCCGCCGCGCGCACGAGCGGGCCGGCGATGGCGACAAGGACGCGCCGCTCGACATCCCGATCCCGCTCCTCCTCGACTCCGAGCGGGCGATCAGCAAGCTGCTCGACCTGAAGGTCGAGCTCGACGCGCCCGCGGTCGACGCGTATGTCGACCTCGAGGCGAAGCAGCTCAAGCCCGAGAAGATCGGGTATCGGCTGGACGTCTACGGCACGCTCGCGCGCATCGACGCCGCCCTCCGGGCGGGCGAGGACACCGCGCAGGCCAGCGTCGAGACGATCGCGCCGAAGCTCGTCGCCGAGCAGCTCGGCAACGTCAAGTTCGATCAGGTGCTCGGCTACTTCGAGACGCGCTACGCGACCGGCGCGCGATCCAAGGAGAGGACGTACAACCTCAGGCTCGCGGCCTCCAAGCTCGACGGCGTGGTCATCATGCCGGGCGAGATCTTCGACTTCAACGAGACGGTCGGCCCGCGCGACGAGGCGCACGGGTACCGCGTCGCTCCGGTCATCGCTCAGGGAGAGCTCGTCGACGGGCTCGGCGGCGGGACATGCCAGATCTCGGGCACGCTCCACGGCGCCGCGTTCTTCGCGGGGCTCGAGATCGTCGAGCGCTACCCGCACTCCCGCCCGAGCTACTACATCAAGCTCGGCCTCGACGCGACCGTCGTCTACCCGACGATCAACTACCGCTTCAGGAACCCGTTCGACTTCCCGATCGTGCTCCACGAGACGGTGGCCGGCGGCGTCGTGCGCGCCGAGATCCTCGGGCCCTCACGCAAGCTCACGGTCACGTACTTCCGCCGCATCGACGAGGTCATCCCGTTCGAGGAGCTGGAGCGCCCGACGCCGAAGCTGCCCGAAGGGACGCGGGCGCTCGCTCAGCGCGGCATCCCCGGCTTCAAGACGACGAGCTCGCGGGTCGTCCGCGACGGCGCCTACGCGGTGCGGGAGAAGTGGAGCGACAGCTACCCGCCGACGGCGCAGATCGTCCATGTCGGGAGCGGTCCGCGCGACCCCGAGGCCAAGACGGCCGACGACAATCACCCCGAGTACGTGGCGGACGAGTACCTCGTCGTGACGCAGGGGCCGGACGTCCGCACGCCAGGCGCGACCGGCCCGGAGCCGGGCGGCGGCACCGTCGAGAGCCGCGAGCCCGGGCTCACGGGCGAGCGCGGCTGGACCGAGCGCGCGGGGTTCGGCACGTTCCGCGCGAAGGGGGAGGAGCGCGCCGAAGGAGACGGCAGCCGCGCGCGCGGCGAGGACGCGCCGCCCGCAGAGGGGATCGCCGTCGCGCACGCCCCGGGCGCGGCGGCGCCGGAAGCCCGTGGCCAGCGGGACCCCGCGGGGGACGAGGCGAAGGGCGGCAAGGGCAAGAAGCGACGCCAGAATCAGAACCAGAAGAAGACGACGAGCGACGGCGGCTGAGCGGGCGGCCTCGAACGGAGCCGGCGGCGGCTG
The DNA here is from genome assembly GCF_051530205.1 of Sorangium sp. So ce327. NCBI lineage: Bacteria > Pseudomonadati > Myxococcota > Polyangiales > Polyangiaceae > Sorangium > Sorangium sp. So ce327. The sequence goes on along the minus strand of NZ_CP150330.1, from coordinate 10,732,649 downwards.
CTCGGCGGCGCTCGCCGCGCGCTGGCCCCGGCGAGCTCCGCCCGTCCTCCGCCGCCGCGGCCTTCAGCGAGCGCCGATCGCCCGGCGCACCTCGTGGAGCGTCGGGCCCGCGAGCGCCCGCGCGCGCTGGGCGCCTTCCAGGAGCAGGGCGTCGATGCGGGCCGGGTTGGCCATGAGATCGGCGTAGCGGCGCCGCGGCTCCTCGAGCGCGCGGTTCAGCACCTCGAACACGGCCTCTTTCGCCTCGCCCCAGCCGATGCCGCTCTGGTAGCGGCCGCGGAGCGCCTCCGCCTCTTCGGACGTGGAGAACTCCCGGTAGAGGTGGAAGAGCGGCGAGGTGTTCGGATCCTTCGGCTCGCTCGGGGGCGACGAGTCCGTCTTGTACTTGAAGATCGTCTTGCGCAGCTTCTCCGGCGGCAGGAAGAGCGCGATGGTGTTGTCGTAGCTCTTGCTCATCTTGCGGCCGTCGAGGCCCGGGATCACCGCCGTCTCCGCGCTGATGCGCGCCTCGGGCAGGACGAGGGTCGGGCCGTAGATCGCGTTGAAGCGCTGCGCGATATCGCGGGCGATCTCGATGTGCTGGACCTGGTCCTTGCCCACCGGCACGACATTCGTCTTGAACAGGAGGATGTCGGCCGCCATCAGCACCGGATAGGCATAGAGGCCCATGTTGATCCCGGCGTCGAGGTCGTCGCTGTCCTCGGCGCCCGCGGCGCTCGACGCCCCGGCCCGGGACTCCATGTTCTTGGCGACAGCCGCCTTGTAGGCGTGGGCGCGGTTCATGAGCCCCTTCGCCGTGAAGCAGGAGAGGATCCAGCTGAGCTCGAAGATCTCCGGAACGTCGGATTGCCTGTAGAAGATGACCTTCTCGGGATCGAGGCCGAGCGCGAGCCACGTCGCGGCGACCTCATGGACCAGGCTCCGGAGCTTCTGCGCGTCGTGGATGAGGTTGAGCGCGTGATAGTCCGCGACGAAGTAGAGCGCGTTCGACGCGGTCCCTGCGAGCGCGAGCGCCGGCTTGATCGCCCCTACGAAGTTGCCGAGGTGCGGCGTTCCGGTGGGCTTGATGCCGGTGAGGACGGTGCTTGCCATCGTTGTCGTGTTCCTCTGAGAGAGCTCATCCCATTACGCGCTCCCGGTGGGTGATGCCACTGTCACGCCCCAAAAATCAGCCGGGTTTCTTGCTGCGCGGGCGCGTTGGCGCGGGTCGGCGCGCGGTAGTGCGCGCGTGCGCGCCAGCACGAGCTCTCTGCCCGCAGCGCGACCCCGGATCATCCGCCCGCGGCGCAGCGTGTACCGTGTCGTGGCCGTGTACGATCGGCGATTTTCGTGCCACGGTGGACGCCGGACCGACCCCCACGACCCACGCTGGCACCTGCGCCATGTCTGGCCGAACGCCGTCATCTCCCGCTCCTCGCCCCGAGGCCTCCGCCCCGCCGCCCGCTGGCCAAGCCCCCGAACGCGCGCGGCCGACCGTCGCGCTCGCCGTCTCGGGCAGCATCGCCGCGTACAAGGCCGCCGAGGTGGCCCGGCTCTTGATCCAGGGCGGTGCGCGCGTGCTCCCGATCATGACGCGCGCGGCGCAGCAGTTCCTCGGGCCGATGACGCTGAGCGGGCTTTGCGGCGAGCCGGTGCGCGACACCATGTGGGATCCCGGCTTCGCGGGCGAGCTGCACGTCGCGCTCGCCGCCGAGGCCGATCTCGTGCTGCTCGCGCCCGCGACCGCCGACGTGATCGGGCGCCTCGCCGCGGGGCGCGCCGACGACCTCGTGACGGCGCTCGCCCTGTGCGCGCGGGGGCCTGTGCTCGCCGCGCCGGCGATGCATCCCCGCATGTGGGCTCATCCCGCGACGGCGCGGAACGTCGCCACGCTCGAGGCCGACGGGCGCGTGCAGCTCGTCGGCCCGGTCTTCGGCGAGGTCGCCTCGGGCGAGCGCGGCCTCGGGCGCATGGCCGAGCCGGCGGCGATCGCGGCCGCGGCGTTCTCGCGGCTCGCCCCGCGCGACCTCGCGGGGCTCCGCGTCGTCGTCACCGCGGGCCCGACGCTCGAGGACCTCGATCCCGTGCGCTTCCTCGGCAACCGGTCGACCGGCAAGATGGGCTTCGCCGTGGCGGAGCGGGCCGCGGCGCGGGGCGCGCAGGTCACGCTCATCGCCGGCCCCGTGTCGCTCTCCACGCCGCCGGGCGCGCGCCGGGTCGACGTGCGCGGCGCGCTCTCGATGCGCGGCGCGCTCTGGCAGGCGCTCGGCGAGGACCTGCGCGGCGCCGACGCGCTCATCATGACGGCCGCCGTGTCCGACTACCGCCCGGCCGAGCTGCACGCGACCAAGCTGAAGCGGACGCCCGACCTCGCGTCGCTCCCGCTCGTGCCGAACCCTGATTTGCTCGCGGAGATCGGCGCGGCGCGCGGCGGGCTGGCGGACGCTGCCGGCGACGACGGAGCGCGCTCGCCGGTGCTCGTCGGGTTCGCGGTCGAGACCGCCACGGACGAGGGGGTCATCGCCTACGCCCGGCACAAGCTCGCGAGCAAGCGCGTCGACATGATCGTCGCCAACCACGCGGCGGACTCGTTCGGCCGGGACGACAACCGCGCCACGATCGTGACCGGCGACGCCGCCGACGCGCTCGGCGTGTTGCCCAAGCCGGCGCTCGCGGACCGCATCCTCGACCGGGTCTTGCAATTAAGTCAGACGAGTCAGACGAGTCGAACGAGTCAGACGGGTCGAACGAGTCAGACGGGTCGGACGGGTCAGGCGAGCGCGCGATGATCCCGGGTGAAGACCGCGCCGCGGCTCCTCCGGCTGCCTCTGGCTCGGCCGCCCCGGCCTCGTCGCGCGATCCGCGGGCGATCGATCCGCGCGATCCGCCGCGCTCTTCGCGCCGCGAGGCCGCGCTCATCGCCGCGTCCGTCACCGCCTGTGTCGCGCTCGCCGTCTCGTTCGCGTTCGATCCCGGCCGCGCGGGCGCGCCTGCCATGCTCGCGGCGCTCGGCGCGCTCTACGCCGTCCTCACGGCGATCACCGTGATGTGGCTCCGCCGGCGCGGCGAGCTCCGCGCCGCGCTCCGCCCCCTGTCCGGCGATCTCGCGCGCGGCGCCCTGGTCGCGGCGGGGCTCTACGGGCTCGCCATGGCGGTGCAGCTGCTGCTCGCCCCGCGGGGCTCGCCTCGCGAGGCGTGGGTCCTTCGCCTGTACCTCCAGCTCGGCGACCCCTCGGCCGACGCGCGCGTGTTCGTCGGCGCGCTCGTCTTCGTCATCGCCGCGCTGGAGGAGATCGTCTGGCGCGGGCTCGTCCTGCGCGCCCTGGAGGGGCCGCTCGACCGGGGCGCCGCGTGGCTGCTGTCGAGCGCGCTGTTCGCCGCCGCGCACGCCCCCACGCTCTTCCTGCTCGGCGATCCAGTGGCCGGGCCGAACCCGCTGCTCGTCGCGGCGGGCTTCGGCTGCTCGATCGTGTGGGGTCGCGTGGTGCACCGGACCGGGCGCCTGGCGCCGGCGGTCTTCGCCCACGCGTTCTTCTCGTGGGCGATCGTGAGCTTCCCGATCTGGCGGCCGTGACGGGCTCGCGCCTGCCGCGGGATCAGCCCTCGAGCTTCGCGAGCTCCTCTTCGGGGACGTCGAAGTCGGCGTAGACGTTCTGCACGTCGTCGTGGTCGTCGAGCGAGTCGACGAGGTTCAGGCAGACCTCGGCGTCGCGGCCCGCGACCTCTTTCTTGGTCTTGGGGACGTAGCCCGCGGAGTTCGACTTCACCGCGATCTTCGCGTCCTCGAGGGCCTTCACGACGGTGTCCATCACGTCGACGCTGGAGAGCACCTGCCACTCCTCTCCCTGGTCGCTGTAGTCGTCGGCGCCCGCGCCCACGGCGGTGTCCATCAGCTGATCCTCCGTCGCCGCGTCCTTCGCGAGGAGGATGATCCCCTTCCTCTCGAAGGCCCACTGCGCGGAGCCGCCGGCGCCGAGCTGCCCGTTGTTCTTCTCGAAGATCTTCCGGATCTCGGCGACGGTGCGGTTCCGGTTGTCGGTCATCGCCTCGCAGAGGAACAGCGTCCCGCCGGGCCCTGTCCCTTCGTAGAGGATCTCCTCGTAGTTCGCGCCCTCGATCTCGCCGGTGCCGCGCTGGATGGCGCGCTTGATCGTGTCGGCGGGCATCGCCTGGCCCTTGGCGTCGTTGATCGCCTTGCGGAGGCGCGGGTTGCCGTTCGGGTCTCCGCCGCCCATGCGCGAGGCGACGGTGATCTCCTTGATGAGCTTCGTGAAGAGCTTGCCGCGCTTCGCGTCGAGCGCGCCCTTCTTGCGCTTGATGGTGGCCCACTTCGAATGGCCGCTCATGCCTGTCTGCTCCGTGATGACGGGGCGCTCGCTCGTGGCGCGCGCCCAGGGGGAAGGTTCGGCGCAAGATGGAGCACCGTTCGGTTCGAGCGTAGAAACCGTCAGGGCGCCGGGAGCGCCAAGAGATTGTCGAGCTCTCTTGGCGCTCTCGGCGCCTTTCGGTTCGAACCGTCTGTCGCTCTAGCGGTGCGCCCGGGGGGAGGCAACAACGACGGCACCCCCGGCCGCGCGGTTCCCTCCTCACCGGGAGGACGAGCGCGGCCGGGAGCCCTTGTCGACCTGGGTCTGCGGCTGCCCCCCTCTGTGTCGCTACAGCGTCGCTACAGCGCGTAGCCGGTCTCGCCGTGCTCGGTGGCGTCGAGGCCCTCGCGCTCGTCGCTCTCGGGCACGCGCAGGCCGATCAGCTTGTCGACAAGCTTGAGGAGCACGAAGGTCACGATCGCGGCGTACAGCCCGACGGCCGCGATGCCGACCAGCTGCGGGACCATCTGCCCCGGGTTGCCGGCGATCACGCCGTCGCGGCCGGCCTCGTTCAGGGCCTTCTCGGCGAAGACGCCGGTGAGGACCGCGCCGAGGAGGCCGCCCACGCCGTGGACGCCGAACGCGTCGAGCGAGTCGTCGTAGCGCAGGCGCTCCTTCGAGACGACCGCCGCATAACACACCACGCCCGCGAGCAGGCCGATCACGACGGCGGCCCACGGCGCCACGAACCCGGCCGCGGGCGTGATCCCGACGAGCCCGGCCACGATGCCGGACGCCACGCCGAGCGCGGTCGGCTTGCCTCGCTGCGCCCACTCGACGAGGAGCCACGCCGCGCCGCCCGCCGCCGCCGCGAGGTGCGTGTCGAGCAGCGCCAGCGCCGCGAGCCCGCCCGACGTCAGCGCGCTGCCGGCGTTGAAGCCGAACCACCCGAACCACAGGATGCCCGTGCCCGTCAGGGTCATCGTCAGGTTGTGCGGCACGTGCCGCTCGTGCGGATATCCCGTGCGCCTGCCCAGCACGAGCGCACAGATCAGCGCCGAGATGCCCGCCGCGAGGTGAACCACGGTGCCGCCCGCGAAGTCGAGCGCGCCCATCTCGAAGAGCCAGCCCTTCTCCGCCCACACCCAGTGCGCCACCGGGTCATAGACGAGCGTGGACCAGAGCAGGATGAAGACCAGGTACGCCGAGAACCTCATCCGCTCGGCGAACGCCCCCGCGATGAGCGCGGGCGTGATCACCGCGAACATCATCTGGAACGCGGCGAACGCGATGTGCGGCACCGTGCCGCGCTCGACCATCGCGATCCCGTGCAGACCGACAAAGTCGAACCCGCCGATGAGCCCACCGTGCGAGGTCCCGAACGCGAGCGAGTACCCGACGGCCACCCACTGCACCGAGATCACCGCGAGCGCGGCGAACGAGTGCATGAGCGTCGCGAGCACGTTCTTGCGGCGCACCATGCCGCCGTAGAACAGGGCGAGGCCCGGCGTCATGAAAAGGACGAGGGCTGTCGATGCGAGGAGCCAGGCCGTATCCCCAGTGTCGATCTTCATGGCACCGGGGTAACGTGCCCAATGTTTCAACGAGGTTTCGTCGTCGCGGCAGGACGCATTTGACAGGAAGTCGGGAAATTTCTAACGCCCGATCTGGCGGCGCCGGACACCGAATCCGATCGTTTCGTGATGTCACCTACATCAGGCCGGTTGCGGTCCCCGTATCGACAGGACCGGGACCTTTGCCGATCTCACCACCCGTTGCGCCACGCTGCCGAGCAGCGCCCGCGCGACCGCCCCGCGCGCGTGCGTCCCGATCACGATCATCTCGGCGCCGATCTCGTCCGCGAGGCGGCAGATCTCCTCGTCGGGGACGCCGGCGCGCAGCACGCCCGAGATCTCGACGCCGGGCGTGGCGCGCCGGCGCTCGAGCACCTGATCGAGGCTCCGCTGCGCCGCATCGGCGATGCGCGCGGCGTCCTCGGCCGAGGGGATCAGGGACGAGCCTTCCGGGAAGCTGTAGACGGGCACGCTGTACACGTGCGCGACGACGAGCTTCGCGGACAGCTTGCGGGCGAGCTCGATCGCCGTGTCGAGGGCGATCTCGGAGGTCGCGTTGAAGTCATGGGCCAGGAGGAGGGTCTTCATCTTGCTCCGCGGTGGTGGAGGGCGCAGGCGGCGCGCCGCCGTCCTTTCGGTCCAGCTTTCGTAGCTCCGGGGGCGGGTCTCCGGTAGGGGGCTCGTCGGAGGCTGCCGGCGCCGGCGGCTGCGCCTTCGACGGCGGCTTCACCCGCTTGAACAGCGCCATCTTCTTCAGCCGGCTGAGCTCCTCGAGCTCGCCGCGCTTCACCGCAGCGTTGTGGCGCTCCAGGTCCTTGCCCTTGAGCTCCCCCTCGTCGAGCAGCACGTACTGGACGGTCGCGGCGCGGTCGCCCGGATAGAAATAGGCCTCCTTCCGGTTCGACACGTGCGGTCCCATCTTGCTCGTCGCGCCGACGATGGCGCTCTTCGGGATCGCCTCCACCTGCTGCCGGACCCAGGCGTAGGTCGCCTCCTGGTCGGGCGTCAGCTTGCGCGCCACGCGGGAAAAGCCGCCCCTGAACGACGCGTTCTCGACGAGGCCGCCGAACTTCCACGACATCAGCGCGGCCGCCACCACCATGGCGGCGAGCAGCGCGCGCGACAGGCGCCGCCCGTCGAGCCCGTAGTACGCGGTCGGCCCGGAGCCCTCGATCCGCTTGAGCGCGATCGGCGTCAGCACGAACGCGATGGGGAAGAGGATCGACGAGTACTGGAAGTGGATCGAGAACACCGCGTCGCGCGAGGCGAGCAGGCAGAACAGGAGCCCGTAGGCGAGCATCCAGCGCCCGGGCTTGGCGAGGAAGGGCAGGAAGCAGAGGGGGACGAAGAGCTGGAGCAGGAAGATGATTTTCGGCTCCTCCAGCAGGACCTTGAGCGCGAAGACAGGGTTCGTGAGGAGGGAGACGAGCATGCCGCCGAGCCCGCTCCGGTTCGGCATGAGCTCCTCGTAGTAATAGGCGAACGAATAAGCGTCCTTGCCGGACATGATGATGCCCGCCGACGTCATGAAGAACAGCTTCACGATCACGAAGTAGACGAGGCTCGTCGCGATCGTCACCCAGCCGAGGCGCGTCCTTCCCGGGCGCCGGTCGAAGATGGCGTAGAGCCCGATGAAGCACATCAGCAGGGAGACGTCCTCCCGGCAGAGCAGCAGCACGGCGAGGGTGACCCAGTACAGCCTGTCCCTGCCGGTCTCGTAGAAGTAGAGGAGCCAGACGACGAGCGGCGAGATCAGCGCGAGCGAGTGGAACTCGTACATGTTCGCGCCGTGCAGGGCCGGATAGATGGCCCACACGGCGGCGAGCAGGAGCGCCTTGCCGCGGTGAGCGAGCTTGTCGCGCGCGAGCAGGTACACGGGGACGACGCCGGCGCCGAGCCACGCGGACTGGAGGATGAGGAGGAACTCCGCCCTCGGGTAGATCAGGTAGAGCGGCGAGAGCAGGATGAGGATCGGGTCGAAGTGCGCGGAGCCGTGGTAACCGGCCTTGAGCCAGGAGCAGCCGAGCGGCCGTCCGTGGATCGTCTGGTAGAAGATGTTGTCGTAGTACCCGAGGTCGGGCGTCCTCGTGTGCAGCGCGCGGTGGTTGGTGATCGCGAGCCGGGAGAAGAAGAGCGTGTAACCCGTCCACATCGCGAGCAGGGCCAGCGACGGGAGCCATCGCGCGACCGTCGCGAGCGCGCGGCTTCCGCGGGCGGGCGCGCCATCGAGCTCGGACGCATCGTCGAGCCCGGGCGAGAGCCGCGCGCGGCGGCCCCAGGCGTAGGCGCCGACGCCCGTGGCCAGGGCGGCGAGGGCGGCGAAGAAGATCGTGCTCTTCGGGCTGTCCTTCTCGATGTTCGGGAGCTTGAGCGCGGCGACGAACGGGAGCGCGAGCAGGGGGATCAGGGCGCGGTTGAGGCGGCCCACGGTGCCCACGAAGTCCCACGAGCGGGTGCGGACCCGCCGCGCCAGCATCACGAGGAAGTAGGCGAGCGCGACCCCCACGATGGCGGCGACGGCGCCGCCGGCCATCCAGCGGCGCTCCACCTCGGTCAGCTTGTTCGTGTCGAGCTGCGCGTGCCGGCTCGGGTGGATGAAGACCCAGGCCGTCACGGCGATGCTCATGCCGTAGAGGATCGGCCACGGCGCCAGGGTCAAGGCGGCGCGCGCGAGCCGCTCGAGGGCGCCGTCGAGCTTGGCGAGCGCGCTGTTCAGCCTGGTGCGGTGGTTCTCTAGCATAGGTGAGGCGGGTCCTCGGCTACTTGACCCCACCCCCCGCTGTCAAGGAGCGGGGGGAACATCGCGAAAGGACGCGGAAGGACGTGTAACGACGCGAGGGCGCGGGAAGGGCAGGGCGCCACGCGCGGCCCGCGGTAGAATGGCGCCATGTCGCACTACCGGGATCATCTCGATGCGGCTCGCGCGCGCATCGAAACCCTCGAAGCCAAGCTGAAGGAGCGGGATGCGGCGCTCGCCGCCCGGGACGCGGAGATCGCGGAGATCCGTGCGGAGGTCGAGCGGTTGCGTGATGGATCGGACGATGATGGGCCGCCCGACGGGCCGCTCGGCCGGGGCGGCGGGCAGCGGGCCCTGCTGGTGGCGCTCGCGGTGTGCAGCTTCGCCACCGCGACGGGCTATGCGATGGTGCGCCCCTCGCACTGCCTGCAGCGCGGCGGGGCGTACCCCCCCTCTGCCGAGGTGTCGCTGCGCTCTCACGAGGGGTACGACGCCTTGTCGAGCCGGGTCGACGGGGCGCGCGTCCGGGTGGGCAAGGCCGCGGGCGCGGCGCTCGAGCACGGCCGCGTCCGGGCGAAGCGCTGCTGGCAGCCGGACGGGCCGAGCGGGGAGGGGAGCGTGACCGTGACCTTCGCGCCGAGCGGCGAGGCCCACGTGGCGCTGGACGGGGCGCCCTTCACCGGGACCGAGGTCGGCGCGTGCGTGGTCGACGCATTCCGAGCCGCCGCGGCGCGGGTGCCGGCCTTCGAGGGGGAGCCTCTTCGGCTCACGACCCCGATCTCGCTCTGAGTCGATCGAAGGAGCTCGTCGCTCGCGCTCGCCCCTGCGGGCGACGGAGGAGCTCGGGGCGCTAGCCGGATCCGGGGGTGGAAGGGGCCGGGGAGGTCGGCGGGGGGGCGAGCTGCCAGCTCACGAAGCCGACGGCGACGACGATGAGGTAGATGACGGCGAAGACCAGCAGGCCGAAGCTGACGCCGTGCTCGGCGGTGAAGCCGAGCGAAGGGAATACGAGGGAGAAGAAGAACTCTCGGACACCTACGCCGGCGATCGAGATCGGCAAGAGACCGAGCAGGTTTGCGATGGCGAGCAAGCAGGTGACGTCGAAGAGCGAGAGCGGTACGCCGAGGGCGCGCGCGATGAGGTAGCCCTGCGCGAAGTTGACGACGAACGTCGCCACCGTGACCGGGAGCGTGAAGAGGAGCCCGCGCCCGACATGAGCGCGCAGCGCGACCAGGAAGCGGCTCGCCGCGCCGGGCTCCGCGCTCTCCGACGGATCCTTCGCGAGCTTGCGCGAGAAGGCGAGCAGCAGCCGCTCGGCCAGCCCGGGGATGAGCAACACGAGGGGCGCCAGGACCGTCAGGGCGATTCCACCCCACGTCAGCCAGGCCAGGCGGCCGGCGATCACGGCGCTGTAACGGGCGACGCCGACCGCGACGAACGCGGCGAGCACGTAGAGATCACACAGCCTGTCCATCACGACGGTGGCCAGCCCCTCCGCGTAAGGCACGCCGAGGTCGTGGCGCAGGTAGCGGATCCGGAGCAGGTCGCCGACCCGCCCGGGGGTCAGCATGCCAACGTAGAGCGACGTGGCGTAGGCGCTCCACGCACGCCGAAGCGGATAAACGATGCCCCGGGCACGCAGCAGCGCGTCCCAGCGGACCACCTTGAGGTGGATGTTGAGGACGTTCAGCGCCGCCGCGAGCGCGAGCGGGCCAGCCGAGGCCGACACGACCGCGCCGAGCACCGCGTCCCGGTCGTCCATGCGCACGACCACGAGGACGAGCAACAGCGGGCCAATCAGGCGGACGAGGGCGCGCAGGGCGGCGCGGCTCACGACGGCAAACCCCGGCCGCGCGCTCAGCGAGGCGCCGCGGAGCAGAGGGCCTGAAGCGAGGGGAGGCGCCCGGACGCGGGGACCCAGGACCGATCGAGGCGAGGCTCGGAGATCACTCGAACTCCTCGCGGATGGGCGGCTCGTCTGCCAGGTGGCGCTGCTGCATCTGGAAGGTGAGGAACTCGCCGATGAAGCCCATCGAGAAGAACTGGATGCCGAGGAGGATCATCAGCACGCCGAGGAGGAGCAGCGGCCGGTCCCCGATCTTGTGACCGAGCAGCCAGAGGAACGTCAAATACGCGTTGATGGTCACGCCGGTCGCCGCGAAGACCAGGCCGATGAGGCCGAAGAGGTGCATCGGCTTCTTCGAGTAGCGCGTGAGGAACATGACGCTGAGCAGGTCGAAGAAGCCGCGCAGGATGCGCTCCAGTCCGTAGCGCGAGGCGCCGTACTTGCGGGCGTGATGGCGCACCGGGATCTCCGTGACGCGGAAGCCTTGCCAGGCGGCGAGCGCCGGGATGTACCGGAAGAGATCTCCGTAGATCGGGATGGTGCGCAGCACCTCGCTACGGTAGGCCTTGAAGCCACAGTTCATGTCATGGAGCTTCACGCCCGTGACCGCGCGGACGGTCCCGTTGAAGATCCGCGACAGGACGAGGCGATTGGCGGGGTCGAGGCGGTTGACCTTCCAGCCCACCACGACGTCGAGGCCCTCCTCGACCTTGGCGATGAAGCTCGGCAGATCGGCCGGGTCGTCCTGGAGATCGGCATCCATCGTGACGACCACGGCGCCCCTCGCCTTGCGGAACCCGGCCGTGAGCGCCGTCGCCTTGCCGAAGTTCTTCCGCAGCCGGATCCCCTTCACGACCGGGTTCTCCGCGCGGATCCTGGAGATGACGCCCCAGCTGTCGTCCGTGCTGCCGTCGTCCACGAAGATGAGCTCGTAGGAGAAGCGGCCCTTCAAGGCCTGATCCACCCGCTGCGCGAGCTCCATCAGGCTCTCCGCCTCGTTCAGCCCCGGGACGACCACCGAGACGTGCGGCGCCGCCGAGGCGGCCGGCGCGATGGAAGGCGCCATGAGGCTCGGGCGAGGATCGATGGCGGCGAGGCCGAACGTCGCGCGGTCCTCCGGAGCCTCGTGAGGGGCAGGTGTGGGGGGCTGGTCCACAATCACGGCGGCGGAGGATAGCAGAACGTCACGAGAAGGCGCGGTTCCGTCCGAGAACGCGCTGCAAGCGCGACGGCAACGAGGGCAGGACGTGCTGCCGGTCACCGGCAGGGGAGAGGGAAGCGCTGCCGGATGCTGGCAGGGGGAGCGGGAAGCGTTGCCGGGGGCTGGCGCGGGGCGAGGCGCGTCTTCAGGTGTCGGACGCCTCAGGCGGGGGTGCTCTCCGGCCCGTCGAGCCGTGGCGACGGTGGTTCCGCGGTGGCCGTGTCGCCCTTCTCGTCGGCCGTGAGGGCGCGCTGGGGGCTCCGCTCGAGCAGCGCCAGGAAGGGCGCGTGGAGCGCCTCGAGGAGCTCGCGCTGCTTGCCGCTCGGCGTGTGCTCGATCAGCCAGCTGATCTCGTCGTGGATGGCGTTGAACGCCGACGCACACGCGGTCATCGCCTCGAGGATGCGCTTCGAGCGCGCGATCGCGCGCGTCTGGCCGGAGCTCCGGCCGAGCCCCCTGGCGAGCGCCGTTGTCGCCTCCTCGATGCGCTTCAGGTACGCGCCGGCGCCGATCTTCTTCACGTCGGCGGAGCGCGGCGCCTTGCTCGCGATGGCGACCTGGCGCCAGCCGAAGTCGACCTCGGCGTCGTACCCGTACTGGGTCTGCTCGGTGCCAGCCCCCGCGAGCAGCGCGCCGCGCAGCCGGATCGCCGCGTCGCGGTGGGCCGGATCCCTGCCCTCGGCCGCCGACGCGAGGAACAGGTGCAGCGCTCGCTGGGCAGCGTCCCACGCCGCGTCGAGCTCGGCGAGCGCCGCGGTCGACGCCACCCCGAGCGCCTCGTCGAGCGCCGCGATGCTCCAGAGCGCGCGCAGCTTCCAGACCACCGGCCTCGGCGCCTCGAAGAGCAACGCCGTCGGGACGCGGCTCGGGACGTCGTACCTGCCGATCAAGACGCCCTTCCACGCGCCGTGCTCGAGATCCCGCGCGAACGCGCTGAACGCCTTGTCCGTGACGAAGCTGTATCCGTGGGCTGCCATCGTTCGCTCTCAGCTCCTCCCCCAGAAACCGCGCATTTTAGCGAGCCGCGCGCGCTCTGCCGCAAGCGCTTTCCTCCAGGCGCCCGGTCGGGGCCTCGCTCGGTGCGCGCCGGGCGAGCGGGGCGCCGAGGCGCGTTCCGTGCAAGAGCACGCGCCGCTGGAGCAGCGGCTCCTGGTGTGGAGGCTGCTCGCTCGCGGCGATCGAGGCGCGGAGCGACCAGGCGATCTCCGCGACACGAGCGCTCGGAGGCGACCCGGGTGTGGTAATCGAGTCGCGTGGGGAGCCGACGGCGTGACAGCGTGCTGATGCGCCGAGGAGGAGGGTGACGTGGCGGGCGAACACAGCGGCGCGCCGCGCGGCGGGCACCCGGACGATGAGCGGCTGTTCGGCCCCGATGCCGTCCGGACGCTGCGCGTGGCCTTCGAGGAGGTGACGTGGCTCCTCGGCCGCGGCTACCCGCTGCGCACCGCGATCCGGACCGCCGGCGACCACCACCAGCTGGCCGCACGCCAGCGCCTCGCGCTGCAGCGGGCCGCGTGCTCGGACGCGCAGCGGGCGTCGCGCCTCGCGCGCTGCGCCCCGTCCTCGTCGCTCCAGGGCGCGGAGGCGAACATCGACGGCTTCAACCTGATCATCACCCTGGAGGTGGCGCTCGCGGGCGGGCTGCTGGTGCGCGGGCCGGAGGGGGCGCTGCGCGATCTCGCGGGGCTGCGCGGCAGCTACGCGCCGATCGCGGAGACCGACGGAGCCATCGATCGGATCGGCGACGCGCTGTCCGGCGCCGGCGCGGCGCGCGCGCGCTTCCTCCTCGACGCGGCGATCCCCAGCTCCGGGCGGCTGCGCGCGCGGATCCTGGAGCGGCTCGGGGGCGCGCCCCTCTCGATCGAGGCGACGCTCGTCCCTGATCCCGACCGCCTCCTCGCGGGGGCGGCGGGCGTGATCTCGTCCGACAGCGTCGTCCTCGATCGCTGCGTGGGCTGGGTCAACCTCGCGGACGAGATCGTGGGCGCGCGCGTGCCGGCGGCGCGCGTGGTCGAGCTCGTCCCTCGCGGAGGCGATGCCGGCGCGTGAGGGCGCGGAGCGCCCGTCACCGGCAGAGCCCAAGCCGCCTCATTTGCCAGGCGACCTGCGCCGCGAGCCCCTCGCGCAGGGGCACCCGGGGCACGTACCGGAGCGCCGCCTGCGCCGCCGCGGTGTCCGCCCAGGTGCGCCGGACGTCGCCGGGCTGCGGCTCTACCCGCTCGACGCGCACGGGTCCCGCGAGCTCCCCCAGCAGCCCGAGCGCGTCGTTGAGGCTCACCCGCGAGCCGCCGCCGATGTTGAACACGCCGACCGCGCCGCCCTCCATGGCGTCGACGTTGGCCTGCACCGCGTCGCTCACGTACGTGAAATCGCGCGTCTGCTCGCCGTCGCCGTACACGCGGACCGGCTCGCCCTTCAGCACGGCGGCGATGAACCGGTGAAACGCCATGTCGGGGCGCTGCCTGGGGCCGTACACCGTGAAGTACCGGAGCGAGATCGTGGGCAGGCCGAAGTTGCGCCGGTACAGCTCGCAGAGCTGCTCGGCGGCGAGCTTCGTCACCCCGTAGGGTGAGTGGGGGGCGGTCCGGCTGGATTCGTGCATGGGCACATCCCCTGTGTCGCCGGAGGGGTCGCCGTAGACGGAGGAGGACGAGGCATAGACGAGCTTGCGCACCTGGCCGTGCGCCCTGGCTGCCTCCAGCAGCCGCTGCGTCGCGAGCACGTTGTCGCGCAGGTAGACCTCGAAGCTCTGTCCCCAGCTCGGGCGCACGCCCGCCTGCGCCGCCTGGTGGAAGACGACCTCGCGGCCCGAGAGCAGCGGGCGGAGATCGTCTGTGGCGAGGTCGGCCGTCGAGAGCGAGAAGCGCGGTTCGCCGCGCAGCCGTGCCAGGTTCCCCTCCTTGAGCTCGCGGGCGTAGTAGTCGGTGAAGCGGTCTACCCCGAGCACCTCGTGCCCGAGCTCGATCAACCGCTCCGCCAGGTGGGAGCCGATGAATCCGGCCACCCCCGTCACCAGACAACGCATCCGCCTTCCGTCCTGGTCCTGCCGCGTCGCGGCTTCGCGTCCTCGTCCAGCCGCGCCGCGGGCTCCGGTCCCGGGCCTGCCGCGTCGCGGCGCGGCGATGCTAGCACCTCGGACCGTCCGTTGAGTCGGGCAGCAGCCGCCCGCGCGAAGCCCGCCACGCCGCTGAGCTCGCTCCGGGGTTCGGGAACCGACCGAGGTTGGGGACCGGGTTGCGGACCGACAGCGGACCGACCGAGGTTGGAGACCGGGACCGACCGAGGTTGAGACCGACCGAGGTTGGGGAGCGGAGCGGGGACCGACCGAGGTTGGGACCGTAGGTCGTAGGTTGGGACCGTAGGTTGAGACCGACCGAGGTTGGGGAGCGGGGACCGACCGAGGTTGGACCGTGGCGTGGGGACCGGGACCGAGGTTGAGGACTGACCGAGGTTGGGACCGTGGGGACCGGGACCGAGGTTGAGGACTGACCGACCCGGGAGGGGGACGGCCTGAGCACGGGCTCCGCGCTTCCTGTCCTCTGTCAGTCTTCTTGCAACAGCTCGCCCTCACCCTTTCTTGCAAATACACCCACCTTTCCGATGTGTATTTCTGAATCTGGTTGCGCCTACCCGCTCGGCAGGCGACGCTGGTGCCCACTCGGGCCCTCGCTTTTTCTGTCCGAGGCGCGATCGAGACGGGTCGGAAGGCTAGCTGTTGCTTATGGGAATTGTTGTCGAGCGGCTCACGAAGCGGTTCGGTCCGAACAAGGTGGTCGATGACGTCTCGTTTGAGATCGAGAGCGGCGCGCTGGTCGCGCTCCTCGGGCCGAGCGGAGGTGGCAAGAGCACCGTCCTGCGCATCATCGCCGGGCTCGAGAGCCCCGACTCCGGCGAGGTCGTCCTGAATGGCAAGAACGCGACCACCACCCGCGTCCAGGACCGGAACATCGGCTTCGTCTTCCAGAACTACGCGCTGTTCAGGCACATGAGCGTGCGCGACAACATCGGCTTCGGCCTCAGCATCCGGAAGCGGCCACGGAAGGAGATCGCGACCACCGTCGATGAGCTCCTCAGCCTCGTGCAGCTCGACGGGCTCGGCGGCAGGTTCCCGCACGAGCTGTCCGGCGGCCAGCGGCAGCGCGTCGCGCTGGCGCGCGCGCTCGCGCCAGGCTCGTCGCTGCTCCTGCTCGACGAGCCGTTCGGGGCGCTCGACGCCAAGGTCCGCCTCGAGCTGCGCGAGTGGATCCGGAGGCTCCACAAGGAGCGAGGGATCACGAGCGTCTTCGTGACCCACGACCAGGAAGAGGCCATGGACCTCGCCGATCGGGTCATCGTGCTGCACAAGGGGCGGGTCGAGCAGATCGGCACCCCGGAGGAGATCTACGACCGGCCGGCGACCGAGTTCGTCGCGAGCTTCGTCGGGTCGATCAACGTGCTCAAGGGGGAGGTGCGCGACGGCCAGGCGGCGCTCGGTACCCTCGCGGTGCACGCTCCCCCCGGGACCGGCGACGGCGCGAGCGTGCACGCCTTCGTGCGTCCTCACGACATCGAGGTCCACACCCGGATCGACTCCTCGAAGACGCCCGCCGCCGACGACGCCAGCGTCGCGCGCGTCGAGCGGCTGTCGCGGGTCGGGTGGATGGTCAAGGCGGAGCTCCGCCTCTCCGACGGCCAGCCGCTCTCCGTCGAGCTGACCAAGGATCGCGTCGCCGAGCTCGGCCTGTCCGAGGGGGACAGGGTGCTGGTAAATCTCCGAGACGCCAAGATCTTCGTGCAAGATTACTCCATCTAGCCCGCTGGCCGGCGCTCCCGTCTGGCCAACGGCCATCACGGGAGGCGGCACGTGGCTTCAATCTTCGACGACATCGCGGCGACGATCGGGCGCACCCCCCTCGTCCGCCTGAGCTCTGCGGGCAAGGGTCTGCGCGCCGAGCTGATCGGCAAGGTCGAGAGCCGGAACCCCGGCGGCAGCGTCAAGGATCGCATCGGCCTCGCGATGGTCGAGGACGCGGAGCGGCAGGGCAAGCTGAAGTCCGGGAGCGTCCTCGTCGAGCCGACGAGCGGCAACACGGGCCTCGCGCTGGCGATGATCGCCGCGGCCAAGGGCTACCGGCTGATCCTCACGATGCCCGAGTCGATGAGCCCGGAGCGGATCGCGCTGCTCAGGGCGTTCGGGGTCGAGGTGCTGCTGACGCCCGGGTCGCTCATGGTGCAGGCCGTCGCGCGGGCGCGGCAGATCGTGGAAGAGACGCCCGGCGCGGTGATGCTCCAGCAGTTCGAGAACCCGGCGAACCCCGCCGCGCACCGCGTGACGACCGCGCGCGAGATCTGGGAGGACACGGACGGGACGGTCGACGTCGTGGTCGCCGGCGTGGGGACCGGCGGGACGATCACTGGCGTGGGCGAGGTGCTCAAGCAGAAGAAGCCGGGCGTGAAGATGATCGCGGTCGAGCCCAAAAACGCGGCCGTGCTGAGCGGTGGCCGCGTGGGCGCGCACCTGATCCAGGGCATCGGCGCGGGCTTCGTCCCGAAGATCCTCCGGCGCGAGCTCATCGACGAGGTGGTGCCCGTGTCCGAGGACGAGTCGTTCGAGGCCGCGCGCCGGCTCGCCAAGACCGAGGGCATCCTCGTCGGCATCTCCGGCGGCGCGGCGATGGCGGCGGCGCTGTCGATCGCGGCGCGTGACGAGATGCAGGGAAAGAGGATCGTGGTGATCCTTCCCGACGGCGGGGAGCGCTACGTCACCTCGCCGCTCTTCAAGGAGCTCGTCGGCTGCGCTCGCGCGGCCGTGCCCCGCTGAACCGCCAGGGAAGGCAGCCGCACATCGGGTCGCCTTCCCTGCAGACGCACTCCGTCTTCCTGGGCGCCTGCGGCGAGCGGCGCGATCACTCGATGCGGACGGCGACGAGGACCTTCATCCACACCCCTTCGGGCGGGATCGTCTTCGTCAGATCGACCTTGCCTTCCCAGTCGACGTGCACCGTGTAATCGCCGCTCTCGTCGTCCTTGTAGAAGAAGGGCCGGATGTCGTCGTGATAGACCCGATCGAGCGGGACGATGCGCTCCCCGGTAGGCATCGGCGCCTTCTTGGCGACGACGGTCGACTTGCCGTCGACGACGGCCGAGGCGGAGACGCTCTTGAGGAAGGTGAGGTCAGGCACGTTGTCGTCGCGTGCTTCCAGCCGGATGTACATGAGCTCGGCCCTGTCGACGGAGTTCGGGTCCTCCGAGACGGAGAGCTCGCTCCATCCGGAGAAGGTCGACTGCGAGGTGGGCTTCACGAGGAACTTGGTCTCCACCTCATGCTCGCCGACGACCGAGGCACAGGCGCTCGCGCCGAGCGACAGCGCCACGGTGAGCGCCGCGCCGCTGCGCGCGGAGAGGCAGAGCGAGGCGAGCCCACGGCGACAGGTCAACATAAGCATCCTCATTCGCAAGACATAGCATGTGGCGAGGTCCGATCGACGCGCGGGGCGCGGCCGGCTATCGTCGTCGGCCGAGGGCGACCAGATGGCGGCGGAATCAGGCGCGGGTATTGACGGCGGGCAGGGCGCGGCCCCTGCGTCCTTCGAGGCGAGGCTCGAGCTCGCCCAGCGGACGAGCGCGCGGCTGCGAGAGGCGATCGGGCAGGCCGTGGTCGGGCAGGACGACGTCATCGAGCAGACGCTCTGGGGGATCCTCGCGGGAGGGCACGTCCTCCTCGAGGGGGCGCCCGGGCTGGGCAAGACGCTCCTCGTCAGGACCATCGCCGGCTGCCTGGATCTCGCGTTCTCGCGCATCCAGTTCACCCCGGATCTCATGCCGAGCGACGTGACGGGCACGAACGTGCTCGTCGCGGCGGCGGACGGCTCGCGCCACTTCTCGCTGCACAAGGGGCCGATCTTCGGGCAGGTGATCCTGGCCGACGAGATCAACCGGGCGACGCCGAAGACGCAGAGCGCGCTGCTCGAGGCCATGCAGGAGCACGCGTGCACCATCGCGGGCACGCGGTACGCGATGGAGGAGCCGTTCTTCGTGCTGGCCACCGAGAACCCGATCGAGATGGAAGGGACCTACCCGCTGCCGGAGGCGCAGCTCGATCGGTTCCTGCTCAAGGTGCTCGTGCCGAGCCCGACCGAGGATGAAATGACCGAGATCATCGCCCGGACCACGGGCCACGATCGCGGGCCGCCGCCGCGGGTGCTCACCCGCGACGACGTGCTCTCGCTGCGATCGCTCTGCCGCGACATCGCGGTCGCCGAGCCGGTCATGCGGTACGCGTCGCGGCTCACCCGCGCGAGCGATCCGGCCGCCGAGGGGGCGCCCGAGATCGTGCGGAGGTCGCTCCGGTTCGGCGCCGGCGTGCGCGGCGCGCAGTCGCTGGTCCTGGCCGCGAAGGCCGTGGCGCTGCTCCAGGGAAGGGCGCACGTCGCCTTCGCCGACGTGCAGCGGGTCGCGAAGCCGGTGCTCCGCCACCGGATGATCCGGTCCTTCGAGGGCGAGGCGGAGGGGATCACGACGGATCAGGTGATCGCGGCGCTCCTCTCCGCGATCGAGGCGCGGCCCGAGCCCGTGGCGCAGGCGATCCGGCGATGAGGCGCGCGGAGGAGCCGCGGGGGCAGGCGATCCGGAGCGGGTCGCCGAGGAGAGGCGTGAAGGGCCTTGCGGCGGCGGCGTCGCTCGCGGCGCTCTTCTCGGCGGGGCCCGCGTCCGGGCAGGCGCCGACGCTGCCGACCGCGACGGCGCTCGTCGTCGACGTGGCGCCCGTGCTCGGGACGAGCGGCGGGGTGCCCTGGGGCTGGAACCAGGTCGTCGTGCGCATCCAGAACAACGGCGGCCGGGCGGCCAGGGGCGAGGTCGAGGTCGAGTCGAAGCGCTACTCCGATGAGCGCGTCTTCGTCGCGTCGGCGCCTTACGCGGTCGGGGCGGGCGCGTCCGTCGACGTGCGCGTTCCGGTGCACGTGTCCCCTTTCGGTGACGTGCAGGTGCGGGTGCTCGATGAGGGCGGAGCGCAGGTGTCGTCGCAGGGGCTCTCGTCGACCTCGCAACACGCGGTGGTGCTCTTCGACGTCAGCGAGAGGTCGCTGCTCCGCGGGGGCCTCCACGACGCGCCGATCGCGCCGCTGTACATATCGACCAGCCGCGCGCCCGGGGGGACGCCGAGCCCTGTCCTCTGGGTCGGGCAGCCTCGCTTCGACAGCGCGACCGGCGACCCGCTGCTGCCCGACCGGGCGGCCCTGTACAACGCGGCGGACGCCGTGCTCATGCGCACCGACACGCTGTCCAGGCTGAGCGGCTCCGAGCTCGAGGCGCTCGCCGGCTTCGTCCTCTCCGGCGGCACGCTGGCGCTGTCCGTCGCCCGCCCCGAGGATCTGCGGCACCCGACGCTCGCG
Source organism: Sorangium sp. So ce327 (assembly GCF_051530205.1). Taxonomy (NCBI): domain Bacteria; kingdom Pseudomonadati; phylum Myxococcota; order Polyangiales; family Polyangiaceae; genus Sorangium; species Sorangium sp. So ce327. The sequence goes on along the minus strand of NZ_CP150330.1, from coordinate 10,712,633 downwards.
GCGTTCGTCGGCGGTGAGGTCGCGAAGGCGGCCATCGCGCCGCCCACCCTCGCGGAGATCGCGCCGCCCGGCGGCTCCAGCGGCTTTGGCAAGCAGGGCAACGTGCTCCTGCCCGCGCCGAGCGCGACCCCCGCGGTGGCCGAGTCGCTCTGCGGCTGGTCGGGCGGCAACCTGCGCGGGAGCGCGTATGGCAGCTCGGCGTTCTACGGCCTCGGCGAGGTGCACCTGCTCGCGTTCGACCCCACGCGCTCGCCCGCGGCCAGCGACCCGTGGGTGAAGATACGGGTGGCCGATCTCGCTCGCCGAGCCTACGACCGTCGCTCCACCGTGGCCTTCCGCCCGGGGGAGGATGCGATGGGCGTCGACCTCGAGCCGGTGCGGCGGGAGCTCGATCCGAACGAGAGCTCCCGCTGGGCGATCGGGGTCTCCGCGCTGCTGCTCTGCATTTACGCGGTGCTCGCCGGTCCGATCAATTTCTCGCGCGCCGCGCGGCAGGGGAGGCCGCTCCGCGCGCTCTGGTACCTGCCGGTGGCCGCGGCGGTCACGTTCGCGGTGATCGTCGGCGTGGGCCTGCTCGCGAAGGGGGTGCGCGGCCGGGCGCGCCACCTCACGCTGATCGAGGCGGGGGCCGGCATGACGAAGGGGGCGGTGCGCCGGTTCCGGGGCTTCTTCGTCGCTAGCGCGGAGGAGCTCACGGTCCGCACGACCGACGCGAGCGGCGTGATCAGCACGGCGGTGGTCGCCGAGCTCTCGGAGCGGCGCGACCGGTTGCTCGTGGATCGCGACGGGGCCCGGCTGACGAAGGTCGCGGCGCTCCCCTGGCAGACGGTGATCGTGCGTGAGGACGGGGCCGCGTCGCTCGGCGACGGCATCGCGATCGTCGCCGATCCGAGCGGCGACGTCGTCGTGAGCAACCGGAGCGGCCGCGACCTCCGGGCCGGCGTCCTGTGGCTACCGGAGGGCGCGGCCCGCTACTTCGCCCGCATCGGCGACGGGGAGAGGGTCTCGTCGCGCGCGGGGGTCGATCTCGCGGCGCGGAGCGAGGGGCAGGGCTGGCTCTCGCACGCGGGCTTCGGGCGGCGGGTCGGCGGCATGGACGTCCACGACCTCGGCGGGAGGCTGCTGGCTCCGCTCCTCGAGCCCGACGCGCCGGGGCTAGGCGCTGCGTGGCTGGCCATCGAGGTGGCGGCCGGTGGATCGGTCGACTGGTTCCCGGCCGGCGTGCCCGTGCTGTTCGGCCAGCTCGACGGCGGCGAGGGGCGCGCGAGCGACTCCGGGTTGCGGATCGACAGCGACCGCGTGCTCGTGCGGGTCCTGGGCTACGGAGGCCGGCCGTGAGCGCGGCGCTCGGCGGCGCTCTGCCCTCCGGGGCGCAGATCGAGCGGCCTCGGCCGACGATCCGCGTCCGGCACCTCTCGCACCGCTTCGGCGCGCTCGACGTGCTGAAGGACGTCACCTTCGACGTGGGCCCCGGCGAGATCTTCGGCTTCATCGGGCCGAACGGCGCGGGCAAGACGACGACGATCCGGGTCATGGCGACCTTGCTCGAGCCCATGGCAGGGCGGGTCGAGATCGACGGCGTCGACGTGACGATCGACCCCGCGGCTGTCCGCCGCAGCATCGGGTACATGCCGGATCACGCCGGCGTCTACGACAGGATCACGGTGCGCGAGTACCTCGAGTTCTTCGCGGACGCCTTCAGGGTTCCGTCGCTCGACGTGGTCGACGCCGTCCTGGAGCTGACCGACCTCGGCAAGATCCAGGACCGGATCGTCGCCACGATGTCGAAGGGGATGAAGCAGCGCCTCCAGCTCGGGAGGATCCTGCTGCACGATCCGAAGGTCCTTATCCTGGATGAGCCGGCGAGCGATCTCGATCCGCGCGCGCGCATCGAGATCCGCGATCTCTTGCTCGAGCTCCGGAGCCTGGGGAAGACGATCTTCCTCTCGTCGCACATCCTCACGGAGCTCTCCGACGTGTGCACGTCGATCGGCATCCTCGAGAAGGGCCGCCTCGTCGTCGCCGGGCCGATCGGGGAGATCGCCGCGCGCCTCGAGGCGGTGCGCGCGGCGCAGGCGCACGGGCACGCGCCGCCTCGCCACGGCGCCGCGCCGGGCGCGTACGGGCCGCAGGCGCACGGGCACGCGCCGCCGCGGCACGGACCCGAGGCGGCCACGCCCGACGGCGCGCCGGTGGATCCGGCCGCCGTCGATCGCGCGCAGGCCGGCGGTCCGCCGCCCGGATACGGCCCGCACCCGCCGCACGCCGCTGCGCCGGCGAGCGCGGGGCAGGCGGCCTATCCGGCGCTCTCGCAGATCTCCCGGCGCAGGGTCAAGGTGCGGGTCCTCGGCGATCCCGAGGCAGCGGCCTTGCTGGTCAGGGGCGGGCCCGGGATCACCGATGTCGACATCGTCGCCGGAGCCGTGCACGTCGGTTACGTCGGCACCGACGTGAAGATCGCCGAGATCGTCCAGCACCTCGTGCGCAGCGGCGTCGGCGTGATCGGCGTCGAGCCGGAGCGCAACGAGCTCGAGAGGATCTTCCTGGAGGTCACGCAAGGAGAGGTGCAGTGAGCGTGCAGACTGGCACATTGCCGCCCGCCGGTCCGGCGTCGCAGCGGCTCGTCGATCGGGCGCGGCATCGCGTGGGGCGCATCCTGGGCGAGCCGAACCCGATCTGGATCCGCGAGCTCAAGCAGGCGGCGCGCCTCGCCCGCACGCCGATCATCCTGCTGGTGCTGGCCGTGCTGATGGCGCTGCTCGTGGCGACCATCGGCGGCATCGCGGCGAAGGAAATCGCGCCTGCGAAGACGGGCGTGATCCTGTTCCAGGTCTTCTTCTCGCTCGCGTACTTCGTCGTGGCGCTGGTCGGGCCGGCGGTCGCCGCGAACAGCATCGCCTCGGAGCGCGAGGGGCGCACCTGGGAGGCGGTGCTCCTGACGGGCATCCCGCCCGGCGAGATCGCGCGAGGCAAGTTCCTCGCCGCTTACACGGCGATCTCGATGTACGTGGTGATGCTCGCGCCGGTCGGGGCGCTGCCGTTCCTGTTCGGCGGGATCACCGCGATGGAGGTGGTGATCGCCTTCCTGTTCCTCTTCTTGATCGCGCTGCTCAGCGTGGCCTTCGGCCTGGCGATCAGCTCGAAGATGGGGAGCCTGCGCGCGGCGATCCTCGTCACGCTGCTGCTCGCGTTCCCGCTGTCGATCGGCCTGTTCTCGGCGGGCGGCTCGGGGCTCTCGTACGTGGCTCACCTGGCCTGGCCGGAGGTCCCCGAGGGGCTGCCCATCTGGCTCCCGATCGCCTACCAGCGCGCGCCGCTCGGCCTCGATTACGTGCTCTTCCTGATCCTCCTTCCGAGCGCGGCGGTCGGCATGCCCGCGTGGTTCCTGTACCAGGTGACCGTCGCGAACCTCACGAGCGAGAGCGACGATCGCTCCTCCGGGCTGAAGACGTGGTTCGCGGTCTGCGCCCCCGTGACGACCGCCGCCGTCGCGGTGCCGGCGTTCGCGGTGGACGCCTCCGATCGCCTGCCCGCGATCGTCGCGGGCGTGTGCGTAGCGCTCTCGTTTCTGATCTTCTGCGTGTTCCTCTTTGCCGGAGAGCCGATCGGCCCATCGCGCCGCGTCGAGGTGCACTGGGCTCGGAGCCGCGCCAGCCGGCTGCGTCGCTTCTTCGGCCCCGGCGTGATGCGCTCGGCGTACCTCCTCCTCGCGGTGGGGGTCCCCGCCATCACCGCGCTCTGGGTCGTCGGGCACCGGCTGAGCCTCGGCGTGCCCGTCCCGACGCCGGAGATCCAGGCGCAGCAGGTCCAGCACGTCGCCGTCTACGCGCTCGCCGTCTACGTGTTCGTCGTCGGGCTCGGCGCGTTCCTTCGCGCGCGGATCGCCTCGCCCCTGGTCACGCGGGCGCTTCTCCTGACGCTGCTCTTCACGATCGCGGTCGGCCCATGGATCGTCGCCGCCATCGCCGGCCTCGTCGCGGAGCTCGACACGAGCGAGAGCGCTCTCCTCGTCGCGGCCCCGTCGCCGTTCTATGCGTTCGTGATGCTCTCCAAGGCCGATCAGGGCGACGCGGGGTCTGTCATGGCCGCCGGGTACACGGCCGCAGCTGGCTGGGTCGCCGTCGGGCTCGGCCTGCTCTCCGCGGCCCGCGCGCGCTGCGCTGCCGTCGTCGCGCAACGCGAGGCGGCCTTCGCCGAGACGGACGCGCTCCTCGCCCGGGAAGACGAGGCGGCGCTCGCGGCGGAGCAGGCAGCGCCGCCGCACGCGGCCACGCCCGAGCACGCGGAGCCAGGGAGCGCCGCGGGCACCGCCGCCTGATCAAGGGGCGTGATCGCGGCGCGCTCCGAAATCGTACGTGCGCGTCTCTTTGCGTGGAAATTTGGAGCGCGTCCGGGGAATGCAGCAGGATGCGCTGCGCGCGGATCTGTCGAAATCTTGGGCGTGCTGTGGCGAGCGTGTGAGAAGAGCGCTCGCGCGCTCGAGGTCCGGGAGCGAGAGGGGATCTCGATTCCTCGCGTCGTGTGACGACGGCGGCACCACCTCGACCCGCAGAGGATGGCCTTGCCTTCGCACGAAGACTGCCGATGCGCGGCGCCTGAGCTGAGCGATACCTTGCTGGATGGAACGCCGTACCGGCCCGTGCGCCGGCTCGGGCGAGGGGGGATGGGCGAGGTGATCGAGGCGGCGCACGTGGGCCTCGACAAGCCGGTGGTGGTGAAGCTCTTGCACCGCGACCTGAACCGCGAGCCGCGGCTCGTGGAGCGGATGCGCGTCGAGGCGCAGTCGCTGGCGCGGCTCGCCCACCCGAACCTGGTGACCGTCACCGATTTCGGGCGGACCGCCGAGGGGAGGACGTTCCTCGTCATGGAGCGGCTCTGCGGCCGGACGATGCGCGAGGAGCTCGCGGCGCGCGGCGCGCTGCCTGCGATGGAGGCGCTCGATCTCGTGACGCAGACGCTGGCGGGCCTCGCCGCGGCGCACGGCGCGGGCATCGTTCACCGCGACGTGAAGCTCGAGAACCTCTTCGTGTGCGACGCGGATGCGCAGGGGCGGCGCGTGGTGAAGGTGCTCGACTTCGGCATCGCCAAGGTGGTCGCTCCGCGCGGCGATGGGCGCGCGCCGGCGCCGTCGCTCTATCAGACGGAGGAGGGGGTGCTCGTCGGTACGCCGCGCTATCTCTCGCCCGAGCAGGCTTGCGGGCTCGCCGTCGACGCGCGCACCGACGTGTATGCGGCCGGCGTGGTGCTCTACACGCTGGTCGCCGGTCGCGATCCGTTCGAGCATGTGAGCCGCGTCCACGAGCTCGTGCGCGCCCATGCGAGCGAGGTCCCCGCGCCGCCGTCGAGCCACGCGCCACGACCGGTGCCGCCGGAGCTCGACCGCGCGATCATGAGGGCGCTGGAGAAGAGCCCGGAGCTCCGTTTCCCTGACGCAGCGGCGTTCGCGGCGGAGCTGTCGCGCATCGCCGCAGGGCTTTCGGGAGGGGTGGATGGTGGGTCGGCCATACCGTCCGGGTCGTACTGGCAGCGCACGGCGCCGCTGACGTTGCCGCCGGTCCGGGCGCCGGCGCTCCCACCGACGTTGAGCGCGACCGTGAAGGCGTTCGGCCTCACGGCGCCGTATATGGCAGCGCGGCCCGCCCCAGGGGCTGCGCTGCAGAGGGCCTCGGAGGCGCACAGAGGCAGGCCGCGGCGCGCGCGACGGCCCGCGCGCGCTCAGGCCAGCTGGGCGGCCATGGGATTGCTGGTGGTGAGCGTGGTGCTCTTCGGCTTCACCCTGGCGCTGCTGGTGAGCCTCGTGGGCTGACAGGCGGGTACGGCGTCGTCGCCGCGGCTGCTGCCAGGAACGTCACCCGGTGTGACGAACCCGCTACGATGCGGGCTGCAGAATGGGGAGCGCCGGCGCTGAGAGGGGCAACCTGAGAGGGGCAACCTGGGTCGGAAGGGTCAACCTCGGAGGGGTCAACCTGGTCAACCTCAGGCGCGGTAGAGGTCAACCTGGGTGCGGGCCACGAGGCAAGGCAGCTCAACCTGGGTGCGGGCCAGAAGGTGCGGACCGTCGACCGTCGTAGACCGTGGATGCTGGATGGGTGCAAAAAATCGATGTCGTGGCACGCGGGAATTTGGGCAGCGCAGTATTGGGCAACACGCGCGTGGTTCGGTGAGGAAGCAAGAAGGTGGCCAGGGGCAACTTTGCGCGCCGTCGACCCGCGGAGCCGCGCCTTGCGCGACGTCATGGTCCGCGACACCGGCGCCTTCGGGCATCGGGAGCCGCCGCCGTCACGTCCGTGACGGCGGCGGCTCCCGATGCCCGCGCCCTGCCATGGAGCGGCCTTGGCATCGCTCCGGAGGGGGTGGTGACGCTTGGGTGCGTGGTGGTGGCGGCCGGGTGGAGTATCTTCGGGTCCATGCCGTGGCCCTGTCCCCGAGCGAGCTCCGAGGTACCGTGCGCAGACCAGCGCATGTTCGACGCTGGCCTCCGCCGCCCCCGGGCTCGTCGGAGCGCTGCCGCGGCGCCCGCCACGCCGTCTGCGGTGCAGCGGTCGAGGCAGATCACCTCGGGAGCGCGCCCATGACAGCGCGGCGTCTTGTACCGGGGGCTCGATGCGCTGCTGCTCACGTGGGGCAGCAGCGCGCCTTTTGCGCGTGGCGAGAGGGGCAGGCATGACCAACAGGAACGCGAACAAGAGCTCGCCAGGGCAGCCGGCGGCTCAGGGCGCTGCGGGCGACGCCGCGCCGCAGCAACCGACGCTGCCGCAGCAGCCGCCGCGCGGGTACGACACGCCGAATTTTGCATCGCAAGAGCACCCCTCACCGGCGCAACAGCGAGCGCTTACGCAGGAGCCGCGCCGCAGACCTGAAGAAGGGAACACCGGCCCCGCAGCGCCGCCCGCGGAGCGGATGGTGCAGTGGGGCGAGCCCAGGCCGCGGCGCCGCCAGGATCGCGAGGCGGGGCCGAGCGACAAGCAGGTGTACGTTCCTCCGGTCACGCTGCCTCCGAACCGAGAGCACCAGGCGATAGATCAGCAGAAGATCCAGGTAGCGCCGTCGCTGTTGAAGGGCGTCGACGAACGGAACCGGCCGACGATGCGCAGGATCCCTGTGCAGGGGTTGCCGGGCCCCCCGACCGGTGCTCCCGATGGGCAGGGCGGCGCGCGTCCCGGTGGCGTCCGCACGGCCCGCGTCGGTGTGGGCAGCGGCGTCTGGCCGCCGCCCGAAGACGAGTCGTCCGGCTCGCGCGGGCAGTCGTCCCGGAAGCAGCGGCCGATTGCCGCGGCCGCTCCCCCGCCAGCAGCCGGCGCGCCTCGAGCGGGGCTGCAGCCAACCGCGGCGCGGTCCGATGACACCGCGGTGACCGCAGCGGCCGCCGCGGCGGTGCTCGCGGCGCGCCGCCGCCGGGCCCCGCTGGCGCTCTTCGCGTTGCTCGTGTTCCTGGGGAGCGCGACGGTCGCAGGCTTCTGGGTGCTGTGGCGCGCCGCCAATCCGACGAGCGAGCAGGATCCGGCGCTGGCCGAGGGCGGCCGCGCTCCCACGCCCGATCCCGCTGGGCTCGCGACGCCCACCCCGAGCGCGCAGCCCGAACCTCCGCCCCCGGTGGCGATCGAGCCGCCGCCCACCGCAGAGCGACTCGTTCCCGCCGCGCCCGAGCTTCCGACAGCGTCGCCCACGGCGGAGCCGAGCTCGCCGCCCGCTCACTCCGCGGCCACGGTCGCCGCCCGTCCGTCATCACCGCGCCCTGCTGTGCAGGTGCGGCGCCCGGTCAAGCCTTCGACGGCGGTGGACGACTTCTACGACTCGGCTGTGAGCCCTCCGATCCCACCCTCGGTCCCGCCGTCCGCGCCCTCTGCGTCGCCCACAACGCCCCCGGGGACGACCGCTCCCCCGCGTCCGTTCCCCTGAGGCGTCGCCTCTCCGGATTGCATTCCTCCCGCCAGCCACCATGCGAAAGCCATTCTTGAAATACCTGTCTCTACTCCTCCCGTGCGCGGCGGTTCTTCTGGGGCCGAGCGTCGCGAGCGCGACCGGCGAGGCTCGGCTGATGCCGAACTCTCCGACCGACGCCCCGGCTGCGACGTCGCGCGCGGGCGAGCGCGCCGCGCAGCTCTACCGGGAGGGGAACAGGTTCTACGATGAAGCGCGATTCGCCGAGGCCGAGGCGCGTTATCAGGCGGCGTGGGATCTCCAGCAGAGCTTTGACGTGGCCGGCAACCTCGGGAACGTCGAGCTGGAGGTGAACCAGCCCCGCGAGGCGGCCGAGCACCTCCTGTACGCGCTCAATATCTTTCCGCTCGGCGAGAAGGCAGAGAAGAAGAGCTTCCTGCAGAAGCGCCTCGCCGTCGCCAGATCGCAGGTCGGCGCGCTTCGCATCAGCGTGAACGTCGACAATGCCGAGGTGCTCGTCGACGGCAAGGTCGTCGGGCATTCGCCCCTCGACACCCAGGTGTTCGTCGATCCCGGCAAGCGCAGGATCGAGGCACGCCGCGCTGGCGCCAGGACGTCGACGTCGCTGCTCGTGGCGAGGGGCTCGGACCAGAGCATCGCTCTCAGCCTGGATTCGGGCCCGAACATTCCGCTGGTGGTCGCGGGCGGGGCCGTCGGGCTGCTCGGGCTCGCGTCGGGCGTGACCTTCGCGATCCTCTCCACGGCAAAGGGCGAGTCCGCAGCGACGGAGCCGTTCGGCAGCGAGAGGCGCACCGACCTGCGCGACGCCCAGACCACGCTCGCCAACGTCTCGTTCTGGAGCTTCCTCGGCGGCGGCGTGGTGCTCGCGGGGACGGCCTTGTACGCGTTCTCCACGTCGAGCCGCACGCCGGTCACGAAGGCCGGGCTCCCCCGGCTGTATGCTGCGCCCTTCGTGAGCGCGGAGGCGAACGGCCTGCTGCTGGGCGCGAGCTTCTAGGCCGGTGGGCGCTGCGCGCTCCACGTCTCGTCCCCGGGCTCAGCGCGGCTGGAAGTAACGGCCTACCTGCTCGCGGTACTCCTCGGGGACATCGCTGCGCTCGACACCGCCGACCTCCTGGGGACCCACGACACCGAGCGCGCTCTCGCCGCGCACGTTGGCGGTGTCTCCGGCGCGCCCGGCTGCTCGGCCCGTCACGATGCCCGGCATCGGCCTACCCGGGTTGAGCCTCGCGCTGGCCTGTGAGCGCAGCTCACCCCCGGCGATCGCGCCGGTCTGCCCTTCGTGGCTGCCCGAGCCGCCGCCCTCCGAGTGACCTGGCTGTGCCGACCCCTGCTTGCCAGTCCCGCCCCCGGACGAGCCCTGCTGCCCGCCCTGTCCGCGCTCCTGGCCGCCCAACCCCGGTTGGCCTGACCCGGGTTGGCCTGACCCGCCTGCGATCGGCACCGGGAGCGGCGTCCCCCCGAGCTGCCCCTCGGCCTCGCCCGCCCCGCGCTGTGCATCGTCGAGCGCTCGTTGGCGCTTCGATTCCTCGCTGCTCGGGCTCCCCTCCTGGGCCATCTGGCGCAGCTGTTCCTCGAGCTGCTGCTGTCCGTCCGGCGTCTCGATCTGCCGTGCGAGCTCGCGCATCTGCTCCTTCGACATGGGCTCTCCGAGCGCGCTCTCGGGGGACTGCGCCATCCGCTGCTTCAAGCGGTCGGCGAGCCGCTTGCGCTCCTCGGGGCTCAATTTTTCGAGCGCCTTCTCGAGGCTGCCAGCAAGCCGCCGCGCGTCGCGGTCGCTGCCGGTCCGGGCGAGCTCGCGGAGCGCGTCGCGCCCCTCGTCGTCGAGCCCGTCGCCGAGCGCCTCCGCCAGCTCCCTCAACGCGTCGGCCTGCTTGCCGCGCTGATCCAGCAGCTTGCGCTGTTCCTCGAGCGCCTTCGCCACGCCGGGGGCGCCGGCCTTCTTGGCGGCTTCGGCGGCCTCCTCGAGCGCCTTCCTGGCCCGTTCGCGGTCATCCCGTTCGAGCTTGTTCGCGAGCCGCGCCATCTCCTCGTCGAACGCCACGAGGTCGCGATCGCCGAGCGCCTTCGCAGCCCGCTTCAGCTGGGGGTCTTCTCCGAGCTTGCCGAGCGCCGACTCCATCCCATGACGCTGCTCGCCCTCGCCGAGCGATAGCCGCTCGGCCGTGATCGCGTCGCGGAGCCTGCCGAGCTCGGCCTGCGCTTCGCGGCGCTCGACGCCGCTCTTCAGCTTTTCGCGGAGCCTCTTCGCGTCGTCCGAGAGCTTTTTCAGCCGATCGTGTTGCTCTGCGTCCCGAGCGTCGATCTCGGAAAGCTGGACCACCCGCCCGAGGCCGGCGATCTCGGCGAGGCGCACGTGTTCAGCCCCGGGTGGGGGCGCTGCTGCCGCGGGCGCTGGTGGCAGGGGAAGCCAGCTGAGATAGCCAATGGCCGCTGCCGCGAGGGGCGCTCCGGCATGCCAGCGTCGCCACAAAGGCGTGCGGACCTGCCGGGCGGTTGCGGCATCGAGGGCCGCGGTCGCATGGGCGAACACCACCTCGCGGGCCGCGGATGCGATGGCACGGGGCGCGCCGTCCACCGCGTCCTCGGCTGTTGCGAGCTCAACGGCCGTGGAGACCGACTCGGCGGAGCCGAGCTTGCCGTCGAGAAACAACGCGACGTTCGGGTCATTCCACCGGCGCCGGCGCGCCACCGCTGCGCCGGCCACGGCGCCGAGCAGGCCGCCCGCGGCCATCCAGGGGCGCAGCGCGCCTTGCCGCATCTGCCAGGCGACCGCCGCGCCTACCGCGCCGAGCATCATCCCAGCGGCGGCGCCGGTGAGGACCAGATCGAGCGCGAGCCGCCGCCGGACGCGGTGAGACCACCGAGCGAACGCGGCGCTGAACCTCCGCCGGGGAGACGCATCGACCATGGATCGAGGTGTACCTGCGGGCCGGCGCGCCGGCCAGAGCTGCTTCGGGGCGCTCCTCCAAGCCTCATTGCGGCACGCCGTGCCCGACGTCGCGCCCGGTGCGAGCGCCTCGCGCTCTGTGGGGACGCCCTGTGGAGCGGCGTCGGTCATTTTGCGCCACGACGCGCCGCGGAGGAGCTGTCCTCGGACATATCGCGCCCCGCCCCCTCAGGGGACGAAGCACCATTTCAAGTGGAATGACGCGAACTCGAGGCGCGCTGGGACAACGTCCTGGGCAGCGCCGAGCAAGTTCAGGCCACAGTCAGCGAAAGAGAACCTGCATTCGTGCGAGTCCTCGGACGATGTCCGGAGCGTCGCGTGGCAAGAGCCATAGAAAAGCGCATCGTCGACGTACATTCGCATGTTCACGACAGCAGCGTCGCCGCCCTTGCGCTTGCTGCCGAGCAGATGGAGATCGAGGTAGTAGAAGCCCCTCCTGTCCTTCGAGTGATCCACCAGCTCCAGATTGGTTTCGCCATTGAGGCGGGAGCAGTCAACGTCCCAGCTGTCGTCGAATCCGGCGACAGGCAGCTTGCCGCTATCCCCCGTGTCAAGCACCAAGCTCTCCCCGTTCACGGTCATGACCGCCACGCCGTACGCTTCAGGAATTTCCGGGCTAGTAGAGCACCCGAACGGCGAGAGCGACAGCACGAGGCCTTGGGCGAGGAGGGGTCGGTGCATGGGAGTTCTCCAGCAGCATGGCGGGCGAGAGCATCGCACGAGGTCGACAACCATGAACGCGCGCAATGTGGTTGATCCATGCGCCGTGCCAGATGTCAACCGGAAACGGAGGCCCCTGTTGGGCCCGTGCCGGGCTGACTGCGGGGCTGACCGATGCGGGGCTGACCGACGTTGCCGTTGACTGTCGACCTGAGCGACGTTGCCGGTCTGCCGGCCCGGCGTGTCTGACCGACGTTGCCTTGGTGGTGAGACCCGATACGTGTTGTCTACGAGGCGGTCCCAGGCAAAGGCCATGGCGGGCGCCGGCGGAAAACAGGATCCGCCAGGATCTCGAAGATTCAAGTATGCGAAATCATTGGCTACAAGCCCCGGCACGCGTTTGGCATAGTCGGCAGCCATGAGCCAGCCTCGCGCTATCGTTGCAGGCGCCACCTATCTCCTCACGCGACGCGCGTTGCGGCGACACCTCCTCTTCCGACCGGACGCCGCGATTACTCAGCTGATCACCTATGCACTCGCGGTTTCGGCCAGGCGCTACGGCGTTCGCCTGCATGCGTTGTGCGCCATGTCCACGCACCTGCACGTCGTCGTCACTGACGTCGAAGGCGTGCTTCCGCGATTCCTGCAGCTGTTTCATCGCCTCGTGGCGCTGGGGACCAAGGTGCTCCGAACCTGGGAGGGGCCGGTCTGGGGCCACGAAGCGACCAGCGTTGTTCGCCTCTTGACGCGGACGGCTGTGGTGGAGAAGATTTCATATTCACTGGCGAACCCGGTGGAGGCGGGGCTGGTGCGACGTGCGAAGGAATGGCCGGGAGCGAAGGTGCTCGTCAACGAAATCGGCCGCGGCGAGCTGCGGGCGAGGCGTCCTGACGTCTACTTTGCTTCGAGCAATCCCGCATGGCCCGAGGACGCCGCCATTGCGATCTCGCTTCCGCCAGCTGTGGCGGATGATGACGCGGACGCCTTCCGGAGCGAGGTGGCGGCGGAGCTGGAGCGGAAGGAAGCCGAGGCGCACGCCGCGATGCATCGAACTGGCCGCGGTTTCCTCGGCCCCGAGCGCGCATGCGCGGTGTCGCCCGACGCTCGCGCGACGAGCGTCGAGGCGCCCCGCGGCCTCAATCCAACGTTTGCGGTGGGGAGGGGACATGCAGACGCACGAAGGACCGCGGTTGCCGCTGTCCGGGCGTTTCGCGCAGCGTACCGCGAGGCGCTTCAACGATGGCGTGCAGGGCTGCGCAGCGCGGTGTTTCCGGCAGAGACGTGGTGGATGCGCGTATTCCATGGGGTGGCCGTGAACGATGATCCGCTCGTGTCGTAAAAGGAACGGTCGAAATGCCGACGCGCCACCTGGGCTGCTCGACGAGGGCGAGTAAGCGGCAGACGCCCTCCGTTCGCGCGCATGAACGCGTACCTCGTTTTCGTGTGAAGCTACACGTCAAGGGCGCCGGGATTGCGTGAGCCGGCCTGGTGGTCGAGGAAGCGCGGGCGGTCCGTGCGCGTCGCTACAACGGTAGGGGAAGCTCGATATACGGCTCCGTGATCCGGCCGACGACGATATCGCGCACCTGCGTCCCATAGTAGGTCGATCCCGATTGCGTGCTCCAGGCGTGTCCCACGATCGTCCCGTTGCTGTTGGCATAGAGGCGCATGACACCCCTGCCAACACCCGCGTGCCAGGAGCCGTCCGCGTTGCGCCGGGTGTCGGTTGTCCCGTGGCCCGTGGTGCTCGAGTCTAGGACGAGGAGCGAGTACTGTATCGTCCCCGTGACGAACGGATAGGTCGCCACGCGTGGCACTGCAGCGCCTGCCGCGATGGCGACGTGCCCGCTCGCCGTGCTCCCCGCCGGATACTCGATCGCGACGATATCGCCGGCCTCGATCTCGCTCACCGTCACGATCTGCTCGAACCCGACCTCCTCGATGATCCTGTCGTGGTACAGCGAGGCGTTCGGGCTCATGCTGCCGAACCATGTGTTGATGTCGTAGACGGACAGCTGATACGCCTGCTTGAGGACGTTCGTGACGAACGACGCGCACAGGCTGCGGCTCCGATAATCGGGGGCTCCTCCGACGCCGGCCCAATAAACATAGGTCGTGCCGCTTCCATATTCGTTGTTCACCGGTGCGATGTGGGTTACGAGTGTGTCGGCCCAGTACAAATGGCCCGGCTCTCCGGCCGTCTGGCCCTCTGCCGGGCGCGGCGCGAGCAGGCTCACCCCGGCCAGAACGACGCCCGGGAGCGCGCGAACAGCGGCTCTCGAGCTCATGCGCTTCAATGCATTCATGATTTCCTCCCGTGTGGAATCGATGGCCCCGCGTAGGCTGGTCACACCGGTGTCGGCCTCGTCGCGGGCATCGCCGCGGAGCGCCGGCAAAGCGAAGTTGCGCACCAAGCCACCGAACATACGCCGAACGAACGATCTCTTCAATCACCGGCACGAAGGCGGCACACGGGCCGTGCGCGATCCTGCGCGGATAGTGTTCCCCTCATTTCCACAGGCTGTCTCCTCGCGGCGACCTCCGTGCACGTCTTCGTAGATCCGCGCGTCGATGCCCACCGCAGGGGCGGCGTGGCGGTGGCGCGGGGATCACGGCCGGTACGGAGAGGGCGCGGCCGGCCGTCGCGACCGACGACGACGGCCGACACGACCGACGTTGCCCCCCGGCGGCCGACGCGACCGACGTTGCCCCCGGCGGCCGAAGCGACCGACGTTGCGTCCGACGACGCGACCGACGTTGCGCCCCACGGCGTTGCGCCCCACGGCGCCCCACGTCGACTGGAGGGCGGCGATGTCGTACGGATCGGCCGATCCCGGGCGCTTGGGGCTCGCGCTCGGCGAGTGCCCGAGGCGCTGACGGAGCGCGCCCCGCCCGCGCCGCGTCGCGCGCGGGTCCAGGCGGCTCGCCGGGGCCGAGCTCCGCCGTTTTGTTGACAGATCCGCGCAGTTCGATTGGATGGCCGCGTGTCCCCCGTGAAGCGCGCATCGACCACCCTCCACCCCACCCTGACGCTCGGCGACGCGCTGGAGCACTACGCCTCCTGGCCGAGACCCACCGTGATTGTCTCCGACGGTGCTTATGGCGTCTCCGGTTTTCCCGGCGATCCCCCGACGCACGACGGGCTCGCCGCGTGGTACGCGCCCCACGTCGCCGTCTGGTCGGAGCGCGCCTTGCCGTCCGCCACCCTCTGGTTCTGGGCGACGGAGGTCGGCTGGGCGACGGTGCACCCGCTGCTCGAGCAGCACGGCTGGGAGTACCGGACCTGCCACGTCTGGGACAAGGGAATCGCCCACATCGCGGGCAACGCGAACACCCGGACGCTGCGCAAGTTCCCCGTGGTGAGCGAGGTGTGCGTGCAGTACGTGCGCAAGGTCTTCCTGGAGAGCGCCGGCGTGCGGCTGCCCCTCAAGACCTGGCTGCGGCATGAATGGGAGCGCTCGGGCCTCCCCCTGCGCCAGACCAACGAGGCGTGCGGCGTGAAGAACGCGGCCACGAGGAAGTACTTCACCCGCTGCCACCTCTGGTATTACCCCCCGGCCTCGGCGTTCGAGCAGATCGCCGCCTTCGCGAACGCGCACGGCCGCCCCGAGGGGCGACCCTACTTCTCGGTCGATGGCAAGCGGCCGTTGACGGGCGAGGAGTGGGCTACCCTGAGAGCCAAATTCCATTGCGAGGTCGGCGTGACCAACGTCTGGCACGAGCCGGCGGTCCGCGGCCCCGAACGCTTCAAGGAGGACACCCGGTCGATCCACGGCAACCAGAAGCCCCTCAAGCTGCTCGATCGCATCATCCGCGCATCGTCCGATCCAGGCGATGTCGTCTGGGAGCCATTCGGGGGGCTCTGCTCGGTCGCGGTGGCGGCCTTCACCGCAGGGAGGCGCTGCTACAGCGCCGAGATCGCGCCCACGTACCACGCCGTCGCGTCGCGCCGCCTCGCGAAGTGCGCGCCGCAGCCGCGCGTCGAGATCTCGGCGGCCTGACGGTCGGTATCGGCCCCGCTCGTCCGCATGGTAGCCTGCTCCCCCATGGCGACGCCGAAGATCGTGACCGTGGGAGGGGGGACGGGCCATTACACGCTCCTCACCGGCCTGCGTGACCTGAGCGTCCGCATCACGGCGATCGTGACCATGATGGATTCGGGCGGGAGCTCCGGGAGGCTCCGGGACGAGTACGGACTCCTCCCGCCGGGCGACTTCACGCGTTGCCTCGTCGCCCTGTCCGAGCACCCGGAAGCGCTGAAGGAGCTGCTCGGCCACCGCTTCCGCTCGGGGAGCCTCGGCGGGCACACCCTGCGCAACCTGATATTCACCGCGGTGCAAGAGATCACAGGCTCGCTCCCCCTCACGGTCGAGCGCCTGCACGAGATCTTCTCCGTCAAGAACCGCGTCCTCCCGGTCACGATGGATCACGTCGATCTCGTGATGCACCTCGAGAACGACCGGACCATCCGCGGCGAAGCGTCGATTGACAACCTCTCCGACATGCTCGATGCGCCGGTGCTCTCGGTCTATCTGGATCCCGAGGCCCAGGCGTATCCAGCGGCGCTCGACGCGATCGCGGAGGCCGATCTCATCATCCTCGGGCCGGGAGATCTCTACACGAGCCTCGTGCCGAACCTCCTGGTCAAGGGCGTGCGAGAGGCCATCGCGGCGAGCCGCGCCCGCGCGATGTTCGTGTGCAACCTGATGACGAAGCCCAACGAGACCCCCGGCTACACGGTCGAGGACTTCGTGGGGACCATCGCCATGTACCTCGGCGAGGCCAGGCTCGACGCGGTGCTGGTCAACGACGTCTGGCCCTCCGAGGGCCTCGAGGAGTACGCCTCCGCCGGCTCCGAGCCGGTCGTGACCTCGCCGGACAAACCGCTCGCCTCCGACCTCCTCGTCCCTGCGGATCTGCTGTTCGGCGGCAAGCTGATTCGCCACGACCCGCGCAAGCTCTCGGCCGCGATCGTCTCGCTCGCCCGCCAGCGCTCGTGGTGGTGAGGCGCCGGGCCCGGCTCCGCTGGCCCGGCCCTACGCTCGACGGCCACCCGCGGCGCGCCTCCGGGACGCGGCGCTGCCGCGTCGGCCGGTGGCCTCGGGCCGGCGCGGCCGCGCACGACGATCAGGCGGTCTCCGGTGCATCGGGCAGATGAGCCGGCCGAACAGCACCGTTATGAGCGACATGGGTGAGGCAACTCACGCAACGCGTGTGCCGGGAGCAAGCTCCGTCGCGCGCGCGTCGGTCTCGGAGGCGCCGCGTGCAACCGGCGCTCCCAGCTCGCGCCGAGCGCTGGTCAGCGCTACCGATCGAGCACGAGCGTCGCCTCCGTGGGCGTGGGCGCAGCTCGCCGCATGCGAGGTTTGTGCAGACAGCCTCTCCTCCGATGCGACGATATCGGGTGAGCCGATCGAGGTGGGATCATTTGCCACGCCAGGCCAAGTTGCCTCATCGCACGCGGGCGCCCTCGCCTGCGGGCGCCCTCGCCGCTGGCGCAAGCGGCTCGCCCGCTGCCGCGCGAGCCGCGCGGGCTCACGCGTGGCTGCGCGTCGGCCGCCCCGGCGCTTGCTGCTGGTATGTGCTTCGCATGGCGCCGGGAGCTAACGCCACTTTCGTGGCTGATCATCTCAGGACGAGGTAGAGCGCTATGAGCATCAGTAACGACCAGTACACTTCGGGCGGGTACAAGAACGGGATTTACGAGGGCGGCTCGCAGGAGTCCGGCTCGCACGAGCCTGGCGCGCCGCAGACGCAGGGCGGCGAGGGCGCGGTGAGCCTCGACATGCTGCTGAAGTTCGCCAAGGACATCCAGACCAAGGTCAAGGACGTCCCGTACATCGTCCCGATCGCGATCGGCGGAGCGGCGTTCGCGATTGGCGTGCTCGCCAGCTCGAAGATCCTGCGCCAGCTCACCGTCCTCGCCGGCGGCTACGCGGTCAAGTACGCGATCCAGAACGTCCCCAGGGAGCCGATCATCGACTTTGCAAAGAAGGTCGTGTCCGACTCATTCCGGGCGTCGTCGAGGGCCTGAGCCGGAGACGCGCTGCGGCGCGCGCAGAGGCGCTCGCCCGCCTGCAGCCGTGCGTGCTCCGGTGGAAGGCAGCCCGACCTGAGATCCTACCTTCGTCGCGCCGGCGGCACACGTGCCCCCGTTTCTGGCATCATGGAGGCGGGGGTGCGGACGCGCCGCACGCGCGCGGCCGGGAGGACGTCATGGACATCCGGGAGAGCATCGAAGTCCGCTGGTTTCTACCTGCGGACGACGCTCGGGCGACGCGGCTCGTGTCGTGGTTCTCGCGTGTGTTCTCCGAAGCGCCCCGGCATGACCGCTACCGGTGTCTCCGGCGCGCCGATCTCGGGATCAAGAAGCGCGGCGGGCGGCCGAAGGGCCTGGAGGTCAAGTGTCGGGTCTGCGCCCTCGGATCCATCCATCTCTCTCCCACGGTGCTGGGTGAGCTGGAGCGGTGGACGAAGCTCACCCTCTCGTCGACGGACGCCGATGACAGCGGGTGGATGACCCTCACCAAGGAGCGTCGGGTGAGGGTGTTCGGGCTGGTGGGCGGACGCGCCGTCGAGGTGATGGACGGCGCGCACCCCGGAGCCGGGTGTGCTGTCGAGCTGACGCGCGTCGCCGTGGGGGAAGGCCAGAGCGCGGCTGCTCCGGCGGCGTGGTCGCTGGGCCTCGAAGCGTTCGGTCCGCCAGCGACCCTGCTCGAAGCGCTTTATACCGTGGGCCGCGCGGCGTTCGTGGAGGTGCCCGACCTCGGCCTCACGTCCGTTGAATCGAAGGGGTATCCGGCGTGGCTCGCCGAGCGGTGAGCGCAGGGGCTCGTCGCGCGCGATGCCCTGCTGCCTTTCTGAGCTCCAGGGAGAGTGATCGTATGATGAATGTTACTTCAGACGCCCTGCAGCTCAACACGCAGCGTAACCTCCGCGCTGCGCTCCAGCATGCGATCCGGAGCATGACCCGCCCGGAGAACCCCCCGCGCAACGGCGCTGCGACGCCCGGCGCCGGCGCCGAGACGCCCGGCCTGCTGGCGCGGGGCTGACGGCGGCGCGTCACGGGAGCTCGCCGCCGCCACAGAGCAGCGCGGCGAGCTCCTCCGTCCGCTCCGGCGTCGCGAGGTCCCCGGCTGTGACGGTGATCGCGCGGATCCCCTCGGCTCTCCAGCCGCCGTGTTCCCGCTCCGGGGCCGCCGTGATCCGGACGCGCATGAGCTCGCCGGACGCCACGACCGCGAGCTCCACGCCTTCGCCCTCCGGCCCGTCACCGCGGCGGATGGTCACCGCCACCGCGCCGCGCGCCGCGAGCGCCCGCGCGAGCCGGGCCTCCGGCGCCGCCGCTCCGCCGAGCGGGTAGAGCGCCGTGGCGAGCTCCACGGACGCGATCGCCTCGGAGGCGCGCGTCCCCGCGTCGCGCACCGCCCGCCGCAGCCGCTCCGCGCGCTCGCCGTCGCGGTCGAGCGCCGCGCGATCCGCTGGCTCGAGCCGCACCACGCAGCGCACCAGCGCGGCGCCCCCGCTCGCGACCTGCGCCGCCTCGAGCCGCGCGCGGCGGAGCATCGCCGCGCCCCGCGCGTCGCCCGACGCCTCGAGCAGGGCCGCCGCGCCGCCGAGCACCGCGTCCGGAGCCGGCCGCTCCGGCGCCGCCGGGAGGGCGGCCTCCCGGTAGATCTGGCTCCACCCGCGCCCGACGCCGGGCAGGCGCAGCACCAGCGACAGATCGGCGAGCTCCGTCTCCGGCGTGCGGACCGCGCTCGCGAACGCCTCCTTCACCGCCGCGAGGCGGCTCGGATCCGCGGTGAGCGCCGCGAACTCGGGCGCGTCGACGGCCAGCGAGAGGCGCGACGCGCTCACCTCGCGCGACCCCAGCGTCCACCGCTGGGGCGGGGCGGCGAGCGCGAGCTCCCCGCCGGCGACGAGGGCGGAGAGCCCGCGCTCGCCGCGCGCCTCGAGCAGCGCCGCGACCGCGGCCTTGAGCGCGGTCAGCGCCGGGATCACGCCCCGCCCATGCGCCCGCGCCGCGCCGTCCGCTGCTCCTCGAGCGCCGCCTCCTCGAGGGCCGCCTCGGCCTCGCGCTGCGCCTCGGCGTCGACCGCGCGTTGCCCCTGCTGGACGCGCGCGGGCTTCGCCTCGGTCGCCGCCGCCTCGGCCATCGCGACCGCCGCGTGCCGCACGTCGTCGTACGGCTTCGCGAGGTCGAAGATCACCTTGGTGTTGCCCTGGCTCAGGTTCGCCAGCGCCTCGAAGCGGCGCAGCTCCATCGCCCCGGGCGAGCGCGCGAGGATGCCCGCCGCCTCCGCGAAGTTCTTCGCGCTCTCCACGTCGGCCTCGCTCTTGATGACCACGTAGCGCCGATCGCGCTCGGCGATCGCGCCCTTCGCGAGCACCTCCTGCATCTGGGGCGGCAGCGCGATGTCCTGGAGGCCGATCATCTCCACGTGCAGGCCCCACGCGGCCGCCACCGCCTCGACCTGCGCGCGCACCTTGGCGGCGACCTCCTCGCGGTGCGCGAGCAGCTCGTCGAGCCGCGTCTCGCCCACCACGTCGCGCAGCACGACCTTCGCGCGATCCTTCATCGCGTTCTCGTAGTTCTCGACGGCCAGCGTGGCCTTCTCCGGATCGACGACGCGGTAATAGACGACCGCGTCGACCATCGTGGTCACGTTGTCGCGGGTGATCACCATCTGCTGGAGGAGATCGCGGTTCTTCATCCGCGTGTCGATGCGCCGCAGCTCCTGGATCCCCGGGAGGAACAGCGTCACCCCGGGGGATACGCGGCCGGTCAGCTTGCCGAGCGTGAAGCGCAGCGCGGCCTCCCACTGGTTGATCTGCCGCAGCCCCGACAGCAGGTAGAGCGCGGTGAACAGCCCGAGCACGGCGAGGATCAGCGACATCGCTCGCGACTCTAGCAGAGCGGATGGCGCGGGCCGCGCGTCGGCGGGCGTCCGGACGTCCGGACGTTCGCGCGCGCTCGCGGGCGCTCAGGCGCGGCTTCGACCTGGTGTCGTTGCCCGGGCGGTGTACTCTCGCTCCCTCGATGGGTGCCGAGCCGAGCCAGGCGTTGCGCGACGGCCGCTACGTGATCACGCGCGCCCTCGGCGAAGGGGCTCAGGGGCACACGCTCGAGGCCGTCGACAAGCGGCTCGGCAAGCTCGTCGCGATCAAGCGGTTCCAGATCCGCGGCGCCTCGAGCTGGAAGAGCGTGGAGCTCGCCGAGCGCGAGGCCCGGGTGCTCGCGTCGCTCTCGCACCCGAGCCTGCCAGGCTACCTCGATCATTTCGAGGAGGACGGAGCGCTCTTCCTGGTGATGGAGAAGATCGAGGGCGAGAGCCTGGGCGCGATGCGCCGTCGCCGCGCGGTGCTCGGGCGGGACGACATCCTCCGCTTCCTGCGGGACGCCTCGGGCGTGCTCGACTACCTGCACGGCCGCGCGCCGCCGGTCATCCACCGCGACATCAAGCCGAACAACGTGATCCGCCGGCCCGACGGCTCCTTCGCGATCGTCGACTTCGGCGCGGTCCGCGATCGCATGCGTCCCGAGGGCGGGAGCACCGTGGTCGGCACGTTCGGGTACATGGCGCCGGAGCAGTTCCAGGGCCGCGCGCTGCCCGCGTCGGACGTCTATGCGGTCGGCGCGACCGCGCTCTGCCTGCTCACCGGCGAGGAGCCGGAGAACCTGCCGCACCGAGGGCTCGCGATCGACGTGCCCGCTGCCCTCGGCGATCGAGCCGATCCTCGCCTCGTCCGGGCGCTCTCCGCGATGCTGGAGCCCGACCCGGACCGCCGCGCCGCGCGCATCGCTCCGCTCCTTTCGGGGCTCGAAGCGGGCGGCGCGCGCCCCGAGACGGCGCGCGCTGGCGAGCCCGCGGAGGGCTCCGCGGGGCGCGGGGCGCGCAAGGAGGAGCGGCGCACGCGCAAGGAAGAGAAGCGCGCGCGCAAGGAGGAGCGGCGCGCGCGCCGGCACGAGGGGAGCCCGTCGCTCGATCGCGGCCTTGTGGGCCTGCCGCTCGTCGCCGCGCTGTTCGGCCTCACCGTCGCGCGCATCGCCGTCGGCGTCGCGCTCGGGGTGATCGTCCCGACGGTGCTGACGCTGCTGTCCCTGGTGTTCGGCCGCGTGCTGCGCGAGAAGGCCGCGCCGAACGTGCGCAGGGCCGGGCGGGTCGCCGATCTCGCGCTGCGCCGCGCGACACGCGTCGTCCGCGGGCGCCCGGCGCCGGAGGACGCGGCCCAGCGCGGCCAGGCCGCGGCGGCGCGCGTGCGCTTCGAGGAGCAGGAGGCCCCCGGTCGATCGCGCATCCACGACGGCGACGTCCCGCTGGACGAGGAGCTCGACGAGGAGCTCGACGAGCCGGGCCGCAGCCACGCCGCCTCGCGGCCGCCGCGCGCGGGGGAGCGCTGAGCGCAGCGCGCGCTCGCGCTCCGGCGGGGCCGCGCGATCAGATGCGACCGCGCGCGGCGTCGAGCTTCAGGCGGAAGACCTCGACGATCGCCTCGGCGAAGATCCGGCGGCTCATCTTCGAGCGGCCTGCGCGGCGGTCGACGAACACGATCGGCACCTCGACCACGCGCAGCCCTTTGCGCAGCGCGCGGTAGGTCGTCTCGATCTGGAACGCGTAGCCGTTCGAGCGCACGCTGCCGAGATCGAGCGAGAGGAGCGCGCGCCGCGTGAACGCCTTGTAGCCGGTCGTGAGGTCGCGGATGCCGACGCCCAGGATGGTCCGCGCGTAGAGGGAGCCGCCCTTCGAGAGCACGTGCCGCCCGAGGCCCCAGCCCTCGACGCCGCCACCCCGCATGTTGCGCGAGCCGAGCACGACGTCGGCGCCTTGCGCGATCGCGTCGAGGAACGCTGGCAGGTGGCGCGGGTCGTGCGAGAGGTCGGCATCCATCTCGAACGCGACGTCGTAGCCGCCGTCCAGGGCGCGCTGGAAGCCCTCCAGGTAGGCCGTGCCGAGCCCGCGCTTCGCCGCCCGGTGGAGCACGCGGACGCGCCCGTCGCGCGCGGCGAGCTCGTCGCCGAGGGCGCCTGTCCCGTCGGGCGACGCGTCGTCGACGACGAGCACGTGCGCCTCCGGGGCCGCCGCGAGGACGGAGCTCACGAACTCGGCGAGGTTGTCTCGCTCGTTGTACGTCGGCGTGATGATGAGGGTTCGGGGGGCCATCCTGGCTCGGCGCCGCGCGAGCGGGCGCTCGCACGCGGGATCGTGCGCGCCGTGCAGCGTCGCGCGCCAGGTCCGCGGGCGTCCGCTCGCGCTCAGGCCTCCGCTGCGTCGGCCAGCACGGGCGCTCCGGCGC
This sequence comes from Sorangium sp. So ce327, assembly GCF_051530205.1. Lineage (NCBI taxonomy): Bacteria > Pseudomonadati > Myxococcota > Polyangiales > Polyangiaceae > Sorangium > Sorangium sp. So ce327. Next base: position 10,689,823 of record NZ_CP150330.1, on the reverse strand, counting down.
CGGGCGATCTACCAAAACGACGGCGCAGGCGGAAGGTTCCGCGGGGGCGCCGCGAGCGCCTTGTGGGTTGCCGGAGGCGTGCGCGCCGGGTACTTTCCTTTCCCGACAGGGCGGTCCGCTCTGCATCGGGCCGATAGGCCGGCGCGGCCTCGGTCAACTCACGGGGCGCGCCCCGCGCAGCACAGGCGCGGCCCCGAACATGAACAGCGCGGCACCGACGGAGACAATCATGGCAGGCGAGCACGTCGTCACCCTCACCAACGAGAATTTCGAGTCCGAGGTCATCAACTCCCCGATCCCCGTGCTCGTGGACTTCACGGCCACCTGGTGCGGGCCCTGCAAGCAGCTCGCGCCGATCGTCGCCACGATCGCCGCGGAGTCCCAGGGCACGCTGAAGGTCGGCAAGCTCGACATCGACGCGGCGCCCAAGCTCGCCCAGAAATACAACGTCCGCGCCGTTCCGACGTGCATCCTGTTCCGGGGCGGCGAGAAGGCGGGCTCGTACACCGGCGTCGCGAGCAAGGAGAAGCTCCTCCGGGAGCTCGGCGTCTGATCCGCGGCCGCGCGTGACGCCGGCCTGACAGATCCCGGCGCGGCAGAGCCCGAGCGCGCCGGCGCTCCCCTTCCCACAGACCGAAACCACCCCAAATACCGACCGAAAGCCCTCCCGGCGCGGCGCCGCTCCGGCCAGCCGGCCGCGGCCCCGCCGCCGCCGGCGCTCCACGTCGCCGGCGCCCCGCGGCTGAGGCTTTGCTTGACCGTCGCGCGCGAGGTGACTACGACTCGCGCCGGCCACTTTCCCAGGAGTTCGTGATGGCGACGAAGATCGCAATTAACGGTTTTGGGCGCATCGGACGCTGCATTGTCCGCGCGCTTTACGAGCGCGGCGTGAAGGATATCGAGCTGGTCGCCATCAACGACCTGACGGATCCGGCGACGCTCGCCCACCTCTTCCAGTACGACTCGATCCACCGCGAGTTCAAGGCGGCGAAGGTCGGTCACGGCGACAAGCACATCAGCATCGGCGATCGGAAGATCGAGGTCCTCGCGCTGAAGGATCCGGCCGAGCTGCCGTGGAAGAGCCTCGGCGTCGACATCGTCCTCGAGTGCACGGGCCTCTTCACGGACAAGGCGAAGGCCGCCGGCCACATCAACGCGGGCGCCAAGCGCGTGATCATCAGCGCGCCGGCCAAGGGCCACGACCTCACGGTCGTGATGGGCGTGAACGACGAGCTCTACGACGCGCAGAAGCACACGGTCATCTCGTGCGGCTCCTGCACGACGAACTGCCTCGCCCCCATCGCCAAGGTGATGCTCGACAACTTCGGCATCGTCCGCGGCCTGATGACGACGGTCCACTCGTACACGAACGACCAGCACCTGCTCGACATCCCGCACCGCAAGGGCGACCTGCGCCGCGCGCGCGCCGCCGCGGTCAACATGATCCCCTCGAGCACCGGCGCTGCGAAGGCGCTGTCCGAGGTCATCCCGGCGCTCAAGGGCAAGTTCGACGGGCTCGCGATCCGCGTCCCCACGGTCGACGTCTCGCTCGTGGACCTCACCCTCGAGACCGAGAAGCCGATCACGAAGGAGAGCATCCACGCCGCGATGAAGCAGGCCGCCGAGCAGGGGCCGATGAAGGACGTCCTCAACTACACCGATCGGGAGCTCGTCTCGGGCGACTTCATCGGCTCGCCCGCGTCCAGCACCTTCGACTCGACCATGACGTCGGTCCTCGGCGATCGCTTCGCGAAGATCTTCTCGTGGTACGACAACGAGTGGGGCTTCTCGAACCGCATGATCGACCTCGCGCAGCTCGTGGCGAGGAAGGGCGTCTAGCGCCGTGAAGCTCACCGGAATCCGCTCCGTCGAAGACCTCGCCGCCGCCGGGGGCGCCGCTGCCCTCAGCGGCAAGCGCGTCTTCATCCGCGTCGACTTCAACGTCCCGCTCGACAAGAAGACGGGCAAGATCACGGACGACTCGCGCATCCGCGAGGCGATCCCGACGATCAAGCTCGTCATGGAGGCGGGCGCGAAGGTGATCCTCGCGTCGCACCTCGGCCGCCCGAAGCCGGGCAAGACCGAGGGGCTCTCGCTGGAGCCGTGCGGGGGGCGGCTCAGTGAGCTCACGGGCTACGAGGTCCACCTGCCGGACGACTGTGTCGGCGACTCGCCCAAGAAGGTCATCTACGACCTCCGGGCGGGCCAGATCTGCCTCCTCGAGAACCTCCGCTTCCACGAGGAGGAGGAGAAGGACGACGAGGGGTTCGCGCGCCAGCTCGCCGAGCTCTGCGACGTCTACGTCGACGACGCCTTCGGCGCCGTGCACCGCGCCCACGCGTCGGTGCACGCGCTGCCGCGCCTCATGCGCGAGCGCGCCGCCGGCCTCCTCCTCCAGAAGGAGCTCAAGGCGCTGACCCGGCTCGTCGATCGCCCGGAGAAGCCTTACGTCGCCGTCCTCGGCGGCGCCAAGGTCTCCGACAAGATCGACGTCGTCGAGGCGCTCCTCAACGTGGTCGACACCCTGTGCATCGGCGGCGCGATGGCGAACACCTTCCTCGCCGCGCAGGGCAAGAACCTGCAGAAGAGCCGGATCGAGGAGGACAAGCTCCCGCTGGCGCGCACGATCATGAGCAAGGCGCGCGATCGGGGCATCCAGCTCCTCCTGCCCGTCGACGCCGTCGTCGCCTCGAGCATCGACGCGACGCAGGGCCAGCCCGCGTCCGTCGACGCGATCCCCGAGGGCACGATGGCGCTCGACATCGGCCCCCGCTCGATCGAGCAGTTCGGCCAGGCGATCGAGCGGGCGAAGACGGTGTTCTGGAACGGCCCGATGGGCCTCTTCGAGACGCCGGCCTTCTCCAAGGGCACGTTCGACGTCGCGCGCATCATGAGCGGCGCCTCCGGCTTCACGGTGGTCGGCGGCGGCGACAGCGCGGCGGCGGTCAAGCAGGCCGGCGAGCACATCGCCAAGGGCTTCGATCACATCTCGACCGGCGGCGGCGCTTCGCTCGAGCTCATCGAGGGCAAGCGTCTCCCGGGCGTCGAGGCGCTCCGGTCGGCCGAGGTGAGCGAGTGAAGCCCGGGAACGATGGGGGCACGTCCGCGGAGGCGGGCGCCGCCCCGCGGGCGGCCTCGCGTCGTCCGCTCATCGCCGGCAACTGGAAGATGAACGCCGGGGGCCAGGACGCATGTCCTCTCTCGGCGGCCGTCGCCAAGGCGACGCGCGAGCTCACCCGGGCCGAGGTGGTGGTCGCTCCGCCGTTCACGGCGATCGCCGCCGTGGCCCACGAGCTCGCGGAGGCGAAGAGCGAGATCGGCATCGCCGCGCAGAACATGAGCGCCGAGGTCTCCGGGGCGTTCACCGGCGAGGTCTCCTCGGGCATGCTCAAGGACGCGGGCGCGACCTGGGTGATCCTCGGGCACAGCGAGCGGCGGCAGCTGTTCGCCGAGACCGACGAGTCGGTCGCCCGGAAGGTCGCCTCGGCGATGGCCGCCGAGCTGCGCCCCATCGTCTGCGTCGGCGAGACGCTCGAGCAGCGCGATGCGGGTGAGACGCTCGCCGTTGTCGAGCGGCAGGTCCGCGCCGTCCTCGACGAGCTCGCGAAGCAGCCCGGCTTCGGCGTCATCGCCTACGAGCCGGTCTGGGCGATCGGGACGGGCAAGGTCGCGCGCGCCGAGGACGCCCAGGAGGTGCACGCGTTCATCCGCGGCCTGCTCGCGAAGGCCTCGGAGGATCTCGCGGGCGTCACGCGCATCCTCTACGGCGGCAGCGTCAAGGCCGACAACGCCGAGGCGCTGCTCGCCCAGGACGATATCGACGGCGCGCTGGTCGGCGGGGCTTCGCTCGACGCCGCTGGCTTCGCCAAGATCGTCGACGCCGCTCACCGACTGGCGGAGCGCGCGGAACAGGGGTAGATCGCAGGCCGCTCCCGTCTCGCCACGGGAGCGCCGGCCTGCCCTCTGGCCCACTTGCCCCTTGGGCCCCTCGCGCGGTCCAGACTCACCCAGCTGAAAGACGCCGATGCTTCACACGTTCCTCAACATCGTGCACGTGTTCGTCTGTCTGTTCCTGATCCTCGTCGTGCTCCTCCAGCAGGGCCGCGGGGGCGGGATGGGCTCGGCCATGGGCGGCGCGACGGCGCAGGTGTTCGGCGGCCGCGGCGCGGGCAACTTCATGACCCGCCTCACGGCCATCTGTGCCGCCGTCTTCATGGCGACGAGCGTGTCGCTCGCCTACCTCTCGTCGGCAGGCGACCGCGAGCTGCGCGAGTTCGAGAAATCCCAGGAAAAGTAGGCTCGCGTGCTAGGGCCCGCCCCCGCGCCGGGGAGGGAAGCGGGTAGGGCGCTCGACGCGAGGTCGTCCGTGGAGGCGGCGTCGGCCGCCTCCGTCCCTTTCGCGCGCGACCTTGCCCTCGTCGCCCTCGCCAAGGCGGTCGTCTCCGCCCTGGTCCTCGCGCTCGGCTTCCGGGCGGTGAGCGATGACGACTTCGCGCGCGTGGTCCTCGCGCAGGCGTGGGCCCACGCGCCCCGGCTCGACCCGACGGGGACGAGCTGGCTGCCCGTCCCTTTCTGGCTCACCGGCACGCTCTTCCGCGTCTTCGCGCCGACCCTCGAGGTCGCCCGCGCCATCGCGTTCGCCCTCGGCCTCGCTTCGGCCGCGCTCGTCCACCTCGCCGCCCGCTGGATCACCGGTGACCGCCGCGCCGCGCTCGCCGGCGCGCTGCTCGCCGGCGCCTTTCCCTGGAGCGCTTGCCTCGGCGTGGCGACGGTCCCCGAGCTGCCGACCGCCGCCCTCTCGCTGTTCGCTGTGGCGTCGCTCGTCACGCCGCCGGCCGGGCCTGCGCCCCCGGCTGGGCGCGCCCTCGTTGGCGCGGTCGCGCTCGTGCTCGCGACGCTCTCCCGCTACGAACCCTGGTCCGTCGCCGTCGCCTTCGCGGCGATGGCGCTGCTCGCCGCCGCCCGCCTCGGCCAGAGCCGCGGCGCTCAGGCGAAGCTCGCGCTCGCCGCGCTCGTCGCGCTCGCCGGGCCCGCCGCGTGGATCGCATGGAACCGCGTCGCTCACGGCGACGCGCTGCATTTCCTGGCCCGCGTCGCCTCCTACCGCAACGCGATCGGCCCGGGCGGCGACGGCTCCCTGCTGCGGCTCTTCGCGTACCCTGCCGCGATGGTCCGCGAGGAGCCGGAGCTCTTCGCGTGGCCCATCGCCATCGCCCTCGTCGCATGGCGCGCCCGCCGCGGCGCTGCGCCGGGGGCGGCGCTTCCACCGCTCCTTCGCGCGGCCCGTCCGTACGCGCTCCCCGGCGCCGTCGCCGCCTTCCAGATCGCGGCGCTCTCGCTCGCCCTCGTGCGCGACGGCGCGCCCACCCACCACCCCGAGCGAGCGACCCTCCTTGCGTTGCTCTTGCTCGCGCTCGCCGTCGGAGATCTCTCGGCGCGCGCCTTCCGGGGCGCCTCGGCCGGCGCGCGGCGCGCCCTCGGCGGCGCGCTGCTGGTGGTGCTCGCCCTCGGCGCCTTCTTCCGCCCGCACCTGCGCCGCGAGCACTTCAATCCGCGGAGGGACGAGGTCGCCATCGGCCGCGCCGCCGCGGAGCTCACGCCTCCTTCCGCGCCCCTCCTCCTCGAGGTCGCCGACTATGGCCACCTCGCGGCGCTCGCCGCCCTCGGACGACCCGAGGGGGTGCACCCCGATCGCTCGATCGATCCCCGAGATCCGCCTGTCCGCTCGAGCTTCGAGGACCCTGCCTCGCTCGCGCGCCGCGCCGCCGGCCTGGGCGCCGCCTACCTCATCGGGCGCGTCAGGCCACCGGTCATCGATTTCGCCGGCCCGCCGCTCGCGACGCGCGGCGCCTGGGGGATCTGGCCGGTGCCTCCGGCAGGCGGCGCGCTGGGGGCCTTGCCGGAGGGTGGCTCCAGGGGCCCTGCGCACCCCGTGGACGGGGCGCCATGAGCGAGCCCGCAAAGCCCTTCTTCGCGCACCCGTCTGCGTGCATCGACGAGCCCTGCGACATCGGCGAGGGGACGAAGGTGTGGCACTTCTGCCATGTCTCGGCCGGGGCGCGGATCGGCCGCGCCTGCGTCCTCGGCCAGAACGTCTTCGTCGCGGGCACCGCCGTCATCGGTGATGGCGTCCGGATCCAGAACAACGTGTCTCTTTACGACGGCACCCTGGTCGAGGACGACGTGTTCCTCGGCCCGTCCGCGGTGCTCACCAACGTCGTCAACCCGCGTGCCCCGATCGACCGCCGCGCGTTCCTCGACACGACGCGCATCCGTCGCGGCGCCACCGTGGGCGCCAATGCCACCATCGTCTGCGGCGTCACGATAGGGCGCCATGCGTTCGTCGGCGCCGGCGCCGTCGTCACGCGCGACGTGCCCGACTATGCGCTCGTCACCGGCGTGCCGGCCCGGCGTACCGGCTGGATGAGCCGCCACGGTCACAAGCTCGTCGCCTCGCGCGACGGCCTCCTGCGCTGCCCCGAGAGCGGCTTTCGCTACGAGCGTCACGGCGACATCGTCCGTTGCCTCGACCTCGACGAGGACGCGCCGCTCGCCCGGCCCCGCGCCGCGGCCACGCGCCATTACCGCGATCCCCTCTCCGCGGAGGACACCGACGGATGACCGCGCCTGTTCCCTTCTTCGATCGCGCCCGCGGTGATCTCGCCATGCAGGACGAGCTCTCCGCCGTGTTCCAGTCGGTCCTCCGGAGCGGCCACTACATCCTCGGTCCGGAGGTCGAGGCCTTCGAGTCGGAGTGCGCCGCGTACCTCGGCGTCCGGCACGCGATCGGCGTCTCTTCCGGCACCGACGCGCTGCTCGTCGCGCTGATGGCGCTCGGCGTCGGCGTGGGCGACGAGGTCGTGTGCCCCGCCTACACGTTCTTCGCGACCGCGGGCGCCATCCATCGCACCGGCGCCACGCCCGTCTTCGCGGACGTGCTCCCTCATTCGTTGAACCTCGACCCCGCCTCCGCGGCGCGCGCCCTGACGGAGCGCACCCGGGCGATCCTCGCCGTCCACCTCTTCGGCGGCTGCGCGCCCATGGACGAGCTCCTCGCGATCGCGGGCGGCCGCGGCCTGCCGGTCATCGAGGACGCGGCCCAGGCGTTCGGCGCCGAGCGCGGCGGCCGCCGCGCCGGGGCGCTCGGGCTCATGGGGTGCTTCTCGTTCTTCCCGACCAAGAACCTCGGCGGCTTCGGCGATGGCGGGCTCGTGACCACCGATCACGACGAGCTCGCGGAGCGCGTCCGGACGCTCAGGGCGCAGGGCGCTCGGAAGAAGCACCATCACACCTGCGTCGGCGGCAACTTCCGGCTCGACGCGCTCCAGGCGGCGCTCCTCCGGCGCAAGCTCCCGCGGCTCGGCGCGCTCCTCGAGCGGCGGCGCGAGCACGCCGCGCGGTATGCCGCGCTGCTCGGCGGGCGAGATCTGCCCCTCGCGCTGCCGGACGCCGGCGCTGCGGGGCGCACGTTCAATCAGTATGTGATTCGCCTGAAGGATGCCTCTCTGCGCGATCCGCTGCGGAGCTCGCTCGCGGAGCGGGGCATCGGCACCGAGATCTATTATCCCGCGCCGCTCCACCTCCAGCCCTGCTTCGCGCGCCTTGGCCCGCCGGAGGGCTCCCTTCCGGTCGCAGAGGCGGCGGCGCGCGACACGCTCGCGCTCCCCATCTTTCCCGAGCTCACGGGCGACGAGGTCGCACGCGTGGCGGCCACTATCGCCTCGTTCTTCGGTTGAGCCGGGCGCCTCGGCGCGGCGGCGTCAAGACACCTCGGCTGCACCTCGGCTGCACCTCGCGTCGAGCGCGGCGCGCGTGCGCCATGGCGCCGGGCTCCGGCTTGCCGGATCGCGTGAGCGGGTGCTAGCGTGCGCCGCGCTGACGATGTTGCCGGCTCGCGCCATCACCCCGACGCCTTCCAGCGATCACCTCGCGCTGGGGGTCTCGGTACGGGAGCGGGCTCCGGCGGTCTCGACCGTGCACCACGTCGACGCCGACGGCACGGTCTGGGCGAGCCAGGGGCGCGTCGTGCTGCGCCGCGCCCGCGGCGTCGGCGCGTTCGAGCCGTTTTGCCGGTTTCCCGCGGCGATGCCGCGTGACGCCATGGCCTTCCAGCGCCTGCTCGTCCGGGCGGCGCGCGCCGACAAGTGCAATGTGTACCGCACGTCGCGCGGCGTCGTCATCGGGGTTCGCGCGGGGACGATCTACCGGCTCGAGGAGGGGCGCGATCCGGCGCCGCTGGGCGCGATCGCTGGCGACTGCGTCCTGCACCGCGGGATCGCGGAGGACCCTCTCGGCGCTGCGTACCTCGGCGAGTACACGAGGAACGAGCGCCGTGGATCGGTGCGCGTTCACCGGGTCGCCCCTGACGGCGACCGCGTCGAGGTAGCCCACGAGTTCTCCGCGGGGTCGGTGCGGCATGTTCATGGCATCTTCGCCGACCCGTTCGACGTCGGCGCGGCGTGGGTGACCACCGGTGATCTCGACGGCGAGTGCTACCTGTGGCGAACGCGCGACTGGTTCCGCACGATCGAGAGGTTCGGGGACGGCACGCAGCGCTGGCGCGCCGTGCAGCTGTTCTTCACCGCGGACCACGTGTGCTGGTTGACCGACTCCGAGGTGACGCAGAACCATGCATGCCGCGCCGATCGACGCACGCTCGCCCTCGAGGTGGGCTGTGCGATCCCCGCCTCGGCGTGGCACGGGGCCCAGCTCCCCGGTCCGGTGCTCATCGCGCTCACGGTCGTCGAGCGCGGCGCCGGGGTTCACCGCGATACGGCGGCCGTCCTCGCGAGCCGCGACGGGATCACCTGGCGGGAGCTCGCCTGCTTCCGCAAGGATCGATGGAGTCCCTACTGGTTGTTCAAGAACGGTGTCCTCACGCTGCCGTCTGGGCACCTGCGTCAGGACGATCTCTGGTTGAGCGGAGAGGCGCTCGTGGGCCTCGACGGGAGCAGCGTGCGTATCGCGATCGACGGAGGATTGCCGTGACCCTGCGCGATCGCGTGCTGGCGGGCGTCCGCGCCGCCGCGGTGTGGCTCGATGATCCCGCCCGGGGGCGCGAGCGCCGGAGCCGCCTCGAGGCCGCGCTGCGACGGGCTGCGTCCGGGGTGACCCGCGCCGCGCCGGCGCGCGCCGAGGGCGCCCTCCGCCCGGCGCTGGAGCAGCGCCGGTGGCGCGCCGGCGCGTGCGCCGACATCGAGGCGGCGCTCGCCGCGGGCGACGCTCGGGGAGCCGAGGAGCTCGAGCGGCTGCTTCGTCATGTCGAGCTGCGTCGCGGCGACGCCTTGGCGGAGATCGAGCCGCCGCAGGATCGCGCCGGCGTCGCGCGTGAGCGCGCCGCGGTCTGCTCGCTGCTCGCGCGGCAGGCGCCAGCGCGCCGCGACTGGCGGCTGCTCAACGCCGCCCTCAAGCTCGCGGATCGGTTCGCGCCGGGGATGTCGTGGCGGGTCGGACCCGAGGTCGCCGCGGACTGGGCCGCGGCGCTCCGTGACGTCGAATCCGCCCTTGCGGAGCTGGAGTTGCAATGCGCATCGCGCTCCTAGCGCCCGTGCATACAAGCATGTACGCGCGGCTGCTCGCGTGGCGGCTCGGTCGCACCGACGGCATCGAGCTGACCGACGTCCTGCTGCGAGCGCCTTACCAGCTCGACCGGCTCCGCGACGAGCTTCGCCTCACCACGCCCGGCCGCGTGCTCGCCAAGGTCACCGGCAAGGTCCTGGTCGGCAGCCTCTCGTCCCCCCGCGAGGGGGAGCGATCGGTGCGGGACATCGCCGCCGAGGAGGGGCTCCCCGGGGCGTCCCTGCGAGACGTCGCTGCGGCGATCGGCGCGCGGTTCCACGTGGTCCAGAACCACAACGACGAGCGGTCGCTCGCCGCGCTCCGGGCCGCCGCGCCCGACCTGATCGTGTTCGCGGGCGGCGGCCTGCTTCGCGCCCCGCTGCTGGCGATTCCCAGGATCGGTGTCCTCAACGCCCATGCGGGCGTCTTGCCCAGGTACCGTGGCATGGACGTCGCGCTGTGGCCCTTCCTCGAGGACGGCCCGCCCGAGCTCGGGGTCACCGTGCACCTCATCGACACGGGCGTCGACACCGGGCCCATCGTGCTGGTCGAGCGGTTCGCGCTCGAGCCCGGAGACGACCACCCGGCCGTGATGAGGCGCGTCGAGCGCGTCGGGCTCGAGCTCATGTGTCGCGCGGTGCGCGGCCTGCGCGACGGGACCTTGACGCCTGCGCCCCAGGCCGCCGACGCGGGGCGCCAGCATTTCGTGCTGCACCCCGCGATCTCGGCGATCGCGGCGCGGCGGCTCCGGGCGCTCGCCCGCTGATCACGCCCCCGCATCGCACGCGCGCCGCCGGCTCCTCGGCTGCGAGATCTCCCCTCGCCGGGGCCCCGGGTCGATGACCCGCCGCGCGCCCTCATCCGGCGGCTCCTTCGCGCGGCGCTCCGCGAGCGGTGAACCCGATCTCCGGAGCGTACAATCGACGCGTGAAGGCGAGGATTCATGAGATCGGTTCATCAATCGACCCCTCCGAGGCCGCGCACGCGCTGCAGCTCCTGGTCGCGATCGCGGATCTGCGCTCGTTCTCCGCGGCGGCCGAGCGGCTGGGTCTCACGCCCTCGGCGGTGAGCAAGGCCGTCTCCCGCGCCGAGGCTCGGCTCGGCGTGCAGCTCGTGCAGCGCACGACGCGACGGGTCTCGCTGACCGATCTCGGCGAAGCGTACGTCGCGCGCGGCCGGCAGCTCCTCGCCGACGTCGAGTCGCTCGAGCGCGACATCGCCGCGCGCGACCAGGCGGTGCGCGGTCCGCTGCGCGTCGCGGCGCCCGCGGTCTACGGCGCGTGCCGCGTCGCCCCGCTCTGCGCGCGCTTCCAGGCCGAGCACCCGGGCGTCACCGTGGATCTCCGCTGCGGCGATCGGCTCGCCGATCTGGTCGAGGAGCGCATCGACGTCGCGGTGCGCATGCTCTCCGCGCTCCCGGCCGAGCTCGTCGCGCGGCCGCTCGAGGACGATCGGCGCGGGCTCTACGCGAGCCCGGGCTACCTCCGCCGCCACCGCGCGCCGCGCGGCGCGGCGGAGCTCGGATCACACGCCGGGCTCCGCTACGGCGCGGGCGGCGCGTCGCACGTCGCCTTCCGCCTCGTCGAGCCCGGCGGCGCCGCGGCGACGGCGCGCTTGCCCGCGGTCTTCTCCAGCGACAGCGTCCTCGCCGTGCTCGAGGCGACGCGCGCCGGCCTCGGCCTGGCCGAGCTGCCCGCGTACCTCGCCGCGCCCGACGTCGCCGCGGGCAGCCTGCGCGAGGTGCTCGCCGGGTGGCTCCCGGTGCGCCGCCAGGTCGTCGCGGTGTACCTCCCGTCGCGCTTCCTGCCCGCGCGGGTGCGCGCGTTCGTCGACCACCTCGCCGGCGCCCTCCGCGCGCCCGGCCGCGCGCGGCGCTGACGGCGGACGGCGGCGCGGGCAAACCGGGAATCTCGCTGTGGCGGTGCTGCCCACGGGGCCGGGCCGCGCGACCCTGCCTGTGCTAGACGTGCGCGCCATGAGCGTCGAGGTTGGCATCGTCGGACTGCCCAACGTGGGCAAGAGCACCCTGTTCAATGCGCTGACGGCCGCCAAGGCCGAGGCGCAGAATTACCCCTTCTGCACGATCGAGCCCAACGTCGGCGCCGTCCCTGTCCCCGACGACCGGCTCACGACGCTCGCGAAGTTCATCAAGACCGAGAAGATCATCCCCGCCATGGTGCAGGTGGTCGACATCGCCGGGCTCGTGCGCGGCGCGAGCACGGGCGAGGGGCTCGGGAACAAATTCCTTAGTCATATCCGTGAGGTAGACGCCATCCTCCACGTCGTCCGCTGCTTCACGCTCGCCGACGTCGTGCACGTCGACGGCGGGGTCGACCCGCTCCGCGACATCGACACCATCGAGACGGAGCTGATGCTGGCCGACCTCGGATCCCTCGAGGGGATGCTGGAGCGCACGCGGAAGCAGGCCAAGGGCGACAAGGAGCTCCTCCCGAAGATCGCGCTCATGGAGAAGTGCCTCGAGGCGCTCCAGGCCGGCAAGCCCGTCCGCGGGCTCTCCTTCGACGACGAGCAGCGGAAGGTCGTGAAGACGTTCGGCCTGATCACGGCGAAGAAGGTCCTCTACGTGGCGAACGTCGACGAGTCCGACGTCTCCGGCACGGGCCCGCTCGCGGCGAAGGTGCGCGAGCGCGCCGCCTCCGAGGGCAGCGGCGTCGTGCCGGTCTGCAGCAAGCTCGAGGCGGAGCTGAACGAGCTCGCGCCCGACGAGCGCAAGGAGATGCTCGAGAGCCTCGGCATGAAGGAGCCGGCGCTCTCGACGCTCGCGCGCGAGGCCTACCGGCTGCTCGGCCTCCAGAGCTACTACACGGCCGGTCCCAAGGAGATCCGCGCCTGGACGATCCCGATCGGCTGCACGGCCCCGCAGGCCGCGGGGGTCATCCACAGCGATTTCGAGAAGGGCTTCATCCGGGCGGAGGTCTACAGGGTGGACGACCTCGTCGAGCACAGGACCGAGGCCGCCATCCGCGCGGCAGGCAAGCTGCGCGTCGAGGGCAAGACGTACGTCTTCCAGGACGCCGACGTCGCGCACTTCCTCTTCAACGTCTGACCGTCCGTCCCACGAGCGCGCCCGCCGCCGTCGCTCTCCCCGAGGGCGCCTGGTGCGCCCCTGCTTCGCGGGCGGCGCGGCACCGCCGTTGCTCCTCCGGCGTTCGCGCAGGCGCGGTGTGCCGGCCACGACCGCCGGCGCTCCGCGGACCTCGCGCTTCTCGGACGGAGGCAGGACGGTGCCCAGGGCGAGCGTCGGCGCGTGGTGTGTGCTGGTTCTCCTCTCCTCGTGGGGGAGCGCCGCGGCGGGCTGCGTCGCGGCTGCCACCGACGTCCCGCCCGAGGAGGCGGGCGCCCCGGACCCGGGCGGCGGCGCGGCGCGCGTGCCTCTTCCGCCCGCGCCGTGCGACGTGCCGCGCGGGTTCTCGGAGGGCGCGCCGCCCCGCTTTCCTGCGGTGCCCGCGCCGGCCATCGGCCACAGGCCATCTGCGGAGCCCGGCGACGACGTCTTCGGCCGCTTCCTGCGATCCACCGTCGTCTTCTGTGGGCCCGACGAAGAGCCGTATTTCCTTCGCTATCGCTTTTACCTCACTGGCCCGTTCTCGGGCCGCTGGCTGCGCCCGCCGCTGGTCCAGCCGCTCTGACCGCGCCCCACTGCCCAGCCCGCCTGGCGGCCGTGGCGATCGCCGTTCGTCGCCGTTCGTCGTCGTTCTCCGCCCGATGGCCGCGCCGCCCCGTCCGGTTTTTTGACCCCCTGGATCCGCTCGGCTACCTCCTGCGCCTTCACGAGACGAAAGGACGATCATTTGGGCGCACTCAAAGGATCCATCTCATTCTCGAAGTTCTATGTCCGCGGCGAGCTCACCGAGGGGTTCCGCGACAGGTTCGTCGAGCGAATCCAGCTCCGCGCGTTCCGGCCGCTCACGGTCGAAGAGGACGCGGAGCAGCGCGCCGGGTGGTGCTCCATCGAGAATCCGCTCGATTGCGAGCTCGATCACGGCAAGATCTTCTTCAACTCGTACATCAACCTCGGCCTCAGGACCGATCGCTGGCAGGTGCCCTCGGCGCTCTTCAAGGCGCATTTCGCCGAGGCGGAGCGGGAGCACCTCGCGAAGCGAGGGCGCGAGAAGCTCGGGCGGCGCGAGAAGGAGGAGCTCCGTGCCGTCGTGTCGAGGAAGCTCCGCGCGCAGCTCATGCCGGTGATGAAGGTCGTGGATCTGTCCTGGAACCTGGAGGCCGGCGTCGTCCGGTTCTGGAACCAGTCGCCGCGCGCGCACGAGGGGCTCTCGGAGCTCTTCGAAGAGACCTTCGAGCTCGATCTCGTGCCGGAGAGCCCGTACACGGCCGCCCGTGAGCTCGGCTTGTCGGCCGAGCAGCTGGCCGCCTTCGAGCTGCTCAAGCCCACGGTCTTCCACGCTGAATCCACCCTTCGAGGTGCCCTGTGAGCCTCGCTGAGCTGATCGAGCAGCGCCGGTTCGTCGGCCGCGAATTCCTTGTCTGGCTCTGGTTCGAGAGCGAGCTCTTTGAGGGCCGCTTCTCCCTGGACGCCCTCGGCGTCTGCGAGCTCTGGCTCGAGGGGCAGATCACGCTCGTCCAGGAGAAGGAGCAGAGCCGGCTCAAGGGCGCGGCGCCGAGCAGCGCCCCCGAGGCCCACGAGGCGCTGCGCCAGGGCAAGCTCCCGTCGCACGCGCGCGTCCGCGTCACGCGCGGAGAGCTCGAGTATGCCTTCCTGTTCAACGCCGACGCGTTCTCGCTCTCGGGCGTGAAGATCCCGAGCGTCGTCAAGGACGCCGCGGACGAGCAGTTCTACGAGCGCATGTACCTCATCGAGGAGCTCGAGACGCTCTTCACCGCGCTCTACGGCGAGTTCCTCGCGCTCCGCCTCGGCGCCGCCTGGGAGTCCGGGGTGGCGCCGTTCATCCGCACCTGGGTCCGGGGCGAGCCCGTCGACACGGCCGCGTACCAGAAGCTCCGGGGCAAGCTCGCGCCCGTCCGCGGCGCGGCGAGGTCGAGGACGACCCCGCCGCCGGCGGCGAGGCCCGAGCGCGCGGCGCGCGTCGTCGCCTGAGCGCGCCGGCCGCCGTGCGCCGGCCACGCCGCGCAGGGCCGGCGCGCTCGCGCCGCCACGTCTACTTCACCTTGTCATAGGCCTGTCTCGCCGTCGCGAGGTGCTCCCGGAGCAGCGGCAGCCCCGTGGCGGCGAAGCGCTTCACGCCGGCGTCCTTCGCCTCCTTCGCGGCCTCCTCGAACTCCTCGACGCCGTCCTCGTGGTCGCGAGCATGGGCGAGCGGGTGATCGCCTCCGGCTGGAAGGGCGAAAGGCTCCCGAGAACTGGGCCCCGGCCGATCGCTCCATCTACGGTTGGCGCCTGTGGTCGGCGAGTTCTTCAAGCGCCTCACGAACGGCGTCGTCTTCCTCCTCGCCGCCCTGACCTTCTTCCTCGTCCCCATCGGCAGGAAGACGGCCGCGCAGCACCTCGTCGCGATCGTCTCGACGCCGCCGGCCAGGGAGGCCGCCTCGGCCTTCGCCCACATCGCCCGGCGCATCGCCACCGAGGCGAGCACCGAGCTGGACAAGCTCCGCCGCCCGCCGCCCTCGCAGCGCGAGCCGAAGCCGGCGACCGCGAAGGTGAGGCCGCCGCCGTAGCCGTCCCTGCCGTCGTTGCGGGTTGATCGCGCTGGTCGGCGCGCGCCGGGGGCTCAGCCCTTGCGCGGATCCTTCACGTTCGGGTGCTCGTTGTAGAAAGCGTCGAGGCTCTCGCGGGAGATCTCCGCCTCGATATCGCCGTCTTTCAAGATCTTCGCCTGACAGCCGAGGCGGCTCGTCGACCGGACGTCGAAGGCCTTGTCGAGGATGTCCTCCTCGTCCTCCTCGGCCTCGCTGAGGAGCTCGCGCCCCTTCGTGACGTAGACGTGGCAGGTGGAGCACGCGCAGACGCCGCCGCACGCGTCGCCCTCGGGCGCGCCCACGGACTTCGACGCCTGGAGGACGGACGAGCCCACCGGGGCCTCGACCTCCCACGCGCGTCCGTGCGCCAGAAATCGGACCTTGGCCATCAGCTCCTCCTCGCCTCGACGCCGGCCTTCGCCGCGCCAGCGCCGCCCGCCTCGACCTGCGTGTGGCTCGCGTCGTCCCCGCCGTGCTCGGCCAGGTGCGCGTCCACGCCCTTCGCCGCGGCGACCTTCGCCTCGACGTCCTCGACCTGCTTGCCCGCGATCGCCCTGGCCACGGCGCGGTCCATCCGCCGCCCCGCCCACCCGTGCGTCGCCTCGTCGAGCGCCTCCGTGCGCGCCAGGATCAGCCCCGGCTTGTCCCCGCGGATCGCCGCGTCGAGGCCCTTCAGCGCGCCCTCGATCGCCTCGCGCTCGCCGGGCTCGAGCAGATCGGCGTCCGCGGAGAGCGCCTTGCGCGTCGCCATCGCCACGCGCTCGCCCTCGACCCGCGCCTCGACGAGCCGGCGCTTGAGAAGGTCCTCCTCGCCGTGGTCCAGCGCCGCGAGGAGCATGTCCTCGACCTCCTCGTCGGTCAGCCCGTAGCTCGGCTTGACCTCGACCTTCTGCTCGACCCCCGTCGTCTGCTCGCGCGCGGTCACGCCGAGCAAGCCATCGGCGTCCACGCGGAACGTCACCTCGAGCCGCGCCATGCCCGCGGGCATCGGCGGGATCCCCTTGAGCACGAAGCGCGCGAGCGAACGGCAGTCGGCGGCGAGCTCCCGCTCGCCCTGCACGATGTGCAGATCGAACCCGGTCTGGTGGTCCGCGTAGGTCGTGAAGGTCTGCCGCGCCCCCGCCGGGATCGTCGTGTTCCTCGGCAGGATCTTCTCGGCGACGCCGCCCATCGTCTCGATGCCGAGCGACAGCGGCAGCACGTCGAGCAGGAGCACCTCGTCCGCGCGATCCATCGAGCCGGCCAGGATGTCGGCCTGGATGGCGGCGCCCAGCGCGACGACCTCCTCCGGATCGATGTCCTTGAGCGGCTCCTTGCCGAAGAGGCGCGCCACGTAGTCGCGCACGTGGGGCACGCGCGTCGCGCCGCCCACGAGGATCACGCCGTCGATGTCCGCGGCCTGGACGCCCGCGTCGCGGAGCGCGCGGCGGCACGCGACGCCCGTGCGGTCCAGGAGCGGCGTGATGAGCGCGTTCAGCTCGTCGCGGGTCACGGTGACCAGCTTCGACGCCGGGCCGCCGGTCGCCTCGGCCGCCTGCACGGGCAGCTCGATCTCGATCTGCGTCGCGTCGGTCAGCGCGTGCTTGATGCTGCGGGCGGTGTCGAGCGCGAGCCGCACCACCTCGGGCGTGCGCCGCGTCGCGCCCATCTCCTCGAGCAGCCGCTCCGCGAGCGCCCTGTCCATGTCGTCGCCGCCGAGCGAGCTGTCGCCCCCCGTGGACTTCACCTGGAAGACCCCGTTGTCGAGCAGGAGGACGGTGACGTCGAACGTCCCGCCGCCGAGGTCGTACACGGCGAACAGGCCGTTCTGCTGCTTGTCGAGCCCGTACGCGAGCGCCGCGGCGGTCGGCTCGTTGAGCAGGCGCAGCACCTCCAGCCCGGCCAGCCGGCCGGCGTCCTTGGTCGCCTGTCGCTGGGCGTCGTCGAAGTACGCCGGCACCGTGATCACCGCGCCGCCCACGGAGCGGAGCTCGCGCTCCGCCGAGGTGCGGAGCTCCCTCAAGATCTCCGCTGACACCTCGACGGGCGTCACGACCGCGTCCCGCACCTTGAAGCGCACGCTCTTCGCGTCCTCGGGGCCCTTCGGCTCCGCGAACTCGTACGGCCCGAGCCGCCGCGTCTCCGGATCGTCCGCGCCGCGGCCCATGAAGCGCTTCACGCTGACGATGGTCTCGCGGGGGTGGCTCTGCGCGAGCCGCCGCGCGCTGTCGCCCACGACCGCGCGGCCGCGCTCGTCGTAGTGCACGACCGATGGCACCAGCCGCTCTCCATTGCAGTCGTCGATGACCACCGGGCGGCCGTCGCGCACGCGGGCGACGAGCGAGTTCGTCGTCCCGAGATCGATGCCGATCGGGCTGGGCCTTGCCTTGGGGTCGAAAATTTCGAGGAGGGTCATTTCAAATCTGCGAGCTCTTCTTCGATGGCGCTCACTTCTTCGAGGAACCGCCGGATGTAGCGGAGCTCGCTGAGCAAGGCGAGCACGCCATGCAGCTGCTCCGGATCATCCCCTGCGGCGGTGAAGGCGCCCTGGATCGCCGTGAGGGTCGCCTGCTCGCGCGCGAGCATCGCCTCGCCGAGCCGCACGATCCGCGCGGGGTCGCGCCCCTTCGCCGCCTCGGCGAGCTCTTCGCGCGACTCCATCATCTCCATGAGCAGGGCGGGGGAGGCCTTCTGCTCGCCCTCCTCGCCCCGCGCGACCCCGGCGCGCTGGAGCAGCGCCTCGGCCCGGCGGATCGGATCCCTGAGCACGCGCAGGGCGTCGTTCGCCTCGATCGCGCGGCCGAGCGCGAGCCGGCGCTCGGCCGCGGGGGCGCCCGCGTAGCGATCGGGGTGGAGCGCGCGCGAGAGATCGCGGTGGCGCTGCTCGAGGGCGCGCAGGTCGAGGTCGAACCGCGGCTCGACGCCCAGGGTATCGAAGGGATCGGTCATGGCGTGCTCTGGGGGGAGGCGCCTTGGAGACGGGGCGGGCGCTCCCAGCGGCGGCTCAGGCCACCGTGAACGAGTGCCCGCAGCCGCAGCGCGTCGCCTCGTGCGGGTTCTTGAACTTGAAGCCCTGGTACATGAGCGTCTTCTCCCAGTCGAGCACCGAGCCGCCCAGGTAGAGGATGCTCTTCTTGTCGCAGAAGACGCGCACGGTCGCCTTGTCCGGCTCGGCGAACTCCAGGACGAGGTCGCCGGACCGGGGCGGCTTGTCCTCGAACTCGATGACGTAGGAGAACCCGGAGCAGCCGCCGCCGCGGATCCCGACCCGGATGGCGCCTTCGGGCGTGCCGCGCTTGGCGAGCTGCGCCCGGATGGCCTGCACCGCGGCGTCGCTCACCGAGAGCGTCCGCTTCGGCTTCGCCTCCGCCTCGCCCGAGGCCCCGTCGCTGCGCGCGGGCGCGGCGTCAGCGGTCGTGGTGGGCGCGGCGTGCGGACCGGTGTCCGCCGGCTTGGTCGTGGTCTGCTCACTGCTCTGCATGCGTCGTTCCTTCTCCGGTTCCGGTTCCGGTTCCGGTGCTGTGGGCCGCCTCCGCCCCGAAGCCCCGGCGCTGTTACTCCGCGCTCGCCGTCGCGGCGGCCGGGGCGGGGACCGAAGGCGCCGCGCCCGCGAGCTCCTTCTTCGCCTGCTGCTTGGCGCGGAAATCGGCGATGGCGCTCTTGATCGCGTCCTCGGCGAGGACCGAGCAATGGATCTTCACCGGAGGCAGGTGGAGCTCCTCGGCGATCATGCTGTTCTTGATCGTCTCGGCCTCGTCGATCGTCTTGCCCTTCAGCCACTCGGTGGCGAGCGACGACGATGCGATGGCCGACCCGCAGCCGAACGTCTTGAACTTCGCGTCCTCGATGACGCCGCCCTCGCCGACCTTGATCTGCAAGCGCATGACGTCGCCGCAGGCCGGAGCGCCGACGAGCCCGGTGCCGACGTGCTCATCATTCTTGTCGAGCGTGCCGACGTTGTGGGGGTTCTCGTAGTGCTCGATGACCTTATCGCTGTATGCCATGGCTCTCTCCTCGACCGTTTCCTTTCGTCTCGAAACCTTGCTCTGTCGGGCCGGCGGCGCCCGCGCCGCTCGTCAGTGGGCCGCCCACTGCACGGTGTTCAGGTCGATCCCCTCCTTGTGCATCTCGTAGAGGGGCGACATGTCACGCAGCTTGTTCACCTTCCGGATCACGAGGTCAGCCACGTAGTCGACCTCCTCCTCGGTGGTGAAGCGCCCGAGCCCGAACCGGATGGACGAATGGGCGAGGTCGTCGCCGATGCCCATCGCGTGGAGGACGTAGGAGGGCTCCAGGCTGGCGCTCGTGCACGCCGAGCCGCTCGAGACCGCCACGTCCTTGATCGCCATCATCATGGCCTCGCCCTCGACGAAGCTGAACGACACGTTGAGGTTGCCCGGCAGCCGCCGATCGGGCGAGCCGTTCAGCTGGATGGCGTCGAGCTCCTTCCAGAGCCGGCTCCTGAGCCGCTCGCGCAGCGACAGGATGCGCGCCGACTCCGCCTCGCCCTCCTCCATGAGGATCTCGGCTGCCCTGGCGAACCCGACGATGCCGGGCACGTTGAGCGTGCCGGACCGCATGCCGAACTCGTGGCCGCCGCCGTCCATCTGCGCGGTGATGCGGACGCGCGGCTTCGACCTCCGCACGTACAGGAAGCCGATGCCCTTCGGGCCGTAGATCTTGTGGGCCGTCACCGACGCGAGGTCGACCCCCATCTGCTCGACGTTGAACGGGACCTTCCCGACCCCCTGCACCGCGTCGGAGTGGAGGAGGATGCCCTTCGATTTCGTGATCTTTCCGATCTCGGCGATGGGCTGGACCGTGCCGACCTCGTTGTTGGCCAGCATGATCGAGACAAGGATCGTCTTGTCGGTGATCGCCCGGGCGACGTCGTCCGGGTCGACCATCCCGTACTTGTCGACCTTGAGGTAGGTGACCTCGTAGCCCTGCTTCTCGAGCCGCTTGCAGGTGTCGAGCACCGCCTTGTGCTCGATGACGCTCGTGATGATGTGGTTGCCCTTGTCCTTGTAGAACTCGGCGACCCCCTTGATGGCGATGTTGTCGCTCTCGGTCGCGCCCGAGGTGAAGACGATCTCCTTCGGGTTCGAGGCGCCGATGAACCTGGCGAGCGTCTCGCGAGCGTGGCCGACCGCCTCCTCGGCCGTCCAGCCGAAGACGTGGCTCCGGCTCGCGGCGTTGCCGAATTTGCCGTTGAAATACGGCAGCATCACGTCGAGGACACGCTGATCGACGGGCGTCGTCGCGTGGTAGTCCATGTAGATCGGAAGCTGGATAGCCATGGTGTTTCTCGCTCAGCGGTGATTCGAGCCGTGGCGGCAATGCCCATTGCCGCGGATCCCGGCGACGAGCTCGGGCTCAGCCGTGCTCTTGTCGTGGAGGTTACAGTTCGTACAGGCGGCGACGAGCTCTGCCGGGTCGCACGCCTCGCAGGTGTCGAGGTAGGCGAGGCTCGCCACGAGCTCGTGCTCGAGGGTCTTGAGGTGCGCGACCTGCTCCCGCACCTCTTCGAGCTTCTGCTGGTAGACGTGGCGGATCTGCGCCATCGCGCCGGGGGCCGAGGGGGACGACTCCCAGGTCGAGACGATCTGCTGGATCTGGCTCAGCGACAGGCCGAGGTCGTGGAGCTTGCCGATCCACCGGACGCGGGTCAGGGCCGCGTGATCGTAGAGCCGGTAGCGCCCCTTGGAGCGGGCGTGCGGCGTGAGCAACCCCACCTCTTCGTAGTGGTGGATCGCCCGCACGGTTTTCCCGGTTGCCTTGGCGATGTCCCCCACCTGAAGGAGGCGCTCCTCGTCCTCGGCACCACCGAGAGCCCCCATCAGGTCGTCCGTTCGGGACGTGCTGGACGTGACGGGCCCCGCGATGCTTTGCTCGTGGGCTAGCGGAAGGTGGTGGCGGGTGGTCATCGGGTGGTCAACGGCCCGTCGCGATCGAAACCGTGCTCGGTTGAAACCATGACCCTTACGTGCGCGTGAGGGTTGGGGACCTTGTAGGTCGGAGCGCCAAGACTGTCAACCGGGTCGTACGGGGCCAGCGTGAAACAGCGGAAGGAGGCGGAATCGGCGGCCGCTCGAGATGCCGGAGGAGCAACGTCCCGGGCCGCCGGCCGCGGCCGCGAGAGGTGTCCGCGCCGCGGCGGGTCGGGGCGGCGGGAGGGCGCGCCTGCAGAGCCCGCCGCCACCGCCCTGTGCCGAGGCAGGCTGACTGCTTTCCTGGGATCGCGGGCCGTTCGGTGACGATCCGGCGCTGTCGGCGCGGCGCTCGGCGAGCGGGCGTTCCCGCCATCCATCGCCGGACAGGTATGGTATCACCTCCGCGACGATAGCGACGCGATGGCAGACAAGAAACGAATCCTGTTCGTGGGCTCGTTCAATCCCCCGGCTGACGGGAAGATGGGTGGGCAGTACTTTGCTTGTCGCTCTCTGATCGAGAGCGATCTGAAAGACGATTTCGATTTCCTCCTCGTCGACTCCACCCTCGACAGCATCCGGGTGCAATCGGTGCGCCGCAGGCTGCACAGGATCGCGCCGAGGGTGCTGAGGTGCGTCAGGGCGCTGCTCTTCTCGAGGGTGGATGCGGTCCTCTTGTTCTCGAGCTCGGGGCTGAGCTTCGTCGAGAAGGGGTCGATCGGGCTCCTCGGCAAGCTGCTCGGCAAGAAGGTCGCCATCTTCCCTCGCTCGGGGCCGATCGTCGACAACGTCGCCAGGAGCAGGCTGTACCGGTCGTACCTGAGCGCCGTCGTGAGATCCTGCGATGTCGTGATATGCCAGAGCGAAACCTGGCGGAGCTTCTTCCAGAGCCTGGTCCCCGAGAAATATGGGGACAAACTCGTCGTCATCGAGAACTGGCTGCCCGACTCCAGCTTCGGCGACGTGGAGCACAAGGCATACCCTCGAGCCATGGACAGGCCCTTGAGGCTGCTCTATTTCAACCGGATCGAGCGGCAGAAGGGTATTTACGACTTCCTCGAGGCCATGCTCCTCTTGCAGCGGGCGAACGCCTCGGTCAGCGCCAAGATCTACGGAGACGGAAGCGAGCTGGACGACGTGCGCAGGTTCATCTCCGAGAACCAGCTCGAGAACACCGAGTACATGGGCTGGCTCTCGACGGACAAGAACGAGGTCATCTCGTCCTTCGATCTGTGCGTGTTCACCTCGCACCGCGAAGGGTTCCCGAACGCCTTGCTGGAGGTCATGGCCCTCGGGGTCCCCGTCGTGTCCAGCAGGGTGGGGGCCGTGAACGATCTCGTCGTGTCCGGGAGAAATGGGCTCCTCGTGGACGTCGGGAGCCCGGGGCAGATCGCCGAGGCGGTCCTGACCGTCCTCCGCGAGCCGGCGCTGCTGGAGGAGTTCTCGCGGCGCTCGCTCGAGAGGGTGAGGCAGACCAACAGGATGGGTCATGCCGTGACCAAGTTCAGAGACCTGTTGTCGACGCTATGAAGAACCCTTCTGTGCTGCTGTATCGGCTGGGAAACTTCTTTTATCGGAACAACCTGACCTTCGTCGCCACGCTCATCACGTGGTTGAACAGGTTCGTGTTCGCGGTCTTCGTCCCCTCCTCGGCCACGATCGGGGCAAATTTCAGGCTCGCTTACTGGGGGCTCGGGGTCGTGATCCACACGAGGACGGTCATCGGCGACAACTGCCTCATCTGCCAGAACGTCACGATAGGGAGAAACTTCGGCAGCCAGGGCGTCCCACGCCTGGGCAACGACGTCTATGTCGGAGCGGGGAGCGCCATCTTCGGCGACATCACCATCGGGGATAACGTGATCATCGGCGCCAACAGCGTCGTGAACAAGGACGTGCCGTCCAACTCCGTCGTCGCCGGGAACCCGTTCAGGATCATCGCGTCCGACAGGAAGCTCAAGTACTACGAGCTGGATAACCCGAGCGCCTGATCCGCAGGATCGGGTCGGCTCGACCGGGTGACCGGGCGCATCTCCGTGCGTGCCCGGTTCCATGGCGCGCGTGGCCCGTGCGGGCCCGCATGGCCACGGGCGTGCTGGCTTCGCCCGGCCGGGGAGCGCCCGGGGTGCCGCGCTGCGACAATTCGTCCAGATTTGTCCTGGACCGAGCTGGGAAACCGTGATTCCTTTCGCGAGGCATCCGCCCCGCCGGCGGCCCTGCCCTAGCGAGGACGTGATGAGCAACGCGGCTTCGTCGGCCGGAGACAAGGCAGGAAAAGCGCATTGGAATCAAGTGTGGTCGAACCGGTCGCTCCCAAAGCCGGTGGATCCGCACGCGCGTGGGTTTCGGCAATACGTGCGCCAGGCATTTCATCGGGAGTTCGTTCGCGCGTTCGAGGGCATGGACACGAAGGGGCAACGCCTGCTGGAGATCGGCTGTGGTCGTTCCGCCTGGCTCCCCTACCTCGCGCGTGAGTTTGGCTTTCAGGTCAGCGGGCTCGACTATACCGAGATTGGCTGCGCGCAGGAGCGGGACATCCTCGCGAGCGCAGGCATCCCTGGAGAGATCGTGTGCGCCGATCTGTTCGAGCCGCCGGAGCGCTTCGTGGGCGCCTTCGACGCGGTGGTGTCGCTCGGCGTGGTCGAGCACTTCGAGGACACGGCGGGCTGCCTCCGCGCATGCGCGCGCTACCTGCGCCCAGGCGGGCGCATCGTCACGGAGATCCCGAACATGCGCGGGCTCGTGGGGTGGGTGGCCAAGGTCACCGACAGGCCCACCTACGACGTTCATGTTCCGCTGGACCGCGAGGCGCTGGTGAAGGCGCATCGCGACGCGGGCCTCCATGTGCTGCGGAGCGACTACATCCTTCCGCTGGACGTCAGCCTCTTCGGCGTGGGCAGCATCGGGTCGCGCTGGCTCCGCCTACCGGCGGTCGGCGCTGCCTCCGCCGTTGCTGAGCTCGTCTGGGCGCTCGACGCGCGCGGCCTGGCTCCCCGACCGAACGCCGTCACGTCCCCGTACATCTTCTGCGTCGCCGAAAAGAGCTGATGGCCCGACTCCATCACACCATGGAGTCTCGGGCCAGAAAGCGCACACCAGGCGCGGGATCCAGCGCTGCTTCGGAGCGCCACGCGCCTCGCGAGGGGCTCCAAGCGCTGCGGGGACGAGGAGGGCCGCCGAGGCCACGTCTCTGTTTCGATGAAGGCGTTTCCGCTTTCACGGCAAACCCTGCTACGGCCGAGGCCGGCATAACGACATTGTCATCAGGGCGACGCACCACGGTAAACACTCACAGGTAAAATTGTACAATGTGACTGTAAAATGTAAGCAACGGAGGAAAGTTCCAGACCCTCGCCGGATTCCAAAGCCTGCTCCTGGGTTGTTCCGTGTGCTGACTTGGGGTACTAGGTGCGCACCAACAACGGGCTGTCCGCCATGGTGATGAGCTATGAATGCCGCCCGCCGCGCCGCACCTTAGGGGTGCGGGATTTCCAGAGGAGCGAGCGATGGTAAGTACGCTCACGGCGGTTATTCTGGCGCTGGTGCTCTCGTGGGCAGCGACGCCGCTCGCGCGCCGTTTGGCGGTGACGGTGGGGGCAGTGGATGAACCGACCGCGCGACGCGTACATACGCGGTGCGTCCCGCGCCTGGGCGGGCTCGCGATCGTGGCGGGTTTCGTGCTGCCGCTGTTCATCCTGGCCGCGCTGGGGACGCAGATCGGGCTGATGTGGTTCTCGCAGCACTCGCTGGTGGTGGGGCTGCTGGCTGGAGGGCTGGCGATCGCCGCGGTCGGCGCCTGGGACGATACGAAGGGAATGCGCGCGCGGCACAAGCTGGCCGCGCAGGTCCTCGTCGCGTCGATCGCCTGGGCCTTCGGGCTCCGCCTCGAGTGCGTGACGCTGCCGTACTTCGGGCATGTATCGTTCTGGCCGCTCTCGTTCCTGGTGACGATTCCGTGGTTCGTCGCCATCATCAACGCGGTCAACCTGATCGACGGGCTCGACGGGCTCGCGGCGGGCGTCGGCTTCTTCGCCTGCGTCGCGAACTTCATCACCGCGTACCTCGGCGGCTACCCCGGCAACATGGTGATCTGCCTGCTCGCGGCGACGCTCGCGGGCGCGATCGTGGGGTTCCTGTTTCACAACTTTCACCCCGCGACGATCTTCATGGGGGACACCGGGAGCATGTTCCTTGGGTTCATGCTGGCCGCGATCCCCCTCTTCGGCGTGGGCACGCACAAGGGCGGCACCGCGCTCGCCGTCATGGTGCCGCTGCTCGCGCTGGGCCTGCCGATCTTCGACATGATCTCGGCGATGGTGCGGCGTTATGTCGCTCGCCGGCCGATCTTCGCCGCCGATCGTTCGCACATCCACCACAAGCTGCTCGACAAGGGCCACTCGCATCGCAGCGCGGTGCTGATCCTGTATGGGCTCAGCCTGCTGTTCACCGTGGTCGCGCTGGTGGCGTATGTCGGTCGCTCGCTCGAGATCGGGTTCGCCCTCGTCGCCTGCAGCGTGGTGCTCTTCATCGTGGTGCGCACGGCGGGCTCGCTCCCGCTCTTCGGGGCGCAGCCGCAGGACCCCCGGCGCCCCCGCGAAGCCGCCGTGGAGGCGCTGCGCCGCGCTGTGCCGTGGGCGCTGATGGAGATCGAGGCCGCGAGCGGCGTGGACAAGCTGCGCCCGGTGCTCGAGCGCTTCGCCGAGGAGGCGAAGCTCGTCGCGCTCGAGGTGAGCTCCGCCGGGGCCAACGGCAGCGCGCGCGTGAAGCCCTGGAGCTGGGCGCAGGACGCGGCGACGCCGCAGCAGCTCCGCGAGGCGGTGGTCGCGGTGTTCCCGATCAAGCTCGAGGGCGAGACCGTCGAGCTGCGCTTCCGCTGGGACAGCGAGGAGTGCGCGGTCAATCCGCAGGCCGACATGCTGCTGCAGCTCGTCGTG
This sequence comes from Sorangium sp. So ce327, assembly GCF_051530205.1. Lineage (NCBI taxonomy): Bacteria > Pseudomonadati > Myxococcota > Polyangiales > Polyangiaceae > Sorangium > Sorangium sp. So ce327. Next base: position 10,663,749 of record NZ_CP150330.1, on the reverse strand, counting down.
GACTCTGCAGAGCGCCTGCTGCTGCGCCGGCCGCCGCCGCGCGCTCGGGATTCGCGCCCGCATGGGCGCTTCTCGGTGGTGTGAGGGGCCGCTATCCCGCGCTGATGTGTTCGTGCTGCCGGACTGATTGAGGAGATATCGTGGATATTGCCCGCAAGATCGTTGGTCTCAACTGCAAGACGAACGAGCTCTATTATCGTTTCAGCGATCATGCGCATTACTGGAAGGTCTATCAGGGCATCGTGGACGAGGCGGTCGCGCCGGCGACGGACATCATCCACCTCGGCTGCGGGCCGCTGTGGTTCGGAAAGGTCGCGACGGTGCCTCTCGACGGCAAGACCATCTACGCGGTCGATCCGGATGAGGCGGCGCTCGCGCGCAACCCGGCGCAGCGGCATATCTGCGCGTACGGCGAGTCGATCCCGCTGCCGGACGGCTGCGCGGACGTGATCGCCGCGGACCACCTGCTCGAGCACCTCGAGCGGCCCGAGGCGGTGCTGCGCGAGGCGCACCGTCTGCTGCGGCCGGGGGGGCGGTTCGTGTTCACGGCGCCGAACCTCCTCTCCTATTCGGGCCTCGCGACCCACCTCACGCCGCACTGGTTTCATACGCTCTACGTCGGGCTCCTGCGCGGGACGAGCGGCAGCGGCAATGCCAAGCCGTACCCGACGTACTTCCGCATGAACACGGTCTGGGCCGTGAAGCGCCTCGCGAAGGCCGCGGGCTTCCGCGTCGACAAGCTCGCTACCGGGGTCGACCACCCGAGCTATACGGTGTTGATCCCCGGGCTCCACCAGGCTGCGCTGGCGCTGCACCTCGTGCTCGACAAGGTCGAGGCCCTCGCGCCTTTTCGCATCACGCTCACAGGCAGCCTCGTGCGCGAGTAGCGCACGAAGACGCGCCCGCTCTAAAAGCGGATGCGAAAGCCGCTGCGCCAGGCGTCGCGCACGTCGCCGCGTCCGGAGAACACCGTGGCTGCCTGGGGCTTCCGGAAGCAGGGGTGCCATACGCCCGGGCTCCGCTCGGGCGTGAGCTGGATGCCCTCGATCTCGATGGCCTGGCGTCGCAAGGTGGCCTCGTCGAGCCTGAGCCGGGAGCAGGCGCTCGTCCTGCCGCCGAGGATGTCGTCGAGGACCACGAGCTCCCGAGCGGACAGCTCCACCGTCCGGCGATGCCGGGGGGCTCCGGGGAGAGCGCGATACCCGTCGTGTTCAGCCTCGACGGCGACGTGCGCCGAGGCGCGCTCGAGCCTGCGCACCCCGGCGCGCGCCCGGCGGCCGACGCGGAAGGCGCTCCACACCTCGCTCGAATCCATGTCGCCGAGCTCCACCGTGTTGTGGGCGCGCGTGGAGCGGGTGGTCTGCCGGTCGCCGTCGGTCTTGTAGCTGGAGACCCCGTAGTCGACGACAGCGCGCTCTCCGTGGAGCCATAGCTCGAAGGTGAGCGCGTCCGCGTGCACGTGCCCGGGCTGATAGGGGGCTCCATCCATCCCCGCGTCGAGCGCGAGCCAGGCCCGGTCGCCGAACCGCAGGATCACCCAGCCGGTGGCCGCGAGGTGGTCGAGCGACGGCGTGTCGTCCGGCGGCGCGCCGGGGGCTCCCTGCCCGCCACCGGAGGCGCTGCCCGGCGTGAAGAGTCCGAGCTCCTCGCCGAGGGCGAGCACGTGGTCGAGCTCCGGCGCGGCGTCGAGCGACGCATCGTTGAAGAGCGGGTACGAGCCGTCCGGCGCGCGCACGGCGGCGGCCCACTCCAGGGCCCTCTCCGCGGTGGCCTTCCAGCGCTCGGGTACCTCGCGGCCGGCCGCCTGCGCGAGCTCGATGGCCTCGAGCAGCCCGGCCGTCAGCGCGAGGTGGTACGACGCGGAGAGCTCGAAATGGCCGCCGTCCGCGAGGAACTGCTCCGGCAGCTGCCACGCCAGGATCGCGGAGCCGAGCCGCCACCACGCCTCGGCCTCGGGCCCGTGGGCCACGGCGCCGCCGCACACGAGCCCTATCGCGTTCTCCAGGAGGTGATTGGCGAGCAGGTGAAGCTCGAGGCCGAGCGCGATGGCCCGACACGCGCGCGCCAGCTCGGCAGAGAGCCCGGGGCGGCCGAGGCGCGCCGCCGCCGCGAGCCGGCGGGCGCGCACCGACGCGGGAAACGGGTGTGACGCGATCGGGTCGTCCCACGCGCTCGGGGCGGGGAGGGTCGGCTCGGCGCCGAGCTCATAGCCGTAGGCGCGCTCGTAGGCGTGCAGGAGCGACCCTTCGGGAATTGCGGCCAGCCGCGCGCGCCCGCGCTCCTTCTCGGCGTCGGCGAAGGCCGCGAACCGCGGGCTCGACGGGGCAAAGCCCGGCCGGAGGCGAGGCGCCAGCGCCGCGCTCGGCCCCCCGCCGAGCGCGCGGTGGCCGAGGGCGATCGGGCGGGCGAGGACCTGCAGCGGATGGAGCTGGACGAGGGTGCGGGCGATCCGCGGGAGGTTCATCGCTCGCTCCTGCTCTGGCCTTCACGAGAGCGCGAGCGGCAGAGCACGCGCTCCAGCACATCGACATACTCGCGCGCGAGCATGTCGCGCTCGAACGAGCGCATCACGTAGGCCCGCCCTGCCGACCCCATGCGCCTTCGCCGCTCTGGATCGGAGGCGAGCTCGACGATCGCCCGGGTCATGGCCTGTACGTCTTCCGGGGGAGCGACGACGCCGGCGCTCGCCTCCTCGACGATGGACCGCGCTTCGCCGTCGACCGAGATCACGATGGGCCGCTCCATGGCGAGGATCTCGAAGATCTTGGACGGGATGACCGTCTGAAAGAGCTCGGTCTTGCGCAGAGGAACCAGGCAGATATCGGCGGTCGCATACACCTCGGTGACCGCATCGCGCGGCAGGGCGCCGAGGAACGTCACGTTGGAGAGCCCGAGCTCCCGGGCGCGCGCCTCCAGGCTGGCCCGCTCCGCCCCCTCGCCGACGAACAGGAAGCGAATGTCGTCGCGCGCGCGCAGGCCGCTCGCCACGTCGAGCACGGCGGAGAGGCCGTGCGCCATGCCGTGCGTCCCCACGTACGCCACGACGAGGCGGTCGCCGAAGCCGAGCTTCTCCCGGAGCGGCGTGTCGCGCGAGGAGGGGGTGAAGCGCCCGAGGTCCACGCCGTTCCTGATGACGTCGATCTTGTCGGCGGGGACTCCTCGCTGGATGAGCCGCTCCCGGAAGCTCTGCGTGACGACCACGATCCCGTCGGACGCCTCGTAGAGGTGCTCCTCGACGCGCGTGAGCCCGCGCACGACCGCGTGCCCGGCCGACAGCGCGCCCACGGCCACGATCGACTCGGGCCAGAGGTCGCGCACCTCGAACACGAACGGCATCCCGCGGAGCCTGGAGAGCCCGTAGCCGGCCACGGCCGCGAGGAACTGGGGGCTCGTCGCGATGAGGACGTCGGCCTGCGGTAAACCGATCTGCGCGAGCGAGAGCGCAGACAGGGCGAAGGACCCATACGCGAGCGAGCGGCGCACCTTGCCCCGGTTGGCGGCGGCGTAGATCCAGGTGCGGAGGACCCGGACCCCGTGGAAGTCCTCTTCCACGCGGAGCCGACCTCGATAGGCAGCCGGGATCACCCCTGTCGGGTGGTTCGGCATGCCCGTCAGGACCGTGACCTCGTGTCCGGCACGCCGCCAGGCCCGGGCGAGCTCGGAGACACGCGCGGCGGGGGCCCCGGGCTCGGGGGGAAAGTAGGGAGAGACGTAGAGGATGCGCATGAGGGCTTCAGGGAGGTCCGTGCGTGGGAAGCGAGCTTTGCTGCCGATGAACGAGGGGCTTCAGCAGCTCAGGATGAGCTCCTTGATCTCGGTTCCGCCATGGATGCTGTCGATGTGCCCGAAGCCGCCCTCCGTTCGCGCGAAGAGCGAGGCCTTCTCGGCGTCGCGGTTGTCGATCACAAGGAGCAGCCCGTCAGGCGCGAGCGCGCGCCAGAAATTGCGCGCGGCTCGGCGGATCTGATCGTCGGAGAAATAGGCGCGGTTCAGGATGTTCGCTGCCTTGACGACCGTCGGCGCGGGGCCGTCCCACGGCTGGAAGATGTCGTGAGGCCTGAGGCGCACGCGCGCGTCACGGCGCGCGATCTCGCGGAGCCGCGGCTGGACGAGCGATACCTCCGGATAGGCCGGGTCGAACGGCGGGATGGCGCCGCGCCACCCGGGGAGCACCCAGAGCGGCCAGCGGCGCGAGCCCCCCGCTGCGGGATAGAACAGCAAGCGCGGGGTGGCGGCGAGGACGCAGGCGCCGTCCGCATCATAGAAGAACGCGCGCCCGTGATCGTCGGCGCGCACCCGGAGCGAGAGCGCCCTGTCCGTCACGTAGTACGCCTCGAAGGCGTCGCCGAGCGCGGTGATCAGATCGAGCGCCGTGCTCCCGTCGGAGGCGCCGACGTCGAGGACGACGGGGCGCTTCTGGCGGAGCGCGCCCACGAGGAGGGCGTCGCTCTGCCGGTGCCTGCCCGGCCGCGTCGTCTTGTAGGTGCCGCCCAGCAAGAGGACGGAGATCCGCTCCGAGAACACCTCGGGCGACGTGATCTCCTCGGGCCGGAGGAGGGCCCGCGGGTCCGGGAAGCAGACCCTGCGAGGCAGCATGCGCGCCGGCCAGCCTGAACGGTTCAAACGAAAGGGAAATCTCATGACGATAGGGACCTGGCTTCTCCGCTCTTCATGTTCCGACGCCGCGCGCCGCGCGGTCCATCCTGCGGCTTGCGGGCGCGCGGTCCCGCGTTGTCCTCGCGCCGGCCAACCCCGGTCGGCGCGGCTACCGCCCCAGCGCCGACGAGGGCCCGAGGCGCGGATCGCGCAGGCGCTGCCCGGATCTCCGGCGTGTCGGGCCGAGGGCGGCCAGCCCGCGCCGCAGGTGCGTGACCACCGAGGTGAGCACCACCGCCGCGAGCAGCGCGATCGCCAGCGACACCGTGATCTTGAGCAGCGCGGTCAGCTCGCCGCGAAACTGGTTGTACGCGAACGAGGCGAGGTTCACCGCCGCGGCGCGGGCGAGCAGGGGCGAGCCGCGCGCGCCGGCCACGAGGAGCGGCATCATGAAGAAGAGCCCGCTGAAGACCGCGATCTCGATGGCCGTGCCGGCGAGCCCGAAGTTCAGGTACCCTTCGGCGGCGGCGCCCATCGCGAAGCCGGCGCCGCGGCGCGCGAGGTCGGGGGCCGTCCACATGGCATATCGCTGCGCGAGGCCGAGCGGTCGCTCGCTCCAGAGCGGCTTGGGCACCAGGATGAGGAACGCGTTCACCCAGCTCTCGCCTGGGTAGCTGATGATGGGCGGCTGCTCGTTCACGACGCTGACGAGGTTGGCGTAGACGCGCTGGAGCTCTCCGATCTCCAGCGGGTTCTCTATCCGATCGAGGTACGCGCTGGCCGACGATATCTGCGCGTCGAGCCCGCTGCCCTGCTCGGCGCGGGCGCCTTCCACGACGATGCCGTAGAAGAGGACGCCCACCATGCCGATGGCCAGCCACACGCGTCGGATCTGGATGCCGAAGGCATGCGCGGCGAGCGCGACGGAGAGGATCGTCCAGACGAGGGGGCCCCGCCGGCCCATGATCGTGTTGAGCAGGAAGCTCACGAAGAAGCAGAACCCTGCGAGCGAGACCACCCTCGGCACGGTCAGCCCCGCCTTGCGGAGCGATACGACCCGGAGGAAGAGGTAAACGACGGCCACCCCGATGAGGTGCCAGCCGCCGGTGAGCAGCCCTTTGCCATCTGCCTCGAGGTGATTGGAGGCGTAGTTCATCGAGAAGAACCGCCCCACGCCGATCGTGGCGATCCATGTGGCCACGAGCCCCAGGCCCACCATGCCGACGAGGATCGTGGCCCAGTCCTGGTCCAGCGTCGCCTTGGGCCTGTGCGTCGGGACAAGGCGCTGCAGGTCGGGCGCTTCCTTGGGGCGGCTCAGCGCGGTGCAGGCGAGGGCGCACCCGACCGCGCCGGCATAGGCCACCTCCATGGCTGCCGTCTCATGGCTCGACAGGGAGAACTCGCGGGAGATGAGGAGGCGCAGGATAGGTGAGTAGGCGACGCTGAGGAAATAGGCGGCTGGTATGTAGGTCTCCGGATCCAGCGGATGGAACCGGGGGCCGCTGGCGCGGGCGAGCGACGGGGCGGCCAGCAAGAGCAAGAGGCCGATCGTCCATCCGCGGCCGTCGCCGAGCGCTCCCTCGAGGATCGGGCCGAGGGCCGCCAGCGTCCCGACGAGGAGCGTCGCGGTGACCCGGCCGAGGGGCGTCTTCGTCCGCCGCGCGGGCGCCGCGCCGGCGGCGCGCGCAGCGCCGCGCGCGCGGGGGAGTCTCAGCGAGGGCAACGGCGGCGCTCCTCAGTTCGGCAAGGAGGGTGGAGAGGGGGGTGGCGAGGGGGGTGCAGGAGCGTCCGTCGGGGCCGGGGGCGACGGCTCGGAGGGCGCATGGTAATAGCCGTCCTTCCTGTCGCCATAGTAGTGGTACACCCCGTACTCTTGGCGCTTCAGATCGACGGCGTTCAGCACGACGCCCACGGTCTTGCCGCCGACGTCGAGCAGCGCGCGGATCCCATGGCGCGCGAAGTCGTGCCTCGTCGCGGAGGCGCGCACGACGAGGACCGTGCCGTCGACCAGCGTCGACAGCACGGCGCCGTCGGTGACCGCCACGATGGGCGGGCTGTCGATGATGACCCGGTCGAAGCGGCTCTGGAGCTTCTGGAGCAGCGCCTGGAAGCGCTCGCTGTGCAAGAGCTCCGCCGGGTTCGGCGGGATCGGCCCTGCCGGGATGACGTAGAGGTTCTCCACCTCGGTCTTGAGCGCGCTCTCGTCGTCCACCACGGAGTCGTCGAGAAGCGCGCTGGTGACGCCGAGCTCCGGGCTCTTGCCGAAGATCTGGTGGATGCGCGGCTTGCGGAGGTCGCAATCGATGAGGACGACCTTCTGTCCGGCCTGCGCCATGGCGACGGCGATGCAGCAGCACACGGTCGTCTTGCCCTCGCTGGGGCCGGCGCTGGCGATGAGGAGCGTCTTGTAAGGCCGGTCGGGCGACATGAAGAGCAGGTTGGTCCGGATCGCGCGCGCCGCCTCGGCGATCCCGCTCGTCGGCTGATCGTGCACGACGAGCTCGCGCCGGCCCAGCTGGGGCGCGGCCTTGCCGCGGTGGCGCGCCCTGCGGCGCTGGGCTTCCTTCTGTTCCCGCTTGTCGAACTCCGGGAGGAGGCCGAGGAAGGGCAGCCCGAGCTCCCGCTCGACCTCATCCGGCGTCCGCAGCGTGCGATCGAGCATCGCTCGCGCCAGCGCAGCGCCGATCCCGAGGAGCAGCCCGGCGAGGATGCCTATCCCGATGTTGACGCCGACGCGCGGCCGCAGGGCGGTGAGCGGGAAGTTCGGCCGATCGAGGACGTGGATGTTGTTCACCCGCAGCATCCGCTGGAGATCGCTCTCCTTCGTGCGCTCCAGGACGAGCTGGTACAGCTTCTCTGTGTTGTCCTTCGTCCTGCGGAGTCGATCGTACTCGATCTTGAGGGAGTTCAGCTCGAACGCCTGCTTCTTCGCGTCCTCGAGCAGCCCCACGAGGCCCCCCTCCTGGCGCTTCACGATGGCGAGATCGCGGTTGACGGCGCCCTGAACGTTCTTGATCTCGGCGACCAGCGCGCTCCTGTTGGCGGCGACCCGCTCGGTCGCGGCGCGGACGTCGGGGTGGTTTTCGCCCTTGCCAGAGCCGATGAGCGCGTCGCGCTCACGGACGCACTCCTCCTGGCGCGCGCGCAGCATCTGGAGGACCGGGCTCTGGATGAGCTCGGAGGCGGGGAGGTCGAGCGGGGTGTTCGGATCGAGCTTCGACAGCTCGTGGCTCCGGGCCGCGAACTCTTCACGCTTCGTGCGCACGGACGTGAGAGCGTCGTTGATCTGCTTCATCTCCTCGCGCAGCAGGTTCGTCTTGTCCTCGAAATCGACGTCGAGGATGTTCTTGCTGAGCTTGTATTCGTGGAGCGACGTCTCGCTCGCCTCGAGATCGTACTTCAGCTTGTCGAGCTGCGCCCGGAGCCAATCGACCGCTGAGTTCGTCGAGGCGAGCGCGTCATCGAGGTTCTGCTCGATGTAGATGTCCATCAACGTGGTGAGGATGCGCTGAGCCCGCTCGCGATCCGCGTCGTTGTAGCGGATCACCGCGAGGCGGCTGTCCTTCACCGGCTCGACGACGAGCCGCTCGCGCAGGATCTCCGCGGCCTCCTCCGGGGTCACGGACATCGGCCCGGGCGAGGCCGCGTCCTTCGGGAGGTCCTTCAGAAAATAGGCATCGTTCTGCAGGTTGAGCTGGGCGACGACCGCCAGCGCCACCCGGATGGACCGGATGACCTTGTACTGGGTTTCATAGTACTCGCGGTTATTCCAGTACGAGCCGGCGCCCATGTCGACCACGGTGTCGACCCCGCGGCCGAGCGGCCGAGGAGGGTTCGGATCGAACTGCACCGTCGCCGCGGATTGATAGATCTTCTTCTGGCCGAGCGTATAGAACGTGACGCTGAGGGCGACCAGGAGCAGGGTGGTCAGCGCGATGGCCCAGTGCTTGCTGACCGTTCGCCAGGTGACGACGAGGTCGAACGCGCGCTCGTTTGAGATGTCGTCGCGGAGAGCGGTCGTGGAGGGGGCTCTGGAATCGTCGGCCATAAGTCATGCGCTCGAAGCGCCTTCGAAGCGCCTTCGTGGAGGGTAGAGGTCCGCGCGGAGGGGTAAGGTGCCCGCGGCGTCTCCAAAATTCAAGCTGGGGTTCTCGACAGGGGGACGATGTGGCACAATGTGCGCGTCGTGACAATGCGCGGCCTGGCGGCGCGCCTGGCGTCGGCTTGGCGTCGGGGAGGCGAGGTGCGGCACATTCTCGCGCGGTGCGACGCTCGCTGATGGAGTACACTCCGGCCGCGCGTCCGGAAGCGGAAAACGCGCTCGGGCAGTCAGAATGGAACGATCGTCCTTCATGGCGCGCGGCGCGGTCGCGAGCGCGGTTTGCTCTGCGCTCCTCCTCGATGCGGCCTCGGCCTCCGCCGACTGGCCATCTGCCCGTCACGACGCGCAGCGCACGGGCGCCACGTCGTCCACGAGCAATATCGTGAAGCCGGCGCCCTACTGGCGGGCGTACCTCGGCGGTGTCCTCGGGACAGGCCGGGTGCTCGCAGGGGATACGAACCAGGACGGCGATATCGACCTGCTCTTTGTGTCCGGCGGCCGCGTCGTCCTCTCCGATCCGCTGGGATTCGTCCGCTGGAGCACCCCATCGCTGGGATTGCAGACGCTGCACTCCGTCGACGATCTCGACGGAGACGGGCGGCTCGAGATCGTCGCGCTGAGCGGCGCGGGCGCGGCGGTCATCGATGGATCGAGCGGAGGCATCCTGTGGCGCGAGGACGCCTCGGAGCTCGGAACGCTCGGGGCCGCGCGCCTCGCCGATTTCAACGGCGACGGTCATCTCGATCTCTTCCTGGACGAGTGTGGCTGTTGCACCGTGCGCACGGACAGCCCGGGTGTCATCTACAGCTTCGCGGGGGGGTTCGGCGCTGTCGAGCGGTTGCCTCCTCCTCCGCGGCGCGTGCATTGCAACGCGACGATCGACACGGTGGGCGACTGGAACGGAGACGGCGCGGACGATCTCCTCGTGTCCTCCTATGACCAGCTATTCCTCGTCTCGGGCTCGGGGGACGTCTTTGCGGAGTCGGCCAGCATCGGCGTCCATCTCGGCGGGGCCGTCTGCGAGGCGGTGACCATGGGCGATCGGGCGAGCCCCGGTCAGCACGCGCTCTGCTTCCAGAATCGGGTCCGCGGCAACCAGGGCGCGCGCGAGGTCACCCTGCTCGCGTACAGGCCGGACGAGAGCCCGTCGCTCGCTGTGGTCTGGCGAAAGACCCTCAGCCCCAATGACGGCGGCGACGCCCGCGCCCCGACGCGCCTCGCGTGGGATCTCGACGGAGACGGCGCGCTCGAGGTGCTGGCGAGCGGCAAGGTGGGCGAAGCCTGGACGTCCTTCGTGCTCGATGCCGCCACGGGCGCCGTGCTCGCCACCATTCCCGACGCGATAGCGCAGGGCGCGGTCCAGGGAGACGCGGGCTCCGAGCAATGGATCGTCACGTCGCGCGAAGAGCGCGTGTCGGCGTACCGGTTCAGCCGCGCCGCCGGGGGCTCGCTGGAGCGGCTCTGGTCGCTGGACGGCGAGCGGGTGCGCACGCGGGTCGACTGGGCGAGATCCCGCAGGACGAACCTCTCCTTCTCGCTGGTGACTCCGGATCTCACGGGCGACGGACGCGGCGAGCTCGTGCTCGAGTCGACGTCGGAGCCCGTGGCGCTCACCGCGGTGGATATGCAGGGGGGCGGGGCGACGGTCGCGGCCGTCTACTCCGTCGGGCCCGGAAGCGGCATCGCGGCGCTCGAGCTACCCGTCGCGAGCGCTCCGTCGTGGCCGCGGCTGGTGGTTTCCCGGGCCGATGGGTTCCTCACGCTGCTCGACGCGTCGTTCGAGCCCTTGAACCTCGTGCGGGAGGGGCGCGACGTCCTGCCCGGGATGCGCGTCGGCGGCTTCTACACAGGCCCGGGCGCCTTCGTCAATTTCGGCCGCGCCCCGCTCGCTGCGAGGTTCTCTCCGGAGGACGCCGCCGCCAGCGTCGTGGTCGTCGACAGCCGGGGCGACCTCGTCCGGGTCGCGTCCGACGGCGCGAGCAATGTGGCGCCGGCCAAGCCTGCCTGGCGCGTGAGGGACGCGTTCGGCGCGTCCATCGCCCCCGCCGAGGGGAGCTCGCCCGCGACGCTCGCGTGCTTCAGGCGGCTGCACCCGCTCACTGACCCGGTGAAGTACGCCGTCGCGACGCTCGACGCGAACGGCAGGCAAACGAGCGAGACTCCGCTCGAGAAGCCCCCCGCGTGGGACGTGCTGCACGGAGATCTCGACGGAGACGGCGCGCGCGAGCTCGTGGCGGTCACGGTGGATCCGAACCTGCGCACCGAGGTCGTCGCGATCGATGGGGGCGGCGGAGAGCGGTGGAAACACCGTATCGACGCCTCCGCCGGCACCCAGGCCGTCGCGATCGCCGACTGGAACGGAGACGGCGCGGAGGACGTGGCGGTCGCGATCAACAGGGCCAAGGTGCTCTCGGGTCGGAACGGCAGCCCCCTCGGCGAGAACCCGGAGACGCTGCTCTATTTCATGCCCATCCTCGCCGATGTGTCGGGAGATCATCGGCTCGAGATGACCCTGCAGGGGGGGTATGCCCCCGCGCGGGCGCTGCCGCACGACCTGAGCGCAGCGCTGTGGAAGGGCGCGCAGGACATCCGTCCCTACCCGCACGGCGCGATCGCGCGCTGCGACGGCAAGACCGTCCTCGTCGAGGGATCGTTCATGAATCCGGCGCGGCTGACGTTCTCCGTGCTGGACGCCGCCAGCGGGGGGCAATCGAGCTTCATCGTCCTCGCGGGCGACGGCGCGTTCGACGCGGAGGACGCCGCAGCACAGGCGGGCGCCCCGATGGGCCAGCTCGGAGATGTGGCGATCTCGGGGAACCTGACCGGGCGCGCGTCCGCCGGTCCGACCGCCATCGTCGGCTCCACGAACGGCTTCCTCTATGCGGTCGACGCGTGCTCGGCGCGCCTCGTGTGGTCTTATGCTTTCGGCAGCCCCGTCGGCTCACCGAGCCTCGCGGACACCGACGGTGACGGACACGACGACATCCTCGTGAGCGTGGCAGACGGCTACCTCTACAACATGCGGCACGAGATCCTGCCGGCGCCCGAGTTCGTCTGGGATGTCGATCCGGGCAGCGGCGAGCAGGGCGAGGACATCGACGAGATCGAGACCAGGGACACGCTCCACATGAGGTGGTCGAAGGTCGAGGGCGCGACGTCGTATCAGGTGACGGTCGTGGGCGGGCAAGGCGATTACCTGAGCTCGCCTGCTTGGCAGGACGTGGGCGACGTCGTCGAAGCCTCGGTCGGCGGGCTGCCGCTCCTCGACGGGGCGAAGTACTACGTCGGCGTGCGCGCGATCTCTGCCGCCGGGCTCTCGCCGGACCGGGGGTCGGACGGCGTGATCGTGAGGATGCCGCAGGGCGAAGGGGGAGGCGGCGGTGGAGCGGGAGGCGCTGGCGGCGGTGGAGCGGGAGGCGCTGGCGGCGGTGGAGCAGGAGGCGCCGGCGGCGGAGCAGGGGGCACCGGCAGCGCAGGTCCTGGCGGAGCCGGCGCGGCCGGATGGGACGACACGCTCCTCTACGGCCGTGGTTGCGTGTGCACCGAGGCGCCGGGGCAGCGCCCGGCCTCGTGGGCGGCCGGCCTCGGCGCTATCGCCCTGGCGCTCGTCGCCCTCGGCAGGACCCGCGGGACGACGAGCGCGCCGCCGGGCCGCCGCGCGATCAGGGCACCTCGCGGGCGCTGGCCGCGCGACGTGCGGCCGGCGCGTTAGAAGCTCACACCCCCGCCGAGCGCCAGCGTGAGCGCGAACGCCGCGATCAGCAGGAGCAGTGCGCCGAGCGTGTACCGCCGCACAGGCGCGTCGATCACGAAGGCGAGGCGCGCCACGCCGACAAGCACCGAAGGGCCGAACACACCGAAATGGCGGACCAGGGGCGCCGGCGCCAGCAGGAGCCATCCGGCCACGCATGCGCTGCTCAGCACGCTGCCCGCCGCGAGCACGCGGCGCGAGCTTGGGCCGGAGAAGTAAATGCACATGGCGTCCGTGACGAGCGGAGCCACCGCAGAGACCAGCATCGTCATCGTCATCGCGTCGCGCGCGGCCCCCGAGTGCGGCAGGCCGGGGATCCGGACCGTGAAGATCACATAGATGGCCGCGCCGAGGAGCGACAGCAGCGCGGCCGGAGGCAGCCAGGCGCGCACGGCGCGCGCCTGCCAGGCCGCCTCGTCTCCCGATCTGCTCGCGCCCGCGACCGCGCGCGCGGCGAACGCCTGCGACGCCTGGGACAGCACCGCGGCGAACGACCAGTAGAGCACCTGCTGCCCCACGCGATGATCGCCGATGAGCTTCAGGTTGGCGCTGAGCGAGATCGGGTAAACGATGACGGTCGCGAAGTTCGCGATGGAGTACGGGACCGCGCGCCGGACGACGAGCATCGCGTAACGCGCGGCGCGCCGGAGCCGGGTCGGGCGCAGGAGGAGCAGCGCAGGCGAGGCGCCGGCGATCCCGATCGCGACGGCGACGGCATCAGGGCGCCCCGCGAGCGCGGCCAGCATGGACGCGCCCGGGGAGAAGACGAGGAGCACCGCGAGCGCGTGCAGGTACCGCCCCCGGAGCTGCCAGCTCGGCCAGATGCTCGGCGAGGCGGCGGCGAGCAGCGAGCACGCGCTGAAGAGCGCGGTGACCAACCCCGCCGTCCCGCCCAGCCCGGTGGTCAGCTCATGGGCGAGCGTGCAGCTGAAGGCGAACACCGCGACGAGCGCGAGGGCGCCGCCCACGAGCGCGCGGCCCCCCCTGGTCGCGAAGGCGCGCGCCCGGCGCGCGAGGGTCGGCGCGAGGCCGGCGGAGACCAGCGCGACGACGACCATCCCGCGCGACGTGTAGTTGGCGAGCGCGGCGAGCGCCGCGGGGGCGGCCGACAGCGCAAGCACCCACTGGGCCGCGAGCGAGACGGCGCGAGGCAGGATGACCGCGAAGGCGACCCCGGCGCCGCCGTGCATCCCAGCGCGCAGCAACGACGACAGCTTCACAGGGCGATTCGAAGGAGAGGGAGGAAGGCGAAGAGGGGCACGATCGTGCGCAATCTACCTACGGGCTGAGCGAAGGCGCCAGCGCCTTCGCCTTCTCCTCGAGGACCCGCTTGCGCAGCGCAGGGTCCTGCCCCCCGCGCCGCTGCAGCAGGCGCTCCAGCGCCTTCGACGCCTCGATGTGCGCGCCCGCGCGGCTGGCGGCGTCCGCCAGCTTGAGGAGGCGCTCCTCGGTCGGCTCGTCCTGCGCTGCCCGCGCGTAGTAGGTCACGGCCGACGGATGGTCTTGCCGCGCCGCGAGCAGGTCGCCGGCCCAGGTCGACGTCGCCGCGCACGCCGCGAGCGTGGTGCACGACGCGGAGAGCAGCTCGCGGAGCGCGGGGAGGAGCTTCTCGGACGAGGCCATCTGCGCCGCCGCGACGACCCGCAGGCGAAGACAGCCGGCCCGGTTGTCCAGCCGCTCGCAGCTCCCCGAGAGCAGCTGCTCCGCCTCCGCGCTCTTCTTGCCCAGGAGGAGGAGCCGCGCCCTCAGCTGGACCGCGAAGAACGAGTCGTCGTCGAGGCCCTGCACCGCCGCCGCGTGCGCCTCGATCTCCCGCTCGCAGGCGGCCCTCCGCCCGTCGTCACCGCCGCAGCGGGCGGAGCCCGGGACCTCCAGCATCGCGAGCAGCGCGTCGCCTGCGGCCCAGCGCGCTCCGACCCGCGCGGGGTCGCGCGCGATCGCCTCCTCCGCGCAGCGCAGGCGCAGGTCGACCTCTTCCCGGCGGTCGCCCGCGGTGGCCATGCGCTCGAGCACCTCGACCCCGGCCTTGCCTTCCGGCACGGCCCGCAGCAGCTCCTCCCACGTGTGGGTCCACTGCCGGGCGAGCACCGCGGCCGTGTCGGTCACGCCGGGGTCGTCCTCCACGGCGAGCCGCAGGCTCAGGAGCGCCTGCTCCTTGGCGCCGCGGGACGCGAGCACCTCCGCGAGCAGGAGGTGGGCGCGCCCGTGGCGGCGTGAGCGCTCGAGCGTGCGCTGGAGCCATGGGATGGGGCTCTCGCCGCTGCCCCGGAGCGCGGCGACCGCGCCGAGCAGCGGGAAGTACGGCTCCGCGGGGTGGCGGAGGATCGCCGCGCGGAGCTCCTCGCGGAAGCGTGGCCAGCCGGCGCCGCTCGCCGCGCCGGCGTCGCTCTGCGCGCGCAGCGACCGGCGGTCGTGGTCGACGTCGCGCCAGCCGAAGCGCACCATCAGGGAGACGAGCGCGAGCGCGGAGGCCACGGCGCAAGCCGCCGCATGCCACGGCCGCCACCGCGCCGGGCCGGGCTCGCCCGCCGGGGCCTCGTGCCGCGGCCGCTCGCCGTGGGCCTCACCCCAGAGCGAGCCCAGGGTCGCCGCGAGCGCGATGCTGACGCCTGGCACCTCGAGCCCGAGGTCGAACAGGTTCTGGAGGACGAGCACCGCGCAGCCGACCCAGGCGCCCAGCGCCGCCGTGCTCGCGCGCAAGGCGATCTTGCCCGGGCGAAACGCGACGCCGAGCGCGACGAGCGAGGCCGCCGCGACCGGAGCGCCCCACTCGGCCGCCCACTGGATCACGACGTTCTCGGCGTGCGTGAACACGATGTTCCCCGGCGACTGCCGGTACGCCGGGAACACCGTCTCGAACGCGCCGCGCCCGATGCCGAAAAGCCAGTGATCCGCGAGCAGCGGGAGCGTCGAGCGAAAGAGCGACAGCTTGTCGAGGTTGTCGTCCGCCATCTCCGCGAGCGTGCGGTTCGTCGCGGCGAGCGCGGCCAGCAGCGCGCCGCCGCCGATGGCCACGCTCAACAGCCAGGCCGCCGCGCCCCGGCCGCGGGGGCCGGAGCGGTGCCTGCCGCGCCGCCGCCGCGAGAGCAACGCGAAGAGGGCGAGGCCGAGCGGCAGCACGAGCAGCCCTCCGCGAGACGACGCGATGATGCCGACCCCGACGATCGCGGTGAGCCCGACGCCGGCGACCCAGGGCGGCAGGAGCGGCCTGCTCGTGAGCAGCAGCCCGACCCCCGAGAGGATGCCGAGGTTCAGGTAACCGGCGAGGTTGTTCGGGTTGAGCAGCGGCCCGACGTGCCATGACGCCACCGAGAACCGCGGTTGATACAGGCCGAAGACGGTCGTCGCGCCGAGCAGCCCGTGGGCGATCGTCGTGAGCGCGGCGAGGAACGCGCTGCCGAAGACCAGGGTGATCCCGAGCTTCGCGCCGCGCCGCGCGCCGACGAACGCGGCCGTGAGGAAGACGCCGGTATAGGTCAGCCATTTCAGGGCCTCCACCAGCGTGGCGCCGGGGTCGAGCGAGACGCTGGCGTACCGCGGCGCCGCCTCGCCGAGCGGCATCAGGGAGCGCGACCAGATGTCGGCGCTCGCCGGCGAGAGCCGCTCGAGCCACGTGAGCGGCAGCGGCGCGGCCTGCAGCAGCGTATACGCGGTCAAGCCGAGCAGCGTGAGCGCCGGAAGCGTCTTCACGGGAGACGGCTCGCCGGCGAGCGCGCTGGCGCGGAGCGAGAGCGCGGCGGCGATCGCCACGACCGCGGACACCAGGGCCAGCGTCGGCGTATGGACAGCGCCGATGGCGAGCACGGACCCGGCGACGACGGCCCCGAGCAGCCACGGGATCACGCGCTCGGCGAGCGGTGGTGCGGCGCCTCCTGGGCGGCTCCGCGCCGCGGCGCCCGTCGAGCGCCGGAGCTCGGCGGGCGACCTCAGCTTCGGGCGTGTGGAGTCCGTCGTCACGGCCGGCCAGGGTAGTCGATCTGCGCCGCAGAGGGACGGGGTCGCTCACGGCACCATCGAGTCGACCTGCGCACTCCCGGGATTGACCGAGAGAGCGTGAGATGACGAGCATCCATCCAGGAGCGCTGTCGTCGTGTAGAGTGCGCCGCGTGCTCACGCTCTCGGCGCATCCTCTGCTCGAAGTCGCCGCCTTCGTCACGACGTTCCCCGCGCCGCTCGGCGAGCTGCAGGGGAACGACGCGCTCCGCGGCCTCCTGTCCGACAAGGCCTCGGCCCCGTTCCGCTCGGACGACGCCGTGCGGTCGGCGGTCCGCGATCTGCTCCGGCACGGCGGCTACAAGCCGACAGGCCGGGGCAAGCCGGCCTCCGAGTACCTCATCCGCGCCGCCGAGGGGGGATCGCTCGCGCCCATCAACGCGGCCGTGGACGCGTGCAACGCCGTGTCGCTGCACACGGGCCTGCCCATCAGCGTGATCGATCTCGATCGCGCCCGCCCGCCGCTCCGCATCGAGGTCGCGCCCGCCGGCTCCCGGTACGTGTTCAACGCCTCGGGGCAGGAGATCGACCTCGAGGGGCTCCTCTGCGTCTTCGACGCGGACGGCCCGTGCGCGAACGCCGTGAAGGACGCGCAACGGACGAAGACGCACGCGGGGACGACGCGCACGCTCTCGGTCCTCTGGGGCAGCCGCGCGCTTCCGGGCCGCGCGGCGGGAGCGGCCGCCTGGTACAAGGAGCTGCTCGCCGGCATCGGCGCGGCGACCTCGGACGCGCCGATCGCGGCCTGAACACCCGGCGCGCGGGCCATCGCCTCTCGACGCGCGCCGGCGCGCCGCCGCTGCCGCGATATGCCCTACGGCGCCGGCGCAGGGGGATCGGGCAGCGTGATCACGCTCTCGTCCTTGTCGGTGAGCCACCGCCAGTTGTCGACGAGCCCGGTCGAATCGAGCTGATGGTCTCCGGCGTCGTATGCGCCCCACCGGATCTTGATCTCCGTGTTCGGCTCCACGGGCGCCGAGGTGACCAGCCAGCTCGTCCCTGCGCGGCCCTCGAACCCCGTCCCGAGCAGCTCCCGGATCCCGCGGGTGCACGCGTACACCCTGCCGTCGAGATCGCAGGGAGGGCCGCTCTCGCAGGCGCAGACGTCGATGAAGGTGCTGTTGACGCTCATCGCGTTCCGCTCGCTGTCGAACAGGATGTGGCCATCGATGAGGTTGGCCGGCCGCGGTGAGAGGAACGCGACGAAGTAGTCGTTGAAGCTGTCGCAGACGACGGGCCAGTCGAACGTGACGTAATTGACGTTGAACGCGAAGCCGCGGACGTTCGACGGGACCCGGAGGGTGATCTCGACGGCGGTCGGGTCGGACGGCTTCGCGAGCACCAGATCGTCACAGCCGCGGGGGTCCTTCGGGAAGTCTTCGGGGAAATCACCTTCGTATTTCTTGTCGAAGCCTTGCGGGCTCTCGAACCCCTCGTCGTTCTGCGTCCGCGCCGTGCCGCTCGAGAGGGCGAGCAGCCGCGTGCCCGCCCTCGGCGGGACGTTGGGGCCGAACTTGGGGAGGATGCCGTGCCCGAGATGGAAGTTGGCGAGCAGCTCGGCTTCCTGCGGCGGCGGCGCGCCGTCGACCATGACCCAGGCGGCGGAGACAACGCCCCAGTCGTCGGGCCCGGACGACATCTTGCACAGCTCGACGGCCCTCGCGGCGTTGAGCGGATCCAGGTCGTCGAGCGGGATCCCGTCGTCGCACGGCTCGGGCACGTTGTCGGCGATGCCGTCGCAGTCGTCGTCCACGGGCTCCGGCGAGGCTCCCCCTTCTCCTCCGACCGTCGGGAGCTCAAGCGCTCGCGGGTTGATCAGCGCGTTGCAATCGTCGCAGTCGCCGCCGAGCTCCGTGAAGCCGTCGCCGTCGTCGTCGGCGTCCGGCGAGCCGCTGCAGCCCGCGCCCCCCGCGCCCACCCCCGCGGACGTGGCGACGGTCGTCGCGTCGGCCGTCGTTTCGGCTGTTGTCGTGGCCGGTATCGCGCCGGTGCTGGAGGCGCTCGCGGCGCCGCCCTCCCCGACCTCAAGGCCGCCTACCGGTCCGATGTTCCCGGTGCAGGCCGTGCCCAGACACCCGGCCGCAGTGATGAAGCTCAAGAAATTCAACCAAGGTCTCATCGGTGCTCCTCGAGGTCGCATGGAACCAGGGAGGTTCGGTCGATCCGGCGATACGGGAGTCGTCGATGATTTTATCAGCAGAAGCGGCCGCAGCAGTCAGCCCATCCCGGCAAAGGCCGGTGCTTTTTTGTGAGGTGAATGCCCACATCGTGGCCCCTCCCTCCGACCCAGGCGCCATGGTCACGCGCGCTCCAGGAGACGCGGGTCGTGGCGACAAAACGCAGAGCGCCGGCGCTTTCACAGCGCCGGCGCTCTCGGCCTCTCCGAGGGGCCGTCCACGGTTCGCCCCGCTCACACGCAGCGGGCGGAGCGCTCTGAACGATCAGGCCTGGGCGCCCACTTCCTTCTTGCCCTTGCGCTTCGGCTCCTTCTTGCTCCCGGAGCCGTTCGTGGCCGCGGGGACAGCGGCGAGCGTCGGGCGCAGCAGGTCCTCGGCCAGCTTGGCCGCGCGGTCCGTCTTCTCCCAGGTGAACTCGTCACGCCCGAAGTGGCCGTACGCGGCCGTCTTTCGGTAGATGGGCTTCAGCAGATCGAGCTGCTCGATGATCGCCTTCGGCCGCATGTCGAAGTTCTGCATGATGTACTTCTCGAGCACGTCCTCACCTACGCGGCCCGTGCCGAAGGTGTTCACGTGGACGCCGACCGGCTGGGCGACGCCGATGGCGTAGGCGATCTGCACCTCGCAGCGCGCCGCGAGCTTGGACGCGACGACGTTCTTCGCGACGTAGCGCGCGTAGTAGCAGGCGGAGCGGTCGACCTTCGTCGGGTCCTTGCCGCTGAAGGCGCCGCCGCCGTGCCGGCCCATGCCGCCGTAGGTGTCGACGATGATCTTGCGGCCGGTGAGGCCGGCGTCGCCGAAGGGGCCGCCGACCACGAAGCGGCCGGTGGGGTTCACGTAGATCTTCGTGCTCTTATCCATCAGCTTGGCCGGGATGCACTTCTCGATGATCAGGCTCCGCACCGCGTCCACGATCGTCTTGTGCTTGACCTCGGGGCCGTGCTGCGTCGACACGACGACGGCGCTCACGCGCACGGGCGTCTGGTCTTCGTACTCGATCGTGACCTGGGTCTTGCCGTCGGGGCGCAGCCAGTCGAGCTTCTTGGATTTGCGGAGATCGGCGAGCTTCCGGGCGAGGCGGTGGGCATAGCTGATGGGGGAGGGCATCAGCTCCGACGTCTCGTCCGTCGCATAACCGAACATGAGCCCCTGGTCGCCTGCCCCCTGCTCCTTGAAGAGGCCCTCGCCCTCGGTGACGCCGCGGGAGATGTCGGGCGACTGCTTCTCGATCGCCGTGAGCACCGCGCACGTCTCGTAGTCGAAGCCCATCGCGGCGTCGGTGTAGCCGATGTCCTTGATGGTGTTGCGCACGACGACCGGCATGTCGACCCACGCCGAGGTGGTGATCTCGCCGGCCACGACGGCCATCCCCGTCTTCACCAGGGTCTCGCACGCGACGCGGGCCGTCGGATCCTTCTCGAGGATCCCGTCGAGAATGGCGTCGGAGATCTGGTCGCACACCTTGTCGGGGTGTCCTTCGGTGACGGACTCGGATGTGAACTGGTAACGGCGCATGAATCGCTCCTTCGGCGGACTCGAAATCGGACCTCTACGCATAGTTCGAGCGCGGGGCACCGTCAACGCGAGCCGCGGCCTTCCGCGGACAAAAGCGCCGGCCGGACGAGCTGCCTCCGGGCCGTCGGTGTGGACGCGAGGTGGAAGCGAGACCGGGCGAGCGGGGGGCGTCGGGCCGTCGATCCGTCGATCCGGCGCGCTCCCGGCCGGCGCGCTCGCCCCGAGTGCGCCGCGCCGTCAGAGGTTATGATGCCGCGCATGATGTTCGACGAGATCAAGGCGTGCCTCGAGCGCGAGGGCTGGGCTGTGGAGGTCGTATCCAACGACACCATGCGCAGCGACTTCCAGGGGGCCGAGCGGCTCTTCCCGCTGTTCGTGCGGCTCGCGCCACCCTTCGTCGTCTTCGCGGTGATCCCGTTCGTGCGGCTCCCGATGGAGCTCGAAGAGGGCGACGCGATCGTGCGGCGCCTGCTCCAGCTGAACCGTGAGATCAACATGGCCAAGCTCTCGGCCGACGAGGAGGGCGACGTGATTCTCAGCGTCGAGTACCGCCTCGAGGACCTCGATCCGAGCGAGGTGCGCGACGCGGTCGATGTGCTCTCCTTCTACGCGAACAAGCACTATGCCGAGCTCGTGGCGCTCGCCGCGCAATGAGCGGTCACCGGCCCCGCTTCAAGGCAGGATCTGCTCCTCTCTGGGCTTGAGCCCCTCGTGCGCCCTTAGCTCGGTGCGCACGACCCGGACGCGCCGCACGTCGCGCCCGCGGACGACGGTGAGCTCGACGGCGCTCCCGACGGCGCCGCGGAGCCGATCGCGCACCGCTGCCGACGAGAGATCCCGGACATACACGCCGTCAATCATCATGATCTCGTCGCCCGGGATCAGCCCCGCTCGCTCGGCGGCGAGGCCCGGCGGCACGTCGCGCACGTAGAGCGCCAGCGACTCGTTATCTCGCCCAAGGACAGCCCCGATGGATCCCACGCTCGCGGTGCACCCCGCGGCCACGAGCAGGAGCGCCGCGCTCCAGGACCTGCTTGCCACCGCGGCACCATAGCGCCGAGGAGCCCCGGCGCGCCGCCATTCTCGCAGGGCGCCCCCCGGAGCGCGCGGCGGGGCGCGGCGGCCATGTCAGACCGGCTCCAGCGGACGCGCGCGCTCGTCAAACGTCGCAACGCCACTGCGCCGCAGGCGAGAGAATGTGATTTTCCAGGAAGGGAGCGCCCGAGTGTGCCTGTCGCGTCCGCACGCGAGGTGCGAAGCGCGGTTCTCGGTGGGGCTTCAGGAGCGCAAACAAC
The DNA here is from genome assembly GCF_051530205.1 of Sorangium sp. So ce327. Lineage (NCBI taxonomy): Bacteria > Pseudomonadati > Myxococcota > Polyangiales > Polyangiaceae > Sorangium > Sorangium sp. So ce327. The sequence continues at coordinate 10,642,320 of NZ_CP150330.1, read as the reverse complement.
TACGCGGCTGGTCGCCGGAGGCGCGGGATACGCCCTGGAAAGCGCGGCGTGGCGCCGGGACGCGGGCTTGCAGCGATCTGTCACGCCATGTCCATCGAGAGGTCGCAATCCAGTTGGTCCCCGGGGGCGGCTGCCCTAGAGTCCGGGCCGGGATCGCCCATGCCTGAACCGCGCGCCGCTGCCGAGAGCTCGACACCTGCCGCCCAGTCCGGCGGTGTGCCCGGCGGCTGGAAGATGCGGATGGAGGACCCGCTCAATCGCTACTATCGGTACCCGATCGCGCGCTGGATCGTGCGGGCGCTGATGAGGACGCCGGTTACGCCGAACCAGGTGACGCTGGTTCAGCCGCTCTTCGCCGCGCTGGCCGGTTACCTGGTGACGTTCGATGATCCGAGGCACCTCATCGCCGGGGCGCTCGTGTTCGAGCTCCGCTCCATCCTGGACTGCGTGGACGGCGCGCTGGCGCGGGCGAAGAGGATGGTGAGCCCCGCCGGTCACGCCATTGACGGCCTGGCCGACTGGCTGGGCGTCGTCTTTCTTTATGCCGGCATCTTCTGGCACGTTCACCTTCACCCGCCGCCGGAGGGCCCGTGGAGCGCGACCGTGTCCACGAACGCACTCCTGCTGATCGCGCTGCTCCAGGGGGCGCTGCGCTCTTTCTCCGCGGACTACTTCAAGCTCAAGTACTGCTCGATCTTCGAGACGGGCACAGACGAGACGGCGGACGTGCTGCGCCGGAAGATCCAGGCGCTCGGCCCCTCCTCCTCGTTCTTTGCCCATTTCGATGTCTTCATCGGGCGCATGGGGCACCTCGCGTTCGAGCACGAGTGGTTCGACCCGCGGCGGAGCCGGTCCTCGACCAGCGCGGATCAGGTAAAGCAGCTGATCCGGGAGGAGGCGTCGCCGCTCACGCGCCTCATCGGCGCGCTCTGGGCGATATCGAACGGCGACGCGTTCCTGTCGATGGTGGTGCTGACGCTCCTCCTGAACCAGCTCTGGCTGGGTCAGGTCTTCTTCGCGACGGGCGGGGTCGTCTGGATCGTCGCGGTCATCGGGCTGAACGGCTGGTTCCTCCGCGGCGCATCCCGCCGCGCGAAGCTGGCCGTCGCCTGAGCTCGGCGCCCTGCGCCGCCGAGCTCAGATCCGCGCAGTCCCCGCCAGAGCCCGCTCTAGAGAGCGCTTGCCAGGCGGCGGGCCTTCTCCACGTCTTCTTCGAAGTCGATCTCGGTCCAGGGCAGGTCATCGACGCGCTCGATACCGAACGGCACCTCCTGGAAAGCGCGGTCCATCGCGGCCTCGTACTCCTGATCGAGGCGGCCGGCGGAGACCTCCTCCTCCAGGAGGCGCTGCATCGTGCGACCGCCCTGCGGGCCGACCTTGGCGAAGCCGACGGTTTCACCGGCGAGGTCCCAGTCCTTGCCCACGCGGCGCGCTATCTTGAGGACGCGGCCGGCGCGGACGCCGACCATCATCTCTTCGCCGCTCTCCTCCGAGCTCGCGTCGACCAGCAGGCAGTTCTCGTGGGGCGAGCTCACGAGGCGCCGCAGCAGCGCGGCGGGGTACAGCACGTCGGCGTCCATCCACAGCCCGCCGCCTGACAGCCGGTCGGCCGCGACGTGGAGCGAGACGATGCTGCCGTGGGTGAACCGTGGGTTCTTGACGAGCTCGATCTTCAGCGAAGGGCGGAGCGAGGCGAGCGCGTCCTCGATCATCTCGTGCCGGAAGCCGACGACGATCGTCAGATCGGTGACGCCGCTCTCGGTGAGGTTCACGAGGTGGCGCTCGAGCAGCGTCTTGCCCTCGATGGAGATGAGGCACTTGGGCGCGTCCCGGCCGATGCGCCGGCCGCGGCCGGCGGCGAGCAGGATCGCCCTCATCGGCGCGCCTCGGCCGCGAAGCGGGAGGCGAGCTCCTGCGGCGTCTCCGCGACGCGGCCGATGCCCTTCACGGTGCCGCCGTCGACGAGGGCGAGGACCATGACCGGGCCCGGCTGCACGAGCGCGACGCGCAGCGACGCCTCGAAGGAATCGACGGAGTCGGCGCGGTGCGTGGCGCGGTAGCCGACCGCGCTGGCGACCGACTCGAGCTTCACGTCGCCCGAGATCGTCCGCTGCCCGCCCGTCGAGGCGTGGGAGCGGTTGTCGAGGACGACGTGCACGAGGTTCGCCGGCCGCTCGCTGCCGACGCTGGCGAGCGCGTTCATGCCCATGAGGACGTTGCCGTCGCCGTCGAGCACGAAGATCCGCTTGCGCGGCTGCGCGAGCGAGAGCCCCAGGCCGATCGACAGGCCGAGCCCCATCGAGCCGATCATGTAGAAGTTCGAGGGCCGGTCCTGCGTCGTGTAGAGCTCGCGGCCGATCATGCCGTTGCAGCAGACCACGAGGTCGTCCTTGCCGACCGCCGCCGTGAACACCTTCAGCGCTTCGAGCTTGTTCATTCGAGCACCCCCGCGGGCACGATGAGCGCCGCCGGCTGCCTGGTGGAGAGCATGACGTCCTTCGCCCACTGCACCTGGGGCCCCATCGGCTCGGCGGCGCGGAGGACGCGGTGCTGGATCTTCATCAGATCCAGGATGGGGAGCATGATCTCGCCCATCATGATGTGCTCCGGGGCGTCGTTGCCGCCCTCGCCGCGCCAGGAGATGACGAGCAGCGCGGGCACCTCGTACATCGTGCTGAGCGAGGCCAGCGCGTTCACGGAGACGCCGAGCCCGGAGTTCTGCATCAGGACCATCGGCAGCCTGCCGCCGAGCCAGGCGCCGAAGGCCATCCCGATGGCGCTGTCCTCGCGGGTCGCCGAGATGTAACGGGCGCTCGCGTCGGCGTCGAGCAGCGAGACAAGGCCCTTCAACAGCGAGCAGGGCACGCCCGCGAAGAAGTCGAAGCCCGCCTCCTTGAGCGCGGCGACGAACTCGGGCGCGTACGATTTGCCTGAACCGTGGGAACCGTGGGACATCGCCTCACTCCTTGATGAGCGCCCAGGCGCGACGGTAGTCCTCGAACGTGTCGATCTCGAGCCACCCCTTGTAAACGTCGATCGCCTGCACGTCCGCGCCGCGGTCGATGAGCTCCTGGAGCAGGTCGGTGAAGCTCGCGCTGCGGAGCGACTCGGCCTCGTGGAAGCCGCCCTTCGCGCGGCTCTCCTGCAGCTGGTGGTAGCAGTCGGTGAGCAGGCGCGCGCCCTTCGCGGTGAACATGGCCATGCCCACGAACTCGCCGTGCGCCTCGCCCGCGGGGATCGCGCGGCCGACGCGGGCCACCCGGTGCGGCGCCTCGGCGCCGACGAAGCGGTAGCCGGCCTCCTGCGCGTCCTTCAGGGCCACGAGGTCGGGCACGCCGCGCGCGTCCTTGGGCCGCTGGCCCTCGGCGTACGCGCGGTCGACGACGATCGAGATGTCCGCCGGGCTCTTGAGGAGCTTCTCGAGGTGGCCGCGCTCGAACACGATGTCGCCGTAGAGGAAGAGGAACGGCCCGCTCAGCTCCTTGGAGGCGCGGAAGAGCGAGGACACCTCGTTCGTCGTCGCGTACTCGTCGTTGTCGTAGAAGCGGGCGTTCGGGACCTTGATGGCCTCCTTCTTGTACCCGCGCACGACGGCGACGTCCTTGACGCCGCAGGCGTTGAGCACGTCGATCTGCCGCTCGAGGATGCTCTTGCCCTTCAGGTCGAGCATCGGCTTCGGCAGCTCCTCCGTGAGCGGCAGGAGCCCCTGGCTCTGGCCGGCGGCGAGGATGACGGCGGTGACGCCCGGGCTGCCGGAGGGCAGGAAGCTCGACTCCTCCTGCTTCATCTTGTCGACGCCCACGAGCTGGTAGACGCGCTCGAGCGGCACGACCTTGTCGTCGACGCTGCCGGTGTACATCTCGCGCTTCAGCGTCTGGAGCGTCTCCGTCATCGCCTTGATCGACGAGCGGATCGCGTGGTTCGCGAAGATGATCAGCTTGAAGCCGGCCTTGTGCAGCGTGTCGACGCTCGTCGTGCGGTAGATCGTCGGCACGCAGACGAGCGGCGTGTTCGGGCGGTCCCACGCGCGGGCGAAGGAGAGCACCTCGTCCGGGTCCTTGCTCTTCGAGTGGATGAGGACCATGTCGGCGCCCGCGTCCGCGTAGGCGCGGCCGCGGCGGAGCGCCTCCTCCATCCCCCAGCCGGCGATGAGCGCCTCGGTCCGCGCGATGACCACGAAGTCGCGATCCTTCTGCGTCGCCTTGGCCGCGCGGACCTTGAGCGCGTGCTCCTCGACGTCCGCGAGCTCGCGCTTCACGCCGGCGTAGAAGCTGCAGCGCTTCGGGAAGATGTTGTCTTCCATGCAGATCGCCGCGATGCCCGCCGCCTCGTACTCCTCGACGCAGCGGACGACGTTGACGGCGTTGCCGTAGCCGTTGTCGCAGTCCGCGATGACCGGGAGCGACGTGCTGTTCATCATCTTGGCGGCCTGGAGGTTCTCCGCCATCGTGAGGATGTTCGCGTCCGGCACCGCGTAGCTCGCGGAGATCTCGAAGCCGGAAGCCCAGAGCCCGTCGAACCCTGCCTCTTCACCGATCTTTGCAGACAGCCCATTGTGCGCGCCGATGATGACGATCGGCCCGGGGCGGGCCATGAGTTCGCGCAGCTTCCTGGCTTTGGTCACGTCTCGTCCACTCCTCCGCGCGGTGTTGCCATCTCCGCCCGACGGGCGACCGCGGCTGCAGGTGTCGCGGTGCGCGTCCCAGGCGAGCGGCGCCCCGTCGTCACCGCGCGCGGGCAGCTCCGGGGGGCGCCTGATCTCGCTCTCCTCCCCGAGGAGCCGGGCTTCAGAACGGGGCCTGCCTTAACACCGTTCGCCTGTGCCGCCAATGGAAGGGCACGACCGGGGCAGACGATCGCGAGGGCGGCGGAGCGCGCTCCGCCGCGTCGGGACGTGCGCGCTGCGGCGGTGCCTGACGGAGGGCGCGCGGGATGCTCGCCGCGGGCCCCCTGCCGCTCAGCCCTCGCGGCCGACGACCCCGCGCAAGCGGACCAGCCCGGGGCCCGCGCGGAGCACCGCCTGGCACGCGAGCCGGAGCCGCGGCGGGGCGCCGAAGCGATCGAGCAGATCGCGCTCGCCGCGCGCGGGCGGTTCGAGGAGCTGCTCCCCTTCGACGACCTCGACGCGGCACGTGGCGCAGCGCGCGTCGCGGCACGAGAACACGATCGGAGCGCGCGCGTCGTCGCAGACATCGATGAGCCTGCCGGCTCCCGCCTCCGCGGTGACGGCGGGGCCGAGCGCGCCGTCCTCGAACACGACCGTGGGCACCGCCGATCCCTCCTCCCTACCTGGCGCGCGACGCCGAGAGCGCATTTTCTCGAGCGTCGGCACGCACTATACGACGAGCGATGACGGATCGCTGGGACGCAATCATCCTCGGCGGAGGGCCGGGTGGGTCGACGCTCGCCGCATCGCTGGCCCGCCTCGGGCGCCGGGCCCTCGTGCTCGAGCGGGAGAGGTTCCCTCGCTTTCACATCGGCGAGTCGCTGCTGCCGCTGTCCCGCGAGGTCTTCGAGCGGCTCGGGCTGGACGAGGAGCTGGACGCGCGCTTCCTCCGCAAATACGGCGCCCGGTTCCTGTGCTCGTCGACGGGGCGGACGCGGACGTACAGCTTCGCCGACGCGTTCGATCCGAGGTTCGAGTTCGCCTACCAGGTGCAGCGCGACGCGTTCGACCAGCTGCTGCTCCGCCACGCCGCGGAGCTCGGGGCGGAGGTGCGCGAGTCGTGGGAGGCCGTCGAGGTGGTGTTCGAGGGCCCCCGCGCGGTCGGGGTGCGCGCGCGGCCCCGCGCTCGACCCGACGGCGCCGGGGCGGAGGAGGCCGTGGCCGCGCGCGCCGACTCGAGCGACGTCGTCGAGCTCCGGGCGCCGGTGATCGTGGACGCGACGGGGCGGGACACGCTGCTCGCGTCGAGGATGCGGCGGAAGGCGCAGCTGGCCGAGCTCGACAAGACCGCGCTGTTCACCCACTACGAGGGCGTGCCCCGCGAGGCGGGGATCCACCAGGGCGACATCCAGATCGTCCTCTTCGAGCACGGGTGGTTCTGGTTCATCCCGTTCCGCGGCGAGGTGACGAGCGTCGGCGCGGTGGTGTCGTCGAGCTGGATCCGCAGCCGGGCGAAGGGGGAGCGGCTCGACGAGCTCTTCGATCGCACCGTCGCGCAGAGCGGCTGGGCGCGCGAGTTCCTCGCGAGCGCGCGGCGCATCAGGCCGGTGGGGGCGCTCGCCGATTTCTCGTACCGGATCGACCAGCTCGCCGGAGACGGATGGCTCTTCGTGGGCGACGCGGGCGGGTTCCTCGATCCGCTCTTCTCGACGGGCGCGCACCTCGCCATCAAGGGCGCCGATCTGGCCGCCACGGCCATCCACCGCGCGCTCGACGCCGGGGACACCTCGCGCGCCGCGTTCGCGGCCTACGAGGCGGAGATCCGCTACGCCGTGGATCTCTTCCTGGGGGTCGTTCAGGGCTTTTACAAAGGCCAGTTCCGGGAGACGCTGTTCGAGCCGAACCAGCGGCCCACGATGCGCAAGCTCATCACCAGCATGCTCGCGGGCGACGTGTTCCACGCCGAGCGGCGGCCGCAGTGGGCCTCGTTCCTCCGGCAGCAGTATCCGGCGGAGGTGCCCGCCTTCGCGTGAAGCGCGGCGGGCGGCCGCGCGTGCCTCGCCGCGTGCACGCTCGCCCGGGCGCTCGGCTCTCCGGCGCTCAGCGGCCGCAGGCGTCGCGGTCCAGGACCGCGTCGCTCATCTGCTTGCAGGCGGCCGCGAGCGCGACGCGCGCCTCCGCCCTCGCGTCGCCCTTCAGCGCTTCGTCGTCGGCCTCCGCCTTGGCCTCGAGCACGTCGCGCGCGATCCGGATCGCGGCCTCGTGGCTCTTCCTGCTCTCCGCGGGCAGCTTGCCGGCGCAGGTGGTCATCGCGGCCAGGTAGCTGTCGCAGGCGTCGACCCCCGTGCTGTCGAGGTCGGCCTTCCCCGGATCGCCGCCTGCCTTGCCGCAGCCGAGGGCGAAGGTGCCCGAGAGGAGAAGTGCCAGGTGAGCTCTCGCCATCGTCGCGCGCGCCGGAGCGCCGCAGGAGGCCGGAGCTGGCCGCCTCGCGCGCTGCCCGACGCCGGCGCACCCTGCCATGAGCCCGCGCCGCGGGGCAATTTTCGGTCGCTCATGCGCGGCGGGGCGCCCTGCCATGCGCCTGCGCCGCGGGGAGAGCCTGGCGGGTCAGGCGCGGATCAGCAGGATGGCGTGCTCGTGGCGCGGGCGGCGCTGGAAGGCGCGCGCCGTGGGGCGGTGGAAGTGGGGGCGCGGCTGCGACGCGACCGCGCGGACCGCGAAGCGCGCGCCGGACGCGGCGGCCCTGACCACGTCGACCGCGTAGACCGGCGCGCCGGCGACCACGCTGTCGGCGATCAGCAGGACGAGCGGCGCGCCGCTCCGCAGGACGCGCGCGAGCGCGGTGAGCACGCCGCCGAGCTCGTCGCGCCAGCGCGCGCGGCCGGCCTCGGGGCCGAGCGGGTCGAGGTGCCGGCGGGCCCCGATCTCGTCCTGCTCGAAGCGGGCGCTGCGGAGCCGGAGCCAGCGCAGCCTCGCCTCGTGGTGGGCGAGGTAGTCGTACACGCCCGGGTAGGGCGGTGACGTGATCGCGAGGTGGACGGAGCCGGCCTCGACGCCGCGGAGCACGCGCGCGTCTCCCTCCTCGACGAGCGCGGGCGGGCTCGCTTCGAGCGGCGCGGCGACCTCGGCGAGGCGCTGGGCGAGCTCCTCCGCCTTGCGGATGAAGAGCCGCGCCGGATAACCGGCGGCGATTCGCCGCGGCAGCTCGTGCTCCGACGTGTCGGACGTGCGGCGGCTGAGCTTCGTCAGGATGGCGGAGAGGACGAGCTCGAGATCGGCGCGGAGCGCGTCGGCGCCGTGGCCCGCGAGGCGGTCGAGGCCGACGCGGAGCCCGTCGAGCTCGAGCAGCACGTGCGGCTCGAACAGGGCGACGTCCTCGGGGCCGTACCGGCGGCTCGGCCCGGCGCGCGCCTTGCGGCGCTCATCGGCCGCGGCCGCGACCTCGCGGGCGGCGGCGACGAGCCGCTCGCGCTCGCCGGGGGTGCTGCCCTGCACCTTGAGGCGGGCGAGGCGCACGGCCAGCGGGTTCGCGTCGACGCCGATCGCCGCCCGGCCCGCGAGCCGGGCCTCGACGAGGACGGTGCCGCTGCCGCAGAAGGGGTCGAGCACCCGCTCGCCCGGCCTCGAGAGGCCCTCGATCAGCCGGCGGGCGGTGTCCGGGTGCATCCGGGCCGGGTAGCTGTGGAAGCCGTGCACGTGCGCGCGCGCCGCTTCCTCCGCCGTGCTCGAGCTGGCCACGTCGAGCGCGTGGGCGAGCTTCGCGGCGCTCTCGGGGTCGCCCTCGAGCACCGTCGCGCCGCCGATGTGGGTCAGGGCGCGGCGCTCCTGGGGCGCGGGCCGGCCCGCGCGGGCCTTCTGTTGCGGCGGGCCCGGCTTCGGCTTGGGATCAGCGCTTCGCGGGGTCGACATGGGCGGTCCGTTGCGTCAGGGGCTCGGCGGCGAAGGCTTCCTCTTCGGCGGCGAGGGCGTGCGCCACGCTCTCGGCCCCCGCCTCGCCCCGGTCTTCGTCGCGCGCCGCGCCGACGCGCAGCTTCGGCGCATAGCCGAACTCGCCCGCGGGGCTCACCGCGCCGCGCACGACGTCGTTGACCTCCAGCAGGGCGAGGAGCTCCTCGGCCTGGGACTCGGCGATGCGGAGGGTCGAGGCGAGCCCGCCGGCGGTGAGCGGGCCCTCGGCCTGGCGGGCGACGTCGGAGGCGACGGAGACCCAGGCGGCGTCGAGCGAGGGCGCGATGTCCCGGCTCCGCGACTTCGTCCGCCGGAGCGCCCAGAGGGCGAAGGCGCCGACGGGCGCCATGGTGAGGAGGCCGGCGGTGAAGAGCCCGACGCTCGCGTTGAGGACGAGCAGCAGCACGGCGAACAGGAACAGCTCGAAGCCGAGCAGCGCGCTGGCCGCGATGCCCGCGGCGCGCCAGACCGAGCGCGCCGAGGCCGCCGCGCGCGCCTTCTGGAGCAGCGGCACCTCGCGGCCGGATCGCTCGACGCGGGCGTCGGTGACGGGGACGCGCGGGCCGCCGCAGGCGTCGCACGCGAAGCGCAGCTCGGGGTGCGCCGAGACGCCGGTCACGCCGCCGCAGTGCGGGCAGGCCTCGGCGCGCGCGGCCGCGCCGCACTGCGGGCAGCGATCGCCCTCCGGCGCGAGCGCCGCGTCGCACACGCGGCAGCGGGCGGCGCCGGGCGACGCGTCGCTCACGGCGCGCTCGCGGATGGGGCCGAGCGGGCGATGACCACGGTCGCGTGCATGGGCGTCGACGTACTCCGGTTGCCGGCGCTCGGCCAGGGGTCCTGACGGCGGGCGCTGCTTCACCGGCTTCTTTCGGCGTGCCATGATGGGACATGGCGTCGCGATGGGCGCGGACCGGTCGAACCGACGCGACGGTGCAGGCGGCGTCCGGCTATCTCGTCCTCGCGGCGCTGGCGATCTCGCTGGGCCTGGTGCTGCGGGATGGATGGCCGTGGATCCACCCGAGCCCGTGGCTCGCGCTGCCGCCGCTGGCGGCGCTGCTGATGAGCGCCGCGCTCGGCCTCACGCTGGCGGCCGGCGTCATCGTGACGACGCGCGTCGCCGTGGCCCGGTTCAGCTGGGCCCGGCGCCTGCACGCGGAGCTCCGCCCGGTCGCGCGCGACTTCTCGCTCGGCCAGATCCTGCTCCTCGCGGGCCTCTCGAGCCTGGGGGAGGAGCTGCTCTTCCGCGGGCTGCTGACGCCGCTCCTCGGCGTGCTGCTGAGCGCGATCCTCTTCGGGCTGATGCACCAGATGCGCGGTCCGAGCCGCTGGGTGTGGATCGGCTGGGCGGTGGGCGTGGGCGCGGGGCTCGGCGCCATCTTCGCGGCGACCGGGTCGCTCGTCGGGCCGATCCTGGCGCACGCCGTCGTGAACGCGGTCAACCTGAGCTACCTGCGCGATCACGATCCGGGCGAGGTGGAGCAGCAGCCGACGCTGTAGATCGGCGCTTCCGTTTCCTCGCTGTCCCCGTTTCTGCCGTCAGCGCTTCTTCGCGTCAGGGCGGGGGGGCCTGGCCGGCGCCGGTCTCGGGGGGATCGGGGTCGCGCGCGGCGGGCCCTCTTCGCTTGCCGGCTGGGTCTCCGGGGGAGCGAGGGTCCCGCGGGAGAGCTCGCCCGTGTCCACGGCGCTCTGCCGCTCGCGCCCTGGCGAGGACGGTCGCGAGGGCGGCGTCAGGCTCCCGCTTCGCGGGAGCGTCGGAGGCTCGCTCTCCTCCACGCGCATGCCGCGCTGGCTCGACGGCTTCGCCGTCCTGCGGGTCAGCGAGGGCAGCGTCGGCGGCGCCGCCGGGGTCACCAGCTCGAACTCGAAGTTCAGCTCGAGCGACGGCGGCCCATCGGAGATCGCCACGCCGGGGTCGGAGCCCCTCTGTGGCAGAGGGGTGGGACCGCGGCGCAGGCGCTCCTCGGACACGACGCGCGACGACGGCGGCGCGACGTCGTCCAGAATGGACGACGGCCCGCCGAGCGCCGTCGTCGCGCTCCGGGGCTCCGGACGGCGTCGCGACGGCGGGAACGGCAGCTCGACGCGGGCGCTCTCGTCCTCGAGCCGGGTCGCCTCGAGCAGGTACGCAGCGATGGATGTCCGCTCCGCGGGCAGGGGGCGGACGCCTGGCACGAACGCGAACCGTCCGACCTTCCAGCTGAGCATGGTGCGGAGCGCGGCGAGCGCCGAGGCGCGCGTGCCTCCCACGGTCCCCTCGACGATGCACCCTTCGGCGATGTCCAGCTGAGCCCGACGTTTCTTGCTGCTCACCTCGAACACGCCCGAGCGCCGCTCCATCTCGAGGACCGTGAGGACGGTCGCGATGGACATCTGGCTGAGATCTCCCTCGATCGCGGTCTGATCGACGGAGGCCGGGATGGACATGAGGCTGTCCCGCCGCTGGCGAAGGCGTGACGCCATCTGCACGAGCGCCCCGATCTGCGCGACGACCTCGCCGACCCGGAACGGCTTGGTCATGTAGACGTCGGCGCCCACGTGGAACCCTTCGAGGCGGGCCTCCTGGTCGTCGAGCGCGGAGAGGAACAGGAACGGGGTGACCGATACCCGGGACGGCTGGGTGCGCACGTTGCGCGCGACCCAGTAGCCGTCGTGGTCGGGCAGCCCGATGTCGCAGACGATGCACTCGGGCTCCAGGGTGCAGGCGGTGGAGAGCCCGGCCTCCGCGGTGGCGCAGAAGATGACCTCGTAACCTGCCTCCCGGATCGCGGTGGCGAGCAGGTCCGCGATGTACTCCTCGTCCTCGATCACGAGCACGACCCCGCTCGGCATCAGGCAGACGGTACACGCGCCCTGCGGGGGTGGCCAAGGGTGAATGGCGGCGAGCCAGCCTGATCATTCATTCGCCGGCGCGCCGCCGTCCTGGCTCCTCGCGCGAGCCCTCGTCGCAGCGTCCCTCCCGCGCGCGCTCGCCGGAGCATCCCTCCCGCGCGCGTTCGCCCGCGGCGTCCGGCCGCGGCGAGGAATCCACGCTATAAGAACGGAAATGGCAACACTGGTCCGAGAGGCCGACGGTACGGCGCGGCCCGGCGAGCGGGCCTCCTCGGGGGCACGCGTCTTCATCGCGATGAGCGGCGGAGTCGACTCGTCCGTCGCGGCGGCGCGCCTCTGCGACGCTGGATACGAGGTCGTCGGCGTGACGCTGCACCTCTGGGACTACCCCGACGACGGCAGCGTGAAGAGCCGCTGCTGCGCGCCCGAGGATCAGCACGACGCCCGCCGGGTCGCCGACCACCTCGGGATCCCGCACTACACGTTCGACCGCCGCGCCCTGTTCCGCGAGCACGTCGTCGACCCCTTCGTCGAGGCCTACCTCGCGGGTGAGACGCCGAGCCCGTGCGTGGCCTGCAACCGCTCGGTCAAGCTCCGGGAGCTGTTCCCGCTGGCGGAGCGGCTGGGGGTCTCGTGGGTCGCGACGGGCCACTATGCGCGGGTCGTCCTGGAGGAGGGCTGCGCTCGCCTCTACCGCGGCCGCGATCGGCACAAGGATCAGAGCTATTTCCTGCACATGCTCCGGTCGGACGAGCTGTCGCGGCTCCTCTTCCCGCTCGGCGACTCGACCAAGGACGAGGTGCGCGCCGAGGCGATCGCCCGCGGGCTCCCGGGCGCCGAGAAGGGGGAGAGCCAGGAGCTCTGCTTCATCCCCTCCGGCCGTTACGCGCCGTTCGTGGCCGACCGCGCCGCGGACAGGCTCCGGCCCGGCCCCATCGTCGATCGGGACGGCCGCGTGGTCGGGTCGCATGGCGGGGTGCACGGCTTCACGGTGGGCCAGCGCAAGGGCATCGGCGTCTCGCTCGGCCGGCCCGCGTTCGTCGTGGGCCTCGACGCCGCGTCCGGCGCGGTGCACCTCGGCGACGAGGGCGATCTGTACGCCGCGGGCGCCGAGATCGACGACGCGGTGTGGTGCGACGACGCGGTCTTCCCCCTGGAGGCCGAGGTGCGGGTGCGCGCGCGGCACGAGGCGGCGCCCGGCATCATCGAGCGGCGTCGCGACCCCGCGACGGGCGTGGAGAGCTTCGTGGCGCGGTTCGCGAGCCCGGTGCGGTCCGTCTCCCCCGGGCAGATGGCCGTGGTCTACCGGGGCGATCGCGTCCTCGGGGGAGGCCGCATCAAGGCGGCCCTTCGCTCGCAGGCGGCGTCATGAGGGCCCGTGCGCTCGCGCCCCTCGCCTGCGCGCTCTCGCTCGGGTGCTCGCTCGGGCAGGGGGAAGGCGAGGTCGTCAGCGAACGGCTGCGCGCGGCCGGCTGCTGGGACGACAGCTACGACATGAACCCGGACTTCTTCGCCGCGGTCCCCTACCGCTCCACCTTGCAGGTCCGGGTGCAGCGGGGGAGCGACCTGCAGGAGATCTCGGACGGGCTCGCGGTCCTGATCGACGACGTCGACATCATCCGCGGGGACGGGACCGTGAACAAGCTCGACGTCGACCTGAGCGTCGGGCTCCCGCCCGGCGTCGAGCTGCCGGGCTCGCCTCCGCCGACGCCGAAGCCGGAGGGGCTCGCGCCGCTCGTGCACATGGCGCTTTACCTCCAGCGGTCCTGCCACAACCAGAACATCGTGCTCTACGCCGTCGATGGGACCATCAAGTTCCAGGCGCTGTTCAGCGGCGATCCCAACGAGACGGACGCGGTCGACAAGTACACCGACGCGACGTTCGACGTCTGGGTCGGCGATCCGCGCGACGCAGGGCTCGGTCATCCAGCCGACGCCATCCCTCGGGAGCTCCTCTCGCGGGTCACCGGGGGGTTCCGCTTCTACTTCGAGCGGGGTCAACCTGGGCAACCGTTCCCCTGAGCCCGTCACGACTCCGTCCTGGGTTTCAGGTGGTGTCCTACCTGTCGGGACAGGCGCCTTCAGCGCCCCGGTGGATTGAAGTTGACCATCTGGAAGGTGTCCTGGCCGAGACGACATGGCAAAGCGCCGCGAACTCGCGGTAAAGTAGTGACCGCTCATGCCCCAACCCCCGCCTCGACCCGCATCGCGAATGGGCGGACCGCCAAGCCCCGGGTCGACCCATTCATCGCTCGAAGCGCGCGCGAAGGAGTCCGAGAAGCAGCAGGGGACCTACTTCCTGGGCCGTTACCGTGTGGTCGACGAGATCGGGGTGGGCGGAATGGCGAGCGTTCACCTGGCTCGCATGGATGGCCCGGGCGGCTTCCAGAAGTGGGTCGCGATCAAGCGGATCCACCCTCATCTGGTCGAGGACGATCAGTTCGTCGACATGTTCCTGGATGAGGCGCGCATCGCGGCTGGCATCAACCACGCCAACGTCGCGCAGGTCTTCGACCTCGGGAAGGACGACAACACCTACTGGATCGCCATGGAGTACCTCCACGGCGAGCCGCTCCGCGAGGTGATGCGCCGCGCGGAGGAGCGCCGGCTGCGCATCTCGCCCGAGCTCGCTGCGCGCATCTGCTCCGACGCCGCGGAGGGGCTCCACGCCGCTCACGAGCTGCGCGGAAAGAACGGCCAGCTGCTCGGCCTGGTGCACCGAGACGTCACGCCGCACAACCTGTTCCTCACCTACGACGGCTACACCAAGGTCGTGGATTTCGGGATCGCCAAGGTGGCCGACCGGCTGTCGTCCACCCGCGCGGGAACACTCAAAGGCAAGTTGGCCTACATGTCTCCCGAGCAGGTGCGCGGCAACGAGATCGATCGCACGACCGACGTGTTCGCGCTCGGGGTCGTCCTCTGGGAGCTCACGACGAACCAGCGCCTCTTCCGGATGGATACGGATCTCGACACGCTCGAGAAGGTGCAGGCCTGCGTGGTCCCGCCGCCGTCCACGATCGTGCCCGACTATCCGATCGAGCTGGAGAGCGTGGTCATGAAGGCGCTCGCCAAGCACAAGCAAGACCGCTTCCAGACCGCGCGTGAGTTCTCGCGAGCGCTGCAGAATTTCCTGATGAGGAGCGGGGTCTTCGTTGGCTCCGAAGAGGTCGCGCACTTCGTGCAGCAGGTGTTCGTCGATCGCATCCAGAAGCGCGAGGCGCACCTCGCGTGGGCTGCCGAGGTGACGTCCACCATCAACGTCGAGCAGGTGCGCTCGCGCAGCTCGACGACGGCCACGGACAGCGTCGGGCTGCGCAGCCGCGGTCGGGAGCCTGAGCCGCAGCAGCGCCTCACGCCGCCGCAGATCCTTCGGCACAACGCTCCGCCGGCGAGCGGGATCGCGCCGGTCGGGCGCCCGCCGTCGAGGGACGTGGACGATCGGCAGATGGTCGCCTCATCGCTGATGGATGACGATGAGGATGTCCCGACGACGGTCGCGACGCGCGAGCAAGCCGAGCCGGTGCGCTCCCTTCCTCATGGGGAGCGCCCGATGGTGCGCCCGGCGGCCGGCATGGTGCCCGAGCCGGCGCCAGCGCAGCCGCGCCAGGCCGGCGTCCAGTCCGGCATTGCCACGGTGCGCCCTGGCATGCCGACGGCGCGCCCCGGCTTTTCGCCGGCCTACCCGGGCCCACCGCGCGTGCCCGGCGGCCACGATCCTGCTCCGCCTCCGCTCTCCTCGAGCCCGTACCCTCCGCGCGACTTCGACACCGGCGAGCTCGCGCCCCTCCCCAAGGGAGGCCTCCTCGACAGCGAGCTGGGCAACCCGCTCGCGTCCACGCTCGCGCTCCCGTCGCAGGATCCACCGCCGGTCCCGCAGGGCGCGAGCGAGCCTGCGCGTCACGCGCGGATGACCAGGACCCCGGCCGTCGCCGCGCCGTCGCCGGCGCACGCCGCAGTCCCGTACGCGCTTCCCTTCAATGGCCAGGGCCATGCCGCAGCCCATGCGCCCCCTGTCAGCTCGCCGGCGCATGCGGTCCAGGCGCCGATGACCGTGGGGCAGGCCCAGCTGTTCGCGTCCGCGGCGACAGCGCAGCCTCCACAGTCGCAGATCGAGACCGCGCTCTCCCTGCCGCGCCCGGATCCGGCGGCCATCTGGGCCGCCACGCAGGACGCGGCGTCCAGGGGGAACGGCAGGAACACGCTCGTGCTCGTCGCCGTCATCACCCTCACCGTGCTGTGCGTGCTCGGTATCGGCGCGCTGATCTACATGAAGACGAACGCCGCGCAGTCCTCGCCCTCCAGGGGCGTGGACGCTGTCCCTGCGTCGCCCGCCTCGACGGACGCGACCACCACGGGCCAGTCGAGCTCCTGCGTGCCGGGGAGCTCTGCGGGCGCCTTTCGCGCGCTCTCTCTCGCTGTCCGCGACCGAGCGTCCGTCGTCCACCCCGGCCGGATCGGCCTGCAGCGCCTTACGATGAAGGGATGAAGTCTGTCCACCGCCGCTCGAACGGCGTCAGGGCGCGGCACCGCCCCGGCGAGCGAGCTCAGCTGCGTATCGAGGCGCTGGCCGCTGGGGGCGCGGGGGTCGGTCGGCTCGCCGGCGAGGTCGTCTTCGTCCCTGGGACCGCGCCGGGTGATCTTGTCGAGGTCGAGCTCGACCGGAGCGCACGCCCGGCGAGGGGCAGGCTCCTCGGTGTCGTCGAGCCGAGCGCCGACCGCGTCGCTCCGCCGTGCCGCTTCGCTGACGCCTGCGGCGGCTGCGACTGGATGCACGTCCGTATCGAGGCGCAGCAGGTCGCGCACGAGCAGATCGTCCGGCAAGCCATCGCGCGGGCGACGTCGCTCGCCGAGGCCGATCTGCCGCCGATCCGCGTCCATCCGGCCCCCCTTTCGCTCGGCTACCGGTCGCGGGCGAGGTTGTTCGCGCGCGCGGAGCGCGGCGAGGTGCGCGTGGGGTATCGCGCGCCGAGGACGCACGCGGTGGCGGCGGTCGATCGCTGCGTGGTGCTTGTCGACGCGATCGCGCCGCTCGCCGGCGAGTTGCCCGGCGTCCTCCATGGAGCCGTGGGGGAGGGCGATGTCCTGATCTCGCTGGGCGCCTCGAGCCGCCCGGTGGTCGAGGTCCTGTGGCGTGGGCAGCTGCCGCCGGCCGTATGGCAGCGGCTGGACGAGCGCACGGCGCGCGGGGAGTGGGCCGGCGCCCGCGTCACGCTCGACGGCGCGCGCGAGGCCGCGTCGTTCGGCGATCCGCGGCCCGCGATCCTGGGAGCGGACGGCCTGCCGCTGTTCCTCGCGCCGGGCGGGTTCGGGCAGCCATCCGAGGAGGGGGCGGCCGTCCTCGCCCGCCGCGCCGCCGAGCTCGCCCACCTCGACTCGACCCGGCCGCCGCACGTCCTGGAGCTGTTCGCCGGGAGCGGGACGCTCTCCGTGCTGCTCGCGCGCGGCGCGCAGCGACCCTCCCCGGCCGCCGAGCCCGCCGGGGCCGCGGCCTCGGGCCCGCCGGGGCCCGCGTCCTTCACGGCCGTCGAGCTCTCGTCCGCAGCGGTCGCTTGCCTGCGGCAGAACCTCGCCGCTCGGGGCCTCGCCGGCAAGGCGATCGAGGCGGACGCCGATCAGCACCCGATCCCGGCGCGCACCGACGTCGTGGTGCTGGATCCGCCGCGCAGCGGGGCTCCCGGCGCGGCGCGCGCGATCGCCGCCTCGAGCGCGCGCGTGGTCGTCTACGTCTCCTGCGATCCGGCCACCCTCGCGCGCGATCTCGGCGGGATCCTCCGCGGTGGCTTCGAGATCACGGACATCGAGGCGGTCGAGCTCTTTCCCCAGACGAGCCATATCGAGTCGATCGTGCGGCTCTCCCGCGCCCGCAAATCCGTGCGCTGACGCGCGCTGATCCGCGCCGGCATGCCGGCCTGCTCGCCGCGCCGAGCGCTGCTCCGCCGAGCTCGGCCGGAGGGCCGCGAGCGGCCGCGTGGCGCCGTCGCCCGGCGGCTTGCGCTACGCTGCCAGGGATGATTCACCACCTCGACGATCGGCTCCGCGAAGAGGCGCGGCGCTATCGCCTCGTGTTCGCCTGCCCCGATTGCGCCTCGTTCGAGCCGGTGGTCCCCGATCCCGAGGGGGGCGCCGGGTCGCCTGGCCGCGGGCCTCGTTGCTCGCTTGGCTACCCGGTCGCGCCGCACCTGAGCACCTCACTCGAGGATCGCGACGAGATCATCTTCTGCAAAGCGTTCGAGCTGCGATGAGCCCTCCTGCTGGACCTCCCCCGCCGCCCAGGCGGGGCCGGTCGCACCCCCCGTCGCTGCTCCGCCTCGCCGAGCGGCTGATCCGGGACGAGCGGCTGCTCGCTCGCGGCGACGTCGTGCTCTGCGCCTGCTCCGGAGGCCCCGACTCGACCGCCCTGCTGCACGTCCTTTCGCTGCTCCGGCGGCGGATCGGCCACGAGGTGGTCGCGCATGGCGTCGACCACGGCCTCCGCGCCGCGGCCGCGGCCGAGCTCGAGATCGCGCGCGACCTGTCCGAGCAGCTCGGGGTCCCTTACGCCGAGACCCGCGTGAACGTGGCGCCCGGCGCGAACCTCCAGGCCAGGGCGCGCGCCGCCCGGTTTGCCGCGCTGGCAGCCGCCGCGGCGGCGCACGGCGCCCGCGCGATCGCGACCGGCCACACCGCGGACGACCGGGCCGAGACGGTGCTCTTGCGCCTGCTGCGGGGCGCGGGGCCGCGTGGGCTCGCCGTCCTGCCGCCGCGCGCCCCGCTCCCGTCCGACGTCGCCGGCGCGGCGTCCGGCGGCGTGGCGCCGGGCTCGGCGGCGAGCATCGAGCTCATCCGCCCCCTGCTCCGGGCCCGCCGCGCAGACATCCTGGCTCACCTCGGCCGACATCGAGTGGCGTTCGCAGAGGATCCCAGCAACCGGGATCCCCGTTTCACCCGCGTCCGCGTCCGCCGCGAGCTCCTCCCGCTCCTCGAGGACCTGTCGCCGGCGATCGTCGAGCACCTCTGCGCGCTCTCGGACATGCTCGTCGCCGGGCGAGATCGGCCGTCTGGCGGCGATCCAGACGTCCTCGACGGCAGCGAGCCGCTGTCGATTCCGCTCGGTCGGGCGCAGCGATTCGCGATCGAGCGGGCTCGCAAGCTGGGGCGGCCGCTGCGCGTCCGGGTTCGCGGCGGCGAAGAGATCGCCGTGGGCTTTCCAGAGGAGTCCAGCGTGCTTATCGAGGATGGGTCTGCGCGTCGCGGGACCTGACCGCATGCACCCCACCCGCGGCCCCTGTCGAGCCCCCTTTTTTCGCCGTGTCACCACGGTGGAGACCCGCGGTCGACGACCGAGCTGACGGGTGGCATGCTGACTGGAACACGCGTACAATTTCAGTACACGCCGGCTCGCCGCGCGAGCTTAGAGGGTCCTCGTGAAGCAATCGCACAAGACGCTGCTGCTCTGGGTTCTGCTGATCATGATGTTCTTGGCGATCTGGCAGTTCTTGAGCCCGGATTCCCGGCCCGCCACACAAGTCGCGTTCAGCGAGTTCATGGCCCAGGTCCAGGTCGAGGCCAAGGACAAGGATCCGCACGTCGAGTCGGTCACGATCAAGGACCGCGAGTACACCTTCTGGGTCAAGGACCCGAAGAGCGGGACGAAGACGAAGAAGGTCACGATCGGGCCTGACAACGCCGACGAGATCACGAAGACGATCGTCGACAACAAGGTCGCGGTGTTCTTCGAGAAGGAAGACACGTCGCCGTTCTGGCCGGGGGCGATCATGTACCTCCTGCCGACGGTCTTCCTGCTCGTGATGTTCTATCTGTTCATGCGCCAGCTCCAGGCCGGCGGCGGCAAGGCGATGAGCTTCGGCAAGTCGCGCGCCCGGCTGCTCAGCGAGGCGCAGAACAAGGTGACGTTCGCCGACGTCGCGGGCATCGACGAGGCGAAGGACGAGCTCGAGGAGATCATCGCGTTCCTCAAGGACCCGAAGAAGTTCCAGAAGCTCGGCGGCCGGATCCCGAAGGGCGTCCTGATGATGGGCCCCCCCGGGACGGGCAAGACGCTGCTCGCGCGCGCGATCGCCGGCGAGGCGGGGGTGCCGTTCTTCTCGATCTCCGGCTCGGATTTCGTCGAGATGTTCGTCGGCGTCGGCGCGAGCCGGGTGCGCGACCTGTTCGAGCAGGGCAAGAAGCACGCGCCGTGCATCATCTTCATCGATGAGATCGACGCGGTCGGGCGCCACCGCGGCGCGGGGCTCGGCGGCGGTCATGACGAGCGCGAGCAGACGTTGAACCAGCTGCTCGTCGAGATGGACGGCTTCGAGTCGAACGAGGGCGTGATCATCGTCGCCGCGACGAACCGCCCCGACGTCCTCGACCCGGCGATCCTGCGGCCTGGCCGCTTCGACCGGCGCATCGTCGTGAACCGCCCCGACGTGCGCGGCCGCGAGGGCATCCTCCGGGTCCACACGAAGAAGGTCCCGCTCGGTCCGGACGTCGACATGGAGATCCTGGCGCGGGGCACGCCCGGGTTCGTCGGCGCCGACATCGAGAACCTGGTCAACGAGGCGGCCCTCCTCGCGGCGCGTCAGGACAAGGACGTCGTCTCGATGGTCGACTTCGAGATGGCCAAGGACAAGGTGCTGATGGGCGCCGAGCGCCGCAGCATGGTCATCAGCGACGAGGAGAAGCGGACCACGGCCTACCACGAGGCCGGCCACGCGCTCGTCGCGAAGCTCCTGGAGAAGTTCTCGGATCCGGTCCACAAGGTGACGATCATCCCGCGCGGCCCGGCGCTCGGCCTCACGCAGCAGCTGCCGAAGGAGGACCGGCTCAGCATGTCGCGCGACTTCGCCAAGGCGCGGCTGTCGGTGCTGATGGGCGGCCGCGTGGCGGAGGAGATCGTGTTCGGCCAGTTCACGACGGGCGCGGGCAACGACATCAAGCAGGCGTCGAACCTCGCGCGGCGCATGGTGACCGAGTTCGGCATGAGCGACGTGATCGGGCCGATCTCGTACGGCGCTGACGAGGAGAGCGTGTTCCTCGGGCGCGATTTCACGAGCCGGCGCCGCGACTACTCGGAGACGATCGCCAACCAGATCGACGACGAGGTGCGGCGGTTCATCCTCGACTCCCACGCCGAGGCGCGGCAGCTCCTCACGGACAACCGCGAGATCCTCGAGCGGCTCGCCATTGCGCTCCTCGAGCGCGAGACGCTGGACGCCGAGGAGGTCGACGCCATCGTCGGGGGCCGCGAGCTGCCGCAGCGCCAGCGCGTCGTGATCCCGAGCTACAGCGACCGGGATCGCGCCGCCAAGGAGAAGCGCCGCGCGGCCAGCATCTTCGGCACCCCGAAGCCCGCCCCGAGCACCTGATCACGAAGCGCGGGGCGGCGCCCGATGCCTCGGGCGGCCCCCCGCGTACCTGCGGCGCCACGCGGGACGGCGCGGCGCCTCGAGCCCCTCGATTCCCTTCCCCAGCAGAAAAGCGGCGCGCGCACCCGGCGCGCTCCCGGGATCGCCTCAGGGGGCGGTCAGCGTTGCCTGCAGGAACGCCCACTGCTGCAGATCCGCCGGGCGGCCGTCGTCGTGCGCGCGGTTCGCCTTCGTGAAGATCGCCTGGGCGCCGTCACCGAAGATGAACAGGCCGTAGCCGAGCGCGAGGCGCAGCGGCTCCCACGGCTGCAAGGCGAGCGAGACGTCGATCTCGTGGCCCAGCGTCCGGCTCTCGTTGTCGCTGGCGGCGCCGACAGGGAGGAGGCGCGCTGTCACCCACCTGCCTGTTGGAGAGGCGAGACCGACGAACGTATATCCGGCGGAGACGGTCAGCGGGTCGAAGGGCGAGGCGCGGACGCTTCCGCCCCCCTCGATCACGTTGGACCACGCGTAGAGCCCCATGGGGCCGTGGTTGTTCTGCGCGTCGGGCAGGATCGGATCGAAGCGGCGCTGCGTCTCGCCCACCGCGAGCGCGCCATCGTCGCCCGTCGCGTAAGCGCCGCGGGCGCTGAAGGTGAGGTGGGCGGGGAGCGCTGTCTCGAGCTCTGCCCGCGCTGCGGCCGCGAACGCGCCGAGAGCGCGGTCGGCCGCGAACGTGGCCACACGACCGAGCTCGTACGCCCCCTCGATCGCGTAGCGAAAGCCCCGGCGGTCGCCGGAGACGCGCGCGTCGAGGACGACGGTGTCGCCGGGGGTGAGCCAGGTCGGGCGCGGCTCCCGGGTGATGCGCGCGAGCGCCGTGGCCTCGAGGTGGAGCAGGGGAGCGAGCCGCCAGATCGCGTTCAGGCCGTAGAGCTGGGCCCCTGTCCCGGCGGCGATGGGCTTGCGCGCCCCCGCCACCTCGGGCGGAGCGCCTCCCGGCGCGGCGAGGAGCACGGCCATCGCCTCGAGGTCGACGTTGCCGAGCTGCAGCCCTGCGCGCACCGCGTCGAGCGATCGCCCGGTGAGCGTCTCGTCATCCGCTCCGACGAGGCGGCCATCCCCCCACGCGATCCGCTGCCGGCCCAGCCGGATGAAGGCGCGGCGTCCGGAGCGCGCGCGCAGATCGATGTACGCCTCGTACGGCGCCGTCTCCGGGAGGGCCGGCTCGCCCGGCCCGACGAAGATCGCGTCGTCGTTCCCCCAGAGGCGCGCGTCCTGCAGCGTGACGACGCCCGTGACGGGGCCGCGCTCGACGCTCAGCCCGAGGCGCGCGCGCTGGGCGAAGAACCACTGTGTCTTGACGACGTTGCCCGTGTCGCTGAGCGGCGGCAGCGCGCCTCCGAAGCCCTCGGCGAGCACCGCGTTCGAGCTGTAGACGTCGCCGCCCGTGTCGACCGGGTACCGGCGGAACTCTCCGCGGAGCCGGAGCTCCACCGAGGGGCGGAACGTGAACCCGCCGACGGCCAAGCCCTCCGACTGCGGCGACGCCTGCGCCGCCGCCCTCCTGGGCGCGAACGTGAGCGCGAGGAGCGCCGATCCCAGAGCGATGGAGGCGAACGGCAGGGATCGGATCATCAGCGAGGAGGGCCGGAGCGCGGGGGCGTCGAACTGCACATGTGCGGCCAGGGCCGCGGCGTTCAGGCGGGCCGCGCTCCTGGATCGCTCGCGCGAGGATAGGCGTCTCGATGCGCGTCGGACAAGTGGGGAAGCGGCTCCGCTCCTCCCCGGCGGCCCCGGCGTCCAGCGGGGCCAGCGCGCGCCGTGCGGCGTGCGCGGTGCGCGATGCCGACGATGTCAGGGATCGAAATCGTCCTCGCCGTGCGACGTCGGTGGCTTCGGCGGCTTCGGGGCGGCCCCCGTGCTGCTCCCGCGCCGCGGCGGCGCCTTCACGCTCGCGGCGGGTTGCCTCGTCGGCGGTCGGCTCGCCGCGCCCCGCCGCGCCGGAGCGTCGCCCGAATCGACGGCGAGCACCAGATCGAGCGCGAGCTTCGACGCCCTGCCGGCATGTCGATCCGCGGCCGCGCCCGCCTCCGCGATCACGCGTTCGGCCGCCGCGAGCTCGTGCTTCACCTCGCGACGCTGCGGATCGTCCGCGAGCGCCTCTGCCCACGTGGCCGAAAGCGACGCCCGCTTCTTCTCGAGCTCCGCGGCGCGGTTCGAGAGCTCGCCGAGCTGCTTCGACGTCGCGAGGGAGCTCTTCAAGGACGCCTCGAACGCCGCGATGGTGTCCCTGTCCTCCGCGTCCAGCGAGCGCCCGCCTCGGGCGCTCGCGATCCGCGCCTCTGGCACGAGCTCGACCTGGAGCAGCACGCCCGCCGCGCGGAGCTCCGCCGCGCGCGCGCGCGCCGCTTCGAGCGCCGCCTTGCTGTCCGATTTCGGATCGAGCCCCAGCGCGCGCGACAGCTCGGCCGGCGCTGCGTTCGAGAGCTCCTCGGCCTTCAGCGACTCGTCGCGGAGCGCCCGGGTGGCCTCGAAGAACTCGTCGTAGGGCTGCTTGCCCGTGCGCAGGGCCTGTCCCTGATCGAGCAGCGAGACCTGCGCGGTGCACGCGGCGAGCAGGGGCGCGTGCGGCGCGACCAGCAGCAGCGCGAGCGCCGCCACGCGGAGCCGGCTCGCGCGGCCCGGCGGCCTCGTCACCCGCATTGGAGGATGACCCCCCAGAGCTCGTAGCTCGCGGCAGGCTTCGAGAGGAACACCACGCCCACGTAACCCGAGCGCGACGATACGCCGAGCACGCCTTGCCCGAAGTTCCCGGCCGGCGGCGAGAGCGCGATCGGATCCCCGATGGGGGAGAAGTTGGCGGCCAGGGTCTGCGCGCGCATGGCGCGGCTCCCCGGCGGGCCCTCGGTCCACACGAGGAGCCAGCGTCCATCGCCGAGCCCCGCGATATCCGGCGCGAAGGCGTCCCCCCCGGGGCCGCCGGAAGGGAGCGGGATCACCTGGGTCGACCTGGGGATGGTGCCCGGAGCGGCCTGCCCGGCGCGGATCTCCCATCGCCCGTCCGCTGGCCGATCGGCAAAGACGACGGCGAGCGCGCGCTCGTTCCATCCGAGCGATGGCTTGCCGATCGAGCCTCCGGAGCCGATCACCCGGGTGAGCTCGCCGACGGGCTTGCGCTCGGCGTCGAGCCAGCCTGCCCACACGGCCTTCTCGCGGCGGAACGCGACGGCGTAGCCGCTGGCGCCGGCCGCGAGCGCGCGCGGCGCCTCGAGCGGCTCATCCCCTTGCACCGGCCAGAGCGGGGAGGGGGCGGCGTCGGGAGCATCGGCCGCCACCAGAGCGCCGTCCGCCAGACCGACGACGAACGACCTCGGCCCCGGCACGCTGACGGGAGAGCGGATGGCCTGCTGCGCTGCCGTGAGGACGGTGAAGCGCTCCTCGACCGGCGAGATGCTCACGATGTCGGCGGCCTCTCGGTTCGAGAACCGCTCGCTTCGCTCCCCGGTCGCGGGATCGATCTCGAGGCCGACGGCCTCCATGGGGCTCTTCGCGTACCCCACCACGAGCTTGCCGCCCTTCGTCGCCGTGACCTCGAAGGGGATGCTCTTCGCAACGAGCGGCGCCCATGGCTGGGGCTGACGCGCCACCCAGCAAGGCTTCGGCGGGACGGGGATCGCCGAGCGCGCGGCGTCCTGCGCTGCGCCGAGCGTCGTGCGCGCCGTCCCGACCGGCGACTGGCGCGCGGTCGTGACGGAGCGGCGGCCCGCGAAGAAGGCGACGACGCTCATGAGCAGCGCCGCCCCGCAGAGGCCGACGAGCGACGAGACCGGTACGGTCACCGCTGCAGAGAGCCCCTTGCCGTCACCGCGTCGCGCCGCGAGCGCGCGCGGGTTGAGCCCTGGCGGGCCGTTGCCCGATCCGGGGACAGAGCCCCGATCCGATCGCTGGCCCGAGGCCTGCAGCGCGTCGGCAGCCGTCGCGCTGCGCTGCGGGTTCGGCAGCCCCGGCCACGAGCGCATCGCCGGGTGCCCCTGCGACGCGCTCGATCCGACGCCGACCGACGGGATCGTCGCATACTCGCGGCGCCCCATCGGCGCCTCGGCGGCCAGAGGAGAGCGCTTCGTCTCGCTGGGCACGGGCGGCGTGGGGAGCTCCGGGCTCTCGCGGCGCAGCACCGTGGTGGAGGGCTCCGGGGCGTCGCCGCGATCGCGGCTCGCCGCGGGATCGCGGCCGTCGGCGGCCGGCGTGTCCTCGGCGCTGCGGGGCGAGGGACCGTCGGCGGACGTCGCTGGGCTCGCAGGGCGAGAGCCAGGCGACGCCATCGCCGCGGGGCCGGCGACCGTGACAGGCGCCGCTTCGGCCGGCGGGGCCGGCGCAGCGAGGGGCAAGGTCGGCGTCGCCAGCGGGGCCGACGGCGCGGGGGGCGCTGCGATCAAGGGCGTGGCGCGGGGCGCGTCCGCAGGGGGGCGCGGCGGCGGCGCGGGGAGCGCTCCGAGACGGACGAGAGCCTTTGCGCCGGCCGCCGTCTGATCCGACGCGTCAGGCGCGCGCGGGCCTGCAGGCCGCTTCCCGGCGACCGCGGGGAACCGGACCGGAACTGGAGGTGGCGGCACGGAACGCTTCCCCGTGAGCGCGGGGCGCTTCGTGGGGCGACCGGGGCTCGACGGCGCCGGTGGCCCCGCCGAAAGAGGCTTGCCGGCGCCCTGATCCGCGCCGGTCGTCGCTCCGCCGCGCCCATCGTTCTGCGGTGCAGCGCCCGCCAGCTTCGCGTCGCGATCGACGGGGAGAGGCGGCGGCCGGGGTGGTCTCGCCTCCGCGCGCGACGTCGTACCGCCCGCGGCTCTCGGCGCCGTTCCCGGGCTGCTGGGCGCGGCCGCGCCCGCCGCGCGCCTCGGCGGCGCCGGCTCATCGCCGTCCGCCGTCGCGCCGGCGCCTCCCGCGGCGCTGCCTGCGTCTGCGGCAGGGCGCTGACCCGCGGAGGTCTCCTCGGGTTCCTCCGCCCCCGAGGGGAGCTTCGGCGCGCGCGGGATCTCGGTCGGTCCCTGGTCGCCGGGCGAGGGGCCGTCGTAACGGGGGAGCTGGGTGATCGCGCGGGCGACCCCCGCATCGAACGTCCCGCCCGCGGCTGGCACGACGATCGGCGCGCTCTGTCCGCTGGCCGGCGCGTCTGCCGGCGCCTCGACGCCTGTGAGCGTCCTCATGGACTCTCGCTTGCGCGGCGGCAGGGGAGGCGGCTTCGGTCGCGTTGTCGCCCGGCTCGCGTGCGGCGCCGCGGGCCTCCGCCCGTTCGAGGACCTCTCCGTGGGCGCCGGGCCGACGGGCTGCCCGCTGCGGGCGGGCGCTGCACCCAGATCCTCGATGAGCTCGAGCTCCAGCGCCGCGCCGTCCTCGCGAGCGGCCTCTTCAACCCCGGCGGCCGGCCCCTCGGGCGCAGCGGTGCGCGCCTCGGGCTTGCGCCGGAGCTGGGCGGCGTCGGCGAGCTCCGGCTGCCTGGACGCGGGCGCCCAGGCGTCCATGCCCTTGCGCCAGACGAGCGTGGAGCCTGGAATGATCCCGGCAGCCAGCGCGCTGCGCAGCTCGGCGGTGCCCAGGCTCCGCTGGACGCCACGCTCATCCGTCCATCTCCACGCGCTCAACGGGGGCCCCTCCGCCAGCTGGTAGAGCGCCGGAATTTCAGGACGTGAACCACGATGATCGCGATCGTACCGCGCGTCGTTTGCAAAGAGATCTTCTTTCGTGCGCCCACGCAACCGCACGTCCACTCACGACGAAGATCGCGCTGGTAGCTCATGAGCCTTTCCAGCGCCCTCGTCGCCGCAGTCCGCTCCGTGGTCGCCGCCGCTGCGCGCACGCTCAGCCCGCCGGCCTGTGCGGGCTGTGACACCCCGATCGCCTGTGCCTCGGTGTTCTGCGCCGATTGCGCGCGGACCTCCGTGCCTTACGCAGGGGGGGCGCCGCGAGGAGGCGCGGGCACGCGCGCCGCTGCGGGAGCACCTCTCGTCGCGTTCGCTCCGTTTGGCGGGGCGGTTGCGGAAGGTATCCGGCGCTTCAAGTACGGAGATCGTCCGGATCTCGCGCGGCCGCTCGGCCGGTTGATGCTCTGCGCGGCGCGCGATGCGGACGTGCGCGTCGACCTCGTTGTCCCGGTGCCGCTGCATCCGCGTCGTCTCGCCGAGCGCGGGTACAACCAGGCCGCCCTGCTGGCCGCGCACGTCGCTGACGGACTCGCGGTGTCCTTCGCCCCACGGGCCCTCTGCCGTGTCCGTCCCACCGCGCAGCAGGCGCAGCTCCCGCGCGATCTCCGCCTGCAGAACGTGGCAGGTGCGTTTCGCGTGCACGCGCCCGAGCGCGTCCAGCGCCGGAGGGTCGCGCTCATCGACGACGTGGCGACCACGGGGGCCACGCTCGAGGCGTGTCGAGATGCGCTCCTCGGCGCGGGCGCCGTTTCGGTGATCTACCTCGTCCTCGCGACGGCCGAGAGCGGGGCGGACGAGCTCAGAAGCTCACCTCCGTCAGCACACCGCACTTGACGCGGACGGTCCTGCCCTCGGTGAGCCATCGCGTGCCGTCGCGCGTCGGCTCGCCGAGTCGAACGAAAAAGCGCCCGCAACGCACCTCGACGGGTCGCTCGCTGGGTCCCACCGGCACGCCCGTCACGTAGACGGTCGCATTCTGGGAGGAGTTGAGCTTGAGCAGGCCGTGGCCCTTTCGCGGGGTCGGCGGAGTCGTCGCTGCAGCGTCGACGGATGTCTGTTGTTGAAGGGCTGCCGTCTCGGTGGCTGATGGTGCTGGAGGTGCCGCGGCCTCGGTGCTTGGCGGTACTGGCGGTGGCGCAGCCTCAGCACGTGGCGTCGGGGATGCGGTCGGCGTCGGCTGTGCCGTGGCCTCGGTCGCGCTCGCCAGCTGCATGGGGACGGCTGCTTGCTTTGAAGCCACAGCGGTGATGCTTACAGGACCGCCGGTGGTCACGATCGCCGGTCGAGGTGCTCGGCTGCGTGCCGCCAGTTCGGGCAGGCTCGTCTCGACGGTATACACCCCCAGCGCAAACAGGATGGTTGCTGTCGCCAGCGCAACTCCGGCGGTGCCGAGCGGCGAGAGCGGCTTCGACAGAGGCGCCGCGACTGACTCAGGTTGAGGCGAGACCGAACCAGGCTGGGGCGAGGGCGGCTTCGAGGGGGGGCCATCGCCCGACCCAGGTTGAGGTACGTCCACGCCCGTCGACCCAGGTTGAGGTACGTCCGACCCAGGTTGGGGGGCGTCCGACCCAGGTTGGGGGGCGTCCGACCCAGGTTGAGGGGCGTCCGTCGAGAACATCGGGCGCCACTTTAGCGGGATCGCTGCCGCCCCGGATTCCCCGGTCGGCGGCCCACCCGCCGGAAGCGCAGGAGCTTCGCCGTCGGAGCCGCTCTCGAGAGCAAGCACGAACGTCGGATGTGTGCTGGAATACATCCGTGTACGTCGTCGCACATCCACTGACGTGGATTCGCAGGAGGTTGCCGCGCGGTCGTCGTGTGCTCGCCGCCGGGGTGCTCGACACCCTCGGGCTCCTGGATCGCTTCCTCTGGCTGCGCGCGAAGCTTCGGCTGCCCGTGCTCTCCGTGTTCACCTACCACCGCATCGCGGAAGTCTCGGAGGTGGACGAGCTCGATCCCGGGGTCGCCGAGGTGAGCGCGCGCGAGTTCGAGGAGCAGCTCGCGGTCATCAAGACGCACGGCACCGTGGTGTCCCTCCGGGACGTGCGGCTCCTCGCGAAGGGGCGGAAGCTCCCGCCGAACCCCGTCATGGTCGCGTTCGACGACGGCTACCGTGACAACCACGACGTCGCGTTGCCCCTCCTCGAGCGCGCGGGGGTCACGGCCACGTTCTTCATCGCCACCGGGTACCCCGACAGGGGCCGCCTCTTCTGGTGGGATCGCGTCGCGCTCCTCATGCACCGGTGCCGTCGGGCGCGCGTCGAGATCGCCTACCCAGCGACCCTCGTGCTCGAGCCGCTGCGCGACCCGATCGCGGCGGCGATGCTCGTCTGCCAGACCATCAAGCGCACCTCCGGCGTCGACATCGGGCGCCTCTGGGACGAGATCGAGCGCGCCACGGGGGTGTCGATCGACCTCGGCGAGGAGCGCGCGCTCGCGACCAGGACGATCATGGACTGGAACCACATCGGGGCGCTGCGCCGGGCGGGCATGGACGTGCAGTCGCACTCGCACAGCCATCGTGTCCTCCAGACGCTCTCGCCGGAAGAGGCCACTCGCGATCTTGCGCGCTCCCGGCGCGTGCTCTCCGACGCCCTGAACGAGGCCGTGCACGCGGTCGCGTACCCCGTCGGATACAGCCTGTGCGGCGCCTTCCATCGCGCCGTGAAGGAGGCCGGCTTCGAGATCGGCTTCACCAACAACTCCGGCCTTTGCATGCTCTCGTCCTTCGACCCCCTGAATTTCCCGCGCATCGCCATGGACCGCGGGCAGATCGGCGCGCTCTTCAAGCTCAAGCTGCTCATCGGCCAGCGGCCCGGCTCCCGGTCCGGCCGCTGATCGAGCAAAGACCGCGCGCCGCTCCGCCGCCGCGCGCCCCGAGCGCCTCCGCTCGCTCGACGCCGCCTCGGCCGGCGCGCGTGTGGCCTGGGCTGTGCACGTGCACGTCGCTGGGCCGGTTCTGCACGCGCGTGGCCTCGATGGGCCAGGAAAGCTGCTGCGCAGCCTGTTCGACGAAGGGGGGCTCCCGTGAAAGGCACAATCCATGAACGCAGCTTCCGCGCCGCCGCCTCCATGCTCGGCGCAGCCTCGCTGATCTCCGCGGCCCTCGCGTCGGGATGCGGCGGCGCGTCGGCGCCCGCCGCCTCCGCGAAGGCGCCCGCGCGACCCGCGCAGGCATCGCCCGACGGGCAGGGCGCGCGGGGGGCCAGCGTCGAGCAGCGCGAGCAGCGCGAGGCCCAGCGCGCCTGGTGCGTGTACCTCGAGGCGCTCTACCAGCGGGCCACCGAGCAGGCGAAGGGCTGGCCGAAGTTCGAGCAATGCACGCAGATGACGACGATGGCCTCGCCGAAGATGCTCCGCGCGACCTCGGAGTGCTCGCTGGCAGCGCTGCGGCGCTTCGAGGGCGATCCCTTCACCGCCGCCTATGCGGAGGAGGTGAGCCGCTGCGGCTCCGAGGCCATGACGGCCACCACGCTCCCGCGCGCCGACCTGGCGCCGTACATGGCCGTCCTCTGCGGCCGCCTCGCGGGGTGCGGAGACCTCGATTACGACACCTGCCGGCAGAGCCTGGAGGACGGCCTCGGCCCGCAGCTCGAGCGAGCCATCGGCGCGATGAACAGCCGCGGCCGGCACGAGGTCCGCGCCTGCTTCGGCAAGCTCGCGTGCGGCGCCGATCTCGGCCCCCAGATCTCCGCGTGCCTCGAGCCCATCATGGACGACCTGCTCTGGCTGCCGGGGTGAAGGGCCGCCGCGCCGCGCTCCGCCGCGCCGCGCTCCGCCGCGCCGCGCTCCGCCACGCCGCGCTCCGCCGCGCCCAGAGCGGCGGCGCTGCGGGGCGGTCAGCCGGCGGAGCCCGGCAGGCGGCAGCGCGCGATCAGGGGGACATGATCGGATAGCCCCGCGAACGCGCCCTTGTGCCCGAACGGGTGCGTGCCCGTGAAGTCCAGCCACTGGAGGCGCTCGGACGAGTAGACGTGGTCGAGGTGCATGCGGAGGTTCATGAAGCCGGCCGTCGGGAAGGCGCGCGCCTCGGTCTCGGAGAGGCAGCGGACCTTCGCGAACGCGTCCACGAAGCCGATCTCCTCGCGCAGGAAGCGATCGACCGGCGAGCCTGGCAGCGAGTTGAAATCGCCGACCACCACGAAATTGTCGCTCCGGCGCTCGCGGCGGACGAAGTCGGCGAGCACCCTCGCCTCCTCGATCTGATTGGGCCCGAACCCCATCCGCGCCTCGCCTGTCCAGAACTCTCGCGAGAACACGCTCGGCAGGCTGAGGTGGGTGTTGAACACATCGAAGCTCTGCCCGCTCTCGTGCTCGAACGACACGTGCGCGCAGATGCGCGTCTGCTTCAGGCTCTTGACCCCCCGCCGATGGGTGATGTCGTGCGGGCGCTCCGCGTTGTGGTGTCCGATGTGGAATGTGTCGCGCGCGAGCACCGCGAGCCCGGTCGTGTAGATGTTCGTCCGCGAGGTAAGCCTGTAGGTGTGCGCGGGGAAGTAGTAGGCGACGTAGCGCTCGCGCCGCTCTGCCTGCGCCAGCGCCGCGTGCAGCTCCGTCATCAGGCGATCGAGCTGGGTCTCTTCCGGGTGCCAGCGCGGGTTCATCGTCGAGGACCTCAGCGACTGGGTCTCGACCTCCTGGAGGCACACGAGATCGGGCAGCGGGGACATCCGCGCGAGCGTCGTCGCGATCCGGGTGATGGCGGCGCTCGTCGAGGCGATGCCCCGCAAGCCGTGCCCGAAGTAGCGGACGTTATAGGTGACGATCCTGAGCGCCGTGGCGTCGTCGCGCGGCGTCCCGTGGCCGCGGAGAGCCCCGGGCGCCGCGCGCGTCGAGGTCGGGTCCGGTGCCCGCTCCTCAGGTGTTGTGCCGCTCGAACGAGGTGGGAGGCGTCGCTCGGTCATGTATCCTCTCGCCCATGGGCAAGAACGTCATCGTTTCCGAGGATACCATTCGTGACCTGCTGGAAGCGCATGCCTCCCTCTCCGCCTGGTATTACGAGCTCTGGTCGGCCCTGCGGGTCGCGAAGGCCTCGGCGAGCGCCCCCGATGATGCGGCCCGTGCGGCGTTTGTCGAGCGGATGGCCATGAGCTTCCCGGAGGTCGCGTCGATCGCCCGCTCCATCCAGGTGCCGAGGATGTTCGTCCCGCCGCCGCCCGCGGTGAGCGTGCCCCCCGTCGCGGCGGGGGAGACGGGAGGAGATGAGGCCCCGACAGCGATCGAGCCCGCGCCCGCCCGGCTGCGGGAGCTCCACGGCCAGCCACCGAAGAGCCAGCCAGGATCGGACCCCACCGATGAGCCCGCCCCTGCGCCGTCACAACCTGCGATCGCCCCTCCACCGCTGGTGGTCCCGTCGACCGTGAAATACGACACCTGAGGTCGAGTGCCCCCTCGGCCGGACTCACGAGCTTTCACAACACGGCACGCCTCGCGTGCTCACCCTCAGCGCGCCTCCCGCGCTGCTCCTTCAGAGCCGTCAGCGCGCCGGGCCGCGGGGGGCCTTGCGACGCGCGAGGAGCTGCTCGGCCTCGGCGGCCCCTGTCATGTCGAACCTGGGGTTCAGATCGAGCGCGTCCCGCACGAGCCGCTCGCCTCGCGCCAGGTCCCCCAGGGCGATCCGGATCGCCCCGGCGTGGTAGAGCAAGCGCGCGTCCCTCGTGCCGAGCGCCAGCGCCCTGTCGCTGGCCGCGCGCGCTTCGGCCAGCTTGCCCGCGCGGTACAGCGCCCAGGCGTGAATGTCCTCGGTGTAGATGTCTGCGCGGACGGCGCGCTCCGCGTCGGCGAGGCGGAGCGCCTCGTCGCGCTCCAGGCCCTTGGTCGCGTAGTACAGCGCGAGGGTCCGCCGGTCCGACCGCTGCCCCGCGTCGACCGCTCCGGCGTAGGCCCGCGCTGCGCCGGCGTGGTCGCCTGCAGCCATCCTGGCGTCGCCGAGCAGCCACGCGGTCTCCGCGTCCGGGCGCTGCTGGTGGGCCCGCTCGAGGAGCTCGACGGCGCGGCCCCACGCGCCGCGGGCCAGCGCGACGCGCGCCCTGCCGGCGAGCGCCGGCGGATACCCGGCCTGCGCGGCGAGCGCCCGCTCGAAGCCCAGGTCTGCGCCCTCGTGGTCGCCCTCGTGCCAGAACATCATGGCCGCCTGGGTCAGGGTCCACGCGAGCGCCTCGGGTTCGCCCGGGTCGCCGGCGTCGATCGCGAGGCGGATGATCCGCTTCGCCGTCGCCGCGTCGCCCTGGAGCCACCGGAGGTGTGCGGCCCGCGCGTAGGACGGCAGGCCGGGCCGCTGGTCGACCATCCGCTGCGCGGCGTGCGCCGCGACCTGGAAGGCGCCGAGCGCGAGGGCGGCGTCGCTGAGCGTCCCGAGCGCGAGCGCGTCGCCCTCGTCCCGCGAGAGGACCCGCTCCGCCGCGTCGCGCGCCTCGGTGAACCTGCGCTCGTGGATCAGCGCGAGGCCGAGCAGGTTGAGCGACGCGCGATCCCCTGCGGCCAGCGCGAGCCCGGCCTCCGCGCACGCGTGAGCCCGGCCGTAGAGCGACGGATCGCCCGAGGCGCGCGCCTTTCGTAGCCACGCGTGGCCGAGCGCGCTCCAGAGATCCGCGCCGTCGGGCGCCTTCGCGATACGCCGGGATAGCGCCTCGATCTCGCGATCGACGGCGCTCGCGCCCGCCGGGGCCGCGAGCGCGAGCGCGCGCGCCGCGTCGAGGCTAGAGGGCGCCGGCGCCTCGGCGGGGCGCCCGGTCGATACCGTCGCGGCCGGGACGGCCTCTGCGCGCGGGCGCTCGGTGCAACCGAGGCTTCCGCTCAGGGCAGCGCAGGCGAAGAGGCAACCCGTTCGTCGCAGCATCGGAGCGCTGACCTCCCCTCGCGCCGGAGCTCCGCCCTGGGCGCGCCGTGGCTCTCCCAGGGGCGTCACAGGCTCGAGCCGATCGCGAAAGAGCTTGCCTCGCCGGCCTGCGCCGGCAAGCTCGCCGCTCCAGCGCATCGTTCGATCGACCAGCAGCGCGCAGCGCGGAGGAGATCGCATTGCCTGTCCAGACGGATGGCGACCGCCTGCAGCGGCTCTGCGCCGCGGCGCTGATCGTGCACCTCTGCGCCGCGTGTGCTCGCCGCACCTCGCCGGAGGCGGGCGCGACCGCGACGCCGTCGCCAGGGGCGGACGCGGCCGCGGCGCCCTCGCCGGAGGCGGGCGCGACAGCGGCGCCCTCGCCGACAGGGCCCGCGGAGAACCTGCCGGGCGACGAGATCACCCCCGTCTACGGGAAGGCCGAGGGCGCGCCGGAGCCGGTCGCGGCCCGGCTGTGCGACGCGCTTCACGCGTTGCCCGTGCGGCGCAAGGCGGCGTGCTGCGGCGGCGCCGCGGGCTTCCAGGCCGCCGCCGAGTGCGCGCGCGCCCTGAGCGTCGCGGTGCGCGCGCGGGCGGTGACGCTATCGACCGACGAGGTGGGCCGCTGCGTCGAGGCGATGGAACGGTCGCTCGATGGGTGCGACTGGGTCTCTCCGCTCGCCGCCCCGGTCCCGCCAGCGTGCGAGGGGATCGTGCTGGGCGCGCTCGACGAGGGGGCCCGGTGCCGGTCGTCGCTCGAGTGCGCGGGCGGGCTGCGCTGCGAAGGCGCCGGCCCCACCGACGCGGGCACCTGCCGCGCCCCGCGCGCCGCGGGGCCCTGCGGCCTCTCGGTCGACGCGCTGGCCGCGGTCACCCGGCAGACGCGCTACGCCGAGGCGCACCCCGAGTGCCGCGGCCACTGCGCCGGGCGCGCGTGCGCGGACGACGTCCCGCTCGGCGGCCGCTGCGAGGCCCACGCGGCCTGCGGGCGGGGCCGCCGCTGCGTCGACGCGCGCTGCAGCGAGGCGGCGCTGCCCTCCGCCGGCGCCGCCTGCCTCGGCGGGCTCTGCGCGGCCGGCGCGCGCTGCGTGGACGGGCGCTGCGCGGCGCCGAAGGCCGAGGGCGAGGCCTGCACGCGCGACGGCGAGTGCCGCGCCGCGTGTGTTCGACGAGGGCGCGGGGGCGCCGCGGGCGGCGTGTGCGGGATGCGGTGCGCTGCGCCGTGACAGGCGAGCTGCGCGCTGCGCCACGCCGGGCGGCTCAGGGCCGGAAGTGGCCCTGGGTCGCGCCCTCCCAGGCCGTCGCGAGGTAAGGGAAGGCCGGGAGGAACCGCGCGTCGTTCGCGCCCACGCCGTCGCCCGCCGTCGCGCCGAGCGCGCCGGTCAGGACGAGCGTGAGCAGCGCGTCGGTGACGTCGGTCTGCTCGTGATCCGCGCCGGGGACCAGCGCGCGGCCGTTCGGGAAGCCCGACGGCATGCCCAGATCGATCCGGAGCACGTCGCCGACGGTCTCCAGGCTGTGCCCTCCGAGGCTCGCGGGCTTCAGGTTGAAGGCGTCGATGAGGTCGCTCCGGCTCTGCTTCAGCGCCTCGGGATCGAAGGCCGCGAGCGGCTGGCCTGCCTGGTAGAGCCCGGCGAACTCGGCGTCCCGCACCAGGATCGGGTTCAGGAAGTAGGCTCCGAAGTTGGCGAGATCGTCGCGCGGGTGCGCGCGGTTGTACTTGTCCTTGTCCTGCAGGCCGATGATCCAGGTGTTGATCAGCGGCAGGCCGACGCGCGACACCTGGACCCAGGGACCGAGGCCATCTTCCTTGCCGTTCGCGCGCAGGATCCGCACCTTGCGGCGGCTCGCGGAGGCCCAGACGCCGAGCGTCTGCCGGTCGCTCGGCCCCGGCGTCGGCTCCGCGCCGCCGTTGACCGCGGCGAGCGGGAGCTCGAGCGCGAGCGTGTGGACGTTGAAGCCAGCGAGGTTGTCGCGCGCGGTGCACGACGGGTTCGGCGCCGCGAGGAGCGGGCACAACCCCGCCAGATCGGACGCGCGGCCGAGATCCGCGTAGAACCCGTCGTCGCGCGGCCCGGCCCAGGCGCGCCCCGCGCCGCCCGCCATCTGCTTGAGGAACTTCGAGGACGTCGCGAAGGCCGGGTAGCCGCCGCCGGTGATCCGGTAGGCGAGCTGGTTCGTCCTCCTCCCGATGTTCGGCGGCGCGACCGCGGCGTCCCTCAGGAGCACGGTCGACGCGCCGCCCTCGATCTTCGTCACGGTGTACGTCTGCTCCCCGCCGGCGAGCTGCGAGAAGAACTCGTTGCCGCCGCTCGGCGCCGGCGTGAGCCCCGCCGGATCCGCCGCCACGTACGGCCTTGTCGAGAACCGGAACTGATAGGTCAGCGCGTCCTCGAGGCTCGACGGCCCGCGCGCGATGTGCACCTCGTAGAGCACGTCGTCCGAGAAGCCGTGGAAGTTCGGCCCGCTGGCGGGCTCCTCGAGCGGAATGTAGCTCGCGAGGATCACGAGGTTGCCGCCTTCCACCCACGCGTACAGGTCGGTGTTGTCGGCGGCCGGATCCCTCGCGATGGCCGGCGCCTCGCGGTGGCTCGACGCTGCGGCGAGGCTGGGCGCGCTGAGCGCGACGGACGCCGTGAAGACGGCGACGGCGCGGGACGGTCGGTGGATCATGCGTGCGGGTCCTTCCATCGCTCCTCTGCGGCTCATTGCCTGAGCAGGAACACCGAGCCTTGCTTCTGGGCGCTGTGATCGACGAACGCGAAGACGTCGGCGCCCCTCGCCCGGTGCAGCCCCCCGGGCTCGTCGTGGCCAGGCGCGCCGGCGGCCGTCGCCGAGCGCGCTCCGGACGCCACCTCGATCCACACGACCTCGTCGGCGCCTCGGGTCGGGTCGCGCGTGAGCACGAGCAGCGCCGCGTCGTCGCGCGTCAGCGCGATGCCGCACGGAGTACCGACGTGCAGCCCGGTCGCGAACGGGCTCACGAAGCCGTCCTCGATCCTGAAGACGGTCGCCGTCTTGTCGGGGCTCGCGAGGGTGTCGCACACGAAGACATCGCCCCGGCCGGCGACCGCGATCCCGCTCGGATCGACGAGCGGGCTCCCCTTGGCGAGCGCCGACGCCTCGCCGCCGCGCGCCGGCAGCGAGAACACGCCGGGCTCGCCATCGTCGCGATCGCGCCCCGAGAAGATGATCCGCTCCTCGTTGTCCGCGCCGCGGGCGACCTCGAGGCCGCGCGCGCGCAGCCCCTCGCCGCCCTCGATCGGGGCGACGGCGCCGCCGGGCAGGTCGATCGCGAAGAGGGCGCCCGCGTCGTCGAGCGCCGGGTCGCCCGCGCCTGGGTCGGCCACGAAGATGCGACCGCCGTCCGCGCTCGTCGCGATCCCGAGCGGCGCCACGAGCGGCGGACCAGCCGCGATCTCGGCGGCGCCCGCGCCGCCTTGCGCGCCGATCCTGAAGACCCCGGCCCTGCCGTCCGCGCCAAGAGCGGTGAAGTACACGTAAGCCCCGGCGACATCCGGCGTCGCGTCGAACGCGATCGCCGGGACGAGCGGCAAAGCCGCATAGGGAGCATCCCCCCCCGCGCCGCCCGCGCCTCCCGTTCCGCTCGCCGCTGTCGTGCTTGGCGCTCCGCCGGTGGAGCCCGCGCTGGTCCGTCCGGGCGGATCCTCCGCGCGGCTGCAGCCCGGGTTGCTCGCGGCGGCCGCGAGCCACGCGACAGCGCACAGCACACCGGCGCTTCGCCGGAAGTCCCCCCTGGCTTCCGTCATGCCTGCTCCTCCCGAGGGCGCCGTTCGTGCGCTCGGCCCGCGCGGCGCGCGCTGGCGCACGCGACGCGAGCCGCACGGCGATCGCGCGGCGCTGGACGCTGCCCGTTCTGCCACGTGCCTCCTGGATCGAGTAGGCCGCGGCCGCGCCGCGCGCGACAAAGCGGCGTGCACCCTGCCTCTCGTGTCCGGGGTCGCCTGCTGGCGCTCAGGCCCATGAGCAGCGCCGCCCTGGGGGTCCGGACGGCGTTCCCCCGTCGACCGGCTGACAGCCCCGTTTTATAACGACGTCATGTTCGATGTCGCTCGGTCACTGTACGTACGGGCGTTGGAGGACATCCGTGCGGCGGGTCTCTACAAGGAAGAGCGGATCCTCGCGACGCCGCAGGGGCCGGTGATCCGGACCGAAGGCGGCGCCGGGGTCCTCAACTTCTGCGCGAACAACTACCTTGGCCTGTCGTCGCACCCGGCGGTCATCGCGGCGGCGAAGGAGGCAATCGACACGCACGGCTTCGGCCTCTCCAGCGTGCGCTTCATCTGCGGCACGCAGGACCTTCACCGGCGGCTCGAGTCCAGGATCGCCCGCTTCTTCGGCACCGAGGACGCCATCCTCTACTCGTCGTGCTTCGACGCGAACGGCGGCCTCTTCGAGACGCTCCTCGGCGAGGAGGACGCCGTCATCTCGGACGCGCTGAACCACGCGTCGATCATCGACGGCGTCCGCCTCTGCAAGGCCGAGCGGCACCGCTACCCGAACGGGGACATGGCCGCCCTCGAGGAAATCCTCCGCGCGACGGCCGGCAAGCGGCTCCGGCTCATCGCCACCGACGGCGTGTTCTCGATGGACGGGTACCTGGCGAAGCTCGATACCATCTGCGATCTCGCCGACAAGTACCGCGCGATGGTGATGGTCGACGACTCGCACGCGACCGGGTTCATCGGGCCGACGGGGCGCGGGACCGCGGAGCTCTGCGGGGTCATGCACCGCGTCGACGTGATCACCTCCACGCTGGGCAAGGCGCTGGGCGGGGCGAGCGGCGGCTTCACGACCGGCCGGCAGCCGATCGTCGATCTGCTCCGGCAGCGATCGCGGCCGTACCTGTTCTCCAACACGCTCGCCCCGGCGATCGCCGGCGCCTCGATCGCCGTGTTCGACCTCATCGACGCGGAGCCCTCGCTGCGCCTGCGGGTGATGGAGAACGCGCGCCGGTTCCGGCAGGGGATGACGCAGGCCGGCTTCACCATCAAGCCAGGCGTCCACCCGATCGTGCCCATCATGCTGGGCGACGCGCAGCTCGCGAACGAGATGGCGAGGGCGCTGCTCGCCGAGGGCATCTATGTCATCGGCTTCTCGTACCCCGTCGTGCCGAAGGGCGAGGCCCGCATCCGGGTGCAGCTCTCCGCCGCGCACGAGCCCGAGCACGTCGATCAGGCGATCGACGCCTTCCGGCGGGTCGGCCGGCGCCTCGGCGTCGTCGCCTGAGCGGCTCAGTACCGGAGGATCACCTTCGGGTGGCTCGAGATCGCCTCCTGGAAGGCCGCCGCGTCGTAGTCCTCGAAGTCGAACACCGTCCCCTCGCCCCGGTTCAGGATGACCTCCCAGATGAGGTCGTGGATGTTCGGATCGCGCGACTCGAGCAGGTGGCGCGTGATGTGCCACGTCTCGAAGATGCGCCGGCCGATCACGCTGTGGAGGCTGATGCCGTCCACGATGAGGCGGTCGAAGTTCTCGATCACCGCGTCACCGCTCTTCAGGCCGAAGAGGATCACGTCGCCCCCGCGCCTCGCCGCGTGGATCGCGTTGTTGACGCTGCTGTTCACGCCGCTCATCTCGAGCACGACGTCGACGCCGACGCCGTCCGTGAGCTTCCGGACCCGCTCCGTCAGCTCGGGATCGCTCGCGTGGGGCCGCTCGGGGCTCGCGCGGTGCGGGCGCAGGACCGCGTCGGCGCCCAGGCGGCGGGCCATCTCGGCGTTCCGCTCCGCCGGCTCCACGCCGATGACGTAGATCGCCCCCATCGCGCGGGCGATCGCGATCGCGAACAGGCCGATGGTGCCGCAGCCGAAGATGGCCACGCGCTTGCCGCGGAGGTTCACCTTGGTGCATGCGTGCACGGCGTTGCCGAACGGCTCCTGCACCGCGGCGACCTCGGGCCGGATCTTCGCGATGTCGGTGCGCCAGAGGTTCTTCGCCGGCAGCTTGACGAGCTCGGCGAAGCAGCCGTCCTCGCTGATCCCGATGATCTTGTCGTCCGCGCACACGTGGGTGTCGCCGACGCGGCACTGGTAGCAAGCGCCGCAGGCGATGTGGCTCTCGGTCGACACGATGTCGCCGATCTGAAGCCCGAAGGACCGGCGCGCGTCGGTCCCGAGGTCGACCACGCGGCCGAGCAGCTCGTGGCCGATCGTGCGCGTCGCCTTCCGATCGCGATCGAGCGACGAGAGGATCATGTCCTTGAAGGCGCTGCGGAACCAGATGCCGCGATCCGAGCCGCAGAAGCCCGTCATGATCGGCTTGACGAGGACGCTCGCGCGGTCGTGGTAGTCCCTGGCCTCGTCGATCGCCGGGCGCTCGACCTGATCCTTGGACAGCCCGACGGTGGACTCCCACGGCTGCTTCTCGCGGTTGTACGTCAGCGCCCACATCGCGTCGCTCATGCACCTGGCTCCTGTTCGGGGTTCGAGGCGCACGCAGCTGGCGCACGGGCGCCTCGGGCATGGGAAGCGTGGCGCGTGAACGACCGAGCGCCCATCAGAAAATTGCGCTCGGGCTGCTCACGTCTACCGGCGCCTCCCCTCGGTCTCTTCGGCTCGATCCCGTGGCGCCCCGGGCGCACCGCCTGCTCCGTCGCCCTGGACCGGAGCATGACTCGCCGCGTCGAGATCGAGGGGACAAGACCGCCTACGCGCTGTCGTGGAGACTGCGCTCCCACGCGCTGTCGGCGCGGCTTCAGTGCTTCAGCGGCGCTTCGACGGAGGGCGCGCGGGCGGGGGCGGCGGGGTCGTCTCGGAGACGGGGGGCCGCTCGCGGAGGCATTTCTCGAGGCCGTCGTGCAGGGTCGCCTCGTGGGCGCCGGGGAGCTTCGGGCGCCCCATGACGTTCACGAAGAGGCGATCCTGCGCGATGCCGCCGCCGGGGCCGAAGCTCATCCACACGAACATCGCGCGTCCCTTGATGTGATCGAAGGGCACGCCCGCGCCGAGCCCGCCGCGCCAGCTGCGCGAGTCGTGGCTGTTGTTGCGGTTGTCGCCCATCACCCACGCCTCGTCGGCGGCCACCTTGAAGGGGCCCTGGAGATCGCCGCAGATGCCGCCCCGGCACGTGGAGCCCGGCGTGCAGTCGTCGCTCTCCACGCACATCATGCCGTCGGGGTTCTTTTCGTAGAGCGAGAAGTACGACTTGTCTCCGAGGTACTCGACGAACAGCTCCGCTTGCCGGCCCTCGTAGTGGTAGGGGCCGACGTGACAGTGAGGGACGAGCCAGCCGTTGATGACGGGGCGGCCGTTGATCGCCTCCAGCGTGTCGCCGGGGATGGCGATCGTCCGCTTGATGAAGTCCTGCTCCTTGTTCTCGGGGAACTTGAACACCATCACGTCGCCGCGCGACGGCGGCAGGCGAGGGAAGAGGCGCTGGTCGGTCCAGGGGATGAGCGGGCCGTAGGTGAACTTGTTGACGAAGATGTGGTCGCCGACCATGAGGGTCGGGATCATCGAGCCGCTCGGGATCTTGAACGCCTCGACGACGAAGGCGCGCAGGAGGAGCGCGACGGCCACGGCGATGCCGATCGACTCCGCGTACTCGCGCATCTCGCCCTTGCGCCAGCGGCCGAGGTGCTCGCCGACCGCGCGATCGGCGCGGCTGTGGGCGGCGTCGAACTCGTCGGCGTCGAACGTCTCGGCGCTCATCGCGCGCTCGAGCGCCGCGATCGCCTGCGTCACCTGCTCGCGCTCGCCGCTCGTCAGCTCGCGCTCGACGTCACGCTTGCGGCCGCGCAGGATCCGGTGGGCTTCCTCGAGGAGGGCCGCGGCGTCCTCGAAGCGAGCGCGCGCCTTTGGCGGGATGTCCCGGCGGCCGCCGACGCCGATCGCCGACGCGAACGGCAGCTCGTGGCGGAACCGCCAGAGGATCATCGCGAAGATCGTGAAGAGCACGATGCCCGCCGGGATCTGCTGCTCGCCGACGAAGACCCGGAGCGGCTGGGAGCTCCCTCCCTGGGCCGGCGGGGTGAGCAACCAGACGTTCAGGACCGCGAGCGCGAAGGGAACGATGCAGATCCACACGAGGTGGAACAGGAAGCGCAGCGGCGCCCGGCCGTCCCTGCCCCCTGGCGGAGGAGAGCTGCCCGTCGAGCGCGGGTCTGCGCCGCCTGTCGCCTTGGCCGCGCTGGCACGGGGCTCCGAGCTCGCGCTGCCCCTCATCGAGGGTCTGAACTCCGAGCTTGCGGGCCGACTGGCCGCGACCGACGGGACGCTCTGGGGTTGATCATCGGGGCGCGGCGGCAAGAGAGAGCTTATGTATACGCCGCCCCTCGCCGCGGCAAGTGCGCAGGCGTGGCGGGCGACGCGCGGTCCGTCGGCGTCGTCGCCCGCGTGTCCTCGTTCGCCCTCGTTGCCCTCGTTCGCCCCTCGTTCGCCCTCGTTCGCCCTCGTCAGGGCGCGTCT
This sequence comes from Sorangium sp. So ce327, assembly GCF_051530205.1. Classification (NCBI taxonomy): domain Bacteria; kingdom Pseudomonadati; phylum Myxococcota; order Polyangiales; family Polyangiaceae; genus Sorangium; species Sorangium sp. So ce327. The sequence continues at coordinate 10,600,663 of NZ_CP150330.1, read as the reverse complement.
CCGACCTCGACGGCGTAGCTCACGAGGGCCGCGCGGTCGTCGCGGGCGTACGTCGTTGGCTGCGTCCGCCCCGCGGCGCTCGTGTTGTCGATGACCAGGTAGTATTGCCCCTTGGGCAGCGGCACCGTTCGCCGCCAGGGGGCGCCGGAGTACACAGGCTCGTCGAGCAGGGCCGCCGCGGTCAGGGGCGCCGGCGCGGGCTGCGTCAGGTACGCCTGGAGCCACGGCTCCCCGGCGCCTTGAGGCACGAGGATGACGTCCACGCCGGGCGCGCCCTCGACGGCGACCGTGAGCGTCAGGGCCTCGTCGCTGCCCGCGATCTCCAGCGGGCCGATGTAATCGCGCTGCTCCTGGTGCACCTCGGTGCGCTCGTTTGCCAGGAGCAGCTTGCCGTTGTCGCGGCGCTGGTACGGAGCGTTGGGCCGCTGCCCCTTCTCGATGATGCCGAGCCCGAACTGCACGGCGCCGTCGTCGTCGCGGATGACGGTGAAGCCCCGGGCGATCTCGGTCTTCAGGAGCTGGGCGCCGAGCGCGTTCGCGTACGCGCTGCCCTGGGCGAGCGACACGCCGCCGAGCGAGATCGCCGCGGGCTGCTCGATGAGCTTGGTCGTGAAGCTCGCCGCCGTCGTCGAGCGCTGGCGGAAGTACACGTACATCGTGTCGCCATCCATCAGGAAGTCGTGGTCGTACTCGACGGCCGCGCTCGCATCGAAGCTCATGCGCTTCGTCAGGTTCGTCCAGACGACGCCGCTCCCCCCGAACTGGAGGAGCAGGTGCCCGTTCGCGAGCTCCTGGGCGACGCACGAGCCCGGGTAGAACCGGCCCGTCACCGGATCCTCGTCGCGGAGGCGCAGCGGCACGCTCCGCTTCCGCATCTCGGTGCAGAGCTGGCTCGTCGCGAAGGCGAGGATGGCCCTGCGGAGGGAGAGGTTTCCCGGATCGTTCACGACGCCGGGCATCACGCCGAGCGCGCCTTGGCCGCACGCGCCGCACACCGTTCCGAGCAGCGAGAGGCAGAGCGCGAGGCCGAGCGCGCGCAGCGCGGCGGTGCGGAAGAGCATGGGCGCAGCATAGTCGAAACACCGGCGGGTCGAGCGGCGCGCCGGCGGGTCGAGCGGCGCGCCGCCGTCGGCCCCCGCGCGCCGGTGGTGATAGGGTCACTGCCATGGCGAACGTCGCAGTCATCGGGGCCGGCGCGTGGGGGACGGCGCTGGCGAAGTTGCTGGCGGACAAGGGCAACCCCACCGCCCTCTGGGCGCACCACGGCGAGCTCGCCGAGCGCATCGGCCGCGAGCGCCAGAACGACCGGTACCTGCCGGGCGTGGAGCTGCCTGCGAGCCTGCGGGCGACGGGCGATCTCGAGGACGCGCTCCGCGGCGCGGAGCTCGCCGTCGTGGTCGTCCCGTCGCACGCGCTGCGCGAGGTCGTCCGGGAGGCAGGGCGCCACATCCCCCGCGGCGCGCTCGTGTGCAGCGCGACGAAGGGCATCGAGAACGACTCGCTGATGCTGATGAGCGAGGTGCTGGTCGACGAGCTCGGGCGCGAGGCCGAGCCGCGGCTCTCGTACCTGTCGGGCCCGAGCTTCGCGCGCGAGGTCGCGGCCGGCCAGCCGACCACGGTCGTGGTCGCTGGCAGGAGCGAGCGCGAGACGCACGCGGTGCAGCGCATGTTCGCGACCGACAGGTTCCGGGTCTACTCGTCCGATGACGTCGTGGGCGTCGAGGTCGGCGGCGCCCTCAAGAACGTCATCGCCATCGCCGCTGGCATCTGCGACGGCCTCGGCTTCGGCCACAACGCGCGCGCCGGCCTCATCACGCGCGGCCTCGCGGAGATAGGCCGCGTGGCGGCGGCGAAGGGGGCGAACCCGCTCACCCTCGCCGGCCTCTCCGGGATGGGCGACCTGGTGCTCACGTGCACGGGCGAGCTGTCGCGCAACCGCACCGTCGGGATCGAGATGGGCAGGGGACGGAAGCTCGACGAGATCCTCGCCGGCCTCGGCCATGTCGCCGAGGGCGTGAAGACCGCAAAGAGCGCGCACGACCTCGCGGACAAGCTGGGCGTGAGCGCGCCGATTACGGTCGAGGTGTACCGGATGCTGTACGAGGGAAAGCCGCCGCAGCAGGCCGTCGTGGACCTCATGACCCGCGCCCTCACGAGAGAGTGAGACGCGGGGTCGGCTCGCGGGAAGGCACTTTCTCGCGCCGCCGCGCGCCTCGCCTCTCGCGAGCGTGTAAAGTGGCGGCGCGATGCACACGCGACCTCTCATGAGTCTCCTCTCCGCGCTCCTCCTGTCGAGCGTCAGCTCGACGGCCGCCGCCCAGTACGGCGCGCCGCCCTACGGTGGTCAGCAGGGCGGCGCGTACGGCGGTCAGTACGGAGGCCAGTACGGCGGCGGGTACGGAGGCCAGTACGGCGGCTACGGGTACGCCCCGCAGAAGAAGAGCGAGCCCAAATCGACGCCGCTTGAGGTCGGCTACCTCTACGCCACCTCCGTGGCCTACGGCGTGGGGACCGGCATCTGGATCGACGCGCTCGCCGGCATCGACGATCCCGGCGCGCAGTTCATCGCGCCCGCGCTCCTCGGCGTCGCGGCGCCGGTCGGCGTCTACTTCCTCGACTCGCCGCCGATGCCGCGCGGCATGCCGTCCGCGATCGCCACGGGCATGGTGATCGGCGCGGGCGAGGGGCTCGGCATCGCGTCCTACCAGTACGTCAGCGCCCGGAAGGGCAAGGAGTGGGGCTTCCTCGGGCTCGCGACCGCCGAGGTGATCGGCTCCACCGTCGGCGGCGCGGCGGGGTGGGGTTTCTACTATCTCCTCCGGCCCAAGCCGCAGACCAACATGTTCCTCGCCTCGGGCGCCGTCTGGGGCTCGCTCATCGGCAGCGCGTTCGGGGCCGCCGCCAGCAACGGCGACTGGAGCGAGTCGAACGACAGCATCTCGCTCGGGGGCCTCATCGGGTTCAACGTCGCGACCGCGGGCGCCGTCGGCCTGTCCGTCGCGTGGACGCCGTCGTGGAACCAGCTCGCGTGGATGTGGGGCGGGCTCGGCATCGGCACGGTGGTGTCGTTGCCCATCTACCTCGCGTACATCGGGAGCGATCACGACCCCCGCCGCGGCCTCATCGCCCAGGGCGCGGCGGGCACCCTCGGCCTCGTCGCCGGCGCTTTGTTCCTCGGGAGGCCGGACTCGAGCGCCTCCGTCGCCCTGGACGACCAGGAAGATCGTGGCCGTCCCCCGTTCGCGCGCGTGCTCGGCGGCAGCCTCACGCCCTATCGAGGCGGGCTCGGCGCCGTCGTCGTCGGAGAGCTCTGGTAAGCCGCGGTGTGCCGTCCAACACGGCTGCATGAGGCCGCGGCGCGCCTGCTATGCTGCCCTCGATGCCGACCCTGAAGTATTTCCCCTCCGAGGGCGCGCCACGCCTGTACAGCGTCCACAAGCCGGTCACGACGATCGGCAAGGCGCTCGGAAACGACGTCGCGGTCGCGGGGGCAGGGGTGCTGGACCATCACGCGCAGATCGTGTTCGACGGACGCGATTTCGTGCTGGAGGAGTGCGAGCGCGACGGGGAGATCGCGATCAACGGCAAGAAGAAGCGGCGCGCTCGCCTGGTGCACGGCGACCGGCTCCAGCTCGGCACGGTCGAGGTCGGCTTCTCGATGTTCGCCGAGGCGCCGACCGTCCAGGAGCGGCTCCCGGCGTGCGACGGCGGGTCGGAGCGGCCCGCGCCGCTGCAGGGCTCGTCGGAGCTCGCCGGCGTCCGCAAGCTGTTCGCCTTCAGCGAGAAGCTCATCAACCGGCGCAGCGTCGACGAGCTCCTCGAGGCGATGCTCGACGACGTCATCGAGCTGACGCACGCCGACAAGGGCTTCCTCCTGCTCCTCGAGGGGGCGGAGGCGGCGGCCGACACGGCGGTCAGCGGCGGCGCTCCGGCCGCGCCGGCCGCGGGCGGCGACCGCAAGCTGGCGGTGCGCGCGTCGCGCAACATCCGCAAGGAGGCCATCACGGACGCGGCCGGGGGGATCTCGGACAGCATCGTGCGTCAGGTCATCGTCTCGGGCCGCCCGGTGATCGTCTCCGACGCGCTCGCCGACACGCAGTTCGGCCGGAGCGACAGCGTCATCGCGATGAAGCTCTCCAGCGTGATGTGCGCGCCGCTCCTGTCGCAGGGCCAGATCATCGGCGCGCTCTACGTCGGCAACGACAAGATCAAGCACCTCTTCGACCGCGCCCAGCTCGACCTGCTCAGCATCTTCGCGTCCCAGGCCTCGCTCATCCTCCAGAACGCGATGCTCCTGAACGCCCTCAGGGCCGACAAGGCCAAGCTCGTCGCGGAGCTGCACGACAAGAAGTTCGGCGAGATCATCGGCGCCTGCCCGTCGATGCTCGAGGTGTTCCGCAAGCTGCAGAAGGTCGCGGCGACGGACATCAGCGTGCTCATCACGGGCGAGACGGGGACCGGGAAGGAGCTCATCGCGCGGGAGCTGCACCGGCGCAGCCCGCGCGACGGCGGCCCCTTCGTCACCATCAACTGCGGCGCGATCCCCGAGAACCTCATCGAGAGCGAGCTCTTCGGCCACGTGAAGGGCGCCTTCACCGGCGCCATCGCCAGCCGCCCGGGCAAGTTCCAGGTCGCCGACAAGGGCACGCTGTTCCTCGACGAGATCGGCGAGCTACCGCTGAACCTCCAGGTGAAGCTCCTCCGCGCGCTCCAGGAGCGGGTCGTCTTCCGCGTCGGCGACTCGAAGCCCGAGAAGGTCGACATCCGCATCGTCGCCGCCACGAACAGGAACCTCGAGGAGGAGATCCGCGCCGGCAATTTCCGGGAGGATCTCTACTACCGGCTCAACGTCGTGAACCTGTGGCTCCCGCCGCTCCGCGAGCGCGGCGACGACGTGCTCATCATCGCCAAGGTCCTGCTCTCGAAGTACGCCGACGAGCTCGGCAGCGCCGTGCGAGGCTTCAGCCCGGCCGCGCTCTCCGCGATCAAGAAGTACCCCTGGCCCGGCAACATCCGGCAGCTCGAGAACCGCATCAAGAAGGCGCTCGTCCTCTGCGACCAGGCGCTCCTCGCCGTGGAGGACCTCGATCTCGGCCCGGGCGCCGAGACGGCCATCATGCCGCTGGAGAAGGCCAAGGAGGAGTTCCAGCGGCGGTACGTGCTGGAGGCGCTCGAGCGCAACAACGGCAACCGCACGCAGACGGCCCGCGACCTCGGCGTCGACCCGCGCACCATCTTCCGCTACCTCGAGAAGGAGCAGAACCCGATGCCGAGCGGGGCCGGCGGCGTGGCCCGCGATCCGACCGAAGCGTGATGGACCACAACCCCGAAGGGCCCTTCGCAGATCCCTGTCCCACCAAGACCCGCGCCGACCTGGAGTGGGATCGCGTCCTCGAGGCGCTCGCGGAGCGATGCGCGTCTCGGGGCGGGAAGCGGCTGGCCCGGGCCCTGCCGTTCGCGTCGACGCGCGCCGAGGCCCTCACCGCGCTCGCGGAGGTGCGCGAGGCGGTGGAGCTCGCCCGGGCCGGGGAGCCGGTGCCTTCGCGCGACGTCGCGGAGCTCGAGGACGCGCTCGATCGGGCCCGCATCGGCGCGGCGCTCGCGAACGAGGAGCTGCGCGCCGTGCTCGGCCTCCTCGAGGCCGCGCGGACGTCGCGGCAGTACCTGCAGAGCCGGCGTCAGATCGCGCCCGCGCTCCACGCCGCGTGCGCGACCAACCCCGAGCTCGACGCCGTCGCGCGCGAGCTCGCGGCGGCGTTCGATCCGGACGGCACGCTCGCCGATCGCGCGTCGCCTCGCCTGGAGGCGCTTCGCGCGGAGCGGCGCGCGGTGCGCGAGCGGCTCGTCCGGCGCCTCGAGGACCTCATCCAGAAGCACGAGGACATCCTCCAGGACCGCTACTGGACGGAGCGCGACGGGCGCTACGTGCTGCCGGTGCGATCCGACGCGCACGAGCGCTTCCCCGGCATCGTCCACGCGACGAGCGCGAGCGGCGCCACCGTGTTCGTGGAGCCCCGGGTGCTCGTCGAGACGGGCAACCGGATGAAGATGGTCGACGCCGAGGTCGCGCGGGAGGAGCTGGCGATCTACGCGGCGCTCACCGCCCGCGTGGCCGAGGACGTCGAGAGCGTCGCGGCCGCCGCCCGCGCGCTGGCCCACGCCGACGTGCGGGCCGCGGCGGCGCGGCTCGCGGAGGACCTCGACCTCACCTTCCCGGACGTCCCGGAGGACGCCTTCGAGGCCGGGCGGGGCGCCTCGGAGGGCGGATCGAGGCCGACCTCCATCGAGCTCATCGGGGGCCGCCACCCGCTCCTCGCGCTCGACGGCGTGAAGGTGGTCGCGAGCGACCTCGCGATGAGCGCGGGGCGCGCGATGATCGTCTCCGGACCGAACGCCGGCGGCAAGACCGTGGCCCTGAAGACGCTCGGGCTCGCGGCGCTGATGGTGCGCGCGGGCCTGCCGGTCGCGGCCAGGGACGGCTCTCGCGTCGCGCTCTTCGACGTCGTGCTGACCGACGTCGGCGACGAGCAGAACCTCCACAAGAACCTGTCGACCTTCAGCGCCCACGTGAAGAACCTGGGGCGGATCCTCGGCGAGACGCGCCCCGGCGCGCTCGTCCTGCTCGACGAGCTCGCCGGCGGCACCGATCCGCGCGAGGGCGAGGCGCTCGCCGCGGCCGTGCTCGACGCGCTGTGCGCGCGCGGGGGCACCGTCGCCAGCACCACGCACTACGAGGGCCTCAAGGCGCTCGCGCTCGGGGATCAGCGCTTCGAGAACGCCTCGGTCGGCTTCGATCTCGCCACCATGAGCCCGACCTTCCGGCTCGTCGTCGGCGTGCCCGGCGCCTCGAGCGCGCTCGCGGTCGCGCGGCGGTTCGGCATCCCGGGCGCCGTGCTGGAGCGGGCCGAGCGCTTCCTCACGAAGGAGACGGTCACCTTCGAGCAGATGGTCGAGAAGCTCTCCGCCGAGCGCCGCGCGCTCGAGCTCGCGCGGGAGGACGCCGAGCGGGAGGCGGCCTCCTCCCGCGCGAAGCGGCGGGAGCTCGAGGCAGAGATCGAGCGGCTCCGGGACAAGGAGCGCGGCGTGATCACGCGGGAGGGGGAGGCGCTGCTCGCCAGCCTGCGGCGCGCGCGCGAGGACCTCAAGGCGGCGCAGGCGCGCCTGCGCGGCAAGCCCACCGAGGAGGACGTGCGCGCGGCCGCTCGGGCCATGGACGCGGTCGGGCAGAAGACGTCGATCGGCGGCGAGCTCGAGCTGCGCCCGAAGGACGAGCCGCAGGCGCGGCCGGCGATCGATCCGGCCGCCATCCGCGTCGGCGCCCGCGTCTACGTGCCTCGCTTGCGGGCCGAGGCCGAGGTGGTGGAGATCCTCTCGGGCGGCCAGCTGCGGGTCACCGCCGGCTCGCTCAAGCTCACGACCTCGATCGCCGAGCTGCGCGGCACCGGCGCGCCGCCGGCCGCCGCGGCGCCCCCGCAGCGCCGCGTCGATCTGGACGCCGCCGCCGACCCCGACGTCCCGATCCAGACGGCGGACAACACCGTGGATCTCCGTGGCCTGCGCGCGCACGAGGCGGTCGCCATGGCCGAGCAGTTCCTCGATCGCTCGCTCGGCGCGGGCCGCAAGGTCACGTTCTTCGTCCACGGGCACGGCACGGGCGCCCTGCGCGATGCCGTCCGCGAGGCGCTGCGCGGGAGCCCTTACGTGGCGCGCCTCCGCCCGGGCGGCCCGAGCGAGGGCGGCGACGGCGTGACGGTCGCCTGGCTGAAGTGGTGAGCGAGGCGCGCGCCCGAGCGACGGCGCGCCGTGACGCTCAGCGATCCCGGTCGACGCGGCCGAGGTTCTCGGCGATCCGGTCGAGCACGCCGTTCACGAAGGCGCCGCTCTCCTCGCTGCCGTAGCGCTTGGCGAGCTCGACCGCCTCGTCGAGGATGACCGCGCGCGGCACCTCCGGGCGGTTCATGAGCTCCCACGCGCCGAGCCGGAGGACGTTCCGATCGACGCGCGCCATCCGTTCAAGGCGCCAGTTCGTGCTCGCCTTCCGGATCGCCTCGTCCACGGCCGCGAGATCCTCGGCGACCCCGACCACCACCTCGTCCGCGTAGGCGCGTCCCTCGGGATCGCCCGGCGTCTCGCGCCAGAAGGTCGCGACGACGCGGGGCGCCGAGCTCCCGCCGGCTTCCACCGCGAACAGCATCTGCAAGGCCGCTTCGCGGCCGGTAGAGCGCGCACCCATCTCTCAGAACCTTCGTTTACAGGCCAGCGGTGTCCAGCGCGGCGCCGAGCGCGAGCATCTCGATCGCGCTGACGGCGGCCTCCCACCCCTTATTGCCATGCTTCGTGCCCGCCCGCTCGACCGCTTGCTCGATCGAGTCGGTCGTGAGCACCCCGAACGTGACCGGCACCCCGGTCTGGAGCGACACGGTCGCGATCCCCTTCGTGACCTCGGCCGCCACGTAGTCGAAATGCGGCGTCGAGCCCCGGATCACCGCGCCCAGCGTGATGATCGCGTCGACGCTCTTCTTGTGCGCGAGCCTCCCCACGATGGTGGGCATCTCCCACGCGCCCGGGACGCGCACGATCGACGTCCGGCCGAGCGCGCCGCCGTGCCGCGCGATGGCGTCGAGCGCGCCCTCGACCAGGCGGTCGACGATGAAGTGGTTGAAGCGGCTCGCCACGAGCGCGAAGCGCGCCCCCGGCGGGACCACCAGGTTCCCTTCGATCACCCTCGCCTGTGCCTGCCCGACCGCTTGCTCTGCCATCCGCCGTTCCTCTCTCCTGCAGCGCGGGATGCGCGATCGTCGCGATCGCGATCCTGTCCGAGCGTCCTTTTACCAGCGAACGAGCGCGCCCGTCTGTCAGGCTTCGCCCTTCATCGAGACGAGCGGCACCCGCTCGATCACGGTGAGCCCGTACCCGGTGATCCCTGCGATCTTCGGCTGGCTGTTCGTGAGGAGCCGGATCTGGTGCACCCCGAGGTCCGCGAGGACCTGCGCGCCGAGGCCGAACTCCCGCAGCGTCCACGGCTGCTGCGTCTTCACGACGGGGAGCGTCTCGTCGGGGCCCGAGCCCTTCAGCAGCTCCAGCTCGCGGCCCAGGTCCCCTCGCGACGGGATGTAGACGACCACCCCGACGCCGGCGCTCTCGATCGCGAGCAGCGCCTCGCGCAGGTTCGAGCCGCCGTCGAGGGGCGTCGAGCTGAAGAGGTCCGCGATGGTCGACCCGGAGTGCACGCGGCACAGGATGGGGTCCGGCGTCGCCACCGCGCCCTTGGTCAGCGCGAGGAACTGCCGCTGCTCGTTGATCACCTCGTAGACGTACACGGTCCACTCCGTGCCCGTCAGATCGAGCCGCAGCGTCCGCTCGCCCACGCAGCGGACCAGCCGCTCGGTCTGGAGCCGGTACTGGATGAGGTCCGCCACCGTCACGATCAGCAGGCCGTGCTTCGCGGCGAACACCTCGAGATCCCGCATGCGGGCCATGCTGCCGTCGTCGTTCATGATCTCGCAGATCACGCCCGCCGGCCGGAGCCCGGCGAGGCGCGCGAGATCCACGGACCCCTCGGTCTGCCCCGTCCGCACGAGCACGCCCCCGCGGCGCGCCTTCAGCGGAAACACGTGCCCCGGCGTGACGAGATCCTCGGGCGCGGCGTCGCGCGCGATCGCGACCCGGATCGTGTGCGCCCGATCGGCGGCGCTGATCCCCGTCGTCACCCCGGCGCGCGCCTCGATGCTGACGGTGAAGGCGGTGCCGAGCGGCGGTCCGCTCCGCCCTGGCGCGGACATCATCGGCAGCTCGAGGCGCGCGACCTGCTCCTCGTCGAGGGCGAGACAGATGAGCCCGCGCCCGTGCATCGCCATGAAGTTGATCGCCTCGGGGGTGACCGCCTCCGCAGCCATGCAGAGATCCCCCTCGTTCTCGCGATCCTCGTCGTCGACGAGGATCACCATCTTGCCCGCGCGGATGTGATCGAGCGCGGTGTTCACCCGGTCGAGGACCGCTTTGTCGATGGTCAGCCGATGAGGCATCGGGCCCCCGGAGGTCATGTCCTGGTCGAGCCTGCCGCTCGAGGCTGACACAGCCTCACCAGAATCCCCCCGCGCGCAGCTTTGCGAGGAGTCGTTCGTCGTGATCCGCATGCTCTCCCGTATTTCCGCGCTCTTCGTCGCGCTCGGTGGAGGCATCGCCGCCGAGCGCGTCCTGGCTCGATCGGCCCTTCACGCTGGCGAGCGATGCGACCTCGAGCGCCCGCGCCACGTAGCGCGCGAGCACGTCAACTTCAAGGTTGACGGCCGCGCCGGGGCGGAGCTCGCCGAGGAGAGTCCGGCCGATGGTGTGCGGCACCAGCATCACCTCGAACCAGATCTCGGCGGCGCCCGGCTTGGACACGGCGTTGAGCGTGAGGCTCGCGCCGTCGACCGCGATCGAGCCCTTGGGAGCGAGGTACGGCGCGAGCTCGGGCGGGGCGCTCACCCGGAGGCGGATCGCGTCGCCGGCCCGCGCGTGCTCGACGACGCGGCCGAGCCCGTCGACGTGTCCCAGCACCACGTGCCCCCCCATCCGCGCGCCGAGCGGCGTCGCGCGCTCTAGGTGGACGCGCGCGCCGACCGGCAGCGCGCCGAGCGTCGTGCGGCCGAGGGTCTCGGCGGACATGTCGCACTCGAAGCCGCCGGGCGCGATGCGATCGACCGTGAGGCAGGCGCCGTTCACGCTCACGGACTCGCCGAGCGTCAGCGGCCCGAGGCTCGCCTCCACGAGCGCGCGGGCCACGGCGCCGCCGCTCCGGCGGCGGAGGACCCCGATCGTCTCGACAAGCCCGGTGAACATCGCCGACGCCCCTCTGCCTAGCCCTTCGAGGTGCGGTGCCCCTGGCTGGTCAGGAGCTTGTCGATGAGCCCCTGCGAGTAGCCCGACAGCTCGGTGAAGACGACGCCCATCCCCTGCGGATCGTCGTGCACGCGCACGACCTCGCCGACGCCCTCGACCGTCTCGATGTCGTCCATGATCACGGTGAACCGCAGGTTCACCTTCGTCCCGACGGCGAGCGGCGTCTTCGAGCGCACGAACACGCCGGTCCGCGAGATGTTCGTCACGTACTCGTTGATGAACGCGTCGTAGGACTCGAACTCCTTGTTGATGGTGACGCGCTCTTCCTTGCGCCCCGTCTTCGCGTCGCTGCTCTCCGGAGAACCCTGATCGTCCACCATGACGCCTTACCTGCCTTGCAGATCGAACTGCTCGAGGTGGTACTCCTTCCGGGGCACGAGATCGATCCGGCGCTGGAACAGCCGCTCCGCCTCTTGCACGGCGATGCGCTCGTCGTTCTTCAGCAGGTCGATCACGGCCGGGTGCGCGTTGACCACGACCGAGTAGCCGGGCAGGTTCATCCGCTCGCGCCGTATCTGCCGCAGGATCTCGTAGGCGACGGTCTGCTTGGATTGCAGCTGGCCCGTCCCGTCGCAGTAGAAGCACGGCTCGAGGATCGTCCGCCCGAGGCTCTCGCGCGTCCGCTTCCGGGTCATCTCGATGAGGCCCAGATCGGAGATCCGGTTCAGCGTGGTCTTCGCCTTGTCCCTGGAGAGCAGCTCCTCGAGGCGGCGCCGCACCTTCTCCCGGTTCTGGGCGCGCTCCATGTCGATGAGGTCGAGGATGATGAGCCCGCCGATGTTGCGGAACCGGAGCTGGTAGGCGATCTCTTCGACCGCCTCCAGGTTCGTGGTCAGGATCGTCTCCTCGAGATCCTTCGACCCCTTGCCGACGAACCGCCCTGTGTTCACGTCGATCGCGGTGAGCGCCTCGGCCTGGTCGATGATCAGGTGCCCGCCCGAGGGCAGCGGGACCTTCCGCGACAGCGCGCGCTGGATCTCGTCCTCGATCCCGTACGCGTCGAAGATCGGCTCCGTCCCCTCGTAGAGCTCCACCGCGTCGGCGCGCTCGGGCATGAACATCTCGACGAAGCGCCGCAGCCGGATGTACTCCTCGCGGTCGTCGATCACGATCTTCTCGATGTCGTCGGTGAAGAGGTCGCGGGCGGTCTTCAGCACGAGGTCGAGCTCGGTGTAGAGCACCGCGGGCGCCCTCACGCCGCTCTCCCGCTTCTTCGCCACCTCGCCCCAGAGGCGCACGAGGTAGCCGACGTCGGCCTTGAGCTGCTTCTTCGTGAGGCCCTCGGCGAGCGTGCGCACGATGAGCCCGCCCTGCGGAGGCTTCATCGCCTCGATGGCGTCCCGCAGCCGGGATCGCTCCTTCTCCGAGCCGATGCGCTTGGAGATCCCGATGTGATCGACCGTCGGCAGGTACACGACATAGCGGCCGGGCAGCGAGATGTGGCTCGTGACCCGGGCGCCCTTCGTCCCGATCGGCTCCTTCGAGACCTGGACGATGACCTCCTGCCCTTCGCGGACGACCTCGCGGATCGGCGTCGACTTCGAGATCCGCGGCGGCTCGTTCTGCCAGCTGCGTGAGCTCTGCTGGCCCCGCGCGGTGCTCTTGCCCTTGCCGTCCCGCGACTGTTCGCGCCCGCGCTCTCGCGTCCGCTGCTCGCGCCCGCGTTGCTCGCGATCGCGCCCCTCGCGTCCGCCCTGTCCTTTGCCGCCCCGGTCGCGCCCTTCGCGCGGCGCCTCGCGGCCTTCGCGCGGGGTCTGGCGTCCCTCGCGCGGCGCCTCGCGGCCTTCGCGCGGGGCCTGGCGTCCCTCGCGCGGCGCCTCGCGGCCTTCGCGCCCCTCGCGCGGCGCCTCGCGTGCTTCCGCCGGGGCCGCCTCCGCGAGCGCGGCGCCGCCCTCGAGGTTGGCGCGCCGGTCGCGCGTCCGTCCCGATCGGCGCACGCGCGCCTCGCGCCGTCCGCGCGTGCGTCCGCTGCGCGCACGCGCTGCCGGCGGGACGTCATCGCCCTCGGCGGCCGCCGCGGCCTCCGGGACCGGCGGCGCGCTCGCCTCCTGCGCTCCCGTCTCGCCGCTGTCCGCGGTGTTGCTCAGCGCTTCCGGATGCTCCTCGGCCGCGCTCCACGCGTCCGCGGCATCCTCCGGTGGCGGGGAGGCAGGCTCGACCTCGTAGCCGGGCGCGTCGAGCTCGTCGTCGTCCTCGATGCTCGCCTCGTCGGGACCGGATTCCTCGTCGCTGGCCTCGTCGGCGTCGCTGCCTCCGCCTGGCGCGACCAGCTCCTCGTCGTCGTCCTCGTGCCCGTCGTCGATCTCCGGCTCCGGGTCGTCGGCCTCGTCGAGCGCCACCATCGTCCCCACGCCGGCGAACGCCTGGCCGGAGGGGCTTCCGAGCACATCGAGCGCCGTGGGCAGCTCGATCGGCACGTCGCTCCCTTCGTCGAGCGAGCCGCCGGCATCGACGGAGCCGCCGGCCTCGAACCCTTCTTCCGCCCCGAAGTCCCCTCCTTCCCGCAGCTCGTGTCGCCCGGGCGTCAGGTCGGGGCTCTCGGGCGCGGCTTCTGCGCCCGATAGCTCATGCACCTCGCTTTCGTCAGGTCTAGGCGCCTCGCTGCCACGCGCGGCGCGGCCTCGCGAGGAGGCGCGCTCTTCCTCGACAGTCCGGCGGTGCCCAGCCAGGTACGCCTCGAAATCGTCGGGCCGGATGAGGTCCTCGACGTGCAGGAAGGCTGCTCGCTCGAGCCCCACGTCGATGAACGCGGCCTGCATTCCGGGCAAAACGCGGCTGACTTTGCCGAGGTAGATGTTTCCGAGCGTCCCCTTGGAGCTCTCCCGCTCGAGATGCAGCTCAGCGATGATCCCGTTTTCGATCAGCGCGACGCGTGTCTCGCGGATGTCCACATTGATGACGAGAAGGTTCTTTCCCATGTCGGATGCCGCACATCGGCGGCGCCGCCAAGCGTTACCACGGGTTGCCCGGCCCATGAAGGCGCAACCCGGAGTATGCTGCGCGATTGAGGGCCCGGGACCGGAGGTCGCCGAGGCAGGCCGGCCGCCAGCGCGTGAGCTACCTCGCGTCTCCGCCGCTCTGCCTCGACGGGGCCCGGCGGCGCCTGCCGTCTGGCCCGCGGACCGGCGGCTCCTGCCGCCGGGCCAAGGCCCTGGCCGGGAGCGCCGGGTCGAGGCGCCCGCGCGCCGGCGAGGGCGCGCGAGCTTGGGCGACGTCCCTCAGGAGGCGCTCCCGGCCCTCGCTCGGGACCCGAACCGCCCGGTTCCCTCGCCCACGCTGGCACGCCGCCGCTTCCGTTGCTGCTCCGGAGCCGCCGGTGTCGTGCCCCGCGCCGCCCTGCGCCGGCTGTCGAGCCGCGACGGCTGGCACGGGCGAGCCGTCCGCCGCGGCTCAGCCCGCATAAAGGCCGAAGGGGGCGGCCATCTGGCGCCCCCTTCGGAGATGCGCTGCTGTTGTCAGAAGCTCACAGGCCACATACCGGCTCTCCGGCGGCATCGCAGCTCTTGGCGCACTCCTCGCAAACAGTGCACGTGAGGAGGGCGTCGTAGGGCGCGACCCCGGCCGCGATGTCCGTGCGGCACGTCTCGATGCATGTGGCCGGGTCATCCTCGTCGGCGCAGTCAGCGATACACACCACCAGGTCAATACAATCCTCGCTGTCCGCGCAGCCCTGGTGGACCTCTTTGCACGGCCCATCGACGGCGCACTTGTAGCAGCCATCATTCGTGTCGCGGCCGCACGTGTCCTCCGTGTCATCACAGGTCGGGGTACCCGTCGAGGAAGTGCTCGTGGCGCTCGTGCCTCCTTCTCCGCCGGCGCCGCCGCTGCCGCCGTTGCCGCCATTGCCGCCGTTGCCGCCGCCGCCGCCACCGCCGCCAGAGCTGCTGCTCCCGCTGCTGCTGGTGGTGGTGCTGGAGCCCGACGACGTGGTGCCGTCGTCACCGCAGGCCACGAGGGCGCAGCCGGAAATCAAAACCGCAGCGAATACCCAAGATTTCATGCTCAATACCTCCACAGAATCCAACCGACCCTTCATTCGTGTACTCGGCGCCCCCCCAACGCTCGGCATGCCTGCCAAACCACCCGTTTCCTGCGACCGGCCCCCGGGTGCACCTGTGCAGATCGTCGGTCAGAGAGAAGCATCGCGCGTGGAGTTCAAAGAAAAACAGCCACGCAAGTCGTTTCTACACGCTCGGGATCGGCTGCGCAACGGCGTCGCTCGCCCCAGCACCCACCTGCCGTGGCGCTCTAAGCGGTTTGCTCGCTGATCTCTCCCGGAGCACGGCTCTCACGGGCCCCCCAGCTGCCGCAAAATTCTGCTAAAGCGGGATGTTTGATGTGCTTGGAGGCCATGACGTCGTAAGCGCCGCCGCAGGCCTTGCCGGTGATCACCGTCGCCTCGGGCACGGTGGCTCCGGCGAACGCATAGAGGAGCTTCGCTCCGTGAGTGATGATCCCGCCCTATTCCTGGTCGAACCCCGGGAGGAAGCCGGGCACGTCGACGAACGTGACGAGCGGGATAGTGAAGCAGTCGCAGGAGCGGACGAAGCGCGCCGCCTTGATGTCGAGGATGTCGAGGCAGCCGGCGAGCCCCTGGGGCTGGTTCGCGACCACCCCGATGGGCGCGTCCCCGATCCGGGCGAGCTCGACCACGATGTTCTGCGCAAAGCGCTCGTGGATCTCGAGGCGGCGGCCCTCGTCGACCCCGGGGCCCCATCACGGCGCCCGGAGAGATCGAAATCCCGCCGCGCGCGACCGCGCGAGGCCATGGCAGGGCGACGACCCCTTGCAGCCTGTACGACAAGGGAGCGAGGCCGGCGGAAACGTGCGAACCGTGCGAAACATGCGAAACGCGCGCGATGTGGAGACCTGGGGACGTGCGAGGCGCGCGGGACCTGCGACGAAAAATGACCGCGGTCCTCGAGCGGCTCCGCCCTACTCTCTTGCGCGGGCGAGGGGACACCACGTACGCTGAGCGGCGCTCAGCTGCCGATGGTAAATGCAGGAATTCCCGATACGTAGACCATCTGAAGACCGGGACGCGGGGGCCGCCATCGCCGCCGCGGACCTGCCGCGCCGCGACTTCGAACGGGGCAGCTCGGGCCGGCGTGGCAGCAGAGCGGTCGCCTGCCACGGCAACTGACGTGCGGCGCCTCGTGAGATGCGCACGGAACAGCGTCACCGGCAGCCCTCGATCGTTCGCGGGAGCGCCACGCGCTCCTGGCTCGCGGCGCCTAGCGCTCGACGGCCTCAGCGTGGCCTTCCGCCTCGCGTCGCGGGGTGAGATCGTTTCGGACGAGAGGTCGCTCGAGTGAAGCTCGCTCAGACTCGTGAGGCTCGTGCCCTGGCCGTCGCCGCCGTGGCGCGAGGGCTCATCGAGCCCAACGCCCTTTGGGATATGGCTTGCCGATGGACCCTCGGCGGCGCGTCGACGCCCCAGGAGCTCTTCGAGGGGATCCTCACGCCCGAGCAGCTGGCGGCGCTGCCGGAGCTGCTCGCGCAGGAGGGCCGCAGCCCGCCCGTCGCGCGCGCCCTCTCGCCGCAGAGCGACGACCAGGACGCGCTGCGCTTCGACACGCAGCGGGAGATCGACCTGCCAGGAGAGGACGTCGGGGCCGATTTCCCGACGCTCGCGACCTCCGCCACGCGCGCCGTGAACTCCGGCGGCACCCGGTACGAGGTGGGCGAGGCGCTCGGGGCCGGGGGCGCCGGGAAGGTGGTGAAGGCGCGCGATCGGGAGATCGGGCGCGTTGTCGCGCTGAAGACCTTGAAGCCGGGGGCCGAGGAGGACTCCGCGGTAGGCAACCGCTTCCGGACCGAGGCGCGGATCACGGCCCAGCTCGAGCACCCGAACATCATCCCGGTCTACGACCTCGGCACGCTGCCGAACGGCCAGCCGTACTACTCCATGCGGGTCGTCAAGCGGCAGAGCCTGCAGAACGTGCTGACGAACCCCGAGCTCCGCAGGCAATGGCCGCTCGTCCGGCTCATCGGCGCGTTCGTGCAGATCTCCCGGGCGCTGGCCTACGCGCACCGGCGAGGCGTCGCCCACCGCGACATCAAGCCGGAGAACGTGCTGCTCGGCGACTACGGCGAGGTCTACCTGGGCGACTGGGGCAACGCGAAGCTGCTCGCGAGGGCGGAGGTGAGCGAGCCGATCTCCATCGATCCGAGCGGGCAGGACTTCGGCCGGAGGCGGCACGAGGCGATCGCGAGCGCGCTCTCGGGCACGCCCGGCTACATCGCGCCCGAGCAGATCCGAGGGGATCACGCGCGGATCGATCACCGCGCGGACATCTTCGCGCTCGGCGTGGTGCTCTACGAGATCCTCACCGGCGAGCACCCGTTCGACGCGCCGACCGTCCTCGCCGTGATCCTCGCGACGCAGACGCGCGACCCCAGGCCGCCGCGCTCGATCGCGCCGAGCTGCCCGCTGCTGCTCGAGGACCTCTGCCTGGCGATGCTCGCGAAGGATCCTGATCAGCGACCGCCGACCGCCGACCGCGTCGCGGCGGAGGCGGAGGCGTTCCTCGAGGGCGCCAAGGAGCGGATGCGCCGCCGCGAGGAGGCCATCAAGCTCTGTGAGCTCGCCAAGGCCCCGCTCGAGCGTGACCGGCGGCTCGACGGCGAGCGCGAGCGGCTCGTCGAGGAGGCGCGGCGGCTGCTCAAGGACGTGAAGGAGTACGAGGCGATCGAGCGCAAGCGGGCGGGGTGGCAGCTCGAGGACAGGGCCGCCGGGGTCGAGCGCGAGCAGGCGCGCGCCGCGGCGGAGGCGATCGATCTCTATACGAAGGCGCTGGCGTACGATCCGGACCTGGTCGAGGCGCGCGCCGGGCTCGCGGATCTCTACTGGTCGCGCGCGGTGCGGGCGGACCAGGAGCACCAGCACGCGGCGCGCATCTACCACGAGGCGCTCGTGGCGGAGTTCGACGTGGGCCGCTACGCCGCGCTGCTCACCGCCGATTCGGTCCTCTCGTTCGACTCGTCGCCGCCCGGCGCGAGCGTCGTCGCGTACCGTTACGTCGAGAAGGATCGCATCCTCGTGGCGAGCGACGAGCGCTCGCTCGGCCGCACCCCGCTCCGCGAGGTGCACCTCAAGCCCGGCAGCTACCTCTTCATCCTGAAGCGCGCCGGCTGCCGGGACGTGCGCTACCCGCTGCTGCTCAAGCGGGGCACCCACCACCGCGTCGAGGTGAACCTCTACACCGACGCGGAGATCGGCGAGGGGTTCGTGTACATCCCGGGGGGGACCTTCATCGCCGGCGGCGACGCGCACGCCTACGATCCGCTCCGCCGCGCCGAGCTCCACGTCCCCGACGTCGCGATCGCGAAGTTCCCCGTCACCTTCCGCGAGTATTGCGAGTTCCTGAACGAGCTCGAGACGCGCGATCTCGACCTCGCGCTCAAGCGCGCGCCGCACGGGACGCGCGGCTCCGAGGGCTACGTCGCGCGGCCCGCCAGCAGCGGCGGCTGGGAGCCGTTGCCCAGCGTGGTCGAGGGCGACGCGCAGAAGCGGTTCCCCGCGGAGGAAGGGCACCTCTGGAACCTGCCGGTCATCCTCATCGACTGGTTCGACGCCGTGGCCTACTGCCGTTTCCGGAGCGAGCGCGACGGGATCGAGATCCGACTGCCCACCGAGCTGGAGTGGGAGAAGGCGGCTCGCGGGACCGACGGCCGGTTCTACCCGTGGGGAGATCACTTCGACCCGACGTTCTGTCTGATGCGCTCGTCGCGGCCGTTCCTGGCGCAGCCAGAGCCGGTAGGGACCTTTCCCATCGACAGCTCGCCCTACGGCGTGCGTGACATGGCGGGCGGCGTGCGCGAGTGGGTCGCCGACGTGAACGGCGAGAGATCGTGGGCGGAGACGTCGGGTGAGCTCGAATCGGCCGCCGACGCCGGCGGAGACGCGCCGCCTTGGCGCATCGCCCGCTCCGGGAGCTGGGCCGCGGACTCGCAGCAGTGCAGGAGCGCGTCGCGCACCCGCTTCTTCGGGATCGCGCGGGCGCTGAACCTGTCGTTCCGGGTCGCGAAGCCGCTCTCGCGGGGCCCGGGTCGCTGAGCGGGCGGCTCAGCCGCCAGACCCCGCCGGGGGGTCGACGTACTCGACCTCGACGCCGCGGTGCGTGCGGAGGACGGTGCGCCCCGGCCGACGGTCGACGACGTAGTCGGGCCCGATGGGCACCTTGCCCATCCCGCCGGGCGTATCCACGATCAGCTTCGGCAGCGCGATGCCGGTGAGCCGGCCCTGGAGCTGCTCCATGAGGGAGACGCCGGTCGCGAGCGGCGTGCGCAGGTGCGCCGTGCCGCGCACGGGGTCCATCTGGAGCAGGTAATAGGGGCGCACCCGCCAGCGCACGAGACCCCGGAAGAGCGTGGCCAGCGTCGTCGCGTCGTCGTTGATGCCGCGCAGCAGCACGGTCTGGTTCATGACGGGGAAGCCGTGATCCGCGAGGCGCTTGCACGCGCGCTCGGCGGCGGGCGTGAGCTCCTTCGGGTGGTTGAAGTGCGTCATCACCCAGAGCGGGTGGTACGGCTTGAGCGCGCGCACGAGCTCCGCGGTGATCCGCTGCGGCAGCGTGACCGGCACGCGCGTCGCGATCCGGATCGTCTCCACGCTCTGGATCTGCCGCAGCCGAGCGATGAGCCGCACCACGCGGTCCGTCGAGACGGCGAGGGGATCGCCGCCGCTCACGATGACATCGCGCACTTCCGGGTGCGCCTCGAGGTACGCCATCGCCGGCGCGAGGCGCTCGAGCGCCACCGCGCCGCCGCCGTCGCCGACCATGCGTGATCGGGTGCAGAAGCGGCAGTAGACGGCGCAGCGGTCGGTCGCGAGGAGCAGTGAGCGATCCGGGTACCGCTGCACGAGGTGGGGCGCGACCTCGTGCGCGACCTCGCCGAGGGGGTCGACCAGATCGCCGGGCACCTCGATGGCCTCGTCGGCGAGCGGCACGCACTGCCGGCGGATCGGGCACGCCGGATCGCCGTTGTCGCAGAGGCTCAGGTAATAGGGGGTGACGCGGATGGGCAGCCCCGCCTTTTCGGCGCGCCTGGCGCCAGCGAGCTCCTCCGGCGTCAGCGACAGCGCCCGGTGGAGCTCGTCGGCGCTCGAGAGCGCGTGACGCAGCTGCCATGTCCAGTCGCTCTTCCGCGTCTTCACGCGGGCTGGTCGCGCTTCCTGCTGCGCGCTCGCGGCGAGCGGCCCCGGTCGCTCCGGCAGCGCGACGGCGCGGGCGTTCGCGCCTTCCTCGCCGGGTCGCCGGGCGAGCCGCGCGGCGGCGACGAGCTCGCTACTTGCCCGCATCGCTCGACGGCGCCGCGGCAGCGCCGGACTGCTCCGGCTGTGGCGTGCGGGGCTTCGTGGGATCGGGCTGCGCCGCGCTCCCGGTCTGCATGAGCTGCTCCGGCACCTTGACCGAGGAGAGCGCCGCCTCGTTGATCTCGACGGGGAACTTCTTCCGCAGCTCGTCCTCGAGAGCGCGCTCCTGGTCCTGCATCTTCTGCTGGAGGAGCGCGACCCGGATCGAGCGCTCGGCCTCCGCGAACTCGCGCCGGTGCCCGCTGGTGAGCCCGTTCAGGCGGACGATGAAGAACCGTCCGTCGGCCTCGACGACCTCCTCGCCGACCGCACCCACGCCGCCGATGCGAAAGGCGGCCGCGCGGACCGGCTCTGGGACGCGGGGGTGGGCGCCGCGCGGATCGCCGGGCGGGCTGACGATGCCGAGCTCTCCGGCGAGATCGAGCGGCGGGGCCGCGCTCTTGTCCTTCGGCGCCGTGAGCGAGTGCTTGAGGAAGAGCTCACCCCACGCGCCGCTGCTCCCGGCCTTCTGCGCCTCCTTGAGGACCTTCTCCCCGAGCGCTCGGTCGCCGACGACGATGGCGGCGACGCGCCTGCGCTCGGGCTCGCTGAACTTGTCGGCGTTCGCCTCGTAGTACGCGCGCACCTCGGACGCGGGGATGTCGGCCGGCGCGGGCAGGCCCTTTCGCGCCCGGGCGATCATCGCCTCGCGGAGGATCTGCCGGATCGTGTCCTCGACCGCGGGGTCCTTGTCGAGGCCTCGGCGCCGGGCTTCCAGCGCGAGCAGCTCCGCGTCGATGAGCTCGCTGAGCAGCTCGCGGCGCCGCTCCTTCGTCTGGTACCGGAGCCGATCGAACTGGTCCATTCGCTCCAGCGTCCTGCCGAAGTCGCCCAGCGTGATCACCCTGTCCCCGACCTTCGCGAGCACGCGCGCCGACTGCTCGGCGGTGAGGCCGAAGACCGGATCTCCCGCGTCCGAGGGGACCTGGAGCGCGGGCTCATCGCAGCCCGCGACGAGCGCGACGAGCGAGATGGCGAGCAGGGGTCGGCGCACCGGAGCTCGGATCATTGCTGGCTCGGGGTCTAGCACGGTTTCCGCGTGGCTCGAGGTCGCAGCGCCTCGTTCGGGCTGGCGCGTCGGCGGACGCCTCGGGTCGTCGCGCGCGCTGAGCGCTCGAACGCGCGCTCAGTCGACGATCGTGCCGATCTCTTCGCCCCTGCAGACGCGGAGGATGTTGCCGCGGGTCATGAGCTTGAACACCCGGATGGGCATCTTGTTCTCGCGGCAGAGCGTGACCGCCGTCGAGTCCATGACCCCGATCCTGTCGGCGAGGAAGCGGTCGTAGCTCAGGTGCGCGAACATCTGCGCGCCTTCGTGGCGCACGGGATCGCGGTCGTAGATGCCTTCGACCTTGGTCGCCTTGAACAGCGCCTGCGCCTGGATTTCCATGGCCCGCAGCGCTGCCGCCGTATCGGTCGAGAAGAACGGGTTGCCCGTGCCCGCGGCGAAGATGACGATGCTGCCCTTCTCCAGGTGCCGCATCGCCCTGCGGCGGATGTACGGCTCGGCGACCTGCCGGATCTCGATCGCGGTCATCACGCGCGTCGGCACGCCCGTCTTCTCGAGCGCGTCCTGGAGGGCGAGCGCGTTGATGACGGTGGCGAGCATGCCCATGTAGTCGCTCTGGGAGCGGTCCATCCCCGCGCTCGCGCCCTTCAGCCCGCGGAAGATGTTGCCGCCGCCCACGACGACCCCGATCTGCACCCCCATCCGCTGGAGCTCGGCGACCTCGCCGGCCACGTGGTGGAGCGTCTCGGGACGAATGCCGAACCCCCCTTCCTCGCCGCAGAGCGCTTCGCCGCTCAGCTTGAGCACGATGCGGCGGTACTTCAGCCCGGGGGCCGGACGAGGGGGAGGGGGAAGGAGAGAGTCCTGGTCAGCGGCCACGGTGCGACCTCGTAGCCGGGACCTGCGTGGAGGGCAACGAACAACGTGAACCATCGCTCGGGCCAAGCGGCAGCGCGCGCCGCAAAGGAGGAAGAGCGGGAGGCAGAACCAGAGCAAGCAGAGCAAGCAGAGGAAACAGAGGAAACAGAGGCAACGGAGCAGGAAGACCCGCCGGGGCGGCATGCGCCTTGCGCTTGCTGGGGCGGGGAGCTAGTCTCGGGCCCCCTATGGCGCGTGTGACTGTGGAAGACTGCCTCGAGCGCGAGGAAAACCGTTTCGCTCTCGTCGTGCTCGCGGCCAACCGGACGCGGCAGCTCATGAAGGGCTCGGACGCTCTCGTGAAGACGAAGAACAAGCCTGCCGTGACCAGCCTCCGAGAGATCGCGGCAGGCAAGGTGCACTTCCACCGGAGCTCCCACGAGGTCGTCTCCGAGTGGCTCCAGCAGATGAACGCTGGCGGCCAGCGCTGATGCCGCATCGGAAGGGCGCGCGTCCGGTGATGCGCGCCTCCGTGGAGGCACCGTTCCGCAGCTCGCTCCCGTCACCGTGCCAGCGCTGCGCTTGATCTGTTGCCTCGCATGAGCTGGATGGCCACGAGGCGGACGGCGCGTGTTTCGGGCTCCGGCCAGCGTCGCGATCCGGAGCTCGAAGCAGGGACGTCGGCTCACTACGAGGATCCGGCGTACTACGCGAAGACGTACGCGCGCCGTAAGGATGACGTCCGCTACTACGTCGACCTCGCCGTCGCGTCTGCGGGGCCGGTGCTCGAGTACGGCTGCGGCAACGGGCGGATCACGCTGCCTGTCGCGAGGGCGGGGGTCCAGATCACCGGGGTGGACCTGTCGGCGCCGATGCTCGGCGATCTGCGCGCGCAGCTTGGACGCGAGCCGCGCGGTGTCTCCTCTCGCGTGAGCCTCCGGCGGGGCGACATGCGGGCGCTGCGGCTGGGGCGCCGCTTTCCGCTCGTGATCTGCCCGTTCAACGCCTTCTTGCACCTGTACACGCGCGTCGATGTGGAGCGGTTCCTCGCGCGAGCGCGCGAGCATCTGACGCCGAAGGGCGAGCTCGTCTTCGACGTTTCCATGCCCGAGCCGGCAGAGCTCGCGCGAGATCCGGATCGCGCCTATGCCACGCCGCGGTTCCGGTACCCCACGAAGGATGGCCCTGGCGAGTTCGTCCGGTACACGGAGCGGTTCGACTACGACAAGGTCCGGCAGATCCTGTTCGTCTCCATGGAGTTCTCGCCCGTCGACGGCGGCGAGCGCTGGATGACGCCGCTCGCCCATCGTCAGTTCTACCCGCAGGAGCTCGAAGCCTTGCTCCACTACAACGGCTTCGAGCTCACGGAGCTCCGCAGCGATTTCTCCGCGGAGCCGCCCGACAACCAGACGAGCATGCTGCTCTATCATTGCCGGCCACGCCGTTCTGCCAGGGCTCGCCGCCCTGGACATGACGGGGGCCGCTGAAGGAGCGCGGCACCGGCGCGCAAACGCCCGGCGCCTGCTGCGCCTTGCGCCGCCGTGTGGTGGCGCCCGGTCGGCATCAGGCCATGCGCGACGTGTCCGTGCACGAGCGCGCGCGTGCCCCTTGGTCCTGCCGCACCGAGCGTGCGCCAGTGCCGCCGTTGCCTGGAGTCTCAGACGCCGATGTAGAGGCGGTGGGCGAAGTTGCGCTCGAGTTTGGCGCGCAGCACCTTCTCCGCCGCTGTCTCGATATCGTACTCGACGCGCTTGAACTCGAAGCGCTTCGTGTCGCTGTCGTAGACCGTGTAGCTCGCGCGGTTGTCGTAGTCCCGCGGCTGTCCCACCGAGCCGACGCTCACGATGTACTTGCGACCCTGCTCAAGCTGGAAGTCGACCGCAGGAAGCTCCTCGACGCTGTTCGGCGTGAGCGCGAACACCTTGCAGAGGTGGGAGTGGCCGATCAGCGTGATGTGACCGAGCTCGTTCCACATCGGGAGGCATTCGCGCGCCTGCTCGGGGGCGAAGATGTACTCGAACTCTTCGAGCCGGACGGGCGAGCCATGGCAGAGGTCGACGTTGATGTCCGTCAACTTCTCCTGGTACGTCAGGCTCCGGAGCCAGGCTGCGTTCTCGGAGGACAGCATCGCAGCGTGGGTGTCGAGCGCTTGCCGGGCGGCCTCGTAGTAATACGAGTAATCCATCCGACCCGCGACGGCCGCGTCGTGGTTGCCGAGGATCGTCTTCTTGGCCACCTTGCGGACGAGATCGGCGCACTCGTTCGGCGAGCCGCCGTAGCCGACCGTATCCCCGAGGCAGTAGTAAACGTCGATACGTTCGTGGCGGTAGGACTCGAGCACAGCGCTGAGCGCCTCGTAGTTGGCGTGCGTATCGCTGAAAATCCCGAGTCTCATTTCGACGCGAGGGCGGAGCTTAGCACGAAGGCCTCGACTTCCGTTAGGAATTCAAACCTGGATCCACGGATGGGCTGGTCGGACCGGCACCGAGCTTTGTCGGCTCGCTGGCGTTGTGTCGGCTGGCTCGTTGGTTCCGCTGGCTCCGGCGGAACCATCGGGTCCGTCAGTTCCGTCAGTTCCGTAAGTTCCGTCGGTCTCGTCAGCTTTGTCCGCTCCGACGGAGCGTGCTTCCGCTGCGCCCGGGGATCTGCAGAGGACGATCGAGGGCCGGACACGGTCCTTGCGGAGCTTGCCGAGGCGCTCCCAGCACGAGCACGTTGACGAGCGGCCACCCGCACCGGAGAAGAATAGCGTGGAGCCCATGAATACCAAACAGAACGGTGCAGGGACGTCTCCGATTTCTGCGGAGCGGCCGGCCGAGTCTGCGCTGTCCGCTGCAGCTGTCGAACCTGTCGCGCCGCCGCCGTCCACCGTGGAGGATCTCGCCGAGGGGTGCGTGCGGTTTGTGGAGCGCGCCCTCGGCGTACGGCTTGACTATCGGCCGGAGACCTTGCCCGTGCTCGACCACTACCTCGAGCAGGCGCGTGGTGCGACGTCGGAGCGGGTCGAGGCCTTGCCGATGATCGCGCACATGGCAGGCGCTTACTTCGGCGAGGTGATCCGGCGCCGGCACGCGTCGTGGTGGCGCCTGGATGGCGAGGATCCGACCTACTGGCAGGTGCAGTTCGGCTCGGTTTACCTCGCGTTCAGCCCCGTCCTCTTCGTGCGCGAGACGCTCACGCGCGGACATCGACCCGACGCCGCGCTGGACCTTGCAGAGGACTCCCTGAGCGGCGATCCGGCGGCGCTGGAGCTGCAGGAAGACGATCGCGAGGCGGTCGCGGCCAGGCTCGCGGAGCTGCCGTCGGTCTCGGAAAACGAGTACTACGCCCCCTCGACGCGGCTCGAGGTGATCGACATCGCCGTGGACGCGATCCGTTCGCGTCGGCTCGCGGCCGGCGAGGATACCGACGCCGCGCTCGATCCGGGCGACTACGAGCGCGGCGGCGACTGACGCGGGTATCGCGGCGCGCGGGGCGCCCACGCTCGCTCGGCGGCGCCGCGTGGACGTGCTCCGGAAGCGGCGACCGGTGGTATCGTCGCTTCCGTGTTGTGGGTCCTCTTCGGGCTGTTGTTCCTCATCTCGTGGGCGGCGTTCTTCACGTTCGACCTGCCCACCGCGATCCCGATCGCGACGAGCGTCGTCATCGCGCTCGCCGCGATCGCGCTCTTCGTGTACCGCCGGATCAACGCGCGCCGCGCCGCGTCTGCGCTTGAGCGGGCCATCGTCCAGCAGGGAGCGCAGCAGGCGCTCAACGCGCGGCCCGAGCGCCGCGCCGAGATCCAGGAGCTCCAGCGGCAGGTCCAGGGCGGCATCAGCGCCCTGAAGAGCTCGAAGCTCGGCAAGGGGAAGGAGCACGGCAACGCCGCGCTCTACTCGCTGCCCTGGTACGTCATCATCGGCCCGCCCGGGGCGGGGAAGACGACGGCGTTGAAGCACTCCGGCCTCGTCTTCCCCTACGCGCACCCGAGCAACGGCGGCGGCGTGCGCGGCGTCGGCGGCACCCGCAACTGCGACTGGTGGTTCACCAACGAGGCGATCCTCCTCGACACCGCGGGGCGCTACACGACGGAGCAGGACGACCACGAGGAGTGGATCGCGTTCCTGCAAATGCTCCTCAAGCACCGCGCCCGCCGCCCGCTCAACGGCATCCTGGTCGCCGTGAGCGTGGCGGATCTCATCGACGCGAGCGAGCAGCAAGTCGAGCTGATGGGGAAGAAGCTCCGCGCGCGCATCGACGAGGTGATGACGCAGCTCCACATGGTGCTGCCCGTCTACCTCCTGTTCACGAAGTGCGACCTCATCGCGGGCTTCTCGGAGTTCTTCGGCGACATGCGCAAGAGCGACCGCGCGCAGGCGTGGGGAGCGACGCTCAAGCTGAGCGCGGACAAGGCCGACCCGGGGAGGCTCTTCGACGCCGAGTTCGACGCCCTGGCGAGGCAGATCCACGCCCGCTCGCTGAAGCGGCTCGTGATGGAGCGCAGCCGCGAGGCGCGCGAGCGCGTCTACCAGTTCCCGCTCGAGTTCTCGGGTATCCGGCGGAACCTCTCCGATCTGGTCTCGACCGTCTTCATGGTCAACGCGTTCCAGGGGACGCCCATCTTTCGCGGCTTCTACTTCACGAGCGGCACGCAGGAGGGGAGGCCGCTCGACCGGGTCCTCCAGCGCATGGGCCAGGCGATGGGGATCCGCACGCACGAGGCCGCGGCGCAGCAGAACGTAGAGTCGAAGAGCTACTTCCTCCACGACGTCTTCATGAACGTCGTCTTCCCGGACGGGGACATCGCCGCCAGGAGCGCGAGCGAGATCCGGCGTCAGCGGCTCGTTCGTGGCGCGATCAGCGCGGCGGCCGCGGCGCTCGGGGTCATCCTCGCGATCCCCAGCGTGGTGTCGTTCGCCAACAACCGCGCGTTCCTGCGCGACGTGGAGGCGGACGCGCGCACCGTCAGCGCGCTCCGATGGGAGGACACGCGACCCCTCTCGGAGAAGCTCGCCGCGCTGCGGCCTGCGCTGGATCGGCTGAAGGAGATCGACAAGGCGCGCGAGGAGGGGCCGCCGGACGGGAAGGGGTGGACGATGTTCCAGGGCGAGACGGTGTACCCGCCGCTCGTGCACGTCTACGTCGCCAGCCTCCAGAACGGCTTCGTGATCCCGTGCAAGCAACGGCTCGAGGATCGCCTCAAGCTCGCGAAGGGCGACCACTACCTCCGCGAGCGGAACGACCTCAAGCTGTACCTGATGCTGAGCGACGTCGAGCACCTCGACGTTCCGTGGGCGAAGGACAGGTTCACCTCGCTCTGGGCCGAGGTGCTGCGGGCGACCTCGAACCTCACCGAGACCGAGCTGAAGAAGCAGCTCGAGCGGCACGTCGAGTACTACCTGACGCTCATCAAGGAGAAGCGGGTCACGCCGATCGCGCGCAAGGAGGATCTGGTCGCGAGCGTGCGCGCGACGCTCCAGGCCGTGCCGCCGCGGAAGCGGTACTACGACTTCTTCGTCAACGCGATCATCGAGGAGAAGTACGACGAGACGGGTGATAACAGCCGCGCCAACCGCAAGTACCCTCCGCACACGCTCGGCGACATGTTCGCCGACCGTCCCGCCGTGCTGAAGATCATCGGCAGCAAGCTGTACGCGAAGGAGAAGCGCTGGAAGGAGGTGGACGGTCCGTACACCGAGAGGGGGCACTTCGCGGTGCTCGAGAGGCTCGAGAGCGGCGCCGACAGCTTGATGGCTGAGCGGTGGGTCGTGGACCTCGCGCCCGGCGAGGAGGCCTCGATCAACAAGAACCTGGACGGCCTCGCGGCCGACTACGACGTCAGCTACATCGCCCAGTGGACCGACTGGATGGCGGACCTCACCGTGCGGGTCCCGGCCAACCTGAAGGAGGCGAAGGAGACGTACCAGGCGCTCACCCAGGCGGATTACCCCTACCTCCGCATCCTCCGCGCTCTCGAGGACAACACGCAGTGGAAGCGGGATCGCAGCGCGATCGAGGACTCGGCCCTGGCCAAGCGGGGGAAGGAGTACCTCGATCGAAAGATCGAGCAGAAGACGAGGCTGAAGGTCCCCGTCAACGTGAAGCTCATAAGAAACCGGGCGAGCTCGGTGCCGGATGAGTTCAAGCGGACCGTCGAGTTCGGCGTGCCTGCCGCGCCGAGCGGCTCGGCGCCGATCACGGACACGCCCCTGGCGAGGTACATCTCGTTGCTCAGCGCTCTTCGCGACGAGATCCAGCGCCTCGAGGATCTGAACCCCAACGTCGACGCGCGCCTCATGGCCGATCGCTTGGTCGAGGCGACGCGACAGGCCGACGCGCTCCTCCAGCCCTTCGACGAGCGGGCCAAGACGCTGCTCCGGCCGCTGCTGCTCACCCCGATGCAGGTGGTGGCGGCGCGGCTGCCGCCGCTCGCCGCGGTGTCTCGCTTTCCCGCGGCGCCTGCCGCGGGCCCGCGCTGAGCCCCGCGGCGCGGTTCAGATCTCGATGCGGATCTCGTCCCGGCCTGGTTGCACCGCGCCGGTCGCTGGATCGAGCGTGAGCACCATCTCGATCGCATCCTCGCCGTTGTCGCTGTAGTACCGAGGGCGGACCCCCATCGCGGTGAAGCCGAGCTTCCGGTAGAGCCGGATCGCTGCCCGGTTCGAGCGGCGCACCTCGAGCAGGATCAGCCGCACTTGCTGCTGGCGTGCATACTCGAGCGATCGATTCATCAACGCCGTCGCGAGCCCGCGCCGCCGCGCGGCCGGGCAGGTGGCCACGTTCAGCACGTGGAGCTCGTCGGCGACGTGCCACGCGATGAGGAAGGCGAGCGCGCGCCGCTCTTCGCGCGCGACCCAGCAGCGCGTCCAGGGGCGGCGCAGCTCTTCTCGCGCGGAGAATTGCGGCACGTCGAAGGCCGCGGACGCGACCGCGTCGATCTCGTCGAGCGCAGCGTCGTCCGCAGCGTCGGCCGTCAGCTGGCTCAGCGAGGTTGAGGGCCTCGTCGCGTCGCGCTTCACCTCGCCACCTCCGTGGGACAGCCGGAGACGATCTGGACTTGCCCCACCCGCCCGCTCTTGAGCTTCTTGCAGGCTTCCCCGAGGAGCTCGACGACCGCGGGCGACTTCCAGCGCCAGCCGTTCTCCGGGTCGTAGGCGACCAGCTCGTCGTCCAGGTAGACGTTCGTCTGTCCCGCCTCGGGAGGCGGATCGACCAGGTCGAACTCGCAGGAGACGACGATGCTGGCGATCTTCGAGAGGACGTTCCCCAGCGTGTCGAGGTTGTCCACCTTGAAGTAGAACGGGCTCACGAACTGCGCCGCGCCGCCGGCGAGCGCCATCTGGTCGAGGACATCGCCGTAGAACTCGCTCCCCGGGATGCCGACGACATAGACCTCGATCCCGCTCGCCGCGAGCCGCTCGATCGCGGCGACCGTATCGTCGCGATCGAGGCACCCTTCGGGGCCCGAGGGGCCCAAGGGCGAGCAGCAGTTCTCCTCGGGGTCGGGGCACTGCTGTTCGATGTTGGCGATGCACCCGTCCGCCTCGCAACTCGCCGAGCTGTTGCAGTTCGGACCGCCGTCGGTCGCGAGCACGACGATGGTCTTGCCGGGGAGCTCGACGAGCTTCGGCGTCAGCGCCGCGAGCGTCGCCGCGGTAGGCGTGCCGCCGAGGGGCGCGGCCCGCGTCGCCGCGCGGAACCGCGATGTCGTCGTCGAGCCCTCCTGTCCCTCTGCGAAGGGAGCCCCCGGCGTGACAGCGAACACCTCGCCGCCTGGCCTGCACGGCGCCTCGTCGGTCGCGTCCAGGGGGAACACGGCGGCGCCGACGTTGATCAGCGGGCCCAGGTTGCGCACGAGGTCGACCGCGGCGTCACGGACCCGGTCGTATCGGGTCGCGTTCGAGCTCGAGGAGGCGGGGCTGAGCATGCTGCCCGACGCATCGAGGACGAAGTAGATGTTCGGCGCTTCGGCGATCTCGACCTGGTGGATCCGGTTGCCGCAGAGCCCGCCCGCATCCGCGGCCGGTGGTCCGCTCGGGTCTTCGGTGTCCGGATCGAACCCGTCCTCCGGCTCTTGCGCCTCCTGACCGGCGCCGCTGCGCGGACGCTGCTTCGTGACCTCGTCCTCGCATGCGGTCATCGCCGCGCCGCCGAGCGCGAGCGCGGCTCCGATGCAGAAGAGCACGCCGCTGGCGCCGGCTCGCTGCTTCACGGCCGTCTTCATGGCGAGCAGCGTATCACGCCCGCTCGAGCCGGCAGCGCCAGCGCGGGCGCCGCCGCGCGCGTTCAGGGCTCGCGGTAGAACCTGGGCACGCGGCGCGAGATGCTGGTCAGCACCTCCCAGGCGATCGTCCCCGTGAGCCCCGCGATCTCTTCGGCGCTGATCGTGCCGCGCCCGAGCGGCCCGTCCTGCGTTCCGAGGAACACCACCTCATCTCCCAGGCGTGCTCCCGGTACATCCGTCACGTCGAGCATCGTGAGATCCATCGACACGGCGCCCGCGATCGGCGCGCGTTGACCGCGCACGAGGGCGGCCCCGCGGTTCGAGAGCTGACGGCTCAGGCCGTCGGCGTACCCCATCGGCACGGTGGCCACGACGCTCTCCCGGGAAGCTTGCCAGGTGTGGCCGTAGCCGATCCTGTCGCCCTTCGCGATCGTGCGCAGCGCGACGATCTCGCTGCGCACCCGGATGACCGGCTTGAGGTCGGGCGCGAGCCCCGCGCACGGCGATATTCCGAAGAGCGCGACCCCCGGACGGACGATGTCGAGCCACGCCGCAGGGAGGCGCAGCATCGCCGCGCTGTTCGAGGCGTGCCGCACCCGCGGCGTGAGGCCGAAGCTCTTCGCACGCTGCTCGATCTCCCCGAAGAGGCGCATCTGCTCGATCGTCACGCCGAGATCGTCGGCGTCCGCGCAGGCGAGGTGGGTCATGAGCCCGTCGAGCTTCACCTCCGGGTGCTTGGCGAGCGTCGCGAGCACCGCCTCGATCTCCGAGCTCGCGGCCCCGAGCCGTCCCATGCCGGTGTCGACCTTGAGATGGACGCCCACGCGACCGCGCTGCTCGATCCGCACCACGCTCGCGAGGCGCTCGATCTGGCCGGCGTCGTAGACGACGGGCACGAGATCGCGCGCGATGATCTCCTCGAACCCGTCGCGCCGCGGGCCGTAGTAGCCGCCCATGACGAGGATGGGCAGCCGGATGCCGGCGTCTCGCAGCTCGATGGCCTCCTCGAGCAACGCGACGCACAGGCCGGGGATCCCTGCGCGCTCGAGCGTCCGTGCGACCGCTGGCGCGCCGTGGCCGTACGCATCGGCCTTGAGCACCCCCCAGATCTGCGGCTTCGTCGCGCCGGTCAGCCCTCGCTCGAGGACGCGCAGGTTGTGCCGCAGGTGCGCGAGGTTCACCTCGGCGCGGGTTGGCCGCACGGCGTCCGCGGGCGCCGCTCGCCGTGGCCGCAGCACCCGCATGGGGCCTGCGCTCGCGCCGAGCCCCTCGAGGGGCGACGCCGCGCCGTTGCGATCAGGAGTCGTGCTGCTGAGCTCTTTGGGCGCGTGCGAAGCGGACATCGTGTACGCCGATAGCCCTACGCTCGATCGCGGGTCAAGATTCCAGGCCATCTTGGTGTGACAAGGTGAGGCATCTGCGCGGAGAGCAGACGACGTCGATCAGAAGCAGCGACGCATGCACCGCGTGTACTTGCCGGAGCAGCCTTTTTCGCAGGCGGCGGATTTGCAGTCGTCCTGGCATTCCTTCCAGTCCGTCTGACACGACGCGCTGCACTTCGCTCCCGGCGGTGCAACCTCCTCCGCGGTCTTCGACGCCGAGGCCGCAGCGCCGCCGTCGTTCGCGTCTGGGTCTGCGTGGGCCTCTTCCGTTGCCGCCGGCGCGGCCACGTCGGCGGTCAGGAGCCTGGGCGGCGGAGCGAGCGCGCTCGTTGGCTCAGGCACGGCAGGGGCTCGGCTGCTCGGCGGAGTCCACTCGCCTTCGTCAAAATCACTGGCGTGGCTGAGCTGCCCGGCCCGCAGCGTGGCGTACTCCACACGGTCGCGCGTCTGGCCGAACGTACAGAACTGAAGCCACTCGTCCCAGCACGCGCGCCGCAGGGTCGGCTTGACGTCGGCCAGCGAGTCAAGCGCCATGCAGTGCTCGAAGCGTACGTCCCCCTCGTAGACCGCGTTGATGCTCGCGCCGCATGCGGTCACCGAGGCGGCGGCTAGGCAGAGGAGGGTCCTGAACCGCACGTCGTAGAACACCGATAGCAGAAAAGCTCGGCCCTGGTGCCGGGGCCCGTCCTATCCGCCGCGAACCTGCCGGTCGCCCGGTCGAGGTGCTCTCCGGTTGAACTTTGCCTTGTGATGCCGTACGTTGCCGCCCCTTCGCACCGGCGGCGGCGGCACGACGCCCCCGCGCCGGGCGCCTCAACGGAGCCTGTTCATGTTCCTCATGTTGTCGAAAGGTCCTCGGAAGACCACGCGCTCCAAGTCGAAGCGCCACCGGTCCAAGCTGAAGGCGAAGAACCGCAACCGGCGCAACCGCATCTACCAGCGCGCCTGATTGTTGCGCCGAGCGCGAGCGAGTCCACGGACTCGCTCGCTGCGCGTTCTTCGAGCCAATCTTTGGGGCCGGCCCTTGGAACCTAGGGGCCGCCCTTCTTCAGCTCGGTCAGCACCAGCTTGGCGACCGCCTTGAGCGTGTCGAACACCCCGACGCCGGTCCGCGCGACCCCCTCGAAATCGGGGACGTTCGTCGGGTTGAGCAGCGAGCGGAGCTCCTCGACGGTGCCGATCTCCGGCAGATCCCGCTTGTTGTACTGGATGACGTACGGGATCTTGTCCAGCGAGTAGCCCTGCTCGGCCAGGTTTGTGCGGAGGTTCTCCACCGACTCCTGGTTCGCCTCGATGCGGCCGAGCTGAGAGTCTGCCACGAAGACCACGCCGTCGACGCCTTTCAGGATGAGCTTGCGGCTCGCGTCGTAGAAGACCTGCCCCGGCACCGTGTACAGGTGGAACCGCGTCTTGAAGCCGCGGATCTCGCCCAGCGCGAGCGGGAGGAAGTCGAAGAAGAGTGTCCGGTCGGTCTCCGTGGCGAGGGAGATCATCTTCCCCTTCGCGTCCGGGTTGGTGCGCTCATAGATGTACTGCAGGTTCGTCGTCTTGCCGCAGAGACCCGGGCCGTAATAGACGATCTTGCAGTTGATCTCGCGCGCCATGTAATTGATGAAGCTCATCGACCGCGCTCCTAGTCGTTGAAGAGGTTGTCGATGTCCTCGTCGGTGATCTCGGCGAACGGCGAGTCGGCGCCCGGCTCCTGCACCTTCTTGAGCAGCGCTTCGAAGATGTGGTTGAGCTCCTCGCTCGCCTTTCGCACCCGGAGCCTCACCAACCCGAGGCTCGACTTTGAGTCGAAGATCACCACGAGGATGACGCGGTTCCCGACCAGCTGGATGTGGATGTTCGCCTTTTCACCCTCGTGGAACTGAGTGGCGAACTCGTTCTCCTTGAGGAGCTTCGCCATCCCGCCCGTAGCGGCGATGTTCCCCGCCGTCAGCGAGGCGAGCGACGTGGTGTCGAGGTTGTCGACGTCTCCGCTCGCGGCGATCAGTTGCCCGTTTTTGTCAACGATGAAGACGACCTTCGCATTGGCGTCCTTGACGAGGCGATCCACCACGCTCTGGATCTGATTGAATTCCTCCTCGTACATCACCATCTGAGGGTTGACCATCGTTCCTCCGCCAGCGCTCTCGCGATGGGGCCCTGGGCATTGCGGGCTCTGTCGCCCTTGTCATCACCGGGCGCCGCACGTGCGGTCCCCGACCATCGTCATCCAACTGGCTTCCCGCTGCGCGGGCTTGCCTTACCACCGGTACCACGTTCGCGGCGTGACGCTCGCTGCCTTGGGACTTGCATGGCTGGTTCGCAGCGCGCAGTGCGGCTGCTCCTCGACCGTGCACCCGTACATCTTGGGACGTTTCTATCCGAAGCAGGTGCGGCGGAGCAAGGCGGCCCTTTCTGGAAGTTGGAGGATCGCACAGCCGAACCTCGCCGAGCCTTGCCGGACCCCGACGGAGCTCGCTCCCCCCTGCCCCCAGGGGAGGCTTGGTTCCGGACCTTTTCCAGGCGCCTGTCCGCCCGGGTCTCCCAGAAGGCCTGCATGATAAATATCGAAGATTGCTATTGTTTCCTTTGTTGAATGCGGTCGGACGGCGCTGCGCCCTCCTCCGGGGGCGCCGGTGTGGGGCGCGCTGCGTGTCATCGGTCTGTACCCGGCAAAAGATCGACCAAATTCGCGGGATCGGCGCGCGCGGCGGGGCGAGCTCATGAAGGTGCGGCCCGATGAACGCGGCCCGGGGGACGACCTCCTGCCGGCGTGCGTTCCGCCGGCTCGTGGGCAGCTCCCTCTTGACCTCGGCCGGTGCGACGCCTCTCCAGCCATGGCTTGTGCTTGACCGATGGCTTCGGCCACGGGATAGCGCCTCGGATGCGTGACGTGCTCAGCCGGGCCGAGCCCCGTGAGATCGAGCTCAACCCGGGGACGACGAGGGGGCGCTCCTTCTGCGCGCTCACCGTGGGGACGGCGGCCTTGACGTGCGCCATGTCGCTCGGCGCCGACGCGCGCGCGGAGCTCGGCGCGGTTCACCCTGAGGTGCTCTCCGCGCACGCGGCTGTCCGCGCGGCGAGGGGCCCCGAGGTCTACGCCGCGTTACGTGAGCTCTGGCGCACGTGGGACCGCGCGGACCCGACCCAGGTCGAGGAGGCGATCGCGTCGATCGCTGAGGCCGGCGCGACCAGCGCGCCCACCCAGGTCTATGCGGAGCTCCTCTCGGCATACGCGCGCAGGCGTCGAGGTGATCTCGACGGAGCGGTCGCGAGGATCCAGAAGCTCGGGTTCATCGGCCGCTGGGCGACGATCGGACCGTTCGACAACGAGAACAAGGGGGGCTTCGAGCGGGCGTTCGGGCCCGAGGAAGATCTCGAGCAGCCGATGGCTGCGGGCAGGACGTACGACGGCAAGGCGCGCGCGGTCCGCTGGCGCGTGCCCCCCGAGGCGCCGCAGTACGGGTGGTTTGATTTCGGCGACTTCATTCGTCCGGTGGAGAGCGTCTGCGGCTACGCGACGACGTTCGTCCGCGCGAAGGCCGGGACGCGCGCTCCCCGGCCGATCTCGATCTGGGTCGGGGCAGACGGGGCGTTCAAGCTGTTCTGGAACGGCGCGAAGGTCCTGGCCGATCCAGGGTACCGCGAGCTCGACATCGATCGGTTCGCCGCGCCGGTGACGCTGCGGCCCGGCTACAACCGCCTGACGGTCAAGGTCTGCGGACGCGCGTCGGCGCCCAAGTTCGCGCTGCGCATCGGCAACGAGAAGGGGGCGCCGGATCTCGATCTGGATGTGACCTCGGACATCGGAACCCAGGTCACGGCGCCTCAGGGGGAAGCCGCTGACGCGAGGCGCGCGGGCGGGGCGCGGGCGCAGGCCGGAGGGCCAACCTCCGGCGCGAAGCTCGCCGCGCGCGCGGCTGTGATCGAGGGGCCGATGCAGGCGTTCGAGCGAGCCGCGAGCGCCGCTCGGCCTTCGCCCGCCGTGCTGGAGGCGTTCGCGCGGTACCTCATGCTCACCGGCGGCGACGCCGAGGGGGAGCACAGAGCGCGCGATCTCGCGCGGCGCTCCGCCGAGGCCGAGCCGAGCGTGCGTCGCTACCTTCTCGCCGGTCAGCTCTCCGAGGACAGGAACCAGCAGCGCGCGTGGATCGAGCGCGCCGCCGCGCTCGCGGGCGATCGTGAGGACATCGACGTCCTGCTCTCGCAGGCTCGGCTCGCGCAGACGAGCCCGAACTGGCGGGAGGCGGCTCCGATCTACGAGCGCATCCTGGCCTCCGATCCCGATCATGTCGTGGCCGTCCTCGGGCTCGTGGACCTCTACGTGGAGGCTGGGCTGAAGCGCACCGCGCTCGCCACGCTGGAGCGGGCGCTCGCGCGCCAGCCGAGCAGCGTCTCGCTCCTCCGCGCCTCGGCGGCGCAGCTGCGCGCGCTCGGGCGCGACACGGAGGCCGCCGAGATGGAGGCGCGCTACGCCGCGCTGCGGTTCGACGACTCGAGCTTCCTTCACCAGCAGGTCGAGCTCGCGGTGGCGCGGCGCGATCCTGCCGGCGCGGAGCGCTGGATCGAGCGCTTCCTCCGCAGCGAGCCGGACTCCGTCTGGGCCCGCACGGTCGCGGCGCGCACGTACCGCGCGCTCGGCCAGGGCGATCGCGCCCTCGCGGCCCATCAGCGGGCGCTCGCCATGGCGCCTGAAGACATCGGAACGCTGCGCGCGCTCTCGGACCTCTACGGCGAGGAGGGAAACCGAGAAGCGCAGCTGGAGATGCTGCAGCAGATCCTGGCGATCAGCCCTCAGGCGAAGGATGTGCGCGAGTACATCGAGCACATCGAGCCGCCGAAGCCGCGCGCCGACGAGGCTTACGCCTGGGCGCCCGACCGCTTCCTCCCGATGCGGCGCAACGCTGACCGGCAGTATCCCAAGCGCACGCTGCGCAACCTGACGGTCACCACCGTCTTCCCGAACGGCCTGGCGAGCCGGTTCCGGCAGGTCGTCTTCCAGCCGCTGACGGACGAGGCTGCGGCGAGCGCCCGGCAGTACGCGTTCGAGTACCAGGCCGATCGCCAGACCGTGAGCCTCCGTGCCGCGAAGGTCTACCGAGCAGACGGCAAGGTCGACGGGGCGATCGAGAGCGGCGAATCAGGGGCGAACAACCCGGCGCTCGCGATGTACACATCGGCGCGCACGTTCTACGTCAGCTTCCCGCGGCTCAACGCCGGCGACGTCGTCGAGCTGCGCTACCGCGTCGATGACGTCAGCCCTCGTAACGAGATCGCCGATCACTTCGGCGAGATCGAGTTCCTCCAGGGGGATGAGCCGATCGCCAGCAGCGAGTACGTGCTGATCACCCCGAAGACGAGGCAGTTCCACCTCTTCGCGTCCGACCTCCCTGGCCTCGTGCGCGAGACCAAGGAGGACGCCGACCGGCGCATCTTCCGCTTCTCTGCCGCCTCGGTGCCGCCGGTGGCGCCCGAGCCGGCGATGCCCGCGTGGTCCGAGATCCTCGCGCACGTCCACGTCTCGACCTTCAAGACCTGGGATGAGGTGGGCTCCTGGTACTGGGGCCTCGCGCGTGAGCAGTTCGATGTGGATGATGAGGTGCGCAAGCGGGTGCGCGAGATCACGAAGAACCTTGCCGACGATCGGAGCAAGGTCCGCGCGATTTACAAGTACGCGACCGAGACGCGCTACGTGGCGCTCGAGTTCGGCATCGAGGGGATTCGCCCGAGGAGGTGTGCGCAGACGCTCGCTCGTGGTTGGGGGGACTGCAAGGACAAGGCGACGCTGATCGTCACGATGCTCCGCGAGATCGGCATCCCAGCGACGATCGTGCTCGTGCGCACCCGCATGCGAGGCGACATCGGGCCGGAGCCCGCGAGCCTTGCGCCGTTCGACCACGCGATCGCGTACGTGCCGTCGCTCGACCTTTACCTCGACGGAACGGCGGAGCACTCGGGCTCGACCGAGCTTCCGATCATGGATCGCGGAGCGATGGCGCTTCAGATCAACGAAGGCAAGCCGAAGCTCGTTCGCCTCCCGGAGCCTGCTCCCGAGGCCTCGGTCGTGCACCGGACCGTCGACATCGCCGTCAGCGCTGACGGATCGGCTCAGCTCGGGGTCGACATCCAGGTGTCCGGCGCATCCGCGCCGGAGTGGCGGACCCGCTACATGGCGGAGGGGACGCGCCGCGACCGCGCTGCTCGTGACCTCGCCACGGACTTCGGGGCGGTCGAGCTGGCGCCTGGGAAGGCCGGGGTCGAGGTGAACGATCTCGAGGACATCGAGCAGCCGGCGAAGCTGCGGGCTCGGGGAAGAGCCGTCGCGCTCGCTCGAAGGGAGGGCGACAGCCTGTCGGTCCCGGCTGTCCCCACGCAGCGCCTCGCCACCGAGTTCGCGTCCCTCTCGGCGCGCACCCGCGACGTGATCATCCCCGCGCTGACCACGCGCCGGGATGAATGGACCCTCCGGATCCCTGCCGGGTGGCGTGTCACGAGGGCGCCGCTGCCCCAGGACGTGGACACCCCCTTCGGCAAGTTCTCGCTCTCGGTCGAGCAGTCCGCGGGGAAGATCGTCGTCCGCAGTCAGATCTCCCTCACGAAGTCCCGGATCAAGCCGTCCGAGTACATGGCCTTCCGAACGTTCTGCGAGACGGCGGACCGCGTCTTCGGTCAGCGGGTGGTGTTCGGAAAGTGAGCGCCTGAGTGAGCGACTGAGCGACGCCCTGACCCCCGGCCCTCCGGCGCGCCGACCGGCCCCTAGCCGCTGCCTGGACACTTGACAACCCCACGCCGGATCGCCATAAAGCGCCCCTTCTACGCATCCCTGCGGCGCAGAACAGCCTCTCCGGTGGTTCGGAGCGGTGGCCGCCGGGAGCGATAGGCATTCGGATCGAGGGCATCATGCCGAAGATGAAGACCAACCGCGCCGCGGCCAAGCGCTTCAAGGTGACCGGCTCCGGCCGCATTCGCCGCAGCAAGGGCGGGCTCAACCACTGCATGCAGGAGAAGAGCAAGAAGCGTCTGCGTCGTCTCCGCAAGAACGACATGGTCGACTCGGCGATGGAGAAGCGCGTCAAGCTGCTTCTTCCCTACGGCTGACCCTGGAGCAGTGAGGTAAATTACCGATGCCGCGTGTAAAGAGAGGCTTCAAGGCCCGTCGCCGTCGCAACCGTGTCCTCAACCAGACCGAGGGCTACTTCCTCGGCCGAAAGAACCGCTTCCGCCAGGCGGTCGAGGTGCTCCGCCACGCCTGGGAGTACGGCTACATCAGCCGCAAGCTCAAGAAGCGGGATTTCCGTCGCCTCTGGATCACCAGGATCAACGCTGCCGCGCGCCTCAACGGCACGACTTACTCCCGCCTCGTCAGCGGGCTCAAGAAGGCAGGCATCGCCCTCGATCGGAAGATCCTCTCGGAGATCGCGATCCACGATCCTGCGTCGTTCGGTGCTGTGGCGAAGCTCGCTTCGCCCGCCGCGGCGAAGTGACGGCTCCGCGGGGTGGTCTTCGGCCCGCCGTTCGACCACCCCGATGCGGAACGGCCGAAACTGGCCAAGGCCGCCCCCTTCCCTCGCAAGTGCCCGATTATCGTAGTATTTCGTATTTTTGACTCGCCTCCGCTGCGAGCGATCCCTCGGGTTGCATCGCAGACGTAGAGTTCGGGCGCATCCCTCAGGCGGGGACGTGCGGCTGCCGTCGCTGACGCTGATCAGCATCGTCAGTGTGAGGCGATTAGGCACCGAGCAGATGCGCAGCGTGCATTTCGTGCGCACCTACTATGCACCGCCGATGGCACCCTATGATCGTGTGATCAGGGTAAACTCCGACCCAGCTCAGTCCGCCAGCGACCGGCGACCGATCGTTGTCTTTCAAGAGGCCCTGCGTCCCCAGCCGAGGCCTGACCAACCTAGGGCGTGATCCCGGTCCCCTCTCCGGGGACAGACTTAGCGATTAATTGCGCTGAGGCTGAAATTGTTGCCGGAATTCCCAACTTTCCAGGCGGTCTGTCGCGAAAAATAACCTTCTCCGCCTTCGTCCGTCGGGTGAGGGCTCGACATTGCCATCGGGAGGCCCAGGTTCAGGAAACATCGAAGCTCACTGAGAGAACGGCCTCAGCGGCTAGGTACGGGCTCCTACACGCTGGATAAGACAGCGAAATTCCCTTGCCTAGGCTGCGAGGGCGGACCCACCGAACCGCGGAACGCTGGCGAACTCGAGGTGTCCCCAAGGAGAGCAGGTTGCCGATGTTGTTGCGTCCCCGGAAGCGTACCCAGCCATGCCGTTCGGCTCGGTCGCAGCGAAACGTCTCGCTCGACAGGACATGGACAGCGCCTTCCGCTCTACATAGCGCACCCAGGTCGAGCTCTCAAACGGGAGAAGCGGGAACGCACGCTAAAAAAGGCACTGTTTTTGCTTCGGGAGCTGAGGTGCTACCGGGGACTGGCGCAGGAGCATCATTCTGCAAGAGCAGACCTGCCTCAGGTGAGAAGAGTTCGACCGGAATCAAAAGAAAGCACCAGCGGTTGCCAGTTTCAACAGGGGCTCCTTCGGTCAGCTCCTCCCCTCTGTTTGGCACGAAATCGTCTCGCCCGCCGTCAAAAGGTGGCGAGACATTTCAATCTCGCAAGGTCAGCCGTTTAGAAGTGAACGCCGACACAAAGACCAAGATGAGCACGTCGACCGCCCGCCGTCCAGAAACTGCGCGGAGAAACGCCAAGTCCTCTGCTGTAGGTGCCTCTGCGCGGCTCGCGGCATCCAAGAGCTCGCAGGGGGCCGAGACCGCATCGGCTCCCCGGCGGGGGGCATCGCAGACCACCGAGGTGGAGGTCTCCGAGGTCGAAGATTTCGGGGACAACCAGTCGCCGCGCTCGCACTTTCAAGGAGCTACCACCGTGGAGGGAGCCGCCATGAGGTCGACCAAGAGCAACGCCACTGTAGTGAAGGGCGACCCGCTCGCTCAGGGTGGGACGGCCACGCCGGAAATCGCAGCGCTCGGCCTTCTGGAAGATGACCAGACGGAGGAGACGGCTGTGCGACCCCGCCCGGCCGAGATCCTCGATGAGGAGCGGGCGGCTGACTTCATCGATCTGGACCTCGGACCGCTCGATCGGCTGCCTCAGCCCGAGCGCGCGAGGAACCAGGATCGGGAGCTGAAGGATGTCGAGGACGGGGGCGGTGACTCGATGCTCGCCCGCTATTTCCGCGACATGGCGCTCCACCCCGTCATGGGGCCGGACGAGGAGCTCGACACCGCGCGGGCGGTCGAGCGCACGGAGGTGGAGCACTGGGTGGCTCTCCTCTCCTACCTGCCTGCGGCCGAGTACATCCTCACCGCGCTCGAGGAGGATGTCGCCAAGGCGGGTGAGGACGAGGTGAAGGCTCCTCAGATCGCGGAGCTGCAGAAGCTCGTTCGCCTGGCGAAGAAGCAGAAGGGAAAGCTGCTCGCCGAGCAGGAGAAGCCGTGGACCCAGCTCTCCGAGGAGCTCGCGGCGGCTGTCCGCCTGCCTGACTCGGATCGCCTCTGGATGGCGCGTGCCTTCACCATCGCGCGCGATCTCGTGCGCGAGCCCGACTTCGAGGACGACGTGAGCGATCCCGAGGAGACCCGCCCCACGCGGCCGAGGCTCCCGATGTCTGGCTCCTACCGCCGTTACCTCGATCGGGTCGAGCGATCCTTCCAGGCGCAGCACGACGCGAAGAACCGCTTCGTGAAGGCCAACCTGCGGCTCGTCGTGTCGATCGCGCGGCGCTACAACCGCGGGCGCCTGCCGCTCATCGATCTGATCCAGGAAGGCAACATCGGCCTGATGAAGGCGGTGGAGCGCTTCGACCACAGCCGTGGCTACCGCTTCTCGACGTATGCGTCGTGGTGGATCAGGCATGCGATCAGCCGCGCCTTGGCCGACAAGGGCCGCGCGGTCCGCATCCCGGTCCACATGCTCGATACGTACAACCGCGTGGCGCGGGCGACGCAGGCGATCATCGCGCGCACGGGGCATGAGCCGACCATCGAGGAGCTCGAGAAGGAGACGGGGGTTCCGCGCGAGAAGCTCGACAAGGTGAAGGACTTCTACGCGGAGACGCCCTTCTCGCTCGATCGTCCGGTCGGTGACGAGGATGGACGCAAGTTCATCGACTTCCTCCAGGAGGAGAACGCGCTGTCGCCGTTCGATCACCTGGCCAACAGGAAGTGGAGCGACGAGGTCCGGCGTCTCCTGACCACGCTCACGCCGATCGAGTCGCGGATCATCCGCTGGCGCTTCGGCCTCGACGACGAGGACGAGCTCACGCTCAAGGAGATCGGCGACAAGTACAACCTGTCGCGCGAGCGCATCCGTCAGCTCCAGGAGCAGGCGCTCGGGAAGATCCGCAAGCAGATGCGCGACTACTGAGCGACGAGCTCAGGACGAGTCGGTGAAGCGGCCGCGCGGCGTCATGCTGCGCGGCCGCTTTGCGTGAGCCGCCCGAACGCAGCTGCGTGGGGGGCGCGCAGAGGTGAGCGGGGTCCGGAGCGCAGCGCAGCGGCCGACACGAGACAGCCCGCGCTCTCACGGCGTGCGTGCGTCCTTCCAGAGCTCGTCGGCGAGCGACTCGACGAAGTGGTCGATGGCCCTTCGTGCGGGGTCGATCTTCCCTGGGACGTCGGAGGCGAGCACGGCGAAGGCGATCGGGGAACGACCAGGGGGCGCGAGGATGTAGCCAGACAGGGCCACCACCGAGGCGAGCGTTCCCGTCTTGGCACGGATGGCGCGCTCCTTCGACCACCCGCGGAAGCGGCTGCGCAAGGTGCCGTCGACACCGCCGATCGCGAGCTGCGCGGTGAAATCTGCGCCGAGCGCCGGATCGAGAAGCGCGGCGCGCAGCAGCCGGACGATGGCCTCCGGCGATGCGCGAGCGGCGTCGAACAAGCCCGAGCCGTTCCTCAAGACGACGTCTTGCCCGAACGCATCGAGCTCCCTGAGGGTCTCGCCGACCACCTCCGCGGCATCCTCGGCTGTGCCGGGGCGCCCGCGCTTCTCTGCGGCGAGCGTCTTGAAGATCGTCTCCGCGTAGAAGTTGTCGCTGTCCTTCCCGAGGGCGGAGAGGAGCTCGCCGAGCGGCGCCGAGCGGTGAGCCACGAGGAGCCGCTTCTGGCGCTCACCGCCGAGCCGCACCTCGCCGGAGACGTCGACGCCCACCTCCAGCAGCATCTCCTTGAGCGCATACGCTACGACCAGGCGGGGATCGTCGACGCGCCTCGCCAGGCTCACCGCGCGGCCGCCCTCTGGGATGTGCCCGCTGAGGTGCGCGACGAGGCGCTCGCCGTTCGGTTCGAGCCGGACCCCGAGCTTCTCTGGTGTGCCGCGCCTCGCGGTGGTCACCGTGCCCTGGAGCACCGTGAAGCCCGGGGGATCGATCGCGATGGAGGCAGCCTGCCCTGCCTTCGACGGGCGCACCGTGAAGAGCAAGGCGTTCGCGTTCAGCGAGGCTGCCGCGACCGGGGCGCGAAAGGCCGCCCACTCCTCCGGCTGCTGTTCGAAGGCCGGAGGCACGTAGCGCGTGTCGAAGTAGCCCTGGTCGATCGCGATCGCCGCGACCTTCCGGACGTCGGACGCCCTCAGGGCGCGCGCCATCTCCCAGAGATCACGCGTCCTGAGGGAGGGATCGCCCGAACCCCGGAGCACGAGCTCGGCGACGGCTCCGTTCGACGCGTCCCCGTAGAGGCCGGTCAGGTAGCGGTAGCTCGGCCCGAGCAGGCGAAGCGCGGCGGCTGCCGTGAAGAGCTTCGCGTTGGATGCAGGGTTGTACAGGCCGCGCTGATCGAAGGCCGCGAGCGTCGCGCCGCTGGCGACGTCGAGGGCGAGCACGCCGACCCGTCCCCCCAGGCGGCGCACGTCGGTAACGAGCGTCTCGACCTGCGCTCGAGCGCGCTCAGGGTCGATTTTTCGAGGTCCGTGTGACGCGAGGGGCGCCGGGGGCGCGCTCGGCGAGACGGGGGCTCCCTGGGTCGGCCTCGCTGTGGGGGTCGAGCGGTCAGCGGGAGCGGCGCCGCTGTCGAGCGGCTGGGAGCCGCCGGGGCGGGCGAGGAGCGACGAGAGCACGAGCGCGACCGCGGAGACTGTACGGCGGGGATGTCGAGGCATGAGACCTCTCCGCCTCTACAACGCCTCCACCGCGGACGCCTCCTCCGGTCGACCGGTCGTCGCAGCCCCGGCGTCGCTCATCGGTGCGCGCGTGTGCGCTCGGGGTTGTCCTCGGAAAGGAGAGCTTGCTAGGGTGCGCGCAGACGCTCCTTCACGCTCTGTTCGAAGGGAGGACACCGTGTCCCAGCAGCATTCGACCCGCGCGCTCTTGCCGCTCATCATCCTCGCGGCTGCAGCATGCTCCGGCGCCAAGCCCAAGCAGGCAGGGGAAGACTACAACTTCGATCAGGGACCGTCCGATGTTGCCGCACCAGCCGAGACGGGGAGCTCCGGCGCCGAGGCGGGCAGCTCCGGCACCGAGGCGGGCGCGTCGGCGGACAGCGGGGGCGGGCTCAACCCCGATCAGAAGAAGCAGATGGAGATCGCCCTGCGACGCGGAGGGGACAAGGCGGCGAACTGCGCCGAGGTCGTGTCCAACGCCCCGACGGGCGAGGGAGAGGTCAAGGTCGTGTTCGACGGCCAGAAGGGACGCGTGACCGACGTGCTGGTCGGGCCGCCCTTCGCAGGGACGCCCGCCGAATCCTGCGTGAAGCGCGCCTTCGTCGGAGAGATCGTGCTGCCGTTCGATGGCGAACCGCTCGAGGTCCCGTACACCGTGAAGCTGCCGTCCAAGAAGTCGGGCGCGGGAGCTTCCGGAACGAAGACGCCATGAAGTTCGCCTCAATCGCCGTCGTCGCCGCGCTGGGGTTGGCCGCTGCCTCCGCCGGCGCGGAGGAGCCGGCGGCGCCTCCGCGGTACCCGCCGTCCTCAGCACGCGTGAAGGTCATCGTCGGCGGGGTGGCCGTGACGGCGCTCGCCTACGGCGCGGCGTTCCTCGCCGCATCGTCA
Organism: Sorangium sp. So ce327; assembly: GCF_051530205.1. Classification (NCBI taxonomy): domain Bacteria; kingdom Pseudomonadati; phylum Myxococcota; order Polyangiales; family Polyangiaceae; genus Sorangium; species Sorangium sp. So ce327. The sequence goes on along the minus strand of NZ_CP150330.1, from coordinate 10,555,974 downwards.
TGGCCAGAGGTCCCTGGGGCGAGCGAGCTGAAGATCCCGATCGCTGGTCCATGGCTCGCGCTCGCCAAGAACGGCTGCGCCGCGGACGATCCGGACTGCGGAGCGACGCTGTACGTTCGCGGGGCTCTCACCGCCATCGGTGGGCTCGCGCAGCTCGCCGGTCTGGGCCTCGTCGGCGAAGGGATCTTCATGACCACGGAGGCGCGCTCGGCGCAGCCTTCGACCCCTGCGGCGCTGACGGTGCGGCCGGCCCCGGTGATCACCGCGACCGGCATGGGCATCGGCGTCGTCGGCACGTTCTGAGCTACCGAGAACCACGCGGGCCGCGCGGTGATGCGCCGACGCCCGCTCACCGGCGGCGCCATGGCAACAGCGCAGGGCCGCTGACGGGCTTGCCGGTCATCCGTCCGATGCGCTCGATCATCAGCTCGACGCTGGCGCCGTACGGTATGCGCTGATCAGCGCTCCCACCGAAGACGCGGCCCGCTCCGATCACGTCGCCCGCGCGCAGCTCGATGTGGTTGCTGATGTACGCGACGGATTCCGCCAGCGAGAAGGTCCACTCGCCAACGCGCGAACAGGAACGCGTCTCGGCGTCGACGCGGACCTGGGTCCGCAGCGCCTCGACCGAGCCGAGCTCGTCGGGCGTGACGAGCACCGGGCCGAGCTGCGTTGCAAAGTCCTTCGCCTCCGACGGTGGGAGCCCGCGCACCAGCGACCGCGCCTCCAGGCTGCGCGCGGTCCAGTCGTTCAGCACGGTGTAGCCAGCGATCGCGCGCTCCACCTCCTCCGGGGTGGCGCGCCGCAGATCCTCGCCGAGGACCACCGCCAGGTTCAGCTCGTAGTCGGGCCTGTCCTCGAGCGGGGAGAAGGGGATCTCGGCGGCATGTCCGAGCAGCGCGCGGCTGTTGCCGAACCGATACCAGGGGCGCTCGGCGCCGTGCGCGTAGGGGCCGAGCTGGATGTACGCCGCGCGATCGGTGGCGCAGGGAGGCAGCCACAAGATCGTGGCTGGGTGCAGGTGCGTCGACGCGGGACGATCTCCGCTGAGCAGCCGATCATCCAGCGCGTGAAGGCCGGCGCAACGGAGCGCCACCACGCGCGTGTGGAAGTCCGACACGCCGCGGATGTCCGCGAGCTTCGTCCCGAAGTGGCGCTCTAGCTCCGCGACGTCGTAGAGCGCCCCGTCCCGTTCGAGCGCTACGATCGGGGTGGACGTCGCGAGCTGGAGCACGTGCGCGATTCTCATGGCGTGACCAGGCCCGCCGGGCGCCGGCGGAGCGTACCATCCCGGTCCGCCGACGCTCTCAGGCCGGCGGAGCCCCCAGCGCCTACGCCTGCGGCCGGCGGTCGGCGCCCGATCCCGAGGGACTCGACCCTTCTTGGGACATCGGATTGTCCTTTGCATTGACGCGCTGGGAGAGCGGCCTAGAATGCCGGCGGATTCAGAGCGGCATCACGTCGCGCAGGCTTGCCGTGGGTCCCTGCCGGTTGCAGATGGGCTCGTACGGCAGGTCAGGTTCTGTTGCCGGCGCGGGGTTCCCCGTCGCGGGGTTTCCTCCGGCTTCGGTCCTGCTGACGGGGCCGTGCGGCTTGTAAGCCGGGCAAGGTATTTGCCGTGGACAGCCGACCCTTGGCGGCGCTCATCTTGGAGCGCCGCTCGAGGGACTGGTTACAGGCGCGCACACGGCGCAGCGGAGCGATGGGTCATGAGCAAGCGGACCAAGTTCGTCTTCGTCACAGGCGGAGTCGTATCGTCGATCGGCAAGGGACTGGCTGCGGCCTCGATCGGGGCGCTGATGGAGTCCCGTGGGTTGAAGGTCACCCACCTCAAGCTGGACCCGTACATCAATGTCGATCCCGGCACGATGTCCCCCTACCAGCACGGCGAGGTCTTCGTCACAGACGATGGAGCGGAGACCGATCTCGATCTCGGGCACTACGAGCGCTTTACGCTCGCCCGGATGAGCCGCCAGAACAACTTCACCACCGGCCGCGTCTACGAGGCGGTCATCTCGAAGGAGCGCCGCGGCGAGTACCTCGGGGCGACGGTGCAGGTGATCCCGCACGTCACGGACGAGATCAAGCTGCGCATCCGTTCTGCTGCGGACGGGGCTGACGTCGCGATTGTCGAGGTCGGCGGCACCGTGGGTGACATCGAGTCGCTTCCGTTCATCGAGGCGATCCGCCAGCTCAAGGTGGAGTCGGGCGCGCAGAACGCGATCTCGGTGCACGTCACGCTGGTGCCATTCATCGCGACGGCGGGCGAGCTGAAGACGAAGCCCACCCAGCACTCGGTGAAGGAGATGCGCGAGATCGGCATTCAGCCGGACATCCTCCTCTGTCGCTGCGATCGGCCGCTCCCGCGCAGCATGAAGGAGAAGATTTCCCTCTTCTCGAACGTCGCCGTCGACTGCGTGATCGCGGCCGTCGATGTCGACTGCATCTACGAGCTCCCCCTCGTGCTCCACGCCGAGGGGATCGACGAGAAGATCACGGAGCTGCTCAACATCTGGGCGAGGCAGCCGGACCTGTCGCCGTGGCAGCGCATCGTCGAGCGATTCAAGAAGCCGTCCCGCGGCATCGTGAAGATCGGCGTCGTCGGCAAGTACGTGCACCTGCGCGACTCCTACAAGTCGCTGCACGAGGCGCTCGTCCACGGCGGGCTCCACAACGACGTGCGGGTCGAGCTCGAGTACATCGACTCCGAGCAGATCGAGGCGCGCGGCGCGCCCGAGCTGCTGTCAAACTTGGACGCCATCCTCGTGCCCGGCGGCTTCGGCGATCGCGGGACCGAGGGGAAGATCGAAGCCATCCGCTACGCGCGCGAGGAGAAGATCCCGTTCTTCGGGATCTGTCTCGGCATGCAGCTCGCGGTCGTCGAGTACGCGCGCCACGTCTGCGGCATGACGGGAGCCAACTCCGTGGAGTTCGATCGCAACGCGGCCGACCCGGTGATCGATCTGATGCCCGACCAGAAGGGGGTCGTCGAGAAGGGCGGGACGATGCGCCTCGGCGCGTACCCGTGCGTCCTGGACAAGGGGTCGATCGCCGCGGAGGCGTACGGGCAGACGAGCATCAGCGAGCGGCACCGGCATCGGTACGAGGTGTCGAACAAGTACCGCGAGGCGATGGTGCAGAAGGGGCTCGTGCTCTCCGGGACGTCGCCCGACCAGCGCCTCGTCGAAATGATCGAGCTGCGCGAGCACCCGTACTTCGTGGGCTGTCAGTTCCATCCCGAGTTCAAGAGCCGCCCCCATAGCGCGCACCCGCTCTTCGCGCGCTTCGTGCGCGCCGGTCTGGAGCGCCAACGCGAGCGCAACAAGGCCGAGAAGCCGAAGCCCGGCGATTCCGCCGCCGCGCACACCCAGCAAGCTGCCTCGTCCGTCAACTAGAGCGGGGTGCACAGGTTCGTGCGCTACGGGCTCGGCCGCTAGGCGGGCGAGTAACGCGTACGAAGCTACGCCGAACGACGCGGATGAGCGCGCAGCGCACGAAGATGCGCCCGCGCTCTAGCGGCCGGCGCCAGAGCTCCCGAGGGGCCCTGGCCGCCGCATCGACGGCGAGCCGGGCGGCGCTGCGATGGTCGCCGAGGGTTTTGTCGCGAGCTCTTGCGGACGAAGGCGGCCCTGCAGCCTCCGTCCGCAGATCATCGATGACGAACGCTGCGCGCGATCAGACGTCGCCGAGGCTCGGCCGGCCCAGCGGCGGGGCGTCAAGGGGCTCGGCGTTTGTGGCCTGAGGGGCGAGGAGCGGCGAACGCTCACCGACCTCCTTGATCAGGTTCCGCTGCAGCACGTGCGCCGGCGCGGTCCTGAGCTCCCAGATCAGGCCGAGCTTCTCCATCGCGCGCAGGACGTAGAAGCTGACGTCGATCTCCCACCAGAAGAAGCCCTGGTTCGCGCTGCTCATGTAGTGGTGGTGGTTGTTGTGCCAGCCCTCGCCGAGGGTGATCAGCGCGAGCCAGAAGTTGTTGCGGCTCGTGTCGGTCGTTGCGTAGCGCCGCGAGCCAAACACGTGCGCGAGGGAGTTGATCGTGAACGTGCCGTGCATGAGCGCGCACGTCGACACGACATAGCCCCACAGGAACGCGTCGTAGCCGCCCACCGCGAAGAGCAGCGCCATCATGCCGAGCGGCCCGACCACGTGGTAGCGGTCCAGCCAGCGGAGCTCAGGGAAACCCGCGAAGTCAGGGATGCGCTTCAGGTCGAGCTCCTCGTGCTCGCGGCCGAGCCACCAGCCCATGTGCGCGTACCAGAACCCCCTGCGGAGCGGGCTGTGGACGTCGCGCTCGGTGTCCGAGTACTTGTGGTGGACGCGGTGCGTCCCCCCCCACCACAGCGGGCCCTTCTGGGTCGCCGTGGTGCCGAGCAGCGCGAGCAGGAATTGCAGGCCGCGGCTCGTCTTGTAGCTACGGTGCGAGAAGTACCGGTGGTAGACCGCCGTGATCGCGAACATCCGGACGACGTACGTGGCCGCGGCGAGCGCCGCGAGCTTCCACGTGGCACCTCGGAGGATGGCGACCACGGTGCCCACGTGGATCGCAGTGATCCCCAGCACGTTGAAGATCTGGCCGAGGCTGGGGCCAGGTTTCGGTACGACGACCCGTGTAGGGCTCGATGCAGGCGCTTGCGTCATGGGTTCCAAAGTGGATGGAGCATCGAGCACGCCCGTCACTGGGGCTCACGACGCTGGTCATGATTCCGTCATGCGATGCGGCCGCCGGCTCGCCGACGGATCGGCGCAGGGCGTCGACGAGCGCGCGATCTCAGGGGCGCAGGGAGAGGACGTCGATGGCTGGCCCGGCCGAGACCCGGATCTCGCTCGCTCGGAGGGGATCGCCGTCGAGGATGTAGGGGCCGTCGCCGATCGAGGTCGCGCTGGCCTCGGCGCCGAACCGGACCGTGAAATCTTGGACGAGGTCGTCGAAGTGGTCCTTGCCGCCGATCCGGCGGCCCGCGAGGACGAGCGGAGCGCGCGGCCCGAGCTCTCGAGGGGGCAGGGCGCTGGCGACGAGGTGAGGGCGATCGAGATCCTCCCCTGCCCGGTAGGTGACCAGCATGTGGATCCCGAGGTCACGCACTGCAGACGAGCAGATGAGCGACCAGGCGCGTGGGGCGAGCTGCCGCCCCTCCACCTCGATCGTGCACGGCAGCGGGTCGAGGACGCGGCGCGCGTAGGCGCCGCCGTAGAAGGACTCGATGAACACCCGCGCCACGATGCGCGCAGCGGCGCCGTAGCCGTCGCCTCCGCGCTCGTAGTAGACATCGAAGAAGCTGGCCACGAGCCCGGTGCCGAAGATGAAGCCGATGCGCTCCTCGACGCCGCTGCGGGTCGTCGCGCGCACACGCAGGGTGGGCCGGCGGACGGCGCTCGGGATGGCCGCGCCGCTCGGGAGGCCGCGAACCTCGCTGACCGTCCGCGCGAGGAGCGCAGCCGGATCGCCGGTCATGCCCCAGTTCCGCGCGACGGTCGCCACGGTGCCGCCTGGCAGCAGGGCGAGACGCGGCAGCGAGCGATCGCCGAAGGCGCGCGCGAGGGCCGTGACGCCGGCCATGAAGCTGCCGTCGCCGCCCGAGAGCGCGACGAGATCCGCGCCTCGCCGGGCGAGCCGCTCGCAGACCTCCGCGAGCTCCGTGACGTTCGAGGTCGGGTGGAGCTCCGCCGCGCCAGCGCACGCGGCCGCCATGCGGTCGATGAGCGACGGCCTCGCCCGGTACCGGCGCGCCGTGGTGTTGACGATGACGTCGATACGCATGGTGCCGGAACGTGACCGCCCTATAAAACGGATTCCCCGGGTGGTCGAGCCGAAGGGGCTTCGAACGCGAACTTCGGCGCGGTAAGAGGCGCGTCATGCGCCGCGTGCTCTCCCGGTCGATCCTCGCCGGCCTCCTCTCGTTCGCCGCCGTCACCGGCTGCGCGAGCTCGGCCTCCCTACGCGCAGCCGAGGCGGGCAGGTTCGACGAGCTGCGGCGCACGTTGAGCGATGAGCTTCGCCGCGGCACGCTGGACAGCGACGACGCACGAGCGATCGCCCGCGCGGTCGCGCAGGGGGAGATCGCGCGCGCGACGCCGCCCTCGGGGACCGATCGGCTGCGCGAGCTCCGGACATGCGCGCGCGCGCTGGAGGACGCGCTCGCCGAGCGCGCCGCGGGCTCGGACGCGATCGCGACCGCCGCGGCGATGATCCTCCTCGAGGCGGGGCTCACCGACCCGGAGAGCGTGAAGCGGTACGCAAGCGACGCGGCGGCGGGGCGATACCCCGGCAAGGACACGGCGCTCCGCGCGCTGGAGACGCGGGCGCTCGTCACAGCCGAGGACGGCGCGGTGCGCCGCTCCCGGATGCTCGACGGAGATCAGGAGGTCCGCGTCTCGGCGCTTCGCGCCGCCGCCGCGGCGGCGGACCCGAGCGATCGGGAAGCGCTGCTCGAGGCGGCGCGGCTCGATCCTTACCCGCTCGCGCGGACGCTGGCGATCCGCGCCGCCGGGGCGCTCGGCGGTCAGGATCTCGTGCTGGCGCTGCGCGATGTCTGGACCCTCTCGGATGAACCCGGGCGCGAGGCGATCGCCGAAGCGTGGGCGACGCCGCGCGCGCTGGACAGCGGCGGACGCGCGCAGCTGCGCTGGGCGATCTCCACCCAGCGCGGCGCGCCCGCGATCGCCGCCGCGCGCGCGCTGGTCCGCGCGGGAGGCGAGGGCGCCGGCGAAGCGATCGCCGTCCTCATCGGCTCCATCCGCTCCAGCCAGAGCCGGGATCGCGTCTACGCCATCCTCTCCGCGCCGCTCCAGGACCCGGCGGTGCGATCTGCGCTCATCGAGGCGCAGGGCGATCCGGATGAGGCCGTGGTCTTCGCCGTCCATAGCCGCCACGTCGACGCCGCGCCGCGGGACGTCGCGGCGCGCGAGCGCTCCGCGGCCGTCGCTTGGCTGATGAAGCTCGCCGCGGGGACGTCGACGCGCGCGGTGCTCGCGCGGGGAGTCCTCGCACGTGCAGGAGTCCGCGCGGTCGTGCCGCTGCTGGAGCGCGACGTCCGATCCCGCGAGATCCCGGTGCGCGAGGCGGCGGGGGCGGGCCTGGTCGCGCTGGGCGAGATCCCGCGCGCTGCATCGCTCCTCGCCGACGCCGAGCCCCAGGTCAGGAACTCGGTGGCCTGCGAGATCCTCGAGGCGTTCTGAGCGTTGCCGAGGCTGCGCCCGAGGTAATCCGGTCGCTCAGAACCTGGAGACGAGCTCGAGCCGTGCGCCCTCGAACGGTGGGAAGAACCGGCACACGCCCGAAACGCATCGCAGGCCCCCGCGTCGCTGGCCCACGAAGAGCTGTGCGGTATCGACGATCCGGTCGAGCGTCGTCCTCCTCGACCCGGCCTTCCACTGCAGCCCCCCGTTGAAGAAATGGCAGAGCTCGGTGTCCTTGCCAGGCTCACACCCAGGCTGTGAGGTGTACTCGTAGCCGAACATCGCCGCGAGGTGGGGCGACCACTGGAGCGCGAGGTAGTTGTCCCCTTCGACCCAGGAAGATTCGAAGTTCTCTGGCCTGTAACGGCGACGGCTGTTGCCTTGCGCCTGGATCGAGAACGCGCCGGCAAGGTGCTTCACGACGTCGTAGCGGACGTAGCCCTCGCTATAGAAGACGTGGCCAGTGTCGGCTTCATCGGATTGCCGGACTCCAGCCCAGGCGCGCACGTGCGATCGGCTGCCGTCGAAATCGATCTCGGTGCCTGCCGCGGTGTCCCAGGTGTCGGTCCTGTTCGCGTCGTCCGTCTTGCAATCATCGTTCGCCTGGCGCTCGGAGAAGCTCACGTAGCGACCGAGCCAGGCATAAATGGCCGCGCTCCGGGTGAAGCGATAGTCGACGCGCCCGCGCCCGCCGGTCACGCAGACGTTGGGCGCTCCGATCGGCTCGACGTAGATGGGCTCCGCCGTCGGAGGCTGGTTGTACGCCACACCGTCGAACTCCGGCGCATTGAACCCCGGGTTCGACAGCGAAGAGACGTCGATGTTGGCCGAGAGCGGGAAGAATCGCCGGTAGTGCTTCCCTTCGACGGCGACGGCGAGCGGACCGCCGCGCCCGTTCGCCGCCAGATAGACCGCATAGCCGGACACGTCCTTTGCCGGCACGTCATCACGGTCGAGATGACCGCCACGGAGCTGCTGACCGGCAACCTCGACGTAGACGTCCCCGCGCTCCGCGATGGACGGAATGCTCACCGAGCCGCTGAACGTGCGGATCGTGTTGTGCTGCCGCGCAGGGGAGGCGCTGACGACATTGAACTCCGGGAATTTTCCGCCGCACAGGCGCAGCGCGACCTGAAGATCTGCGCCGCCCTCGTCCAGGCATCGGTTGAACTCTTCGGTGTATGTCTTGCGCAGCAGCAGCGCGCCGTTCGCCGCGAGCTCCACGCCCTTCAGGCTTGCCTCCAAGCGTCCGCCGAGCACGGTGTCCTCCAGGTAGTTCGGCCGTGCCCCTTCGGTGACATCGCGGGTGCGAGGGTTTCCCTGCGCATCCACCGTCGTCTCGCGCGTGACAAGGTCGTCGGCGCCAGGGAAGCCGAAGAAGAGCGGCGACCCGTCGCCATGGAGCCGCCTGCCGCTCGCGTCATCGACGCGCAGCGGGTTCATCTGCCCGGCGAAGGCGGTGGCTTCGAGCCTGAATAGCTGGAAATCCTTGTCGAGCACGAGCCTGCCGCCCCTCACGGTCGTGTCGATGGCGAGCTCGTCCATCTTCCGCACGCTGAAAACGAGGCCGCGTCCGAGTTGGGCGTAAAAGTCGCCTGCTGTTGCCTCGATGCCCGGCTGCGTGTAGGTGAGCCAGAGCTTCGCTGGATAGACGGTCGTCAAATAGCGGGAGTGAACCTCCCGCGTGGCGTCGTTCAGATTGAACGAGACCTCGTCGTTGAGGACCTTCTGTTGCAGCTCGAAGCTGGTCGCCGAGGGCCTGGCTAGGTAGAAAGAGGCGTTGAGCCGCGTCCCGAGCTGGAGGCGCCACCAGTTGAGCTGAGCGTCGACCCGATCGACGATCTCTCCGTAGTTGTCGTCGAGATAGCGTGCGGGATAGCGGCGATCGTCGTTGCGATTGTCGAAGTGGTAGCTGACGGCCGCGGTGTTCACGACATCGAGCGAGAGCGGTTCGCCGCCGACGTTCGGGAGATCGACCGCCGCCGCCGGCGAGGCCGCGAGGAGGAGCGTCGCTGTCAGGCAGGAACGGACGAAGAGGAGCGGGCTGCGCACCGCCCGATCTCTACCATGGACCTCGCCGCCGTGGAGCGAGCGAGCCGTCGATCGCGCCGAGAAGGCGCGCCGGACGGCCGCCCCGGCGCTACAGGCCAAGCGCCTTCTCGACCTGCTCGGTGAGTGCCGCCTCGTCGCCGGGCTGGTACCCGCCGCGCTTGTGGAGAATCGAGCCGTCTCGGCCGATGAGCACGGAGAACGGAAGCTCGCGCTTCGGATTGTACCTGGCGGCCACGGTCGTCTCCTCGTCGAGGAGCACAGGGAAGATCATCTCCCTGTCGTGGACCGTGCTGCTCACCTGCGCCCGCGACTCCGGTCCGTCGAGCGACACGGCGAGCACGACGAACCCCTTGTCCCTGTGCTTCTTGTAGAGCTCGACGAGGTGGGGCATCTCCGCCAGGCACGGATCGCAGGTGGTCGACCAGAAGTCGATCAGCACCACGCTCTTGCCGGCATAGTCCGAGAGCCTGACCGTCTTGCCGTCGAGGGCGGGGAGCGAGAAATCCGGGGCCGGGCTCGCCGATGAGCCGCCTGAGGCCGCTCCGCACGAGGCGGCGGCGAGGCCGAGGACAATGAACGCCAGCGAGAGCGCGCAGCGGGTTTTTCTGTTCATTGGGTTTCCGTCGCGAAGGGGTCGGCCTGAGCGCCCGACCGGCATAAGGGCTCAACGTCGCGGGCGCCCTCTGCGGCGCCCTGGCAGATTCTCCCTACACGCGCGCCGACCGGTGGTTCGACGACGCGCCCACGGCGAAGCTCGTTCAGAGCTCGCCGTTCATGATCTTCTCAAAGGTTCGCCAGAAATTGCTGTCTTCCTCGGGCACGCCAGCGACGATCTCCATGATCGTCATGTCCTGCGTCCTGACGATCATGTTCGCCGGGAACGCGTCGGCCTGGAAGAGCGCGCCGAGCTTGTACGAAGGGTCGATCGCCGACGGGTACTGCACGTCGTATCGGGTCGTCCAGCGGTACAGGTCGTTCGGGACCGCCGCCTCGCCCGGGGTCCTTCCGTCTGCGAGCTGAACAAGGAACTCGCCGCCCTGAGGTTGATACTTCTTGTAGAGCTCGGGCAGGACGGACTCTGCCTCGATTTTGCAGGGGCCGCACCATACGGACGAGACGTCGATCAGCAGCACCTTCGGCTTCGGCTCTCCCGCGCCGTAAAGCGAGCCTTCCGGAAAGACCTCCGTCCCGGTCGGGTTGTAGAAATCGGCGAGCTGAATCGGCTGCATCGTGTCGTTGTGTTCGGCGGCGTTGGCGTACCCGACGAACTGATAGTTCGCGATCACCCGGTGGAGGCTCACCCCATACGGCCCAGCCGGATATCGAGCGTTCGCAGCTTGACCCGTCCCCTCGGGAAAAGGAGGAGCAGGAATGGGATCCTCTTCTGCGCAGCCGACGAGCCCTAGAGCCGCCACGACGAAAAGGCCCATCCCACCGAGAACCGCGTCGATTCGCATGATGCCACCGCCTGAAGTATGGTGTAGGAGTGCTCATTCTTCTGGGCGGCACGGGGGGCGTCAAGGGCAACCTTGGCGTCGCCGCTTCGCTCGGGAGCGCGTTTCCGCAATCTCCGGCCAGGCCCGCCGTGCCTGCCCCGATCCGCGGGTGTTTCCCGCGCTGAGGTCCTATGCAGCAGGTTGTCGCTTCTCACAGCGCCCGTCGGCCCCGTCTCCGTAGTATCCACGCCTTCCTGATGCTGTGCTGCCTGGCGAGCGGGGCGGCCATCGCGAGCGGCGCATGCTCGTCGGGCACGCCACAGGACAGATGCTTCGGGGGGGTCATCGTCGACGGCAACTGCGAGGGCAAATGCGAGCCAGAGCTCTGCCTGGAGGGCAACACCTGCGTCGGCAACCGCTGCGTGCTCAGGTGCAGCAGCCACCGCGAATGTATTCCAGGCATCCAGGACTGCGCGCCGGCCGAGGAGGACGACACGAAGGCCGAGATCCTGGTCTGCACGCAGAAGGAGAAGATGGTGGGCTTCGGTGCGCCCTGTCCATTCGGCACCGAGTGCGGCCAGTTCGGTCGCTGCCCCGACGAGACGCCGTGCAACCCGATCCAATGCAACGGGAACCCAGGCGAGTGCAAGCGCGACACGGAGCGGTGCGGCGACGATCCCGCCTGCTCCGCCGGCAAGTGCAGCGACGGCAGCGCCTGCGTCGTCCCGGCCTGCTCTCCCGACCAGTGCACCTCGCTCGGCCTGGAGTGCCTTGGCAAGGGGCAGGGCGACGCCGAGGCCTACTGCACGATGCCGCACTGCATGGGCGATGCGGACTGCCCCGGCGGCTTCGAGTGCGCCGTGTCCCGCGATCCTCACGCGATCTGCGGCACGGACAAGGGGGATGACGGCTTCTGCGGTGAGACCGACGAGGAGTGCATCGACCCGTCCACGTTCGGGGACGGCAACACCTATGTCGAGGGCCCGGTGTGCCTGCTGCGCAGCACCTGCGTCAAGCGCACCCAGTGCGCGCCGTGCAGCACCGATTTCGACTGCTCGTTCGCCGCGGAGCAGCGCTGCGTCGCGATCGACGGCGAGCGCCGGTGCGCCAGGTCCTGCAGCGAGGACTCCGACTGCGACCTGGACTACCGGTGCGACGAGGGCGAGGGCGCGTGCATCCCGCGGTTCGGCGCCTGCACCGGCAAGGGCAACTTCTGCGAGCCGTGCCGCAACGACATGGACTGCGGCGACGCGGACTCCACGATGGAGTGCACCACCACGCTGCGCGGCGAGCGGGCGTGCCTGGACGCGGCGCTCCCCATCCGGTGCACCGCGGAGAACGCGGCTGAGGTCTGCCCGAAGTCGCCCAGCGGGCTCGTCGGCGCGTGTGTGTGCGTCGAGCAGAGCTCGAGCGGGGACTGCGTGGACTCGCGGTGCTACCTGCCGTCGCGCCAGCTCGATCGCGGCGACCCCGATTCAAGCGTCTCCACCTGCTGGTGACGGCGCCGGCCGGGCGCACGAACGGCCTGTGTCGCGCCGCGCCCGGCCAGGCCAGAGCCAGCGCCCGCGGCGACGCCGCGCTCGCCGGTTGACGGGAATCCCGAGCAGTCCTAACTCCTTCGCCCCATGCCCATCACGAAGGACGCCGCGCTCGCCGCGCTGGCAAAGGTCATCGCGCCGGACCTCCAGCGCCCCATCACCGACCTCGGTCGCGTCCGGGAGCTCTCGGTCGAGGGCGAGGCCGTCTCGCTCACCGTCGAGCTGACCAGCTACTTCAAGCAGCGGCTCGCGGCGGACATCGAGGCGGCTCTGAAGGGCGCCGGCGCGAAGGGCGTCCGGATCGCGTGGGACGTCGGCATCCCCACGCGCACCATCCTTCAGGACGACCCGTCCCCGGGCGTGCGGAACATCATCCTCGTGATGAGCGGCAAGGGCGGCGTCGGCAAGAGCACGGTCGCCGCGAACCTCACCCTGGCGCTCAGCCGCGAGGGGGCCAAGGTCGGCCTCCTCGACGCGGACATGTACGGGCCGAGCGTCCCGACCATGCTCGGCGTGATGGGCCGCCCGACGTCGGCCGATGGACAGAAGTTCCTGCCGCTCGAGCGCTTCGGCGTGAAGCTCATGTCGATCGGCTTCTTGCTGGAAGATCCGAGATCGGCGGTCGTCTGGCGCGGGCCGATGCTCCAGAACGCCCTGATCCAGTTCATGCGCGACGTGGAATGGGGTGAGCTCGACTACCTCGTGCTGGATCTTCCGCCCGGTACCGGCGACATCGCGCTGACGATTTCCCAGAAGATGAGGACCACGGGCGCGATCGTCGTGACCACGCCGCAGGAGGTGGCCCTCCAGGACGTGTATAAATCGGTCTCGATGGCCCAGAAAGTCGGGATCGCCCTGCTCGGCGTGGTCGAGAACGAGAGCTACTTCGTGTGCGACGGGTGCAGCAAGCGGCACGAGCTCTTCGGGGCCGGCGGCGGGCAGAAGATCGCCGAGTTCGCCGAGGCGCCGCTGCTCGGCCAGATCCCGATGGATCCGGCCATCCGGGAGTGGGGCGACGCCGGCACGCCGGTCGTACAGGCTGCCCCGAGCAGCCCGATCGCGCGCGCTTTCGTGGATGTGGCGGAGCGGCTGGCCGGCCAGGTCAGCGCCCACAACCTCGCGAGCGGGGGCGGCCTCCGCATCGATCGGAGCGGGGGGACCAACAAGCACCTGCCCATCATGCGGTAGGCTCTCGCGTAAACGTCCCGGATACGATATGGTTCCGGCCCCTTCCCCCCATTCAACCGAGGGGGCCGCTGGAGAGAACGCGAGCACGTTTCGCCCCCATCGGCATGCGTTGTCGCGCGAGGCGCGGATGAATACCCACGAAAATACCACCACGCCGGCGGACGCGCCGGGAGCTCCGGCCGACCAGGGCGGCCCGCTCGAGTCGTCGAACGCTGCGCCCGAGCAAGCAGCCCAAGCCCATGAAGGGGGGTCCACCCCCCCAACCGAAGCGAGCCACGAGCCCGGCGCAGAAGCGTCGTCGCAGGCGAGCTCGGCCCAGTCCGAGGCGACACCGGCCGCGGCGGCGACCGCCGCCCCGGCGAGCGCTGCCGACGACGAGTGGGAAGAGCAGCCGGGCGACAACATCGGCAACCGCGTTCCAGGCCTGCCGCGGGATGATATCGGCAACCGCAAGCCGGGGTTTTCGCCTGGCAAGCGGACCGCTCCGGCGGCCGCGAAGCCGGCGCCGGCCGCGAAGCCCGCGCCGGCCGTGAAGCCCGCGCCGGCCGGAGAGGCCGGTGCGGCCGCGCAGACCGAGGGTGGCGCTGGAAAGAAGCGCCGTCGCCGCCGTCGCCGCAAGGGCGCGGAGGAGGCCGGCCAGCCCGAGGGCGAGGCAGCTGAGGCGGCCGAGGCCAGCGGCGCGGAGGCGGCCGACGCGGCAGAAGAAGACGAGGGCGAGGAGGAGCAGGCGGCCGACGAGGCAGGCGGGCAGCCGCAGCCTGGTGGCGAGAAGCGCAAGCGGCGCAAGGGGCAGGGCGCGCCGCCGCCGCGCGAGCGCCCGGCCTTCAGCATCGGCGAGGAAGTGTTCGGCAAGGTCAGCAAGATCACCGACCATGCCATCTGGATCGACATCGCCGGGAAGGCGACGGGGCTGTTCGACCGTCGCGAGATCCTCGAGGAGGAGCCGCCCGTCGAGGGGGATCAGTTCATCGCGACGGTGGCGAGCACCGGCGTGCGCGGAGGCATGCTCCTCCTGTCGAGGGCGCCGGTGCAGCTCGATCAGGCGCGCGCGCGCGCCGAGGCTGCGCTCCAGAGCGGCGAGTCGATCGAGGGGTTCGTGACCGGGGCGGTGAAGGGCGGGCTCGAGGTCGACCTCGGCGGCCTCCGCGCCTTCGCGCCGGCGTCGCACGTCGATCTGCGCCACGGCGCCGACCTCAACTACCTCGTGGGCCAGCGGCTCGACTTCGGCGTGACCCAGTTCGCGAAGAAGGGGCGCGACATCGTCGTGTCCCGCCGCAAGATGCTCGAGGAGGAGAGCCGGAAGGCGCGCACCGAGGCGCTCACGTCGATCGAGCCCGGCTCGCTGCACAAGGGCATCGTGCGCAAGGTCGTCGCGTGGGGCGTGTTCGTCGCGCTCCCCGACGCCGGCGGCGTCGAGGGGCTGGTCCACATGAGCGAGGCGAGCCACGACCGCGGCGCCAAGCTGGCCGACCTGTTCAAGCCGGGCGCGGAGATCGACGTGAAGGTCCTCCGCGTCGACGACAAGGGCAAGCTCTGGCTGAGCCGCAAGGCCGCCACGGTCGACCCGTGGGACGCGGTGAAGGAGAAGTACGCGGTCGGCACGCGCCACAAGGGCAAGGTCGCTCGCCTGCAGCCGTTCGGCGCGTTCATCGAGCTCGAGCCGGGCATCGATGGGCTCATCCACACGGCCGACCTCTCGATGAAGCCGATCCAGCACCCGGACGAGGTCGTGAAGGTCGGTGACGACGTCGACGTTGTCGTCGCGACCTGCGACGCCGCGGGCCGGCGCATCGGGCTCCACCCCGCTCCGCCCGAGGGCGAGGAGAGCGAGCCGCGCCAGCGCGTTCAGCAGGGCAAGGCGGTGAAGGTGTCCGTCACGCAGGTGACCGAAGGGGGGCTCGTCGTCCGGGTGCTCGGCACCACGGGGCGAGCGGCTCGCGGCTTCATCCCGGCCGGCCACACCGGTACCCAGCGTGGCACCGACCTCCGGAAGGAGTTCCCCATCGGGACCCAGCTCGACGCGAAGGTCATCGAGGTGGATCCGCGTCGGGGCGAGGCCAAGCTGTCGATCCGCGCCCTCAAGGAGGACGCCGAGAAGCAGGCGTACCAGCAGTACCGCGCGGGGGTTGCGCGCGAGGCCAAGTTCGGCACGTTCGCCGACCTGATGAAGAAGAGCTGATCCCGGGGAGGCGCGCGCCGCCCGTGCGGCGGCGCCTCCTCCCTCCTCCTCCAGCCACCGCCCGCGGTCCGGCGCGCTCCGCGCTACTCGCGCCCCAGCGCGTTCACGGGATCCATGCGCGCGGCCCGCCGCGCCGGGAAGAACCCGAAGACGATCCCGATCGCCGTGCTCACCCCGAGCGCGACCGCGAGCGCACCCGGCTCGAGCCTCATCGGCCAGCCGAACGCGCGCGAGAACCCGAGGATGACGCCGTACCCGAGCGCGCTGCCGACGACGCCGCCCAGCGTGGCGAGCACGAGCGCCTCGAGCAGGAACTGCAGCAGGATGTCGATCTCCCGGGCGCCGATGGCCATCCGGATGCCGATCTCCCGGGTGCGCTCGGTGACGCTGACCAGCATGATGTTCATGACGCCGATGCCGCCCACGACGAGCGACACCGCCGCGATGCTGACGAGCAACGCCGAGAGCGCCGCGAAGATCGCGTCCTGCATGGCCTGGAACTCCGCCTGGCTCCGGACGGCGAAGTCGTCCTCGTCGTTCTCGCCGATGCGGTGCCGCTGGCGGAGGATCGCCTCGGCCTGCTGCCTGGCGCGCTCCGACGTCTCGGCCGACGTCGAGCTCAGCAAGATGGCGTGAACCTCGCCGGGCCGCGTGGCGATGACGTGCGACCGCATCGTGGTGATGGGCATCAGCACGATCTCGTCCTGGCTCTGCCCGAAGGGCGACGCCCCCTTCTCCTCCAGCACGCCGAGCACGCGGTACATCTGGCGGCCGATCCGCACCATCCGGCCGACCGGATCGAGCGATCCGAACAGATCGCGCGCGGTCTGAGCCCCGATCACGACGACCTTCTCGGAGAGGTTCTCCGAGGCGGGGCTCCACGGCTCTCCCTGCGCGACCTTCCAGCTCCGGATCTCGAAGTAGTTCAGGCGCGTCCCGACGAGCGTCGGGCTCGCGTTCTGGCCTTCGTGGATGACCTGGGCGCTCGACCTGAGGAACGGCGCCACGAGCCGGATGCTCGTCGACTCGCGCGCGAGCGCCTGGCCGTCGAGCTCCGAGAGCTTGGCGCCCGCGGTGCTGCGGACGCCCGAGGCGCGGGCGGAGCGGGCGAAGACGATGAGCGAGTTGGAGCCGAGGTTCGAGATCTGCGCGTTGACGTTGGCGCGCGCGCCGCTCGCCAGCGCCGTGACGGTGACGACGGCCGCGACGCCGATCGTGATCCCCAGGATCGTGAGCCCGGCGCGGAGCTTGTTCCGGCGGACGGCGCGCAGCGCGATCACGACCGCCGAGAACACCCGGGTGAGCGTGGCGCTCATTCGTGCCTCAGGGCGGCGATGGGATCCTGACGGGCCGCGCGGCGGGCCGGGAAGAACCCGAAGACGATCCCGATCGTCGCGCTCGTCCCCACCGCGACGACGACCGCGCTGGCCGGCAACGTCATGTTCCAGCCGAGCGTCGCGGCGAGGGCCTTGATGACGCCGAGCCCCGCGCCGAGCCCGAGCACGCCCCCGATGAGCGACAGGGTGATGGCCTCGACGAGGAACTGGACGAGGATGTCTCCCTCGGAGGCGCCGATGGCCATGCGGATGCCGATCTCGCGCGTCCGCTCGGTGACGCTGACCAGCATGATGTTCATGACGCCGATCCCGCCGACGAGGAGCGACACCGCGGCGATCGAGGACAGGAGCATCGTCAAGGTGTCCAGGATCCGCTCCTGGGACGCGCGGAACTCCGCCTGCGTGCGGATCACGAAGTTCGGCTCGTCGTCCGGCGCGATCTCGTGGCGCTGCCGGAGGATCCTGTCGATCTGCTCGACCGCGCGATCGACGGTCCGCTCGCTCGTGGCGGCGGCGACGAGCATCTGCACCCTGCCCGGCGCGCTCGGCACGATCCGCGACCGGAAGCTGCCGATCGGCATGAGCAGCCGGTCATCCTGGTCCTCGCCGAAGGGCGATTGCCCCTTCTTCGCGAGCACCCCGATCACCCGGAACGGGTGCTTGCCGATCCGGATGTACCGGCCAACGGACTCGCCCGAGCCGAACAGGTTCTCCCGGACGGTCTCGCCGATCAGGCAGACCTTCGCCTTGAGCTGCTCGTCAGCCTCGGTCCAGCCCTCGCCCATCCCGACGCTGTACGAGAGGATCGAGAGGTAGCTCCGGGTCACGCCCATGACCTGGGTCGCGACGTTGGCCTCTCCAGCCACGACCTGCGTCGACGTCGAGCTGAACGGGCTCAGCGCGGCCACGCTCGTCGACTCCTTCAGGATGGCGATCCCGTCGGCCTCCGACATCCTCGCGTTCTCGCGGCGCTTCAGCCCCGACGCCTGCGTCGACTGCGGGAAGATGTAGATCGAGCTCGCCCCCATGCCCGAGATCTCGCCCAGGACGCGGTTGCGCACGCCCGTCCCGAGCGCCACGACGATCACCACGGCCGAGACCCCGATCAGGATGCCGAGCACCGTCAGGGCGGCGCGGAGCTTCGAGCGGACGATGGCGCGCAGCGCGATCCGGACGGCGGCGAGGTAGCCGCTCATGGCGAGAGCTCGTCGCTCTCCGCCGCGGAGAGCGGCAGCGCGGCCAGCGCCGCGGCCGCGTCGACGGGGCGATCGTTCCTGAGATCGCTGCGGATCTCGCCGTCGCGCATCGTGATCACGCGGCTCGCGCACGCGGCGATGTCCGGCTCGTGCGTCACGAGGACGATCGTGATCCCGCCCCGGTTGAGCCGCTGCAGCAGCCCGAGCACCTCGTAGCTCGTGCGCGTGTCGAGGTTGCCCGTGGGCTCGTCGGCGAGGAGCAGCGGCGGCGAGGTGACGAGCGCCCGCGCGATGGCGACGCGCTGCTGCTGCCCGCCCGAGAGCTGGTTCGGCGTGTGGTGCAGGCGCTCGGCCAGCCCCACCGCGCCGAGCGCGTCGAGCGCCCGCTCGCGCCGCTCCGCCGCGCCGACGCCCCGGTAGACCAGCGGCAGCTCGACGTTCTCGAGCGCCGTGGTGCGCGGCAGCAGGTTGAAGCCCTGGAAGACGAACCCGATAAGGCGGTTCCTGACGATCGCGCGCGCGTCGTTGCTGCGCCGGGTGACGTCGAGGCCGTCGAGCCGGTACGTGCCATGCGTCGGCCGGTCCAGGCACCCGATGATGTTCATCAGGGTGCTCTTGCCCGAGCCGCTCTGCCCGACGATCGCGACGAAATCGCCGTGCTGGATGGTCAGATCCACGTGCCGGAGCGCCCTCACGATGACGGCCTCGGTCGTGTAGTCCTTGCCGACGCTCGAGAGCTCGATGAGCGGCTCGTCTCGGGGCGCCGCGGCGACGTCTTGGCTCTGGGGCAGCATCACGCCTCAGAACAGCCGAGGGCCGCGCCCCCTGCCGCTCGCTGATGGATCGTCGTTCTCGTCGGTGACGACCTTGAGCGGCCCGAGATCGGATCCGAGCGCCGTGAAGATGCCGTCGGTGATCCCGACGTCGACGACGCGCGGCTCGATCTTCTCCGCCCCGGGGGTTGCGTCGGTCAGCACGTAGATCCGGCCCTTCTTCGGCGGGAGCGGCTCGAGCGGCGGCGCCTTGATCTCCTTGCCGTCCTTGTCCCGCGCCGGGGCGGGCTTGAACCGGAGCGCCGCGTTCGGCAGCCGCCGCACCCCCTTGGCCTCGGCGGACCGGACGCTCACCGTCGCCGTCATCCCCGGCCGGAGCTTGACGTCGGGGTTGTCGACCTCGACGACCGCCGCGTACGTGACGACGCCGGACTGGCTCAACGGGCTGTAGCGCACCTGGCTCACCGTCCCTCGGAACGTCTCGCCCGGGAACGCATCGACGCTCACGTCCGCCGTCATGCCCTCGCGGAGCCGCCCGACGTCCGCCTCGTCGATGTCGGCGAGCACGCGCATCTTGCGGAGATCCTGGGCGATCACGAAGAGGGTCGGCGCCTGGAAGCTCGCGGCCACGGTCTGCCCGGGGTCGATCGCGCGGCTGATGACGACCCCGTCGATGGGCGAGAAGATGCGCGTGTACTGGAGGTTCGTCGTGGAGGAGCGGAGCACCGCCCTGAGCTGCGCCACCTGCGCCTTCGAGGCCGCGAGGTCGGCGAGCGCGACGTCGTAGGCGCCCTGGGCCGTGTCCAGATCGGCCTGCGAGCCCACCCCCTCCGCGACCATCTTCCTCGCGCGCTCGAGCCGCTGCTTGGCGGTCCCCAGCGACGCCTCCGAGCGCACGACGCTCGCGCTCGCCGCCGCGATCTGCGCCTGGTTCGAGTCGATCTGCGCCCCGAAGAGCGTCGGATCGATCTCGGCCAGCACGTCGCCGGCCTTCACGATGCTGTTGAAGTCCACGTAGACCTTGGTGATTCGCCCCGAGACCTGGGCGCCGATCTGCACCTCGGTGAGCGGCTTGACCTGCCCCGTCGACTGGACCACTTCGAGCACGTCGCCCGTGGTGATGTCGCCCGTGACGTAGCGCGGCGGCGGCGGGGGCCTCGTCCGGATCCGCCAGACGACGATCCCCGCGACGAGCGCTGCGATCGTCGCGAGGACGCCGAGGCGAGCGAGCCAGCGCTTCGTGCCTACCCGGGAGAGCTCCTGCTCCAGGCTCTCTCCCCCACGTCGAGGACGCGGTCCGCCCTCACGCAGGCCCCGGGCTGCCGCGCCGCCGGGCGGCGCCGGCGCGGTCGAGGCCGGTCGCGTCTCGCCCGGCGCCGCCTCTCCGGGACGGAGGCGCTCCGTTTCCGTGGTGGCCTGCGCAGCAGGGGGCGGCGCGTCGAGGGGGTCGCGACCGGTCGCCCGAGCCATGGAGTCGGCCATCGGACGTCCTCATAGCATGCTGCCGCGCGAGCGCGCCTCGCTTGAAACCGCGGAACCGCCGTGGCAGACCAACCGCCGCCCCATGGAGTCGCTGCCCATCGCAACGGATACGGTCGTCACGCTGTCCTACGTCCTCTTCAACGAAAGCGGAGAGACGGTGGATGAGGCATCGACCGCGGAGCCGCTCGTCTACACGCACGGATATGCTCAGATCGTGCCTGGGCTGGAGCGCGCGCTGGAAGGGCTGCGCGCCGGCGAGCAGCGCGAGATCACCGTCGAGCCGGAAGATGCGTTCGGCGAGCGCGATGACGCCGGCGTCTTCGAGGTGGACAAGGCGGATTTCCCCGATGGGGGCGCTGTCGAGGTCGGCGACGAGTTCGTCGCCCAGGGCCCGGACGGTTCGCCGATCGCGCTCCGGGTCATCGAGATCCTCCCCGAGGGGTTCCGGGTGGACACGAATCACCCTCTGGCGGGCCAGAAGGTGCGCTTTCAGGTTCAGGTCAAGGACGTGCGCGCCGCCAGCGAGGAGGAGATCGCGCAGGCTCAGGCCGAGCTGGAGGAGCGCATCGAGGATTCCGAGGGCGAGGGCTGCTGCGGTCACGACCACGACCACGACCACGACCATGATCACAGCCACCATCACGAGCACGGCGATGGTGGGGTGCTCGTGACGCTCTCGAAGAAGTCGTCATAAGCCCACCGCGAACTGGTGGGTTGTCCGAGGAGATCACATCATGACCGTAGGTGAGAAGGGCAAGCTGACGGAGCTGCAGCTCGATCGCCGGGTGCGCGAGCGCCTCCTGGCGAGCGGGACGCTCAACGCGGGGACCATCGAGGCGCACCTCGCGGGCTTGCCGGACCTGGAGGAGCACGCCGAGGGGATCGCCGTCGATCAGCCGGCGCTCGGCGCGTCAGCGCATGGGTCGCGGATCGAGCCCGAGCTCGACGACGAAGGGGCAGAGTGAGCGACGCGAAGAATCGCGAAGAGCTCCCTCCGCCGGGGAGCCCCCCGGAGCTGCCGACGCTCGACTTCTCGACCTTCGTGCTGTCGATCATCGGCTCCGCGTACGTGCACCTCGGCGACGCGCCGAGCCCCGACGGCAGGGAAGAGCAGAACCTGATCCTCGCGCATCAGGACATCGATTTGCTGTCGCTCCTCCAGGAGAAGACGAAGGGGAACCTCTCGGGCGACGAGGAGAGGTTGCTCGAGCAGGCGCTCTACGATCTGCGGATGCGCTACCTCGAGGTCTCGAAACGATCGTGACCGTTGGCGCCAGGGCTCTCCTGTGGGTCCTCCTCGCCTCGCTGGTCGCCTCGTGCAGCAAGGCCTCTCCTGGCCACTCTTCCAGCGCAAGCAGCTCCACCGTCCCCTCGGGCGCCGTGCCGGTGGCGATCGCGCCGCCTCCGTCCGCGCCGCCTCCTCCTCCGATCGTCCGCTCCGAGGGCATGCCCGGCTCCTTCGCGCCGCTCGCGCGCAGGGCCGATCCAGCGGTCGCGACGGTCAAGGCGCGCGTCGAGCGGCAGCAGCAACCGGGCGGCCGCCGCCGCACGGTCGCCGAGGGGCTCGGGACGGCCTTCGTCTATGATCCAGAGGGCTTCCTGCTGACGAACAACCACGTGATCGAGGGCGCGACCGACATCCTCGTGAGCTTCGTCGACGGCCGCGACATCAAGGCGACCGTCATCGGCCGCGACAAGCACACGGACGTCGCCGTGCTGAAGGTCGACGAGAAGGGGCTCCCGTCGCTCCCCCTGGGCGACTCGGACACCATCGAGGTCGGCGACTGGGTGGTCGCGATCGGCAACCCCTTCGGCCTCTCCCACACGGTCTCGGCGGGCATCCTCTCCGCCAAGGGCCGCACCCGGGACGACGTGAAGGGGCTCGACCCGAGCGGCTACTTCAACTTCCTCCAGACGGACGCGAGCATCAACCCCGGCAACTCCGGCGGCCCGCTCCTGAACCTCAAGGGCGAGGTGGTCGGCATCAACGCGGCCGTGCGCGCCAACGCGAACAACATCGGGTTTGCGATCCCGATCAACATGGTGCGGCAGCTGCTCCCGATGCTGCTGCGCGACGGCAAGATCCGGCGCAGCCAGGTCGGGGTGATCGTCGACGTCCTGAACTCGATCGAGGCGGGGCGGCTCAAGCGCCCCGATCGAAAGGGGGCGTGGGTGAAGACCGTGGTGGCGGGGGGACCCGCGGACCGGGCTGGCATCGCGCCGGACGATGTGATCCTCGGCTTCGAAGGAAAGACGATTTCCGACCCGAACGAGCTCCGGTGGATGGCGAGCATCGCCGGGGTGAACAAGGTCGTTACGCTCCGCGTCGCGCGGCTGGAGCGGGTCTTCGATGTCCGCCTCACGCTGGGCGAGCTGCCCGAGCTCAGCGATGAGTCCGATGAGCCGTGAGCTGAACGGCCGCCGTCTGCCGCCCGGCACGTCCGCCGGCCGCTGCGCGCCGTGCGTGGCCGCCTGCTCCGCGACCTCCCTCGTCCCCCAGCCTCCTCAGGTAAGCTGACCCCGTGGCCATTGCACCTTCTCACCCGGACGAGCTCGAGCCGGTCGCACCTCCCGGTGATCCCGGCGAGGGCGACGCGGAAGGCGACGACCTGTCCGCGGAGGGCGACCACCCCGAAACGAAGCAGATCCACCCGCGCCTGAATAGCGCTTCCGCCCGTGCGTCCAATCGCGAGGCGCGACGGCGGGAAGCGGAGGAAGATCGTGAGCTCATCGAGCGAGCGCAGAAGGGGGACCAGGCGGCTTTCCGCTCGCTCGTCGAACGGCACCAGCGCAGGGCGTTCGCGATCGCGATGGGGCTCGTCCGCGACGAGAACGACGCGCGCGAGCTCGTGCAGGACGCCTTCCTCCGGGTCTACAAGGGCCTCGGCTCCTTTCAGGGGGGCTCCTCGTTCTTCACCTGGCTCTACAGGATCGTCACGAACCTGGCGATCGACCTCATGCGGAAGCCGGGACGCCGCGACCTCGAGCTCCAGGAGAACCAGGCGGCGGACGAGCAGTCCGACTTCCCGCTCGTCGCTCGGATCGACGGCGCGGACCCCCTCAACGTCGTCCGGCGGCGGGAGATCGCCGGGCGCATCCAGGCCGCGCTCGACGCGCTGCCGCCCTACCACCGAGGCGTGATCCTGATGCGGGAGGTGGAGGGCATGTCGTACGAGGAGATGGCTCAGGCCATGGGGGTCTCGAAGGGGACGATCATGAGCCGCCTGTTCCACGCCCGTCAGAAGCTTCAGCGCGCCCTCGCCGACTGTTACGCGGAGGAAGAGGGCAAGGCCCCAGCAGAGGACCCGGAGGAGATCGCGTGAGCACCGCCAACAGCAGCAAGGCGAATCACGGGGAAGCGAGCGCCCCGCCGACGGATCTGGAGCTGATGCTCTATGCCGACGGTGAGCTCGATGAAGCTCGTCACCGGCAGGTGGAGGAGTACGTGCTCCACGACCCGCGCTGCCGGGCGAAGGTCGCAGCGCTCGTCACCGCGGCCGACATGGTCCGGGACAGCGCGCTGGCCTCCAGCGCGGCCGACGGCATCGCCGATGGGGTGATGGCGAAGATCCTCGAAGGGCAGGCGGGCGCCGCGCGGGTCGACGGGGTCGGCGCCGCGCGGCCGCTCGCGGCGCCGCCGTCGGGCGAGCCGCCCCGCGCTCGGGCGCGGCTCCAGGGATCACCGGCGAACGACAACGCGCGCGGGATCTTCGCGCTGACGGCGCTCGCCGTGGCGGCGGCCGCCGCCTTGATGGTCTGGGGCAAGATGGGCGTGGAGACGCCCACCGCGGAGCTGACGGCGCAGGCGCCCTCCGCGTTGCTCGCCCCGCCGCCCGCGGCGCCCTCCGCGTCGCTCGCGGCGCCGGCGAAGGAGCCGGACGCCGCGCCGAGCTCCGAGGGGGAGGTCGAGCCCGGCGTCGAGATCGCCGCGGTCGACTTCGGGGCACGCATGGGCACCATCTTTTACGTCCCGCAGGAGGCCGTGGCTTCAGGCCCGACGACCACGGTGGTCTGGCTCTCCGATGACGGTCCGGGAGGACAGTGATGAGATTTCTTGCGAGTGCGATCACCGCGACCATGGTCCTGGCGCTCGGCGTGAGCCCTTCCCCTGCCGTCGCGCAAGAGCAGGCGCCGGCCCCCCCGCAAGCGGCGCCGTCGGACGCCGAGGTCACGTCCGAGATCGTGATCCTCCACGCGACGAACGATGGGAAAGGCATCGACCCGAAGATCGGCAAGATGCCCGAGCTCGGGAAGCCGCCGTTCTCGTCGTACAACAGCTACAAGCTCCTCGAACGGCTGAAGGTCACCCTGCAAAAGGGGAAGCCGACCACGACGAAGCTGCCGAACGGCAGCGTCCTCATGGTGTCGCTGAAGGACGTGGTCGCCGCGAAGAAGAAGGACGAGCCGAGGCGCTTCGTCGTCAGCGCGAGCATCCAGAAGCCCGGCGGCAACTCGTTTCTGCCCCTGCTCGAGGTGAACGCCAAGGCCGGCGAGAGCTTCTTCGTCGCGGGTCAGCAGCACATGGGCGGCGTGCTGGTGCTGGGCATCAAGGTCGCGCCCTGAGTCGAGGGGATCTCGCCCCTGCTCAGCGGCGGGCCGAGGACGGCAGCGCGATCGGCAGATCCAGAGAGAAGACCGTCCCGCGCGGGGCGCGCGCCTCCGCGCGGATGCTGCCGCCGTGTGAGGCAACGATGTTCCTTACGATGCTCAGGCCGAGCCCGGTGCCGGTCCCGTCGGTCTTCGTCGTGAAGAAGGGGTCGAAGATCCTCGGCAGGTGCTCGGGCTCGATCCCGTGCCCGTCGTCGCGGATCGTCACCGTGATGTAGCCGTCCTCCGGCGACATCGCGGTGGAGATGCCGAGGCAGCCGCCGCGCTCGTTCATCGCGTGCGCGGCGTTCGTGAACAGGTTCACGAACACCTGCGTCAGCGGATCGATGACGCCGCAAACCGGAGGGATCTCGTCGAAGCGCCGCTCGACGGTGACGCCCGTCTGGTCGAGGAGGTGCTCGCAGAAGACGAGCGCGCGCTCGATGATGTCGTGGAGCGAGACGGCGCCCGGCTTCTCCGTGGACGGCCGCGCGTAGGCGATCAGGTCGCGCGAGAACCGGCGGATGCGATCCGCCGCGTCGTTGATCCTCGCGAGCCGCTCGATGTCCGAGGGGTCGAAGCCGCCGCGCTCGCCCTTGCGGCGCAGGTACTCGGAGTAGGCGAGGATCGAGGTGAGCGGGTTGTTGAGCTCGTGCACGACGCCCGCGGCCATCTTCCCGAGCGAGGCCAGCTTCTCGGCCTGCATGACCTGAGCGCGCAGCGACTCGTGCGCGCGCGCCTCGCGGAGCGACGCGCCCAGGGTGAGCACGAGCCGGTCGACCAGCGCCTGTACAGGCGCGCTGTCGAGGTACGCGGCGTCGTCGGCCGCGATGTGCATCGTCGAGCGACCTCCGGGCTCGATCGCCACGACGCGCTCGAAGGCGAACTCCGGGAGGAGCCGCGCCGGATCGCGGCCGTCGTCGCGGCGAGCGCGCGGCGAGACCCGGACGGCCACCTGCGCCCCCGTCGCGCCGGGGATGTAGACGCCGAGCCCGCAAGCCGTGAGCACCTTCGCGGCCGCGCCGAGCAGCGTCGAGGCGCGCTGCTCGATGGAGGCCGACGGATCCAGCTCGCTCGACGCGATGAGCAGGCTGTCCACCCACTCGAGCGGGATGTCCCGGGTGAGGGGCTTCCGGAGCGTGACGGGAGCGTCGGACAATGGCTGCTCCCCCAGGCGCTCCGCGGTCTTTCCGCTCACCCGATCACCCTGTTCGGGTCGTCGCCGCTCGATCGGTCGAGATCGATGATCTTCGCGGCGCCGACATAGGATTTCGTCTCATAGCGGGTGATCTTGCCGATCTTGCGGACGATCTCCGCCATCCGCTCGGCTTCGCTGCGGATCGTGGTCGCGGCCCCCTTGATGGGGGACGCGTCGTCGATCCGGCGGCAGATCAGCTCGGCGTAGCCGAGCACGCTGGTGAGCGGCTGGTTCAGCTCGTGCGCGGCCGCGCCCGCGAGCTCGGCGATGATGGCCTGCTTCTCGCGCGCGCGGAGCTCCTCCTGCGCCTCGGTGAGGCGGGCCTCCATCCGCATCCGCTCCCGCAGGTCCGTGAAGATGCCGACCGAGCCGACCGGGACGCCGTTCTCGAAGATCAGCGCCGCGGAGAGGTGCACCGGGATCCGTGACCCGTCCCTGGC
The DNA here is from genome assembly GCF_051530205.1 of Sorangium sp. So ce327. Lineage (NCBI taxonomy): Bacteria > Pseudomonadati > Myxococcota > Polyangiales > Polyangiaceae > Sorangium > Sorangium sp. So ce327. The sequence continues at coordinate 10,529,392 of NZ_CP150330.1, read as the reverse complement.
CAGGACCTCGGTCCGGTAGCCCTCGAGCCGGCCGGGACCACCGTGCTCCTTCGCGTGGATGAGCCTCATGATGTGCTCGGCGTTGTGGTCGGGGTAGAGCGCGCGGGCGTTCATCGCGCCGACGACCTCCTTCGCGTCATACCCGTAGATCCGCTCGGCGGCGCGGTTGAAGAGCAGGACGACGCCCTCCATGTTGGCCGAGACGATCGCGTCGACCGAGCTGTCGATGACGCGCTCCAGGAACTCCTTCGTCTTGGTGAGCTCCGCCTCGGTGGCGCGCTCCGTTGTGACGTCGCGGAAGCTGACCAGGACGGCGCCGCTCTCCTCGCGAAGGACGCTGCTGAAGCTGAAGCTGAGGATGAGCCGCTCGTGCTCGCCCCGCCGCACGGTGAAATCCACCATGTGCGGGAACGATCCCTTGGCGAAGCCGGCCCGGATCTCCTCGAGGAGAGGGTGCTCGCGCGCGTCGACGAGATCGGCCAGGTTCGCCCTCTCGAGGTCCTCCGCCGTGCGCCCCGTGATCGCCTGCGCGCGCGGGTTGGAGAAGAGGATGTGACCGTCGGGATCGACGACGACGATGCCGTCCGCCGTCGAATAGAAGAAGTCGGCGTAGCGCTGGAGCGCCTTCAGCCGGCGCTCCGCCTCGAACCGCGCGAAGGTGCTCTGCTGCGTCTGGTCGCGGAGCGACTGCAGGATGCGCGCGTTGCGCAGGGCGATCGCGGTGGCGCTCGCGACCGTGCGGGCCAGCGAGAGCTCGTGCGCGTGGGGCGCCACGGGCTGCCGGCCGCGCAAGAAGAGCACGCCGAGCGGCTTGTCCTCGAACAAGATCGGCAGGAGCGCCAGCGAGCGGAACGCGTTCTCCGGGAGCTCCGCGCGCACGAGGTCGAACAGCGGGTGCGCCTTCGCGTCGTCGATCACGAGCACGTCGCCCGTGCGCATGACGCGCTGGATCTCGGGGTACTTGCCGAGATCGATCGGCAGATCCCGCAGCTCCTTGTCGTCGCTCGCGGCGACGACGTAACCGACGTCGCCCGCGTCGCGCACGAGGACGATGCTGCAGCGGTCGACGCGCGCCACCTCGGCGATGCGCCGCACGACCGTGAAGAGGATGTTCCGGAAGTCGAGCGTCGAGGAGAGCGCCTGCGTGAGCTCGAGGACCACCTTCGCGTCGTGCTCTTTGCGCGCGAGCGCGTCGACGTAGTCCCGGATCCGGAGCTGACCGCGGATGCGCGCGATGAGCTCGGCAGGGCGGAACGGCTTGCGGATGAAATCGTCCGCGCCGAGCTCGAAGGCGCGGGCGACCTCCTCGTCCGCGTCGAGCGCGGTCAGCACGACGACGGGGACGTCCTGCGTCCGGGGGGCGTCCCGCACGGCGCTGAGGACCACGTAGCCGTCCGGGGGCGGCATCACGAGGTCGAGCAGCACGAGCGCGGGCACGCTCGCCTTGAGCCAGGCGAGCGCGTCCGCGCCCGAGGTGACCGCGACGGCCTCGATGCCCGCGTCGGCCAGCGCGTGCAGCAGCATCTGCCGGCTGACGGCGTCGTCGTCCACGACGAGCACAGGATCACGGCGAGGCACACGCCAAGCTTAGCGACTCCAGGCTGGAGCGATGAGAGAATTCCGGGCCTCGGCGCGGCGCTGGCGCGGCGTTGCGCGGCGTTGCGCACCGCATTGCGCTGCCCGCGCGGCGCTGGGATCAGGAGAAGAGATCCCCCTGCTTCGTCGCAGGAGCCGCGAGGCCCAGGTGCTCGTAGGCGCGGCGGGTCGCGACCCTGCCGCGCGGCGTGCGGCCGACGAAGCCCTGCTGGAGCAGGAACGGCTCGTACACGTCCTCGATCGTGTCGCGCGGCTCACTGAGCGCCGCGGCCAGGGTGTCGATGCCCACAGGGCCGCCGTCGTAGTGATCGACGATGACGCGCAGCAGCCGGCGATCCATCTCGTCGAGGCCGGCCGCGTCGATCTCGAGCCGCTCCGCGGTCTTCCGCGCGATCTCCATCGTGATCGCGCCGTCGCCCAGCACCTCGGCGAAGTCGCGGACGCGGCGCAGGAGGCGGTTGGCGACGCGCGGCGTCCCCCGCGCGCGCGCCGCGATCTCGCGCGCTCCGCCGGCGTCGATCGGCACGTCGATCAGGCCGGCGCTGCGCTGCACGATGCGCTCGAGCTCCTCGACGGGGTAGAAGTCGAGGCGGACGACGTGGCCGAAGCGCGACAGCAGCGGCGCGGTGAGCAGCCCGGTGCGGGTCGTCGCGCCCACGAGCGTGAAGGGCTTCAGCGCGAGCTGGATCGTCGTCGCGTAGGGGCCGTCACCGGTCATGATGTCGATGTTGAACGACTCGATCGCGGGGTAGAGGCTCTCCTCGACCGCCGGCGTGAGCCGGTGGATCTCGTCGATGAACAGCACGTCGTTGCGCTCCAGCTTCGTCAGCAGGCCGGCCAGCGCGCCCTTGTGCTCGATCGCGGGTCCGCTCGTCACATGGAGGGCGACGCCCATCTCGCGGGCGATGATGTGGGCGAGCGTGGTCTTTCCCAGGCCGGGCGGGCCACAGAACAGCATGTGGTCGAGCGGCTCGCGCCGCCGGCGCGCGGCCTCGACGAAGACCTTGAGGTTCTCCGTGTGCTTGGCCTGGCCGACGTACTCGGCGAGCGAGGCAGGCCGGAAGAGGCGGTCGAAGCGATCGTCGTCGCCTGTCTCGGCAGGAGAGAGCGCCCGTTCAGGCATGCCACGGGCGTACCGCGTGCAAGCAGCGAAGGGAAGCGATCCGCGCGGCGGCGTGGGTCGCCGCGGGGCGCTGTTCGAGGTCAGCCGAGCGCAGGGACAGAGGACAGGCGGGGGCGGCGGGGGGGCGGGATGCGCGGCAGACGAGCGCGGCAGAGCGGCCGCCCGTCGGGGGCGCCGTCCACCTCGAGAGAGCCGCCGTGGAGCTCGATCACCGAGCGCGCGTGGCTGAGGCCCAGCGTCAGGCCGCGCCCGCGCGCCGTGGTCTGCCGGCTGAACAGGGCCTCGAGCTCGTCCGGCGGCACGTCGCGGCTGCCGTACTCGATGTCGATGCGGACCTCGTTGTTGAACTCGCCGGCCATCGTCGCCGTGAGGCGCACGAGGCGCGCCGACGGGTCGGCCGCGCCCGTCCGGAGCGCGTGCGCGACGATGACCGCGATCGCGCGCGTCGCGTAGGCCTGATCGACGGGGATCAGCGGCAGGGTGTCGCCGACCTCGATGACGACCTCGCCGCCGGCGTCGCTCGCGAGCTCGCGCGCCTTGCGGAGCGCGCCCGCGATGAGCCAGCCGACGGACGTCGGCTGAGGCTCGAGCGTGAGCTGCCCGGCCTCGACGCGGGCGGCGTCGAGGATCGACTCGATGAGGCCAAGGAGCTCCCGGCCGCGCGTCGCGATGAGCTCCAGGCTCTCGCGTTGCGCGGGGGTCAGATCCTCCTGGCCCACGAGCTCGGCGAACCCGAGGATGGCGTTCAGCGGGCTCTTGAGGTCGTGGCTCACGCTCGCGAACAGGAGGCCGCGCATGCGCTGCGCCGCCTCGCGGGACTCGAGCGCGCGCTCCTGCGCCGCGGCGAAGACGCGGAAGCGCTCGGCGAGGTCCTCGATGGCGTGCCCGAGCCGGGCGACGACGGCGAACCGGGCGGGGCGCGCGATCTGGGTGGCGCCGCGCAGCACGCTGTCCGTGCCGAGCAGGCGGACCTGCTTCGTGGCGTGCACGAGATCGGCCGCGAGGACGCGGCCGAACAGGTTGCCGAGCGCGCCGGCGACCAGCACCGCGAGCAGCGCGACGAGCGCGCCCCAGATCGCGGCAGAGGGCTCGAGGTCGGCGGAGAACCGGGTGTTGACGCAGCCGTAGTCGAGCGGCGTGATCACGGCGATCTGCCCGTCGGCCTCGCGGCCGAAGGAGGGCTCCGAGCCCACGCAGTCGTGCTCCAGGCGCGCGAGGAACCCGAACTCCGCCGCCGAGGCCACGACGTCGTTGCGGCCGGCCGCGTCGATGGCCCCGAGCGACGGGTCGAGCGCCGTGCGCGCGATGAGCCCCGCGGTCGAGCGCCGGCTGCGCTCGATGAACGTCTGGAGGTGCGCGTTCGCGATGAGCACCGCCCCGACGCCGACGAGCAGCACCGGCGTGGCGACGGCCAGGAGCAGCTTGGAGGTGACCCGCCGGCGCGGCGTCTGGTAAAGCTCGGCGGTCTCGAGCAAGGCGCCGATCGCCTCGGCCGGGCTGATCTCGAAGAGGCTGAACGCCGCGGCGCGCGTCAGCACGTAGTGCGGGATCGCGGACGCGCTGAGGATCGTGATCGCGAGGATGAGCAGGCTGACCGCGCGGCCGTCGTCGAGCTTCTCTGGCCTGATCCCGGGGATCATCATGAGGCCCGAGATCGTCGAGCTCGCCAGCACGAAGCGCAGCGCCAGCGAGGTCGGGAGCCCGGCGAACCGCTCGAGCTCCTCGTGATCGATGTCGCGCGAGCCGATCACGAGCGAGCGCAGCAGGTTCTCGTGGGTGCGCAGCCGGAGCAGCGTCAGCAGCGTGGTCGCGCAGATCGCGGCGAGCGCGATCTTGGCGCCGACCGAGAGCACGCTGGCGGCGACGCGCTGCTCGAGGATGAGCAGCTTCGGCGCGAGCGCCGCGATCGCCCCGAACGCGGCGACGCCGACCAGCGCCTGGCGGACGAGCACGCGCCTCGCGAAGTGGATCGCGTCGTCCCTCATGCGCTCCTCGGTCATGCGATCCTCCCCTGGGGGCCGCCGGCGCCGGGGTCGTTCCCGGGCGGCGCCGCCACGTCGGGCGTGGGCGGGGTCGGCGCGAACAGGGGCTGCTGCACGATCCACATCGGCAGGGTGATCGTGAAGGTCGAGCCCCGCCCGAGCTCGCTCTCCAGCTGGATCGTCCCGCCGTGCATCAGCACGAGGCGCCGCGCGATCGAGAGCCCGAGCCCCGTCCCGGCCCGGCGCGAGCGCACGTCGCCGGTCTGCCGGTACTCCTCGAAGACCGCCGACGTCTCCTCCGGCGGGATGCCGGGGCCGGTGTCCTGGACGACGATCGCCGCGTAGCGGCCGCGCCCCGTGATGTTGACCGTCACCGAGCCGCGCGCCGTGAACTTGACGGCGTTCGAGACGAGGTTGGTCAGGATCTGCCGCACCCTCCGCGGATCGGCGTGCGCGACGAGGGCGTGGTCCCCGGTGACGCGCAGCTGGAGGGGCTTGTCGCGCGCCGCCGCGGACGCCTCCCGCATCACCTGATCGACGAGGGCGCGGAGGTTGACGGCGCGGCGGGAGAGCTGGAGCTTGCCCGTCTCGAGCGCCGAGAGGTCGAGGATGTCGTCGATGAGCGTGCGCAGGTGCTCGCCGCTCTGCCGGATGACCGACAGCGCCTCGCGCGCGTCCTGGCTGAGCGGGCCGTCGACCTCGCTCTCGAGGACGTGCGCGAACCCGAGGATGGCGTTGAGCGGCGTGCGCAGCTCGTGGCTCAGCCCCGCGAGGAACGCCGAGCGCTCGCGGTCCATCGCGGAGGCCTGCTGGAGGTCCGCCCGGTAGGTGCGCTCCGCCGCGGCGAAGCGGGTGATCAGGAGGTTGAAGGCCGCTGTCAGGAGGCCGACCTGGTCGAGCGACCTGATCGGCACGGGCTCGGCCCGGATCACGTCCGTGGGCAGCGCGCTCTGGACCTGTCCGCGCGCCATCGCCGTGATGCGCTCGCGCAGGTAGTCGACATCGTCGCGCGCCGACTTGGTGAACGAGAGCGCGACCGCGACAGCCACGCCGAGCAGCAGCACCGTGAGCGCCGCGACGGCGTTGCCGAGCGCGATCGAGTCGGGCGGCGGGCTCGGCGCCGAGACGAAGGTGAGCACCGAGAGGTGAGAGAGCGGCGGGTGCAGCGGGCGCGCCGCGAACCGGACGCGGCCGAGCGAGGTCGTCGTCTCGCCCTTGCCCAGGGTGAGCATCTGGACGATCCCGGCCCTGGCCGGCGCGCTGAAGCTCTCGTTGATCAGCACGTGGCCGCCCTGATCGACGAGCAGGATCTCCGACCCAGCCCGCCGCGCCGCCTCCCGCAGGAACGCCGCCCGCTCCCCCTCGATGGTCCCGCGGAGCCGCGCCGAGAGCGTCGCGGCCAGCACCTCGGCGCGCAGGCTCGCGGACTGATCGCTCATCTTCGCGAGCTGGCCGATGCCGATCAGCGCGATCGCCACCGCCGTGGCGATCCCCACGACGATCACGATCGCGGGCGCGAGCGGCACGAGCGGCGTCGTGCCGCGGGGCCAGCGGATGAGGCGACGACGGCGGGCCACGGCGGAGTCAGGATGCTAGCGCGCTTCGGGCGGCGCACGGGCTACCTCGGGCGCGCGGAGGGAACTAGCGAGCGAGCGCCCTCGTGGGCGGCTCTACCTGGGATCGGTCGCCAGGAGCGCGAAGACGGAATGGTCGAGCCAGCGGCCGTCGCACCACTCGGCCTGCCGGGCGATCCCCTCGAAGCGGAAGCCGAGCCGGCTGATGACCGCGAGGGAAGGATGGTTGTCCGTCGCGGCCGCAACCCGCACGCGGTGCGCGCCCATGTGGCCGAACGCGAACCCGAGCGCGGCCCTCGCGGCCTCGGTCATGAGCCCGCGCCCGGTCGCCTCCTTGCGGAGCCAGTAGCCGAGCTCGCAAGAGCGGTGCAGGTGGACGCACGCCTCGAGCCCGACCACCCCGGCGAGCGAGCGGTGCGCGCGCTCGCGGATGACGAAGCGCAGCGCCCTGCCGTGATCCCAGTCGGCGGCGCACGCCTCGGCGAAGCGCACGCTCGCGGCCGGATCCGTGTGGAACTGCACCCAGGGAAGCCACCGCTGGAGGGTCGCGCGTGAGCCGTTGACCGCGAGCCAGAGCTCTGGCCCGTCGGACGGGTCGATCGGCACGAGGATCAGCCGCTCGGTCTCGATGGGACGGGCGCGGACCTCGCTTCGAGGTGGGAGGATGAGCATGGGGTCACCGGCACTGGATGCGGGCGGCGTAGGGCTCGAGATGACCCGCCTCGTAGTCAAGCCAGGCGACATACCACTCTCCGGGCTTCGCGCCGGGGCTGATCGAGGGCGCCGGCTGATCCCCGCTGATGCGGGCGAACTTCGTTGGCGCGCCGATGCCGTCGCGGTTGATCGACGCGGTGAGCAGGCGGCCCCCCTCGAACCAGACCAGCTGGGCCTGCCCGCTCGGCGCGATCGCGATCGACGGGCGCGCGCCCGACTTCGAGAACCGCTTGCGCCAGAGCGGCTGGCCCTTGGCCGGATCGATGTAGGCGGCCGATGCGCCCCCGAGCGGCGCCTCGCCGTGCCAGACGACGAAGCAGCCGCCCGCGCCGCAGGCGAGCGAGGGGCTGTCGCTCCGGACCCGATCGCTGTTCACGAGCGACAGGTCGCCGAGCGCGCGGTCGGCGCGCTTGCCAGGGCTGGCCGGCGGGAGCCCCTTGTTGGCGTTCGCGAGCGGGAGGCGCATGTACTGGATGACGCGCGTCGGCTCGCGATCGAAGCGGAAGGCGAGGTGCATCACGTCGTTCGCCACCGCCACCGAGGGGAAGCGGACGCGCGGCTTCGAGGGGCCCGTCGGGGTGACGTCGGTCAGCCGGATGATCTCGCCCGCCGGATCGAGGTTCGGCGAGAGGCGGCGCATGAAGAGGTCCTCGGAGGCGTTGTCGCCGTCGTCCGACCACGTGATCAGGAACCCCTCGGCGGCGCGCGCGAGCGAGGGCCACGAGTTCCCTCCGCGAGGGAAGGGCGCGACCATCACGGCAGGGCCGTCGATCCGCCCGTTGGCGTCGAGCCAGCGCACGTGCACGCCGGCCTCCGGCCCCTTGCCGTCCCAGTACGTGAGCACCAGCCGATCGCCTGCGGAGGTCAGCTCGGGGCGTCCGATGGCGCGGCCCTCGGGCGTCACGTCGAGCGCCGGCGACGACGGCCGCAGCGCGCCGTCCAGCGTCGTCGTGTAGGCGTGCTCGGTGCCGCCCTCGTGCGAGTCCGTCCAGGTGACCACCGCGCCGCGCGGCCCGAGCGCGATCGAGGGCCGGCTGGCCCCGACGACGCGGCCGCCCTCGCGCACCAGATCGTGCGTGCGCGGCCTCGCGAGGCCGGTGAGCGCGCAAGGCGCCTTGCCGCTCGCGTCTTTCAGGGCGACCTGCACGTGCTCGATCAGGGTCCGGGGCACGGGGTGGTTGCCCTTGTCCTGAGCGTCCTTCAGCAGCCTGAGCGCGGCCTTGAGATCGCCGGCGGCGACCGCCTCCTGCGCCTGCGCGACGAGCGGCGGCCACGCCAGGGCGGGCGGCTCGACGCGGGCGTCGGTGCGCGCCGGCACGTTGGCCCCGGCGGACGCCGACGCCGAGGGGGAGCTGGTCGCCGACGGCGCCGCGCTGCTCGACGAGACGGGCGGCAGGGCCGTCGGCTTGAGGAACTGGCGGTAACCCGCGTAGGCGCCGCCCGCGACGAGCGCGAGCACGCCGAACACGACGAGCGCGCGTCCCGCGCCGCCTCGCTTCGGCGTCGATGCGTGCGCCAGCGGATCGGGGACCGAGGTCTCGCCCGAGCCCCCGGAGAACGTGATCTGCTGCCCCGCGCCCTGGCTCATCCGCCCGGCGATCGCGGCGCCGGGCGCGCCCGAGGTGTCCAGCCCGGCGAACGGATCTCCCCCGCGCTCCGCCGGACCCGACGGGACGGTCCGCCGCGATTCGTTGGGGGTCACACGGACGACCCCCGGCGGGTCGAACGACAGGTCGGCCGGCGGGTCGCCGCCCGGCATGACGAGCCCCGCCTGGGACGGCTCCGCGCCGCGCGGCGGCGTCGGCTGGGCGACGCCGAGCGCGACCGACAGCTCGTCGGCGAACTCCCTCGCGGTCTGGAAGCGGCGATCGATGGAGCGGTCGAGCGCCTTCTCGAACCACGTGGTGAAGCTCGCCGGGAGGTCGGGGCGGAGCGCCGCCGGCTGCGGCAGGGGCGCGTTGGCGATCTGCGCGAACGTCATCGCGACGCCCTGCTCGGTCTGCCAGACGGTGCGGCCGGTGAGGCACTCGTAGGTGATGCAGCCGAGCGCCCAGAGATCCGCGCGGTGGTCGACCGCTCCCTGGCCGCGCACCTGCTCCGGGCTCATGTACGCCGGCGTTCCGAAGACCGCGCCCTCGCGGGTGAGGCGCGCCTGCGCGTCGCCGCCGTCGACCGGCGCGTAGAACTTCGCGAGGCCGAAATCGAGGATCTTCGCGCAGAGCCGGCCCTCCTCATCCTTCGTGAGGAAGATGTTCTCCGGCTTGAGGTCGCGGTGGACGATGGAGGCGGCGTGCGCCTTGGTGAGCCCTCGACACACCTGGGACACCACCGTCACGGTGGTCTCGGGGTCGAGGTACCTGATGACGGTCATCCGCTCGTACAGCGACTCGCCTTCGAGGAGCTCGAGCACCAGGAAGGGCCGCCCGTCGTCGAGCTTGCCCGAGTCGTAGACGTCGCAGATGAAGGGGCTGCGGATCGACGCGGCGGCCCGGGCCTCTCGGAGAAAGCGCTCGACCACGACGGCTGAGGTCGTCAGCTCCTGGGCGAGCACCTTGATCGCCACGCGTTTGCCGATGTCGATGTGCTCGGCCTCGTACACGGCAGCCATGCCGCCGCGCCCGATCTCGCGTGTGATGCGGTATTTTCCGGCGAGGACCGTGCCTACCGGGATCTTCGCTTTGTTCGGCAAAGCCATCAGGCAGGGCTGTCCCGCGACTGGATTCGCCAGCGCAGCCTATTCGAGCCGCGTCACAAGAACAATGGCGAGCGCAGCATGACCGGTCGGGGAGGGGCCCGATCCTCTCCATGGCGCCGCGCGAGCGGGCTCAGCGGTTCCGGAACGGCACCGTGAAAACGGATTCCACCCCGGGACGGCATCATTCATAAGGAGGGGGCCACCTCCGGCGTCGCGGTGCGTAAGCGAATTCTCACCCCCCGGCGCGCCGCCGCGCAAGCGAGCTCTGCCTTGCCCAGGTGGAGCTGTGAAAAAAGTAAGCGGGCTCCGATTTCCTGACGTCCGATGCACTTTTCTCACGCTCGCGCGGTGCGCGAAACATTCCGGAAACATGAGCTTGGGTACACCAGCCTGGACCTTCGGTCGCGCGCCAGCGTCCGGGGTGAAGGGTCGCCGATCCGGCTCCGCTGGATGGGTCCCTGAGTCGTTGACAGTGGCGGGCAAGGCTCGGTGGACCGGGCCGCCCCCGTCACGGATCGGAAGCCGGGCGGCGCCCGGCACATCGATGGGAGGCCGCCGGCGGAGGTGTCCCCCCTTTACCAGCTCTGCTCCGGCGGGGCCTTTCGGGTGAGCGCCCGGGTCTTCCACCCTGGCGGGCACCCGGTCACCACAGGCGTGCGCAATGAAAAAGGTCGAGGCGATCATCAAGCCGTTCAAGCTCGACGAGGTCAAGGACGCCCTCGCCGAGGTCGGGATTCAGGGCATGACGGTGACCGAGGTAAAGGGCTTCGGTCGGACCGGCGGCAAGAAAGAGGTCTATCGAGGGTCGGCGTATGTCGTCGACTTCGTGCCGAAGGTGAAGGTCGACATCGTCGTGCCGGACAGCATGGTCAGCGACGTGATCGACGCCATCGAGAAGAGCGCCAAGACGGGTCGGATCGGCGACGGCAAGATCTTCGTCGTCCCCGTCGAGGAGGCCGTGCGGATCCGCACGGGGGAGCGCGGCGAGGACGCCATCTAGGAGGCGCGCCGCCGGCAGAGCGTCACAGGGCATTCGCGGCGGGTCACAGGCTCGAGGATCGACAGCATCGACAGATCGGCAACCGACAACCGAGAAGCGAGCACGAGCCCGCGCACCGTCGAGTCACATACAGCGAGAGCAGCGAGTCAGCGAGGTAGAGAAGATCATGAAGGCGAAAGATGTCGTCGCGTTTGCGAAGGAAAACGACGTAAAATTTGTCGATCTCAAGTTCATCGATCTGCCCGGCATCTGGCAGCACACGACCATCCCGGCGTCCCGCCTGAACGAGGATCTCTTCGAGGAGGGGATCGGCTTCGACGGCTCGTCGGTGCGCGGATGGCAGCCGATCAACGCGAGCGACATGCTGATGACGCCCGATCCGTCGACGGCGAAGCTCGACCCGTTCCATGCCCAGAAGACGCTGAGCATGATCTGTAAGATCAGCGATCCGGTGACCGGCCAGCCCTACGGCCGCGACCCGCGTTACATCGCCCAGAAGGCCGAGAACCACCTCCGCGCGAGCGGCATCGCCGACACGTCCTACTTCGGGCCCGAGGCCGAGTTCTTCGTCTTCGACTCGGTCCGCTACGAGAGCTCGCAGCGCGGCGCCTTCTACGAGATCGACAGCGACGAAGCGGTCTGGAACTCCGGCAAGGCCGGCCCGAACCTCGGGCACAAGATCCGGTCGAAGGAGGGCTACTTCCCCGTCGCGCCGACCGACACGCTCGGCGATCTGCGCGGGCAGATGATGTCCACGCTGATCGAGACCGGCATCGGGGTCGAGGTCGGCCACCATGAGGTGGCGTCGGCCGGCCAGTGCGAGATCGGCATCAAGTTCTCGACGCTGACGGCGATGGCCGACAACCTCATGTGGTTCAAGTACGTCATCAAGAACGTCGGCCGCAAGAACGGCAAGTCGGTGACGTTCATGCCGAAGCCGCTCTTCGGCGACAACGGCAGCGGCATGCACTGCCACCAGTCGCTCTGGAAGGAGGGCAAGCCGCTCTTCGCCGGCGACGGCTATGCCGGGATGTCCGACACGGGCCTCTGGTACATCGGCGGCATCCTGAAGCACGCGAAGGCGCTCGCCGCGCTCACCAACCCGACGACGAACAGCTATCGCCGGCTCGTCCCGGGTTATGAGGCGCCCGTGAACCTCGCGTACTCGAGCCGCAACCGCTCGGCGTCGATCCGCATCCCGCTGGCCCCGGGCAACAGCCCGAAGGGCCGCCGCATCGAGGTCCGCTTCCCGGACGCGAGCTGCAATCCGTACCTCGCCTTCGCCGCCATGATGATGGCCGGCCTCGACGGCGTCCAGAACCGGATCGATCCGGGCGACCCGCTCGACAAGGACATCTACGCGCTCTCGCCCGAGGAGCTCAAGGAAGTGCCGCACATGCCGGGTTCGCTCGACGAGGCCCTCGGCGCCCTCGAGCGCGACCACGAGTTCCTGCTCCGCGGCGACGTCTTCACCCGCGACATCCTCAAGACCTGGCTCGACTACAAGCGCGAGCGCGAGGTCGACGCGGTCCGGCTCCGCCCGGTCCCGCACGAGTTCTTCCTCTACTACGACGTCTGATCGCCCACCCCCGAGGGCAGCGCAGGGGCCGGCGCACAAGAAAATTGCGCTGTGCCCCTCGCTGCCCAGCCTCTTCATCGCTCGCCGTCGTGCTCGGCGAGCGCCGATGACGCCGAGTCGAAGCGTCGCGGTATCGGAAAATCCACGGATCTCTGCGCCCCCGGGGGCGGCGAGGCGGGTTGTCGCCCCCTCGCGCCGCGAACTTTTGCTTCCTGCTGGAGCGCGCCGCACCGCGGTACCGCTCGTCCATGGCTCGGGTTATCCTGCGGTCCGGATCCGACGGGGGCGGCGTAAAGCCAGCTCCTCCTCGGTTCCTCGGTTCCTCGGTTCCTCGGTTCCTCGGTTCCGCGGTCCTCTGGCCCGCCGGTTCGTCCGTATCCTCGGTTCCCTCAGTTCCTTCAGCTCCCCAGCGACACCTCGGCGCAGCAGTGAACCCCGGCGATCTCATCCAGTCTCGCTACCGGCTCGTGAAGCTCCTGGGCCAAGGCGCCAGCGGGTCGGTGTGGGCCGCGAAGAACGTGCTCATCGATCGCGACGTGGCGCTCAAGGTGATGAGCCCCGAGGTGGCCGGGGACGCCGTCGCGCTCCAGCGCTTCTTCAACGAGGCGAAGGCGAGCGGGCGCCTGCGGAGCCCGAGCATCGTCGAGATCCTCGACCTCGGTCAGGCCGAGGACGGCTCTCCGTTCCTCGTGTTCGAGCTGCTCGTCGGCGAGGGGCTCGACGAGTGGCTGCGGCGCGAGGGCACCATCGAGCCGGAGGTGCTGGTCGAGCTCTTCCTCGGCCTCGCGCGGGCGCTCGACATGGCCCATCAGCAGGGGATCATCCACCGCGATCTGAAGCCCGCGAACATCTATGTGCATCGCAACCACCTGGGCGAGCTCGTGGGGAAGATCCTTGACTTCGGGATCAGCAAGGTCCTGGAGAAGGAGCACAACTTCTCGCTGACCCGCACGGGCTGCGTCGTCGGCTCGCCGGCGTACATGTCGCCCGAGCAGGCCGCGGGGCGCGAGGACGTGGACGCTCGCGCCGACATCTGGTCGCTGGGCGTCGTCATGTACGAGGCGTTGACCGGGACGACCCCGCATCAGGCGCCGAACTACAACGCGCTGATGGTCCGGATCCTGAGCAAGGACTGCGATCCGATCGCCGCGCGCAGGCCAGGGCTCCCGCAGCACCTCTGCCAGCTCGTCGAAGCGTGCCTCCGCCGCGAGCGCGACGAACGGATCGCCTCGGCGGACGCGCTCGCGAAGGAGCTCGAGGCCGTTCTCCGCGAGCTGCGTGCCGAGCGCTTCCGGGGACAGAAGGGGCGGCGCGCCTCGGATATCGGCCTCAGCGGCGACGTCGGCCTCGCGCCGGAGAGCACGGCGGCGCGGGGCGGCGACGCCGCCGGGACGCTGGGACGGCTCGTGCAGCACGGCAGGCGCCTGCCAAAGGCCATGCTCGTCGCGGCGGGCATCGGGGTGGTGCTCTGGGCAATGGCGCTCGTGCTCATCGGCAGGTACTGGATCCGCTGAGCGCCGCGGCGCCGCAGGGCGAGCGAGCGTGGTCGGCTCGCCCACGGCATGCGCGCCAGGTTGCTCCTTGCGGCGGTGCGCGTCGGGGCCCCATGTTGGCCCCACGTCGAGCCGTCACCCGAGCTCGAAGCGAGCATTGATGGAAAGGATGCAAGTCGATGGACGACCACCAGACGCATGAAGCGCACGCCCATGTTCATGGGCAGGGATGTGGACATCAGGCGTTGCGGCATGAGGACCACGTCGATTACCTGCACGACGGACACCTGCATCACCCGCACGGCGATCACTTCGATGAGCACGTGCTCTCGGTCGGCAAGGAGAACCCTGACGCGTGCACGCCGAGCCATGCATGCGCCGATCACGAGAAGGCGCACACGCACGGGGCAGGCTGCGGCCATCAGGCCGTGCCCCACGGCGATCATTTCGATTACCTCGTCGGGGCGCACCTGCACCATCCGCACGGCGATCACTGCGATCACCACGGCTCGGTCCAGCTAGGGTGATCGCCGCGCCGCCCCGCGCCGGAGCTCCGGCGCGTGAGGTGGAGGCCGCGGGACGACGCGCGAGGGAGACCGGCGAGCGGCGCGCGAGGGAGAGCGGCGAGCGGCGCGCGAGGGAGAGCGGCGAGCGTGAGCTCCTGGAACGACGTTCCGGGGAGCCCGGCGTCACGCGGGCGGCGCGCCGTGGTCGCCCGGTGCGCCGCTCGCGCTGCAGCGATGTGCGCCTGCGCAGGGCGCAAGCGGCTCCTCCGGCCCGGACGCACCGATGTCGCCGGCGCCGCGCATGCCGCCGAGCCATGCGCGAGGGCCGAGCCTCATGAAGCTCGAGAGCAGGAGCGCGCCGAGCGCGGCCGCGCAGACCCACGCGATGGTGGAGTGCTCCTGGGGCGCGAGGTCGTGGAGGTCCGGGATCGCCGCGAGGGGGACGAAGGCGTTCGCGACGAGGCCGAGCGCGACCGCGAAGGCGACGCTGAAGAGCGCGGCGGCGGCGGCGGCGCGCGCTCCGAACGCCCGACGCAGGCCGCCGAGCGCCGCGATGTGGGTCGCCGGTCCCGCCACGAGGAACGCGAGCGCGGCGCCGACCGGGAGCCCCTTGTGGATCATCACCGCGGCGAGCGGCGCCGCGCCGTGCGCGCACACGTGAGCGGGCACCGCGAGGAGCGCGCTCACGAGGACGTCGTCCGGCGCGCCGAGCGCGCGCGCTGCGGCCGGCGCGATGGCCGCCTCGAGGACGGCGGCGAGCAGGAGGCCCGCGACGTACCAGGCGGCCATGTGATCGAGCGCTGGACCGACGGCCTCGGCGACGGCGGCGCGGAGCCGCGCGCCCGGCGATGCCACGGTCCGGGCGACGACGGGCGGCGCGCCGCCGGAGGGCGCAGCGCTCGAGCCAGGCGTCCTGGCCACCCTGGCGACGAGGAGCGCGACCAGCACGGCGAGGAGCGCGCCGCCCGCGACGCGCGCCGCGGTGAACGGCAGGCCGAGCATCCGCAGCGAGAGCAGCGCGCCGGCAGGATCGAGCGCCGGCGCGCAGAGGACGACGGCGACGACCGCGGCGACCGGCGCGCTCGCGCGCGAGAGCCGCTGCATGCGCGGCGCAACGCCGCAAGCGCAGAGGGGCAGCGCCGGCCCGGACGCCAGGCTGCGGGCGGCCCGGGGCAGCGCCGCGCCGCCGCGCAGCGAGCCGGTCGAGCGATGCAGGACGATCGGAGAGAGCGCGCGCAGGAGCCCTGCCACCGCGAGCCCGGCGAGCACGGCGGGCGCCGTCTCGATGAACAGCGGGCCGAGCGACTCGGCGAACGACAGCTCGGACGCGTGCGCGCTCGTGAAGGAGCTCTCCGGGCTGGGGAGCGCGAGCGCGACGCAGAGCCCCGAGGCGAAGGCGATCGCGCTCGCCGTCCGCGCGCGCGCCCCCCGGGGCGGCGCCTCGTGCGTGTGGACCACGAGCCGCAGGAGGACGCCGAGGCCGAACGCGATGAACACCTCGAACGACTCGTGGGGGAGGCTCTCCACGGCGCCCTGGCCGAGGAGGGCGCCGAGGACGGTGAGCAGCCCGAGGAGCCCGAGGCGCGCTCCGAGCTGCCGCCAGCCCCAGGCGGGCAGGAAGCGCGCCGCGAGCGACAGCCCCTCGGGCAGCCGGTGCACGAGGACGGCGCTCGCGAAGAGCACCCCGTCCGCGCCGCTGTCGGCCGCAGCCACGGCCAGCGCGAGCCCGGCGCCGTCGAGCAGCCCGTGCACGGCGAGCGCCGAGAACGCGATCTCCCGCCCCAGCACCTCGCCGGTGTCGCGCCGCCGGTGCTCCGTGAGCCCGAGCGCCGCGTACCCGAGCGCCGCCCAGAGGAGCGCCTGCGCCCCGATCTCCTCGACGACGTGCGGCAGGTGGCGCGTGAGGATGAGCGCGGGCACGAGGCCGAGCGTCAGCCCGTCGAGCGCCGACGTCGGCAGCGCCTGGCGCCGGCCGAGCGCCACGAGGAGCGGCCCCGCGGCGAGGCCGGCGATCGACAGGACGACGACGAGCGCGAGCATGGGCGCGGTGGGCTATGCCCGAGCCGCGTAGCCTAATCAATATCAAATTGGTGTTGCAACCAGGATGCGGACAGGCGTCTGTCGTCGCTGAGCGTCGCTGAGCGCCGCCGAGCGCCGCGTCATTCACGCGGCACGGGGCCGCCGGTGGCCCGGGGCTGCTCCGCCGCTCAGGCCTGCACGCACCGATCGCAGCGGCCCTTGATCTGGATCTGGAGTCCCTTGCGCCGCAACGCGCGCGGCGCGCCGCGCGCCGCCTTGATTTCGATGCTCTCGTCAGGGAGGCAGAGCACATCGCCGCATGTGTCGCACATGAAGTGCGGGTGCTCGTCCGCCGCGTGGGCTCCGGTGGACTCCCGCAGCTCGAACCGCCAGAGGTGGTCGCCCATGTCGGTGCGGCGCACGAGCCCGGCGTTGGTCAAGTCGATCAGGTTCCGGTAGATGGTGGCGCGATCCCACCCTTTGGGGGCGAGCTCAGCAGCGAGCTCCGCGTGGCTGACGGGCGTCCGCGAGCGGCCGAGGCTATGCAGCACCGCGATGCGCGGCGAGGTGGCCCGCAGGCCGGCCGCCCGGATCTGCTCACGGAGCTCCTCCGCGGACTGACCTGCTTTCGTACGCGCCATGCCAGACATCTACCGTCGCCAGGAGAGTACTGCAATCACGATGCATCGCGCCCGTCGGCCGCGCAGCGCCCGGGTCGGCCGCGTGCCAGTGTGAGCGAGATCGCAGGGGCGCCGCCGAGCCCGCCGCGCCACCGCCCGCGAGAACGCTGCGTCTGCCCTCGTGCGGGCCGCGTGTGCGCGTGTCCGGCGCGGCCCCGACGAGAGGGCCGGCGGCGGCGAGCGCCGACCCGGCGCCGAGAGGATGTGGCAGGCGGAGAGTTTGGATAACGCCGTGCACCTGGCTTCGAGCGTCGCTCTAGCTGCACAGACCAGGCGGATGGGCGCGCGGCGCGGCGCTCCTCGGGAAAGCGCCTCGAAATCGGGGTGAGCTCCGCGGGCCCTGATCCCGAAGGCGCGGAGGACATGGAACAGGCGGAACAGCCAGGTCCCCGTCGTCGTCTGATCTCGAGTCGCGGGGCGCTCCCTCGGTCCGCGCCGCTCTCGACGTGTGCTCCATCATGGAGCGATCGATCCACGTTGGAGCAATCGGCGTGTCCGTTCCACACGGGCCGCTGCGCCTCGTCATCGCTCTGCGTGTCCGGGGGCCTGTCGGCGTTCGGCGAGAGAGCGCAAGACTCGTAAGACGACCAGAACGACCAGAACGACCAAGACATGGAATCTTCCTTGGTCGTCGCGAGTGGAATCAGCCCTTTTGGAATTGAACCGATTGTGATCGCGGATATATATTCATGCTTCCTTTGCGGGGAAATGAACCAAGGAGAGTGTCCATGCGAGCTCGGACGTGCGCGGAAGTATTTGCCTTAGTCTTGATCGCTGCCTTGGGCGTCGCGTGCGGCGCCGACCCCTCGACCCCCGCGGAGGATGCGCCGGCCGTCGTCGACGTCGAGCCCGAGCAGGTCGAGGCGGCGCCGGCGCCCCTGCGGCGCGGCTGCGCGACCGTCGAGCTGAGCGACGTTGAGAAGGAAGCCGTCGAGCAGTCCGTCCGCAGACAGATGGCGCTCGGGTTCTCGGTGGGCGCGGCGGTCGAGATCCCCGTGCACGTCCACGTCATCAACAAGGGCGTCGGCGTTTCGAACGGCGACGTGACGGACCGGATGATCGCGGAGCAGATCGAGGTGCTCAACGAGGCGTACGCGAACACCCGCTTCAGCTTCACGCTGGCCTCCGTCGATCGGACGAGGAACGCGACCTGGTACACCATGTCGTCGGGCTCTTCGGCCGAGCGGCAGGCCAAGGCAGCGCTCCGCATTGGTGGGCCAGACCACCTCAATCTCTACACGGCCAATCCGGGCGGCGGTCTGCTGGGCTGGGCGACGTTCCCCTCGAGCTACGCGGCCCGTCCGACCGACGACGGCGTCGTCCTGCTCCATTCCACGTTACCCGGCGGCAATGCGGCGCCGTACAACGAGGGAGATACGGGGACACATGAGGTCGGTCACTGGCTCGGCCTCTTCCACACGTTCGAAGGCGGCTGCCACAAGAGCGGTGATGGCGTCGCGGACACGGCGTCGGAGCGCAGCGCCGCGTATGGCTGCCCGCTGAACAGGGACAGCTGCCGGGGAGGTGGGCTCGACCCGGTCCAGAACTTCATGGATTACACCGACGACTCCTGCATGGATGGGTTCACTGCAGGGCAGGCCGATCGCATGTCGGCGCACTGGGACACGTATCGTTGATCGGTGGGTGATGTGACGGCGGGCGGCGGGCGACTCCGCCGCTCGCCGGCCGGACAGGCGTCCGGCAGAGATCGATCACATCGACTTGATCTGGGCCCGGCGCTCGAAGCTCCGGCTCTCGGTGAGGACGCGCGGCGCGGGCTCGGCAGGCGCCGGCCCCGCGCTCGAGTCCCTGTCTCCCTGCGCCAGGCGCTGCTGGCGGCGGGTGCCGGCCTGTACGCCGAAGTACACGCCGAGGAACGTCACGACGCCCCAGCCGAGCAGGCCGACGGCGATGAGGCCGGTCTGGCGCGACGCATCGCCCCCGAGCTGGCTGATCTCCTCCATCGGCGCCGACAGCTTGCTCACCTCCTTCATCGGCTCGCGCAGCGTCGCGACCTGCTCCATCGGCTGCTTCAGCCCGGCGACGTCGCGCATCGGCGCGTCCAGGGCGGCGACGTCGCGCATCGGTGCGTTCAGGGCGGCGACGTCCGTGAGCGGGCCGCGGATGCCCACGAGGCTCTCGTTCATCGCGGCGATGGTGGCCTCCATCTGGCTCAGCCGATCCATCGACTCCTTGAGGCGCGCGGTCTCCCGCATGCTCTGCTGCATTGCGTCCATCGACCCCTTGAGCTCGGCCAGCCGCTCCATCGCCGCCTGCATCTCGGCGAGCTTCTCCATCGGCTGACGCAGCTCGGCGAGCTGATCGATGCTCTCCTGCGAGCTCCGCAGCGTCTGATTCGAATCCTCGATCGTCGCGCGGGTCCGCCGCATCTCCTCCGTCGTTGCCTGGATGGAGCGCGTGTTCGTGTCGATCATCGTCGCCATGCCGCAGCCCGTCGACACGAGCGCGAGCAGCATCATCGGCGCAATCCGAAGGATCCTTCCGCAGTGCATACCTGATCGTTGGTTCCTCGAAGGCGGCGCGTCAATGTGTGCTTGACGCGGTGCGCTGAAATATGACATAGCCGTGTCCGAGGGGTGAGGCGCTGTGGGACATCGCGCGTGTTCGCCCGCGATCCGCTTGCGCGGCACGTGCTCTCACGGCGCTGTGAAATGTCGGTGTCGGTCCGGTGGATGTGACGCGCCGAGCGCTGGAAACCGGACGCAGGCGGTGGAAGGGGAGAGGCCGAGTGCGCAGCTGCGATGGACGCGGCGCCGCCAGCGCCGATGTCCGGAGCTACAACGCGGGTGCGTCGCGCTTCATGCCAGCGCGGCGGCGAGAGCTCCGTGGCGGCCGCGCGGGGCGGGGGCGCTCACCGCGCTGGACGGTCAGGCGGCGGGGCGCCGGCGCGGAGGGTGAGCGCGGCGAGGATCGCGAGCACGGCCGCGCCGAGCCAGGCGGGCGGGCCGGAGGCCTGCGTCCCCGCGGCGAGGGCGCCGTCGATCCACGTCGCGTCGAGCAGGGCGCCGCGCAGACCTGCGCCCGCGAGCG
Organism: Sorangium sp. So ce327; assembly: GCF_051530205.1. NCBI lineage: Bacteria > Pseudomonadati > Myxococcota > Polyangiales > Polyangiaceae > Sorangium > Sorangium sp. So ce327. The sequence goes on along the minus strand of NZ_CP150330.1, from coordinate 10,509,380 downwards.
CGGTGAAGCTCGCGTGGACGGCGACCGCCGCGAACACGCCGCGGCCGCGCAGGAAGAGCGCCGCGGCGAGCGCGCCGAGCGCGGTCGCGAGGGCGAAGCTCGACGGGGACGCGCCCGGCGCGAGCCCGAGCGCGGCGCCGTGCGCGAGGGCGGAGAAGACCAGCGCGGGGCGGGGCGAGAGGCCGGCGCGCGCCGCGGCGGCGAACGGGATGCCGGTGAGCAGGAGCTCGTCGCGGACAGCGAGGGCGATGGCGCGCGCCAGGGCGAAGCCGAGGCTCGCCGAGGGCGCCCCGGCCTCGACCGTCACCCACCCCAGCACCGCGGAGACGCCGAGCGTGATCAGCACGGCGAGCGCGCCCAGCGCAGCGCCGAGCCCGACGCGACGGGCCAGGCGCGCGCGGCGGCCTGGGCCCTCCGGCTCCAGAGGGTCGGTCCACTGCACGCCGGCCCGCGCCGCGACGACGTCGGCGATGACCGCGCCGGCGAGCGCCGCCGCGAGCGGGCTCGACGACAGGAGCACGGACACGATCTGCAGGGCCGCGGCGAGGCCGATGAGCCAGGCCGCGCCGAGCGCGAGCTCCGTCAGGCGGCGCTGCGGTCCGGGGGGATCGCGCCGAGGAGGGGCCTGCTCCGTGGTGTTCAATGGAGCGTGTGCCACTGGCCGTTGTGCTCCACCTTCGGGACGTCCGCGTCGCCGTCGACCTCGTTGCGGTGACGCGCGCCCAGGGTGGCGACGAGCTGCACCGTGGACGGGCGCGCGGGCCGGTGGCGTACCTCCGACGCCGCGCGGAGCCGGCGGCGCGGCGCGGGAGGCGGCGGCGACCTCCGGCCGCGGAGCCGCTGCACGGCCAGCCGGCCGGAGACCAGCAGCCCGATCGCCAGCAGCGAGCCGGCCAGCACCGGGACGAAGCCGTAGCGGCGCGCGACGTTGGCGCGCCACGCGAGCTCGATCTCGCGGCCCGTCGAGACATAGGCGGCCCCGAGCGCGGCCTCGAGCGGCACGCCGCCGCGCACCTGAGCCAGCGCGCGCACGAAGCCCTGCCGCCGCTCGTCCTCGACGAGGAAGCGGACGATGTCGGCCGCCTGCGCGTAGGGCAGCGAGCCGGCCGTGTCCTCGGCGCCCGTCAGGTTCGCCTCGAGCTCGTCGAGCGGGAGGAGGCGCCCCCGGAGCGCGGCGACCGAGAGCTCCTGCGCGCGACGAGCGCCGCGGTCTCCGGCCACGTGGGCGGCGAACCCCTCATGGAACCAGCGCGGGACGACGGCGCCGCCCGTCACCTCATCCAGGGCGAGGTGCGCGAGCGCGTGACGGAAGGATGCCTCGAGATCGGGCGTCTCGGCGCCGAGCCGCGGAGAGGCGCTCAGGACGGCGAGCCGCAGCGCGCCGAACGAGATCGCCGTCACGCGGCCAGCGAGGCCCCCGGGGACGAGATCGTCGAGCTCGGCGGGCACATCCGCGATCCGGACCTTCACCGGCGCGGTCAGCACGTCGCGGCCGAGCAGGGCGCCGAGCTCGGCGCGCAGGTCGCCGGCGCGGGCGATCAGCGGGCGGACACGGTCGCGGGTGGACGGGTGATAGGCGAACTCGATCCAGCCGAGATCCTCGGTGTGGTACGCCGGAGGCGGCGGCGGCACGGGAAGATCGGCGCTGCCGTCGCGCGGCGCGGCGGGCGCGTCGTAGACGCGGGGCGCGGCGCCGGCGAGCCGCGCGGGCGCGGCGATGATCGCGACGCAGAGGAGCGCGGCGAGCCTCAGCCCGAGCCCCGCTGGTCTGCGCCGGGAGGAGCGCGTCATGGCGCGATCCGGCCCCGGAGGTGCACGGTGTCGCCGTCATCGCCGCCCGTCTGGGCCAGCACCAGCACGACGATCCCGGTCGCGACGACGCCAGCGAGCGGCCCCCAGAACCAGGGGGAGCTCCACGTCGAGCGCCGCTCCGACGGCTCCGACGAGCTGGCGCCGCCGCCCGCGGACCCCGACGCCGCCTGGGCGACGTCGGCGCGAGGCCCGCGAGGTCCCGAGGCCCCGCGCGGCGATGAGGCGGGCGCGGTCGGCGTCGCAGCGGGACCCGCCGCGCCTCCGCGCCGTTCGTCTCCCGCGAGCAGCGCGCGCACGGCCGCGCCCGCGCCCGGCCAGCCGAAGATCGCCCCGGCGGGGGCGGCCGCGCCGTCGGCGGTCCGCTGGACCGTGGCGCCGAGCTCGAGCGGCGCGTAACTCGCGCCCGCGACCCGGAGCACGCGCGCCACGGGGTGGCCGTGCGCCGTGCTCACCGCGACGACGAGCGCCGCGCCCGCGCCCGCGCCGAGCGACGCGAGCAGCCCGCGCGCGACCGGCTCGGACTCGGCGCGCCCGGCGGAGCGGCGCACCTCCGCGAGCTCCTTCACGGCGGCCGGCGCGTCCGGGCGCGGCGGATCGCCGGCGAGCACCTGCGCTGTCGCCTCGTCGATCGGCGGGCGGAGCGCGGGGTCGCCGTAGATCGCGCGGGCGAGCGAGCGAGCCGCCTCGGCGCTCGCGTCGTCCACGGCCACCACGACGGCGCCGCGCAGGGCCGACCGTGCGGCGGGCGCCTCCGGCGCGCCGCGCGCAGCCGGCGCCGCCGCCGCGCTGCCCGCGTCCGGAGCCGCCGCGGCGGCGCCGTCTCGAGGCGGCTCCTGGGCTTGCGCGGGCGCCGCCGTGAGGCCGAGCGCCATCGCGACGAGGCCCGGGGCAACCGGCGGACAGCGGAACATACATTTACGGTACGGAGGCCGTGGGCGAGCGTCAAACGGCGCGCGGCGCGGCGTCACGTCACAGCCAGCCGTGCTCGCGGTACCAGGCGACCGCGCGGCGCGTCCCCTCCGCCCAGCTCACCTCGGGCGCCCAGCCGAGCTCCCTGCGGGCGTCGCTCGAGTCGCAGACCCAGTGCGACGCGGAGAGCTCGTTCAGCTTGTCGCGCGTGAGCATCACGGCCTTGCCGGTGAGGCGGCCGAGCCCCTCGCTCGCGAGCGCGGCGCCGCGCACGAGCGAGAACGGGACGCCGAGACGGACGAGCGCCCGCGCGCCGAGCGCCGCCTCCACGTCCGCCAGCATGTCGCGCCACACATACACGCTTCCGTCGTCGATGAAGTAGGCGCGGCCGCTCGGCACGTCGCTCTCGATCGCCCGGATGCACGCGGCGGCCGCGTCGGAGGCGTAGATGACGCTGAGCGTGTTCCTGCCGTCGCCGAGCATCGGGAGGAAGCGGCGCGCGACGCTCTGGAAGAACGCGAACGACTCCTGGTCGCGCGGGCCGTAGATCATCGGGGGGCGCAGGACGACCACGGGCAACGCGCCCTTCTCGGCGAGGACCAGCCGCTCGGCCTCGAGCTTCGAGCGCCCGTAGCGCGTCACCGGGGCCGGGCGCGCGTCGGCGGCGATGGGGCGCCCGTCCAGGCTCGGGCCGATGGCGGCGAGGCTCGAGACGAACACGAACCGCCGAATCGCCCCCGCCGGCGCCGCCTTCGCCGCGTCGAGCAGGTTCCGCGTGCCGTCGACGTTGATCCGGAAGAACTCCGCCTCATCGCGCGCCTTGACCAGCCCGGCCGAGTGCACGATCGCGTCGACCCCCGGCGGGCCGACGACCGCGTGGCGGACGCTCTCCGCGTCCTCGACGGCGCCGTACGCGAGCTCGACCCCGCGCAGCGACGACAGGAACCTCGTGTCCGACGAGCGCCGCACCAGGGCGACGACGCTGTGCCCCTGCTCCACGAGCTGCTCGGCGACGTGCGAGCCGAGGAACCCGCTCGCGCCCGTGACCAGCACCCTCATCGATCCGCTCCTCCTTTCCGGTCCCGGCGCCCGCCGGCGGCTCGACGTGGCGCCGGCGCTGGCGCCCACGTCGCACAGCCGGCGCGCGCGTCCATCACAGCGCCCGCTCGTAGACGCGGTACTTCTTGTGGACCCGGCCGCCCATCAGCCGGATGCCCGCGTTGATGGCGGCGTTGTCCTCCAGCGTCCACCCCAGCTCGCCGCCCTCCATGCCGAGCAGATGCGCCGCGCGGTTCATCTCGACGTAGAGGAAGGCGCTGAGCCCGGCGTAGCGCCGCACGTGGCGCCACTTCTTGCGGATGCCGAGCACGACGAGGCGCCCGCGCTTCGGGCCGCGCACGCGCAGCCGCCACAGCAGCTTGAAGATGCCGCCCGGGAGGAGCTTGCCGTGGAAGTCCTTGATCAGCTGGTTGAGGTCGGGCAGCCCGAGCGACACGGCGGCCGGCTCGCCGTCGATGAACGTGATCTTGGTGAGCTCGGGCATCAGGATGAGCCGCACGTCCTTCGCCCACTTGACGAGCTCCTTCTCGGTCATCGGGACGAAGCCCCAGTTGTCGCTCCAGGCGTCGTTGTAGACGTCCATGAGGATCCGGATGTCGCGGAGCAGGTTCTTCGGATCGCCGCAGCGCGTGTGCACCTCCGGCATCGCCAGGACCTCGGCGTGGGCCCTCTGCGCCCGGGCGGGGACGTTGCCGACCTCGTAGCCCCACGCGTAGAGGTCCTTCACCTTCTCGAGCCCCGCTTGCTCGATGAGCCGGCCCTGGTGCGGCCGGTGGTAGGGCATCATCATCACCGGCGGGAGCTCGAAGCCCTCGATGAGACAGCCGATCTCCTCGTTGGTCGAGAGCGAGTAGGGGCCCCGCATGCGCTTCATGCCGCGCGCGCGCAGCCAGCCCGCGGCCTCGGCGAGCAGCGCCCCGGCCGTCTCGGCGTCGTCGATCGTATCGATGAACCCGAACGAGCCGGTCTCGTCGCGGTGGACCCGGAGGTGCTCGTGATCGACCTGCGCGGTGATCCGGCCCGCTGGCCGGCCGTCCTTGTACGCCACCCACGCCGTCCCCTCGGCGTGCTCGAAGAACGGGTTCTTCTTCTTGTCGAGCCGATCGGAGATGTCCAAGTCGAGCGGGCGGATATAGTTGGGCTCACCCTCGTAGACGGTGTCGACCACGTTCAGGAAGTCCTTGAGGACCTTCTTGTCGCCCTTCCGGAGCTCGCGGATCTCGATAGCCATAGGGCTTGAGCCCGTACCTTCCGAGACGCGGCGCTGCAAGGGGCTCGCACCGACGTGGTCTCGGCCCGATCGCGGAGCGCCGCGCCCCGCGCGCCGAGCCGAGCCCTCGGCTTCGCGCGCGCGCCGCGCTGATCGCACGACGCCGCGCGCGCGAAGCCGGTAAGCTCTCGCGGAGGGCCTGTCCGGCCCCCGGCAACTCAGGTGGACGCAGCATGATGACCCCGAAGGAGTTCCAGAGGCAGTTCAAGCGGCTGCTGATGAGCCGTGTGGAGGGCATGGACTGGGAAGACAAGCTCGCCCGGGTCCGCCAGTACCTGCGCCAGCTCGAGGCGCGCCAGAGCCCGGAGGAGGAGTCGGCCGAGCTCTCGCCGTCGCTGGAGCTCATCCCGTTCGAGCCCGGCAAGCGGCCTGTCGACGAGGCGCTCTATCCGGGGCACGGGTGCAGCGAGCGCGTCGGCTGCATCAACACCTCCGGCGACCCGTCGGAGCTCGGCGACGAGGTGTGGCTGCTCTACCGGCTACGCGATATCTACGCGTTCGTCGCCCCCTTCGAGCGCCCGTTCGAGGTGACCATGTCGGCGTGGTTCCTCCCCGCGAGCCCCGACGGCGGCGAGCCGTGCCCGGTGCCCGGCCTCATGGACGTGCCGCTCAGCCCGCAGATCGTCTCGACCTCGTCCTACCCCGTCCCGAAGCTCGAGCCCGCCCCGTGGAACTCGTTCCATCAGACGGTCTACGTGGCCACCATCGTGCCGGCGCGGCAGCTCGTGCCGCACCCCCCCGGCGAGGCGACCGGCGGCGGCTATTTCTGGGGCGACCTGCCCGAGTCGTTCCGGCGGCGCGTCACCGACGGCTTCGAGCCGTTCACGTTCGCGAGCCTGTTCCGGCAGCAGCTCCGCGTCGAGATCAAGCTCAGCGAGGCGGGCAGGACGGTCGCCTCCGAGTCGACGGACATCGAGATCTTCGACACCGGCCGCTTCGGCTCGCTCTACGCGCGCCTGCTCGACCGGCTCGTCAAGGCAGACACGGAGATCCAGCAGCGGGCGCTCGGGGCCGACGAGCTCCACGTCGGCTATCACCCGTGGTTCCCCGTGCTGACCATCGGCATGGACAAGGCGCTCCTGTACCTCCGGGCCATCCATCAGGACCTCGAGCAGCACCGGCGCAACCTCCCCGACCCCCGCTGGCTGCTCCGGGTGGGCCTCTACCTCGAGCTGCTCACGTGCCTCGGCATCTTCGAGGCCGTGAAGCACGACTACCCGGACATGCTCTCGCCGGGGGAGCGCGAGGCCTTCGAGGAGGGCGCGGCGTTCGCGCCGATCCGCGCGTCGATCGACGTCGCGGCGTGGGCGCAGGTCTGGGACATGCGGCACATCGCGCCGCGCGCGGCCGGCTTCTTCGCGGCCGGGCCCGTGAGCCTGACGAACCTGATGCGCAAGCAGAAGGCCACGCTCGCCTTCCTGCACGCCCACCACGCGGACCTGCAGAAGGCGATCGAGCTCGCCGGCCCCAACCTGTGGAACGCGCAGGAGACGTGGCACCGGGTGTTCCGCGACGCGGAGCGGGCCGTGCTCAAGAACAACGTGCTCGCGTTCCCGGAGCTCGCGCACCTCGATCCGCGGTGGCGCGACTTCGCGCTCTGGCACCAGCGGGGGGACATGCGGCTCTTCGGGCTCAACCTGATGCCCGAGGCGCTGACGGGGCTCTTCGGCGACCAGGACGGCATCTTCCCCGCGGCGTGCCGGCAGTACCGGAAGTCGATGAACGACGTCGCCCGGTGGGCCGCCGAGCGGAACCTCATGGATTACACGGGCGACGAGTGCATCCCGCGGAACGCGAGCCTGCTCGAGGCGTACATGGAGAAGAACCCGTCGCACCTCGCCGCGCTGCAGCGGCGCGACGGCCACGGGGCCGCGCCGTCGATCGAGCTCGAGGAGCCGAGCAAGGCGGCGCGGGAGGCGAGCGCCGAGGACCTCATGCTGCTGCTCCGGCGGACGCCGGTCTTCAAGCCGCTGCTCGATCGCGAGCTCCGCAAGCTCGCCACGAAGGCGCGCCGGATCGAGTACGGGCCGCTCGACCGGATCGTGCTGCAGGGGCAGCGGGACTCGTCGATGTTCGTCGTCGCGTCCGGCGCCGTCGAGGTCCTGGTGCGGCACGCCGACGGGCAGGACGCGACGGTCGCCGCGCTCGAGAAGGGCGCCGTCTTCGGGGAGTTCGCGCTGCTCACGGGCGAGGAGCGCACCGCGACGGTGCGCGCCGTCGACGAGGTGGTGCTCTACCAGATCACGAAGGAGGCCCTGCAGCCGATCATCGAGGCGCGCCCGCAGCTCGTGATCGAGCTGAGCTTGCTCATGGCGTCACGCCAGGCCCACCTGCGCGACGCGGCCGAGCGCTACCTCGAGGCCGAGGAGAAGGTGCGGAGCCTCGCCGGGCGCATCCGGCGGTTCGTCCTCGGCTGAGCGCGCTCGGCCCTTCGCGGCCGGCCTCGCGCTCGGCCCTTCGTGGCCGGCCGGCGTCGCTCGGCCCCCCTCGCGCTCAGCCCTTCAGGAGCCACGCGACGGCGTCGGCCTCCGCGGTGAAGAACGAGTACTCGGGCAGCCCCATGGCGGCCGACAGGCGGGAGATCTGCATCTTCGACAGCGCGCTGTTCACGAGGTTCGCCGCCTTGCGCATGCCGTGCTCGACGGCGTAGGCCATGGTCTGCTCGACGTACGGGCTCACCTCGGGCTTCTGCGGGGGGAAGTCCGCGATGTCGGCGAGCACGTACCAGGGCTTCCCGAGGTTGAGCAGCGTCGCCGCCTTCTGGCGGAACTCGTCGAGGTACGCCTTGCCCTCGTCGATGTCCCAGAACCCCCACACCTTCACGTGGAGGACCCCCGTCGACGTGTCGGGCCTGATGTTGAAGCGCCGCTGCGGGGCGCGATCGCGCTTCGACGTGAGCTCGGACCTCCTCGACGGCTCGCTCCCGGAGAGGCCCGTCCGGCCCGGCGGGTCCAGGGGGGGCGGCGTCCGGGGTCGGGTCTCCGCGGACTTCGAGGCGGCCGACGGCGCGGGCGGCGCGGAAGAAAACGAGGGAGGGACGGAGCGCGAGGGCGGATTGGGCGCCGACGGCGTGACGGAGCGCGAGAGCGGGCTGGGGTAGGAGGCCGGACCGGGGCGCGAGGGAGGCGTCTTCGACGACAGCTCCGGCACGGTGACGGTCGGCACCTCGGCGAAGCCCTTCGCCGTGCCGGGCTTCGAGGGCAGCGTCGGGTCGGTCGGGCTCGGGTTCGCGCTCGGCGCGGGCGCCGTCGGCTCCGGCAGGAGGATGACGCGCGAGGCCCGCGGGAGGGCGACGTCGAGCGCGGCGGCGAGCGCGCTGACCGCGACGGACGCGCGCTCGAAGCGGTCCTCGGCCTTGAGCGCCGTCGCCTTGAGGAACCAGCCGTCGAACTCCTTCGGCAGCGCCGCCGAGGACCGCCGCGCCGCGCGCGCGCTGGGCGCCTCCATCGCGCCGCGCAGGAGCTCCCCCGCGAGCATGTACGGGGACGCGGTCGCCTCGGCCTCCTGGGCCCAGTACGACTCGCCGACGAGGAGCGCGTACGCGACGTGCCCGAGGGCGTAGATGTCGGCGCGCGGGCCGACGTTGCGCTCGGCGCGGATCTGCTCCGGCGCCATGTACACGGGCGTGCCGAGCATCTGCCGCGTCAGCGTGGAGGCGTGGTGCTGCTCGATGACCTTGGCGATCCCGAAGTCGAGGATCTTCACGCACGGCGAGCCGTCGTCGCGGACCGTGACGAACAGGTTGTCCGGCTTGAGGTCGCGGTGGACGATGCTCGCCGCGTGCGTCTTGTCGAGCGCGAGCGCGGCCTGGAACAGGTAGAGCGCGACGTCCTCGGCGGGGAGGGCGCCGCGCTTCTTGACGAGGCTGCCGAGCTCCTCGCCGCGGAGCAGCTCCATGACGAGGAACGGGGTGCCGGTCTCCTCGTCGACCCCGGCGTCCGAGGTCCTGACGATGTGGTCGCTCTCGATGACGCCGGTGATGCGGGCCTCGAGGGAGAAGCGGGCGCGCAGCTCCTCGCTGTCGAGCAGGCTGGGCAGCATCACCTTGAGCGCGCGGCGCGTCGCGGTGACGTCGTCCATCACCTCGTAGACGGCGCCCATGCCGCCCGCCTTGATGACGCGCAGCACCTGGTAACGGTTGCGAAACCGCGTATTCGGCTGCAACAGGCCGGGCGAGGAGCTCATCCTGCGGCCCTCGGTTCAGGCATGGTTTGCACCACGCTACCAGCGCCGCTTCCCGCGTCGCAAGGCGGTCGGGTGAGGAACGTGCTCAGCGCGGGATCGCGCCTCCGGCGGCAGGCTCGCCTCTGGATCGATCGGCGTGGTCGAGGTGCGGCTCCAGCGCGCTCCAAAGCGAGCGGACGTCCTGGAAGCGCTCCTCGGGGGCCACGGCGAGCGCCCGCGCGACCCACGCGTCCACCTCGGGGAGCAGGTCGGGACGGAAGGCGTGCAAGCTCGGCCGCGGGCCGCGGGCGGCGGCGAGCAGGATGTCGACCCGGCTCGCGCCGGCGAACGGCAAGCGCCCCGCGAGCGCGCGGAAGAGCACCGCGCCGAGCGAATAGATGTCGATCCGGTGGTCGATCTCCTGGGGCCTGCCCTTCCATACCTCGGGCGCGATGTAGCTGGGCGAGCCGGGGATCGCGCCCTCGCGGGTGAGGGGGTCGGCCTGCATGACCTTGACAAGACCGAAATCTAGCAAGCGCACGCGCCCCCGTGCCGCCGTGCCGGCGCGGGCCGGCGCGCTCCCGCGGTGAGGGGAGGTGGAGGAAGGAACGCCCGTGTCGTGGTCGAGGACGAAGATGTTCGCGGGCTTCAGATCGCGGTGGACGATGCCGCGCGCGTGCGCGGCGTCGAGGGTGTCGACGATCGGGCGGAACAGCTCGCGGATCTCGTCGAGCGGGAGCCGCTGGTTCCGCGCCTCCAGCTGGCGCAGCGCCGTCTCGAGATCGCTGCCCTTCAGGAACTCCATGACGATGTAGAGGGTGCCGTCGGGCGCCTCGCTGAATGCGAAGACGTGCGTCGCGCTGGTGCCGGCCAGCTCCCCCATGGCGCGGGCCTCGCGCCGCAGGCGGGCCTTCAGGGCGGGATCGCTGGCGAACTCGGGCCGCAGGTACTTGACGGCGACGTGCGCGCCGGTTTCCTGGTCCAGGGCGCGGTAGACCACGCCGTGGCCTCCCTGACCGACCACCTCGATCAGCGTGTACCGGCCGTCGATCACGTCGTCGATGTCGTGGTCCATCGGCAAGCCCTCGGTGCTTGAGCGCGCTGCGTCAGCGTGCCGCACCGCGAGCCCAGGTTGTAGCCGCTTCGGCGCGCTGGCGGTAGGGACGGTTGGGCGCCGACCTGACGCGCCGGCCGGGGGCGGACCGGAGGCGGAGAGGGGCGGGGAAGCGGGGGCGCCGGGGGACGCGGTCCGCGGGTAGGCGCCTGCGGGGGGAAGAGGCCTGCGGGGAGCGAGCCTGCGGGGAGCGAGCGTGCGGCGAAGCGCGCTTGGAGGAGGCGCGACCCTGCGCGAGAGGGCGAACGCGCCGAGGGGGGAAGTGAATGCGACAGGGACGTCACGGATCGGGTTCAGGCGATATCCTAGGAGTGACGGAAATTGCCTGATGATTGATCTCACTCATCATGACGCAGCGACGAATTTGGTTGGTTTGCCGACCCTGAGATCCCGTGTAGAGTGGCGCCCATCCTCCGATGAGAGCCGTCCGACAGAACAGCGACCTTCCCCGGGTGAACGGCGCGCTGCCGGTCGCGCTCGACGTGCAGCCGGCCAGGCCCGGCGCGCAGGAGCAGGAGCTGGAGGAGGAGTGGACCTATGAGGTCGCTCACCACGACTCGCCGCCGGATCTCACGCATGTCGTCGGGGAGAACCTTCGGCGTTTGAGGACGCGGCGCGGCCTCTCGCTGGAGCGGCTCTCGAAGATCTCCGGCGTGAGCCGTGCGATGCTCGGCCAGGTCGAGCTCGGCCGCAGCGCGCCCACGATCAACGTCGTCTGGAAGATCGCCCGCGCGCTCGGCGTGCCGTTCTCGGCGCTCGTCAGCGCTCGCTCGGCGAGCGGCCCCATGCTGCTGCGCGGGGATCGCGCGAAGCGGCTGACATCGCACGACGGCAAGTTCACCTCGCGCGCGCTCTTCCCGTTCGATGCGCCGCGAACGGTCGAGTTTTACGAGCTCTGCCTGGCCCCGCTCGGCGTCGAGAATGCCGATCCCCACCCGCCCGGGACGACCGAGAACATCGTGGTCTGTCAGGGGACCGTTGAAATCAGCGTCGACGGACAGCGGTTTCTGCTCGCGACGGGCGACGCGCTCGTGTTCCAGGCGGATGTCCCGCACGTCTACCGCAACCCGGCGAACGTCGACTCGCTGATGTACCTGGTGATGACGTATTCGCTGCCGGCGCCCTGAGGCGGGGCGCGCTCCTCGCCGAGGAACGGGGGAGGGCGGAGCCGCGCGAGGACGCCGGTGAGCGCCGACGCTCCGCTGCTCCGAGGAGGTTTGCGGCCGCGCTACTTGGTCATGGCGGGGGTGCACATCATCATGGGCATCCCGCCGCACATCATCATCATCGGCATCCCGGCCGACATCATCTTCGTCATGGCCTCGCAGCGCTCCTTCAGCATGTCCATCGACATGCCCTCGGGCGGCATCATCTTGCAGATCATTCCGTCCTTGGTCATCTCACACGACATCTTGCACATCATGGGCATGCCCATGCCCATCATGCCGGGCATCATGCCCATCATCGGCATGCCCATGCCCATCATGCCGGGCATCATCGGCATGCTCATGCCCATCATGCCGGGCATCATGGGCATCATCGGCATGCCCATGCCCATCATGCCGGGCATCATGGGCATGCCCATCATGCCGGGCATCATGGATGCGCCAGCGGCCATCTCCGGCGTCGACATCATGGGGTACATCGTCTGCGGCATCATGGGCATCTGCATTGCAGTGGTCATGGGGGCTCCTGTCGTCAGCGCTCGTTGCTCCGGGGAGCCGTTCTAGCCGGTCGGCGTGCCGTCGCAACGCGTTGACACGGGCGCCTGTCGCTTTGCTCCAGTCTAGCGGAGGCGCCTCCACGGCGTTGGAGGCGCCGGCGCCCTGGGCGGACGAGTATCCACGATAGCGACGGCCGCTCCGCCAGGAGCGCGCTGGAGCGAGGACTGGCAGGCTCGTCTGCTCCGGGAGCGATCGAGTCCAGATCGCCTTCAGGGGTCACGTCGCCGTCGACACGGCCGGCGACAACGTGCTTGCCGCCAGGGGCGCAAGCGCCATCGACTTCGGAGCACACGTGTGGGAAATGGCTTCTCGAGCTCAGCAGCGCTGATCAGTTGATCTGCAGGTTCGCGGCCGCCTCACCGTCCTGTCCCGCGCCCGCGGCGCCGCCGCTCGGGGTCGTGCCGCCAGCGCCGCCGTACCCGGGGGCGCCGGTCGAGCAGCTGTTGTCTCCGAACGTGAAGCCGACGCTCGCGGCTCGCGCCAGGCAGGCGCTCGGGCCACCGCCCCCGCCCGCGCCCGGGCCGCCGTCGCCGCCATTGCCACCCCTGCCGCCGACGCCGCCGTTGCCGGCGTCATCAGGACCGGGGCCGCCAGGGCCGCCGTTCCCTCCGAACTGCGGCGCTCCTCCGTTGCCGCCGCGGCCGCCGTTGCCGCCCTTTTCGGTCGTGATCTCGTTGCGGGAGACGACCACCCGTCCGGCCGCCGCGAAGATACCAAAGCTCCCGCCTCCACCGCGGCCAGCCTGGCCGCTGCGGCCTCCGAGCCCGCCGCATCCGCCGCTGCCGCCGCCACCGCCGCGATCATCAGGGAATACCGAGCACGAGCCGCCGCCGCCGCCGCCCGCGCCGCCGCCGCCGCCGCCGTTCGTTCCCTGCTGCCCGTTGGTGCCGTTCGCAGGCTGGTAGACGCCCGAGGCGATGCGCCCGAGATTCGCGCCCCCTGTTCCCGGCGTCCCTTGCGATCCTGCCATGCCCGGTGCGCCATTTTGTTCTGGCGAGGTGCGCGTCGAGCAGCTTCTCGACGCGATGCCCCCCGCGCCGCCCGCCGCGCCCTGGCTGCCCAGATGGCCCGCCGCTCCGGTGTTCGGGCCATGTCCGCCATATCCACCTTTGCCGCCAGGCTCGTCGCAGGTGGGCGCCGGGCCGGCATTGCCGCGGCCGCTGCAGTTGTGGCAGCCCTGCTCTCCCGAATTCCCCGCCGTCGCCGTCCCCACCATGTGCGCCGCCCCGTTCGCCCCCGCGGCGCCGGCCTGGCCCTCCTCCACGTTGATCTGGTTGAACCGCACGAAGAGATCCGCCGTCCCCCCGCCGAGGCGCACTCCATAGGTGCTCGCGCCGGCCGACGACGGGCTCAGCGCTTCTATCGAGAGGCCCTCGATGTGCGTCGGCTGCGTGATCGACGGCGCGTGGAACACCGTGCCTGTCGCGCGCACGGTGGTGGTCACCGAGGGCGTCCTCCGGAACTTGAAGTCAGCGTTGGCGTGATCGAACCCACCGTAGATGCTGATGCCGGACACGACCGTGATTGCCTCCTGGTACAGCTCGCCCGACAGGCAGATGGCCGGCACCGCGCCCTCCTGCGCCACCTGGATGGCCTTGGCGATCGTCTCCACCGGCGCGTCGCGCGTCCCGCTGCTTGCGTCGTCCCCCGTGCTCGTCGAGACGTAGATGCATTGCTCGACGAGCCCGTCGCCGCCGTCGCAGTTGTCGTCGATGAACTCGGCGTCGATCGGATCCTCGCCCGCCTCTCCCGCAGCGGTCGGCGTACACGCGTATTCACAGCCGCACTCGTCCCCCGTGAGGGGATTGCCGTCCACGTCGTGTGTGCCCGGCAAGCACCCCAGCGCGCATCGATCCGTGCCCCCGCCGCCGCCGCCGCCCGCCTCTTCGCTGCCCCCCTCTCCACCCGACCCGCCCTCACCCCCACCCGAGCTGCCCTCACTCCCGCCCGAGCCGCTCGTGGCGGCGGCGCTGCTCGATGACGCTGTCGTGGTGCTGCTGCTCGCGGAGGACTCGCCGCCCGCGCCCGAGCCGCCTCCCGTGCCCGCGACCGGACCGATGGGGCCGTCGATCGAGCTGCTCTCCGCGCAGCCGATCGCCGAGAGCAATGCGAGCAGAGATGTCGTCTCGAGGAAGAATTGTGCGCGCATGCTTAATTCTGCACCTTCGCGCGCTTCTCGAAAAGACTTTGTCTTGCTCGTTCCCAATCATCATGGGGCTGTGTGCCACATTGCGGCTGGCATCAACAGCGCGTCCGCCCGCGCCGTTATGTGCTGCGCCGGCGCGTGCCAGCTCACGATTCCGCGATTCGCCCCTCGCGCCTGTCACCGTCTCCGGTACTCTGTGTCTGCGTACCTTCCCGCTTCCGCGCCGTCCTCGCCGTCCTCTGTTCATCCCATGCGCCTCGAATCGCTCCACCCCACCTCGCTCGCTTCCATGGTTGGGCTCGCCGTGGCCATGGGGCTCCATGGCGCGTGTGCACCGGACTCAGGAGCTGGCCTTGTCTCGTCCTCTTTCTCTTCGGACGGAGCTGGCTCGGGCGGGACCTTTGATCCGGATGGCGGGCTGTCGACCGACGCGCCTGTCGAAGCCCTGGATCCGGACGCCGCGTGTGGCCTTGTCACCGAGGAGGCGATCGCGGTCCCGCTCAATCTCTACATCATGATGGACAAGTCGTCCTCGATGGCGGGCGACAAGTGGACAAGCGCGAAGGCCGGCCTGACGGCGTTCGTCAACAGCGCGAGGTTCGCCGGCGTGCGCGTGGCGCTGCGCTTCTTTCCGCGGGTGGCGGACGACGTGCCGGCCTGCGACCACGAGGCGTACGGGGAGCCGCTGGTCCCGTTCGGTCCGCTCCCCGACAACGCGGGCGCCATCGTCGCGGCCATCGAGGCCGAGTCGCCGAACGGAGCGAGCACGCCCGTCTATCCGGCGCTGGGCGGCGCGTTGCTCCAGGGCATCGACGTGGCGAAGAACCACCCCGGCGAGGCCTCGGCGGTGCTGCTCGTCACCGATGGGCAGCCCCAGGGGCCGGCGGCCCAGTGCGCCGGGGTGAACCCGGAAGACCCGGACGCCATCGCGGATCTCGCGGCGGCGGGCGCGCGCTACGGCACCCCCGTGCGCACCTTCGTGATCGGGCTCCCGGGCGTGAACCAGAGCTTCGCCAACCAGGTGGCGGCCGCGGGAGGCACCGACGCCGCCGTCCTCGTCGGGGCGACCAACATCGCCGTCGAGTTCCAGGACGCGCTCGCGAAGGTCACGGGGCAGGCGCTCCCGTGCGAGTTCGAGGTCCCTTCCCAGGTGGCCGGCGGACAGGTCGCGTTCGACGACGTCAACGTCCTCTTCGGGCTCGACGGCGCATCGCAGGAGATCTTGCCGCAGCGCCCCGGCTGCGACGGCCCGGGCTGGCGCTACGACGACCCGGCCTCTCCCGCGGCCCTCGTGCTGTGCCCCGCTACCTGCGAGGCCGCCAGGGGCGCTTCCATCGCGAAGATCCAGATCCTCCTCGGCTGCGAGACCGTGATCCTCTGACCGAGCGCAGCCGAAGGACCGCGCGATCTCGAAGGAGGGAGGGCGAGCCGCCGGTGTCGTGGAGATGACGGCGGGAGCGACGGAGAGGCCCAGGAACCTGCGGCGCAGACGCGAAGCGTCATGGGTGAGGCGGCTCACCACGCTGACGGCGTGGATGCGCGGATCGTGGGGCCGGCACGAAGGCGTCGGACCGGCGCGCGCGGGCGGCGCCCGGCGGCGCCCAGCGCGGTGAGCGCCGCCTTGCAACTCTGCACTGCGCTTTGTGGACTCCGGGCCCCCAGAGCCGTAAGAGGACGGAACCATGACGAAGGAGTCCTCCCTCGCCGCCGCAGGCTCGCCGCGGCACGCCGCCCCCGCCGCGCTCCATCCCGCCCTGGTGCTGAGCGCCTACCTCGAGCCGCTCGTGCGCGGCCGGCGGGTCGCGGTGGTGGGTGACGCCACCATCGGCCTCGCCGACCGGCTGCTCCAGCGCGGAGCCCGCCTCGTCCATGCCTACGACCCGGACGCCGCGCGCGTCGCCGAGAAGCTCGCGCGGACGGCGCCCACCCGGCAGCCGCACCCGAACGTCGCCGTGTTCGAAGGCGACCTCGGCGTGCGCGACGGCGCCTTCGACACCCTCGTCATCCCCGATCTCTCGCTCTTCGGCGATCCCGCCGAGGTCGTCCGGCGCGCCCGACGCCTCACCGCCGCGAGCGGCGTCGCCGTCATCGCGTCGCCGAACCCGGAGGCCGCGCGGGGCCTGCTCCCCGCGGGCGCGCGCCGCGGCGCGGCGCCCGGCTACTACGCGCTCTACGACCTCGTGGCGCTCCAGTTCAAGCAGGTGCGGATGGTCGGCCAGGCGCCGTTCGTCGGCTACACGGTCGCGGAGTTCGCGCCGAAGGGCGAGCCCGAGGTCAGCGTGGACACGTCGATCCTCGACGCGTCCGAGGAGCCCGAGTGGTTCATCGCCGTGGCCGGCGAGCGCCTGCCCAGGCTCGACGCGTTCGCCGTGATCGAGCTGCCGTTCGCCGACTTCCCGGGCGCGAGCGCCGGCGCGTCGCCCGAGGCGCTCACCGAGGCCGAGGGCCGCGCCCAGCGGCTCGGGGGCGAGCTCGCGGAGCTGCGCACCCGGCACCAGCGCGATCGCGAGGACGCCGGGGTCCGCGCCGAGAGCGCGGTCGCCACGGCCGCGCGCCTCGCCGAGGCGGAGGCGGAGCTCGATGCCAGGGCGGCGCGCCTCCGCGACGTCGAGGCCAGGGCGGGCGACGCCCACGTCCGGGCCGAGCGCCTGTCGCACCAGATCCGCGACATGGAGGAGGAGCTCCGCAGCCAGCGCGATCGCGCGACCCGGCTCACCAAGCAGCTCGACGACGAGAAGCGGGTGCGGACCAAGGTCGAGCTCGAGCTCGGCATGATCCGCAACAAGCCGGAGATCGCCGGCGCCCGCGACCGCCTCGACGCCGTGACCGCCGACCTCGAGGCCGCGCGCGCCCGGATCGCCGAGCTCGAGGCGCGGCCCGCCGTGGCGGCGCCCGACCCGGCGCTCGCGGCGCGCGTGGAGGAGCTCGAGGCCGCCGCCGCGGGGGCGCGGCGGGAGCTCTCGAAGCTCACGTCGGAGCGAGACACGGCGCGCAGGCGCGCGCAGGAGAGCGAGCGCGCGCTGGAGGAGGCGCGGCGCGCGGGGGGGAGGGTCGAGGAGCTGGAGGCCGCCCGCGCCGAGCTCGCGCGCGACCGCGACCGGCAGAAGGAGCGGGCCGACCGGAACGAGCGCGAGAGCCGCGCGCTGGAGGACCAGCGGAGCGCCCTCGACGCGCGCAGGCTGCTGCTCGAGGCGCGGATCGTGGAGCTCGAGCAGACCGTCGTCGCGCTGGAGCAGCGGGCGTCGGAGCTCGAGAAGCGCGACGCAGGCGAGGCGGCGGCCGCGGAGATCGCGGGCCTCGAGGAGGCGCTGCGCGACCGGGGCCACGTCATCGCGTCGCTCATGGCGCAGCTGCGCGAGAGCGAGCGGGTGGGCAAGGAGCTCGTCGACGAGCTCGGGACGGTCTTCGCGTCGGCGCCGGCCGACGACGGCGGGCCGGGCCAGGCGGCGGACGGCGGGCAGGGCGGAGCGCTCGGGGGGCCGGGCGGGCCGGGCGGCGCGGTGGAGGCGCTGCGGCAGCAGCTCGACGCGCTGGCGCGGAGCGCCGCCGCGAGCGAGGCCGATCTGCGCGCCGCGGGATGGAAGATCGCGCAGCTCGAGCGCGAGCTGACCGAGGCGCGCGACACGGCCGGCTCTCCGCCGGCGCTCCACGAGGAGCTCGAGCAGGCGCTCGTCGCCGCGCAGGCGGAGATCGCGGCGCTGCGCCGGGCGGCGGAGCGGGACGACGTGGCGGTAGCCCGCGAGGACGTGGCGGTAGCCCGCGAGGACGTGGCGGTGGCGCGCGAGGACGAGGACGTGGCGGTAGTGCGCGAGGACGTGGCTGGCGCGCGCGGGGATGTGGCCGTCGTGCGCGACGATGTCGGCGTGCCGCCCGAGGTGATCGAGCAGACCGTGCTCCTCCAGCAGGTCGCCAGCGCTGTCGAAGCGATTGTGTGAGCCGCGGTCTGGACCGAGGCGGGCGGTGGCCCCGGTCCAGATCCGACTGCGCGGCGTGCGCGCCGCATCGACCCGCGCGTCAGCCGTGACGCCGACGCGGGGTCCCGGGCGCAGCCCGACGCGCGGCGCGCGACGTCACGCCGGGCCGGACACGTTCGTGCTCTCGGCCGGCGACGCGCTGGCGAGCGGGGAGCGCTTCTCGCCCGCGAAGGCCTTCTCCACGAGGTAGTCGCCCGGCTCGCCGCTGTTGCCCTCCTCGAAGCCGCGCGACTCCAGGAGCGCGGCGGTGTCGGCGAGCATCTCCGAGCTGCCGCAGAGCATCAGCCGGTCGTGCGCGGGGTCGAGCGCGGGCAGCGCCAGATCGGCGAAGATGCGGCCGGACTCGATGAGCGCCGTGATCCGGCCCTCGGTCTTGAACGCCTCGCGGGTGACGGACGGGTAGTAGCGGAGCTTGGGCCGCACGATCTCGCCGAGCAGCTCGTCCGCCGCGAGCTCGTGCTCGAGGTAGCGCGCATAGGCGAGGTCCTGCACGCGGCGGCACGTGTGCGTGATGACCACGCGCTCGAAGCGCTCGTACGTCTCGGGGTCCTTGACGACGCTGAGGAACGGCGCGAGGCCGGTGCCGGTCGCCAGGAGCCACAGGGTCCGGCCCGGCCGCAGGTTGCCGATCGTGAGCGTGCCCGTCGCGCGCTTGCCGACGAGGATGGTCTCGCCGACGGCGATGTGCTGCAGCCGCGAGGTCAGCGGGCCGTTCGGCACCTTGATCGAGAAGAACTCGAGCGTCTCCTCGTGGTTTGCGCTCGCGAGGGAGTACGCGCGGACGAGCGGCTTGCCCGCGACCAGGAGCCCCATCATGCAGAACTGCCCGTTCGCGAAGCGGAAGCTCGGCGAGCGGGTGGTCTTGAGCGTAAAGAGCTTGTCCGTCCAGTGGTGGACCTCAAGCACCGTCTCTTCTGTGTAACCGGGTACCATGTCGTTCATCCTTGTCGGTGCGAAAGCATCGCGGCGAGGTGGTTCGAAAGAGCGCGCTCCCCGATCAAGACAGCGGGGCGGCGCCGCGGTGCGCGAGCGAGCCGAGCTCTACCGCAAGGTCGTCTTCCATGAGTTCGCCGCTTCACATAGCAATGATGCAAATGATAATCAAGATCAGCATCGGCCCATGGGGCCGTCCACGTTGTCGCGCACGATCTCGTGGCGCGTCGTCCTCTAGGGGCGACGGCGCTCCTTGACGATGCCCCTGGAGCCGCGGGCCACACGCCGTGGAGACCGCATGCCGCGGGTCGGGCGGCGACGGCGGGCCGGGCGGGGCGCTCACGGGCCGGGCGGGTCAGGAGCGCTGCGCCGCGCGGCGTCTCTGTGCGCACGCGGTCGCTCGCGCTAAGGACCGGGCCGATGCGCGCTCCTCGCCCCCTCTCCACGCTCGCCCGGCTCGCCGGCGCCGCCGCCCTGGCCCTCGCGCTCGGCGCCTGCGGCGCGGTCACCGCGTCCGGCGCGAAAGACCCCATCGCCTCGCTCCGCGACGCCGGCGCGCATTCGGCCGACGGCGAGGTCGTCGGCCGCTGGCTCCTCGGAGAGCTCCTGGTCCCGGGCGGCACGCCTGCCGGCGCCAGGGAGGCGCGCAAGCGCCTCGAGGGGATCGGCGCGAAATCGATGCTCGCGTCGCTCGGGCGCGCGATCGACGACGAGGGGCACGGCCGCAACGCGCGCGCGGCGGCGGCCTACCTCGATGCGCTGGACGCGGCCCGGGTGAGCGCGCACCCCGACGCCCCGCTCGTGGGCTGGTTCGCCGCGAACCGCCTGCTCGGCCTGCGCTCCAGCGTCGCGGGCCTCTGGAAGAAGTCCCGCGAGGTCGTCCTGCGCGCCATCGACCACCCGGGCAAGCTGGGCTGGCGCGCGCGCGGAGAGCTCGTCGAGTGGTGGAGCCTCGACGGGCTGCCCGACGAGTCCGCCGCGGCGCGCCCGGGCGGCGCCGCCGGGACCGCCGACGACGCCGGCGACGCCGGCGACGTCAGCCGCGCGGCGCCCGCCGTGCCGCTCATCGACCACGCGGCGCGCCGCTACGGGTGCATCGAGAACGCCCGCTTCGCCGGCCCGTTCGGCCACCTGGCCGCGAGCGACCACCGCGTCCACTACGAGGCGGAGCGCGCCGGCCCCTGGCCGCCCGTGTTCCCGCGCGATCCCCACCGCAGAGGCCCGCCGCGCGTGCTCGGCGCCGAGCGCCGCGGCTGCCAGCTCTCGGCCGTCGCGCCGGAGGGGCCCGGCGAGGGCGGGGCCAGGGGAGGCATCTTCTACGTCGAGACCTTCATCGACCTGCCCGCCGAGCGCGAGATGCTCATCGCCGTCCAGGGGGCCTACGCCATCCTCGTCGACGACGTCGAGGTGCTGACGCGCGACACGAAGCAGTGGGGGATCTGGCCCCGCTTCGGCGCCCGCCTGCGCCTCGGCCCCGGCCGGCACCGCATCCTCGCCCGCGTCGGGGGGCGCGACACCTCCATCCGTCTGCTCGCGCCCGACGGCACGCCCCTCGGCGTGGCCACGTCCGCCGATCCGACGCCGCCCTATTCGCTCGTCGCGCCCGAGGTCCTGCCGGATCCCAACCCCATCGAGCCGTTCCTCACGGCGCTCGGCGTGCCGCCGCAGCCCGCTCCGAAGGTGGCGCGCGCGCTCGGGCTGCGCGGCGCGCCCCCCGCCGAGCGCGACGTGGGCGATCCGATCGCCCGGTACCTCGCGGCGACCATCGCGCACCTCGAGGGCCAGGACGACGTGAGCGCCGTGCTGATCGAGCCGCTCGTGGCCGATCCTGCGCGCGCCACCGGCCCCGCGCTCGCGGCCCAGGCGGTCTTCCTCGAGAAGGACCCGATCTTCCCGGCGTCCGACGGGCAAGACCTCGTGAAGGACGTGCGCGCGCGCGCCGCGGAGAAGGACCCGGAGCTCTGGTACCCCCGCCTCTGGCTCGCGCTCGAGGAGGCCGACAAGGTCGGCCTGTCCGAGATGACCCGCACGATCGAGGCCCTCGCCGACCGCTTCCGGGAGGTGCCCGACCTCCTGAAGACGCTCGCCGGGATGTACTCGCGCCTCGGCTGGCGCGTCGAGCACGTCCGCACCGTGAAGGAGGCCGCCGCGCGCTTCCCGGACGACATCGAGGTGCTGGGCGCCCTCCTCCGGATCCACGACGGCGACGGGCACATCGCGCAGGCCGACGCCCTCGCCGCGCGCATCCGGGAGCTCGATCCCGACGCGGAGATCGAGCTGGAGAGGGCGATCGATCGCCGCGACTACGCGGCGGCGATCAAGGAGCTCCAGCGCCTCGGCTCCGCCCGCAAGGACCGCAAGGACATCGCCGCGCGCATCGCCGATCTCCTGACCCGCGCCGGCAAGCGCGCCGAGTCGTTCGAGCAGCTCGAGCGCGCGCTCGCGAAGTCGCCGGACGACGCGGACGCGCGCCTCGCGCTCGCGGACGCGCGCTTCGCGCGTGGCGAGCGCGACGCGCTCCAGAAGGCGCTCATCGAGGCGATCCGCACCGGCGCCGACACCTCGGGCCTGCGCGACGCGATCGAGCTGCTCGACGGCACGACGGAGCTCAGCCCGTACCGGCTCGACTCGAAGAAGGTGATCGCCGAGCACGAGGCCTCGGGCGAGGTCATGCCGGGCACGGCTGCGCGCGTGCTCGACTATGCGGCCATGTGGGTCCACGAGGACGGCTCGGCGCGGATGCTCCAGCACGAGATCATCCGGATCCAGTCGCGGGAGGCCATCCAGGAGCACGCCGAGCAGCGCATGCCCGAGGGGCTCGTGCTCAAGCTCCGCACGGTCAAGCGCGACGGGTCGATCCACGAGCCGGAGTTCATCCAGGACAAGCCGACCGTGACGATGCCCCACCTCGAGGTGGGCGACTACATCGAGGTGGAGAACCTGTTCGTGCTGCGCGGCGACGGGCAGGGGGGCCTCACGTTCCAGGGCCCGCGCTGGTTCTTCCGCGAGGAGAAGGTCCCCTACTGGCGGAGCGAGTTCATCGTCGTGTCGCCGAAGAGCCGGCCGCTCGACGTGGAGGCCTCCGGCCCCGTCCCGGCGCCCGAGATCGTCGAGTCCGGCGCGCTCGTCACCCGCCGCTACCGGGTCGACAAGAGCCCCGCGCTCCCGGAGGAGCCGGCGAGCGCGCCGATCTCGGAGTTCCTTCCGAACATCCGCATCGGCTGGGGCATCCGCCTGGACAGCACGATCGCGCGCATGGTCGACGCGGCCGCCGACGAGACGCCGCGCGATCCGCGGCTCGTGCGCATCGCGCGGGCGATCGCGCGCACGCCGCTCGCCGCGGGCGGCGGCGAGCAGGGGAAGGCCGCCGGCGCCGCGCAGGACGCGCGCGGCGAGGGCGGCGGAGCGGCGCCGTCGAAGGACGAGCAGGCGCGCCGGATCTACCGGTGGGTGCTCGCCAACGTGGAGCCGGGGCGCGAGGACGACGGCCGCCGCGTCGTCATCGGCAAGAGCGGCAACCGGACCGAGGCGTTCCTCTACCTGTGCCGCCTGGTCGGCATCGACGCCGGCTACGGCGTCGTGAGCGACCGGCTCACCGCGCCGCCGCGCGGGCCCATGAGCGAGGCCGAGACGTTCAACGCGCTCGCCGTCCGCCTCGACACCGGGGACAAGCCCGGCGCTGGCGCGGTCCGCTGGATGTTCGTGCGCGACAAGTTCGCGCCGTACGGCTACCTGCCGAGCTCCCTCCGCGGGCAGCCGGCGATCGTGCTGAAGCCGGGGACGCCGCGCGAGGTGACGCCCTCGTCCGGCGCGCACGACGGCGTGGTCACGGAGGGCGTCGCCGAGGTGGCGAGGGACGGCTCGGCCTCGCTGACGATCGAGCAGCGCTACGAGGGCAAGCTCGCGATCGCGCTGCGCTCGGCGCTGGAGTCGCTCCCCGACGCCCAGCTCAGGGACGCCGTCGAGTCGCGCCTCCTGCCGCAGATGGTGCCGGGGGCGCGGCTCCAGACGATCGAGATCAAGGAGCTGGGCGAGATCGATCGGCCGCTCACGCTGAAAATGAAGATCGCCGCCGCGAGCTTCGCGCGCGCGCAGGGTGGGGAGCTGGTCATCACGCCGCCCTTCGGCGTGCGCGTGGCCAGCCTCGCCAGCCTGCCGGTCCGCGAGACGCCGCTCTACCTGTCGGAGCAGATCGCGACGCGCTCGGAGGTGCGGCTCCGCGTCAAGCTCCCCGCGGGCGCGCGCGTGATCACGAAGCTCGCTCCGTCGAAGGCGGACGACGAGGGGCGCGCCGTGCGTGTGAACGATCGCATGGACGGGGGCGCGCTGGTCCTCGATCGCTTCCTCGAGCTGCCCGCGGGCCGCGTGCAGCCCGATGCCTATACGAAGTTCCAGCAGTTCGCCCGCGCGGCGGACAGCGCGCTCGACCGGGACATCGTCGTGCAGCTCGACCGCGACGGACGCTGAGCGCTGCGCTCCGTTCGCCCTGCGCCGGGCCTCGGTCGCAGGGGATTCCTGTGTGTCAACCCACGCGGGATGGATTACTCTTTTGTTCCCTACCGTGAGCGATCTGGATTCCCAGTACGCGCAGGATGCTGGCCGCCAGCCCACGGATCCCGTGAAGGCTCGGGTGGCGCGCGCCTTCCGGCTCTGCTCGCTGTTCGCGCAGGTGGATCGCGAGGTGCGGGAGGCGGTCACGGACGCCGCGGTGCTCGAGGTGGTGGCGTCCGACGCGGCGATCTTCGAGCAGGGGGCCCCCGCGGACACGCTGGTGGTGCTCGGCCGGGGGCGCGCGCGCGTCGAGCGCGTCAACGAGGCGGGGGCGGCGTTCCCGCTCAGCTACCGCGGCACGGGCGACGTGCTCGGCGAGTCGTGTCTCGGCGGGCTGGAGACGCGGACGGAGCGGGCGATCGCCATGGATGAGGCCGAGGTGGTCCGGGTGCCGCTCGCGCTCGTCCGCGAGCTCTGCGCCCAGCACCCGGGGCTCGGTGGCGCGGTGTTCGCGCTGCTCGTCGCGCGGCAGCGGGAGACCGAGGACCGGATCGAGTCGATGCTCTTCAAGAACGTGGGAGGGCGCCTCGCCGAGTTCCTCCTGCACGCGGCGGAGCGGTGGGGCGTGCCGACGCCGCGCGGGACGCTGATCTCGGCGCCGATCACGCACGCGGAGATCGCCCAGGTGATCGGGTCGACGCGCGAGACGGTGACGCTGACGCTCGGGGCGTTCCGGAAGGAGGGGGTGCTCGACGCGGCGGGGCGGCGCCTCATCGTCAAGGACCGCGAGGCGCTCGCGCGTAAACGCTAGGGGCGGTCACCCGCTGCGGATACGGGCCCATCTCGACGTTTTCGGTGCTCAGCGCACTGGAGTGCGCTTCCGCGCCGAAAACGCCGATCTGGACCCGTCTCCTGTGCGGGTGACCGCCCCTAGGGTAGGCGTGCAGCGGAGCTGGGGAAGATGTCAGCGCGCGGCGGCTCCTGGAGCGTGGCGCGCAGCTTTTCCAGCGCGCGCGAGAGGCGGGATTTGACGGTGCCCACCGGCACCGCGAGGCGCTCGCCGATCTCCACGAGGGAGAGCCCCTCGAAATAGGCGAGCTCGAGCACCGTGCGCTGGTCCTCCTGGAGCGCTGCCACGACGCGCCTCACGCGGGCGCAGTCGGAGCCGAGCGCCGGGTCGGGGCCGCCGAGGTCGGCCGGGGCGTCGTTCTCCTCGCCGTCCGCGACCAGGCGGAGCTGCCTCGCCGATCGGAGCCGATCGAGCGCGCGGCTGCGCAGCCGCATCATGAGCCAGGTGCGGGCCGACCCGCGGAGCGGCTCGTAGGTGTGGGCCTTTCGCCAGACCTCCAGGCAGCAGTCGTGGACGAGATCCTCGGCTTCGGCGGGGCTCCCGAGCACCCGCTGGGCGAGCGCGAGGAGCGCGGGCGCGTACCGGTCGTAGAGGGCGGCGAGGGCCTCCCGGTCGCCGCCGGCGATGCGGGCGACGAGCTCCTCGTCGCTGCCCGGCGCGGACGGGGCCGCGACGTGAGCCGGCGGCGCCTCGTGAGCGGGCGCGGGCCCGGTGCTCGCGGCGATCAAAGCGCCACCTCGATGCCGCCCTCGCCGACGATCGCGCACAGGCACGGCGCGTCGCCGACGACGGTCGGGATGGCGTGGATCGAGCCGGCGGGGCTGTGGAGCTCCTCCCCGGCGCGGACGACGCGCCCGTCGTCCACGGCGAAGGCGCCCTCGAAGACGAGGATGCGCTCGTCGCCCAGGTGACGGTGGCGCGGGATGCTCCCGCCCGGCTCGAGGCAGACGAGGATCGCGCTCGTGGTCGCTCGGCGCGGGCCGGTCGCGAGCGGCAGGACGCGCATGCCCGGCAGCACGGCGTTCATCGTCTCCGGCTCGGACAGCGCGTGGAGGGCGCGCCGGGCGTCGTCCGGCGCGACGTCGGTGAGGGCGGCGAGGCGCGGCGCCATCGGGGTGAACCGCTCCAGGCGATCCACCGAGGCGAAGAGCCGCGCGCGCAGGCGGCCCTCCGCCGGGACCGGCGGCAGCGCCAGGGCGACGGCCGCGACGGCGGCCTCCGCGTCGGCGAGCCGGCGCGCGCAGTCGCTGCAGGCGCCGAGGTGCGCTTCGACCTCGGCGTCGCGCGCCCGTCCCGCGCGGGCGAGGAGCGCGTCCTCCAACGGATCATCGAGGTGTCCAGCGAGCATCATCGGCGCCGCTCCTTCGAGGCGAGGTTGTGCCCCTGGATGAGTACGCGGAGGAAGGGGAAGCGGTTCCAGCGGACGTGGCTGGACGCCCCGGACGCGCGCCGGTGACGGCCGAGGGGCCGGCGCGCTCCGCGCCGGCGCGCGCGCCGTTCCCAGTTGACGTGGCGCACGAAGCGTCGATACGCCTTCGCGAGTCGACCCCGCAGGAAAGGACCGCTCATGCCGAAGCTCAGCTCCGGGACAGCCATCGCCGTCGCATTTCTTTTCGGTTGCTCCGCGTCGTACGTCGCGCCGCGCTTCCTGGTGCCGCCGGTGCAGGCGGGGACCGATCCGCCCCGGTGGGAGATTCGATGCGTGGACGTGGAGACCGCGCGCGTCAGCGACAGTCAGGTGATCGAGGTGACCACCACGTCCGGATGGAACCCGGTCCTCAAGCGGTTCGGGCAGGAAGGCTGGGAGCCGGTGCAGTTCCTGCGCAGCGAGATGACCGCGAAGATCGAAGCCGTGTGCTTCAAGCGGCCTCTCCTCTGACGCACGTGGCGCGGAGGAGCCGCGCGCCTCGGGGGCGGTCGCGCCGGGAAGGCCGCCCGCGCCGCCGAGACGGCCGCCGCGCGCCGGGAGGGCCGCGGCGAGCGGGCGAGCCTGCTGCCTGGCATTCTTGCGGCGGAAGCCGGCCGGAAGGCGTGCTAGGGGGCGCCGATGGAGTCCGCGATCCAGACGTACCGGATCCGCCTTGACGGCATCCGCTTTCGCGCCAAGCACGGCGTGTCTCGCGCCGAGCGCGACCTGCCCCAGGATTTCGTCGTGTGCCTGGAGGTGGAGCTCCCGGTCTCGCTGTTGCCTCGAGCGGACACGCGCGCGCGCGTCTTCGATTACGACAGGCTCGCGAGCCTCGTCGTCGAATCGGGCACGAGCGCGTCGTACAAGCTGCTCGAGACGCTCGCCGAGCGCATCATCGAGCGCGTGCTCGACGACACGCCGGCCCTCCTCGTGACCGTTCAGGTCAAGAAGTTCGGCCCGCCGACGTCGGTGTCGGTGGATGCCGCCTCCGTGGAGCTCTCGGGCCGCAAGGTCGGATGAGCTCGCTCTTGCAGGCGTCCAGAGCTCTCGCCATGGTCACGTCATGGGGGACGACGCGGGGCGGCGGGCGAGGTCGTTGATCGAGCGCAAGCAGGCGTTCGCCGCGCGGCAGGCGGCGCGCGGCAAGGGCGCCTTCGACGGGCTCGCGCCGATGGGCAGCGGGCCGCCGAACCGGCACGGGATGCCGAGGCTGCCGGTCGGGCAGCGCGAGGTGACGAGCTGGCCGGTGCTCGATCTCGGCGATACCCCGGACATCCCGACCGACCGCTGGCAGCTCGAGATCGACGGGCTCTGCGAGGCGCCGCGGACCTACTCCTGGGAAGAGTTCATGGCGCTGCCGCAGACGCTCGACGTGTCCGACTTCCACTGCGTGACCACCTGGAGCCGCCTGGACAACCACTGGATCGGCGTCCGGTTCGCCGCCCTCGCGGAGCGCGCGCGCCCGCTCGCGGACGCGCGCTTCGTGCTGATCGAGGCGAGCGACATCGCGCCCGGCACGCAGACCCCCTACACGACGAACCTGCCGCTCGAGGAGGCCATGCTGCCCGACGTGCTGCTCGTCCACACCTGGGAGGGCAAGCCGCTGCCGCGCGAGCACGGGGGCCCGGTGCGGATGATCACGCCGCAGCTCTACTCCTGGAAGGGCGCGAAGTGGATCCGGCGGATCACGTTCACCGCGGCCGATCAGCCGGGGTTCTGGGAGGTCCGCGGCTACTCGAACACGGCGTACCCGTGGTTCGACGATCGGTACGGCCGACGCTGAAGCGGGCGCCGCGCGACGAGGAGGGCGAGCCAGCATGCCGGGCGAGGAGAGCGTGAAGCGCACGGAGGCCTACGCGAGGGAGCACCTGGCCAACGAGCGGACGCACCTCGCCTACGTGCGCACGGCGATCGCGCTGCTCGGCTTCGGCATCACGCTCAACCGGGTCAGCCTCTACTTCCTGGAGGCGGGGCCGCCGGCCGCGCCGGGAGGGCCGCGGTCGTTGCTGCGCGAGGTCGTGGGCGTCGGCGCGGGGATGGTCGTGCTCGGGATGGCGCTCATCGCGTGGGCCGCGATGCGTTACCTGCGCGTCGCTCGCGCCATCGATCGCGGGGAGTACCGCCCCGACCGGACGGCGATCCTGATCTTCACGGCGGCGCTGTTCCTGGCCGGCGCGGCGAGCATCGCCTGGCTGTTCGCCTCGTGAGCCGGAGGCGAAGCGTCCCGGCGCGACGCGACGCGACCCGGTGAGCAGGGGCGCACGGCCACGGACGTCCCCTCCTCGCGGCCCGGCGGAGAACACGGCGTCCGTCACCGGCTTTCCGTTGACGAGCACCGTTTTTCCTCCCTTCGACAGCGCGCCTGCCCTGCGGGAAGGCTGCCTCGCCAGCGGCGCATTCTGGCGAAAACTTGCGTGACGGCCGCGGGCCCGACGCGGCATAGTGCGCGCCTCGGATGACAGGCAAACGACACCCCGGCGGATTGGGGCCGCCAGGGTGCCGCGCCTCAGCCTCGTGCCGGAGGACTGGAGCATGGGTAGGCCCATCGCGCCTTGGTTTGTTGGTTCCATTCTTCTCATCGGCCCAGCGACGTTCTTCGCATGTGGTGACGTGCCCTATATGGGCGGAGACTGCGCGGTCACGGATGACTGCGAGTCGGACCACCAGTACGTGCCGGGCACGGTCTGCGTCGATGAGCGCTGCGTGTGCGGCGACCCGGGCAAGGTCATCTGCTGCGCGCGCGGCGAGGAGGGCTCGCGCGGCGAGCAGGGCTCGGAGTGTTTCAAGGAGTGCCTCACCTGCGACGAGTGCGCGGAGGGCACCGAGGAGGGCACCGAGAGGTGCTCCGGGGTGCCCGTGCCGCCCGGCGGCTGTGAGAGCGGCGCGGAGTGCCCCGGGGTGCCGCCCGGCGGCTGCGAGAGCGACGCGGAGTGCCCTGGCCCGCCGGACCCGCGGTGCGGCGCGGGGCGGTGCGTGGACGGCGCGTGCGCGTTGGAGATCCACAAGGGCGCGCTCGAGTCGCAGCTCCGCGGCGACTGCAAGATCGAGGAGTGTACAGCCGACGGCCGCGTGGTCAGCGCGGCGGCCCAGGACATCTACGATGATGGCAACCAGTGCACCCTCGACTTCTGCGCGGTCGATGAGCCGCAGCACCTCCTCTTGAACGAAGTCACGTGCCCCGCCTCGGGCGAGGGGCGGTGCCATGAAGGCGCCTGCGTGCAGTGTGTCGACACCGACGCGTCTCTGCGCTGTCCCGGCGGGCTCGCGTGTGATGGCGTCCGGTGCGTTCCGGGGCACTGCGAGAACGACGAGCAAGACGTCGGCCTCGGAGAGACCGGCTTCAACTGCGGTGGCCCGTGCCGGCCGTGCCAGGCGGGGGACCGCTGCCGCGCGGCCACGGACTGCATGAGCGGCGTGTGCACGAACGAGAGCTGCATGATCCCGACCTGCAGCGACGGGGTGAAGAACGGCCGCGAGTCCGGCGTCGACTGCGGCAAGCTGTATTGCCCGCGCTGCGAGCCGGGCCGGGGCTGCCAGACCGGCGCGGACTGCAAGAGCGGCGTGTGCTGGGCCGGCGCCTGCGAGGCGCCCACCTGCACGGACGGCGTGAAGAACGGCGACGAGGCCGGCGTCGACTGCGGCGGTGAGGGGTGCGCCGGGCCGTGTCCGGAGTGAGCGTATCGCCGGCGGCCACCTCGGAGACGGCGACGCCGGCGCTTCCCGGATCACGCCCTGAACCGTGGGCGTTCACCGCGGGAATCCCGGTTGACGTCCAATTTCACCATCAGTAGGACGGCTCGCGTCGTCGCGTCGCTCGTCCGCTGGGGAAAGGGGAGGTACCATGGGCACGAGAAGCTGGCAGAAGATCCCATGGGCGGTCGTGGTCGTCCTCCCGCTCCTCGCCGCACCGGCGCGCGCAGGAGCTCCCGAGATCAGCGCCGGTGCGAGCATCGGGTGGATTGAGATCGGCGACGATTATCGCCCCTCGGTGGGTCCACAAGCGGCGATATCGTGGCGCTTCGAGCGAGACTTCGTGTTCACGGTCCACGACCTGTGCACCATCCACCTGGGGCCCCAGCACGGCGGGCTCGGTGTCTACAATCAGACGTCACTCGACGTCGGCGTTGCGTGGGACGAAGGCAATTTCAGTCTGGGGCCATCGGTCGGGCTCTTCGACATGCCGTCGTGCGGCGCCGCCTTGTGCGGGCGCGTCGCCGGGGTGGCGATAGGCGGGCATGCGCAGGTCAACTCGTACTTCGCAGGGCCGCTGGGCTGGTCGACGAGCGCCCATGTGCAGTGGCTCGGCGGGGAGAGTCCTGTGCTTCCGGGCCAGGTGGCCTTCGTCGTCGTCGCCGGTCCCGTGCTTCGATGGATCATCGAATGAACACGAGGAGACCTCTGTCGTTGATGGCGGACGTCATTCGTCCTCCGCCGCGCCGCTCGCCAGCACCGTCTCTCCACCCTCCTTGCCAAGCTCGATGAGCCGGCAGGGCGTCGCCTTCCGGATCCGCTCCGCCAGCGGGCGGGAGTGCGTCGTGATCCACAGCTGGCTCCGGGATGCCGCGTGCACAAGGAGATCCCCGAGGGGCCCGAGCAGATCCGGATGCAGGCTCGTCTCCGGCTCGTTCAGCGCCATCAGCAGCGGAGGCCTCGGGCTCAGCAGCGCCGCCAGGAGGCAGAGATAGCGCGCCGTGCCGTCCGAGAACTCGCGGGCGTCGAGCGGCCGCGACATCCCTGGCAACCGGAGCTCGACGCGGAACCGCCCCTGCGTCGAGGAGACCTCGAGGGACGCGCCAGGGAACGCGCTGGAGACGGCGTCCTTCAAGGCGACCCTGTCGCCGATATCGAGGATCGTCGCCAGCGCCGCGGCCAGATCGTGGCCATCGGTGCTGAGCACAGGCGTCCGCACCCCGACCTGCTCGACCCGCAACGGCGCGCCGGAGTCGGTGCGGAAGTGGTGATAGAACCGGAAGTTCATCAGCTGTTGCCGCACCACCGAGAGCAACGGAAAGCGGTGCGGCTCCACCACCTGCGCCAGCACCGACTCCGAGCCCCAGAGCGAGAAGGGAAAGGTCACGCGGTGGCCGTCCGCGTCGCGCGCGAAGGCCGAGCCCGCGGCCCGCTCCAGCATCGGCAGGCGGCGGCGCTTGTCGAGCAGCCAGAGGTTCTCTTCCTTGATGTCCGGGTCCAGCTCGAACGGCCCTCCCGGCGGCGGCGTCAGCCCGCACTGGAGCTCGTAGACGAGCTGATCCAGCCGCACCCGCAGCGTCATCCGCACCGGGCCTTTGCTGCGCTGGCCGGCCCAGAGCACCGAGGGCATCCCCCCCTCCTCGGCCAGCGTGCGCGCAAAGGTCCCGCTCGCCGCGGAGCCGAGCAGCACCATGGTGCGATAGAGGTTGGTCTTGCCGACGCCGTTCGGTCCGACGATGACGTTGACCTGCGCGAGGGGGAGGGTCAGCTCGCGGATCGAGCGGTATCCCGCGACGTGGAGCTCCTGGACCGTCATCCCGCCCAGGATAGCCCATCGCGGTGACCGGCCTTGCTACCGCAGGCGGTGCTCGCGGAGCACGTCGGCCGGCACCGCCTCGCGCGCGAGCTCGCAGAGCCGCGCGTGGTGCGTGAAGAACAGCACCTGCGTCGTCCCCGCGAGCTCGCCGAGCACCGCGAGGGCAGCCCGGGCGCGGTCGTCGTCGAAGTGGATCAGGATGTCGTCCAGGATGAGCGGCATCGGCTCGCCCGTCCGCGCGTGGTGCTCGAGGCTCGCGAGGCGCAGCGCGAGGTAGAGCTGGTCGCGCGTGCCGTCGCTCAGGCCCGTCACGTCGACCTCGCGCTGCACCGGCGCCCTCGCGGGCTCCGCCGCTGCGTCCGCGGGCGCCTTCGCGGGCTCCGCCGCTGCATTCGCCGGCGCGTTCGCGGGCTCTACCGCTGCGTCCGCGGGCGCCTTCGCGGGCTCCGCCGCGCCGTCCGGCGCGGGCGCCCTCGCGGCCGCTGCCCCGCCGACCCCCGCGCCGGACGCCGCCGCGCGGACGCAGCGGAGGATCGCCTGCTCGCTCTCGTCGTACCCCACCCGGAGGCCGGCGAAGGCGCCCAGCGTCAGGCGGTGGAAGAGCGCGCTCGCGCGCGCCAGGATCGGGCCCTGGTTGCGCTCGCGGTAGCGCTCGATCTCGCGCTCGAGCAGCACCGCGGCGAGGCGCGCCCGCACGTAGCGGCGCACCTCGCCGCGCAGGTGCGAGAGGCAGATCTGCGCCTCCGCGGCGGCCTCCGCGGCGCCCACCGTCGCCCGGAGGTGCTCGCGCTCCTGCTCCAGGCTCCCGAGCGCCCTGTCGATCCGGCGCCGCTCGTCCTCGAGCGCCGAGAGGCGCTCCTCCGCCCGGTCGAGCTCGAGCGCGAGCGCGTCCCGCTCCACCCCGGCGGTCTCCTGCTCGAGCGCGGCGATGCCCGCGCCCTCGCCCGCCTCGAGGAGCTTGCCCTCGTTCTCGACGAGCTCGCGGTCGAGCCGGCGCGCCTCGCGCGAGCGCTCCTCCGCCAGGGAGAGCGCGGCGACGTCGTCGGCGTCGTCACCGCCGCGCGGGACGCCCGCCGCCTCGAAGAGCTTGGCGAGGCGCGCCTCGGCGGCCGCGCGGCGCGCGTCCTGCTGATCCAGCTCGCGGCGCTTGTCGGCCAGGCTCCGCGCGATCTCGCCGCGCTCGCGGAGGTCGGCGCGCGCCTTGTGGTGGCGCTTGATCAGCTGATCGGCGGCCTGATCCGCCGGCAGCGGGGCGAGATCCGGCGCGTGCCGGGACGCGAGCTCCGCGACGTCGGCCCCGAAGGTCCGGGCGTCGCGCTCCATGCCGCGCACCCGGCGGCGCTCGTGGGCGGCGCTGTCCGCCTTGCGGAACAGCGCGCCGAGCTCGTCGAGGATCGCCGTGGCCTCGTCCGCGGAGGCGTCGCCGGGCAGGCCGAGCGGCCGCACGCCCTCGGCCCACTCGGCCCGCCACGCCTCGAGCGCCCGCGTGTGCTGCGCCTGCTCGCGCTCGAGGTCCTCGATCTCGCGCTCGAGCTCCTTGCGCTCCCGCAGGAGCTCCTTGCGCTCGCGGGCCGCGCCCTCGATGGCCGCGAGCTCCTGCTCCGCGGCCTCGACGAGCGCCGGGAGGCGCGCCGGCGCGTCCTCCGGCGCCCCGGCAGCGTCGCCGCGCGAGCTCGCGCCGGCCGCGTCACCGCGCGAGGCGCCCGGCGCGGCGCGGGCGCCCTGGAGCGCCGCGTGGAGCTCGGCGGCGTGCGCCTGCATCCGGGCCCGCAGCGCCGCGGCCTCGGCCTCCGCGGCGCGCAGCCGGTCGACCGTGGCGGTCAAGGCCGCGTAGCGGCCGAGCCAGCCGCGCATCTCCTCGGGGGAGCGCGGGGCGACGCCCGCGGGCCGCCACAGCTCGAGCCACGCGGCCTCGGCCTCCTCGGCCCGGCGCGCCAGCGCGGCGCGCTCCGCGGCGAGCTGCGCCTGGTCGGCCTGGGCACGCGCCTCGTCCGCGAGCAGCCGCGCCAGGCGGGCGACCCGGTCGGCCTCGCGGCGCAGCCGATCGGCGAGGGCGTCGGCGGCGCGGACCAGGTCGGCGTAGTCGTCGGGCTTCCCCCGGGCGGCCGGCGGATCGTCGCGCGCGGCGAGCGACGGCCTGCGCCGCCCCCCGGGCGAGGCGGGCGCGTCCGCGCCGAGGTCGAAGAGCGAGGCGGTGTGGATCGACGCGGCCGCCGCGCGGGCGCCCGCCTTCGCCTGGAGGGCGCGCACCAGCGCCTTGAAGGCGGCGTCCCGGCGCTCGCGCGCCTCCGCGAGGTCGGTCTCCGTGGGGACGGCGCCGGCGCGCTGGAGCGCGTCGATCTCGCGGGCGCTCTCGCGGAGGCGCGCCTCGATCTCGGCGGCGCGCTCGCCGAGCCGCTCGCGCTCCCGGGCGAGCGCGCCCCACTGCGCGGCCGCCTGGTCGACCGTCTCGGGGAGCGGGACGGGCAGGGCGCTCGCCTCGGCCGCGGAGAGCGGCCGGCCTCCGGGCGCATCGCCCGCGTCGAGGCGCGCCCGCCGCGCTGCCGCGAGGCCGAGCCGATCGCGCTGCGCGTCGGCGTCGCGGGAGAGCTGCGCCGCGGCGGCGGCGGCCTCGCGGAGGCGGTGCTCGAGGTCGCCCTGCTTCTGCGCGCGGGAGAGCGCGCCGCGGAGCGGGGCGGGGTCCTCGCCCGGCGGCAGCTCGGCCAGCCTGCGCGCGCAGGCGTCGCGCCGCGCGCGGTGCGCGGAGAGCAGCCGCTCCACCTCGCGCGGCTTGGCCTCGGCGGCGCCGCGCTCGCGGGCGAGCTTCTTGATGCGCGCCTCGGTCGCGACGTCGACGCGCATCGCCTCCAGCCGCTCGGGGTCGTCGCCGCCGGCGAGCGAGGCGTCCCGCCCGAGCCTGCGGAGGATCGCGCGCGCGTCCTCCTCGACGCCGTGGAGCTCCGCCCGGACGCGCGGCAGGTCGACGGCGGCCTTGCGGTGGCTCCCGAGCCGGGTCACGAGGCCGTCGATCGCCCCCGCGTCGAGGTCGGCGAGCGACGCGGGGACCTCCAGCGCGGCGTGGCGGGCCTCGAGCTCCGCGATGTCGGCGCGGAGCCGCGAGGCCTGGGCGCTCGCGTCGGCGGCGCGATCCTGGGCGTCCTCGCGGTCGCGCTGCGCGCTCTCGGGCAGCAGGACGACGTGGCCGAGGGCGGCGCGCCGGCCGAGGATCGCGCGCCGCGCCTCCAGCAGCGGGAGCACCCGGAGCGCGCGCCGGAGCCGCTTGTCGGTCGACCGGAGCGCGCGCAGCTCCGCGTCGACGCGCTCCTGCTCGGCCCGCTGCTCGTCGATCTCCTGCCGCTTGCGCGTCCAGTCCGCGGGCGGGTGAGCGGCGCTCCTGGCCCCGTTGCGGGCCGCTTCGAAGGCCTTGATCGCCTCGTTGAGGGGGCGGGTCCTCGCCTGGGGCGTGAAGATCTCGTCCGCCTCCTGGCGCAGCGTGGCGAGCAGCTGATGCAGCCCCGGCCCGCCGAGCCCCGCGCCGAACAGGCTCTGACCGACGTCGCCCTTGCCCTGGAGCAGGGCCTCGGCGCCCTGGCGGAGCGTCTCGTGGGTGAGCCCGAAGGAGGTCCGGAAGAGCTCCTCCGTCACGCCGCCGAGCACCGGCGCGAGCGCGGCGTCGTCGAGGGGGTTGTCGTCCGGGTCGCGGAGCGTCTTCACGCGCCCCTTGCGGCGGACGAGCGCGAGCGCGGCGTCGCCCCTGCCCGCGAGCCGGCCGCCGACGCGGAGATCGGTGTTGTGGTGCAAGTGGGCGTCGGGCGTGATGTGCGGGATGCCGTAGAGCAGGCCGCGGATCGCCCGGAGCGCGGTGCTCTTCCCGGCCTCGTTGGGGCCGTAGACGACGTGGAGGCCCGGCGACGGCGAGGAGAAGTCGAGCCGGAGATCCGTGAAGGGGCCGAACGCGAGGAGGTGGAGCTCTAGGATCTTCACGAGATCGCTTGCCGGGCGCAGGGGGCGGTGCCCTCCCCTGAACGGATAGCAAGTGCGGAACCTCCGGGCGTTGTCAAGCCGCACCGCGCGGCGCCGGGGCGCGTTGCGCGGCGCCCGTCCGTCCGATGAGGGAGCGGCAGGTCGTGTCGTGCTGGAAGAGGCAGGCGGGCGGGCGGGCGGCACCGAGCGTCCGCTCAGCGGCGCTGCGCCGCCGCCTCAGCGGGGCTGCGTCGCGGGCGTGTGGAGGAAGGCGCTCCACGAGCCGCGCCGCGGCGCCTTGCCCAGCAGGACCTCGGCGAGCGCCTCGCTGATCGGCAGCCCGGGGTTCCGCTCCAGCCAGAAGAACTCGCCGGACGGGTTGACCTCGAGGAAGACGTACCGGCCGTCCGGCGTGCGGAGGATGTCGATCGCGCCGTAGTTGAGGCCGAGCTGATCCATCAGCCGGAGCACGCCCGTCTCGACGTCGGGCGGGAGCGTGTCCTTGCGCCAGGCGTCGATGAGCTCGATCCCCTGCCGGCGCCAGTCGACCTCGGCGCCGGGCGCCGCCTGCGAGTCGACCGAGGCCGTGAAGACGCGCTCGCCCACGACCGTGACCCGCAGCTCGCGCGCCTTCGGGATGTTCTCCTGGAAGGTCATCGGGCAGAGCGAGAGCCCCCGCATGTCCGCGAGGTCCTTGGCCTCGAGGGCGTTCGTGAAGACCACGTGCTCCTCGCCGTCGCGGTAGACGGCGAACGACGAGAGCATCTTGGCGATCACCCCGCCCGGGCAGGTCGCGGCGAAGGCCCGCGCCGCGTCCGCGTCGTTGGTCGTGAGCGTGCGCGGCGTGTCGAGGCCGACCTCGCGCGCGATGTCGAGCTGCACCTGCTTGTTCGACGCGAAGCGCACCGCCGGCAAGGGGTCGACCTGCGGGACGCGGAACGCCGCGAGCATGCCCTCCGCGGTCTGCTTCGCCTCCTGGATCGACGCGCTCCGGAGCTGCGGATCCATCGACGAGGGCAGCCTGGCGCCGTAGGCGACCCGGCGATACCAGACGGCGGTCACGTCGCCGAGGTCGAGCGCGCCGTCCCGGGTGGTCAGCGTGGAGCGGCCCGCGCCGTCCCCCGACGAGAGCGAGAGCCGCGCTCCCGCCGGGTAGGCGTCGGTGTCGAAGCGGAAGGCCTGGCCGCCCAGCCTGGCGATCGCGGCGGCGACGCGGTCGATGCACTCGTTGTCTTCGCTGTGCGTGATGATGAGGACTGTCACCGGTTCTCCGTCGGAGCGAGCAGCGCCTCCGCCAGCGCATCGGCGATCGGCAGCCCGAGATCCCGCTCCAGCATGCCCCACTCGCCGGCGGGGTTCACTTCGAGAAAGACGTGCTCTCCGTCCGGCGTCCGGATGAGGTCGACGGCCCCGAAGACCAGCCCGAGGGCGCGGAGGAGCGCGCCGAGCTGCGCTTCGACGTCGCGCGGGAGGGCGTCCGGCTCCCACCCGATGCCGATCTCGCTCACGTCCGGGTGGCGCCAGTCGACAGCGACCGACTCGTAGCGGGTCGCGTCGAGCGCGCCCGGGAAGCACCGGCCGTCGACGCAGGCGACGCGCAGCTCGCGCGCCTTGGGGATGCGCTCCTGGAAGATCATGGGGCTCTGGCGCAGCCCCGCGAGGGCGTCGAGGTCGGCCTCCGCGACGGCGTGCGTGAAGACGAACGGCGCGCCGCCGGAGAGGCTTGTCGAGAAGGGCGTGAGCATCTTGGCGACCACGTTCCCCCCGAGGCGCGCGAAGAGGCCGCGGACCTCGGCCGGGTCGTTCGTCACCACCGTCTCGGGGATGCGAAGGCCGACCGACGCCGCCGCCGCGAGCTGGCGCAGCTTGTCCTGGGCGCGCTCCTCGGCCGCGGGCTCGTTGATCCAGCGCCGCGCGGGGAGCCCGCGCAGCCAGCCGGTCAGCGCCGCCATCGACTC
Organism: Sorangium sp. So ce327; assembly: GCF_051530205.1. Lineage (NCBI taxonomy): Bacteria > Pseudomonadati > Myxococcota > Polyangiales > Polyangiaceae > Sorangium > Sorangium sp. So ce327. Next base: position 10,472,120 of record NZ_CP150330.1, on the reverse strand, counting down.
GCGCACGCACGCGCCGCGGTACGCCTCGGGGATGCCCTCGCCGAGGTTCGGCGCCCAGAGGCGCCGGAGCCAGACCGCGGAGATCTCGTCTCCGCCGATCTCGGCCCCGGCGTCCTCCAAGCGGCGGCGCACGCCGCCCGGCCCGAGCGCCGTCGAGAGCGTGATGTCGCGAGGGAACCGGTCGACGTCCAGGCGGACGGGGCGAGCGCCGCGCCTTCGCAGCGCCTCCGCCACGCGCCCGATCCCGAAGTCGTCCTGTGAGTGCGAGACCAGGAGGACGCTCGCGCTCGCCATCGTCACGTCAGGGTGCCTCTCTCGCACGGGCGCGGGCGGTCCATGCGGTGCTCAGGTCTCGTCGCCGTCCGAAGGGTACTTCAGCGTGGTGTAGATGGGGTCCTTCCCGCCGCCCCCGCCGTCCTCCTGGTCCGACGGGTACTTCAGCGTCTGGAAGGGCGGCCTGCCGGCCTTGACGCCGGTACGGACGCGCTTCTGATCCTCCAGGAAGCGAGCGAAGAACGGCACCGCCTCGGCGTCGTCCTTCTGCTCCTGCTGCTCGGGCTCACGGTTGTCGATATCGGCCATGGGATACCTCCAGATGGTTGCGTTGCCGCGGCGACGGAGCCGCCGAGGGCAAGAGGGCTAACATAGCGAGCAGCCAGGCGGGGGCGCAAGCCCGAGCGCGATCTTCGGCGCTTTTCAGCACAATTGCAGCGGCTCGATGTCGCAATTCCGCCATCCCGTGATGCTGTGATTCCGCTGTTGCGGCGATCTTTCAATCTCGGGCGCTCAAAGGTGTTGAATCGTGTTGAGCTTGGTTACGCGTGGTCGCGTGGTCGCGTGGTCGCGTGGTCGCGTAGTCGCGTGTTGTTACGGATTACGGGGCTACGGGATGTTGCGGGCGATTTCGGTGGGTTCCGCTCGGCCGCGGGCGGTTACCCGCCGCGCGGCGTTCGCGGTTCACTTCAGGGCCAGATCTTCGTCGCCGTCGGAGGGGTACTTCATGGTGACGTTCTCATCCCTGTCCGACGGGTACTTGAGGGTCTGGTAGATGCCGCCGGCTTTGACGCCGGTCCGGATGCGCTTCTGATCTTCCAGGTAGCGAGCGAAGAAGGGCACCGTTTCCGCCTGCTCCGTTTGCTCGTTCTGCTCGCCATCACGATCGATATCAGCCATGGGGGACCTCCAATCCAAATGGAATGACTGCCTTGCGGCGGAGCCGCAGGGGAGAGCATTCATTCAATCGGTCCGCGCTGCACGTGAAGTTTTGGGAGGCTCATCGCCTTTACCCGGGCGATGGGTGCGACTTCCTGCGCATCCTTCGCTCGTGTACCTTGGCGCGACCCCTCATGCCCGCCGGGTTCTCACGCTCGATCCACGCGATCGCGACCGACGGCCATCGCGGCTCGATCGTCGGCGCCGCGATCGGCGCGCTCCTGCTCGGAGGCTGGCTCGCGTGGTTCTTCCTCGCGCGCGTCGGGCAGTACGAGGCGAGCGTGAGCGCGCGCCTCGAGGTGGGGCAGGCGGCCCACCGCGTCGAGGCGCCCCTCGGCGGGAGGGTCGCCGCCGTCCGCCTGGACCTCCTCGGGGCCGAGGTCGCCGCGGGCGACGTCCTCGTCGAGCTCGACGTGGAGCCGCTCCGCCGCGACATGGACGACAAGCAGGCCCGGCTCTCGGCCATCGCGGGGCAGATGGGGCCGCTCCAGGCCGAGATCGCGGCGCGCTCGCGGGCGCTGCGCGACGGGGCGGAGGCGGCGCGCGCCCGCATCGACGAGGCGAAGGCGCGGCTCAAGGAGGCGGAGGCGGGCGCGCGCTTCCAGGAGCTCGAGGCGGCGCGGGCCGTGCGCCTGCGGCAGGACGGGCTCGTGTCCGAGGCCGAGGCGGCGCGGCTCGCGGCCGAGGCGCTGTCGCGGCGCTCGGCGACCGAGGCGCTCGACCGCGCCGCCGCGCGGGCCGGCGTCGAGCGACGCACCGGACAGAGCGAGCAGCAGGCCGAGCTCGCGCGGCTCGACCGCGAGGCGGCCTCGCTGGAGGGGGAGCGGCTCGTGCTGGAGGCGACGATCGCGGGGCTGCTCGCCGAGATCGAGCGGCGCAAGATCCGCTCGCCGATCGCCGGGCGGGTCGGTGAAATCACGGTGCTGCGGGCCGGCTCCTTCGTGCGTGAAGGGGACGTCGTGGCCGCCGTCGTCCCGCCCGGCGAGCTCAGGGTGATCGCGGAGTTCCCGCCCTCCTCCGTCGGGCGGATCCGCGCGGGGCAGGCGGGGCGCCTGCGCCTCGACGCGTTCCCCTGGACCGAATACGGCACGCTGGCCACCACCGTCGAGCGCGTCGCCAGCGAGGCGCAGGAGGGCCGCATCCGCGTGGAGCTCGGCGTGCGCCCCGATCCCGCGTCGCCGATCCCCATGCAGCACGGGCTGCCCGGCAACGTCGTCATCGAGATGGAGCGCGTCTCGCCGGCGTCGCTCGTGCTGCGGGCAGCAGGGCAGATCGTGAGGGTCCGCGGCGGAGCGGACGGGTGAGCCTGGGGACGGCGGGCGCCGATCCACGATCCGCATCGGAGCGAGCGAGCGCCGATCCCCGCCGCCGGCCGCCGAGCCCGAGGCGGAGGCTCCTCGCGCCGGAGGTCGTGCAGACGTCGGCGATGGATTGCGGGCCCGCCACGCTCAAGTGCGTGCTCGAGGGCTTCGGCGTCGGCGTGAGCTACGGGCGCCTGCGCGAGGCCTGCCAGACCGACGTCGACGGCACCTCCATCGACACCCTCGAAGACCTCGCGGAGCAGCTCGGGCTCGTGGCCCAGCAGATCCTCGTGCCGCCGGAGCACGTGCTCCTCGACGAGGCGCAGGCGCTGCCCGCCCTGGCGATCGTGCGGCAGTCGACCGGGCCGCTCCACATCGTCGTGATCTGGCGCCGGCACGGCGGCCTCGCGCAGATCATGGACCCGGGCACGGGGCGGCGCTGGGTCACGCGACGGCAGCTCGAGGCCGAGCTCTACCAGCACGAGCTGCCCCTGTCCGCGGCGGACTTCCGCGCGTGGGCCGCGAGCGACGGGTTCACGCGGCCGCTCGGGCGCCGGCTCGCGTGGCTCGGCGCAGGGACGCGGTCGATCGAGGCGGCGCTGTCGGACCGGGACTGGCGAGCGATCGCCGCGCTCGACGCCGGCGCGCGCCTGGTCACGTCGCTCGTGCGCTCCGGCGGCCTCGGGCGCGGGCGCGAGGCCGCGCGCGTGCTGGGCGCGCTGCTCGACCGAGACGCCGAGGCCTCCCGGGAGGAGATGATCCCGCCCGGCTTCTGGACGGCGCGTCCGGGGCCGGCCGACCCGTCCGGGGAGGAGATGGTCCTCACGCGGGGCGCCGTGCTCGTGCGGATCCGCGGGCGGCGGCCGCTCAGCTTCGCCCGCGCGCCGGCAGGCCGCGACGGCGCGCCGGGCGCCTCCGCCCCCGAGCCCCCGGCGCACGCCGAGGCGGCTGCTCGCGGCGGCGGCGAGGCGGCTCGCGGCGAGGCGGCTCGCGGCGAGGCGCGCCTCCCCCCCGACCTCGCGGCCGCCCTCGCGGAGCGCGAGATCCCGCCTGCGCGCGCGCTCCTCCGGATGATCCGCGAGGACGGCCTGCTGACACCCGCCGTGCTCGCCGGCGCGCTCTTGCTCAGCGTCGCGACGGTGGTGCTGGAGAGCCTCCTCTTCCGGGGCCTGCTCCAGATCTCGAACGATCTCGCGCTGTTCGAGCAGCGCCTCGCCGCCCTCGTCGCCCTCGCGGCGTTCCTCGCGGTGGAGCTCGCCCTCGATCTCTCGCTGACCTCGGGGATGATCCGGCTCGGGCGCCACCTCGAGGTCCGGCTGCGGATGGCGTTCCTCGCGAAGATCCCGCGCATCGGCGATCGCTACTTCCAGAGCCGCCCGGCCTCGGACATGGCGCAGCGCGGCCACAGCTTGCACGTGCTCCGCGGCCTGCCCGCGTTCGGCGGCCAGATCGCGCGCTCGGCGCTCGATCTCGCGGTGACCACGGCCGCGATCGTCTGGATCGATCCCGGGAGCGCGCGCCTCGCCGTGCCGGGCGCCGCGCTCGCGCTGGCGCTGCCGTTCGCGGGGAACCGCGTCCTCGTCGAGCGAGACCTGCGCGTCCGCACCCACGCCGGCGCGCTCACGAGCTTCTACCTCGACGCGCTCCTCGGCCTCGTGCCGATCCGGGCGCATGCGGCGGAGCGGGCCGTGCGGCGCGAGCACGCGGGGCTGCTCGGGGAGTGGGCGCTCGCAGGCCGCGCGCTCCTCCGCGCCGCGCTCGCCGTCGACGGGGCGCAGGCGCTGATCGGCTTCGCGCTCGCCGCGTGGATCCTCGGCGATTTCCTCGCCCGCGGGGGCGCCCTCTCGCGCGCTCTCCTGCTCTTCTACTGGGCGCTCGCGCTGCCCTCCATCGGGCAGGCGCTCGCGAGCACGCTGCTCCAGTACCCGGGGCACCGCAACACGGCGCTGCGCTTGCTCGAGCCGCTCGGCGCGCCGGAGGAGCTGCGCGCCGGCGCCCCCGTGCGCGCGCCCGCGGCAGCGGCGCCGCTCGCGCAAGGGGCCGCCGGCGGCTCGGGCTGCGCGATCGCCTTCGAGCGCGTGCGCATCCAGGCGGCCGGTCACGTGATCCTCGACGGGGTGGATCTGAACATCGCGGCGGGCAGCCACGTGGCGATCGTGGGCTCGTCGGGCGCGGGGAAGTCGAGCCTCGTCGGGGTCCTGCTCGGCTGGCACCGGGCGAGCGAGGGCAGGGTGCTCGTCGACGGCCGCCCCCTCGACGGAGAGCGGGTGCGCGCGCTGCGCGAGGAGACCGCGTGGGTCGACCCGGCGGTCCAGATCTGGAACCGATCGTTCCTCGACAACCTCCGCTACGGCGCGCCCGACGACGCGGCCGACTTCGGCGCCGTCGTCGAGGAGGCCGAGCTGCGCGAGGTGCTGGAGCGGCTGCCGGAGGGGCAGAAGACCCTGCTCGGCGAGGGCGGAGGGCTCGTCTCCGGCGGCGAGGGGCAGCGGTTGCGCCTGGGCCGGGCGATGCTGCGGAGCGAGGCGCGGCTCGCGATCCTCGACGAGCCGTTCCGCGGCCTCGACCGGGAGCGCCGCCGGGCGCTGCTCGCCCGGGCGCGGCGGCGCTTCCGGCGCGCGACGCTCCTGTGCGTCACCCACGACGTCGGCGAGACGCGATCGTTCGAGCGGGTGCTCGTCGTGGACGGCGGGCGCGTGGTCGAGGACGGGGCGCCGTCCGAGCTCGCGGCGCGCCCCGGCTCGCGCTACCGCGCGCTGCTCGAGGCCGAGGCAGCGGTGCAGCGAGGGCTCTGGTCGAGCGGCGAGTGGCGCCGGCTGAAGGTCGCGCGCGGGCGCATCGCCGAGGCGGCTGGCGAGGGCGCCGAGGCGGCGAGGGCGGGCGCCGGAGCGCCAGCGGAGGGCGGCGGAGCGCCAGCGGAGGGCCAGCGGAGGTGACCGCCGAGGCGCAACCCGGGTGGGAAGCCCGGCCGGACGGGGCGGAGGCGCAACCTGGGTGGGGAGCGCGGCCGCAACCTGGGTGGGGAGCGCGGCCGGACCAGGCGGTCGACTCGCTCGGCGCCCTCGAGTGGCCGGCGGAGCGCCTCGGCGACGCGCTCGAGGCGCTCGCGACGCAGGGCGGCCTGGGCCCGCGCGCGGTCGCGGCGCCCGTCCCGGCCGCCGGGCACCTCCGCAGCGCGGACGCGCTCGGGGCGTGGATCGATCAGGCCGCGGCGTACCTCGGCGTCGAGGCGGAGCCGATCGCGGCGCGCTACGACGAGATCGGCGAGGCGCTCCTCCGCGTCACGCCCGCGCTCGTGTGGCTGCGCGACGGCGGGGCGCCCCGCTTCCTCGCCGTCGTGGGGCGCAGGGGGCGGGACCTCGCTGCGCTCCGCGCCGACCGCTCCACGGCGCGCGTCCCGGTCGAGGCGATCGCCGGCCGCATCTGCCGCCCGATCGAGGCGCAGGTGCTCCCGGAGATCGAGCGCGTCCTCGCGCGCGCGGCCGTGCGGCCGCGGCGGCGCGCGCGCGCGCGGCGGGCCCTGCTCGACGAGCGCCTCGGGCCCGTGATCGTCGACGGCATCTGGAGCCTGCGCCTGCCGCCGGGCGCAACTCTCGCGCGGCAGGCCATGGCCGCGCGGATCCCGCGCCGCCTCCTCGGCCTGCTCGCGGCCCACGCGGCGGGCTACACGCTCTGGATCCTGGTGTGGATGACCGTGGGGCGCAGCATCCTCGACGACCACCTCGACGAGGGGTGGCTCGTCGCCGGCGCGCTGCTGCTCGCGACGGTCGTGCCGCTGCGCCAGCTCATGGCGTGGCTGTCCGGCCTCGTCGCGATCGACTCGAGCGCGCTGGTCAAGCAGCGCCTGCTCTCGGGCGCGCTCGCGCTCGACGCCGAGGAGGTGCGCAGCGAGGGCGCGGGCCGCTTCCTCGGCCGCGTGATCGAGTCCGAGGCGATCGAGGGGCTCGCGATGGGCGGCGGCGTCGCGGCGGTCGCGTCGGCGTTCGAGCTCGCGGCGGCGGCGGCCGTGCTCGCCCAGGGCGCGGCGGGCGCGATCCACGCGCTGCTGCTCGCCGCCTGGGCGGCCCTGGTCGTCGCGCTCTGCGTGCGGTTCTACCGGCGGCGCGCGCGCTGGACGGCCGCGCGGCTCGCGATGACGCACGACCTCATCGAGCGCCTGGTCGGCCACCGGACCCGCCTCGCCCAGGAGCGCCACGGCCGCTGGCACCACGGCGAGGACGAGGCGCTCGCCCAGTACCTGCTGCGGTCGCGCGACATCGACCGGAGCCAGATCGAGATCGGCGCGCTGATGCCGCGCGGCTGGCTCATCGCGGGCATCATCGGCCTCCTGCCGCCGTTCCTCGCGGGCACCGGCTCCGCCGGGGCGTACGCGGTGGCGCTGGGGGGCGTCCTGCTCGCGAGCCGCGCGCTGCAGGGCCTGTCGGGCGGCCTGTCGAGCCTCGCCAGCGCGGTGATCGCGTGGGAGCAGGTCTCCACGCTGTTCCAGGCGGCCGCCCGCGGCGGGCCGCCGCCGCCGCCGCTGCCCCCCGACGCGGGGCGATCGCCGGCCCGCGCGCGCGCGGAGGACGCCGAGGCCCGCGCTGTGGTCCTGGAGGCGCACGAGCTGTCGTTCCGGCACAAGGGACGGGCGCGCCCCGCGGTCGTCGACGTCTCGGTGCGGATCGCGGCGGGCGACCGCATCCTGCTCGAGGGGCCCTCGGGCGGCGGGAAGTCGACGCTGAGCGCGCTGCTCTCGGGGCTGCGCGCGCCCGACGCGGGGCTGCTGCTGCTGAACGGGCTCGACCGCCACATGCTGGGCGCCGGGGCGTGGCGGCGCCGCGTGGCGGCGGCGCCGCAGTTCCACGAGAACCACGTCCTCGCCGGGACGTTCGCGTACAATCTGCTGATGGGCAGGCGCTGGCCGCCGAGGCCCGACGACCTCGCGGAGGCCGAGGAGATCTGCCACGAGCTCGGCCTCGGCGAGCTGCTCGGCCGGATGCCGGGGGGGCTGGAGCAGGTGGTGGGCGAGACGGGCTGGCAGCTCTCGCACGGCGAGCGGAGCCGGCTCTACATGGCGCGCGCGCTGCTGCAGGGCGCCGAGGTCGTCGTGCTCGACGAGAGCTTCGCGGCGCTCGACCCGGAGACGCTGGAGCGCGCGTTGCGCTGCGTGCTCCGGCGCGCGCGCACCCTCGTCGTCATCGCCCACCCGTAGCCGCGGAGAGCGCGCTTCATCGCCTTCCATCGCACGGTCGTCAAGCCCACTTCATGGCCTCTCCCCATCTCGATGGGTCGACTCCTGTCTCGCTCTATCTCTTTCGTGTTCTCGAACACGCGTCGTGGGCAAGGAGGGAGCCCAGCGGCGCGCGAGCTTCAGAGCGAGGTCACCTCGCGCAATTTCGCCACACAGACAGCGCTGACCTCGATGTCGGTTTGCCCCTGAACGCTCTCAGGCAGCTCCGTAAGGCACGTTGCGCTCGACAGCTGAGCAGTGACAGCGGTAGCGTCGTCATGTGCAGATCGGCGCTGGACGTCATCTGTGTTGCGCCTAGAATTCATTTCAATGCCGGAATTCAAGACGGAGAGGCGGTTGCCCGTTGGCGCAGAGGTGCTCGTCGGGAAAGGGGTCCACTTCCGTGTCTGGGCGCCGGCCAGGCGCAAGGTCGAGGTCGTCCTGGAGGCCGGGCCGGGGAGCGGCGGGGCCGCCCCGCTGCGGCCCGAGGAGGGCGGTTATTTCGCGGGGCTCGTCGCGTCCGCGGCGAGCGGCACCCGCTACAGGTTCCGGCTCGACGACGGCGAGGCGCTCACTCCCGATCCCGCCTCGCGGTCGCAGCCGGAGGGGCCGCACGGGCCCTCCGAGGTGATCGATCCCGGCGCGTTCTCATGGAGCGACGCGGCATTCCGGGGCGCCCCGCTGAAGGGGCAAGTCGTCTACGAGATGCACATCGGGACGTTCACCCGGGAGGGCACATGGGAGTCCGCCGCCCGCGAGCTGCCGGAGCTCGCGCGGATCGGCATCTCCCTGATCGAGCTGCTCCCCATCGCCGAGGTCCCCGGCCGCTTCAACTGGGGGTACGACGGCGTGAACCTCTTCGCGCCGACGCGCCTCTACGGCAGCCCGGACGATCTCCGGCGCTTCGTGGACGCGGCGCACCGCGCCGGGATCGCGGTGATCCTCGATGTCGTCTACAACCACCTCGGCCCGGACGGCAACTACATCGGCCAGTTCTCCCGGGACTACTTCACCGATCGTCACAAGACGGACTGGGGAGCGGCGATCAACTTCGACGGCCCGCGATCCGAGGCGGTGAGGGAGTACTTCATCGCCAACGCCGGCTACTGGATCGACGAGTTCCACCTCGACGGGCTCCGGCTCGACGCGACGCAGAACATCTACGATGGCTCGAAGGACCACATCCTCGCCGCCATCGCGCGCCGCGTGCGGGAGGCGGCGAAGGGCAAGGAGACGTTCCTCGTGGCCGAGAACGAGTCGCAGGAAGAGTGGCTGATCCGCGCCGCCGAGCGGGGCGGCTACGGGCTCGACGCGATCTGGAACGACGATTTCCACCACAGCGCCAAGGTGGCGCTCACCGGCCGGAGCGAGGCCTATTACAGCGATCACGAGGGCTCGTCCCAGGAGCTCCTCTCCGCCCTGAAGCACGGGTTCCTCTTCCAGGGGCAGCGCTATCACTGGCAGAAGCAGCGGCGAGGGACGCCGGCGCTCGGCGTCGATCCGGCCCGGTTCGTCCTCTTCCTGGAGAACCACGATCAGGTCGCCAACACCGCGCGAGGCGAGCGGCTCTGTCAGATCGTGAGCCCGGGCAAGCTCCGGGCGATGTCGGCGGCCCTGCTCCTCGCCCCGGGGACACCCATGCTCTTTCAAGGGCAGGAGTTCGGGTCCTCGGCGCCGTTCCTCTTCTTCGCGGACCACAACCCCGAGCTCGCCCCGCTCGTGCGCAAGGGCCGGGCGGAGTTCCTCGAGCAGTTCCCGTCCTGCTCGGCGCCGGAGGTCCGCGCGCAGCTCGACGATCCGAGCGACCCGCGGACGTTCGAGCGCTGCAAGCTCGATTTCTCAGAGCGCGAGCGCAACGCCGCCCTCTACGCCCTCCATGAGGACCTCATCGCGCTCCGCCGGCGCGACCCGGTGATCCGGGCCCAGCGCCCGCGCGGCGTCGACGGGGCCGTCCTCTCGGCCCACGCCTTCCTCCTGCGCTACTTCGGCGACGACGGCGACGACCGGCTGCTCCTCGTCAACCTCGGGCGGGACATCCATCGAGGGTCGTTGCCGGAGCCGCTCTTCGCCCCGCCGCCGGGGCGCCGCTGGGAGACGTCGTGGTCCAGCGAGTCCCCCCGCTACGGGGGCCAAGGCAGTCCACCTGTCATCACCGAGGACGGCGTCCACATCCCGGGCGAGGCGGCGATCCTCCTCCACCCCGTGGTCGGGACGCCGGTGCCCGAGAAGACGAGCGCCAATCCGCGCCCGGAGGAGCCCAAGAAGCATGTACGCTGACGAGATCTGCCGGAGGATGGTCTGGTCCCGGGGCGCCGCCCCCACCTCGCAGGACGACGCCGAGCGCGGCTCGGACCCGCTCACGCGGGAATGGCTCGTCACGAACGGACTCGGCGGTTACGCGTCGGGCACCGTCTCCGGCGCGGTGACCCGCCGCTTCCATGGACTGCTGATCTCCGCGCTGCCGGCTCCCTTGGGCCGCACGATGATGCTCAGCGATCTCTCCACCCGGATCTTCACCGCGGAGGACAGGGTGTACCAGGTGGGCGGTCAGGAGCCCTGGCTCGACGACGGCGCCGCGCAGGTCATCGATCTCGCCGAGTTCCGCCTCGAGGCCGGGCTCCCCGTCTGGCGCTACGAGGGCGCGGGGATGGCGATCGAGCGGCGCCTCCTCATGCCCCACGCGCAGAACACGGTCCATGTCACGTACACGCTCGTCGAGGGGACGGGCCCGGCGCGGATCGAGCTCCAGCCGTGGGTGAATTTCCGGCCGCACGAGGGCGCGCTCGATCGTCCGGTGGCGGGCCCCTATGCGCTCACCGTGGTCGAGGATCGCTACGAGCTCGCGTCGCCGGGCGACCTGCCGCCGCTCCGGCTGAAGGTCCAGGGCGCTCGGGCCGAGTTCAGGATCGAGAGCGCCCGCCTGCGCAACGTCCGCTACCGGATCGAGCAGAGCCGCGGATACGACGCCGTCGGCGAGTTCTACAGCCCTGGCCGCTTCAGCCTCGAGCTCCCGGTCTCCGGCAGCGTGACCCTGATCGCGTCCACGGAGGCGTGGGAGACGCTCAACGCCCTCTCCACGGACGAGGTGCAGCGCGCGGAGCGCAAGCGCCGGACGCGGCTCCTGCTCGCCGCGGCGCCCGAGGTCCGCACCGGGCCGGCGGCGGAGCTCGTCCTCGGCGCCGATCAGTTCCTCATCAGCCCCGCGGGCCGCGTCGAGGACGCCGCCCGCGCCCGGGCCGCGGGGGACGAGGTGCGCACCGTCATCGCGGGCTATCACTGGTTCACCGACTGGGGCCGGGACACCATGATCAGCCTCGAGGGGCTGACGCTCGTCACCGGGCGCCACACCGAGGCGGGCTACATCCTCCGCACGTTCGCCCATTACGTGAAGGACGGGCTCATCCCCAACATGTTCCCGGAGGGCAAGAACGACGGGCTCTACCACACAGCCGACGCCACCCTCTGGTTCTTCCACGCGCTCGATCGCTACCTGGCGACCACCGGCGATCGCGAGACGCTCCGGCTCATCCTCCCAACGCTGATCGACATCGTCGAGCACCACACCCGCGGGACGCGCTTCGGCATCCGCGCCGACCCGCAGGACGGCCTGATCCGCCAGGGGGAAGAGGGGTATCAGCTGACCTGGATGGACGCGAAGGTCGGTGACTACGTGGTCACGCCACGCCGGGGGAAGCCCGTGGAGATCAACGCGCTCTGGTACAACGCCCTGCGCCTCCTCGAGCGCTGGGCGCGCGAGTCCGACGGCGACGGCGCGGCGAAGCGCTACGGCGCGGCCGCCGAGCAGGTCAAGGCCTCCTTCAACCGGCGCTTCTGGTCCGAGAAGCACGGCTATCTCTACGACGTGATCGACGGCGAGCAGGGCGCCGACGACGCCTTCCGGCCAAACCAGCTCCTCGCGATCTCGCTGCCTCACCCCGTCCTCGAGCCCGCGCGCTGGAAGGGGATCGTCGATCAGGTGAAGGAGCGGCTCTGGACGCCCGTGGGCCTCAGGTCGCTCGCGCCGGGGCACCCGGACTACAAACCGAAGTACTTCGGCGACCTCCGCGCGCGGGACATGGCCTATCACCAGGGCACCGTGTGGGGGTGGCTCATGGGCCCGTTCATCGACGCCTGGCTGAAGGTGTATCCCACCGATCTCGCCGGGGCGCGGCGCCTGCTCGAGGGCTTCGCGCCGCACCTCGACGAGGCTTGCGCCGGCTCGATCAGCGAGATCTTCGACGCGGAGCCGCCGTTCACGCCCCGCGGGTGCGTCGCCCAGGCGTGGAGCGTGGCCGAGGCGCTGCGCGCCTACGCCCGGACGGCCCCCTCGGGGGGCTGAGCGCGTCCTGCCGCGTGTCCCTCAGAGCTCTCGGCCTCACTTCAGCGCCGCGCGCAGCGCGTGGACCGCCTGGGTCTGCGTCGGCTGATCGAGGAACCCCGCGAGCCACGCAGGATCGAGCTCGGGAAGGAACGCACTCCGCGCGCGGAGCTCGAACCGCTCACCCGAGAGCGCGAAGATGCGGAGGCCCTCGTCTCGGTCCCACATCCAGACCTCGGCGACGCCGAGGCCACGGTAGATCTCCAGCTTGTCGAGGCCTCCGTGCGTCCAGACGACCTCGATCGCCAGGTCTGGCACCTCTTTGTTCGTGTCGCCGACGATGTAGCACTCGTCGGGCTCGGCCCCGCGCTCCTTCGGCGCGTTGCGGAGCGTCCACGCGCCGTATCCGCTGAGCTCGATGCCGCGCGCATCGCAATAGGCTTCGAGGAGCCGCGCGATGGTCTTCTTGACCCCTTCGTGACTGCGGGACGGGCTCATCAGCTCGATCGCTCCGTTCAGGTAGTACATGCGCACGCCGGCCCGGTCCCCCCGCACGGCGAGGAGGATCTCGTAGTCCTTCCACGTCATCCCGTAGAGGATGACGTGCTGGTCGCTCTCCTCGTGACGGGGCCGCGGTCGCTCGGCCTCGGGTGCGGCGTTCGTGGGGACAGACTGCATGGGCCAGAGGATACCCGACGGTGGAGCCGGCGGCGAGCGCTGGCAGGCGCCGGGCGCTTGCTTCCATCATTGCGTGGCGACTTCACCGCTCTCCTCCCGGCGCGCTGATGGCGGGCCGCTCGCGCTCGGAGGGGATTCTCATCACGAACGCCGCTGCGGCGCAGCAGACCGAGTGACCTGAAAGATGTCCGACGAGTCGGCGTCCAAGGAGCTTTATGTGCTCCTCAGAACACCACAGGCACCGCCGCCGGGCCACGGATCATGGGCCATTCGCTCCACACGATGTCGCGGGGCGAGGTGGCGAGCTCGATGCGCGGCAGCCTCCGGAGGAGCGTCGAGAAGGCGATCGCCGCCTCGATCCGCGCGAGCATCGCGCCGAGGCAGAAGTGGATACCGCCCCCGAAGCCGATGTGCCGGTTCGGCGAGCGGCCGATGTCGAAGCGGTCCGGATCCGGAAAGTGCTCCGGATCCCGGTTCGCGGCCATGAGCCCCGCCGCGACGCCTTCTCCCGCCGGCACGCGGGCGCCGAACAGCTCGATGTCCTCGAGCGACCAGCGGATCGTCGAGAGCTCCGCCGGCCCCTCGCAGCGCAGCACCTCCTCCACCGCGGAGCCGACGAGCCCGGGGTCCTCGTCCAGCCGGCGCCGCTCCGCGGGGTGCGAGAGCAGGAGGAACATGCCGCTCGCGATGAGGTGCACGGTGGTCTCATGGCCCGCGACGATCAGCAGGAACACCATGCTCGAGAGCTCCGCCGGGCTCAGCTTGTGCTCCTGCTCTTCGGCCAGCAAGAGGCCGCTGATCAGGTCGTCGCGCGGGGCCTTGCGGCGCGCGTCGGCGAGCGCCCGGAAGTACGCCGCGAACTCCTCCACCACCCGCTGCGCGCGCTCCACGAACTCGCGACCTTTCGCGGGCGCGAGGAGGACCTTGGTCCACCGGCGGAACCGGTCGCGATCCTCGACGGGGAGGCCGAGCAGCTCGGCGATCACCGCGGTGGGGAGCGGAAACGCGAAGTCTGCCACGAGCTCCATCCGTCGCCGGTCGATCGCCGCGTCGATGAGCCCGTCCGTGATCGCCTGGATGCGCGGGCGCAGCCCTTCCATCATCCGCGGCGAGAAGGCCCGCTGGACGATGGCCCTGAGCCGCGTGTGATCCGGCGGATCGGCGTCGAGCATGTGCTGATCCATGAAGGTCGTGCGGTCGCTGAGCGGGAAATAACGCCGGCGCACCTCGTCGGGGAGCTTGCGGAAGTCGCGGATCAGGCGCGGATCCTTGAGGAGCTCCACGCAGTCGTCGTAACGCACGGCCACCCAGATGGGCACGTCGAGGCGGGGGTGAATGAGGCGATGCAGGCGCCCCGCGGCCCGCATGCGCGCGTAGATCGCGTGCGGCTCGGCGCGGCTGCTCGGATGGAACAGCTCCGGAAAAGCGTCCTGGTCGACCATGATTCCCCCCCTTTCATGGCGTCCGGACGTTCGAGGTGATGCTCGCGTCACGCCGGATCGCGAGGTGTGCATGGTGGAGAACAGCGCTCCGTCAAGCGGCGGCCGGAGGGTTGCGCGCCGTCGACCGTCGAGCCGCGGCGTCGGATCTCGGGCGCGCCGCGGGAGCGCGCCCGACCTTCAGGGCGCGTCGCTCGCGCCGAGCAGCCGCGAGATCAGCGTGTGCTCCACGTCGTCGAGCGCCTCGCGCAGGAACGTCGGGTCGTCGAGGCGGATCGCGTCGTCCCCCTCGCGCGCCTCGACGGGCAGCTTGTTCCTGAGGCTCGCGAACTCGCGCAGCAGCGAGGACAGGCCCGCCTCGTCGTCGCGCAGCGCGCGCAGCGACCTCGTGAGCTGGCCGATCGCGTCGTCCCGCTCCTCGAGCGCGCCCACCTGGAGCGGCGAGATCGTCCGGGAGAGCACGCGCTCGATCCACAGCGCGCCGCCGAGATCGTTGGCGATCGCGCGGATCTGCCCCGTCCATCGCTCGAAATCGGCGCGGAGCGCGGCGTGCGCCTTCGTCGCGCCGCACAGGAAGACCCGCGCGGCCAGCGTGCGCCCGTCCGCCTCGGCGAGGCGCCGCTCGAGCTCCTCCCGCGTCAGATCCACGATGTCGTCAGCGCTCGCGGCCGGGGAGAGATCGACCTCGCACGCGCTCCAGCGCACGACGTCGAGGGGCCGGTGCTCGACCGAGGTGATGCGGCCGTCGTCCACCGCGACGAGGAGGGCGCCCTTCTCGCCGGTCTCGCGGGCGTGGCGGCCCTGGAGGTTGCCGGGGAACGCGATGTACGGATCGCGCGAGAGCACCTCCCGGGTGTGCACGTGGCCGAGCGCCCAGTAATCGTATCGCTTCCCGACGAGGGTGTTCAGGCTGCAAGGAGCGTAGTTGTCGTGGCCCTCGCGGCCGCCCAGACAGGTGTGGAGCATGCCGATGTTGAAGAGGCCTGCCCGCGCGTCCGGATAACCCGCGGCGAGATCGTCGGTGACGGCCTTGGCCGCGAAGCTCTGTCCGTGGACGGCGACCCCGAGCCGATCGAAGACGATGGACTCGGGGCGGCGGGGATCGAGCCGCCGGGCGTTCTCGGGGAGCTCCAGGTGACGCGTGATGTTGCTCTCGGCGTCGTGATTGCCATAGAGGAGCACGACGTCCACCCGGGCGGCGCGCAGGCGGGAGAGCTGCGCGGCGAAGAACAGGCCCGTGCTGTAGTCCTTCCAGTCGCCGTCGTAGATGTCGCCCGCGAGGAGCAGGAGGTCGACCTCCTCGGCGAGGCAGAGGTTCACGAGGTTCTCGAGCGCGCGGCGGGTCGCCCCGCGGATCTGCTCGACGGGGGCGCCCGGGTAACGGTCGAGCCCGCGGAGGGGGCTGTCGATGTGGAGGTCGGCGGCGTGGACGAACTTCATGGGCAGACGCGGCCCGAGCTTAGCCGCTCGGCGCCGGGAGCGCTGCTCATCCGATGAGGATCGCGGTCGATGCCTCGCTGGCCGTCGCCGGGCTCGACCGCGCGAGGACAGCCCCGCACAGCGCCACCCGAGCTCGTCCTTCTTCGCGTCGAACCTGCTCGTCTTCTTCGGGCTGCTCTCGCTCGGCGCGCCGCGCGCGGAGGTGGGGTTCGGGGCGGAGCCCCGAGGGGACTAGCGGACGCACGTGCAGGCGGAGTGCTCGTCGTCAGGCCCGTCTTTGCCCTGCTCGCCCCTGTCGACCACCTTCGCGTCCATGCCGAGCTGCTGCAGGAGCTCGGTGACGAGCGCGATGGCCTCCCGCTTGTCCGCCTGCGTGCGCGGAGAGGACCAGGCGCCGCTCTTCTCGACCAGCGTCCGCACCAGGGCGTCGATCGGCGGGGGGATGGGGACGTCGCCGTCGAGGGCAGCCGGCGCGTCGGTCAATTGCGCGGCCGGCGCCTCGCGCGGTGAGCCGTGCGGCGTTTCGCCCGTCGCTACCGGCGTCGTGGCCTGTGCTGGCGTCGTGGCGAACCAGCTCCGGGCGGGGGCCGCGTCGCTCACCTCGTCCATGAGCGAGCGCGTGCGGAGCTCCCAGAGCTGGCCCTGGATCTGGTTCATGAAGTCGGCATCCCGGGCGCCGTCGCTGTAGAGCTGACGGACGATGTCCACGAGCTTCTCGACCGTGCTCGGGTCGCGCGGCATCTCGTAGGCGGCGATCTTGGTCAGGCTGACGATCCCCAGATCGTTCTTCAACGAAGCCAGCGTCTTCCGGTCGCGCGCCGAGAGCTGACCGCGCGCCAGCGCCTCGGTGTGCTCCAGGATCATCAGCCCGAAGCGCTTCGCGTCCTCGTTGATGCGCTGCTGAGCCCCGTCGATGCGCTTGCTCAGTCCGAAATCGGAGACGAGGTATTTCCCGTCCTTGACCAGGACGTTATCGGCCTTGATGTCCTTGTGCAGGATGCCCGCCCTGTGCATCTCTGCATAGCTCCCCGCAAGGTCGTGGAAGATGCTGATGAGCTGCGTCCGGCTCGGCGGATTCTTCTGCAGGTGGCTCTCCAGAGACCCCTCGGCGGGATCGAGCACGATGTAGATCGAATCCCTGGCGACGAGCGCCTTCTGGAGCTTGACGACCACCGGCTCGGAGTCTTGATCCATGAGGTACATCTGGATCGCCGACTCGCGGAGGATGTTGTCGAGCTGCTCTCTCTCCTTGCCCACCTCCAGCTTGATCTTCTTGACGACGACCTTCTGCGTCTGTCCCTGGCTCTGGTGCTCGGCCAGCGCCACGTTGCCCGAGATGCCTTTTCCGATGACCTTCTGCAGCGTGTAGTTCTCGAGCGGCAGCTTGCCCGCCTTGACCGGCCTCACGCCGCCGTCGGAGATGCGCACGGGGCCGGACTGCGCCGCATCGGCCACCCGGGACGTTATGCCGCCTTCCTGCAGGCGAGCCTGTTGCGTCCCATCGATGAACTCGTCGATGAAGGCCTGCCTCGTGCTGATGGGCTGGTCGTCTTCCGCTTCCGCTTCCGCGCTGTGCACGGGGGTGGCGCTCGACAGCGCGCCCATGGCCCTGGCCTTGATCTCCGCCGGGGCACGGTCCGATTGCTCGGCGTGCTGCAGGAGCTCCACCTGCATCGGGCTCAACGCGCTCAGCGTGCGCTCGTCACCGAGCCTGCTCTCCACGAGCTCATAGGAGAGGTTCTTCACCTGCTCGAACAGCGCGTCGTAGCCCGGCGGCGCCGACGGCCCCGGCGCCGGCATGGGACCCACGAAGAACCCGTGCGCCAGCTGTATCTGCGCGTCTGAAGCCTGCTCCGCTGTGCCGTCTTCCGCCTGCGCGAGCAGCTGCTGCGCCAGCTGCATGGCTCTCGGGATGTCCTTGTCCTTCAGGGCGACCACGAGCGGAGACGGCTGTGACGCTGCGGGCTGCTCCTGGTCGCCAAGGGGCGCAGGGGCGTTCTGTCCGCCTTCAGGCGGCGAATCCGGCAACGCCCCCGCGTTGATCCCTTCGCGCAGGGCCCGGCTTCTCGCCTCGACAGCGCTCGCGTCGTCATGATGAGCGTAGGCGTCCGTCACCGAAACGGTGTCGTTCTCTCCTGACCGGACCTCCACCTTGGTACCGGGCGCCTGATGCACCCATTGCGAGCCGTCTTTGACGAGCGTCCGCCCGTCCTTGGTGATGGTAACGAGATCGTCGCGCCCCGTGATTCGCTCGACGAAGATCCCCTGCTTCTGGAGCTCTCCCATCAGCTCGCGCGCGAAGTCCGCGCTGTCGCACCCTTTGAGGCTCAGCGTCCCGAGCGCCTTCGCGCCGTTTTCCTTGAGGTGCGTCGCGAGCTCTGCCGGCGTCATGCCCCCGAAGCGGCCTGGGCTGCCGTGTGCCACGATGGTGAGCTTGTCGTTCGCGCCGAGCTCGCCCAGCTGGTCGCTCGACACCGGTCTGTGTCCATCTTTGCCCGCCAGGTTCTTGGCGTTGTCCAGGACCGCCTTGTCCGAGCCGAGCGCATAGACGCCGCCCGGGTTATCGCCCGTCTCGGCCGACGTCGTGGCCCGCGCTTGCTTGCCGGTGAACCAGCTCCGGGTGGGCGCCGCGTCGCTCAGCTCGTCCATGAGCGAGCGCGTACGGACGTCCCAGAGCTGGTCCTGGATGCGCTTCATGAAGCCGGCATCCTTGGGGGCCGCCGGGTCATCGCTGTAGAGCTGACGAACGATGTCCACGAGCTGGTCGACCGTGCTCGGGCTGCGCGGCATCGTGGAGGCGGCGATCTTGGTCGGGCTGAAGAACCCCATGTCGCTCTTCAACGACTCCAGCGTCTTCAGGTCGCGCGCCGAGAACTCTCGTGCCTTCGGGGCACGCGCCGAGAGCTGACCGCGCGCCAGCGCCTCGGTGTGCTCCAGGATCATCAGCCCGAAGCGCTTCGCGTCCTCGTTGACGCGCTGCTGGACCCCGTCGATGCGCTTGCTCAGCCCGAAATCGGAGATGAGGTATTTGCCGTCCTTGACCAGGACGTTATCCGCCTTGATGTCCTTGTGCAGGATGCCCGCCTTGTGCATCTCTGCGTAGCTTCCTGCCAGATCATGGAAGATGCTGGTGAGCTGTGTTCGGCTCGGCGGGTCCTTCTGCAGGTGGCTCTCCAGAGACCCCTCGGCAGGCTCGAGCACGATGTAGATGGAGTCCCTGGCGACGAGCGCCTTCTGGAGCTTGACGACCACAGGCTCGTCGCCCTGGTCCATGAGGTACATCTGGATGGCGGACTCGCGGAGGATGTTGTCGACCTGCTCTCTCTCCTTGCCCGGCTCCAGCTTGATCTTCTTGACGACGACCTTCTTCGTCTCTCCCTGGCTCTGGTGCTCGGCCAGCGCCACGTTGCCCGAGACGCCCTTTCCGATGATCTTTTGCAGCGTGTAGTTCTCGAGCGGCAGCTTGCCCGCCTTGGCCGGCCTCACGCCGCTGTCGGAGATGCGCACGGGGCCGGACTGCGCCGCATCGGCCACCTGGGACGTTATCCCTCCGTCCTGCAGGCGAGCCTGTTGCGTCCCATCGATGAACTCGTCGATGAAGGCCTGCCTCGTGCTGATGGGCTGGTCGTCTTCCGCTTCCGCGCTTTGCACGGGGGTGGCGGCCGACAGCGCGCCCATGGCCCTGGCCTTGATCTCCGCCGGGGCAAGGTCCGACTGCTCGGCGTGCTGCAGGAGCTCCATCTCCACCGCGCTCAACGCGCTCTGCGTGCGCTCGTCGCCGAGCCCGCTCTGCACGAGCTCATAGGAGAGGTTCTTCACCTGCTCGAACAGCGCGTCGTAGCCCGGCGGCGCCGACGGCCCCGGCTCCGGCATGGGGCCCACGAAGAACCCGTGCGCCAGCTGTATCTGCGCGTCCGGCGCCAGCTCCGCCGTGCCGCTGCCCGTCGGCGCGAGCAGCTGCTGCGCCAGCGCCATCGCCCTCGGGATGTCCTTGCCCTTCAGGGCGACCACGAGCGGAGACGGCGATGGCGCTGCGGGCTGACGCTGATCGCCGCTGGGCGCGCGGTCTTGCTGTCCGCCTTCAGACGCCGACAGCGCGAGGGCCTCCCCCTGCTGAGCGCTCTCGTCCGTCGCATCGTGCGAGACCGCGGACGCATCGGCCCGCGTTTCGCCCGTCGCTGCCGGGGCCGTGGTGAGCCAGCTTCGGGCGGGTGCCGCGTCGCTCAGCTCGTCCATCAGCGAGCGCGTGCGGACGTCCCAGAGCTGGTCCTGAATGAGGTCCATGAAGCCGGCATCCTTGGGGGCCGCCGGGTCATCGCTGTAGAGCTGACGAACGATGTCCACGAGCTGGTCGACCGTGCTCGGGTCCTCCGGCTTCTTGTAGGCGGCGACCTTGGTCGGGCTGAAGAACCCCATGTCGCTCTTCAACGACTCCAGCGTCTTCAGGTCGCGCGCCGAGAGCTGACCGCGCGCCAGCGCCTCGGTGTGCTCCAGGATCATCTGCCCGAAGCGCTTCGTGTCCTCGATGATGCGTTGCTGGACCCCGTCGATGCGCTTGCTCAGCCCGAAATCCGAGATGAGGGACTTGCCGTCCTTGACCAGGACGTTATCGGCCTTGATGTCCTTGTGCAGGATGCCCGCCTTGTGCATCACTGCATAGCTCCCCGCCAGGTCGTGGAAGATGCTGATGAGCTGCGTGCGGCTGGGCGGGTTCTTCTGCAGGTGGCTCTCCAGAGACCCATCGGCAGGCTCGAGCACGATGTAGATGGAGTCCTTGGCGACGACCGCCTTCTGGAGCTTGACGACCACGGGCTCGTCGCCCTGGTCCATGAGGTACATCTGGATCGCGGACTCGCGGAGGATGTTGTCGAGCTGCTCTCTCTCCTTGCCCGCCTCCAGCTTGATCTTCTTGACGACGACCTTCTTCGTCTCTCCCTGGCTCTGGTGCTCGGCCAGGGCCACGTTGCCCGAGACGCCTTTTCCGATGATCTTCTGCAGCGTGTAGTTCTCGAGCGGCAGCTTGCCCGCCTTGACCGGCCTCACGCCGCTGTCGGAGATGCGCACGGGGCCGGACTGCGCTGCATCGGCCACCCGGGACGTCATGCCGCCTTCCTGCAGGCGAGCCTGTTGCGTCCCATCGATGAACTCGTCGATGAAGGCCTGCCTCGTGCTGATGGGCTGGTCGTCTTCCGCTTCCGCGCTTTGCACGGGGGTGGCGGCCGACAGCGCGCCCATGGCCCTGGCCTTGATCTCCGCCGGGGCAAGGTCCGACTGCTCGGCGTGCTGCAGGAGCTCCACCTGCATCGGGCTCAACGCGCTCAGCGTGCGCTCGTCGCCGAGCCCGCTCTGCACGAGCTCATAGGAGAGGTCCTTCACCTGCTCGAACAGCGCGCCGTAGCCCGGCGGCGCCGACGGCCCCGGCGCCGGCATGGGACCCACGAAGAACCCGTGCGCCAGCTGCGTCTGCGTGTCCGGCGCCAGCTCCGCCGTGCCGCTGCCCGTCGGCGCGAGCAGCTCCTGTGCGAGCTGCATGGCTCTCGGGATGTCTTTGTCCTTCAGCGCGAGCACGAGCGGAGACGGCTGTGGCGCTGCGGGCTGCCGCTGCTCGCGGCTGGACGCGGGGGCGTGCTGTCCGTCTTCAGACGTCAGCGGCTCCAGAGACGGCGCCTCGACCTGAGGACCCATGGCGCTCGCGTCGCCAGTTCCGGTTCCATCGCTCGCGGGCGCGGCGACCATGAACCCGCTCTTGCCCGCCGTGGGAGCCTGGCTCGTGGGAGCGACCTGCGAGGGCGACTCCACGGCTGGAGACGTCGGTGGCCGGTGCCAGCTGCCGGTGAGGATGTTGGGGAAGTACTCCCCCATCCTGTCTTTGCGCACCACGAACGGGAAGGTCTTGCCGTAGCTCGAGATCGGAACGACGTAGGCGTCCGCGCCGTCGGGGGTCGTTGTCGTCTCGATGGGGCCGGCGATCCTGACCTGGTGCAGCCCCTGGTTCCCGAACGAGCTGGCCGGATCGCTCCAGGCGCTGAGGTCCTGGTCCGATCCGAGGTTGTCAGAGCCAGGCGCGTACTTCCTGGCCTCGGCGCCCACCGGCGCGGCGAGGACGATCCCATGGACGAACGGCCCGCTGCCCCCGTCGTCGAACAGCCTGTTGATCGCGTCGATGTCGTACTCGCCGTCCTTCGACGACATGACGTTGACGTCGTTCGCCTCGAGGACGTCGCCGAGGATGCCGGTATAGGCCTCCTCGCTCATGGGGAAGTCGCCGCGCTTCAGGCGCACGCCGTCGCCCGCGAGCTGGTCCTGCTTCTGGGCGAAGCGCTCGTCGAGGCCCCCCTCGACCTCCTTGATCCACGCGTCGTACTCGTCCCTGGAGCGCGTCTTCCAGAGCTTGGGCAGCGCCCGGGCGAGCATGATGTCGAGGCGCCTGTCGCCGTAGTCCTTGCCCGTGTGGCTGGACATGCGCTCGATCTGCCTGACCCTGCCGCCGAGCAGGACGTTGCGATCCGGGTCCTTGCCCCGGGCGATCTCCTCCTGGCTGGGGGTGACCTGGATCGAGCCGCCTGACGCCAGCGGGTAGGGCGTGGTCTCGAACAGCGACCTGAAGACGTCGATGGCCTTCATGGGGTTGTTGTGCAGGACCGCCTCGGCGATGGCCGTGAGCCCGCAGAAGGCGAAGTCCCGCTGCTCGATGCGCTCCGGCTGCTCGAGCAGCGTCTTGGCCCGCTCCTTGAACTCGCGGGGCATGCCGTCGATGCGGTCCACCAGCGACTTCAGGTAGCTCGTCGGATCCGTGTCGCCGGTCTCGAGCGCGCGGCTCGCATACTCGTCGAGGGCGCTCCCTCGCAGCCCGCGCTTCATCCCCATGTCGGTCAGCTCGGCGAGCGACGGGGCCGGCGCCGAGGACTCGCCCGGCGCGGCCTGAGCGGCGGCGGCGCCGCCGGGCTCGACGACGGGCCCGCCCTTGCTGGGCGCGAACGATTGAGCCCCGCCGGAGGGATCGGCCTCCGGCGCGGTCGGCAAGGAGGAGGCCTTGGCAGGCGGCGGGGGAGGGGTCTTTTCGACCCTGATGAGCTCGGTGAAGGCGATCTTCACCTGATCCTTCGTCGCGGATAGATCCTTGAGCGCCTTGAAGTACTTGCTCAGAGCCGAATCGGGCTTCTGTGTGTCGTTGATGTACTCCCCGATGAGCCGGTCGGGATCACTCTCCTGGAGCTTGCTCGAGATGTAGTCCTGATTCTTGGTATACAGTTTGTTGAGCTCGTCCGGAGTGTAAGGCTTGTCCTTGAATTCGGTGCTTCCCTTGGGCTTGAACCTGCGCTCGCCCTCGCCGTAAATTTGATCTGTCTTGTTGAGCTTGACCTCGATCTTGCGGCCTTCTTCCCTGGGCGACTCGAGCGTGCGGCCCAGCTTCAGACCTGCTATCTCCTCAAAGAGAGCCCGCATGCTGTTGTGGATATAGTTCCGCTTCCAGCTCTGGAGCCCTGCACGTCCATCGATCTGTCGCCCGACGAGCTTGGCCCGAGCCGCCGCGTCGTCCGCTCCGTCCACCCCGACGAGGTCCTCTGACCCCGGGAACTTGTTGCTGATGCCCTTTCCGACATGGAAGTAGGGCTTGTTCTGCCGCTCCTTGTCCATGCCGTTCACGCTCTCGAATCCGTTGGGTAACGATGTCTTGGATCGGAGGTACTCGAAGACCGGCATGGGGAGGCGGTTCGGTGAGAACTCGACGACGAGCACCTCGTTGGGCCCGACGCTGGCGATGCGCTTCGGCGCTTCCGGATCCTCGATGTTGATCACCGTCGCGCGCGGTTCGCCGTCATCCTTGAGGAGCCGCTGATTCAGGCGATCTACGAGCGGCTCCCAGCCCTCTTTGTCGAAGGTGTCGCTCTCATCGACGACGAGCCGGAGCCCGCTCTCCCATACCCCTCTCAGCATCTTCTCGAGCGTGGCGATCTCGTCCTTGTCCGTCCACCCCGCCGCGCCGATGATCGCGCCCTTGTCCTTGAGATCCGTTTCGGCGCCCTTTTCATCCTGCGCATACAGGACCCCTGTGATGAGGTTGAACAGCTCGAAGATGGCCGCTTTCGACTCGTTCCCCGTGCCGAACCCGTAGACGACCATGGTGTGGGTCTGCGGGCTCTCGTCCTTGCTCTTCGGGGTCTGGTCCAGGAAGGCGAGCACGCCGGGGGTCTTGGCCGCGGCGTTGCTCTTCTCGAGCTCCTCCTCGATCATCGCTCTCGGATCACCCGGCTCCGTGGTGTCGTAGATGTAGCCGAGCCCGGCGAGCGCATCGACCTCGTGGAACCGCTCTTCGTTTGCGCTGTCCCGGTAGGTGACGCCCCGCAATCCGCTTTCGCGGTTCCAGTCCATGGGCTGGAGCTGGACGAAGGAGCGGACGCCGAGCTTGGTCAGGATGTCTTTCGGCTTCTCCTCGTTGTCCATCGCGCCGGTGAGCCCGTAGTTCGCTGGGTTCCGGTCGGTCAGGGTCTGGAACGTCTTGAGGCCCATGACGTTGACCCGGAGCCCCCCGGTCTCGAAGCGCTGGGTGGCCTCGCCGTTCTCGTCGAAGCCCGGCAAGAGGCTCGTGAGCTTCGCCCGGTTCAGGCCGTATTTCTTGCCGCCGGCCTTTACGTCCTCTTGCGTGGGGTCGTCGTCGCGCTCGTTGGAGTCGTCGTAGACGACGTCGAACTCGCCGGTGAAGCCGAGATGGACGAGCCGCTTCATGAGCTGCACCGAGGCGGACTGATGGCCGTTGCCGGGCGCCCGCGGGATGAAGATCCTGAGCGTCGTCTGCTGCTTCAGCACCTCCATGGCCTCGGCCTCGAGATCCGCGGTGCTCGCGTCGTCGGCGCCGGTGGCGCTGGTCTCTGTCGAGGTGGCGAAGAACCCGCTCTGCTTGTCCTGGAGCTCTTGCGGCGGCTGGGTGCGGGGGCCGAGGAGCTCGTGGAGCGCGTCCTTCCCTTTTTGCTTCAGGTCCTGCTCGAACCTGTCGGCGCGGTCCTTGAGGGTCCTGGCCCAGTTGGTCCCGAGCTTGCCGAGGTCGACGGTGCGGGCGTTCTTGGTGCTCTCGTCGCCGATCTTGTCCTGCTTGAGGCCGCCGACGCTGGAGATCGGGTTGGCGGTCTTCTCGGTGGAGCGCCAGTTGTGGGGGTAGGCGACGGTGCTGGGCGCCCCGGGGCCGGTGGTCTCCATGCCGATCTGGAGCGCGCCGGGCCTGCCCGGCTTGGGCGGGCGGTAGCCGATGAACATGTGACCGTGGGCGCCGTCGGGCAGGATGACGTCGCCGTTGAAGTCCTTGAGGCCGAGGCCGCCGACGGCGAGGTTGATGCCGTACAGCTCGGTGTCGTCGAACTTGGTCTTGAGGGCGGCGAGCTGGCCGCCCTGCTCCTTGAACTTGCCGTCTGCGAACGAGACGTGGTGCGTGCCGATGAGGCGCTTGAACACGCCGGGCATGGGATTGCCCTTGTTGTCGGTGATGCCGAGGTGCTCCGTGAGCGCGTAGGGAGCGTTGCCCGCGGGGATCTGGATGTTGACGCGGCCGCCGTGCGACAGGAGCTTGGCGACGGGCACGTCCTGTAGGGGGACATGGCTCTTGGCGGCGCCGTCGTAGATCTCGGCGCCTTCCTGGAGCAGGTGGAAGACGTTCTTGAGCACCTCGAGCGACTGCCCGTGCCGCTCGACGACCTCATCCTTGGAGAGCTTCTTGCCCTCGGTGAAGGTCAGGGTATTGAGGAGCGTCTTCGGAGCGAGCACGGCGCCCTTGTTGATGGCCGTGGTCGCATCGTCGTTGGGCTCGGTGTACTCGAGGGTCCTGGACCATTCCTCGATGATGCCCTGGTCGATGAGCCTCTTGAGCTCGTCTCGCCTGGCCGGGTCGGTCGTATGCCTGGCCTCCATGGACAGGGCCAACGCCGCAGGCGGGGTACCCTCGAAGCGCTTGCCGGCCTCGCCGCCGTTCATCTGGCGCGAGACGTAGCTGGCGAGCACCACCTTGCTCGCCTTGTGGAGCTTGTGGAAGCCGCGGAAGCGCTCGGGGTTCTTGGTCGGGTCGTCCGACAGGTACTGCTCGATCTGGCCGTGGGTGAGCATGCCCGAGGCGTTGAGCCAGCTCTGCCCCTGGGGGGTCGAGGAGAGCTGCTCGAAGGCGCTCCACTCGGCGTCGCTGAGCAGCGGTCCCCTGGGGAAGCGCCCGCCGAGCTGCTCCTTGGCCGTCGTGGGGTCGGGAGGGAAGCCGCTGGCGCTCAGCGGGCCCTGGATCGCGTAGAGACCGTGCTTGGCCCTGTCGCGGCTGAGGGGGCCGGTGTCGGTGCGCCAGAGGGTGTTCTTGACGGCCTTGTCGACGATCCAGGTCACCTCCTCGACGGGGGTGGAAGTCGCCGGATCCGGCGCTCTCTCCGACGGCGGCTCCGCTTCTTCCTGGATCTCGTCGAACTGCGATTGCGGGTCGGCTGCCCTGTCCCCGCTGCCCGAAGCGGGGTTGTACCCGCCCAGCCTCTCCGCCGGGTCGCTGGTCTGGCCGTCACCGAGGCTGTTCGGGTCGGCGTTCGCGGCAGGGTTGAAGCCGGTCGTGATCGCGCTCGGGCCCACCGCGGACGGCCGGTTGCCGGCGCTGCGCGCGATGTTCTGGCGGATGCGCTCCCATGCGTCCCGCCCCTGGGTGACCATGCCCGGGAGCTCGTCCTTGAAGAAGTCGCGCACCTCCTGGGTCAGCTGCGCCCTCGGCGCGGGGTTGGGGTCGTGATAGGACGCGTAGGTCTCGGCGAACCACTCTTTGGGCGTGGAGAACTGGTAGTTGGAGACGGCGTTGGTGCGGGCGCTTTCGCGGTAGCTGACCCAGTTGTCGTAGTGGTCGACGTGGTAGATGCGGCCGTCGTGCGCCAGCTCCTCGGCCCCGCCGTCGGCCAGCGTCCAGGGCTGGGCCATGGCGATCTTGACGGTGCGGACGGCCCGCTCGAGCTTGTCCTTCAGGTCTGGGTCGATGGAGACGAATCTCGCGGGAAAGCTCTCCAGGGGAGCCATGTCCCTGCGCCGGTATTCCGGATCGAGGAGGGAGGCGAAGCGCTCGAGCACGGAGAAACCGTCGGGATCGCTCCGCCCCTCGTCGTCGACCTTCTGCTGCGCCTGGTCGTCGGTGATGCCCACCTTGGCAAAGATGGCGCGAGCGACGGTCTGGAATCCCCGCGAGTCGGAGTGCTCCTGCCAGCCGCCGAACCGGTCTTCCCCTGCGAGGCTCCTCCAGTCGACCAGCTTGTCGACGGAGTGGGCGACCTCGTGGCGTATCGTCCACTTGAGCAGGTTGCCGTTGGCGAGCACGTCGGACACGCCGCCCATGACCTGGCGGCGCCCGGTGATGCCGAGGGCCTGGTCCTGCTCCTGGCTGATGCCGGGGTAGTCGGCCAGGGCGCCGCGATCCATCAGCTTTCGCTGCCAGTTCCAGCGCCGGTTGAGCCGGCTGTAGATGAAGGTGGGGACGTTCGGGGGATTGACGATGTTGATGGTGTCGGTCTCCTCGTCGTACTCGCTCGCCGATTGCTCAGAGGAGAGGGCGCGGATGACCTTCCGCAGCGTCGGGCTGCCCGTGACGTGCTCGGGCGGCAGCTCACCGAGGGCCGTCTCGATGTGGTCGAGCATCTTGTGCGAGAAGTGCTTGCCGTCGGCGCCGTCGTCCGGTCCGACCTGCAGCTCGTACTGCTCGGACAGCGCCTGCTCGCGCTCCGCGGCGCCCTTGTTGGCGAACAGCCCGCCGAGCCCGTGTCCTCCGGTGCCGAGCGGGTCGCCGCCCCCCGTGGTGAGCTGGGTCCACGCATCGGCTTTCGGTGTCCGGCTCCGGGCGGGGTCGTTCGCGGCCGGCGCTTGCGATGGGAGATAGGTTCCGTAGGTGAAGACCGGGAAGAGCGACGGCAGCAGGTCCTTCTTCACCTTGATGGAGAAGCTCTGCTGCCAGGTGTGCAGCGGGACGACGTAATGGTCGCCGTCCTCGGTGATCTTGCCGTTGATGACGACCTGGTGCGCGCTCGACGTTTTGCTCGTGACCGCCTTGTCGAACGGCGTGGCCGTGGTGGGATCCTTCGCGGACTGCCTCGCGCGCTCGACGAGCCCGTGGCCGTCGAGGAAGTTGGCCAGGGCGAACGGCGCCTGTTCGGGCTTCGCGAGCGCGTCGTTGATGCGGCCCACGTCGTAGTTGTCGCCGGCGACCATGATCTGGGCGTCGCCGCCGAGGATCTCGGTGAAGATCGTCACCAGCGAATCGGCCGAGATCTGCAGATCGCCGCGCTTCTTGGACGGCCCCGTCGCGTCCTTGTCCCTCGTGGGCGCCTTGTCGAGATAACCGGGGATGGCGCGGGCGGTGTACTTGGCGTCGGCCTGGTACTGGTCGGGGGCGAGCTTGCTCAGCATCTTGCCGAGGCCCCGGGCCAGGAGGTAATCGAGGACGTGCTTGTCGGACCAGGCGCGCCCCTTGCGCGCGACGTCGGCGCGCTTGGCCCCCGCCTTCTTGACGCCGTTCTGGAGCAGCTTGTTGCCGATGGGGGCGTCCTTCAGCGGTAGCTCGCCGCGGATGACGCTTTGGATGGGATCGTCGGTCGCCTGGGCGCTCGTCGTCGCGCGGCGTTCACTCTGCGTGTCGAGCGAGAAGTCGGCGATCTGCTTGCCATCGCGATCGAAGAGCTTGCCGGTGAACTCGGCCGCGACCACGCGCGCGAACCCGGCCAGGTCGGACACGAGCTGCGTATGGAGCACGCTTTGCAGCGCGCAGATGGCGAACTCGTTCTGGGAGAGGGAGCCGGGGTCGTCGATCAGCTCCGCGAGCCTGTCGACGAGCGATCCATCCACGCCCTGAGAATGCATGAGGTCGCCAAGGAGCTTCTTGGCGTCCTGCTTGTCCGCGGCGGTGGCCGGATGAGACCAGGTCTTGCTGGCGTCGATGAGCGTCTGCAATGCGGCCTGGGTGTTGGTGTTGCCCAGGCCCTCGCGGGCGCCGTCGCTCTCCCGGACCGCGCTGTCGCTCGGTGCGCGCGTGACGTCGCGCGGGGGCCTGTCCTTGGGTGCGCGCGTGACGTCGCGCGGGTCGCTGGATGGGGCTGCGGTCGCGATGGTCGCGGCGAGGCCCACGGTGACCGCGCTCTGGCCCGCTGCGCTCGAGCCGGCTCCGGGCGGCTGCCGCGGCTGGTTGCCGGCGCTGCGCGCGATGTTCTGGCGGGCGCGCTCCCATGCGTCCCGCCCCTGGGTGACCATGCCCGGGAGCTCGTTCTTGAAGAAGTCGCGCACCTCCTGGGTCAGCTGCGCCCTCGGCGCGGGGTTGGGGTCGTGATAGGACGCGTAGGTCTCGGCGAACCACTCTTTGGGCGTGGAGAACTGGTAGTTGGAGACGGCGTTGGTGCGGGCGCTTTCGCGGTAGCTGACCCAGTTGTCGTACGGGTCGACGTGGTAGATGCGGCCGCCGTGCGCCAGCTCGTGGGCCCCGCCGTCGGCCAGCGTCCAGGGCTGGGCCATGGCGATCTTGACGGTGCGGACGGCCCGCTCGAGCCTGTGCGTCAGGTCTGGGTCGATGGAGACGAATCTCGCGGGAAAGCTCTCCAGGGGAGCCATGTCCTTGCGCCGGTATTCCGGATCGAGGAGGGAGGCGAAGCGCTCGATCACGGAGAAACCGTCGGGATCGCTCTGCCCCTCGTCGTCGGTCTTCTGCTGCGCCTGGTCGTCGGTGATGCCCACCTTGGCAAAGATGGCGCGAGCGACGGTCTGGAATCCCCGCGAGTCGGAGTGCTCCTGCCAGCCGCCGAACCGGTCTTCCCCGGCGAGGCTGCTCCAGTCGACCAGCTTGTCGACGGAGTGGGCGACCTCGTGGCGTATCGTCCACTTGAGCAGGTTGCCGTTGGCGAGCACGTCGGACACGCCGCCCATGACCTGGCGGCGCCCGGTGATGCCGAGGGCCTGGTCCTGCTCCTGGCTGACGCCGGGGTAGTCCGCCAGGGCGCCGCGATCCATCCGCTTTCGCTGCCAGTTCCAGCGCCGGTTGAGCCGGCTGTAGATGAAGGTGGGGACCTTCGGGGGATTGACGATGTTGATGGTGTCGGTCTCCTCGTCGTACTCGCTCGCCGATTGCTCCGAGGAGAGGGCGCGGATGACCTTCCGCAGCGTCGGGCTGCCCGTGACGTGCTCGGGCGGCAGCTCACCGAGGGCCGTTTCGATGTGGTCGAGCATCTTGTGCGAGAAGTGCTTGCCGCCGGCGTCGTCGTCCGGTCCGACCTGCAGAGCGTACTGCTCGGCCAGCGCCTGCTCGCGCTCCGCGGCGCCCGTGTTGGCGAACATCCCGCCGAGCCCGTGTCCCCCGGTGCCGAACACCTTGCCGAGCCCCTCCGGTTTGGTGCGCGCTCGCGACGGCCGATCCGTCCCCTGGTCCGGTGTCGCGGAGGTTGCGGCGACGTCCCCCGCGCTGGCCGCGGGCGGCTGCATCCCCGTGGTCATGGCGGTGGCCGGGTTCCGGGGGCGCCGCGCGGGCGGTTGTGTGGTCACCTGCTCGACGGGTGTGGATGTCTCCGGATCCGGCGTTCGCTTCGACGGCGGCTCCTCGGAGTCGTCGTCGTCCTCGTCCTCGTCCTCGGAGTCGTCGTCGTCCTCGTCGTCCTCGTCGTCCTCGTCGTCGTCCTCGTCGTCGTCGTCCTCGTCGTCGTCCTCGTCGTCGTCCTCGTCGTCGTCCTCGTCCTCGTCCTCGTCCTCGTCCTCGTCGTCGTCGTCCTCGTCGTCGTCGTCCTCGGAGTCGTCATGGTCCGAGTCCGCATCGCGGTGGTCCTCGTCGCCGTCGTCACTGCTCTCGTCCTCGTCCCCCGGCGGAGCACGGCGATCGCCGCCCAGCGAACCTCGCTCGGGGCGATCCGACCCATCGGACGATTCGTCGGACGATTCGTCGAGCGACTCGTCGGACGACTCGTCGGAGGCGTGCGGCGCGGTATCGTGGGTGTCCAGCTGCGAAATATCGCGCGGGCCGACGAGGTTCTTGATCGCCTCTGTCGGGTTCTCCGTCACGTCTCGCGCGAACTGGTCCGCTCGTTCCTCGAGGGGCCCTTTCCAATCGTCCCCGAGCTTGCCCAGGTCGACGGTGCGGGCGTTCTTGCCCTTCTCGTCGCCGATCTTGTCTTGCTTGAGACCGCCGACGCTGGAGATGGGGTTGGCCGTCTTCTCGGTGGAGCGCCAGTTGTGGATGTAGCCGACGGTGCTGGGCGCGCCTGGGCCGGTGGTCTCGATGCCGATCTGGAGCGCGCCCCGCCTCCCCGGCTTGGGCGGGCGGTAGCCGATGAACACGTGCCCGTGGGCGCCGTCGTTCAGGATCACGTCGCCGTTGAAGTCCTTGAGGCCGAGCCCGCCGATAGCGAGGTTGATGCCGTAGAGCTCTGTGTCGTCCAGCTTGGACCTGATCGCGGCGTACTGCCCGCCCTGCTCCTTGAACTTGTCCTTGCCGAGCGAGATGTGGTGCGTCCCGAAGTCGCGCTTGAACACGCCGGCCTTGGGTTGACCGTTCCCGTCGGTGATGCCGAGGAACTCTGTCAGCGCGTAGGGCGGGCTGCCCTTGGGGATCTGGATGTTGACGCGGCCGCCGTGCGACAGGAGCTTGGCGACCGGCACGCCCTGGAGCGGGACATGGCTCTTCGAGCCGGCGTCGTAGATCGCGGCGCCGGCCTGGAGCAGGTGGAAGGTGTTCTTGAGCACCTCGATCGACTGCCGGTACCGCTCGAGGGCCTCGTCCGTCGAGAGCGACTTGGGCTCTGCGAACGTCAAGCTGTCCTTGAGCGTCCTCGGAGCCAGCACGGCGCCCTTGTCCATGGCCTCGATCGCGGCGTCGTTGGGCTCGGTATGCTCGAGCGTCTTGGCCCATTCGTTGGCAATGCCCTGGTCGATCTGCTTCTTGAGCTCGTCCCTCCTCACCGGGTCGGTCGTGTGCCGCGCCTCCATGGACAGGGCCACCGCCGCCGGAGGCGTGCCCTCGAAGCGCTCGCCGTCATCGCCGCCCTTCATCTGGCGCGAGACGTAGCTCGCGAGGACGACCTTGCTCGGCTTGTGGAGCAGGTGGAAGCCGCGGAACTTCTCGGCGTTGTCGTTCGAAAGGTACTGCTCGATCTCGTCGAGCGGCAGCATGCCGGAGGCCTTGAGCCAGCGCTGTCCCTCAGGGGTCGAGGAGAGCTGCTGGAAGGCGTCCCACTCGGCATCACTGAACAGCGTTCCCTTGGGGAAGCGCTTCCCGATCTGCTTCTTCGCCTGCGCGGGATCGGTGGGGAAGCCGCCGCTGGTCAGCTGGTCGGCGATGCTCGGGATGGCACGCTTCGCCTTCTTGCGGCTTACTCTGCCCGTCGGAGTCCGCCATGCGGACTTCGTGACGGCCTTGTCCGCAATCCACGTCACCTTGCCGCCCTGCGCAGGGTCAGCCGTGGTGGACGAGCCTCCCGGCGGCGGTCCCGAGCGTCCAGACCCCGGCTGCCGGGAGCCCTGCCCCGCGGGCGGTGACTTCGAGGTAGAGGACTCGGCGGGCGTGGGCTCCGCGGTGGAAGCGGGTTTTCCGGCGGGGGTGCTCTTCGCGCCGCTCTCGCCCGTCTTGGGGGAGGGCTGAGCTGACGTGCTGTCCTTCGCGACGGTCTCGTTCGCGGGCGTCCCCCCGGGCACCTCGCCCCCCTTGGGAGCCGTGCTTCCTGGCGCCGTCGCCTTGGTGCTCCCTTGGGGACCCTTGCCGAGGTCCTGAATTGGCTGGTTGGTAGGCTGGGTGGAGCCCTTGGGGAGGCTGCCGTCGGTAGGAGCGGATCGAGGCCTGACGGTGGCCTCGGTGGTCCGTGGCTGTGTGGTCGAGCTGCCCTGGCCCTGAACTGGCTGGTTGGTAGGCTGGGTGGGGCCCTTGGGGAGGCCGCCATCGGAAGGAGCGGATCGAGGCCTGACGGTGGCCTCGGTGGTCCGAGGCTGTGTGGTCGAGCTGCCCTGGCCCTGGATTGGCTGGTTGGTGGGCTGGGTGGGGCTCTTGGGGAGGCTGCCGTCGGTGGGAGCGGATCGAGGCCTGACGGTGGCCTCGGTGGTCCGAGGCTGTGTGGTCGAGCCGCCCTGGCCCTGAAGTGGCTGGTTGGTAGGCTGGGTGGGGCTCTTGGGGAGGCTGCCATCGGTAGGAGCGGATCGAGGCCTGACGGTGGCCTCGGTGGTCCGAGGCTGTGTGGTCGAGCTGCCCTGGCCCTGGATTGGCTGGTTGGTGGGCTGGGTGGGGCTCTTGGGGAGGCTGCCGTCGGTGGGAGCGGATCGAGGCCTGACGGTGGCCTCGGTGGTCTGTGGCTGTGTGGTCGAGCCGCCCTGGCCCTGAACTGGCTGGTTGGTAGGTTGGCTGGGGCTCTTGGGGAGGCTGCCATCGGTAGGAGCGGATCGAGGCCTGACGGTGGCCTCGGTGGTCCGAGGCTGTGTGGTCGAGCTGCCCTGGCCCTGAAATGGCTGGTTGGTAGGCTGGGTGGAGTCCTTGGGGAGGCCGCCATCGGAAGGAGCGGATCGAGGCCTGACCGGATCCTGCAGGTTCCCGGCGTTGGAGACCGGTTGCCTTGGCGTCGCGGTGGGTGAGCTTGGTGCGCTGGTGGGTGCTCGGCCGACATTGGCGCTATTGTTGCCGGTCGTCGTGCTCCCGACATGGCTCCCTGACGGACTGTGCGGCGCGGCCGTCGTCGTCGTCGGGCCGGGCGAGCTCGGTTTGCTCGTGCTCTTCCGCGTGACGGGATCCCAGCCGGAGAAGGGGTCTGGCTTCGGGGTCGGGCTGGGAGCCGCGGCCTGGTTCACGGCGCTGGGCGCGGCCGTGCTGCTGGACGTGCTGCCGCCGTCGGTCAGGGGATGCGCGAAATTGCCCGCGCTCTTTACCTGGGCGCGCAGCCCCGAGCGGACACCTGTGGCTTTCGACGGCGAAGGCGAACGGCTGCGCGAGGAGCTGCGCGAGGAGGGCATGCGCCATGAATGACGCGAAACTCATGCGCTGCCAAGCGCCTCGCTCCTCGCCTGGAGGCGGGATATGCGGTGCCATGTCACCCTGCTCGGCCAGCAGCGATCTCTCCGGATCCGCCTTGTGGACCGGGAGATGCCCGCACCTTCGCGCCATCGTGGCGGTCCCCTGGGACCGAATCCGCGCATGCATCCAGGGCGACGTGGCGACAAGCATCGCGATTGCGGTCGGTCCGCCGAGCAGGTAACCTGGAGCTCTGATTGCACGCACGGGTGTGTCAGTTTTTCTGGAATGTTCCGCTGTGGGTGAGCGCTCGCTGTCTCTCCGCTCACGCATCTGACGCACGGCCGTGCGTCGGCGCGCCCGACGAGGTCGAGGTGCTGCCGAGGCGATTCCAAGGTTGAGCCCGCTGCGCGGCTGCCGCCGGCGCGAGTTGTCTCGCGCGGCGCGCTTGTGTACGAGGTTCTATCTACGGCAGCGCTGGCCCATGAAGCCGTTGCGCAGGGCCAGGAGGACGAGGAGCCATGAGCGTCACGACGATCGACGTTGCCGGGGTCGCGCCTTCGACGGCGCCCTTGCCTGCGTTCGACGAAGAAGCTTCGGTGCAGAGCCTGCTCGTCTCGCCGATCGAGGCCGCCTACCGCCATCGCCTGCCGCTCGTCGGGTGCACGGACGTACATCCGCTCGTCCAGGCAGCGTACATGGCCTTCACCCAGCGCTATCCGCTCGTGCTCTCGCCCGACGTGATATGGCTCTGCCTGGCGCGCGGGCTCACGCTCCACATCGCCTCGAACGAGGTGCAGCGGCGCAAGTTCATCCGGGAGGACCGCGATTTCGAGCTGACGCTCGACCGGCCTGATTTCACGCTCGGCCAGGTGAACCCGTGGCCCATCACGTTCTCGGAGCTCTCCGCCCAGACCGCAGCGCAGGTCGGCGAGCTAAGGGAGCTCCTGGCAGCCGCCTTCTCGACGACAGGGCCGGTCGAGCGGGTGGCCTCGGAGCTCACGGTGACAACCCCGCTCGCGCCGCATTTCGAGTGGGAGCCGCCGTTCCCGGCCGACATGGTGTTTCCGACACCCGGAATCCCGCGCATCTACCTGATGGGTACGGCGGATGACTGGCGCTCTGTGCGGCAGCGCGCGGAAGCGTTCGGACCGGTCGGCGCGGAGCGCTGGACCCGCGCGCTCCTGCCCGTGCTGGACCAGATCGTCGCCTCGGCGGAGGGGCGAAAGCCCCCGGATCCGGCGTTCTGGCGCGCCTTCTTCCGGTACGAGAACGCGGCGGACGAGCTCACCGGCTGGATTCACGTGCTCTTCCCCTACCTCCGCGCGTGGCCCGCAGATCACTTCGTCCCGAATACACACCTCGACGACTGGCTCGAGCGGTGGACGGCGGCGGATGCTCGGCGCAACCCGCTCTTGGCGCTGGCGGAGCCGCAGGGGCCGGGGTTGGCTCGGCTCCCGCCGGCGCTGGCGAGCGCGCCGCTGCGGCTCGTCGACGCGCACCGCCAGGAGCACGCCCTGGAGCTCATCAGCGGGCTCATCGGCGTCACACAGGACCCGCACTCGCTCGCGCTCATCCCGGAGTTCGTCTGGGCCATCTTGCACGAGGAGCCCGGGGCCGCGCCCGACGAGCCCATCGAAGCGGGCTGAGCGCCGGCCGACCGCCGCTCCCCCCCCTTCGTCTACCCGAACCGCACCTCGAGCCCCGCGCCCCCGCTCGCCACCACGACCTCTCGATCCCTGCACCCCGGATCCTCCGCCATGCGCGCCGCGATCGGCGTGATCACCCGCTCCTCGATCACCCGCTTCAGCGGCCGCGCCCCGCGCCTCGGATCGAACCCCGCCTCGGCCAGAAAGGAGCGCGCCTCGGGCAGCACACGGAGCCTCAGGTTGCGCCGCACGAGCCCGGTGCGCGCCTCGGCCTTGGCGAGCTCGAGATCGACGATCCTGAGCACGCTGTCCCGCCCGAGGCCCCTGAACTGCACGACGTGATCGATGCGGTTCACGAACTCCGGCCGGAAGTGCTCGCGCACGCCCGCCGGCGCCGCGCGCCGCGCGCCCGGGGGCAGGGCGCGCTCGTCGTCGCCGCCGAAGCCGACAGGCGCCCGGTCGGCGACGCCGAGGTTCGAGGTCATCACGATGAGCACCATCCGGAAATCGACGTGGCGCCCGTCCTCGTCCGTCAGCCGCCCCTCGCCCAGGATCGCGAGCAAGAGGTCGAACACCTCGCGGTGCGCCTTCTCGATCTCGTCGAGCAGCACGAGCGACAGCGGCTCCTGCCGCACGCGCTGCGCCAGCGTCGTCGCGTCCGGCCCCGCCGCGAGCAGGCGCGCCGACGAGCCCGGGAGCCTGTACTCGCTCATGTCGAGCCGGATCATCCGCCCCTCGTCGCCGAACATCGACCGCGTGAGCTCCTTCGCGAGCTCCGTCTTGCCCACGCCGGTCGGGCCGACGAACAGCAGCGTGCCGCACGGGCGCTCGGGGTCGTTCATCCCGGCCTTGAAGCGCGCCAGCACCCGCGCCGCCGTGTCGCACGCCTCGTCCTGCCCGATCACGCGCCGCTTCAGCCCGCGCGCGATCGTCTCGGCGCTCGCGGGGATCTCGTCGGCGATGAGCTCGATCGGCAGCCCCGAATGGCGCGCGTAGGCCTCGGACACGTCCCGCGGGTACAGCACGCGCGAAGGCGCCGCTCCGGCCGCCTCCGCCTCCGCGCCGGCCCGCGCGCCGGCCTCCTGTGCGAGCCAGTCGAAGAAGCGGAACGCCTTGCCGGGGAAGAGCACGTCGCGCCGGAACATCGCGAGGTGCTGCACCAGCCGCTTCTTGCCCGCCGGGTGCAGCCGGACGCGCGTGTCTTTCCGCGCCTCGTACTCCGCGAGCAGCGCCGGCACCGCGGCCGCGTCCGGCTCGCGCAGCCGGACGATCTGGAAGCACGCCACGAGCGAGGCCGCGCGGCGCTGGCACGCCTCGAGCTCCGGCTCGGTGCACTCCGCGATGAGGCTCACCTCTCCCGTGCGGAGCGCCGGCAGGAACACGTCGCCGATCGACGCGCCGTCCGGCTGCGGCCGCAGCAGGGGCAGGAGCGCGCCGACGTGGAGCAGATCCCCCTCGTGCGACAGCTCGCCCACGAGCTTCAGGCACCTCGCCTGCCACATGCCGAGGTACTTCATCCCGGCGAGCAGCCTGTCGGCCGACGTGCTGAACAGGCCCGGCGAGCCCGCGCGCGCCTTGTCCCTTCGCCACGCCGCGAACCGCCGCGCCAGCCGGTGGACCCAGGTCGTCTTGCCGACGCCCGGGCCGCCCACCAGCAGGATCGACGGCATCGACGTGGCGCGCGCGCCGTGCGCGGCGCGCGCCGCGTCGAACAGCGGCAGCGCCTGCTCCAGCTCCTCGGACTCGCCCACCGCGAGCGGCAGCCGCTGGCGCGCGGCCTTCTCGACGAGATCCTCGGAGACGGCGTGCAGCGTGGGGCGCTCGTCCTCCGGGCGCCGAGCGCTCCGCCCGGCGCGCTCCATCCGGCGCGGCGACCACGGGCGCACGTACTCGTCTCCCTCCCGGCGAAAATCGAAGAGCGACCGCGGGGACTCGCCGAGCAGCGCGCTCGTGACGAGCTGGCGGAGCACGTCGGGCGCGATCGAGAGATCCTCGAGGACCACGGACCAGCCGAAGCGGGGGAGCATCACGCGGACGCCGCCCTCGGCGAGCTTGCTCGCGAGGTACGTGAGCCGCAGCGGGATCTGGCGCCGGCCGACGACGGCCGTCCGCTTGACCGTGGTCTGCGGGTGGACGTCGACGTCCAGCGAGCGGACCTCGAACGACTCGTCCCACAGGTAGCGATCGAGATCGTCCTCGTCCGTGGCGAGCCTCGCGTGGAGCTCGACCTCGATCGCGCGCAGCACCTCGTCCTCGGAGGCGCCATAGGCGGACGGCGCCGGCCGATCGAAGAGGAATGCCCACGTGCGCAGGAGGATGCCGGTGAAGCGGCCGTCGTGGTGGGCGATGAAATAGACGCGGAGCGATTTCTTGGTCATACGGTGGCGGTGGAAACGCGCAGCCTGACCGCGCGAGCCTACCACACCCGGGCAACACCCCGCGCCGGGAGCGTCTCTGCGTTGCTCGGCCGCGCTGCTGGTTGTTTCATTGCGCGCGCCGTCGGTTCATTGCTCCCCTCTTTCATTGCGCCATTGTGCCGATTCCGCCGCAGTCGTCCGCGCAGCGCCCGAGGAGGCCTGTCCCGGCGCGAGGTGGAGCGGCGCCGGAAACCGCTGACGGTCGACTCAACGTCAGATCAACTCCATGCGCCGTGGTGACGGCGTGCGTCAAAGCGGCCGCGCGCCGCGACGCAGGAACAACCGTGCTGCATAATTCTGGCGGTGTGGAGATGTGTAATCTCATCCACCCTGGTCTCCTCGGGAGGTGTAGAGTGGTGTTCATGCCGCAAACGCCTTATCTCACGACGCCTCGCCGCCGCGCGGCTCGAGCCGCGTTTTCCTTGTTCCTATCGCTTGCCCCGCTCGTGGGGGCCGTGCCCGCGAGCGCTGCTGTGACGCAGCTGGATGGCACGCGCCTGCCCACGGCGGTCAAGGAGGCCGAGCTTGGCCTCGTGAGGAGCCGGGGCTTCGAGGAGGACGCTGTCACGCTTGAAGGGCTCTTCATGCACCGGGACGAAGACATCGATCCGCTGGCCGACGCGAGCACGGAGCCAGGTGTCTTCTCGCCGCTCTGCGGGTTCTCGGGAGAGCTCGTGCTGCGCGGGGGCGGGTGCAAGGTCGCGTTCGGCTGGTACAACGCGACCGCGAGCGGCGTGCGCCCGCCGGACAACCAGATCTACGAGCTGATCCCCGCGGACACCTCAACGGCGTTCGACTGCGACGACGACGACTTCTGCCCGCTGGCCACGATGGAGACCACCCAGACGGGGCAGCACGGCTGGACGCCGCGGCAGTTCTCGGCGGCGGACATCCGGAGCGATCGGCGGTACCAGGGCGGCCTGGTCGGCTTCGCGCTGATCGGCAAGGCGGGCACGTACTGCACCCAGACGAAGTTCTCGCAGCGCGAGCTGAACACCGTCTGCACGAGCTGCACGCCGAACGCGCCGTGGGTGACGACGCTGATCTACACGTCGACCGCCGAGCCCGACGCGTTCTATGTCGCCTTCGAGGACCTGCCCGTGACCGCGACGAGCTGGAAGGGGAACCAGGGCGGGTACGAGAACGACGGCGATTTCAACGACTTCGTCTACTACATCACGGGCGTGACCTGCAAAGGCGGCGGCGAGGTCTGCGACACGGGCCTGCAGGGCGCGTGCGCCGTGGGCAGGACGGGCTGCGCGACCGAGGGCGAGGTCGAGTGTCTGCCCGTGCTCGAGCCCGGCGAGCAGAAAGAGACCTGCGACAACATCGACAACGACTGCGACGGCGAGGTCGATAACGGCGAGGGGCTCTGCAACGAGGGCTTCGTGTGCAACCGCGGGTCGTGCGTGCCGTACTGCGGGCGCGGCGAGGTGGTCTGCGACCTCGGCCTCGTCTGCAACGACGACGGCTTCTGCGTGGAGCCGGCGTGCGTCGACAAGGAGTGCACAGGCGGCCAGATCTGCGTCGGCGGCAACTGCGTGGGCGGGTGTGACGGCGTCGTCTGCCCCGCGAACCAGGAGTGCCAGCTCGGGCGGTGCGTGGATCTCTGCGCCCACATCGAGTGCGAGGAGGGCGCGGTCTGCGAGCGCGGCATCTGCCAGTCCAACTGCGGGTGCCGCACCTGCCCCGCCGGCAAGGTGTGCGCGCCGCAAGACGGTCGCTGCGTCGACGCCGGCTGCGAGGGGAAGACGTGCGCCGAGGGGCAGGTCTGCGTCGCCGGGAGCTGCGCCGACGCGTGCGCGGGCGCCGTCTGCCCCGGCAACGCCCCGTGCGTCAACGGGGTCTGCGGCGAGCCGGTGGTCCACGGCGGCGCCGCCTCCGCCGCGAGCGGGTCGAGCGGACCCGACGTGGGGCTCGACGATCCGGTGGATCTGACGACCGGCTCCGGCTCCGGTCCCGGCTCCGGCTCCGGCGGCGCGAGCGGCGGCGGCACGGGCGGCAACAAGCCTGACGCGTCCTGCGCGTGCCGCGCGGGCGCGACCTCGGAGGCCTCGCCGGCCAGGGTCGGCCTGCTCGGGCTCGGTCTCCTGCTGCTCGCCGGCCGCAGGCGCCGCGCGCGCCGCGCCGCGAGCCGCCCGTAGGCCTCGCCCTGGGGCGCGCCGCGGGCCGTCCGCGAGCCGCGCCCTGGCCCGCCGCGCGCCCGGGTCACCCCGCGGAGCGCGCGGCCATCGCCGCGACGAGGCCCCCCACGATGGCCGCCAGGACCCACGCGAGGCGCGCGCCGAACGGCGACGCGGCCGCGGCGCCGGCGGGGAGCGGGAACACCACCGACCGCACCCGCCGCGACTCCGCGTCGACGAGGAGCACGCCGTCGACGTCGAACGCGACGCGGTACTCGAGCAGCTGCCGCCGCGTCGCGGGCGTGTCGATGCGCGGCGCGAGCCGGCCCGTCTTCACCTCGGCGACATACCGCCTGGGACCGTGCGCCACGAGGTAGTCGGCGCGGAGCCCGACGCTGACCGGCTCGCCGTCGATCTGGACTCCGTACGAGACCGCGACCTGCCGGCCGACGATGGTGTAGCCGAGCTCGCGGAGGAGCGCCTCGGCGCGGACCTCTCCCGCGGCGCCCTGCTCCCGGCACCGCGAGAGCCGGCGCCGCTGCCATGCGCGCCTCCACGCGAGCCGGAGCGTCTGGACCAGCCCGAAGGCGAGCGCCGCGCCGGCCACGGCCAGGAGGAGCTCGGGCGGCATGTCGCGGAAATCCACGCTGCGCGGGTTTGCTCAGGAATCGGGATACCGGGCCAAGTTTTCTGCGCCGGATCGCCTGCGGCTTGGCTGGCGCGCATGTCCACGCGCTCCTATGACTGGGCCGCAAGAGGCATACCGCCTGCTCGTGCTCTGGTGTGGTGGCGCCGTGTTCCAAGAGCGTGCCCGGCTGATCTGGTCAGGGATGTACACCCATCGTCCGCGAGAGCACCCTCCTGCTGGATCCGAGGGTCGTCTGCCTGTGATCGAACACGAGGAGAGGCACCGTTCGCACATCCGCGCGCTGACCGAGGCCAGCCGCGCGCTCGCGTCGGCGTGTTCGGCGCCCGCGATTCACGAGATCGTCCTCTCCGCTGCGGCGCGCCTGAGCGGCTCCGGCAGGGCCGTCCTGATCCTGGACGACGAGGACGGCCGTCCGGTCGTGCGAGCGGCGCTGGGGCTCGATCCGGCGCTGCTCGCCGAGCTCCGCGGCCGCCCGCTCCCGAGCGCTGACGACGGGATGGCGCGAGCGCTGGACGGGGCGGCCCACGTCGCCGCCGCGCCGCTCATCGTCAGCGGCCGTGTCTCTGGCGTGCTCGCGGCCGAGCGGGGCGCCCCGGCCTCCGGCGAGGAGGCCTGGCTGATCGAGGCGCTCGCCGATCAGGCCGCG
This sequence comes from Sorangium sp. So ce327, assembly GCF_051530205.1. NCBI lineage: Bacteria > Pseudomonadati > Myxococcota > Polyangiales > Polyangiaceae > Sorangium > Sorangium sp. So ce327. Next base: position 10,431,089 of record NZ_CP150330.1, on the reverse strand, counting down.
GTCGCGCTCGCAGGCCTCGCCGATGGCGCCGAGCAGGCTGGCGCCCGGGAGCAGCGCGCGCGCTGGGAGGCGGACGTACAGGACGAGCGCTATCGCCTCCTCGGTCGAGCGATCAAGGACCCGATCTGGGACTGGGATATCCGGACAGACCGGGTCGAGCGCAACGCGACGTTTTACGAGGTCTTCCGCTACACGCCCGAGCAGACGGACTCGACCGGCGCGTGGTGGGTGGACCGCGTGCTGCCCGAGGATCGCGACCGCATTGCGCGCGCGCTCGAGGAGCTCATCCACGGGAACGCCGACAGCTGGTCGGCGCAGTACCGCGTCTACCGCGGCGACGGCTCCGTCGCCCGGGTGTTCGATCGCAGCGCGATGCTCCGCGACGCGGATGGCAAGGCGATCCGCATGGTCGGCGCGACGGTCGACCTGACCGAGCGGTTCCGGATCGAGAGCGCGCTCCAGGACCGGGAGGATCGGCTCCGGCTGGCCACGTGGGCGGCGGACGTGGGCACGTGGCGGGTCGACCTGGAGACGAACTACGACACGAGGGACGCGAGCCTGAACCGCATCCTGGGCCTGGACGAGCGCGAGACGACGCAGCCCATCAGCGACTGGCTGAGCCGGGTCCACCCGGAGGATGTCGACGCGGTGACCGCCATGACGGAGAAGAGCGTCCACGAGCGGTGCATCTACGACATCATCCACCGCGTCGTCCGCGCCGACGGGTCGATCCGGTGGGTCCACGATCGCGGGCGCATCGTCGCCGATCGGGACGGCTCCCCGCTGTTCCTGACGGGCGCCGTCGTCGACATCACCGAGCTGAAGCAGCTCGAGCACGAGCGCACGGAGCTGCTCCGCCGCGAGCAGCAGGCGCTCGCCCAGTCGGAGAAGGACCGCATCCGGGCCGAGGACGCGAACCGCATGAAGGACGAGTTCCTCGCGACGGTCTCCCACGAGCTGCGGACGCCGCTCACGGCGATCCTGGGCTGGGCGCGGCTGATCAAGGACAAGGGCCTCGCCCCGGAGCGCGTCAAGCAGGGCATGGCGTCGATCGAGCGCAACGCCCACGCGCAGGCGCAGATCGTCGACGATATCCTGACGGTCTCCCGGATCATCACGGGCAAGCTGCGGCTCCGCACGATCGCCGTGGATCTCGCGGCGGTCATCGAGGCCGCCGTGGACACCATCACGCCGACGGCGAAGGCGAAGGAGATCGAGATCCGCGTCGAGCCGGGCGAGGGGCTCAGCCACGTGTGCGGCGACCCGGATCGCCTCCAGCAGGTCATGTGGAACCTGCTCTCCAACGCGGTGAAATTCACCCCGAAGCGAGGGCTTGTCACCGTCCGGGTGGGGCGGAGCGACGCCCAGGTCGCGATCTCGGTCACGGACAACGGCAAGGGCATCGCCACGTCGTTCCTGCCGTATGTGTTCGACCGCTTCCGCCAGGGCGACTCCTCCCCGACGAGGGCTCACGGCGGGCTCGGCCTGGGGCTCGCGATCGTCCGCCACCTCGTCGAGCTGCACGGCGGCACGGTGGAGGCGGAGAGCCCGGGCGAGGGGGGAGGAGCGACGTTCACGGTGACGCTCCCCCTGCCCGTGGCCCCCTCCGCCGCGCACGAGGGGACGCCGTCCGCGCCGGGGCGCGCCCCGCTGCGGAGCGGGGAGCCATCGCCGCTCTTCGGCGTTCACGTCCTCGTCGTCGAGGATGAGCCGGACGCCCGGGAGATGATCGCGTTCTTGCTGGAGGGAGCGGGCGCGCGGGTCACAACGGCCGGCTCGGCGAGCGAGGCCATGAGCGTCCTGGATCGGCTGAGGCCCGATGTCCTGCTCAGCGACATCGGTATGCCGGGGGAGAGCGGTTATGCGCTGATCCACCAGCTCCGCGCGGCGGGCCGGGACGAGATCCGGCGTATCCCCGCCGTGGCCCTGACCGCCTATGCCCGGATCGAGGACCGGAGGAGGGCGCTGGCGGCCGGCTTCCAGAAGCACATCGCCAAGCCGATCGACCCTGCCGACCTGGTGCAGGTCGTCGCGGACCTCACGGGCCGCTCGGGCGGCGACGGGCCCCCCGCCCGCTCCCGGCGCGGCGCCCTCCTCGGTTGACCCCGCGCCGCACGCGGCCGCTCTAGGCGAGCTCGACGCCGAGCAGCCACAGCATCAGCGCCTTCTGCACGTGCAGCCGGTTCTCGGCCTGATCCCACACGCGCGAGCGCGGCCCTTCGAGCGTCTCGTCGTCGATCTCCTCGCCGCGGTGCGCCGGCAGGCAGTGCAGCACGATGGAGTGCTGCGCGGCCTTCGCCATCACCCTGGCGTCCACGGTCCAGCCGGCGAACGCGGCGCGGCGCTTCTCCGCCTCGGCCTCGTGTCCCATGCTCGCCCACACGTCCGTGTTCACCACGTCCGCGCCCGCCGCGCCCTCGCGCGGGTCGTGGGTGATCGTGACGTGGCCCGTCTTCCGCGCGCGCTCGACCTCGTCCGCGGGCGGCATGTACCCCTCGGGCCCGGCGAGCACGAGGTGGAAATCGAAGAGCTGCGCCGCCTCGAGCCACGAGCGCGCCATGTTGCTCGCGCAGTCGCCGAGGAACGCGATGCGCCGGCCGGCGATGCCGCTCCTGTCCCCGTTCGCCGCGAGCGCCTCCTGGATCGTGAAGACGTCGCTCAGCACCTGCACCGGGTGGCCGTCGTCCGAGAGCGCGTTGATCACCGGCACGCTCGCCTCCGCCATCTCGAGCAGGCGCGCGGTCGACGACGTGCGGAACGCGATCGCGTCGCAGTACCGGGCGAGCACGCGCGCCGTGTCGCGGATCGGCTCGCCGCGGGCGAGCTGGCTGCCCTGGGTGCTCAGCACGACCGGCTGGGCGCCGAGCTGCGCGATGCCGACCTCGAACGACACGCGCGTGCGCGTGCTCGCCTTCTCCAGGACGACCGCGATGGCCCGGCCGGCGAGCATCGTCGTGCGCCGCCCTTTCGGCTCCTCCTTCAGGCGAGCGGCGAGCCTGAGCACGCGGTGCGCTTCGGCCAGGGTCGTGTCCGTGATCTTGAGGTAATCGCGCTTCGCCATTGTCCCGCCTTCCGCGTCGCCGCCGTCCGGGCGCGCCGCCGCGCCGCGGGCAGCCCGCGACGCAGGGCGCGCCGTACGCCCGTCGTGATGTGGCACAACCGGGACGCCGACGTCAATCGGCCGTGGATCCGCCGTGGACCGCGCTCAGCGCCAGATCTCGATCTGCCACGCCGCGTCCGAGATCTGCGCGACCGACGCGCGGATCCCGAGGAGATCTCGGAGCAGCCCGAGGTGGGTCGTCGTGTGGGATGACGGGCGCACGGTCCGGAAGGCGCCGCGGCCCGCGAGGGCGATCGGCAAGAGCAGCTGATCGGCCAGGTGCTCACCCACGGGGACGCCCGCCGCGAGGTAGTCGCGCGCCTCCTCGGCCGCCTTGGTGGCGACGGACTCCGCGCGCACGCCCTTCACCCCGAACCCGGTGAAGACCTCGGTCACGTGCTCGCTCTCGACGGCGATGGTGAGCACGTTGCCCGGGCCGTTCCCGCCCTTCAGCACGCTGGGCTTGAAGCAGTCCGGCTCCCAGCCGAGCACCGCCGCCGCCGCGTCGAGCTCGCGCACCGCGATGGCGCCCGGGAGGTTCGACACCGTCGCGACCGCCCGCCGGCCGCGGATCTCCCCGCGCTCGAGGAGCTCGAGCGGCGCGAGCGCCGGCGCCGGCGCGATCGAGACGCGGGCCACCCCGCCGCCGGCCGGGTAGAAGCCGGGCGTCACGAGCGTCGCGGTGACGTCCGGCCCCATCCTCCGTACGAGCGGCAGGTAGGCGAGGTCCAGGAAGTCGAACGGCGGCGCCAGCGGGTTGTGCGTGCCGCCCTCGAGCGTGAGCGCCGACGGCGCGGGCGCGCGGAGCAGCGCCGGCAGGACGGTCTGCAGCACGAGCGTCGTGCTCCCCGCGCTCCCGACCTGGAACGTGTGCTCGCCGGGGACGATCGCGGTCGGTCGAAACACGATCTCCTGCGACCCGAGCGACGCGCCCGACACCTCGGCGCGGCCGATCTGAGCCGCGGCCCGGACCGAGGTCAGGTGTTGCCGCATCAGGCCCGGGCGCGCGCGGCCCTTGCGGATCGAGGTGATACGGACGGGCGTCTGCGTGATCAGCGAGAGGCCGAGCGTCGTGCGGAGGATCTGGCCCCCTCCCTCTCCGATGGATCCATCGATGGTCAGCATGGCGGTCGGCTCTCCCCTGGAACAGCGATATCACGGCGCCGGGGCGCGCGGCTCACCCCTTCACGCAGACGACCTGCCGCAGCGTGTGGACGATCTCGACGAGATCCTTCTGCGCCCGCATCACGTCGTCGATCGGCTTGTAGGCCGCCGGCGTCTCGTCGATCACGTCCTCGTCCTTGCGGCACTCGACGCCCGCGGTCGCGGCCTCGTGGTCCGCGACGGAGAAGCGGCGGCGCGCCTCGCCCCGCGACATGACGCGGCCCGCGCCGTGGCTCGAGCTGCAGAAGCTCTCCGCGTTGCCGAGCCCGCGGACGATGAACGAGCGCGCGCCCATGCTGCCCGGGATGATCCCGAGATCACCCGCCTGCGCGCGGACGGCGCCCTTGCGGGTCACGAGCACGTCCTTCCCGTAGTGGTGCTCGCGCGCCACGTAGTTGTGGTGGCAGTTCACCGCCTCCACCGTCGCGTCGAAGGGCGGCAGCTCGCCCGAGCCGCGGAGCGCCGCGATCACCTGCGCCATCATCAGCTCGCGGTTCACCGCCGCGAAGTCCTGCGCCCACGACACGGCCTGCATGTAGTCGTGGAAGTGCCTCGTCCCGTCCGGCAGGTACGCGAGGTCGGCGTCGGGCAGGTTGATGAAGAAGCGCCTCATCTCCTGCTTGGCGAGCTCGATGAAGTAGCTCCCGACCCGGTTGCCGACGCCGCGCGACCCGCTGTGCAGCATGACCCAGACGCGGTCCTCCTCGTCGAGGCAGAGCTCGATGAAGTGGTTGCCGGTCCCGAGCGTGCCGAGGTGCTCGATGGCGTAGCCGCGCCCGATGCGCGGGTGCTTCTCGACGATCTGCCGGTACCGCGGCTCGAGCTCGGCCCACGCCGCGACCTGGGCCGGGGGCGGCGAGCGCCACGCGCCGCGGTCGTTCTTCCCGCCGTTGTCGGTGCGGCCGTGCGGCACCGCGCCCTCGATGGCCGTCCGGAGCCCGCGCAGCGCGTCCGGCAGCTGCGACGCGGAGAGGCTCGTGCGCGCCGCCATCATCCCGCAGCCGATGTCGACGCCCACCGCCGCCGGGATGACCGCGCCGTGCGTCGCGACGACGCTCCCCACGGTCGCGCCGATGCCCTGGTGCGCGTCGGGCATCACGGCGATCCACTTGTGGATGAACGGCAGCGCGGCGAGGTTCTTGAGCTGCGCCTCCGCGGCGGTCTCGAACGGCACGCCGACCGTCCACGCCTTGATGGGCACGCCCGAGTCCGTGGGGATGACGTTGTAGCTTCGCTCCATGGCAAGATCTCCGGTGAGGGGTCGTTCTGCCTTCTGCGTATCGCACGGCGCGTGCCACTCGAAATCCAGGCGATCACGGGCCGCTGGCCCTGTGGATTAGACCTGTGTATAAAACGGTTAGAGAACATTCTATGACGCGCAAGACGACCGTGGTCCTCGGCATGCTGGGCCCGACGCTGGACACCGGGAAGACGGCGGAGCGCTGGTCGCGCTGGCGCCCGAGCGTGGCGCTGTGCCAGCACGAGGACCTGATCGTCGACCGGTTCGAGCTGCTCTACCAGCGCCGCTTCGAGGGCCTGGCCGAGACGGTGATGGGCGACGTGCGGCGCGCCTCGCCGGAGACGGACATCCGCGGTCACGTGGTCGAGGTGGACGATCCGTGGGACTTCGAGGCGGTGTACGGCGCGCTCCACGACTTCGCGAGGGCGTACCCGTTCGCGCCGGACCGGGAGGACTACCTCGTCCACATCACGACGGGCACGCACGTCGCGCAGATCTGCCTGTTCTTGCTCACGGAGTCGCGGTACTTCCCGGGTCGGCTCATCCAGACGTCGCCGCCGAAGCGCGACCGTGAGGAGCTCGCGGCCGGGTCGTTCACGATCATCGATCTCGACCTCTCGAAGTACGACCGCATCGCGTCGCGGTTCCAGAAGGAGCAGCGCGAGGGGGTGTCGTTCCTGAAGAGCGGTATCGAGACGCGCAACGCGGCGTACAACAAGCTGATCGAGCGGATCGAGCACGTGGCGATCGCGTCGCGCGCGCCCATCCTGCTGATGGGCCCGACGGGGGCGGGGAAGTCGCAGCTCGCGCGGAAGATCTACGACCTCAAGAAGGGGCGCCGGCAGGTGGGCGGCGACTTCGTGGATCTGAACTGCGCGACGATCCGCGGCGACGGGGCGATGTCGGCGCTGTTCGGGCACACGAAGGGGTCGTTCACGGGGGCGCTCCAGGACCGCCCGGGGCTCCTGCGCAAGGCGCACGAAGGGGTGCTGTTCCTCGATGAGATCGGCGAGCTGGGCGCCGACGAGCAGGCGATGCTGCTGCGGGCGATCGAGGAGAAGGCGTTCTTGCCGGTCGGCTCGGACAGGGAGGTGAGGAGCGAGTTCCAGCTGCTCGCCGGCACGAACCGGGATCTCGCGCTGGAGGTTCTGGCGGGGCGCTTCCGCGAGGATCTCCTGGCGAGGATCAACCTGTGGACCTTCCGGCTCCCGGGCCTCAGGGAGCGGGTCGAGGACATCGAGCCGAACCTCGATTACGAGCTCGACGCCTCGGCGCGGCTGCTCGGCGTGCGGATCACGATGAGCCGCGACGCGCGCGCGCGGTTCCTCGGGTTCGCGACGTCGCGAGAGGCGCTGTGGCCGGGCAACTTCCGGGACTTCAACGCGGCCGTGACGCGGATGGCGACGCTCGCGCCCGGGGGGAGGATCGGGGGGCCGATCGTGGAGGAGGAGATCGGGCGGCTGATGGAGGCCTGGCGGCGAGCGCCCGCGGCGGGCGGGCGAACGTTCGCCGGGGGCGGCGCGGCGGGGGAGGGGAGCGACGGGGACGATCTCGTTGTCGCGGCGCTCGGCGCGCGCCGGGCGGCGGCGCTCGACCCGTTCGACCGGGTGCAGCTGGCCGAGGTGCTGCGGGTGCTGAAGGGCGCGCGGTCGCTGTCGGAGGCGGGACGGGTGCTGTTCGCGGCGTCGCGGGCGAAGAAGAAGAGCGTCAACGACGCGGACCGGCTGCGGAAGTACCTGGCGCGGTTCGACATCGACTGGAGCGAGGTGGCGGGGGGCGCGTAGAGAGGGGTCTCCCTAGAACAGCGATCAGCTTGGAAACGCGAGAAATGAGACGCCAGGACGCCAGAAGACGCCCAAAGAAGCCAGAAGACGCCAAAAAACAATAAATCTTGGCGTCTTCTGGCGTCTCTTGGCGTCCCAACTTCTCGCTGTTTGCGTGCGGCTTCAACCCGTTTGTCGCTCCAGCACGGGGCCAGAACCGAGCCCTGGGCAACGATGTTGCGGCGACGAACCGTCGAGAGCCGCGCGCGACCAATGCGCGACGCTCCTGCGGGCCGTGACATGTCACGCCGCAGCCCGTGACATGTCATGGAGAATGCGCCTCACAGCGCGGCGGGCGGCTCGTCGTCCAGCGCGTGGAACGCGACGGATCGAGACTTTTCGCGCCCTCTGCGCCTGGCACATGGAGTGCTACGTGCCAGTCCGAGCGGCCGAGAAACAGCGTTTTCCACAGCGGCCTGTGCTCACGGGACGACAATGGCAAAACACGAGAACATCAATCTACCGGAGCGCACCAGGTTGTGTCCTTCTGCCGGTGGCAGAGGAAGGAGCACGACGAACGACGGTTCAAGGATCCAGGCGCGGCTCTCACGGGCTTTGGCGCTGGCGGCGAGCGTGAGCGTGGTGGGCTGTGGTACGCCCGAGGGGGAGGCCCCCGAGCAGGCCGCGATCTCCACGGCCAGGCAGGCGCTCTTGAACCAGTTCGAGATCGCGCTCGGGTTCCCAGCAGGCTTTTCACAGAGCAACGTCGCCCTCCATGCATCGCAGTCGCTGCGCATCGCCGGCGGGGTCACGCTGCGCGACGTGAGCGGCGCGCCAGCGCCGGCGGTGAACGTCGGCACTGGCCTCCTCGAGGTCAACGCCGCGACGAAGACAGGGTCGCTCGTCAGCGGAGGCAATGTCTGGCTCGGGAGTCAGACGGAGGCCACCGGCACGGTCCAGGCTGCAGGCACCATCACCAAGCAAGCCGGCGCAGCGATCGTCGGGACCGAGCTTCCGGCAACGCCCCTCGGCCCGCTCGGGAACCTGCGCTTCACTGTCGACTTCCCGTCGCTCGTCAGCGTACCGCCCGTCGGACCGGACACGACCTCGTCGCTGGCCCCGGGAGGGTACGCGAGCGTCTCCGTCGGCTCTCGGAGCACGCTGGATCTCAGCTCGGGCACGTACTATCTCGATCAGCTCCAGATGCAGCCTCAGTCGATCGCCCGCCTCGACACGTCGGCCGGCCCGGTGATCGTCTATGTACGCCAGCTGCTCGATTTCAAGGGTAGAGTTCAGTTCGTCGGCCCGGACAGCAGCTTCTTCCTGGCCTACCTCGGGACCGGGACGGTCTCGCTCGAGGCCGCGTTCAACGGGACCCTCGTGGCGCCCAGCGCGACCCTGCGCCTCGCGCCGGTCGGGTCGCCCGGACATCGAGGGTCGTTCTTCGGGCAAACGGTCGAGGCCGCCGAGGCGGGCTCCACCGTCACGTTCGACCCCTTCGACCACTGGTACGATGTCCTGAACATTCACCCGGTTGTCGAGTGCGTGCGACGCTTCAAGCACCCTGCGGGGGCCGCGCTCTTCGGCTACGAGAACGAGAGCGACTTCCCGGTCACGGTGCCGCTCGGCCCCCAGAACCAGCTCGTCCCCGCGGGAGGCGTGGCGCCGCCCACGACGCTCTTGCCCGGGGTGCACGACAAGGTGTTCTTTGCGCCCTTCGACCTGAGCGGCAGCCTCTCGTGGCAGCTCGCCGGAGAGACGGCGACCGCGAGCTCGTCCAGCCCCGCTTGCGATCTGGGAGATGTCCCCCCGGAGCCAGAGCCCGCCCCGCCGCTCGCCCTCGTCCCGATCGAGCGTCCGGGCGTGTCGCTCGCGTCCTTGAGCGTGCAGCTCGCGCCGGAGGTGACGACGTCTGCCACGTCCCACCTGGCCTCGGAGGTGTACGGCGACTTCGTGGGCCCGCAGGTGGGCAACACGAGCAACGAGGAGGCCGGCCCGGCCGCCTTCACGTTCACGGTCACCTCGCTCAACTTCGATGACGGCGAGGGGCTGTGTGGCACGGTCGATCCGTTCGTCGCGAGGCTCGTCATCGACGGCCAGGACAAGGGTCAGACGAGCAGCGGCACGGTGCAGGTCGCCCGCGAGCGGGCCACGGTCCACGTCTCGGTCGACGTGGACGACGACGACGCATGGTTCTGCCTGGGGGACGACGACCTCCGGGACTACGGGTTCGACGTCGACCTGTACACCGGCGCTACCGGCGCGAACGAGACGTGCATCGACGGCGGCCGCATGTGCTTCACCGCGACGCCGATCGCGAGCCCGGACATCTGCTTCGACTGGAACGCGCAGTTCGTCGACTCTGGCCCCTGGGCTGGCATCGGCAGCGAGGACTACCTTCCCGGCAAGGAGATGCAGCCGGTCCCGGCGAGCTTTGCGCGCTACCAGATCACGATGTCGAACTCGACCGGCGTGCTCTTCGACCGCGGCGGCGTGCTCGACGGCGACGGCTGCGTTCCGAGGCCCAAGCTCCCCGTCCGCTCGCACTGGCAGCTGGGCACCGACCTCCAGATCGCGACCCGCGTCATCAGCCAGCACTGCCTGGACCCTTCGGGGACCAACTGCGCCATGAACGGCTCAGCGTTCACCGGGGCCAACGTCGTCGTGCGGCAAACCGGGCAGAGCGGGCCGGCCTCCATCTGCGCGATCTACGCGGAGGACCTCGGGAGCGTCACCGACGCGACGTGCTCGGCCCACCCGATCGATTGGCCCACGATGCCCCCCGCGCCCCTCCGCCCGGCCTTCGTCGAGCACAACTCGATCACCCGAGCCGGCGCGGCGATCAGCCAGATGCTCAAACGTGAACACGAGAGCGATGGGGAGCTCGGCATCGTGCGTGCGATGATCGATCATCGCTACGAGGGCAATGGTCGAGTCGAGATCGTCGTCGACGAATATTGCGAGATCGACGATCCCTGCACGGAGGAGACCCTCATGACGAGCTGCAGGAGCCGGGACACGCTGTTTCTCGAGCCGGATGGACTCGCCGCTTCGTCGACCCGCTTCAAGTACGTCGTCGCGCACGAGTTCGGTCATTTCATTCAGGGCAGTGGTCAAGGGCTGATGAGGCCGGAGTACGGCTGCGCGGGCGACGCCGACCAGCCCGCGCTCTGCCGCTGCGATGGCGTCCCGCCCGATCAGCGGCTCCACTGCCTGCAATCGCTGGAGGAGCCGAACGCCGCGCAGGTCGAGGGATTTGCTCAGTACTTCGCGGCCAAGGCCTTCAACGCCGACATGGAATCCGACTGCACGTTCGTCTACTACAAGCCGATGTCGACCGCGGAGTGCATGCCGGGAGTGACCGATTGCGCGTTCGATGAGGACACCGGCCTCTACATCAATCAGCCGCCGATCCCGGTGAGCTGCAAGCAGGCGGTCCGGTGGCGCAACACGCACTGCGTCGACGGGAGCTCGTCCCCCGACCTCCTCTCGTTCGGCACCGAGTACGACTGGCTGGAGTTCCTCTACGGGGTCGACAGCCATCCGACGCCGGAGTTGCGCTGGAAGATGAAGGATCTCTTCAACGCCTACGTCGCCGCGTGCAGTGAATCGGAAGAGAACGTCGAACCTTGCACCGGCAAGCGCGTCAGCTGGAATGGCGGACCGGGGCACGACAGCCTGGTCGACGGCGTCGCCTTGCTGGTGACCGTAGGGCTCAGGACGCCGGCGGCAGCGCAGAGCTTCGAAAACCTGGGTGACGAGTTCGGGGTCAGCAACGTGCCATGAATACGAACGCTCCGATGACGTGCGCGATGGGCGTCGCTCTCTGGGCTCTCCTGGTCGTACCCCTCGGCTGCCAGCCCGGGGCGGAGCACCGGGAGCCGTCCGTCGTGCCTGCCAGCAACATGGATCCGGTCGGTCCGGAGGTGACTGGCTGGGAGCTCGCCTCCGCCGATGGATCCGTGTGCCGGCATCCAGCGGTGGTGGCTGAATGCGCGAATGGTTGGTGTCGCGTTCCGCCGGGCTGCTTCATCATGGGCTCGCCAGAGAGCGAGCTCTGGCGTGGTGAGTACACCGAGATTCCAAGGGCGGTCACGCTCGAGCGCGGGTTCGAGATCGGGCAGTTCGAGCTGACGCGCAAGCAGTGGTCGGAGCTCGTCGAGCTCATGCCGGAGAAGCCGGTGAAGGTCCAGGATGGTACGGCGACCTGCGAGGACGACGCGTGTCCGCTCCGGTATGCGACGTGGTTCGAAGCCCTGCTCTTCGCGAACCTGCTCTCCGCACGTCACGAGCCGCCCCTCGCGCCCTGCTTCGAGCTCTCCGAATGTCAAGGCGAGCTGGGCCGCGGCGTGATCTGCGGCCGCGTGGGCCTCGCGGGCGACGCGGCGAGCGTCTACGAGTGCGAGGGCTATCGCCTGCCGACGGAGGCAGAATGGGAGTACGCCGCGCGCGCGGGGACGAGGACGGCCTACTACGGAGGTGACATCACCGGAGCGAACCCGGACGCGCGCTACGACCCCGAGCCGAACCTCGAGCCCATCGCATGGTATGACGTGAACTCGGGAGCGCGTACGCACCCCGTGGGGACGAAGCGGCCCAACCGCTGGCTCTTGTTCGACATGCTCGGCAACGTCGTCGAGTGGACCAGCGATCGACCCGTCTTTCACGATGCCGAGGGGCCAGTGACGAACCCTGCCACGGAGATCACCCTGAGGACCGACGGGACAGATCTCCGCGTGACCCGAGGCAGCAACGCCGCGGGTTCGCGTTTTCAGCTGCGAGCGGCCAGCCAGAATTACCCCGCGTCGGACGCGGTGCACCGAGGCGTCGGCTTCCGTCTCGTCCGGACGATCAAGTGAGGCTCAGCCGCCGGGCGCCTCGTGGCGGAGGGCCCCGTCCTGTGTTGCTGCGATCTCTGGTGCAGCGAACTGGGCTTTACTGGTTCATTCACGTCACGACGGGCACGCACGTCGCGCAGATAGAGCGAGGTGGTGGCGGAGGGCGGGGAGAGGGGGTAACGGCGAAAGGCCGCTCACCTCGGGTGACAGAAGATCCTCTGTGCGATCCCGTACCCCCGGAAGAGCGACGCTATACCCCTAGGTTATCCATGCATCCAGGGCGCCGCCCTCCCTCAACAGCGTGCGGGCCCGGTTGACGGCGGCGCACATGGGCTGATATCCATCCAATGGGCCAGCTGGGTGCGCCCCGGCGGCCCGGGTCCGAACGGAGGTCACATGAAGCTCTACTACTCGTACAACTCAAACCCACGTCTCGCCGTGGCTGTGGCGCGGCACGTCCAGGCGCCGGTGGAGTTCATCCGCGCGGCCCCGTTCGCGCCGGACCAGATCGAGTTCTTCCGAACGCTCAACCCCAACACGCGCGTCCCGATCCTCGTCGAGGACGGCGCGCCCCTCTGGGAGGCCGACGCCATTGCCTGTCGCCTGTGTCAGCTGACTGGCTCGGACTTTTGGCCCGCGCCCGCTCGTCTGCCGGAGCTCTTGCGCTGGCTGAGCTGGGCGCACCAGCATTTCAATCCGCCGGCGAGCGCGCTCTACTTCGAGTACATCGTCAAGCCCACGTTCACGACCGACCGAGCAGAGCAGTCGGTGATGGACCAGCACCTGAAGGAGTTCCGACAGTTCGCGGAGGTCCTGAACGGTCTGCTGAAGGGCCGCCGCTGGCTGATCGACGACAAGCTGAGCTATGCCGACTTCCGCGTGGCCTTCGTCTTTCCGTATGCCGCGCGCGCGCGGCTGCCCTTGGCGGACTACCCCGAGGTGCAGCGGCTGTCGAACCAGCTGGACGAGATCGAGGCGTGGCGCGAGCCGTTCAAAGGCCTGGAGGGATGAGATGAGGCGTCCGCGGGCCCGAAGATGGCGCGCCAGGTGTGGCGCCGGAACATGCCCTCGATGCCATCGTTCATCAAGAGCTCGTTGCGCACGATCTTCTGCTCGAGCGTGAGCGCCTGTTCGTTGAAGCGCTCGAGCGTGAATGCCATGCGCTCGCTCTCGATCCACAGCGCGAGGGGGAGCGCGGCCGCTGGCGCGAGCGCGTAGTAGGCGGTGTAGTCGGGGCTCGTGACCCCGTTCATGCGGTGCACCCCCGCTCGCTCGAGCAGGCTCAGGGCATCGAACGGCTTCATGTGACGTGAGCCCCGGTACGTCATGTGCTCGACGAGGTGCGCCAGCTGGCTATAGCCCCGCGGATCATCGCGGCTGCCGATCTCGTATGCGACGAGGACGGCGACCGTCGGCTGCCTGTGATCTTCCTCCAGGAGCACCTCGAGGCCGTTGGCCAGGCGGAAGTGGGCGGCGCTCTGAGCCAGGCCCTCGACACCTCCCGCCGCCGAGCGGGCGCCCGGAGCTCCCGAGGGGTCCGCCGCTGCAGCGAGGGGCATGGCGACCGCCAAGAGCCCCGCCACCAGCCCTGCCGCCCTCGATCGTCCCGGCGCGCGCAGTCTCGGCTCTTGCTTGGCGTTCACTGGTTCACCCCTCGCGTGCCGTCTCCTGGCGCATGGACGCTGGAACTGTCGTCTGTGTCAAGCGCGCCGTATGGGGTGGTGTCGCCGGAGCGCCCCCCGACGGCGCCGCTCGTCGCTCGCCTGGCGTCGTGCGTGCTGGCCTGTGTGGGAGCGCTCGACGTGGATGCCGTCCGTCGCGAGGACCTGCCGTCCCGCCGGCGCCACGGAGAACATCTCTGGATATTTACCGTTTCAGTTGATAATTCCTCCCGACGGCACATTGCCCTCAGCTGCTGCGAGCCGTGATGTAGCGAACGCGACTTTACCGGTTCACTTCGTCGGCGCGGATCGATGACGGAGGTGTTGATCGTGGCGCCGAACTGCCCCAGAGTGCCCGGCGCTGGAGGTCAGTTTCGATGGCTTTTCGTTCATTTCACCAGTCACCTCTCCTGGCCCTTGCGCTGGGGGCGGTGGTCCTCCTGTCGGCCTGCTCGGATGACGACGGCGGCGGCTCGTCAGCGAGCTCCGGGGGCACGGGCGGCTCGTCCGCGAGCTCCGGGGGCTCCGGGAGCACCACCGCGCAGGGCACGGGCGGCGCGGGCGGTGGTACGGGCGGCGCCGGGGACACGGGTGGCGGCGGCACGGGCGGCGGCGGCGGCACCGGCGGCGGCGGCGGCGCCGGCGGCGGTGCGGACGCGCAGGGGATCGTGCCCAATCCCATCATCTCCCGCGGCAAGCCGGCCTTCGCCTCGGGGGGGACGGCGTCGGTGATCAACGACGGCAAGTACAGGTCGGCGGGGACCTGGATCGCGGGCAAGCCCACCTCGGCCGCGCCCGCGTGGGTCGCCATCCAGGTCGGCACCGGGTACGAGCGGCTGCTCCTGAGCTGGACGGCCTCGTACAACTACAACTACACGGACGTGCAATACGGGGCGCCGGGCGCCTACCGCGTGGAGACGTCGAGCGACTCCACGAACGGCTCGGACGGCACCTGGACGAAGGTCGCGGAGGTGACCGACAACCCGGTCCGCACGCGCGCCCACAGCTTCGATTTCGGCGGAAAGAGCTGGGTCCGGCTCGTCGTGACCGCGGCCCCCGCGACGACCGACGACACCGGCGTGCAGCTCGACGAGATCGACGTGCACGACATCTCGAAGGGCGCGGAGGACACGTGGTTCTTCCTGGGCGACAGCATCACGGCGTACGCCTACGACCGCGACACCCCGGCCACGCAGCCGAGCTTCGCCGAGAACGTGCACGCGGCGCACCCGGCCCACTATCCGGCGATGATCAACGGCGGCATCGGGAGCGAGCTCACGAAGAGCAGCGACAAGCCCAGCGCGCTCGATCGCATCGATGATGTCCTGGAGCTGAACCCCGACTTCCACTACTTCGCCATCGGTTACGGCACCAACGACTCCTGGGGCCAGACGGACCCGAGCACCTTCAAGGCAAACCTGCAGCAGATCATCGACAAGATCGAGGCAGCGGGCCGCGTCCCGGTGCTCGCGCACATCCCGTTCTCGCCGGACGGCAACCACGACGCGGTCCCTGTGTTCAACGAGGCGATCGACGCGCTGACGGAGGAGAATGGCCTCCCTCCTGGGCCGGACCTGTATACGTGGTTCAAGGACCACCCCGACCGGTTCACCGACAAGGTGCACCCGGATCCCGCCGGACGGGTGGCCATGAACAAGCTCTGGGCCGACGCCGTGGACGGCCTCTACCCGGCCCAGCGGTAGCGCGACCACGCGACCACGCGACCACGCGACCACGCGGCGCCGGCGCGAGCCTTGACTCCACGCGGCCGCGGGGGCTAGCTCGATCCGGCGCACGGACGGCGGCCCGGGGAGCACTGCCCTCGGGTGGGCTCGGCCGGCCCGCGCCCTCCAGGGTGGAGCATCTGGTTCGGGAAGATCGAACAGCCCAAGCTGGGTGATCAGCTCCTCGGCCGGCTGAAGAAATGGCGGGCGCCGGAGCGGGAGCCGTGATGGACGACGATCGGGACGAGCGAGAAGAGGAGGACACGAAGCGGGACATCGCTCCCTACGTGCCGCGCCGCCCCGTGATGGCGGTGATCGGCAACGGCCTCGCGGTGGACGCGGCGACCGAGGTTGTGTGCGTCGAGCTCGGGCGGCGCGCCGTGGAGGCGGGGTTCCGGCTGGTCACCGGGGGGCTGGGGGGCGTCATGGCCGCCGTGTCGCGCGGCGGGCGCGAGGCGACGACGTGGCGCGACGGCGATATCCTGGGGATCCTGCCAGGGTACGAGGCGTCCACGGCCAACCCGTACGTGGACATCGTCGTGCCGACCGGCATGCAGATCGGGCGCAACATCGTGGTCGTCGCCATGGCCGACGTGGTGGTCGTCGTCGGCGGCGGCGCGGGCACGCTGAGCGAGATCGCCGTCGCCTGGCAGCTCGGCAAGCCGCTGATAGCGCTCGCGGCGAGCGGGGGCTGGGCGAGGCAGCTCGCCGGGGGGCGCGTGGACGACCGGCGCTCGGATCGGATCGTGTCGGTCGCGAGCGCGGAAGAGGCGGTGGCGACGGCGTGGGAGACGGCGGGCCGCGGCCGCGGCCGGGGGGCGTGACAGGGCGCCGCGCGCGCGGCGCGGCCTCCGCGCGAGCCGGCCGCGCGGCAGCCCGTGCTAGCCTCCGCGCCGATGTCGGAAGCGGAAGAGGACGAGATCCAGCGGCTGAGAGCCCGCGTCGGGACGATCCTCCACGGAAAATGGCGGATTGACGCGCTGATCGGGGCGGGGGGAATGGCCGCCGTCTACGCGGCCACCCATCACGTGGGGCACCGCGTGGCCATCAAGATCCTGCACCCGGAGGGCGCCGTGTCCCGGGAGCTCCGCGCCCGCTTCGAGCAGGAGGCGCTCGCCGCCGCGCGGCTCGGGCACCCGGCCGCGGTGCAGGTCCACGACATCGACGTGACCGAGCGAGGAGAGCCGTTCCTTGTCATGGAGCTGCTCGACGGAGAGAGCCTCCGCGAGCGCGTGTTGCGGCTCGGTACGATCGATTCGATCGAGCTCCTCGCCCACATGGACACGCTCCTCGAGGTCATCAAGGCAGCGCACGACGCCGGGATCGTCCATCGGGACATCAAGCCCGACAACCTCTTCGTGACCCGCGATGGGCGGCTCAAGGTGCTCGATTTCGGGATCGCGCGCATGAAGCAGGGCGGCTCGGGGCTGAAGACGCGGACGGGCGCGGTGCTGGGCACGACCAGCTACATGGCGCCCGAGCAGATCCTGGGGAGGAACGTGGACGGGCGGGCCGACCTCTACGCGGTGGGCGCGACGATGTTCACCATCCTCGCGAACCGTCGAGTCCACGACGACGACGGGCTCACCGAGGGAGAGCTCCTCGTAAGGAGGAGCACGACGCCGGCTCCTCCGCTCTCGACGGTGGCGCCGGGCGTGGATCCGCGGGTCGCGCGCGTCGTGGACCGCGCGCTCGCCTTCCAGGTCGAGCGTCGCTACCCGGACGCGCAAACGATGCTCGCCGACGTGCGCGCGCTGCGACGGGGCGAGGAGCCGCCCTTCGCGACGGGGGAGCTGGCCAGGATGGACGAGCGCACGCGCGCGTACGGCCGGGCCATCCCCGACGGGCCGCCGGTGGGGGCGCAGTTCCCGAGCGCGAGCCCGCCGGGGGGGGTGATGCCGGCGGCGGTGGCCGCCTCGACGGGGGCTCCTCCGGGCCAGCCTTATCATCCGGTCGCGGCGGGGGCCGCGCCCCGGGGGCGGGGGCCGCGCGCGCCGGGAGCGACGCAGATCGCCGTCGTCGGCGGGGTGGGGGCGCTCCTCTTCTGCGTGGGAGTCGGCTTGGTGCTGCTGCTCTGGCCCTCCCGCGACCAGGGCGCCGGCGACGCTGGCGACAGCGGCGCGCCGGTGTCCCTGCCGGATGCCGCGCGGGCCCGGAGCGCTGCGGCGCTCGCTGTCGACCCCGCCGGCTGCCCGCCGGGCGTGCCTTGCACTTGCCCGGGCGGCAGTCCGGGGAACGTGCCGGTGAGCTGCCTGCTGACGTGCGGCGACGCGCCCGGCTGCAGGCCGAGCTGCTCCGATCGAGAGAGCTGCGCGAGCCACTGCGCCGCTGACTGCCAGTCTTCCTGCGCGAGGAGCAAGGGGTGCAACACGACGTGCGCTGACGGCTGCTCCACCGACTGCCGCAACGCGGAGACGTGCCAGGTCACCTGCGGCGCAGGGTGCTCGATCACGTGCGAGGACGTGAACAAGTGCGCCCACGTCGTGGGCGACGGGAGCGTGGTGAGGTGCAATCGGGTCGGAGGGTGCCAGGTGATGTGCATGGGCTCGTGCGCGGTGGCGTGCTCCAACGCCGGGGGAGGATGCCAGGTGACCTGCGTGGGGCAGGGGCGCGCGGTGAAGTGCGGCGACGGCCGCAACGCGTGCGGGGACGGCTGCTCGCTGCCGCGGTGAGACCGGGCTGGCGAGCCCGCGAGCCCTCGCCGCGCCTCAGAGCCGCGCCTTGCGCAGCGCGAGCAGCCAGTCGTTGAGCTCTCCCTGGTTGGGCGGCTCCTCCGGCAGCACGGCGTGATCGCGGGCCGCCTCGAGGGTCGTGAAGGCGCGGGCGATCTGCTCGGCCCAGCGCTCGGCGATGTCGGGAGCGAGCGGCGCCTGCTCTCCGGCGCGCTTGGCCTCGACCAGCTCGCGCGCGGCGCTGAAGCCGTAGAGGTCGAGGAGCGCGGTGACGTCGGTGACGATCTCGCCCGTCCGGAGGGCGTGGGCGCCGGTCAACGTGGTCCTGAGGACGTAGAGGAGCTTCTTCGCCGACGAGCGGCCTCCCGCGTCCCAGGCGCGGAGCTGGCTCGTGGCGAAGCCGACGTAGTGGCGGAAGATCCGGCGCGAGAGCGCGGCGGCGACGAGCGGGCGGAGCGAGGCGAGGTCGGGATCGACGTGGAGCTGGAGGGGGCCGAGGATCCGCTCGATGTAGTTGCCGTTGCCCTGGAGGACGCCGATGAGGACGGGGTGGAGCTCGTTCGAGGTGTAGTCGATCTCGACGCCGTCGATGACCTGCATCCGCTCGGGGCTCGCGTTGCCGCGGTGGAGGCCGAGCAGCTTCTCGGTCGGCTCGACGTGAACCGCCTTGAGGTCGAGGTCGCTGTCCGGCGAGGGGAAGCCGTACGCGTGGGCGCCGCTCAGGGCGATGACGAGGTGCGAACGCTTGGCCTCCTCCTCGGCGATGACGCGCGCCGCGACCTCCTGCTGCTTTGCTTCGAGCACCTGGGGGTTCATCCGTCGTCCTTTCTCTCCTCGTTGCCGGGCGCGGGGTCGTTGCCGGGCGTGGGGTCGTTGCCGGGCGTGGGGGCCGCGTCTCCGTCGTCCCAGGTTGCGACCGGCGCGGGGGGAGCGTCCTTGCCGAGGGGGCCGGGCTCCGCCGCGAGGTGCCGGCGGGCGATCGCCTCGCGGACCCGCCGGAGGAGCACGTCGGCGCGGGGAACGTCGGGGTGCGCCGGCAACCTGGTTGCGAGCCGCGCGGCCTCCAGCTCGGGCGTCATCGACTCGGCGAGCTCGATGGTGCGATCGAGCGGCCAGGCGCCGGCCTTGATGGCGAGGAGCGTCTCGCGGAGATCGCCCTGCACGACCAGGTCGACCTCGCCGTCGCGCAGCCAGCGGATGGCGGTCGCGATGAGGCGTACCAGGTTGTAGGCGTTCTTGGGGCGGAGGTCGCGGGAGAGGTCGAGCGACGTCCTGTCGGCCCGGGCGAAGGCCGCGAGCGAGGCGAAGTCGCGCGCGGGCAGCAAGCCCTGGTCGTGGAGCGAGCGGTAGAGCTGCTTGATGTACTCCTTCGCCTGGAGCTCCCGGTCAACCTGGGTCGGCGCGGCGCGCGGGCTGATGGCGGCGAGCTTCCGGGCGACGTCGTCGAGCGCCAGCGAGGGGTCGTCGGCGAGCCACTCGAGCACCCGTTCCCGGTGCTCGGCGAGGCGGTGCGCCTGCGAGAGCCGCTTCAGCTGGGAGAGCGCGTAGCGGCCGAAGCTGCCATAGATGGCCGAGGAGACGAACGCGTCGCGCGCCTCGAGGATCCAGGCGCCGATCTCGTCGCGCGCCTCGGCGGTGCGGACGAAGAGCAGCTCGAGGGTGTTCGGGTCGGCGCGCAGGGCCTGCCGGATGGCCTTCTCGACCTCCCAGTACGAGGCGCTGCCGTCGGCGCTCACGAGGTCCCGCGGGGGCTCGGCGAGGCCCGTGGTCCAAGGGAAGGGGAGGGCGAAGACGCCGCGCCGGTCGGTGTCGGACCCCTCGTTCGCGAGCCCCCACGCGCGCGACCCCACGACGGCCTCGAGGACGATGGCGGGCAGGAGCGCGTCCCAGGCGGCGCTGCGCCGCTCCGCGTGCCGCACCTGGCCGGTCTTGCGCGGGACGAGCTCGTCCCGGCGGTAGCGGACGACGCCCACGCCGACGAGCATCACGTCGAGCTCGGCGCCCGCCGAGCCGACGACGCGCCCGATGGCGCCCTGCGGGACGCGGCGCTCGCCGAGGACGCGGTCGACCCGGGTTGTCACCTCGGTGCCGTGGGGCAGCGGGACGGCGAGCGGATCGAGGTGGGTGAGGCCGCGCAGGCGGAGCTCCATGAGCGGACGCTACCATGACAACGGCATGACGACTCGACCCAGGTTGGGGGCGACCGACCCGGCGGGCCCACCGGGGCCGACCCAGGTTGGCAGTGGGCCAGGCTGGCCGGGCCCACCGGGGCCGACCCAGGTTGGCAGTGGGCCAGGCTGGCAGTTCGAGCTTGGCGTCCCGATTCGGGTCGGACTACTAACCGCAACCCAGGTCGGGCTAGCGTAAGCAATGGCTCCAGCTAAGGTGGCGGACCGCCAGGCGGCCGCCACCCACGAAGCTTGGCGAATCGGCGAAATGATTGGCGAAAATCCCTGGCACGGCACTTGTCTTGTTGCGCCTGTCATGAGCCAGCCCCGCGAGATCGCTGCCGGAGCCACCTACCTCATCACCCGTCGCGTCCTGCGCCGGCACCTGCTCTTCCGCCCGGATGCGGCAATCACCCAGCTCCTGGTCTACGTGCTCGCGGTGTCAACCCGCCGTTACGGCATCAAGGTCCATGCGCTCTGCGCCATGTCAACGCATCTGCACCTGGTCGTGACCGACTCGAGGGGCGTCTTGCCGCGGTTCTTGCAATTCTTCCATCGCATCGTCGCGCTCGGCACGAAGGTGCTTCGCGGGTGGGAAGGCCCGGTGTGGGACCACGAGGCCACGAGCGTGGTGCGGCTGCTGACGCGCGCGGCGGTGGTGGAGAAAATTGCTTATGTCATGGCGAATCCTGTCGCCGCTGGCCTGGTGCAGCATGCTCGCGAGTGGCCGGGCGCCAAGGTGGACGTGGACGACCTCGGTCGCGGCGTGCTGCGCGCGGCACGGCCTTCGGTGTATCTCGACCCGGAAAACCCGCAGTGGCCCGAGGAGGTGACGGTCTCGCTCGCGCTGCCGCCGGCCATCGAGGAGGACAGCGCGGAGGGCTTTCGCCAGGACGTCTCTGCCGAGATCGAGCGACAGGAAGCCCGGGCCCGCGCGGAGGTGCAGCGGCAAGGACGTCACTTCTTGGGCGCCGAGAGAGTCAGCAAGGTGTCCCCTTACGAGCGCGTGACGAGCTTCGAGCCGCTGCGCGACGGCAATCCAACGTTTGCGGTTGGTCGCGAGCAGGGAGACGCGTGGCGAATCGCTGGTGCCGCTGTGCGTGCATTTCGAACGTTGTACCGTGCGGCACTCGAGCGATGGCGTGCTGGCGTACGCGACGCCGTATTCCCCGCGGGGACGTGGTGGATGCGCACGTTTCACGGCGCCAGCGTGGCCGACGTCGTGCTCACGATGTAGAGCCACAGCGGCGGCGCTGCAGGAAGGCGGGCGGGACGGGCGAGGGCATCCGTGCCTTGTCATGGGGCGCTTCCGTCTGGGCCGGCGGTGTAGGCCGCAGATCGTCGTGCGGCACTGTACGCAATGGGATGTGCAGGGACGATGCCGTTCCGAATGTGTAGGAGTGGGGACGGAGGGGTTGCGATCGGCTCTGCGCGATCGAACGGGGAGGTTCGTCCGGGAAAACGAACAATTAGCCCAGCTTGGCTTTAAGTTCGCCTGGCCGGGGTCCGATCGTGACATGAGTAGAGTTCAGCTGGGCTGAATTGCTGCGTTGCCGCAGCTCAACCAGGGGCCGGCGGGCAGGCGTGCAACCTGGGTCGGGTTTGCAGGTTGGGCAACCTGGGTCGGATCGGGCCCAACCTGGGTCGGGTCGCCGCAACCTGGGTCGGGTCGCCGCGGCCGTCACCGCTCGATCAGCAGCACCGGGCTGCCCGAGAGGGCGAGCGTCACTTTGCCGCCGCTCGCGTCGGCGGAGGTCTTCGCTCCGTCCCACGCGTGGACTTCGAACCCCGTTGCCGTCGCGAGCTCGACGCTCGCGGACGCGTCCTCCGTGCCGCTCGCCGTCACGGCCCAGAGCGCGAGCCGGCGCTTGCCGTCCTTCGTGAACACGGCGCCCCGAGCGCCCCCCGGCAGCGCGAGCTCCCTGGTCGCGCCGTCATCGTAGGACGTGCCGAAGAGGACATCGTTGAGCGTGGTATATGCCTTGCCGAGGTCGGTCTTCGTCGCCTCATCCACGCTGGCGAGGGCGCCGACGTCGTTGTAGAGCCCCATGTGCGCGAACACGTCGTCGCTCCCGTCCTCGCCGTTCGATAGAATGAACCAGTCGACGCCGCCGATGCCGCGCGCCTGCGCCATCGTCATCATCTTGATGAGGTAGTTTCGCGCGTACTCCGGGCTCCCCACCTCCGGGTACTCCGGCGTCCGCGCGAGCGGCGCGCCGTTCTCCGAGACATTCCACCCCTGCACCTCCGCCCCGGCGTCGGCGAGCGTCGCGGCGAAAGCGTCCTTCGACGCGAGGAAATCGTCGACGGACGCATCCGAGCTCTTCGGGCTGAAGATCGGATAATAGTGAAAATCGAGCACGTCGATGTAGGCGCCGCCCTTCTCCGGGTAATCTGGCGTGACCGCCCCCCCGTCGGGGTTGTCGGTGTAGCGCAGGATCGCCGAGAGGAACGAGGGGTATCCGATCCCCCCCGTCGCGATCCGCGCGTTCGGATCCGCCTTGCGCGCGGCCTCCTTCGTGACGCGCAGCATTCGTATATAGTCAAATATCGATCCGTTGAACCGGGGGAGATCGGCGGCCTTCGGCGGTTCGGTCCTCCAGGTCTCGGTGACGCGCCAGTCGGCCACCCAATCGGGCTCGTTCCACACGTGCCACAGCTTGACCCAGGGCTTGTAGGCGTCGACGGTCCGATACACGTAAGAGGCCCACGCATTGCCCGGATTCACCGTTCCATCGGCCGAGAAGATCGGCTCGTAAAGGCTCTTCGGGATATAGTACTCGTTCTGCCAGTCCTCCGCGTCGGCCGGCGCCACCGTCAGATCGACCGACTCGGAGCCGATGAGAAATCCGATATGGTCCGCCATGCCCAGGGACGCGTACGATTGAATGTCCCCGACCTCGATCTCGTATCCCCACCTCGCGAGGTGGGCCGCTGGCAGCTTGATGCGGAGGCTGCGGACGCCCGCTCGCGCCGCGAGCGTGGCCTCCTTGTCGTCGCCCCAGTCCACGTTGCGGTGGCCGAGGTTGGCGCCATAGCGAAACGGGTGAGAGAGCCCGCCGTCCCCGCCGCTTCCCCCGTCTCCCGCGCTTCCGCCTCCCCCGGAGCTGATGTCGCCGCCGCCCGACGCATCGTTCCCCGGAGAGTCGTCCCCCGAACCACATGCAACGACAGCTGAAGCGCACAGCAGAACGGACCATCGACGCATGAACATTCCTCCTCCAGGCAGATCCCGGGAGGCCAGCGTAAGGGAGTTTCGCGTCCAATTTCAGGAAATCTGCGAAGCAGATTGCACCGCGCGCTCCCAGGTGCCGTTCGCCCGCTTTACAGCGGCGGGCACGCCGAGGTCGAGGACGCGCTCTCGCCGCCCGTCTCCGTGGGCGAGGTGCAGGAGCGCGAGGTGCTCGCCCGTCTGGCTCGTGCCGCCGCGCAGGTTGGCGATCCTGGCTGACACAAGCGCGTCTCCCACCGGGCGCGCAGCGCGCCGGTGGGGCATTGCTCGATCGCGCAGGAGGTTGCGCGTGCTTGTCTTCCAGCTCGCTCGGCCGGCCCTGTGGTGGCCGAGCGAGAGTGCCCGCTCTTCTCTGCGGTTCATGGGTCTCGAGGCGAGATCGGGCACACCCTCGCGGCTGGCACATCGCTTGCGATGGTGACCAGATGTAACCGATGGCAGACAGGAATCGAACATGACCGACAGCTGATCGAACGATTCCAGGACCTCGCGTCGGGAGAGGGCCTCGCGGAGAGCCAGCTCGGCGCAGGCGTCCTCGATGTCGAGGCGGTCGGCCGAGCCGTCGTTGAAGAAGGTGTGTCGAGCGATGGGCGGCTGAAATCTGGGGCTCCTCGTCAGATGAGGAGCCTCCTTCGGCGATCCATTGATTCCTGACGGGCTCTGCCCCGGTCATCGTCCTGCGTGCCAGCGCTGGCGGCGTGGTGATGCCTCGTCGCCAGCTCCGCAGCGCGAAGAAGCTGACGAGCGAGTATGAACAAGCTAGACGACGTCCCCGAGTTCCCCTGTGTCAAGACCTGGTATCGGGTCGCGATCACCGATGATGCGGTGATCTTCCAGCACGGAGAGAGGGCGCTCTGCTTTCAAGGCAAAGCCGCGAGCGAGCTGCTGCCGGTGCTGCTTCCGATCCTCGATGGAACGCGTACGGTCGAGCAAGTGATCGAGTACATGGGAAAATCCATCGAGCCCGCCACCGCGAACGCCTTGCGGTTGCTGGCCGAGAAAGGGGTGCTCACGAGCGGTTCTCCCGTCGGGGCCTCGGCGCCGCGGCCCATCCGGGAATCGGCCCGCTTCCACGCGGCATACCGCGATGACGAGCCGGAATCCCTCACGCAGCAAAGGTTGAGCGACGCCAGCGTGGCGGTCGTCGGTGCCGGCGTTCTTGCCGACGAGATCGCGCGCCAGGTGAGCCTCTCCGGGGTCACGGGCGTGCAGCGGAGGTCGTTCGATGCCGACGCGGGCGACCTGGCCTCGGCGGACCTCGTCGTGGTCGCTCCGGATCGAGGCGAGCTCGATTGGGTGGCGCGCTGGAACGCGGAAGCGCTGCGCCGGCGGTTCCCCTGGATGCAAGTGCTCGCGTACGACAGCCGGTTCTCCGCGGTAGGCCCGCTCTACCTTCCGCACGCAACCTGCTGCTACGAGTGCTACCGGCTGCGCCTCGCTTCGAACGTCGCGTATCGCGGACAGTACTGGGCCCTGGAGCGCAGCACGCCCAGCTTCCCGCTGCCCTGCGCCATGCTGGCGATCGTGAGCGGCCTCGCCGCATTGCTCGTGGCCCGCTGGATCGTCTCGCGGGACCCGCTCTTGCCAGGGCGGTTTTACGCGGTCAGCCCAGGTCAAACCGTCCGCAGCGACACGCACATGGCGTACCGCGTACCCCGGTGCTCGGCATGCAGCGTCGCCGCGAGCGCCCCCAGCCCCTGGTACGCCCTTCAGGCAGGAGCCGAGCCATGAACATGTTTGCTCCGCTCCGCTCCCGGGGCGACGAGCTGGCGCGTGGTCACGTCACGCCGAGGCGTGCGCACCGCACGCCGCTCGCCGAGGTCGCCCGCAGGCTGCGCACCCTCGTGTCTCCGTATACGGGCGTCGTGCGCGACACCGTGGAGCTGCTCCGCGCTCCGGATGACTGCCGCTTCTTCAACGTTGGCGCCCGCACGGGCGACATGTCGGATCTGGTCGGCGCGCCGAGCGAGGTCATGTCCAGCGCCGTGCATCCCGATCGAGAGGCGGCCTGGGTGGCGGCGGTCGCCGAAGCCGTCGAGCGATATTCGTCGTTTTACGTGCCTGCAGGGGATCTTGTGCTCTCTTCGTATGAGGAGCTGGACGGAGCAGCGCCGGAGCCGGAGAGCTTCGCCCTGTTTCATCCATCGCAGTACGCGTCGAGCGACTTCCCCCATGTGCCCTTCACCTCCGGCACCCGGGTCCGGTGGGTGCGTGGCTGGTCCATCCAGGATGGGATGCCCGCGTGGCTGCCGGCGCAGCTGACGTTCATGGGCTCACACCTCGCGCGCGGCGAGCCGCAGATCGCCTACGCGACGAGCAGCGGGACCGCGCTGGGCGGTACGCTGGAAGAGGCTGCGTTCAGCGCGCTGATGGAGGTCATCGAGCGAGACGCGTTCATGCTCGCATGGAACAACCGATTGGAGCTGCCGCTCCTGGATTGGCAGGGAGGCGACTCGCTTCGTCATGACGAGCGCGTGGTTCCGGCCCCAGCGGGCATTCACTGTGCCGCGCTCGACGCGAGCGTCTTCTTCCGCGTGCCGACCGCCATCGGCGTGACGCGATGCACCCTGGCCGGGCAGCCCGCGCTGACCGTCGGCGCTGCCAGCGCGGCGACCGGTCAGGAGGCTGCGCGGAAGGCGCTGCGCGAGGCCTTCCAGACCAGGGTGCTGGCGAAGCAGCTCCTGAGCGCTCTGCCCAGGGGACGGCGCGCCCTGGAGGCGCATCAAGTCCGCACGTTCGACGACCATGCGCTCTACCATGCGCTGCGAGAGAACTCCGCGTCTTCCGCGTTCCTCGATCGAAGCAGAGAGCGGCGCCACCTCGGCGACGTGCCCCCCCTGGAGGGTACGGACGTGCTCGGTCAGACCGCTTCGGCCGTGCGAGCGCTCGCGCGGCGAGGCGTCGGCGCGTACCTCGTCGACATCACCTCGCCGGATGTGCGCGACGCCGGGCTGTGGGTGGTGCGCGTGATCTGCCCGGAGCTCTGCCGGCTCGACGCTCCGCATACCGCGCGGTTCCTCGGCGGCAAGCGGCTCTATCATGCGGCGTACGAGGCGGGGCTCCGCGACCGGCCGCTCTCGTTTGCAGACATCAACGTCCATCCGCACCCGTTCCCGTGAGCTCATGCGAGAGAGGACGAGCGGGCGTCATCCACGGCGTCCGTCGTTGAACGAGCTGAAGAGACGGATCGCGCTGCACGGCGGCACGGCGCCGTGGCGCGCTGACTGGGGCACCTGGGGGACATGATGAAATTGAGTCAAGCCGATGCGGTCACGGTCAATGTCGCGGAGCTGGTCTATGGAGACCAGGTGGAGCTCGATGATCCGGCGGAGACATACCATGAGGCTTCCAAGCTCCATCCGGGCATCCTTGGCGAGGAGGCCTCTGGTAGGGCGCTCCTGGAGACGAGCGCGCAGCTCCAGCGCTCGACGGCGAGGTCGACCAAGCGGTACGTGCTCGGCGAGGCGATTCGACTGCCAGGACCGGCGCTGCCCGATGTGGGCCTGACCGCGCTCCTGCGGGAGCGCAGATCGATCCGCCAGTTCAGCGGCGCGCGCATCGACCTGCAGGCGCTCTCGAGCCTCGTGTACGCCGGGTACGGCATCACCCACACGGTCCCCGCGAGCCCGATGACGATGCGGACCGTCCCTTCAGGAGGCGCGCTTTACCCCCTGGATCTCTACTGCGCCGTCCTCGGGGTCGACGGGGTTGCCTGTGGCGTGTACCACTACGACCCCTTCGAGCACGCCCTGGAACAGGTGCGGGCTGGCGACTGCCGGGAGGAGATAGGCGGCTCCATGGTCGCTCCCGGGATCGTGATGGGCGCGAGCGTTGTCCTGCTGATCGCGGCGATGTTCAGGCGAAACCGGTTCAAGTATGGCCTCCGAGGGTACCGGTTCGCGCTGATCGAGGCCGGGCATCTGGCGCAGAACGTGCTGCTGGCCTCCCAGTCGCTTCAGCTCGGCGGCGTTCCGCTGGGCGGCTACTATGACCGCGGCATCGACGATCTCCTCGGCATGGATGGGGTGAACGAGTCTGTCGTCTACACGCTCGCCATCGGTGTGCCCGCCTGATCAGGCGTCGACCGGCGCGAGCAGCGCTGCCCGGTGGCGTGAAACGTAGCTCCGCACGTCCTCCGCGGGCTTGCCGGTGAGCTCCTCCACCGCCCTCGTCGCCACATCGAGCGTTCCGCGGGCGATCGCCTCGTCGAAGGAGGCGAGCAGCCCGGCGATCGCCGCGGGCATCCCGGCCTTCTGCATGCCTTGCTCCAGCACATCACGCGGCACGGGGACGTACTGGATCGACTTGCCTGTGACGGTCGAGGCGATCTGCGCGAGCTCGCGCTGGGACACGGCCGCCGGCCCGGTGATATCGAGCACGCGCTTGCCGTCGAAATCGGCCGCCAGGGCCGCGGCCGCGGCGCGGGCGCAGTCCTCGCGCGTGACATACCCGGCCTTGCCGTCGCCGGCCGCAGCGACCAGCTGGCCCGTCGCCAGCGCGCGCCGCAGCGAGGGCACGAGGAAGTCCGTATAGAGGTTGTTGCGCAGGACGGTCGCGCCGAGCCCGCTCTCCGCGAGGGTGTCCTCGGTGGCCTGGTGGTCGGGCGCGATCGTGATCGGCGAGCCTGGCCCGGGGTTGGTCAGCGACGTGTAGACAACGTGCCGCACGCCCGCCTTCACCGCGGCCTCGAGCGCGCTCCGGTGCTGCGCGATGCGCCGGCCCGGGCGGTCCAGCGCGTCGGTGCTGATGAGCAAGAGGCGCGCCGCGCCGGCGAACGCCTCCGCGAGCGACGCGGGAGCATCGAAGTCTGCGCGCCGCACCTCGACGCCGCGGGCGCGGAGCTCGCCGAGCTTCTCCGGGTGCCGGGTCGTGACGATGAGCGGCCCGGCGCCCTGCGCCAGCAAGAGATCGACGACGCGCCGCCCGAGCTGGCCGTTCGCGCCGGTGACGAGGAGAGGCTGAGACATGGTGAGAGCTCCTTGTGACGAGGTGGAGCGGATGTTTGCCTCTGTCTCGAATCTGGTGCAACACGCAGAAACTGGCTACTGTGTGCCGGAATGGGAACAATGGATCTGAACCACCTCTCCGTCTTCGCGGCGGTCGCCGAGACGGCGAGCTTCACGGAGGCGGCGCGCCGGCTGGGGGTGCCCAAGTCGACGGTCAGCCGGGGCGTCGCGTCGCTGGAGGCGTCGCTCGGCGTGCGGCTCTTGCAGCGGACGACGCGCAGCGTGGCGCTGACGACGGCCGGGCACGCGCTGGTGGACCGCCTCGGCTCGCGGCTCAAGGCGCTGACGGAGGCGATCGAGGGCCTCCCGGAGCTCGAGGACGAGCCGTCGGGCACGCTGCGCCTCACCGCGACGGCGGACTTCGCCACCGAGGTGCTGGCGGAGATCCTCGCCGCCTTCTGCCGCCGCTACCCGCGCATCACGGTCGACATGCACCTGTCGACGCAGCCCGTGGATCTGGTGAAAGAGGGGTACGACGCTGCGTTCCGGTTCCTCGCGAAGCAGCCGCGAGACTCGACGCTGGTCGCGCGCAAGGTGGGCGAGCTGCACCTGCAATTCTACGCCTCGCCCGCGTACCTGGCCGCGCGGGGGACGCCGAGGACGCTGGAGGATCTCGCGGGGCACGATGGCGTGTCGCTCATCAAGACGAGCCCGTTCGGGCGAGACGAGGTGTCGCGCGCCCGCGCGCAGCTCCGCGTCCGGTGGCTCGTGAACGACGGGTTCTTCGCGCGCGAGGTGGTGCGCAACGGCGGCGGGATCGGCCTGCTCCCGACCTTCCTCGTCCAGCAGGACGTGCTGGCCGGAGCGCTCGTCCGCGTGCTCCCGCGCTGGACGGCGCCGACGGGCGGGGTCTTTCTCGTGTTCCCGAGCGGCCAGCACTTGCCGAGGAAGACCGTCGCGCTGCGCGATCACGTGGTCGAGGCGCTGCGGGTGCAGCTCAAGGCGCGCGCGGGCCGCGCCGGTGAGGGCTAACGCTGCATCGGGGTGTCGCGAACATTACACGCGTGTTGGACCCACGGCAGCGCCGCGACGAGATGGGATCCGCGCCTCCCCGCGGGCGCCCCTTAAGGCTTGATTTGCCGGCAGGTCGTGAGGTTAGGTTGCGCAGCCGAGGCCGCCGGCGCATCGCGGGCGGGGCACCTGAACATGAGCGCACACGTGGACACTCTCGCGCGATCGCCGCTCGCGGTGGTCGAATACGGGCTGGATCTGGCGATCACGGCGTGGAACGAGAGCGCCGCGCGACAGCTCGGGTTCTCGAGGCAGGAGGTGATGGGTCGATCCATCGTCGAGCTGCTCCCTGTCCCCGAGGACGCGGGGTTGTGGCGGCGGCTGCTCGACGAGGACAGCGGGGAGCAGCGCCTGCGTCACACCCGGAGGGACGGGCGCGACGTGGCCGTCGTGTGGGTTCATCACCGCGTGCTCGATGCGCGGGGCGAGGCGGTTGGCGTGATGTGCATCGGCCGCGATGTGACGGCCGAGATCGAGGCGTCCAGGCGTCAGGCGGAGCACCAGCACATCCTCCGTGCCCTCGTCGAGAACCTCGATGTCGTCGTCTGGGCCTGCGATGCCAGCGGCGTGTTCACCTACTACGACGGCAAGGCGCTCGCGGCGGCCGGCATGAAGCCAGGACAGCTCGTGGGGCTGAACAATTTCGACATCTACAAGGAGCACCAGACCGGGGGGTTGCGCAGGGCGCTTCGAGGGGAGCCGATGCACAACGTCATGGAAGCGGACGGAAAGCCCATCGAGAACTGGTTCGTCCCGGTCCGGGGGGAGGGGGGCGAGGTGGACTCGGTGGTCGGCATCACGCTCGATCTCACCGAGGCACGGCGCGCGGAGAGGGAGCTCCGGGAGCGGCTGGCGATCATCGAGCGTCAGCAGCAGGTCATCCGCCAGCTCTCGACACCCATCCTGCAGGTCTGGAAGGGCGTGCTGGCGCTCCCGATGATCGGCGTGGTCGACAGCGCGAGGACGGCGGAGGTGATGGACAGCCTGCTCCAGGCGGTGGTGCGCACCGGGGCCCGCTATGCGCTGCTGGACCTGACCGGGGTCGAGGCCGTGGACACGAAGACCGCGAGCTACCTCGTCGATCTCGTCCGCGCGATCCGGCTCCTCGGCGCGGAGGGCATCGTCACCGGGATCCGGCCGAGCGTCGCCCAGACGATCGTCTCGCTCGGGATCGATCTTGCCGAGATCACGACGCTTTCCGACCTCCAGGCGGGTCTGAAGCATTGCATCGGGCTCACGCTGCGCGAGGCGACCCGAGGCGGGGGCCCCGACCCAGGTTGAGGTCGGGCGCCCCGACTCAGGTTGGGGTTGAGGTCGCCGGTTGGGGGGGCGCCGACCCAGGTTGAGGTCGGGGTCGGCGACCCCGGGGTCGCCGACCCAGGTTAGGGTGGGACGACCGACCCAGGTTGAGGTCGCCGGCCACCCAGGTTGGGGTGGGACGACCGACCCAGGTTGAGGTCGCCGAGGTTGGGGTGGGACGACCGACCCAGGTTGAGGTCGCCGCAGGTTAACGTTACCGGCCGGACCCTCCTCCCCCGGGCACGCGCCTGGCACGGGCCTCGCAAAGGATCGTCTCCGGAAGGAGGCCCCTCATGGATTACGACCGCTTCGTCGAGGAGGTGCAGCGCCGCGCCGGCTTCGAGGGCCGCGATGAGGCCGAGCGTGCGATCGCAGTGACAGCACGGACGCTCGGCGAGCGGCTGCTCGTGGAGGAGGCGGCCGCGGTCGCCGGTGGGCTGCCGGGTCCGGTCGCCGCCGTGGTGCGCGGCGCCACGTACCAGGGCGACTTCGATCGCGACGAGCTCTACGACCGCATCGCCCGCCGCGAGGGCGCGCCGCGCGGCTTTGGCATGGAGCACGCCCAGGCCGTGTGCCAGGTCATCGGCGAGGCGCTGCCCGAGGCCGAGCGCGTGCGGCTCCAGCGGCACCTGCCCGACTGGGCGGACCTCTTCGCGCCGCGCTCGGCTGGCGCACCCCCGCCGCGGCCGGCGCACGCCGCGTCTCCGCCCGAGACCGGCCAGGGCTCGACGCTCGCAACGGGCCGGCCTGGAAGCCGCCACCCCTTGAGCGAGGCGCGCCCCGAGACGGCCCATGCGCAGTCGGTCGCCCGATCGGATGATCCCCACGCGGATACCAAGCTATCGAGCAGCCCGGGGCTGACGCAGGAGCGCCTCCGAGAGACGCTGGCTGACGGGCGCCCCGGCCCCGAGCACCCCGTCAGCGAGACGCAGCGCTGAGGCCCTCGTGGCGCGTGGACGGCCCCACCCGGCGCGAGGGCCCCTGGCGCCTGCTTGACAGCGGCCGTGCTCCCGCGAACACTTCGTCTCACGGGCTGCTCCGAGCCCGGCTCCTCGCTCGCCGCCGGCACGGCTCCGCGAGGGGCGAAGAGGGCGCTGCCCTTCGGCGGTCTTCGCTCGTGATGCTGCCGCTCTTCCGTCGGTGCCGGCCGACAAGGACCGATCTCGGCAGATCACCTGGACAGGGCCGATGGGGAACCGCCACCACCACAAGAAGCTGCGCGCCGACGTCCGCGCCAGGATGGCCCGGACCGGCGAGAGCTACCAGAAGGCGCTCGCGCAGATCCTCGACGAGCGTTCCACGCCGAAGGCGGCGCGAAGCATCGATCTCGTGCCGATCGATTACTTCGGCGCGCCGGCCGCGCTCGCGACCTTCGAGATCGCGGGGCGGCTCGCGTGTCTCGTCGTCTCGAGCCGCCACCGCCCGCGGCCGTTCCCTCAAAGCCCCCTCGTCGCCCTGGCGATGCGTGGGCCTCGGGCCATCCATTGAGTGATCTCCGCGATCCCCCGTGTCGCGAGGTCAAGATGAGCACGTCAACGAGAGATCGAATCGACGCCTTTCGCGCGCAAGGCTTCTTCATCATGCGCGCTTTCCTCGACATCGCCGAGCGCGCCGAGCTCCGCCGCGCGTGCGACGCCGCGCTCCTCCGCACACGAGCGCTCTCCCGGGAGACGGGTCACTCGACCCCCAGGATCTCGCTCCTCACGGACGGCGCGACCTGCTTTCAGGACGATCCTTGCGCGCTGGAGCTCATCTCCGCGTTCGTCGGCTCCCGGCGTGTCTGCGAGCTGCTCGCCGGCCTCTCGCGTGCGGGAGCGGGAGAAGGAGAGGAAGACGTCCCGCGCCTGAAGGACGCGCATTACTACCACGAGCAGACGAGGCGCGACTGGGACGGGGACTGGCACCGAGACAGCCAGTTCGGCCAATCCGATCCAGAAATCGAGCGCGCGATCATCGCGACGACGACATCGGTCCACTTCAGGGTGGCGCTGGAAGACGACGATCGGCTCGAGATCGTCCCCGGCTCCCACGCCCGCTGGGACACCCCGGACGAGCTCCGGATCCGCAGGGGCGCCGACCGGACCACGCCGGACATGCCGAACGCCGCGCGCGTCGTCTTGCGCGCCGGAGACGCGTGTATCTTCCACGCGTGGTCGATTCACCGAGCAACTTACCTTCGGGCTCCTCCACGTCGCACGATCGACGCCCTCTACACCTTCGCTCGTCCGACCGTGCGTCGGTGGGCGCCGCCGGCGATCTGAGGTGCGGCGAGCGCCGCCGCGGCCTCCGCGCGCGTGACCGGCGCGCGATCGGCGAGCAGGCACCCGGCGAGCTTACAGCAGCCGCGCGCGAGGTCGCCTATCCTTGCCGCCCATGGCGCCCCGCCTGCCCCTGCTCCACCGCCTCGCCGGCGGGCTGGAGACCCGCCCCGTCAAGGCCGCGATCTCGCTCCTGATCCTCGTCTCGGTCCTGCCCATCCAGGGCCTCGACGAGCAGCTCCGCCCGTATTTCCTGGCGATCTTCGGCGTCGAGCTCCTCTTCCGGGCCGTCCTCCTCCACCAGCGCGGGGACGGGCGATCGCGCCTCGACGTGCTCCTCTTCGCCTTCGACATCATCGCCTGGGTCAGCTTCCTGCCGCTCGAGCGGATCCTCGACGCGCACGCCGCCCACGCCCTCCCCATGCTGCGGCTCTCGCGGCTCTTCCTGCTCCTGCGCTTCACGCGCGAGATCGCGATCGACCTCTACGCGATCATGACGCGGCGCGAGCTGCTCGAGCAGTTCGGGCTCGTCACGCTCGCCGTCTGGGGGCTCGCGTTCGGCTCCTCCGTGCTGCTCAGCCACCTCGCGATCACGCACGACTACGATGGCCGCGGCCCGACCCCGGACACCGACTTCATCGACCGGATCTGGTGGTCTTTCCGGCAGATCGAGAGCGCCGACAACCTCGTCGAGAACCTCCGGGTCCACCCCGTCGTGGCCGTCGTCTCGCTCGGCCTCACCATGGTGGGCGTCTTCATCACGTCGTTCATCATCGGCATCGGCGCCAACGTGGTCGACCAGGTCGTGCGCGCGGCGCGGCGGCGGCCGGTCCGCTACGCGGGGCACGCGCTCGTGATCGGCCCGGTGCACGAGGCCGAGATGCTGGTGCAGGAGTTCGTCCGGCTGTACGAGCGCCACCGCGCGCTCCGGAGCATCCGGCTCGCCGAGCTCTGGCTGTGGCTCATCCGCCGCGGGCCCCCGCCGACCCGCCACGCCCTGCCGCGGATGGCGCTCCTCGGCACCGAGGACGACCCGCCCGCCTACCTCTACGCGCCGGGGATGCGCTGGGTGAGCTACCGCCAGGGGGACAGCGCGCAGCCGGAGGCGCTCGAGCTCGTGGGCGCGGCCGAGGCGAAGCGGGCGTTGATCCTCGCGCGGCCCGACGCGGGGCCCGACGCCGACGCCCTGACGGCGATGACGCTCTCCTCGTTCCGGACGCAGAACCCGCACGGCCACGTGTTCGTCGAGGTGCAGGAGAGCAAGAACCGCGATCTCATCCAGGAGGTGGGCGGGCCCGGGACACATCCGCTCGACATGCAGCGGTTCCTCGGCTTCTTCCTCTGCCAGCACCTGCTCACGCCGGGCGTGGAGTCCCTCTACACCGACCTCATGACCGCGGACGGCTCCGAGTTCTACACGCACATCTTCCTGGGCGAGGAGGCGGCCGGAGCCGTCGGCAAGCTCGGCAAGGCGCCGGAGCACGAGCTCTCGTTCTCGGACATGGCGCGCGCCGCCTGCGAGAAGCAGGTGATCCTCGCGGGGGTGTTCCTCGGGGACGAGGCGGCGGTGCCGAAGCGCGAGGAGGGCAAGCTCGTGTCGGTCGAGGGGCTCGTGCCGTGGCTGAATCCGCTGCTCGATCCGCCCGAGGGGTCGCCCGCGTGGGCCCTCGGCGCGCGGGCGGGCCGGGTGCCGGCGCAGCGGCTCAGGGGGCTCATCGGCGTATCGGCGACGTATGCGCCGCTCCTGGACTACGGGCGAGAGCTCTACAGGGGGCGGGGGATCGAGCGCGCCGCGGCGCCGGACGGCGCGACGGCCGCGCACGCGTGGGCGGCGAAGCTCTCGCTGCACCTCGGCGAGATCGAGCGGGTGCTGATCGTCGGGTACAGCGCCGCGCTGCCCTCGCTGCTGCACGCGCTCGCGCGGTTCGTGCCGGGCGTCGAGGTGACGCTGGTCCTCGGGGAGCGCGGGGACGAGCGGATGCCGCTCCCCGATCGGCTCGCCTCGCTCGGCGTGACGCCCGGCCCGGGCGGCGCGCCGCCGGGCTCGGACGGGGCGATGCTCTCGCTCCCGCGCGGGGGCAGCGCGACGGTGTACACGCAGCACGGGCACGACCTCGCCTCGCTCGCGGTCCGCTGCGTGGCGCGCGGCGCGCCGCTCTCCGCGGCGGTGTTCCTGAGCGAGCCCGAGGGGCTCGATCGCGACGCCCGCACGGCGATGCGGGTCATCCGCTTCGCGCGGGCGCTGGCGAGCCGGGAGCTCGCGCACGGCAGGGCGCTGCACGTGCTCGCGGAGTTCTCCTCGGTGGCGAAGGGCGAGCACGTCCGGAGCCTCCTCGCCCCCGACAAGTGCGGCCTGGCCGTGCGGGTCAGCCTCGTCAGCACCGAGCGCATCAAGAACTATTTCATGGTCCACAGCGCCTTCGTGCCGGGAGTAACGGCTCTTTACGATGAGCTCCTCGGCGAGGGCGGGCAGGACCTCGTCCGCATCGAGGCGCCGCCGCCCGACGAGGCGGGGCAGGCGGGCGGCGAGCTCCGCTTCGACGACATCCGGTCGGCGCTCGAGCCCCGGGGCGCCATCCCCATCGCGCTGGAGCTCGAGGAGCCGAAGGAGGACCAGCCCGGCGGCGCGAGCCCCGTCGCGCAGCGGGGCTCGCGCCGGGGCGCGAGCCATGTCGCGCCGCCGGGCGAGCGCAGGGTCGTGCACCTGAACCCGCCGCCGGAGAAGGCCTTCAAGACGGCGCTCATCCGCGTCGTGTACGCGCTCGCACGGCGCCAGGATCTCGTGATCCAGGGGGCGCAGCGGCCGAGGCGGGGCGATGCCGGCGAGGCCGCGCTCGGCGAGGAGTCCCCGCGGATCAGCGCGTGATCAGCGCGTAATCAGCGGGTAATCAGCGGGTAATCAGCGGGTAATCAGCGCGTAATCGGCGCGCCGCCGCGCCTCTTTTTCGCGCCTCGCCCGAAGTCGCGCGATCTTCGTGGCGAGATCTGTATCCTGGAGGCGTGCCCGAGCGCCCGGACCTGGAGTACGTCGTTCCGATCCTCGCGCGCGAGCTCGCGGGCGCGGCCGTGGCCGCGGCGCGGGCCGAGAACTCGGTGGTGCTGCACGTCCTGCTCCCGGAGCGCCTCGACGCGCTCTTGCCGGGCGCGGAGATCCGGCGCGTGGCGCGGCGGGCGCACGCCGTGGTCTTCGAGCTCGACGGGGCGCGCGCGTTCGATCTCGTGATCTCCCCGATGCTGGCAGGGCGGTTCTCGATCACGCGGCCAGGAGAGACGCGGATTCCGACCGATCTCGCCTTCTCGCTGACCCTCGGGGACGGCCGCGAGCTCAGGGTCCGAGACGACGTGCAGATGAGCAAGGTCCACGTGCTCGCGCGGGGCGATTTCGACAGGATCCCCGGGCTCCAGCGCGTCGGCCTCGACGTCCTCGATCCCCGGGTGTTCACGCAGGAGGCGTTCCGCGCCGCCGCGCGCGGGCGGCGCGACCTCGCCAAGGATTTCCTGATGGACGGGACGGCGCTCGACTCCATGGGAGACTCGTACGCCGACGAGGTGCTCTTCGAGGCAAGGATCCACCCGAAGGCGACGGTCCAGAGCCTCTCCGAGGAGGAGACCGACCGCCTGCACGTGGCGATCGCCCGTGTCCTCGGCGACGCGACCCGGACGATCGCCCGGCGCGCGCCGGCGCTGGACGAGCGGCTGCGCGACTTCCTCAAGGTCCGCGGGCGCCCGGGCCAGCCGTGCCCGCGCTGCGGCGACAAGCTCCGTCGCGCGAGCGTCCA
Source organism: Sorangium sp. So ce327 (assembly GCF_051530205.1). NCBI lineage: Bacteria > Pseudomonadati > Myxococcota > Polyangiales > Polyangiaceae > Sorangium > Sorangium sp. So ce327. Next base: position 10,394,174 of record NZ_CP150330.1, on the reverse strand, counting down.
CGGGCACGACGCGATCTTCTGCCCGGCCTGCCAGCCGGAGGCGCGGAGGAGCGCAGCGGGGGATCCGCGCCGCGCCCGGCGGGAGCCGGGCTGAGGCGAGGCCGGCGTCACAGCGCTTCCGGCAGCGGCTCCGGCGGCGCGAGCCCCGCGCTCTTCGCCCTGCACGGGACGCTCACGCCCTGACAGCCGCACTGGTTCTGGCCGCCGTCGGTGATCTTGCCCGCCGTGCCGCTCTCCGTCTCGACGTTGAGATCGATGAAGTTGCACTCGATGGTGCTGCGCGCGAGCGCCACCGAGGCGCCGAAGCTCGCGACGGCGGCGCCGTCGCTCGCCTCGATGCGCACGCCGGTCAACGTGGCCTCCGAGTCGCCGGGGTCCTTGACGATCGTGACGCCGTTTCCCTGGAGCCCATCGGCTGAGCTCCGCGTGCCGCGGACCGTGGTCTCCTCCAGGGTGGCCACGGATCCGAAGAGGGCGAGCCCCGAATCGACGCTCTCCTCGACGAGCGACGACCGGATCACGAGGCCGCTCCGCCCGTCCGGCGCGTCGAGCGCGTGGACCTCGATCCCCCGGCCGAAACGCCCGTCCGACGCCTGCGGGAGCGTGCGGCGGACCGCGACCCGCTCCAGCGTCGCGTCGGCGCCCTCGATGAAGACACCCGCGGTGCGGCTCCCCTCGACAACGGAGCCGCGCGCCGTGACGTCGCCGCGCAGCGGGCCCCGGGAGGCCACCGCGAGCCCGACGCCGTGCTTCCCGTCCGCGTCGCGCGGCAGGGTGTCGCGCACGAGCACGCCGTCGAGCGAGGCGTCGGAGCTCAGGATCGCGACGCCCACGTAGCGGCTCTGCTCGACGACCACGCGTTGCAGGGTCGCCTCGGAGCGCAGGCCCTCCTCGAGGTCGGCGGCGATGTAGATGCCCCACCCCGTCGCCAGCTTGTCCGGGTAAGGCCGCGTGTCGCGCACGACCGTATCCTCGACGACGGCGGACGAGCCCTGGACCCAGATCCCCGCCTCCTCGTTGGCCTCGAGGACGCTGCGCCTCAAGGTCACCTGGCTCGGCTGGCCCCGGCTGTTCCGGATGGCCAGCACGCCCATCCCGGCGGCGTTGGTGTCGATTCCGGTGCTGTCGCGGATCACGCTGTCCTCGACGAGCGCCTCGGAGGCGATCAGGTACACGCCGGTTCCGTGGCTCTGCTCGACGATGGATGCGCGTATCGTGATCGGGGCGGCCGTGTTGCCCTCTCCCCTGTTCGCGCCGACGCCCGTCCCGTCGACCTCGCCGGACTCGAGGGTTCCTCGCACGACGGACGACTCGAGGGCGAGCTCGGCGCCCGCGCTGTGCACGCCGACCCGATGGGCCCCTTCGACGAGCGAGCCACGGACGGTGAGCGCCGCCGGGCCTTGCTCGTTGTCCACCTTGATGCCCTGGGCGCCCGCGCCGGCCACCCAGACCTCGTCGATCACGACGCCGCTCGAGCCCGAGACCAGGATACCTTGCCCCGCGCTGCGGATCGCGACGCCCCGTATCTCGGCCGCGTCGGCGCCCGCGCCGACTTCGATGGCCGCTGCGGTGTCCGGCCCCGCCCCGGCGATCTCGACGAGCGCCGGGCACCTCCCCCACAGCCGTACTGGCTTGTCGACGATCACGTCCTCTGGATACGTACCCGCGGCGATCGCGACGACCGCGCCGGGCGCGGCCGCGCGGAGGCCCTCGCCGACGGTCGTCCACGGCCTCTCCGGCGTGCCATCGGAGTCGCCCCCTGGATAGGCGCCGTCGACGTGTTGTGTCCCCTCGTCCAGGGCGATGTCGCCCCATGGCGCCTCACCGCACGGCGCGACCTCGCGACAGGCGGTCTCCCCCGGCACGGCCATCGTCCCCGCAGGGCAGGGGGCATCCGGCAGGACAGGCGCGCACGCTCGGTCGCCCGGCGTGAAGCCGGCGCCGCAGGCCTCGGGCGGGATGCCCGCGGGCTCGCACCCAGAATCGGTGGTGCGCTCGCCGGCCGCGCACCCCGGCGCGGCCGCCCCTCCTCCTCCGCCGCCGTCAGGCGTCGCGTCCGGCCGAGGTGGGGGGGCCTCCCTGTCGCAGCCAGCCAGGAGCCACGTCGCCGTGAGCAGCAGGAGCGGAGCCCCGTGTCGGTCCATGAATCCGTCCATGAACCGGAGCACGACGTCGAGCAACAGTCTACTTGTCGTCCACCACCGTAAAAAAACGCCGGCCCGTCCGCGCTCACGGTCTTCTCTTTGCTCGAACGCGACCCAGGAGACGCGGAGGGTTCACAGGAGAGAGCAGCGAGCGACCGCCATGCACTCCGCGCCTCTTCTTCTGCGCCTCTGTGGTGCATTTTTCTTCTCACTGCATCGTCGCGTGGCGCGCCGGCGCGAGTCGAGCCTCCGTGCGAGGCACGGTGACAGGGAGCGGCGTTCTGAGCTACGCTGAGCGCCCCGTAGGAAACGCAGCATGCTTTGTAAATCTTATCACTCTGCACATCGCCTGGCCGGCGTCGCCGTGCTTCTTCTGTCGCTGCCTGGCTGCGCCCTCGACACGAGAGGCACAGGCGGGTCAGGTGAATCCGAAGCTCAACCCGGAGGACCTGGCGGCGATCCCGCTGGAGAACCCGGCGGAGCCATCGCCGGACAGCCTGACGGCGCTCCCGTCGAAGAGCCGGGCGGCGCTCCCGTCGAAGAGCCTGGCGGCGGGCCGGCGGAAGAACCCGGCGGAACGCCGACGGAAGAACCCGGCGGCGATCCGGTCGAAGAGCCCGGCGGGGATCCGGTCGAAGAACCCGGCGGCGCTCAGGTCGAAGAGCCTGGCGGCGCTCCCAAGCCGCTGTGCGGGGCGGCAGCTCCATCGCTGATCGCGTGCTTCGCGTTCGAGGGGAACCCCGACGACGCCTCGCAGCATCACTTCACGCCCGAGCGGGTGCGCAGCCTGCACTACGCGCCTGGCCGGGCCGGGCAGGCGCTCTCGGTGAAGATGGGGAGCAAACTCTACTTCCGTCACGACGCCGCATGGACCGCCTCCGCGATGACCATCGATGTCTGGATCAACCCCGCCTCTCTCCCCGAGAAGCGGCGATACACCGTGATCGACAGCGGCGGGAAGCCTTCGCTCTTCCTGATGCCGGGCGGACAGATCCGCTGCACCATGGGCGTCGAGCGGAACGTGGCTTACCCCATCGTTCCCGGGCAGTGGACGCACGTCGCCTGTCTCTCTGATGGCCAGACGCAGAGCCTCTACGTGAACGGCGTCGAGGTCGACCGGAGCCCCTCTGGCCCGGTGATCGCCTCCGGCGAACAGCCCGTCCACATCGGCTCGGACGAGCCCTCGGGGGAAGACGAGTTCAACGGGCTGCTCGACAGCCTCCGCATCTTCGGCCGGACGCTCACGCCCCAGGAGATCTGCGCGGCTGCCGGCGGCGGCTGCTGATCTGCGCCGTCCGGCGCGCACCCGACGGGGGCTCTGGCCCGCGGGCCGGCTTCATGGCCGGCGCCGCTCAGCGGCAGGCGAGCCCCGGCGTGACCGGCCAGGGCTGCCGCAAGAAGGCGCGCTCTCGGCGCGCGCAAGGAAGAGTGGAGGGAGGGAAGAGGGCTAAAGAGGAGAGAAGCGCCTCAGAAAGCGGCGTCGCGGAGCTTCTCTTTGTACTCCGCCTTGTACAGATCGTGGCAGGTCTTGCAGCTCGCTTTGGCACCGTCGATGTCGCCCTTCTTGGCCTTCTCGATGCCGTCGTTCGAGATCGCGACCCACTTGTCCATACCCTTCGGCGGCCTCGCCGCCACGTACTTCAGCGCCTCCGCGATCTTCGCGCCGTCGCCGCTCGTGGTCGCCGACTGCATCACCGTCTTCATCCAGCCCTGCATCGGACAGGCCTTCTGTCCTTTTGCACCGCAGCCGAAATCCTTCTTCTCGGCGACGGATGCGGGGAGGTCCGCGGTCCCGCCAGCGGCCCACGCGGCTCCAGCAAAGCCAATGCCGACGGTCATCAACACGGCACTCATCAGCTTCTTGCTCATCGACATCCGACGTCTCCTGTGGGTAAGGGCAAGCGCAGCGAGAGACATTGCAGCTCCGCGGGTGGATGTCAACAGCCACCTTGGTCGCCGAGCCAGCTCGCGAACGCCACCCAGGCGGAGACGGCGTCGGGGCACAAGATCTTCATCACAAACGCCGCCGAGGCGAAGATAACGTCAGGAGAGAAAAACTTCATTCATGATGTCCGCCCAGCGCCGTCTCCGTCCTCGCTCGCACCGCGCGGACGTCCTGACACCACGCCGCGGGCGGAGGTGCCGGGCCGCCGGCGAGCGCGCCTCGGGGCCGCCCTCTGGATGCGCGCCGCCTCCTTGCCGCTCGAGCGCCCACCCTGGGCGCCGTGGGCGGCGTCTCGCGTTCGTCGATGGCGCAGGCGAGGTCTCCTCGCCGGCGCGATGACGAGGTCCGCGATGCGCCAGACCGACCCATCGACAGGACGCGACTACGTAGCTTATTGACAGGGCGCGATGCGCCCTTGGATGCCTTTCAGATGCCTTGAACCGAGCCCGCAGAACACGGCACCCGGGGCGCCCTCTCCGGCGCCGGAGCCGTTCCCCCATCACGGGCGCCCTCGTCGTCGACGATTTACCCGCGCTCGGCGCACCACCCGGACGGCCTGCGCACACGCACGTATCCGTCGAGAACCTTCGTTCGCGCCGGCGGGCGGCCAGCGCGTGCGCGGAGCCGGTCCTCCCCGAGCGCCCCGGCGTGTTCTTCGTGAGACTCCAGCCCTGACGCGCCGCATCGCGCGTTCGATCCGGTCGCGACCGCCGTGGAGGTGAGTCGCCATACCATCCCGGGCCTGTATCCAGACCAGGAGGGGGGCGCGCGTGATATCGCTGGATTCACGGCCGTTGATGCGCGTCGGAGAGATCGTCGACGAGCGGTTCCAGATCGAGGGCCTCGCGGGCTCGGGCGGGATGGGGCACGTCTACCGGGCGCGCGACCGGCGAAGCGGCGACACGGTGGCTCTCAAGGTGCTTCGCCGCGCCGACAAGGGTGAGCTCAGCCGCTTCTCCTGCGAGGTGGAGGCGCTCTCGGCGCTGCGCGTCCCCGGCGTCGTCCGGTACATCGCCCACGGCGTCGCGGCGGGCGGCAAGCCGTATCTGGTGATGGAGTGGCTCGCCGGGGAGACGCTCGCCGAGCGCATCGCGCGGCGAGGGCTCACCCCCGCCGAGAGCGTCGACGTCGTCGCGCGGATCGCGGAGACGCTCGGCGCCCTCCACGGGCAGGGCGTCGTGCACCGCGACCTCAAGCCGAGCAACCTGGTCCTCGTCGAGGGGCGGCTCGATCGCGCGATGGTGCTCGACTTCGGGATCGCGCGCTTCCGGATCGACCAGCAGCTCACCCTGCCGGGCACCGTCCTCGGGACCCCGGAGTACATGGCGCCCGAGCAGGCGCGCGGCGAGCGGCGCGTCGACGCCCGCGCCGACGTGTTCGCGCTCGGCTGCGTGCTCTTCAAGTGCCTCACCGGGCGCGCCGCCTTCCAGGGCGCCGGGGCGCTCGCCGTGATGGTCAAGGTGCTGCTCGACGAGCCGCCGCGCCTCCGCGAGGTCCGCCCGGACTTGCCGGACGACCTCGACGCCCTCGTCACCAGGATGCTCGCGAAGCAGCCAGACGGGCGCCCCCGCGACGGCGCGGCCGTCGCCGAGGAGCTCCGCGCGATCGACCTCAGCCGCGCCGGCGCGGCGGATGGCGCCTACCCTGCCGCGCTGGCGCCCGTCCTGGAGCTCACGAGCAGCGAGCGGCGCGTCACGTGCCTCGTGCTCGCGCACGAGCGCTCGGCGCCCGAGGAGGTGACGCGCTCGCAGGAGGAGGAGCACGCGCGGGCGACGGGCCGCGCCGACGAGCTCTACGCGCTCGCCGAGCGCTACCAGGGCCAGATCGAGCTCATCGACGCGAGATCGCCGCTGCTCGTGCTGACGAGCGCCGAGGCGGCCACCGATCTCGCCGCGCAGGCCGCGCGCTGCGCGCTGTCGCTGCGCGCATTGCTCGGGGGCGCGCAGGTCTCGCTCGTGACCGGCCGGGCCGAGCTGACGTCGCGCATCCCGATGGGCGAGCTCATCGACCGGGCGGTCCAGCTCCTGCCGTCGCGCGGCGAGCCGGGCGCGGTCGCCGCGGTGCGCATCGACGAGGTGACGGCGGGGCTGCTGGGCGGCCGGTTCGAGACGAGCTCCGAGGGCGGCGCGCGCTTCCTCCACGGGGCGCGGGACGACCTCAAGGTGACGCTGGCGCCGGCGCTGCTCGGCAAGCCGGTGGCGTGCTTCGGGCGGGAGCGGGAGCTCGCGGTGCTGACCGCGGAGCTCGATCGGAGCATCGAGGAGTCGACCTCCGGCGCGCTGCTGGTGGTCGCGGCGGCCGGCATGGGCAAATCGCGGCTGCGGCAGGAGTTCCTCGAGACGGTGTCGGCGCGCAACGCGCGAGCGGCCGACCGCGCGCGCGGCGGGGGCGGCGCCGACCTGGCGGACGGCGCTCCCGTGGAGGTGTGGGTCGGGCAGGGGGACCCGATGAGCTCGGGCTCGGCGTTCGGGCTGCTGTCGCGCGCGCTGCGGGGCGCGATGGGCATCGTCGACGGCGAGCCGCTGGAGGAGCGGCGGCGCAAGGTGAGGGCGCGGGTCGAGCGGCACCCGGAGCTCGACGTCGGGCGCGTCAGCGCCTTCCTTGGCGAGCTCCTGGGCGCGCCGTTCCCGGACGACGACATCCGGGTCGGCGCGGCGCGGCGCAACCGGCAGCTGATGGGCGATCAGCTGCGGCTGTCGTGGGAGGAGTTCATCCGGGCCGAGTGCGCGAGGCAGCCCGTGCTGCTGATCCTCGAGGACCTGCAGTGGGGCGACCTGCCCACCCTGACGATGGTGGAGGCGGCGCTCCGGAGCCTGCGGGATCTGCCGTTCCTGGTGCTGGGGCTGGCCCGACCCGAGGTGCACGAGGCCTTTCCGGGGCTGTCTCAGGGGCGCTTCGGCAACCAGATGATGCTGCCGCCGCTCACGCGCCGGGCGAGCGAGCGGCTGGTGCGCGCCGCGCTGGGCGACGACGCGCGCGCGGAGCTCGTGGCCACGCTGGTGGACCGGGCGGACGGCAACCCGTTCTACCTGGAGGAGCAGGTCCGGGCGGTGGCGGCCGGCCACGGCGCGGACCTGCCGGAGACGGTGCTGGCGATGGTGCAGGCGCGCATCGAGGCGCTCGACGCCGAGGCGCGGCGCGTGCTGCGGGCCGCGAGCGTGTTCGGCCAGGCGTTCTGGCCGAGCGCGGTGAGCGCGCTGCTCGGGGGCGCGGTGGTGACGCGCTGGCTCTCGGAGCTGGAGCGCCGCGAGGTGGTCCACCGGCGCGGCCCCGGGCGGCTGCGGGGAGAGGTCGAGTACCGCTTCCGGCACGCGCTGGTGCGCGAGGCGGCGTACGGGATGCTGACGGAGGCCGACCGGCGGCTGGGCCACGCGCTGGCGGGCGCCTGGCTGGAGGGCGCGGGCGAGCCCGACGCGATGGCGCTCGCGGAGCACTTCGAGCGCGGCGCCGTGCCCGCGCGGGCCGCGGCGGCGTACCTGCGCGCGGCGCAGCACGCCCTGGAGGGCAACGATCTCGGCGCCGCGATCGCGCGGGCGGAGCGCGGGCTCGAGTGCGCGCCGGAGTCCGCGGTGGTGGGGGCGCTCCGGCTGGTCCAGGCCGAGGCGCACATATGGCGGGGCGACCTCGCGCTGGCCGAGGAGCGGGGGACGGACGCGGCGCGGCACCTCGCGCCCGGCTCGGCGCCGTGGTTCGCGGCCGTCACGCAGGCCGTCGCGGCCGCGAGCAAGCTGGGCGGCTTCGACCGCGTGGAGCGGTGGATGGGCGCGGCGGTCGTCGCGCCCGCGCTGGAGGGCGCGGGCAGCGCGAGGAGCACGTGCCTCTGCGCGGGCGCGGCGACGCTGGCCTTCGCCGGCCGCCCTGCCGTCGTGGACGCGCTCATCGCGGCGGTGGAGCGCGCGCTGCGCGACGGGTCTGCGACGGGCGCGGAGGTGGTCGCGGGCCTCCACAACGCGCGCGCTTTCCGCGCCATGAGCGAGGGCGATCCCAGCGCCTGCGTCACCGGCCTGGAGGCCGCGCTGGCCGCGTTCGAGCAGGTCGGCGACCGGCGCAACGCGTGCATCACCCGCGGGAACCTGGGCTATTCCTACGGGGAGCTCGGCGATCTCGGCGGCGCCGAGGCGGCGCTCAGCTCCGTGGTGGAGGCCGCCGATCGGATGGGCCTCTACGAGGTGGTGGCGGCCGCGCAGGCCAGCCTCGGGCAGGTCCTTGCCTACCTCGGCAGGCTCGCGGAGGCGCGGGCCGTCGCGGAGGCGGCCCTCGCCTCGAGCCAGCGGTTAGGCGACCCGCGGGCCGAGGTGGTGTCGCGCTCGTACCTCGCGAAGATCGCCCTGCTCGCCGGCGATTTCGCGGGCGCGGAGCGCGAGGCGCGCCTCGCCGAGACGCTGGAGAGCGCGTCGCCGTTCCGCGTCACGGCCATGGCGATCCGCGCCCGGGCGCTGATCGGGCTGGGGCGCGCCGCCGAGGCGCTCGCGGCCGCCGGCGAGGCCCTGGCAGCGCTCGAGTCGCTCGGCGGGATCGAGGAGGGCGAGTCGATGATCCGCCTGGTCCACGCGGAGGCATTCTCCGCGGTCGGCGATGAGGCCAGCGCCGCCGCCGCGATCTCCGCTGCGCGCGACAAGCTGCTCGACCGGGCGGAGAGCGTCCGTGACCCCGAGTGGCGCAGGCGCTTTCTCTCACACGTTCCGGACAACGCCCGCACCCTGGAGCTCGCAGCGCAGTGGGTCGGAGCTGTCGGAGCTGGGCGGAACTGTCAGAGCTGAACGTGATTAAATGTGGCTGAGCGTCGCTGAACGTGGCTGAACGTTGCTGTCCCACGGCGGAATCCGCGGAGGACGTGCAATTAAATAGCTGACAGTCGAAGTGGTTTGCCGTACCCTGGTCATTGACGTGGAGAGTTCCCGGCCGTCGTTGTGTTGAGCGACGCGCCGGAGGGCGTGCTGCGATCGGGGAGCGTGGGCGCTCCCCTTGGCTCGCTACCGAGGTCTCATCACGTGAAAACCAGTGCTGTACTTGGGTGCGCAGGCATCCTTCTCGTGGCTACCGGCTGCGTCGCGCCCGAGCAGGCGCTCGAAGCGGGGGATGAAACAGAGGAGCTCAGCTCGACCGCTGACGCGCTCGCGAGCGGCAACGCGCTGAGCTTCAATGCGCTGAGCTTCAATGCGCTGAGCTTCAATGCGCTGAGCTTCAATGCGCTCAGCCACGCCGCGCTGAGCAGGGACGCGGCCTCCGCGCTGAAAGATCCCAGCGAGAGGGGCGATCTCTTCCGCACGCTCGTGAAGTACACGGTCAGCTGCGCGCTCAAGGAGTCGCAGTCGTTCCGGTTCTCCTGGACCGACCGCGCGGGCGCGACCCACAAGGAGGTCTATCCCGGACACCTCGGCCTCGCGCCCCGGTGGGACCGGCGCCCGCTCGACGATGAGGGCAAGCGCATGGTCTCCGCGTGCCTCGCCGCCCACACGAACCGTTATGAAGTCTCGGTCAGCATCTCGATGCGCTCCCGACAGAACCCGCTGCATCACGAGGTCGGGTGCGACGAGCTCGACGATTACCCTCATGTCGAAGGGGCCTTCTGGGGGAACCTCTTCACGGAGACGCCGTACCTGCGCGCCTGTTACAACCCGGCGAACGTCGATGTCGCGCGCGCGGCGAAGCGCGACTGCGCCGCCGGCCGCCTCGACGCCGACGGCGATCTCGAGGGCTGCGGGATGATCGAGATCGTCGGGCGTTGCAAGGAGTCCTGCGGCAAGCTCAACCGCTCCGGGGAGTATTACAAGGAATGCGATGATCCGGAGTTCGGCGAGACGCGCTATGTGATCACCACCGCGCTGCGGTGACCCTTGCCCTCCCGCGGAGGGGGGCCGCCGGTCGTCTTCTCCCTCGGCAGCCATGATCGGAGCCGAGCGAACGCGCCGCCCTCCCTGGCGCGGGCGGCGTCGCCGGGCGAAGATGCGCGGCCATGGAGATGCATCAGGTCCGGTATTTCCTTGCGGTGACCGAGACCCGCAGCTTCACGCGCGCGGCCGAGCGGTGCGCGGTCTCGCAGCCCGCGCTCACGGCCGCCATCAAGAAGCTCGAGGAGGAGCTCGGCGGGCCGCTCGTCCTGCGCGAGCGCGGCGGCGCCAAGCTCACGGCGCTGGGGCAGCGCGTGCTGCCGCGGCTCCAGCGGCTGCGGGACGAGATGCAGGCCGTCCAGGTGATCGCGGACAACCACCGGCGGCTCAAGCAGGTGCCGCTCCGTGTGGGCATCCTCTGCACCATCGGGCCCGCGCGGCTCGCGGGCTCGCTGGCGGCGTTCCGCGCGGAGGCGCCGGGGGTGGAGCTGGAGATCGCGGTGGCCGTGCAGGGTGAGCTCCTGCGGCGGCTGGAGGAGGCCGAGGTCGACGTCATCGTCTCGAACCTCGGCGACGCTGTCCCGGACTGGTGCGTTGTGGCGCCCCTCTACGAGGAGCGCTACGTCGTGGTCCTCCCGCCCGGCCACCACCTGGCCGGGCGCGAGGGCCTGCGGCTCGAGGATCTGGACGGCGAGCCCTACCTCGATCGGCTCGCCTGCGAGATGCGCGAGCAGGTGACGGGCGTGTGCGCCGCGCGGCGCGTGGACCTGTACGCGGCGTACCGGACCGATCGGGAGGACTGGGTCCAGAGCCTGGTCCACGCGGGGCTGGGTTTTGCTTTCATGCCCGAGCACTCGGTGCTCCTGACGGGCGCTTCTCAGCGCCCGCTCGTCGATCCGGCCCTCCGTCGCACCGTCGCGCTGGTGCGCTCGGGCGATCGCACGCCGGCGCCGGGCTTGCAGCTCTTCTGGGACGCGCTGCTCTCGCGCGCTGCCCGGGCGCGGCCGGTCAACCCTTCGCGGCGATGATGTCCACGTGCTCGATGACGGGCGGCGCGGCGAGCAGCTCCGGCGCCTTGGCCATGAGCGCTGCGGCGATGCGGCCCGCGAGGTGCTCCTTGCGCCCCACCTCGTCCGCGAAGGTATCGAAGATACCGAACGTCGACGTCCCGATGCGCAGCGCGAACCAGTGAATCGTCCGCGGCTCCTCGGCGGCGAGGCCGACGGCGGAGCGGAGGAGCGCCTCGACCTCGGCCTCCTTGCCGGGCTTGGCCTCGATGCGGGCCAGGAGGGAGAGCGTCACGGCGGTCGGGGAAGCAGCGGTCATGAGATCCTCCTCTTCGGCGGCGCACGGCGCGCCGCGCTTCGGTGAAGAGAGTTGTAACGATCGGCGTCCGGCCGACCATTCGATGTTCTGGATGGATCCATCAGCGCCGTGGATGGGCGCTTCACCGGAGGGATGGCCGCGACCCTCCGCCATGGCGGCGCCACCCCCTGAGGTGGAGCGCCCCTCGGGTCCTCCCGTGTTTTCGCGCCGGCATGGGGTGTGCTCGAGGCCGAGCGTCATGCCGACGCTCGAGCACAACGCCCTCGTCGAGATGTTCCGCGAGCACCCCGAGCTCGCGCCCCACTGGCTCGCGACGCTCTTCCACCTCGATGTGCCGCCACACACCTCGGCCGGGGTCGTCGAATCGTCGCTCGACCAGCTCATCCCGGTGGAGTTCCGCGCTGACCTGGTGCTCGAGCTTCGAGACGCGAGCGGCGCGCTGGTGCTTGCGATCGTCATCGAGGTCCAGCGCGACATGGATCCGGACAAGAAGTTCTCGTGGCCGACGTACGTCACGGTCGTGCGTGCCAAGAAGCGCTGCGGCACGGTCGTCCTCGTGATCGCACCGGACGCCGGCGTGGCCGCCTGGGCGGCGGAGAACATCGATCTGGGCCTGGGCCTCGGCCATGTCGAGCCGCTGGTGCTCGGTCCGGCGGTCGTCCCCCAGATCACCGACCCGGCCGAGGCGGAGAAGGATGCCGAGCTGGCCGTGCTCTCGGCGGTGGCGCACGGCAATGGGCCGAACGGGCTCACCGTGCTCAAGGCCGCGCTCGTTGCGCTTGGCCGGCTCGACCAGGAGCACGCGATGGTCTATTTTCAGGTCATCTGGAGCGGGTTGCGTGAGCCCATGCGGCGGGCTCTGGAGGCGTTGGTCATGGAACGGCAGATCGAAGACGAGGCGAGGTTTCCGTTCGTGCGGGAGCTGATGGATCGCAGCAAGCTCGCGGGCCTACGTGAGGGCGAGCTCAAGGGCCTACGTGAGGGCGAGCTCAAGGGCCTACGCGAGGGCGAGCTCAAGGGCAAGAGGGACACGCTGCTGCGGCTGCTTGCGCGTGCAGGGATCGCGCTGACCGCCAACGAGAGCGCGCGTATCCACGCATGCGCGGACATCGCGATCCTCGATCGCTGGATCGATAACGTCCTCGGGGCGAAGACTGCGACCGACGTGCTCTCCTGACTGGCGCGCCGATGGCGAAGACAGGCGAGGAGATCCTCTCGCTCCAGCGCGTCACCGTGGAGGCGGGCACCTGCTATTGGCTCGCCGTGGACCCGAGGAAGGCGAGCCCGTTCGACCGCGGGTAGCTCGTCCTCGGCGAGATCACAGCGACGCTCGACCGGCTGTTCGACGATGGCGTCGAGGACGAGAGCGACGCGAGGCTCGCCAAGCTCGGACAGGCCCACGGGGTGACCCGCCGTTCGCCACCCGCCTTCCCCCGCCGCGCCCACCCTTCCCGCTCCGACCTGCTGCGATGCCCCCACGACACTACATGAGCTGAGGCTCCTTGCCTGTTCCCGCGGCGTGAGTCGCCGATCGATGGTGGAGCGGATCCATGGGCCATCGGTCTCGCTGGCGTGATGTCGTGACACGGGCATCGATCCCGGCGTGATGCCGTCTCGGGCGGAGACGGCCTGATCCTGCGATCCGTGCTCGGAGATTCCGGCTCGACGGCGCGGGGACCGAGGTTATGGTGCGACCCCGCAGCGCAATCGGGCCGACCCGCGGAGGGGAAGATGAACCAGGAAGAGCGGCAGGACGCAGCCACCTATCGCGTCGTCGTCGATCACGAGAAGCAGTACACCGTCTTCCCTGTCGAGCGCGCGATCCCTAGCGGGTCGCGGGAGGCCGGCAAGCAGGGCTCGATCATGGAGTGCCTCGCTTACATCGAGCAGGCATGGGAGCGCCTGCGCGCCCCGGAGGAGGGATGCGCCCCGGCGGAGGTCGCCCGGGCGCGCGCGGAGTGGCTCTCCTGACGCCGCCATGAGGCGAGGATGGCGGCGATGACAGGGGCGACGTGGCCATGAAAGCGGAGTCCGCGCCGTCCGCCCGGTAGCCTGGTCAGGCTGGACCGGGCAGGCTGGATCAGGAGCACGCTGGCTGGACGGAGGTCCGTGCGCCATGGGGGCATGCCGAAGCGTGCCAACCTGGGCCAGAGGGGAACTCCCGCGCTCGACGCAGCTGCATGAAACAAGGCAAGGATCGCCGCGGAACGGCAATTGCTGAGGGCAGGCCCGGAGGAGCTGATGCGTCACATCTCTCTCGTCGGTATTGCCCTCGTTGTGCCCCTGTTCATCGGCTGTTCCTCGCACGTGGACCTCGACGCTGATAGTGCTTCAGCGAGTGGGTCCGGAGGCGCGCCGAGCGGGGGAGGCGGCGCGCCGAGCGGGGAAGGCGGCGCGCCGAGCGGGGAGACGATGGTTTCGCCCGGGTGCCCGAGCGAGGTGCTTGTCGAGTCGACAGCGTGTCCTGAGATCGGGAAGACCTGCACGTACACGACGGGCGATTGCGTCCTCGTGTTCGAATGCAAACCCAATGAAGGTGATCCCGACGATATCTATAACAGCTGCGCAGCGCGGCCGGCAGCCTGGCTCAAGACGGAGCAATCGGCGTGCGGTGGATGCTCCGGGGCCAACGCGAGCTGCGCTCCGTGCGAGGGCGCCAGCCCAGGCGAGCCGTGCGATGCTGTCGGCTATGCTTGCGAGGACGATTTCGGGGGCGGCAACTGCGGTGGGGCGATGCGCTGCAAGCAGGACAAGACATGGGCTGCATCAACGCTCTACCCCTGGTGCTGCATCTAGGGTACAAGCGCCGGGATCCCGCCCCGCAGAGGTGGACCCGAGTCACGGCGCGATAAGCGCCGTCTGCGTCTCGATCGGATCGATCCCGCGCAGCACGGCGGCGCCGTGCGGTCCAGCGAGGCGACAGGCTTCCTCGACGGGGAGGCCGTGGGCGAGATAGAAGGTGAGCGCCCCGGCGAAGCTGTCGCCGGCGCCGTACTCGCCGAGGACGCGGTCCGGCGCGGGCGGCGCGTCGACCAGCGCGGCGCTCCCCGGGCGGAGGACGCGGACGGGCCGCGGCCCGTCGGTGAGCACCAGCGCGCCGGGGCAGGGGTCGTACGCGTCGAGCGGGGCGTTCTCGCGCGGATCGGAGGCGCTGCCGATGACCACGTCGGGGGCGATCGCCGCCGCCCGGAGCGCCGCGCCCCGGCGGGCGGTCACCACGAGGCGACGCGCGGCGCGCGCGAGGCGCAGGCTCTCGGGGTCGGCGCCGGTGAAGTACACGGCGTCGCAGCCGGCGAGGATCGACCAGGGGAGCGGGTCGGTCGCGGCGGGCTGGAGCGGGGCCGCGGTGACGAGGATGGTGCGACGGCCGTCGGCGTCCACGACGACCACCACGCGCGGGTGGTCCACGGCGCGCACCGCCGCGTGGACGTGCACGCGCCCCGGCGCGACGCGGATGCGCTCCTCGACGGCGCGCGCCGCCGCGTCGTGCCCGAGCGCGGTGAAGAGGTGGATCTCGGCGTCGCCCCGGCAGAGCTGCGCGAAGGCGAGGCCGCCGCCCCCGCCGGGCAGGAAGCGCGCGTCGAGCAGGTGAACGATGTCGCCCGGCTGGGGGACGCCCTCGGTGCGGCCGAGCGTCACGTGCTCGACGTGACCCACGACGGCGATGCGCGGCGCTGCCATGCCGCTCGACATAGCACGGCGGTGCCGCGCCGCGCGGGCGCCTCCTGGCCGCCGCCCGGCCGGAGCACGCCCGCGTCCCCAGCCCCCCGCGCTCCCCGCCACGCCCGGCGACGCCCCTCGCCGGCCATGCCCGCCACGCCCGGCGACGCCCCTCGCCGGGTATGGCCGGCGGCGCGCGGGAAAAGAGGATCGGTGCCTGTCAGAAGCCGGACGGCCGCGGCGTAGGAACGGGGGTGGCCGTCGAGCCACACCCGATCCGCGCCCTCCTGCGCGCCAGGGCCAGCCGCCGTCGCGCGCTGGTGAACGGAGACGCACGCGCGACGGCCGCGCGACGCGCGACGCGCTACCGGCAGCGGCGCGCTGGCGGGAGGGCTTTGTCTGCCCGGCTTCTCATCAACGATCCATGTCCAGAGGAGATCAACACCGTGCTTCAACACGCATTCGATAGATCCATCCGGTACCCTGCGCCATGCCTCGCCGCCGCGCTCGTCGCGGGCCGCGGGAGGACGGGCGCATCATGAGGAGGCTCTGCAAAGGCGCGCTCCTCGTGGCGCTCGCCGTCGGGAGCACCATCGCGAGCGCGAGAGACGCGCGGGCTGCAGAGGGCGCCACCGCCTTCTGGAACAACGCCGTCGAGGTCGAGGTGTCGGGCGGCGCCCTGACCCGCGGCCCGGGCTGGGGCTGGAGCGCCGGCGCCTCGTCGGTCCAGCAGATCGAGGCGGGCGACGGGTTCGTCGAGTTCTCCACGAACGAGGCGAACCGGACCAAGATCGCCGGGTTGAGCCACGGCGATGAGAGCCAATCGTTCTGGGACATCGATCACGGGGTGCTCCTTCGCGCCGACGGGGGCGTGGAGATCCTCGAGCAGGGGTACGGGAAGGGCTACTTCGGGACCTACCAGGCCGGCGACGTCTTCCGCGTCGAGGTGTTCGATGGCCAGGTGCGTTATCGCAAGAACGGGGTCGTATTCTATACGAGCCACACGGAGCCCACCTACCCGCTGGCGCTCGACGCCAGCCTGCACGACGAGGGCGCGACCGTCACCAGCGCCCAGGTCACGAGCTGCACGGCCGGCGACGAGAGCTGCATGCCGCCGGGGTTCTGGAAGAACGTCCGCTACGCCCCGGCGAACGGGACCTTGCTGACGCGCAGCCCCGGCTGGGGCTGGCACGCCGGGGCCTCGTCGGTCCAGCAGATCGAGGCCGGCGACGGGTTCGTGGAGTTCTCCACGAACGAGGCGAGCCTCGACAAGATGGCAGGCCTCGGCAACGGCGACGCCGATCAGGGCTTCGGGGACATCGACTATGCGGTCTTTCTGCGCGCCGATGGAGGCCTGGAGATCGTCGAGCAGGGGTACGGGAAGGGCTACTTCGGGACGTACCAGGCCGGCGACGTCTTCCGCGTGGAGGCGTTCAGCGGCCAGGTGCGTTACCGCAAGAACGGGCTCGTGTTCTACACGAGCGCCACGGCGCCCACCTACCCGCTCGGGCTCGACACCAGCCTGAACCACGAGGGCGCGACCATCACAAGCGCCCAGGTCGCGAGCTGCGCGGCCGGGGACACGAGCTGCATGCCGCCGGGGCTGTGGCGGAACGTCCGCTATGTCACCGCCAACGGAGGCGTGCTGACGCGAAGCGCCGGCTGGGGCTGGCACGCCGGGGCCTCGTCGGCCGAGCAGATCGAGGCGGGCGACGGGTTCGTGGAGTTCTCCACGAACGAGGCGAACCTCCAGAAGATGGCGGGCCTCGGCCACGGCGACGCCGATCAGGGCTTCGGAGACATCGATTACGCGATCTACCTGCGCGCCGATGGAGGCCTGGAGATCGTCGAGCAGGGGGTTGGACAGGGGTACTTCGGGACGTACCAGCCGGGCGACATCTTCCGCGTCGAGGTGTTCAATGGCCAGGTGCGTTACCGGCAGAACGGGATGGTATTCCACACGAGCAACACGGCGCCCACCTATCCGCTCGGGCTCGACACCAGCCTGAACCACGAGGGCGCGACCGTCACAGGCGCCCAGATCATGAGCTGCGCGGCCGGGGACGAGGGCTGCATGCCGCCGCAGGAATGGAAGAACGTCCGCTACGCCACGGCGAACGGAAGCCTGTTGACCCGCGACGCCGGCTGGGGCTGGCACGCCGGGGCCTCGTCGGCCGAGCAGATCGAGGCGGGCGACGGCTACGTGGAGTTCTCCACGAACGAGGCAGACCTCCAGAAGATGGCGGGCCTCGGCCACGGCGACACGGACCAGGGCTTCGGAGACATCGATTACGCGATCTACCTGCGCGACGACGGGGGCCTGGAGGTCTACGAGCAGGGCGTTGGACAGGGATACTTCGGGAGCTACGAGGTCGGGGACGTCTTCCGCGTCGAGGTGTTCAATGGCCAGGTGCGCTACCGCAAGAACGGGATGGTGTTCCACACGAGCACCACGGCGCCCACCTACCCGCTCGGGCTCGACACCAGCCTGGACCACGAGGGCGCGACCGTCGCCGGCGCCCAGGTCGTGAGCTGCGCGGCCGGGGACACGAGCTGCATGCCCCCCGGGCTATGGCAGAACGTCCGCTATGCCACCGCCAACGGAGGCGTGCTGACGCGCACCGCCGGCTGGGGCTGGCACGCGGGGGCCTCGTCGGCCGAGCAGATCGAGGCGGGCGATGGCTATGCTGAGTTCTCCACGAACGAGGCGAGCCTCGAGAAGATGGCGGGCCTCGGCCACGGCGACGCCGATCAGGGCTTCGGGGACATCGACTATGCGATCTACCTGCGCGCCGATGGGGGCCTGGAGATCTACGAGCAAGGGGCTCTACAGGGGTACTTCGGGACCTACCAGGCCGGCGACGTCTTCCGTGTCGAGGTGTTCAATGGCCAGGTGCGGTACCGCAAGAACGGGCTGGCGTTCCATACGAGCCTGACGGCGCCCACCTATCCGCTCAGGCTCGATACCAGCCTGAACCACGAGGGCGCGACCGTCGCCGGCGCCCAGCTCGTGAGCTGCGCGGCCGGGGACACGAGCTGCATGCCGCCGGGGTTCTGGAAGAACGTCCGCCATGCGCCGGCGAGCGGGGGCTCGCTGGCGCGCGCCGCCGGCTGGGGCTGGCACGCAGGGGCCTCGTCGGTCCAGCAGATCGCGTCGGGCGACGGGTACGTGGAGTTCTCCACGAACGAGACGAACCGGTACAAGATGGCGGGCCTTGGCCACGGCGACGCCGATCAGGGCTACGGAGACATCGATTACGCGATCTACCTGCGCGGCGACGGGGGGCTGGAGATCTACGAGCAAGGGGTTGGACAGGGCTACTTCGGGACCTACCAGGCCGGCGATGTCTTCCGCGTCGAGGTGCAGAGCGGCCAGGTGAGCTACCTGAAGAACGGGGCCGTGTTCCACACGAGCAGCGCGGCGCCCACGTACCCGCTCGAGCTGGATACCAGCCTGTACGACGACGGCGCGACCCTCACGAACGCGTCGGTCTCGGGCGCCGGCGGCGGGGGGGGCCCGACAACCGGCTGCGGCGAGGTGGGGCCCGGCGACGAGCTCAGCGGCACGAAGGTGCCCACGTTCTGCAATCACCCCACCACGATGCCGAACGGGGATGCGCCGCCCATGGGGCAGTACTTCGGCCATACGTGCACCTCGGTCGTGCTCCAGACCGTCTATTACACGCACACCTCCGGCAACCACAGCGGGCTCGATTTCTCCGTCCCGGCGCGCAGCCCCTTGTACTCGGTCGGCTATGGAAAGGTCATGTGCGCCGGGCGAGACGCCTGCACAGGCAGGTACCCCACTGCCCGGGGCGCGCCTTCCCAGATCGATCTCACGATCCGCTATGGCTCGGTGTACGTCATCTACGGGCACGCCGCGTCGAGCCTGGTCGCCGAGGGCGATCTCGTCGTCCCGGGGCAGGAGATCGGCGAATCGTCGGACTGGCCAGGCAACGATCACCTGCACTTCGAGGTCCGCCGCGTCGCCGACAACAAGGCGCCGAACCCGGTGCCCTTCTTCTCGTCGGCCCTCCGGAGCTATCTCGAGGGCACCGTCACCGACGCGCACTTCTGCACGGGGCACTTCGATGATCAGGCGGACGTGGGGTTCACGGCGACCACCCAGCTCGACGAGCGGCCGTGCACGGACGCGAACGACGGCACGACCGGCCCGATCCGCTGCCAGGGGGTGTGCGACTACAGCCCTGCGGACTGCGAGGTAAAAACCTACGGCGATGGGCGCAGGGAGGTGCGCGAGTACTGCAGCGTCTTCAGCTGCGGCGGCGGCACATTCGCCTGCGGGCTCCGCCGGAACACGGCCGCCCAGGCGTGCCAGTGACACCCGCGCCGTGACGCCGCCCATCCTCGGCCAGCGCTGTCGAGCCGAGCTCGCCGGCGCTGCCGTCTGGCCGGGCTCCACCCTCCGCCATGGCGCCGTCACCAGCCGCCGCGGAGACGCGCCGCGCCCGCGGGCGAGCGTGGAGGGCCGCGCCGCTCGGGGGCGGCGGTGCGTACGAGTTGCCTCGGGCGCGAAATCGGATCAATCGACGCCATGGAATCAGCAGTGGCGCGGCGCGCGCCAGAGCTCGGCTCCTCGAGGCGGCCAAGCCTGAGCACGCTCCTCGGGATCGCGACGTTTCTCCTCACGGGCGCGGCGATCGCCGTGGTCGCCGCGCTCATGGCCGCCGCGGCGACCATGCAGCAGGCCACCGGGATCCTCGGCGACGCGATCGAGAGCGTCCGCCTGGTGCACAGCCTGCAGATCGACCTCCTCCGCGATGCACATCAGATCCACCGCGGCGCTGGGTCCGCCAGCGGCGGGCCGATCTCCACCTTCCACGAGTGGGAGATCGAGCTAAGGGAGGGCCTTGCGGAGGCTCACCGTCACGTGAGCAGCGAGGAAGAGAGCGGCGTGCTCGTCGACGCAGAGCGGCGCGTCGACGATTACCTCGTCGGGCGTCGAGCCGGCGATGCCGGCGGCTCACCCCCCTCGCCGGACGCGCCGGCGCTGGTCACCGATTCGCTCGCTTTCGACGAGTCGTTCAAGGCCCTGGACCGCCTTGTCGAGATCAACCTCCATCAGGCCCGTGAGTCCCAGGGGCTCATCGAGCGTCTGGGCCGGCGCGCGACCACCGCCGGCGTCGCCGCCGTCATCTTCTTCATGGCGGGCGCGTCCCTGGTCCTCATCAGCGCGCGGCGGCTCGTCTACGGCCCCGTCGTCGCGATCCAGGAGGCGATCGGCCGCTACGGCGCGGGGGACCGCGCCGCGCGCGCGCCGCTCGTCGGGCCGCGCGAGCTCGGGGACATCGCGCGGGCCTTCAACAGCACGGCAGAGTCGCTGGAGCGCCAGCGTGAGGCGCAGTTCGCGTTCCTCGGCGGCGTGGCGCACGACCTCAGGAACCCGCTCTCGGCGCTCCGGCTGTCGGTCGGCTTCCTCAACGACGGAGGCCCCCCATCCGAGCCGCGCGTGCAGCGGACCATGGCGCTCGTCGGGCGGCAGGTCGATCGCCTCGAGCGCATGGTCGGGGACCTCCTTGACGCGTCGCGGATCGAGGCGTGCAAGCTCGACCTCCGGGTCGAGGATCGCGACCTGCGCGAGCTCGTGCAGGAGGCGGCCGAGCTCTACCGCCCGGTCTCGCCGCAGCACCCGATCGAGCTCTCGCTCCCCGAGGCGCCGGTGCTCGTCCGCTGCGACGCGGCGCGGATCCAGCAGGTGCTCAACAACCTCCTGTCGAACGCGCTCAAGTACTCTCCCACCGGGGGCCAGGTCGACGTGGCGGTCCACGGCGGCGCGGGCCGCGCCGAGATCGCGGTTCGCGACCGCGGGGTCGGGATCGATCCGGCGGATCTGGCGCACCTCTTCGAGCCGTTCCAGCGCCTCAAGGCGTCGGCGGGCGCGATCCCGGGGACGGGCCTCGGGCTCGCGGTGGCGAAG
This sequence comes from Sorangium sp. So ce327, assembly GCF_051530205.1. Taxonomy (NCBI): domain Bacteria; kingdom Pseudomonadati; phylum Myxococcota; order Polyangiales; family Polyangiaceae; genus Sorangium; species Sorangium sp. So ce327. The sequence continues at coordinate 10,373,330 of NZ_CP150330.1, read as the reverse complement.
CGCATCGTCGAGGCGCACGGCGGCCGCCTCCTCGTCGAGAGCGAGCCGGGCGCCGGCTCGGTGTTCCGGGTCGAGCTGCCGCGTGCGTCCTGATGGGCGAGGCGGTGCACGAGGCCGCGGCGCGCGAAGCGCGACGCCTCCACGAAGTGACCCCGCTCCGCCCGGCCGTACGGTCAGGCGCCTGCCCCCGCCGCGCGCCGCCATCGGTCCTCGCGGCGCACCACCCGCCCCTCGCGCTCCAGCTTGATCAGGTGAGCCTCGAGGCTCAGCCGCGCGAGCGGCCAGACGAGCGGCGCTGTGTCTGCATAGACGACCGGCAAGAGCGCCTCGATCGGCGTGCCGCCTGCGCCGCCCGCGCCGGCCTCGCTGCCTGCGCCGGCCTCGCTGGCCGCCTCGAGCGCCGCGACCACCAGCCGCTCCCGCCCCAGCCGGTGCGCGATGTAGCGCCGGAACAGCGCCTCCGGCGCGTCGATCGGCCCGCCGTGCGCCGGCAGCGCGATCCGCGCCCCGAGCCCCGCGAGCCGATCGAGCTGCGCGAGGTACTCCGCCATGTCGCCCTCCCGGGGATCGATCAGGATGGTCCCCTCGCCGGCGACCATGTCGCCGCAGACCAGGGCGCCCTGCGCCTCGTCGAGGAAGCAGAGGTGGTCGGGCGCGTGCCCCGGCGTGTGGAGCACCCGCAGCGCCGTCGGCTCCGGCCCGCCGAGCCGCACCACCTCCCCGTCCGCGAGGCGGCGCGCGAGCGGGACGCCCGGGAGGCGCGGGGCCGCCTCGGCGTGCCCCCAGACAGGCAAGCCGAGCTCGGCCGCGAAGAAGCGCGCGCCCCCGACGTGGTCGGCGTGGTGGTGGGTCACCGCGATCGCCACGATCGACCGCCCCTGGGAGGCGAAGCCGCGCGCCCAGGCGAGCCACTCGCGGCGCTCGTCCTCGTACGGCGTGGCCGGCTCGACGAGCAGCACCTCGCCGCCGCCGAGCGCGTAGCTGTTCGTGTGGGTCGCGGGCGGCAGGGTCGGCGTGCGCGCGGGGAAGGCCTCCACGCCGCGCACGCCGGGCCCGACGGGCTGCGGGCGGATCACCGCTCCACGACGACCGCGAGCGCCTCGCCGCCGCCGATGCAGAGCGTGGCCAGGCCGCGCTTCGCGTTCCGGTCCTTCATGGCGAAGAGCAGCGTCGTCAGGATGCGCGCCCCGCTCGCGCCGATCGGGTGGCCGAGCGCGACCGCGCCGCCGCGGACGTTGACCTTCTGGGCGTCGAGCCCGGAGAGCTTGTTCACCGCGAGCGCCACCACCGCGAACGCCTCGTTCACCTCGAAGAGGTCGATCTGGTCCGTCGGGATGCCGAGCTTCTTCGTCGTGTTCGCGATGGCCGCGGCCGGCGCCGTCGTGAACCACTCGGGCGCCTGCGCGGCGCCGCCATAGCCCACGATCCGCGCGAGCGGCGTGAGCTTGTGCTCCTTGACTGCCCGCTCGCTCGCCAGGACGAGCGCGCTCGCGCCGTCGTTGATCGACGACGCGTTGGCCGCGGTGATCGTCCCGTCCTTCTGGAACGCGGGCTTCAGGGACGCGAACTTCTCGGGCTTGCCGGCGGGCGGGCCCTCGTCCTCCTTCACGATCACGGCGTCGCCCTTCCTCTGCGGGACGGAGACGGGCGCGATCTCCGCGGCGAAGAGCCCCTCGCGCTGGGCCGCGACCGCGCGGCGGAAGCTCTCCTTCGCGTACTCGTCCTGCGCCTCCCGCGAGAAGCCGTGCTCCCTGGCGCACGCGTCGCCCGCGGTGCCCATGTGGAAGTTGCCGTACGGATCCCACAGGCCATCGTGGATCATGCCGTCCACGAGCTTGCCGTCGCCCATGCGGTAGCCCGTGCGCGCCTGCGGGAGGTAGTAGGGCACGTTCGACATCGACTCCATGCCGCCGGCGACGACGACGTCCGCGTCGCCGAGCGCCACCGTCTTCGCGCCGAAGATCACGGCCTGGAGGCCCGAGCCGCAGACCTTGCTCACGGTGGTGGCCGGCACCTTGCTCGGGATGCCGGCGAAGATGGCGGCCTGCCGGGCCGGAGCCTGCCCGATACCGGCGGACAGGACATTGCCGAGGAACACCTCCTCGACGGCCTCCGGAGACAGCTTTGCCCGCTCGAGCGCCGCCCGGATGGCGACCTCACCCAGGCGGGGGGCGGGCAAGGGCGAGAGTGCGCCCTGGAACGCGCCGATCGGCGTCCGGGCCGCTGCGACGATGTACACGGGGACGGGCAGGGTCATGATCTCCTCCAGCAGCGCTGATGCCATTTCATTCGATGACGCCAGCCATGCGCCTTGCGAATGTGCCTTGGGTACCTCGGTTGCCCTGGGGGGGCAAGCCGGCCCCGGCGACGCTCCGCTGCCTGCGCGGTCGCGCGCGCGGTGGCCTGCGCGGTTCGTTCGGTTCGCGCGGTTCGCGCGGTTCGCGGGTTCACATCCTCATCGCGCGCCCCCTGCGTCGCTCCGCCGGCCGGGCTCTTCGCGACCGGGCTCTTCGCGATCCCCTCGAGATCGTATGTCACCACGCAGTCGTCCGTCGCGCCCGCGCGCCGCGCCTCGCGGGAGGGGCGCCGCGGCCGCGCGCAGGCGCGGGATACCGGGAGTGGAGAGCGCCGTCGTCGTGCGGCCGCTCGCGGACGGAATCCAAGCTCCGCCCGAGCCGGATCCAGGCTGGCCCTGAGCGCCCGCGCCCTCCGGGCCGGGGCCCCGCCGACTGAGCGCGGCGCGCGGCGACGCTGGCGCGGGCCGGGGGGCGCTATGTGGTACGCCGGGGACGTCGCGTGATATCGTGCGCGCCGATGGGGAAGGGGGGCTGTCCTCCCTGCGCCCGGGCGGACAAGGAGCGAACGAGCGATGGTGAATGCTGGCGATCGTGCCCCCGATTTCTCTCTCGAAAGCGACAGCGGTAAGACGGTGGGCCTCGCGGATTTCCCGGGCAAGACGGTCGTCCTCTACTTCTATCCAAAGGACGACACCCCCGGCTGCACGCGGGAGGCCCAGGCCTTCTCCGCGGCCCTGCGCGCCTTCGCCGATGCTGGCGCCGTCGTGCTCGGCGTCTCCCGCGACTCCGTCGAACGCCACCGGAAGTTCAGGGACAAATACGATCTCGGGGTGACGCTCCTCAGCGATCCGGATCTCGCCGCGCACAACGCTTACGGCGTCTACGGCGAGAAGTCGATGTACGGCAAGAAGGTGATGGGCACCATCCGGAGCACCTTCATCATCGGCCCCGATCGCGCGGTGAAGCACGCCTTCAGCGCCGTGAAGGTCGACGGACACGCGGACGAGGTGCTCGCGCTCGTGCGCGGAGGCGGCAGAGGCGAGGCGCCGCCCGCGCCTGGAGCACGGGCACCCGCGAAGAGCGCGGCCAAGACGCCTGCGAAGAGCGCGGCCAAGGCGCCCGCGAAGACGCGATAAAGGACCCCAGGAACCGTCGGACAACGACATAGCCGACTCGGGGCGTGCGGGTCGTCGATCGCCTGATGGATGGCATCGCGAGGGCCTCCGGCGCGGGGACGGCGGGCTCGCCAAGCTGGACGGGCCCGGCGCTTCATGAAAGAATCTGTACCGTTGCTTGCAAATCGATGAAACTACCACGACACCAGGGCTCATCTCTCGATCCGCTTCGCGGCAGGTGGAGCGATGAGCGCTGGAGCGAGGGAGCGAGGGAGCTGGATTATGATGTTGAAGCATCCGATGCTACGGACTTTTGCTTTGCTGAGCTGCCTCTCCGCGATCGCCGCGTGCGGCGACGATGAGCCGCCGCCCAAGGTGACCGAGGGCGACGGCGGCGGAGGCAGCGGGGGGGACGGCGGCGGCGGCACCGGCGGCACCGGCGGCGTGCCGGTCGAGACGTGGGATCTCGACCGCAGCAAGCCGCTCTCGGACGTCGCTCCGGAGTTCATGGAGGCGGAGCACCCGCTCGCGCCGGGCGCCGTGCTGGCCGATCTCAAGGCCCCGCTCCCCACGAACGCGACCTGGATGAACTTCGCTCTCGGCGCGGGCGATCAGCGGATCAACGCCGCGCCGTACGACCTCAAGGCGGTCCGACAGGCGCTGTCGATCTCCCGGCCCGACGTCGTGGTGCAGAGCACGGCCGTCACCTCGGCGGACCTGACGCAGCTCGCGCTCAGCGCGCGTCAGGCCTTCTCCGGCCACACCGTCAAGTCGGCCGATCTCCTCTCGGTCACCGTGGAGTGGGCGGCGGAGGGCGGCACGATGACGGCGCCCATCGTGTACGGGATGCCGTACGTGACGGCCACGTACGACGGGCTCGCCCCCTCCGTCCGCGCCGGCGACGGCGTGGCGATCACCGAGGTCAACGGCGAGTCGACGAGCCCCACAACGGTCACGGGCGACCGATTCGAGATCTCGCTCAACAACGGTCAGACGTGGGTGCTCTATGCGTTCCCCGAGATCAGCCTCGAGTGGGACGCCCTCTCCATGACGGCGGACGAGCCGTACGAGGGCTCGCTCCGCCTCGCGCTCGTCCCCGGGCCGAACGCCGCGGCCGCGCTCGACGACCACGCCGCCGTCATCCCGGTCGGCGGCGACATCGAGGCTTCGGTCACCGAGGACAACGCCACGGTGCGCTTCGTCTGGAAGACCGAGGGCGAGGGCGATCTCCTGACCATGGCGCTGCCGCACCATCTGGATCACCTCGATATGTTCAAGACGGCGGACGTCTCGTACCCGACCGTGATCGGCCAGATGAAGGGCATCTCCGGCGCGAGCTGGGAGCTCGAGTACCCGCTCAGCACGATCGGCTGGGACGCGCCGCGCCGCGCCTCGGACGAGTGGGGCGAGGCCATCATCGCGGCCCTCGAGGAGGACAAGGGCTTCATGCCCGACGAGGCGGTCGCCGGGACAGACCCCTATTTCGGGGGCAAGCAGCTCGCGAAGCTCGCGCGCCTCGCGCAGATCGCCGAGGTGGTCGGCAAGGCGGATCTCGCGGAGGAGCTCAGGGCGCGGCTCAAGTCGCGCCTCAACCCGTGGCTCAACGGCCAGAACGACAACCCCCTCGTCTACGACACGACCTGGGGCGGCCTCGTGACGACCAAGGGCCTGACGGACGAGGCCGCCGACTTCGGCCAGGGGTATTACAACGATCATCACTTCCACTACGGCTACTTCCTCTACGCGGCGGCCGTGCTCGCGAAGAGCGATGAGGCGTGGCGCGAGGAGTACGGGGACAAGGCGCTCTGGCTCGTCCGGGACATCGCCAACCCGAGCGCCAAGGACACGTTCTTCACGCCGTTCCGCAGCATGGATTGGTTCAGGGGCCACTCGTGGGCGTCAGGGCTGTTCCCGTTCGCGGACGGCCGCAACCAGGAGTCGACCTCCGAGGCCGTCAACGCCTGGTACAGCATGCAGCTCCTCGGCGAGGCGCTCGAGAACGAGGACGTGGAGAACCTCGGCCGGGTGCTCCTCGCCATGGAGACGGCCTCGGCGCAGACGTACTGGCAGGTGACCGCGGACAGCACCGTCTACCCCGAGCCGTTCAAGAACAAGGGCGCCGTCGGCGTGCTCTGGTCCACGAAGGCCGACTTCGGGACGTGGTTCGGTCCCAACCCCGAGTACGTCTATGGGATCCAGCTGCTCCCGATCACGCCGATCTCGGAGTCGCTCATCTCCAAGGACTGGGTCCAGGACGCGTGGCCCGAGATCTCGGAGACCACCGCGACCGCGGAGGACCCCTGGAAGGCGTTCCTGATCGCGGCGCACGCGACCGTCGACAAGGAGGCCGCCTGGGAGGACGCGCAGGCGCTCACCGCGCTCGACGACGGCCTCAGCCGGACCGCGCTCCTCTACTGGATCGCCACGCGGCCCTGAGCCGGCCGCCCTCTCCCTGAGGCGTCCCCTCAAGTTCTTCGGGAGATTCACAGGGAGGCGGGGAGGCGGGGAGGGAAATCTTCAAGACACTCCCTGTCTCCCCGCCTCCCCGTTCAATTTTCCCGCTGGAAAGGGCTGCTCAATGAGGGAGTCTCAGGCCCTCTCCATCCCAGCGCCCCGCCATCAGTCGATCGGCTCGACCCGCACGTCGACCGCGAGGCGCTCCGCGCCGCCACCCACGTAGATCGTGCCCGAGGTCGGCGTCGCGTCCACGTAGTTGCGCCCGACCGCGACGCGGATGTGATCGGTCTGCGTCAGGATCCCGTTCGTCGGGTCGAAGCCCTTCCACCCGATCTCCGGCAGGTACACCTGGACCCAGGCGTGCGACGCCTCGCTCTGCCGCTGGTTCTCGTGCTTCGGCCCCGTGTAGATGTACCCGCACACGTAGCGCGACGGCACGCCGAGCAGCCGCGTCAGGCAGATGAACAGGTTCGTGAAGTCCTGGCACACGCCGCGGCGGTTCGCGTACACGTCGAACGCCGTCGTGAACAGGTTGGTCGACCCCTGCTTGTACTCGTACTCCTCGAAGATCGACGCGTTCAGGTCGAGCAGCGTGTCGAGCAGATCGTAGCCGTTCCGCTCCACGAAGGTCATCGCGTACTCGATGAGCTCCGAGAGCTCGCTCTCGGCCAGCTCCGGCGGCAGGAGGAACGGCTGCAGGATCTGGCGCTGCCACGGCATCCACACGAGCGGGATCGTCGACCGCGCGCGCAGCGGGCGGAAGCTCAGCGGATCGGTGTCGAGCAGCTCCACCCGCGACCTCGACTCGATGACGAGATCATGGAACGGCGTGTCGAGCAGCACCCGCCGCGCGCGGTTGCCGAAGACGTCGTCGTACTCGCGCTGCTGGCCCTCGACCGACACCTCGATCTCGTTGTGCAGCAGCGTCTGCAGCCGGTCGTGCGCCGGCGTCAGCCGCAGGAGATGCGTGCTGCGCTCCACCGCTGTCGCGTAGTGGTACGACGTGCGGTGCACCACCTGGAAGCGGCGGATCGCCGCGTGCACGGGGCGCCGGACCGGCCGCGACGAGAGCGGCGGCGTGGACGACGACGGCTTGCGCCGGTCGGTGCGCGGCGACGCCGTGGCCCGGAGCGCCCCCTGCCGCAGCACCACGAGGTGCCCCGGCGGCACGCGCTTCCAGGACGCCGCCCGCCCGCCCGCGTGGACCTTGAGCTCCTCCGACGAGACGATGACGCCCTTGCGGCTCTTGACCCCCCGGCGCGTCAGGTCGACCTCCAGATCGTCGTCCCCGAACGCGAGGCGCTCGTACGGCGGCAGCACCTCCCACAGGAACGCGTCCCCCTCGCGATCGCGATCCGCGTAGACCACCAGATCGCGGCCGTCGGCCAGGACCGTCGTGAGGGGGCCGTGCTCGTTCATCTCGTCGAACCAGTCGCGCAGCACCGCCGGATCGATGTCGCCGATGCTCCGGAGGTTCTCCGACGCCATCCAGCGCATGAGCTCGCACAGGATGAGCTCCGTGTCCGTCGAGCCGACCGGCTGGAAGAGCGATTTCGGATCGACCTCGATCCGGTCGACGAGGCTGCCGCTGTGCGCGAACAGCCAGTCGCGCCCGCCCCAGCTCCGGCTGAACGGCTGCGTGTTGGCGTCGTTGACGCTGCCCCACGTCGCCGTGCGGATGTGCAGCACGAGCAGCGACGACTCGAGGTGCTCCCACGCCTTCACGAGCTCGCTGCGGATGCTCCCCTGCGGCGGCGCCGGCTCCTTGAGCACCGAGGCGCTCGGCTCGCCGCCGGGGTAGTACCCGATGCCCCAGCCGTCAGGCAGTTTGCGTCCGGGCTGCAGGCAGGTGAGATCGAAACATGGGGCGAGCTCGCCCTCGAACGACATCGCGAGGAGATTCGGCATGGGTACGTCGGCGACTCTGGCGGCTACTGGCTCGTGACCGTGGGGTTGCTGTCGGGCGGCCCGTAACCGAGCAGCTCACGACCGATACCGTCGCAGATCATCGCCGTCTCGTCGACCACATGGGTGAGCGCCGCGTGGACCGCCATCGGGTCGAACGGCTCGGTGGCCCTGTCGGCCACCCACTGGTGCAGGAGCTGGAGCCGCTCGAGGCTCTCGCCGCCGGGGAGCGCCACGCTGTCCGGCGGCCGGATCTCGCAGAGGCGCGCGAACGCCGCGTGGACGCAGTGCCGGATCGAGCGCGGGAAGCGCGGCTCGTACAGGAGGAACTGGGCGACAGCCTCCTCGCTCACCTGACCCTGGTTGAGCTTCATGAACGGCTCGAACCCGGAGCAGGCGCGGAGGAGCGAGAGCCAGAGCGCCGTCTCCACGACCCGGTGCTGCCTGCGCAGCGCGCCCTGCGCCTGCGCGCTCATCTCCGACGGCGACGGCGGCGGGAGGTTGGTCAGCGCGTGGTGGTGCACGTCGAGCGTGCGCGCGGTCTGCCCGACGCGCTCGAGCAGCACGCCGAGCCAGATGAAATCGAGCGGCGTGTCGTTGAGCATCGTGCTCTGCGTGAGCCCGAGGCAGAGCTGTGTGAGCTGGCGTACGCGCCGGTAGAAGGCGTAGCGGCTCGACCTGAACTCCTCCCGCGCCTCGTCGCTGTTCACCCAGAGGTGGAGCTCGTTGAGGGTCTCCCACACCTCGAGGCTGACGACCTCCCGGATCGACCGCGTGTTCCAGCGCGCGGCCGAGATCGAGCTGCGGAGGCTCGTCGGGTTGTCCTCGTCGAAGCTCATGTAGCGCTGCACGAGCTCGCCGTCGGCCGCGGCCTCCTCGCCGTGCTCGGCCCCGAAGTGCTCCTTCTGCCCGGCCACGATGATGACCGGAAGCCAGCACTGCTGCGTCGGGATCTCGGCGTCGAGCGCGAGGTTCTGCGTGACGGCGAGGATGCGGGCCATGTTCTCGGTCCGCTCGAGGTAGCGGCCGAACCAGAAGCAGTGATCGGCGACGCGGGAGATCACGGGGCCTCCGGGGGGGCAGATCCCGGCGCGGCGCCGGGAGGGTCGTTGTTCGCGGCGGCGGGGCTCGCGTCGGAGCCGCCGACCGAGGGCGTGCGCTGCCCGTTCTCCCCTGGGCCCTTGAGGACCCAGGTGTCCTTCGAGCCCCCGCCCTGGCTCGAGTTGACGACGTAGGAGCCGGCCACCAGCGCGACGCGCGTGAGCCCGCCGGGCAGCACCCACGCGCCGTCGCGGCCCGTCAGCACGTAGGGGCGCAGGTCGAGCCTCCTCGGGACCGCGGTCTTCGTGGTCGGGTCCCAGGTGGGGCTCGTCGAGAGCTCGATCCGGTGCTGGGCGATGTAGCGGCGCGGCGTCGCCTGGATGCGCGCCCGGAACTCGTCCCGCTGCGCGGCGGTCGACTGCGGCCCCATCAGCATGCCGTAGCCGCCGGCCTCGTCGACCGCCTTGACGACCAGCTGGTCGAGGTGGTCGAGCACGTAGCGCCGGTCGTCGTCGCGCATGCAGAGGTAGGTGGGGACCTGCTCGAGGACCGGCTCCTCGCCGAGGTAGTAGCGGATCATCTCCGGCACGAAGGGGTACACGGCCTTGTCGTCGGCCACGCCGTTGCCGGGCGCGTTCGCGAGCGCGACGTTGCCGGCGGCGTAGGCGCGCATCAGGCCGCGCACGCCGAGCATGCTGTCGGGGCGAAAGGCCTCGGGGTCGAGGAACGCCTCGTCGATGCGGCGGTAGATGACGTGGACCCGGCGCGGGCCGCGCGTCGTCCGGACGAAGACCTCGTCCTGATCGACGAACAGGTCGGGGGCCTGCACGAGCTCGAGCCCCATCGTGCGCGCGAGGAAGCTGTGCTCGAAATAGGCCGAGTTGTAGGGCCCCGGCGTGAGCACGACGGCGCTCGTGCCGCTCGGGCTCGCGGGCGACACCGAGCGCAGCGTCTCGGCGAGCCGGGCCGGGTAATGGTCGACCCGCTGCACGCGCGCCTTGTCCAGCAGGTGCGGCAGGACGCGCTTGCTGATGAGCCGGTTCTCCAGGACGTAGGAGACGCCGGACGGCGTGCGGAGGTTGTCCTCCAGGACCCGGAAGGTCCCGGCCGGATCGCGGATGATGTCGACGCCCGCGATGTGGATGCGCACGCCGCCCGGGGGCCGCAGGCCGTGGACCTGCTTCAGGTACTGCCCGGAGCCGAGCACGAGGTCCCGGGGGACGCGCTCCTCCTTGAGGATGCGCTGGTCCCCGTAGACGTCGTCGAGGAAGAGGCCGAGCGCGCGGACGCGCTGCTCGAGGCCCCGCTCCATGTGGGCCCAGTCCGCCGCGGAGAGCATCCGGGGGACGAGGCAGAGCGGGAAGATCTTCTCCGCGCCGCGCTGATCCGCGTAGACGGAGAACGTGACGCCCTGGTTGAGCAGGGCGAGCTCCGCGAGGTGCTGCGCGCGCGCGAACTCGTTCGGCGCGAGCGCGCCGAGGAGCGTGGCAGTGCGCAGGAACTCGGGGCGAGGAGCGCCGTCTCGACCAAACAGCTCGTCGTAGGCGCCGGGGAGGGGAGTGTAGCCGGCGAAGAGGCCGGCACCCGGGTTCTCTAACAACACTGGAGTGAAGCTACCGCCGGACGGCCCTGGAGGTCCATGGGCCATTTGCGGTTTCTGCCGCGATGGAGGCAGTGGCGCGGTCGGCTGATCGACTCGGCCTACTCGGCGTCGAGGATTTGCCGCTCTCTGGAGCGCGTGAGCTCGTCGACCGCGGCCAGGAAGGCGTCGTAGTCGATGGGCTTGGGCAGCACCCGAGCGACACCGAGGCTCGTCGCGTCATGTTTTGAAGACGCGGATGAAACAATGACTGGTATACGGGCCGTCTTCTCGTTGTGCCGGAGCGCCGTGAGCAGGCCCCAGCCGTCCATCACCGGCATCATGATGTCGACGACGAGCAGATCCGGCGGCGCGATCTGGTCGAGCAACGCCAGCGCCTCCTCGCCGTTCGAGGCGCAGCGCACCTCGTAGCCGCCCTCGCTCTCCAAGATCATGCTCACGACCTCCTGGATGTTCGGCTCGTCGTCCACGACGACCACGAGCTTGGCGCGGCTGTTCGGCGCGCTCGATCGTGTTCGTACTTCCGCGTTGCGCCGCACCGTCCGACCTCCGAGCGTATCGACAAGCATGCCGTTCTCCCCTGCGCTCTCCGGACCCCGAATTCTCCGGATGAACGAGAGTATTCCCCACGCGCTCCGTTCCGTCGCTGCGTGGAATCCAAGATTGAAAGCTCAGGAGACTCCCGAAAGCGGTGGGGGCCGCAGGCTTGCGTCATTACGCCCGAACCACGATCGGGCGCGCGGCGCGACCAGGACATCCGCGCGCGCACGTCCATGAGACGCGCGCGTCGCCCGCGTGGGCGCGCGAAAGCTAGCCATTCCCGAATTTCCAGGACGAGCGCGCCATGCGTCCGCCGTGCGTCGTGCGTCGTGCGTCGTCGTCGCTCGCCTGTCCCGAGATTCCTACTGTCCCGCGCTCTCGAGCTCCGCCGTCGCGTCGTGGTAGGCGCGCGTGACGTCGGATTCGTCCAGGATGCCGACGATCTTGCCCTCGGCGTCGGTGACCAGGAGCTCTCGCACGCGCAGCTCCAGCAGCACCTGGAGCGCGTGGTGCAGGTCCTCCGCTTCGCTGACCGACGCGGGGCTCGCCATCATGTCGTGCGCGATCGCGAGCCCCGAGAGCTCGGGGCTCGTCGCGGTGGCGCGCAGGATCTCGGCGTCGATGGTGCCGACGACCTTGCCGTCCTCGGAGAGCACGGGGAAGGTGTCCTGCCACTCGCACGCCGCGATGCGCTCGACGACGATCGAGGCGGGGGTCCGCGCCTCGAACGACACGAACGGGCGGCTGCGGATGACGATGTCGGCGACGCGGATGCTGCGGAGCACGTCGACGATGAGCTCACCCCGGTGCGCCGGGGACTCGCGCTTGGTCGCGACCTGCGCGCGGTACAGGGTGCTGTGCCGGAGCGCCACGAAGGCGATGCCCTCGCAGAGCATGAGCGGCACGAGCAGGTCGTAGCTGCCGGCGAGCTCGCAGACCATGACGAGCGAGGCGATCGGCACATGCGCGATCCCGCCGTAGAACGTGCCCATCCCGACGAGCGCGAACGCGCCGGGGTCGATGCGCGGATCGCCGAGCAGGAGCTCCGCCGCGCGCCCGAAGGCCCCGCCCGTGAGCGCGCCGAGCACGAGCGAGGGGCCGAAGTCCCCCGCGCTGCCGCCCGAGCCGACGGTGAGCGAGGTCGCGACGATCTTCGTGGCGAGCAGCACGAGCAGGAGCTGCACCGCGGTCCACCCGCCGGGCAGCCACGAGGCCCCCGTGATCGCGATCTGGGCCGCGCCATACCCCGCGCCCAGCATCCCGAACCCCTCCCCCGGCCTGGCGAAGCGCGGCCCGAGGAGCATGAGCAGCGGGGTCACGAGCGCGCCGAGCGCGAGGCCGCCGAGCGCGGGCTTCGCCCAGGGCGGCAGCGGGATGCGGTGCACCGTGTACTCCACGGCGTGCAGCGTCCGGAGGAAGACCGTGGCCACGAGCGACACGACGAGCGCGAGCGCGGCGTAGAGGGGGAGGTGGCTCGGGATGAACGGGTAGCGGGGAGCGTGCGCGAAGAGGGTCGACTCGCCGAAGAAGTAAATGAAGACGGAGTACGAGACGACGCTCGCGAGGATGGAGGGGATGAGCGCGTCGGCCTCGAAGTCGTCGCGGTGCAGCACCTCGACGGCGAGGAGCGCGGCCCCGAGCGGCGTCCGGAACACGGCCGCCATACCCGCGGCCGCGCCGGCGATGAGCAGGATCCGCCGCTCGCGCGTGTCCACCCGGAGGGCGCGCCCGATGATCGAGCCGAGCGCGCCGCCGATCTGCATCGTCGGCCCCTCGCGCCCGCCGGACCCGCCGCAGCCGAGCGTGAAGATGGAGGCGAGCGCCTTCACCACCGGGACGCGGCGGCGGACGATGCCGCCCATGTGGTGGAACGCCCGGATGAAGGCGTCGCCGCCGCCGCCGCGGGTCTCGGGCGCGAGCGCCGTCGTGAGCACCCCGCCGACGAGGGCGCCGAACGCCGGCAGGACGAGGACGAGCCAGGGCCGGAACGCCCCGACGTGCGCGCTCGAGAGCACCGCCTCGCCCTTGGCGCGGAGCGGCTCGTAGCCGGTGACCGCGATGAAGAGCTCGTGCTCGGCGAGCTCGAGGGCGGCGAAGAACAGCGAGCCGGCGATGCCGGCCGTGACGCCGACGAGGATCGCGTGGAGCAGCACCCGACCGACGAGCTGGAACGGGATCAGCCCCTGCGCGCGGGGGATCGGCGTGCGCGCCGCCCCCGTGCGGCTGGGGCGTGATGGGGAGTACTCGCGGGACGACATCATGATCTCGTGGCCCAGGGCCTCCCCCCTCGAGCGATGGGCCTGGCAGGAGCGGTAGCTTCCCTGATCTTCGGCGGGTTGCCGCCTGAAATCGCCGCCAGGATCGCCGTCCCCGGAGGCGCCCTCGCGGCGTCGGCCTCCGCTCGGTCTACGTTCGGCTTCCGTTCGGCTTCCGCGCGGCTTCCGCTCGGGCCTCCCGCGCTCCATGAGCGAGGAAGGAAGCCTGGCGCGGGCGCGGCATCCGGACCCGCCCGAGCCCGGACGAGGTGGAGTCATGACGACCGATCGGAGCACCGTCGAGTACGGCACCCTCATCACCGGAGACGCGAGCGTCACGATGGGCGACGCGGCCGTCCAGACGACGGACGAGAGCGTCCGCACGACCGCCGAGACCGTGGTGACGCCCGTCGTGGCGCTCGAGCTGGCCGCCGAGATCCTGGCGGGCTCGCTCGGCCCGCTGATCGACGAGGATTACGTGCAGGGCAAGACCCGGTTCCGGGACGTGCTCTGCGACCGGATCGACATCTCGCAGCTCGAGGCGGAGGAGCTGGTCGACGACATGGAGCGGTCGGGGCGGATCCGTTTCATCGGCGTGGCAGAGGGCCGGGGGTGGCACATCCAGCAGGGAGCGGGGGTGCGTTGATGGCCGCTGTCTCGCGCAGAAAGGCGGGCTCGCCGGTGGTGCCTGACGAAACAATTCCCTTGCCGGCGTACTCGACTCGTGGCCTACGCTGAGGCGCCTATGGAGGACGGTACGAAGCCGCGCAAGGCTGTGGTCCCGAGCGCTCCGCCCGCGCCGCTCGTGATCGTGGCCGGTTGTCCTGCCGAGCTCGTCGCTGTGTGCAGGGAGGCGGGGGCCCGGCTCGGGGTGACGGTGCGCGAGTGCGATCTGCGCTCGCTCCGGGCGACGAGCGCGGCGTCGCACCTGTACGCCGTGATCGTGGGGGAGGAGCTGTACCGGTTCGATCGGGAGGTGTTCGACGCGATCATCCGCCAGGCGCCGGCGTCGCTGGTGCGCGTCGATCGCCGGGAAGCGGACGACGCGTCGGCGCGGCGGCTGCTCGTCGATGCCGTCTTCGAGTCGGCGGCGACCGAGCCGAGCAGCGGGATCCGGTCCACCCTGACGTGAAGCGGCGCGGCGCGACGTCGCACCGCCGCCGCCAGCGGCCGCGTCAGGGCTTGCGCTTCATGCCGGGGAGGGTGGCCTTCTCGGGCGGCGGCTCGAGGTACTCGATCTGCTCCGCGGACAGGATGCCGTACTTCGGGTTGGCCGCCGCGCCGCCTGTCGACTTCGTGAACGTCACGCCGTAGGTGCCGGTGACCTTGACCTTCGCGCCGACGGCCGGGATCGGGTTCGGCAGCTCCTGGCCCCAGAACTCGTCCGTGAGCTTCGCCTCGCCCTCCTTGCCCCGCGGCGCTTTGTCGATCGCCTCGATCATGCTGTAGATCTGCGCGAAGTTCGACGCCCAGCCCATGACCTCGATCATGTCCTTCGTCTCGCCCTTCTCGTCGGCGATCGCGAAGCTGGGGACCGGCGCCTTGCAGTCCGGCGGGTCACCCTTGCCCGTCTTGTGCACCGCACAGGCGGGGGCCTCCGCGAGGTTCGTCTTGACGATGTAGCCGACGATCGAGAGCTTCTTGCCGTTCACGTCCTCGAAGTGGACGCGGCTCCGGAGGTCGTGCGTGACGCCCCAGACCGTGTAAGCGTCACCCTGCTTCTTGTTCTTCGCGGGCAGCGTCGGCACCGCGGGCAGGGTCGCTTTGCGGCCGCTGAAGGCGGGCTTTGCCGTGTAGGGCTGCTCGTCCGTTCCGCACCCTGAAGTGCCCGCGACGAGGAGGATGGCGGCGAGGAGGGGTCGACCGAATCGGGCGTTCATGGCATCTCCAAGGTCAGCGTGACGGGCACCTCCAGCAGGAAAGATCCAGCTCTGGAATAGCCCTCGGACAGCGGTGCGCCGCGTGCGGGTCAGGCGCCTCTCGCATGCGCGCGCGACGGCGGAAACGGCTAACACGGCCGCGAGTCGATCGTAAAGAGAAACGGAGACGTCCCCCTCTCTTCATCGATCCTCGTCGCGCGGCAGCGCGCCGCGGCGGAGGGCGGGCGGAGGACGGTAGAGCGCGACGGGCCGCCGCCGGCGCCGCCCGATCGCGGGGCGGGAGGGCGCGAGAGGCGGGCTCGGCGAGGCGCGCCGCGCGACCCGCCCAGGCTCAGCCCGGCGCCGCCAGGCCGGGTTGCGCAGGCCTCCGCGGCGTTCTCCCGGTCCCGGGGTTGCCTCGAATACGCGAAGGACGTGTTTCCGCTCTTCGCGATGGCAACATCGATCGAGTACCCTCTCCGTCCCATGCGCGAGACGACCCTGCGCACCGCTTTCGAAGCCTCGAAGGTTTTGGTGATGATCCTTGCTGGCGGCGAGGGCCGCCGGCTCGGCCCGTTGACGCACGACCGGGCGAAGCCCGCCGTGCCGTTCGGCGGCCGGTACCGGATCATCGACATCGTCCTCTCGAACTTCGTCAACTCCGGGCTGCACCGCATCAAGATCCTCACGCAGTACAAGAGCGCGTCGCTAGACGAGCACATCGCCCGAGCTTGGCGCCTCTCGCCGATGCTCGACAGCTTCATCGAGACCGTCCCTGCGCAGCAGCGCACGGGCAAGAGCTGGTTCAAGGGGTCGGCGGACGCCGTCTACCAGACCCAGCACGTCATCACGGACGAGTCGCCCGAGCACCTCTGCATCTTCGGCGGCGACCACGTCTACAAGATGGACGTGCGCCAGATGCTGCACGATCACCTGTCGCGCGACGCGGAGGTGACCGTCGCCGCCATCCCGGTGACGAAGGAGGAGGCTCGGTCCTTCGGCGTCATCGAGTGCGACGAGTCGGGGCGCATCCTCGCCTTCCACGAGAAGGTGCAGGATCCGCCGAGCATGCCCGGCAGGCCGGGCATGTGCCTCGCGTCGATGGGCAACTACATCTTCAAGACGAAGGCGCTGCTCGACGTCCTCGAGCACGACGCGGCGACCGAGGACAGCGCGCACGATTTCGGGCGCGACATCATCCCGCGCATGGTCCAGAGCGGCAGCCGCGTCTACGTCTACGATTTCCACGAGAACCTCGTCCCCGGCGAGGACGAGGGCGCGGGCTACTGGCGCGACATCGGGACGATCGACGCGTACTGGGCGGCCCAGATGGATCTCGTGAGCATCCAGCCGGCGTTCAATTTCTACAACCCGCGCTGGCCGATCCGGACCGGGATCAGCCACGACCCGCCCGCCAAGTTCGTCTTCCGCGACGAGGCGAACGCGCGCGTCGGCATCGCCACGGACAGCCTGGTCTCGCTCGGGTGCATCATCTCCGGCGGCAGGATCCACAGGAGCGTGCTCTCGAACCGGGTCCGCGTGAACTCCTTCAGCCACATCGAGGAGTGCGTGCTGTTCGAGGACGTCAAGATCGGGCGCCACGTCAAGCTCCGCCGCTGCATCATCGACAAGGACGTCGAGATCCCCGCCGGCGCCGAGATCGGCTTCAACCTCGAGGAGGACCGCAAGAAGTGGTTCGTCAGCGAGGGCGGGATCGTCGTGATCCCGAAGCGCGCCAAGATCGACTCCCCGTAATGCGCCTGACCAGGGCCAAGCGCGGCGCCGTCCGGGTGGCCGGCGCGTAACTCTCCTGAATTGCTTGTAAAATTCCGATTGCGGCGCGCGGCGATCGCCGCGCGCTCGCCGGCGGGGCCGCGCGGTCCTGCCGCGTCCGCGGGGACGGGCCTGGGCGCCCCCCATGGAACGGGCGTCCCTGCTACGTTGGGTGTGCGATGCCGCGCACGATCATCATCGGTGACGTTCACGGCTGCCGGGACGAGCTGGCGCGGCTGATCGAGCACGTGGGCCTCGTATCGGGCGATCGGGTCGTCATGGTCGGCGATCTGATCGTGCGCGGACCTGATCCGTGCGGAACGCTCGATCTGCTCCGGGAGGTCGGCGCGATCTCGGTGCGGGGCAACCACGAGGATCGGCTGCTCCGCTGGCGTGCCGGGCGGAGCGATCCTCGCGGCGAGCCGCTGGGGGAGCTCTCGAAGGAGACCGCGCAGCAGCTGCGCAAGCGGGACTGGGCGTGGCTGGAGACGCTGCCGTACTGGCTGGATCTGCCGGAGCACGGGCTCCGTGTGGTCCATGCAGGGTTGATCCCCGGGCTGCCGATCGAGCGACAGGATCCTCACACGTTGATGTACGTGCGCTGCCTCGGCCGCTACGGCGAGCCGGTCGAGCGCCGCGGGGGCAAGACGCTGTGGGGCCAGACGTACCAGGGCCCGCCGCACGTCGTGTTCGGCCACAACGCGCGGAGCGAGCCGCAGATGCACGCGTGGGCGACCGGGATCGACACGGGCGCGGTCTACGGGGGGCGCTTGACCGCGATGGTGCTCCACGACGGCGAGCGCGTCCCGCCGCCGGCGGCGCGCTCCGAGGTTCTGGTCTCGGTCCCGGCGCGGCGCCGTTACGTGGGGCGTTAAAAATGCTCCGCGTCTTCCAGCGGTTCCGCGCGATCGGCCGCGCCTCTCTGCGGGAATTTCGTTAGGCTCCCGTCCGCGCCGCGGCCGCTCTCCAGGCCGGCGGCCCGTCACGGAGCAAGCCAGGTGGAGCCTCGATACCCGTTCGTTGCAGTCGATGTCCCCGAGCCGGAGGCCGACGAGATCGGCGCCCTGCTGTTCGAGCTGGGCGCCAGCGGCGTCGAGCAGCGCGACGAGCAGACCCTCGTCCGCGGCGCGCGCTCGGGCCAGGTGACGCTCGTCGCCAGCTTCGAGGCGCACGGCGAGGCGATGGAGGCCATCGCGGCGCTCGGGGAGCTGTCGCCGCCGCTCGCCGCGCGGCTCGAGGAGGTGGTGGGCGACGCCTGGCGCGACGCGTGGAAGGAGCACTTCGCGCCGTTCGCGCTGACGCCCACGATCACGGTCGTGCCGCCGTGGGAGGAGCGCGCGCCCGAGCGCGAGGGCGAGCGGGTGCTCCTGCTCGAGCCGGGCAGGGCGTTCGGCACGGGGCTCCACGCGACGACGGCGCTCGTGGCGGAGCTCCTCGACGAGCACGCGGCGGAGCTCCGCGGCCGCGAGATCCTGGACGTGGGCACGGGCAGCGGCATCCTCGCGCTCGTCGCGCTGCTGCTCGGCGCGGAGCGGGCGGTCGCGATCGACAACGACGAGGACGTGATCGAGGTGGTGCTCGAGAACGCGGCGCGCAACGGCCTCGAGGGCCGCATCGAGGCGAGCGCCGGCGTCGTCGAGGGGGTGACGCGGCGGTTCCCGTGGGTCGTCGCGAACATCGAGGCGCGGGTGCTGCGGCCGCTGGCGCCGGAGCTCGCGCGCGTGCTCGAGCCGGGCGGCCGGCTGATCCTGTCGGGCATCCTCGAGAGCGAGCGCGACGATCTGATCGCGCGGTACACGTCGCTGCCGCGCCAGCTCGAGCACGTCGCGACCCGGCCGGATCCCGCGTCGCCGGGCGGCGATCGCAGGGCGGGGCGGGGCGACGCGGGCGGCGAGGGCTGGGTGGCGCTCCTGTTCCGCGCGCCGGGCGGCGCGGCGTCCTCGCCCGGATGAGCGGCCCGGGGCTCTTGCGGGTGCCGCTCGGCGCGATCGCGGCCGGCGTGATCGCGCTGCCGCCCGAGGCGGCGAGCTACGTCGTGCGGGTGCACCGCCTCCGCGAGGGGGATCGGTTCGTCGTGTTCGATCCGGAGCTCGGGGTCGAGGCGGAGGCAACGCTCGAGTCGATCGGCCGCCGCGGGGCGGAGGCGCGCATCGACCCGCCCCGCCCGGCCGCGCTGCGGCCAGGCCGGCGCGTGACGTGGATCCAGGCGGTGGGCAAGGGCGACAAGATGGACGCGGTGGTGCGCGACGCGACCGAGCTCGGGGCGACGCGGATCATCCCGGCGATCTCGGCGCGGAGCGTGGCGCGGCCCGCGGAGGAAAAGAGCCAGCGCTGGCGCCGGATCGCGGTCGAGGCGGCGCGCCAGTGCGGCCGCGGGGATGCGCCCCGGGTGGAGGCGCCGATGAGCCTCGCGGCGGCGCTCGCCGAGGCGCAGGCGGCGCCGTCGACCGAGGGCGGCGCGCTGGGGATGTGCCTGGATCCCTACGCGGAGACGCCGCTCGGCGCGCGGCTGGCCGCGCTGTCGCCGGGCATGGAGGCGGCGTTCGCGGTCGGGCCGGAGGGCGGGTTCACGCCGGAGGAGCTCGGCATGTGCGCGGCGCTCGGATTCGAGCGGGTGCGCCTCGGCGCGCTGACGCTGCGCACGGAGACGGTGTGCGCGGCGGCGCTCGGGGCGCTGATCGCGGTGAGCGACGCGCGCGCGGGGTGATGGGGCGGCGGTCGGCGAGCGGCGCGCTGGCGAGCGCTGGTCGCAGCGCCAGCGGCGCGTCGTCGCGCGGCGCGGCGCGGTGGATCGCGGCGTTGCTCGGCGCGCTCGCGGTCGCGCTCTGCGCGTGCAGCAACACGGCAGACGCTCCGAGGAGCGCGCGCGCGCCTGCGCCCGACGCGGCCGCGCTCGAGCCAGCGGAGCCCGGCGTCGTGCCCGCGGCGCCGGCCCCGGCCGTCTCCGCGGCCGCGACCGCGCCGTCCGAGCCGGCGCCGTGGCCCCGAGCGCGCCCGCCGCGCGTCGAGACGGACTGGTGCATCGACGGCGTCGACGCGCTCGACGAGGAGACCTGCTACGTCCTGCCCGACGCGCCGACCCGGACGCTGCTGCTCTATTTTCACGGCATCGTCCCGCCGGGGAAGGAGAGCCAGCAGAAGACCAACTTCGAGACGGTCGTGTCCCGCGCCGCACGGCGCGCGGGCGTCGCCGCGCTGATGCCGCGCGGCAAGGTCGGCCTCGCGCCGAAGGGCTACGCGAGCTGGTGGGGCTGGCCGACGGGCGGGCGGGCGTACGACGAGCACGCAGCTTCGTTCGTCGCGGTGTTCGCGGAGAAGCGGAGGAGGCTCGAGGAGATCGCCGGGGCCTCGTTCTCGCGGGTGTACGTCGCCGGCTCGTCGTCGGGCGCGTACTTCGCCGCGGCGCTCGCGCTGCGCGGCGGGATCGACGCCGACGGGTTCGGCGCGATGTCCGGCGGGGGAGGCCGCGCGACGCCCGAGCTCGCGACGCTCGCCCCGAGGCCGTTCTACATCGGCTTCGGCGCCCACGACACGGTGGGCGGCTCGGCCCGCGCCCTCGCGGGCGTCCTCCGCGGCGCGGGCTGGCCCGTGCGCGTCGCCGAGCACCCGTTCGGCCACGGCGCGAAGGAGGTGTACCTGGACGAGGCGTTCGCCTTCTGGCGCGAGCACGAGGCGCGCTGATCCCGCGCGTCAGAACTGGATCCCGAGCGTGTCCTCGCCCCACGACAGCCCGCCATCGAGGTGCTCCGGCGATGCCGTCTCTGACCCCGAGACGTAGGTCACGGTCGTGCGCGCCAGGGAGCGCCGCGACACGGTTGTGCGAGGGAGATCACTCGCCGCGACCGAGGAAGTCCATCAGCCAGGTCATTGCCGGCCGCATCGTGCCGTCCGGGTACAGGAGGCCCGTGCTGTCCCTCCAGGTGGAGCCGACGACGTAGCCCCAGAGGGTGATGCCCTTCACGGCGCTGTGGTTGTAGAACATCGGGAACTGCTCCTCCATCACCCTGCGTTGCTCGTCGTCGTCCGCGAGGTCGATGTCGTACTCGGTGATGTACACGGGCAGGCCCGTGGCGGCGAGCCTGTTGATGTAGTGCATCACGGTTCTGGTGCTGATCTTGTACGCGTCGTGGGCCTCCGCGCCGAGGCCGTCGATCGGGGCGCCCGCCTCCAGCGCCGCCTTCACGATCTCGACGAAGTGGTTGTGATCGCTCTCGTACTCGATGTTGTTGTAGTCGTTGAGGATCAAGGTCGCGCCCGGGCAGAACTCGCGAGCCCACTTGAAGGAGTTGACGATCCAGTCATAGCCGCTCTCGCCGGCGCCTCCGATGGCGTTCATGAAGGGAGGCACGGTGTGGGGCGGCGGCTCGTTGACGACGACGATGTACTTCGTGTCGGGGTACCGCTCGCAGAACGCCTGCATCCAGTCCCTCACGGCCTGCCGCTGCTCCTCCGCGGGGAGGCTCGTGAGCCAGGCCGCCTGCGAGGCACCCCACACGAAGCTGTGCTGCATGAAGGGGATGTCGTTGTCCTGCGCGTACTCGTAGATCGCGTCGAGCCTGCTCCAGTCTCGAACGCCGCGGGTCCTCTCGACAGAGGGCCACTTGCCCTCGTTCTCGGGCGCGATCTGGTTCCAGTGCTGGATGAAGCCGTCGCGCACCTGGCCCCTCGTCGTGATGTTGCCGACGAACTTGCCGGTGCTGCCGCTCGAGCCACCCGACCCGTCGCTGGAACCGCCGGCCCCGGAGCTGCTCGGTCCGGCGCCTCCGGCGGCTCCCGCGCCTCCGTTGCCGCCGTCGCCGGAGCCGCCCGTACCAGAGCCCAGAGCGCCCGTGCTGCCCGTGCCGGCTCCGCCGGCGCCCGTTGCGCCGGCGCTGGCGCCATGGCCCCCCGCTCCCGTCGTGCTGCCCGCGCTCGACGAGCCGCTCGGGCCATCGTCAGCCTTGTCCACCTTGCCAGAGCAGCCGGAGAGGGCCGCGATCCCGAGTGCGATCGAGATCGTGCCGCACAGCCATCGAGAAGAACGGTTCTTGTTCATGCCAACCACCCGCAAGCTGAAGGATCGTGACCGGTGACTCCCGGAGCGGGAAAGCCGAGGGGAGCAGCGCGAGGTAGAGAGCATGCGCCCAGCGCCACGCACGCCAGACAGACGGGCCCCCGGAGTTCCCGTTGCCCCTCGGATCTATCACGACCCGTGCGGTGGAGCGATCCTCCACGGTCACGAGCGCGGGCGAACCGCGTGAGGAGCGACGCGGCGCGCCGCACCCTCGCGGCGCTCCCCCGGCGGGTGCGGCTTGGTCCTCGGCGCTGCGTCCGCGAAAGTGCTCTTGCGCGCTCCGACGTGGCCTACACGGGGGCTTCCATGGGATGGCGCGCTCGGCGTTCTACCATTCGCTCGGGGCTCGCGGTAGAACGCGAGGTCCCTCAGGTAAGACAGCATGATCTACAGCTTCCCAAGCTATGTGCCCGGCATCGCGATCGCCATCGCGGTGCTCGCCGCGTCGATTGGCGTGCTCCTCCTGTGGAGGCGTCAGCCGCTGGTGGTTGCCTTGATCGCATTCGGAGTTTCTGCGGTAGCGGGTGGCCTCTTCGCGCCGATGCTGGCGATGGATCGGGTCGTCCTCGACGACGAGAAGCTGGAGCAGACCACGGGGTTCTGGTTCGCGCCGACCGTGAAGGGATTTCGTCTCGCCGAGGTCGAGTCCGTCGCGATTGGCACCGCCAGGGATAGAAAGAATCGCGAGATCGAGGTGTGGATTGTGAAGGGGAGGGACGGCCAGACGCGAGAGATCGACCCGGGTGATCTCTGGGAGATGAACGGTCAGGACATCCTCCGGCGATTGAGAGAAAAGGGAATCAACGTCAGGCGATGAGGAGAGTCGTGCTTGTCTCGCGCCCGGTGTCGGTGACCGTCGCTGAGGCGCGGAGGTCGCACGGTGCTTGAGGCCTCAGCCGAGCCACGCCTCCGCGAGCGCCAGCAGCCGAGCGTTCCCGGGGACGTTCTCGAGGAAGCACCGCCGGATCTCTGCATCCGGGATCCGGTCCGCGCGCGCGAGCAGGTCCGCGCGCGCCGCCGCCAGGGCCGCGCGCGCCGCGTCGGTCGACCCCGCTGCGTGGAGCGCCTCGGCGTGCACCAGCGTGAGCCCGATCCCCTCCGGGAGCCTGAGCCCGAGCGCTTGCAGGCGCGCCACGACGTCCTCGGCGAGCGCCGCGGCCTCCGCGGCGCGGCCTTGGGAGAGCCTCACCTGCGCGAGCACCGTTCTCCCCCAGTCATAGGCCATCGAGGGCATCGGGAGCCCTTCGAGCCCCGCGAGCGCCTCGCGCTCGGCCGCGGCGAGGTCGCCGCGCCGGCAGAGCAGGCTTGCGTGCAACAGGCGCGTCTGTTTCTGCAGGAACCGATCCTGCTGTGCCGCGTCGGCGCTGGCGAGGTCGGCGATATCCGTGATCGCCTCGTCCAGCAGGCCGCGCGCGTAGAGCAGGGCCGCGCGCCACCACCGGGCCATCCGTCCGCTCATGTCGGCGCGGGAGCTCCCCTCGGGCAGGAGGGCGCGCAGGAGCTCCTCGGCGCGGTCGTGGACCCCGAGCTCGACGTAGACTTGGGCGATGCTCACGCGCGCGGCTTCCACCGGCAGCCGCATCCCCGCCGCGTCGAACGCGGC
This sequence comes from Sorangium sp. So ce327, assembly GCF_051530205.1. Classification (NCBI taxonomy): domain Bacteria; kingdom Pseudomonadati; phylum Myxococcota; order Polyangiales; family Polyangiaceae; genus Sorangium; species Sorangium sp. So ce327. Next base: position 10,349,832 of record NZ_CP150330.1, on the reverse strand, counting down.
CTCGGCCTGGCGCAGGAGCTGGAGCGCCGCCCAGGCGTCGCCGTGAAGGAGGCGCGCCTCGTCCGCCTGCATCATGCGCCGCTGGCCGGACACAAGCAGATCTCGGCAGCCGAGCGATTCGTCGAGGCGATCGAGCCGCGCGCGGCAGGCCTCGGCCAGGTCACGTCGCTCCACGAGCATCAGCCACGACCGGGCAAACCACAGCGCTTGCGCGAAGGCTGCGGCCGCCTCGGGGTCGGGGTCGATCGCGAGGAGATCTCCAGCGACCAGCTCGATGCGCTCCGCCGAGCGCTCCTCCAACGCGTGCCATAGCAACTCGGCCGTCACCAGGCACCAGTTCCGGCTCCCCGGTCGGGTGAGGCGCTGCACCTGCTTTGCCAGAGCGCCAGCCCGATCCTTCTCCCCTAACCAGCGGAGCGCCTCGCACTGAACGAGCCGCAGCGCCCCGTGGAGCTCACCCTCGGCGCCGCACTGCACGCCGCGCTCCGCGCGCTCGATCGCCCCCGCTGTGTCGCCCCCGCGCAGGAGCAGCTCCGCCGCCTCCAGGTAGCGAGCCGCCGCCTGGGCGCGCTCGCCGCCGCGCTCCAGGTGCTCGGCGAGCACCCCGGGATCGCTCTCGCCCGCCGCCGTGAGCCACGCCGCGGCCAGCTTGTGCCCGAGCGCGCGATCGGCGTCGGTCAGGGTCGCGTACGCGCCCTCGCGCAGCAGCGCGTGGCGGAACGCGAGCTCCTCCTCGCCCGGAAAGCGGCTCTCGGCGCGGCGCTCGACCACCTCCCGCGCGACGAGCGACGCGAGCGCTCCGCTCACCGGCGAGGCGGGCTCGCCGCAGGGCAGGTGCGGCGCCTCCCCAACCCAGGTCGCCGCGCCGGTCGCGGGCAGGGTCACGTCATCGCCCCCGGGCGGGGGACCGCCCTGGGCCTGAGGAGCGAGATCGCCGCCGAGCAGGCGCCGCGCCCCGCCGGCCCAGAACACCTCACCGAAGACGCTGGCCGCGCGCAGCACCCGCCGCTCCGCCGGATCGAGCGCGCTGATCCGCGCGTGCACCATGGCCAGCACGGTCTCCGGCAGCGCCTCTCCGCGCCCCTCGCTGACCGCGCGGATGAGCTCCTCCAGATAGAACGGGTTGCCGGCCGCGCGCTCGACCAGCTCGGCGATCCGGGTCGCATCCACGGCGTCGCCGAGCGCGTGCAGGGCGAGCCGCTCGGCCGCGCGGCGCGGCAGCGGGGCGAGCCGGATCTCCTGGACGCTGCGCTCGGCCCACAGCCCGGGGAAGCGCTCATGCACCTCGGGGCGCCCGAGCGCCAGCACGAAGAGCGGTCGATCCTCGAGCCGGCGCAGCGCCTCACCCAGGAGCCGCACCGAGGGCAGGTCGCCCCAGTGCAGGTCGTCGAGCGCCAGGAGGATCGGCCGGGCCTCGACCTCGGCGGCCACGAAGCGCTCGAAGGCGCGGGCGATCTGCTCCGCCATCGCCGCCGGGTGCTGGCGCGCCGCGCGGAGGGCGGGGCTCTCCTCGTCGGGGAAGGGCGCGCCCGCGATCTCGCCGAGCATCTCCGCGACGCGGCGCTGCTCGGCCTCGGGCACGCGCCGCGCGACTCGTGCGCGGATCCGCGCCTGCCGCTCGCCGAGCGGCGCGCCGGCCAGCGCGCCGGTCGCGCAGCGGATGGCCTCGCCCAGCACCCCGAAGGGCGCGCCCTCACCCACCACGTCGGCGCGGCCCGTCCAGATCTCCACGTCGGGCCGGAGCGCGCGGATGCGCTGGAGCGCCTCGTCGCAGAGGCGCGACTTGCCGATGCCCGGCGGCCCCGTCACCAGCGCCGCCCGGGCGAGCCCCTCGCCGGCGCACTCCTCGAAGAGGTCCACGAGCGCGCGGATCTCGCGGTCGCGGCCGACGCACGGGCTCTTTCGCCCGAGCAGCGTGCGCGCGCCCCCGCCCGCCTCCCGCTCGCCGTGGAGCTCGAAGCCGGCCGGGCCGCGCCGCACCTCGAAGCGGGGGTCGAGCAGCGCCCGGGTCACCTCGTCGAGCATCGCGACGCCTGCCGCGGGCGGCGCGCTGGCCACCATGGTGGCGGCGCGATCGATGAGATCCCCGACCGGCGTCTGCCCGGTGAGCTCCGCGCGCCCGGTGACGACCGCGATCCGCGCCGCGCCCCCGCTGTCGTCGAGCAGCGGCCCCAGCACCATCGCGCACCGGGCCGCGCGCGCGGCCTGATCGGTCGCGCTCCCCTTGCTCTGGAGGCTCACCAGCACCCCGCCGCCGGCGAGCTGGTCCACCCGGCCGCCGAGGCGGGAGATCGCGGCCTCGAGGCGCCGCTGCCGCGCCGCCGGCACCTCGGAGGGCAGCGTCTCGCCGGCCGCGCCGGCGGCGCCCGCCGGCACCTTGGAGGGCAGCGTCTCGTCGCCGGCCGCGCCGGCGGCGCCCGCTGGCGCCGCCATGACCAGCGAGAGCACGCGCTGCTCCCCCGCGGTGAGCGCCGCGCCGGGCACCGGCGCCGGCTCGCCGCCCTGCGCCCCGAGCGCGCGCAGGGCCGCGCCGACCTCGGCGGCGCTCGCTGGCCGGGCCGCCGGGTCCTTGGCGAGCATGCGCGCGACCAGCGCATCGAGCGCCGGCGGCGCGTCGGGCCGGAGCTCGCGCACCCGCGGCGCGGGCTCGAGCAGCAGCCGCGCCAGCACCGCGAGGATGTTCGCCCCCGCGAAGGCCGGCTGGCCGGTGAGGCACTCGAAGAGCACGGCCCCCAGCGCGAAGACGTCGGCGCGCGCGTCGGCGCGCTCGCCGCGGGCCTGCTCCGGGGCCAGGTAGCCCGGGGTGCCCATCACCACGCCGGTCCGGGTGTGCAGGCTCGTCGCGCCGCTGAGGCGCGCGATGCCGAAGTCGATGAGCTTGATGCGGCGCGGGTCGCCGCCGACGAGGAAGATGTTCGAGGGCTTGATGTCGCGGTGGATCACGCCGCGCGCGTGCGCCGCGGCGAGCGCCTCGGCCGCGGCGAGGGCGAGGGCCACGCTGTCGTCCACGCCGAGGTCCGCGCGCACGAGCCGCGCGGCGAGGTCCTCGCCATCGAGCCACTCCATGGCCAGCCAGCGCTGCCCCGCGTCGGTCACCCCCTGGGCGACGAAGCGCACGATGCCAGCGTGGCTCAGGCCGGCAAGAATGCCGCACTCCGCGGCAAAGCGCTCTCCCTGGCGGTCGCCCTCGCCCGCCAGGAGCTTGAGCGCGACCGGCTCGCCGCGGGCGCGATCGAGGGCGCGGTAGACGAAGCCCATGCCGCCCCGGCCAGCCTGGCGCTCGATCACGAAGCGCTGGGCGAGGAGGTCGCCCGGCCGTGCGCTGGCTGGGGGCAGCATGGCGAGAGGATGGGGCAGGGGTGCAGCGCGGTCGAGGGCGCGGCGCCGCAGCGGAGAACCCCACAGCGGCGCCGCTTTGAGCTGGCGGCCTTGGCGCGGAGGTGCCGTGAGCTCTGATGGGGGCGACTGCTACTTTCCGCCATGGCGCCGCCACCCCCTGAGGTTGAGTTCTCCTTGGGTTCTCCAGTCGTTTCGCGCCGGCATGGGGTGTGCTCGAGGCCGAGCGTCACGCCGACGCTCGAGCACAACGCCCTCGTCGAGATGTTCCGCGAGCACCCCGAGCTCGCGCCCCACTGGCTCGCGACGCTCTTCCACCTCGATGTGCCGCCACACACCTCGGTCGGGGTCGTCGAGTCGTCGCTCGACCAGCTCATCCCGGTGGAGTTCCCGCGCTCGTTGCGCTTGGCCGGCTCGACCAGGAGCAGGCGATGGTCTGTTTTCAGGTCATCTGGAGCGGGTTGCGTGAGCCCATGCGGCGGGCTCTGGAGGCGTTGGTCATGGAACGGCAGATCGAAGACGAGGCGAGGTTTCCGTTCGTGCGGGAGCTGATGGCTCGCAGCGAGCTCAGGGGCCTACGTGAGGGCGAGCTCAAGGGCAAGAGGGACACGCTTCTGCGGCTGCTTGCGCGGGCCGGGATCATGCTCACCGAGCGCGAAAGTGCGCGCATCCAGGCATGCACGGACATCGCTACCCTCGACCGCTGGCTCGATAACGTCCTCGGGGCGAAGACCGCGGCCGACGTGCTCTCCTGACGGTTGACGGATGCGGCCCAACAACCCAGCAAGGCGATGAATCTGACGGGTCTTGCTCGTGGATTGTCGCCGCATGTGGCCGAGCTCAGGGCTCCCCCTCCTGCGCCAGATATTACCGAACGGCTACGAATGCTGCCAAGCTCCCTGGGTAGCTCGACGTCGCCTCAGCGCCAGCGCGCCAGCTCTTTGACGTCGATGCGATAGACCGGGCTGATCCGGCCCTGCTGCGCGGGATCCGGGCAACGCAGACCGGGGATGTCGTCGGACGAACCCAGCTGGGGGAACCTGTTCGCCAGCTGGCCCCTGTTCGGGCCGTCCGGCTTGCGGTTGTATTCCTTCAGCAAAAACGTCACGAACTCGGCTTCGGTCCACGCCGGATCTTGCGAATCGAACGTGGTGAAGCGCGGCTCGCCGCTGACGTTGCCGAGGTAGACGGCATTGGCACCCTGCCAGGTGGCGAAGGAGCTGTCGTGGTGGCGCTTGACGTAGTCCGGATGATTGTAGAAATACACCCAATCGCCGGGGCGCAGCTGGTCGACGGAGTCCACGGCCAGCGCCACCCGCAGCTTGCTCACGCTGCCCTCGTCTCCCGGCGCGACTTGCACGATGTCCTCGGTGACCCCGTCGAGCGCCGCCGTGCCGACCGTCTTCATGAAGGCGCGCAAGAAGCAGATGTGCAGCGCGCTCATGCACTCGATGGCGATGGGATGGGCGTCCCAGGTGAACAGATCCTCGAGGGCGGCGGACGCGCTGAAGTCCTCGGTGTTGGCGAAATTCATGGTGATCGAGTGGGCGGGGTGGTCGTCGTCGACGGGCGCGTCCGCCATCCACGACCGCTCCGGGAAGCGATAGACACCGCGATCCCATTCGTTGGCGTAGATGAAGCGTCGATCCTGGCCCAGACGTCGCGCGGTGTTGAGCTCGCGGAGGCTTGCGATCATCCATTGGCCGAACAGAGCCTCTCGGTGCTCGACCACGCAGGTGCGGACGATGTCGACAAGGTCGCGTGCCCGGCCTTGCATGGGCTTCGAGCGGGCGTGGTTTCTGGCCAAGCCCATGAGCAACTTGCGGCGATACAGCCAGGCCCGGTCTGCGTACTGGGGCGCGATTTCACCTTGCTCGACCTTGATCAGGCGCCGGAGCAGGGTGCGCCGCTCGTTCTGGCTCTTTCGCGCCTTGTTGAGCACACGGCGGATGTGCTGGCGCTCGGCGGGCCAGTCGGTGTTGCCGGGCGGGGCCGTCGTGTGGTCGAGACGGACGAGCTCCTGGTCGATCCGGTCGATGCGCCGCTGGCAGCGCGCGGCTGCCCGCAACAACACCGCCACGCTCAACGGCACGCGCGCACCCGAACCGCAGCGACACTTGCCCACGCAGCCGCGATCGGGCGTCGTCGCATCGCTTACCCGATCACCAGCTCGTCCGCGATGGCCTGCGCCTTGGCGTCGCTGGTCACATTCGGGGCGCGGAGCGTGGCGACGAGCGCCGCGTACTCCGGCTGTTCCTCGAACGTGTCGCCGAGCTCGAAGCACAGATCCACATAGCTGGTCACGTGGGCCTCGAGGTGAAGCCCGTGGCCCGCCGCCCGCTGGAGCTGCGCCTTCAGGCGCTCAATCAGCGTCTCGTCGTTCGTGCTCCAGACCTGTTCCGGATACATCACCCGCACGCGCTCGAGCAGGCGCGGCATGAGCTCGGCGTCCGAGCGCCGGGCCAGGAGCTTCATTTGCTCGCGCCGGATGGTCAGCACGCGGCAATTACGACGGCTTCATCAAGCCGTGTCAAGGGTAGTGGCCAGCAGGAAGCCCGGAAGCCGCTTGTCGGCTCGGAGGGCTGGCACGCCGGTTGCTTGTTTGTGGCGTTGGCACACATGGAGTGGATGAAACCCGCAATTCGAGCGTCCTTCGGCCCGGGGCCGCGGCACAACGATCCGGGTTTGGCACACCGGCACACCAGCCCCCGTGTCGCGAAAGGAGCAGGAAAATCCGTGCACACCCAACGAATTCTCTCCACCCTGGTCAGCGTTGGCTTGCTGGCGGCGTGTTCCGGTTCCACCGAACCGGGCGGGTCGGGCCCCGCAGGTCCTGGCGACGAGCGTCCCGCAGACGTCGGAACCCAGGTGCAGCTCGAGCTCAGCTCGGTCGCCGCGACCGAAGTCGAAGCCCAGGTGGCCACCGCCAGACAACACGACGCGGCATCCCTCCAGGAGGCCTACGCGGTCTCGTTTTCGAACGATCTGGGCTACGGTCTCACGGACGTTCAGAACCTCGATCTGATCCAGCGATCAGAGCTGGGCCTGAATGACGCGGAGCTCGAGGTCCTGGCCGCGAACGGCTTCGTGGTTTCCAGTCGACTTGCCTATCCCAGCTTTCCCTACGCCTACGCTGCCATCTACGTGCACGATCTGCCGGTCTTCGTGAGCGGCGACATGGTGCTCGAGGCCATGCACCGTTCGTACGACGACATCTTGCAGGCCCTCGAACAAGCCGTCTTGATCCCGCGTGTCACCCGCTTGCTCGACACGATGCGTGCTCGCCTGGCGTCCGGAGATTCCGGGCTCTCGCAGCAGGCGGCAGCCGACGCGGACTTCTACCTGACCGTCGCGCGCAGCCTGCTGATGGGAGCGCCGAGCGACCCCGTGGCGGGAGCCAGCAGAGCTGAGATCGCGTCCTTCCTGACGCACGCCGAAGCGGCCGACGGAGAACAGCAAAAGTCCATGTTCGGCGTTCCGCGCCGCTTCGACTTCTCGCAGTTCAAGCCCCGGGGCCACTACACGGACACGGTGGCGCTCGAGCGCTATTTCCGCGCCATGATGTGGATGGGACGCATCGATTTTCGGCTGATCGAGACCATGCCCGATGGCTCGCGCGTCTTCTGGCGCCGTCAGCTCGAGGCAGCGCTGGCGCTGCGTGACTTGATGGATACCGCGGCGCTGGAAGACTGGTCGGGCATCGATCGAACCGTCACCGCGTTCGTGGGTGAGCACGACTACATGATCGTGCCCGAGCTGGACGGGCTGTTGCAAGGCCTGGGGGTGTCCGACGCGAGCGGGCTTGCTGCGATCGACGACTCGACGATCGCTCAGGCGATCATCGCCGGGCGCTACGGCGAGCAGCGCATCGCGAGTCACATCATGCGAAAGGACGGCGGCGATTCCACGTTTCCGCTCAACGCGAGCTTCGCGTTCTTCGGGCAGCGCTACGTGATCGACAGCCACGTGTTCTCCAACGTGGTGTACGACCGGACCGCGACGCGCGTGGTCCCGAACCCGCTCGACGCCGCGTTCGCCGCCCTGAAGAACGATCACGCGGTGAGCCTGCTCGCGCGTGAGCTCGAAGAATGGAACTACGCCGGCGATCTGGCGGCCGTTCGCGTCATCGCCGACGCCCACCCTCCATCGTACTGGGAAGGCAGCCTGTACACGTCCTGGCTCGGGGCGCTGCAGACGCTCTCGGCGAACGCCACGACCCTGGGGCCAGCCGCGGAAGGTCTGCCCAGCGTGGCGCGCAGCGAGGCGTGGGGGCGCCGTTTGCTGAACACCCAGCTCGGATCGTGGGCGCAGCTCAGGCACGACACGATCTTGTACGCCAAGCAGTCGTATACCGGCAGCAATGGCTGCGACTTTCCGGATGCGTACGTCGAGCCCTACCCCGAGCTGTTTCAGAGGATCGCCAGATTCGCCGGCCAGGGCCAGGCCTTGGTCGATACCCTCGACTTCAGCTTGAACGGGAACAACGCGTTGGGGGAGCAGGTGAGCGCCTACTTCGGCACCCTGTCGCGCATCGCGACCACCTTGAGTGAAATGGCGGAAGCGCAGCGGACGGGCATGCCCCATTCGGAGGAGCACCTGACCTTCATCAAGCAGGCAATTCACATCGAGGGCGGTGGCAGCGGCGACCCCTGGCAAACGGGCTGGTACAAAGATCTGTTCTTCGATCCCGTCGACGGCTTGAAGAGCGACCCGACCATCGCCGATGTGCACACGGACATCGGAGGCGACCTGCCGGTCCCGCGAGCTCCGTCGGTGTTGCACGTGGGCACCGGCAATCCACGCATGATGGTCATGACGGTCGATACCTGCCAGGGGCCTCGCGCGTACGCGGGCGCGGTGTTCGCCTACCACGAGCACCTGGCGGAGGGCTTCACCCGACTCACCGACCAGGAATGGGCTCGGAAGCTGGTTCAGGATCCGCCGGCCGATGTGCCGTGGATGGCGCCGGTGCTGGCGGAGTAGAGACCGGCGCGGCAAAGGCCTCGGCGCGCAGGGCTGCGCCGAGGTGCGCTCGAACGCCGGCACCCTTCACGACCGCTCGCGCTCCAGGTTCTCGCGGAGCTTGCGCAGTCCGTCGCGCGCTCGGCCGCGCATCACGCGGCGCAGGAGCGGGAGCACGAGCCAGCGAAACCACCACCGCTGATTGCGGCTGACCATGCGCCACGCGACGCGCGTCCCGTCGTCGGAGAGCGCCGCGAAGTCCACGCTCATGCGGGGCAAGAGGAAGCTCTCACCTTCGGTCACCAGACGCTCTCCGACCCGCGCGTCCTTCACCTCGATGTCGATCGTGCCGGTGCGCCCGAAGGGCATGCGCACGGTCTCCTGGTAGCGCTTGCCGACCTGCCCGTGCTCCAGCGTGTCGAGCTCGCGCATGGCTGCGACGCCCGGGAACCAAGCCGGGAAGTTCTCCATGTTGGACACGTACGCGAACGTTTCGTGCAGGGGCCGGCCGATCTCCACCGAGCCCTGCGCCAAGAGCTCCGGCTCCGCGCGGCTCACGAGCGCCTCCTCGGTGCCGTCTTGGTCTCCATCGGCCTGAGCAGGCTCTGCTCCACGATCCGACGCATCGCGCGGACGTAGCGCGGCCGGGACCAGCTCCGCTCCTCGATGAGCTCCTGCCAGTTCCCGATCGACAGGAGGGTGGCCAGGAAGTCCGCCGCATCCGACGCCGACCATTCCTCGGCCAGCGCGCCTTCGGCCTGAAGCCGCGCCACGAAGCCCGCGCAGACGCCCGTGAAACCGCGCATGCGGTCGCGCCACGCGAGCTCCGCGTCCTCGTCCGTGGCCCGCGCCGCCCGCATGGCCCGCGCCACGTCGGTGATGTGGGCGACGTAGCCCGCCCACGCGCCGATGAACTCGGAGAGGATCGCGCGCGCGTCGGAGGCGCGCTCGCACTTTCGGACCAGGTCGGCGAACCCGTGCACCTCGTCGACGTGACGCACCAGCGCGACCAGGAGCTGGGTCCTGGTCTCGAAGTGCAGATAGACCGCCTGGCGCGACACCCCGGCCGCCGACGCGATCTCCGCCATCGAGACGCCGCGACGCCCCGGCTCGGTCACCAGCCGGCGCGCGGCCTCGAGGATCACAGCGCGGGTTTCCCCGTCCTTGCTTGACATGGTGTCAACATGGGGCATAGTTTACACTGTGTCAAGTTCGACAATCGCGTCCATCGCCGCCTCACTCCTGCTGCTCGGAGGCGCTCTCACCCTCCCCGCCGATCGACGTGTCCTTCAACACCTTCCTGATCCACAGCAACGGCAGGACGATCCTCGTCGACGAAGCGGCCGACAAGGGCTACCTCGTCGCGCATACCCACGCCCCGTTTCCCGGGCTGGGCCACGTCCGGAGAGACGGAGCGTCCTACCGCTGGGTGCCCGCTCCCTACGTCGACGACGCGAAGAGGAAGTAGCGCGACGCCGCGAGGACGCACGGACGGGCTCACCCCGGCGGATGGATGACGCGCATGGCCCCTCTCCCCCGGTGACGGTCGGATCGGCCGCAGGCGCACGTCGCCGGTGGCGAGTTCACGCAGGTAGGGCGTGACTGTCAGGTCCTATCGGATGCCGCACACCGAAAAACTCGCGAAAAATCTGCTGGTCCGAAGCTTGCCAGGCTTGCGAGCGAAGCTTGCCAGGGCGGGAACCGAGGTCGAAATGGAAGGGACCCTTCAGGAAGGGCGGCGCGCGCCCGAGTTCTTGGCGTGGGCGCCGCTGGCGGCCGTCGCGCTGTTCACGTTCAACAACTTCTGGCTCAAGGGGCGGGCGCCGGTCGTGCTCGCTGGCAAGCTCAGCGACTTTGCCGCCTGCTTCTTCTTGCCGCTGTTCGTGGCGGCGCTGCTCGCTCACGTCACGTGCTGGTCGCGAGCGCGGCGGGTGGCGCTCGGGGCCGTCACGACGGCGCTGGTATTCACGCTGGTGAAGACGAGCGCAGCGGCGTCGGCCGTGCTCGACGGCTTTTGCGCCGCGCTCGGCTCGCTCGTGGCGCTGCGGTCACCAGCCAACCGCGTGGATCCGACCGACCTGCTGGCGTTGCCGATGGTGCTGCTCGCGTGCTGGTGGTCGAACAATCAGGGGAGAAAGCGATGAAGAGGTGGGTAGCTCAGAAGCTCGAGCTGGTGGCGCTGATCGCGACGGGCGCCTCGCTGGTGGCGCATGGCGGGGACATTCCGACGTGCGGTCTGAACGACGCCGAGAGCATCACCGTCAACGTGACCGGCGATTGTGGTCCTGCTGGCGTCGTCACCATCAAGCTGGGGGATGCGTCGTGCTCGGTCAGCGTGAGCGGGGACCAGACGGGCTTTCCTCGCTCGGGGCACAGCAGCGATGGCTTGAGCTCGGGGTTCAGCCTGCAGGTCGACGAGGCAGGCGGCGTCGAGCGCAGATGCACTGCGGAAAAGCAGGCGGACGCCGAGGACACGTACAAACTGAGCTGCGGTGTCCGCCGCGCCGGTGGCAGTCCGTACTGGACCCCGGTGTGCGAAGCCGAGCTGTCGCCCGTCAGCGACCAGTGCGACGTGCGCCAATGCGCCCCGCTCGCGTGCCCGGACGGCCAAGAGCCGCGCTCGGCGGCCGGTGCTTGCTGTCCGGTGTGCGTCGAGCCGCCATCGCAAGGCGAGCCGCCGCCGTTGCCGGTCGACCCGTGCGCCGACGTCGTGTGTCCCAGCGCCTGTCCGGAAGGGCAGGAGCTGGCCTACACCGGTGCCGGGTGCTGCGCCGAGTGCATCACGCAGTCTGCAGCTTGCTTCGAGCAGCGTGAAGCCTTCGAGCCCGAGCGAGCCGCGACGCTCGCGCTGGCGCGCGCCTGCAAGACGGACCTGGATTGTTCGTTCACGCAGCTGTGGACGCGCTGTAGCCCCGAATGTCCGGTCCCCATCGCCGGCAACGCCATCGGCATGACCCACGAGACGCTGCGCCTAGCGGCCGAGGAGACCTGCGCGGACTGTCTCCCGGCGGAGTTCCACTGCAGCAGCGAGCAATATATGACGGGGCGCGCCGCGTGCGTCGACGGCTCGTGCGTCGGCATCAAAGACTAGTTGTTCTGCTTCCTCAGTAGAATCAGTAGAACTTGTGGGTGAGCCATTCGGGCTCCGGCAGGTTCCCGAGCGTGTGGTAGAGGGCAATCTCCGCGTGTTCGTAGGTACGAAACCCAACCGCTTCTCTCGGGCATCTACTTGAGGAAGGACCGCGCGAGGGATCTCCCGTTCCGGGAGCGGGGGCCGAGGGTGCTGGAGAAGGTGCGCGCCATCCACGAGCGGGAGCTTGGCCTGTCCGCACACGGGTGGAGCCCAGCTCGTTCGGCGCTCACCTACGTGCAGCTGTAGTACTAGAGGCGGCGGATCCAGGAGCGCAGCGCCGCGAGCCCTGCCTCGTCGACCACCTCGGTCCCGAGGGGCGGCATCGAGGGCCAGTCGGGATCGCGCCGCCGGGCGCGCTCCACCACGTCGCTCTCCTCGGGATCGCCCGGGTTGATCACCGTGCCCACGGCGGTGCGGTACGTGGCCGTCGCCTCGACGGAGGCGAGGTCGCCGACCCGGAGCGTGAAGTCGAAGCTGCGCTCCGGGTCGTAGCAGCGCGCGCCGTCGCTCTCCGGGCGGCGCTTGTTGTGGCAATGGCTGCAGTTCGCGTGCAGCCACCCGAGGGCGGCGCGCGCCGCGGCGTCGCCGGGCAGCTCGACGGGCGCGGGCGGAGCATCCGAGAGCATCCCGCGGGCGACGACCTCGTCGAGGTCGACCTCGCCGGCGCTCGCGGCGAGCTGGATCGCGGAGAACCCGAGCACGCGGCCCTCCGTCCCGCCGTGGCAGCCCATGCAGTCGGCCGCCGCGGGCACGTCGTGCGATGTCCCGCGCGCGTCCACGGCGCCTCCGGGCGTCGCGAGCGCGTCGGTGCCGTCCGCGTTCCAGACGTAGGCGAGCGCGGCCCAGTCCCCGGGGGCGGAGCCCACCTTGGCGAGCACGCGGGTCTCGACGAGCACGCCGTCCCTGCGGAACTCCTTCCAGAGATGGGTCCCCTCGGGGAACTGCCATGCGTCCTGATCGCCGGTGTCGATCTGCGCGCCGGGCGGCAGCCGGATGAACCGGCGCTTCTCCGCGCCGTCGCTCCAGAGCTCGAATCCGGGCTCGTAGGCCACCACGTCGCTCGCCACCGCGCCGGCGGTGATGTCGGCGTACAGGCCGGTCTGCGACAGCGCGGCCGGCAACGCGGACTGACGCGCAGGAGCGGGCGCGTCGCAATGGCGGAAATCCTCGCAGCCTGCGGCGGCGAGGCCCGCGGCGGCGAGGTAGAGAAGGGTGATTTGAGGGGGAATCCGGCCTCTCTCTCGGTTGGGCATGGCCGTATCTAGGCAGGCGCGGTGTGCCACATCCAGTGATGGTTCGTGATAGATGTCATCATCGTGGTGAATCTATCGAGCATCGACCTCAACCTGCTCCACGTCCTCGCGGTCACGCTCGAGGAGCGCAGCGCGACGCGCGCGGCGCGGCGGCTCGGCGTCACGCAGTCGGCGGTCTCGAACGCGCTCGCCAGGGCGCGCGAGCTCCTCGGCGATCCGCTGCTCGTCCGCGACGGTCACGGCATGGCGCCGACGCCGGCGGCGGAGGAGCTGCTGCCGGAGCTCGCCAGTCAAGGACGGAGAGACGACCCAGCGGCTCGCGTGCACCCCCGCGTTCCGGGAAGCGCCCTTGTACTCCGCGCGCGAGCGCGCCGCCCTCGCCTGGACGGAGTCCCTCCCCCGCCTGTCGGAGACGCACGCGCCGGATGATGTCTTCGCGGAGGTGCGGGCGGTCTTCAACGACAAGGAGCTCGTGGATCTGACCATGGCGACCTCCCTCATCAACGCGTGGAATCGGCCGGGGGCGGGCTTCAGCGTCGAGCCCGGCGCCGTCGAGGTGTGATCGGCAAGTCGCCGCTCGCATCCCTGCCGGCCGCGAAGGGCGACGCAGGGGGCGCTCGGCCACCCCGGGCCGGGGATCCATGCTTGACGTCCGCCGCTCTCCTCCCAATGGACGCGCTGCCCAGCGCTTTCTCAAGGAGGTCCTGTTGAGCTCCACATTCGCGGAGGACGCGTACCCTTCACCCGATGAGCGCGCTCGGTTGCGCGAGAGCCTCACACGATCGCTGCCCGAGATCCCGCCCGTCTACTTCTACGACGATCTCGGGAGCGAGCTGTTCGAGCAGATCACCCACCTCGGGGTCTACTACCCGACGCGCACGGAAGTCGGCATCCTCGAGCAGCGCGCCGGAGACATCCTGCGCGCCGTCCGGCCGCGGCGCCTCGTCGAGCTGGGCAGCGGCGCGGGCCGCAAGATCCGCATCCTGCTCGACGCCTGGCGGTCGGTGGGCGGCGGCGAGACGTGCACGATGCTGGACGTGAACGGGCTCTTCCTGGAGACGTCGATCAGCCGCCTCCGCGCCGACTACCCGGAGTACACGTTCCGCGGCGTGATCGGTGATTTCACCACCGACCTGCCGCGGCTCGGCCGGGGCGGGGGGCGCCTCGTGGTCTTCCTTGCGGGCACCATCGGCAACCTCTACCCCGACGAGCGGCGCGCCTTCTTCCGTGAGATCGCGCGCCTCATGGAGCCGTCGGACGCGCTCCTCGTCGGCGCCGATCTGGTCAAGGACACGGCCCGGCTGGAGGCCGCGTACGACGATCCGGAGGGCGTGACGGCGGCCTTCAACCGCAACGCGCTCCGCGTGATCAACCGGCGCTTCGGGGCGAATTTCGTGCCCGACGCGTTCGCGCACCGCGCCTTCTACGACGCGGCGCGGGCGTGGATCGAGATGCGCCTCGTGGCCACGCGGCGGATGCGCGTGCAGATCCCGGCGCTCGATCTGGGGCTCGATCTCGAGCGCGGCGCCGAGATCCGCACCGAGGTGAGCTGCAAGTTCACGCGCGACTCGCTCGAGGCCTCGGCCCGGGCCGGAGGGCTCGTGATGTCTTCGTGGCACACCGATCCCGACCAGCTCTTCGCGCTGGCCCTGCTCCGGCGGAACGACGCGTGACGGAGGCCTCGTTCGAGGCGCTCCTCGCCGCCGCGTGGCGCCGCAGCGACGATCTGTTCGCGCTCGTCCCGGAGGCGTCGATGGGGCGTCGGCCCATCGCGCTGCGACACCCCTTCTCGTTCTACCTGGGGCACCTCCCGGCCTTCGCGTGGAACCAGATCGGCCGAGGCGTCCTCGGGCTCGGGCCCATGCGGAGCGATTTCGAGGTGCTGTTCGAGCGCGGGATCGATCCGACCGACGAGGACGGCGCCCGCGCCGCGTCGAGGGACGCGTGGCCGGCGATCGCCGAGGTGATCGCGTACCGCGACGAGGTCCGCCGCGCCGTGCTGGCGCGCATCCCCGACGTGCTGGCGCGCGCCGAGGACGTGCTCGGCGCGCGGGGGCGGATCCTCCAGCTCGTGATCGAGCACGAGCGGATGCACCACGAGACCCTGATGTACATGCTCCAGGAGCACGGCGCCGCGCGGCGCCCCGACGGCGCGCCCGCGTTCGTGGGCGGCGGGGGGCGCGCGGCCGAGCCCCGGCACGTCCCGGCGGGCCGCGTGGTGATCGGCGCGGACTTCGAGGCGATCCCGTTCGGCTGGGACAACGAGTTCGGGCGCGCGGAGATCGATGTCCCGGGCTTCACCATCGACTCGCTGCCGGTGCGGAACAGTGATTACCTGGCCTTCCTCGAGGCGATGGAAGACGGCGCGCGGGCCGCGCTCACGCCCCGTACGTTCGTGCGCCGCGGAGGCGGGCTGGCGGTGAAGACGATCTTCGGGCCGGTCTCCTTCGAGGTCGCGTCGGGCTGGCCGGCGCAGGTCTCGGGCGAGCAGGCGCGCGCCTATGCAGCCTGGCGCGGTGGGCGCCTGGCGACCGAGGCCGAGCTGCGCCGCGCCGCGTTCGGCGAGCCGAGCGGCGGTGTGCGCGCGCGTCCGTGGGGGCACGCGCCGGGCGAGCCGCGTCATGGCCAGTTCGGCTTTCGCGGATGGTCGCCGGTGCCGACGGGCAGCCACCCGGACGGCGCCAGCGCGTTCGGCGTCGAGGAGCTGGTGGGCAATGGCTGGGAGTGGACGTCCACGCCCTTCGCGCCCTTGCCCGGCTTCGTCGCGTACGCCCGCACGTACCCCGGGTACTCGGCGGATTTCTTCGACGGGGAGCACGACGTCGTCTTCGGCGCCTCGTGGGCGACCGACGAGGGGTTCCTCCGGCCGAGCTTCCGCAACTGGTATCGCCGGGACTATCCCTATGTCTTTTCGAGCTTCCGGGTCGTACGCGAAGAGCCACGCTCTCGGCGGCGATGATCGAGCTCGAGCAGGTGACCAAGCGCTACGATGGAATCGCCGCTGTCGACAGCGTCTCGCTGCGCGTCGCGCCGGGCGAGCTGGTGGTCCTGCTGGGCGGGTCGGGATCGGGGAAGACCACGACGCTGAAGATGACGAACCGGCTCATCGAGCCGAGCTCGGGTCGCATCCGCGTCGAGGGCGAGGACGTGACCACCGTGCCGCCGCACGCGCTCCGGCGCCGCATCGGCTACGTGTTCCAGCGGCTCGGGCTCTTCCCGCACCTGACGGTCGCCGAGAACGTGGGCATCACGCCGGCGCTCCTCGGCTGGGACGCGAGGCGCATCCGTGGTCGGGTGGACACGCTGCTGGAGCTCGTCGAGCTGGATCCAGCCGAGGTCCGCGATCGGCGGCCGGACGCGCTCTCCGGCGGCCAGGCGCAGCGCGTGGCCGTGGCGCGGGCGCTGGCGGCCGAGCCGGGCGTGCTGCTGCTCGACGAGCCGTTCGGCGCGCTCGATCCGATCACGCGCGAGCGCCTCCAGCGATCGTTCGCGCGGGTGCGCCGGAGCCTGGGGTTCTCGGCGATCTTCGTCACGCACGACGTCGTCGAGGCGCTGCTCCTCGGCGATCGCGTGGGCGTCATGCGCGGCGGGCGCCTCCTGCAGCTCGCGCCCGGCCGCGAGCTGGTGCGCGCGCCGGCCGACGACTACGTGGCCGATCTGGTGCGCGGCCCGCTCGAGCAGGCGCGCGCCGTCGAGTCGCTGATCGCGGGCGCGCCCGCGCGAACGATCGCGGGAGGCGACGCTTCGTGAAGGAGCAGCTCGCCCTCCTCCCGCGCTACCTCGCCGCCCACCTCGGGCTCACGCTGGTCGCCCTGGCGCTGGGCGTGGCCGTGAGCGTCCCGCTGGGCGTGCTGGTCACGCGATCGCGCCGCCTGGAGGGGCCGGTGCTGGGCGTGGCGAGCGTCGTCCAGACCATCCCGAGCCTGGCGCTCCTGGCCTTCATGGTGCCCGTGCTCGCGGCCCTGGGCGCGCGCAGCATCGGTTACCTGCCGGCGCTGATCGGCCTCTTCCTCTACAGCCTCTTGCCGGTCCTCAGGAACACGGCGGCCGGCCTCTCGGGCCTCGATCCGGCGGTGATCGAGGCCGCGCGCGGCGTGGGGATGACGCCCTGCGAGCAGCTCCGCCGCGTCGAGCTGCCGCTGGCGCTCCCGGTGATCGTGGCCGGCGTGCGCACGGCGGCGGTGCTGACGGTGGGCACCGCCACGCTCTCCACGCCGGTCGGGGCGCCGAGCCTTGGTGACTACATCTTCAGCGGGCTGCAGACGCGCAACACCACGGCCGTGCTGATCGGCTGTGTGGCCTCGGCCGGGCTCGCGCTGATGCTGGACGGCCTGGTGCGTGGCCTGCTCGCCGGCGTCACGCGCCACAGCCGGCGCCTCGTGCTGCTGTGTCTCGGCGGCTTCGCCGGGCTCGCGGTCTTCGCGGCCACCCCGGTCGTGCGCGCCCTCCTCGCGCGCGATCGGGTGTCCATCACCGTCGGCGCCAAGACCTTCACCGAGCAGTACATCCTCGCCGGCATCGTCGCCGGGAGGATCGAGCGCGTCGCCGGCGTGCCGGCGCGGACGCTGGGATCGCTCGGATCGACGGTGGTGTTCGACGCGCTGAAGAACGGCGAGATCGACGTCTACGTCGACTACTCGGGCACCCTCTGGGCGAACGTCCTGAGACGGAGCACGGAGAGCGCGGACCGCGCGTCGGTGCTGGCCACGGTGGAGAGGGAGCTGCTCGATCGGTACAACGTCCACGTGGCCGCCGCGCTCGGGTTCGAGAACACCTACGCGCTCGCCATGCGGCGGCCCGAGGCCGAGCGGCTGGGGATCCGGCGCATCGGCGATCTCGGGGCGCGCGCGCGGTCGCTGCGGGTGGGGGGCGACTACGAGATCTTCCAGCGGCCGGAGTGGCGCGCCATCGAGCGCGTGTACGGCCTCGCGTTCCGCGAGGCGCGGAGCATGGATCCATCGCTGCTCTACGAGGCGCTGCGGGCGGAGCAGGTGGACGTGATCACCGCCTTCTCTACCGACGGGCGGATCATCGCCGATGATCTGGTGCTGCTGGAGGACGATCGCCGGGCCATCCCGCCGTACGACGCGCTCGTGCTGGTGAGCGATCGGCTCGCGCGCACCCGCCCGGAGGTGCTGGAGGCGCTGCGCGGGCTGTCGGGGACGATCGACGCGGAGAAGATGCGCCAGATGAACGCGGCCGTGGACGAGAAGAAGGGCTCGCCGGCCGCGGTGGCCGCCCGTTTCCTCGATGAATTGCGGCGCTGAATTCTTCTGCGCTGGGCCCCCCGCGGGCCGGCCGTTAAGGCTCGCACGTCTGGCGCGGCGTGATCGGCCTTGACGTGGAACGCGCGTTCCAAGGCCGTCGGCCCATGTCGAAGGGTATCGACGTCGTGGGTTGGCGCGGATGCGCCAAGCAGATGGAGCTCGGGGCGGATAGGACAGGCAAACGCGTTCCGCAAAGCCAAGATTCTCGGAGCCGTTCCTGACTCGTGCAGTCCGATGGTACGAGCTCATTGACAGAACGGGCCTTATGCGACGAGGCAGGTCTTCCACGCCTGAAACGCCTGGGATCACCGCGACGTGCTTCCGCTTGATGTGCCGCCGCCCCCGCTGGCCGCGTTAGGATGGTGCACGGATCACGGCCCCATCCGGTGACCCCGGTGGGGCCGCTGACGGCCCCGTCGCACCGAGCCGACCCGGCGCCCGTACTTCGAGGAGACCCCATGCGCAACACCGGAAAAATCGTCCGCTGGCTGGACGACAAGGGCTTTGGCTTTATCGCGCCGGCCGACGGCGGCCCCGAGGCCTTTGTGCACATCAAGTCGCTGCCGCGCGGCCAGCGCCCCGCGGTGGGCGCGACGGTCCGCTACCGTGCGGCTCGCGACGCGCAGGGCCGCGTCCGCGCCGAGGACGTCGAACTGGCCGGCGCCAGCGTCAGCCTGGGCCCGGCGAGCCGCGCCCTGCTGGTGGCGCTGCCCTTCCTCGCGCTGGTGACAGCGCTGGCCGCCCTGGGGCGGGTGCCGCGTGTGCTGCCCTGGCTCTACCTCGGCGCCAGCCTGGTGACGCTGCTGGTCTATTACAAGGACAAGCGCGCCGCCGAGCGCGGCGCCTGGCGCACGCCGGAGCAGACCCTGCACCTGCTGGCGCTGGCCGGCGGTTGGCCAGGCGCGCTGTATGCGCAGCAGTGGCTGCGCCACAAATCCAGCAAGCGCTCCTTCCGCGTCGTGTTCTGGCTGACGCTGGCGCTGAACGTCGCCGGCCTCGGCTACCTGGCCTCCGACCATGGCGCCGGCGTCCGTGCGGGGATCGACCGGGTCACGGCACTGCTGGCCGCCGACCGGGATGCCCCTGCCCCTCATTGACTCCCCGAAACTCCCATGAGCGCTACCCCCATCCATGGCGCTGCCCTATGACGACGACCGCTTCGATAAGCCTGCCCTCCGCGGCCGTACACCACGACGGCGGCGCGCCACGGCGCGTTCGGCCCGAGCACGCCGCTGAGCCTCAGTAGCGGGCTCGGGCGCGCCCCGTAGATGGATCCCCGCGCGCGACCCTGGTCCGCAGCCGAGCTTTGACCAGCCGGCACCGCGCCTCCTGGCGCGCGAGCGCCTCGATACCTTTCGCGTGAGCGCACCGTTGAACATTCTCGGAGCGAGCGGGCACTCACCGAAGTAGCACCGACGCCAGGTCGCCGGCCCGTCCGTAGACCTGGGTCGCCGGTGCTCTCACGCGCCAAGTCTCCCGCTGTTCTCGGGAGCTCGCGGCGCGCGTGCTTCTTCCACCCGATTCGACGGCGTTCTTCGGAATCTCGGTCTTCGACCGCCCTTCCGAAAAGCTGCAGATCAGCGCTCGATCCCCTCGAACGCCGATTCAGGTCGCACTTTTGCCCGAGGAGCTCGCATGAATCGTAGTCATTACTTGTTCTCGGCGCTGTCCTTCCTATCCGCTCTCGTGGTCGTCGCGTGCAGCGACGCCGAGAAGGGCAGCAGCGGCTCATCCGGCTCCGGTCCGGAGAACGGCGACGCGGAAGCGCTGCCGTGCGACGTCGACAAGATCCTCTCCACGAAGTGCCAGACCTGTCACGGGGCGTCCCCGAAGTTCGGCGCGCCGTTCCCGCTGGTCGACCGGAGCGATCTGGTCGCGCCCGCGGTGAGCGATCCCAACAAGAAGGTCTACGAGCTCGTCGCCGCACGCGCCCGCGACACCGCGCGCCCCATGCCTCCGCCCCCAACCGAGCCCCTGACCGCCGCGGAGCTCGCGATCTTCGATCAATGGATCGCCGCCGGCATGCCGGCCGGTAAAGACACGTGCGTCGACCCGGGCGACGGCGGAACCCTCAACCCTCCGACCCTGAGCTGCACACCGGATGTCCTGCTAGCGCCGTCCGCGCCTTACGTCATGCCGAAGGACGTCCAGGACCAGTATATGTGTTATGGGGTCGATGTAGAGATCGGCCAGAAACGACACCTCGTCGGGGTCGCGCCCCGCATCGACAACAGCACCATTGTGCACCATATCCTGCTCTTCAAGGCGGATGAGGCGTCTCCCTCGACGCCCACGCCGTGCGATGGGGGCGACATCATGGGGCCTCTTCTGGCCGTCTGGGCGCCCGGCGGCAAGGCCACGGAGCTGCCGCTGGAGGCGGGCTTCCCGCTGGAAGGCACGGCACACTTCACAATCCAGGTGCACTACAGCAACATCAAGGGCCTCGACGGGCAGCAAGACAGCACCGGCTTCGACGTCTGCACGACGACGGAGCTCCGCCCCAACGACGCCGGCATCTTCATGTTCGGCACAGAAGACATCAACATCCCGCCTCACGGCTCGCTCGACGTGAGCTGCGATTACCAGTTCCCGCAGGATATGGGGGCGATTTCGGTGATCGGTGTCATGCCGCACATGCACACCCTCGGCAAGCACCTGTCGAGCAACACGGTGCCCACGGATGGCAGCGAGCCGAGCAACCTGGGGCTCGCCGATCCGTGGAACTTCGACAACCAGATCTGGTACGACAACGATACCATCCTTCGAGGCGGCGACACCGTGAGGACGCGTTGCGCGTGGGACAACCCGGGCAACCGTGCCGTGGAGTTCGGGGACCGGACGCAGGATGAGATGTGTTATAATTTCGTGATGTACTATCCGGCTCAAGAGCTGGAGTCAAAGGTGGAGGACTTGACTTCTCCGACGGAAGACGTGTCCTGTGTGACGACAAGATAGACCAGCTCGTGCAAGGCGCGCGGGTATAGCTGTACCCTACTGAGCTCGTCCAAACGGCCGGATGGCGAGGAATGGCCCGGGAGAAAGCCGAACAGGGCTCGCACCCGGGTCAACCGCTTCATGAGCGCCTGTTCCTGCCGCGCCAGCTCCACCGGCGGTAACCATCGTTCCACCCGTGCACCTCCGGATGCGGACGAGATCATGGCCCGGCGAGGCCGTCGAGCGCTTCCATCGAAGCGCTCGGGATCACCGCAAAATCAAACGGATCGGTTCCCTAGGCCTTTCCAAAGAGCTCGCGGAAGAGCGCGTCGAGCGCCGCCCGGGTTGTCTGCCGACTTGGCGACGTGCCCGTCGGGCTCGCGACGATCGAGAGCGCGAGCCCCTGGATGACGGCCCAGACGTGCTCCGCGGCCTGTTCGACCGGCACACACAGCGCATCGCTCTTCGCGCAGCGCTCGATGCGGTGCCGCATCAGCGCGTACGCCTGCGAGAACATCGAAGGGAGCTCGACCGCACGCGCCATGACGGCCGCCGTAACTGCTGGATGCGCGACGACAAATTCGAGCACCTGCTCGCAGCTCGCGCGGAGGTCCGCGACGGGATCGGACGTCTGCGCGAGCGCACGCTTCTTCGCCATGAACTTCTCGAGCGCGACGGCATGGACCGCCGACAGGAGCCCGTCACGGTTGCCGAAGTGATGGTAGAGGGTCGGCATCGTGACGCCCGCTTCCTCGCAGACCCGCCGTGTCGTGAGCGCGGACGCTCCCTCCTCTTCGAGCACGCGGTACGCGACGTCCAGCAGCGTATTCTTCACATCGGCCATCGATGGAGGGTAGCACAGCTACCCTGGCGCCCCATCGGCTTTCAGCTCCGACATAGCGCCGTCGCGTCCGAGCAGGCGATCGTGGATCGGATGTCCGGTCTTCGATCGCATCGTCGGCAAGGGCGCCGCACGATAGACGCGCCCCCAAATTCCGTCCTAGTTGGAAACGTGCGCTCGGCAGCCTCTTCGCGACGCTCCCGAGGCGCTCTCAGTAAATAATATAGCGACGCTATATACGCTGCGTATAGCTGTGATATATTAACTCTCGCCGGCCGACACCGGCAGGAAGAGTGCAGAGATGGCCGAACTCATTTTCGTCACTGGAGGTAGCGGCTTCGTAGGCGCCGCCATCATTCGGGCAATGGTCTCCGCGGGGCACCGCGTGCGTGCGCTCGCGCGCAGCGAGGAGAGCGCCCGAACCGTTTCATCGCTCGGCGCCGAGCCGGTCCCAGGCGATCTCGACGACGAGCGGTCGCTCGCGGCGGGGATGCGCGGTTCGACCGTCGTCGTGCACGCCGCCGCATCGCTGACCAGCGGCGTACGCTATCGCGACCACGAACGGACGAACGTGGAAGGCACGCGAAGGGTACTGACCTGCGCGCGCCAGGCCAAGGCTCGGCGGTTCATCTACGTCAGCGCGGCGTCCATCGTCGTCGAGCCGGGCCGCCCTACCCAC
Organism: Sorangium sp. So ce327; assembly: GCF_051530205.1. Lineage (NCBI taxonomy): Bacteria > Pseudomonadati > Myxococcota > Polyangiales > Polyangiaceae > Sorangium > Sorangium sp. So ce327. Next base: position 10,327,427 of record NZ_CP150330.1, on the reverse strand, counting down.
GGCGACGAGACGCTCCCCGTCGTGCATCACCGGTCGATGCCGTACAGCGCGACCAAGGGCCTCGCGGAGAGGATCGTGCTGGAGGCGAACGGCAGCGAAATGTCGACCGTCGCCGTCCGCCCTCCGTTCCTCTGGGGCGAGGGCGCACCGTCGATCGGGCACATCGCCCACGCGTTCCACGAAGGACGCTTCATGTGGATCGGTGGCGGCGAGTATGCCTACAGCGTTTGCCACGTCGACAACCTCGCAAGCGCGGTCGCCCGCGCCGTGGACCATGGCCTGGGCGGAAAGGCCTACTTCGTGACCGACGACGACGTGACGAGCATGCGTCAGTTCTTCACGGACGTGATCGAGGCGACGGGCCAACCGGCCAAAGCGCGGGCCGTCCCGTACTGGTTCGGAGCCCTGCTGGCGCGGATGATGGGCCTCGTCTTCGCGCTGTTCAGACCCGGCAAGCAACCGCCTCTCAGCCTCGAGACCGTTCGGCTGATCGGCAAGCGCCTCGAGCTCTCGAACGCGCTCGCGAAGCGCGAGCTGGGCTACGTGCCCGAGGTTTCGCGCGAGGTCGGCGTTTCGCGATTGCGAGCAACGGCGTCGAACAAGCTCGTCCGACACGGCTCGACGCACGCCGCGGCGCTCGGACGGCTCGGCAAGCCGTACGGGGACATCGTCGACGGGACGGAAAAGGGCTAGTGTTCACCCCTCGGGTTCGAGTCCGCCAGCCCACGATCGCGATCGCAGCGGCATTTGTGATCGCCTCGATCTTGAATCCTCAAGCGGCCGGCGCGGTCGAGACGCCATCGGCGCAGCCGTCTTCCCCGCGCGTCCTTCCAGCTTCCGAGATTCTGTGGCCGCTGCTGCAATTGGTGCCCAGTCCTGAGATCACTTTCGGCGACGGGAGAGTGTCCGGAGGCCTTCGGTGGGAGCTCAGTCCATTTCTCTACTCCTTCGGGCTTCGCGAGCCGAGGACGCGCGTTCGCGCATTCTTCGTCCCGCCTTCGGCTCGGTTCACGGGCTCACTCGAGCTCGTGGGATCGGCCGAATACGCACCCGGGCCGCCTGAAACCAGCGACTGGGTCGGCCGACTGGGCGTGCGCGTCAACGTGCCGCTCGTCGAGCGAGGCGAGGCGCTGGCCTTGTCCGTGGGCACCGCGGCATTTCTGAGCGATGGCCACGTACGCCCGTCGTTCGACGTGGCCTTGTTGACGTTGTTCGGAACGTGCGGAGTGCGCGCCACGTTCTCGCCGGAGCTGGCGGGACGCCAGGTGATCGTGACCCTCGCGCTGAGGTTCTTTTGAAGTCGCTGCACGCCCTGCCGGCCGTCCTCCTGCTTGGTTGCGGCTTTCCTTTTACGTCGACAGCCCGAAACCTCTCGGCGTTGACGGCCACCTCATCGCCAGCGCCCGTGCGCTCGTTGCCCGAAACATCGGCGGCGGGCGTTTCCGTGCTCTGGGTGGGCCATGCGACCGTCCTCATACGAATGGGCGAGCGCTATGTTCTCACCGATCCGGTATTCTCACACACCGTCGGGATGCTCTCTCCGCGCCTCGTCGAGCCGGGCATGCCAGTGAATGAAGTCCCGAAGCTAACGGCGACCCTTGTTTCGCACCCGCACTTCGACCACCTCTCGTTTTCGTCGCTCGACGCGCTCGGCGAGCGGACGGGCACCCTTCTTGTGCCTCCTGGGATCCTGGACTACCTGCCGAGGTTTCCTTTTCAGGAGCGTGGCCTCGGCACCTGGTCATCCATCGTCCTCGATGCAGTGAAGATCACGGCGGTACCCTTGCTGCATCCGGGCGGGCGATACGGTCTTGACGAATCCTCGTGCGACGACTGCGCGACGGGATTCGTGCTCGAACACAACGGATGGACGATCTACTTCGGCGGCGATACTGCTTACTCCCCGACCCACTTCGAGGAGACACACCGGAGGTTCCCTCGAATCGACCTCGCGATCCTCCCCATCTGCCCCATCGCTCCTCGCGATTTCATGCGCAAGACGCACATGGATCCGGGCGAAGCGCTTCGCGCCTACCGAATCCTTGGCGCCAGGTGGATGATGCCGATCCACTTCGACACCTTCATCAACTCCGACGACGTCAAGGGCGACTGCTTGAACGAGCTTCACGCGAGCATGGACCAGCTGGGCATCTCCTCGGACGCAGTCGTCGAGCTGAAGATCGGAGAGCGGCGCGTTCTTCTGGAGCGGATCGTACCTCGCGACAAGTAGCCTGGAATTCTCTGCGCCCGTCGACTTCGCGTGGGTGCACATGGCGCTGCGCCGGCCCGGCGTGACGCGGCAGCTGCTGTGGACCGAGTACGCGGAGCGGAGCGGCGTGATCTGCTCGAGGTGGAGGAGGCGATCACGCTGCCGTCGGCGGTCGACCTCTGGGGCGGACGTCTCTGCGATGACGGCGATGATTGGTCGTATGAGGGGCGGATGCATCCGCGAACGACGGCAAGTCGTCGATCGCGATGATCTTGAGCGAAGGGACCAAGGCGAACGTGGTGTCGAGCAAGGTCATCGCGGGCGAAGGCAGGGAGGGTGAGCCGGGCAATGATGCGCCGAGCTTCCGCGCGAACGCCGGCGTGGTGGGGAACGACGGCGCGGACGCGCAGCGGGGAGCGCGGGCGCGGTGTGCGGAGACGGCGTGGTGGAGCCGCCGCGGGAGCAATGCGACGACGGCAACACGGCTGACGGCGACGGGTGTACGAGCGATTGTCAGATCGGCCCGGCATAGCGCCGTGAGCCTCGTGGGGCGGCGCGGCCCGCCGCTTTCAGCCGATCACGGCAGCACCTTGCGCGTCGGGCACTCGCCGTCACCCTGGAAATCGCCGAGCGTACGCGCCTGCGCGACGACGTAGTCGTACGCCGTCTCGATCGGGTCCCCGGGCACGGTGATGTTGTACTCGTCGCCGAACACGTCGGTGGCGCTCACCTGCTTGAGCTCCTCGATCGTCGTCTCGCCGTCTCCGTCGAGGTCGCAGTCGGCGACGTACTGCGCGTAGCGCTTCGTCAGCTCCACGCCGGTGGTGATGTTGTCGAAGAACCAGTGATCGCCGTGGATGGTCGGCTTCACGGCGACCGTGCCGCTGGTCGGCACGCCGAAGCCCGTTATCCCGTCCTCGGTCGCGCAGTCGTCGAACGACGTCCCGGCCGAGAAACCCCAGCGGAAGCGCACCTCCTCCGCGGGGACACACGTGTCCCCGGGCGGCGGGCACGACTCGCCGCCCGCCTTCTCGATGACGCCCTCGAAGAACACCGAATAGCCGTTCTCCACCATCAGGGCCACGTCGTCCTCCTTGGTCGGAGGCAACGTCTTCACCCCCTCACGCGCGTTCGGGAGGTCGAAGCCGAAGTGGTTCCAGCGCACCGCGCTCACGTCCTGGAACTCCGCGATCACGTACCGCGTGGCCGGGGCGTTCTTGAGGTCGAGGACGAACACCGAGGGGTCGACGAGCGTCTCGCCCGCGTCCGTGCGCCCCGCGCGCACGTTGCCCACCGTCACGAGGAACTGCGTGTACGTGACCTTCCAGCCGTCGGCGATGTTCTCCTCTCCCGTGCCCGGCTCGAGGCCCTCCGGGATCGTGTCCTCCGGCTCCACGAACACCTGCACCGTGCCGGTCTCCGACGTCGCGCCGTCGTCGCCGCACCCGGCGACGAGCGCGAGCGCGCAGGCCGCCACCACGAACCCTGTTTCTCTCATTCTCTGCATGATCGAGCTCCTGAATCGTCCAGAATCCGCCGTGATCCGACCGAGCGCGCACGGGCGCGCCCGGCGAGCACAGGCCCGCGCTGCGTCGCGCGCCCCGCGCCCGCGTCGTCTCTTGTGATGAGGCCGAGGGGGATCAGGCCGCGGGCGGGGAGCTCTTCGGCGCCAGGATCAGCAGCGGGATGGGCCGGACCTCGGACGAGGACCGGAGCGAGGCCGGACAGAGCACCTCGAGCAGCGTGGCCTCGGCCACGGGGTGCACGGGCGCGCCGAGCTGGCCGCGCAGGGTGAGCACATCGCAGTGGTCGTCGTCGAGGTGGCCCTCCGCGGCACGCTCGGCGACCTCCGCTCCGGGCGAACGGCGCTCGGCGACCTCCGCTCCGGGCGGGCGGCGCGCGGCCTCGTGCAGCGCGGCGGCGGCGGCGACGTGCACGAGCTCGCCGTGCTCGCAGCGCGCGTGGCGGACGAGCAGCGCGTGCGAGAGGCCGCACAGCTGCGCGAGCAACGCGAGCACCACGAGCCAGCGGGCGCCCCAGCCGGCGCGGGGGAGCGCCCGCGCCGGGCCGGCGGCGCCGCCGCCGCGACGGCGCCTCATGGCGCGACCGCCGCGTCGATCCAGCGGAGCTCCGGCAGGCGCTGCGCGGTCATGGCCTTGACCAGCACGTTGTGCGCCTGCGAGCCCGGCGCGATCGCGACCTCGGCCGCGCCGCCCGCGGCCAGCTCGTCGAAGTCGACGCGCGCGATCCACGTGGCCACGTCGAAGCGGACCACCAGGCGGACCGGCTCGGCGCCGACGCGCGCGTCGAGCCCGATGCTCGGCACGGCGTTCTGCCCCGGGTTCTGTGGGACGGCGTCGACCTCGGCCACGAAGTCGAGCACCTGCGCGCCCCGCGTCGCGCGCCCGCGCAGGCGAGCGGAGTGGCCGCCGGGGGCCTCGGGCGCCGGCGTGGGCGACGCCTCGGTCAGGAACCAGTGGACGCCGTAATCGAACGACGCGCTCTGGATCCGCCCCTCGAACCCGTGGACCCGGCCGAGCGGCTGGGGGGCGGGATCGAGCAGGTCGACGCGCGCGATCGAGATCATCTCGGCGACGGCGGCGTCGCAGAGCGTCGCCGCACCGCCGGACGCGGAGCAAAAGTACACAGGCCCGAAGGCGACCGTCGCCTCCTCGAGCTCGACCGTCCACGCGCGCGCGGCGATCGCGCCGGGAGGCGCGGCCTCGGCGATCGCGTCGTAGGAGACCTCGGGCTGGCTCGTGTCGGCGCAGCCGATCGCGGGCGCCGCGAGGAGCAGGAGGAGGGCGCTCGGCGCTGCCAGGCGGTCGTTCATAGGGAGAGCGTCACGTTGCCGAGGATCGTCAGCGGCGGCCCGGCGCTGATGTGCCGCGCCGGCAGCCGCGACGGGACCGGCGTGGTCGGCCAGCTGGAGACGAACGAGTACTCGGCGTCGGCGTACTCGGCGTCGAGCAGGTTCTGCGCCTCGACCCCGACCTCGATCCAGGGCCGGGACGGCGCGTCGCCGCCCCCCGCGCCAAGGCGCCGCCGGAAGGCGAGGGACGCGTCCATCACGAAGACCGGCGCGGCGCGCTGCGCCCTCGGCAGCGGCTGCGGCGAGAGGAACGTCGCGCCGTAGCCGAGCCGCCCCTCGACGGGCGCGCCGGCGATCGCGACGAGCTCCCGCCGGAGCGAGAGGTCCGCGCGCACCACCACGGGCGGCACGAACGGCAGCGGCTCCCCCGGGACGTACGACGGGCTCGGGTCCTCGGGCGTCGGCGCGGGCGGCGCGTCCTTCGTGGCGTGGGTGAACGTCGCGCTGACGGTCGAGACCAGCAGGGGGCTCGGCGCCGCCTGAACGTACAGGACGACCCCGCGGCGGGTCGTCGGCCCGATGAGGCGCATCCTCCCGCCCTCGGTCGGGTCGGCCTCGACGTCCTCGGAGAGGCGCGTCTCGTAAGCGGCCGCGGTCGCGCTGAGGCCCCCGCCGGGGCGCCACGTCGCGCCGACCTCGTAGCTCCTCACGGCCGTGAACGGCGCGTTCTCCCCGTCCTCGAGCCACAGCGCCTGCGGCGAGCGGTAGCCGTGGCCGTAGGACGCGGAGAGGCGCAGCCGGGGCAGCGGATCGACCTCCAGCGTCGCCCGCGGGCCGAAGGCCACGCCCGCCGCCGTGCGCCGGAACCCCACGATGTGCGTCTCCTTCTGGGCCGCCGGGATGAAGTTGCCGAGGCGGTCGTCCACGTCGAACACGAGCAGATCGGCGCGGAGGCCGCCGCGCAGGCGCGCCCAGCGCGCCGGCTCGAGCAGCACGTCGCCGTGCACGCCGATCCCGGTCAGCTGGATCGAGGCGTCGATGCGCCGATCCCACGTCTCGTTCTGGGGTTGGTGGACGAGGTTCTGCGCCTGATCGATCCAGTCGGTCTGCACCTCGGCGCCGAGCGCGGCCTGGCCTGTGAGCCAGGAGGTGACCGGGGCCTCGGGCGTGCTGTAGGTGAAGCCCCCGCCGAGCGCGGCGTCGTGGTTCGACTGCTCGAAGAGGTCGCCGCGGCCGGTCCACGCGGGGCGCTCGCGCGAGCGCTGCATGAAGCCGGTGAAGTTCATCCGGCTCCGGTACCCGGACGCCATCGTCCAGAGCCACGCGCTCTTCCGGGAGCCGTCGTCGTCCGCCCGCTCGACGAGGAGCGCGAGCTGGAGCCGGGTCGCCGCGGCCGACTGCGAGCGCGCCGAGACGTCGGGGTAGGCGTCGTGGAAGTCGACGCGCCCCGCCTCGATGTCGTCCCGCCGGAGCACGCCCGCGAGGTTCGCGCGGGCGCCGTGCGCCGCCACGTGGAGCAGCGCCGAGTACTCGTCCGGCAGCGGCACGCGGTACTGGCCGACCGCGCCGCCCGAGACCGCCCCGCGCGTGCCGTCGCCGAAGCCGTCGGTCGCGCGCACCACGGCGGCCCCGAACGTGTCCTCGGACTGCGTCTCGGGCGCCCAGATCGCGAGCAGCCGCCGGGTGCCGAACGAGCCGAGCGTGCCCTTCAGCAGGAGCCCGCGCTCCTCGACGCCGAGGTCGAAGTACGCGCTGCCCGCGATCGCGAAGTCGCCCTGCTGCGGATCGTAGACGCCCTCGACGACGCGCAGCGACCGCACCACCTCCGGGATGATCACGCCGAGGTCGGCGTAGCCCTGGCCGTGCACGTGCGAGCGCTGGTTCAGCGGGATCGGCCCGACCCGGAGCTCGATGTCCTGGCCGTGCTCGGCCTCGAAGCCGCGCAGGAAGATGCGCTGCGCGACCGCGTCTCCCTCGGGGTGCGCGATGTGGACGCCGGGCGCGGTGCGGAGCAGGTCGGCGGCGGTCGCGTGGGGCGCGGCGGACAGCGCCGCGCGGCCGATCCGGAAGTCGCTCGACGCGCGCCGCGGCGGGTTCGGCCGGCCCTGCACGTGGATCTCGATCGGCTTGCCGGGCTCCGCGACGGCGTGGGGGCCGGCGACGCCGCCGGCGAACTCCTCCACCGGCGCCGGCGGGGCCTTCGGCGGCGGCGCCGGCGCGGACGCGGGCGGCGCGGGCTCGGCCGGCGCGGGCGCGGGCTCCTGCTCGTGGGGGCCGGGCGCGAAGTGGAACGGCACGCGGATCCGCGCCCGCAGCGGCGCGCCGCCGCGCATGGCCGGCGAGAAACGCCACCGCCGCACGGCCTTCATGGCCGCGTCATCGAACGCCGCGCCTCCGGACTCGGCCACGACCGCGTCGCTGACCGTGCCGTCCTTCTCGACCGTGACGAACAGCGTGACCGTCGTGTCGATGCCCTCCGCGAGCCGCTCGGGCGGGTACTCCGGATCCACGTGCTCGAGGATCTGCGGCGCCACGGGCGCTTCGGGCCGCGCCTCAGGCTGCCCGAGCGCCAGAGGCGCGGCGAGGGCGACCGCCGAGAGGCAGCAGAGGAAGGACGGCCAGCGCATGAGCAACCGAGCTCAACGCGACTACCACGCCGCACAGCGGCGCCGCAAGCGCCGCACCGCCGCGCGGCGCGCGCAGACGACGGCGACGGAAGCGCGCGACGTCCGCGCGCGCGGCTTTCCGGCGACAAGTCGCGCCGGTGCAGCGGCGGTCTCGCCGCGGGGCGCGGGGCCGTGTATCGTCTCGTCATGCCGAATGAGACGCTCGTCCAGGCGGTCAAGACCATCGTCGCCCTCGCGCGCGGTGGCGACCTCGACGCGGCCTACAAGGGATACCGCGACCTCTTCCAGAAGCCGGAGTTCCTCAAGCAGCGCCCCGAGGATCAGCGCCAGGTGCTGCGGCTCATGATCCTCGCCAAGGGCGTCCCGTCGACGCCGACCGAGGCGATGATCGACGCCCACCGCGCCGCGGTCCCCGCGCTGACCGAGCTCGTGTCGATCCACGGAGATCCCGGCGACCACGAGCTCCTCGGGCTCTGCCACGTCGTGCTCGGCAACGTCGAGAGCGCCGACAAGATCTTCCGCGCCGGCCTCAAGATCGAGCGCGAGCGCAACCCGCAGAGCGATCTGTGCGGCACGCTGATGAAGCGGATCTCGCTGCTCTAGCTCCGTACGTCCGGTTCAGCGCGTCCGATCGAGGGGGCGCCGTGCTCGCGTGCCTTGAGGCGCCTCGCCTTGCGGCGGGGCGCCTGCAGCAGCCTGGATCCACGCCGAGCGCGGAGCCTGCACGGTAGCGCGGGCGACGGCGGCGGGGCGCTCCCCTGGGGGGATCGCAGGCCGTCCGCCGTGACATGTCACGCGTGCGTGACGCTCACCGCGCCGCTCCCCGTGCTCACGCCGCGCGAGATCCTCGCTTCGTGGCGTGGGACGTTCGCGTCCGGATCGTGGCTTTGCCGCCGCCGTCTCCTTCGGCAATGGCCTCGCGGAGCGGTTAGGGTGACCTCATGAACAACGGGTGGACGGCGGCGGGTATGGTGTTCTATGGCTGTTTGGCCGGCTGCGGTGGTGCTGAAACGTCACCGGGAGACTGGAAGCAGGTGCTTGCGTCGCTCGATGGCGAGCCGGCGACCTTCTCCTTCTCCTACAGGGCCGATCCGCCGGATGGAGCGATCGTGCGCGCTGCCGTTCATCAGGGGGGGATCGACGCGCCGTGCAGCTTGTACTCCGGATCGGAGACCACCAACGGGGACTTCTGGTATCTATCCGTCACGGCGAACAGCGCGCGCTCCGGCGCCTTCGACATCGTCCCGCAGATGAGCGGAGGGGACGGCATGCCTGAGCACAGGGACAGCGCGCTCGTGCGCTTGATCGACGTGCGCGGCTGGGAGAAGAGGCGGGTCTACACGGCGCTCTCGGGGACGGTCACGCTGGCGGACGTCCCGCTGGACCTGGAGGAATGGGCGGAGGGGCGGCCGATGGTGATGGACATATCCGCCTCGTTCCCGGACCAGCCCATGCAGAGCCTCGGCTGCTCCGGGGGAGGGAGCGGTGACGGGAGCATGTCTGTCCATCGATGCGAGTGCGGCAGGGAAGACGGCACGACGGTCACCTGCACGCCGGATATGCCAGGACAGGACTGCTGCCTGCGCGACGCCGCTTCGGGCGCGGGAGCGCAGGTCCGGTTGAACGCGGTGGCCCAGCAATGCCCGGACATGTGCAGCTTCACTGATCCGGGGCTGGCCAGGCACTGCCGGGCGCTGAAGGATGGGAACTGAGAGTCGGGGGAGCGTGATGCCTTGGCGGACTGTCTTCGCTTGCTCCGGGTCGCCCGTACCGCCAAGCGCTCAAGAAGACCCTAACCACGCGTCAGGTGAGCATGAAAATTGGGTGGAGTGCCCTTGCTTGTATCTGGGTCGTCGGTTGCGGCGCGGGGCCGTCGGACGGAGACGGTTCCGCGGGAGGGTCGAGCAGCTGCAATGGCGGATGTGAGCGCGACCTCTGGCCGAGGCTCATCCTCGGGATCAGCGGCTCGACGCCAGAGGCGGAGCTCGACGTGGTCGTCCTGGCGGAGGGAGACCGCTCGGGAGAACGCGAAGCCCACCGGGGAGGGTGCCCGACGTCGCTCCCGGCACGGTATCTCTGCTCGTACGGCATCCTGTCGAGCCCGAACGACAGCACGATGACGCTGACCCTGACCCTGAAGGGCAGCGGGGCCTCGGAGGAGGTCGTGATCGACCTCGCGGAGTATAACTACTGTGGTCGACAGATCAGCTATCTGCTGGTCGAGCATGACGGAGCTTCGCTGATAGCCGGTGAGCCGACGCTGATCTCCCCCTGTCAATCGATCCCCGAGTGAGCGCGCGGACCGACCAGCGCCGCCCCCCGCGGGCGTGGCCGGCCCCGCCCGTGCCACGACCCGGAGTCGAGACTGGTTTCGGGCGGCTTCCGTCCTGTTAGGATGCCCCCTGGGCGCCATCGCTGCGCGCCGTCAGGGAGTCCATGCACGTCATCGCGGTCGCGAGCCAGAAGGGCGGCGTCGGAAAGACCACGATTTCCCTCAACCTCGGGCTCGCCCTCGGGCGCGCGGGCAACCGCGCGTTGATCCTGGAGCTCGACGCGCAGGGGAGCCTCGGGCTGTCGCTGGGCCTCGCCGATCGCGCGCGGCCGGGCGTCGCGGAGCTGCTCACGGGCGCCGAGCGGCTCGAGTCGGTGCTGCTCCGGACGCGCGAGCCGGAGCTCCAGGTGCTCACCGTCGGCCGGGTCGATCCCACGACCGTCGCGGGCTTCGAGGACGCGCTCGCCCGCGGGCCCGTGCTCCCGAGCGTGCTCGCGCGGCTCTCGCCGGACTTCGACATTGTCGTCGTCGATTGCCCCGCGGGGCTCGGCAAGGTCACGACGCGGGCGCTCGAGGTGGCGACCCACGCGCTCCTGCCGCTCCAGGCCGAGCCGCTCGCGCTCCGCTCGATCGGCCAGCTGCTCGCGGTGATCGATCGCGTCCGCGCCGAGAAGAACCCGCAGCTGTCGCTGCTCGGCATGGTGCTGTCGATGTTCGACCGGCAGGCGTCCGCGTCGCTCGACGTCGCCGAGACGCTCTGGACGAAGTTCCCCGACGGGATCATCCTCGACACGGTCATCCCGCGCGACGAGGCGTTCCTCGAGGCGTCTCTCCGCGGGGCGCCGCTCCTGCTCATGCAGAAGCGCCCTCCGCCGCTCGCGCGCGTCTTCGATCAGCTCGCGAACGACGTGCTGGTTCGCCTGGACCCCACCTCGCCGGACGATGACGATGGCCCGATCTCGCTCCTCCTTTGATGTCGACGGCGCCGTCGTCACCGCGGCGGCGCTGGTCAAGCGGTCGAAGTCGCGGAGGCCTCGGGCGGCGTCGGTCGCGCCCGCGGCCGAGCCGCTCGTGTCGTTCGAGTCCCGGCCGCCGTCCTCGCGGGCGGAGCCGGAGCCGATGTCCTCGTCGCCGCTCTCGCCGTCGTTCGAGGAGCTCGCGCCCTCGAGCGATCTCCTGCCCCTGTCGAGCGCGGGCGTGGGCGGCGAGCTCGGGCTGCGGGGCGCGCTGCCCTCGTCGGCCGACGACGTCGACTCGCGGCGCGGCTCGCCGCTCGACCTGCGGCCCCTGGGCTCGCCGCCCTCGTTCGCGGCGGCGCGCGAGCCCCTCGAGGAGCGGCTCGACGGCGCCATCGAGGCGCTCTCGGCGGGCCGGGCGCCGCGCTTCCCGGACCTCGCCGCGGCGGGCGGGCCGGTCGCCCGCTGCGAGCGGGTGCTCGAGTGGATCGCCGAGGCGACGGGCGCGACGGACGTGTTCCTCGCGGACGCGGCCGGGCTCCCGTTCGCCGGCGCGATCCGCGACACGGAGGCGAGGCTCGCCGCCTCGGGCCTCATCGCGTCGGCGATCGGCTCGCTCGTCGCGGCGCTGCCCGGCGCCCCGTCGCAGCGCTTCGAGCTCTGCGTCGGCGACGGGCCGTTCTTCCAGCTCATCGGGTTCCAGGTGCGCTCCGCCGCGTACATCGTCGGCCTGATGCGCCCGGGCCCGCTCACGCCGCGCGAGGCGCACGCCGTCCGGATCGCGTGCCGTCACGCGATCGACGCCGCGGTCGGGGTCGTCGGTTGAGCGCGGAGCACGGCGAGCCCTCGTTCGGTCGTGACGTCGAGGCCGGCGCGGGCGCGCTGGACGACGACGACCCGCTCGCGCCGATCGCGCTCGACGGCATCGGCTACGGCGTCGGCGGCCTCGACGCCATCGTCGTGTTCCACCTCGGCGACGCGCGCGTCCACGCCGTGTTCGTCCGCGAGGGCGCGGCCCTGTCTCCGAGCGACGTGGCCGCGGGGCTGCGCGACGCGTACCTCGGGAGCCAGCTCGCCGCGCAGCGGCTCGTCCCGGAGCGGGAGGGCTCGATCCGCCCCGCCCGCAGCCGCGGCGCGCGGTCGTCGAGCAAGCCGCCGCGCTCGCAGGGCCGCGCCGAGGAGCTCCCGGACCCCGTGGTCACGCTGGAGCTGAGCGGCCGGACCGTCCTGCTGCGCCGCGTCCGCGCGTGCGTCGTCGCGAGCCTGTTCGACGGCACGATGCCGCTCGGCATGGCGCGGCTCGTGGCGCAGCGGCTCGCCGCGACGCTCGCGCCCGAGCTGCCGCTCGAGGAGCCGCCCGAGGAGATGCTGAGCGACCCGTCGGGGCTCTTCGAGGAGCCGCTCAGCGCGGACACGGTGGACGATCTCGTGCGGGGCGTCGCGCGCTCGGCGCCGCCGAGGGGCTCGTCCAGCATCCCGTCGCGCCGGACCAGCGGGACGCCGCCGCCCGTCGATCCGCCGTCGGCCGAGGTCACGCGGATCCAGCGGCTGCTCGCGCTGCTCGAGGCGCGCGCGCCCGAGCCTCACGTGGCGCGGCTCCGGCTCGCCCTGCGCGCCGGGCTGACGCCGCTCGCGCTCGAGCACCCCGACGGGCTCGGCGCGGAGGCGATGGTGCTCGTCGAGACGGCGGTCGCGGACATCCTCGGCCTGGAGCGCGCCGCGCTGCGGAGGCTCCTGTGACGGCGCTCCGGCACGGCCTGCGGGGCCGCATCGACGGCCCGCTCGGCGATCTGGTCGGCCCGATCGTCCCCCACGGGCTGCTCCACGTGGCCGATCAGCTGGTGATCGCGCACTCCCACCACTTCGCGCTCTTCCTGGAGCAGACGATCTTCGACGCGCTCGGCGGGGAGAGCCGCGGCGTGCGCCGGCAGGCGGCGTTCGAGGCGGCGCACGCGCTGCTCGGGCCGCTGTACGAGGACCGCCACGGGGCGTCGCCGCGGGAGAAGCTCGAGCTCGCGGGCGAGCTGTTCGCCGCGATGGGGCAGGGGCGTCTGCGGTTCGAGGTGAGCGCGGAGGGCGGCGCGGTGCACGCGGACTCGCTCTTCCACGGGACGAGCTTCCTCGCGAAGTACGGCGGTCGGATCCAGAACCGGCTGGCGGTGGACGCGTTCGCCTCCGGCTACTGCGCGGCCGCGGCGAGCCTCGCGTTCCCGTCCGACTGGGGGCGGCTCGACGCCGACGAGGTGACGTGCGTCGCGCGGGGCGACGCGGCCTGCACCTTCCTGCTGACGCGGCGGTCGGAGCGGCCGCGCTTCGGCGAGGCGCTGACGCGCAAGCAGATCGAGGCGGCGCGGGTGCGCTGGGAGCCCGAGGGCGGGCCTCTCTCGCGGGCGCAGCGCGTCGAGGGCGCGATGCTCGAGGAGATCGGGGCGCTGCGGTCCGACGAGCGCGGGCTCATCTCGGCGTACGGGGTGAACGTGGCGCTCTTGCCGGTGGGGTACATCGATCAGAAGACGTTCGACACGGTGCACCTCATCGAGCGGCGGTCTCCCGAGCTGGTCCCTGTGTTCGAGGCGCTCGTGCGGGAGGCGGCGCAGACGGGCGCGTTCCACCTGCTCGGGGGGATGCTCTCGTCCTCGTCGTTCGAGGCGGCGTGCGGCCCGGTGGGCAGGGACCAGCACGAGCGCCTGGAGCAGCTGCTCGGGCTCGCCCGCGCGCTCGGCTGGGGGGCGCTCTCCGCGCCGGAGTTCCAGCCGGGCCGGGCGCTCGTTCTGCGGGCGCCGATCACGCACGAGAGCGCGTATTACGCCATGAAGCACGGGTCCACGGCGCGGGGGCGGCTCCTGTTCCAGCAGGGGACGGCGCTGGCCATCATGCAGCTCCTGCACCGCGTCGATTTCGGGACGGTGCGGCCGATCGATGCCGAGACCTACGGTGGGCTGTTCAAGATGGGGACGCGGTTCCGCGTGCAAGAGACGAAGTCGCCGCTCAGGGGGGATGGCGCGTGCGAGGTGCGGGTGGAGGCGGTCGAGGACAGGTGGTGACGTTCACGTTCGCCCGCGAGCAAAACGAAGCACAAGGTTCTGAACGGCGGACTCTCCGAGGTGGCCGGCGCACCAGCGGGAGGCCTGCCGATGTGCTACGAGGTGCGGCCCATGCCAGGACTCGTATTCCCCTCAGGCTCGTTTGCAGCTTATCTCTTTGATTGTGACGGGACGATCGCGGACTCCATGCCGCTCCATTACCAGGCCTGGCTCGAGGCGCTCGCCCCGCATGGGTGCGAGTTCTCCGGCGAAGATTTCTACGGCTGGGCGGGCATGCCGACCGACCGGATCGTCGAGCGCCTGAACGGGAAGTACGGGCTGCGGATGCCGGTGGCCGAGGTCTTCGCCGTGAAGGAAGCGGCGTACCACCGCCTGATACCGACGGTGCGAGGCGTGCCTGAGGTCGTGGCCGCGCTCCGCGACGCTCCTCCGGGCGTGAAGCGCGCCGTCGTCTCGGGGAGCCCACGGGCGTCGGTGGAACGGACGCTCGAGTTCCTGGGCCTCCGCGGGTACATCGACGAGGTCGTCGCGGCGGAGGATTACGCGCGGCCCAAGCCGGCGCCCGACCCGTTCCTCGAGGCGGCGAGGCGCCTGGGCGTCGAGCCCGCGCGGTGCCTGGTCTTCGAGGACGCCGCGCTGGGGATCCAGTCCGCGCAGGCGGCGGGCATGCCGTGGGTCTTCGTCGATCCCCGGGCGCTCGCGGCCGAGCGTGGGTGAGCGGGGCGGAGAGGGCCGGCGGGGGATACCTCGCCTGGCTCGCGTGGAGGCTGCGCGTCAGTGCGCCGCGCGCCGCTCGGGCCGCGCGTTCCACACCCGCGTCGCCAGCGCGAAGCCGACGAGCGCGACCGGGAGCATGGCCGCGGGCCATGGCATCCAGTTCCCAGGGTGCTTCGCCGCGTCGCCCGAGGGCAGGATGCTCGCGTAAAGGAACGACTGCGCCGCGGTGCCCAGGTAGACGAAGCCGTCGATGATGCCAGTCGCGACGCCGGCGTTCTTCCTCCCGCCGAAATCCATGCTCGCGGTCCCGGACAGCATGCCGTGGACGCCGATCACGCAGAGGGACATGAACACGACGGTCCACCCGGCGATGGGGAAGCTCAGCGTGAAGAGGACGACGACCGCGCCGAGCACGAGGCCCGCATACAGCACCGAGGCCACCGGGCCCCGGCGCGAGTCAAAGACATGATCGGAGATGAAGCCGGCGAACACGCCGCCCAGGATGCCGGCGATGCAGAGGAGCACGCCCCAGTGCGCCGACACGAAGCCCGCGAGCCCGGTCTTGTCGGCGAAGATGAGGTACCACTTCATGACGGCGTTGCGGAGGAAGCCGCTGCAGAACTCGATGGCGACGATGATCCAGATGACCCGCTGCGAGAACATGCGCCGTGCGACCGCGATCGCCCCCAGGCGCTCGCCGGTGTCGCCCGAGGACGCGTCGGCTGTGTCGAAGTCCCGGAACCCCGCCTGGCCCGGCGTGTCGCGGATGAGGAAGACGTCGAGCGCCAGAAAACCGAGCAGCAGCAGGGCGGGGACGTGGAACACCCACGGCATCGGCAGGTGCTTGGCGATGAATCGACTCCAGTCGTAGGCGAAGTAGAGCCCGAGCGAGATCAGGATACCAAAGACGCCGCCGAGCATCCCGCGCTCGCGGACGTGGAACCAGGGCGCGTTGACCTTGACGATGGATACGGCGCCGAAGCTCTGGAAGTACATGTTGGCGGAGAAGAGCACCGTCATCGTGGTGATGGCGGCGCCGTGGTCGAGCCGCCCTTCCTGGGCGAGGCGGACGGCCACGCCCAGCAGGACGTTCATGAGCGCGGATCCGCCCGCGGCGATCAGGATGGTGGCGCGCCCGCCCCAGCGGTCGGTGAGCGGCCCGTTCAGCAGGAAGGCGACCCCATAAACGGCCGAGCCCCAGCCGTCGATGTTCCCGAACTCGTGCTTGCTGACGAGGTGCAGCGCGTCGAGCTCCGGCGCGTTGGCGGAGAGGTTGTACCGCCCCATGTAGAGGAAGGCGTACGTGAGCCCGAGCGGAAACCAGTTGAAGAACCGCCGGCGCCGGAACTCCTCCGAGTGCCCGAGATCGATCTTCGGCAGCCGCCGCATGACGACCGCGATGGCCGCGAGCAGGAGCACGATCGGCAGCAGCTGATTGAGCCACACGGGCATGGACGCCCTTCGACGATAACGGCCGCCCGCACGAGCGGCCATGCCTTCGCGCTTCCCCCGCGCGCCCGCTCGCTCGAACTCCGTCCGTGAGGTCCCAGCGCATGCAGTGACGTGTCGCTGTCCTGAGAGCTGCCGGAGGGGGCAGGGAGCGCGTGCGGCGCGCGTGGGGACGGGCCGTGTCTAAGCATGGCCGGTGAATCGCCCCTCAAGGGCGGTTCACCGGCCATGCGAGTTCGGCGGGGCCCCGCGCGCGCCGCACGCGCTCCCTGCCCCCTCCGGCAGCCCCTGCAGTCTCCAGGGCCTCTTCCGAGGCCCCTCCAGGATCACCCCCCCCGCCCGCGGAAGATCGCGTGGCGGAAGAAGTTGATCTGGCTCTTGGCGAACTCCTTCGCCGCGTCCAGCCGGTCCCCTTCGCGCGACGAGCTGCGGATCAAGAGCTCCCCGTTCTCGTAGAGCTCCCGCGTCTTGCTCCGCTGGAGCTTCCCGCTCGAGGTCTTCGGCAGGATGCCCGATCCGACCGCCACCACGTCATCGACGGTGAGCCCCATGGCCTGCTGGACGACGCGGCGCACCTCGCCCTTCAGCGCCTGCTTCTCCTGCTCGTCCGACGCCGGGGTCTCGAAGACGATGACCACGCGCTCGCGGTCGTTGTGCGGCTTCATCGTCCCGAACGCGATCACGTTGCCCTTGCGGACCCCGGAGACGCGGCTCGCCTCCCACTCGAGATCCTGCGGGTAGTAGTTGCGCCCGTTGACGATGATGACCTCCTTCGAGCGCCCGCAGATATAGACCTTGCCCTCCGCGAGGTACCCGAGATCGCCGGTCCGCAGCCAGCCGCCCGCGAACGCCTCCTTCGTGAGATCCGGATCGTTGAAATAGCCGGGCATCACGCTCGGGCCCCGCAGCCGGAGCTCGCCGACCTCGCGATCGCCCAGCGGGCGGGCGCTCTCCGCGTCGTCCGACGCGAAGGCCGCGATCTCGTGCCCCTCGAACGCCGACCCGCACTGCACGAGCGACGAGGCGCCCTCGCTGTCGGCCGGGACGGGCGTCGCCTTGCCCTCCTTCCAGAGCGTCTCGCCGTCCACCGCGTCGATCTGCAACCCGGCCCCGAGCGCGCTGAACGACACCGCCAGCGTGCTCTCGGCCATCCCGTACGAGCAGACGAACGCCTTCTCGTCGAAGCCGACCGGCGCGAACTTCTCGGCGAACGCGCGCAGGTTGTCGGCCCGGATCGGCTCGGCGCCGCACCCGGCGACCCGCCACGTCGAGAGATCGAGCCCCGCCATCTCCTGCTCTCGGATCCGCTTCACGCAGAGCGCATAGGCGAAGTTCGGGCCGAACGACACGTTGCCCCGGTGGCGCGTGATCGTCTCCAGCCAGCGCACCGGGCGCTTCAGGAACAGGAGCGGCGGCAGGAACGTGATCGTGTTGACGTAGTAGAGCGGGGCGATCACGAAGCCGATGAGCCCCATGTCGTGGTAGAGCGGCAGCCACGACACGCCCGTGTCGACCGACCCGCGCACCGCCAGGCCGAGATCCACGATCGCCCGCACGTTCGCCGCCAGGTTCGCGTGCGTGAGCACCACGCCCTTCGGGCGCGACGTCGAGCCGCTCGTGAACTGGAGGAAGCACACGTCGTCGAGCTCGACCTTGACCGGCTTGAGCTCCTCGCGGGCGCCCCGGAGGCCCTCCACCGCCACGATCTGCTCGAGCCCCGGCGCCTGCGCCTGGATCGTGCCGAGCATCCGCTTGATCTCGGCGCTCGTGAGCAGCACCTTGGCGCCGCTCTTCGCGACGATGTGCAGCGTGTTCTCGAGGTAGCCGGTCAGCTTGCCGAGGCCGGTCGGCGGGTAGATGGGCACCGGGATGACGCCCGCGCGGATCGCGCCCAGGAAGGCGAAGATGAAATCGGCGTTGTCCGGCAGGATCAACGCGACGCGATCGCCCTTCTGGAGCCCGAGCGCCTGGAGCGCGCCGCCGAAGCGCGCGCTGGCCCGCTCGACGCCCCCGTGCGTGAAGAACGGCTCGTTCTCGCTGGACTCCTCGATGAAGCGATAGCCCGTCTTCGTGCTCGCCGCTGCGTCCTCGATCGCCTGCGCGACCGTCCGCGGTTTCCAAACAGCCGTCATCCCGAGAGCCTTCCTTCGTTCTTGAGCCGGAGCTCGATGGCCTTCACGACGTCGGCGACCGTGTCGACCTCGCGCAACATGTCGTCGGGGATCGAGAGGTCGAACTTATCCTCCATATCCGCGACGATCTCCATCACTCCCAGCGAGTCGAGGCTGAGGTCGGCGACGAGGTGGCTCGACTCCTCGATCTTTACCTCGCCGGCCGTGTGTCCTTCCAGGAGCTGGATGATCTCTGCCCGCAACGTCTCCCGTGTCCACGTCATCCTACGTTCCTACCCCAACTGCGGCGTGGCGAGGAGGGGCTTGCTCGGCCGCAAGGACGCGGGAATTCGGCGTCGCGCCCCCTGACCCGACGCTGGCGCGTGCATCAGGGACGGGCGGCGTCGACGATCTCGCGCAGCCGACTGAGCCCCTCGAGCGCCCGCGCGCCGTACCACATGAGGTCCTTGCCGTCGCACCTGATCACGTGGCCCCGGCGGGCAGCGGGGATGTCGAGGGAGCGAAATATTGCCGCGTCGGCGTCGCTGAAGGCGTGCGGCTCATCGGGCAGCAGGACGAGCTCCGGGGCGCGGGCGATCACCTCGTCGAGGGTCACGCGGGGGTAGCGGAGGTCGCGGCCCTCGACGCGCTCGGGGGGCAGCGGCGGCGCCTTGCCCAGGTCGGCCGCGAGCGGGTAGCGCCGGGGCCGATCCTCGAAGACGTTCTGCGCGCCCACGAGATCGAGCATGTCGGAGAGGAACGTGTCGCCGTGGACGGTCATCAGCGGGTCCATCCAGATCGGGACGAAGGCGCGGATCGGCGGGCGCTCGCGGCGGCGCGCCTCGGCCGCGGCGTGGGCGCGGTAGGCGGCCGCGACCAGCTCGCGCGCTGCGGCCTGCGGCGGCTGGCCCGGGGCGCCCTCGGCCGGGGGTGCGGGCGCGCCGGGCTTCGCCGCGGCGTGCCCGAGCAGGCGCGCCAGCCGGGCGAGGTGCGCCACGCCGTCGGCGACCCGCTTCGGGAACGAGACGAGCACCCGGAGCCCCGCGGCGTCGAGGCGCTCGATGTCGCGCTTGCTGTTCTCCTCCTGGTTCGCGACGACGACGTCGGGCTCGAGCGCGGCGATCCGGTCGACGTCGGCGTCCTTCGTGCCGCCGACGAGCTCGATGCCCTCGACGTCCTCGGCGGGCGCGACGCAGTAGCGGGTGCGGCCGACGAGCCGATCCCGGGCGCCGAGCCGGAGGAGCGAGTAGGTGTCGCTCGGCACGAGCGAGACGATGCGCCGCGGAGGGGAGCGCCACTCGTGCTTGCGCCCCCGGTCGTCGACGATGCGGATGAACGACCCGGCAAAGGCCGCTCCCCAGCCTGCGCTGAACGCCATGCGCCGGATGTAGCCCGCCGCCGCGCGCGCTGCACGTGAACTGACGAGGACTGACGTGAACTGACGTGAACTGACGTGGACCGCGCCGCGCCTGAGCTGCGCGCCCCGGGGCCTGAACAGCGCCGCGTCCACTTAGTTGGCCCGCCCGGGCGAAGTCTGCGACGACGGCTCGTGCAGATCGATCGCCTCGATGTGCGTCGCGGAGGCACGCTCCCGTACCCGCCTTCCGGCCTGCCCGCTCTCCCCCTCGGCGCCGCGCGCGAGGAGACACCCCGCCGCCGGGCTGCGCCCCGCGGGGGGCGGCTGCTGCCGTGCCAGATCGGCCGCTACACGCTGTTCGATCACATCGGCCAGGGAGGGATGGCCGATCTCTACCTGGCCCGGGTGCGCACGGACCTCGGCGCCGCGCGCCTCGTCGCCATCAAGGAGGTCGCCCCGAGGTTCGCGCACGACCCGCGCTTCGTCGAGATGCTCGCGAGCGAGGCCAGGCTCGCGGCGGGGCTGCGCCACGCGTCCATCGTGCAGGTCGAGGACCTCTGCCGCGAGGACGGCTCGCTCTTCATCGCGATGGAGTACGTCGAGGGCCTCGACCTGCGCGAGCTGCTCCGCCGCTGCGCGCGCCAGAAGGTGAAGTTCCCGGTCGCGTTCTCGCTGCTGATCATCGCCGAGGCGCTCCAGGCGCTCGCGTACGCCCACCGGAAGGGCGTCGTGCACCGCGACGTCTCGCCGTCGAACGTGCTCCTGAGCTTCGAGGGCGAGATCAAGCTCTGCGACTTCGGCATCGCCCGCGCGCACGAGCGCTGCGGAGCCATGGACGAGGCGCTGCAGGGCAAGGCCGGCTACATGAGCCCCGAGCAGGCCCGGGGCGAGGCGCTCGACGCGCGATCCGACGTCTTCGCGGCGGGCATCCTGCTCTGGGAGCTGCTCGCCGGCCGGCGGATGTACAGCGCCGGCGCCGCGCTCTCCAAGGAAGCGGCGCGGGGCGATCTGCTCGAGCTCGCGCGGCGCGCGTCGATCCCGCCGCTCGTGGAGCGCGGGCTCCCCGACGAGGCGGCGCTCCACGCGATCGTGGCGCGGGCGCTCGCGATCGCGCCCGACGAGCGCTACCCGAGCGCGGCGGCGATGCTCCAGGACATCGCCGCCTACGCGGCGGCGGCCGAGCTGACGGCGAGCCCGCTGCGCTTCGGGGCGTGGCTGCGCGACAACTTCGGCGCGGAGCTGGTCGCGCCCCGCCGGGCGCGCGAGCGCGCGGTGCGCGCGCTGGAGCTCGGTCCGCCTGCGGTGATCGAGCCGATCGCGACCGCGGCCATCGCGCCGGGCGCGGGGGAGGCCGTCACGCCGAGCGCGATGGACATCGGCGCGCAGGGCGCAGAGGCCGCCGCGCCGGCCCTGGCCGAGCCCCCGCCCTGGGTCAGGGCGCAGCCTCCGCTCGCTCGCCCGCGGCAGCGCTGGCTCGTGCACAACGCGCTGCTGTTCGCCCTCGCCGCGCTCGTCATCGCGGGCTGCTATCTCGCGGCGCGCTAGAAGCGACAAACGGGTTGAAACCACGAGAAAAAGCAAGAGTTTCACAGGGAGGCGGGGAGGCGGGGAGCGAGAGACGGCAAGAGGGAGAAGTTCATTTTTCTTCCTCCCCGCCTCCCCGCCTCCCTGTGAAAATTCTCCGGGTTTCAACGTGATGGGCGTTCCAGCGCCCGCTCGGGCGAGGAGAACGTCGCGCCTCGCTCCCGTCCGGCGCCCGTCGCCGTCAGCCCGCGTCGGCGATCGGCGCTTCGGGCACGGGCACCTGCATCTCCGGCCTCCGCTCGCACGCGTCGGTGCCGATGCCGACGCCGTAGCGGTAGATGAGCTCTCCGCCGAGCCAGCCGCTCGCCCCCGCGAGGCCGAACCCCGCGGTCGACAGCGCGATCCCGAGCGGCCGCAGCCCGATCGCCCGGGAGGCGAGCGAGGCGCCGTACAGGCCGGCGATCGCGAGGTTCACGGCGCCGTGGACGAAGCCGATCCGCTTCGCGGGGCCGAGGGTGGTGCTCCAGTCGGCAAGCCCGGCGAAGGTGGCCACGAGCGCCCCGCCGAGGCCGATGGCCGCGGTCGCGTCCGCTCCCCGATCGAGACGACGCCGCCTGCGGCCGACGCCGGCGAGATCGAGCACCAGCGCGCAGGACCAGGCGCCGATGGGGATGGTCACCAGCACCGGGTGCAACGGGTGCCCGAGGAACTTGCCATGCAGCACCTTGGCGACCGTCGGCGCTCGCCTCAGGACGGATTGGATGCCGCGCTGAAGCGGGTCCGCGATCCGGTCGATCCAGTCCTGCTCCTCGATTCCCCCCAAGACTGCGGTTCCGATCATGTTCCCCTCCTCCGAGGCGCGTGGCTGCGCGGATTTCCAGCGCATGGCGCCCGCCCCGCCGAGCGTCCAGCGGTGAACCCCTGACCGGATCCGGAGCAATCGGCGGACCCCGCGGGAGCGGGTCGGGCGTTCCCATGCCCTCCCGCGGCGCGTGCCGCTGCGACGCTCGAGCAGGCCACGCAGTGCGCTTTTGCAATGGTGCTTTACCGAAATTTCAGGTTCGAAATCGACGAGCGCCCCATCTGAAGTGAAATACGTTCGAATCGCGAATCCCGCGGATGGCATGGACGGTGCTCTATGTCCGGCCAGCGCTGCCGGCGCGGCCTTCCCCCCCCCGAGGCCCCGGCGGCGCTTTTTTTTGGAGTCTTTCCTTTCGGGCCCGGCGCGGCGCCCGCGCGCACGCCCTGCGTTCCTCGTCCCGGGCGGCGTTCTCTGGTATCTCGCCCGTGCCGCGCTGCGCGCGGCCTCCCCGGAGCGATGCCCCTCCTCGCCGACGTCGCGGTGCCCGTCCCGCTCTCGCAGGCCTTCACCTACGAGGTCCCCGCCGCGCTCGCCGGCGAGGTCCGACCGGGGGCGCGCGTCCTCTGCGAGTTCCATCGGCGCAAGCTGCTCGGCGTGGTGCTCGCCGTCAGCGAGCGCAGCGCGGCCATCGACCCGTCCAAGATCAAGCCGCTCGCGGCGCTCGTCGACGCGCGCCCGGCGCTGCCGGCGGAGCTGCTCGCCTTCCTGCAGGAGCTCGCCGCCTACTACTTCGCGCCGATCGGCGAGGTGCTCCGCCTCGCGCTGCCGGCGATCGAGCGCGAGCAGGTGCGCGCGCTCAAGGCCCAGGGGGAGCTCGGCGGCGTCCTCGACCTCGGCCGCGCCAAGCAGGTCGGCGGCCGCCAGGTCGCGTACGCGAGCGCGACCGACGTCGTCGAGGAGCCCGGCACGCTCCGCGGGCAGGCCGCGGCGGTGCTCGCGCTGCTCCGGGCGAACGGCGAGCAGCCGGTCGCGCGGATCGAGGAGCGCTTCGGCAACGCGCGCAGCGCCCTGAAGAAGCTCGCCGAGCGCAACCTCGTCGCCCTGGACGAGCGCGAGCCGCCGCGCGACCCGTTCTTCCGCCGCGCCGAGGAGCGCGACGTGCCGCCCGAGCTCAATGCGGCCCAGGCCGAGGCCGCGGCGCGCATCGACGCGGCGCTCGCGGCGCTCGCGCCGTCCGGGGGAGGGGAGCACCCCGCGAGCACCCAAAAGGAGCCGCGGCCCGCCGGGCAGGAGCCGCGGCCCGCCGGGCAGGAGCCGCGGCCCGCCGGGCAGGAGCCGCGGCCGAGCGCGTTCCTCCTCTTCGGCGTGACCGGCTCCGGCAAGACCGAGGTGTACCTGCGCGCCATCAAGAGCTGCCTCGACCGGGGCCGCGGCGCGCTCGTCATGGTGCCGGAGATCGCCCTCACCCCGCAGCTCGTTGCGCGCTTCCGCGCCCGCTTCGGCGACGAGCTCGCCGTGCTGCACAGCGGGCTGAGCGACGCCGATCGCCACGCGATGTGGGCGAGCCTCCACGTCGGCAAGGTGCGCGTCGCCATCGGGGCGCGCTCCGCGCTGTTCGCGCCGGTGCCGGACCTCGGCCTCATCCTCGTCGACGAGGAGCACGACGGCTCGTTCAAGCAGGAGGAGGGCGTGCGTTACCACGCGCGCGACATGGCGCTGCTCCGCGCCCACCGCGCGGGGGCGGTGTGTGTGCTCGGCTCCGCGACCCCTTCCATCGAGTCCGTCGCGCTGGTGCGCCGCGGCAAGCTCGCCGAGCTGCGCCTGCCGGACCGCGCGCACCGCGAGGCCAGCCTCCCCGAGGTCTCGCTCGTCGATCTCCGCCGCTTCCGCGCCGGCCCCTCGGGCGATCCGCTGATCTCCTTGCCGCTGCACCGCGCGCTCGAGAAGACGCTCGCGGCGAAGGAGCAGGCGATCCTCTTCCTGAACCGCCGCGGCTTCGCGCCGAGCGTCGTCTGCGGCTCGTGCGGGACGCTGACCACGTGCGACGCCTGCTCGGTCGCGCTGACGTACCACCGCGGGCGGCGCCGCGACCCGCGCCCGCCTTCGCCGGGCGGCGCGCCCGCGCCCGCGGCGCCGCTCGACGAGCGGCCGGAGGGGGGGCGGCTGCGCTGCCATTACTGCGACTATGCGGGGCCGCTGCCGGACCGCTGCGGCGCGTGCGGCGCGCGGAACCTGCTGCTCGAGGGGCTCGGCACCGAGCGGCTCGAGGCCACGATCGCCGGCTCGTTCCCGGAGGCGCGCGTGGCGCGCCTCGATCGCGACGTCGCCGGCAAGGATCGCTCGCAGGCGATCCTCGCGAGGATGCGCGAGGGCAAGATCGACATCCTTGTCGGCACGCAGATGGTCACGAAGGGCCATGACCTGCCCAACGTGACCCTGGTCGGCGTGGTGAACGCCGACGCCGCGCTCGGGCTGCCCGACTTCCGGGCGGCCGAGCGCGGCTTCCAGCTGCTCGTGCAGGTGGCCGGACGCGCGGGGCGGCGCGACCGCCCCGGCCGTGTGCTCATCCAGACGCGCAACCCCGAGCACCCGGCCATCGCGTTCGCCGCGGCGCACGACGTGCCTGGCTTTCTCGAGCGGGAGATCCGCGAACGCGAGGAGGTGGGTTATCCGCCCGCCACGCGCCTCGCGCTGCTCCGGATCGACGCTGTCGACGAGAGCGTGGGGCGCGGCGCCGCGGCGAAGCTCGCGGCCCACGCCCGCACCTGCCCCGAGGGGGCCGCCCGGCGCGTCGAGGTGCTCGGCCCGTCGGCGGCGCCGATCGCGCGGCTGCGCGGGCGCTACCGGTTCCGGGTGCTCCTCCGGGCGCGCGATCGCGGTCCGCTCCGGGGGGCGCTCGCGGCGCTGACCGGGCTGATAAGGGATGGCCTTGACCGGAACGCCCGGGTGATCATCGACGTGGATCCGGTCGCCATGCTGTGACGGGCGATCCCCGGGAGACGGGCGCGCTCGCTGCGCCAGCGGCGCTCTCTATCGAGATCCACGCGCGGTGAGCTCGCCGAGCGCGTCGCGCGACGCGCGCGAGAGCCGCTCGAACTCCGCGCCCAGCCAGTCGAGGAACGCCGCGTCCCACGTCGGCCCTTCCGGGCGGGAAGCGACCGCCTCGGCGAGCTCACGGTCCCAGCGGCCGTAGACGTCCCGGAGGAGCGCGTGCGCCCGGCGGCTCTCGGCGGACGCAGGATCCGCCTGGCCGTCCGTGCGCTCGGCGAAGGCGTCCTCGCAGAGGAAGTAATTGCATGTCGCGGCCCGCCGCTCGGCGGGGACGGAGCAGCCGCGCGCGCCGTGATAGACGCACTTCGATTGCCGCGGGGCCGTGCGCTCCTCCCGCTTCCGCACGCGCCGGAGCTCGAGTCCGCGGCTCACGGGGAGCAGGTTGCCTGCGGCGATCTGCTCGAGCAGCCAGCCGCGGCCGTCGAGGGAGACGATGCGCCCGATGTCCGTCCAGTCGAGCTCGGGCGGGCTGACGCAGCACCCCGCGGGGCCCTGCGGGCACTGGGCGCACAGCGTCGAGTGCAGCCGGGTGTGCTCTGCTGAAAGCTCCAGACGGATCATCGAACCCCTTGCCGTCCCCCGGAGGGGTCGAGACACGCGCTCGAACCAGCGCACATCCTGCCAGCGAACGCGCCAGGAATGACAGAAGCGCCCCGCGGCTGCAACCGACGCAACCGACGCAACCGACGCAACCGACGCTGACCCCGCGTCGACCCGAGCGGCGGCCAAGCGCGCCTCCTCACCGGCATAGCGATCGAGAAGCGCGAGAACTCGCACTCCCGGGCGCTCTTGGAGGAGCTGAATCAGTTAAAGTAAGTAACGGACATCGACGTGCGCCCCCGCGAATGCAGGGTGAAGCGTGCGATCGTCCTTTTCCGGCCGCGGCGGGAGTTGATAGGCTGCGCCGGCCATGAGCGATGCGCTTCCCAAGGAGGTCGGTCGAGCCATTCGCGTGCTCCGGCAGCTGCACGGGCTCACTTACGCCGAGTTCGCCGAGAAAGCGCGCCTCTCGGCGACCTACCTGCGGCAGGTCGAGCGCGGCGAGCGCGATCTCGGGCTCGGCGCGCTGGCGCTCATCGCACAGGGGCTCAACTGCGATGCTCGGCTCCTCCTGCCCGGCGACGGGAGGAGCCCGGTCTCCGCGGTCGTCGCCGATCGCTTCGATCGCGCGCCCGAGGCGCTCCAGGAGGCGCTCCTCTTCCTGTTGATCGAGCCCGACGACTCGCCGAAGAAGCAGGCCATCCTCGCGCTCATCAACGAGGATCCGGATCGCGCGCGGCCCCGCTCGCGGCCTCGACCCGAGGAGCGCGGGTCGCGCGGCTCCGCCCCCTCGTCATCGAACCGCCGCGGGCGATGAGCCCCTGAGCCGTCACGTCCGCGCGGACCAGCCCGCGACGCGAGGTGACCCGGCGCCGGACTCCGTCCGGCCGCCGCCCGGCGCCTCTGCTCCGGGCATCGACGCGAGGCGCCGCATGGCCAGCTGCTGAAACGCGGCGAGCGCTCGGCTCCGCCGCTTGTACGCCGTCGAGAGGGGGATTCCCGCCCGGCTCGCGAAGTCCGCCATGGGCACGCCCTCGATGTCGTGGGCCGTGAGGATCGCGCCGAACTCGGCGTCGAGCTCGCGCAGGACCGCGCGCGCGAACAGGCGGTCGCACGCCGAGATGATCTGCTCCTCGGCCGAGGGCTCGTCGAGCTCTGCGTCGAAGTCGTCAGGCAACGGGTCCTCCCTCCGGCGCCGCTCGCGCAGCCCGTAGTGGGACGCGGCGTGGACAGCGATCTTGTTCAGCCAGCGGTCGGACGGCCCGAGCTCCGGATCGTAGTTCCCGAAGCTCTCATGCGCCGCGAGCATCACGTTCTGGGCGATGTCCCAGCGATCCCGCCGCGGGACCCCGAGGAGGCGAAGCCATCGGCGCACGAGCACGATCGTTTTCTTGTTGAAGATCCGCCAGTAGGCGCCTTCTCTGTCGTTCGGCGGCCCTGAACCGTGGCCTCCACGCCCCGTTCCCGACATCGCGTAACGATCGTTATCACAAGAAACGGAACTTGCAAAATCTGGTCGGGGCGATCACAGGCGAAATTCGATCGAAAAAGTGGTCGAATGTGTGTTCGTGTGGTTATCTCCTGCGCCACCCTCCGCCTGCGCAATTGCGCGCATGCAGGCCGAATCGCTCGGGAAAGCGCTGCTTGACGATGGTTCTCGGGATGTAACGATCGTTCCTCACCTGAACCGCGTCAGGGGGCCTTCCGGCATCGTCGGCAACGATGGTGCTCCCGCCTGGCTGATGAAGCGCGATCGCCGCGCGGGTGGGCTCGGCGGCTGCCTGGTGCACCGCGGGGGCTGGCGCCTCCTCGCGCGGGCGGACGCCGCCGCTTTCCTCGCTGGACGCCGCCGCATCGCGCCGGTAGACAGGCGGCGCTCGATGCACAGCTTCCATCGAAGGATGCCGGCCCCACGGCGGAGCGGCGCGCCCTGCGGGGGGCGCATCGCGACCGTCCGCGCGGGCGCCGGCGAGGCGCCCATCGCTCATGTCGGCTGACGCGGGGAAGCCAGGGACGGCGCGCGGCGACGACGCGGCGCCCGCGGAGAGCGACGCGGCAGGGGCCCCGGCGCAGCGCCGGCGGGTCGCCTACTTCGGGCGGCCCGGGACGTTCAGCCACGAGGTCGCGTCCCGGCGCTTCGGCGCGAGCGCGGACCTCACGCCCCGGCGCACCATCTCGGAGGTGTTCGACGCCGTGGCCGGCGGCGCGGCGACCTACGGCGTCGTGCCGATCGAGAACGCGCTGGGCGGCCCGATCTACGACACCGTCGATCAGCTGATCCGCCGCGAGGGCACGGGCGCCGCGCTCGCCGTGTGCGAGGAGCTCTCGCTGCACGTCACGCTGTCGCTCCTCGGCAGGGCGGGCGTGGCGCCGAAGCGCATCTATTCGCACTTCGTCCCGCTCAAGCACTGCGGCGACTGGCTGCGCGAGACCTACCCTGACGCGCAGATCCTCGAGGCCGAGAGCACCGCCGAGGCGGTCGAGCGCGCGGCGCAGGACGGCGAGGCCTGCGCGATCGGCAACAAGGGCGCGGCGGCCATCTACAAGCTGGAGATCCTCGTGCCGAAGCTCGGCGCGAAGGGCGAGAACATCACGCGCTTCTTCATCGTCGGGAGGGCCGCGGAGCCGCCGGCCTCGGGGGGGCGGACGCTGCTCCTGTTCGGGCTGGACCACCGCCCGGGCGCCCTGGTCGCGGCGCTCTCCGCGCTCGGGAGACACCACATCAACCTCACGCGCATCGTCTCTCGCGCGCTGCCGGACAGCCCTGAAGAGTACCTCTTCCTCGTCGAGTGCGAGGGCAGCACGGAGGAGCCTGCGTTCAAGGAAGCCCTCGCGCTGCTCGAGCAGCACGCGACGGGCGTACGCTCGCTCGGCTCGTTCCGCGTCAGCCAGAAATACGAGTAGGCGCCCCGGGCCGACCCGACGACGATCGCCGAGCCGCGCGGTCATCGGACGTACGCGCGGCGCGGCCCGTGCGTCGGATGACCGCGAGTCCACCGCGGCGGACGCGCGCCAGCCGCTCGTCGCGTGGGCGCCCCCACGCGCGGGGAGAACAACGCCGCTGCGAAGATGGGAATATCTTCGCGCGGGGTATCCCGCGTGACTCATGCGCTCTTTTCAATAACCACTTACCCCTCGCCTGTGACTAGAACGCTCGGCAGGTGCGGTCTCGCACTCCTCACTAGGCAAGGTGTCATGGATCTACATTGGCGATGGCTCTTCGTGGTGGTGCCGGCGCTCATGGGTTCTCTGGAAGCGTGTGATGTGGACCCATGGGAGTCGGAGTTGACGGTCGAGAGCGAGGTGCAGAGCGGCGGGGCGAGCCAGAAGCGCCTCCCCGCCGGCGCGAGCTGCAGCTGCGATGCGGACTGCGACGGCGAGGCGGCCGTCTGCATGCTCGGCATCTGCATGCAGCGCGCGGAGGGGCTGTGTACGGCGCCGAACAGCGAGGAGGGCTGCGCGCCCGGCTCTCGCTGCTTCGACACGGACATCCTGACCGACTCGGGGGTGTGTTATCCCCTCTATGATCCAGAGACCTGCGATGGCGTGCAGAGCCGTCATGGCCTGTGCTCTCCCCGGCGCGGCGACGGGTGCAACGCGGCCTGCGGCGCGGCGTGCGCGGAGGATACGGTCGGCGCCGGGGAGATCGGCGCGGCCTGCGACGCCGACGAGGCGTGCTCGCTGCGCGGCGCGACCTGCTATCGTGACGAGGATCCCTCGGCGCCGAACGGCTGGGTGGAGGGGTACTGCCTCGCCTTCGACTGCGAGAGCGACGACGAGTGCGGGCCAGGCGCGGGCTGCTTCCCCGCGGCGGAGGGCGGCTCGCCCGTGTGCATGAGCACCTGCGGCAGCGATCTCGACTGCCGGCCTGGCTACGTCTGTCACACCGTCGACGGCGAGGGCAGGTCGGCCTGCTTCGCCGGCTGCGACGGCGCGTCGACCTGCCCGGAGGGCACGACCTGCCTCGGGGAGCTCTGCGTATCGGACGATGTCGCGTGCTCACTCGACGTCCCGTCCGGCTGGTGTCCGGAGGGCAGCTCCTGCGATGGCGGCGCGTGCCGCAAGGGCCCCTCGGCCTGCGGCGCCGAGGGCGACGCCCTCGAGCCCAACGACGACCTGGGAGCCGCGGTGACAGCGCCCATGGGCGTCACGAAGGACCTCACCCTCTGCGAGGGGGACGAGGACTGGTTCAAGATCGTGGTGCCGGAGCGGACCATCGTCCGCGTGGGCATCCGGTTCCGTCAGGCCGCCGGGGACATCGATCTGGTGGTCTATGACGGCGTGGGCCGCCTGCTCGGCGCGCGCGACGGCGCGCAGTACCCGTACTCGTACCGCGATCAGGAGACGGACACCGAGTTCTACGGGTTCTACTCCGAGCGGGGTGGCGCCGAGTACTTCGTCCGGGTCGTCGGTCACGACGGCGCGCAGAACGTCTATGGCCTGGACGTGACGTCGACTCCGTATGTCGACGGCCCGAGCTGCGTGGACGCCGGCTTCTCGTTCGACGAGTGCGCCGGCTTCGGCGAGCGCGGCGGCGGGCTCTTGCCGTTCCCGTTCCCCGACCTCGACGACTCGGTGGTCGGCGGCGGTTACATCTGGGAGACGTTCAGCAATTACCGCTTTGCCCGGCGCGAGCTCATCATGCTCGTCCGGGACGCCCTCGCGGAGACGCTGCATGCGTTCCCGGGCACGACGCCGCTCTCGCTGATCGACGTCTGCCAGATCAACGGCGTCACGCCCGGCTACGACGTCGACAGCCCCCGTCACCCCGAGTCGACGCACGACCAGGGTGGCAACATCGACATCGCCTATTTCCAGACGGACGGATCGAACGATGGGGAGATCATCTGCGGAGACGGGTCGAAGCACGAGGACGGGTACTGCTCTTCGGCGGCGAAGCGGAAGCACATCGTCGACCTCGAGCGGGAGGCGTTCTTCATGGCCAGGCTGTTCCGCTCGCCCCGCACGCGCGTCATCGGCGTGGACAAGGTCATCGCGCCGTTCCTGTCGAGGACCGCGGCTCGGCTGAACGCGCTTCCGGCCCGGGATCGGCGGAAGATCACCGACGACGAGCTCGCGAGCTTCTCGGACCGGATGGCGTACGGCGAGGGGTGGCCGTATCACCACCACCACATCCACCTCAGCATGGACTGGTGGCCGAAGAAGACCGCGGCCGGCGGCGGCACGCCGGAGGCGTCGTTCGCGGCGCCGCCCGCCATCCATCGTTCGCCCGCGCTCGCGGCCGAGCAGCGGATGGTGTGGCCACCCCGCCCCGCGATCGTGCGGTGAAAGGTCGCTTGCGCGATCCACATCCATCCTGGAAAAGTGCGCTGTATCCACAGCGCACTCATGCATCGAAGGATGCCTCGTCTTGCTCCACAGCCGCTGCCTGCGGGGCCTTCTACGAGGCGACGTGCAACAAGCAACCGATGCCGGCCTGAGCCATGGGATTCCCCGCGGTGATCGAGGTTCTTCGCACGTGGATCCAGGGGGGCGTGCAGGCCCCTGTCACCCTTGATACCTGACGCGCCGATGCGCGTGAAACGGCAGAGGATAACTACATAAAGGCGGGAATATGGGATCAGCTCGGGTCCCGCCTTCCACGCCCCGCGCCGCCATGCTTTACTGTCGCCGTTCTTGGGAAGATGTTGCCGCCTTTTCGGCGCCTTGTCCGCCGGACGGACAGGTCATCGACCACCTGAGGAGAGCTGCTTTATGAGCAAGGAACGAGATACCGAGACCCAGGGCCCGTTGTTCAAGGTCGTTGACCGGCGGCAGGCGCTCCTGGGGCTGGGAGTGATTGCCGTCACCGTGTCGTGCGGAGATGGCAGCGAGTCGGAGGACCCCAGCGGCGCCGGCGGGGGCTCTGCGAGCTCCGGGGGCAATGGGACCACGGCCTCGGGTACCGGAGGAGGCGGGTCCGACCCCGGCACCGCCACGTCGAGCTCGAGCGGCGCGGGACCGGCCACCTCCACCACGGCAGGCACGGGCGGCTCGGGCGAGGGAGGCTCCGAGCCGGGCACGGGAGGCGCGGGAGGCAGTGGCGGCAGCGGCAGCGGCGACGGCCTCCAGGCACCGCCGTTCGACGATGTGCCGACGTGCAGGGCGATCAACAAGACGGACGGCGCCGGTCAGGGCCCCTTCTTCATTCACGAGCTCGAGAAGAACGACGACATCTCCCTGATCCGGCAGGACATTCGTGGTCGCTACAATGAGAGCGCGCCGGAGGGTGTGGAGATGCACCTCCACCTGCGCGTTGTCGACCTGAGCGCGCCCGGCTGCGATGGCAAGGGCGTCGGCCTGCCCGATGTGGACGTTTACATCTGGCACACGGACGGGCAGGGGTTCTACAGCGGCTTCGGGACGAGGGGTGCTGCCAGCGAGCAGAAGCCCGACTCGCCCTATGCGGGCAGGCCGGGTCAGAACGATCTCAACAACACGGACCGTTTCTGTCGCGGCGTGCAGACCACGGACGCAAACGGCGTCGTCTCGTTCCGCAGCATCTTCCCCGGCTGGTACAACGGCCGCGACGTTCACATCCACTTCGTCTGCTTCAAGAAGGGGTCGATGTCGAAGGGTCGCACCACGTACCAGGGTGGAGACCACATCTTCACGACGCAGTTCTACTTCGAGCCCACCTTCACCGACTCCGTCCATACCAAGTACGAGCCGTACAAGGCGCGCACCACCGGCAGCCTGGCGAATTACTACCAGGGCGCCATCAAGGCCGACGAGGCGGGCAACAGCGGCCTCCGTGCCAAGGCCGTGATGGAAGGGGACATCGTGATCGCCCAGATGCAGATCGCGGTGAATCCGGGCTAGGCAGGGCGGGCTCGCTCCCTCGAAGAACAGTACGGAAGGGCCTGCTCGGCCGCGCGGTCGTAGCTCGGTGCGCGGCGCGGGCAGGATGAGGGACGGCAGGCATGCTAGGGTCGGGGCCATGAGACACGATGGCCCTGACGCCGCTCCCTCGTCGATGCCCGGCGAGGTCGGCGGCTACTTGCTACGGCAGTTCGAGATAGCCTGGCAGCTCACCAGCTTTCACCTCGACGGGCTCTCCACCGAAGAGTGCTTGTGGCGCCCTGCTGACCAGGGATTGCACGTTCGTCAAACCCCCGATGGCCAGTGGCGCGCCGACTGGCCGGAGCACGAGGGCTACGATCTCGGCCCGCCGAGCATCGCGTGGCTGACGTGGCATCTCGGCTTCTGGTGGTCCATGGCGCTCGACCACGCCTTCGGCGATGGCGCCCTCACCCGCGAGAAGGTGACGTGGCCTGGCAACGCCGACGACGTGCGCGCGTGGCTCGGAGGGCTTCAGGGCCAGTGGCGAGCGGTGCTCGAGCAGGTTACCGACGAGGACCTGCGCTCGACACGACGGACGCGATGGCCTTTCCAGGACCGCCCGTTCGGTGACGTCGTCGCGTGGGCCAACGTCGAGCTCACGAAGAACGCCGCCGAGATCGGCTATGCACGCTTCCTCTATGCACGAAGGCCGCGCAGCTAGGGGGCGAGCTTGCGCGGCTCCAGGAGGCCCGATCAGGGCACGATCGTGATCCGGTCGAGCGCGGGCGGGGAGACGGGCGAGTTCGCCGCGAAGTAGTCCCGCAGCGCGTCCAGATCCAGCGCGCCGCCGAGCCGGTCGGTGCCGTCGTTGAGCACGGTGAAGCCGTCTCCGCCCGTCGCCAGGAAGCTGTTCACCGTCACCCGGTAGGTCCGCTCCGCCTCGATCGGGACGCCGTTGAGCCGGATCGAGGCGTTGTCGACCTTCGCGCCGACGGGCGCGCTCTGGCTGTAGGTGTACGTGAAGCCGTTCGAGACCTGCAGGATCACGCTCCGCAGCACGCCCCCCGCGTCCACCCGGAACTGCTGCTCCAGCAGGGTGTCGATCTCCGCCCCCTTGAGGGTCATCACGACAAGGCTGTTGCCGAAGGGCTGCACCGCGAACACCTCGCTGAACGTGACCACCCCGTCGCTGACCTCGGTGGACGAGGCCGCATAGGTGAGGTCCGTGCGGACGCCGCCCGGGTTCATGAACGCGATCTCGGCACCGCCGGTCCTCGGGTCGCGCGTGGCGGCGAGCTGGGCGTCGGCGATCACCGTGCCCATCGGGAACAGCCCGGCGCCCATGGCCGGGACCGTGCGGTCGAGCGTCGCGGTGATGGTGCCGATCTGCACGTTGGCCAGCGGCGCCGCGAGGTCCTTGTAGCGCGTCACCAGGGTGCTCACGCCCGCGTCGGGCGCTTCGCGCGTCACGATGACGTTGTTCGCCGTCTTCGCCGTCACGTCGCCCGTGCTCTTGCTGATCTCCAGATCGATGTCCGTCACCAGACGGCCGAACGACGCCGCGCTCGTCACGATCTTGTCGCCGAGGATGCAGTTGTACGCCTGATGGGTGTGCCCTGAGACGATCACGTCCACGGCGGGGTCGATGTTCGTGGCGATGTCGACGATGGGGCCAGAGAGGCCCGGGCACTCGTTGAAGAGGCCTGTGGGGAGCCCTCCCTCGTGGAGCAACACGACGATCGACTCGATGCCCTGCGCCTGGAGCTCCGGCACGATGTCGTTCACCGTGTCGACCTCATCCATGAAGGACAGCCCCGCGACGCCGATCGGCGTCACGATGGACGGCGTGTCCTCCAGCGTCATGCCGATGAAAGCGATCTTCACGCCGTCGAACTCGCGGATGTCGTAGCGCGGGAAGAGCGTCCTGCCGCTCGTCGTGTCCACGACGACGTTGGCGGCGAGGAACTTGAAGTTCGCGCCCGGGAAGAAGGTCCCGTCCGTGCAGCCGTCGGCCGGGCTGCACCCGCCGTACTGCATCCGGAGGAGCTCCGCTGTGCCCTTGTCGAACTCGTGGTTGCCGACGCCGTTGATGTCGAGGCCGAGCAGGTTCATGGCCTCGATCGTGGGCTCATCGTGGAACAGCGCCGACACGAGCGGGCTCGCGCCGATGAGATCGCCGGCCGAGACCACCACGGTGTTCGGGTTCGTGGCGCGGAGCGCGGCGATGCGGGACGCCAGGTAAATGACGCCGCCGGCGTCCACGGTGGTGTTGGTGGGTGTGGCAGGTACGGTGATCCTGCCGCTGCTGCCTGTGGGGGGCTCCAGGTTGCCGTGGAAGTCGTTGAAGGCGATGATCTGAACGCTCACGGTGTCGCCGCCGGAGCCGCCGGAGCCGCCGGAGCCGCCGGTGCCATCCGAGCCGCCGGAGCCACCGGTGCCGCCCGAGCCGCCGGAGCCGCCCGAGCCGCCGGTGCCACCAGAGCCGCCCGAGCCGGCAGCGCCGGTGCCACCGGAGCCGCCCGAGCCGCCGGAACCACCGGAGCCGGCAGCGCCGGAACCACCGGAGCCGCCGGAGCCGGCTGCGCCGCTGCCGCCGGAGCCACCTGAGCCGGCTGCGTCGCCGCCGGAGCCGGCAGCGCCGCCGCCCGCGCCGGTACCCGTCGCGCCGCCGCCGCCGCTGCCGCTGGACACCGAGGCGGTGGTCGTCGCCCCGTCATCGCCGCAGCCCGCGCTGGCGACCGGCGGCACGCACAGCGCGGCTCCGAGGAGCGTGACCCGCCACGCTTGTGCGCATCGCCCGGGGACCCACGAAGCTCCGCTCGATCTCATCTCTGCTCCTCCACGCCGCAGCGCTCGCTGCTCCATGGTGCCACATGCTGGATTCCCCTGGAAACGGTCATGTGAACGCCGCGCGGCGGGCTCATGGCCGGCCGCGGCCGCGGCTCCAGAACGCTACGACGTCCTCTGGCAGCTCGCGCTCGCGCAGGACCCGGAGGTCGTCGGCGTCGACGCCGAGCACAGCAGGGATGCCGCGGCTGCAGTGGCGGGACCACATGCTCAGCGTGTAAGCCCCCGTGTCGCGGATGAGCACGAGATCGCCGGGCGACAGCTCCGGAAACGCGAGATCGCGGGCGAGCACGTCGCCGCCGAAACAGAGCGGGCCGCCGAGGGTGCACGGCGAGAGCGGCCCCCCCTTGGGTTCGGCCTCGGGATCGAGCGCCATGAAGTCATGGTGCCAGTCGTCCGGGTGATACGCGCGGCGCAGCAGGAAGTCGGCGCCGAGGTGAAGGATCGCGGTGCGCCCGGCCGAGTCCTTCTTCACATACTCCACCCGCGAGACCGCGAAGCCGCAGCCCGCCTGGATCCAGCGCCCGAACTCGGTGATCAGCGTGGTCCCCTCCTCGAAGAGCGTCGGCACCTCGCGCCGCAGCGCGGCCGCGTAGTCCTCGAGCGCCGGGGGGCGGTCCGTGCTCCGGTAGGCGACCGGCAGACCGCCGCCGATATCCATGGTGCCGGCGGCGAGCGGGCCCATCGCGCGCCGGAGCTCCTGGCGCAGCGCCTCGACGCGGCCGATCCCGTCGATGAGCTGCGAGAGCGCGCACCCCTGCGAGCCGACATGCACGTGCAGCCCGGCGAGCCACGGGTACCGCGCAAAGGCGGCGCGCACCGCGTCCGCCTGTTCCAGAGGGACCCCGAACTTGGAGCGCCGATCCGCGACGCTGGTCAGGGCGATGCTGGAGGCCCCGACCTGCGGGTTGATGCGCAGCCCGATGCGGCTGGCCACCCCCCCGTGACGGACGAGCTCGTCGATGCGTCCGAGCTCATCGAGGTTGTCGGCGTTGAGCCGCACGCCCAGGCGGAGGGCCTCCGCGATGTCGGCGCGGGACTTCGCGGGAGAGTCGTAGACGATGCGGTCGGGAGGGCAGCCGGCGGCCAGCGCGAGCTTCACCTCCTCGAGGGAGGCCGCCTCGAGCCCCGCGCCGCAGTCGACCGCCGCCCGCAGGACCTCGACGAGGGGGTTCGCCTTGATCGCGACGGTGTGGAGGGCGCCCGGCGGAAACGCCGCGCCGATCCGTCCGATGCGCGCCCGCATGCGCCCCAGATCGTGGAACAGGACCGCCGGCTCCACATCCATCCCGCGGCGCCGCGCCTCGCGGAACGCGCGCGCCATGCTCCCGGGATCCAGCCGATCCGTGTCGCTCATGGAACCTCCCTGCCGCAGTCTGGCGCCCCGGAGGGCGATTGTCCGCCCCGCGCCGGCGCGGCGAACGGAAGAGGTGCCCTGTTTCCTCGAATTTTCGTGACGCTCGGCGGGCAGCGGGCAGGCGCCGTCCCGGCTCGCCGAGGGGTGGCCCGGGTCGAGCCGGGGCGTGACGCACGGCCCCCTGGGCAGGACATCCGTGCGCTCAGGCATCGACGATGATGTTGAGAATGCTGGTGACCAGCCCCGAGGTGTACGTGGCCGGCATGATCACGTTGCCTGGCGGCGGATCGAGGCTGGACGCCGGGAGGTTCGCCGAGCGAGCCGCGTAGGCCGCCTCCTTCTCGAAGACCTCCGCGCTGAGGTCCGCGTCGAGATAGAGCTGCGTCGTGATCAGCCTGGTCGTGGCTCCGTTGATGCGAGCGACCATGTGGACGTGGACTGGCCGCCCCGCGTCCGACCCGGGATAGATCGACTTGAAGCCCACGATCCCGTTGCGATCCGAGAGCTGCACGCCGCGGCAGAACCGATCCTGGCTCTCCGGCGTGCGCTCGGCCGCGCCCGTGGACGGCGTGGAGGGGCGCTGATGCTCGAAGCCGCTGGTTTGCC
The DNA here is from genome assembly GCF_051530205.1 of Sorangium sp. So ce327. Lineage (NCBI taxonomy): Bacteria > Pseudomonadati > Myxococcota > Polyangiales > Polyangiaceae > Sorangium > Sorangium sp. So ce327. The sequence goes on along the minus strand of NZ_CP150330.1, from coordinate 10,290,363 downwards.
CATCCGCGTCACAGTGCCAGAGGTAGACCTCGGCGTCGGGGATGGGCTCGTTGTTGCTCCGGGCGTCGAGCAGGCGGACATAGAGCCGGAGCTCGCAGCCGGGGTGGTCGTCCCGGATGTCGCTGCGAAACAGGCTGATGTCGTTCGGGATCTCGCTGTTGTCGATGAAGAACGGACCCCCGATGTCCTTGGCGGTCAGTCGGCAGCTGCCGGCGCCCTCGAAGATCGACGGATCCAGCGCGTCGGCGCCGCCGGCGCTGCTCGAGCTGGTGGCGAAGGGGCCGGCGGTGCGGCTGCCCTTGCTACCAGGGCCGCTCCACGTGCCCCCCCCGCCGCCGGTGCCGCTCCCGCTCAGGTCGCCGCCCCTCTCGTCGTCCTCCCTGCAGGACACGAGTACGGGCCTTGTGATGGCGAATGCCCCGAGCTTGACGAGGGGCTGCCGACGGTTGAAGACCCAGTCGAGCAGCTCTCGCGGCACGGCTCCTTGGCTATTGCGCATACAACGGTCTCCTTCGATGCGTCGCTGAGCCGACCCGTGCAACCACCCTGGCTTGACCGGACAGGGAGCGGCGTCCCGCCCCGGCGCTGCCCATGCCGGCGCCGTGGCTGACGGTGGGGCCGTTGTCGACGCCGCCAGCGCCGCTGGTCGCCGAGGAGGCGCTCGTCGACGCCGCGTCATCGGGGGCCTCATCGCTGTTCCCGGTCTCGGACTGGCACGCCACCATGACGAGCGACGGGATGAGCGCGCCGAGGAGGGGTCGGGGAGCACGGGGACCGAAGCTGCCCGAGGACAGGCTGCCCCACCCGCTGTTCACGGTGAGACAGTGCTTCAAGGACATACGGGCTTGGCCCTCCTAAGTAAGAACCGGGCGACGCGCCGAGGTGCGCGGTAGCGGAGCGACGTACCGCGAATGAGAAGCTCTCGCCCCGTCCAGCTCTATCGTGGCCGAGCCAGGGCTCTCATCGAAGCAGCTCTGGTGAAAAAATGCAGTGCGCGCGGTGCGCACAAGGTTTCCTGTGTGACTCAGACGAATTCCCGGAACGCGCCGATGTGATCACGGCACGGGTTCGAGGAGGGGCCAGGTCGGTCCTCGGAGGCCGCCGCGGGGCACCTGACCAGCGCGCAGCCGGGCCTGGAGGGCTCAGGGGCGCCGCCGGGGACGCGCTCTCCTGTCGGAAGGCCGACAAACGCTTCCGATTTTGCCGTTTGTGGTGTACTAGGCGCCCCCTCGAGAGCTCGAGCCGGACCCGCCGCATGACCCGCATCCTCCTCATCGACGATTCCGCCGCGATGCGGACGTACATGCGAGCCGCGCTGGAGGGGGCGTCAGAGCTCGGGCCGGCGGTCGAGGTCGCCGAGGCGGCGAGCGGGTTCGAGGCGCTCCGGCGGATGCACGGGGGCGCCTACGACGCGGTGATCCTCGACATCCACCTGCCGGACATCGACGGCCTCGAGCTCATCCGTTTCATCCGGCAGAGCCGGCACCATCGCGACGTCGCGGTCGTCATCGTGTCGTCGATGTCCTCGCCGCGCGAGCGGGAGCGGGCGTTCCGGCTCGGCGCCCATGCGTTCGTCGCCAAGCCGTTCGCCCCGGATACGCTGGTGGCCGCCGTCCGGCGGGGGGTCGCGTCGAGCCAGCTGGGCCTGCGCGTCGCGACGTAAGCGGGCGCGACGCCTCGCGGCGAGGCTTCCGGCGCGCCGCTCCGAGCTGGTAGGGTGCGGGCCATGACGCTCCTGTCCCACCTGCGCCGCTTCCGCGTGGCTGCGTCGCTGGCGCTGCTCGCCGCGACCGCCTGCTCTGCCTCGTCTCCCGCGCCCCGCGTCGAGCCGCCGCCCGCGGCCGCCGCGCCGGCGTCGTCCGGCGCGCCAGGTGAAGTCGGCCCGACCGGGCTGCTCTCGGAGGAGGACTTCAAGGCCCTCCACGAGCTCAGGGCGGACAAGGCCCCGCCCGCGCGAGGACAGACGGTCGAGGTGGCTGGCACGAAGGCGTACCTGAGCCTGCCGCGGGACGCGAAGCCGCCGATCGCGGGCGTCGTCGTCATCCACGAGTGGTGGGGCCTGAACGAGCACATCAAGCACTGGACCGATCGCCTCGCGGAGGACGGGTATGCGGCGCTCGCCGTGGACCTCTACGGCGGCAAGGTCGCGACCACGCCGGACGACGCGATGGCGGCGATGAAGGCGGTCGACGAGGCGAAGGGGATCGAGGTCGTGCGCGCGGCGCACCGCTTCCTCACGACGGACGCGCGCGTCCTCGCGCCGCGCACGGCCTCGATCGGGTGGTGCTTCGGCGGCGCGTGGTCGCTCAAGCTCGCGCTGAACGAGCCCGAGCTCGACGCGGCCGTGATCTACTACGGCCGGCTCGTCACCGACCCCGCGCAGCTCAAGGCGATCAAGGCGCCCGTGCTCGGCATCTTCGGCAACCAGGACAAGGGCATCCCGCCCGAGGTCGTCAACGACTTCGACAAGGCGCTCCACGACGCGGGCATCGAGCACGAGGTGCTCCGGTACGACGCCGACCACGCCTTCGCGAACCCGTCGGGAGAGCGGTACAACACGAAGGCCGCGGCGGACGCGTGGGAGAAGGCGCGGCGGTTCCTGGCGGCGAAGCTGAAGGGGTGATGAGCGGCGTGGCTGGCGAGGAGGGCTCAGGCGGCCATCCCCCTCGCCGGCCAGGCGCTCAGCGCGACTTGAGCCGCTCGATCTCCGCGCGCGCCTGCGCCAGCTGCCTCTCTGTCTCCTCGCGCAGGCGCTGCTCCTCCTCGCGCAGGCGCCGCTCCCTGTCGAGCTCCGCGGCCAGCTCCTCGGCGATGCGCTGCGCGTCCTCCTGGTGGGAGATGACCTGATCGAGCATCCCGCCAAGGCGGGCGATCATCTCGTCCGCGTCCTCGAGAGGGGCGTTGCCCGCGAAGAAGCGGAGGCGCGGGCCGTCGAGCAGCAGATCGAGGCCGAGCACCTCGGAGGCGAACCGGCCAGCCTGAGGCACGATGCGCTGGTAGGCGCGCGGGCGTGAGGGATCGCTTTCCTGTGCCGCGGCCGCGGGCAGCCTGTAGGCGTGCAGGCGCAGGCGGGCGCGGTCGAAGAGGAAGTACTCGTGGATGCCGAGCCGGGCGTAGCGGTCGACGTTGAGCTTGTGATCCTTCGTGCGGCTGCCGGCGACGTGGACCTCGATCACGAGATCGAGCCCCTTGCCCTCGTGGTCGACCACCCACCGCATGCGCTCGTGGGGCTCGACGTCGACCACGGCGAGAAGATCGGGCGCGAACCGCGGCTCGCCTGGATAGAAGACGGCGAGCTCGGAAGAGAGGTAGATCTTGCGGGCGGTGCGGCGAAAGAAGCCGTCCAGGGCGTCCAGCGCGTCGCGCTTCGCCTTGCGGTGCGCGTCTCCCTCGGGAGGCATGAGCTCCAGCGGGACCTCGGCAGGGAGCATGTCGACGACGCGCGCGCGCTCGGCCGGGGTCATCCGCGCCCACTGCTCGCTCGTCGGCGCGCGGGGGTCGGCAGGGTCGAAGAGATAACCGGCAGGGAGGGCCTGAACCACACGCAAAGCCTAGCTCAACCGACCTCGCTCGGGGAGGCTCCCAGGGCGCCGCGCGCCAAGGGCACCCCTTACGGCCAGGCATCGTTTTGCGTGTGATTTTCAGGGGCGGCCGTCGCTCATCGCCTCAACGGAGCTCGCGCAGCGCTGCGATGAGCTCCGCCAGCGACGTCGTGTCGCTCCGATCGAGCGCCCCCGATCCCGCGGCGAGCGCCTCGGCGAGCGCGCGCGAGCCCCCGGCCTCCGGCGCGGCGGCGGCGACGGCCGACTCGGCGCGCGCTATCTCCGTCACGAGCGCGCCGATCGCCGCCGGGTCGATCTCCGCCGCCCTCGCCGTCGCGGAGAGCGCGCCCGCGGCGCTCTCGACCTGCTCGACGGAGGCGCGCGCCGAAGCGTGCAGCTCCGCCAGGCGCAGCCGCTCGAGCAGCGCGCCGTAGGCCGACTCCATCGCGGTGAGCTCGCGCAACGCGAGCGCCGCCGGGCCCTCCGCTCCCTCTGGACCGGTCGCACCGTCTTCGCCGGGCGCGCCCGGCGCGCGCCGCTCCGCGATCTCCACGACCTCGGCGCGCGCCGCCCGCACCTCGCCGAGGAACGCCTCGATCGACGCCGCCGCCGGGGCGAGCGCGCCCGCGCCCAGGGTCGCGAGCGCCTGCGTCGCCTCGCGCGGCCGCCGCCGCAGCAGCCGCCGGAGCGGCGCGTTGCATGCGATCCGCAGCGCCGCGGCCTCCGCGGCGGCGAGCACCCGCTGGCCCATCGACAGCTTCAGCGCGGCCTCGTCGCACGCGCGCGCGAGGTCCTCGGCGAGCGCGCTCGCCTCCGGTCGCTCCTCCGACTGCGGCCCGTCCTGCGCGCCGGCGCGCTTCGCCTCGAGCGCGGCGCGCGCGCCGGCCAGCGAGCCCACCGCGGCGCGCAGCCGCGCGACGGCGTCGTCGGCCGCCGCCGTCTCGGCGGCGAGGTCGTCTCCCTCGGCGTACGCGCGCTGGCTCGCCGCGAGCAGCCGGCGCCGCTCGTCGCCGGCCCGCAGCGCCGCGGCGCTCCGGCGGGCCTGCGCCGCCCCGAGCGCCGCCGCGGCGCGCGCGCCGAAGGTCCACGCGCACGCCGCGGTCGCCCCGATCGCGGCCGCGGCGGCGATCCCCACGGCGGCCGTCGGGACGGTCGCGCCCGCGCCCGCGCCCACGCGCAGCCCGACCATCCCGGCCGCGAGCGCGCAGGCCGCCGCGCCCGTGCCGACCGCGCGCGCGCCGCGCCGGCGCGGCGCGGCCTCGAGCGCCGTCACGCCGAGGTAGGCCACCGAGCCGAGCGCCACGAGCAGCAGGACGAGCGCCAGCGGCGACGTCAGCGTGACGAGGAGCCAGCCGAGCAGCGAGACGTCGATCATGGCAGCGCGCCGCTCGCCAGCGTGACCTCCCGGTCCTTCGCGCCGATCGACCCCGGCGCGCTCGTCACCTGGAAGGACGCCCCGTCCCACACGATCGTCGTCACCACGAAGCGCACGTCCCTCCCCGGCGGATCGCTGCGGAACCGGACGCGCCACTCGAGGCGCGCGAGCTCCGAGGCGGGCAGCTGCACCGCCGCGAGCCCGACCGCCGGCGCGAAGGTGCCGTCGCCGAGCGCCGCGTCCACCTGGCCGTCCCGCGCCGCGAGGGCGAGCTCCGCGGCGTAGTCCTCCCAGAGCACGACGCGCAGCGCCCCGGGGCCGCTGAAGAGCTGGAGCTCCTTCAGCTTGCGGGCGAGGCTCTCGGCCTCGGCGCCGGCCGCAGGGGCCGCGCCGCCGCCCCCGGCGAGCAGCCGGCCGATGCGCGCCGCCGACAGGAGCCGCGCCCACGCGCGCGGATCGTCGGGCCCCGGCGTGCCCTCCGCGGCGGAGACCTTGCGCTGGATGCGGAGCGCCTCGTCGACGCGCCCGCTGCCCGCGGCCGCCGCGGCGAGCCGCAGCCAGCCCTGGGGCTCGGCCGGCGCGAGGTCCGTGAGCGTCGTGTACTGGCGGTACGCCGCCGCGTACCAGCCGTGCCGGAGGTAGACGTCGCCGAGCATCGCGCGCGACGCGGGGCTCGTCGGATCGAACTCGACGACCTCCGAGTACGTGCGCAGCGCGTCCGCCTCGAAGCCGCTCGACGCGAGCACGTCGCCGAGATCGAGCGCGAGCGCCGGGCTCATGAAGCCGCGGTCGCGCAGCCGCCGCCCGTAGGCGAGCGCCTCGTCCTTCCGGCCCGCCTCCGCGAGCAGGCGCACCCGCCGGATCTCCCCCTCCGGATCGTCGGGCCGCTCGGTGAGCGCCTGCCGCACCAGCGCGAGCCGATCGTCCACCGCCGGGATCGCCGCGAGCCGCTCGTCGAGGAGCGCCCAGCTCGCCCTGGGATCGACGCCCCCGAAGAGCGTGCGCCGCACCGCCGCAGAGATCGCCGGGTCCACGCTCCGCCTGAGGAGCGCGTGCGCGATGAACCGCTGCGCCTCGGGCTCGCCGGCGAACCGGGCGAGCAGCGCCTCGGCGCCGCCTTCCGTGGACACCCTCGCCTGGAGGAGCGAGAGGAGCGCGGCCCTCGAGCGCCAGTCCGGCAGCTCGCAGGTCGTGAGCGCGCCCTCGTAGCGCGCGATGAGCTGCTCGGCCGTCGTGGCGCGGGCGAGGCGCTTCGACCAGACGACGATGCGCTCGGCGAGCGGCCGCCGCGCGGTGTCGCTGCACGGCGCCATCGCGACCTGCGGGCGCCTCGGCGGCGGGGAGGTCCGGGAAGCGGGGCGCACCGCCGGCGGTGCCTTGCGGGCCTGCCCCAGGCGCGGGCTGGCGTAGGACGGCGCGCTTGCTCCGCCGCCGCCCGACGCGGCCTTGAGCCCGAGCGCGCCGGCCGCGCGGAGCTCGGGCGGCTCGCCGGCCGCCGGTGCGCTCATGGGTGCAGCCAGCGGGCGGGGGGCGGCCGGCTGGTTCGCCGCGGCCTCCTGCTTCTGCCGCAGGGGCTCTTGCTCCGCCTCCTCGGCCGGGCGCGCCGCCTCGGGCGCGGGGGGCGGGGCCGCCAGCGTGGCGCTGGGCGCGGCGACGTCTCCCTTGGCGCTCTGGTCCCGCTCGTTGCCCTGCTCCGCGATCACCGGCGCCATCGCCAGCGCTGGCGCCGCCGCCTGCGCCCTCGCGCCGTGGCCGCCTTCTTTCGCCGAGCTCTCCTCGTAGGCCGCGCTCGGCTCGCTCCGCGAGCACCCGGCGGCGACGGCCGCGGAGGGCGGCGCGAGCAGCGCCGCGAGCTCGCGCTCTCGCTGGGGCGTGAGCGCCGTCAGCCGCTCGCCCCGGAGCGGCGAGCGCCGCCGCCGGATCCCCTGGTTCACGTAGGCCTGCTCGCTCTCGAGCGCCAGCGTGCTCGTGAACGGCGTGATCAGCCCGTAGTCGAGCCCGAGCTCGACCACCTTGCCCCGGTGCGCCTCGATGTCGTCGCCGTCCGCGAGCAGCCGCCGCATCTTCTCGGCCGCCCAGAAGCGGGGCACCAGCGCCGCGCCGACGCCCCGATCGAGCTCGATGGGGTGCTCGCGGGTGTACTCCTTCCCCGCGAGCCGCCCCTTCACGATCGCCTTCGTGGGCAGCGCGTGGTGCGTGCGCGCGAGCAGCACCACCTCCTCGCCGCGCGACACCTTGCCGCTCGCGGTGAGCATCGGCTCGTCGAGCCCTGCGCCGAGGTCGATCGCGAGATCGGTGATGGTCGGCGTCTTGATCGCGCCGGCGAGGCGCAGCACCTCGGACGTCGAGCCCTCGGCCTCGTCGATCCGGAACGCCTGTCCTCCCCCGGCGCGCGCGAGCTCGCGGAGCAGCGCGTGGTTCGAGTTCTCGCCGACGCCGACCGTGAAGAAGCGCGCGCGCGAGCCCGTGAGCGAGCGCCGGAGCCGCTCCGCGAGGCGCGCGCCCGTCACCTCGCCGCTCGTCGCGAGTCCGTCGCCGATGTAGATGACCGCCGGCTGTTCCTTGCCGTGCACCCGCCCGAGCGCCGACTCGAACAGCGCGCCGAGGTCGGTCGCGCCCCCCGTCGCGTGCTCGGCCAGCCGCGTGAGCGCGGCGGAGATCTCCTTGTCCGACGCCTCGGCCAGCCCGTCCTTCGGGTGAAGGACCGCCGGCGCCGAGTCGAGCGCGATCAGCGCGAAGTGGTCCGACGGCGACATCGCCCGCAGGATCGCCTCGGCGGCCGCCGCCTTCTGCTGGCGCGCCGACTCGTCGGCCGACGCCGACGTGTCCACCACGACGACCAGGTCGGCGGGCAGCTCCTTGAGCTCGGCCCAGTCCACGTCGGGCACGTACCTGGCCATCACGTAGTCCGCGCGGTCCTCGCCCGCGGCGAAGCGCGACACCCGCAGCGGCGACGGCTTCACCTTGACGGCGGCCTCGAGCTGGAAGTCCGCGCGCGGCTCGTAGCCGCTCCGCCGCATGCTCACCCGCCGCCCGCCGTCCTCGATCACCGCGTCGGCCAGCGTCGCGATCTCCAGCCCCTGACCGGCCTGGCCGAGATCCACGGAGAGGGAGAACTCGCCGATCTGCACGGGATCGCTCGCGCGCATCGGGTAAACGTAAGCAAGCTTACCTGACGGCGCGCTGAGCATCTCCACGTAGCGCAGCACGACGCGCCGGGAGCCGCTGGCGGGCACGGGGAAGATGCGGGCGCGGTAGCTGTGCCCGTCGACCCACTCGAGCAGGGCCGGCTCGTGGCCGGTCTGCACGGCGGTCTGGTACCGCTGCGCCGCTTCCTTCCGCTCGATGACCTCGCCCTCGACGAGCACGCCGTTCGTCTCCACGGCGAACGAGCTCACGATCGCCCGCTCGGGCACGGTGAACCAGTACCAGCCCTCGACCTGGCGTCCGCCCGGGTTCGAGAAGGTCTGGTCCACCTCGGTCTCGGCGATGCCGTCGCGCAGGACGGCCCGCACGGCTTGCCGGCTGATCTCGAGCGTGCGCGCCTGTGTCCCGGGGGCGCCCTGCAGGTCGACGCCGTAGATCCGCCCGGCTCCGCTGCCTTCGCCTGCGAGCGGCCGGTGGTCGCCCATGCCGCCGGTCCAGTCCTCCCAGTAGGCGAGCGGCGCCACCTTGGGTGCGGCGCCGCCGGCGACCGTCGCCTGCTCCCCTGCGTGCACCTCGACGCGCCCGCCGGGGGCCGCGACGACGGCGAGCCCGCGCGCCACGTACACGCTCACGGCGTCGCCCGAGCGCCTCATCGACAGGCCGGCGTCGGCCGCCGAGACGTTGACGTCCCCGAGCGCGTGCGAGAGCCCGCTGCGCCCTTCGGGCGGCGCGTCGAGCCAGACCTCGCCCTGGGCGATCGAGAGCCCCTCTGCGCGGAGCGCGATCTCCGAGTCTGCGCGGAGGAACACCGCCGAGCCGTCGGCGAGCCGGACGAGCGCCCGCGCGCCCTTTCCGGTCGCGAGCTTCGCCCCGACCGGGACCGGGATCCCGGACACCACGGTCGACTTCCTTTCGCCCTGAGCGTTCGCCGCGAGCGTGACCTCCCCCGAGGACAGCTCGAGCCGCGCGCCGATGGCGCTGGTCTTCTCGGGCTTCGTCTCGTGGGTCAAGACGAGCGCGGTCACGCTGGCGGCCAGCGCGAGCGCCCCGAGCGCCAGCCGGAAGCGCAGGCCGCGCCTGCGCCGCGCAAGCTCGGCCCCCGCCCTTGCTGCGCCCTCTTCTGCCGGCGTCTCGGCCGGCTCTATCTGTTCGTGCGACGACATCCAAGACCTCCTCGCCGCGGTGGCCCTCGCCCCCGGGAGCCCTGCGCGGGGCCGCATGCAGACGTCTCATGCCCCCCGGCGATCTACGAAGCGATCGCGCTGGTCATCGTAACGGGAAAGCGCGGAGGAAGCGTAGCCCCAAGCCGGAGCGGGACGGCGAGGGGCGCGCATCCGGCTGCCGCCTGCTGTGGGGACGATCTGCGAGCCGCCCAGACGGCAAGAGAGCAAGAGAAGAGGAGAAGAAGAGTTGAACGCCAAGACGCCAAAAGACGTCAAGAGAAGAGAAAAAGCTCGTGAAGGCGCCAGGGGAAGTTTGCAACGCCAGCGCGCCAAGGGAGCGAAGGAGGAGAATGTTCTCTCTCGCATTTGGCGTCTTCTGGTCTCTCTTGGCGTCTTTTGGCGTTCGATTCTTCCTCTCCATCCGACCGGCGCTTCAGGTCATCTCGCGCCCCGCGGGCCAGGCGCGGCGGGTCGCGTTGTGCTCCGCATGGAAGCTCTCTATGCTCTGTCCATGCAATGGACACATCGATTGCTTGTGATTTCCGTCGTGAGCTGTCTCGGCTGTGAAACGAGCGGCCCCGAGGAAGGCGTCAGCGCCGGCGGCACGGATGTTCCGGACGTCTCGGGCGGCACTGGAGGCTGGGATGACGCCCGGGACCCGGACTTTGGCGCCGGGATCATCCCTTCGGAGGGAGAGTTCGATCCCATCCCGCTCGAGGGCCTCACGCCCTGCGCAGAGCGTCCGGTGTTTTGCGAAGCTGGAAACACCTCTGAAGACGTTGCGACGGAGCGCCTGCTGGAGATCGGCGAGGATTGCGTCATCGCCACGAACTTTCCGTGCGGCGCTGGGTTAGCGGCCAAGTTCGATGAGATGGGCTGTGCGGTAGGGATACAGGATCCTGACATCGACGCGAGAGCAATGTCCTGCGTCATCGAGGCCGTCACGGCGGAGCGATGGGCTTGCGCCACGGGCATGATCGTGCGCGCGGGCGCCTGGACTTGTGAATAACCGGCGCTCGCCTCGACACGCCACCCAGGGCCGCCAACGCCCAAGAGCGGGGTCAAGCAAGTCGAGCCGCCACGGTGATCCGGACGCATGATCCGGGATGGCTCACCCGCAACGTGGAAATCTTGCTGCGCTACGCCGTTCCGGACGCTGATCGGGCACGCTGCCGCCACGATGGCCGACCGGGCGATGCAGAACAGCAGGGCGGCCTTCTTGATATCGCTCGCGCTGGCGGCCGTCGCCGCCTGCGGAGACGACGGCAGCGGAGAGGCGAGCGCCTCGACGACATCTTCCGCGAGCTCGGGCACAAGCGCGAGCGCCGGGACCGGCGGCGGCTCGACCGGCGAGGGCGGCGCGACCGACGGCGGTGGCGGCAGCGGCGGCGCAACGGACGGCAGCAGCGGCGTGACAGGTGGCGGCGGCGCTGGCGGCGTGGGCGGGTCGGCCGGCGGCGGCGGCGCGGCGGTGGAACTCCTGGATCAGCTGCGCGCGCTCGACGTCGCCGTGGTCACGGAAGAGGCGTCCAAGATCCCCGGCTATCGGTTCTTCGTCATCGAGCTCGAACAGCCTGTCGATCACGATGCCCCGGGCGGCGAGCGCTTCCGGCAGCGGCTCGCGCTGCACCACCGCGACTCGAGCGCGCCGCTCGTGCTCGCCGCGACCGGCTACTCGTTGTTTCTCCCCGAGCAGTACATCGAAGAGCCCACCGCGCTCTTGAACGCAAACCAGATCTACGTCGAGCACCGGTTCTTCACGCCGTCACGCCCGGAGCCGGCGGATTGGACCAAGATGACGATCGAAGCGGCGGCCGCCGATCACCACCGCGTCGTCGAAGCGTTCCGCACGATCTACACCGGGAGATGGATCTCCACGGGGGCGAGCAAGGGGGGAATGACCTCCGTCTACCATCGTCGTTTCTACCCCGATGACGTCGACGGCACGGTGGCCTATGTGACTCCGCTCAGCCACGGCGTGGAGGATCCACGCTACATCGATTTCCTGAACCAGGTTGGCGAGGCGGACTGCCGCGAGCGCATTACCGCGTTCCGGCGCGAGGTGCTGCTCAGGCGCCCGGCCATGCTCGAGCGCGCGGAGACGGAAGCGGACGCGCTGGGCTTGACCTACGACCTGTTCGGCGTGGAGGCGCAGCTCGAGAGCGCTGTGATATGGCTCCCATCCTACTTCTGGCTCTACTCGCACGAGGCCACCTGCGGCCAGATCCCGGATGTGTCGGCGTCCGACGACGACCTGTGGCTCGCCCTCGGCCAGATCTCTCCCGTGAGCGCCGGCGCCGATGCTGCGTATCTCGCCTTCGAGCCGTACTACTGGCAATGCTACACAGAGCTCGGCGCCCCCCTGCCCGACACCGCTGATATCGCTGACCTGCTCACGTTCGACTGGGGGTCGGTCGACCGCCTGCCGAGCATCCCCATCGAGCCGGAGTTCTCGCCTGCCGCGATGGAGGACGTCGCGCGCTGGGTCGCTACAGAGGGCAGCGAGCTCCTGTTCATCTACGGCGAGAACGACCCCTGGTCTGCCGGGGCCTTCGATCTCGGCGCGGCGGTGGACTCGTATCGTTATTTCGCGCCGGGCGCCAACCACGGCGCGCACCTCGGCGGCCTCGCCCCGGCCGACAGGGAAGCCGCGGTGGCGACGCTCGCCCGGTGGGCGGGTGTGCAACGGTCGCTCATGACGGCGCAGCCCTTGCGCGCAGGCCTCCCCCGCTCTCCGCGCATGCCGCGCCCTCGATTCGCTCTCTGATCTCTTTGACCCCGGGTTACCCTCGACCGATGACCACCGCGGACCACGGGCAGCACCTCCTGGCGATGCGGCCGCAGCAATGAGCGAGGACGCTCCCGGGGCGGCTTCGCCCGAGCGACTTTGCAAGGTCGAGGTGCAGGACGCCCGCCGCGACAAGCGCCTCCTCGGGTCCGTGGTCGTCACATCGCTCGTCGGCACGTTCGCCGCTCCGTGGGGGCTGGCCGTGCTCGGGATGGAGAGGGCCTCGCTCTTCGCCGCGCTGATCGGCCTTGGCAGCTACTTCGCCAGCGCGCTGTCGTTCGCCGGCGCGGATCGCGGACCGGGCGAGCGCCGCCTCCGCGACGGCCGCGTGAAGATCGAGGGCGAGCGCCTGCTGATCGCGGAGGGAGCGAAGGAGAGCCGTCTGCCGCTCGCGCGCCTCGCCGGCGGCTGGACGGAGCGGACGCCGAACGGCCACGCCGCGGTGCTGTCGTTCTCGGATGGGCGCGTCGCCGCCGTCGAGCAGGCCTCGGAGGAGGAGGCGATCGACCTCTTGTCGCGGGCCGGGGCGGGGGCGCAGGCGCGCGCGGTGCGGATGCGCACGTACCGCGAGGACTCCAGCGGTCGCAAGATCGCCGGCTGTCTCCTGGCCATCTTCGTCCTGATCCTCGCCCCGGGGGTGCTGGCGTTGCTGATCCTGCTGTTCATGGCCATCGCGGAGTGGTCCATCGCGCCCCTCGGTCCGATGGTGGCAATGGGCGGGCTCGCGCCGCTCCTGGGCGTCGCGGCCTGGCTCTGGTCCAAGGTGACGCCGACCTGGGTGCATATCGGCACCGACGGGGTGATGGTCAAGGGCGCGTTCCGGCGGCGGTTCTTCCCGCACAGGGCCATCGTCCACGTCACTTTCACCCACGGGGGCGTTGGCGGCGCCTATCATTTCGTGAAGATCGGCCTGCGGGACGGAAGGTCGATCACCGTCCCGGCGGCCAGCCCCGCCGAGGCCACGGCGCTGATCGAGCGTATTCGGGCCGCTCAGGCCGCCGTCGCGATGCAGGATCGGGCGCGGCTGCTGGAGGTCATCGCGCGCAATGGCCGGCCGCTCGCCGAGTGGAAGAGAGCGCTGGGGTCGCTGGTGGCCAGGGCAGGCTACCGGACGGCGGGGAACGACCTCGAAGAGGTGCTGCGCATCGTCGAGGACGGTTCTGCGCCGCCGGAGCAGCGCGTCGCTGCGGCGCTCGCGGCGCGCCCGCACGGGGGCGAAGCGGTGGAGAAGCGGATCCGCGTCGCCGCCGAGGCGAGCGCCGAGCCGAAGCTGAGGCTGGCGCTGGAGAGGGTGTCCGCGGGGGAGGACGAGGAGGATTTGCTGGAGGAGATCGTCGCCGGCGACGCCCGGAAGGCGGCGGGATGAGCGGTGCTATGAAGAAGAATTGAACGCCAGAAGACGCCAAGAGACGCCAAAAGACGCCAAGAGAAGAGAAAAAAAGCTCGAGAAGGTGCCAGAAGAAGATTGCAACGGCAGCGCGCCAAGGGAGCAAAGAAGGAAAAATATTCTCTCTCGTCTTTTGGCGTCTTCTGGCGTCTCTTGGCGTCTTCTGGCGTCCAGATCTTCCTCTCTCCATCCGACGGCGCTTCAGGCCACCTCGCGCTCCCCGGGTCAGGCGCGGCGAGCGCTTTCCTAGGGCCAGGGCCCTCTCTATATCTTCATGGAACAGGCCGCCTGGCAGGGCGAACGTCCCTGCGATGCGCGAACGGCGGTCTCTGTGGGGCTATCCATCATAGGAGGGGGCGATGGCAGGATTGCTTCCGGAGTTCCGGAGGTTCATCGACTACGTGTCTCTTGTCGCCTGGAGGCGGGGGCCGCGCCGGGAGCTGCCGAGCGACAGGTTCCTCGCCGAGGTGGTGAGGACGGTCGACGGCGACACGCTCCGCGTGCGCGACGAGAACGGCGTGATCCATCCTGTCCGTATGCTCTCCATCGATACGCCGGAGACGCACTTCCTCGGCGCCTCGCAGGGTTACTGGGCCGAGTTGGCCGCCGAGCGGCTCTCCGAGCTGCTCCCCGACGGCGCCGAGGTCGAGATCCAGACGGACCAACAGCCGTTCGACGCCTATGGTCGCGTCCTCGGATACGTCCTGTCGCGCGGTCGGCTCATCAACCGGCAGATGCTGGAGGAGGGCCTTGCGACGACCTACATCGTCGCCCCGAACCTCCGTCATGCCCGGGAGCTCTCCGAGGCCGCGCGGCGGAGCTTCGCCGAGCGCCGCGGCATGTTCGGCGACGCCAGCGTCCTGCTCCCGTACGAGTTCCGGTGGAGGATGCGAGGCCAGTCGAGCGCGAAGCTCGTCGGCAGCCTGTCCCGAGGCGAGGTGGTCGATCTGGCGGAGCGGGAGCGGATCCCCGTCTGGGATCGGGTGTTCTTCTTCGACGCGAAGGACGTCAGGGCGCCGTTCTTCCGCGCCAGGCCGGAGCGGGACGAACAGGGCCGCTGAACGGATCGCCGCGGGGCGCGCGCTCTCGCCCCGGTCGCGCACGCGGCGCGGCGGGGCGCAAGCCATGATGCCACGGATCGTGGCAGTTTGCCTCGCGCGGCCCGCACATCGGCTGGACGGAGCCGCGCTCGTGAGCTCCGCGGGCACGGTGACCCGCGATGGCGCGAGGCGTGCTCGTTCGCCGATCCGAGCGAGGAGGCACGATCTCCCGCGCAAATTGCCCCGCTCCGCGCCTGATCAGGAACGGAGCGCACAGCGGGCGCACCCTTGGCACAGGAGTCGCCTGCGGGCGGAACTGCCCACGGCGCCTCGGCTGTGTGCCCGGCGAGCCGCCATTCGTGTGCACCGGGCGGGAGCTCCGCGCGCCGGGAGGCGGGGCGCTCGGCCAGCCATTTCTGACGACGTACCCCTCGTGAAGGAGCCGCTCGTATGCCTGTGAAGAGAATGGATATCACGTGCGTGGTCGCGTGCACTGCCGCGCTCTCGCTCGGCCTCGTGAACTGCGCCTCGACGCCGGGGGCGGTACATCTGGCGCCTGACAGCACGCGTGGCACGCCGCCGGGGACGCCCGAGGCGGTCGCGCCCACGGGCCCGAGGGCGCCCATGAACGCGTATCCGCCGCCCGGCCCCGCCACGCCGCGAACGAGCTACCTGCCGGTCGACGACAAGGAGCCGTTCGCCGCGCTGCTCGCCCGGATGAAGGCCGACAAACCCGCCGTGATGAAGCGCCACCAGACGCTGCTCGACGCGCGGTACGACCTGGCGAACCGCCCCGCGCCCGGGGTCACCATGTCGCGCGGAAAGCCCGTTCAGGGCGGTGTCCGTGTGAAGCTCGAGAAGGGGACGACGTGGGAATCGCTGGCCGCCCTCACGCCCGACGCCATCCGGGACCAGGGCCTCTGGCCGCAGGGCTTCCTGCCGCTGCCCCACCCGAACCAGCCGGAAGGCGGGATGCTCTTCCCGAAGCTCCAGATCGAGGAGCTGAAGCGCCAGACGGGCAGGGATCTCACGCGCTTCGATCTCGACTTCGATATCCCGGATCACCTCATCTCCGAGTTCCCGCCGCCGATCTACCTCACGACGCGGCCTGACCTGGGCGACGTCTCCAAGGGGCAGCTCGTCACGATCGACAACTTCTACGAGCTCTTCAACGGCATCCTGAACCCGAAGCAGCTCGAGGGGCTCCGCCTCCTCGTCACGCCGTTCCCGCAGATGCAGTTCAACGCGACCGCGGACCGGCGCTCGGAGAAGGCGAGCCTCGGCGTCGCCTGCTTCGACTGCCACGCGAACGGGCACACGAACAACGCGACCCACCTCGTGGGCGACATAAGGCCGCAGGAGTTCCGTCACCGGGTCGACACCCCGACGCTGCGCGGCGTGAACATCCAGCGCCTCTTCGGCTCGCAGCGCGCGCTCAAGACCGTCGAGGACTTCACCGAGTTCGAGCAGCGAGCGGCGTACTTCGACGGTGACATCGTCATCGCCGTGAAGAAGGGGATCAACATCCTGGACCGGGGGCACCAGGTGCACCCGATGGCCGAGTTCCAGGAGATCCTCGACTTCCCCCCGGCGCCGAAGCTCGCGTTGAACGGGCGCCTCGACCCCGCGAAGGCCACGCCGGAGGAGCTCCGCGGAGAGCAGATCTTCAACGGCAAGGGCCAGTGCGCGACGTGCCATGCCGCGCCGTACTACACGGACAACCTGATGCACAACCTGCGGGCGGAGCGCTTCTTCAAGCCCGTGCTCATCAACGGACGGATGGCGACGGCGGACGGCCCCATCAAGACCTTCCCGCTGCGCGGCATCAAGGACAGCCCTCCGTACCTGCACGACGGGCGCCTGCTCACGCTGGAGGACACCGTGGAGTTCTTCAACCTGGTGCTCGGCACGAAGCTGACGGCGCAAGAGAAGGCCGATCTCACGGCGTTCCTGCGCGTCCTTTAGGAAGGCCGCGGCTACCGCCGCTCGCGGGGGCCTTTTCCCGCCGCCGCGCCGCAGGAGAGGCGCGCGGCGATGCCGTCGAGCACGCAGTCGAGACCCCTGTCGAACGCGGCGTCGGCCGGCGGGTGGGTGGCGTCCTTGACCACCTTGGCGAGCGTCGGGAAGCGGCCGGTGGCGATCACCCGGCGGATGTACGCCTCCGACGCCCGCTGCCATTCGGTCTTATCCATGCCACTCGCGACCTCGGCGCGTAGCTCGTTCGCCTCGCTGCGCATGGCGCCGATCACGTACGCGTTGACGGTCCCGACCGCCATCATGACGGCATCGATGTCCTCGAAGCCCGGAGCGCCGCTCAGCGCGGCGAGCGAGGCCTCGAGGTGCGCCAGGGCGTTCGGGCCCAGATGGGGACGGCCTCCCAGCAGATCGATGAACCACCCGTGCTCCCTGGCGGCGCGACGGGTGCGGTGGGCGATCGTCCGGAGGGCCTCGCGCCAGCCGCCGGGGATCGGCCCCGCGGACGCCATCTCCCCGTACACCGCGTCCACCATGAGCTCGAGCAGCTCCTCCTTGGTGTCCAGGTAGCCGTAGAGGCGCATCGGGCCGGCGTCGAGCGATGCCCCGATCTTGCGCAGGGACACCGCGGCGAGGCCTTCCGCGTCGGCGAGCGCGATGGCCGCGCGCACGATCCGGTCTCTGCTCAGCGGCCCAGGAGCGGGACGGAGCGCCGGCTCCGGGCGGTCCCAGATGAGGGAGGCGCCGGTCGCGTGCGGTTTTTTCTGCCGTGCGGTCATCGCTCGTCTTGTTCGCATCGGCAGCCGGTTGACAACAAATCCGATGCGATACACTGTATCGTAGTGATACACTGTATCAAAGGACGGTTCTCATGCACGTAGAATCGACGTCGGTGCTCGTGGTCGGGGGCAGCCTGGTCGGCCTGTCGGCCGCGGTGTTCCTGGCCTGGCGAGGTGTGCGCACGGTGCTTGTCGAGCGGCACGCTGGCAGCTCGCCGCATCCACGCGCGATCGGCTACACGCCGAGGACGCTGGAGCTCTACCGCGCGGTCGGGCTTGGGCCGCACATCCCGCAGGTGCCGCCCGGCTTTCGGCTGCGCCGGGCTCGGGTCGAGAGCCTGGCCGGGGCGTGGTTCGAGGAGGTCCCGTGGACGCCCGGGGAGCAGGTGGCGCCCGCGATCGAGCGCTCGCCGTGCTCGGGTGCCGCGATCGCCCAGGATCGTCTCGAGCCCAGGCTTCGAGACAGGGCGGTCGAGCTCGGCGCCGACGTGAGGCTCGGGACCGAGCTGACCCGCTTCGAGCAGGACCCGGGCGGCGTGACCGCCTGGCTGCGCGAGCGCGACGGGCGAGAGGTCGCGCTGCGCGCTTCCTACCTGGTGGCGGCGGACGGCCACCGCAGCGCGATCCGCGAGGCGCTCGGGATCGGCCGCGCCGGGAGAGGGCACATCCGGACGGTGCGCAGCGTCCTCTTCCGGGCTCCGCTCGAGGAGTACCTTCGAACGGGGGTCACGCAGTTCGCGATCGAGCAGCCGGGCTTCAGCGCGTTCCTCACCACGTACGGCGATGGCCGCTGGGTGCTGATCTTCTGGGATGACGAGGAGCGCGACGCGGCGACGTTGAGAGCGCTGATCTCCAGGGCGATCGGCAGGGCTGATCTGGAGATCGAGATCGTCACCACCGGGCGCTGGGAGATCAGCGCCTTCGTCGCCGATCGATTCACGTCCGGCAGGGTGTTCCTCGCCGGGGATGCCGCGCACACGCTGCCGCCCAACCGGGGCGGTTACGGCGCGAACACCGGCATCGAGGACGCCCACAACCTCGCGTGGAAGCTCTCTGCCGTCCTCTCCGGCGCGTCGGCGCCGGAGCTGCTCGACACGTATGACGCCGAGCGGCGCCCGATCGCGTGGCTCCGGCATCACCAGATCTTCGCCCGGGAAGACTACAAGGCGCACGCGGGCGGGACCGCCGGAGGCGCGCCGATCCTCGACGACGACGCCATGGAGCTCGGGCAGCTGGTCCGATCGACGGCGGTGCTCGGCGCCGGCGACGGGCTCCCGCCGGCATTGCGGCCCGAGCAATGGGCGGGTCAGCCCGGCACGCGCGCGCCGCACGCGTGGGTGGTGAGGGGCGGAGAGCGGCTGTCGACGCTCGATCTGTTCCAGCGACGCTGGGTGCTGCTCACCGAGGACGCGCGGTGGCGCCCCGCCGCAGCGCAGGTCGGTGAGCAGCTCGGCATCGAGCTCGAATGCGTCTGCATCGGCGCGGAGGTGCTGCCATCCGAGGAAGGAGCGTTCTGCAAAGCGTTTGGCCTCGGGGCCGGGGGAGCGTCGCTGGTCCGCCCGGACGGCTATGTGGCGTGGCGCTCGCTCGATCTGCCGGCGGATCCGCGCGGCGCGCTCGCCGATGCCCTCGGGCGGGTGTCGTCCGCCGCGCGCCGCGCCGGCGGGCCCGCCGCCCTCACGTAGGTGGTCGCCTGAGCGCGTCCTTGGTTGGCCGGGAAGTCATGGCGAGCCGCCCGGCTCCCCGACGGCTCACGGCAGCGCGACGCTGACGGGCGTGCTGCTCCCGGTGGTGCTTCCGTTGCCGAGCTGCCCAAAGGTGTTGGTGCCCCAGCACTTGGCTCCGCCGCCCGAGATGGCCGCGCATGTCGACACGTATCCTCCAGCGATCCGCGTCACATTGCTGAGGCTCGAGACGGAGACCGGTGATGTCCTGCTGGTCCATGTGCCGTCCCCCAGCTGATAGTTACCGTTCAGGCCCCAGCAGGACGCGCCCCCGCCGGCGTGAACCACGCAGACATAGTTGTAACCGGCGCTGATCGACACAGCGTCGCTGATCCCGGTGACGGTAACCGGAGTGGTGTTGTAGACGGGCGACGTCGAGCCTATCCCGAGCTCACCAGAACTGTTACTTCCCCAGCACTTCACGGTCCCATCGGACAGCAGGGCGCAGGTGTGATTGGAACCGAGCGACACGGCAGTTGCCGTCGAGATGCCTGTCACGCTCACAGGTGTTTGCCGGAGGGTCTGGGTGCCGTCTCCGAGCGAACCGAGGTAGTTGTCTCCCCAGCACGAGACGGCTCCCGTGCTGTGGAGGGCACAGGTGGAATATTGATTCGCTGCGACGGCCACCGCATCGGTAATACCATAGACCGTCACCGGCGTGACCTGATCGGTCGCCGCGTTCGTATCCCCGAGCTGCCCGTACATGTCCGATCCCCAGCACTGGATGGAGCCCCCGGAGAGCAATGCGCAGCTGTGGTCGTATCCGGTTGTCACGGCGATGACTCCCGAGGAGAGGCCCGAGACGGCCGTCGGCGCGTGACGTGCTGTACGGGTCCCATCGCCGAGCTTCCCGTAACCATTGCTCCCCCAGCAATAGACGGCCCCGCCGTCAACGGCGCAGGTGTGGTAGAAATTCGCCGCTATACCGACGACGCTGGACAGCCCCGGGACCTGCACCGGGCTGCTCGAGTTCGTGGTCGTCCCATCACCGAGCTCGCCGTCTCCGTTATAGCCCCAGCAGTACGCCGTGCCGTCGGTCAGCGCAGCACAGGCATGCGTGCTGCCGACCGTGAGCGCCACGGCGACGCTCAGGAGCTCCTCGCTCGACCCGACCTCCTCGGAGAGCTCCGCACCTTGCTCTCCTCCACACGCCACCAGCACCACGGCGGCACACAGCAGGGACATCGATCCTGACACCTTGTTCACATGAACCTCTCTTCGGTTGATGAAGGAACGACAAGACGACGGCGCACGCCTATCATGGTGTCGGATGTAAGCTCAACAACATTTTGATGTGCGTGGCGATTTCACGCACAGCAGGAAAACGACGCGGTCGGAGCGGCTCAAGGGGGGACGACCGAGGTTGCTGGCATCTACCAGCTCACCGTCAGGCTTTCATGCTGCTCACCCAGGCTCGGCAGCGTGGCTTGAAGGTCGCGCGCTCTCCGTGCGCGGCGCGCTCGACGAGCGAAGGACCGCAGCGAAGAGGCCGAACCGAAAGCGGAGGAAGATCCGGTACAGCGCGACGAACATGACAGCGCGCCGGCGCACGCAAGGGTGGTCGTCCATCGGCCGCTGCCGCGCCGTGCGCCGCGCGCGGGGACGGAACGCTCGTGATGTCGGGCAATCGCGCCGCCGCGCGCCCCGACCGGGGCGGCGGTCTCTCGATCGGGCTGGCGCCCGGATCACCTCAGGTAGTCGGAGATCGCGTCGTACCAGCGGCCCGCCATCCGGGCGTAGCCAGCCTTGTTGGGATGGACCCCGTCGCCGAGCTCGGACGTGGGGAAGTCCTTGAACTGATCGACGAAGACGACGTGCGCGCCCTTGCTGGCGCGCGCCTCGACCAGCGCGGGGATCTTCGCGTTGTACGTGCTCACCGGGTTCGCGCTGCTCGGGAGAGGAATGATGTTGCTCACGACGATCAGCGCGTCGGGCGCCTCGGCGATCAGCTCGTCGATGAGCGCGCCCAGGCGGGTGTCGGCGCCGTTCGGGTCTCGATACATGTCGTTGGTGCCGGCGTGGAGCAGCACGATGTGCGGCATCTCCCGGAGCCCCGGGGTCGGTATACGATTGGCGATCTGCTGGATGGTCTCTCCGCTGATGCCCTCGTGATTGCGGGGGAACGGCTTGCCATCGACCATCGCGGGGCCGTTCATCTGCTGCGTGCCCGTGAAGGTGACCTCGTGGCCGTCTTGCGTGGCAAGGTGGAAGAGCTCGACCCGGTAGCCGCCGTCGAAGCCGAGACCGAAGGTGATCGAGTCCCCGAGGGGCAGGATCTTGCAGGCGCCCGTCGCAGGGCAAGGCTGGAACCCTGTGTCGGGAGAGCCGCCACTGCCGCTCGATGCTTCCGCTGCGCTGCTGCTGCTGCTCGCGCCCCCATCCCCTCCGGCGCTGCTCGAGCTGCTGGAAGAAGCGCCACCGCCCGAGCCGCTGGTCGCCGTCGTGCTGCTCGCTCCGCTCGTCGTCGAGGAGACCCCGGAGCCCTCACCCGCGCTCGTCGTCTGGGCGTCGCCGGAGGAAGAAGCCCCTCCTCCGGAGCCGCCCGAGCCGTCGGACGACCCATCGGAAGCGCTGGAGCAGGCCATGGAACCGACCAAGAGAAGGCCCACGAGCGGAATCCCGCGGGCAAAGGTGCCGAATGCGCCACGGCGGACGAGCAGCGAAGAGGTCGAGGTGGACATGTGAGCCCCGCTCCCGGTCAGCGACCGAAGAAAATTGTGTTGTAAGCAGAGAGGGCGGGCGCTCGGCGCAATGCCACACCACCCGCACAGCCTCTGCGAGGAAGTGAAGGGAAGGGTACGTGGCGCTCGCAGAGAGGTCGTTCAAATTCCCGGCGAAGCTTTTCAGGATCCCGACGCGCGGGACCCGATCCACCCGGCGCCAGCGAGCAGAGGTGTGTGTGCGCTCACATGCCCAGCGCACGGGGGGCTTGACCCCCGTGTTCCTCGACGCCGACGATGCTCCGGGGCGACCCGAGGCATGACCGCGGAGTATTCAGCAAAGTACGGCGCGGCGCTCACCGGCTCGGACTGGGTGGGGCTGCCGCTCCGGATCGGGTATGTGCCCGAGAGCGGCCGGCTCGAGGGGCTGGAGGCGCAGAGCGACGCGGTCCTTGTGTGGACGGGAGGCCCCTCGCAGGTCGACATTCGCTTCGCGGAGCCGGCCTCGGGCGAGGTCCGGGAGCATTCCTTCGAGCGGCTCTCGGGAATGATGGACCTCTTGCCGCGGAGGACCAGGCTGTACAGCGTCGAGTGGCGGGGGCGGCCCTCCGTGTGCACGTCGGTGAACTTCCCCGAAGCATCCATGTTGGCGCTCTGCGCGTCTCCGTCCGGCGTGCTGGTCCCGGAGCGGGAGCCGCGGTTCGGTCTGGTCGACGCCCATGTCGTCGACCTTGTCCGTCGCCTGCAGGCGCAGGCCGAGGGGCAGGAGTACTTCGGGGCCGTCTACGTGCAGTCGCTCTGCCTGGCGCTGGCTTCCTACCTGTCGGCGCGGTACGGCGCGGGATCAGGGGCGGAGATCTCGCTGCGCAACGCGAGCCTCTCGAGGAGCCAGCGAACTCAGATCGAAAAATTCGTGGACAGCGAGCTCTCCTCGAACTTCGGGCTCGTCGACCTGGCGGGGCTGGTGGGCTATTCGCCGGACCATTTCTCGCGCCTGTTCAAGAGCGCCTTTCACCAGACTCCCCACCAGTACGTCATTTCGCGCCGCATCGAGAGGGCGATGACCATGCTCCAAGACGAGCGGCTGTCCATCGCGGAGATCGCGCTGGAGTGTGGCTTCTCCAATCAGGGGCACCTCACGACGGCGTTCAAGCGCCGCACGGGGACGACGCCGGGCGCCTATCGGAAGAAGTGAGCGGCCGCGCGCGGGTTCCGCGATCACTGGACCAGCGGGGCCGGCGGGCCCTCGGCTTCTTCCTGGGATCCATCGAGCGTCA
This sequence comes from Sorangium sp. So ce327, assembly GCF_051530205.1. NCBI lineage: Bacteria > Pseudomonadati > Myxococcota > Polyangiales > Polyangiaceae > Sorangium > Sorangium sp. So ce327. The sequence goes on along the minus strand of NZ_CP150330.1, from coordinate 10,267,507 downwards.
GGCCCGGATCGACCGGCGCCACCGCGCTTCGCAGGGCGAGCTGCCGCTCCAGCAGCTGCTTGGTCCGCCGGACGCCCGACACCGAGCGGATGAGGCTCCGGTGATCCGCGCCGAAGTCGATCCGCGGCACCGAGAACGGCGCGTCGACGGAGCTACGGAATCCGCTGACGGTCGCATGGTCGCCAGGCCAGTTGGTCACGGCGCCCAGGAAGCCGAGCCGGCGAAGCGTCGCGCACTCGCGAGGACCGAAGTCCGTCCCCACGTGCCCGTTCGGATAACAGAAGATGGGGACCGGGCGCCTGGCCTCGGCGCGCAGGCGCGCCCAGGACACGTGGATCTCGTGCTTCGACTGCGCGTCGCTCGTCCTGGAGAGCACCGGATGGGTGACCGTGTGCGGACCGAACGTGATGCCGCGCGCCTCGCACGCGCGGACGTCATCCCACGACATGGGCGCGTACCGCGCGGGAGGGCGCGCCGGGAGATCGACCTCGGCCGCGTCGGCGAGCCGCTGGATGGCGCGGAGCTTCTCGGTCTCGGGCACGCGCTTACACCGCTCCATGAAGCGCCGCGCGAGCTGCGCCCGCGGGACGCCGTCGTGCAGGCGGATGACGTGGTGGATGCCGCCCACCATCACGCTGAGCTCGCGGCGCCGCGTCGTCTCGAACACGTGCTCCACGCGGTGCCACCAGCACCACAGATGGCCGTCCAGATAGCCGCTCACCACGAAGATGGTGGCCGGGCAATCGAACTCCGCGAAGATCGGCGCGGCGACCGTCGCCTGGTCGATCGTGCCGTCATCCATCGTGAACGCGACGGCCCGGTCGATGGGCGGCTCCTCGCCCGCGAGGCCCCGGAACACCCGCTCGAGCGACACGAGCGGATACCGCTCGCGTCGCAGGAACTGCAGCGCGCGCCGGAGGGCGCGCGGATCGAGGCCCTCGATCCCGCGATCCGGGTCGGCGAGCCGATGCATCACGATGATGGTCGAATGGCCGTGCATCATCGGTGTGAATGGCCGCGTCGCCCAGGGCGAGGCCAGGAGATCCGAGAGCCATCGCATTGCGTTCGACATGAGTCGTCCCCCCTCGAGAGCGTTTGAAAGCAGCAGCGTTCGGCGACGGCGGCGCTCCGCCGCGCGATCAGCTCGCGAGCGGCGCCGGCGAGCGCGACGACGGGTGATCGCCGAGAGCTCGCCCGCCGTCGCGGTGCGGGGCGGCGGTGGTTGCGCGCGGCGCCGGGTCCGCGCCCCAGATCCGGGCGAGCAGGGCGCTCGGGCGGACCGCGGCGGCGCGCCGCGAATGCCGCAGGAGCAGCAGCGCGTACAGATCCATGTAACGCTCGGCCATCCGGATGGCCGAGTAGCGCCGGAGCGCGAGCATCCGGCCGCTACGGCCCATCTGCGCGGCGCGGGCGGGATTGGCGTGGAGCTCCGAGAGCCTCGCGGCGAGCGGCGCTACCTCGTCGGACGGCACGAGGTAGCCCGTCTCCCCGTGGACGAGCACGGTGGACACGCCGCCCACGTCGGTCGCAACGACCGGAAGCCCAGCGGCCATCGCCTCGAGGAGCGCGAGCGGCAGGCCCTCGGAGAGGGAGGGCAGCGCGAACACGTCGAGCGCGGCGAGGAGCGCCGGCACGTCGTGGCGCTCGCCGGCGAACAGCACGCGCTCGGACACCCCGAGCTCGCGCGCGAGGGCGTCGAGCCGCGCTCGCTCGGCGCCCTCGCCGACGAGGAGCACCCTTCCGTTCCGGGGCAGCGACGTCGCGGCGGCGCGCACGAGCAGCGCGTGGTTCTTCACGGGAGAGAGGCGCCCCACGCTCCCGACGACCCAGGCGTCTCGTGGAATCGCGAGCTCGGCCCGCACCCGCACCCTCGCCGCCGGATCCGGCGCGAACCGCGATAGATTGATGCCGTTCACGACGACATGCAGCTTCGGCGGGTCGACCTCGCGCCGGCCGAGGACGACCGCCGCGGTCGGCTGCGACACCGCGACGTGAGCATCGACGAACGCGGACGCGGCGCGGCGCAGCCAGCTCCGTCCTTGCATGTCCTGAGACACGCCGTGCTTCGTGTGGATGACGGGGACCCGGTGCAGCCATCCGGCGGGCGCCGCGTAGATGAGCGAAAGGTGGTTGTGCGCGTGGACGAGCGTGACGCCCTTCGTCGCGAACAGCGCGGCGAGGCGGGCGGTGAGCGTCGCGTCGAACCCCGGGCATTTCGGCGCGAGGTGCACCTCGACCCCGCGCCGCCGGAGCTGCTCGGCGCGCGGGCCGTCCGGATCCTCGGCGATCGCGACCGCCAGCACGTCATGACCCGCGGCGCGCTGGGACGCGGCGAGATCGACGACCACCTGCTCGGCGCCGCCGATCTGGAAGCTGCTCACCACGTGCGCGATGGCGAGCCGCCGGGAGGCCCGTGAATCCTTGAGAACACGAGCCTCGATACCGCAATCGGTCCGTACCACCATACCCCTCTCCCCCCATCGAGTAGACTGTCGATCTCTCGACTCGACCGCTCATCGAGCGCCAGGCATGCCTCGCTGTCCTCCCGCCGCGCCGTGGCTCTCCGGTACGGAACACACCGTCCAGGGCATCGCGAGCGCGAAACCGGGACGGATGAGGCCTCGACCTGGCAGATCGACACGAGCGCTGCAACACGCCGCATGACCAGATTGCGGACGGCAGGGGCGCGACTCGCATCCACTATACGGCGAATTCGCGAACTGACAAGCACATCGCACAACAAACGGGAAGACCGGAGTAAGGGGGCCGCAAAGCTCAATAAGGACATGGGCAGCGGCCCAGGAGTGGTGATCCGTCCCAGTCTTCGACTGGCCACGTCCCTCGCGGGCTCTCGCCGGCCCAGGTGCTCGCCGAGAGCCCGCGTGGGCGGCCGGTCGCTGGCCATGAAATCCGTTTATTTTCGCCAGGTTACAAGAATCGTCGCCGGCCAGTCACGAAAGGTGAGCCGCGTCTGGCTCGTCCGAGCACTGTAGAGGGCGTGCCGCGGCCCGGGCCGGGGGGCGACCTGGGATGGCGCGTGGTTGGCAGCCGTTCGCTCTGCGGCGGCGCCGGGGGTGACTTCGGATCATCGTCTCCTCACGGAGCATGGGATACCGCGATGGATATCGCCGGACGGAGGACACCTCGACGCGGATCGCAGGCGGCGCAGCCGCGCGCGTCTGGGGGGGGCTGCGCCGATCGCGACCGCGACCCGCGTCAACGGATGCGCGCGGGTGCTTCTCGGAGGTACTCGAGCAGCCGGGCCTCGTCGCTGCCGATCATCCGATCGATGCCGTCCTCGCGGACATGGCGCTGGATCTGCAGCGCCCCCGCGGGCGTCCGCACGAGGATGGCGACGCGCCGGAAGCGGCCCATCACGGGCGGCCGAATCCGCTGCATCGCCGCCTCGAACTGCGGGTCGTTCCGCCCCACGGCGGCGCGCAGATCGATGAGCAGACACAGCCGATGGCGGTCGACCCGGTCGAGCGCGCGGCTCACCTCCATCCACAGCTCCTCGAACTGCACGACAGACTCGGACGGCAGCGCGCTCCGCGTGACCCGGGCGATCTGCGAAACCGGGTCGATCGTCACCGTGTGGTGCGCGTTGCGGAGGAGCTCGAGCATGGCCAACGACCATTCTATCAGACCCAGAGCAGCGGAGCGAGCTGGCCTGGCACCCCGGGTGGAGCTGCCGAGTTCGCCGGCGTGGCCTGATTGTTCCTTCGACGCCGCGGGAAGAGACGCCTCGGACACGTCCTGGAAACCAGCCCGGCGAGCCCCACAGCGTGAATCGCTCTGACGCGCAGTGGCAACCCCTGGACAGGAGGGGCGAGGGATGCGCTCGGCTGGCAGAATGGTCCAGGGGCATCAACGCTTCGCCGGGTGACGCGGGCGCGCGCGGCCCCGTGTCGCCGATCCGCTCACCGGATCGCGAGCGGGATGCCCGGTGATCCGGACGCGCCCCGGAGGGGCAGCGGGCTGTAGACGTAGAAGAACTCGTAGGGGCTCTTGTGGCCGTGGGGCCGCTCCTGGAGCTCCGCGGCCAGATCCGCGGCCAGCTCCGAGAGCACCATCACCTCGTGCATGAAGATTCCGCTCTTCACCAGCAAGTGATGGTGCACCGGGAAGACCACCCCCGGCGCCACCGGAGGCTTCGGCGGGGTGACCTCGATGCCGAAGTTGTCCGACCCGACGCAGGCGATGCCCTTCGAGGAGAGCCACTTCGCGACCTCGATCCCGATCCCCGGCTGGGCCAGCCCCACGCCTGGCTGCGTGTAATACCCCTCGGTGCCGAGCTCCCAGTTCTCCTCCCAGCCCGTGAAGATCAGCACGACGTCGCCGACGCCGATGTCGCGCTCGTCCATTTTCTGCGCGCGCAGCGTCTTCTTCACCATGGCCAGCGTGATCTCCTGGCCGAACGCGAGCGTCTGCCCGCCGTTCGCGTAGCGCTTGACGTCGAGGAGCACGCCGCGCGTGACGAGCGGCTTCACGTGCTCGACGCCGAGGTGCGCGAGCCCGTCCTCCGTGAGGATCTCGGCGCCGGTGAACTGATTGTAGAAGAGCGCGTCGGCGGGGTCCGTGCTCCCGGGCGGGATGTAGCCGAAATGGCCCAGCGCGTCGAACTCCGTCCCCATCTGGCCGAACTCCCCGTGCATCACCTCGGAGTTCGTGACCTGCTGCTGGATGACCGCGGTCGGGCCGGCCTCCAGGGAGAGCCCCTGGTTGCCCGGGAACGTCGGCATACCGGGCTCGTAGACGTGACCCAGACGATAGACCTTGCCCTCCTTGATCAGGCGCTTGCCCTCGAGGACCTTGTCCGGCGTCTGCGTGTTGGAGGCGCCCGCCTCGTCGTCAGGGCCCCACGGCGAGGGACCGGGCACTGGATCGTAACTCTCCAGCATCGGCACGCCGCGGGCCAGCGCTGCCCCCGCGACCAGGCTGACAGCCATGGTCACCACGATCGCGCCACGCAACGGCATCACTCCAGGCTTCATAGGCAACCTCCTGGGTCACATCGCACGTTGTACCGACATCGCCCCGCGCTCCGTCATGGGCGCGGGCGCATCTCATCCCTAGAGTACACCGTCAGGGGCGCCAGTAACCTGCTCTCCCGAGGTCCTCGGGGGCTTCGCCAATTCGGTGAAGGCCTTGTGCGTATCCGCGTACACCCGGTCGCTCGGTGGGAGCGCGCTCGGTCACCAGCGGAGCCGGCGCCCGAGCGCGTAGGCGATGCCGCTCTCCAGGGTCCCTTTGGTGACGATGCCGCTCAGATCGGCGCCCATCGTCGTGAGGGTCTGCGCGATCTGCGGCTTGATCCCGGTGAGCACGACCCGGGTGCCGAGCAATCCCGCGGCCCTGGCCGCGTCGACGAACGATTTCGCCACCCGCTCATCGACGACCTTCACCCCGGTGATGTCGAGGATGGCGATCCTGGCCTGCTGGGCGGCGATCCCTTCAAGCAACGTCGTCAGGATCTGCTCGGCGCGCGCGGGGTCGACGCTCCCGACGATCGGCATCGCGACGACGCCGGGCGCCAGCGGCAGGAGCGGCGTGATGAGCTCCTGGATCGTCGCCTGCTGCATCTCGATGAGCTGCCGCTGCATCTCCGCGCGCTCGGCCTCGGCCTGCTTGGCTCGGCTGATGTCCACCGAGATCGTCCCGACCGCGTAGATCTCCCCCTCGGCGTCGCGGATGGGGAACTTGGTCGACAGGTAGGTGCGCGGACCGTTCGGGAAGACGAGCACATGCTCGGAGGCGGCCGGGCGTCCGGCGACCGCCACCTCTTCATTGGCCTTTCGTATCGAGGCGGCGGCCGGCGGCGGGAGAAGGTCGTAGACGACCCGCCCCAGCAATTCCTCGCGGCTCATCCTGTAAAACGACTCGATTTCGCGGTTCACGAGGAGGAGCCGGCCCGCGGCGTCCACCGCGACCATCATGGACGGCGTGTATTCGAGGAACCCATGGAGCAGGCTCTCACTCCGCTCGAGCATCTGCTCGGTATGCTTGCGCGCGGTGATGTCGTGCGCCGACCCCAGCATCCGCCGCCCCGGTCGCTCCGGATCGCGGCCGAGCGCGACGCCTCGCTCGACGAACCATCGCCAGCCGCCGTCGCGACCGCGCACGCGGTACTCCACCGTCGCCTGCTCCCCGCTCTCCGAGGCGGCCACGCGAGCCCGGTACTCCTCGATGCGACCGATATCGTCCGGATGGACGATCGGTGACAGGTCGTCGCCGCGGGGCGAGCCCGCCGCGGCTCCGCCGCCCTCTCCGAGGAGATCGGCGAGCTCCCGGTTCCAGTAGACGTACCGCCCCTCATCGAGATCGAGCACGTAAACGAGGCTGGGCAGCGCCTCGAGCAAGCGCTCCGGGAGGCCGCGGCCGGCCGCCTCCAGCTCGGCGACGCGGGAGCGCAGGCGCTGCACTTCCTTCTGCAATGCGTCCAGCTCCGCCTCGAGCGCCACGGTCTTCTGCGCGTCCATCACCCTTCCAGGGCGATGGTATCCCAGCCCCGGGCTGAGGTGGGTCACAATTTTCCTGGGTATCCGGGTTCTAGCACGATCGCGCGCGACGCCTCGTCGAGCGCGATGTCGGCGCGGGGGATCTCGCCCGTCAGGCTGTCGAGCCAGCGGGTGATCAGGTGTACCTCCTTGTCGGCCAGCTCCTTCCCGAGCTGGTGTCTCGCCATCATCCTCACGGCCTCCTCCAGCGAGGAGACCGAGCCGTCATGGAAGTAGGGGCCTGTCTTGGCGACGTTGCGCAGGCTGGGCACCCGGAAGACCATCCAGTCAACGTCCCGCCGCGTGATCTCGTAGCGGCCCCTGTCCTTCGTGTCGGGCCAGGGCTTCACGAGCCCGGTCTTCTGGTACATCGTCGCGCCGAGGTCGGGCCCGAAGTGGCAGGAGACGCAGCCGAGCTCGACGAACAGGTTGAAGCCCGCCCTCTCCTCGGCGCTCAGCGCGGTCTTGTCCCCCTCGAGGAACACGTCCCAGCGGCTCCGCGTGAACAGCGTGGCCTCGAACGCCGCGAGCGCCCGCGCGACGTTGTCGAACGTCACGGCCTGCGGCTGCCCGGGAAACGCCAGCGCGAATGCCTGCCTGTATCCCCTGGACGAGCGCAGCGCCGCCTCGACGCCCTCGGGCGTCGACGCCATGGCGCTCCGGGCCTCTAGCTCTTCCTTGGCCTGATCCACGAGGTTGTTCTGCCGGCCATCCCACAGCAGCGTGGAGTAGCCGGCGACGTTGTAGACGCTCAGCGTGTTTCGCGGGGGCTCGAGACCCTCGCTCCCGCGCGATAACTTCCTGTGATCCACGCCCCAGGCCTCGAGCGGGTGGCACGAGGCGCAGGCGAGGTCGTGGTTCCTGGACAGGCGCGGATCGTGGAAGAGCATCCGGCCCAGCCTGATTTGCGCCGCGGCGGCCGGGTCCGGCGGCTTCGCCGGGCCGGCGGGCAGGGGCGCGAAGCTCGCGAGCCGCTCCGGCGCGATCGCCGAGGGCGCCGTCGGCGCCATGCGGGAGAGCCCGAAGGCGAGCAACGCGGCGGCCGCGACGGCGCCGCCCAGGATCGCGGTGAAGCCCCGCCGGGGCCGCGCCGGTGCGGCCGAGCTGGCAGCCGCGTTGTGCTGCAGGTCCGCCGCTCCCTCGGGGAGGGTGGATGTGACGAGCGGGCTCACGGACCGGTGCGAGCGCGGCTGTGCGTCGGCCGATGGCCGCTGCGAGGCGCTGGCGCGATGGGGCGATCTCTCGCCGGCGCTGCCGCTGTCTCCTCGCGCGGGTGAGAGCTGCTCGGTGGCCGCGAGGGATGGATCGCAGCGGTCAGGCTGCTCGCAGGCGTCGTCCGGCGCGCGGTAGCTGCGGATGTGCTCGACAGAGGCGCTGGCTGCCGGCGTCCCGAACGGCTCGATCGCCTGGGCCAGCTCGATGATCGTCTGTGGGCGCAGGCGTCGATCCTTCTGCAGGCAGCGCAGGATCGCGCTCTCGAGCGCCGCCGGCACGTCGACTCCCCATGCGCGGATGGCCGCGGGCGGGGCCTCGACGCCCGCGAGCAGGCTCTCCGGCGTCCAGCCGACCTCGAAGGGGCGGTGCCCGGTGATGAGCTCATACAGGATCACGCCGAGCGCCCAGATGTCGGAGCGCTCGTCTGCCCACTTCAAGCTGAGCGCCTGCTCGGGCGCCATGTACGGCATGGAGCCCGCGATCACGTTCGAGGTCGTGAGGCTCCCGGTCCCGTCCTCCACGGTGGATTTCGAGAGGCCGAAATCGAGCACCTTGATGAGCGCCGACCCGTGCTCGTCCCTCGCCAGGAACAGATTGGCCGGCTTCAGATCGCGGTGGACGATCCCGTGCGCGTGGGCCTCGGCGATCGCCTCGCACGCCTGCAAGACGAGGTCGACCGCCTCGGCGACGGGGAGGTGATCGCGCGCGCCGAGCACCTCCCGGAGATCGAGCCCCGTCAGGCGCTCCATGACCAGGTACGGCGTGCCTGCGTCGAGCAGGCCGGCGTCGAGCACGCGCACCACGTGCCTGTCCTGGAGCGACGCGGCGGCGCGGGCCTCGCGCAGGAAGCGCTCCACGGCGTCGGCCGTGCGCATGCAGCCGGGGAGCAGCAGCTTCAGCGCGACCGGCTGTCTCAGCGCCACGTGCTCCGCGGCGAGGACCACGCCCATCCCGCCGCGCCCGAGCACACGCTCGACCCGATACCTCTCTGCGAGGATCTCGCCCGGTGCTGGGACTCCAGGGATAGAGGCGTCCATGGTCTCTCGACGAGCTGGCGACGCGGAGAGGCACGGCCGCCCGGGCTCGGCGGCGCGACACGGCCTTGTGGCCGGGAACATGGGCGAGGCGATCCCGACCGGCAAGGGCCCGCAGCGGGCGAGCTGCGGTGTCAGGCCGGGAGGGCCGTATCCCGGGCCGCCAGCCGCCGGCGGCGCGCATCGCGGAGGCGCCTTGCCGGCAAGACGGCCAGCGCGAGGGCGAAGGCCATGAGGGTGGAAGCGCTGCGCGTCGGCTGACCTGGACCGCCAATGCGGCAGCCGCCACCCCCGCCGACGTCGGTCCCAGGACTGCCCGTACCAGCCGACGCCGTGCTACTGCCCGCGTTCCCGCCGCCGCCCGCAACACTGCTGCTCGCGTCGCCGCCGGCCTCACCGCCAGAGCCGCCGCCGCCCGCAACCGTGCTGCTCGCGTCGCCGCCGGCCTCACCGCCAGCGCCGCCGCTGCCCGCCTCACCGCCAGAGCCGCCGCTGCCCGCCTCACCGCCAGAGCCGCCGCCGCCCGCAACAGTGCTGCTCGCGCCGCCGCCGCCGGCCTCACCGCCAGCGCCGCCGCCGCCCGCAACAGTGCTGCTCGCGCCGCCGCCGCCGGCCTCACCGCCAGCGCCGCCGCCGCCGCCCGCGCCGCTGCTGCCCTCGGGCGCGCACTGGCCGGCCTCGCAGGAGCCGCTCAGGCAATCGGTGTCGGCCACGCACGCCGCGCCGTCCAGGGACGGCAGCGCGTACACATAGGCCGCGCCGCTTCGGTTCAGAGGGGCGCTGTGGTACGGCGCCCCGACGATCACGCTCCCGCCAGCGTATCCCGTGCTCCACCCGAAAAAGTCCAGCGTTTGCCCATCCGACGGCGCGAGCGTTCGCGCCTCCGTCCATGTTCCTTCTCCTCCGTGAAACACGGACACGATCCCCTTGTTGTCAGCCACGCCGACGAACCCGGCGACCACGGCGTTGTCCAGGAGCTGCACCCCTGTTGCCTCGCTCCCTCTCAAGGCGGGCACGAGCTTCGCCTGCTCGGTCCAGGCGCCGCCGCTCCGCGTATAGATGTACACCGCGCTCTTGGCTCCGATCGCCGCGGTGTCCCCGGCGAGATCGACCGAGAAGCCGAAGGACGCACGGGCGCTCATGTCATGCGGCAGGAGCTTCGCCTGTTGCGTCCAGCTGCCCCCATCACGCACGAACACGTAGGCCGAGCCGGCGAACTCGCTGCCTTCGGGCGAATCCGCTGCCGCGCCCACGATCGCCGTGTCACCCGACACGGCGACCGACCAGCCGAAGCCCCGAGGGCTGTCCTGAGGCACGAGCTCCACCCGCGGCGACCACGCGTCGCCCGTCCTCGTGAACGCAAATGCCTTGCCCAGCACGATGTCGATGTCCTCTCCCACCGTGCTCGCGACGACCGTGTCCCCACCGACGTCGACCGCCATCCTCGAGAAGCTCAACGCCGGATCCTCGGGGACGGTCAGCTTCGCTTGCTCCGACCAGGCGCCGTCGCTCCGGGCAAACACATAGACGCGCTCTTCGTACGGCCGCACCTCGTAGTTGGCGCTGGCCATGACGGCAGCGGTATCGCCGCCGAGGGCCACCTGACGGCCGAACACCATGCCGTTTTCGCCGTCGCTGGGCACGAGCGTGGCGTCGAGCGTCGCGGCCCCGCCGGTCACGGTGTAGACGTGCGCAGCGCCGCGGGTCAGGCTGTTCTCGTCCGGCGCTCCGATCAGCGCCGTGTCGCCGCTGCCCGCGACCGCGAATCCGAACACACGCTGGAGGGCCGGAGTCTCCTCGGTCAGCTTCTGGTCCTCGGTGACGGTGAGCGCCGCGCGCGCGGCCGCGAGCGGTCCTTCGTTCGGGCCTGGAGCGGCGCACGCCGCAGCGCAGAACGCTGTTGGAATCACGATCATGCGTTCGATTCGCCAAACCTTCATCGGGTGCACCTCGGAGCGCGGAGCGTAGCCGGAGCGCTGCCTCGTGGGAATCGGGGCGGAATCGCAGCGGTCCCGTGCCGGGCGCTGGCGCCGGCGCCTCCTGTGGTCAGCGGGAGGCGAAGACTCGCGGGGTGGGGGGCTCTGCTCCACGTCAGGTGGACGCCGCGTGCGACAGGAGAGGCGACTCTCCGCGCTGCCGCCGCTCGGCCGGTGGCGATGTCAGCGTGGAGGATGGGCAGGCCGAAGGAAGCCGAGGTGCCGAGGGGGCGCTCCCTCTCCTGAAAAATGCACGATCCTCGTCACATCTTCACCGCCTATCCGGTCTTCACGATGACATGCGACTCCTCGTACTCGGCGCGACCGGCAAGACCGGCAAACACATCCTCGACCTTGGCCTCGCGAGAGGCCATCGTCTGACCGCCTTCGTTCGATCCCCGCACAAGATCGCGCGCTGCGACGGCGCGCTGACCGTCGTCCAGGGCGACCCGCTGCAGGTCGAGCAGCTCGCGCGCGCCCTCGCCGGGCACGACGCTGTGCTCTCGGCGCTCGGCCCGCCCGCGCGCGAGGCGTTTCGGCCGAGCACGTTGCTCGCGGAGTGCGCCGCCAGCACCGTGGCCGCGATGACGACGGCGGGGGTGGAGCGCATCGCCGTCGTGTCGGCTGCGCTCCTGTTCCCGGAGAAAGGTCTCCGCTTCGCCCTGTTCCGCCGGCTCCTCACGCACCACCTGCGCGATCTCGTCGCGATGGAGACCGTCGTCCGGGCGAGCGGCTGCAACTTCACGATCGCGAGGCCGCCTCGGCTGGTCGACGCGCGCGACGAGGGCTACCGGAGTGAAGCTGAGGCGCTCCCAGCGGGCGCCGCGGTCATGTCGTTCCGTGCGGTCGCGGCGTTCTTGCTGGATTGTGTCGAGCAACGCACCCACGCGCGGGAGGTCGTCGGGCTCGCCAGGCGGCGGTCACCTTGAACACCGGGCTCATGGATGCGAGATCCTTCCGATGACGACGAGCTCCGCAGCGCGCCGGCTCGCCGCGTTCGAATCGTGTCGTCGGGACCTCGTCGTGCTCGCGTACCGCATGCTCGGCGACATGGGGCGCGCCGAGGACATGGTGCAGGAGGCCTGGCTTCGCTGGGAAGGCCACGAGGTCGAGGCGAGCTCTCCGAAGGCGTACCTGACGACGGTGGTCACACGCCTGTGCCTGAGCGAGCTCGACTCCGCCAGGGCGCGGCGCGAAGAGAGCCGCGCCGACAGGCTGCCAGAGCCCGTGGATCTCGACGAAGGAGGGATATCGCGCGTCGAGCGGATCGAGGAGGTGTCCATGGCATTCCTGGTGATGCTCCAGCGCTTGACGCCTGCGGAGCGCGCCGTGCTCCTGCTCCACGACGTGTTCGACTTCGAGCACCAGGAGATCGCAGCGCTGGTCGGCAACAACGCGGCGGCGTGCCGCAAGCTGCTCGAGCGCGCGCGCCAGCACATCGCCATGGAGCGGCGCGTCCTGATGGCGCGGCCCGACGAGCACCGGCGGCTGCTCCGAGCGTTCTTGAACGCCGCTTCGGCCGGGGACACGCGGGCGCTCGTGGAGCTCCTTGCGGAGGACGCGATCATGATCACCGACGGAGGGGCGGAGGGCCGCGCCGTCGGGCGGCAGCGCAACCTGCCGCGGCCGCTGGCCGGAGCGGCGCGCATCGCGGCGTTCGTGGCCGCGACGACGGCGGCGCGGAAAGGCGAGCTTCAGGTCGAAGAGCACGAGCTCAACGGGCAACCGGCAGTCGTGTTCTGGGCCGGGGATCGACCCTTCGCCGCGCTGCTGCTCGCGGTGGCCGACGGGAAGATCCAGCGGGTGTTCTTCCACGCAGACCTGAGCCGCCTTCGATATCTGGGTCGGCGTGGACTCCCGGCATGAATCGGGGATGATCGTCGCGCTCACTGTGCGCGCGTGGAGCTTGGCGGGCCCGACTCCGCGGATGAACCGATGCCGGTAGGGTGAGCGAGGCGTTCCATGCGGTGAACCCGATGCTTCCCTCTGCGCCAGCGCTGCGTTAATGGGGCAGCATGCAGAGCGTGTTGGAAGCGTTCACGGCGTGCGGGTGGGCGGCGTGGCTCGCCCTCCTGGCCGGGATAGCCGGCATCGCGATCGGCCTTGCGGGGGCGGGGATGCTGGCGACGAAGGCGCGCGGCATGGCCTGGATCCCGGGCGCCATCGCCGTGCTGCTGGGGCTCAGCGCCGTCTCGGTGGGGCTGCTCGGCCGATCCATCGGAATCGCCCGCGTGGAAGCGGCGCTCGGCTATTCGGGCATCGAGATCGACGCCACGCAGCGAGAGATAATCCGGCGCGCTGGCACGGAGGAGGCCAATCAGTGCGTGAACATCGGCGCCTCGATGGGCGTCCTGCCGTTCGTGATCGGCGCGGCCGCGGTCGGGATCGGGCTCGCGCTCCGCGACAAGCCGGCTTGAACTATTCGCGATGTGCACGAGGGACACTTGCGGGATCTGCTCGATGGCCCCGCACTCGCCTGAAAGTTCGCCGAGATGATGTTCCGCTGCGACGTCCGGCGAGAGCTGCCCGAGGTGCCGGTCTCCGCGCTCGTCATCCAGTGCACGCGCGACGACTTCCCTCACGGGATGGGACGAACAGCGCGCTGAAATGCCTGGAAACCAAGGATTTGTGCGATCGAATCGTCAGGGCGAAGTGTCAGCGCACCTCGCGGCCTAGCTCCGCCGGGGTCGAGGTCGAGGTGCAGAGCGACTCCGCCGACCATGAGGGCGCCGACCTCTCTCGCCGCGAACGTGTCCCGTGTCCCGAGGTGTCCTGACGTGTCCTGGACACGCCGTGAGCATCGTGTCCCGTGTCCCCCTAAAGGGGGAGAACGGACACGTACGCCGCGGGCGCGGCGCCGAAGAAGGCGCGGTGCTCGATCGGCAGCGCCCGGGTCGTCGGGTCCGCGCTCGCCGCAACCGCTACCGCGGCGCGGCCTGCGCGCTGACGGAGCGAAGCGGGTGGAACGGGGTCCGGGGCTTCAGCAAAGAGGCGTCGTTGCGCGACATCGCGCACCCATCTGCGCAGCGTGGTCCAGCCGGTGACGGCGCTGTCGCCGACGATCCCCGCGGGGGCCACGCGGCGCCGGACCTTTTGTGGCCGGCCCCGCGCCGCTGCTCCGCTCCTCGGGTGGACCTACCCCGTCGTGAGTTGGGCGTGCGAGCAACGATAGCTAGAAATCTTCGATGGTTGAACGGAAGGGGCCGAGATCGGGCATCAGCGGCGTCTTCGGCCGACGCGAATGTGCTGGGAGGGGCCCGTGGTGAGAATTTTGATCAGCTAACCGGATTGCACGGCGCCGCCACTCTCCGGACGCCATCGCCCTCGTTGTCCGTGCGGAGCGAGCACGCTCCATGATGGCCAGCTTCGCCGGGCAGGGCTCCTCGCCATCAAGAAGGATGCTCGATAAGAGGAGCTTCGGCATCAACGAGAGTGCGCGGTAATACCGCGCTGCGCGCGTGGCTCATGCAGCGGATCGAGCGTAAAGGCGGCGATGGGTCGGCTTGGCGGAATTAACCATCTGTCGAAGCGCCCGAACCCGACGCCGAGGAGAAGCAGCCGGCGGAGCTTCCCTCGACGTTGCCCCGCTCCGCGCAGCCGGTGAGGCGGCTCTGGCCGGAGCCGCTGCTATCCCTCACAGCCAAGCGAGCCGACCGTCTTCAAGCAGCACCCAGGGGGCCGAAGGCGAGTACGCATCGGTCCCGGCGACGGGCAGGCGTGGCGCGTCCGAGAGCTGAACGAGCCCCTTGTCTCGGAGCCGCATCCCGCGTTCGGTGAGGCGATAGACGAACGACTTCATTGGGATGTCGGGCCTCGGGCCGGGTGCGCGCTCTACGAACGCGCTCGACTCGTGGCCTGCCCAGTGCTCCAATCGGCGTCCTAAGAACAGGTCACCTGTACAGGAGAGAAGCCGCCACAAATTCATACCCGTTTGTGATTTGTGGACGGCCACGGCCACCGGAGTCTGCCACTCCGCCGACAAAAGAGTGAGAAGCAGTTCGTCGAATCGGCTGAGGAGCAGGGCTCCTTCAGTGGTCTTCCTTGGAAAGAAGCAAGAGAGAAACGCCCACAGAGGAGCAAGTTCTGGGAAGCCTTCGCCACCGGCGATGCAGCTGTCGACGAAGGGCATCGGGTTCTCACCGGCGTAGCTTTCCCAGAGGTGAATGGCACAATCGTAGCGTTCCGCTGGCCAAGGGCACGCCTTGTCGAGACGATCCAGGAGCACCTCATCAGGGTAGTGAGCGACCGACGCGGAGCAGTTGAAGGGCGGAACGCTTGATGGTTCTGGAGAGCTTTCTATTGTGCTTGACACAAAATCGAACTCGGCGATGAGAACGTCACTGCGCTGGATCCCCAGGTGCCGCAACCAGCTACAAGTCCTCCATAAGTTCACCCGCTCGTGTAAGCTCACTGACGCCCACAGGATAACGGGCGGCTTCCAACGGACCTCCGGCGAATAGAGCCGGTCCCACTTCTCATCAGAGTTCCACAACTCTTCACGCACCCGAGCGTGTTCAAGGGTATCCCGCCGGTTAGGTCCGACGATAAGACGATCGGCCGCACGCACGACGTTGGTAGCTCCGAGCTGCAGTAGGCGTTCTGTCGTCCGTGCATCGAAGGCGACGTGCGTCGCTCTGTGAAGGGAGGTGAGGTCCGTCATGTTCAATAAAACCCGCACTTATCGCACTCGCCCCAGGAGTAGTCTCGTTTGTCGTAACAGTCGTCACGACAGATGTCGCATAGAGTCCTGCCGAACTCGATTTCTCGCGTGCAAGGTCTACCCTTATCCCAGCAAGCGTCGTACATGTCGGTACATGACTTGCTCGGCGAGCACCCCCCGCCATCGCAAGCTGTGCGCTGCCCACATCGTCGTCTTCCGGCTCGTCTTCTTCGCCGTTGCTGGGGTAGTCTCCCGCCCCTGCGGATTCTGTCGGGTATCCAGCACCCGCGCTTCCCGGCTCCACTGTGTCGCAGGTGTAGGACAAGTCGCATGCCGACGCGAGCACCATCACGAATCCGCCGCACAGCACGAGTGCGCTCGCCTTCTTCAAGCCGTCTCCCGTGCTTCCTCCCTTTTCTAAATTGGCGCATCCGTTCTCGCACCGGAAGGGCGGCGTCAACGGTGATCTGAGCCGTGGTTATGTCCGTGCTGCGATCGAGCCTGCGACTCAAGTCGCGTCCGGTGCGTCGCTGGGTCGAGGATCGCGTCGGCGAGCTCGGCGTTGTCGCCCCCCACCTACCGACCGCGCGCGACCTGTGCGGCCAAGCGAGACCGCCTACGCCGCCCTTACGGGCATCGACCTGAACTCTCTCGTCTCCGTGCGCCCTCCGTGTGCCCCGACGCCAGGGCACGCGGCTCCAACGCGGCCGACCTCGCGATGGGAGACGGGCACCTCGCCCCCGCCGAGCAGCAGATGCTCAACCAGATCGTCCAATCGTGGCAGATCCCCGAGCAGTACCTCGGACCCTACGTCCAGGCCCTGATGGTGAAGAACAACGTCGCTGTCTTTGGCTGAGCGCCGTCCTCGCCGGCGCGCCTCCACGTGGGCGCGCCACCCCGATCCGTCTCCCAGCGCTCACCCACTTGCAGGGACTCGGCGCTTCCGGCGCGCCCTGAAGCACCAGAGCACGAGGTTGAGGAGCGCAAAGCCCGCTGCATCCGGCCGGTGGCCGCCAGGCGTGCTGCACGCGCAGCCGGCCGAGTCGTCGGCGCTGCTCGTGCTCGGATCGGCGCCATCGCCGCCCGCGCCCAGGGTTCCGCCGCTACCGACGCTCGTCGTGCCGCCGCTGGTTGCGCCGCCGCTGGCTGCGCCGCCGCTTACCGCTCCTCCGCTTGCGCTTGCGCTCGCGCCGCCCGACCCCGTATCCGCGGTACCGCCGCCGCCCGAGCCACCGCTCCCCGCTCCGCCGGTGCCGGAAGCCCCGGCGGTCTCGGTCTCGGCCAGCCCCGCCTCGAAGCAGCCAAAATCCGGAGCGGAGCCCGCGTAGGGCAGCCCGACGTCGACGCCCTTGTCGATGGCGTCGCTTTCCGGCGCGAGGCGGAAATTCGTGAGCACGGGCAAGCTGCCGTCGGCCTGTCGCGGAGCGTCCAGCCCCATTTCGGACGGATTCTGAAAGTCCGCGTCCGAGACCGTGACACCCCCCGCCGTCCAGGAGTTGTTCGCGTCGTCGGCGCCGTTGCGGTTCGAGAACAGCGTCCCGCCGAACGCCAGGTTGTTCCGGTAAACCCCGACGGTGATGTCGTTCCCGTTCGAATCCATCCCGAGCATGTTGAAGTCGGGGCGATTCCCGTACGACGTGTTGTTGTAGAAGTAGAGCGTGCTCGGGTGGTGGTTCGCGTAAAACCCTGCCGCCCTGTTGAAGGCGGCGAGGCAGCTCTGCACCGTGTGCGCCGCGGGCTCGGCCGGAAACCTCGCCGGATCGGCGCCGTAGCCGCCGCCCTTGAAGCCGTTGCCGTTGCCGATGCCGGTCTGCGTCCCCGGCTTGTAGCCGTTGTACCAGGCCCACGAGCGCTCGACGAGGCAGGCGGCGCCGGAGTTGATGAAATCGTAGCCGTCGTCCGCGTTCCACCAGGCGCGGCAGCCTCGGAAGACATTGCCGGTCTCCCGGGCGCCGACGTGACAGCCGAAGCCGTCCGCGCTCTCGCCTGCGCCGTTCGACGTGAGCTCGTCGAAGTTGTCGTGCGAGTCGCAGTTGAGCACGAGGTTGTTGCTGCCACGCTGGATGAAGATGCCCGCGCCCATGATGTGGTGGACGTCGAGCGCTTCGAAGATGTTGTTGCTGCCCTGGTTCCACACGCCCCAGGACTCGTGGTTCAGGTTGTTGTTCTGGCGAACGCCCTTGATCTCGAGCCCCTTGAGGTGAATGTAATTCCCGGAGACGAGGATGCCCTTGATACGGCAGGAATCCTTGATGCCGTCGAAATCGAAGACGGGCTTCTCGCCGGGCGCGGCCCAGTACTTGATCGGATTGCCGGCGCTCCCGCTCTTGTTCAGCACCACGCCGCTGATGATCGCCGTCCCGCTCGAGCAGGTGGTGGTGCCCTTCGTGTACGTGTACGTGCCGCCTTTGAAGTAGACGACGTCGCCGGCCATGGCTACGCTTTGCGCTTTGGCCATCGACGCGAACGGCGCGCCTTCGGTGCCGGCGTTGTCGTCGTTGCCGGCGGGGGCCGGGGCCACGTAGTAGTCCTTGGCCCAGCCGCTCGTCGCGACGAGCAGCGGCGCGCCCAGCGCGGACAGCGAGAGAAGGAGTCGCACGTTCATTTTTGCACCAGCCCGAGGTCGTCGAGGTTGAAGCTCGCGGAGGCCGGGGGAAAGCACACCCAAGCGTCCTGGAGACGTCAAGCCCAAACTGCAGGACCTCCGGGTTGACAGGTCCAGCGTCCATGCGATATCGGCTGCAGGTGCGCCGCCGGAGCACACGGGGAGTGGAATCATGCGACGATTCGCGATCTCTCATTGGCTGATAGCGTGCTTGGCGAGCTGCACGTCGGCGCCGCCGTCCACGCCGGGGGACGGGGTCGTCGAGGGGCCTCCGCCCCCCGCGCCGTCGTGCCCGACCCAGAAGCTCGCGTTCACCCGGGAAACGGGGTGCGTGAACGATGGATCCCTGGAGTTCTGCCTGCCGTCGGACGACGCGGCGCTCCTCGCGCGCGCGCGGGGCATCGCGCCCGCGATCCGGGCCGGCTCGTCGAGGGGGCGCGCCAGGTGCGATGTGCCCGCAGAGACCCTGTATTTCTTCCCCACGGGAGACGCCGAGTGCACGGCGCGCCATGGCGCGCTCGATGACGCGGCATGGGACCAGGTCTGTCGTATCGCCGCGCTGCCCGAGGTGCGGGAGATCGTGCCGACGTGGTACGAGTGAGCGCGGGCGGGCGCTCCTGCGCTGGCTCGCCGGCCGAGCGGCCCGGCCGCGCGGATCGCTGGTAGAACCGCGCCGCGGAGAGGGCCGCCCGCCATCCACCGGCGTGAGGGGGTGAGCAACCCGGTCACGGGCGCGCGAGGCCGGCCGCCCGGGAGTCACTTGACACCGCTCGGGGGCGGCACCTTGTTCGCCGTGGCCCGACCCCTGCCGTGCCCCGCCCGGCTCATGCGCTCTCGGCGGAGCGCGTGGCGCTCGTTGCGGCGAGCGGTCACGCCGGTGAGGCGCTGGGCTTCCATTGGCGGTTGCGGTTACGGCGAAACTCCAGCTCCGGGAAGAGGAGGGTGCACACATGGCTGATCGCTGGGAGGACCCTGTTCATACGACGAGCTTCGGATTGCAGCTGGTCGAGCCTCATACCTTGCGGGAGAACCGCGGCTCGTTCATCGGGCTCGGCATCGCCCTTCTGGTGCTTGGCGCGCTCGCGATCCTCATGCCCGTGATCGCCTCGCTGGTCACGGCGGTCGCCATCGGGGCCGTGCTGGTGGCGAGCGGCCTCTTTCAGGGCCTCCACGCCATCCAGCACCGGCAATGGGCCAACGCCGGCTGGTCGCTCGCGAGCGCCCTGCTCCAGATCGCCGCGGGCGTCCTGATCGTGGCCTTCCCGCTGACGGGCACGGTCACGCTGACCTTGATCCTCGCGGCCTTCTTCTTCGCGGAAGGCTTCCTCAAGATCGTCCGCGCGCTCCAGCATCGCGAGATGCCCGCCTGGGGCTGGCTCCTGTTCGACGGGCTGCTCGCGCTGGCGCTCGGGGTCCTGATCTGGTGGCGCTGGCCGAGCACCGCGGCGTGGGCGATCGGGCTGCTCGTCGGCGTCAACGTCCTCGTCAGCGGCACGTCGATGTTGCTGATCGGGACCAGCGCGCGACAGCGGCCGGTGGCCAGCATGTGACAGGCGCCCCGGGCTGGCGACCGCGCCTGACGCTCGTTCCTCACTGGCCGCCACCGCTCGTGGCGAGCAGCCAGGTCTCCACGGCGTGCGCGAAGCCCTCGTCGGCGTTCGACAGCGTGATGAAGTGGGCTTGCCGCTGCACGACGGCGCGCGCCTGCCCCATGGCGATGCTGAGCCCGCTCTCCCGGAACATGAGCACATGATCGGGCAGCTCGCCGATCGCGGCCATGGCCGCGCCGGGGAGGCCGAGGCGCGCCGAGAGGGCCCTCGCGACCTCTCCGGAGTTGGCCCGCGGGTGCATCACCTCGATGCAATGGGGCACGGGGCGTGACGCCGAGAAGAACGCGCAGGCCCCCCGGAGGTCCGACTCGCCGCGCTCGAGCACCTCGGCGTCGTCGCTGACACCGACGATCTTGACCGCGCTGTCCACGACGCCTTCCCAGCGCTCGACGACCCTGGGGACACACTGCGCGACCTCCTGCTCGCGCGCGACGTGCGGCGCGTCGGCGCGGCGCACCAGCCAGTCGTCGCCCTGGTAGACCCAGACCGCGGCGCCGTGCCGCTCCAGGGTCGCGATGACGACCGCGGCCGCGCCGTTGTCCAGCGGGTGCTGCTCGATCACCGAGAGATCCGGCCGCACCAGCATGGCGCCGCCGAACGCGGCGACCGGCGTCGTGATCCCCAGCCGCCCGAGCAGGACGCGCAGGCCGCGCGGCGAGCGCCTGCTCATCAGCGCGAGGTCGATCCCGGCGTCGCGGAGCCGACTCACGGCCTGCTCCGCCCTGGGGGTGAGCACGCCGTCGGGCGTGAGGAGCGCGCCGTCCACGTCGGCGAGCAGCACGCGAATCCCGGTCATGCGGCTCTCCTCGCCACCGGGGGGGCCAGGGCGGGCGTCCGCCACCCGCCGAGGTCGGCGGCGAGGCGGTCGGCTTCGGCTGGGCCCCAGCTGCCCGGCTCATAGGGCGAGAGCAGAGTCGCCTGGTCCAGCACCGGATCGACAACGGCCCATTGCGCCTCCACTTCGGCCTGGCTCGCGAACAGGGTCGGATCGCCGGCGAGCGCATCGCCGAGGAGCCGCTCGTAGGGCCCCAGCGCCTCGGACAGGTCGCTCGCCACGAGCAGCTCGGTCGGCTGTCCGGCCATCAGCTCGCCGGGCGCCTTGATCCGCACGCCGACGGCGAGCTCCGGCGCCGGGGCGAGCCGGATGCGCACGTAGTCGGGAGCCCCGCGCCCGACATCCTCGAACACGGCGTGCGGAGGCCGCCGCAGCAGGACGAGCACCTCGGTCGCCGTGACCGCGAGGCGCTTGCCGGCGCGGATGCAGAACGGCACGCCCGCCCAGCGCCAGGTGTGGATGCGTAGCCGCGCGGCGCAGAACGTCTCGACCTGCGACCCTGGCGCGACGCCCGGCTCGCCGCGGTACCCGTCGTATTGACCGCGGACGACGTGCGCCGGATCGAGCGGCGTGATGGCCCGCAGCAGCCGGACGCGCTCCGCGCGCACGGCGTCCGCGTCCCCGGACGGCGGTGGATCCATGGCGAGGCACGCGACCACCTGCAGGAGATGGTTTTGCAGGACGTCGCGGATGCACCCGGTGGCGTCGTAGAACCGGCCGCGGCCCTCGATGCCGAACCGCTCGGCCATGGTGATCTGGACGCTCTCGACATGGTGGGAGTTCCAGACCGGCTCGAGCAGCGCGTTCGCGAAGCGGAAGTAAACGATGTTCTGGACAGGCTCTTTGCCGAGGAAGTGGTCGATCCGGAAGATCTCCTCTTCCGGAAAGACGCTCGCGAGCGTGCGGTAGAGCGCCCGAGCGGACTCCAGATCGTGGCCGAACGGCTTCTCGACGACGAGCCGCCCTCGCCGCACGCACCCGGAGCGGTCGAGCGCCTTGACGACCTCTTCGAACAGGTCGGGCGGCACGGCCATGTAGTGGAGCGGCCGCTGGGAGGTGCCGAGCCGCTCGCGGAGGCGGTGGAACGTCGCCGGATCGGCGTAATCCCCGCTCACGTACGAGAGCCGCGCGCACAGCTCGCGGTACACGCCGGCCTCGAACGCGCCCGCCCGCTCGAGGCTCTCGCGGACGCGGGCGCAGAGCTGATCGAGGCCCCACGGGCTCTTGGCCACGCCGACGATCGGCACCTCCAGCCTGCGGCGGCGGATCAGCCCGGCCAGCGCCGGGAAGATCTTCTTGAAGGCCAGGTCGCCTGTCGCTCCGAAGAGCACGAGCGCGTCGGCGGCGTTCATGCCGCCTGCTCGGCGGCGCCGGACATCACGCGCCGCACGCCCGAGCTCTCCTGGCCTTCAGCTTCCATCCATCCAGTGCGCATGCGCTCGGCTCCTCGCGTCTCGCCATGGCCCGGGGGCCCTGGTCCCGATCCGGCATCGCGTGTGCCACGCTGGATCGGCGCGAGCACGCCTTTCGTCACGCGCGCTGTGACGCCGTGCGCCTGGGCTTGACTGCCCTGACGGCCCGCCTCTTCAACAGGAGAGGGAGGCTCTCGATCACGTCGACCCGATCCGCGATGAACAGCGCGACCCAGTGGGAGAGCCGGTGATCCGGGACCTTGTAGGCGATGCGGCGCAGCGCGCCGCTCGCTCCTCTCGGCGGCAATGCCGTGCTGAACACCGGTGTCGGGCGGGCGCGCCCGGGGTGCCTGAGCAGCGGCCCCTCGATCGGCTGCTGCTCGGGCTCGAGCCAGTGCGCGCTCTCCAGGAGGCGCGGCGGCACCTCCCTCGGGACGCCTGGCCTGTCCTCGAGGCAAAGGTCGACTCCCCAGTACGGCAGCTCCCTCGGCAGCACGCTCTCGGCTTCCATGATCGCCTCCTCCTCGATGGCAGAGCTCACTTGGCCCCCCGCGGAACGAGCACGCATTTGAGGATCCCGTCGGTCCTCGCCGCGAACACCCGGTACATCTCCGCGGCCGCCTCGAGCGGGGCGCGGTGGGTGATGAGCGCCCTCGGGTCGATGTTCCCGCTGCGGATGTGCTCGAGCAGGCGGGGCATGTACCGCTTCACGTCGCACTGCCCTGTCTTGATGGTCAGGCCCTTGTTCATGGCCGCGCCCACGTCGAGGAGGTTCCACGGCGGCCCATAGACGCCGACGATCGAGACCCTCCCGCCGCGGCGGACCGACTGGATTGCCCAGTTGAGGGCGACGGGCGACCCGGCCTCGAGCTTGAGCGCCTTGCCCAGCACGTCGTGCAGCGCCGAGCCGTTCGCCTCGAGGCCGACCGCCTCGATGCAGACATCCGGCCCGCGGCCGTCGGTCATATCCCGGAGCGCGGACACGACATCCGGGGTCTCGCTGAAATCGAGCGTCTCTGCCTTGTTGTGCCGGCGCGCGAAATCGAGTCGGTAACCGACCGAATCGACGGCGATGACCCGGCGCGCGCCGAGGAGCCATGCGCACCGCTGGGCCACGAGGCCCACGGGCCCGCAGCCGAAGACGGCCACGGTGTCCGCGGGGCTGATGTCCCCCATCTCCGCGGCCTGGTACCCCGTGGGGAGGATATCCGAGAGAAAGAGCGCGTCCTCGTCCGAGAGGTCGTCGGGGATCTTCATGGGGCCGACGTCGGCGAAGGGGACGCGGACGCGCTCGGCCTGGCCCCCCTGGTAGCCGCCGGTGGTGTGTGAATAACCGAAGATCCCGCTGGCGAGCGTGGTGAGCGGGTTCGTGTTCTCGCAGGCGGAGGTGCGCTCTCGCTGGCAGAAGAAGCACGTCCCGCAGGCGATGTTGAACGGCACCACGACGCGGTCGCCGCGCTTCAGCGTCTGCACCGAGGCCCCGAGCTCCTCCACGACGCCGGTGAACTCATGGCCGAAGATGGTCCCCACGCGCGTGTCAGGCACGTAGCCATGATAGAGGTGCAGATCCGAGCCGCAGATCGTGGCGCGACTCACGCGCAGGACCACGTCGTTCGGATGTTGAACCCGAGGCTCCGGGTTTTCCTCGACGCGGACGTTCTTCGGCCCATGGTATGTGAGCGCCAGCATTCGCACGACCTCCCAGCTTGCTCGAGTGGGCAATGCAAGGGGTGAACCAGGCGCGCGCGCTCGTGGGTGCACCTGGCGTAGGCATCGGCTCTCCGGGCTTCGAGCGCCTTCGGGCGCCCAGCCTCGGGACATCGAGGACATTGCTGCTGGCGCCGGCGGCCCGGGCGCCGTTCGCCCCGTCAGCGGTCGTTCGTCTTCTTCTTCTGTTTCTTCGCCAGCGGCGGCAGCTTCAGCTTCTTCGGATCGTCGAGCGCGCAGGCGCACCCTTGCCGAGGCGATAGGCCGCCATCTTGCGCTTCAGGGTGTTCCTGTCGATGCCGAGCGCGCGCGCTGCGCGCGAGAGGTTGCCCTGGTGCACCTCGAGCGCGCGCCCGATCGCGGCGCGCTCGGCCGACGCCACGGCCTCCGCGAGCGGCGCGACCTCGTCGCCGCCTGCCTCCGAATCCGTCGCTCGCGCGATCCCGCCTGCGCCGCCGCTCGCCGGCCGCGCCGCCGGCGACGCGATCTCCGGCGCGAGATCGCCCACGTCGACCGTGTGCTCGCAGAACACGCCCCACCGCTGCACCTCCGCGCGCAGCTCGCGCACGTTGCCTGGCCAGGCGTGCTGGTAAAGGCTCCTCAGCGCCTCGCGTGTCACCTCGAGCCCGCGCCCCTTGCGCCGCGACTGCACCTCGTCGAGGAACGCGCCGACGAGCACCTCGATGTCGCCACCCCGCGCACGGAGCGGGGGAACCTCGATGATCGCGCCGCGCAGGCGGTAATACAGATCCTCGCGGAACGTCCCTTCCTCGACCATCGCCGCGAGATCGCGGTGGGTGGCGGCGAGGACGCGGACGTCCAGCTCGATCTTCGCCTCGCCGCCCACCCGCCGCAGCGTCCCGTCCTGAAGCACGCGCAGCAGCGACGCCTGCACCCGCGGCGACAGCTCGCCGATCTCGTCGAGGAACAGCGTCCCGCCGTGCGCCTGCTCGAAGACGCCGCGCCGCCGCCCCGCGGCCCCGGTGAAGGCCCCCGCCTCGTGGCCGAACAGCTCGCTCGCGAGCACGCCCTCGGCGAAGACGCTGCAGTTCTCCGCGATGAACGGCCCTCTCGCGCGCGGGCTGTGCTCGTGGATCGCCCTGGCCGCGAGCTCTTTTCCCGTCCCGGTCTCGCCGACGATCAGCACGGGCACGTCGGTCGCGGCGACCCGGGCGATGCGGGCGCGGAGGAAGCGCATCGGCTCGCTCTCGCCCACGAGCACCGTGTCGCGCGTGCGCGCCTCGGCCCGCAGGCGCACGACCTCCTCGCGCAGCGCGCGGATCTCGGGGAAACCCTCGATATCGAGCCGGACCTCGCGCACCGGCCGCGGGTGCGGGTGCGGCACGAACGCCGCCGGGATCACCTGGAGCATGCGCGCCGGCAGGATCCCCGCCTGCACCAGGATGACCCAGAGCGTCTGCGCCTGCGGCGTGCCGGCCGAGAGCAGGACGTCCGTCGCCCACGCCGCCGGCGGGAAGGCGCGCTTGAGCTGCGCCGAGAGCTTGCCGAGCGCCCGGAAGAGCTTCGCGTGGTCCGACGGATCGTCGACGTCCACGACCCGGAGCTCGATCCGCGGCGCGCGGGCCCGCGCCTGCTCGACGAGCGCCCGCGACGGCGCCTCGCCCGCCGGGATGGTGAGGACCACGATGGCGTCGTAGCGGCTCTCTTCCTGGTCGAGGAGCCGCAGCACCGGCCCGCGATCGCCCTCGGGCCGGCGGCTGTGGTGCGCCGGCGCCGGCCCGAGCGTGCCCGCGTCCGACCAGGTGAGGAGGAGGCGATTCACTGGTGCACCGTACACCAGGTATGGTGCACGATGTACCACTTTGTCTGGTGCGCGACGCACCAGTTTGAGGCGTTCTGCCGGCGCCGCCGCGGGCCGCGCGATGGCATGGAAGACGCAAGTCTCCTGCGCATTCCCATGGGCATTCCTGTTCCCATCCGCGTTTGCGCCTGCCCTTGCCTCCTGCCCCGGAGATCTCGATGAAAGCCCCCGCCGACAGCGCAGTCCTTCCTGCCCACGCCCGCCTGGTCGCCCGCGACGACGTCTGGCTCGAGGGCAACGCCGTCCAGCAGCTCGCGCGCGTCGCCGCGCTGCCGGGCTGCGTCCGCGCCGTGGGCATGCCGGACCTGCACGCCGGGCGGGGCATCCCCATCGGCGCGGCCTTCGCCTTCGCGGACCGGGTCGTCCCCGAGCTCATCGGCGGCGACGCCGGCTGCGGCGTGCGGCTCGTCGCGACGTCGATCGGCCGCATGGCGCCGGACGTCCTCGAGCGGCGCGCCCGGCAGGCGATGGATGACGATCCGCTCGCCGAGTGCGACCCGCGGGAGGTGTTCGAGCGGGTCTGGGAGCGCGGCGCGCGCGGCTTTGCCGAGGTCGACGGCGTGCCCGAGGCGCTCGCGCGGCTCGCGGCGGCGGAGCCCGAGGACGGCCTTCGCCCGAGCGGGGACGCGTCGCCGTACCGCGCGGGCTACGAGGGCGCGCTCGGCTCGGTCGGCGGGGGGAACCACTTCCTCGAGGTCGCCCGGGTCGGCCCGCTGCGGGACCCTGCGGCGGCGAAGGCCCTCGGCCTCTCCGCGGGGGAGCTCGTCGTCCTGGCGCACTCCGGCTCGCGCGGGCTCGGCGGCGCGCTCGGGCAGCGCTGGGGCGGCGCGGTGCTCGAGGGGGACGCGGCCGAGCCGTACCTCGGCGAGCTCGCCGGCGCGTGCCGCTTCGCGCGGGCGAACCGGCTCCTGCTCGCGTACCGGATGCTGCGCGCGCTCGGCGCCTCGCGGGCGTCGACGATCACGGGCGGGCTCGACCTCACCCACAACGACGTCGCGCGCGAGGCCGTGGGCGGCGAGCTGGCCTGGGTGCACCGCAAGGGCGCGGCGCCTGCCCGGGGCAGCGACTTCACCGTGGTGCTCGGGTCGCGCGGCGCGCCGTCGTGGGTGATGCGCTCGTGCGACGCGGAGGCGGGGCTGCGCTCCGTCGCGCACGGCGCCGGCCGCAAGATGGGGCGCAGCGAGGCGCGCGAGAAGATCGCGGCCAGGTACCGGCGGCGCGAGCTCGCCCGCACGGAGCTCGGCGGCCGCGTCGTGTGCGACGATCCGGCGCTGCTGCTCGAGGAGCACCCGGACGCGTACAAGCCGATCGAGCCGGTGATCGAGAGCCTTGTCGAGGCCGGCCTGGCGACGGCGGTCGCGCCGCTCGTGCCGGTGCTCACGGTGAAGCGATGAGCCGGTCGTGGGTGCAGATCAGCGCGGGGAGGGGGCCTATCGAGGTGCGGCGCTTCGTGGCGCGGCTCGCCGAGCGCATGGAGGCGCTCTGCGAGGAGCGCGGGCTCGCGGTGGTCGACGTCACGCTGCACGGCGACGAGGACGCGCCGGCCTCGGTCGAGATCCTTGTGGAGGGCGACGCGCGGCGCTGCCTGGAGGGCGAGCTCGGGACGCACGCGCTGGTCGAGCGGAGCGCGGCGCGGGGGAAGGCGGCGCGCAAGCGGTGGTTCGCGGGGGTGGCGGTCCACGCTGCGGGGGCGGAAGCTGGGGTGGGCGCGGGCGAGGGCGTGGGCGTGGATCTCGGCGAACTCGAGATCTCGGCCTGCCGCGCGAGCGGGCCGGGAGGGCAGCACGTGAACAAGACCCTGTCGGCGGTCCGGATCCACCACCGGCCGAGCGGGATCACGGTGCGCGTGGCCGATGAGCGCTCGCAGCGCGCGAACGTCCGCCGCGGGGTGGAGCGCATCGCCGAGCGGCTCGCCGAGCGCGCCGCCCGGCGCGCCGCAGAGGGGGAGGCCGCGCGCTGGAGCGAGCATGACCGGATCGTCCGGGGAGAGCCGGTGAGGACGTACCGGGTGGGGCGGAAGAGCGCGCTCGTGGTGGCGGAGGCGCGGTGAGGGGGAGCAGCCCCGAGCCATGTCGGCGCCTGCGGGGTTCCTCGTGCGGCCATATCCACGAACAGCCGCGAGGACCTCCGTCGCTCGGTGGGGCCCGTGCCAGGCGTCGTCTCCTGGCACCTGAGACGAGCGGGGCTTCGCCCGCGCCGCACGAGCTCACGGCGGCTTGCAGAATCCGATGCTCTGTGAATGGCAGATCCCGTCCTTACAGAGGGTCCCGAAAGGGCATTCCGCGTTCACGGAGCAGGGCTCGCCGACGTCGCGCGCTTCGAAGCAGTGCCTCTCTTCGCAACCGGACGTCGCGCACGCGCAACGCATGTCCACCGTGCAATCCTCGTCGAACTCGCATGGAGCACCGACCGGCAAGCGCGTGGCACAGGTATGCTCCGTGTTTTCGGCATCATCGCAGTAGGCTTCTGGAACGCACTCATCGGAGCTGCGACATGGCTCGCCGAGAGACACGTTCGGCTCGCAGGTGCCGAACGTGCAATGGTGGCCAGCCCCGCAGACAGGGATGGTGGCGCCCTCGTTGGCCCGCCCGCAGGGGGCGCCCTGTTCGACCTCGACGATCGGCCGGCAGCTGTCCACGACACATCCGTGCCCGGGACCATACTTGGTGACGCAAGTCCGGTTCGAGCTGCACTCGTCGGGCGTTTCTCCTTTTGGAGAGATAACGAGGGCATCCGAGCAAGGATCGACCCAATCGAACAAGCTCTCGTCGGTAAAAGCGCACTTGTTCGAGACGGAGCGCGCGACTTGCACGCAATGCTCCGCCATCACGTCGTCGATGTAGAAGTCGAGCTCGCTCGGGTCCTTTGCACCGAGGTCTGTGGCTTCTACCAGCCGCAAGAGGAAGAGCTCGCCGCCGAGCTGCAGGCAATCGGTGCGCGCCGCGAGCCCGTAGTCGTCGCAGCAGTTCCGACCTCGTTCGCAGACGGCAGCGCCCAGCTCGGCCGCGAGATCGAGCAGGCGAGCTTCGACGTCGGGCGGCAGCTCGATGGTGATCTGGAAGTCGCTGGGGTCGCCGGTCGAATCGGCAGCGTTGCCGCAGCCGTGAGCCAGGGCGGCAACCGGCAGCATCGCGGCCATGAGCGCGAACAGCGGGCGTGCGGAGCGGATGAAGCGAGTCGCCAGGCGCTTGGGGTCACAGATTCCGAAGATCGGCTTTGCCATAGGGGAACCGCACAAAGTGAGGCTACGGGGGGTCTTGCGAACACGCAGCGCGCTCGTCGGATCAGCGCGCATTGGCGAGGGTAGGTGTAAGGAATCTCGCATCTGGTCGAAGATGTCAAGGACGATGCGGCGCGTGTTTCAGCGACCGAAAAGATGCGATTGCTAGGAAGAACGCCCCGCAGGTCCCCGCTCGCCCTTCAACACCTCGTCACGTCGGCCGGCCCTCGCTCGCGCGGAGGATCTCCCCGGGTGACCGCGGTGTTCGCCGCGGAGCACAGGAAGACGGTGGCGGGCGCTACCTCCTCGGGGCGCAGCAACCGCCCCACAGGATACGCCTTCCCGCGCCGCGCGACGAGCTCCGGTGATACCTGTGCGCTCACCCTGTCGGTCAGGGTCAAGCCCGGCACCACCACGTGGTCAAGAGCCCGCGCGGCCCGAGCTCGCGCGCGAGCTCGGACGTGAGCCCGTGGAGCGCCGCCTTGGCGGCGGGCCTGCTGCGTACCGGGTTCGAGGACGTCCGCAAGGAGGCGGGCGCGAGCCCATCGAGCGTGTACCACCTCGGTGAAGCATGCGTGTTTGCGCTGGGCATGGAGAGGAGCGTGCCTATCCACCATCCTGGGACCGTTCGAGAGTTGGTCGTTCGACGAGCCCAGCTGCTCCAGGACTTCCACAAGCCAGCGAGCGCGGTGCAGCTCTCGGTGGTACCGGATGTGGACATGGACGGGGTAAAGATAGTGGGCGAGGCGACGATCTACGTGTGCCTCTTCTCGCGCGTCTGGACTTGGGTGGATCCGTAGCCATTCCCCTGAGCGGCCGCTGTCCGCTTGGCCAGGAGGCCCCGGTATCCCCGTGGCGGTGAGCAATGCGTCAAGGTGTCGCACCTCGTCGAACCATGCAGCCGTAATCCGGCCTTCGGCGCGCGCATCGCCGCGCTGCGACAAGCGCGACATCGTGTCGCAGGACCTTGGCAGCGGGCGACGCTAGCCTGTTTCGCGATGATCCAGCGAGACCAGGACGGGCCTGCCAATGCCCCGGCCCGCTTCCCCCACGGCGCGCGAAAGGGAAGCGGACTGGTGGGTCTCCGGTCGCTCCAGAGCTCGCGCTGGCGCCGCGTGGCAACGCTGGCCGTCGCCCTCGCTGGCGTGGCGCTCACCGGCAGGGCCGAGCCCGCGCCGCCCAGCCAGGCCGCCTCCGAGCTCGTCGACTCGACCCCGGCGCCCGGCGAGAGGGCGCTCGCGGCGCGTCTGCTCGCGCCTTGTTGCTGGGATCAGACGCTCGATGTCCACGAATCGGAGGTGGCGCGCGATCTTCGTCGCGAGATCCATGCGCGTCTCCGTCGGGGCGAGGCGGCCGACGCGATCGAGCACGACCTCGTGGCGCGGTACGGCGAGCGCCTCCGCGCGGCGCCCTCGTCAGGCACGCTCGGCAAGGTCGCGCTGGGATTGCTGCTGGCCATCGCAGCGACCTTCCTCGGGATCTTCGCCCTGTTGCGATCGTGGCGGAGCAATGCAGCGCAGGCCGCTCCGGCCGGAGGCACCCTTGCGGCTGCTCGCGACGAGTACGACGAGCGCCTCGACGACGAGCTCCGGGAGCGCGACGCGTGAGTGCACCCGTCTTCCCGGTTGATGGGAGAGGAGGCTCAGCAGGGACATCTCGTTATGACCGCGGCGCAGTGGCCACGGCGGAAACCTCTTCGCCCGGATGCCGTCGACTCCCCTTGAAGGATGGCCACAGGGTGCGACAACTTGCTGCACGTAGGAGAGCCGAGCTTCGAGTAAGCTCCGCTCAGTCCGGTGCGGTGGTGACGACGTTGTGGCTTCGTAGCTTGAAAGGTTGCCTGATGAGTTGTTCAATGGCTCGTGTCACGTGCCTCGGCGTGGCCTGTCTCGCGGCTCTGAGCGGATGCGGCGGGAGCGATGAGGACGTCATCTCGAAGACGTTCGCGTTGAGCTTCGCCGCCAAGGTCGGCGACAGGACGTTCTCCTGCACCGACACCTTCGATGGAGTCGGCACGACCGGATCGTCGGTCAATGCGCTCGATTTTCGCATGTACGTCTACGACGTGCGGCTCGTTCACGGTGACGGCGCCGAGGAGCCCCTCTCGCTCGAGCAGGATGGCCAATGGCAGCGCGACAAGATCGCGTTCCTCGACTTCGAGGACGGCACGGGCTCCTGTGAGACCGGCAGCCCGGAGATGAGGACCGAGGTTATTGGCACAGCGCCCGCCGGCGATTACGCCGGTGTCAGGTTCAACGTGGGGTTGCCCCCGGAGATGAACCACCTCGATGCGGCGACGGCCCCGGCGCCCCTGAACATTCCCGGTATGTGGTGGTCGTGGAAGGGCGGCTACAAGTTCGTGCGCCTCGACCTCATCTCGACGATGAACCCGACCTATTTCTTCCACCTCGGGGGTACGAAGTGCGAGGGTACGGTGAGCGAGGGGTACTCGTGCGCCGCTGACAACCTCGCCGATATACGCATCGACGGGGTCGACCCGGAGTCGAGCACCATCGTCTTCGATATCGCCAGATTTTATGCCGCGTCCGACCTGGACCACCAGGTCGACGGCGAGACGGATCGCACCTCCGGTTGCATGTCGTTCGAGGGAGATCCAGAGTGCCCGCCCGTCTTCAACGCGCTTGGCATGGGCTTCGATGGCGTGAACCCGTCCGCCGCGCAGACCGCCTTCCGGGTGGAGTGAGATGTACATCCTCAGAACGGCGACCTGCCTGCTCGCGTCGTTATGGGTCTGTGGGCTTGCCGGCTGCGGTGCCTCCGACGAGGGCATGGACGAGCCGAGCGACGCGGAGATCCTTCCGGGTGACCCTCGCTTCGAGCGCGATCCGGCGCTCGACGTGGAGAACATCAGCGCCGCTGCGGAGAAGCGCAGCCACAACATGGGGCAGAACTGCATCGGCTGCCATCAGCCCCACGGGCCTGGCAAGGGGCTCTTCACCACGGCCGGGACGGTGTACGCGCCGTCGGGCACGCCGGTGACGGGCGGAACGGTCGAGCTCCGTACGGCCGGCGGAGGCGAGGGAGAGCTCGTGCTCTCCGTTGCCATCGACGGGAACGGGAACTTCTTCACGACCGAGCCGCTGCCCTTCCCGGACCAGGCGCTGTTCTTCTTCGTGCGGTCCCAGGACGGCGAGGGGACGAACGAGATGCCGTTTCCATCCATCTCTGGAGCGTGTAACCTGTGTCACAACGAACAGCGCCGCATCCTGCTGGAGTGATCCGCGCAATCGCGTCGGCCGCGCTCGTCGCGCTCGCGGCGGCGTCGTGCGGGGGCGAGACGGAAGCGACCTCGCCGGTCGACGGCTACGAGCTCGCCCTGCCCGTTGGCTTCCCGAAGCCGTGGGTGCCGCCCGACAACCCGATGACCGAGGCGAAGGTCGCGCTCGGGCGCGCCCTGTTCTTCGATGAGCGCTTGTCGGGCAATGGGACCATGGCGTGCGCCTCGTGTCACGAGCGCGACAGGGGGTTTGCCGACGGCAAGCCGACCCCGACCGGCTCGACAGGGGACGCGATCCCGCGCAACGCGATGGGGCTGGCCAATGTCGCCTATTTCCCGCTGCTCACGTGGGGCAACCCCACGCTGTCCTCGCTCGAGGAGCAGGCGCTCGTCCCGATGTTCGGCGAGAACCCGGTCGAGCTCGGGATCACCGGCGCCGAGGACGTCGTTCTCGGCCGGCTGCGCGGCGACGAGGCGTACAAGGCGGCGTTCGTCGCCGCCTTCCCCGGCGAGAGCGAGCCGATCACGTTCGATACCGTCGTGAAGGCGATCGCGACGTTCGAGAGGACGCTTATCTCCGGGCGCTCCGCGTACGATCGGTACACGTACGGCGGAGAGGCGGGCGCGATGTCCGAGGCGGCGTTGCGCGGCATGGATCTCTTCTTCTCCGAGCGGCTCGAGTGTTATCACTGCCACAGCGGGATCAACTTCACGACCGCCTTCCGGAGCGCCGAGACGAAGCAGGCGGAGATGGATTTTCACAACACCGGCCTCTACAACCTCGGCTCGGACGGGGGCTATCCCTCCGGCGGAGAGGGGCTGTTCGAGTTCACCGGTGACCCGGCGGACAAGGGGAAATTCCGCGTTCCTTCGCTGCGCAACGTCGAGCTGACGGCGCCCTACATGCACGACGGGAGCGTGGCCACCCTGGAGGAGGTCGTCGACCACTACGCCGCGGGAGGCAGGACCATCGACGACGGGCCGTTCGCGGGCGTGGGCAGCGAGAACCCGAACAAGAGCACGCTCGTCAGGGCGTTCACCATCACGCCGGAGGAGAAGGCGGATGTCGTGGCCTTCATGAAGAGCTTGACCGATCCGGAGTTCGCGGCCGTGGTGGACGGCGCGCCGGCGCCGTGACCGGTGGGTGTCAGTTCCCTCGATTACATCGGCCGGCCCCCGCTCGCGCGGACGATCTCCCCCGTGACCGCGGTGTTCGCCGCCGAGCACAGGAAGACGATCGTCGGCGCCACCTCCGCGGGCCGCAGCAACCGCCCCACGGGATAGGCCTTCCCGCGCTGCGCGACGAGCTCCGGTGATGCCTGCGCGCTCACCTTGTCGGTCAGCGTGAAGCCCGGCACCACCACGTTGGTCAGGATCCCGTGCGGCCCGAGCTCGCGCGCGAGCACGGACGTGAGCCCGTGAAGCGCCGCCTTGGCGGCGGCGTACGGCCCTGCGCCCACCACCCCGTCGAGCGCCACGCCCGAGGAGACATTGACGATCCGCCCCCATCCGCGGGCCCGCATCGAGGGCACCGCGGCCTGGATGGCGGCAAAGGCGCCGTCGATGTTGTCGTGGATGACGCCCTGCCACTCCGCGAGCGGGATGTCCTCGAAGCGCGGCGCTTCCCAGGGCAAGCGCTCGCTCCAGCGGACCGCGTTGTTGACGAGCACATCGATCTGCCCGAAGCGCGCCACGGTGGCCGCGACCGCCGCCTTGACGGACTCGACCGACCCGAGGTCGAGCTCCAGCGCGACCGCCTCGCCGCCTCGCCCCTCGATCTCCCGGACG
This sequence comes from Sorangium sp. So ce327, assembly GCF_051530205.1. Taxonomy (NCBI): domain Bacteria; kingdom Pseudomonadati; phylum Myxococcota; order Polyangiales; family Polyangiaceae; genus Sorangium; species Sorangium sp. So ce327. Next base: position 10,233,888 of record NZ_CP150330.1, on the reverse strand, counting down.
ACCTCTCGGGCCTTCTCCCGCTCGCTCCGGTAGGTGAGCGCCACGCGGGCCCCCTCGGCCGCGAGCTGCAACGCCACCTCCTTGCCGATCCCCTGCGAGCCACCGGTCACCAGCGCGGCCCTCTTCTCCAGCCCCAGCTCCATGCGACACCTCGCTTTCGACAGGAAGGGTAACAAAATGGAAGAAACTTCCAAGATTAAATTGGAAGAATCCTCCAGTTGGGCCTGCTGGCCAGCGGTGCGCGGCTGGGGTAGGGGAGGGGCCATGGCCGTGGCTCGACAGAACGGCGTGGCCCGCCGGGAGGCGCTCCTGGACGCGGCGCTCCGCTGCTTCGAGCAGCGGGGCCTCTTGCGCACCGGGATCGAGGACGTCCGCAAGGAGGCGGGCGCGAGCCCTTCGAGCGTGTACCACCTCTTCGAGGACTTCCCGGCGCTCGTGGCCGCGCTGCTGGAGCGGACCTTCGAGCGGCTGGTGGGGCACGTGACCGCGCGCGTGCTCGCCGCAAGGACGGCGCGCTCGGCGGTGCGGGCGCTGGTGGAGGCGCACTTGACCTGGGTGTTCGACCACGAGGGCGAGGCGCGCTTCATGTACCAGGCGCTCGCGCTGGAGCTCGACGGGCATCACCGCGCCGCGCTCCGGGAGACCAAGGCGCGGCTCAAGGCAGAGACGATCGCGCATCTCTCCGATCTCGGCGTCTTCTCCGGGGCGCGCTCGTCCGAGGTGATGGTCGACGTCGTGCTGCTCGGGCCGGCGCACCAGGCCTGCCGCGCCTACCTCTCCGCGCCCGGCGCCGTGGACCCCGCGTGGATGAAGGCGACCCTGCCCGAGCTCGCATGCGCAGCGATGGGCAAGGTCGACCCGGCGAAACCGGCGGCCCGGACAGGGCGGCGCGCCGCTGGCGTGGAGCCGCGCAAGCAGGCCGGCGGGAGAAGGAAAGGTAAACCAGGTTGAGGAGGTGTCCGCTGATGCTCATCGCGACCCCGCTCTCCGGGCGAAATCCTCCGTGGTGACCCGAAGCCCGATGATGTCGCGCAGCGCATCGATGGCCTTCGTGCGTCGCTTGTAGAGCGTAGAGAGAGGCAGCCCCGCGTCTTCCGCCACTTGGGCCATCGGGATCCCATCCAGATCGTGTGCCACGAGAATAAAGCGCAGCTTCGGATCGAGCTCGTTCACCGCCTCGATCGTGCCCGTTCTGATGCTGTCGGATTCCATCGTAGCGGCGGCATCCGGCGCGGGATCGGCAAGTTCGATCAGATCGACGAGCTCCTCCCTGCGGTGCTTCCTACGCTCGTGATAGTGCGAGGCAACGTGTACGGTGATCCCGTTCAACCAGCGTTCCGGCCTGCCGCGCTTCGGATCGAACCTGGGCCAGCTCTCCCAGGCGGTGAGCCAGACCTGCCCTGCCACGTCGGCACGATGGCATCGTGGGACGCCCAGCCTCCCCAGCAAGCTCAGCACGGCACGAACGAGCGCCGGGCAAAACAGGCGCGCGTGCGCGGCGGCTCGCTCGTCGTTATTCGACGGACGACCCATGGTTTCACCCTCCCGCGAACGCGATGGACAGCTGCGCTCATCCATGGCTCCCCACTCCCGGAAGTGTCGTGTTCAGCAACCGCTCCACCTCCCTCGGTTCCAACCCGCGTGCTCGCGCGCCTCGTGAAGCCCGCGCTCGCGTCCCAGCGCTTCGCGCGCGGTGACCGCGAAGCCGATCGCGACGCACGCGATCATCGCGAGCCCGAGCGGCGAGACGAGCCACATCGCACCCAGCATGGTCCTCCATGTTCCCTCCTGAACCATGAGCATTCCTGTCCGACGCGCGGCGGAGCCCGGCCTCGTGCTGCCCGACGACAGCACCGACCTCACCGCTGGCTTGGCCGTCGATGGACAGCCGACTCGTCAGCGAAGCTGCCTGAGCATCTCTTCGCGCTCTACGGCGAGCCGACCGCGCGGGAACTCCTGCGCATGTGCCTCGAGCAACCGGTGCGCCTCGAGGTCCGCCTCTGGACTGTGAGCCTCGATGGCCGTCCGGGCCTGGCGGATCAGGCTCCTCTCGCGCGCGCTGATCGCCTGCTTCGCGTGCGTCGTCGAGGACGACGCACGCGAAGCAGCCGTTACCGACGGCGCGGGCGTCGTGGTCGCCCCGGCGCCATCCTGTCCGGCGCTGCGCTCCACGGGGAGCGCAGCGGCCTGCGCCGCGGGTGATGCGGAGGACGTCCCCGCCTGCCCGGCGCGGCGCTCCGCGGGGAGCGGCGCGGAGGCCTGCCCCGTCAGCGCCGGCCAACCGTCATCGAGAGCCGATCGAACCCACGCCTGCAGCGTGGACGAGGAGGTCACGGCAGCGACAATGGCGCTCATGAGCACGACGCTCGCCCCCTGCGCCAGGAGCCTCCAAGTCCAGCGGAGCAGGGAGTCAATCCCTGCCCGGCGTGGAGTGAGCCCGAACGGAACGACGCAGGGGGTCTCGTCCCATCCGCGCGAGCGTCGCTTCGCCTTCCAGCGCTTCGCCGCCACCTCCAGCTGCTCGTGGGCGCGACGGTGCTGCGTCTTCACGGCGTCAGGGTGGAGCCCCAGCTCCACGGCGATCTGGGTCAGCGGGATCTCCTCGAGATCGTGCTTGATCAAGATGTCGCGGTACTTCGGCTCGACACCGTCGATGAGCTCCCGCAACACGGCTTCCCGCTCGCGCCACCTGAGCAGCTCTTCCGGCGTAGCGTGCTCGTCGTGAAGCTCGGGGTCGTGAGACGGCGTCAGCTCCTCTCGCCGGCGGCGGGCGCTTCGAACATGGTCGCGCGCCTGGTTGGCTGCGATCGTGACGCGGTACGGCGCCGGGTCCCCGCCTGCCTCGATCCGTCCCTCCGCGTCGAGACCCCGCAGCAGCGCGTCCTGCGCGACGTCCTCGGCATCGCGCGCGGGAACCCCGAAGCGCCTCGCCAGGCGCCGGAAGAGCTCGAAGCTGCTGAAGGTCCCCGCTGGCCTGCCCATGCCGGTAGCACGTCCGAGCGGCCCTCCCGGGGTCAGAAAAGTGAACGGCCCGGTCCATTTTGGTAGGATAATGTGTACCTGTGTGCCACCTGTGCGACCGCACAGCACTCGGCCCCTGGGAGAGATGACAACGTTGCTGTTTCGCGCTGAAATTTCTCACGGCAAACGCAAGCGCATGGCGATTTCACCCGCCATTGACGCCGAGCAGTTGACGCAACTACCGTCATGATATGCGTTGCGCTCCACAGTTGTTCTCGATTCTCCTTGCGGTCGGGGCATCGACATGCCTTACGAGCGCGGCGCGCGCCCAGGGCGGCTCATTAACGACAAGGTCGAGAGAGCACGCGACAGTGAAGGACCATGTTCGCCGTGGCCAGAGGGCGCGCGCGACCGGGCAATGGACCGAGGCACACGCCGCCTACAAGGCGGCCTTCGAGGCCGCAGACCAAGCGTCGAGTACGGAGCGCGAACGCGCGGAGATTGCCGGGGAGCTTGGCCTCTGCGAGCTCGCGTTGGGCAAATACCGCGACGCGGCCGAACACCTGGCCTGGAGCCTCGAGCAGCGCGAGGCGCTGCCGGCCGCTCTGCAGAAGCGATTCGAGGAAGGGCAGCGCAAGGCAACACCGCACGTCGCGAAGCTCCGCGTCTCCGTCGACCCACCGGACGCCGAGGTGTTCGTCGATGGCAAAGCCGTCGGCCGCATCGCGCGCGTCTATACGCTGTTCGTCGAGCCGGGGCTGCACATGGTGCGGGCCCGAGCGCCAGGCGGCGAAGATGCGTTTCAGTCCGTGCGCGCCGTGGCGAAAGCGGAGCACGAGCTCTCTCTTCATGTGCCGCGCGCGCCGGTGAGCAGCGCCGAGGGGGGCGCGCCGGCGTCACCGAACGAAACACCGCGACCCCTGAGCGCTCCGGCGGCTGCGCTGACGCGACCTGCGAGCCCATGGGCTTCCTGGCCGGGGACGGCGCGGATGGGCGGCATCGTGGTGACGACGGCAACAGCGGCGGCCGGCGCGGTCTTTCTCCTGCGCGCGCACGTCGTCCACAGCAATCTGCGAGAGAGAGACATCACGCGTCGCGCGCAGGGGTGGACGTCCCATACGTGCCGGGAAGCCAGCGCACCGGCGACGTGCGCCGGCATTCGTGACCAGGTGAACGAGCGGGATCTGTTCGCGACCCTCGGCAAGGTGTCGCTGGCGACGAGCGCCGTGTTCGGCGTGGCGACGGCGGCCTCGTTCTTCACGGAGGTTGCCTTTCTCGGTGGTGCGCCCACAGCCGCCAGCGTCCGCATCGTGCCGGTGACGACGAGCGAACGGGCGGGTGTGCTCGTCGAAGGCGCCTGGTGAGGGGGAGGCGAGGTCATGCGTTCTAGATCGATGGGTCGCCGTCGAGAGGTCCTCCGTTCGCTGGCGGCTGTCGCGTTCGGTCTCGCAGGCGCCGCCGGGAACACCGGCTGCTACTCCGACAGCTGTGCGGACAGCTACTGGTGCGAGGTTCCGCCGCCGGAGCCATCCCCTTGTGACGGGGATCCGAGGACGGCGACGGCGCTCGACGTGTGCGGCGTGTTCGTCAGCGAGCAGGGCGACGACAACAGCGCCGGCACGAAGGACGCGCCGGTGAGGACGTTGCAACGTGCGATCGGCCTCGCCGCGCACGTTCGACGCGACGGCCAGGCGCCGACCCGGCGCGTGTACGCGTGCGGCGGATTGTTCGAGGAGGACATCTCGCTCCCCCAGGGTGTCGAGCTCTGGGGCGGCCGTCTGTGTGCCGGCGGCGACTGGTCCTACGGAGGGCCGCTCGACGAGCAGAACGCGCTGACCGTCATCGCGCCGCCCGTGGGGATCCCGGTGCGGGTCCTCGGGGGGGACGACGATGCGGCCATCGCGGAGGAGGATGCGACGTCGGTGATCTTCGGCGTGCGAGTCGAGGCGGCCGACGCCTCCGCGAGCGATGGGAAGTCGTCGATCGCGATGATCCTGGAGCATGGGGCCAGGACGATCGTGCAGTCGAGTGTGATCCTCGCAGGCGATGGCAAGGATGGAGAGCCGGGCGAGGACGCGCCGAGCTTCCGCGCGAAGGCCGGCGTGGTTGGGAACGACGGCGTGGACGCCTGCACGACGAACGCGGCGCCTGGCGCCCTTCCGGTCGTGACCGTGTGCGGCGACGGCATCGAGTCGACGGGTGGCGAGGGGGGCGATGGAGGCCCCGAGATGGGCGGCGACGGGACCTCAGGACTGCCGGAACCGGTCGGGAATGCGGACGAGCAGGGCCTGGGCGGCTTCGGCGGGTCCAGCATGCCGTGCAAGAATGGGAAAAACGGAGCAGTCGGCGCCGACGCAGAGCGCGCTGCCGGAGCGGCGGGCGCCGGCCTCCTGGGCATCGACGGATGGGTCGGCGTCCGCGGTAAAGACGGGGAGAAGGGCGGCGTCGGCCAGGGCGGCGGCGCGGGTGGCGGCGGCAAAGGGCGCGACGCCACGGTGGCGTGTCCGGCAGGTCGCCCCCAGGCCGGAGCGGCCGGCGGATCGGGGGGCAGTGGCGGCTGCGGGGGCAGAGGGGGCCAGGGGGGCGACTACGGCGGCGCGAGCATCGGGATCGTGGCACTGCAGAGGAGCGACCTTACGATCAAGGACAGCAAGGTCCTCGGGGCCAAGGGCGGCGATGGCGGGGCCGGCGGAACGGGCCAGTGGGGAGGCTCTGGCGTTTCCGGCGGCCTCGGTGGGAAGCACCCTTTGAACGACAGCTGGAACGCGTGCCGCGGTGGAAGCGGCGGCGACGGCGGTCGTGGGGGCGATGCCGGCGGCGGGCTCGGGGGCCACTCGCTCGGCATCGGCTCCGTGGGCGCCTCCGTGGCCATCTTGGAGACCTCGACGGTCTCGCCCGGACAAGCCGGCACCGGTGGGCGCGGCGGCAATGCAATCCCGGAAAGTGAGCTCGGCCAGGGGCGAAGCGGCACCGCGGCGTTCTGGTACCGGTTCGATGCGCCAGACCCGGAGCCGCCTCAATGAACCGCCCTCTGCTGGCGGCACCCCTCAGGAGACGCACATGAGAAAGAGCACCGCTGCTACCTTCGTCCTTCTGTTGTCGCCGTGGGCGGCCGGCTGCGGAACCGCTCCCGGCGTGAACGATCCTGGCGTGACGCCTTGTAAAGGCACTTCGTGCGAGGACGAGCCGCCCCCGGAGTCGGTCTGCGTCGAGCACGTCGCCGCCGGTGTCCTCGACGACGGCTGCGGCGTGTTCGTCGCCGGAGCCTACGGTTTTGGCGACGACAGGAACCCCGGCACGAAGGCGAAGCCGGTGTTCACCGTCGAGTACGCCGTCGAGCTCGCGCGCGCTGGACGAGGACGCGTGTTCCTTTGCAACGATGGATTCGTCGTGGAGCAGATCAGGGTGCCCTCCGGCGTGGATCTCCTCGGGGGCTTCCACTGCCGGAAATGGGAGCGCGACCCCCTGCGCCCGTTCACCCTGTTCAATCCCGAGCGGGTCTTCGGCCCCATGGTGATCGTCGAGCCCTCGGCCCCCGGGGACACGGGGGCCGCGGACGGGGTCTCGACGCTCGCCGATCTCCACGTCCCGAGCTGGGGCCCGGTCGGTGTGCTCGCTCAGTCCAACACCGCGGTGGAGATCCTGCGGAGCGAGATCTCCGCCAACGGAGGGGGTGGAAACAGACACGGCGAGAGGTGGCCGACCAGGCAACCGGACGGGCCGGATGGCATGTTCGGTGGGGACGCATGCTCGGCGGCCGTCGTCGCCGGCGGGCCTGCGCCCGTGAACCAGTGCGAGAGCGCGCTCACGAGCGTCGGCGGCAAGGGAGGGGACGGGCTGCCCGACAGCGCCGAGGATGGAGCCGACGGGGAGCCCGCCGATGCTCCGCCCTCGGGACGCGGTGGTAGCGCAGAGCAGGACAACACCAGCAGTTGCTATCCCGGATCCCAGGGAGGCCCGGGGGCTCCGGGAACACAGGGCGCACCGGGCAAGGGCATCGGGCGCCTCACCGAGACAGGATGGGAGGGCGACACGGGGGGCGAGGGGACCTGGGGCACGCCGGGCCAGGGCGGCGGCGGCGGCGGCGGTCGTCGGGGCGGGCTCGCCCGGTGCGGCGCGGCCTCGAAGGGTGGCCCAGGAGGAGGCTCGGGAGGGGCCGGCGGTTGCGGGGGCCGAGGAGGCCGCGGGGGAGGGAACGGTCAGCCGTCCATCGGCGTCCTCGCGCTTCACGCCCGGGTGACCGTGCGCGAAACCAAGATCACGGCGGACTTTGGCGGCAAAGGCGGCGATGGCGGGCCCCCCCAGGACGGTGGCCGAGGCGGTCGAGGCGCACCGGGCGGAACGCTCGGGAATGAACTCGCCGCCTGTTTCGGAGGCGAGGGGGGCCAAGGAGGGCCCGGCGGCTACGGCGGCCCGGGGCGCGGCGGCGACTCGATCGGCATCGCCTACCTCGACGAGGATCAGCTCACGCTCGAGGGCGTCACCATCGGGACCGGACAGCCGGGCAAGGGCGGCACCAGCTGGAACCACGACGGCAGCATGACGGTGGGAGAGAGCGGCGAGGCCCACGAGACGTTTCGGTTTCCTGAATAGCCGAAGTCACGTCACGGGAGGACGGCGTGAATCTAGGCGACGGCTACGAGGAGGCTTTGGGGTCTGAGTCCACGAGCCAACTCGCCAGAAAGCTGGAGGCCCAAGCGACCATGGAGGCTGGCGGCTCGCCGTGACCGTCCCACGAAGCGGCCAGCGCTTCGAGCTCGCGCTTGGCAGCTTCGAGCTCACGCCTGGAAGCGACGCCGCGCGCGGTCTTCGGCGCCTCAAGGAGCAGGTGAATCTTCGCAAGTGCCGCCAGGACCTCCTCTCTGTGCAGTACCCCATCTGTCGTCACCACCCGGTAAGAAGAACCGCTCTGCGCGTCTGACATCAGAGTCCACAAGATGTGATAGATTGCCGCAAGGACGCTTAGTACCGCGATGAGCGAATCTGTCAGGCTGCTCGCTTCGACGTCCACCCCGCCCCCCGATATTTCAGATGGCGATGGCTTCACCCATGCACGCTGGTCCGAAAACAAACAGTCGTAGAGTCTGACCTCACCGGGAAGGCGCACGCTTGTTGTCACATCCGGCACGAGCACGGTCCCGATCTCCGGCGGCATGCATTCGCAACCGAAGGCCATTTCGATATCACGGGAAATCCACTCCGCACATGGCTGTTCTTCGGGCAACAAGTCGAAGGTGACGTAGCGTTCCCTGATGTTGACGAACCTGAGACTATCGTCCGGCCGTGACACGAAAACTGGATCGAATGGGCTTCGACGAACAATAAAACGCAAACCTCGAAATGCGACCGCGAACAGGTTGCTCGCCTGTTTCACAATCTCGACCGTGCACGGCCTGTAAACAATGTAGTACGGAGCCAAGAAACTAATTTGAAACCACAGCGGCTCACTGGTGGATTTCCGAAGATCAATCGTGAATGAATAGCAGCCATCGCAGCCACCGGTAGTGAGATGCAGCGAATGGTTTCTCAGCATACGAGGAAATCGACCTTCGATGCGACGGAGCATGGAATGCCATCGCTCGTCCTTTGATGCCTGGATCCGGGCGGCCACGAGCCGGGCGTGCTCTTCGGTCTGGCGGATGAGCTCTTCGTCGACATCATCGGTGATTCCAACGCCACGGGGGTAGTATCGGTAGACAATGTCCAGTAGTTCGTCGAGGCTGTGTTTCATGGATTCTGGACCCTCGCACCAATACCTTTGTAAAAATCAGATTCAAAACGTTTTATCATTCTAGATTTGAACGTCTTGCAGAATATGCCAGGCGGGAGATCCTCACCATTGTCCTTCTTGTACGCGTCATCTGCTGATAGATTCGCCACGTCGGCGCTAATGCTGGCTGCCCTGTCCGATGAGATCGTTCCCCACTCTTCGCTTCGCAGTGGCATCCCGATGTGAACCATGCACGTCGAGTCGCCCTCATTATTATGGCCGAACGCCAAATCGGCCTTTGCCTCCTGCCAGCCACCTGCAACCCCGGCCCCATCGTAGGCAACGATGGTAACAAAATCGAAAGCCCGCGGGTCGATCAGTTTTTTGCCTGTGCACCCCATGGTCGGAGCGCCGCCCTGCTGGCAGGGGTCCGGCGGGCTCGTCGGGCTCGCGGCCGGCCTCTCCGTGCTGTCGCTGTCGCTCGGGCGCTCCTCTTCTTCCTCTTCTTCGAGGTCCGACTCGTTGCACGCGATCTCGCGCTCGCCGCCCCCCTGCGGGTCGGCCCCGAAGTCACCGGATGCGGCGGAGGTGAAGATGGGGCGGGGCTCCGAGCCTGGACCGGCCCCTGCCCCCGAGGTCCTCTCCTCGACAGGATAGCAGTCACCGAACGTCCGGCTGCACGCCGCCAGCGCCCAAGCCGCGATGACCAAGATCAACAAGAGAGCTCTTCTCGCGTTCATTTCTCACTCCATCGAAGCACAGGACCAGCAACGAGCACGACGGACATATAGCCCGGGAGCACCAGACTGCCCCGACCGACCCAATCCACGTTGACGCTCACCGACACCCCCAGCGGTCCGGCGACGTACGCGTTGGTCTGCGCGTGGCCGCCCACGGCCATGCCACCGACGCGGCCGCACAAGGTGGCGCCGCACGCCGGCATGAGGTAGAACGCGATAGACGGCCCCGCGCTGACATTGCCATCCTTCCACGCAACCCCGATGTCAACCGAGGTCTGGTTGTAGACCCCGAGCCCGTCCTCCTGGATCGGGGGTAGGATCGTGCAGAGGTCGTGCACCGTGAACAGGATGTCTCGCTGGATGGGCCACGATATTCCCGCATGCGGCCCCACCGCGAGGCGCGGAATGGTACCGGCCTGGAGCCATCCGAGGCTCACTCCGGCGCTGAGCTCGGACGCCTCTCCTTGCGTGGGTACGACGACCAGCGGGGGGACGACCAGGACCGCCCATGGGATCCGCCGGCTTCCTGTGCCCATCGTCCCCTTCTCCCCTCTCCGCAACGGACGAGCAACGTAGCGACGGGAGCGGTTCTTCTGATAACAGGGATCCGGCGTCAAACGGAATTCAGACGAGAGGACCACAATGGACGTGGATCGCTCCGTCCAGAGCGTGCAGCACTGCGCAGCTTACGGCGCGGCCCGAGTGCTCGTCCACCTCCGGTCCAGGTCGCCGCGGGAGCGCGCCAGCCGCCGCGCGGCTTGGCTGCACGACGTCGCCCGTGAGCGCAGCGGGCTCACGAGCGTCGGCGGCAAGGGAGGAGATGGGCTGCCCGAGAGTGCCGAGGATGAAGGCGACGGGGAGCCCGCCGACCTTTTGCCGCCCGCACGCGGTGGCATCGGGAGCGGGACAACCTCCGTTGCGGCATCGGATCCGAGGGCGGGCCCGGGGCTCCGGGAACGCAGGGTGCGCCCGGCGAGCGCATCGGGCGCCTCACCGAGACGGGATGGGAGGGCGACACGGGGACCGAGGGGAGTTGGGGCACGCCGGGCCAAGGTGGCGGCGGCGGGGATCGTCGGGGCGGGCTCGCCATGTGCTGCGTGGCCTCCAAGCGGGGGCGCGGGCGGGGGCCGGCGGTTGTGGTGGCCCGGGGCGCGGCGGCGACTCGATCGGCGTCGCCTACCTCGACGAGGATCAGCTCACACTGGAGGGCGTCACCATCGAGACCGGACAGCCGGGCAAGGGCGGCACCAGCTGGAACCACGATGGCATGACGGTGGGAGAGAGCGGCGAGGCCCACGAGACGCTTCGCTTCCCCGAATAGCCGAAGTCACCACCGAGGCGCCGAGTCGCGGGTACCTGGACTTGAACGCAGCGTCCGCCGCGTCGCCGAGCTTATGACAGAAGATCCCCTACGGGAGATCGTAGTCCATGCGGTTTGCGCCCTGGTCGACTGCGGCGCTCCGCCGTCGACCAGGTGGACATCGACGTCGCCGAGCTTGCCGGCATCCACCTCTACCCCGCGGTCGCCTCCCCGCCACGCGCCGCCCCCTCGCGGGGTACAGCCGCCCTATCGCGTCAGCGACGGCGCCGGATGCCCAGAACGACCGCGGCGCCCATGCCGACGAGCACGAGCAGGGCCACGCCGACCCACGCCCAATCCCAGGGATCCGAGCTAAAAGAGACGGCCACTGCGCCGCACCCGGGAGACCACGCTCTTCTTTTCATCAGGCAGCCCATCCTCTCATGAACCGCTCCCGTCGGTCCATTGGAAGGTGCGGACTCCGACGCGGTGCTCCTCGACGCTGCGGCGACGCTATCTGCTGGGCGCCGTGGACGTTAGCGCGATCGGGAGGTCGCCGGCGTCCGCCGCGACGTGGCCGAGCTCGCCCAGGTCGACGGCCATAGCCCCGAGCTCGCCTCGAGCTCCTCGCCGGCGGTGCGGCACGAGCTCGGCCAGGTCGAGGGCGGACGCCCAGGGGAAAGGGCTACACGGGATCCACCCAAGTCCACACGACCGAGAAGAGGCACATGTATATCGTCGCCTTGCCCATCGACACCGTGTCCATCGCCACGTCCGGAACCACCTCGTTCCCGAGCTCCGGCGGGATCGGTCGGTAGCCGGGGTACGTGGCCTCGATCTCCCGAGCGATCTCGTGCGCCACCGGCTGCTCCTCTGGGATGATGTCGGAGAGGTGGATGCCGTAGTATGGCCCGAGCAGGGACACGTGGAAGCCGAGCGCCGTTTCGTCGGTGAGCCAGATGCGGGCCGAGTACGCCGGGTCGCCCCCTCCCGCCAACAGGTGGAGCGACTCGTTCTGAAGGCCGTATCGATCTCCCAGGCGGCGGATCATCGCTTTCCACGTTGGGTACTCCTCTCGCCCTCGGTTTGCGGCTTCCACCAGGCGGCGGTGCTCCTCCGTGTCATCGTAGAAGGGCTCGTTGGGAGGCACGTAGATGCGATTGGTGCAACGCACGCCCCGCGGGTAGAAGTGATAGACGACGTCGAGCAGCTCGGAGCGAGTTGTCACCATCATTTCGTCACCCTGGCGCCGAGTCGCCTATACTTCGAATTGAACGCAGCGTCCGCCTTCTCGCGAAACGTGTCGCAGAACGTCTCCTGCGGGAGATGGTAATCTATACGGTTTGCGACCTCCTCCGTGATCTCATCGCTGAGGCTGGCTCACGCAGCTCGCCGTCGAGGGTCCGGGCTCGACAAGGTAAACCGCCCGCTGAGACGGGCTTGACACGAACCACGCGATCCGTGCTACGGTGCCCCCGAAGCCACCCGACGTTGCGATGGCGGCCCGGCCTGCGCCGGTCCGTAGCGCGTCCCTGGTGGCCTGCGCGACCCGAGACCACCGGGACGACCTTCGTGGTCGCTGAGGCTCCGCACAACATGGCTGGGACGAAGTCGGCGTCCACGACGCTGCCCCTCCTCTCGTTCGTTCTCCGCAACTACAAGAATTTCAACGCCCGCGCGACGCGCGACGCGCTCCTCGCCTACTGGGAGCACATCGAGCGCGGGGGGAAGATGTTCTGGGCCGTGGCCGGGGCGATGTCTTCGGCCCAGCTCGGCATCACGCTGGCGCCGGCCATCCGCGCCGGCCTGATCCACGGCATGTCCGTGACCGGCGCCAACCTGGAGGAGTCGCTGTTTCGCCTCGTGGCGCATGACGGCTACCGTGACTTCCCCGACTACCGTTACCTCACCAAGCAGGACGACACGCGGATCCTCGAGAACCGGATGCGGCGCGTGACCGACACCAGCATCCCCGAGGACGAGGCCTTTCGCGCGGTGGAGAAGCACATCGTCCCCATGTGGGAGCGGGCGACGGCGAGCGGCGAGCGCCGCTTCTGGCACGAGTACTTCTACGATCTGATCCGGGCGGTCGAGCCCGCGCTCCACCGCGGACCGCCCGAGGAGTGTTGGCTGCTCGCCGCCGCGGAGGCGGGGCTGCCGCTGGTCGTCCCGGGCCACGAGGACTCGACCTTCGGCAACATCTTCGCGTCCTACGTGAAGCGGGGCGAGTGCAGCGCGAGCATCGTGAAGTCGGGCATCGAGTACATGGCCGCGCTCTACGACCAGTACCGTGAGCTCAGCGCAGGCGCGGGCGTGGGGTTCTTCCAGATCGGCGGGGGCATCGCCGGGGACTTCCCCATCTGCGTGGTGCCGTCGCTCAAGTACGATCTCGAAGAGCCGGCCCGGCCCTGGGCCTACTTCTGCCAGATCTCCGACTCGACGACGTCTTACGGCTCGTACTCCGGCGCCACGCCCAACGAGAAGATCACCTGGGACAAGCTGACCGAGGACACGCCCATGTTCGTGATCGAGTCGGACGCGACCATCGTGGCGCCGCTCCTGCTCGGGGCGCTGCTCGAGTGCAAGCGCTACCCCGCCGAGGCTCGGGCCATCATCGAGGCGCGCGGCGCGTGAGCATCGACGGCTCTCCTTATTCCTGTCCCAGAAGCGAGGTTGTGAGACGATGAGCAAGAAGAAGGTCCTGATCACGGGCGGCGCGGGCTTCCTCGGGATCAATCTGGTGCGGCACCTGCTCGAGCGCGGTTATGAAGTCACGTCGCTCGATCTCCTGGACTTCGACTATCCCGAGCGGTCGAGCATCCGCGAGGTGCGCGGGGACATCCGTGACGCGGCGGTCGTCGACGAGGCGGTAAAGGGGCATGACTTCGTCGTGCACACGGCGGCCGCGCTGCCCCTGTACACGGCGGAGGAGATCTACACGACCGACGTGATCGGCACGCGCGTGGTCATGAGCGCCGCGCGCCGCCTCGGCGTCGAGCGCGCGGTGCACATATCCTCCACGGCCGTGTATGGCATCCCCGATCACCACCCGCTCTGCGAGGACGACCGGCTCGACGGCGTGGGCCCGTACGGGCAGGCCAAGATCCAGGCCGAGGTCGTGTGCCTCGAGGAGCGTGGCCGGGGGCTCGTGGTGCCCATCATCCGGCCCAAGTCCTTCATCGGACCGGAGCGGCTCGGGGTCTTCGCCCTGCTCTATGACTGGGCGCTCGACGGCAAGGGCTTCCCCATGATCGGCGACGGCAAGAACCGCTACCAGCTCCTCGACGTGGCCGATCTCTGCGAGGCGATCCATCTGTGCATGACGAAGGACGCGTCGGTCGCCAACGACACCTTCAACATCGGCGCGAAGGACTTCACCACCATGGGTGAGGACTACCAGGCGGTGCTCGACGCGGTGGGCAAGGGCAAGAAGATCGTGCCCTTCCCGGCGGCGCCGGCGGTGCTCGGCCTGCGCGCGCTCGAGGCGATGGGCGTGTCGCCGCTCTACAAGTGGGTCTACGAGACGGCGTCGAAGGACTCGTTCGTGTCGATCGAGAAGGCCGAGCGGGTGCTCGGCTTCGCGCCGAAGTACTCGAACAAGGACGCGCTGGTGCGCAACCTCGAGTGGTACCGGGCGCACAGGAGCGAGTTCGAGAGCCGTTCGGGCGTGACCCATCGCGTGCCCTGGAAACAGGGCGCGATCGGCCTGTTGAAAGCCTTCTTCTGAGGGGCGCGCGGCCCCGGGGAGAGCGAGATCTTCCTCACGAGTCACCCGCAGCGGACACCGGAATGAGCATCGACGACGACGCCCCCCTGCTGCAGGTGATGAGCCATCTCGGCCTGACCCGGGATGCGCTGCTCGGCATCGGCGGTGAAGCCTGCGTGTTCGCGCTGGGCAGCGAGCGGGTCGCGCGGGTCCACCATCCCGGGACCGTCCGGGAGACGGTCGTTCGACGAGCCCAGCTGCTCGAGGGCTTCCACGAGGGCGCGAGCGCGGTGCCATTCTCGATCCCGCGTGTCCTGGAGATGACCGAGCTGCACGGCCGCCTCATCACCTTCGAGCCGCGGTTGCCCGGGCGGCCCCTCTTGCAGGTGCTCGGCGAGGCGGCCGGCGCCGAGCGGGAACAGCTCATCATTCGCTTTCTCGAGGCCTCGACGCGCCTGCGAGCCCTGCGCGTGAGCGCTGCGTGGTACGGCGACCTCTGCGAAGCCGAGCCGATCCGGACGCCCTCTTACCGCTCTTACCTCGAGCTGCGCGCAAGGAAGAGCCTGGCCTGCGCCGGGAGCGCGTTCGACGGCATCGATCCGGCGCCTCTGGCCGCCGCGCTGCCCGAGCCGGAGCGACCGAGCTTCGTGCACATGGACTTCTATCCAGGCAATGTGCTGGTCGAAGGCCAGGAGGTGAGCGCCGTGATCGACTTCGGGGGCCTACCCATCGTGGGAGATGCTCGGCTCGATCCGCTCTCTGCCGTCATCTACCTCACGCCGTTCATCACCACGACCGCCACGGATCGCGACCGACGCCTCGCCCGGGAGTGGCTGCTGGCCCAGCACCTGGACGCGCTGTTCGAGCCTGCAGAGCGATGGCTCGCCGCCCGCTGGTCGTTCGCGACCGACGACGTGCGCCTGCATCGATGGTGTCGACGCGTGCTGCTCGGACACCAGGGGGATCCGTGAAGCGGAAGCTTGTACCCACGCAGCGGGCGGTTGCTCCGGCCGTCTACTCGGGGTCGCCCGCCTGCTTTGCCGATCGCCCAGGCGGGGGTGGCATCCACCTGGCGAGTCAGGGTGACGGCGCTGCGCATGAGGCCGACGCGAAGCCCGGTACGCTCCGGCGGTCGCCGCGCCGCTAGAAAGATACGGCGGAGCGCTTCGCTGACGCGGCGCTCGCTACTTTTGGTAACGTGTGAGCCGCTCGCTACTTTTGGTAACGTGTGAGCCGCTCGCTACTTTTGGTAACATGTGAGCCATTCGTGCGATGCGTCGATGCGCGTGCGTCGTGCATAATCCTTTGAGCGCCTTCCGGGGGTTTTGTATCCTCACCCCATGCTCAAATCATCGCGATTCTTCCACTTCGATAATTTTCCTGCGCCATCATCCTTGGCGCTCGGTGCGATGTTGTTGCTGGGCACGCTGCACGTCAGCGGCTGCGGCGATGACGGGGAGGACACCACCAGCGGCGGCACCACCGGTGGCCAGCAGACGACGAGCAGCAGCAGCAGCGGCGGCACGCCGGGAAGCTCCTCCTCCAGCGGCGGGGATCCCGGCGCGACCTCGGCGTCGGCCGGGGGGGGCGACGGCGGCTCGAACCCCGCCGGCACGGGCGGCGCGGACCCTGCCGGTGGCGGCGGCTCGGACCCCGCCGGCGGCTCGGGCGGAGCGGGTGGAGCAGGAACGGGCGGTAGCGGTGATGGAGGAGAGGCGCCCGAATCCGGCCTTCCGCCGGGGCCCGGCGCTGGCAACGTGCCGAAGCCGGCCGGCGCGGCCGGCGGGTTCAAGGTCATCGACTGGGCCGGCTTCGCGGGCGCCGTGACGTACAGCTTCGACGACGTGAACCAGACCCAGATCCAGCACTTCGATGAGATGATGGCGCTCGACGTGCCGTTCACCTTCTTCGTCTGGACCGGTAAGCAGGAAGCGAACAACGCGGTCTGGAAACAGGCTCTGATGCGCGGGCACGAGCTCGCCAACCACACGAGGAGCCACTCGAGCAACGACAGCGGCTCCGATACGGACGCCGCGACGAAGGACATGAAGGACAAGTACGGCGTCACGCCGTACACGATGGCGGCCCCGAACGGCGCGGGTGTATACGAGGGCATCGCCCGGACGCGCTTCATGATCAACCGCGGCGTGTCCAACGCCCTGATCGGCCCGAACGACAACAGCAATCCGTTCGTTCTGCCCACCTACATTCCCCCGACCAACGCCTCCAAGGCGCAGATGGACTCGGAGGTCGCGAGCGCGCGAAGCGGCAAGAAGTGGCGCACCTTCTGCATCCACGGCTTCACCGGCGGCAACGACGGCGCCTATCAGCCCATCCCGTTCCAGGCCTGGGCCGATCACGTCAAGGCTGTCAAGGCGTACGGCGACGTGTGGATCGGCACCATGGAGACCATCGGCGCCTACTGGCGCGGCCAGAAGGCGATCACCGACGGCTCCAACACCAAGAACGGGAATGACACGACCTACAACTGGACGCTCCCCCAGAACTTCCCGCCGGGCAAGTACGTGCGCGTGACGGTCACCGGCGGCACGCTCAAGCAGAACGGCACCGCGCTCAAGTGGCATCCGCAGGGCTACTACGAAGTGGCGCTCGACGCGAAGTCCGTCACGCTCTCGCCGTGACGCGAGCCGCCCGAAGCCCGCGCCGTTCACCGGCGCGGCTCCGGGCGGAGCCGATCTCACCCGGGGCAGGCCCCGCAGCTGGGGCTTGACGTCTCCGGAGCGTTTGGGTCTCCTCTCCCCCAGCCAGAGCGCGTCTCATGCCTGACATCAGCGGTAGAACCATGGGGAGCTTCGCTCGGTTGCTCCGCGAGCCGGTCCTTCATTTCCTCTTCATCGGCGCGCTGTTGTTCCTCGGCCACCGGCTCGTCGCCGGCGATCCCAGGGAGATCGTCGTCAGCACGGGGCTGAAGGCGGACCTGGAACGGCAGTTCCGCGACACCATAGGGCGGGCGCCGACGGCGGCTGAGCTGGCGGAGGCGCTCGACGGGTGGAAGCGGGACGAGGTGCTCTACCGCGAGGCGCTACGGGAGGGCCTCGATCGGCAGGATGCGACGGTGCGCGTCGCGCTGGCCGAGAGGCTGCGGACACGGGCGGCTCAGCCGATGGCGGCGCGGGAGCCGACGGATGCAGAGCTGGACGCGTGGCTGGCTTCTCACCGGAGCCAGTACGAAACGCCGCTCCGGTACGATTTCGAGGTCGTGGCCTTCTCCAGGAGCGATCCGGCCGCAGAGGAGCAGCGGTCGACGTATCGACGTGCGCTGGCCGACGGCGCGGACCCACGAACGCTCGGTCGTCCGATCGAGGGTGGCAACCTCACCCGCGATTCACTCGCAGCCAAGTTCGGACCCGCGGTCGCCGAGAGCATTGGCAGCTCGCCGCTCGCCACGTGGCAGGCCCTGGAGACCCAGGACAGCCTGCTGCTCGTGCGGGTCAACCAGACAAGCGGGGGGCTGCCCAGCCGCGAGGCGATCCGCGCGACCCTCACCCTCGACTGGACCGCCGCACGGAAGAAGGAAGCCGTCGACGAGTTCGTCAAAAGCCTCCTCGCGCAGTACAGGTTCAAGGAGAGCCCTTGAATCGTTCGCGTCTGCTCCGGCTGGCTCGTTTCCTGCCGTTCTTGCTGGTCCTGCTTCTGGCGCCTGCCCCCGCGGCCGGCCACGCGCTCAACTCGGCGCTTCTTTCGCTGACGGAGGTCGAAGGTCACGACGGGCGGTTCCTCGTGCGCTGGCAGGCGAGCTCGTCCGCGCTGGCGGCCGACCTCGCGACGCCCGCCGTGTTCCCCGCGGCCTGCAAGCTCGACGGAGCAGCTCTCGACTGTGGTCACGACGGCCTGGTCGGCACCATCGAGCTCCCCTGGCTCGAGGGGACCGAGACCAACGTGATGGTGGTTGTCGAGTGGCGGAATGGAAGCCGGCTTGTCCGGGTGTTGACCGGCAACGACCCGAGCCTGGTGGTCTACGGTATTCCCGCGTCCGCCGGGCTCGGCGCGCTCCGGCCGATCATGGTCGATTACACGTGGCTCGGCGTCGAGCACATCCTGACCGGGTTCGACCATCTCCTCTTCGTCATCGCGCTCACGCTGCTCGTGAGCGGCGGCCGGAAGCTGCTCGGCGCCGTCACGGCCTTCACGGTCGCGCACAGCCTGACGCTGGCCTGCGCCGTGTTCGGCTGGTTGACGCTGCCGGCCCCGCCGGTCGAAGCGGCCATCGCGCTCTCGATCGTGCTGATCTGCGGCGAGTGCATCCGGCCGACCGACTCGCTCACCCGCCGGGCCCCGTGGGCCGTCACGTTCGCCTTCGGGCTGCTCCACGGGCTCGGGTTCGCGTCGTCGCTGCTCGACATCGGGCTGCCGGAGAGGCATGTGCCGATTGCGCTCCTGTTCTTCAACGTGGGCGTGGAGCTCGGTCAGCTCGGCGTCATCGCGCTGGTGGTCGCGCTGCGCCTCCTTGCCGCGCGCGTCCCCACGCAACCAGCGACGGTGAGGCGCGGCGTGGTGTATGCGATGGGCGCAATGGCAGGCTACTGGTCGATCGAGCGCGTCGTGGCGATGCTGACGGAAGCCAGCATGTAGAGCGGCGGTCACCCGCTTCGGATACGGGCCCACCTCGACGTTTTCGGTGCTCAGCGCACCGGAGTGCGCTTGCGCGCCGAAAACGCCGATCTGGGCCCGTCTCCTGTGCGGGAGACCGCCGCTCTGCTCGGCATGGTGCAGAGGCGGGCGGAAACCGCTCACCGCTTCTTCTCGCCGCCCGCTGGCGCAGCGGGCGCGCCGCCCCCCGGTGTCGCGTCCACCGCGCCCGGCCCGAGCAGCGTGCCGCACATCGTCTTGCACAGGATGTCGGTCGGCCTGCACTCGCACTTGCCCTGCTGCTTGAGCTCGAGCTTCCCGCGCATCTCCTCGACCGTGAACTGCGCCATCCGCTCGACGCGAGCCATGTCCCACCCCTCCTGGACTTGCCGGGGCGTCCGCGGCTCGGTGGCCTTGCCGTCGGGCTCGGCGCAGCAGCGGAAGCTCAGGAAGTAATAATAGAACCCCTCGTCATGGGTGTAGATCTTCGGCCGGCACTGGTTGCGCACGCCCTTGTACCAGGGGCCGCCGGTGTGGACGCTGTCGAACTTGCCGCGCCAGCCGCCGCTCGTCTCGCTCGCCACCACCTCGTCGGTGTTCGCGGGCAGGTCGGCGACGCCATAGTCGCTGATGCACTCGGGCTGCGACCCGCTCGGCACCCCCTTCCAGAGGCGGGCCAGCTCGCCCGGGTCGCGCTTCGCGACCTTCTTCATGTCGGGATCGTCCCAGAGGTGGTCGCCGTTGCACTTCGTCGCGTCGCGCGAGTACCCGTAAGGGAACGGCTTCATCTCGGGGCCCTCGCAGGCGAGCGTCCACTCCGACTCGGTGCAGAGGCGCTTGCCGACGGCGGCGCACTTGACCTGCGCCTGGTGGAAGCGGTTCATCACCTCGGGCCGCTCCCCCTTCTTGTTCGGCCACTCGTACGTGTCGATGCAATAGCGCTTCTTCGTCTTGTCGCCCGTGCAGCGGGCCGGGGCGGGGGCGAACTCCTCGCAGATCGTCTTCTTGTTCGACTTGTCGTACCAGCTGCGGAGGCAGCTGTGCTCGACCTCGCTGCAGTACTCGCCCTCGACGAGCTTCATGTCGGCCGGGCACGCCTGCTCCTCGGCGGCGGCGCTCTCCCCGCCGGCCGTCCCCGTCTGGGCGGCGGGCGCGCCGGCCTCCGGGGCGGCGGGCGCCGCGGCTCCGGCCTCGGCGGGGGACGCCGCGGCCGCGGGCGGGCGGCCGTCGTGCGCGCGCGGGGAGGGCAACGGCTGGGCGGGCTCCGGGGGCGCGCCGGAGCAGGCGGCGGCGAGCGTCAGGGCGGGGAGGGAGAGCGGGAGCAGGAGGCGTCGCATGCCCGGCGTCATAGTCGAGATCGCGGCGAGGGGAACCAGGCGTCGCGCCCCCGGATCGACGCCGCGCGCCCCGGCCGGGCCGGAGGCGGTCCGGCGGGGGCCTTGCTCGCTCCGGGCGGCGGCGCGCCGGGCGCTCTCCGGGAGCCCCGGCTCCACGATGTGGCGCTGCGGATCTCCCCCTCTGCTCCGGCAGGCCATCGACGCGCACAGTTCGCCGTTCCCGCCGGAGGCGCGTGATATCGTGCGCCCGAAGGCAGGAGGAGTATCGCTGATGATGCGTACGGCTCGTTTCGGTTCGCTGGTCCTTGCGTTCGTCTTTGCCGCTTCGGCGGCCGCGGTTTCGTGCGGCGACGACGGCGAAGCCCCGTCCAGCGCGGCAAGTGGCAATGGCGGTGAAGGCGGCGGGGGAGCAGCGGGGGGCGGGGGAGCAGCGGGCGGCGGCGCAGGGGGAGCGGACCCTGGCGGCGTGGCGATTCCCGATCTCGACGGGGATGTCCGGGCGGTGACCGACGAGTTCGGCGTCCTTCACCTCGAGTGCGCGTCCGACGACGACTGCTTCGCCGCGCTCGGTTACTTCCACGCTCAGAACCGCTTCTTCTTCATGGATTTCATCCGCAACCTCGTCGAGGGGTCGCTCGGCGGGCTTGTGAAGGCGGGCGCGCAGGTGCTCGAGCAGGACTATCGGAACCGCCATTTCTTCACGACGCGCGACGGCGAGCCGCTCGAGAGGGTGCTCTACGAGCAGGCGAGCCCGGAGGTGAAAGGGCATCTGGTCGCGTATGCGCGCGGCGTGAACGCCTGGCTCGCCGACATGCGGAGCAAGAGGAACGGCGCGACGCTGACCGTCGAGTACAACCTCGCGCTCATGGTGAAGGACGCGATCCGCGACTGGACGCCGGAAGACAGCACCGCCGTCGGCCTCTACGTGCTCAACGACCTCTCGAACAACAGCGGGGGAGAGCTCGAGCTCGCGGCGCAGATACCGCTGTTCGACGCGGCGCTCGCCGCCGATCTGTTCTCGCCCGCGCCGGTGTTCGACGCGTCCACCGTGCCCGCCGCGCAGACGGCGGACCTCGTGCGGCCCTTCGCGCCGGTGGCCGTGTCGCGGCTCTCGCCGCACCGGGCGCTCCTCACGGGCGCGGCGGAGCGCGCGGCGAAGGTCGGCGACGGCCGGCGCAAGATGGCGGGCGACGCCGGGTCGAACAACTGGGTTGTCGGCCCGGGCCGCACCGAGAGCGGCCACGCCATCCTGGCGAACGATCCGCACCTGTTGCTCGGCAATCCCAGCACCTGGTTCCCCGTCGAGATCGACGCCAGGAGCCGGGGCGACGGCGAATACCACGTCGCCGGCGCCACGATTCCGGGCATGCCGAGCGTGATCATCGGACAGAACGAGTCCATCGGCTGGGGCGTGACCACCGCGTACTACGACCTGGCCGACGTCTACCTGGAGACGCTCACCGGGGACGGCGCGTCGGTCGCTTTCAAGGGGGAAGACGTGGCGATCGTCGAGAAGAAGTTCTCGTTCAAGGACGCGGCTTCCGGCGAGACGATCGAGAAGACCTTCCGCTGGGTCCCGCACCACGGGCCCATCGTGAGCGAGGACGCGGCCGCCGGCACCGCCGTGACCATCCGGTGGCGCGGGCACGACGGCGGGACGGACCTCGACGCGCTCTTCGCCCTCGGGCGCGCCGGAAGCGTCGCCGAAGCCAGGACGGGGCTCGAGGCGGCCAGCTTCGTCAGCCAGAATTTCGTCGTCGTCGACACCGAGGGCAACATCGGCTGGTTCCCGTACAGCAAGGTGCCGGCGCGGCCCTGGGCGTCGCCCGAGGTGCCCGCGTGGCTGCCGCTCCCGGGTGACGGAAGCGCCGAGTGGGGCGACCCGATCCCGTTCGCCGAGCTGCCGCAGCTCCTCAACCCGCCTCGGGCCGCGATCGCGACGGCCAACGGCGACATGACGGGCGCGACCGCCGACGGCGATCCCACGAACGACGGGCAAGGCGCGCTCCAGGCGTGGGGCAAGGCCGACGGGACGCGCCAGCAGCGGATCCTCGATCTGCTCGACGAAGGCGGCGACGCGCATTCGCCCGACACCATGACGGCAATGCAAGGCGACACGTACTCGCTCTATGGCAGCTTCGTCGTGCCAGCCGTGCTCTCGGCGGCGGAGCTGGCGACGTTGACGGACGAGGAGCAGGCGGTCGTCGACGCGCTCGCCGCCTGGGATTACACGTGTCCGACAGGGCTCGACGGGCACGATCCGGTGGACGCGGGCAAGGTGGACGACGCGACGCTCGCCGCCGAGTCGATCGGCTGCACGGCGTTCCACGCGACGTTCTATGCGATCGTGAGCGAGGCGCTGGGCGACGAGGCGGCGGCCGCGGGCCTCGATGAGCCCGGGTTCGGGCTGACCGTGGTGGCGCGCGCGCTGCGCGATCCGGCGCGCCTGAGCTCGGGCCCTCTGCTCTGGGACGACGTGACCACCGACGGCGTGGCGGAGACGCAGGACGACATCGTGCTCCGGGCGCTCGCGAAGGCGGCCGCCTCGCTCGCGGTCATCGGCCCGGCGGACGACTGGCGCTGGGGCCGCGTCCACACGCTCACGCTCCGCAGCATCTTCGATAACTTCGGCCTCGCCGTGTACAACGACGGGCCTTATGCCGCGCCGGGCGGGCTCTTCACCGTCAACGTCGCCAACCCGAGATCGCGCGCGCTCCCGGCGGACGGCAAGAAGCCCAGCTTCGCCTTCGCCAACGGGCCGTCGATCCGCCTGGTCATCGACGCCGATCCGGCGGGCCCGAAGATGCGCTTCGGGCTCCCCGGCGGGTCGGACCTCCACCGCGAGAGCGCGTTCTACAACAACCTCCTTCCTCAATGGCTCGACAACGAGCCGCTCGAGTTCCACTTCGGGCCGGGCGCGGTGACGGATCCGGCGAGCGTGGTCAACGTCTCTCCGGCGCGCTGACCCCGCTCGCGCCGGCGCGTGATCCAGACTCCCAGGATCCCTCGGCTCCGCGGGCTCCTGGGACACCGATGATTCCATTCGAACGCGCAGAGAAGACCGTTGCGTCTAGGGTTATCCCCTGCTCGTATCCGGCCGCGCCTGGCGCCTTCTCCTGCGCTGCGATGAGGCGAGAATGAGCATTGGCCGTGAAGCGATCCCTGATTCGTGACCTGCGCCGGAGTCTGAATTACTTATCCCCCCATCGCGCGAGACTTTCCGTGTGCCTCGCGCTCACGCTCCTCTCGGGCGGCCTGCCCGCGCTCGAGCCGCTCGCGCACCGCGCGATCTTCGACCAGATCTCGGCGAGCGCCGGTGTCTTCGGCCCCGGGAGCGGGCCGGCCGCGCCCGTGGAGCAGAGCGCCCGGGCCCTCGCCTGGCTGACGCTCGCCCTGTGCGCGCTCGTCGTCCTCCGGCAGATCGCGGAGGGCCTGGGGGCGCTCGCCGTGTGGCGGGTGCGGCTCCGCATCAACCGCGACCTGCTCGACGAGACCACCGCGCGGCTGCACGCGCTGCCCCTCTCGTACCATCAGGAGAGGGGCGTCGGAGAGACGATGACGCGGGTCGATCGCGGCATCACGTCGCTCATGGACTGCCTTGCTTCGGTCGCGTTCCAGCTCTTCCCCGCGCTCGTCTACCTCGTGGTCTCGCTCGGGATCATGCTCCGGCTGAGCCCGCTGCTCGCGCTGGTCGCGGTCGGGTTCATCGTGCCTCCGCTCCTTCTCGGCAGGGCGACGACAGCGCGCCTCGTGGAGCGCGAGCGCGAGGTGCTCGACCGCTGGTGCGGGATCTACAACCGCTTTCAGCAGGTGCTCTCGGGCATCAAGACGGTCAAGGCGTTCGCGCGCGAGGCGGACGAGCACGCCCGGTTCATCCGCTCCGTCGAGGAGGCGCAGGGCGAGGTGCTCCAGAGCATCCGCCTCCAGACGCGGCTCTCCGCGGGCCGGAGCGTCTGCGTCAACATCGGCCGTGTGGCGCTGCTCGGCGTGGGGGGCCTCCTTGTCCTCCGCGGGGAGCTCGGCGTGGGAACGCTCGTCGCGTTCCTCGGCTATGTCGGCGGCCTCTATGGCCCTGCGCAGACGCTCCTCGGCGTCTACGAGACGGCGCGCCGCGCCGAGGTCGGCCTGGCGGCGATCTTCGGCGTGCTCGACGCCGAGGTCGCTGTCGCCGATCCGGAGCGCGCGTTGAGCCCGGAGCACATCCGCGGCGACCTCGAGCTCGACCAGGTGAGCTTCCGCTACCAGCACGCCGCCGGGCGGGCGGTCATCGACGGGGTCTCGCTCTCGATCCGGGCCGGCGAGTTCGTGGCGGTCGTGGGCCCGAGCGGCGCCGGCAAGAGCACGCTCGCCGATCTGCTCCTGCGGCTGCACGATCCGACCTCCGGGGCGATCCGCATCGACGGGCTCGACCTCCGGGCGCTGTCGCAGCGCGCGCTCCGGCGGAAGCTCGGCATTGTCACGCAGGAGCCGTTCCTCTTCGAGGACACCATCGAGGCGAACCTCCGCTATGGCTCGCCCGACGCGACGAGCGAGGCGCTCCACGCCGCGGCGCGCGCCGCCTGCGCGGAGGAGTTCATCGAGCGGCTCCCCCTCGGGTACCAGACCCTCGTCGGCCGCGGCGGCGTGGCGCTCTCGGGCGGGGAGCGGCAGCGCCTCGCGATCGCGCGCACGCTGCTCAAGGACCCGTCGGTCGTGATCCTCGACGAGCCCACGAGCAGCCTCGATATCGAGAGCGAGACCGCGGTGCAGCGGGCCATCGAGGGGCTCTCGCGGGGCCGCACGACGCTGCTCATCGCGCACCGGCTCTCCACCACCCTGCGCGCCGACCGCGTCGTCGTCATCGAGGGCGGGCGCGTCGTCGAGCAGGGCCCGCCCGCGGCGCTCCTCCGCCGCGGCGGGGCGTATCGCCGGATGATGGATCTCTGGCGGGCGCACGAGCCCTCCGGCGCGAGGGGCCTCGGCCACCGAGCGGGTGTGCTGGAGCCAGCGCTGATCGAGGCCGCGGCGGTGCCCGGCGCGTGAGCGGATCCCGAGGCGCCGGTCAAAGCATGATCGGGAGTTCGCCTCCGCGCGCCGGGCGCGCCCGTCAGAGCTCCGAGAACAGGCTCCAGAAGGCGCCGGGCGCGAGCGCGTCTTGCCGGTCGTGGCCCTTGCCGCTCGTCTCGCACCAGATCACCGGATAGCCCGCGTCGCAGCCCTGATAGCGAGCGCACGGCGCGGGGTCCTCCGGCACCGGCGCGGCCTCGGCGTCGCAATGGTTCAGCTCGAGGAGGCGATCGCGCTCGGCGTGATTGCGGTCGATCGTGTTGTCCTTGTCGTCCGCGTCATGGATGAAGATGCGCGCCACCCGCCCGACGCAATCGCGCGGCGTGCCCGGCGTGCCGCCCGAGACCGTGCCGGTCGCGCGGAGTTTGTCGCCGCGCTTGCACTCGAGCATGTTGATGAGCCAGGAGCCGCTGCTGTAGCCCGCCGCGAACACGCGCGACGTGTCCGCGCAGGTATTCGCGAGCACGTCCGCCAGCATCTCATCGAAGAAGGTCAGATCCGGTCCGTTCGACGAGGCATCCCAGCAGACGCCGTCGGAGACGCCGGCGCCGCGCACCAGGATCGCGTCGTCGCCGGTCACGTTCTGCATCGGGACGTTGTTCGTCGCGCTCGAGCAGCCGTGGAACATGAAGACGACGGGATGGGCGCGCGTCGGCTCATAGTTTTCGGGCAGCCGCACCCACCAATGCCGCTCGACCGACGCGATGTTCTTCGAGGGCTGCTCGACCCATTCGTTGAGCGCCTGGCTCGGCGCGTCTCCGCAGCCCGCGCTCGGCGTCGCGCTCGCGCCCCCGCCGCCGCCCGCGCCGTCCGAGCCGCCGCCCGTCACGCCCGACGAGGCCGCGGTGCCAGGGCCGACGCCGCTCGTTGCGCCGCCGCCGCTCGTTGCGCCGCCGCCGCTCGAACTGCCGGCCGAAGCGCTCCCTCTGCCCGCGCCGCCCCCGGCTCCGGACGCCCCTTCCGGCGAGATCGGCGAGTCCTCCCCCTCACAGCCCACGGCGCTCGCGGCGGCGAGCGACACGGCGAAAAGCGCGCTCCACATGTTTCGGATGATCATCGAGCTCGGCTCCCTTCTCGTCGCCGTTGACCCGCGGCGAGCAGCCCGAAGATAGCCGAATCGAAACGACCGAACGTCGAACAATCGTGGTCCGGCGACATCGACGCCGGCCTGCGACCTCGTCATACAGATTGCTTCCTACAAAATGAAAGCAGCTTCGTTCGGCGCGTCGATCGTGCCGCTCGAATCTCGCATTGAACGCCCTGTTGGCGCGTCGATTTGCCGGTGAGCGAGCTTTACTTATCGCATTCGAAAGCTACCCTCCATTCATGCGAATCCTTGGAATCAGCGGAGGCCACGAGCCGGACCAACTCGGTTATCCGAGACCGGTATTCAATGCAGCGACCTCGCATGACGGCGCCGCCGTCCTCCTCGAGGACGGAGAGGTCGTCGCCGCGATCGAGCAGGAGCGGCTGAACCGCCTCAAGCACTCGAACAAGGCCCCCTTCCAGGCGGTCCGCTTCTGCCTGGAGAGCCGGGGGCTCCGCGTCGACGACGTCGATTACCTCTGCTTTTACATCAGCGAAGACTGGTGCGACGCCCAGGTGAAGCGCGGGCTCTTCTCCGCAGACCCCGAGCTGCGCACGGCGAACGATGTCATGAGGCGCCTCGTGCTCGCCGAGTTCGGCGTCGACGTGAGGCCCGAGTGCATCCAGTTCGTCAAGCATCACACGGCCCACGCGATGAGCGCCCTGATCGGCTCGGGGTACGAGAGCAGCCTCGTCCTGACGCTCGACGGCTGCGGCGACGGCGAGTCGGGCTCCGTCTCCGTCGGCTCCGGCGGAGCGCTTCATTCGTTGAGAGACATCCCGGAGCGGGACTCGCTGGGCAATTTCTACGTCCAGGTGATACGGTTCCTCGGGTTCTCGCTGTTCGACGAGTACAAGGTCATGGGGCTCGCCCCGTACGGCGATCCGCGCAAGTTCCGCGCGCTGTTCCAGGCGATGTTCACGCTGCTCCCGGAGGGCGCATGGGCCGTCGATTTCGACAAGATCGTCGATCTCCACGGCGCGATCCGGCCGCGCGCGCCGCGGGAGCCGATCACGCAGGACCACAAGGACATCGCCGCCTCGCTCCAGGAGGCGCTCGAGACCATCGTCTTCCATTGCCTGCGGCACTTCCAGCGCGAGACCCGGCAGGCGAGCCTCTGCTTCGCGGGCGGCGTCGCGCACAACTGCACCTTGAACGGGAAGATCCTCCGCTCCGGGCTGTTCGAGCGGGTGTTCGTCCAGCCGGCCGCGCACGACGCCGGCTGCGCGCTCGGCGCCGCCATGGCCGTGCACACGCGAAAGGCCCCGGGGCGGCGGCCGCCCGCGATGGACCACCTGTACTGGGGAAGGCACATCGGCGAGCAGGGCGAGATCCGGAGCGCGCTCGACGCGTGGCGCGATTTCATCCGTGTGGAGGAGCTCGCCGACGCGCCGGAGGCCGCCGCCGAGCTCATCGCGGCGGGCAGCGTGATCGGGTGGGCCCAGGGGCGGTCCGAGTTCGGCCCCCGCGCGCTCGGCAACCGCAGCATCCTGGCGGATCCCAGGCCGGCGGCGAACAAGGACCTCATCAATGCCATGGTGAAGAAGCGCGAGGAGTTCCGGCCCTTCGCGCCCGCCGTGACGGAGGAGGACGCGCGCGACTATTTCGATCTCGGCGGCGCGGAGGCCATGCCCTTCATGATCTTCACCGTGCCCGTCCACGAACAGAAGCGACAGCAGCTCGGCGCCGTCACGCACGTGGACGGGACCGCGCGGGTCCAGACGGTCTCCAGGCGCACGAACCCGCGCTTCTGGCAGCTCATCCGCGCCTTCGGCGACCTCACCGGCGTGCCGGTGGTGCTCAACACCTCCTTCAACAACAACGCCGAGCCGATCGTCGATTCGGTCGACGATTGCGTGACCTGTTTTCTGACGACGCGGCTCGACAAGCTCGTCGTCGGCGATCACCTCGTCCACAAGACGCCCGCGCCGCTGTCGGCTTATGCGGAGCTCGTCCCCTCGTTTCCGACCTTCGTGAAGCTGCTCTCGCTGCGAGGGCCCACGCCGGGCGGCCACGAGGTCGAGCGCGCGATCGTCACGACCTACAATGACGCCCGGACCCCGGTCTCCGCCGAGACGTTCGAGGTCCTGTGGCGGGCCGACGGCCGGAAGCGGCTCCGCGAGCTGCTCGACGGCGTGGAGGATCGGGAGGCGGTGATCGCCGAGCTGATCGAGCTGTGGTCGCAGCGCGTGGTGCGACTGCTGCCTGCCACCGGCCATTGACGGCGGAGGAGAGGGGGAGCCGCCGAGCGCCCTGCGGACGGCGCTCCCCCGCATTCTCATAGGCGTTATCACCATCGGTCACCAACGTGAACGTGAACGTTTACGTGGTCGTGGTCGTTCACGGCCTATCGTTGACGACCACGACCACGTAAACGTAAACGTTCGGATGTAGGAGAACGCGGCGCGAAGCTTGATTGGCGCCTACGCCCCCGCATTCTACCGGTACCCTGCCATGGTGATGATCACGT
The DNA here is from genome assembly GCF_051530205.1 of Sorangium sp. So ce327. Taxonomy (NCBI): domain Bacteria; kingdom Pseudomonadati; phylum Myxococcota; order Polyangiales; family Polyangiaceae; genus Sorangium; species Sorangium sp. So ce327. Next base: position 10,204,941 of record NZ_CP150330.1, on the reverse strand, counting down.
CCTCGGGGCAGATCTGGTCACTCTCCACCTCGAACCCATGATCGCGCAGCATCCGCCGGACACGCTCGCCTCTCCCGCCGAAGTCGTGCAGCTCGAGGACGACCGCCCGGATCCTCCCCCAGTCGCCGGGACGAATCCCTTCCAGCACGTCGATCTCGGCCTTCTCGGCGTCGATCTTGAGCAAATCGATCTGCCCGATCTTCTCCCGTTCGATGAGCTCGGACAGCGTCGCGAGCTCGCACTCCACGCGCCTCATGCCGCGCCTCATCCACCAGGCATGACCGTCGATGAGCAGCGAGTTCACCGCGCGCGGGAGGTGCTTCATGTAGACCGGCAGATCCGCGTGGTGCTTCTCCCGGATCCGTTCGTCGTAGATGGCCGCGAGCGTGGCCTGCTTGTCGTCGCTCGCCATCATGTCGTACATGCTCGAGATGGCACCCTGGCGTGGCGCGTAATGGAACGTCGCTGTGCCCGCGGTCCGACCCAGGCCCGCGCGGTGCAGGCGCACGCGCTCCGATCCGGACGATCTCAGGTTCATCCGGAGGAGCTCGAAGGTCTCGGGGATCGGCTCGAAGCAGTGGATCCGCGCCCGTCCGCCGGTGCGCTTCAGCACCTCGAGCGCGAAGAGGCCGATGTTCGCGCCGACGTCGATCACGGTCACCTCTCCGCTGGCCAGGAGGCTCTGCACGCGAGGCCTGAAGTAGCCCTGCACCTGGAGATGCAGCGTCTTCGCCATGTCGGGGACGCGATCGTGAACGACCCTCTGATCCGGCAACTGGATTGCGAACGTCTTCATATGGGCTCATCCAAACGTGATGTGTCCATCCATCCTCGCGCCTCCGCGCGCACGCGCGCGGAGGCCGCTCACCCGCACGCGCGCGCGATCGCCCGCAGATCGTCGATGACGGCGCCGGCGACCCGCTGCGCGGTCGCTTTCGCGTGCACGTTCGCGCTGTAGCGCCACCGGAACGTCAGGGCCCCTCCGCGGACGAGGACGTGGCACTCGAACAGGTTGAAACGCAGGTTCGTCGCCTCCTCGTCGTACCCCGTGGACTCGCTCGCCATGCGGAGGATCGAGCCCTGCGCCGGCGGCTCGACGCGCCCCTGGTAATTGAACAGGATCCCCGGTCGCTTCCGGAGCCGCCCGAGCTCCGCGCTGAGCCGGGCGTCGCCTCCCAGGTACTTGAGGAGGTTGTAGCCATGGCCCCCGTTCGGGATGCGATCGATCTGCCGGCTCGTCTCGAGCAGCGCCGCGAGGGGCTCTTGCTGGCTCGAGCGCCGGAGCACGAGCACCCGCTCGGCGCTCAGCCAGCCCACCGTGCGCGACACGTCGAGCTCCGGGTGATGGGGCATCAGATCACGCCCGGAGTTCAGGACCATGATGTCCTGCCAATCGCGACCCGTCCAGGCGGTCACGCCGCGGAGGACCGCGGCGATGAGCGCGTGCTCCGTGCTCACCCCGAAGCGCGCCGGCAAGCCCCGCAAGATGACCTGAGACTCCGGCTCGGGGAGCGACGCCCAGTGATCGCGGACCGACTCCACCGTGTAGAGATGGCGGGTCGCTGGGTGGTCCGCCGGGAGGAGGTCGATCTCGTCCCAGGGCAGCGAGATCCAGTAGGCGCGCTCGTTCGGCAGGATCTCCTCGCTCACCCACCGCTCCAGCGCGCGCGTCCAGCGGCCGGACGAAACGCCCGTGGGCGATAGGCGGAGCGTGGCCGTCGTCGCGAGCTGATCGTAGATGGATTGCAGATCGAGCGCGGCGATCATCATCGACATCCAGTCGACGACGAGGTGATGCGCGGTGAGCCACAACCGGCCTCGCCCCTGCTCGTCCCACCGGAAAAACACGATCCGGAACAGCCGCCCGCGCTCGAGCTCGACCTCGTCCTGCATGCGATCGCAATGCCGCTCGAGCTCGGCCCGGCGCCGATCCTCCGGGATCCCGGACAGATCCACGCAAGCGAACGGCGCCTCGGTCCACGGCGCGTCGATCACCTGGCGAAAGCCGCTCGGGGCGCGCTCGAAGCGCGCGCGGAGCGCCTCATGGCGGTTTGCGAGGACCAGCGAGGCGCGCGCGAGCCTGTCGAGATCGAGCGGCGCCGCGGCCTCCAGCAGCAGGTTCACGTTCCAGCGCGCCGGGCGGGTGCGCTCGCGGGCCTCCTCCAGATACCAGCGCTGGAGGACGGTGAGCGGCCGCTCCCCATTCTCCGGTTCGACGTCCACCGCCGGGCGGTCCGGGGAGGCGCAAGCGGCCGAAAGGCGCGCGATCGTCTGGTGCTGGAAGAGCTGCCTCGGCGTGACATTGAGCCCCGCCTCCCGCGCCCGCTCGACCAGCGCAATGCCAAGGAGCGAATCCCCTCCGAGCGCGAAGAAATTGTCGTCCACGCCGACCCGATCCAGCTTGAGGACGCCGGCCCAGAGCGCGGCCATCCGGCGCTCTGCCTCCGACGACGGCGCCCGGTAGACCGCGCTGGCCCCCTGGTGGTGCTGCGCGGCGAGCTCGAGGAGCGCCCTCCGATCGACCTTGCCGTTGGCCGTCAGCGGCAGGCGCTCCAGCGCGATCCACGCGCTGGGCACCATGTACTGCGGCAGCCTCGCGGCGACGGCCTCCTCCAGGACGCGAGGCTCGAGCGCGGCGCCCCGCTCCGCCACGTAGCAGGCGACGAGGCGCCTGGCCCCGCTCGGGGTCGACTCCACGCACACCACGGCTTGCTCGATCTCGGGATGCTGCGCCAGCGCGGCCTCGATCTCCCCGAGCTCGATGCGGTTTCCCTGGATCTTCACCTGGAAGTCTTCCCGTCCGATGAACTCGATGTTCCCGTCCGGAAGGAATCGCCCGAGATCGCCTGTCCAGTAGAGCCGCTCGCCCGTCTCCGGGTGCTCGAGGAAGCGCTCCGCGGTCTGCGCAGGATCGCGGTAGTAGCCGCGGGCGAGGCAGATCCCACCGACGTACATGCGGCCGACGACCCAGTCGGGACACGCCTGCATGCGCTCGTCGAGCACGTGGACACGCTGGTTTGGGAGCGGCTTGCCGTAAGGGATGCTCCTCCAGGTCGAGTCCACCTCTCCGACGGGATAGAAGATTGACCAGATCGACGTCTCCGTCGGCCCTCCTGCCCCGATGACCCGCGCCCCCGGGCAAGCGCGGCGGATCTGATCGGGCAGGGGCACGGGGATCCAGTCGCCGCTCAGGATGACCCAGCGCAGCGAGGGGCACGCCGGAGGACCGCCGCCGAGGTGCTCGACGAACATCTGCATCAGCGCAGGCACCGAGTTCCAGACGGTGACCCGGTGGGTCTCGATGAGCTGCCGCCAGCGCGCCGGATCCCGCGCCGCCTCGGGCGAGGGGAGGACCAGGGCGCCTCCCGCGCCGAGCAGACCGAACACGTCGTACACCGAGAGATCGAAGTGAACGGCGGAGAGCGCGAGTGCGCGATCGGAGGGAGACACCTGGAAGCGCTCGTTGATCTCGAGGATCGTGTTCAGCGGGCCGCGGTGATCGAGCGCCACGCCCTTGGGCTTCCCCGTCGAGCCCGACGTGAACAGCACATAGGCGAGATCGTCCGGCCCCTGGACCGCCGCGACCGGGCTGTCGTCCTCCGACGCGGACGCGCTGTCGTCGTCGACCGCGATCAGGCGCAGGGCCTCGGGCCAGGCCAGCGAGGAGGCCAGGCGCTCCTGCGTGAGGACGATCTCCACCTGTCCCTGATCCAGGACCGCGCGGATGCGCTCGATGGGCCACTCCGGATCGACGGGCAGGTACGCCGCCCCCGATTTGAGGGCCGCCAGGATCGCGACGATCTGCGCCCACCCCTTCGTCGCGGCCACCGCGACGAGCGCGTTCGGCCGGGCTCCGAGCGCGCGAAGGCGCCGGGCGAGCGCGCTGCTCCTCCGATCGAGCTCTCCGTAGGTGAGCGTCCTCTCGGGGCTGATGACCGCCGGCGCAGCGGGCCGCAGCGCCGCTTGCCGCATGAACCCGCTGTGCAGGAGATCGCTCGAGACCTCACGGGTGGCGCTGTTGACGCTGGCGCGGACAGCGCGCTGCCGCTCCGGGAGCTCGATGGCCGCCGCGCTGGTCCAGGGCGCACCGTCCCGGGAGAGGCGGCTCAGGAGCGCCTCGTACGCCTCCAGGAGAGCCGCCGCGAGGCCTTCAGGGAACAGATCGTCGGCGGCGCCGAAGCTCAGCACGAAGCCACCCTGGTCCTGCTGGATCTCGTGCTCGATGCAGGGAGCCTGCGTGCCTGGTCCTCCTCCCTCGGGTCGGAAGGGCCCAGGGACGCGCAGCCTGACGGCCGTCGCACCGGGGTGACGCACGGCTTCGTCCGGCGCTCGTGTCCCGGGCGCGGCGAGCGCGATGGCCCCGTCGAAGGCCCGGGCGAGGTCGACGAACGGCGCTTCGCCGCCGCGGCTCACCTCGAGCTGCCCGCTCCCCGCGCCGATGGCGACGGACAGCATTCCGTACGGCGGCTCGCCCGGCGCGCCGACCACGACGGCCAGCGGCGACGTGCTCCACGCGGCGATCGCCTGCGCGAAGGCGGCGGCGACGGCCGCGCCCGGGGCCACGCCGAGGAGCGCGGCGCGCGCCTCGATCCCGCGGACGAGCCCGGCGTCGACGCGCCGGGCGCGGCGGACGAGCCGAGGAGGCTCCCCTGCGAGGTCGCTCCGCACGAACGGCAGCGCGGGCGCCGAGAGCGCCCGGCGCGCGGCCGCGGCCGTCGCGGGTCCGAGCGCCTCGCCGCCGAGGAGCGCCGAGACCCTCTTGTCGGGCTCACGTGCCGCCTCGGCGAGGAGGCGCTGGAGGAGCTTGGCGTGGCGCGCGATCGTCGCCTCGCCGAACAGCGCCGTGTCGTACTCGATATGGCCGCTCAGGGTCGCCCCGTCGTGCTGCATCGACAGGGTGATGTCGTACTGCGACGTCCCGGGATCGAGGTCGATCGGCGTCACCCGCGCCCGCCCCAGCGCGACCGGCGCGGGCACCTTGGGCTGGAAGGCGAACATCACCTGGAACAGCGGAGTCCGGCCGAGGTCTCGCTCCGGTCGAACGGCGTTGACGAGCCGCTCGAAGGGGATGTCGGCGTGCGCGAAGACGCGCACCGCCGTGCCGCGCACCCGCGTGAGGAGCACGCTGAAGGGCGGGTCGTCCCCGAGGTCGCCGCGGAAGACAAGGGTGTTTACGAAGCACCCGATGACGCCCTCGAGCTCGCGATGATCACGCCCCGCGATCGGCGTCCCGACGAGGAGGTCCGCCTGCCCGCTGAGCCGGTGGAGCAGCCCGAGGAACCCGGCCATCAAGGTCATGAACGGCGTCACGCCGCGCTCGCGGCCGAGGTCCTCGACGGCCTCGGTCAGCGCTCGCGAGAAGCGGAAGTGGTGCCGCGCCCCCTGATACCGCTTCTCCGCGGGGCGAGGGTGATCCGTCGGGAGATCGAGCGTTTGACTGGCCCCCGCGAGCTCGGCCTTCCAGAAGGCGATCTCCTCGCCCCGCGCCGCCTCGTCCCAGCGCTGCCGCTCGTGGACCGCGTGGTCGCCGTGCTGGACCGGGAGCGGCTCCCAGCGCGGGCGCTCGCCCGCCGAGATCGCTTCATAGGCGGCGGCGAGCTCGCGCACGAAGATCTCGTGCGACCAGCCGTCCGTCACGATGTGGTGCATCGCGAACGCGAACAGGTACCGCTCGTCGTCGACCTGCGCGAGCTCGGCCCGCACGAGGGGGCCCGTGGCGAGGTCGAACGGGCGCCCCGCCATCCGCCGCAGCCGCGCGAGCGCCGTCGCCTCGCGCGCGTCCCGAGCGAGCGCCCGGTGATCGATCTCCTCGAAGTCGAGCTGCGCCGACGGCTGGACGATCTGGACGGGAGCCCCGTCCACGACGCGGAACACGGTGCGGAGGGCCTCGTGCCGCTCGAGGACGGCGTGGATCGCGCGCTCCAGGGAGCGCACGCACAAGGGCCCCGCGATCTCGGCCGCACCACCGACGTTGTAGGCCCCTGTCCCGGGCGCCAGCCGGTCCAAGAACCAGAGCCGCCTCTGCGCGTAGGACAGCGGGATCACCCCGCCCGGGTCGCGCCGGCGCAGCGCCGGACGCACCGACGGGCGCGCGAGCTGCTCGATCCGTTGAGCCAGATCGGCGAGCGCCGGCGTGTCGAACAGCCACCGGAGCGGCACCTCGGCGCCAGCGCGCTCGCGGATGCGGGAGACGGCGCGCATCGCGAGCAGCGAATGGCCCCCGAGCTCGAAGAAATGGTCGGTCCTGCCCGGCGCGCGCCCGAGGAGCTCTTCCCAGACAGCGGCCACGAGCCTCTCCATCTCGGTCGCCGGCTCCTGCCGATCGCGCGCCGGCGCGCGCTCCAGCGCGTCCAGGCCCGGGAGCGCCTTGCGGTCGATCTTGCCGTTCGGCGTCTGCGGCAGCCGGGGCAGCTCGACGAAGCGCGCCGGGAGCATGGCCTCGGGCAAGAACGCGCGCGCGTGCGCCCGGAGCGCCTCGGGGCTCACCGGCCCCGCCGCGGGCACGTGAGCCGCGGGCACGTAATAGGCCACGAGCACCGCCTCGCCCACCGCGTCCCGATGCGCCGCGCAGACGCACTCCCTGACGCCGGGGTGGCGCGCCACGGTCGCCTCGATCTCGCCGAGCTCGACGCGGAAGCCGCGGATCTTCACCTGATGATCGATCCGGCCGAGGAACTCGATCCGCCCGTCGTGCGTGATCCGCGCCAGGTCGCCGGTGCGGTACATCCGCGCGCCCGGCGCCGGCGAGAACGGGTCTTCCACGAACCGCTCCAGGGTCAGCTCGGGCCGGCCGTGATACCCGCGGGCCAGGCCCGCTCCGCCGATGTACAGCTCCCCGGCCACGCCGATCGGGAGCCGCTCGCGCCGCTCGTCCAGGATGTAGATGCGCGTGTTGGCGATCGGGGATCCCAGGGTGATCCTGTCCGGATCGTCGACGCGCGCCGCGGCGGACCACACGGTCGTCTCCGTCGGGCCATACAGGTTCCAGAGGCAGCCAGCGCGCGCGCTGATCTCCCGGGCGAGGTCCGGCGGCAGCGCCTCCCCACCTGCCAGCGCGCGGAGCTGCGGGCTGCCCGTCCACTCCGCCGCGAGCAGGAGGCGCCACGTGCTCGGCGTCGCCTGCATGACCGTCGCTCCCGAGCTCTCCAGCGCGCGCAGGAGCGCGGCGCCGTCCCGCGCTTCGGCGGCGGACACGAGGACCGTCCTTCCGCCGACGCTCAGCGGCAGAAACAGCTCCAGGACGGAGATATCGAAGGACGCCGTGGTCACCGACAGCAGCACGCCGCCGGCGTCGAGGCCGGGGCTTTCCCGCATCGCCTCAAGGAAATTCACGACGCTGCGGTGCTCGACTTGCACGCCTTTGGGGTGCCCGGTCGAGCCCGACGTATAGATGATGTACGCGAGGTTCCGGCTGCAGGGCGGCGTCGCGAGCGGCTCCTCGGCCAGGCCGGAATCCGCGGTGAGATCCTCGAAGAACGCCGTCCTCTGCGGCTCGCCGGCGAGCGGGAGCCGCAGCGCGCGCTGCGTGAGCAGGACGGCGGCCCCGACGTCGCGCAGGATATAGGCGATGCGCTCGCCCGGCAGCGCGGGATCCAGGGGCACGTAGGCGCCGCCCGATCTCAGGATCGCGAGCAACCCGATGACGAGATCGATCGATCGCTCCATGCAGATCGCCGCCGGGACGTCCGGGCCGACGCCCATCGCGCGCAGCCGGCGCGCGAGGCGGGCCGAGGCGCGGTCGAGCTCTCCGTACGTGATCTCGCCCTCACCGAACGAGAGCGCGACGCGCTCCGGATGGCGCCGCGCCTGCCGCTCGAAGAGCTCGTGGACGCAGAGCTCCTCGGGAAAAGGTCGCTCTGTCCGGTTCCATTGCTCGAGGCGCAGCGCGTCGGCCTCGTGCACGACCGGCAGGTGGAGCACGCGTGTGTCGGGGCGCGCGGCCGCGGCGCGCAGGAGCGCTTCATAGCTCCTGAGCATCCGCTCCGCCGTGTCGCTGCGGAACAGGTCGGTGTCGTACTCCAGATCGAGCCGGAGGCCCTGCGGGCGGTCCCAGGCCTCGACGGTCCAGTCGAACTTCGACGTCGTCACCGGCACCTCGACCGGATCGAGCGTGAGCCCCGTGAAGGCCGGCAGATCGGCCGCCGCGGTCTGCAGGATGAACAGGGTCTGGAACAGCGCCGCGTGGGACGCGCTCCGCTCGGGTTGCAGCGCCTCCACGAGCAGCTCGAACGGCAGATCGTCGTGCGCGAAGGCGTCGAGCGCGACGCGCTTCGTGCGGCGGAGCAGCTCGACGAAGCTGGGGTTGTCCGAGAGGTCGGCGCGGAGCGCGAGGTTGTTGACGAACATCCCGGCGAGCGGCTCGATCTCTCGCCGCGTCCGCCCGGCGACCGGCGACCCGACGACGACGTCGAGCTTCTGCGTGACGCGACAGAGGAGGATCTGGTACGCGGCGAGGAGCGCCATGAAGAGGGTGACGCCCTCCCGCTGGCACAGCGCCTTCACCGCCGCGCTGAGCCGCGGTGACAGCGTGAGCGACGCCTTCGCCCCCCGGTGCGCCTGCGAGGCCGGGCGCGGCCGGTCCAGCGGAAGCTCGAGGAGCGCCGGCGCGCCGCGCAGCCGCTCCTTCCAGTACGCGAGCGCCCGTTGAAGGCGCTCCTGGCTCCACTGGCTCCGCTGCCAGACGGCGTGATCGCCATACCGGACGGGCAGCTCGGCCAGCCGCGGGGCGCGCCCCGCGGCCAGCTCGTTGTAGAGCGCGCCGAGGTCCCGGAGCAGCACGCCCCAGCTCCAGTGGTCGCTGGCGATATGGTGAGTCGCCATGAGCAGGACGTGCTCCTCTGCGGTCAGGCGAAAGAGGGCTGTCCGGAGGAGGTCGCCTCGCTCCAGGACGAAGGGCGCATGGGCGATCTCTGCGCACCGGAGGGCGAGCTCGCGCTCGCGCGCCGCCGGATCCATCGTGGAGAGATCCGTGACCGCCACGGCGACGCCGGACGGCGGCAGCACCTCCTGGTAGGCCTCCTCGGCGTCCTCGCCGAAGCGCGTCCGCAAGATCTCGTGCCGCTCCACGAGGAGCGAGAGCGCCCGCTCGAGCGCCGCCGCGTCGAGCGAGCCCCGGAGCCGCGCGGCCCCGTGGAGGTTGTAGGCAGGGCTGTCGGGCGCGTACCGGTACAGGAACCAGAGCCGCTGCTGCGCGAACGACAGGGGAAACCTCGACCGCGTCCCGGTCCGCTGCGGCCCCGCCGCCGCGCCGCCTCCGGACGGACTTTGTCCCTTCAGCTTCGCGACGAGCGCCTTGAGCTCCTGGGACGACAGGCCTTTGATCCGCTGCTCTAGCTCGCTCACCTCGACGCTCCTCTCCCAGGTTCCGGCGCGTTCACGGCTCAGGACGGCTCGCCGGGCGCGTCCGCGTCCGTCATCGACTCGAGCATCGCCAGGCGCTCGGCGAGCGCGCTCGTGATCTTCTCGGCGAGCCGGGCGACGGTCGCCCCCTCGAACATGTCCTGCTTCGGCAGATCGACGTCGAACGCGTCCTTGATCCGCGAGAGGATCTGGATCGCCAGGAGCGAGTGGCCGCCGAGGCTGAAGAACTCGTCGTGGATGCCGATCGGCCGCCGGCCGAGCAGCTCCTCCCACTGCGAGCACACCACGCGCTCTATCTCGTCGCGAGGCCGCTCGTCGTCGCCGAGGGGCCGCCGCGGGCTCGCGGAGGGCTCCCGCCGGGCGCGGCGCTGTTGCTCGGCGAGGGCCGGGAAGTCGCGCGGCGAGACCACGATCTGCTCGGGCCCGGTGAGCGCGAGGATCTGCTCGAGCGCCTTCATCCCGTCCTCCGGGTCGATGCCGGGCGACGTCCTGGCGAGGGCGGCGCCGGCGCCGCCGTGGACGCGCTGGAGGACGAAGCGGGTGACGTCGGCGATGACCCGCCCCTGCTCGTCGAGCAGGGTCACGTCCGCGGCGAGCGCACGGCCACGCTCGGTCTCCTCCCGGCGCAGGCGAACATGGCTGAACAGCCGCGCTGGCGTCGGCGCCAGGCAGGCCACGCGGCCGTACCCCGCGGGGAGGTAGATCCCTCGAGGGTCGAGCGCGGCGGTCACCGAGGTCGCCACGTCGAGCAGCGCCGGATGCAGACCGTACACGGACAGGTCCTCCGCGAACTCCGGGCGAAGGCGGAGCTCGGCGAGCGCCTCGTCCTCCCCGACGTGGAGCGATTCGATGCAGTCCCAGCGAGGTCCCCACCGGAGCAGGCCGCTCGCGTTGACGGCCTCGAAGAGCTGCCGCGCGGCCGCCGGACGGCAGCGCCGCCGGATCGACTCGACCGGCGCGTGCTCGCGCGTCTGGTCGAGCGCGGGCGTCCAGGTGCCTGACGCGAGCCGCTCCCTCGCCCCGGCGGGGCCCGGAGCGAAGATCGAGAAGTCGGTCCGCCCCCCGCTCCGCTCGCTCTCGAGGCAGACGTCCTGCGGCGCCCCGTCCTCCACGCGGCAGGGCGCGTGGAAGTGGACCTCGTGCAGCTCGACGGCGCCCATCCCCGAGAGCGTGGCCGCGGCCCGCGCCATCTCGAGCAGGGTCGTGCCGGAGACCAGCCCGGCGCGCTGCGTCCGGTGCTCCGCGACAGGCCAGTCGCGCGCCAGGCTGAACCGCTTGTGGAACACCCGCGGCCCGGTCGCCGCGCCGTCGACCCGGTCGATCAGCGGGTGGTGCCCCCGGAGGCTCGACCTCGGCCCAGGCGGCAATGGCCCTGGCCGGGTGATCCCGGCCCGCGCCGCCATCCCGATCTGCTCCCAGCCGTCCCAGGCGACGGCGAAGCTCGGATTGCCGGTCGCGCTCTGGTACGCCCCGGCGAAGGCGTCGAGGTACGCATTCGCGGCGGCGTAATCCGCCTGTCCAGTCGCCCCGAGGTGCGAGAACGTCGACGAGAACAGCACGAGGAAGGGCTGCTCTCGCCCCTGCCCGAGCTGGTCGGCGAGGTTCCGTGTCCCGCTGGTCTTCGGCGACAGCACCCGGCAGATCTCCTCGTTCGTCCGCGTTTGGAGCGGACCGGCGCCCGGAACCCCGGCGCCGTGGAAGACCCCGTCGACGCGCCCGAAGCGGGCCCTCGCCTCGGCGAAAGCGCGCGCCACGTCCTGCGGCTCGGCCACGTCCCCGGCGGCGACGACGAGCTCCGCGCCCTGCGCCTCCATCCGCCCGAGCGCCTCGAGGATCTCGGCGGTCGCGGCCAGCGCCCCGTCGCCCTCCCGGTAGCTCGGCCACTCCGATCGCGGCGGGAGCGGCGTCCTCCCCATCAGCACGAGCTTCGCCGACCAGGCGCGCGCGAGGTGCTCGGCAAGGCGCAGCCCGATCCCGCCGAATGCGCCCGTGATCAGGTAGACGCCCCCGCGCCGCAGGCGCGACGCTTCCGCGGCCGGCGATGGAGGGAGGATCGCCTGGAACGCGGGTACCCAGCGCTGCTGCGCGCGCAGGAGCACGAGGTCGTGCTCCGGCTCGCCCGCGAGCTCCCGGAAGACGGCCCGCGCCCACGACGTGGTGGTCTCCCCGTCCCGCGGCGGGATCACATCGACGGCGCGACAGCGGACGCCGGCGAGCTCGTTGCCCAGGCTGCGGCAAAGGCCGACGAGCGCGGCATGGTCCGGCGAAGGGGTCGTCTCGCCGGCGATCGCGTGGGCTCCCCGGGTCACGATCGCGAGCTCGATCCCCGCCCCTGGCGACGCGGCGCCGAGGCTCCGCGAGACGGCGCACACGCTGAGCAAGCCTCGCCGCAGGATCGCTTCAGCGCCCTCGCCCGGCCTCCCCAGCGCGCTCCACAGGTGGACGATGCGCCGGGGAAAGACGCCTTGCCCGTCGAGGGTCGAGAATAGCGCCCGGAGATCCTCCTCGCTGTCAGGGCGCAGGACGAAGCCGAGGTCGCCCGACGCAGCGAACGCCGGCCCGGGGCGGGCGGTGATCACGCGAGCGCCCGAGCCGCGGATGTGCGCCTCCAGCGCGCCCGCGCCCTCGTCTGCGTCGGTGAGGAGCAGCCACGGCGCCTCGTTCGCTGGCTGGGATACCGGGGCGGCCTCGTGGAGACGAGACCAGCGGAGCCGGAACAGCCGCGCTCCTCCGGTGCCCTCCGCGCCCTCGGGAGCCGCGGTCTCCGTCGCGCTCGCCGACGGCTCCGGCAGGCCGTCCTCGACCGCGTGGCGCCTCCGCTCGAAGGGGTAGGTCGGCAACGGGACGCGGCGCGCCCGGGCGTCCGGGAATACCGCCTGCCAGCGCAGGTCGGCGCCGCGCGCCCACAGCTCGCCGGCCGCCTCGAGCAGCACGCGCCGGCCCTTCCCGGCGTCGCCCGGCCCGGTCAGCAGCGGAACGGCCGCGCTCTCCGCGTTCCCCCCGAGCCGCGCGCGCACGAGCGAGCACAGCGTCGAGCCGGGCCCGACCTCCACGAACAGATGCGGTCCCTCGCCCTCGAGCGCCGCCTTGACGCCGTCGCCGAAGCGGACCGCGCGCCGCAGGTGGTCCGCCCAGTACTGGGCGCTCCGCGCCATCGAGCCCGTCATCCACCCGCCGGTGACGTTGGAGAGGAGGGGAATCCGGGGCTCGCGCAGCGTGATCCCCGCCATGACCCTGCGGAACTCGTCCAGGATCGGCTCGGTCGCGGCGGAGTGGAAGGCGTGGGAGGTCTGGAGCCGGCGTCCCTTGATCCCGCGCGCGCCGAGCTGCGCCTCGTACCTCGCGATGGCCGCCTCGGGGCCGGAGACGACGCACAGCTCGGGCCCGTTCACCGCGGCGAGCGACAGCGCTTGTGGCAGGTTCTCGAGCGCCGCCCCCTCGGACAGCGGCACCGCGAGCATCGCTCCGCGCGGCAGCGACTGCATCAACCTCCCGCGCACCGCGACCGCCCGGAGCCCGTCCTCGAGCGAGAACACCCCCGCGACGCAGGCCGCCACGAGCTCGCCGACGCTGTGCCCGAGGAGCGCCTCGGCGCGCACTCCCCACGACTCCTCGAGCAGCCGCGCCGCGGCGTACTCGACGGCGAACAACGCCGGCTGAGCGACCTCCGTCTCCCGGAGCTCCTCTGCCGGGCCATCGAACAGCAGCGCTCGCAGGTCGCGGCCAAGGAGCGGCCGGAGCCTCTCCGCGCACTCGTCCAGGGTCTCCCGGAAGACGGCGTGCTCCTCGTACAGCGACCGGCCCATTCCGGGGTGCTGGCTTCCCTGGCCGGTGAACAGCATCACCGCGCCGGCGGCGCCCGTCCGCGCCCCTCGCCCCGGCCTGGGCGCGCGCAGCCGCGCGACGGCGTCGGGCGACGACGACGCGACGACGAAATCGCGGTGCGAGAACCTCCGCCTCCCCTCGAGCAGCGTGAACGCCGCGTCGCGCAAGGAGATCTCCGGGTGCCCCTCGAGGTGCTCCGCGAGGCGCGATCGCATCGCTGCGAGGGCCGCCTCGCTCCGGGCCGACAGCGCCAGGATCTCGCTCTCTCCGCCGGGGGTCGGGTGATAGACCGGCCCTTCCTGGAGGACGGCGTGCACGTTCGCCCCCCCGATCCCGAACGAGCTCACGCCGGCTCGCCGAGGGCCGCTGTCCCTCGGCCAGGCGCGGAGCTCCGTGTTCACATGAAAAGGGGAGCTGTCGAAGTCGATCTCCGCGTTGGGCCGCCGGTAGTGGAGCGTGGCCGGGATCTGCGCGTGCCGGAGCGCCAGCACCGTCTTGATGAGCCCGACGATGCCGGCCGCCGTGTTCGAGTGGCCCACGTTCCCCTTCACCGAGCCGAGGGCGCACCGGCGGAGCGGGGCGGCGGCGCGCCGGAAGGCCTGCTCCAGGGCGCGGACCTCGATGGGGTCGCCCAGCGCCGTGCCGGTCCCGTGCGCCTCGACGTAGTCGATGGAGTCCGGCCGGACGCCGGCCACCTCGTGCGCCATCACGATCACCGAGGCTTGCCCGTCGACGCTCGGGGCGGTGTACCCGACCTTGGCGGAGCCGTCGTTGTTCGTCGCGGACCCGAGGACGATCGCGTGGATGAAATCGCCTTGCTCTATCGCGTCCTCGAGCCGCCTCAGCACGACGACCCCGACCGCGTCGCCGAACACGGTCCCCGCGGCGTCGGCGTCAAAAGGACGGCAGTGGCCGTCGGGAGAGCACGGCCCGCCCTTCTCGTAGAAGTACCCGCGCCGCTCCGGGAACATCACCGACGCCGCGCCCGCGATCGCCATGTCGCACTCGACGGCGCGCAGGCTCTGGCATGCTTGATGGACCGCCGCGAGCCCGGTGGAGCAGGCCGTCTGGACGCTGATGCTCGGGCCCTTGAGGTTGAGTTTGTACGCGACGCGCGTCGTCAGATAGTCCTTGTCGCTCGCGATCAGGAGCTGCATCGCCTCGGAGGACTCGAACTTCTGGAGCAGCGCGCGGCGGTGCGACAGGAGATACGAGTTCATCTTGGCGCCGGCGAAGACGCCTATCCAGCCGGGGAACCGCTCGGCGTCGTAACCTGCGTCCTCGAGCGCCTCGTACGCGCATTCGAGGAACAGCCGCTGCTGCGGATCGATCCACTGCGCCTCCCGCTCGCTGTATCCGAAGAAGTCGGCGTCGAACCACTCCGGCCTGTCGAGGCCAGGTCGCGCCTTGACGTAGCCCGGATCCCTCAGCTGGGCCCGAGGGACCCCGGCGGCGATCAGCTCCTCTTCCGTGAAGCGGGCGATGGACTCCCTGCCATCGCGCAGGTTCCTCCAGAACGCCTCCGGATCGTTCGCCTGCGGGAACCGCCCGCTCAGCCCGACGATCGCGATGGCGTCGCGCAGATCGTTGAGGTCCTTCATCGCTCACTCCTCCGGTTTGCCCTGGCGCGAGGCCTGCTCTGACGTGGACAGCGCGGACGGCGCGAGCGCGCGCCGCTCCAGACCTCGCTCGCGCTGCCGCTGGGCGCGCGCTGCGATGGCGTCGAACCGGCCGCCCTCCGCTGCGCGCGGCGCGGCCCCGACCGCCGCGGCATCCTCGCCTCTCGTCGAGGGGGGCGCGTTCACCCCGAGCGTCCTCAGGTAGGCCGCCTGCTGGGACACCGTCGGATGCTCGAACAGGTGCACAAGGGGAACATCGCGGTTGAAGCGCTCGCGGAGGCCGCGCGCCATGCTGACGAGAAGGAGCGAGTCGCCCCCGAGGTCGAAGAAGTTGTCGTCGTGACCGACGCGCGGGCGCCTCAGCACCTCGGCCCAGATGCGGGCGATGGCGCTCTCCAGGCCGTCGCTCGCCACCGCGGCGGGCCTCGCCCTGGCTCCCTCCGCGAGTGGCGGCGCGTCCTGGGGGACTGACCACTGCGCGCCTTTCGGGACCGACCGCAGCGCGCCCTCCGCCGACCCAGGGAGCCTGTCGGCGACGACCACCCTGACGGGCTCCTCCGTCCAGCGCTCTGCGACGTACGACGAGAGCGCTCGCGCGAGCCCATCGCGCGGCCGCTCCGGCCTAGCCAGCGCGGCGCCCTGCGGCGACGCGGCGCGCGTCGCGGCGTCGACCATGGCTGCCAGCGCCGCCGACTCGCGGGCCAGCGCCTCGAGGGTGGTGTCCGAGTCCGAGATGCCCCCCCCGACGAGGCCGTGGAGGTATTCGTGGCGCGGGCCGACCTGGAAGAGGTGGGCGACCTGCGCGAAGTCGAACCCACCCGTCTGGCAGAGGCCGATCTGGTGATCCGGCGCCGTCGACTCGAGCAGATGGGCGATGACGCCGGCCTCCATGAGGCACAGATCCCGCGCCCGGCTGCCGTACACCGGCTCGATGGCGCCGAGATCCGCCACGAGATACACGCTGAACGCCGAGCTGTCGAACGCCTGCCCGTTGGGGCCCCCGTGGACCGACCG
Source organism: Sorangium sp. So ce327 (assembly GCF_051530205.1). Taxonomy (NCBI): domain Bacteria; kingdom Pseudomonadati; phylum Myxococcota; order Polyangiales; family Polyangiaceae; genus Sorangium; species Sorangium sp. So ce327. The sequence continues at coordinate 10,189,123 of NZ_CP150330.1, read as the reverse complement.
GTCGATGTGCGCGCCGGGCTGGATCGTGACCAGCTGCTCCCGCTCGGGGTGGAAGTAGTACGTGCCTCCGGGGACCCGCTCGATCCGATCCGGCTTCACATACAGATACACGTGCACCGGATACAGGTTGCCCGCCGAGGCGTAGAGCTGCTTGGCGAGCGGATACCCTGGCAACCTCACCGGAGACAGCTGCCTCAGGAAGCGCGCCAGGCGTTCGAAGGTGATGGGCTCGCTCCGGAACTCGCGATAGCTGCGCCGCCGCGCGAACGCCGAGAGATCCTCGTCCGTGCGCGCGCGGGCGATGAGGGGGATGGCGGCCCCGGAGAGATCATCGCGCTGCGCCGGCTTGCTCAGCTTGAACTTCAGCCTCGCGATCGGATCCTGCAGCAAGGGGACCTCCGGGTCCGCCGCGCCCTCCCGGGCCGTCACGTGCGCGATGCTCCCGGCGCGCTCGCCGGACTCGCTCGCTGGATCCGGAAGGGCGCTGCGATCGACCTTGCCGTTGCTGGTGAGGGGGAGGTGGGACGTCTCCACGAAGGCGCCCGGCACCATGTAGTCCGGGAGCTTCGAGGCGATGAACGCCCGCAGCGCGGGCGCCTCGAGCGCCCTGCCCGGGGCCGGAACGACGTGGGCGATGAGCCGCTTTCCACCGCTCGCCGTGCTCCCCACCGAGACAGCGGCGCTCGCCACGTCGGGGTGCTGGAGCAGCGCGGCCTCGATCTCCTCGAGCTCGATCCTGTGCCCTTGAATCTTCACCTGGAAGTCTTCGCGTCCCAGGAACTCGATGTTCCCGTCCGGCAGACAGCGTCCGAGGTCGCCGGTCCAGTACAGCCGCTCTCCGGTCTCCGGGTGTGTCACGAAGCGCTCGCGCGTCCGCTCCTCGTCCCGCCAGTAGCCGCGCGCGAGGCCCACGCCGCCGATGTAGAGGCGCCCGGGCACCCCGTCGGGACACGGCTCCATCGCCCCGTCGAGCACGTAAAACCGCTGGTTCGCGAGCGGCTTGCCGTAAGGGACGCTCTTCCAGCTCGGATCCACGCGGGTGATCGGATAGGCGATGGACCAGATCGACGCCTCCGTCGCCCCGCCGAGGCTCAGCACCGACGCGCCCGGGAACGCCTCGCGGATGCGATCGGGCAGGGTCACGGGGATCCAGTCCCCGCTGAGGAGCGCGGCGCGCAGGGGCGCGGGGGCGCCCGGGCGCTCCGCCCGGTGCTCGACGAGCATCTGCATGAGCGCCGGGACGGTGTTCCACAGCGTCACGCCGTGCCGGGACATCAGCTCCTCCCAGTGGCCGGGATCGCGCAGCCGGGCCGGCTCGGGCAGCACCACCGCGCCCCCCGCCGCCCACAGGCCGAAGAGGTCGTAGACCGACAGATCGAAGGCGAGCGACGAGAGCGACAGGACACGATCGGACGCGTTCACGCCGAGGCGCGCGTTCACGTCCGCGAGGGTGTTCACGGCGCCGCGGTGATCGATCGCCACGCCCTTCGGCCTCCCCGTCGAGCCCGAGGTGAAGATGACGTAGGCCAGATCGTCGGGCCGCTGAGCGGCCTCGAGGGGCGACTCGTCCTCTGAAAGCCCGCACGGCGCGTCGAGGGGCACGACGATCGTCCCCGCGGGCCACCGGGCCGGCTCCGCGAACCGCGCCTGGGTGAGGACGATCTGCGCCTCGCCCTGCGCCAGGATCCCCCAGAGCCGCTCTCGGGGCCACGCCGGATCGACGGGAAGGTAGGCAGCCCCGGACTTGAGGACGCCGAGCGCCCCGAGCGCCTGCGGAATGCCCTTCTCGCAGGCGATGGCGACGAGGGTGTTGGGGCGCGCGCCGCGGCCCCGCAAGGCTCGGCCGAGGGCGTTGCTCTGCCGGTCGAGCTCACCGTAGGTGATGCTCCCCTCGGGCGCGATCACCGCGGGCGACCCGCCGCGGGCCGCCGCGCTCCGGAGGAACGCCGCGTGGAGCAGCTCCTCCGGCGCGGCTCGCTGCGTCCGGTTCATCCGGGCGCGCGCCTCCTGCTGCGCGATCGGGAGCGCGACCCTCGCCCGCTGGAGCGCCTCGTCGCCGCGCGCCAGCCGCGCGAGCAGATCCAGATAGGACTCGAGCATCGCTCCGACCATCCCCTCGGGGAAGAGCCCGTCGACGACATCCCAGGAGAACGCGAGCTCCCCCTGGTCCTCGGTCACCTGATGATCGAGCCACACCTGCGGCGTCTGGGTGATCATGAAGACCTCCTGGCCGAGCCAGGAGAACAGCGACTGCGGCTCGGCCCCTCCCTGGCCGAGCAGGCTCGTGAACACCACGGGGACGCTCGGCGCGCGCGCATGGCGGAGCGCCGGGATAGCCCCCGCGCGCCGGTGCTCGATCGCCCTCCAGATCTGGTCCTGGGTGGCGCGCGCCAGCTCGGAGACCGCTTTGCGCCCGCCCACGTCGAAGCCCACGAGCACCACGGTGGTGAAGTCGCCGACGATCTCCGCGACGTCCTCGTGCAGCCGCGGGCGCTCGAACGACGTCAGCGTGAGCGAGAACTCCGGGCGGGCGCTCCACTTCCCGAGCACCTGGGCGAACGCCGCGAGGATGACGGCCGATGGCGTGAGGCGGCTCGCCTTCGCCCGGCTCTTCAGCGATTCCCACGCGGACCCGTCGAGGCGCCCCCTGTGCCGCACGAACCGGGGCGGCGTGACCTCTCGAGGCTTCCTGGCGAGCGGCAGGTCGGGCGCGGGGGGGAGGCTCGCCACGCGCTCGCGCCAGAACGCAAGCGAGCGCTCGTGATCCGGTGTCTGCCGGTGGCGCTCCGCATCCACGATGCAGTCCCGGAAGGTCACGCCGAGCAGCGGTAGATCGAGCTCGGGCCGCTCGTAGAAGCGCTCCAGATCGCGCGAGACGATCCCGCAGCTCCAGGCGTCGAGCGCGAGGAGATCCAGGTTGATGTGCACGCGGCGCCGGCCGTCTGGAAGGAGCGACACGCCGGCGTCGAACAGGGGCCATTCCGTGGGCGTGAACACGCGGTGGGACAGCCGATGACGGATGTCATCGAGCGCCCGGCCGGCGTCGGCCGGCGTCATCGCGCGGAGATCCCAGATCTTCGGCTCGAAGCGGGGCACCGTCCGCTGCACCCGCTGGAGCCCATCTCCGGTGAACACGGCCCTGAGCATCCCGTGCCGTGCGATGACCCGATTCCACGCTTGCTCGAAGCGCTCGAGATCCAGTCCATCGCACTCCCGCTCGATGTAGCCGTGACAGCCGACGCCCCCGAGGTCGAAGGCGCTCTCGCGCCCGACGAGATACGCCCGTTGAACGGCGGTCTGGCGAAAGGGCGCTTCGGGATCGTCGTCACCCGGGCTGACGGCGGGGACCTCCTCCTCGCGGCCGCCGGGCGAGGGCGGCTCGGCGAGCAGGCGCGACAGCTCGTTCAACGTCATTCCCTCGATCAAGCTCACGGGCGAGATCTGCCTGCCGCTGAGCCCGGCGATGCGCTCCGCGAGCTGGATGGCCTTGACCGACTCGAGCCCGACCTCGACGAGCGGTACGTCCCAGCGCAGCTGCGCGGCGTCCACCTGAAGGATCTCTCCCACGAGCGCCCCGAGGCGCGCGGTACAGCTCGATCCATTGGGCTTCGCGCTGGCTGCCGCGGACGCCCCGTCCTGGGCCGCGACGGGCGCTCCATCGCCCGTCGGCCCGCCGTGAAACACGCCGAGGGGCTCCAGCTCGCCGCGCAGAAAGGCCGCCTTGCACGCCTTCCGCTGCACTTTCCCGCTCGTGGTCTTGGGGAGGCGGCGCGGGGGGAGGAGCACGACCGCGTGCACCGGCAGCCCGAACTGCTGCGCCACGGCGCGCCGAGCGGCGCGCGCGAGCGCCTCGAGATCGAGCCCGCGCTGCCCGCGCTTGATCTCCTGGCAGACGACGATCGCCTCCGGCTCCTCGGCAGGGAGGCTCAACCCATCCTCGACTCGCACGGAGAAGGCTGCTCCCCCGTCGGGCGCAAAGGCCTCGTGCGCGGAGCACACCGCGAGCTCGATGTCCTGCGGATAGTGATTGCGCCCCCGGACGATGATGACGTCCTTGAGCCGCCCTGTGATGAACAGCTCCCCCTCCTGCATGAACCCGAGATCGCCGGTCCGCAGGAAGCGCAGGTCGCCTGTCCCGCGCAGCCGCGCGCCGAACGACGCGCTCGTCGCCTCGGGATTCTCCCAGTAGCCGCTCACCACCGCGCTGCTCTCGACCCACACCTCGCCTACCTGCAGATCCGGCGCAGGCTCTCCGCTGGCTGGATCGACGATCGCGACGCGCGTGCCGGGCAGGGGCCGGCCGCAGCTCGCGAGCTCCTGTGCGCCGGACTCCGCGGCGGCGCAGGCGCGCGCCCGCCCCTGTTGCAGCTCCGTGGAGCTCACCTTGACGACGAGCGGCGGGCGCCTCGGCGAGGCGCTGACCACCAGCGTCGCCTCGGCCAGGCCATAGGAGGGTCGCAGCGCGTCGGGCTGGAATCCGCTCGGCGCGAAGGCCGCGATGAAGCGCGCGAGGGTCCCCGCGCGGACGGGCTCGGCCCCGTTGATCACCGTCCTCCACGCGGAGAGATCGAGCCGGGCGCGCTGCTCGGCGGTCGAGCTCGTCACGCAGAGATCGAAGGCGAAGTTCGGCGCCGCGCTGTGGTGGCCGCGGTGGCGCGACAGCGCCTCGAGCCAGCGCATGGGCCGGAGGACGAACGACGCCGGAGGCATGCTGGTGCATCTGCCGCCCACGAAGAGCGGCAGCATGATCCCGTGGATCAGCCCCAGATCGTGGAAGTGGGGCAGCCAGCTGACGAAGGTGTCGCCGCGCTCGATCCCGAACCCGTCGGCGATCATGCGGCAGTTCTCGAGGACGTTGCGATGGCTGACCATCACGCCCTTGGGGCTGGAGGTCGAGCCGGAGGTATATTGCAGGTACGCGACGTCGTCTGTCGTGCCGCGCGCGGCGCGCGCGTCCTCGACGCCACGCGCGCCGCCCGCGCGTCCGGCGTCGGCGCCCGAGGAGCACTCCTCCAGCGTGTGAACGGCGAGCCCGGAGCGCGAGTTCGGCGCGCTCCGCTCCCGCGGCGTGGCTCTCGCGACGATCGTGCACGCAGGGGCACAGTCGGCCGTGATGGCGTCGAACCGAGACTCCGCCCGATTCGGCCGCGGGAGCGAGGTGGGAACAGCCACCATGTCCGCCAGCAGACAGCCGAAGAACGCCTCGATGAACTCGAGCCCAGGGCCGAACAGCAGGAGGACTCGGCTCTTCGGCGGATAGCGCGCGCGGAGGAAGGCGGCGATCGTTCGAGCACGGGCGTGGAGCGCGGCGAACGAGAGCGCCGCCGTCTCCTCCTCGCCTTCGTGGAGATGGACGTACGCGGGTGCGTCGCCGAGCTCTTCCGCGCGGCGAGCGAGCAGCTCAGGCAGCGACGTTATGGCGCTCCGAGATCCAGACAGAGCATCCTGTGCGTCGCCGGGCGTATGCCCAGAAAAAGTCATGCCAAGTGTCACGAACGGTTCCTTTCGATTCAAGCACGCAAGACCACCTGCGCGCGCCCAGGCGCTTCACCTATCGAATCGATGCATGCTTCCCGCAGCGCATCGAAGGCTTCGCGGGGGATGCAGGGGGCGCCAACGGTCGAGGTGATCCACCGGGCTCGGCGCTCGCTCAGCTGCGAGCCCGAGAGGATCGTGGGTTACGGGGAACGCTCGAGCAACGGGCGCAGGTCATGCCACGAAGGAGAGGCCTTGTCTAGCCCACCAATCGACGGAGCATGACGTCCTCTGATGATGCGGAAGAAGCCTGTAGCGCGGTGATGTGCGGCGCGCGCTCACTCCATGATCGCCTCGTAGGGATGCGATTGTTAAGTAATGTTATTTATTGTTTAGAACGACGCCGGCGACGGGCCCGGTCGCATGAAGAGATCCAGCGCTCGCTCTGTCGCAAACTGGCGAATGGCACTCGCGCGCCAGCGCTCACGCATCAGCTCGCCGGGCGGGGGCGCAGGGCGAGGCTGCACGCCCGCTCTGAGCCGTTGGGGCGGGGGCCGGCCATCTTAGAGGCTGCCCCATGTCCGTGCACCTCCGCGTCGTTGGAAAGCCCCGTCCGCCGGACCGCCCTGCCGGCGCGCAGCTCACCTCACCCGACATCCTGCGCGGCCTGCACGCTCGGAACCCCGCGGCGGAGCGCCGCCTGCTCGACACCTATGCGGGCCTCGTCGAGCGGATGCTGTTTCGCATCCTGGGCGACGTCCGGAGCCTCGAGGATCTGGTCCAGGACGTGTTCGCCCGGGTGTTCTCCCGCATCGACGACGTGCGCGAGCCCGAGGCGCTGAAGCCCTTCATCACAAGCGTCACCGTGTTCGTCGCGCGCGAGGCGCTCCGCAAGAGGCGCAGGCACCGCTGGCTCGCGTTCTTCGCGAGCGACGAGCTGCCGGAGGTCGCGGCCAGCGCCGATCCGGAGGCCCGGCAGGGCGTGCGTGCCTTCTACCGCGCCCTGGAGACGCTCGACGCCGACGATCGGCTGGCCTTCACGCTGCGCATCGTCGAGGGCCAGGAGCTCGCGGAGGTGGCCGCCGCGTGCAAGGTGTCGCTCGCCACCGTCAAGCGCCGGATCCAGCGCGCGGAGCTCGCGTTCGTCGAGCGCTGCAAGAAGGATGAAGTGCTGTCTTCCTGGCTCGCGGAGGGCGATCGATGGACCTGAGGACCAAAGACGTCGCGGCCGTGGGGCGCCGGGTCGCCGCGCACCAGGATGCCGCGCTCGAGCGGCGGGTGCGGCCGTCGACCACGGATCGACTCGAGGCGATCTACCGCAAGGAGGCCGCGCTCTCGCTGAGCGCCAGGGCGGCTCCCCGCTCGCGGCGCCTCGGCGTCGCGCTCGCTGCGGCGTGCGTCGCCGCATCGGTCCTCTGGTTCGTGCTCTTCCGGCCGGGAGATCCGTTGACCTACCAGGTCGCGGGGGCGCCGGGCGCCGTCGGCCGGTGGGTGGCGGCGGACGCGTCGCAGGTCGGGCTCGATTTCTCGGACGGGTCGCGCGTGGACCTCGCGCCCGGGACGCGCGCCCGCGTGACCGAGGTCGGCCCCCGGGGCGCGAGCGTCCTCCTGGAGCGCGGCTCGCTGCGCGTGCGCGTCGTGCATCGCGACGACACCCGGTGGGTCGTGGCCGGGGGGCCTTTCGAGGTCCACGTGATCGGCACCGAGTTCGACATCACGTGGAACACGGAAGCCGAGGAGCTCACGGTCTCGATGATCACCGGCCGCGTGCGCATCCTGGGCCCCTGCGTCGACCCCTCGGGGCGCGCCCTCGCCGCCCCCGAAGCGACGCGGCTGGCGTGCGCGGCTCCTCGATCCGCCGCGCCGCGGGCGTCGTCGCCGGCGCCTGATCCGGAGGCCACCCCCTCCGCGCAGCCTCCCGCGCCCCTCCCGGGCGCGAGCGCCGCCGCATCCGCGCCCGCGCCCGCCCCCGCGCCACCCGCCCTTGGCTCGCCGCGGCCCCGCGCGGGTGAGCCCCTGGCCGACGCCCCCGCCGAGCGCTGGCGCGCGCACCTCGCCGCGGGCAAGCTCGGCGAGGCGCTCGCGGACGTGGAGCTCCTGGGCATCGACACGGTGCTCGGGCGCGCCGGCGGCGCGGAGCTCGTCGATCTCGGCTCCGCGGCGCGGCTCTCGCGCAAGCCGGACGTCGCGGCCAGGTTCTACGAGGCGGCGCGGCAGCGGTTTGCCGGGAGCGACGCCGCGGCCGCTGCGGCGTACCACCTCGGCCGCATGGCGTTCGACGGGCGCGGCGCCTGGGCGGAGGCCGAGCGCTGGTTCGCCGTGTACCTCGCGGAGAGGCCGCGGGGCGCGCTCGCGCCGGAGGCGCTCGGCCGCTCGATAGAGTGCGCGAGGAACCTGCAGCTCCGCGCGCGCGCCCGCGAGCTCGCCGCGCGCTACCTCGCGGCGTACCCGAACGGCGCCCACGCCGGGCTCGCGGCGACGCTCGCCCATGGGGCCGATTGAGGGATCCGTTCGGCACCCTGAACGCTGGATCGAGCCTCCTCCCGCGGAGGTCGCCGCCGCCGCGCCGGCGCCGCCTGCGCTCGCCGGGGGCGCGCGCCGTGGCGAGCTCGATCGGCTGCGCGCTCGTCGCTTTGCTGGCGTTCGTGGCGTTCGCAGCGCCGTGCTCCGCCGAGGAGGCGCCGCCGATCACGGTCGTCGCCGGCGCGCGCGGGGCGCTGGCGTACCGGCTCTCGCAGGAGCTCGAAGCGGCGGGCCTGCAGGTCCACGTCCAGGCGGGCCCCGTGGCGGCTGGTTCCGGCGGGCTGCTCATCGTCATCCCCGAAGGCGAGGAGGGGGCCATCGAGATCTGGTCGGACTCGAGCGGGCGCGCGGACCTGGTCGCGAGCGTGGCGCCCGACGGCCCGCTCGACACCCGGGTGCTCCGCGCGGCCGAGCTGGTGCGGGCGCTCCGGTCGACGGCGTCGACGGCCGGGGCCCCCGCCGGAGCCGTCGCACCGGAGCCGGCGGCCGTCGCGCCGGCCCAGGTCCAGCCCTCTCCCGCCGCGCCTCCCGCCGCGTTGCCCGGTAAGGAGTGGCGGAGCCCGCCGCTTCGCGCCTGGGCGCCGCCCTCGCCGCCGTTCGCGGTGCCCGCGGCGCCCAGGGTCCCGCTCGTCGAGGTCGGCGTCGCGATCGCCGCGGGATGGCAGGCACCTGGCGCCTCGCTGGCGCTCGATGCCTCGCTCCGGATCTGGCCCTCGGCCCGGGTCGGTGTCGGGCTCCTGGCGGACCTGTCGATCGTCGGTCCGGACATCGAGGCGGCGGAAGGCAAGGTTCGCTTTCGCCGCTCGCTCTTCGGCGCCGAGCTCGCCCTGGCGCCCATCGAGAGGAGCCGTCGGTTCGGACTCGTCCTCTCCCCCGGCGTGGGTCTCGGTTACGTGAGCGCGTCCGGCGATGCGAGACCGCCCTATATCGACAGCGACGAGTCCACGTTCACCGCCTTGGTGTACGGGCGAGGCGAGGCGCGTTTCCGGCTCGTCGACTCCGTGGTTCTCACGGCGGGTGCGCTCGGCGGCGCGGCGATCCCGCCTGTCGACATCCGGTTTGCAGGACGGGTGATCTCGACATTCAGCCCGCTCGCGTCGTTCTCGCTCGGCGTCGTCGTCCAGCGGTGAGCCGCCGCAACGACAGGCGGCCATTCATAGGAGCAAGCCACGCGCACTTCTTCAATCGAGATCGGAGAGGCCTCCTTGAAACAGCTCCTCGTCCCTGGATGCACCGCGCTCATGACGCTTGTCGCCGCATGCGACAGAATCCCGCTCGATCCCATACGCGATGAGGGCGCCGGAGGTGGCGCGACCGGAGCGGGCGGGGCCGGCAGCGGCGGCGCCGGCGGCGCAGGCGGCAGCGACGCCGCCGTCGGCAGCGGCGGCGCAGGCGCCGGCGGCGCAGGCGGCAGCGGCGGCGCAGGTGCCGGCGGCGCCGTAGGCAGCGGCGATTCTCTGTGGAGCCGGCACTTCGCCGCGAATCCACGCCAACCCCAGGTGTGGGTGGGCAGCCGCATCGCCGTGGACGAACCCGGCAACCTCGTCGTCGCGACGACGGTTGCCGATGGCGTCGACTTCGGCGACGGTCCGCTCTCGACCGGGGGCGCCCTGGCCTTCTCCCTCGCGAAATTCGACGGCGAAGGAGAACCCCTCTGGCACAAGGAATTCACCGGTTCCGTCTACCCGCATGACGTCGCGGTCAACCAGGCGGGGCTCATTGCCACGACGGGGGTGGTTTACGGGACCGGCGTCGACTTCGGAGGTGGTTTGCTCGTGGGGCAGGAGTCGGGTGGCGACGCCTTCATGGCCGTCTTCACACAAGACGGAGATCACGTCTGGTCGGCTCGGATCGGCGTCGATGGTGATCAATGGGCGGACAGCCTCGCTATGGATGCAGCCGGGAACGTCGTCGTGGCAGGGACGTTCATGGGCCAGATCAGCGTCTGCGGCGCCTCGCTGACCAGCGTCGGTGACATGGACTCGTTCATCGCGAAGTTCGACCCTGCGGGGAATTGCCTCTGGAATAAGCAGCTCGGCTACACGGAGATCCACAACGTCGCGCTCGACGCGTCGGGCAGCGTCGTCCTCGCCGGCAGCTTCGGCGACTATTTCGCTGAGGCGATCGACCTCGGCGGCGGGCCGCTGACCACCGCGGGCAGCGAGGATATCTTCGTGGCGAAGCTCGACGCGGCCGGTGAGCACGTCTGGAGCAAGCGGTTCGGCGACGAGGCGCTCCAGAGGGCGTACGGGGTCGCGGTCGACGGCGCTGGAAACGTGGTCATCAGCGGGACGTTCCTCGGAAGCGTGGATTTCGGCGCAGGTCCGCTGGTGAGCGAGGGAGGGTACGGTCCTCTCGAGCCCGGCTCTGTCACGTGGGGCGGCAACGCCTTCGTGACCAAGCTGAACCCGGCAGGCGAGCTCCTCTGGGCCAGGCGCCTCGGGCAGTATGGGCCGCAGACGGCGCTGGACGTCGCGGCGACCGCGGGCGGCGAGCTCGCGATCACCGGCTTGATCTACGGCGACGTCGACTTCGGCACGGGTCTGATGGACTGCACCTATGGCGATGCCTTCGTCGCGAAGCTCGATGCGGCGGGCACGGTCCGCTGGGTGAAGCACACCGGCGGCAGGGGGCAACAGTACGGCTATTCCACGGCCATGGACGCGACCGGCGACGTGTACGCCGCCGGGCCGTTCCTCGGCACCATCGACTTTGGCACGGGGCCGCTGGTGACCCCGACGCCTACCCGGGCGATCTTCCTCGCGAAGTTCGGCCCCTGAGGCCGCGGGCGGCGATCCGCGAGGTGGCCCTCAGCGCACGCAGGCGCCGAGCCATCGCGCGGCGTTCTGCCCGAGGGCGGGGCCGAGGAGCTCGGGGGGCAGGTGAAGGCCCTGATAGGTGCCGATGGTGCGGGCCGGCTGATCGGCGGTTTGACGGAAGAAGCGAAACTTGTCCTCTTTCAAGAGACCCATGTTCGACTCCACCTGCAGGTCCCACAGCTCCATGGACATGGGGTCCAGCCCGCTGGTCACGAGATCGGTCCCGAACAGGAAGCGCTCGGGCCAGCGAGAGAACAGCCTGAGGAGCTGGGCGCGCTCCCGCTCGAGGCTCGCGAACCCCTCTGTCGCCGGGCCGGCGGAGCCATGGCTCGTATCGACGAGGAGGCGTGGAAATGCCTCCATCAGGGACTCCATGCGCGCGAGGTCGGTGCGGCTGCCGCAGAGGTGCGCGCACACGAGCTGCAGGTCGGGGAAGGCGCGCAGGACCGCCTCGAGCTCGCTCCTGTAACGGACGGTGTTGGCATGAAGCAGAACCGGAAGCGCCTGAGCCGCGAGCGCCTGCCACATCGCCTGGTGCGAGGGGTCGTCGAGGGGACGCTCGTGGAAGAGGTTGTGCCCCTGGTAAAGCTTCACGCCGCAGGCGCCTCGACTGCGCAGCTCGGCGAGGTACGCGAGATCGTCGTGACCCAGATCCAGGGTGACGAAGGGAATGAGCTTTCCACGGTGAGCCGCCGCGGCGTCGAGGACGATGTCGTTGCCTGCGCGGTAGCCGGAGAGGCCAGCGCCACCGCGGCCGCTGGTCAGATCCGGGCTCGCCAGGATGACGGCGCGATCGACGTGATGCTTGGCCATGTGCGCGAGCAATGGTGCCACCGCGCTGGTCTCCGTCAGGTGCACATGGATGTCGATGACCTCCTGGCGGGCCGGCGGAGGCGGCGACGAACGGCACCCCAGGACGGCGGCGAACGCGGCGCCCCACGCGATGCTCCGGAAGCGAGCTCCGCGATCGGCGCGCGAGCTCATCGAAGGAGGGCAATGAGGGCGGCGGCGATCACGAGAGCGATGAGCGACGATTGAACGATGCGGATCCATCGCCGACAAGGATACGCCGCGGCAGGGATGGCGCCATGAGAAAGGAGGGAGGAATGAAGTATGAAATATGAAAATTGATGTGAGCTGATGATTCGCTTCTGAGCCTGCTTTGTGCGAACGCTCGATGTTCGCGCCTCGAGGGCGAGGTTTCGCCCTGGAGATCGTTGTTCATTTGTGCCCAGTGGAGTTATCTATGTCGCTCATTCCTAGCTCGGTTCGTCTCATGGGGTTCGCAGCGCTCTGCGCGTCTTTGTTTGGAACGACGGCTTGCTCGCGCTGGCTGGACGATGGCGCGGGCTCAGGCGCCGAAGGAGGCGGCGGCAGCGATGCCAGCGGCAGCGGTGCCAGCGCCAGCGGCGGTGCCGGCATCAGCGGTAGCGCCGTCAGCGGCAGTGGTGGTAGCGGTGGTAGCGGTGGTAGCGGCGGCAGCGGTAGCGCCATCAGCGGCAGCGGCAGCGGCAGCGGCGGCAGCGGCGGCAGCGGCGTTGGCGTTGGCGGGGCTGGTGCAGGCGGGGCCGCGACCGGGGGCGGTGGAGCGTCTGTTTGCGCAGACGACGCCTACGAGGCGAACGACGCGTCCGTCTCTGCTGCTCCGCTCGCGTATGACCATACCGACGACAGCCTCGGTCCCAGCGCGTGGTTTTCGAAGATCGACTTCGTCCTCTGCCAGGGCGACGAGGACTGGTACCTGCTCGACACCACCTCTCTCGGGATCGAGGAGGTCAACTGGAGCCTTCGCGTCCTGGCCTCCGGAGCAGAGCTGTGCGGCGCGGGTTGTGAGCAATATACTCCGCCCTCCGGCCCGGAGAACACGTTGATCGTGGAGGTCTACAGCGCTGCCACGATGGAGCTCCTCGGGGCCGAGGAGAGCGATCATGGACGGGTATGGCTCGACGGAGGGGGCGCGGGTTCGGCGAACGATCTGCTGCTCCGCGTCTATGGGCCGCCCGAGGCGAACTACCCGTACGACATGAGCTTCGTCGCCAAGTCCTATGAAGGGGAGGACGAGTGCGAGTGCTGATCTTCGCCTAGAGCGACAAACGGGTTGAAACCACGAGAAAAAGCAGGAAATTCACAGGGAGACGGGGAGGCGGGGAGCGAGAGACAGCAAGAGGGAGAAATTCATTTCTTCTTCCTCCCCGCCTCCCCGCCTCCCTGTGAAAATTCTCCGGGTTTTGACGTGATAGGTATTCCAGCGCCGCGACGCCCGCGCTCTTCTCTGCTTCCGTGTCCCGGGGGGCCGGCGGCCCGGCGCTGCCTCGCGCGCCGCCGGGCACGAGCTCGGCGCCCGCTCAGCCCTGCTTCGGCGCCTTCATCCGCGCCGGATCCACGCTCACGTCCCGCGCCACCTTGCCGAACGCGATGACGCTCCGGTCGCCGTTCCGCTCCTCGATGACCACGCGCCGCACCGACCACAGCTCCGGCCCCGAGGTCATCTCGAGGCTGCGCACGTGCTTCGCGACCTCCTCGGCCCGCGGCCGCGCCGCCAGCGTGATCCCGTCCGCGCGGCTCGGGATCGACAGATCGTAGCGCGCCCGCAGCTTCCCGAGATCGCCGCCGAGCAGCACCAGGAGGTCCGACAGCACCGCCCCGAAGCGCCCCGCCGCGCCCCGCCCCGCGCCCGCCGCGCCCTTCGGCGTCGCGAAGCCGAACCCCTCGGGCGTGATCCAGTAGGTGATCGCGTCCGGCGGCTTCAGCTCCCACCGGAGCCGGTCGGGCAGCACCAGCGTCATCTCGCCGTCGCTCTTCACCGCCGTCGCCAGCAGGCCGATGCTCCGCTCCTGCGTGAACGGCGCGACCAGCGTCTTCACCGACGCGCGCGCGCGCGTGATCTCGGCGAGCGCGTCGCCCACCTCGTCCGCGCGCGCGCGGCGCGCGTGGCTGCCGAGCGACAGCGCCCCGCCGCACGCCGCGAGCCCCATCATGAAAGATCGTCGCTGCATCCTCGCCTCGCCCTCCGACATGGTCATGTCAGACGAGCGGGCCGCGCTCAATCCGCAATGGGCTTCGGCGTGTTGGGCCCGCTCTCCGGCAGGTCCGGCTTCGCGATGTACTCCTTCGGGAGCTCGCCCGTCAGGGACTTCAGCCACACCACGATCTGCTCGACCTGGGCATGGGACAGGTCCTTGCCGAGCTGGTGCTTGCCCATGAGCCGCACCGCCTCCTGCAGCGACGAGACGGACCCGTCGTGGAAGTACGGCGCCGTCATGGCCACGTTGCGGAGCGTCGGCACCCGGAAGACCATGAAATCGGCCTGCTTCTTCGTGATCTCGAAGACGCCGCGGTCCATCGTGTCGGGCCACGACCGCACCAGGCCGAGCTTCTGGAACATCGTCGCCCCGACGTGCGGGCCGAAGTGGCACGTCACGCAGCCGACCTCGACGAACGTGTTGAACCCTTCCTTCTCCGCGTTGGTCAGGGCCTCGGGCTCCCCCTCCAGGAACAGGTCCCACCGCCCGCGCGTGATCAGCTTGCGCTCGAACGCGCCGAGCGCCTTCGCGGTGTTGTTGGCGTTGACGGGCCACGGATCGCTCGGGAACGCCCTGCCGAACGCCTTCACGTACTCCGGGATGGAGCGCAGCGTCGCCTCCAGCCGCACCGGCGTCATCGCCATCTCGCTCGGGTTCATCATCGGCCCGTTGGCCTGCGCCTCGACGTTGTCGAAGCGCCCGTCCCACATGAGCGAGAAGAACCCCGCCGAGTTGTACACGCTCGGCGTGTTGCGGCGGCCGCTCTGGTGCGCGTGCCCGATCGACACCTTGGCGCCGTCCGCGCCGTAGCGATCGAGCGGGTGGCACGAGTTGCACGAGAGGTCGTGGTTCTTCGAGATCCGCGTCTCGTAGTAGAGCATCCGGCCGAGGTTGATCTTCTCGTCCGTGAGCGGGTTGCTCGAGGACGTGATGACCGCCGGCAGCGGGTTGAAGCTCCCGAGCCGCTCCGGATCGATCTGCACGGCCGGCTCGGCCGCGGCGGACGCGCCCGGCGCCGCGGTGGGCGCGGCCGGGGCGGCGGCCGCCGGCGCGGGCTGCGTCTCGCCGGTCGCCGGGGCGGACGCGGACGCCGTCGTCTTCTGCACCAGCCAGGCGCCGACGCCGGCGCCCGTCGCCGCGACCAGCGCCGCCGCCACCACGAGCGGGGCCGCCCTGCTGCGGGGACGCACGTGGGCGGTGGGCTGGTCGCCCGCCACGATGATCGTCTTGTGGAAGGGCACGGAGGTGCCCGAGACCGTCCTCGATGGCGGCGGGCCGTCCGGGAGCCCGCGGATCAGGAGGCCGTGCGGGGTCACGTGGTGGCCGCTCTGGGTCGTGTGGTGGTGACCGCTCTGGGTCGCGTGGTGGTGGCCGCTCTGGCCGAGGGCCCCGCTGTGCGTGACGTGCTCGGGCCAGCTGCGGGGCGTCCCCACGGGCGTGGGCGGGCGCCGCGTCGAGAAGTCGCCGGGGTCCGGCCAGCTGCGGGACGTGCTCCCGGGCGTCGGCGTGCGGCTGCGGGGCGTCCCCACGGGCGTGGGCGGGCGCCGCGTCGAGGCGTCGGGGTTCGGCGGCCCCTGCGAGGGCGGCGGGATGTCGGCCTGCACCGAGTCGGGGAGGGGCCGCAGCATGCTCTCGTGGATCGAGATGCCGTGCGACAGGAGCATCCGGCACTCGTCGAGCATCTCCGCCGCGCTCTGGAAGCGCAGGTTCCTGTCGATCTGGAGCGCGCGCTGGACGATCTCGGAGACCTCGTAGGGCACCCAGGGCGCCAGGCTCTGGATGGGCGGCGCCGGGGTCGAGCAGATCGCGACGATGAGCTCGCCGAGCCCCCGCGAGTTCCTGTAGGGGGTGCGCCCGGCGAGCATCTTGAAGAGGACGATGCCGAGCGACCAGACGTCGGTCCTGCCGTCGACGTCCCGCATGTTGCGCGCCTGCTCGGGCGACATGTAGATCGGCGAGCCGATCAGGTTGCTCGTGGCCGTGAGCTCCTTCTGCTGCTCGAAGGTGTCGTCCTGGATCTTGGCGACGCCGAAGTCGAGGAGCTTGACCGCGTACTCGCCCCCGTCGCGCCGCGCCAGGAACAGGTTGGCGGGCTTGATGTCGCGGTGGAGGACGCGCGCGTCGTGCGCCTTGATGAGGCCCATGCACGCCTGGGCCACGATGCAGAGCGCGAGCTCGGGCGGCAGGGGGCCGAGCCGCCGGAGCATCTGGTCGACGTCCTCGCCGTTGAGCAGCTCCATCACGAGGAAGGGCAGGCCGGTCGCGCGGTCCCTGCCGCTATCGAGCACGCTCGCGATGTGCTCGCTGTCGATCGCGCCGGCCGCCCTGGCCTCGCGCTCGAAGCGGGCCATCACCGCCTCGTCCTGCGCGAGCTTGCTCGTGATCACCTTGACGGCGACGCGGCGGCCGGTGCCCAGGTGCCGTGCCTCGTAGACCGCCCCCATCCCGCCTTCCCCGAGCAGCCCGAGGATGACGTACCGTTGATCGAGGGTCGTGTTGATCAGGTTGATGTCCGTCATGGTCTGGTCGACCCGGTCGCCGCTCCGATGCCGCGACCTTGGCGCCCCGAATCGCATTGTCGGACGGAAGGTCGCGCTAGGCAATCTTGCGGTAAGGCCACGCCGGACGAGAGGTGTCCCACCTCCGGTGTATGGGCGTGGGAGAGAGGGCACCCCGAAACCACGCCGAAAACTTGCGATTTCGCGCCGGGTGTGTCGCCGCTGCGCTGCGGGGAGGATCCTCGCGGGCGCGGCGCTTTCGTGCTCGCTGTGGGATGAGGCGCATCCCGGGCGCGGGGCTGTCGCGCTCGCTCGCCATGCTCGCCACGCTTGCCACCTCCGCGTCACGGCATGGAGGCGGCGCCGCCGCGCTTGCGCGAGGGACGGAGCGGTTATTTGGTTGCGTCTGTTTATTTAAGGATTGTCGTTGCTTATTTAAGGATTGTCGTTGCCGCGCTCCCCGCCTTCGTGGGGTGAGCCCGCGCGCTCCCAGGCGGCGTAGTCGCCGCTCGTGAGCAGCGGATCCTCGGGCATGGCGTCGGGCTCGGCGGTGTCGAGCGCCGGGTCGAACGTGGGGCTGAGCAGCCGGGTGAGGTCGAAGCGCAGGAAGCGGCCCGCGAGGTGGGGGCCTTCGCTGACCCAGAGGACGCGCGCCGTGGCGTCCATGACGACCCCGTGGGTGGCGATGAGCGCGTCGATCGCGCGCCGGTCGCCGAGCGGCAGGGGCGCGCCGCCGCGCCCGCGCCGGTCGCGCAGGACGTCGATCGCCGCCTCGATCGTCGCGCCCTCGGGCAGCGCCGCGAGCCGCTCGTCGAGGCGCTCGCGCCGCGGGCGGGTCGAGGTCTCGGCCTGGACGCGGAGGTTGCGCGGATCGCCCGC
The DNA here is from genome assembly GCF_051530205.1 of Sorangium sp. So ce327. Taxonomy (NCBI): domain Bacteria; kingdom Pseudomonadati; phylum Myxococcota; order Polyangiales; family Polyangiaceae; genus Sorangium; species Sorangium sp. So ce327. The sequence continues at coordinate 10,171,906 of NZ_CP150330.1, read as the reverse complement.
GAGCGGCCCCTCGAAGTGGTTGGTGAGCGGGACCTTGCCGTGGCCCCGGCGCGCGTGCAGCGGCGCGCCGGGCGCCCGCTCGGCGATCGCCGCCTCGCCGCCCGCGTCGACGAGCATCACGAGGTGGGAGACCATCGGCGCGCGCGCCTCGAGGATCGCGAGCGCCTCGTCGACGCTCCGCGCGCGGCCGAGCACCTCGCGCATCGTGTGGACGACCGGCTCGCCTGCCGCCCGCGGCTCGCCGGCCCGCCCGCCGTGGACGACGAGCGCGAGGCCCTCGGCGTTCATCCCCGTCACCGCGCCGATCAGGCCGGGCCAGGACACCGAGGCGTACGGGATCTTCCCCTGCTCGTGGACGAGGAACACCGCCTTGCCCTCGTCGAAGACGGGCCCGGCCTCGAAGTCGAAGTTGCGGGCGAGCACCGCGTGCCCGTCCGCCGACGCCGTCCCGGTGAGCGCGAAGCTCGTGCAGCCGATGAGCGGCGAGTGCTCGAACGAGAGCGCGATGTCGTAGAGCGACTGGAGGAAGACGAAGCGGTGGTACGTGGGGAGGACGCCGTCGAACGGGTCGGGCGAGAAGGCGCGGGCCTGCGCGGCGATCTCGCGCCGCACGCCGTCGGTCATGCCCTCGTCGACGCCGCGGAACTCGAGGCGCGACAGGTCCATGATGAGCCACCGGAGCGGGGCGACCGGCACGTAGCGGTGGAACTGCTCGTAGAGGGTCCCCTCGTTCTTGACCATCTCCGGGTAGAAGAGCCGCCCGTGCTGGTGCCCGATCTCCTCCGGCGACCCGGAGAGGCGCGCCTCGAGGATCCGCCCGCGAGGGCGCACGTAGGCCGGGCCGAGCACGCGCAGCCCCCCCGGCCTCGCCTCGGGCTCGCCGGCGGCCGCGCGGATCGGGGGCGGCTCGATCCGCGTCGCGGCGGCGATGCCGAGGTGCGCGAGGACCGGCGCGGCGAGGAGCGCGGCGGCCGCGAGGAGCTTGCGGCGGTGGCGTGCGAGGCGCGGCGGCCGCAAATCAGGGAGGCGCCGTCACCGGCTGCCGCGGGTGGGGGTCGAGCTCCGTGGCGAGCGCGCTCGCCGCGGCCGGGCGGACGGGGTCGGGGGCCAGCACCGGCTCGGTCGGCACGTGGCGGAGCCCGCGCGTGAGCGCGAGCGTCGCCACCACCCGGCGGATGATCCGCGCCGGATCGCGCACGCTGTCGAAGTGGGTGAGCCGCTCGCCCTCGGGCGGGTAGATGACCCGGATCGGCGCCTCGACAAGGCGGACGCCGGCGGCCACCGCGCGCAGGAGGATCTCCGCCTCGAAGGCGTACCCCTCGTCGCGGGCGCCGAGCGACAGCGTCGTCCGGAGCGGGTAGCGGCGCAGGCCGCACTGGGTGTCCGCGAAGGGGCGGCCGGCGAAGAGGGAGAGGAAGAAGTTCGAGATCCGGTTCGACATCTGGTTCGCGCGCGGCGCGCCTGCGCCCACGAGATCCCGGATGCCGAGCACCAGCGCCTCGGGGTCGGCGTCGGCCTCGATGAGGCGCCGCGCCTCCTCCGGCGGGTGCTGTCCGTCCGCGTCGATCGTGACCGCGACGTCGAAGCCTGCGGCGAGGGCGAACTCCATCCCGGTGCGCAGGGCGGCGCCCTTGCCCAGGTTCTCCGGGTGGCTCAGCACCGTGGCGCCCGCCGCGCGCGCCCGCTCGGCCGTCCTGTCGCTCGACCCGTCGTCCACGACGATCACGGTGCCGGCCAGGCCGTGGACCCGGAGCGCCTCCCGTGTGACGTCCCCCACGTTGCGCTCGGCCTGGTAGGCGGGAATGATGGCGCAGATCCGCATGAGACAGAGCGCGATTAGCATGGTGTGCCCTGGATGAACAGCGGCAGGCGCCCGGAGCGCCGTCCTGGCCTGTTCCTGCTCCGTTGCCGTCCTGCGTTCCGTCGCGTCTGGATGAGCGAGGTCGTCTCGCTGCTGGGCGACTGGATGAGCTTCGTCGCTGTGAGCCTGCTCGCGCTGGGGGGCGAGGGGGGCGGGGTCGTGGCGCTCGCGCTGGTGATGGTGGGGCATCACCTCCCGATCGCGCTGTTCGCGCCCGTGGCGGGGGTGCTTGCGGACCGGCTGGATCGGCGGTGGCTGCTCGTCGCGACGAGCGTGGCGCAGAGCGCGCTCACGGTCGGGATGCTGGGGGCCGCGGTCGCCGGCAGCGTGGTCGGGGTGCAGGTCCTCGTCTTCGTGCGCGCGTCGGTGGGCGCGCTGCGCTTGCCGGCGCAGAGCGCGGTGCTGCGCCATGTGGTCGAGGAGGACGAACTGCTCGAGGCGAACGCGATCACGTCGGCGACGTGGAGCGTCATGTTCGCGGTCGGGATGGCGGTCGGGGGCCTGATCGCGGGGCTCGGCCCTGCGGCGGCGCTCGCCCTGGACGCGGCGTCGTTCGGCCTGGCGGCGCTGTTCCTCCGGGGGCTCCCCCCGATGGTGGCGGAGGGGCGGCCGGCGGAGGGCGGCATGCTGTCGGCGCTCGCGTCGGTGCGCCGCGACATGGTCCTCGCGTGGCGGCACGCGTGGGAGCGGCCTCCGCTGCTCGCCGCGGTGCTCGCGAAGACGCCGGTCCACATGGCGAACGGCGGGGCGCTCCTCTTGCTCAACCTGGTCGCGACGCAGCTCCCCTTCGCGGGCACGGGCGCGCTCACGCTGGGCGTCCTCCAGTGCGTGCGCGGCGCGGGCACCGGGGTCGGCCCGCTCGTCGGCGTCGCGCTGGTCCGCCGCGGCCTGCGGGGCGAGCTCGCGGCGACCGGGGCCGTCTGGGTCACGTTCGGGGCGATCGCGGTGTTCGCGGTGACCCGCCACCCGGCGGCGCTGCTCGCGGTCGTGCTCGTGTGGGGCCTGGGCAGCGGGGCGAACTGGGTGCTGTCGAGCACGGAGATCCAGCGGCTCTCGCCGGATCGTTTCGTCGGCCGGCTCTCGGCCGCCGACAACCTGGCCCTCACGGTGGGCCTGTGCGGGACGTTGCTCGGCGGGGCGTTCCTGGTGGAGCGCGCCGGCGCGCCCGCGGCGTCCACCTGGCTCGGCCTCGGCGCCGGCGTCGTCACGTGGCTCGGGGCGCAGTGGATGCTGCGCCGGCGTGCCGCGGCGGTCCCGGCGGTCTCGGCGGTCTCGACGCCTCCCTTGCCCCCCGAGACCGAGCGCAGCTAGCCTCCCGCCCCGATGATCCCGGACGTGTGGGCGCCCCTGAGCGGCCTCTCCGTGCGCCGCTGCGAGGACGAGGGCCTCATCAACGGCACCTGGCTGGCAGGCGACCCTCCGCGGTACGTGGTCCAGCGGGTGAGCCCCATCTTCGCCCCGGAGGTCCACGACGACATCGAGGCGGTGACGGCGCATCTGGCGGCCCGCGGCCTCGCGACGCCGCGGTTGCTGCGCGCCGGCGACGGCGCCCTGTGCGCGCGCGATGCCGAGGGCGCGGTGTGGCGGGTGATGGACTTCGTCCCTGGCCGGACGCACCACCGGGTCGGCTCTCCTGTGCTGGCGCGCGCCGCCGGGGAGCTCGCGGCCCGGTTCCACCGGGCGGTGGACGATCTCGAGCATGTGTACCGCCACGTCCGCGCGGGCGCGCACGACACGGCGCTCCACATGGAGCGGCTGGACGGTGCGGCCAGCGGGGGCGAGGGGCGGCGGCTGGCGGACGCCATCCTCGACGCGTTTCGCACGTGGCGGGGGCGGCTCGACCTGCCGGTGCGGCACTGCCACGGCGATCTCAAGATCTCGAACCTGCGCTTCTCCGAGGCGGGGGAGGGGATCTGCCTGCTCGACCTCGACACGCTGGCGCTGCAGTCGATCGACGTGGAGCTCGGCGATGCGTGGCGGTCGTGGTGCAACCCGGTCGGGGAGGACTCGACCGAGACGCGCTTCGATCTCGAGGTCTTCGCCGCCGCCGTGGCGGGCTACCGCGAGGCGAGGCCGTTCGGCGCGGAGGAGCGGGAGGCGCTCGTGGACGCGGCGGAGCGGATCGCCCTGGAGCTCGCGGCGAGGTTCTGCCGGGATGCGTTCGAGGACCGGTACTTCGGCTGGGACCCGTCGCGCTTCCCGACGCGGGTCGCGCACAACCTGTACCGGGCGGCGGGGCAGCTCTCCCTGGCGCGCTCGGCGCGGCGCCAGCGCGGGGAGATCGCGCGGCTGCTCGCGGGGGGGTGACGAGCGCGGCTGCGCGGGAGCGGGCGGACATGTCGGGAGATGGGCCGAGCCTGGCCGAATGTGCCTGAGCCACCGCCGGACCGAACTCGCGCTCGATGAACGCGACCACCTCGGGCTGAGTGCATCGTGGATGGTCGACGAGGCACCGCGCGAAGCGCGGTCAGCACCAGCGGTTCGTTGGGCGGGAGACAGAGAAAGAGAGAGTACACAGGGAGACGGGGAGACGGGGAGGAGAGAGAGACATACAAACCAAGGTGGAGAGGTGAGCCTGACGGTTCGAACGACTGATCCCCATCTCTCGCCTCCCCGCCTCCCCGCCTCCCTGTGAATCTTTTCTTCTTCCTTTCCGCCCAACATGCATTGAGGAGAAAGTCGTCGCTGAACGCTCCGAAGGGATCGGAGGCGTTTGGTGCTAGCCCGCGGTCACGCGCACCCCCGCCGCGCCGAGCGCCTTGATGCGCTATCGCCCCAGGCGCTCGTCAGAGATCCGCCACCGCGTAGGTCATCACCGGCTGCACTCGGCCTTTGACGGTGATCTCGCTGACGGGACGTGTGGTGAAGACGTCCTTCACGAGGAGGTGCGTGTCCTCGCTGAGGAGCACGCTCACGCCGAGCTCCTTGGTCGCGCTCTCCAGGCGCGAGGCGAGGTTCACGGCGTCGCCGATGACGGTGTACTCCATCCGCGCTTCACTGCCGATGTTGCCCGCGACGACCTCGCCGGTGTGGATCCCGACACCGGTCTTCAGCGCCGGGATTCCCCGTTTGGCGAGTCGCTCGTTGAAGCGCTCGAGCGCGGCGCGCATGCGGACGGCCGCGCGCACGGCGCGCACGGCGTCGTTCGGCCTGGGGACGGGCGCGCCGAACACCGCCATGATCGCGTCGCCGATGTACTTGTCGACGACCCCGCCCTCGTCGAGGATGATGGCCACCATCTCGGTGAAATACTCGTTGAGGAGCCCCACGAGCTCATGGGCGTTCATCCTCTCGCTGATCGTCGTGAAGCTCCGGATATCGCAGAAGAGGATCGAGACGGTGAGCGTCTCGCCGCCGAGCTGCACCTTGCCGGCGAGCAGGTGCTCGAGCACGGATTCGGTCATGTACTTGCCGAAGGTGCTGCGGAGCTTGTCGCGCTCCTTGAGGCCGTCGACCATCGAGTTGAAGCCGGTCGCGAGATCCTCCAGCTCGTCGCCGGTCTTCACCGCCTCCACATGGACGTACTGCTGTTGCTCGAGGTGCTTGAGGGCGACGTTCACGCGGGAGAGCGCGCGCGACATCGTGCTTGCGAGGCGCGCGCCGAGGACCAGCGAGAAGAGCGCCGCGACGGTGAGCACGCCGGCCGCGAACATCAGGTTCTGGCGCACGATGTTGCGGACGTCGCTCACGTCGAGCGCCATGACGATCGAAAAATCGCCGGCCTTGCCCCGGAGCGATCGGGGCGCGAAGCGGGAGAGGGCCCACAGCGAGCTCGCGTCCTCGACGATCGTGGGGTGGGTCTCGTCGCCGATGACGGAGCCCTGGAGCAGCTCGGTCGGGAAGCGCGCCGTGCCCGTGATCCTCTTGCCCGACGGATCGACGAGCGCGATCTCCACGCCGAGCTTCGTCGCCACCTCGTCGAAGTAGGTGTGATCGATGGGGATGCAGGCGAGCAGCGATCCGGCGTCGCTCCTCGCATGCTGGGCGATCATGTACGCGGGCGGCGAGCCTGGCTGTCCATCGCACCCATGGACGAGCACGTCCCGCAGGTCGTCCATCTCGGCGAGGCCCGAGAGGCCCTCGGTGAGCCCGGGGACCTCGTCCGTGCTCGGCGGCGGCGCATCGAGCCCCCTGGCCGCGACCCGATTGCCGAGCTCATCGAAGGCGACGATGGCGACGTTGGGATGGGCGGCGGTGACGGCCTCGAGCGCCGTCTCCACGGCCGTCTCGTTCCGCAGCCGGAGCCCCTCGACCAGCTCGCGCGTTCGAGACGCCTGGCGTGAGGTCGCCGAGATGGCGCGCTGCTGCTGCCTGAGCTCCAGCCGGAAGTTGCGGATCGCCTGCGGGACGCGCTCGCTGATCTGCGCGAGGAGCTGCCGGTGCATCACCCAGGAGAGCACGGGGAGGGCCGCGAGGGTCGCGAGCGAAGAGAGCGCGACGAGGACGGTGAGCTTGGCGCGCACGGTGCTGAGGCGGAACATGAAGACCTTCATCAAAGCAAAGTCGGCTTCCGGTGGACAGCGCGTCGACATGTCGACCTGACGTCGAAGTTCGAGCGCTCCTTGAAGGAGACCAGAAGGGCCTCGGTGAAGACGGCCAAGATGTGGCGGGCATTGGTGATGAGCGTGGCGGTGCGCATCAGCACATCTGTGAACGCGCTGCGCGCGCGGCTGTTGGCGGGGGGTGAGCGAGGCGGCGCGGGCGCTGCTGGGCCTTCCGGCGGTATGTCCGACATGGGGAAGTGCCTGCTGGCCGATGCGCCCGGGGAGGTCCGACATGGGGAAGTGCCTGCTGGCCGATGCGCCCGGGGAGGTCCGACATGGGCGGGCGCCTGCTCCGTCTCGGCTCCCGGGATGTCGCGACATGGGCGGGTGCCTCGCCGAGCAGGCCGCCGGGGATATCAGACATCGGCGGGTGCCTCGCCGAGCAGGCTGCCGGGTGTGTCGGACATCGACGGGTGCCTCGCCGCTCACGCCCCCGGCATGTCGCCGCGAGCGGTCCGGCTACAGCTCGGGATCGGCGCTTACTACGGGCGCGGCCGGAGCTGACGCGCTGGGCACCGTCGGCGGGCTGGGGGGCGTGGGCGGGGCCTGCTCGGGCGCCGCGCGCCCGCGCCCGATCCGCTCGCGATCGCTGTTGAGCTTGTCGACGTAGGCGAACAGCCGCGCCTCGTGGTCGGCCGGCAGCTTGCTGCCCTCTTCCTGGATCTCGTCCCGGAGCGCCTCCCGGAACCGCCCGAGCAGCCCGACGGCGGCGCCGCGGAGAGGGCCGGTGGCCGCGGCGTTCTCGCCCGTCGCGAGGAGCGTGGCGCGCCTGCGCAGCAGGCCATCGATGTCGTCTCCGGCGGCGACGAACGCCTTCACCCAGTCGTGCAGGGTCCCTCCGCCGGGGGTCGCGGCGGCCTTCAGCTCCGCCTTGAGCCGGGTCAGCTCGGGCCGGTTGTCGAGCGCCGCCGATGCCTCGTCGGCGTACGGGGCGCGGAGCACGTCGAGCTTCGGGACGAACGCCTGCTGCGCGGTCGCCGCCGCTTCCTTGAGCGCCGCCGGCAAGGCGGGGTGCGCCTCGACGGCCTTGCACAGGAAGAAGACGGCCGCCCCGAGGCCGTCGTGCCGGGCGTCTGCCTCGGCGAGCTCCCTGGCGAGCGGCGCCTGCGTGCCCGCGGCGTCGGGGATCGCGTCGATCTCCTTCTGCTTCGCCCTGAGCCGCGGCTCATACAGCTTGCCTGTCGCCGACAGGCGCAGCTCATCGGCCTTGTCGGTCAAGAGATCGCGCAGCGCGAGCTTCAGGTCCCCTATCGTGAGATTGCGCAAGGTCACCTCCGTGAACGGCGTGATCGGCCACCCCCACGCCGCACGGGCGGTCGAGAGGGCGAGCCAAGGAGTGTTGCTTGAGCGTCACAGGATAATGAACTTCTCCGCACCCGGTAGTCCGAATTCGATGGCTCAGAGGTGCAGCGCCTTCGGGTGCGCTGAAATCGTGCTGGGAACCGGCCGAGTTTGGCGCCTTTCGTGGCGAGACCGCCCCGTCTGTTATCGTCTGTAATTGCTATTTACGATGCCGTTTGCTCCCTTCGCGCCCGCGGAGGCAAGCGATGACGTCCGGGTGGATGAGACGGGTATGGCGGCGGTGCGCGGGTTGCGTTCTCTTGCTCATGGTGGTGAGCGCGCCCCTCGGTGCGTGGGCTCAAGCGTTGACGCTGCGCCGGATAGGCGATCCCTTGCGCGCGCGGCTCACCGGCGCTCGCGGCGGCGCCGAGCCCGCGGCGGCGCTCGCCGGGGACGCCGCCTTGCTCGCGAGCGCGGCAGAACCCGCAGGCGGCCCCGACGGCCTCGCCGTGGTCCCGATGGTGGCCTTGCCAGCGGACGTTCGCGCCGATGGCGCCGGCCCGGGGGTGGACCCGTGGGTCCTGTTCGACGGCCGCGGCGATACGGGGCTTCGCAGCGAGACGGGGGAGAAGGTGCGGATACGGGTCTCGTTTCCGCAGCCCACCGCGCTGGAGGCGCTCGCGCTGTACGGGCGCAGCGAGGGCGCGCTCACGGTCCGTGCGGAGGACGGCGCCGAGCTTCAGGCCGTCTCCGGCCTCGCCGACGTGCCGCTCCACGACACGGGCGAGCGCTGGACGCGCCTTCCCATGGCGGTCACGGCCCAGCACGTCGTCCTCGAGTGGCTTCCTTCGGGCGAGCGCGGGCCGCAGGAGATCCTGTTCTGGAGCGCCGGCGCGCCCACGCGCGGCCTCTCGGAGGTGGAGCTCGCCGATCGCGTGCTCGCGGGGCGGCTCGCCGGGGCTTACCAGTTCGCTGCGACGTCGGAGCGGGCCACAGTGACGCGCACGGGCGGCGAGCAATCGCTGTCGCTCCATGTGGACACCGATCCACGGGCGCTCGCGCGCGCGTTCCTCGTCTACCAGCTGGAGGGCCGCGGGCACTGGTCGAGCGTGAACCGGCAGATCAACGGCACGGCCCCGCGCGGCGGCTCCCTGGCGGCAGCGCCCGCGACCGGAGGTCTGCAAGTGGAGGAGATCGCGCCCGCGTGGCTGAGGCGCGGCGAGAACGTGGTGCGGTTCCGGCCCTCCGCGGAGCAGGAGCACGGATTCACCGTGAGCGCGCTGCGGGTGGTCGGGATCCCGCACGCCGGTGTGGTCGAGGCGCGTCCCGCTGCCGAGGCGCGCGCCCGGCCGGCCGGCGGCGAGCGCGCGCCTCGCACGGAGGCGCTGAGCCTCGATTTCGGCGCGCGCGTGGCGCCGCACGCGCTCCTCTTCCAGCTGACCAGCGCGGGCGCCGGGGAGCTCCGGATCGCGCCCAGCGAAGGAGCCGAGGGGCTGCGCTTCGACCTGAAGGACCTGCCGCCGGGCTGGCACCGGTTCGATCTCCCGCACTCAGCGAGCTGGCCGGGGGCGGCCTCCGTGCAGATCGCGCGGGCGAAGGGGAGCCACGCCGAGGTGTCGGACGTCGCCGTGGTGGCGAGCCCCGTCCCCTCCCGCGCGCGGCGGATCGCGCTGAGCACGCCGCTGCACGGCGAGTGCGCCGAGGGGAGAGCCCTTGTGCGCGGGTTCCTCGATCTGGCCGGCGAGGACGCGTCGCGAGCACGGCTGTTCGCCGGCCCGGAGCCGGTGACGCTGGGCGACGACGGCAGCTTCGAGCTCACGCTCCCGGAGCCCGAGGGGGCGAGTCACCGGGCGTGGACGGCGCGCCTCGAGGCGCGGATCGAGGACGGCACGCGCCTCGGTCGCGAGCTCGATCTCGGTCCGTGCGCCGCGGGCGCCGCCCCGAGCGGGCTCGTCGTGGACCACGGCGCGCCCTATGGCGCGGTGGTGAGCCCGGACAAGGGCGCGGTGCTCTCGTTCGCGGGCGCCACGCTCGATATCCCGCCTGACGCGCTGGAAGAGACGACGCGCATCACGATCCGCCCGCTGATGCCCGTCCAGGTGCAGCCGATGGGGCGCGCGATGCGCAATGTGACGCCCGAGGGGCGCGCGTTCCGCTTCGGCCCGCACGGGCTCAAGTTCAAGAAGCCGGTGAAGCTGACGTTGCCTGTCGACGCCGCAGCGATCCCGAGCGGCGCCAGGGCCAGGGAGATCTTCGGTTTCTACTTCGACGAGACGGTTCAGCGATGGACGAAGCTCGGGCGCGTCGAGGAGGGCGGGGCCCGGGAGCTCACGAGCCTGACGGATCACTTCACCGATTTCGTCAACGCGGCGATCTCCATGCCGGATCAGCCGGGCGCGCAGTCGTTCGATCCCAACGCGATGAAGGGGATCCAGCTCGCGAGCCCGTCTGCGGGCGTGTCGTTCATCGAGCCGCCGGAGGCGAACGGCCGGGGCACGGCGCAGCTGTCGTTCCCGATCGAGGTGCCGCCGGGCCGGCACGGCATCGCGCCGGATCTGGCGGTCACGTACGAGAGCGAGCTGGGCAATGGCTGGCTCGGCGTGGGGTGGGATCTGCGCGTCTCGGCGATCGAGATCGACACGCGGTTCGGCGTGTGGCGGTACACGGGCGACGAGCTCTACACGCTCGACGGCCAGATGCTGCGGGCCATCCCCGGTCAGCCGGGCAGGTACGAGCGGCGCGTCGAGGGCGCCTTCGATCGCATCGAGCGACTCGGGGCCGATCCCAAGAGCTTTCACTGGGTGGTCACCGACAAGGACGGCACCCGGTATACCTACGGGCAGAGCGCGGGCGCGCGTCTTACGGACCGGTCCAGCGAGGTCGGGATCTTCCGCTGGAACCTGGAGCTGGTGGAAGACACGTTCGGCAACCGGATGCGGATCTCGTACTTCAAGGACGCGCCCGAGGGCGAGGACTGGGTGCAGCTCTATCCGCAGCGGATCGATTACACGGAGCACGAGAGCGGCGTCCCTGGAGCGCACTATCACGTGGTCTTCTCCGTGGACGACGGAGCGCAGCGGAGAGACGTCGTGAGCTCGGCGCGCGCTGGCTTCGAGGTGCGGACGACGCGGAGGCTTACGCGCGTCGACGTGACCATGGGCCAGGCGCCCGATGCCGAGGAGATCATCCGGAGCTATCATTTCGCATACGACACGCCGGACGCGCGGCACCATCACAAGTCGCTGTTGAAGAGCATCGCTGTCCACGGAAACGGCGGTGAGGAGCCGCTCTACGAGCACAGCTTCGAGTACTTCGGCCTCCAGCAAGACGGCGGCGAGCTCCAGGTGTTCTCGGCGCCGACGGAGTGGAGCCGCCCCGCGGAAGGGCGCGATGGTCTCGGGGCCACGAGCTCGGTCGAAGGGGGGCTCAGCGCGTTCGTCGGCGTGGGGCCGACGGTGTGTGATCCGCACGTCGGGCTGGGGGTCTCCGTCTCGTTCGGGGCGGACGACGAGGACGTCGCGTTCACGGACATCAACGGCGACGGGCTCCCGGATTTCGTGGGCAGCAACGGCGTCTGGCTGAACTCGCTCCCGGATCGGTCGAGCGGAAACGCGTTCTCGCCGGAGAGCGTGGGCAGCACGCACCAGATCACGGCCGGCTTGCAGGGGGCGATGCACCTGTTCCAGGAGCTCGGAGGTCTCGGTCTCAACCGTGCCTGGAGCACCGCGACCGCGCAGAGCCTGCTGCTCGACATCAACGGGGATGGCTTCCCGGAGCTGCTGGATGGGAGCGGGGCGACGCTGAACCCGAACAACGCGCGGCTGGGGCCGGGCGCCCGCGGCGCCGGGTTCACGATCGACGAGGATTTCAGCGATGGCGAGCAGGTCGAGGCGCTCCGCAACGCGTTCTACCGGACCAGCGCGCTGGTGAAATGGGTGCCGCCGTACGACGGTGTCGTCATCATCGACGGCGGCGTGTCGCTGGCCGGGGGCGGCGCGGGAGACGGGGTGACGGCGTCGATCACGAAGACGACGTTGGCGCCGCGGCCGAGTGACAGGTTGCACCGCGAGCACCTGCCGCTCTGGCAGAGGGACATCGGGCCGAGCGATGCTGCGTGTGTGCCCGAGGGCGAGAGGGGGTGCGGGAGCGGCATCCGCGTCCGCGTCCGTCCGAGGGATGCGCTCTATTTCCGCGTGGACCCGAAGGAGGACATCGAGGGCGACGTCACGCGCTGGAACCCGCGCATCCGCTATACGGAGCTCTGCCCGTCGGAGCGTTGCCTGCCGCTGTTTCCGGGCGACATGACGCGCGTCGACGCGCTCGGGCGCCCGGTCTTCACCTTCACCTTCGCGGACGACTTCTCCGTGCTCGATCGGAGCGTGCCGGGCTGGGCCGCGGGGGCGGACGGGCAGGTCACCGTGCAGGCGAGCTTCGTCAGGACCGACGCGGACGATGCGTTCGATGTGCGGCTCGTGCGCCAGGACGTCGACTCGGGGCAGAGCATCGAGCTCCATCAGACCAGGGTGTCCGGCGCGCAGCTCGGCACCGAGATCGCGTGGCAGGTGTCCGTGCTTCAGGGCGACCTCCTGTTCCTGTACGCCGAGCTCGGCGAGAACGTGGTCGACCCCTCGCGCGTGCAGTACCAGGGGTTCGCCCGGTACACCGAGGTGTGCGGCCACGACGCGGATCCGGGGAGCTGCCGCGCGGTAGGGGAGTGCGCGCCCAGGTCCGGTGGTCCGTCCGGAAAGAGGGTTTGCGGGCTCGAAGCGTTGCCCGGCGACCGCGGGCCGATCTCGGTGCCCGAGGAGTCGATCGTGGCGCCCGTGCAGCTGAGCGACAGCACGACCGGCGGGACGGCGCTTTCGCTGTCGCGGGTGGCCATGCCCGAGAGCGGGCCGGTCAGCCTGCTCGGCTCCGCCTCCAAGCGAGCGACGCAGGGGCCGGTGACCCTGCGGGTGGATCGCGGGATCGAGCGGCTGTTCCGGGAGCTGCTCGGAGCGGAGGCGATCTCGCCGGCCAGGAGCGTGCCTGGCCCGAGCGATCCGGTGGTGTTCCCGGTGACGGAGGGCGAGGAGCTCGCCTTCACGAAGTTCTTCGAGAGCGCAGCAGACATGGACACATCGCTGTCGGATCCCGGAGCGTCGGTGTCGTGGCTCCCGCAGCTCGTGTTCAACGAGACGGGGACGGTGCTGGACGTGCCCGCCGTGAACGCTCGAGCGATCCCGGATGGGAAGCTGGAAGCCCGCATGGTGGGCGGGTTCCGCGGCTTCAGCTATGGCGAGTGGACGACGGAGTACCCGTTCGACGAGAACCAGCTCCGCCGGAGGCCGGAGGAGAACAGGCCGCCTTATTTCACGCGCGTCGAGCCGCACTGGGAGGGGTACCACGCGGGCTGGTCGCCGGGCGAGGCCGGGTTTCCTCTCGTGGGCAGCGTCAGCGGCCCGGTGTTCCGGGGCTCGGGCGCGGACATGTACATCCGGGCCGGGGAGCTCAAGCCGTCGCGCGTCGGCGGCATCCGGCCGGAGGACGTGGCCAACGTCCCCGGGCTGAGGAAGAGCCACAACGGCTCGGCCTCGGGGGAGCTCGCGCTCATCGGGTCGTTCCAGGTGACGACCGGGACCACCGAGTCGAAGCTGGAGCTCGTCGACCTCAACGGCGATGGGCGGCCCGATGCCGTCACGCAGGGCGGCGTGCGCGTCCAGACGTGCGGCAGCGGCGGCCGGTGCGACGGGCAGCAGCCGGGGCAGTATGGCGCCCTGACCCTCGGGGGGCCGGGGGACATCCGGGTCATCGAGACCATGAGCGCGCGGTTCGGGTTCGGCTTCGGATCCGCGGCGTCGGTGGTCGCCGAGAAGATCGAGGCGAGCGCCGAGACCAAGGAGGTGCTCAGCGTGCTGCCCTCTCTCGGCAAGAGCTGGGGCACGTCGCAGACGACGAACGACCTGCTCGACGTGAACGGCGACGGGCTTCCGGACAAGGTGAGGAGCGCGGGCGGCGTGCTTCGTGTGGCGCTGAACCTCGGCCACCGCTTCAGGGAAGAGCGCACCTGGGCGGCGATCGATCCGAGCGGCGATCCGTTCGAGCCGCTGCCGGAGGTCGACGGGGATCCGCTGACCGCGCTGAGCCGGGTCTGGTCTCCGGAGCAGCTCGAGTCGGTGCGGGTGCAGGACAACACGACGAACAGCCTGCAGGTGGGTTATGCGGGGATCGGCGGCGGCATCGCGCACACGGTGAGCCGGACGCTCGTCGACTTCGTGGACCTGAACGGTGACAGGCTGCCCGACCGGGTGATCAAGCAGCCTGGACAGGGCTACTACCGGGTCCGGCTCAACCTCGGCGACCGCTTCGGGCCCGAGGAGAGGTGGAGCGCCCCGGCGGTGAGCGGCGCGCTGCCGTGGGGCGTCGTGCTGGAGAAGGAGTTCACGAAGGAGATCAACGGCAGCAACGACGCGCTGTCGTTCTCGGAGACGACGGCGTTCAACGCGGGGTATGGCGTGCCGATCAAGATCCCGACGCCGTACGTGTGCATCGTGCTCGAGATCGCGGCGCAGCTCGGGTTGAGCGACGGACGGAGCGAGCTCGGATGGGAGGATGTCGACGGCGACGGGACGGCGGATCACGTGCTGAAGCTGAGCGAGGGGATGCTGCGCGAGAGCGACCCGGCGCTGCGGGCGCGGCTGAACCTGACGGGCAAGACCAACCGCCTGTCGCGGGTGGTCCGTCCGCTTGGCGGCAGCATCCGGCTGGACTATGCGCGTGAGGGCAACAAGGTGGCGTATGCGAGCAGCCCGGACGAGCTGAGCGTGGACATGCCCGGCAGCAAGTGGGTGCTGTCGCGGCTGGAGGTGGACGACGGCATGGGCACGCCCGCCTACGTGCACACGTTCGATTACCACCAGAGCGGGTTCTACGACCGGGCGGAGCGCGAGGACTATGGCTTCGCGCAGGTGACGGCGACGCGGGAGGACGGCTCGCAGCTCGTGACGCGTTACCACAACCAGGACTATTACCGTCGCGGGCTCGTGGCCGAGGTGATCGAGCAAGACGCCGAGGGGCGGCTGTTCAGCCGGCAGCAGGTGGCCTATCGCGCGCCCGTGGCGCAGCCGACGCTGACGGGCTCGTTCTTCCCGGCGGAAGAGCTGCGGACGATGTCGTGGTACGAGGGCAAGACGACGGACCCGAGCGCGCCTGGCAAGCAGACGAGCGAGGAGCGGGAGTGGGACGACCGCGGCAACCTCATCGAGGTGATCGAGCACGGTGAGCCAGGCACGCTGGAGGACGACGTCACGACCACGATCCACTACGTGACGTACGACGGGCCGCACGTTGTGCGGGCGGACAGCGTCGGGGTGCGCGACAGCGCGGGGACGCTGCTGCGCGAGCGCACCGCCGGGTACAACGAGGTGACCGGAGCGGTGGAGTGGATCACGAACACGGTGATCGGCGGCAGGGATCCGGCGACGGGCGCGCCGTACACGGGAGACGCATCGACGAATCCAACATGGGAGTTCTCGCACGACGCGTACGGCAACCTGGAGCAGGCGATCGATCCGCGGAGCTTCACGCTCACGTACGAGTACGACGATGTGGCGGAGACGTACCTCTCGCGGGTGGACGACTCGTTCGGATACTTCTCGGAGACGTCGTCGGACTACCGCTACGGCGCGGTCAGCGCGGTGCGGGACGTCAACGGCCATGAGGCCCACTACGACTTCGACGCGTTCGGGCGGCTGCGGGCGGTGTTCGGTCCGGACGACCCGCTGACGGCGGCGGAGGCGACGATCGCGTTCGAGTATGCGCTCCAGCCGGGGGAGAGCGTCGCCATGCCGGCGTGGGCGCGGACGCGGCACAAGGACGTGCAGCACCCGGGGGATCCGATCGACACGGTGACGTTCATCGACGGGCTGGACCGGGTGATCCAGACGAAGAAGGACCTGGAGAAGGATCCCGGGACGGGGGCCGCCCCGACCGTGGGCATGAGCGTGAGCGGCCGGGTGGTGCTGGACGAGCGGGGGCGCGTCTGGCAGCAGGGGCAGCCGGTGTTTGCGACGGGGGAGGCGACGGCGTTCGTGGACGTGGCGCTGAAGCACCCGACGACGTTCGAGTACGATGTGCTCTCGCGCGTCGTCGAGCGGAGGGAGCCGGACGAGGAGGCGGAGACCGGCGAGGCGGTGACGACGACGAGCTACGATATCGACGAGCTCGATGGCGTGGCGATGTTCGTGGCGACGGAGGTCGACCCGAAGGGGAAGGTGCGCAAGGCGTACCAGGACGTGGACAACGCGATCGTGGCGGTCGAGGAGCGCAATCGGCTGCGCGGTTCGGAGGCGTGGACGACGCTGATGACGCGGTACGGGTACAGCGCGGTCGACGAGCTCGTGCGGGTGACGGACACGCGCGGGAACGTGACGACGGCTGCGTACGACACGCTGGGGCGGATGGTGACGCTGACGAGCCCGGACATGGGGCGCACGGAGTGGCGCTACGACCGGTCGGGCAACGTCGGGGCGCGGCAGACGGCGAAGCTCTTGGCGGAGGGTGCGAGCAAGCTGATCCGGTACGAGTACGACTTCAACCGGCTCAGGCGGGTGAACTACCCGGACTCGACGGACGTGACGTATGTGTACGGCGCGCCGGGCGAAGCGGGCGACGAGCACGGCAACCGGGCCGGGCGGCTGGTGGAGGAGCAGAGCGAGGCGGGGAAGAGGACGTTCTCCTATGATCGGCAGGGGAACGTGGCGAAGCTGGCGACGGAGTTCCCCCGGCTGCGGGAGCCGCACCGGGGGCCGTACCAGGCGACGATGGAGTACGACTTCGACGCGTTCGGGCGGCTGCTGTCGCTGAAGTTCCCTGGCTCCGGTGCGGAGGTGGTGACGTACGGCTACGACCGAGGGGGCCTTGTGCGGTCGGCGGTGGGAACGAACACGCAGATCAACCCGCAGCACCCGGACGAGCCTGCGGTGACGCAGTACCTGCAGCACATCGGGTACGACGAGTTCGAGCAGCGGGTGAGGGTGGTGCACGGCAACGGGATCGCGACGTCGTATCGGTATTACGAGAAGTCGCGGCGGCTTCAGGAGATCAACGCGGACCACCGCGACCGGTACCTCGTGGAGCGCGGCCGGCCGGCGCGGGCGTTCCAGCGGATGCGGTACGAGTACGACGCAGCGGGCAACCTGGAGCGCGTTCGGAACGAGGTGCCGTACGAGCAGGACATGCCGGGCTCGGTGCTGGTGGGGCCGACGACGCACGACTACGGGTACGATGATCTGTACCAGCTGCTCTCGGCGAGCGGGACGTACCAGGACCGGAGAGACTGGCAGTACCGCTACCGGCTATCGTTCGCGTACGACGAGATCGGCAACATCCTGACGAAGGACCAGGCGAGCTACCGGTACGTGCCGCAGGCGTGCCCGACGCCGGTTCCGGCTGGGTGCGACGGATGGCGCGAGGACCACGCGATCCGGGAGCAGACGTACCGGTCGGAGTACCAGTATACGGGCCCGCAGCCGCATGCGCCGAAGCGCATCGACGAGCACCTGGTGGCGGAGTCGATGCCGTGGCCGCGGGAGATGCGGTATGACGGGAGCGGCAACCAGACCGGCTGGACGTACCGTGGCTCGGACACGCGGGTGACGGACTGGAACGAGGAGAACCGGGTCACGCGAGTCACGCAGAACGGGCAGGTGCTGTCGCGGATGCTCTACGACGGCGACGGCGAGCGGCGGGTGCACCTGCACTACGTGAGCGGCGAGGAGGAGACGGCGTACCACGACCAGCACCTGACGCTGCGGGACGGGCGGTTCGTGACGAAGCACATCTATGCGGGGCAGACGCGGATAGCGAGCAAGATGGATCCGGACTGGTTCCGTGACCCGCCGACGCTGTACTACCACCCGGACCACCTGGGCAGCACGAGCTTCGCGTCGAACAACGAGCAGACGCTGACGCAGCGGGACGAGTACTTCCCGAGCGGGGAGCTGTGGATAGACGCGTCGGACTCGCGGTACGAGCTGCGGCGAGCGTACGTGTTCACGGGGAAGGAGCTCGACCAGGCGACGGGGCTGTACTACTTCGGGGCGCGGTACTACGACCCGAGGAGCAGTGTGTGGCTGAGCCCGGATCCGATCCTGGACGAGTACATGGAGGGAGGGACGAGCGGAGGGGTGTTCAACCCGGGGAACCTCGGGCTGTACAGCTACACGCTGAACAACCCGGTGAACCTGGTCGACCCGGATGGGAGAAGTGCGCAGGGGGCGCATCGGAACTTCCCGCCTGGGGCCAATGGGTGCAGGCACCCGAGCTGCTTCAACGGGCCGGCGGGGCAAAAGTACCACCAGGAGCAGATGCTGCAGCGGATGAACGCTGGCGCTGCGGCGGCGGGTCGCACGTCTCGCGGTCTCGGGGACGGCATGCGCCGGCTGCTGTTCAGGTTCGTCATGCAGCAGCAGCAGGCTGCTCGGCCGCCGGCGCAGCCGGCAGCCGCGCCGGCGCAGCCATCAGCCGCGCCGGCGCAGCCGCCGCAGGCGGCGCAGCCAGCGAAAGGCCCGCAACCGGCGCCGGCGGCGAAGCCCCCGCAGGGGGCAGAGGCGGCGAAGGCGCCTGCGAAGCAGGCAGCACCATCTAAAGGAGCTGCAGGGGGTAGAGGCGAAGTCGCTCGACCGCCAGGAGGGGCTGCGCCAGAGCAGGTCACGCCAGGTGTTCGGCGAGTCGAAGGGTGGTATCAATCACCAAATCGCACACGGCCAGAACCGTACTCGGCTCACTATGACAAGTACGGCAGGCAGATCGGGCGAACGGACTACACGTCGCAGCCCGATCCGCGAACCCACGCTGACCCTCATCATCACATCCGCGAGTACGGACCTGGATATGGACCTCGCGGTCGAGAAACCGGCCCTCACCCCGGACCGCATCCGCTGGATCAGGGGCGGCCTATACCCGGAGGAACTCCTCAGTGAATATCGAATCCGCAAACGATCATCTATCGGGATATACCGACGTGCTTGCTCTTGAGTTCAGCTCCGAGCCTGGATCGTGGCTGTGTACCGTTTCGATTACGCTGCTCAACGGAAGTCGAGATGGGTCTAGCGTAGTGCTAACATGCTTCGACGTGAGTCAATTCTCGCTGTCCGAGTTCGGCGGAGGTCTCACGCAGCTACTCTGTCTTCGGATTCGAAGTATTGCGCACGAGGGCAGAGACCGCGCCCGCTTCGTCGTAGAGGACCTGGAAAGACAGACCATGCGGTTTGAGTGCGATGCCTTCAGTATCGCGCTGCAATGAAGGGACTCCTCGCGCGTCGTCCTCGCTCGGGTGCGTGAGCGCGTGGACGGCGGCGCTGGCCACGGGCCTCTTCGTCCTCGCGGGCGGCGAGATCCGGGCGCTGTTCCGCTAGCGGCTGGTGCTGCCGTACTGGCGCGCCAACCGCGTCGTGTGCTTCATCGTTCAGCTCACCGAGCACACGCCTGACGACCCGTGGGAGCAGGCCAAGTACAAGAAGCTCCTGATTTACTGCGGGTAGCACGGGCGGCGTGCTCCATGTGCAGCTGAACCTCGGCTACCGCTTCGGGGACGAGCGCCCTTGGGCGGCGCTCGATCCGAGCGGCGATCCGTTCGAGCCGCTGCCGGAGGTCGACGGGGACCCGCTGACCGCGCTGAGCCGGGTCTGGTCGCCGGAGCAGCTCTCGACGGTGCGGGTGCAGGACAACACGACGAACAGCCTGCAGGTGGGTTATGCGGGGATCGGTGGCGGCATCGCGCACACGGTGAG
Organism: Sorangium sp. So ce327; assembly: GCF_051530205.1. NCBI lineage: Bacteria > Pseudomonadati > Myxococcota > Polyangiales > Polyangiaceae > Sorangium > Sorangium sp. So ce327. Next base: position 10,152,449 of record NZ_CP150330.1, on the reverse strand, counting down.
CCGGACGCTCGTCGACTTCGTGGACCTGAACGGCGACAGGCTGCCCGACCGGGTGAGCAAGCAGCCTGGACAGGGCTACTACCGGGTCCGGCTCAACCTCGGCGACCGCTTCGGGCCCGAGGAGAGGTGGAGCGCGCCGGCGGTGAGCGGCGCGCTGCCGTGGGGGGTCGTGCTGGAGAAGGAGTACACGAGGGAGATCAACGGCAGCAACGACGCGCTGTCGTTCTCCGAGACGACGGCGTTCAACGCGGGGTATGGCGTGCCGATCAAGATCCCGACGCCGTACGTGTGCATCGTGCTCGAGATCGCGGCGCAGCTCGGGTTGAGCGACGGGCGGAGCGAGCTCGCATGGGAGGACGTGGACGGCGACGGGACGGCGGATCACGTGCTGAAGCTGAGCGAGGGGATGCTGCGCGAGAGCGACCCGGCGCTGCGTGCGCGGCTGAACCTGACGGGCAAGACGAACCGGCTGTCGCGGGTGGTGCGTCCGCTTGGCGGCAGCATCCGGCTGGACTATGCGCGTGAGGGCAACAAGGTGGCGTATGCGAGCAGCCCGGACGAGCTGAGCGTGGACATGCCCGGCGGCAAGTGGGTGCTGTCGCGGGTGGAGGTGGAGGACGGCATGGGCACGCCGGCCTACGTGCACACGTTCGATTACCACCAGAGCGGTTTCTACGACCGGGCGGAGCGCGAGGACTACGGCTTCGCGCAGGTGACGGCGACGCGCGAGGACGGCTCGCAGATCGTGACGCGGTACCACAACCAGGACTATTACCGTCGCGGGCTGGTGGCCGAGGTGATCGAGCAGGACGCCGAGGGGCGGCTGTTCAGCCGGCAAGAGGTGGCCTATCGCGCGCCCGGGGCGCAGCCGACGCTGACGGGCTCGTTCTTCCCCAGGGAAGAGCTGCGGACGATGTCGTGGTACGAGGGCAAGACGACGGACCCGAGCGCGCCCGGCAAACAGACGAGCGAGGAGCGGGACTGGGACGACCGCGGCAACCTCATCGAGGTGATCGAGCACGGTGAGCCAGGCACGCTGGAGGACGACGTCACGACCACGATCCACTACGTGACGTACGACGGACCGCACATCGTGCGGGCGGACAGCGTCGAGGTGCGCGACAGGGCGGGGACGCTGCTGCGCGGGCGCACCGCCGGGTACAACGAGGTGACCGGAGCGGTCGAGTGGATCACGAGCACGGTGATCGGCGGCAAGGATCCGGCGACGGGCGCGCCGTACACGGGAGACGCATCGACGAATCCAACATGGGAGTTCTCGCACGACGCGTACGGCAATTTGGAGCAGGTGATCGAGCCGCGGGCCTTCACGCTGACGTACGAGTACGACGATGTGGCGGAGACGTACCTCTCCCGGGTGGACGACTCGTTCGGATACTTCTCGGAGACGTGGTCGGACTACCGCTACGGCGCGGTCAGCGCGGTGAGGGACGTCAACGGCCATGAGGTCCACTACGACTTCGACGCGTTCGGGCGCCTGCGGGCGGTGTTCGCTCCGGACGACCCGCTGACGGCGGCGGAGGCGACGATCACGTTCGAGTATGCGCTGGAGCCAGGGGAGAGCGTCGCCCTGCCGGCCTGGGCGCGGACGCGGCACAAGGACGTGCAGCACCCGGGGGATCCGATCGACACGGTGACGTTCATCGACGGGCTGGACCGGGTGATCCAGACGAAGAAGGACCTGGAGAAGGATCCCGGGACGGGGGCCGCTCCGATGGTGGGGATGAGCGTGAGCGGCCGGGTGGTGCTGGACGAGCGGGGGCGCGTCTGGCAGCAGGGGCAGCCGGTGTTCGCGACGGGCGAGGCGACGGCGTTCGTGGACGTGGCGCTGAAGCACCCGACGACGTTCGAGTACGACGTGCTCTCGCGCATCGTCGAGCGGAGGGAGCCGGATGAGGCGGCCGAGACCGGCGAGGCGGTGACGACGACGAGCTATGATATCGACGAGCTCGATGGCGTGGCGATGTTCGTGGCGACGGAGGTCGACCCGAAGGGGAAGGTGCGCAAGGCGTACCAGGACGTGGACAACGCGATCGTGGCGGTCGAGGAGCGCAATCGGCTGCGCGGGTCGGAGGCGTGGACGACGCTGATGACGCGGTACGGGTACAGCGCGGTCGACGAGCTCGTGCGGGTGATGGACACGCGCGGGAACGTGACGACCGCGGCGTACGACACGCTGGGGCGGATGGTGACGCTGACGAGCCCGGACATGGGGCGTACGGAGTGGCGCTACGATCGGTCGGGCAACGTCGGGGCGCGGCAGACGGCGAAGCTCTTGGCGGAAGGTGCGGGCAAGCTGATCCGGTACGAGTACGACTTCAACCGGCTCACGCGGGTGAACTACCCGGACTCGACGGACGTGACGTATGTGTACGGCGAGCCGGACGAGGCGGGCGACGAGCACGGCAACCGGGCCGGGCGGCTGGTGGAGGAGCAGAGCGAGGCGGGGAAGAGGACGTTCTGGTATGACCGGCTGGGGAACGTGGCGAAGCTGACGACGGAGTTCCCCCGGCTGCGGGAGCCGCACCGGGGCCCGTACCAGGCGACGATGGAGTACGACTTCGACGGGTTCGGGCGGCTCTTGTCGCTGAAGTTCCCTGGCTCCGGGGCGGAGGTGGTGACGTACGGCTACGACCGAGGGGGTTTGGTCCGGTCGGCCGTGGGAACGAACACGCAGATCAACCCGCAGCACCCGGACGAGCCTGCGGTGACGCAGTATCTGCAGCACATCGGGTACGACGAGTTCGAGCAGCGGGTGAGGGTGGTGCACGGCAACGGGATCGCGACGTCGTATCGGTATTACGAGAAGTCGCGGCGGCTTCAGGAGATCAACGCGGACCACCGCGACAGGTACCTCGTGGAGCGCGGCCGGCCGGCGAGGGCGTTCCAGCGGATGCGGTACGAGTACGACGTGGCGGGCAACCTGGAGCGCGTGCGGAACGATGTGCCGTACGAGCAGGACATGCCGGGCTCGGTGCTGGTGGGGCCGACGACGCAGGAGTACGGGTACGACGATCTGTACCAGCTGCTCTCGGCGAGCGGGACGTACCAGGACCGGAGAGACTGGCAGTACCGCTACCGGCTATCGTTCGCGTACGACGAGATCGGCAACATCCTGACGAAGGACCAGGCGAGCTACCGGTACGAGCCGCGAACGTGCCCCCCGGAGGAGGAGGAGTGCGACCCATGGAAGGAGGGCCACCCGATCCGGGAGCAGACGTACTGGCCGGAGTACCAGTACACGGGCTCGCAGCCGCACGCGCCGAAACGCATCGAGGAGCAGCTCGTGGCGGAGTCGGCCCCGTGGCTGCGGGAGATGCGGTATGACGCGAGCGGCAACCAGACCGGCTGGACGTACCCGGCGGGCACGCGGACGACGGACTGGAACGAGGAGAACCGCGTCAGCCGCGTGAGCCAGAACCAGCAGTTGAAGTCGCGGATGCTGTACGACGGCGACGGGGAGCGGCGGGTGCACCTGCACTACGTGAGCGGCGAGGAGGAGACGGCGTACCACGACCAGCACCTGACGCAGCGGGACGGGCGGTTCGTGACGAAGCACATCTATGCGGGGCAGACGCGGATAGCGAGCAAGATGGATCCTGACTGGTTCCGTGACCCGCCGACGCTGTACTACCACCCGGACCACCTGGGCAGCACGAGCTTCGCGTCGAACAACGAGCAGACGCTGACGCAGCGGGACGAGTACTTCCCGAGCGGGGAGCTGTGGATAGACGCGTCGGACTCGCGGTACGAGCTGAGGCGAGCGTACGTGTTCACGGGGAAGGAGCTCGACCAGGCGACGGGGGCTGTACTACTTCGGGGCGCGGTACTACGACCCGAGGGGCAGTGTGTGGCTGAGCCCGGATCCGATCCTGGACGAGTACATGGAGGGAGGGCCGGGCGGAGGGGTGTTCAACCCGGGGAACCTCGGGCTGTACAGCTACACGCTGAACAACCCGGTGAACCTCGTCGACCCGGATGGGCGGCAGGCGCAAGGGGGACACCGGAACTTCCCGCCTGGGGCCAATGGGTGCCGGCACCCGAGCTGCTTCAACGGGCCGGCGGGGCAAAAGTACCACCAGGAGCAGATGCTGCAGCGGATGAACGCCGGCGCTGCGGCGGCGGGTCGCACGTCTCGCGGTATCGGGGACGGCATGCGCCGGCTGCTGTTCAGGTTCGTCATGCAGCAGCAGGCTGCTCGGCCGGCGGCGCAGCCTGCGGCCACGCCGGCGCAGCCGCCGCAGGCCGCGCAGCCGGCGAAAGCGGCGCAGCCTGCGCCGGCGGCGAAGCCGGCGAGTTCTCCGCAGGCGGCACCTCCGGCGCAGACGGGGCAGGCGGCTGCGAAACAACCAGCATCATCTACCGGAACCGTAAAGGGAGGAACTGGACGTGCCCGTGCCCAAGAACGGCTAAGGCAAATCGCTGAAGACCCGAGTACATCATCTGCAGACCGAGGCTGGATTAAGCAAGAGCAGAACGCTATTGACCGTGGTCAGCGACCCACTATCCGCGTCCCACCAGGAAAACAGCTCGCTCACAGTAGAGGGCGCGAGGCAGCTAAGGGTTACGATCACGTTGAGTCGCCCTCGAAGCTTCAGGACACGGATCTTCATAGGACCCAGCATAAGCTCGATGATTTTGGTCGAGCGAACAAGGAGCGTCGATGAAACGAACCACTGAAAAAGAGATTCGGTCTGTTTTGGCGCTTGATGGTCCAGCCCGCTTTCGTCACTTCGTGAAGACGGTGGTCGCATGGGAGGCCGCATGGGGCCTCTGGAAAGATGGCTGGTCGCTCATGGAGAATGATGAGGGAATACCGGTGTTTCCGCTTTGGCCTGCTCGCGAATATGCTGAGCTCTGCCGTGCTGGAGACTGGGTGGATTACGAGGTTGAGGAAATCCCATTGGAGAGACTTCTCGGTGAGCTGCTGCCAAAGCTCGCAGAACGAGGTATGCTAGCTGGCGTGTTCCCGACACCCGCAGGCAAGGGTGTGACCTCCAGTGCCGAAGAGCTCGCAGGTTTGCTTCGTAAGGAGCTGGAAAATTACGAATGAGTACGACCGATTGCCACGTGACGCTTGCTAAGCCCGTGCGGCATGGCTCTTCGGTACATCGCTGGATCTGTCGCGGATGGTGATGCCCGAGAGCAGGATGGCGAGTCGGCTCAGCTCCGGCTCCAAGCAGGTGACGCAAGCGCCGGTGAGTCAATGAGTGGATCGTGGGGATGCTGCGCGAGAGCGACCCGGCGCTGCGGGCGCGGCTGAACCTGACGGGCAAGACCAACCGCCTGTCGCGGGTGGTCCGTCCGCTTGGCGGCAGCATCCGGCTGGACTATGCGCGTGAGGGCAACAAGGTGGCGTATGCGAGCAGCCCGGACGAGCTGAGCGTGGACATGCCCGGCAGCAAGTGGGTGCTGTCGCGGGTGGAGGTGGACGACGGCATGGGCACGCCCGCCTACGTGCACACGTTCGATTACCACCAGAGCGGGTTCTACGACCGGGCGGAGCGCGAGGACTACGGCTTCGCGCAGGTGACGGCGACGCGCGAGGACGGCTCGCAGATCGTGACGCGTTACCACAACCAGGACTATTACCGTCGCGGGCTGGTGGCCGAGGTGATCGAGCAGGACGCCGAGGGGCGGCTGTTCAGCCGGCAGCAGGTGGCCTATCGCGCGCCCGGGGCGCAGGCGACGCTGACGGGCTCGTTCTTCCCCAGGGAAGAGCTGCGGACGATGTCGTGGTACGAGGGCAAGACGACGGACCCGAGCGCGCCCGGCAAACAGACGAGCGAGGAGCGGGACTGGGACGACCGCGGCAACCTCATCGAGGTGATCGAGCACGGCGAGCCAGGCACGCCGGAGGACGACGTCGCGACCACGATCCACCACGTGACGTACGACGGGCCGCACATCGTGCGGGCGGACAGCGTCGAGGTGCGCGACAGCGCGGGGACGCTGCTGCGCGGGCGCACCGCCGGGTACAATGAGGTGACCGGGGCGGTGGAGTGGATCACGAGCACGGTGATCGGCGGCAAGGATCCGGCGACGGGCGCGCCGTACACGGGAGACGCGTCGACGAATCCGACATGGAGGTTCACGCACGACGCGTACGGCAACCTGGAGCAGGTGATCGAGCCGCGGGGCTTCACGCTGACGTACGAGTACGACGATGTCGCGGAGACGTACCTCTCCCGGGTGGACGATTCGTTCGGTTACTTCTCGGAGACGTCGACGGACTACCGCTACGGCGCGGTCAGCGCGGTGCGGGACGTCAACGGCCATGAGGTCCACTACGACTTCGACGCGTTCGGGCGCCTGCGGGCGGTGTTCGGTCCGGACGATCCGCTGACGGCGGAGGAGGCGACGATCACATTCGAGTATGCGCTCCAGCCCGGGGAGAGCGTCGCGCTGCCGGCGTGGGCGCGGACGCGGCACAAGGACGTGCAGCACCCGGGGGAGCCGATCGACACGGTGACGTTCATCGACGGGCTGGACCGGGTGATCCAGACGAAGAAGGACCTGGAGAAGGATCCAGGGACGGGGGCCGCTCCGATGGTGGGGATGAGCGTGAGCGGCCGGGTGGTGCTGGACGAGCGGGGGCGCGTCTGGCAGCAGGGGCAGCCGGTGTTCGCGACGGGGGAGGCGACGGCGTTCGTGGACGTGGCGCTGAAGCACCCGACGACGTTCGAGTACGACGTGCTCTCGCGCATCGTCGAGCGGAGGGAGCCGGATGAGGCGGCCGAGACCGGCGAGGCGGTGACGACGACGAGCTATGATATCGACGAGCTCGATGGCGTGGCGATGTTCGTGGCGACGGAGGTCGACCCGAAGGGGAAGGTGCGCAAGGCGTACCAGGACGTGGACAACGCGATCGTGGCGGTCGAGGAGCGCAATCGGCTGCGCGGGTCGGAGGCGTGGACGACGCTGATGACGCGGTACGGGTACAGCGCGGTCGACGAGCTCGTGCGGGTGACGGACACGCGCGGGAACGTGACGACGGCGGCGTACGACACGCTGGGGCGGATGGTGACGCTGACGAGCCCGGACATGGGGCGCACGGAGTGGCGCTACGACCGGTCGGGCAACGTCGGGGCGCGGCAGACGGCGAAGCTCTTGGCGGAAGGTGCGGGCAAGCTGATCCGGTACGAGTACGACTTCAACCGGCTCAGGCGGGTGAACTACCCGGACTCGACGGACGTGACGTATGTGTACGGCGCGCCGGGCGAGGCAGGCGATGATCACGGTAACCGGGCCGGGCGGCTGGTGGAGGAGCAGAGCGAGGCGGGGAAGAGGACGTTCTGGTATGACCGGCTGGGGAACGTGGCGAAGCTGACGACGGAGTTCCCCCGGCTGCGGGAGCCGCACCGGGGCCCGTACCAGGCGACGATGGAGTACGACTTCGACGGGTTCGGGCGGCTCTTGTCGCTGAAGTTCCCTGGCTCCGGGGCGGAGGTCGTGACGTACGGCTACGACCGAGGGGGCCTGGTCCGGTCGGCCGTGGGAACGAACACGCAGATCAACCCGCAGCATCCGGACGAGCCGGCGGTGACGCAGTACCTGATGCACATCGGGTACGACGAGTTCGAGCAGCGGGTGAGGGTGGTGCACGGCAACGGGATCGCGACGTCGTACCGGTATTACGAGAAGTCGCGGCGGCTTCAGGAGATCAACGCGGACCACCGCGACCGGTACCTCGCGGAGCGCGGCCGGCCGGCGCGGGCGTTCCAGCGGATGCGGTACTCGTACGACCCGGCAGGCAACCTGGAGCGCGTGCGGAACGAGGTGCCGTACGAGCAGGACATGCCGGGGTCGGTGCTGGTGGGGCCGACAACGCAGGAGTACGGGTACGACGATCTGTACCAGCTGATCTCGGCGAGGGGGACGTACCAGGACCGGAGAGACTGGCAGTACCGGTACCGGCTGTCGCTCTCGTACGACGAGATTGGCAACATCCTGACGAAGGACCAGGCGAGCTACCGGTACGAGCCGCGAACGTGCCCCCCGGAGGAGGAGGAGTGCGACCCATGGAAGGAGGGCCACCCGATCCGGGAGCAGACGTACTGGCCGGAGTACCAGTACACGGGCTCGCAGCCGCACGCGCCGAAACGCATCGAGGAGCAGCTCGTGGCGGAGTCGGCCCCGTGGCTGCGGGAGATGCGGTATGACGCGAGCGGCAACCAGACCGGCTGGACGTACCCGGCGGGCACGCGGACGACGGACTGGAACGAGGAGAACCGCATCACGCGGGTGACGCAGAACACTCAGGTGCTGTCGCGGATGCTGTACGACGGCGACGGGGAGCGGCGGGTGCACCTGCACTACGTGAGCGGCGAGGAGGAGACGGCGTACCACGACCAGCACCTGACGCTGCGGGACGGGCGGTTCGTCACCAAGCACATCTATGCGGGGCAGACGCGGATAGCGAGCAAGATGGATCCTGACTGGTTCCGTGACCCGCCGACGCTGTACTACCACCCGGACCACCTGGGCAGCACGAGCTTCGCGTCGAACAACGAGCAGACGCTGACGCAGCGGGACGAGTACTTCCCGAGCGGGGAGCTGTGGATAGACGCGTCGGACTCGCGGTACGAGCTGAGGCGAGCGTACGTGTTCACGGGGAAGGAGCTCGACCAGGCGACGGGGCTCTACTACTTCGGGGTGCAGTACTAAGACCCGCGGATCAATGTGTGGCTGCGCCCGGATCCGATCCCGGACGACGGCGCGCAGGAGCTCGTCCAGAGCGAGCCGCGCGCCCTCCGCCGCTCACGGCGCCCGCTGTGCCGGCACGAAGCGCTCGATGACCGCCTTGCGAAGCAGCTTCGGCGGCAGGATGCCCTGGGCGAGCACGAAGTCGTGGAACCGCTGCGCGTCGAAGCGCGGGCCCATCATGGCCTCGGTCTCTCGCCGCAGCTCCATCAGCCGGGTGAACCCGTAGAAGTACGAGGTCGCCTGCCCCGGTGCGCGGAAGGTGTAACGCTCCACCTCGGATTGCGCGAGGGGCGGCGACAGGACCACCTCTTTCTCGAGGAAGGTCCGCGCGGCGGCCGGCGTGATCTTGCCCGCCTGGAGCTCCGGGTCCAGGAAGCCGCGGGCGGCCCGGACCAGGCGGTGTTGCAGGGAGACGAGCTGGCCCTCGGGCGGCATGAACGGGAGCAGGATGGCCTCCGAGTAAAGCGCCCACCCCTCCATGTTGGCGCTGTTCTCCGCGAAGACGGCCCGGGCGAGCGAGACGCCCCGCTCGACGAGCGAGGCGAACTGGAGCTCGTGCCCGGGGCGCGCCTCGTGGGCGGTGAGCGTCCATGACGCCGCGGCATAGGTGAAATCGTCGATCTTCCGCAGCTGGTCAGAGGGCCCAGGCAGGCTGAGCGGAAGCACGAACTCCCCCGCTTCTCCCTGGTTGTCGAGCAGCCGCGGCGGCCGCATGCGCGGCGCCGGCATCTCGGCGCTCTCCGCGGCGGTGCCGAGCCGGATGCGCGCCGGCCGCTCCGGCAGCGTGACGAGGCGCTCCTTCCGGAGGATCTCTTCGATCTGGGCGAGCCGCTCCTTGTAATGCGGCACGATCGCCTCGCCCACGAGCTGCTCTTTTTTCAGGGCGCGGATCACGTCTCGGTAGTCCGCGCTCGGCAAGTTGCGCGCTTTCGCGATGGGCAGCGAGAGCTTCTGCATCTGCGCCTTCAGATCGTCGAAGGCGGCGTGCGCCAGACGAGCGAGCTCGGCGGGCGGGATGTCGACGCCATGCAGCTCGAGCATGTACGCGTAGAGCGGCGGCGGCAGCGCGAAGTCGGTCCGCGCCTTCGGGAGGACGTCCTTGCGCAGCGCCGCGTCGTACGCCTCGAGCTGACGATTCAGCGCTGCCAGCGGCTCTTCGTGGCCGCTGATGCCGTATTTCCGGAAGAGCTCGCCGATACCCTCCCGCACGCGGGCGTTGGTGGCGAGGTGCCGCTCGATCTCCACCCTGGAGGGCGCCAGCAAGCCGGGCTTCCCGAACTCCTGGTCGAGCCTCTTCCTCGCCTGCTCGGCGATGGGCGCGTGGCCCGCCTCCAGCCCGGCGTACCGCCGGAGCCGCGCGAGGGCCGTGGCTCGGCGCGGCGGCGGGATGCGGTCGTCGAGCAGGGTCGAGATGCCCTCGAACACGAGCCCCGTGACGTGCACATAGGTGACCCGGGTCCTCTCCTCGAGCTCGGACCCGCGGACGGCCCGGTCCGCGGCGTCCAGCAAGATCTGAAGATCCTCGGCGACCGCTGGGTCCTTCTCGGCCGCTCGGCGCTTCTCCAGCTCCGCGATGGCCTCGCGGTACGCCGCGCGCAGTCGCGCCTCGACGCCGGGCGACAGATCGGAGACCTCCTGGTCGGCGCGCTCGACCCCCAGCGCGCTGGCGCGCTCCGGCGAGAACCTGGCGAGCACGTCGAGGAGGATCTTCGCATGCTGGTTGCTGCGCTCGACCCACGCTGGCCGTCGCGGCGCCGCGGCGGCCGCGCTCTGGCCCGGCGAGGCGGCCGCGCTCTGGCCCGGCGAGGCGGCCGCGCTCTGGCCCGGCGCGGCGGAGGGCGAGGGAAGGGGAGCCGGCGCGGCGGGCGGCGGCGCCTTGACGGTGCACGCGGCGACGAGCAGGGGCGCGAGGGCGCGGAGCGGGCGCAAGGTCATGAGGCACCTCTCGCACAGGCGCCCTGGAGCGCCAACCGGAAGCCGAGGAGCAACGTCCCCGCGCACCGAAGATGCCTCCCGCGGCCCGCGGCGTGAACGCGGTCCCACCGGCGCATGGACAAGTTGTTGAATTGCACCGCTTTTCAGGGGACGTCGGAGCGCATGGAAAAGTTTCAGTCAAGCCGGGTCAGGTCCCCGCAGCTGGGGCTTGACGTCTTCGGAGACCTTGGATCTCCTTCTCCGCTGGCAGGTTTCGGTAGATGAATTCACGATGGTGAAACTGGCCCTGCGCGGCCGCGTCGACCGGCACAGCGCTGAGCCGCATGGGAAAGCGAGCGGTGGAACATGGCAGACATTCGTCATCTGGTCATCGTGATGCTCGAGAACCGCTCCTTCGATCACATGCTGGGTTACCTGCGCGGCACGGGCATGGACGTCGATGGAGTGATCGGCGCGACGAACTCGGACGATAACGGCACGCCGATCACTGGATATCATCTCGAGAGCACGAGAGTCCGGATCCGCCCGCATCACCACCGGAAGGAGGTCGTGCGGCAGATCAACGGCGGCGCGATGGACGGCTTCGTGAAAGGCTACAGCACGAACAGCCACGTCGCCGAGATCATGGGCTGGTACGACCAGCGTGATCTGCTGACGTACGATAGCCTGGCGCGACAGTACGTCGTTTGCGACCGGTGGTTCGCTTCGTTCGCGGGCCCGACGTGGCCGAACCGGTTCTTCGCGCTCTGCGGGACCAGCGGCGGGCGCACGGGCAACCTGCAATGGATCGACCACGCGACGTTCTTCGACCTGTTGCCGGTCGACTCGTGGCGCTACTACTCGCACGACATCGCGTTCTTGCGGACCGTCGAGAAATACAAGGGCCACCGCGGGCTGCCGATCGCGAAGATCTCCTCGTTCTACAGGGCCTGCCGTGAAGGCACGCTGCCCAGCGTCTCGTGGATCGACCCGAACTTCACGCTGGTCGACGTGGACGCGCTCCTGAACTGGGCGAATGACGACCATCCCCCGGCCGACGTGGCGCGCGGTCAGAACCTGATCGCGCGCATCTACAACCACCTGATCGCGAGCCCGTCCTGGCCGCACGTGGCGCTGGTCGTGACCTACGACGAGCATGGCGGGTTCTACGACCACGTGCGCCCGCCGCCGTCGCCCGCGAGCGAGGCGGCGCCGTTCGATACGCTCGGCGTTCGCGTGCCGGCCCTCGTCGTCTCGCCCTGGGCTCCGCGCGGCGTGCCGTTCCACGGAACACTCGACCATACGTGCATCGCGCGCACCGCGCTCGAGCTGTTCGCGCCCGATCGCGTGAACGCGCTGAGCCCTCGGGTCACCGCGTCTCCGAGCCTGCTCTCCTTGCTCAGCGAGCCGAGGCCACGCACCGACCAGCGCAGGCTCGATGGTATCCCGATCCTGGAGACCGCGGTCGCCCCGATCCACATGGGCTCGACCGCGCCGTCCGGCTTTCACTCGATGGAGCTCACCGACGCCCAGCAGGAAATTCTGACGCTGAAGAAGGCCGTGCTCGAGGCCGGCGTGCCCGTCGAGAACCATTGAGGCAGAGCGCGGCGATCCGCGGTCGAGCGCCCCTTCCAGCGAACCCGGCGTCGACGCGCTCTGCCTCGACGGAGAGCCCGCTCGCCGGCGAGCGGCGCCAGCTGCGCCGCCCACGCGGTGACCTCTCCGTTTCGCGTTACGCGCCCTTCAGCGCCGCCGTGCAGTGCCCGCAGCGCACCGCCTTGATGGGGATGCTCATCGCGCACTCGGGGCACTCCTTCGTCGTCACCTCCTCCGCGTGTTGCCTCTGAAGCTTCCCCATGAGCCGCACCAGGAGGAAGACGCTGAGCGCGACGATGAAGAAGCTCACCAGGCTGTTGATGACGACCCCGTACTGGAGGAGCACCGCGCCGGCCTTCACCATCTCCTCGGGGGTCGCGTACGGACCGGGCCCGCTCGGCGACTTCAGGACGATGTAGTGCCGGCTGAAATCGATGCCGCCCGTCAGGAGGCCTATCGGCGGCATGATCAGGTGATCTACCAGCGTCTTGACGATGTTGCCGAACGCCGCGCCGATCACGACGCCCACGGCCATGTCGACGACATTGCCACGAACCGCGAACTTCTTGAAATCCTCCCAGAACATCGCTTCCTCCGGCGTCGGGGGCTCCTGCCCCCCGCGATCGCACCGCTCCGGTATCGTCTCTCCGCGATCAGGATGCTACCAGCTGCCTGTGCGGACCGCGCGGCGGCGCCGCCATCCGCGCGGCCGCCGGCAGCAGCACGAACGGTGCCACCGGGCTCGTCCGTGGGCTCACCCTGGCCAGCCGCTCGCAGCTGCGGCCTCGGCGCGGTCGCTCCCGCCCGTCCCGCTCCCCCCGCGCTCGGAGCGCGGCCGTTGCCCGCCCTCCGTGCAAGGGCGCCACACCTGGGGCCAACTGCGCCACCTCACACCGATTTCGCACATGGCGGTTCCCCGGCCCGGGGCGGCTCTCTAGGATGCGCGCCGGAGGAACCACCGAGCCATGGACCCCGACGCCGAGGCCGCCCTGCGCTACCGCGCCAAAGCCGAGCTGCGGAAGCGCGCTCGGGCCGTCCGCAGCTCCATCCCCCACGACGCCATCCTCGAGCGATCGCGCCGGATCCAGCGCGCGCTCGCGGAGCTGCCGGCCCTCGCCGCGGCCCGGCGGGTCGCGCTCTTCTACCCGATCGAGGGGCGCAACGAGGTCGACCTCCGGGAGCTCGATCCGCTGCTGCGCGCCCGCGGCGCCCGGGTCGCGTACCCCTCCATCGACCCCGAGTCGCGCGCCATGACCTTCCGCTTCGTCGAGGACCCCGAGGCCATGGAGGAGCGCGGCCTCGGCTTCCGCGAGCCCGACGCGACCGACGAGGAGGCCGCCGCGCTCGACGTCATCGTCGTGCCCGCGCTGCAGATCGACGCCCGAGGGCACCGGATCGGCTATGGCGCCGGCTACTACGACAGCACCCTGCCGCGCTTCTGCCCCCCGGCGCATGCGGTGGGCGTCGTGTTCGACTTCCAGCTCGTCGCCGAGGTGCCGGCGACCCCGGGTGACGTCCCGCTCGGGACCATCGTCACCGACGCCCGCGTGCTCGCCGCCGAACCCGCCTAGGATGCCCAGGGCGCAGGTGGGAGAGGACAGCGCGAGCGACAGGCCCGTCCTCCTCGCGGCCATCGCCTCGGGCGCGATGATCGCCCAGCAGGTCGCCGGCCGGGCGACCCGGGACGCCCTCTTCCTCGCCAGCTTCGGCGCGGCCGACGTCCCCAAGGTCATGGCCGCCGGCGCGGTCCTGTCGTTCGCCGCCGTCGTCCTGCTCTCGCGTGCGCTCCTCCAGCTCTCCCCCGCGCGCGTCGTCCCGGCCACGTTCGCTGCGAGCTCCGTGCTGCTCGCCCTGGAGTGGGACCTCGCCCGGCGCGCGCCCGGCGCCGCCGCCCTCGTCTTCTACCTGCACATCGCCGTCTTCGGCGCGACGCTCATCTCCGCCTTCTGGTCGCTCGTCAACGAGCGCTTCGACCCCCACACCGCCCGCCACTCCATCGGGCGCATCGCGGGCGGCGGGACCGTCGGCGGCGTGATCGGCGGCCTGTTCGCCTGGCGCGCCAGCCGCCTCATCGACGCCCCGACGATGCTCCTCGCCCTCTCCGCGGTGAGCGCGCTCACCGCCTGGGCCACCCACCACCTGGGCGCCGGCCTCGCGCGCGCGGCCGGCGCCGCCGGCGGGGCGGGGCGCACCGAGGTTGAGGCGGGGCGCACCGAGGTTGAGGCGGGGCGCACCGAGGTTGAGGCGGGGCGCACCGAGGTTGAGGCGGCCCGCACCCAGGTTGAGGCGGGGGGCACCGAGGTTGAGGCGGCCCGCACCCAGGTTGACGCGGCCCGCACCGAGGTTGAGGTGGCACGCACCGAGGTTGGCGCCGGCGGGTCGGGGCTCGCCGCGTTGCGCGACAACAGCCACCTGCGCGACCTCGGCCTGCTCGTCGGGCTCGGCGCCGTGAGCGGCGCGTTGTTCGACGTGGCTCTCAGCGCCGAGGCGGCCGCCGCGATGACCGACCGCAACGCGCTGCTCTCGTTCTTCGCGCTCTTCCATCTCTCGGTGAGCGTGCTCTCGTTCCTCGTGCAGTCGCTCGCCGCCACCTTCTCGCTCGACCGGCTCGGGCTCGCCGCCACCATGGGCATCCTCCCGGCCGCGGTCGTCGCGAGCACCCTCTCCCTCGTGGTCGCGCCGCGGCTCTGGGCCGCCTCCATTGTCCGCGCGACCGAGGCGGTGCTCCGGAACTCGCTGTTCCGGTCGGGCTACGAGCTGCTCTACACGCCCCTGCCCCCGGACCAGAAGCGGTCGATCAAGACGCTCATCGACGTCGGCTTCGACCGCATCGGCACCGCGGCGGGCAGCGGCCTCGCGATGGCCCTGCTCGTGCTCGCCCCGGGCGGGTCGCTCCCGCTGCTGCTCGGCCTCGGCGCGGCGGCCGCGGGCGTCACGTTGCTCTTCACGCCTCGGCTGCACCGGGGCTATGTCGCCGCGCTCGAGGGCAGCCTGCGCTCCGGCGCCGTCTCGCTCGACCCGACGAACGTCGTCGACGCGACCACCCGCCGCACCCTGAGCGGCACCGTCGACGCGCTCAGCCGCGACAGGGTCCGCGCCGAGCTCGCCGCGCTCCGGAACGCCGCGGCGGCGCGGCACCACGCCGGGCGCGCCTCGGCCGACGGCGAGCGCACGTCGCACCCCGGCCCGCCGCTCTCCGGCCGTTCACCGCTCTCCGGCCGTTCACCGCTCTCCGCCCCCGCCCCCGGGGACTCGCTGCGGCCTCCGGCGGGTGATCGCAGGGGCGTCGACGGGCCGCTGTCTGCGCGCGCCGCGTCGGCCGCGCTGGCGTCCGATCCGGTGCTTGCCGCCACGGCCGACCTGCGCTCCGGCGATCCCGAGCGGATCCGCCGGGCGCTCGTCCGGGAGCCGGACCCTGCGCTCGTGCCGCACCTCCTCCCGCTCCTCGAGCGCGAGGGGCTCACCTCCGAGGCGATCCGGGCGCTCCGCGCCGTCGCCCCCCGCGCGACCGGCCAGCTCACCGACGCGCTCCTCGATCCGTCCGTGAGCGTCGCCCTCCGGCGCCGCATTCCGCGGGTGCTCCAGGCCTGTCCCACCCAGCGCGCCGCCGACGGCCTGATCCTGGGCCTCGCCGACGAGCGCTTCGAGGTGCGTTTTCAGTGCGGCGTCGCCCTCGCGCGGCTCCTCCAGCAGCGCGCGCCGATCCACCTGCGGCACGACGACGTGATCGAGGCGGCGATGCGGGAGATCGCGATCGGTCGCCGGGTGTGGGACGCCCAGCCCCCCAACGTCGCGCCCCCGGTCGAGGCGCCGCTGGCCGAGCGATTGCTCGTCGAGCGGACGAGCCGCAGCCTGGAGCACGTGTTCCGCGTCCTCTCGCTTTGCCTGGAGCGCGAGCCGCTCGAGATCGCCTACAGGGCGCTCCACGCCGACGACGCCCACCTCCGCGGGACTGCGCTCGAGTACCTGGAGAACGTCCTGCCGGCGCCCATCCGCGAGAGTCTCTGGCCGTACCTGGGCGCCCGCGCGCCCGCCCCTCCCGAGCCGAGCGCCGCCGAGCCGCGCGCGCCGCGCCTGCCCGAGCACGCGCTCGACGAGCTTCGCCGCTCTGCCGCCAGCATTCCGCGGGCGTCGATCTCCGCCGCCCGCCGGCGACGAGAGCCCCGCACGTAGCCGCGTGGCCCACCGCTCGTCGCTCCAGCGAGCGACAAAAAAAAAGCGTCGCCGGGGCCTAGGGGGGGAGAGGCCGCACCAGCAACGCTCGTCCGTGAATTAGCAGCTCACATGCCACCGCGAGAAGACGGAAATAGATTTAAAATTCGCATAGATGTCCCGGTCACATCCTCCCCGCGTTGCAATCCTGCGATTTCATCCTTGCAGGCGAGCATCATGTCGAGGACGTCCCCCCCATCCGTCTCAAGCCGTTCCCCCCGCCCGTCTGCCCCATCTCCACCGGTTTCCGCCCCCCTCTGCCCCATCCAGAGCACGGCGGCAGCAGAGCCGCAGCAGAGCGGCGGTCTCCCGCACAGGAGACGGGCCCAGATCGGCGTTTTCGGCGCGCAAGCGCACTCCGGTGCGCTGAGCACCGAAAACGTCGAGGTGGGCCCGTATCCGAAGCGGGTGACCGTCGCTCTAACCGTCGCTCTAATGGAGGGGGGAGCGGTGGTGGACGCGCTGGTCGAGGTGCTCGGCGATGGTGAGCCGGTCGGCGTCGCTCATGACCACGAAGCGGACGGCGAGCAGGTTGTCGCGGTCCCAGACCGGGCGGGCGCGCAGCCGGATGGGGCGCCCGACCCCGAGGTCGAGCTCGAACGGGGTCACGGCGGGCAGCGCCCGGCCTGCCAGCGCGGGCGCGCGCTCGACGACCATCCCCGTGGGGGAGAGATCGATCGCGCGACACCGGTGCCGGTGGCCATCGACGAGCGCCGAGACGGGGAAGTCGACCTGCGCGCGCGCGCCCTGCCTCCGATCCATGCGAGCCTCCTTGGTGTCCTCGTGACGCGGCGAGCCTAGGTCGCGAGGCTCGTCCGGGCCAAACATCGGGCGGGCGAGCCGTGCGGTCCGCTCGCGGCGCCGGGGCGCGATCTCGGCGCGGTCCGCTCGCGGCGCCGGGGCGCGATCTCGGCGCGCGCGGGATCGGTGCGATATGCTGGCCCGGCGAAAGGAAGGTGTGGCGATGCCCACGTGCCGGGAATGCGATAACGAGGTCGACGAGCTCAAGACGATCAAGGTCGGAACCAAGAAGAAGAAGGTCTGTGAGGACTGCGCCGACCGCGCGGCGCAGGAGGGCGCGATCGCCGAGGAGAGCGAGGCGGTGGTGCAGCAGATGATGGGCTTCAAGGGGAGGCGCTGACCGCTCGCGCGCCCGCCGATTCCCGCCGATCTCCCCCGCGCGGCGAGCAGCGCGATGCCGCGCGGACGCCGCCGATCTCCCCGTCGAACGCCGGCCCGTCGTCCTTCTCCACGATCTCCCGCGAGCCCGTGTCGCGCGCCGACCGCGGCAGGCCAGCCGCGACGCGCATAGCGAATGCTCCGCCAGGCGATCGAGCAGGGCCGTGAGCTGTTTTCTTGCTTGCGGTGCAGCGGTGTCGCCGAGGAAGCGCGCGACCTCCCTCGGGTCACAGGCGCCGCGGCTGAGATAGCGAATGCGGGGGTAAGGTAGGTGAAGGTCGTTGACCGACATGGAGAACCCTGTCGCATTGAAGGTTTACCCACATTTTCGGGGGATTTCGTCTGCATTCAAGCGAGCGAGCGACCACTTCTCTATACCTTCCTTACATCAGCGGACGGACTGCGCATTGCAGTTCTGCATCGAAAATTTGCAACAGTGATGTGAAAAGCGGCCGAGGTGTGCGACCTAATTGGGTGTTCGTTTCGTTTTCGAAAGCATTTCGTCTTGACCCGTCGTGTTAATCCGGGAATAAGTTGTTTCACGAGAGCGCCGGTATCCGCCCCTCTGGTGCTGAATGGTCTGCACCGATGGTTCGCGGCGCGAAGGCACGCAGCGGGAGGCTCCTCTTCTGCCCCCTGATGCTTTCGCCCGTTACGGTCCTGTTCACCACAGGGGTTCGACGACGCCGGGGGAGAAAAAGCCATGCATTCAATTTCTCAAGGCTTTGGGTCGCGGTCGTTTGCCGCCGGTAAGTTCATCGCCTCGCTCGTGGCGATGTCGATCGTCGGCTTCGGCTGCGCGCCGCTCGACGAGGACGTGACTGCAGAGGAGCTGGACGCGGAGGAGCAGGCGGCCGGCACGACCTATCAAGTCGGTCCCACGCGCACCTACAAGACCATCGGTGAGGTAGCCAGCAGACTGCAGGCGGGCGACGTGGTGGAGGTCGACGGCAACGCCACGTATTCGGGCAACATCAGGCTCACGAAATGGGGCACGCCCACCTCGAAGATCACGATCCGCGGCGTGCGCGTCGGCGGGAAGCGCCCCGTCCTGAAGGGCGGCACCAACACGATCGAGATCAACGCGAACCACATCGTCTTCGAGGGGTTCGATGTGACGGGCGGCACCTCGAGGTGCATCTTCCAGCACGGGCACGATGTCACGATCCGTGACTCCGTGATCCACGATTGCCCAGCGCACGGGATCCTGGGCGCCGACAGCGATTCGGGTTCGCTGTTGGTGGAATACGTGGAGGTCTATAACTGCGGTAACGGTACGCAGAAGCACCCGATCTACATCGCGACGGATGAGTCCGCCTACCCGGGCTCCGTGTTCCGGATGCAGCACAGCTATGTCCACGATGCAACCGGCGGCAACGCGGTGAAGACCCGCGCGGAGCGGAACGAGATCTATTACAACTGGATCGAGGGCGGGCTCTACAAGGACCTCGAGCTCATCGGCCCCGACGGGCAGGATCCGGGGCTCGCGCGGGAGGACTCCGATGTGGTCGGCAACGTCTTCCGCAAGACGCACACGCAGTACGTGATCCGCGTCGGCGGCGACGGCACGGGCGACACCAACGGGCGGTATCGGTTCGTGAACAACACGTTCCTGCTGATGGCGGGGTCGAGCGCGGCGATCCACCTGTTCGATGGCATCGAGAGCATCGAGCTGCACAACAACATCTTCCATCGCGTCGGGGGCGGGAGCGTTCAGGTCTTCCGTGACGACGCGAGCTGGACGACCGGCAGCCCGCTCATCAAGGGCGTCAACAACGCCATGCCCCCGGGCACGATAGTGCCTTCCGGCTTCGCGGGGACGCTGTTCGTGAGCGATCCCGGCTTCACGAGCATCGGCAACCGCGACGTGACGCTGCTCTCGACGAGCGCGCTGCGGAACGCGGGTGTCAGCTCGACGACGGGGATCTCGGGGCGCACGTTCCCGTCGCCGCTCGCGATGCCGCTGTACCACCCGCCGAAGGCGGCGGTCGCGGCCGTCGGCTCCGCGCAGCGGCGGACGGCCGTGGGCGCGGTCGACATCGGCGCGTTCGAGTTCGGGACGACGACCACGACGCCGACGCCCACGCCGACGACACCGACGCCCACGCCGACCACGCCGACGCCCACGCCGACCACGCCCACGCCGACGGCGCCGGTGTGCTCGGTCGTCAACGCGGGCAAGTGGTTCAATTCGCAGCTGCCTTCGACCCAGCGGGGCACCTTCACGGCGACCTGGGACGTGACGCCGAGCGCGTCGAAGATCGACGCTGTGGTCGGCCTCTCGAGCGGCTCCGCGAGCCAGTGGACCCAGCTCGCCGCGATCGTCATCTTCGACGAGGAAGGCAATGTCCGCGTCCGGAACGCCTCGAGGTACCAGGCGCTCCGGGTGTTCCCGTACACCGGCGGGACGACCTATACCGTCCGGATGGTGGTCGACGTGGCGGCGAAGCGGTACTCGGTGTACATCCGGCCGAAGAACGGCACCGAGGTGCAGCTCGCGAGCAACTACGCGTTCAGGTCCGAGCAGGCCAGCGTCGCTTCGCTCGCGAACTGGGCGATGACGCAGACGATCGGAACGGCCACCCTGTCGGCCTGCAACTTCAAGATACAGTGATCCCACGGGGGCCCGGCGCGAGGAGACCGTGTTCTTCGCGCGGCGCGGGGACCCCGCCGGACTCACCTGAGACAAAGCTCCTCCGGCTTCGCCGGAGGAGCTTTGTCATTTGGGCTCAGATATCGGCCCTCCCCGCGCCGCGCGAAGAACACGGCCTCCTCGCGCCCACGGAGGTGGATGGGGAGTAGGCCCTAACCAAGCTTCGCGCCCTGAGCGTGACCGAACGAGCCTGCTCAACGCCTCACGAAAGCGCCGTTCGGTCACATGGCCAGAGAGGGAGTCTGGGGTGTAGCCGTGATGGATGAGGCGCCGGGCCGCCCCGGAGGCTCAGGCGAGTCCGCTGCGCTGGAGCAGGGCGTCGAGGGTGGGCTCGCGGCCGCGGAAGCTCCTGTAGAGATCCATCGGGTCCTGCGTGTCGCCGAGCGCGAGGATCTGGCTCCGGAACGCGTCGCCCACCTTCCGGCTGAACAGGCCCTCTTCCTGGAAGCGGGAGAACGCGTCGGCGTCCAGCACCTCGGCCCATTTGTACGAGTAATAGCCCGCTGCGTAGCCCACCGGGCTCGAGAAGAGGTGCGAGAAGCCGGCGATCATGGCGTAACCCTCGGGCAGCGGGACAGGCGAGTAACGCCCGAGGACCTCGCGCGCGAACTCGACGACATCGCCCTGCTCTCCGGTCCAGTCCATGTGGAGCGCGAGGTCGATCTCGGCGAAGCCGAGCTGCCGCATCGTCGCAGCGCCGGCGCGGAACGTGCGGGCCGCGCGCATCCGCTGGAGCAGGTCGTCCGGGACCGGCACGCCCGTCTCGTGGTGGCGCGCGAAGAGGTCGAGCGCGTCCCGCTCCCAGCACCAGTTCTCCATGATCTGCGAGGGGAGCTCGACGAAGTCCCAGGCGACGTTGGTGCCGGCGAGGCTCCGGATCGGCACCCGGCTCGAGGCGTGGTGCATCATGTGGCCGAACTCGTGGAACAGCGTTTCGACCTCGCGGTGGTTGAGCAGCGCGGGGCGGCCGCCGACCGGCGGGGTGAAGCTGCCCGCGAGGACCTCGAGGTGGCGCGCGTCCTCGCCGGCCGCGCGCCCATTCTCGCTCGGCGCGCCCGTGACGAGCCCGTGCATCCAGGCGCCGTCGCGCTTCTGCTCGCGTGGCACGAAGTCGAGGTAGAAAGCGGCGCTCTGGGCGCCGTCCGGCTCGACGAGCTGATAGGCGCGGACGCTCGGGTGCCACGTGGGGGCGGACTGCCAGGGCGCGATGCGCACGCCGTAAAGGCGGTGGGCGATCTCGAACAGGCCGGAGACGACGCGATCCAGCGGGAAATACGGGCGGAGCGCCTCGTCGTCGAAATCGTAGCGGGCGCGGCGGAGCTTCTCGGCGTAGTAGGCGACGTCCCACGGCGCGAGCGGCGGCGCGTCCGGGCCCTCGATCTCGCGGCGGAAGGCGGCGAGCTCCTCCTTCTCGCGGGCGAAGACCGGCTCGGTGCGCGCCCGCAGCGTGTCGACGAAGCGCCGCGCCGCGGCGCCCGTCTTCGCCATCCGGTCCTCGAGCACGAGATCGGCGAAGCTCGCGTAGCCGAGCAGCCTCGCCTTCTCGCCGCGGAGCTCGAGGATGCGGCGGATGAGCGGCCGGTTGTCGTGGTCGCCCTCGGTCGCCCGCGTGTTGAAGGCGCGGTAGAAGCGCTCGCGGATGGAGCCGTCGTCGAGGTGCGTGAGCACGGGGATGTAGCTCGGCGCCTGCAGCGTGAAGCGGTACCCCTCGATGCCCCTGTCCTTCGCGCCCTGACGGGCCGCCTCGACCGCGCTCGGCGGCAGGCCGGCGAGGCGGGCGGCGTCCTCGACCACGAACTCGAAGGCGTTCGTCGCGTCGAGCACGTTCTGGGAGAAGCGCAGGGTCAGCGTGGCGAGCTCGACGTCGATCTCGGAGAGGCGCTTCTTGCCGGCCGGGTCGAGCTCGGCGCCGCTCCTCCGGAAATCGTCGAGGGTCTTCTTCAGGAAGCGGTGCCGCGGGCCCGTCAGCGCCGCGGCCTCGGGCGTGGCCGCGTACGCCTTGAGCGCGCCGTAGACGCCCTCGTTGAGGGCGATGCCGCTCAGGAACTCGCTGACCTCCGGCTGGACGGCGTTGTACGCGGCGCGCAGCGCGGGGGTGGTGGACGTCGATTCGAGGTGGGAGACGACGTTCATGGCGCGGTCGAGCCGCTCGGTGACGGCCTCGAGCGCGGCGAGGGTGTTGTCGTAAGTGCGGGGGCCGGGCGCCGCGACGAGCGCGTCGAGCCGGGCGCGGGCGTCCTGGAGCAGCGCGCGCACCGCGGGCTCCACGTGCTCGCTCCGGATGCGATCGAACGGGATCTCGAAGCCGAGAGTGAGCAGGGGATTGTCGGTCGCTTCGGTCATATCGTTCCTGGTTGGGCTTGAAGGGCCGGCGGACGGGCGCGGGCCGGCGACCCTCGGCCGGCCCGCGCAGCCCTACCTTGGTAAAGGCGCCGGCGAGGGTTGGCCAGTAGTTCGTCGTCGGGCGAGCGGCTAGACGCCCAGCCACCGCGCGACGATCGTTGCGAGCACGTCGGACGTCCCCGAATGGATGCTGCCGCCCAGGGCGTCATCGATGGCGGAGGGGAGGCCGCTCTCCTCGAGGTAGCCAGCGCCGCCGCGGAGCCGGAGGTCGTCGAGCGCGGACGCCACGGCCGAGTCCGCCGTGTGCCACTTCGCGAGCGCGGCCTCGGCCTGGCCGCGCTCGCCCTGGTCCAGCGCCCACGCGGCGCGGTAGATGAGCAGCCGCGACGTCTCCAGCCGCAGCTTCATCTGCGCGAGGCGGTGCGCGACGGCCTGGTGGCGGGCGATCGCCTGGCCGCCGATCTCGCGCTCGCGGGCGAAACGGACGGCCTCGCCGAGGGCGCGCTCCATGGCGCCGAGGCGGAAGGCGAGGATGAGCGCGCGCTCGAAGGTCATCGCGATCTGGAAGACGGCAAGGCCGGCGCCGGCGCGGCCGAGGAGCGCGTCATGGCCGACCTCGCAGCCGGCGAACGAGACGGGCGCGAGCCGCGCGCTCCGGAGGCCCGCGGTCGCGAGCGGCGCGCCGGGGAGGATGCGCGCGGCGCCCTCGCCCGCGGCGCGGGGGACGAGCAGCGCGGTGAGGCCGCGCGCCGGGGTCCCTCCGGCGCCGCCGCTGCCGTCGCGCGCGATCGCGAGGTACACGTCGGCCCGGTCGGCCCAGGTCACGTACCGCTTGTCGCCGGTGAGCCGGTAGCCGGCGTCCGTGCGGTCGGCCCTTGCTTGCACCGACGCGACGTCCGAGCCCGCGCCGGCCTCGGTCGCGGCGACCGTCGCCATGCTCGCGCCGCTCGCCATCCGCGGCAGCCACGCGCGCTGCTGGGCGGGCGTGCCCACCCGCGCGAGCAGGAGCGCCACGCCGAAGAGGTGCGCCCCCGCGGCGAGCAGGACGCCGCCGTCGCGCAGCGTCGCGCCGAGGCCCTCGTAGGCGAGCGCCGTCGTGACGAGGTCGAGGCCCTCGCCGCCGAGATCGCGGGCGATCGGCAGGCCGAGGGCGCCGCCCCGGGCGAGGACGCGCATGCGATCGTCCGGGGCCGCGGCGTCGGCCTCGGCGCCGAGGGCGCGCATGCGATCGTGGACGGCGCGCTGGGAAGGGGTCCACCCGAAGTCCATCACCGCTGCGATACCAGAGCCGGCGAGGGGCGGGGAGGAGACGAGGACGGCGCGCGCGCGTCGTCGGCCCGCGCGCGCGGGCTCAGTAGGGGCGCTCTCCGACGAAATTGCCGGGAGGATCGTAGTTGCACACCCAGAGCTGCCAGGTGCCACCGCCGAACGGCGAGCCGGTCGTGCAATCGGCGACCCCGCAGCCGAGCCGCAGGGAGTCGGCCCATACCACCTGAGTGTAATGGCCGCAGGTGGAGCTGCAGGCATTGCTCGCAAGGTCGTAGTTGGCCGCCTCGTCGACCCACGAGGCGACAACATCCTCCGGTGTGGGTGACGAGCCGGTCGACGCGAAGATGTTTTCGCCATAATCGCTCGCGCTATGGCCGAACATGCACTTGGCGGCATAGGCCTGAGCCACCGCGGCGATCTCGGGCGACCACACGAGAGGGGGCACCGGCTGATCGGCGGGCGGCTCGACGGCGGCGCGCGCGGCATTGTGGGCCGCCGTCATCCCGGTCATCCTGGGCGGCTCGCCGGCGGCCTGGCCGCTCGTCGGGCCCTCGTCGTCGGACGAGGCGCCGCAACCGGCCGTCAGGGCGAGAAGGAGAGAGAGCTGCACGAACCGGGGGAGCCGTGGGTCGAGCGTCATCACGGGGCCATTGTCCTACGGCTCGGCCGAGCTCTGCAACGGCGATTCGATGAAGGCTCGTTGAACCCACGACGTGCCGTGTCATGGCGCGCCCTCAGCCGTCCCCTCAGCCGTTCCCTCAGCCCTCCCCTCAGCCCTCCCTGGACGGCCGCGATCGGGCGTTCTTCCAACGTCTGCCGTCGACATGAACATCAACAGATCTCGTCGTGGATGGCTCCCGTGCTGACGGGCTTCGCCCTAGGGTGACGTCGAGACGAGCAACAATTCCGCCTCATGGGCCTTGTCATGTGGGTCGATCTATGAGCTATTGTCGCCCTGCTTCGGAGGCGGCTGCAGGCCGAGCTCGGAGGCGAGCGTGCTCCCTCATGGGGTTTCACCGCTCTCCGTGGCAGTCCCGCACCAGCGGCACGCCCGACAAAGAACGAAGGAGTTTCCCGATGAATATCCGTGTGACGTGGCGAATCGCGGCATTCCCGCTGGCGCTGGCGGGGCTCTCCGTCATCCCGGCGATGGGGTGTGACAAGGTCTCGGAGCTGCAGAGTGACATCTGCTGTCGCGACTTCACGCCGGGCGCCGATCTCGCCACGGTGGAATGGGGTCTCGAGGGCGAAGCAGAGCTCAATTATGGTGCCTTCATGCAGTCCGTGTCGGACTTCACGGGCGCCGCGGGCGCCATCGTGGCGGACGTGACGAGCGCCTGTCAGGCGATCGCGCTCGACCTCGGCGCGGACGTGGCGACGATCACGGCGACGAAGCCGAACGAACGGGCGGAGCAATGGTGTGAGCTCGCCGTCGACGCGCTCGGGGACGCGACGGCCGACCTGTCGATCACCTTCCAGCCGCCGAGCTGCACGGTCGACGCGAGCGTGCAGGCGAACTGCGAGGCGAGGTGCAGCGCCAACGTCGAGTGCCAGCTGACCCCGGCGGAGATCGTCGCGCGCTGCGATCCCGGTCAGCTCTCGGGGCGGTGCGAGGGGAAGTGCACCGGCTCGTGCGAGGGCTCGGCCAACCTGGCGGTCCACTGCGAGGGGACGTGCCAGGGGACGTGCGAGGGCACGTGCGACGGCGATTGCTCCGCGACGACCGCCGGCGGCGACTGCCGCGGCGAGTGCCAGGGCACCTGTACGGGCGAGTGCCGTGGCTCGTGCTCGTTCGCGGCCGAGGCAGAGGTGCAGTGCAACGCCGATTGCTCGGGCTCGTGCGACGTCCAGTTCAAGGCGCCGAAGTGCAGGGCCGAGCTCAAGCCGCCGAGCGCCGAGTGCCAGGGGTCCGCGGAGTGCAGCGGCTCCTGCGAGGCGAGCGCGAGCGCGAAGGCCAGCTGCAAGGAGCCCGCGGTCAACATCGAGGGTGGGGCCGACGTCGAGGCGGCGATCGCGACGCTCAAGGCGAACCTGCCGCGGCTGCTCGTCGTCGCGCACGCGCGCGGCGAGCTGCTCCTCGCCAGCGCCGAGGCGGTGGTCCAGGCGGGCGGCAACCTCGAGGGCGCGGCCACCGGCAGCGTGAAGGCGGGGGCGTGCCTCATCCCGGCCACCAACGCGATCACGCAGGCGGTCGAGAACATCCAGGCGAGCCTCACGGGCAGCGGCAGCGTGATGGCGAAGCTGGAGATCGCCCCCCCCGGCCCGTGAGCGCAAGCCCGGCAGCGGCGCAGGCCGCGGCCGGGCGCGCGTGAAGGAACCCGTCAGGCCAGCCGGTGGCGCAGGCCGCTCACTGCGGCGCTGCGCCCCTGGTCCGGGCGCGGAACGCCTCCGGCGTCACGCCGGTCCAGCGCCGGAACGCCCGGTGGAACGCGCTCGGCTCGGAATAGCCGAGCAGATACGCCACCTCCCCGATCGCCATGTCCGCGTCGAGGAGCGCCGCAGCGCGGCCGCGCCGGACCTCGTCGAGCAACGCGTGGACCGACGTCCCCTCGTCGCCAAGGCGGCGCTGGAGCGTGCGCGGGCTCATCCGCAGGCGCGCCGCGAGCGCGCCCAGGTCGGCCCCCTCGCGCAGCCGCTCGCCGAGGAGCGCGCGCACGCGGTCGGACAGCGCGGGCGGCGCCGCGCCCGGCAGGCGCGCCGCGGCCGCGCTCATGTGGCGCTCGAGGAACGCGGCGAGCGCCTCGTTCGCGTGCGGCAGCGGACGAGCGAGCTCTTCGACCGGCAGGACCAGCTCGGTCGCCGGCGCCCCGAACAGCACCGGCGAGCCGAGCCGCCGCGCCTTCTCCTCCGGATCTCCCGCCGGCGCGTGGCGAAAGCGCACCGCGAGCGCCTGGAGCGGCGCGCCGCACATGCGCCCGGCGTTCACGAGCGCGTCGAACGCGAACATCTCCGCGAGCTGGCCGTGGGCCGGCCGGTCGGGCCCGAAGGGCACGAACCCGAGGTGCGCGCGGCGCCCGCGGATCTCCAGCGTGTAGCGCTCGCCCTCGTTCCAGATCTGCTGGTAGCGGAGCATCCGGCGGAACGACTCTCCGAGCGTCGGGCTGCTCATGGCCAGGAAGCCGAGCGCGTCGAAGTGCTCCGGCTCGAAGCGCGCCGCGAAGTCGAGGCCGAGGTGCGGATCGGCGGTCGCCGCCGCGGCCGCCTCGATGAGCGCATAGAACGCCGCGAGCGGCACGCGGGCGTCCGGATCGGCGAGCGCCGCGCCGGCGAGCCCCGCGGCCTCGAGCAGCGCCCGCCGATCCGCCCCGCGCTCCGCGGCGTGGTCCGCGAGCTGCGCGGCGGTGCGGGCCCAGATCGTCGGTGCGGGCGCCCGCGGGGCCTGGCGCCGCATGTCAGCCCTTGTGGCGCGCGCTGTCACTGCTCCCCGGCCGGGCCGGCCCCAGGCTTCCGGGCGATCGGAGGAGCATCATGCGAAAGCACGGCATCGAGGAAGGGCGCGGCGCGTTCGTCGAGGGCGCCTGGTACATCATCGCGGACGCGGCCTGCGTGGGCAAGCGGCCGGTCGCCGTCGAGCGCTTCGGGACGCGGCTCGTGCTGTTCAGGGACGAGCGCGGCGCCCTGGTCGCGGCGCGGGCGCGCTGCCCGCACCGCGGCGCGGACCTCGGCCTGGGGCGGGTCGTGGACGGGGCGATCGAGTGCCCGTACCACGGCTTCCGGTTCGCTTCTGACGGGCGCTGCGTCGCGATCCCGTGCGAGGGGCGCGGCGCGAGCGCGCGCGGCGCGGGGGATGCGCTCGCGCTGACGCGGTACGAGGCGCGGGAGCACCGGGGCTTCGTGTGGCTCTTCTGGGGCGAGCGGCCGGCCGAGCTGCCGCCGGTGCCCTGGTTCGATGGCCTGCCGCCGGACGAGCGGCACGCCCACACGGCGTCGATGGACTGGGACGTGCCGTTCGCGCGCGCGATGGAGGGCATGCTCGACTTCCACCACCTGCCGTTCGCGCACCGCCCCTGGTTCCCCGGCGTGGGCGCGATGCTCGACCCTTGCGAGGTCCGCGTGGAGGGCGACGTCATCCACGCCGAGGCGGTGCTGCGCCACGATGATGGGGAGCCCTGGGACGGCCGTCGGGGATGGAGGTTCGAGATGGAGGTGCGCTTCCCGGGCGTGCTGCGCCTCTCGTTCGGGAAGCGCGTGGTGGGCGTGGCGGGGTGCGCGCCGATCGACGCGGAGCGGACGGCGATCGTGGGGCGGTACTACATGCCGATCCCGGTGATCGGGCGGCTGCTCGCGTGGCTCGGGTTGCGGGCGGAGTTCTGGCTGATCCAGCCGGGCGACGAGCGGATGCTCGCGTCCTCGGAGCCGCGCGACGCGGATCTCGACGCGTGCCGCTTCGTGCGCGCGGACGCGGGGATCCTCGCGTGGCACAAGATGCGGCGGGCGCGGCTGAAGGCGCAGCGCGCGGGGGAGCCGCGCCGGCTGCCGATCGAGGCGGGGTGAGGCGGCGCCGGGCGACTCACGATCGCGCGGATCTGCTCCACGACGAGGTTGAAAGCCTATCCAACGGTCAACTGGCGCGCTCCCGACAAGGGGCGTGTGTAGGTCAGCTGCTCGTCGATAGGGGTCCACCTACGCGCCATCTCGTGATGTCCGTGATCGCGAGATGCTCTCCAGCGGCGTGGTGCGTCAGCCGCGCATCGAGACGAGGGTCTGGACCACGAGCCGCAGATCGTCCACGTCGAGCGGCTTGTCGAGCACCGCGTCGGCGCCCAGGCGGTAGGCCTCCGCGTGCGTCTCCGGGTCGCCGAACGCGGTGATGAGGACCACCGGCGTCGTCCAGTCGTCGCGGCGCAGCCCGGCCAGCAGATCGAGCCCGCTCGCGCCTGGCATCCGGATGTCGCTCACCACGACATCGACCGGGGCGCCGTTCCCGGAGACGAGCGCTTCGCCCATCAGCTCGAGGAGGTGCTTGGCGTCATGCGCCTCCAGGACCTCGTAGCCGTCGCGGCGGAGGGCGGTGGCGAGGAGCAGCCGCAACTCCCTGTCGTCTTCGGCGAGCAGCACGCGGATGGGGATCGGGCCGTGGTGGACGCGCGGCACCGGCTCAGGGGGCGTATTCAGGATCGAGGCAAGACCGCGCATCGAGTCGGGGGGCATCGGGCTCTCTCCTTGGTGAGGGCCCTGTGTTGCAGGCCGCGTGCCGCCCGCCGGCGGCCGTCTCGAACCGACCGAGGTTGGGGTGGCCGGAACCGACCGAGGTTGGGTGGCCGGAACCGACCGGGGTTGGGCCGGAACCGACCGGGGTTGGGGGGCTGGCCGGAACCGACCGAGGTTGAGGCCGCAGGCGACCGGGGTTGGGTTGGCCGGAACCGACCGGGGTTGGGCCGGAACCGACCGGGGTTGGGGGGCTGGCCGGAACCGACCGAGGTTGAGGCCGCAGGCGACCGAGGTTGGGGTGGCCGAGGTTGGGGTGGCCGGAACCGACCGGGGTTGAGGCCGCAGGCGCCGACCCAGGTTGCGGCGGACGGGCGGGTTACAGCGGGACTGGCGGGTTGCAGCGGGACTGGCGGGTTGCAGCGGGACTGGCGGCGACCCCCCGTGGGCCATCCGGGGTGGGGCGTCGTTCCCCGCCCGGGGTATTCCTCCGCGCCTCGGCGTGGGCTTCGAGCTCCAGGTCGCCCGACCCACTCCGCCCGCCCTGTCAGCTCCCCTTCGTCCCCCCGGCGCCCGGCTCCCACCGCTCCAGCTTCCGGTGCAGCGTCTTCCGGTCCAGCCCCAGGATCCTCGCCGCCAGCGTCTTGTTCCCGCCCGCCGCCTCGAGCACCCGCAGGATGTACCGCCGCTCCACCTCCTCGAGCGGCACCAGCTCGGACGGGTCGTCCCCCGCCACGAGCACGTGCGACGGCCGGTGCTCCCGGATCTTCGCCGGCAGGTCCTCCACCGTGATCTCCGGGTACCCCGTGAGCGCCACCGCCCGCTCCATGCAGTTCTGGATCTCCCGCACGTTGCCCGGCCACGTGTACGCGAGAAGCCGCTCGGCGGCCGCCGGTGACAGGCCGACCACCTCCTTGCCCCAGCGCGTCGCGAAATCCTCGATGAAGCGCTGCGCGAGCAGCAGCACGTCGCTGCCCCGCGCCCGCACGGGCGGCAGCTCCACGTGGAGCACGTTGATCCGGTAGTACAGGTCCTCCCGGAAGCGGCGCGCCTCGACGGCCTCGTCCAGGTCGCGGTTCGTCGCGGCCACGATGCGCGCGTCGAACGGCACCTCCGCGCTCCCGCCCACCGGCCGCACCCGGCGCTCCTGGAGGGCGCGGAGCAGCTTCGGCTGCACCGCGAGCGGCAGCTCCCCGATCTCGTCGAGCAGCAGCGTCCCGCCGTTCGCCTCGACGAACAGCCCGGAGCGCGCCGCGCGCGCGTCGGTGAACGCCCCCTTCACGTGCCCGAACAGCTCGCTCTCGATCAGCGACTCCGGCACCGCCGCGCAGTTGATCGCCACGAACGGCCCCTCCTTGCGGCGGCTCCGCGCGTGCATCGCCTTCGCGACGACCTCCTTGCCCGTCCCGCTCTCGCCGGTGATGAGCACCGTCGCGTCCGCGTCGGCGATGCGCTCGATCAGGTCCTGCACGCCCCGCATCGCGGCGCTCCGGCCGATGAGGTCCGGGAACCCGCCGGGCCCGGCCACGGCGCGGCGCAGCCGCCGCACCTCGGCCTTGAGCGCGTGGTGCGCGATCGCCCGCTCCAGCGCCAGCGCCAGCGCCTCGATGTCGACCGGCTTGGTCACGTAGTCGTACGCGCCCGCGCGGATCGCCTGCACCGCGGTCTCGATGCTGCCGAACGCGGTGATCACCACGACCGGCACGTCCGGCCGGATCTCGGCAGCCCGTCCGCAGACCGCGATCCCGTCCATCCCGCGCATGTTCAGATCGGTCAGGATGACGTCGAAGCCCTCGTCCGCCTCGAGCAGCGCGAGCGCCTCCGCCGGTGAGGTCCGGGTCGTCGCCTCGACGCCGCGCGACTGCAGGTCCGCCGAGAGCCACGCGCACATCGCCTCGTCGTCGTCGATGATCAGCGCTCGTCTGCCCATCGTCACCTCGATGGCTCGCCCGCCATCTCTCCTCGATGACTCGCGTAGTACAGCGCCACGCCCGCGGCCAGCCGCGGCGCTGCGGCCGCCCCGCCGAGCGCGCCTTCGCCCTCGGCCCGCGGCCGCCGGGCTCGCGTCATCCTGCGTCATCCTGGCCGCTCGGCGGGAGGTACACCGTGAACGTCGAGCCCTTGCCGAGCTCGCTCTTCACGTCGATCCAGCCCCCGTGCTCGCGCACGATCCCGTAGGACACGCTCAGCCCGAGGCCCGTGCCCTCGCCGACGTCCTTCGTGGTGAAGAACGGCTCGAAGATGCGGAGGATGTTCTCGGGCGCGACCCCCTCCCCGCCGTCGATCACCCGGACGGCGACGTGCTCGCCCTCGGCGCCGCCGTGGTCGGCCGGCGGGCGCGCGCGGGCGCGCTCCACCCGCACGGTGAGCTCGCCGCCCCGCCTCATCGACTGCATGCCGTTCATGATGAGGTTCGTGAGCACCTGCTGCATCTGCCCCGAGTCCACCTCGGCGCGCGCCGCCCCGCCGCACGCCTCGTCGAGGTGGAGCGTCACGCCCCGCTTCCGGGCGAGGGGCTCGAGCAGCGCCAGCGTCTGGCGCGCGATGTGCGCGAGATCGGCCGGCGCCTTCTGCGCGACCCGGCGGCGCGCGAAGTCCAGCAGCTGCCGGATGATCTTCGTCATCCGGTCCGCCTGCTCGGCGATGATGCGCGCGCTCTCCGCCGCCTCCTCCTGCGGCAGGCCGCGCGCGATCATCTTGGCGCGGCCGCCCACCACGTTGAGCGGCGTGCCGAGCTCGTGCGCGAGCCCCGACGCCAGCTTGCCCACGGTGGTGAGCCGATCCGCGTGCCGGAGCTGCTCCAGCGCCGCGATGCGCGCGGTCGTCTCGCGGCCCGCGCGCTCGCGCGCCTCGGCCAGGTGCTCGCACATCGCGTTGATCTCATGGGCGATCCGCCCGAGCTCGTCGCGCTGCGGCAGGAGCAGCGGCCCGCCGAGGTCGCCCTCTCCGATCCGCCGCGCCTTGTCGACGAGCCGCCGCGTCGGGCGCCCCACGAGGACCTGCCCGAAGGTCATCGCCAGGAGCCCGCTCAGCGCCGCGAGGGCGATGATGGTGGCCACGGTGTTGACAACGCTCGCCTGGACGTACGCTTCTTCCTCCTCGAGCGACTCGGAGATCTCGATGGCGCCGACGCGCGAGGGCTCCACCCCGACGGGCGCGTACGTGTAGAAGCGCCCGCTCTTGTCGCCCTTGCGCTCGATCCGGAACACCTCGGTGCCCCGCGACAGCTCCTCGATCTCGGCGGCGGGCAGCGCGGGCGCGAAGCGATCCCCGGCCGGCGCGTCCAGCCACACCCAGCGGAACCGCACGCCGTCCTCGCGCTCGCTCATCTCGTCGAGCAGCTGGAGCGCCTCCCCCATCCCGTCCCGGCGCCACGTCTCGACCACCGCCGCGCGGAGCGCGATGCCGATGAGGTGCTCGTCGCGCCGCATGTCCGCCTCGAAGAGCGCCCGCTCGCGCCGGACGGAGAGGTAGCCGTACAGGCTGAGCGCCGCGCACATGACGAGGACGAGGGCGAGGGTGAGCTTGCTGGCGAGTCGCATGAGGTCGCCGGTAGGATGCAGGACGCGTACGCGTTCTCAAGGTGCCCGTCCGCACGCTGACGCGCCCGGGCCCGCCCCGGATCGCCCCGATGGGGCAAAACTCCCCTGGACGGGCCCCGCGGGCCGCGGCGTCACCTGCGCGCCACGTCCTCCCACGAGCCGGTCGCCGCGAGCTGCGGCGCGGGCACCGGCGCCGACCAGCGCAGCGGCAGCGCGTCCTCCCGCCAGGCGCCCTCGGCCACGTGGAACCGCAGGAGCCGCTGGGCGCCGGCGAAGGCCGAGAGCTCCGGCCCGTCCCAGAGCACCTCGGCCTCGCCGGTCAGCGACAGCACCCCGCCGGAGGCGAAGTCGACGAAGAGCACCCCGGCGCGCGGGCAGAGCGCCAGGTTGCCGAGCGTGTTGAACGCGAAATTGCCCGTGAAATCCGGCGAGATCAGGACGGTGTGGCCGTCCTCCTCGGTCACGCGCACGAAGCCCGTCTTGCCGCCCCGATGGGACACGTCGGCGCCCTCGATCGCGTCGCCTCCCCGCGCGGCCGGCGCCGCGGTCGCGATGAAGAACGTGTCCGCGCGGCGGATCAGCGCCGCCGCGCCGGCGGACAGCGCCGGCCCTTCCGCCTGCGCCGGGGGCGTGGCGGCCGCCTCCGGCGCCCTCACGAGCTCCGGCGCTCGCGCCTGGATGTACTGCGGGCAGTTCCCGAAGCTCTGCCCGACCTCGACCACGAAGCCTCGCTCGTCCGCCGCCGTGATCGTCCCGTTCATCCGGTTTCGGCGGCGGGTCTCCAGCTGGATGCCGAGGAGGCCGACGGGCGCGCCGGCCACGAGGTGCGGGCCGAGCGCGTCGCCGGCCCCCGGGCGAGCGTTCACCGCGAGCGTCCGCGGATCCGGGGACGAGATGAACCCCGGCGGCCCCACGACGATCGAGGCCCACGGCCGGCGCTCTGCGTCGAGGGCCCCGACGAGCAGGAACGGCAGCTGCGCGAACAGCTCGCGGTGCTGGTCGGGCATGAAATCCCGGATGATCCGGCGCCCGGCCTTCTCGGCGCGCTCGCGCGCCCCGGCCCGCGCCTGCACGGCCATCTCGCCCGGGTGATAGGGCGAGCCCTCCCTGGTCCACCCGGGCAGGGAGGTCACGACAGCGCCTTCTTCATCGGCACGAAGCCGGGCAGCGCCTCCACGCGGGCGAGCCACGCGCGCAGGTTCGCGTACGGATCGAGCAACACGCCGCCCTCCGGCGCGTGCGCCGTGTAGGTGTAGATCGCGACGTCCGCGAGGGTCGGCTCGTCGCCGGCCAGGAACCGCTGGTCCGCGAGGTGCTGGTCGATCACCGCGAAGAGCTGGGCGGCGATCCCCCTGGCCTGCTCGACATCCAGCTTGCGGCCGAACACGCTCGCGATGCGCGCCGCCGCGGGCCCCGCCGCGAGCTGCCCGGCGGCCACGGAGAGCCACCGCTGCACGTGCGCCGCCGCCACCGGATCGCGCGGGAGCCAGCGCCCCGACGGGTCGTACCGCGCGGCCAGGTACACGAGGATCGCGTTGCTGTCGGCCAGCGTCACGTCGCCGTCCTCGATCACGGGCACCTGACCGAACGCGTTCTTGCTCAGGAACTCGGGCGTCTTCTGAGCGCCGCCCTTCAGGTCGACGTCGATCCTCTCGAACGGCAGCCTCAGCAGCGACAGGAACAGCTCCACGCGGTGCGCGTGGCCCGAGAGCGGATGGCGGTAGAGGCGGATGGGGCTGGCAGGGAGGGTCATCGAGGTGTCCTTTCGGCTGTGGATGTCAGCGGGAGCGGCACAGTCCGCGTGGGGCTCCCGCGCTCGCCGAGCCAGGATGCCCATTCCCGCGGCCAAGGGTAATGCTCGTCCTTGACAAGGGACCATTCCGGAAACTGGAATAATCCGATGGACCGCCTCGACTCCATGCGCGTGTTCGTCGCCGTCGCCGAGGAGGAGGGCTTCGCGCCGGCCGCGCGGCGGCTGTCCATGTCGCCGCCGGCGGTGACCCGGGCCATCTCTGCGCTCGAGGAGCGCATCGGGACGCGGCTCCTGCACCGCACAACGCGCGTCGTCCGCCTGACCGAGGCGGGCGCCCGGTTCCTCGCGGACTGCAAGCGGATCCTCGGCGAGATCGAGGAGGCCGAGGCGTCGGCGGCCGGGTCCCACGCCGCGCTCCGGGGGCAGATCGGCGTCACGGCGCCGGTCCTGTTCGGGCGGATGTTCGTCGCGCCCGCCCTCTTCGATTTCCTGGCTCTCCATCCGCGCGTGTCGGCGTGGACGCTGCTCGTCGACCGCATTGTCGACATGGTCGACGAGGGGCTCGACGTCGCCGTCCGGATTGCCCATCTGCCGGACTCGTCGCTCAGCGCGATCCGTGTCGGCTCGGTGCGGTGGGTGGTCTGCGCTTCGGCGGAGTACCTCGCCGCGCGGGGCGAGCCCAAGGCGCCGGCCGATCTGGCGCGTCACGACACCATTGCTTTCTCTTCGACAGGCTCCCCGGTGGAATGGTCGTTCGGGTCGGGCTCGCGGGTCGAGAGGGTCTTTCCGTCATCGCAGCTCCTCGCCAATACGGCCGACGTCGCCATTGCAGCGGCCGTGGCCGGGCGAGGGCTCGCGCGGGTGCTCTCGTATCAGATCGACCCGGAGCTGCGCGCCGGCCGCCTCTCGATCGTGCTCGCCGCGCACGAGCCCCCGCCGGTCCCCATCCATGTCGTCCACCCGGAGGGCCGGCGGGCGGCGGTCAGGGTGCGCGCGTTCGTGGATTTCCTTGTCGATCGGCTCCGGTCCGAGGCGTGGCTGAGCTCGTGATCGCAGGCGGGTTCGCGCGTCGAACCTCGGCCGGAGGGCGCTCAGTCCGCCGGCGCGGTGGCGCGGATGAGGTGCTCGAAGGCCCCGAGGGCGGCCTTCGCGCCGTCGCCGAGGGCGACGACGATCTGCTTGAACGGCGTCGTCGTCATGTCGCCGGCGGCGAAGAGGCCGGGCACCGACGTCTGCCCGCGGTCGTTGACGACGACCTCGCCGAGGCCGTTGAGCTCCACCGTCCCCTTGATGAACCCGGTGTTGGGGAGCAGGCCGATCTGCACGAACACGCCCGCGAGCTCGATCTGGCGCTGCTCCTTCGTCTCTGTGTGCTCCCAGCGGAGCCCGACGACCTTCTGCCCGTCGCCCACCACCTCGGTCGTGCGCGCGCGCGTGACGATCTCGACGTTGGGCATGCTCTTGAGCTTGCGAACGAGGACCGCGTCGGCGCGGAGGGCGGGGGCGAGCTCGAGCAGGGTGACGTGGCCGACCACGCCCGCGAGATCGATCGCCGCCTCGACGCCGGAGTTGCCGCCGCCGATGACGGCCACCCGCTTGCCCTTGAACAGCGGTCCGTCGCAGTGCGGGCAGTACGTCACGCCCTTGGTCCGGTACTCGGCCTCGCCGGGGACGTTCATGTCGCGCCACCGGGCGCCCGTCGCCAGGACGACGCTCTTCGCGCGGAGCGTTGCGCCGCTCGCCAGGCGCAGCTCGAACGGTGAGCCGGGCGTGATCGACGTGACGCGCTCGTGCTTGAGGAGCTCCACGGGATACGCGCGCACGTGTTGCTCGAGCGCCGCCGCGAGCTTGGGCCCGTCGGTCTCCACGACCGAGATGAGGTTCTCGATGGCGAGGGTGTCCATCACCTGCCCGCCGAAGCGCTCGGCGACGATGCCGGTGTCGAGGCCCTTGCGCGCCGCGTAGATGGCCGCCGAAGCGCCGGCGGGTCCGCCGCCGACGATGAGCATGTCGAACGGCTTGCGCTGGTCGAGCGCCTCGGCGCGCTTCTTCACGGCGGAGCCGTCGTCGAGCTTGGCGAGGATCTGCTCGATCTCCATCCGACCCTGGCCGAAGGGCTCGCCGTTCAGAAAGACGGTCGGCACGGCCATGATCTTCCGTTGCTCGACCTCGCCCTGGAAGAGGGCGCCATCGACGGCGACGTGGCGAACCCTCGGGTTCCTGGCCGCCATCAGGTTCAGCGCCTGCACGACGTCGGGGCAGTTCTGGCACGATTGAGAGAAATAGGTCTCGAACCGGAGCTCGCCGTCGATCCGCGCGATCTGCTCGAGCGCCTCGGCGCTCACCCGCGGCGGATGGCCGCCGACGTGCAGGAGCGCGAGGATCAGCGAGGTGAGCTCGTGACCGAGCGGGAGCCCCGCGAAGATCACGCGCGGCTCCTCGCCGGGGGAGTGGATGCCGAACGACGGCGTGCGCCCTTCGCCCTCGCGCCGCTCGTGGAGCTCGATGAGGGACGAGGCGCTCGCGACGTCGCGCAGGAGCGCGCGCATCTCCTCCGACCCCTGCGAGTCGTCGACGAAGGCGGTGACCGCGACGGGACGGGTCAGCCGTCCGAGGACGTCGCGGAGCTGGGTCTTGATGGAGTCTTCGAGCATGGCTGCGTTCCTTCCGGCGAATACGAGCGGGTCACGAGCGCTGACGGGCGTCGCCGCGGCACGCGCGGCGACGCCCGAGCACCTCAGATCTTGCCGACGAGATCGAGCGACGGCTTGAGGGTCTTCGCACCCTCGTCCCACTTCGCCGGGCAGACCTCGCCCGGGTGCGTGGCGACGTACTGGGCCGCCTTGACCTTGCGGAGCATCTCCGCCGCGCTGCGGCCGATGCCGAGGTCGTGGATCTCGTAGACCTTGATGACGCCGTCGGGGTTCACGAGGAACGAGCCGCGGAGCGCGAGGCCCTCCTCCTCGATGAGCACGCCGAAGTTGCGCGAGAGGGTGGCGGTCGGATCGCCGACGAGCGGGTACTTGACCTTCTTGATCGCCGCGGACGTGTCGTGCCACGCCTTGTGCGCGAAGTGCGTGTCGGTGGAGACGCCGTAGATCTCGACGCCGAGCTTCTGGAACTCGCCGTGGAGGTCCGCGAGGTCCTCGAGCTCGGTCGGGCACACGAAGGTGAAGTCCGCCGGGTAGAACACGAAGAGCGACCACTTGCCGAGGACCGACTCGTGCGAGACGTCCACGAACTTCCCCTGGTGGAACGCGGTGGCCTTGAACGGTTTGATGCGGGTGTTGATGAGCGACATTCTCTTTTCCTCGTTTCGGGGCGGGGGCGTCTCGTGCCTCCGCGCCGGCGAGAGGCAACGTGGTCGTTCTGCGCCCGCGGTGCCAATCGAACGATTTTATGAATCGTTCACTTTTTGTGATACTCCTCCGGCGATGGACCTCGAGCAGGTGACGCTCACGCAGCTCCGCTACGCCGTGGCGGTGGAGCAGACCCGCAGCTTCCGCACCGCGGCCGAGCGCTGCCACGTCTCGCAGTCCGGGCTCAGCATGCAGGTCCAGAAGCTCGAGGAGCTCCTCGGCACCGTGCTGTTCGACCGCAGCAAGAAGCCCGTCCTCGTGACCGAGGAGGGGGCGCGCGCCATCGCTCAGATGCGCGAGATCCTCCGGGAGACGGAGCGGCTCGGTCAGATCGTCGCCGGCGACGACGCTCCGGCGGGGCGCTACCGGCTAGGGATCATCCCGACCCTCGCTCCGACCGTGCTGCCCCTGTTCCTCGATCCCTTCGTGAAGGCACACCCGCGCGTCGAGCTGTTCATCGAGGAGCTGAAGACCGAAGAGATCATCGAGCGGCTCGCCGCCGACACCCTCGATGCGGGGCTCGCCGCGACGCCGCTCCACGCCCCGGGGCTGAGCGAGATGCCCCTCGGACACGAGGCGATGGTCGCCTATCTCCCCGAGGGCGACCCGCTGCTCGACCGCAAGACGGTCACGCAGGCGAACCTCAGCGATCGCGAGCTGTGGGTGCTCCCGGAGGGGCACTGCTTCCGGAGCCAGGTGCTCTCGTATTGCAGGAGCGGTCAGGCGAGGCCCCCGCGCGGCGTTCAGCTCGAGAGCGGCAGCTTCGAGACGTTGATCGGCCTTGTCGACACCGGGCTCGGAGCGACGGTGCTGCCCGCGCTGGTGGCGCAGGGGCTGCCGGCCGAGAAGCGCCGCGCCCGCGTGCGGCCCCTCGCCCGGCCGATCCCGCTCCGGGAGATCGGGCTCGTCACGTCGCGGACTCAGCTGCGCAGGCGCGTCACCGAGTCGCTCGCGGCCGCGATCCGCGAGCACCTCGGCCGCGCGCTCGGGCCCTCGCCCCCGGGCGGGAGCGTGCTCGATCCGCTGCCCCCCGAGGGCTGACGAGGCAGGCTCGGAGGTCATCGACGCATCGACGATGAGGCAGCCTTCGCCGCACAGCCGGCGGGAGCCCGTCCAGCGGCGGATGCCAGCGCGCGGAAGGTGTTGACCGGACGCACGACCGCTGGGACGTTCGTGGTTGAATGATCCCCCCCGATGCTCCCCGCGGCTCTCTCACAGCGGCCGCGCAGCGCCCGACCGCGGGGCTCGTGCCGCTCGAACGCCCCGGCTTCGGCGCGGGCCTCAAGGCCATGCTGGGCGGTTACGGTTACCTCTTTCGCACGCCGGACCTCTGGCCGCTCGCGCTCGTCCCCACGGGCATCGCGCTGGTGCTCATGGTCGTGCTCTCCATCGTCGGCGTGAAGCTCGCGCCTTCGCTCGTCGAGCTGATCGTGAGGGAGCCGGGGACGGGGTGGCCCTGGACCGTGCTCATGGCCGTGCTGCAGATCCTCTCGCTCGCGGTGGTGCTCGTGGCCGCCCTCGTCCTCTCGTTCGGGCTCGCGAAGCCGCTCTCGGGGACCGCGCTGGAGCGGATGGTGCGCAGGGCCGAGGCCGATCTCGGGGCGCCCCCGTGGCCGGAGGTCGGCTTCCTCGCGGACATGTGGCGCGCGCTGCAGTCGTCGCTCGTGGCGCTCGCCTTCACGCTCCCGATCCTCATCGTCCTCGGCGTCGTGGGTCTCCTCTTCGCGCCGGCGAGCGTCGTCGTCGTCCCGCTCCAGCTCGCGGTGACGGCGCTCGCGGGGGCCTGGGACCTCTGCGACTGCCCGCTGTCGATCCGCGGCGTGCCCGTGGCAGAGCGGATCGCTTTCGTGCGCCGGAACCTCGCCGCGGTGATGGGCTTCGGCTTCGGCCTCGCGCTGCTCTCGTTCTTGCCTTGCGCGCTGCTCATCGTGCTCCCGGCCGGCGTCCTCGGGGCGGCTCGACTCGTCGTCACGCTGGAGCGGTGGGAGGCCACGGAGCGAGCGCCGCGCTGAGCTCGGGCTGCCCGGGGAACCGAACGGCACGGCGGTCTGCTACGTCGCCCAGAGCACCGAAAGATCGAGCTCGACGGCCTCGAAGGGCTCGACTCGCACGCGCGCAGCGTCGCGGTGGACGGCGGCGGGCCCAAAGCCCCGGCCCGAGACGAGCGAGAAGACCTCCAACGTCCGTGCGATCGGATCGACCAGCCATGCGTACCGCACGCCCTCGCGCGCGTAGATCGGCATCTTCTCGTCACGGTCGACAGATGCCGTCGACGGGCTCAGCACCTCGCAGATCCAGTCCGGAGCGAGCGCGAAGTAGGCCGTCTCCGGCAGCTCCGGCATCCGCTCGCGCCGCCAGCCGGCGAGGTCGGGCACGAGCGCGTCGATCTCGCCCGGCGCGTCCGGGTCGGGGAAATGCAACTCCGGCTCGTCCAGGATCCACCAGCCGCCCGGCCCACCATCGCCGAGGCCGAAGGGGCCGCCGATCTTGATCCCCAGGACCGAGCTCGCGTTGGCGTGGCGCGGCGCCGGGCGGGGGAGGACGTGGAGCACGCCGCCGATGAGCTCCGCCACCTTGTTCGCCGGGACGGCTTCGAGGTCGGCGTACGTGGCGCGGCGCTGCTTCTCGGCGGGCTGGCCCATGCCCGAAGCCTGCCCGGGGGCGGGCGGCGGGGCAACCGAGCACGATCCGGTCGGCGGGCCCGCGCTCCGGCGCGGGGAGGTCCGTCGCGCCGCCGCTACATCCAGAGCCGCGCCACGATCCCGTACGTCCCCGGACCTGGCACGCCCCCCTGGTTCTCGCCGCAGATCACGACCTTCTGGCCCGGGTAGACCGCGGCCCGCTGGATGCCGCCGGAGTCGCCGACGTACAAAGAGAGCACCCCGCCGACCCCGAAATTGGGATCGAGCCTGCCGTCGCGCAGGTAGCGCGCGAGCACCGGCCCAGGCGTGGCGCCGCCGGTCGCATTGCCCACGACCAGGATCCGGCCGTCGGGGAGCAGGATGGCGTCCTCCGCCACGTCGTCGCCGTCGGTGATCGGGAGCGCGACGACGCCCGACGCGCCGAAGCCCGGGTCGGCGGCGCCGTCTTCGAGGAAGCGGCGGACCTCGAAGTCGGCGCTCCCGTCCTTGCCGGCGCTGCCGCCCACGAGGATGCGGCCGTCGTCGAGGACGGCGATCGCCGCCGTGCGCTCGCTGATCCCGGACGCACCGAAGACCTGCTGGCCGCCGGTCCCGAAGGTGGTGTCGGGCTGCCCGTTGGCCAGGAAGCGGGCGAGGATGCCGTCGGACTGGCCCCCCGTGTCCACCTCGCCCACGACCAGGATCCGGCCCTCGCGGTCGACGACCACGGCTCTCGCGGTGGAGGCGCGGTCGAGCGCCCAGAAGCCGTTCGGCGCGGCGAAGGCGGTGTCGAGCCTCCCATTCGAGGACACGCGCGCCACCATCATGCGCGCGTCGCGAGCGCCAGCGACGAGGATCTTGTCGTTGGCCAGGACGAGCCCGTCCACGACCGTCTCTTCGCCGCCCGTGTCGAGCAGCGCCTTGCCGTTGTTGCCGAACTCCGGGTCGGTGGTCGCGCCGTTCGCCCCGACGCGCCAGAGGGCGATGTCACGCGGCTCCGGGATCTCGTGCCAGCCCATCGCGATGATCTTGCCGTCGACCTGGTGCCCCACCGCGAACGACTCGGCCTCGGAGCCCGAGCTGCTCCCGATCCTCGTCGACAGCAAGGCGCCGCCGGCGAAGTCGGGATCCAGCGCGCCGGCGCTGGTCAGGCGCGCGATCTTCATCGAGGAGCCGCCGACGCCGCCGATGCCCCAGCCGGTCGCGACGATCCGCTCGCCGACCACCTCGATATCGGTGAAATAGCCGCCGTCGTCGTTCCCGAAGCGCACCGGCGCGATGCCCGTCGCCACGCCGAACGTGGCGTCCAGTGAGCCCGGGCGGCCGGTCACGAGCGCGTTCGTCACGGCGGCGGTGCTCTCCAGGGCGCCGGAGGTCGCCGCCAGGGTGAAGGAGATCGTGTTGCCCAGGGCGAGCGGCGCCTCGGCGCCTACCACGATCTCGGCCTTCGTCTCCTTGGCGGCGATCGTGATGCGATCGACGACGAGGCCCGCAGGAGGGCTCACCGCCGCCACCGTCACCTCGCCATCGAAGCCGCCAGTGCGGCGTATCTCGATCTCGACAAGGTTCTTCCCCCCGAGAGGCACCGTGACGTTGGGCGTCAGGACGACGAGCGCGAGATCCATGACGTCAGGGCCGTGACCGCCGC
Source organism: Sorangium sp. So ce327 (assembly GCF_051530205.1). Lineage (NCBI taxonomy): Bacteria > Pseudomonadati > Myxococcota > Polyangiales > Polyangiaceae > Sorangium > Sorangium sp. So ce327. The sequence continues at coordinate 10,110,488 of NZ_CP150330.1, read as the reverse complement.
CGCCGACCTCGCCGCCGGCCTCGCCGCCGCCGCCGCCAGCCCCGGAGGGCGCGCCCCCGCTCCCTTGAGACGTTTGGCCGTCGGGCCTGCCCGTGTCTGGATCGTCGCTCACGTCATGAATGCCCAGGATCTGCTGGCAGCCCGCGAGAGCGAGCGGGAGCGAGGGCATACACAGAAGCGGGAGCAGGGCGGCGAGCCGCCGGCGAGGGCGCATTACCGCCATCGTCGCACCCCCCCTCGCGACGTCAATCCAGACCACGAGCTCTCCCGCCGCCCGGAGCTGCTCAGGGCGCGGCGGCCGGCGCCTGCGCTGCCGGCTTCCCCGCAGGCTTCGCGCCCTTGTCGCCTCCGTCGCCGCCCGCGCCCGTCGCCGCCCCGCCAGCCGGCGCCGCCTCACCCCCTGGCGCCGTCTCCTCGAGCAGCTCGGCCAGCTTCTGCTCGGCGTCCTTGTCGAGCGCGCTCTTCATGTCGAACGTCAGCATCGGCAGCGGGCCCTGGTTCATCGCCGGCAGGCGCCCGTTCCACCGCTCGAGCGCGCGGTACTGCAGCACCGCCGGCGTCGTCGACAGCCGGATGATCGTGTTCGCCTTGGCCTCGGAGCGCGCGCGGATGAGCAGCGCGTCCGCCTCGCCGCGGGCCCGCTCCCGCGCCGACTCGGCCGCGCCGCGGGCCGTCGCGATCGCCTGGTCGGCCTCCGCCCTCACCTGACGCACCCGGTTCTCGGCCTGGATCGCCTTCTGCGTCGCCTCCATCGCCTGGTTGATCGCCGCGGCCACGTTCTCGGGAAGCCTCAGCGCGCCGTTGATCGTGAGCTGATCGATCCGGATGCCGTCCTTCTCGAGCACCAGCTCGAGCTCCTTCGTCACGTCGTGGATGAGCCTCGTCTTGCCCGACCCGTAGATCTCCTGGACGGGCATCTTCGACGCGACCGAGTTGAACGCCTCGCGCACCGCGTTGCGCACGTAGCGATCGGCGAGCCTCATCAGGTCGTTCTCCCGGAAGCGCAGGTACAGGTGGGGCGCTTTCTCCGGGTCGATGTGGAACGACATCCCGATGTCCGCGCCGACGTTGACGCCCTCGGAGGAAGAGAACGTGATCGACTCGTCGACCGCTCGGCCCTCGTGCGCCGACGCCGTCCAGACCACGTTCTGCACGCTCGTCGGAAACTGCACGATCTGCTCCGTGAGCGGGTTGTAGAACACCCAGCCGGTCACGACCGGGATGTCGCTCACGCCGCGGTTCGAGCCGGCGAGCTTGACCCGGATGCCCACGTGCGCAGCGTCGATCCGCGTCACCGTGGTGCACGCGACGAACAGCATCGCCACGAGGAGCACGAGGCCGAGCGCGACGCCGCGGACCGCGCCGGCGACGCCGCCGCCGCTAGAGCGGCCGAACTTGATCGAGGGGATCTTCGCCATGGGCGAGGTTCTACCTCAACCCCTGCGCCTTACGAGGAGGTCGAGGGCGCTCGCGACGCCGGCGCCTCTCACCCGTCGCGCGAGGCGCGCGTCCCCTCCGCGTCGTCCGTGCGCTCGCGCCCCGCCCTGCGCTTGCGCCGCCGCTTGACCGACACCCCGCTCGACTGCATCGCGAAGAGGAGCGCCTCCCGGAGGTTCGAGAGCGTCTTGATGTTCGACAGATCGAGCCCCAGCGACACCACCGTCTGCGCCACCTCGGGCCGGATGCCGACGACGATGCCCTGCGCCCCGAGCAGCGCCACGGCGTCGATGAGCCTCAGCACGTGATCGGCCGTGGCCGCGTCCACGGCGCTCACCCCGGTCAGATCGATGATCGCGTGGCGGCAGCGGGTCCGCGCCACGGCCTCGAGCAGCACCTCCATCATCTGCTGGGCGCGCTCCTCGTCGAGGACGCCGAGCACCGGCATCGTCAGCACCCCCCTCCAGACCTCGATGATCGGCGTCGACAGCGCCCGGATCGCCTCCTGCTGCTGCTCGATGATCGCGAGCCGCTCGTTCAGCACGGCCTGCTGGCGCTTCTTCTCGGTGATGTCCGTCGCGCCGCCCGCCATCTGGAACGGCACGCCCTTGTCGTCCCACTCGGCCATGCCGCGGGCGAACACGTCGCGGTACTCGCCGTCCTCGCGCCGCAGCCGGTACTCCACCTCGAACGGCCGCCGCTCCTCGAGGTGAGCCCTCAGCGCGGCCTGCACCGCCCTCTGGTCGTCGGGGTGCACGCGCTCGAAGAAGCTCGCGAACGTCCCGCCCCACGCCTCGCGGCGGACGCCGATCAGCTGGAGCATGCGATCGCTCCACTCCACCGTGTCCTCCCGGATGTTCCAGAACCAGACGCCCTCGTTCGACGCCTCCGCGAAGAGCCGGTAGCGCGCCTCGCTCCTCCGGAGGGCGGCCTCGGCGCAGCGCAGCTCGGCCACGTCGGTGGTGCCGCCGATCCACCGGAAGATGTTCCCCGCGGCGTCGCGCTGCGGCAGCGCGCTGACCACGTGCTCCCGGTACGTCTGATCGCTCGCCCGCTTCAGGCGGAACTCCGTGTGGTACGGCTCGCCCGCCGTGAGGCTCCGGGTCCACGCAGCCACCGTCTTCGGGACGTCGTCCGGGTGCAGCACCGCGAGCCAGCCCTCGCCGATCATCTGCTCCTCCGTGCGGTCGAAATAGTCGAGGACCGCCCGGTTCACGAAGTTCAGCTGGCCGTCCGGGCGCGCGGTCCACACCTGGAGGGGCATGGCGTTCCCGAAGAACCGGAGCTGCGCGTCCAGGTCGCTGAGCGGCGCGTCCAGCAGCCCAGCCCCGCTCGCCGGGCCGCCGGCCCCGCGCACCCGGCTCGGCGGCGGCGCGTCCCGCCCGTCCGGCTCCTCCACCTCCTCCTGCCCCGCCCAGGAGGCGCCCCCGAGCGCGCGGAGGAGCGGCTCTTCCAGGTCGAGCGTGCGCTCCGCGCGGCTCTCCGCGACCCGCGCGCGCACGAGGCGGAGCAGCTCCCTCCGCACCTCCTCCTCGATCCGGCCGCGCAGGTAGTCCTTCGCGGAGGCCCGCGACTCGGCGAACCTCACCGACTCCGCCGGCAGCTCCGCGACGTCCAGGAAGATCCCGAGCGGCGCGCAGGGCCTCGGCGTGATGCGCAGCGCGAGGGTCGCGTCGAGCCGGTGCTCCTTCGCCTCTCCCTCCGCGTCGACCCGCACCGTCACCGCGTGCGGGATCGCGACGTCGAACGCGCCGCTCATGCTCCGCGTCGCCGCCGGTTCGCCGACCTCGAAGTCCACCGTGAGCCGCGACGGCCTGCCGAGGACATCGAGCTCCCGCTCCGCGCGGCGCCCGACCGGGAGGAGGGCGATCACCTGGCGGCGTATCACGTCCTCGGTCATCGCGAGATCGACGATGCTCCGACCCAACTCCTCGAGCGTCAGCCCTCCGTCCTTCACCGCGTCTCCTTCCCGATCCCGCTCGCCCCCCGGTGTCCGTTAGCCCTCCTCGCGCCCGGAGGGCAATCGTGTGACGTTAACGCACCGCGCCGCTCGCCGGAAGCCCTCGCGAGGCTCAGCTCGACGCCGATGTATACCGGCCTATCGCCCGCTTCCACACGCCGCGCGCGACGGCGCCGAAGGTGAGCGCGCCGAGCGCCGCGGCGGCGGCCGTGCGCGGCGCGATGGTGCCGAGCATCGCCTCCGCCGGGTACGTGGTCATCAGCCCGATCGGGACGATCACGGTGAAGACGACGCGCCAGAAGCCGCTGAAGATCGTGACCGGCCAGCGCGCGAAATCGAAGATGGAGTTGAAGAGGTAGGCCAGGTTGTCGAGGCGCACGACCCAGAACGCGGCGGAGATGACCAGGATGCACATGGAATAGAGCACCAGCGTCGCCGTCACGAGCAGGCAGAGCGCGAGCGCGACGTGGGCAGGCGCGGGGGCGCGCCCCATCTGGGCGAACGCGTAGGCGAAGATCGCCACCGCGGCCGCGGCGTCCACGACCTTGCGGATCTCGAACCGGGCCGTGGAGACGAGGAACTGCGCGTCGGCCGGCTTGAGCAGCGTGAAGTCGAGCGTGCCCTTCCGGATCTGGTCGACCACGCTGATGAGCGACGGGTTCACGGCCCCCTCGAGGATGCCCTTGAGCAGCGTGAACCACCCGACGACGACGAGCGCCCGCTCGTACGTCCAGCCCTGCACCGGCGGCCGGGCCGCGAGCGCGATGTGGAGCGGGACCAGCCCGACCACCGTCCACACGACGGTCATCACCGCGCCCAGCAGGAAATCCCACCGGTACTGCATCCCGAGCGCGATCGACACGCGCAGCTGCGTCGCGAGCAACCGGAGGTAACGCACGCCGCTCACCCGCCGAACGCCGAGAACCGCCGGACCCCCGCGCGCCACGCGACGAGCGCGGCGGCGGCGGACGCGGCGGCGAAGGCCCACTGCACAGCGAGCTCCGTGAGCGCGCGCCCCGGGTCGAGCAGGCCGGTGATGAGCTCGACAGGGAACGCCAGGCTGTAACGGAACGGCAGCACGCGCGCGATATCGGCGAGCCATGAAGGGAACAGCTCGATCGGGACGAGGTAGCCGGCGAAGACCATGAAGGCCGCGAGGTAGACGTCGAACACCGCGGTCGAGCTGTCGATCACGAACGCCAGCGAGCCGATCAGCGCCATGGTGAAGAAGTTGATCGCCCAGGCGCCGGCGAGGGAGACGACCCAGAGCCCGAGCTCGAGCGCCGTCGGCTGGAACCGCTCGCCCGACGTCGCGATGAGCGCGATGACAGCGATGGGCAGGCAGAGCGCCGCCCGGAGCGGCAGCGCGGCGAGGTTCTCGGCGGCGTACGAGAAGAGCGGGTGGATCGGCCGGAGCAGGCGCTGCGAGAGGGCGCCGCTCTTGATGTCCATGTTCATCTCCCAGACGAGCCACGAGCCGGTCAGCTGCCGGACGATGAGGATGGCCAGGAAGTACGCGGAGAAGTCGCGCGCCTCGAAGCGGCCGACCGGCGCGCTCGCGGCCACCGCCGACCAGAGCGCGAGGCTCACGAGCGGCATCGTCGTCGTGAGCATCCAGATCAGCATCTCGGCCCGGTACGCGAGCGCGGCCGCGACCCCGACGCGGAGCAGCGTCGGGAACGCCCGGGCGGCCCGAGCGAGCCCGCTCATGACGCGGCCCCGCCCGTCGAGCCCGCGGCCTCGCCCTCCGGCGCGCCTTCCGGGTCCGCCGAGGGCTCCACGCCCGAAAAGAGCTCGCGCATCACCTCCTCCAGGGGAGGATCCTCGACCGTGAGATCCGAGATGTCGGTGTGGCCGAGCAGCCAGGACATCGCCTCGCGCAGCTCCGCCTGCGGCACCTGCAGCACCGCGCGGCCAGGATCGAGCGAGAGGACGGCGCCCACCCGCTCGAGGAGCGCCTGGTCGACCGGGGTCTTGAAGTGCAGCGCGATCCGCTTGTGGGGCCGCATGCTGCGGACGAGCGCCGCGAGGTCGCCGTCGTAGCGCAGCCTGCCCTTGTCGATGACGATGACCCGCGGACAGAGCGCCGCCACGTCGTCCATGTAATGGGACGTGAGCACGATCGTCGCCCGCCGTCGCTCGTTGTAGCGGCGGATGAACTCGCGGACGCCGAGCTGCATCGCCACGTCGAGCCCGATCGTCGGCTCGTCGAGGAACAGGATCTCCGGCCGGTGCAGCAGGGCCGCGGCCAGCTCGCACTTCATGCGCTCGCCGAGCGAGAGCTGCCGCGTCGGCTTCGTCGCGATCTCGGCGATGCCGAGGAGGTCTTCCAGCTCACCGAGGGTCTCCTTGAAATCCGCGTCGCCGATCCCATAGATCGCTCGGTTCACCGCGAAGGTCTCGGCGGGCGGGAGGTCCCAGAGCAGCTGCTGCTTTTGCCCCATCACGAGGGTGATCCGCTTGAGGAAATCGGGCTCACGGTGCCGCGGGACGAAGCCGGCGACCTCGACCTTGCCGCCCGACGGGTGGAGGAGCCCGGAGAGCACCTTCAGCGTCGTCGTCTTCCCGGCGCCGTTCGGGCCGAGGAAGCCGACCCGCTCGCCGGGCGCGATCGAGAACGAGAGGTCCTCGACGGCGTGGACGACCTTGGTGCGGCGCCGGAAGAGCGAGCGCACGGAGGCCGAGAAGCCGGCGGCGCGCTCGTGGACCTGGTACGTCTTGGAGAGCGACTCCACCACGATGGAGCTCGACGCCTCTGCCATGGGCGGCGGAGACTAGCACCTCCGTGCTGGAGCTCCCGCGACGGTCGGCGCTCGACCGGCCGATCCCGTGGGCTAATCTCGTGACGCGGGGGGCAACGGCCGCCGGAATTCCCCTATGCCGCAGAGCTTCAAGGACGACACGATCCACGACCTCCCGCTCGCGGCGAGCGGCGCGCGGCAAGCGGCCGACTCCGCGGACGCCGTCGCGACCGGCCCGCGGCAGGTCCTCGCAGGCCGGTACGAGCTCCTCGGGCTGGTCGGCATCGGCGGGATGGGCAGCGTGTACCGCGCCCGCGACCTGGAGCTCGAGGAGCTCGTCGCGGTCAAGGTGCTGCGCCGGGAGCTCAGCGTCGCGCCGGAGGTGACCGATCGGTTCCGGCGCGAGGTGCGGCTCTCGCGCAAGGTGACGCACCCGAACGTGGCGCGGGTCTTCGACATCGGCGAGCACGAGGGCGACCGGTTCCTGACGATGGAGTTCGTCGACGGCGAGCCGCTCGCCGCGCTGCTCGCGCGCGAGCGGCGGCTCGGCATGACCCGCGCGCTGGACGTTGTGGAGGGCGTCTGCGCGGGCCTCCACGCCGCGCACCGGGCCGGCGTCATCCACCGTGACCTCAAGCCCGACAACGTGCTGCTCGGGCGCGACGGGCGCGTCGTCCTGACCGACTTCGGGATCGCGCGCGCGGTCGCGAGCGGCGAGGCGGGCAAGACGCTGGGCGCGGTCATGGGGACGCCGGCGTACATGGCGCCCGAGCAGGTGCAGGGCGCCGACGACGTCGACGCGCGCGCCGACATCTACGCCCTCGGGGCGATGCTCTTCGAGATGCTCACGGGCGAGCGCGCGTGGCAGGGCGACGCGCCGCTCGCCGTCGCCGCGGCGCGGCTCTTCGCCGACCCGCCGGATCCGCGGCTCCGGCGCGCCGACCTGCCCGACGCGCTCGCGCGCGTGGTGCTCCGCTGCATGGCGCGCGAGCGCGGCGACCGGTATCCGTCCGTCGAGAGCGTCGTGCACGACCTCGCCTCGCTCACCCGCCCGGCCACGGTGACGCCGCCGGCGTTCACGCCGCCGCAGGAGCGGACGGCCGTCTCCGGGGTGACCCCGGGGGCGAGCTCCGGGGTGGCCGAGCACGGCGGCAAGAGCGTCGTTGTCCTGCCGTTCGCGAACCAGGGGCCTGCGTCGGACGCGTACCTGGCCGAGGAGCTGACGGACGATCTCGTCGACACGCTCTCCATGACGCCGGGCCTCCGGGTGAGGCCGCGCGGGGCGATCGGGCGGCGCTCGTCCTCCGAGCTCGATCCGCGCGAGGTCGGGCGCGAGCTCGGGGTGCAGGTGGTCGTCGGGGGCTCGGTGCGGCGGCGCGACGGGACGGTGCGGATCAACGCGCGGCTCATCAGCGTCGCCGACGGGTTCCAGCTGTGGGCGAAGCGCTTCGATCGCCCCGAGGCGGAGGTGCTGCGGATCAACGACGAGGTGGCCGAGGCGGTCGCGGAGGCGCTGACGCTCGACGGGGCCGCGCCGAACCGCACGGCGCCGAGCGATCCCGTCGCGCTCGACCTGTTCCTGCGCGGGCGCCACGAGTACCGCAGGTTCTGGCCGGAGCACCAGGAGCGGGCGATCGCGCTGTTCGAGCAGGCGCTCTCGCGCGCGCCCGAGGATCCGATGATCCTGTCGGCCTACGCGCTCGCGCGCTCCCGCTTCTGGTTCTTCACGGACCGCGGCGGTGAGCTCGCCACGGAGGCGGCGTCGCGCGCCGTCGCTGCGGCGCCCGGGCTGCCGGACGCGCGGCTCGCGATGGCGTCGGTGCGGTTCCAGCGCCTCGACGTGGTCGGCGCGATGCGGGAGCTCAAGGCGGCGCTCGCGACCCGCTCGGGCAACGCCGAGGCGGAGGGCCTCATCGGCCACATCCTGCTCGAGTGCGGCGCCTTCGAGGAGGGCGCGCGGCGCGCCCGGTCCGCGCTGGCGCGCGATCCCGAGGTGGTGCTGGCGGCGCAGGCGCTGGCGCGCGCGTACACGCTGCTGGACAGGTGGTCGGAGGCCGACGACGTGATCCGGGCGCATCCGACGGTGGGCAGCGGATCGGGCTACACCGTCCTGCGGATGCGCCGCGCGCTCTGGCAGCGCGACCCGGTGGTGGTCGAGAAGCTCGCTCAGAGGCGCGTGAGCGAGGCCTTCCCGGACCTCCCCACGCCGTTCGCGCAGGTGATCGATGACCTCATCGAGGGGCGGCTCTCGGACGTCCGGCCCGTGCAGGTCGAGGGAGAGCGCCCGGCCGTCACGGCGCTGCGGCGCACGTCGTTCATCCGGCAGCTCCAGGCGGAGTTCGCGGCCTTCCTCGGCCAGCGAGAGCTCGCGCTGGCCGCGCTCGAGCTCTCGCTGGCCGACGGCCTGTTCGACCTGATCTGGCTCGAGCGCTGTCCGGTCCTCGCGCCCCTGCGCGACGAGCCGCGGTATGCGGCCGTCCACGCGGCGGTGCAGCGGCGGGCCTCCGCGGTGGTCGCGGTCTACCGCGAGCGCTGAGGCGCGGCGCTCGGCTCGACGCGCGGAAGAGCGCTCGGCTCGACGCGCGGAAGAGCGCTCGGCTCGACGCGCGGAAGAGCGCCCAGCTCGGCGCGCGAAGAAACGCTCAGCTCGGCGCGCGGAAGAGCGCGAGCACGCCGGTGTAGAGGGAGAGCCTGGCCTGGCCCCGGGCCCAGGGGGCGATCTCGAAGCTCGAGTGCATGCCGGCGATCGGGAGGTCGGCGAAGCGCTGGCGCAGGATGCGCGCCTCGACGTCGGGCGTCCCGTACAGGCCCTGGCCGCGCCCGGCGCAGGTCAGGTAGAGCGCGAAGCGGGGGGCCGACCCGAGCGCGCTCCGGGACACCTGCCGGGCGATCCCCTCGAGCCCGGCGCGGCCGATGGCGGCGTCGCGCACCGCGAAGGCGAGGCGCGCGCCGGGCCTCGCTTCGTCGCCGAGCAGCAGCCCCCGCCGCGACGGATCGATGCCGCGGACCGGCCGCAGCACGTAACGCACGGAATCGAGCGCCTCCGCCTCGGCGTCGCCGCGGCCGGCGCCCGGTGCGGCCGGCGGATCGAGCGGTGGGTCGGCCAGCGCGGCGAGGATGAGCTGCTGCGCGCTGGGCGGCTCGCCGAGCGTGGCGGTCGCGGCGGAGAGCAGGTCGAGCGCCGGCCGCCCGCCGGCGCGGAGCACGACGCCGCCGCTCGCCTCGTCGATGTGGTGGAAGCCGGAGAGCAGCCTGGCGGCGGGCGAGGCGTCGACGAGCGGCGGGGCGAACCCGGTGATGGCGAGGCCCGTCGCCGGGCCCTCGATGAGCTCGCCCTGCGACGTCACGCCGATGGCGGAGCCGGAGGCCGTCCCGGCGCCGAAGAGGCACGTGTTCGGTGCGGACAAGGAGAGCGCCTCGAGCCGCTCGGGCGCGAACGCCCCGGGCCGGGCGAAGAGGATGGCCGTCGCGGGGCGCTGGCCGACGGTGCGGGCGAGCGCCTCGCGCAGGAGGCGGCTCGGCTCCTCGGCGCGCTCGGGCAGCGCGAAGGGGGTGACCTGCCCGCCGGACCACAGCACCCCGCTCGCGCCGGTGTCCCCCTCGATCTCACCGCGCTCGCTGAGCACGCCCGCGGCCGGCACCACGCAGGCGGGGACGCCGCGCCAGGCGCCACGGACGAGCTCGGCGACGCCCGAGGCGCGCTGGGCGAGCTGTCCGGAGACGAAGACGACCCCGCCCGACGGCGACGGGACCGCGCTGCGCAGGTCCGCCAGGTGCTGGAGAAGGCCATCCGGCCCACAGGTCGCGGAGAAGCTTCGTGCCATGGCTGGCTCGCCCATCCTAATGGAGCCTCCGACCACTCGACAGGCCCCGCTTAAGAAGTTTATCGTGCGACAGTCGCGCCGGCGCCTCGGGGATTTCCTCACGGGACGGCGAGCGAAGGACCGGGCAAGCTCGATGAGGATCCAATCATTTGGCCGCACCGATGTCGGGCGCCACCGGCGCGCCAATGAGGATGCGTTCTTCCGGGACGACGAGCTCCGTCTCTACATCGTCGCGGACGGCATGGGCGGGCACGCGGCCGGCGAGGTCGCGAGCGCCGAGGCGGTCGAGACGATCTACGGCATGGTGAAGCGGGGCCTGCCCGCCATCGGCGATCCGAACGAGCCGCTGACGCAGCCCAAGGCGCGCGCCGTGCTGCGCATCCTCGAGGGCGCGATCCAGGCGGCGACGTACATGGTCTTCGCGATCGCCGAGCTCGATCGCGACAAGAGCGGCATGGGCACGACGATCAGCGCGGCGCTCATCGTCGGCGGCGCGCTCGTGACCGGCCAGGTCGGCGACAGCCGCATCTACCAGGTCCGCAACGGGACCGCGGTGCAGATGACCGAGGATCACACGCTGATCGCGTGGCAGATCAAGAACGGCCTCATCTCCGTGGACGAGGCCAAGAGCTCGCCCCACCGCAACGTGATCACGCGCGCGGTCGGCAACCGGGACTACGTCGAGGTCGACACCTCGATCGTCGCCGTGGAGGAGGGCGATCGATACCTGCTCTGCTCCGACGGGCTGCACGGGTATCTCCACGCCGAGGAGGAGGTCGCGAGCATCGCCTCGAAGGGCGGCGACGCGGCGGTCGATCTCTTCATCGACCTCGCGAATCGGCGCGGGGGGCGGGACAACATCACGGCGGTGCTTGTCGAGGTGGGCTGACGCGCCCGCGCGAAAGTCGGCTACGCTGCGCGCATGGCGCTGAAGGACAGACTGGTCACCGAGGGCATGAAGCTCGCCGCGAACCCGAACGTGGCGAAGCTGATGCAGGACGAGCGGTTCATGCGGCTGTTCATGACGGCGATGAGCGTGCCCGGCCGGGTCTCCTCGTTCACCGCGGAGCAGAAGGAGACGTTCGCCAAGGCGATGGGCCTGGCGTCTGTCGAGGAGGTCCGCGACCTCAAGCGCACGGTGGCCTCGCTGGAGCGCGAGGTCGCGACGCTCGAGCGCGAGCTCGCGAAGCTCCGGCGGGACGGGGAGCGCGAGCTCGCGAAGGTCAGGCGCGAGGGCTGAGCCTCAGGGCGGGTAGGATCGGAGGGGGCGAGTAGTTGGCGGCGAGCGGCGCGGCGAGCGGCGCGGCGCGCTGCCAGCAGCGCCGCCGCGCCCCCGCGACGGATCACTTCGTGTCGCCGCGCGCGTAGATGCTGGCGACGTAGTCGAGCACGTCGCGCGCCGAGACCTCGTTGTACCCGAAGTACTTGATCATCCGGGTCTTGATGATGTCGATCTTCTCCTGCGTCTCCTTGTCGATGACGCTCGACACGAGGGTCTGGAGCTTGATCGCGTCCTTCTGATCCTCGAACAGCTTGAGCTCGAGGGCGCGGCGCAGCCGGTCGTTCGTGTGCCACTCGAACTTCTTGCCGTCGACCGCGAGCGCGCCGATGTAGTTCATGATCTCGCGGCGGAAGTCGTCCTTGCGGTTCTCGGGGATATCGATCTTCTCCTCGATCGAGCGCATCAGCCGCTCGTCGGGCTCGACGTCCTCGCGGGTGAAGCGGTCCTTCACCTTCTCCTTCAGGGTGTAGGCCTTGATCGAGTCGATGTAGTTCGCCGCGAGCTTCTGGATCGCGTCCTCGTCGGCGCTGATCGCCCGCTGCACCTCGTTCTTGACGATCTCCTCGTACTCGCGCTTCACCATCCCGATGCACTCGGTGAAGCGCTTGCGCTGCTCGTCGTTCGTGATGAGCGAGTGGTGCCGGAGGCCCTTCTCGAGCTCGCTCATGACCATGAAGGGGTTGATCGTCCCCTCGCCGAGGTCGTTGACGAGCGCGTTCGAGATCTTGTCCTGCACGTAGCGGGGGCTGATGCCCTCCATGCCCTCGCGCGACGCCTCCTTGCGGAGCTCCTTCACGGTGTCCTGCGTGTAGCCGGGCAGGACCTTGCCGTCGTAGAGCTTCATCTTCTGGACGAGCGAGAGGTTGTGCTTCTTCGGGTCCTCGAGCCGGGTGAGCGCGGCCCACATCGCGGCGACCTCGAGCGTGTGCGGGGCGATGTGCTTGCCGCGGATCTTCTCCTTGTTGAAGTCCTTCTCGTAGATCCGGATCTCCTCCGACACCTTCGTGATGTACGGGATATCGATCTTGATCGTGCGGTCGCGGAGGGCCTCCATGAACTCGTTGTTCAGGAGCTTCTTGTACTCGGCCTCGTTGGTGTGGCCGATGATGACCTCGTCGACGTCCGTCTGGGCGAACTTCTTCGGCTTGATCTTGTGCTCCTGCGACGCGCCGAGCAGGTCGTAGAGGAACGCGACGTCGAGCTTCAGCACCTCGATGAACTCGACGATGCCGCGGTTCGCGATGTTGAACTCGCCGTCGAAGTTGAAGGCGCGCGGGTCCGAGTCCGAGCCGTACTCCGCGATCTTGCGGTAGTTGATGTCGCCGGTGAGCTCGGTCGAGTCCTGGTTCTTCTCGTCCTTCGGCTGGAAGGTGCCGATGCCGACGCGGTCCTTCTCGCTGAGCACGAGGCGGCGCACGCGCACGTGCTGCATCACCTTCGACCAGTCGCCGCCGTACTTGTCCATCAGGCGGTTGAAGATGAAGCGGCACGCGGGGTCGAGGTCGCCCTCGGTGCGGACGTGGTGCTGCGCGCTCGAGAGACCGAGCTCGCGGAACGCACGGTCGCGCCACGCCGGCGGGACGAGGCGCAGCGGCTCCTCGTGCATCGGGCACTTGAAGCGGGCGCTCTCCGTCCCGGCCATGCCGACGTCGTCGAGGTTCACCCAGTCGAACGTGTAGAGCGCGCCGTCGGGGGTCGTCGAGTAGTGCTCGATGCCCTTCTTGAGGAGCCGGGCGATCGTCGACTTCGACGAGCCGACCGGGCCGTGCAGCAGGATGACGCGCTTCTCCGGGCCGTAGCCCTCGGAGGCCGCCCGGAGCACGTGGACGAGCCGCATCAGCGGGATGTCGAGCCCGTACACGGCGTCGGCGCCGCCGTGCATCTCGTCCTTGAAGAAGTTGTACCGGATGAGCTTCTTCTTGTTGTCCGTGTACTCCTCGATGCCGTAGCGGATGATCATGTCGTACGCCCGCTGGAACGCGTTGCGCGTCACCTGCGGGTTCTGGCGCACGATCTGGAGGTACTCTTCGAACGTGCCCTCCCACGCGAGATCGCGGTAGAGCGCGAAGTCCTGCATCGCCGCGATCTTCTCAACCATCCCTGTCCGCAACTCGCCCATTTCGCACCCTTTTTCTCCAGGGCGACCGCGGGGCGGCCTTGGCCGCCGGAGGTGCGGGGGACAGATCTCGGCTCGCCGAGCTCCGCCCCCGTCTCGCGTCGCGCGCCCAGGGGGAAGACGCCAAGCTTAACACCGATCTCGGGGAGGCAAGTCACCGCGCCCCGAGGCGCGCGCCATCATCCGGAACGGGAGCGCGCGGCGGAGCAGCCGGTCGCGCGGGTGGAGGTGCGAGGTGCGAGGGCGACCGCGAGGAGGCGACGTCAGCGAGGCGACGTCAGCGAGGCGCGGCCCCGCCGGGGCGCGCTCCCTGCGCGCCTCCCCAGGAGAGCCCGCCGCTCTCGACGACGCCGGGCCAGGAGTCGACGTATTCCGACGGCTCGCCGGGGCCGGAGATGTCGATCCAAAAGACGTGCCCGGCGCCCGGGCGGCGCACGTCGACATGGACGAACTTGCTGTTCGGGTAGAACCCGCAGCCCACGTCGTCGAGCGTGCGGCAGAACTGAAACAGCGCGGTGTTCGGGACGCCCATCACGAGGATGTCCATGGCGCGCCCCTCGGCGTGCTGGCTGTGGTGGGTGCCGGAGGTCGGCCTGCGCGTGGCTGGCGCGTCGCGCGTCGTCGGCGCCCGCGGCCGGTACCCGCTGAAGATGTGGATCCCGCGGCGCGGGAAGGCGTCGGCGATCTGCTGGAGCAGCCAGAGCAGGCGCGGGTGGACGAGGCGGACCTGGGGCACCCACTCGAGCGCCCGCTGCCAGGTGTCGGCGTCGGGCTCGTCGGGGAGCTCTGCGCCCGGGTCGGGCGCGTCGGGCGGACGGGCCATGATCGACAGGCGATCCAGCGCACCGGGCGCGACGGAGCCGTCGCAGCGCACGAGCTCGAAGGCGTCGTGCTGGCCGCCGTACCGGGCGAACTGGACAGGGCTCCTGCGGCAACGCCAGTCGAGCGGCTGCTTCTTCGGCGGATCCCAGAGCAGATCGAAGCCGTTCGAGGAGAGGCTCGGCCCCGTGGTCGCGAGCACCGGCGGGCTGAGGATCGGATCGAGCTGGCGGAACCACGCCGGCGCGGCCGGCTCGAGGTGGAGGGTGCCGGGCGGATCGAAGGGGGTGAAGGGGGACCAGGCGCTCGCGAACGCCGTGGAGCCGAGGGCAGGGGAGGCGAGCGCGTGCTCGCCGAGCGCGTCCGCGGCGTCCGGCCGCGCGCCGCCCCAGGCGAGCTGCCACCACGGCTGCTGCCGCCATTTCCCGTAGGCGCTGCTCAGGTAGAGCCGGAACGGTCCGGGGCGCTCGACGGCGGCGTTGTGGAAGGCGCGGAGGAGCGGCAGCTCCGGCGCGACCGTCTCGTTCAGGTTGAAGCTCGCGCGCTTCGGCGGCTCGTCGAGCAGGCTGGCGCCGGCGCGCTGGGGGGCGGCGACGAGCGATGCAGCGAGGCCGAGGGCGGTCGCGAGGGTATGGACGGCGGCGCGGGACGTTGCCGGCATGGGAGGGATCGACGAGGGGCGCGAGTCGAGCGAGGAAGGTAGCTCACCCAGCGGGCGGGCGACCCTGATTTGCCACAAACCGCCAGCTCGGGGGATGAAAACCCACCCGCGGGGGGAACCTTGGGCGTCAACCAAGCTTCGCGCCGCGTTCTCCTACATCCGAACGTTTACGTGGTCGTGGTCGTGGTTGAACGACCACGACCACGTTCACGTCCATGTAAACGTTCACGTTGGTGACCCGATGGGCGGGCTGAGCGTGGCGGCGCTTGCTCAGGGGGCCGCGGAGGCGCGCGTCAGCCTGTCCCGCACGGCATCCCACGCGGGATCCTCGGGGACGGCGGCGATGACGATCACGTCGCAGCCGGCGTCCTCGAGTCGGTGCAATGCGGCGTAGAGCGCCGCGGCGTAGCCGGCGGGATCTCCTGGAAGGAGCTCGGCGTGCGGCCCGGTCGCGGTGCGGCTGCCGTGCTCGACGGCGCCGGCGCGCGACCCGGCCTGCGCGGCGCGATCGAGCTCGCCGCGGACGGCCTGGGCGGGGACCAGCGCGACCTGCGCGCGGGGGGCGTAATGGCGCGCGTGGGTCCCCGGGGACGGGGCGCGCTCGGCCGGGGCGGTGATCAGCCCGGCGGCCGTCTGGAGCGGCACGAGCGCGGCGATCGCCTCGGCCGTGACGTGCCCCGGGCGGAGCACCCGCGCCGGCGCGCGCGTGACGTCGACGATGGTCGACTCGATGCCGACGGCGGTCGGCCCGCCGTCGAGGATCGCGTCGATGCGCCCGCCGAGGCTCTTCTCGACGTGCTCGGCCGTGGTCGGCGAGATCTCGGTGGAGCGGTTGGCGCTCGGCGCGGCGATCGGCAGCCCGACCGCGTCGAGCAGGGCGCGCGCGACCGGGTGGACGGGGATGCGGATCGCGACCGTCGGCCCGCCGGCGGCGACCACGTCGGCGACGCGGTCGGGCCGGCGCGCGACGATCAGGGTGAGGGGCCCTGGCCACATGGCGTGCGCGAGCCGCTCCGCGTCCGGCGGCCAGCCGTCCGCGAGGGCGCGGGCGGACGCGACATCGGGGACGTGGACGATCAGCGGGTTGCCGGGCGGCCTCCCCTTCGCCTCGAAGATGCCCCGCGCCGCGCGCGCGTCGTCGGCGCGCGCGCCGAGGCCGTACACGGTCTCCGTGGGGAAGGCGACGAGCCCTCCGCGGCGGAGGATCTCGGCGGCCCGTGCGATGGATGCCGCGTCAGCGGCGAGCCGCTCGGTTCGCATGCGCCGCGGTCCATGTTGCCCGGGCGCGCGGGAGGCAAATGAAAAGCGATCCCCTCCGGCCGCTCGTTTGGATGCCCCCGCGAGGTCGCGATCTGGCGCGGAGGCTGCGCGCGAGCCGACGGCGAGGCCGCGATCTGGCGCGGAGGCTGCTCGTGAGCCCATGGCCTGGTCGCGACCTGGTCACTTGTATGAAAAGATCCATTTCTTGAGATCGGGACCTGTCTCCGGGGCCGAAAAGATCCTCCGCGATAGGTCGTGACCTATCCGCGGCCTCGCAAACGAGCGCCGGCGCTGATCGTGACCTTTGGTACAGGTCTTTTCTCGACGTGCACGCACCAAGGGCGCCGTATCAATCGTAGAGAGCCATTGGCGCCGTCGGTGCGCTCGTGTCGGAAGGGTGGGAAGCTCGCGTTGTCTTGGAGCTCCAGCCACCGGTCTTCTGGTCGTACTGGTTCCACCCACCAGGAGTCCGGCGCGGGATCCAGCGAGAGATTTAACGCAAAGTCGCAAAGTCGCAAAGCCGCAAAAAAGAACAAACTTCATACGTCCTTGCGTCTTTGCGTTGAAATCCTCTTTGCTCGCTTCTTTCGCGCGCCAAGGACGATTTAAAAGCAAAGCTCGACGGCTACACGTAATGCCCTCTTCCTGCGGGGCTGCGCTGCCGTGCCCGGCGCGCCACGGAGCTCGCCGCGCTCACGGCGCCGCGGCGCGGCCCAGGGAGCGGCCGTTGCCGTCGGCGTCGATCCAGAGCGGCGCCGTCATCGCGAACGGGAGGATCTCGCCCGGGTCTCCCGCGAGCACCGGCTCGAGCGGCCGTCGCCCCCGGACGATCGCGACGACGAAGGTGTCCTCGGCGACGGAGATCGCGCCGTGCGCGCTCTGCCCGGGCCCGCGGTCGCCGCGCGCTGCGCCGGCGCGGGCGTCGGGCCGCGGCGCTCGTCGCCCGTCGCCGGCTCCGAGGACGATGGGGATCGCGATCTCGTCGAGGAGCGCGCCCGCGGGTGTCGTGCGGGCGCCTTCCAGCGGGATCGGCGCGCCGCTCGCGACGCCGCCGACGAGCACGTGGAGCTCGCGCGCGTCGACCCACGGGGCGCGCTCGACGCGGATCGAGAGCGACAGCGCCCCGCCTCGGGACCCGCGCCGCGGCGAGGCGACGCCGCCCTGGCGGGTGTCGCCGAGGCGCATCGTCACGAACGGGCCGTTCGTGAGCACGACGTCGCGACGGCGCCGCAGGCCCGCGACGAGATCGGCCACGTCGAGCCGGCCCGGATCATCGTCGGCCACGGCGACGTAGGTGCGCGGATAACCCGCCTCCGCGCCGCGCAGCCCGTGGCTGTCGCTGGTCGCCGTCGGCGTGACCGGGTGGGACGCGCGGAGCAACGCCCAGAGCTCCTCGAGCGCGCGGTCCCGCGCGGCCGCGTCGCGCCCGGTCCAGACCTCGACGGCATCGGCGCCGGCCCCGACGATCTGCGCGAGCTGGCTCGGGCCCTGATCCGGCGCGACCTGCGGCGCCCCGGATCCGTGCAGCGGTGAGCCGCCGCCGTGCTGTCGGCTCACCTGGACGACGCGCTCGCCGGGCAGCGCGCGCACCTCGCGCAGGATCTCGCTCGCCGTCTCGTCGACCCACCGCAGCGCGCCCTCACGGGGCGCGGCCGCCTCGCTGCCGAGCGGGAACACGCCGAGGCTCCCGAGCCCGGCGCCGCTCGGGCCGCTCGTGAGCTCCACGCCCGGGAGCATGCGCAGCCGCGAATCGAGCTGCAGGGCGGCGACGTCCCGCTGGAGATCCGAGGCGAGGTTGTGTTCGCTCGCCACCGCGCACTCCACGCCTTCTGCCGCGTTCCAGACGAGCCGCGCGGCCGAGGAGACGCCCGCGTCGGCGCTCCGCGCCGTGTGCTGCCGGAGGTCGCAGGCGATGTAGCCCGACGTGTCGACCACCCGCTCCAGCGTGAGATCGAGCCGCGACGTTCCGCCGTCCGCGATGTCGACCGTCGCCTCGGCGAGCGCGTACTCGGGGCCGTGCGATGCGACGACGCGGACTCGCCCAGGGGGAAGGGCGACATCGAGCTCGCCCAGGAGCGCGAGCCGGGGCGGCGAGAGGGCCTCGCCGGTCGCGGCGTCGAAGAGGCTGACCTTCGCCGGCGCGATCGGACCGAGGGGCTCGGGGTCCGCGGCGGGCGCGGAGGCGCCGCCCTCGTGCACCCCGAGGTAGAGCCGGCCGGCGCCGGAGAGCGTGAGCCGCGCGGGGGCGATCTCGCCGGCGCGGATCCGGATCCGCGCGCTCCCCAGCGCGCGGCGGCCGCTCCCTTCGAAGCCGACGAGGTAGAGGCCGGGCGGCGCCTCGGCGGCGAGCGGCGCGCTGTCGCCGGTTCGCAACCACAGATCGAGCGCGGCGGCGGGCGGCGCGGCGCCGTCCTCGGCGAGCGGCGTCAGCGTCGCCTTGCCGGCGAGGGGCGGGAGCGGCGCGCCGCGGCCGTCCACGAGCTCGAGCGCGACGCCGCCGGGCGCGCCGCCGCCGAGAAAGAAGAGCTCCGTCGCGACGGCGAGCGAGTCGCCGCGCGGCGCGATCGCGAGGATCCGCTGGTACGCGGCGCGCCCGCCGGGCGGCAGCGCGGCCTGCCGAGCGAACGTCACGTCGCTGAAGCCTTCGCCGCTCCGCGCGCGGACCGCCGCGCCGTTCACCGGGGCGAGCGCGTACGCGACGCCGGTCCCGACGCCGGCCAGGTACGGCGCCTCGTGCTCGCCGCGGAGCCCCGGCGCCACGCCGGGCGCGACGTGCTCCGCCGCGCCCCAGTGGACGACGTCGCCGAGATCGAGCGCCTCGAGCGGGCGGTCGCCGTCGTTCCGGAGCGACGTCGTGATCATGACCGCCCGGTCACGCGGTCGGAGCGTGTAGCGGGTGGTGACGGAGAGCGCGCCGACGGCGAGATCGCGGCCGCGCACCTCGCCGCGCGCCTCGATCCAGGCGGCGCCGTCCTCGCCGCTGCCCGTCGTGATGTCGCGGTAGATCACCTGCCGCGGCGGCGCGCCGAGCCGCGTGACGATCTGCCCGAGCTCGTCGCGGCGCG
This sequence comes from Sorangium sp. So ce327, assembly GCF_051530205.1. Taxonomy (NCBI): domain Bacteria; kingdom Pseudomonadati; phylum Myxococcota; order Polyangiales; family Polyangiaceae; genus Sorangium; species Sorangium sp. So ce327. The sequence continues at coordinate 10,091,323 of NZ_CP150330.1, read as the reverse complement.
CCCGCGCGTCCGCCGCGTCGATGAGGTTGCCGCCGCTCTCGGCGAGGCCAGCCCCGGGGCCGGGCTGATCGACGACCACGGCGATCTCGTCGTTCTCGAGCACGTAGTCGCCGGGCCGCCCCGCCGCGAGCGGACCGGAGAGCGCGTCCGCGGGCCCCGCGATCCGCCGGACGCGCGCCGGCTGCGCGGCGCCGCCGTCCCTGGGGCAGAGATCGCCCTGCTCCGCGCCGCCGCGGCCCCACCGGCAGAGCATGCCGAGGCGCTCGACAGCGCCGGAGGACACGACGACGCTGCCGCCCTGCACGGGCGGCGCGCAGGTCGCGGAAGCGAGCGCGAGCGCGAAGAGGCGCGCCGAACGGAGGGCGTGGCGCGCCGCGCGCTCCGCGGGGCTTCCGGGGGTGCGGGGGCACTCGGGCGAGCGGGTCATCGATCCTCTTCCGACTCCGATGCGCGGCCGCGGCGCGCCTTGGGTCAGGAGCGCTCGGTGGCGAGGACGAAGAGGGCGGCGAGCCCCAGGCCGACGCCGAGCGCCCGGCGTGCGGTGAACACCTCGCCGAAGAGCAGCGGCGCGAAGAGCGCGGCGATCGTGATGCCGCCGGCGAACACGATCGGCCCCGTCGCGGTCACCGGACCGCCGATGCGGAGCGCCATGAAGGTGAGCGTCGCGACGCCGCTGATGCACAGGCCGGCGGCGCAGGCCCAGAGCACCCCCTGGGCCGACGGAGGCGTCTCCGCGCCCGGGCGGATGAGGAAGAAGATGAGGATCCCGACGGCCGCGGTGCCCTCGAGGCACAGCGCGCCAAGGACGTCTCCTATCCGCCCTGCCGCCGCGCGCAGCATCAGGTAATGACCGGCCATGCAGAGCGCAGCGAGGAGGGCAGGGACGTACCAGGCGGACATGGCGTGCGCCGCAGCCTACTCGTCGTCGACCATCTCCGGGTAGTCGCCGGGCGCGAGGTTGTCGAACCGGGTGCACGAGGCGGTGAACCGCGTGAGCACCTTGCCCGTCGGCCCGTTGCGCTGCTTGGCGACGATGATCTCGGCGATGCCTTTGTGGTTGGTCGTCTCCGGGTTGTAGTACTCGTCGCGGTAAATGAACATGATGTTGTCGGCGTCCTGCTCGATCGCGCCCGACTCGCGGAGATCCGACAGCTGAGGGCGCTTGTCCTTGGTGGTCCGGGTCTCGACGGCGCGGTTCAGCTGGGAGAGCGCGATGACCGCCACCTTGAGCTCCTTCGCGAGCTGCTTGAGCCCGCGGGAGATCTCGCTGATCTCCTGCTCGCGGCTGCTCACGCCGTCCCGCCCCTTCATGAGCTGCAGGTAGTCGATGACGATGAGCCCGATGCGCCGGCCCGAGCTGCCGTCGCTGGGCGGCCGGTCGTACTCGGCCTGGATGCGCCGCACCTTGGCGCGCAGCTCGAGCAAGGAGATGGCCGGCGTGTCGTCGATCCAGATGGGCAGGGTGGACAGGAACGAGGCGGCCTCCGTCAGGCGGCGCCAGTCGTCGGGCTGCAGGAAGCCCTGGCGGAGCTTGCCGACGTCGACGCGGCCCTCGCTGCAGACCATACGTGTCGCGAGCTGTTCGCGGGGCATCTCGAGCGAGAAGACGGCGGCGCCGAAGCCGGGGTCGTGCCGCTCGACGCCGTGCCCCGACTGGTCGGGCCCTGGGGAGCTCACGGTGCGCGGCGACGCCACGTTCACGGCGAGGTTGAGGACGAAGGACGTCTTGCCCATGCCGGGGCGGGCGGCGATGATCGAGAGGTCGCCGTCGTGCAGGCCGGCCGTCTTGGCGTCGAGCTTCTCGTACCCGGTCGAGATGCCGGTGATCCGGTCGCCGCGCTCGGCGGCGGCGGTGATCTGCTCGAACGCGGCCTTGAGCACCTGGGCGATCGGCTGGGTCGCCGTCCCCTGGGGCGTGCGCGCGAGCTGGTAGACCGCCTGCTCGGCGCCGTCGATGAACTCCTGCACCACCCCGACGTCGCCGTACCCCTCGGCCGCGACGCGCTGGCACGTGGCGATGAGCTGCCGCACGCGCCATTTCTCGTAGACGACCCGCGCGTGCGCCGCGACGTGCGCGACCGCGGGCGTCGCGTCCGCGAGCTGGGCGAGGTACGCCGCGCCGCCCACCTGGGCAAGGCGCTCCCGGTCGCGCAGCCACGACGCGACCGAGACGATGTCGATGGGCGTGCCGGCGGCCGCGAGCTCCTGCGCGGCCTCATAGACGCGGCTGTTCGCCTCGCTGTAGAAGTGGTCCGCTTTCAGGATCTCGAGCACCCGATCGAGCGCGTCGCGGTGCAGCAGGATGGCGGAGAGCACCGCCGCTTCGGCGTCGAGGTCGTGCGGCGGCACGCGTCCGGCGACGATGGGAGGCTCGATCCTCTGAGGCCGCTGGCCCCGGCGCTCCATCATTCTCATCATCCGTGCTTCTCCTCCCCACCGATTCCCCCCATCCCGCCCCGAGCTTTTCCACAGGTGCCGAAATGGGCGACGCCCCGGAGAGGAAACGTTCCTCCGGGGCGTCGGGTGCAGGGTCGATTTCCGTCTACCAGAACATGGGCAGCCCTGAGAAGGGTTTCTGTTTGCATTGCAGTGAGCGTTCGTGCGGTCGGCATCCCAATGCAGGTTCCACGTCGAGGGGGCGCTTTTCCATCGTCGGAAGCATCGTCGGAGGCAGGCTCGGCGGCTTGCTCGGACGCTTTCGCGGAGGCCTCCTCGGCGGTCGCTGCTGAGGGTCCTCGCGGCGAGGCGCTGCCGCTGGCGGCGCGGTATGGAAATTGAGCAACCCCGGTCTCATCGGCATTTCTTTTCGCGCTTGACTCAGCTGCGATGACGCTTCGCGCCTCGGCGTGAGCCATCGCGGGGAGCCGCCATTGTGGATCACAAAACACGCCATACAAGGATTGAGCCCGCCGAGGTGGTCTGCGTCGGTGAAGCGCTGTGGGATCTCTATGCGCCCGAAGGCATTCCGCTCGAGCAAGCGAAATTGCTGCGCCGTGTGCCGGGGGGCGGGGCGGTGAACACCGCGACGGCGCTCGTCCGGCTCGGGATACGCTCGGGGCTGTGCGCCGCGCTGGGCGATGACGCGATGGGGCGCGGGCTGAGGGATGAGGTCGCGGCGGCCGGCATCGACGTGGGACGGCTCTCGCTGAGCGCGGCGCGCACAGGCCTCATGCTCGTGGCGATCGAGCGCGGCGAGGCGCGCTTCGCCGGGTACAGGCAGGGCGAGAGCGAGGCGCAGGCGCTCGCTGCAGCGCTGCCGGAACGATGGCAGACCCGGGTCGTGCACTTCACCGGGATCGCGCCGGTGCGCGGGGCGAGCGGCGCGCTCGCGCGGGCAGCCGCGAGCGCTCGCCGCGAAGGGTGCGCCGTCTCGGTCGACGTCAACGCGCGCCCGCGGATGTGGCCGCGTGCCGAGCGCGCCGCGTCCGTTCCCGGCGCGGAGGCCGGCGCCGCGCCGGTTTCCGACGCCGGCGCAGGCGTGCGCGGCTGCTTCCGCCTGTTCGGGCAGGCGGACCTCGTGAAGTGCAGCGCCGGCGATCTCGACGTGCTGGGGACGACGGCGCGTGCGCTCCGCGAGCGCCTCCGCCCCGAGGCGACGCTGGTCGTCACCGATGGCGCGCGGCAGACGCTCCTGCTCGGCCCCGGGGGCGAGCGCGCCGTCGCGCCGCGCACGGTGCGTCCGCACGATCCGACGGGCGCGGGCGACGCCTTCTGCGCCGGGATGCTGGCGAGCCTCGTCTGGGAGGAGCGAGCGCAGTGGGGCGACGCGGCGCTCATGCTGCGCGCGGTGGCGCGGGGGCACGACGTCGCGCGGGCGTGGGTGAGGCGGAAGCGCGGCTGAAGGGGGGCCGCGGGGGCGCGCGAGTGCGGCTGAAGGGGGCCGCGGGGGCGCGGCCCAAGGGGGCGCGCGGGTGCGGCTGGAGAGGGGAGGGGAAGCGCGGGAGCGCGGGTCGAGCCGCGCTCCCTGGCGCTGCGCTACTTGGCGGCGACCGTGACCTCGACCGACGCCGTGATGGACGGGGCGAGGCGGATCACGACGGGGTGGGCGCCGAGCGACTTGATCGCGTCGGTCTCGATGCGGCGCCGGTCGACGCTGAAGCCCTGCGCGGCGAGCGCCTCTTCGATGTCGCGCGCCGTGACCGAGCCGTACAGCTTGTCGCCCTCGCCGACCGGGCGGTTGATCGTGAGCTTGACCTGGTTGAGCTTGGACGCGAGCTGCTCCGCCTCGGAGCGCGTCTTCGCGGCGCGCGACTCGGCGACCCGCTTCTCGTGCTCGATGCGGGACACGTTCTCGGCGGTGGCGCCCACCGCGAGGCCGCGCGGGATGAGGTAGTTGCGCGCGAAGCCAGGGCGAACCTTCACGAGCTCGCCGCTCTTGCCGACGTTGTGGAGGTCCTCCGTGAGGACCACATGGATGTGGGTTGCCATGATCGACCTCCTACGCCGTGACGGTGAACGGCAAGAGCGCGATGTTGCGCGCGCGCTTGATCGAGAGGGTCACCTTGCGCTGGTGGCGCGCGCAGTTGCCGCTGATGCGGCGCGGGACGACCTTGCCGCGCTCCGAGATGAAGTACTTGAGCGCCTGCGGGTCCTTGTAGTCGATGACCAGCGCCTTGTCCGCGCAGTAGCGGCAGACGCGCTTCCGGCCCGTGCGGCGGCGCCCAGGGGCGTCGGCGTTCAGGTCGGGCGTGCGCCCGAAGTCGCGATCGTCGTAGTCAGCGCCGCCGTTGCGGCCCATGTCGTTGTTGCGGCCGTTCATAGCTCAGCTCTCCTCCTCGTCGGCGGCGCCTTCCGCCTCAGCCTCTTCGGCATCGTCGAGATCGCCCGCCGGGGCCTGCTCGGAGCTCCGGTCGATGCGGCGCTCCGGCTCGATCAGGCCGAGCTGGCGCTCGCGCGAATCGTCGCGGTCGTCCTCCAGCGGCGTGAGCTCGAGGCGCTCGAACTTCACGTCCTCGTCGGCGATCGTGACGCCCTCGACCTCGACGTCGTTGCGCACGAGCACCGTCTGGTACTTCAGCACGCCGTCGGAGAGGCGCAGGTTGCGCTCGATCTCGGAGACGACCTTCCCGCCCCCGAGGTACTTCAGGTACACGTAAACGCCGCGGCGGTGCTTGGCGATGTCGTACGCGAGGCGGCGGCGCCCCCAGGTCTCGACCTTGGTCAGCCGGCCCGACTCGCGGCCGACGACCTCGGCGAGGCGCGACCCGATCCGCTCGGCGCCGTCGGCGTCGATGTCAGGTCGCAGGATGTAGATCGTTTCGTACTCTCTGGCGCGCCCGGGCGCCGTTACCTGTCGGCTCATTCAGTCTTCCCTCTCGGCCAATGGCCCCGGGGCGGCGCCCCGGAGCGAGGAAAGGAACAGCCTGTCGAGCGACGCACCGGCGAGCTCGGCAGGCTGTCCCGTAGAGGATCAGGGCTTCTGCGTCGGGGGGAGGGGACCCTTCCCTTCCTTCGCGGCGGGGGCTGGATCCGTCGACCCATCCCCCTCGCCCTTCTGCCTCTTGCCCGGCTTGGGCCGGGTGTTTCGGACGTTCATCGCGGCCTCGAAGCCGCGGGCGGCGACTTCTAGCACACTTTGGACAGCTTGCTTCAAGCAGTCGGGCAGGCTCGCGCGCTCGACGGCGTCGAACCCCGACAGGACGTAATCCGCGACCTCGCCCCGGAAACCCGCCGGCGGCCGTCCTACCCCGAGGCGGACGCGCCCGAAGTTGCCCGTCCCGCCGTGCGAGATGATCGAGCGAAGCCCGTTGTGCCCCGCGTGCCCGCCGCCGACCTTGAGGCGAACCGTGCCGAACGGCAGGTCGAGCTCGTCGTGGAGCACGATCAGCTCGGAGGGCGCGACCTTGAAGAAGGCCATCGCCGGCTGCACGCTGCGCCCCGACTCGTTCATGTAGGTCATCGGCTTGAGCAGGATCGCCTGCTGTCCGGCGATCTCTGCCCGCGCGTGGACGCCCGAGAACTTCTCGCGGAACGGATCGGCCCGGACCTCGTCGGCCAGCGCGTCGATGGCCATGAAGCCGACGTTGTGCCGGTGAGCAGCGTATTCCTTGCCGGGGTTCCCCAGGCCGACCACGAGCAGCATGACGAGCTGGTTCTGCTGAGTCCCTGGAATGGGGCAGGTGAGGTAGGCGAGGCAGGTGAGGAGCGGGGCAGGGCGGGCCGCGCGCGCCTCGCGGTGCGGAGGCGCGAGGCGGCCCGCTCCCGGATTACTTCTTGTCCTTCTTGTCGCCGCCCGCGGGGGCCGCCGCGCCCTTCGCGGGAGCGGCCGCGCCAGCGGCAGGCGCAGCGGCCGCGCCAGCGGCAGGCGCGCCGGCGGCGGGCTTCGCCTCTTCCTCGGGGCCAGCCTTCTCGGGCGCGTTGACGACGGCGATCGTCTGGTCGTCCGCGAGGAGCGTCTTCACGCCCTCCGGCAGCTTCAGCCCGCTGGCCTTGTACGAGTCGCCCAGGTCGAGCTCGGTCACGTCGATCTCGACGAACGACGGGATCTTCTCCGGCAGGCAGCGCACGGGGATCGTGCGGAAGATCTGCTGGAGCACGCCGCCGGTGACCACGCCCTTCGGCTTGCCCACGCAGCGGAAGGGGATCTGCACGTCGACGGGCTGGTCGAGCTTCACCTGGATGAAGTCGGCGTGGACGAGCTCCCGCGAGATGGGGTGGTAGTCGTAGTCGCGCACCATGACGGTGAGCGTCTGGCCGTTCTCGATGGCCAGCTCGACCACGGAGTTCTTGCCGTGATCGGAGCCGAGCACCTGAAGGAGCGCCTTCGGCGAGATGGCGACCGACTGCGGCGCGAGCTCGCGCCCGTAGGCGATGGCGGGAATCTGTCCGGCGCGGCGCAGGCGGCTCGACGCGCTCTTGCCGCTATCCTCGCGCCTCGTGGCGTTGAGCTTGATGATGTCCATGACGACGGCTCCAGAAGTGATCCGGGGGTCCGCGGTGCGCGGTTCGACCCCGGCGTAGGGTGCGGCGCTATAGCAGAACGGAGAAGAGGAAGTCGAGCCTTCGTCGACGGAGGGCGCGTTTTGTGTCTTTTGTGAGTTCTCTGGTGTGTCCTGGCGAGGGTGCGCGGGCGACCTGCGTCGCCGGTGCGTCCCGCCGCCGAACGCGCGCGGCCGGTCAGACGAAGAGCGAGCTCACCGAGTCCGAGTGATGGATGCGGCGGATCGCCTCGGCGAGCAGCCGCGCCACCGAGACGACCTTGAATTTACCGGAGGCCCTCGCCTCGTCCGAGAGCGGGATCGAGTTCGTCACAACGACCTCGGTGAGGGGCGAGTCCTTGATGCGCTCGACCGCCGGCCCGGACAGGACCGGGTGCGTGGCGCAGGCGGCGACGCTCTTGGCGCCCTGCTTCATCAGGGCGTTGGCCGCGTTCACCAGGGTGCCAGCGGTGTCGATGAGGTCGTCGAGGATGAGGCAGTGCTTGCCGGCCACCTCGCCGATGATGTTCATGACCTCGCTCTCGTTCGCCCGCTCGCGGCGCTTGTCGATGATCGCGAGCGTGCCCTGGAGGCGCTTCGAGTAGGCGCGGGCCCGCTCCACGCCGCCCGCGTCCGGGGAGACGATGACAACGTCCTTGCCGTAGTGCTCGCGGAGGTGGTGCTCCAGCAGCGCCGGCATCGCGAACAGGTGGTCGAACGGGATGTTGAAGAACCCCTGGATCTGCCCGGCGTGCAGGTCGAGCGCGACGATCCGGTTCACCCCGGCGGCGACGATGAGGTCGGCGACGAGCTTCGAGGTGATCGGCGTCCGCGGCGCGACCTTCCGGTCCTGCCTGGCATAACCGTAGTAGGGGATGACCGCCGTGATGGATCCGGCCGAGGCGCGGCGGAGCGCGTCGACCATGATCAGGAGCTCCATCACGCTGTCGTTGACCGGCGAGCAGGTGGGCTGCACGACGTAGGTGTCGACGCCTCGGACGTTCTCCTGGATGACGCAGAACGTCTCGCCGTCCGAGAAGCGCGACACGCGCGACTTCCCCATCGGTTGCTCCAGGACCTGACAGATTTCCTGGGTAAGCGGGAAATTGGCGTTGCCGGAGAAGATACTGACTCTCTTGAACACGGCGCGCCTCCAGCCCATTTAGGGGAGCGCGGCTCTATCAGTCGGACATGGGCACGTCAAGCGACTCTGTACAGCGATCGCTTGGCTGTACGTGCGTATCGTGACGAGCGGCGCTGCGCTCACCTGCGTTCTCGCCTGCGTCCACCCGCATTTCGTTCGGCGCTGCTTCGGGCTAGGTAGCGGCCGTGGAGTATTTTGCTGCCGCCGCTTCCGGGCAGGGCGGGCGCGCCGCGGCCGGGCCGCGGGGCAGCCTGGTGATCATCGGCAATTTCGACGGCGTTCATCTGGGGCACCAGGCGCTGCTCGCCGACGCGGCGCTGGACGCGGAGCGGCGGGGGCTCGAGCCGGTGGCGCTCACGTTCGCGCCGCACCCCGCGAGCGTCCTCGGCCGGACCCCGCCGGCGACGCTGACGGCGCTGCCGCGCAAGATCGAGCTCATCCAGCGCGTGCAGCCGGCGATCCGGGTCGACGCGGTGACGTTCGACCGCGCGTTCGCGGCCCAGACGCCGGAGGAGTTCGTGCGGCGCGTGCTGCTCGATCGGCTCGCGGCGCGCGTCGTCCTGGTCGGCGCGAACTTCCGGTTCGGCCGCGGGCGCGCCGGCGACTTCACGACGCTCGGGCGCCTCGGCGAGGATCTCGGCTTCGAGACGCGATCACACCCGCTCGTCGGCGACGCCGAGGGGGCGTGGTCGAGCACCCGCGTCCGAGCGGCCCTCGCGCGCGGGGATCTCGAGTCGGCCGAGCGGATGCTGTCGCGCCCGCACATGCTGTCCGGCGTCGTCGCGCAAGGGGCGAGGCGGGGCCGGACGATCGGCTTCCCCACCTGCAACATCGACGAGATCGACGAGGCGCTCCCGCCGTTCGGCGTGTACGCGACGCTCGTCGATCGGGTGACCTCGTCGGGCCGCGCCATCGCGCTCGCGCGCGGCGTGGCCAACCTCGGGGTCCGCCCGACGGTCGAGGCGTCGAGGCAGGCGCGCCCGAACCTCGAGGTGCACCTCTTCGACGTCGACGAGGATCTCTACGGCGCGGCGCTGCGCGTGCACCTGATCGCCCGGCTGCGCGAGGAGCGGCGGTTCTCCGGGCTGCCGGAGCTCAAGGCGCAGATCGCGCGAGACGCCGAGGCGGCGCGCGCGCGGCTCGCGTCGCTCAGCGCGGATCCGGCGGCGGAGGGGGCGTTTCGCTGAGCGGTCCGGCGAGGGTGAGCGAGCGTCGGATGTGGTAGCGTCGGCGGCGATGGAGCGCCGGGAGCTCGACGGGCTGACGCGGGAGGAGCTGATAGCGCGCGCCGAGGGGCTCGGGGTGCCCCGGCCGCGCCTGCTCACGAAGGCCGAGCTCATCGACGAGATCGTGGCGCGCACCGCGCAGAGCGAGCCGGAGCGGGCCCGCCTCCGCGGCTTCCTCGGGCGGGCGCGCGATCTGCTCTCGCGCGTGGTCGAGCGGGGCCTGCACATGCCGGAGACCGCGCGCGCGCTGCGCGGCGAGGCGCCGCCGGAGCAGTGGCCGCCGCCCCCGCCTCCGCCGCCGCCGCGGTCCACCACGACGCTCGCCGAGATCTATGCGTCCCAGGGGCACACGGACCGCGCCATCGCGATGCTCGACGAGATCCTCGCGCGAGCGCCGGAGGACGAGGACGCGCGGCGGCTCCGGGAGAGGCTGATCGAGAGCGCGCCACGCGGGCAGGGGGCAGGCGTGGAAGCGCGGGACGCGGACGCGGAGGATGCGGACGCGGAGGATGCGGGCGCGGAGGATGCGGACGCGGAGGATGCGGGCGCGGAGGATGCGGACGCAGCCGCCGAGGATGCGGGCGCGGGCGCGGAGGATGCGGGCGCGGGCGCGGGGGATGCGGACGCGGCCGCCGCGGAGGCTTCCCCTGCTCCGTTCAAGCGAGACGATGGCGCGACCGAGCCACGCGGGGCCGCCATCGCGAGCGAGCACCAGGGGGAGCCCGGACCCGTTGCCGGAGCGCCTGGTGGCCTTCCGGTGCAGCCTCCGCGAGATCCTTCACCAGCAGGTGCCGGAGCGACGGCGTCGCCCGTCGCCGCTGGGGTGGTGCTGGGTCTTGCGGCGGCCTTGCGCGACGAGCGGGCGGAGGTCCCGGCGCGGTATGACGTCGACGAGATCGTCGGCATCGCGGTCGATCACGAGACGATCTACCTCTACTGGGAAGTGCGTCCCAGGACGCTCGCGCGAGCGCGGGCGCGTCGCCCGGAAGGGCAGCTCGCAATCCGCGTCGTCGCGGTGCTCCCGAGCTGGGAGCGGCCCGTGGTCGAGCAGCGGGATCTCGCCATCGACGCGCTCTTCGGGGACATGTTCGTGCGCGACATCCCGTCCGGCGCGAACCTCCGTATGTGCACGGGCTGGCTCGCCGGCGAGGTGTTCGAGCCTTTCGCGGTCGGCCTCGAGGTCGCTGTGCCACGCGCGTTGCCGGCTTCGCCCAGATCGTCCGCGGAGGAGCCACCAGCTTCTGCGCCAGCGCTGACCGGTGAGACCTCGGAGGAGCCTCCAGCCTCTGCGCCAGCGCTGACGGGCGAGACCTCGGAGGAGCCACCGGCCTTTGCGCCGGAACTGACGAGCGAGATCCCGCCGGGCAGCCCCACTGCGGCGATGAACGTCGCGGAGCGGCACCTCGAGGGCGGCGTCAGTGATGCCGCATCCCCGGCGCTGATCGCAGCGGGGACGGCGTCACTGTCGATCCCCGATGCCAGGGGAGAGCACGGCGAGCCTGTCGTCGTGGTCGGCGCGAGCGGAGGCTCGGTGACCACGGCGCTTCCGGCGTCGAGCGCGCCGGTCGCCAGCGGTGACGCAGAGGTCGAGGCGGCTGCGGCGGCGGTCATCACGGGCAGTGACGTGGCGCCTGCTGCGCCGGCCGCGATCGGCGACGTGGCCGCCGAGGCTGTCCGAGCGGCCGCGCCTCACGGCCTCGAGGCGGTCGCGGCTGGGCGCGGCGCGACGCTCGTCGTGGAGCCGACGCTCGCGTTGCCCGACCAGGCGCCGGCGCGCTTCTCCTCGGGAACGGCGCCGACGCCGGCGGCGATCGCGCAGGCGGTCGCGGCGACCCGCGGCGGTTCGAACGAGGGGCCAGCCCGCTTCCCGTCAGGAACGGCGCCGACGCCGGAGGCGATCGCGCAGGCGGTCGCGGCGACCCGCGGCGGTTCGAGCGAGCTGCTCCGGGGCGGAGGTAGGAGCGCGGGACCGCACGCCAGCGAGGCGCTCCGGCGCACGAGCGTGGAGCGAGGCCTCTCCCCAGGTGGCGGGCCGCGCCCTGGCGCCGATCGGGGCCGATCCCTGGGCGGTGGAGCGGAGCTCTGGCGGAGCTTCGCCACCCGGGCGCGCCCGCCTTCCCGGGGCCGCTGAGCGACCTGGTCGACCCGGCGCATGCAACTCGCGAGTCGACCCGGCGCACGCAACTCGCGACGTGCGGCGGTCGACCCACCTCGCGTGCACCCGAACCACCGATCCATCGCAAGCTCCGCTCTCTTCCTCCTCGGCGCGCTCGCCTGCGCCCTGTTCACCCGGCAGGCGCGCGCCGAGCTCCCCTTCGACGACGAGCCCACGGCGCTCGACCCGCGCGTGGACCGCCTCGACACCGCGCCGCACGAGCTCTGGGCTGCGTCCCCGGGCAGCGCTCAGCCGCTCTGGCTCGCGGTGGAGCTCGGGATCGCGCGGCTCGAAGGGGGCGAGCGCTCCCTCACCGGCATGCTGCTCGCAAGCATCCCCCTCGAGCGGCTATCCGCCCGCGCTGGCGCGCCGTCTCCACCGTCCGCCGTCGCCGAACCCGCGGCGCCTCGGCTGAAGCCTGCCCCGGCGACCCCGAGCCCGCCGCGCGCGGCGCCGGAGATCGAGCTCCCGGAGCCGCCTCCATCCGCGCAGCCAGCCGAGGCCGAACCGCCGCTCCCGCTGCCGGTGCGGGTCACGCCGGCGATGGCCCGCGCGATCGTCGAGGCGGCGCTGCGGCGATCCCGCCTCCTCGATCCCGAGGCGCGCATCGACGCGATCGCGTCGCGCGCGCGGACGTCGTCGCTCTTCCCGGAGCTCCGGCTCCGCGTCTCTCGGCTCGTCGATGAAGCGGAGAGCCTGGCCCCCACGGAGTACGATCCGGCGCGAAGGACGGCGTCCGGCGGCACGAGCCTGTGGCTCGAGGCGCGCGCGACGTGGCGGCTCGACCGGATCGTCTTCGCCGACGAGGAGATCGCGCTGGAGCGCCTCCGCCGCGAGCGCGCCGAGCTGCAAGCGAAGCTCACGGCGCGCGTCCTCGAGCTGCTCTTCGCATGGCAGCGCGCCGTCGCGCTCGCGGCCGATCCGGGCCAGAGCCCCGAGGAGCACCGCGCCGCGACGCTCGCGGCGCTCGAAGCGGAGGCGTCCCTCGACCTGCTCACCGGCGGCTGGATGACGCGGTGGCGCGCTGCGCGCGAGTGAGCCCCGCGCGCCTCCGCCTGCGCAGGGCGCCCGCGCGCTGCAGGGTTACAGGATGGTCTGCGAGAGCGTCACCGCGCGCCTGCCGGTGCCGGCGTCTCCGTCGGGATCGGTCACCGTCACCTCGACCTCCACGACCTTCCCGAGCAGCTCCTCGATCTTCCGCTCGCCATCCAGCCGGAACCGCAGCCCGGCGAGCGTGCAGAAGCCGCCTTCGTCGGGATCCAGGGTGAAGATGACCTCGAGCGGCTCGATCGCATAGCCGAGCTCGGGCACGATGCCGTTCACCACGGTGAGCGAGCCGGATCGGCGCAGGTTCTTGAGCCGGATGGCGACGAAGATGTGGTAGCCGCCTTGAGGTCCAGCCTCCACCTGGACCTCGTCGAGGTCATCGAGCGGGAAGTAGTCGGCCTGCCCCTCCCCGACGATGACGACCGGCTCGCCCCCGGCGGCCGGCTTGCAGACGTCCGGCTCCGCGCCCGCGTTCCACGAGGTGCTGTAGGGCTCGAGCTGCCGGGGATCCACGTCGGGGGCGCTGCAGCCGCCGGCCACGCAGGTCTGCGGCGCCGGGCAAGTGGCCGCCTCGGGCGCGACGACGCACTCCCGCTCGAGGCGCACCCGGAGCAGCAGCGTGCGGCCGCCGATCACCCGGGTCGACGCGGTGCGGGTGAGCAGCGGCCTCTCGGCGTCCTCCGCTCCGAACGCCTCCAGGGAGATCTCCACGGCCGTGCCATCCTCGAGATCGCTGAAGAAGAACTCCCGGGGGAAGAACAGCTGGCCGTTCTTCTGCGCCAGCGCGTCCTCGTGGACCACGTCTCCGCCGGCCCGCAGGACGACGCGCAGCAGGTCGACGTCGGCGCCTGCGCGGAGCTCGCTCGTCACCCCGAACACCACGGTGCCGGTGGTGGGACCCGCAGCGCCGCAGCCTGCGACGAGCAGGGCGCAGAGCGCGAGGGCGGCGAGCAGGAAGGAGCGCATGTTCGTGGCGGCCTGGCCGCGATGGGCGCGGCGCCCGTCGCTCCCCCCTCGCGGCGTTCGGTCCTCCTGAGCCATGCCGACGGCGTGTGCGGCGCGCTGCTGCCAGGCGCAGCGCGCTACTGGATGCCTTCGAGCGCGGCCAGGAACACGTCCGGGCCGACGAAGTCGTTGAAGCGCTTCCGCTCGGCCCCGGTGGAGTCGTACAGCACCACCGTGGGCAGGCCGACGACCTTGTACTTGCCCTTCACCGCGTCGATCTGCGGATCCTCGTCGTCCGTCGCGTCGACCTTCACGGCGACGAAGTGCGCCGCCTTGGCCATGACGCGGGGATCCGAGAAGGTCTCCTTCGCGAGCTGCTTGCAGGCGCCGCACCACTCCGCGGTGAAGTCCACGAGCAGCGGGCGCCCTTCCGCCTTCGCCTTGGAGACGGCCACCGGCTCTTCGTGCAGCCACGTGAGCTGCGGCGACACGGCCTCGCCGGCCACGGCCGACGGGACGGTCGAGGCGAGCTTCGGCAGATCCAGGCTCGCGACGAGCAGGAAGCTGCTGGCCACCGTGAGCGCGATCCCGACCCCCTTGCGGGCCTTCACGCCGGCGCCGCCGTCGTCCCAGGAGAGGTGCACCGCGCCGAGCGCGAGGCCGACCGCGACGAGGCCCGCCATGACGGCCATGAACTGCGGCGTGGGCTGCGCGAGCGACGACAGCGCCGGGAAGGTGGTCTTCAGGAAATAGAGCGCGACGACCATCATCACGATCCCGAAGAACGACTTCACCCCCAGCATCCACTTGCCGCCCTTCGGCAGCGCGAACGCGAACGCGCCGACGAGCCAGAACGGCAGGCCGAGCCCGAGGGAGAAGGTGGCGCCGACCAGCGCGCCGAGGCCGACGTTCTGGGTCTTCCCGATCCAGAGGATGATGCCCGTGAGGACGGGCCCGGTGCACGGCGCGGCGACGAGGCCGCTCACGAGACCGAGCAGGAAGGCGCCGCCGTAGCCGATGCCCCCGACCTGCGAGAGCCGCTGCATCAGGGTGTCCGGCAGCGTCATCTCGAACGCGCCGAACATGGACAGCGAGAGCGCGATGAACACCGCCGCGATGCCGACGATGACCCACCTGTTCGAGAGCACGCCGCCGAACAGGCTGCCCGTGAGCGCCGCGGCCACGAGCATCGTCGTGAAGAGCACGACGATCCCGAGCACGAAGCTCGTCGAGAGCAGCATCGCCTCGCGCCGGGACTTCGCCTCCCGCGCCCCGAAGATGCTCACCGTGATGGCGATCATCGGGTACACGCAGGGGGTCAGGCACGTGAGCAGCCCGCCCCCGAGGGCGGCGAGCGCGGCGAAGAGCGGGCCGGCCTCCAGACCGCGGGTGAAGAGATCGCGCTCATCGCCGGCCAGCGCGATCGCCGGGGACGCGAGCGCGGAGAGCGCGGCCAGCGCCGGGAGCGCGCGTCCGAGCGCGCCGCGCGCGCCGCGTCGGACACCCGCCGGTGCGGCGCCGGCGCTTGCCTTGAAACGAGTCGAAGCGGTCATCACGAAGGTTCTATAGCAAAGCGATCGGGGTCGTGCGGCGGGCCGCCGTCCGTTCAGGCCGGCATCAGCGTTCCGCGAGGGACGCGAGCGTCCGGCGCGCCGCCTCGATCTCCGCGCCGAGCGCGATCGCGACCGCGGCCCTCCCCGAGGTGCTCCGCTGGACGAAGGCTTCCAGGTATTTCTTGGCCTCGTCCCAGCGCTGGTCGAAGTAGGCCATCTGCCCGAGCACGAACCGGCCGTAACCCTGGCCCGCCGGCACCTCCGAGAGCCGATCGATCAGCGCGCCGAGCCCCTCCACCGGCTGGCCGCTCTCGCACTGCACGACGGCGAGGTGCCCCTGGTAGAGCGGCTTGTCCCGCGTGCCCCAGCGCGCCGCGCGCGTGAGCGCGCCGATCGCCTCGTCGTACCGGCGTGCCAGGTGATACACGCTGCCCAGCGTCCACCAGTGGAACGCCCTCCGGCTCGCCGGCCCCGTGCGCGCCGCCAGCCGGAGGTGCCCGACGGCCCCCTCGATGTCCCCGAGGGCCTGCTTCGCGCGCGCCGCGTCCTGGTGGGCGACGTCGCTCAGCACGTCGAGCGCCAGGATCTGCTCCGCCACCTCGGCTGCCCGCTCGAAGCGGCGTGTCTCGAAATACGCGAGGTAGAGCTGCCGCAGCAGCATGGCCTGCGTCGTCCTGTCGAGCGGCCCCCGGAGCGACAGGCCCCGCCGCGCCCAGAGGGCGCGCGACCGCGGGGTCGCCGCGCCCAGCGCGCGCCGCAGCATCTCCTCCGCGGTCAGCGCCGCCGCGGGCGCGCGCCGTCGCGGCGCCTTGCTCGGCCGTTTCTCTCGTGGAGGATTGGGGCCAGCGTCATTCCCGCTGCCCGCAACGGACTGCGCCGTCGCTTTCGTGCGTCGCCGCGTACCCCCGGGGCCCGTACGGACGGATCGAGCGCCGCCCACGCTGTCACCGTGCTCGCTCGCCTTGCGCACAGAAAGCAATCCTAACAGACCTGCACACGCGTTCCAGCAATACGCGACGATTCCATCTTGACTCGGGCCACATGGCTGGCAGGTGGCCGGTCGTGGACGACGGCTGGGTGCCGGCTGGGGTTGGCCGTGCGCCAGTACGGGCTGTCGGCTTCGGCTGGACCTTGTTGCGCCCCATCGAGCGTGGCGCCATCGTCGCGGCCATGCGTCGCCGTCCTGGCTCAACTTCCCTTCAAAGGAGGCGGTATTCCGTCTCCACGGTCTCCGGCAACCTGGGTCGGGTCCTCAACCTCAACCTGGGTCGGGTCCTCAACCTCAACCTGGGTCGGGTCCTCAACCTCAACCTGGGTCGGGTCCTCAACCTGGGTCGGGTCCTCAACCTGGGTCGGGTCCTCAACCTGGGTCGGGTCCTCAACCTGGGTCGGGTCCTCGGGCTCGCGCCATGCTTGGCCTTGCTCGCCGGCCTGCCGCTCCTGGCCGGGTGCGGGCATCCGGCCAGCCGCGACGAGTGCGAGGCCATCTTCCGGAGGAGCGCCGAGATCGAGCTCCGGGCGCAGAACGTCGTCGACCCGAAGCTCGTCGAGGAGCGCACGGCGGCGGTGCGGGACGCCCGCGGCAAGGAGCTCATCGACAGGTGCGTCGGGCGCCGCATCACCGACGCTGCGATGGTGTGCGTCCGGCAGGCAACGACCCCGGAGCAGGTCGATACGTGTCTGGAGTGACGCGCCCCGCGACCCGCACCGACGTCCTGGCAACCCTGGCGATCGTCCTGCTGGTGCTCGGTATCCTTGTGGGGCGCGCCGCGCTCCGCCGCGTTGCTCCACGCCCGTCCGCCGAGGAGTGCGCCACGCTCCTCGATCGATACGTCGAGCTCGTCCTGCGCGCAGCCAACCCCGAGCCCGCTGCGTCCCAGGTGGCCGAGAGGACCGCGATGGCGCGCGCGGCCGCCGGGGAGCGCGGCTTCGTCCGCTGCGAGGCCGACCTCACGCAGGCGGAGGTGGCGTGCGCCCTCCAGGCGGGAACTGCGGACGACCTGGAGCGCTGTCTGCCCTGACGCGACCCGCGCGCGGTCCGCGGAGGACCAACCCCGACATGCTCCCCTACCGCGGAGACGGTGAAGGAGCGGCGGAGGAAGGCGGAAGAGCGGCGGAGGAACGTGAAGGGACGCCGGCGCGCTGCGAATCGTTCCGGGCGCGCCGCGCTGTGATAGTCTCGGCCGTGGCGAGCGCTCCCCGCTGGCGCGATCTCCTCACCTCCCCACCCTCGGATTGCCTGTCGTGAAAGCCCCGTCGCCCTTGCTCGGCTTCAACAACAACGTCCGGCACAAGGGGCGGTTGTTCCACATACAGACTGAGGACTCGGGCATTCGCCATCCTCACATCATCACGCACCTCTTCGCCGACGGCGGGCGCATCCTCAAGACCACGAAGACCTCGTACGCGGAGCACGTCGGTCAGGCCTCGCTCGCGGAGACGGTCCGCGGCCTCATGAAGGAGCAGCACAAGGCGATGTTCATCGCCCTGCGCGACGGCCACTTCGACTACCTCTTCGACGACACCGCCGCCCCGCCCGTGTCGGCAGGCGCCGTGTCCGCAGGCCCCGCCCCCGCCCCGTCGCATCCGGAGGCGAGCAAGCCCGCGCGGGCGTCGTCGCCGTCGTCGCCCGAGGTGACGGGCGCGCCGAAGCCGCCCCCGCCGTCCCGGCCCCTCACGCCGCCCGTCATGCCTGAAGCGTCGCCGCGCCCGAAGCCGGCAGCCGCGCCGACGCCGGCGCCCAGGCCCGCCGCGCAGCCCGCAAGGCCAGCGGCCGCGCCCCTCGCCACGGCGCCGCGCGCCCCGGCGGCCGAGCCGGCGCCCGCTTCGGGCAGCGGGCGCCCCCGGCTCGAGCTCGATCCCGTCGCGCTCCAGGCGCTCGGCGGCGGGCGCGCGGCCAGCCCGCTCGCCGGCAGGGCCGTACGCCCGGCGTCGCCCGCCGAGATCAAGCCCGAACAACCGTCCATCGATCTCGATCTCGACGCGCTGGAGCGCGCCGCAGCCGAGGCACAGACGCCGTTCTTTCAGCAGATCCAGGACCTCCCGCCGCCGCCTGCGTCGGTGATCGGGCGGCGGGCGGAGTCCGCGGCCTCCGGCGCCGGGGTCTACAGCAATGTCCACCCCGAGCAGCCCGTCGCGCCGCCCGCGCCCCAGGTCGCGGTCGAGCATTTCTCGGGCGGCCCTGGCTCCGGCCGCTACGCGGCCTCGCGCCCGGCCAGCATCTTCGCGACGAACCGGCCGGCGGAGGGCGCCTCGATCTTCGGTGAGGACCTGATCAGCGAGAAGTCGCTCGACGAGGTGATCCTCAGCTACCTCGCGGAAGATCTCGACAGCCCCCCGGAGAAGAAATAGCCGGGCCGCCGCCTGGCGTGGCGGACGCGTGGAGCAGGTGCGTGGGGGGCAGCGTGGAGCGGGTGGGCAGGCGGATCGGCAAGCAGGTCGACCGAGCGGCGGTCACCTGATGAGACCCGATCGGACCGCAGACGACGCCGAACGACAGCGTCGCAGGGGCGCGACCGTGGCCCGCATCTGGCTGCGGCCGATGTCCTATCTCCTGGGCGTCAGCGTCGCGACCCTCGCCGTGGTCCACCTGCTCGACGTCGCGCGACACGAGAACGCGCACCTCTCGCTCTGGGAGGTGTTCGCGCGCATGTCGCCGAGCGACGCCGAGCACATCATGGGCGGCATCGGCGAGGTCATCGCCGCCATCCTCGGCATCGTCATCACGGTCGCGTCCATCATCGTGCAGCTCGCCGCGAACCGTTACACGCCGCGGATCACCGAGATGTTCTTCCGCGACCGGACGAACATGCTCGTGATGGGCTTCTTCGTCGTCAGCGCGGTGTTCTCGCTGTGGGTCAACTTCTCGATCCGCGTCGGCGAGGTCGGCTCGACCGAGGACGCCTTCGTCCCCACGTACGGCGTCGTCGTCACGATGGGGCTGCTCACCGCGAGCCTGCTCATGATGGCGCCCTACTTCGGGTACGTGTTCGACTTCGTCGAGCCCGACAACGTGGTCCGGCGGATCAAGACGAGCGGCGTCGAGCAGGCGCTGCGCCCCGCGGGCGGAGAGGACGAGGCCGAGGTCGACGAGCGGCGGGTGACGGCGCTCTCGTCGCTGGAGCAGCTCGCCGACGTGGCGCTCAACGCGATCGACCAGAAGGACAAGGGGATCGCGTCGAAGACGATCGACTCGCTGTCGGAGCTCGTCGTCGCGTACCTGCCCCACAAGGCGACGCTCGATCCGCGCTGGTTCCAGATCCGCGATCGCCTCGCGAAGGACACCGACTTCGTGAGCATGAACGCCGAGGCGCTCGGCAAGCTGTCGACCGCGCGGACCTGGCTCGAGTACAAGGCGCTCCGCCAGTTCTTGATGGTCTATCGCGAGGCGCTCACGGCGATGCCCGACCTCATCACGCGCATCGCCATCGACACGCGCTACATCGGGCAGACCGCCATCGCCGCTGGAGACCGGGCGGCCGTCGCGGTCGTCGTGAAGTTCTTCAACACCTACATGCGCAGGTCGCTCAACGCGAAGGACATCGCCGCGGCCTACAACAACCTGAACCAGTACCGCTACCTCGCGGAGGAGCTGCTCAAGGCGGGGTGGGGGGATCAGGTCCTCGAGATCGCGCGTCATTTCAAGTACTACGCGCAGACGGCGCACGCGATGGGGCTCGCGTTCCTCACCGAGACCGTCGCGTTCGATCTCTGCGTGGTCAACGAGCGCGCGTACGACCTGCACGCACCTGCCCGGGACGAGCTGCTCCAGCTCTTCCTCGAGGTGGACAAGGAAGCGGAGCTCGATCAGCAGGAGCCGTCGCTCCGCGGCGTCCGCAAGGCGCAGGTCAAGCTCGCCACGTACTACCTGCAGAAGGGTGAGGAGGCGCTCGCGCGGAAGATCTACCGCGACATGCGCGACGAGCGGCCCGACAGGCTGCGCTCCATCCGCGCCGAGCTCCTGGCCGTGACGAGCAACGAGTTCTGGGAGATCAACGACCGGGGCGCCGTGTTCGAGTACATCGAGCCCGAGCGGCGCCAGCTCATCCACCGCTTCTTCGAGTGGTTCCCGGCGACGACCATGCGGGAGCCGATCCGCGAGGAGCACACGCAGGAGTGAGCGAGGCGTGAGCGGCGCCCTCTCGGTGAGGCGGGACCCAGTCCACGCAGGCTGTATCTGCGCCGGGCATCGACGCGGTGATTCCTGCGGCGCGCGGGCGGCGGTAGGATCGGGCATGCCTTGCTTGCACCCTCTCCACCCCGAGCAGGAGGGCTAGCCTCGACGGAGTCGAGATCGAGCGCTGCACACAACGAGATGCCCGCCTCCCGCCCGCGTCGCAAGAACGCCGAGTCCGATCCGCCGCCGGAGCTGTTCGCCGGCAAGTACCGGCTCATCCGGATGCTGGGCAAGGGCGGGATGGGGGAGGTGTGGCTCGCCGAGGAGGGGCCTCCCGACCTCCGGCGCCACGTCGCGCTGAAGCGGCTGGTCCCGAGGCCGGGGCTCGGCGAGAGCGCGAGGGAGTCGTTCTTCGCCGAGGCCCTGGTGATCGCGCGGCTCGATCACCCGAACGTCGTCCGGCTCGTCGAGTTCGGGGAGTTCGAGGGCTCGGTGTACCTCGCGCTCGACTACATCGACGGCCCTGCCCTCGATCGCGTGCTCAGGAAGGTGGGCGCGTTCTCGCCGCGCGCCGTGGCCTACATCGGCCGGGAGATGGCGAGGGCGCTCGAGGCGGTGCACGGCCTGTGCGAGGACGAAGGGCAGAGCTACGCGGTCGTCCACCGCGACGTCTCGCCGTCCAACATCCTGATCGGGCGGGACGGCCGCGTCTGCCTGACCGACTTCGGCGTCGCGCGGATACCGGGCCTCGCGGACGAGCAGTCCGAGAGCAGCGTGTTCAAGGGGAAGCTCCCGTACATGCCTCCGGAGCAGGCGCGCGGGGAGCCGTTCGACGGGCGCGCGGACGTGTTCTCCCTGGGAATCACGCTCCTGGAGGCGCTGCTCGGCAGCCGGGTGCGCAAGGCCGAGACGCAGAGGCAGCTGATCATGGGCGTCGCGTCGCTGCCGATCCCTCGCGCGCGCGAGCTCCTGCCCGACCTGGGCGCGCGGCTCTCGGCTGCGCTCGACGCGGCGACCGAGTTCTCCATCGAGAAGCGGACCGCCAGCGCGGGCAAGCTGGCCGGTGATCTGGAGCAAGTGCTCCGCGACATGGGCCACGGCGCCGAGGAAGAGGCCCGGAGCGAGCTGAAAGAGCACGTCGAGACCTGCATCGCGAGGACGGGCACGCTGAGCGGCGCCGGTTACCGCGCCTCACCGTCGCTCCCTCCCGAGAGCGCGCCGAGACAGAGCTCGCCGGGCCTCGGGCGAAAGGCGCCGGCGGTCGGGACCACGTCCGCCGACCGTAGGTCGGTCCGCCCCTCATCGCCCGATGGACGGCACAGCGTTCCTGCGGCGGGCCGCAGCGACGCCCCGCTCCCTCTCGGCGCCGCGACGGGCTCGCTCTCGGTGCAGTACCTCGATTTCGACGGCCCGGACGATGTTCCGCAGCGCCCGCGCCAGCACGCGATGTCGACCACGCCGGAGGGGGAGCTCCAGCGAGGGCTGCCCGCGGCCCAGGCTGCGAACGGCGTTGCTTCCACGGCGAGCAGGCCGCCCGCCGCGGGCAGGCCGTCCGGAGCGAGCACGCCCCCCGCCGCGGGCAGGCCGTCCGGAGCGAGCACGCCCCCCGTCGCGCGCAGGCCCTCCGGAGCGAGCGCGCCGCCGGCAGGCAGCGAGCCGATCGCGGTGCCGGCGGTGCACGCCGGCGGGGGGGGGGCGCCTTGTGAGGAGTCCGCGTTGACCGGGCTCAGCGCCGAGCAGCTGAGGCGCAAGCGGACGATCTTCTATGCAGGGCTGTTCGTGCTCGGGACGCTGGCGACGATCCGCCTGATCTTCGTTTCCTCCTGCTAGCGCAGCTCGCGCGGCGCCCGCGCGCCGCGAGCGCCTGCGACGACAGGGATGCCGGCGGCGAGCAGCTCCTCGCAGAGGACCCCGACGCCGAAGCTCTTGCCCCGGCGGCGTACTTTCCTGCACATCATTCGCCTGCCCCGGCCACATCCGTATCCCACGAACCTGCACCCCGCTTCACGGAGGAACCGAAACCGTCGGATAGGCGATGTGATCAACGCCGACGTCGTCCACGGTAGTCGTCTCGAAGGTCCAGAGCCCGCCGGGCGGAATGTCGGCGGCCGCGCTGCTCGTCGCCATGCCGAGCGGCCGTCCGACTCGATTCACCGGGAAGACCGTTATCCTGGCGTCGCTCAGTGCCACATCGAGTCGGTTCTCGAGCGTGCCCGTGTAGGCGCTCCCGGCGCCCCCGCCGACGGTCTTCACCTCGCTGACGGTGACGGCATCGACAGGGACCACGTCCACGGTGAAGGCCGGAAACCTGTGCTTCAGATACCCGAGCTCCTCGATCACGAGGTCACCGGGGAGATCCGCTGAGCCGGTCATCGCGATCTCGCCCGGGGCGATGCAGGGGATCATCACGCCAGAGCCGTCGTCCAGCCGATAGAGCCGGCCGCTGAGCAAGCTACCGCCCCAGGTTGTCACGAGCTGATCGGCCTTGTCGATGAAGTAAAACATCAGGCCGGCGTCGCAGGACGGGGTCTCCCCGTCATTTCTGACCGCGGCGTAGAGCTCGGGGCCCGTCGCCCCCTGCACCAGGGTGAAGGCAACCAGCTTGAGCCCAGCCCCGTCCTCGTCCGTGTCGGTGCTGGACAAGCCCTCCGGCACGAAATGCAGGCCCTCGCCGGGGTCCCCGCCCATGCCGCCCCCGCCCGTCTCCGAGCCGCTCGATCCAGCTCCCGCCTCGCCGCCGCCCCCGCCGCTGCCAGGGCCGCTCCCGCCGTTGCCCGCCCCCTCATCGAGGGGGCTCGCCGCGCACGCGAGAGGGAGGGCAAGAGCGACAGCCCCGATGACGATCAAGGACTTCGATTGCATCGTTGTGCAGAGGGCGATGGGCAGGGGAGCTGGCTTCCGGGGCTCACGCTAGCGTCACACCGTCTCACGGGCAAGCGCCAACCTTCTGACGCTTGGAGAGCGAGTGTCCAAGTTCACACGCCCACGACTCCAGGACGACGACACCGTGTCTTCATCCGCGGTAGCCCGCGCGTTCTCAGCGGCCGCCGGGCGAATCTCCTCGACAGGCGCCTCGACGCGCCCGGTCGACACCCGCACATCATCCACCCAACGCTCGGTCGAGCGGGGGCCCCGCGCCCGCTTTCGCGAAGGCCTCGGAGGAAAGGAGACGCCGCGTCCTTCTCAATCAACCGGGTCGACGACGTCGCGAGCGAACCCGGCTTTACGAGCCAGAATTGACCGCCCTGAGCGCATGACCCGATTGGCGTGATGGCCCTCACGTTGGGTGATGCGGCGCGTTGCCCACGAACGACTCGAGGCTTGGAATGCCAGGGTTGCACATTTGAGAACCTACTGGATTCGTGAGGCCCGTGCGCTCGCGCAGGAAGCGCCGGCCTCTCGCGGCCGAGCGAGCTCTCGTCGAGCGCTCTATGGCCCTGACCGCGCCGCCGCGCCGCGTCGCAATGACGCGCTTGGCGGCCCCTGCAGTGGCCCGCGCGCGTCGCTGTTCCACAGCGAACTCGGCGTCCGCGCGCCAATCGGGCAGCTTCACGAGATCGAAGAGAGCATCAGGGCGCCGCTCGTACGCCGGCGTTTCACTATCACGTCTCCAGAGGAAGCGTTCGGCAAGACGCGCGTGATCTCGCGGACGGCGACCCTCGGGCCGATCCATCACTTTTGATCCGCTCCCATGATCACTCCGGCGCGGACCGGGAATAGTGAGGTCATGCGAACGTTACGGCAACTATCGTACATTGGTACGACAACATTTTTCACCTCATTGACCTTCCTCGCCGGGTGCACCGGCGAGATAGCGCCCGGCGAAGGTGGGATCACCGGCGGGGAGACCTCCGGCAGCGGTAGCGGCAGCGGCAGCACCGGTTCGGGGGGCACGGACGAACCCGACAACGGCCCCCCCGAGAAGTGCATCCCCGGCATCCCGATCACGAGCCAGATCCCTCGGCTGCTGAACCGGCAGTACGACAACACGGTGCGGGATCTCCTTGGCGTCACCAGCGTCGACAGCAAGCTGCCGTCCGAGCAGCTCGTCGACGACTTCGACGGCCCGATGACCCCCGACGCGTGGCGGCTCTATCAAGAGGTTGCCGAGAAGATCGCCAAGGCGGTGATGGCTGGGCCGAACAAGTCCAAGTTCATCAGCTGCGACCCTGCGGCGGCCGGCTGCTTGGAGCAGACGATCAAGACCTTCGGCCGCAAGGCGTTCCGTCGCCCACTGACCGATCTGGAGGTGGCGCGATTCCAGAAGCTGGGCCAGATTACGCCGGCAGGGACGCCCGCCGAGGTCGCCGAGGCAACGCTGGTCGGCTTCCTCGTGTCGCCCTCGTTCCTCATGCTCCCCGAGCTGGCGACCGACGCGGATGCGTCCGGCCAGGGCATCAAGCTGTCCAGCTACGAGGTGGCGACGAAGCTCTCTTACTTGCTCTGGGGCTCCGCTCCGGATGAGGTGCTGAGCGCGGCCGCCGACAACGGCGAGCTCCAGACCAAGGAGCAGATTCTGGCCCAGGCGCAGCGAATGATCGATGTGCGCGAGAAGACCGGGCCGCTCGTGACAGCGTTCCACCGCAACTGGGCGCAGATGAACAACGGAAACGCCCACTGGTGGAAGATGGATCACGACACCGAGACGTATCCGTTGTACTCCGACGCCGCCAAGCCCAGCTGGCAGGCAGAGCTCGACGCCTTCTTCGAAGACGTCGCGTTCGAGGGCGGTTCGTTCGACGATCTCCTCCTCAGCAATGTCGCCTTCGTCAACAAGGACAACGCGGCGATCTACGGGCTCGATCCTGCGAGCTACGGCACCGAGCTGACCAAGGTGGAGCTGGACGCCAGCGTGCGGCCGGGCTTCCTGACGCGCGTCGGGTTCTTGAGCTCCTACGCGGGCTACGACGCCACGAGCCCGATCCTGCGAGGCGCGTTCATCTCGGTGTACCTGCTCGGTGTCAATCCGGGTCCGCCCATCCCCGGCGCCACCATGCAGACCGTCACCGGCGACTTCGCGACGCAACGCGCAAGGATCGAAAAGCTGACGGAGCCGGCTAGCTGCAAAGGCTGCCACTCGGTCATCAATCCTCCGGGATTCGTGATGGAAGGTTTTGACGGCATCGGAAAATTGCAGACGACCGATCCTCTTGGTGGTGCGATCGACGCGAGCGTCACGACGAACACCATCGACTTCGGCGACGGCAACGTGAAGGAGATCTCCTCTCCGCTCGCGCTCATGCAGGAGATCGCTCAGCTTCATAAGGCCAAGCAGCTCTACGCCGAGTCGTGGGTCTCCTATGCCTTCGGGCGGGATCCGAACGGGAAAGATAAGTGCGTCGTCGATCAGATCGACATGAAGCTGTCCGAGGGTGGCTACAGCATCCTCAACCTGCTGGCCGATCTCACTCAAGCGGATTCGTTCCGCGTGCGCGTCCGCGAAACGCCGTGAAAGCTGAGGAAACTTGACCATGAGCAAGCAACTGAACCGCAGAATCTTCCTTCGTGGCCTGGGCGGAGCCGCCCTGGCTGCGCCGTTCCTCAGCTCCGTGTGGGAGCGCGACGCAAAGGCCCAGTCCGCTTCGGGTGGTGGGAAAGCGCTCATCGTGATGTTCACCCACTATGGGTGCGTCACGAACAAGTGGTTCCCCACGAAGACCCAGGGTGAGCTCACGGCTGCTGACCTCCAGTCGACGAGCCTCGCGTCCCTCGCTCCCTACGCGAAGAAGCTCCTCATGCCGCGCGGCATCCGCTCCATGAACGAGTGGACCTCCAACATGAAGCGTGGACAGGGGAACGACTCCCACACGCAGATCGTGGGGTCGTTCTTCACCTGCCAGCCGGTCACCCCGAACAGCAACGACCCGTTCAGCTTCAACCAGGCGACGAAGTTCAACGCGAAGCCCGTCGGTCCCTCGCTGGATCACGTCATGGCCCAGCAGCTCAGCCCGCAGGGCACGCCGTTGCTCATCGCCACGGCTGGCCAGAACGACAACTCTCAGTCGGCGATCTCCTACTCCGCCGCCGAGACCATCTTCAGGGGCCTCAACGCGTCGCAGGCCTTCAGCAGCCTCACGGGCCTCTTCCAGGCGGGGCAGCCGATGAATCCGGACACCTACGCGGCGCTCCGCGGCAAGAGCATCCTCGACCTCGTGAAGGATGATCTGCAGACGCTCGAGCGGTTCGACATGAGCCAGGCCGACAAGCGCAAGCTCGCTGCCTGGAAGGAGCTCCTCAACCAGACAGGGACCGTGGTGGCCTCCGCGCAGTGCAGCGAGGAGCTCGGCGTGATGCTCGGCGCGACCTCCGCGAACGCCTCGAAGGCGTCGTCGGGCGGCCTGGGCGTCGACGTCCTCACGACCAAGGTCTCCGGCGATCTGGATGGAGCGGACATCAGCTCGGCCATCGCGGCGCTCGCGGCGGCCTGCAACGCGAACCCCGTCATTTTCCTGAAGTACCCGGGAAACTACAACTTCAAGGGGCTCGGCATCACGATGGAGTCGCACTCCCTCTCGCACCGCCTCGACAACGCCGGCATGACCGGCAGCTGCCTGCCCAACGCGCTCGAGTGGCTCGTCAAGGTGGACACCTATTACGCGCAGAAGTTCGCGAAGCTCGTCGGAATGCTCGACAGCATCCCTCAGGGGAACGGGCAGACGGTCCTCGACACCAGCGTCGCTATCTGGTTCAACGAGATGTCGGACGGCAACGCGCACAACCTCAACAACGCTCCGATCATCCAGGCCGGCAGCGGCGGCGGCTACTTCAAGACCGGTCAGATCATCAACGTCGACCCCGCGTCGACGCCGACGAACGGCAACAGCGAGTCGCAGTGCGCCAACGGCAGCGGCCAGGTCAACGGTATCAACCAGGGCACCGGGACCGATCCGAAGGTCGGCAACGCGCCGATCAACAAGTACTTCTGCAACATCATGAACGCCATGGGCGTGAAGGCGGGCGCGGACGGCTTCCCTGCGAAGGGTGGCTCCGCGGAGGTGACCAAGTTCGGCTATTCCGACAAGACGGAAGAGTTCATCGGCGGCAAGGGCGCAGTCGCCGGCGCCTCGATCAAGAATCCGGGCGGGTTCACGGAGCTCAAGGCCTGACCTCTCCCGGAGCCAGGTCCTGAACACCCCGACGAGCGCGGGTCCAAAGACCCCTTCCTACCGAAGGGGTCTTTGCGTTTGTGCGCCGCCGGCGATCGCGGGCATCGCGAAATTGCTTTTCTCCCTGATGTGCCTCACGTCGCGACTCCGTGCTGTCCAACGATGGCGGGCAGCGATAGGCTGGGCATCTCTTCTCATGTTCATGCTGGCGAAGCGCCTCCTCCTCCCTGCTGCCGTGCTCCTCCCGCTGGCCTGCTCGAGCGAGGCGAGCGACGGTGCCGGGGTGGGCGGGGACGCTGGTGACGACGCGATCATCGTCCCCGAAGACCTCACCATCATGGCGCTCCCCGGCGGGAACGGCGTGCTCAACGTGATCGCGCTGACTCTCCGCAAAGGACCGACCAACACCGAGCTCTACGCCGCCTTGAGGAACGACGGGGATACCCCGGCCTGCAGCGCGGCCCTCTCCGTCGAGCTCTACAACAAGGCTCAGCAGTCGCTGGCATCCGGGATCAACGGGTTGTTGACCCAGCATTTCTATCGCGTCACGGATGGCTCGGACGCGATCGCTGCGTGCGTGGGTCCAGGTGACGTGACCATGACCGCGGTGACGGATCTGCCATCGGACATCGCGATCGACGATGTGGGGTACGTCGTCTACCGGTGCCCCTACTTTGCTCTCGACGTCGTTCCCATCGATGGCCTCACCGCCAGCGACGTGAAGGCCGTGACGGCCGGCGCCGGCACGGTGTACACGGGCACGCTCTCCAACGGGCTCGACGTGGCGGTGAGCGACCCCTCTGTCACGGTCTTCTCGGTCAATCGCGTCGGGCGTCCGCTCGGCGTCGCGATCGCCACCGGCACAGTCCAGATTCCGCCGGGTGGCAGCTGGGCCTTCGAGACGAACACCGTGGACATGCCCGGCGCTGATCAAGCCGCATATCCGGCAGGCGCGATGGCAAAGAAGTAAACCATCCGACGGGTCGCTCGGCTATCCCCTGACACGATGCGCCCGTGGGGCGCCGCGACCCGTCGGCGGCTACTCGCGAAGCCCGGCTACTCCTGCGCGCCGTCGGCGATCCACTGCGTGAGCGCTTCGATGTAGGCGGGGGGGATGCACTTGGCATCGTCATCGTTGACGCACTCAAGGGGCATTCGCGGAGTTCCGCCGCACGGCCCCTTCAAGATCTTGATGAGCGCGCTCTCTTCCGGATTTTCGGTGTTGATGAGATCGCCGCAATGCTCGGTTACGTGGGAGCTCACCCTCATGTGAAGCTCTTCGTCGACCATCAGGTTCAGGGGGTTCATATCGTCGTTGTGGCAACCCGCCCCGAAACAAGCGTTTTGTATGACGAACTGCAACGTCTCGAACGTCGGCGCTTCCCCGCTGCCGCTGCCGGTCGAGCCGCCGTCGCCACCGGTGCTCGCGCTGGTCGAGCCAGCCCCGCCCGAGCCGCCGGACCCGACCGCGCTCGAGGTAGACACGCTGGCGCTCGTGCTTCCGGCATCCGTGCCGCCGGCGCCTCCAGCGCCGGTATCGTCAGGGTCGTCGGAGCAGCCTGAAAGCGGTGACAGGACGGCGACGAATGCTGCCGCGATGAAGCTTGAGAATCGAAATTTCATGGTTCACGACGAGGATGGTGAGAGAGAAGGTTTAGCTCTCGTTCCCGTGGATCGAAGCAAAGGGCTTCGAGCTTCGGATTGCAGAGGCGACGCGCGATCCACGTCGCCCGTAGGCAAGAGCTGCGCGAGATGAACAACGTCCTCTTGTGTGGGTAGAATGAGCAAACGCCACCCGAAAATCAAGCGCTTCGTGGAGGGCATTCTGGGGTACAGCCATGCTGTACGCGTCGATTGACACTCGTGCCTTGTGCGCTCAAGCCGGTCTCACGTGCCCAAGAGCGCCTCTCGAAACCTCCCGTCACCAGGCAGACGGACGGCCGCGTCGCGTCGTTGCTCCTCGTCGCACCATGTCAGCAGGGCTCTTCGCCGCGCCAGGCGTCGCGCCCGAGCTCGGTTGCCTGGGTTGGTCCGGCACGATCAACGTCGGGAGGGGCGAGGAGCTCGAGGCGCGATCCGAAAGTCAAGCTCCTCGAAGTGGCCATCCCGAAGTGGCCCTTCCATCGTACAGCCATGCTGGATGCGCCGGTCGACAAGAAAACCGGCTTGCGCTCAGCGCCCGGGCGCAGCCATCCTGCTCGGCGCGATCCCGCGCTCTTCCGACAAGGAACTCCCCGTGACCGCCGCTTCGCTCTTCGAATTGGCAGTGCAGTTTCATCGGGCCGGGCAGGTCGATCGCGCAGAGCTCCTCTATCGCGGCACGCTCGAGCAAGCGCCCGGGCATGGCGACGCGCTGCTTCTTCTCAGCGTGATCACCGTCCAATCCGGTCGGCTCACGGAGGCCGCCGCGCTCCTCGAGCGAGCCGTCCGCGTCGCCCCGAACAACGCCCTCTACCTGTCGCATCTCGGCGACGTGTATCGCTGCCTCGGCCGGAGACCCCAGGCGGTCGCCGTGCTGCTCATGGCCGTCGCTCGGAAGCCCGACTTCGCCGAATCGGTGTTCAACCTCGCTCTCACGTTCGAGGAGCAAGGGGACCTGGACGCGGCGGCGGCATGCTACGAGCGCGCCCGCGATCTCGAACCTGGGTTATTGCAGGCTGGCGAGCGCCTCGCGAGCCTGAGAGACCAGCGGGGGGCATCCGCCGCCGGGGTCGGTCCGGCGGCGACGCGCAGCCCCGAGTCGAGCTTGAGCGCCTCCGATGCCCTGGCGGCCCTCGGCGAGACACTGCGCCTCGGCGGCCGGTCGGACGACGCCGCGGCCTGGTACCGCGTGGCGCTGAAGCTCAATCCGCGGATGGCCAACGCGTACACTGCGCTCGGCGCGATTCACGCGGACGCGGGCCGTTTCGACGAAGCGATCGACGATCTGCGTCGAGCGCTCGAGATCGACCGAAATTTCCATGTCGCTCGGGATTATCTCGCCGCCGCGCTCGGCGAGTCGGGGCTCCTCGACGAGTCCCAGGCGATGTACCGCGAAGCGGTCGCCCTGTGTCCCGACGACCCCGCCGCGCACAGCGCTCTTCTCTTCAACATGCCGTTCTGGCCGAACGTCACCGAGAGCGACATCCTCGCCGAGGCGCGCGCGTGGAATGCCCGGCATGCCCGCCCCCTCGCCGCGCAGGCTCCCCCTCACACGACCGATCGCTCGTCCGACCGGCGGCTCCGCATCGGTTACGTGTCACCCGACTTCCGAACCCACGTCCAGTCTCTCTTCACGATCCCGCTGTTCCAGAACCATGACCACCGGCAGTTCGAGATCTTCTTCTACTCGAGCACGGACAAGCCGGATAGCCTGACGGATCGCATTCGCGGTCATGCCGATGTTTTTCGCGAGGTCGCGGCGCTGGACGACGCTGCCCTGGCCGAGGTCATTCGACGGGATCAGATCGATATCCTGGTCGACCTCACCATGCATATGACCGACCGCCGCGTCCTGGCCTTTGCCCGCCGGCCCGCTCCCCTTCAGGTGTGCTGGCTGGCGTACCCCGGGACGACGGGCCTCGAATCGATGGACTATCGCCTGTCCGATCCCTTCCTCGATCCCCCCGGCGCAAGCACGGACGTCTACACGGAGGAGACCCTTCGGCTCCCCGACTCCTTCTGGTGCTACGACCCGCTCACCGACGTGCCCGACGTGAGCGCTCTCCCCGCTCTCACGGAGGGGAGGGTCAACTTCGGCTGCCTGAACCACTTCAGGAAGGTGAATGAAGGGGTGCTTCATGTCTGGACGAGGGTGCTGGCCGCGGTGCCCAGGTCGCGGCTCACGCTCATGGCGCCTCGGGGAAGGGCGCGGGACCGGGTGCGCTCGATCTTCGAGGAGGGGGGCGTCCAGCTCGATCGGATCGAGTTCGTCGATCGGTGCGGGCGGCTCGACTATCTGCGAAGGTACCGCGAGATCGACATCTGTCTCGATACGTTCCCTTCCAACGGCCACACCACGAGCCTCGACGCGCTGTGGATGGGCGTCCCGGTGGTGACCCTCGCAGGTGAAACCGTGGTCGGCCGCGCCGGCGTCTGCCAGGCGATGAACCTGGGTCTGCCGGAGCTCATCGCGACGACGCCGGATGACTACGTTCGGGTCGCCAGCTCGCTCGCCGAGAACCTCGAGCTCCTGGGCGAGCTTCGCCGAACGCTGCGCGATCGCATGAAGCAGTCGCCGCTCATGGACGGCCCGCGCTTCGCCCGCAATCTCGAGTCGATCTACCGCGACATCTGGCGCCGTTTCTGCGCTCAACCCTGAGGCGAAGGCCGCTCGGCGAACGCGCCCGGCCGGGGCCCGCGTTGGAATCATGCGCAGGGGGATCAGCTCGACGCAGGGCGGGGATAGTCACATTATGCGAACGCTGCGGCAACTAGCGTACATTGGTACGGCAACATTTTTGACGTCATCACCTTTTCTCGCTGGTTGCACTGGCGAGATAGCACCCGGTGAACCTGGGGTCTCCTCCGGTGGTGGGGAGACCTCTGGCACCGGTACGGGGGGCGGGCCGGTGGAGCCGGACCCCGGCGACCCGGATGTCTGCACTCCCGGCATCTGGGCGACGTCCCAGGTCCCGCGGCTCTTGAACCGGGAGTACGACGCGGTGGTGAGGGATCTGCTCGGCGTGACGAACGTGCCAAACGCTCCCACGGGCAACCCGTCCTCGCTCCTCGTGTCCGACTTCGAGGGCAGCATGACGGACATCGCCTGGAACTCCTACCTCGTGGCCGCCGAGAGCATCGCGGCCGAGGTGATGGCGGGAGCGAACAAGTCCAGGTTCATCGCCTGCGATCCTGCGGCGGCCGGGTGCCTCGAGTCGACGATCCGCGATTTCGGCCGCAAGGCCTTCCGCCGCCCTGTGACGGACGAAGAGGTGCAGCGCTACATGCGGTTCAACGCGCTGGAGCCCAAGGGCACGCCCGCGGAGGTCGCCGAGGCCATCCTCTTCGCCATGCTCGCTTCGCCCTCGTTCATCACGGTCCCCGAGCTGACGGACGACACGGAGAACGGCGCCATCAAGCTCTCCAGCCACGAGGTGGCGACGAGGCTCGCGTTCCTGCTCTGGGGCTCCATTCCGGATGACGCCTTGAACACCGCCGCAGACGCGGGTCAGCTCACCACCAGGGAGCAGATCCTCGCGCAGGCGGAGCGGATGGTCCAGGACCGCACCAAGACGGCGCCGATCGTGGCGCTGTTCCATCGTGCTTATGCGGACATTCGTGAGGGTTCGCACTGGGGACAGGTCGAGCACGACACGACCAAGTTCCCCGACTACTCCCCGGACATCGTCGCTCCGATGCTGGCCGAGGTCGACGCCTTCTTCGAGGAGGTGGCGTTCGGGGGGGGGTCGTTCAAGGACATCTTCCTCAGCAACGTCGCCTACGTGAACAAGGACACCGCTCCGATCTACGGGCTCAACGCGGCCGACTATGGCGCGGAGCTGACGCGGGTGGAGCTCGACCCGAACGTGCGGCCGGGGTTCTTGACCCGCGTCGGGTTCCTGAGCTCCTACTCGTCCTTCGGCGCCACGAGCCCGATCCTCCGGGGCGCGTTCGTCGCCAACAGGCTGCTCGGGCTCACCCTGAAGCCGACGCCCGGCGCGGACCAGACGCCGCGGCCTCCGGGCCCGTTCTCCACGGAGCGTGAGGCCATCGAGGCGCTGACCTCGCCTGCGGGGTGCGTCGACTGCCACAGCAAGCTGGTCAACCCGCCGGGCTTCGTGCTCGAGAGGTTCGACTCGGTCGGCAAGGTGCAGACGAAGGATCCGCTCGGCGGCGACATCGACGCGACGGACGACGTTTACTTCAGCGAGACCAACACCAAGACGATCACGTCGCCCCTCGAGATGATGACCGAGCTCGGCGCTGGTGCGATCGCCAAGCGTCACTATGCCGAGCAGTGGGTCTCCTGGGCCCGCCGGAGGGTGCCGAACACGAACGACGCCTGCACCGTCAACGAGCTCAGCGACAAGCTGTCGAGCGACGGCTATACCATCATCAATTTGCTTACCGATCTTACCCAGGCCGATTCGTTCCGCCTGCGCACCGTCCTCGGGGATTGAGAAGGAATACGACCATGATGAAGATCCTCAACCGAAGAGTATTCCTCCGAGGCCTGGGTGGAGCCGTCGTCGCTGCACCTTTCTTGGGCTCTGTCGCCGAGCGTGACGCCGAGGCGCAATCGGCCGGCGGCGGCGCTCCGAAGCGGCTGATCGTGCTCTTCACGCACTATGGCTGCCTGACGAACCGGTGGTTCCCGAAGAAGTCCCATGGCGAGTTGACCGCCGCCGATTACCAGGCGACGACGCTCAAGCACCTCGCGCCCTTCGCAAAGAAGCTCCTGATGCCCCGTGGCATCCGGGGGATGAACGAGTGGAGCTTCGGGCGGACCCACGGCCAGAACAACGACCCCCACGGTCAGGTCATGGGGTCGTATTTCACCTGCTACCCGGTGACGCCCGAGAGCGACAAGTTCAACGCGAAGTCGACAGGGCGGTCGCTCGATCACATCGCCGCGGAGCAGGTCAACCCCAACGGCGCCGCCCCCCTCGTGATGCAGATCGGCGGGGTGCGGCAGGACGCGTTCTCCAATTTCTCGTACGACAAGCCCAAGCAGATCTTCCCCGGCATCGGGTCTCCGACGACGATCTACAACAACCTCACGGGCCTCTTCGGTCAGGGCCCCGTGTCGCAGGATACGTACAAGGTGGTCCGCGGCAAGAGCGTGATCGACGTCGTGCGGGAGGACCTGGAGACCCTCGAGCGGGTCAGGATGAGCCAGGCGGACAAGCAGCGGCTCTCCGACTGGAAGGACCTCCTCCACCAGACCACGAACACGGTCAGGGCCCAGTGCAGCGCCGCCCAGGCAGAGGCGCTCGGTTTGACGGCCCAGTCCGTGCAGGCGGCCTCGCAGGGGGGTGGCCTCGGCATCGACCTGTCGAAGTCGACGAACGTCATGATGGACCTCGCGGTGCTTTCGGCCATCTGCGACCAGAACCGCGTCATCTTCATGAAGTTCCCCGGCACCCTCACGTTCAAGTGGGACGGCATCAATCACTCGAAGGACTCCCATGGCATCTCCCACCGCGTCGGCGACGCCAACATGGGTGGTGATTGCGTTCCTGGGGTCATCGAGATGATCCAGCAGATCGACGACTGGTACGCGAAGAAGTTCGCTTACCTCGTCGGTCGGCTCGACAGCATCGATGAGGGCGAGGGGAAGCTCCTCGACAACACCGCGACCGTCTGGTTCCAGGAGGACTCGGACGGCAACAGCCACAACCTCAACAACCTGCCGATCCTCCAGGCAGGGAGCTGCGGCGGCTACTTCAAGACGGGTCAGGCCGTGAACGTCGAAGGTGGCAAGGCTGACCTGGCCGTCGGTAACAGCGAGGCTGCCTGCGGACCGGGCCAGACGAAGCTCGAGTTCGGCGAGATCGACGGCACGGGGACTCCGCCGGACGTCGCCACGCAGCCGATCAACAAGTACTTCTGCAACCTGCTGAACGCCATCGGGGTGAAGGCCGGCGCGGACGGCTTCCCGGCGATCGGCGGCTCGGCAGAGGTGACTCACTTCGGCAAGCACGACGACACGAAGCTCTTCGCCAGCGAGACCAATCCAGTGTCCATCAAGGACGCTGGTGAGTTCAAGGCGCTTCGCGCGAACGGCTGATCGTCGCTCGCGCCGGGGCTGCCGGCTCGGGCGAAATGAAGACCAGGCCCCTCCCCTCAGGAGGGGCCTTTTGCTCGGCGCTGGGTCGCACCGACCGCGATGACCTCATGTCATCAGCACAACGACGCGGAGCTCCGGGGCGGAGCCCGCGTCGTCGTCATCGGCCGCTCACTGCTGCTGCTGCGCGCCGTCGGCGACCCACTGCTCGATCGCGTCGATGTATGCCTGGGGCAGGCACGTGTATTCCGGGCCGGGCTCGCTGACGCATCCATTGGGCATGCGGGCGATATCCCCGCAGGGGCCTTTGAGGATCTTGACGAGGGCGCTCTGTTCTGGCTCGCCGGGGGTGACGAGCGGGATGTCTCCGCACGCCTCGGAGATGTGCGTCGTCAGGGTCGCGTAGAGGGTCTCGTCGTCGAGCAGCCTCGGTTCCGCCTCGCCGTTGTGGCAGCTCGCATCGGAGCAGCCAGTTTGCGCGACGACCGCTCTGACCGTTTCAAAGGTCGGGTCGACCGCCGAGCCGCCACCGCCGGTTCCAGCGGAGGTCGAGCTCGAGGCCGTGGCGCCGCCGGCGCCATCCCCGCCCGAGCCCTGCCCGCCAGACCCGGACGCATTTGAGGTAGTGGTCGTGCCGGCTTCCGAGCTGCCGGTGCTTCCATCATCGGAGCAGCCTGAAAGAGCTGACAGGAGGGTGAGGATCGCTGCGGCGGCGAAGTTTGAGAGTCGAAGTTTCATGGATCGTAATTAAAGTGGTTAGAGAGCAAAGTACAGCCCTCTTGCCGATTGAAACAAAGGGAAAGGCTTCGATCCGTCGGACCTTCAAGACGAGGCGTGATCAATGAATGGCTCTGGTGAACTTTTGTGAGCACGTCGCCCGTGGCGCCGGCGGCTCTCGCTCGGTGAAGCGCTGAGCGAGGCCAGGGCGTCGTCCGGGATGGGAGGTGCTACGGGCGGGTAGGCGAGCCAATGCGTGTGAAGATCAAGCGGTTTGTGGCGGCTATCCTCGCAACCAGGCGTGCTGCACGCGTCGATTGACGTTCATGCCTGATGCCCTCAGGCCCCATTTCAGCTGTCAAAAGTGCTTGCAAATGCCGTCGCTTTCGGCGCTCCGTCGAGCGCCGGAGTCGCGTCCGGCCGCGCAGCGCCATCGGGCACAGCCGAGCACGTCGGGCATGGCGAGGATGCGATGTGGCCCGGCGCGAGCAGGGTGGGTACCCTTCGCCCATGCGCGATCCCTTCCTCGTGCCCCCCGGTCCGCTCGTCGATGTCGCCTGGCTCGCAGCGCACGCGGGCGATCCCCGCGTCCGCGTCGTCGATTGCCGCTGGTACCTCGGCGGTCGCCGCGGCGCCGACGAGTACGCCCGCGGGCATATCCAGGGCGCCGTCCACCTCGACGTCGACGCCGATCTCTCCAGCCCGGCGCACGGCGGCCCAGGCCGCCACCCGCTGCCCGACGCGGTGGCGTTCGCGCGCGTCCTCGCCCGCATCGGGGTCGTCCCAGGCTCGCTGGTCGTCGGCTACGACGACGCCGGTGGCGCCATCGCCGCCCGTCTCTGGTGGCTGCTGCGCTACTTCGGCCATCCAGGCGGGCGTGTGCTCGACGGGGGACTCCAGGCGTGGACCGCCGCGGGATACCCCCTCTCGACCGCGGCACCCACGATCGCTGAAGCGCCCGCCATGGATCTCGCCCCCGGCGGCGCTCCGGTCGCGGACAAGGCCGCTGTCGACAGGCTGCGCCGCGATTCCGCGGCGGTGATCCTCGATGCGCGCGCGCGCGAGCGCTACGAGGGGCAGACCGAGCCCGTCGACGCCCGCCCGGGCCACATCCCCGGCGCCCGCTCCGCCCCCTTCGTCGAGAACCTCAGCGCCCCCGGGGGCGCCTTCCGCGAGCGCGCGGAGCTCGAGCGGCGCTACCGCGACCTCGGCGCGCTCGATGCAGCCACCGTGGTCTGCTACTGCGGCTCCGGCGTCACCGCCTGCCACGACCTGCTCGCCCTGACGACGC
Source organism: Sorangium sp. So ce327 (assembly GCF_051530205.1). Classification (NCBI taxonomy): domain Bacteria; kingdom Pseudomonadati; phylum Myxococcota; order Polyangiales; family Polyangiaceae; genus Sorangium; species Sorangium sp. So ce327. Next base: position 10,054,398 of record NZ_CP150330.1, on the reverse strand, counting down.
TCGGCCGCGAGGACGCGATCCTCTACGAGGGGTCCTGGAGCGATTGGGCCCGCGACGCCGCCCTGCCCGCGGCCAGCGGCCCCGAGCCCTGAGCGGCGTCAGGCGAGCGCGCGGCCGACGGTGGCCTCGATCGTCTCGCGCAGGTAGCGCGCGGCGAGCGCGACCGTGCGCGCCGCGCTCTCCGGCGTCGGCTGGAGCGCGGGCGCGACCTCCATGACGTCGCCGCCGATCAGGCCGACCTCGCGCCCGAGCCGGCGGATGAGCGCCACGACGAACTCGGGCGACAGGCCGTCCGGCTCCGGCGTCCCCGTGGCGTCGGCGTACGCGGCGTCCGTGCCGTCGATGTCGTTCGAGAAATACACGCCCTCGACGCCGGTGCTCTTCACGTGGGCCACGATGGCGTCGAGCGCCGCCGCCGGATCGGCGCGGCACTCGGCCGCCCAGAACTGCCGCACGCCGTAGCGGCTCTCCCAGTGCTCGCGCGGCTTCTGCGACGCGCGGACCCCCACCTGCGTCAGCCGGCCGCCCCGCCCGACCAGCTCGTTCGCGTGGTACGACCACGTGGCGAAGCAGTATGCGACCCCGAGCCGCTCCTCGAGGAGATCGGTGTGCGCGTCGGGCTGGACGATGCCCCACGGCCGCTTCCGCGCGCGGGCGAGCGCGCGCGCGACCGGCAAGGCCGTGGAGTGATCGCCGCCGAGCACGATGGGGGCGACGCCCGGGTTGATCGAGAAGACGAGATCGAGCGCGCGCTCCGCGATGGAGAGCGGCGAGACCGGCAGCCGCGACGCCACGGGCTCGGGCACGCCAGGGTAGAGCGCGCGGCGCGACGCGGCCTTCTGCGCCTCCGAGAGCATGTCGTCGTGCAGGAGCTGCGGCACGACGAACACGTCGCCGATGTCGACGAGCCCGACCTCGCGCGCCCGCTCGGGGAAGTCCGGGGAGGCGTCGAGGAGCGCTGTCCGGATGGCCTGCGGGCCCATGTTGGAGCCACGGAGGAACCCCGCGCCGACGTCGGAGGGCACGCCGAGCAGGACGGCGCGCGCGCCGGCGATGCGGTCGAGCGACGCGCGGAACCGCGCGAGGACCTCCTCCTCGGTCGCGGCGCCGTAGAGCCGCCGCTGGACCTCGAGCTGCTGCGCGCGGCCGGTCGAGACGAGGTAGAGACCTCCGGCCGCCGGGCGCAGCAGGAGCGCGAGCTCTTCTTGCGGAGTCATGCCCGACGAGGGTACGCGCCCCTCAAAGGTCCGCCAGCGAAAGGGCGGACGGAGGGAGAGGGAAGCGCTCGGCCGTGAGGTGAGGGACCGGCGCGCTCATCGCCGCAAGCCAGCTGGCGCCGCGCGCGACGACCCGGAGCGCGCGCAGCACCCCGGCGTGCGCGACAAGGAGCGGCGGGCGCGCGCGGGACGCGACGTCCGCGACGTCCACGCCGGCCGCGTCGCCGAGCTCGCGCCAGAACGACCGCACCCTGGACTCGACGTCGAGCGCCGACTCGCCCCCGGGCGGCCCGACGCGCTCCCAGCCGTCGAGCCACGCGGCGTACGCGGCCGGATCGTCGCGCTCGATGTCCGCAAAGGCGCGCCCCTCCCACGCGCCGTAGGAGATCTCGAGCAGGCGATCGTCGATCGCGCGCGGCACCCCGAGGCGCGCCGCGAGCTCGGCGGCCGGGAGCGCGCAGCGGGAGAGCGGCGACGAAAAGACCACGCCGGGGCGGACGCAGAGCTCGTGGAGCGCGCGCTCGATCGCGGCCGCTGCAGCCTCCGGGGGGAGCGCCGCGGCGACGTCGAGGCGGCCGTAGCAGACGCCGGAGAGCGCGACGGGGGCGTGGCGGAAGGCGATGAGGCCGCGGGCGAGGGGATCCACGCGCGCGCCCGCGGCTCAGCCGCCCCGCACGAGCGCGAGGGCGAGCAGCGCGGCGCACTCGGCGATCTGCTGCGCAGCGCCCAGGAAGTCGCCCGTGAGCCCGCCGGCGCGGGCGTGGAAGCGGAGGCCGCAGATCGCCGCGGCGGCGGCGGACGCGACGAGCATGCCCGCCGCCTCGGCCGCCGTGAGGGCCCCGGCGGCGTGCGCCGCGGCGAGCGCGAGCGCCGGCCAGAGCGAGCCGAGCAGCGCCTGCGGGAGCGCCGCCTGCGCCACCGGGCGGCTGCGCGAGCCGCTCTGGGTCACGTAGGGCAGCGCGACCATCAGCCAGATCGGCGGGGTGCGCGAGAGGCACTGCGTCAGCACGAGGGCGACGGGCGCCGCGGCGTCGAGCCGCGCGAGCAGGGCGACGCGCAGCACGAGGACAACGATGAGCGCGGCCGCGCCGAACGCGCCGATGCGGCTGTCCTTGAGGATCTCGAAGATCCGAGCGCGATCGAGCGCGCCGCCGAGCGCGTCGGCCGTGTCCGCGAGGCCGTCCTCGTGGAACGCCCCGGTCAGCAGCAGCCCGAGGGCCACGGTGACGCTCGCCGCGACGAGCGCGCCGCTCCGATCGACGAGCAGCCACACCGCGGCCTGGACGGCGCCGAGCGCGGCGCCCACGAACGGGAACCAGGCAGAGGCCCAGCGCCAGTCCGCCTCGGCGTAGGGGAAGCCGCCGACCGGGACGCGCGTGAGGAAGGTCGCCGCTGCGCGGGCGCCGCGCAGCACCGGCGGCGTCGTCATGGAGTCCCGGGCCGCGCGCGATCCGGCACGCTCGCGCTCGCGAACGTCGCCATGCCGGCGTGGAGGGCGCAGGCCGCGTCGAGGAGGGGCAGCGCGGCCAGCGCCGCGCTCGCCTCGCCAAGGCGCATCCCGAGGTCCAGCAAGGGGCGCGCGTCGAGCGCCGCGAGGACGTGGGCGTGGCCGCGCTCGGCCGAGCGGTGGGCGAAGATCATGCCCGACCGCGCCTCGGCGCACATCCGGACGAGCGCGAGCGCCGCCGTCGAGACGATGAAGCCGTCGACGAGCACCGCCATGCGCCGCTCGATCGCCCGCGCCATGGCGCCCACCAGCGCGGCGATCTCCTTCCCGCCGACCGCCTGCACGACGCGGTGCGGGTCGGTGCGCTGGACGCCCGAGACCTCCCGCGCGCGTCGCGTCGCGTCGCGCACGACCTCGATCTTGCGCGACAGGGCGTCGCCGGAGACGCCGGTCCCCGCCCCGACGACGTCCTCCGGCGCGATCCCGAGGAGCAGCGCCGTGATGGCCGCCGCCGCGGTCGTGTTGCCGATGCCCATGTCGCCGAGCAGGACGACGCGCGTGTCGCCCCCGAGCGCGTCGATCTCCGCGGCGCCCGCGCGGAGCGCGCGCTCGTAGACGGCCTCCGAGAGCGCGTCCTCGATCCGCAGGTCACCGATGGGATCGTCGGCGACCGGATCGCGCCGCAGCCGCGCGCCATCGCCGCCGCCCACGCCCTCGTACGGGTGGGCGACCCCGACGTCCACGACCCGCAGATCGACACCGAGGTTCCGGCAGAGGACGCTGGCGGCGGCGCCGCCGCGCACGAAGTTCGCCACCATCGCCGCCGTGACCTCTGGCGGGTACGCCGACACGCCGTGCCGGGCGACGGGGTGATCGGCGGCGAAGAGCACCGCCGCCGCGGGCCGGCTCGCGGGCGCCCCGCCCTGGATGCCGGCGAGCGCCACGGCGAGATCCTCCAGCACGCCGAGGCTGCCGCGCGGCTTGGTCAGCGTGTCTTGCCGCGCCCGCGCCGCGCTCACCGCGCTCGCGTCGAGCTCCGGGAAGACCCAGTGAGGCGAGAGAGCCATGTCCGGGTTCTCTACTCCGACACGCCGGCGAGCAGGCACGGCGATGCGGACTCCTTCACAGGAACAGGAGTCCTTCGGTCCTATCGGTGGAGCTGAGGGGGATCGAACCCCTGACCTCATGACTGCCAGTCATGCGCTCTCCCAGCTGAGCTACAGCCCCGGTCGTTGGGAGCGGGATATCTACAGCCTCTCGCGCCGCTTGTCTCTACTTTTTTTCGACCGGCGCGCTTTTGTGTCCGAGGGTGTGTCCGAGGGCCTCGGTTCGCGGCGATGCGGCCGCCGGGCCGCGGGGGCGCTCAGAAGTTCATCAGCTTTGCCAGATAGTACTTCATCGTCTCGGTCGTCCCGCCGCCGATGCGGAGGAGCCGCTGATCACGCCACGCGCGCGCGATCGGGAAGTCCTCGATGTAGCCCCAGCCTCCGTGGAACTGCAGGCAGGTGTCCACGACGTCGTTCGCCACGTCGCCGGCCAAAATCTTCGCCATCGAGATGAGCTTCACCGTGTCGAAGCTGATCGGCACCTTCCGCACGTACCGCTCGTCGTTGTAGTGGTCGACGCACTTGTAGGCGAACGCGCGCGCCGCCTCGCAGCGCGTGTACAGGTCCACGAGCTTGTGCTGCCACGACTCGCGCTTGATGATCGGCTTGCCGAACGCCACCCGCTCGCGCCCGTACTCGACCGTGCCGTCGAGCGTCATGAACGAGCTCGCGATCGCGCTCACCGCAGCGACCAGCCGCTCGGTCTGGAAGTTCTGCATCAGGTACGCGAAGCCCTGATCGGGCTCGCCGAGCAGGTAGCGCCCCGGCACCCGCACGTCCTCCAGGAAGAGCTCCGCGGTGTCCGAGGATTTGTTGCCGATCTTCTTCAGCTTCTTCGCGACGTTGAAGCCGCGGAGCGCCGTCGGCACGAGGAAGAACGAGCAGCCGTGGGCGCCCCTGTCCGGCGACGTCTTGGCGAGCAGCGTCACGAAATCGGCGCGTGTCCCGTTCGTGATGAACGTCTTCTGCCCGTTCAGCACGTAATCCTCGCCGTCCTTGCGCGCGATCGTCCGGATCCCGGCCACGTCGCTGCCGGCCGCCGGCTCGGAGACGCCCAGCGCGGCGATCTTGTCGCCCGCGAGCGCCGGCTTGAGGAACTCCTCGATCTGCTCCTTCGTGCCGATGTCGCTGATCACCGGGGTCGCCATGTCGCTCTGCACGAGCAGGCCCATCGAGACCCCCGCCATCGTGCAGCGCACGAGCTCCTCGGCCTTGGCCGCCGAGAACCAGTAGTCGAGCCCGGCGCCGCCGTGCTCCTCCGGGAAGTGCGCGCCCAGGATCCCGAGCTCGCCGGCGCGCTTGAACACCCAGCTGGGGAAGCACTCCGACGACTCCCACTCCTCCACATGAGGAGCGAGCTCCTTCTCTGCGAAGGCCCGCACCGTCTTCCTGAACTGCTGATGTTCTTCCGTGAACGGCTGCCACATCGCGAACCCCTCCTCGCCGGCACGACCGAGATGATTCGTACACGAAACATTTTCCAGCGCAAGCGCTGCACCTCCGCGCTTCTGCCGCGCCTGGTCCGCCGAACGGGCCGCGCGGAGCCCCATGGAAAACGAGGGCCGATGGCGCGGCGCGCGACCGTGCGGGCGCGGTGTGAGCGGCGCGAGCGTCAGAAGAACCGCCGAAGAGCGAAAAATGAATCGGCACGCGCATCCATCCACGCAGTCTGCCGGCTCTGCTAGCCTCCGGGCCACATGCGACTCCTCGTCCTGTCCCGCAACGCGTCCCTCTATTCGACGAGCCGGATCGTGCTCGCGGGGCGCGCGCGTGGTCACGACGTCAGCGTCATCGATCCGCTCGATTTCCAGATCGTCGTGTCGCGCGGCCGCCCGTCGTTGCTCGTCGGTGGTTCGGCGGTGCCCCGCTTCGACATCGTGATCCCGCGCATCGGCGCCAGCATCACGAACTACGGCCTCGCCGTCGTCCGTCAGTTCGATCTCATGGGCGTCCCCGTCCTGAACGGCGCCGTCTCGATCGCGAGGAGCCGCGACAAGCTGCGCGCGCTCCAGCTGCTCACGCGCCGCAAGCTCAACGTGCCGATCACCGTGTGCGCCCGGAGCCCGGCCGGCGTCGAGGCGGCGCTCTCGCTCGTCGGCGGCTGCCCCGCGATCGTGAAGCTCCAGCAGGGGACCCAGGGCATCGGCACCATGCTCGCCGAGACGCCCCACGCCGTGCACGCCCTGCTCGAGACGTTCTGGGCCATGGGCCAGGACATCGTGCTCCAGGAGTACGTGCGCGAGTCGAAGGGGCGCGACATCCGGGTCATCGTCGTCGGCGGCCGCGTGGTCGCCTCGATGCGCCGCGTCGCCAAGCCGGGGGAGTTCCGCTCGAACCTCCACCGCGGCGGCAAGGGCGATCGGGTGAAGCTGCCGCGCGCCTACCGGAGCGTCGCGATGCGCGCCGCGAAGGCGATGGGCCTCGAGGTCGCCGGCGTCGACATGCTCGAGGCGCGCTCCGGGCCCAAGATCCTCGAGATCAACAGCTCGCCCGGCCTGGAGGGGATCGAGCGCGCGAGCGGCGTCGACGTCGCGGGCGCGATCATCAGCTACGCCGAGCGGTACGCGGCGGAGCAGCGGGGCCTCAGCCGCCGCACGCTCGAGGCGCGGATCGCCGAGGTGATCCACGACGAGCGCATGCCGGCGCCGCGGCGGCTGAGCCGCGCGGCGGCGGAGAACGGGGCGGGCGCGAGCCGCGGGAAGGCCGCGGCGCTCACCGGCGGGAGGGGCGCGCGGAGGGCCCTCTCGTGACCCTGCGGGTCGAGGCGGCCGGCGATGCGGTCGTCCTGACCATCGATCGTCCCGAGCGCAGGAACGCCATCGACAGCGACTTCGCGGGCCGCCTCGGCGAGGCGATCCGCCGCGCCAGCGCCGACCCGCGCGTGCGCGGCGTCGTGCTCACCGCGACGAGCAGCGACGTCTTCGTGGCGGGCGGCGACATCCGCGAGCTCCACGCGCTCGCCGCCGGCGGCGCGGAGGGGGGCGAGGTCCTCCGGCTGTTCGAGGGCCTCGCGGCCTTCGAGGAGAGCGAGGTGCCGATCGTCGCCGCCGTGCAGGGCGACGCGCTGGGCGGCGGCTGCGAGCTCCTGCTGCTCTGCGATTTCGTCGTCGTCGAGGAGCACGCCGCGCTCTCGTTCCGGCACGTCAAGATGGGCCTGTCCCCGGCCTGGGGCGGGCTGACGCGGCTCTGCGAGCGGGTGGGGCCGCTCGCGGCGGCGCGGCTGCTCCTGACGGCGGAGAGGATCGACGCCGCCGAGGCGCTCCGCGTCGGCCTCGTGAGCGAGGTCGTCCCCACCGGCGCGGCGCGGAGCCGGGCGATCGCGCAGGTCGGCCGCATCGCCGAGGGGCCGCGCGCGTCGGTCGCGGCCATGAAGCGGTCCCTGCACAAGGTGCGCGAGGCGCTGCGCGCCTCCGCCGCCGAGGTCGAGCGACGGGCGTTCGCCGAGCAGTGGAACGGCCCGGAGCACCGGCGTGCGATGGATACGTTCCTGAGCAAGAAGTGACGGTGACGCGGCGTGGAGGGCGCGGAGCGGCAGTACCCTGAGGGCGCCGAGCCCCCGCCGGAGGGCGCGGAGCCCGCGCCGGGGAGCGCCGAGTTCGCGCCTGCGATCGCCGAGGCGGCGCCTGCGAGCGCGCTGCTCCCGCCGGCGCCGCCGACGATCGAGCACTTCATCGGCCGCCGCCCGCACCTGCGCGCGCTCCAGCGCGCCGCCGAGGTCCTCGTGCTGGAGCGGCCCGTCGCCGTGCTCGTTCACGGCGCCGCGGGCATGGGCAAGAGCGCGCTCATCCACCACTTCTTGATGGGGCTCCGCCGCGACAAGGGGCCGGTCATCCTGCGGGGGCGCTGCGCGCTCGCGGCGGCCGAGTCCTACAAGGCGTTCGGGGGCGTGATGGAGGCGCTGAGCCGCTTCCTCCGGCGGGTCTCGCGCGATGATGTGGAGCGCCTCCTGCCGCGCGACGTCCGCGCGCTCGCCCGGGTGTTCCCCGTGCTCTCGAGCGTGCCGGCCGTCGCGTCGGCGCCGCGCGCGTGCGAGTCGCCCGACGCGCAGGAGCTGCGGCAGCGCAGCTTCGCCGCGCTCCGCCAGCTGCTCTGGCGCATCGCCGAGCGCAGCCCGCTCGTCGTGGCGATCGAGGACCTGCAGTGGAGCGACATCGACAGCGTGGCGCTCCTGCTCGAGCTCACGCGGCCCCCCGACGCGCCAGCGATGATGTTCCTCGGCAGCTTCCGGGACGAGGACGTCGCCACGAGCGCGCCGCTCCGCGCGCTGCTCGACGGGATGGGCCTCGAGCGCCGGGACGCCGAGGCCGAGGCCGCCGGCGCGCGGGGGCGGATCGCGTCGGCGCGCCGGGACGGCGAGCTGCGCGAGATCGCGGTCGGCCCGCTCTCGCCGCTCGAGGCCGAGGAGCTCTCGCTCGCGCTCCTCTTCGCGCGCGACGACGTGACCCGCGCGCGGGCGGACGCCATCGCCCGCGCCTCGCGGGGCAACCCGCGGCTGCTCGGCGAGCTCGCCCGCGACGCGCAGGAGCTCTCGGGCGAGGACGGCGCCCGGGGCGACGCCGCGTGGGGCAGGGCGCTCGACGCGCGGCTCCGCCGCCTGCCGGAGCACGCGCTCCGGCTGCTGGAGGTGATCGCGGTCGCCGGGGAGCCGATCGACGCGGCGGTCGTGGCGCGGGCGGCGAAGCTCCGCGACGACGAGCTTGCCCCGGCGATGACGCTGCTGCTCATGGAGGACCTGATCGCCGCGCGGCGCGCCGGCGAGGGCGAGCTCGTCGAGGCGTCGCACGACAGGGTGCGCGCGGCCGTGGTCGGTCGGCTCGGCCCGGAGCAGCTCGCGGCGCGGCACCGGAGGCTGGGGCGGGCGCTCGAGGCGCTGGGGACGGCGGACGCGGAGGCGCTCTCGCGGCACTGGCTGGGCGCTGGCGACGCGGCGCGGGCGGGGCGGCTCGCCGAGCGCGCGGCCGAGGAGGCGGCGGAGGCGCTCGCGTTCGAGCGCGCGGCGCGGCTCTACGAGCTCGCGCTCGACCTGCGCTCGCGCGAGGCGGACGTCCCCGAGGCCGAGCGGCGCGCGCTCGGCGTGCGGTGCGCCGACGCCCTGGTCAACGCGGGCAAGAGCGCCGAGGCGGCGAGGATCTACGCGGCGGCGGCGGAGGGGGCGGACGGCGCGCTCTCGCTCGAGCTCCGCCGGCGGGCCGCGGAGCAGTACCTGCGGAGCGGGCACATCGACGAGGGGATCGATCTCGTCCGCGCCGTCCTCCGGGCCGTCGGCCTGTCGTTCCCGGAGACGCCGCGGCGCGCGCTGGTGGCGCTGCTCCTGCACCGGGCGGAGCTGCGCCTCAGGGGCCTCCGGTTCCGCGAGCGGTCCGAGGCGGAGGTGCGGCCGGAGGACCTCGCGCGCATCGACGCTTGCTGGACGGTGACGGTGGGGCTGTCCGGCGTCGACATGGTCCGCTCCGCCGAGTTCTCGGCGCGCGCCCTGCTGCTCGCGCTGCGGGCCGGCGAGCCGTACCGCGTCGGCCGCGCGCTCGCGTTCGAGGCCTCGTCCGCGTGCATGATGGGGGCGCCGGGCCGGGCGCGCGCGGAGGAGCTCGTCGCGGCGGTGCGGGCGCTCTCGGAGCGGCTCGACAGCCCGCACCTGCTCGGCCTGTCGATGATGGTGTCGGGCATGCTCGAGGCGTTCACGGCCGGGCGCTGGAAGGCGGCGTCCGCGTGGTACGAGGTCGCCGACGAGCTCCTGCGCGACCGCTGCGCCGGCGTGTCCTGGGAGCTCGCCACGACGCAGCTGATGGCGTCGTGGGCGCGGTACTACCGCGGGCAGATCGACGCGCTCGCGCGGACGACGCCGGCGGTGCTCCGCGCCGCCGAGCAGCGGGGGGATCTCTACGCGGCGGCGATCTTCAGCGTGCAGGCGACGTGGGTGGCGCTCGCGTCGGACGACGTGGCGGGGGCGCGCGGCGCGATCGCGGGGGCGCTGTCGAGGTGGACGACGTCGGGGTTCCACCTCGAGCATTTCGTCGGGCTGCTCGGCGAGACCTACGTCGACCGGTACGCGGGCCGCGCCGGCGCCGCGATGAAGCGCCTCACGGACGCCTGGCCGAGGCTCGAGGGCTCGATGCTGCTGATGATGCAGAACAGCCGGGTGATGGCCCACGTCGAGCGCGCGTGCACGGCGCTCGCCGTGGCCGAGGCGGCGCCCGAGCCGGAGCCGCTGATCCAGGCGGCGCTCCGGGACGCCGCGGCGCTCGCCCGGGAGAAGACGGCGTGGTCGGACCCGTTCGCGCCGCTGATCCGCGCGGGCGCGGCCGAGCTGCGCGGCGACAGGGAGGGGGCGATCGCGCGGCTGGAGGCGGCGGCGGCCGGGTTCGACGCGGCGGACATGCCGCTCTATGCGGCGGCGGCGCGGCGCCAGGCGGGCGAGCTGCTCGGCGGTGAGAAGGGGCTCCAGCGGCTCCTCGTGGCGGACGCGGTGATGGCGCGGGAGCGGATCAAGAGCCCGGCGCGGTGGGCGGCGATGCTGGCGCCGGGCTTCGGGCGGGGCGAGCGGGTCGGCTGGGGCTGAACCTGGCGTCGGCGGCCGGGTGGCCGCTAGCTCGAGCCGCCGCCGGGCAGCGGACCGAACTGCTTCTCGTACGCCGCGAGCCGGGCTGCGAGCTGCCTCGCCTCATCGCTGGCGGCGCGCGCCTGCTCTTCGGCGGCGCGAGCCTGCTTCTCGGCGGCGCGAGCTTGCTCTTCGGCAGCGCGCGCCTGCTCTTCGGCGGCGCGAGCCTGCTCTTCGGCGGCGCGAGCCTGTTCTTCGGCGGCGCGAGCCTGCTCTTCGCCGGTCTGCAGCACGCGCCCATGGGCATCGATCCAGCGCAGCCAGTCGACGGCGAGGCCGCGGTACGTGCCGTGGCGCACCCCGAGGCGCAGGCCGAGGCACGCGCTAACGACGTCGCCGTTCGTCTCGGGCGGCATCGGCAGGTAGGACCGCGTGGCTCGATCGAGCACATACGCCTCGAGCACGCCCGAGAACGGATCGAACAGGTAGTACTCCGGCACGTGCAGGAGCTTCGCGTAGATCCGCATCTTGTCGCCGCGATCGACGGCCTGGGTGCTCTCGGAGAGCAGCTCGATCACCACGTCGGGCGTCCTCCCGTCCTCCTGCCAGACGACCCAGGACTTGCGCTCGCGCCTGTTGGTGTCGAGCACCACGAACACGTCGGGGCCTCGGAAGTCGTTCTTCTTCGCCTGCAACTCGCTGAAATAGATGGCCATGTTGCCGGCGACGTAGACGTCGTCGCGGTCGCGCCAGAGCAGCTTCAGCACCTCGATGAGCAGGTCCATCTGCGCGCGGTGGCGCTCGGATTCCATCGGCTCTCCATCGTCGTACGGGAGCTCGTCCTCGCCGGGCGGGGGAATCGGGATGAAAGAATTCTCGCTCTGGAAGGGCATACGTCGCTCCAGGCGCAGCGTACCCCATGCCGCGTGCGGGCGCAGCCGGGCGGCTCGTGCCGCTCCATCCGGCGGCTCCGGCAGAGGGCAGGCGACGTCAGGCGTCAGCGCACCGCCAGCACCACCTCGTGGGCCTCGGTCTTCGCCGGGATCTCCCAGCGCTCGATCATCCGGCGGATCACGGCCTCGGGCACCGCCGCCTCCCGCGCCCGGTTCTGCGCGAACAGCGTCGATGCAGGCACCTCCACGTAGACGACGCGGATCCTCGCCCCGTAGTCGGCCGCCATCTGCAGCAGCGGGCCGCGCCGCTGCCGCGAGAGGTTCGTCGCGTTCCACACGAACCGCTCGCCGCGCCGCAGGTATTCCTTCGCCCGCTCGCGCGCGGCCTGGACCACCTGTCCCTGCGTGTCCGCCGGATCGATCTCCAGCTCGCTCCGCAGCGCGTCCAAGGAGACGACCGGCCAGTCGGCGAGGTGGTGGCGAACATAGGTATCCTTCCCGGCGCCCGGGAGCCCGCTCATCACCACGACCTCGGAGCGCGTGTCGTCGTAGACCTCGACGTCCGGGTGGCGCCCGCCGGCGGGATCGGAGCGGAAGTACACGAAGCGCGTGTGCGTCGAGGCGAAGGACCGCGGCGCGGTGTAACACCCCTCCTCGCGACAGAACTCGCGGAAGAGCTCGATGTTGTCGACGACGCGCCCCATGTCCGCGCAGACGCGCCCTCGGATGTCGGCCTCGGCCACGAGCGCGAGCAGGTCGCAGCGCGCGTGGAGGCTGATCTCGGCGGCGACGCGCCGCGCGTCGTCGCGCTCGATGAGATAGAACGGGATCTGGTGATAGCGCACCAGCGCGCACACCTGCTCGCGCAGCGCGAACGGCGCGCCGAGCTCCCAGAGCAGGCGGCGCGCGAGGAGCTCCCCCGCGCGAGAGTGGCCCTTCGCCGTGATCCGTCCGTCCTCCTCGCGGGTGGTCGCCGGCTTCGCCACGTCGTGGAGGAGGCACGCGAGGTACACGACGCGCTGCTCCTCGGCCGGCAGCGCCTGCCACTCGGGCAGCCCGAGGAGCGTCTCCAGCACCATCCGGGTGTGGATCCAGACGTTGCCCTCGGCGTGGTGGATCGGGTCCTGCGGGCACGCCTCGAGCGCGCGGACCCAGTCGAAGACCTGGAGCTCGTTCCAGGGGACACGCCCCGGATCGGGCGTGAGCAGGTCGAGGAGCGAGGACGCGGAGGACATGACGGAGGACCCCTGGCGAGCGCGCGTTCGGCGCCGCGCGACGCGCAGCGCGCGTGAGGGCCGTAGCATGTCCGCGAAAGGACGCCGGTGCTACCCTGGCACCGCCATGTCCGCCAAATACCCTCGCTCGTTCCACCTGCCGTGGTCCCCCGGCGGAACGTCCGACGACAAGAGGATGGCAGACGTGTCGGGGTTGCTGGGCGTCGAGATCGTCATCACCGAGAAGTGCGACGGGAGCAACCTCACGTACACGCGGGCGAGCGTCTTCTCCCGATCGCACTCGGGCCCTCCGTCCCACCCGAGCTTCGACCTCGCGAAGGCCACGCACGCGAGCATCGCGCACCTGCTCTCGGAGGGCATGTCGCTCTTCTGCGAGTATTGCTATGCGATCCACTCCATCGAGTACGAGGCGCTCCCGGGGTATTCGCTGGTCTTCGGCGTGCGGGACGACGTGCGGGGCCTCTTCTGGGAGTGGGACATGGTCGTGGCCCAGGCGAACGATCTGGGGCTCCCCACGGTGCCTGTCCTGTTCCGGGGCACCGTCGAGGGCGAGCGCGAGCTCGAGGCGCTGACGACCGCGCTCGCGCGCGAGCCCTCCGCGTTCGGCGGCCCGCGCGAGGGCGTGGTGGTGCGGGCCGCCGGCGAGTTCCCGGACGCGGCGTTCCAGCGGCGGCTCGCCAAGTGGGTGCGGCGCGGGCACGTGCAGACGGACGAGCACTGGATGCACCAGGAGATCCGGCCTCAGCGCCTCGCCCCGGGGCCGGCGCCGGCGCCGGCGCCAGCCGACGCGTCACCGCCGTGAGGCCAGCGCCGCGAGCCGATCGCAGAGGCCCTCGCGGATCGGGCCGTAGGCCTTGCGGTACTCCTCCCAGTCGAGGCGCTCGTCCGCGACGATCTCGCGCCAGTACGGGTTCGCGGCGCCGTAGTCGTGGAGGACGCCGGACTCGGCGATCTGCACCGCGAAGAGCGGCACCCGGAGGGCGTGGAAGAGCTTCTTCTTCGAGGCCTCCGGCTCGTCGTCGAAGCGGGCGCCGGCCTTCTTGAAGTCGGACGCGGAGCGGCTCGCGGCCGACGCGGCGAGCTTCTTCCTGTCGAGCTTGAACGGGAAGGGCGGCCTCCCTTCCTTGAGCCGGTGCTCGGGCGGCAGGAACAGGCACTCGAGCGCGAAGACGCTGTGCTCGGCGATGGCGTCGCGGAAGGTGTCGAGGCCGTGGACGACGACGTTGACGCCCGGCGCAAAGGCGAGGTCCTGCCGCGCGTCGCGCCGCGCGAGGACGGCGACGAAATCCTCGTCCGACGTCGCGGACGCGGTGCCGTACACGCGCGACCCGGCGCGGAACACGCTGTGGACCTCGCCGTCTTTGCGGCCGAGGACGCGGAGCACGGTGGAGAGGCTCATGGCAGCGGCCTCGCTCGAGGGACGGCGAGCATCGCGCCGTTCCCATCCCCGCGCAACGGGCGGCGCGTCCTCGACCACCGCACCACCGCGACGCCCGCCCGCCCGCTCGCGAGCGGGCGCCGGCCGGAGCGCCGCCGAGGCGCGCGCGGCGCTCCTCTCCGCAGCTTCCACGGCTCGTGGCGAGCGCGAGCTTTCGGAGACCGTGACTCTCCTGCGAACCTGGTGTTTCCTCGACCGCGGTAGTCCCGTGCGCGCCGCCGCCTCGCCGGCGGCGCCTCCGCGCTTCCAGGAGGGTTCATGGCCGTCGCTGACTCGCGCTCCGCTCGTCCCCAGAAGACCGATCACCTGCCCGAGGCCGTCGAACGGCGGGTGGCGGACGCCCTCGCCGCGCTGTCGCTCGAGCAGAAGGTCCGCCTGCTCACGGGCGCCGACTTCTGGAGCACGCACCCCGAGCCCGCGATCGGCCTGCGCCGCATGGTCGTCTCGGATGGCCCGGTCGGCGTGCGCGGCGAGCGCTGGGACGAGCGCGACCCCTCGGTGTGCCTCCCTTCCTCGACCGCCCTCGCGGCCACATGGGACGAGGCCTTGCTCGAGCGCGTCGGCGCCGCGCTGGCGTCGGAGGCGCGGCGCAAGGGCGTCGACGTCGTCCTGGGGCCGACCGTCAACCTGCACCGCAGCCCGCTCGGCGGCAGGCACTTCGAGTGCTTCTCGGAAGATCCCCTGCTGACCGGCCGGATCGGCGCCGCCTACGTCCGAGGGCTGCAGGCCCACGGCGTCGGCGCCACGCCCAAGCACTACGTCGCCAACGACTCGGAGACCGAGCGGTTCACGGTCGACGTCCGGGTCGATGAGCGCACGCTGCGCGAGCTCTACCTCGCGCCCTTCGAGCGGATGATCACCGGCGCGGGCGCGTGGCTCGTGATGGCCTCGTACAACGCCGTCAACGGGGTGACCCTGACCGAGAGCCCGCTGCTCGCGTCGCCGCTCGAGGACGAGTGGGGCTTCGACGGCGTCGTGATCTCCGACTGGACCGCGACCCGCTCCACCGAGGCCGCGGCGCGCGCGGCGCTGGACCTCGCCATGCCGGGCCCGGGAGGGCCCTGGGGCGAGGCGCTCGTCGCCGCCGTCCGCCGCGGCGCGGTGCCCGAGAAGGCCATCGACGACAAGGTCCGCCGCCTGCTGCGCCTCGCCGCCCGGGTCGGCGCCCTCGAGGGCGTCGCGCCGGCCGCGCCCGCCCCGGCCCCGCTCTCCAGCGCCGAGGCCGGGACGCTCGCCCGCGAGGCCGCCGCGGCCGGCATGGTGCTCGTGCGCAACCAGGGCGACGCGCTCCCGCTCGACGCGGCCAGCCTGCGGCGCGTCGCCGTGATCGGCCCGAGCGCCGCGGCGGGGCGGATCCAGGGCGGCGGCAGCGCCAGCGTCCACCCGCACTACGCGGTCTCGCCGCTGGAAGGGCTGCGCGCCGCGCTCGGCCGGCGCGCCGAGGTGCTCCACGCCGTCGGCACCCGCATCCACGAGGGGCTCGTGCCGGTGGCCGGGGACCAGGTCGTCGACCCCGTGAGCGGCCAGCACGGCGTCCACGTGCGGCTCCTCGACGCGAAGGGCGGCGTCCTGCACGAGGAGCACCGCGACGTCGGGCGCCTCACGTTCATCGGGGATCAGCGCGCGAACGAGGCCGCGACGATCGAGGTGACGGCGCGGTTCCGCGCCGCCGAGGCCGGGCTCTACCGGATCGGCGTGGCCGGCGTGGGCGTCTACCGCCTCACCGCCGGCGGGCAGGTCCTCTTCGACGAGGCGGTCTTGCCGGACAAGGACGACATGGCCGCGGCCCTGCTCGCCCCGCCGCAGCGGGCGGCCGAGCTGTCCCTGGCCGCCGGCCAGGAGATCGATCTCGCCCTGACGCACACCGTCCCCGTGGGCACGCTCGCGGTGGCGTTCTCCCTGGGGGCCGAGGTTCCGGCGCTGTCCGACGAGGAGGAGCTGGCGCGCGCCGTGGAGCTCGCGCGCTCCGCCGACGTCGCGATCGTGGTCGTCGGCACCACCGAGGCGATCGAGAGCGAGGGCTTCGACCGGACCACGCTCGGGCTCCCCGGCCGCCAGGACGAGCTGATCCGCGCCGTCGCGGCCGTGAGCCCCCGGACGATCGTGCTTGTGAACTCCGGCGGGCCGGTGACGACGCCGTGGCGCGACGAGGTGGCCGCCGTGCTCCTCACGTGGTTCCCGGGCCAGGAGTTCGGCGCCGCCGTCGCCGACGTGCTGCTCGGCGCCGTGGAGCCCGGCGGCCGCCTGCCCACGACCTGGCCCGCGCGCGCGGAGGACGTGCCCGTGCTCTCGACGAAGCCCGAGAACGGCAAGCTGGTCTATGCCGAGGGCCTGCACATCGGGTACCGGGCCTGGGCGCGCGCCGGCGTCACTCCGGCCTACCCGTTCGGGCACGGCCTGGGCTACACGCGGTGGGAGATCCTCGACGTGGAAGCGCCGAGCGTCGCCGCCGGCGCGGCGGTCGAGGCGCGGGTGCGCGTGCGCAACGTCGGGACGCGCCGCGGGCGCCACGTGGTCCAGCTCTACCTGTCGCGGCCGGACTCCGGGGTCGAGCGCCCCGCGCTCTGGCTGGCCGGCTTCGCGTCCGTCGAGGCCGAGCCCGATCAGACGGTCGACGTCGCCGTCACCGTCGAGCCGCGGGCCTTCGCGCACTGGGCGGCAGGCCGATGGCAGGTGGAGCCCGGCGTGTACACGCTGCATGCGGGACACTCGGCCGCCGTCCTGACGAGACAGACCGCGGTGCGCCTGCACGAGTGAGAGCGCTGCTGCGCAGCCCCTGGCGCTATGCGCGCTCGCTGGGGTCGATCCGACGATCCCCGGATCGAATCGATGAGGCCGGGGGCGAGGCTTTGCCGAGCATCATGGCGGGCGCCTCGCTCCTCCGCACACTGCCTTGGTGCAAATTGCCCCAGCGTGACCGATGCGCGCGGCCGATTCCCGGCCGGAAAGGGGGATCCGTGCTCGTCTTGTCGTCTCGCCCCGAGGGCGCGCGGGTGAGCGTCGAGCTCGCCGGACGCTGCGCGCGCGGCGGGACGTGGGCTGGGGGGTCGCGCAGGCGCCGGCGGAGGTGAGGAGACGGCTCCTGGTTCGCCGCTTGCTTTCCAGGAGGGCGACCCATGATGGACGAGCACCATGTCCCCGGCCAGAGCGGATGGCTCGCGCTCGCCGGGAGAGGCGATGAGAGCACGGGCGGCGTCTCGTCGAGCGTCCGTGGATCGCCGCAGAGGGAGCGCGCCGTGGGCGAGGTCCTCGCGGGCAAGTACCAGATCGTGGGCCGGCTGGGCGCTGGGGGCATGGGCACGGTGTGGCGTGCGCGCAGCCTTTGGCTCGACGTCGACGTGGCAATCAAGGTGCTCCACGAGGAGCAGCTCGACGGCCACGCCGCCGAGCGGTTGCTCCGGGAGGCGCGCGCGACGGCGAAGCTCGGCCATCCGGCGATCGTGCGCGTGTTCGATTTCGGCGAGACCGACGCGGGCGAGCCGTTCCTGGTGATGGAGCTGCTCGAGGGCACGCCGCTCTCGAGCTGGCTGGAGGCGAGGGGCCGGGTGCCGGCGGAGCAGGCGGTCCAGATGCTCTTGCCGGTCGCGTGCGCGCTCGCGACGGCCCACGCGCAGCGCATCGTCCATCGCGACATCAAGCCTGCCAACATCCTCATCGTGCCCGACGGCGCGGGCGGCCACGTCCCCAAGGTCGTCGACTTCGGCATCGCCAAGCTCGCCAACGCGGCGAGCCCTGCGATCACGCAGCGAGGGATGATCGTCGGCAGCCCGGAGTACATGTCGCCGGAGCAGGCCGACGGCCAGCTGGACGTCGGGGAGCAGACCGACGTCTGGGCGTTCAGCGTGGTGATGTACGAGATGATCACCGGGCGGCGGCCGTTCAGCGGGGAGACGCTGAGCGCGGTGATCGTGGCGATCTTCAGCAAGGAGCCCGTGCCGACGACAGAGCTCGGCGCCGGCGACGAGGCGCTGTGGGCGATCCTCCAGCGCGGGCTGGCCAAGTCGCCGGCCGATCGATGGCCCAGCATGCGCGCGCTCGGCCGCGCGCTTGCCGCCTGGGCGGTCGAGCGCGGGGTGACGGCGGATGTGGCGGGCACGTCGCTCGCACACCAGTGGCTCGCGCGAGGGGCCGAGCCGCCGCTCGCGGCGGAGAATGCGGCTACGATCGCCGCGCCTGCGGGCGCGGCCTCCGGGGCGGAGGTGGCGGCGCAGCTCTCGGCCGGCGCGCGGGAGGCGCCGGGCGCGCTGCCGACGCCGGCGGCCGCGCCCGTCGCGCGCCGGGGCGGCACCATCAAGATGGCCGAGGCATGGCGCGGAGCTCGGCTCGGGCTCACGGCCTCGCCGTGGCTCCAGAAGGCGATCGTGGCCGGGGTCCTCGCCTTCGCCGCGCCTCTGGTGGTCGTCCTGGGGCTGGGCGCGCGGGGTGGGAGCGCGAGCGCGGGCACCGCTCGGCCGGCGGTCATGGCGGCTGCTCCTGCCGTCGCCCTGGGCGCGTCGGAAGCGCTGCGGGGGACGGCGTCCGCTGCGTCCTCCATCGGCGCCGCGCCTCGCGACGCCGGCGCGCGGCGCGCAGCTGCTTCCGAGACGGCCGTGAGGGGTGCGGCGGCGGACAGCGCGCCTGCCGAGCGGGACGAGCCGAGCGAGCCGTGGGAGGAGCCGAGCGATCCATGGGATGAGCTCTTGCCGGCGCCTGCGGAGCCGCGCGCTCCGGTGGCCGAGCCGGCCGGCCACCGGACCGCGCCGCGCGCCCAGGTGGCCGAGCCGCGCGCTCCGGTGGTCGAGCCGCGCGCTCAGCGAGCTGCGTCGCCGCGTCCGCGGCCTGTCTCCACGTCCATGCCGCTGCCGGCGGCGCCCGACTTCTGAGGTGGTCATGCGCACTCCCGGGGTGAAGCACCGCTCCCTTCGTGGTTCTGGCGATCTGATGCTCCTCCTGGTCACGCTCGCTGCAGCGGGGCTCGGGCCGGGAGGCTGCTCCGCTCTGATCAGCGAGGAGCTGTCCGACAAGGCCGACGAAACAGAGGGCGCTGGAGGGCTCGAGGACCGGGTCGGCGACGGGCGCGGCGGGGGCGACCTCATCGGGAGCAGCGGCGCGAGCACGAGCAGGACCACCGTGGGCAGCGGTGGCGACGAGAGCGCGACAAGCAGCGGAGGCAGCGGGAGCGCGAGCAGCGGGAGCGGTGCTGGAGCGAGCAGCGGGAGCGGTGCTGGAGCGAGCAGCGGGAGCGGTGCTGGAGCGAGCAGCGGGAGCGGTGCTGGAGCGAGCAGCGGGAGCGGCGCTGGAGCGAGCAGCGGGAGCGGCGCCGGCGCGAGCGGCGCTGGAGCGAGCAGCGGGAGCGGCGCTGGAGCGAGCAGCGGGAGCGGCGCTGGAGCGAGCAGCGGGAGCGGCGCTGGCCCGAGCAGCGGGAGCGGCCCTGGCCCGAGCAGCGGGAGCGGCCCTGGCCCCAGCAGCGGGAGTGGCCCTGACCCGAGCAATGGGAGCGGCCCTGGCCCGAGCAGCAGTGCAGGCGAGGGCAGCGGAAGCGGCGCTGGTGCGAGCGATGGGAGCGGCGCTGGCGCTAGCGGCGGTAGCGGTCCTGGCGCGAGCGTCGGCGGGGGCGACGGCAGCGGAAGCGGCGCTGGTGGGAGCGGCGCGGGAGGTGACGGCAGCGGAAGCGGCGCCGGCGGGAGCGGCGCGGGAGGCGACGGCAGCGGAGGCGGCGCTGGTGGGAGCGGCGCGGGAGGCGAGGGCGCGAGCAGCTGGAGCGGCGCGGGAGGCGCTGCAGCGAGCAGCGGCGCAGGCACCGAGACGACCTGCAATGGCCATTACGCCGATTGCGACGGGGACGCGGCGCATCATTGCGAGACCAACCTGTGGAACAACGACGCTCATTGCGGCGCCTGTGACAACAGATGTCCCGCCCGTACGAAGTGCCGGCAAGGAGAGTGCTCATGAGCGCGCGCCCCGCAGCGCGATCCACACGCCTCGGCGTCGCGCTCGCCGCGGCCTTGCTCATGGCCGCGGTCCCGCTCACCGCGTCGGCGCAGGGCGCGGGCGATGTGGAGTCCGCGCGCGTGCTGTTCGTCCAGGGGGCCAAGCTGGCGAAGCAGGGACGCTGGGAGGAGGCGCGCGCGCTGTACGCCCGATCGCTCCAGATCAAGGCGGCTCCCCTCACGCGCTACAGCCTCGGCGTCGCGCAGAAGGAGACCGGGCACCTCGTCGAAGCGCTCGCCAGCTTTCGCGCATTCCTGGCCGAGCCGCCGACGCCGACGACCTCTCCCTACGTCGTGCCGGCGCGCGAGGCGGTCGCGGCGCTCGAAGGGCGCATCGGCCGAGCGACGATCGCCGTCAGGCCCGCCCAGATCGGCGAGCTGACGCTGACCATGGACGGGAGGCCGCTGAGCGCGGCCCCTGGTCAGGTCATCGAGCTGGATCCGGGCGCTCACGAGATCGCGGCGAGCGCTCCGGGGTTCCGCGCCGCGGTCGCCCGGTTCAGCGTCGGCGCGGGCAGCTCGGTCGAGGTCCCGATCACCCTGGCGCGAGCCACGATCGAGACGAGGCAGGCCTCGGCTGCCGGGGGCGCTCTGCCTCCCGTGGCCGGCGCTGCCGATGCATCCTCGAGCCGGACGCTCCCGCTCGTCGTCCTGGGCGCGGGCGGCGCGCTCTTCGCCGGCGGAGCCATCCTCGGGCTCTCGGGCCTGAAACAGGCAGGTGATGCGCGCTCGAGCACGGGCGCGGACGCGGGCGCCGCGCGGGCCAAGGGGATCGCCGGCGACGTCCTCGGCGTCGCCGGCGTCGCGACCGTGGGCGTCGGGCTCTACCTGCTGCTGAAGGATCCCGCGCCGAGCACGACCAAGGCGGGCTCCGTGACGCCGTGGCTGAGCGCGTCCGGCGCCGGCATCGAGGTGCGGCTCTGACACGCCGCGCGGCCCGCGCTGAACCCACCGCAGGCGGCGAGCGCTCGACGCCAGGTCGCGGGGCAAAGACGCAAAAGAGAGGCGGCGAGGGGTATTCCCGGCAGAAGCGCGGACATGGTACTGCGCGCCCATGCGCTCGCTCGTGACGGTGCTGTCCCTGGCCGCGCTCCTGGCCGCGGGCGCATCTGCCTCGGCCAACGGCGACGGGACCAGCGCGCCGCACCCTGCGGCCGCGCCCGCGGCGAGCGCTCCTTCCGCAGCAGCACCCACGGCGAGCGCGCCCCCTGCGGCCGCGCCCGTGGCGAGCGCGGCCGCGTCCCCGCCGGACCCGGCGGCGGCCCGCTGGTGTGCGCCCGAGCTCGCGTCGCTGCCCGGTGAGGTGTGCGCCTTCCTGCCGGCCAGGCCGGCGCCTGGCCCGCGGGTGCTCGTGATCTTCCTGCACGGCGTCGTCCAGCCCGATTCCGGGTGGCAGTGGGCGCAGCAGCGGGGCGCGGCGCGGGCCGGCGCCCGGCACGGGGCCGCCGTGATGATGCCGCGCGGCCGGCGCGGTATCGGTCCGAAGGCGATGCCAAAATCGATGAAATCGATGGAAGACTGGTGGTGCTGGCCCACCGCCTCCGCCGCGCAGACGGCCCACGAGGACGCCCTGATCGCCGAGTGGGACGCGGCGCGCGCGGAGCTCGAGCGGCGCGCGGGCGCGCGCTTCGAGCGGGTGCTCGTGTTCGGCTTCTCGAACGGCGCGTACTACGCGACGTCGCTGGCGATGCGCGGGCGGCTGCCGGTCGACGGCTACGCGGCATTCGCAGGCGGCTCGGGCGCGCGCTACCTGCAGCGGGCGGGCGCGCAGACGAAGCTGCGCGCGCCGGTGTTCGTCGGCTGGGGCGGGAAGGACCCGGCGCACAAGGACCAGGTGGCGCTCGCGAAGATGCTCCGCACGCTGAAGTGGCCATCGAGGTCGCTCGGCAAGCCGCGCGCCGGGCACGCGATGACCGACGAGCAGGTCGACGAGGCGTTCGCGTTCCTGAGCGGCAGGCGCGGCGGCGACAAGGCGCCCGGCAGAGGGCGAGGAGCGCGGGCGCGATGATGAAGGACGCGCTGACGACCGCGCTCTCCCCCGATTTCCTCGAGCGCGAGGCGGCCCGCCTGGGCGCGCTGCTCGCGGAGCACGTGCGCAGGGCGCAGCGCCGGGAAGGGCCGGTGCTCGTGCAGCGATCGATCGAGGAGATCCTCGCGGCGCTCGACTTCGATCGCACGGTCGCGCACGGCGGCGCGGATCTCGCCGCCCTCGTCGCCACCGTCCTCGACAACAGCAACCGGCTGCACCACCCCCGCTACTTCGGTCACCAGGTGGCCGTGCCGATGCTGTCGTCGTCGCTCGCCGACCTCGTGCACGGCGTCCTGAACAACGGCATGGCCGTCTATGAAATGGGGCCGGCCGGGACCGCGATCGAGCGCGGGCTCCTCCGCTGGATGCGGGGCAAGATCGGCTGGGGCGCCGAGGGCGACGGCGTCATCACCCACGGCGGGAGCCTGGGCAACCTGAGCGCGCTGCTCGCGTGCAGGGAGCGCGTCGCCCCGGGGAGCTTCAAGGCGGGCGTCCCGCCCGGCCTCGTCCTGCTCGCCTCGGAGGCGGCGCATTATTCGGTCGCGCGCGCCGCCGCCATCATGGGCCTCGGCGTCGATGCCGTCGTGAAGGTCGCCGTGGACGACGCGCTGCGGATCGTCCCGCGGGCGCTCTCGCGGGCGTACGAGGAGGTGAAGCGGGCGGGCAAGCGGGTGCTCGCCGTGGTGGCCAACGCGGGCGCGACGCCGAACGGGGCCTTCGACCCGCTGCGGGAGATCGGCGCGTTCTGCCGGCGGGAGGGGCTCTGGCTCCACGTCGACGGCGCCCACGGCGCGGCGGCGCGCTTCACCGAGCGCTACCGGGGCCTCCTCGACGGCATCGAGCTCGCCGACTCGCTCGTCTGCGACATGCACAAGATGCTCGGCACATCGACGCTGGCCTGCGCGGTCCTCGTCAGGGATCCCGCCGCGCTCGCCGGCACGTACGAGCAGTACGCGCCGTACCTGCACGGCGACGATGAGCGGCAGGGCGTCGACCTGTCCAAGCTCACGTTCGAGTGCACGAAGGCGCAGCTGTCGCTCAAGCTGTTCTTCAACCTCGCCCTCGTCGGCGAGGCCGGCCTGTCCGCGCACGTCGAGCGCCTCTTCGACGCCGCCCGGCGCTTCCACGGCCTCCTCGCGCGCCGGCCGGCGTTCGAGTGCTTCGGCGCCCCGCAGGCCAACATCCTCTGCTTCCGGATCGGCCGCGACTCGGCGACGCAGGACCGCGTCCGGCGGCAGATCGTGGAGGAGGGGAGCTTCTACATCACGCGAACCACGCTGCGCGGCGAGTCGTGGCTGCGCCTCGTCATCATGAACCCGCAGACGACGGACGGGGACATCGAGGCGCTCGCGGCGCGCATCGAGGCGCTCGTCGTCGAGCGCGCGCCGCCGCCCTGACGAACACGCGCCGGGCCGAGGCCGCGGGCGGACGCGAGGCGGTCAGCCGCCGCCTCTCGGCCTGGTCGCCGCGGCCGACGGGGGCGCCGGAGCGTCGCCGGCCGGCACCTGGAGCATCGCATAGTTGATCGTGGTCTCGTTGCGGAGCACGGTGAGCACCACCATGTCGCCGGGCACGCGGGCGCGCAGGTAGCCCTCGAGGCCCGCCAGCGAGTGGACCGGCTGCCCGTCGACCGCGAGGATGACGTCGCCCGGCTCCAGGAGCGGGGACGTGAAGCTGCGGATATCCATGCTCGCGATCCTCGCGCCCTCCCCCGTGGTCGGCTGGATGGTGAGCAGCCAGGGCGCCGGGACGGAGGTGGCTGTCGGCGCGCGGCTCGACCGGTTGTCGCGTTTCTCTGACCTTGCGGTGGCCGCCGGGCTCGCCGGCGCGCCGGCGCGTTGCTGCGTGTCCTCGGAGCGCTGCTGCGAGGCCTCGACGCGCTGCTGCGAGGCCTCGACGCGCGGGCAGTCGCCGCGGCACGCGCTGACCGCCAGCGGGACGAGCGGCGTGAGCACCCCTGAGAGGCGTCGAGCCCACCCGTACGCGCCGCGCGCACGGAGGGGCTGATCCCGCTGTTGACTGCCATGCATGGCCCCGGCGTCCTCCGCGCGTTCGCCACGCGTCCGCACGCGTGCTCACATCGCTCACGTCAGCTCATGTCGCTCACGTCGAGAGCTGCAAGATCCCAACCACCGATTCCCCGCCGCTGTCCGGGCCGTTGTTCGGCGCGCCGCGAAGACCGGGGCGAGGCGGGCGCGGAGAGCGTTCTTCTCTCTCGCTGCGCCCTCGCGGTTCCGTCTCTCGCGAGCCCGAGCGGCGTCCTCGCGCCTTGGACTCACCGGAAAGCAGGGAGGGTGTCCGTCCCCCGGGGCGCCGTGCTCACGGGCTGGCGGGCCGTGGCGCCGCGCCGAAGTGCGCGGGGAACACCCGCTCGAGGAACTCGTTGCGCAGGAGCCCGTCGGGATCGACGAGCCGCTTCAGGCGGACGAACTCCGGGAGCGCGTGCGCGTACATCGCCTGGAGGTGCTCCGCTGTCGCGTGGACGTTCTTCACCAGGTAGACGCGGCCGCCGAGCTCGAGCGCGCGCGCGCTGAGCTCGCTGAGGCGGAGGCCGATCCGGTGGGCGCTCTCTTCCTCCGAGGCCTCGAACGCGAGCGTCACCGCGAATCCATCGGTCCCGTGGTTCGCCGAGAGGAGGAACTGGTCGCCCTGGATGTGGAGCACGTCGAGGAGGAGCGGCGGTATGCCGTCTCGGGCAGCGATCTCATCCACCTTGCCCAGGAAGTCGACGAGCCGGCGCAGGCTGTCCTCCCGGGCGCCTGGGTCGTAGGGGATCATGAACGCTTGCTGCACCGTGAGCATGGGCATCCCGAAGGTCTGCGCGATGCGCTTCGCGCGGACGTTACCGTCCATGAAGAACAGGTAGCCCATCAGCTCATCGACGTACGGGCGTGAGACATCGAAGAGGAAGCGGTCGATGAGCGTCCAGAGGCCCCGGCTCACCACGGAGGCGCGCATCAGCCACTCGATCGGGACGCGGAGCGCGTGCCGGGGGCGATGGATCAGCAGTGGGCGGAGCTCGTGCGAGGTCCCCGGGACGTACCGCGACCGGAGGACCATGCCCCTGCTCCCCTCCAGGGTGTGGAAGGCGATAGAGAAGAGCGCCTCCGGGATCCACCCGTCCTCGTCCGCGGTGCCTCCTTCGGACTGCAGGAGCTGCTCCGCGCGTGGGAGGAGGGCCGTCGCGAGCTCCGCGAGCGAGGCGCAGCGCGTCGCCTGGGTGACGACCCGGATCGGCGTCCCTTCCGGGGCGACGCGCGCGATGCGGTAGGTGACATCGATCACCGCGCCGAGGTAGCCGAGCCCGCCGATCACCGCGTGGAACAGCGCGCTCGTGGCCTCATCGCGGCTGAGGGAGAGCAGCTGTCCGTCGAGGGAGAGGAGGGAGAGCCGCTCGACGTAGTGTCCCTCTTTGCTGGCGATGCCCGAGAAGCGCGAGAGGCAGTCCCCCGAGACCGTGCCTCCCGCGGTGGCGTGGCTCGTCGAGACGACCGTGTAGGGCACGAAGCCGCGGGCGGCGAGCGCGCGGGCGATGGCTCCCCAGGTCGCGCCGGCGCCCACGGTCATCCGCGCTCCTTGCGTGTCGATCTCGATGGATCGGAAGTGGTGCATCGAGATCACGATGTCGTCGTTCAGCGCCTGGCTGTCGAACGACTGCCCTCCGGCGCGGAACGTGATCCTGCGCCCTGTCCGCTTCGCCATGCGGAACAGCACCCTCAGCTCCTCGAGCGACGCCGGGAAGTACACGTCTCCGCACGATCGGTGCAGCCCGCTGTAGCCCTGGAGCGAGTAGAGCGGTCTCCGTCGGATCTCGTCGAGCCGTGGCGTAAGAATCTCGCCCGTCGTCCTGGCCCGATCGAGAGCAGCGCGCATCCCACCAGCTTCGCTCGAGTCGGCTCGGCGGGCCAAATTGGCCGCTGTTTTCGCGTGCCCCCGGGGCCCAGGCGTTAACCGAGCTCGTTCGGTCACGTTCAGGGCACGAAGCCCCCCTTCACCCCACCATTGATCACCAATGTGAACGTGAACGTTTACGTGGTCGTGGTCGTTCACGGCCTATCGTTGACGACCACGACCACGACCACGACCACGTTCACGTTCACGTAAACGTTCGGAGGTAGGAGAGCGCGGCGTGAGGCTTGGTTAACGCCTAGGAGGCCCCCGGGGAGGGGGCTCGTCGCGCGGGGGCGGGGACGGGCAGGTGTCTGAGCGTCGCTTAGAAGCCGCGGAGCTCGACGTGGATGTTGCGTCGATGCGCGGACTGCTGGAAGCGCCGGATCAGCTCCGCGACGTCGTGGTCGATGTACGAGACCCCCTGGGCGTCCACGACCACGTGGGTGTCGCTCGGCAGCCGCTCGAGCAGCGCGACGAGGTTGCCCTGGGTGAAGAAGTACGCCGCCTTGTTGAACCGGATGGTCACGCGAGCCCCCTCGTGGATCACGTCGAAGACGCGGGACATATGGGTCCTCAGCACGAAGAGGACGCCGACCGCGAGCCCGATGGCGATGCCCTTCAGGAGATCGGTCAGCACGATGGCCACGATCGTCACCACGAACGGGATGAAGTGGTTCCAGCCGAGCTGGCGCATCTCGGCGAAGATCTTGGGCTTGGCCAGCTTGTAGCCGGTCGCGAGCAGGATCGTCGCGAGGCACGCGAGCGGGATGCGCGAGAGCAGCCCCGCGGCGAAGACCACCGCGAGCAGCAGGAGCGCGCCGTGCGCGAAGGCGGAGACCCGCGTCCGCGCGCCGGCGTTCGTGTTGGCGCTGCTGCGGACGATGACCGACGTGACCGGGAGACCGCCGGCGAACCCGGAGAGCATGTTGGCGAGGCCCTGCGCGACGAGCTCCCGGTTCGGCGGCGACTTGCGGTGCCACGGATCGATCCGATCCACGGCCTCCAGGTTGAGCAGCGTCTCGAGGCTGGCCACGATCGCGAGCGTCACGCCCAGCACCCACACCTCGGGCCGCAGGATCGCGGACCAGTCGGGGAGCTGGAGCGCGCTGACCAGGTCGCCCGTGGGCAGCGTCACGAGGTGCTTCTGCTCGAGGGCGAGCGACGGGATCGCCGTCTTGAACAGCTCGTTGCCGAGCGTCGCGACGACCACGGCGACGAGGGGCGCGGGGAGCCAGGAGATCTTCGCGAGGCGCGACTTCTCCCACCCGACCAGGATGGCGAGGCAGATGGCGCTGAGGAGGAACGCGCCCCACTCGATGGCCTGCGCCGCCTGGCCGAGCATCGTGAACGTGTTGCCGCCCTCGGCCTTGAACGACTCGGAGGCGAAGTTGTCCTTGTCGAAGCCGACGGCGTGGGGGAGCTGCTTCAGGATGAGCAGGACGCCGATGGCCGCGAGCATCCCCTTGATGACCGAGGAGGGGAAGAAATGGCTGATCGCGCCGGCCCTCAGCACGCCGAGCCCGAGCTGAAGGACGCCGCCGATCACCACGGCCATCGCGAAGGCCTGGAAGCTCTGCAGGCTGGTGATGCCCGCGAGCACGATGGCGGCGAGCCCCGCCGCCGGGCCGCTCACGCTGAGCTGAGCGCGGCTCACGAGCGGGATGACGAGCCCGCCCACGATGCCGGCCACGATGCCGGAGAGGAGCGGGGCCCCCGACGCGAGCGCGATGCCCAGGCAGAGCGGCAGGGCGACGAGGAAGACGACGAGGCCGGCGGGGATGTCGTACTTGAGGTTCGCGGTGAGGCGCGGGTCAAGCGGCGGCGCGCTCTCCGCCGGCGGCGATTCCCGGCTCGCACCCGGGCTCTCGGAACTAAGCGCCACGGCGCCGGCGGGATTCACCCCCGCGCCTGCATGGATAGGATTCGGAAGCTGCATCGGACGGGCCCTCTCGATTCGAGTTAAGACGTGGATCGGCGACGAACAGGCGCTCAGATGGCCCGCCGGTAGACCGTCGACTCCGGCAGCGCCGAGGGGGGCACCGTGTCACCGATCGGCCCGAACTGGCCGGTCGAAGCCTCGAATTGAAAGACCTGTCCGGTCTCGATCTTGAAGACCCAGGCGTAGAGAGAGAGATCGCCGCGCGCGAGCCGCGCGCGGATCGTCGGGTGCGTCCGGAGGTTCTCGATCTGGGCGAGCACGTTCTCCTCCACCGTGATCGTCAGCCGATCCTCCCCCTCGATGTGCGGGTAGTTCTCCTGCACAAGGCGGCGCGTCAGCTCCGCGTGCTGGAGCCACCCTTTGACCGCCGGCAGCTCGTCGAGGCCCGCGCAATCGAGCAGCCCGCGCATCGCGCCGCAGTGCGTGTGGCCGCAGACGATGATGTGCTTGATCCCGAGGTGCGCGACCGCGAACTCGATCGCGGCGGACTCGCTGCCGTTGCTGGCGCCGTACGGCGGCACGATGTTGCCGACGTTGCGCACGATGAAGATGTCGCCCGGCTGGGTCTGCGTGATGAGGTTCGGGTTGATGCGGCTGTCCGAGCACGTGATGAACAGCGCCTCGGGCCGCTGACCCCTCGCCAGGCTGCGAAAGAGGTCCTGATGTGTACCGCACACCTCGGCATGGAACTTGTGCAACCCTTCAGCGAGCTTCTGCATGGAATAAACCCTCTCGTTGACCGCGCCCATCGGGCGCGGCGATCGTCATGAACACCTCCGATTCCAGCGACTCCGAGCCGGACCGCGAGCGGCCTCAGCCACGGAGCTAGCCTGTCAGTTCAGGAAGCGTGGTGGAGGACGACGGAGGGGAGGGTGGGGGACGGGGGACGGGACGCGGACAGGCCGGAGATCGGCGACGAGAACGCCGCGCGGCCGCGCCGCGCCGGCGCGCGGCGCCGGTCGCGAGGCGACCGAACGATGGGCCCCGTCGCGGTGGGGCGGCTGCAAGGCCTCGAGGCCCCCCGCGTCGTTCTCGCTGGCCCCGGTACGAAACGATCCCGAAACATCGGAGTTGCCGGCTTCGATGATGCTGATATTCGCCCGTCCCAGCGCAGCGGGGGCGAGGATCAGCATGAAGAGAAGCGCGATCCGAGGGAAAAATGACCGGAGAGCCAGCATCGTTCGAGGAGTGAGAGGCTGTCGGCCCCGGGAACCAGGGAAGCGCCCTGTCTATTCCCTAACCTGGCAGCGGTCTCGGTTCATCGCAAGACACAACGAGGTGCAGACCGTGTGTGGCAGAATGTCCCGATCTGGGACGGACGTCTCGCGCCTGAGCCAGCACGGCGCCACGTCCAAATACCCGTACCAGCGACAGAATTCAACCCGCAGCCAATGCCGTCACGATGGCGTCGCGAAGGCCGCACATCTCGTGCTCACCCGCATATTTATAACGAGGCCAGAAGAAGCCCTTGAGACCGTCCCTCCGACGACGCGGGACCACGTGGATGTGCACGTGGGGGACGCTCTGACTGACGCGGTTGTTGATGGCGACGAAGAAGCCCTCAGCCGAGCACGCGGACTCGATGGCGCGCGCGAGGCGCTGCGCGGTCGCGAAGAGCGGACCGACGAGCGACGCCGGAACGTCGGTGAGCACCTCGTGATGGGCGCGCGGGATGAGCAGGCAGTGGCCGGGGAAGAGCGGGCGGTGATCCAGGAACGCCATGACCTCCGGCTCGTCGAGCACGACGTGGGCCGGCGTTTCGCCCCGGGCGATGCTGCAGAACACGCAGGGGCGGGGCGGCATGGCGGGCCTCGCGCTCTTCGATGCCGCGCCACCTGCCTGGCGTCAATGCCGGGGGCGCGGGCAGCGGAGCGCGTCCGCGGTCACGCTGGGAGCGCGCGACCGTGGCCACACAGGGCGGGCGCAGCTGCGCAGGGGGCGCGCGATCAGTGGCTCGCAAGGATGTCGTCGATCGATCCGTAGGTGGCAGGCTCGCGCGTCCAGTAATCGAGGAGAAGGCCGCCGGCCGTCATCCACGCTCGGTCGAAGCGGCCGTCCTGCGACGCGACGCGCACGACGTGGTCGCCGCCGTGGAAGGCCCAGTGGCGGCCCGTGTGGTCGAAGTGGTCGATGAGCGCGCCCTGCCGCGTCTTGACGTGGAGCGCGTCGGAGGGATCGTCCCACGAGGTGTCGATGATGAGCTCGTAGACCTGCCAGATGTTGCCGGACGGGAGCACGCCCCAGTCCACCTGGACCCCGGAGTCGTTCGGGAGCCCGAAGACGAAGCAGCGGGGCATGCGCCGCGCCGCGTGCCAGAGATCGCCGTTGCGGCTCGGCTCGTGGTGGAGCGTGACCAGCGTGTCGCGCGCGAGGCCGAACGCGTCGTTGTCGCCGGGGCTGTCCCACACCCGGCGGAAGAGGTGCTGGCAGAGCTGGTCGGCCCCGGCGGAGAACCCGACGGTGAGCAGGCCCCGCTGCCGGCGCTCGTGCAGGAGGCGCCCGAACTTGCCGGGCTCTCCGTCGAACATCGCGCCGAGCTGCTTGTAGCGCCAGAGCCCCGTCGTGCTGTAGCCGCCGCCCAGGATCACCACCTCGGACGACGCGAGGTAGTGCCAGAGGACGTCGACGTCCTCCCTGCGCAGGTCGCTGCTCCAGTAGAACGGCACGTGCTCGAGGCCGAAGCGCTCGTAGAACCGGAAGAACCAGCTGAAGTTGCCGTACGCGAACTCCTGCCGCTCGCGCTCGTTGCCGTCGCGGGGCGCCTCGGACATCGGCAGGAACAGGATGCGCTTGTTGTCCCGCCCCGAGAGCGCCCGCTGCGCGATGTAGTGGTCGTGGATGAAGTTGCAGCGGTTATGGGAGCTGTAGAGCAGCGCGGTTCCTCTCATGAGGGCGCGCATCTGAGCCGCTCGCCGCGCCGCGCGTCAAGGGGCCGCTCTCGGCGGGCGGGCTCGGCGCGCCGGCGGCGAGGCGCAACGCTGGTCGGCCTCGGCCGCTCGTTGGTCGACCACGCACCGCGCGCCGCGCGCCACGCGTCAGCCGCGCCGCATCTGCTGCATCTTGCGAGGGATGGCGCCCGAGCGCATCAGCATCTCGAACGCCTCCTTTTCGAGCATCGGGTGGACGCCGCGCGGCGGGACGCCCATGGGGCTCTTCTTCTTCGTGACGAAGCCGCTCAGGTACTGCGGGTTGAGCGCGCTCAGGCTCCGCAGCGTGGTCTTCATCTGCTTCGTGTTGTTCGCCCACGCATAGGCGAACGCGCGCGAGCGGAGCAGCTGCGGCTTGAGCTCGGCGAACGCCTCGTCGTTCGGATCGAAGGTCTCGAGCAGCTCGACCGCCTTCCCGGCCTGGCCGGTCCGCGCCCACGCCTCGCCGACGATGGCGGCCATCATGGCGCGGATCCTCGGCTCCTTGTGGCGGGTCATGTCGATCTTGTCGACGAGCGCCCGCGCCTCGTCCGTCTCGCTCAGGATGAGGTGGATCATGCCGCGCTGGGCGCGCGCCTCGTCGGCCATCGGGGCCATCACCTTGTCGAGGTTGATGGTCTCCAGCGTCCGGAGCGCGGCCCGCGGGTCCTCCTGCATCTGGAGCTGCGCCTTCGCGAACGTCGCGGCCGTGTCGTCCTTCTTGAAATCCGTGTCGAGCTTGGCGATCGCGTCCTTGCGCGCCTCGGCCGAGTCGGCGGTCTGCACGATCTTCGCGACGGCGCGCGTCCGGGTCGCGAAGCGCAGCGCCCACACGATGACGCCGCCCACGATGACCGTCAGGACGCCGGCGACCGCCTTCGGCCAGATCCCCGGGATGGCCAGGGCGATGGCCCAGACGATGAGCGCCGGGATGCCGACGCGGATGGCGAGCGAGCGCGGGTTCAGCTGGGAGAGCGGGTCGGCGGGGGCCTTTCCGCCGCTGCGGAGGGCGGCGATGGCCTGCTCGCGCTGCTGCTTGGGGCTCTGCTTCTTCGGGGTGGGTTTGCCGGGGGTCTTCATCGAGGTCGTGGAGCTGATTTCCTGCGCGGGGCGCGGGGTCTCATAGCCGGCTTGCGGGGGAGCGGCCAGCGGAGGCGGACGGACGAGCCGATCGGCCCCGGGAGGGGGCTCGGGCGGTGGAGGGCTAGCTCGCGGCCCTGTCGGGGTCGCTGCTGCGGGCGCTGGGCTCGCCTTCGGGCTCGGGGGCGGGGACGGGCGTGGAGGCCGGGCGGGCGGTCTCGAAGCCGCGCAGCGGCGGCAGCGGCTCGATCGCAGGGGCGATGATCGGGACGCCGCGCTGCGGCGGGATCGTGGCCGTCGGATCGGCGAGGCCCAGCGTCGACTCGCGGAAGTGGAGGAAGATCGTCTGCGCGAGCGAGAGGCAGGGCACCGCGAAGAGCGCGCCGGTGATCTGGAAGAAGTGCTCGCCGACGAGCAATGCGAGCACCACGAGGACCGGGTGGATCTTCGCCGCGTCGCCGATGATCTTCGGGTTCAGGAAGTTCGCCTCGAGCTGGTGGATGCCCACGATCCACGCGAGCACGCCGACCGCCGTGCCGAACGACTGCGTGAGGCCGATGAGGACCGCGGGGATCGAGCTCAGGATCGAGCCGAAGATCGGGATCAGCGACATCACCGCCGCGAGGACGGAGAGGATCGGCCAGTACTTGAGGTCGAAGAGCCAGAAGCCGATCGCGGAGAGGACGCCGTTGACGAGGCAGATGAGGAGCTGCCCGCGGACGACGCCGGAGAGCCCCCGGTCGAGCCGGCGCAGGAACCGATCGAACGAGTCGCGCGAGGTCGGGTGCCAGAGATCGCGGAAGAAGCGCAGGATCTTCTCGTGCGTCAGGATGATGTAGCCGGCGAGCATCAACGTCATGAAGAGGTTGAAGATGCCGCGCGAGATGGCCGTCGCGATGGCCTGCCCGATCCGGAGGACCGCGATCGAGTTCTCCTTCAGGTAGACGGCCGCCTTCTCGTAGCCCTCCTGGAGCATGTTCGCGCTGGAGAGCGCGTGCCTCGGGCGCGCCTGCGCGATCTGCCAGACGCCGTCGCGCGTCTCGCGGACCTCGACGTCGTCGGCGATCTGCACGTCGAATGAGCCGTCCGGCCCGGGCAGGATGCGGATCGGCGGGCGCTCGACGCCCTCCTCTCCTCCAGGAGAGGCCTCGATGGAGCCAGGCGGCCGCGCGGCCTGATCGGGCTCCTGTGCGGGCGCGATCGCCGGCGGCGCCGCCGCGGGCTCGCGGCCCGACCAGCGGTTGAGCCGCGCGTCGAGCGCGGGCAGGTACTCCTCGCGCAGGCGCGCGGCGAGGCGCGGGGCCTCGGTGGTGAGCGCCTTCCCCTCGGCGATGAGGCGCGGGACGCTGAGGGCGAAGAAGCCCGCGATCCCGGAGAGCACGAGCGCGTAGACGACGAGGATCGCCGCCCACCGCGGGACGCGCGCGCGCTCGAGCCGGAGGACCGCCGGCGTGAGCACGTAGGCGACCACGAGCGCGAGCACGAACGGGAGCAGCACCGCGTGGGAGACGATGAGCAGCGCCGCCGTGAGGACGGCGCTGACCGTCAGGAACACGGTGCGCTGCGAGGGGCCTTCGCTCACAGCGCCTCGCCGCGCGCGGCCCGGCCGTGGGCGCCCTCGTCGACGACCGACGCAGGGAGGTCGGCGAAGAAGCCGAGCAGGTGGTCCCGCGTCGCCTCGAGCGCCTGCGGGACGACGCGGACGTCGGCGAGCACCGGCATGAAGTTGGTGTCGCCTGGCCAGCGCGGGACGATGTGGACGTGCAGGTGCTCGGCGATGCCGGCGCCCGCCGCGGTGCCAAGGTTGATCCCGACGTTCATGCCCTCGCACTTGAGCGCGGCGCGCAGGCGGGTCGTCGACTCGCGCACGAGGCGGAAGAGGGCCTCGTGATCGGCCGGCTCGAGCGCGTCGAGCGAGGCGACGTGCGCGTGCGGGACGATGAGGAGGTGGCCCGAGGCGAACGGGTAGCGGTTGAGCATGACGAACGCGCGGCGGGTCGTCGCCACGACCAGCCGGTCGCGCTGTTCTTGCTCGGATGCGCGGGGGATGCCGCAGAAGATGCAGTCGGCCTGGCCCTTCGGCGCAAGGATGTACTCGATGCGCCAGGGCGCCCACAGGGGGTTACCCATGTCGCGGAGACGCTAGCACGGCGGCAACGCGCGCGGGACCACCGCTCGCTCGTCGCCGCGCCGCCCTCGCATTCGCCTCGCAGCTGCCGCGCCTGCGCGCCGCAGCGCCGTCGATGCGGGCTCAGAAATGGATCGGCGTGGCGGCGAGATCGAACCAGAGCGAGAGGCCAAGCCCGGCGGAGGTGCCGAGCGCATCCCAGACGACGTCGCGGACCGAGGGGGTGCCGTGCCCGGCGGCGTCGAAGGCCTCCTTCGCCAGGCCAGCGCCGAGCGCGAGCGCGGCCCCCAGCGCGAGCCGCTGCCGGACGTCGTTCGTCGCGAGCGAACCGAGCGCGTACCCGCCGCCGGCAAGGGCCATCGACGCGCAGAAATGGCGCGCCTTGTCATCGCCGAACCACGGGTCGGCGGCCGCGGCGCGGGGGCCGTCGGCGCGGGCAGGGAGCGCGCTGAGCGCCAGGGCGGCGAGGATGGGCGCCCCGAGGGCGGAGCGCGCGAGGAGGCCTGTCATCGCGGCATCGTCCGCGGCCTCGCGGAAAAAGCAAGAGGCGAGGCCCTGGGGAGGGCCTCGCCTCTCGTCGACATCGGGTCCACACGGCGAGCCGGGGGCACCGCGGCGCCCTCGGCCCGCCGCACCTGTGACGTGCGGCGGGTGAGCGCCTGGCGCGCGGCCGCCTCAGCGACGCCGCGCGCCGATCCGCGTCACTTCAGGTCCAGCTTGGCGCCGAACTTCTCCTTGATGAGATCACCGATCGTCCCGGCCACCGGCTTGTCGTCGTCGTCCTTGCGCTTCTGCTGCTGCTGCCGGACCGGGGCGGGGCGCTCCATGCCGATGTTCTTCATCGTCAGGAAGAGCCTGCGGTCGACCGTGTCGAGCGAGGAGATCTCGGCCTTCACCTTGTCGGCGACCTTCAGCTTGCCTTCCTCGGGCTCCTGCACGTCGCTCTGCGAGATGAGGCCCTCGACGCCCTCGCGCAGCCGCACGAACACGCCGTAGTCGACGATGCTCACCACCTGGGCGTCGTCGAGGACGCGGCCGGGCGGGTACTCCGTCAGCATGCTCGGCCACGGGTCGTCCCAGAGCTGCTTGATGCCGAGGGAGACCTTCTTCTCGTCGTGGTTGATCGAGAGGATGATCGCCTCGACGTCATCGCCCTTGTGGTAGAGGTCGCTCGGGTTGTTGACGCGCACCGACCACGAGAGATCGCTCTTGTGGACCATGCCGTCGACGCCCTCCTCGATCCCGACGAAGACGCCGTAGTCGGTGAGCGACCGGACCTTGCCCGCGATCTTGTCGCCGGGGTGGTACTTGTCCGTGAACAGCATCCACGGATCGGGCTCCAGCTGCTTGAGACCGAGGCTGATGCGCTTCGCGCGCGCGTCCACCTCGAGCACCTGGCACTCGAGCTCCTGGCCCACCTCGAGCAGCTTCGACGGGTGCTTGACCTTCTTGGTCCAGCTCATCTCGCTGACGTGGATGAGGCCCTCGACGCCCGGCTCCAGCTCGACGAACGCGCCGTAGTCGGTGATCGACATGACCTTGCCGCGGACCTTCTTGCCCGCCGGATACGCCTCCTCGGCGTGGTTCCAGGGGTCCTCCTGGGTCTGCTTGAGGCCCAGGGAGACGCGCTCGGTGTCGGCGTTGTACTTGAGGACCTTCACGAGGACCTCGTCGCCGACCTGGAACACCTCGCTCGGGTGGTTCACGCGGCCCCACGACATGTCCGTGATGTGCAGGAGGCCATCGATCCCGCCGAGGTCGACGAACGCGCCGTACTCGGTGATGTTCTTGATGGTCCCCTTGACGGTCATCCCTTCCGTCAACGTCTCGAGCGTCTTGGCCTTCATCTCGTCGCGCTCGCGCTCCAGGAGCACGCGCCGCGAGAGCACGATGTTGCCGCGCTTCTTGTTGAACTTGATGACCTTGAACTTGTAGGTCTGGCCGATCAGCTTGTCCAAGTTGCGGATCGGGCGGAGATCGACCTGAGAGCCCGGGAGGAAGGCCTTCACGCCGCCGCGGATGGTGACCGAGAGGCCGCCCTTCACGCGCTGGCTGATGGTGCCCTCGATGAGCTCGTCCGCCTCGCAGGCGTTCGAGATCTCATCCCAGACCTTCATCTTGTCGGCCTTCTCCTTCGACAAGGTCACGAGGCCGTCGTCGTTCTCGCGGCTCTCGATGTAGACGTCGACCTTGTCGCCCGCCTTGACGGCGCTCTGGCCCGCGGCGTCCGCGAACTCGCGGAGCGCGATCACGCCCTCGCTCTTGCCGCCGATGTCGACCACGACGGAGTCGCGGTTCACTGCGACCACGGTGCCGGAGATGATCTCTCCTTCACGCGCGAAATCGCCCCCCTCCACGCTCTGTTCGAAGAGCGCGGCAAAGCTCTCCATGCTCGCCCCGGACGAGCCAGCCTCCATATGGATGTTACTAGTCATGTTGTTCGTTCTTGTTTCCTTTCCTTCCCTGGGATTCGCCGCGCGGGCGCAGGCGTGGACCCTAGGTGCCACGCACGAGCGGCGGAGGGGCAGGCACACGCGTACCGATGCACCCGGGCCCCTCGGGAGAGGCGAGCCTGTAGTCTGAGGAGGGGCCTCTGTCAATGCAACGACCGAGCCACTGGAGGTTTTTGTAGGTCCGGTCCGTTTTGCTGGGAAGGATGTGCCCGCCCGCCCAAAGCAGCGTGATCTCAGGGCGCGGCGCCCGGCGCTGCGGCGTCGCGCGCGGCTCGGGCGCGGTGTGCGAGCTCTGCGCAGGCGCGATCGAGGCCCTCGTGGGGCCACTTCGTCCGGATCTCGACGCGCTCTCCCTGCGCGAGGGCCTGGGCTCCCTCGAGCGCGGCGCGTGCGCCGGCGATGTCGGGGAGCAGCGCGAGCGCGAGCTTGAGGCTGCCGAGGAACGCCTGGGTGTCCGGGGCGAGCGCCGCGGCGGCCTCACCCGCAGCGGGCGCGAGGCGCATCGAGAGCTCGGGCTCCGCGCCGAGGGCGAGGGCGCCCGAGGCGTGGTCGATGCGGCGGAACAGCGCTCCGGCCCGCGGCAGCACGCCGGAGACCGCGGTGGCGGCGCCGGACCACGCGGCGCTGGTGAGCGCGAAGGTGACGGCGCCCTGCTCGGGCAGATCGAGGCGCCGCCACTCGTCTGCGTCGGGCGACGCGGGCAGCGCGGCCTTCACGATCTCGACGTCCGTGCCGAGGACGAGCGTGCCGTCGTCGGCCTGGCCGAGCACGGCGCGCGGCCCGACGAGCAGGAGCTCGCCCTCGCGGCGGACGCCGGTCCAGCCCTCGTCGCGGGCGACCTTCTCCATGCCGGCGACGAAGCGGCCCTTCGGGATGCGCCCGCCCGCGAGCGCGACCCAGCTCGCGGCGTCGGTCGACGCGACGACGATCTCGCGCAGATCCGACGGGAGATCGAGGCCGGTGGCTGCCTCGATGCGCGCCTTGCGCGACGCGGTCTGGGGCGCGTCGTCGAGCAGCGGGAGGAAGTGCTGGCGCACGGGGCCGAAGAGCGCGAGGTCGGCGGTCTCGAGGCGGACCACGATGTTCGCGTCGCCCGGGATGTGCTGCCGGGCCGTCGGCACATAGCGCCAGAACAAGAGGTAGACGCCGAGCGCCGCGCCGGCGAGCAACGCGGCGAGCGCGATCGCGACCACGAGGCACGCGGCCCCGCGGGGGCGGCCCGGGCGCTGCGGGGCGGCGGGGGCGCCCTCGCCGGGCGGCGCGGGGCGCGCGTCTGCGGGGTCGCCCTCGGGCGCCGGCGCGGGGTCGCCCTCGGGCGCGGGCGCGGCGAGGTCGTCGGTCACGGTCGGTCGGATCGGTTCTTCGATCAGGGTGTCAGGCATCGGCTTAGCCCGGCGAGCGCCCGGACAGCAGGGCGAGCACGAGGGGCGCAGGGAAGAGCCAGCGGAGCCGCACGGTGCTCTCCACCTGCTCGATCGAGAGCTCCTTCATGAGATCTGCGTAACGTACATCCTCGACGTTGTCGCGGAACACCTCGAGGAACCGGCGGGCGCGCGCCGCGCCGGCCGCGTCGACGCCGACGAGCTCCACGTCGAGGCGCACCCCTTCGTCGTGGAGGGACGCCACGCCGCGGACCCGCGCGACGCCCGCGACGAGCGCGCCGATCGACGGGAAGCGCCGCGCGAGGTAGGGGGGGAGCCGGCGCGCGCGCAGGTCGAGGCTCACGAGCCCCTCGGCGGCCGGGTCGCCGCGGCGCGCGTCGGGGCCGTCACGGAGGAGGCGCGCGACGCTGCTCACCTCGACCGCCGACACGAGCGCGACCGCGCGATCGCCGAGCGCGATGATCCGCGCCGTGTCGGCGCGCGATCCCGCGACGCCGCCGCGGCGGTCGAAGACGGCGACGCCGTCCCGCGCCGCCGGCGCCGGCTCCCAGCGGCCGGGATCGGGCGTGAGCCCGGCCATCCGGCCCTCGAGGACGACCACGCGATCGCCCTCCTCGAGATCGGCGAGCCGCAGGCCGAGCCAGACGACGTCGGCGCGCTGGAGGGCGCTCTCCAGCGCCTCGTCGGGGACCTCGTCGAGCGCGCGGCGGGCGAGCTCGTCCGATGCCGCCTGGCCCAGCCCGTCGCGCATGCGGGCGACGTCGACGCGCACGACGAGATCGAGATCGGCCGGGAGCAGATCGGCCGGCTCGATGCGCCGGACGACGCGCGGGCCGGCCGGGCTCGCCGCGTCGCGCGCGGGGGGGCCGCCGCCCGCGTCCCCGCAGGCCGGGAGCCCGAGCGCCATCAGGGCGGCGGCAGCGACGGCGGCGGCGCGGACCTCAGCCGCCGCGCGCACGGAGCTCCACGAGGGTCGCCATCTCGTCGATGATCTCCTGCGGGCTCCGGTGCCCGGAGTCGACGAGGATCGCGTCCTCGGCCTTGCGGAGCGGCGCGACGGCGCGCTCGCTGTCGGCCTTGTCGCGGCGGAGCACGTCGGAGAGCGTCGCCTCGAAGCTGACGGGCATGCCGCGCGCGACGAGCTCGTCGTACCGCCGCTTCGCGCGGATCTCGGCCGGCGCCGTCAGGAAGAACTTCACCTCGGCGTCCGGGAACACCACGGTGCCGATGTCGCGCCCCTCGAGCACCACGCCGCCGCCCGCGCCGGCCTGCCGCTGCATCGCGAGCAGCGCCTGGCGCACGGCGGGGATGGCCGAGACCCGGCTCGCGCCGAGGCTGATCTCGGGCGCGCGGATCGCGCTGGAGACGTCCTCGCCGTCGAGCAGCACGCGCATGCCGCTGCCGCCAAGGCCCGACTGGGCCGGGGCGTTCGCGGGCGGGGGGGCGGAGGAGTCGGGCGGCATGCCGTGCGGGCTCCGCTCCAGCGCGATGCGCCCGCCGCGCGCGAGATCCTCGGCGAGCGCGCCGATCTCGCCCTCCTCTTCCCACGTGAGGCTCGCGCGGCGGGCCGCGAGCGCGACGGCGCGGTAGATCGCGCCGGTGTCGACGAGCAGGTAGCCGAGCCGCTCGGCGAGCCCACGCGCCACCGTGCCCTTGCCGGCGCCGGCCGGTCCGTCGATCGCGACGCGCAGCCGCCGGGGCTCGCCCCGGGCCGGGAGGTGGTGCGCGTCGTCCTGTCGTTGTCGTTCGGTCACCTGCGCTCCTCCTCCTCTCTCGCTCACCATCGCGCGCTCACGCGGCGCGGGCGCCCTCGACCTCGATGCGCGCGCCCAGGGCGCGCAGCGTCCCGACGAAGAGGGGAAAGCTGGTCGCGATGCAGCCCGCGTCGCGGACGCGCGTGGGACCGCCGGCGGCGAGCCCGAGCACGGCGGCCGTCATCGCGATGCGGTGATCGCCGCGGCTGTCGACGTCGGCCGCGTCGAGCGGCCGGTCGGGCCTGCCCTCGACGAGGAGCCCGTCGGTGCGCTCCTCGCAGCGCAGGCCGAAGGCGCCGAGCACGGACGCCATCGCCGCGATGCGATCGGTCTCCTGCGCGCGCAGCTCCCGCGCGTCGAACACCTCGGTGAGGCCGCGCGCCCGCGCGCCGAGGCCGAGCAGGATCGGCAGCTCGTCGATGGCGCGCGACGCGAGCTCGCCGCCCGCGCGCCCGGCGCGGAGGCCGGCGCCGGAGGAGGCGGGCGCGACGTGGACGTCGCCGGTGGGCTCGCCGAGGGCCTCTCCCTTGATCTCGACGGCGACGCCGCCATCCATGTCGCGCAGCACCTCGAGCAGCCCGGTGCGCGTCGGGTTGAGGCCCACGCGCCGCGCGGTCACGCGGCTCCCCGGCACGATCTGCGCGGCGGCGACGAGGAACGCGGCCGCGGAGAGGTCGCCGGGCACGTCGAGCTCGAACGCAGGGAGCGCGCCGGAGAAGCGGGCCGCGTCGAGGCAGACCATCGCGCCGACCGAGTCGATCGGCACGCCGAGCGCGGTGAGCATGCGCTCGGTGTGATCGCGCGAGACGATCGGCTCGCGCACGAACGTCGGGCCGTCGGCGTAGAGGCCGGAGAGGAGGAGGGCGCTCTTCACCTGGTCGCACGGGACGGGGATCTCGTGCTCAATCGACGAGAGCACGTGCGGCTCGGGGAGCGGCCCGACGTCGAGCGGCGCCGTGATCTCGCCGATCTTGCGCGGATCGAGCTGCCCCTCGATGCGCCCGCCGCGGAGCCGGAGCGGCTTCGCGACGCGCTCCATGGGGCGGCGCGAGAGCGACGGGTCGCCGACGAGCCGCGCGGCGAAGCGCTGGGCGACGAGGATGCCCGCGAGGAGGCGCATCGTGGTGCCGGAGTTGCCGCAGTCGATGGGGCCGTCGGGGGCGCGGAGGCCGGAGAGCCCGGCGCCGTGGACGACGAGGTCGCCCGGCGACGGCTCCTCGACGCGGACGCCCATGGCGCGCAGCGCGCCCACGGTCGAGAGGACGTCGCCGCCGAGCGTCCCGCCCCGGATGCGGCTCTGCCCGGTGGCGAGCGCGGCGAGGAGGAGCGCTCGGTGGGCGATGCTCTTGTCCGCAGGGACCGGCACGCTCCCGATGAGCGGCCGCTCCGCCGGGTGGACGATGAGGTCGGGCACGGGTTGCCGTGTAGCAGAACGGCGGGCGCAGGCACAGCGGGCGAGGCGCCGAGGGCGCAGCGCGTGCGGCGGGACGGCGCGGGCGCAGCGCGTGCGGCGGGACGGCGCGGGCGCCTCGATGGTAGGGTCGCCGCGTCGCAGCGGGGATCAACAGGAGGCGGAGGCGGCATGGACGGGGCAGTGGACGTGGCGGCGCGCGTGGCGGTTCGGCTCGGCGCGATCCCGGGCGTGGTGGCGGTCGTGCTGGGCGGATCGCGCGCTCGTGGCGCGGGCCACCCGGACTCGGACGTCGATCTGGGCATCTATTACGAGCCCGAGAGCCCGCCCGACCTCGCGGCGCTGCGCGCGCTCGCGCGGGAGCTCTGCGCGGGCGGGGCCGAGGGCGACGTGGCGCCGCTCGCGCGGGAGCTCCACGGGAGCGCCGCCGAGGACGTCGTCACGCCGCCGGGCGCCTGGGGGCCGTGGATCAACGGGGGCGCGTGGCTGGAGATCGAGGGGCACCGGGTCGACTGGCTCTACCGGGATCTCGCGCGTGTGCGACGCGTGATCGGGGAGTGCCGGGCGGGGCAGGTGACGTGCGACTACCAGCCCGGTCACCCGCACGGCTTCCTCAGCGCCAACTACCTGGCCGACATCCACGACTGCCGGCCGCTCTACGATCCGGAGGGCGCGCTGGCCCCGCTGAAGGCGCTCGTGACGCCCTATCCGCCGGCCCTGCGGAGGGCGCTCCTCGAGAGGTTCCTGTGGGAGGCCGGCTTCGCCATCGACACCGCGAAGAAGGCCGGGCGGCGCGGCGACGTGTTCTACGTGAGCGGCTGCCTGTTCCGCGCCGCGGCCTGCCTGGTGCAGGCGCTGTTCGCGCTGAACGAGCGCTACCTCTCGAACGAGAAGGGAGCCGTGCCGAGGACGCGGTCGCTCTCGCGGTGCCCCCAGGGCTTCGCCGACAGGGTGGAGGCGGCGCTCGCCGCGCC
This sequence comes from Sorangium sp. So ce327, assembly GCF_051530205.1. Taxonomy (NCBI): domain Bacteria; kingdom Pseudomonadati; phylum Myxococcota; order Polyangiales; family Polyangiaceae; genus Sorangium; species Sorangium sp. So ce327. The sequence continues at coordinate 10,012,611 of NZ_CP150330.1, read as the reverse complement.
GGGCGAGGGCGCGGACGCGCTGCTCGCGAGCCTCGGGCGCATGGAGGCGATCGCGCGCGAGGTGCGCGAGCTGTGCCGAGGGGACGAGCCGAGCTGCTAGCATCCGGCGCGACGATCGCGGAGGGCGCCGCGGGGGCGGGCCCGGCGGCGCATCGCGGGCGGCGCATCGAGCGAGGACGAGGAGCCATGGAGTCGATCAAGCTGGAGCACGGTCCGTCGGAGGAGCAGCTGGCGAAGCTCGGGGCGCGCGGCTGGCCCATCTGGACGAAGGAGGTGTCGACCTTCTCGTGGCACTACGACGAGCGGGAGATCTGCTACCTGCTCGAGGGCGACGTGATCGTGACGCCCGCGGAGGGAAGCGGCGCGCCGGTGCGGATCCAGGCGGGGGATCTGGTGACGTTCCCCGCGGGGCTGAGCTGCACCTGGGAGGTGCGCTCGCCGGTGCGGAAGCACTACCTGTTCGGCTGAGCAGCGGTTTCGCGGCGCCGGGGCGCCACGCGAGCGCCTGCTGCAGGCACGGCCGAGGGGCCGGGGATGGGCTGCGGGCGGTGAGCGCAAGAGCGCTGGGCTCCGGTGCCGTCGAGGGAATCGTCGTTGTTGGCGCCGGCGGGGGCGGCGCCATGTCGTTGGCCGGCGCCGGCTCGCGCCGCGCGCCGCGCGCCCGGCAGCGCGTCTGCGACCGCACTGGTCGGCTCGGACAGACCCGCGGGGGCGAGCGAAGGGCCTGAGGTGCTCACCATCGCCTGGCCCTGTAATCGCGATAGGACATGAGAATTTCTGGCCGCGATCTGCAATGCACACAAATCGCGATAGGGAATGAGAATTTCTGGTCGTGATCTGTAATGCGTGCGCACGCGGAAATTCGGTCCATTGAGGATTCAAAGCGCAAGGAGATCCATGGTAGTCAACCTCTGCGCGAGGCATAGATGCCGCCCGGCCGAGGCTGGGCGGGAAAGCGATGCTGTGCCGGACTAGGCCAGCGCGGCATCCAGGCCCCCGCGTTGGGCCGAGGTGAACCTTGCTGCGTTCTGCGCTGGTCGTCTGTTGGTCGCATGTGGCCGCCATAGCGATGTTCCTCCTCGGGCTCCAGCCGGCGTTTGCCGCGTCGCCGCCGTCACGGTCGCCGCGCGTGACAGCTTTGATCAAGGAGGCAGAGGCCGCCCTGGAGCGGCTCGACATCGCGCGCGCTCGCGACCTGTGGGCGCAGATCTACGATATCGAGCGTTCTACGGTGGGGATCTGCCAGCTCGGGCAGCTCGACCGCCGACTCGGGCGCTGGGTGGACGCCGTGGTGGAGCTCACGCGGTGTGTGCAGGAGATGCGCCCGCCGGCCACGCCCAGGGAGCGGCGGCTCTACGAGACGCGGCATGCGGATCTGGCGGCGGCGCGGCTCGAGGTGGCGCAGCTCCACGTGTTCACGCCTGCCGGGGCGGCGCCCGTGCTCGTGGACGGGCGCCTCGTGGACGAGAGCGGTCAGGTCTACGTGGCGCCTGGGCAGCATGAGATCACGACGATGTTGCCGGATGGCCGCAAGGTACGATCCATGGTGCACGTCACCGCGAGAGAATCGCGCGTTGTCCTCCTGAGCGCCGAACCGGCGAGCGTGCGCTCGGTCGCTCCGTTGAAGGCGACGCTGGCGGGCGCGCCGGTACGGCCAGCAAGCCCTCCAGCCCCGTGGCTGCTTTATACGGGGTCCGCGGCGTCGGGTGTATTCCTCGTGTCGGGGATCGTGCTGCACATCTTGGCATCGACCGAGGACAGCGTCTTGAGGGAGGAGATGTGCAAGCCCGGCTCGGCGGAGAATCCGAAGTTGGTCGAGGACTTGCACGCCGTAGAGGTGCAGCAGCACATCAGCACGGCAGCCCTTGTTGCAGGTACCGCGCTGGGCGCCGCGACCGTCGCGATTGCGGTGCTGCCGCGCGGCGCCCAAATCCGCGCGAGCGCGGCTGGCGCGGAGGTGTGGTTCTCGTGGTAGAGCCTGGTACCGTCTGGGAAGGTCACCGGATCCTCAACGAGGTTCACGACGGCATGGTCCGCACGTTCCTCGCCCAGCAGGTCGGCGATGAGGCCGCGATCGTCTGGTTGCACCTGCGCGAGGGTCAACCGATAAACCGGAGGGCCTTCGCATCCGAACTCCAGCGTTTGCAGGACATCGCGCGAGCGGTTCCGCAGGTAGAGCCCGTTCTCTACGCTGACGCAGGAGGCCTCTCTGCCTGGGTCGCCTACCGGCGGAGCGACAAGATTGGCATCATGGACGCGATCCGCGGGGTGGATCTCGGGGTTACCGCGCTGCACACGGTAATCGAGGTCGCCCACGCCATCCAGCGGTGCCACACGCTGGGCGGGTGCCATGGGGCGCTCGGGTCCGACCGCGTGTTCATCACATTGAAGCGGGACTACAGCATCGGCCAGTTCGGTCTGGTCGGGCTATTCCGGATCGAGCCGCACGAGGCCGCGCGGGAGCCGCTGGTGGCGTCTCCTGAACTGCTGCGCGGCGACCGAGTGAGGCCACAGACGGACGTCTATGGCCTCGGGACGCTGCTGTACGAGCTCGTTTGCCGTCGGTCGCTCGACGTCGGCCAGCCAGGTATGTTGGGGGTGCGGCGGGGTAGGCCCGCGATCCCCGTCGACACACCGCCCGCTGTGGCTGCCGCCATCGAGATGGCCTTGGAAGAGGATCCGCGCCGCAGGTACAGGAACGTGGGCCACTTCATCGCCGTGCTCGAGGGCCTTGTGGACGTCTGGCCCACGCTGGACCGGGCACCGAGCCGGCGCGATAACCACACCCCCGTCGCCAACGCGGCGCCGTCGACCTTGCGCAGCTCCCATCTCCAGAGTCGTCGTTCGTCAGCGCCGGTGACGGAAGCTCCGGACACCCGGACGTCCGAGGTGGCTCCGGTGGCAGCGCCTTCGAGCGACGATGAGCATCAGCTGCCGCAGATCCCCCCTCTTGACGGACCATTGCCGACTGCTCCCGCTTCGAAAGAGCCGGTGACGCCACCGCCGCCTTCCCTCCGCCGAGTACCTGGAGGAGAGCCAATGATGGTCCGGAGCGCCCCTGTCGCGGCGCCGCCCCGCAAGCTGGTGAGCCGCCTTGCTATTTCGCTCGCCGCGACGGCTGCGCTGTGCGCCGGCGCTCTCTGTCTGACGCGCCCGGCGGGGATCGCGCCCCGCGCGGAGAAGCTTGGGACGATGCTGGTGGAGCGAGTATCGCCGCGGTCTGGGCAGCGGCGTTTGCCGTCGCCGGAAGGTGCGGCGAGGACCGACTCGAAGGAAGCGGACAGCCGCCCGCGTGGTGCGTACACGCAACGAACGGGCGTGACGGCGAAGGCCGAGCTGCGCCGGCCGTACTGCGAGGCCGGCGATTTTAGCTGTGGTCCTGCGATGTACTAGGAGGGCTTCTGTCGATGCGATGCGTTCTTCTGCTCATGGGCGCGAGCGCTGGGCTAGGTTGTGTCTCCGATCGCGGTTGTCCCGCCCCAGGCCCCCACGAGGGACACCCTGCGGTATGGCTCTGGGATGGCACGCAGAACGAGGCGCCAGGATGCGCGGAAGACACGGATGTCCTCTGGGACGGGTGGCTGAAAGGGTCCTCTACCGCCCCGGAGTCGCCGACGTTCGCACGCGCTTGTGCCGGCGTTGTTCGAAGCGATATCCCCGAGGACTACACCCTTTGTGTGATCCCCAGCCTGGTGGACGATGTCTGCTGGGAGGGATACGAGGACAGAGCAACGTATGTTGAAGAGGATGGCGAAGAGCACGTGATGTGCTGCGCCCCCGCGGGCAACCCGCCGACGGTGATCCCGCAGAGCTACGGCGCATGTACGACATGAGCGATCCGATGACAAATGCCCTCGCATATGCATTCTCATCCCTGCTCTTGGCTGCCCTGTGCGTCTCGTCCGGCGGATGCATCGCCCATCCCGAGATCTCGGGCAAGGCGGTCGTCACGCGGGATGGCGAAGAACTGGTGATCGACACCGGCGGCAACGGAACCAGGCTCGTGGATGCAAGCGGCGAGGTCGCAGGCGGGTGCATCGTACCCAATCAGGGGAAACTCGGCGTAGCGGTGCAGAAGGAGGGCGCTGCCTTCTCGTTCTTTGATATGATGGTCGAGGCCGACTCGCCGTATGCGTCCGTGACGATCGACGGAGGACGGTACCAAGGCGCATGTGAGATCATCATTGAGGAGCAGCGAGGCGACCCGTACGAGGCCGATGTATCGGCGGGGCCGTGTGACCTCGTCCGGCTCTTCGACGGTGCAAAGGCGCGCCTCGAGACGGCGGTCTTTCACGTCTCGGACTGCAGCGGAGCCGATTAGGCGGGCGGGCTCTCCCGGGGCTATTGCGCCAGCGGTGGCGTCCGTTGGCGGCGGTTGACTACCAGAAGATTCGACCCGCCGCCGCCGGCTCCACGCTGACGCCGGACCACGCGAGCGTCCTGACGAAGCGGACGCCGCACGTCGCCACGATCGCCACATGCTGCGTCGATAGATAGGCCGCGCCGGCCTCCATGGCCGGGAAGAATCCAAGATAACGCAGGCACAACCCCCATGCGTTGCACACAGGGATGCGCCCGAAGTCGAGCCGCGCCGCGAGCTCGAAGGACACCGGCGCACGGAACGGCCTGCCCCGGACGGCCGCGGTGGGCCCGGTCAGCACGCCGAGCCAGCGCGCGTCGCCGCCCAGACCGAAGAGGCCCACGTCGGCGCCGATGCCGATGTCAACGGCGTTGCGGACGGGCCATCGGCGCAAGCCGGTGACCGACGGCATGATGCCGCCCGTCGCGCGCGTGGCACGCGACCCCAGCACGACGTAGGTCGCCTTGACGTCGATCTCCCAGCGCGGCGGCGCGCTCTCTTCCGCCCGCGCGACCGTGGGCAGGAGCGACAGCGCGACGAGCCCGGCGCGCGACCCCATTCGAGCGCTACCTGCCCATCGCCGGCGGACCATCGTCGGCCTGCGCCTTCCTTCGAGCGGCGCGGACCGCCGCGAGCCAGTGCGCCCGGTCGGGGTTGCTGTCCCACGGTGGGGCGTCCCGGTAGAGCGCATCCCAGTATTCCCATACGGCCGCCTCGGTCGTCGCCTGCTCGCTCTCGCCTTCGGGCGCCTCCTCGACGCGGTCCACGAGAGAGTACCAGGGTTCCTTGGCGAAGGTGTCCACGCTACGCCACGGTCCAGCAGGCCCGCTGCCGAAGCGTCCATCGCTGCTCTGGAGATAACCTTCATAGGCGCTCTGCGCCAGGGCATTTCTCCGGCATTGATTCACCCACAGCATGCACGTTTCACGGTACAGCGCTGCCCAGAGGCGGTCCTCCTCCGGCACGTCATCTCGCCATGCGCTCCCATACAGCGCTCGCAGCTCCTGCTCGCGTGCCGCAAGCTCCTTCGCCTCGTCCGGAACCGGCAGCGCCCTGAGGGCCCGCTCGCTCGCCGCGCTCGGACCGGGGAGATGGAGCAGCGTATTCACCGGCCAGAACCGCGCAGCCTCCAGCCTCTGGGGGATGGGCCTCGTTAGCGTCCTCGGCCTTCCGCGACGTCCGATCCGAAAGCCCCTCTGGAAGGCGCGGAGCGCGTCGACTCGGTGCTCCTGGGCCGTCTCGTCGGAGGTGAGCGTCTGCCAGAGATAGGTCTTGTGGAGGCGCGACATCGGGTCGACCGCAGCAGGCTCGCTTGCGCCGGGGCGCTCTTTCTTGAAACCCTCTAGCATGGCGAAGAACGCGCTCTGAACGGCTTCCAGCAGCATGGGCCAGGGGGGCGCGGGCTCTCCGCCGAAGCGGCCATGGCGGCTCCGGAGATACACCGCACTCGCCTTGTGGTCCATGTCAGCGTGTCCGGGATCGTCAATCCACCTGCTGAATTTCTTGCGATACGGCTCCGCCCATGCGCGGTCTTCCTCGGGCAGGCCATCGTCCCATGCCTCTGCGCATAGCTGGCCGAGATTCTCGAGGTGCCATTTCCAGAGATCGGGGCTCTTGGTCGTGAACAGGCCGTATCCGTAGCCTGCCTCCTGCACTGCGAGCATTCCAGGGTGCTTCGCCAGCCACCTCATGGCCGATCTCCCGGCTGTCCGCCCGTCGGGTCCGTGGGCGTGGGCGGGCATCCCCAGCCTGGTCCAGCGCCGAGCGGGCAGAGGAGAGGGACGAGCCGAGGAAAGGCCCATCCAGGAGGCGGCGCGAGTAGCCCGATCAGGATATTGATGATGTCGTCCATGTCGACCGCGTCGGGGTCCGTCAGCTCGGCCGGCACCTTGATATCGCCTGCAGTGGCACTGCCGCGATCTGGTCCCTCCGCCCATCGCGATCGCTGGGTTCCACGATGGAGCAGCCGCGGGCAAACACGACGAGCAGAACGCCGCGCCGATGGTTCATCGGGTTCCCCTCCCTAATTCACCGATCCACGCACCCGCAGACGGTGGCCGACCTTACCAGCGGTCGCCGCCGCCGGTCAAGCCGCGACGGACCACCTGGAGGACGGTGACCGGTGCCCAAGCGCCGCCACTGGCCAGGGCTTCGCCTTCGAAGAAGTGGCAGTGACGGTGCCGAACAATTTGCCGAACATCGGCGGGTCGGGGAAGCCCGCCCGAACCGCCCTTCACCAGCAGCGCAGAGTTGCGCCGTTCTTTACGAGCGCGGCTCCGCGAACGCTCGCGCTGCTCGCCCTTGGTTGAGAGGGCACGAACTCGGCGCCGTCCACCGCGGAACTCCGGCTCCCTCCGCCCCGGGTCTCGACTAAAATACGACCCCATGGGCCATTTTCATCGCTCCGGCCTCAGGCGATATCGTCCCAGGCGTAAACGTCGGGTTTGGTGCGGTGGCGCCGCTCTGGCGCGGGGGTGAGGGCGGTCCTCTCTCTCGCCCCTGCGAGCTTGCTCAGGAACAGCGACGCCCGCACGTACGCATCGGGAAGGCGCGGCGCGGGGACTGGGCGCGCGGATGGCTTGATGCTCACCGCCTGGCCATGGGACCCTGCGCGCATGAAGCTGCTCCTGAAGGCTGTGGCGGCCGCTGCGGTCGCCGTGATCGCCCTTGGCTGCTCGATCGTGGACCCCAGCGACCGTGAGGAGCTGAGACAACGGATCGCGACGCTTCCGCCCGAGACGCTGTCGTCCTGGGAGAGGTGGAACATGAATGTCAACGCGGTGAAGTGGCTTAAACTATACAAGGACCCCAACGATCAAGTAGGCAAGCTCCAGTGCCGGTTGAAGGCCGGCGGCACCTGGAGCGGCTGGAACGACCAGGAGCCGACGTACACCGTCGCTGACTTGCTCGACTGTCTCCTCGAATCAGGAGATATCGCCGTGACCTACACGATGTGTGCCGACAAATTTCAAGCCGTGGACGGCAAAGCCATGGAGAGCAAGATCTTGAACGAGCAGCAGGTGCCGGGCGTGACGAACGTCGAGTGCAGGTTCGTGTGGGATTTCCGTTATGAGCCGGAGAAGGTGCCGTCCAACCTGACGAACCCCAGATCGATCACACTCGACGAGATGATCGATTGGCTGATCTCGCTCCCGGCGCCGCCTCCGGGATTTGCTTTCCCTCAGCTCGTCCCGCTCCTCTGCCCGCTCGGCGCGGGGCCAGGCTGGGGGTGCCCACCTCGGCCGACGGACCTTCCGGGCGAGCAACCCACCGACCCGACGGGCGGTGAGCCAGGGGATCATCCATGAAGCTCAGAACGTCGCGCGTGTGGTTCCTCATGCGGCGCATCGAGGTCGAGGCGGGCACGGCGAGTCACCTATTTTCGCCCCAGGATGCCTTGGGTCGGAACATGGACCTCGAGACCCTGGGCAGGCTGTGCGCCGAAGCATGGCACGACGACCTGCCCGAGGCGGACCGCGCATGGGCCGAGGCGCATCGCGAGAAATTCGGGAGGTGGGTCGACGATTCGCGGCCCGAGGCCATCCGCCCGAGGGTGGACGCGGGCTCTCTCCAGAGCCTCCCGGGCAGGTTCGACAAGGAGCCCGCTCCGCCGTGGCCGATGCTGCTCGAAGCCGTCAAGAGCGCGTTTTTTACCTTCGTCGTGGACTTCGGGCAGACGGTCGCGGGCGAGGGCGCGACGGGCGATCCGGCCGCGCGCCTCCACCGGACGTCCCTCTGGCGGGCGCTGACGGCCGACGACGCCCCCGAGGTGGACCGGCCCTCGGCGCTCCGCGCCTTTCAGAGGGGGTTTCGGCGCGGGCGCCGCGGGCTCCCGAGCTCCATGACGAGGCCCATCCCCCAGAGGCTGGAGGCTGCGCGGTTCTGGCCGGTGAATACGCTGCTCCATCTCCCCGGGCCGAGCGCGGCGCGCAACCGAGCCCTCTGGGACGCGTCGAGTCACTGCACGGATACCAAGGAGTACCGGGCGCTCCAGCAGGAGCTGCGCGATCTCTATGCGCGCGCCTGGCGAGATGACGTGCCGGAGGAGGACCGCGAATGGGCCGAGTCCTACCGCCACTCCTGCATGAACGAGGTCAACCGTCGCCGGCGAGACGCCGTGGCCCAGAGCGCGTACGAGGGCTTTCTCCAGAGCAGCGACGGGCTCTTCGACGGAGAGCCCGCAAAGCCGTGGCGGAACCTGAGAGGCTACGACTCGGACCCATGGCGCGCTCTCGTGGATGCCGTCGAGGACGCGCCCGAAGGCGAGAGCGAGCTCGCGACCGCCGAGGCGGCAGCGCGCGAATTCTGGGACTCGCTCTACCGGGAAGCCCCGCCGTGGGACAGCGACCCGGCCAAGGTGCACTGGCTCGCGGCGGTCCGCACCGCGCGACGAAAGGGGCTGTCCGGCGATGTTCCGGCGGACGGGGGGGCGTAGCGCTCACGATGTTCCGCCGGACGGGGGGGCGTAGCGCTCCCGGACTCCCATTTGCCTTTGGCACGGAACTGCCGCTCCCTCCGCCCCGGGTCTCGACTAAAATAAGACCCCATGCGCTTTTTTCATCGCTCCGGTGGGATCGTTTTCTCCATGAAGAGCGCTCGCGCGCTCGCGCGCGCCGCCGGGGTGCTCGGCGCCGTGCTCTGCGCAGCGTGCGCGGCAGACCCCGAGGCCCCGCCGCCCGAGATCTCGGTCGGCACGGTCGACGGCACGGACGCCGTGCTCGCCCTCGTGCGCGGCGAGGGCACGGTCACGCTCTACGTCTGCGGCGGCGTGAGCAGCTACGCGACCATGACCCGGTGGTTCGAGGGACCCGAGGACCCGAGCGGCGCGTTCTCGCTCGCGAGCGACGGGTGGACGGCGACCGCCGATCCGGGCGGCGAATCCGGCCAGCTGCGCACGCCCGAGGGCGCGGAGCTCGCCTTTCGCGCGCGTCCCGCGGCGCTCGATCGCATCGAGGGCCTCTACGCGGCGGTCGACGGCGGCTGCCGCACCGGCGCCGTCGTCTTCACGCCCGACGACACCGAGGCGCCCGCGCTCCAGGGCACCTGGTGCGGCGCCGGCGATCTCTATGCCCAGGTGACGCCGATCCGCCCGCTGTCGGTGCTCGACCGGCGCGGGATCGAGGTGCAGGTCGAGCTCAGCGGCGCACGGAAGAAGCTGCTCGTGACCCCGCTCGTGCGACCCTGAGCCCCGCCACGCCTCCGCCGTCCCGCCGCAGCCCCGCCGTCCGCCCGCTCTGGCGTTGAATCCAGCCCCCGTCCGATCGAAGGTCGGCGCATGGCGGACGCAGCTCGGCCGCGGAGGCGGCACCTTGCCCTGCCCGCGTCGCGCTTCATCGGCCGGGAGGGAGAGCTCGTCGCGATCGCCGAGCTGCTCCGGCGCGGCGAACGGCTCGTCACCCTCTGGGGCCCGGCCGGCATGGGCAAGACGCGGCTCGCCCTGGAGCTCGCCAGCCGCTGGGCCGAGGCGCACGCCGGCGAGGCCGTGTGGCTCTGCGAGCTCACCGCCTGCCGCGACCTGCGCGCCGTCTGCGGCGCGGTCGCGCGCGCGATCGGGGCGCAGGTCGCGGCAGGACGCCGGGAAGCGACGCTCGTCGAGCGGATCGGCCGCGCCCTCGCGACCGAGGGGCCGGCGCTGCTCGTGCTCGACAACCTGGAGCAGGTGCTCGAGCAGGCCGCGCCGGCCCTCGACGCGTGGGTGCGCGCGGCGCCCGAGCTCCGCTTCCTCGCGACGTCGCGCGAGCGCACCCGCCTGACAGGGGAGATCAGCTACGAGCTCGGCCCCCTCGGCCTCCCCGCGGAGGGCTCGACCGAGCGCAGCGCGGCCGTGGCGCTCTTCCTCGATCGCGCCGCGGCCCACCGCGCTTCCGCGCCGCCGCCGCCGCCCGGCGACGAGCACCTCGCCGACGTCGCCGCGCTGGTGCGGCGGCTCGAGGGCATCCCGCTCGCTATCGAGCTCGCCGCGGCGCGCGAGGGCGTGCTCGGCGTGCGCGGCCTGCTCGCGCGGCTCGGGAGCCGGCTCGACCTGCTCGCGGGCGCGGCGCGCGGCAGGGAGGCGCGGCAGGCGACGCTGCGCAGCGCGATCGAGTGGTCGTGGGACCTCCTCGAGGACCGCGAGCGACGGGCGCTCGCCTGCTGCTCCGCCTTCCACGGGCCGTTCACGCTCGCGGCGGCCGCCGCCGTCCTCGCGGAGCCCGACGCCGCCGCGATCGATCGGATCGAGGCGCTGCGCGACAAGTCGCTGCTCCGCGCGGCGCCCCCGAGGAGCGACGGGGCGACGCGCTTCGCGCTCTACGAGGTGGTGCGAGAGCTCGCCGCCGAGAAGCTCGCCGAGCGCGGGGAGCGCGAGGCCGCGATCGAGCGGCACGCGGCGTTCTACCTGGCCGCCGGCGAGGCGGCGGCCGCGGACTTCGAGCGGCGCGGCGCGCTCGACGCGCTCAACCGCATCGCCGGCGATCTGGAGGAGCTGCTCGCCGTCGCCGAGGGCGCGCTCGCCCTGGCGACGGCCCCTCGCGCCGGCTCCGAGGCGGCGGCCGAGCGCGCGCTGCGGGCGCTCTGCGCCATCGAGCCCGTGCTCAGCACCCGCGGCCCGTTCGGGGCGCAGCTCGAGCTGCTCGACCGGGCGCTCGCGGCGGCCGAGGCGCTCGCGGCCGATCCGCGCGTCGTGGCCCGCGCGCTCGCGGCGCGGGGGCGCGCGCGGCGGCTCCGAGGGCAGGCGGAGGCCGCGCTAGAGGACCTCGAGCGCGCCCGGGCGCAGGCGGCGGCGCTCGGCGCAGAGGCGCTCCTCTCGGGGATCCTCGCGGACCTCGGCGTGCTCCACCACGGCCGGCGCGACATGGAGCGCGCGCGCGACCACTACGCGCAGGCGCTCGCGCTCCACCGCGCCCTCGGCGACCGCCGCGCCGAGGGGCGGGTGCTCGGCAACCTCGGCGCGCTCCACCACGACGAGCGCCGCGAGGGCGAGGCCGCCGCCTACTACGAGCAGGCGATCGCGATCGCGGCGGAGATCGGCGACGGCCGGATGGAGGGCATCTTCTCGACGAACGCCGGCCTGCTCGAGCAGGAGCGCGGGGCGCCCGCGCAGGCGCGGCGGCGCTACGAGCGCGCGGCCGCGATCCTCGGCGAGGTGGGTGATCTCCGGCTGCTCGCGATCACGCTCGGCAACCTCGGCGCGCTCCACCACGAGGAGGGGCGCCTCGCCGATGCGCGCGCGTGCCACGGCCGCGCGGTGGGGCTGCTCCGCGAGGTCGGGGACCGCCGCTCCGAGGGGATCGCCCTCTGCCGCCTCGGGGCGGCGCTCGCGTCGGTCGGCGAGGTGGAGGAGGCGCGGCGCGCGATCGAGCCCGCGGAGCGGCTGCTCGCGCAGCTCGGGGACGAGCCTGACGTGGAGCTCGCGCGGGTGGCGTCCGGCTTCGTCGACCTCGCGCTCGCCCAGGCGGCGCGCCGCGCCGGGCGGGGGGAGGAGGCGGCGGCGCAGGCGGGCGAGGCGCGACGCAGGATCGCGCGCGCCCGGGAGGGATCGCCGTCGAGCGCGAGCCGATCCGACGACGTGCGGCTGCTGCTCCGGATCCTGGAGCGCAGCCTTGCGGCGCTGGGCGGCCTGCCCGAGGCGCGGGCGGAGGGCGAGCTCCTCCTGACCGAGGGGGCGCGCTTCGTCCGCCCGCCGGGCGGCGGCTGGCACGACCTGCGCGAGCGCCACGCGGCGCGGCGCCTGCTGCACGCGCTGGCCGAGCAGCAGCGGTCTGCGCCCGGCCGAGGGCTCTCCCTGGCCGCGCTGAAGGAGGCGGGGTGGCCCGGCGAGCGGATCTTGCCGGACGCGGCGGCGAACCGGATCTACGTGGCGATGAACCAGCTGCGGAAGCTCGGGATGAAGCCGTGGCTCCGGAGAGACGCAGACGGGTACTCGCTGGATCCGGCGCTGCCGGTCCACTACGTGGCGGTGGAGCCGGCCGCGGGGGGAGGGGGCGAGTCGCGCGGGGGGGAGACGGGCGAGGGCGGGGGGGAGCGGCGGTAGGGGGCCTGCAGAATGGATGGGAGAGCAAGGGCGGGGGAGCCGCGGGAGGGCGCGCGAGTCGGTTTAAGGGGGGATTAAGGGGTGGTCCTGCGGCGGGGACGTAGCCTGTTCGGCGGAGGTCGCGCCATGCGTATCATCGCTTCTGCTCTGCTGCTCTTTGCCCCTGCCATCACCCTCGCCGCGTGCGGTGAGATCCGTGTGCTCGATCCGGAGGTCAATTCGAGCAGCGCCCCAGGCGCGGGATCGGGAGGATCCAGCGGCGATGGCATGGGGGCCGCAGGCGCGGGTGGCGGCGGAGGCGCGGGTGGCGGCGGAGGCGCGGGTGGCGGCGGAGGCGCGGGTGGCGGCGGAGGCGCGGGTGGCGGCGGAGGCGCGGGTGGCGGCGGAGGCGCGGGTGGCGGCGGAGGCGCGGGTGGCGGAGGCGCGGGTGGCGGCGGAGGCGCGGGTGGCGGCGGGGGATCGCCGCTAGCGGAGGCCTGGTACCAGCAGATTTCGGGACCCGGGACGGAGCAGGCCACGGCCCTCGCGATCGATAGCGAGGCAAACGTCGTCCTGGCCGGCTGGTCGGGGGGAGCAGCCGATTTCGGCGCCGGCGCCACGCCGCTCGTCGGCGACGCGGACATCTTCGTCGCCACGTATGCAGACGACGGCGCCTTGCGCTGGGTCCGGCGCTTCGGCGGCGGCAGTAGCGTGATGGCCACGGGGGTCGCGGTCGACGGAAACGACGGCATCGCCGTCATCGGCCACTACGCGAACGGTCCGCTCCAGGCCGGCGACCTCGTCCTGGAAGAGCTGGAACGAGACGACCCGAGGACCTCCTCGAGCGACATCTTCGTGCTCGCGCTCGATCGGGACGGCGCCCCGCGCTGGATGCACCGCCTGGGCGGCGGCGGCTTCGACTTCGGAGGCCGCGTGGCCGTCGGTCCCGGAAACAACGTCAGTGTCGCCGCTCAAGCCGGGGGCCGCCTTACCCTCGCCAGGTTCGCCGCCGACGGGACGACCCGCTTCGCGACGGATGTGGGAAACCTGAGCGGATCCATCACGTACGCGATCAGCGGGATGGCCGTGGATCTCCACGGCGACATCCTCGTCGCAGGGACCTTCTCTGGTGACGCCGACCTCGGCGGGGGCTCCACCACCGGGCTGAGAGGCGCTCAGGCCTGGGTGGCGAAGTACTCGGGGGAGGACGGCGCCCACCTCTGGTCGAGGCACTTCGGCGCCCCCCAAGACAGTAGTGAAATCAGCGGCGACGTGGCGAAGGCGCTGATCGTGGACGAGCACGGCGACGTGCTGATCGCCGGTCAGTTCGCGCGGGGCGCCGACCTCGGGGAGGGGCGAATCGACGGTATACACGGCAATTTCCTCATGAAGCTCGCCGGCGAGGACGGCGCGATCCGATGGGTGAACGCGCTCCCGGGCGCACAGTACTTCGGCTCGACCAGCCTCTCGTTCGCGCCCGACGGCAGGGTCGCGCTCATCATCTCGCTCGCGCCACCCTTCGACTTCTTCGACCTCGGCGGCGGCTCGGTGAACACGCCGGGAACCTACATCGCCACCTACGAGCCAGGCACCGGGGCGTTCGTCGCGCAGCGGCGGATCGTCGAGCTCGGCGAGGAGGTCGGGAACATCAGCCTCGCCGCCTCCGTGCTCGACGCGAAAGGACACCTGTCGTTCGTGACGAGCTTCAGGTTCTCCGTGCAGACCGGCTTCGGCGTCCTTGAGAGCGAGGGCTGGGCGAACGACATCCTCCTCGCACACGTGCCGCTCTGAGACGACATGTCCTGCTGCGCGGCACTGGCGCTCTGCTGCGCGGTTCAGGCGCCGCTGCGGCCCGGCACTGGCGCTCTGCTGCGCGGGCCCGGCGTTCTGCTGCGCGGCCTCAGCATCTCTCCTGCGCGCCCTCTTGTGTGTACTGCGTCACATCCGTGCGGGTCCTGCGCGGCCCCGCCGCCCCTCCTGCCCCGACAAGGAGGCAACATTTCCGAACGCGACGGAGACATCGGCCCATCCCGCCACCCCGCCCCGCGAACACCCTCTCCGCGAGCCTGCGGAATGGATGGGAGAGCAAGGGCGATGGCGCCGCGGGAAGGAGCGCGCGAATCGCTTTAAGGTGGGATTAAGGGGCGATCCTCGGGCGGGGACGTAGCCTGTTGCGCGGAGGTTACGCCATGCGCATTATCGCTTCTCTTCTGTTGAGCCTTGCCCCTGCCATCATCCTCGTCGGATGCGGTGAGAGCCGTGAGCCCGATCCGGCCGTCAATTCGAGCGGCGCTCATGGCGCTGGATCGGGAGGATCCGGCGGTGACGGCGTGGGGGGCTGGGGCGGCGGCCCGGGGCAGGGCGGCGGCCCGGGGCAGGGCGGTGGTCCGGGGCAGGGCGGTGGTCCGGGGCAGGGCGGTGGTCCGGGGCAGGGCGGCGGTCCGGGTGAGGGCGGTGGTCCGGGGCAGGGCGGTGGTCCGGGGCAGGGCGGTGGTCCGGGTGAGGGCGGTGGTCCGGGGCAGGGCGGTGGTGGAGGAGAGCCGTCCGGCGAGCCGGTAGATTGCGTGAACCTACCCCACTTCGCGGCCGGCAAGCATCCGGTGATGTTCCTCCACGTGGCTCCCGGCGGGACGGACGCCGCGGGGTGCGGGACGGAGGAGGCACCGTGCTCGACCCTCGCCGCGGCCGTGGGCACGGCGACTCCGGGGACAGCGGTGCGGATCCACGCCGGAACGTACGAGCCCGAGCAGATCAGCGACGTCGCCGGCACTGCCGAGGCGCCGATCTGGATCGGCGGTGCACCGGGGGAGGATCGGCCGGTATTCGTCGGCGGGAGCCCGATCCTGCACTTCTCGAGGCTGCGCCACGTAGTGATGCACGACCTCGAGATCGCCCATACCTTGCCTTCGCAGGATACCCCCGCGCTCATCGTCGATGATGGCGAGGCGTACGCCGACCCGACGGTGACGCAATTCGTCGCCGTCGAGCGCGTTTCCGTGCGCGACGTCGACACGTATGCCGCCTCGGCTGTGCGCTTGGCCGGAGTCAACGACTTCTGGCTGCTGGACAGCGAGTTGGTCGACATGGACGCGTATAATGGGCTCGAAATCATCGGCTCGCATCGCGGCGTGGTCGCCCGCAACGCGGTCAACGGGGCGAGGGTCGCCGGCGTCGTGATCGGGGGCGGCAGCTCGGACGTCGAGATCCGCAACAATCGCATCTTCGATGTCATCGGGGGCTACGGGGTCTGGCTCGGCACGATCGTGTCGCCCGAGGCGTTTCGCCCGCCGGTCGCGCCGGGGGCCGACATCATCGAGGTGCAGGACGTCCGCGTGCTCGGAAATCTGATCGTGGCGCCCGGCGCGGCGGTCTCTTTCAACGGCTGTGTGGGGTGCCTGGTCGCCAACAACACCATCGTGTTCCCGAACTACAGCCTGCTGTCGTTCTTTCCCGGGTCGGGAGGCGTGGGCGAAAACCCCAGGGTTCGGGCGACAGCGGACAATCGCTTCGTCAACAACATCACGTACTATCGCCGCAGCGACGTCGGGGCGAAGGAGTATTATCCCCCGTCGTTCCCGACGCTGGCGACGAATTCATTGCACACGAACCTGTGGTACGCGGCCGACGATCCGGAGGCGTCGAGTCCGGTCGGGTTGCCGCTCACGGACTACGGCTCGATGGCGGGGATCGATCCGGGGTTCGTCGACGTCGCCGGCGGGGATTATCACCTCAAGCCGGACAGCCCCGCCGTGAGCAGCGGGACGCCGCTCGCGGCGCTGTCGACGGATCTCGACGGAGCTTGCTTCGACGACCCGCCCTCGCGCGGCGCGCTGCAATAGCAGCAAGGGCGGACGGCTCGCCCCGAGCGTCATCCGTCCCCCTCCGCCTCCTCTCCTCCTCCCGCCGCCTGCCCTTTCTCGGCCGCATCGCGCGCGAGCGCTCGGATCGCCCGCACCTCGTCCATCGTGCTGATCTCGTCTGCACCCTTGTCAGGCCGGTATCTCCTCACCCGCGCAGACCGCAGCGCGACCCCCCCGGGGAACCGCGGACTCGCCTGCACGCCGTCGAAGGCGACCTCGACGACGATCTCCGGCCGCACGTACACCGTGTCTGCGTCGCGGCCGATCTCGAGCTCCAGCAGCCGCTGCGTCTGCCACGCGATCACCTCGTCGTTCATGCCCTTGAACGTCTTGCCGAGCAGGACGAAGCCCCCGGCCGCGGGATCGCGAGCCCCGAGGTGCAGGCTGCTGAGCAGCCCCCGGCGCCGGCCGGTCCCCCAGTCGGCTGCCAGCACCACCAGGTCGAGGGTGCGCGCCCGCTTCACCTTGAGCCACGAGCCGCGGCGCCGCCCCGCCTCGTAGGGCGCGGCGAGCGACTTGGCGATCACGCCCTCATGGCCGCGGGCGAGCGCGTCGGCGAAGAACGCCTCGGCCTCGGCCGCCGTCGGCAGCTCGATGCGCGGGACCCTCAGCGACCGGTCGAGCACCTGCCGGAGCGCGGCCGTGCGCTCGCTGCCGGGCCGGTCGAGCAGATCCTCGCCGTCGAGGTGCAGCACGTCGAAGAACAGGGCGCGCAGCGGCAGCTCGGCGCGCAGCGCGGCCGCGTCGTGCGCGCGGCCGAAGCGGCGCATCGTGACCTGGAACGGGTGCGGCGCGCCGTCCGCGCGAAAGGTGAGCGCCTCGCCGTCGAGCACGACCGAGCGGACCGGGAGCGCCCGGACGATCTCGACAATCTCGGGGACCGCCTTCGTGACCGGGCCGAGGCCGCGGCTGAAGACGCGCACCTCGTCGCCGGCCTTGTGCGCCTGCACGCGCACGCCGTCGAGCTTCCACTCCAGCGCCATCGCGCGGAGCTCGCTCAGCGCCGTCGCGACGTCGTCGGCCGACTGCGCCAGCATCGGCTGCACGGGGCGGAGCAGCTGCAGCGAGAAGCGCTGGAGGCCGAGCGCCCCCTCGAGGAGCGCGGCCTTGGCCACGTCCGCCGCGTCGCCGGCCAGCATCACCGCGCGCCGCAGCGAGGCCGGCGGCACCCGCGCCGCGCGCGCCACCGCGTCGACCATGACCGGCTCGAGCCTCTCCTGGCGGAGCTCGCCGGCGAGGAGCCGCGCGAAGAAGTCCCGCTCGAGATCGGTGGCGCGCGCGAACAGCCCCGCCAGCGCCGCGCGGCGCTCCCCCCCGGCCCCCGGCCCCGAGGCGCGCGCGATCTCCGTGAAGACCGCGTCGGCGTCCCCCAGGGTGAGCGCAGGCTGGGCGACGGAAGGAGAGGCCCGGCGGGCCTCGGCGAACACCGAAGGCCCGAGGCCGAGCCGTCCCTGGCGCAGCCGACCGGTGAGCCAGTCGACGCCGATCTGCACCTCCGCGGGCGAGAGGCGGCGCAGGAGCGCGGCGAGCGCGCCGATCTTCTCGACACGGCGAGAGAGCGCGGCGACACGCTCGGAGGTGGCGACAAGGTCGGAAACGAGCACGCGGGCAACCCTACCCTGGCACCTCGAGAGCTCACGCTCGACGGGTCTTTTGACGAGGCCGCTGCAGGGTGTCCTCCGCAACCGAGCCGGGGAACTCCGCAGGATCGAACCTGGCCCATGGGCGCCAAGTGTTCTCCGCATGGGCCGAGAGAGCCTACCAAAGGGTGTAAGGCGGCGGAGCAGAAAAGCGCTCTCCCGCGCCGGAATGATGGCTACTCGCGATTGCAACCACTTGCGGGGGCGAGCGAAGAATTATCATGTCATCCGCAGTCGAGTGCCTCGCTCGGTCGCCGCCAGCGCCGCCAGCGCCGCCAGCGCCGCCAGCGCCGCGAGCAGGCGAGAGCGCTGTCGCTTTTCAAAATGATCTCGTGCGCCGCTCGTATAGATTCCCCAGGTGCGAAGCGCCCGACGCGCCTGCGCCGCCGCGCGGGGGGGAGAGCGCGCGCGGAGCCGCCCCGCCGTGGCCGCAGACTCCCGAACACGCCGCGCGATGGCCTCAGCTGCGCCCGTCTCCCTCGACGGCGCGATCGCTCCGTTTAGTTGACCTCCGCCGCGGGCCTTGATACCGGGTTGGCGGTCGGCACGCCGTGGGCAGGTGAACACGGCGGGCGGGCGCGGTTTTCCTCAACCACAGCTCAGGAATAGCGCCCTCCGCTGACAAGGCCGCCGATTTTGGCCTTGGGAGCAGCTGGCTTGGTTTTTGCGCAGCACCTCTCCGGCAGCTGGACTGTACTGGAAGGAGCTGACGTGGTGTTGGTGTCCGCACGGGAAGGCGACGGAGGTTCTTCGATGGTGGAGCGGCAAGTCCGGAAGCGGGTGGGCGTCGTGATGGGCGGCTCGTCGGGTGAGCGCGACGTGTCCCTGCGCTCGGGCGCGGCCGTCGCCGAGGCGCTCGAGGCCCGCGGGTACGATGTCGTGCGGATCACGCTCGGGGACAGGTTCGGCGCGGAGCTCTGCGCGACGCTGCAGCGCGCGCGGCTCGACGCGGCCTTCCTGGCACTGCACGGACGTCTCGGTGAGGACGGGTGCGTGCAAGGCGTCCTGGAGCTCGCCCAGATTCCCTACACGGGGTCGAGCGTGCTCGGGAGCGCCCTTGCGATGGACAAGCTGAAGGCCAAGGAGATGTTCCGGCTGCACAACGTGCCGACGCCTCCCTACTACACTGTGGGCGCGAATCAGGACCTCGAGGAGCTCGATGCCGTCCATGGCTCGTTCGGGTTCCCCGTCATCGTCAAGCCGCGCGGCGAGGGGTCGAGCCTCGGCGTGACCAAGGTCGGGTCGCTCGAGGAGCTGAAGTCGGCGCTCGCGCTGGCGTTCGAGTTCGACGACGCCGCCATCGTGGAGCGGTTCGTGGCGGGGACCGAGGTCAACGTGGGCATCCTGGACGGGAAGGTCCTTGGCGCGATCGAGATCGTCCCGAAGAAGGGGCTCTATGACTACGAGGCCAAGTACACGCCGGGCATGACCGAGTACCACATGCCGGCGCGCCTCCCGCCGACCCGCTACCGCGGCGTCCTGAACCTGGCGGAGCGGGCGGCCCAGGCGCTCGGGTGCACGGGCGCGGTGCGGGTGGATCTGCTCGTGACCGGCGGAGAGAACGAGTACGTGCTCGAGGTGAACACCCTGCCGGGCATGACCCAGACAAGCCTCCTTCCGAAGATCGCGGAGGCCGCAGGCTACGAGTTCGGCGACCTGTGCGAGGCCATCCTGGCGAGCGCCAGGCTGCACCAGCCGGTGCGGCGCCGCGCGCCCGCCGCCTCGGAGCTGCGGCTCAGCGAGCGGGGACAGGCCGAGAAGCGGCTGCGCCTCGTGAAGTCGGCGATCTGAAGCGCCCGCTCGAATTTTTCCGGAAAATTCACAGGGAGGCGAGGAGACGGGGAGTAAAATCCCACCGATCTCCCCGTCTCCCTGTTCAATTTCCGCAATTACAGCAGGACTCCTCACCGCGTCTGGCGCTGCACCCGACCTCGGCCGCCTGGCTCGGTCCGCCCTGCCCCGGGACAGGCGCTAAGGCACGCGCTTCATCGTGATGAAGTCGGTCGCCATGCCCTCGACGATGGGCTTGAGCTTGAACACGTCGCCTTCACAGCGGTACTCGAAGAGGGTCCCTGGGCGGTCCATGCCAGAAAAGGCGTTGGTCGCGGGCAGGGGCATGTCGCGGCCGCCGAGCGTGGCCTTGGTCTCGACGCGCAGCCCGCTCATGTCGGCGCGCGTCGTCTTCCAGCGGCCAGGGCCCGCGGGCTCGTATTCCGCGCTGGAGCGGCCGTTCATCTTGAGCGTGATCCTCAGGGCCGTCCCCGCCGTGGGCGCCTCGAACACGTTCTCGACGCCGCCCTCGCTCGTCTCGCACACGTAGCTGCCACGCTCGTTGCCGTTGAACGTGCAGATGTACTTCCCGCGCTCGCTGACGACGCGCGCGCCCGACGAGTTGCGCGCCAGCGTCTCGAGGAACATATCGGCATAGTCGTATTCCCACTTGCCTGTCGGGCAGCTCGCCGCCGGCGCCGCGGCGGACGCGCCGCTCGGGGCAGGCGCAGCCGGCGCGGCCGCGGCGGTCGCGCCCGCGGACGCAGGCGCGCTCGCGGACTCGGAGCGGTCACAGGCTGCGAGCGCAGCGATCGACACCAAGGTGAACGGGAGCAGGTGCGGACGTGCCATGCGCCGAGGGTACGCGCCCAGGCGCGCAGGTGCACGCATCAACGCGCGGAAGCGGGGACCGTGCCGGAATCCATTCCATGATCCGCAGATGAGCCTCGTGCCTCTGGACGGCAATCTCCGTCCGTGAGAGCCTCGGCGCCTCACGCCCCTCCAACCAGCCTCGCCTGGTCTCACCCCTCCTCGCCGCAAGGGAGCCGCTCATGGCCGGGTTCCGCCAACTCCTCGGCGCGTCGTTCGTCATGGCCTCCACGGCGACCGTCCTCGCGGCCGGTTGCAGGGAAGAGGCAGCGCCGCTCGTCCCCTCGTCCCCGCCCCGCGCGCCGCAGGACGTGGACCGCAGCTGCCGGTGCCCGGACGGAGCCTACTCGACCGGCGAGCTCATCGATCCGGACGACACCTTCTGCGACATGCAGGTCTGCGGGAGAGACTTCATCTCCTACGCCTGCACAAAGAACGGGTGGAAGAGCCAGCCGCAGGACCGATGCAGCGACCGCGCCTGCCCCGACCACCCCGATTACCCCGCCTCCGACGATCCGGAAGGGCTCACCTTCTGCGGAGCGCGCGTGATCAACGGCCACCCCGCTGGCCTCTACCATTGCTTCGGCGGCGGTCAGATCCCCCGGTGGTGGAGAGTGTGTGACGGCACCTGCGCGGCCACGAGCCCCGGAGACGCCGAATGCAGGCCTCCCCGCGAGGCGTGCGACTGCCCTCTTCCGCGAGGCCAGGCCGAGTGCGGGGCGCGCGCCTGCCTCCCCTCCGGCGCCGGCAACGAGCGGACGAAGTACGTGTGCGCCAGCGACGGCTGGCATGACCTCGGCGTCTCCTGCTCGGGCGCAGGCCCGGCGAGCTGCACCGCCTGTCGTGGAATCCAGGACAGCCACGGCAAGGAAGCCATCACGAGCGTCTGCGGGGACGAGATCTGCGGGCTGGGCATCGGCAATGAGAGCCGCTGGGTCTGCGGCAAAGAGGGATGGATCAACGCCGGACAGCCCTGCGATCCCGACGAGCGGCTCGGCCCGGCAGAAGAGGATCTCGGGAGGTGCCCCCTCGCGTCCACGACGCGATACGGCTCGGGCCAGCCCCTCCCCCGGCCGATCGAGCCAGGGCAGACCTTCTGTGGCGGGCAGAGGTTCTACGACCACCATGGCCTGCCCACCGGCGAGATCAAGGGCGATCCCGCCACGCTCTACGCGTGCCCCACGCCCGGCGGAGAGCCCGTCCTGTTCACCGCGTGTGCAGGCGCGGGAGGCGACGGGACGTGCAAGCGCATGACGGAGCTCGCTCCCTGGCACGAAGGGGACATCTGGGGCCAGGCGACCGCGGGCGCCCCGCAGATCCCGCAGTGGGACCGCTGCGACGACCGGTGCCCGCGCCCCTCCGAGGTGAAATACAAATACCGGGGTGATGAGCGCCCCAATGAATGGTGGTACCGCGCCTGCGGCCAGCACGGCAATACAGGGCGCTTCGGCACGCTCTACTACTGCAGGATCAGCAGCGAAGACTACGACGCCGCGCTCGCCGGCGAGGTCGAGATGGGTGAGCTCCTGCCGGCAGAGGCGTGCGCGAACAGCGAATGCAACGCGATGGAGGACCCGATGGCGAACTACGACCGGTGCGGCGATAGCGACGCCAAGCCGGTCGGCACGCCGCCCGATCCTCCGCCGGGCTCCGTCGTGATCGGCTGCGACAGCCTCCACGACTACCAGGGCACGCTCGTGCCGCAGCGCGAGACGCGCCGCGGCCTGCGGGTGTGCGGTCCAGGCAAGCAGGTCTACGAGTGCTCGGACCGGACGCTCGGGCGCCCGAGCGGCTGGGAGGTCAAGCCGATCTCCTGCGGGACCGATTGCGGCGAGTGCGGACCCGACCCGTACGGCAGGACGCCCCCGTATTGCAGGGAGGTCCCCGGCAACTTCAACCGCGGGCTGAAGTGGCTCGGCTGCGACAACTCGACGTCCGATCCGTCGGAGATCGCGTGCTACGACGGCGCGAAGTCGCCGGCTCCAGCCTACTGCGGGAGCAACAGCGGCCCGCTCGGCGCGAACGGGGACCCGAAGATGCTCTACCACTGCCGGGCGATGTGCCCGCGGGGGACCACGTCCGCGCCGTGCGCCGAGGGCGAGACGGCCGGGAGAACGTACGAGTTCGTCCGCTCGGAATACTGCACGTTCGGCTGCGTGGTCACGTCGGATAGCGCCCCGAGCGACCGGTGCTACCTCCCACCTGGCCTGGGCTTCACGGATCCCATCGACAACCCGCGCCTGCTGAAGATCCTCGGCTACGAGGACCCCTGCTGGGGCGGACACCACCTCGGCCAGGACGTCGTCGTGAACGGCGGTCGGACCGCCGGCGCGGAGGTGAAGGCGATGGCAACAGGACGCGTCCTCTTCGCCGGCCACAACGACTCGAGCTATCACGCCACCGTCCGCATCGAGCACTTCGTCGAGGACCCGAGCGGCGGCCCGGCGCGGCGGGTCTGCTCCTTCTACGGGCACCTCAGCCGCGATGGCCTCATCAAGGAGGGCGAGACGGTCTCCATGGGGCAGCGGATCGGATCCATCGAGTCGTGGGAGTCCATCAAGCAAGCTCACCCGGATCTGGGCCTCACGGGCGGGGAGGAGAACACGCATCTCCACTACGTGCTCCTCTCCGACGCGCTCTGCAGCACGTTCGGCACCTCGCGCGGCGCGCCGTGCGGGTACGACAAGTCCCTGAGCTCGTTCGACGAGCAGAAGTGCAAGGACTCGGTGTACGACGCCAGCAGGACGGATCCCGACGAGGAGCCGGCGACGTTCACGGCCGTGAACGACAGGTGCCAGAACTCGATGCACACGGACGGCTTCATCTCCCCGCTGCACTTCATGAACGAGACCCAGGGGCGGAAGGTGTGCGCCGCCAGGGCGGACTGCGAATAACGCTTGGCCGGAGGTGATCCCATGCGCCGCACTGGCACGATCTTCTTTCTCTCCATCACGACGCTCACGTGCGGCGTGTCCGACCCGAGCATCTGCCCGCCCGGCTCGCTCGCCGCGTGCTTCCTGCCGGACGGCACGCTCGGCGCGCAGCAATGCTCGAGCGACGGGAGCGCGTACGGCGCGTGCGGCGCGCTGCCCTCGCAGCCTCCTCCCGCCGGCGCGGGCTGCGCGCACCTCGGCGAGGCCTGCTGCCCGAGCCTGCCGGCCGAGCTGCGCCCCGGCTGCGAGGCCGCGGCCGCGGAGGGCGACGACGAGGCCTGCGACGAGGTCCTCCGCGCCGCGGGCGACGTCGACCTGTGCGTGGGCGGCCCCGCCGCGCCGCAGTACGGACCCAACTGCGCCGGCCTCCTGAACGAGTGCTGCGCAGCGCTGCCCGAGGCGCTGCGGGAGGCGTGCCACGCGATCGCGTTCTCCGGCAACGAGCGGCGCTGCGAGCGGTTCCTGGAGCAGGACGCCAAGGCGTCGGGGCGCTGCCAGGACGTGAGCCACGCCGGCGAGAGCTGCGGCTACCTCGGCGAGAGCTGCTGCCCCTCGCTGCCCGAGGGCCCGGACGCGCGCTGCGCGAGCGTCGCCGGGGCCGGCGACGCCGAGGAATGCCTCGGCTACCTCGGTCAGGTCGGGGACGCCAACCGGTGCCCCACCGTGGGCGACAGGGAGCCGCTCACGTCCGCCTCGTGTGATGGGCTCCTCGCGAGCTGTTGCTCGAGCCTCGACGGGCTGCTCGCCCACCGGTGTGACTTCACGGCGCTGACCGGCAGCGGCGCGCTCTGCGACGCGTTCCTGAGCGGCCTCGCGGGCACGGGGCTCTGCGGCGGCGGAGGCGAGGGGGGCGCTGGCGGAGGATGCGGCGATACGGACGCCGACGTCGAGAACTGCGGCGCCTGCGGCAACGTCTGCGGCAGCCAGAACGCGACGCCCTCGTGCGCCGCGGGCGCCTGCTCGCTCGCGTGCGCCGTCGGCTTCGGCGACTGCGACGGCGACGCGTCGAACGGCTGCGAGGCGGAGCTCGCCCAGGATGCCGACCACTGCGGCGGCTGCGGCAACGCCTGTGTCGAGAAGCACGGCACGGCGTCGTGCCTCGCCGGCCGCTGCGCGCTCTCGTGTGTGGAGGGGTTCCGCGACTGCGACGAAGATCCCCTCACCGGCTGCGAGACGAACGTGAGGAGCAACCCGTTCCATTGCGGCGGCTGCGGCAACGACTGCCTGGGCGGCGTCTGCGAGGACGGCGTCTGCGGCCCCGAGGCGACGACGATCGCCTCGGGGCTCGCCGTGCCCTCGGCGCTCGCCGTGCTCGGCGACCACCTCTACCTGGCCGGGGCGCGGCCGCAGGGCGGGGTCGCGGTCCGCGTCCTGAAGTACGGGTTGGACGAGGTCGCGTGCCTCGCCACGCTCGCGCC
Source organism: Sorangium sp. So ce327 (assembly GCF_051530205.1). NCBI lineage: Bacteria > Pseudomonadati > Myxococcota > Polyangiales > Polyangiaceae > Sorangium > Sorangium sp. So ce327. The sequence continues at coordinate 9,987,770 of NZ_CP150330.1, read as the reverse complement.
TCCGCAGGACGGGACGTGCGGCTTCGGCGTGTTCGAGGGCGTCGCCGTCGCCGGGCTCGACGTCTTCGTGACGGGCGCGGAGGGGGTGCTCAAGCACACGGCGCGCGACGGCCTCCTGCTCCTCAGCGCGAACGTCGCCGAGCCGTGGGCCGTCGTGGCCGACGCGACCGCGGTGTGGTTCACCTCGCGCGCAGAGAGCGGCGTCTTCCGGGTGGACACGGCGAGCAGCGCCGAGGACGCGGTCGAGATCACGGGGACCGTCGGGAGGGCGGGCGGAGCGCTCGTCGCCGACGACACACACCTTTACTGGGCCCAGGGCGGCGGGGTCGTGGTGAAGATGCGGAAGGACGGCGCGGAGCAGCGTCAGATCGCGTCCGGCCAGTCGTTCGATGACGGGCTCACCCCGCAGTTCCTCGGCATCGACGCGGAGCACCTCTTCTGGAGCACGGAGAGCGGCCGCCTGATGCGGCTCGGCAAGGACGGCGCGAACCTCGTCGTGCTCGCCGACGAGCAGCCCGCTCCGGCCGGGATCGCCGTGGATCCGGCGCCCGACGGGGCCGTGTACTGGGTCAACCGCGGCAGCGGCGTGGTGCGGCGGGTGAACAAGGACGGCTCCGGCCTGGCGACGCTGGCCGCCGGGCAGGCGCAGCCGATCGCGATCGCGCTGGATGAGGCGTACGTCTACTGGGCGGCGCAGGACGGGGCGGTGCGGAGGACGGCGAAGTGACCCTTCCGAAGGGGTGCGAGCGGTGGTGGATCAGGCTGCCTTGCGGAAACCCCTGGAGCGCGCGGCGAGCAGGGCGGCGGCGAGGAGGAGCCAGGGCAGGGACGAGCCGCCCTGGTCAGGACCGGCGCCGCGCGCCACGGCGCAGCCGTTTCCGTGCGCGCGCGGCGGGGCGCTCCCCTCCGCTGCAGGCGCTGGCGGCGCGCCGCCGGCGTCGCCGCCGGAGCCGCCGGAACCCCCGGTGCCGGTCGCGGCGGCGCCGCCGCCCTGGCCTGCGCCCCCCTGGCCCTCGCCGCCCTGGCCTCCGCCGCCCTGGTCCCCGCCGCCCTTGCCCTCGCCCCCCGCGCCGCCTCCGGAACCGCTGGCGGCCTCCGCGAGCAAGCAGCCCCCGGCGATGCACTCGCCGCCTGGACAGGGCGCCCCGTCGAGCTTGTAGCGCCTCTGGCAGGCGCCGGTGACCGGCGCGCAGACGGCGCGCCGGCAGGTGGAGGTGTCGGGCTGCGGGCACACGAAGGGATCGCTGCCGACACAGGCGCCGTTCTGGCAAGTATCGGTCTGCGTGCAGGCGTTGCCGTCGTCGCAGGGGCTGCCGTCGGGCTTGCGCGGGTTGTCGCAATCGCAGGCGTCGCCGACTCCATCGCGGTTGACGTCGGCCTGGTCGGGGTTCGCGACGAGGGGGCAGTTGTCCACCGTATCGCCGTCGCCGTCGGCGTCGTCGTCGTCATCGCAGGCGTCGCCGAGGAGATCGCCCGAAGGCAGGCCAGCATCGGTGTTGGCCTGGAGCGTGTTCGGGACCGCAGGGCAGTTGTCCTCGCTGTCGGGGATGCCGTCCTCGTCGGTGTCGAGCGCGCACTCTCCGGCCCTGCACTGCCCGCTGAGGCACTCCTTCGGGAGCGAGCACGGGGCGCCGACGGGCTTTTTCGGCAGGCAGTCGCCGCCGGTCGCCGCGCAGTAGGCCGAGTCGGCGCACTGGGTGTCGAAGGTGCAGCCCGTGAGGCAGGCGCCCGTGACGCAGCGGTACTCTGCGCAAGATCGCGTGTCGCCCTCGGTGCAGGCCCCGAGGCCGTCGCAGAGGGGGGCCTCGACGAGCTCGGAGGCGTCCTTGCACGAGGCCGCGCCGCAGGGGGCGCCCTGCGCCCGCAGCTGGCAGTTGCCGCGGCCGTCGCAGAGGCCGGTGGTGCCGCAGGAGAGGGCAGGCTCCGCGGCGCAGTCGTCGTCCGGATCGGCGCCGGCCTGGATGGGGCCGCACGCGCCGTCGGGGCCGGCGCCCTTCTTCGCGGCGGAGCAGGCCATGCACGCGCCCGCGCAAGGGACGTCGCAGCAGACGCCGTCGACGCAGGAAACGCCGGCGCAGTCCGCGTCGGTGTCGCAAGGATCGCCGGGGAGGGCAGGGATGAAGAGCTCACCGTCGGCGAGGATGCCGCCGGGCCCGTCGCCGCCGGTGACCAGGACCTTGCCATCGCTCAGCAGCGTCGCCGCGTGGTTGGATCGCTGGGAGTACATCGTCTCTCCCGGAGACCAGCTGTCGGTGGTCTGGTCGTACACCTCCGCCGTCGCGCTACCCTCGTAGCCGTAAGCGCCGGCGATGCCCGCCACGATGAGAACCTGCCCGTCCAGGAGCGACGTGGCCGTGTGGTTCTGGCGCGCGGCGCTCATGGGAGCCCGCGCCGTCCAGCGATCGGTCGCCGGATCATACGCCTCCGCGGCCGCGAGGTTGGCGTTGTCGGCCCCATAACCGCCTACGACGAGGACCTGGTCGTCATCGAGCAGCGTGGCCGTGTGGCTCTGGCGCGCGGCGCTCATCGGCTCCGTCGCCGACCAGGTGCCCGTGTCGGGGTCGAAGATCTCCGCGCTCGAGAGGTTGGTATAGTCGGCCCCATAACCGCCCGCGACGAGGACCCGCCCGTCGCTCAACCGCGTCGCCGTGTGACCCTGGCGCGCGGTGCTCATCGGCTCTGTCGTCGACCAGGTGCCCGTGTCGGGGTCGAAGATCTCCGCGCTCGAGAGGTTGGTATAGTCGGCCCCATAACCGCCCGTGACGAGGACCCGCCCGTCGCTCAGCAACGTCGCCGTGTGGATCTGGCGCGCCGTGAACATCGGCTCTACCGCTCTCCAGCCGCGCGTGTCGGGGTCGAAGATCTCCGCGCTCGAGAGGCTGACATAGTCGATCCCTTGGCCGCCCGCGACGAGGACCCGCCCATCGTTCAGCCGCGTCGCCGTGTGCGCGCTGCGCGAGCCGCTCATCGCCTCGGCCGCGGTCCAAGTTCCGTCCGCCGGGTCGAAGATCTCCGTGCCCGAGAGGCTGACATGGGCGGTTCCGTAGCCGCCCGCGACGAGGACCCGCCCGTCGCTCAGCAACGTCGCCGTGTGGTCGTAGCGCGCGTCGAGCATCGGTGCTGCTTCCGACCACGGGCTCGCGCCCGCCAGGTCGTAGATCTCTGCGCTCGCCTCGAAGCCCTGGTTGCCGCCCGTCACGAGCACATCGCCGCCCGGGAGAAGCGTCGCGGTATGAGCGCTGCGGCCCGCGGCCATCGCCGGCACGTTCGACCACGAGCCTGCCGCCGGGTCGTAGATCTCCGCGCCCGCCAGGGGCCCGGACTCGGACGACGCGGACCCGCCCGTGACGAGGACCCATCCGCCGTCCAGCAGCGTCGCGGTGTGGCGAATGCGCCCGACGCGCATCGGCGCCGTGAGCGCCCAGCTGTCGCTCGCCGGGTCGTAGAGCTCCGCGCTCGTGAGCTCTCCCTCTTCCTCCTCTTCGCCCTCGCCGTACCGGTCGTTCGCTGGGAGGCCCGTGACGAGGACGCGTCCGTCGTTCAGACGCGTCGCCGCGTGCTCCTGGCGCGCGATGCGCATCGGCGCCGCGGCGGTCCAGATGTTCTCGGCCGGGTCGTAGATCTCCGCGCTGGCCAGCGCGCCCTGCCACTCGTGTCCGCCTGTGACGAGGACCCGCCCGTCGCCGAGCGGCGTCGCCGTGTGCTGGTAACGGCGAACGCTCATCGGCGCCGCGGCGGTCCAGATGTTCTCGGCCGGGTCGTAGATCTCCGCGCTGGCCAGCGCGAGCTCACCGTCGAGGCCGCCCGTGACGAGGACCCGCCCGTCGCCGAGCGGCGTCGCCGTGTGCCCTTCGCGCGGGGCGCTCATCGGTCGCGTCGGCGTCCAGCGGTCCTCCGCCGGGTCGTACAGCTCTGCGCTCATCAACACGCCATCGCTGCCCCGGCCACCCACGACCAATACCTGCCCGCTGGCCAGCAGCAGGGCGGCGTGCTGGCCGCGCGCCTCGCTCATCGGCTGAGCCGGCGCCCAGCTGTCGTCCGCCGGGGCGTACAGCTCCGCGCTCGCGAGATAACCTTCGCCGCCATAGCCGCCCACGACGAGGATCCGCCCGTCGTCGCCGCCCAGCAGCGTGGCCGTATGCCCGGCGTCCCGCCGCGTGGCCATCGCTTCGACGGGGCGCCACAGCGGATCCACGAGCAGCAGCTCCGCCGACGCCTCGACCAGCAGCGCGATCTCCGCCCCGCGCGCCTCGAGGCGCGCCGCGATCGGCCGCCCGCCTTCCGCGAAGGCTCGCGGCGCGGTGACGCGCAGCCGCGGCGTCCCCGCCGCGTCCAGCACCTCGACGGCCTCGCCGCGCTGCCGCAGCGCCGCGCCGTCCACCTCCCAGACCGCCGCAGGCTCACCCGGCGGCACGGCGCCCGGCTCCACCGTGAGCCATTCCTCGATGCCCCCGGCGACCGCCCGCCAGAACGACGCGCCGCCCGCGCGGCCGTAGATCACCGCGCCGTCGACCACCGCCCCCGGGCCGAACGCGCCGGCCTCGCGCACCCGGACCTCGAAGCCGCCAGCGCCCGAGAGCCGCATCCAGCCGCCGCCGTCGCGCGGCAGCTCGGCCTGGAGCCGCGGCCCGCGCCCCGTCAGGCCAGGCGCGCCCAGCGCGAAGCCGTCGCCGGTCGCGCCGGTCGCCACAGGCGCGTCGGGAGCGCCGCTGCCCAGCACCTCGGCGGCCTGCGCCGGGAACCGGCGCTGCACGAGCGCCGCCGCCGCCGCGCCGTCGCCCCCGGCCGCGCAGCTGAGCGCGCCCATCCATCCCACAACGGCCAGCACCAAGACGGCCATGACCAGCACGCGAAGACCCGACCCAGCTCGCATGCCTGCGAATGTCTCACGCGGTCACGCCCGCAACAACAGCGCCGCGAGCGCGGCTCACACGAGCGATGTGCAGATGCCGAGCCGGGGATGAGGGACCCCGACTCGGCGCTTGCCGCTCCGCGTCTCACGACGAAATCGATGTCTCAGCTCACGCCTCGAGATCGCCTGATGCGCGCCTCGCCCCGAGCTGCAAGTAGCTCTCGTGGTCTTCGGTGCTCTCCTCGTAGGCGAAGCTCGCCTCGGCGCGCTCGCCGCGACCGAACGGCGCGCGCAGCAGAAGACGCGGCAGCGCCAGCCCGAGCGCGCGTGAGCACTCGCCCACGCCAGGCCCGCTCGAGACGCTGAAAGAGCGGGTGGTGGAGGATCTCGTCCACCTGCGCGCCGATGCGTCGATCGATGCCCGTGATCAGCTCTTCGAGCCGCTCTCGGATCAACTGGACGAGCCGCTCGTCGCGCGCCTCGGTTGACAGATTCCGGGCGGCGGGGCATCGAGAGCTCGGGGGCGGGCGCCAGGGCGCCCCGCCCCTCCGACGCAGGCACGGGCGGCGTGGCGGTGACCCGAGAACTCGTTCTTCAGCTCGGCGCGGCGGGTCAGGGGCCGCTCTTTCTGCAGATCGCGCGGGCCATCGTCGAGGACATCGAACGGGGCCGCCTGCGCCCCGGCGAGCGGCTGCCCTCCAGCCGCAAGCTCGCCCTCCAGCTCGGCGTCCACCGCAAGACCGTGATCGCCGCGTTCCTCGAGCTCGCGCGCCAGGGGTGGATAACGAGCACGCCCGCCTCCGGCACCTACGTCTCGAGCGACCTGCCCGCCAAGCTGCCCCCCTTCCGCCGACGAGCCCTCGCCGACCGGGCCGGGTTCGACCTGCCCGGACGCCCCTTGCCGGCCCCGTCCTCGACCCCGCGCGCCGGCCTGCTCCTGCTCGGCGGGGTGCCCGAGCTCGGCTTCGTGCCGAGGCTGGAGCTGTGCCGCGCCTACCGCCGCGCGCTGCTCGGCGCCGGGGCGCGCGCGCTGATGGACTACGGCGACCCCCGGGGCGAGCCGCGCCTGCGCCGGGCGGTGGTCGAGTCGCTGACCCGGGCGAGGGGGGTGCGGGCGAGCGTCGAGTCGGTCAACATCGTGCGCGGCAGCCAACAGGGCCTCTACCTCGCGGCGCGCGCGCTGCTGGAGCCGGGCGACTGCGTGGCGATCGAGGCGTACAGCCACCCCGCCGCCCGCGGCGCGCTCGAGCTCTCGGGCGTGGAGCTCGTGCCCGTGCCGCTCGACGGCGAGGGGCTCGACGTCGCCGCGCTCGAGGCCCTCTGCGCGGCCAGGCGGGTCAAGGCGGTCTACACGACGCCCCACCACCAGCTACCCACGACCGTCACCTTGACCGCGCCGAGGCGCGTGCGCCTGCTCGAGCTGGCGCGGCGCCGGCGCCTGCTCGTGCTCGAAGACGATTACGACCACGAGTTCCGCTACGAGGGGCGGCCGGTGCTGCCCCTCTCGTCCGCCGACCGCCACGGGGTGGTCGTCTACCTGGGCACCCTGTCGAAGATCCTGGCGCCGGGGCTGCGGCTCGGCTTCGTCGTCTCCACCCCCGACGTCGCCGAGCGGATCGCGGCCTACCGGGCCTTCGTCGACCACCAGGGCGACCACGCGATCGAGCGCGCCGTCGCCGAGCTGCTCGAAGACGGCGAGATCGATCGGCACACGCAGAGGGTCCGGCGCGCCTACCGCGCCCGCCGCGACGCGCTCTGCGAGGCGCTCGCGCGCCACCTGCCCGGGCTCGAGTTCGACCCCCCCAGCGGGGGCATGGCCCTCTGGGCGCGGGCCCCCGGCGTCGACATCGACGCATGGGCCCGGCGCGCGCACGCGGCGGGCGTCTCCTTCCAGCCCGCGAGTCACTTCGCGCTCGGTCGCTGGCCGCTCGACTTCGCCCGCTTCGGCTTCGCCGCGTGCGACGAGGCCCAGCTCGCGGACGCGGCGCGGCGGCTCGCGCAGACCTTGCCGAAGGCCCGGTCGAGGCCCGCGGGGGATCGCCCCTGACGCGCGCCTCGCTCCCCGCGGCGCGCGGGCGACTGGACTACTCGACATCGACGATCTGGCCCCAACGGAGGGTGCCTGCGCGGGCTAGGGTCTGACCGAACAGGAGACCCGAACATGGTCAAAGCTTTCTTCGCCAGCATGACATTCGGCGCGGCATTGCTCGGCTGCGCCCAGACCGAGGCGCCGGACGCGCCCCCCGCCGACGAAGAATCGGAGAGCCAGGCATCGCTCACGACGTCCACGAAATGGCTGGTGCAGCCGGGAGCGCGTCTGGTCTTGCTCGGCGTCACCAGCGACAATCACGCTCTCTACCAGGAGGGAGAGCTCGTGTATGCGACCGCGCTCAAGCCGGGCGCGACGAGGCAGCGAGTCGCTCAGGTGCCCTCCGGGAACACGGCGTTCGTCTACATCGTCGGCAAGGTCGCGTTCTGCTGGACCAACCCCGACCGGACCTTGCCCGGCTTCGGGGTCAGCCCCCTTGTCGTGTGGAGCGCGGCATCCGGCCCGCACGAGGCGTCCGCCGCCTCGCCCATCGGGACCTTCGCGACCTCGGCGAGCGCCGACGGCCGCTCGGTGCTCTTCCCCACCCATGGCAACGCTGACGGCAGCGTCGGCGACGTCGAGCTCGCCTCGACCGACATGAGCGAGCGCACGACGCTGCTCGGCGCCGTGCCGATGGGCTTCCCCCGGGGGTATTGTCGGCCGTTCGCCGCGTTCGTGGGCCGTCACGGCCGCTCGCACCCGGTCGCGCTGCACTGCGAGGGCGCCACGAGCTCTGCCACCTTGTCGAGCTGGGAGCGGGGCGAGCGGGTCGACCTGCTCAGCGGCGTCGCGACGCCCCCCTTCTTCAGCGCCGACGCCGACGGCGGGTCGTTCTTCACGACGCTGGCGGGCTCGGGGCACCCCGTCGTCGTCTCCGACGACGGCGAGGTGAGCGCGCTCGACGAGGTGCGCTCGAGAATAGGCTTCTTCACCAGAGGCAGCTTCGTCGTGTACACCGCGCAAACGCAGGCTGGCCTCGAGCTGCGCCGCGCCACGCCGGGCGACTGTCCGTCGACCGAGACCATCGCCGACGAGGTCGGGGGCATTCTCACCGTCCTGGCCGGGTCGAAGGTCATCACCGACGCGTGGGCGTCGCCGGACGGCAGCAAGGTGCCCTTCTTCACCCAGCGCGACCCGGCGACCGGTCTGTCCGACGTGGCGCTCGCCGACGCGCGCGACGGTACCCCGCCCCTGTCGGTCGACCCGCAGGCGCGGAACGTGCTCGGCGGCCCGCCCTTCAGCGCCGACTCGAAGCACCTTCTGTTCGCCCGCATCGTCGACCTGACGGCCGGCACCGCCCCCCTCTTCGCCTCGGCCGAGGGCGGCGTGCGGCAGTTCAGCGACGACGGGGGCTGGAGCTACCTGCCTGCCGTTCGCGGCCTCGTGTCGTTCAACGACAACACCCGCTTCGACGCGGAAGACTTCGCGAGATCGACGGCCGACCTGAAGGTCGTCGACCTGTCGCGCAAGCGCCTGAAGCCGCGGCTCATCGCGCCGGGAGCGAACCTGACCTATTTCAGCAGCCACGGCGGCCGCCGCCTCGCCTTCACGACGGACCTCCCCGGTACGACGGCTGGCCTCTATTCAGCGGAGGCCGGCGAGTAGGCGTGCAGAATCGGCGAGCCGGGCCCGGCCAGCGCGGGCGCTCGGCACGGCAAATTCGTCGCCCAAGAACTTCCCGGGTACGGAGGAGTGATCGGGGATAACTTCAACAATTTCGATGGGTTCAGCTTGGGGCTCGGACACCCTCGCAGTCGGCTTGGCCCAACGCGGGCCCAACCGGGCCCCTTCGGGGGCCTCGGCCTCCGCCGCGACGGGGGCGGAGAGGTCAGCCCGCGCCGGCGCCTGGACGGTCTGTGCGGGGGCGATGGCGGCTTCCGCGCTCGCCGCTCGTGTAGCTGGGCCAGCCGGCGCGGGAGTGCCCTCGGAACGCTCCTTGCTCGTCAACTCAGGGATCGCCTCATCAAGGGGGCGAAGTCGCCTAGGCCGAGTTCCGCGACCTTGCGCGCGGCGCGCTTGTAGTGATGGATCTGGCCGCTCGACTTGTGCCCGGTCCGATCGGAGATCCACGTCTCCGTGCGGCCGTTCGAGAGCTTGATCGTGATGAAGGTCGCGCGCGTGTCGTGCAAGCGGATGTTCAGCCTTGAATCCGTGGTCTCGAACAGCTCAGGCCGAGTAATGCCCGCGCGTCGGAGGTGGTCTCTGAAGCGCTCCGCCCCGTTGCGACCCGGTAAAGAGTTGCAGCCCCACTTTCCTACGAAGACGCGTACCTGGTCCGGGCAGATCTCGCGCCACTTCCGGAGCGCGCGCACGACGTCGGATGAAAGCGCCCATGCCCGGGGCTCGTCCGTCTTGTTCTCATCGAGAACAACGGCTCCCCGGTCGAGATCCACATCCGACCACTCCAGCTGTCCGGCCTCGTCGGCTCGCATTCCCTCGCGAATGAGGAAGCCGTAGTAGACCCGGAAGCATAAGGGAATCACCTTGCTCCCCATGAGGAGCTGATCCTCGTCCGGGTACAGGTACCCTTTTGCCTTGTCGTGGTCTGGCTTGAGAACCCATCCGCGCGGCAACGGATTGCCGCCTATGAGGCGCGCTGGATACACAGCCAACGACAGTATGCGGTGAACGACCATCGCAACATTTCGGCGCGTGCTAGGCTCCAGGTGCCCCGGCAATAAGGACATCGCGCGATCGGCATGATCGATCGTGAGGCGCACGAGAGGAACGGGACCGAGCACGTCGAGTACGTGCGCCAACCTCGATCTGTAATCATCCGCACTGCGAATCGCCTTCACATGATCCGGGTACTGCTCGGCCAGCTTTCCGGAAAGCACCCGCTCAGCAAACTCGGCAAAGGTGGTTTCTCCGGTTGCGCGGGCGCGCGCTTCTCCCTTGCACAGCTGGTCGATGGCAAGCCGGACATCCCGAAGAGCGTTTCCCTCGCGTGCGGCAGCCTGCTCCAGCAGCGGCACGCCGAGCACGATTTGCCCGGCGGCGAGCAGTCGCCCCGCAAGTTCCGACAGCACCTGCAGCCGCGCATTGGCTTCTTGCTCCGTACGGCACGTCGGCAGGGTGAACGTGGGTCGACCGGCCTCGCCGAGGCTGAGTCGTGCGGTCCACGCCTTCCCGCGCAGCCGGACGGAGCCGGAGCCATTGGCGCGCTTCTCTCCTGCGGACCTGCCGGTGGTGCGGGCGGTCGGCTTCGGGTTCTCCGTCGAACTGGCCGTACCAGGCGGGGCCGCGTCGGGCGCACCGGCCTCCCCCGGCAACGAGGGGCGCCCGCCGGAGCGGCCCGAACGCGGACGCCGGTCGGGCGATGTGGATGCGGGAAGGGATGATGAAGGGAGGACCGGCGAGCGCTTGGCACGCGCCCGCCGCTGGGGTACGTCGGTCATGGATCGGTCTCCGGTGATGCGGGGGTCGATCAAGGGCTCGTCCGGTGTTGCAAGCGCCGAACGAGCCCGCTCTACTTCGGCGGCAGCCTACCATGGCGTGCGCCTTCGGGAGGGACGCTCGCTCGGCCCGTACGCGCAGAAGCGACAGGTTCAAGGCCGGCGGCGGTCAGCACAGCGGCAACCCGCGTGCGCTCATCCGCCTCCGCGGTACGACGCGAGGCCGGCTCACCGGCCAGCGCGCGCAGGTACGCCACGAACGCCTCGCGCTCGACCAGACGCAGCTTGCCGAGCTTCGTGACCGGCAAGGGAAAGCCCGGCGCGCGGATCGTGTCGAGGAAGACGCGCGCCGGGATGCCGGTGACTGCCTCGACGTTCTTCTGCGAGAGCATCTCCGGCTGCGGCGCCGTGATCGTCAGCCCATCCAGCGGGATCGCGAGCGTTGCGGTTGCCGTCGCCGTCGCTGGCTGGTCGATCACCTTCGGGCTGGACCATCCGCCGGTGGGCGTCTCCAGGCACTCTCTGTCGATGGCACGCGTGCCGTTACCAGCCTGACGAAGAGCAAGCGGTGCCGATACACGCGCGAGAGCCGCTCGTGTCATGCCATACCTCCATCCGTGTTGAGTTCGTGAATAGGATTGGCGAGCGGGCGCGGTAGGCACGCACGGGAGAGGTACGCGGCGAAAGTCCAACGCGACGCCGCTTCATGTGCTCGACTCGCGCGCTTCCCGCCGGGCAGCGCTGCACCGCAGACCAGCATGCCGATCGCCCGGACGTGGGCTTGAGACCGCAGGCGTCCCGCGCTCCGCCGCCTCCCACGCGGCTCGCAGGCTGCTTTCAAGTTTTCCTCCCCCCTCCATCGACGGTCCCATTCGCTTCAGCGCCTCCAGGCGCGCAGCCTCCAGCCTCGACCGGCGCGGCGCCATCGCCCGGCGCTTCTCCACGAGCTCACCGAGCACCTGCGCCGCGCGCTCCCACTGCTCCGCCGCCCCCGGCGCGTGCGCGATCCTTCGCACGGCGTTCCAGGGCGCTTCAAGCTGATCACACAGGTTGCCGATCTCGGGGTGCAGCCGTGCGATCGCGCGCAGGTGGCACCGGGTCTGCTTGTTCATCTGGAAACACTCTTCCAGGACGTGGCTCGGCGCGCGGACAACTCCGCACGCGAGCTCGTACCAGCGCCGCGAGCTCATGCGTCTACAAAAGCACCGAACCAGAAACCTGCCAGAGCGAAGCCTTCATTTTCCGTTCAACTTTAAAGAGCGTTAAAGCACAGTACAAGAGTCGGCTCCTGGCGAGGGCGACGGCATTAAAGTCTGATGTAGCGTGTGACCAAGAGGACGCTGGTTCTCACGTGGCACCGTGACCTGACTGGCATTCGCTGGGGCCCGATCACGTGACCTCGGTGTGCGGGGTGACCCCTCCGGCGATCCCACGGCCCGGCCACGACGCCGGGCCAGCTGGCCCGGCGTCGTGGCCGCGGGCCGCGCTGGCGTCCACCTGGGCGAGCTCCGCCTTGCGCCAGCCTCCCGCCTGGACGAGCTCCGCGGCCCCGTGCGCCGAGTTCGCGCCCCGCCGGGTGCTCGCCTCCAGTCTCCAGCCCCAGGCCGCCCCGGCGTCCGCCAGGACGAGCTCACGCCGCGCCGCTCGGGCCGGCCCGCGGTCGTACCCGCCGCGCGCCGCCCTGTCGCGTGCGACAAAACGGAGGTCGGCGGCTCGCCGGAGACGCTCAGCCGACCCCGCGCAAAATTACCAAATCGACCCCTTCGCGCCCCCCCAAAATCGGCCCCTCGGGCGCTCTCTCGAAACGGCCTAACTGCGCGTCATCAAAGCGGGTTCCCCGCCTGACTAGATCCCGGTAACTCGCGACGAGTTACCGGGTCGTCAGAATTACCATTTCGGGCCTCCTCACGCGCGCTCGTTTAGGCTCTGTCCCGAACCCGAAACGCCAACACAACGGAGGTTCGGATGGGGCAGGAGCAGCTACCCTCGCGCTCTCGGCGGCTCCAGACGCGCGGTCGTCGGGCCGCGCTGGCGGGCGACGCTGCTGCACGGGCGGCATCGTGCGCAGCCCCAGGCGTTCGGCCGTCTGCGTGCGGTGACCGCAACCTGCCCCACGGCGCGCTCCGACGAGCCGCCCGCGCGCGGCACGGCCACGCATGGGCGACGCCGTGCAGCTCCAGCCGCGTGGTCGCCAACACTCCGCCAACGCCGTCGAGCGCCGTCCTGCCCACGGCGCCACGCCGGGCCGGGCAGGCGGACAACGCTGGCGCACGGACGGCGACATCGCCACGCCAGCGGGCCGGCGTCGCGGCGGTCGGCATGCGCCTCCGTGACGCCGCCCACGCTCCCCGCGCCTGTCACGGGCGCGAGGCCAAGCGCCAGCGGCGGCCCTTCACGTCAGACCGGGCAGACCGGACGATGGCGCGCGATCGGCCAGCTTGGCGCCTCCGAATGTCTCCCGAAAAATGTCTCCCAGGGCGCCTCGCGCGCGGACGTCCACGCGCGCCGATCCGGGCCGCGCATGGCGACGCTGAACCCGGGCGCCACGTTGGGGCCCTGCACCCGTCGATCGCGTACGAGACCATGGGGCAGCCGGCCGACGTCGCAGGCTCGCCGAGCTCCCTCGCGTCCGCTCGGCTTCAACTGCGCACGGTGAACACCATCTCTTGTGGGAATAGAATCCTGCGCGACCCCTTGCGTGTGCGCGTAGAACCCACACGATGCCGATTCGCCGCGCTCGGCTCGCGCATCGTGATGAGGCGCACGCCTGGAGCGGCACGACGTCGTCCGGGCGCCAGCGTCGCCCGCGAGCGCGGCCCGATGGCGGCACCGCGGGCCTTTTGCGTCGACACCACGACGACGCGGGTTCGTCGGCAGCTAGATCGGGGCCTCGTCATCCCTCAGAAGCCCATCAATCTTGCTTAGCAGTTCTCGCTTGACCCGCTGCCGGTTCAGTTCGTCTTCGTAACCGGCCTTGACAGATGATACCTTGGCGACGCCCTTCAGCATCATCAGAGCGTCGATCATTCGCTCCGCCTCGTCGTCATCCAGGTCGCGCCGGAAGTGAACAACCAGGCCCTTGACGCTCATTGCAGTCCCACTCCCCGCGAAGAGATCTCGCCGGCTTCCCGAAGCATAAGGATATTACGCAACTCACCGATGGCCCGTGCGCGTCGCCTGTAAAGCGTCGAGAGGGGCAGCCCTGCATCTTGGGCGATCTGGGCCATCGAAACTCCGCCCAGATCGTGTGCCACGAGAACGAGTCGCAGCATCGGATCGAGCTCATTCACTGCATCCATGGTGCTGGCCCGGACGTTGTCGGACTCCATCACAGCGGCAGCATCCGGCGCTGGATCAAGCACCTCGATCGAACTGACCAATTCCTCCCTGCGCTTTCGCGCACGCTCGTGGTAGTGGGAGGCAACGTGTACGGTGATCGCGTTCAACCAGCGCTCCGGCCTGCCGCGTTTCGGATCGAACCTGGGCCAGCTCTCGCAGGCGTTGAGCCAGACCTGGCCCGCGACGTCGCCACGATGGCACTGAGGGACCCCCATCCTCTCCAACCAGAGCAACACGGCACGAACCAGCATCGGGCAAAACAAGCGCCCGTACGCCGCAGCGCGCTTGCCTTCATCGGGACAATCCATGACTTTACCCCCCTTGCGAAATCGCACCCTATGATGAATGCGAGGCACGGCTGCGCTCACCCATGGCTCCCCACTCCCGGAAGGGTCGTGTTCAGCGGAGAGCGCTCTGCGTCCTCCCAATCGGCCCCGTTGGCGGAGCTCGCCCCCCCTTCGTCACGCTGTACCGGGAAGCTCGTCAGCGTGGCGGCGCGCTGGGCGAGCTCTGGCCCCGTGGCGGCGCGGACAGGGAGCGGCGACCTAAGGCGCAGCTGCGGAGGCGGCGGGAGCTTCGCGCGCGGGCTCCTGGCCGCGAGCTCGGGAGAGAGCACAACAGGCGGAGGAACGTCGAGCGCGCGGGGAGGTACCGTCGGCGGAGTCGGCGGCGTCGGCGGCGCCGAGCTCGGGGCCGTCGACGACGCCGGACGCGCCGAGCTCTCGCGCTTGGTGACGGGCTCGCCGACCGAGATCATGACGGTCTCCTCTGCGTCCGTTCGGTAGTCGTCGTGTAGCCGCCACAGGCGCTCCCAGTACCGCGCGGGCGTGCCGGTGAAGGCTTCCAGCTGCCGCGCGAGGCCGGGCGTCATGGGGAGCTCGCTCCTCAGCAAGCGCTCCACCTCCCTCGGTTCCAACCCCGTGCTCTCGGCCAGCTTTCTCCTCCATGAAGGCGTCGTCGCACAGAACGACTCGAGGATCCTTCCTGGCCAGGGGACGGGGCGCGCGCGGGCGACTGTCAGCTCTGCGAGCGCCGCGTCGACGTGACAGTCCAGAAGACGCCGGTACCGGTCCCGCTCCCCCGCGACCTGCGCCTTCGCATCGGTGAGGGCTGCCTCCTCGTCGTCATGCGCGTGCTCGCGCGCCTCGCGAAGCCCGCGCTCGCGTCCCAGCGCTTCGCGCGCGGTGACCGCGAAGCCGATCGCGACGCAGGCGATCATCGCAAGCCCGAGCGGCGAAATGAGCCACATCGCACCAAGCACATCCTCCATCGTAGTCATCGCGTTTCGTCTCCTGGACGTGAACGTTCTTGTCGGAACGCAAGGCGGATCTCGGCCCTGTGCTGTCTGGTCTGAAGACACCACCAGCGTCACCGCCAGCTCGCCGTCGATCGACGGCCGATGATTCAGCGAATGAGCCTGAGCAGCGCTTCGCGCTCCGCTGCGAGCCGGCCGCGCGGAAACTCACGCGCATGGGCTTCGAGCAGCTGGCGCGCCTCGTGATCGCCCTCTCCGTCGTTGTCCTCAATGGCCCTTCGGGCCTGGCTGATCAGGCGCATCTCGCGTGCGGTGACAGTTGGCCGCACGGGGCTTCCCGGGGACGAGTTACGAGGTGCTGTCGTCACAGAGGGCGCGGGCGTGCTGCGCGCCACAGCCTCAGCGCGCGCACTGCCTGTTGCCGCCGGCGACGAGCTCTCGGGCACGGCGGGCGCGGCAGCGGAATGCGCACTGTCACGTGAGCCTTGCGTCGTGACGTCGTCTGGTGCGGGCGCGCGCCCCGGTGCGCGGAATGCCGACGGGGGCAGCCACGATTCCGCGCTGGGCAGCGGCGGCACCGCCGAGAGGAGCGCGCCGGTCAACACGACGAACGCAACTTGGACGACGATCCTCACGCCCAGCCGGCGCAGCCAGGCCGTCCACGACGCACGGCGGTCCAGCCCGAGCACCAGCGGGACGCAGGCGCTCTCGTCCCTACCGTGCGCGGGTTGCTGGGCCCTCCACCGCTTGAAAGCCGCATCGAGTCGATCCCAAGCCCGGCGGTGCTGCGCCCTCACTGTGTCCAACGAGACGTTCAGCTCGGCGGCGATCGCGGAGAGCGGTGTCCCCTCGATCTCGTGCTTGACCAAGAGATCCCGGTACTTGGGGCCGACCCGGTCGAGCAAGTCTCGGGTCAGCTCTTCCCGCTGCCGCAAGCGCAGCAGTTCCTCCGGCGTGGGGCATTCGTCTCGGGGATCGCGCTCCTCGAACGGCGTCAGCACCTCTCCGCGGCGGCGCTCGTTCCGCCTGTGCTTCCGTGCCTCGTTGAGGGCGATCGTGACGAAGTAGCGCGCCGGATCGCCGCTCAGCTCGACCCGCCTCGTCACTTCCAATCCCCGCAGCAGCGCGTTCTGCGCGACGTCCTCGGCGTCGCGCGCCGGCACGCCGTGAAGCCTGGCCAGGCGCCGGAAGCGGTTGAAGCTGAGGAGATGGGTCGCTGGCTTGCCCACGGTAGGTAGCATCCCTGAGCCGCTCGAAACGGTGCAGGAAAGTGCAAGCAGCGGCAACTTTGGTAGCACCAGGTGGCACCGATACATGTGTTCAGGCGATCGGGTGCTCGCTGCCGCGAACACGCGATCGCATTGCCGCACCCGAACGCAATTTGCCACTGCCAGGGCCGCTTTGCATCGATTCGCTCTCGTTGACGCCGCGCGGCCGGCGCGAGTACCGTCCAACCATGCGATGTTCCGCATGCGCTCTGCTCTTCTCTGCGCTCCTCGCCGCATCCGGCGCTGCGAGCTCGGCCAGCGCGGAGGACGCCTATCCGGAGCCAGGACCACGTGACGGCGCAACGGTGAAGGACCATGTTCGCCGCGGTCGCAGGGCACGCAACGCCGGGCAGTGGACCGAGGCATACGCCGCCTTCAAGGCCGCCTTGGAGGCAGCAGACCCAGCGTCCAGCACGGAACGAGAGCGCGCGGAGCTCGCCGGCGAGCTTGGTCTCTGCGAGCTCGCGCTGCGCAAGTACCGCGATGCCGCCGAGCACCTGGCCTTTAGCCTCGAGCAGCGCACGGCGCTGCCGCTCGCGCTTCAGCTACGATTCGAGAAAGGAGAGCGCGAGGCAACATCGCACGTCGCGACACTCGTGCTCTCGGTCGATCCGCCGGATGCCGAGGTGCTCGTCGACGGCAAGTGGGTAGGCCGGGTCGCGCGGACGTACAAGCTATTCTTGGAGCCCGGCCAACGCATGGTGCGGGCCCGCGCACCGGGCCGCCAGGATGGTTTCCATGAGTTCGGGGCTGTGGCCGCAACGGCGTACAACGTCAGAATGCCATTGGCGCGTATGGCGGTGAGCCAAGCTCCGGAGAGCGCGCTGGGTTCACCTAAGGAGACGCCGAAGACCAGGAGCTCTTCACCCGCCGTGCGCGCGCAGGCCCCCAGCCCGTGGGCTTCCTGGCCGGGGACGCTGCGTATCGCGGGAATCACCGCCACGACGGCCACCCTGTCGACGGGCGCCGTCCTGATGATCAGGGCCAGCACGCTGGATGGTGACGCGAGCGAGCAACGCGACGGGCTCACGCGTGGTCGGACGTCCAGCTCGTCGATGTGCTGGCAAGCGTCCCAGCGCTCCTCGTGCGGCGCCCTGCGCCGCCTCCTCGACGAGCGCAACCTCTCCGACGGCTTGGGCACGGCCCTGCTCATCACGGGGGGTGTGCTCGGCGCAGCGACGGCCGCGTCCTTCTTCACGGACCTCTCCTTCCTGGGGCTCTCGCCGGCTCAGGAGCGGATCCACGTCTCGCCCGTGGCGGCCGGGCGTGAGACCGGCGTGAGGATCGAGGGAAGCTGGTGAGGTCAGGAGGGGCGGTGGAGATGCATTCGCAGGGCGGCCGAAGCGCTCGAGCTTCCGTCTTCGCCGTGGTGCTGTGCGCGTGGAGCGCGGGCGCGTCGACCGCGTGCCGTTATTCCGATGCTTGCTGGGAAGGGCTGGACTGCGCCCCCGATCCGGAGCCTCCGCCCGACCCCTGCGCAGGAGCGCCTGGTACCGCGCCGGCGCTGGACGAATGCGGGGTGTTCGTCAGCGGGTCGTCAGGCAACGACAGGCACCCCGGAACGAAGGACGCGCCGGTCAAGACCTTGCAACGCGCGATCGGGCTCGCCGCGCACGGGCGAGGCCACCGCGAGGAGCCGACCCGGCGCGTGTACGCGTGTGGAGGGGAGTTCGCGGAGACGATCACGCTGCCTTCGGGGGTCGATCTGTGGGGCGGACGCCTCTGTGACGGCGGCGACTGGTCGTATGCGGGATCGTTCGACGGACCGGATCATCCGACGATCATCGCTCCGCCGGTGGGGATCCCGCTGCGGGTCCTCGGGGGGAGCGACGCGGTCGTCGCAGGGGACGACGCGACGTCCGTGATCTTCGGCGTGCGCGCCGTGGCGGCGGATGCGTCCGCGGACGACGGCAAGTCGTCGATCGCGATGATCTTGAGCCAGGGGGCCAAGGCGAAGGTGGTGTCGAGCGATGTCATCGCTGGCGACGGCAAGGTCGGGGAGCCGGGCAAGGACGCGCTCAGCGTCCGCGCGAAGGACGGAGCGCCGGGGAACGACGGCGCGCTCGCCTGCACCGTGGACGCCGCTGTGGGCGCCCTGCCGGTTGTCAACTCCTGCGACGACGGCATCGAGTCGACGGGCGGATATGGCGGCGACGGCGGGCTTGACGGCGGCGGCGATGGCGCGCCAGGAAAGCCGGAGCCCGCGGGAAATCCGCAACGCTTCGGGGCTGCGGGGCTCGGCGCGGGCGGCGATCAGTGCACGAAGGGGGAAGACGGCGCGCCCGGTGCCAGCCGTGGCCGCGCTGACGGCGCGAAAGGTGAAGGCTACCTCGACATCCACGGATGGGTCGGCGTCCGGGGTGAGGATGGAAAGAAGGGCGGCGCCGGCCAAGGGGGGGGCGGCGGTGGCGGCAGCAAGTCGCGCGGCGACATGGTTGCGTGCCCTGTAAGCCGCCCCCAGAGCGGTGCGGCCGGTGGCTCGGGGGGGAGCGGGGGTTGCGGGGGCGAGGGAGGCCGGGGCGGCGGCTATGGTGGCGCGAGCATCGCCATCGTCGCACTGGAGGACTCGGAGCTGGAACTCGACGCCACGAAGGTTGTCGCGGGCAACGGCGGCGATGGCGGGGTCGGCGGAACGGGCCAACCAGGCGGCGTTGGGCTGAAGGGCGGTCGCGGTGGGCTCGGCTATGGCGACATGTGGGACGCGTGCAGCGGCGGCCGTGGAGGCAGCGGCGGCCACGGCGGTGATGCCGGCGGTGGGCTCGGCGGCGCTGCGATCGGCATCGCGTACGTGGTCCCCCATCTGGCCATCCTGCCCGGCACGATCATCGACGTTGGGCACGCAGGAGATGGCGGCTATGCAGGAAACGCTGCCTTAGACGACGAGGTGGGCCGAGGGGCGAGCGGCCCATGGGGTCCACTCTATCCTTTCGGTGCGGCAAACGAGCCGCCCCGTTGAGTCGCTCATCGCGGCGCAGCCGTCGAGGAATGCCGATGACGTCAAAACGCACGATTGGCCTGCTCCTGGCTCTTTCTTTCGCCGCGGTTGGCTGCGAGAGCGCGCCAGGCCCCATCGATGCCGATGGTCCGCCCTGCGCGCTCACATCGTCGTGCCAGGACGAACCACCGCCGGAAGCCGTCTGCCTCGAGCACCTTGCCGCCGATCGGCTGGCCGACGGCTGTGGCGTGTTTGTCGCCGGGCCCTTCTTTGGCGGCGACGATGCGAATCCAGGCACGAAGAACAAGCCGGTCCGCTCTCTCCATCGCGCGATTGCCCTGGCGCGCATCGGTCGAGGAAGGGTGTTCGCGTGCAACGACGTCTTCGAAGAGTCCCTCATCCTACCCTCCGGCGTGGACCTCTACGGGGGCGTTGATTGCCAAACATTCGAACGCTTCAAAGAGGGTGTTACAACCGGCCTCATCGTCCGTGAGAGACCATTCGCCATTGCTCTGACCGTCGAGCCGGCGGGCGCCGGCGACACCGGGGCGGCGGATGGAGTCTCGACGATCGACCACGTGACCATCCTGGGCCAAACCTATATCGGGATGCTCGTCCGGTCGGGTACCGCGGTGGAGCTCACCCGGAGCGAGATCAGCGCATCCCCCGGAAACGGGGGCGGCCATGGCGAGGAGTGGCCCGGGCCGGACGGAGCACCCGACGGGCCGCACGGCATCTACGGCGGGGATGCGTGCTCGGGCGCCGTTGTCGCCGGCGGGCCCGCGGTGGTGAACCCGTGCGAGGGCGGGATCCCGACCGTCGGTGGCAAGGGAGGAGACGGGCGTGCCGACGGCGCTGGAGACGGGGAGGCCGGCGAGCCCGTACCCGCGCCGGACCTCGGCCACGAAGGGCAAGGAGGACTTGGCAACCGCGAAGACGTTGGCTGCTACAGCGGCTTCAACGGGAAAAACGGCAAGTGGGGTGCGATCGGCGCATCTGGCGAGGGCATCGGGCGGCTCACCGAGACCGGATGGGAGGGCGACAGGGCAGCCGATGGCATCCGCGGCATGCCGGGCCAAGGCGGCGGCGGAGGAGGCGGGCGTCGTGGCGGGCTCGCCGTGTGCGGCGTGGCCTCCAAGGGAGGCGCCGGCGGCGGCTCGGGCGGCGCGGGGGGCTGCGGTGGCCGAGGCGGCCGAGGGGGCGGGAACGGCCAGCCCAGCATCGGAATCGCCGTGCTTCACGCCAAGCTGACGGTGCGCGACAGCCTGCTCACGACGCGCCTCGCCGGGTCGGGTGGGGACGGCGGGGCGCCGGAGCGAGGCGGCGATGGCGGCTGGGGCATGCCAGGCGGGGCCGTGGGGGACGGCACGTGGTCGTGTGGCGGCGGCGACGGAGGCCGAGGAGGCGACGGCGGCTACGGCGGCCCCGGACGCGGCGGCGACTCGATCGGCATCGCAACCCTCGACGAGGACCAGCTCACGCTGGAGGACGTCACCTACGATCTCGGACCGCCGGGCAAGGGCGGCGTGAGCTGGGATTGGTCTGGTGAAGAGATCCGAGGGGAGGACGGCACCCGGGTCGAGACGCTGCGTTTCCCTGAATAGGATCACGACACTTCAGGCGAACCCTGCAAACGGTGTGAAGCGCATACGCCTCGGGCGATCCGCCATGGCGTGATCGCGGGAACCATCGCCGCGCTCCAGCCGATTGCGGCGACGGCCACTGCCGACCGGAAGGACAAGGGAGCGGGCCCCCTCCGGGGTGCGGGCGGCCTACCGCTTCAGCGACGGCGCGTGAAGCCGAGGACGAGCGCCGCGCCCATGCCGACGAGCACGAGCAGGGCCACGGCGACCCACACCCAATCCCGGGGCTCCGCGCTGAAGTAGACAGCCCCCGCGCCGCACCCGGGAGAACACGCTCTTTTCATCATGCACCCGTCCTTTTCATCAACCACCGCCGCCGGTCCGCCGGAAGGTGCGGACCACGCCGCGGTATTCCTTGACGCCGCGGCCCCGCTATCTGCTCCGGCGCCATGGGCGACGCCGGCTTCATCGCGCGCCCGCGGGCGTCGAGCTCGACGCCCGCGGGCGCTCCGCAAACCGTGGCGCCGAATCCGGCCATGGGACGGCGGACGCCACGGAATGGCTACGGATCCACCGAAGTCCAGACACCTGAGAAGAGGCACACGTAGATCGTCGCCTTGCCCATCAACGACCAATACATGTCGACATCTGGCACCAGCTCGTTCCCGATCTCCGGCGGGATCGGCTGGTAACCGGGGTACGTGGCCTCGATCTCCCGGGCGACCTCGCGCGCCACCGGCTCCTCCTCGGGGATGCCGGGGAGGTGGATCCCGTAGTATGGGCCGAGCAAGGACACGTGGAAGCTGAGCGCCGTTTTTTCAGTGAGCCAGATGCGGGCCGAGTATGCCGGGTCGATCCCCCCCGCAAACAGGTTGAGCGACTCGTTGTGAAGGCCGTATCGTTCGTACATACGGTGGATCATCGCTTCCCACGTCGGGTACGCCGCTCGCCCGCGGTTTGCGGCTTCCACCAGGCGGCCGTGCTCCTCCGTGTCCTCGTAGACGGGCTCGCCCGGAGGCACATAGATGCGCATGATTTGTTGCACACCCCGCGGGTAGAATCGGTAGATGATGTCGAGCAGCTCGGAGCGAGTTGTCTTCATGGATTCGTCACCGAGGCACCGAGCCTTTTGTACTCGGATTTGAACGCAGCGTCCACCGCGCGGTGAAACCTATCACAGAAGGATCACATAGGATCACGTAGGGTCGTTCAGAAAGTCCGAAAGCTTATCCGGACACCCATCCCTGGAGCAGATGATCCCCTGCCGGTGCGAGCCGCCTGAGGTCCCCCGGCGCGCATCGCCACGGTCGCGCCGCGGCGGCGGAGCGCCGCCGAGCTCCCCGCGAGCGCTTCCGAGGACGAAGCGCCCGAGCTCACCCACGTGGACGGCGACTGCCCGGGGGGGAGTAGTTACGGATCCACCCAAGTCCAGACCTTCGAGAAGAGGCACATGTAGATCGTCGCCTCGCCCATCAACGCCCCGTCCATCGCCACGTCCGGCACCACCTCGTTCCCGAGCTCCGGCGGGATCGTCTGGTAACCGGGGTACGTGGCCTCGATCTCTTCTGCGACCGCCGCCGGTATCTCGTCGGGCTCGCCCGTATCGTGGATCCCATAATAGGGCCCGAGGAGGCTCACGTGGAAGCTGAGCGAAGCCCTGCTGTTGGGCGAGGGAACGGGCTCCAAGTCCTTGGGGCGATAGATGCGGGCCGAGTACGCCGGGTCGCTCCCCCCTGCCACAAGGCTGAGCGACTCGTTTTGAAGGCGGTATCGTTCGTACATGCGGTGGATCATTGCTTTCCACGTCGGGTACTCCGCCCGCCCGCGGTCTGCGGCTTCCACCAGGCGGCGGTGCTCTTCTGTGTCGTCGTAGAAGGTCTCGTGGGGAGGCACGTGCACGCGGGCGAAGTTATGCACGCCCCGCGGGTAGAAGCGGTAGACGACGCCGAGCAATTCCGAGCGGTTTATCACCATCATTTCGTCACCGAGGCGCCAAGTCCCTTATACTTAAACTTGAACGCAGCGTCCACCGCGCGGTGAAACCTATCGCAGAAGATTCCCGGCGGAAGATTGTAATCCATGAGCTGCGCGACCTCCTCCGTGATCTCCTCGCTGAGTTCGGCTGCACGGAGGTGATCGATTTTCCCCATCAACTCAGTCCGGAGCGGCATCTTGATGGTGATAGGACAGGACCACTCCCTCGTGCCGGCTGAACTTACCTGCTTAAAATTCAGGTTTGTCTTGGCCTGTTGGTACCCGCCTGCAGCCCCCCGGCCGTCATCCTCGACAGTGGTAACGAACGTAAAGAACGACGAATCGAAATCTACCCAGACGAAGTGGGCCATTCCAGGCTTCGGACACTTCGAGCTGCATGCACCGCTACAGCTCAGGAAGGTCGCTCCGGCTCCCCCTACATCGCCGGCTCCGGGGCACTGGTCTCGCGGGGTCTCCGGGCTAGTTCTCGTTGGGGTCTCCGAGCTGTCGCTCGGTCTCTCCTCTTCGTCTTCGAGCTCCCACTCGTTGCACGCGATCTTGCCCTCGCCGCCGCCTTGGGGGTCGGCCCCGAAGTCACCGGATGCGGAGGAGGTGAAGACGGGGCGTGGCTCGGAGCCCGGACCGGCACCTGCACCCGAAGTTCCTTCCCCGACAGGATAGCAGTCGCCGAACGTCATGTTGCACGCCGCCAGCGCCCAAACCGCGATGACCAAGATCAATAATAGAACTTTTCTCGCGTTCATTTCTCACTCCATCGAAGCACAGGACCAGCAACAATGACGACGGACACATAGCCCGGGAGCACCAGACTGCCCCGACCGACCCAATCCACGTTGACGCTCACCGACACCCCGAGCGGTCCAGCGACGTACGCGTTGGTCTGCGCGTGGCCGCCTACGGCCAAGCCACCGACGTGGCCGCACAAGGTGACGCCGCACGCCGGCATGAGGTAGAACGCGACAGACGGCCCCGCGCTGACGTTGCCGTCCTTCCACGTGTACCCGACGTCCACCGAGGTCTGGTTGTAGATCCCGAGCCCGTCCTCCTGGATCGGGGGTAGGATCGTGCACAGGTCGTGCACCGTGAACAGGATGTCTCGCTGGATGGGCCAAGATATGCCCGCGTGCGGCCCCACCGCGAGGCGCGGAATGGTACCGGCCTGGAGCCACCCGAGACTCACACCAGCGCTCAGCTCGGAGGCCTCTCCTTGCGTCGGTACGACGACGAGCAGCGGGTTGACCAGGATCGCCCATGGGATCCGCCGCCTTCTTGTGCCCATCGTCTCCTTCCCGTCTTCCGCAACTCGTGAGCAACGTGCCGACGCGGGGCATTCTTCTGATCAGAGGATCGGCGTCAAACGGAATCTAGGCGAGCACATTACACTGGCCAGGGGTCGTACCGTCCAGAGCGTGCGCCAGCGAGCAGCTACCCGCGCGGCGCCAGCGCGTGTCGACGTGCTGGCGCCAGCTGCCTGGCCGCGCCGCCGCGGGTGCGCGCGACCGGCCACGCGCCCGGCGCTGCACGATGTCGGCTGCAAGCCCGACCCAGCGCGGCACCGTGCCCAGGCAGCGGTGACCGCGCGCCGTGGCGGCCACGCGCGTGGCACCGCGCCACGTCGCCCGCGCGGCCATGCCGCCCGCGAGCGCGGCGCTTGGCGGTGGCCTGCGCGGTCAGCGACGACGACGCGCTAGCGCTCACGCACATGGAGCCGCACGACGTTGCTCGTGCGTCTGAGCCGCCCGCGAGCGCCACACGCCGCGGCGCCATCGGCGGGGAGCCACGAGATCGGCTACGGATGGCCCGATGGGGCTCCGCAGGCACCGCAGCCCGGACGGTCCCGCAGTCCTCGCCGCTGCTCGAGGTCGTCGCCGTTATTGCCCCGGCCGGCGGGCCGCTCGGCGTCGTCGAGCTGCCGAGCCGCGCCTACGCCGATCACCTCGCGCAGGCGATGCAGATCGCCCAGGAGCGCCATCACCTCGATCACACCGCGCGCGGTACTCCAGCGAGCGGAGCGGGAGAACAAGCGGTTCAAGAGCTCGATCATGCCGCTGCGCATCCGCCCGTCCTCAATCGACGGCGCCCGCGCGACAAGGGCAGGCCGCGCCGGTGCCTTACGGTTCTGCCGTGCCGCGACCGAGCACGGCTTGGACGCCCGCGCTCGCAACCAGCGACGGCCGGGCCCGACGCGCTTGAGCACACGGACATCGACGGCCCCGAACTCGCCGGTATCCACCTCGACCTCCGTGCGCGGAGCGGTCGCGGACCTCGGCCCTGCGACCTGTCTGCTCGAGCGCCATGTAGCGCGCCCTCGGGGACTCCGCGCCCCCGCGGCCGCTCCGGAGCAAGGAATGCGGCCTTCCTCTCTGCTCCGGCGCCATGTACGTCGCGCAGAACGGGCGCCAGCTGGCCGACGCGCGGCGTGCCGACTTCGCGCGCGAAGTCATCCAGGTGAACCTCGACGCCGGCGACGGCTCCGCGCGCGCCGGCGCCCACCTCGACCCCGCGACCGCGACCGCTGTCTGCTCCGGCACCAAGCAGCGCGACGCCGGCGCGATCCCGAGCTCGCGTGCGTCCATCTTGTGGCTGCAGCCGCTCCCGCGGAGCGCCCGGCGTGCCCCTTGATCTCCGCAGCCGTCCCCCGCGTACTCAACCAGGAAGACGGCGGCGTCGATGCGGCCAGAGTTCACCCGCCAGCATGCATTTCGCCTCGCTGGCAACGTGAGGTCGGTCGGGTGGAAGGCGTCGCGGATCATCTCCTCCAGGTAGAAGCGCATCAAACAGTGGGCTCGGCTACCCTGCGGAGGCGAACACCTGGGTGACACAGCGGACCGACCCCGCGATCGCCGAGCTCGACTTCGATGGCCGCTTCGCGCTGCTCGTCGATGCTGAGCACATCGCCCGTGACAACAAGCGGATCGGGCGGCTGCTGCGCGAGGCGAAGCTGCGAATCCCGAGCGCGTGCCTGGAGGACATCGACTACGCGCCCAAGCGGGAGCTCGACCGAGCCCAGATCCGCCAGCTCTCGTCGGGTCGCTGGATCGCCGACCACGCCAACGTGCTGATCACCGGGATGACCGGCGTGGGCAAGAGTTACCTGGCCTGCGCGCTGGCGCACCAGGCGTGCCGCGCTGGCTTCCGCGCCCTCTACCGGCGCGTGCCGCGCCTGCTCGAGGAGCTCGCCCTCGCGCACGCCGACGGGACGTACACGCGCCTGCTGGGGCGGCTGGCGAAGATCGACGTGCTCGTGCTCGACGACTGGGGGCTCGCGCCGCTCAAGGACCAGGAGCGCCGCGACCTGCTCGAGGTCTTCGAGGACCGTCACGGGCTGCGGTCGACGTTCATCACCAGCCAGATTCCTGTCAAAAAGTGGCACGATCACCTCGGAGACCCGACAATCGCCGACGCCGTCCTGGACCGCATCGTCCACAACGCGCACCGCCTCACGCTGAAGGGCCCCTCGCGCCGCAAGGGCAAGGAGACCACCGAGACCTGAACCCCAGACCCCGACGGACCAGCGTCGCTTCGCTCCGAGGGCGATCACGATGCGCGATCGCGGTGATCACGATGGCGTGATCTGCGTGATCACGATGGGCGGTCTCCGCACGCGAAAATCTCACGCGGTTTATTGCAGGTGCTCCAGCCGCAGCAGAGAGACTTGCCTGACGACTTCTTCCAGAGTGTCGTAGATCGGGGCACCCCCGTCCTCACCGAAGAGTCCATACATAAGTTCCGCTTCACGCAATTCCGGGGCATACACCACAACGGGTTTTCCCCGCCCCGCGCACCACCCAGCCTCCAGATGAGCGCTCATACCCGAGGGAAGAACGAGGGCGCATACGTCACACCATTCAAGGGCGCGCCGATCACGGCCGAAAGCGTGACGGGCGTGAGGGTGTTGGAGCCCCTGAATGAACTGCTTCACCGACCAGTTCTGCCAACTCGGATCCACATCAGACCATGAGAAGCCAACCTCGCCCGCACTCGGATGGCGAAAGTCGTAAACATCGTGTCCCGCAGATTGGAGTGCAAGAACAACACTCGGCTGATAGGTGTTGCGCCATGACGAGGCGACGTAGATTTTCACAGTAAAGGCTCCAGCAGCGACTTCATGCAAGAACCTCGTCTAGGATCGAATCAGGACTCCTGAACTGGCCCGTTTCTCGATCCGTCACGCAAACGAGCCTCTTGTCCCGGACCACCGATGCGTCGAAGGCACCTCGGAACAGAGCCTGCTCGTCCTGCCGCTTCTCCGCACCTCCGAGGCTCCGGCCGTCATCTACGAAGTGCCTACTCACGGCGAAGTCCTCGACGAGCAGGACGAGCCGCACGTGCGACAATTGGTGTACATTGAACTCGCGCTCGAGATTAAACACGTAGTCACCTGAATACCTGCGATATATTGGAGCATAAACGCATTCACCGAGATGGGCTCTATTGAAGATGACTTTGGCCAAGGGGGCTCCACGCAGGATCTGGAACATTGTTCGAAAGCTGGCTTCCTGATACCGGCACAGTGCTTCGTCCTTGGATGCTCCCATGGCATAACAACCGAGTTCCATCGGTTTCTGATAGTGCAACACCTGATGATATCCGAGGCGGTGCTGAATGCCATGAAGCAACTTGTCCTTGCCGACCCGATCGATGCCTTCCAGAATAAAGTGGTTAGGCAGTGTCACCTGGTCCTCCTCTTGGTTGAACATTGCTGAGATCTTCTTCGCGAGAACTGCAAGACATTGAGACGCAGTCGGCATCGGCGAGTGGGCAGGAACCGCTGATCAGGCGCCCTCCTGATCGTTGACATAGGTGATGATATCACTCACCGTGTGAAAACGGATGAGATCTGTATCTGAGATCTCAATCTCGAATTCCTCTTCGATGGCCAACGCAATTTCGAGGAGATGCGGAGAGTCGACCCCGAGTGTATCGAGAAAGCATTCCTCAGAGACAGCTTCTTTCTCCACCTCAAGCTCTCTCGCAATGATTTCGACAACCTTGCTGCGGCTCTTGGTCACGTTGTCCTCCCATTCCGCTACTAGGCGAAATAGACATCGTATGCAGACGAGCTCATTTGAGCCCTGATTCCCTCCACTCTTTCGCGGTACCCATCGAGCTTGTGGCGATTCTCAGAGTAGATCCGCAGGAGACGAAGGATATCTTCCCAGTACGGGTGGAATTGCGACACAGGCGGAGAAGCCGGACCCGTGCGGATCGCCTCTTCCGCCTCAAGCAGCTTTGGAAGCAGCGGTAAGGGGTCTTCCTGAGGCATCGGAGGCATTGGCTCAATAGATTGAAAGCCCTCGCTCAAGTAGGCCGTCGCCATGTCCCGATGCTTGTCGTAGAGATGCAGATGACCGACCATGTGTTGATAGAAGCCTATTTCTGCACCAAGCGATCGTGCGATCAACTCCTGAAGCATTGTAAACACAAATATATCATGTGGAAGTCCGAGATAGGCGTCGTTCGAGCGCATGTGTGTGATGAGGTGGAGCTGATCGCTTCGTAGAATGGCCTGCAGTGTGCAAGTACAGGGTACATCCTTGTAATCCTTTACGATATCGCTCGATGAGAAGATCTGAATTACGGCCCTCTTCGAGTTTCGTCTTCTGTTTAGCAGATCCACCATATTCCTGACTTGGTCGAGATCCCTCTCGCCAAACAATCTTGGCCCATAAGCGCCGTGGACTGTTTTCCCGTCATCGCTGTTGCGACTATAATCCTTGAGATAGTGCTCGATAAAACTAAGCTTGTTCGATCCAGAGAGACACCAGAATAGTTCGCCTAGCGCGCTGTAAACCTTGCCTCGCATCTCGGAGCGACTAATACGTGCGCGTGGATTTGTCAGGCGAAAACTGGCCCCCAGTATCTCAACGCCGCCGTCACCCTTTAATCCTGAAAACCGATCCTGAGACTCGACAAGACCTCTGATGGCTGCTCGCATCAGGTCGTCCGCGCACTTGTACTCGGGGGGCGAAAAGGCGTTAGTTGTCATCGCAGCTACCCCTCCTTCAGCTCGATTTCGTTGCGGTTGTTCCACTGGTAGTAGATTTTCAGCCGGTTGAATTGCTGATATCCAACAATTCTCTTGTGTTGCATTTGCCCCACAACGATGCCGCGCGAAACGCCAATGCGTCGCGCAAACGAGATAATGGACCTCTCGTCAACCAGCGAGGTAAGCCAGGTTTGAAACTCGGACGGGATCAGAATCTGTGCAGCGTACTGATCCGCTTCAAGCTCTTCCTTGGTTTCGCTATCTTCCCAGTCATCGACAATGATACTTCCTCGAGAATGAAGCAGAAGATGCGCCAGTTCGTGGAAGAACGAGAACCAGAACTGGTCATTGCTGAGATGGCGATAGCTCAAGAGAAGCATCGCCTTGGTCGTCGATAGGAACCTAACAGCGCCACGAGCGCTGCAACCACTTGGGGGCCGTACTACCGCAAGTGCGATGCCACAGCTCTGGCAGAGCCGCTTCAACTCAGGGAGGTATTGCGCGGGATCCTCCGTGCGAGTGAGCTTGCGCAACACCGGCATGAGGTTCTGAAGGCGCTCAGCATTCCATGCAGCGCACTCAATTTGATCTGCTTCGATCTCTCCGGCTCGAATCCATACAGCGAGAGAGCCAGGGTGAGAAATTATTGCGCGCGAGGTCTTCTGCTTTATTGATCTTGGCAGCTGCTCGATGTGTTCGTGACAGCTCTCCGGATCGTCCTTCCCGAAAAAATTGACGACCTCGTCCACCGTTTCGGCATGGGACTGTACGGGCTGGATGAATGCCCGCGACTTCATTTCATCTAAAGGTAGCTGTGCAAGAAGTTGCCGCTCACGCTGCCGGTGATCCAGGGCTTCGCGATACAGCTTTTCCCTCTCAATCCAGAACGACTTCGACAGGCCCACCGCGTGTGCGAGGAACGCGGCGACGTCGGAATCGATTCCGAGCTTCCCGTCGAACAGCTGCTGAGCCATTCCCCGGCCGAAACGCTCGATGATTACCTGCCGAGGGCGAGCGGAGGCTTTCCGCGAGAGGAGGTCTTCGATCGTTGCGCCGGGCGGCGGAATCCAGTCAGGATCATACTCAGCCTTGCTCATCGTGCCTCCCGATTGTGACAACCTTGACCCGAGTAACGCCCGCCCAATTTAATGCAAGTTCCTTCTTCTTGGGATGATTGGCCACAAGAACAAGGCTGCAATCTTTCGCCACCGGCACTTTCAGTGCATGAAGCCCATCGAATGCACATTCTTCGGCTCCGAAAGCCACCAATTCGCTGGCATTCTGCAGGGCGCGCAGATCCGCGAATCGCATCGCAAGTCCCTTGGCGGCGGTTGGTCCGTAGCGAATAAGTGCCTTCGCAGGAATTCGATGGTAATCCCGAAGCTCTTCTGTTTCGAAGGAAATCTGCAAGAGTCCTCCCCCTATGCACCTGTTCAATCGGATGGGGTAAGCAGCTGTCGCCCTGCGGGGGCGGACCTCAACGGGAGCGCATCAACCCAGGCACACAAACGTGGCCGGTGTGCCTGCGGCGCTTCGAGCGAAGCGGACGAACTGGCTTTCGCTGCTTGGAATGCGTTGCGCAACGGGCCCGTACAGCAGGTCCAACACAACCCAGCCGGATCGAGCGAGAAGACCCCTGGAAGGCTTGGCTCGATGGGAGCGAGTCTGAGACTGCTCGCATCATATGTGCCGAGAGGACTAGCCACTGAACCTCTCATATTGAGAAGGGGACTTCTGCCAGTTGCAGATCGCATCCTCGACAACCTGCATCGCGAACTTTACTCCTGCACCTGCGAGTTCATAACCGAGTGGCTGTATCTGCCGATCGAGGTGAATCGGGCGGAGAGTCTTGCCGCTGTGCCCCATCAGCAGCAGCTCGGCACCCGCACGCGGCCCTGTGGACCCAGAGATGTATGGAGAACCAGGTTCGATGGGGAAAATGTTCAGCTTTCCTAGTGAGCAGAGGAAGTCAAAGCACCCGGTCCTGCCGAATGCTCTGACATTCTTTCTCATATCTCTGTAGATGGCGTCGAAGAGGTTGCACCGGTCGTTGCCGACTCGTTGCTCAAACGACGCGAGTAGCTGCGCGTGGGAAGAGTGCTTCTGGACCCACTTTACGTAGCTTTCGATGGCCTGAGCGGTGCCAGCTCGAGATTTTGGTTTGAGACTCATATATTTGCGGTGGTTGCCGAAGCCGCCTTTCAGGAGCTCATGATTCGCCTCTAGCCACCGCGTGAATCGCATTGGCCCCTGCCGTACGTGGTGCCAGTCCCATCTAGACCCGGCGCCGAGCGAGCCATAGACTTCCCGAACGAGTCGCCAGCCGGTGCGGCGGTTAGTGCCAAAGTGGGTCGAGAGAAATGCCAACCATGCGGCCTCGTCCATATTGTTGGCTCGCAATTGGTGGATCGCGGCCCGGATGGGATCGAAGTTCTTCGAAGTTGGGTCACTGCGTGTGGGGTCTGGTACGCGGCTTCGGAGAGCAAAGAAGTACTCGACGCGGCGAACACTGTCGTAGATCTGCCGCAGCAGCACCTCGAAAGCTGCATCAGCACTGATCCCTAGCGGCTTTGCTGAGGATCGGTACCTGAATAGTCGATGGCGGATCGCTCGGCGGAGTTGTGGGCTGACTAGACTCACGATAGAATCTCCTGCACGTTCTTAGAAATCCAACGACGGATCGACGCTTTGACCGCGCGCGTGACCCCAAAGCTGCTCTGGATGTTGTGGTTGAAGCCGAGCACCGTCACCTCTCGATTGAGGTGAATGCCCGCAAGAACGCTGATCGATCCATGATAGGCGTATCCGGGAACCCCAGATTCTTCAGGCCGTGGCAGCTTCCATGAGGGCTTTAGGGTCGCGGCGAGCATGGTGCCACTGATTTTCTGGAACTGAGAGACGACGTAGCTACCATTCAGAACGAGGACTCGCAGCGGTGAGTCCCGTACAAGGCGCCCCAGTGCATCTCCAGTGACGGCGAATAGATTTGACCTATGTTCAGCGGTTAGCTCTGCCCACTTGCAAGCGGTCGCGAATGGAACGACGTCAAGGTGGCAGGCGCTGAACATCGGTGAGTAGTACGAGAAATTGGTGCCGGAGATGAGGAAGTCGAGTTGCCGGAACCAGCGATCGTAGGGATTCGTTTGGAAATATTCCTCGCACGCCCGGGCGATCTCCCGGTGGTGAATCTCACCGGCTTGAGCCCAGGTCTGCAGGCCCAGTGAACTCAGAGTGTGAAACCGCCGCTGCGCCCCTGCGAGCTCGTTATCGCGATCATCGACAAATTCCCTATTGCTCGGATTGATTCCGACCGTTGCAATTGTCGATCGCGACACATCGCCGAACGCGGGAACTGGAGAACTCCATGGAATGACCTTGGTGCTCTTCTTGGGTGCCATCTCGAGTCGGCTAATGAGATAAGAGACCACCTGCTGCATGCTGCCCTCGGCGAAGAAACTACGTCGGCTCCGGTCGCTTCGCGTTTAGGTGACGGGTTGCCGACCATGAGTGTCGGGCTTTCCGTTCGGTATCTGCTCGATTGAATACGCGCTGGCAGCAGCGAGCGTACCACGCCCGTTTGTGTGGTCAATCACCTTCGCCTAGGGGTAGCGCGTCTATCCGTGGCTCGTCTTGCCATACCGCGTGCAGCACGCCGGTGTGGCGTCCCGAGCTGCCACGCCCCATGTGGCGAGGGCCGCATCGCACAATCCTAAGCCGCGTCGGGACGGCGGCGGCCTCGACTTCGGCCGGTAGCGCACGACCCGGAACGGTCCTTCCCTCGCACCGGCCTCGCTGCGGCGCGTCATCGGGCGCAGCGCGAGGTCGGCTACCTAAGTGTTAGGGATGGCCCATTCGGATCACGCCTGGAGCGCCCAAGCGGATCGCGGACAGGCCCCGCTAGGAGCCCGCTGACTATGGACTGAACGCGGGCTCCTCGATGCATGGGTAAGTTGTTTATGCAGCGTCACTTTTCTAGGAAGGATGCGGATCGCGTATGGAGCCTTCTGTCACCTAAGAGACCAGAAAGGCGGCGACTGTAAGCAACGCCGGCACTAGAGCACGTGCGCGAGGTGCTTGCGCTCCAGGCGGACCCGCGGGAACGCGGTTTCGGTGGGCATCTTCAAGCGCCGGGCGACCCGGCTGAGGCGCTCCCGGGCGTGGTCAGCCGGGGTTGGTTCAGCAGCGCGCGCGCCTCGATGGGCTGTAGGGCGGGAACGGCGCCTACTCCTCGGCCCCTGCGGTGCGGATCCGCGACGGCCATCACCCCGTCGCGGGAGGCGTCGCCCTAGGGACGCGAGCGCGCTCGTCCCTCCGGTCGGCCGACAGCCCGAGCAGCCGACCGATCGCCTCGTGAACGACCCGGGTCGCCTCCGCGTCCCCAAGCGCGACGGCATGGGTGAGCGTCTCGGCGAGCGAGGCGACCAGCGCAGCTCGAGGCGACGGGCCGGCCGTCGCGAACTCCCCGGGCCCGGGGCTCGCCGGTTGGTCCCGGGTTGGGTCTATGCCCCCCCAACGGGGACAATCGGTGGTCTGGTGCCCCCGAAATCGCGGCAAACGCAACGGATCGCAACGGTTCGGCACGGCAATTTCGTTGCCCAAGGACTTCCCTGGTGGCGCGTGAGCGAGGCATGACCGAACCGCCCGGGAGCCTGTCGGAAGGGCACGACCAGCGAGAACCCGGCGAACGGTGGTAAATCAGCCTGCCTTGCGGAACCTCCTGGACCGCGCGGCGAGCAGCGCGGCGAGGAGGAGCCAGGGCGCGGCCGCGCCGCCCGGGTCCGAGCCAGCGCCGCGCGCCAGGGCGCAGCCGTTTCCGTGCACGAGCGGCGGGTCGCTCCCCTCCGGAGCAGGCGCCGGAGGGGCGCCGCCTGCATCGCCGCCGGTGCCGCCGGACCCGCCGGAGCCATTCGTGGCGGCGCCGCCGCCATGACCCCCGCCGCCGTGCTCCTCGCCGCCCTGGCCTCCGCCGCCGTCGCCCTTTCCGCCCTGACCCTCGCCCCCCGCGCCGCCTCCGGAGCCGCTGGCGGCCTCCGCGAGCAAGCAGCCCCCGGCGATGCACTCGCCGCCTGGACAGGGCGCCCCGTCGAGCTTGTAGCGCCTCTGGCAGGTGCCGGTGGCCGGCGCGCAGACGGCGCGCCGGCAGGTGGAGGTGTCGGGCTGCGGGCACACGAAGGGATCGCTGCCGACACAGGCGCCGTTCTGGCAAGTATCGGTCTGCGTGCAGGCGTTGCCGTCGTCGCAGGGGCTGCCGTCGGGCTTGCGCGGGTTGTCGCAATCGCAGGCGTCGCCGACTCCATCGCGGTTGACGTCGGCCTGGTCGGGGTTCGCGACGAGGGGGCAGTTGTCCACCGTATCGCCGTCGCCGTCGGCGTCGTCGTCGTCATCGCAGGCGTCGCCGAGGAGATCGCCCGAAGGCAGGCCAGCATCGGTGTTGGCCTGGAGCGTGTTCGGGACCGCAGGGCAGTTGTCCTCGCTGTCGGGGATGCCGTCCTCGTCGGTGTCGAGCGCGCACTCTCCGGCCCTGCACTGCCCGCTGAGGCACTCTTTCGGGAGCGAGCACGGGGCGCCGACGGGCTTTTTCGGCAGGCAGTCGCCGCCGGTCGCCGCGCAGTAGGCCGAGTCGGCGCACTGGGTGTCGAAGGTGCAGCCCGTGAGGCAGGCGCCCGTGACGCAGCGGTACTCTGCGCAAGATCGCGTGTCGCCCTCGGTGCAGGCCCCGAGGCCGTCGCAGAGGGGGGCCTCGACGAGCTCGGAGGCGTCCTTGCACGAGGCCGCGCCGCAGGGGGCGCCCTGCGCCCGCAGCTGGCAGTTGCCGCGGCCGTCGCAGAGGCCGGTGGTGCCGCAGGAGAGGGCAGGCTCCGCGGCGCAGTCGTCGTCCGGATCGGCGCCGGCCTGGATGGGGCCGCACGCGCCGTCGGGGCCGGCGCCCTTCTTCGCGGCGGAGCAGGCCATGCACGCGCCCGCGCAAGGGACGTCGCAGCAGACGCCGTCGACGCAGGAAACGCCGGCGCAGTCCGCGTCGGTGTCGCAAGGGGCGCCGGGGAACGCCGCGGTGTAGAGCTCGGCGCTGGAGATGTAGGTGCCGGGGCCCACGCCGCCTGTGACCAGGACCTTGCCACCGCGCAGCAGGGTCGCCACGTGATGAGATCGCTCGGAGTACATCGTCCCTGCCGGAGACCAGCTGTCCGCAGCCACGTCGTACACCTCGGCGCTCGCGCTGCCATGGCCATTGACAGAGGCATTGCCCGCGACAAGGACCCGCCCGTCCAGGAGGCGCGTCGCCGTGTGGTTCTGGCGCGCGGCGCTCATGGGAGCTCGCGTCGTCCAGCGATCGGTCGCCGGGTCGTACAGCTCCGCGCTCGCGAGCCCGCTGATCCCCTCCGAATCCGGGGAGCCGCCCGTGACCAGGACCCGCCCATCGTCCAGCAGCGTCGCCGCGTGCGCCCGGCGCATGGCGATCATCGGTGCTGCCGCTGTCCAGCCGCGCTCGCCGGGGCTCCAGAGCTCCGCGCTCGGGGCCTCACCGCGGGGCCCGTAGCCGCCTGTGACCAGGACCCGGCCGTCGGCCAGCAGCGTCGCCGTGTGCCCCTGGCGCGCGGCGATCAGCGCCCCCGCTGCGGTCCAGGTGCCCTCCCGCGGGTCGTAGATCTCCGCGCTCGCGAGGTTGACGTAGTCGGCCCCGACGCCGCCCGTGACCAGGACCCGGCCGTCGTCCAGCAGCGTGGCCGTGTGCCCCTGGCGCGCGACGATCATCGGCGCTGCCGCTGTCCAGCCGCTCGTCATGGGGTCGAAGATCTCCACGGTCGCGAGCGCGCCCTCCGCCCTGCTCGCGTACCCGCCCGCAACCAGGACCCGCCCGTGCGGCAGCAGCGTCGCCGTGTGCGTGTAGCGCGCGTCGCGCATCTCCTTCACCCCGGTCCATGTTCCGTCGGCCGGGTCGTAGATCTCAGCGGTATTGAGGTCGATGCCCTCGGCCCCGTAGCCGCCCGCGATGAGGACCCGCCCGTCGTCGAGCAGCGTCGCCGTGTGCGCGTAGCGCGAGTAGCGCATCGGCGCGGTCTCCGCCCACGGGCTCCTGCCCGGCGGGTCGTAGACCTCGGCGTTCGTCTCGACGCCTTGATTGCCGCCCGTCACGAGCACGCCGCCGTTCGGGAGCAGCGTCGCCGTATGAGAGCTGCGGCCGACGGCCATCGCCGGCGCGTTCGACCAGGAGCCCTCCGCCGGGTCGTAGATCTCCGCGTCCGCCAGGTGGAGGTTCGATGAGTGGATGCCGCCCGCGACGAGGACCCGCCCGCCGTCGAGCAGCGTCGCCGTGTGGCCAAAGCGCCCGAAGCTCATCGGCGCCGCCGGTGCCCAGCTGCCGTTCACCGGGTCGAACAGCTCCGCGCTCGCGAGGAACGTGCCGTCGCTCGTCAAGCCGCCCGTGACCAGGACCTGCCCGCCGTCGAGCAGCGTCGCCGTGTGCCCTCGGCGCACGGTGCTCATCGATTGCGCCGGGGTCCAGGTGTTCCTCGCCGGATCGTACACCTCCACGGTCGGGACCTCGCCCGCCGCCCCGATACCTCCGGCGACCAGGACCCGCCCGTTGCCGAGCAGCGTCGCGGTGTGTGCATAACGCGCGGTGCTCATCGGCGCCGTCGCGGTCCAGATGCCCTCGCGCGGGTCGAACAGCTCCGCGCTCCGGAGGAACGTGCCGTTGCTCCAGCCGCCCGTGACGAGGACCCGCCCGTCGTCCAGCCGCGTAGCCGTGGGGCCCTGGCGCGCGCCGTTCATCGACCGCGCCGGCGTCCAGCGGTCCCCCGCCGGGTCGTACAGCTCCGCGCTCGCCACCGTCGTGCCCGAGCCGTCGGAGCCTCCCGCGACGAGGACTTGCCCGCTGTCCAGCAGCAGCGCGGCGTGCTCGAGGCGCGGTGCGCTCATCGGCTGTGCCGGCGCCCAGCTGTCGTCCGCCGGGTCGTACAGCTCAGCGCGCGCGACATAGCCGTCGCCGTCATAGCCGCCCACGACCAGGACCCGCCCGTCGTCGCCGCCCAGCAGCGTGGCCGTATGCCCGGCGTCCCGCCGCGTGGCCATCGCTCCGACGGGGCGCCATAGCGGATCCACGAGCAGCAGCTCCCCCGACGCCTCGACAAGCAGCGCGATCTCCGCCCCGCGCGCCTCGAGGCGCGCCGCGATCGGCCGCCCGCCTTCCGCGAACGCTCGCGGCGCGGTGACGCGCAGCCGCGGCGTCCCCGCCGCGTCCAGCACCTCGACGGCCTCGCCGCGCTGCCGCAGCGCCGCGCCGTCCACCTCCCAGACGGCCGCGGGCTCACCCGCCGGCACGGCGCCCGGCTCCACCGTGAGCCATTCCTCGATGCCCCCGGCGACCGCCCGCCAGAACGACGCGCCGCCCGCGCGGCCGTAGATCACCGCGCCGTCGACCACCGCCCCCGGGCCGGACGCGCCGGCCTCGCGCACCCGCACCTCGAAGCCGCCCGCGCCCGAGAGCCGCATCCAGCCGCCGCCGTCGCGCGGCAGCTCGGCCTGGAGCCGCGGCCCGCGCCCCGGCAGGCCAGGCGCGCCCAGGGCGAAGCCGCCGCCGGTCGCGACCGGCGCGCCGGGAGCGCCGCCGCCCAGCACCTCGGCGGCCTGCGCCGGGAACCGGCGCTGTACGAGCGCCGCCGCCGCCGCGCCGTCGTGCCCCGCCGCGCACCCGAGCGCGCCCATCCACCCCACAACCGCCAGCACCAGGACGGCCATGACCAGCACGCGAAGACCCGACGCAGCTCGCATGCTGGCGAATGTCTCACGCGGTCACGTCCGCAACAACAGCGCCGAGAGCGCGGATCACACGAGCGATGTGCAGATCCCGAGCCGGGGATGATAGACCCCGACTCGGCGCTTGCCGCTCCGCGTCTCGGGCGTCACGAGGACCACCACGCTCTTGTCGAGCGGCGCGTTCGCGCGAATCCGCACGTGCTGGCCGGCGACGACGACGTGCCAGATATTCACCGTCCCGTACCTCGTCACGACGGCTCCCTCGTAGACGTGCGCCGCCGACGGCGCGCCGCGGAGCGCCAGGCGGCACGCGGCATAGCTGCCCAGCAGCTGATACAGGAGCACGACCGGCATGACGGCGTACGAGAAGGCGAGGATCATCGCGACGAAATCGATGTGCCGGAAGAACCAGCAGACACCGACCAGCCCCGCCCAGAAGAGCAGCGAGTACCCCACGCCAGCCAGCTGGTGCCGGACGTGCCGCAAGGCCGCCCAGGGGCGCGGGGGCGGCGCGCGGAGCTCCTCGGGCAACTGGCTCGCGTCGGGCGGCTGCATGTCGTACCGCTCCGACATACCCGGGGCGGCCGCGGAGCTCAATCGGACAGCGCGCGCGTCGCCGCGTCCTCCCGCGCTCTTCCAGGCGCCTGGCCGCTCCCGCTGCGCCTGCGCTCGCCGCCGCAGCCCGCTCCCGCCGGCCTGCCAGCGATCACGGCGCGAAGATCACCGCCCCGCCCGGCGGGACGCTCATCGAGAGCACGCCGGCCGCGGAGACGACCTCGCTCGCGCCGCCGAGCGCGTCCCTGAGCTCGGTGCCGGGCGGGAGGCCGAGCGCCTGAGCGACCTCGACCGAGATGTGCTGCTCCGTCCCCGCGCGCGTCAGCGCCACCACCGCGGAGTCCCCCCGGCCGTGCCGGCGGCCGAAGACCAGCGTGTCCTCCGTGGCGGTGAGGTTCACGTAGGCGCCGCGGCGGAGCGCGGGGATGCCCCGGCGCGCGGTCCCGAGCGCGCGCACGAAATCGAGCGTCTCCAGCTCGTCCGCCGTGAGATCCTCCTCCGGACGCCACACGCTGCGGTTGTTCGGGTCGGCGCCGCCCCACTCGCCGTACTCGTCGCCGTAATAGAGCAGCGGCGCGCCCGGGAGGCCCAGGAGCCACGCCATCGCGAGGCGCGCCCGCGCGTACACCTCGGGCGACTCGGGCGCTCCCGCGGTGTCCGACCACTGGCGGCCCGGGACCTCCCGGCCGCGAGGCCCCGCCTCGTCGCGGTAGTCGGCGAGCGTCGCGAACCGGGCCGTGTCGTGGCTGCCGATGTACGGCGTCATGATGGCGCCCTCCGGCCACCGCCGCTGCCCGTGCTCGACCCAGTACGCGGCGTGCAGCATGCCCTCCTCGCCCCAGCCGAACGTCCGGTACGAGACCCCGTGATAGAGGACGAAATCGAGCTGGCCGTCGAGCCCATGAGGGCCGATGTACCTCGCGATCGTCCCGTAGTTCTCGTCGTTGCACGGGCCTTCGCAGTCGCTCCAGCCCATCGCCGTCTCGCCCATCAGGAAATAACGTGTACCGGCCGGCTCGAACGCCTCCCGCACCTCCGCGGCGAGGTTGCGCGTGGCGATCTCCTCCACGTGCTTCACGGCGTCCACGCGGAGCCCGTCGAGATCGAACGCGTCGAGCCAGTGGATCGCGTCCGCCACGAACGCGGCGTTGGCCTCGGGGACCGTGTGGTCCACGTCGGGGAGGTAGCTCGCGAACATGCAATCGAGCGCGTGCGACGTCCAGTCGCACCCGTCCGTCCCGCAGACGCACCCCGTCCTGAACCACTCCGGGTGAGACGAGACGTACTCGTGATCTTCGTGGACGTGGTTCACCACGAAGTCCTGGAGGACGCGGATCCCATGGCGGTGCGCCTCGGCCACCACCGCCCGGAGCGCCCCGGCGCCGCCGAGCCGCGGATCCACCTCGCGCGCCTTGATGGGCCAGTAACCGTGATATCCGGTGACCTGGTGGACTCCATCGCTCGCCAGGTAGGCGCCGGCGGGGTTCTCCTGGAACGGCGTGAGCCAGATGGCCCGAACGCCCAGCGCGTCGAGCGTGCCGTCCTCGATCGCCTGCCGCAGCCCCTCGAGATCCCCGCCGGCCCAGTCGCCCCGCGGATCGGCGCCCGGCGTGGCGGGCGGGTTCAAGGCGGGATCGCCGTCGCGGTAACGATCGGTGACGACCATGTAGATGAGCGCGTCCTCCCAGGAGAACGGCTCGGCCTCGACCCAGAACACCAGCCGGAGCGGCTCACCGGCGCGGCCGCTCCGGGTCGCCCCGCGGAGGGTGACGCGGTATTTGCCGTCGCCGAGGCCTCCCAGCTGGATCCGCACGTCGCCGCGCGCGTCGACCGAGAGCTCCTGATCCGTGAGCGGGCGCGCCTCGCCGTCCTGGTCCTGCAGGACCGCCTCGAACGCGGCCGCCTCGGGGCCCGCGCCCTCGATGCCGTCCCGGTACACGAGCCGGGCCTCGAAGGCGCCCTGTCCGGCGGCAGGCCGCGTCGCCTGGCTGGACGCGACCGAGAACGACGGGAGGCGGCAGTCAGGGACCTTGACGGCCGAGTTCTCGACCCCGTCGACGTACTTGCGGCGCCCCTCCGCCGGGTCGAGCACCCACGAGATCTCGCCGCCGGACCGATAGGCGATCTTGTAGCCGTGAAGCCCCGGCGGCAGGTCGACGGTGGCCGTGAGCCGGCCCTGCGTACCGCCCTGCAGCTGCGGGGCGGCGCCGAGATCGAAGCCGTTCCACTCGCCGGCGACGCGGACATCCGTGGCCCCGGGAGGCGCGTTGAACGTGAACGATGTCGGACAGAGCACGTTCCCGTACTGCGCGCCTCCGCCCGCCCCGCTGGCGCCTGCCCCGCCAGCGCCCGCGGCCTCGCCGCCTGCGCCGCCCACGCCAGCCGCCTCGCCGCCAGCAGCACCGGCGCCTGCCGTCCCGGCGCCGCTCGTGCCCTGCCCCTGGCCCGCGTCGAGCGCGCGATGGCCCCCACACGCGAGCGGGACGGCAGGGAGCATGATGGCGGAGACAGCGGCGATCATGACGGCAGAACGGCGGCGCGACATGGCCTCGAGCAGTATCCGATCGCGAGAGGCATGTCAGCGCGCGCGTCGCCCTGAATCACCGCAGCCGCTGTGGAGAACAGCGATGCTCCGCCCATGCTGTCGTGTCGCTAACAGGCGCGCGCAGGTTCCGTCGGGGCTCCGCCCCGCACCCGGGCGTTCGCTTCGCGCTTCGTCGGGCCGAACCGCGTGAGCTCACGCGCTCGGAGCGGCCTGGTCTCGCGACCCGATCAAGGCGTGTACCGATAGAGCTCGATCCAATCGTAGGTCGCGCTCGCCGTGCCCGTCTCGGCCGTCACGGCCCCGGCCCAGGCCGCGCTCGACGACGCCCAGATCGTCATGAGCACGTTCTGCGGCAGCACCATGAGGTCGATGCGCTCCGTCCATTCGTGTCGGAGCACGTCGTCGACGGAAAAGCGGGCGCCGGACGGTGTCCATTCGATCTGGTACGTGTGAAAGTCCGCGCTCGGATCGAAGCCGAGGTCCACCTTCTGCGGATGCTGAGTCGGACTGACGGATTGCGTCACCGGCGGCCGTACCGGAGCGCCGGTGTACACCATGGCGTTGAACTGCACGTCATTCGGCTTGGCCCCCAGGCACTCGATGTCGAGCTCGTTCCAGTTGTCCGCTGGCCAGGGGGTGTAGATCGTGACCAGGGACGAGACGACCGCCGACCCTCGGGCCAGCTTGACGCGAGCGCGCACGCGCCCGTACGTGAGCGCGTCGACGGAGCGAACCTCGGCACCCAGGAAGGTCTTGGCGGCTCCGGAGCTGTCGGTGGTGCCCTGAGGGGCCGGCGTGAGCCGGAGCACCAGCTGGCCACGTTCGATGGTCGCGGCGGATCGCGAGAACAGCGCCAGATTCTCGGTCCAGGAATGTGTCATCAGCTGCCAGCGAGCTGCGTCCAGCCGATCGAAATCGTCGCGGAAGAGCAGCGTGAAGGCCTCTTCGTCCGGGGGAGGGCCGCCCGCTGAGCCGCCGTTACCCGTGGCGCCTGCCGCTGCTGTGCCACCCGCCGTTCCGCCTGCGCCGCCCGCGCCGCCTGCGCTGCCTGCGCCGCCTGCGCCCCCCGCGCCGGCTCCTGCGCTGGAGGCGCTATCCGCAGTCCCAGCCCCCGCCACGGAGCTGGAGCTACCCGTCCCGGCGCTGGAACCACCACCAGCCCCCGGGCCGGTGCCGTCCCCGCCAGCCCCCGTCGTCGAGCCCGGGGGCTGGCTGGCGTCGTCACAGGCCAGCGCGGTGAATGCGGAGAACAGAAGCGAAGCGACCGTGCAGCGCGTCGAAGACATCATGAGCTCCACGTGGCGCGCCGGGGGCGAGAGCGCTTCGCATTTTTTGCTTTCTGTCCGCGTCCCCGCTGCCTCACACTGACCTGGCCTTGAGCGCTCGGCCCGCGTTGTTCCAGCCCTTTCCGATGCTCGCCGGCCGGCGCGCCCAGGTCTTCCGTCACCAGCCGCAGTACCGTCGGCCCCGACATTTCCACGAGGAGCCGGAGATCAACCTCGTCGCTCGCGGCACGGGCATCATGGGCGTGGGGAAGCGCGTGGTGCCGCTCGTGGCGGGCACGCTGCTCTATTTCGCGCCGGGGCAAGATCACGCGCTCCTCGAGGAGAGCAGCGATTTCGTTCTGTACGTCGCGGCGCTCCGCCCCGAGCTGGGGGCTCGCGTCGCGGGGGCCGCGTCGAAGGTCGCGCTCGACGCTGTGCAGCTCACGCCGGCCGTGCTCGCCGACGAGCTCGCGCTCCTCGGCGCGCTCGACCGAGCGCGCGACATCTCGGTCGTGGAGCATCGCCTCGCGGAGCTCTTCGAGCGGTCGCTGTCGAACGTGCCGCTCCCCCACGTGGTGAGCCGCCGCATCTTCGAGCTCTTGCGGCTCGACCCGAAGCTCCCCGGGGCAGCCCTCGCGGCGCGCCTGCGCACGGGCGAGAGCGGGATCAGCCGGCGTTTTCGCAAGGATGTGGGCGTGAACGTCGTCGAGTACCGTGCGCGGCTCAAGCTGATGCAGTTCATCGCCGAGGTGGATCGCGGCGCGAGCTTCGCGCGCGCGGCGTACGCCGTCGGGTTCGGGAGTTATGCGCAATGCCACCGCGTCTTCACGCGCGCCCTCGGCTGCGCGCCCCAGGGCTATTTCGGCGGCCAGCGCGCGGTGCTGACCGAAATGACCGTGTCGATGCGCGGTAGCGGCTCGCGGCCGAGCCGGCCTGGCGACGGCGCCTCGGGCCCGCGCGCGGCCGAGCCCGCCGGCTGACGCGAATCCGCGCCGGATCGCCCGCAACGCTGGCCATGATGCGGGGGCGGGGAATGGTATACCTTGTCCGGGAGGGGGCGCCTGCTGCCACTGCCGAGGCTGCCTTGCCCATCGCCTGCATGACGAGCCCGTCCCCTCCCTTCCCGTACACGATCTCCGAGACCATTCGCGAGGGCCGCGGTACCGCCGTCTACCGCGCTGTTCGAAACGCCGACGGCCATCCGGTGGTCCTCAAGGTGCTCGACCCGAGGAGCTGCCGGCCGAAGGACCTCGCCCGGCTCAAGAGGGAGTACGAGACGGGCAAGATGCTCGACGTGGCAGCCGTCGTCAGGCCCCTCGCCCTCGAGATGTACGACGGGGCGCTCGCCCTCGTCATGGAAGACTCGGGCGCTGAGCCGCTCGATCGGCTGCTCGGCGCGCCGATGGCGATTGGCAGGTTCCTCGATCTCGCCGTCCGCATCGCGGATGCCGTCTCCGACATCCATCAGCGAAACGTCGTTCACAGAGACCTCAAGCCCGCAAATATCCTCGTCATTCCCGCCACGGGCGAGGTGAAGATCGCCGATCTCGCGCTCGCCTCACGGCTCTCCCGCGAACAGCACGCCCTGGAGCCGGCCCGCGTCATCGAGGGGTCCCTCCCTTACATGTCGCCCGAGCAGACAGGGCGGATGAACCGTGGGGTCGACAGCCGCAGCGATCTGTACTCCCTGGGGGTCACGCTCTATCAGATGCTCACGGGGAATCTCCCCTTCGACGCCCGCGACCCGCTCGAATGGATCCATTGTCACGTCGCCCGCGCGTTCGCGGCGCCGTCCAAGGTGGTCCCCGACGTGCCGGAGGCGGTCGAGCGCATCGTGATGAAGCTCCTCGCGAAGATGCCCGAGGAGCGCTACCAGACGGCCCGCGGCCTTGGCCATGATCTGAAGCGGTGCTTCGACTCATGGCGCTGCGACGGCAGCGTCGCGCCCTTCCCGCTGGGCGAGCAGGACGCGTCGGGCCGCCTGCGCATCCCGCAGAAGCTCTATGGGCGCGACGAGGCGATCGCGGCGCTGCTGCGCGCCTTCGAGCGCGTGGTCGACACCGGATCTCCACAGCTCGTGCTCCTCTC
Organism: Sorangium sp. So ce327; assembly: GCF_051530205.1. Lineage (NCBI taxonomy): Bacteria > Pseudomonadati > Myxococcota > Polyangiales > Polyangiaceae > Sorangium > Sorangium sp. So ce327. The sequence goes on along the minus strand of NZ_CP150330.1, from coordinate 9,943,860 downwards.
GGGCTACTCCGGCATCGGCAAATCGACGCTGGTCCACGAGCTGGACAGGGCCGTCGCGGGCGAGCGGGGGTTCTCCGCCTCGGGAAAATTCGATCAGCACAAGCGCGAGATCCCTTACTCCACCATCGTGCAGGCCGTTCAGGAGATCGTGCTCGAGCTCCTCGCCGACAGCGAGCGGATCGCGGCCTGGAAGCAGCGGTTGCTCGAGGTCCTCACGGTCAACGCGCAGCTCATCGTCGACTTGATCCCGCAGCTCGAGCTCGTCATCGGCCCGCAGCCGCCGGCTCCCGAGCTGCCGCCGGTCGAGGCGCAGAACCGGTTCCGCACCGTCTTCCGGCACTTCATCGGGGTGTTCGCCCGGAAGGAGCACCCCCTCGTCCTCTTCCTCGACGATCTCCAGTGGGCCGACTCGGGGAGCCTCGCGCTCTTGCAGGATCTGGTGACGCACCTCGACATGGGCCATCTCCTCGTCATCGGCGCGTACCGCGACAACGAGGTGACCCCCTCGCACCCGCTCATGACGGCGCTGCACGAGGCGAGGAGGGGGGGCGCGCACGTCCAGGAGCTCGTGCTCGGCCCGCTCTCCCGCGAGCACCTGTCCATGCTCGTCAGCGATATGCTTCAGTGCCGCCCCGAGGACGCCGCGCCGCTCTCGGCCCTGGTCCACGAGAAGACGGCCGGCAACCCCTTCTTTGCGATCCAGTTTCTCCTCGCCCTCCACGAAGAGCAGCTGATCGAGCTCGACCCGCAGGCGGGCGCCTTCCGGTGGGACATGGCGAAGATCCGCGCCAAAGGCTTCACCGACAACGTGGTCGATCTGATGGTCGACAAGCTCGCGCGGCTCCCCGCTGGCACCCAGGAGGCGCTGAAGCAGCTCGCCTGCCTCGGGAGCGCCGCGGAGGTCGGCGTCTTGACGATAGCGTGCGACCGCTCGGAGGAGGCGCTGCACGCGGAGGTCTGGCAGGCCATCCTCGCGGGGCTCGTCCTCTGCCACGAAGGCTCTTACAAGTTCCTCCACGACCGCGTCCAGGAGGCGGCCTATTCGCTCATCCCGGCGGCGCGGCGGGCCGCTGTGCACCTCGAGATCGGCCGGCGCCTCGTGTCCCGTCTGCCCGGCGGGGCGGTCGAGGAGCGGGCTTTCGACGTCGCGACCCAGCTCAATCACGGCGCCCACCTCATCACCGATCCACGCGAGAGGGAGGCGCTCTGCCGGCTCAACCTCCTGGCAGGGCTCAAGGCGAAGGCCTCGGTCGCCTACGCCTCCGCGCGCAGCTACCTGGCGCAGGCGACGTCCCTCTTGCCGCAGGACGCCTGGAGCGCGCGGTACGAGGACACGTTCAGGCTCCACCTGGAGCTCGCCGAATGCGAGTCCATCACCGGCAATTTCCAGCCGGCCGACGAGCTGTTCGACCTGATCCTCCAGAACGCCCGCTCCAGGCCCGACCGGGCCAGGGCCCACCGGCTGCGCATGCGGCTCTACCAGATCGCCGGGCGGCACCGCGACGCCATGGCGGTGATGATCGACGCCCTGCGGCTCTACGGGGCGACGCTCCCGGAGGTCGACGAGGAGATCCACGCCGCCGTGGAGGCCGAGATCCGGCAGGTCCCGATCGCCTTGCGCGGCCGTCGCGTCGCCGATCTCGTCGATGCGCCCGTGGCGACCGACGAGGACGTGCGGGCGTTCATCAGCCTGGTCGCCGAGTCGGCGCCCCTCATGTTCTCCGTGCGACCGGCGCTCTGGCCGCTGCTCGCCGCCAAGGGGGTGAACGCGTCCCTGCAGCACGGACACGCCGAGGAGTCCTCTTTCGTTTATAGCTGTTACGCCGCGGTCATGGTGTCCCTCCTCGGCGACGTCCCCTGCGCGTTCCAGTTCTCCGAGATGGCGATCAGGCTCAACGAGAAATTCAAGAGCATCACGGCCATGCTGAAGGGGAGGCTGCTCTTCCACCACGCGGGCGTCATCAGCATCTGGCACAGGCACTACGCGACGAGCATCCCGCTCATGGACAAGGCATTCTTCGATTGCCTCGACGTCGGAGACTTCATCTTCGCCGGCTACTTGACGTACAACATGGTGTGGATCGTCCTCGAGAACGGCGACCCGCTCGACCGCGTCATCGAGGTCGCGCGGAGATACACCGCCTTCGCCCGGCAGACCCACAACGACGTTGTCTACAACGTGGTCCGGTTCGAAGAGCAGCTCGCGGCGAGCCTGAAGGGAGCGACGCGGGGGCCCACGAGCTTCGACGGCGGCGACTTCGACGAGGCGAGCTCCCTCGCGATCCTCCAGAAGGCGGGCTTCGGCCTTGGGATCGCGATGTTTCATATCATGAAGCAGATCGCCGCGTTCACGCACGAGCGTCACGCCGAAGCGCTGGAGTCCGCGGCCACCGCCGCGCTGATGCAGGGGCAGGCGGCGTCTCTGGCCATGGAAGCGACGCACCACTTCTACCACGCGCTCACGGTGACTGCCCTCCACGCGGAGGCGCCGGCCGAGCAGCGGCAGCGATTCGCTCAGGCGCTCGAGAGCGCGCTCCAGAAGCTGAGGCGCTGGGCCGACAGCTGCCCCGAGAACTTCCGGGGCCGCTACGCCCTGGTGTCCGCCGAGGTCGCCCGCATCGAGGGCCGGGACCTCGACGCGATGCGCCTCTATGAAGAGGCCATCCGCGCGGCGCGCGAGAGCGGCTTCGTCCACATCGAAGCGCTCGCCTACGAGCTCGCGTCTCGGTTCTATCGAGCGCGGGGGTTCGAGCGCTTCTCCGATACGTACCTGCGCGAGGCCCGCTCGTGTTACGTGCGCTGGGGGGCCGACGGCAAGGTGAAGCAGCTCGAGCAGCGTTATTCGCAGCTCCTCGAGCGGCGGCCGATCGAGCCGACCGCCACCTTCGCGGCCCGCGCGGAGCAGCTCGACGTGCTCGCGGTCGTCAAGGCATCGCAGGCGATCTCGGGCGAGATCCTCCTCGAGAAGCTCCTGCGGACCTTGCTCGAGTTCGTCCTCGAGCAGGGAGGTGCGCAGAAGGGCTGCCTCATCCTGGTGCGGGACGGCGGCCTGACGATCGAGGCGGAGGCCGCGATCGAGGAGCGACAGGGGACCGTGACCAGGGTTCTCCAGTCGTTGCCGGTGTCGTCCTCTCCGCTCCTCCCTGCCTCGCTCCTCCACTACGTGCGGCTCACCAAGGAGCGCGTGCTCCTCGATGACGCCGCCGCGAAGGCGGGCAGGTTCTCGGGGGACGAGTACATCGTCCGGCACAACCCGAGGTCGGTCCTCTGCGTCCCCATCTTGCGGCAGGCCGAGGTGCTCGGTCTGCTGTACCTCGAGAACAACGTCACGACGCACGCGTTCACGCCCGAGCGGCTCCTCGCCCTCGAGCTGCTCGCCACGCAGGCGGCCATCTCCCTCGAGAACGCGCTCTTGCTCGCCAGGGAGCGCGAGGCGCGGGCGGCGGCGGAGGCGGCGGAGCGGCGCACGGCGTTCCTCGCCCACGAGCTGAAGACGCCGGTGACAGGCCTCCATCTGAAGCTCGACGCGCTCGCGCGATCGATCAAGCAGCAGGAGACGGTCTCCTCGTCCTGGCTATCGTCGTCCCTCACGTCGTTCAAGCGCCAGCTCGGCCGGCTCAACCTGCTGATCGACAGCCTGCTCGACCTCTCGCGCGTCCAGAAGGGGCGGCTCGCCCTGACGCGTGAGCCGGTGGACCTGGCGGCCCTCGTGCGGGACGTCGTCGGGCGGCTGAGCGAGCAGGCCGAGCTGGCTGGATGTGCGCTCCACGTGCAGGCGGAGCGCGCCGTCGTGGGCCAGTGGGATCGGCTGCGGCTCGAGCAGGTCGTGACGAACCTGCTCACGAACGCCATGAAGTACGGCGCCGGAAAGCCGGTCCGGATCGTCACCGACGGGGATGGGGCCGTCGCTCGTCTCTCGGTCTCCGACCAGGGCATCGGGATCTCCGAGGCCGACCAGCGGCGCGTGTTCGAGGCGTTCGAGCGCGCGACGGGGCTTCATCAAGCGCAGAGCCTCGGGCTCGGGCTGTACCTTGTCCGGGAGATCGTGCGAGCGCACGGAGGGCGCGTGGATCTGCGCAGTCAGCTGGGCTCGGGGACGACGTTCGTCGTCGAGCTGCCCGTCGAGCCGGAGGGAGAGCTCGGCCTCGCGCAGCCGTCGTGAGGAGAGGGGCGCGCGGGCCGCCTTTTGCCAGCTGGGCCTTGCGGCGCGGAGCCGAGGGGATGGAGGAGTACTTTGGCCGAAGGTGGGGTCTCTTGAACCGCCAGGACGCCATGAGACGCCATAGGTAGCTCAGCGCCTTGCGCAGGCGACTGCCCTCGGCCACGTGCGGATTGTCCAGCTGCTATACGGGGGGCAGGTCAGTACTTGCCGGTGACCGCGAGCGAGATCTGGGTGTCGTTGCGGTTGAAGACGTCGGCGTTCATGGCGCCGTCGCCGCGGATCATCGGGGCGTTGTGCTCCAGGCCGATCCTGGCCGATGCGTACTTGATGGGCGAGTAGGTCATCGCCATCGACCACGAATACGCGTTCGCGACGTACCGCTCGTCGCTCGCCTCGGACGCGTAGTCCTCGCGCGATGCGTAGCGGACCGCCCAGTAGCGGGCCAGGCTGAAGCGGACGTCGAGCTTGCCGTACGGCTTGTCCTTGAAGATCGCTTCCTCGAGGAACAGGCCGGGGGCGACGACGAACTTGGTGTTCATCGTCCCCTCGGGTCCGGCGCGCTCGGCGTAGCGGTGGTACCGCCACTGCCCGAGCAAGCTGATCCCTGCGACGAGGTTGTGCAGTGTCGTGTGGACCCGGCCGAGCGACAGGAGCTCCGGTGTGAGAATCATGTCGCGCGCCTGGCTCAACCGCGACGTCGGGAGGTACACCCCGAGCGAGTGCTCGAAGGAGAACCAGGGCTTCCCCTTCGGCAGCACCTCGAGCTTGTGCTCGTACGTGCCACCCAGGGACATGTCCTGGAAGAACAGCCCCGACTCGCCCTCTTCAGCGCTCCACGTCCTCTGCAAGACCTCCAGGGTCAGCCAGCCCGTCAGCCCCTTCACCCTGGGGATATCGACCGCGCCCATCAGGCTATAGACCATGAACCGGTCGTTGGCCGGATCGTCGTCGCTCACCACCGTCTGCCGGTACTGCACCTTCCCGGAGACGTGATACCAGCGCTCGTCCTTCGCCTGGCCCTCCCCGTCCGAGACCTCGTCCTTCTGGGGGTGAGCCGGCGCTAAGCCCATGGTGACCACGGCGGGTGTGGTCGTGGCCGCGGTGGGTTTGGCCGCGGGGGGTGCGGCTGTGGCCGCGGCGGGCGCAGTCGTGGCCGCAGCGGATGCGGCCGTGTCCGCGGCGGGTGCGGTCGCGGGGGGGACGGCCGCGTCTGCGGCGGCCGCGCCAGCGGGAACCGGTGCAGCCGGCGGAACCGGTGCAGCCGGCGGAGCCGGTGCAGCCGGCGGAACCGGTGCAGCCGGCGGAACCGGTGCGGCCGGCGGAACCGGTGCGGCCGGCGGAACCGGTGCGGCCGGCGGAGCCGGTGCAGCCGGCGGAACCGGTGCAGCCGGCGGAACCGGTGCAGCCGACGGAGCCGGTGCGGCTGACGGAGCCGGTGCCACCGAGGGCGTTGGGTTCAGCGTCTGGGCCGCCGCCGGAAGCGTCGCCATGAGCGACCCCCCCAGCAGCGCGAACAGGGTGCTTGCTGCTCGCTTCACGTCAGAACCCGGTGAAGTTGTTGTAGTACTCGTAGTAGGCAAGCAGGATCTTCAGGCCATAGTTGTCCAGATCGCCCGGGCGCCCCGCGTTGAGATCCTCGTTGTAGTCCTTCATGAACTGGAAGCTCACCGGGCTCCTGGAGCGGCTCGCCACGAGGTGCCAGCCCTGGTCGGGCAGGAACGCGTAGGAGAACTGCTCGCCGTCGTGAACGAAGAGCTGCGCCGGGTTGTCCGGGCTCGTCGCCTCGGCGAGCGCCTCGGCGCCGTAGACAAGCTCGAACTCCTCCTGGTTCTCGAAGCGCTGGATCGCGATGCGCTCCTTCAGCGACAGGTTGTCGACCAGGTTCGTGTTCGTCGCCGACGCGAAGAGGTTCACCGCGAGGAAGCGGAACCAGGGGAATGTGTCGTAGCTCGCGCCCAGCATGTTGTCGAGCACGCGCTGCGACAGCGCCGCGTTGCGCTCACCGAACGGCGCGTCGTACATCGAGACGTAGGTCGAGACGTTCGGGTTGTAGTTGTAGACGTCCTGGAGATCCATGAAGGCATAAGACGCGTACAGCTTGTCGACAACGATGCCGAGCCGGAGCACGTCGCCGAAGAAGGGATCGAACTCCGTCTGGTAATTGCGCTGGCTCGCCGGCTGGTTGATGATCGCGTCGTAGAACGCCATCGTGAGGTCGATCGCGGACGAGATGTCGTCGTAGAAATCGACCGAGATCGCGTCGTACTCCTCATCGGTCAGCACCTTCCGGCCAGGCGTCACCTGATCCAGGCTCTTCAGCGTCTGCTGCACGCCGCCGCCCGCCCAGTCGAAGATCCCGAGGTACCACATGCGCTGCAGCGAGAAGATGTCGTTGTAGACCGTGCCGGTGTACGCGCTCGTGTCCCAGAACGTGCGGTACGCGCGACGGTTCCTGATGTTGTAGAGCCAGTCGTAACGCTCGATGGAGTTGAGCACGATCTGCGAAGGGGTGATGCCGAGGTCGTGCGCCGTGCAGAGCGGCGAGCGGTAGCGGTGCTCGTCGGTGCAGTAGAGGTAGTCGTGCGCCATCACCTCGTCGCGCTTCTCCTCGGTGCCGTAGATCCACGTGAGCGCGGCGCGGTCGTAGCCGCCCCAGCCGTGCTGCGAGCCCGCCTCCTGGTACGCCTGCACGTAGTCCATGACGGAGGACGAGAGCTCGGTGCCCTCCATGTGCTTCGCGTCCACGCTCCCGTAGAAGTTGTGGCGCAGCCCGAGCGTGTGGCCGAACTCGTGGATCGCGACGTGGGCGACCACGTCCTCGATGACGCGCTCCGTGAACTCGGCGTCCGTCTCCCATGTACCGTCGTCCTTGCAGACGCGCGCGCCGTTCGCGACCGCGCTGATCGCGTCCTGCGCGTTGAAGACGTAGATGTTTTTCCGCGCGAGCAGGTCCTCGCGATCCGCCTCGAGCTCGTCGTGGTTGCGGCGGAACCGGCGCATCTCGTCCGCGAAGTCGTTCTGCGCCTCGATGCCGTCGCGGCCGTAGAGCCCCACGGGGCCGTACGGGTTCTCGTTCATGAGGATCGAGTGCATGGTCTCGTCGAACTGGCGCTCGACCGCCATGCGCTCCTGGAAGTTCGCGATCGGCGTCCGGCTCTGCATATAGACGTACTGGTTCCACTCGGGCCGCACGTAACGGTACTCGGGGAGCATCCGGTGGTAGTCCGCGAGGAACGCGTCGCGCCCCCGCGCCGGCGTCGGCAGGAAGAGCTCCGCAGGCTCGTCGTCCGGCCCCGGATCGGGCAGGTCCATCACGCGGCGCATCTCGGTGAAGAGCGCGCTCCGCAGGCGCGTCGACGGCGCCGCTTTCGCGGCGCGCTCGCCCGGCTCGCAGGAGCTCTCGAGATCCGGCTGCTCCGCGCCGCTGTAGGTGAGGAACTCGTCGATGAGGTACCGGTAGTAGTCGAGGCCGACGTTGTAGAGGTTGACGTTCGCCGAGATCGTCTCGCCCGTGCGCGGCTGCGCCGTCGACGGGCCATAGCCGAGCAGACCCCGGGTGCTGTCGATGTCCTGGTGCCACGCCACGAACGAGTACCGGAGATCGCCGAACTCACGCTCGACGCCGCCGTCGTCGTGGTCGCGGAAGTCGACCCGCAGGCGCGCCCCGGACTCCGCGAGCACCTCGTTCGTCTCCTCCTCGATCTCGTCGAACATCGGCTTGAACTTCGGCGGGAAGCCCGGGTGGAAGTAGTAGACAACGGGCTCCTCACGGTTCGGATCGAAGCGCTTGAGCAGGCTCTTCGCGTCGAGCAGGCCCGTCACCGGGTCGCGGTAGAGGCTGAGCTGCTGGAACGCCCCGTACTTCTTGTTGACGGGGTCCTTCTCCGCCACGACCTCGGGTTTGTACTCCGACACCGGTGGCCGCCAGAACGACAGGCGGTACCGGATCGTGACCGTGCCCGTGCCCGTCGCGAGCGAGACGAGGTCGTAGCAGCCGCCCTCGGTGGTGACCGCGTAGTTCGCCTCGAGCACGAAGCTCAGGTAGTCGTCGTCGGGCTCCCACTGGTACGTGTCGTCGACCAGGTTCACGCTCGTCGGACGCGCGCACTCGGTGAGGTAGTCGCCGTAATACCAGGCCATCGCCGTGATCGGGTCCATCGACGCCGTCTCGAAGTCCACCTTGAATTTCTGGCGACGCTGCCAGCGCTCCTCGGTGTTCTCTTCGAGGTAGTTCGTCCGCTCGCCGTCGAGGTTCTCTCGCAGCTTCACGTCGACGTGCTCCCCCTCGAACTCCATCACCACGCGCTCGGCGCGCGTGGACGTGTCGTCGTTCGGGTCCTCCGGGTCGTCCGGCTGGAGCCTGCGCCCGTCGAGGACCTGCAGCTTGTCCTCCGTGAAGCGGAAGTTCACGGCGTAGAGATCGCTCTCCATGCCGGGGAAGGCGTAGTCGCCGAGGACGTTCGGCGAGCTCGCTTCCACCACGGTCACCTTGTAGAGCCACGCGTCGTCGCGGCCCTCGGCCGGCTCGGTGAGCGCCGCCTTCTCGACGTAGATGGACTCGTTGACGAGGCCGTTGCGGACGGGACGATGATCGACGCAGCCCGCCGCGTAGAACCCCGCGAGCATGAGCAAACAAGACTTCACCTTCATGACGCCACCGTTCTCCTTCACAGCCACGTCGCCGCGCTGACAGCGCGCTCGGCCACCACACCCACGGACACACGGTTCTTGAGGGACGCGACGCTGAGCAGGATGTTGCCGTCCTCCGAGTAGTTGAAGACGAGCTCGCAGCCCTGGTACTCCTCCGCGCTCACACCTTGATGCCACGCCTCGACCTTGCTGCGCACGTCGTCGCCGTATGCGACGTCGAGCCCGCTGCACAGCCGCGCCTTCCCCTTGTAGGTCGACTGCTCCACGCGGAGCAGCTGGAGGGCGCCCGACGCGTCCGGGGCCGCGTGGACGAGGAGCTGCGTCTCCTTGCCCGCGAGCCGGATCTCGTGCGCGGGCACGAACTCGGAGCGCTCGCCGCGGATCTGCCGGAGGAAGCCGGCGCGATCGTCCATGTGCTCGCCGGGGACGGTCATCTGCACGGGCTCCACCTCTCCCGCCGCGTTGACCGAAAGGAGAGTGACGTCCAGCGTGCGGAGCCCGCGATCGGCCTCTCCGACCTCGATGGCCCCGGACGACCCGAGCGCGTAGGGGTTCTGTTCGGCGAGCTGCGCCGAGGACATTTGGAAGAGGTAGTAGGGCTGACCGAAGACAGCGTCGCTGACGCTGTGCAACACCCGATCGATCTGGCTCTGACCGCGCTCGACCGTCACCGCGGTGACCGCGCCGAAGTTCAGGCTGTACTGGACGGTGAGCCGGTAGGGTACGTCGCCCTGGAGGAAGTGGCCGAAGCCGATCGACCAGCGCTCGTCGTCCGTGGTGCGAAAGACCTTGAACGCGTCCGGCGCGGCCGCGGCGCCGAAGCTGAACGCGTCGAGCACCGCGTCGACGAACGGCTCGATCAGGAACACGGGGTCCGCGACGCGCGGGTCCACCGCCGCGCGCTCCGCCGGGGACAGGCGGCCATAGATGTCGCGGACCTCCGCGACGACGTCGCCGACCCAGCTCTCGCCCCCCTCGTACGCGAGCGCGCCGATGCGCTGCGGCGTGGTCGAGAGCGACGCCGGGACGGTCACGGCGAAGCTCGAGATGGGGTGCGTGGCCGCGTGCTCCGGATCGACCGCGGCGATGAGCCGCGCCTCGAGGCGGGTCTTGTACTGGGCCGCGAGCGCCTCCGGCACGAACTGCGCCACGGGCGCCTGCAGCGAGCGCGTGAACGTCATCCCGAAGAGGACGTCGGAGTCGACCGGGGCCTCGCCGTTGTGGAAAACGTCGGACTTCGTCGTATCGCGGAGGAAGTCGTAGGTGATGCCGTTGAACTCGACCGAGACCGCGTCGCGCTGCGTATAGACGTCGAGGTTCGCGCGCGAGAGCTCGCGCTCGCTATCGATGCAGCGCGACCGGAACGACTGCCATGTGACGTCGCTGTTCAGGCCAACCACGCACTCGTCGCGCGACGTGCTCGTGTACGCCGGCGCCAGCGCCGCGTCGCCCATGGTGAGCCCGCCCGCGACCTCGAACTGGGCGATGCGCACCGGCTGGAGGTACACGAAGGTGACCTGCCCCTCCGGCGTGAACCGGAGCTGGACGCCCGAGTCCTGGAAGTCGAGGAACGTGTCCTGAGGCACCGACTCGTCCGCGGCGGTGTAGATGACGTCGCACAGCGCCGCCTCGACGCAGTTGAACCCCTCGGGGAGCGGATCCGAGCCGAAGAACTGCTGCCGGATCATCCCGTAAATCTTCGTGATGTTGGCGTCGTTGAGCCACGAGTTCGTGCGCTCGCCCTGCTGGTCTCGCCCCGTGTACTGGTCGAGCTCCTTGACGCCGATCTGGATCCGCTCGCGCGGCTTGACGACGACGTCCTCCGCCTTGTTCCCGATCTTGACCTGACCTTCCATCGAGCCGAGGTACGACTGATACGCCATCATGGCCTCGACGAGCCGCGTCTCCTCGTTGAAGAACACGATGATCTCGTCCGTCGGGCCCCACGTGAAGGCGTTGGAGTAGACGCTGGTCGGGTCGCAGAACTTGCCGTCCTCGGGCAGCCCGACGAGCTCGTCCGCGCGGAGCTGCTTGCCGTCGTCGCCCCAGAGGCGCATGCCGGCGATTCCCACGTCCGGGATGATCGGCTTGCTGACGAGGCCCTCGACGAGCGCCGATGTCTTGGCCTCGTCGCAGAAGCGAGCTCGGCCCTGGCTGTCGCCGCTCGTCTTCGATCCGAAATCCCGCGAGCCCGGCTGTGTCCACGGATCCCCCGACTTTGCGGGGGGATCGGTGTTTATCGGCCGAAACACCTGAGCCGGCCCATCCTCGCAACCCGCGGCCGCGAGCAGGGCAAGAAACATCGAGCACTTGAATGCGCGCATTCCAACCTCCGTGGGCTTACCCACGTCGAACAAACTCGTACCCCTGTATCACAGGCGTCACCCCATGTGGACACGGGAAGTTTGCTCTCCCATCGATTCGCACGGTTCTCGCCGTCGCATCGGTTTCCCCACGGTTTCACGAGGGAAATCGTCAAGTTTGGTAAAGCTGCCATGGTTTAGCAGGAGAGGAATTTTAGCTAGGGCGGACCAGATGCGTTAACATTCTGGCGGGTGGACTCAGGGGCGAGGAGCGGTGTTAATTCCCTGACGGTCCGCCCCGCAGGCTGTGGCGTGAAGGCGGCTCCTTGGATGGATGAGCGCGGAGTGTGCTTCCGGACCTGCGGAGACGAGACCGTGACGCTCTCCGCAGAGGAGTTTCTGCGTCGCTTCCTGCTGCACGTGCTGCCTCATCGCTTCGTGAAGATCCGACACTTCGGCTTGATGGCTGCGTGTCACGCCGCCGCCGCGATCGAGGTGGCACGCACGAAGATTGTGGCGGCGTGAGGCGCAGGGCAGCGAGCTGTCTGGGGAGATGAGCACCGGGACGGCGGCTCTCACAACCCGGGCCCAGCGGCCAAGCCCCGGGCCTGGGGACCTCGCCGTGATCGAGCCGTCGCGTCGGGCTGCGGTGGTCGCCTCGCTCGCCAGCACCCTGAGCCGCGCCGTCGCCCTCGGGGACGAGGTGGCGGCCCGGGTCGTTCTCGAGACGATCGGTCGGCTGCTCGGGCTGCCGGTGGCACCGGAGGGGTGAGCAAGCTTGGGCCGAACGTCGAGCCCGCCGCTCGCATCGGCTCACGATTCCGTGATCCCGGCGCCCGGCTCCGAACATAGCTGCAGCAGACCATGATCAGCGCGACCTCAAACCGCTCGAACCTCGGCGCTGCTACGGGCCTCACCGGGGCGGCCGCGTCTCCCGCGCCGGGCTCACGCTCAATCGGCGCACATGAGCTGATCGATGATCTTGAAGGTATCGATGATCGTGGCGTACGCGGCCTCGGGGTCGTCGGTCGACGTCGACAGCGACATCACGATGACGCGAGAGCCGTCGTCGCTCGCGGCGTTCCGGGTCGAGTACCCGAGCGTGCCTCCGGCGTGGCTCCAGTACCCTCCACCGCAGCTGGTCGGGATCCACATGATGCCGAGGCCATAATCGGTGCCGGGCGCGATCGGGTCGAAGTCAGGCGCCGGGACCGTCTCGTGGAGCTCTGCCATCTGCTCCGGCTCGAGCAGCGCTCCTTCGGTCAGCGCCCGCCAGAACTTCGCGAGATCCGCGGTGGTCGTGACGAGGGAGCCGGCGGCGCCGGCCATGGTATGGTTCGCGACCGTGACGTCGATGAGCGGCCCGTCGACCTCGTACTGCTGGTATGCCACGGCGTGCGGGGCAGGCAGATCAGGCTCATCGCCGGGATCGAACGTGTGGTCGAGGCCGAGCGGATCGAGGATGCGCGCCTCGACCTCCTCGCTCCAGGGGTTTCCGGTGGCACGCTCGATGATCATGCCGGCGAGCACGTAGTTCGTGTTGGAGTAGGCCCACTGCATCCCCGGATCGAAGCTCGGCTTGTGGTCCATGGCGAGCGCCACGAGTTCTTCCGCGTCCATGTGGTCGAGCCGATGCTGCATGTACTCTTCGGCGGAGCGCAGCACGGCCAGGGCCGGCTGCGGATCCGGGCCGTCCGGCTCGGCCGGACCGATATAGTTGTAGATACCGCTCGTGTGCTGAAGTAGCTGGCGGATCGTGATCAGCGAGCCGTCATTGCCGTTGCCCGACACGACGCCGGGCAGCCACTGCTCGACCGTGTCGTCCAGCGACAGCGCTCCCTCACCGGCGAGCTGCAGCACGACGACGGCGACGAACGTCTTGGTGTTGCTGCCCATCCGGAAGTAGCTGTCGAAGTCGACCGGCGTCTCGCTGTTGAGCTGCGCCACGCCGCTGCGGGCGCGGAACCGTCGGTCGCCTTCGAGCATTTCCGCATGCACGGCGACAATGCCGCCCGCTTGAATCCTGTCCACCCCCTCCTGGAGCAGCTCGTCGTACGTCGCGTCGCCCTCCTCGGAAGAGTTGCTCGGGCAACCCGCGACGAGAGATGCCACGCAGAAGAGCGGAATGGAGAGCTTGTTGAGTGCCATGTCCGTGTGTTCCCCATCGGCCTGGTTCCGTTTAACGGTTTTCACGATTTCCTCGATGTCGCCCCGTCGCGCAGGTGGTTGGCGCGCTGCGGGCCGCTACGCGATCCTGCGGGCGCCCGGAGCAGCGCAGCGAGGAGTGGAACCGGTACCTCGACACGTGGCTCGGTGGCGAGGATGGCTCCCTGTACACCTCTGCCACCACGGAAAGTGAGGCCGGCGTTGAACAGAAACAGGCCGAGCGGGAACACACAGGACGGCGCTCGACACCGGCACACTCGTCGACGCCGCCGGCGCCGTGGTCCTTGCCACCGCAGACCTCGCGCCGTTCAGCCTTTGGCCGTTCCGGCGATTGCGAGGTCAACGAAGATGATCACACAGACTGTCGTTCGGGTAGGGCTCCTCCCCGTGGTGCTCGGGCTCACGGCGTTCGCTGCGGGCTGCTCCGGCGGCGATGGCCAGGCCAGCCCTGGCACGAACGGCGATGGAGCCTCGGGCGGCAGCTCGGCGGTCGAATGGGGAAGCTGCCCAAGCGACTTCATCTCCGAGTGCGCCACGGTCGCCCTGCCGCTCGATCCATCGAAGCCTGACGGCGCGACGCTGCCCGTCTTCGTCTCGCGCCACCTCGCGCCGGGCGGCGCGGCGAAGGCGCAGGTCTGGCTCCTGCAAGGCGGCCCCGGCGACTCCGGCAACATGTTCACGGGCTTCATCGAGCAGCTATGGGAGCGCGTGATGCCCGACGTGGACTGGTACGTGCTCGAGCACCGCGGCGTCGGGCTCTCGAGCCGCCTCGAATGCCCGGTCCAGGAGGACCCGAGCTCGGAGGACGGGGCGGAGATCAGCGCGAGCGAGTGGCCCGCCTGCATCCAGGCGTTGAAGGCGCAGCGGGGCGACGATCTCGCGCACTTCACGACGTCAGCCGACGCCGACGATCTCGCGCGCCTCATCGAGCGGACGCGCGAGCACGGCAAGAAGGTGATCCTTTACGGCGCCTCGTACGGGACGGCGCGCGCGCTGCGTTTCTTGCAGAAATACCCCGAGGCGGTCGACGCCGTGATCCTCGACTCGATCGTATCGCCGGGCGCGCAGTACCTGTCCTTGTACGATACGCAGTTCGATCCCGTGATAAAGGACATGTCCGCGATCTGCGCCGCCGATCCGGTCTGCGGGGCGAAGCTCGGGCCCGATCCCTGGGCGAAGCTCGACGCGCTCTTCGGCAAGCTCACGAAGGGGCACTGCTCGGAGCTCGGCGCCGACGTCGCGCTGTTCGCGTCGATCGCCCCGGCCTTCGCGCAGATGCGCAGCCTGCGGACGCACCTCTTCCCGCTCGCTTACCGCATCGACCGCTGCGAGGCGGGCGACGTGCAGGTGGTCGGCCAGTACATGCAGGCGCTGCGCGGATCCTCCTCGCAGGCCGACGGCGGCGAGCCGCGGGAATCGGCCGTCCTGGCGACGCACGTGGCCCTCTCCGAGCTGTGGGAGGAACCGGCCCCGACCTCGGCCGAGCTCCAGGCGCGCTGCGATGCGCAGCACTTCTGCCCGGGGGCAGCGCTGGAGATCGGCCATCTCTACGATGCCTGGCCGCGATATCCGCACGACCAGTTCTGGAACGAATGGCCGCGCTCCTCCGCGCCCATCCTGGCGATGAACGGCCTGCTCGACCCGCAGACGCCCGTCGGCCCGGCGGCGCTGGTGGCCGACAGGCTGACCGCGCCCCACCAGACGTTCGTGGCGGTGCCCTGGAGCCCGCACGTGGTCACGATGGAGTCCCCCGTGAAGACCGCCGATGCGGCGCCCTGCGGCACGCAGATGATGGCGAAGTTCATCGCGGATCCGGAGGCCCCTGTCGACACGACCTGCCTCGACGACCTCGTGCCCGTCACGTGGGACGAGGATCCGGCGGTCGCCGAGATGCTCTTCGGCACGAAGGATATGTGGGAGAACACGGCTTCGCGCGCCCCCGCGCCGAGGAAGGTGGCGCCGGTCGACTGGGCGTCCCTCGCGCGCCTCGCGCGTGAAAGGAGCCTCCGCGTCGAGCGCTGACCCGTACATCCCATGAACGAAAAGAAGCGAGCGCCGGCAGGCGATTGCGCGGGCTGATGCTCCGAACCCTCCGGCGGCACGGGCATCTCGAGATCGAGCACGACGTCGAGGAGGACGACGAGCCCGAGGCAGCGCTCTGTGCCTCCGCCTTCTCGGGACGAGAGCCGCGCCACACGTCGTCGCCCCGCAATGGCTCCGCGGGCTCTCGCCGTCTTCTCCGAGCGCGCTCGCGTACGACAAGCCGCTGTGCGCTGCGCTCGATGGCTTCACCTTGCACGCAGCGACGCGCGCCGGTGCGCACCATGCCGCGGCGAGGGAGGCGCTGCTGCGTTACGTGCTGCGACCCCCGATCGCAAAGGAGCGCGTCGAGCCGCAGCAGGACGGCCTGGTGCAGCTCTCGCTCAAGCGCGCCTTCGCTGACGGGACTGTCGCGGTGGACATGGATCCGCTCTCGCTCCTGTGCCGCCTCGCGGCCAGCGTCCCGCCGCCGCGCTTTCCCACCGTCAAGTACGCGGGCGTGCTCGCCTCGGCGAGTCGCCCACGTTGGCGCGCAAGCGCATCGGACCGCGCCCTGCCATCACGATGCTCGCGGTCCCACCCTTTCGCTCTGCCGCGCTACGCTTCCTCGCGCTGCGATCCGGCTTGATTTGCCTACGCGCAAGCACCACCTGTCCGTCGACTGCGACAAGGTCATCCTGTATTGCAGCGCTGACTTCACCTCGCGGCGCGGCGTCGGCCCCGGCAGCATCTCCCACCACCCCGCGGGCGTTCCACACGGGCCGCACCCGGGCGCGTACGAGGCGAGCCTGGGGAGCCGCGGGACGAGCGAGCTCGCGGTCATGCTCGACACGATCCGCCCGCTCTCGGCCACCGCAGACGCCATCGAGGTGGAGGACCCGGGCTACCAGGACAGCTTCATCGCAAGTCCAGGATCGGGGCCCGGCAGCGCATGACCGCGCGGCGGGGTTCGAGCCGCCGGACGAAGGAGAGCTCACGAAGGGGGCGTACGTGCGGCTCCAGCCGCTGCGCGGCGCGGGCGAGATCGAGGTGGCGCCGCCCTCGTTGCTGCTCGACGTCGAGGGCGAGGAGCTGGCGACGAAGCTCGTCCAGCGCTTCGTGGTCGAGCGGAACGGCTCGGTGAGGGAGCGGCTGTGGCGGCTCGCCTACAGCCCCGACGACCCGCTCGACGACGCCGAGGCGCCGGTCGAGCGCGACGTCTGCTGGCTGGGCCACATCCCCGAGACCATCTGGCAGCTCGTGCGCGACAACGTCCTGCGTTGCCTGTAGCCTCGATCCGCTCGCCCCTCCCGTGGCCAGCGCCGGGCTGCGTGGTCGCCGGCGCCTGCTCGCCGAGCGCGCGAGGCCGGAGCGAGGGGCGGCGGGACAGTCCGGGTTACGAAGACGATGGAACACGATGCACGGGAGAACGCGGAGGAGCTGCGGCGTCGCGTCGACGAGCTGACGCGGTCGCTCGCGGAGCACCAGCAGACCGTGGCGCGGCTGGCGGAGACCGAGCAGCGGCTGTCCCGCTTCGTGGACGCCTCGCCGGACGTCATCGCCATCAGCGAGCAGGGGATCCTCGTCGAGGTGAACGCTCGCGTCGAGGATCTCATGGGGTATCAGGCCCACGAGATGATCGGCCGGAGCGCTCTGGATTTCGCGGCGCCCGAGGACCGGCACATCGTGATCGATCACGTCCGCTCCGGGAGCGAGGTGACGTACGAGCACCACATCCTCCGGAAAGACGGCTCCCGGTTCTTCGCGGAGGTCCGCGGCCGGAAGGTCCCCTATCAGGGCCGGTCGGTGAGGGTCTCGATCATCCGGGACATCACCGACCGGAGGCGGGCGGAGGAGGCGACCCGCGTCGCGCTCGTGCAGCGGGAAGCGCTCCTCGCCCAGCAGGCGATGGTGGCGCAGCTCTCGACGCCGCTGCTGCCGATCACCGACGACACGCTGATCCTCCCGCTCATCGGCGCGGTGAGCCCGGAGCGGGCGAGCGCCGTGATCGAGGTCCTCTCGCGCGGCGTCGCCGAGAGGCGCGCGCGGGTCGCCATCCTGGACATCACGGGCGTGCCCGACGTGGACGAGCAGGTCGCCGACGCCTTGCTGCGCGCCACGCGGGCCGTCCGCCTCCTCGGGGCGCGGGCGATCCTCACCGGGATCCGCCCGGAGGTCGCCCAGCACATCGTCCGCGCCGGCATGGATCTGACCGGGATCACGACGTGCGGCACCCTGCAGCAGGGCGTCGCCGACGCCCTGCGTCGGCGCTGACCCGCGCTCAGGCGCCAGCTCCGTCGCAGGCCGAGCCCCCCAGCGCCTCGCATCGAGTCGATACCACCGGAGGTGCTGCTCAACGGCCTCGATCACTTCGAGCGTGTGGGTGTCGAGGCAAGAGGTGGCGTCGGAGCGCCATGGCTCCCGCGCCTGCCGCGGCAACATGGCTCGTTGGCAGTACGAGGACTCATGACGCGATGCTCGTGCTGCGTAATTCCCCTCTGAGCTCCCTCATGAGCTGGGAGGCGAGGTCGCGCTCGGCCGGAGTGAGCCCCAGATACATATACGCCAAGGAGATCTGATCGGGGGAGTAGCAGCGGATATGCGGATTGAAGATGGACGCGAGCTTCATCACCGCCCGCACGACAATGCTCTGAGTCACCACCGCGAGCGGCGGAGGGTTGGGATAGCCCTGACGTGCCACCACCTCCATGGCCTTACGCTGCCGCCCATCAGGGGATCCACCATCGGTCCACACCAAGACCCTCAGATTGGGAATGTTCACGTTCTCACGCACGTGATTGAGATAGATGTTCCACTCAAGATCCGTAGGCGCACACTCGTTGTGCACGACCACGGAGAGACGGTCCTGAGTCTTCCAGGCCAGGTTCTTCCCCATAGGGTCTATTTTCCCATAAACTCGGGTACTTTGTCGAGCCAGTAGGGTACAGTCGTACGGTAACATGCCTTCCGCTTGGTGCGACGTCGCGGTAATCCCAGGTGTTTCAGGCGTGGAAGACCTGCCTGATCGCACAAGGCCCGTTCTGTCAATGATCTCGTACAGTCGGACTGCACGAGCCAGGAACGGCTCCGGGAATCTTGACGTTGCGGAACGCGTTCCTAAGAAGCTCCTGCCGCAACCTGTCCCTCGACGAGCGTCAGGCCCAGCGCATCCGCCCGTCGGCGGAGATTGGCGATCGATCGTTGCCGGTAGCGCTCTTCGTAGTCGTTCGCGCCCGGGTCGACGTAGGCCGAGCCGTGCCGCAGGGTGTTGTAGAAAAGTACGGCGATCTTGCGGGCCGTGGCCGTTATGGCCTTCGCTTTGCCGATACGCGCGGCGAGTCGCCGGAAGAACGCCCCGAGCCCTGTGCTCGTTCGACTCACCGAGACCGCTGCAAGGCGCAGCATGGCCGCTGCACGATTCGCCGATGGGCGCGTGCGGGAGCTGAGTACCTTGCCGCCCGAAATCTTGGTGCCCGGTGCGAGCGTCAACCACGACGTGAAGTGCTTTACGGTCGGCCAGCGCGTCATGTCGGTACCGCACTCCGCCACGATCCGCAGCGCCGAAGACGGGCCGAGGCCGTTGATCTGTGTCAGGTCGACGCCGAGCATCGCATGCAGCAGGGCATGGACGTCGAAACGCGGTTCATTCCTCTGGACCTTGCGTGAGCGCGGAGGAGGTGGTGGCGCGGCAGTCTCCTTCTGTGGCAACGCGCGAACGGTTCGCTCGATCTCGGCATCGCAGTCCTGCAATTGGGCTTGGTAGGTGTCGTAGAGCTCGACAGCCTGCCGAAGAGCGAAGACGTGCTCCGGCCGGTAATTGCCCGTCATCGCCTCGCAGATCGTCTCGACCGATGCTTTGCAGCGCACGTCACGGTGAGCCGCCAGCACTTCGGGATCACGCTCCCCACCAATAATCGCCCGCAAGATCTTCAGGCCGGTGACGCCCGTGATATCACTGACCACATGGTGCAACTGCAGGTTCATCTGCATCAGCGCCTTCTGCATGTGCTGCGCGTGCGACGCGGCGTACTCGATCAGCCGTTCGCGGTGCCGGAGGTAGGCACGAAGCGCGACGATCGCCGCGCCAGGACGGAAGCTCGCTCGCAGCAGGCCATAGCTGTGCAACTGCTGGATCCACTGCGCATCGTTCACGTCCGTCTTGCGACCCGGCACGTTCTTCGCGTCGCGCGCGTTGACGAGCACGACCTCGAGACCGCGCGCCTCCAGGATCTCAAGTACCGGAACCCAATAAATTCCTGTCGATTCCATGGCAACGGTGGTGATGCCCAGGCTCACGAGCCAGTCGGCCAACTGGTTCAGGTCGGCGGTGAAGCTCCTGAACGACCGGACGGGCTCCGCGTCGAGGTCTGGTGAAACGGCCACCAGATGGACCCTCGATCCGATGTCGATGCCAGCGGCCCGACGATGGATCGGGGTCAGCGCTGCCGGCGTGCGAGTCCCCTTGGTTTTGTTGCTCGCCATGAGTGCCTCCACAAGTGGGTCGGAAGGTGAGAGTGCACGTCAGAACACTTTCCTAAACGGGATCGCGCGAAGCGTCACCACTGCCAAGTCCATAGCAGTCCCTGGACCATGTTTTTTACGGGATTGAGGTCGCCAAAAAGTTACCGGCCGCTCCCTTCCGAGCCCGCCGACAGCCTTATGCGTACTTGAGCTTCTCGTCTACAGGTGGGGCGCCGCCCTAGATGGTTTTTTTGGAGATCGATGAGCTTCTCAGCGAGCGCGAGCTTCTCCTCGAGCCGCGCGGAGCGCTTCTCGAGCTCGGCGATGCGCCGGTCCTTGGCGTCCTGCTTCGGCTTGCGGCCGGGCTTGCGCCCCGCGAGAGCCTCGCTGCCGTGGAGGGCGAGCTGCTTGCGCCACGCCGTCAGGAGGGAGCTGTAGATGCCCTCGCGGCGCAGCAGCGCCTCGATGTCGCCGCGCTGGGTGCATGCGGCCGCCTCGCGAACGATGCGCAGCTTCTCCGCCGCCGAGAACTTCCGCCTCTTGCCCGGCTTCGGCACAGTCTCGACGGCGGCGCCACTCGGGCGTGGAGCAGCGCCCTGCGCCGCTGGGGCGGGGGTAGGATCGACGGATCGGAGATGGGAAGGCTTCGGCACGGGTCAGGTCCATTCTCCGCCCTCTCACCACAGATTTCCAGGGGAAGCCTGTCTCACCCGACGTTGGCACAGAGGGCCTCTGGGGAGGGCGTCGCTGTGACGGCGGGGATTGGTCGTACGAGGGCTCATTCGAAGGGCCGGATCACCCGACGATCATCGCGCCGCCGAGGGGGATCCCGCTGCGGATCCTCGGGGAGGAGGGGGCGGCGCTCGCGGGGAACGACGCGACGTCGGTGATCGCCGGCGTGCGCGTCGTGGCGGCGGACGCCTCGGCGCGCGATGGCAAGTCGTCGATCGGGATGGTTCTGAGCACGGGGGCCAGGGCGAGCGTGCGGGAGAGCGTCATTCTCGCGGGCGACGGCAAAGACGGGGAGCCGGGAGAGGACGCGGACACCGAGCGGGCGCCGGACGGCCTGGTGGGGAACGACGGCGTGGACGCCTGCACCACGGACGCCGCCGTGGGCGCCCTTCCGGTGGCCAACATGTGCGACGACGGCATCGAGTCGACGGGCGGATACGGCGGCGACGGCGGGCTTAAAGGCGGTGGCGATGGCACGCGAGGACAGCCCGAGCCCGCGGAAAATCCCGAGGGCAAAGGCCTTGGAGGAACCGGGGCCAACAGCATGAGGTGCGAAGACGGGACAGACGGCGCGGAGGGCGCCGACCGTGGTCGCGGCGGCGGCGCGACGGGTGAAGGGTACCTCAACATCGATGGATGGATCGGCGTCCGGGGTGAAGACGGTAAGAAGGGCGGCGCCGGCCAAGGAGGGGGCGGCGGAGGTGGCAGCAAGTCGCGCGGGCCCATGTATGCATGTCCGACAAGCCGCCCTCAACGTGGTGCGGCCGGCGGCTCGGGGGGAAGCGGGGGCTGCGGCGGCGACGGCGGCAAGGGTGGCGGCTATGGCGGCGCGAGCATCGCCATCGTCGCACTGGAGGACACCAAGCTGGAACTCGCGGCGACGCTGGTTGTCGCGGGCAACGGCGGCAGGGGCGGGGTGGGCGGAACGGGCCAACTAGGCGGTATGGGTCAACCGGGAGGCCAAGGGGGCTTGGGTTATGGTACTACTGGCATGTGGAAAGCGTGTGACGGCGGCGACGGAGGGACCGGCGGCCGCGGCGGTGATGCCGGTGGTGGGCTCGGCGGCGCTTCCGTCGGCATCGCGTACGTGGTCCCCAATCTGGCCCTCCTGCCCGGCACGACCATCGAGATCGGGAACGCCGGAGAAGGTGGTCCCGCAGGAAACGCCAGCCTAGACGACGAGGTGGGCAAAGGCCGGTTCGGCCCGTTGGGTCCAATCTATCGTTTCGGTGCGGCAAACGAGCTGCCCCGTTGAGTCGCTCACGGTGGCGCGGCCGTCGAGGAGTGCCGATGATGTCAAGTTCCACGATCTTCCAGCTCCTTGTTCTCCCGCTCGTCGCTGCCGGTTGCGGCACCGCGCCAGCGGTGAACACGCCCAGCGAGCCGGTCCCAGAGCCGGTATGCATCGAGCAGCTTGCCGGGGGTCAGGTGATCGATGGCTGCGGTGTGTTCGTCAATGGCCCGTTTTTCGGCGGTGACGACGCGAACCCCGGCACGAAGGACAGGCCAGTTCGTTCGGTGCAGCGCGGGATCGAGCTCGCACGCACCGGGCGCGGTCGCGTGTTCGTAACCAACGACGGCTTTGACGAGTCCGTCACGCTGCCCTCCGGCGTGGATATCTATGGAGGCTTCCAAGTCCTCGGATGGGCACGCCGGCCGGACGACACGACCAAGATCGTTCCCCGCGACGGCAGGCGCATCGTGATGATCGTCGAGCCAGCGGGCGCGGGCGACACCGGGACCGCGGATGGAGTCTCGACGATCGACCACATGACCCTCCTCAGCGGAACCCATGTCGGGGTGCTCGTTCGGTCAGGCGCGGCAGTGGAGTTCGTCCGGAGCGAGCTTCGCGCTTCCCTTGGGTGGCGGGGCAGCGATGGGGAAGCGTGGGAGTACCCGAACCGAGCAGCGACTGGCCCCGACGGCCTATACGGTGGGGACGCGTGCTCTGCCGCCACTGTCGCCGGGGGGGTCGATCCACGGCCGAGCAATGTCCTAGCGCTTTGGCGGGGACGCTTGCTTCTGGAAAACGTGCGGGCGAGCGTGCGCGAGCGAGAAAAATCGCGGGGTGGAGGCAATGAGCATGGGCGAAAGATCCAGACCGAGGCGACGGAGGACGATCCTTGCGGTCGCTGTGGCCGCCCTGGCGCTCGGCGCGGCAGGGGCCGGGTGCTTGTGGAAGTTCGGGGACGACACGTTCGGGAGCTTCTGTGCGGCGGCGGTGGGCGGCGAGGAGCACTGCGTGGGCGAGAATCAGGGGCCAGGCGCCGCGTGGGCCCAGGCCGAGAACGACGGCGCTCTGCCCATCGAGGTGTGGGCCACATGGCCGAACAACAAGACGCCGGAGGAGATCGTCGCGAGCGAGTACTCGCTCGGCGTCTGGTTCGGCCACATCGACGAGGCTATCGCGTACGTGCGCGACGACGCGAGGAACGCCGAGTCCCTGCGGGCGACGCTCGCGGGCAAGCTCGCCTGGCTGCTCGACGAGGCGAGGGACCGCCAGAGGGTGCTGCTCGCGGAGGCGCCGGTCGACGCCCCGGGCAACTTCAAGAAAGCAATGATCGACAAGGCCAGCGCCGAGCGGGAGCCGCTCGCCGCCGCGCTCGCGGCCGACAGGCAGGCCATGGCGGCCGTGCAGGCGGTCTTCG
This sequence comes from Sorangium sp. So ce327, assembly GCF_051530205.1. NCBI lineage: Bacteria > Pseudomonadati > Myxococcota > Polyangiales > Polyangiaceae > Sorangium > Sorangium sp. So ce327. Next base: position 9,920,719 of record NZ_CP150330.1, on the reverse strand, counting down.
ACCAGGCCCGGAGCGACGTCGCGCCGCTGCGATCGAAATACGCGGGCGTCGCGGCGCGCTTCGCCGCGTACCGCGCGACCGAGGCGGCGGAGACGGCGGCGTACGCGGCGCTCTCGGCGCAGGCCTCGCGGTCGGACATCGACGGCCTCGACGGCGTGGAGCAGGCGGTGCTCGCGACGGCGCGCGACGCGAGCCGCTCGCCCGGCGAGCTCACCGCGGAGATCCTGAGGTCGTCGGCGACGCTCCAGGTCTTCGCGGCCTCCTTCGATGAGGCGATGGCGCCGCACAGGGAGCTGCTCGCGACGCACGGCGCGGTGCTGCCGGACATGACGTCGGGCGCGCTGCGCTCGCTGAACGCGATGCTGGGTTACGTGAAGGGTCGCGTCGCCCGGAGCGACGCGACCGCGGCGGCGCTGCTCGGCGGCATCGCGCTGCGCCGGCAGGCGCTCCGCGTGCTGCAGATGGACGAGGGGGCGCGCGAGGCGATCGCAGGGGAGCGGACGCGCAAGGCGTCGGACGCCTTCGAGCAGCGTGCGCGCGCGCAGGTCGCGGCGCTGTCGGCGGCGCCGCCGGTGAGCGAGAAGCTCGGGCTGCCGCTCTTGGCCGAGCGGTGCGGCGAGCTCCTGGCGCTGGCGCAGCTGCGACCGCTCTGCGAGGCGGCGGGGTCGTCCTGGCGCGAGGCTGGGTGCGCAGAGCTTCGAGGAAGGTTCGACGCCGCGGAGGCCGAGCTCAGGACGGGGGTGCCGCAGAAGATCGCGGCGGGTCTCGCGGCGCTGCGGGAGAAGGGCATGGCCGCGGCGGAGCTCGACGCGGCTCAGGCGAGGCTCGACGCGGGGGACGTGAAGGGCGCCGCGATCGCGTATGACGCCGCCGTGCGCGGCGCGGAGGGGACATGAGAGGCTGCAAGGACGTTGCGCTGCGCGGCCGGAGCGCCGCAGTGTTCCAGAGGCTCGTCGCGCTGGTCGCGGTGCTGGCGGTGGTGGCGCCCTCGTTCGCGTGGGCCGGCACGCCGTACAGGCTGGACTGGGTTAGCACGGAATCCAGCGCGTCGTGCGAGGCCCCTTTCCTCGCTCACAACGGAGGGACGTACTTCCATGTGAACGACACGCCGCTCCCCACCTACGAGGTTCCGGACACGCTGGTGACCCACGATGACGGCTCGCAAAGCCACCAGGCGGAGGCGGAGTTCGACTCGGTGCTGCTCCGGTTCGGAGCGAACGACTTCCACTTCGGTGTGCGGAACGCTGGCGGTGACGACTGGTGCACCGACGCGCACGAGCTTGTGAGCCTCGTCTCGGAGCCGCTCGGCCTGAACAAGCCGCTCTTCCATGTGCGGCGCAGCGGGACGGCGTTCTCCGGCGCCACGACCCTCGACCTGAGCCTCGCGGAGGTCAACCCGGCGCTGGCGCGCGACATCGAGATCCTGCTGGCCGAGATCGCCAAGGAGCGCGCGGCGCTCGTGGCGAACGCACGGGCGGTGGGCCTGCTGGCGGAGAAGCTGGACCTGCTCCAGCAGCTCGACACCGAGCTTAAGGACCTGGTCAGCCGGCCGCTGGACGAGATCTCGCGGACCGACCTCGAGGCGATCCTGGACCGGTACAAGGACGCGGTCGCGCCGGAGACGCGCGCGGCAATGGAGCAGCTCGTCGACGACCTGAAGCAGAGCGTCAGCGATCTCGAGGACGAGCTCGCGCGGCTGATGGACGAGTTCGGCGCGCAGGCCGACGAGGTGGCGGACCTGGCGACGAAAGACGCGCGCGCCGAGGGGTGGGACCCGGACGACCCGCAAGCGTACGCCCTCGGGGAGAGCGAGGTGCCGTGGGTCGAGGTGCCGGACATCGCGGGGGTCGACGGGGCGTTCGACGAAGGGAGGGATCCCTACGCAGCGTATGCGGATGCGGTGCTCGCGGCGCTGGAGGCGGACGTGAGCGGCCGGGTGGTGGTCTTCCGGGCGGACTTCGTGGCGAACGTGCGGGCGTGGCGGGCCAACAGCGCGGCGCTGGAGATCGCGCTGCGCGACCGGATGGGGGTGTCGCTGGCGGAGACCAACGCGTTCCTGAAGGCGCAGAACCGGATCACGGGGTTCGTGCGGCAGTTCATGGATGCGTCGGACTGGTTCGAGGACTCGCCCGTGCCTGCCGACCTGCGGGCGCAGGTGGACACGGTGCTCAAGCCGAGGTTCGATGCGCTCGCGGACCAGATGAAGGACAGCCTGAACCAGTGGACGGGGGACGGGCTCGACCTGGAGCAGACGCAGCTCTACCAGACGATCAGCGCGTTCGCGGGGGCGATGTCGACGGTCAGCGAGGGGTTCGAGGCGTACGCGGAGGTGATGCAAACGCTGGTGCACGCGACGACGCGCATCGGGGTGGGGTTCGTGCCGGTGGTCGGGCCGACGCTCGACCTGTGCGAGGCCGTGACGGGCAAGGAGTGGTGCCTGCCGGCCGGGCGAGAGTTGAGCGATGAGGAGCGGATCTTCTCGGGGCTGGGCTTCGGGCTCGGGGCGGTCGGGCACATCTGGCACGGCGTTGCTGCCGCCGGCGCGCTACCGCCGCGTGGGATCCGGATCGCTGGGGAGATCGCAAAGGTCGATAAGGTCGTTGTCAAGGGGTTCGAGGTATGGAGGCTCCGCGGGTTCAAGACGCTGAAAGGGCACGTCACGGAAGCCGGGTTCAACACCTTCGAGAAAACGGCGATCAGCTTCATGACCCGCGACGAGCGGGCGCTCCTCGGCGTCGGCGACGGCGGCGTGCGTAAGATGCTCGACCTTCCAGACGAGTCGCTCCCCGGCATGTCCGGTGGGAAGGCTCCTGACTTCGTGACAGTGTCCCGCGGGCAGAAGCTGATCGTGAGCGAAGTGAAAGGGGGCAACCCGGTTGAGCTAGACGATGTGTTCAAGCAGTTGTCGAACGGGATGGAGGGGCTACGGAACAAGGGGGTCGCGGGGGATGTCGAGCAGGTCGAGCTCATCGTGACGCGCGGTGCGAAATTCAAGCCGGAAAAAACGTATAGTGTCAAGGACGGGTACCTCTTCAACACGACGACGCGCAAGAAGGTGACCCTGAAAGGATTCAATCACCCCATCAAGGTGACCCAGCTATGAGCGAATCAGGACCGTCGTTCTTCGCCTGGTGTGACGCGGCAGAGACGCTCGACGCGTTCCTGGCGGCGCTGCCGGCGCTCATGTATCCAGGGACTCGTATTAGCATGTTGACAGACGATGGCCTATTCTACACGTCCTCCATGGACGAGGCGGTTGCGATGATCCGCACCCAGTTTGCCGCAGGTCCTTCGGCTGGAGCAAGCGTCGACGTCATGCTGAGCGCCACCAAACGCCTCTTCGGTTGCAGCGGTGACTGCTACACCGAAGAGGCCGGCCGTGACATTTCGGCCGGCCCCATCCACATGACCACGTGCGACCAGGAAGGCTTCCTCTGCTCGTATCTCGAGCTCGCCTGGGGCAGGGGCCCGCGCTCGATCGAGGCCGAGGCCGCGGTCGCATGGCACCTGCTCCGGGACGATCTCGTGGACCTCCTGCTCCGCCTCTGCGCGCCGGACGCGAGCGGTCGCATCCGGACCGGCGCATGCGCGAACGCAGGAGACTGGATCGCACCGGTGCGCATGTGCGCGACGTACAACGCGGACGCCCGAGACATCGCGCGCGATCTCGCCCTCTCGTGGCTACAGCGCCACGACAAGGAGATGGTATCGCGCAACGCGGGCCTGTCGCTGGAAGCGCTCCGCGCGCGGGTCGAAGCCGCGCCGGCCGGGGCGCGCGTCCCGCTCAAGGGCGGAAGCGAGCGCGCGCACGCGCTCTCCCGCGAGACCGTCCTCAAGGCGCTGGCAACGCCGCCCTCCGCCCTGCTGGAGGCGCTCGAGGCCGCGGCGGCGCCCGACGAGGCGTGGCGCGCCGCCGAGCCGCGCGCGAGAGAGATCCTGGCGCTGACGAGCCAGATCGCGGAGACGGGCGAAGGCCCGCCCACGTGGCAGGTGCACACGGACACGCGCGCCCACGTCCGCTTCCTTCGAAAGCACGCGCCTTTTCACGTGCGCCGCCTCGCGGGCGGCGGCGTGGTCCTGGCGACCCACCCGTTCCGCTCGCTCTGGCCACTCTGGGTCGACGCGCTCTTCTCGCTCGGCCTGATGCCCTGACCCAGCAACCTCATGTGGGTGAACCAAGGATGAAACCAGGGCCGTACTTCTTCGCCTGGTGTGACGAGGCAGAGCGGGTCGACGCGTTCGCGGCGGCGCTGCCGGCGCTCGTCATCCCAGGGATGTATATCAGCGTGACGATGGGCTCCGACGTGGATCGCACCGTGAACTTCGTGGACGAGGCGGTCGCGATGATCCGCGCCCACTTCGGACGCACCGATGCCGAAACCTACTTCGCCATGGAGCTCGACGACCAGCGCTCATTCTATGGCCACTATCGCTGCTTCACCGGCAAGAGCGAACGTCTCAAGCCGATGGGCCCCATCCACATGGTCCCTGCAGCAGTGGCGAACATTCTCCCGCTGGATTTGTACCTAGCCCTGGGCAGCGGACCGCGCTCCGTGGATGCGGAAGCCGAGCTCACGTGGCACATCGTTCTGGACGACCTCGAGAACCTGCTGCTCCGCCTCTGCGCGCCCGACGCGAGCAGGCGCGTCTCGACCGGCGGCTGCACGAGCGCGTGGACCTGGCTCGCGCCGGTCTCGATGTGCGCGACGTACAACGCGGACGCCCGCGACATCGCGCGCGATCTGGCCCTGTCGTGGGTCAGCCTCCACGACAAAGAAAAGGTCTCGTTGATCGCGGGCATGTCGCTGGAGGCGCTGCACGCGCGTATCGACGCCGCGCCGGCCGGGGCGCGCGTGGTTCCGACGGACAAGAGCGGGCGCTCGATCCCGCTCTCCCGCGAGACCGTCCTCAAGGCGCTGGCCATGCCGGGCTCCGCCCTGATCGAGGCGCTCATCGCCGCGGCGGACGTGCCCGACGAGGCGTGGCGCGCCGCGGAGCCGCGCGCCGAGGAGATCCACAACCTGACGCTGCAGGCCAGGGCGCGCGGTGAGGGGTTCACCCGCGGCGGCGGGTCCCTCACCTGGGTGGAATTGACGGGCGAGCACGTCTACTTCCTCGTGGATCACGCCCGGTTCCACGTCCGGCGCCTCCCGAACGGTGGCATCTTGCTGGCGACCCACCCCTACCGCACGCTCTGGCCGCTCTGGTCGGATGCCCTCTTCGCGCTCGGCCTGATGCCCTAATGAATAGGCGTTTGCAGGACTGCGCCGGGACCTCGCCGCCGCTGCTGCTCAGGCGCAGTCCCGCAAACGCCTATTCATTGGGCCCGCGTTGGGCCACGCCGGCGAGCTGCCCGGCCGCGAATCAGACAGAACCGATTGAAATCATTGATATTTCTTCCGCCTCCGCCGCGTCGTCTCAGAAATCCTGGCGGGATTCCTGGCGCGCGGCCCTAGCGATCGCTCAGCGGCTCCTTGTCGCGCGCGTCCGCGGCGAGGTACTGGCGCAGGTGCCGGCGGAGGGAGACCCGCGTGATCCCGAGCGCGCTCGCCGTGCGGGTCACGTTGCCGTTCTGGGCCGCGTAGACCGCGAGGATGTGGCGGCGCACGGCCTCCCCGAGCGACGCGCTGCCGCGGGCGGGCGGCGACGACCGCGGCGCGCCCGGCGGGCCCGAGCGCGGCGGCGCCGGCGGACGCGCAGCCGCGCCGATCTCCGGCGGCAGGTGCTCCAGATCGAGCGGCGCGCCGTGGGCCCGGAGGAACGCGCGCTCGACGACGCCCCGGAGCTCGCGGACGTTCCCCGGCCAGGGGTACGCCTCGAGCTGCGCGAGCGCGCGCGGGGTGACCCCGGCGCTCGCGAGCCCCGTCGCGCCGCTCTGGCGCTGGAGGAAGTGCTCGACCAGCCTGCGCACGTCGCCGTCGCGCTCGCGCAGCGGGGGGAGCGAGAGCGCGAGCCCACCGACGCGCCGGTGGAGCGCCTCGTGGAACGAGCGCCCGAGGACGCGCGCCGCGAGATCCTGGCTCGTCGCGGCGATGACCCGCACGTCCGCGACCAGCGCCTCCCCGCCGCCGATGCGGCAGAGCGGCTCCCCGTCGAGCACGGCCAGGAGCCGCGGCTGGAGCTCGAGCGGGAGCGCGCCGATCTCGGCGAGGAACAGCGTGCCCCCCCGCGCCAGCTCGAGCAGCCCGGGGCGCGCCGCGGGCCGCCCGTCCGCCCCGGCCGCCACGCCGAAGAGCTCCTCCCGGAGGCGCTCGGCCGGCAGCCGCGCCGCGCTCACCGCGACGAAGGGGCCGCCCGCGCGCGGGCTCGCCGCGTGAAGGCGCCGCGCGCAGAGCTCCTTGCCCGTGCCAGGCTCGCCCGTGATGAGCAGCGGCGCGCGCTCGTGCTCCGCCAGCCGGCGCAGCTGCTCCATCGCGCGCGCCCAGCGCTCCGAGGCGCCGATGAGCCGCACCTCGCTGTCGTCCTCGACCCAGACGACGCGCGTCATCCCGCGGCCGGACGAGCAGAGGTGTTCCGTGCGCCGGGAAGGGGCCGCGCTTTCTTCCACATCGCATCTCCTCGATTCGTGGGCAGACGGCGAGCGGCGCGCCTGCCGTTTTCTGGATTACCGAGCTGTCCTCGGCGCAGGCGGCGACCAGGGATGGGCCGCCGTGAGCGAAAACGGGAACGACGGTGGGAACGACAGATGGACGATGGCGGATGAACGTCGGCCGCGAGGCGGCGACGAACAACGAGGGATGATGGCTGACACATGCCGGGTGATCTCACCCGGTCAGCGACATCGACTCTACCGCGAATCACGGTCTCTTGGAAGGGAGATCCCGACCGGCGGCGGGGGGGGGCGCCGAGAAACTACGTGCTCAAAATTTGTGCGTACGCGCGGACCTGGGTTAGTCGACCCGTGTACCCGAAAGGAGAGACGACGAGATGAGCTCGAAGCGCAAGACCCCGGCCCGCACGAAGACCACCCGGGCCACGAGCCCGGTCGCCTCGGCGCAGCCCGAGAGCGCGGTCTCTGCCCCCGCCGCCGTCGAGACGCCCTCTGCGGCCGTGCAGCGCGCCGCCGAGCGCGCGAGCGCCGGCGCCCCGAAGGCCGCGCCTCCGCGCCCGCGGCTGTCGCGCGAGGAGCGCCACGGTCTGATCGCCAAGCTGGCCTATGGATATGCCGAGAGGGCCGGCTTCCGGAACAACCCCGTTGAAGACTGGCTGAACGCCGAGCGCGAGGTCGACGCGCGGCTCGAGCGCCTCGCCAGCTGAGGTCTCCGCCGCGGCGGCGCGGGCGGCGCGAGGCCGCGTGCCCCTGCGAGCGCGCCCCTGCGAGCCCGACAGGCGCGCTCGCGCGGGCGTGAGCGGCCCCGTCGGCCGGCGAGGGCGGGCCGCGGCCGCGCTCCCGCCGCTCCCGCCGGCCCGGCGGCTGCGCCCGCGGCCTTCGAGGCTCGTAGCCGCGCCGCGAGATGAGTATCCTCGCGCTCCGCGTGGGCGGTGGGCCCACGGTTCGCGATCCACGCGCGCCCCGGCCGCCTGGACCGCGGAGGTCTGCACACCGATACTTGCGCCATGCATTCAGGTCACGTCCTCGCCAACCGCTTCCAGCTGGAACGCCTCGCGGGCTCCGGCGGGATGGGCGCGGTGTGGCGGGCGCTCGACCGGCAGAGCGGCCAGGCGGTCGCGCTCAAGGTGATCTTCAACCAGGGCAGGGAGCACGTCGTGCGCTTCCAGCGCGAGGCGCGCCTGCTCGCCGAGCTCGAGCACCCCGTCGTCGCCCGCTACATCGACCACGGCGTCACGGCGGACGGCCTCTACTACCTCGCGATGGAGTGGCTCGAGGGCGAGGACCTCGGCGCGCGGCTGTCGCGCGGGCCGCTCGGGATCGAGCACAGCCTGCTGCTCGTCGGCCGCGTCGCCGAGGCGCTCGCCGCCGTCCACGCGCGCGGCATCGTGCACCGCGACCTCAAGCCGACCAACGTGTTCCTGCCCGGCGGCGACATCGGGAGCGCGAAGCTCATCGACTTCGGCATCGCGCGCCAGGCCGACGCGACGTACGAGCTCACCCTCACCGGATCGGCGATCGGCACGCCGGCCTACATGGCGCCGGAGCGCGTCCGCGGCGACGTCGACGTCGACGCGCGCGCCGACCTCTACTCGATCGGATGCCTCCTGTTCGAGTGCCTCACCGGACGGTCGCCGTTCGTCGCCCAGCACCCGCTGTCCGTCCTCGCCAAGGTGCTCTTCGAGGCCGCGCCGCGCCCGAGCACCTTCTGCCCGAACATCCCGCCGTCGCTCGATCTGCTCGTGGCCCGGCTGCTCGCCAAGAACCCCGCGGAGCGCCCCGCGGACGCGGGCGAGGTCGCCGCCGAGCTCCGGATGCTGAGCGTCGTCGAGGGCAACATGTCCACGGGCAACGGCCTGCCGACGCCCGCGCTGACGAAGAGCGAGCGCCGGCTCGTCAGCGTCGTGCTCGCCGCCGAGATGAGCGCCGGCAGGCGCGGCCCGCCGTCGGCCCGCCCGCAGGCGATCGCGGGCCCCGAGCGGGCGAGCGACACGATGCTGTCGGGGCACCACGCGACCGTCGTCTCCGGCAGCAAGGACGCGCTGCCCGAGGGCCTGCTCGCGCCGGCGCCGCCGGCGAGGCCCCGGCCCGCCCCGCCGCCGACCACGCCGTTTCACGAGGTCCGGCAGGCCGCGCAGGCGCACGGCGCGGTCCTGGAGGTGCTCGCCGACGGCTCGGTCGCCGCGGTCGTCGCCGGCGCGGGCTCGCCCACCGATCTCGCCGGCAAGGCGGCCCGCTGCGCGCTCTCGATCCACGCGCTCCTGCCCGGGGCGTGGGTGGCGCTGGCGACGGGCTGGGACGTCATCGCCGGGACGCAGGCGGTGGGGCAGGTCATCGACCGCGCGGGCGCGCTGCTCGACGCGCGGGTCCGCCACGCCGCGGAGGATCCGTCCTCGGGCCGGCCGGTGCTCATCGATCAGATGACGGCCGCGCTGCTCGGCGATCGCTTCGAGATCGCGGCGGGCAGCCAGGGCCCCACGCTGCTCGGCGCGCGCGAGCCGCAGGACGGCGGGCGCAAGGTGCTCGGCAAGCTCACGACGTGCGTGGGGCGCGAGCGGGAGCTCCGGGCGCTGGAGGACGTGCTCGACGAGTGCGCGACCGAGGGGGTGGCGCGCGTGGTGCTGGTCACGGCGGGGGCGGGCGTCGGCAAGTCGCGCCTCGCGCACGAGCTGCTCCGGCGGGTCGAGGCGCGCAGCGAGCCGGTCACGGTGTGGCGCGCGCACGGCGATCCGATGTGCGGCGCGGCGCCGCTCGGGCTGCTCGCGCAGACGGTGCGGCGCGCGGCGGGCCTGGTCGACGACGAGCCCGCGGAGGCGCGGCGGGAGAAGCTCGCGGCGCGGGTCGCGCGGCACGTCGGCGAGGCCTCGCGGGAGCGGGTGACGGAGCTGCTCGGCGAGCTGGTCGGGACGCCCTTCCCGGAGAGCCCGGCGCTGCGCGCGGCGCGGCAGGACCGCGCGGTGATGGAGGAGCAGGCGCGGCGCGCGTGGCTCGATTTCCTGCGGGCCGAGTGCGACGCGCGGCCCGTGCTGATCGTGCTGGACGACCTGCACTTCTGCGATCGCGCGACGGTGGAGACGCTCGACGCGGCGCTCCGGTTCCTGCGGCACCAGCCGCTCATGGTGCTGGCGCTGGCGCGCCCCGGGGTGCGCGAGGCGTTCCCGGGCCTGTGGGAGGATCGCGAGGCGACGGAGATGCGGCTCGGGGAGCTGTCGCGCCGCGCGTGCGAGCGGATCGTGCGGGAGGTCCTCGGCGACGCGCCGCCGGAGGCCGAGCTCGCGGCGCTCGTCGACCGGTCGGCGGGGAACGCGTTCTTCCTCGAGGAGCTCGTGCGCGCGACGGCGGACAGGCGGGCGGGGGAGGTGCCGGAGACGGTGCTCGCGATGATGCAGTCGCGGATCGCGGCGCTCGAGCCCGAGGCGCGCCGGGTGCTCCGGGCCGGGGCGGTGATGGGCGAGGTGTTCTGGCGGGGCGGTCTGGAGGCGATGCTCGGCGGGGGCGGGCAGGTGCCGCAGCTCGAGTCGTGGCTCTTGACGCTCGAGAAGCGCGAGTTCCTCGAGCCGCGGCCGGAGTCGATGTTCCGCGGGGAGCCGGAGTTCGCGTTTCGTCACGCGCTCGTGCGGGACGCGGCCTACGAGATGCTGACGGACGCGGACCGGGCGCTCGGCCACTGGCTCGCGGCCGAGTGGCTGGAGCGCGTGGGCGGGGACGATCCGGCGGTGCTCGCGCTCGTCGACTGCCACCTCGGCCGCGCCGTGGACGGGGCGCTCTCGCTCGGGAACGCGGACGGCGCGGCGGGGCACCTGGCGCGCGCGGCGGGGGTCCGCGTGCGCCGCGGCGAGTTCGACGCGGCGATCGCGGCGATGACGCGGGCGTTCGAGCTCTCGGACGTCGCGCGGCGCGATCCCGACGAGCTCGCCCGGTGGGTGGCGATCCTCTCGAAGGCGGTCGGCCACGCGCGCCGCGCGCCGTCGCTGCCGGCGGCGTCGGACCGCATCCTTGGGCGCGTCGATGCGGTCGGCTCGCTGGAGCTCCGGGTGAAGCTGCGCATCGAGCTCGCGCGCGCGCTCGGGGCGACCAACCTGTTCCGGCTGTCGCACGACCTGCTCGACGACGTTGTCGAGATGGCGGTAGGGCGCCGCGAGCTCCTGCAGGAGGCGCTGACGGTCGACGTGGAGGTCTCGTGCCTTCAGGGGCAGCTCGCGCGCGCGCGGCGGGCCGCGCTCGACCTCGCCGCGCTCGGGCCGACGGACGATCCGCGGGCGCTCCAGTCGATCGCGCTGGCGCGGGCTACCTCGGGCGACAGGGCCGGGGCGCTGGAGGCGCTGTCGCGCTGGGAGGCGGCCGCCCCGGGCGATCGGGTCGCGGAGGCGGTGCGGGCGAAGCTGCTCGTGGCGATCGAGCTCTACACGGGGGATTTCCGGGCCGCGGCGGGGGCGTGCGAGCGCGCGATCGCGCTGGACCGGGCGCACGGGCTGCGGTTCGACGGGATTGTGAACCTTCACAACCTGGGCTACGCGTGCGTGCGGCTGGGCGAGCACGAGCGGGCGCGGTCGCTCTTTGCGGAGTCGCTGGAGCGGGCGGACGAGGCGGGGTACGACCGGGTGGCCGCCTCGAACCGGATGTACCTCGCGTACCTGGACGGGGTGGCCGGGGCGGGGGACGCGCGGGAGCGGCTGCAGGCGCTCATCGCGCGGGCGGAGGAGCAGGGCTACTGGCACGACGTGCTGCAGGGCCGCTGGGCGGCGGCGATGCTGCTGAAGAACGCGCGCAATGACGCGCTGGCGCGGCGGGAGTTCGAGGATCTCTTGGAGCTGTCGGTGCGGCTCGGGGATCCGCTGCTGGAGAAGGACGCGCGCGCCTGGCTCGACCGCGTGGACCGGTGAGGGAAGGCGGGGGCGCGGCGGAGCGGTGACGGTAGGCGTCCCATTGGGTCGCCTACGAGCGAGATCGCAAGGCGTGCGTGCGCGCCGCGATACCAATCGGCCTCCTCGTGCGGTGCCTCAGCTGCGGTGCTCCGGTTCGCTCGGCTCGTGCGTCAGGGATGCCATTCCCATGTGTACTCCTCGTCGTTGCCGGTGAATCGCTGGAGCGGGTTCCCGGACGGTTTCCCCATGACGACCCACTCGTTGTTGGCATTGTCGAATGCCCAGACGTTCAACTGCTGCAAATTCCAGTTGTCGCCGTTGAAGCCGTTCCCGCCGTGTCTCCAGAATACGGTGACGCTCGCGATGTCATTGCTCTTCGTGCTTCCTGGAAGCTGAATGTACGTAAACGCTCCCCAAGACCAGTCTTTCCAGGTGGGATCTCCGGAGGCCTCCTCGGTCGAAGAGTTGCCGTTCTTGAGCTTGACGCGAATCCAGACCCGGCTGTCGTCCCGCTTGTCGTCGCCGCCTGTCCGCATTTGCACGGCGACGACGCCAACCGGCGCATCCGCGGCGATGCCAGCGGCGGACGCAGAACGCGACGCGAGCGTGAGGCCAATGACGAACGCCAGGTTCAAACAGGTCGCCGACTTCATCGATGCTCCGCAGATGTGAGTTGTTTTTTTCTTTTTTCGAGGTCCGAAACGCGTGTCCGTTGGCGTCAGGACTCCTCGAGCAGGAGCACGCGTTGTGCCCGCCGCTCGCGCCGCCGGCCCGGCGCCGTATCACCGAGCGATGCGCTGGGCGCCGCCGGCTCGACGCGAGAGCCGCGCGCGCAGCCTGCGCGATCGAGCAAGCCATTGCGCGCAACCGTCTGCGAAACGATCGCGGTCGTGGCGCCTCTCCGCGCCCGCGCTGCCTCAACTCCAAAGATGGATGGATCCCCGGACAGCGGGACCGCCGTCGCGAGGCCGAGGCAATGTGCGATCGGCTGTGGACGCTCCAGGTACGGCGCCGCGCGGACCTGCGGCGAGTGGCGATTGCTTCCACGGAGACGCGTTCGAGGACGTCACTCCGAAGCTCCACAACAAAGGGCGGCCGCCTCAGGCCGGCCGCAGCCTCCACGCCTGGACGAGCCCGGCCGTGAAGCGCGGGAAGCCAGACGTCCAGGTGAAAAGCAGCCAAAATAATTGCGCATGAGCACGCTGCACGCGCGATTTTCTTGTCATGATTCCCCTTAGGAAGGGGATGACCATGGATAGCATTGGCGAAATCCTCAGCAGGAAGGGCCGGAACGTCTACACCATCTCGCCGGATGCAACCGTCTTCGAGGCTGTGCAGTCGATGTGCGTGCGGCGCGTGGGCGCGCTGCTCGTGAGCATCGACGGGTCCCCGAGCGGGATCATCAGCGAGCGGGACGTGATGACGCGGGTGATCCTGGCCCGACGCGATCCGGCGGACACGCCCGTCGCGGAGGTGATGACGTGCGGCGTCGTCTGCGTCGAGCTGAGCACGTCGGCGCGGCAGGCCATGGCGGTCATGACCGAGCGACGCTGCCGTCACCTGCCCGTGGTCCAGGACGGGCGGGTGGTCGGGATGATCTCGATCGGCGACCTCGTCCACTGGGTGAGCCGCGAGCAAGAGGCCGAGATCAAGATGCTGACCGAGTACGTGCAGGGGGTCTACAGCTGAGCGCCCGGCGGGCGGCCACCTCTCCTCCGGGCTGCCTGTTCCATCGTCCCGCCGGATGGCCCCGGACGGAAAAAAAGATACGCTGTCCGCATGCGCCAGCTTGCTTCGTCCCTCGCCGCCCTCTCGCTCCTGCTCTCGTTCACCCCGCCAGCGCTCGCCGAGGAGACCGTCACGGATGCGCAGTGGGCCAAGTCCCACGGCTTCCGTCTCGGCGTGGAGGCGGACGTGCTCACCAGCACCATCGAGGCGAACCTCCCCGACTGGGAAACCGTGAGCAGCGACGGGACGAGCGGCGCGTGGGAGGGGAACTCCTTCGTGGCGTCCTTCGCGGCGGTCGCCCAGATCAGGCTGTTCGGGGGGCTCCACCTCGACGCCGAGCTGCCGTTTGCGTACGGGAGCAGCCAGGCGAGCGAGCCAGGCGCGGGGGAGCACGACGCGACGACGGTCGCGCCGGAGCTCGAGGGGTTCTTCTTCGGCAATCCCTCGATAGGACTTCACTACGCCGGGAACATTTCGCCCATGATGATGCTCGTCGGCGGGCTCTCGGCCTCCATCCCCATCACGCAGGATCCGTCCGACGACACGAAGGCGGCCGCGGCGGCGGCGCTGGCCGTGCGGGGGTATTTCGACACGCAGCGGGCGCTCCTGGAGCACGTCCCGCTGCGGGCCCGCGGCGGCATCGAGCTGCGCCCGATCGAGGCGCTCTATGTACGGAGCGATCTCGTGGCGATGTTCGCCATCCCCACGGGCGGCGGAGACACGGAGTTCTTCATCGAGCAGAGCAACGAGGCGGAGCTGCGCAGCGTGGGTGGGTTCGGGGTCGGCGCGCGGCTCCAGGCCGCGTTCCCGCTCACTCAGGCCGACAAGATGCAGCTCGCGGCCGAGCCCTTCGTCGGGGTGGAGCCACCCGCGTCGGGCCTGTACTTCCGCGCCGGGCTGCTCGTGGCGCTGGACGAGCCGCTCGGGTTCGGCCTGGAGCAGGGCAAGCTCGCGACGCTCCGTCTCGCCGTGGGGGCCAGATTCTGAGCTGGCTGCGGCCGCGTGGCGCGAAGGGACAGGGCCTGCGGCAGGGACCTGTGCCGGCACGGGGGGTCTGCTAAATATCCCTGTGAATGAAGCGACGGACGGCAGAGCTCAGCGCCGATGATCTGCAAACGCTCGCGCGCTCCCCCGACGAAGGTCTGCGCGTGAAGGCGGCGCTGCACCCGCACACGCCGCTCGCGACGCTGCTCTCCCTCGCCACCGACAAGGCCATTGGCGTTCGTCGCGCCCTCGCCCGCCGCATGGGCGCTCCTCGCGAGGTCCTCGCGCAGCTCGCGCGTGATCCCACGCGCCCCGTCCGGTGCGCTGTCGCCGCCCATCCAGGCTGTGACGAGCAGCTCCGCCGCCTGCTCTGGACCGACGGCGACGGTAATGTGCGCGCGGTCGCACGACACGCCGCGGCGATTCCGCGTCCCTTTGGCGAAGACCTCGCGCGAATCGCACGCAACGAGCCGGTGCCCGCTCCAGTGCTCGCCGAGTTTGCCGAGCTTGGAAGCCAGGCACGCTGTGCCGTCGCCTCGCACCGCGAGTGTCCGCGCGACTGGCTCGAACGCTTCCGTCACGACGCCGACGCAGCGGTGCGGCTCATCGCCGAGACGCGCATGGGTCTCCCGCTCGACACACTACGTTCCTTCGCGCAACACCGACTGGCTTCTTATCGCGCCATCGCCGCCGCGTCGCTTCCGTGGGACGACGCGAGGATGCCCCAGCTGCTCGCTGATCGGAATGAACGCGTCTTGCTCACGCTCTTGCGGCGGCCGGACTTCCCCGCCGCGTTCTACACCCAGATCACGGACAATCCGCCGCCCGCCGTGCGTCTGCTGCTCGCAACCCACGAAGCGCTCGACGCCGCGCACCTGCAGGGCCTGCTGCGCGACCCGCTCGCGGATGTTCGCCGGCGTCTGGCGCGGCGCCGCGGGCTGAGCGCCGAGCATTTCGAAGTGCTTGCGAGCGACGACGACACCAGGGTGAAGCTCGAGCTCGTGAAGCGCCCCGAGTGTCCCGGAGCGTGGCTGCGCCAATGGAGCCGTGCCCCGAGCGAAACGTTGCGTCGCGCCGTGTTCGCGCATCCAGGCGTGACGCCGGACATCCTCGCCACAGCGAGCGCCCTGCGCGACAACCACTGCGAGATCGGAAAGCACCCGCTCACACCGCAGCGGATCCTCGTCCAGCTGGCCGACTCCGCCGACCTCTTCGTCCGTGGCGCCGTCGCGCAGAATCCGAGCACGACCGAGCGCATGCTGTCGCAGCTCGCGCGGGACGCCGACTCCTATGTGCGCTTGCTCGTTGGCAGAAACCAGACATGTCCACTGTCCCTGCTGCTCGACCTCGAACACGACCCGGACTTCGTCGTGCGCCGTCACATCGTGTGGCGCGCCGACTGTCCGCTCGATATCCTGGAGCGGCGCGCCACCGACGAGAACGCGCATGTCCGCTACGCCGTCGCGGACCACCCGCGAGCCACAGCCGCCGTGCTGTCGGTGCTGGCGCGTGACGGAGCGATGTTCGTGAGTTCGCGCGCCAAGGAGCGTCTCAGCGGCTCCTGACGACGCGGCTGGAGCGGGGGTGGACGATTCAGAGGGGGCGTCGTCGTGCGCGACGGCAACGTGATCACGGGCGGCGGCGTCACCGCCGGCATCGACTTCGCGCTCACCCTGGTGGCGGAGATCGCCGGCGAGGACGTCGCTCGTTCCATCCAGCTCAGCATCGAGTACGATCCTCAGCCCCCCTTCGACGCCGGCTCCCCCGAGACCGCGCCCGCCGAGGTGGTCACCCGCGTCCGCGATCGCGCCCTGCTCCAGGTTCCCGAGCGCCGCGCCGCGCTGCTGGCCGCGCGCGCCGCGCTCGCCCGACCGGTGTGACTGCGCTCCCGGGAGCCTCCTCCCTCTCCCTCCGGGAGGGGCTCGGGGTGCGGCGCTGGTCGTGAGCCCCCGCGATCCCCTTGAGCCCCGCGGCGCTCGCCTCCACGCTCATGCCCACACCGCGCGGCCGCTGAGCGCAGCCGCTTTGCTAGGAGATGATCATGCCCGTCGAACGCCCTGCCCTGAACCCCAGCGATCTCGAGCCCCGCACCGGCTCGACGTACCCCGAGCCGTTTCCCGCGCGCGTCACGCCGCGCGAGAAGCGCGCGCTCGGCGACGCGCTCGGCCTGACGAAGATCGGCGTCAACCTCACCACGCTCTTCCCGGGCAAGGCGTCGGCGCTTCGGCACTACCACTCTCACGAGGACGAGCTCGTCTTCGTGCTGGAGGGCGAGGTGGTGCTGCGCACGGACGACGGCGAGCAGGTGCTCACGGCGGGTCAGTGCGCGGGTTTTCCGGCCGGCGCGCGCGACGGGCATCACTTCGTCAACCGCAGCGCCGCGCCCGCGCGTTACCTCGAGATCAGCAACCGCGATCCCGAAGACAGTGTCGAGTATCCCGACGAGGACCTCGCCTTCCGCAAGGTGGGCGGCGAGTACGCCTTCACGCACAAGGACGGAACACCTTACTGAGTGGATGAGTTGGTGAATGACCGCCGCGAGAGGTGGGCTCGGGTCCACGCGGCGCCGGGACGCAGCGCAGAGCAGAGCAGGTCCGCCGCGCGCCGGCGCGGGTTGTCTAGAACACCAATATCATGTTGAAACCCGGAGAGTTTTCACAGGGAGGCGAGGAGGCGGGGAGGAAGAAGAAAATGAATTTCTCCCTCTTGCCGTCTCTCGCTCCCCGCCTCCCCGTCTCCCTGTGAAATTCCTGCTTTTTCTCGGGGTTTCAAGCCGCTTGTCGCTCTAGATCTCCAGCTGCGGTCCGCCGTCCAGAACCAACAGGTCGAGATCGCGGAGCTGCTCGCGGTCGCCCACGACGTCGATCCGGGCGATCTTCCCCTGCGCGAGGGTGAAGCGGAGCACCCGGAAGAGCCTTCCTTTCGGCGCCACGACGATGCCCACCGTGCCGTCCACGAGGGCGGGGCGGGCGAATTTGGCGCCGCGCGCGGCGGGGATCGCCTGCTTGGCCCACGCGCGCGCCCCGCGGATCTCGCCCCCGGCCGGGGGCTCGACCGTGGCGTCGGAGTGGACCACGACGTCCGGATCGAGGATCGCCACGAGCGCGTCGAAGTCGCCGCCGCGCATGGCCGCGATGAAGGCGTCGACGACCTCGCGCTGGCGGCCGACGTCGGCGTCCGGGGACGGGGGTGCTCCTTGCACGCGGCGGCGGGCGCGGCTCGCGAGCTGCCTCGCCGCGGCCGGGGAGCGGCCCACGATGGCGGCGATCTCCTCGAAGGGCACCGCGAACAGATCGTGCAGCACGAAGGCGAGGCGCTCGGCGGGGGTCAGCGTGTCGAGCACCACGAGCAACGCGAGGCCGACCGAGTCGGCCAGCACCGCCTCGCGCTCGGGGTCGGTCCCGGCCTCGCGGTCCGCGGCGGGGTCGGGCGCGGCCATCGGGTCCTCGCGCCGCGCCTTGCGCGAGCGCAGCATGTCGAGGCACACCCGCGCCACGACCGTCGTCAGCCACCCGCCCAGGTTCTCGACGCCGCTCGTGTCGGCGCGGCTCAGGTGCAGCCAGGACTCCTGCACGGCGTCCTCCGCCTCGCTCAGGGAGCCGAGCATCCGGTACGCCACGGCCTGCAGATGGGCCCGGTGGGCCTCGAACCGCTCCGCCAGCCAACTATTTTCATCCATCGGTCACACTCCCTCGTCGTGCTTCGTCATGGCTGTGACGGACGAACCCTAGCCGATGTGACGACGCGAACGGACGTTCCGCGCGCCGTCACCGTTGGCGAGCACACCCGAACGCCTCGAGAGGAGCACGAACATGCTGAAAGCACGGATGAAGAACCCCGCGATGGTCATCCCCGACGTCATGCAGCCGATCTACGCCCTGGTCGGCGCGGTGAAGAAGAGCGGTGTGCCGGCGCGGACGCTCGAGCTCGTCCACCTGCGGGTGAGCCAGGTCAACGGGTGCGGCTTCTGCGTCGACATCGGCGCGCGCGAGATGAAGAAGACGGGCGAGACCGACGAGCGCATGTTCGCCGTGGCGGCGTGGCGCGAGGCGCCCTATTTCACCGACGCGGAGCGCGCCGCGCTGGCGCTCGCCGAGGCCGCGACGAGGCTCAGCGACCGCGCGGATCCGGTGCCCGACGCCGTCTGGGAGGAGGCCGCGCGGCATTACGACGAGCCGGCGCTCGCGGCGCTGACCCTGCACATCGGGCTGGTCAACCTCTTCAATCGGTTCAACGTGACAACGAGGCAGATCGCCGGCTCGATGAAGTTGGATGCGCGCGCGGACAACCGCTGACGGGGAGAAGCCGTGGGATTAGCGTCCTAGGAGCGACCAGAAAGGGCGCTCATGTCCCGGCGCGCGGTGAGCCATGCGGTCCCGGCGGCGGCCAGGAGCGCGGCGGCGCCGAGGAGATAGAGCCGGCGCAGGGCGGCCCCCGTCTTGTCGGGATCGAAATCGGGGAGCGAGCTCCGCGAGCCGCGCGGCAAGACCCAGGCGTCGCTCCCGCCGCCGACCGCGCGCATGGCGCGCCCGAGCGGCTTCTCGGGCGCCATCCGGCTCTGAACGTACATGATCCAGCGGCCCAGCGGGGTATGCCCCTTCGGCTTCTGCTCCATCGACGTGATGACGCGGCGGAGCTCGGCGGCCGTCTCGGCCGCGCTCCCCTCGCCCGGCAGGCGGGCCCATTCCCCGTGACCCGGCAACACCCACGCGAACCTCAGCCACCCGGCCTCCGCCGCGGCGAGCAGATACCGCACCGAGCGGATCTGGCGCTCCCAATCCTCCCAGCATTGCAGTCGGTGCGCCACGAGCTGACCCAGGAAGCGCGAGTAGCTCAGGTGATCGCCGGTGAACAGGAAGCGGCCTCGATAGAGGAGGCATAACGAGCCCGGCGTGTGCCCGGGCTGCGGCAATAGCATGAGCTCGGCCTCTCTGGCCGCCTCTCTCGAGAGCGGCTCCCCCTCGAGCGAGAGCGGGCCGAGCTCGTTCCCGAGCTTGATCTCCACGTCGCCGGTCGAGGGCATGTACTTGGTCTCACGGAGGTTCACGTCCGCGGCGCCGAGGATGCGGCGGCAACCCGGGAAGCGGCTGGCGAACTCGGCGTGGTGGTTCGTATGGTCCCGGTGCGTCAGCAAGAGCCATCGCACGCCGCCGTGCTCCGCGAGCCAGCGGAAGACCTCCTCGCTCGGCCTCGGGGGATCGATCAGCACCCCGCCTCCGTCGCGCTCGATGAAATAGGACACGGCGCCGAAGTTCTTGACGGATGGCTGTCCGATGACCCAGACATGATCCTCGATGGGCCGCGGAAAGCCGCGCCAGGGTGACCCGAGATCGCCCCGGCGAACCGGCGCCGCGCCCGGCTTGAGCGTGATGGCGCCGAACGGGCACGCCGCGACCGCCGTCCGCGCCGCCATCAGCTCTTCCTTGCTCCGCGGCTGCCGCAGCACACCCGTGAAGGCGCCCTGCTCGTGGGAGCCCGGCAGCACCGAGAGGCGGCGGCCTCCCCGGA
Source organism: Sorangium sp. So ce327 (assembly GCF_051530205.1). Lineage (NCBI taxonomy): Bacteria > Pseudomonadati > Myxococcota > Polyangiales > Polyangiaceae > Sorangium > Sorangium sp. So ce327. Next base: position 9,901,084 of record NZ_CP150330.1, on the reverse strand, counting down.
GGTCGCTGGCCGGCACCACCTCGCCGAGGAGCTCCGGCGCGAAGTTCCGGCACGTGCCGGCGCCGCAGCACTTGCGTGTAACGAATAGCTCTCCCCACTCCTCAACCTGCATTTCGTCTTGCATCGCGGTACCTCGTGGATGGCAATGGCCGGTAGCGCATCTCTCAGCCGAGCTCGGAGCTCTCCATTTCTTCGCTGCCAGCCGTGGCAACGTCAACGACGAGGGTAGGTTCTCCCGCTGCGCTTGACCAGGTAGCGGCGGGCGAATGGCCTGTTCGACCAGGCTGCACAATGTTCGATTTCGACGCGATGGCGACGTTCGTGGAGGTGGTGCAGCTCGGGAGCTTCAGCGCGGCGGCGAAGGCGCTGCGGCCGCCGCGTTCGACGCTCAGCCAGCGTGTGGCCCGCCTCGAGGCGTCGCTCGGCGTGCGACTCCTCGAGCGCACGATGGCTCGGTCCGGTTTGGTTCGGCGCTCATGGTGCCTGACGAGCTGACGGGTGCGGGGGGACAGCTCGCGAAGGAACCCGCTCGGTCGCCGATCAGCGCGGAGACGACCACTGCCTTGTCGCGCAGCAGAGGTCGCCCGAAAAAATCCCCACAGGGAGGATCGCTGGTCGCATTCCGTCCTGCTCGACACTACGATGAGGCCCCGACAGCAGCGCCCCTGAAGGATGTGAGGGGGGCAATGATGGAGCTGCGGGATTACACGCTGGAAAAGGTAATCTACGACGGCACCGAGACACGGGTATGGCGCGCGGTCCATGTCCCCTCGGGGGCGCGCGTGGCGATCAAGATCCCGGTGGCCGAGGTGGCCAGTCCGCGCGTGATGGGGCGGCTGATCCACGAGCACCAGGTGCTGACGCAGCTCGCAGAGGTGCCCGGGGTGGCGCGCGCACGGGCGCTGGAGCAGCGGGGCGGCTCTGCGGCCCTGGTGCTGGAGGATCCTGGCCTCGGGTCGCTCGATCGACTGCTCGCCAGGCAGGGGCGCGTGCCGGTCGGGGCAGCGCTGCGGCTCGGCCGGCTCCTGTCACGGGTGCTCGAGGGCGTGCACGCCGCCGGCGTGATGCACAAGGACATCAAGCCGCAAAACGTGCTGGTGGACGAGGCGTGCGAGAGGGTCACGCTGCTCGACTTCGGCATCGCCTCGCTGCTGTCCCAGGAGGCGACCGAGGCGAGCATTCCCGAGGCGCTGGAGGGGACGCTCGTCTATATTTCCCCGGAGCAGACGGGGCGCACGGCGCGCGCGCTCGATACGCGCACGGACCTGTACTCGCTGGGGGTGACGCTCTTCGAGGTCATGTCGGGGCGGCTGCCGTTCACGGAGCGCGATCCGCTCTCGCTGGTGCACGCGCACCTGGCCAAGGACCCGCCTCCGCTCGACGCCGTCGCCCCGGAGGTGCCGAGCGCCGTGGCAGCCATCATCGCGAAGCTCCTGGCCAAGGATCCCGAGCGGCGCTACCAGACGGCCCGCGGCGCCGCCGAGGATCTGGAGGAGGCCCTCTGTCAATGGGACGAGCGGGGCACGGTCGAGCCGTTCGGCCTGGGAAGAAAGGACTTCTCGCGCAAGCTCCGGTTGCCGCAGGTGCTGGTCGGGCGGGAGCGCGATGTCGAGCGGGTGGGCGAGTCCTTTGCGCGCGCCGCGCAGGGCATGACGGAGCTCCTGCTCGTCGGCGGCCCCTCGGGCATCGGCAAGACGGCGCTGGTGCGCACCGTCTACAGGGATATCGCCCAGGCGGGGCGCGGGCTCCTGATCGCGGGAAAACACGATCAGCTCGCGCGGTCGACGCCTTATGCGGCGCTGGCGCAAGCGTTCGGGGCGCTGATGCGCCAGTGGCTCTCCAGCTCGGAGGCGGTACTCGAGGCCTGGCAGGAGCGGATCCGGCGCGAGGTCGGGGACAACGCGCGGCTCATCGCGGACGTGGTGCCGGAGCTCGACCTGGTGATGGGCAAGCTGCCGCCGGTGCCGCCGGTGGAGGGCGAGCAGGTGCTCAACCGGCAGAAGCTCACGTGGCTGAATTTCGTGCGAGCCGTCACGGCGCCGAACCCGCCGCTCGTGATGTTCCTGGACGACATGCAATGGGCCGACAGCGCCACGCTGATCATCCTGCAGACCTTGCTGACGGACGTGGAGCGCAAATCTCTGCTGGTGATCGCGGCGTACCGCGACAACGAGGCGCCGCCCGAGCACCCGCTGTGGAAGCTCGTTGAGGCGGTGGAAAAGAGCGAGGCCAGCGTCTCGCGGATGACGGTGGGCCCGCTGTCGGCAGAGCAGGTGCAAAAGTGGTGCTCGCGGACGCTGGAGAGCGAGCCCGCGCGGGTGGAGCCGCTGGCGCGCGTGCTCTCGCGCAAGACCCGCGGAAACCCCTTCTTCCTGGAGCAGCTGCTGCTCTCCCTGCACCGGCAGAAGCAGGTGGTGAGGGACCCGGAGACCGGGGCGTGGCGGTGGGAGCAATCGTCGCTGGAGAAGGCGGGCGTCACCGACAACGTGGTGGCGCTCCTGACCGGCAAGGTGCGTGAGATGCCCGAGCCGACGCAGCAACTCCTCGGGCTCGCGGCCTGCGCAGGCCACACGTTCCACCTGCACGACCTGGAGCGGCTCAGCGGGTGGGAGCGCGCCCGCGTGACGGGGGCGTTATGGCCGGCGCTGGACGCAGAGCTCGTGGTGCCGGTCGATGGGGCCTACCGCCCAGCGCAGGCGCTCGGGGTCATCGGCGCCGCGGCGATGGACGCGGCGTACCGGTTCCTGCACGACCGCGTGCAGCAGGCGAGTTATGAGCGGATCTCGCCGGAGCAGCGGGTGCTCGCGCACCTCGAGATCGGCCGCCGGCTCCAGGCGCGTCATCGTGCCGAGGGGGGGACGGCCCCGCAGTTCCTGGAGCTCGTGCGGCACCTGAACCTGGGCGCGGCGCGGCTCGAGTCCGTCGAGGAGCGCAAGGAGCTCGCGCGGCTGAACCTGGAGGCCGCGCGCGCCGCGATGGCGGCGAGCTCGTACCGGTTGATGGCCAACCTGCTGGACAGCGCCCAGGCGCTCCTCGGCGAGCGGGCCTGGGAGCAGGAGCGCGCGCTGTCGGTGGAGATCGGGCTCGAGCGCCTGGAGGCCGCCTACCTGCTGCGGGAGTTCGACGACGTCGAGGCGCGGGCGCTCGCCTTGCTGGACAGGCCTCTTCCGGAGGTCGCCTGGCTCTCGGCGCAGGAGATCCGCACGCGCTGCTGCGTCGCCACGGGCCAGTACACGCGGGGAATCGGGTTCGGGATGGCCGCCCTCGCGAAGCAGGGCATCACGTTCCCCGACACGGATGAGGCGTGCCAGGTCGCGCTCCTGCGAGAGTCCACCGCGCTGGATCAATGGCTCGATCACGAGCCGGACGGGTTCGATCGAATGCAGGTCGATCCGTCGCTGGAGCACCGGCTCATCGATGCCCTGATGACGCAGGCGCAGCTCTGCGCGATCTACGGTGGCCGGCCGATGCTGTATTCGCTCGTCATCGCCCGCATCGTGTCCGAGGCGATACGGCGGGACGCGCTCACGCCCGCCGCCACCCTCATGATCTGCAGCTTCGCCAACGCGTGGTCGGTGGCGACGGGCATGTATCGCCGCACCATGCGCTGGCTCACGCCCGGGGTGCGCGCCGCGGAGCGCCTGGGCTCCCCGATGCTCCCCGAGTGCCTCGCGCTCAAGGGGATCTACATGGGCCACTCGAGGCCCATCGATGAAGCGTCCCCCGTTTACGAGCAAGCCATCGCGGCCGGCCTGAAGATCGGGTCGTTTCAAGGCACGAGCTGGGGGCTCCTGTGCGACTTGCTCTATTACCGGCTGTGGCGCGGCCTGCCGCTCGGCCAGGTCGATGCGCAGCACAAGGCGCGCTGGGAGCTGGTGCAGCGCGCAGGGGACGCCGTCGGGCGACACCACTTCGAGCTTGTCGCGTCCTTCTGCGAGGTCTTGATGTCTCCTGACGGCGCCAGGCGCCTCCTGGAGGAGGAGCCGTTGCCGCGAGGTTCTCGCTCCCTCCTCGCCGACGGGGACAGGTACACAGGAGGGTTCGCTCGTACGCTGGAAGGGTATCTGTTCTGCGCCGTCGGCAAGTGGGAGCGGGCGCTGTCGAGGATGCGGGAGGCGGAGCAGTTCCAGGCGGATCTCCTCGGGATCCCGATGGTGACGGACATCGCGCTCTTTCTCGCTCTCGCAGCAGCGAAATGCTGGCCTGACGCCATGACGAGCGAGGAGCGGGCGCGGCTGCGGCAGCACATCGAGCACAGCCTCGCGCGATTGCGCTACTTCACCGAGGGCTGCGAGGCCAATTTCCTCCACAAGCTGCGCCTCGGCGAGGCGGAGTGCGCCCGCGTCCTGGGCAAGCCCGAGGAGGCAGCGGCCAGATACGACGAGGCCATCGAGCTGGCCCGCGAGCACCGCTTCCTGCACATCGAGGCCCTGGCGGCCCAGCTCGCCGCCGAGTCTCGGCTGGAGGCGGGCAAGAGCCATGTCGGGGTGATGTACCTGCGCGAGGCGCGCGACGCCTACGCGCGCTGGGGTGCTGACGCGGTGGTCGCCCATCTGAACGCGAGGTACCCCGCCGTGCTCAAGGCGTCCATGCACGAGTCGGCCTCCGACCGAACGACCGTGACGGCGACCACCACGACAACGGGCGGGTCCACGGGCGCGCATTTCGACGTGAAGACCGCGGTGCGCGCGGCGCAGGCGCTCGCGGGTGAGCTCGACCCGGGGCGCGTGGTGGGCCGGCTGATGGAGCTCACGCTGGAGAACGCGGGGGCGCAGCGCGGCGCCCTGGTGCTCAGCGAAGGGGAGGCGCTCTCGGTCGTGGCTCGTTTATGGGTGGAGGGGACCCGCATCGAGGCGGGCCTGTCGGAGCCTCTCGGGCAGAGCCACGACGTGCCGGTGGCGGTGGTGCACTATGCGGCCCGCACGGGCGAGCCGGTGGTGACGGGCGACGCGAGGTCCGACGCGCGCTTCGCCGGCGACCCGTACCTCGCATTGCACGCGGTGCTCTCGCTGCTGGCGCTGCCCTTGACGCATCGGGGCCACGTGGTGGGCGTGCTCTACCTGGAGCACCGCGACGTGCCGTCGGCGTTCCCTCCGGCGCGCGTGGAGCTCCTGTCGGTGCTCGCCTCGCAGGCGGCGATCGCCGTCGAGAACGCGGTGCTCTACCGGGACCAGGAGGTCAAGATCCAGGAGCGGACGGCGGAGCTGCGGATCGCCAAGGAGGCGGCCGACCGCGCCAATCGCGCGAAGAGCGATTTCCTCTCCAGCATGAGCCATGAGCTGCGCACGCCCCTCAATGGCATCCTGGGGTACGCTCAGTTCCTCATGCGAGCGCCCGAGCTCTCGCCGAAGAGCCGCGAAGGGGTGCAGATCGTGAAGAGATCGGGCGAGCACCTGCTGGCGTTGCTCAACGACCTCCTGGACCTGGCGAAGATCGAGGCCGGCAAGATGGAGCTCGTCCCCCGGAGGTTCGACTTTCCCTCCTTCGTGCACAACGTTGTGGATCTCTGCGGCGTGCGCGCCGAACAGAGGGGCATCGCCTTCACCCACGAGGTGCGGGGCCCGGCGCTCGCCGCCGTGCACGCGGACGAGAAGCGCTTGACGCAGGTGCTCCTGAACCTGCTCGGCAACGCCATCAAGTTCACCGAGCGCGGCGCGGTCACCCTGCTCGTCGACGTTCTTGATGAGGGAGGAGATGGGCAGCGCGAGGTGCGCTTCCGGATCGAGGACTCGGGCACCGGCATCGCCCCGGAGCACCTCGCGCGCATCTTCGAGCCCTTCGAGCAGGTGGGAGACCTGCGCGCGAAGAGCGAGGGCACCGGGCTCGGCCTCGCCATCAGCAAGAGGATCATCGAGCAGCTGGGCGGGACCATCCATGTCGAGAGCGAGCTCGGCAAAGGCAGCGCGTTCACCGTGACGCTCACGCTCGCCGAGGCGCTCTCTTCCGCGGCCGCCGACGAGGCCCCGGCGTGGGCCACGATCACCGGGTATCGCGGCGAGCGCCGCACGATCCTCGTCGTGGACGACAACCCCGGCAACCGCGCCCTGTTCTGCGATCTGCTGATCCCCATCGGCTTCGACCTCGTCGAGGCTGACGGCGGCGAATCCGCGCTGCGACTCGCCCTGGAGCACAGGCCGGCGCTGATCCTGATGGACCTGGCCATGCCGGGCCTGGACGGCTATGAGACCACGCGCCGCCTTCGGCGGATGCCCGAGCTCGACGGGGTGGTGATCCTGGCCTCGTCGGCGAACGTCACCGCCGCCGAACAGCCGAAGGGGGCTCACGCCGGCTGGGACGACTTCTTGCCGAAGCCGGTGCATGCCAGCCTGCTCTTCGAGAAGATCGCGCGTTTCCTGCGCGTGGAATGGATGCATGAACCGGTGAACGCCGCCGCCCCCACGGCGGTGAAGGGGGATGACGTGCTGGTGCCGCCCTCGGCCGAACAGCTGTCGCTGCTGTCGGGGCTTGTGGCGTCGGGCCGTATCCGGAAGGTGCTGGCGGAGGCGGAGCGGATGCAGCGAGATGAGCCGCGACTCGGCCCCTGGCTCGATCAGCTCCAGACGCTGGCGCGGACGTACCAGATGCGGAAGCTGCAGGAGTTCGTCGAGGAGCACGCCGCGGTAGGCCAGGTGGTGGCCGACGGTCGGCGATCATGAGCAGAGCCTCCGCGCCCGGCGCTCGTGAGCCCACGATCCTCATCGTGGACGACATGCCCGCCAACCTGGCCCTGCTCGTGGATCACCTGGAATCCGCGGGTCATCAGGCGCTCGCCGCCGAGGACGCGGAGGCGGCCCTGAAGCGGGCCCGCCTCATGAAACCCGACCTGATCCTGCTGGACGTGGTGATGCCCGGGATCGACGGGTTCGAGACCTGCCGGCGCCTGAAGGCGGCCGAGGGCACCCGGGACATCCCGGTGATCTTCATGACCTGCCTCGGAGAAGTGGCGGACAAGCTCGTGGGGTTCGAGGCGGGGGGCGTCGATTACATCACCAAGCCGTTCGAGATCGAAGAGGTGCTTGCGCGGATCAGGACGCACCTGAGCTTGCGCGAGGCGCAGAAGGAGCTCGAGGCGAAGAACGCGCAGCTCCTGCGTGCCCACCAGGAGCTCGAACAGCGGGTGCGAGAGCGCACGGCCGAGCTGGCGAGCTCGAACGCCGCCCTCGAGGCGGAGAACGCCGAGCGCCGGCGCGCGGAGGTCGCTCTGCGCGAGAGCCAGCACCTGCTTCAGGCCATCATCGACAACTCCACGGCGGTCATCTTCGTCAAGGACCTCGAAGGACGGTATTTGATGGTCAACCGCCGCTACGAAGAGCTGTTCCATGTGACCACGCGGTCGATCGTCGGCAAGACCGATCATGACCTGTTCCCCGCGGAGTGCGCCGACGCGCTTCGCGCTTTCGACCGGCAGGTGGTGGCGGCCGGGGGGCCGCTGGAGATGGAAGAGATCGTGCCCCACGACGATGGGCTCCACACGTACATCTCGATCAAGTGTCCGCTCTTCGACGAGTCGGGCCGGGCGTATGCGGTTTGCGGGATCTCCACGGACATCAGCGATCGAAAGCGGACCGAGGCGGAGCGGGAGATGCTCCTCTCTCGCGAGCAGGCGGCGCGGGCGGAGCTCGAGCGCACCGGGCGGCTGAAGGACGAGTTCCTGGCGCTCTTGAGCCACGAGCTGCGGACGCCGCTCACCGCGATCCTCGGCTGGTCGCAGCTGCTCCGCATGCGCGGCCCGTCGGACGAGATCCTGGGCCGGGCGCTCGGGACGATCGAGCGGAACGCGCGGGCGCAATCCAAGCTCGTCGACGATCTCCTGGACATGTCGCGCATCATCGGCGGGCGGCTGAGCCTCGACGTGGAGGTGGTCGATCTGGTCGAGATGCTCGAAACGCTGCTGGAATCCGCGGAGCCGGCGGCAAAGGCGAAGGGGATCCGCCTGGAGCTCAGCGTCGAGTCGGCCGGGGAACAGGTCATGGGCGACCCGAATCGCCTCCAGCAGATCGTGTGGAATCTGGTCAGCAACGCGATGAAGTTCACGCGGCAAGGCGGGCAGGTCAAGGTATCGCTGCGCCGCGAGGGGACGTACGCGCGCCTCGCGGTGAGCGACACGGGGATCGGCATCGCGCCGGAGTTCTTGCCGTACGTATTCGAGCAATTCCGGCAAGCGGACGCCTCGACCACGCGCGAGTACGGCGGGCTGGGTCTGGGTCTCTCGATCGTGCGGCACCTGGTGGAGCTGCACGGGGGGACGGTGGAGGCGACAAGCGCGGGGAAGGATCAGGGGGCGAGCTTCACGGTGAAGCTGCCGCTCTCGGCCAAGCAGGCCGAGGCGCTGGCCGGAGGAGAGCCGCCGCCGGCGCCGCAGCGCCGGCCGTCATGGCACCGCGCCGGGGAGCTCTTGAGCCTGAAGGGGGTGCGGGTGCTGGTGGTGGACGACGAGCCGGACACGCGAGAGCTGCTCCTCCGGATACTGGCGGAGTGCCAGGCGGAGGTGCGGACAGCGGGCTCGGTCGTGGAGGCGCTGGCGGAGCTGGAGCGGGACCAGCCGACGGTCCTGGTGAGCGACATCGGTATGCCGCACGAGGGCGGGTATGAGCTGATCCAGAAGGTGCGGCAGTTGCCGGAAGAGCGTGGGGGGAGCGTGCCGGCGCTGGCGTTGACCGCGTTTGCGCGCGCCGAGGATCGCGCGCGGGCGCTCACGGCCGGATACCAGATGCACCTGGCCAAGCCGGTGAAGCCACCGGATCTGGTGGCGCACGTGGCGACGTTGGCCGGGCGAATCCATGGCGGGGCGAGGTGAGGATCGACGCCTCCTGCTCGGATCCGTTCGCCGCGCACGCTGGGTCCGGCGCGCTCCGAGATCGACTTCATGCCCGCACATTGTGGACGGGCTGCACCCGGGTTGGAGAGCACGGCGGCGCCGCGGCGGATTTCCCTCGAATGGCCGTGCGGACCGCTTGATGCAGCGCACAGAAGCGCTCTACAAGTAGTCCATGATCGGTATCCCCGGGTACACCCTGACAGGCCTCATCCACGAATCCGCTGCGTCGACCGTATACCGAGGATACCGCAACGAGGACCGGACCCCTGTCGCGGTCAAGCGCCTCAGGAACGAGCGCCCGGCGCCGGCCGAGATCGCGAGGCTTCGCTACGAGTACGCCATCGCCAAGGAGCTCGCGCTGCCCGGCGTGGTTCACGTCCTGGGCATCGTGAAGATCGGGGCGAGCCTGGCGCTCATCATGGAAGACGCCGGGGGCTGCACGCTCCATGAGCTCATCACGGCGCGCTCCCTCACCCTCAAAGACGCGCTCCGGATCGCGATATCCATCGCGAGCACGCTCGAATCCATTCATCGGGGCGGCGCGGTTCACATGGACATCAAGCCGCAGAACATCATCGTCGAACCGTCCACGTGGAACGCCAAGATCATGGATTTCGGCAGCGCCACCCGCCTCTCCCAGGAGGCACAGAGGCCGAGGAGCCCCGCCGCCTTCGAGGGCACCCTGGCGTATATGTCCCCGGAGCAGACCGGGCGGATGAACCGCGTTATCGACCTGCGCACGGACCTCTACTCCCTGGGGGTCACCCTGTACGAGATGGTGACGGGCAAGCTCCCTTTCCCGACGAAGGACCTCCTGGAGCTCGTGCACTGCCACATCGCCAGGCTCCCGCCGCCGCCGGCGCGGGTCTCGCCCGACGTGCCGCGCTCCGTCTCTGACATCATCATGAAGCTCCTGGCGAAGAGCCCCGATGATCGGTACCAGGGCGCCTACGGGCTCCGGATGGATCTCGCCGAGTGCCTCACGCAGCTCGAGGCGGCGTCGGCGATCGAGCCGTTCGAGCTCGGGCGCCACGATTACGTGGACGCGCTCCGGATCCCGCAGAAGGCCTACGGCCGCGAGGCGGAGCTCGCGGTCCTCGAAGGCGCGTGGCGGCGCGTCAGCCAGGGCGCGAGCGAGCTGCTCCTCGTGTCCGGCCACGCCGGTATCGGCAAATCGCTCCTCGTCGGCGAGATCCAGAAATCCATCGCGCAGGGCAAGGGGTACATCGTCGCTGGCAAGTTCGACCAGATCAACCGGACCGTCCCCTATGCGGCCGTGGCGCATGTCTTCCGGGAGCTCGTCCGAGCCCTGTTGACCGAGCCCGCGGAGGCGCTCGCGCTGTGGAAGGAGCGAATCGCGAACGCCGTCGGGCAGAACGGCCAGCACCTCGTCGACCTCATCCCCGAGCTCGAGCTCCTCCTCGGCCCGCAGCCCGGCGTCGAGCCGCTCGGACCGACCGAGGCGCAGGCCCGCTTCCACCTCGCGTTCCGGAAGTTCTGCAGCGCCATCCCCGCCCAGGAGCACCCCCTCGTCGTCTTCCTCGATGACCTGCAATGGGCGGATCCGGCCTCGCTCAAGCTCCTCGAGCAGCTCCTGACCGAGCCGGAGATCAAGCATTTCCTTGTGATCGGCGCGTACCGCCACAACGAGGTCGACGAGAGCCACCTCTTTTCGATCACCCTGGGGGAGCTGCGCAAGGCCGGGGTCGCCGTCGGCGACATCGACCTCAAGCCGCTCGAGTTTCCCGTCGTGACGCGGCTCCTCGCCGACACGCTCTCGTGCGACCCCGAGCGGGTCGAGCCGCTCGCGCGTCATGTGATGAGCAAGACCCACGGCAACCCGTTCTTCATGAACCAGTTCATGAGGGCGCTGCACGCCGAGAAGCTCGTCTCCTTCGATCCGGCCCGGCGCGAATGGACCTGGGACCTGCCGCGCATCCAGCAGATGAAGGTCACCGACAACGTCGTCGACTTCATGGCAGGCAGGCTCCTGGAGCTCGATGGGCGCGCGCAGCGCACCCTCACGCTCGCCGCGTGCATCGGCTATCGCTTCGACCTGAAGACGCTGGCGAGGGTGGCCGGCAGGCCGCGCCGCGAGGTCGCAGGCGAGCTGTCGGCGGCGCTCCGCGAGGGGCTGATCCTCGCCGTCGGCGCGGACTCCAGGTTCTTCGACGCGGCGCTGAGCGGGGCGATGACCGGCGAGGCGGACGAGCCGGAGCTCGCGCTCGACGCCGCCTACCGGTTCTTGCACGACCGGGTCCAGCAAGCGGCCTACCGGCTCCTCGACGAGCCCCGCAAGCAGGAGATCCACCTCCAGATCGGGCGGCTCATGCTCGCGGACAGCGACCCCGGCGGCATGGAGGGTGAGGTCTTCGAGGTCGCGACCCACATGAACCTCGGCATGCCGCGGATCACCGATCCGGGAGAGCGCGTCGCGCTGGCGCGCCTGAACCTCGAGGCGGGCAGGAGGGCGAAGGCCGGCGCGGCGTACGAGGCGGCCGTGGGCTACTTCGAGGCCGGCACGAGCGCGCTCGGCCCGGAGCGCTGGGACGCGCAGCACGATCTCACCTTCGCGCTGACCACCGGGCTCGCGGAGTGCCTCTGCCTGACAGGCCAGTTCGACGCCGGCGAGCGGCTGTTCGACGCGCTCCTCGAGCACGCGAGATCCCCGCTGGACGGCGCGCAGGTCCGCAACCTGCGCATGTCGTTCCACCTGATGCGCGGCGACCTCTCCGCGGTCGTGCGGTGCGGCCTCGAGGCCCTCGCGCTGCTCGGGGTCGACATCCCCGCGGCGGCCGAGGAGCAGCGCGCGCTGCTCGGCCGGGAGCTCGAGGCGATGCAGGCCCACCTCGCGAGCCGCCCGATCTCCGCACTTTTAGGGCTGCCCACCGTCGCCGATCCAGAGAAGCAGACCATCCTCCGTCTCCTCGCCGACATGACGCAGCCCGCCTCCGCGCTCGGGCTGCCGGTGCTCGGTCCGCTCACGCTCATCATGCAGATCAACCTCGCGGTGGAGTGCGGCACCTCGAGCACCACGGCGTACGCGTGCGTGCTCTATGCGGCGCTCCTGATCGACGGCGTCTTCGAGCCGAGGACCACCGACGACCGGTACAAGGAAGCCTACCAGTTCGCCAGGGTCGGTATCGAGCTGAACGAGCGGATCCCCAACCAGCGCATCACATGCATGCTCCTCCTGACCTTCGCGTGCATTCTCCATTTCTTCGAGCCGCTCCGGGACACGGTGAAGCTCCTGGCCCGCTCCCGGCAGGCCGGCCTCGAGTCGGGAGATCTGGCGTACGCGTCGTACTGCTGCATTCACATGATCTCGGCGAGCCTGAGCCTCGGCGACGATCTGGGCGGGGTGGCCGGCGAGATCGAGCAGGATCTCGCGCTCATGCGGAAGACGAACGACAAGCTCACGACGCTCATCCTCACGTGCGCAAGGCAGGTCGTCGCGAACCTCACGGGCGGCACCGCCGGGGCGCACACCCTGAGCGACGGCACCTTCGACGAAGCCGCCTTCGCCAGCATGATCTCGGTCCCGGAGCTCACCTATGTGGCCGCCTGGTACCACACGCAAAAGGTCCAGCTGGCCTATCTCCACGGCGACCACGGCGCCGCGCGCGCGCTCATGGCCGCCGCGGAGAAGATGACCGCCGGCTGCGTGAACAACTTCTGGGCGACCGAGCTCGTCTTCTATTCATGCCTGATCCTCGCCGCCTCGTGCGACGGCGCGCCGGCCTCCGAGAAGGAGCGGCTCGTGGCGGCGCTGGCGGCGCACCGGGAGAAGCTCGCCCGCTGGGCCGAGCTCTGCCCCCGGACCTACGCGCACAAGCATCTCCTCGCCGAGGCGGAGATCGCGCGCATTTCGGGCGGCGACCGGCACGCCGTGGCGCAGCTCTATGACAGGGCGATCGAGGGCGCCGAGGAGGCCGGGTTCACGCGCGACCAGGCGATGGCGAGCGAGCTCGCCGGGAAGTTCCACCAGGCGAACGGCCTCACCCGGAGCGCGCGCGCTCACATGACCGACGCCCACCACGGTTACATGCAGTGGGGTGCGACCGCCAAGGCGGACCGACTGGAGGCCGAGGTGCCGCAGCTCGTGCAGAAGATCGCGCTCACGTCGGCGCCGCCTGGCATGCTGGAGCACGCCCGGGCCGCGGTCCAGACCACCTCGACGACGAGGCTCAGCACCAGCGTGCTCGACGTCGAGGCGGTCATCCGGGCCGCTCAGGCCATCGCCGGCGAGGTCGTCCTCGAGAGCGTGGTCAGCCGGCTGCTCGACATCGCGATCCAGAACGCCGGCGCGAAGAAGGGGGTCCTCGTCCTGGAGCGCGATCATCAGCTGATGATCGAGGCGTCCATCACCGTGGATCCAAACGCCGTGAGGGTCGGCCTGCTGCTCCCCGTCGAGGGCAGCGACGAGGTCCCCGCCTCGATCGTGCAGTACGTCGCGAGGACGATGCAGCCGGTGGTCCTCGCGGACGCGAGCCACGAGCCCCGCTTCGCCGCGGATGCGTACGTCGCCGCGCACAACCCGAGATCGATCCTCTGCCTGGCGATGGTGCACCAGGGGCGCGCGAACGGCGTTCTTTATCTGGAGAACAACACGGCGACCAACGTGTTCACGCCGGCCCGACTGGAGCTCTCGAAGCTCCTCCTGGCGCAGGCGGCGACCGCGGTGGAGAACGCCGTGCTCTACGCGAACCTGCACAGGCGCACGGAGTCGCTGCGCGTCGCCGAGGAGCAGCTCAGGGTCGAGTTCTCGGCGCGGGAGCGGAGCGAGCACGCGCGCGCCGAGCTCCAGGAGGAGATCATCCGCGTGCAGAGCGCCCGCCTGGCGGAGCTCTCCACACCCATCATCCCGATCACCGACCGGATCATGGTCATGCCGCTCATCGGGATGATGGACCGGCAGCGGGCGGAGCAGGTGTTGAGCACGGCGCTCCAGGGGGTCGAATCGAGCGGCGCCGAGGTCGTGATCATCGATATCACCGGCGTGAGGACGGTCGACGGCGACGTCGCGAGCACCCTGATGAACGCCGCCCTCGCCCTCCGGCTGCTCGGGGCGCAGGCGGTGATCACGGGCATCCGCCCGGACGTCGCACAGACGCTCATCCGTCTGCAGATCGACCTCGGCGCGGTGGTCACGCAGGGGACGCTCCAGAGCGGCATCGCCTATGCCCTGCAGCGGGTGGGGAGCCGCGGCGCGCCTCTCGGAACGCGCGCGCGGTGAGGGGCGGCCGGGGCGGTCGGGGCGGCGCGTTGCCCCATCCAGGATCGATTTGGCGCCAAACCGGGGCGCTCGTGCAGACTCCCGGGGTTTGGGTGGGCGGGAGACAGAGAAAGAGAGAGTACACAGGGAGGCGGGGAGGCGGGGAGGCGAGAGAGAGTACAGACAAGGGCGGAGGCGAGAGATGGATAGCATCGTTCGAGCTCGCTCGGGGCCGGCTGCCTCCAGGTCGCTCGTTTTGTAGGGGGGCGGGGGACGTCAATTCTGCGCAACTGAGTCTGGCTCCGCGTCGACATGCGGGTATGAACACAGAGTCGGCGATAGGGAGATTGTGGGAGCTATCCGAGCGAGTCCTCGGAGCGTGCATCGAGGTGCATCGCCACCTCGGTCCCGGGCTTCTGGAGTCCGCCTACGAACAATGCTTGTGCCATGAACTGTCGCTCACCGGTTTGAGCTTCGCGAGACAAAGGCCGCTGCCGGTGATCTATAAGGGAGTTATGCTCGACTGTGGCTATCGACTCGACGTTGTTGTCGAGGAGAAGCTCGTGCTAGAACTCAAGGCCGTCGATCACCTGCTGCCAGTCCATGAAGCTCAGGTGCTCACATACCTGAAGCTGACGGACCTGGACGTCGGACTACTCGTCAACTTCAACACGCCGGTGCTTCGCCGCGGGATCCGCCGCCTGGTACGCCGCGGCACGGAGGCTGTGCGGCTCGCCCGGTTTCGCATCGAAGACGACCACTCCGGCACCACGAGCCGCCCGGCATCGACCGAACCCGAAGCAGCCGGCGCTGAGACTGCTGATTCGAACGACTGATCTCGGCTCTCGCCTCCCCGCCTCCCCGCCTCCCTGTGAATCTCTCCCTCTCCGGGGGCCGGGGCGTGGCGGACGCACAGCCGGAGGCGGCGCGCGTGGGTGACACGGCGCGGCCGCCTCATCAGGAGGTTGCCGGACACAACCCGGGCCGGGGGCTCGGCAAGATCTCCTGCCGAGCCAGGGACGAACTCAGTCGCCGAGGACCCAGCTCAGTGTGACGGCGGCCCGCTCTCGGGCACGCTCTCCGCGCCGAGCGGCCTGGCCCTCGACCTCCGGAGCGACCGCCCCTCCAGCGGGTCGGCGAGCGCGGGCCTGACCGCGGCCGCGATGCGCTGCTGGATCGCGCGGGCGACGTGCGCGACGTGGGGCGGCTCCAGCATCGTGAAATGGTTGCCGGGCACCACCTGGAGCGCGAACTCCCCTCGCGCGAGGTCCATCCAGGCATGGACGGCGGCCGCGTCTTCCGGGCTGATCTGCTCCCGCGCGCGCAGGAACAGGACGCTGGCGTCCGTCGGCTGCGGCGCGTAGCTCGAGAGCGCCTGCCACGTGCTCGTGACCTCGGCGCGGAGCCGCGCGTCGTCCTCCATGGCCGCCATGAAGCCGCGGTATCTCTGGGACGCGATCGCCTGGATCTTCGCCATCTCGTGGCCCAGGGCGCTCGCCGGAGAGCGGTCGCTCGCTCCCTGTACGCTGCCCGTGTCCAGCAGCAGCAGCAAAGGCACCTTGCGCCCCTGCGCGAGCAGCTGCTGCGCCATCTCGTACGCGACCACGCCGCCGGCCGAATGCCCGCCCAGGAGGTACGGACCCTCGGGCCTGACGCTCAGGATCTCCTCCACGTACCGGGCCGCGATCGCGGGGACGGACATGGCGCTCATGAAGCTCGGCTCGTTCGGATCCGCCCCGGTGGGTTGAATCCCGTAGACGGGCAGCTCGCCGCCCAGGCGCTGCACCAGGGGCCGATAGAGGTGCACCGTGCCGCCGAGCGGCGGGATCAGGAACAGCGGCGTGGCGTCCGGCGCCCCCGCCTGCAGCGAGACGAGGAGCTGTCCGGCAGCGCGCCTGGCCGTGAGGACCGCGGCGCTCCCGCTCCGCTGCGTCATCGCGGGGCTCAGGGGCGCCGGCGAGCTCGGAGGCAGCGCTTCCCGGACGCGCTCGGTGAGCACCGCGACCGAGGGAGGCCCCGACGGCTCCGGCGGACTCCAGATCTTCGACGGCAGGGATCGCTCCGTGGCCGGGCCCACGGTGCAGGTGGTGTCGAGCATGTGAGCGGTGCGCTCGAACGGGTACGTGGGGAGCGGCACGCGCCTCCGGCGCTCGTCCCGGGAGAACGCGGCCCAGTCCACGTCGACGCCGGCGCACCAGAGCCGGCCCACCGCGACGAGCAACGCCTCGAGGTCGCCGGCGCCCTCGCCCGGGCCCGCCAGGGTGGTCGCGACCCGTCGCTCCGCGTCCGGGTGCCGCGACGCCACGGAGGCCAGGGTGGAGCCGGGCCCGACCTCGAGGAGGGCGCGATCGGCCGACGCGAGCAGCGCGGCGATGCGATCGTCGGGGCCAGCGGAGCTCGTGGCCTCCTCCTCCGCGCGCCCGCGCAGCGCGACCCGCACGACCGCGTCGTCGAGCGAGAGCGTGCCGGCGACGCACGCGGCGGCGACCTCGCCCACGCCATGCCCGAACAGCGTAGCCGGGCGGATCCCCCACGACATCAGGAGCTGCGCCAGGGCGACCTCGGTCGAGAAGAGGGCGGCCGCGGCCACGCTAAAGCGCGGAGAGCCGATCTCCGCGCCCCCGCGGGCGCGCTCCTGCGCCTCGGGGAAGAGCCAGTCGCGGAGATCGACCGACAGCTCGCGGCGGAAGAGCTCGGCGCATTCGTCCAAGCTCTCGCGGTAGGCGCGCTCCCGCAGGTAGAGCTCGCGCCCCATGCCGGCATGCTCCGCGCCCGCGCCGGGGAACAGGAAGACGACCTCCGGAGGCCGCCTGCCGGCGACCTGCGTGAAGACGCGGGCGGGGTCGCGCCGATCGAGGAAGGCCGCGCCCGAGGCCGGATCCGCGCACACCACCGCGCGGCGGTGCGCGAAAGGCACCCTGCCGCGCTGCAGCGTGAACGCGACGTCGGCGAGCGAGCGCTCTGACGCGCGCCGCAGGTGCTCGGCCAGCCGATCGGTGCTCCTCTCGAGCGCGGCGCCTGTCTTCGCCGAGACGACGAGCAGCTGGCAGCGCCTGGACGGGCCGGACGGCGCCGTCTCCGGCGCCTCCTCGAGCACGGCGTGCGCGTTCGTGCCGCCGATGCCGAAGGCGCTCACCGCGGCGCGGCGCGGGGCTCCGCCGCGCTTCCACGCGCGCGGCGCCGAGTTGACGAAGAACGGGCTGCTCGCGAGATCGAGCTCGGGGCTGGGCCGGCGGAAATGGAGCGTCCCGGGGATGAGCTCGTGCTCCAGCGAGAGCGTCGCCTTGATGAGGCCGGTCACCCCGTTCGCCGCGCGGAGGTGGCCGAGGTTGCTCTTCACCGACCCGAGCGCGCAGAAGCCGACCTGATCGGTCGCCTTCCGGAACACCCGCGCCAGCGCGGCCACCTCGATCGAGTCGCCGAGCCGCGTGCCCGCGCCGTGCGTCTCCACGTACGTGATGCTCTCCGGGCTCACGCCGGCAGCGGCGTGGGCCCGCGCGAGGGTCTCGACCTGCCCCTCCAGGCTCGGCGCCGTGTAACCCACCTTGAGCGCGCCGTCGTTGGTGACGGCGGATCCGCGGATCACGGCGTGGATCGTGTCGCCGTCGTCCAGCGCGTCCTTCAGCCGCTTGAGGACGACGAGGCCGACACCGCTGCTCGCCACGATGCCGCTCGGCTCGGCGTCGAAGGGCCGGCAATGGCCGTCGGGCGAGGTGACCCGGCCTTCCTCGTAGAGGTAGCCGATCCTCTTCGGCGTGAGGATGCCGACGCCTCCCGCGAGGACCATGTCGCTCTCCCTGGTGACGAGGCTCTGGCAGCCGAGGTGCACGGCGACGAGCGACGTCGAACAGGCCGTCATGACGCTCACCGCGGGCCCCCGGAGCCCCAGCTTGTAGGCCACGCGCGTGGTCAGGGAGTCGGTCACGTTCCCGGTGTAGATCCGGTGGTGCTCCGAGTTCGGCGCGGCCGGAAGCGGCCCGACCTGCTCGATCCAGTAGCTCGGCGCGTCGCTCCCGGCGAATACGCCGATCGGCTTCGGGTAGGCGAGCGGGTTGTAGCCGGCGCTCTCCATCGCCTCCCAGGCGCATTCGAGGAAGACGCGCTGCTGCGGGTCCATGAGCACGGCGTCCTGCGCGCTGTAGCCGAAGAACGCCGCGTCGAAGCACATGACGTCCTCGATCACGCCGGCCGCAGGAATGAACCCGGGCGACCGGTAAAGCTCCGACTCCACGCCGAGCGCCTTCAGCTCCTCGATTGAAAGGAAGGAGATCCCCTCGCCACCGCCCTTGAGCATCGACCACAGCGCGTCGACGCTGCGCGCCTTCGGGAAGCGACCCGCCATTCCGATGATGGCGATGGCGTTCTCGGGGAGCGCCTCCCGCGCGGGCGTTCCGGTCGCGGGGGCCGCGGCGCCGCGCTCGCGCCCGGAGGCCGCGCCCTCTCCCGGGGCGGCCGCCCGAGAGCCCCTCTTCAGACGTGCAGAGAGGCTGCGGATCGTCGGGTACTGGAACAGCTCCATGAGGGGCACGTCCTCGCCGAGCCGCGCCCGGATCCCCGCGCGGACCCGGGCGAGGAGCAGCGAGTGACCGCCGATCTCGAAGAAAGGATCGTCGAGGCCGACCTCGTCGATGCCGAGCACCTGGCGCCAGATCTCGGAGACGATCACCTCGATGTTCGAGGCGGGCGCGGGGGGCTCCGCCCGCGGCTCGGGTCTCGCGCGATCGTCGGCCGGAAGGGCCCCGATATCGACCTTCCCGTTCGCGGTGAGCGGCAGCGCGTCGAGCTTCACGAAGGCGGCCGGAACCATGTAATCGGGGAGCTTCGCCGCGGCGAGCTCGCGCAGGCCTCGAGGCATGACGCGCGCCTTCTGCCTCCGGAGAGGGCTGTTCGCGAGCGACAGGGCCGGCGAGGTCTCCCCGGGCCGCGCCTGGACCCAGGCGCGCGGCCGCGGCGCGCCGCCCTCCGAGCGTTCGACCGCGCGTTCGACCGAGCGCTCGAAGAGCACGTCCATGCAGCCTGGGCCCGAGGTCCTCGACGCGGTGATCCGGACCGAGCAGCCGAGGCGCGCGCCGAGCGCCCACAGCGCCTCCGGCTCGATCGCGGCCGCCGCGCTCCGAGCAGCGAGCTCGGCGCGGTCCAGCTCGGCGCCGCCCCCTTCCCGCAGCCGGCTCGCGGCGACCACGTCGGCGTATACGCGCGCGTTCGGGATCCCCGGGACCAGAAGCGCGCCGGAGCCCCCCTCGCGCAGCGCTCGCTCGACGCCCGCGAGGCCCTCCGAGGCAGCCCAGTCCAGGGATCGGCCGATGGCGATGGGCTCGGGCGCCACGCCCACGTGCAGGACCACGTCATAGCGGAAGCGCGTCATCTCGTCGGCGCCCGAGCCCCGCTTGAGCCAGCACTCCACGTGCTCCACGCCCGGGACCTGGCCGGTCAGCGCGTGAAAGAACTCGGGCGCGAGGACGAGCTCTTCCTCGCCGAGGGCCGCCCGCCGCACCCGGGCAAAGAGCTCGGCCGAGGTCACGCCCGCGGGCGCGCGGTGAAGCTGCACCGAGGTGTGAAACGCCTCGAGCAGGGGAAGGCTCCTGATGTCGCCAAGGAACACGACGCCGCCGGGCGCCGACGCGCGCACGGCGCCCTCGATCACCGAGCGCAGGTAATCGGCGCTGGGGAAATACTGGACGATCGAGTTCAAGACGATCACGTCGAAGCTGCCCGGCTCGACGCCGCTGAAGTCGTTCGCCTCCCGGCGCTGCAGCGACACATGCGAGAGCGTGCCGCGCGCGAGCTCCGGGCGGAGCAGCGAGATCGCCTTCTCCGAGAAATCGGTCCCCAGGTAGGCGGCGCACTGCGGGGCCAGCTGCAGGAGCAGGAGCCCCGTCCCACAGCCGATCTCCCACGCCCGGCGCGGCTGGAACGAGAGGATCCGCTCGACCGTGTGATCCCGCCATGCGCGCATCGCTCCGGCGTCGATGGGCTCTCCGGTGTAGCTGCTGTTCCAGCCCGTGATGTTGAAGTCCGGGTCCACGCCGGCGCCGGCCTTCCCGTAGGTGCCGTCGTACAGCGCCTGCCACGCCGAGACGTGCTCCGCTTGCAGGGCCGGGGCCTGATCCGCGGCGCCGCCGTCATCGAGGCGAGGGATCACGTAGGCGACGAGCCGCTTGTTGCCCGGCGCGTCTTCCCGCGCCACCACGACGGCCTCTTCCACGGCGGGGTGCTCCCGCAGCACGGCCTCGATCTCGCCGAGCTCGATGCGGTAGCCGCGGATCTTCACCTGGCTGTCGACCCGCCCCAGGAACTCGATGTTTCCGTCAGCGAGCCACCGGGCGCGATCGCCGGTGCGGTACATGCGCGCGCCCGGCTCGTCCGCGAACCGGTCGGGGAGAAACCTCGCTTCGTTGAGCTCGGGCCGGTTCAGGTACCCGCGGGCGACGCCGGCGCCTCCCAGGTAAAGCTCGCCGGGGACGCCCACCGGGACGAGCTCACCGCGCGGATCGAGGAGGTAAACCCGCGTGTTGTCGATGGGGCGACCGATCGACGGGTCGGGGGTCGCAGCCCCGCCGCTCGGCACGACACAGGAGGTCGCGACGACGGTCCCCTCGGTCGGACCGTAGTTGTTCACGACCTCGAAGGGGAGCCCTGCGCCTGGCCAGACGCGGAGCTTGTCTCCTCCGGTGAGCAGGTACCGGAGCGCGACGGAAGCAGGCCAGTCGAGGCGCAGGAGCTCCTCGGCCACCGGCGTCGGCAAGAACGAGACGGTGATCCCTCGCGCGAGGAGCCACGTCTTCAGCTCGTCCGGGGAGCGGCGGAGCGGCTCCCCGGGGATGAACAGGCACGCTCCCGCGCACAGGTACGGCCAGAGCTCCCATACCGACGCGTCGAAGCCAGGGCTCGCGACGAGGGTCGCGCGATCCGCGGAGGTGACGGCGAAGCGCCGCACGTGCCACGCGACCAGGTTCATGAGGCTCCGGTGCTCCACGAGCACGCCCTTCGGGCGGCCCGTCGAGCCCGACGTGTAGATGGCATAGGCCAGATCCCGGGGGCCCGCGCACACCGGAGGGGGCGACCCGTCGCGCGCCGCCATCTCCGGCCAGTCGGCGTCGAGGCGGATCACCGCGCCCGCGAACGGCGGGAGGCGATCGGCGAGGCGCTCCTGCGTGAGGAGCACCGGCGCCCCCGAGTCCTCGAGGAGGAACGCCAGCCGCTCTCTCGCGATCTCCGCGTCCACAGGGAGATACGCCGCGCCCGCCTTGAGGACTCCGACGATCCCGACCACCATCTCCAGCGAGCGCTCCGCGCAGATCGCGACCAGGGACTCGGGCGCGACGCCCAGCTCGAGCAGGCGGCGCGCGAGCTGGTTCGCCCGGCGATCGAGCTCCCCGTACGTGAGCGAGCCGCGATCGGACACGACCGCTGCGGCGTGCGGCGCGCGCGCCGCCTGCTCCTCGAACAGATCCAGGACGCGCCGGTCGCGAGGGAAATCGGCGCCGGTGTCGTTCCAATCGACGAGCAGCCGGCGCCGCTCGCGCTCCGGGAGCAGCGGCATCGACGAGACGGAGCGCGCTGGGTCCGAGGTCGCGGCGGCGAGGAGCGTGAAGAGGTGACTCAACAACCGCTCCATCGTCGCCCGCTCGAAGAGGTCGGTGCTGTACTCCAGCATCCCGGCGACGCCCCCGGCGCTCTCCCAGGCATAGAGCGAGACGTCGAAGATCGTCTTCCTCGTGTCCGTGTCGATGGCGCGCGCCTCGATCCCGCCGAGGTGGAGCTCGCGCTCCGCGGGCGGCTGCGGCGCGAACACGATCTGCACGAGAGGGCTGTAGCTCGGGTCGCGCTCCGGCTGGAGCTCCTGGACGAGCCGCTCGAACGGGAGCCCGTCGTGCGCGTAGGCGTCCAGGCACACGTCCCTCACGCGGCGGAGCAGCTCCTCGAACGACGGCCCGCCGGAGACGTCGATCCGGATGGGGACCACGTTGACGAAGAAGCCGATCGCCGCCTCGAGATCGGCGTGATCCCGGCCCGCGCTCGGCAGGCCGACAAGGAGGTCGTCGCGTTGCGTGGTGCGGTGGAGCAGGACGGCGAACACGGCCAGGAGGACCATGTTCACGGTCACGTTGTTTCGCGCGCCGAGGTCCCGGACCGCCCTTCCGACCTCCGGATCGAGCTGGAACGGGAGGGTCGCGCCGCGGAAGGTCTGGACCGCCGGCCGGACGTGATCGCTCGGCAATTCGAGCAAGGGTGGCACATCGAGGAGCCGCTGCTTCCAGCCGGCGAGCAGCTCCGACAGGACCTCTTCGGTCATCTGCTCGCGCTGCCACGAGGCGAAATCGGCGTACTGGAGCGGCGCGTCCGGCAGCGCCGCCGGAGCCCCCCGGCAGAAGGCATCGTAGAGCGCCGCGATCTCACGGTAAGCGACCTCGAGCGACCAGCCGTCGACGGCGATGTGGTGGATGTGCAACCAGAGGACGTGATCCCGAGGCCCGAGCCGGAGCAGCCCTGCGCGGAAGACGGGGCCACGCTTCAGATCGAAGATCCTCTGAGCTTCCGACGAGAGGTGCTGCTCCGCCTGGGCCTCGCGCTCCTCCCCGGAGAGGTGCTGGAGATCCGCGACCTCGAGCCGGAAGGAGGCGTCCTCGGCGACGATCTGGACGGGCTGGCCGTCGAGCTCCGTATAGACCGTGCGCAGGATCTCGTGTCTGCGGACGAGCTCACGGAGGCTCCTGTCGAGCGCAGGGACGTGGATGTCTCCGGCGAGGCGGAAGGGACAGAAGCAATTGTAGGCCCTGCTCTCCGGCGCGAGCCGGTGGAGGAACCACATGCGCTCCTGCGCGAACGACAGGGGGATCGATCCCGCCCGGGCGCCTCTCGGAATGGCCCGAACGCTCCGCGCCGCGGCGCGCTCCTCTCCGCTGATCAGCGCCGCGAGCGCGGCGATGGTCGGGTGGGCGAAGAGCTGCTGGAAGGTGACGTGGATCCCGAAGGCGCCGCGCAAGCGGGAAAACAGCCGGAGCGCGTGCAGCGAGTCGCCGCCCAGCGCGAAGAAGCTGTCGTGCACGCCGGCGTGATCGACGCGCAGGAGCTCCTTCCAGAGGTGCGCCAGCTCCTCTTCCAGCTCGGAGCGCGGCCCGAGGAGCGCGCCCCGGAGCTCCCGACGAGCGCCGCTCGGCGCGGGAAGCGCCTTGCGGTCGAGCTTCCCGTTCGGCGTGGTGGGGAGCGACGCGAGCAGCACGATCGCGGACGGGACCATGAAGCTCGGCAAACGGCTCTCGAGAAAGGCGAGGAGCGCCGGAGCCAGCACGCGCTCGTCGCTCGCCGGGTCGCCCTGGCTCGTCCGGTGAGGGACCACGTAGGCAACGAGCGTCTTTTCCCCGGGCGCGTCTTCGCGCGGCACAACGATGGCCTCGCGTACCTCGGGGTGCTGGGCCAGCACCGACGCGATCTCGCCCACCTCGACGCGGTGGCCGCGGATCTTCGCCTGGTCGTCGACCCGACCGAGGTACTCGAGGTCTCCCGACGGGAGGTAGCTCGCGAGATCACCTGTCCTGTACAGGCGAGCGCCCGGGTCGTCGCTGAACGGGTGCTCGATGAACCGCTCCTGCGTGAGCTCGGGCCGGCGGAGGTAGCCGCGCGCGAGGCCCGCGCCGCCGACGTGAATCTCTCCGGGGACGCCGACCGGGACGAGCGCGCGGTTGCGATCGAGGAGGAGCACCTGCGTATCGGGGACCGCGCGGCCGATCCTGCTCGACCAGGGCCGCTCGAGATCGGACAGGCCGACAGGGCGGTAGGTGACGAACATGGTGGTCTCGGTGGGTCCGTAGAGGTTGAGGATCGCGGGCACCCTGTCGCCGTGGCGCTCCCACCACGGCTTCAGCGCGGTCACGTCGAGGGCCTCACCGCCGCAGATCACGAGCCGGAGCGCGAGTCGCTCTCTGGCCTCCGGCTCGATCGTCTCCTCGGCGTGGACGAGCAGGCGGAACGCCGACGGCGTCTGGGTGAGCACCGTCACCCCCTCCTCGCCGAGGAGCCTGTAGAACAGCTGCGGCGCGTGGATCACCGGCCGCGGCACGACGACGAGGCGACTGCCGTGGAGGAGCGCGCCCCAGATCTCGAAGACGGAGATGTCGAAGGCGAACGAGTGGAACGTCGTCCACACGTCCTGATCGCCGAAGCGGAACCATCCGGCGGTGGTGTCGAACAGGCGAAGGACGTTGGCGTGGCTGACCATCACGCCCTTGGGCTTCCCGGTCGATCCCGAGGTGTAAATGATGTACGCGAGGTTCTCCGGACCCTCGTTCGGCGAGGGCGCCACCTTGTTGTCGGGCTGCCGGTCGATCATGGCCCGATCCGCGTCGAGGCACACAACCCTCGCGCTCCCGCTCCCGCTCCGGAGCCGGGAGGCGAAGCGCTCCTCGGTGAGGATCACGGGGACGCCGGCATCTTCGAGCAGGAAGGCGAGCCGGGCCTCCGGATAAGAGGGGTCGAGCGGGACATAGGCGCCGCCGGACTTGAGGATGCCGAGCAGCGCCACGATCATCTCGAGTGATCGTTCCAGGCAGACGCCGATCGGGACCTCGGGCCCCGCGCCGCTCTCTCGGAGGAGGTGGGCTATCTGGTTGCTCCTTCGATCCAGCTCGGCATAGGTGAGACGCTGTCGCTCGAACACCACCGCCACCGCGGACGGGGCGCGCCGGGCGTGCGCCTCGACCCGCTCGTGCAGCCGATCGCGCGGCGGATCGAACACCTCGCCGCGGTTCCACGCGAGCAGCGTACGGCGCTCCTCCTCGGTCAGGACCGGCAGCTCCGAGACGCGCTGCTCCGGGTCGCCCGCCGCCCCGCACAGCAGCACCGCCCAGTGCCCGAGCAGCCGCTCGACCGTCGCGCGCTCGAAGAGGTCTCGATTGTAATCGGCGCGCGCGAAGAGGCCCGCGCCGGTCTCCTCGACGCGGACGGCGAGCTCGAAGGCCACCTCGGTCGCCTCGAGCGCCACCTCCGTCAGCGTGAGCAGAGGGCCTCGCTTCGGCTCCAGCGTGCTCGGCTCGCTGGAGAAGATGGCCTGGACGAGCGGTGCGCGGCTTGGATCCCGCGGCAGCGAGAGCTGCTCGACAAGAGAGGTGAACGAGAGATCCCCGTTCTCGCTCCCCTCCTGCAGGGATCGGCGCACCTGGCGCAGGAGCGCGCGAAAGCTCGGATCCGCGCCCAGCCTGCCCCGTACGGTCACGAGATTGCCGAATGCCCCGATGAGGCCTCGGGTCTCCTCGTCTCGTCCGGACAGCGGAACGCCGATGAGGATGTCGTCCTGGCCGGTATGGCGGTGGAGCACGGCGTGCATTCCCGCAAGCAGGACGGCGTTCAGCGCCACGTCCTCCTCCCGGGCCAGCGCGCGGAGCTCTTGCACGAGCTCCTGATCGAGCGCGCACGCCACCGAACCTCCTGCGAAGGTCCGCACCGCGGGCCGCGGCCGATCCGTCCGGATCTCCAGCGCCTCCGGTGCCCCCGAGAGCTCGCGACGCCAGTGCGTGAGCTGCTGGTCGAGGAGCTCGGCGGTCCTGTGCTCCCGCTGCCGTCGTGCGTGGTCCTGGTAGCGTATCGGCGGCGCCTGCAGCTCGACGCCATGATAGCCGTCGAATAGCTCCGAAAAGAACAGCGCCACGCTCGGTTTGCCATCCGAGAGGAGGGGATGCATGGAGAGCGCGATGAGGTGGCGCCTCGAATGCACCCGGATGAGGCTCACGCGCCAGAGGGGGCCGCGCTCCGGATCGAGGGGCAGAGCGATCTCCCGGCGGGCCATCGCGAGCGCGGCTCCCTCCGAGGCGGGCTGCCCTTCGGCGCCGAGATCCACCTCGAGGAAGGCGATGTCTGCCCGCGGCGAGACGACCTGCACCGGCTGCCCCTCGTGCTCTGCGAAGGATGTCCTCAGGATCGCCTGACGCCCCGTGAGCTCCTCGATGGCATGGACCAGCCGGGGCACATCGAGCTCGCCGTCCAGCCACGCCGCGCCCCCTTCGTTCAAGCCCGGCGCGGCGCCTCCGCCCCGGCCGAGCAGCCAAGCACGTTCTTGCTCCAGAGAGAGCGGCGAATAGGAAATTTCATTCATCGCGGATGACCTCCTTGTTGCTGGTAGGGGTCGGTTGCATCGATGCGCGTGGAGCAACCGTGCGCCGCGTCGAACGTTCGACGCGCACACACCTGCGCGCACACCGTGCTTGCTGATCTGTCGTACGCTCTTCAGACATCAGGGCCGCCTGGTCACCTGGGCACGAGGAGCAGGTACCAAGCTGGGCCAAATTTGTAGAAAAATGCAGAAAAACTCTAAATCGATGTCGGCCGCATCGCGAGGGGCGCGACGCACACGCTACGCAGTATGAAGTACGGACACCACGACGCCAGTGTGTATTTGGGAGGATGCGGGTGCTGGCGATTGATGGACCTTGTCTGGATTCCGGGATCCCGACCTCGCGCCTGCTCTTGTGGGCCGATAGACAAATCCGGCTTCCGTCTCACGCTGAGTTGTCCTCTTCCCCACGTTCGGGGCAGCTTCCAGCGCATCACGTCCGAATCGTGCTCGCGGCAGCCGTCGACAGGCTCGGTCCTCAGCTGCACCGCTGCCTCTCAGGGAACCGGGGACGGACATGACTGGACGAGGCGCGGGCGACAGGCAGGGCGCGATCCAGTCGACGACGAGCCGCTTGCGCACGTGCGCGTGAACCACGACGAACGATTCGCGGTGCGTCGCGTTCGAGCCGACGCTGTATTGCACGTAGAGCTCGCGCTGGTTCGGCGGAGGCTGCAGCCAGCACCATGCATTGCAATGGTACCGGATTCATGGCCGCTCTCGGGAATGGCTCGCCGGCTGCGTCCGCGCGCACGTGCAACTCCAGCCCTGGCAGCAGCTCGACGCGCGACCGACCGCTACCTTACCGTCGGGCTCTCCGGAGCGGTTCTCAGCGGGGGGAACCCCACATGGCGCTTGCTGGTCAGCTTGATGGGCTTACTTATACGACGGCGAGGCACCGCAGCGAGTCAAGGACGAGCGGTGGGTCGGCCACATGCTTGAGAGCGGCGTTTCGAACCTCGATCGGCTCCTCGGCGGCGGCGTCCCCGAGGGCGACGTCGTCCTCGTCATGGGGCCGCCCGGGTCGGGAAAGACGACGCTCTCGTTTCAGATCGCCTTCCGCGCCGCGTCCTGGAACAAGAACGTCGCGTACGTCTCCACGCTCTCGGAGCCTCCCGCCCGGCTCGTCCGGCACCTCCGGTCCTTCTCGTTCTTCGACGAGAGCAGGATCGGAAAGCAACTCTTCCTCTTGCACGTTTATCCGATCATCAAGGAAGGGCTCGACAGGACGCTCGACGCGCTCATCGCGGCGGTGAAGGACCATCGGACGAGCCTCCTCGTCATCGACGGCCTCGACACGATCCGCGACCTCCA
The DNA here is from genome assembly GCF_051530205.1 of Sorangium sp. So ce327. NCBI lineage: Bacteria > Pseudomonadati > Myxococcota > Polyangiales > Polyangiaceae > Sorangium > Sorangium sp. So ce327. The sequence continues at coordinate 9,873,631 of NZ_CP150330.1, read as the reverse complement.
TGCCGGGACCGCGCAGATCCGGACGTTCATCTACGAGCTCGCCGTGGCGCTCGCGGGGCTCGAATGCACCACGATCATCACCAGCACCGGCAGCGGCCGGCTCGAGCCAGGCGCGGGGATGTCGCCCGAGCTCACGATGAGCGACTGCATCCTCCTCCTGGGCCAGATCAACGTCGGCACCCAGGCCGTGCGCACCGTCCAGGTCCAGAAGGCGCGAGGGCGCTCTCCGATGCTCGGCGTCCACACGATGCGGCTCGGTCCCGACGGCGTGAGCCTCTTTCCACGCATCGAGGCCCTCACGGCGCCTTCCGACGGCGGCCTCCACCAGGAGCGGCTGCCGCTCGGACAGGTCGAGCTCGACAAGATGCTGTCGGGAGGGCTGCCCCGCGGCAGCGTGACGCTCCTCGCAGGCGCCCCCGGGACGGGCAAGACGCTCGTGGGGTTGCAGTACATCCTCGACGGCGCCCAGCGAGGTGAAAAGGGCCTCATCGTCGGCTATCGAGAGTCGCCGAGCCTCCTCATCGACAAGGTGCGCGCCTTCGGCATGGATCTGGCGACGCCCCTCGAGCAGGGCCTCGTCCGCGTCCTCCATCGCATCCCGATCGACACCGGCGCGGACGAGCTGCTCTGCGAGATGCTGCGGGAAATCGATGACTTCGGCCCGAAGCGGCTCGCGCTGGACAGCATCGCCGAGATCGAGCACGCCGTGCCCGACGAGCGGCGCCGGCGCAGCGTCATCGTCTGCTTCGCGGAGGTGCTTCGAGCCCGTGACGTGACGGCGCTCGTCACGCGGGAGATCAGCCAGGTCACCGGCCCGGAGCTCGACTTCTCCGACTCTCCGCTGGCGAGCCTGGGCGAGAACTTGATCCTCTTCCGATACGTGGAGTTCCGCAGTGAGCTCTACCGCATCCTCTCCATCCTCAAGATGCGCGACACCGCGCACGACCGCACGATCCGGCAGTACGAGATCTCGAGCGACGGCCTCCGCGTGCTCACCGCCATGGAGAGCGGCGAAGGGGTCCTCTCGGGGATCGCCCGCATGCCCTCGGAGCTGCGGGTGAAGCGCTCGGCGCCCTCTTCCATGGGAGGGCCCCCGTGATGAACCCGAGCCCCGATGCGCTCGACGTGGCGCGCAGGATCATGCGGCACGAGATCGGGGAGCGCGAGGCTCCCGAGGAGATCGCGCGGGGCGTCGAGGGTTGCTTTCGCCGCCTCCACGAGGCGCTGCGGAACATCGTCGGCGTGGCGGGGGTCGAGGCGCTCGTCGGGCGCGCGGTCCACCTGGCGCGGCCGGAGCACGGCTGGCTCGAGACCGCCGTCGTTCCGGGGAGGTCGAACGTGGTCTTCGAGGGTCTGGCCGGGCGCGTCGAGCGCCAGGGCGCGCCGGCCGTGATCGACGGCACGACAGCCTTGCTGGCGCACCTCATCGGGCTGCTCTTCACGTTCATCGGCGATGAGCTCACGCTGCGGATCGTCCAGCGGATCTGGACGGAGGTGCCGCGACTTGGAGAGGGCCGTGGATCCTCCACCACGGGGGGCAAGTAGATGAGCACGACCGGAGATTCGCCGTTCACGCGTCTGTTGACCGGGGTCCCGGGTCTCGACGACGTGCTCGGCGGGGGGTTGCCCGAGTACTCGTTCAACCTGATCGCGGGCGAGCCGGGGTCGGGGAAGACGACGCTGGCCCATCAGATCATGTTCGGCAGCGCGACGGCCGAGAGGAGAGCCGTCTACTTCACCGTCCTCGGCGAGCCGGCCCTCAAGATGCTGCGCTATTTGCGGCAGATGTCGTTCTTCGACGCCAAGAAGGTGGGAGATCTCGTCCGCTTCGTGGATCTGAGCCAGGAGGTGCTCCAGCAGGACCTCGGCAAGGTGATCGACAGGATCGTGCAGATCGTGAAGGAGACGGAGCCCGCCATCGTGGTGGTGGACTCCTTCCGCACCGTCATTCGCGCGCGGGTGCTGCGCGAGGCGGGCGAGATGGAGCTGCAATCGTTCCTGCAGCGCCTCGCGCTTCATCTCACGAGCTGGCAGGCGACGACCTTCCTCGTCGGCGAGTACCTCGAGGCGGAGATGCAGGACAACGCGATCTTCACCGTCGCGGACAGCATCTTCTGGCTCAGCCAGAGCAGGGAGCGGAACTCCATCGTCCGCAAGCTCCAGGTCATGAAGCTCCGCGGCCAGGCGTCCATGCCTGGGCTCCACACCTTCCGGATCGACCGAGACGGCCTCCACGTCTTCCCGCGCGTCCTGAAGAGGATGGCGGAGAGCGAGAGGGTCGACCCGAGCCACCGCGTCTCGAGCGGCGTCCCCGGGCTGGACGGGCCGATGGGCGGCGGGATCCCCCTCGGGGACACAGTGCTCGTCGCGGGGCCCTCGGGCTGCGGCAAGACGTGCCTCAGCACCCACTTCATCTCCGGCGCGACCCAGGAGGAGCCCGGTGTCCTCGTGGTCTTCGAGGAGCACCCCAAGGACTACCTCGCCCGCGCGGGGGCGATGGGCTTCGACCTCGACGGCATGGTGAAGAGCGGCGCGCTCAGGATCATCTCGCTCCGGCCCCTCGACCTCTCGGTCGACGAGACGCTCCAGGAAGTGCAGCAGGCGGTCATCGAGATGCACGCCAAGCGGCTCGTGATCGACTCGCTCACGGGGTTTGAGGTGGCCCTGGCGCCGGCCTTCCGCGAGGACTTCCGGGAGTCGCTCTATCGCATGATGGGGGCCTTGACGGGCGCGGGCGTGACCATCCTCATGACCGTCGAGGTGACCGAGTCGTTCCACGAGCTGCGCTTCAGCCCCCACGCCGTCTCGTTCTTGACCGAGAACATCTGCATCCTGCGCTACGCCGAGATCAACGGCGCGCTCAAGAAGGTGTTCTCGATCGTCAAGATGCGGAGGAGCCATCACTCGTCCGAGCTGTACGAGTTCGCGATCACGTCGAAGGGGATGGTGATCAAGGAGCCGCTCACGCAGTACCAAGGCATCTTGACCGGGGAGCCGAAGCTGCGCGCGCCGCGCGAGCGCGCGGCGTATCCCGGGCTCACCGAGGAGGAGGACACGCTGCTGAAGCTCCTCCTGGAGGCGAAGGAGGCCACGCAGGAGGAGATCGCCGCCGCGCTCGGCTGGAAGGGCGCGAAGCTCGGCAGTGCGCTCGATCGGCTGGTCAAGCTGAGCTACGCCATCACGGTCGTCGAGGAGGGCAAGACGATCTACCGGCCGCTGGCGCGCGCGCTCGGCGGAGAGTAGAGGAGGGGCGAGGCCGGGGAGATGAATCGGCTGCGGAAGGCGAAGAGACCGTCCGAGCGGAGGGCCGCGCCGCTGGGCACCGATGCCCTCCTGCGCCGCGCCGCGGAGTCCTCGCCCCTGCCGACCGCGTTCACCGGGGGGCCGAAGCACGTCGTGCGCTACGCGAACCAGGCGCTCTGCCAGCTCATGCAGAGATCGCCCGAAGAGATGAAGGGCGCGCCGCTCGTCACGCTCCTCCAGGAGGCCGGGGCGCTCGCCGAGATCGAGGACCGCGTCCATCGAAGCGGGATCACCGAGCTCGCGAGCGAGCTCGTCTATCCCGCCGCAGGCGGACGGACGGGCCATTGTTTCGCCGTCGTGTGCCCCGTCCTCGACGGGCGTGCGCGCTCATGGGGCCTCTGCGTGCGCCTCGTCGACACGACGGCGCAGGTGACGGCGCGCATCGAGCTGGCCCAGCTGGCCGCCGAGGTGCGACAGGCCAACGAGGCGCTCGTCCTCGCCGGGCTCCGCGAGCAGCAGCTCGCCGAGCGCGCGACGCAGCTCTACCAGGAGGCTCAGACCGCCACGCGCGCGCGAGAGGGCCTCCTCGCCATCGTCTCTCACGACCTCAAGGCCCCTCTGAGCGCGATGATCATGAGCATCGAGCTTCTGAGGAGTGCGCCGGTGCCGGACTCCAGCGGAAGGTCGCGCGAGCGACTCGACGTCATCCAGCGATGCGCCGAGGGGATGAGCCGTCTCATCCGGGACCTGCTCGACGCCGCGGCCATCGAGGCCGGGCGTCTCTCGGTCGAGCGGCGCCCGGTTTCGCTCGCGCCGCTCGTGGGCGACGCGGTCGACGCCATCCGGCCGCTCGCGGCGGCCAAGCTCCTGCGCCTCACGAGCGAGCTCGCGGCCGACCTCCCCGCCGTCTCCGCCGATCCGGTGCGGCTCCAGCAAGTCCTCTCGAACCTCCTGGAGAACGCCGTCAAGTTCACGCCCACGCACGGGGAGATCACCGTCCGGGCACGAGCCCTCGGCGACGAGGTGATGCTCTCCGTGACGGACACCGGGCTCGGGATCGCACAAGAGGACATCCCCCTGATCTTCGATCGTTTCTGGCAGGCCCGCCCCACCGCCCGCGCGGGCACCGGGCTCGGGCTCTCCATCGCGAAGGGGATCGTCGAGGCTCACGACGGCCGGATCTGGGCCGAGTCCAGCGTCGGACGGGGCAGCGCGTTCTTCGTCACGCTGCCTATCGCGGCGGCCCCCGCCAGCGGCGGCGGCTGATCTGCGCCCAGGCCCTCCTCACTACGGCATGTGCGCCGCTTTTGGCGCGCTGCGTCGCGCCCGAATGCGCTCCAGAGCCCCCGCGACCTCGCCATCTGACGCTCACGATGGCGCCCGATCCGCTCGTCGCGCACACCGCATCGCGCAGCGAGCCGGCTTCTTCTACTTACGCGCTGCGCCGCGCTTCGGCGGCGGCTCTGCCACGGCCCGCCGCTCGTGCATCCGGCGGGCCAGGTCGGCGGCGCCTCGGCCTGGAGCCAGGGGCTTGCGCAAATTTCGGTGCCAGGCATTGTGCCGGTGCGACGGGCCCTTGGCACCGGGCGAAACCTTTCCAACAATCCCGACCCGTTCAACCCTCGAGAAAACAGTGGAAACGCAAAATTCTACCATCATTTACACGAAGACGGACGAGGCGCCGGCCTTGGCCACCTATTCGCTCCTCCCGATCGTCGAGGCGTTCACGAAGGCCGCCGGGGTCCGGGTCGAGACGCGCGACATCTCCCTGGCGGGCCGCATCCTCGCCAACTTCCCCGAGCGCCTGACGGACAGCCAGAAGCTAGGCGACCACCTGGCGGAGCTCGGCGAGCTGGCCAAGACGCCGAGCGCCAACATCATCAAGCTACCGAACATCAGCGCCTCCATTCCGCAGCTCGTGGCCGCCATCAAGGAGCTGCAGCAGCAGGGCTATGCCGTGCCGGACTATCCCTCCGATCCGAAGACGGAGGAGGAGAAGGCGGTCAAGGCGCGTTACGCCAAGGTGCTCGGCAGCGCCGTGAACCCCGTCCTGCGCGAGGGCAACAGCGATCGTCGCGCCTCGCCCGCCGTCAAGGACTACGCCAAGAAGCACCCGCACTCGATGGGCGCGTGGAGCCGCGACTCGAAGAGCCACGTCGCTCATATGTCGGGCGGTGACTTCTACGGCAGCGAGAAGTCCGTCGTTGTCGACAAGGCGCAGGAGCTGAAGATCGAGCTCGTGGCCGGCGGCAAGACGACCGTGCTCAAGGCGAGCGTCAAGGTGCAGGCGGGCGAGGTCGTGGACGCCAGCGTGATGAGCGCCAAGGCCCTGCGCGCGTTCTACGCCGAGCAGGTGGCGGACGCGAAGAAGCAGGGAGTGCTGTTCTCCCTGCACCTCAAGGCCACGATGATGAAGGTCAGCGACCCGATCCTCTTCGGGCACGCCGTCAGCGTGTTTTATGCCGAGGCGCTCGAGAAGCACGCGGCCACGCTGGCCAAGGTTGGCTTCGACCCGAACAACGGCATCGGCGACCTGTACACGAAGATCCAGGGCTTGCCGGCAGACGAGAAGGCGGCGATCGAGGCGGACATCAAGGCCGTCTACGAGCAACGCCCGACGCTGGCCATGGTCGACTCCGACCGCGGCGTCACCAACCTGCACGTGCCCTCCGACGTGATCATCGACGCCTCGATGCCGGCGGCCATCCGCTCCAGCGGCAAGATGTACGGCACGGATGGCAAGCTCTACGACGCCAAGTTCACGATCCCCGATCGCTCCTATGCCGGCATCTACCAGGCCACGATCGAGTTCCACAAGCAGCACGGGGCGTTCGACCCGCGCACGATGGGCACCTCGCCGAACGTGGGGCTCATGGCGCAGGCCGCGGAGGAGTACGGCTCACACGACAAGACCTTCAAGATCGCCGAGAGCGGCACGGTGCGCGTCGTCGACGCCTCCGGCAACGCCCTGCTGGAGCAGGAGGTCGAGGCCGGCGACGTCTTCCGCGCTTGCCAGACGAAGGACATCGCGATCAAGGACTGGGTCAAGCTGGCCGTCTCCCGCGCGCGCGCCACGGGCTCCCCGGCGGTGTTCTGGCTCGACGAGAACCGCGCCCACGACAAGAACCTGATCGCCAAGGTCAAGGCCTACCTGTCCGAGCACGACACCAAGGGCCTGGAGCTCCCGATCAAGAGCCCTGTGGAGGCGATCAAGTTCACGCTCGGCCGCATGAAGGAGGGCAAGGACACCATCAGCGTCACCGGCAACGTGCTGCGCGACTACCTGACGGACCTGTTCCCGATCCTGGAGCTGGGCACCAGCGCCAAGATGCTCTCCATCGTGCCGCTGCTGGCCGGCGGCGGCCTGTACGAGACCGGCGCCGGCGGCTCGGCGCCGAAGCACGTCCAGCAGCTGCAGAAAGAGAACTACCTGCGCTGGGACTCGCTCGGTGAGTTCCTGGCGCTGCAGGTCTCGATCGAGGACCTCGCCAACAAGACCAACAACGCCAAGGCCAAGGTGCTCGCCAAGGCGCTGGACACGGCGGTCGGCCTGTTCCTCGAGAACAACAAGAGCCCGGCGCGCAAGGTCGGCGAGATCGACAACCGCGGCAGCCACTTCTACCTCGCGCTCTACTGGGCGCAGTCCCTCGCCAAGCAGACCGAGGACAAGGAGCTGGCGGCCAAATTCGGCAAGCTCGCCCAGACCCTGACGGACAACGAGTCCACGATCGACGGCGAGCTGATCGGCGCGCAGGGCAAGCCCGTCGACCTCGGCGGGTACTACCATTTCGACGACAAGAAGACGTTCGCCGCGATGCGGCCGAGCGCCACGCTGAACGCGGCCATCGACGGCTTCTCCTGAGCCGCGCGGGGTCCCCGCCGAGCGCGCGTGTCCACAGGCGACGCGCTCGGCGGTCGCGGCCGTTCAACCACCGTACGACCGAGTCACGCTCCGGGTGAGCGCCTTGACGCCCACCACCCGACGATGACACCCTGTCTGAAATCGTTGGGTGGACTGGAGCAGGGAATGGCCGGACGGGGACGATCGAGCAGCGGAGACAAGCCCAACGTGAAGGGCGCCCGCATCCCGCTCGAGGCGGCGATCCTCCTCGCGGCCTCGTTCGGCATGCACGTGCTCGGATTCACGGAGAAGGACGGCGGATGACGGCCCGAGTCTCGGTGCGCTGAGGCCTCGAAATACCTCTAGAGCGACAAACGGGTTGAAACCACGATAAAAAGCAAGAATTCACAGGGAGACGGGGAGGCGGAGAGCGAGAGACGGCAAGAGAAAGAACTTCATTCTTTCTTCCTCCCCGCCTCCCCGCCTCCCTGTGAAAATTCTCCGGGTTGCCTCATCGTCGGTGTTCTAGCCTTTATAGCTTCGCGGCGCTCCCCAGCTCAGCCGGCAGCGCCGCGTCGAGCCAGGCCTCGAAGGTGCTCGACAGCGCGCAGGTCGTCGCGCCGCCGCAGAGGTCCGCGCGCTTGGCCGTGAGCTCGCCCTCGAGCGCCTCCCGCGTGGCGCCCAGCGCGCGCGCGCAGACGAGGTTCTTGGCCGTCTGAGCGACGTTCACGCCGCTGCCGGCCGTCACGACGATCGCCGCGGGCTTCTTGCCGCACGCGCGGCCGAGCGCCCCGGTCGCGCTGGCGTCGGTCGCTGAAAACGAGCCGTCCTGCACCGAGTGAAAGTAGAACTTCGGCCCGGTCACCCGCGGCGGGCAGCTCTTCACGCCGCAGTCCGCGCCGAGCCACGCGACGAAGGGACCGTAGCTCCCGATGTCCGGCCGCATGTCGTGATCGAGGTGCTCGATGCCGAGGCCGCCGGAGACGCTCGGGGCCTTCGCATAGGCGGACACCGCTCCATTCGAGAACGTCCAGACCGGGCTCGGCGCCGCCGGCTTCGCGCCCGCGGCAAGCGCGTTGAGCTCGTAGGGGACGATGAGCTCGTCGTTGCCGTCGTCGTCGAAGTCATAGACGTTCAACGCGGAGATCGCGAGTCCGCCGGGCGCGACCTCGATCGTTCCGAGCGGCGCCGCGAAGCGCTTGCCCTCGAGGTCGATCCGCACGACCTCGATGTCGAAGGCGAGCGTCCGCGCCGCGCCCTCGCCGGCGCCCGCGAAGCGCGTCAGCGACAGCGCCCAGGAGCCGAGCCCCGCCGGCTGGCAGACCCCGAACTTCGGCAGGCGCGTCGCCTCGGCCGCCGAGACCTTCTCGGGCCCTTCGAGCTTCTGCGCGCCGGAGATGCGCGCCCGGTTCTGATCGAGGAGCTCCTGGCAGGCGCGCCGGTGCGACACCACGGAGCCGGCCCAGTCGAGCTTCGCGCTCGTCCCGTCGATCTGGAGCTCGTAGCGCGTGTCGGTCCACTCCAGCGTGACGGTCTGCTTGGCCTCGGCCCGGAACGGCGCGACGAGCCGGAGCTCGCCGCGCTCGTCGGCGAGGACCTCGTTCGACGGGCCCGCGTCGGGCGCCTCGCCGGCGTCGTCGGCCGCCACGGGCTCGCTCGGCTTTTCGGCCGCGGCCTCCGCGCCCGGATCGTGGATCACCGCGCGAACAGGGTGCCCGCCGGTCCCGTTCTTCTTCCGGCAAAGCAGCTCGAGCCAGCCGTCGAGGCTCTTCGCTTCGCAACCGAGGCCGACGGCCGCTGCGATCGACTCGCTCCGGCCGTCCTTGAAGGACGCCGGCGCACCAGGAGACGCCGGCGCGGTCGGCGACGGAGCCGGCTCGGCGGGCGCCGCGGTCGCGGCCGCGGGGGCCGACGAGGCCGCCTCCGCGGCGGCCGGCGACGCTGTCTCCGCGGCGGCCGCCGCGGGAGCGCTCGAGCCGGCGCTCGGCCCCGAGCTCGCCGCCGGCAGGCCGGCCTCCTCGGATTTCTGACAGCCAACGAGAATCCCCAGCAGAAAGCAAGCGCTCAAGGTCTTCATGGTCCGGTCCCCTGGATCTAAGCAGCCTGCGTACCAGGTCGGGGGCACGGGCGAAATGCCGCTGCCCGTCGCTGCCGGTCCAAGGAGCGGCCGCGGCGCGTGTCGGGGCCGCCACGGCGTCGTGTTCCGGGCGCGTCGGGCGGACCGAGCTCGATCCTCGCCGGTCAGATCGGATAGGCTGAACGTCCCATTCCATCGCGGCGTCAGGCGCCTGGAGAGAGCAGATGAGCGAGTCCAGCATTCACGGAAGTTGCCTTTGCGGGGCGGTGACATTCGAGGTCGATCCGCCGTTCAAGTTGATGGTCCATTGCCATTGCTCGCGGTGTCGCAAAGGCACGGGCACGGGCCACGCCACGAATCTGGCCGTCGATCCAAGTCAGCTCCGATGGCTGTCAGGGGAAGAGGCCATCACGCGTTATGAGCTGCCCACGGCGAAGCGCTTCGGGAAGTGGTTTTGCAGTCAATGCGGGTGTCCCGTCCCGCGCCTGAGGCGCGACGGCAACATCGTGGTCGTCCCGGCCGGTTCGCTGGATACAGCGCCGCCCATCTCTCCGACGGATCACATCTTCTGGGGATCGAGAGCGCCGTGGGGGTGCGCCAGCGGAGGGCTTCCCACCCACGACGAGCTTCCAGCGTCGTGGTAGGACGACCGGGCGTGTCGTCCCCTTGAGTGGAGTGCAGGGTCAGCGGGTCACGCTGCTGTCCGGCCCGGCGCCCTTGGGAGGCTCGTAAGGCTCGGGGCTCTTGCCGACGGTCCTGAGGTTCACGAGCTTGTTGAGCAGGTCGAACCAGAACGGCGCGCCGAGGGAGGCGGCGGCCGCGGTGATGAGGATGCCGGGGGTCAGGAGCCTGTCGAGCACCCCGCGGATCCAGCCGACGATGCCCTGGCCGAGGACCGCAGCGATCGCGCTCCAGAGCTTCGGGACGCTCGTGTGCTCGGGGGCCTTCACGCCCCAGGTGATCTCGATGTCGAGCCCGGCGAGCCGGGAGCGAGCGCCGCTTCCCTCGGCGATCGCGGCCATGATGTCCTCGTTCTGGTTGGTGCCGCCGGCCTGGGGCGCGGCGCGGGGCGGCGACTTCGCGATCTCCTGCGCCGCCGCGATCAGCCGGGCGCGCACCACCGCGTCGCGCGAGAGGGCGCCCGCGAGGCGGATGCTGTCGGCGTTGAACCCGACGCAGAGGACGAGCGCCGTCGCGCTGATGATCAGCTGCGCGCGGCGCTTGTACCGGCCGGCGGCCCGGTCCATGGCGTCATTGAACCAGCGCTCCAGCCGGATGTTGGCCTCGCGCATGTCCTTGACCGTGGAGTCGACGATCGTGGCGAGCGCGCGCCGGAGATCGCTCTTCGGCGGCATGCTCCGGATGATCTGCTTGAGCTCGTCGAGCGGGTCCTCGTCGCGGCTCGGCGCCGCCGCGATCTCGCCCTGCGCCGGCGCGGCGGCGCTCGCCTCCGGCGGAGGGACGCCGTCGCTCGCCTGCTGCAGGGGCGCGGAAGCGGCGTCGCCCGCCAGCACCGGCGCGGCGCCGGTCTGCGAAGGCGTGGCGCCGGCCTGCGGGGGCGGCGCCGCGGCGCTGTCGGGCCAGGGGACGTGCCGCAGGGTGTCGATGAGCGCGGCCACGAACGCGTGCGACGGGATGTAGGACGGCCCTACCCAGCCGTACTTGAGATCCTTGATCAGCGGGTGCTCGCGGAGCTTCGCCGCGAGCGGGCTCGGGAGCGGCCCTGGCATCACCCGGGTGCGGACGAGCTCGACAGCGCGCCGCGCCGCGCGCTTCACGGCCTGCTCCAGCGGGGAGCTCTTGGGGGCGGCTGAGTCGGCGGCGCCGGGCGATTGCTTCACGTGCGCGTCGAGCTCGCTGTCGGCCAGCATGATCTCGATGCTCTGCGCCAGGTTGATCGCGCGCAGCCGGAGCACGCCGGCGAGCGCCTCGTGGATGGCCGAGCAGAGGACGCTGAGCAGGAAGAAGACGCTGACGAGGCCGATCGCGATGTCGAGGGTCGTTCCCATGGGCATCCGGAAGGGCAGGGCGCGCGGCGGCGCGAGGCGCAGGCCGGCGCGCGTCGCGCGCTCCCCCGGCCAGCAGGGACAGGGAGGAAGAGGCGGCCCTGCGAGCGCCCGTTCCCCGCCGCGGCCCGACCAGCAACTCCCCTCCGCGGCCCGATCAGCATACGCCACCCGGCGGCGCGGAGCGAGCGCGAGAGCGCCCGTCATCCTGTGCTCGATGCCGCGCGATCTTGGTCTACCATCACGCCCCCGTGACGAGCACAACCCTACCCCCCGAGTCGCGGCGCAGCAGCGTGCCGCAACCGCACGCCGCCTGGGTCCAGGAGAGGGCCGACCTCGACCGGACGACGCTGCGGCCCAGGCGCGCCCGGCTCGTGCACGAGCCGCCGCCGGCGTCGCCGCCCGGGACGCTCGTCATCGAGGAGACGCAGCGGCCGAAGATCTTCGTCATCGACTACGACGCCGAGGTCGTGTCTGAGAAGGAGATCCAGAGCGTCGACGAGTGCATCCCCTACCTCACGGACGACCGGCCCTCCATCACGTGGGTCGATGTCCGGGGGCTCGGGCACAAGGGGACCTTCGAGCGGCTGGGCGAGATCTTCCGTGTCCACCCGCTCGCGCTGGAGGACATGGTCAACGTGCCCCAGCGGCCGAAGGCGGACGTCTACGGCGGCGAGCACGTGCTCATCATCGCGCGGATGGCGCAGGTCAACGAGCGCTGCGTGCTGCGCACCGAGCAGCTGGCCATCCTGGTCGGCAAGAGCTTCGTCCTGACGGTGCAGGAAGAGGCCGACTGGGACGTCATGGAGGCCGTGCGGGAGCGAATCCGCACCGGCCGGGGCTCGATCCGGGAGCGGGGCGCCGATTACCTGGCGTACGCGCTGCTCGACGCGGTGGTCGACGGCTTCTTCCCGGTGCTCGAGCGGCTCGGCGAGCACATCGAGGACCTGGAGGTCGAGGTGATCGACGCGAAGCGCCGGATGTCGAAGCCGATCCACGATCTGAAGCGGGATCTGCTCACGCTCCGGCGCGCCATCTGGCCGCAGCGCGATCTCGTCAACGCGCTGCTCCGCGAGGACAACCCGCTCATCGCCAAGGACACGCGGCTCTACCTGCGCGACACGTACGATCACGCGGTGCAGCTGATGGACATGGTCGAGACCTACCGCGAGCTGAGCTCGGGCCTCATGGATCTCCACCTCTCCGGGATATCGAACAAGATGAACGAGATCATGAAGGTGCTCACGATCATCTCGACGATCTTCCTCCCGGTGACCGCCATTGCGGGCATCTACGGAATGAACTTCCACCACGAGAGCTCGCCGTACAACATGCCGGAGCTCGACTGGTATTACGGCTATCCGTTCGTATGGTGCCTGATGCTGGCGAGCGTCGTCGGGCTGCTCACCTACTATCGCCGCAAGGGCTGGATCAGGAAGGACGACGACGGCGCCTGAGCGTCAACAAGCGGCGCGAGCGCGGCGCGTCAGCGCTTCTTCGCGGGCGCGTAGAACGCGAGGTTCCCGAGCAGGCGCGGATCGCCGGGGCGGCGCGCGAGGGCCTTGCGCAGCGCCGCCTCGCCGGCGGCGAGCTCGCCGACGTGGAACGCGCTGGTGGCGACGAGGTCGAGCAGCTTGTGCTCGTAGACCTCGGCGTCCACGAAGAGGGTGGCCTCGGCGGGGAAGGGGAGGGCGGCGCCGCGGGAGGCGAAGAGGTAGGTGAGCGGCCAGCACCGCTGTCCGTACCAGTGCCAGGCGACGGCGAAGAGCGGCTCGGCGCGGTGCGGGCTGTGGGCGTGGGCGTCGAGGTAGCGCTGCTGCACCTCGGGCCAGGGGCGCCCGAGCGCGGCGGCGGTGCGCGCCATGCGGAACAGCGATTCGTAGACCTCCTCCTGCCAGCCCCCGAGCGCGGCGCGCCGCCCGTAGGCCTCGAACGCCTCCGCGTGCCGGCCGAGGCACTCCAGCGTCTGCGCGAGGTAGAAGGCGGCGCGGCCGTCGCCGGGGGATCGGGCCAGCGCGGCGGAGAGCAGCTCCAGGTCGCGCTGCCACCTCCGGGTCTGGGCGGCGGCGTCGCGGCGAGAGAGGTCGTGGACGATGTGGGCGTCGGGGACGCGGATCGAGGGGGGCGGCTCGCCCTCCCTGGAGAGCACCTCGTGGGTGGCGCCGACGTAGCGCCACCCGGCCGAGGCGCGGGCGAGCCGGGCGGAGTCGTAGACGGAATCGCCGTAGCGCACGCGGACGTGGTAGGCGCCGTGCACCGGGCCCGACGCGTCGCGGCGCTCCTCGCAGAAGCGACGGAGCGCGCCGCCGGCGACGAGGCGCTCGTCGCCGCTCAGCATGAGGGTGAACACGGCCGCGTCGCCCGCGAGGTCGAGGGCGCGGCTGCGGGTCGCGCCGAAGTCGACGAAGGGCTCCTCGACGAGATCGCCGGGGACGCCCGCCATGGCGGCGCGCGCGAGGGCCTGTGTGCCGTCGGTGGAGCCGGTGTCGAGGAGGGTGAACCGGTCGACGTGGGGCCTGGCCGAGGCGAGGGTCTCGCGGATGGAGGGGGCCTCGTCCTTGACGATCATGACGAGCGCGAGGAGGGGGAGCGTCACGGGAGCAGTATGCCGCCGGACGCCGGTGGACCGGGGCAATTAAAAATTGAAGAAGAGGCGGCGCGCGCATGCGTGCGCCACCTCGCGCGCGCCGGAGAGCGCGAGAGGTAACGCGCGGCGGCGGAGGCGCGGGCGCGCTCTCTGCGAATTGGCCGCGGCCCTGGCGTTCTGTATACTCTCCTTGTCATCTCAATGAGCATGCGCGGACGCTGGAGTGCTCTCCTGTTCATCGGCGCAGCGGCGCTCCTCGCGCTCGCCGGCAGGGCGGAGCGCGCCTCGCCCGATTCGGGCTCTGCTCCCGGAGGGCATGGACCGCCGGGCCGCCCGCGCTTCGAGAAGGCGCTCGACGTGGAGGTGTTCCAGCGCGGGAACATCCACACGCACACGTCCCTGAGCGATGGGGACAGCGAGCCGCGCGACGTCGTCCGCTGGTACCGCGAGAACGGGTATTCCTTCGTGGCGCTGACAGACCACAACCAGCGCGTCGATCCCGCGATGTTCCAGGACCCCTCATCGACGTCGAATTTCGCCGTGATCCCCGGCGAGGAGGTCACGATGTGGGCCGAGGGGAAGCCCGTGCACGTGAACGCGCTCTGCACGCGGGCGACGATCGGCGGGGGCGCCTTCCTGACCAAGGGGGAGGCGCTGAAGTGGGCGATCGGGCGTGTGCGGGCCGAGGGGGGCGTGGCGCTCATCAACCATCCGAATTTCGACTGGTCGTTGTCCGCCGGCGACCTCCTGGCGGCGCCTGCGGCGGAGCTCCTCGAGATCCACAGCGGGCACCCGTACGTGTACACGGACGGCGACGCCACGCGCCCGTCGCACGAGGCGCTATGGGATGCGGTGCTGACAATGCGCGGCGCCGAGGGAGGGGGGATCGTCGGCGTCGCGGTGGACGATCTGCACCAGCTCACGGCCGGCTCGGGCGCGCCCCCCGCGGGGCCCGGCCGCGGGTTCATCGAGGTGTTCTCGCGGGAGGCGTCGCGCGCCGCGATCTGCAGCGCGCTCGCCCGGGGACGGCTCTACGCGTCGTCCGGGGCGAGGCTGCGGAGGATCGCGCTCGCCGGGGACGCGTTCTCGGTCTGGCCGGTGGCGGCAGGCGCGGTCGTCGAGTTCGTCGGGCGGGGCGGGCGCGTGCTGGAGCGGCAGCAGCCCGCGGAGGGGCGGGCGACGTACCGGCTCCGCGGCGGGGAGCGGTACGTGCGGGCGCGGATCACGCGGCCGGACGGCAAGCGGGCGTGGACGCCGGCGTACGCGACCGTGGAGTAGGAGTAGGGGCGGCGAGGGCGGGAGCGCGCAGGGCGGAGCCGACGGACGGCCCGGTGAGGCGAGGTGCACCCGCGTCCGTCAGCGGACGAGCTTGGGGACGGCGGCGGATCTGCCGGGGGTTCGGGCACGCGTGAACGGCGCGTGAGGTGGCGCGGCAGCGACGCCAGCAAGAACGCGTCGCTGCCGAGATTGAAAGTGCAATTGATTTGCGTTGTCCTGGGTCGGCAATGCTGGTAGCGGTGCGGCGTTCAGCGGGACGATGGTCGTGTTGGACGGGAGGACAGAATGGCTTGGCTCGGAAGCGGTCGGTCGCGGTGGAGCGCTGGGCTGATCTGCGTCGTTGCCTCAGCATCGGGGGCCAGCAGCTGCGCAACGGACACCAAGGAAACGGTGTCCGTTGCGCAGCAGCAGGCGGTGGTCAGCCTGAATTTGACCTTTCCCGCTGGCGTGAATCGGCTGGATGGCGTGCTCAATGCCTCGGGATCCGTGAGCGTCGGCGATCGAGCTCAGGTGCTCGACAATGCCTCGCAGCCGGGCCTGGTGAGCTGTTCGGGCAGCTCGACGTGTTCCGTAGGCGTAGAGGCGTCCGTCGGCTCGATCATCAGCGTCGGGCCCGTCCGGCTGAGGAGTCGAGCGGTGGCCGGTGACGCCATCTCGGCAACCAGCATCACCAAGGACAGCGATGCCACGATTCGCGGCATCGAGGCGTCTCACGCTACCCTCACCCCGGCGACGAGCTTCTCGTTCACCGTGGATTTCCCCGACTCGGTCGCGGCCCCCATCTCGGTAGAGCCGAACACCAGCGATACCCTCGATCCGGGTCACTACTCGACGGTTACCGTCAAGCGCGCCGCTACCCTGCGCTTGAGCAGCGGCGATTACACGTTCCGCACCCTCGACATTCAGGACGAGGGCATCGTCTACGTCGTGGACGGCGCGAAGCTGGCGGTGCGCGATGAGTTGCTTCTGAAGGGCAACGCGTGGAGCTCTTCAGGACCGCCGCCGGTTCTTCCGGGCATCCCGCCGGTGTGGAACATCGTCTACGCCGGGACGCTCGACGTGGGCATCAATTCGGCGTTTCAGGGATCGCTGATTGCTCCGCGCGCGAAGCTCGTCCTGGCCGCCAAAGATCACACCGGCTGGTTCTATGCGAGAGACATCGACGTGCAGGCGGGGGCGACGGTGCGCGCGCGGCCCGGCACGCAGATCTGCATTCCGTCGCACGGTTGTACCACCATCGAGCAGCCACCGGCCGGCGTGCGCCTCCCCTTGCCGGATCCCTTGCCGACGACCGCGCCGGCGCCTGTGGGCGCGGTGCCGTGGAGCTTCGGCGTGACACCGACCGGCATGGCGGCGTACACGGTCCCTATCGAAGTGCCGCTGGGCCCAGGCGGCATCGCGCCGGCCATCTCCCTGAGCTACGCCAGCGTGCAGTCGGTGGGCATCGCCGGAACGGGGTGGTCTCTCTCCGGCTTGTCGGCGATCGCGCGCTGCCCGAAGAGCTCCGGCACGGATGGTTTTGCTGCAGGCATTTCGGACACTCAGAAGGACCGGCTCTGCCTCGACGGCCAGCCGCTGATCGCTCACGAGGGACGGTATCGAACCGAGCTCGAGAGCTTCCGTCGCATCACGCCCATCGGCAGCCCCCAGGCGCCCAGCGGGTTCTTGGTGGAGCAGCGAGACGGAAAGAAGCTCGAATACGGCGGCAGCGGCGCCACGGATTCGCACGATGGCGTCATCCGCGCCTGGATGCTGCGGCGCGTGATGGACCGTAGCGGCAACGCCATGACAATGCGGTATCGAAGAGGCTGTGCCGACGGCGCGTGTTCGGATGCACCTCTGATCCCGGAGCGGATCGACTTCGGCGAGCACGTGAATCCGGATGTGGCCGGAGATCGCAGCGTTCGCTTCAGCTACGAGGATCGCCCGGACGCGCGCCAAGCCTGGCAGCGCGGCGCGCTCCGCACCTTGACGGCGCGGCTGACCCGTATTGCCACCTACGTGGGCGATAGCGAGCAGCGCTCGCACGAGCTGAGCTACGGGCCCGATCCCACGATCAGCAGGCTCGATTCGCTGCGGCAATGCGCGCTCGGGTCGTGCATGCCGGCGACCTCGTTCAATTACGACAGCAGTGAGGGGTTCAACATCGCACGGTCCGCGGACGAGGTGTCGCCGCCGGAGTGGTTCGGCAATGGTGTCACGAGCGGCGCGCGGGGCCGAACGCTGGTGCTCGACGTCGACGGGGACGGATTCGACGATCTGCTTTATCCGGATATCGACGGCGAGCATCCCGACGGCAATCCTTCGTTCTCCTACTTCGTAGCTCGCTCGGCCGGCGCCGTGGCGGACTTCGTGGGACCGCGCTTCGAAGCGCCGTTCAATACGCAGCTGTCGGCGGACGGGGTCGGCTTGGGGAGCGTGCCCGTCAACTGCCTGTCCAGCGGTAACGTGTTCGACTACAATGGCGACGGTCGAGACGACATCGTCGACGAGTGCCCGCACGGGTCTTTCGGCTTCCGGGTGCAAATCTCCAACGGCAACGGGTTCGACGCCGTGCCGTTGCCCTTGCCGAACGACGGTTACCCCGAAGACCGCGTCTACACCGCCGATCTGACAGGGGATGGCCACGTCGACCTCATTCACTGTGCGTACGAGGAAGGCAGCACGGCTGCCGATCCGCGCTTCCGCTACGATCTCTACCAAAGCCTCGGCCCGGGGCAGGGCTTCGATGCTCCGCGCGATCTCATTCGCTACGGTCCAGGGTGCGAGTACGCGCCGTTGTTCATCGACGTCGATGGCGACGGTGTGGTCAACGTCGTCCAGCGCTCACGCGATCCGTATCACGACTATCGGCTCGGGCTGCCCACCGACTGGAACGTCGAGTACCGCGCGCTCTTCATCGACCCCGACGGGCACGCCTGGCGCGACATCGGCCTCGAGGTGCCGGAGATCCCCGTCGATATCGACGGTACGCCGCTGGGCTTGAACGCGGAGGAAGACTATCGACTCGAGGAGTACCTTTCAGACGGTCACCTGGTGCTGTCGCAGTACGCGAACGGATGGCAGTTGAAGAGCCTCGATGTCAACGGCGACGGGCTGGTCGACCTCTTGAATTATCGCGGCGATCTTCCCACGGAACAGCGCATGACGTTGTTCGTCAACACCGGCGACGGCTTCCGCCGCGAAGGCACGATGCTGCCGAGCGACGCGCCCTACATCTCTCGCTTCGCCTTTTATCGCTCGGTCCCCGTCGACCACGATGGCGACGGACGGCACGATCTGCTGGTTCCGACGGGGCTGTCGCGTAACGGCACCAACCTCGTCTGGTATGTGCTGCGGGCCTCGGGGACATCGGCCGCGTTCGAAGTGCAGCCCGCAACCGGGCCAGTCAGCGAGTTCACCCTCTTCGACGGGTCGGCGCCTATCCTGGCGGACGTCGACGGAGATGGTGGCGCGGATCTCGTCATGATGGACGCGCGAGCGCCGCACGGCTTGCAGGTGGCGTACAATCTCTCGTCGCGAGCCAATCTGATGCTCACGGCGCGCGACGGCCTCGGCAAGGGTGTGCACATTCAGTACAGCCCAGAGTCGGCGGAGCAGATCGGCTTCCGGACGTACGGTCAGACGGGCTGCTCGGCGGCGACACGGCAAACGGTGCAGTGCGTGCGCCGGGTGGGCCCCGTCGTCAGCAGCTACTCAGAGACCATCCGCGATCTGCCGCCGGATGCGCCGGGCGGCGGCACGCGCGTCAACATGAGGCACACGTTCGAGTACGCCGGCGCGCGGCGGGGCTTCCATGGCCGCGGCTGGCTGGGCTTCGAGCTCCGGAAGCGAGTGACTTACGATGGCGACGCGAGGGTCCAGGTCGACGTCTGGCACTACGATAACAGCACGTACTTCGAGGAAGTGCCCGGCTCGGTCGTGGGCCGCGTCTATCCCTTCTCCGGGTTGGAAACGTTACACATTCAGACCTTCCCTCGGCTTCGCGAGCGACAGGTCGCTCGACTGTCCGCGGATTGGCAGCTGGAACTCTCGGACGCCGGGTTGCCGTTCGCTCAGTTGGCGACATCGCGCACGACGGTCTCCGAGTCCAGACCGGTGCCGCTTCAGGGAAGGAGCGTGCTCTCCGAGCTGAACGAATCCTTCCAGACAGATAGCTACGGCAACCGGACGCGTCATCAGTGGACCGTAGACGCTGGGGAAGACCTGGCGGAGACGCGCACCATCGTTCGAACCTTCAACCCCACCGCCGCTCAGCGCGCGTCGTGGCTGATTTCGCTGGTCCGTCGGGTTGAGGCAACCAGCGAGACGGCGGAGTCCGGCGTCACCCGGATCTCGATGTTCGACTATGACGACGCGGGCCGGCTCAGGCAAACCACGCGCGAGCCGGATGACGCTTACTACCGGCTCGTGACGACCGTGGTGGCGCGGCATTCGCGCACAGGTCACGTGCAGGAGGTGCGCGAAACGGCCGCGCAGGGGCAACAACGCACCCGTCGCGTGGTCTACGACGCTCGCGGCCTGTACCCCGTCAGCCATTTCGACGCCGAGGGCTTCGAGAGCCGTGTCCTCCACGATCCCGCAACCGGCAAGCTGCGGCTCGCCGCCGATCCGAACAGCATCGTCACTCGCTGGGGCTACGATGGCTTCGGGCGAGAGGTGACCGCGGAGACACCCAGCGCCACCACCACGACCACCTACGCGAACCTCGGCTTCCTCGACCGTGAGCGCATCGGTGTGGTGCGCCACACAACCGGCGGCGCGCACGTCGAGACCTTCCTCGACGGTTTTTCGCGCCCTGTTCGGCGCATCACCAAGGGGCTCCGTGGCACCGACGTGATCGAGCGCATGACGTACGACTCCTTCGGTCGCCTGCGCCAGCACGATCGCCCGCACGTCAGCGGCGATGCGTCTCAGGGCAGCCTGCTCTACCAGTACGATGACCTAGGCCGTCTTACCTACGAGGAGCGCGGCAGCGGTGGGAAATACCGCTTCGAGTACCTGCCGTTCTCGGATTTGCCCAGCGTCGCGCTCGACGCGCGGGCGCGGCGCGAGGCGGCAGAGGTGGTGCGACTCACGGATCCGGCTCAGCGTGAGAGCTGGGAGGTCATGGGCGTTCGCGGAGCGCCCGCCGCGACGATCGATGCCGCAGGAACCCTGACCCAGTTCTTCTACGGACCCTTTAACGATCCTATCGGGACGCGCGACGGCAAGGGTAACACCACGATCATTCAGCCAGATCGCTATGGGCGAACGGCCATGCGTCGGGACCCGGACAGCGGCGACCACCGCTTCACGTACTTCGCGTTCGGTGAATTGCGCACGCACACGGACGCGAGCGGCGACACGCAGACCTTGAGTTACGACGCGCTCGGCAGGCGCACTCTGGTGGTCGACGGCGACGGCACCCTGAATCGCTGGACCTACGACACGGGCGTCAACGCGGCGCACCGCGTGGCGCGCACGGAGCGCGTGGGCGAGTCTTCCGTCGAGTTCGGTTATGAGCCCCTGTCACATACCAGGAACCGCGGTCTGTTGAGCTCCGTCACGCAGACGGTAGCAGGCGAGTCCCTCTCGTCTCGGGTCGAGTACGACGAGTTTGGGCGGAGCTCCAGGACTCGCTATCCAGCCTCTGCGGGCAGCGAGCTCGTCGTCGGTCATGATTACGACGACCGCGGCAACCTGGTCAGCGTCTTCGACGACGACACCGGCGAGCCGTTCTGGGAGCTGCAGGAGGCGGATCAGGGCTATCGGATCGGCAGCGAGCGCTTCGGGAACGGCGTCGTCACGACGACGCGCTACACCGACGGCCTCGGGCTCGTGCTCAGCATCGAGAGCGCGCGGGGCGGCGAGCCGCTGCAGCGCCTGGAGCACCGCTACACCACGAACGGCAGCCTTCAGGTCCGGCTCGACGGGCTGGATTCGTCTCGCAACGAGTACTACTCGTACGACCCTCTCGATCGGCTGACGCGCGTCTCGCGCGCGATCCCGAGCCCGCTCGATCCCATCGACTTTGCTCCGGGTACAACCCGCTCGGAAATCGACTACGACGAGCTGGGGAACATCACCGCGAAGACCGGAATCGGCGAGTACAGCTACGCCGGCCCGCGGCCGCACGCAGTGACCGGCGCGGGCGACAACCACTACGACTACGACGCGAATGGCCGGCAGGAGTACCGCGCGGGCCCGGACGTGCTCGGGGGCGTGCAGGAGCTGACCTACAATGCGTTCGGCCTGCCCAGCTCGGCGCGCGTCGGTCAGGGAAGCGGCCAGACGCTCGTGGAGTTCGACTACGACGTCACGGGCGCACGCGTCCGCGAGCTCAGTCCGACGCACATGCGAGTCCAGCTCGCGACCCTCTTTCAGCGGGTAACCAGCAACGACGGCGCGACCGAGCACCGGCACCGCATTTGGGGGCCACACCGAGAGGTGGCTGAGGTGGTGGTGCGCGAGGAAGGTGGTGAGGTGTCGCGGAGCACCGTGTACCTGCACGCCAACGCGCTCGGCACGCCCGAAGTGCTGACGGACGAGGGCGGCGAGGTGATCCACCGCCAGGCGACGGACGCCTTCGGAAAAGGTGAGGAGCCGGTGGGGGGCGGCAGCGGCGTTCTCACGAGCTTCACGGGGCATCAACACGACCTCGAGCTCGGCGTCGTCGATATGCGCGGCCGCCTCTACGACGCCAGCGTCGGTCGCTTCTTGACGCCCGACCCAATCATCCAGGCGCCCTTCTACAGCCAGGGCCTGAACGCCTACAGCTACGTATTCAACAGTCCCACGAACTTCATCGACCCGCTGGGCTTGCAGGCGCAGCCTGCGGGCTCTGGAGGTTGCTCGGCGGTGTGGGGCTCCGGCCTCGACGGCAGCGGCCGACCGTATACCGTGACCGCGGAGATCGACGGGTGCTCACCAGCGCCGCAATCTGCACCTGAGAGCGCGCCGACCAAGGCGGCCCCGGCGACCGGTACGGAGGCGGCTATCGCCGGTGCCGCGGGGCTCGGGGTCGGGTTGGGGCTCGGCGTCGGCGCCAGCTACGCGACGGGTGCGTTTGCTTCGCTCGCCTGCGGCCCCGGCGCCCCGCTGTGCGCCGGTGCCGTCACGATCGGTATCACGCTTTCGCTCGCCGGCGCCGCCATCTACAGTCTCTGGAACGGCGGCGCCGAACAGATCGCGGACTCCGCGAGCCGCCTCGCGAGCGGCGAAGGCACCGTCGACGACTACTTTCTCGGTGGCTCGCTCGTGGGCGGCCTCGCCTCGGGCCCCCTCGCACCCAGATTCAACGCATCCGGCGCGAATCCCGGCCTTCGCCTCCGCCAGCTGTTCACCGGCAGCGCCGCAGTGCGAGGACCCGCGAGCGGCGCTCGCGTCATCTCGCCGCCAGGACCGGGGCAATTGCTCCTCGGCGGGGCCGACAATCCGATGGGCGCGATGGTGCTCGAAGGGCACGGCAGCACGGCGGCCGGATCGTTCACCGTTCCGCAGGGCACGTATCTTCAACTGCCGAACTCGCTGTTCGTGGCTGAGGAGGCGGCTCAGGCGGCGGCCATGCGAGGCACGTATCCAGCCGGGCAGAGTTTCTTCATCGGCCCCGGAGGCAGTGCGCCGAACCTCATTCTTCACCCGCCGACGCCGGGCATGTTCGTAAGGCCGTCTTCGACTATTGTGAAGCGGCCGACGCTACTGCGAGACATCCTGGAACCCAACATGGGCGTGTGCGTATGGGGCGCGTGCAGATGACTGATTCAACGAGGTAGTACACGTAACCGATTTAACGAGGGAGTACAAACGATGATTCATCGACGCGGGATCACGTGCCAGATCACGGCCTATGAGGTTCCGGACCCCCCGTCCGATCCTGATGCGCGGGGACGCAAGTGGCTCGCCATCGCCACGGCCCATGTATACGATCCGAACATTGAACTGCCGGGATTGAAACCGGGACAAGCGGCGCTCGTTGGCGAGACGATGCGTGTCTTCAATGGTCGAGCCGCGGCCGACACCGAAGCGCAGGCGATGGCGGCGGCACTCCAGGCGTTGTTGTTCGAGCTGACTGCGAAGGGCTTCTCGGCGAATCACGACGTGAAGCTCTGGTGAAAAGCTGAATCGAACCCAGGTTGCTGCTGTCCCTCATTTCGCGATCGGTTTCGAGACCAGAGAGGACGGAGAACTTGTAATGGTCGTACTAGGCAAGCAAATGGCACGCCATGGACTGACCCTCCACCCCGACAAGACCCGGCTGCTCGACTTCCACCGGCCGCCGAGCGAGCAGATGGGTGGAAAGGGATCATCGACCTTTGACTTCCTCGGGTTTACGATGTGCTATCGTCGTACGCGACGGGGAAGATGGGAGATGTGGTGCAAGACGAGGAGTGCGCACCTCAGGCAGTCCGTCAAGGCCGTCCACCACTGGTTCCGGCGCCACCGGCACTGGGCGGTGAAGGACCAGCACGCCTCGCTCGTCCGGCGCGTCGTCGTGCATTACAACTACTTCGGGGGTGAACGGCAACGGCCCTAGGCGTGCAGGAGCTGACCTACAATGCGTTCGGCCTGCCCAGCTCGGCGCGGGTCGGTCAGGGAAGCGGCCAGACGCTCGTGGAATTCGACTACGACATCACGGGCGCACGCGTCCGCGAGCTCAGTCCGACGCACATGCGACTCCAGCTCGCGACCCTCTTTCAGCGGGTAACCAGCAACGACGGCGCGACCGAGCACCGGCACCGCATTTGGGGGCCACACCGAGAGGTGGCTGAGGTGGTGGTGCGCGAGGAAGGTGGTGAGGTGTCGCGGAGCACCGTGTACCTGCACGCCAACGCGCTCGGCACGCCCGAAGTGCTGACGGACGAGGGCGGCGAGGTGATCCACCGCCAGGCGACGGACGCCTTCGGAAAAGGTGAGGCGCCGGTGGGGGGCGGCAGCGGCGTTCTCACGAGCTTCACGGGGCATCAACACGACCTCGAGCTCGGCGTCGTCGACATGCGCGGCCGCCTCTACGACGCCAGCGTCGGTCGCTTCTTGACGCCCGACCCAATCATCCAGGCGCCCTTCTACAGCCAGGGCCTGAACGCCTACAGCTACGTATTCAACAGTCCCACGAACTTCATCGACCCGCTGGGCTTGCAGGCGCAGCCTGCGGGCTCTGGAGGTTGCTCGGCGGTGTGGGGCTCCGGCCTCGACGGCAGCGGCCGACCGTATACCGTGACCGCGGAGATCGACGGGTGCTCACCAGCGCCGCAATCTGCACCTGAGAGCGCGCCGACCAAGGCGGCCCCGGCGACCGGTACGGAGGCGGCTATCGCCGGTGCCGCGGGGCTCGGGGTCGGGTTGGGGCTCGGCGTCGGCGCCAGCTACGCGACGGGTGCGTTTGCTTCGCTCGCCTGCGGCCCCGGCGCCCCGCTGTGCGCCGGTGCCGTCACGATCGGTATCACGCTTTCGCTCGCCGGCGCCGCCATCTACAGTCTCTGGAACGGCGGCGCCGAGCAGATCGCGGACTCCGCGAGCCGCCTCGCGAGCGGCGAAGGCACCGTCGACGACTACTTTCTCGGTGGCTCGCTCGTGGGCGGCCTCGCCTCGGGCCCCCTCGCACCCAGATTCAACGCATCCGGCGCGAATCCCGGCCTTCGCCTCCGCCAGCTGTTCACCGGCAGCCCTGCAAGGGAGGGAGGCAAGGCGTTCAGCGGCATAGCCTACGAACTGAAGCACATTCCGAAGCATATCGAGGGGACCCCCGCAGCTGCTCGCCTGGTCGCGAAGGATGGCTCGGCACACGTGTTCCACGATATGAGCACCCTAGCCCGGGTAGAGAACGCGATCTTCTCGGAGGGACAGTTTACGGGCGTCGTTAGGGGCACTGAGCGATTTGGTCTAACATTTGAGAACCCCATTGGGACCAGGATCGGAGCGGACGGAAGTCGAATTCCTCTATTCTATGGAGAAGCGACAGTCCGCCCCGGTGGTCTCTATCACATCATGCCCAGGACGGGACCGGCAGCGCCATGAGCACAAATTGGTACGAAGTATGGGCGAATGAAGGGCTGGATGTTCCCTACGTCCTGATTCTAAGGCCAACGGATCGTGGCTTTGAGATTCTGGATCCAGCGCAAGGGAATCGCAGGGTGTTCTCGACAGAGAAATTTGACGAAGCGCGCTACTGGCTCGGCGAGGACGAGTTCGTCTTCGTGGCACGGAAAGAAATCGATGAACCATGACGACACCGGTGGCACCCCACCAAGGAGTGGGCGACGACTACGTTCTGTGGAACAACGCCCACTCCGCGACGCTCGCTGACTATGGCCTCGTCGTGGTCGTCACTGGGCGCTTCGGTCTGATGTTCGAGACCCCGATCGGACAACGTGTCGCCGCCTATGGGAGCCGCATCCCCCCCTATTACGGCGAGGCGAAAGTCAGTACCGACGGCCTCTATAACGTGATGCCGCGGACAGGACCAGCAAGGACGAGTACGACGCGAATGGCCGGCAGGAGTACCGCGCGGGCCCGGACGTGCTCGGGGGCGTGCAGGATGCCGCCGGCCTCTATCACGTGATGCCGCGGACAGGACCAGCAAGGTGACTATGGAAGCATGGTACGAGGTGTGGGCTGACGAGGGGCATCCTGTTCCCTGTGTGCTTCTTCTTCGACCGACCGAGGGCGGGTACGAGATTCTCGACCCAGGCCAAGGTAATCGTCAGCTCTTCCGAAGCGAGAAATGCGAGGATGCACGGTTCTGGCTGCTAGAGGACGAGTTCGTTCTGGTTGGGCGAAAGGAACTCGATGAGCCATAGCTGTGGCTATCGACAAGTGAGCAGACCACCAGGAACCAGCTCCCCGACCTCGAAGCCCTGGCGTGCCAAGGGCCGTCGACCCGCCCGGTGTTGTTGGTGTCGAGCCTCGCCATCGACCGCTGTCCATGCGAAGCGATCGCGAGCCTGTCGCCAAGGCTGTTTCGACCGATGCAATGCACGCAATGTGCGAGCGCCATGGCCGATGCGCTGAAGGCCAAGGGGATCCCCGGCCAGATCCTCAACATCACCACAAATCGCGGTCCAGCCGGCCAAGTCGCGGACCACATGGTGAGCGACCTGGTCGGCCGCGGTGGGACTGCCCTAACCCAGAACGGCTTTCATCAGGCTGTTCGAGTTGGCGACATGGTTTTTGACAACTTCCTGCGTCAGGGCGTTCCCTGTGCGCAGTACGTCGAAGCCCTTGGCGCTCGCTTCGGAGTCACCATCCAAGCGGTTCCGTTCTGATGGGAGAAACAGAAATGACATCCGCTCTTCTAGCTCGTCGATTGAGTGCCATAGCCAGTCATTCAAAGCGGCTCGAGTGTCCGTCGCCGATTCATCTAGGTGCGTTCTTCTACGGCTACCTGCTCATCGTTCCTGGGCTTGCTTGGCTGAACGATACGCTAGATCGGCTGTTCAATGGCCCTGAACAGGCTCGCGCATGGACGCGTTCCTACCTTGCCTTGGGTGACGAGCTCGGAATGGCACGCATTCTCGAAGCCGCTATTGGTTTGCTCAACGATCCGAGCGGTCCTCTCGTCACCGTTGCTCATGGTAAGCCGGATTGGTTCGTGGATGTGGTTCTCGAAGCGCTAGATGCGAGGCGTCCAGCCACTGTCCTCGGAGAGTGCACAATCGAGTGGATGTACAACTTCGGACTCGGTGCGCAGGATGCGACCGAGGATCACTTCCCGGAGGTTGCGCGAGAAAGAGCGGAGCAGCTTGCTCGCTTCGAGACGTGGTTACAGGACTACTACGATTCTCCCGGAGTTCCGTGGCAACGCATTCTTCGTGGCTTCGAGGGTCCGGCCGAAGCTGCGATCTACCGCTTTGGTGAGCTCTGGAATGAGCACCTCAGCGGGTAGAGGCCGCAAAAGTAGAGCTTCCGTCGCGCTCGACGCGAACACCGTGGTCGCGGCCGTTGGGCCGCGCGCTCATTGACCGCGAGCTCGGCGTCGTCGATTGGGCTTCGAGCATCTCGGAGAACGCGTCGATCCGGCTCGCGCGCTGCACGTGCTGCAGGCCCTGGATGACCTCGAAGACCGTCACGGCCGTCAACGTGTAGCGCCCGTGCTGCGAGAGGTAGGCGCCCGCCCTGGCGAGGACCGTCGCGTTTTTCCCCTTGAAGATCTCGGACCAGATGTCGGTGTCAACGAGGGTTCTCATCGTCGAGCCCCCTCGCCCGACCCCGAGCGCGTGCATCCGCCGTGAGCTTCTCCAGCTGGTCGGCGAGCTCGGGATCGTCGGCGAGCCAGCCGAGAGGCGAGACCTTCGGGCGGGGCAGCGACGCCTCCCGCGGGTCCGCCGACGCGTTCGCGATCTCATGGACGATCCGCTCCACGAGCCGCAGGCGCTCCGCTACAGGGAAGCTCCGGACTTCTTCGACGAGCTCGTCCACCGTTCGCATGAGAGACCTCCAGGCGTCGGAGGGCAGTGTACCCGGTCGAGGTGAGCCGGGCAGCGAAACTCCGCAGCGGCTCACGCCCCCCCGCGCTTCCCGTCCAGCCGCGCCAGCACCGCCCGCGGCGACATCGTCGCCCGGTAGACATAGATCTCCCCGGCCTCGTCGTCGCCCAGCACCTCCTCGCTCACGCGGAGCTGCTTGCCGACCGCGAGCAGGATCCTCGCCGGAAACCCCTTCCGGATCAGCTCGACGCGCCGCCACACCGCGTCCCGGCTCCAGAACCCGAACGCCTCGAGGTACACCTCCTCCCCGGTCTCCGCGTTCAGGAACACCAGATCAGGGACGCACACCACCTCTCCGGGCAGCGCGAACAGCCGCTCGTTCGGCGACACGGTCCAGGGCGACCCGAGCTTCCTGAACCCCTCGCAGAACGCGTCCAGCTCGGGCGTCGTCTCCGCGAGCTCGCGCCCGTGGTACAGGAGGCCGTCTGCCGGGCCGATCTCGACGGCGAGCGGCTCCTTGTCGCGCCCCCAGCGCAGGTCGGCGCGCAGCCGGAACGAGGCGCACGCGAGCACCGACGGCAGGAACATCGCGAGCCGCAGGCCATACCGCTGTACCGCGTCGAACAGGCTGAACGGGCCGTCGAGCGCGATCGTGTAGCCGGAGACCGGATCGCCCTGGACCACGTGGATGAGCCCGTGAAAGCGCGCCGCCCGGAAGATCCGACGGTAGCGCTGGGCGCTCTCCCCCTCGATGCGGATCGTCACCTGCGTCGCCCGGAGGAGGATCGACTGCGCCAGCGCCAGGTTGTACCGATCCAGCAGGATCTCGGGCGCGTCCGCGGCCGCGCGCCGGAGGATCTCGGCGCCGCGCAGGTCGGCGTAGAGGCCCGCCTCGATCGCGGCGGGCGTCGTGCCGAGCCGTGCGGCCACCTCGTCGAGCACGGCGGCCCGGTCGAAGCGGGCGCGGACGTCGAGGGCGCGGTGCGCCGCCGCCGCCGCGTGGAACAGCTCGCGCCGGAGCGCCTCGGGATCGACGCCCTCCTGCACCTCGTACTCGCAGCCGTCCTCGAGCACCTTCCTCAGGCCGAGCGAGGCCACGCGATCCCGCGCGGGCACCTCGATGGCGTCGAGCGCGGCCTCGACGTCGTCGCGGCGCTCGCCGACGCGCTGCGAGAGGATGTCGAGGTATGCCCGCGCGACCGGCAGCAGGCGCTCGGCGGCCGCCCCGCGGAGGTACTGCGGCACGACCAGCCCGCCCCGGCGGCGGACGCGGACGAGGTCACTGGTAAGCAATGTGCTCCCGGCGCTTGTCGCTCACCCGCTGCTCGCTCGTGCCGAGGGCCACGAGCTCGTAGAGGATCGCCGTCTTGTTCTCGCTCCGGCGCAGGATGCGGCCGAGCCGCTGGACGTGC
Organism: Sorangium sp. So ce327; assembly: GCF_051530205.1. Taxonomy (NCBI): domain Bacteria; kingdom Pseudomonadati; phylum Myxococcota; order Polyangiales; family Polyangiaceae; genus Sorangium; species Sorangium sp. So ce327. The sequence goes on along the minus strand of NZ_CP150330.1, from coordinate 9,844,783 downwards.
TCCCGCACCGAGCCGCTGCCCGACAGGACGATCGCCACGTTGGCCTCGGGCACGTTGACCCCCTCGTTCAGCACCTTCGAGGTGACCACCGCGGACAGCGCGCCGCGGTTGAAGGCGTCGAGGATGGCGCTGCGCTCCTTCACCTTGGTCTGGTGGGTGATGGCCGGCAGCAGGAACTGCCGCGAGATCTGGTAGACCGTGGCGTTGTCCTCGGTGAAGACCAGGGTCCGGTCGGCGCGGTGGGCGTGGAGCAGCCGGGCGAGGACGTCGATCTTGCCGGGCGCGCACAGCGCGAGGCTGCGCTGGCGGCGGTACGCCTCGAAGGCGCGGCGGCCCGCGTCCGACTGCGAGCTCAGCAGGATGAACTGGCCCCACCCCTCGGGCATGCGGATGCCGTTGGCGCGCAGAAAGCCGATGTACACGGCGCGCGCCGCCTCGTACGCGGCGCGCTCGTCGTCCGAGAGCGGCACCTCGAGCCGGACGACGTCGTAGGCCGCGAGGTACTGCCCGGAGAGCTCGGTGATCTCCCGGCGGAAGACGATCGGGCCGATGAGGTCGTCGTAGCCCCGGCCGTCGGCGCGCTCGGGCGTGGCGGTGAGGCCGAGGCGGAAGGGCGCGAGGCACATCTTCGCGGCGAGCGCGTACGACGGGCTCGGCAGGTGGTGGCACTCGTCGAAGATCACGAGGCCGAAGCGGGCGCCGAGCCGGTCCATGTGGGCGTGCGCGGAGTCGTACGTGGTCACCGTCAGGTCGAGGACGTCGTGGTAACCGCCGCCGAGCAGGCCGATCGGGACGCCGAACGCGGCGGAGAGCCCGTCGTACCACTGGTTCAGGAGATCCAGGGTGGGGACGACCACGAGCGCGCTGCGCTGCCGCGCGGCGATCGCGAGCGTCGCGACGAACGTCTTGCCCGCGCCCGTCGGGAGCACGACGACGCCCCGGCTGCGCCGCCCGGCCCAGGCGTCGAGCGCCTCTCGCTGGTAGGGGAACGGGTCGTGCTTGGCGAGCGGCGCGAGCGGGAGCGCCTCGTACTTGCGGGCGGCGTCGGTGAACGGCACGCCGCGGGCGCGGAGCCTCAGGACGAGCTCGGCATAGTCGATCGCCGGCACGCGGTAGACGCGCTCCCGCGCGTCCCAGCGGCAGGACGCGGGCAGGCACGCGGGGTCGAGCGGCGCGCCGCCATCGAGCGCGGGATCGCCGGCGTTGCCGCCGTCGGGCTCGCCCGCGCGCTCGTCTGCGTTCGATGGCAGCGCGCTGCTGTCGAGCGCGGGCGAAGGCGCGAGCGCCGGGCGCGGGGCGAGGCCTTCGATGCGGAGGGTGCCGCCCTGGAAGCTCAGGACGATCGGCGCTGTGCGGACCGGCTCGGTCATCGGCGCGCTCTTTTGCCGCGGTCAGGGCCGCGTGCCAAGCGGAGACGCCCGGCGCTCAGGCCAGCTCGGTCGGCATGACCGAGGCGCCCCGGAGCGGCGCGCGGTAGCGCACCCAGACGAGGGGGGACTCGTTCAGCGTGATCGTGAGGGCGCTGCCGGCGCTCACCGGGAGCTTGCGGCCGAGCTCGCGGTGGATGTAGCGCGCGATGAGCTCGGGCGTCGAGCGCTTGCCCTCGAACGCGGGGTGCTCGTCGAGGTTCCGGTAGTCGATCTCGGCGAGCACGGCGCGCAGGCTATCCCGCAGCGCGCTCGTCTCGACCACCTGGCCGAGGGGCGAGAGCTCCTCGCGCTCCACCTCCACGCTGACCGTGTACGTCGCGCCGTGCAGGCGCTGCGCAGGGCCGAACTGCACGCCCTTGAGGCTGTGGGCCACCATGATGTGATCGCGGACGCCGACGGTGTACATGGCTCCACTATACCCGCCGCGCCGGCGCTGGAGGGAGATCCCAATCGCCTGTCACGGCACGCCGGAGTAAGGTGGGGGCGACCCCCCGTCCGGCCCCCGCCGCGGCGGACGGGTTCGTGCGGGACGCAGTGACCGGTTGACCGTTGCGAGGGAGGATCGCCGATGAACAGCGAAGCGAGCGTGCTGGCCCCAGGGTTCCTCATCGCGTCGCCGCCGCTCGGCGATCCCAACTTCGACCGGACGGTCGTGCTCCTCGCTGTGCACAGCGAGGGCGGGGCGCTGGGGTTCGTGGTGAACAGGCCGGCGCCGATGACGCTGGGGGAGCTCCTGTCGTTCGCGGGTTATGGCAACGACCTGAAGGACCCGGCGCCGGTTTACCTCGGCGGCCCGGTCCAGCCGAGCTCGGGGTGGATCCTGTGCCTCGATCCGGCGCTCGGGGCCGAGGAGACGGGCGTGATCCCGGTGGGCTCCCGGGTGCGGGTCACGTCGTCCCGGAGCGCGTTCGACACCCTCGCGGCCGACGCCGTGCGCGGCACGGCCGCCGCCGACCCGCGGCGCAGGACGGTGCTCCTCGGCTACAGCGGCTGGGGGCCCGGCCAGCTCGAGCGGGAGATCGCCGCGGGCGCGTGGCTGCCCGTGGCCCTCGACGAGGGGATCCTGTTCGACGTGGCGGCGGACCAGCGCTGGGAGCAGGCATATGCGCTGCTCGGCCTGCGCCCGATCGAAGTGATGTCGATGCGAAGCATCGGAGAAGCCTGAGAGCACACGACACGAGAGGAGTCCTATGGAGATCAATATCGGAATCGATGCCAAGAACCGCGAGCTGATCGGCGCCGGACTGGGACGCGTCCTCGCTGACACGTACACGCTCTATCTGAAGACCCACAACTTCCACTGGAACGTCACGGGGCCCATGTTCCAGACGCTCCACCTCATGTTCGAGCAGCAGTACAACGAGCTGGCGCTCGCCGTGGACCTCGTCGCCGAGCGCATCCGGGCCCTCGGCCTGCCCGCACCGGGGACCTACAAGCAGTTCGTCGCGCTCTCGACCATCAAGGAGGATGACGGCATTCCGAAGGCCACGGACATGATCAAGCGCCTCGTCGAGGGCCACGAGACGGTCGCGCGCACGGCGCGTGAGCTCTTCCCCGTGGCCGAGAACGCCAACGATCAGCCCACCTGCGATCTGATCACCCAGCGCCTTCAGGTCCACGAGAAGACCGCCTGGATGCTGCGCAGCCTGCTCGAGTAGCGCCCGCGTCGCGACCGCCGGCCGAGCTGCGGTGAGGGGATCCCTCGACGCAGGCGGCCGGCCGGGAGCGGCTTGACAGCGGTGAACGAAGGGGGTGACGCTGTCGGGTCATGGGTGGAACCTGGGCGAAAGCTGGTTGGATCGGCGGGGTGGGAGCGCTCGTCGTCGCCGGATGCTCGGACCTCATCGGCGCGGACTGGGAGCGGTACAAGCCCGGCGGTGGTGAGGGCGCGGCGTCCGGGAGCGGCGGTGAGGGCGCGACGTCCGGGAGCAGCGGTGGGGGCGCGACGTCCGGGAGCAGCGGTGGGGGCGCGACGTCCGGGAGCAGCGGAGAGGGCGCGGCGTCCGGGAGCGGCGGCGAAGCGGGGGGATGCGGGCTGAACGGCGACGGCGGCAGCGGCGTGGGCGCAGGGGGCGGCCCGATCGCGTCGATGGCCCCGAGCTGCCTGACCCTGGCGACGCGGTGCGGACCGGACGGGATCAGCTGCTGCGACAGCAGGCCGGTGGACGGCGGCGCGTACACGAGGAGCTATGAAGACGCGACGGGCTCCGCCGAGCAGAGGCGGGCGATCGTGAACGACTTCTGGCTGGATACCTACGAGATCACGGTCGGCCGGTTCCGCGAGTTCGTCGAGGCGGGGCAAGGAACGCGGGAGAGCCCTCCCGAGGCCGGCGCCGGGGAGCACCCGGCGCTTCCTGGCAGCGGGTGGAAGGACAGCTTCGTGCAGTTCCTCCAGCCGGACACGGCGACGCTGATGGCGGAGCTGAGGAAGTGCACCCCTCCCGATCGCGACACGTGCAGCGCTATCGGGGCGCGCTGCTCGACGTGGAGCGACACGGTTGAATCGGACGAGGACGAGCGCCGCCCCATGAACTGCATCACCTGGCACGAGGCGATGGCCTTCTGTGCGTGGGACGGCGGGCGATTGCCGACAGAGGTCGAGTGGAGCTACGCGGCGGCGGGCGGCGATGAGGAGCGAAGCTATCCGTGGGGCGATACGGCCGACGAGGACCGCGCGGTCTTCGGCTGCTACGGGTACACGGAAGAGTCGGGCCGCCCTCCCTGCACGCTCGCCGACCTCCTGCAGGTCGGGTCCAGATCGAGCGGTGACGAGGCGACCTCCGGGGATGGAAAGTGGGGGCAGGCGGACCTGGCAGGGAGCCTGTGGGAGTGGACGCTGGACGGGTACAGCGACGAGTACCCGATCTCATCGCAGCGCTGCGAACTCTGCGACAACTGCGCGAACCTGACAGCCGGCTCCGAGCGCGTCATGCGCGGCGGGTGCTTCGACGACGATATCGAGAACCTCACGACATCCCGTCGCCTCCCTGGCAAACCCGCCGAGCGCTACTACGGCCTTGGCGCCAGGTGCGCGAGGGATCGGTAGTCGCCCGCGCGACGCTCCGGACGCGGCGTCCGCCGCGGGGCGCCGCGTATCGTTCCGCCCGTTCCGCCTCGTTCCGCCCCGTTCCGCCCGGCTCAGCGCGCGTTCTTGACGAGGAACCCCTCGCGGTCGATCGCCACGGCGCGCTCCTTCAGCAGGCGGCCGACGGCCCGCTTGAACGCCTTCTTGCTCAGGCCGAAGAGCGCCCGGATCTCCTCCGGGCTCGATCGATCGCCGATCCTCGGCGCGCCCGGGCGCGAGAGCCGCGCGAGGATCTCCTGCGCGTCGCTCTCGACCTCCTCGTGCGCGTGACCGCGGAGCGAGAGATCGATCCTCCCGTCGGGCAGCACGCTCGCCACGCGGAACCGCGCCGCCTGGCCGCGGGAGAGCGCGTGCGGCTCGTCGGCGGGGAGCAGGCCGACGAACCTGCGCTCGACGATGACGAAGAGGCCGATCCCCGGCTCGTTGCGCCACGCCTCACCCTCGACCCACTCGTCGAGATCGAACTCGCCCTGATCCCGCAGCATCTCGCTCACGCGCATCGTCCCCGCGAGGCGCCCGGTCCTGTCCACGAGCAGCCCCACCGGGTGCCGCTCGCCGACCCGCGGGTCGCGGGTCTGCTCCGCGCGGGGGACGAGCAGCTCCTTGGGCAGGCCCCAGTCGACGAAGGCGCCGAAGGGCGCGACGTCGGTGACCGCCAGAAAGGCGACCTCGCCGAGCGTGACCTTCGGCCGGCGCGTGGTGGCGATGGGGCGATCCTCCGAGTCGAGGTACACGAAGACCTCGAGCTCGTCCCCCTCCCTGGCGCCCTCGGGCACCTCGCTGCGCGGCAAGAGGAGCACCGGCGCGTCCGGGCGAAGGTCGTCTGGATCGGCCGAGAGGAAGGCGCCCGGCGGGCCGAACCGCCGCACCGGCAGGGTCACCACGCGCCCGAGGAGATGGTCGTACGGCATCGGCGCGCAGTCTTGCACAGGGCGGGGGCGCGCGGTCGGCCGGTCGCGTCTCTTTTGGCGCGATGACCTCCGATCCCACAAATCAGTTGAAGCTGCCTGAAAGACGACGAATGGTGAGCTGTCGAGGCGCCAGAACGCCAGGAGTTGGAACTCGATTTTGCGTTCGCGGCCGGCGGCCCGCGCTGAGCGAAGTCATCGACGGGTGATGGCGCCGCAGCCGCTCGCGCTGCTCTTTCTGCCCGCCCCCGGCCACGGCCGAGTCAGGCCGTTCGCTCCCCTCCACGCACGAGGCCGATGGCTTGACGAGCCGGTTCCATGACGTTACCGCGTTCCATGACGTTGCCGCTGGGAAGGCCCGCGAGCGGCGCGGGTCGCGCGTCGCGCAGCGGTGAGGCGCGGAGCCCGCCATGGACGACAGCTCCGGATACCGCATGTACGTGTTCCGCGGCGGCCGCCGCGACGTCCCGGGGCGGCGGCTCGTCGACGAGCTCGCGGGCGACCTCCGGGCGATCGCCGGCCCCGGAGGCGCGGAGCGCCCTCGCGACGTCGTGCTCAGCGCCTTGATCCGCGCTGGCGAGCTCGAGTCCCTCCTCGCCGACGCCGGCGCGGAGAGCGCCTCGGCGCTGGCGCAGCTCACCGACGATCTCGCCGCCGCGCTGATCCGCGGTGAGGGCGCGTGCGCGCTCGCGATCGAGGACGGCCAGACATCTGGCCATGGACAGCCAGACGTCTGGCGACGGACAGCCGGCCGTCTGGCCGCGCCCGAGGCCCTCACGGCCGTCGGGGTCCCGGCGATCGTCTCGACGTCGCCGCCCGAGGGGTTCTCGTTCTACGCGCTCCACCCGCTCGATTTCGCCCGGCTGGCCGAGCGGCTCGCGTCCCCGCCGGCGCCGGTCCGGGTCGTCGGTATCCGCAGCATCGGCACGACGCTGAGCGCGGTGACGGCCGCGGCGCTCCGCGGGCAGGGGATCCGGGCCGGCCGCACGACCGTGCGCCCCTCAGGTCACCCCTACGACCGCCGCGTCGAGCTCGACGCCGGGCAGATCCGCTGGGTCGAGGACGGCATCGCCGAGGGAGCGCGGTTCTGGGTCGTCGACGAGGGGCCGGGCCTCAGCGGCTCCTCGTTCCTCGCCGCCGGAGACGCCCTGGTCCGCGCGGGCGTCCCGCGCGCCAGCGTAGTTTTCCTCGGCTCCCGCGCGCCCGATCCCGACGCACTCGTCGCGCCGGACGGCGCCAGCCGCTGGCGGTCCTTCCGCTCGGAGCGCGCCGAGGGCGGGGCGCAGCTCCCCGGCGACGCGGGCGAGCCCATCGGCGCCGGAGCGTGGCGCCGCCGCTGCTACGAGGACGAATCGCGCTGGCCGCCCTCCTGGACGTCCATGGAGCGCCTCAAATACCTTTCCCGGGACGAACGCCGGATCCTCAAGTTCGAGGGGATGGGCCGCTACGGGGCGGAGTGTCTGGAGCGGGCACACGGCGTCTTCCGGGCCGGCTTCGGGCCGGAGCCGCGCGACGAGGGCCAGGGATTCTGCTCGTATCCATGGCTCCCTGGCCGCCCGCTCCAGGCAGATGACCTGTTCGCCGCGGAGCTCGAGCGCCTCGCCGACTACTGCGCCTTTCGCGCCTCGGCCTTCCCTGCGCCGGGCCCTGCGGCCGACGAGCTCATTGCGATGGCACGCACCAATTTCTCGCTGGAGATGCGGAGGGAGCTCCCGGGTGAGCTCCACCTGGAGCTCGCGCGTCCGGTGATCGTCGATGGCAGGATGGATCCCCACGAGTGGCGCAGGTCCTCCTCGGGCGAGCTGGTCAAGGTGGACGCCTGCGGGCACGGCGACGATCACTTCCTCCCTGGCCCCACGGACATCGCCTGGGATCTCGCCGGCGCCATCGTCGAGTGGCGGATGCCGCGAGGCGCCCGGCGCGCCTTCCTGGAGCGGTACCGGCGCCGCTCCGGCGATGATCCCGAGCGGCGCCTGCCGGCGTATCTCCTCGCCTACACGCTCCTGCGCCTGGGTCACGCCGCGATGGCCGCGGCCTCGCTCGTGGACGAGGGCGAGGCGCTGCGCCTCTCCGCTGCGCGACACCGCTATCGCGCGGCCCTGATCGAGGACCTCCGCATCACCTCGTGTGGCCGCGGCTCGAGCCGGTGAGCCTCGCGGGGCAGCGGTCGAGGTCGCCACGCGCCGAGGCGGGAGCCAGGAACGCGGCGGGCAGAGGAATTCAAGCCTGCCGCACCTGGCGCCGCGCCCAACGGGGCCGGCCTCTGGTACCCTCCGTCGCGCCGCCGACCGACCGGCGGAGACGAACGGAGAAAGAGACACCACCATGGCCATCGTTCTTTACCACCACCCGTTTTCGCGCGCCGCCAACACCGTGTGGATGCTCGAGGAAGTCGGCGTCGAGTACGAGCTCAAGTTCGTCGACATCATGGCCGGCGACCAGAAGAAGGAGGACGTCACGAAGCTCAATCCGATGGGCAAGCTGCCCCTGCTCGTCGACGGCGGCACCGTCGTCACCGAATCCGCGGCGATCGGCCTCTATCTCGCGGATCGTTATGCCCCGGGCCGCCTCGCGCCGAAGCTCGACGACGCGGCGCGCGGCACGTATTTTCGCTGGTCGCTCTTCGCCCCCTCGGTCATCGAGCCCGGCTCGATGGCCAGGGCCGGCAACTGGGAGTTCCGCGCCGGCGCCGCCGGTTGGGGCAACTACGACGACATGATCGCGACCATGGAATCGGCCATCTCTGGCCGTGACTTCGTCCTCGGCAAGGAGTTCTCGATGGCCGACGTCATCTTCGGCGGCACCATCGCGTACATGCTCGACTTCAAGATGCTCGAGCCGCGCCCGAGCTTCACCGGATATGCCGAGCGGGTCAAAGCCCGCCCGGCGTACGCGAAGAGCGAGGCGCGCAACAAGGCCGTGATGGACGAGCGCGGCCTCAAGATGCCTGGGGCTTAGAGCTCCCTGAACGATTGCCAGCCGCTTCCCCCCTGCCGCTGTCCTACGATAAACTCGCGTATCCGTACACAGAACCCCAGGCCCGCTCACCCGACGAAGCCGCTTGAGAGGTAGCAGTTGTCTGGTGACGAAGAAGTGGGTCGGCTCGTCGCCGCGGGATCGCGAGTCGCTGGGAGAGACCCTGGCCTTGCACGGGTCTGGAAGGTGATGCAGGAGTAAAGCGTCGATCTGGGCCTTGCGCTAGTTGAAGGTGATATATGCGTTTTCGGCGACATGGAACAGATGTTACGGATGTGATTATTCACATATCGAGCACCGAAGGGAACTCTTCGGCCAGCATCGAGCTCGCCGATGTTCCACGCTCGGATGGCCTGCCCAAGATAACGAGCAGTGATCCTGATGTGGTCAGCGTCGATGGCATACCTCGCGTACGCGCCGTTGGCAATTTTTCGTTTTACCTCAACGCGCTCGCCACGACATCAGGTGGTGGCGCTGTAACGGTGACCGCGGCGACACGGTCCGGAATCCAGGCGACGCTAAGGGTTGTGGTTGACGTTGCGATAGAGTTGCCGGACCCTGCTACTGAAGCTGGAGCTGTCGCCAGACTGTTGATGTCGGAGGCCCGCGGTCCTTCCCACGCAGACTACCTGGCAGCAGAGACATTGGATAGCATGGGGTGGATGCAACGGGTCCTGGAGAACCGATTGGCGAACGACCCTTCTCAGTTCGGGGCGCGCGGGGCGAGAAGTTTGATCGACATCATTCGCGCCGCCGATCAGTTTGATGGGTTCTCCGATTATCCCAACTACGATCAGGCGGTTCGTCGTCGGCTGCAGCAGATGGTCAATGTCGCGAACAATGACAATGATCGAATGCAGTCGGATTTTCGGATTTTTATACAGAATGCTATCGATGTGGCTCGGTCGCGGGTCGCCATCCGGGACCCAAGCTCAACAGGCTTGTTCGGGTGGAGAGCCGCAGGGACTGGAAGTCCAGGGCCCAGGTTCGCGAGATTTCGTACGTTGGCCGGAAACACGTTCTTTACGTTGCGTCCATGATTGAAGCCTTGGCCTGATCTGAGCTTCTTGCCTGCGCGCATGGGCGCACTCCGGCTGTGGCCAGCACGGACGAGCAGCACCCTCTCCATGCCCGCGTGGTAGGCGAAGCGAGCGTGATCCTCGAAGGAGACACCGGCACGGTCGCGGATCTTCCAGGCACCCCTGGGCGTCGGGTCGAGGGCCAAGGTGAGCGAACCGACGTCGTCTCGTACGGTTTGCGGCCGCGTGGAGCAGCCGATGAGCGCGAGGACGGCGAACACAGGAGAAACACGCAGTCACGCAGGAAATCTTCAGCGCTGATGCGATCCCGAGCGGAACCGATACCGGGAGACTCGAGCGTCTCTCACCCTGTAAGACTGGAGCCCTCCTGCAACGTCGCCGCACCATCGGGCGCCTCGGAGCGCACGGACGGGCTGATCCGTGACAGGGCGAGCTCGCCCGCGCGGGCAACATGACACGCTGGCAGTACGATTGTGGTCGGGCAGTCCGGCGATGGCCGAGGTCCGGCGCCCACCCCTCTTAACGCGGTGCTCCGAAGGAGCCCTGCCAGCCATGTCCTCCCTCGGGCCCGAAGATGCCCGCGGGCCGGTCGATTGGAATTGACACCGGCAGTGTGAGCGTTCACATTCCAGTCGAGGACCCTCCTTTTGTTTCGGTTTGCTCGGGTCCTCCTGAGTACCGAGCTCTTCGTCGAATCTGAGCCATTCGGTCAATTTTTACACCGATCCTGTTCGCTCGGTCGTCGCGGAAGCGATCGCTGATCGACGGTGATCGGCGTTCTGCCAGGAGCGATCCAACAGAGGACGCGACAACCCTCGCTTGTTCGACGGCTATCGTGAAATTTTGCGTGCTGTCCCCCGGAGATGATTTCGTCGAGAATCCGGCGATGCTTGCGAAGCGACCGGATGGCAAGCTCGGGAACGAGGGAACCTATCGTGCGGCGGGCCGTGCCGAGACGCTCCTCGGGCGCACCGGCGTGATCACATCGGCCCCGTCCGGGAGCTCGTCTGAGCCGGGGGGGAGGCGCTTTGCCAGGGAGGCGGATCCCGTGAGGAACGCTCTGTCACCCGAGGTGAGTGTGGCGAGTCGCCCTTGATACGCTCGAATCGTTTTGTTTCCTTTTCACCTGATTCCGGTACGTAGGAGACCTGTGATGCAATATCAAACATTCAGCCGACTCGCCTTTGGTGTCACCCTTGCGAGTTGGGTCGCGATTTCGTGCGCCCCCGCCGAGTCCGACTCGAACAACGACGGAGGGGGCGGAGCGACGGCGGCCGCTTCCGTTGGTAGCACGAGCGGCAGCGGCGTTGCGACCTCGAGCGGCAGCACGAGCGGCAGCACGAGCAGCAGCAGCGGCGTTGCGACCTCCAGCGGCACCACCGCGGCTGGGACCGGCGGTGACGACAGCGGCGGGAGTGGCGGGGCTGAGCCGACCGGCAGCGGCGGTGCTGGCACGGGTGGCTGGCCCGAAGGAGCCATTCCCATGGGGAACGCGCCTGTGAAGAGCGCGGGGTGCGGCAAGGCAACCACGCTGACGAGCAAGGAGTATACGATCTCGAGTTCGGGCCAAAATCGCGTGTACTACGTCGATATGCCCAAGAACTACGACATGAACAAGCCCTACCGGCTGTTCTACACCTCGCATTGGATCGGCAGCCGCTACCAAGACGTCAAGGACCAAAACTTCTACTTCCTCAAGCCGCAGCTGGAGGCCGACGGAGAGCAGGCCATCTTCGTGGCCCCCTCCTCGGACGGTGCAACGTGGCAAGAGAAGGATCACGCGCTGTTCGACGACATCATGGAGCTCATGAATGAAAGCGTCTGCTACGACACGACCCGCGTGTTCGCGACCGGCTTCAGCTTCGGAGGGATGATCACCTATTCGCTGTCGACGAACCATCAAGCGGAGATCCGCGCGGCCGTGGGCATCGCCCCGGCCAACTACAACATCTGGTTGCCTCAGAAGACGCGTAAGCCCATCGCCTGGATGCACACGACGGGCATGAGCGACGGGACGTGCCCCTGGGTGAACAACGAAGGTCAAAAGCGCGGGGCCAAGTTCATCGCCCTCGAAAAGGCCGAGGACAACGGCTGCACGATCCCGAACGACATCCCGACTTCGAACGGCAAGTACAGCTGCTTCGATTTCCAGGATTGCGATCCGGAGCATCCGACGCGGGTGTGCACCTTCGGCGGCGGGCACACGAACATCGACGGCAATCCGAACTGGATTCCCATCGAGTCGTGGAAGTTCTTCAAGCAGTTCTGACCGACGTCCTCGCCGCGGGCGGGACCCTCGCCCGCGCGTAGCGCCGCGCTCGGGGCCTGAGCGGCGCATGGCGCCCTTCCCCCCATGGGTTTCAGGGACTGAACGTCGCGACGAAGATGTCGGAGCCGCCGGCGTGGGGGATGGGGCCGGTCCCGAAGTCGACCGCCGCGCCCGCAGCCCCTGTGAGGGCGATCACGCCGCTCGGCGAGATCGTGATGCCATGTGCGCTGGCGCCGAAGCCGAGGGTCCAGAGCTCGGCGCCGCTCGGGTCGAGCTTGGCGAGCCCGTTTCCGGCGACGACGATGTTACCAGCGGAATCGAGCGCGAGCGCGTCGCCGAAGGGGATCGCGTCGCTGAACACGTGGGCACCCGCGGCGTCCAGCTTGAGGAGCACGGGGCCGGCGGGCAGCACGCCACCGCCGAGATCGACGGTCCCGTCCGTGGTGCCGGCCACGAAGACCTCGTCAGCCGCATTGACGGCCACCGACCAGCCCGCCTTCCACGCGCCGCCAGGGGGGATCGACGGATCCGGCGCGAACGGGCGGCTCCAGAGCGCGGCGCCGGTCGGGTCGAACTTGCTGACCGTGAGATACCCTGCGTCGGCCTGCGGTGCGGTCACGGTCAGCGCGTTGCCAGCGCTGTCGATCGCGAGATCGGCGTTGTATTCCAGGGACCTGAAATAGTCCTCCGGGCCGGGAGGGGGCGTGATCCTGTGTTTCCAGAGGACATCGCCGCCAGGGCTCAACTTTGACAGGTAGGCGCCGTTCGCCCAAAGGTCGGCGTAGACCAGGTAGGTGTTGCCGAGCGCATCGACGGCGATCCGCTCGGGAACGCTGTAGCTCTCGATCGCGTCCGACGTGTAGATGGGCGCTTGACTCCAGATGGCCTTGCCATCGCGGTCGAGCTTGGCCACGAAGGCTACGGTATTGTGGTCCGGCTGGAAGGGGGGGAGGCACTGGTTCAACACCCTGGCGCCGCCACCCGCGTATGTGCCGGCGAGCAGGAGGTCGCCGTTGCCATCGACGGCCACGACGAGCAGGTGGCCGCTCGTCAGGCGCTCGCTCCAGAGCGGCGCGCCCGATGGATCGAGCTTGAGCAGGAAGTGGCGTCCGGGCGGGGAGGTCAGAGGGCCCGCGCCGAAGTCGATGGTTCCTGTGAAGGTGCCGGTGACATAGGTGTTGCCTGCGGCGTCGCTCGCGATGTTCAGGCCCTCGTCGGCGCCGGTGCCGCCGAACCCGCGCGCCCACGACAGCATGGGGCAATGGGGGTCGCCGTCGCAGTTCTCGTCCTCCGGCGTGGAGCAGAGCTCCTCGGCAGGCGTCACCTCGCCCACGCAGGGGCCGAAGCCAAGGCCGCTGGGCCGGCAGGTCTGCGTCCCCGCAGCGCAGGGGCCGACGCCCCTGGTCCCGGCAGGGCCGGAGTAGCACGCGATGACCGAGCCCGGCACGCACGTCTCGGACGGGTCTCCGCCGCCTCCGCCGTCGCTGCCGCCGCTGCCTCCTCCCTCGCCGCTGTCGCCGCTCGCCGGCGGATTGAATGTGGCAACATAGATATCCCGGCCTTCTGTATACGCGATCGGGCCGGTCCCGAAGTCGACAGGGCCACTCACAACGCCGGTGACGGCGACCGCGCCGTTCGGGGAGATGGCCATGTCCGCTACAGAGGCCGCGAAGTCGCGCGTCCAGAGCTCGGCGCCGCTCGGGTCGAGCATCGTGAGCCCACCCCCGCCGAGGAAGATGTTGTCCGCAGGGTCGACCGCGATGTTGCCGGTGTGGCGGGCGGGCTGGGTGAACACTTCCTCGCCGTCCTGATCCAGCTTGATGAGAGCTCCCTCGACCAGCACGAGGATCTCGCCCGCCGAGTCGACCGCCACCTTGCCACGGAAGCCGTAGTCGTCCAATCTCCGGGACCAGAGCAAATCTCCATCCGGAGAGAGCTTTGAGACGTACGTGTAGAGCGCAATGTAGTTGCCATCGATACCTGCTTCATTCACTGTTACCACGTTGCCGGCGCTGTCGAGCGCGAGGTTCATGTGGAAGCTCGGGCTGCCCGGAGTGCTCCGCCTCCAGAGGACATTGCCCATGGCGTCCAGCTTCACCACCGCTGTCGCGTCCTCCAACCCGATGGCGACGTACGCGTCGTCGAGAGCATCGATGGCCACCTTCGTCGCCCAGGTAGGATGCGAAGGGTAGAAGCGGAATCCATCGCTCCAGATGTGATTGCCGTCGGGGTCGAGCTTGGCCATGAATTGCCCGGAACGATCGGCCGGAGCCGGCAGGGCGCACCCGCCGAAGCCGAGGTCCAGGCCGATGCCAGAGAGGTCGTCCTCGTAGTTGCCGGCGATCAGGACGTTGCCGTTTCCGTCGATGGCCAGGGCATCTCCTGTCTCGCGCAAGGGGGTGCCGAAGCGCTTGCTCCAGAGCGGCGCGCCCGAGGGGTCGAGCTTGAGAAGGAAGATGTCGCTGCCACCGGCGCTGGTCAGAGGGCCGGCGCCGAAGTCGACCGTTCCTTTGAAGGCGCCGAGGATGTAGTAATTCCCCATGGCGTCGACGGCCACGGTCGATGTGGGATAGGTGGGCTCGATGCCGAACCCGCGCGCCCAGGCGGCCGGTTGCGGGCAATGGGGGGCGCCGTCGCAGCTCTCGTCCTGCGGCGTGGCGCAGACCTCCGCAGCAGGGGTGATCTCACCCGTGCAGGGCCCGTAGCCGAAGCCGTCAGGACGACAGGTCTGCGTCCCGGCCGTACAGCGTCCGACGCCGTTGGTCCCCTCGGGGCCGGAGTAGCACGCGACGATGGATCCCGGCACGCATGCTGCCGGCGAGCCGCCGCTCCCGGTCGAGGTGCTCTCGTCGCCGCCGCCGTGGCCTGCGGAGCCGCCGCTGCCCGTGGCAGCGGAGCCGCCGCCGTGGCCTGGGGAGCCGCCGCTGCCCGTGGCAGCGGAGCCGCCGCCGTGGCCTGCGGAGCCGCCGCTGCCCGTGGCAGCGGAGCCGCCGCCGTCTCCTGTGGTTGCGGAGCTGTACCCGCCGCCGCCCGCGGCGCCGCCGCTGCTGCTGCTGCTGCTGCTGCCGGGCGCGCTCGGACCGCATTCATTCGTGGGGCCGAAGGCGGCGAGGAGCAGGGCGGCGGAGGCACGCCGGTGAAGCCCGGAAGTCGAACCGATGGACTCGAACGGTCTTGCCATGCCGCCTCCGATGCTCGAGGCAGACGCCGCATTCATGCCGCGACCATCACGGCCGTGACCGGGAGCGCTCACCCCCGCGATGGCCCTCGAACAGCCTGCGCGATCGAGCATCAACCATCGTGAGCGTCAACAGACCATTGGGCCCGGGTTGGGCCCATGCCTCCCGAGGGGGTGCGAGCCATCGTCAATTCTACCACGACGTGCTAAGCGCTCGGAGATGGCTTCGGGAATGGGGTTATTGCGCTGCACACCGCTCGCCTTGGTCATCGCCTGCGCGGACGAATCCTCGCGCGCGCCCGTCGACGCGGGCACCGACGCGCCGCCCGCGGGCACCGTCACCGCGCCCCCACCGCTCCCGCGTGAGGCCGCCCTCGACGCGCGCTTCGTGAAGATCACCCTGCACCGCGAGTTCTACTGCGAGGGGGCGAGCTTTGCGGACTTCAATCACGACGGGGTGACGGATGTCATCGCGGGCCCGGACTGGTACGAGGGTCCAGGGTATGGCACGAGCCATCCCGTGTGGCCGAGGGAAGCCTTCGATCCGCACGGCTACTCGGATTGCTTTTTCGAGTTCCCCTACGACTTCGACCACGACGGGTTCACCGACGTCCTCGTCGTCGGCTTTCCGGGTGCGCCCGCGGCTTGGTACCAGAACCCGCGCGGCGGCGACGCGCTCTGGGCTCGTCACGACACGCTGCCGTGGCCGATCGACAACGAGTCGCCCCTGTTCGCCGACATCACCGGCGACGGCGTGCCCGAGCTCGTGCACATGTCGGGGGGCGTGCTCGGAACGTCGTCGCCCGGCGTGGACCCGACCGAGCCGTGGGTCTTCCGGGCGCTCACCGAGAATCGGGGGTACGGCGCGTTCACGCACGGCCTCGGCGCAGGCGACGTCAACGGGGACGGCGCAAGCGACTTGGTCGAGGCGAGCGGCTACTTCACGCGGAGCGCAGGGTCGCCCGAGGGCTTGCCGTTCACGCGCGTCGAGCAGCCGTTCGGCGCCGGGGGAGCGCAGATGCCGGTGTTCGACGTGGACGGCGACGGGGACGCGGACATAGCGACCACGCTCGCCGCTCACGGCTACGGGCTCTCCTGGTTCGAGCAGGTTCCGAACGCGGCCGGCGCCGCGTTCGTAGAGCATGTCGTCGTTCCGGGGACCCCACCCGATGCCGCGTCGAGCGTGTTCATGCACGAGCCGCACGCGCTCGCTCACGCCGACATCGACGGTGACCGGCTCCAGGACCTCGTGAGCGGCGAGCGCTTCTGGGGTCATGTGCCTTCCGGCATGCCGGACTTCGACGCGCCGGCCCGGCTCTACTGGTTCGAGCAGGCGCGAGCGGCGGAACGCATCGACTTCCAGCCCGCTCTCATCGACGACGATTCGGGGGTAGGCACCCAGCTCACGGTCGCGGACGGCAACGGAGACGGCCGGCCGGACATCGTCATCTCGAACAAGAAGGGCGCTTTCGTCTTCCTGCAACGCTAGAGCGGCGGTCACCCGCTTCGGATACGGGCCCATCTCGACGTTTTCGGTGCTCAGCGCACTGGAGTGCGCTTCCGCGCCGAAAACGCCGATCTGGACCCGTCTCCTGTGCGGGTGACCGCCGCTCTGCGACGCTCGTACTGTGCGGAGCCTTCCTGCCTGGGATGCCAGCGCTCCTTTCTTGCTCTCGCCGGCGGCCGGTCCACGCCCTTGGCCCCGAGAACCGTGCTGGCATCGACCGTGAGGTCGCTCCTCAGCGGCGCGGCCGAGCACGAGGCGGAAGGCGCGCGCCGGTGGACAGGGAGAGCGGTGCGGCAGTAGGACAAGGTATGGCGAAGCGGAGGGGCGCGGCATGGCTGTGGGCAGGGTGGGCGCTCACGGCGGGCGGGTGCGGGTGGCTGACGGGGCTGGAGCCCAGCTACTACGTGGTGGCGGCGGGCAGCGGCGGGAGCGGAGGAGGCGCAGGCGGCGAGGGAGGCGGCCGGAGCGGGAGCGGTGGAGCTGCCGGGACCGGCGGCGAGGCGAGCGGCGGGAGCGGAGGAGCCACAGGCGCAGGCGGCGAGGCAGGCGGCGCGGGGCCTGGCGGGAGCGGCGGAGATGGCGGGAGCGGCGGAGACGGCCTGAGCGGTGGAGACGGCGGGAGCGGCGGAGACGGCGGGAGCGGCGGAGACGGCGGGAGCGGCGGAGACGGCGGGAGCGGCGGAGACGGCGGGAGCGGCGGAGACGTGGCGTGTACGCCCGGGGAGAACGAGTGCGTGGACCAGGCGTGCGTGGAGGGGAAGTGTCGTGGGGAGTGCAGACCGGAGCTGGTGCGGTGTAGGGCGACGGACAACCGGCCGCAGCACTGCGATGAGCGCGGGGAATGGGAGGATGCGGCGCCGTGTGGAGGGGCAGCGCCAGCGTGCGACCGAGGGAAGTGCGTGCCGCGGAGCTGTGTCGGGCTGACGGAGACGTGCGGTCCTGGGCGCAACGAGAGCTGCTGCGCGACGGGCGCGGCGATACCCGGGGGAACGTTCAACCGGAGCAACGGCGCGGCGTATCCGGCGACGGTGAGCGGCTTCTTGCTGGATAGGTACGAGGTGACCGTGGGACGGTTCCGGAAGTTCGTGGATGCATATCCAGGGAGCAAGCCCAGGGCACGAGCAGGAGAGCACCCGAAGATCCCGGGGAGCGGGTGGGACGTGGGGTGGGACAGCCTCCTGCCCGCCGGTGCGGCGGCATTGAAGACCGCTGTGAAGTGCGAGCCGACCTTCAATACATGGACGGATGGCCCCGGCGCGAACGAGCACCTTCCGATGAACTGCCTGGACTGGTACGTCGCGTTCGCGTTCTGCGCGTGGGACGGAGGCCGGCTGCCGACGGAGGCGGAGTGGAACTACGCGGCGGCGGGAGGCGGCGGAGCGGACGGGCAGCGGGTGTATCCGTGGTCGAAGCCGCCGAGCTCGACGACGATCGACAGCACGTACGCGGTGTATGGCTGCGGGCCCGACGGTTCGTGCGCGTTCAGCGATGTTCAGGCGGTCGGGTCGAAGTCGCCGAAGGGGGATGGAAAGTGGGGGCAGGCGGACCTGGGCGGGAGCCTGTGGGAGTGGGTCCTGGATTGGTACGAGAACCCGTACGACCCGTCGTGCGATGATTGTGCAAATTTAACCCCCTCCTCGGACCGGGTGATCCGGGGCGGGAGCTTCTACGTCGATGCGCCGGAGCTGGTCTCCTCCTTCCGCGACGACTTCGAGCCGGCGCGCCGCAGCCGCGGCATCACGGCCCGGTGCGCGAGGACACCGTAGATCCGCGAGCCGCGCGCCCCGGCGCTGCCGCTCGACGTCGCCCGGCGCGGGCGAGGTGCGGCGGGATGCCGCCTCGTTCCACGCCTCGAACGCGGCCGTTCCAGATCGCTGCCTGGCGCCGCTCCGGGTAGCGCAGCATACTCTCGACGTCATTCTTGAGCGTCGCGGGCGGATTTCGTACGCCCGCCTCCGGGCCTGCCGCTCCGGCTGTCCCTTTACCGGCTTCAGCCCGGTGCCCCCATGCGTCTGCTCGGAGACGCCGTCGCCGAGCCTGGCACGCCGCGATCACAGGCCCCGTCACGTTGATTGCTGACGAACGCTGGCGCCTGGCGGAGGCGGACTCCGCCGGCGCGAGCGATCGTCTGAACAGAATCATGATGTGGAGGCAGAATGAAGAAGAGAGAACTTGGTCATCAGCTTGGTCTCGCGGCGTGCGCGGGCGCCGCGCTCGGCCTCTCCGCGGGCTGCTCGATTGAAGGCGCGTCGGACGAGCCGATCGAGGCGCTCGGGTCGCATTCGTCCGCGATCGTCGGCGGCGAGCTCGCCGAGGCGAGCCCCTGGGCCGTTCAGGTCTTCGACGTGCGCGGGAGCACCGGCGACTTCTACCAGTGCACCGGCACCCTCGTCGCGGCGCGCTGGGTGCTCACCGCGCAGCACTGCATCGCGGACGAGGGCGAGACGTCGGCGGTGCGCGTCGGCAGCAACACGTACGGCGCCGGCCAGCGCATCGCGGTCGACGCCGTCGAGGTGCCCTCGGCCGCCGCCGACATCGCGCTGCTCCACCTGACCGCGGACGCCAGTGGACCGTTCGTCCAGCTGGCCGAGTCGACGTCGGTCGCGGTCGGCAGCGACGCGACGGCCTACGGCTGGGGGAGCGAGGGCACGCCGCTGGTGATGGCGCCGTCGCTCAAGAAGGCGACCGTCCACATCGACGGCTGGTACTCCGTCGAGGAGCTCCTGGCGACGGGCGTGACGGGCGCGGGCTGGAGCGGCGACTCCGGCGGCCCGTGGTTCGTCGATGGGCGTCAGGTCGCCGTGTTCTCGGCTTCGAACGGGCAGAACGGCACGAACCTGCACGCGAAGCAGCTCGGCGTCGACGTCGCGCGCCACCGCGCCTGGATCGACGCCACGATCGCCAGCGGCCCCACCGTCCACCCCAGCAACCAGGTGGTGCTCCACGATCTCTCGAACTTCTCCGGCGTCTCGCAGGGCTTCGGGATCGGCCGCTACGACCTCCCGAACCTGACGATCATCGGAGACAACCGCGCGAGCGCCATCAGGGTCCCCGCCGGGCTCCGGGTCACGGCCTTCATGCACGGCAGCTTCGGGGGCGAGGCGCGCGTCTTCACCTCGGACACGGATCTCGTGGCCGCGGGCTTCAACGACACGATCTCGGGCATCGTCGTCTCGAACGCCTCGGACCCGCAGCTCGACGTGGTCACCTTCTACGAGCACGCCAGCTACTCGGGCCAATCGGTCATCTACGGCGTCGGCTCCAGCTACTTTATAAGCACCCCATGGGACCAGAGGGTCAGCTCCGTCCGCGTCCCCTCCGGCCTCCAGCTGACGCTCTACAACGGGCTCTGGCGCTACTCGGCCGAGTGGCGCGTCCTCACGGCAGACGCGAACCTCGCCCCCCTCACCTTCGACAACCAGACCCGGAGCTTCCTTATCGAGCGCCTGTAGGAGCGAGCGAGCGCGCGGAGCGGCCAGCGCTCCTCGCGCCGCGTCGCGAGCGCCGAGTCATCCCCACGCCGGCCGCGCGAGGCCAGGACAGCGCGCTCTCGCGAGCCTTGCTCAGGTGGCCCCTTCCAGGCATAGTGCAACGAATCGTTGCATGAGTGACGCCAACCCATGAATACGCCACTGCCGCTACCTGGAGCGGAGCGGACCGACGGATCCTCCGTCCAGATCGGCGCTCTCGTTCCGCTGACTCGGCCCGGCTGGGTCGAGGCAGGCCGGCACTTGCTCGCTGGACTCGAGCTGGCCGTTCGCGAGGTCAATGACGCCGGCGGGATCGTCGGAAGACCCCTCGAGCTGGTGGTCCGAGACACCGCGGCTGATCCACAGAGGGCCGCGGCGGCCGTCGATGATCTGGCTCGCCTGGGCGTGGCTGCCTTGGCGGGGGAGTATCACAGCGTCGTCGCTCGCGCCGCTGCCGGCAGGGCCGACGCCCTCGGCCTGCCGTTCCTCTGCTCGTCGGCGGTCCTCGACGCGCTCACCGAACAGCCAGCGGAATGGGTCGCGCGCCTCGCCCCGGCGCAGTCCCACGGCTGGCGGATCTACGCGGACTTCCTCCTCCGCGCGGGCCACAGGCGCATCGCCGTGGCGGCCGATTCGAGCGTCTACTGGGCGTCTGGGGCCCGCGTTCTGCGGGACTACCTCGCTCCACGCGGCGGCGCCGTCATCGAGCTCGACATGCGCGCGCTCGCCCCCGCGGCCGTGTGCGACGAGCTCGTCGACAATCGCGCGACAGCCCTCCTTCTTCTGGTCGGCTACCCGGAGCCGGCGGTGTCGATCGTCAAGTCTGTCCGCCGCGACAAGCGCCTCGCCGAGATCATGATGGGTGCTCCGGCCGGGCAGCCGGAGTTCGCCGGATGGGCGACGTTGCTGGGCGCCGACGGCGCCGCGATCCCGTTCTTGCGCTACCTGCCCGAGCGCCTCAGCCCGCTCGGCGCCCGGGTCGAGACGGCGCTGCGCGAGCGGCTGGCCGAAGCGCCCTCCTTCGTCGCCTTCGAGGGCTACGACACGGTCGCCGTCCTCGCCGATGTGCTGCGCTCTCACGGCGCGGACCGGGCGCGCACTGCCGGATCCTGGGCGCGCGTCGCCGTCGAAGGCACCCGCGGGCAGATCCGGTTTTCCCGCACGCCAGGCATCAGCGTCTGGCAGTGGGCCTGGCCGCCAGTCCAGGTCGTTGATCGAGATCCGGCGGCCCCCGATCGCTTTCGGATCCTTCACGCCGGCGGAGAGAGCACGTAGGTCCGCGAAGGGCATCCCGAACCGAGTTACACGCTGGGCCGCCAGGTGCCGTGGAACCCGAATGGCACGCGGTGCGGCAAGCGGGCGACCGCGACGGGGCCAGCGGAAAGGCGCATGGCATCGAACACCAGCAAGTCGCTGCGCTTCGCCTGTTCACGCCAGGCCACGGCGAGCAGCCAGCCGTCGCCCTCGGCCGCGTCCTCCGCGCGCGGCACGAACACCGGCTCGGACACCACGTCGCCGTGCGGCAGCGTGTGAATGCTGCGTTCGCCGGTGTCGAAGTCGAATCGGGCAAGGCTGTTGTAAAGCACGCTCTCCGAGTCGCCTCGTGCGCGCGAGGTCGCATGGCAGGTGGTGAAGCCGTAGCGGTTGCGCCGCCCCGTGTAGCGCTCGTCGATCCGTGGAAACTCCGCCACGAGATCGTCGAGGTAGTCACGCCGGAAGCCGGCGCCTGCATCCGCCAGGTCGAAGGTCCAGCGGCACAGGCGAGCGGCCATCGCCTCGGGGTCGCCGGGGCGGCCCTCGGCGTCGGGCAGGCCGGGCGCGGTCTCCGACTGCATGACGTAGGCCACGATGGTGTCGCCGTCGTCCCAGGCGTTCATCCCATGGAACATGTGGCAGGCGTCGGTCTGGAACCAGCGCAGCGTGTCGGCCGCGCTCCCGCGCTTCATCACGCCGACGTGGGTCCGCAAGCCTGCGTCCCAGGCCAGCAGCGGCTTGCCGCGCATGGCGCGCTCCACGCTGAGCGTCAGCGGCGTGACGGGAAAGAGCACATGCCCGCGCGTCACCATGAAGTCGTGCACCATGCTGGCATACGGCGCTGTGAACGACTGAAGCTGCGTGACCTCGCAGCGCGTGTCCATCACGCCGTAGAGCATGCTCGGCGAGCAGGGGCCGTCGGGCGAGTACGCGAAGAAGTGCAGCTCGCCGCTCTCGGGGTCGATCTTGGGGTGCGCGGTGCAGCGCGAGGTCACGCGGCCGCCGAAGCTCTGGTGCCCCCTGGAAGCCAGCGTGCCGGGGTCGAGCTCGAAGGGCTGATGCGACTCTTCGAGCGCGAACAGCCGATCGCCGTGCCAGAGCATGCTGGTGTTGGCCGTGCCGCCGTTGCGGCCCCGCGCCATCGGGTCGCTCGTGGCGGGGTTTCCGAAGGTGCCGAAGAGCGCGCGCCCTGCTTCGTGCTCGAGCTGCCACTTCGGCGTGCGCGCCCAGCGGTTGCGGTACGACACCTTGCCGGCGCCGATGTGGAACGCATGCACCATGCCGTCGCCGGAGAACCAGTGGTAGTCGTCGTCGCGCGGCGTGTACTGCGGGTTCGGGCCGACACGGTACAGGCTTCCTTCCAGCTCGGGCGGCAGGGTCCCCTCGATCTCGAGCGCCGCGATGTCGTGCTCCTCGCGGAGCGGCGCGTAGTTGCCGGTAAAGAAATGAGGATTCTTCTGCGTTCTTGCGTTCACGTGAGGCCTTCGGGATTCAATTCGTTCAGGAGGTCGATGTGGCGCCGAGCCGTGCGATGGCTCGCCCGACATAGTCGGCCAGCGCCGCGTCGATGCCCGAGCCTGCGCGCAGGGCCGGGTCGTGGCGGAATGCGGCTCGCAGCTTCGCGTCCAGCGCGGCGTCGCCGCCGGCCTTGGCCAGCGACAGCGCCTGCCAGCGCAGCGCGAGAGCGCGCACGGCTGCGCCATCGGCGGGCGCGTCTGCCGCCATCTGTCGCCGAAGCTCGGCGATGAGCGGCGGCCATGCGTCGGTCTGCGCAACGTAGTGCTGGCGCAGCGTGGCCATGTCGCCGGCGCTGCAGTAGGGCGCGTAGAGCTGAAGACGCGCGAAGGCCATCGCATGCGAGATGTACCGGATGCCGGCGCGGTCCACGCCGGTCAGCGCGTGGAGCGCCGGCTCGTTCCAGTGCATGGAGTAGAGCTTCATCAGCAGGCCTTCGTCGCCGCCGGCTTCTTCGAGCAGCAGCTCGATCCAGCGTCGCGCAAGCGCCTGTGCCTGCGGGCTCTCGGGCGATGCGCCGGCCGCGACCAGCTCGTGCAGCCTCGCCGACAATCCGGCGCGCTCGGGCGCCACAGCGCTGGTGAGACCGTCGCGCTGCGCTTTGAGCGTGCGCTGCTCGTCCTCGCTGAAGTACTTCGAGCCCGCGACCATGCTTTCGAGCGCCACGAGCCAGTCGTCGATGCCGGGCTCTTCGTTGGCCTGCAGTTGACCCTGCACGGCGAGCAGGTGGGTGCGCAACGCGGACGCTTGCAGGATTTCCCTGTCGAGCTGCGCCACCTGCCGGGCCACCACCTCCGAGAGCCCGCCGGCCTCGTTGTCGAGCAGATCTTGTATGTCAGCCAGCGACAGATCGAGGCGCTGCAGCGCCTGGATGCGGTACAGCCGGGCGACGTCTCTCCGGTCGTACAGGCGATAGCCACCCGTGGACCTTCCGGACGGCACCAGCAGGCCAATCTCGTCATAGTGCCGCAAGGCGCGAACGGTCAGCCCGGTGCGCCGGGCGAGCTCGCCAATCTTCAGAAACATGCCTTTCCTCTCGAGTTGAAGGGATCCTAGACCCTCCCGTCGCGAGAGGGTCAAGCGGGTTTCTCCGGGGTGGGCGCTCGTTGTTGTTCAGGCCCACGACCCGACCGACCAGCACGCGCTGCCTGCTGGCGAAGCGCGCAGCCTCGATGGCCCGGCCCTGGATCGGCGCCGAACGATGATTCTCGGGGGTGAGGTGGCTCACTCCTCCCAGAACAATCCCTTCATCACGTACGGCCACGCTGCACGCGCTGGTTGACCTAGAGAACCTTACATGACCGCCTCCGTCGGCGGAACCGTACCGGCCCAGCACGGACGGACGCGGGCGGCCGAGGCGCGGGCCGTGGGTAGCTTGGCCGCGGCGGGATCCAGCCCCGTGGAATCAACCGTTCTCTGGTCACCAGACGTTCCGGCGCGCCGCCGCACGGCGCCGTTGCGCTCCACGAACCCGCTCGGTACCCTCGGGGGAAAAATGACGTCCACCGCGCCGCAGGGCTGCTGCGAGAGGAGCCATGTCGACCGTTCGGCTCCCCCTCTGACCAGAGCTCTGCCTCCCGCCGCCGCTCCCTCCGGTCCGATGAACAAACGGCGCGGCGCCCCGTCCCCCCTCCGAGGCATGTCGCGCTCAGCGGCGCGCACCGACATGCGAATCAAGCACCACGCCAGGGCCGAGCGCCGTGGCTTCGCAGACCGATGAAAGGAGTTCTGACGACATGAAGAGGTTCTTGGCTCTTTTTGCCGCCCTGGGTTGCTCCCTCGCCACTTCGCTCGCGCTCGCGGATCCTCTCCCTGTGACCGGCCAGTGGCGGACGATCGATGAGCAGGGGGTCGAGCAGTCGGTGGTCGAGATTTACGAGAAGGGCGGGAAGATCTTCGGCAAGATCGTGAGCCTGAAGCAGCCGCTCGACGAGAAAGGGAAGCCGAAGATCTGTACCGCCTGTGAGGGCGCCTACAAGAACAAGCCCATTCTGGGGCTCGTCATCATCTGGAACATGGTCCGCGATGACGACGAGTACGATGACGGTACGATCCTGGATCCGAACAACGGCAAGACCTACAGCTGCAAGCTCGAGGCGATCGAGGGCGGGAAGAAGCTGAAGGTGCGCGGCTTCTTGGGCATCTCCCTCCTCGGCAGGACCCAGACCTGGCTGAAGAAGTAAGATCTCCTCATCCACCGGTCGTCTGCCGCGTGGGGGCCGTGCGCGGGCGGCGTGGGTGCGGCGGCCGCCTCGCGACGTGCTACACCGCGGGCTCACGCCGGCCCTCCGGGGCGATCGCCCCCCGAGCATCGATATGACTCAGTCCCAGCCCGACAACCCTCTTCACGGCGTCACGCTCCAGATGATCCTCGAGCACCTGGTCGCGCAGCATGGCTGGGAGCAGCTCGGACGCATGATCGACATTCGCTGCTTCAAGTACGATCCCAGCATCAAATCGAGCCTGCACTTCCTGCGACGGACCCCGTGGGCCCGGCAGCAGGTGGAGGCTCTCTACCTGCGGGACAAAGCCAAGCCCAGCCCGTGACCGGCCCGCTCGATCGCACGCCGAGCACCGGGAGCCGGGAGCGGCGCGGTCTCGTCAGACGCCCGGGGCGCGCACGAACTGCTCGTAGACGACGAGCGTGACCGGCTTGTCGTTGGCGACCTTGACGAGGATGCTCTTGACGCGCAGCCATTCGAGGCCGGTCTTGCCGGCGCCCATGCGCGGCACGCCGATCCGCGCGATCCCCGCCCCGGCGGCGTGCGCCACCATCGCGGCGAGCGAGCGCTCGAGCGCGGCGAGCGAGGGCCTCTTCGTCGCGTTCTCCTGGATCGCGAGGGTGTACACCGTGTCGCCGCCCTCGCTCCAGATGAAGGCCTCCCCGAGCTGGAGCTTCCGCTCGGCGCTCCGCTGCTCGAACGCCGGGAGCAGGCCCGGCCAGCGCTTCTTGAAGGTCACGGAGATCCCCGTGTCCATCGTGCCCACGCAGCTCACGCCGTGCGCGTACGCGTGAAGATCGGGGGTGTTGAGGAGATCGCCCTTGGTGAAGATCGTCGGCACGGGGGGCACCCTAGCACTGCCGCGGCCAGTTTCGTGAGATGCCGACGGGCCCGCGAACGCGAGGCGAGGAGCCGCCGATGCCCCCGCCGCCTCGAGCGCGCCGTTCCGGCCGACCCGGTACGTCCGCACCGGCACCCCCGTACGAGCCGCTCGTGCTCGCTCCAGCGCGCGGCCTCTTCCTCCAGCCCGAGCAGCCGACCGATCGCCTTGTGAACGACCCAGGCCGCCACCTCATCCCCGAGGGCGGGGGACGGTGTGGCTCAACAGGCGCCATCGTTCGCGCGCGCGATCGATGGCGCTCTGCGCGATATGTCGAGGTCGAGCCCGACGACCGGCTCGCCATGGGGAGCCGCGGGCCGCTGGCCGGCGGCCGGGTCAACGTGTCACTGGATCGCCTCCAGTGCGTGCAATCTGTGTTCGGGGCTCACCTTGGCGGGTTCGCCCGTCAGCTCGATCTCCGCCCAGTGCACCTTGCCGGGGAAGCGGTTGTTCCCGCTACCTGCGAAGTCGGGGCACAACGGGCCGCCCGTCTTCTTGCCGACCATCAGGAAGGCGTCCACGTTGAAGATAATGGGATTGGTCTTGAGGAGTTGGCCCGGCGGCAAATCCTTCGGTGTATGGTTGAGCGGATCCTCACCGACGGCCGGGAACGCGACCAGCGTGAGAGGCTTGAACTCGTTCTCCCTGGGCCACTTGATGAGGAGCTCCACCCTGCCGCCCTCGCCCGTATCCGTGCCTGTGTAGGTAAACTTCATGCGGACCTCGTACGCTTCGGACAGAGGCAGCAGCAGAGATTCGGCTTGGACGTAGTAGCGTTCGAGCCCAAGGTAGTTGTAGACGTAAGTAAGCCTTCCATCTTTGACATAGAGGCCAAAGCCGCCGAAGTCGTTGCCCCGGGCGAGAATCGCGCCGTTCGGCGCTTCCCCGTGGGGGCCCTCGATCTTTGCCGTGATCGTGAACGAGCGGTTGAAGTTGTTGATCACGCACGGGTCGGAGACGAAGCTGCCGTCGACGTACCTCTGCTTCGTGCCGACCGGGGGGGCCGCCTGTTCCAGGCGCTCTGTCTTTTCGTCGTTGAGGGGAAAGACGTTATATCGGGCCGCGGTGATCTCGAAGAGGTTCTTCAGCTGCGCTAGCCTTTCGGGCTCCCTCTGGGCGAGGTTGTTTGCCTGGGTCCAGTCCACCTGATGCGGCGACTCCTCGCCCCATGGGTACGTGTAGTAGAGCTCCCACGTATCCTTTTCGTAGTCCGGATTGGATTCGAAGTCCCAGGGCTTCGAGTGGAGGGTGACGGCGGTCCAGCCGTTATGGTAGATGCCACGGTTGCCAAACATCTCGAAGTACTGGGTCGTGCGGAACTCGGGCGCGTTCTGCTCTTTGAACGTCCGGAGGAAGCTCGTGCCCTCGATGGGCATCTGCAGCACCCCGTCGACGCTCAACGGCTCCGGCAATCCGGCCGCCTCGAGGATCGTCGGAAGCACATCGATCACGTACGTGAATTGGTGGCGCAGCCCCCTGTCGCCCCGGACGATGTGGTCTTTCCCGTCGCCGTCTTTCCCTGGCCAATGGACGATCATGCCGTTGCGCGTGCCGCCGAAGAAGCTGGCAACTTGCTTGGTCCACTTGTACGGCGTGCACATGGCCTGGGCCCAGCCGATGGCGTAGTGATTGTACGCTTCCTTGGTGCCGAACTTGTCTATGTTGTCCTTGATGATCGTCTTTTGCTCATCGAGCGGTTTCTGGATGCCATTGAAGCCGATCATCTCGTTGAAGGTGCCCATGAAGGTGCCTTCGGCGGAAGCGCCGTTGTCGCCGAGGATGTAAATGATCAGCGTGTTCTCCATGAGGTGGAGGTCCTCGAGCGTCTTGATCACCCTGCCGACCTCCTCGTCGGTCTGCTGGAGGAAGGAGGCGTAGAGCTCCATCTCGCGGCGCAGGGAATCCCTCATGTCGTCGAACATCTCATCGTCCCACTTTGGAACGTCTTCGTTGACCGCCGCCTCCGCGTTCTCTGGAATGACGCCAAGCGATTTTTGTTTTTTGCAGATCGTCTCGCGCAGCTCGTCCCAGCCCTTGGCGAAGTCCTCGTTGTCCTTGTACTTATCAAGCCAGGCGTCCGGGATCTGGTGGGGCGCATGGGTCGCGCCGGGAGCGAAATAGATGAAGAAGGGCTTGTCCGGCGCCATGGCCTTCTGCTGCTCGATCCACTTGATGGTCTGGTTTGTCAGATCTGTGGTCAGGTGGTAGTCCCCATCGTGAGGCGTCTCGATGTAGGTCGTTCCATCGTAGAGGGTAGGGTAGAACTGGTTGGTTTCGCCTGCCACGAAGCCATAGAACTTCTCGAAGCCCATGTAGGTGGGCCAGTGGTCGAAGGGCCCCGATGGGCCGGTTTCCCAGACGGGCACCTCGTGGCACTTGCCGAAGTGAGCCGTCGAGTAGCCGTTGTACCTGAGGATCTTGGCGAGCGAGGCGGCGGTGTTGGGGATCATCGAGGTGTAGCCGGGCGCGCCGGTATACAGCTCGGTGATGCAACCCATGCCGACGGAGTGGGGGTTGCGGCCGGTCAGCAAGGCGGCGCGCGTCGGGCTGCACAGGGCTGTCGTGTGGAAACGGGTGAATCTGAGTCCGCCTTCGGCGAGCCGCTTGGCTGTCGGGGTTTGAATGACCCCCCCGAAGGGCTCCGCGGCGCCGAAGCCGACGTCGTCGAGCAGGATGAGGAGCACATTGGGGGCCTTCGAGGGCGGTCTGATCGGCTCGATGGGCGGGAAGTGGGAGGCTGGGTCCTGGGCATTGTACATCACCGGGCCGACATAGGGCCGGTCCGGAATCGGCAGGATTTCGCGCTTGAGAAGGTCTCGATCCAACGGCATGGGTGACTCCTTTCGATGGGAAGTTGTTAAGGAATATTCACAATCATTGGAACGTGTACAAAGTAAGACTGGATGAGGCTCTGGGAGCGCTTGGGAGATTCAGCAGGGGAACGGGAGGCATTGCCACAAGGCTGTTCCCGTCCCCGGATTCAGCGCGCGTGCAGCGCGCGGAGGTGCAGCCGGGCGCCTCGGGGCACTCGAGGCCGACGTGCTCCGGACACGCCGTGCCGTCCAGGGTGAAACGCGCCTCGCTGTCCGTGGGGCACATGAGGCGCTGACACGCGGCCGGCGTCGTGCAGGACCACGCGCCGCCCTGGCAATGACAGGCCGGCCCGCAGTCCGACTACCCGCCGCAGGTCATCCCACGATTGCGTCGTCAGGGCGCGCTTGCTTTCCTGACAGCGCTGACGTTTCCTGCCGTCCGATCCGCGATCGATCCTGGAGGCGAACCCCCCATGCCCCGCGCGACTCACGAGGACGTGCCCCGCCGGTTCGAGATCCACACCCGCGACCACCACACCGCCGTATCCATATGGGAGGGGCTTTACGGGGAAGTTGACCCCGCGCTCCCGCGCGGTTTCGAGTGGCGCGCCCACGCCGTGGACTTCGGCCCCATCCTCTTCGTCCAGGACCATACCAGCGACGCGATCTACCTGGACGCCCAGGTGGACGCGCCGATGCTCGTCATTCCCGTCCGCGGCAGCGGACGCGCGGCGCTGGGACGCGACAGCGCGACCCTGGGACACGGCGGCGGCCCAGCCATCTTCTCGGCTCACGGCCGCTCGAAGGTGAACTACGACAGCGCGATGGACGTCATCACGGTGCGCTTCGACCGAGGCTATCTTTGCTCCCAGCTCGAGTCGATCACCGGCGAGGTCGTCCGCGAGGACTTCCAGTTCCAGCTCTCGCTGGACTCCCGCGCCGGAAGCGGATCCTACGTCGAGCGACTCTGCCGCTTCATGGCCGCCGAGATCAACGCCGGCACGGACATCGATCACCCCCAGGTGTTCGCCGGGCTGACTGAGTCGCTCTCGCGCGCCCTGCTGATGGGGCAGCCTCACAACCTCGCTCACCTGTTGGAGCGGCCCACGCCGCCGTCGAGCCGGACGGTGCTCCGGCGGGTCGAAGAGTACGTGGACGCGCACGCCGCCGGGCCGATCAGCGCGATCGATGTCGCCGCCGTTGCCGGGACGAGCGCCCGCTCGGTCGAGGCGGCGTTCCGCGCGCACCGCGGGACCTCGCTCGGAACGTTCCTTCGCGATCGGCGCCTGGTCCGCGCGCAGCGGATGCTGCTTGCCGAGCCGCACCTCGCCGTGCTGCACGTCGCGCGCGCCGCCGGCTTCGCCGGGCGCGAGGTCTTCGAGTCGGTGTACGTGCGCGCGTTCGGAGAGCGCCCGGAAGAGACTCGCCGGCGCGGTCTCCTCGCCGCTGGGACGGCGCCCGGCGGGGCCGAGCCGAGCCGGTGCGCGGCGCCTTCCGCCGCCATCGAGCCTGACACCCTCGCGGCGCGGATGGCGCTCCTGTCCGCGCGGGAGCGCGAGGTCTGCGAGGGCGTCGCGCGGGGGCTGCTCAACAAGCAGATCGCGGGGGAGCTCGGGATCTCCGAGCGGACGGTCAAGGAGCACCGGGCGCGCGTGATGGCCAAGCTGGGGGCGAGGTCCGCGGTGGAGCTCGGGATCCTGCTGCAAAAGGCACGTGGATAGCTTCACACCTACGTCTCCTCGGCGCGACGACCCGTGACGCTGCCCAGAGGCTGAAGTCGCCACCGAGCCCGTTCAGCGCCTCGACGGCCGCCGCGCGCAGCTCGCCGAGCGCCTCGCGCGCCTGGCAGAAGACGGCGCCGCCCCCGGGAGCGCGATGCCGCCCTCGATGGCGGCGGGCGAGATGCAGTCGCCTGTCCTCAGTCGCAGGTCGCGCCCTTCTGCTGTGCCCAGCTCAGGATCTCCGCCTGGCAGGCCGAGTTCTCCGGCCGCTCCTCAGGCGGTCGTCCTCCGCCGGCGTGGGGGTACACTCGTTGAGCATGGTGACGGACTGCGCGCCCAGGAGCGTGAAGAGGGACACGAGGACGAGCGGTGTCTTGCGCTTCATCGGCGATACTCCTTTTCCGGTGACGCGCAAGCTAGCGATACGAGGTGGGATCAACCACCCGTACCTTGGTACGGCTTGTGGGACCCGGCGAGATGTGGTTCAATCGCGAAGGCGCTGACTTCGTCGTTTCGTCGCTCGCTGCCGCGGTGAACAGCGCGCAGCGCTCATCGACGAGACATGTAGACATCGATCACCGTCCCCCGGCGCGCCGAGCCCGTGGCGTCCGTGAAGGCAAAAGCGCTCCGCTCGCCCTCGCAATTGCCGCGCGCGTCGCAGCGCATGTCGCGGAAGTCGCGGAGATCGATCGACGTCACGCCGAGCGCCTCGATGGGCGTGATCTCGCTCGGCGCGCTGTTCCGGTCGAGGTTCTTATCCGACCACACGACCACCCTGGCGAACGCCGGATCCTGCCTGTCGAAGACGCCGCTCTTGTCCGCGTCGAGCTCCCGCAGCGCCTCGAAGCCGTTCTTCGCGAACCCCCCGCTCCCCAGCCGCGTGGCCGAGCCGAAGAGCTCGCCTCCATCCTGGATGGCGCCGTCGCCGTCGCGATCGAGCGCGAGCCAGGGCGTCGCCGAGGTGGGCCAATCGCTCGCGTGGCACACGCCGGTGCCGGTCAGATCGAAGGCGGCGCCCGCCTCGGCGGTGAACTCCACCGGGCGATTGTCGAAGGAGAGCACGAGAGGCGTGAAACAGGTACATTCAACCGATGTTCCGATGTGCCAGGCCGATTCAACGAAGGGGCACTCGCGCCAGGTGGTCCTGAGCCCCCAGACGGCCTTGCCGTCGATGTTCACGCACTTTTCACGGCAGAACCCGCTCCCCGAATGGGGATCCTTCTCAGGACATTCCCGCTCGTCGCCGATGGCGCATTCGCCGGGCGCCTCGGGGCCGAAGTCAGCCCAGCAGGAGGTCTCCTCTTCTTTCACTTCATCCTGCGCTTCATCGGTCGCGTCCACGATCTCGGCCATGCATCCCCCTCCGAAGGACGCACACGCCGCCAGCACCCCAACCCGAGCCGCTCGCTGTGCCATCTCGATCTTCATGATGGCTCGGAAGAGCATGCTTTGTACCATCTTGAATGCGATGAAATATTGATACGTTACAAGACTTCGGTGCCGTTTTGTGCCAAGCCTCGACCCGTGTGTGCCAGGTGGCCGAAAGCGCGCGCCAGGACGACGCCGGACGCCTGACCGGAGCACGACGGTGGTTCCAGCTCAGCGCTTCCTGGAACGCGAGAGGCCCTGGGCGATGGAGCCCACGAGGGTGATGCCCGTCCCGTCGAAGCCCGACGCCACGAGGGCGCGGGCCAGCGCGGGCTGGATGCCCGTGATCATGGGGGACGCGCCGAGCAGCCGGATGGTGCGTACCATGTCGATGAGGTGCCTGGCGCCGGCGTCGTCGAGCGCCGCGGCGCCGGTCATGTCGAGTATCACGCGGTCGACCCCGCTGCCGGCGATCGCAGGCAGGAGCCGCGCCGCGATCTCCGCGCTCCGCTCTCGGTTCAGCGCCCCGATGATCGGCAGCGCCAGCGCGCGCTCGCCCACGTCCAGGATGGGCGCGGAGAGGGCGAGGATCTCACCGCGCTGCCGCTCGACGAGCGCCAGCGTCGCGTTCAGCTCGTCCAGCAGGCGGCCGCGCTCCTCGGCGGAGCGCTCGGCGCCTATCCGCGCCGTCTCGTCCGTGTGGTGGAACAAGACTCCCAGGGCGCCCGTCACGGGATCACGCACCGCTCGCCCCTCGATCGCGTGCAGGCGCTCCCCATCCACGGTGCGGACGAGCATCTCTCGCGTCACGATGTCGCCGTCCAGCGCCGCCCGGAGCATCGCCACCGCCTCGCCGGGCTCACCCAGCCAGGCGCTCCACGTCCTGGTGCGGCCGAACGCCCGCAGCGCCGCCGGGTTCTGCATCAGGAGGTCTCCGCTCGGGTCGACGAACGCGATCATCACGGAGGTGTGGCGCAGCGCCTCGATGCCTCGGACGAGCTCCGGCTCAGGCGCTCCCTCCGTGGGAATCGCCTGGCTCAAGATCGCGAATCGCCCATCGTCGAGCGCGACGCTCGAGGAGTGGAGCGTCACCGTCACCGGCACCCCGCTCGGGTAGAAGGTCCAGCTCTCGCGCACGACGCCCCCCTCGCGCACCTGCGCGGCGAGGGCCAGCATGCGCGTCCGGATCGGCGCCGGCACCTTCGAGAAATCGCGCGCGAACAGCTCGTCGCGATCCTGCGCCCGCCACAGGTCCAGGCCGGCCTCGTTCACCCAGCAGACCCGCGAGCGGTCCACGTCGAGGACCCACACGGGGATGGCCGACACCTCAAGCCCGGCCAGGCGCTGCGCAAGCTGCATCGGCACCACACTCGCTTATCGGGCTGCGGCGCGCAATAAAAGCCGGTGAGCCGCGTGATGCTCCTCGTAAATTCGGCGTACGTGTTCGTGCTCAAGAGGGGGGCAGACGGCAGTGAGCGGGAGAGGTGGTATCAGGGGCGGTGGGCCACGCCCGGGCGACCCCGGCCGGCGCGCGGGCAGGGCAGGCGGACCAGGTACGGCCGTCGTGGCAGGGCGGCCGCGGAGCGGACGCCGGAGCTCGCGGCGGCCCGTCGAGGAGAGCTGGCCGCGGCTGGCGCGGCTACGGCGATCCCATGTCTCGCGCTCATTTCTTTCCCGACGTTGCTCTACGGAATTTCCGCGATGGTGCGGTGAGGACCGCGGCGATAGGTTCCCCACCTGCGATCCCGGTTCGTCCGCGGCAGCCGCGCGCGGCAGCTGTGTCGAGCTCCATTCCGGTGGCTGACCGGAGAGCGCACGCTCATGCTCAAGCGCCTCATCCTCATCGACGGCCCCTCTTCGAGCAGCGATGGACGCTCGATCCGCGGGACGCCGCTCCTCTCCCCGTCCGACAGGGCGGCGCTCTCCAGGGAGTTCCCTGGCGTGGAGGTGGAGAGCGGCGCGCCCGGCCCGTCCGGGGGGGCGCTCCACGCTGTCGTCGACGCCCGCGCGTGGCGCGCGTCGGCGGTCGACCTGTGGGCGCTCGACACCCACCTGCACGCGCTCGACGCCGGCGGCCTCTTCGACCTGCATATCGAGGGGATCGAGCGAGCGGGCGCCGCGCGCGCCGCCTACGAGGTTCTCACACGGTGCCAGCGCTTCATCCGCAGGAGGAACCTCGCCTCCGCGACGGCGGTCTTCGCCCGGGTCCTCGGGCGGCACCGGGAGCTCCACGATCTCGACAGGCCGCTCGTCCGCGCCGACCACGATCATGCGATTGACGTCTGGCAATGGATGCTCCGCCTCGAGCCGCGCGCCGGCGTCGCCGTCCAGGTGGCGGCGCTCTTCCACGACGTGGAGCGGCTCGTCTCCGAGGCGGACGTCCGGATGGAGCACCGCGCCCCGGACTACCAGGCGTTCAAGGACGAGCACGCGCGGCGCGGGGCCGCCCTGACGCGCGCCGCGCTCGCCGGTGTCGGGCTCGCGCCCGAGGTCCTCGACCGGATCGGCGCCCTTGTGGCGTCGCACGAGCGGCCGGGCGAAGACGCCGAGCTCGCCCTGCTCAACGACGCTGACGCGCTCTCGTTCTTCTCGCTGAACAGCGCCGGGTTCCTCGACTGCTACGGGCCCGAGCACACCCGCGCCAAGGTGGCGTACACGCTCCGCCGACTCCGGCCCGCGGCAAGGGCGCTCTTGCCGCGGATCCGCTGCCGCCCCGAGGTGGAAGCGATGATCCCCGGCGAGCCGGGCAGGCCGCCGGCGCCGGCGCCGGACACGCAGGCATCGAGGAGGTCCGCTCCGCCATGAGGCTCGTCATCTTCGGTCTGACGATCAGCTCGTCCTGGGGCAACGGCCACGCCACGCTGTGGCGCGGCGTCGTCTCCGCCCTCGGGCGGGCCGGGCACCGCGTCACCTTCTTCGAGCGCGACGTCCCGTATTACGCCGCGCGCCGGGATCTGACGGCGCTCTCGCACGGCAACACGCTCCGGCTCTACACCTCGTTCGAGGACGTCCTCCCCGAGGCCAGGCGCGCCGTCCGTGAGGCCGACGCGGCGATGGTCACGTCATACTGCCCCGACGGCGGCCCCGCGACCGACGTTGTCCTCGAGTCCAGCGCGCTCAAGGTCTTCTACGATCTCGACACGCCGGTGACGCTGGATCGCATCCAGGCCGGACAGCCGGTCGGCTACATCGGCCCGCGAGGCCTCGTCGATTTCGACTGCGTGCTCAGCTACACGGGCGGAGCGGCGCTCGATCAGCTCCAGGCGAAGCTCGGCGCCCGGCGGGTGTTCCCGCTCTACGGCAGCGCGGACCCGGCTGTGCACCGCCCGGTCCCGCCGCGGGACGGCTTCCGCGGGGATCTCTCGTACCTCGGCACGTACGCCGCCGACCGGCAGGCGGCGCTCTCCCGCCTCTTCCTCGAGGCGGCGAGGAGGCTGCCCGAGAAGCGGTTCGTCATCGGGGGCTCGCTCTACCCCGAGGACTTCCCGTGGGCGCAGAACGTCTATTACCATCGTCACGTGGCCCCGCCGGATCACCCGGCGTTTTATTGCTCCTCGCGGCTGACGCTCAACGTGACGCGGGGGGCGATGGCGGCGATGGGCTATTGCCCTTCCGGCAGGCTCTTCGAGGCCGCCGCCTGCGGGACACCCATCCTGAGCGACGGGTGGGAGGGGCTCGACCGGTTCTTCACGCCGGGGAGCGAGATCCTCGTGGCGGCGACAACGGACGAGGCGGTCGCGGCGCTCTCGCTCCCGGAGGGCGAGCTCGCGGCCATCGCCCGCGCGGCGCGGGAGCGGGTGCTCGCGGAGCACAGCGCCGCGCGCCGCGCGGCGGAGCTCGTGGCCATTCTCGGGTCGGTCTCGGCTCATTGAACGGAGCCGAGGTCGGCTCATCGAACGGAGGGACGGCGCGATGTGGGGAGTGATTCCGGCGGCGGGTCTGGGCAGCAGGATCCAGCCGCTCGCGTTCTCGAAGGAGCTGCTCCCGGTGGGGACGCGCCTGGACGGCGACGTGGAGCGGCCGCGCGCGGTCAGCGAGTACCTCATCGACCGGATGGTGCTCGCCGGCGCGACCCGGCTGTGCATGGTGATCTCGCCGGGCAAGTCGGATATCGTCGAGTACTACGGCGCGAGCGTCGGCCCGGCGCACATCTGTTATGTGGTGCAGCCGGCCGCCGCCGGGCTCTGCGACGCCATCTTCCGGTCGCTCCCCTGGATCGGGCCGGAGGAGGACGTCCTCGTGGGGCTCCCCGAC
Organism: Sorangium sp. So ce327; assembly: GCF_051530205.1. Taxonomy (NCBI): domain Bacteria; kingdom Pseudomonadati; phylum Myxococcota; order Polyangiales; family Polyangiaceae; genus Sorangium; species Sorangium sp. So ce327. The sequence continues at coordinate 9,808,893 of NZ_CP150330.1, read as the reverse complement.
ACGGTGTGGTTCCCGGAGCACGGGCTCTGCTCGCTCGGCGGCGGGGGGCTCTCGTTCCTGCTCTTTCCGGTCGAGCATCCAGAGCTCTTCGATGCGGTCGTCACCGACGAGGAGGGCCGGGTGCTCGAGATCCAGGTCAAGCAGCGCAACGCGCGCTCGCGGTGGGTCTGGGGCGCCTTCAGGCTCACGGGGGCGGTGATGCAGGAGCTCCATGACCTCTGGCGCGAGCGCGGGCGGGAGGACCCGTACATCGGGACCCTGGTGAACGAGTACCTCGCCCGCGGCGGCAGCGCGCGCGCCGTGCGGGCCGGAGAGGCCTATGTCGACGTGGGGACGCTGCACGGCTACCACGAAGCCATCCAGCTCCTCAGCCGCGCCGCCGCGTGAAGGGAGGAGCCATGGAGAGGTGCGTCGAGGGAGCGGCGAAGTGGACGCGGGAGCAGATCCAGGAGCGCGTGCGCGGGCTCGGGCCGTGGTTCCACAACCTCGATCTCCGCGGGGTGAAGACGGCGCCCGACCATTTCCTCGGCGATTACCCCGCGTTCAAATGGAGGGGCTTCGCCGACGCCGTCCCGGCGGATCTCACGGGCAAGACGGTCCTCGACATCGGCTGCAACGCCGGCTTCTACTCGCTCGAGATGAAGCGGCGCGGGGCGGCGCGCGTCCTCGGGATCGACAGCGACGACGACTACCTGGCGCAGGCGCGCTTCGCCGCGGAGGTCTCCGGGGCAGACATCGAGTTCCGGAACCTCTCCGTGTACGACGTCGGCAGCCTCGGAGAGCGCTTCGATCTCGTGCTCTTCCTGGGTGTCCTGTACCACCTCCGCCACCCGCTCCTGGCGCTCGATCTGCTCCACGAGCACGTGGTCGGACACACGCTGATCTTCCAGAGCATGCAGCGCGGCAGCGCGGACGTGGCGCCGCTGGAGGAAGATTTCCCCTTCTCCGAGGAGGAGATCTTCGACGAGGCCGGTTATCCCAGGCTCCATTTCGTGGAGCACAGCTATGCGCACGACCCGACCAACTGGTGGGTGCCCAACCGGGCTTGCGCGGAGGCGATGCTGCGGAGCGCCGGCTTCGAGATCGTGAACCACCCCGAGCCCGAGGTCTACCTCTGCCGCCGGCGCGAGAGGGCCGCCGGTCGTCCGCCTGGCGCCGTCTACCCGGCGAGGCGAGCTTTCGTGAAGGGAGAGCAGGCGTGATCGAGGCGGTGATGCTCTGGAACGAGCCCAACAACAGGTCGCACTGGGATTTCGAGATCGATCCCGAGTGGACGACGTATGGAACCATGGTGAAGCTCGCCGCGGACGCGATCCGGAGCGAGCGCCACTGGCTGCTGCGCGTGCTGGGCGGCATCTCGCCGATCGATCCGGGGTTCATCGCCAACATGGGGCGGCAGGGCGTGCTCGAGCACGTCGACGTGGTCGCGGTGCACGGCTTCCCTCTCGACTGGAATCACTGGCAGATCCACGAGTGGCCCGCCAAGCTCGAGGAGATCCGCGTGGTGACCGACAGGCCGCTCTGGATCACCGAGATCGGCGTCTCCACGTTCGGCGCCGAGGAGGTGCAGGAGTTCGGTCTCCGGCGGAGCGCCGAGCTGCTCCGCGGCAAGGTCGAGCGGATCCACTGGTACAGCCTCTATGATCTGCCGCGCGCGTGGCCGGCGACGACCCGGCACCGCGAGGCCGAGGGCTCGTCGTATTACCGGCATTTCTACATGGGCCTGCTCCGCGAGGACGGGACGCCCAAGCGCGCGCTCCGGCTCTTCCCGGAGTACACCCCTGAATTCGGTCTGTGCCAGTGGTTCCACTTCGAGGACCACCGGCTCGACGACGCGGTGGCGTGGCTGAAGGAGCTCGGGGTGCGCCACCTCCGCACGGGCCTCAGCTGGGCCGACAGCTTCCGCCCCGGCGCGGAAGCCTGGTTCGACCGGCAGATGAAGGCGCTCGAGCCGTTCGAGGTGACCCTGACCTACTGCTTCACCCCGGAGCACGCCGGCCTCCGGCCCCACCACACGAGCCCTCCGCAGCGGATCGAGGAGTTCGCCGACTTCTGCGCCCGGATGACGCGGCGCTACGCATGAGACGACGCCGTGCGTAACGTGCGTAACGTGCGCAAAGAGCGCAAAGAGCGCAAAGAGGCGAGGGGCGGGTACGCGTCTGCCCGTCAGTCCGCGCTTTGCGCGCCGTCTGGCGCGCCGCGTCGCCGTTTGGTAGTGTGGGGATCGCTGCGTTTTGCGCCAGGACGACCTGGCCGCATGCGCTCCAGGTGGCTCATGTCCCACGTCGCGAGCACGCCGAAGCGAAAGAAGAGACCCGAGGAGCACCGCGGCATCCCGGGGAGGCGACCGGAGCCGCGGGCCGAGCTGCGCCGCGGGCGCGTGGAGGTGCCGTCGTGAACCTCGCCGTGCTCCGCCGTCAGGGCCCCTCCGCCCAGGAGCTCGCGTGGCCGCCGTTCTCGTGGCTCTCGTCGGGCCGGGCGCCGCGCTGTCTCGTCGTGCTCGCCCATCCGGACGACGAGACCATCGGGCTCGGCGCGCGGATCGGCCGGCTCAGCCCGATCGAGGTGGTCCACGTGACCGACGGGGCGCCGCGCGACGAGCGCTTCGTGCCCGCGGGCCTCGCCGGCATCGGGCGCGAGCGCTACGCCGCGCTCCGGCGCGAGGAGGTGACCCGCGCCATGTCGGCCGGCAACGTGCCCGCGGGGCGGCTCAGGTGCCTCGGCGCGGTCGACCAGGAGGCGATCGAGGAGGCGCCGAGCCTCGCCCGGCGGCTCGTCGAGCTGTTCGCCCGGACGCGGCCCGAGGTGGTGTTCACCCACCCCTACGAGGGCGGCCACCCCGATCACGACGCGGCGGCGCTCATCGTCCACGCGGCGGCGGTGCTCGCCCTCTGGAACGGCGTCACCGCGCCGCTGATCTTCGAGGCGGCGTCGTACCACGCCGCGCGCGGCCGCCTCCTCACCGGCGAGTTCATCGCGCACCCCGGCGTCCCCGAGATCGCGCTCCGGCTCTCGGACATCGAGGCGTCGCGGAAGCGCGCCATGCTGGCCTGCTTCGCCAGCCAGCGGGAGGTGCTCGCCCCGTTCGGCGCGGAGGTCGAGCGCTTCCGGCCGGCGCCCGCGTACGATTTCCGCAGGCAGCCGCACGATGGCCCGCTCCACTACGAGCGCCTCGGCTTCCCGATCGACGGCGCGCGCTGGCGGCGGCTCGCGGCGAAGACGCTCACGCTGCTCGGCCTCGAGCGCGAGCTGTGCCTCTGACGGTCCTGCTCGTCGGTTATCCGCTCGCGCCCGTGGGTCCGGACGCCGTCGGCGGCGCCGAGCAGGTCCTCTCGATGCTCGACGAGGCGCTCTCGCGCGGCGGCCACCGGTCGATCGTTGTCGCCCCGGAGGGCTCCGCGTGCGCGGGGACGCTGGTCGCCACGCCGGCGCCCCCGCCGGGCGCGGTCCTCGACGAGGCGGCCAGGGAGCGGGCCTGGAGCCACCACCGGAGCGCCGTCGCCCGGGCCCTGGACAGGTATCCGATCGACCTCGTCCACCTGCACGGCGTCGATTTCGATCGCTATCTGCCCGAGCCGGGCGTGCCGGTGCTCGCGACCCTCCATCTCCCGCCGAGCTTCTATTCGCCTGCGGTGTTCGGTCTCGAGCGGCCGAGGACGTTCCTCCACTGCGTCTCCGCCACGCAGCGGCGCGCCTGTCCGCCGGGGGCGCGGCTCCTGCCCGAGATCCCGAACGGCGTCCGGCTGGAGCACTACCGGCCGAGGCGGTACAAGCGCGGCTTCGCCCTTGCGCTGGGCCGGATCTGCCCGGAGAAGGGCTATCACGTCGCCGTGGAGGCCTCGGTCCGCGCCGGCGTGCCGCTGCTCCTCGCCGGCCAGGCGTTCGGGTACGAGGAGCACACGCGGTATCTCCAGGAGGTCCTGCTGCCGATGCTGCGCGGGCCCGGGCCTGTGCGGCGCCTCCTTGGCCCGGTGGGCCTCGCCCGGAAGCGCCGCCTGCTCGCGGCGGCGCGGTGCCTGCTCGTCCCCAGCCTCGTGCAGGAGACCAGCTCGCTCGTGGCCCTGGAGGCGCTGGCCTCGGGCACGCCGGTGATCGCGCTGCGCGGCGCCGGCGCGCTGCCGGAGATCGTCGAGCACGGCCGGACGGGGTTTCTCGTGGACGGCGTTGCGGAGATGGCCGACGCGATGGCGAGGGTCGACCGGCTCGACCCGGCGGCCTGCCGTCGCGCCGCCGAGGAGCGCTTCTCGGCGGCGGCGACGGCGGCGGCGTACCTCGAGACGTACCGCCGGATCCTGCGCGAAGGGTGAAGCGCCGGGTCGCCGTGCTGGGGGATGGAGGGCGACGCTCTCGGCCAGCGGCCGCGCCGCGGGATCGCAAAGGCCTCTCAGCGAGCGTTGCAGGCGAAGACGTGCTCGATGGCGTCCACGCACATCTGCTCCGCGACCTCTCGGGTGACCCGAGCCAGCACCCGGAACCGCGTGAGCTCGGTCAGGGTCTGGTAGACGTTGACCTCGGCGATGACCTCTCCGTCGCCCGCGGCCTCGGCGCTGTAGAAGAGGCGGATCAGGTTGTTCGCCTTCGCCGGCACGCCCCGGAGCAGGAGGTGAAACTCGATGCTGGGGGTCTTCTCGCCCACGTCCTGCTCGATCCGGTAAGCGTGGCCTGACGAGGCGAGCTCACGGCCGATGGCCTCGAACGTGGGAACGAAGATGTCGGCCAGGATCCGCCGGAATTCATCGATGAACACCTGGCGCCGATCCGGCGTGTTGGAGCCGTTCGTGCTCCGGGCCAGGCGATCGCCGTATTTCTTTTGAATGATCCCCAGGCGGATGCGGGTAGTTTCATCGATGGCCACGTGGGTGTCCCTCAGCGGTCAGAACAGGGCGGGATCTCGGGCGCTCTCGCGGGCGGCTCTCGCGGGCGGCTCTCGCGGATGACCGAGCGGCCGTCACTTGAGGATCAGGACCTTGGTCTGGCTCGGGACAATGGTCGTCGAGTTCGTGTTGATCTGGTTCCCGAGGCCGTTCGCGCTGAGCACCACCGCCGGTTTTCCCTGCCACAACGTGTTGCGAGAGAATCGGAGACGCCTCGCGGGGCCCATGTTGCGGCCGGAGATCACGCCGCCGAGGAGCCCAGGGTTGTCGCCGGAGGTGATCGGAATGGTGGTCGCCAGCGTATGGGCGGGAGCGGGCCCGATGCGCACTTTGTACGCGGGGGACGTCCCCATGGGCTTCGCCGCAAAGTTTGGAAATGGGACGGGGACCATCGTCGGAAGACGGCAGACGTCCGGGATGCCAAAGTCCATTCCGCCGCGCGATGTGATTGCAAACATGTTCGGTCACCCTACCTGGATCTGATCGGCGTCGATCTTCACGACGTGGCACGCGGTGATCTTGGCGTTCTCGCTGTGGATGACGAGGTTGCCCTTGGCCGCATAGTCGATGCGCTCGGCGCGCACATGGTCCGCCTCTTCCACGATGCGGTAGGAGCGCTTCACCCGCTGCGACAGCCGCTCGAGCGCCGAGTCGAGGCTCCGGCCGATCAGCTTGGCCCGGTCGACCTCCCCGCGGGCCATCTTGCTGAGGAGCGTGAACAGCTCCAGCGCGACGTGCCCCTCCTTGGCCTGGACACGGAAGGTCGACGCGGCCATCGAGAGGTCCTTGCCGGCGGCCACGTGGACACCGTCGGGCGCCGCGATGCCCAGCGAGCCGCGCCGCAGACGAATCTGGAGATCTCCTTCGGAGACGAGGTGTAAGGGCGCGCCTTCCTCCCGCTCCAGAACGGCGAGGATGTAATGCGTGCTGTTCACGGCCGTGAGGAGCACCATGTCGCCGGCGGCGGGCTCCAGCAGGCAGCTCGTCGCGCGCTTCGCGCGGACCTCGCCGCTCTCGGTCTCGACGATGTACGCGGAGCCATCGACGCGGAGCACCGCGCCGTGTTCGCCGTGGGCTTCCCGCTGGGTTTGTCTCGCTCTTGCTGCGCTCTGCATGGTTTCCTCATGAGTGAGGGGTGCGTTGACTGCCGGCAGGCCTCCCAAGGACGTTGGCCTGCCAGTCTTCTGCTTCCTTGAGCTCCTGGTCGTCTCCGTGCGCCAGCGCCTTGCCCGGCGGCCAGATCGTGCCCTTGTCCGTCACGCGGTGCAGCCGCGCGCGCGACAGCGTCGCGTCGGAAAAGTCGGCGAAGGACACGTCGGCGTGGGAGAAATCTGCATGGCTCAGGTCTGCCCGGCAGAAGCGGGCACCCGGGCAGCTCGCCCGGTGCCAGACGCTCATCTCGAGCCGCGCTCCCGAGAGGTTCGTGGCGCCCGCGCGCGCGTCGACGAAGAGCGCCTGGCTCAGGTCGGCCTGGGTGAGGCTCGCGTTCATCAGGGTCGCTTCGACGAAGTCGGCCAGCCGGGCGACGGCGCCGTCCAGTCGAGCCCCGGTCAAGTTGGCGCCCTTGAAGCCGCATTGCGTCAGCGTGGCCCCTGAAAAGTCGCAACCCTGCAGGTCGGCGCTGGTAAATTGCGTTCTGCTGAGGTCCATCCGCCGGAAGTCCCTGGGCCCCATCCGCACCTCGATCAGGATCGCTTCCACGAGGGTAGTCCCCGTGAGAATGGCCTGGGACAGGTCCTGACGGAACAAGACAGCCCTGGTCAGGTTGGCCTGAGAGAAGTCCGTGCCCTCGAGCGTGACGCCGAACAGGGTGCCGTCGGTCAGGTTGGCACGGACCAGTCGGGCGTTCTTGAGCTGGGCATGGTCGATGGTGGCCGACGAGAGGTCGGCTCCGGTCAGATCGGCCGATTCGAGGTCCACGGCCGAGACGCTCGCTCCAACCAGCGAGGCGTCGGTGAGCACCGCCCCCGCGAGCGTGCAGTCCATGGCCGTGCCAAGGTGAAAATCCAGCCCCTTCAGGTTGGCTCCCGCGAGGTCACAGCGGTGAAAGATCGCCTCGCGCACCTTGACGCCGGTGAGGTTGGCGTTGGTGAAGCGGACGTCTTCGAAGATCCCGCCGGAGAGGTCGAGCCCGGACAGGTCGAAGCCCGACAGATCCAGCTCCGAAATGACCTCTTCTTGTTCGATCAGCTTGCACAGCGCTTCCCTGTCCATGCTCCCTCTGGAACTCCTATCACGTTGAAACCCGGAGAATTTTCACAGGGAGGCGGGGAGGCGGGGAGGAAGAAAAATGAATTTTTTCTCTTGCCCTCTCTCTCCCCGCCTCCCCGCCTCCCTGTGAAATTCCTGCTTTTTCTCGTGGTTTCAAAACCGGTTGTCGCTCTAGGCCGGTATTACCCTGAGTCGCTTGAGGTTGGCGCCGGCAAAGCTCGTGTCGTCATCTCCAACCATTCGATCGGCGCACGCGCTGAACAGGTTGGCTTTCTCGAAGTTGGCCCCCTGGACGCACGCATGGTTCATGATGCTCTGCCTCAGGTCGGCGGCGTAGAGCGACGCCCTGGTGAGGTTGGCGCGGGTGAGCATGGCGTCGGCGAGGTTCGCGCGATCGAGGCTCGCCTCTGTCAGGTCGGCCTCGTTGAGCAGCGCGCCGCGCAGGTCGGCGTCGGAGAGGTCGCTGCCGGCGAGGCTCGTCCCCATCAGGTTCGCGCCGGCGAGCGTCGCGCCGGAGAAGTCCGCGCCGGCGAAGGACGAGCCCATCACGCTCGTGAGGTCCTTTGCCATCACGTTCCGGAAGACGGCGCGGTCGCCTTGCGCGGCGATGAACGTGGCGGAGCTCAGGTCGACGCCGGTGAAATCGACCTCGGTCACATTCACCTCGTTGAAGGTGCACCCCGTGAGCCGCGCGCCCACGAGGCGCGCTCCCGTGAGGTCCACCTGCTGGAACATCGCCTCTTCCGCGACGACGTTCTCCAGGTTGGTGTCGCAGAAATTGGCCTCGGAGAGGTCGGCGCGCGAGAGATTGGCGCCGGACAGATCCGCTCCCCAGAGGTCCGCCTTGACGAGCACGGCCTCGCCGAAATCGACGCCTCCCGTGGCCTTCACGTCCCGCAGGCACGCCGAGCCAAAATTGGCTCCGTTGAGCCTGGCCTCCGAGAGATCCGCGGCCTCCAGGTTGGCTCGCGCCAGGACGGCTCCTGTGAGCTTCGCCTTTCGCAGGATGCTCCCGGTGAGAAAGGCCGACTCGAGCATGGCGCCCTCGAGGTCGATCCCCTCGAGGTCGAGGTGAGAGAGGTCGGCGCCCGTGAGGTCGCACCCCGCGAAGCTCCGCCCCTCCTTGTGCCCGGCCTCCACGTCGCGGCGAAGTCGCAGGGATTCTTCGCTGTCGAGGGGCGCGGAGGCCGCCAGGAGGTGCGCGAGCCGCGGCCCGTCTTCGCCCAGCTCGGCGAAAGACGAAGCCCTGTCGTCCAGATCCTCCGCAGACGCGAAGCCCTCATCGTCCGCGGCTTCACCGCCCCAGGCCTCGTCCTCTGGCAGCGCGTGGGCAGCCTCGGGCGCCTCGTCGTGGAGGTGGAATGTGTCGTCGAGGTCCTCGTCAGCGGCGGCCTGGGTCTCGTCCTCGAAGGCTTGCCAATCCAGCGACGACACCAGCTCTTCGGTCTTCTCCGGCGTGAAGCCCTCGCTGGTCAGCGACTGCCGCATGCGCTCGCGGACCTCCGACATCCTGATCTCGCTCGGGCCCTCGGCGGCGTTCTGACGCGCCCTCGCCAACAGGGCACCGACGTCGACCCCGTGCGCCGTCAGCCCGCTGCCGAGCCTGCCCTCGACCAGGCGGACCACGGCCTCTTCGGATGCTTCCGGGTCATCGAGGGACGCGAGGTCGTCGGAGGGCTCTTCCTGGGCGAGGTGCGCCTCTGGATCGATGCCGTGGTCTCGCAGCTGCTTCTTGCCCCATTCCGTGAGCGCTTCCTGCGCGCGAAGCGCTTCGGCCTCCTCGGGGTCGTCTTCCAGGGGGGGCGTCGTCGCCGAGGCTGCAAACGCGAGCGCCTCCGGGTCCGCCTCGTGGTCCACCCCTGTGTCCGCCTGGGACCACGCGGGGCTCTCCTCTTCCTCCGTCTCCGTGCCCTCCGGGAAGTCCGTGGCTAGCTCCGCCTCGTCCTCGTCGGCCGTGGCGACGAGGTACTCGGAGTCGGTCCCCATTTCGGCGAGCTCGGCCTCGGTCGCCTCGACGTCCTGGTCCCCCTCGAGCTCGGCCTCGGCCGCCTCGACGTCGGGGTCCTCCGCTGCTCTCGCTCCGTGGACACCGGCGGTGACGACACCGGCGCCGGCCGCGACTGCAGCCGCGCGCTTGACGGATCGAGCCGGAGTGCCTCCCAGAAACCCCTCTCTCCTGAGCTTCGACGCGAGCCCGGAGAGCGTGTCATCGGGCAGCGGCGGCGCCTCCGGATCCTCGGGCTCGGGCATGAGCGTGTCGTCCTGGTCATCCGGGAGATCGTTGCTCAGAGGGCCAAGCCGGGGGATCAGGTAATCGTGGTAATAGGCGACGGGCCTGGGAGCACCCATGGCTTCGCAGGCGACCAGCACCGCCACCACGTCGTCTGCGTCGTCCTCGGAGATCTCGATGCCGCCGCGGAAGAGGACGACCCCTCGCTCGCGGTGCGGGAACAGACGCACTGTGTCGAGCTTCATCGCGGGCTCGTGGATCTCCACACCGTCGCTCGTCTTGAGGACGACGAAGCATCGACTTGCAACCCCGGGGAGGGCGCCTTCGATCCGAGGCTTGTCGGGGTGCATGTTCTCGACCACGAAGGTCTCGTCGCCCCGGAAAACCCCGTCGATCTGCTGGTCTTCCGGGGCCATGTTGAACAGCGTCGGGTCCAGATCCCGCGCAAAACCAGGGAAACACTCGTCGCGCCACGTTGCGTCGTAGGTGCCGATCTTGGAGAACCGCTGGGGCCACGTCAGGTCGTAGCCGTCGAGGCCGGCGGGCATCGGGCAGTCGCTGCGCGCGTGGATGAGGTGCTTGGGCGACTCGATGTTGGGGAGCGCCGCGTTTTTGTCGCCGTGGCCTTTGCCCAGCGGGTTCTTGGCGAAATCCTTCCCGCCAAAGGCGTTTCGCCAGGTGACGGGCATCTCGGTGAAGGGCGCCGGATCCGACATGCCGAGCATCCCCCACGTCCGGTCGCCGATGACGTAGAGGCTCTTGTTGATGGGTCCGAGCTGGACGCGGACCGAGCTCGCGGGGCGGGCGATGCGCCCCGGCGGATAGCAGCGGCCCGTGACGAGGAGCTCACCCCGGGTCTTGGGGTTGAACTCGTCGAGCAGGCCGTCCTCGCCGAGCTCCTCCATGGCCATCTTCCAGACCGTGGGCTCATAGAGCAGCCGGGCCGGCCGGTCGTAAGAGAAGCCGACGAAGGTGGTGACCACGAGGTGCGGGGTGCGCTGGTGCATGAAGACCCTGGGCACCAACCCGAGGCGCATGGGCTTGACGATTTTCATCCGACGGACTCCAGGGTGGCGGGCTCGATGGGTCGTTCGGCTCGGCGCTCAGCGCGAGCCTGCTCCGCGAGCAGCAGGTGAATTACTGGATGAGGTGCAGCTGCCCCCTGTGGAAGCCGAGCTGGTATTGAATGCGATACAGCTCGACGCTGTGCTTGAGCCCCTTCGCGTTGACCTCGGCGAACGTCACTTTCTTTATCTCTTTGGGGGCATATTTGTATGCCAGCCCGTTGATCCTCTCGGTCTTGGTCCCCTTGATGATCTCGATGCGCGACCCGATGGTGGTTTTGTAGAGCCCGGTGATGGTGCTTTCGGCGGGGCCATTCACAGTGCTTTGCTTCGGCCCGTGAAGCGTGTGTTTGATTGGGCCAAAGACCTCGGCGGTGGTACCACCCCTGATCGTCTTCTTGACTCCCCCCGCGTGAACCGTCGTCGATCGCCCTGCGTAAAAGTTGCCGGTGGCATGACCGCGGATGTCGGCACGTCGCGTGCCGTTGATATCGACCTCGCTGGTGCCGTTGACCGTCGTCTGGCTCGACACGTGGATCGTCGTCTCTCGCCCGTTGAAGAAAGTGCTCTTGTCGCGGCCCTGGATATTGGTGCTACGCCTCCCGAAGACGCGCAAGCTGCTGTTGCCCCTGATGGTCGCGACGCGATCGCCCACGAGCATGAACGTGTCGTCGCCCCCGATCTTCGTGCTCCGATTCCTCGTGATGGTGGTCTTTCGGTTGCCGCGGAGGATCGTCTTCTCATTGCCGAGGATGGTCGTGTGGCGATAGCCCAGGATCACGTTCTGTGAGTATCCAGCGATGAAGCTCCCGGCGTATCCCCCGACGGCGCTCAGGCTGAAGCCCCCGATCACGCTCTCGGAGATGCCCACGGTGATGGCCGTTCGGTTGCCAGTCACGATGTTCTCGGAGCTGCCTCCGATCCACACATAAGCGTGGCCTTGCGACTTGACCTCGTACGACGCGCCGCCGTTGGGCGCCCCCATCCGGAGGTAGGTGTTGTCATAAGGCGTCGACAGCGTGACCCGCTCCTGCCCGGCCTGGTCTTCGAGCTCGAGCCGGTTCCGCCCGCCCGTCTGGATCACGTTCCGCGTGTTGTTCCCCGACGTGACCGGGCTCGGCGTGAGCGCGTTGGGCGCGACGCCGACGATGGCCGGCCGGTCGGGATCGCCCCCCTCGAAGGCGCACATGACCTCGACGCCGGCGCGCAGCGGGAAGTGGAAGCCCTCGATGCCGCCGCCATGGGGCTGGAGCATCCGGACCCAGGTCGACGCCTTCCCACCGCTCAGGTCGCTCTCGTCGAAGAGGAACTTGATCCGGTAGCGGCCATGGCTGTCGATCTGCGCGTACTCGCTGACCGCCGCGCCCTCGACGAGCGCGATCTCGGTGCCGTAGATGCGCGGCCACTCGGTGACCTGCGGCGCGCGGAACTGCGTCGTCGTGGGGATGGCCTTGGCCTCCATGCGGTAGTTCTCGGTCCACGTCGTGAAGTCGCGGAGCTCGGGCATGTCCGGGGCCTGGTTGGACCAGTGCTCGACCTCGATGGCCAGGTACTTCGTGTTGAACGCGGCCCGCGGGTGGTCCTCGATCTCGAAGGTGAACCCAGGGACCACCGTCGCTGCCTTGCCCATCGCCTGGTACACGACGCCGGTCGCGGCGAGGCTCTCGGCCTTGATCCGCGCCAGCCGCGCCCCGTCGCCCGACGAGAAGAACCGCGCGCCGTACACGCTGACCTCGCCGACGCCCTTGGGGCTGACCGACGCCTGCCCGGTGACCGGCACGGCCGGCGTGGCGTAGTTGTAGTCCTTGAGGCGGACCGTGCCGGGCATGGCTTCATGCCGGCAGGTGAAGGCGTGGAAGGTGTCCTTCGCGGTGTTGGCGCCGCCCGGCTGCGGGAAATAACGAATGGGCTTGCCGCCGTGGGGCTGATGGGCCGACTTGTTATCGACCAGCACCAGCGTCTCGCCGCCCTCCCCGTGCTCGAAGTAATAATAGATGCCTTCGCGCTCCATCCACCGGGTGATGAAGGCGTAGTCGGTCTCGCGGTACTGACAGATATGCTCTTCGGCGGCGTAGGAGCCCTGGAGCTGGAGGGCGGAGTCCGTGACGCCGCCCTTTTGAAGGACGGCTTGAATGATCTCCGGGATGGCCTGCACCGTGAAGACACGGCTGTGAAACGACATGGCGAGCAAGGCGAGGCGCGGGACCATGGTGGCCCGGAAGACGGACCGGCCGACGAATTCGTTGATGAGCTCGATGCTGCCGAGGACGCCGCTTCGAAGGAAGGGCTCCCCGCCGTCGCTCCGCTCCAGGGAGATGCTCACCGGCTGCCCCACCGCCGCGGCCATATCAAAGCTCTGGCCGGCGTCGTTCGTCATCACCAGGTAGAGCTCGAAGCGATAGGGCTTCGAAATGCCCTCGATGCCATGAAAAGCTACGAGCTTGGTGGAAGAGGGCAGGGCGCTTGATTGGACGACGAAATTGTCGGGCATGGCGAGCCTCACGGGTGTGAAACGGCGGCAAGCAAAGACGCGCTGACGAGTGTAGACGGAATTTGTGTCGATTGTGTGGCGAGTTACCTGCTTGTCGTTGTCTTTCGATGGCGTTGGGGTGACGGACGCGTTGCACCTGATGTCATCCGCTGGACGACTTCCTGTTTGCGCCGATCATTCCTCGCCGTCGGTCGGCGGTGCTTTGCGCCTGCTCGCCCCCGGGAGCGCCGGACCGCCCGCTCTACGTTCGAATGAGCGGTCGCCCTGCGAGCGTCGTCAGCGAAGAGCGCCAGCGCGACGGCGTCGTAGCCGACGCGGAACGGGATGAGCCACCGCGCTGCCCGCTGTGTGCGCGACACCGACCCCGGCGCCTGCGCCGACAGGTAGTGCCCGAGCAGCGGGGTGGTTTGCACCGTGTGCATTTTTCCAGGCCGACGGCTCATAGAGCAGGCGGGCCGGTCGGTCATAGGAGAAGCTGACGCAGGTGGTGACCAGGAGGTGCGGACTGCGCTGGTTCATGAAGACCCTCGGCACCACCCCGAGGCGCATGGGCTTGACGATTTTCATCCGGCGGACTCCAGGGTGGCGGGCTCGATGGGTCGTTCGACTCGGCGCTCAGCGCGAGCCTGCTCCACAAGCAGCAGGTGAATTACTGGATGAGGTGCAGCTGCCCCTTGTGGAAGCCGAGCTGGTATTGAATGCGACACAGCTCGGCCCTGTACTGGAGACCCTTCGCCTGGATCTCCGCCCGCGTCACCTTCTTTACCTCGTTAGGGGCATATTTGTATGCCAGCCCGTTGATCCTCTCCGTCTTGGTTCCCCTGATGATCTCGACTCGCGTCCCAATCGTGGTTTTGTAGAGTCCGTTGATGGTGCTTTCGGCAGTGCCATTGACAGTGCTTTGCTTCGGCCCGTGAAGCGTGAATTTGACTGGGCCAAAGACCTCGGCGGTGTTACCACCCCTGACCGTTTTCCTGCTTCCCCCCGCGTGAACGGTGGTCGTTCGCCCTGCGTAAAAGTTGCTGGTGGCGTGACCGCGGATGTCCGCACGTCGCGTGCCGTTGATATCGACCTCGCTGGTGCCGTTGACCGTCGTCTGGCTCGACGTGTAGATCGTCGTCTCTCGCCCGTTGAAGAACGTGCTCTTGTCCCGGCCTTGGATACTGGTGTTGCGCCTCCCAAGGACGCGCAAGTCACTGTTGCCCACGATGTGAGCGCTGCGATCGCCCACGAGCGTGAAGTCGTCGTCGCCCCCGATCTTCGTGCTCCGATTCCTCGTGATGGTGGTCTTTCGGTTGCCGTGGAGGGTCGTCGTCTCATTGCCGCGGATGGTCGTGCGGCGATAGCCGAGGATCACGTTCTGTGAGAATCCGGCGATGAAGTTTCCGGAGTATCCCCCGGTGACACTCAAACGGAAGAGCCCCACCACGTTCTCGGAGGCACCTAGGGTAATCGTCGTTCTGTTAACACCCACCATGCTCTCGGAGGAGCCTGCGACCCACGTGAACGCGTGACCGTCTGTCTTCGACTCCCACGACCAGCCGCCGTTGGGCGCCCCCATCCGGAGGTAGGTGTTGTCATAAGGCGTCGACAGCGTGACCCGCTCTTGCCCGGCCTGGTCTTCGAGCTCGAGCCGGTTCCGCCCGCCCGTCTGGATCACGTTCCGCGTGTTGTTCCCGGACGTGACCGGGCTCGGCGTGAGCGCGTTGGGCGCGACGCCGACGATGGCCGGCCGGTCGGGATCGCCCCCCTCGAAGGCGCACATGACCTCGACGCCGGCGCGCAGCGGGAAGTGGAAGCCCTCGATGCCGCCGCCATGGGGCTGGAGCATCCGGACCCAGGTCGACGCCTTCCCCCCGCTCAGGTCGCTCTCGTCGAAGTGGAACTTGATCCGGTAGCGACCATGGCTGTCGATCTGCGCGTACTCGCTGGCCGCCGCGCCGTCGACGATCGCGATCTCGGTGCCGTAGATGCGCGGCCACTCGGTGACCTGCGGCGCGCGGAACTGCGTCGTCACGGGGATGGCCTTGGCCTCCATGCGATAGTTCCCGCTCCAGGGCGCAAGCTCGCGAAGCTCGGGCATGTCCGGGGCCTGGTTGGACCAGTGCTCGACCTCGGTGGCCAGATACTTCGTGTTGAACGCGGCCCGAGGATGGTCCTCGAGCTCGAAGGTAAACCCAGGAATCAGCGTCGTCGCATTGCCCATCACCTCGTAGACAACGCCGGCCGCAGAGAGGCTCTCGGCCTTGATCCGCGCCAGCCGCTCCCCTGCGCCCGACGAGAAGAACCGCGCGCCGTACAGGCTGACCTCACCAAAGCCATTGGGGCTAACCGACGCCTGCCCGGAGATCGGAACGGCCGGCGTGGCGTAGTTGTAGTCCTTGAGGCGGACTGTGCTGGGTATGGCGTCATGCTGGCAGGTGAAGGCGTAGACGGTGTCTTTCGCGGTGTTGGCACCGCCAGGTTGCGGGTAATAGCGAGCGGGCTTGTCGCCAAAGGGCTGATGGGCCGACCTGTCATCGACCAGCACCAGCGTCTCGCCGCTCTCCCCATGCTCGAAGTAATAATAGATGCCTTCGCGCTCCATCCACCGGGCGACGAAGGCATAGTCGCTCTCGCGGTACTGGCAGACATGCTCCTCAACGGCGTAGGAGCCCTGGAGCTGGAGGGCGCAGTCCGTGACGCCGCCCTTCTGAAGGACGGCTTGCATGATCTCCGGGATGGCCTTCGTGGTGAAGACACGGCTGTGAAACGACATGGCAAGCAATGCGAGGCGCGGGACCATGGTGGCCCGGAAGACGCACCGACCGGCGAAGTCGTTGATGAGCTTGATGCTGCCCAGGACGCCACTTCGAAGAAAGGGCTCGCCGCCGTCGCTCCGCTCCAGGGAGATGGTCACCGGCTGGCCCACGGCCGCGGCCAGATCAAAGCTATGGCCGACATCGTTCGTCATCACCAGGTAGAGATCGAAGCGATAGAGCTTCGAGATCCCCTCGGTGCCATGAAAAGCCACGAGCTTGGTGGAAGAGGGCAGGGCGCTTGATTGGACGACAAACATCTCGGACATGGAGCTCCTCACGGGTGAGAAACGACGGCAGGCGCAGACGGACTGAGGACTATATACGAAATTTGTGGGAATGCTGTAGCGCTGCGCCAGGTTGTTGCTGTCTTATGATGGCGGTGAAGTGGCGGGTTTGTTACAAGTAACGCCATCCGCTCGACGACTTCCAGCTCACGCCCATCGTCACGCGCCGCCGGTCGGCGGCCGGCGCCGGCTCGCCTCCGGGACAACGGGGCCGCCGTTCTCCTCGGCGCGCTAGATTCGAATGAGCGGTCGCCCTGCGAGCGCCGTCACGAAGAGCGCCAGCGCGACGGCGCCGTAGGCGACGCCGAACGCGATCACCCATCCCACGGCCCGCCGTGTGCGCGGCCCCGACCCCGACGCCCGCGTCGACAGCCAGTACCCGACCAGCGGGACGGCTTGCAGCGCGTGCATCCCGAAGAAGTGGGCTATGCGCAGGTCGCCTCCTCGCGTGCTCCAGTTGACGGCGGGGAGCCCGGGCCCGCCGTCCGCGACGCCGACGCTGTGCGCGTTGTGCGCCGACATGAAGCCGCCCTCCGCGCAGGCCAGCAGGAACAGGACGAGACCCAGCCGGATGCCCCAGAGATACGGGGCCGGCAGCGGGGGTCGCGTCGCCCAGAACCTGTACGCGAGGTACGCCGCGAGCGCCGTGTTCACAAGGATGGCGATGCCCATGAGCGCGAACACCGCCCCGTCGAACAGCGTCGATTGATTGAAGTGCGACGCCACGCCCCGCGCCGCCTGCGCGGTGATCGCGATCATCTCGAAGCTCACCATCGCCACCGTGCCCCAGACGACGGCCTTGCGGCCTCTCGGCGGGAGCGCGATATCGCCGACGAGCCAGTTGATCGTCAGGAGGTAAATGGCGATCGAGGCGGCGAACTTCGCCGGCTTGATCCACGGGTTCACCCCCATCACGAGGCGCGCGTCGAGCGGGGCGACGGCGAGCAGCACGACGAGCAGCGCGACGTGGGCGGCCGCCGCCATGAACAGGACGGGGCTGCGCCGGAGGAGCTCCTCGATCGAGCGAGGCAGCGACAGCGAGGGGCTCAGCGAGCGGGCGCTCATGTCAGGCCTCCCCGGCGCGGCGCGGCGCCGCGGTCGTGACGACGGCGCGCGGCGATCGAGCGGCGATCGCGCGGACGGCGAGGTAGAGCGAGAACCCCATCGGCCCGAGCATCAGCGTCAGATAGAGCACCGGGGCCATCAGCCACGGCGAGATGTCGCGATCGCGGCTGTCGAGGTACACCCACCGGCCCACGAAGAGATCGAAGGCGAGGAAGTGAACCCAGGCGATCGTGGCGCCCGCGGGCGAGCCGAGCAGCGGGGCGACCGTGGCGAGGCTCGGCTGGTTGACGATCGGGAACACCTCGCGGATGACCGGGAGGACGAGCGCCGCGTAGAGCAGCGCGGGCGCGACGACCACGAGCGGCGACTCCATGATCCGCCGCGTCCACCGAGAGCGGGGCAGAAAAATCATCAGGAACCAGAACGGCATCACGAGGAGCCCGCTCAGTCCAAAGACCCTATCCATCATACCCTCCACCGGCTGCTGGTTATAACGATGAAACTATTCGTAACAGTGTTAACTTTGCGGGAAAAAAGAGAGCGATCAGGGGCGCAGGCCTCGGACCATCATCTTCATGGCGATCTCCAGGGTCCGGTCGACGTCGTCGGCCGTGAAGCGGCCGCGATCGGCCAGGCCGAGGGCGGTGATCCCGTGGACCAGGGCCCAGACCACCTGGCTGTGGCGCTCCACGTCGCCGCGCTGCATCGCGCCGGCGTCCATCGCGGACGCGACCGCGTCTTGCAGCACGTTGAACGAATCGATCATCGGCTGTTGCCGCGCTTTCCGCTGGTCGAAGACGAAGTCGAAGCGCTGCATGAACATCAGCCGGTAGTGCACCGGGTTGTCCATGCCGAAGCGCACGTACGCGGCGCCGAGCGCCACGAGCCGCTCGATCGGGTCCGCCGTGCTCTCGGCGGCCGCGACGAGCGCCCGCTGGAACTCGCTGAAGCCCTCGTGGACGATGGCGAACAGGAGATCGTCCTTGTCCTCGTAATAGCGGTAGATCGTCGTCGCCGAGTAGCCGATGCGCTCGGCCACCTGGCGCATCGAGAACGCCTCGTAGCCCTGCTCCAGAAACAGCTCGCCCGCCGCCGCCAGGATCGCGCCCCGCAGGTTCTCCTTCTGCTGCTCACGGCGCTGCTGGCTCGACGCCTGCAGGCGCTCCGCCTGGGTCGTGCCGCTGGTCTTCGTGGTCTTCGGGCGCGCGCTCGCCATGTCCGTGTCGCCTGGCCTCCGGGCGGCGCAGCCGCCGCCCCCGTCGTCGTTCGTAACAGTGTTACTTTTGATAACGGTAGCATCGTCTGCCGTCAAGGATCTCTTCTCGAGCGCGTTGCGGCGGTCTCCCGGGCCTCTCGGGCCTGCCGTCACCCCCTGCCAGCCCTCACGCCTTGCGCCTCGCAGACGCGCGGATGCTTGCGCGCGCGCGCCTGGTCGGAGCAAGCGGCGGGCCGCCCTCGCGGTACACCCCTTGCGGCAGGCGTGATAGGCTCTGTTCATGGTCCAGGCTGCGGCTCGTTCACCCGCACCCGCGTCAGGCCGGCGGATGTCGCTCGTCGAGTGGGCGGCCCTGCCCGAGGATGAGCCGGGCGAGCTCGTGGACGGGTTGCTCGTGGAGGAAGAGGTGTCCGGCTACGTTCACGAGGTCGTGGTCGGCTGGTTGATCCACATGCTCCGCGCCTGGATCACCCCTCGCGGCGGGCTGGTGGGCGGCTCGGACGCGAAATTCGCGGTGAAGCCGCAGCGGGGCCGGAAGCCCGACGTGACCGTCTTTTTCCCCGGGAACCGGAGGCCACCGGCGCAGGGGCTCGTGCGTATCCCGCCCGATATCGCCGTCGAGGTCGTCTCTCCCACGCCGAGCGACGGGCGCCGCGATCGTGTCGAGAAGCTCCGCGAATATGCCGCCTTCGGGGTGCGCTGGTACTGGATCGTCGATCCGCAGCTCCGGAGCATCGAGGTCCTCGAGCTCGGGGCGGATGGGCGCTACGCGCACGCGCTCGACGCGACCGATGGGAGCATCGATGTGCCTGGATGCGAAGGGCTCCGGCTGGATCTCGATGCGCTATGGGGGGAAGTCGAGCTGCTCGGCGCCGAGGAGGGCGGAGCGTCGGAGGAAGACCAGGAGAGCTCGCCGCGGTAGCCTGCCGGCGGCGCCTCACGGCGCCGCCCTTCGTCAGCGCTTCGTCAGCGCGCCTCGCCCGGTGCGGTCAGTTGATGGGCACGAACTCCACACACGCCTCTTCGATCGCCGCGAGGGCGTTCGTGAGGCCGTCCTCGAGGTGCCCTTCGCACAGATCCCAGAAGAACCCACGGCCGTCGGCGGCGAACAGGCTCACGAGCTCCTGCATGTCCCGGGCCGCTTCCGCGTCCCCATAAGCGCCCTCGCACTGCCGCCTCCCGGCGATGCCGAGGAACACCACGTTCTTCGCGTCGCCCTTCGCGGCGACCAGCCGATCGTGGATCTGCTGCGGCGTCTGGCGCGGGACGGGCTGCTCGTCCTCGTCGCTGATCGTCACCACCACGAGCAGGGCGTCGTCGCGGAGGAACCCCGCGTTCTCGGCGGTCGAGAACGGCGGCTCCAGCGCGGCAGCGACGGAGGACGCGGGCTGCTCGTCGTCGCTGTCACCTGAGCACTCGACGTCGTCCCCGTAGAGATCTGCAGCGCACTGGAACTCGCTCGTGAGGGCGGTGCTCGTGCTCTCCATCCACGCCTTGCCGCTCTGGAACGAGCACTCGCCCCCGGCGCCGCGCGTGTGGAAGGTGGCGGGGAGGGGGCAGGCGTCCATCACGGCCGCGCGGAAGTCGCGGATGCTATCGATATCGAGCAACGCCTGCGCGAACGCCGGGAACACGACGTCGCGCATCGTCGCCTTCTCCTCATCCATGCTCGAGGAGTTGTCGAGCGCGAACACGACATCGACGTGCTCGCACCCCGAGGAGCCCGCGCCGTTGCCTCCTCCCCCGGTGGTCCCGCTGCCCTCGCCGATCCCGGAGCCGACCCCCTCGCCGAAGGAACCCCCCTGGCCGCTGGAACCACTCCCCTGTCCGCTGCCCGCGCCCGAGCCCGAGCCGCCCGGCGAACCGTTGGTACCACTCGTTCCCGAGTCCCCGCCGCAGCCCACGAGACCCACCGTCGCCGCGCAGAGCGCCGCGCACCATGCCCTGAGATCCATGCCGCTCTCCTTCGCTCTAAGTTAAGGGCACAGTGCCCCTGCCGTTCGCCGCACGGCCCTGTGCGACAATCGGGCGTCAGAGAGCTGATGGTATCATGGGCGCCGCACCGACTCTACGGTCGGCGCGTCGGCTCGGCTCAGCCGTTCGCCGCACGGGGCAACGGTGCGTCTTCGTCCGACACCGGGAGCCCAGGTGCGCGATGGCCCAGCCCGAGCGCGCTCCGGAAACCCTCGATCGTGCGGCGCAGTCCCGTGCGCAACGGCACCTTCGGCTCGAAGCCGAGCACCCGCCGCGCGCGGTCGATCACCGGCTGCCGCTGCCTCGGATCGTCCTCGGGCAGCGGACGGAACACCACCCGACCCCGGCTCCCGGTCAGGTGGAGCACCTCCTCGGCGAGCTCGAGCACCGTGAACTCCTCGGGATTCCCCAGGTTCACCGGGCCCGTCTCGGTCGGGTGCTCCATCAGCCGGACGATCCCGTCGATGAGGTCCTCCACGTAGCAGAAGCTCCGTGTCTGGGAGCCATCGCCGTACACTGTGAGGTCTTCACCCCGGAGCGCCTGCACGATGAAGTTCGACACCACCCGACCGTCATCGAGCGCCATCCGCGGACCGTACGTGTTGAAGATCCGCGCCAGGCGCACCTCGACGCCGCGGCGGTGGAAGTCCATCATCAGCGACTCGGCGCACCGCTTCCCCTCGTCATAACAGGAGCGGATCCCGATCGGGTTCACCGCGCCCCGGTAGCCCTCCGGCTGCGGGTGGACCTCGGGATCGCCGTAGACCTCGCTGGTCGACGCCTGGAAGACCCGCGCCCCGCGGCCCTCGGCGAGCTTCAGCGCGTGGAGCGCGCCGAGCACGTTGACCAGCGTGGTCCGGACCGGATCGCGCTGGTAATGCGGCGGGCTCGCCGGCGAGGCGAGGTTGTAGATGCGGTCGACCTCCCGCCGGTACGGCTGCATCACGTCGTGCTCCACCAGCCGGAAGCGCCGGTGAGAGAGGAGATGGGCGACGTTGTCCCTGGAGCCCGTCGAGAGATCGTCGAGCGCGACGACCTCGTGGCCCTCCCGGATCAGCCGATCACACAGGTGGGAGCCGACGAATCCGGCGCCCCCGGTCACCAGGATGCGGAGCGCTGCGCTCATGTCTCTCTGACCTCCTCTCCAGGTCGACTGCCCACGTCGACGTCATCGTCCCCGGTCTCCCGGGCGCTCCGGCGCTCCGGCGCGTCCCGCCCGTCGAGCAGCTCCCGGGTGTATCTCTCCAGCGCCTCGGCGCGGTGCGCCGCTGTGTGGCGGGCGAGCACGCGCTCGCGCGCCCGCTGGCCGATCGCGATCCGCTCCCGCTCGGGGAGCTCGCGGATCAGGTGGAGCACCTCCTCCGAGGAGCGGGCGACCAGGATCTCCTTGCCCGGCTCGAACAGCTCGTCGAGGCCCGGCCAGTCGTCGCTGATCACCGGCACGCCGCAGGCCGCGGCCTCGAAGAGGCGCACGCTCGGCGAGTACCCCGCCTCGATCATGTCCCGGCGGGTGACGTTGAGCGTGAAGCGCTGCGCGCCGTAAAAGCCGCGGTGCTCGCCCGGCGGGACGTGATCCGTGCGCTCGACGTTGGTGGGCCAGCCGATGTCCGCCGGGTACTGCGGGCCGGCGACGACGAAGCGGCCTCGCCCCCAGCGGCGCGCCGGCGCGACGAGGAGCCGGTCCAGCGTGGGCTGGCGATCGGCGCTGTACGTGCCGAGGTAGCCGAGATCCCACCGGGGCGGCGCGCGCTCCGGGAAATACTCGTCCGGATCCACCGCGCAGTAGAGCGGCCGCGCCCGCTTCGCCCCGTGGCGGCGCTCGAGCCGCTCGAGCGTCGGGCCGCCGGTGAACGAGAGGTACAGGTCGTACCGCGGGATCAGCGCCGGAGACAGGTACCCGGCGCCGCCCCGCTCGATCTGCTTGAGCGTCACCGGCGTGTCGATGTCGTAGAACGCGGTCTTCCCGCGCGCCGTCTCCGTCACCCAGGCGCCGACCTCGGCGCCGTCGGGCACGTAGGACCCGACGACCACCAGGTCCGCGTCGCGCACCGCGCCCCCGAAGCGCGCGCGGAGATCGTCGAGCCCCCGGTAGAGCTCGGTCCGGCCGTAGGGCGGGCTCGGGAGGTCGCGGTTCTCGGCGTAGAACGAGAGGTCCCGCTCCAGGAACAGCACGCTGTGCCCCCGCTGGGCCAGCCGCTTGAGCAGCCCGCGGTACGTCGTCGCGTGGCCGTTGCCCCACGACGAGGTGATCGACAGGCCCAGGAAGACGAAGGAGATGGGCTTCACGGCGGCGCGATCGCGGTGAGGGTTGCGCCGTCGGGGCGGGCCAGCAGGGCCTCGACCTGCCTCGCGCGCTCGGCGTAGGTGTGCCCCGCGAGCACGCGCTGCTTCGCCGCCCTGCCGATGGCGCCGGCCCGCTCGGGCGTGAGCGCCCGGAGGATCTCCGCGACGTCGTCGCCGCTCCTCGCGACAAGCACCTCGCGCCCGGGCTCGAGGAAGAGCTCGATGCCCTCCCACGCGTCCGTGACGAGGCACGCGGCCGCGCCCGCGGCCTCGAAGACCCGGGTCGCCGGGGAGAAGCCGACCGACGCCATGCTGTCGCGGGCCACGTTCAGCACCGCGCGGGCGCTGGCGTTGAAGGCGTTGTGATCCGCCGTGTAGACGTGCCCGACGTAGCGGACGTTCGGGGGCATGACCTTGTCCTGCCAGCCGCTGCCGCCAAGGAGGAACCGGAGCCCGGGGAGCGCGGCCGCGGGCCGCAGGAAGAACTCCTCCACGCGCCGCTCCCGGTCCGGGAGGCGGTTGGCGAGCAGCGCGAAATCGCAATGAAATCGAGGATCTGGCGCGACCTCGAAGTGGGTCTCGGGGTCGAGCGCGTTGTAGATCGGCGCGCAGCGCCGCGCGCCGAGCGCCTCGTAGCCGCGCACCACCGGGTCGCCGCCGCCGTAGGTGAAGACCAGGTTGAAGCGCGGGATCAACGCGCGGAAGGGATCCGAGGGCGTGGCGCGGACCCGCTCCAGCGTGGCCGGGGCGTCGACGTCCCAGAAGATCGTGGTGAGCCCCGGCCGATCGAGCGCGGCGACCTCGGCCTCGAGCAGCTCGTCGAAGACGCCGACGCCGCTGGCCTTGACGACAACGTCGGCGCTCCGGGCCTGCTCGACGAGGCGCCTGGGCTCCGCGGGGTCGGCGCCGGAGTAGACGACCACGCGGGCCCACGGCGGGTCCTCGATGTCGCGGTGCTTCTGGCGATCGTAGGCGTCCGGCTCGTGGAAGGTGATGCGGTGCCCTCGCGCCGCGAGGGCGCGGAGGATGCCGCGGTAGTAGGTGGCGGCTCCGTTCCAGTAGGCGGAGACGAGGCTCGATCCGAAGAAGGCGATGTCGAGCGATCGGCTCGCGGTCGGGCGTGGGTTGCGTCGGTTCATGACGTGGCTCGCTGGGGTGGGGCGGCGGGCGCGGGGCGATCGACCTCGACGCCGAGCTCGGCGGCGATGGCGAGGAGCTCGTCGACCCGGTGGGCGCACGTGTGGCGCGCGAGGATCGTCGCGCGCCCCCGCTCCGCCAGCTCGGCGGCCAGGGCGGGCTCGGCGAGGAGGGCCGCGAGGCGCCGCTTCATCTCGTCGCCGTCCCGGGCGACGAGGTAGTCGCGGCCGGGCGAGAACAGCCCCTCCGCGTCGCTCCACGGCGAGCAGACGAGCGGGATGGCGCAGGCCATGGCCTCGAACGGCCGGATGGTCGGGATCCCCGGGAGCGAGGCGACGTAGGGCCTCCTCGGGACGTGGACGGTCACCCTGGCCCGCGCGAACGCCTCGGGAGCGCGGTAGTTGGGGAGCCAGCCCCGGTGCTCGATCCCGGCCGCGTCGAGCGCGGCGCGGGCGTGGTCGGGGTAACGCACCCCGTGCACGCGGGCGGAGAGGCCGAGATCGCGCGCCGGGCCGATCAGGAACGCGTCGAGCTCGCGGGTGCGCTCCTCGTCGCCCCAGTTGCCGATCCACACGAGATCGCGCTCGGGCCGGGCCCCGCGGCGAGGGCGGAACACGCGGACGTCCGCGGCCTCGTGCCAGACGAAGGCCCGGCGGGCCCAGCGGCGCTCGAGGTAGAGGTCGCGGATCACCCGGCCGAAGGCGAGGACGCCGTCGTAGTGGGCGAGGTCGTAGCGGGCCATCGCCCCGGGATCCGTGACCGACCGGTGGTGCGTGTCGTGGAAGAGCAGCCGGTACGGCGCGCGCGACGCGCGTGACGCGCGTGCTCGGTGCGCGCCGATGCGGGCGACCAGCTCGGGCTCGCTCCACTCGTGGACGAGGACGAGCGAGGTGCCCTCGAGCGCCTCGTCCAGGTCGAGCGAGGCAAGGTCGTACCGGATCGGATCGACGCGCGGGTAGACCTCCCTCACCTCGCGCAGCGGCGCCTCGCCGTGATCGGCGACGAGGTTCTGGAGGCTCCAGGCGTCCCTCGGCTCGAAGGCGCGGACCTCGTGCCCGCGCTCGGCGAGCTCGGTGACCACGCCGCGGAGGAAGTGCGCGTTCCCGTGGTTCCAGTCGGAGAGCAGGGAGTGGCAGAACAGGGCTATGCGCATGGCGCGTGCTCCCCTCTCCACGGCGAGCGCCCTTCTTCGCCAGGCCCGCGGCCGAGGAGCGCGCCGTAGAGGCGCAGGTAGCCCCGGGCCATCCGCCGCGGCGAGAAGCCGAGGGCGCGGGCGCGGGCGCGCGTGGCCATCTCGCGCCGCGCGCCGGGCGCGTCGATGAGCGTGCGGAGCGCGCGCCGGAGGGCCTCCGTGTCGCCGGGATCCACGTAGAGGGCCGCGTCCCCCCAGACCTCGCGCAGGCTGGGGATGTCGCCCAGGACGAGGGCGCACCCGGAGAGCGCCGCCTCCAGGACCGACAGGCCGAACGGCTCGTAGCGGGCCGGGTGAGCGTAGATCGACGCGCGGCCGAGCGCGGCGGCGACGGCGGACGGCGAGAGCACGCCGAGGTGCTCGAGCGAGGGGAGGCGCGTCGCGCCCCCGCCGCCGTCCGGGTGGACGTCGCTCCCGGCCACCTGGATCGGCCAGGGCAGGTGAGGGGCCACCTCGCCGAGCGCCTCGATGTTCTTGGCCTGGTCCCAGAGCCGCCCGACCGCGAGGACGAGCTCCTCCTTGGGGCGCGGGGCGAACCGCGCGGGGTCGGCGGCGTTGGGGATCACCTCCGCCCGCGCGCCCCCGGGGAGCGGGCCGTGGTGGCGCAGGAGGGCGTCGAGCATCGCCCGGGTCGGGGCCACCACCGCCGACGCGGCGGCGAGCCCCCGGGCCACCTCGCGCCGGTAACGATCGTACCGCGGCGGCGCCTCCCCGCCGAGGACCGCGGCCCACCAGGAGAGGACGCACGAGTGGGCCACCACGAGCTTCGGGGCGCGGAAGCCGAGCGCGCCGTGCGCGTAGCCGTTCAGGTGGATCAGCGCCGGGCGGACGCGCTCCTCGAGCTCGAGGAGCCAGTCCCCGGCGCGCGCGACGTCGTTCCAGGGATCCTCCATCCACTCGAGCCGGAAGGAGCTCTCGAAGACGGCGAGCCCGGGCACGCGGCCCGCCGCCTCGCGCTGGGGCGCGGAGAGCGGCCCGCCCAGCGTGGCCAGCGACGTCCGGACCCCGCGCGCCGCGAGCGCGCGCGCGAGCTCGATCGCGTAGGAGAAGACGCCGCCCACCGTGTCGGCGGTCATCAGGACGGAGCCGGGGGCGCGCGCGGCGTCAGCCATGGCCGGGGGGCGCGATCTCCAGCGCGGAGAGCGGGAGAGGGCGGCTGTCCTGGAGGTCGCTGAAGCGCTCGAACCGATCGAGGTAGTGCGCGACCGAGCGCTCCCACGCCTCGTCGTCGGGGGCGCCCCAGCGCATCGTGTACTCGGGCGAGCCCGGGTAAGGGAACATCGGCACCGGCTCGTTCGCCCACACGCCGTGCTGCTGGAGCCGCTCCCGGAAGGCGGAGACGTCCGCGGGATCGTCGGTCGCCGACTGGATCAGGTTCGCCTGGACGAAGGGGACGCTCTTCTTGGCGTGGATCAGGAGGTCGCCGAGCTGCTCGGTCGAGAGCTTGCAGCGCTTGGCCAAGAGGCTCCTGCCCTCCCGGGTGATGCTCTCCACCCCTGCCTCGATCGAGACGCACCCCGCTCTCCCGAGCAGGTCGAGCATCTCCGGGCTCCAGTTGTCGACGCGCATCTGGACGCCGAACGACACCGGGCGATCGACGAGCGCCTCGAGCAGCGGGCGATCCGGCAGGAAGATCTCGTCGATGAAATAGACGTAACGAACCCCCTGGGCGACGAGCCCGTCGATCTCGTCGAGGAGCACCTCGAGCGGGCGCTTGCGGTAGCCGTCGCGGAAGTTGTCCTTCGCGCAGAAGGTGCAGTGGTACGGGCACCCTCGCGACGCCTCGACCTCGGCGCCGGGGCCGATCGGCGCGGTGTCGAAGCGGTGGTGGTGGTGGGCGTGGCGCGCCACCGTGGCCTCGTCCCAGCGGAGGGCCGGCAGCCGGGCCATGTCCGACGCGCGCGGGCCGCCCTGCACGCGCGCCTCGTCGCCGTCCAGCCAGGCGATCGCGTCGATCTCGCCCCAGCGCGATCGCGGGCGATCGGCGAGCTCCACCAGCACGTCCTCGCACTCGCCCATCACCACGGCGTCGACGCCGAGCTTGCGCAGGGTGGCGCGGGGGGTGGTGGAGGCGTGGGGGCCCACCGCGAGCCGGAGCCCCGGCAGCCCGTGGAGCGCGCGGAGCGCCTGCTGCGGGACGCGGAGCTCGGGCGGGGCGCAGCGCCAGAAGAGGTAGCTCGGCGCGGTGGTCACCACGATCGCGTCGGCGCGGAGCGCGGCCACCTCGTCGCGGAGGGCGCCGTCGGCGAGGCCCCGGGCCTGGGCGTCGACGACGGTCGCCTCGTGCCCCGCGGCCTCGAGCAGCGCCCTGGCGTAGCCGTATTCGAGGGGCAGGTGAGGCTCGCGGCAGCCGAAATAGATGCTCCCCTCGAAGCTCCAGGCCGGGTTGACGAGCGCGAACCTCACCGGACGCCCCCCGCGCACGGCTCCTTCGTGGGCTGGCCGGCGCCGGCGGCGGCCTTCGCGGCGCCGGTCGCCTCCGTCATCTCCCGCAGCCAGCCGTGCAGCCTGCGCACCCCGTCGCGGACCCGGACGCGCGGCCACCACCCCGTGGCCGCGGAGAGCCGGCGGCAGTCGGAGACGTAGTACCGCTGATCACCCGGCCGCCACCCCTCGAAGCCGATCAGGGGGCGCTTGCCGTCGAGCTCCTCGATGAGGTCGAGCAGCTCGAGCAGGCTGAGGGTGTTCTCCGGGCCCCCGCCGACGTTGAACGCCGACGCCGAGATCTGCCGGATGTCCCTGCGGGCGAGGAGGAGCGCGTCGACGAGGTCGTCGACGAAGAGCACGTCCCGGACCTGCATCCCGTCGCCGTAAAGCGTGATCGGCTCCCGCCGGAGCGCCTGGAGGAGGAAATGCGCGACCCACCCCTGGTCCTCGGTCCCGAACTGGCGAGGACCGTAGATACAGCTCATCCGGAACACCGCCGCGGGGAGCCCGAAGGTGCGGGCATAATCGATGACGTACTGGTCCGCCGCGCCCTTGGAGCAGCCGTAGGGGCTGTGAAAATCGAGCGGGCGGGCCTCGGAGACGCCGGAGGCCCGGAGCTCCGGATCCGCGGGCTCGTAGCGCCGGCCGCTGCACGAGAGCGGGACGTCGGGGAGGCCGCCGTACACCTTGTTGGTGGACGTGAGGAGGAGCGGCGGCGGGGCGCTCTCGGCGCGGAGCGCCTCGAGGACATTGAGCGTCCCGCGGGCGTTGATCTCGAAGTCTTCCACCGGCTGGACGAGGCTCGTCGTCACGGCCACCTGGGCGGCGAAGTGGAAGACGCTGGAGGCGCGCCGGACCGCGGCCGCGACCGCGCGGGCGTCCCTCACGTCGCCGGTGATCAGCGTGACGCGGTCGCCGTGGGTGCGCCTCAACCACTCGACGTTGCGCGCCACCGAGGGGCGGGAGAGGTTGTCGAAGAGGATCACCGTCTCTCCCGCCTGGAGCAGGCGGTGGGCCAGGTTGGCCCCGATGAAGCCGGCGCCGCCGGTGATCAGCGCCGGGCGCCCCGGCGCTGCGGTCGCGCCGCCCGGGCCATCCGCCGCGGCGCTCATACCGTCAGCCCCCTGGATTCAAGCTCGGCGCGGGCCTGGGCGACAGCGTCCTTCGCCACCTGCCCCTCGAGCCAGTCGGCGAGATCGCGGAGCCCCTCCTCGAGCGAGACCCGGGGCGCATACCCGATCTTCTGCTGCGCCGCGCCGATGTCGGCGAAGCAGTGCCGGACGTCGCCCAGCCGGGATTTCCCGACGATCTCCGGCTCGATACCGCTCTTCCCCATCACGTCGCGCACGCGCTCGGCGACCTCGCGCACGGTGTACGACCGCCCGCTGCCGATGTTGAGCACCTGGCCCACCGCGCCGTCGGCGCCGAGGGCCCGGACGCAGGCGCGGGCGACGTCGGTGACGCTCACGAGATCGCGCCGCTGCAGCCCGTCCTCGAAGATCACGGGCGGACGGTCGTTGAGGAGCCTCGCGGCGAAGATGGCGAGGACGCCGGTGTACGGGTTGGAGAGGGCCTGACGGCGGCCGTAGACGTTGAAGAAGCGGAGGGCGACGGTCGGGATCTGGTACGCGCGCCCGATCATCAGGCAGAGCCGCTCCTGGTCGTACTTGGAGAGCGCATAGACCGACTCGAGCGACGGGGGTTTGGACTCGGGCGTCGGGATGGGCACGAGCGCCTCGCCGGCCTCGCTCCGGACCTCCCAGTCGCCGCGCTTGAGCTGCTCGAGCGGCCGGCTCGCGCCGGGGACCACCGCGCCGGAGGCCGCCCGGTAGAGCCCCTCGCCATACACGCTCATGCTGGAGGCGACGAGCAGCCTCGAGACCGGCTTCGCGGCGAGCTCCTCGAGGAGCACTGCGGTGCCGAGGTTGTTGATCGAGGTGTACTCCGCGATCTTGTACATGCTCTGTCCGACCCCGACCGCGGACGCGAAGTGGACGACCGCGTCCACGCCGCGGAGCGCCGATTTCACCGCGTCCCGGTCGCGGACATCACCCACGATGAGCTCGACCTCCGGGTCGAGGTAAGACGGGCGGCTGCGGTCGGGGCCGTGCACCTGAGGGACCAGGCTGTCGAGCGCCCGGACGCGGACCCCCTGGCGCAGGAGCTCGTCGGCGACGTGAGAGCCGATGAACCCCGCTCCACCGGTGATGAGGACGTGACTCGTCATATCCCTCTGGTTCGAAACAGGGCATGATCGGTGCCCCGGACGCCATCCGAGTATCATGCGACTCACGATCACGCAACACGGTTTGTGAGGTATTCAACAAGGGCCCGCTCCGTGCGATTTTCCGTGCTCCGCTGCGGAATGCTCGAGTCTGGCGAGCCCATAGGGGCTTTCCCGTCTGTCTACCGGGCCAGTCTGTACCGTTCGAGTGCGCGAGATCCGCTGACGTCGGAGCGGTTAGGGTGCATCCGTAGCGATGCTTCTGATCGCTTGCGTGTCGCCAGCGGCATTGCGTTGAGCTCCGGGGGATTCCCAGGCATTCTGCCGGCGTGCGAGCGGCGCCAGCGCGGGAGCGCGCGGGCGGCGCCAGCGCCGCGCGGCCCCGGCCGGGCACAGGTGCTGCTAAGCTTGCCGCCGCCCGCAGCGCGCGGGCCTCCCGTACGAGCAAGAAGGAGAGGAGCGATGATCGTCGTCACCAACCGCATTCCCGTCGCCGAGGGCCACGAGGCCGATTTCGAGGATCGCTTCAAGAACAGGGTCCACCTGGTCGATCAGGCGCCCGGCTTCATCCGGAACGAGGTCCACAGGCCGAAGCCGATGAAGCTGGACCACGCGACCGGCGCGTGGAGCCCGGACCCGGACGCGCAGGGGTTCTACGAGGTGAAGACCTGGTGGCGGTCCATGGACGATTTCATCGCCTGGACGAGGAGCCCCGCGTTCGCGGAGGCGCACCGCAACCGCGCGCCGAAGGAGATGTTCGCGGGCCCGAGCAAGCTCGATATCCACGAGGTGTTCCTCAGCACGGATCTACCGGGGTAGCCTGTGGCCGCCGGTCCTCGCCGGCGGCCGCCTGGAACGACACGCGAACGCCCAGAACCAAGGAGACGCAGCGCATGCGGTTTCGTCCGGATCCCACCTTTTACCCGTCGCCGCGCCTGGCGATGGAGGCGCCGCCCGAGCGGCTGGCCTACGTGACCGCGCTCGACGCGGGCGCCGCGCTGAAGCGCCCGGGTGAGCTGCGCCATGACGCGCTCACGGTCGTCGATCTCGATCCGAGGTCGCCGGCGTATGGCACCCTGGTCTCGGTCAACGAGCTGCCGACCTACGGCGACGAGCTGCACCATTCCGGCTGGAACGCGTGCAGCGCCGCCCTGTGCCCCTACGCGCCGCACCCCCACGTCGAGCGCCGCTTTCTCCTGCTCCCGGCGCTCCGCTCGTCGAACATCTTCGTCTTCGACGTGAAGCCGGACCCGCGCCGCCCCGAGCTCGTCCACACGGTGCGCGCCGAGGAGATCGCGAAGCGGGCCGGCTACTCTCGCCCGCACACGCTGCACTGCGGCCCCGACGGCATCTACGTGAGCGCGCTCGGCGGCCCTGACGGCGACGGGCCCGGGGGCATCTTCGTGCTCGACTGCGAGAGCTTCGATGTGCTCGGTCGATGGGAGATCGATCGCGGGCCGCAGTTCCTCCACTACGACTTCTGGTGGCACCTCGGCCACGACACCCTCCTCACGAGCGAGTGGGGGACGCCGAAGATGATCGAGGACGGCGTGAATCCGGAGCTCCTGCTCGGCAAGAAGTACGGTCACCGCGTTCATGTATGGGACCTGCGGAAGCGCAAGCACCTCCAGGCGCTGGATCTGGGCGATGAGCACCAGATGGCGCTGGAGCTCCGCCCTGCCCACGACCCGACCAAGGCCTATGGCTTCGTCGGCGTCGTCGTGAGCGTCAAGGACCTCTCCGCCTCGATCTGGCTCTGGCATCGCGACGGCGACCGGTGGGCGATCCGCAAGGTGATCGAGGTGCCGGCCGAGCCCGCGGATCCCGACCTCTTGCCGCCGCTGCTGAAGGGCTTCAAGGCGGTGCCGCCGCTGATCACCGACATCAACCTCTCCCTCGACGACCGGTTCCTCTACGTGTCGTGCTGGGGCACAGGCGAGCTCCGCCAGTACGATGTATCCGACCCGTTCCACCCGAAGCTGGTCGGCTCGGTGCACCTCGGCGGCATCGTGCGCCGGGCGGCGCATCCGCGCTCCGGGCCGCTGCGGGGCGCGCCGCAGATGGTCGAGGTGAGCCGCGACGGCCGGCGCGTCTACTTCACCAACTCGCTGTATGCGTCGTGGGACGAGCAGTTCTATCCCGAGGGCATCGGCGGCTGGATGGCCAAGGTCGATGTGGCGGCGGGCGGGGGCCTCACGGTCGATCCCGAGTTCTTCGTCGATTTTGGCCCGCTGCGCCCCCACCAGGTGCGGCTCGAGGGGGGCGACGCGTCGTCCGACTCGTTCTGCTACCCCTAGCCGGCCATGATGCCCTGGCTCACGCTGGCGCTCCTCGGCGCCTATCACGGCATCAACCCTGGCATGGGCTGGCTGTTCGCGGTCGCCCTGGGCCTGCAGGAGAAGAGCAGCGGCGCGGTGCGGCGTGCGCTCGTCCCGATCGCGCTCGGCCACGCGGCGTCGATCGGCCTCACGGTCGCGCTGCTCGGGATCGGGCTCGCGAGCGTCCCCGCCGCGGCGCTGCGGTGGCTCACGGCGGCCGCGCTCGTCGCGTTCGGCGTGCTCAAGCTGGTGAGGCCGCGCCACCCGAGGTGGGTCGGGATGCGCGTCGGCTTCCTCGACCTGACCTGGTGGTCCTTCCTGATGGCCACCGCGCACGGCGCGGGGCTCATGCTGCTCCCGGTCTTCCTGCTCGGCGCCGAGAGCCCCGCTCCGTGCCACGGCGGCGGGTGCCACAACGCGGCTGGCCTGTCGCTCGCGAGCCCGCTCGGCTACCTCGCCGCCGTCCTCGTCCACACGGCCGCCATGATGGCGGCGGCCGCCGCGGTCGCGCTCGTTGTCTATCACAAGCTCGGCGTCGCCATCCTTCGCACTGCGTGGTTCAACCTCGATCGGGCCTGGGCCGTCGCGCTCATCGGGGCCGGCGTCATCGCGGTGCTGCTCTGACGTCCAGGCCGTCGTGACGGGCGGCGGGGCGACGGCCTGGCTCCCGAGCTCGCCCGCACCCACGTCGACACCCCGAGGGTCGACGGCGGCCCGCCTGCGCACCTCCGTGCCGCCGCCGCCGATCGGCCTGCCGCTTGAACGCGAGCCGCCTCGTGTACTACGAGGCCGGCCGGGCGTGCTCGTCGGGCCGCGGCCTTCAGCCGCGCTGCGCCGATGTCCCGCGGGATCGCCACCATGTCAGAACATCATCCAGCAGCGTGGGACACCGGCGTCGGGCCGTGGTGTCCCGCGGGCCCGGGGCAGGCGACGAGCGCGCGCCCCGAGCGCCCGCGCGGCGAGGTGGCGCCGGAGCGGCCGCGGCCCGCGCCAAGGCGGGCCCTGTACCTCCTTCCCAACCTGATCACGCTGTCCTCGGTCTTCTGCGGCTTCGACGCGATACGGCTCTCGGCCTCCGCGCGGTCCGACGACGACCTCCGGCGCGCCGCGCTCCTCATCCTCGTCGCGATGCTCGCCGACACCCTCGATGGCCGCGTCGCGCGCATGACCCGGACCGAGAGCGCGTTCGGGGTCCAGCTCGACTCGCTGGCCGATCTCGTCTCCTTCGGCGTGGCCCCGGCGCTGCTCGTGTATCAGTGGTCGCTCCACCGCCTCGGCCTCGCCGGCGTGCTCGGCGGGTCCGTGTTCGCGGCGTGCGGCGCGATCCGGCTCGCCCGCTTCAACGTCCTCTCCGTCCTCTCGACGGGCGAGGCGGGCGGGCCGCCGTCGCCCGCGAGGTACATCGTGGGCCTCCCTGTCACGGGCGCGGCGGGGATCCTGATCGCGATCGTCATGACCCGCCGCGGCGCGGGCGGGCAGCTCGGCGGCGCGCCGGCGGTCCTCGCGACGACGCTGCTCGTCTCGATGCTGATGGTGTCGACCCTCCGGTTCCGCTCGTTCAAGGATCTCCGGCCGGGCCCCCGCACGTTGCTGGCCATCGCGCTCGCGCTCGGATCGAGCGCGCTCCTCTCCGTCCGCTGGGGGCCCGCGCTCGTCCTCGCCTGGGGGCTCGGCGTCTATGTCCTGCTCGGCGTCGTCGAGTCGCTCTGGCGGCTCCCGGCGCTGCGGCGCGGCGCTCCGGCTGCGCTCGAGGCGCGCGCCGCGCGCGCCGGGGGAGGCGAGGAGCGGCCGTAGCGCGGCCCGCCGATCACGGCCTCCCCGACTGCCAGTATCCGTTCCCCTGCTGCTTCCACCATTTCACCTCGGCGCTCGGGGACCCCGGCCACGCGCGATAGGTGTAGATCCCGTCGTCCAAGAGACAGATCGGGTCCTGCTGCTCGTGGCTCAAGCAGACCTTCCCGGGCCCTCTGTCGTACTCGAGATAGTAATCCACCTTTTCGGGGTCCTGCAGCCCATCACTCCAGATATTTTTCGTTCGTGCCTCCCATCTGCCCATCGACACATAGGTGAACGTTCGATGGGTGGTCCCGGTGACCCCTCCGTCCCTGGTGGTCGGCCCGGAATACGCATAGATCATCATCTGCGCATAGGCGGCCGCCGACGTGAGCGACACGACGGCCAGGGTAGCGAGACCGCGGCGTAGCCTGCTCATGGATCACCCCTCCTGCCCTTGAGAGAACGATGCTTGTCTCGAACGATCGGCTGTACGTCAGGCCTCTGTCCGGCCTTGACGCGGTTCACCATCTAGAGCCCTGGCGCTGACCGTCAACCCTGTGTACCGGCCACCGGGCTACACCCCTCGCGCGGCCGCGAGCAGGCTCGTGCTGGCGGCGCACGCGGCGCTTCAGCGCTCGACCTCGATGGGCTGTCGCGGAGATCTGGGGCGAAGGAGCCGGTTGGCCGCTCTGCGGGACCAGCCCGATCGACTCCTCTGCAAATGCTGGTTCAGGGGCGGCCTCGGGTCATGGCGACCCGGGGCCAGCGGGGCAATCCACGCTCGTCCGGGCGGCGCCTCAGAACGCCGAGCCGTTCGCGCGACGGCCCGGAGAGGCGCTCGCGCCAAGGGCGCTGTGCAGGGCGAATTGCGCTCCCGGGGAGGCGTCGGGGCTGCGGTTCATCGAGACGCCGTCCTGCGCCGCGAGCCCGCTCGCGTAGGTGACGGTGTCCACGGTCGCGCTCGAGGCGTTTTTCAGCGTGACCTTGTCTCCGCTGTTGCCGAGGTTCAACGACCCCGTGGACGCGGCGACGGCCCCGCTGCCGCTCGGCACGGCGGAGGCGCCGCCAACCACCACGATGGCCGTCCAGGGCGCGAGCGACGCGCCGGTCGGGAAGGTGTGCCGCGTCGACGTGCCGTCGGAGAGCGTCCAGCCGGCGAGGGCCGCCGCGGCCGTGCCGACATTGACGATCTCCACGAACTCGCCGGCCGTGTTGCTGCCCGGCTCGTTCGCGAGGACCTCGTTGATGATCACGGCGGCGGTGCCCGTGCCCCCGCCGCTGCCGCCGGTCCCGCCGCTGCCGCCGGTCCCGCCGCTGCCGCCGGTCCCGCCGCTGCCGCCGGCTCCGCCGCTGCCGCCGGCTCCGCCGCCGCCGTCGGGGACCAGGAAGTCGCGCACGACGCCCATGTGCTGCATGTTCGGGGCGCCGCTGTCCGACGAGAGCGCGGGGCTGATCTCGGAGAGCGGCGAGTAGACACGCGTGTCTGCCACCAGGCCGTTCGCGAAGCTGCTCCCGCCGATCACGACGGCCGTCTCGTACGCCTCCAGGTCGCCGTCGACGAGCACCCAGTCATAGGGCTTCGTCCTGCCGGCGTTGGTGTTCGCGTTCCCGTTCCGGTCGGCGGGATAGGGCCCGGCCGTGACGACGACGTCCGAGAGGCTCGAGACGCACGCCTCGGTCCGGCTCGCCGTGTTGAAGTCGCCGCCGATGACCAGGTAATCGCCCTGGGCCACGTTCGCCTCGATGAACGAGACGAGGTTCCGCGCCTCCGTATCGCGCGCCCCCGCGCTGGACGTCAGGAGGTGGACGCTGATCGCGAACACGTGGCCGGGGCCGGGGATATCGATGCGCGCCCACGCGAAGTCCCGGTTGCTCACCGACGTGTCGTCCCACTCGCCGGACGCCACGATCGGCCACCGGCTCACGATCCCGTTCGGGATCTGCGCCCCGCTCTCGCGGTAGTAGCTGAACCCGGCCCCGAACGCCGCGTCCACGAAGGAGCGGAGCTCGGAGGTGGTGTTGCCGCCGTAGTTGAACTCTTGCAGCAGGGCGATATCTGGCTTGATTCCCCGCAGGATGCGCTCGCCGTGCCCGGGATCGTAGCTCTGGTAGTTGCCGCTCGTGATGTTGGCGGCCATGAGCCGGACGCGCGTCGACAGCGCGTCGCTGTGCTCGCCGAGGAGCTCCGCCTCCGCGCCCTCGTCCACGTCGAGCGGCAGATCGGCCGCGCACGCGGCCATGGCGAGCGCCGAGGCGAGCAGAGTCAGCCGAACCCATAAGCATCGCTTCAAGAGGGAAGTCGTCGATCGCATAGCGCTGCACCAGGCCTTTCTGGGGATCGTCTCCTGAAGCATCCCCTCGAATTTCCCGGGAAGATTCACAGAGAGTCGGGGAGGCGGGGAGTGAAATACCACCGATCTCCCCGTCTCCCCGCCTCCCTGTTGAATTCTCCTCTGAAAATGCGAGCAAGACGAGGGGGTTTGTCAGGAACATCTCATTACAGCACGGAACGAGGGCGCGGCGGTGTCGCGTTCGTCCCTGTTCCATGCAGTGATGATGCCGTTCCGGTCACGGACGGACGACACCCGACGTCGGGCGCGCTGGTCGCCTCGGCGGCTCAGCGGCTCGCCATCGCGAACGCGATCCCGCTCTGGAGGGAGCTCTTCACCGCGCAGCGGCCCATGTCCGCGCCGCGCTCGGCGAGGCGCTGGGCGACCTCGGGGCGGATCCCCGTGAGGACCACCCGCGCGCCGAGGAGGCCCGCGACCCGCACCGCGTCGAGCAGCGCCTCCATCGCCGGCGGATCGATCTCGTCCACGCCGGTCAGGTCGATGATGGCGATCCGCGTGCGGCGGTCCGCGATGCCGCGCGACAGCGCCTCGATCATGCGGCGCGCCCGCCCGGCCTCGAGCGGGCCGATGAGCGGCACGACCACCACGTCGTCGCGGATGGGGATGAGGGGCACGGACAGCTTCGCCAGCGCGGCGTCCTGGGCCTTGATCACCTCCTCCTGCAGCCGCGCGCGCTCCTCCTCGGCGCGCTTGCGCTCCGTCAGATCGATGCCGGTCATGATGACGAACCGGACCCTCTCGTCCCTGCCGCGCAGGACGGCGCCCGACCACGCCGTCACCCGGAGGGCGCCGTCTGCAGCCGTCCACGGCACCTCCACCTGCCTCTTCGACTCGCCCGCGCCGAGCTGCTCGAAGAGGTCTTTGAGCTGCGCGGACGCGCGCGGATCGGGCGTGAGATCCCAGAGGAACCGGGCCTCCCGGAGCCCTCGCGCGCTCCCCAGCGCCCGCTCGGCGGCGCTGTTCATGCGGACGATGCGGCCCCGCGCGTCGAGCACCACGATGAGGCCGTCGACGAGATCCATGACGGCCGCCATGAAGTCCCGCTCCCTGCTCAGCATCTCCTGCCCGTGCTTGCGCTCGAAGATGCGGCCGAGCTGCCGCGCGATGCGGCCGATGGTCGCCGTGAACTTCCCGTCGTCCGCGTGCTCGGCGTCGGAGAAGAACTCCAGCACGGCCACGACGTCCGCGCCGACGACCACGGGGAACGCGAACCCCGCCTTCACGCCCAGGTTCCTCGCGAGCCGGGCGCGCGGGAAATTGGCGTCCACCGTGACGTTGCGCACCCACGCCGGCTGCTTCGAGGCGAGCACCCTCCCGGGAAGACCGAGCCCCGCGGTGAACTGTGTCGCTTCCGTGACAGCCTTGAACGTCGCGAACTTTGCTTCATCGTTCAGGTGCCAGAGCGCCGTGGGAAGGAGCAGAGACGGATCGTCCGCGGCCGGCACGTACGCATGCCCGACCGGCCAGCCGAGGTGATTGCAGATGTGCGTGATGGTGCGATGCAGCGCCTCTTCGACGCTCGCTGCCTCGTGGACGTCGACGGTGACCACCCGGAGCAGGTCCACGAGCGACCGCTCATCCGTCAGGACATTGTCGAGCCTCAATCGAGCTCGCGCCGCCAGTTCATCCGAGCGTTTGAGGGGGCAAGTCATGCATGAAGCCGTAACATGCGCCATGTATCGAATCCGTTTCGACGCGGCGTCGTCGTCGGTCCGCTCGTTTCGCTCGTTTGCCATGGACCGGCGCGGCGCGCGCGGTCGCCGGCCGGCGCCGCGGTGACCTCGCCGGGCGGGCGGCGGGCGCGCCGGGGATCCTGGGAGATCACGGCG
This sequence comes from Sorangium sp. So ce327, assembly GCF_051530205.1. Taxonomy (NCBI): domain Bacteria; kingdom Pseudomonadati; phylum Myxococcota; order Polyangiales; family Polyangiaceae; genus Sorangium; species Sorangium sp. So ce327. The sequence continues at coordinate 9,771,146 of NZ_CP150330.1, read as the reverse complement.
CTCGCCATCCGAGTCGTCCGAGTCGTCGCTGGACGGTGGTGCGCTCTTCCCCTTAAGGTGTCGGCCGCCGCGGCGAGGCGGCGTGCGCGGGCGCGCGGGGCCGTGAAGAAGGCGACGGCCGCGGTGCCCTCTCCGGCTTCTGCTCCAGTTTCTGATCGCTTCTGACGGACAAGGATGATGATGCTCTCGAACTGTCTTCGCCGGTGTGCGTTCGTTGTGACGTTGCTGGCTGCCGTGCCGGCGCTCGGGGCGCCTCCGCCGGACGGCGCCTCGGCCGAGGCGCAGCAGGCCGCCCGGACCAAGGCGCACGAGGGGCTCAAGCTGTACGGCGCGGACCGCTGGCAGGAGGCGTTCGACGTCTTCCAGGAGGCGGATCGCCTCTTTCATGCGCCGACGCTGGTGCTCTACATGGCGCGGTGCCAGCGCAAGCTCGGCCGCCTGGAGGCCGCGCGCGACCTGTACGAGCAGGTCCTCGGCGAGCCGCTCCCGGAGGATCCGCCGACGGCGTTCCTCGAGGCGCGGAAGGACGCCGAGACCGAGCTCGCGGGTGTGCGCGCCGCGCTGGACGCAGCCGCGGTGAAGGCGCCCCCTCGCGCCGAGCCCGCGGCGCCGGCCGGGGCGGAGGGCGGCGGCTCGCTGGTCCCCGCCGGCGTCGCGTTCGGGCTCGGGGCGGTGGGCATCGGCGTCGGCGCCGTGACCGGCCTCATGTCGCTGTCGCAGGTCTCGGACATCAGGTCGCGCTGCGAGGGCCGGCGCTGCCCGGCCGAGCTGCAAGGCGACGCCGATTCAGCGGCCACGCTGGGCCATGTGTCCACCGTGAGCTTCGTCGTGGGCGCGGCGGCGGCCGCGGCGGGCGTCGTGCTGCTCGTGGTCCGGCCCGGCGGCGGCAGCGCGTCCGAGGCCGCTGGCGCGCCGCCGCGAGCGCCGCGCGGCGTGGTCTGGAGCGCCGGGGTGGGCCTCGGGCGGATCGAGCTCCAGGGGAAGTTCTGATGCGAGCGCTGGCGCCACGCGCGAGGAGGGCGTGGCTCGGGGGAGCGCTCGCGGCCCTGGCGCTCTCCGGCGGCAGCGCGTGCACGAGCCTCTCCGGGGTCGGCGATCTCGAGTTCGGCGCCGGCCAGGGCGGGGGAGGCGCAGGTCAGGGAGGCGTCGGCCAGGGAGGCGCAGGCGGGAGCGGCGCCGGCGGCGGCAGCACAGGCGGGAGCGGCGCAAGCGAGGGAGGCGCTGGCGCCGGTGAGGGGGGCGGTGGCGAGGGCGGCACAGGCGGGGGAGGGGACGGGGGCAGCGGCGGCGGCGCCGGCGAGGGGGGCGCCGGCGTGGGCGGAGCCGGCGGGGGTCAGGCGCCGGATCCTCCGACGGCGGCGGAGCTGCTCGCGCTCACGGCGTCGTGCCGCCCGGCCTCGTCGGGGCTCTTCAGGAACGCGTTTGACGGCAACGCGGAGCCCGGCATCCCTGTCTGCGGGCTGAACGGGGCGTTCTTCTGGCAAGCCGGGATGGGGATCGACTGCGACGGTCTATCCCATGAGTCCTCCGAGTGTCCCTCGTCGACTGCTCACACGGCGCTGGCCGACTCGCAGGGAAACGCGCTCGACTCGGTCCATCTCCCGTTCGTCGTCGCCCCCAACAGCTGGCCCGACGAATGCGACGCGGTGGCGTGGAATCACAAGGATGCCGGTGTCGAGCTGGGGGCCGTGGTGGCGGTCATCCGCGGCGACACGGTCGCTTATGGCATCCTCGGCGATACCGGGGAGTGCGATACGATCGGGATGGGATCGTACGCGATGGCGAAGGCCATAGGCATCGAGCGGCCGGGCGCCGGGGTGGAGAGCGGCGTCACTTACATCGCGTTCGCGGGGCCGCGTGCGGTCGTGGATCCTGTCGAGGACCACGCGAAGGCCGAGGAGCTGGGGATCCAGCTCGCGGCCCAGCTCCTGGCGGCTCCCTGAGCTGGCGGCACGGGAGCGGGAGGATCACCCCCGGGAGCGAGAGGATCACCCCCGGGAGCGGGAGGATCACCCCCGGGAGCGGGAGGATCGCCCCCGGGAGCGAGAGGATCACCCCTGGGAGCGGGAGGATCACCCCCGGGAGCGGGAGGATCACCGCGGGGTGGCGCAGGGCCGCCCCGCGGCGCCTGTCATCGCGACGTCAGTCGCACGTCGCGGTCTGGCAGGTCTCCATCTCCGCGGCGCACGCCTCGCCCACGCACGTGTTGCAGGCCTCGGCGTCCTCGCCGCTGCACGCCTCGATGCAGGCGCCGTTCCCTCCCGTCATCTGGCAGGCGAGCGCCGCCGAGAGCTGGGGCCCGACGCTCTCGCAGCTGTTCACCACGCAGCCGTAGACCGCGGCGTCATCCTGGGCGTTGCCGAGGCACTCGAACGCCTCGGCGCACGTGGTCTTCCCGTCGCCGTACCACGTCGCCGCGATCAGGCCCTCCGCGGTGTCGCAGTTCTCGTAGGCCGGGGAGCGCGGGAAGTACGGCCCGATCAGCATGCACATCTCGTCGCGGCTGGTCAGGCCCTGCGCGATGTTGCGATCCTCGACGTTGTTGAACTCGCAGCGGTAGTCCAGGGACTCTCCCGCCTTGACCTCGAGGAACGGCGAGAACTCCTCGGACGGGACCCCCTCCCACCTGTCGTGGGCATAGAGCTCCCTCGTCGTGCCGTCGAGACCGACCTTGTGCGCGACGTAGCCGACGCCGCGGCGGTGCATGTGCGACTGGATCCTCACCACCGAGATGTCGTTCTCGGTGACGCAACGCATGCGCGCCGTGGACTTTCCGTGCGCTGGCACGCTGATGAAGGGGTTGTAATGGAAGAGCATGCCCGCCTCGACCTTCACCTCGTCGTCCGCGATCGTGTAGAGGTTGATGCGCGCGTCGGTCTCGATGGCCTCGGGCGACGCGTTCACGTAATGGGTGTTCATGAGGAGCACCGTGCCCGGCGCGACCTTGAGCGCCACGCCTTCCGGGAGCTCGCCCAGGAAGGAGTTGCCGTCGGGCGACTGAGAGCCGGCGACCACGCCCGTGGCGTCCCAGTCGGCCTGGGGGCCGTCGTTGCAGTCGTGGACCTGGCTCGCGTCCAGGGCGACGCCCCGGCGCGTCTCGGTCGGGATCGACGTGTAGGGCGTCGCGTACAGGAGCACATGGTGGCTCCCGCCGGAGTACCGCACCATCTCCCGGTTGACGTTGAGCCCCTCCGGCGGCGCGACGAAGAGCTGGCAGCGCTCGATCTCCTGCCCCGGCTGGAGCGTGGAGACCATCCGATACTGCACGCCGGCGCCCTCGGCCGGCGGCGCCAGAAGCTCGTCCTCGGAGGGTTGAGGGTTGGTGTCCGAGGAAGAACAGCCGAAGAGCGCGACTGCGCCGAGGAGAGCGATGAGTGAGGTCGTTGTTCGCATGCGTTGATCCCTGCCGTGTGTTGGTATCGCATCTCGCGCGCGCCGTTCGGGGCGCGCGCACATGGCTCCCGGGGGCCCGCAGAGGGGCGCGCACCCGGGGAAATCGATCGACGCCGGCTTGTCCGCGCCGGCATGTCCGCGGCCGACCTCATCCCATCGAGGGCGGAGTCGGACGCATCATGAAGTCATCTCCAGGATCGAGGGCGGCCGCGCTCGCTCGGCCGGTCCCGCGAGCCCCAGCTCGGAGAGCGGTCGAGCAGCGTGTCGATGGCGAGCCGCACCTCGAGGCGAGCCAGCGTCGCCCCGATGCAATAGGGATTGCCGCCGCCGAAAGCAATGTCCTTGTCGGCGCCCTGCCGCCGATCAAACGCGGATGCGCGGGGATCGGTGATCGTACCGCTCCTCATGTCGACACATACGCCCGGCGCCGCGCCAAGCTCCCCACTGTCCTCGCTGCCGCGCAGCAAGGAGTCGACGTCCTCTGCGCCGGAGGACGAGCCCCGCGCCCAGCGCTCGTCCGCGTGCCATGGACCATCGAACGCCTCGGCCGACAGTGCGTACATCCTTTCGCTTCGCTGTGAGGTGTGACCAGGGCGCGCTCGACCGCGGTTGACTCCGGCGTCGAGCCTCGCTGGATGCCATGCGGACGAGCGCCTGTCGAGCCTCGATCCCGCCGCCGATGGGTCACCCGGAGCGGCGTTGGAGGGCTGTTTTGTAGCTGTTTTCGCGCTGGTGCCGGTCAGATCACGTGTTGAGTGAAGAACTGTAAAGACACTTTGATAAGCGTGATGTCGCGGGCAGGACGCGAGGTAGCGAGGTAGGGGCGCGCGCCGGCGCGCCCGCTCTTCCGGCGGGGCGAGGGCGCTCCGGGCGCCCTCCGCCGCTCGGTCGGCTGCGCCGCTCGGGCCGCTGCGAGCGCACCTCGGCCGCGCTCTCTGGTAGCGTGGGCCCGTGCAGCCTCGCGCCACCGCATGCCGCGTCCTTCCTGCGATCGTCCTCGGGGCGGCCGTCGCCCTCCTCGCCCCGGACTCGGCGCAGGCCGCGGATCCGGCGCCCGCCGTCGCGATCGACCTCGGGGGGGTGCAGCTCGAGCTCGTGCTGGTGAAGGGGGGGCGCTTCCGTCAGGGCTCGCCGCCCGCGGAGGCCGGGCGCGGCGACGACGAGGCGGTCCGGGACGTGACCCTTGGCCGCGACTTCTACCTGGGGAAGTTTCCGGTCACGGTCGGGCAGTTCGGGCGCTTCGCCGCGGAGACAGGCTACCGCACGGAGGCCGAGGTCGGCGCCTCCGGCGGGTTCGGGTTCGACGGCAAGGGCCTCTCGCAGCGCAAGGAGTTCACCTGGAGGACTCCCGGTTTCCCGCAGACCGATCTGCACCCGGTGACGCTGGTGACCTTCAAGGACGCGGGCGAGTTCACCCGCTGGCTGACGCAGAAGACCGGCCGCGCCTTCGACCTGCCGACCGAGGCGCAATGGGAGTACGCCGACCGCGCGGGGACCCAGACGCGGTTCTATGCGGGCGACGCCGACAGCGCCGCGGCCGCCATCGGGTGGTTCAAGGGCAACGCGGGGAGCGGGACGAGGCCTGTCGGGCAGAAGCAGCCGAACGCCTTCGGCCTGCACGACATGAGCGGCAATGTCTACGAGTGGTGTCGCGACTGGTACGGGCCCTATGCGCCCGGACCGGCGGCCGATCCCGAGCAGGCGGCACCCCCGGCCGGCGACAAGCCCCGGCGCGTGCTGCGCGGCGGGTCGTGGCTCAAGGACGCGAAGCACCTGCGCGCCGCGGCGCGGTACCGCAACGACCCCGGCAGCCGCAACGCGGACAACGGCTTCCGCGTGATCGCCGCGCTCTCGGCGAGCGCCCCTGCCGCGGCGCCTTCGCCGACCCCGCCGCCGGCGGCGACCGCGCAGGCGCCGCGCTCGAGCTCCTGGTCGACCGCGGCGACGGTGGGGTTCGTCGGCGGCGGCCTCGTCCTGGCCAGCGCCGTCATCGGCCTCATCGGCCTGCTCGTGCACCGCGCGGTCGGACGCAGGCCCATGGCCGGGGCGCCGCCCGGCGTGACGTTCCGGCCGCAGGGCGACGGCTTCTGGCTGCACGCGCCCCCGCACCTGCACGGGTCGATGCTCCACTACCGCTGCCTCGTGAAGGGCGCGATCCGGCGCGCGTCGGTCCCGATCGAGCCGGGGCCGCGCGGGCAGTTCGTCTACACGGGCGGCGTCCCGTCCGCCGTGGAGGTGGAGCAGATCGGCGCGGCCGCGTGGGCCGCTCCGCGCGCGGCCGGGTGGGCCGCGGCGCCGTCCGCCGCGCCGCGCGCGGCCGCCGCGGGGGCCGCGGGTCGACGCTCGAGGGACCGGATCTCGAGCGCGCCGGACGTGGCCGTCGCCGCGCCGTTCCGCGGCTATCCGTCGGCCTACTGAGCCGCGCCGCTCTCTCTCGCATGCTTCGCATGTTCCGCAGCTCCCGCGTGCGCCGCCCCCTCTGCGCCGTCTTCGCCGAAGCGCCCGCGCACCGCGCCCGCGCCGGCCGCACGCTGCGCGCGCTCCGGCTCGCCGGGCTCGCGCCGGTCGATCTCACGGCGGCGCCGCTCGCGGCCGCGGCGGAGGCGCTCGCGGCGGGGCCGGTGTGGCTCGTGCGCGGGGGCGCCTGGCCTGCGCCCTCCGCGGCGATCGAGCCGGACCCGTTCCCGCCGCCGAGCGACACCGGGCTGCCGCTCTGCGCGCTCGGCGCCGTCCTCGCGCCGATCGACCTCGCCGCGCCCTCCGTGCCCGAGCCGGACGTCACGGCGTGGGCCGAGCTGCTGCGCGCCACGGGCGGCGAGCTGAGCCGCGCCGCGCGCGCCCGCCGCGCTCCGGGGCTGCCCCGCGCGGCGAGCGTGTACCTCGACGGGGCGCTCGCCGCGGGCGTCGCGGCGCGGCTCGGCGCGGGCGAGCCGCTCGACGCCGCGCTCCAGGGCGAGCTCGGGGCGCGGCGGGCGCGCGTGGTGCGGCACGCGCCGCTCGACGTGTGCGACGACGCGGCGCCGCGGGTCGCGCAGGTGGTGACCAGCCTGCAGCAGGGGGGCGCCGAGCGGATCGCGATCGACCTCGCGAGGGAGCTGCCGCGGCGCGGCGTGCGCTCGCTCGTCTGCGCGGTGTACCGGCCGACCCGCGCCACGTTCGCCGCGCCGCCGGGGGCGCTCGATCTGTCCGATGCGCGCGGCGACAGGGAGGCGCGCTTCGACGCGCTCGCCCGGGGGCTCGCCGCGTGGGGCGCGGATCTCGCGCACGCGCACCTGTTCGACGCCGAGGATCTCGCGCGCCTGTCCGCGCGCGGGTACCGCCCGCTCATCACGGTGCACAACGTGGCCGCAGGCTGGCCGGCAGGGCTCGATCGCCTCGCTCCGGAGGGCGCCACGCTGCTCGTTGCGTGCGCGCGCGCGGTCGAGGCGGAGCTCGCGGAGCGCGCGCTGCCGATCCCGGCGCGCACGGTCTGGAACGGCATCGACCTCGCGCCTGCGGAGGCGGCGCGCCGGGCCGAGGCGGCGGAGGCGCACCGGTCCGGGTCGGGGGAGGCGGTGCGCCGATCCCGGTCGGCCGAGGCCGCGGCGTGGCGGAGGCGCCTCGAGATCGCGCCGGGCGACCTCGTCCTGCTCGCCGTGGCGAACCCGCGGCCGCAGAAGCGGCTGCACCTGCTGCCTGGAATCCTCGAGGCCACGCGGGCCGCGCTGGCGGCGGCCGGCGATCCGCGGGCGGCTCGGCTCGTCATCGCCGGGAGCGCCTCGCCGGGCAGCGAGCAGGCGCTGGCCGCGGAGGCGGAGATCCGGCGCGAGGTCGACCGGCTCGGCCTGCGCGCCGAGGTGCGCTTCGCGGGCGCGGTCGGCGACGTCGCCGGGCTGCTCGCGGCGGCCGACGTCCTCGTGTCGCCGAGCGCCCACGAGGGGCTGAGCCTCGCGCACCTGGAGGCGCTCGCCGCGGGCCTCCCGGTCGTCGCGACCGGCGCCGGCGGCACCGCGGAGATCGCGGCCGAGACGCCGGCGATGGTCCACCTGCCGCTCGACGCCGCGCCCGAGCGGTTCGCCGGGGCGATCGTGGCGGCGGCGCGCGCCGGCGCCGCGGGCGACGCGGGCGACGGGTCGACGAGCGGCCGGGAGGTCGTGGCGCGGCACTTCAGCCTCGCGCGGATGGCCGAGGGGTATGCGCGGCTCTACCCGCGGGCGATCGCGCGGAACCGCGGCGTGCGGCGGGGCGACGGGCTGCTCCTCGTCACGAACAACTTCTCGATGGGCGGGGCCCAGTCGAGCGCGCGCCGGCTGCTGCTCGGCCTCGCGGCGGCCGGCGTGCGCGGCCGGGCGGCCGTGATCGAGGAGCAGCCGGAGTACCCGACGCCGGGGCGGCGCGCGCTCGAGGCCGCGGGCATCCCGGTGCTGGCGGTGCCGCCGCCGGCCGACATCGAGCCTGCAGAGGCGGTGGAGCGCCTGCTGCGCGCGATCGAGGAGGACCCGCCGGAGGCCGTGCTGATGTGGAACGTGATCGCCGAGCACAAGGTGCTCCTGGCCGACGGGCTGCTCGACGTCCCGCTCTTCGACATCAGCCCGGGCGAGATGTACTTCGCCTCGCTGCGCCGGTATTTCGCGTCGCCGCGCCGCGGGCTGCCGTACCGCGCGCCGCGCGACTATGGAGCTCGTCTTGCGGGGGTGATCGTCAAGTACGGGGCCGAGGCGGCGCTCGCCGCCGAGGTGCTCGGGGCGCCGGCGCATGTGGTGCCGAACGGCGTGGCGCTCGGCCCGCGCCCGGTTGCGGCGCCGCGCTCGACGCAGCCCGAGCCGCGCGGGTCCGGCGGCGAGCGCGGGTTGCTCGCGATCGGGACGGCGGCGCGGATCCACCCGCACAAGAAGCTCGACGAGCTCCTCGCCGCGCTGCGCCTCGCGGCGCCGCGCATGCCGCCGCACGTGCTGCGCATCGCGGGCGGCGTGGAGCGCGGCGCCGAGGCGCACGCCGAGGAGCTGCGGCGGATGGCGGCGGGGCTGTCGGTCGAGTGGGTCGGTGAGCTCGCCGACACGCGCGCGTTCCTGCGCGAGCTCGACGTGTTCGCGCTGATCGCCGAGCCCGCCGGGTGTCCGAACGCGTCGCTGGAGGCGATGGCCGAGGGGCTGCCGGTGGTGGCTACGGCGGTCGGCGGCATGTCCGAGCAGGTGGACGACGGCGTGACGGGCCGGCTGGTGCCGCCGGGCGACGCCGAGGCGCTCGCCGCGGCGCTCGTGGAGCTGGGCGCCGATCCGGCGCGGCGGGCGCGCATGGGCACGGCGGGGTGGGAGCGCGCGCGGGAGCGGTTCTCGCTGGAGAGGATGGTCGCCGATTACGTGGGCGTCTGCCTGGGCGGGCGGGACGTGCGTAGAGACTAGCCAATACAGCGTTGCCCAGGGACGAAATTGCCGTGGCGAACCGGCGCGATCCGGGCGCGACAGCCCCGCGGGCGTCAGGGGGTGTAGATCTCGACGCTCCCGTCGTAATTGCCCACGTTGAGCACCCGGCCGTCCGCGAGCAGGAGCATCATGCCGCGCAACGTATAGGGCTGGTCCATCGGCCCCGTCGTGGTCCACGTGTTCGATACCGGGCTGTAGACCTGGGTGCTCCGGAGCATGCCGCTGCCGTTTCGCCCCCCCGCGATGAGCACCCTGCCGTCGTTGAGCCGCGCCGCGTCGTGCATGGATCGGGCGATGATCGCAGGACCGGCTGACCAGGAGTTCGACGCCGGATGATAGATCTCGGTGGTCGACAGATAACTCGAGGCATCGCGCCCTCCGACGACCAGCACGTCACCGCTGGCGAGCAGCGTGGCGGTATGTTGTCCGCGAGCGGCGGTCATGTCGCTCGCAGCCGCCCACATGTCGTTCGTCGGATCGTAAATTTCGGCGGTCTTGGTATAGCTATCGTTGCTATTGCGCCGGCCTCCGGTGACCAGCACCTTGCCGTTCTGGAGCAGCGTCGCGGTGTGAGCCTGACGGGGAACGACCATGGGCCCGGCCGTCGACCAGATGTTGGTCGACGGGTTGAAGAGCGCGGTGGGCGTCTGATCGTTGTGATTATTGGGATCTCCCCCGGCGACCAGCACCTTGCCGGTCTGAAGCAACGTCGCGGTGTGGGAGGTCCGGGCGAAATCGAAGCCCGCGGGTCCCACCGACGACCACGTGTTGGTGGCGGGGGTGTAGAGCGCGGCGCTCTCCAGCGCAGAGACGTCCTCAAAGCCCCCCACGACCAGCACCTTGCCGTTCCCGAGCAGCGTCATCGTGTGCCATGTTCGGTCCACTGGCATGTCGGGCGCGGACGTCCAGGTGTTGGTCGTCGGGTTGTACAGCTCGGCAGTGTTCTCGGGGTCCTCGTCGTCATCGTCGTCGTATCCGCCCGTCACGAGCACCCTGCCGTCCTGGAGCCGCACCGCGGCACCGGCGGGGTGGGCCATGGCCATGGGCGCGACGAACTTCCATGTCTCGGCGTCGAGGTCGTAGAGCTCGGCGCTCGCCAGGTACCCGGTCGCGAGGCCGTCGTGCCTGAAGCCGCCCGTGATGAGCACCTTGCTCAAGCCCAGCGGCGTCGCGGTGTGCTGAGTGCGCTTGCTGCCCATTGGCTTGATGGCGATCCAGGTGTTGGTCGCCGGATCGTACATCTGCGCGCTGTCGGTCTCCGTGCTACTCGCGGTGGTTCCGCCCGTGACGAGCACCTTGCCGCTCAGGAATCGAGTCGCCGTGTGGGACATGCGGGGGGTGCTCATCGACGCGACCGGGGTCCAGGTGGGCGGCGTCCCCGGGGTGTAGATCTCTGCGCTCGAGAGCTCGTGAGAGTTCGAGTCGGCGCCGCCCACCATCAGCACCCTGCCGTCCGGAAGCAGCGTCGCCGTGTGCTTGTTGCGGGCAACGCCCATCGATCCCGCCGCCGACCATGTGTTGTTGCTCGGGTCGTAGAGCGCCGCGCTCGTCAGGTACGCGGCATTGCGCCCGCCCGCGACGAGCACCTTGCCGTCGAGGAGCCGCGTCGCCGTGTGTCCGCTGCGGCTCGTGGTCATGGGCGCGGCCGGCGACCAGCCATTGGACCCGGGCGTGTAGAGCTCGGTGCTCGCCAAGTAGGTGGAGCTGTCACTCTGGCCGCCGATCACGAGCACCTTGGCGTCCTCGACCGGCGTCGCGGTGTGCCCGGAGCGCGCCACGGTCAGGCTCCCGGCCGCCGACCAGCTGTTCGTGTTCGGGTCATAGAGCTCCGCGCTCGCGAGCGGCACGTTGGAGGCGTTGCTGCCGCCCGCGATGAGCACCCGGCCGTTGCTCAGCCGCGTCGCCGTGTGGTAGCGGCGGGCGGTGGTCAGCGACCCGGCCGACGACCAGCTGTTCGTGTACCGGTCATAGAGCTCCGCGCTCGCAACGACAGCGCCGTTGTAGCCGCCCACGATGAGCACGTCGCCGCTCGCGAGCACCGTCGCGGTATGCCCGCTGCGCGCCGTGCTCATCGCGGGCGCCCACGTCCAGACCGGGTCGATCAGCGCCGGCTCTCCACCCGCGTCGGCCCACAGCTCGATCGTCGCCCCGCGCACCTCGAGGCGCACGGCGATCGGCCGCCCGCCGCGCGCGTACGCCGCCGGCGCCGTCACGCGCAGCCGCGCCGCGCCGGCCTCGTCGACCACCTCGACCGCGTCGCGCTGCTGCCGGAGCGTCGCGCCCTCGACCTGCCACACCGCCGCGGGCGCATCCGCGCGCGCCACGCCCGCGTCGAGCAGCAGCCACTCCTCGTAGCCCGCGTCGATCGCCGACCAGAACGACGTGCCGCCCTTGCGCGGATACGCCACCGCGCGCTCGGCGAGCTCGCCCTCGCCCTCGGCGTCGAGCTCGCGCACGCGCGCCTCGAACCCGCCGGGCAGATGAAACCGGATCTCGCCCTCGCCGCGGGCCGGCAGGGCGGCGTGCAGCCCGCCGCGGCGCAGCAACGCTGCCTCGATGTCGAGCTCGCGGCTCGGATCGCCGAGCGAGGCGAGCGAGAAACCGTCGTTGACCGCGACGAACGCCTCGCTGACCTCGAGGACCTGCGCTGCCTGATCGGGGAACTGCTGCCGCAGCTTGACGCCCGCGGGCGCTTCAACGCCGCAGCCGGCGCCGCAGGCCAGCAGCGCCCCACCGAACAGCCATGTCGATAAGATGAATAGCCACCGTTGAAATGGTGATTGAAAACGCATCGCGGATCTCCTCTTGAACCACCGGCGCCTGGAGACGGCAGGCCCCATGTGCGCGTACGCGCATGCAGAAGGCGTACCTGCCCATGCACGTGGAGAGGCGCGCCGCTCTCTCGCCACCCCGCTCTACGATGCTCGTCGGCGCGGTCGCCTGGCCCGTCGCAGGCTGCTGCCCGCTGCCGTCACGTGGCTGGCGCGCGCCCGCGCGCAGCGCCGCCCCCTCGGGCCGGCGCTGCCGCTCCAGGGCGTCCACGTGACATGTCACGCCGCGATCGTGACATGTCACGTGACATGTCACGCTGCCCTGGCGGTCGGTGAAGCATCTCGCTCGCTGGCTGCCGGGCGAACACGGCCCCTTCGAGCCATGGACAAGTCGTTGCGCTCGTTCAGCTCCCGGCCGTGCGGGCGAGCCCGTTCTGGGTCGCCTAGAGCGACAAACGGGTTGAAGCCGCACGCAAACAGCGAGAAGTCGAGACGCCAGAAGACGCCAAGAGGCGCCAGAAGACGCCAAGATTTATTTTCTTTTTGGCGTCTTCTGGCGTCTCTTGGCGTCTTAGGCGGCGGCCTCGCTCAGCTCGACCTCGATGACCGCTGTTGACCGGCGTGGCCGCGGGTCATGAACTGGTTCGTTGTGAACGCGGCGCGCAAGGAGCACGAGCCGCCCCGCCGGCGTCACTTCAGGCGCAGGTAGAACTCCGCCACGCCGAGGCGGTTCATCGAGCCGGCCGGACCGGCGGTGATCGCATGTTGACCGGCGACCAGCAGACCGGGCCCGGACAGCGCCTTCATGCCGCCGTCGACCTGCTTTTCCGTGGCCCCGGACGCGGACAGAAGATCGAGGCCGTCGAGTGAACCGCTCAGGTTGGTGTTCAGGCTGTGCTCGGAGAAGGAGGGACAGGGGTACGTCACGCACACGATCCCGCTGCTGTCGACCCGAGAGAAGTGGCCCTTCGGCGCATTGCCCGTCACCCCGAGCCAGATTTCGCTGGCGATGAGGACGTCAGCCGGCCGCGACTGCAGGTCGCCCAGCTGGACCTGCTTCAGGCCGCCGCGGACCAGCGCCTGCCCGGCGCCGAACGCCTCTCTGGCTTTGGCCTCGGTCGAGCGATCGAGCCCGAGCCCCGACAGATCCAGCTCGAACATGTGGCATTCTTCTTGCCAAGTTCCATCGGCGCAGCGGGTCACGCTGGTGTTGACGCGGGCGACGAAATGGCCGCCGCACATCGGCGCGGCACATCTGCGGTAATCAGGATGGGTCGCGATGAAATAGTCCGCCACGGCGACCTCGGCCGCGGCCAGCGCGCCGACATCGTCCTCGACGTCGAGCTCGGCCTGGGCGAGATCTCCGGCGACGCCGCCCTCGCGCGGGGCTTCGCAGGCGAGCGCCGGCGCGGCCAGCACGCCGAGCAGGGAGAGCAGCGAGAGGCGATGATGGGTGAGGTTGAACATGGGTGTTCTCCAGGAGCGGACACGGGTCGACGTGGATGCGAGCGCCTCGGCCGGTCCGCAAGCCCGGGGCGCCTTCATGGGCTTCCACGCGTCGAGGGGGCGAGCTGTCGCGAGCGCGGTACGCCCCTGCCGCCCTGCCACCTGCTCGCCGTGCTTCGCCCGGAGACGATCGCCTCCAACGAATGAATGTAGTGTGCTAGCAGACCTGCCGAGTGAAAAGATGGTCGAAGCAAGAATTCGACGAGCAACGAAGCGTCGCGAAATCGACCTGAAGTGACGTAGATTGTAGGGGACTGTCCCCCCAGGCTCATCGGTGCTTTACGGAGAGCTTGACGAACTATGCTGGTACGGGATCGCGCGGTTCCCGGCCACGGTTCCCGGCCGCGGTTCTGACTCGGATTTTGCCGTTATTGTTGCTCGCGCATCCCCGTCCCCCGTGCGCCGTCACCGAGCGCTGCGGGGAGCATCCGATCTCGGATCGGAACCAGGGTTGGCTGGTCGCATGAGGGTCGGTCGTGGCGAGCTGCGCGCTACCTCGGCTTCTTCGCCACGACGAACGCAACCATCCTCCCGCCACCAACCTCCCGCTCCTCGATCTCGACGAACCCTGCCTCGCGCATCTCGCGGAAGATCGTCTCGCGATCGTAGCTGTGGACGGCCGGCGCCTTCCCGAACCAGCGCATCACCGTGATGATCGCGCCGTAAGGCACCCAGGTGCCGCCGAGGCAGACGTTGGACGAAATGAACGAGCCGCCGGGCTTGAGGAGGTCGAAGATGGTCTTGAGGGTGCGCCGCCGATCGGGGACGAGGTGCAGGATGGAGTAAGCCCAGGCGCTGTCGAAGTGCTCTGGCTCGTACGGGGTAGGTCCGTCCAGCGTGCCCTGGCGAAAGGTGACGTTGGTCGCGCCCTGGGCCTGCTTCTTCTGGTTGGCGATGCGGATCATCTCGCCCGAGACGTCCATCGCGTGGATGTGGCCGGCGCTCGGCGACATCTCCAGGGCGAGCGAGCCGGTGCCGCAGCCGATCTCGAGGACCGTCGAGCCCGGGCGCAGGTGCTCGCGGGTGATGGCCTTCTTGCGCTCGAAGGCGGTGACGTTCGCCACCGGCTTGGCGGCGTACTTCTCGGCGAGGTCGTCCCAGAACTTGGCGTCGGCGGTCGTCATGGTCGACGAATCTACGCACGCGGCGCGTCCGCGCCCGGTGCAAGTTCGTGACGCAGGGGCGCAGTTTCGCGCCACCCCTCGGCCTCGCCGCGAAACAGCGCCGCGCGCGCTGTCAGCGCCGCGGTGATGCCCTCGCGCGCGGCCCGCAGGCGCGCGTTGTCCCGGAGGTCGCGGTGGCCGAGGAGCCAGAAATCGGCGACGTGGCGCAGGTCCGGCCTCGCGAGCCGCTGCAGCCCGGGCTCCGGATCGCCGGCGTACGTGGGTAACATCACGAAGCCGAGGCCCGCGTGTGCGGCCTCCATCATGATCGCCATCGACTCGAACGTGCCCCAGATGGGAACCTCGGGATAACTCGACGACGCGACGAGCTCCTTGGCGATCCTGTGCATGCTGGATCCGAGCCAGCGCGCGGGGCGCGCGCCGCGCTCGGGGTCGAGCCGGGCGGCGTGCGCGGTCGCGACGTAGTTGCAGAGGGTGATGGGGACGAGCCGCCGCCCGATCAGGTGCTCCGGCGGGGACGCGCCGGGCAAGAGCGCGCGCACGGCGACGTCGGCCTCGCGCTTCGACAGATCGAGGTTCTTGGCGTCGGCATCCAGCTCGAGCTCGATGCCGGGATGCTGCTCGCAGAGGCCGGCCAGGGCGCGGAGGAGGATCTTCGCGATGAACGGGTCGGTGCAGGTCACCCGCACGGGCCCCTCGAGCCGCGCGTCTTGCCCGGCGAGGCCGCGCTCCAGCGCGGCCATCTCCCGCTCGACGCGCTCCGCCCCCGAGACCATCTCGTTGCCCGCGTCCGTCAGCTGGTACCCGTCGCGGTGCCGGTCGAACAGCTTCACACAGAGCCGCGCCTCGAGGGCCTCGACCCGCCGCGCCACGGTCGAGTGGCTCACGCCGAGCATCGAGCCCGCCGCGCGGACGGAGCCCGTTCGAGCGAGCGCGAGAAAATGGCGCACGTCATCCCAGTCCACGACGACCGCCAGCATACCCCTCGCGGGCGGGCGCGACAGATGCAGATGCAGACACGAGCCGCCGTGACCG
This sequence comes from Sorangium sp. So ce327, assembly GCF_051530205.1. Lineage (NCBI taxonomy): Bacteria > Pseudomonadati > Myxococcota > Polyangiales > Polyangiaceae > Sorangium > Sorangium sp. So ce327. The sequence continues at coordinate 9,755,915 of NZ_CP150330.1, read as the reverse complement.
AGGGCGCCGGTGCGCCGCGGGTCGACCTGGCGGCCCAGGCGCGCGTCAGGAGGCCTGCGAGGAAGAGGACCGAACGACCGGGGGCTCGAAGGAGCGGGAGGCGAGCGCGCTCTTCGGCATGAGGAGGACCAGCATGAACGGCCGGTGGCCATCGCGCTCCTCCCCGGTGAAGCGCACAAGGGCGTCACCGCCGCGGGCCCGGAGGTTCGCGCGCACGATGTCGAGCCCGACACCTCGACCGGCTACTTGACCGATCGTCTCCGCGGTCGAGACGCCGGACAGGAAGATCTGGTCGGCCAGGGCTTCATCGGGCAGCCCATGAACGCCCTCCCGCCGACGCAGCTTCTCGAGTGAAAGTCCGCTGCCATCGTCGAAGATCTGCAGCTCGAGCGCGCGCGTTCCGCTCCGCACGCGAACATCGATGCGGCCCTGCGCCGGCTTGCCGGCGAGCTCTCGCACGTCAGGCATCTCGATGCCGTGATAGAGGGAGTTGCGAAAGCACTGAACCAGGATGTTTTTCACGAGTCCCGTCCAGTCGCTGGCCAGCTGCGCCTCGGCCTGCTCCGTGAGCACCGCGGGCGCGGGCTTCCCGAGCTCGGCGGCCAAGCCCGGCAGCATCTCGCGCGTCTCGTCGACCAAGCGCGCCACCGACGTAGGGTCGAGGCGCGCGAGGGCTCCACGCAGTTTGCGCACCAGCTCCTCGGCCGGGTCGGTGGGAGCGGCCGTCGCGACCAGGCCCCGGATGTCGTGAAGGACACCCTCGCTCCGTTCATCCAGCCTCTGGATCACGGCCGTCAGCCGTTGCTGGCAAACCGACTCGTACTCCGCGACCGTTCGCTCGACGGCATCCAGTTGCTGCAGCAGCTCGTGCCTGTCGATCGGCCGCTCTGGCTCCCGGCGCAACGCCTGGCAGGCGTGCTCCGCAGCGTGCAGGCAGTCCACGAGGTGCGTGAAGCCGTGCAGGCGGGCGTTCCCTTTCAGGGTGTGCAGGGTGCGCAAGGCGGCATCACAGAGCTGCTCGGAGCTCTCGACCTGCAGCCCGAGCGCCGCGCGATTCACGGCGAGCAGCTCGCGACAGTCGACGCAGAACGCTCGTGTGGTCTCGACGCCGCGATCGAGCGCCTGCACGATGATGTCGACCTCGCGCTCCTTGTTGCGCGCCGCTTGCCTCAAGCTACGCAGCAAGGTCACGTCGCGAACCGTGACCAACATGCGCTCCACCTGGCCCGCTTCCGACTCGATGAAGTTCCAGGAGATCTCCAAGAACTGAGGTTTGCCGCCGGGACCCGTGCGCTCCACGTCACGGATCAGGTGATGGGTGTTCAGCGCCGCCAGCCATTGCTCTTGACCGAAGGCGCAGCTGAGCGCTGCCTCTGCCGCGCTCCGCGCGTCCGGTCGCACGCTGGAGCCATCGAACAGCAGCGCGAGGCAGTCGCGACCGGCCAGCTCGGCGTGGCCGAGGATCTCCGCCAATCGTCGAGAGTATCCCGGTTCGACGCGCCGGTTCCGGTCGATGGTGAAGACGCCCTCGTCCAGATTGTCGAGCATCGAAGCGATCTGACCGTTCTTGAGCGCCAGCTCCTCGGTGCGCTGGGCCACGCGTCGCTCCAGGCTCTCGTAGAGCTGGGCGTTGTAAATCGAGATCGCCGCCTGGCTGGCGATCACCTGCAACGCGGCCAATCGATCGAGCGTGAAAGCATACGCGCTGACGTTGTTCTCCACGTACAGCGCGCCCAGGACGTCGCCCTTGCGCATGATGGGAGCGCACAACACCGAACGTACGCCCCGCCTTCGAACTTGCGGGTCCGCCTGGAAGGCGCCGGCCTTCGATGCGTCGTCCAGCGTGACGGCCTCTCCCGTGCGCAGCACGTAGCTGACGACGGTGGGGCACAAGAAATCGGCTTCCGAGTACTCCACGCGCTGCGAAAGGTTCGTGATCGGGCGCTCGACGTGGGCGCGCGCCTCCACGTAGTACGCGCGATCGGCGTCGTCTCGCAAGACGAGGCAGCCGTGCTCTGCCCCGGCGTTCTCGATCAACGTGGCCATCAATGCGGCGAACAGCCGCTCGGTCTCGACCTCGACGAAGATGCTCTGCGTCGCCTTGAGCAGGGACGCGCTGTCGAAACCCTGGCCGGCCACCATCGCGCCGCGTGGTGTCGCGATGTCTCCTCTGACGGCATCCGCGAGCAAAGCGGGGTGCTCACGCGCCAGCGATTCGAGCTTCGCCGTGGCGCCCCAGTCCGCGTAGAGCCGGTAAGCCGTCTCCAGGCATGCCCTGGCGTGAAGGGGCTCGTCCAGCGATAGCCACATCTGGGCCTGGTGCTCGTGGACGAGCGCCCGCAAGTGGATGAACCCGTCTCCGGCCGTCCTGATCGCGTCGCGGTAGCGGGCGAGCACGACCTCCAGCGGCTGCCCCGTCACGCGCGCGTGCTCGGCGGCCAGGAAGTGAGCCTTGTGAGCGAAGTTCTCCGAGCACAGACGGGACCAGGCCTCGAGCTGCTTCAGGTTCTCCTCGACGACAGCGAGCAGGGCCTCCCGCGCCTCCGGGCCTCCTTCGCGGCACGCCCTCGCCGCCAGCAGCCCTTCCAGGAGCTTGTAATCGGGGAGCGAGAACTGCCCCGACGCGATGATCAAGAACTCCCGGGTGAACTCCATCCACTGACGCGCCGAAGCGAAGTCGCCCAGGATGAAGCTCGTCATCATCTGGGCTTGCCCGTAGGCGTAGCTGTACTGGGTGCTCTTCTCGGCGACCACCACGGCGGTCGCTTCGTTGTCGGCCGCGGCGACGGCCTGCTTCTCCGATTCGCGCGCCGTCAATCGAGCGACGGCTCGCTCGACGACCAGCGCATCGACCAGCTGACCTGCCGCCGAAATGTGCGTCAGGTACCGCCGCAGCTCCGCGACCTGCTCGCGGCAGGCCCGCAGCCGCGCGCCAACCAGGAACGAGCGCTGGGCGCGATCGTTCTTGGCGTAGGCGACGTGCTGCAGGTCGCCGAGCATGAGCCCGCTCTTCTCCCCTCGGTCGTAGACCGCGAACAGATCCCGGTAAGGCGCCTTCCAGTGCGCGAGGAAGCCCACGAACACGAAGCACACGCCCGACTCGACCGGGGTCGGCGAGAAGCGCTTCAAGAGCTCGAAGGCAGCCAGGCCGATGCGATAGGCGGCATCGTAGTCGCCCAGCATCGCGAGGAGGATGATGCCGCAGTCAGCGAAGTTCTTGCACGAGACCGCGTTGACGCCGCGGCATAGCGCCAGGTCGAACATGATGAGCTCCGCCAGGAAGAACAAGGGCGGATAGGTCTGAAACGCGGGAGGGATCACCTGGGCCAGCAGCTCGAGGACCAGGCGCGACTCTGCGTCCTCTGCCGTCGGAAGAGCCGGCAGGCCCTCGATCGTCACGCGCGCCAGGTGCGCTTGCAGCTTGCCGATACCCTCACCGATGCCCTGGTTGATCTCGTCGGGCGCCTCCGGCAAGCGCACGCCGAACTCGGCCAGCGCCGCGCGCACCTGGGCCACGGCGTCCAGCATTCGCCCGCCGTGCTCGAGGATCCGGGTCTTCAAGACATGAACTCGGCCGCGCGCCAGGCGGTCGGGGGCGACCCTGAACGCCTCCTCGCAGAGCGCTTCGACCTGCGGATCCGCCAGCACGAACGCCGTCTCGGCGCGCGCGAAGATCGCTCGAAAGGCCAGATCCGGCGAACACTCGCTCTCGCAGCTGGCCAGCAGCTCGACGGCGATCTCGGCGTGGGTCCCCGCGATGCTCCACGCGCCGCTCTGGAGCGCCTGGTGACTCGCGGTCAGGTTGAGCTCCACGAGGTCGAGGTGCTCTCCTCGGTCATGGATCACGCGGCGAGCGGCGTTCAGATGATGAAGGACCTCGAAGATTCGACTCGGCGCGCGATCGCCCCGCAGGCGCTCGCGCAGGATCCGTCCGATGCGACCATGAGCTGCCACACGCTCCGCGTCGCTGGCGCGTGAGAGCGCCGCCTGCTGCACGCGCGAGTGTTCGAAGGCGTACGATGCAGGCTCGTGGCTCGGGCCAGGCGCTGACGGATCCTCTCGCGCCTCGACGGAGACCTCGGACAGGAGATGATGGGCCAGCCCCTCCCGAACGAGCTCGAGACAGGCCGCGAGCGGTCTGTCCACGGCCTCCGACAGGGTCTGCAGATCGAAGCGCATGCCGAAGCACGCTGCGGTAGACAGCAGCCTCGCCGCATCGGGACCGAGGTCCTCGAGGCGATCCGCCATCAACGCGCCGACATTGTCGCAAGCGGGGTGCGCCTCCGCGCGCTGCACGTCGGCGGCCCATCGGCCGCGCTCGACCTCCAGGCGCAGGATGCCCTGTCGATGCAAGGAGACGAGCAGCTGACCGATGAAGAACGGGTTACCATCGGTCTTGCGCCTCACGAGCTCCGCGAGCCCACGGGCCTCGGCGACAGGCGCGCGCAGCGAGCGAGCCACGATCTCGGCGACCGCCTCGGCGGACAGCGGCCCGAGCGGCAATGTCAGCACGACCTTCTTCGCCCGGTGCAACGCCCCCTGCAGGCTCAGGAGCGTCGGTACGTCGCTGACGTCACCGCCGCGGAACGCGGCCAGCGCCATCACGTGACTCGAGTCGGGATTCGTCAGAATGGCAGACAGCACCTCGGCGGAGGCGGCGTCGAGCCACTGAGAGTCGTCGAGCACGAAGGCGAGCGGACGCTCCGGCGTGGCGAAGATACGGATGAAGGAGAGGAAGACATGCTGCAACCGGCGCTGCGCCTCGATGGGGTTCAACGCGACGATGGCCGTGGAGGGACCGGTGACGCAGGAGAGCGCCGGCACCAGCTCGGTCAGCATGCTTGCGTTGTGCCCCAGCGCCGCGGTCACGCGCTGCCGCAGCTCCGTCAGCTCGGCTTGGGAGAGCGACAGCAGGTCCCCTGCCAGGCGTCGTAGCACCTGCGCCAATCCAGACAGCGGCACTGCCTGAGATTGCTCCTCGAACGCCGTCGACAGCAGGCGCGCCGGCGCTCCGGCGTGCTGTCGCAAAAACTCCGCGAGCACGGCGGACTTGCCGATGCCCGCGGCTCCTGGCATGAGCACGAGCAGCCTCTTGCCGGCGCACACGTCGTGGAGGGCGCCTCCCAGCGCCGACAGCTCGGCGTCGCGTCCCTGGAGGTCTCGACTGACCATGAATTGACTCGAAACGTCGTTCACCCCCAGGACGACGGCAGGGAGGGTCTGCGTTCGCCGGAAGCTCTCACAGAGCGTGGTCAGGTCGCTCAGCAGCCCGTGATCGCTCTGGTAGCGCTCGTCAGGGTTCTTCGCGAGCAGCTTGGACACGAGCTGTGCGAGGACTGGCGGCATGTCGGGCGACAGCTCCGTGACGAGCGGAGCGCGCTTGGACACGTGCGCATGAGCCCAGCCGATGGCGTCGCTCGCCGCGAACGGCAGCTGGCCCGTCAGCATCTGGAAGAGCGTGACGCCCAGAGAATAGTAGTCTGCTCGGTGATCAGGGCGACGGTTGAGGCGGCCCGTCCGCTCCGGCGCGACGTGGGCGAGCGAGGGCGCGGATTCGAAAGCGGCGCCGCTCGCCGCGTCCCCGGAGACCGCCAGGAGATCAGCAAACTCGACACGTCGAGTCTCGAGATTGACCAGGAAGCTGCCATGGCTCACGTCTTCATGAAGCAGCCCCTGCTCGTGCAAGCGATGCAGCAAGCGAGACATGCCGAGCGCGAGCTCCAGGCACGTTCCGACCTCCAGACCCTTCGCGGGAATCTCGAGCGGCGCGCCTCCGAAGTCCTCCATGATGAGCGAGAGCTCGCCGTCCACCTCGCGCACGCCGCCGTCGATCGCGAGCGCGCCGATTCGACGCCACATCTGCAGCTCGAGCTCCAGGACCCGGCGCGGCTGGGCGACTTCGTCCCGGAGCGAGTGCAAAAGGACGCTCGCGCCGGACGTCGCGCGGCGCGCGCGCCGCCAGATGCTGCGCGGCAGTACGGCCACGGTCTCCGTGATCTGATAGGCGTCCTCACCGTGGTGCGCTTGACTGTTTCGGTTCATTGATCTGCGTCCCGCTCGCTTTCGTCGACCGACGCTGGTTCTGCCGTGTGCTCGAGAGCGGCGCTCCCCCTGATGGCTGAAGGACACAGTGCTTCGTGACCCCCCTGCCGGGAGCCGCTCCCCCGCTGCGCCCCCGTCGCTTCCCCGCTCTCCTCCTGGCGCCTCCCGAGGGAGAAGGGTCGGCGGCGCGCTCCGGCCTGACGACGAGAACTCGACGAACCAACGCAGGGAGAAGGAAATCCAAAGCCTTCCGAAACGTCAAGCGCCAACTGCGGGACCTTGCCCCGGCCGGCCGCCCGTTCGTCGCTGCGATCTGGCGCACTCTCGTGAGAAAAAGCGACGCTATATCAACGACTTGACCCATGCATCGAAGGACGCCGCCGTCACGCCGCAGCCTGCGGGAGCTCGTGCCTGCCGTGCGCTCGGGCGCGGCGCACCCTGCGCGCTGCTCGCCGCCCGCCGCACCCTCTACCCCGCGCGAGCTCGGCAGCCTCGGCGACGGGCTCAACGCCAGGAGATACGTGCCACGGTGATCGTGAAAGGGGGCCCTCGGGAGCCCCACGAGCTCGCTTTAGAAGTCCCGATAGTCGACCTTCATCTGATCGTAGGGAGCGATCATGCTCTCGATGACATCGCCGTTCGGCGAGAAGATGCGCTCGTGCCACTCGGTCGGCTCCCAGATGAAGGTGCCGAGCCCGCGCTTGTCCGGAATATTGAACATCAGGTCGTTGGCCGCGCGCTTCTCCCACGAGTACTCCGCCACCACGAACTTCAGGTCGGGATAGCGCTTCACGAGATCATCGAAGTTCGCCTTCCACCCCGAGGGCGGCCCCTGGTACTCGGTGTAACAGGACTGGCCGAGCACATCGAACTCGACGCCCTGCCCGAGCACCCCGTCGACCCACCAGCGCGTCGCCGCGTTGTCGTCGCAGCGGTCGAGGTGCAGCATGACGGTGATGGTGTCGTCGGCGTCCTTGACGCCCTGGATCCCGGCCTTCAGGAGCGAGCCCAGCCCCTGGAACGCCTGCCCGGTGACGAAGCCGTCAGGCCACAGCAGCCCCTGCGGGATCTCGTTGCCGATCTGGACCATGTCCGGGCGCGCGCCGGCGGCGCTCAGCTGCTCGATCGCGTCCCGCGTGAACTCGCGCATGGCGCTCGCCAGCGCGTCGCCCTCGAGATCGGTCCAGGCGACGGGCTTGTGTTGATCGTCGGGGTCGGCCCATACGTCGCTGTAGTGAAAGTCGAGCAGGAACCCCATGTTCGCTCGCTTCACGCGCCGCGCCATCTCGATCGTGTGCTCGAGATCGCAGAAGCCCTCGCGCGAGTAGGGGTCGTCGTCGACGGCCGCGTCGGCGTACACCGCGGTGGGGTCGTTGAACAGGCGCAGGCGGATCCAGTTGAACCCGTGCGCCTTCAAGATCTCGAGGATGTCCTTCTGGACGAGCTCACCCGTCCGCGGATCGATGTCGCGGAACACCTTGCCTCCGGCCTCGCGCTCCTGCACCCAGGAGATGTCCGCGCCGAGGATGAAGCCCTGGGGCGCGCCCGGCGTCCCGTCGCCTCCGCTCCCGCCCGTGCCCGCGCCGCCGGCGCTCGCGGAGGTTCCACCCGCGCCGCCGGTGCTCGCGGAGCTTCCACCGGCGCCGGCTCCGCTGCCGCTCGTGCTGCCGCTCGCGCCGCCCGCTCCGCTCCCCGTGGACGCCTCGGCGCCCGTCGATGCGGCCTGACCGGCGCCGCCCCCGCCGGCCGCCCCGGCCCCCGAGCTCTCACCGCACGCGGCGAGCGCCGGAAGCAGCGTCACCACACCCATCCATCCCAGCGCCTGTCGCAGCATCCCTGACCCCGGCGAGGATCCTACCATCGGCCATTCGCGCGATCACGGCGCACGAAGAGGGCGCGTCCACGATCGCGGCGCCGCCGGTAGAAAGATCCGCTGTCGATAGGCGCCAGGGCGCAGAAATGACGAGAGCCCGCCGCGCAGCACGTGCGCGGCGGGCCCTCGGACTGCTCACAGACGATGGTTTACTGCTGCTCCGGCCCCTTGCCCATCCAGTAGCTCTCGGGCGGGCCCAGGAGGCTTTCCTTCACGCCACCGGCGTCCACCACGATCTTCTGGACGATCACGCCCGGATGGACCATCCACACCTTCAGCGTGTGGTCACCCGCCGCGGCGATCGTGTGCTTGGTGCGCATGATGTTGGCGTTGTCCGAGGTGTGCCGCTCCCAGATCTTGTTGCCGTTGCCGTTGAGCTCGACGGCGTGGCTCGTGTTGACCCTCTGGACCTGGCCGTCGTCGAACGACACGGCGTACTGCAGGCCTTCTTTCCAGTTCTGGAAGTTGTTCCTGGGCGACACGTAGACATACACGTTCACCGGGCCGCTGCTCGTCAGGTGCATGTCGTACTCGAGGCGAGGCGACGCGCCGCCGGGCTCCTGGGCCTCGGCCGTCACAGGGAACGGCGTCACGCCCGACCCGGTGCGCCCGATGTCCGGGAGCAGCTTCCACTCGACGTCATCCGTGTTGACCGCGCGGCTGAAGTGATCGGCTTCCATCGAGACATAGCCGTTCGCCTCGATGAAGCGGTTCGGCTTCCACGCGACCTGCCGCGGGTCCTCGACGCGGGCCGTGACCACCACCGAGCTCCCGTCCGAGCCCGTGACCGTGATCGGGACATCGACCGGGAACGTCTGGTTCGTGGGGATCATGACCCAGTCGACCCTCACCGTCGCGCGCACCTCCTTGTCGACGACACCGTGGCTCGGATAGACGTTCAGCCACGGCGGGCACGGCGTGTTCGCGGCCCAGCCGGTGGGGCACTCGACCGGGAGAGCGACGTCGATCGCGTACTCGAGGGGCTCGCTGCCGCGGTTGAACACCTCGATGTACTGCTCGGGCTGCGTCTGATACCGGCTGAACGCGGGCAGCACGGGGGTCACCGTGGTCCCGTCGCCCGCGCCTTCGCCCGTCCAGAAGTTGCTCGATCCGTCGATCGCCACGCCGAGCTCCGCCGCCGCGGGGACATCGATCGAGACGAGCTCAGGCCAGATGAACTCCTGGATGTTGTTGTACTGGTGCTCCGGCTGCTGCCAGGACGGGTTCCCCGGCGCGCCGTAGCCGATGTGGGGCTGCGTCTGGAAGCCTTGCCACTTCCCGTCGGCGAGATCGTGATTGTAGTAGTAGGAGAGCGCCAGATCGTCCTGGAGCCGCGCCTCGGCGACGGCCGCCATGTCGTTCGTGGCCGCGCGCCCCTGCGCCGCGTAGAGCTTGTTCTTGAACCCAGCCAGGCGCAGCGCGTACAGGTTCGCCGTCGCCTTCACCTGGTAGAGCACGAGCTGGAAGTAGGCGTCGTGCGCCTCCTCCGGCAGGAGCTTCTCCACGAACTCCGCCTGCGAGGCCAGCGCCTCCCACTCCTCCGTGACGCTCTCGAGCTCGCGGTAGTTGGTGAGGCTGAACGGGCTCGCGCCGTCGTCGTACGTGATCGCGGCCGTGTCGGGATCCGGGACGTCGGTCGTGGGCGCGCTGACCATGAGGTCGTAATCGACGGTGATCTTCCGGTTGGTCAGCTCCGGCTTGCGATCCGACTGCAGCAGCGCGTAGCTGTGCAGGATGTCGGCGATGATGTCCGCGTGCTCGGAGCCGAACTGCTGCTCGGTCCACCGCCGCTCCCAGTCGCCGATGCGCTCGACCGGCCAGCGGTCCGGGTTCCACGCGTAGTCGAGGAAGAACTGGAGCGGGAGCTCCTCGTTCTTGAAGTCTCCGACGTTGACGACCCAGAGCCGATCCACGCCGTAGTTGTAGGCGAGGTGGAGCTGCTCCCAGACGTTGGGCAGGAGGATCGTGTCGACCCACTTGTAGTTACGGCCGCCGCCGACGTAGTCGAAGTGGTAGTAGAGGCCGAAGCCGCCGGCCCGCTCCTTGCCGAGCTCCGGCAGGCGCTTCATGTTGGACCAGTTGTCGTCGCAATAGACCACCGTGACGTCGTCCGGCACGTCGATGCCGGCGTCCCAGTAGCCCTGGATCTCCTTGTACAGCGTCCAGACCTGGGGGATGGTCGTCACGTCCTTCCCCGTCACGTCGGCGAGGATCTTCCGCTGGGACTCGACGATGTTCTTCATGAGCGGGATGCCGTCCGCCGGGGGCAGGCTGACGTCGCCGGGGCCGCGCATGCCGAGCGTGACGACGCCCTCGATCTTCTCGTCGACCATCCGCTGGATGCCCTTGGTCCAGTGCTTCTTCAGCGCCTCGGAGTTCACCGAGAAGCGCCACTCGCCGGTGCCGCCGTACGGATCGTTCCCTGGCTTGGTGATGGTGCCTGCCGCATCCCTCTGCGCCGCGACCACGTGGCGATTCCACTCCTCGATACCCTGCATCATCGGGGCTTCGTGCGAGGTCCCCATCACGACGCCGTACCGCGTGGCCGTCGCGTGGTTCTCCGGGTCGTCCTCGCCGAACGCGCGGCCCCAGACGGCCGGCCAGATGTAGTTCGCCTTCATGCGGAGCGCGACCTCGAAGATCTTCTCCCAGTAAAGGTGGTTGAGGCCTCCGGGGAAGCCCTCCGCCTTGCCCGGCCCGAACATCTTGGCCGCCCAGTTGCCCGTCGCGGGGTTCTCGTCGTTGATGAAGAACCCGCGGTACTTCACCTTCGGCTCGCCCTGGGTGTGCTGCCCGGGGAGCACGAAGAGCGCCTGCTTCTTCTGGGCCGGGACGTCGTCCCACCAGTACAGGGGCGACACGCCGATCTGCGAGGAGAGGTCGTACGCGCCGAAGATGGTGCCGCGCTGGTCGCTGCCGGCGATGACGAGCGCTCGGTCCACGCCCTCCACCGGCTGCTCGACGATCTGCGTGACGAACGTCTCCCACTTCCCCGTCAGGCCGGAGACGTCGAGCCGCTCGTCCGCCACCAGCTGATCGATGATCGGGCTATTGCCCACCGTCCCGACCAGGACCACTTCCTTCGCCGACGCCGGGATCTCGTTGTTGACGGCCGCGGCAGTGCCGGTCACCCGCTGGATGTCCGCCGCGAGGTCGTCCACGACGCGGTTCACGCCCGCATAATCGCCCTCGCTGACGACCAGCGGAGCGACCTTGCCGCCCACGGCGAGGGGGAAGCGACCCGCTCCACCTTCGGTCGAAACGTACTTCTCCAGGGAGCCCGTCACCGGGTCGACCGGCGACACGGGCGTCTCGCCGGGCGGGCCCTCGGGCCCCGGCTCGCCGGGCGCGCCGGGCGTGCCGGGCGCGCCCGGCTCTCCCGGATCGCCCTTCGCTCCATCCGACCCGCAGGCGGTCAACGAAGCGAGCGACATGGGGAGCAGCAAGCAGAGTAGCGAGGATCCGATTCGACCCTTCCTGATGACCATGCGTGCGTAACTCATAACGGTGTTTCCCTCGTTGATGCGGCTGACCGGCGTCGTCGACGCGCCCGCGCTGGACACGGGCCGTGACCTCCGGCGCTAAGGCCGGGCGCTCCTATGCAATCGTCCAAATCCCTGCGGCGAGCCGCGCGATCGTGATCGCGATCCCGGTGATCACGAGGCCCTTGACGCCCGGACACGGTCCGGCGCGGAAGGCCCCTCGCTGCACGCCGCGTCGCCTGCAGTCGGGCTGGGTTCCGTGGTCGATAGTTGTTGACAGATGAAGCTCGGAGGCAGAGTTCGCCTGCTCTGCACGAGTTGGCTGGGTGTCACCCAGGTTGCACCTCGCTGGTGTGGCCCGGGGGAATTCCCGCAGCACGCCGATCTGATCACGCAATCGCCTCGATTTTTCGGGTCGGCATCCGTTTTCGTGATCGTGGCGCACGGGGGACGCCGCCATGCGTCGAGGTGGCTGTGACCTGGTGCGCGCATTTCCTGGCTTACGGCAGCGGTGATGAGTGACGGTGTTTATGAAGCTCCGCTCGTCGATGGGGAAGAAGCCGTTGTTCTGGTAAACGATGTTTCCCTGAGCATCTGCGACCGTCGAGAGCGACGCCGTAACGACATTCAAAACGCCAAGATGCCGCGTCCGTCACGCTGCCTCGAAGTGGACAAGGATAAGTAAGACTCATTACAAATTAAACCAAGGGAGGGGCACAGGCAAGCTGGCCCGTTCCGCCGCGATACTGCTTCGAGAACAGCGCCATTGCAAGAGGAGGCTTTGGGGCTCCAACAGGGCTTCGAGGCACGGAGCTGCGTCATTATGTGCCGGGTGGTGGCTCTGATGGCCCGTTTGTGCCATCGTGGGTCAGAGGCAAGCGCTGAAGGCGGCGCGTCAATTTCATGGCGCTTCGGGCGACGTCGTCCCGCCGCTGTCCGCGTGCGGGTGAGAGCTGGAGCCGCGGAGCGCAGCGGCGCCGCCGCGATGCGAGGACGGTGTGGCGCGCCGCTTGCCTTGCGCCATGCCTGGCACAACCTCCACAGGCTCGTTGGGAAAGGGCAATACCATGAGAGCACATCGCGTCATTCAAGGAGCGCTCCTGCTGGCAGCGGCGCAGCTTCCATTCGTCAGCGCTTGCGCTCGCGTCGTCGAGGGCTCGGACGGCGCCGAGGCCGAGGCGGAGCCGGACAGGGGCGACGACGCGGATCCCGGGCCGGACTCGTCCGACACCACGTCGGGCGGCGGCGTGGATGCGCCTGATCCGGCTCTCGATCTGTTCGCTTGCGACTTCGAGCCGAGCTGTCAGCCGGTCACGATGCACGCCTATCCGATCCCGCCAGAGGCGCTCCCGTGCGCGGCCAAGCTGGTGACCGGAGGCGGCAAGGGCGTCCTCCGCTCGATGCTCGCGCCTGGCCCGTACGTCGACGAGACCGAATCGCTGATCTTCGTGCTGGGCGACGGCACCGCGCTGGTGCAGACGCGCGAGAGGCACTGCGGGCGCGAAGGGATGGAGTGCGGGCCGACGGTGGTGTGGGAGGGGCCGTCGCCGCATCAGATCTGCGACCTCGTCGTCTCTCCGGACCTCGAAGCGGCGTGCGAGGAGGACACCGAGGGGTGCGGCTGGTGGCCGTGGGCTGACGTGGCGAACTGCCGGGCCATCGAGGAGCACTCCTGCGAGGACGTCGCCGCCCTGCTCGCGGCCGGGTGAGCGCGGCGGGGCGCGCCGACTGCGGGCTGCCGCGCTCGCCGGCAGTGACCGGTAGATCGTGCTTCAGAACGGCCAGATCGTCTGTTCCAGCTCGGGCAGCGAGGAGACGCGGGACTCCCAGCCTTCGAGCCTGAGCTGGAACCTGAGGTTGCTGTACCGGTGCAGCAGCGCGAGGGCCATCAGCGTGCGGCTCAGCGCCGGGCCCAGGTCGGCAGGCGGGTATCCGCAGGCGCCCAGAAAGGCGCGCTGGAGGTCCGCGCTGCCGGCCGACAGGAAGAGGCACGGGCCCAGGAGATCGTACTCGGGGGCTCCGAGGCACGCGTCCGCGAAGTCGATCATGCCGGTGACGCTCCACCTCCCGCCCGCTCGGGTCACGAGGAGGTTCTCCGGCGTGTATTCGCCGGTCAGCAGGACCGGGACCACGGACGTCGGCAGGAGAGCGCGGGCAGACTCGAGGTAAGCCGGGATCTGCGAGACAAGGCGCTCGGGCAAGCCCATTCGCCGGTGCCGGCCCTCGCATCCGGCGATCTGGCGCTCCAGGAACGCATCCCAGCCGAGATCGATGCTCTCCAGTCCAGCGGTGGGCAGCGCGTGGGCGGCCCTCATGATCTCGCCGACGCGGGCGAGCGCCTCGGCGCGCTCCGCGCCGCTCATCGCGGGCCAGGCCTCTTCGAGCGTGCGCCCCGGGAGGCGCGAGATCACGAGATAGGGCCAGCCTTCGAGCTCCGCTTGCCAGAGGAGCTCCGGCGTGGCCACGGGGACGTTCCCGTGGAAGCGCCCCAGCGAGAGGCGCTCGGCCTCGAACTGGTGCCGGAGGAAGGGCGGGAACAGCTTGATGATCTGGCCTGCGTCGTTCGAGACGACCACGTTGGTCCCGTGCGCGAAGGCGGAGAGCCCGCCCGACGAGAGCGCGTGGCGCTCGCACACCGCGCGGATCGCCGGGAGAAAGGCCGGGAGGTCGGCGCGGATCCGGTCGAAGCCGCCGGGGCCGTCGAACGATGGGAACAGGGATCGATCGCCGGGGGGCGCGCTGGGGTCGGGCGGCATCGAGGCGGAGGGTACCGCAACCCGCGCGCGCCAGCGTGGCCATCGCGGAATCGGGCCGCGCGTCGCGTTCTCCTGCCTCCGAACGTTTACGTGGTCGTGGTCGTGGTCGTGGTCGTCGACGATAGGCCGTGAACGACCACGACGACGACCACGTAAACGTTCACGTAAACGTAAACGTTCAGGTTGGTGACCGATGGTGGGTGGAGGAGGGCGGGCGGCCCGCTGACCAATGCCACCCGAGAAGGGAACCGGCGCCGGACGTCGCGCGTAACCCACGCGGAGGCGCGCTGCGCCGCCAAGCCGTGCGCGCCACAGGCGCGGCGCGTTGCATTTCACCGCGAGAAAGGCGTTCTTATGAATCGTCATGCGATGGTTTTCGCTGCGGGTTTCGTCGCGTCCGTGAGCCTTCTCGGCGCCCTGAGCGGGTGCTCGAGCGCGAGCGGCGATCTCGACGACCTCGACCTGGAGCCTGCGGCCTACGCCATGACCAGCGACGTGGCGCTGTGTGATGACAGCTCGGGATCCGCGTGCGTTCCGCGCGACGAGGCCCCAGCTCCCACCGACCTCGGCGGGGTAGTGGCGGAGCCGACCGGGATTTCGCCGGACGACTCCGCACCGTCGGCCGTTCCGCCCGGCGCCGCGTGCCCACCGGCCCCCAACCTCGGTACGTGGGGCGGCACGCCGCTGGCGACCGCGATGGGCAACATCACGGTGCAGCAATGCACGTATACCCCTGGCTCGTACGTGTGCTCGAATTTCGCGAACGGCTTCTGGTGGCAAGCGCAGCAGAACGGGCTCAATGCAGCGATCTTCAGCTTCGGCTGCACGAACGTCGGACACGCGATCAACGCGATCCAGAGCGACTGCACGGGCTGCGCCTCCGACATGCAGCGCTATTGCCTCGTCGAGCCGCAGACCGGCGCGGCCGTCGCGTGCTGGGTGCAGCGGGGCGGCGCGCCGGCCGTGCCGTCGTTCGTCTACGACACGCTCCAGGCTTGCTACCCCTGGTACCGGGCGTGCATCACCGCGGGGAACTCCCGCAATCCTCCGGGCGTGCTCTACGCGACCTCGAACGACTACCGCTACAGCCGCTATTCGCCGCTCGCGAAGCCGGAGTGAGGGCGCGGCCGGGATCGCAAGCGGGCAGGCTCAGCACGTGGGCCGCGTTCGCGGCGCTGGCCGCTCGGCCGAGGTCAAGTATGCTCCCGGGCCGCCCGTGAGACCCTGGCCGCCGTCATGCCGCTGATCGTCGTCGAGGACCTGCGCAAGGCGTACCGGGTGGCCGAGCGCCGGCCAGGCGCCCTGGGCGCGCTCGCCGGGCTCGTGCGCCCGCGCTACCGCGCCGTCGACGCGCTCGCGGGCGTCTCGTTCTCGCTCGAGCGGGGCGAGCTCGTCGGATACATCGGGCCGAACGGCGCCGGCAAGTCGACGACGGTCAAGATCCTGGCGGGCATCCTCGTGCCGGACTCGGGCCGATGCGAGGTGGCCGGCCGCGTCCCGTGGCGCGAGCGCATCGCGCACGTGGGGCGCCTCGGCGTCGTGTTCGGCCAGCGCACCCAGCTCCTGTGGGATCTGCCGGTGATCGACTCGTTCGAGCTGCTCCGGGACATCTACCGCGTCGGCGCGGCCGAGCACGCCCGCGCGCGCGACGAGCTCGTCGCGATGCTCGATCTCGGGCCGCTGCTCGACACGCCGGTGCGGCAGCTCAGCCTCGGCCAGCGCATGCGGTGCGATCTCGCGGCCGCGCTGCTCCACGCGCCCGACCTGCTCTTCCTCGACGAGCCGACGATTGGCCTCGACGCCGTCTCGAAGCTCGCGGTGCGGCGCTTCGTGCAGCGGCTCAACCGCGAGCGCGGCGTCACGGTGATCCTGACGACGCACGACATGGATGACATCGAGGCCCTCTGCTCGCGGGTCATCCTCATCGCCGGGGGTCGGGTGCTCTCGGACGGCTCGCTCGAGGCGCTGCGCGCGCAGGTCACCGCGGAGCGCTGGCTCATCGTGGACCTGGCGGACCCCGCGGCGGAGATCGCCGAGCCGGGCGCCGAGGTGATCCGCCGCGAGGGCGCCCGCGTGACGCTGCGCTTCGACCCTGCCGCGATCTCGACGGCGGAGCTGGTCGGGCGCGTCACGGCCCGCACCCCGGTGCGCGACCTCCTGGTCCAGAACCCGCCCATCGACGAGATCGTGGCGCGGCTCTACGGCGAGGGCGGCGAGGCGGGGGCGCCGCCGTGAGCGCGCCGTTCGAGCGCTTTGCGGCCAACTTCGCCGCCTGTGCCGCCGTGTTTCGGGCGCGCAGCCGCGCGCTCCTGCAGTACCGGGCCGCCGCCGCGGCCGGGTTCGGCACGCAGCTGTTCTGGGGGTTCATCAAGGTCATGGTGCTCGAGGCGTTCTACGGGAACGCCGTCTCGGGCGCGCCGCCGCCGATGGCGCTCGGACAGGCGATCACGTACACGTGGCTCGGACAGGCGTTCTTCCAGCTGCTGCCGTTCTCGACCAACCCCGACCCCGAGGTGCGTGAGCTGATCCGCACCGGCGCGGTGGGCTACGAGCTGGCGCGCCCGCTCGATCTTCACGCGCTCTGGCTCGCCCGCGCGCTCGCCGCGCGCGTGGCGCCGACGCTGCTGCGCGCGGTCCCCATGTTCGCGGTCGCGGTGCCGCTCCTCGGGATGGGGCTGCCGCCGTCGCTGGCCGCCGCGGGCGCGTGGGCGGCGGCGATGGTCGGCGCGACGGCGCTCGTGGGCGCGTTCGCGACGGCGGTGACGTCGACGATGCTGTGGACGACGTCCGGCGACGGCATCGCGCGGATCGTGCCGTCGCTCGTCCTCGTCGCCTCCGGCATGATCGTGCCGCTGCCGCTGTTTCCGGCGTGGATGCTGCCGTGGTTCGACGCGCTGCCGTTCCGGGGCATGGTCGACGCGCCGTTCCGGCTCTACCTCGGGCACCTGCCCGCGGGGGCGCTCCCCGGCGTGTTGTTGCACCAGGCGCTGTGGACCGCCGCGTTCGTGGCGCTCGGCAGGGCGATGGTCGCGCGCGGCCTGCGCCGGCTCGTGGTGCAGGGCGGTTGAGGGGCGAGGCGAGGGCGAGGCGAGGGCGAGGAACAGACGAGATGTCGCTCGATGCAACGAGGCTTTACCTCCGGCTCGCCGCCGCGTCGCTGCGGGCGCAGATGCAGTATCGCGCGTCGTTCGTGATGTGGTCTGTCGGGCAGTTCATCACGGTGGGCATCGAGCTGCTCGGGGCGTGGGCGCTGTTCGACCGGTTCGGCGCGGTCCGAGGGTGGCGCTTCGCGGAGGTGGCGCTGCTGTTTGGACTCGTCAACGTCTCGTTCGCGCTCGCCGAGTCGTTCGGCCGCGGGTTCGACACCTTCTCCGGGATGGTGAGGTCGGGCGATTTCGATCGGCTCCTCCTGCGCCCGCGCTCCACGGCGTTCCAGGTCGCCACCGGGGAGTTCCAGTTCCTGCGCGCAGGGCGGCTCGCCGTCGGCCTCGTGATGCTCCTGTGGGCCGGTAGCGCGCTGAGCGTGGGGTGGACAGCGGCCAGGCTGGCGCTGCTCGCCGGCGCGATCGTCGGCGGGGCCTGCGTGTTCTACGGGCTCCTCGTGCTCCAGGCCACGCTGTGCTTCTGGACGGTCGAGTCGCTGGAGATCATGAACGCGTTGACCTATGGCGGCACGGAGGCGGCGCAGTACCCGCTGACCCTGTACCGCGACTGGTTCCGGCGCTTCTTCACGTTCGTCGTGCCGCTCGCGTTCGTGAGCTACATCCCCGCGGGCGCGCTGCTCGATCGCCCCACGGTCCCCGCGCTGCCCGAGGCCGCGCGCTGGGCGTCGCCGCTCGTGGGGGTGGCGTTCCTGCTCGTGTCGCTGCGCATCTGGCGGTTCGGGGAGCGGCGGTACCAGTCCACCGGGTCCTGAAGCAGCGGGCGGGAGGCCAGCGCAAAGGGCAAAGGCCGCCGCGCTGTCAGCAGGCGCTGTCAGGTGTCATCGATCGCTGACAGCTGTCGATGGTCGCTGACAGCCGGAGGCGGTGCGCGGCGGCGCGCTCCCCAGGAATGCGGGCGCGGCGGGCTCGGCACGCTGGCTGCAAAGCGTTGACGCGTTGACGTGTTGACGCGTTGACGCGTTGACGCGTTGAAACGCCAGAGCGCCAAAGCGCCCCGGCGTCCAGACGGCAGCGAAGAACGGGCTTCGCGCGCTGGATATCAACGGAAACCGGCGAGGCGGCACGCGCCGCCGCGTCGACAAGGAGGATGTTCCATGCTCTCTCTCAACAAGACCTTCGGTCACCTCGGAATGGCTCTCTGCAACTCCACCCTCGCGCTCTCGCTCCTCGGCGCCGCCGCGCTGATGCCGGGCTGCGTCGCCGGCACGGACGAGCCGGGCGACGGCGCGGACGCGCTGGGCGACGGCCTGGACGACAGCTCGGGCGAGGCCGAGGACGTCGGTGAGGCCGAGTCGGCGCTGGGGGTGAACGACGTGGGCGTCATCCCGGCAAGCGCGTGCCCCTCCAATTTCGATCAGATCTCGATCTTCATGGACGACGAGGACACGAGCAACGGCAACGATCACGCCGGCTGGATCGGCGCGACGCAGAGCGGCAGCAACACCAGGTTCGTCTTCTGCCGCGTGCCGGGGAGCTTCTTCAAGCCGCTCGACAGCGGGGAGCCGTACGCCGTGCTCAGGCTCGGCAGCGCCTGCCCCGCCGGCTCCGAGGCGTTCTCGCGCACCTTCGACAACGAGGACACGTCGAACAGCAACTCGTCCACGGGGAACATCTTTCCCAACACCTCCACGCAGAGCCCCTCGAAGACCACGCTC
Organism: Sorangium sp. So ce327; assembly: GCF_051530205.1. NCBI lineage: Bacteria > Pseudomonadati > Myxococcota > Polyangiales > Polyangiaceae > Sorangium > Sorangium sp. So ce327. Next base: position 9,736,943 of record NZ_CP150330.1, on the reverse strand, counting down.
GGGTTCTGCCTGTTCCGCGGCAGCGCCGGCGCGATGATCGGCTTCCCGAACCTCGGCTTCAGCTACGGGATCCTGGCGCGTGCACACCTCTCCGACAGCCAGCTGGACGGCTGGATCATGACGGACGACGAGGACACCTCGAACGCGAACGGCATGTCGTTCTCGTGGATGCCGTTCGACTGGGCCAAGACCAGCGACGCCCTCGACATCGTGAGCAACGAGGCCGACTCCAAGACAAGGCTGCGCACGGCCCGCGTGAAGTGAGATCCGCGCCGCGCGGGGAGGGCCGCGCGCGATAGCTTTCGCCGGGCGATCCACGTACTGTCCGGTGCATGAAGCCAGCCAGGGACGAGCCCGAGCCCTGCACGCTCACGAGCGTGGATCGCGATCGCTCGCTCCGCATGCCCTCCCTCCGTGTCCGCGTCACCTCGCCGCAAGGTCACGTGACGGAGACGCCCCTCGATATCAGCCCTGTCATCGTCGGGACCGGCCAGGACTGCACCTTGGTCGTCCCCGACGCCCGGGTCTCGCGCAGGCACTGCGAGCTGCGCCTCACGCCCGAGGGGGTCTCCCTCCGCGATCTGGGCAGCAAGAACGGCACGCTGCTCGGCCAGACGGCCATCCTGGAGGCGCGCCTCGCCCCCCGGGTGGCCGTGCTCATCGGCGACTCGGAGCTCGTCGTCCACCCGGCCGGCGAGCCCAGGCTCGTGCCGTTGTCGCCGACTGGCATGTTCGGCGGCGCCATCGGCCGGAGCTTCGCCATGCGCGCGCTCTTCGCCAAGCTGGAGCGCGCCGCCGCCACCGATCAGACCCTCCTCCTGCTCGGCGAGTCCGGGACCGGCAAGGAGGTGCTGGCCAGGGCCATCCATGAGCACAGCCCGCGCAGGAGCGGGCCCTTCGTCGTCTTCGATTGCGGCGCGACGACGGCCAACCTGGTGGAGTCCGAGCTGTTCGGCCACACCCGCGGCGCCTTCACCGGCGCCCAGGCCGCGCACGCCGGCCTGCTCGAGGAGGCGAGCGGCGGCACGCTGTTCATCGACGAGATCGGCGAGCTGCCGCTCGAGCTCCAGCCCAAGCTGCTGCGGGCGCTGGAGGCGCGCCAGGTCCGGCGGCTCGGCGCCAGCGATTTCCGGCCGTTCGACGCGCGCGTCGTCGCCGCCACGCACAGGAACCTGCGCGCCCGGGCGGCGGAGGGGCAGTTCCGCGAGGACCTCTATTACCGGCTCGCCGTGGTCGAGGTCCAGGTCCCGGCGCTGCGCGAGCGCAAGGACGACCTGCCCGCCCTGGTGGAGCGCTTCCTCGCCGCGCACAACCCGCCTCGCTCCCTCGCCGATCTGCCGCCGAACGCCCTGTCGCTGCTCGCCGCCCACGACTGGCCGGGCAACGTGCGGGAGCTGCGCAACGTGGTGGCGCGCCTGCTCCTGTTCCCGGAGACGGTCGACGAGCTGCTCCGGCCTCTCAAGGAGGGCGCCGCGGCGGCGCCCCCGCCTGTCCCCGCGCCCGGGCCCGCGGCCGCGGCGGCGCGCCTGGACCCGCTGCTCGAGATGCCGCTGCTCGAGGCCCGCGAGATGGTGATGGAGCAGTTCGAGCGGAGCTACCTGACCGCCTGGCTGGGCCGCCACAAGGGCAACATCTCGCGCGCGGCCGGCGCCATGGGCGTGTCGAGGCAGCTCGTGCACAAGCTCCTCGACAAGCACGGAATACGGCCGAAAGGGGAGCCCTGATGCCGGCCTCGCGGGCCGCCGCCCGCCGCGCGCCGTGGCTCGCGGCGGGCGTGGCGCTGCTGCTCGCGCTGCCGCCCGGCATGGCGGCCGCCCAGGGCCCGGCGGGGCTCAACGCCACGTTGAACGAGGCGGATGTCGCGCACCTCAGGGCGGAGAGGCTCTTCGAGGAGGAGCGCCTGGCCGAGGCCGTCGGTCTTGCCGAGCGCGACGTCGCCCTGCACGAGAAGGTCGTCGCCTTCTACAAGGGCCGGCTGCCGAAGCAGCACACCCCGGCCACGCCGTCGCCCGAGCTGTTCCTCGGCGCGGCGCTCGATCAGCTCGGGTGGGTCCTGATCGAGCTGGGCCAGCACCGGCGCGCCGAGGAGGTCTTCGCGCGCGCCCACGCCATCTACCGGCGCATCCTCGTCGCCGGCGACGAGGAGCTCGCGGGCCTCTCGATCGCCGGGCGCGCGCGCCTGGCGGCCCTCCGCGGCGACAGCGCCGCCGCCGAGGGGCTGCGGCGCGAGATCGTCGGGTTCGACGCGCTGCTGGGCAGCCCGTTCCCCTGCCTCGCCTACAGCGAGGTCGGCCGCCTGTTCGCGATGAAGGCAGACCACGACGTGGCCGAGGCCATGCTCAGGCTCGCCGCGGAGAGCTATGGGAGCGAGCCCACGGTGCAGGCCGAGCTGCTCCGCAACCTGGCCGATCTGGCCCTGGAGAGGGGCGAGCCCGAGGTCGCCGAGCCGCTGCTCGTCAAGGCGCTCGAGGCGGCCAGCGCCAGCGCGCGCGCCGCTGGCACGCCGAGCCCGCGCCTCGCCCGCGTCCTCGACAGCCTGGGCCGCCTCCACCTGGCGATCGGCAGGCCCGACCGCGCCGTGCAGGCGTTCACGCGGGCGCTTGCGCTCCAGGAGGAGGCGCTCGGCCCCGGGCACCTGGCGGCCGCCGAGTCGCTCGACGGCCTCGCGCTCGGACACATGCAGCGCGGCGAGCCGGCGCGGGCCGCGCCGCTGCTCGATCGCGCGCTCGCCATCCGCGAAGAGGTGCTCGGGCCGGGGCACCCGGCCACCGCCGCGCTGCGCCTGCACCTCGGCGACCTGCGGCGCGCGACCGGCGACGACGGCGCCGCCGCCGCGCTCTACCAGCGGGCACAGGCCGATCTCGAGGAGGCGTCGGGGCCGGATCACCCCGCCGTGGCCGAGGCGCTGCTGCGGCGCGCCGCCCTGGCCCGCGGCGGCGGTCGGCCCGATCCGGGGCTCTCGGAGGCGCTCTCGCAGCGGGCCCTCGCGATCGTCGAGAAGGTCTTCGGCCCCCTGCACCCCAGGGTGGCCGACGCGCTCGACGCGCTCGCCGAGGGCCACCTGCGCGCAGGGAGCACCCCGAGCGCGGCGCAGGCCCTCGCGCGGAGCACGGAGATCCGCGACCGCCGCGCGGCGGCGCTGCTCGCGGACAGCTCCGAGGAGCAGAAGCTCGCCGCCGTGGAGGCGCTGCGCGGGCAGACCGACCTCGTCCTGGCGCTGCCCGCGGCGGCCTCGCCGCAGGGCGGCGCGGCGGTGGACCTGGCGCTCACCACGATCCTGCGGCGCAAAGGTCGCGCCCTCGACGCGCTGGCGGCGGGCCGCGCCGCCCTGCGCGATCGGCGGAGGCCGGAGGACGCGCGGCTGCTCCGCGAGCTCGTGGCGATCCAGGGCGCGATCGTCGACGCCATCGTGCGCGGCCCGGGCGCCGTGCCGGCCGCGGAGCACGACGCCGCGCTCGCCGAGCTGGAGCGCCAGAAGGCCCGGCTCGAGGCGGAGCTGGGCAAGCGCGGCGCGACCCTCCTGCGCGACGACCGGCTGGTGACGCTCGCCGAGGTGAAGGCGGCGATCCCGGAGGACGCGGCGCTCGTCGAGATGATCGTGCGCCGCCCCGTGGGCGAGGCCGCGGAGGCCCCGCGCCTCGCGGCGTACGTGCTGCGCCGGCGCGGCGCCGCTCGCTTCGTGGACCTCGGCGAGGCGCGCGCCGCCGCTGGCCTGGTGGACGAGCTGCGGCAGGCGCTGGCGAGCCCGCGCCGCGATCCGGCGCCGGCCGCCCGGGCCCTCGACGAGCGCGTGCTGCGGCCGCTCCGGCCGCTCCTTGGCGACGCGCGCCGGATCCTGATCAGCCCGGACGGCGAGCTCAACCTGGTCCCGTTCGGCGCCTTGCTCGACGAGGGCGGGCGCGCGCTGATCGAGCGCTTCACCTTCACCTACCTGTCGAGCGGGCGCGATCTCGTGCGCTTCCTCCACGATGAGACGCCGCCCGAGCCCGGGCCGGCCGCCGTGCTGATCGGCGCGCCGGACTTCGGCGATCCCGACCGGCAGCGCTCACGCTACCGCCCGGGGGCAGGCCCCGATTCGGTCGAGCTCGGCGACATCCGCTTCCGCCCGCTGCCCGGCACGGCCGAGGAGATCGCGGCGATCGGCGCGGTGATCCCGGGAGCGAAGGCGCTCACCGGCGCCGCGGCGACCGAGGAAGCCGTGCAGGCCGTGGCGCACCCGCGCATCCTCCACATCGCCACGCACGGCTTCTTCCTGCCGCCCGTCGTCGCGTCGGCCGGGCGGGCCCTCGAGAGCCCGCTGCTGCGCGGCGGCCTGGCGCTGGCGACGGCCAACCAGCCCGTCACGGGGCGAGAGGACGGGATCTTGACCGCGCACGAGCTCGCCGGCCTGGATCTCTATGGGACGCGGCTCGTGGTGCTCTCGGCCTGCGAGACCGGGGTCGGCGCGGCCCGCAGCGGCGATGGAGTGTACGGCCTCCGGCGCGCGGTGCTGATGGCGGGAGCGCAGACCCTGGTGATGAGCCTGTGGAAGATCAGCGATCAGGAGACGCGCGATCTGATGGTGCAGTACCACCGCCGGCTCCAAGGCGGCGGCGGGCGCAGCGAGGCGCTGCGCGAGGCCGCGCTCGCGGTGCGCGCCGCGCCCGGCAACCAGCACCCCTTCTACTGGGCCGGCTTCATCAGCGCCGGAGACTGGTCGAGCCTCGATGGCAAGGACGTCCCGCAGCGGCCGGCGCCGCCTCCGCCAGTCGCGCCCGGCCCGCGCGGCTGCGGCTGCGCCGTCGGCCCGGGATCGGGCGGAAGCGCCGCAGCCCTGGCGCTCGCGGCGCTCCTGCTGGGGTGCGTTCGCCGGCGCAGCCGGCCCGAGGACAGGCGCGCTTGAGCTCTTGCACATGAGGACAGAAAAGAAGGAAAACGGTGCGATGCGCAGCAACGTGAGTCGCTCAATTGTAATTTTGCTCACTGTCCTCCTCGCCGCGTGCGGGTCCACCCCGCCGCCCGACGCGCCGAAGTCGCCTGAGGGGGCTGCGGTGCCCGATGTCTCGGCCGCGCCCGACGGGGCGGCGGCGCCCGATGGCTCGGCGCCTGATCGCTCGGCCGCGCCTGCGGCGGGCGGCGTCGCCGAGGAGTGCGTGTGGCCGGCGGGCACCCCCGCCGAGCCGCCGCCGGCTTGCCCGCCCGGCTGCTTCTGGAGCGAGAAGGACAAGGCGTGCAAGCCGGATCGCGGGGTTATCGTGCCCCAGCGCCCGCCGCGCTGACCCGCTGCCCTCTCAGCCCGAGGCGGCAGGCGCCGGACGCTGCTCCAGCCACGCCCGCGCCTCTTCCATCAGCTTCAGCGTGAGCTCGCGCAGCGTCACGTCCGCGGCCTGCGCCTCGGCGAGCGCCCGCGCCACCTCCTCGGGCGGCGCGGCGCCGCGCCGGGCCAGGTGCAGCGCCTCCCAGAGATCGGCGCAGAGCACGCGGTCGCGCTCGCGGTGCTGCTCGGCCACGCGGCGCGCGGCCCGCGCGTCCGCCAGCGCCTCGGCGCTGCGGCCCATGCCGGCGAGCAGCTCGGCGCGCCGGAGCAAGGTCAGCGAGAGCATCGCGTCGCCGCGCTTCTCCTGCAGCCCGACCGCCTCGTCGGCGCAGCGCAGCGCCGCGCCCGCGTCGCCGCAGCGCCGCAGCGCCTCCGCCCTCAGTGACAGCGCCACGCCGCGCAGCGCCGGATCGCCGGCCTCGGTCGCCAGCGCCGCGGAGCGCCCCGCCACCTCCGCCGCCTCGGCCGCGCGGCCGGCGCGCAGCAGGAAGGCCGCCAGGTTCTGCAGGAGCAGCCGGCGCTGCGCCCGCATGCCGTAGCGCTCGGCCCGCGCCGCGAGCCCGTAGAGCCGCTCGATGGCCGCCGCGAGCCGCCCCAGCTCGGCCTCGACCACCGCGAGATCGCCGTCGATCTCGATCTGCCGCCACACCGAGGCGCTGGCCGCCGAGAGCTCGAGCGCGCGCTTCAGATCGGCGTCCGCCAGCTCGAGGTCGCAGCGATCCGCCTCGTAGTCGAGCTCGAACCGCAGCACGCGCGCCGGCAGCTCCAGGCCGGGGCCGCAGCGCACCGCCAGCTCGACCGCCTCCCCGGCGAGCGCCATGGCGCGAGGCCCGCGCGTCACCCCGGCGAGGGCCATCCGCGCCTCGCAGCGCAGCCGCTCGTCGCCGAGCGCGTCGGCGTCGGCCAGGAGCGAGCCGTCGCCGGCGCCCGCCTCGTGCAGCCCGCGGGCCACCTCCAGCCGGTAGATGCGCCGCCGCAGGCCCGCGGCGCTCGCCGGAGCGAGGGCGCTCGCGCTCGCCCCCGGCCGCTCCAGCCGCTGCCTCGCGTCCTCGAAGGCGCGCCCTCGCAAGAGGACGCGCACGATGTCGAGCTCGATCGCGGCGCGCTCGCCGGGATCGCCGGCCAGCGCCGCCAGCCGATCGCCGAGCCCGGCGGCTTCCTCGAAGAGCCCGGCCGCGAAGGCCGCATCCATGGCCCGCCGCAGCCAGGCCCGCGCCGGCTCGACGGCGCCGAGCTTCTCGTAGCCGGCGGCCAGGAACGCCGCGTCCGCGGCGGCGCCCGGCCCCGCGGCGATGGCGTCGAGCAGCGCCCGGTGCAGGCGCGGGAACCAGGGGCGCTTGCGCGCCACGCCGAGCACCGCCTGCCGCACCATCTCCTGCCCGAAGCCGATCTCCGGCGGCTCCCCCGACACGGTGAGCATTCCCGCCTCGACCCAGGCGTGCACGGCGCTCTCGAGCAGCTCGTCGCTGGCCACCACGCGGTAGAGGACCTCGAAGCCGAGGCCGCCGCCGTACAGGGCGATCGCGGCCAGGGCGCGCAGCCCCGCGCGCTCGGCGTCGCTGCCCGGCTCGAAGTAGCTCGCGAGGCGGTCCTCGACCAGCTCCGCGACGCCGGGCACCTGCTCGTGGAGCGCCCGCCCGGAGGCCGCCTGCAGCACGCCGTCCTGCCACGTGATGGCGCCCGTCTCGCGCCAGGCCAGGAGCGCGTGCACCGCGAAGAAGGGCACGCCGCCGGAGCCCCGCGCCACCGTCTGCGCGAGCTCCGGGGAGAGCGGCGCGATGGCGTGCGCCAGCCGCTCGGAGTCGGCCTCGTCCAGCCGCTCCAGCGCGAGGTGCTTGATCCCGGGCCGTATCCTGGAGCGCACGGCCCCGAGCAAGGCCCGCAGCTTCGGGGACGGGCTCGGCTCGTTGCGGGCCGCCGTGAGCACGAGCAGCGGCGCGGGATCGCCGCCCGCGGCCTGCTCGGCGAGCAGCGAGAGCAGGCGCAGCGTCGTCGGGTCGGCCCACTGGAGGTCGTCGAGCGCGAGCAGCAGCGGCTCGGCGGCGGCCCGGAGCAGCGCCGCCTCGACCCCCTCGAGCGCGCTGTCCGCGTCGCCGGCGCTGGGCAGCGCGGCCGGCGCGAGCGCGCGATCCACGGCGTCGGAGAGCTGGGCGAGGGCCGCGCGGCCGCCGGGCGGCAGCGTGTCGATGGCGCGGCGCAGCGGCCGCAGCGGGCTCCGCCGCTCGGGCGAGCAGCTCCCGCGCAGCACGCGCTCGGCCGGCAGCCCGGCCGCCTCGATCCCGGCCTGGAGCACGCGCGTGCGGCCGATACCGAGCGGGCCGGTGATCACCACGAAGCGCGCCCCGCCGGCGATCCGATCCGCGGCGCCCGCCAGCGCCGCCAGCGCCGCTTGCCGGGCGATGAGCGGCGGGTGCACCTTGATCTCGGGGGTCTCGGCGCGGGAGACGGTGCGCGCCGGAGGGGCGTTTGCCCGGGAGACCGTCGGCGCTGCGCCTGTGGCGGAGCCGGAGGTTGCGTCGAGCGAGCGATCGGCGAGCGGCGGCGCGGCCAGCGCGCTCGCCATCTCGGGAAGCGCCGCCGCAGGCTCCCCCGAGGGCTGACCGCGCGGCGCGGGCGGCGCCGCCAGCGCTGGGCCGCCGCCGCCCCGCAGCGTGCGGGCGGCGCGCTCGGCGGCCTGCCCCTCGTGCGGCGCGAACGGCGCCAGCGCGGCGGCGAGCGCGGCCACGTCGGCGGGGCGCTCCGCCGGGTCCTGCCGGAGGCAATGCAGCACGGCGGCCTCCAGCGCCGGCGGGGTGCCGGGGCGGGCCGCGGCGAGCGGCGCCGGACCGCGCTGGATGGCCGCGCAGACGTCGAGCAGCGACTCCCCGGGGAAGGGCGGCGCCCCGCTGAGCAGCCGGTAGAGCACGGCGCCCAGCGCCCAGATGTCCGAGCGGGCGTCGGCGGCGCGCGCCGAGCGCATCTGCTCGGGGGCCATGTAGAGGGCGGTGCCTAGCACCGCGAACGTGCTCGTGAGCTGCTCCCCGGCGTCCGCGAGCGTGTGCTTCGCGATCCCGAAATCGATCACCTTCACGAGCTGCGAGCCGTCGGCCCGCCGCGCCAGGAACAGGTTCCCGGGCTTCAGGTCGCGGTGCACGATCCCGCGCGCGTGCGCCTCCGCCAGCCCCTCGCAGGCCTGCAGCACGTACCCCACGGCGACCTCGATCGGAGGCGGCCCCTGCGCCCGCAGCAGCGCGCCGAGATCGCAGCCCTCGAGCAGCTCGAAGACCAGGAATGGATCCCCGGTGTCGAGGAAGCCGAGATCGAAGATGCGGGCGACATGCTCGCCGCGCAGCGCCGCCGCCGCCCGTCCTTCGCGCAGGAAGCGCTCCCGCGCCGCGGCGTCGACCACCGCGTCCCGGCGCAGCAGCTTGAGCGCGACCTGGTTGCCGAGGTGCAGGTGGCGGGCGGCCACCACCACGCCCATCCCGCCCTGGCCGAGCAGGCGCTCGACGCGGTATCTGCCGGCGACGACGTCTCCGAGGCTCACCGGGGCGCTCATGGGCTTCGCGGCGCCCGAGTATAGCGGTGTTCGCTGCGCCGCGGACGCGATATACGCGCCAGACCCTCTCAACCGAAGGATCCCCGCGTGTCGGTCAAGGACCACCTCTCCATCTCGCCCGAGGTCAGGAAAGCGCTCGCTCGCGGCCGGCCGGTGGTCGCGCTGGAGTCGACCATCATCACGCACGGCATGCCGTATCCGCAGAACCTCGAGATGGTGCAGCGCGTGGAGGCGGTAGTCCGCCGGAACGGCGCCGTGCCGGCGACGATCGCCATCATGGACGGCAAGCTCAGCGTGGGGGTGAAGGGGGAAGAGCTCGAGCGGCTGGCCAGGGGGGGCGGCAAGGCGGCCAAGGCCTCGCGGCGCGACGTGGCGGCGCTCCTGGTCCTTGGCGGGCTGGCCGGGACGACCGTGGCGACCACGATGATGGCGGCGGCCTGGGCCGGTATCCAGGTGTTCGCCACGGGAGGCATCGGCGGCGTGCATCGCGGGGCGGAGACGACCTTCGACATCTCCGCCGACCTCGAGGAGCTGAGTCGGACGCAGGTGGCGGTGGTCTGCGCGGGGGCCAAATCGATCCTCGATATCCCCAAGACGCTGGAGACGCTGGAGACCCATGGCGTGCCGGTCCTCGGCTACAAGACCGAGGATTTCCCGGCCTTCTGGGCGCGGCAGAGCGGGCAGAAGGTGGACCACAGGATCGACAGCGCCAAGGAAGCGGCCAGGGTCATCGCTCTGCAGTTCGAGCTCGGCATGGGCGGGGTCCTGGTCGCCAACCCGATCCCCGAGAGCCATGCGATGGACGCCACGGCGATCGAGGCGCGGATCGAGGAGGCGATCCGGTGCGCCGAGGCAGAGGGGGTGAGCCGGAAGGACCTGACGCCGTTCCTCTTGAAGCGCATCTTCGAGCTCACCGAGGGCAAGAGCCTCATCGCGAACATCGCGCTGGTCGAGAACAACGCGGCGGTGGCGGCGGAGATCGCTGTGGCGATGAGCGAGCTCGGGGCCAAGCGCAAGTCGAAGCCGAGGTCGAAGGCCAAGGCATGAGCGCGGCCGGCCGCGTGCTCGTGGTGGGCGACGTGATGACGGACGTGATCGTCCGCCCCGAGGGGCCGCTGGTGCGCGGCTCGGACCGGCGCGCCAAGATCGAGAGCCGCCCCGGAGGCTCGGGGGCCAACCAGGCGGTGTGGCTCGGCTCGATGGGAGCGAAGGTGTCGTTCGTCGCCCGGGTCGGAGCCAGGGACAAGCAGCATTTTGAAGCCTATTTCAAGGGCTTCCATGTCGACCCGATCCTCGCGGCCGACCCGCAGTGTCCGTCGGGCGTGCTGGTCATCCTCGTCGACACCGACGGGGAGCGGAGCTTCCTTACCGACCGTGGGGCGAACCTCGCGCTCGAGCCTTCGGACATGCCGGCGGGGCTCCTGGACGAGACGCGGCTGGTGCTCCTCTCGGGTTACTCGCTCTTTGCCGAAGGGCCTCGGGGGGCCGTGCTGCGGCTCGCCGAAGAGGCGCGGCGCCGCGGCGTCCCGATCGCCCTCGACGCCGCGTCCGTGGGCTTTCTGCGGGAGGTGGGGGTCGGGAGCTTCCTTGAGTGGACACGAGGGATGTCGACGCTGCTCGCCAACGCCGACGAGGCAGAGGCGCTCTCGGGCACGGGTGACCTCACAGCGCAGATGATCGCGCTGGGCGCCTATTTCGAGCGGGTGATCATCAAGCGTGGCGCGCGGGGCGCGGCGGTGGGCGGACGGCAGGGCGTGCGCCTCGACGAGCCGGCGCCTCGGGTCGAGGTGGTGGACACGACCGGGGCCGGCGATGCGTTCGCGGCCGGGTTCATCACCGCGGAGCTCCAGGGCGCGCGCGAGGCGGAGTGCCTGCGGCGCGGGATCGAGGCGGGATCGAGGGCGGTGAAGCAGCTGGGTGGGCAGCCGGAGTAGACGGCGTGCCGGGCGGCGATCAGCTCGCCCGCGCCTCCGCTGCGGCCGCGGCCTCGTGCGCCGCGGCGAGCTCTGCGTCCTTCGCCGCGATCCGCTCGAACGCCGGGCGGCTGCACACCCGCGCGACGTAGTCCTTCACCTCCGGCAGCTCGGGCACCAGCTTGAACTTCACCATCCAGTCCAGCGCCTTGCCCCAGAGGACGTCGGCCGCCGAGAATCGATCGCCGAGCAGGTACGGCCCCTTCCGGAGCGCCTCTGCCACCACGCCGAACATCGTATCGAAATCTCCGTACGGCGACATCGACGGCGGCGCCGGATCGCGCTTCATCGCCCGATCGACGACGGCCGGCTCGAAGCTCGACCCGTAGTACGCGATCCACCGGAGGTACGGCCCGCGCAGCGGATCCCTGATGGCCGGGGCCAGGCCGGCCTCCGGGAAGAGATCGGCGAGGTGGATGACGATCGCGACCTGCTCGGTGACGAGCGCGCCGTCGTGCAGGATCGCGGGCACCTTCGCGAGCGGGTTCACGGCGAGGTAAGGGGCCTTGCGCTGCTCCCCGGCCTTCATGTTCAGCACGCGGAGCTCGTGGGGCGCGCCCAGCTCCTCGAGCAGGATGCGCGTGGTCGTCGAGCGCGAGTTCGGTGAATGGAACAAGACGAGGTTGCCCCTCGGGGTCGTGGTCGAATCAGCCATGTTGCTGCCTCCGGGGCGGACGTTACTGCCCGGGCCAGGCCCGGTATTGTAAAAGAGCGCCAAGCGCGATCATGAGCCAGAGCATCACCCCCGAGGACCCCACCCGCGGCATCCTGAACCCGGCCGCCGGCCTCCAGCGCTTCGAGCTGCACCGGCACGCGCCCGCGCCGGACCTGGCCAGGCTCGTCGACTGGCACTGGATCGTCCGCTGGTCGCTCACCGCGCCGTTCGAGCAGGAGCTCTTGCCGCACCCCTGCGTCAACCTGGCCATCGAGGCGCCGGGCTCGGCGGTGCACGGCATCGGGACCCGGCGCGAGGTCGTCCGGCTCGAGGGCACGGGGCGCGTCGTCGCGACGAAGTTCAAGCCGGGGGGCTTCTTCCCGTTCGCGCCCCTCCCCATGCGCCGGCTGGTCGACAGCGTCGTCCCCCTCGCCGAGATCTTCGGCGGCGCGGCCGGGCCGCTCGAGCGCGCCGCGCTCGACCAGCCGGACGACGCCGTCGCGATCCGCGCGGTGGAGGAGCTCCTGCGCGCGCGCAAGGGCCCGGAGGACGCCGGGCTCGACGAGGCGATGGCGCTCGCCGTCCGCGCGCAGAAAGACCGCGACATCCACCGCGCCGAGGATCTCGCCCGGATCGCGGGCGTCTCGGTGCGCACGCTGCACCGCGCGTTCGAGCGGTACATCGGCGTCGGGCCCAAGTGGATCATCCGGCGGTCACGCGTGCAGGAGGCCGCGGAGCGCGTGGCCACGGGCGCGTCCGTCGCGTGGGCGGCGCTCGCGCAAGAGCTCGGGTATCATGATCAAGCGCACCTGATCCGGGAATTCAAGGCCCAGGTCGGCTTCACACCGGCCGTCTATGCAGAGCGGTGCGCGGCAGCGAGGTCGAAAGGCGGCCCGCCCGGCGTGAAGGGGTGAGCTCCGGGTTTACGGCCATTCACAGCGCGAGAAGGCGCCATGATGCGCGAGGTCTTGGTTCAATTTTCGCGGACTGGAAGAACCCAAAGCGGCTTGCGCCCAAGTTCCTGTGTCGATAGCATCCGCGCGCCATCGTCGGCGACGTCAGCTTTAGAGGTAATCGAATATGCGTCGATTTCAGAATCGCGTTTTCGTGGTCGCGTCGTTCTCTCTGGGGCTGTTCGCGGCCATGCCGGTGTACGCGGCGTCGGTGCAGGCGGTGAGCCGGACGACGTGGGGAGCGAACGGCGTCCCGAGCTACGTCAACATGAACATCTACGTGCCCGACAAGCTGGCCGAGAATCCGCCCATCGTGGTGGGCTGCCACTCGTGCAGCACGCCGGTGAGCTCGTTCTTCAACAGCATCTCGGGTGTCAAAGCGGGCGCCGACAAGAACGGCTTCATCATCATCCTTCCGGAGGCCACCGGCCGGAACTGCTGGGACGTGGGTACGACGAAATCGCTGACCCACGACGGCGGCGGCGACACGCAGGCCGTCGCTCAGATGGTGAAGTACACGCTCGAGAAGTACAAAGGCGACCCGAAGCGCGTCTACGTGATGGGCGGCTCGTCCGGAGCGATGATGACGCAGGCCATGCTGGCGGTGTACCCGGACATCTTCCGGGCCGGCGCGGCGAGGGCGGGGGTGGCAGCCGGGTGCTGGGCGGACGGCTTCGACGGGGGCCAGCAATGGAGCAACAACTGCGCGGGGGGCAGGACGAGCAAATCGGCGCAGCAATGGGGAGACCAGGTCCGCGGGATGTTTCCTGGGTACACGGGGCATCGCCCGCGCCTCCAGATCTTCCACGGCACGGCGGACGCGACGATCAACTACAAGAACCAGGCCGAGGCGATCAAGGAATGGACGAACGTCCTCGAGCTGAGCGAGACCCCGACCTCGACCGACATGATCACGTCGGGCGGGACCACCTATGATCGCCAGTTCTGGAAGAACGAGTGTGGCCAGACGGTGTTCGAGGCCTGGTCAGGGAGAAACGGCGCGCACTCCATGCCGTACGAGGCCGACGCCATCCTCGCGTTCTTCGGTCTCGACAAGGCCGGTGGCGCCGATCCTGAGACCGACTGTTCCGAGGCTGCCGGAAGCGGCGGCACGGGTGGCTCGGGCGACGGCTCCGGGGGTGATCAGAACGTCGGCGGCGCGGGGCCTGCCGCGGGGAGCGGCGGCGCCTCGGGGGACGGCGGAAGCGCGGGCGAGGGCGTGACCGTCGGCTCTGGCGGGCAGCCCGCTGGCGGCGGCGAGGTCACCACGACGGGCGGCAGCGACCCGAGCGGCACGAGCGGCGCGAGCGGCACGAGCGGCACGAGCGGCACGAGCGGCGCTGCGGACAGCGCCACCACCGGCGCGGGCTCAGATTCTGAAGATGAATCGGGTGAAACGGGCGGGTGCGCCGTCATCGCCGGCGATGCCAAGCCGAAGGGCTCGTACGCAGCGGTCGTCGCCATGGGCCTTGCGCTGTTGACGCTCCGTCGCCGGCAGCGAAACGCCCGGAGCTGACACGTGTGTTGTCGGTGAGCTGAAGCAACCCCTCGGTTTTTTCGAGAGGATTCACAGGGAGTCGGGGAGACGGGGAGCGAAATCCCATCACTCTCCCCGTCTCCCCGCCTCCCTGTTCAATTTTTCTTCTCCCTAAAAACGCCAACAAGGGGTCTCCGCGCTAGAAGGGCACCTCCGGAATGGGCGCGCGGTCGTGCCCCGGCGCGGTCGTCGGCGGGTTCGGCGGCCTCCTGGAAGGAGCGGGGACACCCGTGTGCGGTGTCCTGGGCGTGGCGCTCGACGGTGGCCGTGCTGCCGTGGCGGACGTCGAGGGCGCCGGTGGCGCCGCGGTCTCGCCGGCGGCGTCCGCAGCAGAGCCCGTCGCCTCTGCAAGGGGCGCCGCGGGCGTCACGCTCTCCAGCGGCTCCGAGGAGCGCTCGACCTCTGCCGACGCGCTGGCGGCGACCTCCTCCGACGCCGGCGCGCCGGCCGAGGCGACCTTCGCGCCCGCCTCGCCCCCGGCGCTCGATCCGCCCCGACGCAGCACGATGGTGACGCTGGCGCCGACGAGCATCGCCATCGCGATGCCGATCGCCAGCCTCGCGCGCTGAGGCCTCTGAAGTCGGGCCTCCTGCGCCGTCGATCCGGCGCCGGTCAGGGTGCCAGGCCTCGCCGAGCGGGGCGCGGCCGGCTCGTCGAGCTTGGCGACGTCGAGCGCTATCGTCCCGCTGAGCCTCGGCCGAGCCGTGCTCGGCACGCCGGAGCACGGGGATTGCAGATCCGGAATCGATGGCGACGCCATGCCCGCGACACGGCGGAGCTCGCCCATCATCTCTCCGACCGACTGAAAGCGCTCCGCCCGCTCGCGGGCCAGCGCCCGCGCGAAGAAGGCATCGATCTCCGGCGGCAGGTCGGGCGCGATCAGGGACGCGCTGGGCACCTGACCGACCAGGATGTTGGCGATCACCGCGCCGAGCTGGGCCCCCTGAAAGGGCAGCTCGCCGGTGACGCCATAGAAGAGGATGACCCCGAGCGACCAGAGATCGCTGCGCTGATCGATGTCCTTTTCGCCCCGGACCTGCTCCGGGCTCATGTAGTGGGGCGAGCCGAGCAGCTCCCCGGTGCGGGTCACCTCTTCCGTCAGCGCTGCGCCGGTGTCCTTGACGATGCCGAAGTCGAGGATCTTGACGACCTCGTCCTGCTCTCCCTCCACGCGCACGAGGAACAGGTTGGCAGGCTTGAGATCGCGATGGACGAGTCCGGCGTCATGCGCTCGACGGATGGCCTTGCCGGCCTGCACGAGGATCAGGGTGGCGTCCACGAGAGAGAGCCGGCCGACGCGCAAGAGGCGCGTGCCCAGGTCCTCGCCCTGAAGCAGCTCCATCACGAGGTACGGAGTGTCGTCGTCGACGCCAAAGTCCTGGACGTAGACGACGTGTGGGCTCTGGAGGCTCGCCGCGATCCTCGCTTCACGCTCGAAGCGAGCGAGGAACGTCGATGACGCAGCATAGGTCGGGTCCATGAACTTGACCGCGACGAGAGAGCCCAAGTTGACGTGTCGTGCCACCCACACCGAGCCCATCCCGCCGTGCGAGAGAGGTCGTTCGAGACGATACTTCCCACCTACGACGGAATCCGGAGCGAACTGCATGGTGATGGCTTCCTCCTGATAGCCGAGGGAGGCGAGGGGAGCGTACAGGATAGGAAAGGCGGCGGCCACGACGAGGCGGGAGATGTCAGATGGATTATCCTTCTGTGCGCCACGTTCCGGGCGCCTCGGGCTCGACACGGCCACGAGATGGCTCCCCGGATCGCCGTGGCATGTCCGGGTCCGACGCGGGCGTCGAGAGCGCCGCCGGTGCGTGACGTTCCTGACAACGGCGGTGTTCGGCGAGGGGGATGCGCTCGGGACGACGGTGAGCGCGGACGCTGCGCGCGCAACGTCGGCGCGCGTTCGTGAGCGGAGCGCCGGGGGCCTTGCTTGCGCAGCGCAGCACGCGGGCCTCCGCGGCGGTCCGCCGGAGCCGGCGCCGGCGCCGGCGCCGCGAGAGAAGACAACGACACCCCGACCTCCGAACCCCCGCGCGGCAGCACGAGACCGCCCGCGAGAGCTATTGCGATCCCCTTGCCTCCGTCTAGAATCCACACTGCAATGAACAAATTATTTCGCAATTCAACTATCATCGCAGCTGGTCTCTCCCTCGCTCTCGGCGCGCTGGCCTGTGGAGAAGACGACAGCCCGGCAGACCAGACTGGAACGGGCGGCGGGGCGACCAGCGGGTCGGGCGGCGGGGCGACCACGGCGGGGTCGGGCGGCGGGGCGACCAGCGGGTCGGGCGGCGGGGCGACCAGCGGGTCGGGCGGCGCGTCGACGTCGGCGTCGGCTTCGAGCGGCGGGGTGACGACGGCGTCCGGCGGCGATCCCAATCCCGATCCCGCGAACGCGCGGACCTTCGACCACCGCCACGCGAGCCTGGACGGTATCCCGGCGAGCTGCGCCGAGGCGCTCAAGTCGGGGGACTTCGTCTTCCACTACGCCCACCGCTCGCACGGCTTCCAGATCATCGCCGGCGCCGAGAGCATCGAGGCGAAGACCCCTACCTACGCCTTCGAGACGGAGTATTGCGACGTCCCGCAGCAGGAAGGCGCCTTCCTGATGTGGGACGGGATGATCGCCACCGACCTCATCCCGGGCGCGCAGTACTGGGCGACCGAGGCCGGGATCAACGACGTGCGCACCATCCTCGGAGGGCACCCGGAGATCCGGTACTCGATGTGGGCGTGGTCCTCGGAGATCTCCGAGCAGACCGAGGAGGACGTGCAGCGGTACCTCGACGTGCTCGACGCGCTCGGGCAGGAGTTCCCGGAGGTGACCTTCATCTACATGACGGGGCCCGGTGACGAGGAGCACAACGGCGTGAACCGCGTGGAGCGCAACCAGCAGATCCGCGATTTCTGCCGGGAGCATGGGAAGATCCTCTATGACTTCGAGGACCTCGACGTCCACGCGGACGGCGAGCGGCACACCATCATGGTGGGCGACGACGAGATCCCGATGCAGCACCCGCGTTACGACGTGGAGACGTCCGGCAACACGGAATACGAGTACACCCACACGACCCAGGGCGCCTGCGAGAACAAGGCCATGGCCTTCTGGCGCATGATGGCCGAGCTTGAGGGGTGCGCGCAGTAGCCCCCGAGGTCGGCGGGCGCGCGGGCCGGCGCTCGGCCGCGGCGACGCCGCGAGCCGCTGTCTTTCCTGTCGGTTAAGTCCCGGTTTCCGGCGGAGGACTCCGCCGGATCGCGTCGCTCACGTCGTGCGGGCCGCCTTGCGCCCATGCTACTCGGCTGTCGCACGGGCATGCTCCCCCGCGCGCCTCGCGCGCAGGGGCGCCGCCTGGCAGCCGATCGGAGGCGGGCCATGGAAAGCGCGATACCGCTCGGGAAGAAGCAGATCATCGACGGCCAGCTGCGGGTCTACTACTACGGTTACTGGATCAAGGCCTACGAGGCGCCGGCCGACACGCTGCTCGCGAAGGAGCGCCTCATCGAGGCGCTGACGCGGCGCCTGTTCAACCACGTCGAGCACGGCATCAACGTCCCAGGGAAACGGCTGGACGAGGCGCGGCTCGCCTTCGAGTCGGAGACCGATCCGCAGCGGAAGCGCGTCAAGGGCGCGATGCTCGCGGGCGCGATCTTCAATCGAGCGACGGATATCTTCACCAAGCTCGTCGAGATCCAGGAGCTCGGGGTCACGATCGAGCCCGACAATGCCCTGATGCGCGAGTGCGGTGAGCACCTCCTCGAGGCGCTGACGTTCGGGAAGATGGTGCTCCACCGCAGCGGCGAGGAGGGGCTCGACGAGCTCTGGGGCGAGCCCTTCAGGCGTTCTCGTTCCCGATCGAGGCGTTCTACAACAGCCGGTATGTCAAGATCGCCCAGAGCATGAGGGCGATCGACGGCATTCGCGACGCGACGATCGCCACCTTCGCGGGCTCGCCGATGTTCGCCGGGCTGGACCGCCTGGCCCGCGAGCTCGCGCACGCCGCCAAGATCAAGTGCGAGACGCTGCGCACCGACGACGACATCTTCGAGGTCTGGACGTCGTTCGTCGTGTCGGCGGAGAAGCTCGCCGCCTTCCAGCCGCTGCTCGGCGCGGACGCCTCGCCCCATGAGCGGGAGCAGGCCGCCCGGGGCGTCGAGCCGATCGAACTCTGAAGGTCAACACGGTCAAGAAGTGAACGCACTCGCTCTATCGCCAGGGGCTGTACTGGTACCACTGCATCCCCACGATGCGGGAGGAGTGGCTTCGCCGCCTGGTAGATGCCTTTGACCGCATCGTCCGCGAGCATGCGTTCTTCAGCCATTTCTTCGAGGTCAAATGAGGGGATGTCTCAGCCAGGGATCTGCTGCTCACGAACGCGATGTTCTACTGGGCGCCGAACAGCATCGCCAGCGCGGCGAACCTCTATTACGAGACCGCCCGCAACGAGGCCATCCCGCCGTATCTCTTCGAGAGGATCGCGGCGCCGACCGCCGTGGCCGATTTCCCGGCGGAGATCTACCGCTCGCCGCGCGCCTGGGTCGAGAGCAGGGCCAACCTGGTGCGGTGGACGGAGATGCCGCATGGCGGGCACTTCGAGGCGCCAGAGCTCCTCCTCAAGGACGTGCGCGCCTTCTTCCGGTCGCAGCGCGCCGGCTCGGGCGCCTGATCCGCGACCCCGGGCCCGCCGGCGGCCGGCGGTGAGCGGCGTCGCTCGCTCGCGCGGGTTTTGCTCGCTGAGCCCGCCCGGGCTCCAGCCGAGCGGCGACATCCGCGCCATCGCGTGTACAATCGGATTATGAAACGTGATCTTCGTTCTGCGTTGCTTGCCGTGTTGCCGGCGCTGACGGGCGCATCGTGCGGGGCGCTGCTCGGCCTCGATGACTTCACCGACGCTCAAGCGCCGGGCGGCGGGGGTAGCGGAGGGATTGACGCCTCCTCTGATGGAGCCGGGACTGCCACGTCGGGCGGCGCAGATGGATCGGGGGGCGCAACGTCGGGCGGAGGCTCAGGCGGCGCTCCTGGCGGTGTGTGCGCTCCGAACAGCGACACGCGGTGCTCGGGGAACACGCCGCAGCGGTGCGACGACCGCGGAGCGTGGCAAGACGAGGCGCCGTGCCCCGCCAGGGCGCCGGTGTGCCGCGGAGGGACCTGCGTGGCACCTCCGAGCTGCGCCGACCTGGCACCGACGTGCGGGCCGATGAGAAACGAGAGCTGCTGCGCGACGACGGCGGTATCGGGCGGGAGCTTCAACCGGAGCAATGTCAGCGAGCATCCGGCCAAGGTGAGCGACTTCCTGCTGGACCGGTTCGAGGTGACCGTGGGGCGATTCCGCGCGTTCGTCGATGCGTACCCGAGGAGCTTTCCCGAGCCGGGAGCCGGGAAACACCCGAAGATCGAGGGGAGCGGGTGGGATTCGAGGTGGAACGGGTATCTGGCTTCGAGCGCGGCGTTGCTCAAGGACGAGGTAAACTGCGACTCGATGTTCCGGACGTGGACGGATACGGCGGGCGACAACGAGAGTCTGCCAATGAACTGCCTGAGCTGGTATGCTGCGTTCGCGTTCTGCGCCTGGGATGGGGGCCGCTTGCCAACGGAGGCGGAGTGGAACTACGCAGCGGCGGGCGGAGACGAGCAGCGGCCGTACCCGTGGTCGACGTCGCCCACGGATGAGACGATCGACCAGAGTTTTGCGGGGTATGGCTGCACCTTCACGGATACTCCAGAGAAGTGTACGTTCACGGACATCTTGCCTGTCGGATCACGGAAGGCAGGAGATGGAAGATGGGGGCAGGCCAACCTGGCCGGGAACGTGCGAGAATGGGCCCTGGATATGAAGTCGGACTATTCCGAAGATTGCACGGACTGCGCTAACTTGGAGGGGGGAGCCGAGCGGGTATTGCGGGGCGGCTCCTTCTCGGATGACGCGCAATACCTGCTTTCATCCACCCGCGTGAGCCACGACGCGACGACGCGCCGCCCCTACATCGGGGTCCGCTGCGCGAAAAACCCGTAGTTGCGAGGCGAGTCCACCGAGCGGATCCGTTCTGCTGCGAGCTGGAACGGCGGCCGCGGGCTGCGCCGTCGGCCATCAGCAGCAACGCCTCGCCCCGCCGTACGATGCGTCTCCGTCTTGTCCGGACGCAGGGCCGCCTCCACCGCCGTGCGCTGGTCTTCCTCGGCTGGAAATTCTTTGGCGGAGTATTGCGACGTCCCCGCCGAGCGGGGCGTCTTCCGGGGGTGGGACGAGATGATCCACAACAACTACGTGCTGGGCGAGCAGTACTGGGGGAGCGAGGAGGGGCTCGCGGCGCTGCGCACCATCCTGAGCGAGCACCCGGAGATCCGGTGGTCGATGTGGTTGTGGTCCTCCGAGATCGTCGAGCAGACCGAGGAGGACGTGAAGCGTTACCTGGACACGCTGTACGCGCTCGGCCAGGAGCTCCCGAACGTCACGTTCATCTACATGACGGGGCCCGGTGACGAGGAGTACAACGGCGTGAACCGCGCGGAGCGCAACCAGCAGATCCGCGATTTCTGCCGGGATCATGGGAAGATCCTCTATGACTTCGAGGACCTCGACGTCCACGCGGACGGCGAGCGGCACACCATCACGGTGGGCGACGACGAGATCCCGATGCAGCACCCGCGTTACGACGTGGAGACGTCCGGCAACGCGGAATACGAGCACACCCACACGACCCAGGGCGCCTGCGAGAACAAGGCCATGGCCTTCTGGCGCATGATGGCCGAGCTCGAGGGGTGCGCGCAGTAGCCCCCGAGGTCGGCGGGCGCGCGGGCCGGCGCTCGGCCGCGGCGACGCCTCGAGCCGCTGTCTTTCCTGTCGGTTAAGTCCCGGTTTCCGGCGGAAAACTCCGCCGGATCGCGTCGCTCACGTCTTGCGGGCCGCCTTGCGCCCATGCTACTCGGCTTTCGCACGGGCATGCTCCCCCGCGCGCCTCGCGCGCAGGGGCGCCGCCTGGCAGCCGATCGGAGGCGGGCCATGGAAAGCGCGATACCGCTCGGGAAGAAGCAGATCATCGACGGCCAGCTGCGGGTCTACTACTACGGTTACTGGATCAAGGCCTACGAGGCGCCGGCCGACACGCTGCTCGCGAAGAAGCGCCTCATCGAGGCGCTGACGCGGCGCCTGTTCAACCACGTCGAGCACGGCATCAACGTCCCAGGGAAACGGCTGGACGAGGCGCGGCTCGCCTTCGAGTCGGAGACCGATCCGCAGCGGAAGCGCGTCAAGGGCGCCATGCTCGCGGGCGCGATCTTCAATCGAGCGACGGATATCTTCACCAAGCTCGTCGAGATCCAGGAGCTCGGGGTCACGATCGAGCCCGACAACGCCCTGATGCGCGAGTGCGGAGAGCACCTCCTCGAGGCGCTGACGCTCGGGAAGATGGTGCTCCACCGCAGCGGCGAGGAGGGGCTCGACGAGCTCTGGGGCGAGCCCTTCAAGGCGTTCTCGTTCCCGATCGAGGCGTTCTACAACAGCCGGTATGTCAAGATCGCCCAGAGCATGAGGGCGATCGACGGCATTCGCGACGCGATGATCGCCACCTTCGCGGGCTCGCCGATGTTCGCCGGGCTGGACCGCCTGGCCCGCGAGTTCGCGCACGCGGCCAAGATCAAGTGCGAGACGCTGCGCACCGACGACGACATCTTCGAGGTCTGGACGTCGTTCGTCGTGTCGGCGGAGAAGCTCGCCGGCTTCCAGCCGCTGCTCGGCGCGGACGCCTCGCCTCACGAGCGGGAGCAGGCGGCCCGGGGCGTCGAGCTGATCGTCCGTGGCAAGAACGTGATCTCGTACATCACGCGCGCGCGCGTGCCGATGCCCAAGACCACGGGCGAGCTCCTCGAGCGGTACGAGCGCTATCGCGCCACCTACGGCGCCGCGCCCGCGTCCGGGCCCGCGCGCAGCGTCGCCTGAGCGCCCGGGCCGGCCGGAGCGGTGTTGTAGGCGGGCGCCCGACATTTCGCCTGTCTGCTGTCACGGAATGTTTCCGTTGACGCTGGGGCGCGCGTCTCTGTATCACCAGGTGATGAAATACGCTTTGAGCCTTTCGGGAGCGCTCTTTATCGGCCTCTCGTCGCTCCCCGCGAGCGCGCTGGTCACGCAGCCGAACGGCAGCGTCATGCCGCAGGACTCGATGAACAACGAGGTCCAGCTCTACACCCTGTTCGCCAACCGGGAGGAGGCGCTCGATTACCAGGCCGATGGGAACACCGAGCCGTCCACGTTCTCGCCGCTCTGCGGCTTCACGGCGGAGCTGGTGCTCCGGCAGACAGGCTCTCGCCTCGGGGTCGGCTGGTACAACGTCGACCCCGCTGCCACGGCGCCGCCGGCGATCGACGACATCCACGAGATCGTCCCCGCCGGCTCCTCGGTCGGCACCGTCATCACCGCCACGGATATCCGGAGCAATCCAGCCTATGCGGGCGGGCAGATCGGCTTCGCCCTCATCGGCGCGCAGACCCACTACTCCGAGCAGCGCTGGAATCAGGTGTGCACGGGCTGCTCCACGCCCGGGCCCTGGGTCACCGCCGTCATCTATGCCTCGACGGTGACGCCGAACGCGTTTTACGTCGCGTTCGAGGATGGCGATGTCGGCCCGAAGCCTGGCGACTTCAACAACGATGGCGACTACAACGATTATGTCTACTTCTTCAGCGGCCTCACCTGCACCGGCGGCGGCGAGCCGTGCGACACCGGGCTGCCCGGCGTGTGCGCGCCAGGGGTGACCCAGTGCGCGGCGGATGGGCTCACCTGCCAGGGGCTCGTGCCGTCGTCGCAGGAGACCTGCGACGGGCTCGACAACGATTGCAACGGCACCGCCGACGAAGGCGACCTCTGCCCGCCGGAGCACGTGTGCGACCGGGGCGTGTGCGTGCAGGCGTGCGGCAGGGGCGAGTTCGTGTGCTCCTCGGACAAGGCATGTAATGCCGCGGGGTTCTGTGTCGAGCCGGCCTGCGCCGAGGTCGCCTGCGACGCGGGCCAGGTGTGCGTCGGCGGGCGGTGCCGCGCGCCTTGTGATGGAGTGGAGTGCCCCTCGCCGACGGTGTGCCGGGTCGGGGTGTGCGTCGACCCGTGCAGCACCGTGACGTGCGAGGAGGGCACGGTCTGCGACGGCGGCGTGTGCAAGCCGGAGTGCCCGTGCACGCCGTGCCCGAGCGGGCTCGCGTGCGAGGAGGCGAGCGGGCTTTGCAGAGAGTCGGCCTGCGTTGGCGTCGAGTGCCCGTCTGGCCAGCGCTGCGACGCGGGCACGTGCGTGGACGCGTGCGCTGGGGCGGTGTGCCCGAGCGGGCAGACCTGCGCCGGCGGCGCCTGCGTGGAGGACACGAGCACGACGGCGGCCAGCGGGACCGGCGGCTCGACGGGCGCGGGCCTGGACTCCGGCGCGGGCGGCGGCCTCACCGATCCGGTCGGCAGCGGCGCCACGGCTGGCAGCAGCAACGGTGTCGGCGGCGGCTCGGGCGGCGGCGGCTCGGGCGGGGCCGCCGCGGGCGGCTCCGGCGCGGACAGCGGGTGCGGCTGCACCGTGGCCGGCGCGCACGGCTCGCTCGGAGCGCCGCTCGCGGCGATCGCGCTGGCGCTGGCCGGCGCGCTCCGCCGGCGGCGGCGCGGGGGCGCCCCCGCGGAGGGCCAGGCGCCTCGGGGATAGGCGGGGCCATGACAGCGCCGTGGCCGCTCCTCTCCGGCGAGCGGTCATGGCATAGTCCGTTCATGAGACGTGAACTCCTTGGCTCCGTGCTGTGCGGACTGCTCCTCGCCGCCTGCGGCGATGATGAAAATGTGTCCCCGATCGGAGCGGGCGGCATGGGCGGCGCGGGCGGCAGCACGAGCAGCAGCGCTGGCGGCGGTGCGACCGGCGGAGGCGGAAGCGGAGGCGCTGCGCCGGTCGCCTGCGGAGGGAGCGCGGGAGCGACCTGCGGCGAGACGGAGCACTGCGCGACGCCCGACACGACGTGCTCGGCAGAGGCGCAGGGCGAATGCACGTCGAGGCCGAGGGTCGGGGAATGTCCGGACGAATGTCAGGGGGTCTGCGGGTGCGATCAGCGCACCTATTGCAATGAGTGCATGGCACACGCGGCCGGGGTGAACGCGTCGAGGGATACGGTTTGCGCAAGCGCAGATTACGTGATCGCCGATCACGACCGTGTCTACGTGCACCACGCCGACCTGCGAGAAGATCGATGTCTGGCGATCTCGATCGCGGCGTTCGCCGACAGCGATCCGCGCTATGCCGGGGTCGAGCTGGAGGACTTCTGGGGCGTGCTGGACGTGGCGCTCACCGATCAGATGGGCGATTGCACCGGGCCGGGCATGCCGCCCGCCGACGAGCGCACGTATGCCGTGACCGGGGCCACCGGGACGATGTCGTGGGAGGCTGAGCCGAACACAGGCATCCCGTGCATCATCGACATGGATATCACCGTCACGCTCGACGGGGAGCCGGGGACCCTGCGCTTCCAGGAGACCGGCGTGGTCGTCGATAACACGTGCCTGTAGCCAGCTGCTTGCCGGCGACCGGATCCGGTCGCGAGGCTGCGCGAGCTGCCTGCCCGTGATCGGGTCCGGTTTCGCGAGGCTGCTCTTTCTCTCGCTGCTTCACCATGCCCCCGGTCGCGCGTGAGCCCGGGGCTTCGTGGTGCGCTCCTCCTCCGCAGCGAGGCGCCTCGCGAGCGCTTCCTGCGCGCCCCGGAGCGCTCTCGTGCGCCGCTTGTACGCCGTGCTGAGGGGCATCGCTCTCGCCTCGGCGATGTCTCTCATGGGGATCTCGTGGAGGTCGCGCTGGACCAGCACCGAACGCAGCTCGAACGGCAGCTCCCGGAGGAGTGATCTCATCAGGCGCCGCCGCTCCGCTGCGAGCAGGAGCTCGATGGCAGTCGCGCTCCCGCCGCCCTCGCTCAGCTCCATGGGATCCATGATGACCTCGTTCCGCCGAGGAGCCTTCGCGTGGTAACGCGCAGCCAGGTTCACCGCGAGGCCATTCAGCCACCGCGCGATCGGGCCGCGCGAGGGGTCATAGCTGCCGAAGCTCATGACCGCCGCCAGGAAGACGTCCTGGCTCAGGTCGTGCCGATCGCGCTCGGGCACACGGAGCCGCGCGAGCCACCGGCGAACGCGCCGAATCGTCTCTGCTTGAAAGAGGCATTGGAACGCATGAGCCCGAGACGGGCTCGCGGCAGGCTTCACCTCGTTCTTCCGAGGTCCCGGCTGCGCCGTCGTCCGCTGCGCGGCGCGAGGCGCGCCGGATGCGCTCGAACGAGCCGTCCTGTCGTGTCGCGCCGGAGGAGCGGACTCCTCGGAGAAGACGTGTGTTCTGATGGAATGCGTCATCGCCCCTCGCGAGGGCGGCGCCAGAAGCTCCATGACTCGCCTCCAGGTGAAACGTGAATGCTCCGCGCGAACGCTCGTCGGCGCGAGGACACGATCGCTCCTCTGCCGGCGTCGCTCGGCGCGCGACGCCCTTTCAGGAGGCGCTCAATCCCCTGCGACGAAGGCCGCGAACCACGGTGGTCCAGCGCCGCCTCCGTGACGAAGGCGCACGTCGTGTGCGCAGCGATGCCTATGGCGCGGTCATCACCTGAGCCCGGCCAGCTGCGCCTCGCGTTCACCCGCCAGGCGACCGCGCGGGAATCGCCGCCCGTGCTCCTCCAGCAGGCGTCGCGCCTCGACGAGCGACACGGCATCACCGGCCGCCATGGCCGTCCGTGCGCGGGCGATCAGCTCCTGCTCGCGGGAGCTGGTCCTCGGGCGCTGCGCCGCTGGCCAGCCTGTCGGCATGGCGGGGACGGCAGGGGCCGTCACCGCCCCATCCAGCGCCGGAGGGGCCATCACCGCCGCGCCCAGCGCGCCGCTCGCGCGCGCCGGCTCGGCGGGGTTACGCGCGGTCTTTTCGGTCGCCGGCCCGGTCGTCCTCCTGGAGAGCAGGGGGGCCATGCAGGGGCGGAGAAGCGCGACGGGCTCCACCGGGCCCACGGCAAGCACACCGAGCGCCGCCGCGCAGGCGACGGCGAAGCCTCGCGCCATCCAGCGCGCGGGACGACCTCGCCGAAAGGAACACCGCTCCAGGAGCCAGGGCGGGAACAGCGCGGCGCGCAGCCGGCGAGCGCCGCGGCGTCGTTGCCTCGCTTCCCAGCGGGCCGCCGCCTCTTCGAACTCCTCCCAGGCCCGGCGCAGGCGACTTCGTGCCGTTTCCAGCGGGATCTCCTGCTCTCGGGCGACGTCGGCGATCGGCCGCTCCAGGAGCTCGCACGCGATGAACACCTCGCGGCGCCGCTCGCCGATCTCCTCGATGAACTGCCGCACCAGCTCCGCCTCCTGGCGAGCGATGGCGTGATCCTCGGGGCTCTCTCGCTCGTCGCAGAGCGCCGCCTCGTCGAGGCCCGTGAGCGCCTCCTCGCGCCTGCGCGACGCTCGCCGGTGATCGCGGGCCGTGTTCAGGACGACGCTGTCGCACCACGCGCCCGGGTTCGTGGCCGATCGGGCCTGCTCCCGCCGCTCCCAGAGCCGCACCATCGCGTCTTGCGCGACGTCGTCGCGGTCCCTCTCGGGCACGCCAACGTAGCTGATGAGCGATCTCACGCGCGCGGGTACAGGGCAGGTCGGCGTTGGTCGGTCCACGGTCCAGCAGACGATCCGAGCCTGGCTCGACGGTCAAAAAATCGAAGAAATCGACCGAGTCCTCGCAAGAGGCGCTGCGAGTGGCTCTACGGTGGGCGGGCCCGAAGCGAGGACCAGCGGCTCGGTGAGATTTCCGCCTCCGCCGCCACACCTCCGCCGGCTGCGGATCTCAGCGGGTGTCCAGCAGCCGTCGTGGGTGCGGTGCTCGTTCCGTCCCCGAGGCCCTCCGAACGGAGCCACGCATTGCATCATCATTGCTGAAATTCTCGTGCATCCCGTGGTTGAGGACGATTTCTGACCATCGTGAGCTCACTGGATCACGAGGCGGATATACGAGGCGGCTCGGCGGTCACGGGACCCTGCGCGTTGACATGGGCTTGCATGCAGGAGTATCCAGCGTGGCGTGCGCCATGCGCTCCTCTCCGTCCTGCCGTGCGTCTTTCTCGGCGTCGTCGTGGCGCTGGAGGGCGTGGCGAGCGCGCAGGATCCCCATGGGCTTGCGGGGTCGCATGAGAGGTCGACCGCGGAGGATCTGCTGCGCCGTGCTCGGCAGGCGCGCGATGCCAGGCGATGGGCCGAGGCCGAGGCGGCGTACGAGGCGGCGCTGAAGGCGGCCGACGCGGCGTGGACGACCGACGCGGAGCGCGCCGAGATCGCCGCGGAGCTCGGCCTGTGCGAGCTCGCGCTGGGCAGCTATCGAGACGCGGCAGACCACCTGGCGCAGAGCTTGAGACACCGCGGCGCGCTCCGCAGCCCGCTGGCGGAGCGCGCGGAAGAAGGATTGTTGAAGGCCGAGAGCCGGGTGGTGACGCTCTACCTGGGTGTGAGTCCACCGGACGCCGAGGTCTTCCTGGACGGCAAAGCGCTGGGTCGCCGGGCGCCGACGTACGAGCTGTTCCTGGAGCCGGGGCAGCACACCGTGCGGGCGCGGCTGGATGGCCACAGCGAGGCGGTGGGCGCGTTCGACGGGCAGGCGGGCAAGGCCAGCTCGCTGACCCTGAGGCTGCCTCGCGCGCCGGAGCGCGCCGCGGCGGTGGCGGCCGGTGCCGGCCCGGCGCGGCCGGCAGCGCCGCCGCCACCTCCGGCGGCGCGGCAGGCGCTTCCCCTGACGGAGCTGCGGATCGGGGGCGCGGTGCTGGCGACGGCCGCGCTGGCGGCCGGCACGGTGTTCCTGCTGCGGGCCCATGTGATTGATGACGATGCCGCCGAGCGCGAGGTGGTGCTCCGCCGGCAAGGCTGGACGCCGACGACATGCTGGTGGCCGAACGCGCCCTCGGCGTGCGTGGAGATCCGCGACGACGTTGCGGAGCGGGATCTGTTCGCCACGCTCGGCAACGTGGCGCTGGCGACTGGGGCGGTGTTCGGGATCGCGACGGCGGGCTCCTTCCTTGCAGAGAAGTGGATCCTCGACGAGACGCCGGTCCGCGGGCGCGTCCAGGTGGTGCCGAGCACGACGGGAACGCAGGCCGGGTTCGTCCTTCAGGGCATGTGGTGAGCTGCGGAGGGGCGATGGGGATGCGCGGGGGGCGAGGTCGAGGATGGCTGCGTTCGATCGCGATGATCGCGCTCGGCGGCGCGAGCGCCGCGGGGGGCGCCGGGTGTTATTATGCCGAGGACTGCGCGAGGACGTTCACGTGCCATCCGCTCCCCGGCGAGACGCCGCCCGTCTTGCCGGCGTCGCCGTGTGACGGCGATCCCGCGACGAGCCCGGCGAAGGACGGGTGCGGGGTGTTCGTCGCGCGGCGCGGGGACGACGCGAGCGACGGGACGAGGGAAGCGCCCGTCAGGACGCTGCGGCGCGCGGTGGAGAAGGCGTCGGAGCCCGGGGGGACGCGGCGGGTGTACGCGTGCGCGGAGGACTTCGAGGAGGCGATCACGCTGCCGTCGGGCGTCGCGATCTGGGGCGGCCGGGACTGCTCCGCGGCGGCGTGGTCCTGGGGCGGCAAGGACCGCTTGACCGAGATCGCGCCAGGGCCGGAGCGGGTGCCGCTCATCGTGGAGGCGCGCGAGGCGAGCACGACGTCGGCGGTGTTCGGCGTGCGGCTCGTGGCGGCGGACGCGACGCGGCCGAGCGGGTCGGCCATCGGGATGATCGTGCGGGAGGGCGCCGCGGTGGACGTGGTGTCGAGCGAGATCCTGGCGGGGAACGGCGCGGATGGGGCGGAGGGGGACGATGGCGCTCCCCCGGACGCACCGTGGCGGGCGCCGGACGGGGCGCCTGGCCATCCGGGCGCGCCCGGGTGCCTGGCGGACTGGACCGAGGGCGCTCCGCCGGCGAGGACCGTGTGCGAGGACGGGACGAGTTCGATCGGCGGCGCGGGCGGCGACGGCGACGTCGCCGCGGGCGGCGACGGTGAGCCAGGCGCACCGGCACCATGGGCTGGCGCGATGCACAACGGTAAGGGGGGAAAGGGCGGGCCAATGGGCTGTACACCCGGCGAGTGGGGCGACAATGGCGGGCCCGGCGCGAACGGGATCGGAGCCGGGAAGGGAGTGGAGGAGCCGCTCAAGTACGGAACCATCAGCGCGCGCGGCTGGCAGGGTTTCTCGGGACAAGACGGCCAGAACGGGAGGATCGGCCAGGGAGGTGGCGGCGGGGGCGGCGTCGGAACGAACGGACAGTGCCGCCCTGTGGATCCGCAAGGCGGACCGTCCGGTGGCTCGGGCGGGGGTGGAGGCTGCGGGGGGCGCGGTGGCCAAGGCGGCGGTTATGGAGGTGGTAGCTTCGGGATCATCGCCTTGCATGCTCACGTCATGGTGGACAAGACCGACATCATCACCGGCGATGGGGGTCGCGGCGGCAACGGAGGGAGGGGGCAAGACGGTGGCCGGGGCGGGGTAGAGGGCCCCCGTGGAGGTATCGTGTCCTCGGCCTACTATGCATGCGAGGGGGGGCCGGGTGGCACCGGAGGCAAAGGCGGCCATGGCGGCGGGGGGCTCGGAGGCGTTTCCGTCACCATCGCGCTCGTGGACAGCAGCGTTCACCTCACGGCGAGCGCCAACTGGACTTGGGGAGCCCCTGGTGCCGGGGGAGTTGGAGGCGATCCGAACGACGACAACGCCAAAGGGGAAAACGGCCAGACGGCCGTCCTCTGGAAGTTCCCCGAGCTGATTGTGCCGCCCCAATGAGGTCGTTTTCACGGGAATGATCAGGGAGAGAGGATCATGAAGATCACAGCCGCTGCATGGATCGTGCTGCTGTCCTCTCCAGCCGCCCTGGGGTGCGGGACGGAGCCGTTCACCCCACCGTGCGCGGAGCGGGGCGCCTGCGATCCGGAGCCTGCGGCCGCGCCCTCGGAGGAGGAGTGTATCGAGGGGCTCGCCGCGCTGCGCGTGCAGGCCGGGTGCGGGGTGTTCGCGAGCCGGTCGTTTGGAGACGACAGTAATCCCGGTACGATGGAGAAACCGGTGAAGACGCTCGCCCTTGCGGTCGCGCTCGCCCCGCGTGCTCGGGGGCGGGTGTTCGCATGCACCGACTCTTACGCTGAGGGCCTCACGTTGCACTCCGGCATCGATCTGTGGGGCGGGTTCGCTTGCTGGTCGAGATGGAGACACTACACGGAAGGGCCGGCCAACCAGCCGGCGATCCTCTATTCAGGAGACGAGGGGGGGGCCCCGATCACCGTGGTGGCAGCGCAGGACGACGGCGAGGGGGTCACCGACGGCGTATCGACGATCGTGGACATGCAAGTGGACCACCAGCGCAGATTGCAGCCGGATCGCTCCTCCATCGCGATGAGGCTTGAGCCGGGCGCGGTCGTGGAGGTGCTTCGGAGCGTCATCAAGGCGGACAGGGGCGGGGGAGGAAAGCACGGCGAGGATGCGGTCTACGTCGATCCGCAGCCAGCATACGGGGAGATCGGAGCGATCGGCAGGGACGCTTGCTCGGCAGCGACTGTGGCCGGTGCGCCCGCCGTGACGACCGTGTGCGGCGACATGGTGTCGACGGGCGGCAAAGGGGGCGACGGGACCCCGGACCGCGGTGGTGATGCCGAGGATGGCAAGCCGCTGACGGCCTCGAACTCTAGCGACGTAGGCCTGGGCGGCGCGGGCGCAAAGAACGGCGCCCGGTGTGAGGACGGCCGCCGTGGGGCAGACGGCGCGCCGGGCGAGCCCGGCGCAGCCGGCCACGGTGGACGCCTCACCGAGGCCGGATGGGAAGGCGTGCCCGGCCGCCAGGGCGGCACGGGAGTGCCTGGCCAGGGGGGCGGAGGGGGCGGCGGCGCGCCGGGGGGCCGGAGCGCCTGCGGCAACGCGGCGCTGGGCGGCGCCTCGGGAGGCTCGGGCGGCGGCGGCGGTTGCGGCGGCAAGGGCGGCTACGGCGGCGCTGCGGGCGGCGCGAGCATCGCGATCCTCGCCCACGCGGGCAGCAAGCTGACCCTGCGGGAAACGCGCGTCATCACGGGTCCGGGCGGCGGCGGAGGTCGAGGGGGCCGAGGCCAGTTCGGCGGGCAGGGCGTGCAAGGAGGCCCGCCGGGGCTGGATCCGCCCATGGGCGGCGAACACGCCTGCCGAGGAGGCTACGGCGGCTGGGGCGGCATGGGCGGCTACGGCGGCGGGGGCTCCGGCGGGCCCTCGATTGGCATCGCGTATGCCGATGACGAGCAGCTCACCCTGGATCGCGTCACGTTCGAGATCGGCCCGGAGGGTTTGGGCGGCATCGCGGATGTGCTCGACGAGACGCGCGACAAGGCGAACCGAGGCAGCGACGGCTTCGCCGCCGAGATGATGCGCTTCTCGCGGTAGGTTCGGCGCGGGAGCGCCGCGACCGGTTCCCCTGACCGGTCGGGAACAGGGTAGGACGATCGCCTCGCCCCAGGACCAGCCGCTGTGTTGACGGCCGCTCCCATGTCGCCGTCTGCGCCGGGAACTTCCATCGCGCCTCGTCTGCTCTCGTCACGTGCAGCGCCGCCGGCGAGCAGGCCTTATGCGTTGTCGTTGCTTGGTCCTTCCAGCGGCCCCTCGGGCGCGTCCCACCCGCCGGGAGGCTCTTCAATTCCCAGTGCGGTGAGGAACTCGCGGGCGGCCTTGGAGATGTCGGCGGGGATCTCGGGCCCCGGTTCCCAGGCCGAGAGCAGCCCGCGAAGTCTCCGAGCGGGCGCGGAGAATTTCTGTTGATCGAGCGCCGTTCCGAAGGCGGACAGCAGCTGGTCCGTATGCTCGACCAGATGCTCTCGCGATGGCCACGACGTCGCCTTGGCCCACAGCGAGGGCGAGGCGAGCAGCTCAGCGACGTTCACTGCGCCCGCGAGTGCCTGGGCCAGCTGGGCCGCCTTCTTCGACGCGTCGCCGTAACCCCGCGGCGCGCCCACGGCTTCCGCTTCGGGCGGCGGCGCCGCGTCGTCTGTGTCGCGATCCATCGCCCGGACCTGGTAGCCGTCGTCGTTCTCCCAGCCGCCGGCGGGCACCCTTATGCCGAGCGAGAGACAGAAACGCCGGGCCGCCTCGTACACTGCCTGCGGGACCTCCTCGCCCTCTCTCCAGGTAAGGACCGCCTCCCGGAGCTCTCGCGCTCGCTCGCGGGGCTCATCGAGCGGGAAATACGCGATGTAGTCGTCGGCCGCCAGGAGGACTTCCGCGCGCGTCGGTCGTCTCACGAGGGTCGACAGCCTGCGGGCCGAGGTCATCTCACGCAACAGGTCGAAGGCGTTGTTGAGGGCCTCGCCCTCCTTGTCGTCAGGGTCCGATCTTCGACGGATGGTGCGCGGCTCTCGCGGTTGGGTAGGCTTCACGGTATCGTCTCTCCTGCTCACGGATACGGCACACAGACGGGGCCGAAGTAGACGTTCCTGAGCGCCGAGATGGCGCCGGCACCGACGGCGACGACCTCGGGCGGCGAGGTCCCGGTCTTGACGCAAACAGAGGAGCACCACGCTCGTATCACGATGTTCTGCAGGAGCTCGTTCACGAAGTCCGGGCACGTGGGGCACTTCGCCTTCCCGCAGTCGTTGATGATGCAACGATGACTCACGGCAGGTATGTAGCCCTGCCGGCATCGTGGCAGAGATTCGCAGCCGTAGTCTCCCTCGCATTCGTACTTTGGTATCACCCTGTATGCGAGCATCGACGGGTCGGTGCCCGAGAGCCACACCCGCGAAAGGGGGACGGCGACGATTTGCTCGCACTGCCATTGGCGAAGACGGCGCGCCGGCGCCGACGGTCAGGGCGGACGCCTCACCGAGGCCGGGTGGGAAGGCGTGCCCGCCCGCCGCGTCACGGCGGAGGCTTTCGGCCGCCCGCCGATGGTGCAGGGGCCTCGGTCGCGGCAGCCACGCCGGCCGCGGCGGACACGCCGGCGACGATGCCGCCCCAGTGGCTGCCCTTCCACAGGACCTTGCCGCATCGATCGCACCGCCAGAACTCGTCGTGGCGATCCGCCACCACCGCCGGCACCGCATCCCTGACGCTGTCCTTCGGGGCGGCCGCGAGCGCGCCGCCGCACGCCATGCAGCGGGGGTCCCGCACGGGCAGCCCGAGCTCCCGCAGCACGAAGCCGGCCTGCTCCGTCGGCCGCAGCCCGCGCGGCACGTAGAGCCCGCGCACGGCCGCGGTGCGCAGGGAGCGCCGCTCGAACACGCCGGCGTCGGAGCTCAGCAGCACCCGGCCGGTCTGCTGCGCGAGGCGCACGAGATCGCCGTCGTCGATGCCATGCTCGAACATGGCGTCGTAGCCCGCGCCGCGCAGCCAGCGCGACAGGCCGCCCAGCATCGCGTCGCACAGGAAGCTCGGCACCGCCGCGCCGCCCTGCGCCGGGGCCGCGCTGTCCTGCGCCGCCGCGCTGTCCTGCGCCGGGGCCGCGCTGTCCTGCACCGAGGCCGCGCCGCCCTGCGCTGGATCGGCTCCGCCGCCCGCCTCACCCACGAGCATGCCCCATCACCTCAGGATGGCGGAAGGCCAGCGGGCGGCAAGGGCCCCGCCGGCGAAATCCCCACGCGCCCGCCGCGCGCTGCTACCGTCGGCGTAGGGTCAACCGATCGTGGAGGAGTCGATGTCGATGAAGCGTGCATGGTGCTCCTGCGTGGCGGCCGCCCTCGCCGTGCTGGCGAGCGCGCAGCAGGCGTCGGCCTACTGCCGCTCGAACACCTGCAAGAGGTCGGAGCTCTGCCTGCAGGACGACCAGCCGGTCGGCGAATGCAAGCCGCTCCGCTGGGCGGGCGATTGCATCGGCTTCAGCATCCAGGAGGACGCGTCCAGCGAGATCTCCTACCAGGAGATCTCCGACGTGCTCGAGGCCGCGTTCGACACGTGGATGCAGGCGCCCTGCGACGGGGGAACGCCGGGGCTCCGCGTCCAGAACCTCGGGCCCGTCGCCTGCGGAGAGGTGGAGCTCAACGCCAGAGACGGCAAGACAAGGATCGTCGATGGCCTCGTGCCGGGCAACGC
The DNA here is from genome assembly GCF_051530205.1 of Sorangium sp. So ce327. Lineage (NCBI taxonomy): Bacteria > Pseudomonadati > Myxococcota > Polyangiales > Polyangiaceae > Sorangium > Sorangium sp. So ce327. Next base: position 9,702,970 of record NZ_CP150330.1, on the reverse strand, counting down.
CAACGTGGTCGTCTTCCGCGATCTGGAGTGGCTCGCGAGCTCGGGGCACAACAGCGAGATGCTCGCGCTCACGACGGTGCAGTTCGACAGGAAGACCGGTAATCTCTGGGGGGCCGACATGGAGATCAACACCGATCTCTACGATTTCACCGTCGGGGACGACTCCGCCGCGCCGAGGGAAGATCTGCTCGCCATCGTCACGCACGAGGCAGGGCATTTCCTGGGCCTCGACCACAGCATGGCCGGCCCCGAGGCGACCATGCACTCGAGGTACGACAGGGCGGATCCGATGAACTTCCGGACGCTGCACGACGACGACATCGCGGGCATCTGCCAGATCTACCCCCCTCGGGATCTCTCCACGTCGACCTGCAACCCCATCCCTCCGCACGGGTTCTCGCCCGAGTGCGCCGACGACCAGATGGTCCGCTGCAGCGCGGCGCCGCCCGCCGCCGGCGGTCCGGGGTGGAGCGCCCCGCTGGCCGCCGTCGCGATCGGCGCGGCGGCCTGGCTCCGCGCCGTCGGGCGCTCCCGCGCCGGCGAGCGCGGCTGGCCGAACCTCGGTCGGGATCGTCCCACGAGCGGGAAGGCGAGGCCGTAGGCCAGCTATCCGTCACGGTCGCTGGATGTGTCGTCGCGACAGGCCACCGTGCCGCGTCACGTTCACGTCTACTCGCTGGGGAGGAAGCGGTCAAAAAATCCTTCCTCGGCGAGGTGCTCTATCGCATTCTCCATGTTGGTGCGGGTCACCTCGTCGAGGACAATCATCCCGGGCTCGGCGATGAACGGGCGCCCTGCTTCTTTTTGCGACTCCAGATCCTGCGCTAAACGGACGGTGTCGTAAAAGAACACAGGGATCCTCCCGCCGCTCGGTAGCAACACGGATGCCGTGCTCAGATACCCCTTGGCGTGAGCCTCGAATTGTTCTTGCTCTCCGAAGTCGCCCAGGTCCAACCTGACAACAAGCGGTCCCCTCTCGTCTGTCATCACGCCCCTTCCTTCTTCACGTTGATCTGGTCGAGTAGCTCCTGAAGTTTATCCACGGGCATCGGTTTCGCCGGGACGATCTCGACGTGAGTCTGGCGCTTGCCACGCTGGATAATTCCAGCTCGGAGGGAGATGCTCGGCCTGGTACGCGCCCCCGGATCTCTCGACCTCCGCCCCCGCTCCAGCACGACATCGAGCGGGCGATCTGATAAGTTCGACGAATGAACCTGCGTCGCGCGATCCCCTACCTCTGTCCGTTGGCCCTGCTCGCCGCGTGCACGGATGAACGGCGCTTTGACGCGGGCACCGGCGGAGGCGCCGGGACCTCCGAGAGCAACGGGAGCACGAGCGGAGCGACCGGGACCAGCGCGGGCAGCGGCGTCACGGGCGGCGGTGGCGGTAGTGGCAGCACTGGCGGCGACGGCAGCGGCGGCAGCGGCGACGAGCCGTCCCGGGAGCCCGAGGAGGTCCCGGTGCTGGAGGACATCACGTTCTACGACGGCTACGCCGAGACCGTCGACGAGCCGATCCCGGACGGCGTGATCCGCCACAACAACTCGCTGGTTGCGACCAGGTTGACCGACGAGCTGCTCGCCAAGATCCAGACCACCCTGAAGGTCCGCGTGGTCGTGGGAGCGCTGTGCGACAACTACGACCGACTCGGCTCGGTCAACCTGGCGCTGGTCCCCAAGGGCGCTCAGACCTACGTCCCCGGCGAGGTCGACCGGATCGAGATCGCACGGTTCGTCACGCCGTTCATGGACATGAACAAGCAGCCGAAGACGGTCCCGTACGAATGGGAGGCCAGCAACCTCGTGCCGATCTTGAAGGACCCCGACCTCCTGGCCAAACACGATTTCTGGTTCGAACTGGGCATCTTCGGCGTGCCTTATGCCGCGAACGACGAGGTCCCCGGGTGCGCTGGTCGCAACGACACGCAGCTCGGATCGCTGCTGCTCTACACCGACAGCACGCGGGAGGCCCAGGACTTCAGCGTCCTGCTGCCTCTGGCGATCAGCGAAGAATTCAACAACTACGCCACGGGCGCGAGCGACAAGGTCGGCACGACCCGCAAGACCGTCAGCTTCGAGTTGCCGGCGGATACACAGAATGCACAGCTCGTGTTGATCACGTCGAATCACGGCGCCAACCAGGGCGGCGAGGAGTACATTCGCCGCGACCATTACGTGTACGTCGACGGCGAGCTGGCCTTGCAGTACAAGCCCGGGCGCACGTCGTGCGAGCCGTTTCGCAAGTACAACACCCAGGGCAACGGCATCTACGGGGCGTCCCCGCGGTCGGACAAAGAGTGGCAGTCGTTCAGCAACTGGTGCCCTGGCGACGTGATCGACACCCGGATCGTCCCGTGGGGCGCCGCGAGCGCCGGCACGCACGAGTTCGTGATCGACGTCCCCGACGCGACCTTCGCCGGCGGGGAGGGCAATATCCCGTTCTCGCTCTACGTGCAGGCGCGTTAGGAGCTCCAAACGCCAGCACCCGACGCGGGAACAGCCCGGGCCGTCACCGCGCTCCCGGCGCCTGAGCGCGGCGGCGACCGTGCCGCCGCGCGCGCAGGAGCGCGCCGCCGGCCGCGGCGAGGAAGCTCAGGAGCGCCCCGGCGCGCCCCCCGCCCGACGCCCCGCAGGAGCAGCCGCCGCCGGCGCTCGGCTCGGCTGCGCCCGCGCCGGCCTCGCCCCCGCCGGCGGTCGCCTCGCTCCCGCCCGCGCCCGCGGCGCCGCCCGGGCCGGCGCCGGCCTCGCACGAGGCCCCGGCGCCGACGAAGCGCGCTGTCGCCCGCCAGAGCCCGGGGCAGGTCCGGCCGGTCGAGCTGTCGCCCCCGCAGGCCTCCGGCGGGCCGCAGAGCCGGTCGAGCGTCATGAGCGGCGAGAACGTCCTGCCCCCGTCCGTGGAAATGCCGGCGGAGAAGCCGTCCACGGGCTCGTCGGCGCAGGCGAAGAGGCCCCGCGCCGTCCAGGTGAGGCAGCGGACGCCGAGCTGCCCAACCTGGGTGAACTCCAGGGTATCCGTCGGCGCGACCCACAGGCCGTCCAGATCGCTGCCGGCCGCGATCTCGGTCCCGTCGGGCGAGAGGGCGAGGCCGAGGAGGCTCGCCGCCTGGAACACCTCGCGCCACGTGACGCCCCCGTCCCGCGAGACCAGCAGGGCGTCCGCGCCGTCGCCGTCGCGGCGCACGTACACCACGTCAGGGTCTTTCGGGTCCACGGCGCCGAGGTACGGCAGGTTGCGATCGTCGCTGCCAGGGACGTCGAACTCCTCCCAGGTCGCGCCCCGGTCGTCCGAGCGCCGCACGATCCCCTCGAACGTGGGGCCATTGCGCCGCCCGCTCACGTAGATGTGCCGCGGATCGCTGGGCGCGCTGTCCAGGGTCACGCCGAGGAACGTGCTCGGGAAATCGACCCCGGCCTGCCTCCAGGTCCGTCCGTCGTCCTTCGATTCCCAGACCTGCGTCAAGATCGCGTCGCTGGCCATGACGCTGGAGCCGAGCAGGAGGACGCTCGCGGGATCCGCGCGATCGATCGACAGATCGACGATGTTGCGCCCGGCGAGCGCGCCCTCGGCGATGCGCCAGTCGCAGCCGCGGTCGTGCGTCGCGCTGAGCCCGTCGAAGAGCCCGGCGAGGATCGAGCCGTCGGCGGTGACGACGAGCATCGGGTCCTCGAAGCCGCTGTAGCCGATGGCCGCTTCACAGATCCATGACCAGCGCTCGCCGCCGTCGTGGGTGGTGAGGACGCCGTAGGTCGCGCGGACGACGATGTGCTGGGGATCGGCGGGATCGACGAGGATCTGGCCGGCGGTGGGGTATCGGCCGTTGGCGCGCGCGGGCGTGGCGGCGGAGAGGGCGAGGCCCGCGGCGGCGGCCGCGAGCCCGAGGGCGATACGGTTCATCGAAGCGAGGTGCGCTACTGCCGCCGGAACTGCTGGTTCGTCCCGTTGTTGCACGTGTACTGGGCGAGCCTGGCGCCGTCGGCGGTGCTGGCCCCGTAGACGTCCACGCACTTTCCGCTGTTGACCGAGCGCAGCGAGACGACGCCGTTGCCGCGATCGATGAGGTCCCACTTCTGGCTATTCCTGCTGCTGTTGCAGTCCGCCTGCGTGATGTTCGCCCCGTTGTTCCGGCTGGACCCTTGCACGTCGGCGCACTTTCCGCTGTTCACGTTCTTCACGGTCGCCGTGGTGCCGCTGATGATCTCGACTTGCCACTGCTGATCGCTCGCCCCGGTGCACGGCCGCTGGACGACGGTGGCGCCGCTGTTCAGGCTCGCCCCGTTGACGCTCATGCATTTGCCGGAATGGAGGGCCGCCAGGCTCTGGCCGGTGGTGCCGCCGGTGCCGCCGCCGGGGTCGGTCGTGCCGCCGCCGGGGTCGGTCGTGCCGCCCCCCAGGCCGGAGATCTGGACCTGCGCGCCCGTGGCCGACACGGAGAGGACCTTCAGCGTCGCGTTCGTCCCGAAGAGCTGATGAGAAGCGCCGACGAGGAGCGGCGCGTCCCTGAAGTTCCCGCCGGGGACCATGTCGAGCAGGTGCGCCCGGCCGCTCTCCCGCGACTGCGTGAAGAACGCATGGACGAGCACGCCCTTCGTGGAGAGGTTGCGCGAGTCGACGACGTTCGTCGCCGCCGGCTGGCGGAACTCGATCTGGTACATGATGTCGTTCGGGCCCTTGACGCGGAGGAGCTGGGTCCCGGAGCTCGCCTCGGTCAACGGGGCGAGCGTATACGTCCCGTCGGCGGTGACCGTCTGGGCCTGCGACGACGGGATCCACCCGAGGTTCACCTTGTAGTTGGCGTTATAGTGCTGCTTCATGCCGTCGCCCATCGGGTCGAAGATATCGCCGTACTCGTCGAAGGTGCAGTCGTTGCTCATCGTCACCGTCGCCCCGCCGTTGCGGCAGGTCCGCGAGGAGGCGTGCCACAGGCCGAAGTTGTGGCCGAGCTCGTGCACGACGACCTCGGGCCAGAGGCCGGCCATCCAGGTGGCGTTGCCGGGCTGCGCGCCCATGCCGGCGTACCCGCAATCCATGTTCCCCAGGACCATGTAGTGCTGGTACGCGCTCAGGTTGAAGCCGGCGTTCTTCGCCGCGGTCCTGGCCTCGTTCTGCCATCGGTCGTAGTCGTCGCACTTGCCGAAGGTGATGTTGAACGGGCCGGCGACGTCGTACTCGAGCTGCATCTTGCCGAACGACGAGCCCGCCAGGTGGGTCGCCGCTCCGGCCATCATGTTGCGCACGTCCTGCTCCGTGCCCATCGTCTGGCCGCCGTTGAACTGCACGCGCAGCACCAGGACGCGCTTGGTCCCCGTCGTGACGAGCGCGTTCGTCAGCTCGCCGATGCCCTCCGCCGGCCGCATCGTGTCGACAACGATCATGCCGTCGTCGGTCACGGTGCCGAACACGTCCACCGGGGAGCCGCTCGCCGTGCGCCAGTCGGTCGACGGCTCGGCGCCCGGCCCCGTCTCCGTCATCGAGCCCAGGTCGAGGCGCACGAACACCCCATCTTCTCGCTCCAGCATGTACCGCGCCTCGCCATTGGCGACGGCGACGGTCAGCGTCCCCGAGGCGGTCGGGGTCGGCCCCGCTTCGTCACCGGCGTCGAGGCTCAGACAGCCGGGCGCGAACGCGCACGCTGCGGTGAGGGCAGCCGCGGTGAGGTGTGACTTGAAGCGCTTCATTGGATCTTCCTTTCCTGGCTCGGTCCGATGCGCCCATCTCCCCCGATGTCGGAGAGCGCCGCACCACCCCCCTCAGGAGCCAGGGCGCGGCGAGACGGAGCGCTGTCAAGGAGAGGCCGCAAGCGCCGCCAGCCTCTCCGCTGCTGATGTAACTTGACGGCCAATTCGCTCGCGGATCCGGGCGATGATCGCTCGCGATCGCCGCGCCGTGCCGCCGTCCACGCACCCTCGCGAGTGTCTTTGCCTTCAGAGCAAATCCGCGGCCACAGTCGTGCTATCGGCTTGACACGGGCAGCGCGCCTCTCTGAGTGAAACAATCACGTGAGGACGGCCCGTGATCCAATCCGATATGATGTTTGCGCGACTGGCGTGGATCGCGAGGGATCCTGAATGGACATGAAAACACCACCCCAGTGAGACCACGTGAGTTGGTGGATGAGCTCTTGTGCTCGGCGGATCGAGCGAGCTCGGCCTGCATTCTGCGCGATTTGCTGCGAGGGTGGCGATCCGTGGTCGCGGGTGAGCGCGCGAGTTCTCCGGTGAGGACGCAGGCGGCGATGTGGGTAGATTGGCGCGCTGGGCGCGCCTTATCGGCCGTCGCTTCGTCCGGCGCTCCGTGGGGCGCGGCCTGGCCGCACGCGCGGAGCGCGGAGGGAGAGCGAGGGGACTCGCGGCAGGGCCGCTCAGCGGGGCGGGGACGGGGCCGCTCCGCCCAGCTGGACGGCGGCCCCGCGGCGGATCGCGCCCTCGCGGCGCACGGCCGCGTAGACCCCGGCGACCGCCGGGAACACGACGCCGGGGGCGACGGTCGCGCTCGCGACCGCGTTGTGCCGGGCGAGCGCGCGCAGGAGGCCAGGATCGCGCGGGAGGTCGCCCTGGGTCAGCGTGGGGACGACGCAGCGGGGGCAGGGATCGATGACCTCGAGGCGGACCTCCTGGGCGATCTCCAGCGAGCGGCCTATCCAGCCGTTCTCGACGAAGCGGCGCTCGCCGGCGGCCGTCGCGACGACGAGGTTCGGGCGGAACCTCGGGACCTCGATGCGCCCCGAGGGGTGGAGATCGCGCAGGTGGTCGAGCGTCGCCGTGGTCAGCACGTGCATGGCGGCCACATCGAAGAACGTGCCGGCCGGCGCGGCGAGCGCCATCGGCTCCTCGACGATCGTGGCCTGCGCCGCGGAGCCGTCCGCGGGCGACCGATCCGCCTCGCGCGTCGCCGCGTCGGGCGGCCGGCTCACGAGCGCCACGTCGCGGCCGAGGGCGCGCGAGAGCGCCCGATCCACGTCCGGCTGCGCGCTGCTGATCACGACGCCGTCCGGCAGCGTGATCCACACGGGCGGCAAGGGCGCCGAGGGGCGCGGCGGCGCCGCGAAGGCCGCGCGGCACGCGAGCAGCGCGCCCCACTTGCCGGGGTGCTTGGCGCTCGCGACGTGCCCCGTCTCCCGGTCCAGGACGGCGTAGGCCCGGTCGCCGATCGCGCCGCGGTCCGTGATCTCCGCCTCGTCGATCTCCTCGCCTTGCATCGATTTGACCGGATAGCGCCATATCGACACGACCGTTCCGGTGGGCTGTTCGTCCGGGGGCATGGCGTCTCTTTACCCGTTACCCGTTGCTCGATCTCCGGGCGAGCTCGGCGCCAGGAGAGATCGGCAAACACGCGCATCGGGCTTCACGCGGGGACGATCAGCTCGGCGAGCGGGAGCAATGCGTAATCGGCGGCCGCGGTAAACCGCATCTCCCCGTCGATCAGGTAGAGGTCGGTCGCTCCGGGTCGATCGTCCAGGATTCCGAGGTCGTACGTGACGACGTCGCCGTCGACGCGCAGCGTGCGGATCCCTCCGATCTCCTTCTGGTGCGCTGCGGCCGTGAGCCAGTCGTGACCGAGCTCCGCCTTGCACTTCCTGTGACCGGTGTGACCGGCGACCTGCCGCAGGCCGCGCGGGAGCGAACGCGGCTCGAAGCGCCGCGGCCGCGCCGGATCGAGCTCCCATGCCGGATCGCCCCCTGCGCGATCGACGTGCGCAGGTCGATGATAGAGGAGGCCGCCACCTTCGTTGCCCGCGGCGCCTGCCATGTGGAGAGGCTCGAGCGAAAGTGGCGTGCGCGCGCCGCTCTGCCATTCGGCGCGCCGCGCGTCGACCGCGGCGCGCAACTGTCGCTCGAGGGCCGCCGCCAGCCGATGCGGGTCGCGCTCGTCCGGCATGCCCAGTATCGCGAGCTCGCGCGTGGTCACGCCCGCGTGGGTCAGCAACACAGCGCGGCCGTCGGGCAGCACGCCCGAGAGCGCGAGATGAAAGCGCCCACAGAGCAGCAGCTCGATGACGAGCTCGCGCTGGGACTCGCTGAACGACGCGTAATCGCGCGCCGCGAGCCCCGGGGTCGCCACATCGGGGAACTGCGCTGCGAACTCGTCGCGTTGGCGCCGGGCGGCGGCCTCGGCGCCTTCACGCCGCCTGGTCTCCTTGATCGAGCGCCCGAGCGCGCGCGCCGCGGCGAACCGCACGTCGTCGAGGCCGGCGAGCTCCATGACCCGCGCCGCGTCATGGTTGCCGAACAGGAGCCGCACCTGCGCCGGATCGTGGCTGGCCAGCCAGCGCAGCGTGCGGAGCCCCTCCACGCCCGCGCCCACCGGATCATCGAGGTCATAGTCGAAGTGATCGCCGATCGACACGAGCACGACGTCGTCGACCAGCCGGCCGTCCGCGCCGAGCAACGCGTGCGACGCGAGCACGGCCATCACCTTGGCCATCGGCGCCTGCGGGTCGCCCATCACGAAGATGCGCCGGGGCGTCACCATTTGCTGAGGCGCGGCCATGGCGCATCTTTTAGCATGTCTTCAAGTTCGGGCAAACGCTCGTCGATTGTCACGCTGTACGGCCGCCTTCCGGCGCTGGTCTTGGGCATCCGGCGCTCAGCCGCCTCGGCCATGGCCCGAGTGGGGCGTCTTATGGCCCGCCGCAAACGTTACGCAGCCGCTCTGCAGACCGCGTGGTTCGCGGCGACGAAATCTATGACCTGAAGCGGGTCGGGAAAACAACTGCCGCACGGGAAGACGTTCCTGGCTTCGTTAGTCCACAAACCCATGGCGCGCCAGCGCCTGCTGGTCATCAGCGGATATGAGTGAACTCAAGACGATATTCTCGTCGAAGCCGTAGAGCACCCACCTCCCGTTCACCGCAGCGCGCCAAGCACCTTTCATTCCCTCTGCTCCGAGCCAGGTAAGTGCACGATCGCCATAGCTGGCCCTGTGCTCAACTAGAACCTGTCCCGGATCAACCGTGCGCTGGCGCCCCTTGTGTGGGAGCCGCTCGAAGATGCACTCCGCGTTCTGAAAATCTCCATGGATCAATGCATTGATGTATTGCTTCGCCTGCCAGTTTGCAGCCTCATGGGGCCAGCTTCCGAGGTTTTTTGCAGCCTCATGGGGCCACCCCAAACGCAGGAGGATGGGGCCACCCGCGCGGGGGCGTGACCCGGTTTTTTGCAGGGTCATGGGGCCAGCTTCCGAGGTTTTTTGCAGCCTCATGGGGCCAGCTCGGGACGCCGCGGTCGGGATCTGAGACGGGCTCCTTCCGAGGACGGCGCGGGTCGCCGTCGGAAGGAGACCGATGCCCTACCGAGAGCTGATCATGGTTGACATCAAGGAAATGCTCCGCCGTCGTGCGGCGGGGCAGAGCGCGCGTCACGTGGCGCGCGAGACGGGCGTCGATCGCAAGACGGTCGGCAGGTACTTCGAGGCCGCAGCGATGTTGCCACTGTCGCGCGATCGCGAGCCGACGGACGAGGAGATCCACGCGATCGCCCAGCGTGTGCAGGCGCGCCCGGTGCCCGACGCAAGCGAGGAGTGGAAAGAGATCGGCGCGTATCGCGCACGCATCGAGGCCTGGCTCGCCCAACCTCGGCCGTTGAAGCTGACGAAGATCCACCTGCTGCTCAAGCGCGACCACGGCGTCAGCGCGAGCTACGACACACTCCGGCGCTTTGCCATGGAGGAGCTCGCGTGGCGCAAGAAGACGCCGACGGTTCGCGTCGCGGACACCGAGCCTGGCGAGGTCGCGCAGATCGACTTCGGCCTGATGGGTAGGCTGTTCGACCCAGCGACGCAGCGAGCTCGCAATCTGTGGGCGCTCGTGGTGACGCTCGCATACAGCCGCTACCAGTTCGTGTGGCCGTCGTTCGAGCAGACCACTGCGGCGGTATGCGCGGGCCTGGATGCGGCGTGGTGGTTCTTCGGCGCGATGACGCGCGTGATCCTCCCGGACAACATGAAGGCCATCGTGCTGCGCGCCGACGAGCTCGCCCCCGTGCTCGTGCCGGCGTTCCTCGACTACACGCAGACACGCGGGCTGTTCGTGGATCCTGCGCGCGTCAGGTCGCCCAAGGACAAGGCGCGTGTCGAGAACCAGGTCGCGTACGTGCGCGAGAGCTGGTTCGACGGCGAGTCGTTCTCGAGCCTCGACGAGGCGCGCGCGTCCGCTGAGCGGTGGTGCCGTGACGTCGCTGGAGCGCGAGTCCACGGCACGACACGCGAGGTGCCGCGCGAGGTGTTCGAGTCACGCGAGAAGGGCACCATGAAGCCGGCGCCGGCAGCGCCGTTCGACGTGCCGCACTGGACTGACGCGAAGGTGCACCCCGACCATCACGTGCAAGTCCTGCGGTCGCTCTACAGCGTGCCCACGCGCTACGTTGGAAGCACGGTGCGCGTCCGCGCCGACCGCGCGTCGGTCAGGATCTACGCGGGCACGGAGCTCGTGAAGGTGCACGTGCGCGTCGCGCCGGGCAAGCGCTCCACCGATGCGAGCGACTACCCCGTGGGCAAGGACGTCGCCGCGGTGCGCGACGTGGCTTCGCTCATCACGAGCGCGAAGAAGTGCGGCGTGCACGTCGGCATCTACGCCGAGCGGCTGCTCGATGTGCCGCTCCCCTGGACGCGCATGCGGCTGGTCTATGCGCTGCTGCGGCTGTGCAACAAGTTCGGCAGCGGGCGCGTCGAGGCGATCTGCCAGAGCGCGCTCGCGTTCGATGTCGTCGACGTACAGCGCGTGACGCGCATGCTCGAGACGGCGAAGACGCCCGCGTCGCCGCTCGCGGATGAGCGCAAGGTCGTTGCGCTCCCCACGCCGCGGTTCGCGCGCAGCACGGAGCACTTCGCGACACGCACGCTGGCGGCTGCCGCGACGAAGGAGGAGGCGTGATGAGCTTCAGCGAAGTCGACCCCGCGCTCGTCACGGCGCTCAAGCGCCTGCGCCTCGGCCGCATCGCTGCGACGCTGCGTGAGCGGCTGCTGCTGGCCGAGAAGCAGTCGATGGGGCACGAGGAGATGTTGCTCATGCTGCTCACCGACGAGATCGGGCGCCGCGAGGCGAGCGCGACGGAGAGCCGCGTACGCGACGCCGGGCTCGATCCCGGCATGCGCCTGGAGCTCTGGGACAAGGCCGCGAAGGTCAGCTTCGACAAGCGTCTGCTCGGTGGGTTCACGAGCCTGCGCTTCCTCGAAGAGCACAAGCACATCGTCATCCTCGGCTCGGTCGGCGTGGGCAAGACCTTCCTCGCGAACGCACTCGGACACCTCGCGTGCCAGCACGGCTACAGCGTGCGCTTCCTGCGCGCCGACGCGATGCTGCGCAGACTGCGCCAGAGCAGGCTCGACAACTCACGCGACGCCGAGATGGTCGCGCTCACGACTGTCGACCTGCTCATCCTCGACGACTTCGCGCTCGAGGTGATGAGCAAGGAAGAGAGCCGCGACGTCTACCAGCTCTTCCTCGAACGCACGGGCCACGCGTCGATGATCGTCACGAGCAATCGCGACACGGCCGAGTGGCTCGCGATGTTCGACGACGTGCTGCTCGCGCAGAGCGCCGTCGATCGGTTCAAGAACGCGGCGTTCGACTTCATCATCGAGGGCGAGTCGTACAGGCCACGGCTCAAGCCGAAGCTCGACGAGAGCAACACGGCCGCGCCGGTGCCCGCGCGCAGCAAGCCGCCCACCCATCCACGCAACAAGCGGCGATGACCGCTGCGGCCCCGGTGAGGACGTCGATCCCGGGGCCGCGCCGCTGCCCCCCCTCGCTCCACGCGGCGCGCCTCGCCCACCGTCGTCAACGTGGCCGCGAGGGGCGCCGGGGGCGGGGTAAACGTTCCTGCTCCTGAGCGTCGCGGCCCCTACGCCGGACCTGCCAGAGGGCCCGGGTGGCCCCATCACCCTGCAAAAAAGAGGGACGTCGCCGGTCGCTTCGCGCCCGGCTCCGGGGACCTCGACACGCTTCGCGGTCTCGGGCATGGTCGAGGCCGATCACGTCGTCTCCCCCTGGCCCCATGACCCTGCAAAGGGGTGGCCCCATGACCCTGCGACGTGGCAGCTTCGCCATTCTCTGTTCGCTCATGGCTTGTGGCCTATCGTTTCACGCTCCGAGGTCTGTTTCATCAGTTGCTGTATACAATAACGAGTTCGATTTCGCTTCGCGATTCAGCTTTTTGATGTCTCGGAGGACGAAGGCGGAACGCAGACACCTGTGCCCGTTTCAGCTGTCCCATCGTCGAGATTCTGCTGTTGGCACGTCTGAGCCGCCGCACGCCCTTCCTCAACGAGGCGCTGGAACTCACCGTCCGCAGTGAGCCCCTCGAAGCGCTCGTCGAACGGCACGGCTTCGGCCCAACTCGGCGCAACAGCGAGGGCTTGCCTAAGATCGGCAATAGCCTCAGCGCGCTGGCCCAGCAGAGCGTGCACCGCGGCGCGGTTATACCATGGGCTCGCGAAATGGTGTGCCAATATCGAGTGCTCTGGAGGCGCCTGCGCGCTGCATCCGATGGCCGCGCTATAAGCGTTGATCGCGTCGTCGTGACGACTGAGGTAGATCAGCACAGTGCCCAGGATTTCCCATGATCGCGGTTCATCCGGGGCGGCGGCAACGAGGCGGTTAGCCGACGCCAGTGCTTCGTCGAGTCGACCCACATCGCGGAGCGCTACGGTGTGCTTGCAGAGAAGATCCACCAGCGTCCAGTCTGCCCTCAGATATCGGTGATCGAGGGCGCGGACGCAGTGATCCACCGTCAGCGTGTCCCTGACATCGAGGAGCGTGAGCGCGCGGTCGAAAGCCTCGACTATTTCACCCGCTGGATCGAGAAGGACGGTGGGAGTCTCCTCGAGCGTCGAGGCTTCGAGCAGAACTGTCCCGAGAAGGAACCACAAGGTGGGCGAGCGTGGCTCGATCGCGACCGAGCGTCGCAGCGCCTCGACGGTGCCCGCGTAATCACCCGCGTCCCTGGCAAGCGCGGCGCGCTGGAAGAGAAGCGCTGCTTGCTGGCCCGAGCCTGGAGCGAGCAAGCCCTCGAGCACTTCCGCTGCTTCAACCCGCCAATAGTGGCGATAGAGCGTGGTGAAATTCTCGGTGATCACGAACGGTGCCTCTTCCCCAGCGAGCCCTCCACCCGGTGAGAGCGCAGTACAAAGGTCTTCTACGAGAGAGCGGACCTCCACGGCCTTGTCCTCGTCATGCTTCAGGCGGGTCAGCGTGGTGAGCGCGTTGGCGTACGCCATCCAGGGACCACCTCCCCATCGCCGCGCGAGCTGGCGAAGCGGGCGGAGGCTCTCGATCTCCGTTGTGGTGGACTCGAGAAGTGCGTTCACCGTCCGGTCGAGATCGGCGAGCCTCCTCTCTTTCAGCGCCGATCGCGAGAGGCGCGCCAGTATCAATGGATCGATTATCCAGACGTGCTCGCCGGTGTCGGTTTCGATAGACTCGATGTTGTGGAAGTCCACCACCGCGCGGTATCCAGCTGGAAGCGTCAGGACCTTTCCCAGCCAGGGGCGCACGCGGAATATCTCTGAAACTGTCGTCGTGACGATGTCCTCTTCCGGTCCGGCGGGATCGCGCAACGCACCGATGGTCCAGCCGGAATCCTGGGGATCGCTCGGAACCATTCGACGTAGACAGACGCGGAGTGACCTCAGACTACTCTTCTCCATCCTTACCAGGGCACGGAGCGGCGCGCTTGACCGCTTGGCACCGACACGCTTCACGACCGCCTCTTGCTCGTAGAGAATTCGCAGGGCTTGGTCCGCCCCAGGAACGGCATCGCGTAGTGGGCTGCCCTTGAAATCTGGCTCGTGCACGACAACCTCGCCACCCACGTGGCGAAGCGTGAAGGAAATGTCCCCGAGTTCTACGGTTGCTCCATCGTTCAGTGCATTACCTCCCTCGTGGTACCGGGCCACGACATCGAGAAGCATCTCAGCTTGCAATTCGAGATCGGCGCCACAGCGGACAACCACCTGGGAAGCGCCGATCCTACGGCGGAACTCTCTGGATGCGTATTCTTGCTGGCTCATCTTTGGCTTTCCTCAGCTGTGCGCGCCGAAGTGTAGAAAACGAATTTAGCTTTGGCGCGCACAACGAACCTCGCGCGGGGTCGTCCCACGAGCGCGAGGGCTGGGGCCTAGGCCAGTTAATGGTATACCCTTCTCAATACATCAACTAAACCTTCGAGCAGTGCGGCGGCGTCGATTGCATTGACATTGCTTACGTGTCGCGATCGAATTCGCTTGGCCTCGTCCACCAATTCCATGATGCGGCGGAGTACATGCTTCCGCTCCTCCACGTCGCGGAGCATGTCATCCAGAGTTTTCTTCCACGTATCCAGACGCTCAGCGTCTGAACGACGGCGCGTCCTTGCGCTATCCGCGAGCACAATATTGCCGCTGGCCTCGTCAACCTCGGCATTCTGGTCCCACTCCGCAATCTCGTTGGTCAGAAGACCAATCGCGGCTTGCATCCGGTGCGCGCGTGCCAAGCGGATGGCAACATCCTCCTTGTAGTCTTCGGCGAACTTCTCGATAGCGGCAACACACCGAGCCAAGACTTCTGCGTCCAGATTTGCCTTGTCGCTCTGATCCATCAGGTCCTCGCGAATCCGCCAAGCAGAAGATCGCAATACAATACTTCTGCTTCATTCGTCATTCGATCCCCGCGAAGTGCGATGTAATGATACGCTAGATCGCGCGCAACCTGCCGCGGTGCTGCCTTCACGTCCTCGATCCGTGCGCCATCACGGAGTATATGAATACTCCGCTCAACGGAGCCTTGAAAATGGGTCAAATCCATGATTGTTGAACTGCCTCTTTGCCCTGATATTCCTATTTGATTCTTGCGAACGCGGGCTCGCCCTTCTCGCCGTAGTGCGTTCGTGTGTGCCACATTTCCTTGCCATTGTTGCTCGTATGGCCATCGCACGGGCGCGCGCCGGAGGACGCCTCGCGATGGCCATTCTCGTTCGTTGCCGCCGGAGCCGGCGCGGTGCTCCCTCGCCGGCGCCGAGGGGACGCCCGTGATGTCGGTCAGTGTCAGCTGCCGTCCGCCCCCAGGTCGCCTGGCGACGCGCGCCATTACGTCACGCTCGACGGGTTTCTTGTTCCGTCGCGCCGCCGCGCGCAGGCGACGGTTCGGCGCCGCGAGCTCGAACCCACGGATCGCGCCGCCTCGATCGCTAGGCCGCCCTGGAGCGATCCACGCGGAGCTCGATCCAGGGAGAGGTCTGCTCGGCCAGGGTGCGGTAGGTGAGCGCCGCGGCGCCGACGAAGAAGAGCGCGAGCGCGGCCGGGCCGATGTCGATGCTCCCGCCCGACTCGACGGGGCCGAGCATGCTCGCGTGGAACGCGCGGAACAGGCCGAGGTGAAGCGCCGCGAGCGCCCCGCCGAGCGCGAGCGCCCAGGAGCGGTGGAACCGCGCGCGCTGGGCGTGGTGGGCGACGACCGTCTCCGAAGCGACGCAGAGGCTGCCGTGCGCGGGCGCCCGGAGCACCCAGGCCCGCGCGGCGTCGCGGTACCCCTTGCCGGCGGCGCTCGCGTCGATCTCGCGGCGCACCGAGCCCGCGATGTAGATCGTGTCGCCGGGGCGAACCTCGGACACGTAGGCGGGCGCGCCGCCTCGTCTCGTCGGGACGAAGGTGGTGTCGAGGCTCAGCCTGCCGCTCGCCGGCTCGACCCGCACGGTGGCGCCCGAGGCGAGCCGGAGCGAGAACGCGCGCGCCCGCGTCTGCCACGCGCTCGGCGCGGCGCCGGCCTGGCCGCCGCACGGGATCTCGACCGCGATCACCGCGTCTCCCGGCGCGGCGTCCTCCGCGCTCACCTCGCCGCGCAGGAGCGCAAACCCCTCGCGTATCGCGCCGGGGGACGCCGAAGGGCTCCGCGCATACGCGGCGATCTGCGAGCGCCGACGGTGGTGGTGGCAGCGCCCGATCGCGATGGCGACCGCGACACCCAGCACCACCCCGGCGACCCCGTAGACGATGAAAAGGCTCGCGACAAAACCCATCGTGCCAGCGTAGACGTGCGCCGTCGGGGCGTCGAGACAGGGTGTTGGTCTCGGGAGCCCCGCGAGCGCAAGGCGCGCATCTCGCACCATCGCCGCGCTGTGACCCCGCGCCCCGCGCCCCGCGCCCCGCGTCGACACTGACAGCGGCGCACAGCGGCGCAGGCATCAATCCGAGCGCCGCCGCACGTCAGGGAGCGCACTGCCACGGGTGAGGCGCGGCGGGCACAGCCGCGCGGCGCATTGCGGTCTGGACGGGCGGATTGCCGCGGCGGGAGGCGATTTCGATATGGAGCAAGCGCCGCTCCAGGGCGGGCGCGAGGCCGCGTCCTGCGTGTCGGGCGCGGGTAGCGCCGCGCGTCAGAAATGGGCGATAGAACTTCAACGCGACGCCGGAAGCGTGTTAAGGAGACGCCGTGTCCGACCAGCTCAGCTCGGATCTCGCCTCGCTGCGGATCCAGCGGGACGTCGATCCCGATCGGCGGAGCCCGCTCCGCACCGCCCTCGTCGCCGCGGTCGTGCTCGCGGCGGTCGCCGGCGCCGCCGCGTTCGCCCTTCCCAGGGCGCAGAGCGCGCTCTTCAAGACCGAGGTCACCACCACGGAGGTCGCGCTGGTCTCGCCGGCGCAGGCGTCGATCTCCGTGACGTCGACCGGGTACGTGGTCCCGCAGGTCGTGTCCAAGGTCGGGGCCAAGTTCCCCGGCCGCATCGCGCGGGTGCACGTCAAGGAAGGCGACGTGGTGAAGCAGGGCGACCTGCTCGTGGAGCTCGACGACGCCGACCAGAAGAGCCTCGTGGCCGCGGCCCAGGCCAAGGTCGCGGCGGCGCGGGCGCGCGCCTCGGCCTCCCGGGCGAGCATCGGCGAGGTCGAGCAGCAGCTCTCGCGGGAGCGGCTGCTCGTCGAGCGCCAGGTGACCGGCCGCGCCTCGATGGATGACCTCACCGCGCGCATGCACTCGCTCACCCAGTCGGCGGCGGCGGCCGACGCCGAGGTCAAGGCCGCTGCGGCCGACGTCGAGAGCCTCCGGGTCACGCTGGCCGACCGGAAGATCGTCGCGCCGATCAGCGGCACGATCATGTCGAAGCCGCCGGAGGTGGGCGAGGTCGTCGGCCTCGAGCTGCCGCACCTCGTCGAGATCGCCGACTTCACGTCGCTCGTCGTCGAGACCGATGTCCCGGAGACGCGCCTCTACCTCGTCGAGCCCGGCAAGCCGTGCGAGGTGGTCCTCGACGCGTACCCCTCGAAGCGGCACCGCTGCACGACGCTCGAGATCGGCAAGCGGGTGAACCGCGCCAAGGCGACCATCCCGGTGAAGGTGAAGTTCGTCGGAGAGCCGAAGGAGGCGCTGCCGGAGATGAGCGCGCGGGTGAGCTTCCTCGCCGAGGCGCTGTCCGAGGAGGCGATGAAGGAGCCGCCGAAGCGGGTCGTCCCGGAGGCCGCGGTGGTCGAGCGGGGCGGCGCCAAGGTGGTGTTCGTGGTCAACGAGGGCCAGGTGAAGATGGTGCCCATCAAGGTGGGCGGCCCCGCGCCCGGCGGGCTGGAGCTGCTCGACGGCCCGGCCCCGGGGGCGCGCCTCGTGGCGAGGCCGTCCGCCGAGCTCGCGGACGGTCAGAAGATCAAAGAGAAGGAAAAGGGGAGCGAATGACCGAGGGGTATCGCGACGGGAAGCCGAAGCCCATTGTCGAGCTGCAGGGGGTCGGCAAGAGCTATTTCCGCGACAAGGAGCCGATCGTGGTGCTCGACAACATCACGCTCGACGTCCCGGAGGGGTCGTACGAGGCGCTGATGGGGCCCTCGGGCTCGGGCAAATCGACGCTGCTGAACCTGATCGCCGGGCTCGATCGCCCGACGCGCGGCACGGCGCGCGTGGCGGGGCAGGACCTCACGCGGATGAGCGACGGCGAGCTGGCGCGCTTCCGCTCCAGGACGATGGGCTTCATCTTCCAGGCCTACAACCTGATGCCGGTGCTCACCGCGGTCGAGAACGTCGAGCTGCCGCTCCTGCTCACGAACCTGTCGTCGTCCGAGCGGCGGAAGCGCGCGCAGACGGCCCTGCGCGTCGTCGGGCTCGAGGAGCGGATGGGCCACTATCCCCGGCAGCTCTCCGGCGGCCAGGAGCAGCGGGTCGCGATCGCGCGGGCGATCGTGAACGACCCGACGATCATCGTGGCGGACGAGCCGACCGGCGATCTCGATCGCAAGAGCGCCGACGAGATCCTGGCCCTCCTGGAGAAGCTCAACAAGGAGTTCAAGAAGACCATCCTGATGGTCACGCACGATCCGCAGGCCGCCGAGCGCGCGACGGTGACGCGCCGGCTCGACAAGGGGAACCTGTCATGAACCTCGTCTCCGTCGCCGCCAGGAACGTCCTTCGCAACAAGTTCAGGACGCTGCTGACCGTGATCGGCGCGGTGGTGGCGGTGCTCGCGTTCGTGCTCCTCCGGACGGTGCTCTCGGCGTGGAACGTCGCCGCCGACCACGCCGCGAAGGACCGGATCGCGACGCGGCACAAGATCTCGTTCATCCTCCCCTTGCCGAAGCGCTACATGGACACGGTCCGCGAGGTCCCCGGCGTGACGGAGGGGTCCTTCATGAGCTGGTTCGGCGCCAAGGACCCGCGCGACGCCAACAATTTCTTCGCCTCGATGGCCGTCGAGTCGAAGACCTTCTTCAAGGTCTACGACGAGATGGTCGTCTCGCCCGAGGACATGGAGCGGTGGCAGGGCGACAGGAAGGGCGCCATCCTCGGCGACGTCCTCGCGGGCCGGCTGAAGGTGAAGCCGGGCGACACGGTGACGCTGGAGGGGACGATCTACCCCGGAAACTGGCAGTTCAACGTCTCGGGGATCTACACGGCGACGCGCAAGTCGATCGACAGGTCGCAGTTCATCTTTCACTACGACTACCTGAACGAGTCGCTCCCCGAGCGGCAGCGCGACCAGATCGGCTGGATGACGGCCCGGATCGACGATCCGTCGCGGAGCGCGGACATCAGCGCGGCGATCGACAAGATCTTCGACGAGAAGGACGTCCAGACGGCGACGATGAGCGAGCGGGCGATGAACCTGTCGTTCATGGCGATGATGTCGGCCGTGCTGACGGCGCTCAACGTCGTGTCCATCATCATCCTTCTCATCATGATGATGATCCTCGGCAACACGATCGCCATGGGCGTCCGGGAGCGGACGCGGGAGTACGGCGTGCTGCGCGCGCTCGGGTTCGAGCCGAAGCACGTGAGGATCTTCATCATCGGGGAGGCGGCGACCATCGGGCTCCTGGCCGGGTTCCTCGGGCTCGTGGTCTCGTATCCGATCGTCGAGCTCGGGCTGGGCCGGTGGCTGGAGGAGGAAATGGGCGCCTGGTTCCCTTATTTCCGGATCGAGCCTTCGACGATGGTCATGGCGGTGCTGCTCTCGATGGGGCTGTCGCTCGTCGCGTCGCTCATCCCGGCGTACAACGCCTCGAAACTCTCGGTCACCGACGCGCTCCGGCGCGTGGCGTGAGCGACCCACGAAGCCTGTCTTCGACACCCTGAAAGCGGGAGAGAGCGCTCATGATCCCCGTCGCTTACAACGTTCGAAATCTGGTGGTGCGCAAGACGACGACCCTCGCGACGGCGTCCGGTCTCGGCCTCGTGGTGTTCGTGTTCGCGTCGGTGCTGATGCTCGCGAACAGCGTGGAGCGCACCCTCGGGCGCACCGCGCGGGACGACGTCGCGATCGTGATGCGGAAGGGCTCCGACGCCGAGATGGTGAGCAGCATCGAGGAGCAGCAGATCGGCGTGATCCTCGCGAGCGCCGAGGTCGCGAAGCGGCAGGACGGCAAGCCGGACGGGGTGGGGGAGGTGATCGCGGTCATCCTCCTCGAGAAGCTCGGCACGGACGGCATCTCCAACGTGCAGGTGCGCGGGGTGCCCGAGGACGTGCTCGCGTTCCGCTCGCAGGTGAAGATCATCGAGGGCCGGCCGGCGCAGCCGGGCACGGACGAGGTGATCGTGGGCAAGGCGATCAGCGGCCGCTTCAAGGGCCTGTCGATCGGCGAGTCGTTCGAGCTCCGAAAGAACCGGCCGGTGAAGGTCGTGGGGGTGTTCGAGGACGGCGGCTCCTCGTCGGAGTCCGAGGTCTGGGCCGACCTGCACACGACGCGCTCGGCGTTCGGCCGCGAGGGGGGCGTCTCCGCGGTGCGGGCGCGGCTCGCCTCGGCCAGCAAGTTCGACGCGTTCGAGGCGTCGATCGAGCAGAACCGGAACCTCGGGCTCGAGGTGATGCGCGAGAGCGTCTATTACGAGAAGCAGTCCGAGGGGACGAGCATGTTCATCAAGGTGATGGGCGTGCTCATCGCGGTGTTCTTCTCGATCGGCGCGATGATCGGCGCGATGATCACGATGCACTCGTCGATCGCCAACCGGCAGCGCGAGATAGGCACGCTGCGGGCGCTCGGCTTCTCGCGGTTCAGCATCCTCGTGTCGTTCCTCATCGAGTCGGTCCTCCTCGCGCTGGCGGGCGGGGCGCTCGGCGTGCTCGCCGCGCTCGGGATGCGGTTCGTGCGCTTCTCGACCGTCAATTTCGCGAGCTGGTCGGAGGTCGTGTTCACGTTCGAGCCGACGCCCGGGATCCTGCTGACGTCGGTGGCGATCGCGGCGGTGATGGGCCTGCTCGGCGGGTTTTTCCCGGCGCTCCGCGCTGCGCGGATCAGCCCGATCCAGGCGATGCGGGGGTGACCCGGGGCGCGGGGGGCTGCGCCTGAGGCATCCCCCGCAGACTCTTCGGAAAGTTCACAGGGAGGCGGGGAGACGGGGAGGTAATCTTCAAATACTCCCTGTCTCCCCGCCTCCCTGTTCAATTTCCCCAGCTGAAAAGGGCTGCGAAAGGTGCTCCGGCGCGCGCGGCGCTCCCTTGGCCAGGGACGTGCTCTCTCCTCGGCGGGGGGAACAGCATGCCCACGATCACCAAGGCGATTTACGTGAACTTCGCGGCGGGGAGGAACGTGGAGCGGTTGAATCGGCTCTCCTCCCTGGTCCAGCGGACAGAGCTGAACTCCCTGGTGATCGATATCCGGTCGGAGGGTGGCCCGCTCCTCTTCGAGCGGGACGAGGTGACAAGGGTCCAGCTGGGCGCCCTGCGTGAGGCCGGAATCTACCTCATCGCCCGGCTCGTCGCGTTCAAGGGCGGCCCGCGGGGCTGGTACGACCCGGCCTCGCAGCCGCGATGGCACGAGATCGCGGAGATCTCGCTCCGGGCGTACGACGCCGGCTTCGACGAGGTGAACTACGATTATGTGCGTTATGGCGCCGCGCGCGAGCCGCGGTCGCGGACGCCGATCGAGGAGAGGGCGCCGACGATCCGCGCTTTCTTCGAGTTCCTCCGCGCGGAGGTCGGCGATGCCGCGTCTCGCCCGATCTCCGCGGATGTCTTCGGGTTCACGCTGCTCGGGCCGCAGGACGGGATAGGCCAGCGGCTGGAGGACGCCGTGGAGCTCTTCGACTACGTGATGCCGATGCCGTACCCGTCGCACTGGGGCCCTGGCAGCTTCGGGTTCGCGAACCCTGCCCATCACCCCTACGAGACCCTGTACGCCTCGCTCTCGGCCGGCTGGCGCAGGGTGGCAGCGCTTCCCGGGCGCATCGGGCTGCTGCGCAGCTGGATCCAGGCGTTCGATCTGGACAGCTCGCGCCCCATGCAGCGGTACGAGTACACGCCGTGGCACATCCGGGAGCAGATCCGCGCGAACGACGACGCCGGCTGCGCGGGCTACGCGGCGTGGAACCCCCGCAGCCACTACGACGAGAGCGCGTTCGCCGGCGCGCCGCGGGACACGGCGTGAGAGCTCGGCCGCGACCGCGCGGGGCCCGTCGGATGCGGCGCTCCACCTCACCGTTGTCGATCTCGAACCGACCGTCAATGAAGCAGCGGTGGAAGACCTTTTCTTGGTTGAGCGCATACTCCACAAGAGCGCCACCGACAATCGTGCTCTCGAGCTGCTTTTCAAACGTGCTATATCGCTCCTCGATCTCGCGCGTAGTCGCAGCGCCGATGGGCGAATCACGCACCTTTGTCTTCGATGGCCGAGCGAGCGGAGCCGTGCCGCCTCCGCCGGTGCTCGTGCCTCAGCATGACGACCCTCGTTTCGGGCAGCGCCAGCGGGGCCTCGGGGACCAAATGTGAACGTTCACAAATCTGATGTCAATTCGAAACGGCCGCCGGCGACCGCCCCCCGTCCCCAGGGCAGACAGGTCTCCTCCCGGAGCGCCGCGCAAAGAGGGGCGGGCATCGGACCGCGGTCACACTGGCGCTGCAGCACCGCCGCCACCGGCGCGCGGCGGCGCGACCTCGGGCTGGCGATGCGGGCACCACGCGCCGCGTCGCGCGCCAGCCGCCGATGCGCTGATCGGCTTCGAGCTCGTCGACCGGGCTGGCGATGATCGCGGCACGGCGCCCGCACCTCTTGCCACGGCGCTGCGGAGGAGCCCGCCACCCTCGTGATCCCTCGGGACCCAAATGTTTACGGACCTGTCGATTGGAATTGACGGCGGTCATGTGAACGTTCACATTCGCGTCGAGGGGTGTCCCTGTTGCTGCGCATTGCTCGGGTCGCCAGGCCTACCGAGGCCTTCGTCGTCTGATCGATTCTTGCACCAGCTCTGCTCGCTCGGTCGTCGCGGAAGCGATCGCTGAACGGTGGGGATGAACATCGGGCCGCGGGGGCTCCACCAGAGAACACGGCATACCGCGCTCGTTCGGCGGCTATCGTGAAAAATCGAGTGCTGTCACCGGCGACGACCGTTTGGCGCGGCGTGGTCTCGCTTTGAATTTCCTGCATACGATGCATTCGAGATCTGAAAGGAGCATCATGAGCAAGAGGATCCTGCAGGTACGGCGCTCGCTCTCGGGGGCCACCGCGTTGGCCGTATCTCTTCTGTTTGGCGTCCTCACTCCAGGGATGGCGTCCGCCGCGGACTCCGTCGAGAAGCTGCAGGAGTTCGAGCTGGACGAGGTGAGCGTCACCGACGCGTACTACCAGAACATCTCTTCGAAAGAGCTCGCGTACATCATGAGCCTCGACCCCAACCGACTTCTGGCGGGCTTCAAGGCGGTGTCGCAAGGAAAGGACCCTGGGAGCTCGTCGGGCCTCAATCTCTACGGCGGGTGGGAGGGTGGCTGGAGCCTCTTGCGCGGGCACACCATAGGACACTACATGTCCGCCATGGCGCGAGCGTACAAACAGCTCAAGAGCTCCGACGCGGAGCAGAGCGCCGCCATCGCGCAGAAGCTCGACTACACGATCGGTCAATTGAAGTCATTTCAAAACGCGAGTCCCAGAGGATACCTGTTCGCGTCGCCGGAGACGCATTTCGACGTCGTCGAGGGGAAGGCCAGCGGCTCCAGCTGGGCTCCGTGGTACACGATGCACAAGATCATCGCAGGCCTCATCGACGTCTACGAGTTCGAAGGAAATGCGACGGCCCTCGAAATCGCGAGCAAGCTGGGGGACTGGGCCTACAACCGCAGCTCGACCTGGAACGCGGACCTTCGAAGGAAGGTCCTGGGCGTCGAGTACGGCGGCATGAACGACTGCCTGTACGATCTGTACAGGCTGACGAACAACCCCAATCACCTCGCGGCAGCCCACATCTTCGACGAGGACTCGCTCTTCACGCCGATTTCTCAAGGCAACAACATCCTGCCAGGCAAGCATGCCAACACGCAAATCCCCAAGTTCATCGGCGCCCTGAACCGCTATCGAACGCTGGGCGAAAAGGAGAACTTTTACTACACCGCGGCAGAGCAGTTCTGGTCCATCGTGTTGAGGGATCATACCTATGTCACTGGTGGGAATAGCCAGCTCGAGCATTTTCACGAGCCCAGGCAGTTGGACGCGCAAAGAGACAATGTGAACAACGAGACGTGTAACGCGTACAACATGCTGAAGCTCTCGAGAGGGCTCTTCAAGGCCACGGGGGACGTCAAGTATGCCGACTACTACGAGCAGACCCATATCAACGAGATCATGTCTGCCGTCAATCCGACGAACGGAATGACGGCGTACTTCAAGCCGATGGGAACAGGGTTCTTCAAGGTGTTCGGCAAGCCGCAGGACACTTTCTGGTGCTGCAACGGAACCGGCATGGAGAACTATACCAAGCTCAATGACAGCTTGTACTTCCATGACGATACGGATCTGTACGTCAACATGTTCCTCGGCTCGACGTTGACCTGGTCCGCGCGGGGGCTGTCGTTGAAACAGACCTCCAATTTTCCTCTCTCCGACAAGGCGGTTTTCGAGATCACCGCTGCCCCGGCCGATGCGGTCACGATCAGATTCAGAAAGCCCTCCTGGGTCGCTCGTTGTCAGCCCGTGACGATCACGGTCAACGGTCAGGCATGCGACGCAACGGAGGCGGACGGCTATCTCACGGTAGGTCGCACCTGGAAGCCCGGAGACAAGGTGGAGCTCACGCTGCCGATGGAGGTGAAGGTCTCGAGGCTCCCCGATAACCCCAATGCGGTGGCGTTCGTCTACGGACCGGTCGTCTTGAGCGCCGGTCTCGGGACGGAGAGGATGCTGTCGGAGCCCCAGTGGGCATCCGAGAAGGCTACCATTCCCGCTGGTGTCGTCATCAAAGACACCATCGGCATCAACAACGGCATCACGATCAACGAGTGGATCGCCGACATCGAGAACAACTTGGTTCAAACCCCGGGTAAGGTGGAATTCACGCTCCGGAACACGGACTCCAACAACACGTTGACGTTCACTCCGCACTACCAGCGATACGCGGATAGGTACGGCATCTACTTCCGTCTCACCGGGACGGCGGGTGGAAACATCCCAGACGCCGGCGAATGCTCGCCCCCTCCTGGGACTGGCACGCTGTGCGATAGCGTCTCGCCTTCGGAGAGCGACGGCTCGACTGGCAGCGGCTCGGCCGGCAGCGGCTCGGCCGGCAGCGGCTCGGCCGGCAGCGGCTCGGCCGGCAGCGGCTCGGCCGGCAGCGGCTCGACTGGCGGCGGCTCGGCCGGCGGCGCGTCCGAGGGCGGCTCCGGTGGCTCGGGGGGCGCGGATCATGGCACCACGGACCAGGGCAGCTCGGGTTGTTCCTGCAGTCTCGGCCGTGATTCGTCGGAACGCTGGCAACTCGCCGCGCTGTTCGGTCTGGGCCTGGTCGCGTGGCGCCGGGGGAGACGTCGTGAGGCGCCGCAGGGGTCGCGGATCGTTGGTGCGCGATAAGCCTCCACATCTGCCAGCGCCCGAGTGATCTTCGCGTTGAAACCTCTCTCCGGATCCCTCGCAGGACTCCCGGTGGGTCGAACTAGACCCCGTAGACTTGCTCCACGATCGACGCGATCAGCTCCACGGAGAGCGTCACGCCGCGCTGCTGGCGCCACGCGACATGCCCGTCCGGCCGGATCAGGAGCGCGCCGTCCTGCTCGATCTGCGAGAGCGCGTGCACCGCGGCCTGGTGACAGGCAGGAATGTCGGCCGCGCCGAGCCTGAACAGCCGGACGCCGTGGCGCGCCTCGACAGCCTCCAGCGCCTCGATGTCCGCGGGCAGCGCCTCGACGGCCGCGCCGAGCAGCAGGATCGAAGCGCCGTAGTCGATCATGGAGCGGCTGCCGCGCTGTCTCCTGTTGCCATCCAGCCAGAAATGCGGGAATCGCGCGCCCGGCCGCGTCGACGGGAGGTACGACGATACCCGATCGTCGACCTCCGGCGGCCTCGTGCCGTCGCCGAGGAGCGCGCCCTCTTCGTACGTGTAGCCGAGGTCGAGCCCTATCCTGTCGAAATGCGACCTTTGCTGCGCGATGGCCGCGAGGACGCGCTCTCGCACCGAGGGATCGCGATGGTACCGCGAGAGGATGCTCTCGCCGTAGTGCTGGACCTGCCGCTCGGTCCAGGCGCGGAGCGGGGCAGGCAGCGCGCGCATCGTGGAGCTCGCCAGCTTCTCGTTGACCCATTGAGCCTCCTCGACCTCGATCCCGAAGGCCTCTGCGACCTCGCTCATCCTCTCGAAGTTGAGCCGGCTCTCGTCGCAGTTCGTCTCGATGACCGGGCGGCGCTCGGCCTCGTAGCTGTCGAGCAGGCCGGGCGCGGCCCGCCGCTCGATCACCATGGCGAGCTTCCAGGCCAGGTTGTGCGCGTCGCCGATGCCGGAGTTCATGCCGAGCCCGCCCGTGGGCGGGAAGCGATGGGCAGCGTCGCCGACAAGGAAGACGCGCCCGCTGCGGAAGCGCTCCGCCACCTGCGCTGTCATGCGCCAGTGGCTCATCGAGGTGATCTCGATATCGACGTCGTCCCGCCCGAGCGCCGCCTTGATCTTCCTCTGCATCACCTCGGGCGTGTACTCCTCGATCTTCTCGTGCGGCGTCGCCACCGGGAGGTGAAAGACCCAGCGCTTCTCGACGTGGTGGGCGATGAACACGCTGCCCGGCGCCTTCGGGGAGAAGATGAAGTAGAGCTTGCCCCGGGTGCGGACCACGCGGCGCAGATCCGCCTGAAAATAGGCGTTGACGACGTCGAGCAGCTTGTCCGGGCCCTTCATCTCGATCCCGAGGGCCTTGCGGCTCCGGCTCCCGGCGCCGTCGGAGCAGATGACGTACTGGCTCCGGACCGAGAAGGTCTCGCCCGTCGTCCGGTCCGTGATCCGGCTCGTGACGCCCTCCGCGTCCTGCTCGAAGGACTCCCACTGATGGTGATGGAGCGCCTGGATCCGCGGCGACGCCGAGACGCGCTCGCGGAGGAGCTTCTCCAGCTCGACCTGCGAGAGGTTGAGGTAAGGCATGGGCGCCTCGAGGTGCTCTCGGTACTTGCGCCCGACGCCGTTGGCGCGCAGATCGATGCTGCCGAACTCCTCGCCGATCGTGCCGCAGAACAGGATCTTGGCTGCGTCCTCCTCCGGCGATGCCTCCGCGGACAGCTCGCCATGACCGAGCCCCAGCTCGTGGAGGATCTCGATCGAGCGCGCCGAGAGCTCGTGGGCCTTGGGGTGATTCTCCAGGCCCGGCCGGCGCTCGATGAGCACACAGTCGACGCCGCGCCTGGCGAGGCACAGCGCGCTCACCATCCCCGAGGGGCCAGCGCCGATGATGAGGACAGGAGCAGAGACGGCGCGATGGCTCATGTGGCAGCCCCTCTCTTGTGACACAGGGAGACGCCGGCGAAGAGCAGGGCTGCGGAGGTGCCCAGGTGCAGCATGTTCGGCGGGAGGAAGCCGAGCAGGACCCGGCCACCGGCGTCGAACTCGGCGCCGGCGGCGCTCGTGAAGACGGCCGCCAGGATGAATCCGCCCATATGGAGGGCGCCCAGGAAGGCGCCTGTCCGGACACGCTCCACGGTGCGCGGCGTTGCCGTCCAGAAGAGGTAGATGGAAGCGAGCGCGCCGAGGGCGCCGGCGCTGATCTGCCAGAGCAGGTGGAACCTCGCGTGTCCGGGCCAGTCAGGGTTCCGGAGGTGATGCGGATCGAGGATGTCGATCAGCCCGGTCAACAGGCCGTAAGCGACGGCCGACAGGATGCAGAGGGCCTTGCCCACGGCCCACGCCGTGGAGGATGGCGCGCGTTCGGAGCTCATGGCAGAGGGATAAAGCACGGGAATCACGTGCACAATGGCCATGAGTGGCCATGGGGTGGCCGGAAATGGTCACGCGTTGCTGCCGCCCGCGCCACTCCCGGTGCTCGCCGATGTTCCGCTTGTTTGAGCTGTGCTCGCGGTGCTGCTGGTGGTGGTGGTGGCGCCCGTGGCGGCCTCATCGTCCGGAGCCGACGTGGACGAGGTGCAGGACCAGAGCAGGCAGCTGAGCAACCCAATCGAAATCAAATTCTTGCGCATCGGTGCGATCCCTCGGACACGGACCATACCCGAGGTGCGCCGGTCAGGGCGTTCCAGCACCGTTTGTTTGGCAAGGTTGCTTGCAAAGTGGTTCGGTGTAGGTGTTCTTTCTCCTTCCGCACGCGGGTGAACCCGGACGGGATCCAGCTTTCTCGTGAATGTCCTGTCGAGCTGGCGCAACATAGCGAGCCGGATGGAGGATGCATGTGCGCGAAGGATGAGTCGCGAGGGCGGTGGCGATCGGTCCGCGGGGCGCGAGGGCTGACAAGGACAGCTGTCCTGCTGGCCATCACCGTGCCCGCGCTGGCCTGCGACGTCGGTGAGCAGGAGGGCTCCAGCAGCGGAGCGGGATCATCTCCGGCTACCAGCGAGGCGAGCGCAGGGGGAGTGGGCGGAGACGGCGGAGCCTGGGGCACGGGCGGCGGCGGAGCCGGGGGCACGGGCGGCACCGGAGGCACGGGCGGCGGCGGAGCCGGGGGTACGGGCGGCACCGGTGGAGTCGGGGGCACGGGCGGCGCCGGCGGTGCGGGCGGAACGGACGGTGTCGGGGGAACAGGCGGCACTGCCGGCACCGGAGGCGCTGGCGGAACGGACGGTGTCGGGGGCACCGGAGGCGCTGGCGGAACAGGCGGTGTCGGGGGCACCGGAGGCGCTGGCGGAACAGGCGGTGTCGGGGGAACAGGCGGCGCCGGCGGCACCGGAGGCGCTGACGGAACAGGAGGCCATGTCTGGAGCAAGCGCTTCGGCGGCGCCCACGCGCAGGTCGCCACGGACGTCGCCATCGATCCGGACGGCGGCATGATCGTCACCGGCCACTTCGCGGGAGCCATGGATCGCAACGGCTGGCGCTCGATGTACAGCGCCGGCGGCGATGATGCCTTCGTGATGAAGCTCGTGCGCGACAGCGAAGATCCCGACTGGGCGTACATCCCCCTCTGGTCCCGGCGGCTCGGCGGCCCCGGCGGACAGCGGGCGCGCGCCGTCACCGTGGACGCCGCCCGGAACGTCGTCGTGGTCGGCGTGTTCCAGGGAACCGTGGATGTCGGCGGCGCCCCGCTCACGAGCGCCGGCGGCGACGATATCTTCGTCGTCAAGCTCGACGCCGGCGGACAGCACGTCTGGAGCCGGCGCTTCGGCGACGCCGCAGATCAGCGCGGCGAGGCGGTCGCGGCGGACAGCGAAGGAAATATCCTCATTACGGGCCGGTTCCAGGGGACTGTGGACCTCGGCAGCGGCCCCCTCGTGAGCGCCGGAGGCGACGACGCGTTCGTCGCCAAGCTCGATCCTGACGGCGATGCCGTCTGGAGCCAGCGGTTCGGCGACGCCGCGGACCAGCGCGGCGAGGCGATCGCGGTGGACAGCGCGGATGACGTCATCGTGGCCGGCGATCTCCAGGGACAGGCGGACCTCGGGGGCGGCCCGCTCGTGAGCGCGGGCGGCGATGACGTGTTCGTGGCCAGGTTCGACGCCCATGGCGAGCACCTCTGGAGCAAGCGCTTTGGCGATGCCCAGGACCAGCATGTCGGGGACCTCGACGCGCGCGAGACGGGCGAGGTGCTGTTGACAGGCGACCTGGAGGGACAGGCGGATTTCGGCGGGGGGCCGCTGGTGAGCGCGGGAGGCCGCGACGTCTTCGTGGCCTGGCTGAGCGTGACCGGGGACCACCTCCACAGCGCGCGCTTCGGAGACGAGGCCGATCAGCGCGGCAAGGCCATCGCTGCTGCGGAGGGGGACGTGACCCTGCTCGCGGGCGAGTTCCAGGGCCAGATCGATCTCGGCGCGGGGCCGCTCGCGAGCGCCGGCGGCGACGACCTCTTCTACGCCGCGCTCGACGGGAGCGGCGCGCCTCTCTGGAACCGCCGCGCTGGCGACGCCCAGGACCAGCGCGCAGCGGGGCTCGCCTGGAAGGTCACCGGACAAGGTCCGCGGGGGATGCTCGCGGGCCGCTACGACGGCCAGTTCCAGCCAGGCGATCTCATCGAGTGCCGCGACTACAACTTCCCCGGCTGCGCCCCCGGCTGGGATGACGGCTTCGTGGTGGAGTTCGCGCCATCGACCGGCGGCGATGCGCGGCAGTGCCACCTCGGCGAAGGGAGGCAGGACGACGGCGTACAGCACTCCATCCTGGAGGTGGCAGCCGACGGCGACGGCAACGCGGTCTTCCTGGGCGCGCTCGGCGGCGCCGTGGATCTCGGCGGCGGAGAGCTCGCGCCGGGGGGGCCCGCGATCTTCCTGGGAAAGCTCTCTCCGGCCGGCGAGCATCTGTGGAGCAGGGCCTTCGACGTGGGCCCGCCGGTCTCGCCAAACCCGATCCGGCGCATGGTCGTGGACAGCGCTGGCAACATCGTCGTCCTCGTGGGCGCCGAGGGAACGCTCGACATCGACCTCGGCGGCGGGCCGGTCGGCCGCGGCATCCCGACGGTCGCCATGGCGAAATACGACCCGTCCGGCGCCCACCTCTGGAGCAAGCGCTTGAGCACCGGCGGCGTCAGGTCGCTCGATGCGCTGGCGGTCGACGGCGCGGGGAACATCTTCCTGTCCGGCAGCTCCGACTCGGGCATCGATTTCGGCGGCGGCCGCGTCCCTCCTACGAACACGGTCGGCTACTATGCGTTCCTCGTGAAGCTCTCTCCGAGCGGCGAGCACCTCTGGAGCAGAGGCTTCGTGGGGACGGACTACATGCGTCCGTGGAGCGCGGCCGCTGACGGGGCCGGCAACGTGATCGTGGTGGGCGCGCTGCGGGGGACCGCCGATTTCGGCGGTGGGCCGCTGTCGAAGGCCACGCGGCGCTCGGACGACGTCTTGATCGTGAAGTACGACGCGCTCGGCAATCACCTGTGGAGCAAGAACTTCGGCGACGACGCGTGGCAGTCCGGCCGGGCCGTCGCGGTGGACGCGGACGACAACCTCTTCGTGATGGGCAAGTTCGGGTCGACCCTGGATCTCGGCGGCGGGCCGCTGTCGAGCTTGCCAGGGGCCAACGAGTCCTTCCTGGCGAAGCTCGATCCGCTCGGCAACCACCTCTGGAGTCAAGGTCTCGGGCTGCACGTGTGGGTATCGAGCATCGCGAGCGACGGGGCGAATTTGCTGCTCGGCGGCAGCTTCTATGGGTCGGGCGACTTCGCCGGGAGCCCCTTCTCCACCGGGAGCGAGAGCGACTACGATGCCTTCACGGCCACGTTGAGCGGCGCGGGCGACCTGCTGTCGGTCGCTCAGCTCCCTGGTCCCGACGTCCAGCGGGGCTTGTCGGTCGCCGCGGACGGCGCGGGTCACGTGTTCGTCGCTGGCAGCACGGTGGGGGAGGTCGACCTCGGCGGGGGAGCGCTCGCCGCGGACGGCACGGAAGACGCTTTCCTCGTGAAGCTGGCGCCGTAGGTCGAACGCACCATTGGCTGCTTCACTCCTCACGTGCACGATGACGAAGCGATGGATGCCCTGCGGGCGGCAATGACGTGCATCCAGCGCGAGACCTCCGGAACTCCCTGTCTCCCCGCCTCACTGTTCAATTTCTCGCAAAATGCCAGTAACGTGAGGGATTCGTCAGCTGGCGACCTCATCTCCTGGCCTTCTCCCGCGCTGCAGGTGCCTTCGCGGCTCCACCGCTCTTCGCCTTCTCCCGAGCTGCAGGTGCCTTCGCGGCTGCGCCGCTCTTCGTCTTCGCCCGCGCCGCAGGTACCTTTGTAGCTCCACCGCTCTTCGCCTTCACCCGCGCCGCAGGCGCCTTTGCGGAGCCACCTCCCTTCGCCCGCGCCACAGGCGCCTTCGCGGATCCCGCCTTCCCGAAGCGCACCTCGAAGGTCGCGGCGTCCTCCTCCATGAATCGGAGGAGCGCCTCTCCTTCCTCGGCGAGCTGCTCGCGCGCCGCCTTTCCAAGCGCCTCGAACGGCTCGAGCTCGAGCGCGGCCGTGGCCTTCTTCCGCTCGATCGTCCATGTGCCGGCCACGAAGCCGTCCACGAGGAACGTCGGCAGGATGCGCAGGTTGGCGGACAGGACGATCCGCGGGCGATGCTCGTCCGCGATGACCCGCGTGCGGTCGTCGTGCGCGAGCAGGAGGTTGTCGTAATCGGGTAGAAACCGGGCCGGCGCGGCGGTGTCCGCGGGCGGCCGCGGCGCGTCGGGCAGGTCGAAGAGCTCCCGGCCCCGCTCGTCGCGGAACGCGCAGAGCTGCTCTCGCAAGGCGTGGAGCACCTCCTTGACGCGGGTCAGGCCGGACCACGTCTGCACGTCGGCCGCTGTCGCCGGGCCGAACGACGCGAGGTAACGGAGCACGAGCGCCTGCGGCGCGCCGCCGTCGCGGAGCGGCTTGCCGAGCCAGGACGCCGCCGGGGCGAAGTCCGCTGTTCCCGGGTATCCCCACGGGGTCTCGCCGGGCACCTGGACGACGGGCAGATGCATGCGAACCGCGAGGGCCATGGCCCGCACGTCGCCGTCGGCGTAGAGCTCGGCCAGGTGATCGCGCAGCTCGTCCATGGTCCGCGGCTCCGCGTCGAAGTACGCGCGCGCCTCGGCGACCAGCCGAGCGACGTCGAGGGTGTCCGCGCGCTCGCGGAGGACCGACCGCATCCCGGCGTGGAGCACCGGCGCGATGACCGGGTGCAGATCCAGGTAGTCCCTTGCGCTCACGAGGTGCAGCGTGCCGCGCAGGAACGGCGCCCGGACGACCTCGCGGCGCACGACGAGCTGGACGAGCTGCTCGCGCCGGAACGCCGCGAGCCGGGACCAGAGCCCGATGAACGGCGGCCGCGCCAGCTGGGCCTGGAGCGCGATCAGCCGCTCGATCCCGTGGACGGCCGAGGTCTGCTCCCGCGCGAGCAGCATCTGCCGCGCGAGCGTGGCCCGGTTGAGGTCTCTTCGTGTCAGCGTCGGGGCGGGCATGCAGCCCGCGAGCTTACTCGAAACGAGGCTCATCCTCCATGGATGGGCCGCCTGCTGCTCCTCGCCAGAGCCGCAGGCGGCGAGCCTCACGTCTGGATTCAGGCGGCGAGGACGAACGAGAGCAGCGCCGCCTCGTCGCCATTGGATCAGAATCGATAGAGCACGTTGTCCTTGTCGCCAGAGACATAGATCGTCCCTGACGGGCCCACTGCGACGCCGCTCAACGCATAGGTCGGCACCGTCCCTGTGACCGCCTCGAGACCCACCTTGAGGTGCTTTTTCACGACCCAGGTGTCCCCCGTCGACGGGTCGACGCGCAGCAGGCGGCGCTTCCCGACCTCCACGACGAGCAGGGTGCCGTCCAGATCGACGGCCATCCCTTCCGGCTGATCCAGGCTGTCGGCCACCACGAGCGGCGGAGAGAGCGTCACGCCCCCTGCCGCCACCTGGAGGATCTGGCCCGTCGCCCAGTCGGCGGCCCAGAGGTCGCCTCCCGACACCGCGAGGCCCGAGGGCACGGTCATCGGCGCGAGCGTCACGAGGCTGCCGCCGCCCGTCCGGCGGACGACGCGCGCCGCGCCCGGCCCCGCGCCGAGCTCGGCCACCACGATATCGCCCTGGAACCGGACCGCGTTGAGCGGCGAGACGAAGTTGCTGTACGTCTCGAGGACCGTCGCCGTCGCCGGGTCGTAGATCTGGACCACGCTGCTGAACCACGCGGTCAAGATCAAATTCGACCCGTCCGCCGACACCGTGGCAGGCCCATGAAAATCCGATTGGCCGAGGAACGCCCGCTCGACGCCCAGCGGAGCGCCCGTGTCCCCGTCGAACGTCCGCAGCGACGACAGATCGGCCACATAGACCGATTCGCCGCATCCTTCGGTCGTCACGGCCACACCGCCGGGCATGATCATGCCGCCCGGCATGATCGTGTGTGTCTGGCCGTTCGGCTTGATCCGGACGATGAAGCCGTCGCTGGCGCTCGACACGTAGAGATTGCCCTGCGGGTCGAAGGCAAGGTTGTCGAGCCCCGGCGTGAGCTCCGCGATGACCTCCTTCTCGCCCGTCTCGATGTCGATCCGCACCACCTCGCCGTTCTGATCGGCCACATGGAGCCGGCCGAGCGCGTCGAATTTTGCTGCCGCAGGGATGAAAAAGCCGTCCGCGACCGTCTGGAGATCGCACTCCACCTCCGGGTCGACCGCGCCGGTGCAGGAGTCCACATCGATGCTGATCACCCTGCCTTGCGTCCAGATCGGCCCGTACAACCTGCCGTCGGGCCCCCAGTCCATGCCGTTCAGGAAGCCGAGGTTGCTCGCGATGTGGCGCGGCGGAGCCGACAGCTCCGGATCGACCTCGTAGAGCCCGTCACCGAAGAAGTCGAGCGCCACGAAGAGCCGCCCCGTATCGGAGAACGTGATGGGGTTGACCCCCGGCGCGACGAACTGCTCGGTGATCTCGCCCGACGGCGCGTGCCTCACGACATTGCCAGGGATGAGCGAGGTCCAGTAGAGCGAGCCATCCGGGCCGAACGTGAGGTCGTCCGGGCCATCGATCCCGTCCGACGCGTCGAGCCGATCCACGATGGCTCCGCTCTTGCGGTTCACGATGGCGATCTCATTGCCAAGGAAGCTCGCGACGTACAACCGACCATCCGGCCCCACATTGATCCCGTTGGTGCCGTGCAGCGGTGACCCCTCGGCGAGGACCGGCCGCTTCGCATGCGCCGGCGACGAGGCTCCCAGAAGCACCGTGCCAGCGAGCACGAACGCAAAAAGCCTGTGCATAAGCTCTCCCCTTCAGCGCCGCACCTGGACCGGCACACCCAAGGATCACGATGACGTCAGGCGCGAAACCAGCGCGACGGCGCGAACCTCCGGCGGACTTTGTAGTCACGCGGGGTTGTTCTTACGCTAACATAGGCAGGAGCCTTACCCAAGCGTAAAATTCGTGCAATGGATGCGGGCGCGCCGGCATCGTTGACATCGCCGGCATCGCCGGCATCGTCGGCATCGTCGGCATCGTCGGCATCGTCCGTTCCTGGGTGGCCATCCCGCGCGGCGCGCGCCGCGTGACACCCGAGCCGGCGTGGTGGTATGCGTCGGAGTCGATGGCTGCCAGCATCTGCCTGCCGGCGTACAACGAAGTCCGCACCATCGAGGCGACCCTCACCGAGCTGTCGCGGCTCGGCCCCGAGGTGGACGAGATCCTCGTCTGTCTCAACGGGTGCACGGACGGCACCGAGCGTGTCGTCGAGGCGTTCCGGGGGCGGGAGCCGCGGCTCGCCGTCATCGAGAGCGAGCTCGGAAAGAACAACGCATGGAACGCCCTCGTGGCCCGGGCGCGCAACCGTCGCCTCGTGTTCACGGACGCGGACGTGCGCCCCGCCGAGGGATCCATCTCGGCCCTGCTGCGCGCCCTGGAGCGCTCTCCGCACGCCGCCGTCGCCGCGGCCTTCGAGCAGCCGCGCGGGACGCCGCCGCCGCCGCTCGGCACCGTCCTCCGCCTGCTGACGACCAGCCTCGGTCAGGACTACATCTCCGGTCGCCTCTATGCCATCGATCGCGATCGGCTGGGCGCGGTGATGGCCGATCGTGGGCTCCTGGCTGCCGGGGCGCTCCCTCGGCTGCCCGTCGACCTCGTGACCGAGGACTCGTGGCTCACGGCGCTCGTCGCCGGCGACGCGCTGGTCGTGGTCCCCGAGGCGCCCATCCACTTCGAGGTGGACAGCATGGCCGACGTGGTCCGCGCGCTGGCGCGCAATGCCGCCGCGAGAGAGCAGCTCCGCTCGAGCTACCCGGAGCTCTACCGGCGCGACGGCGCCCGCCTGCTCTCGGCGCAGTCGGCGCCAAGGATCCTCCTGGACCGGCTGAGATCGGCGCCGGGGCCTTTCGCGGTCACGCGCGGGCTCGGAGGGATGGCCCTCAGGGCTGCGATCCACCGCGTGCTCGGAGAGCGGATCCGGGCGCAGCGCGATCGCATCCTGGCGGACGTCAGCGCCGGCCGCGGCGGGCGCGTCATGGCCACCTCCGGCCGCCTCCCGTCGAAGGGCGGCTGAGCGCCCGTCCCGGCAGGGCGACTCTGCTCATCGCCGGCGGACAGATCCCCTCAATCCGTTGGCATTCAAGCGGAAAATTGAACAGGGAGACGGGGAGATTGATGGGATTTCAATCCCCTTCTCTTCTCCCCGCCTCCCCGCCTCCCTGTGAACTTTTCCCCCGGAAAATTCGAGGGGACGCGCCAGCACCGCCGGGCGTCAGACGCGCGGGCGGAACCAGTCGATCGTCCGATCGAGGCCCGAGTCGAGATCCACCAGAGGACGCCAGCCGAGCAGCTCGGTGGCCCGGGAGATGTCGGGCCTGCGCCGATGGGGATCGTCGATGAGGGCATCGGTCATCGTCAGCTTCGCGCGCCCGCCGGTCTTGCGGATGATGAGCTCGGCGAGGTCCTGCATCCTCGTCTCGGCCGGATTCCCGAGGTTGACCGGTCCGGTCAGGTCCTTGGCGTTCATCACGCGAACCAGCCCCTCGATGAGGTCGCTGACGAAGCAGAACGAGCGCGTGCGGTGGCCTCCGCCGTACAGCTCCAGCGCCTCGCCGCGCAGCGCCTTCACAACGAAGTTGGCGATGACCCGGCCGTCGTTCCGGTCCATGTTCGGGCCGTAGGTATTGAAAATGCGCACGATGACGGTATCGACGTTGCGGGTCTGGCGGTACTCCCAGAAGTACGTCTCCGCGACCCGCTTGCTCTCGTCGTAACAGGCCCGAGGCCCGATGGGGTTGACGTTCCCCCAGTAGTCCTCGTGCTGAGGGTGGACGAGCGCGTCGCCGTAGACCTCGGAGGTGGAGGCCTGCAGGACCCGGGCCCCCAGCTCCTGCGCCAGGCGGAGGACGTTGATCGCGCCGAACACGTTCGTGTTGAGCGTGTGCACCGGATCAGCCCGGTACTTCACGGGCGACGCCGCGCAGGCCATGTTGTAGATCTGGTCGACCTCGAAGCGGAGCGGCTCGCTCACGTCGCAGCGGTGCAGCTCGAACCGCGGGTTCTTCAGCAGCGGCCCGAGGTTCTCGTCACGCCCCGTCACCATGCTGTCGACGCAGATCACGTGGTGCCCGTCGGCCAGGAGCCGCGCGCAGAGGTGCGACCCGAGGAAACCAGCCCCACCCGTGACCAGGATTCGCTTGCTCGCACTCATCGGAAAAATACCTCCTTGACGCGCTGTTCGGTAAAGCTCTGGGCCGTGGCGCCGTGATTGGTCGAAATCTCCTTACCATAGGAAATAGATATTACAAAGACCGGATGACATCTGGAGGCGAGTTCTTTATCATGCAGCGCGTGCACCGCTCACCTCGTTACCTGGGCTCGCTCGTCCGCGCAAAGCTCGCCCGCGAAGCGCGTCCAATCTGGGTGGATGTGTGTGTTACCAATCGATGTCATCTGAGCTGCGAGTACTGCTACGGCGACTACCACCACCGGCACGACGACATCGGACAGCTCAAGGTCGAGCAGCTGTTCGCGATCGTGGACGAGGCGGCGGCGCTGGGGACGGCGGTCCTGACGCTCACGGGCGGCGAGCCGATGCTGCACAAATCCATCGGCCGCATCGTCGAGCGGGCGGTGAGCCGAGGGATCTCGGTGGGAATGGTCACCAGCGGATTCCGGGTCAAGGAGCGTGTGGACGAGCTCGCCAGCCTGAGCTCGATCGTCGTGAGCGTCGACGGTCCGGAGCCGATTAACGATCTGAACCGCGGTCAGGGGACCTTCGCCGTGGCCATGACGGCGCTCGAGGCGTGCCAGGCGCGCGGCATTCCGCGCATCGTGAAGGCGGTGCTGAACCGCCGGAACAAGGACCAGGTGCCCTGGCTCCTCGAGCTGGCGGGCCGCTTCGGCGCGCGGCTCGAGGTCGTCATGACCTACGCCCCGCAGTCCGATCGGCAGCTGCGCATGCACGGCGACAACTCCCTCGACGCGGGCGAGCGGCAGGCCCTGGCGGACGCGCTGCTCGATCACAAGCGCCGGGGGGCGCCGATGGTCTTCCGCGAGCGCGTCTGGGAGAACATGGCGCGCTGGTGGAAACACCACGAGGGGGATCGCGTCACCCGGGAGGAGCGGCGGGAGCATTTCGAGTACCTGCCGTGCAGCGCGGGCCGGTACTACGCCTTCATCGACGGCGACGGCCGCATGTACCCGTGCAACCAGCGGCTCGCGGACTTCCCCGCCAAGAGCGTGCTCGAGGTCGGCGTCCGGGCCGCGTGGGAGCACCTGCGCGATCACGGCTGCTTCGCCTGCGCGGCGCCGTGGCTCAACCAGCAGCACCTCGTGAGCAGCGAGCAGCTCCTCGCGCGCAGCCTGGGGCGCGAGCTGCTGGCGCGGGTCGCGCGTGCCTGAGCGGACGCTCGCCATCGTCGTGCTCGGCGGCTCGCGCGGGATCGGGCGGGCCATCGTCGCGCGCGCGCTCGCGGAGGGGCACCGGGTGTTCGCCGGCGCGCGGGACGAGCGCGCGCTCCTCGCGTTGCAGCAGGGCGCCGCGCCCGAAAACGCTGGCCGGCTCGGCACGGGCACGGTGGACGTCGGCGACGACGCCTCCCAGCGCGCCTTCTTCGGCGCGGCGCGTGCGTTCCTCGGCGGGCTCGACGTCGTCGTCAACAACGCCGCCCGGGAGGGCTACGGGCGCCTCGACGAGATGGCGCTCGAGGACGTCGAGGCGATCGTCCGCACCAACCTGCTCGGCGTCATCCTCGGATGCCGGCACGCGGCGCAGGCGATGGGGGACGGCGGCGGCCACATCATCAACGTCGGCTCCGAGGTCTCGTTCCGCGCCGTGCCCATGAAGAGCGTCTACTGCGCCACGAAGTTCGCCGTCCGTGGCCTCAGCGACGCGCTCGATCTCGAGCTCGCGCCCCGGGGGATCCGGGTCTCCCAGGTGCACCCCGGCTGGGTGGACACGGGCCTGCACGAGGACGAGCGGCGGCGCCGGGGCTCGGTGTCCCGGCCGCACGACGGCGGCGTCCCGGTGGAGCGGGTCGCCGAGAGCGTGGCCGCGCTCTGGCGCGCGCCGCGGGCGCAGGGCGGCGCTCCGCTGCGGCTCCGCCTCCGCAGCGTGGTGGGAGAGCTCTTTCCGGCGTGGGCGCGGTGGCGGACGCGCCGGGCGTTCGGGGAGCAGCTGAGAGAGGGCTGAGGCGAGACGGCAGGGCGGGGGAACCGCCGCGACGCCGGACCGGAGACCACCAGGAGGTTTTCTTGACCTGTGCAACGACGTCCTTCCCTCAAGGTGCAACAGCGCCGCCTCCTCCGCTGGATCTGGGCGCCCCCGTCGTCGTCGAGGGCCTCGACGCGGTCGGGGAGGTGCTGCGGCAGGCGCGCGAGCGGGCGCAGGCCGTCGCGATCGCCTCGCGGGACCTCGAGTGGCTCGCGGCGCGCCTCGGCCTGTCCGAGCGGACCGCGGAGGGGCTCCCGGTGGTCCGGTTCGGCTCGGGCGAGCGGGGTGGCCTCGACGCCGCGGCCACCCGGGCCGTCGAGACGCTCGTGGCCCTGTCGGTGCTGCTCGGGGGCGCGCCGCTGTGGCTGACGATCGCGCTCCTGATCCACCTCGAGTCCCCGGGCGGGCCGTTCCACATCGCCCCGCGCGCGGGGCTGCGCGGGAAGCCGTTCCGGTTCTTCAAGTACCGGACGATGCGGACGCAGCGCCGGGACGGCGAGGACAGGGGCGACGCCGCGCGGCTCTCGGTCATCCGCGGCGAGATCCCCGGCTTCGTGCGCGACGACGGGGTCGTCATCCCCAAGGACCCGAGGGATCCGCGCGTCACGCGGCTGGGCGGCGTCCTGCGCTGGCTGTGCCTCGACGAGATCCCCCAGCTCCTCCACGTCCTCACGGGCGACATGGCCCTGGTGGGGCCGAGGCCCTACCCGATGGCGGAGTTCGACGCGCTCAAGCCGTGGCACCGCCTCCGGACCGAAGGCCGGCCCGGGATCACCGGCCTGTGGCAGGTCGTGGCGCGCAACCAGGTGACCTTCGACCAGAGCGTCATCCTCGACATCTACTACCTGACCAACGCCAGCTTCTGGGGCGACCTGAAGATCATGGCGGTCACGCCGCTGCGCATGCTCTTCGGCGTGGGGAGCTACTGACGCCGTGCGCCGGGTGATCGACGACCCCGTGAAAGGACCGCTCCCCGGCCGCTCAGGAGGCCCCGAGGTGGTCCCTGACGCGAAAGAGGACGAGCACCTCGCCGGCCACCAGGCCGAGCGTGACGACGAGCTTCACCGCGGCGGCGCCGGCGGCGCCGTGCGCGGGCACCGCCCACAGGTCGCCGGCCGCGATGAGGAGCACGGTGGCCGTCCAGAGGGCCGCGTACGGGCGCTGCTGGCCCGCGGCGAAGAGCATCGGGCCGATGGCGAGCTCCGGCACCATCCACACGAGCGCCGTGGTCAGGAGCTGCAGCGGCAGCACGGCGCTCGCGTAGTCGGGGCCGAACACGAGCCGGACGAGCGGCCCGCCCATCCACCACACGACGGCGCTCATGAGCGCGCCCGCGGCCATGAGCCCGACGAAGGTGAGCGTGGCGAGGCGCCTGCGGGCGCTCGCGGAGCGGCTGGCGACGAAGGCGGGGAAGACGGCCGCGCGCACGACGCCCGGCAGCATCATGGCGCCGCCGATCATGCGCTGGACCGCGCTCATGTCGCCGACCGCGTGGGGGGTGCTCATCCAGCCCAGCATCAGGAGATCGAGCTGGAAGTAGAGGGGGCTGGCGACCATCACCACCGCGAGCGGCCCGGCCTCACGGAGGAAGCCCTGCGGCAGCGCCGCGCCCTGGCTGGACCACTGCCGGCGCTCGAGGAGCTGGGCGGCGAGGGCCAGGGCCAGCGCGAGGGCGACCAGGTGGCCCGCGACGAGGCCCCACGCCAGGCCGAGCGCGCCGAGCCCCGAGAGCAGCGCGCCCGTCCCCAGCCCGAAGGACGTGACCGCCATGGTGACCGCCACCAGCACCTCGCGCTCCATCCGCTGGTGCCCGCGGAACACCTGGTTGAGCATCTCGACGAACGAGGCCATCAGCCAGGCGGCCGTCAGCAGCCACACGAGCGTCCGGCGTGGCGAGGCCGCGCCCGCGAGGAGGCCGACCACGAGGCCGGCGGCGCCGGCGGCCAGGGTCACGGCGAGCTTGAGGCGCACGAGCGGGCCGATGGGAGCGCCGGGATCGCGGGCCACCTCGCGCGCGATGAACAGGTGCAGGCCGAGGTCCGCGAGCTCGCCGAGCAGGAAGCCCACGGCGAAGGCGTAGCTGTAGTCGCCGAAGCCCGCGGGCCCCAGGAGCCGCGCGGCGACGACGGCGAGGAGCATGCGGACGCCGCGCGAGACGAGATCGCTCGCGGTCTTCAGCGCCATGCTGCCCGAGACGCTTCGCCTCGCCGGCGGCGGGGCGTCCTCGCGGAGCGCCGACGACGTCATGGATGGAGGAGATCCTTCACCGGAGGTCGCCGCGCGCGCATGCCGCTCCCCTATCGCCCCGATCGCGGTGCGGTTCAACTTCCCGTCGGCGATCACGTGGAGCGGCGGGGCGCCGCGCCGCGCGTGAAGGATCCAAGTCAGGAGAGGACCACGTGAAGACCAGCACGGATGGCAACGTTTCGTTGGTGCAGCTCAGGCGAAAGGAGTCGCTGGTCTCGGCGGACATCGAGCCGCCGGAGATCCTGCTCGAGCGGGCCCTCGCCCTGGCGGTGCCGGCCGCGCGCCCGGCCGCCTCGCCGCGGCCCCACGGCCGGACCCGGGAGCTCACGCGCCGGGGCGTGCTGTGGCTCGGGCAGACGTGCAACCTGCGCTGCCACTTCTGCTACTTCCTCGATCGGATCGAGGACAAGGAGCACCCCGAGCACCCGTTCATGTCGCTGGAGAAGGCGCAGGAGATCTGCCGGACCCTCGTCGAGTTCTACGGGAACAACGCGATCGACATCCAGGGCGGCGAGCCGACCATCTGGCGCGACATCCATGCGCTGATCCGGTACTGCGCCGGGATCGGCCTCGCGCCGACGCTCATCACGAACGCGCTGGTGCTCGACAAGCGCGACAAGGCGCAGCAGTTCAAGGACTCCGGCGTCGCCGACTTCCTTGTCAGCGTCCAGGGGCTCGGGAAGGCGCACGACGTGGCCGTGGGCGTGAGCGGCGCGCACGTGCGCCAGATGCGCGCGCTGAACCACCTCATCGCGCTCGACGTGCCGTTCCGCGTGAACTGCGTGATGTCGAAGCTCGCGGTGCCGCAGCTCCCGGCGATCGCGAGGCTCTCGGTGGAGCTGGGGGCGCGCGCCGTCAATTTCCTCGCCTTCAACCCGTTCGCGGATCAGCGCAAGGAGGGCGCCCGCACCGCGGAGAACGTGCCTCGCTATGGCGACCTGCGGGGCCCGCTCGACGAGGCCCTGGACGTGCTCGCGCAGGCCGGCGTGGAGGCGAACGTCCGGTACCTGCCCCACTGCATCGTCCCCGAGCGCCACTGGCCGTCGGTGTACAACTACCAGCAGCTCTCGTACGACCCGCACGAGTGGGATTTCGCGAGCTGGACCTGGACCAACAAGGGCCCGCAGCGGATGCGGGCCGGCGCGGTGTCGCCGCCCGTCCCGCTCGGCGCGCGGCCGCGCCTCGGCCGGCTCCGGCAGCCGCTCCTCCGCCTGGCGGACGCGATCGACCTCCGGGGCCGGATGCTCCGCGCCGACACGGACCCGCGGCTCGGCCCTGTGATGAGGAAGCTGGAAGGGCTGTCCTACCGGCTCCTCCGCCGCCGCGGGGATCGCGACGCGGCCTACCGCCACGACGCGCTGAACCGCGTCGAGCACAACGGCTACCAGAAGGGCGCGGGGTGCCAGCGCTGCGCGCTCCGCGACATCTGCGACGGGTTCCACGGCGACTACGTCGCGATGTTCGGCACCGACGAGGCGCGGCCCGTCCTCGATCGCGCCCCGGTCAGCGATCCCCGCGCGTTCATCAGCGCGCAGGACAAGGTGGAGCCGGCGAGGGGAGAGGCATGATCGTGGCTCCGCCCTCGAGCGCGCCCCGGGTCGACGTCCTCGGCGTCCCCGTCACGCGGCTCTCCTTCGAGCAGCTGCTGCGCCGCCTGGACGAGGCCCTGCAGGCGGAGCGCGAAAGGCCCGACTACTACACCTACGTCAACGCGTACTGCGCCACGCTGGCGGCGCGCGAGTCGCCGTACCGCGCCTCCGTGTCCCGGGCCGACGTCGTGTACGCCGACGGCATCGGGGTGGTCTGGGCGGCGCGCCTGCTGGGCGGGCCGTGCCCGGAGCGCATCAACGTGGGCCCGGTCGAGCTGGGCCGGATCGTGGACCTCTGCGCCGAGCGCGGGGCCTCGGTCTTCCTGCTCGGCGGCGCGCCCGGGATCGCCGACGAGGTCGCGCGCCGCCTGGTCGCGGAGCGCCCGGGGCTCCGGATCGCCGGCGTTCACCACGGGTACTTCGCCCCCGAGGAGGAGGCGGCGGTGGTCCGGCAGATCAACGGGTCGGGCGCCGCGTTGCTCATCGTCGGCCTCGGCCCGCCCAAGCAGGAGCTCTGGGTGAGCCAGCACCTCGCGGCGCTCCAGGTGCGCGCCACCTGGTGTATGGGGGGGCTGCTGGATCAGGTGGCGGGCGCCGTCGCGTACCCGCCCGAGTGGGTGCGCCGGAGCCACGTCCAGTGGCTCTACCGCCTGGCGGTCGAGCCGCGGCGGCTCTGGCGGCGGTACCTGCTCGGCATCCCGGAGTTCATCGGCCGCGTCGTCCACCAGCGCCTTCGTCCGGAGAGACAAGCATGAGCGACCAGCGACCCTTCATCCCCATGGTCTCGCCGCAGGTGGACGAGCCGGACGCGATCGCGGCGCAGATCGCGGACGTCCTGCGCTCGGGGCGGCTCAGCAACGGCGGCCCGCTCACCGAGGGCTTCGAGCGGGCGATCGCGGCGTTCCTCGGCGTCGAGGAGGCCGTG
Source organism: Sorangium sp. So ce327 (assembly GCF_051530205.1). Lineage (NCBI taxonomy): Bacteria > Pseudomonadati > Myxococcota > Polyangiales > Polyangiaceae > Sorangium > Sorangium sp. So ce327. Next base: position 9,659,324 of record NZ_CP150330.1, on the reverse strand, counting down.
GCCGTCTCGAACGGCGCCGTCGCGATCAGCCTCGCCATCGAGGCCGCGGCGGTGCGGCGGGGCAGGGCGATCCTCCCCGCCTTCACCTTCATCGCGACGCTCAACGCCGCGGTGCACGCGGGCTTCGAGCCGGTCTTCTGCGACATCGACCCGGAGACCTGGACGCTGGATCCGGGGCACCTGCGCCGCCTGCTCGCGGAGCGCGGCGCGACGCTGGTCCTGCCGGTCAACGTGTTCGGCGTCCCGCCCGATCTGGCCGCCATCGCGCGCGAGGCCCGCGGCGCGGGCGCGGCCGTGATCTACGACAACGCGCACGGCATGGGCACCGAGGCGGCGAGCCGCGAGGCCGAGGCGCTCCTCACCGCGACGACCTACTCGCTGCACGCCACCAAGGTCCTCGTGGCCGCGGAGGGCGGCGTGGTCGTCTCCCCGGACCGGGAGGTGAGCGCGGCGATGCGCCGGCTGCGCAACCACGGGCTCGCGCAGCCGCTCTCGGCGTCGGTCCCGGGGATGAACGCCAAGCTCGACGAGCTGCGCGCCGCCCTGGCGCTCTCGTCGCTCCGCCGGCTCCCGGAGGCGCTGGCCCGCAGGCGGACGTACCTCGACCGGCTGCGCGCGGCCCTGTCCCGGCACCCGCAGGTGTACCGCACCCAGCGCATCCCGCCGGGCGTGAACCCCAACGGGCAGAACCTCGGGGTCGGGCTGATCGACGCCCCGATCGACGACGTCATCGCGGCCTTCGCGCGGCGCGGCGTCGAGGCGCGCCGGTACTTCTACCCGCCCCTGCACGCGCTGGACTGCTTGCCCGCGGGCCTCGCCCTCCCGAACACGGACCGGCTCTGCGCGGGCCAGGTCTGCCTGCCCCTGCACGGCCGGATGAGCGAGGAGACGCTCGAGCGCGTCGAGGCCGCCATCCACGGCGTCGCGGAGGAGCTGGAGGCGCGGCGGCTGTCCGCGCGCTCCTCGAGGCCCGCGCTCCTGGGCGCCACGTAGGGGCGGCTCCAGGGATCCGACGCATGCGCATGGAAGGAGCGTGGGACCGCCTGAGCACCGCGGCCGGCGTGATCGGGCTCGTGGCCTTCGCCGTCGCCGCGTTCACCCCGGTCGCGGCGCCGCTCGATCGCTGGATGGCGTCGGCGCCCGACGCAGGGCAGGCCGACGCGGTGGTCGCCCTCGGCGCGGACGTCGATCCGGACGGGCGGCTCCCGGAGGATTCCCTCCGGCGCGCCGTCGAGGCCGTCGCGCTGCACCGTGAGGGGCGAGCGCCGCTCGTGCTGATGCTCGGCAGCCGCAACGGGCCGGCCAGCGAGGCCGAGTCGCGCGCTCGCCTCGCGCAGGGCCTCGGCGTCCCCGCGTCGGCCCTGCTCACGGAGCCGCGCGGGCTGACGACCGCGGTGGAAGCCGAGCGCAGCGCGGAGCTCCTGCTGCCCAGGGGCGCAAGGAGGATCCTGCTCGTCACCGGCGCGCACCGCATCGCCCGCGCGCGCCGGCTCTTCGAGCGCGCGGGCTTCGAGGTCCTCGCCGCGCCCGTCCAGGAGGGGTCGCCGGCGTCGAGCTTGCCGGGGGAGCGCCTCTCGGCGATCGGCCGGCTGCTCCAGGAGCTCGCGGCGCGCGCTCTCTCGCGGCTCCGCGGGGAGGTGTAGCGGTGCCGGACGCGCTCTACATCCTGGGCGTCGTCGCCGCCACGTCCTGCGTCGTCTACGCGGCGGGGCGCCGCCGGGGGATGCGCGCCGGGCTCCTCCCGCCCGCGCTCCGGCGCGCGATCCGCTACGTGGGCGTGTGCCTCCTGTTCTGGGGCGGCAACGTCGCCGTCGGGGCGGCGGTGGCCCTGCTCGTGCGCGGCCTCGGGCTCGGGTTCATCTGGCTCTACGTCAACACCGACGTCTCCGTCCTTGTCCTCTCCGCGCTCCAGGCCCTGGCCTTCGAGTCGTGGCGCATCGAGCACGAGCGGGAGCGCGCGGCCAGCGCCTCGCGCGCCGACGATCCCCCCGGATCCCCTGCCGCGCCGGGGCCGGCACATGAGTCCCCGCATCGGGTAAAAGGAGCGAAGCGATGAGCACTGCAGCCGTTGAGGAGCGTCCGGTCTCGAGCCGGTGGAGCGACAGGGCGCTGCGCCAGACGGCCGGTTACTACGGGCTCTTCATCTGCCTGGGCCTCATCACGGCGATCACCGGGCCGACCCTGCCCGACCTGGCGCGGCAGACGGGCTCCAGCGTCGGGGACATGGGCTCGCTGTTCCTCGGCGGGGGGGTTGGTTACACGCTCGGTACGCTCTGGGGAGGCAAGCTGTTCGATCGCGTGCACGGGCACAACCTGCTCGGAGGAGCGCACCTGATCGCCGCGGCGTGCCTCGCTGTCATCCCGGCCGTGCCGTGGTTATGGCTGCTCGTGATCGTGGCGTTCTGCCGGGGTCTCGCGGAGGGGCTCGTCAACACGGGCGCGAACGCGCTGCTCCTCTGGACGCACGGGGAGAAGGTCAGCCCTTACATGAACGGGCTTCACTTCTGCTTCGGGCTGGGCGCGTTCCTGTCGCCGCTCCTGGTCGCGCGCGTCCCGGGCGCCTGGGGCGGTTATCACGCGGCGTACTGGGCGGTGGCCGCCTTCTCGGCGCTCGTCGCCCTGGGCATGCTCTCGATGCGACACTGTCCCGAGCCCAAGGAAAAGGCCGGGAAGGACGCCGCGGCGAAGGGCGCGGATCGCGCGCTGCCCCTCCTTCCGGTGCTCGTCGCGGTGCTGTACCTGTTCGCCTACGTCGGCGGGGAGATCTCGTTCGGGAGCTGGATTTACACCTATGCCCTCACGCTGGGCGTCGTCTCGGCGACCGGGGCCGCGTACCTCACCTCGGGGTTCTGGCTCTCGTTCACGATCGGGAGGCTTCTCTCGATCCCGGTGGCGATCCGCTTCACGCCGCGCCAGGTCATCCCTGTGGGGCTGGGCGGCTGTCTCGTGCTGTCCGCGATGATGCTGGTCCTGCCGCCCACGAGCGCGCTCCTGTGGGGTGTCGCGCTCGGGCTCGGGCTCTTCATGGCGCCGCTCTGGCCCAGCGGCTTCACGCTCGCGGGGCAGATCGTGCCCATGACGGCGTTCGTGACCGGGCTCGTGCTGGTCGGCGACAGCCTCGGCGGCATGGTCCTCCCGGCCCTCACAGGCAAGCTGATCGAGGGGGTGGGCCTGGAGCGGCTGGCCTACTCGCTGCCGATGCTCGTGTTCGGCAGCCTCGTTGTCTGTGCCCTTTCTTATCTCGTGCTGCTCGCCCTCGACAACAAGCGAGGAGGGGAGGCGGCGAGCGCCGCGCGCGACGGCGCTTTGCCGTGAGGCGGGGATGGATGTGCGGCTGTGGGGCACACCTGACAAAGAGAAATTGAACAGGGAGACGGGGAGGCGGGGAGATTCAAGGGATTTTAACTCCCCGTCTCCCCGCCTCCCTGTGAATTTCTCCGAAAAAATTCGAGAGGATGCTTGAGGGCGCGCCTCTCCTCATGTCGCCGTCACGGCACCTACGGTGGGCTCAGGGTGTCCGATACCCCTGCGCCGGGTCGCGCAGGGCGCCGCAGATGCCTCCGAGCGCGTCGCCGACCTCCGGGGACCAGCCCAGGCCGCGCAGCCTCGTCGCGTCGAGGGCGGCGTCCATGGCCAGGAAGCCGGCGAGGGGGCCGTGCGCTGCGACGGCTTCCGCGAGGCTCCACGAGCCCACGGGGACCCCGGCGGCGTCGCCTATCGCCGCGAAGAGCGCCGCCATGGGCTCGGGTGACGCCTCGGCGGCATGGAACACGCCCCTTGCGTCCGACTCCAGCAGCATCGCGTAGGCCACCGCCAGATCCCGCACGTGGACGGTGGACCAGCGGTTCTCGCCATCGTCGATGGTACGCGCCACCCCGGCGGCGCGCGCGCCGTGCACCAGGCCCGCCACCGGACCTCCGCCGTCGCCATAGACGATCGGCGGCCGCACGACCAGGCCGCGGACGGCCTTCGCGCCGAGCACGCGCGACTCGGCCGCGACGAGCCACTCGAGCGCTCCGCCGGGGTTGACGCTCTCCTCCTCCGGCACCGGCACCCGCGAGGAGCGCGCGCGCGGCGCCCCGGTCGTCGTGATGAAGACGCCGCCGCTCATGGCCGACAGCATCGCCGTGACCGCCGCCTCGTCGGTCGCCGGGCGATCCTCTCCTGTCGTCGCCGCGGTGTGCACAACCCCGTCGCCGGCCGCCGCCGCGCGGGCGAGCACGTCGATCTGCGATAAACTGCCCCAGATCGGCTCCGCGCCGGCGGCCCGCACCTTCGCTGCCGACGCGTCGCTGCGCGCGAGCCCGCGCACCCGGTGGCCGCGCGCCACCAGGGCGCGGGCGACCGCAGATCCGATGAAGCCGCTCGCGCCGGTGATGAAAACGTCCATGGTTGCCTCCTCGTGACTCGGTGGCTGAACCATGGCGACGGACCGGGGGATCCTCCATGTGATAGCGTCCAGCGCTCTTTTGTGATCGTCCAATGCCCGATGTCCTGACAGCGCTTCTCCGCCACGTGCGCATCGAGACCAGCCTCTTCGGCCGCGTCGAGCTCGGCGCGCCGTGGGGGGCCCGTATCGGCCCCCGAGAGGTCGTCCTGCTCCACCACCTCCTCGAAGGCGAGATGTGGCTGGAGCTCGGCGGCCGAGAGATCCGCGCCGGCCAGGGCGATCTGCTGCTGTTGCCCCACGGCGTCCCCCACTGCCTGAGGCACCGGCCGGGGGCGGCCGTCGTCGACGAGGAGCGCTGGCTCTCGCCGCCTCGGCCGGGCGCGCAGACGGTGCGGCGCCGGCTGGGCGGCGAGGGCGCAAGGACGGTGGTGCTCTGCGCTGCCATGCACGTCGCGGGCGCCGGGCGGTCGCTGCTGCTCCGCGCGCTGCCCTCCGTTGTGCTCCTCGACGGCGGGGCCGGTGAGCCGGTGCCCGGTCTCGGCCGGCTCCTGGATGGCATTCGCGACGAGGTGAGCGGCCGGCGGCCGGGCGCGCCGGTCATGGCCGCGCGCTTCGCGGAGCTGCTCCTCCTGCAGGCCATCCGCGCGGAGCTCGAGCGCCCCGCGCCTCCTGGCTCCTTCCGCGCGGCGCTCGCCGACGAGCGCGTCGCCCGCGCCCTCGACGCGCTCTACAAGGCCCCGGCCCGCGCGTGGACCGTGGCCTCGCTCGCGCGGGAGGCCGGCATGAGCCGCTCGGGCTTCGCCCTGGCCTTTCGCGAGCACGTGGGAGAGGGCCCCCTCCGCCACCTGACGCGCTGGCGCATGGAGCTCGCGAAGGAGACGCTGCGAGAGCGTCCCGGGCTCGCCCTCGCCGAGGTGGCGTCGTCCGTGGGCTACCACGACGAGGCGGCCTTCAACGTCGCATTTCGCCGGGAGGTCGGGGTCCCGCCGGGGGCGTACCGATCTGGAGGCGGAGAGCCAAGATACTGAGCTTCAGCGAGCGCTTCCTCTCTCGTTCTTCGCTACGGCGAGGTGGATGGCTTCAGCGCGACTGGCTCAGCATCGCGCAACATGGGGACCGTGATGGATGCATCAAAACCATCGATATGGATATGGACCTGCCTCGTCCAGGGCTGTTTCCCTTCCGCCGTCGCCGTGAGCGTGTACGTCCCTACGGCTATTGGCAGCGACTTGTTCCACGCATCCCGTCCTAGCAGCTCTCCGCCACGTGTGATCTTTAGCCCCGGCAACGCTGCTACCGGATTCGGTATGACGACCCTGAGCGTCGCTTTGGCCTTTGGCTCCGCTACCTCTGCGCTGGCCGCAGCAGAGGACACTGCGTCCTTGTTCTGGGACGCATCCACCTTCGGCGCGTCCGGCTTCGCAGGATAGGTGGTTTCAGGTATGTCGCCCCGCTCAGTAGGTGCGGCACTGGGCACGGGCTTGTCAGAGGAGTGTGCCGCACGTGCCTGCGCCTCCGTTGGAGGCCGCGACGACGGCTTGGTGGTCGCAGATGACGGCGCTGTCGTCGCAGATGACGGCGGTGTCGTCGCAGTTGGCGGTGAGGCAGCGAGCGGCGCGCTCTGGTCCGCCGCGGCGATTGCCGGCGCGCTGAACACTTCAGCGGTGAGCGTCGTCGTAGCCGGCGGGCCGGATGCTCCGGACGAGCTCGTCGGAGCGGGATCGCGGAGCACGGCGATACCAAGCCATATAAGGCCACCGGTCAGCAACGCACCGAGCGCGCGCGGCAGCGCCTTCGATGCCCTGGATCGAGCGGCGTGCGTGGTACCGGGCGGGAGCAAGGCGCTTCTGTCCTGACGACGCTGGCGTGCCGCTTGGTGCAGCGTTGGGAGTGGCACCGTGCTGTTCTGCTCCGGCGTGCTCCGCGCGCCGTTGACCAGCGTTGGGAGCGGCACCGTGCCGTTCTGCTCCTGCGCACTTTGCGCCGCGTTGACCAGCGTGGGGAGCGGCACCGTGCCGTTCTGCTCCTGCGCGCTTTGCGCGGCGTTGACCAACGTTGGAAGCGGCCGCTTGCTGCTCTGCTCCGGCGGACGCTGGACGGCGTCTTCCACAGGGACGGTATCGTCGAGCGCATGCGAGGACGGCGATGAGCGCGGAGCCTCGTACACGCCAGGCGACGATGCCGGCCGCTTCGATGTCCTCACGCCGAGCACCGTCGCCAGCGCGGCGACCGCGGTGCTCGCTCGGTCAAAGCGGTGCTCGGCACGCGGCGCCGTGGCTTTTTGAAACCACGCATCGAATGCAGGCGGCAGCGCAGCGCCGCGCCGGCGCTGGGCGCGGTGGCTGGGCGATTCGACCACACCCCCGAGGACCGTCGACAGAAATGGAAAGATAGCCTCGTGAAGGTTTGCCTCCTCGGCCCAGTACGGCTCTCCGGTGAGGAGCGCGTAGGCGATGTGGCCCAGCGCGTAGAGATCGGCGCGGGGGTCGATCTCGCGGTCACCCCGGATCTGCTCGGGCGACATGTACAGCGGCGTGCCGAGCGCCTGGGTGGTCCGAGCCTTCTGGCTTTGCTCCACCACCTTGGCAATGCCAAAATCAAGGATCTTCACGCACGGTGAATCGTCGTCACGGCGGGTGACGAACATGTTCTCGGGCTTGAGATCGCGATGGATGATGCCCGCGGCGTGCGTCTTGTCGAGCGCGCGCGCCACCTGCTGCAGGTAAATCACGACCTCACCCGGCGGCAGCGCCTTCTGCTTCCGAACAAGCGCTCCGAGCTCCTCGCCTCGAAGCAGGTCCATCACCAGGAAAGGCGTCCCGGTGGCCTCGTCGATCCCCGCATCGGAGATGCGGACGATGTGCTCGCTCTCGATGTCACCCGTGACCTGCGCCTCGAGCTCGAAACGGCTCCGGAGATCAGGATGCTCGACCAGGTCCGGAAGCATGACCTTGAGAGCGCGGCGGCTCCGAGTCTTCTCGTCCGTGACCTCGTAGACTGCGCCCATGTTCCCGGCCTTGATGCGGCGGATGACGCGGTAGCGCCGGTGAAACAAGGCGCCCGGATGGAGGTCGACAAGGCTAGGGGGGTCCACGCGCTTCCTCTACCGGGCGTAGAGCGAACTGTAGGTGTCGCTACGTGTCAACCCCTTCCGAACTGAGCATCGTGCAGGGAGTACCCCGAGGTGTTCGGACCTCTCGTCACCAGGCCAGCCGGCGGCCACGGAGCTCGCCGCCGAGGGACGCGAGCGCGACCCGAGCCCCGAGGTTCTCGCCCTCGCTGCGCGCATCGCACCGTCCCGGGCGGAGACGGAGGCGTGCGCGTGGATCCAGACGCGCTTGCCCGCGTAGCTCGCCGGACGATCCCGCTGCGCCATTGTTCCGAATTTCGGTTCAATGATGTGCGGAAAATGCAGATTCTCTTCGCTGTGCTGCGCGCCTACACTGGCGCATATGGGCCGGCTGCTTGGCCCGCGCCGCGCCCTGCGGTAAACAACCTATTTTACTGGAGGAGAGCTTATGCGTGAGGAGACGAGACGGGCAGCATTGCGTGCAGCAGCGAGGGTCGCGCTGGGAGCGCTGGCCTGTGGCGCTTTGGCGGGCTGCAGCGGACGTTACGTCTCTGGCGGGCAGTCGTCTCCGCTGGATCCCGACGAGGAGATCCCGGCGGAGGAGCCGGACGGCCCGGCTTCGGCCGGAGTCGGCGCGACGAGCGGAGTCGGCGCGACGACCGGCGGCGGTGGGGAACCTTCGACGGGGAGTGGGGTCATTCCGACGCCCGATGAGGGCGGCGCGGGCGGCGCGGGCGGCGCGGGCGGCGCGCCGCCCATGCCGACCGGGCTCGCGTGCGCCGAGCAGGTGAGCCTCGACGACACGGAGGCTCGCCCCCGCGCGGAGCTCGACTGCTGCGTCGACTACGGCGTGCAGCGCCTGCCCGCCCCCGGGACGGGGATCTCCGAGGAGCAGCGGGCGGCCCTCGCCGGAGACGCCTCCTTCGTGAACTGCTGCACGGCGCTGATCGTGGGCGTGGACGCCGACGCGATCTCCTACAGAGAGGCCGAGCCCGTCCGGCACGCCTGCTGTTTCGGCGACGTCGTCGCTCCCGAGGGGGAGCTCTATACGCGGACGTTCTGCACGCCCTGGGGCCCGCCGGTCCCGCCGGCGCTCGACGCCTATGATGCCCGGTCGGAGGTCGCATGAACGCCGCGACGCTCGATCTCCGCGGCGAGGCGCGCGCGCGTGCCTTCGACGTGAGCGGGTATCCCGCGGCGCTGTTCCCGTCGGCGATCGGCACCTGGCACGCGCGGATGGTGAACGAGCACGGGTCGTCGGCCGTGTTCGAGGCGCTCGCAGGCCAGCTCGCCGAGGCGGGCTTCCCGCCGGAGCTCGCCGAGGCGTGCCGGGGCTTCGCCGACGAGGAGCGCCGTCACGGGATCCTCTGCGGCGCCGTGGTGGAGGCCCTCGGCGGGACGGCGACCGCGAGCGTCCCGGAACGCCCGGAGTTCCCCCTGCACCGCGACGCGCCCCCCCGCGCGGCCGCGCTCCGCAACGTGATCCACATCTGCTGCATGAGCGAGACGGTGGCCGTGGCCCTCATCGGCGCGGAGCGGCTGGAGATGCCGCCCGGGCCGCTGCTCGACCTGCTGACGCGCATCTACGCCGACGAGGTCGGGCACGCCCGCTTCGGCTGGCGCCTCCTCGAGCAGGTCGCGCCGGAGCTCTCCTCGGCGGAGCGGCAAGCGGTCGAGCGCTACCTGCCCGTCGCGTTCCGGCACCTCGTGGAGCACGAGCACGCGCACTTGCCGGCCCACGACGCCCCGCCGGACGGGGAGCAGCTCGGGCTGTGCAGCGGCCTGAAAGCCCGGGTGTTGCTCGATGAGACCATCGAGGAGGTCATCCGCCCCGGGCTTCGCCGCTTCTTCGATTGCTGAGCGCAGCCGCAAGCGCATCCGGGGCCAGGCCCATCCCCGGAGAGCGACGTGCGCCTACGCGGGCCGCCAGTCGTCCGCGTGGAGCTGAGGGAGGCGGGTGCCCGCGATCCCCGCGGATCACCCGCGCTTCGGCCGCTTGCCCTGGGGCGCGGGCGCCGCCGGCTCCGGGACCGCGACGGGCGCCAGCGTCTGCCGCGCCAGCTCTCGCGCGTAGGCGAGGCGGTCGGCCGGCGAGCCGAGCGCGCTCAGCCCCTCGTAAAGCCCCGCGAAGAACGTCGGGAAGAAGACCGCCGAGAGCGCCGCCACCACCCGGCGCGCCGCCGCCCGCTCCTCGAGCCCGGGCACCGCCGCCCGGACGAGATCGCGCAGGCGCTCCATCACCGGCGCGAAGAGCTTCGGGAAAGGACCGCTGTAGTCGTCCGCGTGAAACGCGTCGTGCAGGAGCGCCCTGCCCACGTTCGGGTACCGCATCCCGCCCTCGAGGTAGTAGCCGAGCAGCCCGCTCAGCGCCTCCAGGGGATCGCCCGGCATCCGGGTGAGGAAGTCCTCGGTGTCCGACAGCATGTTCCCGATCGACCCCTCGAGCGCCGCCGCGACGAGCGCCTCCTTCGACCGGAAATAGTAGTTCACCGCGGCGATGTTGACGCCGGCCGCCGCCGCGAGCTTCCGCACCGTCAGCTGCCCGATGCCGTGCTTCTCGATCTGATCGATCGCAGCGACCACGAGCCGCTGCCGTGGATCGAGATCGTCCGCAGGGGCGAGGGGGTCACGGTCGTTCATACGATTGTTTGAAACATACCTTGACGATGCGTCCGGCAGGCGTCAATTGTTAAAACATATGTTTGAATCACTTGTTTTGCAAGGCGCTGGAGGTGCACCGATGCTCGATCGGCGGAGGTTTCTCACCCACACGGCGGTCGCGGGGGGCGCGGCGGCGCTCGGGTTCGCGGCGGGCCGCCGCGGGGTCGATCAGGAGGTCGCGTCCGCCCGGTTCCACGGCGACGACACGCTCGGGCGGGGCCAGGCGGCGCCCGTCTGGCACCGGTTCAAGTTCACCGGCCAGCCCGTCATGGATGCGCAGATCGTGTTCTGGCTCGGCCTCGCGTCGATGGGGCTGACCGACGTCGGCGAGGTGCTCGACACCGCGACCCGCATCCTCCCTGGCGACGAGCGCTCGTGGTTCGAGCAGTGGCTGGCCACCGCGAAGCGGGTGCGGGGCTACGGCGAGGAGGCGGAGGCCCGCGGCCACGCGCGCAGCGCCGCGTCGCACTTCCTGCGGGCGGGCGCGTACTACCGGGCCGGGCTGATGCGCTACGCGGATCGCTCCGACCCGCGCCTTGTCGAGGCGACGATCGCGGGGCTCGACCTGCATGACCGGGCGCTCCGCATGCGGGGCTACGACTCCCGGCAGGTCGAACTCCCCTACGAGAACGGCGTGCTCCACGGCCGCGTCCACTACGCGCCCGGGGTGGCGCGCGCGCCCACGATCGTGCTGCAGCAGGGCCTCCACGCGTGGCCCGAGGACACCATGTGGGTCGTCGACGGCGCGCTCGAGCGGGGCTACCACGTCCTCTCGTTCCACGGCCCGGGCCAGGGCGCCTCGCTGCGCCTCCACGGGCACCCCTTCCGGCCCGACTGGGAGGTCCCCGTGGGGCGCGTGCTCGACTTCGCCGAGCGCGACGAGCGGCTCGACGCCGGCAAGTTCGTCCTGATGGGCCTCTCGTTCGGCGGCTACCTCGCGCCGCGGGCGGCCTCGCGCGAGCGCCGCCTGCGCGCCCTCGTCGCCAACCCCGGCGTCGTCAGCTGGCGCGACGCGATGCTGCGCCACTTCGCGTCGATGCCCGGCCTGCTCGAGCTGCACGCGCGCGGCCCCGCGGCCTTCGACCGCGCCATCGACGCCGCCTCGGTTGTGCTGCCCGACGCGCGCTGGTACTTCGATGACGTGACCTGGAAGCACGGCGTCTCGACGCCGCACGAGGTGATCGACGAGCTCCGCAAGTACGACAACGCCGACGGCGTCGCGGGCATCCGCTGCGAGACGCTGATCATGGAGGGCAGCGCCGAGGACGCGTCTCCAGGCGAGTCGGAGCGCCTCTACGGCGCGCTCACGTGCCCGAAGCACATGATGGTGTTCGACGCGGGCACGGCGTCGCAGGTCCACTGCCAGGGCGGCAACCAGCTCCTCGCCCAGGCGCGGCTGTTCGACTGGCTCGACGAGCGGGTGGCGCGATGAGGCCCGCCGATCGCGCCGCCGCGCGCTCCACGGGCGAGCGCCCCGGCGGGGGCCCCTCCCGCCGGAGCGCGCGCCCCCCGCGGCTCCTCGCCCTGGCGCCGCTGCTCGCGGTCCTCGCGCCGGGCGCGGCATGGGCCCAGCTCCCCGATCTCGTGGATCTGAGCGCGCAGTACATGCCGGGCGCGGCGATCGAGGACCCGCGCCCCGTGCGGGCGCAGGTCTCGTCGTACGAGGTCAACGCCAACGTGCCGATCCCCCTCGGGGAGAAGACGTTCCTGATCCCGGGGGCGACGTACCACGTCGAGGCGATCTCGTACGTCGGCGCCCCGCCCGGCTTCGACGAGCTCCGGGCCTTCCACGCCGTCGACGTCCCGGTGCTGTTCGTCCAGCTGCTCCCCGACGACTGGTCGCTCTCGCTGCGCGTCGCGCCGGGGCTCGCGGGCGACTTCGAGGCCCTCGACGCCGGGCTCGTCCGCGTCAGCGCGCTCGGGCTCGTGACCCGCACGCTCTCGGAGAAGCTCGTCCTCGGCGGCGGCGCGCTCGCGTCGTACAGCTTCGGCTCGTTCCTCCCGCTGCCGGCGGCGTACGTCGACTGGACGCCGAGCCCCCTCTTCCGCGTCGAGGCCTTCCTGCCGGGCTTCGCGGCCGTGAAGCTCCTGTTCTCGGATCGCGTCGAGGTCGGCCTGCGCGCGGACCTGGCGGGGAACGCCTACGCCGTGCGCGACCCGCGCGTCACCGGGGCGTGGCCGTGCGCGGCCCAGCCGGCCGACGACCCGGCGACCGAGCAGGACGAGCGGGCGGCGCGGCCCGAGGAGTGCCTCGATCATGTCGCCTACTCGGTCGCGACCGCGGGCGTGACCCTCGGCGTGCGCGCCTTCTCGTCGGTGTGGGTGACCGCCCAGGCGGGACACAGCCTGTTCCGTCGCTACGAGCCGATGAACGACGAGGACGAGGGTGTCCCCGGAGGCGGGCAGAGCATCCCGAACGTGCTCTTCTTCCGCGCCGGCGTGACATGGCGCATCCCGAAGAGCTGAAGCGCGACTCACCGCCTGGCGCGCCGCGCGAGCGTATAGCCGCACACCGACGGGCGGGTCCCCGCCGGACCGTTGAAGACGGCTCGACGCCGGTGCATCCTCCGCCTTATGCGCCCGGGAGAGGTCATCGACAGCCGCTTCCAGCTCGAGCGCGTCGCGGCCTCCGGTGGGATGGGGACGGTCTACCGCGCCGTCGACCGGGCCACGGGGGCGCAGGTCGCGCTCAAGCTCCTCGGCCAGCCCGACCGGAGCGCCGCGCACCGCTTCGAGCACGAGGCGCGGATCCTCGCCGAGCTCGATCACCCGCGGATCGTCCGGCACGTGGCCCACGGCATCACCCCCGACGGGGTGCCCTACCTGGCCATGGAATGGCTCGAAGGGGAGAGCCTGGCGCAGCGCCTCGCCCGGCAGAAGCTCGATCTCGAGGAGAGCCTCGCCCTGCTCCGCGCGGCCGCCGAGGCGCTCGGGGCGGCGCACGCGCGGGGCATCGTCCACCGCGACGTCAAGCCGAGCAACCTGCTGCTCGTCGGCGGCGAGGTCGTCGGCCTCAAGGTGCTCGATTTCGGCATCGCCCGGATGAAGCGCACCATCGGCGCGCTCACGCAGACCGGCTCGGTGATGGGGACCCCGGGCTACATGGCCCCGGAGCAGGCCACCGGCGAGCGCGACCGCCTCGACGCGCGGGCCGACATCTTCTCGCTCGGCGCCGTGCTCTTCGAGTGCCTCACGGGCAGGCCCGCGTTCCAGGGCCAGCACGTGATGGCCCTCCTCGCGAAGCTCCTCATGGAAGACCCGCCGCGCGTGCGGAACCTCCGGCCCGAGGTGCCGCAGGAGCTCGACGAGTTCGTCGCCCGCATGCTCGCGAAGGACCCGGAGCAGCGGCCGCGCGACGGCTCGGCCGTCATCGACGCGCTCGACGCCCTCGAGCGCGATCCGACGAGCGGCCTGGCCGCGCCCCCCGTCCTGTACGAGGCGATCACGGCGTGCGAGCTCCGGCTGCTCTCGCTGGTGGCCGCGCGGGAGCCGCGCTTCTCGCCCTGCGACAGCGCGGCCAGCACGCTCGTCGCCGCGGCGCCGAGCGACCTCACGAGGAAGCTCTACACGAGCGCGCAGCCGTTCGGGGCCCGCGTGGACGCGCTCGCCGACGGGACGATCGTGCTCTCGATCGCCGGCGTGGGCGACGCCGCCCTGCAGGCCGCGCGCGCGGCGCGGTGCGCCCTGAAGCTCGTCGAGGTCGTGCCGGAGGCCTCCGTCGTGCTCACGACCGGCCGCGCCGAGCACACCGGCAGCCTCCCGGTCGGCCCGGTCATGGACCGCGCGGCCGCGCTCCTCGCGCTCGCGGAGCGCGACGCGCGCCCGGAGCGGAGGCCCGCGCCCGTGTGGATCGACGACGTCACGCGGGCGCTGCTCGACGCGCGGTTCGAGATCGAGCCGGCGCGGCCCGGCACGTTCTTCCTGCTGCATGAGCGCGAGGTCGGCCGGTCGGCGCGGACGCTCCTCGGCAAGCCGAGCCCCTACGTCGGCCGCGACAGGGAGCTCCGCAACCTGCGCGAGCTCCTCGAAGACAGCTTCGGCGGGCCCGAGCCCCGCGCCATCCTGATCACCGGGCCGCCCGGGATCGGCAAATCCCGCCTGCGGTACGAGCTCATCGAGATCCTGCGGGAGCGGCACCCCGAGCTCACCGTCGCGGTCGGCCGAGGCGACTCGCTGAGCGCGGGCTCGCCGTTCTCGCTCCTCGGCTCCGCGCTCCGGGGCGCGGCCGGGATCACCGGCGGCGAGCCCGCCCCGGCGCAGCGGGAGCGGCTCCTCTCGCTGGTCGCCCGCGCCAAGGCGCTGACGCCGGGCGAGAGGACGCGGATCGCCGCGTTCCTCGGCGAGATCGTCGGCACGCCGTTCCCGGGCGAGGCGGATCCGAGGTTCCTCGAGGCGCGGCAGAGCCCGGCCCTGATGGCCGACCAGATCCCGCTCGCTTACCTCGACTTCATGGAGGCGGCGTGCGCGGCGGGGCCGTACCTGCTCGTGCTCGAGGACATCCAGTGGGGCGACGCGGCGTCGCTCAAGCTCATCGCGCGGGCCCTCCGGGAGCTCCACGACCGGCCCTTCGCGGTGCTCTACCTGGCGCGGGTCGAGGTGCGGAAGGTCTTCCCCGTCCTCTGGGAGGGCAGCGAGGTCCACGAGATCACGCTCGGCGCGCTGCCGCGCCGCGCGGCCGAGGAGCTCGTGCGGCAGATGCTCGGCGACGGGCTCCCGCCCTCCGAGGTCGCGCGCCTCGTCGAGCGCGCGAGCGGCAACGCCTTCTACCTGGAGGAGCTCATCCGGGCGGTCGCGGAGGGGCGCGCGGACAGGCTGCCGGAGACGATCCTGGGCATGGTCGAGGCGCGGCTCGAGGCCATCCCCGCGGAGGCGCGGCGGCTGCTGCGGGCGGCGAGCGTCTTCGGCGAGGCGTTCTGGAAGACCGGGGCGCTCGCCCTGCTCGGCGACGCCGGCGGGTCGACGCTCGCGGTGGACTGGCTGCCGTGGATGCTCCAGCGCGAGCTGCTCGAGCGCCGCGAGCAGAGCCGCTTCTCGGACGAGGAGGAGTACGCGTTCCGGCACGCGCTCATCCGCGACGGCTGCTACGCGATGCTGCCGGACCACGATCGCGCGCTCGGGCACCGGCTCGCCGCCGAGTGGCTGCTGCAGGCGGGAGAGCACGACGCCAAGGTGCTGGCCGAGCACTTCGAGCGGGGCGGCGAGCCGCGGCTCGCGGTGGAGTTCTACCTGCACGCGGCGGAGCAGGCGCTCGCCGGGAGCGACCCGGCCGCCGCGCGGGCGCTCGCGGACCGGGGGCTCGCCCTGGGCGCGGAGAGGGACGTCGAGGCGGTGCTCCGCGGGATCCGGGAGGGGGCGTCCAGCGCGCTGGGCGAGGCGGACGAGCGCCCCGCGCGCTCGTCGCGGCCGTGAGCGCTCGGGGAGGCCGCTGCCGAGGCCGCGGGAGGAAATGCGCACGTCGTCACGTCGGCGGCTCAGCCAAACGCTCCACGAGATTGCGGGCCAGGACGAGCTGCCCGGCTTCTCTTTACTGGGAGCACACGGTCGCGTTGTTGCCGGTGCTGCCGGCGCTGAGGATGCATCCGGACTCTCGCCTCTGGCCAGTCGCCTGGAAGCCCGGGGCGCAGGTGCCAAACTGGCCGCATTGAACATAGCTGCCGCTCGACGGCAGCGATGTGCAGAGCTTCGCGTTGTTACCGGAGCTGCCGGCGCTGAGGATGCATCCGGACTCGGTCCGGTAGCCGGACGTGTAAAACCCCGCGGCGCATGTGCTCGACGTGCTGCACTGAGTGTAGGTGCCTGTGGACGGCAGCGATCTGCATAGTTTCGCGTTGTTGCCGGAGCTGCCGGCGCTGAGGATGCATCCGGACTCGCGTCGGTAGCCGGACGTGTAAAAGCCCGCGGCGCACGTGCTCAACGTGCTGCACTGAGTGAAGGTGCCTGTCGACGGCAGGGCGTTGCACACGGTCGCGTTGGTTCCGCTTCCACTGCAGCTGGACTGGCGCTGGTAGCCAGTGACGTAGTTCCCTGCTGGGCAGGTGCCGAGACCACACGCCACGAGCTCCTGCTGGCCCTCTGCCACGAGCTCTTCGCTCTCGATCTCGCTGCCCTCGGCGTCGACGTCGACGCCGGCCTCACAGCCTCCGACCGCGAGTGACAGGAGACCAACCGACAGACCGCGAAGCACCTTGCGTTGAAAGATATTCATTTTGCCTCGAAATTCGATTATCAGCTATACGACCCAGGACACGAATGGATGGCGGTGCCGAGGCGAAATCTCCGCTGGCGCGGGCGCGACATCGGGGATTTTACCACGGGTGAGCTGCTGGTAGCCGCGCCGCGGCTGGGCGTCCACCGAGTTCGGCGCATTCGTCACTCCGATCGGGGTGCCACTGCGATCCATACAGGCGGAAGGCATCACGCCCGGAGCGCTGTCCCACGGCGCGGCCGGTTTGACCGTCGTCGTGACGGGCGGCGCCGGCGGGGAGCGCCGCCACAGCAGAGCTGCCGCCGCTCGCGGCGATCTGCCACACAGGGTGCGTTCTGCCGGCGGCGCGAGGCCTGGCGCCGCGCCGCGGTCTGTGATTTCACTCGATCACGATGAGAGTGCAGGCAGGTGATGTCCGGCTGTTCTTCGATGTGGAAGGGGCGAAGCTCGTCCCCGAGGGGCCCGCGATGCGGGAGCGACCTACCGTGATCCTGCTGCACGGCGGGCCGGGAGGCGATCATACCGAGTTCGTGCCGTTCGGCTCGGCGCTCGCCGAGGTGGCGCAGGTCGTCTATCTGGATCACCGCGGCTGCGGGCGCAGCGATCGCAGCGGGCCCGAGCGGTGGAACCTCGAGACGTGGGCGGACGACGTGCGGGCGTTCTGCGACGCGCTCGAGATCGAGCGGCCCGTCGTGCTCGGAAACTCGTTCGGAGGCATGGTGGCGCAGGCGTACGCGGCGCGATACCCCGATCACCCCGGGAAGCTGATCCTGACGAGCACGACCGCGAAGCTCCGCCTCGATCGCATGCTGGCCGTCTTCGAGCGGCTCGGGGGCGCGCAGGCGGCCGACATCGCGCGCCGGTTCTTCGCGGATCCGATGCCCAATTTCGACGACTACATCCGTGTCTGCCTCCCGCTCTACCGCCAGTCGCCGCCGGAGGAAGACGCGCTCCGCCGCGCGGTCCTCCACCTCGACGTGGGCGGCTATTTCGTGGCGGGTGAGATGCAGACGTACGACCTGCGCGGGGACCTCGCGCGCGTCCGGTGCCCCACCCTGATGCTTTCCGGCGATCTCGACCCGTTCGCGACGACCGCGGATGCGCGCGATCTCGTCGCCGCCTTGCCCCGGGAGCTCGTCCAGGCGCGGAGCTTCCCCCGCGCCGGGCACGCGGTGCTCGACGACGCGCGCGACGAGGCGCTCGCAACGATCCGGGAGTTCCTTGGCGCGCCCTGAGCGAGGGACGCCCGGGAGCCGAGCGCGCGAATCCTACCCGCACGGGACGGAGCCGCCTGCGCGCCCTGCAAGGGCACAAAAAAAAGCGCCCATTCGACGGCGGGGGGGGAAGCCGTCACGGGCGCTCTGGGTTACGTCCTTAGCAGGATGCGGGCCAGGGTGATCCTTCGGGCTTTCCCGGGGTTTTCCCTGAGGCAAACGCCCGACGCCTTTCATTCGTGAGATCGGGGCTTGCAGAGTTGGCAGCTCGGTCGCCCTGAAGGCAGGCGTTGACGGGCGCCGCCTCGCCCGGCGATGTGGCGAGGAAGGCCCGCGCCTCTGCGCTCGTCACCTTGAACAAGGTGTCACCGAGGGTGATGTACCAGTTCCCGTCGAACCAGCGCCCGTGTCCGAGGTCGCTGCTGATCTCCTCCGGGGCGGCGCCAGGCCGCCCGATGTAACGCTTCTTGTTGTCCGCCTGGCGTCCGGTCCAGCGCGCCGTCCTTCTGCCCTTGATCCCAGATTCCGTGCGTCACCGCGTTCGCCCACATCAGCGCTGGTCGGGGCCAATCCGGCTCGTGGAGACCGTCGGGCGTGGAGGGGGTGGAGCACTGGCCAGGCGGCAGCGATTTCGATAACCAGTTATCGAGCAGAGGCCGCTCCGCCGCACGGGCCAGCCGGACGACCTCGCGCCCGTCGCGAGGGAAATTGACACCCGTCGTGTGAGCGTTCACAGTGGGCCCGCGCTCGTCCTTTCGATCCGAAGACTGCACGGCCCGTCATGCGCACCCGTCAGCGATCCTTGTAGCCGGGATTGGCGGCCAGAACGACTCAGGACATGACGATGAGAAAACACAGCGCTTGCATCACGGCGATGATCCTGATCGGGTCCCTGCCCATGTCCTGCGGAGTGGACGATCGGGTAGCGCCCGTGGAATATCCCCTGACCATCGAGGCGAAGGGGGACGGGACGACTGATCCTCCGCCTGGAACCTACCTGCACAGGGCCGGCGCAGTGGTGACCGTGACCGCCAGACCCGCGCCGAGCGCCGACTTCACGGGATGGAGCGGGGCCGCGAGCGAGGCGGACGACGTCGTGGAGGTCACGGTGGACGGGAACAAGACGCTGACCGCCGCCTTCGAGACAGCGAGCTGGCCGGGCGAGCCCCAGTCCACCTACCTCAACCCGATCCTGCCCGGCGATCACCCGGACATGAACATCTACATCGAGGGGGACGATTTCTACATCACCGGCTCCAGCTTCAACATCTCACCCAACGTCGAGATCCTGCGCTCGCGGGACCTCATCCGCTGGGAGCGCGTGTCGCGCGTCGTCGATCCGGCGTGGTCCGGCCTGGAGGCCTCGACCTCGGCGGGGGGCGGGACGTGGGGCGGCTTCATCGTCAAGGTCGCTTCCGGATACAGGGTCTACTTCGCCGTCAACTTCAATCAGTACTTCGCGGAGGCCGAGAGCCTGGCAGGGCCCTGGGGAGAGCCCGTTCACGTGGAGCCCGTGGGCCCCTACACGCCGCCCGGAGAGGACCCGGAGCTCGTCTCGTTCGACCGCGGGACCGGCTATGACGACTCGGTGTTCGTCGACGACGACGGGACCACGTACCTGGTCGTGAAGGCGGGGCAGTGCAAATGGAATGGAGCGACGGGCGGCGAGGAGAACAACTTCGGCGTCAACCTGCTCCAGAAGATCGATCCCGAGACCGGGCAGCTCAGCGGCGAGTCGATCGATCTCAGCTTCGTCAACTGGGACGTGGAGAACGGGGGGTGCGGTGATCCCGCGGCCAACCCCGACAGCGCTGTCGAGGAAAACTGGGCCGAGGGGCCCACCATGACGAAGCGAAACGGCTTCTACTACTACTTCGACTCGACCCACACGGGGTGCGGCGGCGAGCAGTACGGGTGGCGCTCGGCCACGCTGAGCAGCAACCCCGAGGACTGGACGCCGCTGGGCAGCGTCCTCAAGGGAGAGGCCCCGTTCAGCGGCGCGCAGCACAGCACCGCGCCGTTCCAGATCTCCGACGGCACGTGGTGGGTCTTCTCCCACTCGTACGAGTGCGACAACAACCGGCGTGGCCTGGGCCGGCAGGGGTTGCTCAGCCAGGTGACCTGGATCGACGACGCGAGCGGCGCCGGGGTCCCGGTCGTGAACGGTCGCCTGGGCGAGCCGGCGCCGGCGCCGGCGCTGCCGCCGAGCGACATCCCGTTCCTGCTGCCCGTCAACGACGAGTTCACCGGGGACAAGCTCTCACCGGCCTGGACTTTCTACGGCAACATGCCGTCCGATCGCTATGCGGTCACCGACCGCGCCGGGTGGCTCCGGCTCAAGCCGGCGGAGGACGAGACGCGGTGGGTGATACAGAAGGACGCGCTGCACGCCAAGGCGATGGTCGTGAGGATGGACTTCGCCCCCGAAGCGGAGGGCGACGCGGCTGGCGTCCGCCTGGGGAACGCCGTCCCGGAGCCGGATCTCACGACGTTCCCGACGTGGATGCACCCGATCAGCCAGGAGGTGTCGGTGGCGCGCGTCCGGGCGGACGCAGAAGACCGGATCCGCTTCTCGTTCCGGTCGGTCGTCCCCGTCCTCAACGCCGATGAGAGCGCCTATGAAGCGGTGGACGCGACCGAGATCCGCTTCGATGCCCCGGCGCCGGCCGAGCGAACCCTCTGGCTGAAGCTGGTGCACGGCACGGACCACGAGGCCACCGGCTGGTTCAGCACGGACCGCCTGACCTGGACCCAGGTGGGCGAGCCGATCGACATCAGCGCGCTCGAGGACTACGATACGGTCAACAACGGCTGGGTCGGCAGCCAGGCCGGCGTCTTTGCCAGCAACGCGAGCGCTGACTTCGACCTGTTCACGTACCGCGACGGCTTCACCGCGATCGCGGCCGCGGAGCCGGACCAGGAGTCCGGCACCGAGGTTGTGTCGAGCCAGTCGGCAGGGCCGGTGCTGGGCGGCCTGGAGGACGGCGACTGGGCCATGTACGGCAGCGTCGATCTGGGCAGCGGCGGCGTGGCGTCGGTCGAGATCGAGCTGCAGGCCTCCAGCGCGAAGGGCGGCGCCGTCGAGGTATGGCTCGACCCGCTGGCGGGCGGCCGCCGCGTCGCGACCTGCGATGTCCCCGCCACCGGCGGCTGGGAGACCTGGACGACCGTGACATGCAAGGTGAGCGCCGTCGGCTCCCACGAGGTCTACCTGAGGGCAAAGGGCGGCTCTGGTGAGCTGCTGCGCCTCGCGTCGCTCCGCTTCGTGCCTGGGAAGAACGGATGAGCTCAGCGTAATGTAGACAAGCAAGCGGGCCAGTCGGCGGCGCCGTAGGGCCCTACCCGCGGCGCCGCCGGGCGCCACGTCCCTGGGCCTGCTGCGATGCGGCGCCCGCTCTCCGACAAATTGCACGATCTCCGTCACGTTTTCGCCGGGACCTCGTCGCGCTCGCGTACCGCATGCTCGGCGACATGGGGCGCGCCGAGGATACGGTGCAGGAGGCGTTCCTTCGCTGGGGGAGCCACGAGGTCGAGGCGAGCTCCCCGAAGGCGTATACGCAGGAAGGCCACTTTGAAGGTGATCAAGCGGCCAAGCCGAAGTCTTACCGCCTTGAGATACGACAGCAGCTGCGCAACGTGGATCGGGGCAATGCCCTCGGTGGCCTTGAGCTCGACGACGAGCTGACCATCCACCACGAGATCCAAACGAGCCTGGCCCACCAGATTCCCCTTGTAGTCCACGCCGAGGCGGAGAGTGGTGAAGGAGTCGGCGAAGTGGCGCTCAGGCCGGCCACTGGATCACGAGCCACAGGACCTCTCTGTCCTTGGGCTCGGACCCATCGTCATGGGTCGGCTTCACTCTGCGAAAGCAGAAGCGGCTGGCGGCGCGGTGAGCGTCGGCGCCGGCGTCACGCAGCGGGAACCGCACGGGCGCGCGCCCCCGCGTGCCTCCTCCCGGGTCTGTTTGTAAAGAATCTTTAAAAACGGAGCTCTGGGCCGCGCCGCCACGCCCCTCCCGCCCACCGAAGAGCCCGTCACCCGTCGGGAATGACAGCGGCGCCCTCGTTCTTGGGCCTCTTCGTGCCCCGCGCATCCCCGATCGCCAGCCCGCGTTGGTGGCCCGCGCGGTCCTGCTCCTCGTGATCCGGCCGGCTCGTCCGAGGCTCCAGGCGATGGCCGCGCTGCCCATCGCCTTTCGCCCGATCATCGCGTCAGAAGACGTAGACGCTCTTGGGAACGAACGGCAGCGGGCTCAGGCCGCTCTCCCCGTAGACGGGGTACGGGTAGCCGACGCAGTTCTCGTTCTGAAAGATCGCGGCGCCAGCGCCGTTGGTGTTGTAGGCAGAATGTGCCCTTCCCTCCCAGCCGTGCTCCGGAAGGTTGACGCACGTGCCCACCTGCGGGTTCAGCGCCCGGACGTTGAAGATTTCCCCGCCGTACCCCTCCTCCTCGAACAGGCAGAGGACGTTGTCGAACGGGCAGGGGATGGGGTCCTCCTGCGCCGAGGCCACCTCGGGGAGCAGCAGGCCTGCCCCCGCGAGGAGGCCGACGCCCACCAGGGCACGCAGGCCCAGGGAGCGGGACGGAGTGAAACGACGGAGCTTCTGAACGTGCTGGAGCAAGTGCATGTGGTCTCCTCCTCCTGCCCACCCATGGGCAGGTACTGCGGAGGGACGTAGCACCGGAGGCTATTCACGCATCCCCGTCTTCGACTGTTGTTAGCATGATTTAGCATAAGACCCACGCGGGCTCGCCTGTGCCTGGAATCTTTTATCCATCCCGGATGGCGGCTTCATCGACATGGAAGTTCTTGTGGCGCCTGCCTCGAGCTCGTTGCATGGGCGGCACGCGAGGCACACGTTCTCGTCGATCGAGGCCGCAGGGCGCGGAGAGTTCCGACTGCTCCGTCGCAAGCAGCGTGACATGTCACGGTCGCACCGTGACGAGCAAGCGTGACATGTCACGGCCGTCTGCGTGACGCGCGCGGCCCGCGGTGGCCTTCGCCGCTCGCGAAGGTCAGGGCTCCCGCGCCGTCGACGAGCGCCATTCTGCTGGAATCGCCACGTCCCCGCGGGGGACAGGGACTCGCTCCGGCGCGGAGACGGCGGCGGACAGCAGCGCGCTTCCTCCTGGTATGCGCGTTGCTCTACGGGGCTCCCGGACGGTGCGGGGCACCAGCGTCGCGCCGCCTCAGCCGGGATAACGGCGGGAGCGAACGCCTTTCCTTTCGCCGGTCCTGCGCGAGCTCGACGAGCTCATGGCCGCGCCGTGAGAAACCAACCTGAACAAGAGAGATCGGAGAGACCCATGAACACCACGGTTCGAACGTTGCTGCGCGGCGCGGTGGCCGCCTCCATGGCGCTCGGCGCGATGCTGTCGGCCAGCCCTGCCAGGGCGGCTTTGAGCTGCTTCGTCGGCTTCGACGATTTCGATGCGCTGAACGGCATGTGGGCCGACGCGAGGGCGACGTTCACGTATGAGACGGGGTACGCGGACGGCTACCTCGTTCCCTGCGAGGAAGCGGAGGGCTCGTGCTGGACGTATCGCCAGTATTGCGAGGGCATGCAGCAGGGCGCCAATTACATCAACGTGGAGGACGGATCGGGGTACGGTCACTACCACCTGTCCTTCACCAACCCGGGCTTCACGGGGTGTGGCTTCGTCGACCCCGGCGACGGCCAAGGGCCGGGGACCGCCAAGCTGATCGGCGGTGCTTGCGGAATACCGAACTGGCCGGCGGAGCCGCGCAAGCTCCAGTCCCACGTCGCGGACCAGTGGATCAAGGTCTGGAACGGGACCAACGAGAGATTTCCGCAGCCGTTCAGGATGTCGACCATCACCGTGGGGGACATGCCCATTCAGCTCTGGTACCGCAGGATCAGCGACGGGCAGTGGTTCGTCTATGAATCCCTGGCGGCAAACACGATCCACACGCTGTTCATGGATTACTCGAGCGCGGTGTTCTTCAAGGCTGCCAGCGAAGATGCCGTCGGTCCTTACACGATCTGGAACTTCGAGGTCAACGCCCCCTCTTGAGGCCAGCCGGGCCTCACGACCCCGGACGCTCGCGACGGTCCGCGGCGACACCCAGCAGCATTTTTCAGCCGCGCAGTCGATCTGCCAGGGCAACGACGGCGTGAACGACATCGCCGAGAAGGACGATGGCTTCGGTCAATGACCGCCTGATCCCCCGCCATCGTGGCGGCGCTGCTGCCGCTTCATCTGCGGGGCCTCGTCGCAGCCGCCGCCGCCAGCCGCACGCAGGGTCTCCACGATGACCTTCCGCAGACAGGCGGCCGCCGGGTCCTTGTGCGTCCGCTCATGCCACGCGAGCGAGATCTCGTGCCCGAGGTCCTTCACGGGCAGCTCGACGATCCGGACGGGGAGGTGCGACCCGAGTGCCACGGCGACGCGGCGAGGCATGAACGCCACCAGGTCGCTGGCCGCTGCCGCCATCGTCGCGGCCGCGAAACGACGCTCACCACGCGGAGCCGCGCGAGCGGCATCTCCCGCGCGAGCGCCGCCGCGACGGGCGGCACGTCCGCGATCTGCGAGTTGTCGGCGCAGGCGAGCGTGAGCTCCCGGGTCGACGAGCGCGGGTCGAACACCCGCCGGTGCTCGATCATCGACCGCAGCTGGCCCATCGCCGCCGCGAGCTCCGGCAGCAGCTCGTCCGCCGCCGGCGTCGGCGCCATGCCGCGGCCATCGCGGACGAGCAGCGGATCGCCGAGCAGCTCGCGGGCCCTGGCGAGCGCGTTCGAGACCGCCGACTGCGTGACGCCCAGCCGGCGCGCGGCGCGCGTCGCGCTGCGCTCCTCGAGCGTGACCGCGAGGACGTGGAGCAGGTTGAGGTCGATGGTCGATAGATTCACCACGGTGATGTTCTGTATCACGAACCATCACTGGAGATGGCACATGGCCTCTGTCTAGATACGGCCATGTCCACCCGCGAGAGGCGCCCGACCCGCGCTGGTTCCGCCCTGCTCTGGCTCGCCGCCGCCGGCCTCGCCGCCGCGGGCTGCGACGACTTCCACGAGTGCGATCCGCCCGATGCAGAGCGCCAGGCCGAGCTGCCCGCGGCGCTGTCGGAGACCGGCCTCTACGCTGACATCGCCGCGCGCGCGGTAGCGAGCGGCGTGGTGGCCTACGAGCCCGGGTTCGAGCTCTGGAGCGACGGCGCCGAGAAGCAGCGGTTCATCCGGCTGCCGCCCGGCGCGCAGATCGACACCGGCGATCAGGATGCATGGCAGTTCCCCGACGGGCCCCGCCTGTGGAAGGAGTTCCGGAGGGATGGGGCGCTCGTCGAGACCCGCCTGCTCGCCAAGGTGGGCCCCGCCCCGGAGGACTGGGCCTCGGTCGCCTACGTCTGGAACGCCGACGGGACCGACGCGCTCGCGACGCCCGGCGGCGCCGCGGACGCGCGCGGGACGCCGCACGACGTGCCCGCGGCGGCCGAGTGCATGGGCTGCCACGGCGGGACCAGGAGCCGCGTGCTCGGCTTCTCCGCGATCCAGCTCGCCACGAGCCGGGGCGAGGTCGACCTCGACGAGGTCATCGCCCGCGGGATGCTGTCGGATCCTCCGGGCCGGCCGATCCAGCTGCCCGGAGACGCCGTGACGCGCGATGCCCTCGGCTGGCTGCACGCGAACTGCAGCCACTGCCACAACCGGAGCCGCCCGAAGAGCGACGGCGCGCGCTGCTATGACCCGGAGCGCAGGTTCGATTTCACGCTCCGGGTCGGCGAGCTCGCGTCCGTCGAGTCGACGGCCACCTACCGCACCGCCGTCGGCCCGGTGATCGACCGGGGCGATCCCGACGGCAGCGATGTGGTGGAGCGCGCCCGGAGGCGCGATCCGGACTGGCCTTCGATGCCGCCCCTCGGGACCGAGATCGTGGACGAGGCCGGGCTGGACGTGCTCCGCACCTGGATCCGCAACCTCTAGAGCGGCGGGGGAGACCGGCGCTCTGCTCTGCTCACGGCGGGAGACCGGCGCTCTGCTCTGCGCGTAGCAGAGGTGGGCGGAAACCGCTGAGTGGCTCACGGACCGCGGGTCCTACCCGCATGGGGCGGAGCCGCCTGCGCCCCCTGCAAGGGCACAAAAAAAAAGCGCCCATTCGACGGCGGGGGGGGAAGCCGTCACGGGCGCTCTGGTCTACGTACTTAGCAGGATGCGGGCCAGGGTCATCCTTCAGGTTCTCCCTGGGTTTCCCCTGAGGCAAACGTCCGATGCCTTTCATTCGTGAGATCGGGGCTTGCAGAGTTGGCAGCTCGGTCGCCCTGAAGGCAGGTCAGGGGTCACCCCTCCGCGTCGTCGTCGCCGCCGCCGGCCTCGTCGGTCGCCGTGCGCCGCCCGAGCCAGCGGCGGAGCTGCGTCCGGTGCACGCCGAGCTCGCGGGCCGTGCGCGCCACGTTCCCCCCTTCGCGGCGCAGCACCGCCTCGATGACCTCGTCGGCGGGCAGCGACGCCGCCCGCCGCGTCTGCCGCTCGCCGGGCGGGGGCAGCGACGATGGCTGGCTCCTCCCCGCGGATTGCTCGGTCGCGCTCGCCTGTGGCGCGACGAAGGCTTGCCCCGCCGAGGGCGACAGGTGCCGCGCCTGGACCACGGGGCTCTCCTCGAGCTGCGCCGCATGCGCCGCTGCGCGGATCTCCGCCATCATCTCCCGCACGTTGCCGGGCCACGCCCGCACGAGGCACGCCTCGATGAGCGACGCGTGGGCCACCAGCGGCGCGCTCTCCTGGCCGCGCTCGACAGCAGCGACGGCGCTCCGCAGCGCCGCGTCCACGAGCCACGGCACCTCCTCGGGCCGCTCGTGGAGCCGCGGAATGCGGACCGCCGGCTGCGCGATGCGGAAGTAGAGATCCTCGCGGACCTTCCCTGCGGCCACCTGCGCGCGCAGGTCCTTGTGGCTCGCCGACACGAGCGCGAAGTCCACCTGCACGGGCCGCGCGGCCCCGAGCGGGATCACCTCCTTCGCCTCGAGCGCGCGGAGGAGCTTCGCCTGCACCCCGAGCTCGAGCTCGGCCACCTCGTCGAGGAAGAGGACCCCGGCGTGGGCGGCTTGCACGTACCCGTCGGCGTCGGCCACGGCGCCCGAATAGGCCCCCTTGCGCGCGCCGAAGAGCAGCCGCTCGGCGAGCCCGCTGGGGATGGCGGCGCAGTTCACGGCGACGAACGGCCCCCCGCGCCGCGGGCCGAGGGCGTGGAAGGCCCGCGCCGCGTGCTCCTTGCCGGTCCCGCTCTCGCCGGTGATGTGGAGCGTCGCTCCCAGGTGCGCCGCGCGATCGATCGCGTACCACGCACGGGCGAGGGTCGCCCCGAGGATCGTGGCCCCGGCCGTGGAGATCCCCGCCCGGAACGGCGCCACGTCGGCCCGGATCACGAACACCGATGAGCCCGTGCGCAGGATGCGCAGCTCACCGCCCGCGCGCGCGCCGGTCAACGGAACGCCGTCGAGCGACGTTCCGTTTCGGCTATTGAGGTCCTCGACCTCCCACTGGCCCTGGGTCCAGCGCACGCGCGCGTGTTTGCGCGACATCCGCAGGTCGTCCAGGGGGACGCCCCCGACCTCGCCGCGCCCGAGAGCGAGCTCGCCGTCCTCGAGCGGGAGGACATCGCAGCGAGGGCTGTCCACGGAGAAGACGAGCACCAGCCCCGGTGTAGGCTTCGTGGAACTCAAGGGGTCCGAGGCCGCTCCGAGCGCGTCATCCAGGGTCGTCGTGAAAGTCGTGGGCGCCACGTCGCCGACGAGTGTAACGTGGACCCGCAGCGGGAGCGACGCCGTTGCCTGTGCGCTCGCCGTCGACCCGCAGGCCCGCCGCGCTGCGAAGGCGAAGATCCACAGGCCCACGCCGCCGGGCGCGATCGAGCCGAGCGCCGTCAGTTCGGCAAGGGGAGCCAGAGCTGGCCGTCGTCGCCGTTTCCCCAGCAAGAGACGGTGCCGTCGGCCTTCACCCCGCAGTTATGGTTCCTGCCCACGCGGAGCTCCACGAAGGTCCCCGCGGGGTCGACCGCCTTGCCGCGGAAATCCGACCCCCAGCAGTGGATCGTGCCGTCCGTCTTCAACCCGCAGCTGTGGCCAGAGCCCGCGCCGACCTGGGTGTACGTCCCCTCGGGAGCGGTGGCCTGGCCGAAGTTGTTGTATCCCCAGCAGTGGAGGGTGCCATCGGTCCTCACCCCGCAGCTGTGCTTCAAGCCCGCGCTGACCTGCTGGTAAAGACCAGGAGGAGTGTCGGTCTGATGCTCATCGTTGTATCCCCAGCAGTGCACGATGCCGTTCTTTCTCACCGCACAGCTGTGACTTTCGCCCGCGCTGACGCTGAGGAAGTCGCCGGCCTGATCCTCGGCCCTGCCGTTGAGATTCCGGCCCCAGCAGTCCACATTGCCGAGCGTCGTCACCCCGCAGGTGTGGTAGGAGCCCGCATCGATCTGAACGAAGGGGACAGCGGGCTCGTCGGTCTGACCGTACGTGTTGTCCCCCCTGCAGTCCGCCGTGCCGTTCGCCTTCAGCCAGCAGGTGTGTTGGAAGCCCGCGCTCACCTGGGTGAAGGTGCCAGCGGGCGCCACGCCCCAGGAAGAAGTCGTGTTTCCCCAGCACTCCTCCGTGCCGTCCGCCCTGATGCCGCAGCTGTGATCGTCGCCCACGTCGACGTGGGAGAACGCCATCGTCGGCGGCGCGGTCCGCCCTGACCCCGGATATCCCCAGCAGCCCACACGGCCGGTCGCCGTCACGCCGCAGGTGTGGTCTTTCATCGCGTTGATCTGGATGAAGTCGACGTAGGGCGGCGAGGCCTGATGCTCGGTGTCCCTCCCCCAGCAGTAAACCTTGCCAGCCGTCAACAGGCCGCAGCTGAAGTCGCGGCCCAGGGTGACCTGGGTGAAGGTGCCGGCCGGATCCGTGGCCTCGCCGTAGGTGTTGCTCCCCCAGCAGTGGACGGCGCCGTTCGTCCGCACCCCACAGCTGTGGTGATCGCCCACGCTGACCTGGGTGTAAATGTTCGGGGAGTCCGTGCTCTGTCCCTGGGCGTTGAGACCCCAGCAGTGGACGCTGCCGTTCGTCCTCACCCCGCAGGTGTGGAAATCGCCCGCGGCGACCTGGGTGAAGGTACCCGACGGATCCGTCGCCTTGTCGTAGTCGTCGTTCCCCCAGCAGTGGACGGTGCCGTCCGTCCTGATCCCGCAGTTGTGGTCGTGGCCCGAGGCGACGTGGGTGTAGCTGCCCGGCGGATCCGCGCTCTGTCCATGGCTGTTGTCTCCCCAGCAGTTGACCGCGCCGGTCGCCGTCACCCCGCAGGAATGACGGGTGCCCGCGCTCAGCTGCCGGTAGGCGCCGGCCTGCGCCGTGGACTGGCCGTACGCGTTGTCCCCCCAGCAGGTCATCGTGCCGTTCGCCCGGAGCGCGCATGTGTGCAAGGTGCCCGCCGCGACCGTGACGTGCCCGAAGACGTCTCCGATCGGCGGATCCGCCTCGTCGGTGCCCCAGCAGTCGACCGTGCCGTCCAGCCTCAGCCCGCAGGTGAGCCCGCGTTGCGTGCTGATCTGGGAGAAGAAGCCCGGAGGATCGATCGCCCCGCCATGCGCGTTGTCTCCCCAGCAGTCGACGGTGCCGCCCGGCTTCAGCCCGCAGCTGTGATAGACGCCCACGCTGACCTGGACGAAGGTGTCCGGCGGGGCGTCGAGCTGACCTTCATTGCTGCGCCCCCAGCAGTAGACCGTCCCGTCGGTCCTCAGCGCGCAGCTATGAAACGAGCCCGCGCTGACCTGGGTGTACGCGCCCGTCTGGTCCGTGCCCTGACCATAGGTGTTGTTGCCCCAGCACCTGATCGTGCCGTTCCACCGCACCGCGCAGTTGTGAGAGTCGCCTGCGCTGACCTGCGTGTACTGCGACGGCATATCCAAGCCCTGGCCGTGGTTGTTGCGCCCCCAGCAGTCGATCGTGCCGTTCGTCCGCAGCGCGCAGGTGTGATCCCGGCCAGCGCTGACCTGGACGAAGGTGTAATTAGGATTCGGGGGCTCCAAGGGGTCCTCCGGGGGATCGGGATCCACGGGGGCAATGGCCTGACCATGGGTGTTGCGGCCCCAGCAGTGGACGCTGCCGTCTATGCCGACCGCGCAGCTATGGGCCTCGCCCGCGCTGACCTGGACGTATTGGCCCGCGGGATCGTCGGCCTGGTGCTCGTCGTTGAGGCCCCAGCAATGGATCGTGCTGTCCGGCCTCAGCGCGCAGGCGTGGCCGCGGCCGGCGCTCACGATCGACTCGTCGAATGCGCCGCGGAGCGGCGTGTCGTCGTCGCGGAGGGCTTGCGGGACCGCGGCGAGCTCGTCGCCGACGTCGGCGCCGGGCGCGCCCGGCATCTCGCCGGCGCACCCGAGCACGGCGAGCGCCGAGGCGCCCAGCGCGAGCGAGAAGCCGAGCCTCCGGCCCCGCCTCGCGCGCGAGCTCACGGCAGCCGGTTTTCTGGACGTAGGGTGCAACATGGTTCCTCGAGGATGATGGTTAAGGTCAGGAGAGAAGAGCGGCAGGAGCCCTCGCCGACCCTTGTCGTGGGGGAGGCAGGAGGTCGCCCTCGGCGCAGGCTCGTGCGAAAGGCCTCATGGCAATCGGTGTGCCCGGAACGATCGCCGGGCGCGCCCCCGGGCCCCGAGCGGCGCGGCAGGCGGCGTGCGCTGCTCGAAGGGCAGGGCTCACGGCGCGGCGGTCCCTGCCCGAGAGCGAGCCGGCGGCGCGGGACGAATGGCACGTGGCACGTGGCACGTGCCACGTGGGCGCGCGTGCCACGAGCTAGCGGAGCTGGCGGCTCACGACAGGACACATGGCTCTTGGCGATGAGATCGGGGCAGTCCACGGTCGCGGAGCCCTGCGGATCGGACAGCGCGCAGGGATCGCCGTCCAGAACGAGGAAGAGATCGTGCGCGCCGAGCAGCCTCGGCTCCAGCGTGGTGTGGACACTGCACCACAGCCGAGTGAACTCGTTGGACCTGTTGATTCTTGCAGGCGGATCGGTGGATCGTACGTTTGGACGTTATGTCGACTGCCGGTCGTTGGCGGGAAATTCTTGATGCTCGTCGCGAACCAGGGCTCGAGCGACATCGTCGTGTTCCACGTGGACGAGGCGACCGGCGCCCTCCGGCCCACGGGCCGCGTCACCGAGGTCCCCGAGCCCACCTGCGTCGGGATCGCGGCCTCGCCGGGCCCGTGACCGCGCGCCGCGCAGCGCGCCTCGGGCTCGTCGCTGCGGCGCTCGCCGCGTCGGCGCTCGTCGCTGCGTCGCGCCCCGCGCGCGCGTCGTCCGGCGAGCAGACCGCGTCGCTGAGCTGGGTGCGGCTCGCCGGCGCCGAGGCGTGCGTCGGGGCGCGCGCGCTCGCGCAGGCGGTGGAGGCGCGCCTCGGGCGCGCGGCGCTCGTCTCGGCCGCCCGCGCCGAGCTCACCGTCGAAGGGCGCATCGAGCCGGGGGGCGCGGGCGGGTGGCGCGCGGTGATCGCGGTCGCCGACGCGGGCGGCGCGGTGCTCGGGACGCGCGAGATCGCGACGGCGTCGCCGCGCTGCAGCGCCATCGACGACGAGCTCGCCCTGGCCATCGCGCTCATGATCGACCCCAGCGCGAAGCTGTCCCCCGGCGCGCCGCCCCCGCTGGCAGCGCCGGCGCCGTCGCCCGCGCCCTCGCCGCCGGCGCCGCAGGTCATCGTGCAGCGCGTCCTGGTCCCGGTCCCGCCGCCGGCACCTCCGCCGCCGGCGCCGTGGCGCGTCGAGGTCGGCGCCGGCCCGCTCTTCGGGCTCGGCCTCCTGCCCTCGCCCGGCATCGCCGCCGCGCTCCGCGCGCGCCTCACGCCCCCGCGGTCGTGGTCGTTCGAGGTCGGGGGGGCGATCTGGCTCCCGAACGAGGCGACAACCGGCGCCTCCTCGACGCGCTTCTCCTGGGGCGAGGGGTTCGTGTCCGCGTGCCCGGTCTCGCTCGGGGGCGAGACGCGGCTCTCCGCGTGCGCGGGCGTCCGCCTCGGCGCGCTCCAGGTCGGCGGCCTCGGGTTCCGCGTCGACCGCGCCGACGAGCGCCTGACAGCGGGCGGCGCGCTCGACGTCCGCCTCACCCGGCAGCTCGCCGGCCCGCTCACCGTGGGGGGAGGGCTCGGGCTGATCGTCCCGATCGTGCGTGACACCTTCTACTACATCGACGCGCAGGGCCGGGACCGCGAGGTGTTCCGGATGGCGCCGCTCGCCGGGGCGGCGGACGTCCTTCTCGGCGTCGATTTCCCGTGATGTTCCCGTGACTTCCGCTGATTTTGCTGATTCGAAGCCCGGCGTCGCTTTTCTTTCAGAAAACCGCGCGCTCGCGACCATCCAGGTCAGGGCCCGGCTTCCTTGCGCCCCGGCCTCTCGCGATGACCCTCGAGGAGATTTTCGAAGAGAACGCAGCGTACGTGTGGCGCGTGCTGCGGAGGCTCGGCGTCGGCGAGGCCGACGTCGAGGACGTCTGTCAGGAAGTCTTCCTCACGGTGCATCGGAAGCTCGACACCTTCGACGGCAGCTCGGCGCTGCGCACGTGGCTCTACGGCATCTGCCTGCGGCTCGCGTCGGAGTACCGGCGCCGGCCGCACCGGCGGCGCGAGGAGGTGGCCGCGGCCGTTCCCGAGCCGGTCATGGCGGCGCCGCAGGACGAGACGCTCGATCGCCGCCGCGCGCTCGACCGGCTCGACGCGGCGCTCGATCAGCTCGACGACGACAAGCGCGCGGTGTTCGTCCTGCACGAGATCGAGCAGGTGCCCATGGCGGAGATCGCGAAGGCGGCGGGGTGCCCGCTGCAGACGGCGTACTCGCGGCTGCGCGCGGCGCGGGCGCAGATCGAGGCGGCGATGCGCCGGTACGAGCTCGGCGCGCCGCGGGTCGGGGCCGCGCGGATCACCGAGGGGAGCAACGTATGAGCGGCGATCCTCGCAAGCAGATCGGCTCGGAGGGCGGCTCGGACGTGCTCCGCCTGGCCCTCGAAGCGGCCCGGCGCGACGCGCCGGACAAGGCGCAGCTCGCGCGCCTCGCGGCGCGGCTGCCGCTCCACCCTCCGGGCGGACCGGGCGGCGGCAAGGACCCCGGCGGCCCCGCGGACGGCGGTGGACCGGCGACCGGCGGCGGCGCGGGCGCCCCGGCGACCGGCGGCGGCGCGAGCGCCCCGACAACACACGCTCCGGCGGGGATCGCCGCGAAGGGGGCTGTCGCACCGCCGTCGGTGCTCTCCGGCCTGGCGGTCGGCGCGGCGCTCGGCGTCGTCCTCGTCGGGGCGGTGTGGCTCATGCCGTCGCGCTCGCAGCCGCCGCCCGGCGCGGCGGTGGTCGCGGCCGCAGCCACGGCGGACGCCCCCGCGGCGGCGTCCGCCGCGGGGGCGCCGGAGGTGCCCGCGGAGGCGCCCCCCGCTGCGGAACCGCCGCGCGGGCGTGCTCCGGAGCCGCCGAGCGCGCGCGCGTCCGCTGTGACGACCGGCGCGCCGCTGCCCGCGCGCGCGTCCGCCGTGACGACCGGCGCGCCGGCGGCGGACGGCTCGGCGCAGGCGGCGCTGCCCGACGCGGAGACGGAGCTCGGCCTGCTGCAGCGCGCGCAGGACGCGCTCGCGGCGCGCCCTGCGGAGGCGCTCGCGCTCGCCGACGCCCACCTCGCGCGCTTTCCGGGCGGCGCGCTCGCCCAGGAGCGCGAGGTGATCGCGGTCGGCGCCCTGAAGGCGCTCGGCCGCGGCGGCGAGGCGCTCGCGCGTGCGGACCGCTTCGTCGCGGCGCACCCGAGCTCCGCCTACCGCCGCAGGCTCGAGATCCTCGTTCCGGAGCTGAGAGGCGCGCAGCGATGACAGCAGGCCGCGGGCTGCCGTCGCCCCGGCGAGGCCAGGGCGCTGAGCGGTGGATCTCTCGAGGTCCCCGGCTCACGGCGTTGCCACACCGAACGCCGGTTGTAACGACTGCTCTGCTCGCGGCAAAGGCGGCTTCCTCCACCGCACGGGGATCCAGGGGGACCGCCTTGTTCAGGCCCACCGTCGTACCCGAACGAAGATCGATCAGGAGATCATAAAAACAGACGAACGGCGTCATTCATGGAGTGACAACGGGCCGCGCTGACAGGCCCGGGGAGATACGAATGCGACGCCTCGTGAATACATCCATTTCATTGTTCTTTGGGCTGATGATGCTCCAGACCTTCGGCGCCGGATGCACCGCCCTGGTGGAGGTCGGCGACGACAGCGACGACGGCGGCGGTCACGAGGACGGGCCCGATGATGACGCTCATGGAATCGGCAGCGGCTCGTCGGTCGGGAATGGCGGCAACTCCAGCACCGGGGGCGGCTCGTCGGTCGGGAATGGCGGCAACTCCAGCACCGGGGGCGGCTCGTCGGTCGGCGCCGGCGATTCCGCCTCGACCGGGAGCGGCTCCGGGCCCGCGACGGCCGGCGCGATCGCGCTCCTCAGGAGTGAGTTCCCCGAACCGTCGAACGAGTCCGGGAGCAGCTCCTCCGGCGGCGGGCCGGGGCCGGGCACTTCTCCGAACGATCTCTTCATCATCTTCGGCGTCCCGGTGAGCTCCTGCGCGGATCCAACCTCGTTCAACGGCTGCGACAACTGGGCGCTGGGCATCGCCATTCCCCCTGCGCTGCAGGTGCCCGGCATCCTTGATCTGAGCGCGCCGGAGGTGTTGTACTCGAACTACACTGTGAGCCGCAGTGACAGGGGCGACGACGGCTGCTGGTGGGGCGAAGGCTCCTTGAGGTCCGGCACGATGGAGATCGTGAGCATCGACGCCGCGGAGGTCGTGGTCCGGCTGAGCGGCACCGATACCCACGACATCGACGCCAACGGCGAATACACCGCAGCTCGATGCCCCTGACGTCCCTGGCTCCGTGACGGAGAAGAATCCTCTCGTCGAGGGTCTGGCGATCCCCGAGCGAACGAGACGTCCGCTTATTTCGATCTACATCACGAGCCGATCGACGTTCCTGTGCGGTGATTCAGCCGTGCGCGGCGCGCAGCTGCGCGCGGACAGCCGACGGCGTCGCCCCGGTCTCGCGCCGAAACGCGCGCTGAAACGCCTGCACCGTGGCGAACCCGACCGCGTGGGCGATCTGCTGGTTCGACAGCGTCGTCTCGCGGAGCAGGCGGCGCGCGTGCTCGGTGCGCAGCGTCGCCCGGTACGCCATGGGCGGCGCGCCCGTGGCCTCGAGGAACCGCCGGGCGAGCGTGGCGCGCGAGACGCCCACCGTTCGCGCCAGGGTGTCGACGTCCCACGCGCGCGCCGGGTCGTGCACGAGCTCGGCGATCGCGCGGGCGACGACGACGTCCTGCGTGGCGCCGAGCGCGGCGAGCTTCGCGGGCTCGCGGTCGGCGAGCAGCCGCACGAGCTCGATGAGGATGAGCTCGAGCCAGCGACGGCGAGCCAGCCCCGCCCCCGGGCGCGTCTCGTGCAGCTCGCTCCGCAGGCGCGCCAGCGCGTCGGCAAACGAGGGCCGCGCCTCGATGGCCCGCGCGCCGGCGTGGATCACCGTCGGCAGGACCTGTAGCAGGGGGGCAAGCGCGTCGTGCTCGAACCGGAACACGCCGCACAGCGCGCGCGCCGTGGCGGCGCCGCGGCCGAGCACGCGCTCGCCGTCCTCCTCTCGCGAGACCTCGAGCCACCGGTCGAGGAGCACGGGCTTCGCCCTCGCGTCGCCGTGGTCGACGCGGTGCCCCACGCTCGGTCGCACCAGCGCCACGTCGCCCTGATAGAGCGAGACCGTCTCTCGCCCGGCGCGCAGCACGCAGCTCCCCTCGGTCACGTGGTGGAGCACCAGGATCGGACGCGCCGGAAGCTCGAGCGCCCAGGCCCCTCGCGCAGCGGTCCGGCAGACGAGCTCGGACGAGAGTTTCGCCAGGAAAAATCGGCTCGATAGCGGGTCATCCTGGTACATGGCGTGAGCCTAGCGATGATCCAGAGCGCTCGCAACGTGAGCGTCTGGGGCCATTCGTTGCGCGCGCCGGCCATCGCGGGCGCGTCCGCCGAGGGCTACATCCAGCCCATGAACGACGCCACCATCGCTCCCTCCGCCCCGTCCCTCCCGTCGCGCCGCCTCGGCGGCGCGGGCATCGCCACGCTGCTCACCGGCCTCACGCTGTGCTTCATCGGCGCGCGTTTCCTGGTCGTCCCCGGCACCGCGGCCGCGGCCTTCGGCGTGCCGCTCGCTGGCATCGCCGCGTACGCTGTCGCCAAGGGAGCGCGCGACCTCTCCGTCGGCGCCTTGCTCATCGCCTTCACGCTCCTTGGCGAGCGGCGCGCCGCGGCGCTCGCGCTGCTCCTCGGCTCGGTGATCCCCGTCGTCGACGGAGCCATCGTGCTCGCGTGGCGCGGCGCTCACCCGGGCTACCTCGCGATGCACTGGGGCACCGCCGTGTTCTGCATCGCGCTCGGCGTGCTGCAGCTCCGCCGCCGTGCGTGACCCTTCCAAGTGCTTGAAGGAGTCCCATCGGAGCGATGGTTGATCACAGGGAGTGAGCGCCGAAACGCGGAAGTCGTACAACGCAGCACACGTCTGCATGATCCTCGGAGTGGTCTCCGGGCTGTTCCAGGGCCTGTTTGTAAAGAATCTTTAAAAATGGAGATCTGGGCCGCGCCGAACGTTGAACATCGTTTTTGTTCAGCTACATCATCGCTCGCCTGAGGTCGCTCCTAGCACCGCCTGACGTCCCCAGGGCGCGGCCTTACGCGCCGGGCGGCGAGGGCTGCCTCCCCGGCGGTTTCCCCGCCGGGGCGTGGCGCACGAGGCCCACGCCGCACCGCCGGGCGGCTCGAATGGCTCCGCGACCCCAGCTGAAGAGTGGATGAAACGCGCCGCTTTCCTGCTCGTGGCCGCTCGCCACGGCCGGGCGCTGCGCTTGCAACGGAGAAAGCTCGATGGAACGCTCGAAGATGGGGCTGCTGCTCGCGTGCGGCGTCGGAATGGCGCTGTTCGCCGGGGGGTGCTCGCAGGCAGAGGACGAGATTCCGGAGCCCCTCGATGAAGCTTCGCAATCGCTCGCCCTGGCGGATCGGCTCGCTGCGTGCGCGCAGGATCCGCGCGTGGTCGCCGGGCTCGTCTCGCAGGACATCTGCGCGGGCGCGGGTGTCTTCTTCCACGAGACGTTCGAGGGCAACGGCCGCACCTGCGGCACCTGCCACCCCGTGGCCAACAACACGACGCTCGACGTGCCGTTCATCCAGGCCCTCGACCAAACCAACCCCGATGACCCGCTCTTCGTGTTCCGGCAGGTGCCGGAGCTCGCCGAGCTCGAGACCTCGGATCTGCTGGACGACGCGGCCATCCTCGAGAACGTGGACGGCTTCGCCGATCCGACGCACCGGTTCGTCTCGCGCGGGGTGAACCACGTCCTCTCGCTCAGCACCAGCATCCGGGCGGATTCGGGGGACGGCACCACCAATCCCCCCACGGAGCGGACCGGCTGGGGCGGGGACGGCTCGAGCGACGGCACGCTGCGCGGCTTCCTCGAGGACGCGATCACCCAGCACTTTCCCAAGCGCCTCGCCCGCGAGCCGGGCGTCGATTTCCGGTTGCCGACACCGGAAGAAGAGGACGTGACCCTGGCCTTCCAGCTCAGCCTGGGCCGGCTGAACGAGCTCGATCTGGCGAGCGTTCGCCTGTTCGACGCGGAGGCGGAGGATGGCCGGCAAGCGTTCATGGACCCGAACCGCGGCCGCTGCAACTTGTGCCACCACAACGCCGGCGCGAACTTCCAGGACACTGGCAACAACCGCAACTTCGACACCGGCACGCGCACCAAGGGGTCGCCGCTCAACGGGGGCAGCTTCGGGGGCGAGTTCCTCGCGGACGGCGGCTTCGGCGGGCGAGACCTGCCGGCGCCCAACTTCGATGCCACGGGTATCGGCTTCCCCAACTCGTTCGGCAACGGCACCTTCAACCCGCCACCCCTCATCGAGGCCGCGGACACGCCGCCCTTCTTCCACAACAACCTGCAGATCAACGACAAGGCGGCTCCGGGCCTCACCGACGCCGTCACGTTCTACGCCTCGACGCCCTTCCTCTTCTCTCCCGCCGCCCAGGAGCTCGAGCAGCGCTTCGGGACGCCGCTCAACCTGGTGCCGCTCGACGCGCTCGCCATCGCTCGCTTCCTGCGCGCGCTGAACGCCGTCTTCAACGCCGACATCGCGAAGCAACGGCTGGACGCCGCGCGGGTGCTCGTCGACCAGTTCGCGAACACGCGCGCCGACGTGCAGCAGAAGCTGATGGAGCTCGCCCGCGTGGAGATCGACGACGCCATCGAGGTGATGGCCCCGATGACGCTGTATCCCGCTGCGGCGCAGCAGCTCGACCTCGCGCGCGCCGAGATCGCCCAGGGCCTCGCGGCGAGCTCGGCGGTCGAGCGCCGCAACCGCATCGTGAACGCCACCGCGCGCGTGACGACCGCCCGGGCCCAGTTCGGTCAGAACATCACCTTCGTGCTCGGCCAGGGCAACCTGATGTACTGAGCGCGGCCGTGGCGCCGCGCCCCCGCGCCGCCACGCCCCTCCCGCCCACCGAAGAGCCCGCCACCCGTCGGGAATGACCCGGGCGTGACGTGATCCCACCCACCCTCCAGTGCGCCGGGATCAACCGGCACGGAGACGGGTATGCGGAGACCTACGTCGAAGGGCCCCTCAGTCGATCGCGAACGTCGACAGGCGGGCGGCTCCACGGAAGACGAGGTAGACGTCGTGTCGCCCGTAAGCGCCGTCGAGCTCGGCGGCCGCGGTGGCATAGGCGTACACGTCGCCCGTGCTCGGCACGACGGCGGTCCCAACCACCTTGCCGCGGACCGGATCGTCGAGCCGGATCTCGACGAGCGCGTCGCCCGCCTCGGCGCGGGCGAACCCGCCGCTGAAGTGGCTGGCACCGCTGCCCAGCTCCACATCGGAGAAGCGGAGCCAGTCGCCCGCGGTGGCGCCCACGGCATCGCCCCACTCCTTGCTCTCGTCGACCAGCTCGATGCCGGCGTAGTCGTCGAAGTCGAGCGCTCGCGTCTCGCGGGCAAGGTCGCGCGCCGGGATGCGCTCGCCGCGCACGCGCACGACCGCGCTCCGGCGGATGTCGGCCGAGGAGGAGCCGACCATCAGCTCGACGCCAGCCGCCTCGAGGACCCAGCGGCTCCGGGTCACGTCCCAGTGGGCGAGGTCGGAGGCGGCGAAAGCGAGCTCGACCGTCCGCTTCTCGCCCGGCGCGAGACGGATCCGCCGAAACGCCCGCAGCTGCTTGGCGGGCTGCGGATCGCGCGACGATGGCTGGCGGCTGTAGAGCTGAACGACCTCGTCGCCGGCCCGCAGGCTCGTGTTCGTGACGTCGACGCGCACCGAGATCGGGTCGCCGGCCTGGACCGACCGGGCGCTCAGCTGGAGGTTGTCGTACCCAAAGGTCGAATACGACAGCCCGTACCCGAACGGATAGAGCGGATCACCGTCGAAGTAGAGATAGGTCCGCCGGGCCTTGATGATGTCGTAATCGAGGACGTCCGGCAGGTCGTCCGCCGAGCGGTACCAGGTCTGGGTCAGTCGCCCGGCAGGGTTGTGGTCGCCGAAGAGGACGTCGGAGATGGCATGGCCGGTCTCCTGGCCCGCATGGGTGGTCCACAGGATGGCGGGGACGTGGAGCTTCTCCCACGGGATGGTCATCGGATAGCTGGTCTCCATCACGAGGATGGTGCGCGGATTGGCGGCGAGCACCGCCCGTACCAGGGCGGACTGCCGGTCGGCCAGGGCCATCGACGTGCGGTCGTGATCCTCCCGCCCGTTGATGAACGGCATACTGCCAACGACGACCACGGCGGCGTCGGCGCCTGTCGCCGCGCGCACGGCCTCGTCGACGCCGCTCCGGACCACGTCGACCGCGAAGTGAGCCGCGTTGGCCGCCTCGGTCGCGGTCAGGGCGAGCGCGCCGTCCTCGGCGATCGTCAGGTAGACCTCGGAACCGGCCCAGTCGAATGCCTTCTCGTATCCGGCGTAGCGGATGACGTGCGTGCCGTCGCTCTGCGGCTCGAGGACGAACTGCTGCTGGACGAACCAGCCGTACGGCTGGGCGGCGCGGTTCGCGAAGTTGGGGCCGAAGTTGAAGCGGTCGACCACCTTGCCGTTGGCCGCGCTGCGCAACGTGACGATGCCCTGCCCCCAGTCGAACACGTCGAACTCCTCGGTGGGACCCGCGCTGGCCGCGCCGACGCGCAGGATGTCCCCGTCCTCGTCCGCGCCGGCGGTCACGTAGCGGCCGCTCGCGACGTCGCGCAGCACGATCCGGTCCACGCCCTCGCTGGAGAGGACAGTGGCGCCGCTGAGCCGCTCGCGGATGCCGTCCAGGGGCGTGACCCGGTACGGCAGCGCCCCGGAGTACCAGTCCGTGTAGAGCGTGTCCGAGAGAGGCCCGACGACCGCGATCCGCCGCGTGGCCGACGGGTCCAGCGGCAGGAGGCGACGCCTGTTCGCGAGCAGCACCATGGCCTCGTCGGCGGCCCGGCGGGCCAGCTGGCGGTGCTCCGGGCTGTCGATGACCTCGGGCCCGATGCCGGCGTAGGGACCCCCGTCCGGGTCGAAATCGCCGAGCCGGAGGCGGACGGAAAGGACGTGCTCGACGGAGGCGTCGATGTCCTCCTCGGTGAGAAGCCCTTGCGCGAGCGCCGAGTGGAGAATCTCGATGGTGCGCGCGCTGTTGGCGTCGTCGACGGTGAAGCTGTCCACTCCGGCCAGGAGCGTGGCCGCGAAGGCCTCCTCGCTCGTGGCGAAGTACTTCTGCGAGGCGCTCAGGTTGTTGGGGGCCCAGGCGTCGGACACGTTGTAGAGCGTCTTCTCCGTCCAGCTCCGCACGACCTCGCCGACATCCGGGTTGACGGTGCACGGCCTGCCGTTGACCAGGTTGTAAGATGTCATGACGCCGGTCACGGCGTCGGCGGCGATGGGTATCTTGAAGGCCAGCTCGTCATACTCGTGCTTCACGCGGGGGCGCAGATTCGACGACGTGGTGTCACGATGAATCTCGTTGTTGTTGGCGAGATAGTGCTTGATGACCGGCGCCGTCTTCAGGTAGAGCGGGTCGTCCCCTTCGAGGCCGCGCCCGTATGCGGTGGCGATCGCGCCGGAGAGGAGCGGGTCCTCGGAATAGCCCTCCTCGTTGCGCCCCCAGCGCGGGTCGCGCAGGAGGTTGACCACGGGCGCCCACACCTGCAAACCCCAGACGCGAGGGGCGAGCGCGTGATGGCCGCGAACTTCGGCTCCGACAGCCTCGCCGACCTGCCGGATGAGATCCGTGTTCCAGGTCGTCGCCAGGCCGATCGCCTGCGGGAACACCGTGCCGGTAGCCGTCACGACGGCGCCGCCGTTGTCGCGATCGGTGGACCAGGCCACTCCGTGCAGCCCCTCGGTGCCGGCCTTGAAGTCCGGAATGCCGAGCCGCGGAATGGCAGGCTGAAACTGATGCAGGAGCGAGATCTTCTCGTCGAGCGTGAGCCGGCCGAGGAGGTCGCGGACGCGGATCTCGATCCCCAGACCGGGATCCTGGAACGGCAGCATGTCACTCGCGCTCGAGTCCGAGGGGTGAAACGAAAGCGCGAGGACGAACGGAACGGAAGCAACGATTGAGCGAAATCTCTTCATCGGTCGTCTCCTTTGGGACCGGGCGCCGTGGTTGAGCCCTTCTCTTCCAGCGTGATGACCAGCTCGCCGCCGGTCGCCCTGACCAGCGCTCCCCGCGCGTGCTCCGCGCTCTCCCCGCCTTCAACGGCCGCGACGCGGCGGTTGACGAGGAGAACGTTCCAGGCACCTGGGGCTCCCGCGGCCTCCACCCGCACCACCGGGCCGTCCCGGGACGTGGTGAACGTCGTGACCGCGTCCCCGTCCGCGCCCGGGATCACGGTGGTGACGCGGGCGCCGTCCGCCGGCTCGACCACGCGCAGCGTTACACCATCCGCGTGGTCGTAATCGGGACGGTCCTCCACCGCGCCCTCGGGGATCACCGCCCCCGGCCGGACGAGCAGCGGCACGCTGTCGAACCCGTGGCGCTCGCGCACCCAGCGGCCGCCCTCGACGCGCTCCCCGGTGAGGTAGTGCGTCCAAACGCCGCGCGGCACATAGTAGGAGAGCTCCCCGTCGGCGGAGAAGACAGGCGCCACGAGCAGGTCGTCGCCCAGCATGTACTGCCGCTCGAGATGCGTGCAGGCCGGGTCGTCCGGGAACTCGACGACCATCGCGCGCATCATCGGCAGGCCCTCGCCGTACGCCTGCCGCGCGGCCCCGGCCAGGTAGGGCATCAGCCGCATCTTCAGCCGGCTGAAGCGCCGCAGGACCTCCACGGACTCCTCGTCGAACAGCCATGGCACCCGGTAGGAGCGGCTTCCGTGCAGCCGGCTGTGCGACGAGAGCAGCCCGAACGCGATCCATCGTTTGAACAGCGCCGGGTCGGGGGTGCCCTCGAATCCGCCGATGTCGTGGCTCCAGAAGCCGAATCCCGACATGCCCAGCGACAGGCCGCCCCGCAGGCTCTCCCCCATGCCCTCGAACGTCGACTCGCAGTCGCCGCCCCAGTGCACCGGGAACTGCTGCCCGCCCGCCGTGGCCGAGCGGGCGAACACGATCGCCTCGCCCTCGCCGCGCCGCTTGCGCAAGAGCTCGAACACCGTCTGGTTGTAGAGATAAGCGTAGTAGTTGTGCGCGCGGTCCGGGTCGGACCCGTCGTGGTAGACGACGTCGGTGGGGATGCGCTCGCCGAAGTCGGTCTTGAAGCAGTCCACGCCCATGTCGAGCAGCGCCTCGAGCTTGGCGGCGTACCACGCGCGGGCCTCGGGGTTGGTGAAGTCGACCACGGCCAGGCCCGGCTGCCACAGGTCCCACTGCCACACGTCGCCGCTCGGGCGCCGCAGCAGGTAGCCGCGCGCCCTGCCCTCCTCGAACAGCGGCGAGCGCTGCCCGATGTAGGGGTTGATCCAGACGCAGATGCGCAGGCCGCGCTCCCTGAGCCGGCGCAGCATCCCGGGCGGGTCGGGGAACACGCGCGGATCCCACTCGAAATCGCACCACCGGAACTCGCGCATCCAGAAGCAGTCGAAGTGGAACACGCTGAGCGGCAGGCCCCGCTCGGCCATCCCGTCGATGAACGAGGTGACGGTCGCCTCGTCGTAATCGGTGGTGAACGAGGTGGACAGCCACAGCCCGTACGACCAGCCCGGCACCCTCGCGGGCCGCCCGGTGAGCGCTGTGTACTTGCGCAGGATCTCCCTCGGCGTCGGCCCGTAGATGAGGAAGTAGCGCATCGACTGGCCCTCGACGCTGAACTGCGTCCGCGCCATCGCCTCGGAGGCCACCTCGAACGACACGCGCCCGGGATGGTCGACGAACACGCCGTAGCCCGCGTTGGTGAGGAAGAACGGCGCGTTCTTGTACGCCTGCTCGCTGGACGTGCCGCCGTCGGCGTTCCAGATGTCCACGACCTGGCCGTTCTTGACCAGCGGCCCGAACCGCTCGCCGAGCCCGTACACGAAGTGGTCCACGCCGAGGTCGAGCTGCTCCCGCACGTAGTGGCGGCCGTCGTCGGTGTCGATGATCGCCGTCGCCTTCTGCGCGCTGCCGGTGAGGCGGCGGCCCCGGGCCAGGAAGTCCAGCCTCCACCCCTCGCCGCGCCCGACCCGCACCGACAGCGCGCCGGAGGTCAGCGTGGCCGCCTCCTCGTCCAACGTCACCGCCCCGGTCGGGTCGGTGGCCAGCTCGAACGCCGGGCCGCGGGGCCGCTCGCCCGCGAAGTGCGTGATGGTGACACCGATGACGTCCGGCATCGGGGACGCGCAGGTGACGGTCACCACCGGTCCCTTGAGCAGGTCGCCGCGGTGCCGGATCCGCTGGACGGGCGCGTGCGCGACGAACGACGCCGGCCCGGCGTCGATGTCGAGGACCTCCATCGGGTAGACCGCGTGCACCCCCTTGCGCATCATCCAGTAACCGTCGCTGAACTTCATTCCTTGATCGCTCCTGCTGTGAGTCCGCGCGATAGCGTGCGCTGGAAGATGAGGAAGAAGACGATGGTCGGCAGCAGGCCGAGCAGCGCGGCGGCGCTGGACATGGTGGCGTCCATCAGCCGCTGCCCCTGCAGTACGCCGAGCGCGACCGAGACCGTCTGGTTGTCGTTGGAGATGAGGAAGACGAGGGGGATCAGGAACTCGTTCCAGGTCCAGATGAAGAAGAAGACGAGCATCACTGCCAGCGTGGGCCGCACGACCGGCACGATCACCCGCCACAGGATCTGCCACCGGCTGGCGCCGTCTATCCGCGCCGCGTCCAGCAGCGGCCGGGGGAACGCCGACATCACCGACGACAGCAGGTAGGTGCCGAACGCGCTCTGGACGACGGCGAACACGATGATCACGCTGATCCGGGTGTCGTAGAGCCCGACCTTGTTGGCCAGGTAGTACAGCGGGTAGACCAGCGACTCCTGCGGCAGCGTGTTGGCCATCAGCAGCAGGACCAGCACCCACATCCGTCCCTTGATCCGGCCGATGCCCAGCGCGTAGGCGTTCAGGACCGACAGCAGGACCGCCAGCACGGCCACCGAGCCGCTGATGAGCAGGCTGTTGAACAGGACGTGGCCGAAGCCGACGCGCTCCCAGAAGTCCTTGATCCCCTCGAGATAGAATCCCTCCGGCGGGGCGAGCGGGCCGTTGGCGGTGTACTCCTCCGGCGTCTTCAGCGCGTTGAAGACCACCACGGCGAAGGGGATCAGCATGATCCCGGCCAGCGCGGCCAGCGCCACCAGCACCGCGTAGGCCGACGGACCCCGGCGGCGCCGCCGCGGCCGGTTCCGCGCGGGTGCGCTCACCGGGCTCTCGGTCAGCGTCACGGTCACCGCTCCTCCCCCAGCTCACCGCCCTGCAGCCGCAGGAAGGCGATGGTGAGCGCGATGATGATCAGCGTCAGCACGGTGGCGATCGCGGAGCCGTAGCCGACGTCGGTCTTCTCGAAGAAATTGACGTAGGAGTAGTAGGACGGCACGCTGGTCGCGCCTCCCGGGCCGCCCCTGGTGAGCACGAAGATGTGCGGGAACGCCTTGAGCGCAGCGATCGTCGTCCACAGCAGCACCACGAAGATCTCGGGCCTGATCTGCGGGATGGTGACGTGCCAGAAGCGTTGCGCCCACGAGGCCCCGTCGATCTCGGCCGCCTCGTACAGCGAGGGGTCCACGCGCTGCAGCCCGGACATGAAGATCACGAGGGGGAATCCGATCTGGATCCAGACCATGACCCCCATGACGCTCCACAGCGCGGTGGCGGGATCGCCGAGCCAGTCATGCGCGAG
Source organism: Sorangium sp. So ce327 (assembly GCF_051530205.1). Lineage (NCBI taxonomy): Bacteria > Pseudomonadati > Myxococcota > Polyangiales > Polyangiaceae > Sorangium > Sorangium sp. So ce327. The sequence goes on along the minus strand of NZ_CP150330.1, from coordinate 9,614,477 downwards.
CGAGCCGAGCCCGATCGCGTCCAGCAGGACGTTCACCGCGCCGTTCTCTGGGGCGAGCAGCCAACTCCACACGATGCCCGCGATGACGATTGGCAGGACCTGCGGCAGGTAGATGCAGGCGCGCAGGGCGCTGGCGGTGCGCGGGCCGAAGTGCCGGTCGATCAGGTCGGTCAAGACGGCGGCCAGCACGAGGCCGATCATCGTCGGGAGGATCGCCATCCCGACGATGACCAGCGCGTTGTGCCGGAACGACGCCCAGAACTCGCCGTCCGTCGCCAGCTCCCGGTAGTTGTCCAGCCCTACCCACGTCGGGGTGCCGACGCCGGCCCACTCGGTGAAGCTGGTCCCGATGTTCATCAGGAACGGCGCCCCGATGACCCCGGCGAACAGCAGCAGCCCGGGGATCAGGTAGGGCAGGTAGGCGAGCCGGTCACGCCCCGTCAAGCTGCGTGTCGTCACTTGGGCAGGCCGCTGTCGTAGGATCTCTGGATTCCGCTGAGCACCGACTGCGGCGAATCGCCGTTCATGAGCTTCTGGGTATGCGAGACCCACTGATCGTAGAAGCCCGCGACCGGCCAGTCCGGGTAGTACGCCAGGCCGCTCGACTGGGCGAGGGTGTTGAAGTCGTCGTTGAGCTTCTTGGCCCTGGGCTCGGTGATGGCCGAGCTGTCGGCCGCCACCGGCACCGCGCCCGCGTTGCCGAGGATGTTCTGGATCTTCTTCTTCAACGTGATGTCGATGAAGTCGTAGGCGAGCTGCTTGTTCTTCGATCCTGCCGGTACGACCCACAGATTTCCGCCCGATCCGAGGGTCATCTTGGCGCCGGGCCACACGGAGGTACCCCAGTCGAACTTGGCCTCCTTGGACACGCGGCCGAACCACCAGCTCCCGGAGAACATCATCGGGAACTTGCCGCTCATGAACGCTACCCCGGCATCCTCGGCCTTGGCGCTGACCGAGTTCTTGGCGATGTAGCCCTTCGTCACCCAGTCGGCGAACGTGGTCGCCCCGTACGTCCATGCCGGGTCGGTGAAGTCGGCCTTGCCGGTGTAGCGCTGGAACGCGTTCACCCACGGCGGGTCGGCCTTCTCCAGCGCGAGCTGGTAGACGTACTGCTGCGCCATGTACTCGGCGCCGGCGTTCGCCAGCGGCGTGACGCCCTTGGCGACGAACGCGTCCATCGCCTTGGTGAACTCGTCGAACGTGGTCGGGACCTTGACGTCGTATTTCTTGAACAGGTCCTTGTTGTAGTAGACCTGCGTGTACTCGGCGTAGTTGGGGACCCCGTACCACTTGCCGCCGCCCATGATCCCCTTTTCGTCGTACCTGGCGACGGCCTGCACGTTCGGGCTGATCAGCTTGTCCCAGCCGCGCTTGGTGACCTCGGGCGTGAGGTCCTCGAGCAGGCCCTGCTTGGACAGCAGCCCGGCGGTCGCGTTACCCTTGTTGTACTCCATGACGTCGGGGGCGCTCTTGGAGTTCATGATCATGGGCGCGGTCTTCTGGATCTGCTCGAAGCCCTTCTCCTCGAGCTTGACCTTCACGCCCGGATGAGTGGCCTCGAACTCCTTGATGGCCTCGTTCCAGGCCACGCCCATGGCGCTCTCGGGAGCCTCGTAGTGCCAGATGCGCAGTTCCTTGCCGCCGGACTCGCCGTCGTCGCTGCGACCGCACGCGGCCAGCGTCAGGGTCCCTGCGGCGAGCAGCGCTGCGCCCGTGACTCGTGTGATCATAAATTTCCTCCGAGGTGAGAAACGGGCATCGGCCCTCCTTTTCGAAGCGCTTCGAGTGCCGAGATGATAAACGACATGTGAACGTTCACACAACAAGGAAACCCAACAAAGTGCTGGTCACGCGTTCACCTGGGAGAGTGTGGGCGACGTCGCCGCCAGGCGCACCTGGAGGCAGCGGCCATGAAGCTCGCGTCCATCATGCTCGACAGCGCATAGGGCCCCGCGCCTGGCCGCTTCACTCGGATCCCGATCCTGCTCTTGCCCAGGTATTCGCGGCAGGTTTTTCCGATACGAGGTTCCTGATCAACACCAGCTACCCCAGGAGGTCACTCCGCTGGCTGCGGAGCCCTCCGTGCCAATGTGCCTGAAACACCGACCCTCAATGCGCGTACTGTCGGAGGGCGAGTCCGGAGCGTTTGATGAAAGAAGAGCAGCCCTCTCAGCAGACGAGCCAGGCGCATTGTGCGCTCCGCGCGCGATTCTCCGTGCGATGCGCAGCCACGCCCGGATCCGGCGGCCGCGCGCACTGGCGCGCGGCGGAGGCAGGCGGCCTTCATGAAAGGGGGTTTGCCAGGCGGATCGGTTGTGCCGAAGATGGCATCACGCTGCGCCGTGGGGTGAGGCCCACGTCGCGTCACGACAGCTCTCTCTTGCGTTGGAGCAGGTGGATGAACGTACGACTCGTTGCAGGTCTTTTCGTGCTGGCGCTGTCGGCTGCCGCGGGCTGCGGAGACGATGACGGCCAGGTCGGCGCCGGCGGCAATGGCGGCTCCGGCGGCGCTGGCGGTGGCGGCGGCGTCGACGCCACGAGCACCGGAACTGGCACCGGCGGTGGCGGCGGCGGCGGCGCCGAGCCCACCGGCGGTGGCGGTGCTGGCGGCGCCGAGCCCACCGGCGGTGGCGGTGCTGGCGGCGCCGAGCCCACCGGCGGTGGCGGTGCTGGCGGCGCCGAGCCAACCGGCACCGGTGGCGGCGGAGGCGGCGGTGCCGAGCCAACCGGCACCGGTGGCGGCGGAGGCGGCGGTGCCGAGCCAACCGGCACCGGTGGCGGCGGCGGCGCCGAGCCCACCGGCGGAGGCGGTGCTGGCGGCGCCGAGCCCACCGGCGGAGGCGGTGCTGGCGGCGCCGAGCCCACCGGCGGAGGCGGTGCTGGCGGCGCCGAGCCCACCGGTGGCGGCGGCGGCGGCGCCGAGCCAACCGGCACCGGTGGCGGCGGCGGCGCCGAGCCAACCGGCACCGGTGGCGGCGGCGGCGCCGAGCCAACCGGCACCGGTGGCGGCGGAGGCGGGCCGGCGGGCGCGCTGTACGAGGCCTGCGCGATGGACGATGAGTGCACCGGGGACATCTGCCTCTCCGAGGAGGAACTTGGATACCCGTCCGGGCTCTGCTCGGACCTGTGTGAGCCCGCGGCCGAGCCAACGCCGGGCGGAGAGTGCGACGGCGGGGTCTGTCTTGATATCTTCGATGGCGTGGGCGCGTGCCTGGCGCTCTGCAGCGCGTCGTCGGAGTGCCGCGACGGTTATGCCTGCGAGGACATCGGCGGTGGCATCCGGGCCTGCGTCCCGAGGTGCACCTCGAACGCGCAGTGCCCCTCGCTCGGCGTGTGCGACACCCTGAGCGGCGTCTGCACGCCAGGCGAGACGGACTGCGCGAACCACGAGGACGACGACGGGGACGGGTCCTACGACTGCGCGGACACCGACTGCGCCGCGACCTGCACCCCGATCGCCGAGTCCGCCTGCGCGAGCGCGACACCGATCGTCTCGACGACGATCCACGGCGACACGTCGGGGGGCACGAGCGGGCTGGGAGGGACCTGCTACCTCGGCAACACGGGGCACGGACCGGAGGAGATCCACCTGTTCACGCCGCCCGCCGGGCAGTCGGGCACGCTCGTGGTCGAGCTCGAGTCGCCGACCGAGCATAGCGTCTATGCCCGTAGCTCGTGCGCGGACATGCTCTCCGAGATCGACTGCTCCGACGAGAACTACCCCCACGATGGTTTGCCCGACGAAGAGCGGATCGAGATCCACGTGAGCGACGGCCAGACCGTGCCGATCGTCGTCGACTCCTATGAGCCGCGGGAGGCCGGTCCCTACACCCTGAACGTCAGCTTCACGCCGGTCGTCTGCGGCGACGGGGCCGTCGGCTCGGCCGAGCAATGCGACGACGGCAACACCACGAGCGGCGATGGCTGCTCCGCCACGTGCGCCTACGAGCCCGACGTGCTGTGCGAGAACGCGGTCGAGCTCGTGATCGGCGAGAACACGGGCAACACGGCGACCGGCCCCTCGGTGTTCGAGGGCAGCTGCCTCGGATGGGACGCGCCGGAGACGATCCACAGGTTCACGCCGCCGAGCGACGGCACGCTCACGCTGACGCTGTCCGCCGAGACCGACCTGGGCATCTACCTGCGCGAGAGTTGCGCGGACTTCGGCTCCGAGCTCGCGTGCGTCGACGACGAAGGCCGCGGCCATGACGAGACGCTCGTGATCGATGTCACCGGCGGCGAGCCCCTGTTCGTCATCGTCGACACCTACACGTCGATCAACAGCGGCCCCTACACGCTCACCGTCGCCTTCACCCCCGCTCCCTGAGGTCGACGCTGCCGTCGCGGGCGCTCACCGTGGGACCCGATTGGCAGGAGTTCAGGCTGCCTTTCGACACTTTCCCTCTTGACCACCTGTCGGTTGCCAGCGTCGAGTTGATAGTGACGCTGTATCAGCGTAGCAACGCCGATCCGGGAGGGGGCGTCCCGCGCGCTGGGCGCCCGGCGCGCGGCGCTCTCGTCGCGCTCGTGAGCGCTCAGGGCGACCGCTTCCGCGGCCGCGGGATGCCGTACTCGTCGATGCGGTTGATCAGCGTGCGCAGCGAGACGCCGAGGAGCTTGGCGGCGCGCGTCTGGTTGCCCGCGGACCGCTCGAGGGCCTCGACGACGCGCTGCCGGTCCGCGGCCTTCATCTCGAGCCGGAGCCTCGCCAGGGCGTCGCCGCTCGGAGGCGGCGCGTCGGCCGGCGGCAGCCCGGCGCCGCTGGGCGGCGGCAGCCCGGCGCCGCTGGGCGGCGGCGGCGGCAGCGCGGCGCGGTCCGACGAGGGGGCGTCGCCGCTCGACAGGGGCGTGGCGCGGCTCGACGGGGGCGCGGCGGTGCTCGGCAGGGGTGCGGCGCGGCTCGACAGGGGCGCGGCGCCGCCGGGCGGCAGCGCGGCGCCGCTCGGCGGCAATGGCGGCGGCGGGGGGATGGTGCCGCTCGGCCGCGACGCGGCGCGGCTCGACGGGGGCGTGGCGCCGTTCATCAGGTGCGGCGGCAGATCGGCGGCCAGGACCGATTCCCCCGCGCACAGGACCGCCGCGCGCTCGATCACGTTGCGCAGCTCGCGGACGTTCCCCGGCCAGGCGTACGCCTCGAGGGCGGCGAGCGCCTCCGGCGAGATGCGCGGCGCGCCCCGCTGGTCGAGCTGCCGGCACGCCTCCTCGAGGAACCTGCCGGCGAGCGGGCCGATCTCGGCGATCCGCTCGCGGAGCGGCGGGACGACGAGGGAGATGCCGTTCAGCCGGAAGTAGAGGTCCTGGCGGAAGGCGCCGCGCGCGATCTCCGCCTCGAGATCGCGGTTGGTCGCCGCCACGAAGCGGAGGTCGAGCCGGCGGGGGGTGCGGCCCCCGATGCGGAGCACCTTCCGGTCCTCGAGGACGCGGAGCAGCTTCGCCTGGAAGGCGAGGGGCAGCTCGCCGATCTCGTCGAGGAACAGCGTGCCGCCGTGGGCCGCCTCGAGCAGGCCGGGGCGCGCGTGGCTGGCGCCGGTGAAGGCGCTCTTCTCGTGGCCGAAGAGCTCGCCCTCGAGGAGCGACGGCGGCAGCGCGGCGCAGTTCAGCTCGACGTAAGGCCCGCTCGACCGCGGCGAGCGCGCGTGGAGGGTCCGGGCGAGCACCTCCTTGCCCACCCCCGTCTCGCCCAGGATGAGCACGCTGATGGGGCTCCGCGCGGCGCGGGCGGCCTGCTCGTAGAGCGCCAGCATCGACGGGGCCAGCAGCACGATGTCCGCGGGCGGCTTTCCGCGGTCGGGCTCCTCGGCCGCCCCGCCGGGCGTGCGGCCGACGACGACGGTGGTCGCGCCCAGGTTGAAGCGCTCGCCGACGCCGACCTCGGCGCTCTCCCGCGAGAGGCGCCTCAGGCGGTGGGTGCGCGCCGTCAGCGCGCGGGCCTGCGGCTCGCCGACGAAGGTGCCGTTGGCGCTCCCGAGGTCCTCGACCCGGAGCGGCGGGCCGACGTGGAGGGCCGCGTGCCGGCGCGACACCGAGCGATCGTCGATCCGCACGTCGCACCCCTCGTCGCGCCCGAGGACGACCCGGCCGTGGGGCGGCAGCGGGGCGAAGGTGATCGTGTTGCCGGCCACGATCGCGAGCCGGAGCACCGTCGCGCAGGAACCCCGCACATCGCTGCCGGGAAAGCCTTCGTCCACGAGCACATCCTACGCGGCGCCGCGCGCCGCCGTGCGCTGGTTTGGCGTTGATCTGCACGAAGATTTGCACGAATCATGCAAGACCGTGCAGAGCGTCGGGAGCGCGCGGGCGATCGCGCGGCCGATCGTGCAGGCGGATGCACGATCGGCGCACCGGTCCGCCGGCGCTGTCGCGCGGCGGCGCCGCGAATCGCTGGGTCCGCTGCCCGGCACGCCTCCTGCTGTCCAGGAATTCGGGCGCTCGCGAGCGTCGATGGCGACCTCGGCGACGGCGCGGGAAAGCGCGCCCGAGCGGGCTCTGCGGCGGCGCGACCCGGCCCCCCACGAATCACGGATCAGGAGCGAGCATGTGCACCGAGCATGGATTTTTCAATCGCAGGCGCCTTCTCCAGGGGCTGGGCCGTACGGCGGCGATGGCCGCGTTCGCGCCGGCGGTCCTGTCGGCCAAGGTGGCTGAGGCGCACATCCAGACGACGTACGAGCAGCTCGTCCCGGCGCTGCCCGAGCGCGTCGGCCTGTGCTCGGAGCGCATCGAGGACGTCTTTGCGCGCATCCAGCGCCGGGTGACCGACGGCCTGTTCCCGGGCGCGGTCGCCCTGGTGGCGCGGCGGGGCAAGATCGTCGGGCACCGGGCGTTCGGCTCCCGGGTCCGTGGTGCGGACGAGCCGATGACGCTCGACACGCTGTTCGATCTGCTCTCCATCACCAAGGTCCTCGCGACGTCGACGTCGGCGGTGATCCTCGTGGAGGACGGCGTGCTGCGGCTGAACGATCGGGCGGCCGACTTCATCCCGGAGTTCGCGGCCAACGGCAAGGAGGCCATCACCGTGCGCGACATGCTCCGGTACACGGCCGGCTTGCCGCTGGACAGCCAGTTCCTGGACGATCCGGACGCCGAGCGCGTCTGGCAGCGCATGGCGGAGGCGCCGCTCGAGTACGTCCCTGGCACGCAGGTGCTCTACAGCGATCTCACCTACCGCCTCCTCGGGCGGGTGATCGAGGTCGCCTCGGGCATGGATCTCGACGCCTTCGCGAAGGCGCGCATCTGGGGCCCGCTCGGCATGAGCGACACGACCTTCAACCCGTCGGCGGCGCTCATCTCGCGGACCGCGGCCACGGGCTACTCCGAGCTCCGGGGGAGGGTGCTGCGCGGCGAGGTCCAGGACGAGCAGGATCACGCGCTCGGCGGGATCGCCGGCTGTGACGGCGCCTTCTCGACGGCGCGGGACATCGCGGTGTTCTGCCAGATGATCCTGAACGGCGGCAGGTACGGCGGCGTCCGCGTCCTGAGCCGCCAGGCCGCCGCCGCGATGGTGAGCAACCAGACGCCCGAGGTGAGGGCGTCGGAGACCGACGTTTCGCCGATAACGAACCTCCTGCTGACGCCCAAGGGCTATGGCTGGGAGCTCGCGACCCGCCGATTCTCCAACGGCGGCTCGCGCCTATCGAGCGGCTCTTACGGCAAGGCGGGCGGCACCGGGTGCTTCCTGTGGATCGATCGCCGCCGCGAGCTGATCGGGGTCATCTTGACGAACCACGGCGTGCCGACGCCGTTCGATGAGATCGGCTGGAACCGGATGCTCGACGCGGTCGGGAACGGGGAGTTCTTCGACGGGATCGTCAACGCCGTCCTCGACGACTGAGCCCGGCGCCGGTCGGTACTACGGGGGGCGCCGTCACACGGTGATGACGATCTTCCCGCGCGCTCTGCCCTCGCCGAAGTAACGGAACGCGTCGGGGACCTCGCTGAGCGGAAAACAGCGATCGATGACGGGGCTCAGCTTGCCCGCCTGGAACAGCTCCCCCAGGGCAGCGAGGTCGTGGTTCGCCTTCGCTGGCATGAGGCGCATCTTCTTTTGCTCGCTCCTCGCTATCCAGGGCCCGACGAGCAAGACCTGCAAGATTCGACCGATGGAGCCCCCGAGCATCACGTAGGTCCCCCCTCGGTTCAGCGCGCGCGCGTAGTCGAACATCGAGCGGTGGGCCGCGACGTCGAGGATCAGATCGTAGGTCTTCCCGCCGGCCGTGAAGTCCTCTTGCGTGTAGTCGATGACCTCGGCCGCGCCGGCCCCGCGCATCGTCTCCAGCTTCTCCGTCCGGTCCACGCCGGTGACCTCGGCGCCGAGCGACGCGGCGATCTGGATGGCGAAGGTGCCGACGCCGCCGCCTGCGCCGTTGATCAAGACCTTCTGCGCGGGCCGGAGCCCTCCCTCGTCGCGGAGCCCCTGAAGGGCCATCGCGCCTGCCTGAGGGAGGGCCGCGGCTTGCTCGAACGTCATCCCGGCGGGCTTGGGCGTCAGCGCGCTCTCGCGGGCGCGCGCGTACTCGGCGAAGCCGCCCCAGCCACACTGGCAGAGATCCCCGAACACCTCGTCCCCGGGCCGGAACCGGGTCACGTTCTTGCCCACGGCCTCCACCCGACCCGCGATGTCCGCGCCCGGGACCCTGTGCTTGGGCCTGAGCAGCCCCCAGAAGCGAAACAGCACAGGCGTCCCGGTCACGAGATCCCAGTCCCACGAGTTCACGGAGGCCGCGTGGACCCTCACGAGGACGTCGTCGTCGCCGAGCTCGGGTTTCGGGATCTCCTCGAGCCGCAGGACGTCGGGTGAGCCGTATCGGTCGTAGACAATCGCCTTCATCTCGTCTCCGCGGCGTCCCCGCGGCCCCTCCGGCTCACCCGAGCGCCGCGCGGCGCGGCCTCACTTGCCGCAGCCGACGCGCTCGGAGTGGAGCGCGAGGTCGTCGTACCACATCGTCTTGGCCCCGCCGTGGTACTTCTCGAACCCGAACTTGAAGAGCTTGTAGTCGTACGGGCCCCAGTCCGTGACGTGCATCGCGTTGACCTCGGTGCCGTCCACGAACACGCTCACCGAGCGGCCCGGCCCGTCGTAGTGGAACTCGAGGCAGTACCAGGTGTTCGCGACGAGCTTCACGCCGCCGCTGCACATGTACATTCCGCCGTTCGAGAGCATCTCTTTGTCGTCGCTCTTGCGGTTCAGCTCGAGCTGACACTGGTGCTCGCCGATGCGGATCTGCTCCCCGTTGTTGGGATCCCCGTTGCCTTCTGCGGCCGCGACATACGTGTTGTGGCCCATCTGGATGTCGGTGGCGCTCTTGAGGTAGATCCTGCCCCAGAAGTTGCTCGGCACGGCCACGCCGAGCATCTGGCTGAAGTCCGTGCCCGTGACCTTGACCGAGCGGGTGCCGCTGTGACCGGTGCTGTCCAGCGTCACGAACTCGCCCATCCTCGCGCGCAGGTACTCGGGGAAGAACTGGACCTCGGAAGGCAGCGAGCCGCCCTCGAAGTCGGAGCAGAAGATGCTGCACCCGCCGGGATCCGTGCCGCCGGTCGCCGCCGTGCTGGTCGTTGTGTCGCCGGCTCCGGTGCTCGTGGCGGTCGTGGTGACGTCGCCTGAGCCGCTGCTCGTGGCGCTGCCGCTCGTGGCGCCGCCCGAGCCGTTGCTCGTCGTGGCGCTGCCGCTGCCGCTCGTGGCGCCGCCGCCGCTCGTGGCGCCGCCGCTGGTCGCGCCGGGGCCCGCGGAGGTGCTCCCGGGGCCCGGGCCCGCGGCGTCGTCGCCCGACCCGCCGGCGCCGCCGGCCCCGGAGCTGGATTCGCCGCCGCACGCGGCCACGGACGCGAGCGTGTACATGGCAAAGAAGGCAAAGGAGCGAGCCGAGAAGGACATACTGGGAGATCTCCTCAAGAAACGGGCGCAGAACGGCCCAAGCGATGCGCGCGATTCTATCAGTGAACCCTGCGCGTGTCAGGCAGAACCGGAGGAGTGCGCCGAGGCCAGCTCAGGCCTGCCGGAGCCCCATGGCGCGCGCGACTCCATCCCGGTACGCCAGCCAGGCCGCGTGCGCCGCGGCCACCGCCGACGCGACCGCGTCCGCCATCGGGCCCTCGTCCGGCGCGTGCCCCAGCACCATCTCCCACGCGTCCCGCCGGTGTCCCCCTTCGACCGCCCGGTGCGCCCTCGCCAGGCGCATGCGCTCGGGCGGACACCCGTAGTGCCGCACCATCGGGTGCGCGCGCAGCGCCTCGTCGATCGGCGGCGCCTCGCGCTGTCCGAGCAGCTCCGCGCGCTCGTGCACGCTGCCCTCCACGAAGATCGTCAGCACCGCCGCGCCCACGACCCACGGCGGCGCCGCGCTCACATGGTCGAGCAGCGCCCGGTAGGCGTGGGCCTCGGGCTCGAGCGGGAGCGACTCGTCCTCGATGGCCGCGCGCGGGATGCCCAGGCCGTCGATCATCTCCAGGAAGAGCGCCGGGTGCGACACGCCCAGCGAGAGCTTGCCCGTCTGCTCTTCGAAGAGGTTCTCGGCGAGGGCGCTGCGCACCGCAGCCGGCGGCGACTGGCCGAGCACGCGCGCGAGCAGCACCGGGAAGTCGCGCACGTAGACCCGGTATTCGTGCCGGAAGTGGGCAGCGAGCTGGTCTCGCGTGAGGCCGGGGCCGGTGAGGTGCGCCCAGGCCCAGTGGTTCTTGCGGTCCATGATCGCGAGCAGGCGTTCCTGAAGACGGCGCGTCATGCGGCAGCTCCTCGGCAAGGGGTGAGCCTTGGTTGTACAGCACCGACGGCGTCTGCCCAGCGCCGTCGTCGCAGGGTCGCAGGTCGCGCGGAAGGCGCCGCGGGGCCAGGGGAGGGCGGGGGAGGAGCTGGAGAGCGTGCGGCGCTCGCGGGCCGTCCTTGTCACAGATCGCCCGCTCCGGCCGATGACGCGCCATGAGCTCACGTTCCTGGGGATTGGTCGCCGCGGTTACCCTCGTGGCCTGTGGCTCGCAAGGGCCTGCTCCGCGCGAGAGTCGCCACGCGTCGGCCGCTGCGCCTGGACGCGCGGAGGCGCCCGCGCTGCTCCCCGTGCCTGCGCCTGAGCCTGCTTCGGCGCCTCCTGCCGAGCCTGCCATCGCGCTCGCGTCCGGCGATCCGATCGTCGCCCGCGCCCGCCTCGAGGTCGCCCGCGGCGTCACCTACGATCCAGCGTGGGTCGCGATCGGCTACCCCAACGGCGATCCGGCCCCCGATCGCGGCGTCTGCACCGATGTCGTCGTACGCGCCGTCCGCGCCGCGGGCGTCGATCTCCAGGAGAGGATTCACGAAGACATCCTCGCGCGCCGGGCGGTCTACACGACGGTCGAGCGTCCCGATCGCAACATCGATCATCGCCGCGTCGGGCCGATGCTTACCTACCTGCGCGCCCACGCCACGTCGCTCCCCAGGACGTTCGACAGGGCCGCAGTGAGCACCTGGGAGCCTGGCGATATCGTGGTCTGGGCGCTCAAGCCGTGCCCTTCGTGCACGCCGGATCACGTGGGCATCGTCAGCGATCGCAAGGGGCCGCGCGGCCTCCCGCTCGTCCTCCACAACATCGGGCCGACGCCGAGCGAGGACGATGTGCTCGACGCCTGGACCGTGCTGGGCCACTTCAGGCTCCGTCTGAGCCGCTCAGGGGCAGGCAGCAGAGCAAGAGAGAGTTCACAGGGAGACGGGGAGACGGGGAGGAGAGAGAGATAGACAGAGCAAGGTGGAGAGGCGAGAGGTGGGGATCATCCTTCGAGCCTGCTCGCCGCCCCGCATCGATGCCGTCCGAAGCCGCCGGCGCCGAGCCTGCGGGTTCGAACGACTGATCCCCATCTCTCGCCTCCCCGCCTCCCCGTCTCCCTGTGAATCTCTCCTTCTTCCTCTCCTCCCAACAATTTTTTTCGCCCCCCGTATCCTTCCGGCCGCGCCGTTCGTCGGTGGGCCATGACGACGACACCCCCGACCGAACGACGCCTCTACGTCTCCATGATCACCTCCCTCGACGGCTACATCGAGGGCCCGGGCCGCGAGCTCGACTGGTTCCAGGACGGCAACCCGCAGTTCGAGCGGTACTGCGACGAGATGATCGACTCCGTCGGCCTCGCGGTCTACGGGCGCACCTCCTACGAGCTCATGCTCCAGTACTGGCCCGACGCCGAGGCGCACGCACGCTCGCCGCAGGACCTCGCGTTTGCGCGCAAGATGAACGCCCTGCCCAAGGTCGTGCTGTCCCGGACCCTGACGCACGCCGCGTGGGCCAACACCCGCGTGGCCCACGACCCCGAGGAGATCGCCGCGCTCAAGCGGCAGCCCGGCAAGCCAATCGTCGCGTGGGCCGGCGCCGCGCTCGTGTCGACGCTGATCGAGCACCGCCTCGTCGACGAATTCCGCCTGATCGTTCACCCGGTGGTGCTCGGGGGCGGCACGCCGCTGTTCGCGCGCCGCGACCAGCGCCTCTCGCTGCGGCAGATCCGGACCCAGAACCTGGGCGGCGGGCTGTCGGTCCTGTGCTACGAGCCTGTCTGGTCATGAGCGACGAGCCGCGCGACCTCGGCGAGCTGAGCAATGACGTGAAGGCGTCATGGCAGCGGTTCCTCGACGTGTTCGAGCCGCTCCGGCCCGAGCTGTACCGTTACTGCCGCTACCTGACCCGGAGCCCGTGGGACGCCGAGGACCTGGTGCAGGACACGATGGCCCGCGGCTTCGTCACGCTCGGCACCCTGTTCCACGAGCTGCCCAACCCGCGCGCCTGGCTGTTCCGGGTGGCGTCGAACCTCTGGATCGACCGCGCCCGGCGGCAGCGGCTCGAGCGCGACGCGATCGGCGAGCCCGCGGCAGCGCCCCCGGCGCCAGGGCACGCGCCCGATGAGCGGGCGTCGCGCGAGGCCGCCGGCACCCTGGTCGCGCACCTGTCGCCCCAGGAGCGCGCGGCGGTCGTGCTCAAGGACGTGTTCGATTTCTCGCTCGAAGAGGTCGCCGCGTCGCTCTCGACCTCGGTCGGCGCGGTCAAGGCCGCGCTGCACCGCGGCCGCGGCAAGCTCGTGGCGCCCGAGGCCGACGAGCCCCGGGCGCCCGCGCCGGGCGTGCTCGACGCCTTCTGCGCCGCCTTCAACGCCCGCGACCTGCCGGCCCTGACCTCGCTGCTCCTCGACAGCTCGATCACCGAGATCGTGGGCGTGGTGACCGAGTACGGGCGCGAGCCCCCGGCCGATCCGCGCACCGGGTCGTTCGTCGGCAGCCTCTCGCCGATCACGACCACCGACGCCGGCGGGGTCGATGCCCGTCACCTGGTGGGCTACCTCGGCGGCCCGCCGCGCTGCGAGGTGCGCGAGCACCGCGGGGAGCTCTTGCTGCTCTTCTGGTTCGATCACGACACCGGACCGGCGGTGCGCACCGTCTGGACCGTCGAGACCGACGGCGAGCACATCGCCCGCATCCGCAACTACTTCTTCACCCCCGATGTGATCGCCGAGATCTGCCGCGAGCTCGACGTGCCCTTCCGCACCAACGGCTACCGCTACTGGATCCACGGGTAGCGCCCGGTCGCTCAAGGACGAAGGGCCACGGGGGGTGAGCGGCTGTCCACCAAGAGCACGTGGGGATACCCGGGAACGGCGATCTCGCCGCGGCGGCGTCCTGGCTGGGCAAACCACTTTACAAGGACCTCGGCCCTCCTTAGGCGGGTGAAGCCCGGGTCGGGTCGCCGGGGCCGCCGGGCGTCGCCCTATGAGCCGAGTCACGACATGTCGCCTGGAGGGGCTCACCTGTGACGTGGTTCACGTTCGCTGAGATGTCAGTCCGGGCTGATCTTGACAGGTTGGATGGAATGAGGTGTCCTGTCCCAGGGGCAGGCGTCGTCGAGGGCCGCCTGTCTGACCGGGGGTATCAGGGGGGATCCATGAGTGTCGTTATCAAGCAATCGACCGAGACACGAACCGGCATCTCCGTCGTGAAGACCGCGGGGGCCATCGATACGTTCAACATCCTCGGCCGCCGCATCCATACGATCGAGAGCACCCATCGCGATCAGCGCATCCTCATCCACCGGTGGTTCGGTGAGGTCTTCGATGAGGAGATCAAGGAGATTCTCGGAGGGCACTTCGTGGAAGCCTTCGTCGAGAGCAAGTGCACAAAGATCCTCGCTGACCTGAGCCAGTGGGCCGCGAGCTGGGACGGCGTCAACGATCACCTGCGAGACGACGTGATGCCGCGGCTCTTCGCAGCCGGCCTGCGGCACCTGGCCGTGTTCGTCAAGCGAGACGAGAGCGTGGAGGACGACGCCAATCGATTCGCGCTGGAGCGATTCGCGAACGAGATCGACAACGTGAACGCCTCGTTCTCCTCCGAGCAGGACGCCCTGCAATGGCTGAGGACGCGCGGTTGAGCCGCGCGATGAACGCTGAGCGAGGGGCGCCGGGATGCAGGAGCACCACGACATAGCACGCAGCGAGGCCGCTCCTGGGCACGGGCAGCCGGACCGCTCACCGGCGAGGCTGGGCGAGATATTCGATCAGCTTCGCGACGCCGTCATCGTCTATCGACTCGACGGCTCCGTCGCTGATTACAACGCCCGCCTGCTGGAGATGTTCGAGGTCGGGCACGAGGGCGTGCGCCTCTTCGATGTCGTCGAGGGCAGCGCCGGCGTTGCTCATCCGCTCGATCCGCTGCGCAAGCTCTGGCCCGAGCTGCTGGGCGACGTCCACAAGAGCTTCGAGTGCCGTCCCCGTACGCTCCAGGATGGCAGCCTGCTCCACGTGGAGTGCTACGCTCGCAAGGTGGATCTCGCGTCGGGCCAGGCGATCCTCGTCGATATCCACGACGCGGCGCGGAGGCGGCGAGCCGAGGAGGCTCTGCGGGAGAGCAAGCGACAGCTCGAGCAGCTGGTCCTGAGCCGCACGGCGGCGCTGCAGGAGAAGATCCGGCTGATCGAGGAGCAGCAGGAGGCGCTGTTCGCGCTGTCTACCCCGGTGATCCAGGTCTGGCAGGGCATCCTCGTCCTGCCGCTCGTCGGCACGGTCGACAGCAGGCGCTCGCAGCAGATCATGGAGAGTGTGCTGTCGAGCATCGTCAGGACCTCGGCGCGGGAGTTGATCATCGATATCACCGGCGTGCCCTCGGTGAGCGACGAGGTCTCCCGTTACCTGCTCCAGACCATCGGCGCAGCGAGGCTTCTCGGCGCGACCTGCTCGCTCACCGGGATATCGGCGGAGGTCGCGCGATCGCTCGTCGCTCTCGACGTCGACTGGTCGTCCCTGCGGATCAGCGGGACCCTCCAATCGGGTTTGCAGGCCGCGATCGCGCGGGTCTGAGCGGGATGCTGTGAGGCCCCCTCGCCCGCGTCCGATCGGGCTGCCCCCCCGGACGCAAGGGGAGCACGGCCCATGAGGCCAACGGACGAGGCGAGAAGTACGCGCTGGAGATCTCCCCGACAAAGGGCGCAGAATGGCCCGAGCGATGCGGGCGACCTCCGGACCTGCTTTCGAGCTCACGAGCTACCGGCTCGCGGCGCGCCACGAGGGCCTCGGCCGCATCTTCGCGGGCCTCGCGCTGCTCGCGATCGCGGGGCCTTTCCTTGCCAGCGTGCTCGCCATGATCCTCGCAACCGCGCTGGGCGAGCCGAGCCTCCGCGGGGTCGCGCTCAGCGCCCTCGCCCTGACCGTGCCCGGCGTGGTCGCCGCCCTGGGCCTCTCCCTCGCGAGCGCCCTGGCCATCACCACCGGCATTCGCCGGAAGGGGCCGGTCCGCGTGACCGCCGACGCGGCCGGGCTGCGCTTCGCCTTCGGCGCCGTGGAGCGCTCGATCCCGCGCGCCGACATCCTCTCTGGCATGGTGCTGTCGGATCTGCGCGTCCGCGTCGAGCTCCGCCTGAGCCGCGGGCGGGTGATCGAGGTGCAGATCGCGCGGGAAGAGGAGGGCGCGCGCCTGCTCGCGGCCCTCGGGATGGGCCCGACGGAGCGGCGCGTCGCGGTCTCGCTCGGCAGCGTCCACCGCGAGCTCGCGGCCGGCTGCATCGGTCTGCCGCTCTTCATGATCCTCTGGCTCATCGTGATCGCAGCGATCGCCCTGCCGCTGCCGGCCTCTCGCAGCGCCGGGCCGGTCGTGGCGTGGTTTGCCCTCGCCCTGGGGTCGACGTGGCTCCTCCGTCGCGCCGCGCGCCGCACCCAGGTCGTGGTGGGCACCGACGGTGTGCGCATCGATCGGCCCTTCTCGTCCGTCTGGGTCCCTTATGCCGAGCTCGACTCGGTCGGGAGGCGCGGTGATCGGCTCGTTCTCTCTCGCCGAGGCGGCGGCATCCCTGTCGTGCTCCGGACGGGGGAAGCGCTGACCGAGGCGCTCGCGCAGCGCATCCGCGATGCGCACGAGGGGGCCGCTGCCGGCGCAGCGCCGCGCGGCGCCGAGGCGCTGGAGCGGGGCGGCCGCGACCTCGCGGCCTGGCGCGAGGACCTCCGCAAGCTGCTCGCCGGCGGCGACTACCGCGCCGCCGGTCTGACCCCCGAGGACGCGCTCCTCGCCCTCGATGACGTGAGCGCCCCGCGGGATCGCCGGGTGGGTGCCGCCCTGCTCCTGCGCGTCGCCGGCTACCCCGAGGCGCAGGAGCGCATCCGCGTCGCCGCCGGGGCCACCGCGGACGATGCGCTGCGCGCGGCGCTCGAGCGCGCCGCCGAGGACGAGGTCGACGAGGCGGCGCTCGCGCGGGCCTTGCGGTGAGCCGCACGCCGCTGAGCCACTCTGGGCCACGCGCGACGGGGGCGTCGGGCGGCGCTGTAGAAGGCGAGATTTTCAGGGATACCCGGCAGTAGCGAGATGGCACATGTCCTGCAAGCTGTGTTGAGCGGAGGTGTTCATGTCACGTAACTTTCTTTCGGACGATGCAGCCTTGTTAGCGCCGCTGCCCACGCCGCCGCCTCGGACGGCGGCCCTGGTGCAGCGGGTGTCTCGAGCGGCCGCAGCGGCGGCTGCCGTGTTCGTGGTCGCCTGTGGTCCTCCGGGCGTCGACGAGGGACGGGACCCGGACGATCAAGGCGAGATCATCCCGCCGATGCCGCCGCCACCTCCGGACGAGGAGATCATCCCGCCGATGCCGCCTCCGGACTGCGAGGGCGGCGAGATTGTCCCGCCGATGCCGCCGCCGGACGGGGAAGAGGGGGGGATCATCCCGCCGATGCCGCCGCCGCCGCCGGACGGGGAAGAGGGGGAGATCATCCCGCCGATGCCGCCGCCGCCGCCGCCTCCGGACTGCGAGGGCGGCGAGATCATCCCGCCGATGCCGCCGCCGCCGGACGGGGAAGAGGGGGAGATCATCCCGCCGATGCCGCCGCCGCCGCCGGACGGGGAAGAGGGGGAGATCATCCCGCCGATGCCGCCGCCGCCGGACGGGGAAGAGGGGGAGATCATCCCGCCGATGCCGCCGCCTCCTCCCCCGTGCAAGTGAGGCGTTCGATCGTCGCACCGTTGCGCTCCCCAACATCGTGAGGTCGAAGATGGGCGAACAGGAACGTGAGCTGGAAGTTGCGCCCGAGTGGTGGCGCTGGGCCACGGAGAACCTGCTGCGCGGCGTGCCCGAGGGCCAGATCTCGGAGCAGCTCCAGGCGGCCGGCGTCAGCAGCGCGCAGGCCGGAGAGCTGCTCTCGGCCATCGTCCGTTCGCCCATCTTCGTCGCCGCTCGGCCTTTCGCGAGGTCGGCGCGGCGGCACGAGATGCTGGCGCGGCTCCAGCAGAGAATGGCGTCGGTCGCCTGCGATCCGACGGGGATCCCGCGGCGCTCCGGCGTGTCCGGCGAGGAGCTCCGCGACGTCTATGTCGCCGGCAACATCCCGGTCGTCCTGACCGACGTCGTGACCCGCTGGCCCGCCTTCGGCCGGTGGACCCCGGCGTACCTCTCCGAGCGCTTCGGCGATGTCGTTGTCGACGTCACGACAGGACGCCAGAGCGATCCCGACTACGACATGCACGCGGCGCGGCACACCGAGAGCACGCCGCTGCGCGACTTCGTCGCGCGCATCGCCGGCGCCGCGCGCGAGGAGACGAACGACTTTTACATGGTCGCCAACAACCGCGTCCTCGAGCGGACGAGGCTCGGCGCGCTGCTGGACGACGTGGTGCTCCCGGACGGGTACTGCGCCGCGCAGCGGCTGCTGGGCGCCTCGGCGCTCTGGCTCGGCCCTGCCGGGACCGTCACGCCGCTGCACTACGACACGTCCAACATCCTGTTCGGGCAGGTGTACGGCAGGAAGCGTTACCGCATGATCGCGCCGTTCGAGACGTCGCTGTTCGACGGCGCACGCGCGATGTACGCCGATCGGGACCCGGAGAAGGACCCGATGGCCCCGGCGCTCGTGAAGGACGTCGTGCTCGAGCCGGGCGATGCGCTCTTCATCCCGGTGGGCTGGTGGCACCATGTCCGCGCGCTCGACGCCAGCATCAGCCTGGGGATCAACAGCTTTCCGTTCCACAACAACTTCGACTGGTACCGGCCGAGCAACATCGGTTGACGAATCGAGGGCGGCTGCGTCTCGACCATCAGGAACCTCGTGGTTCAGGGCGGTGATCGGCCCCGATGACCTCCCCGGGGGGCGGGCCGCGGCGTCACATCGAAAGGCGCGCGGCCTCCTGGACCTCCGCGATGCGCGGGTCGTCCGCGCGGCCGACCACGGCGAACCCGTAGCCATTGCGAAACCAGTACTTCGTCGCGAGCCCGCCGTCGCGGCGCGTGCCGGTGAGCTCGCCCGGGCGCGAGCTCGGGCGGATATAGAAGCTCACGCGCTGACCGCCTCGGTCCTCGTACATGAGAAGGACCGCAGGGCCGCTGGACGTGGGGAGCAGTCGGCCGCCGAGGAGGTCGAACCCATACGGCGCCAGATCGGGCAGCGCCACCGGGCGCCCCAGCCGACCGGAGAGCCAGGCCTGAAGGTCGCCCCCGTCCCCCGCCGCCATCTCCACCGGCCGCACGCGATCCGTGGCGAAGGTGCGGTACGCCTCGACCGCGTCGTCCATCGGAGCTGGCGCTCCGGGGAGGCTCACGGAGCGCGCCGTCCAGCCGCCGAGCGCGCCGATCCCGAGCGCGACCGCGAGCGAGGCGCCGAGCATCGCGCGCCGCTGGGAGCGCTGGCGCAGATCGCGCCGGATCGCGAGCGGGTCGAGGCGCGGGTTCGGCGGCAGCAGGGCGGCCCCGGCGAGCAGGGCCCGTAGCTCCCCGGTGTTTCGCCGAAGGTCGTCGACGCGCGCGCGCTCGTCGGGGTGCGAGGCGAGGTACGCCTCGACGTCGCGCGCCCTGTCGCCGTCGAGCCGATCGTCGACGAAGGCCTGAAGCTCGTCCTCGGTCGGGGGCCCAGGGCTCATTTGACCCTCCGGATCCGGGCGGGGGCCGGCTCGGCTTCGGTCAGCGCCCGGTAGGCGTCGCGCGCGCGGGAGAGGCGCGACATCACCGTGCCGATCGGCACGTCGAGGGCCTGCGCCGCCTCCTGGTAGGAGAGCCCCTCGACCGAGACCAGCGAGAGAACCGCGCGATGATCCGCCGAGAGCTTGTCGAACGCGCCGAGCGAGGAGCGCGCGATGACGGCCTCCTCGCCGGGGCGCCCGTCCTCGGCGCGGACGCCGAACGCCTCCAGCAAGCGCCGGACGCGCCCCGCGCGCCTCCGTCCGTCGAGGAACTGGCGGACCATGATCGCGTACAGCCAGGCCTTCAGGCTCCCCTCCGGGCGCTTCGTGTGCCAGCGCGAGAGGGTCTTCTCGAGGCAGCTCTGTACCAGATCGTCGGCGGCGCTCGCGTCGCGCGTCAGCGAGGCCGCGAACCTCCGCATGCCCGGCAAGAGGGCGCGCAGCTCTTCGTCGTTCAGATCGCTCATCGCCGTTCCCGCCCGCTCCTCGGCTCCAATGCCTCCACGGCCGCGAGACGCCGCTCGCGCCACGGTTATTCCGTGGGGGGATCTTCTTTGTAGCCCGCGGAATAACGCGCCCCGGGCCGCGTCACGGCTGCGACCTACCACGCCGCCTCGATGGCGGAGGAGCTCGTGATGTTCGGAGTTGTGCGTTCCCACGGGGGCCTCCGGGGCCTCTTGCGCGCGAAGGCCGGCGAGATCGCCCGTGCCTCGCTGATCTTCGCGATCCTGGCCGCCCTGGCCGCGGCGTTCGCCTTCGTCGCGGGGGTCCTGGACCCCTCGCGGCTGACCCCGGCGAAGCTCGTCGACGCGCTCGAGGGGCGTGACGGCCTGCACCCGGGCTTTCGCCGCGCGCACGCGAAGGGCGTCTGCTTCACCGGGCGCTTCGAGGCGAGCGGCGCGGGCGCGCAGCTCTCCAGGGCGAGCGTGTTCGCGCAGGGCGAGGTCCCCGTGATCGGGCGCTTCTCGACGGGCGGCGGCGCGCCGTACGCGCCCGACGGGCGCGTCGCCCTGCGCAGCATGGCCCTCGGCTTCTCGCTGCCGGGCGGCGAGCAATGGCGCACCGCCATGAACCACATCCCTGTGTTTCCGGTCGCGACGCCCGCGGCGTTCCTCGATTTTCAGCGCGCCACCTCGCCCGTCGCGGCCACGGGGGAGCCGGACGCCGCGCGCGTGGAGGGCTTCCTCTCGGCCCACCCGGAGACGCGCGCCTTCATGGCCCGGCTGCGCGACAGCGATCTGCCGTCGAGCTTCGCGAACGGCACGTACCACAGCGTGAACGCGTTCCGCTTCACCGGCGGCGCCGGCCCGGCGCGCGACGTCCGCTGGTCGATGGTGCCCGAGGCTCCCCTGGAGGCGCTGGACAAGGGGACGCTCGCCTCGAGGCCCCAGAGCTTCCTCTTCGAGGAGGTCATCGCGCGCCTCGCGCGTGGCCCGCTGCGCTGGCGGATGCGGGTGACGCTCGCGGCCCCGGGCGATCCCACGGGCGACGCCACGCGCGAGTGGCCCCAGGATCGCGAGCAGGTCGAGGTCGGCACGCTCGTGGTGGAGCGCGCCGCGACGGAGGCGGCGGGGCCCTGCCGTGACATCACCTTCGATCCGCTGATCCTGCCGGCCGGGATCGAGCCCTCGGACGATCCGCTGCTGAGCGCGCGCTCATCGGCCTACGCGGTCTCGCTCACGCGTCGCGCGGGCGAGGGGCCGGCGCCGAGCGCGCTCTCCCGTGGCCCCGCCGAGGAGGGCGCGCGCCGATGAGCCCTCCGCACCAGTTCCACCCTGCTGCGCGCATCCTGCACTGGATCATGGCCGTCGCGATCGTCGCCATGCTGTTCATCGGGGTGGGCATGGCCTCGACCGTGAGCGGCGCCCGGACCTCGCTGCTGCCGGTGCACCGGTCGCTGGGCGTCGTGCTCCTCGCGCTCACGGCGGTCCGCCTCGGGGTGCGCCTCGCGCGCCGCGCGCCGCCGCTGCCGGCAGACATGCCGGCCTGGCAACGGCGCGCGGCGGGCGCATCGCAGGTCGTGCTCTACGTCTTGATGTTCGCGATTCCGATCGTCGGCTGGGCGATGCTCTCGGCGGGGGGCTATCCGGTGACGCTGCTCGGCGGGGTCAGCCTGCCCTCGATCGCGCCGCAGAGCCCGGCGCTCCACGCGGCGCTGCGCCGCGCTCACACCTACCTCGCCCTGCTGCTCTTCGGCGTCTTCCTCCAGCACCTCGCGGCGGCGCTCTTTCACCTCTTGATCCGAAACGACGACGTCTTCGCGAGCATGGCGCCGCGGTGGAGGCCGCGGCTGAGCCGGCGTGTCCACGCGGGAGATGGGAGGCCCCCGTCGGATGTAGGAGAACGCGGCGCGAAGCTTGGTTAACGCCTATGAGGCACCCGTCTCCCGGTGGAAAGGCTTCCAGCCAAGGACGGGTCGTACCTATCCCCACGTCGGAGATGCCGACTCCGATCTCGCCATCTCGCCATCCGGCCAGCATTGTCGACCCCGGCGTGAGCCGCCAGCCACACTTTCTGCATCCTTACCATGAAAGAATCCTCCAGGTTGAACGTAGCCAGGGCGTCGTGTTCGTCAGGAATGCGGCGCCCTCACGAGGATCAGATTACGCAGAGGGGCCAAGCGAACCGTGTGCTATGCTCGTCGCATCTGTTTGGCTGCGGGAAACATGGCTTAGGGGTGTGTCGACGGCTGCGTTGATGGGTGCCTCTTCGGGGCCGCGCCTGCCTCGCCGGGGCCGCAGGTGATGACGGGAGGCTGCGGCCGCGGCGCATCACCCCGCGCATCTTCTCCGGGGGATCGAGGCGGTTTCGCGCAACCCCAGGGTTGAAGCCTCTGCGGCGTGCTGCGCGCGCCCCTGATCGCTCTCTTCTTCGAGGCATACCCCTTCCGCGGCGACCTCTACGTGGACGGCGGCGTGTCGTGGAATTACCCCATCGACCTCTTCGACGGCACGCGCCGCCGGCCTATCCTGGGCCTGCTCGGCAAGGCGGTCGGCATCAACCCCGGCACGCTCGGCTTCAGCCTGGGGACGAAGGCGCAGATCGACTCCGCAAAGGACGGCTGGCGCCCTCTGCCAGCTCGCATCGACGGCCTGGAGGGCTATGTAAAGGCCCTTACCTCGTTCGTCCTCGATACCTCGACCCTCCTGTCCCTCGACAGCGCGACCATCCAGAGGACCGTCTTCATCGACAACGCGAACATACCCACCACCGATTTCGAGATCACCCCCGCCCAGATGGACGCGCTGATCGAGAACGGCGCCGAGGCCACCCGGCGCTGGTTCGAGGCGCACCCGCTGGCCAGCTGGGCGGCGGCCAGCCGCTGAGACCCCGCGCGCGGGACGCGGTGCGGCGCCCCGGCGCTGGAAATTCCGCGAAATGCGGACGCCCCGACGCGGCGAGCGTCGCCGTGGCGCCGTGCCTGCCGCGCAGTACAGTGCAGGGTGAAGGCAAAGGGGGTGGCCTCGAGGAGGCCCTCGGTGCCGCCCGATGGGTACACGTGCCGCCCAACCCGAAATTCGCTCTTGCGGCCGAGACGACCGGGCAGGCGCGAGCCGGACACGCGCACCTGAGGATCCTGGCAAAAGCCGCGAGTCGGCTCGTGCTCTGCGACGAGCCTTCGGCTCTCCTCGGATCCCTCTTCGAGGAGCTGGCAGACGACCTCGGCGTCGAGCTCTACTTCAATTACATGATCGGCGACGAGCCGAATACCCTCGTCCTCGAGTCGGCCGCGGGCATCTCGCCCGAGGACGAGCGGCGATATCGGACGATCAGGTTCGGCCAGTTCATGTGCGGGACCGTGGCGGCGACCCGGATGCCCCTCATCGCCCTCGATCTCCAGCGCTCGAGCCTGGAATGCGGGTCGGAGCTGAGAAAGGCGGGCGTGCAGGCCTATGCGGGATATCCGCTCATCTCGCACGACCGCCTGCTCGGGACCCTGGCCTTCGCCACCAGCAAGCGCTCGCACCTGAACGCCGACGAGCTCTCGCTCATGCAGACGCTGAGCGTGCAGGTGGCGGCCGTCCTCGAGCGCAATCGCCTCTGCCGGAGCTTGCCTCGATCGACGGCGCGGCGGCCTCGGCCTCGGGCTCTCGCTCGTGCACAGCCTGATCGCGATGCACGGCGGATCCGTCGAGGCCCACAGCGAGGGCCCAGGGCGCGGATCGACCTTCCGCGTCCGGTTGCCGCTCTCCTCCGCGCCAGCTCGTTCCATTGGACGACCGGAGCCCGTCCGGCCAGCGACCGCGTCGCGGGAGGGGTCGCTCCGGGTGCTCGTGGTCGAGGACAACCGCGACACGGCGGACATCCTCAAGCAGTTGCTGGCCCTCCTCGGGCATCAGGCCGAGGTCGCGTACACGGGCCCCGCGGGGCTCGCCATGGGGCGCACGCTCGCGCCCGACGTGGTGCTCTGCGACCTCGGGTTGCCGGGGATGGATGGGTATGCCCTCGCGCGCGCGCTGCGCGCCGATCCCGCCACGGCGCGGGCCTACCTCATCGCTCAGACCGGGTACGGCCACGCGGAAGATCGCCGCCGCTCCCGGGAGGCGAGGTTCGATCTGCACATGACGAAGCCGATCGATCCCATCGAGCTCGAGCGGGTCCTGTGCTCCGTCGGCGCCCGCGCTTAGACAAAACGTCCGCAAGCCAATCGTGACGCCGGTGGAGACTGGCCATCACAACCGAGCTAGCCGTCCATCATCGAGCACCACCCATGGAGATGACGTCGAATACGCCTCGGTCCCGGCGATCGACAGGCTTGGTGCATCCGCGAGCCGATCGAGTCCTTCTCGGAGCTTCATGCCACGATCGGTGAGCCGATAGACCAGCGATAGCATCGGGTAGCCATCAGCCGGCTTCGGTCCCGTCGCCCGCTCCACGACCGCACTCGAATCGTGATCTGCCCATTGCTCCAGCCGGCGTGGTAGGAACAGATCGCCCGTGCAGTCGAGCAGCTCCCACAGCTCGGCGCCCAGTCGCGATTTCTGGCCGCACATGGCCAACGGCGTCTGCCACTCCGTCGACAGAAGAGCCACTATGAGCTCGTCGAATCGACTGAGGCGTATGGCTCCTCTCGTGCTCCTTCTTGGAAAGAAGGAAGAGAGAAGCGCCCACAAGGGAGCGAGCTCTGGAAACCCTTTGACGCCACGCGTGCACCTTTCGACGAAAGGCAATGGATTCGTATCGACGTACCTCTCCCAGAGGCGGACGGCACGATCGTAGCGTTCCCGTGGCCAGGGGCGCGCCTTGTCGAGGCGCTCCAGAAGAACCTCGTCGGGATGATCAGACACCGATGCGGAGCAGTCGAACGGAGGCAGCGGTTCCTCAGGGATCCTTGAGCGGTGTACTGGATCAAGATCGACGATAAAGACATTGTGACGCGCGATCCCCAGGTGACGCAACCAGCTACAGGCCCTCCAGAGGTTGACTCGCTCGTGGAGACTCGATGACACCCACAGGACAACGGGCAGATCCCAGCGGACATCAGATGAATAGAGCCGGTCCCACACATCGGACGAACACCACCATGCCTCACGCGTCCGAGCATGCTCCATGGTGTCCATTCGACTCGGTCCGATAATAAGGCAGTCGGACGCGCGCACCGTATTGCCCGCGCCGAGTCGTGCCAGGCGCTCTGTCGTCGGCGTGTCGAAGGCAACATGCGTTGCGTCCCGCATGGACTTCTGGATCGTCGTGTTCATTCAAACCCACACCGGTAGCACTCGTCGTACGTGTATCGCTTTTTGAGCTGACAATCGCGCCGACAGATTGCGCAAAGAGATTTGCCGCCGTCGATGATGCGCGTGCATGGATGGCCTTTGTCCTCGCAGTCGACGTACATGTCTGTGCATGTCTTGTCGGGCGTGCACCCTGCCATCTGCTCAGTGGCGCCGCTTCCCACATCGTCACCGTTCCCGAACCGGTCCCCGTAGCTGCTGACCCCGGTGGGAATGGTTCTCCGGCCCCTGTGCCTTCCGTCCCCCTAAGATAGCACTCGCCCAGGTCGTAGTTGCACGCCCACACCGTGAGACCGAGAGGAATGAGAACAGGGATCGCCTTCAATTTCAGCCTGTGGCGCATGCTCCTCCTCCAAGTTATTTCCAGATGCGTGTGCGGAGGGGCGGCGTCAACTGTGATTCAGGGCATGGATTGCGTCCCTGCGGTTACGGCTTCTCAAGCTCGCCCCGGTCCGAAGCCGAGCTCGATCTGAGCGCAGCGGGTTGCACATCGTCGCGGCCGAGCTCGGTGCGGACCATCGGAGGTCGAGGCGCACGTCGGCGCGGCCTTGAGCCTGCTCGGCGTTGTCAACATGCTCAGTATCGTTGCAGGGGCAGGTGTTGAGAATCAGGCTGGTTGATGTTCTTTCGCTCCGGTGAGCTGATGGCCTTCGCACCGGTAAGCGGGCCCCGGTGCCGGGCGTGGAACCAGGGAAGAAGCCCAAGGACGAATGACGCCGGCCGCGGCGCTGCCGTGGCACCCAGGTCGAGCGCGCATCGGCCGTGGGGCGAGCGGCACCACGGAGAGCCCGTCCGCAGGAGGGGCTCCTCGCCTCAGTCGTCGCCCGTCAGGCCCTCTCACCGCGTGAGCGGCGGCCAGTGTGCGGGAAGTAGGCAGCTTCGCAGCACGAGCCTCGAGCTAAAACTCCCAGAGGTCCAGAGAGGCGAGCGCGGCGACGGTCGTGGCGGCGGCGAGCGCGAGCGACGCGATGACCGAGAAACAGCTCGCCGCCCAGACGCGCCCCGGGAGAGCTGGGTCCCATTCGCCCCGCGCGTCCGGCCGCGGGGCGGAGGCGAAGTCGCAGTTCGCCAGGCCGTCGCCCGTCTCGGGATCGGCGAGCACGACGCCGTGGAACGATGGCCCCGTACGCACCGTGACTTGCGCGATGCGCCCGCGCGGGGTCTGCACCGTGAGCGTCGTCACCGAGCCGAGGCCCGAGTACAGGCGCAGCGCGATGTCCCAGCCGTTCGTCCAGAGCATGGGCCAGTTCCTGAGCCGCACGCCCGAGTACGCCTGGCTCTTCTGGAGCACGGCGCCGACCTCGCCGCGCGCGAGGAGCCGCAAGCGCTTCCTCGCGCCCGCCAGCGACACGCCCCAGAGCACGACGAGGAACGCAGCCATCGCCGCGGCGCCCTCGAGCGGTCCAGCGAACCACGGGGCGAGCAGGGCCGGCGCGATCAGCATCGTGAAGGGAGGAAACAGGGCGATCCTGAAGAAGGACCATGCCCCGCGGGACAGCTCCGCGAAGACGTACGCGGCAGGCACGGCGCGCGGCCCCGGCCGGAGCGGCGCGACAGGGCGAGCGCGCTGGGCAAGCGCCGATTCCATCGCGCGGAGGGCCTCGCCGAGGCGAGCTGCTTCTCCGGCGTAGTACGCGCGCTGGCCCTGGAGGAGCTCCACGGAGGCCGGCACCCCCGCCGCGGCGGGCGGCGGCGTGTACGTGGCGAGCGGAATCGGGGCGACCCCGCCTTGCACGAGGCGCGCATTGAGGGCCGCGACACGCGCCACGACCTGCACGAGCGCGGCGTAGCTCTCGAGCACCTGCGCCTCGGCCGTTCGCACGAGGGCCGCATCGTCGGATGCACGATACATCGTCCAGCTTGCATATCGAGCGGGAGCGCCCGCCGCAAGAGCGCGGTGGCAGCATCGTCCCCGCCATCGGTGCTCGGCTCGCCGTGTCCGGTGCCGAGCGTGTCGCCGGGATTCCTGCGGTGACCAGCGGCTTGCGCCGATCGGGGCGCACGGCGCCCCTCGTGCCTTTCAGATCGCTGGCTACGTCCTTGAAGAGCTGGGTGACTGTCTCTTCTCGGGTGGCCGCCTCGGTCGGGGCGTCAGCGGCCAGCGGCGCGTCGGCCAGTGGGCCGAGCCCGCCCGCTTCAGGCTGCGGGGAAGCGAACGCGCAGCGAGCTCGGCCCGCGGTCCTGCAGGTTCGAGCCGGCGTAGCTCAATGTCGGTTCGGCGAGCTCCCAGCGCGGCAGCGAGAGCAGGGCGCGCACCGACTCCTCCACTTCCATCCGGATGAGCGGGGCTCCGGGGCAGTAATGAGCGCCGCTCCCGAAGGTCAGGTGCCGGCTCTGCTGCCGGGTGATATCGAAGCGGTCCGGCTCGGAGAACAGCCCGGGATCGCGGTTCGCCGCGGCGATCATCGCGAAGACGAACTGCCCCTCGGCGACCCTGGTGCCCCGGATCTCCGTGTCCCTCGCGCACATACGGCTGAGGGAGAGCACGGACGGCTCGAAGCGCAGGCTCTCCTCGACCGCGCCGCGGACGAGGCCTGGCGCCTCCCGGAGCTTCGCGAGCTCGGCGGGGTGGTTGAGGAGCGCGAGCACGGTGTTCGCGATCTGGTTCACGGAGGTGACGAACCCCGCGGCGACCATCTGGAAGCATTGCATGGCCGCCTCGCCCGCGAGCTCGGTGTCTCCGCCTTCTGCCTCGATGAACCTGCTCGCGACGTCTTCGCCCGGCGCCTTCCGGCGCTCCTCGACGAGCCGCATCATGTAGTCGACCATGTCACAGCAGCTCTGCTTCACCGCCCGCTTCTGCTCGTCCGAGGTGACCCCGCCGCCGGCGAGCTTCAGGAGGTCCGTCGACCATCTCATGAACTGCGGCCGATCGGCCTCGGGTATCACGAACATCTCGGCGAGCGTGTTGAGCGCGACCGCCTCGGAGAACGCCGAGACGACATCCATCTCGCCGTCGCGCCGCGCCTTCTCGGCGGCGCGCTGCACGAGCCCCGCGACCCGCGGGCGCATCCACTCGACGGCCGACGGCGAGAACCCTTTCATGATGAGCTGTCGAAGCTTCGTGTGGCGCGGCGGGTCCTGAAAGAAGGCGAGCCGCGACAAGGAGTCGAACGTCTTTCTCGAGAGCTCGTCCTCGCCGAGCATGCCCAGGCTGCCGAGGATCGCCGTCGCCCGCCGCGCGGTGAAGCTCGGGTCCTTCACGAGCCCCTCGATATCGGCAGGAGCGGTGATGAGGAAGCACTGGAGCGGCTCGAAGAAGTAGACCGGCGCCTCGGTGCGGAGCCGATCGAGCGTCGGGAAGGGATCGGCGAAGAAGCGTTCGCTCGTGAGGTCGAAGCCAGAGGTGACGGCCATGGTCCTTCTTTCCTTGTGGCGCCCGTGGCGCGGCGGAGATCCACGGCCAGGCTAGGGTATCGCCACGCCGCCGTGAAGCGGCCTGCCCGCGGGTCGATCGCCGCGCGGCGGCGGCCGAGGTGGGCGCGCGAGGCTCCGTGTAGGGCGGCCCGGCACCGCCTGACGCGTCAGCCAATGTGCGTGTGGAGGAACTCGACCGTGCGCTGCCACGCGAGCGCGGCGCTCTTCGGCTCGAACCTGGACGAATCGGTCGAGCGCATGAACGCGTGGCCGGCGTCGTAGACGTAGAGATCCATCGCGCCTCCACCGGAGCGCGCCGCCTTCTGGATCGCTTCGGCAACGGAAGGGTTCGCCCAGTCGTCCACCTTGGCGTAGTGCCCGCAGATGGGCGTCTTCACCTCGGCGAACTCCTCCGGTGCGATCCGCGGAAGACCGTAGAACGGGACCGCCGCCTCCAGCGCCGGCCGCACGTGACGTGCCGCAGCGAGGGTGAGCGCGCCACCCAAGCAGAAGCCCGCGACCGCGACCCTCCCGTTGCACCGCGGATGCGAGCGCAGGTAGCTGACCGCGTGGCCGAGCTCACCTACGGCCTTCTGGAAGTCGAAGGCGCCGATCAGCTTCGCCGCCTCCTCGTCGTTCTCGGCGAGCTTGCCGTGATAGAGGTCGGGGGCGAGCGCGAGGAAGCCCGCCTGCGCGAACTGCTGGCAGTGCGCTCGCATCACCTCGTTGAGGCCGTGCCACTCGTGGACCACGACGAGCCCTCCGACCTTGCCCGAGCCAGGCGGCTCGGAGAGGGCGCCCTTCATCTGCCCCGCGTTCCCCAACGAAAACGTCACCATCGTCGTCATTGTCCTGCTCCTTTCGTCACTCACTCTTCTTCACCAGGGCACGGGGCCGCGCGCGTCGAAGAACCCGCCGGTCGGGCCGGCGTCGTCGAGGAGCGCGAGCCTCACGGACGCGCGGGCGCCTTCCTCGACGGTCTGCGTGCCGCGGTGGCCATTCAGGTCGGTCGCGGTGTATCCGGGGTCCGCGGCGTTGACCTTGATGCCCGTCGGGGCGAGCTCCTTCGCATACTGCACGGTCACCATGTTGAGCGCCGCCTTGGAGGCGGGGTAAGCGATGGCGTTGAACGACGCGTACTCCCACGCTGGGTCGCCGTGGTTCGTGAGCCCGCCGAGCCCGCTCGACACCATGACGATGCGCGCCGCGGGCGACGCTCGTCGGAGCAGCGGGAGCATCGCATTCGTCACGGCGATGGCAGCGAAGACGTTGACCTCGAACACGTGGCGCACCTCGTCGAGCCGCGTCGCGCTCGGCGTGGAGCGGCCGAGGAGGATACCCGCGTTGTTCACGAGGACATCCAGCCGCCCGAGGTCGCGCTCGATCGCGCGAGCCGCTTCGGCGACGCTCGCGGTGTCCGTCACGTCGAGCGCGATGAAGCGCGCGTCGATGCCTTCTCGGCGCAGCGCCGCAGCGGCTCGCGCGCCGCGCTCCTCGTCGCGTGCTCCGACGAGCACCGTCATGCTCGCGCGGCCGAGCTGGCGGGCGGTCTCGAGGCCGATCCCCTTGTTCGCGCCCGTGACGAGCGCTGTTCGCTGGACGTTCATGCCCTCCATCTACGACCGAGCGCCCAGAGGAGATTGGGCGATCTTGGCTGACGCGCGTGCTTGGGGAGCAGGGAGCAGCCCGAGAACGCCGTAGCGCCGAGAAGGGCCGCGCTGTATCGTCCTCGGCATGGACCTCTCGGCGGCGCAGCGCGGGCGGAGCCGGATCACATTCTCACGCCCGGCTGCGCTCCCCGGCCTCACCGTCGGGCAGTTCCGGAGCGACGGGCCCCTGTTCACCTGCGTGACGGACCGCTACGCCACCGCGCTCCACTTCAGTGGCCGCTCCGAGTGGTCGCTTCGAGGCGCGCGCTGGTCGAGCGGCCCGGGCACGATCGACGTGAAGGTCCCCGGAGAGGTCTTCGCAGAGCACGCCCGCCAGGGCCAGCGGCGGTTTCAAGTCGTGATCTTCGACGCGCGCATGGTCGACGAGGCGCGCGCGACGCTGGACTCTCCCGCGTCGCCCCCGACGGAGAACGCGCTCTGCGCGCACGACCCGCGCGCTGCACCGCTGGCGGCGTTGCATCGCTCGCTGCTTCGCGGCGACGCGACGCCTCTCGAGCTCGCGGGTGTGTCGTCCGAGGCGCTCGCCGCCCTGTGCGATCTCACCACCATGCGCCGAGATCGGCCCCGTCCGCGCAGCGCATGGGCTCGCGCGGTGACGCGCGCGCGCGAGCTCCTCGATGCGCGGTTCACCGAATCGATCGCGCTCGACGAGCTCGCCGCCCACGCGCGACTCGACAAGTTCCGCCTCTGTCGTGCCTTCCGCGAGGAGGTCGGGCTTCCCCCGCACGCGTACGTGACCTACCGGCGCGTCGGCCTCGCAGGGGCGCTGCTCGCCCGGGGAGTCCCTCAGGCGGAGGTCGCTGCGCGCGTGGGGCTCTACGACCAGAGCCAGCTCCACCGGCATTTCAAGCGCATCGCCGGGGTGACGCCTGGGGCCTACGCCCGAGCCGCCCGCTGACTCTTTCTCCTCGCCTCGCCTACGCCTGCCGGATCAGCCTGTCGATCTCCGGCGGGATGCAGCCGTAGCCTTCGGCGGCGGCGAGCAAGGCGGCGTTGTGAGGCAGCCCGAGCAGGAAGCTCCGCGAATAAGGGGTGCCCTCGAGGCTCTTGAGGCGGCGGAGCAAGGGGGCGATCCCGCGGGCCATGGCGTCGCGGGCGCCGCGGAGATCGCCGATGTCGACGTACGCGCCGTGGAGGGCGAGGTAGATACTTGAATGTCGCCGGCTTAGCTGCAAGCTTGTCAGGTGAACGGCTTGGTGCCTAAGGAGATACTCTGTCTTTCGCGCGCGATGCCCAAGCACTCAGGTGGAAACAACATGCTCCAGCTACTATCTATTCGGACGCTCACATGGGGATCCGATATGTATCTGGAAGAACTGGCAGCATGTCGTGTCGCTCCTTCAGACCGTGGTCAGCCTAAGTTCGGGGGTTCCAACTATTCACGAGCTCGCGGAGCACGGGGAGCGCGCCATGGAGCTCGATGGCTCCATCGGTCGAGATGATCCAGCGTCGATGGCGGCGCGCTCGACCGGACGAGGTCGGCGCGGTCAATCGGAGTCGGATTCGACCCTGTAGCCGCGCAGCACGGCCGGTTCGTTGGAACAGCCATCCGAGTTCTTTCCACCCCCATTAACGAGCAAATAGCCGGCACCTGAAGGGTAAGTGGTGTGCCACGAATCGAGCCAGCCGCCCATAAGCTCAATAGCATTCGCGCCGGCGACAGTCCTGGTCCACAAGCTGGCGCCAATGGTGCACACCGAGCCGTACGTGGCGCCGGTGTGGCTGGCGTATATGACACAGACCTTCGCAAACGGCTCGCCGCCGCAGCTGTACTGCGACGGCGGATGAGGCAGCGACATCTGAACGTACACCTTGTCGACGTCGGCAAGCCCGCCAGGAAACCAATTCAAGACTGGGCAGTGGTAAAGTTGCTGGATAGCTGGCTCTGGCCCCCAGTCATAACCGTTGCACTCGAATCCCGAGTATCGATCAGCCTGGATGGCTGCGGCGCTGTTCGAGATGGCGGCGACGGCCACGAGGGCGACGCTGCTTGCGGCAAAATGATTCACACGCATTGACGCTGACCTTTCTTTTGACTTGAATGAATCAGAGCGATGACTACAGGCACTTGGAGAAGATGACCGACATGGAAGAACCCTTGTCCTCACCACCTCCCAGCCCACCCATGACTTCGACGGCACAGTTGACCGAGTACCACGCCTCGGCGATGCGCTGGTTGTTTCGCATGGCGTTTGCCGCGCTGTCCCAGCGGACGTTCGCAACGCACATCTTCGACTTGCAAGCGAGCGACTCGACCTCAAAACCTACTTTTTCGGACAGCGTGCCCAGCTCCGATTTCAGCGCGACCGTCGCACGTGGCGCCCAATCATGATCCTCGGGAGCCCCTTCGAACGCGCGGAGCTTGGCCTCGAATCGTGCCTCCGCGAGCGCGGTCGCCTCCTCGTCGTCCAGCGCCGAAGCCGTTCGCGCCAGCGACCTCGGCGAAGTGCGCTCAGGCCCCGGGGCCGACGCCGGCGAAGAGGGGGACGCGGCCGCTGTCTTGTGGAGGTCTCCGCCCCGCGGAGGTGACGTGTGTTCTCGGGATCCCGACGAGCCGCGTCTCGGCCCCTGCGCCGCGGTTTTTTGCTCGGCAGACGCAGCTCTGGCTCTGCCGAGGCCGAGCATCAAGGCGGCACCGAGGATTGCAGCGGCGAAGGCCAACAGGCTCGCTTTCAACATAGACATGAACGTGTACTCCTTGAGCAGCGCCAGCAAAATGGATGTCCCCGGGCGCCATCCTGAGCGCGTTCTTTGAGGGACGACCAACGAGGCCCCCCAGAAAACTTGGTCGAAGTCCTCCGAGGGGGCTCGCCTCCGAGTTGCCAGAAACGAAGGAGCCCATGTTCGACCAAGTCACGCTCAAGGGCGAGTTCTTCGCAACGTTGGAGGCCCTGGACCGATCGCGCGGCGGGTGGCGGCGAGCCGGTGCCCGGCGTGCGGGGGCCCGCTGCAGGCGGGCAACTACCACCGCAAGCCTCGGGGCGCGCTCATCGCGTGTTGTTGAGCAGCGCCTCGACCTCGGTGCCGCTGAGGACCGGCGGCAGCTTCTGGGGCACCTTCGGCCAGGGGATCGCGACGGCGACCTCCGGACGCCCGAGCGTGGTGGCGTAGAGGAACTTGATCGCCGCCACGTACTGGTGCTGCGTCGCCTCCGCGATCTTTCGCTGCTCGGCGAGGTAGAGCAAAAACGCGCGCACCTCGTCGAGACCCATCTGCTGCGGCGGCTTGCGGTGGTAGGCTACGAAGGCCCGTGCGCAGCGGAGGTAATTGTCGCATGTCGACGGCTTGTATCGCCGCAGCTTCAGGTCTTCGGCCATTCGATCGCGGAGCTGTCCCATCGCTGCCCTCCTGGTGGACGCGGCGCCCGGGCAGGGGTGTCGCGAACGGCAGGATGGGCAGGGAATGCGGTGGCGGGCGGCCAGACCTGCGCTGCGCCGGGCGTTTTTTTTTTTTTTTTCGCAATGAACACCGGCAAAATCCACGCTGCGGCAGCAATGAGTGCCGTCACAACCGCAGCGAAGACAAGGAGCCGAGCCGCAGCAGGAAATCGCGGCTCGGTATCCGCAATGCTTAAAGGAGCAGGGCCCGCAGCATCTTCTTGAGCCTCACGCCGAGCTCCTGCACCTCGTCCGCATCGCGCTAGCCCTACTTTCGCGGAGCCGACAGGGGTCGGCAGTGTAAACGCGCAGCGCGCACTGAGAATCGTGCACGCCCCATGGATGTGGCGGCCTGCTGTCGCTACATGAACGAAGATGCACATCTTCGAGCGTGAGGTGGACGGTCGCCGCTACCGGATCGCGGCGCAGTCGGTGTGGGACGCGGCAGCGGGCCGCTCGGTCGCGAGGCAGGTTGTGCTCGGGCCGGCGGACCCGCCGCCGACGGTCGACCTCGGGCGAACTCGGACGGTCGGGACGAGAGCGGTGGGAGATGTTGGCGCGCTCGTTTGGGTGGCCGAGCAGCTCGATCTGGTGGGGCTGATCAATCAGGCGTGCGGTGAGTACGGTTCCAAGAACGGACCGTCCGTGGGCGAGATGGCCGTCGCCGTCGCGCTCCAGCGCGCATGCGCGCCGGGCCCGAAGCGTGACCTGGGGGACTTCCTCGACGGTGCGTTGCCGCGGGTTTCGTGCCTGCCCGGGTCAGCGTTTACGGGGCAGGCGTTTCACCGCATCGCGCAGCAGGTCACCGACCAGGAGCTGGAGGCCGCCCAAGTGGCGATCGCCCGGGCGGCGATCGGTCGGTTTGCTCTGTCAGCCGATGTGCTGGCGTTCGACTCGACCAACTTCGACACGCACATCGCGACAACGACCCCCGGCGAGCTGGCGCGTCGCGGCCACGCCAAGAGCAAACGGAGCGACCTGCGGGTGGTAGGACTCGGCCTGCTCGTGAGTGAGACCGGGCACGTGCCGCTCTTGTACCGCGCCTTCAGCGGCAACAGCTCGGATCAAGCGCTGCTCGAGGAGTGCCTGCAAGGGCTGAGCGAGCTGCACAGCGCGCTCGACGCCGGGGAGCGACGAACCAGCCCCGGTCAGCGGACACTCGTACGCGACGGAGGCTTCTGGAGCCCGCAGCTGGAGCTTCATCTGGAAGTCACCGGCTACTACAGCCTCATCTCGTTGCCCCTGGGACACAGCGCGGCCGAATGGGCATTGGAGCAAGCTGCGCAAAAAGGCGCGATGCGGCACCTGACCGGACAGTACGAGGACGTACGCGCTGCCCGCGTGCGGACCCGAGTCGGCGATCTTGACCGCACGCTCGTCGTCATCGAGAGCCTCACGCTGCTCGAGGGACAGAAGCGCGGTATCGAAGTGCGGCTGACCAAGGCCAAGGAGGAACTGGGCCGGCTTGAGACGCTGGTGCAGGCCGGCCGTATTCGACGCGCATCGCTCGAGCAGCGCGTACGTAAGGCGCTCGCGCGCGAGCACTTGGCCAGCTTCGTCGTGGTCGAGCTCGGTGGCGAAGAGCAGGCCCCGACGCTGAGTTGGCGGGTTGACGCGACTCGCCGGCGAGAGCTCGAGGCAACACGCCTGGGCAAGCGTGTGCTCTACACCGACCACCACACCTGGAGCACCGAACGCATCGTCCATGCCTTTCGCGGCCAGTGGAACGTTGAAGAGCTCTTCCGTCGCTCGAAGAAGGGAGGCGTCGTGCCCTGGGGTCCTTCGCATCAGTGGGCTGACGGCTCGCTGCGGCTCCACACCTTCGCGACGGTGCTCGGGCTGATGCTCGTCAGCCTCGCGCGCATCGCCCTCGGTACCGACACCTCCGCCCGCGCCATGATGGACAGCCTCGGCGACATCCGCGCCACGCTGGTCCGGACCGCAACGGGCGCCCAGGGACGGCGCCCCACGATCCCGCTCGCGCCCGAACTGAATGCAGAACAGCGCCGCGCGGCGCGCATCTTCGAGCTCGACCGCTGGCTTCCAGGTCTTTCTTCATCTAGACGACGAGATAGTGCAGCGCCTGGAAAACAAGCGCCTTCCTAAGCGTCGGGGATGCGCCTTGCGAAGGTAGGGCTAGGTCGCGGTCGAGCAGCCGCCGACGGGTCGGTGCCGGCCAGGTCGGCCTGCGCGCCGTCGTCGACTCGGGCGTGCCCATGCGAGACCTGGCCGGGGCCATCGCCGACAGGGTGGGGCCGGGGCCGTCCGTGCCTCACGGGGGCGCCGCGGCGGCCGGGCGACGGAGCTCACGCAGGCTCTGCGCCGGGCGGCGCGCGGGCAGGGCGGCGCCTGGACAGGGGGAGGGGCGAGCCCGTGGTGTGGTAAGCTGGCCTCGATGTCGCGCCGACCCGTGTGGCAACAGCTCTACCAGCGCTTCGATCCGCTGCTGCCGGCGCAGGATCGCGCGTCGCGCGCCGACCGCGAGCGGAGTCCGGCCGGCGACATCGCGACGCTCCTCGGCATGCCGTTCGCCGAGGCGCGCGTGCTCCTCACCGGCACGGTCGGCACCGGCAAATCGACGGAGCTCCTGCGCATTGCGGAGGGCCGGATGGCCGACGACTTCGTCGTCGTGCTCGACCTGCACCGGCACTTCTCCCAGGTCATGGGCGATGAGCAGGCGCTCGAACGGGTGGAGTCCTGGGAGGTCGTCTTCCTCGCCGGCGTCGCCCTGGTGCGCGCCATCACCGACCTCCTGCCGTATCCCATTCCACAGCAGCACCTGGACGACCTGGCGCGGGCCTGGCGCAAGCTCGCCGAGATCACCAGGACGCCGGGCGAAGCGGAGGTCGACATTCCGGGGCTGGCCAAGGCGATGATCGTGCTGGGCTCGCAGGTCGCGGCGCCGCTCGGCGGCGGCGCCGCGGCGGACGCCGGGCTCAAGGTGCTCGACGCGCTCGCCGGCGCCATGCGGTGGAAGCTGCCCATCGGCCGGGGAAAGCGCCCTCCGCCCGACCAGGACGACCACATGCAGACGCTCCTCGTGGCGGTGAACACGATCATCGGACACGTCCAGAACAAGTTCCGCCGGGTCCTGTTCGTCATCGACGGGCTGGACCGGATCCGGGACTTCGAGCGCGCCAACGCCCTCTTCCTCCGGTCGGAGCTCATCGCGCAGCTCGCGTGTCGCGTCGTCGTCTGCGGTCCGTTCGCGCTCCGCTCCCACCCCGCCGCGAGCGCGATCCCGCGCTTCAGCAGGATCCACGTCCTCGTCAACGAGCCCGTGATGCGCAAGGACCGGCCGTCGGAGCACGGCCCAGGGGTGCCCTTCTTCTGCGAGCTCTACCAGCGGCGGACGGCCGATCTCGACGCCCCGGACCTGATCACGGGCGATCTGCTCGAGCGCCTCGCGTACTACTCGGGCGGTCGCGCGCGCGACTTCGTGAAGTCGATACGCATGCTCGCCGAGGTGGGCTGGACGTCGGACGCGGAGCGGGCCACACGGCCTCTCGTGGACAAGGTGCTCAA
Organism: Sorangium sp. So ce327; assembly: GCF_051530205.1. Classification (NCBI taxonomy): domain Bacteria; kingdom Pseudomonadati; phylum Myxococcota; order Polyangiales; family Polyangiaceae; genus Sorangium; species Sorangium sp. So ce327. Next base: position 9,577,441 of record NZ_CP150330.1, on the reverse strand, counting down.
CGAGGCGCGCCTGCTCCTGGAGATGGGGCTCGACGCAGGCCACATTGAGGTCCTCGAGACGATCGCCGACGACCCGCTGCGGCGCCTGCCGGCCGATCCGCGCGCCCGTGATCTCCTGAGTTATGGTCAGCTGCTGCCGTATCCCAACGACTCCGAATGGTATTATCCGCACCCGCTGCTGACGATGCACCTCGTCCGGACGAACCGGGCTGGCTCGACCGGCTGACCGCGATCCTGCGGCTGGCCGACCGGGGGGTCATCGTGCTCATCGACCAGGCCCACCCGGGCCGGCTGGGCGAGCTGGTGCGCGCGCTCCTTCCGCGCAACCCCGGCCTGGAGGTGCACCGGGACGCCCGGCGGCTGGCCACGGCGAAGAAGGGAGCGGTCGTTGTCCTCTGGCCGGACGCGGCCCAGGCGAGGTGGCTGAACATGGAGCGGCCTGTCGTCTCCCACCGCGAGATCCGGCTCGTGCTCTTCTGTGATGCGCGGACGTCGGCGGCGCTCGCGCACGGCGCGGTCGATTTCTTCCACTGGATCTCCCACCGGATCGTGTGCCCCGGAGGTCCCTGGATGCCTGCCGTGAGGACGATCCGCGGCGCGGCGCGGGCGCGGGCGCGCGGGGTGGCGTGGTGGGGCGAGGGCTTCGCGGAGGCGTTCGAGGCGGCCCTGCCAGGAAGGCCCGTATCGAGGATCTCCGCGGCGCTTCCTTATGAGCAGCTCGTCGATGCGGTCCGTCCTGCCGGACGCGCGTGGGTGGGGATCACGGACGCCGACAACCCCTTCCGGTTGCGGCGCGTGGAATGGGCGCTCGCCGAGGCGGGGCGGCGCGGGCGCGTGGCGCTCCTCGGCCCGTCGAGATCGCGCCCGGGGTTCTGGCCGGCCCACGCGAGGCCACGGTCCCCTGACGCGGCGCTCGCGAAGCTGGAGGCGGCCGGCGCGGCGCGCGCGGGGCGGCTCGCCGCGCTGCTCGATCTGGAGCCCGAGGCCCTCGATCTGGCGGCGGCGATGCTGCGCGGGGGCGTCGACGAGGGCGTCCTCGAGGAGACCGCGGCGCAGGCGGAGGACGGAGGTGCTGCCCTCGCCTGCCTCGCCGCGGCGCGTGGGATCGCGGCGGACAGCCGGTCGCCCGCGCTGCGCGCGGGCGTGACCCTCGTGGAGAGGGAGAGCCGGCCTGCGAGCGGCCAGGATTGGAAATCGCTCCATTCCCGGTTCCGTGAGGCTTCGGTCAATCCCGAGGTCTTTCGTGCATTGGTGGAGCGAGCGCTCCTGGTCAACGACGGAGAGGTCGCCGAGCGGTGGGCGAGGCGATGGCTGGAGAGGCGGCCAGAGGACGCCGAAGCCCTCTGTGCCCTCGGTAAGGCGCTGGGAGCGCGTCGCCAGCTCGCGGCGGCGATCGATGTCCTGCGGAGATCGGTGGCGCTCTACGAGCGCCAGCAGGCCCCGGATCCGCTTCGATACGGGGATGCGCTGAAGCAGCTCGGCGTCGCGCTGTACTACGATGGTGCCTACGCCGACGCGGCGAAGCCGATGCGGAGAGCGCTCCGCCTGCTGCGCGAGGCGCACGGCGCGGCGCACCCGTCCAGCGTCCAGGCCCTGGCCATGCTCAACGACATCCTGTTGTCGGACGGGAAATACGCTGAAGCCGAGCGCCTCCTCGAGCAGGCCATCGAACTCCGGAACACCGTGGCCGGCAGGGAACGCGAGGTGTCGCCGTGGCTGCTGCTCCGCCTGGCGCACATCCAGGTGGAGCATGGGCGCTTCGCGGAGGCGGAGGGGCTCCTTCGTGCCGCGCTGGAGTGCGCTCTCGGGCGCAAGGAGGGCGCGCAGATGACTCGGGATCGCCTTCAGCGGTCGCTGCGCTCCGAGTTCGGCCAGGCGCTCCTCGGGCAGGAACGATACGCCGAGGCGGAGTCGTTCTTTCGTCGCGCCGTCGTCGGGTTCGGGGAGCGTGGCGCGGAGATCCCGCTGCGACTTGCGTCGGGCTACGGACAGGCGCTGGCCATGCAAGGCAAGGCGGTACAGGCGGAGAGCGTTCTGCGCCGTGCGCTGGAGGGGGCGGGAGGAGGGAAGGGCCTGCCTTTTTACACGACGATCCTGGCCGAGCTGGGGCGGATCCGCATCGGACAAGGTCGGTATGTCGAGGCCGAGCCGTTGTTCCAGGAGGCACGGACCATCGAAGCGCAGGCTGGACGCACGCAGAGCTCTGCGTACGTCGAGTCGACCCAGGGACTGGCGCGCATCTGGCTGCACCACGACGGGCGGTCCAGGGAGGCGGAGGAGCTGCTTCGCGAGGCGCTCGCCATCGAGGAGCGGTCCATCGGGCGCGATCACCCCGCGCTGGGCGAGCTCCTCTCGGATCTCGCGGAAGCCCTCCTGGACCAGAGGCGCTTTCCCGAGGCCGAGCCGATCCTGAAGCGGGCGCTACGCATCGCCGAGAGCGCCGGAGATCGATCGGGCGTCGGCGCGCTGCTCGTGCGACTGGCGGAGGTCCAGGCATCGATGAAGCGCCGGGACGCCGCCGACACGGCGCGCAGAGCCATCGCCGAGCTGAGCAGGGAGCTCGGCGCGGATCACCCGACCACGGTGGACGCCACATTCAAGCTCCACGCCCTCTTCGAGCGGCCGAGCTGACGCAGAGCGGCCGAGCCTCGACGAGGACCAGCACACGCTGGAGGGCTTGCCGTTCGACGTCTGGCGCGCCGGGGCGGCATTCGTGTTGACCGGGATGGCACGACAGAATCATACGCGAGACACTTCAACCGCCCGTGCCCCACGAAGCTGTCGAAATGATGGCCTCTTTCATCGTCCGCTCCTCCGCACCAGCGACGAGGCCCAAGGACTTCCCTGGTTCCGCGCTCACGGCAGGCCCCCGGGCGGCTTGGCACCACCTCGCACGCAGCCACAGAAAAACCTGGGCGACGAGCCGCTACACATCCGGAGCTCCCGATGGGCTAGGGTAGCGATCCCTGGACGGAGGCGACGCCCCGCGCACCTCCGCCCAGCGCCGCGAAGGAGCCCCCGATGAGCCGTTACGCCGACCATGAACCCGCCTGCGTGGACTCGCCCGCGAACGCGATCGAGCTCGTCATCGACGCGCGCGCCCGCGATCTGGGCGGCTTCTCCGTGCGGCGCGTGCTGCCGTCGGTCCGCCGGCGGCTCGTCGGTCCGTTCGTCTTCTTCGACCACATGGGCCCTGCGCGCTTCGCCGTGGGACAGGGCATCTCGGTGCGCCCGCACCCGCACATCGGGCTCGCGACGCTGACGTACCTGTTCGAGGGGGAGATCCTCCACCGCGACAGCCTCGGCTCCACGCAGCCGATCCGGCCGGGCGACGTCAACTGGATGGTCGCCGGGCGCGGCATCGTCCACTCCGAGCGCGGCGACCTGGAGCACGAGACGCACCTCCACGGCGTCCAGTGCTGGCTCGCGCTGCCGATGGCGCACGAGGAGGACGCGCCCCGCTTCGAGCACCACCCGGCGGCGACGATCCCTGTCGTCACCCGGGACGGCGCCGTGCTGCGCGTGATCGCGGGGGAGGCTTACGGCGCGCGCTCGCCGGTCGGCGTCCTGTCGCCGACGCTCTACGTCCACGCGGAGCTCGACCCGGGCGCGACGCTCCCGCTGCCCGAGGAGCACGCGGCGCGCGCGGCCTACGTGATCGACGGGTCGGTCGGCTGCGAGGGCCAGCGCTTCGGCGAGGGGACGATGCTCGTGTTCCGCGCCGGAGCGCAGCCGGAGCTCCGCGCGCTGTCGCAGAGCCGCGTGATGCTCCTCGGCGGCGCCGCGCTCGAAGGCGACCGCCACATCCTGTGGAACTTCGTCTCGAGCTCGCCGGAGCGCATCGAGCGCGCGAAGCTGGACTGGAAGGCAGGGCTCTTTCCCAAGGTGCCGGGCGACGACATCGAGTTCATCCCGTTCCCCGACGGGTGAGGGGACGCGAGGGCCGGAGCGGCGCTCCCAGGCGCCGCGTTCGAGGGAGCCGGAGCGGCGCTCTCAGGCGCCGCGTTCAAGGGAGATGGACGGGCCATGTTGAACGGAGCTTGTTACTGCGGTGCCGTGCGCTTCGAGGTCGACGACGCGTTCGGCTACGCCTTCTACTGCCATTGCTCGAGGTGCCGGAGGCGCACCGGCGCCGCCTGCGCCGCCATCGGCGGGATCGAGATCGACAGGCTCCGCGTCGCCGCGGGGCGGGAGCACCTGCTCCGGGTCGGCGAGTCCGACGACGGGTACCGCTGCGTCTGTAAACAGTGCTTCTCGCCCGTGTACGACGTCGTCCGCGAGCGGCGGTTCGCGCACGTGCAGCTCGGCACGCTCGACGGCGCGCCGGCGAAGGGGCCCGATCACCACATCTACGTCGGCTCGAAGGCGCCCTGGCATCAGATCACCGACGCCTTCCCCCAGTTCGAGGAGCTGCCGACGTAGCCCGCGGCCCGGCCCGGGCCAGGGATCCCGCCGGCCGCCGCCCCGGAGCTCACGCGACTACATTTGTAGTTGACGGACGGCCGCCCATGAACGACACTTGTCGTCGTGGGAACCGAAGCGCTGACCGATCTGCAGCTCGCGGTGATGAAGGCCCTCTGGACCGTCGGGGAAGGCTCCGTCGGGGACGTCGTCTCGGCGATGGCGGAGGACGGGCGGGAGCTCGCTCCCACGACGGTGGCGACTTTGCTGCAGCGGCTCAGCCAGCAGGGGTGGGTGGAGCGCAAGAGGTCTGGCAGGCAGTTCGTGTACCGCGCGTCGGTCGACCAGAAGGAGGCGGCCAGGGGCGTGCTCCACCGCGTGCTGCGCTCGTTCTTCGGCGGCAGGGCCTCGGCCCTCACCGCGCAGCTCCTGGAGTCGGAGCAGCTCAGCCCTGAAGAGCTCGAGGAGATGCAGCGGCTGATCAAGGAGAAAGGCGCGTGATCCTGGCGCTCCACCTGCTCGCGGGGCCGGGCACGTGGCCCGGCATGGCGGCTCTCTGGCTGGCGCTGCTGCTCACCTGTTCGGTCCATGCCGCGGTGTGGACCGGGGTGGCGGTGCTCCTGGCTCGCCGGAGATCCCTCTCGTCCTCCACGCGGCACCTGCTCTGGAAGATGGCGCTGTTCGGTCCGCTCGCGACACTGCTGCTCGCGGCGGTGATGTCATGGGGCTTCGAGCGCGCGCCCGGGGACACGGCATCTCCTGGAGAGATCGCTGTCCTGTCGCTCGAGGACGCCCCCGCGCCGGCGGTCCTCGATGCCGAGCCGGCGGCCGGCGGCTCGACCAGGGAGAGCGCCGGCGCCGGATCACCGGCGTGGCGTGCGGGGGGAAGCCCGGGGTGGACCCTGCTCGCCGCGTGCACAGCCGGGGCGGCCGCGCTGGGGCTGCTGCGGTTCGCCTCGTCGGCGCTGCTGTTATGGCGTGGCCTCCGCGGGCGCAGGGAGGTGCGGGACGCGCGGCTGCTCCAGCGGCTTGAGCGGCTGCGCGCCCGGATCGGGCTGCGCCCGATCATGCTGACGGAGAGCGCCGGCATCGGCAGTCCGCTCGTCATCGGAGCCTCCGAGATCTGCGTCCCGCTGGCGAGGCTCGCTGCCCTCACCGACGCAGAGGTCGACGCCGTGTTCGCGCACGAGCTGGCGCACATCGAGCGCCGCGACGGGCTGTGGTTTCCGGCCGCTGGCCTCGTGCAGTCGGTCCTGTGGGTGCATCCTCTCATCCACTGGGCGTCGTCCCGCTTTCGCCAGACAGCGGAGCTCGCCTGCGACGATCGCGCCGTCGAGCTCACGGGGGATCCCCTCGGTCTGGCGCGCGCGCTGGTCCAGGTCGCGTCGGGCGCGTCGCTCGCCCCGCGGCGCGCGCTGGTCCCGGCCATGGCGCGCTCGGCGGGCGCGCTCCTTCCGCGCGTCAGGCGCCTTTTGGATGCGGGGAGCCGGGCGCGAGCCACGCCGAGCCCTCGGGGCCGGCGGCGGGCCATCGCCAGCCTCGCCGCGGCCGGCATCGCGGCTGCTGGCCTGAGCGTCCAGGTGGCGCGCGCGCGGCCGCCGCTGCTCGTGGCAGGCGCGGGCAGCGCGCTCCCGCTGGATCGCGGCGCTGCCCTCGACGTGACGGCATCGCCGCCCGACGCAGCCGCCGCGAGCGAGCAGATGGCCGAGCTCGCGCGCCGCGAGCAGGAGATCGAGGCGCGGCTCGAGGAAGCGCTGCTCCTCCCCGACGCGCAGCGCGAGGACACCCAGGCTGCCGTGCGGGTGCTCGAGCTGCGCCAGGAGCTGAGGCACGCGCGCGCCGCGAAGGCCTGGATCGAAGAGCGATTCGTCGACGAATCGACGACGTGGGAGAGGCGCCCGCGGGCGTCCGGCAGCGCGCCTCGATAGCGCGCTCCGCACATCGCACGGACCTGTCCAGAACAGGCCGAGCTATCCCCCTCATTTTGCCGCCGCTTTCAGCGGGGAAATTGAACAGGGAGGCGGGGAGACAGGGAGTATTTGAATATTTCCCTCTCGTCTCCCCGTCTCCCCGTCTCCCTGTGAATTTCCGAAGAAACTGAGGCGATGCCTCAGCAGAACAGGAGCTGACATGTCGATCATGAACAGGACGCCGAGCGCGCGGCGCACGGCTGCGCGCTCGGCGCGTGCGGGGTTGACCGCCGGGGCTCTGTGCGCGGTTGCGACGATCGGGCTGACGGCCGCCGGCTGCGCGCGCGCGGAGGTCGTCACCCTGGAGCGAACGGGACAGCCCATCACCGTTCACAGGCCAGCGCTGTATCCGGAGACGATCGAATACGACGGCAGCCGAGGCAAATTCCTTGTGAGCTCGTTCAGGGAGGGCGCGATCTACGCGGTGGACGGCGATGGCGGCGTCTCCCGTGTCGTCGATGACCCACGCCTCTGCTCGGTGCTCGGCATCGCCGTGGACGCCGAGCGGGGGAGGCTCTGGGCGGTGAGCTCCGATCTCGGCGCGAGCGTCAAGCCATCTGCCGCGGGGCCGAAGAACCTGGCCGCCGTGGGCGTCTACGACCTCTCCACGGGCAAGGCCATCCACTACGTGGATCTCGCGCCGCTGTCCCCAGGCGCTCACCTCGTGAACGGCATCGCCCTGGACTCGGCAGGCAACGCCTACGTGACCGACAGCTTCTCGCCGACCATCTACAAGGTCGATCCGCAGGGGAACGCGGCCGTCTTCCTGCAGGACGAGCAATTCACCGGCGAGGGGATCAACCTCAACGGGGTGGTCGTCCATCCCGACGGCTATTTGCTGGTCGTCAAGAAGAGCGATGGCACCTTGTTCAAGGTGCCCCTCGCGAACCCCTCGCGGTTCTCCAGGGTCGATGTCGCCGAGCGGTTCGTGGGCGGAGACGGGCTGACCCTGGTGGGGAGAAAAGATCTCGTGGTCGTCGCGAACCAGGCCGCCGGCGTCGCGTCGAACGCCGCGTTCTCGCTGTCGAGCGAGGACGGCTGGAGCACCGCGAGGTTGCGCGCGGTAGAGCGGCTCGGCGACGTCTATCCGACGACCGGCGTGCTCCGGGACGGAAAGCTCTATGTCATCCACAGCAAGCTGAACGAGCTCATCCAGTCGTCACCGGAGCAGCGAGAGCGGCTGCGGGTGGAGGCGACGATCCAGCAGATCGGGAGCGCGGCGCTGTAGCCGCGGCGCGCCTCGCGGCCGGCCGGAGGCAGACGGGGGCCTGCGGGGCGCGCCTTGCGGTGGCGTCAGGGCTGGTCTTCGCCCTGGCCCTGGCCTTCGCCGGTGTTGCCGAGATCGGGGCATTTCTGCGCGATGAGGTCACACGCCGCGACGGGGGCCTCGAGCGCGGTCGTCGCGGAATCGCAGCTGAGCGCCCGGACCTTCTCGGCGTTCGCCAGCATGCACGCCTCGTACTCGGCCACCGTCGCGGTGCAGCCGACGCGCGACTCGGCCGGCGGCAGACAGCTCGGCGTGGCCGTCTCGTCCGCTCGCGCCGGCGGCTGCTGGCCCTCGGCCAGGCACTTGTCCCTCACGGCGGTGCACACCTGCCCGACCGTGGACCACAGGAGCCCGACGAACTCGCAGCTATCCTGCCTGGTGAGCACGAGGTTCGGCATGAGCGATTGACACGTCGTGTCTTCGTCCGCGGTCGTCAGGTCCTTGAGCTGCTTGCTGCTCAGCGCGGCGGGGATCGGAGCGGCCGCCACATCCTTGCCGCCCCAGAGGACGAGCGACAGGAAGGCCGAGAGTGCTCCGAGTCGAATCAGTCGATTCATTCGTTCTCTCCCTTGTACGAGCGGCCGGCTCCGGCCGCGGACGGGCTCGGAGCAACCGACGTACCCGCACCCGCGTTGTGCACGACGGGGCCGCGCGGGGCTCCGTCGCCGCCCGCGGCGCGACGATTGAAAACCAAGCGCTCATGGGTCTTCCAGGCTTCCCTCCTTCACGACCGCGCGCTCTGGCGAGATCCCATCCAATCCACCCTGGCCGACTGTCCTTCTGTGTGTGTGCGCGCGCGCTCGCCGGCGCGGGCAGGATGGGTACAGGGCCGCTCGCCCTGCCATGGCGGCGGCGCGCTCACAGGGGACGGCGCTCTGGCGCTCGGACGAAGCGGATCGGACGACGTGAATAGGAGCCATCCGGCGCAAGGACGAAAGGGAGAGAAAATCCTGGCTCTCCTGGCGGCCTTGGCGTCCCGGTGAACCCCCGGCACGCCGCTGCCGCGCCGGCCGCGGCGAGCGCCGCGCCGCGCCGGAGCGAAGGGCGGCCGGGGGCGGGGCCGTCAGAAGAGGTCCCGCTCTCCGCCCGGATACACGAAGGAGCTGCGGGGCGAGTACCACGAGGCGCTCGTCACCACCTGGACCGGGCTCCCGGGCCGCAGCGCGTACACCGGGTGATCCTTCGCGAGGAACTCGACGGCGAGGAGCTCGTACGGGTCGGCCATGTCGGCGATATAGGGGTAGTTGCCGGCGACGAGCCGCCCGTCGACCTTCGTCACGTAGGCGAGGTGGCCGCGCGCGACCACGCCGATCTTGTTGCCTACGAGCGCCCTGGTCCGGATGATGGGCACGCCGTCGACCGAGGTGGTCGCCACGAGCTCTCTGCCGTGCAGCTCGAGCGTCGTCACCCCGGGCGACGCCGGCACGCCGCGCTCGCGCACGTACCGGCGCACCGTCTCGGAGGAGTTGACGTAGTGCGTGAAGAACCGGGCCGGGCTCGCGCCGTCGGGCGTCGTGTGATCCGCGAGATCCAGCCCCAGGTAGGTGAGCGAATAGGCGCCGAAGCCGGAGGTCTGCTCCGGTTTGTCGACCACGTACTGGTTCATGTAAATGGCCTTGTTCTCCGCCGGCCTGATCCCGTCCGGCAAGAGCGCCGCGGCGGCGGCCGGATCCGCTGGGACCCAGCTCGAATAGAGCATACGGCTGTCGATGACCATCTGCGGCGCGGCGAGCTTCGACTCCGACATGGTGCTTTCCTTCTCCCCCCGGGGAGACGAGCAGTATCACAACTCGACGCCCGGTGACGCACGAGCCGCTGGGCCGACCCCATGGCGAGCGCCGGAGCGCCCGGGCAGCTACTGGACGAGCGAGCAGACGTAGAAGCGCTTGTTGTCGCAGTAGTCGCCGCTGCACTCCACCGCCGTGATGAACCGGTTCGTGCCGAAGTGTACGTACCACTCCTCCTCCGACAGCCAGCCCGACCAGGAGCAGCTCGTGAGGCGCCCAACCGCAGGTTTTGTGCACTCGAGCGAGATCTCGTCGCAGTAGCTGTCCGCGCAATCGATGCCCGTCACGATGCCCTTGTTCCCGCGGCCGCCGAAGCAGTAGCGCACGTTGTCGCCGAGCTCGAACGCCTCGCAGCTGCCGCCGCTCGGGCCGTCCGAGCACACAATTTCGCCGAGATCGCTGTCCCCCTCCTCGGAGAAGTAGCTCGTCCAGTACCTGGTGGAGATGTCCAGAGAGCTCCAGGAGGGCAATCCGTTGCAATGCAGCGCGACCTCGTCGCAGTAATCCCCCCAGCACGCGAAGCCGGTGGCGGCCTCGGGGCCGGGACAGTAAGCGGGGGCGTCTTCTTCCGAGACGTAGCCTGTCCAGCCAGCCTGGGCGGGAGAGGCCGCCGCGATCGACGCGAGCGCAACACAGCCTCCGAACAGCAGGGCGATCTTGTTCATGACAGCAAGGCTCCTTTGTCTGTGGTGTCGGCAGGGCGCCGTCGGGCGGGCATCGGCCGGAGCATTCCGGCCAGGCGTGCGTGGGTCGGGGACCTCCACGCGGCCTCGCCGTCTGCGTTCGTGCGCCTGCTGGCGACGTGGAATAGCAACCGATGCGCCACGCGCCGCGAGCGCGCTGGGCGCCGGCGTTCACGGGGGTGCAGGAGGAGGTGCGTGCGGCGCGCGGCGAGCGGCTTGAGCCAGCTTCGCGCAACTCGAGCGTCGTCGGCCCGAGCTGGTTCGGTCGGATGGTGGAGGGGCAAGATTACAGTATAAATGTAAGATGAACAATCGACATCGACCTGTGCCCAAATCGGGACCCCTGCGGTCTTTTAGGTCGAAGGGGCCGGCAAAGGCGGGTCCCTCCGGGGCGCCGCGCTGCACCGAACGGCAGGCGCCCCGCCGTGCATCCAGGAGAGCTCCGTCGGCGGCGCGGCCGCAGCACGGCAGTGATGGCGCGCGCTGCGCGCGGCGTCCTCCTCTCGCGGATGGCTGGTTTGCTCGTTCGCCCTAACTCGTTGTCTTTTTTTCAAGGAGAGATGTCATGAAGCATCGTTCGATTGTCTCTTTTGCGCTCCCGCTCCTGCTCGCCGCGTGCGGCGACGCCCAGGTCGGCTCCGAGTACCCTGGCGAGTCCCTCCTGACGGTCGAGGGCACGATCGTCAATGAGCAAGGCGTCGCGCCGACCGGGCCGGTCGACGCCGTGCTGGTCTGGAACACCCAGGGCGATGTCGAAAGCTTCCCCGTCGAGACGCCGGTGACCGGAGGCTTTCCCGCGAGCTTCACGCTGTCGATCCATGCGCCCCCGCCGGAGAGCGCGCTCAACGATTTCAGCGAGTTCGGTGTCGTGGACACCCGGGTCGGCATCGCCACCGTCGAAGCGGCGCTCGACGAGGCCTCGGCCGGGGAGGGCACATCGCTCGGCGTCGACGAGGACCATGTGATCGTGTACGTCGAGAGCCAGATGGCGGAAGGCAGCTTCTGGTCGAATCTCTTCGGAGGACCGCTCTCTCCCGGATTCCATGTCATGGATGTGTTCAGCCGCGAAGGTGCCGTGGACGCAGAGCTGCAAGCGGCCTTCGACGCCTGCGACGCCGCGGCGACGACGGAGGCGGAGCACAACGCCTGCGCCGGCTTTGACGTGAAGATCAAGATCCGTCCCTCCGCCGGCGGGTCGAGCACGTCGCTCACCGTCCGGATCGCGCCCTCCGAGGATTTGACGTACCCCGACTGGCACTGATCGTGGTACACGCTCGGACGTGGAGGATCGCGAGGCGCTGGTGTCGCTGATCGAGGCGGCCTACCGGCAGCATGGGCACATCGTGCTGCGCCGGGCGAGGCGGCTCCTCGGGAACGAGCAGGAGGCGCGGGAGATCCTCCAGGATGTCTTCGCGTCCCTGCTCGGCGAGCCCGGGCAGCTCGAGGGCAAGGGCCCGATGGTGGGCTGGCTCTATGGCGCCACCACGCACGCGTGCCTGAACCGCATCCGCGATCACAAGAACCGGCTGCGGCTCCTCGACACCCATGTTGCACCCCTGCAGCAAGAGAGCGCGGCGGCGTCCGCCGAGCACGCCCTCCTCACGCGGGAGCTCCTCGCGCAGCTCCCGGGCGACCTCGCGCAGGTCGCCGTCCACTATTACTCCGATGAGATGACCCACGAGGAGATCGCGCGCGTGATGGGCTGTTCCCGTCGGCACGTCGGCAACCTGCTGGAGCGGCTGAAGGCCACGCTCTCCGAGCGGATGAGAGAAGGGAGTTCGAGTCCATGACGCCAGCGCGACCCGAAGGGTGCCTCTCGGAGCTGAAGCTCGACGAGCTCATGGCGGGCCAGCTCGACGCGGCCGCGGCGCAGGAGGCGAGCGCGCACGTGGCTGGCTGTTCGCGGTGCTCGGCGCGGCGCTCCGAGATGGAGGCGGCGCGCGCCTCGTTCGCGGCGTCGGCGCCGCCCCTGCGGCTCGCCCGCGGCGCCTCCATCTCGGAGCGCCGCGCCGTGGAGAAGGTCCGCCCGCCGCGCCGATGGCTGGCGCCCGCGGCGGCGAGCGCGCTCGCGGCGGCGGCGGCGGCGCTCTTCTTCTTCCGCTTCCAGGCCGGGCCAGCGGGACGAGACGCGGAGATCCCTGGAGAGCGCATCAAGGGCGCGGAGCACATCGGCTTCTACGTCAAGCGCGGCGGGAGCGTCCTGCCCGGCGGGGCAGGCGAGAGGCTCCATCCAGGCGACGCGATCCAGTTCACGTACTCCAGCGCCGAGGCGCGATATCTCGTGATCCTGAGCGTCGACGGGGCTTCCCAGGCGAGCGTCTATTACCCGAGCGGTCCTGTCGCGGCGCGGATCGAGCCGGGCCGGGAGGTCCTCCTCCCCCAGAGCACGGTGCTCGACGACACGCTCGGCACCGAGCGGATCTTCGGGCTGTTCTGCTCGGAGGCGATCGCGGTCGAGCCGCTCCGGGCCGCGCTCGCGGCGCACCCCGGCGCGCCGCCCGCCCCGCCGGGCTGCGACGTCGACGCGCTCACGGCGGAGAAGGTCGCGGCGTCGCCGTGATCCGCCGTCGCAGAGCGGCGCTCGCCGCCGCCGCGTGCGGCCTGGCCGCAGCCGCCGCGGCGGCCCCGGCCGAGGCGCGCATCGAGCGCTTCGCGGTGCTCATCGGCAACAACGCCGGAGAGAAGGGCGAGGTCGAGCTCCGGTACGCGGAGGACGACGCGTCGAAGATGTACGACGTGCTCAAGGACCTCGGCGGCTTTCCCCCGGCGAACCTCGTGCTCCTGCGGAGCGAGGGCGCGGACACGGTCCGGCGCACGCTCATCACGATGAACGACCGTGTCCGCGCGGCCATCTCGAGCCCGGACACCGATGTCCTCTACCTCGTCTATTACTCCGGCCACGCCGACGCGAACGCGCTTCACCTCGGGCCGACGCCGCTCTCGCTGACGGAGTTCGAGCAGCTCGTCCGCGGCTCGGCGGCCTCGGCGCGGCTCTTGATCGTCGACTCGTGCCGCTCCGGGGCGCTGACGCGCGTCAAGGGCGGCACGAGCGCGCCCCCCTTCGTCATCAAGCTCGATCAGCGGCTCGCCGGGCAAGGGATGGTGACGCTCACGTCGAGCTCCGGAAACGAGGACGCTCAGGAGTCCGATGAGCTCAAAGGGTCGTTCTTCACCCACGCGCTCGTCTCGGGGCTGCTCGGGACGGCCGACGCGGATCGAGACGGCGCTGTCTCCCTCGAGGAGGCGTACCGCCATGCCTACGAGAGCACCCTGCGCGCGACGAGCCGCACGTGGGCCGGGGCGCAACACCCCACCTTCCGTTACGACCTCCGCGGCCAGGGCAAGCTCGTCCTGACCGAGCTGCCGGTCCATGCGTCGCTCCGGGGCGTGCTCCGGTTTCCGGCCGGCAGGGCCTACCTCGTGATGCGAGACTCCAGCGAGGGCGCGGTGGTGGCCGAGGTGGGGGCGAGCGACGCGACGCGGACCGTCAGCCTGCGCCCCGGCCGTTACTTCGTGCGGGGGCGAGGCCCCGACTTTCTCCTGGAGGGGAGCGTCGACGCCGGGGCCGGGCAGACGATGGATATCGGCGACGAGCGTTTGAGCCGCGTCATGTTCGCCCGGCTCGTGCGCAAGGGCGGCGGCGTCCGCGAGGTCGCGCACGGGCCGGTGGCGGGTTATCAGCTCAGGACGCCCCTTGTCCCGGGGGATTCGCTCTGTCACGGCGGCTTCGTCGGGTACGGGATCGAGCTCCAGCACCTCGGCGTCGCGTCCCGGCTCAGCGCGTGTCGCAGCGCGTTCCAGAACGAGTACGTCACGGCGAGCGATGATGAGCTCGGCCTGGACGTGCGCCTGTCCCGCTCCTGGGATCTGCCCGTGATCAGCCTCGGCGTCGGGCTGGACGTCGGCCTCGCCGTCCTGACGCAGCGGTTCGAGACCGCCGGGCGCGCGCCCGACCGCCATGGCCTGGCAGGGGCGTTCGGCGTCGATGCAGGGGTGAACATCGATCTGCCGGAGGGCTTCTACCTCGGCGTCGAGGCGGCGGCGCAGACGTACGTCTTCAAGCAGCAACGCGCGGGCAGCGACGAGGGGGAGGTCGGCCCCGCGGTGGCCATGCGGCTCCGCGTGGGCATAGGCATGAGCCTTTGACGCGGGCTGCGCTCCTGCAAAATTGCCGCGTCGCGATTGCGCACTTTCGGCGTTGCCCCGGGGTCTTGACGCAGGATCGGAGTGAGCTCAACGTCGTGGGATGGGGAAGCCGTGGCGGATGGGCGTGCTTGCGCTGATGGCGCTCGCGCCGGCTTGTGATGGCCGGATTGTGCGTGACGTCGAAGAACCGCCGGCGGGCCGAGGCGAGGTCGGATCGACGGCAGGGGCTGGCGGTGCCGGCGCCGCGTCATCCGGCTCGGGCGACCCGGCGGTCGTCGCGAGCGCCAGTTCAGGCGGTCAATCCTCCGGAGGTGGGCCAAGCGAGCCGGACGCAGGCGCAGGCGGGGACGGGGGCGCAGGCGGGGACGGGGGCGCAGGCGCGGGTGGGGACGGGGGAGCGGGGGGCGCTGCGCAGGGGTGCGAGCCGGGCCGTTCACTCGGCGGCGTCGTGAATGCCAATCGCCAGGAGGATCTCGAGAAGCTGCGCGGTGTTTCCGTGCTCAATGGCAGGCTCACCATCGGCGGGGAAGTCTCCGATCTGTCCCCGCTCGCGTGCCTGACGACCATCACGGGCCGCCTCGATATCAACGACACATTTCAGCTGTCTACCCTGGACGGTCTCGACGCCCTTTCCACCATCGGGATGCGGCTGGAGGTGATGCGGAACCTATCGCTGCTCAGCCTCAGCGGACTTTCGAGCCTGCGACAGGTCACGGGAACCATCGACATCCGTGAAAACCCGCTCCTCGAGAGCCTCACCGGCGTCGGGGTGAACGTAGGGGAGCTGCGCGTGATCGACAACGATTCGCTCGAGTCCTTGGCAGGCCTCGAAACCATGGAGGAGGGGGAGCTCTGGATCGAGGGCAATGACCGGCTCGCGACGCTGGACGGGCTGGGGAACCTCCGCCGAGGGAGCCTCACCGTCTTCGACAGCGACGCGCTGACCAGCCTCGAGGGCCTCGGAGCCGTCGAGGCGCTCGATGAGCTCGCCATCTCCGAGAGCGACGGGCTCGTCAGCCTGGAAGGTATCGAGCGGCTCACGAGCGTCGAGCACCTCTTTTTGTGGGAGAATCGGCAGCTGAGCTCGCTGCGCGGCCTCGACGGCCTCGTCCAAGCGGGGTTCATCGAGATCGGGTTGAACGAGCGTCTCGTGGACCTGACCGGGCTCGCGGCGCTCGAGACCGTCAACTCTCTCGAGGTCAGCGGCAATCCCTCGATGGTCAGCCTCGACGGCATGCTATCGCTCCGCGGTATCCAGTATCTCGCTGTCAGTTGGAATCCCGAGCTCGTGAGCGCCGGCGCGCTCGCGCATGTTCCCTCGGGCGAGGACCTCATGCCGGGGCTTTACTTCTCGGGCAACCCCAAGCTCACGCGCATCGATCTCGGCGGTGTAACGCACCTGCAGATGTTCTCCGTCTCCGGCTGTGACTCCCTGTCGGATCTGTCCGATCTCGCCGGCGTCACCCAGCTGGCGGCTCTCGGCGTAAGCGATAACGCCGGACTCATGAGCCTCACGGGAGTCGAGCAGCTCTCGGAGCTCGATCAGCTGTCGATCAGCCACAATCCTCGGCTCACGGATCTCCGACCCCTGCGCGGCCTCCGCAACATATATGGGATCGGAATCACCGGTAATCCTGCGCTCACCACCCTCGACGGGCTCGGTTCGCTCAGCGAGGGCAACGGCGTGACCGACAGCGTGACGCTCGAGGACAACGATGCGCTCGTGGACATCGACGCTCTGCGTGGCCTGGTCCACGTGCGCCAGCTCACCATCCAGGACAATGACGCATTGCCTGCGCTGACCGGGCTCGAAGACCTGGCCGAGCTCTCCTGGCTCTTCGTCGAGGGGAACCGGTCGCTCGCGACGCTTCGCGGCCTGGGAGCTCGAACGATCGCTGCTTGGATGCGGATCGCGCACAACGACAGCTTGCCGAGCTGCGAAGTCGAGGCATTCATGGATGGCCTCTACTGGCTGCCCGAGAGCACGATCGAGGAGAACAACGGTACCGGGACCTGCTCGCCCTGAGCCGCGGGGAGGTCAACGCCGCTGTTGACGCTCGACACCGACGCGCACCCATCTCTGTGTCAGGATGTGCCCGCAAGGCGGCGGCATCGACGGTGGCCCCGTGTCGGCGAGCTCGGGTGGTGTCTACTACGACACCGTCGAAGGCACCCACTGCATCCCGCGGGAGGAGGTCAGCGGGCAGGGCGGTGCAGGGGGAGCTGGCGGCGTGGGGCGCAGCGGCGCGCCCGGACGTCGCGCAGCTGACGCCGGCAGACCGCGCCGCGCTGGCCGATGCGTGGCTCCGCGACGCCTTGCTCGAGCACGCATCCGTCGCCTCGTTCTCGCGCTTCGCCCTGGAGATGATGGCCGTCGGCGCCCCCGCCGCGATGCTCGCCGCCGCGCACGAGGCCGCCGGCGACGAGGTGCGCCATGCGGCGCTCTGCTTCGGGCTGGCGAGCGCGTACGCGGGCGCGGCGCTCGAGCCCGCGCCGTTCGAGTTCGGCGGCCTCGTCGAGGTCAGCTCGGATCTCCCCGAGATGGCGGCGCGCGCCGTCCGTGAAGGCTGCGTCGGCGAGACCCTCGCCGCCGTGCTGGCGAGCGAGCAGCTCGCGCACGCGAGCGACGCCGCGGTCCGGGGCGTCCTTGCCACGATCGCCGAGGACGAGGCCAGGCACGCCGAGCTCGCGTGGCGCTTCGTGGCGTGGGCGCTCCAGGCGGGCGGCGATGCGGTGCGCCGGGCGGTCGCGGCGGCGTTCGATGCCGCCCTCGCGGCGCACCTGCCGGCCCCCCCGGCACAGGCCGCTCCAGCCCTGGCCGCGCACGGGCGGCTCGAAGGCGCCGCCCTGGCCTCCACGTGGCGCCGCGCGATCGCGGACGTCATCACGCCGGCCATGCGCACGCTGCTGTCGGCCCAGCGCCGCGGGTGAGAAATCCTGCGAGAAAAGCCGATTGAGAATGAGCCGTCGCCGGAGATTCAGGCGCCACGGGCCGGGAGAGTCGCGCCGCTGGAGACGCTCAGCGTATTCCCGGCGGTCTGTCGAGCGGACGGCCCAGGGTCATTCGGCGGGCACGTGCAGGACGAATGGGTACGACGTGGTAAAGAACACGCCGGTGTACCCGGCGACGTACAGATCGCCGTCGGCGTCCACGGCCGCGGCGAGCGCCGTTTCGCTGCGCGCCGTCCCGATCTCCTTGGTCCATTGCGCTGCGCCGCTCGCGTCGAGCTTGCGCACGTAGACGTCCTCTTCGCCGCTGCTCGTGGATCCCACGAGGTAGACGTCGTTCTTGCCGTCGATGGCCAGGGCAAAGCCGTAGTCGTAGGACGCATTGCCGGCGTGGTGGGTCCATGACGTCGCGCCGTCTGCGTCGAACTTGCGCACGAAGGCCTCCGGGGATCCCTCGCTCGGGCCGCCGACCTCGCCGGCGGTGCTCCCCGCAACATAGAGGTTCCCGCTGCCGTCAACGCGCGCTGCGAAGACGAAATCGTTCTCCGTGGAGCCGAACTGTCGAGTCCATGACGTCGCGCCGCTCGAGTCGAGCTTGCGGACGAAGGCGTCCCGCTGTCCTCGGTCCGCGTCTGCGACGACGCCACCGGAGGTGTATCCGCCGACGTAGGCGTTGCCGCTGCCGTCGACCGCCACGGCGAGGGCTTCGTCCTCGTCCGGCCCACCAAACAGCTGAGTCCACGCTGGCTCGCCGTTCGCGTCGATCTTGGTCACGAACGCCTCACCCGTGCTCTGGTCGCCGCCGTAACTGGTTCCGGCAACATAAGCATTTCCTTGGCCATCGACAGCCAGCGCGTTCGCCGACTCCGAACGCCACGTGGCAAGCTGCCGTGTCCACAGCGTCGCGCCGCTCGCGTCGAGCTTCCGCACGAACGCGTCGCCAAAGCCTCCGTTGGCACCCCCGAGCGCGCCCCCCGTGATTCCAGCCACGTAGACGTTGCCGCTGCCGTCGACCGCCACGCCCTTGGCGGTTTCGTCGCTCGATGTCCCAAACTTCTGAGTCCACACGACGGATCCATGCGCATCGAGCTTGCGGACGAAGACGTTCGATTCACCGCCGTCCGCGAGCGCGCCGTAGGTGTTTCCCGCGACGTAAACGTTGCCGCCGCCGTCGACCGCCACGGCAAAGGCCACGTACAGGCCCTCCGAACCGAATCTGTAATAAGGGTCGGCGCATACGGCATCGGCGGTTGCTGTTCCGGGGGTCGCCACACCGCCCTGTGGCCATGAGCTCGAAGCCGGCGCGCAATCCGTGAGGGGCGTGCACTCGCGCGCGTCTTGCATCGTCGAAAAGGTGCCATCGCCGCAGATCACGCACTGGCGGTCGCTGGTGCCGGTGCCTTCCTTCGCGATGTACTGACCCGGGGGGCATCGCGACCACGCTTTGCAGGTGTTGCTGGGGTCGCCGTCATGATCGAACGAACCATCAGGACAGATCTTGGGTCTGTCGTCCGGCGCGCCACCTGCTCCTCCGTCGCCGGGCGTTCCGCCTTCGCCGGTTGCTCCGCCCGACCCCACTCCGCCTTCGCCGGTTGCTCCGCCTGAGGTCCCTCCGCCTTCGCCGGTTGCTCCGCCCGACGCCCCTCCGCTGCCGCCCGAGTTGCCCGCGGCGGCGGTCGTGTTCCCAGCGTCGCTCCCAAGGCCGCCGCTCGCGCCCGTTCCTCCGCTCGATGGTCCGCCGCCTGTCGCTCCGGCGCCTTCCGCGTGACCCGTGCCTGCGGAAGAAGGCCGGGTGTCCTCTTCGTGGACCGTGCTTCCGCAGCCGAGGAGGACGATTCCGCCGATGAGGAAGCCGCTGACCTGGCGGTGCCCTGGCCGCTGGCGATCGTGGTTTGAATGCATGCTGACCCCACTGCCCCCGCGCAGCGCGAGTGCTGGAGTATCGTACGCCACTCTGCTGAGGAAGTCGGTTGGTTCCTCGAGCTGGCCCGCGCTTTCAGTGGGAATGATAGGTTGTGGCACTGCTGCTCGCGGCGATCTGCGGGTGTCATGGGGCGAGCGCCCCTGCCTTCCGCGATCCAATGCGAGGGTGGGAGGTGGCTACCGCCGCCTGACGCCTTCGCGCGGAGCGCAGCGCTCGGGCTCTCGGGGCAACCCTCCCCCTCGAGTACACCTGCGACGGGAAGGACTTTCCTTTCAGCGGCATGCCACGACCTCCGACGCTCAGCCGGCGGCGTTCGCCGTGCCGCCCGCGGCGCCCTGAGCCGCCCCACGCTTCGCGGTGGGGCGCGGCGCCCTTCATGCCCCACCGCGAGCACCCGAAAGAGCGACCAGACACGCTCTGGTCGTCCGCGCGGGGGCATGCCGGCCCTCCTGGAACAACGGCGCTGGTTCAACAACCAATCCGCGTAGCCACCCGCGGCGGCGCCGCGCTGCTGGACGGCGCGCGCGGATACGGTTAGCTCCAGACCATGAACCTCACCGACGTCCTGCGGGAGCTCGCCGCGCTGAGCAACGAGAAGATGCGCGAGGTCAACGCCCGCGCCGGAGACGCCCACGGCGTGAACCTCACCCAGCTCCGGGCGCTCGCGAAGCAGCTGAAGACGGACCACGACCTGGCAGGCGAGCTGTGGCGCACCGGAGACCCCGACGCCCGCCTCCTGGCGACGCTCGTGTTCAAGCCAAAGGCCCTCTCGGCGGACGAGCTGGACGCGATGGTCCGGGAGATCGACTATCCCAAGCTCCTCGACTGGTTCATCGTCAACGTGGTGAAGGCGTCGCGGCACGTCGAGGAGCTGCGTGTCCGCTGGAAGGACTCCGCGAGCGCGCTGGTCGGGCGCGCCGGCTGGAGCCTGACGACGGATCGCGTGGTGAAGAGCCCAGCCGGCCTCGATCTCTCCGCGCTGCTCGACCAGATCGAGGCGGAGATGAAGGCGGCGCCGGGCCCGAAGCAGTGGTCGATGAACCACTGCCTCGCCGAGATCGGCATCCACAACCCCGGGTTGCGCGCCCGCGCGGTGGCCATCGGCGAGCGGCTCGAGGTGCTCAAGGACTACCCGGCGTCGCCGGGCTGCACGCCGCCGTTCGCGCCGGTCTGGATTGCGGAGATGGTGCGGCGGCAGAAGGCGGCGAAGGCGCGGGGCAAGTGAGGGGGCGCCTCGCCCTGCTCCCGATGGCGTGAAATCCGCGTGCCCGCGCGCTCGCGCTCGGCCCGCCTCGACGGGGGACAGTAGAACAATTCAATTGCAACAGGAGCAGACTGCGCCGGGGGTGAGGATGAACGTGCACTCCCGTGCTGGATGATTCCATGAAGTGCTGTCAGACCATCGCGCGCCGGCATCGGGTGCACCGAATTGGCGCGGACTGATCTTGCGCCTTGCGATGCAGCACACTAGACTCCAGCCAACGAGATGCAGTCACGGGGTAGGTGACTTGAAACGCCGTCTGTGACGGGCTGATCGCGTGCTCATCGTGACTGGTGTGACGCTCGTGCGGGCGTTCGCGGCCGGACTCGACGCCGGAAGGAGCGGACGAGGCAGGCGAATGGGCCAGCTCGACGTCTGAACACGGCATCTCGACATCTACACGAGGGAATCCAAGTTCACCACGCGAGGGACCGAGTGAGTGTTCGCGCTGCAGCGGCCCATGGCGCGATCCGGCCTGGTGTCGAGCGAGCGCGTTGCGGCGTGCCGTCGCAGGCGAGTCGACCTCTCCCGATCGGATTACCCTCCCTTCTCCCTCGAAACGGACAAGCCGTATCCCTCGAAGCGGACGAGCCGCTGGAAGGCATCACACCCACAACAGCAGAAGGACGGAGAACATGCGAACACGGTCATTGGTAACAGCGTTCCTCGCGTGCGTCGCCCTCGCCAATGCGGGCTGCGCGATGGACGCGTCGGACGGAGATGAGTGGGACAGCACCGAGGAGACCGGTGACGCGACGTTGGCCTCGACGGTGTCGGGCTGGACGGGGTGGTCGTCGGGGAGCTGCGGAATCGGTGGATGCACGCCCATCGTCTCGCCCACGTGCGCCAACGGGAGCTTCGCGAGCCGCTGGGAGAGCAATTCCTCTCGCTCCCAGTTCCGGATCTTCTGTACGCCCGGTCCATCGTCCACGACGAACCACGTCTGGACGAACGATTGCCCCAGCGGCAAGGTCGCGACGGGGGTCCAGTGCGTCACGACCAGCGCGGGGGGATTCTGCTCGACGGCGACGCTCCGGTGCAGCACGCCCGGGGGGGAGTGGGGTACCGGCTCCCAGTCCCAGAACCCGACCACGATAGGCACGAATCGATACCAGTGTCCCGACACAGATGTCACGGGGTATGGATACGTGGACCGCATCAACTACACGGGTGGGGTTTGCGGCACGCTGTGGGGGCCGCTCGACTTCCCGTGATGCCACCTGCGGCCGTTCCCGTCGAGCAGGTCCCGGCCGCGCTCACGGCTGACCGGCGCGCCCGCCGGTAGACGCTGCTGGGACGCAGCGCAACCAGCCCTCGACCTCTGGCAACGACGGCGGGCCTCTCCTGGCCGCGCCGAGCCGCCGCTCGACCCGGCTCATCCGGCTCGATACCGGCGCACGTTTCCGCCGCTCGGTGAGCGCCTCGCCGGCTGATAGGATCGCGGGCCTCACCGTGAACGATCGCCGCGAGAGCTTCCAGGCCATTCCCCACGACGACATCCAGCGCGCCGAGGACCGGTCGTGGACCGATCGGCTCCTCGGCTGGCTGGTGCTGCCCGAGCTCCCCGAGGCCGAGCGGGACGAGATCGCGACGACCCTGGCGCGCATCGAGGACCCCCGCGCGGCGGCACGGCTCATGCGCATCGTGGCGGCGCGCGAGCTGCCCGAGGCGGCGCGCGAGGCTGCGGGCGCGATCCTGAGGAGCGCCGGGAATCCGCCGGGCGGGGCCTGGCTCAGGGCCGCCTGGGCGGAAGGCGACATCGTGCTTCGCCGTCACGCGCTGCTCTTCATGGAGCGCGCCGAGGCGGACCTCGTCGAGCCGGTCGCCCGGGATTCGGCGCACCCGCTTCACAAGGAAGCGATAGAGGCCATCGCGCTCGGCTTCTCGGAGCCGCGCTTCCAGGCGCTGAAGATCGCCGCCCTCGGGCACCCCGACGCGGGTATCCGCAAGGTCGCCGCCGACGCGCTGGTATGGGACGAGCCTGTCGCGGCGGAGGCGCCGCTCCTGCGCGCCGCCGCGGATCCCGCGGTCGACGTCGCCGTCGCTGCGCTGGAGACGCTCCACTATTTCCCGAGCCGGCGCTGCCTCGATGCGGTCGCCGCCCTGTGCAGGCATCGTGAGGAGCGGGTGCGCGCCGCAGCGGCCGCCTGCGTTTTCGAGATCCGCGAGGGGAGGTTTCGGTGGGCGCTCGAGCGCGCCGAGCCGGCCGAGCGGCGGTTTCTCCTCGCGTGGATGGAGCCGGTCCGGCATCTCCTTGGCGTTCTGGGAGACGAGGACGCGTCGGAGGCGGACGATCCCGCCGCATGCGGCCGGATCTCCTCGCCCGGCGGCGATCTCGGGTCGGGGGCAGATCTCGAGATGGCCGAGCTCCTCGCGCTCTATGCCGATCTCGACGGCTGCTGGGCGGAGAGGAAGCATCGGTTCGCGGACCGCTTCCGAGCAGCGGGAGTTGCGGCGGATCGCGGCGCAGCGGCGGCGTTCCTGGCGGGGCATCCGGATCCCTGGATCCGCGATCGATCCGCGTCGCTCCTCGCCGCGTGGGACGAGCAGGAGGCCCTCCTCGGGCTCACCCGTGATGCTGCCTTTCACGTCAGGAAGAGCGCGATGTACTGGCTCGGCGAGCTCCCTGCGAACCGGGCCCTCGCGGGGCCCGCCTGGGAGCACCTCGGCGAGCTCGGGACGACTGGCACGCATGCGCTCGAGACCCTGAACACGTACGTGACCCATGCGCTCAAGGAGGAGGCCGTCCCCCGGCTGTTCGCGCTGGCGCGCAGCGACGAGCGCGAGCCGGTCCGGTACGGCGCCGTCGACGCGCTCGCGAAGCTGGGCGCGCACGCCGAGATCGTGGCGCTCCTCCCCTTGCTCGCCGAGCCGCCGCAGATTACCTGGGCGGTTCACGTCGCGCTCCTCTCCGCGTGCGAGCGTCTCGGTCTCCACCCGGGACGGTGCGACGCGCTCCGCGAGGTCGACAACATCGATGTTCAGCTCGCGCTCGCGCCCTGGGCTTCGGGGTCATCCGTCGCCGATTAGCTTCGAAGGAGAGTCCTGGATCGTCGAGCTTCTGGCTGTCCGAGGTGTTGACAAGGAGAGATTCCGCACACCCATGCCCGACGCAGAAACGTTGTTGTGGAAGATCAGCGGCTAGGACAAGCAAACGCGTTCCGCAAAGTCAAGATTCTCGGAGCCGTTCCTGACTCGTGCAGTCCGACGGTACGAGCTCATTGACAGAACGGGCCTTGCGATCAGGCAGGTCTTCCACGCCTGAAACGCCTGGGATTACCGCCCGTTCAGAGCAGTTGGTCCGTCCTCCGGGAACGGTGTACTGGTCGATCCTCCGGTTCAGACATCGACAGGGGCTCCCGGCGGTCTCCCTCCGCCGGCGTGGGCTCGAGGAGGGGCAGCGTGGCAGAGAGATCCCGGAACAACGAAGCAGCGACGGCGCGACGGGGGCTCGCGGCAGCATTGATCGCGTTTGCATCGGCCGCCTGCGGCGCCTCTCCGGCCCCGGAGCGCCCCGCACCGGCACCTTCCAGCGCCGCTCCGGCCACGCCCCCGCCGCCGGCCCCCCCGGCGGCGTGGCGGCAGGAGAGCTCGCTCGGCGTGCAGATCTCGGTCCCGGCCCACTGGGCCGTCAACGAAGATGTGCCTGCACCCGCCCGCTCCGCCTCCCGCCGACGCGCAGCTCATCGTGGAGGACGCCGCCGGCCGGGGCACGATCTACGTCGCGTTCTCGGGCTGCGTGGGGCGCGGCCTCGACAACGGCGAGAGGCGAGCCCAGGTGAGCGCCTCGCTCGTCAAGATGTTCATGGAACCATTGCACACCGGCTACGTCTTCCACGGCGATCTGAACGGGAGGTGATCTGGAATGAGTCGTGACATCAACCACCTGCACCACGTAGGCCATGTGGTGAGCGATATGGAGGAGGGGCTCGAGCTCTACCGGCGCCTGGGCTTTCATCTGTCGCCGCCCGCCTACCCCGCGCTGTCGCCCGTGGAGGGCGAGCCTCCCCGGCCGTTCGGCGCGGCGAACACCCACGCCGACTTCCCGCGCAGCTTTGTCGAGCTGATGACCTGCGTCAGGGACGACGGCTCCGCCCGGATCCCCGCAGGCGCGAGGATCATCCCCCTCCAGGCTCCCCCCGAGCACCTGCCGCGGATCATGCAGGCCATCCGCGCGACGGTCGCCAGGATCGCCGCGTGCCTCGCGCGCTTCCAGGGCCTGCACATCCTCGTGCTCGGCGCGCCCGACGCCGCCGCCCTCGCCGGCCGCCTCAGCGCGGAGGGCGTCCGTCACGGGGGCGTCAACACCGTGCAGCGGCCGGTGGAGACCGCGGAGGGGCTCCGGATGGCGCCGGTCCGCCTGCTCGAGCTCGACAGCGGCGATCTGGAGGAGGCCGGGTCAGGCCCCGTCCCCGAGGGGAGGATCGCGATGGTGGAGGACCTGCAGGCGGAGCTGCTGCAGACGCAGCTGCACATGGATCATCCGAACGGCGCGGTGGACCTCGTCGACGCCGTGCTCTGCGTGGCCGAAGCTGATCTGCCCGAGGTCGAGCGCCGCTACGAGAAGTACACTGGCCGCAGCGCCCGCGCCGACGGACCGACGCGCGTCTTGGATCTCGAAGGCTCCCGGATCACCCTCGTCGCCGACTCCGATCTGGAGGCGATCTTGCCGGGTGAGCGCGCCCCCGCGCTCCCGGCCTTCGTGGCCTACGCGGTCGCGGTGCGGGACGTCGGCGCCGCGCGGAAGCTGCTGGAGGAGAACGGTTTCCCGCTGAGGGAGTCGGCCTCCGGGGACATCTTCGTTCCAGCCAGCGCGGCGCTCGGGACCGCCGTCATCTTCCGGAGCGCGGGCTGAGCACGCCCGGCGAGCGAAGGTTGCCCGTCCGCGATCGCACAGCGCACGCCATCCAGCACCGGCAGGCTCCCCCGTGAGCGCCCGGGCGCCCATGCGGTCGCGACGTGCCAGCGCATCGTCCGAGGACCGAGGACCGAGGGTGAGCTGGTCCCTCACCGGCGGCCAGCCGGGCGCGGCACGTGCTAAAACAAACGTCCGCATGGAGGCGATGAGGATCGAGGGAAGCGAGCGCGATCTCGAGACGTTCGCCGCGGGGATCCTCCAGGGCGCCGCATCCATCGAGACGCCCACCCCGTTCGAGCGCCAGGTGCGCTGGGACCTGCAGGGCAACACGGGCCTCATCAGCGCCTCCACGCTGCGCTCCGGCATCTCCCTCTCCGCCAGCCGGTGCCGGTGGGCGTGGGCGTCGGGGATGGTCATCGACCACGCGCCGACGGGGCTGGAGTTCGTCCTGTCGCGGGGACCCGACATGCGGGTGAGGAGCAGCGAGGGAGACGGCTTTCTCCTCGGGGGCGGGACATTCCGCATCGGCCAGGTGAAGAGGCCGCTGAAGCTCGTGTGCGAATGGGACGAGTCGGCCCTCGGGCAGGATCAGGACAGCCTCTGCCTCACCATCGACGCATGGCGGCTCCGCGAGCTCCTGGGCTCGCAGGTCCTGCCTGCGCCCCTCGAGCGGATCGTGGCCGACACCGGGGGTTACCCGCGCGCGACGCACGCCATGTCGCCGACCCTGTACCGGCTGCTCGACGAGATCCTGGGCTGCGACGCCAGGGGTCTCTCCCGGCAGCTCTACCTGGAGGCCAAGGGGCTCGAGCTGATGGCGGCCATGCTCGATCAGCTGGAGGAGAGCGAGAGCTCCGCGTCTCCGCTCCTCTCGCAGCACGACATCGCGCGGCTCGAGCGGGCGCGGCACGCCCTGCTGGCGCGCATGGTGGACCCGCCGACGCTCCCGGAGCTCGCCCGGCACGCCGGGCTGAACGAGGTGAAGCTCAAGGCGGGGTTCCGCGCGCTCTTCGGCGCGCCGGTCTTCGCGTACCTCCGGAGCCACCGGCTGGAAGAGGCCCATCGCCTGTTGCGCCAGCGGGCGTGCAACGTGACCGAGGTGGCGCAGCGGGTGGGGTACGAGAACCCGAGCAAGTTCGCGGCCGCGTTCCGCAAGCGGTTCGGCGTGCCCCCGTCGACGGTGGGCTGAGCGCCCTGGGGGCGACGCTCGCTGCTGCGGACGGCGAGGGGGCGCGCGGGGAGCATCGCCACGAGGGGTAGGCGCTGCCAGGGGCCCGCTCGAGGCACGGTCCTCCCGCTGGGAGCTGAAAGGCTCCTGCGTG
This sequence comes from Sorangium sp. So ce327, assembly GCF_051530205.1. Classification (NCBI taxonomy): domain Bacteria; kingdom Pseudomonadati; phylum Myxococcota; order Polyangiales; family Polyangiaceae; genus Sorangium; species Sorangium sp. So ce327. The sequence continues at coordinate 9,550,873 of NZ_CP150330.1, read as the reverse complement.
GAGCGGCGGCGTGCGGCGTCCGGAACCACCATCGCATCGGGCGGCGAAGGGGCTCGCCCCGGGAGAACGCGATGAAGGCGATTGTTCAGTACGAATACGGTTCGGCGGACAACCTGCGGCTCGAGGAGATCCCCATGCCCGCGCTCAGGGACGACGGTGTGCTCGTGCGGATCGAGGCCGCGTCGGTGAACGCGGCCGACTGGCACATGATGCGGGCGGATCCGTTCTTCCTTCGGTTTCTCGGCTTCGGGCTCTTCGCGCCGAAGCACCGGGTGCCCGGCGCCGACATCGCCGGTCGGGTGGAGGCGGTGGGGAAGAACGTGACCCGGTTCCGGGTGGGCGACGAGGTGTTCGGGGATCTGTCCGCTCACGGGTGGGGCGGCTTTGCGGAATACGTCTGCACGTCGGAGCAGGCGCTGGCCCCGAAGCCGTCGAACGTGAGCTTCGAGGAAGCTGCGGCCGTCCCCTTGGCGGCGTTGGCTGCGCTCCAGGCGCTCCGCGACTGCGGGCGGGCGCGGGCCGGGCAGCGGGTGCTCGTCAACGGCGCCTCCGGAGGGGTGGGGACGTTCGCTGTCCAGATCGCGAAGGCCCTGAACGCGGAGGTGACAGGGGTGTGCAGCACCAGGAACCTCGATCTGGTGCGGTCGCTGGGCGCCGATCACGTCGTCGACTACACGCGCTCGGACGTCACCCGGAGCGGGCACGAGTACGACCTGATCGTGGACACGGCGGCTTACCGACCCGTCTCGGACTACCGGCGCGTGCTCCGCGATGGCGGCACGTACGTGCTCGTCGGAGGAACCACCGGGGCGTTTCTGCGGGTCGCGCTCCTGGGGCGATGGTCCGGGTCGAAGGCGATGAAGGCGCACGCGTCGCGTCCGAGCGCCGCCGATCTCATCGCCCTGACGAAGCTGATCGAAGCGGGCACGGTCAGGCCGGTGCTCGATCGGCGTTATCCCTTGAGCGGGGTACCGGAGGCGGTCCGCTATCTGGAGAGCCGTCGCGCGCGGGGGAAGGTGGTGGTCACGCCCGCCACCGCCGTCGTCCCGCCGTCGTGACGCGGGGCCTCCCGCGTCACGTCTCCAGAACGCGCTTCAGCCGATCGAGGAGATCGACCGCGGCGGTGGCGTAGGGGCTGATCCACCGGTCCTGGATCCGCTCGATGGGGAGGCTGCGCGCTCATGCCGGCAGAAAGGCCTGCTTCGAGGAGAGGAGCGCGTCCATCAATGCCTCCCGCTCGGCCGGCGGCTGCGCCGCGACCCGCTCCCACGCGTCCCTGCGGAGGCTCGCCTTGGCGAGGCGGAACGCCGCGGCGGGGCGGCCGCACGCCGTGGCGAGGAAGCGGCGCGCGTCCTCGAGCGGCTCGGCGGAGAGCGCGTCGCCGACGCCCATGTCGAAGAGGCTCGCGGGGGAATGGAGCTCCGCGCCGAAGACGAGCCTCCGGAGCGCGCGGGCGGGAGAGGCGGTCCGGGCGATCTCGAAGGCGACGCGCGGGAAGGCGATGCCCACGGCGAGCTCCGGGAGACCGACCTTGTAGTCGCCGGCGCCCAGGGCGAGGAAGTCAGCGCACATCGCGAGCAGGAGGCCGCCCGCGATCGCATGGCCGTGGACGGCGGCCGCGAGCGGCTTCGGAAAACGGAAAGCGGCGCCGAAGGCGGCGTCGAAGTCGTCGAGGAAGCTCCCGAGCCCTTCTCGATCGAGCGACGCGACCTCGCGGAGATCGAGACCCGCAGACAGGCAGTTGCCGGCGCCGCGGACGAGCACGCCGCGCGCGGCGTCGTCCTCCGCGAGCCGCTGGAAGACGTCGGCCAGCTGGCGGAGCATCGCCTGGTTCATGGCATTGACCTTCGGTCGGCTCAGCGTGACCTCGGCGATGCCGTCTCTGGTGAGCACCTCGACGAATTGCATGGCGGGACGATCGCGCAGAGACGAGCGCGGCGCAAGCTCGCGCGCCCTGGCGCCCTGGCGCCAGCGCCGCGGTGATCAGGCTGCGTGTGCGAGATCGCAAGCGACCCCTCCTGCCAACGCGGCGCTCTATCAACAGATGATCCATGCACCGAAGAACCGCTTTCACGCCACAGCCACCCTGAGCGGACCTGTCAGAGGTCCCAGACGAGCGAGACGGGCACGACGCGCTCCGCATCTCCTGCAAAATTTCCGTGCTGTAACCGCACAGTTCCAGCACCCGGTCGTTCTTGACGCGGGATCGCGGTGAGCCCAACGTCGCGGCATGCGGAACCCGTGGTCGGTGGGCGTTTTTGCGGTGATTGCGCTCGCGTCGGCCTGTGGGGCCCGGGACGCGCTCGACATCGAGGGACCGTCGGCGGAGGAAGGCGAGGTCGGATCGACGGCAGGGGCTGGCGGTGCCGGCGCCACGTCATCGAGCTCGGGCGACCCAGCGATCGGCGCGAGTGCCAGTTCAGGCGGTCCATCCTCGGGCGCTGGGCCGGGCGTCGGGGGCGCGGGGGTCGGGGGTGCGGGAGCCGGCGGCGCGGGAGCCGGCGGCGCGGGGGCCGCCGAGCCGGGGTGCGACCCGACCCGCGTGGAGAGCGGCACCTGGAATGTCAATCGCCAGGAGGATCTCGAGAAGCTGCGCGGCGTCACCGTGCTCAATGGCAGGCTCACCATCGGCGGCGAGGTCTCCGACCTGTCCCCGCTCGCGTGTCTGACGACCATCTCGGGCCACCTCGTGATCAGCGACACCTGGCTGTTGTCGAGCCTCGACGGCCTCGACTCCCTCTCCGTCGTCGGGGCGCAGCTGGAGGTGGCGCGGAACGCGTCGCTGCTCCGCCTCGGCAAGCTTCCGAACCTGCAACAGGTCAACGGGCTCATCGAGATCCGTGAGAACCCGATCCTCGAGAGCGTCGCCGGCGTCGGGCTGAACGCCCATGAAGTGCACGTGATCGACAACAACGAACTCGATAGCTTGTCAGGCTTCGAAAGGTTCGAGGAAGGGGTGCTCTTGATCGAGGGCAATGACCACCTCGTGTCGCTCGACGGGCTGCAGGGCCTCCACCGGGGGACGCTCCGGCTGATCGACAACGATGCGCTCGTGTTCTTGCCAGGTATCGAGAATTTCGAGGAGGGGGAGCTCTGGATCGAGGGCAACAACGGGCTGCAGGCGCTGCACGGTGCGGTGAACCTGCGCCGCGGGCGGATCAGCGTGATCGACAACGACTCGCTGATCAGCCTCGACGGCCTCGAGACCGTCGAGGATCTCGAGGAGCTCGCCATCTCCGGGAACGACGGGCTCTACAAGCTGGGCGGCGTCGGGAACCTCACGACCGTCCAGAACCTCGTGCTGGCGGAGAACCCGCAGCTGACCTCGCTGTACGGCCTCGACCAGCTCCGTTATGCGGGATCCATCTCCATCGCGCGGAACGAGCGTCTCCGCGGCCTGGTCGGGCTCGGGGGGCTCGAGACCGTCGACGGCCTCAACATCAGCGGCAATCCGTCGATGACCACCCTCACGGGCTTGTTCTCGCTGCGTGGTGTCGTGTATGCCTATGTCGAATCGAATCCCGAGCTGGTGATCGCCGACGTCTTCGCGCACCTTCGCTCGGACTCGGGCGACGTGCAGTCGCTTTATTTTATTTCCAACCCCAAGCTCACCAGGATCGAGCTCGGCGGCCTGACGCGCCTGCAAGAGCTGTTCATCGTCGGTAGTGGCTCCCTGGCGGACCTGTCCGGCCTCGCCGGCGTGACCGAGCTGTCGGTGCTCTCCCTGGACCAGAACACCGGGCTCGTGAGCCTCACAGGCATGGAGCAGATCTCGGATCTCTCTCTGCTGTCGATCTCGAACCATCCCCGGCTCACGGATCTCCGGGCCCTGAGCGGCCTCCGCAACGTCCGAAACGGGATCGAGATCGTCGGCAACCGCGCGCTCACCAGCCTCGACGGGCTCGGTTCGCTCAGCGCGGGCGACGGCGTGACCGAGACCGTGTCGCTCCAGGGCAACGAATCGCTCGTCGATATCGACGCTCTGGGCGGCCTGGTCCGCGTGGGCCAGCTCGTCGTCCTGGACAACGACGCGCTGCTCGGGCTGGCGGGACTCGAGGGCCTGGCAGAGCTCGGTAGCCTCATCGTCGCGGCGAACCGCTCGCTCGCGACGCTCCGAGGCCTGGGCGCCCGGATGATCGGTTGGATGGAGATCATGGGCAACGAGAGCTTGCCGAGCTGCGAGGTCGACGCGTTCGTGGAGCGCCTCGACTGGCCGCCCGAGGCCGTGCTCGCGGAGAACAACGGTACCGGGACCTGCTCGCCCTGATCCCGCGGGGAGCCTCGCGCAGGGTGGCGTGCGTGCCGAGGGAGCGCAGATCGACGCCGAGAGAGGTCACGGTGCGCGCGACCGCTCCTCCTGCGCGCGCTCGCGCTCGCGCGCGGCGTAGAGCTCGCGGAGCTCGGCGTGCGCCGCGCGGAGCTCGGCCGTGCGGGCCTCCACCTTCTCCTCGAGCTGGGCGAAGAGGCGGGCGTTCGCCAGCGAGACGGCGACCTGCGAGGAGAGCAGGCCGAGGAGCTCGACGCGATCGTGCGTGAAGACAGCGCTGGCGAGCGCGTTCTCGAGGTAGACGATCCCCAGGACGCGCCCCTGGTGGAAGATGGGCGTGGCGAGGAGCGATCGCGGCTGGACGGCCTTGATATAAGGGTCGGAGCCGAAGGACGGATGGCCCGGAGCGTCATCCATGACGACGCTCTCCTCGGTCCGCGCGACATACTGGACCACGCTGGTGGCCAGATCGGAGCGGGAATCCAGAGGAGTCGAGGCGACCCGCTCGATGCGGCCGCCGGCGACGTCGCCGGTGGCCTCGATGGTGAGGCGCCCCTCGTCCTTCAGGATCAAGAAACCGCGGCGCGCGCCGGCGCTCTCGAGCATGATGCGCATCAGCGCCTCGAGCAGCCGGGGCAGGACGAGCTCCCCGGCGAGGGCCTGAGAGGCCTTGAGTACGCTGCGCACGTCGAGGTCTTCCTTGAGGGCGGTCCTTGCGCCGGTAGGGGCGGGCAGCAGCACGAGATCGGGATGGTCGCGCTCGAGGCGGGCCATGGCGCTCGCGGCGCCCCAGCGCGCATACTGGGCGTGGGCCTCGGTCATGTAGGCGCGCGCGCTCGTGGTCCTGCCGAGCGCCAGGTAGCAGCGCGCGCAGAGCTCGTTGCCGAGGGCGCTGTCGTGGAGATAGCCGCCCTCGACAGCGGCGCGGATGCCCTCGTCGTAGAGATCCAGCGCCTCTCGCCTGTCGCCGCTCACGCGCGCGAGCTCGGCCGCGAGCAGGAGGTGGCGGTGCCTCATGTTGTCGGGCGCATGGCTCGCCCAGAAGGCGACCTTCTCGCCGAGGGCACGGGCCTTGTCGAGATACCGCTCCCGGGTCTCCGGATCCGCGCTGTCGGCCGCCTGGACGAGGGCAATGCCGCCGTAGAAGTGGAACGGCGGGTTGCCCTGCCAGCCGGCGATCCCGATGATGGTGGGGTTCGCCTCCATCGCCAGCGCGGCCGCCCCCGCGTGGTCGCCCTGGAACACGCGCAGGAAGAGGCGGTAGAAGATGGTGAAGAAGAGCGAGGCCTGGTTGTTGACCTGCACCGCGCCGTCGACGAGCTCCTGGATCTGGACCCACTCGCCGGCAAGCTCCGTCGGCCCAGGATCCGGGCTCATGAGGTTCTCGCAGATCTGGCCGACGCAGGAGACCATCCAGGTGATGAAATTCCACCTGTCGAACTTCCTGATGGGCAGCAGCGACTGCGATTCGGCCTTGATCTCGGCGAGCGGGCGGCCGAGCAGGAGGGTCGCCGTGTTCGCGTTGGTCATGCAGTAGAAGGTCCAGACGTACTGCCCTGTCTCCAGGCCGGCATGGATGCCGGAGAACAGGACCTCTCGCCCCTTCTCGTAGCTCGTCCGCCAGTGCATGACGAACGCGCCCCACATGCAGGCGAGGATCGGGTCGTTCCGCTTGTCCGGATAGCGCCGGAGGATCTCGCCCGCGGCCTCGCCGAAGGCGTAGCCGAGCGGGATCCGGCCGCTGACGCACAGGATCTGGCCGAAGACGACGTAGGCGAAGACCGAGCTTTGCGAGACGCCGTATTGCACGGTGTCTCGCAGGATCTTCATCACGCAGAAGCCGAAGTTGTTGCTCGCGAGGAAGTAGCAGGACGAGATCATCTCCTCGAGCACGCTGTGCAGGACGGCGACCTCGGGGTCGGCGAGCCGCGGCAGATCGCAGAGCGACTCCATCGATCGGCCGTCGAGGAACCTGAGCGTCGCCTCGACGTCGCCGGCGACCGCCTCGTCCGACGGGAAGGGCGGGAGATCGATCCCGAAGGCGCGCAGGGCCACGAGCCCCTCCTCGAGGGCGGCGTGCAGATCGGCCTTGAGGATGTGGACCCGCACCTTGAGCCCGTGGGCCCGCGTCTTGTCGAGCCGGCTCCTCGCGTGGATCACGGCCCCTTCCAGCGTGGGGAGGGCGTCGTCCGGGCGGCCGGAGAGCCCCTGCATGAGGCCCATCTTCGTTGTGAGCGCGAAGCTGAGCTCGTACTCCGTCGCCCACGGATCGCCCGGGAGCCTGGCGATGCCCTCGGCCAGGTACTTGAGCGCGGCGTCGAACGCCGCGCTCTCCTCGGCCCGCTCGGCCGCGGCGAGGTTCATCCGCGCGAGATCGACGCGGGCCGCGCGGTCCTGGATCAGGTCGCCGGCGAGGTTCAGGTGGTTCACGACGTCGAAGAGAGAGCGCGCGTCGGACCCGAGCTGCTGCCGCAGGAGCACCCCGATGCGGTGGTGGAGCCCCGGCCGCTCCTCGACGGGGATCATCGCGTACGCGGCCTCCTGGATCTTGTCGTGGACGAAGCGATGGCACGCGCCGTCGCCCGCGATGAGCTCTTCCCTGAGCGCCGGCTCGACGCGCCCGTAAAACTCGTCGATGGAGCACTCGCTGACGGTCGAGAGCGTGCCCAGATCGAAGCGGTTGCCGAGGGCCGCGGCGAGCCTGAGCGCGTCCTGCGCGGCGGGGGGCAGGCGGCGGATGTTGCTCCCCATGAGGTCGAGGACGTTGTCCGTGTACTCGAGGGCGCGTATCGCCTCGAGATCCCAGGACCAGCGGCCGGCCTCATCGAAGGACAGCGCGCCGCTGTCGTGGATCGATTTGAGGAAGCGCTTGATGAAGAACGGGTTTCCGCCCGTCTTCTTCAGCACGAGGGCCGCGAGCGGCGCGCAGTCCGAGCGCCCGAGGCTGTCGCAGATGAGCGCCTTGACGTGCGGGAGCTCGAGCGGGGTGAGCACGATGGGCTCGAGCTCGACGCCGCTCTTCCGGAGCTCCTCGACGGCGCGGATGAAGGGGTGCGTGGGGCTCACCTCGTTGTCGCGGTAGGCGCCGCAGAAGAAGAATGCCCCGAGCCCCTCGGCCTCGAGCAGCGCGTGGACGAGGCTCAGGCTCGCGGCGTCGATCCACTGAAGGTCGTCGAGGAAGAGGACGATGGGGCGCCCCTGCCCCGTGAAGACGGAGACGAAGCGCTGGAAGGTGAGGTTGAGGCGGTTCTGCGCCTCGACGGGGCCGAGGGAGGGCACCGGCGGCTGCTCGCCGACGAGGAACTCCAGCGCCGGGAGGACCTCGCAGATGACCTGCGCGTTGCTCCCCAGCCCCTCGATCATCGCCGCTCGCCAGCGCGCGATGCGCGCCTCGCTCTCGGACAGGATCTGCCGGAGCAGCGCGTCGAACGCCTGGAGCACCGGGCCGAGGGGCCGGTCCCGATTGAACTGGTCGTACTTGCCGGTGATGTAATAGCCCTTCTCGCGCGCGAGGGGCTTCAGGATCTCCTGCACCAGGGAGGACTTCCCGATGCCGGAGTAGCCCGAGACGAGGACGATCTTGCGCGTGCCGCCCAGGACCCCGAAGAACGCCTCGGTGAGGCGCTCGATGCTCTCTTCGCGACCATAGAGCTTCTGGTGGATCTGGAGCATGTACGCGGCGTCGCGCTGGCCCAGGTCGAAGCGATGGAGCTGGCCATGGTCGAGGCGCCGCCGACACTCGTGAAGGTCGGCGAGGAGACCGCTCGCGGATTGATAACGGTTCTCCGCGTTCTTGGAGAGCAGCTTCATGACCACATCGCCGAGCGCGGCGGGCACGGCGGCGTTTCGCGCCGCGGGGTGCTCGGGGATGTGGGCGATGTGGGCGTGGATGAGCTCGAGCGGGTCGCTCGCCTGGAAGGGGACGGCCCCGGTGAGCATGCGATAGTAGAGCACGCCGAGCGAGTACAGATCGGTGCGGTGGTCGACGCTGCGGTTCATCCGGCCGGTCTGCTCGGGCGAGATGTAAGGGAGCACGTCGGAGACGACAGCATCGCTGTAGAGCGACTCGCGCTCCCGCGTGACCGCGGCGTCAACCCCGTAGTTCAGGATCCGGGCCTGACCGTCGCCGGAGACGAGGAAGCTCTTCGGCCTGACGGCGCCGTGCACGATCCCGTGTCCGTGGAGCACGCGCACCGCCTCGGCCATGGAGATGGCGAGCTCGAGGCACCTGCTCACGTCGAGACCGCCGCGCGCCGCGAGGTAGCTCTCGAGCTCGTCGCCGGCGGTGTCCTTGAGGACGAGGACGAGCTCCCCGTCGTGCTCCTCGAGGCCGTAGACCTTGACGACGCGCTCGGACTCGATTCGCGCGATGTGCTTGTACTCGTGCTTGACGCGGGCGCGGTCCACGGTGCGCGAGCCGCCCGCGCCGAGCACCTTGAGCACCACGGGGGCGCCGTCGTCCGCGCGGACGGCGCGGTATCGGGCGGAGTCGCCTCTCGGATCGAAACTGCTGACGGAGTGATAGCTGGGTAGAGTGAGCATCACCGAATCGCTCGACAGGGACCCTGAGCGTACTCGAGCGCAGGAGCTGCGCCGCTGAAAGAACGTCCTCTCCTGTCACGACCTCCGCGCCGGCGCGGCGTCTGTCCGGCTCGCCGGGCATGACGGGGCGTCGCGGGCGAGCCGACCCAGGATTGCGCCGCCGTTTCCCGTGGCAAAGCGCGGTCCTTTTGCCAACATCGCACATCGGCCGGCGCCTCGGGGCCGCTCCGGCGCTCGACCCTTCCATATATGTCCGATAGCCCACGTTACCGCGTGCTGGAGGTGCTGCACCGAGGTGCGGATACGATCCTCTATCGCGCGAGACGCGAGGAGGACGGCCTGCCGGTGGTGCTCAAGGCCCTGCGGCGCGACCACGCGAGCCCGCGCGCCCTGGGGCGCCTGCAGCACGAGCTCGAGATCGCCAGGGCGCTCGAGTCGCCGGTCGTCGTCAAGGCTTACGGGATCGAGACGTTCCGCGATCAGGTGACCCTGGTCCTGGAGGACTTCGGTGGTCGCTCGCTCGACCGGGGCCTCGGTGGCCCCATGCCGATCGAGCGCTTCCTGCCCCTGGCCATCGGCTTCGCCGGCGCGCTCGCCGAGCTGCACCGGCGGCACGTCATTCACAAGGACATCAAGCCCCAGAACCTGCTCCACAACCCCGACACCGGGGAGGTGAAGATCACCGATCTCGGCATTGCCTCCCTCTCGCCCCGCGAGGCCGAGGAGCTCGCATACGACGGGCTCATCGAGGGCACGCTCGCGTACATGGCGCCCGAGCAGACGGGCCGCATGAACCGCTGGATCGACGAGCGCACGGACCTTTATTCCCTCGGCGTCACCTTCTACGAGATGCTGACCGGCACCTTGCCTTTCCATGCGAGCGACCCCGTCGCGTGGGTCCACTGCCACATCGCCCAGGCGCCGCGGCCGCCGCACGCGCTCGTGCCGTTGATTCCCCTGCAGCTGTCCGCGATCGTGCTCAAGCTGCTCGCCAAGGCCGCCGAGGCGCGCTACCAGAGCGCGCTCGGCCTGCGGTACGACCTCGACCGGTGCGTCGGCCGGCTGCGCGCGAGCGGCACCATCGAGGCCTTTCCGCTCGGCCAGCGCGACGTCCCCGCTCGGTTCCAGGTCCCGCAGCGGCTCTACGGCCGCGAGCGCGAGCTAGCGGCCTTGCTCGCCGCGTTCGGGCGCGTGGTCGCGAGCGGCCGGCCCGAGCTCGTGCTCGTGTCAGGCTACTCGGGCATCGGAAAATCGTCGCTCGTCGCCGAGCTGCGCAGGCCCATCGTGCGCGAGCGGGGCTTCTTCCTCTCCGGCAAGTTCGATCAGCTGAAGCGCGACATCCCCTTGCACGCCTTCATCCAGGCCTTCCGGGCGCTTTCGCGGGAGATCCTGTGCGCGAGCGAGGAGCAGGCCGAGCGCTGGCGGCAGCGCCTCCGCGAGGCGCTCGGCCAGAACGGCGGGTTGCTCGCCGACCTGCTCCCCGAGCTCGCGCTGCTCCTCGGCCCCCAGCCGCCCGTGCCCGAGCTCCCGCCCGCCGAGGCGCAGAGCCGGCTGCACGCGACGCTCCAGCGGTTCGTCGCGGCGTGCGCCCAGAAGGAGCACCCCGTCGCGCTGTTCCTCGACGATCTCCAGTGGGCCGACGCGGCCAGCCTCCAGCTGCTCGAGCAGCTCGCCACCCGCGCCGACGCCGCGCACCTGCTGCTGATAGGCGCCTACCGCGACAACGAGGTCGGCCCCGCGCACCCGCTCCGGCTCGCGCTGGCCGAGGCGCAGAAGCACGGCGTCCCTGTCGACGACATCGCTCTCGCGCCGCTCTCCCTCGCCCACGTCGGCGCCCTCGTCGCCGAGGCGGTCCACGCCCCGGCCGCGCCGCTCTCCCGGCTCGTCTACGAGAAGACCGGAGGCAACCCGTTCTTCGTGCTCCAGTTCCTCATCACCCTGCACGAAGAGGGGCTCATCACCTTCGACGCCGACGAGGGCGCTTGGCAGTGGGACCTCGCCGCCATCCGCGACAAGGGCTTCACCGACAACATCGTCGAGCTGATGGTGGGCAAGCTGAAGCGGCTCCCCGTTCCCACGCGCGACGCGCTCAAGCTCGCCGCGTGCCTCGGCAGCAGCGCGGATCTCGACGCCCTCGCGATCGTCGCGAGCCGCCCGGCGGAAGAGCTCCGCGAGGCGCTCGAGGACGCCGTGCGGGAAGGGCTGCTCGTCTGCCGGAGAGGGTCCTCCTACCGCTTCCTCCACGACCGGGTTCAGCAGGCCGCTTATTCGCTCATCCCGGCGGGACAGCTCGCCGAGGTGCACCTCCGGATCGGCCAGCTGCTCCTGAGGGCAAGGCGCCCGGAGGAGCGCGAGGACGCGCTCTTCGACATCGTGGACCACCTCAACCGCGGCGCCGTCCTCCTGCGTTCCCAGGCGGAGCGCGACGAGCTCGCCGCCCTCAACCTCCGCGCCGGCAGGAAGGCCAAGGCCGCCGCCGCCTACCAGTTCGCCGCGGCCCTCTTCGCCGCCGGCGTGGCCCTCCTCGCGAAAGACCCCCGCGAGCGCTGGGAGACCCGGCACGATCTGACCTACGACCTGAGCCTCGAGCGCGCGCGCGCCGCGTACGTCACCGGCGGTTTCGAGGAGACCGAGCGGCTCCTCGAGGAGCTCCTGGAGCACGCGAAGGCCAAGATCGAGCGCGCCGCCGTCGTGGAGCTCGCGGTCGCCTTCTACCAGACCCGCGGGCGGAGCGACCACGCCGTGGAGATCGGGCTCTCGTGGCTCCGCACCTGGGACATCGATCTTCCGCCCCATCCCACCGAGGCCCAGGTCACAGAAGAGATCAAGAGCGTCTGGCAGGCCCTGCGCGACCGCGCGATCGAGGATCTGCTCCACCTGCCCCCCATGGAGCACCCGGCGAGCAAGCTCCTGATGGCCGTGCTGCACGGCGTGGCCGGCCCCGCGCTCTTCGTGGACCAGGACCTGCACTGCCTCGCCGTCGTTCGCATGGTGAAGCTCAGTTTGCGCCACGGCAACGCCGAGAGCTCCGCCCATGCGTATGCGGCCTTCGCGCGGATGCTCGGCCCGCGGCTCGGGCGATACCGGGAAGCGTACCTGCTCGGAAAGGTCGGCCACGACCTGGCGGACAGGAGCGGCCTCCTCACCATGAAAGCGCTGGTGTTCACCCTCTTCGGACAGCACGTCGTCTTCTGGACACGCCACTACCGAGAGACAGCTCCGTACACGCGCGCCGGTTTCAGCGCCGCGGTCGAGTCGGGCGACCTGAACATGGCGTGTTTCAACTGTCTCTGGGCCCCGCTGTTCCAGCTGCTCTCCGGCGGGCCGCTGGAGGACGTGCTCCACGAAGTCGAGGAGCGCCTCGCCTTCGTGCGCAGGACGCATTACGCGTTCGCGCACGGACCCCTCCTCAGCGGCCACGCCATGATCCAGACGCTGCGAGGGAGGCCGGTCGGCGACGCGACGGTGGACGGCTCCGATCTGGCCCCGTCGGCCTTCGATGCGCGGCTCGACGAGGGCCAGCTGCGGGGCGCTCGCGGCCTCCATGACAGCATGAAGGCCCAGGCGCTCTTCGTGCTCGGCCCTCCCGGCGAGGCGCTCGCCGCGGCGACGCGCGTGATCGTCGACCACCCCCTCTGGACCGAGCCCTCGGCGCTCATCGCCGAGAACTGCTATTATTACGCGCTGGCGCTCGCGGCCGTCTCGTGCGACGCGCGCGCGCCGCATGAGCAACACGGGGCGCGGCCATCCCCGGCAGAGGGGCTCCCCTCGGGTCTAGTCGACTGCGAAGGGCAGCTCGGCGAGTGGGCCGCGAGCTGCCCCGACAACTTCTTCCACAAGCACGCCCTGATCCGCGCCGAGATCGCCCGGCTCCGCGGGCAGGAATCGGACGCGATACGGCTTTACGAGCAGGCCATCGCGTCGGCGCGGGAGGGCGGCTTCGTCCAGCACGAGGCCATCGCCTGCGAGCTCGCCGCTGGGTTCTACCGCGCGCGCGGCCTGCCCACGCCCGCCGTCGCCTACCTGCGAGACGCCCGCGCCGCCTACTTTCGCTGGGGCGCCCACGCCAAGGTCGAGCAACTCGACCAGCGCTATCCGCACCTCGCCCCGCGCAGGCCGATCGCCCCCACCGTCACCTTCGCCGTCCGGGCCGAGCAGTTCGACGTCCTGTCCGTCGTCAAGGCCTCTCAGAGCATCTCCGGCGAGCTCAAGCTCCCGCGCCTGCTCGAGATGCTCCTGCGCACGCTGATCGAGCACGCAGGTGCCGAGGAAGGCTATGTGCTCCTGATCCGGGAGGATCGCATGTCGGCCGCGGCGGCGATCGCCGCGTCCGGGGGCGCGGCGCGCCTGTTCGACGCGGGCGAGGCGCCGGGGGCGCTGCCGCAATCCATCCTCAACTACGTCCTTCGCAGCCACGATCGCGTGCTGCTCGACGACGCCACGGCCAAGCACACGTTCTCCGAGGACGAGTATTTCACGGAGAAGAGGCCGAGGTCGGTGCTGTGCCTCCCGATCCTGCGGCAGGCCCGGCTGCTCGGCGTGCTCTACCTGGAGAACGGGCTCGTGGCCGGCGCGTTCACCCCAGGGCGGCTCAGCGTGCTCGAGCTGCTCACCTCGCAGTCGGCCATCTCGCTCGAGAACGCCATGCTCTATGCCACGGTCGAGCAGGAGAACGCCGAGCGGCGGCGGGCGGAGCAGGCGCTGAAGGCCAACCAGGCGACGCTGCAGGCCATCGTCGACAACTCCGCCGCGGCCATCTACCTCAAGGATCGCGAGGGCCGGTATCTGCTCGCCAACCGCCAGGCGGCCAACATCCTCGGCCTGCCGAGCGATGAGCTCCTCGGAAAGACCGACGCCGAGCTCTTTCGCAATGCGAGCGTCGAGGTGCTCCAGACCAACGACCGGCGGGTGCTCGACGCGGGCGAGCCGCTGGAATTCGAGGAGGAGACGCTGGTAGAAGACGAGCCGCGCACCTTCCTGTCGGTCAAGTTCCCTCTGGGCGAGGAGATCATGCCCGGCGTCGTTTGCGGCATTTCCACCGACATCACCGAGCGCAAGCGGGCCGAGATCGCCGAGCGCTTCCTCGCCGAGGCGAGCTGCAAGCTGATGGCCCTCGGCTACGGCGCGACCCTCGAGAGCGTGGCGCACCTCGCGGTCCCCGAGCTGGCCGACCGGTGCGTCATCGACGTGGACCTCGCCCAGGGCACCGCTGGATCCACGGTCACCGCGGTCACCGCGGGCGTGCCGGCCGAGCTCGCCGGCGCGGTGATCGAGGCGCTGCGGCCCCTGGCAGCGACCGCGCCGGACCGGCTCGAGGTGGGCGACGTCCGCGTGGTGCCCCTCCTCGAGCGGCTCGGCGTTCACTCCTTCCTCCGCGTCCCGCTCCTCGCGCGCGACCGGCGCTTCGGGGTCATGACCCTGCTGGCGACCGCGCCCCGGCGCCGCTATGGCCGCGCCGACCTGTGGCTTGCCGAGGAGCTGGGCAGCCGCGCCGCGCTCGCCCTCGACAACGCGCGCCTGTTCGCCGAGGCCCAACAGGCGATCGAGCGCCGGGACGAGTTCCTCCTCGTCGCCTCGCACGAGCTCAAGACCCCGCTCACCTCGCTGAAGATGCAGGCCCACCTCCTCGCGCGGCTCTTGCCTCGCTATGGGCGCGGGGAGATCGCCCCGGAGCGCATCGACGCCGCGATCAAGGTCCTCGATCGCCAGATCGCGCGCCTCGCCCACCTGGTCAACGAGCTGCTCGACGTCACGCGCCTGAACGCAGGCCGGCTGACCCTCGCGCGCGCGCTGGTCGACCTGGCGGCCCTGGCGCGCGAGGTCGTCGAGCGCATGCACCAGCAGCTCGACGACGCCCGCTGCCGCACCGAGCTCGAGCTGGACGAGCCCGTCATTGGAAGCTGGGATCCTTCTCGCATCGAGCAGGTCCTCATCAACCTCCTGTCCAACGCGATCAAGTACGGCGCGGGAGGCCCCATTCACGTCGCCGTGCGCCGCGAGGGCGATCGCGCGTTGCTCGTCGTCCGCGATCACGGCATGGGCATCGCCAAGGCCGATCAGGCCCGGATCTTCGAGCGCTTCGAGCGCGCCGTCTCTGTCCGCAACTTCGGCGGCCTCGGCCTCGGCCTCTACATCGTTCGCTTGATCATCGCGGCTCACGGCGGCACCATCCGCGTCGAGAGCGCGCCGAGCGCAGGCGCCACGTTCATCGTCGAGGTCCCTTTGCTCCCGGCCGAGGCCGAATCGGACACGGCGATCGACGACCAAGGCGCCCTGCTCCCACCGGCGTAGAGCGCACGCTTCCCTGCGCGGATGCCACGCATCTCCTGGTGTCCAGCGGAGCACCGGTCAAGTTGCCCATCGCCAGGGATCCCGGTTTTCCCGCCTCGCAAGCGCGGAACGGTTGTACGGTGCCGCTCGTGAAAATGCGCCTCGCTGCCGTCCTGCTCCCGTCCTGCGCCGCGGCTTCGCTCCTGGCCTGCGGTCCATCGGCTCCGCCGGCGGCCGCCCCGCCCGCGCAGGCGCCCCCTTGGGCGATCGGCGTGGCGCCTGCTCCGGTCGTGAGCCCGGCGCCCGCCGAGCCCGGGCCGACCGCGGCCCCCGCTCCGGCGAAGACGTGCAGCGAAGCGCAGGACATCGAGACCTGCGAGACCGAGTGCGCGGCGGGCAAGGCGGCCGCGTGCGAGACGCTGGGCGACCTCCACGCGAAGGCGGAAGACATGGCGACCCCGGGGTTCTCGCTCGGGTCCGCGCTGCGGGCGTTCGGCGAGGCGTGCAAGCTCGGCGCGAAGAGCGCGTGTGACAAGCGCGAGGTACAGCTGAAGGAGCTCCGCGCCGCGTGCCAGAAGAGCGCGAAGAGCTGCGCCGCGCTCGGCCGGGCGCTCTCGAGGCAGGACGGCCACGACAAGGAGGTCGACGAGAGCTTCGACCGCGCCTGCAATGCGGGAGACGTCGCCGCCTGCGAGGACCGCGGCGAGCTGCACATGGACCTCGAGCCGGCGAAGATTCACGCGGCGATCGCCGAGAAGGCGCTGGATCGAGCGTGCGCGAGCGGCTCGGTGAGCGCGTGCTGCTCGCTCGTGAAGGTCTACACGGACACCGACCGCGAGAAGAAGGCCGACGCGGCGAAGGCGCGGGTCGAGGCCGCGAACGACAGGTCGCAGCAGGGCCGGATCGCGTGCGACGTCTTCCGCCTGGGAGGCAAGCCCAAGGTGCGGGTGATCGCGAAGGCGAACGCGGAGAGCGCGAAGGCCTTGAGCAAGCAGGAGATCGCTTTGCTCGAGGAGGTGCTGTCGCGCCGGGTGCCGTATTGCTATGGCGAGCCGCCGAAGACCCCCGCCGAGCTCGACATCGAGCTCAGCCCGGATAGCGCTGCCAAGCTGGCCGGCTACACGGGGGTCGACAGCGAGCAGTGCGTGAGCCGCATCGTGGAGAGGATCCACCTCGCCGGCACGGCGCCGCGCCGCGCCCGCTTCGGGCTCAGCTTCGAAGCGGCGAAGTAACGCTCGTCGCTGGCGACGCGGAGCCCACGTGACGCGTAGGACGCCTGCGCATGCCCTCTAGGGAACGGCGTAGGACGGATCGCCCGCGAGCACCTTGGCGACCAGACCGCGCACCTCGAAGCGCTCGCGGCACAGGTCGAAGGGGAAGTTGAGGACGCCGGCGCGGCAGACCGGGATGCCGATCGCGGCGTCGGCTTCGGGGCCGAGGAGCTCGATCAGGGGGGCCAAGCCCGGTGTGTAAGCGTAGGAAGCGTCGCGGCGCGAGACGGCTCGGAGGAAGAGCAAAGGGGCGCCGGCAGCCCAGAAACGAATGAACCCGTCCTCCGAGGAGGAGGCGAGCACCTTGCCGTGCGGCGAGAACGCGACGGCCGTGACGGCGCCCGTGTGCCCCTCGAGTAGGCTCCTCTGCGCGCCTGTCGCGATGCTCCAGAGGCGCACTGTCTGGTCGGTCGAGCCCGAGGCGAGGGTGGTGCCATCCGGCGAGAACGCGATGGTCGTGACGTCGCCCGTGTGCCCTTTGAGCTTGCGCTCCTCGCGCCCTGTCGCGGTGCTCCAGAGCCGCACGGTCTCGTCCGCGGAGCCCGAGGCGAGCGTCTGGCCGTCCGGTGAGAACGCGACGGCCGCGACCGAGCGGGTGTGCCCTTCGAGCTTGCGGTTCTCGCGCCCTGTCGCGGTGCTCCAGACCCGCACGGCACGATCCTCGGCGCCCGAGGCGAGGGTCCGGCCGTCCGGCGAGAACGCGACGGACCGAACCTCGAGCAGCCCTGGCACACGGGCGCGCTGCTCGGCCGCCATCTCACAGGGGGACAGCTCCGGAGGTTCGGCCGGAGCGGAGACGGACGCAGGCGCAGGCGGCGGCGTGACGACGGCAAAGGCGGCCGGAGCCTGCGACCGGCTCGCGCTGCCATCACCGGAAGCGCAGGCGCAGAGCGCGGCGGCCGCGAGACACGCCAGGACGGGGGGCACCAGCGCGCGAGTCGGGCGAACCACGCTGGCCAGCGTAGACGCCCCGTGGCGCACGCCGTCGAGAAAGCCGCCAGCGCGGGAGCCCCATGCGAGGGCCGAGCACCCCGCTGTCGATGTGGCCACCCTCCGTCGTTGCGATCATCTAGCCGTGCAGCCGACCCCAGCAGTTCCCTGAGCCCGTCCCTCCCGCAATCGGCGCCGCAGCGCCGCCGTGCAGCCCGCCGCGGTTCGCCGCCCCGACGAACGCGCGTGCCACCGCTGTCGCATCTCCTCCTCTCTTCTGCTCCGCCAGTGCTCGACTCCACCCTCCCTCACGCTCACGCGCCGCGCGCGGCCGCCGCCCGCGACGATCGGGCCTCCCGCCCGAGCCACGGCCCCGTCCCCGAGCCCATTTACCCATTTGGGAAACGCTCCTGTTACCTTGGGCAGCGCTCCGCAGCGCACTGCGGGCGCAGGTTCGACGGCAGCGCCGGCACGCCGGCCCCTTGCACCACCGCCAGCCGAGGTCCGGATCCACATGCAGCAGGACACGAAGAGCGCGCGCGTCTCGTTCCGTATCGACAACCTCGAAGCCGCGCTCGAGCAGGGGATCGACAACGAGGCGGCCGCGCTCGACGTGCTCGTGGCCGCGGCGGCCAAGGGGAGCCTGCACCCGGAGCTGTGGGCGAAGCTCCACGAGGCCTCCGCCCGCCACGACCGGTTCTCCGAGCTCGCGTTCGCCTACGAGCGCCTCGTCGGCGAGCGGCGGTTCGGGATGCTCCCGCAGGCCGCCCAGGCCGAGGTCCTCGTGCGCGCCGCCGAGTTCCTCGCCGACTCCTTCGGCGACCCCGGCGGCGCTCGCCCCTACCTCGAGCGGGCGCTCGCCGTGCTGCCCTCGCACCAGGAGGCGTTCTTCCGGCTCGAGCGCGTCCTCCAGGAGGCGAACGAGCCGGCGAAGCTCGCGGACCTCTACGCCCTCGCGGCGGGCCACCGCGCGGACCGCGCCGAGCAGCTGTCGCTGCTCCGCCGCGCGTTCGAGCTCGTCGACGTCAACGCAAACGGCGCGAGCGACGAGGAGCGCGCGATCAAGCTGCTCCAGCAGATCCTCAAGGTCGACCCCGGCGACGCCTCGGCGCGCTGGGAGCTCGAGGCGCGCTACGCGCGCGCCGGGCGGAACCAGGAGATCGCGAGGATGCTCGAGCAGGCGCTCACCGCGGAGGCGCCGCCGCCCGACGCGCTCGAGATCCGCGCGCGGCTCATCGACCTCTACAGCGGCCCGCTCAAGGAGCTCGAGCGGGCGCTGCCCCATGTCGAGGAGGTGCTCGCGCAGAGCCCGGACCACGAGGCCGCCCTCCGCGCCGGTGAGGCCCTGCTCGCGCGCAAGACCGTGCTCGTGCGCGCGGCCGCGGCGCTCGAGGCGGCCCACGCGCGCCGCGGGGACGCGGAGGAGGCGGCGCGGATGATGGCCCTCCAGATCGAGAACCTGCGCGGGCCGCGCCGCGTCGAGGTGCAGAAGCGGCTCGTCGAGCTGCAGTTCCAGCGGCTCGGCGATCTCGCGTCGGCGTTCTCGCTGTCGGAGCAGATCCTCGCAGTCGACCCGTCCGACGAGGCGGTGCGCGAGCGCTTCGTCGCGCTCGCGTCGGCGCTCGACCGCCAGGCCGACGCGGCGCGCGTGCTCGTGCGCGCGTCGGCCGGCGCCAAGGACAAGCCGCTCAAGGCCCGCGTCGCCGCCGAGCTCGGCGAGCTGTACGAGGGCCTCGGGGACGGCAGGAAGGCGCGCGCGTCGTTCCAGCAGGCGCTCGACGGCGAGCCCGACGACGCGGCCGCGCGGCGCGCGGCCCGCGGGCTCGCGAAGCTCTGCGAGCGCGAGCGCGACGCGCGCGGGCTCGCGGGCGCGCTCGAGCGGCTCGCCGGGGCCGAGCCGGAGGCCGAGGCGCGCGAGGCCGCGGCGGAGCGGCTCGCGCGCCTCTACGAGGAGGAGCTCGGCGACGCCGCGGGCGCGATCGCGGCCTACCGCAGGCTCGCGGAGTCGGGCTCCTCGCGCGAGCCGGGCGCGCTCGCGGCGCTCGAGCGGCTGTACGAGGCCACCTCGGCGCACGAGGGCCTCGCGTGGGTCCTCGAGCGGCGCGCCGAGGCGGAGCCGGACCGCCGCGCGGCGCGGGAGCTCGCCTTCCGCGCGGCCGAGCTGCGCACCCGGCTCGCGGATCTGCCCGCCGCCGTCGCCGCCTGGCGCCGCTACCTCGCGGCGTTCGGGGCGTCGCGCGAGGCGCACGCGCGGCTCATCCCGCTGCTCGAGCAGGAGCGGCGCTGGGCCGAGCTCGAGGCGCTCCTCGAGGCCGAGGCCGAGCTCGCGGCCGGGCAGGACCGCGCCTCGGTGCTCGCCCGGATCGGCGCGGTCCGCATGGCGCGGCTCGACGATCCGGCCGGCGCGATCGCCGCGTACCGCGAGGCGCTCGCGCTCGATCCGACCGACCGATCGAGCCGGCTCGCGGTCGAGAAGATGCTGGGCGCGCCCCCGGGCAACGGCGCCGCCGCCGCGGAATCGTCGCGGCAGAGCTCCCACCTGCTGCTGACCGACGATCAGCGGCTCGCGGCCTGCGCGGTGCTGGAGCCGATCGCGCGGGCAGAGAAGGCGGCGCCGCTGCTCGTGCGCGTGCTCGAGACGAAGGCGGAGCTCGGGCCCGTCGTGTGGGCCCCCGGCGCGTCCGCGCCGGCGCCGGCCGACGTGTCGGGCAGGCTCGCGGCGCTCGAGGAGGCGGCCTCCGTGGCCGAGCGCGAGCTCAGGGACCCGAAGAAGGCGCTCGATCTTTCGGCGCGCGGGCTCTCGCTCGCGACCGCGCACGCGCCGGAGCGGCTCGCGCGGTGGGTCGCCGAGGTCGAGCGGCTGACGGAGCACGGCAGCGAGTCCGCGCGCCGCGCGCCGGCGCTCGCGGGGGCGCTCGGGGATCGCGCCGTGGACAGCCCGGCGCTGTCGCACCTCGCGCGGCGCGCGGGCGAGGCGCTGCTCGCGAGCGGCGACGTGACGCAGGCGCTCGCCCTCTACCGCCGCGCGCTCGCCTTCGAGCCCTCGTCGCTCGATCTCATCGCCCGCGTGGACGCGCTCCTGCGCGAGCAGGGCAGCCCCGAGGAGCGGCTCGCGCTCTACCGCGAGGCGCTCGCGCAGCCGTGCGCGCCCGCGCGGCGGCGCGAGCTCCTGCACGCGATCGGCACCATCCAGCGCCGCGACGTCGGCGACCTCGCCGGGGCGGCCGCGACGTACCGCGCGGCCATCGAGGACGACCCGGGCGACGACGCGGCGTACGAGGCGCTGCTCGAGACGTACGCGGCGGGCAACGCGTGGGGCGCGCTCTACGGCGCGCTGGCCGAGCGGCTCCCGGGCGTGGCGCCCGACGCGCGCGTCGCCCACGAGCTGCGCATGGCGGACGCGGCCGCGAGGGGCGGGGAGGTCCCGAGCGCGGTCGCGCACTACCGCGCGATCCTCTCGAGCGGCGCGGCGCTCGACGGCGCCGCCCTCTCCGCGATGGAGGCGCTCGCGCTGTCCGCGGGCGATCCGGCGCTGCTCCGCGAGGTGCTCGAGCGGCGCGTCGCCGCCGCGGGCGATCCCCAGGACGAGGCGCTCGGGCTGGAGCGCCTCGGCGAGCTCGCGGCGTTCGGCATCCGCGTCGCGGGCGCGCCCGACGCGCCCGACGCCGCGCGCGCGGCGGACGCCCCGGCGGCGCAGGCCGCTCCGGGCGATCTCGACGCCGCGGTGACGGCCTGGCAGCGCGCCGCCGGGCTCGCCGAGGGGCCGCTCGCGGATCCGGAGCGCGCGCAGAAGCTCTACGAGCGCGTGCTCTCCGTCGCGCCGAAGCACCGCGACGCCGCCGCCCGCCTCGCGGCGCTCTACCGCGGGCAGGGGGCCTGGGCCCGGCTCGCGGCCGTCTGCGAGGTCCTGATCGAGACGGCGACGTCCGACGACGAGGCGCTCGCCGCGCTCGCGGCGCTCGAGGACGCGGCGATCCGGGCGCGCGCGACGTCGCGCTTCGTCGACGCCGCGCTCGATCTGCGCGATCGCATGAGGGCCGAGGGGGAGGGGAGCGCGGCCGCCGGCAAGGCGGCGGCGCGCGCCCGGGCGATCGAGGCGGCGCTCGCGCGCGTGCTCGCCGCCGATCCCGAGCGGCAGGACGACGCCGCGTCCGTCTACCGGCGCCTGCTCTCGCCCCAGGACGACGGCGACGCCGCGCCGGGCGCGCTCGACGCGGCCGCGCTGGAGGCGTTCCGCGCGTTCCTGGCGCAGAGCCCCGACACGCTCGCGCGCCGCGTGGACCGGCGCTGGCTCTTCACGCTCCTCGTGGAGCGCGGGCACGAGGGAGAGCGCCCGAGGGCGCTCTCCGCGTGGGCCGCGTGGGAAGAGGAGATCGGCAACCGCGCGGCGGCCGCGGCGCTCTACGCCCGCCTGCTCGAGGCGGATCCCGAGAACGACGACGCGCTCGCGGCGCGGGGGCGCCTCCTCGCCGAGGTGGGCGATCACGAGGGCGCGGCGGAGGTGCTCGCGGCGCGCCGCGACCGGAGCCAGGGCAGCGCGCGCGTCGCGCTGGACGTCGAGCTCGCGACGCTCCTCTTCGATCGGCTGGATCGGCCGGCGGACGCGCTCGACGCGGTCGCGCCCGCGATCGAGGCCGGGACGATCGAGCCCGCGGTGATCGAGATCGTGCAGCGCGCGCTCGGGCGCCCCGAGACGCAGGCGCGCGCGGCGCTCCTCCTCGAGCGCGCGTGCGACGCGCTCGACGATCCCGAGGCGCGCGTCGCGCTGCTGGAGGCGCTCCTCGCGAGCTCGCCGGCGGACGCCGCGCCGGGCGCCCTGCTCGACGCGGGCAGCCTCGCGGCCGCGCAGCGCGCCGCCGTCCGCCGCGGCTGGTTCGAGCGCCTGCTCGATCACCACGACCACGACGCGCCGCGCGGCCTCGACGTCGCCCTGCGCGCGGTCTCCGAGCTGCCGGGCGAGCTCGCCCTCTGGGATCGGATCGAGGAGCTCGGCCGCCGGGCGAAGCAGCCCGAGCGCGTCGCGGCCGCGCACGCCGCGGCGCTCGACGCGGGCGCGGGGCTCCCGCCCGACATCGTCGAGGAGATCGGCCGGCGGGCCGTCGAGCACCACGAGGAGTGGTTCGACGCGCCGGAGGCCGCCCTCGCGCTGCTCCGCCGGCTCGTCGAGCTCGTGCCCGGCTCGCTCTGGGGCTTCGAGCGGCTGAAGCTCGCCTACAACGCGGCCGAGCGCTGGGAGGACCTCTTCGCGCTCTACGACGGGATGCTCGATCGCACCTCGGCGGCCGACGAGCGCGTCTTCCTGCTGGAGGACGCCGCGGCCGTCGCGCGCGACCTCGCCGGCGACGGCGAGCGCACGATGCGCTACCTCGAGCAGCTCCTGCCGCTCCAGGGCGACGCGCGCACCCGCGCCGCGCTCGAGCGGCTCTACGAGCGGCACGGCAGGCACCGCCCGCTCATCGATCTCCTGTCGGCCGAGCTGCCGAGGCTCTCCGGCGACGCCGCGGATCGGCTCCGCGAGCGCGTCGCGCTCCTCTGGATCGAGGGCGTCGGCGACGCCGCGTCGGCGCTCCCCGTGGTCGAGCGGCTCCTCGACGCGCCCCCGGCGCCGCGCGCCGCCCGCGCGGCGCCGCGCCCCGTCGACGCCTTCGCGCTGCTCGAGCGGATCCTCGGGGCGCTGCCGGCCGAGCAGGCGCCCGCCGGCGCGCTCGCCGCGCGGCAGCGGTCGGCCGCGCTGCTCGCGGAGCACTACCGCGAGGAGGCGCGGCCCACGGACCTCGTGCGCGTGCTCGAGATCCAGCTCGAGGGCGCCGACGCCGGCGACCGCCCGGCGCTGCTGCGCGAGATCGTGCGGCTCCGCCGCGACGCGCTCGGCGACGAGCCGGGCGCGTTCGCGCGGCTCGCCGAGCTCGTCGAGCTCAGGCCGTCGGAGGCCGGCGATCGCGCGGAGCTCGCCGAGCTCGCCGAGCGCCTCGGCCGGCACGACCGCCTCGCCGAGGTCCTCGCCGCGGCCGAGCCGCGCGCCGGCGACGCGCGGCAGGCGCTCTCGCTCGTGCGCGACGCCGCGCTCCTCCGCCGCGACCGGCTCGGCGACGCCGACGGGGCGATCGCGCTCTTCCGCCGGCTCTTCTCGCTCGCCGAGGCGAGCGGCGACGCGGAGGCCGCGCGGGACGCCGCCCGCGCGCTCGATCGGCTCTTCGCGGAGGCCGACCGCGTCGCCGAGCGGTGCGACGTGCTCGACACGCTCGCCGCGATCGAGACGGACCCGGCGGCGCGGCGCGAGGCCCTCGGCGAGCTCGCGCGGCTCGCCTCCTCGCGGCTCGGCGACGAGGCGCGGGCGATCGCGGCGTACTCGGCGCGCCTCGTCGACGACCGCCAGGATCTCGCGGCGCTCGACGGCCTCGCGGCGCTCCTCGAGGAGGGCGGGCGGTACCGCGAGCTCACGGTCGTGCTGGAGCGCCGCGCGGCCGTGCGCGGCGGCGCGGGCGGCCGGCGCGATCTCGGGCGCGTCGCGCGGCTCTTCGAGCGCGAGCTCGGCGACGCCGACGAGGCCATCGCCACCTGGCGCCGCATCCGCGAGGAGCTCGCGCCCGACCCGGAGAGCGGGGACGCGCTGGCCGCGCTCTACACGCGCGCGGAGCGCTGGGGCGACCTCGTCGCGCTGCTCGAGGTCGAGGCGTCCGCGGCCGGCGCGCTCCCCGGCGGGGCGGGCGCCGCGCGCAGCGTGGAGCTCTTCCTGCGCCTCGGCGACACGCACCGCGATCGCACGCTCGCGTGGGAGCTCGCCGTGAAGGGCTACCGCCGCGCGCACGAGGCCGAGCGGGACGCGCGCCGCGCGGGGCTCGAGGGCTCTGGCGGGGAGGGCGAGTGGGGGGCGGCCGAAGGGGGCGAGCGCGCCGCGCGCTCGCCTGCGCCGCGCGCGGGGCTCGAGGAGCTGCTCGGCCGCATCGACCCGGCGTCGGCCGAGCACCGCGGCGCGCTGGTCGCCGCCGTCGGCGCGTTGCTCGAGATCTGCGCCGACGCGGACGACTGGCGCGGCCAGATCGCGCTGCTCGAGCCGCGGCTCGCCGCGGCCGGGACGGACGCCGAGCGGGTCGCCATCCTGAAGGCCTCCGCGGCGCTGCTCGAGGAGCGGGGCGACGACCGGGAGGGCGCCTTCGAGCTCGCCTTCCGCGCGTTCCTCCTGTCGCCCGGCGCCGAGCCGCCCGAGGGCCTCCTGCGGCTCACGGACCTCGCGGGCCGCTGGCGCACGATCGCCGACGCGCTGCCCGAGCTCGAGCGCCGCGGCGACGTCCCTGCCGCCACGCTCCGCGACCTCACGGCCCGCGTGGGCCGCTGGCACCGCGACGCGCGCGCCGACGAGGACGCCGCCGAGCGCGCGTTCGAGCGCGCGCTCCTCCACGACCCGGGGAACCGCGCCATCCTGCTCGATCTCGCGGAGCTCCTGCGGCGGCGGCGCGGGCCCTCGCTCGTCCCGACGCTGCTCCGGCTCGCCGCGGCGACCGGGCACGACCTCGCCCTCTACCGCGAGGCGGTGGAGGCGGCGCGCGACGCGGGCGACGCGGCGCGGGCCCGCGAGATCGCGGCGGAGCTCCTCGAGATCGCCGTGCAGCGCCTCGCCGACGAGGAGGAGCAGCCCCCTGCGCCCGGCGCGTGGCCGGCCTCGCGCGCCGCCCTCTGGGCGATCGACGCGCTCGTCGGCATGCTCGAGGGCGCGGGTGACAGGCCGCAGATCGTCGCGCTGTGCCGGCGCGGCGCCGCGCTCCCGTTCGCGCCGAGCGAGCGGCGCCGGCTGCTGCGCGTCGCCGCCGAGGCGGCGGAGCCCGGCGAGGCGATCGCCCTCTACGGCGGGCTGTTCGCGGACGATCCGACGGACGAGCCGGTCGGCGAGAGCCTCGCCGCGCTGCTCCGGGCGGCCGGGCGGCGCGAGGAGCTCGTGCGCCTGCGCGAGCTGCAGATCGAGGTCTCTGGCGATCTCGATCGCCGCGTCGCGCTCCGCTACGACGCCGCGGAGCTCCTCGCGGACGCCACGCGCGCGTCCGAGGCGATCGCGCTGCTGCGCCGGAACCTCGCGGAGAGCCCGGGGCACGGCGCGTCGATCGACAGGCTCGCCTCGCTCCTCGAGGCGGGCGGGCTGCACCGGGAGCTCATGCTGCTCCGCGAGGAGCAGGCGGCCGCGCGCGGGTCGGCGGACGCCGGCGCGGCGGCCGCCGAGCTCTGGCTCCAGGCGGCGTCCCTCGCCGAGCACGAGCTCAACGAGCCCGAGCGCGCGATCGCCAGCTACCGCCGCGCCGCGGACATCGGGTCCGTCGAGGCGCTCGACGCCCTCGCCCGGCTGCTCGCGCGTCGCGGCGAGCACGCGGCCGCCGCCGAGGCGCTCGAGCGGCTCTGCGCCGGCGCGGCGCCCGACGAGCTTCACCAGGCGGCGCTCCGCCTCGCGGACGCCTACCTCGAGGCCGGTGAGGCCGATCGCGCCCGCGCCGCCCTCGAGCGAGCGCTGCCCCGCGCCGCGCAGCCCGCGCCGCTCCGCGAGCGGCTCGCGTACCTCTACCGCGCTTCGGGCGCCTGGAGCGCCCTGGCCGCGCTCATCGCGGGCGACGCCGCGCGCGCCGACGAGGCGCCCGCCCGGCTCTCGCTCCTCCGCGAGGCCGCGGACCTCTACCTCACGCGCGGCGGCTCGCCCGCCGCCGCGATCCCGCTGTTCGACGAGGCCATCGCGCTCGCGCCGGACGACCTCTCGCTGCGCCTCGCGCGGAGCCGCGCCCTCTCCGCCGCCGGCAGGACCGACGACGCGACCGCGGCCCTGCGCGGGATCATCGCCGACTTCGGCGCCCGCCGCCCCAAGGAGCGCGCGCTCGTCCACCACGAGCTCGCCCGCGTCGCGCTCGCGACGGGCGATCGCGCCCGCGCGATGGCGGAGTTCGACCTCGCGCTGCGCGTCGACCCCGCGCACCCCGACGCGCTCCACGGCCTCGCCGGCCTCGCCCTCGAGGACGGCCAGCTCGAGCGCGCGCACCGCGCCTACCGCGCGCTGCTGCTCGTCGCGCGCCGGCCCCGCGACGAGGGCGAGGGGCTCGTCGGCGTGCGCCGCAGCACGATGCCGCCGACGCGCTCCAGCGTGGGCCTCCCGTCTTCCACCTCGTTCAGCCGGGCCGAGGTCCTGCTCGCGCTCGGCGAGATCGCGCGCCGGCAGGGGGCGCCCGACCGCGAGGCGGAGTACGTCGAGTCCGCCTTCGAGGCGGCGCGCGAGAGCGACGCCGAGCACGAGAAGCTCCTCGCCGCGCTGCGCGCCCGCGGGCGCCACGACCTGCTCGCGCGCGCCCTCGAGGCGCGGCTCGCCGGCCCTGCCGAGGGGCCCGCCGAGGACGCCGCCGCGTCGCTCGGCGAGCTCGCGTCGCTCTACGAAGGCCCGCTCGATCGCCCGGAGCTCGCGCTCTCGGCCCGCCTGCGGGCCCTCGATCTCACGCCCGGCGCCGGCGCCGCGCACGACGCCGCCCTCGAGCTCGCGCGCCGCTCCGGCCAGACGCAGCGGTACCTCGACCTCGTCGAGCGGCTCGTCGCCCGGGCGGCCTCCGAGCCGTACGAGGTCGCGCTCCTGCTCCGCTTCGGCCGCGCCCTCGAGCTCTCGCCGGCCGACCAGGAGCGCGCCGCGGCCGTCTACCGCCGCGCCGAGGCGAAGATCGCGGCCGGCGCGCCCTCCCACGCCCGCGCGGGCCGCGACGCGGGCGCCGACATCGAGCAGCTGTGGAGCTCGCTCGAGGCCATCTACGCGCGCCTCGGCGATCGCGCCGCGCAGGCGGACGTCCTCCGCAAGCGCATCGACCTCGCCGACGCGCCGGCCGCCCCCGCGGGCGGCGCGGATCGCGCCGCGCCGCGGTACCGCCTGGCCGCGCTGCTCGCGGCGGACGCGGCGGAGGTCGATCCGGCGATCTCGCTCCTCGAAGAGGCGCTCGACCTCCACGCCGATCCGGACCGGGCCGAGGCGATCCTGCGCGACGCGCTCCGCGCCGATCCGAGGAACCCGCGCGCGATCCGCCTCTTCGAGCGCCTCGCACGGCAGAGCGGGCGGCCGCGCGCCCTCGTGGACGCGCTGCTGCTCCTCGCCGAGATCGAGGGCCCCGGGGTCCTCGAGGAGGCCGTCCGCACCGCCCGCGCGCTCGGCGATCGCGGGCTGGCCGAGTCGATCCTGCAACGCATCGTCGGCTCGGGCGCGCGATCTACGTCCGAATCGTCCGAATCGTCCGAAACGTCCGATCCGTCCGGCTCCGCGTGGGCGCTCGTCGCGCTCGCCGAGCTCCGCGAGGAGGCCGGCGATCTCGCGGCCGCCGCGTCGCTCTGCGAGCGCGCCGCGCGCGCCTCGGCGCCCGAGGAGGAGCGCGCGCTGCTCCTGCACGCCGCGGAGCTCGCCGCCGGCCCGCTCGCCGACCTCTCTCGCGCGGCGCGCCTCTACGAGGAGCTCCGCGCCCGCGAGCCCGCCGAGCGCGAGATCTGGACGCCCCTCGCCGGCGTGTACCGGCGGAGCGGCGACGCCGCGCGCCTCGCCGCGCTGCTCGAGGAGACGGCGCCCCTCGTCGACGATCTGTCCGAGCGCTGCGCGCTGCGCCTCGAGCGCGCGCGCCTCCTCGCGCGGGAGTCGCCGGAGGAGGCGGCGGCCCTGCTCCGCGACATCCTCGACGAGGATCCGACCCAGGTGGAGGCCGCCATCCTCCTCGCCACCATGCTCGAGGAGGCCGGCCGCACCGACGAGCTCGGCGAGCTCTTCGCGCTGCAGCTCGACGCCGCCAAGGATCGCGCGGACGTCGCGTCGATCGCGTCGATCTCGATGCGCCTCGGCGCCCTCCTCGAGCAGCGCGGCGACGATCGCGGCGCGCGCGACGTCTACCTCGGGGCCGCGGACTGGGACGGCGCGAACCGCGACGTGCTCCGCGCGCTCGTGCGCCTCAGCCGGAAGCGCGACAGCGCGGACGACCTCATCGACGCGCTCGAGAAGCTCCTGCGCACCGAGCAGGGCGGCGAGGCGGCCCAGCTCGCCCTGGAGCTCTCCGAGCTGCACGGCGCGCGCGGCGACGACGCCGCGGCGGAGGCCGCCCTCAAGGCCGGGTACGCCGTCTACCCCGCGAACGACCGGCTCCGCGAGGAGCTCGCGTCGCGCTACGCGGCCCGCGAGGCCTGGCACGCCCTCGCCGAGCTCCACGTGCTCACGGCGCACGGCGCCGACGGCGACGAGGCGCGCGTCGAGTCGCTCTGCCGCGCCGCCGAGATCCTCCGCGATCGCGCGGGCGACGCCGCGGCGGCCGCCGAGCTCCTCGAGCGCGCCCTCCGCGTCGCGCCCGGGGATCGCGACGTCTTGATCGCGCTCATCGACGCGTGCGGCGCGGTCTCCGACCACGCCCGCGCGGCCCGCGCGCTCACGGCGACGCTCGAGGCGAGCCCGGACGACCCGTGGCTCTACCGCGCGCGGGCCGAGGTCCACGGCGCGCTCGGCCAGGGCGACCGCGCCCTCGCCGATCTCGAGCGCGCCTACGCGCTCGGCGGCGCCGAGTACGGAAGCGAGCTCGTCGCCGAGCTCGAGCGGGCGCTCGCGCGCGCGGACCACGCGGGCGCGCGGTCCGCCGAGGCCGAGGCCGCGGGCGCGCCCAGCGAGGCCGCGGCGGAGGCGGCGGGCGCCGCCTCGCCGCGCGCGCTCCGGCTGCGCCTCGCCGAGATCCTCGCGCGCTCTGGCGACGTCGAGCGCGCGCGCGCCCACCTCGGCGATCTCCTGCACGCCGACTCCAAGGACCGCGCCGCGCTCAAGGCGCTCGCCGGCCTCGAGGAGTCCGCCGCGCGGTGGGACGCCGCGAGCGCCGTCTACCGCAGGCTCATCGCGCTCGAGGAGGGCGACGCCCTCGTCGCCACGGCGCTGCTCCTGGCCGGCGCGTGCGCGCGCGCGGGCCACCTGGGCGACGCCCGCGGCGGGCTCGAGCGCGCGCTCCGCGCCGCGCCGGGCAACACCGAGATCCGCGACCGCCTGCGCGCGCTCTACGCCGAGATCGGCGCGAACCGCGAGCTCGCCGCCATCACGCTCGAGGACGCCGCCGCGGCGTCCGACGTGGCCGGCCGCTTCACGCTCCTCGTCGCCGCCGGCCGCCTGCTGCTCGACGTCGGCGACGCCGCGCAAGCGGCCGCGGCGCTCCGGGAGGCGCGCTCCCTGCGCCCCGAAGATAACGATGTCGCCCTCCTGCTCGTGGACGCGCTGATCGCCGCGGGCGACTCTAGGGAGGCGCGCGCTGTCACCGCCGAGCTCATCGTGGCTGCCAAGGGGCGTCGCTCGCGGCACCTCGGCGCCGTCTACCACCGCGTCGCGCGGATCGAGGACGCCGAGGGCAATCTCCACGAGTCGCTCACGGCGCTCACGAGGGCGCTCGAGAACGATCCTCAGAACGGCGAGATCGCCATGGAGCTCGGCGAAAGCGCGCTCGGGCTGGGGGAGGAGGACATCGCCGCGCGCGCTTACCGCGCGGTCACCCTGATGAAGATTTCCCCCGAGCCCGGCGACGGAGGCACGACGCCCGCCGCGCGGGCGCTCGCCTATTACCATCTCGGGGCGATGGCGCTCGCGGCCGGCGACCGCCGGAAAGCGCGCCTGATGCTCGACAAGTCCGTCTCGGAGGACGGCTCGCTCGAGGCGGCCCGGGCGCTGCTCGACGAGCTGCGCGCCGGCTGAGGGCCTGTCCCGCGCCTCTCCGCGGGTATGCCCAGGTCGCGGCGGCCGCCTCCGCGGCCGCCCCAGGCGGCGCACGCAGGACCGTGGAGCGCGCAAAACCGCGCGATTCCAGGCGTTTTTTGACGCTCTCCGGCCCTCGACGGCGCCGCGCCGCCGCCCTTCCCGGCGGCGGGTTGCCCCTCTGGCGCACCGCTCCGGCGCGGTCTTTCAGGGGTCCGCGCGATGCCCCGTCTCAGAAATCGCTATTTCTCCCCGCAGTTTTGTCTTTTTTTGTCCTGTGTCGTGTGTAAGGTTCACTGAGGCTGTGCGCGGCGAGGTGTCGCGCGCGAGCTCATGTCCGAGGAGAGTGCCATGGCAAGTAAGAAGACGGCCGGGGGCGGCGCGAAGAAGACGTTGAGCAAGAGCGGCCTGATCCAGGCCATCACCGAAGCTGCCGGTGATGAGCTGAGCCGCAAGCAGGTGAAGAACGTTCTCGAGTCCCTCATCACGATCGGTCATCGCGAGCTGAAGAAGTCGGGCGTGTTCACGCTGCCCGGCTTCGCGAAGTTCCGGGTGGTCAAGCGCCCTGCGACGAAGGCGCGCCAGGGGATCAACCCGTTTACCAAGCAGCCGATGACCTTCGCCGCGAAGCCGGCGAGCAAGTCGGTCCGCGCTCGGCCGATCAAGGCCATCAAGGACGCGCTCCTGTAGTCTTACGGGATCTCCCAGCGGAGCGCAGGGCGGCCACGGCGACGTGGCCGTTCTTGCTCCATGGACCATGGACTCGGCGCGCCATCGCCGGGGCGGCGGAAGGGCCCAACGCGCGCGGCGGGGCGCCCTTCCGGCGCCCCGGCGACACGCCGCCGCCGGGGGGGCCGGGCGGCTCGATGCCGCCGCCGCCCCCGCGGCGAGGTCAGCTCACTTCTTGCGGCTGTAGGCCTGGGCCGCCACCGGTCCCGAGCCGGTGCGCGCCTTGACAACCAGCTTGGCCGTCGCCGCGATGGGGAACGGCCATTGGTAGCAGCTCTGCTTGGCTCCGATGGCGGCAGTCGGCCCGGTGTCCGAGTCGACGGCGAGCACCGGTTTCAGGTTGAACGCAGCGAGCCCGGGCTGTCCTCCGGCGTTCAGGTCGAGCTCCAGCTGGACGTCCACCTCGGTGACGGTGGGGAGCGCCTGCGCCAGGAACGTGTAGCAATTGCCGGGCTGAAGCATGAAGGTCTGCCCCGAGGCCGTCTGTCCCTCGGGCACCACGCTGCAGACGGGCGCCCCTTCCGGCTGCATCTTCGGCGCCTCGCCGGCGGAGCGGCCCTGGAACATGGTCGTCATCGCGAGCGACTGGACTCCATCGCAGGGCGCCACCGTGGGCACCGCGACCGGGGCCAAGCCGGCGTCCGGGGGCGGCACGGACGCTGTCGGCTGCGGGGGCGGCGGCGTCCCGGCGTCCGGAGCGTCGTCCGCGAACTCCGACTCCTTGCTGCTGCCGCCGCAGCCCAGCGCTGCCACCGACAGCGCCAGGAGCACTGCTGAACCCAACGACCTACCCGTCACCGTCATCTGCGGCCTCCTCGCGCACAGCCCTGCCGCACGCCGCGGCCCCTCGATGGGACAACTGTGCTCGCGGCGCTCATACACCCGCCAGGGGGCGGGGGCTATGTGCGAGGCGTCTTGCGCGGCTGCGCCGGCGGCGCAAGCCTGCCGGCAAGCCGGCGCGGGCGTTCGACCTCTCGCGCCGTCGCGCCGCTCAGCCGCCGGACTCGCCCACGAACTCGCGCAGGATGCACATGCGCGCAATGAGCAGCGCCTCGGGTCGGATCGCCTGATCGAGGTACGCTGCAGAGTTCGCCTCCACCAGCGATTCGCGCAGCATTCCTTGCTCCAGGAACGTGACCGCGCGTCCGAGGTGCAGCCGCGCCCTGTCGGCCGCGAGCCCCATGCCGGCGCTCGCCAGCATTTCTCGTTCCAGGAACCACTGAGCAAACTCTCCGGGACGATCGAGCTTCGCTCGGGAGCCGTGGTCGGTCATGCCGTAGGCTACCTCACTTTTTGACCCGGGCCAGCCGCGCCTGGCCGCAATAACCCGGGAAATCATGGCAGAAGCAGCATCAATCCGTCGGATGGGCGCGATGAAAGCGAGGGCGTGCAACGTCCAAAGCGACATCCGGCGGACGGACCTGGAGCTCGGTTGAGCGGGCTTCGGG
This sequence comes from Sorangium sp. So ce327, assembly GCF_051530205.1. Taxonomy (NCBI): domain Bacteria; kingdom Pseudomonadati; phylum Myxococcota; order Polyangiales; family Polyangiaceae; genus Sorangium; species Sorangium sp. So ce327. Next base: position 9,518,716 of record NZ_CP150330.1, on the reverse strand, counting down.
GGCGCGTCGGGGAGCTCCCGCGAGCCACCCGTTGCGTCGCGAGCCCGTCAGTGAGATTGAACGCGGCGTTCTGCCGGAAATTCGAGGAGGTTCTTTTGCTCCGTAAGATTGGCGTCCTGCCCGCCCTGGTCCTCACCGCCGCCCTCGCTGCTGGTTGTCAACAGCGGGAGGCGTCCACGCCGCCGCCGAACTACGCGAACCAGCCCCCGCCCGGCTACTACCAGCAGCCTGGATATCAGCAGCCCGGGTACCAGCAGCCGGGGTATCAGCAGCCCGGGTACCAGCAGCCGGGGTATCAGCAGCCCGGGTACCAGCAGCCGGGGTACCAGCCCGCCCCGACGCAGCCTGCCCCGACGCAGCCCGCCCCCACGCAGCCTGCTCCGACGACGACGCAGCCTGCCCCGACGGCGCAGCCTGGCGGCTTTCCCTGGCCGTTCCCGCTCCCTGGCCAGCAGACCGGCGGGCAGCAGCCGGCCCCGAGCGGCGGGAGCGGGAGCAGCTCCGGCAGCGCGTCGGCGATCGATCCGAACCTCGCCTCCGCCGCGACGATCCCGCTGAACAACCTCGCTGCGACCGAGGCGCCCGGCATGACGAAGGAGGGAGGGCCGATCGCGGGGCAGTTCAGCGCCGGACAGACCCTCGAGCAGCAGATCCAGCTGATGCCCGGCAAGTGCTACACGATCGTCGGTGTAGGCGCGGGGATCACCGAGCTCGACATCAGCCTGGTCGCGCTGACCCCGATCCCGATGGGCTCATCGGTGCTGGCGCAGGACAACTCGACCGGCGCGAACGCCGCGCTCGGCGGTCGGGGCAACTGCTACCGCTGGTCGCTCCCCGTCGGCATCAACGCCAAGTACATCGTGAAGGCCACGTCCGGCTCGGGCGTCGCCGCCGCGCAGCTTTACGTGAAGTGAAGCCGCCAGGACGCCGGGGACGCCAGGAGATCGCTCTCCCCGGCGTCCTCGGGTCTCGGCCACAAAAGCGCCGAGGACGCCAGGAGATCGCTCTCCGTGGCGTCCTCGGTCGCAGCGCCGTGGCTCGCCGCAGCGGTGGCTAGAGCCGGATGCCGGGCGCCGGGAAGCCGCGGCAGAGCTCCGCGACCTCGGCGGCGATGCGCGTGATGCGCGCCTCGTCGTTCACGTTCTGCGCCACCTCATCCATCCACGCCGCGAGGCGCTCCATCTCGGCGACGCCCATCCCGCGCGACGTCACCGCCGGCGTGCCGATGCGGAGCCCCGACGGGTCGAACGGCTTGCGCGGATCGAACGGGATCGAGTTGTAGTTCGCCACGATGCCCGCGCGATCGAGCGCCTGCGCGTACGGCTTGCCCGCGATCCCCTTCGGCGTCATGTCGATCAGCAAGAGGTGGTTGTCGGTCCCGCCGGTGATGAGCCGGAAGCCGCGCGACTCCAGCGCGCGCCCGAGCGCCTGCGCGTTCACCACGATCTGCTTCGCGTAGGCCCGGAACCCTTCCTCCGAGGCCTCCTTCGCCGCGACCGCGATGGCCGCGGTCGTGTGGTTGTGCGGACCGCCCTGGAGGCCGGGGAACACCGCCTTGTCGATCGCGCCCGCGTGCTCCTTCTTGCAGAGGATCATCGCGCCGCGCGGGCCCCGGAAGGTCTTGTGCGTCGTCGACGTCACCACGTCGGCGATGCCCACCGGCGACGGGTGCACCCCCGCGGCCACGAGCCCCGCGATGTGCGCGATGTCCGCCGCCAGGATCGCCCCCACCTCGTCGGCGATCGCCCGGAACGCGGCGAAGTCGAGCGTGCGCGGGTACGCCGTCGTCCCGCACCAGATGAGCTTCGGCCGGTGGGCGCGCGCCAGGTCGCGGACCTGATCCAGGTCGATGCGGTGATCGCTCTCGCGAACCCCGTACGGCACGCTCTTGAAGTACTTCCCGGTGATGCTCACCGACCAGCCGTGGGTCAGGTGCCCGCCCGCGGGCAGGCCGAGGCCCATGATCGTGTCGTTCGCCTGCGCGAACGCGAGGTAGACGGCGAGGTTGGCCGGGCTGCCGGAGTAGGGCTGCACGTTCACGTGGTCGGCCCCGAACAGCTTGGCCACCCGCGTCCGCGCGAGCTCCTCCACCACGTCGATCTGCTGCTGACCCTCGTAATACCGCTTGTGCGGGTACCCCTCGGAGTACTTGTTCGTCAGCACCGAGCCCGTCGCCTCGAGCACCGCCCGAGACACGTAGTTCTCGCTCGCGATGAGCCGGAGCGTGTCCGCTTCCCGCCGCTCTTCCAGGCGGATCAGCTCGGCGATCTCCGGATCGACCTCGTTGAGTGCCCGCAGGCCCTGCACTTCGCTTGTCGCGCTCATACCTCGAACTCCCCGCGTGTGAGGATGTCGGTGACGCGCCACAGGAACGAGTTCGCCAGCACCCCGTCGATGATGCGGTGGTCGTACGACAGCGCGAGGAACATGACCGGATGGATCGCGATCGAGTCCTCCTTGTCCTTCGTGACCACCACGACGCGCTTCTTGATCTCCCCCATCCGGAGGATGCCCACGTTCGGCTGCGAGATGATCGCGCCGCCGAAGAGGTTCCCCTTGAGGCCGGGGTTCGAGACCGTGAAGGTCGTGTTCGCGAGATCGTCGGCCGTGATCTTGCCGGATTTCGCGCGCCCGGCCAGCTCGTCGATGCTCTTCGCGACGCCCCGCAGCGACAGCTCGTCCGCGTGCTTGATGCTCGGGACGATGAGGCCGCCGGGCGTGTCCACCGCCACGCCGAGGTTGACGTCGCGCAGCACCACGTACGAGTTCTCGAGCACTCGAGCGTTGAACTCCGGGTGCTCGCGCAGCGCGCGGACGGCCGCGGCGCAGATGAAGGACAGGAACGTCAGCGACACGCCCGCCCGCTTGAACTCGTCCTTGTGGAGGTCGCGCAGCTTCGACGTCTCGTGCAGGTCGACCTCGGCGACCGTCACCACGTGCGGCGACGTCACCTTGGAATAGACCATGTGGTCGGCGGTGATGCGGCGGCGCCGGCTGAAGGGCACCACCTTGTCGCCGGGCTTCGGCGAGTACGGCGGCACCTTGTACGCGCCGTACCCGACGCCGGGCACCGGCGGCACGAACCCGCCGCTCGCCTGGATGAGCTGCGAGAGCTCCGCCGCCGCGCTCGCCGGCTGGGCCGCCGCGCTCGGCTGAGGCGCCGGCTCGGCCGGCGCGCCGTGCGCCGCGCGCATCACGTCGTCGCGGGTGATCCGGCCGTGATCGCCTGTCCCGTGCACGTCGCGCAGGTCGACGCCCGACTCGCGCGCGAGCTTCTTCGTCGACGGGCTCGTCAGGGGGCGGGCGCTCTCGTCGTGTCCGTTGCTGCCGGGCGCCGGCGCGGCGGGCCGCGCTTCGGACGGCGCCGACGCCGGCGGCGCGCTCGCGCGCTGGGCCGTCGCCTGGGCCTCGCCCTGCGCCGTCTCGTCGATCCGACAGAGCAGACCTTCCTTGGCGACGACGGTGCCCTCGGCCACCGCGATCTGCGCGACACGACCCGCGACGGGCGCCGGGATCTCCGTGTCGGCCTTGTCGGTCGCGACCTCGAGCAGCGGCTGCTCGCGCTTGACGAAATCGCCCTCGCGCACGAGCCACCTCGAGACGGTTCCCTCGACCACGCTCTCACCGAGCTGTGGCATGCGGACTTCGACCATCGCTTCTCGCGCCTCCAACGCGCGCCGCCGTGAGCGCCCGTTTCACCTCTCCGGGCAAGGCGGCAGGGTCGTATACGCCGCCCGCCCTTCGAGGGCAACGACACAGTGTTCGTCCGGTGTGTATCCTTTTTGGGCCCCAGCCGGTACAAGGGCCCCGTGCGTGACGCCGCGCCGGATGCGACCGCAGCCCCCGCCCCCCTGGCCCCCTCGAGCCAGAGCGGGCGCGAGCCCCTCGCCGCCGGGCCGCCGCGCGTCGTGGGGGCGCGGGCGATCCGGGCGGCCTCGCTCGTCGTCATCGCGTTCCTGCTGCTGCAGGTGCTGACCTACGGCTACGGCCGCGATCAGGGCATCTACGCCATGGTCGCGCGTACGGTGCTCGACGGCGGCATGCCGTACCGCGACGCGTTCGACTTCAAGCCGCCCGGCATCTTCCTCATCTACGCGCTCGCCCGCGCCCTCTTCGGCCCCGCGCAGTGGGGCATCCGCGTCCTCGAGGTCCTCGGCCTCGCCGGCATGTGCCTCGCGATGGCGTCGCTCGCCGCCCGCCTCTTCGGCGACCGGCGGATCGGGGTCGTCGCCGCGGCGCTCGCCGTGCTGGTGCACGCCCAGCTCGATTTCTGGCACACGGCGCAGCCCGAGTCGTTCGGCGGCATGCTCACCATCGCCGCGCTGCTCGTGGCCACGCCGCGCGGCCGCGACGGCGCGCCCCGCCCGGCGCCGCGCGGCGCCGCGCTGGTCGTGTCGGGCGCGCTCTTCGGCGCCGCCGGCCTCCTCAAGCCGCCCCTCGCCGGGGGCGGCGTCGTGCTCGCCGTCGCGCTGGCCGCGCCCGCCCTCGCGGAGCTCGCGCGGCGGGGCGCGGAGCGGGCCGCCGTCCAGCGCCGGAGCGACGCCGGTCCGACCGCGCTCCACGGCGAGCCGGCGCGCCCTGCGCCGCCTGCGTCCGGGCCGGTCCGATCGACGGCGGCCGCGCTCCTCTGGGCGGCGCTCCGGCCCGCCTTGCTCATCGCGCTGGGCGGCGTGCTCCCCGTGCTCGCCTGCGCCGCCTGGTTCGCCCTGAGGGGCGCGCTCGGCGATCTGCGGGAGGTCCTCTTCGTCTTCACGCCGCACTACACCGCGCTCGGGTGGCGCGGCGCGAGCGTGCTCGGCATGGCGTGGTACGGCGCCTGCGAGTGGCTCGTCCACTACTCCGGCCCGCTCGCGTTCGGCCTCGCTTGCCTGGTCGCGCTGCACCCCGAACGCCACGAGCGGGCGGGCGTGGCGCTGCTCTCGGGCGTGATCGCCATGCACCTCGTCGGCGTCGTGATGCAGGCGAAGTTCTTCCCCTACCACTACGGCGCGACGTGGCCGCTCACCGCGATGCTCGCCGCGCTCGGCCTCTGGAAGGCGTGGCAGCGGTGCACGCGGTCCGGCGCGAAGGCGGCCGCGGCGGCGCTCCTCGCGGCGCTCGTCGCGACCGCCTTCGCCCGCTCCGCGACGAAGGACGTGGCCGACGACTACATCGAGCGCTGCGCCAAGCGGATCGCCGTGCTCGCCACCGGCGCGAGGGACCAGGCGCGCCTCGATCGCCTCGCGTCGGTCGCCGACGTCAACGCCGCGGCGAACCGGGAGGTCGCCGCGTGGCTGCGCGAGCGCGTCGCGCCGGGGCGCCCCGTGTTCGTGTGGGGCTTCGAGCCGGTGATCTACGATCTCGCCGATCGCCCGCCGGCGACGCGCTACCTCTACAACGTCCCGCAGCGCGCGGCGTGGGCCCGGCAGGAGGCGCGCGACGCGCTGATGCGCGACCTCGCCGCGAGCCCGCCGGCCGCGATCGTGGTCGAGCGCCACGACGTCTTCCCCTCGGTGACCGGCGACGTGATCGACTCGCGCGACACGCTGAACGGGTTCCCCGAGCTCGCGGGGCTCATCGAGCAGCGCTACGAGCTCGCCGTGAGCATCGAGGATTTCGACATCCACCTCGAGCGCTGAGCCCCGGAGCCCAGCGCCAGGCGGCGGCGGCGGCGCGGCGCGCTGCCAGCTGCGCCGCGCCTTCAGGGGCAGGGGAGGGTGTTGGGCCTGCGCGGGGTGGGCGCCGCCGCCCCGAAGCGGCGGCCGTCGCGGAGGCCATCGGCGCAGCGCTGGATCGACTGCGTCTGCGACAGCGCGGAGGTCGCGCCCTCGCTGACCTGGACGCGCCCAGGAGCGCTGGAGATCAGGGCGTTCAAGAGCTGCGCGTCCGGCTCGGCCGCCGGTCCGTAGACGAGCGCGTCGATGAGGCGCGCCGCCGTGGCCGGCGTGGACGTGGGGAACTCCGCGGGCAGCCCCTGGTACAAGGCGACAGCGTCCGGGCCGTTCTGCAGGATGTTGGTCGGGAAGACGAGGGCGGGCGTCGGTTCGACGCCGCTGTTGCCGACGAGCAGGAGCCCGCCCCCGTCCGTCGTGCCGTCGAGCGCGATCGCGCGGTAGGAGCCGTCGGTGGCCCCGTTGAAGAGCACGAGCGTGTAACCGGCGAGGCTCACGTACCGCCAGCCCGTGCTGATCTCGATGAACTCGAGCACGTCAGCGCTGTCCGCCGTGTCGGCGTCGACCTCGTTGATCTGGAGCTGGATCACCGTCACCGGGAACGACGTCCACCGCGCCCCCGGCCGGTTCACGACGATGTCCCCCGGGCCGATCGGCGTCGCGTCCGAGAGCGCGGGGATCGTGATCTGCGTGTCGGAGTCGATCGTGAAGGGCTGCGCCGCGAAGCCCACGGTCACCCCCGTCGCCCCGGTGAAGCCCGAGCCGGTAAGCACGAGCGCGCCGCCGACGGCGATGACCGGATAATCGACGGAGGTCACCCTGGCCGGCGCCCCGCACGCAGGGCAAGAGCTGCCGCCGCAGTCGATGCCGCCCTCGTCGCCGTTGTGCAGGCCGTCCTCGCACGAGGCGACCTGGCAGACGTAGTCGATGCAGACCTCGGTCGGGCAGTCCGAGTCGACGAGGCACTGCACGCAGACCCCGGCTGGGTTGCACAGCCCGCCGTCGGCCAGGGAGCACCAGGTGCCGGCCTCGACCGGGTCGTTGATCGGCGCGCCATCGCGGCAGGAGTCGACCGTGCACGAGCTGTGGTCGTCGCGCAGATCGTCGTCGTCGTCGACCTCCGTGACCGCGCCGTCACCGTCGCAGACGCGCTCGCGACAGTCGCCGGCCATCTGCTCCTTCACGGGCGTCCCCGAGGCCACGGGCACGGTCGTGCATCCACCGTCGATGCACCTCGCGATCGCGCACTCGCTGTCAGGCGCGGGGCAGTCGGCGTCGCCGGTGCACGGGACGCTGCCGCCGCCGCCGCCGCCGCCGGAGCCGTCGATGCCGCCCGCTCCGCCGTCCCCGCCGGCTCCAGCGTCGCCTCCGTTGCCGCCGTTGCCATCGACTCCGCCGGCGCCACCGTCGCTCCCGCCGTTGCCACCCCCGGAGCCACCATCGCCACCGCCGGAGCCACCATCGCCACCGCCGGAGCCACCGCCGCCGTCGCTGCTCCCGCCGCCGCCGTCATTGCCGCCGGAGCCACCGCCGCCGCCCGTTCCTCCCTGTCCGCCGCTCCCTCCCGTGTTCTCATTGATGAGGCCGCGATCGGGCATCGTGGCCATCTGGCAGCCCGCGGTGGCCACCAGCGAAATGCTCAACGCGAGCGCGGATCCGTAACGATTCGATCTCGAAGTCATTGACCACCTGTGTGCAGATTGGCAGGGGCGCTCGGGCTCTCGACGCTTCCCGCGCTGCCCCGCGCGCAGGAGCGAGCGGGAGGGCGCATCCTAGACGCACGGGAGGCCTGAAGAAAGCGCCGCACCGCCGCGCGCCGGTCCGGATCGCGCTGACTTGGCGGGCGCCGCGCTGCGTCTGCTGCGCAGCCGCTGTCCTCGCGCGCTCCCTCGGCCGGGCAGGTGGGGAGCAGCCCGCTGGCATGCTCGTTGATGGGTCTCGAGCGTGGGGTTGCGCTCCGCTGCGAGCGGGGGCGAGCATGGCGCCCCGGTCGCGGCGCGGCGACCGAGGAGCAAAGAGCATGCGGATCGCGATCGTTTCCACCCCGTTCATCCGGGTGCCTCCCTCCGGGTACGGCGGGACCGAGCTCTTCTGTCACGAGCTTGCCGAGGGGCTGTCGGCGCGTGGACACGAGGTCACGCTCTTCGCGACGGGAGATTCGGTGGTCACCTGCCGTCGCCGGTACCTCTACGGGAGCCCGAGCTGGCCTCCGGCGCCGGAGGACGAGGTCAACCACGTCGCCTGGGCCTTCTCGGAGATCGCGCGCGAGGACGGGTTCGACGTGATCCACGTGAACAGCCCGATCGCCGTCCCGTTCACCCGCTTCGTCTGCGTCCCGGTGGTGCACACCCTGCACCACGCGCCCTGCGGCGAGAGCTCGCGCATCTACGCGCGCCACCCGGAGGTCGCGTACGTGGCGATCAGCGCGCGGCAGCGCGCCCTGGAGATCCCGCTGCCGCGCTCGTGCGTCATCCATCACGGCGTCACGCCGGCGCGTTATCCGCCGAGCCTGAGCGACGAGGGCTACCTCGCCCACCTGGGTCGTTACGCCGAGGAGAAGGGGACCCACCTGGCGCTCGACATCGCGAGGGCCGCGGGCTTGCCGATCAAGCTCGCGGGCCGCGCGCACCCCAAGGACCAGATCTATTATCTCCAGGAGGTCGCCCCGCGCCTCCGGGAGAGCGGGATATCGGATCTCGGGGAGATGGGCCACGACCGCAAGGTCGCGCTCCTGCGCGGGGCCCGCGCCGTCCTCTGCCCGCTCCAGTGGGAGGAGCCGTTCGGGCTGATCGCCATCGAGGCCATGCTCTGCGGCACCCCGGTGCTCGGCTTTCGCCGCGGCTCCTTCCCCGAGATCGTCGACGAGGGCGTCACCGGCTACCTGGCGCCGCCGGGCGATCTGTCGCGCCTCGCCGCGCTCGCGGCGGGCCTGGCCCGCTTCGATCGCGCCGCCTGCGCGCGCCGCGCGCGCGAGCGCTTCAGCAGCGCCGTGATGTTGGGCAAATACGAGGAGCTCTACCGGACCGTGACCGGCCCGCGGCGCGCCGAGGGCTCCCGGGCGGCGTAATCGCCGCGCGGGAGGTCGAGGGGCTCAGTTGACCTGCGGTGGGATGGCCACCTGGCACTCGTTGGCTGGCGTCATCCATTTGATGGCGTTCAGCCAGAAGCGCTCGACCTGATACTCGGGATGATCGACCCACTCGCTGTTGTAGGTGATCCACTCGTCGCCCCAGACGAGGACCCGGCCCTCGCCGACCTCCAGCGCCTTCAGCACGTCGTAGCCGTCGCCGGTCGCCAGCGTGGCGCCCTCGCCGACCACCGGGTAGCCGGTGTCCACGCCGACAGCCTCGATCCCGTCGAGCACCGGATGCCCTCCGCTCCACTCCGTGATGGGGACCGTGGCGCCGCCTCGCCTCGGGAGGATCTGCTCTGCGTCGTAGCTGACGCCGAGCGGAGCGAGCAGCGTGTTGACGTTCTCGCGCTCCCGGGTCTGGCCGTACCCGATCAACGTCATGAGGCCGCCGCCCTTCGAGATCCAGTCGCGGAGCGCCTCGACCTCGGCGTCCGAGTACGTGCGCCCGATGTCGCTCACGTCCTGGATGACGATGACCTGGTGCTTCGCGAGCTCCTCCGCGGTGAGCTCGGCGCCGTTCAGGCCGAAGGCACCGTTGATGCTGCGCTCGTTCAACCAGGACTCGAAGACGTCGCCGTCGCCCCACTGGCCCGGCTCGCCCAGCGTGGCGATGCGGAGGCAGTCGCAGATGCCGTCGCCGGCGACGTCGACGTCGTCGACGATGCCATTCCCGTCGTTGTCCAGGCCATCGCAGGTGTCCTCGCTGCTGGGCGCGCCGCTCCCCGAGCTGCTGTTGCCGCTGCCGGCGCCCGTGGCCAGGCTGCCGAAGTCGTCGCCGCCGCTGCTCGCGGCCACGCCGCCGAGGTCGTCTCCGCCGCTGCCCGTGCTGCCCACGCTCCCCGAGCTCCCCGTCGTGCCATTGCTGTTCCCGGCGTTGCTGGGGTCGCCAACGCTGGAGCACGCGGCCGCTTGCAGCGCCGCAGCGATGCACGCGACCCGCAGCAGATGTCCGACCGGAACCCGACCGAAGGACGACAGGCGAGATCTCGAGTTCATGGCTCTCTCCAAGAAGTTAGGCGTTGATGGCGGCGGACCCTGGCGAGCCGCCGAAAGCACCGGAGCGAGGCGTCATGGTGTCTTCCGGGCGGGGTTTTGCGCAACGCGAAATAGCGGTTCTCATGACAAACAGTGGGGTCGACCGTGCGGGCCATGCCTCGTGGTGTGACGTCGCACCGTGAAGCGCTGTAAATTTCAAGCCCGACGCGGTCTTCCTCAGGGTTGCACGAGCTCGACGCCGCTGAACTCGATGGGAAAGGTGATGACGGTCGTCACCCCGCCTTGCGGCGAGGGGAACTGCATCTTCTCGAAGGTATCGGCCACGCAGCGATCGACCTGCTGATTCTTCGCCGTCGACCTCACCACGTCAGCCCTGTTCACCCTGCCGGTCGGACCGATGGTCGCCTTGACGGTCACCTTCCCCGTGAACTTCGGCGAGCTCTTGACGCCGATCTTGTAGCACTCGTCGAACAGCTCGCCGTGCTTCTCCACGACGTCGCGGACCTGCGATTCGGAGATGTTGCCCCCCAGCGTGCCGGTCGCGGTGGCCGCGCCGGGCCTCACGTTGCCGTCCGGTCTCGAGGTGGCCCGCGGCGGGGGCGCCTCGACCGGTGTCGCCGCCGCGGGGGCCTGCGCGTCCGGCGGGGGCGCCGCGGGCTTCGGCTCCGGGGGGGCCGAGGTCGTCGGCTCCGGGGACGCCGAGCCGGTCGGCCCCTCCGACGCGGGCTGCGCCGGCGACTGGGCGGCTGGCGGCGGGGCGCCGCAGCCCGCCGCGAGCGCGAGGATCAGAACCAACCCTGTTCGGCGAGAGCTCATGCCCGAAGGTAAAACCCGAACGCGGGGCCGTGTCCACGGGGATAGCGGCGCTCGCTCAGCGCAGCCGCAGGACCTCGACCTCCGACGCGCCGCCGCGATCCACGCGCTTCGGCGCGCGGCCGCGCTCGCGCGCCGTCATGGACGCCCAGAACACCTCCGTCCCTGGCCGCTTCCGGATCGGCACCGGATCGGCATAGAGGAAGCCCGTCCTCCAGCGCTGCGGCGAGATCGCGGTCGGCGGTCCGACCTCGCGGACGACCGGGTCCGCCATCGTCGTGGACAGCGGGGCGCGCTCGACGACCCGGGAGCGCACCGCGAGCACCACGTCGCTCGCCGCCGGGCCCCCCGCGCGCACGAAGATCGTGAGGAGCGGGCTGGCGCCCTCGTGGAACGTCGTCCCGAGCAGCTCCGTGCCGTCGTCGAACCGCGCCCCGATCGGCGCGAGCGCGGCGCGGATCTCCGCGAAGAGCGCCGCCGCGCGCGCGCCGTCGCCCGCGCCGAGCGCCATGTTGTGCGCGATCCGCTTCTGCTCCAGCGTCTCCGGCGGCGCGGCCGGCGGCTCCGCCGGCTGTCCGAAGTGCGCGCGGAGCTCCCACGTGAGGAACGGATCCGGCACGATCTCCCGCTCGGGCTCGGTGCCCGAGACGAGGTACCAGGCGAGGAGCCCCGGCTCTCGCTCGCGGAACGAGAACGCCTCGATGCCGCTCGCGCCGCTTGCCGAGAGCGTGCGCGCGCCGTCGCCCGCGCCGAGCGCCCAGAACGGGCCCACCGCCGTCACGTCGAAGCGCTGCGCGAGGCTCGCCTGATCCCGGTCGAGCATGAACCGCGTGTCCACGAGGTAGGCGCCGCGCGGCGGCGCTTCCTTCGGCGGGGGTCGGTTGGGCGTCACGACGCGCCCGCCGAGCGCCCAGACCTGGGCCCAGGTGGCCTTCATGCCCTCGTGCATCGCGACGGGCGCGTCGGCCGGCGTCCCTGGCAGCCTCGGCGCGAGCCATCGAAGGAACGCCGTCTTCGCCCCGTCGGAGTCGATGAGGTGCCCCCGCTCGTTGAAGCGCCCGCCCGTCTCGCGCGCATAACGCAGCGCCGGGAGCCCGTCGCGCAGGATGGCGGCGAGCGGCACGAGCCACAGCGCGAGCGCCGCGAGCGCCGGCCCGCCCGACGGCGCGTCGAGCGCCGGCCCGCCCGACGGCGTCGCGACCCGGGCGGCCTGCCGCGCGGCGGCGGCGCGCTCCAGGAGCGCCGCGCCGGTGTCGACGAGGGCGGCGGCGGCGAGGGCGAAGTAGGCCGCGAAGTAGTGAGGCCAGAAGATGTGGATGTCGGCGCCTTGCCGGAAGACGACGTACTGCACCGCCGCGGTCGCGAGGTAGAGCAGCGGCAGCGCGTCGTGCTCGCGCCGGAGCAGGGCGAGCCGCGCCGCGCAGACGATCGCGGCGAGCTTTCCGGCGGCGATGGCGATCGGCGTGAACGAGAGCTCGAGCCAGTACCGCCGGCTCTCGAGCACCTTGCCGAGCGGCTCGGCGTTCCCCGACGAGCGGAGCCCGTAGCTCGTCAGCAGGTCGCCGAGCTTGCCGGCATGCTGGAAGAGGGCCAGGTAGAGCGCGGCCGTCAGCGCGGTGATCGAGGCGGTGAGCACCCACCACGCGGCGTAGCGCCGCTCGGGGAGCGGGCCGAAGACGCGCCTCGGGAGCACGTAGGCCCGGATCGCGCCGAACGCGAGCAGCCCGCCCGTGAGCACGAACGCGGGCCAGTCGGCGTGCATCCCGAGCGCGAGCCCGAGCGCGCTCACCGCGAGGTAGCGGCGCCTGGACGTCTGTAACAGGCGGACGTAGCCGAAGAGCCCGAGCAGCGTCCAGGCCATGACCGGGACCTCGAGCGCGTTGAAGTTCGCGAACGACAGCGTGATCGGCAGGACGACGAACGACGCCGCCGCGGCGGCCCCTGCGGCGGGGCGGTAGACGCTCCGGCCGAGGGCGTAGAGCAGGGGCGGCGTCGCGGCGCTCAGCAGGATGGCGGGCAGGCGGCAGATGACGTCGTGCCGCCCGAAGACCTTCATGAACGCGGCTGTCGTCCAGAAGATCCCCCACGGGTGGTGGCAGTAGTACATCCCGGGCGGCGGCCGGCTCGCTGTGTACTCCCACACGGGCCCGGGGATCTTCCAGCGGAGCATGTTCTCCGCGATGATCCCGACGCTCGCCGACGACGCGTAATGTCCGGCGAGGACGGGTCCGAACATCTCCCACGCCGCCGCGAGCGCGAACCACGCCGTGGCGAGCGCGGTGACGGCGAGCGCCGCGCGGGCCTCGCGGCGGGACGCGGCGGGGAGGCCGCGCAGGTCGGTCGGATGGGGGGCGAGGCGCGGGGGCAGCAACGTGGGCGCAGCCTATCTCGTCGGCGGCGTCGCGCGGGCAGGAGGCGCGCCGAGGAGCGGGCGCCGCGCCGCTGCGGCGCGGGTCGATGCGCGCCCCCCGGTCGGGTAGGATGGGGCATGTCGACCGAGGCGCACAGGCAGGTCCATCGGCGGGCGCACCGTGACGGCAAGGAGCGTGATCCGACGTTCTATCCCGTGGAGAAGAAGATGGGGGAGGACTCCCTTCAGACGTGGATCGTGGAGCTCCTCCGTCCTCTCATCGAGCGCTGGTACGAGGCGCTCGGTCGGCCGAGGTTCGTGGGGGCGGACCAGTTCATCTATTATCGGCAGTTCGACCCTTCCAAGGTCGTGGCCCCGGACGTGTACGTGCTCCCTGGCGTGCCGCCGGGCCGGCGCGTTCGGAGCTGGAAGGTGTGGGAGACGGGCATCGCCCCGAGCTTCGCGCTCGAGGTCGTCTCGTCCGACGAGCCCTACAAGGACTACGTGGACGCGCCCGAGCGCTACCGGGAGCTCGGGGTGAAGGAGCTCGTGATCTTCGATCCCGACTGGGAGCGGGGCCGCGATCGGGTGCGATGGCAGCGCTACCGGAGGCTGAAGACGCGCGGCTTCGTCCGGGTGGAGACGACGAACGTCGACCGGATCCACGCGCGCGTGCTCGGCTGCTGGCTGCGGGTGATCGGCGCGGGCGAGGGGGCGCGCCTCCGGCTGGCCACAGGGCCCGAGGGCGAGGAGCTCTTCCCGACCGCCGCGGAGGCAGAGCGCGCGGCGAAGGAGGCAGAGCGCGCGGCGAAGGAGGCAGAGCGCGCGGCGAAGGAGGCTGCGCTGGAGCGCGTGGCGGCGCTCGAGGCCCAGATCGCGAGCGCCGCGGGGGTGAGGGGCAAGGGATCCGGGGCGCCGTGAGCCTCGCGCGGCCCGCGGCCGTTCAGGCCCGGAGCAGCGTCACCCGCCGGCCCGACGGCGTCCGGGCCTCCTCGATCCGCGTGCGCGCCTCGACGTCCCCCGCGGCGGCGCGGCGGTCGAACAGCACGAGCACGCCCTCGTCGAGGCCGAGCTGGGCGAGGTAGCCGTCGAGCTGCGCGAGCCCCTTCGGCGTGGGATCCTTCTCTCCCTCGCGCCAGACCTTGAGCTCCAGCGCCGCGCGCTGCACGGCGCGTGACCCGTCCGGCGCGCGGTAGGGCCACCGGATCAGGAGGTCGATCCTCCCCCGGCCGAGGCCGTACTCCCGCTCGATCAGCCCGCCGCCGTTCACCACCCGCTGCAGGAAGGCCATCAGCACGAGCTGCGGCGCGACCTCGTGGTAGCCGAGGTTGCCGGAGAGCGCCTCGCCGTGCTCCCTCCAGAAGGCGGCGAACTCCCGGAGCAGGCGCGCGACGTCGAGCAGGCCGTCGGGCAGCACGAAGCTCCTCGGCTCGGCCAGGATGACGGGCTCCACGTCGCCGGCGAGCACGCGGGCGATGACCTCACGGTAGATCGGGTTCGCGATGCGCGCGGGGTTGTCCGGCGCGATGAGCCCGAGATCGCGGGTGTACTGGAGATCGTCCTGGTAGGCGTCGCCGACGATCGCGAGGGTGCCCGAGAGGATCGGCTCGAGCACGCGCCGGACGCGCGGCTCGTGCAGGCGGGCGACGAGCGAGTCGAGGTGGGTGGCGCGCGCCAGGATGAGGCGCTCCTTGGCCGTCTCGACGTGCGCGATGGTGATCGGCTCGCTCGCGGGCACCGCGAGCTTTTCCACGATCTCGCGGGCGAGCGCGTTGACCAGCCACGGCTGCCCGGCCGTGAGCGCAATGGCCTGCCCGACCGCTTCTTCAGCAAAGACCTGGCCGGTGTCGGCCGTGTGTTGGGCGTAGAGCTCGCGCACCTCGTCAGGGTCGAAATCGCCGAGCTTGAGCGACTCGAGCTTGACGTTGAACGGGCTGGCCGTGCCGAGGCGGCTCGGGTCGCCGCCGCTCGCCGCCTTGTACTCGCGCACGTCGCGCAGCCCGCAGAGCACCACGGCGGCGGGAAAGTCGGCGGGGCGATCGGGAAAGCCGGCGCGCAGCTGGCGCAGCACGCTGAGGAGGCTCTGGCCTCGCAGGGCGTCGATCTCGTCGAAGAGCAGCGCCAGCGGCCGCGGGCAGGCGCGGGCCCAGGCGCGCAGCGCGATATCGATGCGGTTGCCCTCCGGGGCGTCGGGGAAGGCAGGCGGATGCAGCGCGGGGGGAAGGGTGAGCTCGGCGCGCGCCCGGAGCGAGCTGAGCAGGATCCGCTCGGCCGCGCCGTAGTCGTCGCCCGCCGCCTCGCCCGCCTCGCAGGAGAAGTGCAGCGCCGCCCAGCGACCGGAGGCGGTGAGCTGATCGGCGAGCGCGCGGAGCGCCGTGGTCTTCCCCGTTTGCCGTGGCGCGTGGACCACGAAATAGGCGCCTTGCTCCACGAGGCCAGGCGCCTCCGGCAGGCGCCGTTCCGCCGGGATCATGTAGTGCAAATCGGGGCGGCAGGGGCCGGCCGTGTTGAAGCGGCGTGCCATGCGCGCAGCTTGCGTCCCGGAGCCGGGTGGCCGCAAGGGCCGCGCGGCGGCGTTGGCCTCGCGGCGCTGGCGTCGTCGAGGTGGAGCCGGCACATCGCGACCTCTCCCAGCGGGCGTCCGAGGCCCCATTGTCGGTTCCAGATCGACCGAACCCCCCTCGGGAGGGGGAGCCGGCACATCGTGACCGCTCCCGGCGGGCATCCGAGGTCTCGGCTCGGTTCCGAGATGGTAGCTTCCCGCCACCTTGGGTACCCCGTCCCCTCCGGCGGAGCCTCTGGCGGCGCCCGCTCCCGCGCGCCGCGCGCTCGCCGGCCTGCTCCGCCGCGGCGCGGGCGCCGCGCGCCGCGCGCCGCTCAGCGCGGCGCTCGCCCTCGTCGTCGTCGCCGCGTCCGTCTATGTGATCGCCGTCCCGCTCGCGGTCGTCCGCTATCCGCCGATGACCGATCTCCCGTTCCACGCGGCCGAGACGGCGGCGTTCAGGCACTACCTCGACCCGGCGTGGCACTTCCGCGAGCAGTTCACGCTCCAGCCGCTCGCCGTCCCGTACATGTCCATGTACGCGCTCGGCGCCCTGCTGATGCTCGTCCTCCCTCCCGTGGCCGCGGTGAAGGTCGCGGCGGCGGCGATGCTCGCGCTCCTGCCCGCGGGCCTCGCCGTCCTCTTCCACGGCCTGAAGCGGAGCCCGCTCCTCGGCGTCCTCGGCCTGCTCCTCGTCTGGTGCAACCTCACCCACTGGGGCTTCCTCAACCACATGGGCGCGCTCGGCCTCTTCGCGATGGTCGTCGGCCTGACGCTCCTGCTCCTCGATCGCCCCTCGCGCGGCCGGCAGCTCGCGCTCGCGCTCGCGCTCGTCGCGCTGTTCTTCACGCACATCTTCCGCTTCCCGTTCGCGCTCGCCGCCGTCGTCGGCACGGCGATCGTCGTCTTCCCGGCGACGCGGCGGCTCCGCCCCATCGCGCTCCCGCTCGCGCCCTCGCTGGCCCTCTTCGCGACGTGGCTCGTGGTCCGGACCGACACGCTCCACGCGGCGCCCATCGCGCCCGCGCTCCACTGGGAGCGGCTCGGCGAGGTCCCGTCGCTCCTCTTCACGAGCTTCACCGACCCCGCCGAGGCGGCGGCGGCCGGCCGGGCAGCGCGCTTCGTGCTCGCCGCGCTGCTCGTCTGCGCCGCCGGCGCCGCCGCACGCCTCGCCGGCGCCGGCGGCGATGCGGCGCGCTCACCCGAAGGCGCCAGCGCCAGCGCCGATGCTGCGCGCTCACCCGAAGGCGCCGGCGCCAGCGCCGATGCTGCGTGCTCACCCGCAGGCGCCGGCGCGGCGCCCTCGCCCGCGGTGGACGCGCCGCGGTGGTCCTTCGCGCGCCTCGCCGCCCTCGTCCCGGTCGCCTGCGCGATCGTGTTCCTGGGCCTGTTCCTGAGCCTGCCGCTGCAGATCGGCCTCTGGTGGTACGTCTACCCGCGCGAGATCGTCGCCGCCCTGTTCCTCGGCCTCGGCGCCTTCCCGGACCTGCCGCGATCACCCTGGCTCAAGGTGCCGGCCGTGCTCGCGCTGTCGGCCGCCGCGCTCTCCCTCGGCGCCGTGGCCCGCGACAACTACCGCCGGTTCGACCAGAGCACGCGGGACTTCGACGCCATCATCGCCCGCATCCCGCAGGCGCCGAGGCTGCTCTACCTCGTCTTCGATCACGGCGGCTCGACCCGGACGACGACGCCGTTCATCCATCTCCCCGCCTGGGTGCAGGCCACGCGAGGCGGCTGGCTCAGCTTCCACTTCGCCGTCTGGGATGCCTCGCCCGTCGCCTACAGGCCCCGCGAGGAGCCGGGCGCCGTCGTCCCGCCGCCCACGCCGCTCCGGTGGGAGTGGACGCCTTCGATATTCGACGTGCGCCGCCACGGCGCCTTCTTCGACTGGTTCCTCGTCCGCCGGCGGGCGGGGGCGACTCACCTCTTCGCGAAGGACCCGAGCATCGTCGCCGTCGACCACGTCGGAGACTGGTGGCTCTACCGGCGCAGCGGCGCGCCCTAGCGGGCACGCCGGCTCCGACTTTGGGTTACCATGTCGCCCATGCGCACCTCGACTGCGTCTTCCCTCGCCGCCGGCCTCGCCCTCCTCGCCGTGGGCGCCTGCGGCTCCGAGGACCCCGTCGACCCTGGCGGCGCGGAGGGCGGCGGGCTCCCCGCCGGGCCCGTCTGCTCGGAGCCCACGCCGGTGCCCTGCGAGGACGAGGTCTTCCAGCAGATGAACCTCCAGGACACCGTGGCGCCCGGGGAGATCGTCAACGAGCAGGACGGCGCCGGCATCCGCTCCATCGTCGACGCCACCGCGGGCGGCCCCTTCGCTTCCGAGCCCGACGCCTACGTCTATGCCCGGTTCACGGACGCCGGCCTCGAGAAGGTCGAGATCTCCGACGAGGCATCGCTCCAGTCCATGGACTGGGACATCGCCTTCCGCCGCTACATCGTGCGCATCAACAGCGGCCACTCCGGGCCGTCCTGCGTCACGGCGGCGCGGCTCCCGGGCACCCCCGACTACGATGGGATCACCGAGGCGCCCGGCGAGCCGAGGCTCCGCAGCGACGAGTATTTCACCGAGAGCTGCGAGCTCATCCCCGACGGCTCCGGGCTGGACTCCCCGGCGACGGCGCTCTCCGGCTACTGGACCTACCCCGGCTGCGTGAAGATGACCGGCCTCGTTTACGTGCTCCAGCTCGCCGACGGCCGGAGCCTCAAGCTGACCGTCACGCACTTCTACAACGAGCAGACGCAGGCGCAGTGCCAGGAGACCGGGATGGTCCCGATGGAGGACACCGGCTCCGCCAACTTCCAGATCCGGTGGGCGTTCCTGCCGTGACGCGGACCGCCGGCGCGGCGCTCGCGCGGCGCGGCGGCCTGGCCCGCGCCGCGGCCCCGTGGCGCCGCCTGGGCCGCGCGGCGGCCTGGCTCGCGCCCACGCTCGCGGCCTCGCTCGCGCCGGCGCTCGCCGGCTGCGGCGCGGACGACACGGCCGCGGCGCCGCTCGACGGGCCCGCCGCGGCGCCGCTCGATCGGCCCGACTCGCGCGGCACGAGCCTCCAGTTCCGGTTCGATCCGGACGACGTCGTCGAGACCTTCGCGTCGGCGTCCGGGAGCTTCCTCGTCCATTTCGCGCGCGAGGGGCGCTGCGCGGTGCCCGCCGAGGACGGCGACGCGACGGGCGTCCCCGACTTCGTCGAGGAGGTCGCCGCCGTCTACGACGAGGTCATCACCCACTACCGAGACGTCCTCGGCTTCCGGCCGCCGAGGAGCGACGAGGACCTGCCCGACAACGGCGGCGACGGCCGCTTCGACGTCTACCTCGTCGACTTCGCCGGCGTCGGCGACGGGGTGTTCCGCGTCGACGCCTGCGCCGAGGACGCCGGGGACCGCTGCGCCGGCTTCATGACCCAGGAGAACGACTACAGCGGCTACGGTTATCCGTCGACGCTGACGGCGAACCGGATCCTCGGGAGCCACGAGCTCTTCCACGCGGTGCAGGCGGGCTACCACCACGGCCAGGACACGCTGATCACGGAGGGGACCGCGGTCTGGGCGACCGAGTCGTTCGACCCTTCGCTGAAGGACTTCGAGGGCTTCGTCGACGGCTACCTCGCGAACACGGATCGGTCGCTCGACGTGCCCTTCACCGGCCCTGTGGACCCCTTCAGCTACGGGAGCGCGCTCTTCTTCCAGTTCCTCGAGGAGCGCTTCGGAGACGGCACGGTCCGCGCGCTCTGGGAGCGCCTCGAGGACGGCGCGAACGGCGAGGCGGATCCGGTGTGGTTCGAGCAGCTCGACCCCTTGCTCTCGTCGCGGGCGCAGACGACGTTCGCCGAGGCGTTCGTGGAGTTCGCCGCCTGGAACCTGCTCACCGGATCGGCCGCGGATCCCGGGCGCTCCTACGCCGCCGGGTCCGGCTACCGCGGGCTCGCCCCGGAGGAGGTCGCCGCGCCCTACGCGGACGGGCTGCGCGTCTTCCACGCGTCGGCGCAGTACTTCAGCGTCTCCCCCGCCGGGCGCGCGACCATGACGGCCGCGCTCGCGGCGCCCGCGGACGATCCGGCAGAGCTCTCCGGCCTCGCGCTGCTGCTCGCGGCGCGGCGCGGCCGCGTGTACGGCGAGGTCGTGCGCGCCGGCGACGTCGCCTCCGGCGCGCCGCTCGTCGATACGGCGGGCGCCGATGACCTCGCCGTCATCGTGGTGAACGGCCTGCAAGAAGGCGAATCGCGCAAGCCCACGCTGTGCATCGGCACGCCGGACGAGGTCGTCGCGTGCCGGGCCGCCGCGGAGGGCACCGGCGGCGATGGCGGCGGCGGCGCCGGCGGCGAGGCGCCCGCCGAGGGCGCAGCGGGCGGCGTCGACGACGGCGGGTGCGGCTGCCGTCTCGTGGCGCCGGCCGCCGCGGCAGCGAGCTCCGCCGCGTCCTTCGGCTGCGCGCTGGGCGCCTCGCTGCTCGCGCTGGCCGCGCGCAGGCGCAGGCGCTGAGCGGGGGCTCACGCGCCGGGCGACGCGCTCGGCGGCGGCGGCGCTCGGTGAGGCGCGTCACCCGGCGAGCGCTCTCCCGCGCCGGCCCCGCGAGCGCTCGTCGTGCCGTGAGCCGGATGCGCTAGCCTGCGGGAGATGAGCGAGCCCCGTTCCGAGGACGCATGCCCTTTCCTCCGCGAGGACGCCGACGGCATTCTTTGTTTCGCCATCGAGGGCGATATCTCGGAAGAGATCGCGCGCTCTCTCTGCGCCGTGTTCCGGCGCGTGTCGGAGAGCGGTCGCGAGGTCTTCGTGCTCTCCGACGCCCGCCGCGTCGGGACCCTGACGGCGGCGGCGCGCAGCGCGCTGGCGGAAGAGCTGCGCGGCGTGCGCTTCAGCGGGGTCGCGGTCTTCGGGGCGAGCTTCTCCCTGCGCGTCGTGACCACGCTCGCCTCGAGGAGCGTGCAATTCTTCACGGGCGAGGTCTATCCGATGGCGTTCTTCGACACGGAGGGCGACGCGCGCGCGTGGCTGCTCGCCCAGCGAGACGCGCTCCGGGCCGCGCAGCGGCAGGGCGCATGACGCCCGTCGCGCTCCGAGGCGCGCGCCATCGGCGCGGCGCCGGCGCGCGGGACGCGTGTCGCGGGGATGGGCTACCATGCCTGGCATGAGCGATCCCCGTCCGGCGGGCGCGCGCTTCGAGCTCCGGGAGGAGCCCGATGGCCTCCTGGTCATCGCGACCGACGGCGATGTCCTGGAGGACAACGCGCGCGCGCTCGTGGACGCCTTCCAGCGCCTGACGGACGGCGGCCGCGAGGTCCTGGTGCTCGCCGACGCGCGTCGCTGCGGGGCGGTCGCGCCGGCGGCGCGGAAGGTGTACCTGGATGGGCTGCGCTCGGCGCGCCTCGACGGGATCGCGGTCTTCGGAGCGGGCTTCCATATCCGCGTCATGGCGACGCTCATCGTGAAGAGCATCAACCTCCTCACGAAGCGGTTCCCCTTGCTCGTGTTCTTCGAGACGGAAGCCGAAGCGCGCGCGTGGCTCCTCAAGCAGCGGGGAGCGCTCCGGGCCGGGCGGCGGATGTAGGCGTGACGTCACCCTCCGCGGCGCGCGGGCGACCCGGCGCATGCGGGGCCCCGAGCCGCGACCCACGCGCTCGATCGGCCGCTTCGCCCCTCGTCGCGCGGGTGGCGGCCGTGATCGAGCGAACGTCGTACCGCCGCGCAAACGAGCTACCGTGCAACGCCATGAGCGACCCCCGCATCGACGACGCAAGCCGGGCCCTCCGCGAGGACGCCGAGGGGATCCTGTGCACCGCCATCGTGGGCGACATCTCGGACGACACGGCGCGCGCGATCGCCGCCGCGTGCAGGCGCCTGTCGGAGAGCGGCCGCGCGGTCCTCGTGCTCTCCGATGCGCGCCGCACCGGGACCATCTCGGCGTCGGCGCGCAAGGTGATGGCGGACGAGCTCCGCGGCGTGCGCTTCGACGCGATCGCGCTGTTCGGCGCGAGCTTCGCCGTGCGTGTCGTCTCCACGCTCGCCGCGAAGAGCGTGCAGCTCCTGACGAGGCAATCCTACCCAATCGAGTTCTTCGAGACGGAGGGCGAGGCGCGCGCGTGGCTGCTCGCCCGGCGGGACGCGCTCCGGGCCGGGCGGCGGCCTGGAGCGTGACGTCCCCTTCAGCGGCGCGCGCGGGCCGCGCCGCGCCGGCGCGCCGCCGCGGCCAGGCCGAGGAGCGCCGCCGCCGCGAGGCCTCGCCGCTCGCCTGAGCCCGCGCCGGCCGAAGCGCACGCGCAGCCGGCGCGCTGGTCGCCGGCGCCCTCGCCGCCTCCCGAGAGCGGCGGCGGCTCGTCCCCGAGCACCTCCGTGAGCGCCGCGACAGGGTCGATGATCCCGTGCCCGAAGAGGGGATCGTGCCCGCTCTCGTCGGGGATCGCGTAGGGCGCCAGCCGCGCCGTCCGGATCATGACGTCGTAGAGCTCGCCCGCCGTCCGCTCGGGCGCGGCGCTCACCAGCAGCCCCGCGACGCCGGCGGCGACAGGGCACGCCGACGAGGTGCCGCCGAACCGCGAGGTGTAGTCGCTCGCGTCGTCCCCCTCGCTCCCGGCGATATCGGTGCTCAGCGTCCCCGTGGGCGCGACGAGATCGATGGATCTCCCGCGGTTCGTGTACGGCGTCGCGTCTTCCAGGTGGTTGACGGCGCCCACGGTAAGGACGCCCCGCACGGCCTGGAGCTCGTCGTCGAGGATCTCCCGGTCGTCGTTGCCGGCGGCGAACAGGACGAGCGCCCCCTTCCCGTTGCGCCCGGCGTCGAACAGGCGGTTGATCGCGGCCTCGACCACCCTGGGGACGGGCATCGGGTCGGCGTACCCCCAGCTGTTCGACACGACGGCGGCGTTCACCTGCAGGGCGAACTCGAAGGCGTCGACCGAGGCGGAGATCGGCCGCGGCTCGTCGTCGATCAGCCGCACGCACCGCAGCCTGCAGGCGGGGCAGCCGCCCGCGATGCCCACGCCGTTGTTGGTGTCGGCGGCGATCAGGCCCGCGCAGGCCGTCCCGTGGTTCACGCTCTGCTCGCCCGGCTGGTAGGTGGGGTCGTCGTCGTCGTCGATGACGTCCAGCCCTGGATCCATCTTCGCGGCGAGGTCGGGGTGATCGAGGTCGCAGCCGGTGTCGATGACGACGATGGACGTGGCCGCCTCTCCCTGCGTGCGCCCCCAGGCCTCCTGCATCCGGAGGTCGTCGAAGTACCACTGATCGGGCAGCCGCGGATCGTCCGGCGCGAACGGCGCGCCGTGCGCCTTGAGGCGCACGTGGAGGTCCGGGATCGCCTCGCGTACGAAGGCCGGCCGCGCCGCGCCCTGGAGGCGCTGGGCGAGGTCGAGGCCGTCGCCGCCGCCTGCGTCCCTGACGAGCCACAGCCCGATCGAGGGCATCAGCGGCCTCACCAGCTCCACGCCAGCGGCGCCGAGCGCGTCCAGCGCGCCGGGCTCGACCTCCACGATAGCGGTCGCGCCGACGCTCGCCTCGACCGTCCGGCCGCCTGGATAGCGGAGCCGCACCGGCGCGAGCGCGCGCGGCGTCGAGGACGCGCCCAGCGCGGCCGGACCGAGCCGCTCGACGGCGACGTGGCGCCCGCCGTCCATGAACCATGCGTCGCTCGCTTCCTCCGCCTCCTCGCGCTCCTCGTGCACGGCCGCGCGCGGGCTGGCGAGGCCGTCGCTCGCCATGGCGGCAAGGAGGAGCGCCGCCGAGGAGAGCACCGCGGTCGGCTTGCGTCTCATGGCTCTCCTGGATCTACCGGACCGCGCGGCGCTCGGTCTACCGGAGAGCGCGCCGCGCTGGGGCTAGCCCTTCCCCGGGCCCCTGATCACCATCGCCACGAGCAGGTCCCTCATCTTCGAGAGCTCGTCCCGCACCGCTCCGTCGTCGGGGAGCGACGTGAGACGCAGCGTGACGCGCTCCAGGAACTGCTGCCGCGCCCTCTCGAAGCCCGGCACCTGCTGGTCGTGCAGCGCGCAGGTCACCAGCTCGTGATCGAGCAGCCGCCAGAAGAACTTGCCGTCGACGGTCGTGGCGCCGAGCCTCCCCGTGAAGCCGACAACCGCCCGCGCTCCCGCGTCGAGGAGCCTGTCGAACAGCGGGCCGTTCGCGGTCTCGCCGCAGCAGAAATACAGCACGCGATTGCGCGCCCAGAGCTCGATCTCCTGCGCCGGGCTCTCGTGCGACAGCAGGATGCCGTCGGGCGACTCGTCGTCCACAACGCAGCTCGTCTTGCCGTGGGACGACACGACGATCGCCCGGAATGGATTGCCGGTGCTTTCGGCGCGCGCGATCTGGCGGAGTATCCGCCTCCGCTCCGCGCTGGCGCGTCCGAACGGTACGATGGAGAACTGCTCTCCCATACGCCCGTAGAGCTGCGTGCGTCCAGCCGCGAACCACGCGCTGTCCGGGTCGAAGGATGTGTCAATCGAGAGTACAGGTCGAGCTGTCATCCTACCTCCGTCGAAGATCCCCCGGTGAGCGTTGGACATCGCTCGCGCGCCGGACAGCGCCCGCTGCGCCGAGCCGCTGGCGTACGGCATCAGGCCCTGTCCATCGGCTCCTTCGCAGCATGCTCTCTTCCCGCGGCCATTCCGGACCCCTGCCACGAGACTCGCAGCAGTCTAGAATAACGACCGTAGGGGAACTCCGACTAGAAAAATCGCATTCGCTCCGACGAATTTCTCAGGTTTCGCTGAGTTGTATGGTGGCGGTGGCGGTGGCGCTGGCGCGCGGGTGCAGCTCAGGTTTTTACGTCCCGCTTCAGCACGCGCGTGTTGCGTGAGGGTATCGTTTCTAACAGTTCTAACAGTTCTAACAGTTCTAACAGTTCTAACAGTCGTCTCTGGACTGCGTGTCCGGGCGCTCACGGCCCCGGGGAGAGGGGGCTGGAGAGGCAGCTCATGGTTCAGGGGAGGGGCGCTGCGGCGTCGGTCTGGCCCAGGACGAGCCTGCGGGGCTCCCCCTGCTGCAGCGCGCGCATCCTCGCGTCCATCTGCTGCCCGAGCGCTTCGCGCGCGCCGTCGTCAAGGAGCTTCCTGACCTTGGGGAACAGGTGCTCTTCCTCCTCCTTGTGGTGGTGCTCGAGCTGCTCGGCGAGCACATGGAGCTTGGCCCCGAACGTCTCGTCCGCGGCGTCGAGGGCCACGAGATCGGCCAGCACGCGCTTGATGGACAGGTGCTCCTCCAGCGACTCGAGGAGGATATCCTCGGTGCGGCGAGCCCGGACCGCCGGGTAGAAGTCCTGCTCTTCGATCGTGATGTGGGTGGCGAGGAGGTCGGCGGCAGCGGAGAACTGCGCCGCGGTGACGGAAGAGGCCTCCTTCAGCTCGGAGAATCGCTGCTCGAGCTCGCGGTGGTGGCGTACGAGGAGATCGATGGCGTCCATGAGATCTCTATGGAGCGTATACCGCCGGCGAGCAAGCGGGAGAGACACGCAAAGCCCGCCAGATCGAGATTCACGGATTCAGCTGCCTCGTGGCGTCGGATCCGCAGCGCGGCGGCGACATGGCGCGTCTGCGGGGGACGAGCGAAGAGGGATGACGATCATGGCGGTATGTCGCGCCGCCGCCCGCAAGGTGCCTGTTTGCCCCAGGGAGCTCCCTTGCCGGCGGCAGGCGTCTCCTGACGCCGTGGATCATGCGCGCGATCTCCCGCTGTCTCCTCTGTCTCATCGCGCCTCCGGCGGGCGGAGCGCGCGAGAGCCGCCCCTCAGGCGAGGTCGAACAGCAGCACCTCGCCCGCGCCCTTCCCGACGAGGTGGAGCGACTGACCTG
This sequence comes from Sorangium sp. So ce327, assembly GCF_051530205.1. Classification (NCBI taxonomy): domain Bacteria; kingdom Pseudomonadati; phylum Myxococcota; order Polyangiales; family Polyangiaceae; genus Sorangium; species Sorangium sp. So ce327. The sequence continues at coordinate 9,493,452 of NZ_CP150330.1, read as the reverse complement.
CTCCTCCCGCGCCGGGTGCTTCGATGGCCGCCGCGTCGCCGGCCTCGAGCAGCGTCCCGTTCAGCTCGACGCTCCCGCGCGCGACGTGGACCCAGGCGTTTCGGCCGGCCGGGAGCTCGTAGCGCGCCTCTTCGCCTTGCCCGAAGAGCCCCGCGAACAGGCTCACGTCCTGGTGGACCGTCACCGAGCCCTCGCGCCCGTCCTGCGAGGCGACGAGCCGCAGCTTCCCATGGCGCTCTTCCTTCGAGAACGCCTTCTGCTCGTAGCTCGGCGTAACCCCGCGCCGATCCGGCACGATCCAGATCTGCAGCAGGTGGGTCACGCCCGCCTTCGAGGTGTTGTGCTCGCTGTGGTACACGCCCGTCCCCGCCGACATGCGCTGGACCTCGCCAGGGCGGATGGTCGACCCGTTCCCCATGCTGTCCTTGTGCGCGAGCTCCCCCTCCAGGACATAGGTGACGATCTCCATGTTCTGGTGCGGGTGCATCCCGAACCCCCGCGACGGGGCGACGCGGTCGTCGTTGATGACCCGCAGCGCACGGAAGCCCATGTGCTCCGGATCCTGGTAGTCGGCGAACGAGAACGTGTGGAACGACTGCAGCCACCCGTGGTCGGCATAGCCCCGCTCGCCAGAGCGCCGGATCACCATCGAAGAAGTGTTGTTGGCCATGACCTCAGCATGCGCCCGCCGATCCATCTTGTGAATCGGCATTGTTCTCATGGGAACCATCTACAATGTAGATGGATGCCCCTGGGACACCGTCGCGTCAGACGACCTCGAGGTTGGTCGTCTCGGCGTCCAGCCAGGGCCCGCCCTTCGGCTGGATCACGAACGCGTCGAAGGTCGCGGCCGTCGCGCGCACGCCGGCCGGCCTGAGCTGGTCCTCGGGGACGATCGCCAGGTTCGGCGCGCTCACCGTCGGCGTGGTCGCCTTTCCGCCGAAGGCCTCCGACGCCCCGCGCATCACCGCCGCGAGCCGGTCGGCGGTCGGCTCCGGCAGGAAGAGCGCGCCGAGCGTCGCCACGCGGTCGATCCCCCGGGCGGTCGCGATCTCCGACAGGAACACCACCGCGGCGCCGACGGCCTGGCCCCCCTCCTCGACGAGCAACAGCCGGCGCGGCCGTGGATCGCGGAGGGCGTGCTCGAGGTGCGCCGCGTCGGGCGCCGACCACAGCACGCGCTCGCCGTTGCACGTCGCCATCACGGCGAGCACGTCCTGCACGGCCGATGCAGGCGCGGCCACGGCCCGCGGCGGCGCGGCGCTCGCCCGGGGGATATAGCCGTGGTTCCGGCACGCGGTGAGCTGCTTCAGCTCGAGGCCCACCGCCGCCACCGCCTTGAAGAGCACGCGCTGCGCGGGCGCGGACCGCGCCTCCACGAACACCGCGATGGGCAGGGGGGTCCCCCGGAGGCCGGCGAGGAGCTCCGTGTACAGCCGGCTCGCCAGCCCTTGCCCCTGGAACTTTGGCCGCACGCTCACGAACGAGAGGACATATCCCTCCGACGTGGCGCCCCGGAACCGGAAGCGGCGCGGCGCGACGCCGATGAAGCCGGCCGGCTCGCGGCCCTTTCGCGCGAGCACGGCCTGCGGCGACGGGCCGGGGAAGCCGAACTGCCATCGCAGGTAGCCGGCCGTGTAATGGAGGGTCGGCGGAGACCACGCCTCGCGCAGGACGAAGCTGGCCTCGTCCGCCGCCGCGACCGGATCGACGCGCTCGAACTTCATGGACGCGAAGCCTCTCTGAACCCCCAGGAAACGGAACTGCGAGCAAGCGGCGGAGCGGCGATGCGCCGCTCTACAGGGTTGCCATCTCGGGAGCGCGCCGCACGACATCGGGCCAGCCGGTCGGATCGTCGCCGTGCTGGGCCAGGAACGCGTAGACCCACCGCTCCAGGCCGAACGCGATGCACACGCTGTGCATCGGGCCCGCGCCCTCGACATCGCAGCTGAACGCGCGGCCGAAGAAGTCGGTATGGTAGTTCAGCGAGCCCGCCGCCACGCGCTCGCCCTCCGGGAGCATCAACGAGATCTCGTATTTCGTCTCGCTGCTGATCTGGAAGTACGTCTTGGCGGCCGCGTCCGGCGCGATGAAGAACGGGTCGCTCGCCGTCCGGATCTCGCCGGCGAGCCGGTGCTCGTCGAGGTAGCGCGCCACGATCTCGTTGCCCTCCTCGCGCAGCGCGAGGACGTTCTCCCGCGACCCGAGGAAGACGATCTCCCGCATCGTGAACTCCCAGAGCCGCCGCAGGTCGACCATCTTGCTCGACTCGTAGCGGAAGCAGCGGCCCGCGAGGGCGTAGCGCGCGCCGCCGGCCGGCAGCACCCGGCCCCGGTTCGCCGCGTACACGTGGTAACAGACCGCCGGCGAGAGGCACACCTCCGGCTGCGCCATGTCGCTCAGCGCGCGCTCGTCGAGCGAGTCCCGGTCCTGATGCCGCGCCCGGAAATCCTCGATGAGCGGCATGTCCTCCGGCAGGTGGCACGTGAACGTGACGATGTGCGGGAACGAGCGGAAGTAGTCGCACTTCGCCAGCGTCGCCGCCGGGATCAACGTCGGCACCAGGATCGGGCTCGGCGAGAACGGCGCGCCGAGCGCCTCCAGCGAGCGATCGAAGTAGCGGTAGAGCCGCAGCGGGATGCCCTCGAGGGCGACCTGGCCCTGGCCCATCTGCGTGATCCCGGCGGGGAGCGCGCCGCCCCGGAACTCCACCCGATCGCACGCCGGGCTGCGGTACACGAGCTTCCGCGTGAGCTGGCGCAGGCTGCGCTGCATGGTGCGCGCGATGCCCTCCGCCGCCTTCGCGAGGTCGGCCGCGCGCTCCTCGGGGGCCTCGAACTCCAGCGCGGCGCCCTCGCGGACGAAGCGGATGTTCGCGATCTCCTTCGAGAGGAAGGCGATCTGCTTGGGTATCTCCTCCTGCGCCATCTCGGTCGCAGGCGCCGCGAGCTCGACGGTGACGACCCTCCTCACGGGGCGAGCTCCTGGATGAGGGAGCTCAGCGCGCGCGGCGTGCGGGCCACGCTGAACCGGTCGTCGGGGAGCGCCACGTTGAACCGGTCCTCCAGCTCGGTGAGCAGCTGGAGCGCTCGAACCGAGGAGAACCCCGCGTCGTAGATGTCGTCATCGGGCTTGATCGCGGCGGGCAAGCGGCCGACCGTGACGATGACATCGATCACCTTCTCCACCTCGATCATCATGAAAGAACTCCAGGGTTAAGATGCGCTGTCGGAGCCCGAGCGACGCGCAGCGTCGTCCGCGCCGTGCCTCCTCGCATTCGCATCGGCGCGGTCCGCCGAGGGGGCGATGGGCGGCGGCGGCTCGGTCGCCCGGAGTGATGCCACCCGTCGGGCCGGATTGCCAGCGACGACGGTGTACGGAGGGACATCGGCCATCACGATGGAGCCCGCCGACACCACGCTGCCCTCGCCCACCGTGACCCCCGGGAAGATCGTGGACCGGGTCCCGAGCCAGACGTTGTCCTCGATGACGACCGGCCGCACCTCGGCGTCCGAGGGAGGCAGGCCCCGCCTCCGGGCCTCCGGATCGCTCGGGTGGCCGCTCGAGTCGAGGATGAAGACGCCCGCCGCGATCATGCAGTGCTTGCCGATGGTGACCGACTTGCCGACGACGATCCGGCAGCCGTGCCCGATCCCGGTATTGTCGCCGATCCGCAGCGTTGGGCGGTCGCAGAACCGCGCGGCGAAGATGAAGTCGGTCTTGCCGTCGAGCACCACGTTATCACCGAGGATGATGTCGCCCCGCCCAGTGATGAAGTGGATGAAGGTCCCCGTCCGGACACCCTTGCCGTACTGCGCGCAGTGCGACTTGAAATGCGGCTCGCAGACGAGCACACGCGCACCGAAATAGTACACCTCGCGCGCGGCCTCGAACGCCATGCGCATCGGGACCACGAGCGGCCGCGGCGCGGGCAGGGTGAAGCTGCGGACCTGCCGGCGCACGTGGCGCAGGGCGCGGGCGACGTCGTGATCCGAGGAGGCGAGGAAACGAGCCAGGTTCTTCATAGAGGGTCGCTCGGCGCGGACTGGTCCAGTCTGCGATGTTCAGCGGGTCGCACGCGGCCAGAAGGACGAAACGAACGCCAGGGGGCCGGAGACTATAACCCGAAACTCGCCACGCCGAACCTGCTCTTGGCCGACCTATCTCTCTTCGGTCTCTGCAGGGCCTCTTTGGTCTCTGCAGGGCCTCTTTGGCCTCTGCAGGGCCGCTCTCCGGCTCTATGCCGGCTCTATGCCGGCGCTATGCCGGCTCTATGCCGGCGCTATGCCGGCTCTATGGCAAACGATGCGCCAATCGAGGTTGGCGAGTAGCCTGGTTGAAAGATTACGAAATACCGTGACGGCGAGCCGCGTTACGCCGCGTCATGGCCGGACGGAGGAGCGTCGGCGGGGCGCTTTGCCTCCATATGGGGCAAAACGCCCCGGAGGAGGGCCAGGCCGAGCGCGGCCTCGACGAGGGTGAGCGCCACGGCCCACGTCGTCGTCGAGGCGGCGATGGCGGCCAGGCGTGCGTCGCGCGTCGCGCCGGCCGCGAAGCCCTCGAAGAGCGCGGCGGCGAGCACGTCGCGCGTGCCGAAGCCCTGCGGCGTGATGGGGAGCGTCACCGCCACCATCAGGATCGGGATGTACGTGAGGGCGGCTCCAAGGGGAATGCGCACGTCGAAGAACCAGAAGGGGAGCCAGGTGCCGGCGAACAGGACGAGGAGATGCGGGATGCGCGCGGCGAGGGCGACGAGGTGGCCGCGCACGCCCGCCTCGAAGAGCGGGGCGAGGAGCTTCGTGCGGGCGAGACGGGCGGGGCGCAGCGCGAGGATCGCGAGGTAGAGCGCGCCCGCCGCGAGGAGCAGGGCCGACCCGGCGAGCGGACCGCCGTTCGCGGGCACGGCGACGGCGCCGAGCAGGAGCAGGCAGCCGAGCCACGACGCGTACACGACGAGCGTCGCGCCGGCGACGCGCGCGAGCGGCACGGCGTGCACGCGCGCGAGGAAGACCGTGACGAAGGCTTGACCGACGTGGTGGTTGAGCAGCGACGGGAGGTAGGAGGCGCCGCGGAGCACGAGGAAATCGCGGAAGGCGACGGGCGCGATCAGGCGGCGGTAGACGAGGACGGTCGCGAACGTGTCGGCGCCGAGGAGCGCGAGGACGAAGAGGGCGGCGAAGGCGACGAAGAGCGGGGCGTCGACGCGCGACAGGGCGGCGCTGAAGGCGTCGAAGTCGAGCCGGCCGAGGACGAACGCGACGAGCGCGGCCGCCAGCGCGAAGGGCAGGGCGCGGCGCGCGCGTCCCGCGAGGCGCGGCGCGGGACGCTCCTGCAGGTCGCCGTCGCGCGGGCGCGGTGGCGGAGCGTCGGCGAAGGTTCCCGTGTGGGTCGAGGAGCGCAACGGCGGGACCGTAGCAGAATCCCCGCGCCGGTGGCCGAGCCGAAGCCGGAGGGAGCGGAGCCCGTCGCGCGCGACCGCATGGCGCGCGGCGACCGCGCCCCACATGGGGCATAGTCGTCCGCCATGTCCAAGTACGATTACGATCTGTTCGTCATCGGCGCCGGCTCCGGCGGCGTGCGCGCAGCCCGCATGGCCGCTTCCTACGGCGCCCGGGTCGCCGTCGCCGAGTCGCGCCACCTCGGCGGCACCTGCGTCAACCTGGGGTGCATCCCGAAGAAGCTCCTCGTCTACGCCTCGCACTACGCCGAGGACTTCGAGGACGCCGCCGGCTACGGCTGGACGGTGCCCGGCCACGGCGCCGGCGGGAACGGGCACGCCGGCCCGTCGTTCGACTGGCCGACGCTCCTCCGCAACAAGGACAAGGAGATCGAGCGCCTGAACGGCGTCTACGAGCGGCTCCTGAAGAACTCGGGCGCCGACATTCGGCGGGGGCACGCCCGGGTCGTCGATCCCAACGCCGTCGAGATCGACGGCGCCAGGATCACCGCCGAGCGGATCCTCGTCGCGACCGGCAGCTACCCCTGGATCCCCGATCTCCCCGGGCGCGAGCTCGCCGTCACCTCCGACGACCTGTTCCACTTCCAGGCGATGCCGCGGCGGGCGGTCATCGTCGGGGGCGGCTACATCGCGGTCGAGCTCGCCGGCATCCTGCACGGCCTCGGGGCCAAGGTGTCGCTGGTCCACCGCGGCCTGCACCTCCTGCGCGGCTTCGACGACGACATCCGGGCGTTCCTGGCCGCCGAGATCCAGAAGAAGGGGCTCGACCTCCGCCTGGGCGCGAGCGTCGAGAGCATCGCGCGGCAGGGCGACGCGCTCGTCGCGACGCTCGCCGACGGCGTCGAGCTCGCGGCCGACTGCGTGCTGTACGCGACGGGGCGCCTGCCGAAGACCAAGGGGCTCGGCCTCGAGGAGGTCGGGGTGAAGCTCGACGAGGAGGGCGCGGTCGTGGTGGACGACGCGTTCCAGACGTCGGTCCCGTCCATCTATGCGCTCGGCGACGTGATCTCGCGCGTGCAGCTCACGCCCGTGGCCATCGCCGAGGCGATGGCGCTGGTGAAGACGCTCTTCCGCGGCGAGCGCGCGCGCGTGGACTACGCCGGCATCCCGACCGCCGTCTTCAGCCAGCCGAACGTCGGCACCGTCGGCCTGTCCGAGGCGCAGGCGCGAGAGCACCACGACGTCGCCATCTACCTCTCGACCTTCCGCGCGCTCAAGCACACCCTCTCCGGGCGCGAGGAGAAGACGATGATGAAGCTCGTCGTCGACCGCGCGACCGACCGGGTGCTCGGCGTCCACATGGTCGGGCCCGACGCCGGCGAGATCGTCCAGGGGTTCGCCGTCGCGCTGAAGTGCGGCGCGACCAAGGCGCAGTTCGACGCGACGATCGGCATCCACCCGACCGCGGCCGAGGAGTTCGTGACCATGCGCGAGCCGCTGCGGAACCTCGAACGCAGCCCCCCGATGGGGATCGCGCCGAGCTCCGCGTAGCCCGGGGTCACACGGGGCGGCGCCGTCCGCGCCCGTCCGCTTCGGTCCGTCTGCGAGCGCTGGCGGTCGTCCCCGTCGGCTTCCGTCCGCTTCCGTTCGCTGATCCGAGCTTGCTCGCTCGCGTTCGCGCTCGGCGCGCTCCTCTGGTATGGACCGCGCGATGTCGTCCCACGCCTCGAGCCACTTGAAGCCGGTCGGCCTGCTCGCCCGCACCAGCGACCGCTCGTTCTACGCCTTCAATGCCGTGCTCTCCGCGGCCGCGCTGGCGTTCCTCGCCTACATCCTCATCATCCGGCGGGGCGCGGGCGGCGCGGATCTCCGCTTCATGCCGCCGCTGAACGCCGCCTTGAACGCGACGGCCGCCACGCTCCTCGTCGCGGGCTGGATCGCGATCAAGCGCCGCGCGATGGTCGTGCACAAGTACCTGATGGTCTCGGCGTTCGCCGCCTCGTCGCTGTTCCTCGTCGGCTACCTCGCCTATCACTTCGTCCACGGCGACACGAAGTACCAGGGCACCGGGCCGCTGCGCGCCGTCTACTTCGCCGTCCTCATCTCGCACATCGTGCTCTCGGCGGGCATCGTGCCGCTCGCGTTGACGTCGTTCTACTTCGCCTACAAGGCGAACTTTGCGAAGCACGCCAAGGTCGCGCGGGTGACGCTGCCCCTCTGGCTCTACGTCTCCGTCACCGGGGTGCTCATCTATTTCATGCTGCGCGGAAGCACCCCCGCGGTGCCGTGACCGCCGCTCTGCGACGCCTCGTACCAGGGGCGCTCTAGAAGTCTTTGATGCTGCCGCGGCGCCCCTGGAACCCTCCGAAGACGTACCGGTAGGCCGAGAGCACGGCGTACGAGAGCTCCTCGTACTGGTAGATCTCCTCCATCAGCGGGATCGGGTCCTGATAGAGCGTGTCGCTCGCCACGATCCTGGGCCACGGCAGGCGGTCCGGGTCGGCGCCAGGCACGCCGGCCTCCTTCATGACCTTGAGGAACTCGTGGGCGAGGAGGCCCTGGCCGATGACGCTCGGGTGAACGCCGTCGAGGCTGACGATGCCGCCGGCCCTGCGGCGCCCGGCGCGATCGACGTGGTAGAAGCGGGTGTCCATCGGCGGCGCGACGTTGGCCGCGAAGTACGCGGGGAACTCGTACGCCGGCTCGCCGCCGGTGCGCCGGTACGCGAGCCGGTCCAGGCCGCCGGAGACGTCGACGAGGTGATACCGGGGCGCGCGGTGACGGGCGTTCTTCTCCTCGATGAGCCGGACGAGCTGCGCGTTGCAGGCGTCGACCGTCTCGTCGATGCGCCGCGCGTCCGCCGCGGTGAGGTGCGGCGCGCCCGCCTCGATCAGGCGGGTGCCCCGAGCGAGCGGGGGATAGGTGTAATAGGGGTAGTAGCGCGGCAGGCCGGGCAGCGGGTCGCCGACGCCCGTGGCGATCGGCACGATCGTCACGTGAGGCACGTTGGCCACGAACACCCGCCAGCCCGGGCTCTCGTTGCGCCGCATCAGGGTGTCGACCCGGTCGAGCAGCTCGCCGTACTCGGCGACGAAGTCGTCGGGCATCCAGAGGTTCCACTGCGCCCGGGTCCGCTCGTCGAAGCTGAGCGAGGCCGGCCGCCGCTCGGGCCTGTCCTCGGTCGCCGCGACGCTGAGGAGGATCGCCGAGCCGACCGCGTTGTTGGGGCCGAGCCAGAGGAGGAGGTTCTCGACGCCCTCGCCGCGCGCGTGGTGGCCGAGCCAGTCGAGCTGGCTGTACCCGTCGAGGCGCTCGTCCCGCGACGGGTTGAGGACGCGGAGCGCGGTCCGGTAGAACGCCGCGTTGGGCCCCTGGAAGAAGCCGTCCCTGGCGCCGGGCGCGGCCGCGATCCGCTCCCTGCAGAGCCTCGGGGTCACGAGCCACGCGTCGGCCACGTCGAAGCCGTACACCGAGACGTTGTGGAACCAGGGGACGCTCCCGCCGCGGTAGCGGCCGGCCCCCTCGCCGCGCTCGTAGTACTCCTCGGCCACGTCGAGCACCCGGTTGATCTCCAGGAGGACGGCCGCCCACTCGAGCCTGTCGATCGTGGCGCCGAAGGCGAGCTGGAGGCGGCGGAGCACCACCTCGAGATCGAGCAGCAGCCCGTGGGCGGGGTAGTCGGGCACGCGGTACGCCGGGCTCGACAGCGCGTCGCCGACGTCGACGCCGAGCGCATGCGCGATCCACGTGGAGTACGCGAGCTGGGTGCGCGCCGCGCCGAGCGACATGAAGCCTTGAGAGATGCTGTCCCCGATGGTGAAGAGCCTCATGACGCCGTCCTCACGCGTTCCACGTCGAAGCCCCATGGTACCCGAACGCGCGTCGCCGCGCGGCACGTTCGCCGCGCGGCGACGGCGCGACGGCGCGACGCCGGAGCCTCAGCGTGGCGCCGCGCGCCTGTGCAGGACGGCGCTCGCGATGCGCACGGCGAAGAGGAGCGCGAGCAGCGCCGCGTAGATCATCGGCTCTGTCGCGTCCTTCTTCACGCGGAGGAAGAAGTGCACGATCCCGAGGACGGCGGCGGCGTAGGCGAGGCGGTGCAGGCGCTTCCAGCGCGCGGCGCCGAGGCGCTTCAGCATGCGCGCGGTCGACGTCGCCGCGAGCGGGACGAGCACGAGGAGCGCGACGAAGCCGGCGAGGAGGAAGGGGCGCTCCGTGAGGTCCTCGACGATCGCGCGCACGTCGAGGCCCTGATCGACGATCACATACGTCAGGAAGTGGGCGCACGCGTAGAAGAACGCGAGCAGCCCGAGCGCCTTGCGGATACGCAGCGGAAAGGTCCAGCCCGACACGAGCTTGAGCGGCGTCGCCGCCAGCGAGGCGATGAGCAGCACGAGCGCGAGCAGGCCGAGCTGGTTCAGCGCCGCGGCGACGGGGTCCGGGCCGAGCGCCCCGGCCCCGGCGCGCAGGCCGAGCACGGCGAGCGGGATCAGCCCGCCGGCGACGACCGCGGGCGGGAGCCAGCCGAGCTTCCGGCCAGCCGGCACGCCGGCGGCGACGGCGCGCGGCGGCGACATCGTCCTCGCTGGCGCGCGCATCATCAGAAGCTCTCCCGCAGGTCCATCCCGCTGTAGAGGCCGGCGACCTCCTCCGCATAGCCGTTGAATGGCAGCGTGGGGCGGCGGCGCAGCTCACCGATCCTCCGCTCCGTCGCCTGGCTCCAGCGCGGGTGATCCACCGCGGGGTTCACGTTCGCATAGAACCCATACTCGTCCGGCGCGGCGCGGCTCCAGCTCGTCGCCGGCTGCCGCTCCGTGAGCTTGATGCTGACGATCGATTTGCACCCCTTGAAGCCGTACTTCCACGGCACCACCAGGCGAATGGGCGCTCCGTTCTGGCCGAGCAGCGATTTGCCGTAGAGGCCCACGGCCAGCATCGTGAGAGGGTGCATGGCCTCGTCGATCCGGAGCCCCTCGACGTAAGGCCACTCGAGCACGTCGCTCCGCTGGCCGGGCAGCTGCTCTCGATCGAGCAGCGTGGTGAACTGGACGTACCGGGCGCGAGAGGTCGGCTCAAGGCGCCTGAGCAGCGCGCCCAGCGGGAACCCGAGCCAGGGGATCACCATCGACCACGCCTCGACGCAGCGCATTCGATAGACGCGCTCCTCCAGGGAAAACCATCGGAGGAGGGTGTCGAGGTCGATGACCTCGGGCTTCTTCACCTCTCCCTCGCACGCGACGGCCCAGGGGCGGAGCCTGAGCCGGCCGGCGTTCTGGGCCGGCTCCGACTTGCTCAGGCCGAGCTCGTAGAAATTGTTGTACGAAACGATGTCCTCGTAGGAGGTCCGCGCTTCGTCGGTGACGAACGGGTCTCTCGATCTCGTCCCGGAGGACGACGCGCCGGCGGCCAGCGGCCCCGGCGGCGCTGCCGCGCTGCCGAGCGGCGCGGCGGCGCTGCCGAGCGGCGTGGCCTCGCCGCCGGGGGCGCCGGCCGCCGAGAGGCGCGCCGCGCCGCCCGTGAGCCAGACGAGGCCGCCGCCCATGGCCGACGCGGTGCCGGCGAAGAGCGCCGCGTTCTTGAGGAGCTCGCGCCGTCGCAGGTAGAGCGCTGGAGGGGTGATCTCGCCGGCGGGCGGTTCCTTGGGCAGCTTGCTCATGCCCCCATTCTACGATCGGGCGGGGCTCCGGTTGCGGTCGGTCGCGATCACGCGGCCCTTGACAGGAGGCGGAGCGCCGAATGCGGCGCCTGGTGGAGCGAGGGCAGCGCGAGCATCTGGGCGATGCGCGTGGAGCGCCGCTCGATCCCGCGGGAGAGCGCCGCCCGCTCGCTCCCGCTGCGCGCGGCGAGGAGCGCCAGGACGTCGTCCCAGACCCGCTCGCGCCACCGCGAGAGCATCTCCATCGACACCCAGACCGCGAGCTCCGGCGCGGTGTCCAGGAAGAACGCGCTGAGGGGGCAGCCGTGCCGCGCGGTGAGGCGCGCGAGCGCCTCGATGACCGAGGCGCGGAGCAGCGTATTGATCTGATCGTGATCGTGCTTGAGCCGCGCGAGCATCGCCCGGTCGGCGCCGTGCCCGAACTCGACGATCGTCGCGTGGATCCCGAAGATCAGATCGTAGTTGATGTGGGCGCTGAAGCCGAGCAGCGCGTTCTGCACGGGGGGCGTGAACCGCGACGCCGTGCTCGCGTACGCGATGTGCCAGGCGCCGCAGTCCTGCGCCGCGCCCCGATCGGACCAGCCGAGCGTCTCGAGGTACCGCTCGCAGAACCGGCCCGCGAGGCGCGAGATCCAGGCCGGCTCGAGGAACATGCCATCGCGTCGCTCGACCTGCGCCGCGACCGCGCGCGTGACGATACCGTAGACGTCGGTGAAGGCCGCTCGCCGATCCCCCGCGGCGAGGAGCCGATCCGTCACGGTGTCGAGAACAACGGCAGCATCGTGGACGCTCGTCGGATGCAGATTAAGGCCGTCGATGCAGCACCTCATGAAGTTCCCCTCCTACTTCTTCGCTCGTGCAAGAGACCTGTCTGATGTTCGAACTCCCGCATCCGACCAGCCTCGCAGACCCCGGCGCGCGCCGAAGGCGCGCAGCACGAACGGTGCAGCAGGGCGCCGTCAGGCGATCTGCCCGGCCCCCGTGGGTCTGATTTGCGGTCCCGGTGCGCGTCGTTCCCATGTGGAAAGCGGATCTCCTGACCCGCCGGGAGAAAGGTCGCCGCGGCCTTTGCCTCTGGCTTCTCCTCCTGCCGGCCCTCCCCTCGAACCGGCTTCCGCAGAAGAGCGATACTCGATGCGATCCTCGACGCGCTCGCCGCGGGATGCCCCCCCTCGCTGCGGCGCTCTAAGTTCGACCTAGTCTACGACATGGTGTGGGGTGACCACAATTGTCTTATGACGCCTGATCCCGTTCAGGACAATTTCGAGGTTATTCCAACTCGTGGCCTCGAACAAGTGCCTGTTGACCCTGACACGTTTCATTGCGGCGCGGGAGAGCGCCACGGCATCTTCGCGGTTGCGCTGCTACTGGAGCGACGGCTCGTCACACTTGGAAAGCCCCCACTGGCATGGGCGCGAGTCGCGACGAGATGTTCTCGAAACATGCCGAGTGCTTATCCCACGTTGACTGTACGGTTGGAGCTCGGGATGTGAAGATTGTTTAGGAAGTACCTGAGTCGGTGATCAGGAAACTCCTGGCCTGTTTTCCACAGGTGGCCTGCAAAATCTTGTGCTTTTGGTGAAAAATTGTACGAAAACGGGAGATGACGGCGGTCTCGTGCCACACCTGCGGCGGCCGTCGGGATCGTGCTGGCGCACCCGCGGCACCAGGGCTCGCCTGTCATGCCGCGGGGCCCTGCTTCGGTGCGCCTCGCGCCGAGGCGCTGCAGCCTGCGCCTGCAGGCACCGGGGGCCGGCCGTACGGGCGGTGATGGGCCGAAGGGCCGGCCTGACCCCGCGGGCCACAGGCGCACCCTTGGCGCGGCGCGTCGGGCGGCGAGCCGGTGGTCAATCCAGGGCGCGCTCGCCCTGGCGGCGGGGTGACGGCGACGGAGCGCCGCCGTTCATGACGTGCGGGAGGAGGGCGTTCGCTGTCGAGGAGAGGGGAGGGAAGGGAGGCGCCGCCGGCTTCGGGCGAGGCCGGCGGTGCGGCGCTTCAGCCGGTGCCGCCCTTGGCCTGCACGTCGCGGTGGACCAGCGTCGCGCGCAGGTAGTCGCGGTTCATCTGCGCGATCATGTCGAGGGGGATCTCCTTCGGGCAGACCGCCTCGCACTCGCCGACGTTCGTGCAGTGGCCGAAGCCCTCGACGCGCATCTGGGCGACCATGTTGAGGCTCCGCTGATCGCGCTCCGGCTGGCCCTGCGGCAGGAGGTTCAGGTGCGTGAGCTTCGCCGCGGTGAAGAGAGAGGCGGACGCGTTCGGACAAGATGCGACACAGGCGCCGCAGCCGATGCACGCCGCCGCGTCCATGGCGCGCTCGGCGACCACCTTCGGCACCGGGATCGCGTTCGCGTCCGGCGCGCTGCCCGTCGACACCGAGACGAAGCCGCCCGACGCGATGATCCGGTCGAACGCGCTGCGGTCCACCGCGAGGTCGCTTACCACCGGGAACGCCTGGGCCCGCCACGGCTCGAGCCACAGCACGTCGCCGTCCTTGTAGTGACGCATGTGCAGCTGACACACGGTCGTCCCACGGAGGGGGCCGTGCGCCTGGCCGTTGATCATGAAGCCGCACATGCCGCAGATGCCCTCGCGACAGTCATGATCGAACGCGATTGGCTCCTCACCCTTGAGGATGAGCCGCTGATTGAGCACATCGAGCATCTCGAGGAAGGACATGTGCTCGCTGACGTCGGGCACCTCGTACGTGACGAACCGGCCCGCTTCGTACTTGCCCTTCTGCCGCCAGACATGGAGGGTGAGGCGCATTATTTGTAACTCCGCTGCGTGGGGTGAACCTCGTTGAACTGGAGCGGCTCCTTGTGGAGCTCCTGGGCCTGACCTTCGCCTCGCCATGCCCAGGCGGCGACATAGGAGAAGCGGTCGTCGTCGCGCTTCGCCTCGCCCTCGGGCGTCTGGTGCTCCTCGCGGAAGTGCCCGCCGCACGACTCCTCCCTGTCGAGCGCGTCACGACACATGAGCTCTGCCAGCTCGAAGAAGTCGGCGACGCGCGCCGCCTTCTCGAGCTCCTGGTTCAGGCCGGTGCCGGTCCCCGAGACGCGGACGTCGCGGTGGAACTGCTCTCGGAGCTCCGGGATCCGCGTGAGCGCGCCCTTGAGCCCGGCCGCGTTGCGCGCCATCCCGCACGCCTCCCACATGATCTTGCCGACCTCGCGGTGGAACGAGTCGGCCGTGCGCGAGCCGTTCGCGCCGAGCAGCTTGTTCAGCCGCGCGCTCGCGTCGCGCTCGGCGTCCCTCACGGCGGGGTGGAGATCGTCGACCCGCTCGAGCTTCGTCGACGCGAGGTAATCGCCGATGGTGTAGGGGATGATGAAGTACCCATCCGCCAGGCCCTGCATCAGCGCGCTCGCCCCGAGCCGGTTCGCGCCGTGGTCGGAGAAGTTCGCCTCGCCGAGCACGTACAGGCCGGGGATCGTGCTCATCAGGTTGTAGTCGACCCAGAGCCCGCCCATCGTGTAGTGGATGGCCGGATAGATGCGCATCGGGACGCTGTACGGGTCGTCGCCCGTGATGCGCTCGTACATGTCGAAGAGGTTGCCATAGCGCTCGGCGATGGCCGGCTTGCCGAGGCGCCGGATGGCGTCCGAGAAGTCGAGGTACACGCCGAGCCGCGTCGGCCCCACGCCGCGGCCCTCGTCGCATACCGCCTTCGCCGCGCGCGACGCGACGTCGCGCGGCACGAGGTTGCCGAAGCTCGGATAACGGCGCTCGAGGTAATAGTCACGCTCGCCGTCGGGGATGAGCTCCGGCGGGCGCGTGTCGCCCGGGTTCGCGGGCACCCAGATGCGGCCGTCGTTGCGGAGCGACTCGCTCATGAGCGTCAGCTTCGACTGGTAGTCGCCCGAGACCGGGATGCACGTCGGGTGGATCTGCGTGAAGCAGGGGTTGGCGAAGAGCGCGCCGCGCTTGTGCGCCCGCCAGATGGCCGTGGTGTTCGACCCCTTCGCGTTCGTCGAGAGGAAGAAGACGTTGCCGTAGCCGCCCGACGCGAGGACGACCGCGTCGCCGAGGTGCGTCTCGAGCGCGCCGGTGATCAGGTTGCGGGTGATGAGGCCGCGCGCCTTGCCGTCGATGACGATGAGATCGAGCATCTCGGTGCGCGGGTACATCTTCACCTTGCCGAGGCCGATCTGCCGCTCGAGGGCCTGGTAGGCGCCGAGGAGGAGCTGCTGCCCCGTCTGGCCTCGCGCGTAGAACGTGCGCGACACCTGCGCCCCGCCGAAGGAGCGGTTCGCGAGCACGCCGCCGTACTCGCGCGCGAACGGCACGCCTTGCGCGGCGCACTGGTCGATGATGTTCACGCTGATCTGCGCGAGCCGGTACACGTTGGCCTCGCGCGCGCGGTAGTCGCCGCCCTTCACGGTGTCGTAGAAGAGGCGGTAGATGCTGTCGCCGTCGTTCTGGTAGTTCTTCGCGGCGTTGATGCCGCCCTGCGCGGCGATGCTGTGGGCGCGGCGCGGAGAGTCCTGGAAACAGAAGCTCTTCACGTTGTAGCCGAGCTCGGCCAGCGTCGCGCTCGCCGCGCCCCCGGCGAGGCCGGTGCCGACGACGAGGACCGTGTACTTCCGCTTGTTCGCCGGGTTGACGAGCTTCAGGTTGAAGCGGTGCTGGTCCCACTTCTTCTC
The DNA here is from genome assembly GCF_051530205.1 of Sorangium sp. So ce327. Lineage (NCBI taxonomy): Bacteria > Pseudomonadati > Myxococcota > Polyangiales > Polyangiaceae > Sorangium > Sorangium sp. So ce327. The sequence goes on along the minus strand of NZ_CP150330.1, from coordinate 9,477,752 downwards.
GATGGGACCTTCGGGGATCTTCGCATTGAGCTGCATGATGACGGAGGCTCCGGGCTCAGCGGACGATGCCGAACAGGACGGCCAGCGGGACGGATGAGAAGCCGGCGAAGAGCAGGATCGACGACGCGGCCGCGAGCTTCTTGAGCGCCGGCGTGTAGCGTGGATGGCTGAAGCCCACCGACTGGAACATGCTCCACGCGCCGTGGTAGAGGTGCAGCGCGAGCAGGCCCATCGCCACGACGTAGGCAATCGCCGCGGGCGCCGAGCTGAAGCCCTTCACGACGTTGTCGTAGGCGTCGAGCGGCACGAAGTCGGGGTGCACGGTGCCCGTCGTCAGGTGGAGCAGGTGATAGACGATGAAGGCGGCGAGCACGCCGCCGCTCAGCAGCATCGTCCGCGCGGCGACGTTCGGGCGCCGCTGCCCCTTCACCTGGTAGGGGACCGGCCGGGCAGCGCGGCTGTGCTGCGCGAGCGTCACGCCCGTGTAGACGTGGACGATGAGGGCGGCGAGGAGGACGATCCGCGTCCCCCAGAGCAGGGAGGGCGTCCCGTGGAGGAAGGCGGCATAGTCGTTGATCTTCTCCCGGCCGAGGAAGACCTGCAGGTTGCCGGTCATGTGGCCGATCACGAAGCCGAAGAAGATGACGCCGCTCAGCGCCATCGCGATCTTCTTGCCGACGAGGTCCCGGTAGAAGGTCGCGGCGCGCTGGGCCCTGGCGGGGAGAGTCGATGGTGCAGCGGTGGGGCTCATCGCTCCCCTCCTTTAGTGGGGTGCGAACGCGTTCGCCAGAGGGAATCTTGAGCTCGATCGCCGAAGAATTTGCGGGCGCTCGCCGCAGATCTCGGCGCGGACGAGCGCGCCGCCCGCGGAAGCGCGCCTCATCCATCCCGCATCCATCCCGCGCGCGGGTCAGGCGGCGCAGGGGCCGAGCGAGCGCCGTACCTTGTGGCCGTAAAAGGCGAGCGCGAGCTCAATCGCGAAGATGCCGATGGCCTGCTCCTCCTGGCTGGTGAACGCAGGCAGGCGCTCGTCACGGAGCACCACGAGGCCGCCAAACGAGCTCTCGCCCAGGCGGAGCGGCGCGACGATGGCGGCGCCGAAGCGATCGCCCTCTGCGGTACAGAGGAGATCGGGCGCGTCGTCCGCGGACAGGCGGACAGGCGCGAGCGCGCCCTCGATGCGCCCGGCGAGCCGCGCGATGAACGCCGCGGACACCTCGGCGCCGGAGGCCGCCTGGTACAGGGCGGCCCCTTGATCGAGCGCCAGTGAGAGCGCCGCGCTGGTCGTATAGACGACCTTCGCCGCGAGATCCACGGCGCGCTCGGGGAAGTCGTCCCGCGAGAGGGACGCGACAAGGGCGGCGCTCGCCTGGTGGACGGCCGCCACGGCGTCGAGGTGGGTGCGCAGCATCGCCGCCTCGAGCATCCGCTTCAGGTCGTCGATGTCGTAGGGCTTCTCCAGCATGTCGTACGCGCCGCGCTCGATGCACTCGACGGCGGCCTGCGCGCTGGAGCACGGGGCGCCGACGATGATCTCGAGGTCCGGGCTGAGCGCCTTGAGCGCGGCGATGGTCCCGGCGCTCTCCATGCCGAGCGCCCCCACATCGGCGACCGCGAGGTCGAAGCGGCGCGCCTTGACGAGCTCGATCGCCGCGGGCCCGCTCTCGGCGCAGGTGACGTCGAAGCCGCCCTGGTTCAGCTCGAGCGCGAGCCTGTCGAGGACCCTCTTCTCGGCGTCTACCACCAGCACATGGGGTCGGGCCTGGCTCACTGATGCCTCCTCCTCTGGTCTACGACGGGTGCGCCGCGCCGCCTCGCCATCCGGCGCTGCCGTGATCGCGTGGCGACCGCGGCGGTCGTGGTGGAAGCCGCTCCGCCCGGCGGAGCCCTCTCCGCCCTCTACCACCCGTCCGAAGTCCGCCTACGGTCCAATAGAACCGGTATTCCAGCGAAACGGAAGTCGAAGCGGCGTTGCCGCTGTCCTCCTTTAACAGGGGGCGGCGCCGCGCGCCCGGCGCAGATGTGCTCCGGTATGCCGACTCCTGTGGAGCGTGAGCGCTTCTCGCAGCGGGAGGCGCGCGATAGAGGCCTATTTCGCGGGAGGCGCCGTGGTGGTCGCGCGGCGCATGGCGGAGAGGATGTGGTCAATGATCTCCGGAACTCCTTGGCTCCGGTTGCACTGCGCGAACAGGAACGGCCCGTCGCCCCGCATCCTCCGGGCGTCCCGCTCCATGACGCCGAGGTCGGCGCCGACGTGCGGAGCGAGATCGGTCTTGTTGATGACGAGCAGATCCGACTGCGTGATGCCCGGTCCGCCCTTGCGCGGCACCTTGTCGCCGCCGGCGACGTCGATCACGTAGATCGTGTAGTCGACGAGCTCCCGGCTGTACTGGGCGGCGAGGTTGTCGCCGCCGCTCTCGACGATGAGGAGCGCGGGCGCGACGTGATCCATGAGGTCGTCGAGCGCGACGAGGTTGTGGCTGATGTCCTCGCGGATCGCCGCGTGCGGGCAGCCCCCGGTCTCCACCGCGCGGATGCGCTCCGGCGGCAGCGCCTTGTTGCGGTGCAGGAACTCGGCGTCCTCCTGGGTGAAGATGTCGTTCGTGACGACGCCGAGCGGCATCCTGTCGCGCAGCGCGCGGCAGAGCGCGAGCACGAGCGCCGTCTTGCCGCTGCCGACGGGCCCCCCGATCCCCACCGTGAACGCGCGCGCCGAGAAATCGCGGTCCTTCGGCGCATCCCGCTCGCTGAAGAGCCCCGGATGCGCCCAGTGCTCGTGCGTGTGCCCGTGCGTGTGCTCGTCTCCGTGCGCATGCGCGTGCCTGTGGCCACCCCCGCGAACGTGGTCGTGGTCGTGGTCGTGGTCGTGGTCGTGGTCGTGAACGTGGTCGTGGCCGTTGTGCCCATGCCCGTGCTCGCCGGGGTCGTGCATGCTGTCACCTCACGATTGAAAGAGACGCGAGTAGAGCCGATCCTGCGTGGCCCCGAAGAGATCGAGGAGCGGCGCCGGCTGCGCGAGCTCGTCGACGCCGTGATCTCCACACTCATGGAGCACCGCGTCGAGGAGCGGCGCGCTCTCGAGTTGCAGTCGCTGTGCTTCCAGCGGCCCGATGAGCCCGAGGCGCACCGCCGCCGAGACGACGCCGCGGAGCGAGGCGTGCAGGTAGACGGCCTGCGCGTCCTCGCGCGGGACGCCGAGCGCCGCGAGGGTCGCGCCGAACGCCGGCGCGTGGTGGCCCAGCGCCTCGCGCGCCCGCACGGCGGCGTCGAGGCGGCGGATCTCGGCGGAGGGGAAGACGCGCGCGCTCGTCGCGAGGAACGCGCGGCCCTGCGTCCGGCTCGCCCGGTTCGCGACGTGGTTCACGAGGAAGGCGTCGCAGGCGTCGTCGACGGCCGCGATGTCGAGCGGCCGCTCGTGCGCAGCCCGCACGAGCGGCAGCGCGCCGAGGCCCACCTGCCAGAGCGCGCTCGCGACGAACGACGAGAGCGCACTCCCGGGTCCGACCTCACCGAGCTGCACCGCCGCCTCCAGGCCCGCGGAGTGCGCGAACCCTCCGACCGGGAACGCGGAGTCGGAGAGCTGGAGGAGGAGCCACCTGTTCATGCGCGCGGATGGAATCAGAGAAGCAGACAGAACCAGACAGAAGCAGACAGAAACAGAGGGGAGCGGACGGGAGCGGACGGAGTCCAACGGAAGCAGACGGAGAGAACGGTGAACCCGCAGGCGCGGAGCGGCCGAGGGCGGGCTCTCCGCCTCAGAAGAGGCTGTACCTCTGCGCGAGGGGCAGGATCTTCGCGGGATCGCAGCGGAGGAGCTCGCCGCCGGCCCGCACCTCGTACGTCTCGGGATCGACCGTGATCGGCAGGAGCGTGCTGTTGAGGCGCATGTCGGCCTTGCCGATCTTGCGGCACCGGCGGACCGCCGACAGGCGCTTCTTCAGGTCGAGCCGGCGGATGCTCCCCTCGTCCATGGCGCGGCTCGACACGAACGCGATGCTCGTCTCGCCGACCGCCGCGCCGAGCGAGCCGAACATCGGGCGCATGTAGTACGGCTGAGGCGTCGGGATCGACGCGTTCGGATCGCCCATCTGCGCCCAGGCGATGAAGCCGCCCTTGATGACGAGCTCCGGGCGCACGCCGAACATCTGGGGCCGCCACAGCACGAGGTCCGCGAGCTTGCCCGGCTCGACCGACCCGATCTCGTGGGACATGCCGTGCGCGATGGCCGGGTTGATCGTGTACTTGGCCACGTAGCGGCGGATCCGGAAGTTGTCGTTGTCGCCCTGCTCCTCGGGCAGCCGGCCGCGCTGATCCCGCATCTTGTGCGCGGTCTGCCAGGTCCTCGTGATCACCTCGCCGACGCGGCCCATCGCCTGGCTGTCGCTCGAGATGATGCTGATCGCGCCGAGGTCGTGCAGGATGTCCTCGGCCGCGATGGTCTCGCCGCGGATGCGGCTCTCGGCGAACGCCACGTCCTCCGGGATGTTCCGGTCGAGGTGGTGGCAGACCATGAGCATGTCGAGGTGCTCGTCGAGCGTGTTGACCGTGTACGGGCGCGTCGGGTTCGTCGAGCTCGGGATGACGTTCGGCTCGCCGCAGATGCGCAGGATGTCGGGCGCGTGCCCGCCGCCCGCGCCCTCGGAGTGGTAGGAGTGGATCGTCCTGCCCTTGAACGCCGCGATGGAGTCGTCGACGTAGCCCGACTCGTTCAGCGTGTCGGTGTGGAGCGTGACCTGGATGTCCTCGTGCTCGGCGAAGCTGAGGCAGCAGTCGATGGCGGGCGGGGTCGTCCCCCAGTCCTCGTGCAGCTTCAGCCCGACGGCGCCGGCGCGCACCTGCTCGAGCAACCCCTCGGGCGACGAGGTGTTGCCCTTGCCCGTGAGGCCGATGTTGAGCGGCAGGACGTCCGTCGCCTGCAGCATCAGCGAGATGTGGCGGGCGCCCGGGGTGCACGTCGTCGCGTTCGTGCCCGTCGCCGGGCCCGTGCCGCCGCCGACGAACGTCGTGACGCCCGCTGCGAGCGCCTCGTACCCCTGCTGCGGGCAGATGAAATGGATGTGCGCGTCGACGCCACCGGCCGTGACGATGTGGCCCTCGCCGGCGATGACCTCCGTCGTCACGCCGACGACCATGCCCGGCGTGACGCCGGCCATCACCTTCGGGTTGCCGGCCTTGCCGATCGCCGCGATGCGGCCGCGCTTGATGCCGATGTCGGCCTTGTAGACGCCGGTCCAGTCGACGATGAGCGCGTTCGTGATGACGCAGTCGAGCGCCTCGTCGTTCGAGGCGCCGGGCATCTGCCCCATGCGATCGCGCAGCACCTTGCCGCCGCCGAACTTGCACTCGTCGCCGTAGGACGTGTGATCCCGCTCGACCTCGGCGATGAGGCCGGTGTCGCCGAGCCGCACCCGGTCGCCGACCGTCGGCCCGTAGATATCGACATAGTGCCGCCGCTGCATCTTGTGGCTCATGCCTGCTGCTCCTCCCGCGCGGCGTGCGCCGCCCCGTGCGGGCCGACCTGCACCAGCGTGATCGTCTTCTCGTCGCCCGGCTCGAAGCGGACGGCGGTGCCCGCGGGGATGTCGAGCCGCATCCCCGCCGCCGCCGCCCGGTCGAACTCGAGCGCGCGGTTCGTCTCCGAGAACGGGTAGTGGCTGCCCACCTGGATCGGCCGGTCGCCCAGGTTCTTCACGGGGAGAGAGAGCCGCCGCCGGCCGGGGGAGAGCTCGATCTCGCCGGGCTTCACGAGCACCTCGCCGGGCGTCGGCTCGGCCGTCACCTCTGCCTGGCCTGCGGGCTGGAAGAGCGACACGTCGGGCACGGGGAGGAAGCTGCCGTAGAGCGCGAGCGCGAGATCGCCGTGCTCGAGCGCGATCGGGTGGTGGACGGTGACGAGCTTCGTCCCGTCGGGGAAGGTCCCTTCCACCTGGACCTCGGCGACCATCTCGGGGACGCCGGCCATCACCTGCGCGCGCCCGAGCAGGCGGCGGCCGACGTCCATGAGCTCGGCGACGCTGCGGCCGTCGCGGATCAGCTCGAGGATCTGCGTCGCGATGAGCGCGACGGCCTCCGGGTAGTTGAGCCTGACCCCGCGCGCGAGGCGCTTCTGGGCGAGGAAGCCCGCGCCGTGCAGCACGAGCTTGTCGAGATCACGAGGCGCAAGGTGCATGTTCGCCCTCTCTCCGGCGCGGCGACGCCGCGGCTTTGCCGGCGCGGCGCGACGCTACCACTTTCGTGCGAACGGATCATCACCGAGCTCACCCGCGAGGAAGCCGAGCGCGCCGCGGAGGAAGCCGGCCACGCGCTCGACGCTCGTGCCCGCGACGCGCACGACGGCGCCGCCGCCCCGGAGCGGGCTGGCCGACGCGACGAGCTCGGCGCGCCGCTCGGGCGGCGGCCGCGCCGCGAGCAGCGCCTCCGCCGCGCTCGCGGCGCGCGGGCCGAGCGCGACGAGCGTCGCGAGCGCGTCGAAGCGCCCCATGCGCTCGGGCAGCGCGCCGTGCGCGGGATCGAGCCGCGTCGCGTCGAGCAGCACGGCCCGCCCGCCGCGGCTCACCCGGATGCGCGACGCGTACCGGTCGAACGCCCAGCGCTCGCCCCGCGCGCTCCGGCCCGAGGACAGCGCGTCGACGAGCACGAGCGACGCGTCGTCGGCGAGCGCGACGTCGACGTCCTGCTCGTACCGCGAGCCCGCGAAGCAGACGACCGGATCGGGGACCGAGACGAGGAGCCCGCCTGCTTGAACCTCGGCCTCGAGGCGCTGGCGGCTGCCGAGGGGCGAGCGGTAGACCTTGGTCGAGGCCTGGGTGCTGAGCAGCGCGGCGGCCCCGCGACCGACGCGCGCGTGGAGGTGGAGCTCGTCGCCGCCGACGAGGCCGCCGCCGAAGCTCGCGACGAACACCCACGCTGCCTGCCCGTGGTTCTTCGGAGCGAGCAGCTTGAGCGGGCTCCTGGCGAGCGCCCTCTCGAGCACGGTGCGCGCTCCGACGCGCGCGAACACGAGCTCACCGCTGCCGGCCTTGCCTGCGCGCCGCCCGGGCGGCGGAGGGTCTCGCGGGGCGGCGGGAGGATCGCTGGGCGTGGTCACGGGCCGGCGTGCGTACCACGGACCGCGCCCCGGCCGCGAGGGAGCACAGGCGCGTACCGGGCGCGAGGGGCGCAGCGCACACAGGGGATGGGTAGGTCACGCGACGAGGAACACGACCAGGAAGGTAGGGAGAAATTCGAGTCATCTTCCCGATTTCCCTCCTTCGCCTGGAACATGAAACATCCCGGACATGTGAGCATGCTGTCAGGACTCTCCCGAACACCACTACGGTGCTATGAGCGAGCCAGCCACTGCGTTCCTCCTGTCCCTGACGACAGCGCGTGTCCGGGATGTCAGCCGGCCGCTGTGGGCGTTCCGTGACTCGCTGTGATGTCGTTTGCATGGATGACATGTTGCTTGACGGGAAAGCCCAGCTCGGGTCAGCTCGTCGGGCGGCCGGGGGGCCGCGGAGGGGGTCCGATGTTCATCGTCAGGAAGGGCGAAATGGCGCCGTGGTCTCGTCGGTTCAAGGAAGCGGCGTCGCGCCTGCTGGAGCGCCACGGCGAGACCCCGTTCGAGCTGCGCTTCTGGGGCGGCGAACGGCTGCGCTTCGGCGCGGGCGCGCCCGAGTTCGCCGTGACGTTCAGGACGCGTCGGTCGCTCTGCGAGACGGCGCTCCGGGGCACGCTCGGCCTCGGTGAGGCGTATGTCCGGCGCGAGGTCACGTTCGAGGGAGATCTCGAGGACTCGCTCGCGGGCCTCTTCCAGCTCGCTCGGTCCGTGGAGGCGCGCCTGCCGCGCCTCGTGCCCGCGTCGTCGTCGTTCGACCGCGGCCTCTCGGGCGTGCTCGACGCGCTCCGGCTCGGGCTGCTCTCCGGGGCGGCGAAGCGCGAGAGGCTCGCCGTCGAGCGTCACTATGGGCTAGGCAACGACTTTTACCCTCTTTACCTGGACAGGCGCCTCCAGACGTCGTGCGGCTACTTCAGCTCTCCGGGCGAGACGCTCGACGACGCGCAGGCCCACAAGATCTCCCTCGTCGCGCGGAAGCTCGCGCTCCGGCGCGGGCAACGGCTCGTGGATCTCGGCTGCGGATGGGGGCACCTCATGTTCCACGCCGCGGAGGCGTACGGGGTGCAGTGCCTCGGTATCACCCTCTGCGAGAACCAGGCGAGGTACATCCGCGAGCAGGCGGCGGCGCGGCGGCTCCCGGTCGAGGTCCGCGTGATGAGCTGCGACGAGCTCGAGGACGAGCCGCGGTGGGATCGGCTCGTCTCTCTGGGCTCGATGTGCCATGCCGGCGAGCGCCGTATCGAGGTGTTCTATGACAGGGTGAAGGCGCTGCTCGCCCCGGGCGGCGTGTGCCTGCTCGAGAGCGTCACGAGAGAGCAGGAGTCGTCGCGGACTGACCCCTTCCTGCAAAAGCACATCTTCCCGGGGTACTGGCCTCCTTCGCTCCAGGGGATGGCGACGCGCGCCTCGGCGCGCGGCCTCGACGTGCTCGACGCGGAGAACCTGCGGCGCCACTCCGCGCTCACGGCGCGCTGCTGGCGCCGTAACTTCCTGGAGAACAGGGAGAAGATCGAGCGGGTCACCGGCTTCGACGGCGCCTTCATGAGGACGTGGGAGTTCTATCTCGCGTGCGCGGCCGCCGCGTTCCGCAGCGGGCACCTCGGCGCCATCCAGATGGTGCTGGCGAACGGGGCTCCACGCGACTACCCCCTCGCACGCGAGCCCCTCTATGCCACGGAGGAGCCCTCGTTGCGGGAACGCGCCCCCATCGTCCCGGCCGTGCAGCTCAGTTCGTGGGGGGCGGCGTTGCCGTCCTGATCTGTCGGGCGCGCTCCGCGCGTGCCGGTGGGGCGCGCGGCGCGCGCGTCGATTGCGCGGAAGAGCTTGTTAAGCCCGCGCGGCCAGCTATCAGCTAAGGATGAGCGAAAGGCTTGCGGCCAGCGCCCGTCGCGGCGCCGCGCGCTCGTGGTCCGTGTCGCGCCCTCGCTCCGCGGCGCGCCTGGTCTGCGCCGCCGCGGGGCTCGCCGCGCTCTGTCTCCTGCTCGTATCGTGTACCCAGGTCCGCTACATCGCGCAGGCGGGCGTCGGCCAGCTCTCGATGGCCTGGCGCGCCGAGTCGCTCGAGGACGCCGCCTTCGACGCCCGCAAGCCGTGGCGGACGCGCGCGCTGCTGCGCGAGGTCCCGCACATCAAGCGCTTCGGGGAGCGCCACGGGCTGACCCCGACCGGCAATTACAGGACGTATGTCGAGCTCGATCGCCCAGCCGCGGTCTGGGTGGTGAGCGCGTGTGAGCCGCTGCGGTTCCGCTCGAAGACATGGAGTTTTCCTATCGTGGGTACGGTCCCCTACATGGGGTGGTTCGATCTCAAGGATGCCAAGGCGTTCGCGGCGCCGCTCAAGGCGGCCGGCTGGGACGTCGACGTGCGTCCGGCGGGCGCCTACTCGACGCTCGGATGGCTCGAGGATCCGGTCCTGTCCACGATGATCTCGGACGGGGACGAGGCGCTCGGCGACCTCGCCAACGTGGTGCTCCACGAGTCGCTGCACGCGACGCTGTACGTGAAGGGGCAGACGAGGTTGAACGAGAGCCTCGCGAGCTTCGTCGGAGACGAGCTCACCAAGCATTACCTGGACGAGCGGGTGGGCCCCTTCTCCGCGGAGAAGACGGCCTACATGAGGGAGATGGAGAGGAGCGAGGTGCGGACGCGCGCGCTGCACGCGGCCTACGTCCACCTCAATCGGCTGTATGCGTCCCCGGCGCCCGACGCCGAGAAGCGGGCGGAGAAGGACGCGGTGCTCGCCCGGCTCAAGGCCGACATCGGGGCGCGGCGTCCGATCAACAACGCGTCGCTCGTGCAGTTCCGTGTCTACAACTCGGGGACTCCGGAGCTCCGGGCGCTGCTCGCGACCTGCGGTGGCAGCTGGCCGAGGTTCCTGGGCGCGTTGCGGAGGCTCGAACGCCACAGGTTCTCCGAGCCCCAAGAGAACATCGCCCGGGTGGTCGAGCCGCTGATCGAGGCCGGCTGCAGGTAGTCCAGCGAGCTGCGCTGTGCGCCGCGAGCTGCGCTGTCGGCCGCGAGCTGCGCCCTGTGCGCCGCGAGCTGCGCCATGTGCCGCGCGCTGCGCCCATGTGCGGTGAGCTGCGCGCCGCGCTGCGTACTGCGGGCTGCGCCGCGTAGCGCGCTGCGCCTTTGGCGGGGAGCACGCCGTCGAGATACGACGCAAAGCGTCGATGGCAGTCGTCCTGCCCTGGTGCACTTCTTCGCTTCCACGGTGCAATGCGGGGCGTCCAGCGGATCGAGGATGAACATATTCATGTCCAGGTAAGCTTTGCGTTCTGGATCTGAACCCATCCCTGGATCGGACCAGTCCCTGCGGAAATGTATGACCGGTGCTGGCCTCCGAGGTCGCGCGCGCGCCTTGGAGGGAGGGTTTCAGCGGCAAATTTGGCTGCTGGGCGCCAGGACCGCGGCCCCTTCGCCGTTGGCCCGCCGGTTGCTCTATGTATCCACCAGATGTCGCCCCTGCTCGTCGTCCTGTTTCATGTGGACTCGAAGGGGGGACCCCTGGCATGACCTTCGCAATGCAGCCCCGGTCTTCGGGGGGGACGCCAAGCGAGGTGATCGGCGGCGCTAGCCGAGCGATCGCGACCCCGCCGTCACCCGAATGCCATGGCTCTTGCGGTACCGGGCTCCTTGATTGACTTGTCGCCGGGCGCCGGCGGACAGCTTCGGTTCACGTGACGACAGACGCCTTACGAGGCGATTAAGGAGGGATGGCCGAGGCACGCGCGATGCGCGTCGCCAATTGAGTTGGCTTAGCATGACCAGCTTGTCAGACCTCGGTCTGAGCTTTTCTTATCTGTTGTGCCGCTCTCGATGTTGACCCCGCTTCCCGCTTCGCTTCAGCTTCTCCCCTGCTTTGCTTGAGCTTGCTCGTTCGGTTCCGCTTCGCGCTTTTCACTTCGCTTCAGCTTCATCTTTCAGTTTGACTGGCTTCTCGGATTGTCTTAGTCTTCCGCCCGTCTTCGCTTTATCTTCGCTCTTTACTTGATTACGCTTCGTATCGCTTTCCTGGCTTCTCTCTTCTGACTTCTGATCTCTTCTGATCGCGGGCCTCTCCAGGACTCCGGTGGACTCCCCTCCACCGGCGCCCCTGTGCGGTCCCGGTGGGTCCGCGAAAGCGGGCCTCAGGCCGGCGGGTTCTTCCCGACCGGCCTTTCTTTTTGGTGCGCATGAGCGCTTCCCTGGCGTGCCCTCGACGCCGCGAAGCTCGCTGTTGGCTGCGTCTCGGGCTTGAGCGCGGTTGTCAGCGGCCGTCGTCGCCGGGGGTGTGCCTGGGGTGGACGGTGGCAGAGACGATCTTCCACTCGCCGTCGATCTTCTCGAGCCGCAGCACCACGGGCAGCTCGTCGCGCCGGACCTCATGCCCATGCCGGGCGCCGGTGACCGTCGCGGTGGCGGTCACCTCCGCCGTCATGCCGGCCGGATCGATCTGGATCTCCGTGCCACCCAGGCTCACCTCCGCGGTCTGATAGACGACGGCTGCCTGGGTCGCCGCGTTCGCGAGCTCGTCGCGGCCGCGGAGGCTGTCGCCGATCTCGGCGATGCGGGCGCTCGCCTCCTTCGCGAAGATCTCGGCGAACTCACCGCGAATGCGGCCGTGGCGCACCAGCGGATTCCGCTCGCCGTCGTCGATGCGCACCGCGTTCTCGAGCTGGGTGAGCCGGTCGCGGATCCGTTCCTCCTCGGAGGGCGACAGCAGCAGCGCCGCCGCGCCGAGGACGGCGCCGGCGGCGATGAGCCCGAGCGGGATCCAGCGCTTCATGCTGCAAGTATAGGCGAAGGCGCCGCGCGCAGGGCGCGGAGCTCGACGTCGATGCCCTCGCCACGAGGTCGAGGCCGCTGCCGCTCCGGCCCGCCATCTCGACCGACGACGAGGTGAGCCCCGCGACGACGCCGCGCAGGAGCTGCGGCGTGCGCGGGTGCTCCGGCCGGCCGAAGCGGAGCGAGTCGAGGTTCGCGACGGGGCGGTCCCGCGCGGGTTCGCGCTAGGAATCCCGCTTCACGAGCAGCGCGGTGAGGTCGTCGATCTGCTTGGCCGAGCCGGCGAAGCGGCGCACCTCGGCGAGGAGCGCGCCGAGGATGTCGGACGTGGGGCGCGCGTGCAGGCGGTGGATGAGCTCGCCGACGCGCTCCTTGCCGAACACCTGCCCGGCGGCGTCCTGGTACTCGTAGAAGCCGTCGGTCAGCAGCACGAGGAGATCGCCCGGCGCCATCACGACGGGCGGCGTCGGGGGCAGGTCGAGATCCTTGAACATGCCGAGCGGGACGGTCGACGGATCGCGCCACACGACCTGGCCCTCGGCCGCCCGGTAGTGGAGCAGCGGCCCCTGCCCGGCCGCGTGGAAGCGGAGCTGGTGCGTCGTCGGGTCGAGGATGCCGAGGAACGCCGTGATGAAGCGGTCGTTCGGCAGGTCCTCGAGGAGCTGCTGGTTCACGTGGTGCATGAGCGCGTCCATGTCGGCCGAGAGGCGCAGGCCGATGCGGAGCATCGCGCGGAACTGGGTCACGCTGAGGGCGGGGCCGATGCCGTGGCCGGCCGCGTCGGCGAGCAGCAGGATCATCGGCGACATGTCCACGCGCTCGTCGAGGCGGATGACGTCGTAGATGTCGCCGCCCGTGTCGTCCGCCGGCTTGCTGAACGCCGACAGCGAATAGCCGGGGCAGCGCGGCAGCCGCCGCAGGAGGATGTTCTGCTGGATGTCGCGCGCGATGGTGAGATCGTGCTCGAGCTTCAGCTTGATCATGCGCTCCTCGAGCAGGAGCGTGCGCTGCACGGCGACGGCCGCCTGCGCCGCGAGCAGCTCCGCCACGTCGCGCTCGTCCGGGCCGAAGTGGTCCGCCTTCGAATTCAGCATCTGGAGCACGCCGACGAGCTTGTCGTCGAGCCCGATGAGCGGCACCGTGATGAGGGATTTGGTGTGATACCCCGTCCGGCGGTCGATCTCCTGATTGAACCGCGGGTCGGAATAGCAGTCGTCGACGAGGATGGTCTGGCGCTTGCGCGCGCACTCCCCGGCGATGCCCTTGTCGATGCTGACGCGGATCTGGGCCTCGCCCGTGGCGACACGGGAGTAAAGCTCCTTGGCCTCCTCGTCGTAGAGGAAGACGCTCCCGCGGTCGGCGCCTATCACCTCCCGCCCCGTCTTGATGATGAGCTCGAGCAGCTCGGTGAGATCGCACGGCGCCGCGAGCTTGCGCGAGACGTCGAGGATCAGGATGAGCGACGACGCATCGATCAGGGAGGGAGTGCCCACGCGCATGCGGCCGGAGAGTTTGGGCTACGTGGAAATAGGGGTCAAGACATGGTCTCGCCCGGGGTGCTCGTGACGATCTCGTCGCCCGCGCGTGCCCACGCCGCCGTTCCGCCGTTCCGGCAGGGTTCCGCCGCTCAGCCAGCCGTCGCGCCGTCGCGCCGTCGTTCCGCCGCCGTTCCGCCGCCGTGGGGACCTCCGGCGTCCCTTGGCGTGCTCCGGCGAGCGTCGGCGTCCCTGCCCTCGGCGCGGCCCCATTTTTCGAGCGACGGCGGCCGCGAGCGCCCCCGCGACGACGCGAGATCGCGGTCGATGCCGCCGGCGCAGGGACCGGGGCGGTGGAGGTCGGCGCTACCACCTCGGCCCTACCTGTCCTAGAACACGCGACGCACTCTCCTTGAAAGCGAGCTCTTCGATGAACCGCCTCCGCCTCGTCGCCCTCGTCCCGGCCGTCGCCCTGGTCGTGGCGGCCTGCGACGCGCCGCCCGCTCCCGCCGGCGCGGCGCCCGACGCCTCGCCCTCCGCCGCGCAGTCCCTGCCGGAGCCGGCCGCCGCGCCGCCGCAGCCGGCCGACGCGCCGCCGCAGGCAAGCGCCCCCGCGGCGGCCCCCGGCGCGGGCGCTCCGGCGGCGACGGACGCGGCGGTGCCGGCCGACGCGGGCGCGCCGGCGGAGGACGCGGGCCGGAAGCGCGAGGACGCGGGCGCCGCGACGGCGGCGCGCGACGCGGGGACGCCCGTCGGCGACGCGGCGGCGCGCGACGCGGGGACGCCCGTCGGCGACGCGGCGGCGCGCGACGCCGGCGGAGGGCGCGCCGAGGCGCCGGCGGCGACCTCCGCGCCCGCGCCCGGCACGGCGGCGCCGCCCGCGGTGCCGCCCGCCGCGGCGGGATCCGCGGACGCCGTCGCGGCCGAGGTCGACGCGATCTTCGTGGGCAAGAAGACGTACGTCGCCCGCTTCAAGCAGGAGCACACGCAGAAGGTCTCGGGGGCCGTCAAGAAGCAGAGCGGCGCGCTGTCGGTCCAGAAGCCGGACAGGATCTCGTTTCGCTACGATCCGCCGAACCAGAACCGCATCGTCTCCGACGGCGTGTCGCTCAAGGTCTACGTCGCCGAGGACCGGCAGATGTTCGTCACGCCGGTGCAGAACTCGGAGTATCCGGGCGCCCTCTCGTTCCTCATGGGCCACGGGCTCCGCCCGTCGTTCACGTTCACCTTCAACGAGAAGGCGAAGTTCGAGGGCGGCCCCGTGCTCGTCGGCAAGCCGCGCGCGCCGACTCCCCACTACGAAGTCGTGATGTTCTATATCGACAAGGCGCTCCTCGCGAAGAAGGACCCTGGCGTCGTGCGCCGCGTCCTCATCGTCGACGCGCAGGGCAACCGGAACCGGTTCGACTTCGAGAACGCGTCGCAGCCCGCGTCGATCGAGCCGGCGGAGTTCCAGTTCACGGCGCCGCCCGGCACCGACGTCAAGCAGAACTGATGACCCCGCGCCTCTCGCTCCCGGAGCTCTTTCCCGACATCCATCCGGCGTGGATCCTCGCCGAGGACGGCGATCTCATCGTCGTCGACAAGCCGGCTGGCCTGTCCACGCACGCGCCGGAGGCGGAGCGGATCGACGACATGGTGACGCGCCTCCGCGCCTTCCTCCGCGGCCGGGGCGACGCGGAGGCGTACCTCGGCATCCACCAGCGGCTCGATCGCGACACGTCGGGCGTCCTCCTGTTCACGCGGCGGCGCGAGGCGAACGCCGCCGTCGCGCGGCAGTTCGAGGGGCGCACGGTGCAGAAGACGTACGTCGCCGCGGTCTCCGGCTTCGGCGATCGCCCGCCGCGCGGCACCCTGCGGCACCGCCTCGTCCCGGCGCCGGGAGGTGCGATGCGCGCGCTCGCCGAGACCGGCGGGGCTCGAGAGGATCGGGCCGCGAAGCGGGAGGATCGGGCCGCGAAGCCGGAGGATCGGTCCGCGAGGCGGGAGGATCGGGCCGCGAGCGGCGTGCTGGCGATCACCCGCTACCGCCTCCTCGAGCGCCGCGGCGACCGCGCCCTGCTCGAGCTCCGGCCCGAGACAGGCCGCACGCATCAGCTCCGGGTGCAGCTCGCGGCGATCGGCCTCCCCATCGCCGGCGATCCGCTCTACGGCGGCCCCGAGGCCCCGCGCCTGCTCCTGCACGCCGCCGAGCTCCGCCTCGATCACCCGGCCACGGGCGCGGCCGCGACCTTCCGCTCGCAGCTGCCTGCAGTCTTCGAGGCGTGGCTCGCGGCCGCGCCGGCGGATCCGTACGCGGGCGGCGTCGCGGCCGTCGAGCGCGCCATGCGCGAGGCCGCCGAGCGGCGGTACGGGATCGCGCGCGCCGGCGACACGACGGCGCTCCGGCTCGTCCATGGCGCGGGTGACGGCCTCCCCTCCGTCTCCGTCGATCTGTACGGCGAGCACCTCGTCGTGTCGCTGTTCGGCGCGGGCGAGGGCGAGCCGGGCGCGCCGCCGCGGGACCTCGTGCTCGACGCGGCCCACCGGCTCGGGGCGAAGGGCGTCTACCTCAAGGCGCGCCCGAAGCACGCGAGCGTCATCGTCGACGCGCGGCGCGAGGAGTTCGCGCCGCGGCACGCCGTCCGGGGGGAGGACGCCCCGGAGGAGTTCACCGTCCTCGAGCACGGCTTGCCGTTCAAGGTGCGGCTCGGCGACGGGCTCTCGACCGGCATCTTCCTCGACCAGCGCGAGAACCGGCGGCGGGTGCGGGAGCTGGCCCGGGGGGCCCGGGTGCTGAACCTGTTCGCCTACACGGGGGCGTTCACCGTGGCGGCCGTGGCCGGCGGCGCGCGCGAGAGCGTGACGGTCGACGTGTCCCGGGGCGTCGTCGCCTGGGCGCGCGACAACCTCGCCGCGATCGGCGCGGACCCGGCGGCGCACGTCGTTGTCGAGGCCGACGTGTTCCCGTGGCTGAAGGCCGCCGCCCAGTCCGACCGGCGCTTCGACCTCGTCGTGCTCGATCCGCCGAGCTTCGCGACCACGAAGAAGAGCCGCTTCAGCGCTGCGAGCGATTTCGGCGCGCTCGCCGCGCTCGCCTTCCGCGTGCTCGCCCCGGGCGGCAGGCTGCTCGCCTGCACCAACCACCGCGGCATCGCGCGCGCCAGGTTCCGGCGTCATTTGCACGAGGCCGCGCGTGAAGCAGGATGCGACGTCGTGCAGATGAAAGATCTCCCCGATCCCGTCGATTTTCCCAGCGAACCAGGCGCGGAGCCCCACCTGAAGAGCGTCCTCGCCAGCGTGGGCGCGCCGTCCGCGAGGGCCCGAGAGGGCGCGCCGCCCGCGAGGGCAGGGAAGGCTGCGCCGCCAGCGAAGGCCGCGCCGTTCGCGAAGGCAGGGAAGGCCGCGCCGTTCGCGAAGGCCGCGCCGCCCGCGAGGGCAGCGAAGGCCCCGGCTGCCCGGGGCGCGCGCCGAGGGCCCGCCGCTCCGGCCCGGACGACCCGCCGAGGTGCGCGATGAGCCAGCGGCGCCTGCTCATCACGATCAGCTCGTACAGCTACCTCGAAGCTGCCTTCCTGGCCGCGGGCGACTTCGAGCGCGGCCTCGTCGAGCGCAAGAGCTTCCCCGACGGCGAGCGCTACCTGCGCGTCGCGGTCGACTGCTGGGGGCGCGACGTGGTCCTGCTCGGCGGCGCCCCCCGGGACCTCGACTGGCTGGAGATCTACGACCTCGGCTGCGCCATCTCGCGCGCAGGCGCGCGGTCGCTCTCCATCGTGATGCCTTATTTCGGCTACGCGACCATGGAGAGGGCCGTGAAGCCGGGCGAGGTGGTGACCGCGAAGACGCGGGCGCGGCTCATCTCGGCGATCCCCTCGTGCGACGCGGGCACGCGCATCTTCCTCTTCGATCTGCACACCGATGGCATCGAGTTCTACTTCAGCGACTCGCACGTGACGCGCCACCTCTACGGCGCTCCGCTCATCACGCAGGCGGTCCGCGATCTGATGGGCGATCGCCCG
The DNA here is from genome assembly GCF_051530205.1 of Sorangium sp. So ce327. NCBI lineage: Bacteria > Pseudomonadati > Myxococcota > Polyangiales > Polyangiaceae > Sorangium > Sorangium sp. So ce327. Next base: position 9,460,416 of record NZ_CP150330.1, on the reverse strand, counting down.
TACGTGCTGGCGGCGACGGACGCCGGTCGGGCCAAATGGGTGCAGAGCCTCGCCCGCGGCCTCGGCGTCGAGCCGGCGTTCGTGTACAAGGAGCGGAGAGGCGACGGCGTCGGCGTGACCGGCATCAACGCCGATGTCTCGGGCCGCGAGGTCGTCATCTACGATGACATGGTCCGCACCGGCTCATCGCTCGTCCAGGCGGGGCGCGCCTACCTCGCCGCCGGCGCGTCCAAGGTCCACGCCGTCGCGAGCCACCTCGTCTTGCCGGGCGACTCGCTCGAGAAGATCAGGAAGGCCTCCGTGTTCACGACGCTGCTCGGGACCGACTCGCACCCTGGCAGCCAGCAACTCGTCGACGCGCCCGGCGCCCTCCACTCGGTGGCGCCGCTGCTGGTGCGCGCGCTCGAGCGGGAGACCTAGAACACCTCCGGCGAGCTGCGATTCAGGCGGCGGACCTCGCCTTCAGCCAGGCATCGCGGCAAATGCCTACGTGAGGTTCGTGAGCGGCCCGGTGCAGTGCTCACGCGAGCCGAACGTGGTCCGGGTGTCGCCGAACAGGTTCAAGATCGAGACGAGCAGGTCGTTGTGCGGGAGGTTCGGGTACCGGACCCAGCGCCCGGTGCGCAGGCCCCCACCGCCGCCGGCCAGCAGGAACGGCATGTCCTTCTTGGCGTGGGTCGGCGGATCCGCGATCTCGGAGCCGAAGAAGACGACGCTCTCGTCGAGCAGCGAGTGCCCGCCCATGTCGACCTTGTCCATCTCCTGCAAGAGATAGAGGTGCTGCGCCGAGTACCAGGTGTAGATGAGCTCGCACTCGACCGGCCTGAAGCCGCCCATTTCCTGGTAGAAATGGTGGTGCTCGGTCAGGTTCAGCCACGGCAACGTGTACTTCGCCTCGGTGTCGCTCCACTGCAGGGTGCCGACCGCGGTGATGTCGCAGGCGAGCGCCATCACCAGCATGTCCGTCATCAGCTTGCCCACCTTGGGGATCGCCGCGTCGGTCGCGCTGTCCACGATGACGCCGGGGTCGTCCGCGTCCAGCCCCGCGCTCGGGTCGTAGTCGGACGTGTCGACCCTCATCGGGGCCCGGCAAGCGCTCGTCGTGGCCGGCGTGCTGCCGAGGCCCTGCTCGATCTCGCGGATCTTCGTCAGGTGCTCTTCGAGCTTCTGCTTGTCGGCCGCGCCGAGCCGCGCGGAGAGGGTGGTGTAGCGCCGGTCGAGGTAGTCGAGGATCGATCGCTTCCGCGCGAGGCGGAGGGCGGCGTCGTTGCTGGCGCCGGGGTCCAGCGTGCCGAAGAGCTCGGTGAAGATTTCCACCGGATCGAGGCGCGGCTGGATGGGGCTGTGCGGCGCGGTGTCCTCGAAGTTGGCGATGTTCATCGGCGACATCCGGCCGTGGGACTTGCCCGTCCCCCAGCGCACCGCGAGCTGTACGCTCGCCTTCGCCTTCTGACCGGCGGAGATCCGGGAGGCGATCACCTGATCGATGGACGGCCCCCTCGCGTAGCTGGTCGAGGTGGTCATCTGATCCGTGCCCGTGAGCCAGGCGATGATCCCGCACTGGTGCTGCTCCCCGCGCGCGCTCTTCATGTCGAGGCCGTCGACGACGAGCAGCCGGTCCTGCACCGGCGCGAGCGGCGCCAGGATGGGGCCCAGGGTGAAGCTCGTCTCGGTGCCGGTCGGACGCCAGCGGTCGATCAGGGTCCCGCCGGGCGTGTAGACGGCGAGGAAGCGCCGGGCGGGGGCGGGCTGCGCGTGCGCCGGGCGCTCGGGTCCCATGATCTCCAGCCACGGGAGCGCGACGGCGATGGCGCCGGCGCCTCGCAGCATGGCACGTCGGCTCAAGCGGAATTTCGACATACCCCTCGCCCCTTTCAAGCAACCATGTCGAGGAAACCGTCCGTCCGGGTGAGCTCGACGAGGAGCGCAGGTTCGTGACCGGAGGACCCGGACATCGTTCTCGCTCCTCGCCCGCACCGGGCACGCTGAAGCCCCATGATTCAACAACACCCTTTACGAAATGACCAGGGGGATTGTCGTGCGGGGCCCACCACGACGCGGCTCACCACGAGAGCACATGCCGCCGTGCGCTGGTGCGAGGGGCCACGTCGTCGAGCGCGGCGCGCGGCGCCGAATTCCCTTGCCGGCGCCGATCGGCGCGTGGATGCTCGCCCCGGATGCGCGGCTCGCGCAGAAAGGATGAGCGTCGAGGCCATGGACGAGCTGGTACGACAGGTCGCAGAGAAGGTTGGCATCTCGGAAGACAAGGCCCGCGTGGCCGTGGAGACGGTGGTCGGTTTCCTGAAAGAGAAGCTCCCCGCGCCGCTCGCCGCCCACGTCGAGACCGCGCTCGGCGCGGCGGCCCCCGCCATCGCCAACCTCGACGTCGGCGGCCTCGCAGGCTCGCTCGGCGGCCTTTTTGGCAAGAAGTAGCGGCATCTCCGCCGAGCGCGCCGCCGGAGCGCTCTCGACCGAAGTCCATCTCTCCTCTCCTGATCCTGACCTGGACGACGCCGCCTTTGCGCTTCGGGCGCTTCGGGTGGAGATGCGCTCATGTCCAGGACGTGCTCGCGCTTCGCTGCCTGGCGCGGCGTGAGCATGCGCCGATCGCGCCCCGGCACGTCACGGCTCCGTCCTGGTCCGGCGCGCGCTCGACCCAGCGCCGGGACCGCGGCCTCGATCTGGGTTGAGTCTTCGCATCCCCTCGGGCGCGGGTCCTGGAGCGGGCCGTCTCGGGCGCGGCGGCGGGCGACAAGCGTGGAGAACCGCAAGTTTCCTGGACGACGCGCGCGCAGCGATGGATAGCGGCTGCACAGGCGGGCTCCGGCACCGGGCTTGCGAGCATCGAAGGCCTGGAGAAGCACCCGCCCACCTCCCTCTTCACGCGGGCGGTCCGCTTCCGCGAGAGAGGAGCGATATTCCATGGCGTCCGTGATCGGCGGCGAAGCCGCGTTCATCGGGTCCTTGACCGAACTGATCGAGCTCAACTGGTCCACGGTGGACGCGCTCGCAGCAGCGCTCTCGCGGATGAGCCGACCAGGCGACAAGAGCCGGCTCGCGAGCTTCCTTCACGATCACGAGCGTCACCTCGAGGTGCTCGCCGCCTTGGCCCACGAGCTCGGCGAGCCGCCGGTGGAGAGCGCCGTCCGACCCAAGCTGAAGAGCAAGGCGCTGACGAACGGGATGGTCGGAGATCGCGCGATCCTCGAGGCGATGAGGCATTACGAGGAGGACAGCTGCGCTGCTTACGAGCGGATGATATCGTTCCGCGAAGGCCTCTCCGAGCGCGCGCGCGACGTCCTCCGGCACTCGCTCGCGGTGGAGCGGCGCCACCGGGACTGGTTCTCCGAGCAGCTCGACTCGCGACAAGGGCTTTTGCTGTTGCCGCTGTAGCGCGCCAGCGCCCTTTGGAAGACGCGGCTTTCTTCCATCGTCTCGTGTATCATCGCGGCGATGATTCGCCCTCTCGTGCTTGCATCCCTTGGCGTCGCCCTTCTCCTCCTCGGCTGCGACGAGCCCCAGAAGCCCGTTGCGGCAGCGGCCTCGGCCGCGCCTTCTGCTGCGAAGCCCGCCGACGCGCCTCCTGCCGCGAGCCCCGCGGCCACGGCGAGCGCGCCGCCGAAGAAGCAAGAAGTGGAGTGCACCAAGAGCGACCCGGTGACCTTCTCTCATCCGGCGCTCGAGGCCAAGGTGCGGCAGCAGCTCCAGAAGCCCGAGGGGCCGATCAAGCGCGCCGAGCTCAAGAACATCAAGACCATGAACCTGTCGGACGCCCAGGGGCTCGACGAGCTCGATCCGTGCCTCTTCCCCGAGCTCACGGGCGTCAAAGGGCTCTACCTGCCGCCGGGCAAGATCGACGACCTCCGCCCGATCAAGGGCCTGCTCCGGCTGGAGTCGCTGCGCGTCTCGGCGACCCTGGTCAAGGACCTCTCGCCGCTCTCCGGCCTGGTCAAGCTCGACCGGCTCGACATCGGCCGGACGCCGGTCGCCGACCTCTCGCCGCTCGCCGGCCTCGCCAGCCTCACCGAGCTCCAGCTCGACGAGACCGAGGTGACCGACGTGAGCCCGCTCGCCGGCCTGAAGAAGCTCGAGATGCTCCAGATGAAGCGGACGCGGGTGAGCGACGTGTCGCCGCTCCGCGAGCTCAAGAGCCTGAAGAACGTGTACCTCGAGGGCTCGCGGGTCGAGGACGCGAGCCCGCTCCGGTCGATCCCCGGGATCAAGATCCACGAAGGCTGAGGCGGCCGGCCTTCGCGCCGCCGCCTGCGCGTCGCGCCGAGCGCCGCCGCCTGCGGGCCGCGCCGAGCGCCGCCATCGCGAAGAGCCCGAGCTGCCAGCCCGCCCCAGCGGAGCCCGCGGCGCCCGCGCCGGCTGCGCCGCACTCGCAGCGCAGCTGCCCGTGAACGCCGATGTTCGCGCCGGGCGCGCCCTCCTCCACCTCTCCGGCGGCTGGAGCGCCCCCGGAGCCGGCCTCGCCGGCCCCGCCGGCCCCGCCGGCGCCCGCGCCGCCGCCTTCGCCCGGCAGCGGCGGCGCGTCGATGACGTGGAGCGCCGGCCCGGCGCCCTGCACCAGGAACGGGCGCGGCCGCAGCGCCGGCCCGAGCGGCAACGCGGCGAGCCTCGCTGCCGGCCACACGACGGCCTCGCCCGGATCGAGGTGCCACGCGGCAGCCGCCTCGGCATCCGGCACGGCCCGCCGCTCGGCGCCGTCGATCAGCCAGAGGGAGGCCACGCCGTCGTCGCCGCGCACGAGCAGCGGCGACGAGGGGAACGCGTCGCCCTCCGGCAGCGCCTGGAGCGCCGACTCCGGCACGACGGCGACGTCCCAGAACCGCGAGAACCCCCAGGCGTCCAGCGCGCCGTCGCCGCCGAGCGGTCGCCTCACGCCGGAGGGCAGATCGAGCGGGCACTCGAGGGACCTCGGGCTCCCCTCGAGCTCCACCTCCTCGCCGCTCAGCGCGTCGACGCCGTAGGCGTGGACCGCGTGGTCGCCCCCGAGCAGGCTGAGCGGCATCGGCGCCTCGAAGCCGTGCGCGCACGAGCCGAGCGGCTCGCAGAGGTCGTCGCGGCGCAGGTCCGCGGGGAAGCTGTAGCCCTCGGCGCCCGCCTCGGTCGCGGGGACGTCGAAGTAGAGCCGCGCGTCGCCCGGCGCGCTCTCCGCGTCCGGGTCGCGGGTCCATCCGGCGATACCGCTGCAGCCGGCGGCCTCGAGGGCGCCCTCGGGGGGCTCGTTGAGCAGCGCCTCGTACGAGGCGACGAGCGATGTGTAGGGCGGCACGTAGACCACGCCGACGCCGCTCACGGACTGCCGCACGTTGAAGTGCAGGTGAATGGTCGTCGGCGTGCTCCCGTAGACGTTGGACACCCGCCCGATGCGCTCTCCCCGCGAGACGTCCTGGCCGGGCGAGACCTGGACATCCGACATGTGCAGGTAGTCGTAGCGAGTCCCGTCCTCGCCGGTCAGGTAGACAGAGTAGCCGCCGACGCTCGTGATGGTGCCATCGACCACCGCGACGACCCAGTGTCTGCCCGCCTCGCACGTCCCCGGCCGGATGTCCTGCCCCTGGTGCCCTGTGCCGGAGGGGCAGAGAGGCATCTCCCACGAGCGCGACTCACAGTAGTTGTCGTGCCACGGATAGGCGTAGTTGTCCGTATCGCACTGTCCACCGGCCGGGCCCGCGCTCCCGCCTTTGCCGTAGACCTGGGAGTTGGCGAACGCCGGGCCCTCCTCGAGCGGAAAGCGCATGGAGGGCGCATACACGACGTCGTCGGCGCGCCCCTCTCCCGAGCCTGGAAGGAGCTCGCCGGCCGGACGGTACGAGAACGGATCGGCGGCGGCGGCGCGCGGCGGGAGCGCGAGCGTGGCTGTCGCGATCAGCGAGGCCAGCGCGGCGGGGCGGGGGCGCGGCGGGCGGAGCGGCGCGATCATCGCATGTCTCCCGCGGCCCTGGGCTCGTCGCCGCCCACATAGACGAGCTCCGAGGCGAGCTCGAGGACGAGCGCGTCCGAGGCGCAGGCCGGCGCCTCCGGGGAGGCGCACTCGACGTCGAGCGCGTACGAGACGCCGTTCTCGATCCACGACGCGCTCCAGATACCCTCGTTCGCCGTGACGAACGCCGGCGCGCCGCGCACGGCGCGGGGCCCCCGGAACGGTGGAATGCTTGGATATTTGTGCGCGAGGCGGGTCATCGTGAGCGAGACGGTGATCGCTTCCGTCTTTGCCCAGAACGAGGTCCAGTGCTCCCTCGCGACGAGGACCGGCGCCGCGAGGAGCTCGCGCCGCGACGGCACGAGCACCGGGACCCGCGAGGCCCTGGTGGCGTGGGCCGCGCTCTCCGGGAGCGCCGCGAGCGCGGTCCGGTCGACCGAGGCGGAAGGGGGCCAGGTGACGGCGGAGATCACCGGGGTCACCGCCGCGGACAGCGGCTGGGCGGCGGCCGGATCGGGCGGCGACTCGGCGGGAGGCGCGGCCTGGTCGCACGCGGCGACCGCGACAGAGAGGAGGATGGATACAGCAAGAGGCACGCCGCGCATGGCCCCTCCCGAGCGGGGGATCATCGATTCTAGTCGATAACCTGCATGCGTGGCCAGGGGATGGCGGCACGCGAACGCGACGTCGCTCGGGTGTGATCCGGACGACCAAACGCAGTGCGAGACGGTTTCATGCGCCAGCGTGTCAAGCGACGCCAGGGTCGATCTAGACTGCGGATGCCGCGCCGGGTGAGCCTTGGACGTACCCCCGGAACACGACCCGTTCTTCGGTGTCTGTGACGACCTCGTGCTGGCTCAGCGCTCGATGAGGCTGTATCGGTGAGCCCCCGCGATCCTGCTCAAACTTCGGATTCTTCCTGTGCTGGATGACGGGAGGATTCATGATACACGTAGGCACCCCTGCCCCGCCGGTCCTCGCGCCAGATGAACAACTGAGGCTTGAATGAGTCGCTCTGCCTCGATCGATATCCGCATTCCGGGACTCACGTCGAAATTCCAGGACGTCGTGGCCGCCTTGCTCGAAGCTGGTTGGTCCTACGATGATCATGGGCACATAAGCTACTTGCCGGCCGGAGATCGAGGGGATTTCGACTGGCAGTGGGCGCGGCTTGATCGCTGGTCGGATGTCCTTGCCGTGATCAAGCACAAGGAGGACGTGGGCGAGCTCGTGGGGGTCTCCTTGGTACACAAGGAGGCTGGTTCCGGCGGAGGACTCCTCCTGGATCCCAGCGACGACTGGCTGCTGCTCAGCCTCACCATCAACGTGCGCGACGTGCACGGGGTCCCTGGTATCGTCGATTTTACCTGGTATCTCGAGCGTCTCGTCCCTGCGATCTCGCGTGCGGGGCTCTTCATCGAGCAGGTGGAGTGCAGCCAGTTCTGACGCTGCAGCTCCAGCAGACTGCGCACGCCGGCGGGGGGGGTGATGCCGTGAGGCCCGGCAGAGAAGGACTCCGCCAGAGGAGGGGATGGCGGAGCACGGGATAGGGCCGCTTTCGGGCGGTCAGCGTGCGCAGGGCTGCGGCCCGGGCCGGCCACGCTCCTGACGAGCGCGGAGCCCGCCGTGGCTGCGTCAGAGCGTCGTCCCGCCCGCCGCCCGCGCGAGCGCCTGGTCGATGGCCCCCGGGCTGAACCCCACGAGGATCTGCCCCCGCACGTCGATGATCGGGATGCTGCCCCCGCGCTGGTGGCTCTTCGCGAGCTTGTCCTGCATCTCCGCGGCCGCGCCCGCGTCCTCCTCGATGTCCTTCACCACCGCGGCGATCCCCTTCGAGCGCAGGTAGTCCGCGGCCTGGTGGCACGGCTTGCACCACGAGGCGCCGTAGATGATCACCGTGACCCCCGCGAGGTGGCTCGGCGCGCCCGGCGCGCCGGCGCCCGCAGAGCCGCCGGGGCCCGGCACCGCGGGCGGCGGCGCCGTCTTCGCGATGTGCTCGGCGCGCCGCTTCTCCAGCAGCGACTCCCATTCCCTCCGCGGCATCGTCCGGACCGCATACGTGCCGTCCGGCCGCTTCTGCGTCAGATCCGCGACGTAGAAGGCGTCCCGCGTCCCCTCCGTCCGGTCCGAGAGCATGGCGCGCACGAGCGCGCGGCCCTCGGCCGGCACGTCGGCCGGGCGCAGCTCGACGTGCGTGTCGCCCTTCTCGTCGATCCACGTCAGCATCAGGTTCGCCGTGTCGTCGCGGAGCTCGAGCGGCGGCAGCTCGGCGACGGCCTGCGCGGGCGTGGTGCCGTCATCGCGCTTCTCCTTGCACGCCGGGCCGAGCGCCGCCGCCGTGGCGAGCGCGAGCAGCACCCCCGCGATCCGCGCCCCCCCGGCCCGCCGCTTCACGCCTCGCCTCCCGCCGTCGTCGCCGAGGCCCCGAGCTCCTCGCTGAGCGCCATCCACTCCGCCATCGCGGCGTCGACGCGCTTCGCGAGCGCCTGCTCCTCGCGCGCCGCCGCCGCGAGCTTCGCCCAGTCGCCGCCCGGGTCCTGCTTGAGCGCCTCGCGCATCTCCGCGAGCCGCGACTCGCCCGCCGCGATCTCCGCCTCCAGCTCCTTGACCCGCTTGCGCTTGCGCTCCGTCGCCCGCGCCGCCGCCTTGTCGCTCTCGAACGCCCGCCGCCGCGCCGCCGCGTCGCCCGCGCCCGCGTCGTCCGGCGGCGGCATCGTCGCGCCGCTCCGCCGCACCGCGCGCCCAGACGCCTTCGCGCCCCGGTCCGCCGCCTCCGCCTTCGGCTCCTCGCGCGGCGGCGGCGCGCTCGCCGCCTTCCGCGCTCCCCGCGCGCCCTTCGCCCTCTCGCCCTCCTCGCGCGCGCGCTCCGCCTCCTCCGCCTCGGCCGCGAGCTTCTCGAGGTTGTCGCGGTAGTCGCGGAAGCCGCCGGGGTAGATGTCCACGCGCCCCTCGCGCACCGCGACGATACGCGTCGTCACCGCCTCCAGGAACCTGCGGTCGTGCGAGACGAGCAGCACCGTGCCCTCGAAGCCCGCGAGCGCCTCCTCGAGGATCTCTGCGGCGGGGATGTCGAGGTGGTTCGTCGGCTCGTCGAGGAAGAGCAGGTTGCGCGGCTCGAGGAGCAGCTTGCCGAGCGCGAGCCGGCTCCGCTCGCCGCCGGAGAAGCCCTGCACCTTCCGGAGCGCGTCGTCCCCGTAGAAGCGGAAGCGCGACAGGTACTGGCGTGTCGCGTCGACGTTCATGTCGGCGCGCACGCTGCGGATCTCCTCGACCGCGGTCCTCGACGGGTCGAGCGAGCCGAGGTGCTGGTCGAAGTAGCCCTGGCAGAGGTTCGTCCCGCGCCGCACGTCGCCCGCGTCCTCGGGCGCTCCCGCGCCGGCGAGCAGCTTGAGCAGCGTCGACTTGCCCGTCCCGTTGGGCCCCACGATGCCGACGCGGTCGCCGCGCCGCAGGAGGAGGTCCACCCCGGAGAAGAGCGTGCGCCCGCCGCGCGAGGCGCCGAGCCCGCGCGCGTCGAGCACGATGTCCCCGCTGCGCGGCGCCGGCGCGAACCGGAACCGGACCTTCTCGGCGGTCGCCCACACGTCCTCGGGCCGGTCGATCGTCTCGAGCTTGTCGAGCATCTTGCGCCGGCTCTGCGCCTGCTTCGTCTTCTGGCCGGCGATGTTGCGCCGGATGAAGTCCTCGGTCTTGGCGACGAACGCCTCTTGCCGCTCGGCGAGCTCCCGCTCCCGGGCGAGGTCCTCCTCGCGGGCGACGGCGTAGTCGCTGTACCTGAGCGGGTAGGCGCGGAAGCTGCGCTGCCCGAGCTCGAACGTGTGCGGGCAGACGGCGTCGAGGAACGCGCGGTCGTGCGAGACGCAGAGGAGCGCGCCGCCGAGGCCCGCGAGGTGCTTCTCGAGCCAGGTGATGGTCTCGATGTCGAGGTGGTTCGTCGGCTCGTCGAGCAGCAAGAGATCGGGCTCGATGGCGAGCACCACGCCGAGCTGCAGGCGCCCGCGCTCGCCGCCGGACAGGCTCGAGACGGGACGATCCATGTCGGCGGGCGAGAACCCGAGGTGGGCCGCGATGATCTCCACGCGGCGCTCGAGATCGTCGCCGCCGGCGATGTGGTAGCGGTCGGTGAGATCGCTGAGGCGGGCGAGATCGGCCTCGCTGCCGCTGGCGGCCGCGTGCTGCGCCGCCGTGAGGGCGTGGCGCAGCTCGAGCACCTCCGAGAACCCGGAGAGGAAGGCCTCGAGCACCGTGCCCTGGGCCGCGAGCTCGTGCGACTGCCGGAAGTACGCGAACCGGATCCCCTTGCGGATCACGACCGAGCCCGTGTCGGGGGTGAGCTCGCGGGCGACGAGGCGGAGCAGCGTCGATTTGCCCGCGCCGTTCGGGGCGACGAGCGCGGCGCGCTGGCCTTGCTCCAGGGAGAAGGTGATGCCCTGGAAGAGCCTGTCCGCGCCGTAACCGAAGCTGAGGTCGGCGACCTGGAGGACCGTCATTGCGGCCGAGTTCTAGCATGTGTCCGGCGCGCGCAAGGGCGCTCGGGGCGCGGGGCCCACATCGCGCGGCCCACATCGCGTGGACAGCGTGGATGACCGTGAGCGCTCGCCGCGCGGTCGATGAAGAAGAGGCGGGGCGCGCCTCGCCCGCCCGGGCGAGCGAGGCGCTCGGGCTCAGCCCTCGGCCATGACCGCCTTCACGGCCGGGCGCTCCATGATGCGGCCGAGCCATCCCTTCAAGCTCTTCAGCTCGGAGATGTCGATCTTGCCCGCCTGAAGGCCCCAGCCGAGCACGGACGCGAGGTCGAGATCCACCAGGGTACAGCGCTCGCCGGTGAGGTACTGGCGGCCGTCGAGGCGGCCGTCGAGGATGCGGAGCAGGCTGCGCGTCTCGGTCAGCGCCGCCTCGGCCTGCTTCGCGTCTTGCTGCTCCTTGGGGAACCAGTCGCTCGTGTTCTTGATGTAGCGGAACAGGGCGCTGGTCAGGTTGACCTGGCCCCAGACGAGCCACGTCAGGGCCGTCAGCTGCTCGGGCGAGCCGGGGGCCGGCCACAGGCCCTTCTCGACGCCGTAGCGCTCGCCGAGGGCGATCTGGATCGCCACCGACTCGAACATCGGGGTGCCGTCGACCACGAGGGTCGGCACCTGGCCATTGGGGTTGAGGGCGAGGAACTCCGGCTTCCTCTGGTCGCCGGCGCGCAGATCGACCCGGACGGCCTCGTGGGGGACACCGAGCTCGGCGAGCGTCAGACGGATGCGCCCAGCGCTCGATTGGGGGGAGTAATAGAACGTGATGGTCATGGTTCGCCTCCGGCGCCCCTTGTAGTGGATCCGATTCGCCGCCGTCACGCTCATCGTGCATGGGACCGCCAAGTTTCCTCGGGGCCCCGTCGAAACAGCGATGTTCCCACTTTGTCATGGGGAGCAAGAAATCGACAGAATCGCGCGGGGGACGCCCAGGCGTCGATGGGCGTGAAGCGTGAAGCGTAAAGAGGACAGTCGTCGGGACGACACGACCGCTTCTCCTCTCCGGCGGTCGTCACGGTCTCACCACGCCCTCTCCGCGCAGCGCAAGCCTCGAATGATCCCACCTGATCCCGGCGCGGCGACATCGTGCCAGTCCTCCGCAGCAGCGCATCCTCGCGATGGTGCCGTATCCTGCTGTATCCGAGCAGATCTTTCCTGTTGTGGACGAAGAGGGGAGCGCGCCTCGCGCCCGCGGCACTGTCCTTGCCCGCAGCGGGGGCGCCGCGCTCCGCGCACCGGAGCCGCGCTCTGGAAGGGAAACACGATGCGCAAAATGCTTCTTCACTTTCACGTCGTTCCGATCCTCCTCGCCCTCGCCGGCGGCTGCTCCGGCGAGAGCAGCCAGCAGACCGACACCGGCGGCACGCAGACCGGCGGCACGCAGACCGGCGGTACGCAGTCGGAGCAGCCGCCGGGGCCGCTCGGGCCCGAGCAGCAGGCGGAGCTCAGCGCGCTGCTCGACGAGCAGGAGTCCTCGGCGAACATGACCGCCGAGGACTTCGCCTCGAGGTACGCCGTCCCCTTCGCCACGGGCCTGCCCTACGCGCCTGCGGACGCCGAGGGCCTCTCGCTCGTCCAGGGCACCTCCCTCGCCCTCGACGAGGACGAGCTCGCGAAGCTCTCCGAGAGCGGCTTCGTCATCTCGGAGAAAAAGGCCTTTCCGACCTTCGTTTACGGCTACGCGAGCATCTATGCGCTCGATCTGCCGCTCTACGTGTCCGCCGACTCCATCCTGTACGCGGTCCACCGCTCGTACGACGCGATCCTGAAGGGCGTGGAGCTCGCCGCGCTCGCGCCGGAGCTCGGGGCGATGCTCGAGGAGATGCGCGCGCGGCTCGCCGCGGGCGCCGGCGGCGAGCTCGGCGCCGAGGCGCGCGCCGACGCGGACCTCTTCACCGCCGTGGCGCTCTCGCTGCTGAGCGACGCGCCCGTCGCGCCCGTGGCGGGCGCCGACGCCGCGAAGATCGACGAGCTCGTCGCGGGCGCCAAGGCCCACCAGGGCGCGGGCAAGGTGCGCCTCTTCGGCTCCGATCGGATCATGGACTTCTCGCAGTTCGAGCCCCGCGGCCACTACACCGACTCGCCGGAGCTCCAGCGCTACTTCCGCAGCATGATGTGGCTCGGCCGCGTCGACTTCCGCTTCCTCGAGACCCAGCAGGACGGCACGCAGGTCCTGCAGCGGCGGCAGCTCGAGGGCGCCTATGTGCTGCGCGCCCTCGCCGACGAGGGCACCCTCGCCCGGTACACGCGCATCGACGACACGGTCCAGACCTTCGTCGGCGAGAGCGACTACATGACGCTCCCCGAGCTCGACGTCCTGCTCAAGGACCTCGGCCTCGCCGGCGCCGCCGGCCTCGCCGGGCTCCCGGACGAGCAGATCATCGACGTCGTGGTGAAGAAGGGCCACGGGACGCAGCGGATCTCGAGCCACATCATGATCAACGGCCTCGGCAAGGGCACGATGCCGCTCTCGTCGAGCTTCGCGCTGCTCGGCCAGCGGTACGTCGTCGACTCGCACGTCTTCTCGAACGTGGTCTACGACCGGGTGATGGGCGGCGCCGTCAAGCGCATGATGCCGAGCCCGCTCGACGTGGGCTTCGCCGCGCTCGGCAACGATCAGGCGGGTCAGCTGCTCGCGCCCGAGCTCGGGAAGTTCCCCTACGCGCCGGACCTGCACATGATGCGCGTGCTCGTCGACGCGCACCCCGGCGACTTCTGGAGCAAGAACCTCTACAACCACTGGCTCGGCGCGCTGCGGGAGCTGTCGCCGGCGAAGGCGCTCGCCGACATGACCGGGCTGCCCGGGGTGGCGAAGACCGAGGCGTGGGGCCGGCGCCTCCTGAACACCCAGCTCGCCTCGTGGGCCGAGCTCCGGCACGACACGCTGCTCTACGCCAAGCAGTCGTACACGAGCGGCGCCACGTGCGAGTTCCCGGACGCCTACGTCGACCCGTACCCGGCGTTCTTCGCGCGCATCGCCGAGCTGGCGGAGCAAGGCAGCCGCGCCGTCGAGGCGCTCGATCTGTCGGGCGCGCCGTTGCTGCTGGCGCAGCGGGTGCCGGCGTACTTCGCGAAGCTGCAGAGCGTCGCGCGGACGCTCGGCGAGATGGCCGAGAACGAGCGCGCCGGGGTGCCCCTCACCCAGGAGCACCTCGATTTCATCAACCAGGCCGTCCGGATCCAGACCGGCTGCGGCTCGGACGAGGGGGCGGTGGGCTGGTACGCCGAGCTCTTCTTCGACGTCTTCCAGACCGTGGCCGAGGATCCGACGATCGCCGACGTGCACACGCAGCCGACCGACGAGGGCGGGGCGCCGGTCGGGCGCGTGCTGCACGTGGGCACCGGCCGGCCGCGGCTCATGGTCGTCACCGCCGATCCGTGCGGCACGCCGCGCGCCTTCGTGGGGCTCGCCTCCTCGTACTTCGAGAAGATCACCGAGGACTTCGAGCGCATGACCGACGAGGAGTGGGCCGGCGAGCTCCACGAGGCGACGCCTGACGACGTCGCCTGGATGAAGGACCTCGTCTCCCGCTGAGCCAGCTCGGGGAAGCGCGCCGGAACGATTCCACTTCGGTGGAATTGTGTCGAGTTGTGCCGGCGCGTCAGGGTGATCATGGTTTGTCTGCCCGCTCGCTTCGTGGCGCGAACAGACCGTCGCGTACACATCTCCATTGCAATTTTGCACCAGGCCCTGCGATACCTGAACAAGGGGGATCGCTGCGTTGCCACCCGGTTCCAGGGGAGAGACCGGGCGAGCGAACGTTGCGGGAACGCGCATGATCAGTCTGTCCGAGTACGCGCTCACGGACGTGGTTCACGAAGGCAGGAGCGTCGTCGTTCACCGTGGTTACCGGAAGCAGGACGGCGCGAAGGTCATCGTCAAGCGGCTGAAGGCCGAGCTCCCCGACCCTACAGAGCTGGCGACGCTGCGGCACGAGCACGCGATCCTCAGGGAGCTCGCGATCGCCGGTGTCCCGAGGGTCCATGGGCTCGCGACGTCCGAGCGCGGCGTGGCGCTCGTCATGGAGGATACCGGCGGGCGGGTGCTCTGCGACATCCTGCGTGAAACAGGCCTCGATCTCCGGACCACGCTGGAGGTCGCCATCGCCCTCGCGGCCATCCTCGAGTCCCTCCATCAAAGGCGCATCGTCCACAGGGACGTCAAGCCGCACAATGTCCTCCTCGATCTGGAGTCAAAGGCGATCAGGCTCATCGATTTCGGCATCTCGGCGCGCCTCGCCCAGGAGGTCCAGGCGATCGGCAGCCCTGAATCGCTCGAAGGTACGCTCGCGTACATCTCGCCCGAGCAGACCGGCCGCACGAGCCGCCTCGTCGATCACCGCTCCGACCTCTACTCCCTCGGCGTCACGCTGTACGAGATGCTCACGAGGTCTCTGCCTTTTCGAGCGGTCGACTCCGTTGAGCTCGTGCACAGCCACATCGCGAGGACACCGACCTCGCCATGCAAGGTGTCGCCCGACGTCCCAAGGGCGGTGTCGGACATCGTCATGAAGCTCCTGTCCAAGGCCCCCGAGGACCGGTACCAGAGCGCTCACGGCCTCCGCGTCGATCTCGAGGCCTGCCTGTCTCAGCTCGTGCGGACGGGGCGGGTCGAGCCGTTCCGCCTCGGAGGGCACGATCTCTCCGCCGAGCTCTGCATCCCGCAGAAGCTCTATGGCCGGGAGGCGGAGACCGCCGCGCTCCTGTCCGCCTTCGAGCGCGCGGCGCAGGGGGCGACCGAGCTCGTGATGGTCAGGGGCCCTGCCGGCGTCGGCAAGTCCGTGCTGATCAAGGAGATACGGCACGCCGTCGCGCACCTGCGCGGAGGGTACTTCATCGCCGGCAAATCCGATCAGCTCGACCGGAATGTCCCGTATGCCCCTTTCCAGCAGGCGCTCCGGGAGCTGATCCGGCAGATCATGGTGGAGCCGGCGGAGGCGCTGAAGGGCTGGAGAGACCGGATCACGGCGGCGCTCGGGGAGAACGGGCAAGTCATGGTCGATCTCGTCCCCGAGCTCTCATGGCTGATCGGGCCGCAGCCGAGCGTACCGGAGCTCGGGCCGACCGAGGCGCAGGGCCGCTGCCACATGGTGTTTCAACGCTTCATGAGGGCGCTCGGGTCCTCCGAGCGCCCGTTCGCCTTGTTCCTCGACGACCTGCAGTGGGCCGATCCAGCTTCGCTGAACCTGCTCAAGATCATCCTGAGCAATACGGGCGGCGCTCATCTGCTGGTGATCGGCGCGGCCCGGGATCAGGAGGTCGACGAGGGACACCCGCTCTCGTTCGCCCTCAGCGAACTCCGGAGCGCCGGCGCGACCGTCTCCGAGCTGGCCCTCGGGCCTCTCGGCCTCGCCGACGTGAACCAGCTCCTGTCCGACACCCTGCACTGCGAGCCCGAGCGCGCGGCGCCGCTCGCCGCGCTCCTGTTCGAGAAGGTGCACGGCAACCCGTTCTACCTGAATCAGCTGCTCCGGCGGCTCCGCGAGCAGCAGCTCATCACGCTCGACCGGAGCGCGGAGGCATGGACCTGGGACCTCCGGCGTATCCAGGACACGCCCATCGCGGAGAATGTGGTCGAGTTCATGGTCGACAGCCTGCGAAGGCTCCCGGCGAGACCCAGGAAGCTTTGAAGCTCGCCGCGTGCTTCGGGCACCAGTTCGATCTGGAGACGCTCGCGCTCGCCCGCGAGAGGCCCCTGGCGGAGACGGCCGCGCACCTGTGGGGGGCGATAGACGAGGGGCTCGTCCTGCCCCTCGGCGCCGACTACCGGTTTTACCATGATGGCGTCGCGCGAGACGCGGACATCCCGGAGCAGCCGGCCTGCAACGTCTCCTATCAGTTCCTCCACGATCGCGTGCAGGAGGCCGCCTACGCCCTGATCGATCCGGCGCGGAGGCCCGAAGCGCACCTCAGGCTCGGACGGCTGTTGCTCGCCCGCCGCGCGGGAGCGAGCGGCGACGGTGAGACGTTCGCGATCGTCGACCACATGAACCTGGGCGCCAGCCTGCTTGGCTCCGAGGACGAGCGGATCGAGCTCGCCCGGATGAACCTCGCGGCCGGCCGGAGGGCCAGGTCCGCGGCGGCCTTCGAGGCGGCGTTCAGGTACCTGGACGCCGGGATCTCGCTCCTCGACGGGCCCATGGACGGCTGGGAGCGCGACGGCGAGCTGACGCTCGCGATGCAGATGGATTTGGCCGAGTGCGAGTTCCTGACCCGCCGCTTCGAGCGCGCGCTCTCGCGGTGCGACGCCCTGCTCGGCCGAGCGCGAGAGCGGATGGAGAAGGTGCGCATTCACGAGCTGCGCATGACGGTGTACATGGCGCAGGGGCGTTATGCGGACGCCATGGCCGCCGGGATCGCGGGCCTGGCGCACTTCGGGATCGAGCTGCCGGAGGGCGGCGAGCAGATCGCGGCGGTCGTGGGGGCGGAGCTCGCGGACGTGGAGGCCGGCCTCGGCGGGCGCCGGGTCGCGGAGCTCATCGACGCGCCCCTCATGACGGACCCCGACAAGCGGGCGCTCATGAAGTTCCTCCTCGTCATGGTCAACGCCGCGTTTGCCTCGAAGCACCCGCTCTTTGCTTTCCTCATCGGCAGGCAGGTCAACATCTCCCTCAGGCATGGTCACTCGGAGGGCTCCGCGAGCGGCTATGTCGTCTACGGGTTCCTCCTCTCGGTGGCCCAGGCGCGCTTCCGCGAGGGATACGAGTTCGGCAAGCTCGCCATCGATCTCAACGACAAGCTCAACCACCGCGAGATGGTCTGCAAGTTGAACGTCCAGTTCGCGGGGTTCATCCATCGCAGCAGGCATCTCCGCGAGGCGCTCCCTTACTTCGAGCGGGCCTACGACGCCGGCGTGCAGTCCGGCGACTTCTTCCTGCCCTATGCCTGCTTCCAGATCGCCGAGACGCGGCTCGCGCTCGGCGAGGAGCTCGGGAACGTGGGCGAGGTGGTCGAGAACCTCCTCGCGCTCTCGCAGCGGCTCAAGGACAGCCCGAGCGTGGCGGTGCTGCAGCTCATGCTGCAGATGATCGCGAACCTCACGGGACAGACCAGGAGCCGAGACAGCCTGAGCGATGACGGGTTCGACGAGGCCTCCTTCGTCGCGACGCTGCCGGAGCTGCCGCTCGCCGCGTTCTGGTACCACGTGATCAAGGCACGGCTCGCGTTCCTCTACGAGGACCCGCAGGGGGCCCTGGCGATGGCGGATCTCGCCGCGCCGATGGTGGCCATCGCCGGAGGCACGCCCACGGTGGACCAGCTTCCCTTCTACGCCGCGCTCTCGATCCTGGCGCTGCCAGACGCGGCCGAGCGGGAGCGGCGCGGCGCATCGCTCGCGCAGCATCAGACCCGGCTCTCGCTCCTCGCGGAGAGCTGCCCCGAGAACTACCGGCACCGCCATCAGCTCGTGCTCGCCGAGATGGCGCGCGTGGCCGGGAGGGAGGTCGAGGCGATGGCGCGCTACGACGAGGCGATCTCCGGCGCGCGGCAGAACGGGTTCGTCCACGAGGAGGCGCTGGCGAACGAGCTGTGCGCGAGGTTCCTCGCGGCCGCGGGGAAGGTGAAGGCGGCGCGCGTCCACATGACCGAGGCGTACGACGCCTATCGGCGCTGGGGGGCGATCGCGAAGGCGTCGCACCTCGCGGAGCATCATGCCCATCTCCTCCAGGACTCCGCGCCGCCGTCAGGCGAACGGTTGACGTCGGTGTCGCTGCCCACCACCACCACGTCGAAGAGCGCGGCGCTCCTCGACGCGACGACGATCCTCCGGGCAGCGCAGACCATCTCCGGCGAGCTCGTGCTGGATCGCGTGCTCGAGCGCCTGATGGGGCTCGTCCTCGAGAGCGCCGGCGCGCAGCGGGGCGCGCTGCTGCTCGCGCGCGAAGGCCAGCTGCTCGTCGAGGCGACCGCCACGGTCGAGCCGAGCAGCGTGCTCGTGGGCCTCTCGCTCCCCCTCGAGCAGAGCGGCGACGTCGCCCAGGCGGTGGTGCGCTACGTGGCCAGGACCAGGGAGCCCGTCATCCTGAACGCCGCCGCGCAGGACAGCCGCTTCGCCGCCGATCCGTACGTCATCGCGCGCCGCCCGCGCTCCGTCCTGTGCGTCGCGCTCTCGCACCGGGGCCGCCTCACGGGCGTGCTCTATCTGGAGAACAACGCGGCGTTCGGCGCGTTCACCGCGTCGCGGCTGGAGGTGTGCGAGATGCTGTCGTCGCAGGCGGCGATCGCGGTGGAGAACGCGCTGCTCTACGCGAGGGTCGAGGCGGCGAGCGCCGAGCTGCGGCGCGCCAACGAGGGGCTGGAGGGCGAGGTCGGGCGCCGGACCGCCGAGCTGCGGGAAGCCAACGACAGGCTCGCGCGCGAGCTCGTGGAGCGCGAGCGCACGGAGACGATGCGCACGGCGCTCCAGGAGGAGATCCTGCGGGTCAAGGACGAGCGGCTCGCGGAGATGTCGACGCCGCTCATCCCGATCTCCGATCGGGTCGTGGTCATGCCGCTCGTCGGGACGGTGGACCCGCCGCGGGCGCTCCAGCTGATGGCGACGGCGCTCGAGGGCGTCCAGGGGAGGGGCGCCAGCGTCGTGATCATCGACATCACCGGCGTGAAGCTCGTCGACACCGAGGTCGCGAGCCTGCTGATCCGCACCGCGGACGCGCTGAGGCTGCTGGGCGCCCGCGCGGTGCTCACCGGGATCAGCCCCAGGGTGGCGCAGACGCTCGTGGCGATGGGCGTCGATCTCGGGCGCATGGTGACGAAGCAGACGCTCCAGAGCGGCATCGCCTACGCGATGGGGAGACCCGCCGCGGCGTAGCGCGCGCTCGCGCGACGCCGCCGCGGCGATCTCGCCCTCGGTCGAACCACCGGTCTCCGGAGAGTGCGACGCGTCATGCCGCTGCGGCCGCCGCCAGGAACGCCTGCGAGAGCTCCGACGGCGCCGGCAGCGCCGCGCTCGCGAGCCCCCGCCGCGCCACCGCGAGCCAGCGCATCGGGTCGGCGACCGCGCCGCTCGCGATCGCCGCGAGCAGGCGGCGGCGCATCCAGTCCTTGCGGCGGTAGAAGCTCGTGCCGTGCTCGGCCGTCGGGCGCGGGACGTAGCTCGCCAGCGAGACGTGGGTCTTCTCGTGGAGCAGGAGATCCGCCAGCGCCGTGAAGGCGACCGCGTCGTCGCGCAGGAGCACCGCGGTGAGCAGCGCCCGCACCCGCGCCGACGCGAGGTTCACGCTGATCCCGCTTCCGTCGGTGTGCGCCATCTCGTCGGGGCCGTAGAGGTCCTGGTGCACCCAGATCGGCGACGCCGGGAGGTCCGCGGACTCGGAGATCGCCGCGTCGAGCCGCTCGATGATCGTCATGGCCGCGGCCACGGCGCGGACGCCGGGCACGTCGATCGCGGTCTTGAGGAGCGCCTCGCGCGAGGTGCGGGGCATCGGGCACGGCGCGGCGCCCGGCGCCCGCGGAGGCGCCCCGGCGGCGGCCTGGAGCGGCTGCGACGCCGCGCCCTCGCTCGCGAGGCGCCGCCAGAACGCCTGCGCGAGCGGCTCGTCGAGCGCGAGGTACACGAGGTCCCCGGACCGCACGCCGGCGGCCTCCGGCCCCGGACCGGAGGCGCCGAGCGGCCAGCGGACGGTGCTGCGGACCTGGCTCGACGACAGCGACGGCGCGGCCTCGAGGGGGCGGAGCGCGCCGGTCCGGTGCGCGTGGAGCAGCTCGCGCAGCGTCAGCGGCGCGCTCCGGTAGTGGACCTGGCCGAGCGGGGAGAGCGCCGCCCCCGAGGGCCGCTGGCCGGAGTCGACGACGATCGACCGGAAGAGGGGCGCGTCGAGCAGCCCGCTCGCGAAGCGGATGACCTGCTCGGGCGCCGCCACCGTGGGGGTGCGCGCGACCGGATCGAGCTCGTCCACCGCCTGCGCGGACGCGATCGTGATGCTCTCGCCGAGCAGCGCCGCGTGGAGGAGCCGGTCGAGGACCGAGGAGAGGCGGTGATCGACCGCGCGCAGGAGCTCGCGGTCGTACAGGGCGTCGCGCAGGACGAACCGCTCGAAGGCCGCGACGAGCGCCGCCTCGACCGCCGTGGACGCGGTCGCCGCGACCGCCGAGCGGCCCTTGTTGAGCGGCACGCCGAGCGGCAGCTCCGCGACCAGACCGAAGCCCGCCGCCGTGATCGCCCGCGCGAGCTCGCGGTGAAGCCCGAGCTCGGGGCCAGGGAAGGGATCGATCCGCGTCGTCACCGTGAGCCCCTTCTGGGTGATCGTGAGCTGCGGCTCGATGCCGTCGCCCCGGCCCACGAGCAGCTCGACCGCGCCGCAAAGCTCGCCCGACGGCGGGAGCCGGAGCGGCACCTCCGCGGCGCGGCGGAGGCGCCCGCGCGCCGTGTTGACGAGCGCGCCGTCCACGTAGATCCGCGCGACGGTCGCGTCGACGAGCCCCACCGCCGCGGTGACCTCCGCGGCGAGCGCGGGCCGCGAGATCGGCTGCGCGAGCGACAGCCTCACCGAGGTGCCCGTCGTCGGGCGGCGCGGCGGCTCGGAGGCGCGCTCGTCGACGCGGCGCGCAGGGGCGCCCGCGCGGCCGCCGTCCGCGTACGGCGCGGGCGGGGGGCGGGGGAGGGACAGGAGCGTCCACGAGAAGTCCTCGTAGGGCGGCCCCCCGCCGAGCGGCGCGACGAGCAGCCGGTGCCCGCCCGAGGGCGTCGCCGTGACCACCTCGATCCACGGCGCGATCTCGAGCACGGAGAAGAAGCCGATCCCGTGCTCGCCGATCGCGTCGGGCTCGCCCGCCTTGCCGCTCCGGAAGGGCACGAGCAGGTCGGCGAGGAGCTCGGTCCGGCTCATGCCGCGGCCCTGATCGGTGACCGAGATCTCGCGCCCGTCCTCGGACGAGCGGACGTCGATGCGGGCGCCCGGCGGCGACGCGTCGAGCGCGTTCTGGAGCAGCTCGCGGAGCGGGCCGATCCGCGACGACGCCTGCGCGTAGATGGTGCGGGAGAGGATGCGCTGCGCGAGGTCCGGCACCGTGGCCTCGCCGCGGCAGGCGGCGACGAGCGCGAGGCGCTCGGCGCTGCTCGCCTGCAGGTAGGCCTCGGCGCGCCCGTGGATCCGCACGAGCAAGAGCTCCGAGAAAAGCCCGTACGAGATCTGGGTCATGGCTCGCCTCCAGACGTCCTTTCGCCGGGCCGGGGCGCCGCGAAGGCCGTCCCGTCCACGGGTTCGCCGACGATGAGATCGCGCTCGAGATCGGCCTCGCGCACCCCGGAGGCCCGGTCGAAGGCGGCCCGCAGCGCGTACCAGTCGCTCCAGCCCGAGGGGCGCCGCACCGCCGCGCTGTCGTCGCGGATGAGCAGGAGCCGGCGCGTGCCGAGGCACGGCAGCGGCCCCGCCGGCCGCCGCCCCGGCGCGTCGGGGAGCGGCGGCGCGCCCGGCGCCCGGCGCGCCGCCGCGCCCGCGCCGCGGTCCGGCTGGAGCCGGCTCCGGCAGAGGGCGACCATCGTCGTGTGCGGGCTCGTCGCCCGCGCGACGAGCAGCGGCAGCCCAGAGAGGTCGCCGCGGCGCCGCGCCAGGGCCGAGAGCGTCTCCGGCGCGTCGATCTCGAGCTCGTCCTCGAGCAGCTCGCGCTCGCCGGGCAGGTGCGGCTGCCACTCGCGCTCCGCCCAGAAGCTCTCCGGCACGAACAGCCGCTCGGCCACGCTCGGCCCGAGGAAGCCGAGCAGCGCCTCGCGCCGCTCGGGGGTCACCATGCAGCGCCCGGGGCCGAGCAGGGCGCGCGCGAGATCGAGGGCGACCTCGTCCCAGCCCGCGGATTGCAGCATGAGCGCGCTGATCTGGGCGGCCATCTCGGCGAGCCTGTCGCGCGTGCGCCGGCCCTCGCCGCTCGCCGCGGCGAGCTCGATGAGGCGCCGGTAGAAGGCCGTCGCGACCGCGGTGAACTCGGGCCCGACCTTGAGCGCGTCCCGCCCCTCGGTCAGCTCCACGGCGGCCGGGAAATCGATGAGCGCGAGCTCGGCGAGGGCGAGGCAGGCGTCGACCTTGACCCCGGCATGGAAGGTGGCCGCCGAGATGCTCGGGAGCAGCCCTCGCCCGCCGACGTGGAAGCGCGCGAGGAGCGCGTCGCCGCGCTCCGCCTCGAAGTGGGTCCGCGCCTCCAGCGCGGCCGCGCCGGGGGGCTGCGGCGCGACCTCGACCCGCTCCTGGATGAGCTGCCCGCCGGAGATCAGCCGGCCGTCGTTCACGGCCGCGCCGTCGAGCAGCACGAGGGCGCGGCTCGCGGGGAAGAAGTGGAGCGCGTCGCGCAGGTACGCGCGGACCGTGGCCGTCTCGAGCAGCGCCGAGGTGACGCGCACGCGCGTCCCGAGCAGCGGCGCGATCCGGCGCACCGAGCACATCAGGGCGGCGGTGAGCTCGGACGACGCGCGGCCGCGGGCTTGCCCGGGCTCCTCCGAGGCGCTCGCAGGCGCGCTGCCCGCGTCGCCCGCGCTGGGCCAGGCCACGACGCGGATCGCCCATCCCTCGACGCCGTCGCCGGTGGTGACGTGCAGGCTGAAGCTCTCCGGATCCGAGAGCCCCAGCCCGAGCACGGAAAAGAACCCGACCCCGAACCGGCCGAGATCGATCCCTGGCCGCTTGTCCGTCGCGAACGGGATGAGCAGCCGTGAGAGGATTGCCCGGAGCCCCATGCCGGCGCCGGCGTCGCTGACCTCGACGCGCCCATCGGTGACGGCGACGTCGACGACGGGCTGCGGCGCGCGGGCCGCGTCGGCGGCGTTGAGCACGAGCTCGATGAGCGGCCGGAGCGGATGCCCGAACTGCCGGCAGATCTCCTCGTCGAGGATCTTGAGCAGGTAGGCGCGGTCGATGGGCGGCTCCGCGAGGTCGCGCTGCCCCGCGCACAGCGCCTCGAGCGCGGGGCGGTGCAGGCCGACGGCGACGAGCTCGTGCAGCGCCCCCAGAAAGTACAGCCCGGCGTCGCCCGGCAAATGCGCGGCGCGTCGGTCGCCGCCCCCGTCACCCCCCGCTCCGTAGTGCGCGTGCACGCTCGACTGCTCCCCCTCACGCCCGCCCTCGACATGCCCCTGCGCGAAGTGCGCGCACCCACCGTGCGAATGCGCGCCGAGTGAGCGCCGAGTGGCGGACGAGCGACGGCGCTTTCACCGCCCGTGCCGAGCCGAACCGTCGGGCGTCGACCGTCCGTCCTTCAGCGCGCGGCCGCCGGGGGCGTCGGCCTCCCGCCGCCTCGACCTACCCGGCGGCTTGGTGCTCGCGCGGCGAGCTCGGTGCGCCGCGCGCTTCGTCCTCGTCCGCGCTGCCCGCGCCCTGGGCGTCGCCGAGCCGCGCCGCGGCCGCGCGGGGGAGCGCTGCGCCCTGGGGGAGGGTGGTGCTCAGGGGCAGCGGCGTGACGCTCTGGGGCAGCGGCGTGACGCTCTGGGACGGCGGCGTGACGCTCTGGGGCAGATCGGAGAGCTCGGGCAGATCGGAGAGCGCGAGCGCGCTCCACTTGCCGGGGGGCGGGATCGACGTCACCCCGGCGCGCTCCCGCTCCAGGCGCGCGTTCAGCTCGCCCCCGATGAGCAGCGCGAGCGCCAGGAGCCACAGCCAGAACAGGAAGATCGCGACGGTCGCGAGGCTCCCGTAGAACGTGGCGTAGCGGCCGAGCGTGGCGACGTAGAGCGAGAAGAGGGTCGACACGGCGGCCCAGAGCACCACCGTGAGCACCGCGCCCGGGAAGATCCGGCGTCGCTCGATGTTCGGGCGCTGGATCGAGATCCTGAAGAAGGCGGCGACCATGCAGATGACGAGGCCCCCGGGGAGGGCGAAGGCGACGATGCGGGCGCCGGTCGATCCGGAGAGCGTGCCGATCAGCACGCCCACGCCGGCGACCACGGGCACCACGGCCAGGCTGGCCATCACGCACGCCGCCGCGATCGCCCTGCGCACGTACCAGGGGCGCTCGCGCGTGTTGTAGATCGTGTCGAACACGCCCATGGCGGTCGAGAGCCCTGAGGACGTGATCCAGAGGAAGCCGGTGATGCTGATCGGCGCGACCGCCGACGACTGCGAGAGCCGGATGAGCTCCTCCGAGACGAGCTTCGCGACGTCCGGGGGAGCCGCCTGCAGGATCGGCCGCACCACCACATCCGACCACTGGTGGATCCGGCTGAGCACATAGCCGGCGAAGGCGGCGAGCGGGATCAGGCTGAGGAACGCGTCGAAGGCCATCGCGCTCGCGGCCCGCGGCCCGTTGTGGCGATCCAGGCTGACGATGACGCTCCACACCGCCTTCGCTGCGCGGTGGTGCGCGATCTGTTGCCGGATCGGAGCAGGCACGGAGGGCAGCGTCGCTCTCCCTCGTGCGGGGCGCAATACCATCCGCCCCGCCGACGCGCGCGGCTCATCTCGGGACAGCGGCGATGTCCGTGCAGCGGCGCTCCGGCGTCACGGCGCGCGCGCCTAGGCGTCGGTGTTCCTGTCGGCGGCGAGGAGGCTCTGTACGGCGTAGGGCACCGACTCGACGCCGGCGAGCTCGGCGAGGGCGTAGGCGATGTGCTCGCGGCTCGCGTGCGGCGGGATGCCGACGATCGCCCAGGAGCCGCCCTCGCCGCGCTGCAGGTTGCTCCCGCGCTCGACGCGCATCGCGGCGATCGCGGGGTAGACGGCCACCGTCATCCGCTTTGGCCGGAGGCGGTCCAGCGTGCGCATGGCGAAGGCGATCCGGTCGAACTCGCTGGGGTCCCGGTACTCGACGTGCCGCGCCCGGTCGATCTCCACATGATGGGCATCACGCTCGCGCACGTCGTGAGCATAGCCCAAGCGGGCCGCCGCGCCGCTCCGGCCTGCGGCCCCGGACGGCGGCTCGAGCTGGCTCGAGCGAGCCGCGGGTGCCGGCGCCGGCCGGCCATGCTACGCGCCGAGGCGCCATGGACAGCCTCCCCCTGCTCGCCGATCACCCGTACGCCTCCTTCCTCGATCAGGTCGAGAAGCCCGCGCGCTACGCGGGCGGCGAGGTCGGCTCGGTCGTGAAGGACTGGGCGTCGGTCGAGGCGCGCGTCTGCCTGGCATTCCCGGATGTCTACGACATCGGGATGAGCCACCTCGGCTTCAAGATCCTCTACAAGCTGCTGAACGACGACCCGCGCACGCTGGCCGAGCGCTGTTATACGCCCTGGGTCGACATGGAGGCCCAGCTCGTGAAGCGCGGGCTGCCGCTCGTGTCCCTCGAGTCCGCGCGCCCGCTCAGGGACTTCGACGTCGTGGGCTTCTCCCTGCAGTTCGAGCTCACGTACTCCAACATCCTCACGATGCTGCACCTCGGCGGCGTCCCGCTGCGCGCGGCGGACCGCGGCGAGGACGACCCGATCGTGATCGCGGGCGGCCCGACGGCGACCCACCCCGAGCCGATCGCCCCCTTCCTCGACGCCATCGTCATCGGCGACGGCGAGGAGAAGGCGACCGAGGTCGCCCTCGCGTGGGCGCGGCTCAAGCGCGAGGGCGTGCCGCGGCGCGAGCGGCTCGTCGCGATCGCGCGCCTCGGCGCCGTC
The DNA here is from genome assembly GCF_051530205.1 of Sorangium sp. So ce327. Lineage (NCBI taxonomy): Bacteria > Pseudomonadati > Myxococcota > Polyangiales > Polyangiaceae > Sorangium > Sorangium sp. So ce327. The sequence continues at coordinate 9,434,450 of NZ_CP150330.1, read as the reverse complement.
TACGTGCCCTCGCTCTACGCGACCCGGCTCGATCCCGACACCGGCTTCGAGGTCGTGGACCGCCCGCTCGCCTCCGGGATCCCGTTCCCGATCGAGCGCGCCCTCGTCGACCTGAACAAGTACCCGTTCCCCGACCAGAGCCCCACGGGCGGGCCCGAGGCCATCTTCGACCGCATGTCGATCGAGATCGCCCGCGGCTGCACCGAGGGGTGCCGCTTCTGCCAGGCCGGCATGATCTACCGGCCCGTCCGCGAGCGCGATCCCGAGCAGATCGTCGACACCGTGATGCGCGCGGTGCAGAGGTCCGGTCAGGACGAGGTCTCGCTCACGGCGCTGTCGACCGCCGACGTCTCGTGCATCTCGCCGCTCATCAAGAAGGTCACCGAGCGCCTCACCGCCGAGCGCATCTCGCTCGGCGTCTCGTCGCTGCGCGCCTACGGGCTCGAGCCCGACCTGCTCGACGAGCTCAAGCGCGTGCGCGCGACCGGCCTCACCTTCGCGCCGGAGGCGGGCTCCCAGCGGATGCGCGACGTCGTGAACAAGAACGTCACGGAGGAGCAGCTCCTCGAGACGGCCGAGCGCGTGTTCAGCCGGGGCTGGGGCAAGATGAAGCTCTACTTCATGATCGGCCTGCCGACCGAGACCGACGAGGACGTGCGCGGCATCGTCGAGACGGGCGCCCGCGCGGCCGGCGCCGGGAGGAAGGCGGCGGGCAAGGGCAAGCCGGTCGACGTGACGGTCAGCGTCTCGACCCACGTGCCGAAGCCTCACACGCCCTTCCAGTGGGCGGCGATGGACACGCTCGGCGAGGTCGGGCGCAAGCAACGGCTGCTCAAGGACACGGTGCGGCCGTACCGCGCCGTCACGCTGAAGACCCACGAGGCTCACGCCAGCGTCCTCGAGGGCATCTTCGCCCGCGGCGACCGCCCCCTCGCCGACGTCCTCGAGCGGGCCTGGCAGCGCGGCGCCCGCTTCGATTCGTGGGAGGACAAGCTCGATCTCGGCGTGTGGGAGGAGGCGTTCACGCACGTCGGCGTCGACCGCGAGAAGTACCTCGGCACCCTCCCGGTGACGGCGCGGCTGCCCTGGGATCACATCGACGTCGGCCTCGAGGAGGGCTTCCTCGCGAAGGAGTACAGGAAGGCGCTCCAGAGCCGCCTCAGCCCGCCGTGCGGCAAGGTCGCCGGCATGTTCGTCCACCACACGAACCTCGACGACGCCAAGGCCGACGCGCGGCGGCTCGTCTGTTACGACTGCGGCGTCGCCTGCGACATGACGCAGATGCGCGAGGAGCGGCTCACCTTCCTCGATCGGCTCGGCGCCCACCGGCGCTCGCTGCCGGTGCTGACCGACGCTGGCGCCGCGCCGCCCGCGGCCGCCCCGGGTCCCTCTGGCGCGGCGGCGAGCGATGGAGGAGCGGAGCCGGCGAGCGACGGCGGCGCGGAGCGGGAGAGCGTCGCTGCCACGGAGCCGGAGAGCGGCGACGGCAGGGAGCCCTCGCGCGCCGAAGCGGAGGCGCCCCACCGCGCGCGGCGGATCGCGCCTGCGCCGAAGGGGCGCGGCGGCTTCCGCTATCGCTTCCGCTTCGAGAAGGCCGGGCCGATGGCGCTGCTCGGCCACCTCGACGTCGTGCGCGAGCTGCCCCGCGTGCTCCGGCGCGTCGGCGCGCCGATGACCTACACCGCGGGCTTCCACCCGAAGCCCGACATGACCTTCTCGCCGGCGCTCTCGCTCGGCGTGATCAGCCTCGACGAGTACGTCGACCTCCGCCTCGAGCGCGACCTCGATCCCGCCGCGCTCGACGCGCTCGTCGCCGCGATGTCGGCCGCGAGCCCGCGCGGGCTCGTGTTCAGCGGCGCCGTCAAGCTCGGCCCGGAGGACCCGGCCCTGAGCAAGCTCATCGCCGGCGCGCGTTACGCGCTCGCCTTCGCGCGCTCCGCGATCGGCGGCGACGCGGAGGCGCTCCTCGCCGCCCGCTGCAGCGCCGCCCTCTCGGCGGAGTCGCTCCCGATCCGCCGCGAGATCGACCGGCTCGCCAAGATGGTCGACGTGCGCCAGTACCTCGTGCGGGCCGAGGTCGGCGGGCCCGAGGTCCACGCGGCGCTCGCGCGCGCCGGGCTCGTCGGTGATCTCGTCGCCCTCGAGGTCGAGGTCGATATCCGCGGCTCGGGTGCGGTGAAGTCGTCCGAGGTCGCGGCGGTGATCACGGGAGAGCCGGGGGAGGCGCCGGGCGCGATCACGCCGCCGCCGCACCGCGCCGTGCGGCTTCAGCTGTTCGGCCGTACCTCGCCGGCGGGCTCCGTAGCGGGCGAGCGCTTCTCGCTCTTCGATCTCGAGCGGGCGCGCCGCGTCAAGTCGGCTCCGGAGCGAACACCGGCTCTCCCGCTCGCCGCGGACGCCGAGTGAGCCAGCCCAGGACGGTCGCGTCGTAAAGATCCTCCCGGCGGCGGCGGCAACGACGCACGGAGCGCGGGGGCGCGGAGCGCGGAGCGCGCGCGGGCGATCGCTCGGGGATCGGCTACGCTGCGCTTTGCTTTATGGAAAAGGAGGGTCACGAGGCGGCGTGCTGCGCGGCGCGCCTGGCCGCGGCGGGGGCGGTCGGCGCGAGCGTCGCCCACGAGCTGCGCAACGCCCTCGCGGTCGCGGAGTCGTCGCTCTACCTGGCGCAGCGCGACCTCGACGATCGGCCTCGCCTGCTGCGCCACCTCGACCGCGTGACGTGCGAGATCCGCAAGGCGCACGAGGTCATCGGCAGCGTCCTCGGGCTGGCGCGCGGCGAGCCGCTGCGGCGCGAGCCGGCGCACCTCGGCCGGCTCATCGAGAGCGCGCGGCACGCGCTGGTGCTGCCCACGGCGGTCCGGTTCGAGGTCGCCGTCGCGCCGGCCGACCTCACGCTCCTGTGCGATCCGATCCTGCTCGAGCGCGTCTTCTCGAACCTCTACCTCAACGCGATCGAGGCGTTCGAGGGGCCCGGCGGCGAGATCGTCACGCGGGCGTGGAGGGGCGACGAGCGCACGCACCTCGAGATCGAGGACAACGGCCCCGGCGTTCCTCCGTGCGTGGCCGCCCACCTCTTCGAGCCGCTCGTGACCGCCAAGGTGAAGGGGACCGGCCTCGGCCTCGCGCTGAGCCGGGTCATCGTCGAGGCGCACGGCGGCGAGATCACAGCGACGGCGGGCCGATGCGGGGGCGCGGCGTTCCGCATGTGGTTGCCGAACGCGTGACGGGCGCGGAGCGTGGCGCGCTCCCCGGGGCGCATCCCCGGCGTGCTATCGTCCTCTCATGCAGGTGAAGCGCCGGACGGCGGAGCGCGGCCCTTTCCGCGCGGAGCACCTCCGCGCGGGGGATCCGTACGAGCTGTCGAACGGCCACCCCGTCTACTGCGCCCCCACGGGGGGGCGTGCCTCGGGGCCGAACCACCTGGGCAGCTCGGTCGTGGGGTGGGACCCGGCGGTCAAGGAGGTGGGCGTGGACACGGGGTACTCCCCGGAACCGGGCACCCTCCGCGCGCCGGACGTCGCGGTGGGGAACGTCCCCGACAGGCCGGGCTGGGTGAAGGGCGTGCCGGAGCTCGCGATCGAGTACGCCGACGTGGGGCAGGACGAGGAGGCGCTCAAGGAGAAGATCGCCGACCTGCTCGCGGCTGGTACGAAGCTCTTGTGGGTGGTGCGCCTCACCGGTCCACGGCGGGTCGAGGTGCACGAGCCGCGCCGGAAGGTGCGCGTCGCGCTCCCCGGGGAGCTGCTGAGCGCGCCGGGCATCCTGAAGAACGCGGTCCGGGTCGAGGCGCTCTACGACCGGAGCGAGGCGGAGAAGAGCACGCTGACCAACCTCCTCCAGCGGCGCGGATACGAGGATCTCGACGCCGTGCTCGATGCAGGGCGCGAGGAAGGACGCGAGCAGGGGCGCGAGGAAGGCCGCGAAGAGGGGCGTGAAGCGGGGCGCGAGGAAGGCCGCGAAGCGGGGCGCGAGGAAGGCCGCGAAGAGGGGATCCTCGAGGGCAAGCGCGACGCGCTGAGGCGTGTCCTCGCTCGGCGAGGATTGCGGCTCACGAAGGCGGCCGCCGCGAAGATCTCGTCGTGCAGGAGCGAGCGCGAGCTCGACCGCTGGCTCGACCGCGCCCTCGTCGCGTCGGCCACGGCGGAGGTGTTCGGCCGCGCGGGCCGTTGACCCGGGCCCGCGCGCCGCGCGGATCAGGCGCGGCCGCGGCCGCGGACGAGCTCGGCGATGGCCTCTCCCAGGCCCTCCAGCGTGAGCGCGAACATCGGGAAGATGCTCTTGATCGCGTCGACGGTCGGGTGGGGATAAGGGCCGATCCCGTCCGGGTTCAGCCACACGGCGCGGTCGAAATGGTCGCGGAGCATCATCAGCCAGGCGACGCCGGGCAGCCGCGCGTCGGGGTCGAACGAGGAGCCCGCGCCGCCGCCGGAGCCCGACGAGCCGAGCAGCTCGTAGGGCGCCATCGAGGCGTCTCCGACCATCACGAGCTTGTGGTGCTTGCCGCACTCGCGGAGGAGCTCGCGCACCGGGACGGGGTCGAGGAGCCCCTCGGTCCTGAAGACCCTCTCGTAGACGCAGTTGTGGAAGTAGTAGCTCCTCAGCTCCTTCCAGTGCGTCGCGCGCTTCGCCGCGCTGAAGAGCTGCGACACGAGCGCGGCGCTGGGATCCATCGAGCCGCCCACGTCCATCATCAGGATCACGCGCGTGTTCGGCCGGCGCGGGGGCCTCGTGACGATCTCGATCTCGCCCGCGTTCCTGGCCGTCGCGTCGATCGTCGCCTCGATGTCGAGCTCGCGATCGCCGCCCTCGCGCGCGAAGGCGCGCAGCTTGCGCAGCGCCACCTCGATCTGGCGCACGTCGAGCGTGAGATCGCTGCGGTAGGGGCGGTAGCGGCGGGCGTCGGCGTTCTGCACGGCGCCGCTGCGCCCGCCCGCGGGGCCGCCGACCTGGATGCCGCTCGGATGGAAGCCGCCGCGGCCGAACGGTGAGGTGCCGCCGGTCCCGATCCACCGGCTGCCCCCGTCGTGGCGCTCGCGCTGCTCGCGGAGGCGCTCCTCGAACCGCCGGAGCACCTCCTCCAGATCGAGCTCCTCGATCATCGCCCTCTCCTCGTCGGAGAGGGCGCGCATCTTGATGGGATCCCGGAGCCACGAGAGGAGCTCCTCCGTCACCGCCTTGGCCTCCACGTGCACGCCGCGGAAGTGCTGGGCGAACGCCAGATCGAAGTCGTCGAGGTGCGCCTCCGAGTGCACGAGCATCGCCCGCGCGACGTGGTAGAAGCCCTCGAGCGAGCTCTCGTGGAGGCCCGCGGCGAGCGCGCACGCGAGGCCGACCGCCTCCTGTGCGCCGACCGGGACCTTGCGGGCCCGGAGCTCGTAGAGGAACGCGACGAACATCGCTACGACCGGAACCGCCTGCCGCCCGCCAGCTGATCGGCCAGCGCGACAAGGTCCTGCTCCTTCTTGAGCAGCGCGCCGAGGAACGGCAGCGCCTTGTCGAGCTTCACCTCGCCCACGCCCGCCCTCCGCAGGACGGCGATCCAGTCGATGAGCTCGCTCGTCGAGGGGCGCTTCCGGATCCGGGTGTTCTTCCGGATCTCGTAGAACACCTGCATCGCCTGGTCGGCGAGCGTCCGATCGAGATCGGGGTGGTGGACGTGGAGGATCTCCCGCATGAGCTCGGGCTCCGGGAAATCGATGAAGTGGAAGACGCAGCGGCGCAGGAACGCGTCCGGCAGCTCCTTCTCGTTGTTGCTGGTGATGATGACGACGGGCCGCTCCCGCGCGACGATCTCGTCGCCGGTCTCGGCGACGCGGAAGCGCATCCGATCGAGCTCGTGGAGGAGATCGTTCGGGAACTCGAGGTCCGCCTTGTCGACCTCGTCGATGAGGAGCACGACGCGCGCCGAGGCGTTGAACGCGTTACCGAGCGGGCCGAGCTTGATGTACCGGCGGATGTCGCGGACGTCGCCGTCGCCGAAGCGCGCATCGTAGAGCCGCTGCACGGTGTCATAGACGTAGAGCCCGTCCTGGGCCCGCGTGGTGCTCTTGACGTGCCAGGTGATGAGCTCGGCCGACAGGCTCCGCGCGATGGCCTCGGCGAGCAACGTCTTGCCGGTGCCGGGCTCTCCCTTGACGAGGAGCGGCCGCTCCAGGACCAGCGCGCAGTTGACGGCGGCCTCGAGCGCCTCGCTCGTGAGGTAGCGTTCGGTGCCGCGGAAGCGGCGGAAGTCGGACATGCCGGAACGGTAGCATCCCCCGCCGATCGCGGCGGACCGCGCGGGGATCAGAGCCAGTCGCGCGCGAGGTAGGCCGTCCACGAGGCGGCCCGCTCCCAGAGGGGGCGCTGGGCCCAGCCCGCGGCGGTGATCTCGCGGCAGTAAGAGAGGTCGTCGGCGAACATCCGCTCCATCGCGCCCGCGAACCCGCGGTGCGAGACGACGGCGTTCACCTCGAGGTTCATGCGGAGCGACTGGCTGTCGAGGTTGGTGGAGCCGACGGTGGACCAGAGGCCGTCGATGACCGCGGTCTTGGCGTGAAGGACGCGGCCTCGCCACTCGAACATGCGGGCGCCGGCGTCGAGGAGGTGGCCGTAGATCGCGCGCGACGCGAGCAGGACCGCGGGCACGTCGGTGGTGCCGGCGACCATGATCCTGACGTCGACGCCGCGGCGGGCCGCGGCGGAGAGCACGTGGATGATCCGGAGCGGCGGCAGGAAGTAAGCGTTGGTGATGTAGATCCTGCGCCGGGCGCGCTCGATGGCGTGCCGGTAGGCGTCGCGGATGCCGTGGCGGTGCCTGCGGCGGGGGAGGTCGTTGCTGATGATCTGGACGGCGGGGTCGGGCCTGCGCTCGGCGTAGCCGTAGCGCTCGTCGTCGATGGGGGCGCCGCCCGTGCGCTGCCACGTGCGCAAGAAGAAGTACTGGAGCTCGGCGGCGGCGGGGCCCTCGATGCGGAGATGGGTATCGCGCCAGTCGGCGCCGCCGTCCTCCGGCGCCGCGTAGTCGTCGGAGAGGTTGAGGCCGCCCGTGAAGGCGATCGCACCGTCGACGATGAGCGCCTTGCGGTGGTCGCGGCGGGCGACCTTCCCGAGTGGGGCGGAGAGGTCGAGGGGGCGGAAGGCGAGGGACCGGACGCCGGCGCGGTGGAGCCCGTCGAGGAAGGACGACGAGACGGAGGAGCCCCAGGCGTCGAAGAGGACGTTCACCTCGACGCCGGCCGCCGCCCGCTCCATGAGCGCCTCGGCGAAGCGCTGGCCGGTGCGATCGACCCGGAGGATGTACGTCTCGAGGCAGATCGTGCGCCGGGCGCGGGCGATCGCCTCGAGCATGGCCGGGTAGGTCTGCGCGCCGTCCTTGAGGAGCGCGAGGCGGTGCGCGCCGACGGTCATCTCGGCGAACGCGGGCGCGGGAGGGGGCTGGGACATGCGGCGGGGGCCAGGCTGCCCGGGACGAGGCGGCGCGATGATAGCGCGGACGGGCCCGCGACGCCCCGGCGTGATGCTTGGCCGGCGTCGGTCAGCGGGGTGATCCTGGCTGTCGAGCGCCCCGATCAGCCCGTCTTCTCGACGTACGTCATCACCAGGTACAGGATGACCTGCTGATCGGTCGGGTTCCTGTACTGATGGGGCACGTCGGCGTCGAACAGGATCGCGTCGCCGGTCGCGAGCACATGGCGCTCGGCGCCGACGACCATCTCCAGCGTCCCGGCGGTCACCACGAGGTTCTCCACGGTGCCCGGCGGGTGAGGATCCGCGTGTTCGGTGGCGAGGGGCGCGAGCGTGATCTCGTAGAACTCGACTGTCCTCGGCACGTCGAACGGGAACAGCGCGCGGGACGTGAACGAGCCGTCATGCGACGTCAACACCTTGGCGCGCGCGGCCAGGATGAGCGATGTGCCGCCGAGCGACTGGTCGCTGATCAGCGCCGAGAAGGGCACGCCGAGCGCCCGCGCGATCTTCCAGAGCACGTTGATCGTCGGCGTGCTCTGGCCGAGCTCGATCTGGCTGAGCATCGCCCGGCTCACGCCAGACGCCTTCGCCAGCCGCTCGAGGGAGAGCCCTCGCTTGGTCCGGAGGCGACGCAGGTTGGCCCCGACGATGCCGGTGAGCGCCGAGGAGGCGTCCTGCGGGGCCATCTCATAGGCCCAGGCGTCTCCAGACGCCTCGTCCACGTCCCGCTGCGGCGCTTCTCCGTTGGTTCCGTTGGCGCGGCTGGAGTACGAGCTCGCGGGGCCAGCGAAGCTCTCCGGCCTGCGGTGCGAGCGCGGTCCAGCAGGCGACGGAGGGCGCCCCGTCGATACGGCGGACGCTTGCACGCCGTTCTGATAACCCTCCACGGGCAACGACGCGCCGAGCCCATCGCCGGAGACCAGCCCCGGCGAGCTCCGTGGCGTGTTCTGACGGACGGATTTCATCGCACCTGCCAGACGGGCATCCACGTCCAGATCGGGAACCACCAGAGGGCGACCGGCATGGTCAAAGAGCTTCCCGACGACATCGGCCTGTTGCTCTCGGGAACATGCTTGTTCCGAGCTGCCCGCCGCTGTTGCCGGTATTCCTCGAGGTCGATCACTTGAGCACTCTGGGGGCGCATCCGCTTCACCTCCAACCCGTAGGCACATCATCCGTTATAACGGATTGTCTGTCAAGAGACAGCTCGGCCATGACGCACGAGGGGCGGCACGCTGTGCTGACCCGAGGACGGCACGACGCCCTCCCGTCCGTGGCGCGAGGCTGCCGCATCTTCGCTTATGCCCAGGAAATCGAGCTTCTCATCCGCCCTTTCCATGTTCAGGGCGGCCGTTGAGGAGACTGCTCGAAAATGACGCGTTGCGTTTTTTTTGGGGGCTGGGCGGATCGAGGCGCCTCCGAAATAGTGGACGATGCGGAGCGTCGGCCGCCCGAGGGATCGCTCGTCGCGCTCTTCCTTGATCGGGATCGCCGGCGCGGCCCACGCGCGAGAGCGGTTCACCCGTGGCGGGGGGAGCGAACGTTGGTGCTTTCCAGGAACATCCGGCGCGCGCCGCGCTCTGTCCTCCTGTCGCAGCGCGGCCGCGGAGCTGGCGAGTGCGCGGCGGCAACAAGAACACACAAGGAGGCAGCCATGGCGGGCGTCGACGTGGGAGGTGGCGAGAGGCGGGCGCGAAACAGCGAGATCAACATGATTCCGTTCATCGATCTGCTGATGGTGACCATCGCCTTCCTGCTGATCACGGCGGTGTGGGTCACGAACTCGCGGCTCAAGACCAGCGCGGAGGTGCCTGCCGCCGCGGGGTGCGGGGAGGAGTGCCAGAAGGAGCCTCTCAGGACGATGCACGTCCATGTCGGCGAGGACCAGTTCAACCTCGTGTGGAAGCAGGGCGCGACCGTCCTGAGCGAGGTGAGCGTCCCCAAACGTCCTGTCGAGATCGGCGGGGCGGGAGCCACCGCGATCCGTTACAGAGAGCTCGGCGAGGCCATCCGGCGCGAGTGGGAGCGGAGCGGCGAGCACCGCGCCCCGAGCGACCGCCGGGCCGACCAGGCGGTGCTCCACAGCGACAACAAGACGCCGTTCCGTGAGCTCGTCGCCGTGCTCGACGCGATCAACGCCCCGCGCCGAACCGTCCTCCTGGACGACGGCCGCAGCGCCGAGATGCCAGCCTTCCTGGCCACCTTCTCCGCCCGCTGAGAGCGGTGGTTGAGCGACGGGGGAAACGCGTTACGCGGTGAACTCGGTTGTCAGCGCTACCCAGTTCGAGGGCGGGCGGACGGCGTAGCTCAGCGCCAGGACCTCGATCAGCACCACCCGGTAGATCGCGTGGACGTCGTCGACGTCGACCTCGTGCGCGTTCGCCTCGAGCGCCGCGTCGAGGTGCTCCTGCACGAAGGCGAGGACGTCGGGCTGCTCCATCGCGATGACGTCGTCCGAGTCGACCGCCTCGGCAGGATCGTGGAGGCGGATCTGCTCGTCCAGGTTCAGCGACTCCTCGACGCCCGTGAGCGCCGTCTCGGTGACCTCGTCGAGGTCCTGACCGAACAGCTCGTCGAAGGCGAGCCAGATCGCCAGCGTCAGGAAATAGCCGAGGGCGAGCGCCGTCTCGTCGAGCGGGCCGGACAGCACCGAGGAGATCCGGTCTGCGAGCGCTGGCTGCGTCTGCTCGAAGCGCGTGAACGCGTCGTCGAGCTGCTTGCGCGAGTCGTCGTCATCCTCGGCGAGCTGATCCTCGATCTCGGACAGGACGCGCGCCGGCACCTGAGCGTACGAGGGGACGGGGCGAATGGCTGCGCGGCGTACCCACACGCGGACAACCTAGCACACGATGGCGCGGCTCATGGAGCGAGCAACCGGATGCTCGACGCCGGAACCCAGCCCTCGGTGGCGCCCCAGCGGACCTCCGCGAGCGCGCCCGATCTCCTGCCGACCTCGACCGAGGCACCCTCGGGGATCGCGCTCTGCTCCGCGCGGGGCAGCGCGCGCCCGTCCTCGTCGAGGAGCCGGACCTCGGGGACCACCACGACGCCAGCCCGGGTCGTGAGGCGGAGGTGCCGCGCCGCATAGGTGAGCGGCACCAGCGCGAGCAGCGCGACGAGCGCCGTCGGCGCAAGGACGCTGCCCGCGACGTGCGCGGGGCCGGCAGGGCGGCGCCGCAGGACCACGCCCAAGGCGAGGAGCAGCGACGCGAGGAGCGCGGCCGCCGCCCAGGTGCGCTCCGAGGCGAGGCCGACGATGACCCGGCCGAGCGTCGGGCGCACGTCGACCGCATCCGTGGCGCGGCGCGAGCGCCGGCGGGTGATCTCGGCGCGCACGAGATCCAGCGCCCGATCCGCGTCGGCGTCGCCTGGACGGAGCCGCAGCGCCTCCTCGAACGCGGCCGCCGCCCGGCCGAGGTCTCCCGGGCGATCCGCGCCCTCGCGGACGCGCGTGACGTAGGCGAGCCCGCGGTTGTAGCTCGCGTCCGGGTGCACGAAGCCGCGGTCGGCGAGCAGCTCGAACGTGTCGATCGCCGCGCCGTACTCGCCGCGGCCGAGCGCGGCCGTGCCCTCCTGGAACAGCACCTCCGGGGGCTCCGCCGGCTGCGCGCGCGCCTCGCTCGACGGCAGCGCCGACGCGAGGCTCCCGGCGAGGAGGAGCGCGCCGGCGAGGAGGCGCCTGCCGCGGCCGTTCACGCGGGCTTCCATCGCGCGAGCTCGGTAACCACGGCGCGGCTCTGCTCGACGAGCGCCGCGGCGGCGGCGCCGCCGCCCTCCTGCGCGGTCGGCTCGAACCGGATCGCTTCGCACGCGGCCAGCGCCTCGCAAGCGCGCGACGAGAGCGGCCCGGGGACGCCGCGCCGGTCGAGCTCGCCCGGGAGCTCCGCGAGCAGGACGCCGCGCGAGCGGAGGCCCGTCGCGGACTCGATCGCCCGGTGCACCGCGCGCTCGATCGCCGCGGCCGTCGCCCCGAGATCCCCCTGCGCGGCCGCCTCCTCCGCTTCGCGCAGGGCGATCGCCGCGAGCCGGGCGGGCGAGGTCGCGCCCGCCGCGCGGCGATCGCGCGCACGGCGCACGAGCCGATCGCCCGCGCCGAACAGCGTCACGACGAGCGGCGGCGCGGCCAGGAGCAGCCAGAACGGCGCGCCGTCGAGGGGCAGCGTCGCGGGCGGGGCGTGCGGGCCGAGCGACGTGCGGAGCCCCGGCATGCCGGCGAACGGCTCGCCCCGGCCAGCGCCGTCGCCCTCGGCGCGAGGCGCCCTGGACGGCGGTCCGGACGACGCCGGAGGAGCCACCGGGCTGACCTGGACGACGCCGAGCTCGGCGCGCTCGACCACGTAGCGCTTCTGCGCCGGATCCCAGTAGGGGAGCTCGATCTTCCCGAGATCGACCGCGCCGCTCTCCTGGATCCGGACGACGTAGCCGAACGATCGGGTGCCGCCGATCGCGCCGCCGCGCGGCTCGATCGCGTCGCGCTTCTCCGGGTCGAGCCACTCGAGCCCGGTCCGCTCCGGCACCCGGAGCGACTGGGGGAAGTTGCCGGTGCCCGCGATCTGCACGGTCACGGCCACCGAGCCGCCCTGCTCGATCTGGCGCGGCTGCACCGTCGCCTTGAGCGTGAACTGACCGACGTCGCCGACGGCATAGCCGGACGGGCGGCCGGCGAGGGGCGGCTCCGTGACCTTGACGACGACGTCGTTCGATTCGCGCAGCACGCGCGCGCCGATCCGGCGCCCGGAGATGCGCGTCTGCATGCTGCCCGTGTGCAGCTCGCCCGTCTTCAGCGGGAACAGCGCCAGCTTGTCGACGAGGCGGGCCGCGTAGCGGTGCCCGCCGACCCGCGTGTACACGGGGCGCTCGTTGCGGGGGTCCTCGAGGAGCGGGTGGCGAAGGAAGTCCGCGGCGGGCGCGGCGCGGGGCTCGGTCATCTCGGCGTTCTCGCGGAAGTACAGGTAGAACGAGACCGTGACCTGCTCGCCGACCACCGCGGTCGTCTTGTCGGGGATGGCGCGCAGGAACACCACCGGGTCCGGCTCGCGCGGCATCGCCAGCTCTGTCGCCTCGGCCTCGGGCTCGTCCTGGGTCCTCTCGTCGTCGAAGAGGCCGCCCGAGCCGCCGAACGGCCACGGGAAGCCCTGCAGCGGGCCGCCGGGCAAGAGGAACGGGTTGTTCGGCCGGCGAGGCCGCCCGCTCGCCGGCGCGACCTTGATCATGATCGGAGCCGCCGGCAGGCGCCTGCCGTTCCACGAGATCGTCGGCCCGGGGATGGTGTAGCGGCCGGGCTTGTTCGCGACGATCTGCCACGTCGCGCTGATGCCCAGCTGCGTGATCATGACGCCGCCCCCGAGCTGGGTCTTCATCTGCGTCCCGATGCTCGGGCCGGAGACGATGGAGAGGTCGGGCGGGACACGCAGCTCCGGATCGGAGGGCATGCCGGCGCCGCGCTCGACGAGCGCCTTCACCTCGACCGTGAACGGCTCGCCGACCTCGACGTCGGTGGAGCTCGCGCGCGCCGAGAGCTCCGGCTGCTGCTGGGCGCGCGCGCGGAGCGGGGCGATCAACGCGAGCAACGCCACGAGCAGCGCGGTCGCGAGCGGCGCGAGACGCGGGAGGGCGAGCGCGAGCGGGGCAGGGGAGCGCGCGGCGAGCGCGAGCGGGCGCGTCACTTGTCCTCCATGCCGCGGCCGCGCCGCATACCGGCCTTGTTCTTCGCTTCCTGCTCCTGGTACGTCGGCGCCTCCTCGAGCTGGTCGAGGATGCGATCGTCCTGCCGACCGGTCTGCGGCGGCTCCTGGGGCTGCTCGCGCGGCGGCTCGGGTTGCTCGGGTGAACCGGCGTCGGGCGTCTGGTCCTGCGGGCCAGCGTCAGGGCTCTGATCCTGGTCGCCGCCGTCGTTGCCCGCGTCCTGGTCACCGCCGTCGTCGCCCGCGTCAGGCTCTCCGCCATCGTCGCCCGCGTCCTGGTCGCCGCCGTCATCGCCCGCGTCGGGCTCTGCGTCCGGCGGCGCATCGGGCTCTGCGTCCGGCGGCGCGTCGGGCTCTGCGTCCGGCGGCGCGGCGTCCTTCTGGTCCTCGATGCGCCGCAGGGCGATCGCCCGGTTCCAGGCCGCGTCCCGGCCGACGCCGTCGCCGCCGGCCTCCTCGAGGACCCCGGGGATGATGGCCAGCGCCTGATCGTAATACGTCACGGCGTCCTCGTACTTGCGCCGCAAGAACTCGAGGTTGCCCGAGAGGTAGCGGGCCCGTGCGCGCAGGTCGGCCGGCACGCTCGGATCGGCCCCGATCGCCTTCAGGAGGATCAGCGCGCAGTCGATCTCGATCCCGCGCAGCGCGTCGCTCTGCTCCTGCTCCGGCCCGCCGTCCGCGAGCTCCTCGTCGCCGAACCGATGACCGTAGCGCTCGGCCAGATGGAACAGCGTCAGCCCGAGATCGAACGAGCCGTTCGGCTTCTGGCGCACGGAGTCCGGCAGCCCGATGCCGGCGTCGCTGCACGGGCCCGTCCCCAGGTAGCTCGCGAGGGCCTGCTCGGCAGACTCGAGGTTGCCCGCGTCGAGATCGCGGATCGCCCGGTCGACCGCCGGCGCGTTCCGCTCGAACGGGGACGTCGGATCCCACCCGCTGCACCCGGTCGCCGCCGAGAACGCGGCCCCGGTGAGGCACGCGGCGGCGAGCCCGATCGCGATCCAGCGCCCGCGGCGCGCGAAGAAGCCGGCGAGATCCACGCGCTTGCGATCACGACGCGGCATGCGGCCCTCCCGCGTTGCGCTCAGGAGCCTGCCCCGCTCCCGCCGCGAGGTCCGCGCCGAGCGGGCGCCCCTTCAGCAACGCGGCGCGCTTCGGCGCGGCCTCGGGGCGCGTCGCCACGAAGCGACGGCGCGGAGCGTCCTTGAGGAACACCTCGGCGATGAGGAGCAGGATCGCGAGGCCGAGCGGGTAGAAGTAGACGTCCGCGTAGACCGTCTCGACCCGCTCCGAGAGCTCGCTCTTCATCTGCCGCCGGAGCTCTGCAGCGATCGTCTCGATGCCCGTGGTCCCCTTCTCCGCGCGGATGATCTGCCCGCCCGGGGTCGCCTGCGCGATCGACGCGAGCTGCTGCTCGCCCGACAGCGACAGCTCGGTCGTGAGCGGCTTGCCCTGGCGATCCGTCCGCCACCCGACGATGCGGCCGTCCTGGCCGATCTCGGGGATCGGCTCCGGCGTGCGCCCGCCGATCTGGACGACGTGGATCGTCGTGCCCTGGGCGCCGATCGCCTGGGCGACGCTCAGCGGGTAGCCCTCGAGGTCCTCGCCGTCCGTGACGAGCAGGATGATCCGCTTGTGCTCGGCGGACTTCGGATCGCGCCTCAGGAGCTCGTTCGCCTGGTCGAGCGCGCGCGCGATCGCCGTGCCGCCGATCGGCATGTCGTTCGGGTCGAGCTGGCGGAAGAACTGCGCGATCGCCGCGCCGTCGGCGGTCAGCGGGAAGCCCATCGGCTCGCCGGCGAACGCGACCGCGCCGAAGCGCGCGCCCTCGAGATCCTTAATGAGGCGGGCGACCTCGACCTTCGCCCGGAAGATGCGGGACGGCTCGACGTCGCGCGCGTACATGCTCTTCGAGTAGTCGAGCACGACCACCACGTCGACGTTGGTCGCCGGCACGAGCCGCGTGCCTTTGCCGTACTGGGGGCGCGCCGCGGCCACGAACGCGAGCGCCGTCGCGAGCACGAGCAGCACGCCCTTCCAGGCGCGGCGCTTCGCCGGATCGGCGGTCGTGAGCGCCTTCACGCGATCCTCGTCGCCGAAGCGCTTGATGGCGCGCGCCACGCCGAAGCCGCCCAGGATGAGCAGGAGGCCGATCAGCGCGGCGAACGCCGTCCCGAGCAGGAACCAGGGGGCCGCAAAGTTCACGGGAACCTCCGGAGCAGCCAGGCGCGCAGGAGCGCGTCGAGCCCGATCAGGAACACCCCGGGCAGCAGCAGGAACGGGAAGAGATCCTCGTACGCGGCGCTCGACGCCTCGAAGCGGGTCTTCTCCAGCCGGTCGAGCACGTCGTGCATGCTGTCCGCGAGCGCCTTCGCGTCGGTCGCCACGTACGACGCGCCGCCGGTCTTCTGGGCGATCTCCTGGAGCAGCGCGGGGTTCACCGGGAAGCGGTGGCGCACGTAGCGCGGCTGCCCGAAGAGATCGATGCCGTCCTCGACCTCGACCTCGTCGTCGGTGCCGATCTGGATCGTGTAGACCTTCGCGCCGAGCGAGGTCGCGAGGTGGGTCGCGTACTCGGGGGAGATGGCCCCGGCGTTCGAGTCGCCGTCGGTCAGGAGGATGACGACCTTCGACTGCGCGTCGCTCCTGCGCAGGCGGGCGACCGCGGTGCCGAGCGCGTCGCCGATCGCCGTCGCGCTGCCGTCGATCACGTTGAGCGTCATCTGCGAGACCATCTGCGTCAGCAGGTGGTAGTCGAGCGTCGGCGGCGACAGCACGTAGGCGGCCTTGCCGAAGACGACGACGCCGAGGCGATCCGTCCTCCTGCGGCTGATGAAGTCCTGGAGGACGAGCTTGGCCGTGTCGAGCCGGGTCAGCCGCTTGCCGCGCGGCAGCTTCGGCTGGCCGGGGAGGTCGCTCGCCCGCGCGTCGAGGATCGCGCGCATCGAGCCCGACAGGTCGAGCGCCACGACGATGTCGATGCCCTTATCGTCCGAGCGCTGCTCGCGGAGCACGCTGACCGGCCGCCCCATCGCGAGGACGAGCAGCGCGAGCGCCACGGCGCGCAGCACGCCCGGCAGGTCGCGCAGGTGGCTGCGCAGGCCGCGCGGCCCGCGCGCGAGCGGCGCGACCGTGCCCAGCCGGAGCCGCGGCCTGCGCGCGTCCTCGGCGAAGATGCCCCAGTACCAGACGACGGGCACCGCGATGAGCGCGAGCAAGAACCACGGGTTCTGCCAGCTCGCCGAGGACCAGGCGTCGCGGCGCGCGAGGTAGGGGTACACGCAGGCGAGCGCGGCGACGACGAGCGTCGCGATGACGGCGAGCGATGCGCGCTTCGTGCGGCTCAAGGCGCCTCCTCTGGCGCCCGGGACGGGCGAGCGGGCGGCTGCTGCCCGCCGGCGGGCGAGCTCCGGGGGCCGGCGCCGTCGCCGGGACGCGCCGCGGGCGGGGTCGTGCGGTGCACGATGTTCTCGCCGTCGTCGAGCGCCGTGAGGCAGTCGGCCTCGGTCGGCTGGAGGCGCGCGAACTTCACGAGGTCGCAGTCGGCGAGGAACCGCGCGATCTGCGGCAGCACCGGCACGGGCGGGCGCACCCGCGCGAGCAGGTCCCGCATCTCGTCGCTCGTCGTCTCGAGGCCGTCGAAGCCGTACCGCGCGCCGAGGTACTTGCGCACGCAGTCGCTCACGCGGTCGAAGTACTCACCGGTCCGCCCCTCGCCGAGCAGGTCGGAGCGCCGGAGCGCCTCGAGCTCCTCGAGCGCGGCGACCCACGGCAGCTTGGGCGGCGGCGCGGCCACCACGCGGGGCCGGCGCAGCCAGCGCCGGACCAGCCACGCAACGAGCAGCCCGAGCGCCGCGCCGATGAGGATGCCGACCGTGAGCTGCTTCGCGAGCACCCACTCCTCCCGCTGCGGCCTCGGCGGCGGGTTCGGCTTGACCTTGGGGTCCCGCTCGTTGGCGATCGGGTCCTGGATCACGATCTCGTGCGGCCGGGTGCAGACGGTGACGAGCTCCCCGCTCGCGCGGGACACGGCGATCGGCACCGGCGGCAGCAGGAGGGCGCTCCTCCCCGGCTCCTTGGGCAGCGGGACGAACGGGATGACGAGCCTGGTCGTGGCGCCGGCGTCGGTCGCCGTCGTCGTGCTGGTCGGCCCCGCGCCCGCGTCGGCCTCCGGCAGGACGAACCCCGCCTTCTGGATCGCGCGCGCGGCGTCGCTGTCGCCCTGGACCTTGAAGCCCTCCGGCAGCACCGTCTCGCCCTTGCCGTGCGTGACCGTGATCTCGAGGTGGGCCGCGTACCCGCTGAACCCGTTCTTCGGGAACGTCTCCTCGATCCGGGGGCGCGTCGCGCCGGGCGGCACGTGCTCCGCGCACGAGGCCCACACGCTCTCGCCGCGCTCCGTGGCTGCCGGGGCCGTGGCTGCCGGCGCCGGGGCCGGAGGCGGCGGCGGCGGGACGTCGTCCGCGGCGGGCCCTCCGGCGCCGCCGGCGTCCGGCTGCGATCGTGCCGGCGACGCGCACGCGAGCGCCGCCGCCAGCGCGGCCCACGCGAGCGGGCTCGCGCCGCGCGGGGCGTGGACCGCCGAGCGACGCGCCCTCATCGCCTGAGCCTCCGCGCCCGCTTGGCGAACAGGTCGCGCAGCGGGCTCACGAAGCTCTCGCCGGTCTTCACCACCACGGCGTCGAGCGCGAGCTTCTTGAACAGCTTGTCGCGGTCGCTCCTGAGCTTGCGCATGGCGGCGCGGTAGTGGTCGCGCACCGCCCGGTCGCCGGTGTCCACCACGACCTCTTCCCCGGTCTCCAGGTCCTCGAACGTCGCGAGCCCCACGTCGGGCAGCTCCTCGTCGCGCGGGTCGACGAGCATCACCGGGATCACGTCGTGCTTGGCGCTCGCGAGCGAGAGCGAGCGCTCGAAGCCGGAGGCGAAGAAATCGCTGATCACGAAGGCCACGCTCCTCCGCTTGGCCACCTTCACCAGCGTCTCGAGCGCGAGCTTCAGGTTCGTCCCCGTGTACTTCGGCTCGTGCCCGAGGATCTCGCGGATGACGCGCATCACGTGCTTGTCCCCCTTCTTCGGCGGGACGAGCTTCTCGATGGCCTCGGTCGCGAGCACGAGGCCCACGCGATCGTTGTTCTTGATGGCGCTGAAGGAGCAGAGCGCGGCGATCTCGGCGGCCACGCGCGCCTTCGACGCGCGCCGCGTGCCGAACTGCTCGCTCTGCGAGGCGTCGACGACCAGCATGACGGTCATCTCCCGCTCCTCGACGAACACCTTCACGAACGGCTCGCTCATGCGGGCCGAGACGTTCCAGTCGATCCAGCGCACGTCGTCGCCGGGCAGGTAGGCGCGGACCTCGCGGAACGAGAGCCCTTGCCCCTTGAAGACGGACGAGTACGTCCCGGAGAGCTGCTCGTTGGCGAGCCGTCGCGTCCGGATCTCGATGCGCCGGAGCTGCTTCAGGAGCTCCGGCGGCAGCGGGTTCTTCGAGCCGGAGGCCTTGATCACGGCACCTCGACCACCTCGAACACGCGCCGGACGATCTGCTCGGACGTGACCTCCTCGGCCTCCGCCTCGTAGGTCAGGACGACCCGGTGCCGGAGCACGTCGGGGCCGATCGCCTTCACGTCCTCCGGCGTGACGTAGCCCCGGTGGCGCAGGAAGGCGTGCGCGCGCGCCGCCAGCGCCAGCGCGATCGAGGCGCGCGGGCTCGCCCCGTACTCGATGAGGCTGCTCAGCTCCCGCATCCCCTTCTGCCCGGGCTCGCGCGTCGCGAAGACCACGTCCACGATGTAGTCCTTCACGCGATCATCCATGTACACGTCGCGCACGACCTTGCGCGCGGACACGAGCTCCTCGGGGGTCGTCACCTTCGCGGCCTTGCCCTCGACTACCCCTGTCGTGCGGTCGATGATCTGCCGCTCCTCGGCCCGCGCGGGGTACCCGACCTTGACCATGAGCATGAACCTGTCGACCTGCGCCTCCGGGAGGCGGTAGGTCCCCTCCTGCTCGATCGGGTTCTGGGTCGCCATGACCACGAACGGGCTCGGCAGCGGGTAGGTCGTGTCGCCGATCGTGACCTGCCGCTCCTGCATCGCCTCGAGGAGCGCGCTCTGCACCTTCGCCGGGGCGCGGTTGATCTCGTCGGCGAGCACGAGGTTCGCGAAGATCGGGCCCAGCTTCGAGGTGAAGTCGCCCTTCTGGTGGTTGTAGATGACGGTGCCGATGAGGTCGGCGGGCAGCAGATCCGGCGTGAACTGGATCCGCGAGAACTTCGCGTGGATGGCGTCGCAGAGCGTCCGCACCGTGAGCGTCTTGGCGAGGCCCGGGACGCCCTCGAGGAGCACGTGCCCCCCGGTGAGCAGCCCGATGAGGATGCGCTCGATCATGTACGTCTGGCCGACGATGACCTTGCCGACCTCGCTCAGCAGGGTGTCGATGAAGGCGCTCTCTTTGGCGACCAGCTCGTTCAGGGCGCGTACGTCGTGCATAACGGGTGGGAGCTCATAGCAAGCCCGGCCGCCCGAGGACAACCGGCGCCGATCGAATATTCCTCGGCGCGAGGCGGGGCCGCGGCGCGCGCTAGAAGCCGGGCTCGCGGAATTTGGCGCGCCCGGTCTCGGCAGGCGATCGGGAGCGAGGCGGGCTCGCGCTCGCGGCGGGGGTGGAGGACGGCGGCGCCGCGGGCGCGGTGGACGGGGCCGGCTCTGACACGCGCGCGGGCTCCGGGGCGCGCGGCTCGGCGGTGGCGACCCCCGGGCGCGGCTCCACCGTGACGGTCGGCGCCGCGGGCACCGCCACGGGCGGCGCGCCGGGGCCCTCCCCGAGGCCGATCCACAGGAGCGTCGCCGCCCCGAGCAGCGCGCCCGAGGCGACGAGCGCCGCCGCGGTGGCGATCGTCCGGGCGCGGCGGCGCGGGTCCAGGCGCGAGGGGGCGCGCCCCCGCGCCCTGCCGTCCGCGGCGCGCAACGCGTCCTTGATCAGCGCCGTGCGACGCGCGGTGCGCGCGGCGAGCGCGTTGCGGATGTACCCCGTGACCTCGCCAGGGCGGCTGCCGAGGGCGGCGTCCACCGCCTCGAGCGCGTCCGCGAGCTCGGCCATCGTCGCGAAGCGCTCGGCCGGATCCTTGGCGAGCGCGCGCATCACCGCCGCCTCGAGCGCGGGGGGGTACCCGGGGACGAGGGGGCCCGGCGGATCGACCGGCTCGGGCCGCGCGATGCGCGCCATCGTCGCGAGGTCGTGGCTGGCGGCGAACGGGTGCGTGCCCGTCGTCAGCTGATAGAGCACGATCCCGAGCGCGAAGATGTCGGACCGCCGGTCCAGCTGCTCGCTATAGACCTGCTCGGGCGCCATGAAGAGGATCTTGCCCTTCATGTGCCCGGTGTTGGTCGTCGGGTTGTCCACCTGCGCCATGGCCTTGGCCACGCCGAAATCGGCGATTTTGACCGAGCCGTCCCGCGTGATCAGGATGTTGTGCGGCGACACGTCCCGGTGAACGAGCCCGACCAGCGCGCCGCCGTCGTCCCGTAGCTCGTGGGCCGCATGCAGCCCACGCGCCGCCTCGATCGCGATCCTCACCGCGACGGGCAGGGGGAGCGGGCTGCCCTGCTTGCGGGTGCTGCCGCCGAGCAGCGCCACGAGCGCGTCGCCGTCGATCCACTCCATCACGAAGTAGAGCACCCCGCTCTGCTCACCTTGATCCAGGATCGCGCACACATTGGGGTGCTTGATCCGGGAGGCGATGCGCGACTCCGTGAGGAACATGCGCTTGCAGCGCGGATCGCTGGAGAGCGCCGGCAGCATCGTCTTGACTGCCACGATCTTGTCGCCCGCCGCCCCGCCGCGCTCTCGGGCCGCCCACACGGTCCCCATTCCGCCCTGCGCGATGGCGATCAGCAGCTCATAGCGGCCGAGAAGCTGGCCTGGCACAAGATCGACGGGCGCTATCACAGCTCGTACCTGCGACTCCTGTGTCGTCGTGAGTCCGACCATGCTGAAGCTCTCACCGACAGTGGGAGAGCGTTCCAGGAGGGTCGTGCAAGAGCGTTCCAGGATCGGACGCTAATCTCAAACAATTTTCCAGTTGTCGAGGATCGGTCGGCGTGAGTACGGTTAGACTGCCTCTATCGCTTGGTGATGGAAGGAGGCGTGGGTGAAGCATCGGATCACCATCGGCGGAGTGGTATTCTTCGCCCTGGTCGGCGTCGGTCCGGCTGCGTTCGCCGAGCCTTCCCCGGAGGACGCCGGCCGCGCGCCGCCGGCCGCGGTCGCGAGCGACACTGCGGCTGTCGCTGCGCCCCACAAGCCGAGCGCCGCGGACCTCGCGTCCGCGCGGCACCTCTTCGCGCTCGGCCTCGCCGCGGAGGACAGCGGCCGGTGGGCAGAGGCGCTGGAGACGTACGAACGCATCAGCAAGATCGTCGTGTCCCCGCCTCTCTGGTATCACCTCGGCGTCTGTCACGAGGCGCTCGGCCACGTCGTCGAGGCGCTCAACGCATTTGAGCTCGCTGCGTCCGGCGCGACCGCGCGGAACGAGATCGCGCTCGCCAGGGAGTCGCGGGCGCGACTAGAGAAGCTTCGCGTGAAGACGTCGCAGATCGTCCTGCAGCTGCCCGAGGACGCGACCGGCGTGCGCGTCGAGATCGATGGTGAGCCGATCCACGCCGCGCTCGTCGGCGCGGCCATCCTCGTGAGCCCCGGGGCGCGGCGGGTCGTCGTGGCGGCCGAGAACTATGCGGCGCGGTTCGAGGCGACGGTGCAGGCCGAGACGGGCGCGGTCGTCGAGCTGCGGGCCGAGCTCGGCCGCAAGCGCTCGCTCGCGGTCCTGCGGTCGAGCGCGCCCGCGCGCCCGGCGCTGCCCAGCGCGCCCGCGCCCGGCCCGCGCATCTCGCCGGTGATCGTCGTGGGGACGGCGGCCGCGCTCGCCGCCGGCGCCGTGGTCACGGGCGCCATGGCGTACGACGTGCGGCACAGCTTCCTGAAGAAGAACGAGAACCCTGCCCCGGGCTCGCTGGGCGAGCGGCAGGCGCTGCACGATCGCGGGCAAGCGCTCGCCGTCACGAGCACGGTGCTCACCGGGGCCGCCGTCATCGCGGGCGGCTTCGCCACCTACCTCTTCTGGCCCTCGTCCTCCTCGCCCGCGGCTCGTCCGGACGCCGCCGGGCGGCGGCCTGCGCCCGCGGCGCCGCGCGCCCCCCGCCCGACGGCGCTCTCGCCATGGGTCGGCGCGGACGGCGCCGGGGTCGCCGTGCGGGGAGTGCTGTGAGCGGCGCACCTCGCCCCGGAGCGGGCGCCGTCGCCGCGCTCGCCCTCGCCTGCGCCGGCCTCGGCGCGTGCGCCTTCATCGCGCCGTTCCCCGACGTCGCGGCGGATCCCGCGCCGGTGGGCGCGGGGGGAGGTGGCGGCGGCGGCGGGGCGGGCGGCGGCGGCGAGGTTCAGGAGATCTGCGTTCCCCTCACCGAGGCGGACTGCTACGCGGGGCCGCAGGGCACGCGGGGCGTCGGCCTCTGCGTCGCCGGCGTCGCCGCGTGCAATGACGACGGGACCGACGTCGGCGCCTGCGTCGGCCAGGTGCTGCCCGCGTTCGAGAGCTGCGCCACGCTCGAGGACGAGAACTGCGACGGGCGAGCGTGCACGGGCGACCCCGTGCACAGCGTCGCGCTCGGCGGGGCCGGCGCTCAGCAGGGCCTGGGCATCGCCGCCTCGGCCGACGCCGTCGTCGTGGTCGGCTCGGCGTCGGGCAGCACCGATCTCGGCGCGGGCCCGTCGGACGAGCTGGGCGCGCTCGGCGAGCCGGACGCTTTCCTCGTCTCGTTCTCCCGCGACGCCTCCAGGCGCGAGGGTCGGTTCCGGTTCGGCCGCCGCTTCGCGGACAGCGTCGCCCGGGCGGTCGCGCTCGCGCCGGGGGGCGACGTGGTGCTCGCGGGCAGCGCGGCCGGCGACGTCGATTTCGGCGGCGGCGTGCTCGAGGGCGCCGGCCGCCGCGCCGACGTCGTCGTGGCGCGGTTCGACGCGAACGGGGCGCACCAGTTCAGCCGGCGGTTCGGCGACGAGGCCACGCAACACGCGGCGGCGATCGCCGTGGACCAGGCGGGGAACGCCTTCATCACCGGCGAGTTCTCGGGCACGCTCGATTTCGGCGAGGGCCGCCGGGGCGAGCGGTTCACCCTGGAGAGCCACGGCAGGAGCGACGCCTTCCTGGTCAAGCTCGACGCCGCCGGCCACGTCGACTGGGCCAAGCGGCTCGGCGGCCAGGGAGATCAGGCCGGTACCGGCGTCGCCGTCGACGGCGACGGCGACATCGTCGTCGTCGGCTGGTTCAGCGGGGAGGTCGATCTCGGGGGCGAGAGGCCGCTCACCACCGACGCCAAGACCAACCTGTTCGTCGCGAAGCTCGACCCCTCGGGCGACCACGTCTGGAGCAAGGCGGCCGACGCGACCAACGCGGCCGAGGCGCTCGGCGTGGCCGTCGATGGAGCGGGCAACATCCTCGTGACCGGCTCGTTCCGGGGAGCGCTCTCCCTCGGCGAGTCGCTGCTCACGAGCAATGGAGACAAGGACGTCTTCCTCATCCGTCTGGACGACAACGGCGTCCTGCAGTGGTGCGAGGACTTCGGCGACGACGCCGACCAGGAGGGCGCCTCCGTCGCGGTCGATCTCGCGGGCAACATCCTCCTCACCGGCTCCTTCCTGGGGAACCTGGACATCGGCACGGAGGCGCACTCGGCCACGGGCGCCGCGGACGTGTTCGTGGCGAAGCTCGACCCTGCCAGCAACCCGATCTGGTTGCGCTCGTTCGGCGACTCGGGCGAGCAGCGCAGCGCGGCCGTCGCCGTCGATCTCCTCGGCGACGGCTGGGTGACCGGCCGCTTCGACGGCGCCCTCGATCGCGGGGCAGCCACGGCCGTGAGCCAGGGCGCCGGCGACGCGTTCCTCGTGCAGATCGGGCCGTGAGCGCCGCTCGCCGGCGGCTCACTCGCCGGCGAGCGGGTAGATCGGCCGGATGTCGATCGGGATCCCCGCGAGGCCGCCGAGCGCTTGCTGCATCGGCGCCGAGACCTCTCCGTACCTGGCGAGGAGCTCGCCGGCGGCCTGCCTGTCGCCGCGGTGCTGCACCATGCAGAGATCGCGGACGAGGCGGGTGATGGCGGCCTCGAGCTCCTCGGCGTCGACGGTGAAGCGCCGTGTCGCCGGGTCGAAGCGGGCGGCGCGCTCCTCGAGGAACCGGTTGATCTGGAGGGCGGCCCCCTTGCCGTGCGCCTCGGCCACGCCGAAGCGGGTGCTCCTGAAGAGCCCTGCGAAATAGGAGATGAGGAGCTTTTCCCTGAAATCCGCCGCGAAGTGGCCTCGCTGGATCATGAAGAGGACGTTGTAAGCGCCCATCACGTCGGCCTTGGCCTCCTCCAGCGCGGAGTACGTCGGGCCGAGCGCGATCCGCACCTCGACCCGCTCCCCGCTCGCGGTCGTGAACGCAGGGCCGAGGCTGTGCGAGAGCTCGTGGAAGAGCGTCTCGTTGAAGAACGCGTCGGAGGACAGGTGATCGAGCTGCGCCGGGTCGAGGATGCGCTCGGCGATAGGGCGCATGATCAGCTCGAACTTCGTCTCGATGACGTTGCGGAGCAGGACCTTCTTGGCCCCCTTCTCGGCGCGGACGCGCTCGTCGTTCGGCAGGTTGAACGCGATCGTCTGGACCGATTTGCGGGCGTCGCCGGCGCTGAACACGAGGTCGACGACCTGGATGGGGCTCTCCCCGCCGCGCGCCGTCTTCACGTCCTCGGGGACAGGCAGGTTGCGCTCCATCTCCGGGAGGAGCTCCTTGTACTTCGAGAGCTTGCGGGAAGCGTCGGGGTCGCTCACCGTGACGAACGACTCGAACGAGGCCTTGAGGCCGAGGAGCTCGTCCTCGTAGGTCTCGTAAGGGCCGATGGTCACCTCGACGCGGCTGTCGAGGTCCATCCAGTCCTTGTCGGATGCATAGTAGTCGTCGGAGCGGAACGCGGCGGCCCGGGACCTCAGGAACCGCCTTAGGCTCTCGCTCGCGGTGAGCGCCGCGGCCTCCTCGAGGAGCGCGCCGGCGGGGCCGAGCCACGCGGCGTAGGCCTGGCTGTACGGCACGGCGACGAGCCGGCCCTGGTCCCGGCGGATGAGCGTGAACAGGCTGTTGAAGGCCTCCTTGTCGCCCGGGTGCTGCTCGACCCACGCGTTGAGCTCGTCGGCCGAGAGATCTTCCGGGTAGAAGCCAGCGCCGGGAGGATGGGGCCTGTCGATGGCGAAGGGGCGGTGGTGATCCTGCCTGTCCCACGGGCCGCGCATGATGTCGAAATAGGCGAGCCTGTCCCGCCCCTCCGGGGTGCCGTCCGCCACCAGCTCCTCGCGGAGCTCCGGGTTCCCGGCGTAGGCCTGCCGATCGAACACGGGATCGAGCTGCCGCGAAGCCTCGATGAGCTTGCCGAGCGCTCTCCTCTCCGGCTCGGGCAGACCGTCGATGTCCGCGGTGAGCCTGGCCGGCGCGAACTGATTGACCTTCTCGGACAACATCGGGACCTCCTTATCTCATGAGATGAACTCCCCGGCTCAGGGGCGGCTCGCCGGGACCGGGTGGGCGTCGCGGTACTCGCGGATGGCCTCGGCTTCGTCGATGGCGTGCTTGAACCCGGTCGCGGCGCGGAACGCGGCCCCGTCCACGACGACGGGGTACTTGATGTGGGTCAGCGCCGCGCGAGGGAGCTTCGGCAGGCCGAAGCGGCCGAACGCGTTGCGCAGCACGAACTCGGGGAGGGGCAACGCCACCCGGCCCGCCGCCCGGATGATGAGCGACAGGGGCACAGGCTGCGGGCCAGAGACGTTGTAGACGCCGCGGATGCGCTTCTCGAGGGCGAGGCAGATGGCGGTCACGACGTCCTGCTCGTGCATGAACTGGAACAGCGGGTCGAACCCGAGCACGTACGGGACGCGGGGGCCGCGGAGGAAGCTCGCCAGCGTGCCGTGGCCTGTCGGGCCGAGCGTGTAGCACATGCGGAGAACGGTCGTGCAGAGCTCGGGAGCGCGCCAGAGCGCCGTGCAGGCGTAGAGATCGGCCGCGACGAGGTCGGCGAGCTCGGGGAAGGTGGACACCGCCATCGGAGGATCCTCCTCCGTGTGGTAGAGCGGCGACTCGGGGCCGGCGCCGTAGTAGGTGTGTCGGCCGACGAAGATCACGTGTTCGACCCCGCAGGCGCGGCTGTTGTCGAAGACGACGCGCGTGCCGCCGAGGTTGATCCGATACCGCTCCTCCGTCTGCTCCACGAGGTGCGTCACGGTCGCCATGTGGATGACGGCCTGGGGCCGGGCCTTGCGGAACACGTCCTCCGCGGCGCGCTTCTGCAGATCCACGTTGTGCATCTCGACGCCGGCCGGGGCGGTCGGCCACGGCCGCCGGTCGATGCCGATCACCTCGTGCCCCTCCTCGAGGAGGCGCGTCGCGACCATGCGGCCCAGCTGGCCGGTGATCCCTGGGATGAGGACCCTCATGCGTGCTCCTTCGATGAGGTGGGCCTGGGCGGCGTGGCGCCGCGCCAGTCCACCGAAAGCTTCCCGCGGCGCCGCTTTCGACCGTCCTCGATGAGCTCGGCGATCCTCGCCTTCACCTGCTCGACGTGGCCCAGGATCACCTCGTCTTCCTCGGCGCCGGTCCCGGCGAACGTCATCGGCTCGCCATACGTGATCTCCAGCTGGACCGGCAGCGGCGCCGGGATGAGGTACGGGGTGATCGGGATGTACGGCACGCCGAACAGCCGGCCGATCGTGTACGAGTTGGCGATGGTCGGCACCGCCTCGCCGCCGCCGACGAAGCCGAAGGGGATGACGGGCGTCCTCGTCTTCATCGCGAGCCGGACGAACCCCGACCCGAAGTGCACGAGCGAGTTGCGCTCGCTGTAGAGCTTGGCGGTGCCGCGCGCCCCCTCGGGGAACACCATGAGCAGCCGCTCGTCCTCGAGGAGGCGGCTCGCGTGCTCGGGGAGGCCGGTGAACTGCCCTGTGCGGCTCGACCAGAGCGAGGTGAAGGGGAGGCGATTGATGAACTTCTCCGCCATCCCCTCGGCCAGACGCGGAGGATCCATCGCGAAGAACATCGACGCGACCACCATCGCCCCGTCGATGGCGACTCCCCCGCAGTGATTGCCGACGAGCATCGCCCGCCCGCGCGCGGGGACGTTCTCCAGGCCCGTCACGCCCACCGAGAAGTAGTGATGATAGAAGAAATCCAGGAGGGAGAAGAAGAGACCCAGGTGCTTCTGGGAGATGCCGTAAGGATCGACCCCGAAGCTGTTGAAAGGGATCTCCAGCCGCTGGACGCGCTGGGCAATCGAGTCGCTGACGAGCAGTGTCAAGGGTCACCCTCCGGGAGGCTTCGGCGCCCGGAGGGTATGCGCGATCGGGCGAGGAGCACAACCTCCGCCAACCGCCGCAAGAGGCAGCCGGCGCGGCGGAGCCATGGACCGCGCGCCGCGCGCCGGGCGCGCTCGTCGAGGATCGCTCCTCGAAACATAACGCGCCGCGGCGACGTCGTACGCGTCGCGCGTGTCGTCATTGAGCAGCCGTGCTGCCCGCGGTATGGGGTCGGCCATGTCGATCCGATGCCGCGCTTCCGCGCTCTCCGGCCGTACGGCCGGAGAACGTCCCTGCGACGCCCGCCGGGAGGTCGCCTCGTGACAGCGCTCGTGATCCGCCGGGCGGCGCCCACCGACGCCGCGCTGATCGCGGCGAACAACCGGGCGATGGCGCTCGAGACGGAGGGCAAGGTGCTGGATGCCGCCACCACCCTCCGCGGCGCCGCCGCGCTGATCGCGGATGCCGCCAAAGGGTTCTATCTGGTGGCCGAGCACGCGTCCGAGATGGCCGGGCAGCTGATGGTCACCTACGAATGGAGTGACTGGAGAAACGGTACTTTCTGGTGGATCCAGTCCGTCTATGTGACCCCCGCGCAGCGGCGCAGCGGGGTCTTCCGGGCGCTGTATCAGCGAGTCCACGAGATGGCGGCGGACGCGGGGGACGTGTGCGGTATCCGCCTGTACGTGGAGACCGAGAACGCGCGAGCGCAGTCGACGTATGTCGCGCTCGGAATGCGGCGTTCGCACTACGAGCTCTATGAGCTCGATTTGGCCTTCGGCTCGTCCTGAGGGGTCCGGCTCTCCTGGTTCGAACCAGGGGGGACGACCGCGGCCATCGACGGCCAGGAGCCCTTGACGAGGGCTCGCATCGCGGCCGTCTTCAGCGCCACCTCCCCGGGATCGAGGAAGACGCCGAGGGCCTGGCGGATGTGAGGGAGCGTGCGGATGAGATCGGCTGGCGTCATCGCTTCGGGCGGTGACACATCGCTCCGCTCGCAGGCATCCTGGATGATCTTTCTGGCGAACGCGGGTGCGAGGCCACAGCACTCGACGACCTGCTCAAAAAGCGAGCGCATGAGCTGGTTCCCCCCGGGGTAACGTCCGACGCGCGGCGCGTCTTTCACTTGGGCGAGCACATACCGCCCCACGACAAGAATAGTCTACCTCCCCTATCGCGCTCGTGAGGCGACCACTGACGTTCTGCTGTCGTTTGTGAGCATGTAGGCGACGCCGCAGCGCGTTCAATGTGCGATAGCGCGACCCGACGTCGCGCTATCGGCGCCGAGGTCGCGGGTGCTCGCGGTCGTCGGGGTGTTGGACGTGCCTCCATGGTCGGAGTGTTGGACGAGGCGGCGAAAAGGATCATGGCTCGGCCCGGGGGGCGCGCTGGATCCATGCGCACGTACCGTCTTGGGCTATCTCCGCGGTGACGTCGTGCGTCACAGCCCTGTGTGCGTCACAGGCCGGATGGCTTGAAGGGCGTCCGGGAGGTCGTCCGCGGAGCGCTCCGCTTCGGCTCTGGCGCCTTTGGCGCGGTCTTCGGCGCCGCGCTCCGAACGGTCGATGAGCGGGTGGCCGGCTTCGCCGTCGGGGCCGTGGATCCGCTGGTCGTGCGCGTGTCGGGTCGGCTCGTCCTGGGCTTGACGGCCGCGGGCGGGGTCGCTCTGGCGCTCGGCCGCGGGGCGGGGCTCTGGGCGGCTCTGCCGGGAATCACGCCCTGAGCGGAGCTGTCGGGAGCGGCGCCCTGAGCGGAGCCGCCGGGGACCGCGGACCCGGCCAGCTCGCCGGAATGCCCGGGCGCGGCCGCCTGGACTGGCCCGCTGGCCGCCGCGGCCGCGGGGAAGAAGGACGAGATCCGGGAGACAGAGGCGCTCTCCCCCGTGAAGGGCGCGGCTGGCTCTTTCTGGCCGGCGGCGAGAAAGGCGCCCGCCCCGACCGCGATCGCGACCGCGCAGGCGCTGGCGAGCACGCGGCGGCGCGCGATGTGGTGCCGGCCGCGGGAGACGGCCTCGGAGACGACGGCGCCCAGCCCCGGCGCGCTGCCCTCGGCGCCCGAGCTGTCCTGCGCCGCCTCGACGCTCCGCTGGGTCAAAGGAGCGCGCTGGCTGAGGGGCAGACGATCGCTCAACGGAGAGCGCGGGCTCAGCGGATCGCTCAACGGAGAGCGCTGGCTCAGCGGCGATCGCCCCGACTTGGGCGCCGAGGCGGGAACGCCCCGCGCGCTGACCGGCGCCGTGAGGCTCTCCGGCGGCCCGCGCAAACCGACCTCCTTGATGAGCGCCTCCACCGCCCGGGGCGACGACACAGCGAGGCCCGGCGTCTGCGTGGCTGCGTCTTCCAGCGCCTCGGCGAACGCCGCGGCGGTCGGGAAGCGATCGTCGGGGTCGGTGCGCAGCGCGCGCAGGCAGATCTCGTCGATCGCGGCCGGCACCGACGGGACCACCCCGCGCGGCCCCGTGGGCGCGCCCTGGAGGATCTGCGCGAGCAGCGCGCCGTCGTTGTCGGCCTTGAACAGGCGCTCCTCCGTGAGCATCTCCCAGAGCACCACGCCGGCCGAGTACACGTCGCTGCGACGGTCGACGTTCGCGCCCCGGATCTGCTCGGGCGCCATGTAGGCGAGCTTGCCCTTGAGCGCGTTGCCCCGCGTCGACATGAGCCTCGTCTCGGCGCGGGCCACCCCGAAGTCGGTGATGCGCCCGATGCCGTCGACGCCGACGAGCACGTTCTGCGGCGAGACGTCGCGGTGCACGAGGTTGAGCGGCTCGCCCTCGCCCCCCGTGAGCTCGTGCGCGGCGTGGAGACCCGCGAGCACGTCGAGGAAGATGCGGAGCACGATCCCGAGCGGGACGGGCCGCTTCGCCCGCGCGCACGTGCGGAGCAAGGTGTGCAGCGACGGCCCCTCAATGTACTCCATGACGAGGAACAGCGGGTCCTCGACGAGATCGAACGTCGCGACGACATTGGGGTGGCGGACCCGCGCCGCGAGCCGCGCCTCGTCGAGGAACATCGCGACGAACTCGGGCTCCGCCGCGATGTGCGGGTGCATCATCTTCAGGGCGACGAGGCGCTCGAACCCGCCGGCGCCCACGGCCCGCCCGAGATACACCGTCGCCATGCCGCCTGACGCGATGGCGCGCAAGCTCTCATAGCGGCCCGCGTGCAAGGTCACGTGACCAGACTACACCATGCGTGGTGCGTTCTCCACGACTCCCGCGCCGCTCACGCGAGCCTCCTCCCACACGGCCGCGAGGAGAAGCGGATTCTGTGTCGATGTGAGGTGCCCTGCGACTGATCGCCGAGCCCAGGGGCGCCGAGCCCGGCGGCTCACGTGACCTGTCTCTCGGCGATCGGGGGCCGCGCTGCGCTGCGCTGTCCTGCGCTGCGCTTCCTTGCCGCGCGCGGTGCGAGCGCGATCAGCTCACGATCGGCAGCCGCCTGGCCGCCCGCCGTGAGCGCGCGCCGCCCTGCTCGCGCTCGCGCAACGCAAGGTCGTGCTCGATGATCGTTAGGGGCTTGTCGTAGGTCGGTAAAGGAAGATCCTGATTCTTCGCATAGACAGGGTGCCTGCCGTGCTTCTTGTACCACTCGGCCACCGTGGCGTTGGCCTTCATCTTCTCGAGGATATTCCGCCATCCAGCCCCGGTGTTGTACGCACAGAAGCTGATCTCGCCGAGCTGCGTTCCGTACGGAATGATGCACATCTCGGTGCGGCGGAAGTCGTAATTGAACAGATCCTGGAACCACATGCCCGCGACGAAAAGGACCCGCCACTCGTACTCGCGGGCGTCGCCCTCGCCGGCGTGCGCGGCGCCCGTCTGGCTCATGAACTGCTTCACGAGCGTCGCGAGGTGGAAGCCGGGCGGCGCCTTGTCCGGCTGGTAATGGCGCAGCAGCGCGGCGACGACCTGCGCCTTCGTGAGGGCGCGGCCGCGCCCCGCGTCGAAGATCGCGCGCAGGTCGGAGAGCAGCCCTTCGACGTCGATGAAGTCGAGCAGCGGGACCATCTGCTTCGTCTTCTTGTGGACGAACAGCGCGGTCCCGATCCCGCAGTTCGGGTGGCAGCCGCAGTTGATCTGCCCCCAGTCCTTGTCGGGGCCGTCGAGGAGGTCGGTCACGTTGCCGAAGGGGCTGAGCGCCGACAGGGGGAACCAGTCGCGCAGCGGGTCGGTCACGCCCGTCTGCCGGGCGATGTCGTGCGCGAGGTGGCTCAGCGTATAGCGCTGCTTCTCGCGCAGCTCGTCGGAGATGTCCTCGTCGCGGCCGGTGAAGCTGACCGGCTGGAAGCTGACGACGGTGATCTTGTCGGCGTTCTGGACCGCAAAGTCGATGATGGGCCCCACCTGATCGTTGTTGACCCCGTTGACGATCGTCACGACCAGGATGACGTCGATCCCGGCGGCCGAGAGCTCCTCGATCGCCCGCAGCTTCACGTCGTAGAGGTTCCCGATCTTCCGGTGGCCGTTCGCGGCGTTCGTGACCCCGTCGAACTGCAGGTACGCCATCCGGAGGCCCGCTTCCTTGGCCTTCCTGGCGAAGCCCGGCTCGTCCGCGAAGCGGATCCCGTTCGTCGCGCACTGCACCGCGAAGTAGCCCTTCTCGCGCGCGTACCGGATCGCGTCGAGGAAGTGCGGGCTCAGCGTCGGCTCGCCGCCGGAGAACTGGATCGACATCTGGCGGCGCGGGCGCACCGCCGCCGCGTCGTCCAGGATCCTCGTGATCTCCTCCCAGGAGAGCTCATGCACGTAGCCGACCTGATTGGCATCCATGAAGCACGGGTCGCACATCATGTTGCAGCGGTTCGTCAGGTCGACCGTGAGCACCGCGCCGCGACCGTAACGGATGGTGCTCGATCCGTGGTCGTGGATCCTGTCCTTCGTCATCTCGACGTCGCGGCCGCCGAAGAGGCGCTCGATCCGGGCCAGGAACGCCGGGTCGATCGAGATCGTGTCCGAGAAGAAGCCGTGCTTCGGGCACGTCTTCTCCATGACCACGCGCCCTTCGCGCGCGACGATGCTGGCGCGGATCTCGCCGGGCTTGTCCGTGATGAGCTTGGTCCAATCCGCCCTGCCACTCAGGATCTCGTCGCGCGCCTCCTTGACGCAGCGCGGGCACAGGCTGTCCGTCTCGCGAGGCCAGCCGAGCGGGGGCTTCGTGCGCTCGCCGCCCCTCGGGATCGGCTTGTCGCTCCACTTCGGGTGAAACGGCCTGGGCTCGCCGCCGAGGCGGCTCAGTCGCTGCAAGACGGGCCATGCCTTGCCGGCGGAGACCGTGATGGCCTTTTCCAGTGTCCGTACCAGGTCGATCAAGCGTCACCTCTCTCACAGCCGCATTTCGCGGCTGCACGGTAGGTCGACCTAGCGCGTGCTTCCATCAAATTCCAGGCTGTCACGCGGCGCTGACACGGCTCGGCCTGGGGCGTGACAGCGGGCCGTCGATCGCGGGATAGTGCGGCGCAGCGAATGCGATTCCTCCCTGGAACCCCCCGCGCCCTGGGCCTCGCCGCGGCGCTCGCGGCCACCGCGATGGCGGGCCCGGCAGCGCCTCAGCCGGTCGCGCGGACCGCCCGGGCGCCGCAGGCCGCGGAGGAAGGCGGCAAGGCGCCCGCGGGGGCCCAGGCCGGCGCGACGCCGCTGCGCGGCAGCCTCGGCGTGGCGGTCGGCGAGCGGCTGCTCTCGTCGAGCGACCCGGCGGCGCGGCTCCGCGGCATCGAGCGCCTCGGGGCGATCGGCACCGAGGAGGCGGTGAGCGCGCTGCTCGCCGCGCTCGATCAGCACGGCGCCCCGGGGGCGCGCGATCCCAGGACGCGCCTCGCGGCGGTGCGGGCGCTGGCGGCCCACGCGAAGCGCGACAGCGTGCGCCAGCTGCTCGCGCGCGAGCTCTCGGAGAGCGCGCCCGCGCGCGGCGCCGCGTCGCCGCTCGGCGAGGTGCTGCGCGGCACCGCCGCCCTCGCGCTCGCGCGCACGGGCGAGCGGCGCGCGCTCGGCGTGCTCGTGAACGCGATCGTGCAGGGCGGGGCCGCGGGCGAGGCCGCCGCGCGCGCGATCAAGGCGCACCCGCCCGCGTCGCTCCGGCTCCTGCTCGGCAGCCGCAAGCGGATCGAGCCGGCGCTCGCGAGCTTCCTCGGCGATCTCGGCGATCTCCGGGCGATCGCGGCGCTCCGGCCGATGCTCGAGGGCGGCGACAGGGCGGCGCAGGTGGCCGCGGCGCGCGCCCTCGCGCGCCTCGGCGACGAGGCGGCGCTGGCGAAGGCCCGCGCGTGGCTCCGCAAGCCAGAGCCGGGGCTCTTCGAGCCGACGGCGGAGATCCTCGTGTACCTCGGGGCGCCGGAGGCGGCGGACGCCGTCGCCGCGCTGCTCGGATCGGAGCTCGGGCGGATGGAGGGGCTCAGGCTGGCCGAGCTCGTGCCGGCGGAGCGGCTCGTGCCGGCGCTCGCGCGCGCCCTCCCGCTGCTCCCCGACGACGCGCGGCCCCGCGCGGTCGCGGCGATCGGCCGCGCGGGCGGCGCGGAGGCGGCGCGGCAGCTGCGCCGAGTCCTGAGCGAGCGCCCCGAGCTGGCGACGGCGGCCGCGTTCGCGCTGGCGACGATGCCGGGAGCCGAGGCGCGGGCCGCGGTCGCGGAGCTCTTCGAGGGCCCGCGCGCCGCGAAGGACGCGGACCTCCGCAGGCTCGGCCTGCGCGCCGGGGTGGTCCGCGGGCTCGTGCTGCGCGACGCGCCCGAGGCGCTCGAGAAGCGGCTGCTCGCCGCGCTCGCCGCGCCGAGCGGGTCGAGCGATCGCGCCGTCGGGGTGTTCGGCGCCGTGGCGCTCGGCCTCCGCGACGCGGTCGATGTCGTCGGGGCCTGCTCCCCGTCCTCCTGCGATCGCGCGGCGGTCCACGCGGCGGCGCGCGGCGCGCTCGCTCGGGGCGAGCGCGCCCTCGCCGCCCTCGCGCCGCTCTTCGCGGCGCTCGCGGCGTCGGGCGCCGGGTCGCCGCCCGGCGCCGCCAGCGCCGCGAAGAGCGACGACGCGGCGCCCGACGCGGCGGCGATCTCCGCAGGCGTCGCGCTGCTCGCGGAGCCCGGGGGCGGGGCGATCGCGACCTCGCGGCTCGCCGCCCTCGCGGAGGCGGGCGGACCGCTGTCGCCGCTCGCCGCCCGCGCGCTCGCGGCCCGCGACGACGAGGTGGTCCGCGGCAGGATCGAGCGGCTGCTCGAGGGGAGCGATCCCGTCGTGCGCGCGCACGTCGCGCTCGGCCTCGGGAGCGACCCGATGCCCGACAGCGTCTCCCTTCTCGCCCGCGCGTACCGCTTCGAGGACGACCCCGCGGTGCGCCGCGCGATCGTCCGCGGCCTGTCCCGGCGCACCGAGGTGCAGCGCAGGCGCGTCCTCGTCGCGGCGCGGGATCTCGATCCTGACGAAGGGGTGCGCGCGCTCGCGCGGGCCGCCCTCTCCGGCGCCGACGCGCGGGCCCTCGATCGGCCGCGCTCCGCGCTGGCGACGGGCGTCGTGTGGGTGGCCATCGTCCCGAACGACCGGAGCGCGTCCGGGAGCGCTTCCTCGCGTCCGGCACGGCTCGTTCGGCCGGATGGGCTCGCGGTCCCTGT
Source organism: Sorangium sp. So ce327 (assembly GCF_051530205.1). Taxonomy (NCBI): domain Bacteria; kingdom Pseudomonadati; phylum Myxococcota; order Polyangiales; family Polyangiaceae; genus Sorangium; species Sorangium sp. So ce327. The sequence continues at coordinate 9,399,372 of NZ_CP150330.1, read as the reverse complement.
CGTGGCCGATCCCGACGGCGTGCTCCTCGTGCCGGCGGTGCCGCCCGGCGCGAGCGCCGTCCTGCTTGCGCCGGCCGCACCCCCGGGGGACGCTGGCTCATGACGACGATGAGCAACGCGACGGACGAGGGCGGCGCGGGCGTGGAATCACGCGCCGAGTCACGCGCCGGATCGAGCGCGGAGCCCGGCGCCGCCGGGGCGCCGGCGAAGGCCGAGGCAGACCGCGCTCCGCGGAGCGGCGACGCGGGCGCCGGCGCGATGTCGTTCGAGGAGTCGACGCGCCGCCTCGCGAAGATCGTCGCGGAGCTCGAGGGCGGCGATCTGCCGCTCGAGCGCGCGCTCTCGCTCTTCGAGGAGGGCATCCGCCTCTCGCGGTCGGCGCAGGAGCGCCTCGATCGCGCGGAGAAGCGCGTCGAGGAGCTGCTCGGGATGGACGCCGACGGGCGCCCGGTGACGCGCGAGTTCGAGAGCTGAGCGGAAGAAGGGTGACATGAGGACCGCAGCGGCGCTGATCATCGGCAACGAGCTGCTCAGCGGGAAGATCGCTGACGAGAACCTGGTCGTGCTGGCGGGCACCCTGCGCGCGCTCGGCGTCAAGCTGGAGCGGGCGGTCATGGTGCTCGACGAGATCGAGGTGATCGCCGCCGAGGTGCGGGCGCTCGCGGCGTCGCACGACTGGGTCTTCACGAGCGGCGGCGTGGGCCCGACGCACGACGACCTGACGATCGCGGGCGTCGCGCGCGCGTTCGGCGTGCCGGTGGTCAGCGCGCCCAACATCGAGGGCCTCCTGCGCGACTACTACGGCGATCGGCTCACCGAGGGGCACCTGCTCATGGCCCGCATCCCGGAGGGCGCGCGGCTCGTGACCGGCGGCAGCGCCGCGTGGCCCGGCGTGGTGATGCGCAACGTGTGGATGCTGCCCGGCGTGCCGCAGATCTTCCGGGCGAAGCAGGCGCTCATCCAGGCGGAGCTCTCCGGCGGGGCGCCGTTCGTCTCGCTCGCGGTGTTCACGACCCTCGACGAGGGGCAGCTCAAGCCCATGCTCGACCGCGTGGTCGAGGCCCACCGCGACGTCGACATCGGCTCTTATCCGAGGTGGTCCGGCGTCGAGTACCGCACGAAGCTCACGTTCGACGGCCTCGTCGAGGCGAGGGTGCGCGCGGCGCGCGACGCCTTCGCCGAGAGCCTCCCCGCGGAGACGATCGTCCGCGTCGAGTGACGCGCGCGCGTCTCCGTTCGCGCTCCGGGCGAGGGCGCGGCGGCGCGGGGCCTGGCGGCCGCCACCCTCCGCCGCCGCTCCGCCGCCTCGCCGTCGCGCGCGTCCCCGCGGCGCCCCGGGCGGGCAGGCGGGCCCGCCGCGTGCTTGTCGCTCGCGCATGAGCCCGTGGAAGCGCGCCCCCCTGCTGTCCGATCACCTGCCCGAGACGTGCACCGACGACCCCTCGGCGCTGGCCGCCTTCATCGGCCCGCGCGAGCGAGCGCTCGAGGAGGGGATCTGGTCGCTGGGCGACGCCGACCTGCTCGCGATCGTGCTCGGCACAGGGCTGGTCGGCACCCCCGTGACGCTCGTCTCCGCCGCGCTCCTCTCGCGCTTCGCCGGGCTGGAGGGGCTCGCGCGGCTCGGCCCGCACGCGCTCGCCGAGCACCCCGGCCTCGGTCTCGCGAAGGCGCTCCGGATCGCCGCGTCGCTCGAGCTCGGGCGGCGCGCCTTCGAGCGCGCGGTGCGCCCGCGGCCTCCGGTGCGCACCTCGGCCTCGATCGCGGCGTGGTGCGCGGCGCAGCTCGGCCCGCTCGATCACGAGCAGATGTGGGTGATCTCGCTCGACGGCCGCAACGGGATGAGGGGAGCGCGCAGGGTCGCGCAGGGCGGGCTCCACGGCTGCTCCGTCACGGCCAGGGACATCCTTCGCGCCGCGCTCTCCGACGCGGCCTCGGCGCTCGTGCTCGTGCATAACCACCCGAGCGGCGACTCGGCGCCGTCGCCCGAGGACGTGGCCATGACCAACGCGGTCGCCGCCGCCGGCGAGGTGATCGGCGTGCCGCTCGTCGACCATGTCATCCTCGCGCCGGACGGGCACTACTCCTCGCTGCTCGATCTCGGGATGATCGCGCCGGGCGACGCGCCGCGCGGCGCCGCCCCGCCGAGCCGAGGCTAGGCGCGCTGGCCGACCAGGAGGCCGTGCCGCTCTCCGCCGGGCGCTCCTCCGGTGCCTGGCACGCTCGCGAACCGCAGCGTCGCGCCGCCCCAGTCGACCGAGGGGCTCCCCTTCAGCAGCGAGGTATAGAGCGCGCTCGCCTGCGTCATCGGGCAGCCGATCGCCTCGCGCACGAGCGTGAGCGACGCGCCCGTCGCGTAGCTGACCGGCGCCTGCCGGCCGTCCTCGCCGATCACCGTGACCTTGAAGACGTCGTCCTCGGCGCGCGCGGCGCGGTCCGGATCGGTCAGCGCGAGGTGCAGCGCCTCGATCGCGCCGCTCCCGGGGCCATTGTTCGGGGAGTCGAGGGTCACGTGGAGCTCGAGGAGCGGCGCCGTGTAGCGGACGATCTGCCGCGCCGCCGAGCCCTCCGCCGTCGCGGGCGCCGCGCGCGCCTCGCGGCGCCTGAGCTGCGCCTCGATGACGAGCGCCGACCGCGCGAGCTCCCGCTCCGTCTTGCCGAGCAGCCGGCGCGCGCGCATCTCGGCGAGCGCGCGCTGCAGCACCTCGCGGTTCCTCGCCGCCTGCTCGTGGCTCCGCTCGCGCGCGAGCAGCGCCTCGAGCTCGCCCAGCGCTCGCGCGTGCTCCCCGATCGACGCGAGCGCGTCCGCGAGCGTGAGCCGGGCGTCGGCGAACGAGGGCGCGCGCCTCACCGCCTCGCGGTAGGCCACGATGGCCGGCGCGATCTCCCGCCGCGCCTCGTGCGTGAGCCCGAGCGCGAAGGCCGCCCGCGCGTCCTCCGGCGCGGCCTCGCACGCGCGCGCGAGCCAGCGCGCCGCCTCGTCGTAGAGCCGCAGATCGTACAGCACGACCCCGAGCTCGCGCAGCGCCCGCGGATCGGGCGGCTCGATCGCCGCGCCCCGCCGGAGCTCCTCGGCCGCCTCGTCGAGCCGGCCGAGGCGGACCAGGGCGCGGGCGTAGGCGAGGCGCGCCTCGATCAGCTCCTCCCCGCCGTCCTCCCTTCCGCCGAGCTCCACCCCACGCGCGAGCGCCCTCGCCGCGTCCGCCCAGCGCTCCTCCGCCGCGTACGCGGCCCCGAGCGCGAGCCACGCCCCCGCGTCGTCCGGCGCGCCCGCGACGTGCCCCTCGAGCCCGGCGATCCCGCCGGCCATGTCTCCGCGGCTCAGCAGATCGAGCGCGCGCGCTCGCTGCGCTCCGGACGACGTCATGGCGGCAGCGTACGCCGGCGCGGCGGCGCGGGTCGAGCGCCCGAGCGGGCGGGGCCTCACCCTCGGCGGGGCCTCACCTGCGACGGGGCCTCACCTGCGCCTTCGGCGTCAGTAGCCCTGCGGGAGATCGCCCGCCAGGCACGAGACGGTGTTCGGCGCCCCGCGCGACGACCACTTGGCGCCGGTCGGCACCTCGCCGTCGAAGCGCACGCCCTCGTGTGGATCCCACGACGGCGTCTCGCCCGGGCGCAGCGAGTGCGTCCCGCTCTGGTAGAACGCGATGATGTACGTATGCCCCGCGACGCGGCAGCCGAGCCGCCTCGCGAGCGCCTGCGCGAAGGACCGGCCGGTGTGGCCGAAGGCGCTGCAGCAGCGGAGCCACACGAGGGCGTCCGGCCCCGCGAGCTCGGCCCTCAGGGCGTCGAGCGCGTCATCAAGCGGCGAGCCGGGCCGGAGCGCGGCCTCGTCGAGCCGCGTCGCGCCCATGCGCATGTACCCCCAGCCGCCGTGCCCCCAGGCCTGCAGCGACGCGATCTTCCGGCCGCGCTCCCGCGCCGCGCGCGCCGCCCAGCCGAGCGCCTCGGCCCAGCTCGCGGCGGACTGCCACGCGTCGGCCGCGCCCGTCATGCGGTGCAGCAGCGCGCCGGCGCGCCAGATCGGCGTGAGCCCGATCGTCGCGCCCACGGCCTCGCCCAGGACCTCGAGGTCCCCGGTCTCGGCGGAACCGGCGGCGTCCGCCGCAGCTGGGTGCGCGCGCGCCGCCGCGTCATCGCGACGTCTCGCGCCGTTTGCCCGCCGCGCATTACCCCACCCGACGTCGGTGTTATCGAAGAGGACGAGCCGCATACAACCCCCCATTCTACGCGCTCCGAATGTACCGCCGCTCGCAACCTCGGCCACGCGGTCGATTCCCCACCCGCCCCCCGAACGCCTCCCGACGCCGCTCCTCCTCGCGCCGCGCCGCGCCGCACGCGCCTACGTCAGCGAGCACGCCCCGGGCGCGGCGAGGGCGCGATGGACGGGAGGAGGTCGTCCGTCGACGTCCTTCACCGTCTAGTTCGCGGTGGGCGCAATCGGTAGTGATTTCCTCCCGCGCCCTCGGTTAGCCTGCCCGAACCGATGGGCCTGTCCGAAAACATCAGGTTTTATGCGGCGACCGACGTCGGCCGCATGCGGGACCACAACGAGGACAACTACCTCGTCGACAAGAAGCTCGCGCTCTTCGTGGTGGCCGACGGGATGGGCGGGCACGCCGCAGGCGAGGTCGCGAGCGCGCTCGCCGTCCGCATCATCCACGAGGAGCTGAAGAAGGAGCGGGACCTCATCGAGAACCAGGCGCGCAGCAACGTGCGGCGCGCCGCGATGAAGGAGGTCCTCAGCCTGCTCGAGCACGCCGTCCAGCGCGCGTGCGCCCGGATCCACGAGGAAGCGAAGGCCGACACGACGAAGCGCGGCATGGGTACGACGCTCTCCGCGCTCCTCATCGCCGGCTCGCACGGCTACATCGCGCACGTCGGCGACAGCCGCATCTACCTCCTCCGCGAGGGCCGCATCCAGCAGGTCACCGAGGACCACACCGTCTACAACGAGCTCATCAAGCGCGGGAAGCTCACGCGCGATCAGATCGAGAAGGTCGCGCAGAAGAACGCGATCACGCGCGCCGTCGGCGTGTACGAGCGCGTCGAGGTCGACACGCTCACGATCGAGGTGCTCCCGGGCGACCAGTTCCTCCTCGCGTCGGACGGGCTCCACGGGTACATCGCGCACACCGCGGAGCTCGAGCCGTTCTTCGAGGAGGAGAACGGCGAGGTCGCGGCGAACGGCCTCATCGATCTCGCGAACAGGAAGGGCGGCAAGGACAACATCACCGCGATCCTCGTCCGGCTCGGCCAGGGCGACCACCGCGACAGCGTCCGCGCCCGGCTGCTCGCGCTGAAGCGCGACGTGCTCGCGAAGATGCCGCTCTTCGCGCGCCTGCAGGAGCGCGAGATGCTCCGGGTCATGCAGGTCGCCGAGGTGCTCTCGTTCGAGCCCGGCCAGATCGTGGTGCGCGAGGGCGATCGCGGCGACGAGCTCTTCATCGTGCTCTCGGGCCTCGTCCGGATCATCCGCGGCGAATCGGTGCTGAGCGAGGTCGGCCCGGGCGAGCACTTCGGCGAGATGGCCCTCATCCGCAGCATGCCGCGGTCGGCCACCGTCTCGGCCGTGGAGCAGAGCGAGCTCATCGCCGTCCGGCGCGCCGATTTCTTCGAGATCCTCCGCAAGGAGCACGAGCTCGCCGTGAAGCTGCTCTGGCAGTTCCTGGGGGTGCTCGCCGACCGGCTCGATCAGACGTCGCGCGACCTGAGCACCGCCCGCGAGGAGCTCGCCGCGGAGGACATCACGAGCGAGATCTTCCCCGACAGCGAGGAGGGGAAGAGCCCGTTCGCCCCCGAGGAGCGCTCCTTGGCGCGCTGAGCGGCGCCCCCGCGGCCGCGCCCCCGCGGCCGCGGCCGCGCGGAACGGAGCGGAACGGAGCAGAACGGAGCAGATTGCTGCGGCGGGAGCGGCGGGGCGCGGCCGCGCGAGCCGGGCGAGCGATTCGCGGATTGACACCCTCCTGCCCCGGCCGGTAGCGTCCGTCCGACGGATAACCATGAGCATGCACGGCAGAAGGTACTGCGAAGGCCATCTCGCTCGCGTCGCCATCAACGTGGCTGGGGGCTCGGCGTTCGCGTCGCTCGCAGTCGCTGCGGCGGCTCTCCTCGCGGCGTCCCCCGCGGCCGCCGACGAGCCGCGGAGCGCCACCGAGCCGCGGCTCATGATGGAGACCGGCGAGATCACGAGCGTCGTCGACGCCTTCGACGACGGCGACACCTTTGATCTGAATTTCAGCTTCGGCTTCGAGTACGCGTCGAAGAGCGCGAAGATCCGGCGCGAGACGAGCATCGCCGGGCCGGGGCTGTCGTCGGGCGGCTACACGTCGAACCTGCTCAACGTGGCGACCTACAACGAGGCGACCTCGAAGCTCAACCTGCGCCTCGACGTCGGCCTCTACCGGGACCTGGCGCTCTACCTCAGGATGCCGCTCATCCTGAACCACGCGCGCGAGCTCACCGATCTCAACGGCAGCGCCGGGGCGGAGGCGCAGGCCGTCGCGCTCGCGGGGGCCCCCGGGGAGCAGCTGTTCCAGATGCCCTTCACGTCGCCGAACCGGAGCGGCATCGAGTACCTCGCCGTCGGCCTCGACGTGAACATCATGAACCAGGCGCGCGACCGGACGAAGCCGACCTGGCTGTTCGGGGTCGAGGGGCGCTTCCCCGTGAGCGAGCCGATGCACGCCTGCACCGAGTCGCCGAAGAGCGGCCAGGTGAAGTGCGCCGATCCGTCGGACGTCAACCGGAACAACAGCAGCGACAGCGAGTTCGAGGGGCAGAGGGTCGCCCAGCGCGACCCCGGCGTGTCGCGCGGCACCATCGGCCTCGAGGTCCACACGTACCTGTCGAAGCGGATCAAGTACGTCGAGCCGTACGGCGGGTTCAAGGCGCTGTTCGAGTTCCAGCAGGAGTCGAGCGACTACGGCCTCACCGACCTGAAGACGTCACTGGTGAACCACCCGCCGCTCGTCGGCAGCGTGATGCTCGGCGTGATGATCGTCCCCTGGGAGAACCGCGAGAAGTTCACCGGGCTCACGCTCGATCTGCGCTTCACCGGCGAGTACCACTCCGAGGGGCGCGACTACTCGGAGCTGTTCGACGCCCTGGGCTCGAGCGACGCGAGCTCGCTGCGCCAGCCCCAGTGGGCGGCGTTCCGCGACAACGACGCGTACGATCCGGACCTGTGCAGGACGGGCGACGCGAGGGCCTGCTCGCCGTCGATCGTCGACGAGGGCTCGCAGCGGACGTACTTCACGGGGCTCAACGACGTCCAGCCGTACGGCTCGTACCGCGCCTCGGCGAGCGTGACGTGGCGGGCGGCCGAGCTCGTGAAGTTCCAGCTCGGCGCGGGCTTCCGCCACGACGGGGGGCACGGCATCGGCGGCGACCAGCCGTGCAACTCCCAGTTCAAGGACAGCCTCGGGGCGGCAGGGCCTTGCCGCCGCCAGGACGCGGACGGGCGCCTCACCGTCACCGGCAGCCCGAACCCCAACTACCGCCCGACCATCAACGCGGTCGGCCGCCGCTTCTACGTCAACGACAGCAACACGTTCGACCTCTTCGCGAGCGGCACGTTCATGTTCTGATCGACGCCCCGAGCGGCGTGGCCACGCGGCGAGCGCCGCCGTTGGCCGAAGCAGCAACCCCATGATCGACCCCTGGCACCTCCGCGGTGGCGCGGGCGCCCTGGCGCTCGCCGCGGCGCTCGCCGCGGCGCTGCCAGCGTCGGCTCAGCCTGAAGGCGCGGCGTTGCCCGCGCCGACTCAGCCTGTAGACGCGGCGTCACCCGCGCGCTCCGGAGGAGACGAGCGACCGTCGCCGTCGCCGCGACCCGATCGGCCGTCGCGATCGGCCGTGGTGCTCGCGACCGCCGTCGCGCCCGAGGCCGAGGAGCGCGCCGCGCCGCTCGCCAGCGCGCTCGACGCGCTCCTGTCGGACACGGCGCAGGACCTCGGCCTGTCGGTGGATCTCGCGGGCCGCGTCGCCTCGCGATCGCGCCCCGACGAGGCCGAGCTCATCGAGCGCGCGCGCTCCGGCGACAAGCTCTTCATCGCGCCGAGCCTCGAGCTGCGCGGCGACGAGGTGGAGCTCAGGCTCGCCGTCGCGTCCGGCGGATCGAGGTCGCTGAGGGTGCGGGTCGAGCGCGTCGCGCGGGACGACCTCGCGGTGCGCGCCGCGGTGATGCTCCGCGATCTCCTGGCCGAGCTCGACGCCGGCGCCGCCGCGGGCCCTGCGTCGTCCCGCGAGGCGCCGTGCCCCGAGCGGTGCCGCGGGCGCCTCGCCACGCCGGCGCGCAGCATGGGGAAAGCGACGCTCGCGGCCAACGCGACGCTCTACGGAGGCCTCGTGGGCTTCTCGATCCAGCGATCGAGCGGCTCGGACGATCCGCGCCTGCTCTACCCGCTCCTGGCGGTCGGCGCCGGCATCGGGCTCGGCGGCGCGATCATCATCGCGGAGGAGTGGGACGTCGGCGTGGCCGACGCGTGGTACCTCGGGTCCGGCACGTGGTGGCCGACGATCGCGGGGCACCTGATCTACCAGGGCCGCTTCGCGCAGCACGCGGCGGATCCGGCCCAGGAGCGCTGGGCGTCCGGGCTGATCGGCGGGACCGCCGGGATCACGCTGGCGGCGCTCGGGCTCTCGCTGGGCCGGATGTCCGAGGGCGGCGCGCTGATGGCGCAGTCGGGCGGCGGGCTGGGGCTCATGCTGGGCGGGCTCGTCGAGTGGGCGGGGCGGGGTGACGTGCAGCGGACGCCGATCGCTGGGATGGGTTACGGCGCGGCGCTCGGCTGGCTGGCGGCGGCCGCGGCGGCCACGCAGCTCGACGTCACGCCGTCGGAGATCCTGGCGATCGACGTGGGCGCGATGCTCGGCGGGCTGGGCGCCGCCGCGCTCGCCAGCCCGCTCGTGTTCGAGTCCCCGACCGAGGCGCAGCAGCGGGCCTGGGTCGGCGCCACGGCGGCGGGCTTCCTGATCGGGGCGGGCGTCGCGTGGCGCGTGACCCGCCCTGTCGGCGCCGGAGCCCGCAGCGCGGGCCCCTCGTGGAACCGGTACGGCCTGCCCATGCTGGGAGTGATAGGAGAGAGCGTGGTCGGGAGCCGGCGAGCGCCCGCGCTCGGCCTCGGGTGGCAGGGGGCGATTCCGTAGGAGCTATGAAGATCACGATCACCGAGCTGGATGCAGGGACGCGCCTCGACAAGCTGCTCGTGCAGCTTCTCCCCGGGCTGGGGCGCGCGGGCGCGAAGCGGCTGTTCTCCGAGGGGCGCGTGCGCGTCCTCGGCGTGGGGAAGAGCGGCGCTGGCCGGCGCGCGTCGAAGGGCGACGTGGCGGCGGCCGGCGAGGTGCTGGAGGTCGACGTCGAGCCGACGGAGGCCTCCGGCGCGGCGACGCCGGATCCTTCCGCGCCGCTCGACGTGGTGCTCGAGCGCGACGACCTCGTGGTGGTGAACAAGCCCGCCGGGGTGCCGACGGCGCCGCTCCATCCGGGCGAGCGCGGGACGGTCGCGAACGCGCTCGTGGCGCGGTACCCCGAGATGGCGGGCATCGGCTTCTCTCCGCGGGAGCCCGGGCTGTGCCACCGGCTGGACACGGACACGAGCGGCCTCGTGCTCGCGGCGCGCACGGCCGCGGCGTTCGCGGCGCTCGGCGCCGGGCTGAAGGAGGGGCGGCTCGACAAGCGCTACCTGCTGATCTGCCAGATCGGCGATCTTCCCGAGATGGGCTCGATCGAGGTGCCGCTCGCGCCGCACCCGAAGGACAAGAAGCGGGTCTACCCGTGCATCCACCCGCGCGACGTGGCGCGATACGCCCCGAGGCCGGCCGCGACGATGTACAAGCGCGTGCGGCAGGTGGGGCTCTGGGAGCTCGTCGAGGCGCGGGCCCCGCGGGCGCTGCGGCACCAGATCCGGGCGCACTTCGCGTCGGTGGGGCACCCGCTGGCCGGCGACGTGCTCTACGGCGGGCCCGCGGTGGAGGGGCTGAGCCGCCACGCGCTGCACGCGCACTACATCGGGTGGGGCGGCAGCGACGCGGTGCCTGCGTTCGTGGTGACGTCGTCGCTGCCCGCGGACATGGCGGCGCTGGTCGGCGAGGCCTGAGCCGCGCGCCGCGCCGCGTCGCCTCAGCGCGCGCGCGCCTCGACGACATGGCCGTCGACGTCGCGCGCCCGCGCCGTGATCTGGAGATCGTCGGACGTCGCCGTCCCGCCGAGATCGCTGAAGCGGAACCCGATCACGTACGCCGCGGACTGCGCGTTGAACTTCGCCGGCTCGACCCGGATGCCTCCGAGGCTCTGTTCGTCGATGGTCGTGGCGTCTCCCTCCCCTGTATATTTGCGGTTCCACTCCTCGTAGTTGAACACGCGCTCCTCGATGACCTCCCCGGTCGACCGGCTGGACGTCGCGACCGCGAGCTCGACGAGGCCCGGGGAGATGCCTGGCAGGGTGGCCTCGACCTCGACCGAGACGCTCGACGTGGAGTCCTCGTCGGTGCGGCGCAGGGAGAGCGCCGGGGGCAGCCCGCCCGGCGTGGGGAGGAAGCGGAGCGGGTGCACGCAGTACGCCTTCTCGTGCCCTCCCTCGCGGATCTCGAAGTGCAGGTGGGGGAACAGGCTGCTGGCGGCGAGCCCGGTATAGCCGATGTGTTGACCGCGCCCGACCTGATCGCCGGTCTCGACGAGCGGCATCGTCAGGTGGATATAGTTGCTGTAGAGGCACGCGCCCGGCTGATCGCAGTGCTCGATCTGCACGACGACGTCCTCGAAATCCTCGTAGCGGCCTGCGCGTATCACCTTTCCGTCGGCGACCGCGTACACCGGGGTGCCCATCACGGTGGGGATATCGATGCCGCGGTGGAAGTCGTAGACGCCATCGCGCGAGGTCTGCAGGCGGGGACCGAAGCTCGACGACATCGGCTGGATCTCGTCCGTCCCCCCGATCGGCCACACGAGGTCTGGGCCTTCAGGCTCCGAGCCGCAGCCGGCAGCGAGCGCGGAGAGGGCCAGCACGGGCGCGAGAGACGATGGCTTCATGGTGGCAAATCCGTGGCGCGTGGGCTCCGCGCAGGTGGCGAGTCCACGGCGCAGCGCCCACACGCAGGCTATCGAAGCAGCGCGCGGAAGTCGAGGTCAGGGGTGCTGTGATGGATCCATGCGGCGCCGCCATCGACGCCGCTCGATTCCTCGCCTGCGGAGCAGCCTTTCGGCGCTGCACGCGTGTACGATGGTGCGATGTCGCCGCGCGCGCGCCGAGCGAGGTGTCCTCTCCAGGCCGCGCCGATCCTCGCGGCCTGCGCGGTCGCTCCGGCCGTGCTGGCGCCGCGCAGCGCTTCCGCGCAGCAGCTGGCGGAGGCGGCGCCCGGGCGCGTCCCGCCGCGGTCGGCCTGGCCGAGCGACCCGTCCGGCGCCGGCGGCGCGGGCGGGGAGCCGGCGCGCCGCGGCCCGGAGACGCCCTATTTCCCCGTCAACCTGTCGCTCATTTTCCCGCTGAGCACCAACGCTACGGCGCCTGATCTCGCCACCCACCTCGATCTCGCGCTCCTGCTCGGGCGCGTCGGGTTCGTGGACGGCGCCCAGGTCGGCCTGTTCTCGTGGACGTCGGGGGATCTGCGCGGGCTCCAGCTCGGGGTCGCGAGCGTCGTTTCGGGGCGCGCCGAGGGGCTGCAGCTCGCGGGCGGCTTCGCCTTCGCGGACGCCCCGCTCGCGGGGGTGCAGCTCGCGGGGCTCTTCGGCTGGGCGAGCACGACGGTCACCGGCGCGCAGATCGCCGGCGTCGCCAACCAGACGTACGCCGACGTCGACGGCCTGCAGGCGGCCGGCGCCGTCAACGTCGCTCGCGGGCAGGTGACGGGCGTGCAGGCGGCGGGCGTCAACATCGGCCGGGTCGACGGGCTCCAGATCGGCGCCATCAACGTCTCGCAGGAGCAGCGCGGGCTCCAGATCGGCATCATCAACGTGGCCCGCAAGATCGACGGTCTCCAGATCGGCGTCATCAACGTGACCGACAACCTGAAGGGGGAGTCGCTCGGCCTCATCCCGCTGCCGCGCGAGGGGGGGATCCGGCTCGCGCTCTGGGGGAGCACCGGCCTGCACGGCAACGTCGGCCTCAAGTTCTCGAGCCGGTATGCCTACACGATCCTGAGCTTCGGGCTCCACAGCGAGCCGCGCGCGCCGGACGTGCCGAACGTTGACGACGGGCGCGCGGCGGAGCGCGAGCCCCTGTACGCCGTGGGCCTCGCGATGGGCTCGCGCCTGCCGCTCGACGTCGAGGACCTCTCGCTGAGCGCCGACGTCGGCGCCTACCACCGCGGCCCGTTGCAGGGGTCTCTCCCCGGGCGAAACGAGGTGCTGAAGGCGCGCGTCTCGGCCTCGTACGCGCTTGCGGAGCGCCTCTCGCCGTTCGTCTGCGCAGGTGGCTACGTGACGTTGCGGGGCGAGGGCGCGCTCGAGGTCGCCGGCGGGCCCGAGCTCTGCCTCGGCGTCGAGCTCGGCCTGCTCGACGCCGCTCGGCGTGTTCGCGCCCCCGCCGCCCCCGCCGCGCCCGCTGCCCTCGCGGGCCGCGGCGGCGCGCTCAGGGCGTCGCCGGGGCCAGCGCGTACGACCGGTGCGTCATCGTCACGCCGAGGCTCGTGAGCGCCGGATCCGTGGCGGTGCAGCGCACGAAGCTCCAGTCGTTCGGCGTGGCGAACGCGAACCCGAGGGAGCTGTCGGCGACGGTGCCCTCCCACTCGATGAGCGACACGTCGTCGAGGAACGAGGTGGCCTCGCCGCTCGCCGGCACACCCGCCCTGAAATAGAACCGGACCGAGCCCGCGTTCGACGGCGGGGTCAGGTCGACGGTGAACGGCTGCCAGCCGTAGGTGCCAGCCGCGCGCGTGAACACGACGCTGTTCGACACGCTGGTCCCGCCGCTCGTGTACCAGTAGACCTGCACACGCATCTGGCCGGCGTTGTTTCCCTTCATGTAGCCGGTCAGCGTCAGCTTGCGGCCGGGCTCGAACTTGACGCGGTTGTTCATATAGGTCGAGACCTCGGATGTGCTGCTCGACTTGCGCAGGAACACCATCGCGCCGGTCCCGCCGTGGACGACGCTGTTCTCGATGTAGCGGTATTCGCTCATCGACCACATCGAGCCTTCGTGGGAGGTGTCGTCGACGTCGCCGTCCTCGAAGTCGCCGTAGAGCATGATCTCCCGGCCGTAATCGCAGCTCGCGGCGGCCGTCGTCCGGACGGCGGCGAGCGAGTCCGCCGGGGTCGAGCGCAGGTGCGCGAGGGGGCCTGTACGGCGGCTCGTGAGCGGCACGGTCCGCGTCTCGACGGCATCGCTCGTCGTGTACTGCGAAGCGCTGCTCGCCGCGGCGGCCCGCGGGCCGCTCGCGAACACGACCGCCCCGGTCAGGCCGTCCGCCGCCTCGCCGGGCGCGGGCGCCGCTGGCAGCGTCGTGGAGAGGTGGCCGATGTGGCGGATCGCCCGGCCGAGCCAGGCGCCGCCCACGAGCTTCGGGACGTAGTCCTCGTTCTGGAACGGGATGAGCTGCACGCGGTGCACCGCGCGGTTGCCGCTCGCGTCCTCGTCGATGTCGATGGCGGCGAGGTACGACTGGTACGTCTCGAAGATGTCCTGATCGAAGACCATGTTGCCGAGCGACATGAAGATATAGCGGGGGCCGGCGCCGGCGTTGTACAGCCCGATGCCGTGGATCGTGTGCGGGTGGTGCGCCACGACCATGCCGGCGCCCTTCTGGACGAGCTGCGTGAACCGCCGCCGCATGCCGGACGACGGATAGTCGCTGTACTCGATGCCTCCGTGCAGCACCGGGATGGCGAAGCGCCCGACCGCGTCCTCCGCCATGAAGTCGCTGATCTCGGTGAGGCTGAGCTCGAGCGCGCCGGCCTTGGGAGGGGGCCCGTCGGAGGCGGTGAGCGTGTACTCCGGGAGCGTCGTCCCGTCGTTGACGAGCTGGTTGAACCCCTGGAAGGCCACGTCGACGCCGCGGAGCGTCCGGTAGAGCACGGTGCCCTTCGCCATCGTCTCGTCGAGCCCTGCGCCGAACCAGTCGAGGCCGGCGTTCGGGACGGCGGTGAGCGTGTCGGCGACGCCTGCCCCCAGGTAATCGAACATGTGGTTGTTGCCGAGGCTCACGGCGTCGACGCCGGAGAGCGCGAGCGCCCTGACCGTCTCGGGGTAGGAGAAGAACGTGAACGACTTGTAAGGGTGGGGCGTCTGCGGGTTGGCAGTGACGGGGCACTCCAGGTTGACCTGGGTGTAGTCGGCCGACGAGAGGACGTCGCGCAGGAACGAGAGGAGCGCGCTCGCGTCGGCTTGCCGTGTCGCGGGGCGGATCAGATCGCCCACCTCTCCCTCGACGCCGTCCTCGTCGCTGTCGATGAAGCGCCGACCGAACATCGTGTCGCCTCCCACGAGGATCCGGGCGCGGCCCGCGCGCTGCTCCGTCAGCACGACGCGGCCGACCCCGGCGGCTGCCTCGGCGAGCGGCAGGTGCAGATCGGCAGGGACGATCTCGCTGTAGTACCCGTCGACCTCGACGCGCAGCAGGACCGAGCGCCGCGCGAGCGCCGCCAGCGTGAACGCGCCCGCGCCGTCGGTGAACGCGATCTCGCCGTGGTTGACCGCGCCGCTCCCCCAGCCGATGGCCGTCACCTCCGCCCCCGCGATCGGCGACCCCGCCTCGTCGACGACGACGCCGGTCACGTCGATGGGGGCCGCCGCGTAGGTCGCGTCGTACGCGGCTTCCGTGGCGTCGAACTGGTACGCCGCCAGCGCGTCGCCCGCGGCGAGCCAGGCGCAGGCCGCAGCACACACGGACAGCGGCCTGGAGGTGATGACGCGGACAACGGGTCTTTCTGCCATGTTCGCTCCCGATCGGTTGGGGCCTGTTCGAGGACAGATGATCTCGACAGGCGTGATGGGCGCCAGAGCTCCTTCAGGGCCGGCTCAACACGTGCATCCACACATGCAAATATGCCGTGTGACCAAACTCCGAGGTGACCAAGGCCGACGATGGGGTCGCGAGCGTCGACTGGCCGCTCAGCCCTCGCTGGAGAGGCCGCGAGAGCGCCGACCCATGCACGATTCGATCCGTTTCAGCGATGGCGCTGGAGACAAAGACGATTATCTCGAGACTATCATGCTTCGATCATCGCCCGCTATACGCTCGAGTGGAGCAGCCGGCGATTTGTCGTCTTGCCGTCTTGCCGTTCTGACGATGTGTTCCTGCACGTGAAGGCGTGTGCATGGATGGTGCGCTGTGGCGATGCGCGCCTGTGTCGCATAGGGGCGTACTGCCCTGCGTGCGCTACCCGACCAGCGCCGAGCCCTTGGCGAGCTGCGCGCGGCTGATCACGGCCAGGAGATCGGTTTGGGTCACGATGCCGCGCAGGCGCATCCTGGCGTCGACGATCAGCGCTTCGTGCACGCGCCCGCGGGAGAGGAGCTGGAAGAGCTCGTTGATCGGCGTGTCCTCGCCGGCGGTCTCGAAGTAGATGGACGGCAGGTCGCGCACGGCCGCCTCGGGCATGGCCGACGCGATCGAGACGTCGATCGCGCCGTGCACGACGCCTCGCTCGTCGACCACCGGCAAGACGCGCAGGGCGCGCTCGCGGAGGCGGCGGAGCGCGAGCTCGCTCGGATCGTCGGGGTGAATCGTGACCAGATCGCGCGACATGATCTCGCCGCAGGTGACGCCTCCGCGCAGGCGCCGGTGCGCCTCCTCTTCGACGTGCCGGACGAGGGCGATCAGATCGTCGCGCTCGACGTCGAGCGGCGTACCGAGGCGCTCGAGGGCGGCGTCGATGTCGCTCGGCGAAAAGCCGACGCGGAGCTCGGGCGGGGCATCGGCGGTGCCGTGGGGCGAGGCCGGCAAGGTCACGACGTGCGGGTAGCTGCGGCGCACCAGGTTGTTGAACACGAGCCCCGCTGCCACGAGCAGCAGGGAGTTGATGGCGACCGGCACGAGCGCGAAGTGATAGCCCAGGCTCGTCACGGCCGGCCCGCCGATGACCGCCGTGAGCGCCACCGCGCCGGCGGGCGGGTGCAAGCACCGGAGCAGGCTCGTGACGGCGATGGTGACCGCGACCGCGACGGCGCCGGCGCACAGCGGATCGGGGATGGCGCGAGCCGCCGTGACGCCGATGACGGCCGCCAGCACGTTGCCGCCGAGCACGGACCAGGGCTGGGCGAGCGGGCTGGCGGGGACCCCGAACACGAGCACGGTCGAAGCGCCGATCGGCGCTATCAGGAGCGGAGCGTGCGCGGTGGGGCCAAGGCAAGCGTGCATCACGAACCCGGTGGCCAGCAGCCCGAGCAAGCCCCCGGCAGCAGCGTAGATCCGCTCGCTGACGAGCAACGGCGTGCGCATGGGCTGGAACCGCGTAAGAAAGCTCGAGCCCGCAACTCCGAAGCTCATCGCGCGGCCATATATCGAGATGTTCGCGCGCTGTCTACGGAGGCTTACGGAGGCTTACGAACGCTGACGGGGGCTCGCGGATCGCGAAAGCGTGTCGGGACGGGGGCTGACCCGGCGCTACGCCGCAGCGGAGACCGCCTTCTTGCGGGGACGCGGCGCGCGGGTCGCCCCGGCCGCGCCGGCGCCGGACGGCTTCGTCGGCGTGGCGCTCGCGGGCGGGGTGGACACGGCGCGGACCAGCGCGGCGGCGATGGCCGCCGTCATCCTCGCGGTCGGCAGGCGCGGCGTGAACGCGAGCACGCGCTCGCCGGGGCGCCGGCCGCGCGAGGACCGGCCGCTCTTCGCGAGCCCCTCGACGGCGCGCTCGCACGGCGAGCCGGGGGCGACGCGCAGCAGGACCTCGGGCAGCCCGATGGCGCCGCCGGCGCCGGGCGCGTAGACGACGCCGACCTCGATCCCGACGAAGCCGGGGAGCGCCGCGCGCGGCGAGAGGCCGAGCCGGAGCTCGTCGGCGTCGGGGCTGCCGTCCGGGATGCGGAGGCGGCCGACGACGCGGAGCTCCTGCGCCGCGGGCGCGGCGCTGGCGGGCGCCTTCCGCAGGCGCCGCACGCGCCGCGCGACGTCGCGCAGGAACGCGACAGGCCGCGCCGCCGGATCGGCGGGGAGCTCGGCGAGCCGGCCGGTGCAGAAGATCGCGAGCAGCGCCGTCGCGTCGAGCGCGAGCAGGTGGGCGTGGTACGGCGAGGCGGCCGCCACGGCGTGGACGCCCGCGCCGAGCCCGGCGAGCAGCGCGACGAGCAGCGCCTTGCCGGCGCGCGTCGAGACGTCGAGGTAGACGCCGCGCGCCCGCGGCGGCTCGCGGAACGCCTCGGCCTCCGCGATGGGGAGCCACTTGCCAGGGCGCCGCAAGGTCGCGGCGGTGCGCTCCGGGCGGGGCGTGCGGTGCGCGGCGAGCGCGGTCGCCGCGGCCACGAGCGCGGCGCCCGGCGTGCCGTCCCTGAGCAGGAGCTCCAGGGCGACGCCGGCGACGAGCGCGAGCCCCGCGAGCGCGGCGCGCGGCGCGAGCGGGATCGGGACGAGGGGCCGCGGCAGCGCGCCCGCGGCGCGCGCGAGGCGCTCGTGCTCGCGCGCCTTGAGCGCGACGAGGGCGCTGTAGAGCGCGAAGAGGACCACGCCCGCGGCCACGTAGAGGGTGCGGCTGCGATCGGGGCTGCCGGCCGCGGCGTCCGAGATGCGGCCGAGCGTGTCGGCCCCGGGCTTCGCCGCGGCGGGCTCGGGCTGGAAGGCGCGCGCGTCGGCGCGGATCGCCCACCGGATCGGCTCGGCCTTGGGGGCGTACGGGCGGAGCAGCTCCAGCTCGTCCTTGTCGAGCGCGCGGCGGAGCGTCGAGAGCGTCGTCGGCGCCGGGAGCGCGTCGGGGGACGCCTCCTCGCCCGCCTCGCCGGCGCGCGCCTCGTCGACGCGCGGCTCGTCGGGCGCGGCCGGGAGCGCGACGGTGAGCCGCGCCGAGTCGTAGCCGTCGTCCCAGACGGGGCCGCTCCAGGAGACGCGGGAGCTCGGGCCGTCCTGCCGGATGAGCCCGCGCTTCATGAGGTCCGTGCGGTAGCGGAAGAAGAGCACGAACACCCCGCGGCTCAGCCCCTTGCCGTCGAAGCGGGCCCGCATCGCCGCCGGGCGGCGCGTGCCGTCTTCGCGCGGCCGGAGGTCGGGGGGCAGGAGCTCGATCGCGACCGGCGTCGCGGACGCGAGCGAGCCCGCCTCCGCGGCTTTCAAGGGCACGGCGTAGCTGCCCGGATCGAGCTGGGCGTCCGGGTCGACGCCCTGGATGTCGAGCCCGCGGAGCGGCCCGCCCGAGATCTTCAGCGTGACCTTGTGCTCGACCGTCGCGGCGCCGGCCCGGTCGATCGACAGGCGCACGTCGTCTCCGGCGATGTGCACCTCGACCCACGCGCGCGCGGGGAGGGCGAACGCGATCGACAGGAGCGCCGCCAGGAACGGGAGCAGCAGCGCCGGCCCGGGGCGGCGGGCGATGCGAGAGGGCATGGTGCAGGAGTCCCACGTCACCGCGCGCGGGGCCAAGTTCCCCGCGGTACTGGGGCCGGGCAAGCGAGGGCGTCGATCAGAAGACGACGCCGAGCGAGAGCGACCCCATGAGCTTGATCTTCCCCGCCTTCTCGTAGAAGGAATACTGGTAGGGGCCCGCGGTGATCGTCACGGGATCGGCGAGCGCCACGCCGATCCCGAAGCCTCCCGACATGGCGAATCCGCCGTCTCGGCTGAGCACGTTGGTGCTCCCCACCATGCCGCCGAGGACGACGCTGCTCACATCGCCGCGGCCCTCGAGCCGCCCGGGAGGGGTGATGACCGCCTCGAACGACTCGTAGCCGATGCGCCCTTTCACCCAGAAGCCCCGCAGCGCCTTGCCTTCGACGTAGACACCGACGTCCGCCGCGAGCGCGTAGCCGGTCGTGTCGAGCGACGCATCCTCGAGCGAGCCCCAGATCCACGACGGCGCGATCCCGATGGTGAGCGGCCCGATGATCGTGACCTCGCCTTCGAACGTCATCTTCCCGAACAGGAGGTCCAGCGCGTTGTAGCGGACCGACCAGCGGCAGCAGGTGGACTCGGGGGGCTTCGGGGGCGGCGGGGGCCCGGCCGGCAAGGCGTAGCCCTGACCATAGCCGGGCGGCTGCTGGGGATAGCCTTGCTGGGGATAACCTTGCTGCGGGTATCCCTGCTGAGGGTAACCTTGCTGGGGGTATCCCTGCTGCTGAGGATATCCCTGCTGCTGAGGATATCCCTGCTGCTGAGGATATCCTTGTTGCTGCGGATACCCCTGCTGCTGAGGGTAGCCTTGCTGAGGATATCCCTGCTGCTGAGGGTATCCCTGCTGCTGCGGGTAGCCTTGCTGAGGATACCCCTGTTGCTGCGGGTAACCTTGCTGCTGAGGATACCCCTGCTGCTGAGGATACCCCTGTTGCTGCGGGTAACCTTGCTGAGGATACCCCTGCTGCTGGGGATACCCGGACGGCGCCTGGGCAGCTCCGCCGGGCTGCGCCTGGCCCTGCGGGAGCGGCTGAGCGTTCTGTTGCGCTGTCGCCGCTGGCGCGAGGAGGAGCGCGCCGAGGCCGAGAAGGAGGCCGCAAGCTGCCGGGCGGAGAGCTGCCCTGGAGGAGGGCGCGCGCGCGGGGCCCAGACCCGTGGTGAAAGCGCAATCCATGGCGGTGGACTGTACCGAATCCCGAGCACGCCGGCTACACGCGCGCCGCGAACCGTCGCCGCGCTCGCGCGCGCGATCTCCAGCCTGTAATCTCCGTCCCGATGCCAGTCCCCGAAGTCGCCGCCGTCACAGAACTCGCGCCCGGAAGCGCCGCCTCGAGCGGCGCCGCGGCCGTGCCGACGGTCGATCCGCGCGCCGCGAGCGGCGCCGAGACAGCCCCGGCCGAGCTCGATCGTGCGCTGTCCGAGCTGGGCGACGCCGCGCTCGGGTTCGCTCGCATGCCGGCCCTCGAGAAGGCCTCCCTGCTCCGCGCGTCGCTCCCGGGCCTGCTCGCCGCCGCGCGCGCCGAGGTCGAGGCGTCGTGCGCCGACCGGGGGCTCGATCCTGGCTCGGCGGCGAGCGGCGAGGCGTGGCTCGCGGGGCCTTGCGTCACGCTCTCGCAGGTGCGCCGCCTGGCCGAGGCGCTCGAGGACATCGCCGCGCGCGGGCGCCCCCGGCTCGGCCGCGGGGCGGTGCGCGCCCGCGCGGACGGCCGGATCGAGGTGGAGGTGTTCCCGACGCGCCTGAAGGACACCGCCCTGCACGGGCCCCTCCGCGCGCGCGTGCTGATGCAGCCCGGGGCGACGCGCGAGAGCGTCCGCGAAGAGCAGGCGCGCTTCTACCAGCAACGCGACCCCGAAGGGGGCGTCGCGCTGGTGCTCGGCGCGGGCGACGTCGCCGGCGTCCCCCTCCGGGAAGCGCTGCACAAGCTCTTCGTCGAGGGGCGCGTCGTGGCGCTCGCGATGAGCCCGCGGAGCGCGCCCCTCGGCGCGCTGATGGAGCGCGCCCTCACGCCGCTCGTCGCGCGCGGGCTCCTCCGCTTCGTCTACGGCGGCGCCGAGTCGGGCGCCTACCTCGCGGCCCACCCCGCCGTCTCGGAGGTCCACTTCACCGGCCCGGCGGGCGCGCACGACGCGCTCGTCTGGGGGCCGCCGGGCCCGGCGCAGGCGCGCCGGCGGGCCTCGGGAGAGCGGCTGCTCGACAAGCCCATCTCCTCCACGCTCGGCGGCGCCAGCCCGGTCCTCGTGATGCCGTGGCTCTACGGCGGCGACGAGCTCTGGTTCCAGGCGAGGTGCCTCGCGAGCCAGATCGTGAGCGGCGCGTCGCACGGCGGCCACGCCGCGAGCGTCCTCGTCCTGCCCAGGGGCTTCACGCAGCGGCCGCTGCTCTTCCGGATGCTGCGCCGCGCGCTCGCCGCCGTGCCGCCGCGGCGCGCCGCCCACCCGGAGGCCGACGCGCGGCACGCCGCCCTCACGGCCGGGCGCGCGCCGATCGAGCCCGAGCGCCTCGAGGCCTCCGCCGACGTACCGCTGCCGTGCGGGGTCGCGCGCATCGGCGCGCCAGGGCCGGGCGAGCTCCCCTGGACGCTGATCGCCGGGCTCGACGCGTTGGACGCCGCCGAGCCGCTGTTCTCGAGCGAGCCGCTCGGCGGCGTGCTCTCCGTCGTCGAGGTCGGCTCGAGCGATCCGGTGGAGTTCCTGGAGGAGGCGACCCGCTTCTGCAACGACCGGCTCCAGGGCAGCCTTGGCGCGACGATCGTTGTGCACCCGATGAGCGAGGAGGACCCCGCCGTCGGGGCCGCGCTCGACCGCGCGCTGCTCGATCTTCGGTACGGCGTGATCGCGGTGAACCAGGCGCCCGCCGCCGCGCACGCGGCCGTCGTCCCGCCCTGGGGAGGCCACCCGGGCTCGACGCTCGCCGACATCCGGAGCGGGCTCGGCTTCGTGCACAACACAACGATGCTCGCGCAGGTCGAGAAGACCCTCCTGCGCGCGCCGCTCACCGCCTTCCCGCGGCCGCCCGGCTTCTACGATCACCGGCGCTCGCACGTCGTCGGGGAGCGGCTCGCGGCCTGCGCGGCGGATCCAGGGTGGGGGAGCGTCGCGCGCGTCGTGGCGGCCGCGCTGCGGGGCTGACCCGGCGTCGCGCCCCCACCTCGATCTCGTCTCGATTCCTTCTCGATTCCTTCTCGATTCCTTCTCGATTCCTTCTCGATTCCGCCGCGGTGGCGCGGCGATCAGGAGGGGAGCGACGAGCGGAACTCCTTCACCTTCTCCACGATCTCGCGCAGCGCGTGCCGCGACGCCTCGGAGACGTCGTCGGCCAGCTTCTCGGCGTCGAGGAGCTTGGGCTCCAGCTTGTCCCAGGCGTCCTTCGCGTCCATGCCGGCAAGGTGGAGCCTGACGCGGATCTCGTCGCGCAGGGTCTGGAGCGACTCCAGGCTCTTGTTCAGATCGCTCTTCAGTTCCGATGTGATGTTGCCCATTCTTGTCCTCCCGATTCTACGAGTGTTGATCGCTCCTTCCCTGCTCGTGATGCATTGGCCGCGCCAGTTGGCGCGCTTCGACGCGGCGCGCGACGTTCACGCGTCCTGACCGGATCCGAGCCCATCCATACCGGGCGCAGCCGCCGCGCGCCCTCCTCTCCAGGTGTGGCAAAAGCGCCCAGGGACGTGCGTTTTGCCGCACCTCGGACGCGAGCGCGCGCGCGGGCTCTCAGGCAAGTTGCGCGTGCGCGCAAACGATGCCGTCATGATCGGCATAGACGAGCTCGCCAGGAACCCACGTGACCCCGGCGAACGTCACGGCGATGTCGCGGTCCCCCGCGCCCTTCTTGGCGCTCTTCCTCGGGTGCGTCGTGAGGGCCTTCACGCCGATCGGGATCTGGCCGATCGCCTCCGCGTCGCGGATGCACCCATGAACGATCACCCCGGCCCAGCCGTTCTGGTGGGCCATGGCGGCGATGTTGTCTCCGAGGAGCGCGCAGCGGAGGGAGCCGCCTCCGTCCACGACGAGCACCCGCCCCTGGCCGGGCTCTTCGAGCGCCTTGCGGACGAGCACGTTGTCCTCGTGGACCTTCACCGTGGTGATGCGCCCGTGAAACAGCCGAGCTCCGCCGTAATCCCGGAAGATCGGATCGGCGACGAGGACGTCCGGGTGCTCGTCGCATAGATCCGTGGTTCTGATCTCTGAGCTCATGAAGACTCCCCCTCCGCCTTCCTAGGCTGTCGACCGCCGGATTCAACCGCTCATCCGCCCCCGGTCACGAGGGCTCGTGGCGCTCGCCGTCCTCGGCGGAGGGGAGGGAGGCGCCGCCCTTGCGCTTGCCCGCGACGGCGAAGGCCGACGAATCGACGCCATGCCGGGCGAGCCACCGGCGCAGCTGGTTCCGGTGCATCCCGAGCGAGCGCGCCGCGCGCGTGACGTTCCCCTGCTCGCGCCGCAGCGCCGTCTCGATGGCGAGCCGCCGCATCTCCGGCGGCGCCGGCGTGCGCCTCGCGACCTCCGTGATGTCGAGGCCCGCGGACGGCGCGAGATCCGCCACCTCCACGGCGGTGCGCCCGGCCGCGAGCGCCGCGAGGCCCGCCTGCCGCACCTCGCAGAGCAGCTCCCGCACGTTGCCCGGCCACGCGCGCAGCGCGCAGCACTCCAGGAAGCTGGCCCCCGGCGCGAGCCGCGCGCCGGTGCGCCTGAGCTCCGCCGCCACCAGCCAGGGGAGCTCCTCGATCCGCTCCGTCAGCGACGGGATCCGCACCTCGGGCCGGCCGATCCGGTAATAGAGGTCGTCCCGGAACCGGCGCGCCGCGACCTCGGCCTGGAGATCCTTCAACGTGGCCGCGCACAGGCGGAACTCCACCTTGCGCGGGCGCGTGTCGCCGAGCGCGACGACCTCCCGGGTCTCGAGGACGCGGAGCAGCTTCGGCTGAACCGCCGGATCGAGCTCCGCGATCTCGTCGAGGAACAACGTGCCGCCGTGAGCCGCCTGGACAAAGCCCTCGGCGTCGGCGGTCGCGTCCGAGTAGGCGCCGCGCCGCGCCCCGAAGAACAGCCGCTCCGCGAGGCCCTCCGGGATCGCGGCGCAGTTCACGGCGACGAAGGGGCCGCCCCGGCCCGTCGCCGCATGGTAGGCGCGCGCCCCGAGCTCCTTGCCCGAGCCGCTCGGCCCGGTGAGCAGCAAGGTATCCCCGCGCATCCCCGCGCGGTGGATCGCCTCGCGGACCTGCCTGAGCGTGGGGCCGACCAGCCCGTCCTCGTGCTCCAGGACCCCGCCGCGCTGGAACGGCTCGATGTCCGCGGTGAAGCGCAGCAGCGTGCTCCCGAGCCGGATCACGCGCGGTGGCGACGAGAAGACCTGATCCTCGATCTGCGCTCCATCGACGAAGGTGCCGTTCCTGCTGCCGAGATCGGTGATCCGGAGACCCCCGCCCGACAGCGCGATGCGGGCGTGCCGGCGCGACACCTGCTCGTCCTCGACCACCACCGTGTCGTCCGCCGCTGCGCGGCCCAGCACGACCGCGCCGCCCTCGAGCGGGATCGGCGCGCAGGCAGGCTGGCCGCGGGCGAAGATGACCACCAGGCCAGGCGTCGCCCCCTCCGGCGACGCCGACCGCGCGGTGTCGGACGCCCTGATCGTCGACTGATCGTCGGCACCCACACCTTACGCATACATGATCCCACGCCGGCCCTGAAGGCTCTCGGATGTCGGCCGCTGTGGTTAAAAAAATCTATCGAGACGAGATGCCCGCGCCTCTCCCATTGCGGGTGTGCGGTTGCTCGTCGCGGGCGTGCCTCTGGCCGAGGCGCTCAGTACCGCGGCACCGAGGGGTCGACATCTTGCGACCACGCGTCGATTCCGCCCTGGAGGTTGTAAAGGTTCCTGTAACCCTTCGCGAGGTAGTGCTCCGCGGCCGCCTGGCTGCGGCCGCCGTGGTGGCAGTGGAAGACGATCCGCGCGTCCTTCGCGAGCGTCTCCAGGTACCGCTGCCCTGCCTGATCGAGGTGGCGGGCCCCCTCGATCCTGGCGATCGTGCGCTCCTGCTCGGTCCGGACGTCGAACAGCTCGATCGCCTCGCCGCTGTTCAGGAGGGCCTTGAGCGCGGTCGACGAGATCTGCTTGACCTTCGGCGGCTCGTTCGGGCTCTCCAGCTTGAAGCCGCCGCCGGAGGGGCCCTCGACGAAGTCGATCGACAGCCCCTCGGCGCGCCGCGCGCTCGCGCGGTCGAGCAGGAACACCGCCCCGCCCGCCTGGGCCTCGACGTCGCCTGCCTGCCGCGGGCCGAAGTAAAGGCCGTAGTTGTAGGACGGGTCGATCTCGATGTGGACGAAGTCGGCCTCGGACTCCCTCGCGGCCGCGAACGCCGCGAGCGCCGCCGCGGTCACGCGGAGCGTGGGCGGCGCTTGCGCCTCGCCCTGCGCGAGCCCGAGCGCCTTCACGAGCTCCCCGGTCGCGTGCAGCTCCTTCACGATGTCGCAGCCGCCGACGAACTCGCCGCGGACGTAGAGCTGCGGGATCGTGGGCCAGCTCGAGAACTCCTTGATGCCGTCGCGCAGCGCGGGATCCGAGAGCACGTCCACCGTCTGGTACTCGGGGAGGTGCTCGTCGAGGATGTTCACCACCGTGGCGGAGAACCCGCACTGCGGCATGGTGCGCGTGCCCTTCATGAACAGGACGACATCGCTCTCGCGGATGATGGTGGCGATCCTGGCCCGCATGGGCTCGCTGAGGCTCATGTGCTTGCTCTCCCTGCGCGGCGGTGGCGGTGCGGTCGGCTCCCGCGCGTCCGCGGGCCTCTCGCTAGCATGAGCAAAGCACGGCAGCGAGGCCCTCCAGCCGGCCTCGCCCGCGTCGACCGAGGGCGGAGCGCTGCGCGCTCAGCGGCCGAGCAGGAGGCCCACGACCGCCGCGATCGCGGCGAGGGTCGCGATGACGGCCGGCGCGCCGAGCTCGGCGCCCAGCACACGGAAGCGCCCGCCGTTCGCCGTCGGAGAGCGCGCGAGCGCGTCCGACGGGGGCGGCGTGACGCGGTGCACGCCCGGCGACGCCGCGCTGTCTTCGCGGAGCTCGACGAGGAGCTGATCGAGCGGGGCGCGCTCGCCGAAGGGGCGTACGAGGCGGAGCGTCACGCCGCCGCTGAGATCGGGGGGGAGCCGGAGCCGCAGCGTCCTCGCGTCGACCTCCGCCGGGGCGCGGTGGGCGCCGCTCCGGGCGCAGCTGTCGCAGCCGCCGCCGTCGCAGCGGGCGCAGGTGACGCGGGCGGGCACGGCGATCTCGATGTCGGCGCCGTCGCGCGCCCACGCCGCCGGGACGGCGATCGCGAGGCGGCCTCGCGAACCGTCCGAGGCGTCGAGGCCATCGCGGTCGATCAGCTGCGCGAGCTCGGCTCTGCCCATGGACCTTGTGTGCCGCACCCGGGCCCCGGCGCCAAGCGCCGACGCGCCGCGGATCACGCCGCCCGACCGGCGCGCAGGATGCCCACCGCCGAGAGCAGGCACGCGATGGCGAGCAGCAGCCCGCCGAGCGACCCGGGCCGCGTGCTCTCCTTCAGCCCCACGACGAGCACACGCGCGATCTCGCCGTCCGGCACCTTCACCGGGTCGGACAGGTAGCTGAACACAGCGCCGAGGTCGATCCACGTCGCGTGGATCGTCGCGACCAGCGTCGTCAGCCCCATGGCCGCGATGAACCCGAGCTTCCCGGGCTCCGGCCGCCGGGCGAACTGCAGCCCCGCGCCGACCGTGACCATCCCGAAGACCAGGATAGGCCACATCCCCCAGCCGCCCTCGACGAAGAAATCGAACATCGGTGCCTTCCTCTCGTCTGCTCTTCTCTGCCTGCCGCGTGTCGCCGCCGCCGCCGTGTGCGCCGGCCTTCATGAGCCCCAACGCGGCGCCGCGGATCCCGTGACCGGAAAACTTCCTTGTCACGCCCGCGGCCCTCGCGCGTTATGCCGGCGTGGAGAGGGAGGGCGCAGCAGCTCCGTCCGACGCCGAGCTCGCGGCTCGCCTGAGGCGCCGCGATCCGCGCGCCTTCGACGCGCTCTACGCGCGCTATAACGCCCGGATCTTCGGCTTCCTCGTGCGCCTCTCCGGCCGGCGCGACGTCGCCGAGGACCTGTTCCAGGACACCTGGCTCGCCGTCGCGCGCCACGCCGGCCGGCTCGCCGAGGACACCGATCTCGCCGCGTGGCTGTTCACGATCGCCAGGAACCGCTACCGGAGCCACCGCCGCTCCGCCTTGCTCGACCTCGCCCGCGCCGCGCTGTTCTCCCGCGAGCCCGCGCCGGCAGCGCCCGAGCCCGAGGGCACGGCGGACGCCCGAGCCGACGTGGCGGCGCTGGAGGCGGCGCTCCGCGATCTCGCGGCGGTGCACCGCGAGGTGTTGCTCCTCGGGGCCGTCGAGGGGCTCGACACGGCGCAGGTCGCCCAGGTGCTCGGCATCCGCGAGGACGCCGCCCGCAAGCGCCTGTCGCGCGCCCGCGCCGAGCTTGCGGCCCGCCTCGAAAGGCGAAATGCTGAGCGGCCCCGGCGGGGATCGACGACCTCGATCTCCGCCGCGGACGCCGCGGACGCGCCGGATGGACAGACGCGGGGAGGTACTCGATGAAGCCGTTCTCAGGAGAGGATCCGCTGGCGAGGGGCCTCGCCGATCTGCCGCCGGTCGCCCCGCTCGACCTGGCCCGGGCCGACGCGGTCCGGCGCCTCGCCCGCGCCGCGCTGGCGGAGACGGAGCGCCCCGCGCCGAGCGCGCGGCTCTCGCTCGCCTGGTCGGCGGTGATCCTGCCGGGGCTCCTGCTGAGCTCGGGCTGCGTGTACGTGTGGGATTCGGTGCAGAAGATCGGGCAGATCTACGGGGGAGGCTAGCGGCCGCGCGGCGTCTTCGCCGCGCGGCCCGTGACGAGCCGCGCGGGGTGAAGCGGCGGCGCGCGGTTCAGTCGCCGAGGTCGACGACCTCGAGCCCGTGGTACCAGAGCGCGCAGAGCGCGTTGTCCCCGGAGATCGTCACCTGCGAGACGTACGACGAGAGCTCGCCCTTCATTTCGAGCGTCAGCTCGTCGAGGTCGGCCGCGTCGAGCACCGAGAGCCCGGGCGGGTTGTAGCCGGCGAGGAGGAGGCGCGTCCCGTCCACGGCGCGCGGCCAGCCGGCGTCGGGGCTCGAGAGCTCCTTCATCGCGACCTCGATGCTGCCTCCCTCGAGCCCGCTGGCCACGAGGATCCCGGACGTGTATGCGCCGCCGCCCACCGCGTCGCCCACGGCGTAGTACCCGGAGGTGTACATGAACACGCGGTCATCGCCCACGAACACCTGGTCCAGGCGGGTGTCGTCGTCGAGCGTGTGCTCGTCCCGGAGGCTCGCGCTCGCGCTGCCGATGTCGAGCAGCTTGAGGGTGTGGCGCGTCCCGCGGCAGACGCCGGGGCCATCGTAGTTCTGCTGGTTCGTCGGCACGAACTCGGCGTAGTAGCTGAACGCGCTGAAGCACTCCTGGTAGCCCGGGACCTGGAACTCGACCGCCTCGTAATCGACCGTGAGCGCGCGGTCCGACGCGCCATCGAAGGCCAGCAGCGAGCCGGGCACGTTGACCGGCGTCTGCACGACCGGCGATGAGGGATCGGCCACGTCGATGCGGTCGAGGTAGAAGCGCGCCCTGGAGGAGTCGCCCTGCAGCGGCACCCAGTGCGACGTCAGCACGGTGGTGCCGTCGAGCTGCAGGCCTGTGTAACCGGCGCCGTCGGGCAGGGGCAGCGAGCGGTGCGTCGGGCTCGACGGGTTCGAGAGGTCGATGAT
Source organism: Sorangium sp. So ce327 (assembly GCF_051530205.1). Lineage (NCBI taxonomy): Bacteria > Pseudomonadati > Myxococcota > Polyangiales > Polyangiaceae > Sorangium > Sorangium sp. So ce327. The sequence continues at coordinate 9,371,129 of NZ_CP150330.1, read as the reverse complement.
CTCGAGCGACGGATCGCGGGGCTGCGGCGGCGGCGCGCCGCCGCCGTCCTCGTAGTAGTAGTACGGGTCCTCGACATTGCGGAGCACGAGCGTGCTCCCTGCCTGGACCACGGCGGCGCCCGTGGAGACGATCCTGCCGTAGTACCCGTTATAGTAGAGCGCGTTGCTGGTGAACGGCAGATCGCGCTGGCTCGCGATCCGGGGGGCTTCGGGGTTCGTGAGATCGATGACGGCGAGGCTCGTCTTCGACGAGTCCGTGTACGAGGGCCAGAGCAGGTAGGCGTATTGCCCGTGCGCGAAGAGCTGCGCGCTGGAGAGGCCGGATCCATAGCAGTCGCTCTTCGATCCGGAGGCCAGCGTCGAGAGGTCGAGCTTGCCGATCGGCTCGGCGCGCCCCGGGTCCGCGGCGTACACGACCTCGAGCTCCGCGGCCTGTGTCCACCAGTCCGCGCCCATGCGGACCACGAGATCGCCGGTGGCCACCGTGTTGCTGACGACCGTCGCCAGGGCCAGGTCGGCGGCCTCGACCGGGGCGTCGCGATCATCGATGTTGAACGTCCCGACCTCCTGGTCGGAGACGGCGAAGAGCCGCGTGTCGTGGACGAAGGCGCGGCGCGCCTGGCCGCGCGCCGGCGCCGAGCCGCGCTTCGTGAGCGTGTCGGCCGTGAAGTCGACGAGCTGGACGCCGCTCTCGTACGAGCCGCAGCCCTCGGCCTCGTCGATGTCCCAGCCGCTGTACGGCACGAGGATGGTGCCGAGATCGTCGAGGATGGTGAAGGCCTTGTGGATCCGGTCCTGGCCCTCGGCGAAGCTCGCCCAGTCGCCGCCGAAATGGACGCGCTCCAGCATCGTGGGCTTCGCGAGGTCGGAGACGTCGAAGAGCGAGACGTGGAGCGCGCCGTCGGTGGCGGCGTTGTCGAAGCCGAGGGCGAGCAGCCGGTCGCCGCGCGGCTCCATGTGGTAGACCCAGCCGGGCATCTCGAGCTCGCCGAGCTGGGCGGGGTGCTCCGGATCGCTCAGATCGATGGTGAAGAGCGGGTCGGTCTGCTCCGCCGTGATCGCGTAGGCGCGGTCGCCGTCGAAGCGCACGGAGCGCAGCGTCTCGGGCCTGGGCAGGGTGAGCTCGGTGAAGCCGAGGGGCGTCAGCTCTTGCGAGGACGCGACGGCGAAGGTCTGGACGCCGGGCAGCGCGTCGGTCCGCCAGAGGCCGGGCTGGCTGACGACGCGGAGGACGCCCTCGTGCTCGTCCATCTGCCAGCGGCTCTGGATCTGGCCGACGGCCTCGACGCTCGCGCCCTCGACGAGCGCGCCGCCGGGATCGGAGATGTCGACGACCTGGATGGTGGAGTGCCCCTCGTCGGTGCCGTCCCACTCGATGCCCGCGATGTACATGCGGTCCTGGGTGACGCTCACGCTGCGCTGCCACCCGTAGTCGTTGGGGTCGTCGTCGTAGCTCAGCTGATCGACCACGGCGATCTCGGCGGGGTCGCTGACGGCCAGGGAGGTGACCGTGGTGTTCCGCGACTCCTTGCACCCCCAGCAACCGCCGTCCTCGAACGTGACGGTATAGAGCACGTCGCCGACGATGCGCGAGTCGGAGATGGCGCCCGGCAGGTCGAACGAGCCGATCTGCTGGATAGCCGCCGGGTTGGAGACGTCGAGCGCCTCGATGTGGCTCGATTGCTCATACGAGTACTCGCCGGTGGCCGCGTCGTAGATGTACTGGGTCCACGACGAGAACATCGCGTAGACGACCCCGTCGCGCAGGTACATCTCGAAGGGGATCCCGCTCGCCCGGTAGCGCCCGAGGAGGCTCAGCCGGTCGCGCCGGGAGATGTCGATGATGCTGAGCCCCGAGTACTGCGAGAGCGCGTAGAGCTTGCCGTCCTTGACCTGGATGATGTCGGCCTCGGTGATCGCGCGCTCGGCGTCGCCGTCGGCCGGGGGCGCGGTCGGGGCGCCGTCGCCTCCGGTGCCCGCTGAGCCCTCGCCGCCATCGGCGGCCGTATCTCTTCCACCGCCTGCCCTCGGATTGTCAGAGATGAAATCGGTCGAGCCGGGTTCGGAAGGCCCCGTCGAGCCTTTCCCGCAGCCGGTGAGTCCGGCCGAGGCCGCCGCCGTCGCGAGGACGAGCCAGCCGGCGTAAGTTCTAGACAGGAAGGTCATAGTTCACCTCGTTGAGGACGAGACACAGGGCGTCATGTCTGCGCCGGTGCGCGTGCACTGTTCAGGTCCCGTGCCCGGCGCACTCAGCAAATAACGGGCCATGCGGAACCCCACGGAAGATCCAAGGAATTTGCGGGTATTCCCGTGGCTTGTGCCAGAGTGTGCGGCCGGCGGGCTGCCGGCGGTCATGGGCCTGCCCGCAAGGCGTGCGCCGTGGCGATGTTCGATGCCCTGATCCCGGGGTGAGCTCTCATGACCTGGAGGCGGCTCACGCGGCTTGTGGGCAGCCGCTCGTCACCGCGGGAGCATCGCGTCTGCGCGCGGGGATGCGTGGGGATGCGCCGGTGCCGTGCTTGGCACGAGGTGTGAATCCTGGCGCCTGCGGCTGCCGAATGGCAGGTTCGTCACTATTTGATAGGAGGCTTGACGATGGATCTTTTCAGCAAACGTCACCGACTTGTCGTTGCGATGCTCGTGCTCTTCGTACCTTTGCTCACCGGCGCCAAGGGCAAAGGCTGTCAGGGCCCGATCGAGGGCGGGGGGGAAGGCCCTGGGGGAGGTGGGGTGGCGGGCGGCGAGCCGGTCTCGTGCCAGGTGACCGGCTGCAGCGGCCAGGTCTGCGCGGACGAGGACGTGGTCACGGACTGCGAGTACCGGGAGGAATATGCCTGTTACAAGGAGCACGGCGTGTGCGAGCGGGGCGCGTCGGGCGAGTGCGGCTGGCGGGCGACGCCGGAGCTCGAGGCGTGCCTTGGCGGCGGCGAGCCTGCGCCGTGCGTGGTGACCGGCTGCAGCGGTCAGGTCTGCGCCGATGCCGATGAGGACGTGGCCACGACCTGCGAGTGGCGCGATGAGTACGCGTGTTACAAGGAGCACGGCGTGTGCGAGCGGGGCGCGTCGGGCGAGTGCGGCTGGCGGGCGACGCCGGAGCTCGAGGCGTGCATCGGCGGCGACAAGCCTGCGCCGTGCGTGGTGACCGGCTGCAGCGGTCAGGTCTGCGCCGATGAGGAGGTGGCCACGACCTGCGAGTACCGTGAGGAGTATGCGTGCTACAAGGAGCACGGCGTGTGCGAGCGGGGCGCGTCGGGCGAGTGCGGCTGGCGGGCGACGCCGGAGCTCGAAGCGTGCATCGGCGGCGGCGAGGCTGCGCCGTGCGTGGCGACGGGCTGCAGCGGGCAGATCTGCGCGGACAAGGGTGCGGAGATCGTCACCACGTGCGAGTGGCTCGAGGAGTACGGGTGTTACAAGGAGCACAGCGTGTGCGAGCGGGGCGCGTCGGGCGAGTGCGGCTGGCGGGCGACGCCGGAGCTCGATGCATGCATCGAGGCGGCTTCCGGCGAGTAGAGCGGGGTGCAGTTCAGGGGCCGACTTCGCCGCTGACCGCTCCTACTCGCTCACAAGCCGCAACCCCACCGGCAGCCCCTCTCCAAAGAACGCCGCGCGCTCGGACTCCTCGACGGCCACCACCTCGCGCACCGCCTTGAGCCACGCCTCGGGTGCGCCCACCTTGACGAGCCGCCGCTCCACCTCGCCGCGGACCCGGTCCGAGACGTCGCGCGCCCGGTCCCCGGTCCTGCGCGCCAGCTGCACCGCGGCCGGCGCCGCGGACGGCAGCTCCTGCCACTTCTCGCGCAGCAGGTGGTCTATCCACCGCTCGGCCGCCGCCGGCGACACCACATGGTGGACGCTGGCGTAGGCCGGCACGCGCGCGCCGAGGCGGCCGATCGCCGCCCAGAGCCGCGCGTCGCGGTCGGTCCATGTGCGCTCCAGGATCCACGCGCCGAGCTCGCTCCTTCGGCCGGCGGGCACGCGCTCGAGCGACGCGCAGAGCTCGAGCAGATCGTCGAGCGCCTCCGGCTTCACCCCCTTCGGCTTCTTCAGCCGCTGCTCGGCCGGGGCCAGGAACGGATCCGCCAGATCCCGGATCGCGACCTGCAGCGGCTCGTCGAGGCCGCCCGCGATGCGGCGCCAGGCGATCCAGAACTGCTGCCAGGAGCGCGCCTCCTGCGGGAACGCCAGCCGCTCGGCGAAGAGCGGCGCGAGCGCGGCGACGCGCGCCGGGTCGCCCGCGTCGCCGAACCCGGGGCGGAGGCCGTAGCCGGCGAGCGACCAGAACACGCGCTCGTGATCGGCCGAGCGCCGCCGCGAGCGCGCGCTCGAAACGAGGGTGTCGAGCAGCGCCCGCGCGGTCTCCGTCGTCCAGGTGGCGCGCTCCCCGAGGACACGCTCGAGCTCGCGCACGAGGTTCTTCGCCTCCCGCGGCGCCACGTCGGGCCGCCCCTTGCCGAACACCCGCTCGATCGCCTCCCGGGCCTCGTCGAGGCGCTTGCCGCCCGGCGCCGCCGCGGCGTGAGGCCTCGCCTGCGCCCGCTCCGCCGGGGCGCCGCCCGGCGCGCCTCCCTCGGCCTCGGTCGCGCGCGCGCCGCGGCCATCCTCGCGCAGCTGGAACGCCAGCCGGAAGCGGCGCGGCGCCGCGGCGTCCACCTCGACGCAGGCGAGATCCAGGGTGCCGATCGCGGTGAGCTCTCCCTCGATCTGCACCCGCACCTCCGCCTGCTTGCCGGTCGCGGCGCGCGCCGCGTCCCCCGCGTCGAACGCCACCGCGATCGGCGGCAGCGCCTCGAACCGGTCGTCCTCGAGGGGGACGAGGTCGCCCGCGCGATCGGCGCGCGCGTCGTCCGACGCGAACAGGTCGAACCGCACCGGGCGCCCCACGACGAGCGCGAACGTCCGCCCGGCCGCCGCGTGGACGCTGCCCTCCTTCGCGCCGCGCGGCACGACACAGACGGCTGGCCGCGGCCCCCCGCCGGCGGGCGCCTCGAGGCCGACGTAGTAGCCGCGCGCCGCGCCTCCCTCGATGCGCACGCCGCGGCCCGCGAGGGCGAGGCCATACGCGACCGCGCCCCGCGCCACCGCGAGGTCGGGATCGGCGTGCGGGAGCAGATCGAGCGGCGGGCCGCCCCAGCGCTCGACGACCTGCGCGAGGCGCTCCGCGACGCGGCGGGCGCGGAAGACGCCGCCGTTCAGGAGCAGCGCGGTCGGCCCTCGCGCCTCCGGGGCGTGGCGCGCGAAGAACCAGGCCACGTGCCGGGTGATCGCGACGTCCCGCTCGTAGGGCAGGCCGAACGCGACGAGCCCGCTCCGCCCGCGCTGCGGCCGGGCGTCCCGCGGCGCCTCGGGGAAGAAGCCGTCCAGCACGACGCCCTCGACCTCGTCGCGGCCGAGGCGCGTCGTCAGCGCGCCGCCCACGAGCCGCGCGCCGTGCGAGAGCACCGTGACCGGCGCGTCGTCCGGCGGCGAAGGCGCGGCGCTGCCGGCGCCGCCGGACGAGGCCCCGCCGGCGAGCAGGCGCTCCTTGGCGGCGCGGCAGGCCAGCACGAGCTGGCCGAAGCGCGCCGGGTCGAGCTTCTCCCCTGCGCCCACGAGGCGCGGCTCGCAGAGGTGGGCGAGCGCCAGGTCCATGTTGTCGCCGCCGAGCAAGAGGTGGTGGCCGACCGCGACGCGGGAGACCTCGGGGTCGCCCTTGGCCGCGCCGGCGCCCCGAGCGACCCGGATGAGCGAGAGATCCGTCGTGCCGCCGCCGACGTCGCAGACGAGGACCATCGCCTGGCCGTCCGAGCGGGCGAGCAGGGCATCGAGGCCGTCCGCGCCGGCGAGGCGCATGAAGTCGTAGAACGCGGCCTGAGGCTCCTCGAGGAGCCGCGCCGAGAGGCCGGCGCGGCGGGCGGCCTCGACCGTGAGCTCGCGCGCGACCTCGTCGAACGAGGCCGGCACGGTGAGCACGACCTCCTGGGCCGCGAGCGGGCGCTCCGGGAACGCGTCGTCCCAGGTGCGCCGCACGTGGGCGAGGATCCGGGCGCTCGCGTCGAGCGGTGAGACGCGCGGCAGGGAGGCCGCCTCCTCGGCCGCGCCCCAGGGCAGGATGGGCGCCGTGCGGTCGACGGCGGGGTGGCAGAGCCAGCTCTTCGCCGAGGCGACGAGCCGCCCGGGGATCTCGCCGCCGCGCCGGCGCGCGTGCTCGCCGATCGCGAAGGGCGCGTCGCCGAAAGGATCGGCCTGCGCCTCGCCGGGGAGGGGCGCGTAGAGCAGGGACGGCAGCAGCGGGCGCGCCTCGATCTCGGTGGCGGTCACGAGCTGCGGGATCGAGAAGACGCGGATCGCACCGGGATCGGCGTCGCGATCGGCCCACGCCACGACGGTGTGCGTGGTGCCGAGGTCGATTCCGACGATCAGGCTCGGGCTCTTCGCGGGGGCGGACATGCGTGCGCGCAGCAACGATACTGGATCGCCGCGGCGCATTCCGCAGGTCCGGCGCGCCGCCGCGCCGGCTCGCGCGGGGGGCCGTCGCAGGGGGCACCGCCGCCGCACCCGTCCTCCGGTCGCGTGCGCCCGCGCGGGAGCTGTAGGCGGGGTCGGCGTACTTGTTCCGGTTCTTCCGGGCGATTCCCCGTGCTAGAGCCGCGAAATGCGAGCGAACCGAGCGATCTGGCTTGTGGTCCTGGGCGCCCTTGCGGCGGGGTGCGGGTCGGCGAAGACCGAGATGTCGGTGGCGGCGAGCGCGGCGCCGCCGCCGCCTCCTCCTCCCGTGGCCGTCCAGCCGGCGGCGCCAGCCGAGGCGGTCATCGAGGGGGATCGCATCAAGATCGCCCGGCCGATCTTCTACGACCTCGACAAGGACGAGATCCGGCCGGAGTCGTTCTCGGTCCTCGACGCGGTGGCGAACATCCTGCGGACGCACCCGGAGATCACCGCGCTCACGGTCGAGGGGCACACGGACAACCAGGGCAGCGTGGAGCACAACATCAAGCTGTCCGAGCGCCGCGCGAACGCCGTCGTCCGCTACCTCGTCCAGCGCGGCGTCGCGACGCCGATGACGGCGCCGGGGTATGGCGCCGGCGCGCCGCTCTGCTTCACGAACGACGAGGGCTGCCGCGCCATGAACCGGCGCGTGGAGTTCCGCATCAAGTCGAAGTGACCTGCTGGCGGCCGATCGAGGCCGCCCGCTCGTCGCTCCAGGTCCGACACGCTCCTCCCCACGCCTGCTCCCCCGGCCATCCGGGCATCGGAACAACAGGCCAGGTTAACACAGTCCCTCATTCGAAATCGACTGATTTCGTCGACGTCGGCGCGCGAGCGCGAGGACGCCTGTCCGTCTGTGCGCCTGTGGGACAAGCGACTCCCAAAGATGGTTGTGTTGCAAATTTGTATTGAACGGCGCCTCTCGATCGTACTTAATACATCACGGGAATCCGCGCGCTGAGTGCGACGCGCCAGTTCGAGCAACTCACTGCATTGCAAGGTGGATCATGGCGAGCGTTCGTCGTCGTATGCTGGAGATCGCTTGTCTCGTCCTTCCGGGGCTCGCGTGGCTTTCGCCGCGCACCGCCGATGCGCATCACGCCGACCATCTCAGGTGGGCGGAGAGCCTCGTGGACAACATCAGCCCTGAGAACAACGAATACAACTCGAGCCCCAGCTTCATCAGCTGGGCCGGTGTGGCAGGCGCGCGGCGCTACGCGAACCGGACGCAGTGCGCCACCTTCCTGACGGAGCTGCTCAAGCGGGGCTACGGCTTCACCGAAGCGTCGCTCAACGACTGGCTGGGCAGCCGGAGCCCGAGCGCGGCTGCCTACTACGACGCCATCGTCGAGGAGAACGGATTCGAGAGGATCCACGACCCCAAGGACGCGCGCGCCGCCGACATCATCGCCATCCGCTACCCCGCAGGCGCGTCGTCGACCGGGCACGTCGCGATCCTCCGCCGGGCGCCGAGGGCGAAGCTCCCCGTCACACCCCTCGTCGCGGGCACACTCCAGTTCGAGGTGAGCATCGTCGACTCGACGAGCACGCACCACGGCTCGTCCGACTCCAGGTACGCCTCGAGCGGCCGGGGCGCCTCCGGCGCCGGCTACGGGACGATGCGGCTCTACATGAACACCTCGGAAACCATCGTCGGGCACACGTGGAGCACGGCCGCCGTCACGGCCTATTACCCCACGACGGTTCGCCAGGTGGTGATTGGCAGGCTGGTGTTCGAGGACGACGATCGGTCGGACGGCGACGACCCCGACGACCGGTGGTAGCGAGCGACAGGCGGCCACTTCCGCGTGCCCAAGGCTCGTCCCTGAGGTCGTGGGCGGTCGAATCGGTGGCCCGCTGAGCTCGGCTCTGCCGAGGCCTGAAGCCGTGCCCGGCGCGAGGCCGGCCATCGCGCGTACAACCAGGTGCCGGACCCTCGCCGCGCGCGGCGTCGGCGCCGTTCTCGCCGAAGATCCAGGCCTCGGTTTACGTTCGACCTGTCGGTTGGTAGAGTCCTCTCCAAGGAGGGCCGTATGCGCGAGCCGAGCGAGACGGGAAGTGCCGACGGTGGCCGTCGTGGCGTGCTGGGAGCGGTCGCCACGACCGCAGCGGCCGTGGCGGTCGGGGCAGCCGGCTGCCCGTCGCCTGCGGCGCCTGCGGCCGGTGAAGCGCCGGCGCGCACGCTCGGGCGGACGGGCGCGCAGGTGGAGCCGGTGTCGCTCGGGGGCGAGGGGATCCTCCGGACGACCGGCCGTCACCGCGAGGCGGTGCCCGTGATCCTGGAGGCCCTGCGCCTCGGGGTCAGGTATTGCGACACCGCGCCTGCATACCAGCAGAGCCAGGACTACTACGGTGAAGCCTTCCGCGCCGCCGGCCCGAAGGCGCGCGAGCAGGTCTTCCTCGCCTCCAAGACCCACGCGCGCGATCGCGACGGCGCGCTGCGGCTGCTCGACGACAGCCTGCGTCGGCTCGGGACAGACCACCTCGATTCATGGCAGCTGCACGATCTGCGGGAGCTCGAGGAGCTCGACGCCATCTTCGGCAAGCGGGGCGCCATCGAGGCCGTGGAGCAGGCCAGGGCGGACGGCCGCGTGCGCCACGTCGGGATCACCGGCCACCACGACCCGCGGATCCTCCTGGAGGCGATGCGGCGTTATCCTGTGGATACCGTGCTCTGCGCGGTCAACCCCGCAGATCCGGCGCGGCTCCCGTTCCTGACGACCGTGGTCGAGGAGGCGCGGCGGCGCGGCGTCGGCGTCATCGGCATGAAGATCATGGCCGCGGGCCGCCTGCTCCAGGATCGCGCCGCGAGCGCGACCGAGCTCATCCGCTACGCGGCCAGCCACGCCGACACGGTGATCATCGGCTGCTCGTCGATCGCCGAGGTGCGGGAGAACCTGGGCGCGCGGTCCCTCTCCTTCCCGATGCCGCCCGCCGAGCGCGCCGCGCTGGAGGCGCGCGTCGCGCCGCGCACCGGCCGTTACGACACGTTCAAAGCAGGTTGAAGCGGCGGATACGCGGCTCTGCGAGCGAGGCGCGCCCCCAGGCCCCGTTGACAAGCGGAGGTGCCGTGGTCTAGAGTGGCGACCCTCTGAGCTCGCTCGGAGGCCCCAGGCCTGACAATCATCGGCTTATCCGACCCGGGGCAGCGCTGCCTCCGGGTTTTTTTCTGTCGCTATCCACGGAGACCGCGCGTCCATGAGCAATCAGTACGGCCACTTCGACGACGAGAGCCGCGAGTACGTCATCACCCGGCCCGACACGCCGCTGCCCTGGCTCAACTACCTGGGCTCGGACGAGATGTTCGGCCTCTGCACCAACACGGCGGGCGGCTACACGTTCTGGAAGGACGCCAAGCTGCGCCGGCTCACGCGCTACCGGTACAACAACGTGCCGATGGACCTCGGCGGGCGCTACCTGTACGTGAACGACGGCGGGGTCGTGTGGAACCCCATGTGGAAGCCCCTCAAGACGGCCCTCGATCGCTACGAGTGCCGCCACGGCCTGGGCTACACGAAGATCACGGGCGAGAAGAACGGCGTCGAGGTAGAGGTGCTCTACTTCATCGTTCCCGGCGAGAACGTGGAGATCTGGCGCACCCGGGTCACCAACAAGAGCGGCGCGAAGAAGGACATCCAGCTGTTCTCCTATCAGGAGTTCTGCTTCTTCGAGGCCCTCAACGACATGACGAACTACCAGCGCACCTACTCCATCGGTGAGGTGGAGATCGAGGGGAGCGCCATCTACCACAAGACCGAGTTCCGCGAGCGCCGCTCCCATTACACGCTCTTCGCCTGCACGCGCGCCATCGACGGCTTCGACACGAGCCGTGACGCCTTCTGCGGCAGCGTCCACCACGGCCTCCACGAGGCCCAGGTGCCGGCCAGGGGGAAGGCCACGAACTCCAAGGCGTTCGGCTGGAACCCGATCGGCAGCCACCAGGTGAGCCTCTCGCTCGAGCCCGGCGCGAGCGAGACGCTGAGCTTCGTGCTCTCGTACGTGGACCACGGGGACCTGCCCAAGTTCAAGGCGCCCTTCGTCCTGAACAAGCAGAAGGGCAAGGAGATCCTGGCCAAGTACTCGGCGCCCGGCGTCGTGGACGGCGCGTTCGCCCAGCTGAAGGCGGACTGGGCCGGGATCCTCTCGAACTTCCAGGCCGACTGCCCGGACGAGCACGCGACACGCATGCTCAACACCTGGAATCAGTACCAGTGCATGGCGACCTTCAACCTCTCTCGGTCGGCCAGCATGTACGAGACCGGCATCGGCCGAGGCATGGGCTTCCGCGACTCGAACCAGGATCTCCTGGGCTTCGTGCACCTCGTCCCCGAGCGCGCCCGCCAGCGCATCCTCGACATCGCAGCCACCCAGCTCAGCGACGGCACCTGCTACCACCAGTATCAGCCGCTGACGAAGAAGGGGAACGCCGACATCGGCGGCGACTTCTACGACGATCACCTGTGGCTGATCCTCTCCACGTGCGCGTACATCAAGGAGACCGGCGACAAGGGCATCCTCAAGGAGGCGGTGGGCTACGCCGACAAGCCGGGCTCCAAGGAGGACCTCCTTCACCACCTGGAGACGTCCATCGCCTACACGATGAAGAAGCGGGGCCCGCACGGCCTGCCGCTGATCGGCCACGCGGACTGGAACGACTGCCTCAACCTGAACTGTTTCAGCACCGAGCCCAACGAGAGCTTCCAGACCGCGGGCGACGTGAAGGACTCGAAGGCCGAGTCCGTGATGATCGCCGGCCTCTTCCTCTATGCCAGCCGCGAGATGGCCGCCCTGTACGACTGGATGGGCCAGAAGTCCGACGCGGCGCGCATGCGCGAGCAGTACGCCGAGATGCTGGCCGTTGTCGAGAAGGAGGCCTGGGACGGCGAGTGGTACCGCCGCGCCTACGACGCCGAGAGCCGGCCTGTCGGGAGCAAGGAGAACGAGGAGGGGAAGATCTTCATCGAGAGCCAGGGCTGGTGCGTCCTTGGCGGCGCCGGCGCGGACAACGGCCGCGCCAAGCAGGCGATGGAGAGCGTGCACAAGCACCTCTACACGAAGAACGGCATCGTCCTGCAGCAGCCCGCGTACTCGACCTATCACCTCGAGCTCGGCGAGGTCACCTCGTATCCGCCGGGCGTGAAGGAGAACGCGGGCATCTTCTGCCACAACAACACCTGGATCCACCTCGGCTGGTGTCTCCTGGGCGAAGGGGAGCGCGCGCTGGAGTACTATCTCTCCATCTGCCCCTCGGCCAAGGAGAGCCAGATCGAGACCTATCGCGCCGAGCCCTACGTCTATGCGCAGATGATCGCCGGCAAGGACGCCCCGGTCTTCGGTGAAGCCAAGAATGCCTGGCTCACCGGCACCGCGGCCTGGACGTTCGTGTCCGTCAGCCAGGGCATCCTCGGCGTGCAGCCCCAGTACGACGGCCTGAAGCTGGATCCCTGCGTGCCCAAGGCGTGGAAGAGCTTCTCCATCTCCCGCCGCTTCCGCGGCGCCACCTACGAGATCAGCGTCAAGAACTCGGGGGTGTGCAAGGGCGTGAAGAAGCTGACCGTGGACGGCAAGACCGTCGCGGGGAACGTGATTCCCCTGTCGCCGGCCGGCTCGACGGTGCGCGTCGAGATCGAGATGGGCTGAAGGCCCTCTGTCGGAGCGCGCCGCGCGATGGCGGCGGCGCGCTCCGCGTGCGCTCGCCCTGTCCGCGCAGCTCCACGTAACTCCACGTAGCGCGCGCGCCGAGCCCGCGGCGGCCGCGCGCGGCTCACTCGGCATGAGCTGGGCCGATCCACCTCCCGTTCAGCATCACCCGCTTCACGCGCCGCATCGCCCGGATGTCCGCGAGCGGGTCGCCTTCGATCAGGACGAGGTCGGCGAGCTTGCCCGGCTCGACGCTGCCGAGCCGGTCGTCGGCGCGGAAGTACCTGGCGTTCTCCAGCGTGCCAGCGACGAGGACCTCCATGGGCGAGAGGCCGCTCTCGACGAGCAGCTCCATCTCGTGCTGGTAGGCCCACCCTCGGTCGGCGCCCGGCGCCTTGCCGTGGGAGCCGACGACCACCCGCACCCCGGCGCGGCGCGCCGCGAGGGTGAGCTTCATCATGTTCTCGAAGCCGCGCACCTGGGTCTCCGTCGCGCCCGCGTCGCCGGCGCGGCGCTCGAAGATGGCGAGCGTCGGGGTGAGGAAGGTGCCCCGCGCCGCGAGCAGCCCGAGCAGCGCTCGGGTCCGCGGCGCGCCGAGGGAGATGCCGCGAAAGACCTCGAAGCGCCCCGGAAAGCGCGCGTCGTTGTCGGCGATCACCGACTGGCGGTAGCGCTCCGCCTCGCGCGGCGGCACGAGGGCCGTGCCGAGCGACGTGATGTGCTCGATGCCGTCGAGCCCGGCGCGGACCGCGGCCGCGGCGTCGACGGTCTCGAGGTGGGCGACGGCGATCACCCCGCGCGCGTGCGCGGCCTTGGCGACCTCCTCGACGAGCCCTAGGGGCAGGCGGAAATAGACCTTGATCGCCGACGCCCCGCGCTCGACCAGCTGATCGACGGCCCAGCGCGCCTCGGCCGCGTCGCGCACAAGCATCGCGCTCTCTGGATAGGCCGGATACGGCGCGTCGAGCAGCGGCCCCGCCAGGAAGAGCCGCGGCGTCGGGCCGAGCCTGCGCGCGGCGTCGTACGCCTCGATCCAGTTCCCCGGCTCGCGCAGCGAGGTGACGCCGCGCTGCAGGACGACGCCGGGCAACCCGTCATCGGCGTCGAGGTGGAAGTGCGCGTCGATGAGGCCGGGCAGCACCCAGAGCCCCGCGCCGGGGACGACCTCCGCGCCGGCCGGGACGTCGGTGGCGCCGCGCGCGCCCGCGGCGACGATGCGGTCGCCGCGGACCACGACGACAGCGTCGCGCACGGGCGGCCCTCCCCGGCCGTCGATGAGCGTGGCCCCGACGATCGCCGCGCAGCGCGCGGCGTCCGGCCGCGCGACGGCGTTGATCTCCCGTGGGGGCGGGAGCTTCGGCTGCCCTTCCGGCGAGGGCCATTGCACAGACGTGCTCGCGCAGGCGCACAGGCCCGCGAGCGTCACCGCCAGACACACGCGCAACACGCGCAACACGCGCAGACGAATGCTCATCGTGCCCTCCCCCCGTGACGCGCGACGAGCCCCGCGCGTCGCTGCGCGGCGCGCGTGGGGCCGTATCGCTGGCGCCCGTCGCGCGCGATCGCAGCGCGAGGCCGGGCTCTGCGATCGCGCGCGACGCAGGCGCCGCGCCTCTGATCATAGCAGATCCGAGCTCCAGGGCCGCTGTCACGAGCGCTTTCCAACTTCCACCTTCAAGTCGTCAAAGGCGCGCGCTCCCGGCGGCGTCCGCCGCCATCTCCAGATTCGCGCGAGGCATCGAGATCGCGCAGCGCTGCGGGCAGCGCGCGGCGCGGGCGACGGCGATCCCGGCGACGGCGCGGCGTTCCGTGGAGCACAAGGAGGCTCGGAACTCGCGACTTGCGGCATTCGCTGCGACGCTCGCCGCGAGCGTGAGCCGCGAGCCCCCGGCCACGGCGATGCGCGCGGTTCGTGACGCGCGATTTCGGTGTGGTTTCGTCCGGGCGTCGGAGTCAGGCGATCCCCGAGCCGCGGGCGCTGGTGGGCTCGTCCTCAACGCGCATGCCATGGTGTTTTGGGTCGCTCGACCGGGCGAGGCGCGGACAGCTGTTTTCGCGCGTCGCATGGAAGATAGTTGAGCGTCACAGCCTGGGTGGAGTAGTGTGCCGCCGCCGGCACGCGGGGGTTGTCGCGACCGGCGAGTCCCCTTGGGACTGACAGACGAAGCGACGATCGACGACGGGCGCTCGTTCGAGCGCGCCGGAGGACAACATGCGTAATATTAATCTTGTCAGCATTGGCTCGATGGCTCTCATCCTTGGCGCGACCGCCTTCTCCGCGGGTTGCGGGGACGACACCGAGACGGGCTCGGGCGGCGGGACCACCGCGAGCAGCTCGGCCGGCGAGGGCGGCGGCGGCGGCACGGGCGGCACGGGCGGCAGCGGCGAGGGCGGCAGCGGCGAGGGCGGTGGCGGTGGCACGGGCGGCAGCGAGGAGTGTGTGACTTGCTCAGCGCCTCTCGTGGCCAACGCCGACCCGGCGGACCTTTGCGAGTCCTCGATTCCGAAATACCAGGCGGTCACGGATTGTATCTGCGAGACGTGTGGCGCGGCGGAGGGCGACCCCTGCTTTGCCGCGTGCGACCCGAACTCGGACGAGGCACCGGACGCCGAGTGCGAGGCGTGCGGTACCGCGGCGGCCACCACCGCTGAGGGCGCGTGCATCGAGCAGGGCACCGCCTGTCTCCAGGACGGCCAGTGATCGCGACGCGCCGAGGTCTCGCGGATCCGTCCGAGCGACCTTCGGCGCTTCGCGCTGCGGCCGCAGGGAGGGGCGGGACGCCTGCCTCGCCCGCGGCCGCGGTTTCGCGCTCTCCGCTGTCGCTGTGTGCTCGGCGCGACAGGCGCCTGTCGGTGCGCGGGCGATCGTGCGGAGAGACCTAGTCGACCTCGCTCACCGTCACATCGACGTTCATTATCTCGGTGGCGGCCGTGTAGAGCGTCCCCGCTGTCGGCGTTACGTCCATGTAGTTGCGGCCGTAACCGACCCGCACGTGGTCGAGGCTGGCCAGCACGCCGTTCGTGGGGTCGAACCCCTTCCAGCCGATGTTCGGGATGTAGAGTTGCACCCACGCGTGGGTCGCGTCGGAGCCGGCGCGGCTCGCGCCGACGTTGCCGGTATAGAGATATCCGCACACGTAGCGCGCCGGAATGCCGAGCAGCCGCGCCATGCAGATGAACAGGTTCGCGAAATCCTGGCAGACCCCGCGCCGGTTCACGAAGACGTCATACGGGGTGGTCGCGAGGTTCGTCGAGCCCGGCACGTACTGGTATTCGCGGAAGAGGGTCAAGTTGATCGCGAAGAGCGTCTCCATCAGGTCCGCGTCGTTCTTCTCGACGAACGACATGGCGTAATCGAAGAGCGCCTGGAGCCGGGTGTCGGGGAGCTCCGCCGGGCGCACGTACGGCGCGATGATCGCCTGCTCCCACGGCATCCAGACGAGGGGGAACGCGGGCCGGATCTTCTTCTTCGCGAACGCGAACGGATCGGCGTCGCAGAGCTCCACGGTCGAGTCGGCCGAGATCGTCAGCGCGGTATACGGGGCGGTGATCTCGAAGCGTGTGGTCCGGTTCCCGAAGACGTCCTCGAACTCCATGGTGGTCACGCCGGGATCGATCGTGAGCGTGTGCGAGAGCACCCGTTGATCCCAGTCGTGCACCGGGCAGAGGTGCAGCTTGTGCACGCTGCGCTCCACCGGGCGATCGTAGGTGTATCTCGTCGAATGGACGACGCGGAGCCTGCGAATCGTCGGTGCCATGTCGGGCACCCCCGCGCTCACGCCTCGGCGCGCACCGACAGCTCGATCCGCCAGCGCTCGTTCGGCTTCTGCGCCTCCCGGGGGATCGCCTCCAGGAGCAGCGTCCCCACCTCGGTGACCGACGCGCGCAGCTGCACCGGCACCATGTCGCCCTCCCGGCGGCCCTCCGCGGGCAAGGTGACCTCGATCGGCGAGAGCTCCTCGAGCTCTCCGGGCTTCCAGCTCTCGAGCTCGGTCCCGGCCTGGTCATCCCGGCGCACCGACGAGCTGAAGAAGCGGAAGCGCACCGGCTCGCCGACCACGACGCCGAACTCCTGCGGCGGCAGCGTCGCCTCGGTGCCTTCCTCCATGCCGAACGGCGCGAGGCAGAGCGCCGTGATCGGCGGCTCCAGGCCGGGCACCGCGGGGACGGCCCCCTCGATGCCCACGTAGTAGGCCCGCGCTGTCCCGCCGCGGATCCGGAGCCCGCGGCCGCGCCGCGCGAGGCCGTAGGCGGCGGCGCCGCGCGCGACAGCGAGATCCAGGTCGTCGCTCGGGAGCACCCGCGGCCGGGGCGCGCCGTCCTGCTCGAGCCAGGCGCCGAGCGTCGCGACCAGCCGCTCGCGCAGCGCCGCGCTCTTCATGACGCCCCCGTTGAAGAGCACCGCCGTCGGGTGCAGGAGGAGCGGCGCTCGGCCGGGCTCGGCGTTCGCTCCTCCCTGCGGGGCGAAGCCCGGAAGCTTCGACGTCGCGCCGGCCTGGCGCCCCAGGAACGCGGCCAGGTGGCGGGTGATCGCCGGGTCCTGCGCGTACGGGAGGCCGAGCTGCGTCAGGCCGGCGCGCGCGCGGGTCGCGGGGCGCGCGGACGAGGGGACCTCGGGGAAGAACCCGTCGACGAGCGTCCGGGTGATCTCGTCGCGCGTGAGCTCGGTCCGGATCGCCGCCCCGAGCAGCTTCGAGCCGCGGCCGGCGATCGCGATCGGCGCCTCGCTGATCGACGGATCGCCGAGCAGCCGCTCCTTCGCGACGCGCGCGGCGTGGGTGAGCGACGTCATCTGCCAGCGATCGAGCTCCTTGCCCTCGGCGGCGAGCTTCGCCTTCACGACGTGCGCGAGCGCGAGGTCCATGTTGTCGCCGCCGAGCAGGATGTGGTCGCCGACCGCCACGCGGACGAGCTCGAGCGAGCCGTCGCGCGGGACCGCGGCGATCGCGGAGAAGTCGGTGGTCCCGCCGCCGACGTCGATCACGAGCAGCACGTCGCCCGGCTGGAGGTGCTTGCGCCACGCCTCGCCGGCCGCGTCGATCCAGGCGTACACGGCGGCCTGCGGCTCCTCGAGCAGGGTGAGGTCCTCGAACCCCGCGGCGCTCGCCGCCTCGACGGTGAGATCGCGCGCGGCGGCGTCGAACGACGCGGGCACCGTGATCACGATCTCCTGCTTCGCGAGGGCGAGCGCCGGATCGTCCTTCGCGAACAGGTGATCCCACGCCTCGGTGAGGTGCTCGAGGTACCGCCACGACGCCTCGACGGGCGAGATCTTCTCGATGTCCTCGGGCGCGCCGAGCGGGAGCGTCGAGCCGCGCCGGTCGATGCCAGCGTGGCTGAGCCAGCTCTTCGCGCTCGAGATGAGGCGCGCCGGCACGTCGACGCCGCGCGCGCGGGCGTGCTCGCCGACGGCGAAGCGCCGCTCGGCGTCCCAGGGCAGCGCCTGCGGGCCCTCGCTCTCGTGAGGGATGTACATGAAGGAGGGCAGGAGCGTGCGCGCCTCGAGCGTCCCCTGCGCCACGAGCTGCGGGGCCGCCATCACCTCGGGCGACGGCGTGAGCCGCGCGTCGGCTCCGTCCTCGGGCAGGGGCGCGTAGGCGAGCGCGCAGTGGGTGGTGCCGAGATCGATGCCGATGATGTAGCGCGCGCTCATAGCTCGACCTCCGCGGGGGCGATGATGCTGGCGTCGTGGCCGGCGACCGGCGTCGGCAGCGAGACGTCGTCGGCGCGCCAGCCCCGGTGGCGCAGCACCCCTCTGTAGGGCGCGGTCCCGGACACGTTGCCGATGAGCTTGATCTCGGAGGGGTTGTAGCCGGCCTCGAGCGTCACCTTCTCCCCCTCGTCCTCGCGCCGCACGGGCGCGAGCTTCGCGTGGCTGCGCAGCGCCTTGCGGCAGCCCTCGTGGACCATCCTCGCCGCCACGCCGACGTCCGCGTCGCCGAACGAGGCGATGTCCTGCTCGAGGAAGTCGACGAGCCGCCCCTCGCGCTGGAGCAGCGAGAGCAGCTGGAGCGCCGAGCTCACCGCGGGCGCGGCGTGCGGCGCGGGGGCGGCGACCGGCGCGGGGGCGGGCTCGCTCGCCGCAGCCGCGGCGGCCTCGGGGGCGGCGGGCGCGCCGCCTGCGCGATCTCGCTCGAGCCGTCGCGGCTCAGCGCGCTCGGCCGGCGGCAGGGCGGCGGCCGCCGCGCGCGCCTGCCAGGCCCGCGCGGCGAACTGGGAATCGAACAGCACGCGGAAGAAGCAGGCGAAGGCGAACCAGAGCCGCGTGGACCAGGGGAGCGGAGGATCGTGGAGGTCGGCCACGGCGAGAGCCTAACGCCGAGCGTAGGGATCGGCACAGAGACCGGCGCGCGGGGCAGGGGGGCGCCTGCCCCGCGCCGCCGCCCGGGGCGACCCCGGGCCCCTCAGAAGGTCGCCCGGAGGACGGGGACGCGGACCTCGTGCCCCTGCGCCACGCCGAACTTGAACATCTCGTCCTGCGAGTAGAGCGGCTTGAACGAGAGCGCGGGCACGCCGAGCGCGACCCGGCGCGGCGTGATGTCGACGAGGCCGAGCCGGGGCTCTTCCCGGCGGGCCCGCCGGAGGATCTGCGCGGCGTCCGTCGTGAGCTGGACGTTGATCCCCGGCTGCGGGGGCTCGGCGGCCGGCTCGTTGCGGATCGGCTCGCTCTGGTCGGAGTCGGGGGGCTTGTACGCGGTGGCGTTCAGGGTGACGACGAGGGTCGGGATGACCAGCGCCATGCCGCCGGCGAGCATGTAGAGCGGCACCTCCGCGGGCGGATCCGCCGCCTCGACGAAGTAGCCGGCGACGCCGCCGCCCACCGCGCCGAGCCCGCCGAACACGAGGTACGGCCAGGCGCGCTCGACCCCGATCGCCCCCATGGTCAGCATCACGACCTCGCCGCCGAGCAGCGCGCCTCCGACGATCCCCTTGCCGTCGACGCTCACCGTGTCGCCCTCGCTCGCCTCCTGAGCGCCCGCGCGCCCGGCGGCGCCGGCGAGCACCGCCGCGGCCACCGACGCTCCTGCCAGACAATGCGCTGCCTTTCGATTCAAGCGGTTCATCGGCATCGTGTTTTCCCCGTGTCGACTGTCGCGAAGCCTGCGAGGGCTCAAGCCATGGATCACCGCCGGCCTCATCCGAGGCTGGCGTCCGGGCCGTCCGGCCGGCGATCCCGTGTGGGTCGTCGAGCCGGTCTTGATTTGTGAACCGCTGGCGGAGTGAGCGGGTGCACACGCGCCTCGTCTCTCCTCCAGCGAAGCCGGTGCGCGAGCCTAGCACGGGTCTCAGCGCTTCGAACCGCTGCGTTGCCGGTGCGGAGGATGGGTGGTATGGGTCGACGCAAACCGGGCCGTGGCCCGCCGACCTGCCGCCGAGCGCGCGGCAGCCTTCAAGGGATCAACGCTATGGGCCGCATCGGACCGCTCGAAATCGCTCTGCTCATCGGCCTCGCCTTGCTCCTCTTCGGCGCGGGGAGGATCGCTGACATCGGGAAGGGGATCGGCGAGGGCATCCGGAATTTCAAGAAGGGGATCCGCGACGACGAGGAAGAGGATCCCGCCAAGCAGCTGCCGGCGAAGCCCGAAGAGAAGCAAGAAGACACGCAGAAGCCCGTGTAGCGCCCGCGCTGGAACGCGGCGTTCGGGGGCGATCGGGGCGATCGCGCGCCGACGTCGGTCGACGCTCGCTGGGGTGCGTCTATACTCGATCGCCGTATGCCTCACCGACCTCTGGAGCGCGTCGCCAAGGCGCTCGTCGTCTCCGCCGCGTTCCCGCTGGCAGCGTACTTCGTCCTTCAGTTCGGCCCTGGCGGGCTCTGGCGCGGGTTCGAGCCGGCGCTCGCGGTCACCGGGCAGGTGGCCAAGGCGCCGTACGACCTCACGCGCCTCGAGGCCGTCAACGAGACGCTGAAGATGATCCGGGACAAGTACGTCGAGCCGGATCGCGTCAAGCCGAAGGAGATGCTGCTGTCGGCGCTCAACGCCGTCCAGCGCGACGTCGCGCAGGTGATCGTCCTCAACGAGGATCCCAACGAGGTCACCGTCCGCGTCGAGACCAGCGAGAAGAAGTTCCGGATCGACAACATCCAGGGCCCCTGGGACGTCTCCGCGCGCCTCCGTGAGGTCTTCACCTTCCTCCAGAAGAACCTCCGCGGCACGGAGGTCGATCTGCGGGACGTCGAGTACGCCGCGTGCAACGGCATGCTGCACACGCTCGACCCGCACTCGTCGTTCCTGAGCCCCGAGGCGTACAAGGAGATGAACCTCTCCACGTCGGGCGCGTTCGGCGGGCTCGGCGTCGTGATCTCGATCCGCGACCAGATGCTCACCGTCCTGAACCCGATGCCCGACACGCCCGCGGGCAGGGCGGGCCTCAAGCGGCTCGATCGGATCGTGAAGATCAACAACGAGTCGACGCTCAACATGCCGCTCGACGACGCTGTGCGGAGGCTCCGCGGCGATCCCGGCACCCCGGTCACCGTGTGGGTGACCCGCGAGGGCGAGGGAGGGTGGCAGGGGCCGAAGGCCTTCGAGCTGACCCGCGAGGTGATCAAGGTGAGGTCCGTCGAGTCGCGCGCCCTCGAGGGCGGCGTCGGCTACGTCCGGCTCAAGACGTTCCAGGCGACCTCGACCGCGGAGCTCGACGCCGCGCTCGACGGGCTGCGCAGCAAGGGCCAGCTGAAGGGGCTCGTGCTCGATCTGCGCGGCAACCCGGGCGGCCTGCTCGATCAGGCGGCGCGCATCGCCGACAAGTTCCTCGCCGACGGCGTCATCGTGTCCACGGTCGGCGCCTCCGAGGGGCGCGAGGAGAAGCGCGCCAAGGGGCCGGGCACCGAGCCGCTGTACCCGATCGTGGTGCTCGTGAGCGGCAACAGCGCGAGCGCGAGCGAGATCGTGGCCGGCGCGCTGAAGAACAACGATCGCGCCGTCATCGTGGGCTCGCAGACGTTCGGCAAGGGCAGCGTGCAGCTCGTCTTCCCCGACGTCACGGCCGAGAAGGCGGCCCTCAAGCTCACGATCGCGCAGTACCTGACCCCGGGCGACATCTCCATCCAGGGCGTCGGCGTCACGCCGGACATCGAGCTCGATCCCATGACGGTCGACGAGCTCGAGATGGATCTCACGGTCCAGAAGGATGGGCTCCGGGAGCGCGATCTCTCGGCGCACCTCTCGAACGCGCGCGCGGCGGCCGCGGGCAAGCCGTCCGAGGTCGTCCGCTACCAGCTCACGAGCGCCGACCGCGAGCAGATGCGGGAGCGCGGGGGCGACATCGACGAGAACTTCTCCGTCGACTTCCCCATCCGCTTCGCGCGGGAGCTCGCCGCGCGGATGCCGCCCTCCACGCCGAGGCTCCAGCAGCTCCGGGCGATGCACGACTACATCGATCAGGTCGGCAGGGAGGAGCTCGGCAAGGTCGCGGCCGAGCTGACGAAGCTCGGCGTCGACTGGTCCGACGCGCCCGAGGGGGTCACGCCGGCGGCGAAGTCCGAGCTCGACGTGAAGGTCGAGACCGACCGTCCGAGCGCCGAGGTGACCGCGGGGCAGCCGATGGAGCTCCGGGTCACGGTCAAGAACAACGGAAAGCAGCCGGTCTACCGGCTCCGTGGGACGACGGAGAGCGACAACCCGTACTTCGACAGCAAGGAGCTCATCTTCGGCAAGATCGGCCCCGGCCAGACGAAGAGCGCGAAGGCGCCGCTCGGCTGGTGCGAGGTCGAGGGGCGGAAGGTCGGCTCGACGAAGCCGAGGAAGGCGAACGAGAAGCGCGTCTGCACGATCCCAATGGACGCCCTCTCGCGGAGCGACGGCCTCAAGGTGAAGTTCGAGGTCGCCGCCGCGCCGGAGCCGCCGGCGGTCGAGATCCGACCCACGGTGCGCGCGCTCGACCGGCCGCTCTTCCAGTACGCCTATCAGCTCGCGGACGACCGCGAGGGCAACGGCGACGGGCTCATCCAGAAGGGAGAGCGGGTCAGCATGTACCTGACCGTCAAGAACGTCGGCAAGGGGCCGTCGTACGAGACGCAAGCGAACATCGCGAACCTCTCGGGCGACGGGCTCATGCTGCACGCGGGGCGCTTCGACATCTCGAACATCAAGCCGGGCGACGTGCGCAAGGTCGTCTTCAGCTTCGACGTGGAGCAGCAGCTGTCGGAGCCCGAGGCGACCCTCACGCTCTCGGTCGGCGATCGCGATCTCCGCGAGTTCGCCAGCGAGAAGGTGAAGATCCCGATCTCGCCGCGCATCCAGCTGAGCGGCGGCGGCTCCACCATGAAGGCCGGGGCGGAGGGGGCGACCCTGCTCCCGTCGCCCGAGGCGAGCGCGCGCGGGTTCGGCCGGCTCCCGGCGGGCGCCGTGGTCAAGGTGCTCGGCGAGGCGCCAGGCGGGTTCCTCAAGATCGACCTCGGCGCGGGGCGCTTCGCGTTCGTCGCGGCGCGCGAGGTGACCCCTGGCGGCGGGCCGGCCCCGGCGGCGGTCGCGTTCGAGGACCTCTACTCGCACGCGCCGCCGACGCTGGACATCGCCGCGGCGGCGCTGGCGACGACCGCCGGCACCGTGAAGATCACGGGGACGGCGTCGGACAGCGAGCGGCTGCTCGACACCTTCATCTTCGTCGGGTCGCGGAAGCTCTACTACAAGTCGAACCGCGACGGCGCCGACCCGAAGAAGGCCGAGTTCGCGTTCGAGGCGCCGCTCCGGCCGGGGGTCAACGTGATCACCGTGGTCGCCCGCGAGACGCCCGACACCACGACGCGGCGCACGCTCGTGGTGCGCAAGGACGGGCCTGACGGCTCGATCCTGAAGACCCCGAAGTCCGACAACCCCGTGGACGATTGGATTGCGGACCGCGGCGGCGAGGAGTAGGGCGCTGGGAAATGGACGAAGACGGCAACATGGACGACCGCGGTGACGGGCGTAACGGGTACAGAGGGCGGGGCTCCGGCGGGCTGCCCTGCCCGGCGAGGATCTGGTAGCCTCATCACGTGGGACTCCTCGCCTGGCTCGGCCTGAAGCAGGGGGGCTCGTTCCCGAACCTCGACGCCCTCCTGACGGAGCTCCGCGCGGCGCTCCCGGACGACGAGGCGGTCGTCCTCCGCTACATCGCCACCGTCATCGTCCTGCTCGGCAAGGTCGCCTGCGTCGACGGCCGCTTCTCCGACAAGGAAGACGAGCTGCTCCGCGAGCTGCTCACGCACGTCGACGGGCTCGCGCCGAGCGGCGTCGAGGCGGTGTTCAACGCCCTCCAGGGCAAGCTGCCCGCGCTCCAGGAGGGCGAGGTCGACCGCTGTTACCGCGAGCTCAAGGCGCTCTGCAACGCGAGCGAGCGGGTGGAGGTCGTGCGCCTCTTGATCCGGCTCGCGGCGGCGGACGGCGCGCCCACGCCGGCCGAGCGGGCCGAGATCGAGCGCATCGCCGAGGAGCTCGGCGTCTCGCTCGCTGACATCGAGCCCGACCTCTCCATCGAGGCCGGCCATCCGGCGGGCTCCCCGGCGCCGCCGGACGACCGGAGCGATCCCGGCGGCGAGCCCCCGGCGTGAGCCGGGCGCGAGCGCCGCTCGGCTGATCCGTCGCGTAGGTCGCGCTGCTGCCGGGCACCAGTGGCGCTCGGCTGATCCATCGCGCGCGTCGCGCTGCTGCCGGGCGCCGGTGGCGCTCGGCTGATCCGTTGCGCGCGTCGCGCTGCTGCCGGGCGCCGGTGGCGCTCGGCCGATCAGTCGCGCGCGTCGCGCTGCTCGGCGCTGCCTTCGGGGCTCGGAGCGCGGCTCGCGAGGCCGAGCGCCCGTCGCTGCTTCAGCGCCGTGAGCGCCACGAACAGGACGAACAGGACGGCCCCGAGCACCGCCACGAGCACGCCGAAGTTGAAGAGGTAGTGCGCGCCCTGCGCGCCCCCCACCCCCATCAAGAAGATGCCGAGCAGCGCGATGCCCGCGCCGATGACGGGATCAGGGCCGACGTCGTTCTCCGACGCCGCACGCGAGAGCCCGCTCCCCTGGACCCCGGATGCCTCGTTGCTCATCGGATGGCTCACACGGAGGAGCTTAGCAAACTGGTCCACCGCCCGAAACCCGCCAGCGCCGGACCCGGGCTATGCTGCGCGGGTGAGCACGCCCACCCACCCACGAAACGACCGTCCTTCTCCGCCCGCGCCGTCCGACTTCGCCGGGCGCCGCGTCATCTGCTTCGAGAGCCGCCGCGCCTCCGAGATGGCCTCGCTGATCCAGCGGTATGGCGGCGTGCCCGTCACGGCGCCCACGCTCCGCGAGGTGCCCATCGAGAGAAACGAGCGCGCCCTCGATTTCGCGCGGCGCCTCGCGGGCGCCGAGTTCGACCTCGTGATCCTGATGACCGGCGTCGGGACCCGGGCGCTCGTGGCGGAGGCGGCGCCTGCGCTCGAGCCGAACCAGGGCGGCGGCGGGGCGTCCGATAGCGACGGTGGCGCGGACGCCCAGGGCGTATCTCTCCTGGCGGCGGCGCTCTCGTCCGTGCAGATCGTCGTGCGCGGCCCCAAGCCGGCCGCGGCGCTGCGCGAGCTGGGCCTGACCGGGTTCATCACCGTCCGCGAGCCGAACACCTGGCGAGAGATCGTCGAGGCCGTCAGCGCGCTCGGCGACCTGCGCGGAAAGCGCGTCGCCGTCCAGGAGCACGGCGCGCCGAGCCACGAGCTCTACGCGAGCCTCTCGGCGGCCGGCGCGCAGGTCACGCCGGTGCCGGTGTACCGCTGGGCGCTCCCGGAGGACACGGCGCCGCTGCGGCAGGCGCTCCGCCTCATGGCGGACGGCGGCGCGGCGATCACGCTCTTCACGAGCCGCGCGCAGGTCGAGCACGCGCTCCTCGTGGCGGCCGAGGAGGGGCTCGTCGAGCGGCTGCGCGCCGCGCTCGCGCGGGGCGTGGTGGCGTCCATCGGGCCGGTCTGCACGGAGGCGCTGCGCGCCGAGGGGATCGAGCCGGATTTCGAGCCCGAGCACCCGAAGATGGGCCACCTCGTCAAAGCGGCGGCCGCGCGCTCGATCGAGATCCTCGTCGCGAAGGGAAATCGGGGCGACGCGCCCCTGCCGGCTCAGTCTTCGTAGTCGTCGTACGCCTCGTCCTCGCCGGCGGAGCGCGCCACGGTCGCCGGCCGGGGCGCGGGGCCGGGCTCTGCGCCGGCGGCCGCGCGCTCGTCCGTGTCCGCGTGGCCCCTGTCGATCAGCTCGGCGCGGTAGAGCACGCGCCCGTCCTCCGCCGTGATCTCACCGCCCACGTCGCCCCAGGCGAAGTCGTCGCTCTGGAGCGTGCGCATCGTCGCCTTCGTCTTGCCGATGCGCACGCGGAAGCTCGTCCGCTGGCACGGGATGGAGGAGCCGCCGACCTCGACGTTCACCGCCTCGCTGCCGAGCACGTCCTCGTTCTCGTCGGCGGCGAGCGCGGTCTTGGCCATCATCGCGTCGTAGGCCGAGAGGGTCGCCGGTCGCTCCGCGCCATCGTCGATCCACGCCGCGCCGAGGATCTCACCGCGCCTGCTGGGCTCGTCGCTCATGCGGACCCGCAGCGCCTCGGTCTTCTTGCCGTCCGCGAGGGTCACGTCGACCACGAGGACGTCCCCCTCGCGCGCGACCACACGCTGCGTGAGGAGCAGCGGCGTCTTCCTGAAGCTGCCCGAGAACCGGTAGGCCACATAATCGCCGGGCTTGCGCGCGCCGGGCGCCTCCTCGGCGATCAGGCCGCGCTCGTCCGAGCCCTTCGCGCGTTGCGGGACCTCGCGCCGCGCTTGCGCCGCCACCTTGGCGGAGGCGTCCTGCGGGCGACCGGAGCGAGCGTTCGTCTCGATCCCGGCGCCGCAGCCAGCAGCCAGGACCGAGGTGAGGGCGGCGAGGAGGAGCGGTCGGTTCATGCTCGTCCGGTACCGGAGAGCGCCCGCCGTGGCCCAATTTCTGGCGGTTCCAGGGCGCGCCCGCGCGACCGCACGCGAGCGGCGTTCAGGGCAGCTTGCCGCTCGGGAGCATGTCGTCGAAGGCGGCGTCGAACTCGTCCGCGATCATCTCGGCGCCGACGGCGCGCGCGGCCGGCTTCGGGACGTCGATGCGGCGCAGCCGCTCCGCCACGCTGCCGCGCGGGTCGCCGTAGCTCGGGCTCATCCGGGCGACGCGCTGGAAGTAGTAGAGCGCCTGCTCGGGGACGCCGCGCATCTCGTAGGCGTTCGCGATCTCGTAGGTCAGCGCGAGCTCCTGCTCGACCGTCTTGTGCGAGGCGTGCAGCCCGCGGATGAGCGCGTCGATGCCCGCCTCGATGTTGCCCATCTGGAGGTGGGTGACGCCGATCATCGATTGGCAGACGCACTCTCGCCCGGGGTCGCGGGCGGCGAGCTCGAACTCGCCGATGGCGTCGGCGTAGAGGCCCATCTCCTTGTAGGCGACGCCGAGATCGTAGTGCGTCGACGCGTCGGACTCGGAGATCTGCGCCGCGACGCCCGCCTTGAACTGCTCGAAGACGCTCTCGACGCTGATCTGCCGAGGATCGTCCTGGACGCCCGTCACCGAGCCCGGCACGACCTCGAGCTCGTCGATCATCTTGAGCGACTCGGCGATGTCGAACGCGCGATCCTCGTCCGGCCGCTCGCTGCCGCGCGGGACGGCCCGGGTGCCGCTCTCGTTGTCGGTCGCCGCCCGCACCACCCCCCGCGCGTCCGAGGCCAGCTCCGTGACCTCGCGCAGCCGTTCCATCAGCAGCGGGTGGTTCGGCAGCCGCGCCAGCTGCTCCTCGAGGATGTTCCGCGCCTCGTCGAACATCCCGTGCTGCGCGAAGAACTCGACCTCCTCGAGCGCGTCCTCGTCGAGCGCGTCCGCGCGCCGCAAGGAGCCCGGCGGCACGGAGCGGCCCGACACCGGTCGGACCGACGCAGGTCGGCCCGACACCGGGCTGTACAGGGCCGGCGGCGGCGCGGCGAGCACGGGCGGGGGAGGTATCGAGGACGCCGGCGGCGGAGCCTGGGACGCAGCGACGGCGAGGGGGTGCTCAGGCACGCGGCTCGGGTTGACCGACGCCGTCTCCTCCTCCTCGTCGTCGATGGCCTCGAGCTCCTCGACGTCCTCGACCTCTTCGACGTCCTCGATCGGGAAGCTCGGCAGCGGCGGCTCGTTCGCGAACGGATCGTCGAGGTGCGTGACGAGCTCGGGCCGCCGGGGGAGCGCCTCGACGACGCCGTCTTCATCGAGGGTGTACGCGGGCAGCGGCGCGTCGGGGTCGTAGAGGTCCTGGCTCGGCACCTCGGACGCATACGCGTCGTTCTCGCCAGCCGTCGGCGAGGCTCCCGGCCCGGCGGCGTCTTCCTCCGCGAGCTCTTCCTCCTGCGGCACGGCGTAGCCGAGCAGGTTGAGCATCTCCGTGGCCTGGGCGTTGCCGGGATCGAGGAGCAGCACCTCGTCGAGGAGCCTCGCCGCGTCGTCGACGGCGTCCTCGCTGGCCAGCTGCTGCGCGAACGCGAGCATCTGCTCGACGGCGGCGTCCTGGTCGCCCGCCTCGATCAGGACATCGCAGAGCTTCTCGCGCAGCTCTCGAGCGGCCGGCAGCCGGGCGACGCCGCCCTTGAGGAGGGCGACCGCCTTGTCGTATTGCCGGTCGCGCCGGAGGCTCTCGGCGTGCGCGACGAGCTGCCTCGGGCTCGCGATCGGCGACGTCGAGGGCTGCGACGCGCGGAGCGGGATCGGCACCGCGGACGCGGGCTCGTCGTCCTCGACGTCGAGCTCCTCCGCCTCCTCGTCCTCCTCGTTCTCCTCCTCCTCGAGCTCGACGTCGATCGACGCGCGCGTGTTCCTCGACGAGGGAGCGATCTGGGAGGCGAGCTGGCGCACGCCCTCGTCGTTCGGGGCGCGCGTGATCAGGGCCGAGATGAGCGCGGTGAACTGGTCGACCCGCCCGGCCTCCTTGGCGATGCGCGCCGACTCCTTCTGCACCTCGATCGCCTTGGCCGGCTGCCCGAGCAGGTCGAAGGCGCGGGCGAGGAGCGCGAGCGTCTCCAGGTCCTTCGGGTTCTCCTTGAACGCGATCTGGAGCTTGGTCAGGGCCGACATCCCGTCGCTCGGGTCGCCGCGGTCGAGGTAGATCTCGGCGGCCATGCGGGCGAATCGGGCGTCGGGGCGGTGCTGCAGCAGGCGCTCGACCACCTTCAGCGCGTCGTCGCGCCGCCCGAGCTTGAGCAGGAGCTCGGCCGCCGTCCCGAAGCGCTGGATCGCGGCGTCGTAGTCGCGGACCCGGATCAGCGCCTCCGCGAGGCGGAGATAGGCGAGGGGGTTGTTCGGGTCGAGATCGACGACCCGCTTGAAGATGTCGATCGCGTCGCGGTCGCGCCCCGCGCGGAGCAGGCGCGTCGCGACCTCGTCGTAGGCGGCGAGCGCGTCGCTCGTGAGCCCGAGCTGCGTGTAGATCTCCGCGAGGCGCGGGACGATGTGGCCGAAGCGATCCTCGTACTGCGGGACGTGCTTGTGGATGATCTCGCGGATCTGCTTGTAAACAGCGATCGCTTTGAGCGCGAAGCCCTGGAGGGAGTAGAACTGGCCGACGCGCTCGTAGGTGGTGATCGCCTCGACGTACTCCTCCGTCTTCAGGTAGAGGTCGCCGATCTTGAGCAGCGTGCGGACGTCCTTCGGATCGTCTGCGACCAGCTTCTGGTACTCGGCGATCGCCTTGTCGAAGCGCTTCCGCTCGACAAGCTTCTGCGCGGTCTGGAGTACCTTGTCGCGATCGACCGCCACGGCGATGGAAATCTCCTGCTGAGGGCAGCAAGGCGTTGCTCGGGCGCCTCGTCGGCATCCCTCACCTCGCCTAAAAAACACCTAGCCAATCCCGCCACCACGTACAAGCGCGCGGCACCGGAAGTTCCGGAAGCTACCGCGAAGGTGCTTGTTTGCAGTGTGCGGCCCCCCGGGGGCCCTGTCTGGCGACGCGGCGACCACATGGCGCGGTGGCCGCGAGCCCCCGCCCCGGTCGGACGCTGGGCGGTCCGGTCGAGGCGCGTCGAAGAGCGCGCCCTACCTGTAGGAACGCGCTGAACGGCCGGGGATTCGCGAAGATCGCGGGGAAGGTGGCGAGCGCCGCCATTCCCGCGAAGACAGCGTTAAGCCTAGCAGTCGAGCGGCCTTGTTGCACATTTCGTGCGATCTTCCGCGACCCGCGGCCGCCCCGCAGGAGGTCGCGCGACCCCGCGATCCCCGGGTGCGCGGGCGCGCCCGGGGTACCCATCGCGCGCGGGCGATGGGTGCGCGCCGCGCCGGATGAAGGGCAGAGGGGGTAGGTCGCGAGCTCGGCCGCCGCCGGGGCCGAGCGCGGGCGTCGGCGGGAGGGCGCACCGGAGCGCCGCCGTTTCTCGACCGTCCCGGCGAATGGACCTAGAGTTGGGCACCATGTCGCGCAGCCAGGCCTACCGTGCCCCGTTCGCTCCTGGAGAGGAAAATGCCGTCGACGCCGCGCTTTGCGAGCGGCTCCTCTCGGTCGCCCTGTCCAAGGGTGGTGATTACGCTGACCTCTTCTTCGAGTACCGCGCCGGAGGCGGGTTCACCTTCGACGAAGGGATCCTCAAGGCGGCCTCGCGTGGGGTGTCGATGGGGGTCGGCGTCCGCGTCCAGCGAGGGGACGCGACCGGGTACGCGTACACGGAGGACCTCACCTGGGAGGCGATGCGGCGCGCGGCCGAGACGGCGGCGCAGATCGCGACGGGCTCGGGCGGCAAGGAGAAGATCGAGCTCAGGCGCCGCGAGCTGCCGACCCGCTACGAGCTGCCCAGCATCTCGCTCGACGCCCCCGGGCTCGCGAAGCGCGCGCTGCTCGAGCGCGCGAGCGCCGCGGCGCTCGCCTACGATCCCAGCATCGTCAAGGCGGAGGCGAGCTTCGTCGAGGAGGTGCGCGAGGTCCTCGTGGCCACGAGCGACGGGCGGATGGCGCACGACGTCCAGCCGCTCATCCGCTTCGGCGTGCGGGCGCTCGCCGAGCGCAGCGGAAAGCGCCAGGAAGGCTCGAGCGGCGGCGGCGGGCGCATGACGACGGCCTACTTCGAGGGCAAGTCGCCGGAGTGGCACGCCGAGGAGGCCGCGCGGCAGGCGGTCGCGATGCTCGACGCCCGCGACGCGCCCGCCGGCGAGATGAACGTCGTGCTCGCCCCGGGCGACAGCGGCATCCTGCTTCACGAGGCGGTGGGGCACGGGCTCGAGGCGGACTTCAACCGCAAGGGGACCAGCAACTACGCGGGACAGATCGGCAAGGACGTCGCGAGCCCGCTCTGCACGGTGGTGGACGACGCGACGCTCCTCCAGTCGCGCGGCACGATCAACGTGGACGACGAGGGGCACGAGCCCGAGCGCAGCACCCTCATCGAGAACGGCAAGCTCGTCGGGTACATGCACGACCGGCTGTCGGCCCGGCACTTCGGGCTCACGCCGACCGGCAACGGGCGGCGCGAGAGCTTCGCCGCCGCGCCGATGCCCAGGATGACGAACACCATCCTGCTCGCGGGCCCGCATGATCCCGAGGAGATCGTGAGGTCCGTGAAGCGAGGCGTCTTCGCGAAGAAGTTCGGCGGCGGCCAGGTCGACATCTCGAACGGCGATTTCGTGTTCTCTCTGACCGAGAGCTACCTCATCGAGGACGGCAAGCTGACCGCGCCCCTCAAGGGCGTGAACCTCATCGGCAACGGCCCCGAGGTGCTCCGGCGCGTCACCATGCTCGGCCACGACGTCGCCGTCTCCGACGGCATCTGGACGTGCGGCAAGGACGGACAGAGCGTCCCCGTGGGTGTTGGCTGCCCCACAATCAAGATCGATCTCATCACGGTCGGCGGAACGCGGATCGGCTGATTTTCAAGGCTGGAACGCCAGGCGGAAGGTAAGCCTCGCAGCGGTATTGGTGGGTTTAGCGCGGTGCGTCTTGCCGGCCCGTCGTGACACCCGTATACGGGGCGTTCATGGCGCGTCGCTCGTTCATAGCCATCGTTGGACACGGACCGGATCTGGAGCGCGACGAGGGTGCCGCATCGGTCTTGCGCTCGCTGGGCGCTGACGTGCGGACCCTGGATCTCTGGGATGATCCACCGCGGCTCTTCCACGACGACGAGAGCAAGGCGCGGGCGATCGTCGTCGAGGCGCTCGACAGGCCGGACCTGGCCGCCGCGGCGCTGCGCGCGCTGCGCCGCGAGCCGCGCCTCGAGGAGGTCGGCGCGCTCGTCGCCGTGAGCGTCGCGCAGATCGCGCGGATCGAGCCGTCCAGCGGCTTCGACGACTTCCTGCTCGTGCCGTATGTGCCCGCCGAGCTCTACGCGCGCGTGCGCCTCGTCGAGTGGCGCCGCAGCGAGTTCGCGACCGAGGAGCGGGTGAAGGTGGGCGCGATCGTCATCGATCGCGCGGCCCACGACGTCTCGGTCGGCGGCATGCACGTGCCGCTCACCGCGAAGGAGTTCGCGCTGCTCTCGTACGTGTGCGAGCGCCGTGGAAAAGTTGTGTCGCGGACGGAGCTCCTTCGCCGTGTCTGGGGCAGCCAGTACGAGGGCGGCGCGCGGACCGTCGACATCCACGTGAGGCGTCTCAGGGCGAAGCTCGGCGCGGCGCTGCCGCTCGTCACGCTGCGCGGCGCCGGGTACCGCCTCGAGTCGCCGATCCCCGGCGCCGGTGGTCCCGAGGGCGGCGATGCGAGCAGGGGGCTCCAGCGGAGCGGGGCCGGCGAGGAGGCCCAGGGCGACGAGCGCGGGGAGCTGCGCGACGAGGACGAGGACGAGGACAGCGACGGCGAGGGCGACGAGGACGAGGGCGACGAGGAGGAGGCCGCGCAGGGCAAGCGGCCAGCGGCGCCCTCGGCGAACGACGCCACGCCGTCCGGGCGCGAGCGGCGCATCACCCGATGACGTCGCCGGTTCGCCGCGGCGGGGCGCGAGCGACCGCCGCCGGTGCGGCGCGCGGCGGTGGTCGCTCGCGCCCCGCCGGGCCGCCGATCGTCGCGATCAGCGTCGGGTGCCCCAGCGGGGTGGGCCCCGAGGTGGCCGTGGCCGGCGCGGCGTCCGTCGAGGGCGCGCGCTGCGTGCTCGTCGGCGATGAGGCGATCATCCGGCGGGCAGCGAAGCTCGTCCGGGTCGCCGCCCGCCGGCTCGTCGTCGTCGATGGGCGCGCCGCCATCGAGGAGCTCGCGCCCGGCACGATCGGGCTCTGGGCGGGCAGCGCGCGGCTCTCGCGGCCGAGCGCGTTCGGTCGGCCCGAGGCCGAGGACGGCGCGGCGCAGCTCGCGTGGATCGACGCGGCGACGGATCTGGTCCGCGAAGGCGTCGCGGCGGCGCTGGTCACGGGGCCCGCGTCGAAGCACGCGATCGCCACGAGCGGCGCGCCGGGGTCCGCGGACTTCCTCGGGCACACCGAGCACCTGGGCCGGCGGCTCCGCGCGCGCGAGGTCACGATGGCCTTCGCCTCGGGCAAGCTCGTGACCGCCCTCGTGACGACCCACGTGCCGCTGCGCGAGGTGCCGGACGCGGTGAGCCCGCGCGAGGTGGCGCGCGCCGCGGTGTGGCTCGCGCGGCTGCTCGGCGATCTCGGCCGCGAGAGGCCGCGGGTGGCCGTCGCCGCGCTCAACCCGCACGCAGGCGAAGGCGGGCTCCTCGGCGACGAAGAGCAGGTGCGGATCACGCCGGGGATCCGCCTCGCGGCGCGGCGGCTTTCGCGCTCGGGCCCGGCGGCGGAGCTGACCGGGCCCGTCGGCGCGGAGACGGCGTTCCGGCTCGCGGCGCGCGGCGCGCTCGACGGGGTCGTCGCCATGTACCACGACCAGGCGACGATCCCGAGCAAGCTCCTGGGCTTCGGCGAGGCCGTGAACGTCACGCTCGGCCTGCCGATCGTGCGCACGAGCGTCGACCATGGCACCGCGTACGATCTCGCGGGAACGGGGCGCGCCGACCCGCGAGGCATGCGCGAGGCGATCGTGCTCGCGGCGCAGCTCGCGGCCGCGCGCGCGCGCTGACGCAGCGACACGCCGGCGCCGCGGCACGCCGGCGCGCGCAGGAGGCCGCGGCTCAGCGCGCCCGTGGACGGCCGCCGAGGTGCGCGAGCAGCCGCTCGAGCGCCGGCATGCTCACGCCGCGCTCCCGGCCCATCTCGAGGACGGTGGCGCCCATCGCGAGGTGCTGCGCGTGGAGCTTGGGGCCGAAATGCACGTCGAGGAACCGCAAGAACTCCGGGGCCAGCAGGCGCACGAGCGCGACGCCCGGCTTCAACGTGAGCGGCCCGATGAACCGGAGGAGGAGCTTCGTCCACGGGGCCACCTTGCCCAGCCGGTCCGCGAGCGCCACGGACTCCCTTGTGGCCTCGATCACGGTGCGGAGCACGCCGTCGTTCTCGAGCAGTGCGCTCACCCCGCCGCCCGCGTCGATGGCAACGATCAGCGGGAAGAACGCGGTCGTGGTGGCCACGTTCTGCGCGCCCACGTCGGGCTCGAGCCGCGCCGGGACACCGGCGCTCGTGAGGCGGCGCGCGAGCTCCTCGATCGGCGGTCGCTCCGCGGGGGCGCCTCCCTCTTCGTCGATGAGCGTGGGCGCGAGCTCGGTGATCCAGGCGCGGACCACGCCGCGCTCGTCGAGGTAGCCCGAGACGCCCGGCATCGCGGGGGTGATGCGGCGCTGGGCGGCCTCCTCGAGGTCGGCGCGCTGCCTGGGCAGGAGCGGCGTGAGCACCACGGCGGGCGCGGCCGGGCCGCCGCGGAGCAGATCCGCCACCGACCTGCCGCCCGCCGCGCGCTGCGCGGCGCCGCCGAGGTCAGCGCGGGGGACGAGCTGATCGAAGCGCACGGTGATCAGGACGACGTCCGCGTCGGCCGGGATCTCGGCCGCGAGGCGTGGGCGATCGAGCGTGTCGCGTCGATCGGCGCCGTTCACCTGCTCGACCACGAACGGCCGTACGTCGCCGGCGCGCTCGGGCCGGACCACGAACGTGACGTCGTCTCCCTGGGCGGCGAGGCGCACGCCGTAGATCCGCCCGAGCGCCCCCGCGCCCACGATGGTGACCCGCATGGCTCCCCCGTAGCCTGCGCGGCGCTCGGGGAAAAGGGGGTGGTCGTCGCCGCCGATCGCGGCAGATCCCTCAGAACGTCCGCTTCGAATCGATGAGGATGGTGACCGGGCCGTCGTTCTCGACGAACACGCGCATGTCGGCGCGGAAGCGGCCCGTGGCCACCGTGAGGCCGCGGGCCCGCAAGGCGGCGACGAAGCGATCGTACAGCGCCTCGGCGCGCACGGGCTCCATGGCGCCGTCGAAGCTCGGCCTCAGGCCGCGCCGGACGTCCCCGAAGAGCGTGAACTGGCTGATCGCGAGCACGCCGCCGCGGCGCACGTCCGCGAGCGCCCGCGACATCTTGCCGGCGTCGTCGCTGAACACGCGGAGGCCCGCGATCTTGCTCGCGACGTGGTCGGCGTCGGCGTCGTCATCGTCCTTCGCGGCGCCGACGAAGGCCACGAGGCCGCGCTCGATCGCGCCGACCACCTGGCCTCCGACCTCGACGCGCGCGCCGAGCGCGCGTTGAACGACCGCGCGCATCGCTAGCGCTGCGCGGCCGCGCTTCGACTCGGCGCGGCGGCGGGCTCCGCCCCGGTGCCCGCGCTCAGCCCGAGCTCGCGCATCAGCTTGGCCGTGAGCTTGAAGTAGGTGCCGCGATCGTACGGCTGGTTGAGGATGTGGAAGTCCTTCCGCACGAGGCCCACGCAGCCGAAGCAGTAGGTGCAGCCGGTGCAGTCGACCGAGCGCACGAGGTACGACGACTGCGTGCACCGCTCGGACGCGACGCAGTGGCTGCACGCGATGAGATCGCGGCAGCCGCGGCAGTGCGTGCTGTCCGAGGAGCGCTGGGTGTCGACGCAGTAGTGGCACCGCTGCAGCGCCTTCGAGTTGCGGCAGAACGTGCAGTCGACGCAGCGCTCGCACGAGACGCACGCGACGCACCGCTCGTTGCCGGTGCCCGTCTCGAACGCCTGGATCAGCTTGCGGAGCTCGGCCTCGAATTCCGCGCGCGTCATTCCGCCTCGCCGCTCGCTTCGGAGACGTCCCCTCCCGCGCTGCGCCGGGCCGCTCCGTCCGCGGCCGGGGCCTCGGGCCTGCCGCTCACCTGGCGGCGCAGCCGCTCGGCGGCCTCGCGCGTCGCGGGCTCCTCCGCGAACTCCTCGATGCGGCGGAGCCGCGACTCGAGCACGGCGCGCCGCTTCGGCAGCTCGCCGACGAGGATGCCCGCGAGCTCGTCGATCGCCTCCTGGATGCGCTGCTCGTCGCTGTGCTCGAGCAGCTGCAGGTACACGTCCTGCTCCGCGGGGAAGGCGTGGCCGGCGCGGAGGAACTCGTTCGCGGCCTTGGAGATGTTGGGCCGGCCCGACGCGCAGAGCAGCTTCGACAGGAGCCGCTGGCGCTCGACGGCCTTCGGGTCGCTCTGCGGAGGCGGCGCGAGGACGATGCGCCCCGGCGCCTTGGACGCGGCGTCGCGTCCGGACTTGACGCGCCCGCCCTTGCTGTCCTCTGCCTCCGGCTCCTTGCGCGGAGAGAACAGCGCCTCGAGCGCGGCGCGGTGTTGCTTGGCTGCCCGCCGGTCCTCGCCGGTCTGCGTCGGACGCGGCAGCCCCGCGCTGTTCGGCTGACCACGGCCATAGGCCGTGTGGAGCTCGGGATTGTGCCAGACCTTGGTTGCGTCTCTACGAATTCGGCGCATGTCGTGCCCCTGGTGACCTCGGAGCGATCATGGACGCGCCACCGGGTTCGGCTTCCGCATCCCGCGTGTGGCGCCCCGCTTGCATCGATGTTGTGGTGAATGAGGCTGGTGCGTGTTGGGCCGGGCGCTTCCCCCGCGATCCGCGATGGCCCGGACGATGTTGCGCAAGGGACGCGACGCCTATCTCCGCGCTGATCACGCTGGCTGCGTTGATCGTGAGGGTAGGGCCACGCCGCAGTGCGTGGTGCGCCGGGCGATACCCGGCCGCGGACCGCGTGACGAGGGGCTCTGCCCCCATGCACCCCGGAGCCGCGCTCACGACCCGACCGCAGTCGCGAGGCAGCTGGGTTCCTACCACAGCCTTTGGTCAGCGCCGCAGAAAATTGGGCTGCCCTCCGCACTTCATGCCATTCCTGCCCTCAGGTTCGGTCCCTTCCGAGGTTGCCTTCCGAGTCTCCCTTCCGAGTCTCCCTTCCGAGCTTGCGAGCTTCCGCGAGGGGCGTCTCGGAGACGCTGTTTCGAGGTTGCCGGTCTCGTCCCAGGTCGATTCAAGAAGCGGACCGCTGACTGCCCTTCCCAATCCCACATCCTGCGGACGGGCGGCGACGCC
Organism: Sorangium sp. So ce327; assembly: GCF_051530205.1. NCBI lineage: Bacteria > Pseudomonadati > Myxococcota > Polyangiales > Polyangiaceae > Sorangium > Sorangium sp. So ce327. The sequence goes on along the minus strand of NZ_CP150330.1, from coordinate 9,334,730 downwards.
GTGTCTGGGAGATCCGCTCCTTGGCGGATGGCACTCGCACCCGAACCGACTGGAGCTTTCCATGATGAGCCTTCGATCCGTGAGCAGTGAAGGCGCGGCGCCGCGGGACGCAGGGGGAGCTGTGCGCAGGGGGGAGCCGCGTGCGCGCCTGAAGCGTGCTCGCGCGGCCGCGCTCTCGGTGCTGGTGAGCATCGCGGTGCCGGCGATCCTGGCGGGGCCCGTCTGCGCGGAGCCGCTGCCCGGGGCGCACGCCGCTGCCGAGAGGTCCGGGGAATCGAGGGAAGAGGAGAGCGAGCAGACCCGTCGGGGCCGTGCGCCGGCGAGCCCCGCAGGCGCGGAGCAAACTCCGCGAACGAAGACGCGGGAGAGCTCGCCCGATCGCCGCGTGAAGAGCGCCTCGGCGGCGAGCGGTGACGAGAAGACGAACGGGGCGGGGGACCGGAGGGGGAGGGCCCGTAGTACCCGCAGCAAGGCGCCGCACGCGGCTGCAGACGCGGAGGAAAACGCGGGCGGCTCGGCGAAGGCGGGCGGCGGGAAAAACGCGGTCGCCAAGAAGAAGGCGGGCGGCGAGAGGAAGAAGGAGAAGAGGCGGGCGGCGCGCACGGCCGAGAGCAAGCGGCGCGGGGCGAAGAAAGGGATGGAGCGGGAGGCGCCTCCGAAGCCGTGCCACGGACCGGTGCTCTCGATGGATCGCAGCGGGCTGGAGCCCGAGCGCCTCGAGCTGGTCGACTGCAAAGGGAAGCCGCGCGAGGAGGCCCGGCGCGCTCTCTCCTTGCTTGCGCGCCCCTGGGGCACGCCGCGGCCGATCCTGTCCGACGAGGGGGCGCCCGCGCGGAGGCCGGAAGCGGCGAGCCGCAAGGGGCGGCGCGCCGGCGATGCGCCGCGAGCCGCCGGGAGCAGGGCGAGCTGGGTGCAGGGAGGGGAGATCGCGCCCGGCGTACGGCTGCTCGATCCCGGGCTGCTCTCCCGCATCGACGCGCTGGCGCGGCGGTACCCGGGCCGGCTCGTGTCGCTCGTGAGCGGGTATCGGCCGCAGAGCCAGGGTAGCCTGCACCAGACGGGGCGGGCGCTCGACCTGCGCATCGCCGGGGTGCGGAACGACGAGCTCGCAGCCGCCTGCCGCGCGCTCGCCGACACGGGCTGCGGGTACTATCCGAACAGCTCGTTCGTGCACGTCGATGTGCGCGCGCCAGGGACGGGGAGCGTCTCGTGGATCGATGCGTCCGGACCCGGCGAGGCACCCCGCTATGTGACCGCGTGGCCGCCACCACAGGACGAAGGGCGAGGGGCGACCGAGCGGATGCCCGGCGAGGACGCGGAGGAGGTGCTCCGGCGGGAGCGCCGCGACAGGACTGCGAGCACGGCGCCGGAGAAGACGGCTGGCCCTGTGCCGAACAAGGCGAGCGCGGCGCCGGAGACGGCGAGCACGACGCAGGCGAAGGCGGGACCGCCGGAGACGGCGAGCACGACGCAGGAGAAGGCGGGACCGCCCGAGAAGGCGACCACCACGCTGGAGAAGGCGGGACCGCCCGAGAAGGCGACCACCACGCTGGAGAAGGTGGGAGCGGTGACGGAGAAGACAGGAGCGGTGCCGGAGAAGGCGGCGAGAGGCACGCCGTAGTAGTGAGGCGGGATGGGTATCACGATTCCTCGCCGGCACGCCTCGGCGCTCGCCGGTACGTTCGGTCCGCTCGCGATCCATCGCCATGAAGTCATGGCTGCGGGCGCGTCTTATCCTGCCTTCACGCTGGAGCTCGCCGACTGGATCTCGGTGGCCGCGATCACGGATGAAGGTCAGTTCGTCCTGGTGCGGCAGTACCGGCACGGGGTCGACGCGGTGACCATCGAGACGGCTGGCGGCCTCGTCGATCCAGGGGAAGAGCCGGCGGCCGCTGCGCCGCGCGAGCTGCTGGAGGAGACGGGGTATGCCGTGGAGTCGCTCGAGACGCTCGGGTGGGTGCACCCGAATCCTGCGCTCCAGGCGAACCGCTGCTTCCTCTACCTGGCGCGCGGCGCGCGGCGGGTAGGCGAGCCCGAGGGCGACGAGCACGAGAGCACGGAAGCGGTCGTGATGAGCGCAGATGACGTGAGGGCGGCGATGCAGGACGGCCGGATCAGCCACTCGATCGCCGTGATCACCTTGCTGCGGGCGCTCGCCGTTGCGTGATTCGTGGGAACGGCCTGTCTGCCGACTCACGCGATAAGCTGCGTTATCGACGTCCTGCGTGGGCGAGAGCACCCGCATCTTTGCGGGCCGGTTGACACGGTCGGACCCGTCGCGTCTTGATGCCTGTCGTTCGCGGGGCCGCCCCTGGAGCTCAGGAGCGGCGCGGCGGAGCGCAGCAATGGACCTCACGGGGAAGCCATGGAGACCCGATTGATGAGCCGTGTTCTTCGGCCGACCGCTTTCTTCTCTTCTTATATTGGCGTTGTCCTCCTCGCGGGGTGCACGAGCTCCTCGCCCGCTCCGCTCGACATGGTGGCCGCCACGGACGACGAGGGCCGTGAGAGCGTCGGAGTCGGGAGCGCCGCCGCTGGACCTGGCGGTCCAGACCCTGCGCCGGGCGCCGGCTGCGACGAGCTCTCGGTCGAGCTCCAGAGCGCGCTCGACGCGGCCGTGGATGCGCAGCGGCTCCCCGGAGCGGCCGCCGCCGTGCACCTCGGCGGGTGCAGCTGGCTCGGCGCGGCGGGGGTCGCGGACACCGAGGCCGACGTGGCCATCCAGCCCGGCGATCTCTTCCGCGCAGGGAGCATCACGAAGACCTTCGTCTCCACGCTGGCGCTGATGCTCCGCGCAGAAGGCCGGCTGTCGCTCGACGACGCCGTCTCTGCGTACGTCGGCGGTGTCCCCCGCGGAGAGCAGATCTCTGTGCGACAGATCCTGAACCACACGAGCGGCGTCTTCGATTACACGGCGCTCGACGAGTTCTGGACCGCGGCCTTCGACGATCCGACGCGCGCGTGGACACCCGCGGAGCTCATCGAGCTCGCGGCGTCGAAGCCGCCGTATTTCGAGCCAGGGCGCGGCTTCGCCTACTCCAACACGAACTACATCATCGCCGGCCTGATCGTCGAAGCAGCCTCGGGAGAGCCCATCGGCGAGCTGCTCCGCGCCCGCGTCCTCGAGCCGGCGGGGCTCGCGCACACCTACCTCGACGGCGCCGAGGAGGCCCTGCCCGGCCTCGTGCACGGTTACGGGCGGAGCCGGGGGGAGCTCGTCGAGATGACCTCCGCGATCGACGCGTCCGCGGCCGGCGCGGCGGGCGCGCTGGTCTCGACAACGGGCGACCTCACGCGCTTCTACCGCAAGGTGCTCGACGGCACGCTGCTCGGCCCCGCCGAGATCGAAGAGATGACCGCGTGGGTCGACGCGCCCCTCGGCGAGGTCACCGGGTACGGCCTCGGGCTGTCGCGCCGGGAGTCTCCGCTCGGCGTCCAGGTCGGTCACGACGGCGGTATCTGGGGCTTCACGTCGTCGTCTTATTACGCGGTCGACAAGGATGCTTCTATCACCGTGCTCGTCAATCTCGACGGCGGCGATGTCGGCAGGATCGTCGATGATCTGTCGAATGTCCTGATCACGCCCTGAGCCGGGAAGGGGCCGCCGCGTCGATATCGACGCGCACGCGCGCAGGCCGGTGCCGGTCGCTGTCCGGCGCGCGCACACGCGACGCCCCGCGGCGTGCGAGGCGCGCGCGGCGCCGAACCACGGTTATCAGGAGCCCGCGCCGCCGTGCGTGGCACAAGCGGTCCGCCTCGAACGGGCCTCACGCTTGCATCGCCATGGACGCAGCCCGCGCGGGATGACGCCCGGCAAGACGCTCGCATCGCGAAAGGATTCCGTGATGAAGCTGGTGAAAGCGCTCGGGGGCCTGGCGCTGTCCGGAATGGCGCTCGGCACCGCGCAGATGGCTGCTGCGGGGAGCACGACGCCCATTCAAGATCTCGTGCTCGTCGAGGAGACGACGAGCTCGGACTTCCCCGACGCCAGGATTCCCCCGGATGACGTCCCAACTCATGGGCATTTCCGGCCGTTCAGGCCCTTCGGGCCGCACAGGCCATATGGGCATTTCCGGCCGTTCAGACCCTTCAGGCCGTATGGGCACTTCCGGCCGTTCAGACCCTTCAGGCCGTACGGCGGCTTCCATCCCTACGGGCAGCCCCATGACCCCGGGCGATCAGAGGCAACGCCGGCAGAGGACCGCCCCGGGCCGATCCTGCGCCTCGGAGAGCCTCGCTGACCTCCAGGAGCGGCGCCGAGGGGCGGGTGGGTCCCCGTTCCTCGCGTCGCGCGGAGTGGAAACCGTAGGGCGGGGGCGTCGCCAGCGGCGCGCCCTCGCCTGCGCGCCTGACGAGCCGCTCGGGGGGGCCGGCGGAGCCCCGCTCCCCCTCGCCGCAGCCCGGGCTGCCACGCGCGGGAGGCGGCCCGAGCTCCGCGCGCGCGGCCTCCCGCGCCGCGACGGGGCGCGCGGCGCGCCCGGCCCGATGGCGTATGCTGCGCCCGATGCGCTCTCACGACGCGGGCCGCCCAGGCGCCCCGCCCGCCGCCCCCTCGCCCGCCGAGCTCTTCCGCCGCATCTTCGCGCTGCTCGCCGACATGGAGGGAGCGCAGAGGGCCAAGGTCATCGACCTCGCGAGGCGCCTCATCCCCACGCTCACGGCCGAGGACATCCGCAACCCGCACGACTTCCCCGGCCTCGACGACCCCGACTGGCACTTCGAGGACGGGCAGCTCGCCGGCATCGAAGCCGTCCGGTTTGCACTCCGCGGCCTCGCGAGCGATGTTCTGGGGGATGGCGAAGGGCGCGAAGCGCGAGAGAGACACGAGAACGACGGCCAGCCCGGAGCGAGCCGCGAAGGCGGCGGCGCGCAAGGTGAATGAGGCGTTCTATCAGCCGTTCTCCACGCTCCGGCAGCTGAACAAGGCCAAGCCGGCGCCCGAGGCGAAGCCCAAGGCGACGGCGGCCTCGCCCAAGGCGACGGCGGCCTCGACCGAGGTGAAGCCCAAGGCGACGGCGGCCTCGGCCGAGGCGAAGCCCAAGACGAGATCGCCCGCGCCGCCGGGCGCAGGCGCGGCGGCGCGGGCAAGCGCCGAGCAGGCGCCGCGGCCCGTCGACCCCGAGACCTTCGCCATCTACATGGCCGGCGTCCGCGTGCTCGAGGATCGCGCGACCCGGATCCCGGTCACCGCCAGCCGCGTCGAGCGGGCCGCGCTCCCGACGATCACGTTCGATCCGGACGAGGACGCGCGCTCGCGCATGCGCTCGCTCGTCATCGAGGGGATCAAGTTCGAGACCACGGACGACAGCGAGCGCATCGAGGGCCGGCGCCTCGACGTCGATCCGCGCGAGCTCAGGCGGCTCCGCCGCGCCCGCTACGCCGTCGACGGCACCCTCGATCTGCACGGCCTGAGGCTCGAGGCGGCGCGCGAGGCCGTCGAGGCGTTCGTCTGCAAGCGCCAGCGTGACGGCGACCGCGTCGTCGCCATCGTCCACGGCAAGGGCAACCACTCGCCCGGCGGCCACGCCGTGCTCCGCGGCGAGATCGCCGCCTGGCTGAGCAACGGCCGCGTCGCCCGCCACGTCGCCGCCTTCGCGACGGCCCCGGACGCGGAGGGCGGCGCAGGCGCATTGCTCGTCCTGCTCACGCGATGAGGCCGGAGCCGCGCGCCCAGCCCGCCGGAGCGCCGGGGCACGGGCCGCAGCCGAAGGCGCGCGCGCCGCGCCGCGCCCTCGCGCCGGCCGCCGCGCTGCTCGCCCTGGTACCCGCGTGCGCGCCGGCCCCGGCCGCGCCGCCCGGGCCGCCGAGGCCCGCGCCGCCCGCGCAGGCGGCGTCGACGCTCGGCGACGGCGAGCTCGGCGAATACCGCTCGGATCGCTTCGATCTCCGGCTCCCCCTGCCCGACGCGCGCGGCTTCCGCGTCGAGGACGGCGAGGGCCCCTGGCTCGTCGCGACCCACGCCGCGTCGTCGACGTCGCTGCTCGTGCGCACCTGGCGCGAGGACGGCCGCGCGAGCCGCGCGGCGTGCGAGGCGCGCGCGCGGCTCTGGCGCGACCTGCCGCGCCCCGGCGAGGGCCTCACCGCCGCCGAGCGCCGGATCGACGTGCCGGAGGGGTTCGACACGGTCGTGGCGATCGGCGTCGCCGACACGCACTCATCGCCGCGAGCGCCGATCGACGGCTTCGCGGTCGCCTTCGGCGGCTCCGGCCGGCGCTGCTTCGCCTTCGTCGCGGAGACGCGCGCCGCGGGGCCCTCGGCGGAGCAGCTCGTGGCGGAGCGGCTCGCCGCGGTGGTCGAGATCTCGCTCGGCGGCCTCCGCCTGCTGCGCGAGATCGCGCCCGCCGTGCCGCGCGAGCCGCCGCCGTGAGCCGCGCGAGCCGCCGCCGCGCGCCGCCGGCTCAGCGGTAGACGCCGCTCCGCGCGCGGGACTCGAGCGCCGCGGCGAGCTCCTCCTCGCCGATCGACCAGGCCTCGGCCGACAGCGCGCGCGCCTCGACGGGCTGGAGCGCCTCCAGCGCGTGCGGCGCGAAGCGCAGCCGCGACAGCGACAGGAGGCGCTCGAGCGCCTCGGAGGCCACGCCGCCCTGGAGCTCCTGCCGCCACGCGCGATCGATCGCCTCGAGCCGCGCGGGGCTCTTCCACGCGTCGGCGATCACCACGCGGCCGAGCCGCGCGTCGATGGCGTCGATCCCCGTGGGCAGCGCGACGATCGCCTGCTGCGCCGCGCGCGCCGGGTCGCCGAGGCCCAGCGAGAGCAGCGCGCGGGCCGCTTCGAGCAGCCGCGCCTCGTCGGGCCGGAGCGCGGCCCGATCGACCGACGGGAGCCGCTCCAGCGCGGCCGCGTAGCGCTCGCGGCGCGCAGCGTCGATCACGGCGGCCAGCGCGCGCAGGACCCTCGCCGTAGGGGGCGAGAACCACGGATCCGCGCCGGCGCGCGGGCGCTGCGCTGGGTCCTCGAGGTCGAGCGCGGCGGCGCGCCACAGCGACGCGCGCGCGTCGAGGACGGCGCGCGTCGCCTTCACCGCGAGCGCGAAGAACAGGGCGGCCGGGAGCAGGCCCTTCACGCCCCAGATCTCGCTGAGGAAGTAGCTCGCCGCGACGAGCGACGAGAGCGCGAGCAAGAGCAGCAGCCGCCGCCGGCGCCTCGCGTCGTCGCCCGCGGCGCCGGCAGCCCCGTCCGTCGCGCCGACGAGCTCGGCGCACCACTCGAGCAGCCACGTGAAGGCGGATCCCACGTCTGCGGGATCAGGATGCCCTCCGCTAGGCCTCCGCGCGAGGCCTTTCGATCTCCGCGCAGAGCGCCCGGGTGAAGTCGCTCGTGCTCGCGGCGCCGCCGAGGTCGCGCGTGCGCACCTGGCCAGCCCGGTAGAGCGTCGTCAGCGCCCGCTCGATCCGATCGCCCGCGTCGTGCTCGCCGAGGTGCCGCAGCATCATCACGGCGCTCTGCACGAGCGCCGTCGGGTTCGCGTAGCCCTTGCCCGCGATGTCCGGCGCCGACCCGTGCACCGCCTCGAAGACCGCCGCGTCGTCGCCGATGTTCGCGCCGGGCACGATCCCGAGCCCGCCGACCAGGCCGGCCCCGAGGTCGGAGAGGATGTCGCCGTAGAGGTTCTCCGTCACGATCACGCCGAGCCGGTTCGGATCGCGGACCATCGTCATGGCCGCCGCGTCGACGATCATCTCGCCGAGCTGGATCTCGGGGTGCCCCACGGCCACCCGCCGCGCGCAGTCGAGCGCGAGGCCGTCGGAGATCTTCATGATGTTCGCCTTGTGGACGATCGTCACCTTGCTCCGGCCGTGCTTCTTCGCGTACCGGAACGCGAACTCCGCGATGCGCGTCGAGCCCCGCTCGGTCGTGAGCTTGATGCTCTGGGCCACGCCGGGCAGGATCATGAGCTCGAGCCCGGCGTAGAGCCCCTCGGTGTTCTCGCGCACGATGACCATGTCGACGTCGAACCGCGGCTCGACGCCCGGCAGGCTGCGGATCGGCCGCACGTTCGCGTAGAGGTCGAGCGTCTGCCGGAGCGTGACGTTGACCGAGCGGAACCCGCCCCCGATCGGCGTCGTCACCGGGCCCTTCAGGGCGATCCGGTTCTTCCGCACGGCGTCGATCACGGGGAGGGGGAGCGGCGAGCCCGTCAGCTTCGCGACCTCGATGCCCGCGTGATGGATCTCCCAGTCGACGGCAACGCCGGCGGCGGAGACCACATCCTGAGTCGCCGTCACCACCTCCGGGCCGATGCCGTCGCCCGGGATCAGCGTGATGCGATAGGCCATGGGCCGTCCCATTAGCAGGTGCGCAGGCGGGAACAATGGACAAGCGCGCCTGTGTTGCGATGGCGCATACACGCGCCGCGTCAGCGCGCCGCGCCTGGCGGACGCGGTGACGGGGCGCGGCGACGGAGAGAGGCGCGCGAGGCGGGGGGTCGGGCGGCTCGATACGGCCTTTTACAATCGCGCGCGACCTCGGTAGGGTACGCGTCCGCACGGCCTGACAGGCCGCTGTCACCTGGAACCGGGCGCGGGCCGAGCCATCGGCCCCAGCCCATGTTCCCCAACTAGAGTGAAGGAGCGTGCTCATGCACCCTCGTGTCTTGAAAGGTCGCAGAACCGCCTTCGCGGCCTTCCTGCCTGCCGTGATCGCGTCGTCCTCGCTGGGGTGCGGCTACTCCGAGGAGGAGTGGAAGGCCCAGCTCGACAAGTACAACCGCCTTCAGAGCCAGCACCAGACCACGGAGGGCCGCCTCGCCGAGACGCAGAAGGAGCTCGAGGCGACCCAGGCGAAGGTCGCGGAGCTGACGAAGCAGCTCGAGGCGGCCGGGGTCGACATCGGCAAGCTGAACGAGAACCTCCAGGCGACGAGCACGCAGGTGTCGCAGCTGAGCTCGACGCTGGAGGAGCGCGAGAAGGCGCTCGCCGAGTTCAAAGCCCGCGCCCGCCAGCTGGAGGCGATCAAGGCGCGGTTCGAGACGCTCAAGAAGAAGCTGGACGAGCTCACGAAGCTCGGCCTGGCGGTGAACATCCGGAACAACCGGATGGTCATCTCGCTGCCGGGCGACGTCCTCTTCGACTCCGGGCGCGAGACGCTCAAGAAGGAGGGCAAGGAGATCCTCCTCAAGGTGGCGACGGTCGTGAAGAACGACAAGTCGCTGCTCCAGCGCGACTACCAGGTCGCCGGCCACACGGACAACAAGCCGCTCGCGGGCGGCCAGTTCCGCGACAACTGGGGCCTGTCGCTGATGCGCGCCCGCGAGGTGCTCGTGTTCCTCGTCAGCCCGGCCGACGTCAAGGGCGGCGGGGGCGCGCTCCCCGTCGCGAACTGGAGCGCGGCGGGCTTCGCGGACACCGATCCGGTCGCGACCAACGACACCGACGAGGGCCGGCAGAAGAACCGCCGCTGCGACCTCATCGTGGTCCCGAGCGTCGAAGAGATGCTCGACCTGCGGGCGATCACGCAGTAACCCGCGACCTCGCGGCGCGCGCCGCCGTCCGCGGCGCGCTCTTCGAGGGGCGCGTCCGCGCCGTCAGGTCGGCTCAGGTCAGCTCTTGTGTCCACCGCCCGGCGATGGCCGGGCGGTCCTGCGAAACTCGCTCGGCGTCTGGCCCGTGACGGCGCGGAACGCGGCGGCGAACGCGCCGAGGCTCTGAAAGCCGACGTCCAGCGCGACCTGCGTGACGCTGGCGCTCGGGCTGGAGAGCAGGTCGATCGCCCGGAGCACGCGCGCGCGCGTGACGAAGCCGCGCCACGTGACGCCGGTCTCCTCGCGGAACCGCCGCCGCAGCGTGCGCTCGGTCGCCCCGGCGAACGCCGCCGCCCGCGGGAGATCGGCGCTGGAGACGTCGCGCAGCGCGCACTCGATCGCGCGCTGCACCGGCCGCGTCTTGCCGCGGGGCAGCCGGTACGTGGCGCCGCGATCGAGGAGCGGGCCGATGATGTCCGCCATCGCCGCGAAGAACGTGTTGGCCGCGGCGTCGTCCGGGCGCCGCGCGACCGGCCAGCGGCGCGCGTAGATCACCATCTCGCGCAGGAGCGCGGGGATCTCGAAGATCCTCACCGCCGCGAGGGGGGAGGGGAACGCGGCGGGCTCGAAATAGATCGAGACGATGGACGCGTCGCCGCAGGTGGTGGCGTGCCGCTCGCCCGCGGGGATGAGCGCGGCGAGCTGCGGGGGGAGCAGGAAGGACGCGTCCTCGACCTCGAGGCGCGCCGTGCCGGCCAGCGGACAGAGCAGCTGGTGCCGCGCGTGGGTGTGCCAGCCGTACGCGGCTCCCCGCAGCTCGTCTTCGTAGGAGAACGCGCGCGCGCCGGCATGATCGAGCCCGAGGCGCGCGAGGTGCTCGGTGGTCTCCGTCGGGGTCAGGACGCGGGCTTGCAAGGCGTGGCCTCTCGGCGGTGATCTTTGTCCGTTCGCGGGCAGCCGTAAAGCCGGAGCGCGTCCACCCTCGAGCGCCATGAAGCAAGCCACTCCCGCGGCGCACGATGCGTTGATACAGGAACAGTTCACCCGCCAGGCCAGGCCGTTCGCCGAGGTCCGGGCCCACTCGGCGGAATCCGCCATGGGGCTGCTGCTCGACGCGCTCGCCCCGGCGCCGGGCGACGCGGCCCTCGACGTGGCCTGCGGGCCGGGGATCGTCGCCTGCGCGCTGGCCCAGCGCGTGGCGAGCGTGCGGGGGCTCGACATCGTCCCGGCGATGCTCGACGAGGCGCGGAAGAGGCAGGCGAGCCTCGGTCTTTCCAACGTCACCTGGGAGCTCGGCGACGCGAGCCGGCTGCCCTATCCGGACGAGAGCTATCGCCTGGTCACGACGCGCTACAGCTTCCATCACCTGCTGGAGCCGCTCGTGACGCTGCGCGAGATGGCCCGCGTGTGCCAGAGGAGCGGGCGAGTCGCCGTGATCGACGTGGCGCCGGCCGAGGACAAGCGGGCGGCGTACGACGCCGCGGAGAAGATCCGCGATCCGTCGCACGCGAGCGCGCTCACCGAGCGCGCTCACCGAGCGCGAGCTGGGCGCCCTGTTCGACGCGGCGGGGCTGGAGATCGAGACGACGACGCGGTACCGGCTCGAGGTGGAGCTCGAGGCCGCGCTCCGGGCCTCCTTCCCGGAGCCCGGCGGAGCGGACCGGCTCCGGGCCCTCTACCGCGCCGACGTCGGCGTCGACGCGCTCGGCGTGGGCGCAGAGCTCCGCGGGGACGAGGTCCACTTCGCCTATCCGATCGTCATCCTGGTGGGCCGGAAGCGCGGCTGAGCCGAGAGGCACCTTCTGCCCGGCGCCTCGAGGCGCCAGGACTCCGCAGCTCAGGGGAGCGCCGCGGCCGGGCAGGAGGGATCGGTCGTCGCCTCGACGTCATCCACGTGCAAGGCCTCGTCGTCGAGCGGCGCATCGCAGGTGCCGCTGGCTCTTATCTTGAAAGAGATCGGCTGGGGCATGCCCGCCGTGCGCGGATCCAGGCAGAGCGTCCGTTGCGTCCAGCGCTCGCTGGCAGCCAGGGCGCCTCCTGGCGTCGAGGAGGCGGTCGCCGCGAGGAGGTGGCTCGTGCGGTACCAGAACTTCAGCGCTGGACCGGCCGTCCCCTGGGGCTCGGGGACGGTGAACACGGTGGAGGCCGAGGGCTCGCGGCACGGCTTCCGCACGGACAGCGAGAGCGAGACGTCGCCGGCGTGCGCGGCCGCCGCGTCGACCGCGAGCCTGGCGCTGCCGCGCGCCGGGTCCTCCGCGTTGAGGACCCACGTCGGCGAGAGGCCCGCGTCGGCGCCGTCGTTCTCGAAGCCGGGGTCGAAGAGCGGCGCGTCCCCGGGGCAGCGGTCGTCCGAGACGATGGCGAGGTCATCCACCGTGAAATCCCGCTTGTTCTCGTCCATGCACGGCTGGCTGTGCCGGTTGCGGAAGCCGAACGCGAGGCGGTGCGCCATGCCGAGGGCCCACCGGGGCAAGCAAACATGCGAGACCTGCGCCTCGCCCGTGCCCGTCAGGGCCGTCAACCGGTGCGTGCTCAGCATCACGTCGACGATCGCCCCCGGGCTGCCACGGCTCCAGATGCGGAGCGCCGGGCTCGGCAGCGCGGCGGATGGCAAGGGCGCCGAGAGCGTGCCCTCGAGCGAGGGGACCTGGCAGAACAGCGTGGTGGCGAGGTGTCCGCCCTTGCCGCCGCCCTGGCCCAGGCCGCGCTCGATCTCGGAGACGCCGCCTTCGGCGGACGCCTTCCAGCCGGCGGCGCCTGCTTCGAAGTCGCCGTTCAGCACCTGGCCAGGCAGCGGGCACTCGTTCATTTCATCAGGCTGAAGGGCGACGTCATCGAACGTCAGCGTGAAGTCCTGTCCGGTGTCCTCATCGCACAGGGGAGAACGCCGGGCGGGCCCGAGGAGCAGGTCGATCGGCCTGCCGTAGGCGCGCTCGCCCAGGCACACGCGTTGCGGGGCAAAGGACGAAGAGGGCATGAGATCGAGGTCGGTGATCCCTCCGTCGATCCGGACCCCGACCCCCGGCGGGCCCAGGCAGTCCATCGCGAGCTCGCAGCCGATGCGCGCGGCGAACGTGAGGAGGAGCGGCCCGGCGCACGCGAGGTCCGGCATCGAGAGGCGCTGATAGAAGCCGGCCATCTGGCACACCGCGTCTCTCCCGATGATGCCGGCCCCGGGGTTGCCGTTGCCCTCGACCTCGGGGGAGACGAGCGCTGCCCCCGTGGTTCCCCACGTGTCCGAGCGCTGGAACGAGGGGTCCTCCGGGCCTCCCCGCCAGTCGCAGTCGCCGTCGACCATCGGGTCATCATCGGCGCTGGCACACTCCGAAGTACATGCGCTGTCCGCGCAGCAGAGCCCGTCGTCGCACTGGCTCAGAGGCCGACACGGACAGCCTTCCTCACCAGGAGGGCAGTCGGTGCCCCCGCCCGCGCTCTCAGCGCTGCCTGTGCTCTCGACGCTGCCGTCGCCTCCCGCCCCGCCTGTGTCCGCCGCGCCTGCCGCTGCGCCGGCAGAGCCCTGCTCCGTCCCGGAGCAAGCGCTCGCGAATGCGCCAAGCACGGCAGCGACATAGCAGGTCAGCGGGCGTGACCATCCCATCATCAATTCAAGCTAGCGGGGGAATCACGGGATCGCAAGGTAGACAGGATGTTTCCCTCTTCCTGGAGAGACATCGAAATAAGGAGAACTCTCAGGTCGTATCGGGCGAAGCCGGAGACGCGGACGTCCGCACGCTGAACTCGAGCTCATCGGCTCATCGGCTCATCGGTTCATCGGTTCATCGGTTCATCGGTTCATCGTAGCGCGGGCAAACATCGGTCGAGGAAGCGCAGCGAGCGCGAGCGTCCGAGCGGCGGGCGCGCGTCCGGCGGCTCGTCGTGGAGCGCAGGAGTGAGAGCTCCGCGGCGCCAGCCGGGCGACGACGCACCGCGTGCCTGGCCCCGCGCCGAGCGCGTCAGCCGCCGGAGGCGGCGCCGAGCGCCGCGGAGGGCACGAGGCTCGAGACGGGGCTCCCCCCGGCATCCGCGCCAAGGAAGGCCCGCAGCTCGGCGAGCAGCGGACCTGACTCGCCGACGAAGGGGAGGTGATCGTCGCCCGGCAGCTCGACGTGGCGCGCGCCGCGGATGCGGCCGGCGAGGTCGCGCCCGGCCGCCGCCGGGACGGCCCGATCGCCGGCCCGGTGCAGCACGAGCGTCGGGGCGCTCACCCGGCCAAGCGCGGACCGGACGTCGGCCGCCGCGTGTGCCCGGAGCATGCGCGCCGCCCCGCCAGGGCTCGCGCCGTGGCGCAGGTACGCGGCCCAGAAGCGCCGGAACGCGTGGTCATCCGCCGCGGACGGGGCCAGGCGATCGAGGAAGAGCGGCTCGCCCCAGCCGCTCCGCAGCGCGCGCTCGGCCTCCTCGGCGTCCTCGCCGGCGAGCCCGAAGAGGCACCCCGGCCAGGCAGACATCTGCGCCGCGCTCCCGAGCGCGATCAGGGCGCGCGCCCGCGCCGGGTGCGCCGCCGCGAGCAGCGCGCACGGCGCGAACCCGGCGCCGACGCCGAGGAGCGCGGCGCGCGCCACGCCGGCCGCGTCCAGCACCGCCAGCAGATCCTCCGCCTGCTGCTCGGCCGGAGCGCCCGCGCCCTCGCGCTCGCTCATCCCGGTGCCGCGCTGGTCGAGCACGATGAGCCGCGCCCACGCGGCGAGCTCGGCGAAGAACCGGGAGATGAGCGCGCCCTCCCACGCGGCCTCCACGTGCGTCACCCACCCCTGGACCAGCACCAGATCGATCGGCCCGGCGCCCGCGATCCTGTAGGCCAGGCTCGCGTCGGCGCTCGTGGCGAGGCGGGTCTCCGCGGCGTGCAGCCGCGCGGGCGCCCGCGTGGAGGAGACCACCCCCTCCCGCGCGGCCTCGAGCCCGCGCCGCATCGCCTCGGCGACCTGCGCGTACGCGCCCGCCCACGCCCGCGCGGTCACGGGCGACCACGCGTCCCCTTCGAGCTCCTCGAGCGCCTCGAGCAGCGCGCGGCCCACGGCGTCGAAATGCTCGGGCAACGCGGCGTACGCGGCGTGGCGGCGGCCGAGCGCCTCGAGCATCTCGACCAGCTTGTCCGGCGCGCGCAGGTTGTCGACGACGAGCTGCAGCGCCGCGGCGAGCTTGAGCCGCTGCTCGCGCATGTCCGGCGGGAACAGCGCCCGGAGCGCCGGCTCGCGGGCGAAGAGCCGCTCGTAGAAGCGCGTCACGAGCGCCTCGGCGCGCGGGGCGAGGCGCTCGAACGAGGCGCGCACGACGTCCGCGCCCGCGTCCTGCGCGCTGGCGGGGGGCGACGCGGGGCGGACGATCTGGAACGCCCGGCAGAGCGCCTCGGTCTCCTCGAGCGCGGCCTGCACCTCCTCGGCCGACGCGAAGCGCGCCTCCGGCTCGCGCAGCACGCAGCGATCGATGACGGCCGCGAGCATCTCCGGGACGTCGGGGCAGATCGAGCGCAGCGGCGGGAGCGCGCGCGCCGTCACCCAGCTGGCGATCGCGTGCACGTCGAGCCCCGCGTGAGGCAGCCGGCCCGCGCACAGCTCGTAGAGGACCAGCCCGAGCGCGTAGACGTCGGAGCGGGGCGTGCCGGCGGTGCCCGCCCAGAGCTCGGGCGCGAGGTAGAGCGGCGTGCCCATCATCATGCCGCCGTCGGTCAGGCTGGCGGTCCCGAGCGCGGAGGCCGCGTCGAGCGCCACCGGGATCGCGGTCGTCAAGGCGGACATGTCCGCGAGCGCCCACGGCGCGGGCGCGACGGCGGAGCTCGGCGCGGCGCGAGGGCCCGCGTCCAGGGCGGGGGCGCCGGGCCGGTCGGCGAGCTTGGCGAGGCCGAAGTCGAGCAGCTTCACCTCGCCGCTCGCGTCGAGCATCACGTTGGCCGGCTTGATGTCACGGTGGAGGACGCCCCGCCGGTGCGCCGCGGCGAGCCCGCGGGCGAGGCCGAGCGCGAGGCGCAGCGCGGCGGGCCACGGGATCGGCTTCGGGAGCAGCTCGAGCGGCTCGCCCTCGACGAACTCGTAGGCGATGTACGGCCGCCCGCGCACCTCGCCGATCCGGTAGACGGCGACGACGTTGGGGTGCTGGAGGCGCGCGATCGCGCGGGCCTCGACGCGCAGCCGCTCGATGGTCCTGGGATCCGGGCTGTCCGCCGCGACGAACTTGAGCGCGACGGGCCGGTCGAGGACCTCGTCGTGGGCGAGGTACACCTGCCCCATGCCCCCGCGGCCGAGCGGCCGCACCACGCGGTAGTCGTCGAAGGCCGAGGGCGGCGCCCAGGAGAGGGGCGGCGGCGGCCGCTCGCTCGCGCCGAAGCGCTGGTGCATCGTGTTGAGGAAGAGCGGCGCCCCGAGGTCGCTCTCGCTCGGGCGCGTCGAGAGCCGCGCGCGGCAGCCGTCGCAGCCGGCCACGTGCCCGCGGATGCTCGCCGCGTCGTCGTGCGGGAAGTTGCCCGCGAGCCAGGTGGCCAGGGCGTCGTCGGACGGGCACGGGATCATGCGCTGCTGTTCTCCGGAGCGGCATTCTCCGTGCGCGCTGTGGGCAGCGCAATGCCCGCGCGGTCCGTGCCGCGCTGCGCTGCTCCGCCGTCGTGAGAGGCAGCACCTGTGCGCCTGTCGTGGCCGTGCGGCGCTGGAGCGCGGCGCGAGCCCGGCGCGCGAGCGCGCTCGCGCGAGCCGCGAGCCGCGAGCGTGCTCGCGCGCTGGACCGGCGCCGCCGCGGTGTCACGCTCGCGGAGAGCGATGAGCGACCCGAAGCCACCGCCGAGCCCAGCGCCCCGGTCGGAGACGGTGCGGCAGGCGCTCCTGGAGGAGCTCCGCAGGGGAGCGGCGACCGCGTGGGAGCTCTCCACCCGCCTCGGGATGCGGGAGCGCGACGTGGCGCCGCACCTCGAGCACCTCGCGCGCTCGTTGCGGGCGCGCGGCGAGCGGCTCTCGGTCGCGCCGGCGCGCTGCCTGCGCTGTGGCTACGCGTTCGACGAGCGGCGGTCGCTCGCGAAGCCGAGCCGCTGCCCGGCGTGCCGGGGGGAGCGCATCGAGGCGCCGCGGTTCCGGATCGACGCGGGCGAAGGGTGAGGCTCCCGGGCGGCGGCGGCGCTCCTCACAGGGCCGGTCGATCGGGCGGCTCCGGGCGCCCGCGCCGCGCGGCGCGGGCCTCCACCTCGCCGAGCAGCCGCGGGCCCGCGCGCTCGCCCGCGCCCGCGAAGAAGGCGCGGGCCTGGGCGAGGTCGCCGTGCGCCGCGTAGAGCTCGACGAGCTCTCGCTCCGCGGCCTCGTCGATCGTCGCCTCCAGCGAGCCGGAGCGCGCGGGGCCGAGCTGCACGATGGCGCGCAGCGCCCTCATGGCCCCGTCGGTGGCGTCTCGGCCGCCGAGGCCCCGCAGGCTCCACGACTTCACGTAGAGCGCGCGCTTGCGGAGCGGCGCCCCCGCGGCGCCGCGGAGCGCGCCGTCGCAGGCGCTCACCGCCTCGTCGAGGCGCCCCGCGGCGAACGCCAGGTCGGCCAGCGCGAGGTAGGCCTCGGCCGCCTCGCCGGACGCGGGGTGCTCGAGGGCGAGCTGGCGCAGCCGCGCCTCGGCGCCGCGCGCGTCCCCGCCGTCCTGGAGCGCCCGCGCGAGCGCGAGGAGCGCTCGAGGCCGCTGCTCCGCTGCGCGCAGCGCCGGCGCGTCGACGAGCGCCGCGTAGGCCGCCGCGACGCCCGCCCGCAGCCGCGCGGCCTCTGCTTCGAGCGCCGCCCGCCGCGCCGCGCCGCGCGCGCCGGCCGCGCCCGCCTCCGCGGCCTGGTCGAGCACGAAGAGCTGCACGCCGATCACGCGGTAGCGCCCCGCGAGCGACTCCGCCTCACGGAAGATCGGCTCTGCCGCCGCGCTCGCGCCGGCGTCTGCGCCGTCCGCGCCGCCGCGCGCGGCGGGCGCCGGCCCTCCCGCGCTCGCGCCGGGGGCCGCGCCGCCGCGCGCGGCGAGCGCCGGCGCTCCCTGCGCGGCGCACCCCGCCGAGGCGAGGGTGAGCGCCATGAACGCGGCGACCCGCCGCGCCGCGGCTCTGCGCCGCTCCGTGAGACTGCTGGCGGTCTTCGCTGCGCGCTCCACAACCCGTGACACGTCTTCTCCTCGTGATTCGCCGCTGGCAGAGAGGCCGAAACGCGGCGCGCTTCGTGCCGAACGGCGCGGGAAGATAACCGCGCGCGCCCAAGGGACCAGGGCAATCCACCGCGGGCGCGCCGATTCTCTCCCTGAACCACGCGGAGAACAGCGCCTTTCGAGCGCCTTGCGCGGCGGCGCACACGCGGCGCGCGGGGCGGAGCGACGCGCCGCAGAGCTCGCACCTCCAGCGCGCTCCGCCTCGGCCCATGCATTGCGTCTCGGCCTTCATCGCTCCGCGCCCGGACCGGCGCTTCACACCGGGCGGGGGCGTATCCGGATGGAGAGTCACGACATGGCGACAAAAGTGAACTGCCTCCCGTTCACGATCCCCACGATGCCGCGCCTCGGGCTCGCCGACCTGGAGGCGCGCTTCCGACGCCTCTCGCTCCTCATGTACGACACGAAGGTTCCGATCGTGACGCTCGAGAAGGAGGTCTATCCTTACCTTGCCCGTGGCATCGAGTTCGTCAATCCATGGCGGCGTGTGCGCGGGATCGAGACGTACCAGGTCGGCCTCTCTGGATCTCGCGTCGGCGGCCGTTTCGACCTCGACGTCTCTCAGCTGAGCGTCCGGCTCTCCGAGCCGCGTGAGTCGGGCCGCGCCCTGGTCGACAGCACCTTGTACCTGCGGCTGTTCCCGCGCTGCGCGTATCCCGTGCGGGTGATCCTGACCTACGATTTCTGCATGATCGACGGCGGCGAGAGCTTCGAGATCACGCGCCACGAGGAGATGTGGCGCATCGGGGACATTCTTCGGAGCGCTCCGCTGCTGGGCCGCTCCTACGATGTCTTCCGTTCCTGGTCGGGTTACCTCTTCACCGGCGCGCTGCTCCTGTCCCGCGCGGTCGTTGTCCGTCCGCCTGCCGCCGAGGCCGCGCGGGGCGAGCCAGAGCCGTCGCGCTGACGCCGTGCGCGGCCGCGCAGCCGTGGGGTCGCCGCGAGGCCGAGCGCCGCTCGCCTGAGCGCGGGCCGGCGATCTCTCGGAATCGACGAAACCGACGGAACCGACGGGACCGAGGGAACCGAACGCCGGTCCGCGTGTCGGAATGTCCCCGGCGCCCTGGTCTTCTCCGGCCGGGGACATCCCGACAACCCTCGTTCACTCACGGAGCAGCTCGATGGGAAATGTGCCGCCCGGGCCGAAGTCGCTCAGCCTTGTGGATACCATTCGTGCAGGATTCATCTCCTCCGAGCCCGTCTTCAGGCGTTACGCCGCCGAGTACGGCCCCACGTTTCGCCTGAGGTCGCCGAACGGGATACTGACCATCACGGGCGATCCGGAGGCGATCCGCGCGGTCTACACGGCCGACCCCGACGAGTTCGATGTCTGGGGTGTCCAGCTGACGGAGCCGGTCTTCGGGACCTCGTCGGTGGTCGTGACGGCGGGCGCGCGCCACCGGCGCGATCGGCGGCTGATCGCCCCGCCGTTCAGCGCCGGCGCGATGCGGGGTTATGGCGGCGCGATCGCGGACATCAGCCTGGACGTGGCGTCGCGGTGGCGGCCGGGTCGCTCGTTCTCGATGCTCGCGGCGACCCAGGCGATCGCGCTCGACGTGATCGTCCGCGTGGTCTTCGGCGTGCGGGGCGAGTCGCGCGTCGGCAGGACCCGCGAGGCCGTGCTCGGGCTCATCGAGTCGCTGAGCCCGAGCTTCATGATCATCCCTGCGCTCCGCCGCGACTTCGCCGGCTTCGGCCCCTACGCGCGCCACAAGCGCGCGGCCAGGGCGCTCGACGCGCTGCTCTTCGAGGAGATCCGGGCGAGGCGCGCGGAGGGCGACGCGCCGCAGGACATCCTGGGCCTGATGATGAGCGCCCGCCACGACGACGGCGCGGGCATGAGCGACGTCGAGATCGCGGACCAGCTCCGGGCGCTCCTGTTCGCTGGCCACGAGACGACGGCCATGTCGCTCGGGTGGGCGATGTACTGGCTGCACCGCGAGCCGGCCGTGCTCGCGCGCCTCCTCGACGAGCTCGACGCGCTCGGTCCCGCGCCCGAGGCGGACGCGCTCGCGTCGCTGCCGTACCTGGAGGCGGTGTGCCTGGAGGCGCTCCGCCTCCACCCGCCGGTGGTGGACGTGGCCCGGGTCGTGAAAAGGCCGTTCCAGCTCAAGGGCTATACCATCCCGGCCGGCGAGGCGATCGCCGCCTCGCCGCTGCTCCTGCACGGCCGCGAGGATCTCTACCCGTCGCCGGAGCGATTCCGCCCTTCGCGGTTCCTCGATCGGAAATTCACACCCTTCGAGTTCATCGCGTTTGGCGGCGGCGCCCGCCGGTGCCTGGGCGCGGCGTTCGCGATGTACGAGATGAAGGTCGCCCTCGGCACGATCCTCGGGAGATACCGGCTCCGGCTCGAGAGCCAGGCGCCCATTCACCACGTGCGCCGCGGGCTCACCATGGGGCCGAGCGGGGATGTGGCGATGATCCTGGAAGGGAAGCGCGAGCGAGCGAGGGCGGAAGGCCGCCCGGCTGCGGTCCAGGGCAGCCCGGCGGCGGAGCCGGCGCTCCGGCCCGCCGCGCCGCAGCCGGCAGGGCGGTGCCCCATGGGCTTCTCCTGAGCGTTGCTCACCGGGTCTCCTTGCGCGCGGCCGGGCGGCGGCGCGCTCTGGCCTTCATCCCGTCAGCTCGTGCTCGCGGGGACGCCGATCCGGCCTCCGGCGGCGCTCCACGACGATCGGCAGCCCATCTCGCGGCACGAGCGCCCGCCGGCCGTCTGCGCCCGCTTCGTACCCTGCGGGCAGGTCGAACCGGAACTCCCGCACCAGCGCCGCCAGCATGAGCTTCATCTGCAGCACGGCGGTCCGCTCGCCGATGCACTTGCGCATGCCGAGCCCGAAGGGAAGGAACGCCGAAGGCGGGCGCTCCTCGTGCCATGGCGAGCCCGGCTCGAAACGCTCCGGGAGGAACGCCTCCGGGCGCTTCCAGTACCGCGGGAGCCGCTGCATGACATACGGGCTCACGAGGACCTCGTCTCCCGCGCTCACCGCGTGCGGCCCATGGCGGAACTCCCTCCGCGCCTCGCGCGCCAGCACCCATACGGGCGGGTGCAGCCGCAAGGTCTCCTGCACCACCGCCGACAGGACCGAGGCGCGCTCCACCTCCGCTCCCTGCGCGCCCATCCCCTGCGCGCCGATCGCGTCGAGCTCCTCCTCGAGGCGCCTTCGCACGTCCGGGCGCTGCGCGAGCTCGTAGAGCGCCCACGCCGACGCCGCGGCCGTCGGCACGTGCGTCACCAGCATCATCACGACCTCGTCGATCAACGCTTGTTCGTCGATCTGGCCGGCGTCCACCGCGCGCACGAGCGGATCCAGCAGGTCGGTCGTCCCGCGGTTCCCGGCCGCCCTGCGGTTCTCTGCCGCCGCCAGGATGGACGCCGCGAGCGCATCCCTCGCCTCGCCATAGGCCATCTCGTCGTCTGCGGCGTGCCCGAGCCACGCTTCCACCCGGGGCAGCTCGGTCGCGATGCGCTCCACGACCTGCTCTCCCGACTCCCCGAGCAGCAGCATCGACGCGCTCCGGAGGGCGACGTCCTCGAGCACCGGCAGCACCGCGCGCGCCTCGCCTGTGCGCAGCCGCGCGAGCGCCTCGCGCACCACGCGCGCGGCGCCCTCGGCGCGCGCGAGGAGCGCCTCCCGATGGAACGCCGGCGCGAGCGCCCTCCGGCGTTCCAGGTGCTCACCCCCCTCGAGGCGGGCGACGCTCCGCGGATAGGCGTCCTGCATCCGGTGCGGCGGCGTCTTGTCCGTGAAGCCCTCCCGATCCGAGAACACCCTCTGGATCGCGGCCGGATCCGAGACGGCAAAGCACCGCTTGAGCCCCAGCCGGAACCGGAAGAAATCGCCGTACGCCAGGGTGCCGTCGAGCAGGAAGGCGAGGGGATCCGCGCGGAACTCCGGCCAGGAGCCGTGCAGAGGGTGCGCTTTCGGACCGGGGGATCGGATCATGGCCAGTTCTCCGGAGAGCGTGGAGCCGCGGTTTGCATACGAGATAGCGTCGGGAGCGGCGCCGGCGCTCCGCCATCAGGGGCGCGCGGGCGTCGTTCAGGAAGACAGCTGGGCGCCGGGGCTCGAGGAAGCGCGAAGGCTCAGGTACACCGCCGCGTGGCTCAGGTCCGAAGGCGCGCGGAGGCTGAGATAGACCACCGGATACCCGAAGTCATAGGCCGACGCGCCGGGCTGCGCGCGCACGTGCTCCTCGTACGCCCTCGCGAGCTCCTGCGCGGTGCACGGGCAGCCCGCCTCGGCGGCGATCGTGAGGATGCGCGTCATATCCCCATCGGCCTCGGCCATCTTCTCCGCGAGGCGCTCGTCCGCCTCGACCTGCGCCAGAAACGCGCGCGCGTCGCTCCTCGGCGCGCGTCCTGCCGTCGTCCCCTGGTTCGTCGTCGAAACACCGATCGTGGTGAGTTGTCCAGTCATGTGCGTAGACCTCCTTCGGGCCCCTTGAGGCCGCGGAACCGCGGCGGCGGCGTGCCGCGCGCGGTCCGTCTCCCTCTCCCAGAGCAGGTCCCGCGCCAGCGCCGCGGGCAGGCGAAATGGCCGGCGATGGCGGCCCTCGAGAGGCCCGTTGTGCGCGCCCTCGCGCGAGTTGCGCGAGCGCTCGCGCAACTCGCGCAGCGGCGCCGCCCCCTCGCCGCACGCTTCGGCCCGGCGAAAGGGCTCTCGCCGGCCCTGCGATCCCACTTGATAATGTTAGTTAGTCTTACTAACTATTGGGGTGCCCGACACGCTGACCGTCTTCACCACGCTGCTGCTCACGCGGATCGCTCGCGTGGATCGCACCGCCTTGCAGCTGATTCAGGAGCGCCTCGCCGAGCGGGGGGTCACGCTCGCGGAGTTCCGCCTGATCGGCGCGCTGCTCGGAGAGCGCGTGGGGCTCACCCAGCGCGAGCTCGCCGAGCGGCTGCAGATCACTGCCGCGTCGCTCTCGGCCCTCGTCGGCCGCCTCGAAAAGAAGGGGCTCGTCGAGAGGACCCCCGACGAGAGCGACGCGCGCGCCTTCCGCGTGCGCTGCTCGCCTCAGATCGCGGAGTACGACTGGGTACAGGACGTGCTGGTCGAGGTGGAGCGCCGCGCGACGCGGGGCATTCCGGCCGTAGAGCTTGAGACCACGGGGCGTGTCCTCGCCGCCATGATCGGCAATCTCGAGATCGACGACACGCCCGTTCCATCAACAAGGAGGAGAGAGAAATGAAGCTCGCACGCGCCCTCGTGGTGTCCTTCTCGACGGCAGCAGCACGCGGCTGCGGGGGTCTGCCGCCGTCGCCCTGCCCCCGATGACCACGGCCGTGGCCGGCCGTCTCATGATCTGCCCCCTCTGCGCGCGATGTCTGCCTCGCGATCGTGCAGCGCGCCGAGCGCGTCGAGCTTGTCCTCCCGTTGCCGCCGAGCTCGCCCGCTCATGGACGGAACACGACCGTCCTTGGTGACGGGATCGCGCGCGGCGCCGCGAGCGCGCTCGATCCGTCCGACCCTCGCGGCGGCGGCGAAGCGCCGCGCGGAATCGCGGGCGCGCTGCACGGAATCGCGGGCGCGCTGCACGGAATCGCAGGCGCGGCGCGCGGGAGCGGGCGAGCGGTGCCGGGGAATTCGCGTGCGAGGAGGTCTGATCACCCTCTACGCTGAGCGCCTCCTCGAACCGCGAAGGTTGCCATGAGCGATGACATCGTCGAGCTGACCACGAAGCACACGTACGGCACCTGGCGCGCCCAGCGCGGCTGGAAGCCGATCCATGTCACCCGCGCGGAGGGCTGCGCGTTCTGGGACGCGTCCGGCAAGCGCTACCTGGACCTGTCCTCGCAGCTCATCTGCTCGAACCTCGGTCACCAGAACGAGGCCGTGATCGAGGCCATCTGCGCGCAGGCGAGGCAGCTCGCCTACATCAGCCCGGCGCACACGTGCGAGGTCCGGGCCAGGGTGGCGCAGAAGCTCCTGGAGGTGATGCCGAAGGGGCTCGACAAGTTCTTCTTCGCCACGTCGGGCACGGAGGCGAACGAGGCCGCGTTCAAGATGGCCCGGCTCTACACCGGCAAGCACAAGATCATCGCGCGCTACACGTCGTACCACGGGTCGACCGCGGGCTCGGTCGCGGCGACCGGGGACTTTCGCCGCTGGTTCATCGAGCCGGCCGGCAAGATCCCGGGCGTGGTGTTCGGCCCGGAGGTGAACTGCTACCGCTGCCCGCTCGGCCGGAGCCACCCCGAGTGCGGCGTCGCGTGCGCCGATTACCTGGCTTACATGATCGACCACGAGGAGAACGTCGCGGCGGTGATCGTCGAGCCGGTCGTGGGCACGAACGGCGTCCTCATCCCGCCGGCCGACTACCTGCCGAAGATCGCCGAGGTCGCGCGGAAGCGCGGCGTGCTCCTCATCGCGGACGAGGTGATGAGCGGCTGGGGCAGGACCGGAAAGTGGTTTGCGGTCGATCACTGGGGCGTGGTGCCGGATATCTTGACGACCGCGAAGGGCGTGACGAACGCGGCCGCGCCGCTCGGGGTCGTC
Source organism: Sorangium sp. So ce327 (assembly GCF_051530205.1). Classification (NCBI taxonomy): domain Bacteria; kingdom Pseudomonadati; phylum Myxococcota; order Polyangiales; family Polyangiaceae; genus Sorangium; species Sorangium sp. So ce327. The sequence continues at coordinate 9,310,627 of NZ_CP150330.1, read as the reverse complement.
GCGACCTCCCGCGCGATCGCGGACTACTTCGACGACAACATGTTCGCGCACGGCCACACCTACGAGGCCCACCCCCTCACGCTGGCCCCGGTGATCGCCGCGATCGACGAGTATCGCCGGCTGGACCTCCTCGACCGCGCGACGAAGATGGGAGACGTCGTGGGCGCGAAGCTCCGCGCCCTGAAGGAGAAGCACCCCTCGATCGGCGACGTGCGCGGGATCGGCCTGTTCTGGGCGGTCGAGCTCGTGAAGGACCGCGCGACCAAGGAGCCGTTCAACGTGCCGCAGGACAAGGCAGCTCGGCGGCCCCTGGTGGTCGACGCGGTGGTCGCCGAGGCGGCGAAGCGCGGGGTGTCCCTCATGGGGTGGGTGAGCCACCTGCTCGTGGCGCCGCCGCTCATCATCAGCGAGGCGGAGATCGACGAGGGGATCGCGGCGCTCGACGCGGCGCTAGACGTGGCGGATCAGCGGCTCTCGGGCTGAGGACCTCGAGCGCGAGGCGGCCCCCCACGGGCCGCCGGAAGAGCACGTCTGTGGTGCGGCGAGCGCGCCCGGAGAGGGGGGCGCGGCGACGTGCTAGGATCGTGGGCATGACTGCACGCACGAACGGCCTGCCGACCCGTCCGCCCCGGAACACGGGGCCGATCGAGCTGCGCGATTTCGGCCCGACCGGCCGCCGTCTGGGCACGCCCGACGACTGTTACGACGGCAGCCCGTGGGAGCTGCACCGCGGGGAGCTGATCGAGCAGATGGGGAGCAAGGATATCCATGGCATCGTGATGGCGCTCCTCGCCGCCCTCTTCCGCACGCACGCGCGCGAGGGCTCCACGGTGATGACCGACGTGTACTGCGATCTCAGCGACCCGGCAGGGCCGTCGCTCCGGGCGCCGGACGTGGTGGTGGTGGGCGATCTCTCGTCGCCGCGGAACGACGCCTACCGCGGCACACCGCTGCTGGCCGTGGAGATCCGGGGCACGCAGTCGAGGCGCTACCTCGAGGAGAAGGTGAAGCTCTACCTGGAGCACGAGTGGCCGTGGGTGTGGATCGCGCACGCGGAGCGGCGGGAGCTCGAGGTCGTGCGGCCGGGGACGGCGTCGATCACCTACCGTCCCGGCGCGGAGGTGCCCCTCCTGCCCGAGCTGGGCAAGCACGGCCTCGGCGCCGTGCCGGTCGCGGCGCTGTTCGAGGAGCGCGACGCGGCGCGGTTCACGGACGAGTGGGTCGAGGCGCGCACCCAGGCGCGCACCCAGGCGCGCGCGATCCTCGCGGTGCTCTCGGCGCGGGGGCTCGCGGTGCCGGAGGCGGTGCAGGCGCGGGTGCTCGCGTGCGGCGAGCCCGCAGCGCTGGAGCGATGGCTCGTCAGCGCGGCGACGGCGGCGAGCGGGGCGGCGTTCGCGGCGGCCGTGGATCGAGGGTGAGCCGGCGGCTGTCCGCCGCTCGGTAGGGACGGCGGCCGAGGGCCGCGCCCTTCGGGGAGCGCTCCTCGGCGCGGAGCCAGCGTCCCCGCGACGGTGGCCCCAGCGCCATCATCGCGACGGCGGCGCCGAGGAGCCGCCCGCGCACGCGGCGGCGCGCGCGAGGAGCAGGTCGCGCTCGCGCGTGTTGCGCGTGAGCGATGCCGCGCGCTCGAGCTCCGCGCGCGCCTCGTCGAGGCGGCCGAGCTTCGCGAGGAGGTCGCCGCGCACGCTCGGCAAGAGGTGGTAGCTCTCGAGGGAGCGCTCCGAGGTCAGCGCGTCGACGACGGCGAGGCCCGCCGCCGGGCCGAACGCCATCGAGAGCGCGACGGCGCGGTTCAGCTCGACGACGGGCGACGGCGTGACCTGGGCGAGCGCCGCATAGAGCGCCGCGATGCGCGCCCAGTCCGTCTCCTCCGCGGTGCGCGCGCGCGCGTGGCAGGCGGCGATCGCGGCCTGGAGCGCGTAGGGACCGCGCGCGCCGCCGAGCGCCTCGGCGCGCTCGAGCGCCGCGAGGCCGCGGCGGATCAGCAGGTGATCCCAGCGCGCGCGGTTCTGAGCCAGGAGCAGGATGGGCTCTCCCGACGGCCCGACCCGCGCCCTGGAGCGCGAGGCCTGGATCTCCATCAGCGCGACGAGGCCGTGGACCTCCGGCTCCTTCGGCGCGAGCTCGGCCAGGATGCGGCCGAGGCGGAGCGCGTCCTCGCAGAGGGCAGGCCGCATCCAGTCGCCGCCGGCCGTCGCCGAGTAGCCCTCGTTGAAGACCAGGTAGATGACCTGGAGCACCGACGAGAGGCGGGGCGCGAGCTCGGCCCCGCGGGGGACCTCGAAGGGGACGCGCGCCTCGGCGAGGGTCCGCTTGGCGCGGACGATCCGCTGGGCGACGGTCGGCTCCGGGACGAGGAACGCGCGCGCGATCTCCTCGGTCGTCAGCCCTCCGAGCAGGCGGAGCGTGAGCGCGACCTGCGCCTCGGTCGAGAGGACCGGATGGCAGGCCGTGAACACGAGGCGCAGGAGGTCGTCGCCGACGTCATCGTCGAGCGCGGCGTCCAGATCCGGCGCGGCCAGCGCGTGCTGGGCCTCGATCTCGTGGCCGAGCTCCTCGTGCTTGCGCTCGATCCGCTTGCTCCGGCGGAGCTCGTCGATCGCGCGGCGCTTCGCGGTGGCCATGAGCCAGGCGCCCGGCTTCTCCGGGACGCCCGACTCCGGCCACCGCTCGAGCGCGGTGACGAGCGCGTCCTGCGCGAGCTCCTCGGCGAGGCCGACGTCGCGCACCATCCGCGCGAGGCCGGCGATGAGCCTGGCCGACTCGATGCGGAAGACCGCGTGGATGGCGCGATGCACCTCGGGGGCCGTCACGGCGCCCGATCAGAACACCTTCCGCCGCCGGCGCAAGCCCCCCGCGCCGGCGCATGCCCCCGAGGCGCGCGAGACTACTTCTTCTCCGCCACCTGCGCGCGCAGGCGCTCCTCCTGCTCCTTGAGCTCGGGCGTGAGCGCAGGACCGAAGTCCTCCACCGTGAACACCTGGCGAATCTCGATCTCGGACTCCTCGTACATGGGGTTGGGACAGCGCTTCACCCACTCGATCGCCTCTTCCTTCGACTTCACGTCCCAGATCCAGAAGCCCGCGATCAGCTCCTTCGTCTCGGTGAAGGGCCCGTCGATGACGGTCCTCTTGTCGCCCGAGAACCGGATGCGCGCGCCCTTCGCGCTCGGGTGGAGCCCCTCACCCGCGACCATCACGCCGGCCTTGACGAGCTCTTCATTGAACTTCCCCATCTCGGTGAGGAGCTGCTCGCTCGGCATGACGCCCGCCTCGCTGTCCTTGGTGGCCTTGATCAGGATGATGAATCGCATGGTCGTGTCTCCTTGCTTCCTTGGTGGAGCTGGGCTCCGGAGGGTCTCTTGCCCGGGGCGAACCGTGGCTTCATCGTCACGACGACCGGCGGGGCGCGGGATCGACGCGCCGGGCGATCTTTTTTTACGATGTCGTCAAGTATAAGGAACTATTGAGGATTGGAGCGCCTGGCCGGACCGCCGGGCGCTCCGGGCCCTCAGAAGCGGCTGCGCAGCAGCGCGCCGCCGCCGCCGGGCAGGATCGCGGGCGCGAGGGAGACCGAGCTGCGCTGCTCCGGCGACGTCAGGAGGAGCACCAGGCCAGCGCCGATCCCGACGAGGCCGACGGCGCCGAGCACGGTGCTCGTGGTGGTGAGCGTCTGGCCCCGCGAGCTGAGGGACATGCCGTCGTCGCTGCACCGCGAGGGATCCGGGCATTCCTTCTCGAGATCGCCCTTCGTGCCGAGCGCGAGCCCGCCCGTGATGAGGCTCCCGCCCACGGCCGCGGCGCCGACGCCGCCGATGACGAAGCCGAGCGTGCGCTTGAAGCTCGAGGGAGCGGCGGGGGTGGGGGGCGGCCCCGAGGAGATCGCGGGGTCCTGCGGCGCGTCGGCTACGGGGACCGGAGGCGGCGCGGCGGCCGGCGGCGGCTCGAGGCGCACGACGTTGCGCGCGCCCTCCGCGAGGGTCACGGGCGCGTCGGTCTGCCGGCCGCCGGGCCATCGCGCGACGACGGCATGGTTCCCGGGGTCGAGCGGGAGCTCGCTGCCGATGCTGGCCTGCGGCAGCGGCGCTTGATCGAGGAGCAGCTCCGTCGGCGCCGGTGCGCCCGCCGGGAGCTCGATGACCAGCCTGGGCACGCGCGGCTCGAGCTCCCGGATGCGCTGCTGGGTGATGGCCAACCGGGGATCGCCGGGCGTCAGCTGGGTGAGCAGCTCCTTGAAGTGCTGCCACGCGCTCGCCACGCGCCCGAGATCCGCTTCACACTGGGCCAGGTTGAGCAGCGTGCCGCGCGACGGATAGGTCGCCTGGCTGCGGCGGAAGAGCGGAATCGCGTGCGCGCAGCCTCGCGCTTCGACCGCTGCGCGGCCCTGCTCGAAGAGCTCCTGTGCCTGGGCCTTCGGATCGTTGGGCTGCGCGGAAGCCGAGCGGCTCATCGCGCAGAGGGCGGCGCACAGGGCGGCGCAGCGCATCGCGCGAGTACCTCTTGTTCGTCTCAGTCCCATTTGTTCCAAGGATCCTCGGTCTTGATCTGCGTCTTGACCTGTGAGGACGACGGCGGTCTGGCCGTGCTCACGGCGTTCGCGCTCGGCTTCACCGGCGGTGTCGCCGCTGTCGACGATGCCGCTGCCTTCACGCTGGCGTCCGGGAGGGCGCTCGCGACCGGCGCTGCGGTGGCCTCGATCGCAGCGCTCGCGGTCTCCATCGCGGTAGCGGTGGGGGTCGCCGTCACCCCGCCGGCCGCGCCGGGGGCGCTGGCCGCGCCGGGGGACGCAGGCCCGAGCTCGGGCGCGGCGCTCGATGAGGCCACGGGCGAGTCGCTGTCCGGGGACCCGCTCGGCGTCAGCCGCCACGCAAGGAAGATCCCGGTCAGGACGAGCGCGCCGGCGGCGCCTGCCAGCAGCGCCACGCGGCTGCGCGGCGCCCGGGTCCGCGTCGTGTTGCCCCAGGAAGCGTGCGGCAGCGTCGCGTGCGCCGTGCCCGCAGGCTCGCCCCCGGACGACGACGGCGTGTCCGGGCGGTCCGGCATGGGCGCCGTCGCGGCCTCGGCCGCTCCGGGCGCTCCACGCCACGTGGGCGAGGACGCGCCGAGCGCGCCGGGCGCCGCGGGGGGAGCGCCCACCGGCGGGTACCCGCCGCGGGAAGCACGCTCCGGCAGGATCCGGTCGATGCTCTCGAACGAGAGCCGCCCGCGCTGCGTCCCGAAAGGCGCGAGCACGCGGCCGATCTCGGCGACGCTCTGGACGCGGGCGCCCGGATCCTTCGCAAGGCACCGACCCACGAGCTCCCCGACGGCGGGCGGCAGGTCCGGCCGCAGGGCCAGGACGGCGGTGGGCGCATCCATGATGATGGCCGCCGTGACCGCGGTGATGCTGTCGCCCTCGAACGGGTGCCGCCCGGTGAGCATGCGATACAGGATCACGCCGAGAGCCCAGATGTCCGTGCGCACATCCGCGTATTTCAGGCTGCGAATCTGCTCCGGCGACATGTAATGGATGGAGCCCATGATGAGGCCCGTCGCGGTCAGGCTGGCCTCTTTGACAGAGTCGCCCGTGGCGGTGAACTTCGACAGGCCGAAGTCGAGGACCTTGAGGAGGGGAGTCCCGTCGGGGCGGCGGGTGAGGAAGAGGTTCTTCGGCTTGAGATCGCGGTGGATGATGCCGCGCGCGTGGGCCTCCGCGATCGCCTCGCAGGCCTGGAGCACGTAGTCGGCGGCGTCGGCGAGCGGGAGGATGCCGCGGGTCTGGAGCACCTGGCCGAGATCGTCGCCGGTCAGGTACTCCAGCACCATGTAGGCGGCGCCGGTGCCCAGCGTGCCCATGTCGAGGACACGCGCGATGTGCTGCCCGTCGAGGGCCGCGGCGGCGCGGGCCTCGCGGAGGAAGCGGGCGCCGGCGTCGGGGAGCGCGGCGGCCTCGGGGAGGAGGAGCTTGACGGCGACGCGGCGCTCCAGGACGACGTCCCAGCCCGCGAAGACCACGCCCATGCCCCCCGCGCCGAGGACGCGCTCGATGCGGTACTTGCCCGCGAGGACGTCGCCGGGAACGGGGACGCCGGAGGGGGCGGCGGGCTGCTGCGCCATGGTGGGAGGAGAGCGTAGCGGGGAGGTGGTGCGGAGTACAAGAGGCGGGCGGCCTCGGTGGCCGCTCGCGAGCGCCCGACCCGGGAGGCCTGCGCGATGACGTACTCGACGCGATCCGCTCGCGACGTCCGCCGGAGAGCGCCTACGGCTCGGCCTCGATCCGCGCGGCGTCCTTCTTCTGCTGGAGCCTGTGCTTGATCGCCCCGAAGATTACCGGCGCCACGGAGACGAAGATGATCAGGTAGACGACCCGCTCGATCTGCTTGGCGTCGAAGACCTTGCCAAGGAAGTAGCCGAGGAAGGTCATCGAGAAGACCCAGAGCACGCCGCCCACCACGTTGAACATGGCGAAGCGCCGGTACTGCATCTGCCCCACGCCCGCCACGACCGGCGCGAACGTCCGGGCGAACGGCATGAAGCGCGCGAGGATGATCGTCTTGCCGCCGTGCTTCTCGTAGAACTTCTGCGTCGCGATCAGGTGATCCTTGCGGAACAGGAGCGACTGCTCGCGCGTGAAGATCTTCGGGCCGGCGCGCCGCCCGATCGAGAAGCCCACCGCGTCGCCGATGATCGCCATCGCCATCAACGTGACGTTCATCAGGAGCAGGTTCTGGAAGTTCGGTAACCCGAGCGGGTTGATGAGCCCCGCGTTGACCAGCACCCCGGCGGTGACGAGCAGCGAGTCCCCGGGCAGGAAGAACCCGATGAGCAGCCCCGTCTCGGCAAAGATGATGATCATCAGGACGGGGTAGCCGCCCCACTGGAGCAGCGACTCGAGCTCCCTCAGCCTGCTGAAAAATTCACGGAGGAGATCCACGGCCGCTCGATAGCTCACCTCGGCGGCCGCGTCGAACCCCGCGTGCGCCCCGGCCGCCAGCGCGCCGCCGGCGTCCACCGCCGCCGTTCACACGGGCGCCGCCGGCGGTGAGTCGCCCTGCCTCGCTGGCTGCCCCGTCGGTCTACCCCCGCGGGCGAGCCCCCGGGCCGCGCCTCCCGGAACCCCGAGGGCGAGCTCCCCCGGGCGCGCCGCCCGCGCCGCCGGTGGCCGCGCGCGCTACGGCGTATAGCGCGCCAGATACTCCTTGAGGTGCAGCTTCCGGGCCGTGTTGTCGGACGACATGTAACGTATCGTGCCGAAGATCTCCCGCTCTGGACCCCAGGCCCGATCGTAGCGGCCGAGCACCCAGAAGATGCCCGACGTCGAGTTCGGGTCACGGCCGTCGAGCGCATACCGGTCGTTGAGCTCGATCATGATCTCGAGCGCCTCGCGCGGCGTCCGCGACCACTCCAGGATCTTCTTTCCCCAGAGCATCCGGAGGTAATTGTGCATTCGCCCCTCGCGGAGGAGCTCGACCTGCGACGCGTTCCAGATCCGGTCGTAGGTCGCCCCCGCCGCGAGCGCCTCGATCGGGTAGACGCGCGGGCGCCTGTCGCGCGCGTGCTTCTCGAGCGTGGCGAGCGCCCAGTCCGGCAACGACTCGTACTCGGTCGGATCGCGCTTCCACGAGGGGCGCGGCCCGTCTCCCTCGCTCGCCCCGAGCGCGAAGGCGTTGAACCCGAGCTCCCGCCAGGTGACGAGCTGCTCGAGGAACGCCTCGGCCGAGGCGCTCATCCCCCAGAACCCCTCGCGGCTGCCGCTCGGCCGCTTCACGCCGTCACCGGGGCGGCCGAGCTGCTCGACGCGGAAGGCCTCGCGCCGCGCGACGGCGGTGAAGACCTCGTGCGCCGCGAGGTGGCCGAAGTGCAGGTACGGCGACAGGCCGCTCGTCGCGCCGGCGTCGGGGTGATCGCGCTCTTCCAGGTAGCGCGGCAGCCGGTCCGCGACGAAGCGCGCGAGCGCCTTGCCAGCCGCCTCCGGGCCGCCCCGGCAGGGCGCCGGCGGGACGGTGTGATCGATCGGGAGCGCGGAGAGCGCCGCAGGGTCGCCCCCGAGGAGCGCGGGCGAGGCCGCCGGCCACCTGCGCGCGATCGCGCGGGGGAGGGGAGCCGCAGGCCGGAGCTTCGCCCGCTTCAGCGGATCGGCCGCCGGCTGCGCGCCGAGGTGCTCGCCGATCACCCGCTGCCAGAAGATGCGGAACGAGCGCGCGGTCGTGAACACCCGATCGGCCGCGCGCATCGGCAAGAGGCCGTTCGAGTCCACCTGCTCGAGGCGGACCGGCGCCTGCCGCGCCGCCGAGGCGACCATGCGCGGGAGGAAAAAGCAGGGGTAGTCGTCCGTGACCACCACGCACGCCCGCGCCGCGAGCGCGCCGAGCAGGCCCTTGCCGGCCCCCTCGGCCGGCTCGACGTAGGGGTGATGCGCGACGCCGGCCGCCGCGAGCCGGCGCGCGTTGTCGGCCATGCCGTCGATCACGAAGCGATGGATCCTGTCGCTCGCCCAGCGGTAGCCGCACCGCAGCGCCTCGAGCACGACGAGCGGTCGATCGAGCGCCATGGACCAGGCGATCGCGCGCTCCAGACCGAAATTGTACCGTGTCCGGCGACTCGCGATCATCCAGTAAAGGACGTAGTCGCCGCCCTCGCGGACAGGCATCGCGTTGCGGGTGCGGAGCCGGAGCTCGGGGACGCTGCTGGAGATCACGACACCTCCTCCACGACCGGCCCGCCAGCGCGCCGCCGCGGCCCCGGTGCTCTGCTCTCTCCTCAGGACGAGCGGTGCTCTAGCACAGCTCGGACACGGGCGCGCACATGCGTCTGGCGGATTCATGTGGGAAAGGCCGGCGCGCGGCCCCGGCCTCTCGGGATAAACCCACGCTTGCGCCCTCGTGAAGGCGGCTTCAGGTACCGCCGCAGCGGTCGTTCATCGGCGCACCAGCACGGCGCACGAGCGCGACGCGCGAGGAGGGGCAACATGGCTCTTGATCTCCTGAGAGAGCGGGGGACACCGCTCGACCGCCAGTCGTTCAACTGGCGTGATCTCGTCCAGGTGCCGTTCAGCAAGCTCGACGACGACGCGTTCACCCGGGTGCGCGTCATCCTGATGAACGGCATCGAGCTCGAGAGCGTGCGGTTCCTGCACAGCTTCGCGCGCATGAACCGGGATCTGCGGCGCGTGCTCGCCCAGGTGCGCCGCGTCGAGCACCACCAGGCCACGGTGGTGAACTGGCTCAACCCGCCGGATCAGTCGCCGCTCGAGACCACCATCGGATACGAGCAGGTCGCGATCGAGATCACCGCGCACGTGGCGCTCGCCGAGCCGGACCCGTACCTCGCGCAGGTCTATCGCTTCGGCATGCTCGAGGACTACGATCACCTGTATCGGTACTCGGCGCTCCTGGACCGCCTGGAAGGCAAGGACGCGAACAACATCCTGCAATCGTACACCGACGTGACGGCGGGGCGCCCGACCGCGGTGGAGCACCGCGCGCCCGAGGACGACGTGCGCGCGCCGTACGACCGGCGGACCGCGCACGGGATCACGAAGCTCAACGCGCTCACCATCATGGCGGCCGAGCAGCAGACGCACAACTACTACGTCAACGTCGGGCCGTTCTTCACGGATCCGGTGGCGCGGCTGCTCTACGCCGAGATCGCCTCGATCGAGGAGCAGCACGTCACGCAGTACGAGGCGATCATCGACCCCGAGGAGACCTGGCTCGAGAAGTGGGTCCTCCACGAGGCCAACGAGGTCTACAACTACTGGAGCTGCCTCCAGCAGGAGCAGAACGCCCGCGTGAAGCGGATCTGGGAGCGGTTCCTCGACTACGAGCTCGGGCAGCTCCACGTGGCCATCGACCACCTTAACCGGATCGAGCGGCGCGACGCGGCCGAGATCCTCCCCGCGTCGCTCCCGGACCCGGTCTCCCACACGAGCCACCGCCAGTTCGTGCGCGACGTGCTGTCCACGGAGGTGCAGCTCCGCGCCGTCGGCGAGGACATCGTCGATCCGCGGGTCGTCCCGGAGAGCGCGGCGACGATCGCCTACCGGCAGCAGATGAACTCCGCCGGCTCCCCCTCCGAGATCGTGGCCGCGGGCTACCGGTACACGCCGGGCACCGAGCTCTCGCGGCGCGCCGAGAAGATCGACGGACAGAAGGAGGCGACGCCATGAAACAGATCAAGATGGGGACCAACACCACGGGCATCGCGACCTCTCCCATCGACAGCAAGGAGCTCATCGAGTTTGCGCAGGTGATCCCGCCGAGCTCCCCCGGGAGCGAGGCCGAGGCCGCGGCGGTCAGGAGCGCGTACGCGAGGGAGTCGGGCACGGTCGGGAGCGTGCCGCCGCCGGCGAGCCTCAAGGGGGTCGTCAAGGCGGCCGGGGAGCTCATCCAGGGCAGGCCCCCCGCGCTGCTCATCGACAAGCTCGGCGAGCGCCTCCAGTTCGAGCGCTCGGGCACGCGCCTCTACGAGGCGCTGATCGCCAAGCACGACGCGGAGGGGACCTTCGAGGGAGGCCCGACGCGCGCCGACCTCGAGGCGATCCGCGACGACGAGCTCCGGCACTTCGCGCTGCTGAAGCGCGCGATCGAGCGGCTCGGGGCCGATCCGACCGCGATGACGCCCGGCGCCGACGTCATCGGCCTGGCGTCGTCCGGCGTCCTCGCGGTCGCCGTCGAGCCGAGGATCAACCTCGGGCAGAGCCTGCAGGCATTGCTCGTCGCCGAGCTCACGGACAACGACAGCTGGCGGATGCTCATCGACCTGGCGATCGCCTACGGCCAGGACGAGATGGCCGCCGAGTTCCGCGTGGCCGAGCAGCACGAGGCGATCCATCTCGAGCGCGTGCGAGCGTGGCTGTCGAGCAAGCTCGCGCTCGACGCGCGCGGCGAGCCCACCAGCACGACACCGCAGCAAGCCGCCTGACGCCGAGCCGGCACACCCCCCGGATCGGGCGATCCGGGCTGGGCGGATCGGAGGCGCCTTCGGTGCGGCGCCGTAGACCGGCCTCCGGGATCTCGGTTATGACGCTCGGCGCGCGGGCCCGGCGCATGCGGGGTGCCGCCAGCGGCTCCGCGCCCCGGGTGAACCCATGGACTTGCCCCAGAAGCTCCGATCGCTGTTCCTGCTGCCCTTGCTCGCGCCGCTCGCCTGCGGCGGCGCTCCGGCGTCCGCGCCGCCGCCCCCCCGACAGGCCGCCGCGCCGGCCCCGGCAGCGCCGGCAGCGCCGGCGGCCGCGGCCCCGGCGGCCGCAGCCCCGGCCGCGCCGACGACGGCCGGGCCGCGCGCCGACGCGACGCTCATGCCGCGGCGCATGCTCTTCGGCAACCCGGATCGCATGTCCCCCCAGATCAGCCCGGACGGCAAGCGGCTCGGGTTCCTCGCCCCCTCCGACGGCGTGCTCAACGTGTGGGTCGGCCCGGCCCAGGCGCCGGCGTCGGCCAAGCCGGTCACGAAGGAGCAGAGCCGCGGGGTGCGCACCTTCCTGTTCCCCTACGCGAACGACTATGTCCTCTATCGCCAGGACAAGGCCGGCGACGAGAACTGGCACATCTACGCCGTCGAGCTCAAGACCGGGCAGATCAAGGACCTCACCCCCTTCGAGGGCATCGCCGCGATGTTCGAGGGGATGAGCCCCAAGATCCCGAACGAGATCCTGATCGGCATGAACGATCGGGACAAGAAGGTCCACGATCTCTACCGCGTCGACGTGCGCACCGGCGAGCGCAAGCTCGTGCGGCAGAACGACGGATTCGTCGGGTTCGTCACCGACCATGACTTCAAGGCGCGGCTCGCGTCGCGGATGACGCGCGACGGAGGCCAGGAGTTCCTCGATCTCACCGGCAAGGAGCCGAAGCCCTTCGTCGCGTTCGGGCCCGAGGACGCCGTGACGAGCGAGGCGATCGGCTTCGACGCGGCCGGCAAGACGCTCTATTTCCGGGACAGCCGCGGCCGCGACACCTCCGCGCTCGTCACCCTCGATCTGCGGAAGGCGAAGCCCGCCGTGCTCGCCGAGGACGCGAAGGCCGATGTCAGCGACGTGATCGTCCACCCGAAGACGGGCAAGGTCCAGGCGGCGGCCTCCGAGCGCGAGCGCAAGCGCTGGCAGGTGCTCGACAAGAGCATCCAGCCGGATCTCGACGCCCTCCGCGCGGTCGCCGACGGCGAGCTCGACGTGCTGAGCCGGTCGCTCGACGACAAGCGGTGGACCGTCGGATACACCGTGTCGGACGGCCCCGTCCGATACTACCTCTACGACCGTGACGCGAAGAAGGCGACGTTCCTCTTCACGAACCGCGCCGCGCTCGAGTCGCAGCCGCTCGTGAAGATGCGGCCCGTGGTCATCAAGGCGCGCGACGGCCTCGAGCTCGTGAGCTACCTGTCGCTGCCGCGCGCCGCCGACCCCGACGGCGACGGCAAGCCGGACAGGCCGCTCTCGATGGTGCTCCTCGTCCACGGCGGCCCCTGGGCGCGCAGCTCCTTCCGCCTCGATCCGATGCACCAGTGGCTCGCGAACCGCGGCTACGCCGTGCTGAGCGTCAACTTCCGGGGCTCGACGGGCTTCGGGAAGAGGTTCGTCAACGCGGGCGACCTCGAGTGGGCGGGCAAGATGCACAACGACCTGCTCGACGCCGTGGAGTGGTCCGTCGCGCAGGGCATCGCCGACAGGGCGCGCGTGGCGATCATGGGCGGCAGCTACGGCGGCTACGCGACGCTCGTCGGGCTGACCTTCACGCCGGAGACCTTCGCCTGCGGCGTCGACATCGTCGGCCCGTCGAACCTCGTGACCCTGCTCCAGTCCATCCCGCCCTACTGGGCGCCGATGCTCGAGCTCTTCGCGAAGCGGGTCGGCGACCCCCGCACCGAGGACGGCCGCGATCTCCTGCGTACGCGCTCGCCGCTCTACCGCGCGGACCAGATCAAGCGGCCCCTCCTCATCGGCCAGGGCGCCAACGACCCGCGCGTGAAGCAGGCCGAGAGCGATCAGATCGTCAAGGCGATGACGAGCAAGGGGATCCCGGTCACGTACGTGCTGTACCCCGACGAGGGCCACGGCTTCGCCCGCCCGGAGAACTCCATGTCGTTCAACGCGATCGCGGAGACGTTCCTCGCGCAGTGCCTCGGCGGCTCCTACGAGCCGGTCGGCGGCGACTTCAAGAGGTCGAGCGTCACCGTCCCCGTGGGCGCCGAGGCCGTCCACGGGCTCTCCGCGGCGCTCCCCCGGCCCTGAGCGCGCCGCTACGTCCGCTGGGTCGACGCGGTCCGCGTGCGCCGCCGCGCCTCTGGCTCGCTCACCGGGGGCGCGCTCGTGAGGTCGTCGAGCGTCTCCAGCAGCTGCTCCAGGTCGAACGGCTTGTTGATGATCCGCGTCGCGTCCGGGTGGTTCGGATCGATGCAGAAGCCGGGATCGCTGAGCGCGGTCACGAGCACGACCGGCGCCGCTCTCCCCTCGGCCGCGAGCGTCTCGATGAGGCGCGGCCCGTCCAGGAACGGCATCACGCAGTCGATGACGATGGCGTCGGGCGGCGCCTGGGAGCGCAGCCGCTCCAGGGCTTCGAGGGGGTCGGTGTACCCCTCGACCTCATACCCTTCCGCCAGCAGCACCTCCGCCAGCGTCTCGACGATCGCGTCGTCGTCGTCGACGACCACGATGCGCCGCTGCCTTCCTCGCTCTGAGTCTCCTTGGTCGTCTCGCTCGTCGCTCACGCTCACCTCGGTGGAGAACCCCGGTGTCACTTCTGGGACCGGCCGCTCTCGCCGTCGACCCTCGTAGACCACCTCTGTGCGAATTGTTTACAGGCTCTCCCGGTGCTCGCTCCGAGCGCCCCGGCCTCCGCCGCCTCTCCGGCTCTTCCGCGGAGATCCCGGCGTGGGGCTCAGCTCCGTGGCGGAGCCTGCTCGTGCGCCGGCGAGAGGTCCGGAGAGCTCCCCATCCTCGTGTGCAGCTGGACGGGCCGCTGGCGCACCCGGAGGCGCATGTTGATGAGCTCGACGCCGAGCGAGAAGGCCATCGCGAAGTAGATATACCCCTTGCTGATGTGCTGGCCCATGCCGTCGGCCATGAGCACCACGCCGATGAGGAGCAGGAAGCTCAGCGCGAGGATCTTCATGCTCGGGTGGCGCTGGATGAACGCGCCGATGCTCCCGGCGAAGACGAGCATCACGCCCACCGCGATGAACATGGCCACCATCATGATCGAGATGTGCTGCGCCATGCCGACGGCGGTGATGACCGAGTCGAGCGAAAAGACGATGTCGAGCAGCACGATCTGCGCGATGACGGAGGGGAAGGACGCCTTCGCCTTCGGCTGATCTTCCTTGGGATCGTCGACCTCGAGTTTATCGAACATCTCGTGGGTCGCCTTGCCAATCAAGAACACACCGCCAGCCAGCAGGATCAGATCACGCCCGCTGAAGTCGTGTCCGAGCAGGCTGAACAGGGTAGCCTTGAGTCCCATCACCCATGAGATCGCGAGCAGGAGGAGCAGCCGCATCCCGAGGGCGAGCACGAGTCCGATGCGGCGGGCGATGGGCTGCTGCTCCAGCGGCAGCTTCGCCGTCATGATGGAGAGGAAGACGATGTTGTCGATTCCAAGCACGATCTCCAGCGCGCTGAGGGTCGCCAGCGTGATCCAGCCGTCGGCGTGCAGGAAGGGGCTCATGTCAGGCATCGGGGTGGCGCTTTGTAGCATGGACAGCCGTGACCGCCCGCCACGTCCGGACCATCGCCCCGCTCTGCGGTGGATCCTGGGCGATCTTGCTCCCGTGTTCAGGGCGCGGGGCGACGGCGATTACGACGGATGCGTGAACGCAAAGTACGTCAACGGTGTTGACGGTGTTGATGGCGTCGACGGAGGCGACACGTCGGCGCGCACGGCACGGCGGCGCTTGACGCGGGATGTTGACATCCGGTACAGAGGATCTGGAAGTACGCGCAAGTGGATCTGCCTCCTTCCCGGCTTCCAGGTGAGCTCCTGCGGGGTGTTGTCGAGCTCGCCGAACAGCGCCGTGATTCCTCGCCATGCTGGCGGAGCAGCCTCGTTGCCTGTTCCTCACGTGGAACGCGTGGCCTCGCGACAGAGGGGGCGACCGCGTGACCGTGGTTCCGAAGATCGGCTTCGGGCAGGACGCGCGCTGGGCCGCCGGCGGCAGCGCTGACGGGGGGCCTCTGGATCGGGCGCTCCTCGGGGGAGATCCGGCGGTCCGGGTGCCGGAGGCGTGCTGGCTGGACGGCGGCGCTGCCTGGCTGCGCATCGAGGGGCGCGACCTGAGCTACCCGATCGTCCTGCTCGGCTCGATGGGCGCCTGGATCGAGCCCGACTATCGGACCTCGTTCCCTTTCGGCAGCGTCGTCCGGGTGCGCCTGTACGCCGGCGACGTCGAGATCGGTCCGCTCTCCGCCGTGCTGGTGCTCCAGTCGATGGGCCTGCGGGGGCCGCTCATCGGGCTGTCGTTCGAGGACGGAACCCCCTCCCGCGCGGCGGGGCAGATCCGCGACGTGCTGCGCGCCCTCGTCGACGCGGGCACGGCCAAGGCGGCCGCGGCGAGCCTGTTCAGGCCATCGGCCACGGACGCGGGGCACGTGCGCGAAGTCATCGACGACCCCAGGAGGGTGCGCAACATCCTCGGCTTCCTGCTGCGGAGGAAGGGTGTCGTCCGCCGCGCCGCCGAGAGCGCGCCGCCCCTCTGCGTGATGCTCAGCGAGGTGGGGGCCGGGACGGTCACGTGGTTCGGCATCAAGGGCTGGAGCGAGGACGCCGCGGTCGAGATCGCCGGGCAGAACTCCGTCTTTCGCTTCAACGTCCGCGCGGACGAGGTGCGCCCGGGCGAGCTCGTCTCCGCGCTGCCGGCGCGCGTGGAGCGCCTCCGCAAGAGCCTGCTGCAGCGGGGCGTCGAGGCCGATCTCACCGCGCGCTTCCTGCACCCCGAGTGGCTTCACATCCCGCCGATCGAGGCCGAGGTGGTCGACGTGTCCTTCTCGGGCCTGCGGATGGCGCTGACGAGGGGACACCCGCCGCTGCTCCCCAGGCACAAGCTCTCGCTGGAGCTCCCCGACGGCGACGACGGCGTCGTCCACCTGCGGGGCGAGGTGCGGTCGGTGTCGGTCGTGGACGGCGCGGACACCCAGCTCTGCAGCGTGCACGTGACCGCCGCGCGGCGCGAGGACGAGCGGCGCTGGCTCAGGCTCGTGTCCCGCATCCTGCACGCGACGACCTACGGGGGGACCGCGTGGCAGGCGGAGCTCTGGGATCTCTTCGACTCGTCCGGCTATTTCAACCTCTCCGGGCGGCGGCCGGAGCACTTCGAGGCCATCAAGCCGAGCTTCCTGACCATGGCGCAGAAGGCCGCGGCGGTGCCGCACCTCCTGTACAACGTGGCGTGTCTGTCCGAGCACGGGATCGAGGGCAATTTCTCGATCATGAAGCCATACCACAGCACGTGGATGATTCATCAGCTCGCGAAGCGGCCAAAGTCCGCGTCGAACCTGAGCTCCCGGCAGGTGCTCCGCGACATGTTCACTCGCTGCTTCGAGCACGCGATGGCCGACCCGGAGTGCCGCTGGATCATCGCCTACGCGGAGGCGCACGTCGCGTGGAACGAGCGATCGCTGTTCGAGTTCGCCCGCGCGCGCCACGAGACGGGCCACGTCCTGTCGCTGCCGTTCCGCCTGATGGGGGTGGACGCGCGCGCCGCGCCGCGCGCGCCGCGCGAAGCCGGCGGGCCGATCGAGATCGGCGAGCCGACCCCCGGGGAGCAGGCGGCGCTGCTCGGCCTCCTGTGCGCGACGTCGCCGCGCATGTACGCGGAGGCGCTCGATCTCGTGCCCGGCAGGCTCGGGATGGGGCCCTGCGTCGAGCGCTGGCGCAGCGCGGGCCTGGAGCGGGAGCGCGTGCTCCTCGTGGCGCGCCAGCACGGCGAGCCGCTGGCGGTCGCGGTCCTCGAGCTCGGCGAGCTCGGAACGAACCTCTTCCGCCTCCTCGACTCGATCCGCATCTTCCCGATGCGCCCCGGCGGAGACGCCGCGCTCGGCCCGCTGCTCGACGCGGCGTGCGGCTGGTTCCGCAGCCACGACAGGAAGTCGTTCATCTACTTCGGTGAGCGCGGCAAGCTGACGTTCGACGGTCCTGCCGGCGTGCACGACCTCGGCGAAGGACGGCTGTGGATCGTCGCCAGGGAGCTCGTCCCGGAGTTCGTGGAGCATGTCTACCGGCTCACCGAGCCGAAGCCGCGATAACGGCCTGGATCAGCGGCGGCGCGACGCTATGGTCTCTCGGTCTCAGTCTCGCTCTCGGTTCTCCAGGTGAGGCGGCATGTACCAGCTCAAGATCGACCTCATCAACGCGCTCATCGAGGTCACGTTGCAAGGCGTCGTGCGCACGGAGGAGGCGCAGGCGTACGCCGCGGAGTACAAGAAGGCCCTCGGCTCGCTCTATGGCCGGAGGATCCGCGTCCTCGTGGACTTCCGTGGCTTTTCCATCGCCTCCGAGGAGGCGACGGAGCTCCTCCGGGACATCGCGGCGACCTCGACCGCGATGGGGGTGATCAGGGCCGCCGAGCTCGTGCAAAGCGATCTCGCGGCGCTTCAGGCGAGCCGGATCGCCCGTGAGGCGGGGACCGCGCAGCTCGTGCGGGTCTTCAAGGACGAGGCAGCCGCGCGCAGCTGGCTCTTCGGCGATCGCCCGACGCCGTGAGGGCCGGCGCTGCGCGGGCCGCCGCGGCGCGCCGTGCAGGCTGCCCGCCCGCGGCGCCGGGTCAGCGCACGACGAGCACCTCGTCGACGGGGCGGCGGAGGGAGCGCGCCGAGACGGGGCCCGCGAGCGACAGGCGGAAGAGCAGGACCTCCGCCGTCGCGTCGGTGACGTCGAACAGCCGGAGATAGCGCTCCCGGAGCCCGGCCGCGGCCTCCGCGGTCTCCGCGTCGAGCCCCTCGCCGCGGCCCCGGATCAGCCGCGCGAACAGGTAGGGCAACGTCGTCATCGGGTAGACCGCGATGCCCAGCTGCGTCGCGGTGAGCCACGCGCGCTCGACCGCCCGGCCGCCCTGGAAATAGTCGGTGAGCCGGGCGCGCGGCAGGGTGATCAGCCCGACGGCCGCCGCGCAGCGGATCGCCTTCTGCGCCATCCTCTCGAGCCCCCGGCCGCCGCCCCAGCGTCGCACGAGCTCCAGGGCGCGGTAATCCCGGCAGATCTTGAACCCCGCGAGATCGGTCGGCGAGAGCTCGAGCGTGCCGACGAACAGCCCGTCCCGGCGCGCCTCGGCCTCCGCCTCGGTCCAGCGGACCTCCCGCATCATGTCGGCGTGGGTCTGCCTGGCGAGCATCCGGAGCCGATCGCCGGCGCCGATGAGGGCGCCGATCTCGTCGAGCTCCGCCGGCGCCTCGAGCAGCCCGAGGCGCGCCCCGGGGATGGACTCGACAGCGGCGCGGAGGGCGGCGCGGTGCTCCTCCGCGAGCGGCGCCCGCTGGCCAGGGCGCCGGTTCGTGTGCCGGAGCCCGATGGCGTCCGCGAGGCCATCCATGGCGTGGTCCTCGGCGCCGGGGGTCGGCGCGCCGAAGAACGCGAACGTGGCGGCCAGGTCCTCGTCGCCCTCGCGCGGGAACGGCGAGACGCGCACGCCGAGCCCCTCGCGGTGCGCGGCGAGGACGACGTTCTCGGCGGCCGCGCCGAGCGCGACCACGCCGCCCGCGCCCTGGAAGTCGGCGAGCGACTCGGAGCGCGCCCGGTCGTGGAACAGCCCGAGGCGACGGCCCTCGTGGACCCAGAGCCAGGGCTGGCAGTTGCCGCCCGAGGGCGCCGCGACGCCCGCCGCGACGAGCCGCCGCAGCCGCGCCGGGTCGAGCGCGACGGCGCCGGCCTCGGCGGCCGGGAGCGGGCCCGCCGCCGCGGCGAGGGCAGGGCCCGGCGCGCGCGGCGCGTCCGCGGCGGCGGGCTCCCCCTCGGGGCCGCTGATGAGCTCCTCGAGGTCGACATAATACCGGCCTGACCGCACCGGCTCCCCGAGGGCGATCCGGCGCGCCGTGTCCGCGGCCGCCGCCCCGCCGTGGACGACCGCCGACCCGAGCTGAGGCCATGTGCTCACCGACTGCTGCACCTCGACGAGCGACGCGCGGAGCCGGAGCGAGATCGCGTCTTGCCCGATGATCTGCATGACATAAGGCACCTTGTCCTCGGTCGACAGGCCGCGGACGCGCTCGGGCGTGAGATCGCCGACGAGCCCGTGGAGGATCGGCCGATCGCCCTCCCGATCGAAGCGCTCGACGTCGATGAGCCCCCGGTCGCTCGTCTCCATCACGACCGGTATGCGGTGGGCGCGCGCGGTCGTGCGGAGCAGGAGCTTGATATCGAGGCTGTCGCACTCGTCCACGAGGACATCGAGCTTGCCCCCGTCGAGCAGGAAGCGCTCGATATTGTCCGCCGTGACCCCCTCGGGGAAGCACGTCACGTGGAGGAACGGATCGAGCTCGGCGATCTCGCGCGCCGTGGCGACGACCTTCGGCAGGTCGAGGTTGTGCGCGCCGGTCCGGATCCGGTTCAGGTTCGAGAGATCGAGGTGGTCGAAGTCCGCGAGGCGCAGCTCGCCGGCGCCCCGCTCGAGCGCGATGGTCATCGCCACGGACTGCCCCACCGAGAGGCCGACGACGCCGATGCGCCGGCGGGCGAGCGCCGCCTGCTCCTCGCCGCTGATCTTGTGCTTGTTCCGGTCGGTCCGCAGCTCGACGAACTCGGCCTCATCGAGCAGGTGCACGAGGCGGTGCGACCACGGATAGTGGACCCAGACTCCATAGGCCTCGATGGGGGCGCCGTTCAGGTGCTCTCCCACGAGCCGCGCGACGTCCCGCTCACCGAGGCGCTCCCGGGGGTGGCGGGTCTTCACGAGATCGGCGAGCTGCCGGCCGATCGTGTCGAAGATCTCGATCCGGGCGTCGTCGTGGAGCAGGCGGCCGAGCTCCTCCGCGTCGTCCTCGCGCGCCGGGCGGAAGAAGCGGGGACGCCACGCGCCGTTCGGGGCCTCTCGCGCCGCTCGCGAGGAGATGAGCTGCTGCCAGCGGGTCGTGTTCATCGCGGTGGTCCGATCCCCCTCCTGCCACCCTCCTACCACCCCCGCGCCCCAGGCGTCGCCACGATCTCCCCGGCGGCCCCCGGGTCAGCGCGGCGCGCGGGACGGCCGGCCCTCGATCTCGAGTCTCATCTTCGTGACCTTGTGTTGCACCTCGGCGGCCTCAGGCCCGGTGATCTCCAGATAGCGCAGCGCGGCCACGACGTCGCTGCCCCGGAACGCCTTGACCCGCGGGTTGAACCAGCTGAGCGCAGTCCCGATCTGCCGGACGAGGAGCGCGTCCGTGCAGATCGCCACGGTGAGCGCGGTCTTGCTGACGTAGTCGTTGATGGATGCCCGCTGCTTCGCGTTGGGTCCCCCCCCGGCGGTCACCACGAGAGTCTTCGTGCAGGTGGGCGGGAGACTGCCCGCCGCCTGCATATACCCTTCCCATTCCTCGTCGGTCGGCGGTTCCCTGCCGTGGACGGCGATGAGCACGTGCTCCGTCGTGTCGAACAGCATGCTGGGTTTCGTCATCGTCTCACCGAGCGCGCACCGATCTTACGTCTGCGCACCGCCGAGCCGCCAGCGCGCACAGCCATCCCCTGGGATAGTCGTGCGCCTGGCCACCGGGCAAGGATCCGCGAGGTCCATGGGGTGCACCTAGGACGGTTCGATCGACGGAGCAACGACCGCGAGCGACTTTCGATGCGGTGCTCCGGTGGACGGGCCGCGCCGCGCTTCGGCGCGACTCCCATGCGGCGCGCGCGGCGGCGAGGGAGTCGCGCCGGGCCGGCTCGACGTGGGGCATCGCGGCGGATGGAGTCGCTCGAGCGGCAGGGTCCTCTCGTTCGCGTCGCTCGTGTCGTTCGCGTCGTTCGCGCGGCCCAGCCAGGGCATACCCGAGTTATTTCCAAAGTATTTCATGACGTGCTGCTGGGCAGTTGCACGGTGGGCCGCCAGCTGCTCTGTGGTCTATACTACGGGATGTGCGCTGGGGATCTTCCGTAGGCGGGTGCGGCGCGTGCCGCGTCGCACCGAGGCTTGACGGATGGCCCCCACCGCATGTAGCGCTCGATCGGTGGGCTGTGGTGCCCAGCAGCCAGGGGCGGCGCCCGGCCTGTTGGTCGGGGCTGCCGAGTGACGACCTCGCCGGGGGGAAAGGTTTTTCACGATGCGTGTGCTGGAAAACTTCGTCGGCGGCGCCTGGTCTCGAGCCTCGGGGGCGACGCGCCTCGAGGTGAAGAACCCGGCGACCGGGGAATCTCTTGCGGAGGTGCCCCTCTCGACGGCGGCCGACGTCGACGCGGCGGTGAAGGCCGCGCAGGCGGCGTTCCCCGGCTGGAGCGCGACGCCGCCGGTGCAGCGGGCGCGCTACCTCTTCAAGCTGCGCGAGATCTTCGACGCCCATCGCGACGAGATCGCGGCGATCTGCACCTCCGAGCACGGCAAGACGCTGGCCGAGGCCCGGAACGATTTCGGTCGTGGCATCGAGAACGTCGAGCACGCGGCCGGCATCCCGGCCCTCCTGATGGGGCAGGCCCTCGAGGACGTCGCGTCCCGGATCGACTGCCACACGATCCGCCAGCCGCTCGGCGTCTTCGCCGCGATCACGCCGTTCAATTTCCCCCCGATGGTGCCGCTCTGGTTCTTGCCGTACGCCATCGCGACGGGGAACACGTTCGTGCTCAAGCCGTCGGAGCAGGTCCCGCTCTCGCAGCAGCGCATCTTCGAGCTGATCGAGCAGGCCGGGCTGCCGCCCGGGGTGGTGAACCTGGTCCATGGCGGCCGTGACGTCGTGAACGCCTTCTGCGCGCACAGGGACATCGCGGGCGTGTCGTTCGTCGGCTCGTCGGCGATCGCGCGCCACGTGTACAAGAGCGCCGCGGAGGCGGGCAAGCGGGTCCAGGCGCTCGGCGGGGCGAAGAACTTCCTCGTCGTGATGCCGGACGCCGAGCGGCAGATGACGGTCGCCAACGTGGCCGAGTCCATCTACGGCTGCTCCGGCCAGCGATGCCTGGCCGGCAGCGTCGTCGTGTGCGTCGGCGACACCTACGAGGCCGTGCGCGACGGGCTCGTGCGCCACGCGAAGGGGATCGTGCTGGGCGACGGATCGAAGCCGGGCGTGACCATGGGCCCGGTGATCTCGGCGGCGCACAGGGACCGGGTGCTCTCGTACATCAACCAGGGTGTGGCCGAGGGGGCGACGCTCCTCCTCGACGGCCGGGACGCCAGGGTCGAGGGGTATCCGGACGGCAACTGGGTGGGGCCCACGGTCTTCGACGACGTGCGGCCAGGGATGGTGATCGCGACCGAGGAGATCTTCGGGCCGGTCGCGTGCCTGATGCGCGCGAACGACCTCGACGAGGCGATCGCGATCGCGAACCGGAGCGAGTACGGCAATGCGGCGTCGATCTACACGTCGAGCGGCCGCGCGGCGCGCGAGTTCCAGCACCGCGTCGGGGCCGGGATGGTCGGCGTGAACATCGGCGTCGCGGCGCCCATGGCCTTCTTCCCCTTCGGCGGCCAGAAGGGCAGCTTCTTCGGCGATCTGAAGGCGCACGGCCCGACGGCCATCGACTTCTACACGGAGCGCAAGATCGTCATCACGAGGTGGTTCTGATGGCACGAAATGTACTTGGCGGGCTCATCCAGTGCTCCACCCCGATCGCCGACGACGGCGCCTCCGTCATGGCCATCCGGGACGCGATGTTCGAGAAGCACCTGTCGTTCATCGACGAGGCGGGGAAGAGGGGTGTGCAGATCCTCTGTTTGCAGGAGGTCTTCAACACACCTTACTTCTGTCCTTCGCAGGACGCGAAATGGTGCGATGTCGCCGAGCCCGTCCCCGGCCCGACGGTCGAGCGGCTCGCGGCGTACGCCAAGAAGTACAAGATGGTGATGATCATCCCGATCTACGAGCGGGAGATGGCGGGCGTCTATTACAACACGGCCGCCGTGGTCGACGCCGACGGCACGTACCTCGGCAAGTACCGGAAGACGCACATCCCGCACACGAACGGGTTCTGGGAGAAGTTCTTCTTCAAGCCGGGGAACCTCGGCTATCCCACGTTCCAGACGCGGTATGCGCGGATCGGCGTCTACATCTGCTATGATCGCCACTTCCCGGAGGGGGCGCGGCTGCTCGGCCTGAACGGCGCCGAGATCGTGTGGAACCCCTCGGCGACGGTCGCCGGGCTCTCCCAGTACCTCTGGAAGCTCGAGCAGCCCGCGCACGCCGTGGCCAACGGCTACTTCATCGCCGCCTCGAACCGCGTCGGCACCGAGGCGCCGTGGAACATCGGCAAGTTCTACGGGACGAGCTACTTCTGCGACCCGCGGGGCAGCTTCCTCGCGACGGGGAGCGAGGACAAGGACGAGCTCGTCGTCGCCGAGATGAACCTCGACCTGATCGAGGAGGTGCGGAGGACGTGGCAGTTCTACCGCGATCGCCGGCCCGAGACGTACGGCGAGCTCACGGAACAGCTGCCCTGAGGGCCCGGGGCGGCGGGAGGGCGGCGCCGCCCCCGGAGGGGACCCGCCGCCCGGCGCTCACCCGCGGAGGAGCAACATGGGCATCCTGATCAAGAACGGCGAGATCATCACAGCGAGCGACCGGTTCGTCGGCGACGTCTACTGCGAGGACGGGAAGATCGCCGCGGTCGGCGCGGGGCTGTCGAAGGAGCGCGCGGGGGACACGGTGATCGACGCCTCGGGGCAGCTCATCTTCCCCGGCGGGGTCGACGCGCACGTGCACATGGAGCTGCCGTTCATGGGGACGGAGAGCTCCGATGATTTCGAGACCGGCACGGCGGCGGGCGTCGCCGGGGGCACGACCTCGATCATCGATTTCGTGATCCCGGCGCGGGGGCAGGCGCTGCTCGACGGGCTCGCGATGTGGAACGAGAAGGCGAAGAAGGCGGTCTCCGATTACGCCTTTCACATGGCCGTCACCTGGTTCGGCGACGATACCCTCAAGGAGATGGCCGTCTGCACGCGCGAGCACGGCATCCCGTCGTTCAAGACCTTCATGGCCTACCGCGGGGCCATCGGCGTCGACGATCCGGAGCTCATCCAGGTGATGGAGGCCGCCAAGGGCCTCGGCGCGCTCGTGACCGTGCACGCCGAGCACGGCGACGCGGTCGTCGCGCTCCAGAAGAAGCTCCTGAAGGAGGGCAAGACCCACCCGCGGTACCACGCGCAGAGCCGCCCCGCGCCGATCGAGGGCGAGGCGACGGGGCGCGCGATCATGCTCGCCCGGATGATCGGCGAGCCGATCTACATCGTCCACCTCACCTGCAAGGAGGCGCTCGCCGCGGTCACCGAGGCGCGGAGCCGGGGCCAGGTGGTCATGGCCGAGACGTGCCCGCAGTACCTCCTGCTCGACGACTCGGTGTACGAGAAGCCCGGCTTCGAGGGGGCGGCCTACGTGATGAGCCCGCCGATCCGGCCGAAGGGCCACCAGGACGCGCTGTGGGCCGCGCTCTCGTCGGGGCTCATCCAGACCGTGGCGACCGACCACTGTCCCTTCAACCAGGTCGGCCAGAAGGACATGGGCAAGGACGATTTCTCGCGGATCCCGAACGGCGCCGCCGGCATCGAGAACCGCCTCGCCCTGCTCTGGACCTACGGGGTGCTCGCGGGGCGGATCGACGTCCACCGCTTCGTCGATCTCTTCTCGACGCAGCCGGCCAAGATCTTCGGGCTGTACCCGCGCAAAGGCTCGATCGTGCCGGGCGGCGACGCGGATCTCGTGGTCTTCGACCCGAAGGGGACGAGCACGATCTCGGCGAAGACCCACCATCACCGGTGCGACCGGAGCATCTTCGAGGGCTTCGAGGTGAAGGGGAAGCCGACGCACGTCATCGTGAACGGCCGGGTCCAGTGCACGGACGGCAAGCTCGACGTGCAGCGCGGCGCAGGGCGCTATCTACCCCGCCGGCTCGGCCCGACCCAGGGAGCCCAGGCCTTCTAGTCACCACGCACCACCCACCATTCGAGAGGAGCCGCGCGAGCGCCAGCATGACCCGAGCCCCGATACGCCTCTCAGCCCTCCCGTCCGGCCGGATCGAAGAGCGATTCGAGGACAAGAGCCCGCGTTACACCGACGCCGAGGCGATCGCCGAGGCGAACCGGTGCCTCTATTGCGTCGACGCGCCCTGCGTCAAGGCGTGCCCGACGGCGATCGATATCCCGACCTTCATCCGGAAGATCGCGGCCGGCCAGGTGAAGGGCGCGGCCCGCACCATCCTGACGGCCAACCTGCTCGGCCAGTCGTGCGGGCAGGCCTGCCCCGTCGAGGTGCTCTGCGCGGGCGACTGCGTCTACAACGGGTGGGGTCGCGAGCCGATCGCGATCGGCCGCCTCCAGCGCTACGCTGTCGAGTCGGCCCTCGCGCGCGATCCGCGGATCTTCCGGGCGAAGCCGCCCACCGGCAAGAGCGTCGCGCTCGTGGGCGCGGGGCCCGCGTCGATCGCGGCGGCGGGCTACCTCGCCCTCGAGGGGCACCGCGCCGTGATCTTCGAGCGCAAGGCGATCCCCGGCGGCCTGAACACGCTCGGGATCGCGCCCTACAAGATGAAGGGGCACGAGGCGCTCCACGAGCTCGAGTGGGTCCTGTCGCTCGGGGACGTCGAGCTCCGCGCCGGCGTCTCGGTCGTGGCGCAGGCGGCCGGGCCGGGGGAGGTCTCCGCGCGCGACCTGCTCGCGGAGTACGACGCGGTCTTCCTGGGGCTCGGCCTGGGCGCCGACGCGCGCCTCGGCCTCCGCGGGGAGGACGGCGACGGCGTGGTGGGCGCGACAGCGTTCATCGAGCGGCTCAAGGCCGACCCGAGCCTCGACCTCGCGGGCGTGCGGCGCGCGGTCGTCATCGGCGGCGGCAACACGGCGCTCGACGTCGCCCACGAGCTTTCGCTGCTCGGGGTGGACGTGGCCGTCGTGTACCGCCGCTCCGAGGCCGAGATGTCGGGCTACGCGCACGAGCTCGAGGGCGCGCGGGTCGCCGGCGCGCGCCTCGTCGAGAACCGGGTGCCGGTCGAGGTGGTGCGCGAGGGCGGCAAGGTCGTCGCGCTGCGGATCGCGCCCGCCGACGCGCCCGCCGACACCCGCGCGCGGGGCCCCGCGCCGGGGCCGGCCGAAGAGGAGGTCCTGCCCGCCGACCTCGTCGCGGTCGCGATCGGGCAGAGCCGGGCGACGCAGGTGGCGCTCGCGTTCGAGGGGGTGGTGCTCGACCCGAGGGGGCGCGTGGTGGTCGACCCGGCGACGCACCGCACGGGCAACCCGAAGGTGTACAGCGGCGGCGACTGCGTGAACGGCGGCAAGGAGGTCGTCAACGCGGTCGCCGAGGCGAAGATCGCCGCGCGCGCGATGCACGAAGCGATGACGACGCGGGCGGGCGGCGCGGCGCCCGGGCCCTCACCGCAAGGGAGCTGAGCGATGGCCGACCTCTCTATCGACTTCGCCGGGATCAAGAGCCCGAACCCGTTCTGGCTCGCCTCGGCGCCGCCGACCAACACCGGAGATCAGGTCCGGCGCGCCTTCGACGCCGGCTGGGGCGGCGCCGTCTGGAAGACGCTCGGGAACCCGATCGTCAACGTGTCGAGCCGGTTCGGCGGCATCGACTACGGCAACACGCGGCTCATGGGGCTCAACAACGTCGAGCTCATCACCGATCGCCCGCTCGACGTGAACCTCAAGGAGATGCGCGAGATCAAGCGGCGTTACCCGGGCCACGCGCTCATCGCATCGCTGATGGTCGAGACGAAGGACGAGTGGCGCGAGATCATCCGCAAGGCCGAGGACACGGGCGCGGACGGGCTGGAGCTCAACTTCGGCTGTCCGCACGGGATGTGCGAGCGCGGCATGGGCTCGGCCGTCGGCAACGAGCCGGCGGTCCTCCAGGAGATCGCGCGCTGGGCCGTCGAGTTCGCGACGACGCCGGTCATCGTGAAGCTCACGCCCAACGTCGGCGACATCCTGGAGCCGGGCGAGGCCGTGCTCCGCTCCGGGGCGCACGGCGTCTCGCTGATCAACACGGTGAAGTCGCTCATGGGCGTCGATCTGGAGCGGATGGTCCCGCTCCCGCGGGTCGGCGGCGCGTCGACGAACGGCGGGTATTGCGGGCCCGCGGTCAAGCCGATCGCGCTCCACATGCTGAGCCAGCTGGCGCGCCACCCCGGCGTCGGGCGGCTGCCCATCTCCGGCATCGGCGGCATCTCGAACTCCCGCGACGCCGCCGAGTTCATCGCGCTCGGCGCGACGAGCGTCCAGGTCTGCACCGCGGTGATGCATTACGGCTACCGCATCGTCGAGGAGATGATCGAGGGGCTCAGCGACTGGCTCGACGATCACGGGATGCGCTCGGTGAACGAGCTGCGCGGCAGGGCGATCCCGCAGGTCCAGGAGTGGGGCGAGCTCGACCTCTCGTACCGCGTGGTCGCGGACATCAGCGCCGACAAGTGCATCGGGTGCCAGCTCTGTTACGTGGCCTGCATGGACGGGGCGCACCAGTGCATCCACCTGCCGGGGAGGACGGAGGCGGAGGCGCGCGCGGCGGGCCACACCCACCTCCCGAAGGTCCTCCCGGATCGCGCGGTGACGGCGGATCCGAGCGGGGACGCGGCGCCGTCGCGGGTCCCGTTCGTCGACGAGGAGGAGTGCATCGGCTGCAATCTGTGCGCGCTCGTGTGCCCGGTGCCGGGGTGCATCACGATGAGGGAGGCGCCTTCAGGCAAGCCCCCCGAGACGTGGAACGACCGTGTCCAGAAGGGGACGGACTTCGTGCCCGGCGGGCTGGAGTCGACGGCGCGCGCGCGGAGCTCGTGATCCCGGGCACCTGGCCACGCGGCCAGGTGCCCGTGACGACCGCGAGCGCGCCGGGGCGCTGGCCGGGCTACGGGGCGAGCTTCACGACGATCGCGTCCTCGTGGTCGTACGTGCCCACGCCGATCACGTTGCCGGCGCTGTCCACGGCCAGGTCGAAGATCTGGCCGCGGTCCGCGCTGCCCATCGGGTCGACCGACCACAGCACGGCGCCCGACGGCGAGAGCTTCGCGATCGCGCCGCGGGGGTTGACGAACACATTGCCGGCGCTGTCCACGGCGACAGAGCCGATGTTCCAGTAGCTGGAGAGCGTGCCGAGGCCGCTCGTATCGACGCTCCACAGCGGAGCGCCCGAGCCGGTGAACCTGGTCACTGTCGTTCCCAGGGCGACGACCAGGTCCCCGGACCAGGTCGCGGCGACCTCGCCGTCGCCCGGCGCCCCGGAGACGACCTGGCTGAAGACGTGATTCCCGGCCGCGTCGAACTTCGCCAGGTACGTGCCCTGAGCCGCGGGCGAGCTCGCCAGCGGTCCGCCGCCGAGGTCGAGGGAGCCGGAGAAGCTGCCGAGGACGATGACATTGCCCGCGCCGTCGAGGGCGACGCTCGTCGGGTCGCTGTCGTACGGGTCCGCCGCGAAGGTCCTGGTCCAGATCGGCGCGCCCGCCGCGCCGAGCTTCGCGACGAGGAGCTCGCTGCCCGGCGCGCCGCCGAGGGGGCCGGCGCCGAGATCGACCGTGTCCCAGAGGACGCTGGCGAGCGCGGCGTTCGAGCCGGCCTGGGCGACCTCGACCTGGGTGAGGCCCTCGACCTCCGCGAGGAGCTCGCCCCATGCGCTGTACCGCTGCAGGCCGGAGTCCGAGCCCACGAGCAGCTCGCCGGCCCCCGAGGCGGCGACGCTCAGGACGGTGTTGCCCTGGAGCGGGCGCGTGTTCCAGCTCCCGTACCCCGCGGGGTCGAGCTTCGCGAGGAACGCGGTATTCCACAGCTCCATGGGGGCCGGCGCGCCGCTGTCGGCGAAGTCGATCGGGCCATAGGCGTAGCCGCCGAAGATCACGTTGTCCGCGCCGTCGACCGAGACGGCGCGCGCGCGCATCGACTCGTACCAGCCGTTGATGAAGCGCCTGCTCCAGAGGACGCTGCCGGGGGCGCACGGCGCGCAGCTCGGGCCCCCGCAGTCCACGCCGGTCTCGGCGCCGTTCTGGATCCCGTCCTCGCAGGTGTCGTGGTAGCAGACCGTGAGCGCCGGCCGCTCCGTGGTGCTCGCGCTCTCGCTGCTCCGCAGCGAGCTCCGGGTCACCGCGTCCTCCTCGATCAGCACGCCGTGGTTGGCGAGCTCACCGCTCACCCAGGCCTGCGCGAGCGCTGTCACGTCGACGTTCCGGAAGCCGGTGGTGCCGGAAGGACCGCCGGTGACGAAGGAGGCCGCGATCGCAGGATCGAAATGGCCGCCGCTGCCGAAGTTGCCCCACGTGACGCCCGACTCCGTCCACGCGGCGGTGGCCCGGTGGACGCGCACGGTGCTGCTCTCGATCTTGTACGTCTGGTACAGCGACAGCGTCGCCGAGGCGATCTCCGCGCTCGACGGGACGCCGGCGAGGTTGAACCGGAGGAGGCTCCGCCGGACGCCGCCCGTGCCGGTGCCCGTCGAGAGCGTGGTGCTGGCGCCGTCGTTCCACGCGGGCGATACCTGCCAGAGCGTCGCGTCGGCCACGTCGCCGCCAAGGCCGCGCCGGAAGGTCACGCACCGCGGGTCGCACGCGTCGCCATGCCCGTCGGCGTCGCTGTCCACCTGCGACGGGTTCGCGGCGTCTGGGCAGTTGTCGTCGGGGTCGATCACGCCGTCGGCGTCGCCGTCCTGCGCGAGCTCGAACGCGTACGCGGGAGAGCCCACGATGACCGAGCTCCCCGACATCGCGACGGTCTTGCCGAACGCGCCGCCGGTCGGTCCGCTGCCGGCGAGCTTGGCCTGCGGGCCCTCGACCCACTCGCCGCCCGTCGGCACGAACACGTACGCAGCGCCCACGTCCGGTTGATCGAGGCGATCGGCCAAGAGCGCGCCGACGACCGCGGCGCTGCCGGAGACCGCGACGGCGCCTCCCAGGCCGTCCCCGGTCCTGCCGTCGCCCGTGATCAACCTGGCCTCCCGGATCCAGCCGCTCGCCCCGCGGTCGAACGCGTAGGCCATTCCCCGCCCGAGGCGGTACCACGGCATCGGCGGGCTGTCGGTGCCCGGCGCGCCCACGACGATGCGCCCGCCCGAGATCGCGACCGAGCTGCCGAAGCGATCGTACGTCTCCGGCGGGTGCGCCGCGAGCCTGTGCGCGTCGCCCCAGTCGCTCGCCTCGAACACGTACGCGGCGCCCACGCCGTCGTCCTCCTGCCACCACCTGTCCCCCGGTGAGCCCACGACCACCGTGCCGCCCTCGATCGCGACGGGCGGCGCGCTCCAGGCGTTGGCGCCGGCCGGGGCGACGAGCTCGACCTCCTCGCTCCAGGCGCCGCCGCTGCGGGAGAACACGTAGGCCGACGTCTCGGCGGAGAGGACGGCCCGGTCCCCGTCGACCGCCACCGCCCCGCCCGCCGGGTTCGACGACCCGCCGCTCGCGACGAGCTTGGCCTGCTCGGACCACACGCCCCCGCTCCGCACGAACACGTAGGCGGCGCCCGCGCCCCCGGCGCCCCAGGGCGCCCCGACCACGGCCGTGTCCGCCGAGATCGCGACCGAGGCGCCGAAGCCGTCGCCCGCGGCCCCGTCGCCCGGGACGAGCCTGGCCTGCTGCGTCCAGGCGCCGCCGCTCTTCACGAACACGTACGCCGCGCTCCCGGGCGCCCCGACGATCGCGGTGTCGCCCGACATGGCGATCGCGTCGCCGTTCAGGTGGATCGGGGTCGAGCCGTCGACCGCGATGAGCGCCGTCCGCTCCGAGGCGGCGAGCGGATCCACCGTCACCGGGTACGCGGCCCCGGCGGTGTCCACGCGCAGCGACAGCGTGCGCTCGTCGGCGCCGAGCTCCATCCACGCGGGCAGCGTCCGCCCCGCGGCGTCGGTGGCGTGGAGATCCGTGTACCGCATCGCCACCGCGCCGGACGCCTCGCGCAGCGCGACCCCCTCGCCGCCGGCGAGCGGCGTGGCGCGGAGATCGCCGCCCAGGGCGAGCTCGATGACGAGGTCCTGGTCCCCGGGGGCGAGGCAGGGCGGGGCCCCGGGCACCGTGAAGCCCTGCTCCAGCCCGAGCGGCCCGTTCACGTACCACTCCACGAGCCCCTCGCCCGGCGACGCGCCCTGCCGGCGGAGCTCCACGCGGTTCTTCGTGGCGGTCGGGGACGCGGGCGCGACCTCGCGCAGATCGCCCGCGCATCCGTACCGGGCGGCGGCCATCGAGAAGCTCCACCGCGCCTCGCCCTCCTCCGGCGCGATCCGCACGCCCGACGCGCTGAAATCGGCCGCGAGCCGGTGCGCCGGGTTCGGAGCGCGCAGGCTGGCCTCGTTCCCGCCCGGGGACGCCTCGATCACCCGGTAGCTCTCGGGCGCCGACGCCTGCACGGCCGCGATGTACGCCGCCCGCAGGCGCGCGGGGCGCAGCACCGCGTCGGGCGCCGCGGGCGCCGCCGCCGCGCCGTCCACCGGCGGCGCGGGGTCTCGCGGCGCCTCGGTGGAGGCGCAGCCCCCCACCATGGCGGCTGCGGCCATCACCTGTCCAATCCTCCCCATTCGACCTCGCATAGGCTGGATCTCCCTCTGGCTGGCGTTCCTCCGCGCAGGCGCACCGGGCGCCGGAGCGCTCCGCGCCGGAGGACAGCGAGCTTGCGGCGCCTCATCGCAAGGTCCGCGCCCTCGCCGCGGACGGGGGCCGCGCCCTCGCGATGGACGAGGGGCGCAGCCGTCGCCGCGCGGCCGGCGTTTGCGAGCGACGCGCGGCCGCGTCCGATTTCGTGACACGCGCGGCGCGGTGACCGGAACAAACAACACGGAGGGCAGGAGCCCTCGCTGGAGGAACATGGTCCCGAAAGACGCAGCGACGATCACCCCGCGGAATCGCGGTCTCACGCCGAACGCCCACGCGAAGCAGGGGCGGACGGGCATGTCCGATCACGATGAGCGGGCCGAGCTGCTCGCCGAACACCGCCCGGAGCTCGCGCGCCTGCTGCAGAGCCTTCCGGCCCGCGGCAGCGCCCCCGCGCCGCTGACGGGTTATCTCCTCTCCTTGCGAGAACCGACGGGCTACCTCATCGCGATCGGCCTGCAGCAGCGCGACCCGGCGCTCGAACCCGAGCGCATGCTCCGCGCCGCCCTGGCCGCGGGCGAGCGCGCGCCGATGCTGGTCGGCGTGATGGCGCGCTCGGCGATGGCCGAGAGCATCGCGCCGCTCGCGCCGGTCACGCGCGCGGTCGCCGCGCGCCTGAAGCGACCGGCCCCCTCCGGCACGCTGCGGGTCGTCGTCGCCGCGGCCGGCGGGGCGGAGCTCTTCACCGTGAAGCTCTCGGAGCTCACGTCCCCCCCGTCCGGCTCCGGCTGAGCGAGCCGCCCGCTCCGGCGCTCACTCGTTCGCGTAGACGCGCCGCTCGCTCGAGTCGAGCCCCAGGTACACCACCCGACCGTCGAGGCTCGCGCCCCCGCGCTCGGCGCCCTCGGGCGCCGGCCGGCGGTCGGCGGCCTCGTCGCCTTGGCGCAGCGCCTCGTACTCCGCGACGGAGGCGCGACGGCACCCGGCGAGCGGGGCGTCGATCTCGAGGGCGGCCACGAGCGCCCCGGCCTCCGGCCCGATCCTGCCCGCGAAGAACTCGGCGCAGCAGCCCGAGCCGTAGCTGAACAGCCCGACGCGCTGCCCCTCGAGCGCGCGGGCCTCCGTGGTGAGCAGGGACGCGAGCGCCAGGTAGAGCGAGCCCGTGTAGATGTTGCCGATGCGCGACGGCAGATCGAGCGACGGCTCCACCTCGACGGCGAAGCTCTCGTCGGCGGCCTGCTCGGTCAGGCCGTCCAGCGCCAGCCGGTGGCGGTGGGCCTTGCGGGCCATCTTGCCGTAGGGGACGTGATAGCAGGTGCGCGCGAGGGGATCGCCGTCGCCCGCCACGCGGCGCCAGTCGCCGTAGGCCCCGGCGAGGGCGTCGAGGTAGCACTGCACCGAGTAGTGGCCGTCGACGAGCGCCTCCTTGTGGTGGAGCGGACGCCAGAAATCGTAGACGTCGCGCGCGTACGTGCCGGTCTGGCCGACCTCGATCTCGACGAGGCGCGGCCGCTCGCGCACGAGCAGCGCCACGGCGCCGGCGCCCTGGGTGGGCTCGCCCGCGGAGCCGAGCGCGTAGCGCGCCACGTCCGAGCAGACGACGAGCGCGGCGCGGCCGCGGGCCGAGCCCGAGGCGATCCAGTCCACCGCGTTGAGGAGGCCCGCGGTGCCCCCGAAGCAGGCGTGCTTGGCCTCGAAGACCCGGCACGCGCTCGGCAGCCCGAGCAGGCCGTGGAGGAAGGAGGCCGCCGGCTTCGCGTGGTCCACGGCGGTCTCGGTGCCCACGACGCAGAGCCCGATGTCCGCGGGGCTCGCGCCCGACCGCTGGAACAGCCGGCGGGCCGCGTTGGCGCCGAGGGTGATCGGATCCTCGTCGGGCGCGGCGATCGCCATCCGGCGGGTCCCTAGGCCGGTCAGGTACTTGGAGGGCGCGATGCCCCGCGCCTCGGCGAGCTCGGCGAGCTCGACGAAGCGGCGGGGGACGGCGAGCGCGATCGCATCGATGCCGATGCGAGGAAAGTCATGACGTAGGCTCATACCTGCATCCTAGGGGCGCATTGTGCAGAGACCATCCAGCCCACGCGGAGCGTCCGAGGAGCCGAGGCGCCCGACGCGCCGCGGCGCCGCGTTCCAGCTGGCGCACGCGCTTCGCGCTTCGCGCTTCGCGCATCGCGCGGAGCGTGGGGCGTGGAGCGTGGGGCGTGGAGCGTGGCGCGTGGCCCCGGACCGTGCCCGCGCCTCCATCCACCGCGCCTCGCCGTGCGCACCACGTGGAATGACAAAGACGCTTCCATGACACATGTCATGGAACAGCCTCCGAGAAAAATCGCGGTCAGGTCAAAATCGTCACCACATCTCGTTGCAATTGTGCAATCTGAAATAGCGCGTTCATGCGCCCTAGCGGTCGAGGTTCATGTGAAGCTCTCCCGGTCTACCATGTTGGTTCCGCTTCTTGGGTTGGGTGTTCTGGTGATGACCGGCGCCGCAGGGTGCTCCTGCAGCTCCGGGGCGGAGGGCGAGGCGGGCGCGACGGCTGGAGCGAGCGTCGGTGGAGGCGACGGCCAGGGTGGCGGCGCGGGCGGGAGCGGGGGTGGGGGCGGCGAGGGCGGCGACGACGGGGGGATGATCGGCAACGGCACCAGCGGCTCCAACACGGGTGGCAGCGGCCCCGTGACGCCCGATACGGCCTGTGTCGCCACGGTCGCCGAGGCCACGCTCACGAAGCGGCCGGTCGACATCGTGTTCGTCATCGACAACTCGCCCAGCATGGCGAACGAGATCATCAGCGTACAGAACAACATCAATGAGAGCTTCGCCTCGATCATCGGCGAGAGCGGCATCGATTACCGCGTCATCATGATCTCCGCGCACGGCGCTGCGGAGGTCGACGATTCGATCTGCGTCGGCGCCCCGCTCAGCACCGCGAGCTGCGCCCCGGTGCCGGAGGCGCCGGGGAACAACCCGCCCGTCTTCTACCATTACAGCCACGAAATCAGGAGCAACGACGCGCTCTGCGTGCTCCTCGGGAGCTACAACGGCGGCCTGCCCGACCAGCACGGCGTGGCGCCGTCCGGGTGGTCGGAGTGGGTGCGCGAGGACTCGTTCAAGGTGATCACCGTGATCACCGACGATCACGTGGGCTGCCAGTCGACGCATCTCCCCCGCAACATCTATATCGACGACACGCGGCAGGAGTGGGAAGACGTCGCCACGGACTTCGAGGAGCTGCTGTTCGGCCTGGACCCGGCGGTCTTCGGCGACGCGACCGCGCCCAACTACGTCTTTCACAGCATCGTCGGGCTCCACGAGAACACGACCGCCACGGACGCCTACGCGCCCGACGCGGACGTTGTCGAGGAGACGTGCGGCACCGCCGTGGCGCCGGGCACGGGCTACCAGACGCTCAGCAAGCGGACGGGCGGCCTCAGGTTCCCGCTCTGCCAGACGGACTCTTATGACGTGGTGTTCCAGGCGATCGCGGAGGGCGTCATCACGGGCGCGGTGGTCGCGTGCGAGTTCGAGGTGCCGGACTCGCCGCCGGGGGAGATCATCGACCTCTCGACCGTGGTCGTCCAGTACACGCCCGGCGACGGGAGCGAGCCGCAATCGTTCGGCCAGGTGGCGAGCGCGGCGGCGTGCGCCCCGGGCTCCTTCTACATCGCGAACGACATGATCACGCTCTGCCCCGACGCGTGCCGGCTGGTCCAGGACGACGCCATGGCGGCGGTCGACGTCCTCTACGGCTGCGATCCCGAACCGGCGCAGTGAGCTCGTCGGCCGGGCGGCGGCGCCGGTGAGCGCTGCCGCCCGCTGGTGACCCGCGCGGGGCGCGTCGAGCGCCCTGCGCGCCCGCCCCAAGCGCGGCGGCCGGGCGGCCGCCTGGCGCGTATCCGGCGCGAACGCTCAGAGACAGCAGCGGAAGCCGATGTCCGCAGACGGGGTGAGGCGATCCTGGTCCAGGAGCGCATCGCACCTGGCCGCCTTGAGCGTGCCGCGCGCGACGTCATCCGCGTCCTGCTGCGAGGCCCGCGAGCCGCCGCGGACGAGGCAATTGCCCTGCGCGTCGCAGGAGTTCTCCCACTCCGCCGCGTTGCCGCTCATATGAAAGAGGCCCGTGATTCCGCCTTCGCAGGCCGAGATCTGCGGGATCGGGTTGGGGGGCACGGGCTTCTTGAGGAACTCGCCGCTCGGGTCCTCCACCTTGCAGGTCGCCTCACTGTAGAGATCGCTGTACGGGTATTCGTTCACGCCCTGGCCGGAGCACGCGTTGAACCACTCGCTCCGCGTCGGGCTCGCGAAGTCGGCAGGCGAGTTCGCGCCTCCGCCGATCCTGCCGCAGAGGTGTTTGCCCATGTAGGAGCAGTACGCGTAGGCATCGCACCAGTCGACGTGGGTGACGGGCACTCGCCCCTCCGTGTAGGGCCACCCGCTCGCGGGACGGTAGATGTTCCCCGCGCACTCCGCCGGCATGCCGGCGAGCACCGGGTTCGCCTGGAGGAAGACATCGTACTCCTGCTTCGTCACCTCGTATTGATCGATGCAGTAGCTCCCGCCGCCGCTCACGGGCGAGATCACCATCCACGCCGGGCACGCGCAGACGCGGTTCGTGGTGTTGCAGATCGAGGTCGCGCAATCGGTGTTGGTGTTGCAACGCTGCCCCGCCGGGCACCGGGTGCTGCACCCCTCCGTCCCGCCGCAGTCGATGTCGGTCTCCTTGCCGTTCTTCACGCCGTCGCTGCAGGTCGCGGCCTGGCAGACCTGCTCGTGGCAGACGAGCTCGATACAGTCGGTCGATTTGGAGCACGCGTCGCCAGGCGGGCAGCCGGGGCAGATCCCGCCGCAATCGACGTC
The DNA here is from genome assembly GCF_051530205.1 of Sorangium sp. So ce327. Classification (NCBI taxonomy): domain Bacteria; kingdom Pseudomonadati; phylum Myxococcota; order Polyangiales; family Polyangiaceae; genus Sorangium; species Sorangium sp. So ce327. The sequence continues at coordinate 9,274,218 of NZ_CP150330.1, read as the reverse complement.
GGTCTCCTGGCCGTTCTTCACGCCGTCGCTGCAGGCCGGCTCCAGACACTGGCCGTTCACGCAGCTCGACGACTCGCAATCCGAGCCCGCCGCGCAGCCCTTGCTGGCCTTGCACGGCGGGCACGCCGGGTTGCCGCCGCGCGGCGCGGCGCCGCCGCCGCAGTCGGTGTCCGTCTCGCCGCCGTCCTTCACGCCGTTGTCGCACCGCGCCGCGACGCACGCGCGCCCGGCGCCGCCGCTGCCCCCGCCGCCCTCCTCGCACCGCCCTGAGAAGCAGTCCGCGGCCTCCGCGCACGCTTGATCGACCCGGCACGGCGTCGCGCAGGCGCCGCCGCAGTCGACGTCCGCCTCGTTGCTGTCCTTCACGCCGTTGGAACAGCTCGGCATGTCGGCGCCGCCCTGTCCGCCGGCGCCGCCCTGCCCGCCGGCGCCGCCCTGTCCGCCGGCGCCGCCCTGCCCGCCGGCGCCGCCCTGCCCGCCGGTGCCGCCGCCCTGCCCGCCGGTGCCGCCGCCCTGCCCGCCGCTGGTCGTGACGCCGCCCGAGGGCAGGTCCCCCGTCGTGGGAGGCCGGTATTTGTCTTCGCTGCTGCACGAGACAGACACGGCGAGGGCCACGAGGGGAATCAGAACGACGGACGACCTGAGCATGGAGCTGCCTCCCTGTGTTCGAACACGAGGTCAGAGGTAGAGCCTCAGCTTACTTGCGACGTCTCCTGTCCCGGGCGACAAAAAACGAGGTCCCCGCGCGACGGCGGGAATCACCGCCCTGTGGGCTCCCCCGGACGCCGTGATGGCCTCTCGCTCTCGCCCCAGCGCGGCTGGCGCGTCAGGGCGCGTGTCCGTCGAGCCAGCCTTGCGCGAGCTCCAGGATCCGCGCGTTGTCGGGGACGTCGCGCAAGAAGCGCTCGCGCCAGACAGGATCGCCGATCCTCCCGGCCCGCACGAGCAGGCCGTTGCGGGCCAGGGCGATCGCGCCCTTGGCCTCGGCCATCTGGCCCGTCGCGGCCAGCGCCTCGGCGTGGACCAGGCGCACCAGCGGGCCCTCCTCGTCGCGGCGGCCCGACTCGAGCAGGGACAGGGCCTGCGTCGTCGCGGCGAGCGCCTCGCCGGCGCGCCCGAGATCGAGCAGCGCGCGCGCGCGCGCCGCGATGGCCGCGGGGAGCCGCTCCGGCACCCCCCGCGCGAGCGCCTCGGCCGCCTGCGCCTCCGCCTCGGCGAGCGCGGGCTCGCCCGCGAGGAGCAGGACGCGCGCGAGCTGGAGCCGGCTCTCGCACTCCCGCCGCCGGTCGCCGCGGCGCTCGAGCGCCTCGATCGAGCTCCGCAGGGCCGCCCTCGCCGCGTCGACCTCGCCCGCGTGGGCCAGCGCGAGGCCGAGGTTCTGCAGCGCGTTCGGGACCCGGTCGTCGAGCGCCATCCGCTCCGCCTCCTCGAGCCCGGCCCGCAGCACCCCCGCGGCCGCCTCGAAGTACCCGAACTGGACGTAGCAGAGGCCCATGTTGAGCCGCGCCCGGCACGCCTCGCGGCGATCGCCGATGTCCTCGAACGCGGCGAGCGCCGCGCTCATGCTCGCGATGCAGGCGCTCGGATCGCCGTTGTGCTGCCGCAGGAGCCCGTGCAGGTAGAGGAGCTTCGCCTCGATCATGAGATCCGCGGCCGACGCGTCCTCCGTCGCGCGCTCGACCGCGTCGATCAGCGCGTCGACGCACGCGTAGCGGCCGCCGAGCAGGAGCACGATCGCCCCCTCGAGCAGGCAGGCGTTCCTCGCGATGCGCGCGCCGTCGAGCGGCTCCGTGCCGAGGACGACCATCATCCAGCGCTCGACGCGCTCGTAGTGGCCCTGCTTGTGCCCCGCCCCCGCGAGCTGCGTGAACGCCGAGAACCACGCCACCGAGCCCGGCACGAGGTGCCGCGTCGCCTCGATCCCGCGCTGCTCCGCGAGGGCCGGCTCACCGCGCCAGAGCAGCGCCTCGGCCTCGACGAGGCGGAGCGCGCCCACCGCGGCCGGATCCGGCCTGCAGGCGATGCCGCGCTCGGCGCAGGCGATCGCCTCGGCGAGGTCGTTGCCGCGGAGCGCTTTGTCGGCGGCGCGCAGGTACCACTCGGCGGCCTTCTCGGGCTCCTCGCCGCGCTCGAAGTGCTCGGCGAGCGCCCTCGGATCGCCCTCGCCGGCCGCCTCGAGGAAGCTGCCCGCGAGCGCGTGGCCGATGCGGAGGTCGCGCGCCGTCAGCATGCCGTAGGCGGCCTCGCGGACGAGCGCGTGGCGGAAGCAGTACTCCGCGTCGTCCCGCGGCCGCCCCTCGCCCCGCCGCACGATCACCTCGCGCCGGAGCAGCTCCGCGAGCACCTGCGCGATGTCGGCGCTCCCGAGGAGCGCGGCGACCGCGCTCGACCTGAACGTCTCGCCGAAGATGCTCGCCGCCCTGAGGAGCCGCCGCGCCTCGGTGTCGAGCGTCTCCAGCCGCGCCTGCACCATGGCCACCACCGTCTCCGGCTGGCCCTCGCTGTTGCCCTCGGCGGCCGCGCGGATCTGCTCCTCGAGGAAGAACGCGTTGCCATCGGCGCGCTCGACGAGCCTCCCCACGAGGTCGTGCCGCGCGTGCGCGCCCAGCGCCTCGCGCACGAGTCGCTCGCTCGCGCGGCGCGGGAGCGGCGTGAGGTGGAGCTCGTGGGCCAGCCGGCCCTCCCAGAGCTTCGGGAAGAGCCTGCGCACGTCGGGCCGCCCCAGCGCCAGCACGAGCAGCGGCATGTCCTTGAGCTGGCGCAGCGCCTCGTCGACCATCGTGACGGTGGGGAGGTCGCCCCACTGGAGATCCTCGAGCACGAGGAGCACGGGCCCCGCGCGGCACGCCGCCCGGAGGAAGCCCTCCCAGGCGTGGCGGAGCTGGTCGCCCATCAGCACGGCGTCGCGTCGCGCGAGCCGGAGCTGCACGTCGTGCTCGTCGGGGAACGGCGCGCCGACGAGCTCGCCGAGGAAGGCCGCGACGCGGGGCGCGTCGGTGCCCCCGTACTGCTCCACGCGGCTCCGGACCTTGCGCTGCCGCGCCTCCAGGGGCTCGCCGTCGGCGACGCCGAGGGCGTCCCGGAGCGCGCTCGCGAGCAGGCCGAAGGCCGCGCCGGCGCCCATGGGGTCGCCCTGGCCGATCCAGACCTCGATCCTGTCTCCCCGCTCGCGGAGCTTGCGGATGAGCTCCTTTCGCAGGCGCGACTTGCCCATCCCGGCCTCGGCCGTCACGAGCACCGCGCCCGCGGCGCCCTCGTCGATGCAGCGATCGACCTCGGCCACGAGCATGGCGAGCTCGCGCTCGCGGCCCACATAGGTGGTGGGCTTGCCGAGCAGCTGCGCGGTCCGCTCGTCGCGCGCCCCGTGCAGGACGCGGCCCGCGGCGTCCTCGGTGACGTCGAACCGCATGCCGATGAGGCCCGCTGTCACCTCGTCGATGCGGACGCCGGCGGGGAGGGCGCGGTCGTCGTGGGCGGCGAGCATCTGGAAGGCGCGGTCGATGAGCTCGCCGACGGGCACGCGCGCCGAGAGCTCCGCCCGGCCGGTGGCGAGCGCGACGGGCGCGCCGCCGAGCAGCTCCTGCAGCGCGAGCGCGCACCGGGCGGCCCGCGCCGCGAGGTCGGTCGGCGCGCCCGCGCCGGACAGCACGATGAGCGGCGAGCGGCCCTCGAGGAGCTCGAGCTCGCCGCGGTACTGCTCGGCCACGTCGTGCAGCTGCCAGAGCTCTGCCTGGCGCGGCTCCGCCGCGGCGCTCCCGTTGCCCAGGCGCGGCTCCGCCGCGGCGCTCCCGTTGATAGCGCGCTCGCGGGTGACCACGAGGCAGGTCACGCGTCGCTCGCCGGTCGTGAGCTCCACAGCGCGCGGCGGGAACGATCGGGGCCCGCCGACGCTGCTCTCGGGCGCGCCGATCGTGGCGAGCTCGGCCGCCACGGCGCCGCCGTCGGCCGGCCGATCCAGCGGGGATTTCGCCAGCATGCGGGCGACGAGATCGTCGAGCGCGGCGGGGGTGCCGGGCCGGAGGTCGCGCGCGCGGGGCGGCTCCTCGAGGAGGACCTTCATCAGCACGGCGAGCCCGGCGTTGCCCTGGAAGGCGGCGCGGCCGGTGAGGCAGCGGTAGAGGATGCAGCCGAGGGCGAACACGTCGGCGCGGGTGTCGACGCTGATCTCGCCGCGCGCCTGCTCGGGGGCCATGTACCCGGGCGTGCCCAGGACGAGGCCGGCGGCCGTGAGCGGCTCGTCGGTCACGGCGCGGGCGAGGCCGAAATCGATGAGGTGCACGCGCTCGAGCGAGCCGCCCTCGAGCAGCAGGTTGCTCGGCTTCAGGTCGCGGTGGACGAGGCCGAGCCTGTGGATGGCGCCGAGCGCCCTCGCGACGTGGACGCCGAGCTCGAGGGTCTCCTCGAGGGTGAGGCCCTGGCGGGTGAGCCGGTCGGAGAGCGTCTCGCCGTCGAGCCACTGCATGGCGAGGAACGGCTGTCCCCACGAGGTGGCGCCGTGCGCGACGTAGCGCACGACGCCGGGCACCCGGGCGGCCGCGAGCATGTGGGCCTCGCGCTCGAAGCGGACGAGGTGCTGGGCGCTCTCGGTGGTCAGGAGCTTGATCGCGACCGCCTCGCCGGTCTCCTGATCGCGGGCCCGGTAGACGGCCCCCATCCCGCCCGAGGCCGCGAGGTGCTCGATGCAGAACCGGCCGTCGATGATGTCACCTGCCTGCATCGCTCACCGAGGACCCGGACGAGGCGCCTCGCCGGCGGGCAGCCTGCCAGCGGGGTGAGCGCTGCGTCCAGCGCTCATTGGAGCGGGCGCGTCACGGCAAGCGGGCGCACGCCGCTATCCCAGCAGCCGCTTCCACTGCTCCGTGAGCCGCTGCGGCGAGACCGGGACCGCCGCCTTCAGCTCGGGCGCGAAGAGCGACACCCTGAGCTCCTCGATCAGCCAGCGGAACGACTCCAGCTCTTCCGCGGGCACCCCCTTGTCGCGCAGCCCCTGCTGGTGCTTGAGGTAGTCCTGCCAGAACGGCAGCACCTGCGCGGCCTTGCTCTGGTCCTTCTGCGGCCCGTTGGGCAGCCGCTCGAGCCGGATCTGCGCGGCGCGCAGGTACCGGGGCAGGTGCGCGAGCCGGTCGACCGGGGCGCGCGAGAAGAGCCCGACCGGCAGCAGGAAGTCGACCTGCGTGCGCACGTCGTCGAGCGCCGGCCTCGACGCGCCCGGCTTGCCCGTCATCGACCGGAGCATCGCCTGCACGCGGTCGAGCTCGACGCCGATCTCTCGCGCCAGCCCCGCGAGCTTCCCGAGCACGCCCTGCAGCGACGCGCGGCCCTTGTCGAGGCGCGCCTGGAACGCGGCCTTCGTCCTCGGAAAGGCGCCGGGATCGCCGAGCTGGAACGCCTCGTCGAGCGCGCGCAGCGCGATCTGCCGGGCGAGGCCTGGCTCGCCCGGGGCCACCTTGGCGCCGAGGCCGCTCACGGCCACGGCGCTCCGCAGCGGCTGCTCGAGCTGGCTCATCTTGCCCCCGAGCTGCAGCAAGAGGAGCCGCCGCAGCCCGGCGCGCGTCGCCTCGGCCGCCGCGGCCCTCGAGGCGAGCACGCGCACCGACACGGACGTCTCGCCGTCGACGAGCGCCGGGTAGCCGAACACCTTGTGGCGCCCGGCGTCGACCTGGACGCGCTCGGGCAGCGCGTCGACGCTGAACGACGTGAGCCCGTCCCGCTCCAGGCCCGCCTTGCCGACCCTCGCCCAGGCCTCGCGCGCCCGGCCGGACAGCCGCTCCTTGAGCTCCCGGAGCTCGCGCCCCTCGCCGATCACCCGGCCGTCCTCGTCGAGCACGCGGAAATAGAAGCGCAGGTACGGCGGCAGATCCTGGGGCCGGAACGCGTCGGCGGGCACGCGCTCGGCGGTGCGGTCCTCGACCGCGCGCGCGAGGACGGCCCTCAGCGGGCCCTGGAACGGCCGTAGCTCCGCCGCGATCTCCCGGGCGACCTCGCGGAGGGGGGCGAGCGGGACGAGCGCCTTGCGGAGCGACTTCGGCAGCGACTCGAGCAGCTGCGCGATCTTCTCGGCGTGCCACCCGGGGATCATCCACTCGAGCTCGTCGGGATCGGCCTGCGGCAGGAGCACGAGCGGCAGCGAGAGGGAGATGCCGTCGTCGTCCTCGCCCGGATCGAATCGGTACGAGAGCGGCACCGCGGCGCCGTAGAGGTCGAGCGCATCGGGGAAGCGCTCGGGCGTGAGCTCCGCGGCCTCGTCGAGCAGGACGTCGGCGAGCGACAGGTGGAGCGCCCGCGGGTCCTCCGCCTCGGCCTCCTTCCGCCACGCCTCGAACGTCTTGCCGTTGTAGACGCCCTCGGGGACGCGCCGGTCGAAGAAGAGCTCGAGCGCGTGCTCGTCGGCCAGCATCTCGCTCCTCCTCGCCTTGTCGCGCAGCCGGCTGACCTCCTCGAAGAGCCGCCGGTTCGCCTCCATGAACGGCGCGCGCGTCGCGTACTCCTGCCGGACCAGCGCGTGGACGAGGAAGATCTGGCGCGCGGACTTCGGGTCGATCGCCCCGAAGTCGACCCGTCGATCCCGCGCGATCGGCAGCCCGTACAGCGTCACCTGCTCCCGGGCCATCACGGCCGCCGGCTTCGCGGCCCAGTGCGGGTCGCTGTGGCTGCGCTTGCAGAGCGGCCCGGCCGCGGCCTCGATCCACGCGGGATCGAGGGCCGCCGCCATCCGGGCGAAGAGCTGCGACGTCTCGACCAGCTCGGCGGCCATGATCCACGCGGGCGGCTTCTTCGCGAGGCCCGACGACGGGTGGAGCTGGAAGCGCGTCTGCCGGGCGCCCAGGTACACCTTGTTCTCCTGGTTCCACATGCCGATGCGGCTGAGCAGGCCGGGCAGGAGCGCGCGGTGGATGGCGTCGCCCTTCGCGGGCGCGTCGTTCGGCGAGAATCCCATCTCCTTCGTGATCCGGCTGATCTGCCGGTGCACGTCGGCCCACTCGCGCATGCGGAGGTACGAGACGAAATGGTCGCGGCAGGCCTTCCTGAGCTGGTTCTGGGTCAGCCGGCCCTGCGCGTCCTGGTAGAAGCTCCACAGCTTCAGGAGCCCCACGAAATCGGAGGCCTCGTCCTTGAATTTGCGGTGCGCGTCGTCGGCCTGCTTCTGGGCGGCGAGCGGCCGCTCCCGCGGATCCTGCACGCCGAGCGCCGCGGCGATGATCAGCACCTCGGCGAGCGCCCCCTCGCTCTCACCGCCCAGGACCATCCGGCCGAGCCGCGGGTCGAGCGGCAGCCGCGCGAGCTTCCTGCCGGTGTCCGTGAGCTCGCTCGCGTCGTCGAGCGCGCCGAGCTCCTCGAGGACCCGGTAGCCCTCGTCCACGGCGCGCTTCGACGGCGCGTCGAGGAAGGGGAAATCCTCGATGGCGCCGAGCCCGAGCGCCTTCATCTGGAGGATGACGCCCGAGAGGCCGACGCGCAGGATCTCCGGATCGGTGTACGCGGGCCGCCCCCTGTCGTCCTGCTCGTCGTAGAGCCGGAAGCACACGCCGCTCTGCACGCGGCCCGCGCGCCCCTTGCGCTGATCGGCGCTCGCGCGGGATATGGGCTCGATCTGGAGCTGGGTGACGCCCGTGCGCGGGCTGTATCGGTTGACGCGGGCGAGCCCGGAGTCGATGACGTACACGATGCCCGGGATGGTGAGCGACGTCTCCGCGACGTTGGTCGCGAGCACGATCCGCCGCCCCGGCAAGGACTGGAACACGCGCTGCTGGTCGCCCTGAGGGAGCCGCCCGTAGAGCGGCAGCAGCGTTGTGTGCGGCAGGCCGTGGCGCGTGAGCTCGGCCATGGTGTCGTGGATCTCCCGCTCTCCCGGGAGGAAGACGAGGATGTCCCCGCGCGGATCGATCGAGGTGATCTCCTCGACCGTGGCGGCGACGGCGTCGGCGACCTCGGCCTCTCCGCTCTCCGGGCGGCGGTGGATGACCTCCACGGGGTACGTGCGGCCGGAGACCTCGATGACCGGAGCGCCGTCGAAGTAGGCCGCGAACCGGTCGGTCTCGAGCGTCGCGGAGCTGACGATGACGCGGAGATCCGGGCGCCTCGGCAGCAGGCGCTTGAGGTAGCCGAGCAGGAAGTCGATGTTGAGGCTGCGCTCGTGGGCCTCGTCGATGATGAGCGTGTCGTAGCCCGAGAGCCGCGGATCGCCCTGGATCTCGGCGAGGACGATGCCGTCGGTCATGTACTTGACGTAGGTGGCCGGGCTCGTCCTGTCCGAGAAGCGGATCTTGTAGCCGACCTCCTTGCCGAGCTCGACGTTGAGCTCCTTGGCGACGCGGGCCGCGACGCTGGTGGCGGCGATGCGGCGCGGCTGCGTGACGCCGATCCGGGCGGAGAGGCCGCGGCCCATGGCCAGGCAGATCTTGGGGAGCTGCGTGGTCTTGCCCGAGCCGGTCTCGCCCGCGACGATCACGACCTGGTGCGCCTCGATGGCCCGGGCGATGTCGCGCACCCGCGCCGAGATGGGCAGCTCCTCGGGAAAGCGCACCGGGCTCCTCCCGGACGGGGGCGGGGACGAGGTCCGGCCGCCGGGGGCGGGCGGCGCGGGGGGCTGCTCTTGCGGGACGCGGGAGCTCACGGTGCGCGAGGGGGTAGCACCTCCCGCCGCGGGGCGCCGTCCGAAGCCGCTCGCTCGTCACTCCGCGCACCCGGGAAAGCCGCGGCCGAGCTCGCGCACCACCTCGCTCACCAGCTCGCGCAGCCAGCGGTGACGCGCGTCCTGGTTGAAGCGCCGGGCCCAGACCACGCACATGGGCAGCTCGGGCGTGCTCACGGGACAGGCCTGACGGTGCAGACTGGGAGCGAGCACCCGCACGATGTCGTCGGGCAGCGTGGCGACCAGATCCAGCTCGCGCACGAGCGTGATGGCTGCCTGAAAGCTCGGCACCGTCACCGCCACGCGCCGGCGCTTGCCCATGGCGCGCAGCGCGTCGTCCACGTAGCCGCCCTCTTCGCCGCCTGGCGACACCAGCGCGTGCTCGGCCGCGAGGAACGCTTCGAGCGTGAGCTTCTTGCGCTTGCGTGTGACCGTGACGAAGCGGCGCGTGTACTGCGCGCTCATCACCAGCTCGTCGAGCATGGGAATGCGAACCTGCCCCCGCAGGTCGGGCAGCACCGCCAGATCGACCACGCCGCGCACGGCCTCGTGCGCGCTCTCGAGCACCAGCGGACGCACGCGGATGTCGAGCCCGGGCGCCGCCGCGCGCATGCGTTCGAGCAGATGGCTCGCCAGGACGGCCTGCATGTCGTCGCCGAGCGCGAACGTGACCACGCCCTGGGCCGTGCGCGGAACGAACGCGCTGGGTGGACCGAGCACGCGCTGGGCGCCCGAAAGGAGCGAACGCACCTCGGGCAAGATCTCGCTGGCCCGCCGGGTGCGCACGAGCTTTCTGCCCGTGCGCACGAGCAGCTCGTCGCCCGTGGCCTGGCGCAGCTTTTCGAGCGTGCGACTCATGGCGGGCTGGCCCACGCGCATGCGGCGAGCGGCCAGCGTGACGCTCTCGGTCTCGAGCAGGGCGAGCAGGGCGGGCAAGAGGTCGACGGGGGCATCCATGCTTTGTAAGCATACATGATAGGCCGACAATCGATTGTCGGCATGGTCGAGCGCAGGGCATGTTGAGGACCGAGGAGAGGTTCCCATGTCGAAGCGCAGCGAAACGGAAAGCCCCAAGCACATCGTGGTCGTCGGCGCTGGCCAGATCGGCACGCCCCTGGTGGAGCAACTGGCCGCAGACGGCCACCGGGTCACGTGGTGCAGCCGCACGAAGCCCGCTTCCATGCCCATGGGCGTGGAGCACCGTTCGGTCGACGCTCGCGATGGCGAGGCGCTCGCGGAGATCGCGCGTGGTGCGCATGCCATGATCGCCGCGGTCAATCCCGCCACCTACGACGCCGACGTCTGGGCCGAGACCTTGCCTCCGCTCCATCGTGGCCTGATCGAGGGGGCAAGCCGCGCCGGTGTGCGCCTGGTGCTGCTCGACGCGCTCTACCTGTACACCTTGCGCGAGGGCCCGCTCTCGCCCGACACGCGCCATGCGGCCGAGACCGAGAAAGGTAAGATCCGCATGCAGATAGCCGACATGTACACGGCAGCGCAGCGCGCGGGCACCTTGCGCGCGGTGATCTTCCGCGCCAGCGACTTCTGGGGGCCCGATCTCACGAGCGCCCTGCTCACGCGCGATGGCCTGCGCGGGCTCAAGAACGGGAAGCGCCCGATGCTGATCGGCGACCCCGACGCGCCGCACGCCTTCACGCATCGCGACGACGTGGTGAACGGCCTTATCAAGCTGGCGTTTGCGGGCGACGACGTGGAGGGCAGGGTGTTTCATGCGCCGGTCATTCACGTGAGCCAGCGCGAGCTCGTGCAAGCGGTGGCCCATGCCATGCGCGTGGCGGTGCGCCCGATCGTGGCCAGACGCTGGCTCTTGCGCGTGGCAGGCCTGTTCTCCAGGTCGGCGGGCGGCATCGTGGAGATGCTGCCCCAATGGGAACAACCTTACCTCGTGGACGACTCGAGTTACACCGGACGCTTCGGCACGCGGGCGATCACCCTCCAGGAGGGCGTTGCACAGCTGGCCAAGCTCACCCCGGCCCTGAGCTGACCCACGCGATCCCAGCCGAGGTGGCTGGACTCAGCTAACGCTGATACGAAGGCGACGTCGCCCTCTGCAACTCGGCCTGACCGACCGCTCGGTGCTACGTCGCGGTAATCGCGAGCGTTTGACGAGTGGAAGGCCTGCCTGATCGCAGAAGGCCCGTTCTGTCGATGATCTCGTACCGTCGGACTGCACGAGTCAGGAACGGCTCCGAGAATCTTGCCTTTGCGGAACGCGTTTGCTTGTGCTATCCGCTAGAGAAATCGGCGTCGCGTTCTACTTGAATGCTCCTTGCAATGGTTCAATCTGCCTCGATGCCATCCGTTGGTGAGAAGAAGAGAAGGCGAGGGCAGGGGCGGTTAATTTCCGCCCCTTTCCTTTTCTTGGGGTTCACACTCCTGGGCTGTGACAACTCGTTGGAGGCGAGTTCACCGAAAACCTGCGGGGAGAATTGCAGTACCGATCAGGATCCGACCTCACCCGAGAGCCCTGACGGCACCGAGAGCGACGGCACCGAGAGCGACGGCACCGAGAGCGACGGCACCGAGAGCGACGGCACCGAGAACGACGGCACCGAGAACTGCTCCCCCTCCGATCCTGCTCTCTTCCAAATGGCGCGGTGGCCGATGCCCGGTTCGACCGGGGAAGACCACTCCGTTCAATATCGGGTGGACGAGGAGGTCACCCACGACGAGATCACCGGACTCGACTGGCAGCGGCAACTAGCGCCGGTTTCACTCACAGATGAGCATGCTGCGGAATATTGCGCTGAGCTCATCCTGGGCGGGCACTGTGATTGGCGACTGCCCACCCGTGTTGAAGGGGTCAGTTTGCTCGATCTACAGAGAAAGCCTCCTTCCTTCGACCCAGGGGCCTTTCCGGATATAGACGGTGAACTTGTACTTTGGTCGGGAAACCCTGAGCGGCTCTTTCGCCTTGGCAGCGATGGAAGCCTTCGTGTGCGATCGCCCACCATCGCGGGCCCGGACAGGGTGCGGTGCGTTCGCGGGGGAGGGGTCCCCGACAGCGACGGCAGTCGCTACGAGCTCACACCTGACTTGGCGAGGGACTTGGGCACCGGCCTCACTTGGACGCGAGCAACGAGCAAGCAAACTTACGCGGATGCCGCTTCGATGTGTGCAGGGTTGCAATTGGATGAGGGTGGTTTTCGAGTTCCCAGTTTGAAGGAGCTGCATACTCTCATCTTCGACTCAAAGCCAAATGGTCCATGGATCGACCAAAGCGCCTTTCCCAGCTTTCCAGCAGCGTTATCCGGGCATATCCTTTTCTGGACCTCGTCGCTCGAGGCCACCGACCCGAATTCGGCTTGGATGCTCGACTTTGCCACCGGTACCGCCGAGGCGACCGCGGCCACGGCAAATTTTACCCTGGAGAGCACGCTGCACGTCCTCTGCGTCCGCTCGCGGCCGTAGCGCATAACGCAGGCGGCGACCCCGTGGTTGGGGCAACCCGACCCTGGTTCGCCTGTGGAAGGTAGATGAAACGACGGACCCGCTCGCGCGTGAGCTAAAGCCCGTCTCAGATCCTGACCGCGGCGTCCCGAGCTGGCCCCATGAGGCTGCAAAAAACCTCGGAAGCTGGCCCCATGACCCTGCAAAAAACTGGGTCACGCCCCCGCGCGGGTCGCCCCATCCTCGTGCGTTTGGGGTGGTCCCATGACCCTGCAAAAAACGCCGTCAGGTGGCCCCATGAGGCTGCAAACTGGCACTCGGCGAGGCGGCCCGCCTGCACCAGCGCCTGCGCCAGACAACGGCAGCGTGGACGTAACATGGGGGCGACCGGGGGAGTTCCGGCCGGCTCCCCTCAGCGAGTCGGCTCGCGGCGCCTCCGGCCGCGGCGTGGGCGTGCCGTGGGGGCTCGGCAGTTCGCCCTCGGCCGCGCCATGTAGCGCGACACAGGCGTGCTCCCGAGCTCGTCGGCGGGCATGCCCATGTGCGCCCGGGACGGTCGAACGGCCTTCTGTCGACTAGCCAGAGATTCTCAACTTTTCTTTGACGCCCGAACCGCACCCAGAAAAAATGTTCGCGCCCCCCACACGGCGCCTGTCGGGGCTCGGCCAGGGGACCTCCACCATGTCGATGCGCTCACACGGCAATGTCTGCCTGCTCTGCGTATGTGCGCTCGTCCTTGTTCCGGCGTCGGCGCAGGCACTCGAATTCAGCGGTGGTGTGAGCGTGGGCGGGATCCAGGTCGGGACCGAACCCAAGCTGGCCGTGAGCCCCTTCGCCGGCTGGCTCTGGCGAAAAGCGAGGGACTTCCGGATCGAAGTTCACAACATGCTCAGCGTCATTCCGGGGACACGCGTAGGGGTCTATGATCGAGCGGCGGTTACCGTTGGGTACGTCACAAAAACGGGCAACGTCAGCCTTGGTCCATCCCTGTCGCTCTACTCGATGCCTGTATGCGGTGCCGTGATCTGTGACCGCGTGATGGGGCTTGCGCCAGGCGGGCGCGCACAGTCCGACTGGTACTTCGCTGGGCGTCTGGGGGCATCTACGAGCCTCAACGTGGACTGGGCTGGCGGGAGCAGTCGTGTTCTTCCTGGCAGCGTGGTCGTGATGGTAGCTGCTGGGCCTATCTGGAGATTCGGGGGGGATTCTAAATGAACAAGCTGTTGGCTGTTCTATGCTTCGGTCTAGCTGGGTGCAACTTTGATGTCGGTGATTGCTACCTCAGGAGTGAGGGAGAAAGCGGCGCCGGCGGCATCATCATCACCGCAACAGGGGTCGGCGGTTACGGGTTCGGCACGACAGGGTCGGGAGGCTTCGGGCCTGTATTGGAGCCGCAGGGCATCGAACCACCTCCTCCAGAGTGCAACATCGCGACCCAGAGCCCATGCAACGAGAAGTGCCAGGCGGACCACGATGCGGCTTCTGTTGCGTGTGGCAAATCTGAGAGCGAAGCCCAGCGAAGTGCATGCAGTGATAGCGCTTACGCGAATTATCGTAGCTGTCGGGAAAGCTGTCAGCGCGCGGAAAACAAGGATTGCGACGATAAGTACCAGGATTGTGTCGATAATGGGCCGACGTCGTGCCGAAGGAAGAGCGCCGGCAAGACGGTGTGTCAGCGTTGTTGGGAACGGTGTAACGCCGGAGATTCTCCATCGGATGTATGCCGCGGTTGCAAATTCTGAGGTTCCGAAGATGATTCATATTGCTACATCTGCGGAAATTGGGAAAGCGGTCCGGCGCGGGCTTCGCGTCCCTGTGGCGTTCGTGCCCGATAACTTGCTGGTAGGGCCATGCGCCTCGGATCCCGAGGTCCACTGTCAGCACCGCCATGATTTCTGGGGATTTCGTGGGCGGGAAGGAACGCGATTTCGTGCATCGTTTCGTGAGATGCTCGGGGCGGTCCAGTCGCGCGAGCGGGTAGTCGCTTGGACGTCGCGGTTGTGGAGCGACGCGGTGGCGCTGTGGGGGCTCTGCGCGTGGAGACTTCACCAACGGCCCGAGCAACCGGATATAGAGATCGTCATCCTGGGCGACGCGACGGAGGCCGGGTTTGGGTGTGGAAGCATCCGCGTGACGCCGGCCGACGCGCGCCGATGTCAGGACGACGCGCGCTCTCTCTCTCTGACGCGCGTCCAGGAGATGGCGCGCTGTTGGCGAAAGGTGTCCGGTCGATCTCCTGTTCTGTCGGCCGTGGGGGGGCGCGCCGATCGATGGAGTAAGGACCTCGTGGAGCTGAGCACCTATCAGGCGGGATTCTTTCCTCGGATGGACGGGCGCGCGCTGGCTCTATCTCGGTTCGATGAGCTGCTGTTCTCGTGTCTCGATAAGCAGTGGTCAACGCCGGTGAACGTGTTTGTTCGACGTTCATCGGCTGGAGACGAGTTGCGTAAGTGGTTGACCCACACCGGCGATGTCTTCCTTGCCATGCGGCTGCGCCAGTGGGCCGGGCACCATGGGGACAAGGCCGCCCTGGAGAGCGAACCCTGTCAGCCTGAAAACTTCATGAAAGAGGCCCGCTACAGATTGTCGGACGCCGGCGACGAAATCCAGCGAGCTGGTCTTTCAGAAATTGGCCAAGGAGCACCGCTGCCGGTTTGGGGTGTCACGGCGTACGATCCGCTGGCTCCCTGGGTCGCGGTGGACGACGACACAGATCACCAGCGCGTACAGCTACTTGAAGAGCGCGCTACGCAAGGCGTGGAGTGATGCGCTGAGGCGTACGTCGGCCCGGCGCTGGGTGAGCCCCAGGTTCTCGCGCAGCGTTCGCCCTTCGTACTCACGCCGGAACAGGCCCCGGCGCTGGAGCTCGGTGGCGACCCGACCCAGGTTGGCCGACCAGCGGCGGCCCGGCGGCCTGACCCAGGTTGCGGCCGGCGACCCGACCCAGGTTGGATTGCGCGCAGTCAGATGTTTATGACAGGGGTGGAAATCCACTGCCACCAGCCTTATTCGCTCGCGCTGAACTCCTACTCGCCCCGACGCCTCGCGAACCGACGGCTGTCCGAACGATGCGCAACCGTACGATCGCTGCGCAAGATCGCGTGATCGATCCAGCCATCGAATCGCGCCATCGAGGTGATCGCCTCGTCGTTCCCCCACGATGAGCGTCATGGCCGCCTGCTTGCAATGTCCTCGCGTCGAAGCGCCTGGTGCACGCGTCGTGTACGCGACTCCAGCGTCATGAGCCAAACAACGAGGACCACGACCCATGAACCGATCGCGCAAGAACCGGATGACTCCCACGATGCATCGGTACGCTCCGCCCGGCGCCCTGCTGCTCGCCGTCGGCCTCTTTCCCGCGTGCGCGACGCAAGGCGGACCCGATGAGTCCGACCCCGACACGCTCGGCGCCGGGCTCGCCTCGAGCGCGACGATGACCTGCTCGAAGCTGACCGTCCTCAAGGGGTCCACCGGAGGCCAGGGCGCTCAGGCCCTGGCGACGAAAGATCTGAGCGGCACGGCCGATACGTGGAGCAAGTATGTCGAGTTCAACCCCGGCAGCCAGGCTCAGTGCGAGTACGCATTGCCGGCCGGCGCCTCGGACGCCGACGTCTCGGCGCTCAGCCTGTCGGTGAACTACCGAGGACCCGCGAAGGCCGATATGCTCTGGACCTTCGACGCCTGGGACTACAGCACCAGCACCTGGGTCAAGATCGGCGACAACGCGTTCGCTTCGTCCTGGGCCTGGAGCGCCGCCACCATCGCGCTCCCGTCCCCGCACGCTCGGTTCGTGTCGGGCGGCAAGCTCAAGATCCGCTATGGAACCACGAGCACCGCGGACGCGTCCGACATCGATCTGCTGGTCCTCAACGCCACCCTCACCAGCGGGCCGCCGCCCGAGTGCGCCCCCGAGACCGACGCGCAGCTCTGCTCGCGGCTCGCCAGGAGCTGTGGCCCGCTCTCCACCAATGACAGCTGCGGCGACCCCCGCACCGTGGCGAGCTGTGGAACGTGCTCTGGCGCCCAGACGTGCGGCGGTGGCGGGTCGCCTTCCGTGTGCGGCGACGCCGGCTCCACCTCCGACCCCGACCCCACCCCCCGCCCGGTGGCCGGGGCGTGCGGCGATCGCTCGAGCGGCAGGACCATCACCGTCGCGCCATCGGGCGGCGACCACAGGACGATCCAGGCCGGCCTCAACGCGGCGGCCGCAGGCGACACCGTCGTCGTCAAGGCGGGCACCTACAACGAGAAGGTCTCCTTCACGAGGAGCGGCACCGCCGCAGCCGGCTGCATCACCCTCGAGGGCGAGGCCGGCGCGATCCTCGACGGGACCGGCAAGAGCGGCGTCGGCATCGACATCTCCAGCAAGAACTACATCAAGGTCACCGGCATGACGGTGCAGAACTTCAAGGGAAGCGGCGACACGCCGATGGGCATCAGCGTGAGCGGCAGCTCGAGCTTCCTCGAGATCCGCAACAACCTCGTGCACCACATCGAGAGCTCCCAGGACGCCCACGGCATCGCCTTCTACGGGACGTCCGCGACGCCGATGACCGACCTCCTCATCGACGGGAACGAGATCCGGGACTGCAAGCTCGGCTCGAGCGAGGCGATGGTCCTCAACGGCAACGTCACCAGGTTCGTCGTCTCGCGCAACACGGTCCACGACAACGACAACATCGGCATCGACTTCATCGGCTTCGAGGGCACCGGCCCCTCGGGCTCGGACCAGGCGAGAGACGGCGTGTGCGTGGACAACATCGTCTACAACATCTCCTCGGCCGGAAACCCCGCGTACGACGGCGAGCGGTCGGCTGACGGTATCTACGTCGACGGCGGCAAGGACATCGTCATCGAGCGAAACAAGGTGGACTCGAGCGACATCGGCATCGAGATCGCCAGCGAGCACGCGGGCAAGACCACCAGCAACATCACCGTGCGGAACAACTTCGTGTCGCGGAGCTACCAGGGCAACATCATGATCGGCGGCTACGACACGAGCAGGGGCAACGCGGCGGACATCGCGGTGCTCAACAACACGCTCTACCAGGGCGCCGGCGGCGAGATCATCCTCCAGAACAACGCGAACGGCGTGCTCATCCAGAACAACATCCTCCGCGCCACGCCGGGCAACGACTACGTGAGCAGCGGCAGCAACAACAGGAACGTGACCGTCGACAACAACCTCTTCTTCGGCGCGAGCCGCAGCTCGGCGGGCGCCTTCTCCGACCCGCACGCGAGGTTCGTCGACCCGCTCCTCGCCGGGCCCCCGTCGGACCTCCACCTGACCAGCGGCTCGCCGGCCGTCGACGCTGGCATCGATCTGGGCAGCCGGAGCGGCGCCACCGACATCGACGGCGGCGCGCGGACGAGCGGCACGCGCATCGACATCGGCGCCGACGAGCGCTGAAGCCGCGCCGACTCCGCGAGGCGCGGGGTCACGCAGGCCGGATCGGGCGCGCTCGCCAGCAGGGCACAGCGATATCCTGCCTTGCAGGCCGGGCACTCGAGGGCATCGAGCGCCCTACCGCATGTCCACTTGTGCACCCAAAAGCTTCTCCGTCGGGGCCGCTGCGGACATGGGGCCTCCCGGCGCTCGGCGAGGGTGTGAGCGTCCTGCCCTGAGCTACCCCCTTCCGTGCCCGCTTCAAGGCGCCGGCGCTGCGTCCGCGAGGCCGTCGGCGGCCCGCCCGATCCGCTCCAAGATCTCGCCCACTTCCTCGTCGGAGGTGTCGTGCTCGACCCCGGCGTACTCGCGCAGCTCCGCGGTGTACCCGGCGCCCCGCAGCTCGGCGATCGAGGCGCGCGCGCCTCGGGTCGGCACCGCCAGGTCGGAGGCGCCGTGGAAGGCCGTGACCGGCGGAAGCGTCGCCGGGCGCGGGCCCGAGCTCAGCGCCGCCGACGGGTAGAGCGACGGCGGGAGCAGACCGCTGATGGGGAAGGCGGCCGCCAGCGCCTCGGGGTGGGTGACCGCCAGGGCGAAGGTCATGATGCCGCCCTGCGAGAAGCCGGTGACGAGGGGATTGCCGACAGTGGGGCGGGCGGCTACCAGGGCGGCGAGCGCGGCGGCGATCCGATCGGCTTCCCGCGTGACCAGCGGGGCGGCGACGTCGTCGGCGACGGAGTCGTACCAGATGTACATCCCGCCGCTCGGGTGGCCGTACGGCAGGATGAGCCGGGCGCGGCGGCGGTAGCGCCGGAGCAGCTGCAGGAAGTCCGCGGGGTCCCCGCCCATGGGGTGCAGCGCGACGATCATCGGCACCCGCTCGTCGGGTCGCGCCCCGCCCGTCATGTGCTCGAGGTAGCGCACGCCCGCGATCTCGCCCCGGGTGGTGCTCCCCGGCGCTCCCGCCGGCGGCGGAGGCGCGACCGGCCCCGCTGACGGCGTCTCCGACGACGGACGCGCGGCCGAAGGCCCCGCTGGGGGCGCCGGCGCCGGCTCGCGGCTGCACCCAGGCCCCGCCAGGAGGACCACGCCGATGGAGAGGAGCAGGCGCAAGCGAAGGGGATCGGCCGGCGGGTGGCGCATCAGTACAACAGTACTCCGATCGCGGGAGCGACGCCGCGCGCGGATCGACGCGCGGCCTCTTGCGTTCGTCCGCAGTGCTGCAGTCCCGATCGCCGTGGTCGCACCCCATCACGGTGTCGCGGCGAGGGCAACGGCTTGCCAGCCGATGGACGCGAAGGAACGGCGGTTACGGCCCAGCCCGGGCGCATCGGCGTAATGGGCGTTGCTGCAGGCCGCATCCAGGTTCGTCACGCATTTCAGCAGGCCGACCTTGGGCACTTTCCGGACGAAAGCGCTGCGGGCCAGGTGGTAGGCCGGGGCCTCACCCCAGAGATTCCGGCGCATCTCCGCCAGCTCCTCTTCCCGGTAAGCCGCCAGCGGTTTCCGCCGCTCGTCGGCGGCCCGTTCGGCCCGCTTGCCCTCCAGCCAGGCGTGATGATGGCCGCTGCTGGCCAGCTGCTCGGCGATGCGGCCGATCTGCTCGCGGAACTGGGAGAAATGGCTGCCGCCCAGGTCGTCCTGCACGATGATGTCATCCACCAGGCCGATCGCCTTGGCCTCGCGGATGCCGAGCGGCAGGCAGCGCTCGGTGAGCTCCACGGCCCTGGCCAAGCCCACCCGCTTCGGCAGGGAATAGGTCCAGTATTCGGAGCCGTAGAGCCCCCCCATGCCCTTGTAATGCGGGTTGAGGACGATGCCGTCGCGGGCGAGCACCCGGTCGGCGGCCAGGGCCATCATCACCCCGCCGGCCCCGGCGCTGCCGTACATGGCGGCGATCACGATCTGGTCGGATGCGGTCAGGATGGCCTCGCAGAGGTCATCCATGGCATTGATGTTGTTCCAGGACTCCTGGGCCGGGTCGGCGGCGGCCTCGATCAGGTTGAGGTGGATGCCGTTGGACCAGAAATCCCGCCCGCCCTGCAGGACGATGACGCGGGTGGGGCGGCGGCGGGCGAACAGTACAGCCTGCTCCAGGCGCCGGCAGTGGTCGGTGCCCATGGCGCCGTTGTAGAAACGGAAATTCACGTAACCGACGCTGTTCTTCTCCTCGTACCAGATGTCGCGGAAAGTCTTGCCCCGGGTGAGGGCATCGATGAAGAGCGGCAGCTCCGGCACCTCCCGCATCGCATCGGGACCCAGCACCATGGCTGCAGGCAGCTTGAACCGCCGCTCCTCCGGACCGTCCTTCGGCCTCAGGTGGGAAATCCACACGGCCCCGTCCACCGCTGCCCGACAGATGGCGCCATGGCGCTGGGCGATGATGTCCCCCGGCTTGCCCACCAGCGCGCTCTCCTCGTGGGCACCGAAGAGATAGACCTCCTGGCCGGCGATCTCGTCCAGCACCCCCGGTGCGCCGTCCCCGGTCCGCACCTTGCGGAGGATGTCCGCCACCCGGTCCGACTCCCAGTCGACGCGGCGCTGGGCCTGCTTCAGCACAGGCCGGAAATGGCCCAGGGGCTCGGCCCGCGAATAGTCCAGGGGCGCCGGCACGAACATCCGGCTCTCGAAGCGCTGCACCGCCACCTCCATGGCCTTCACCGCGCAGCGGGTGATCTCGTCCCGATACAGGCTGCTCTTGCTGCCCTCGCGCATGGCGCAGCGGTAGGTGGCCCAGATGGGGCCGGAATCCATGTGCTCGACCGCCTCCACGACGGTCACGCCCCACGCGGTTTCCCCGTTGTAAATGGCCCAGTCCAGGGAACTGGGACCACGGTCGCCGACGATGCCCGGGTGGACGATCAGGCAGAGCGTTCGGCTCCAGATGTCACGCGGAATGACATGGGCCAGCATGGGGCAGAGGATCAGATCGGGCCTGAACTGCGCGACCACTTCGCGCATCGCTCCCGCGGTCGTCGCCGCGGCGACACCCACCTGATGGCGATCCTTGAAGAGCACGTACGCCTGCTGGGTCAGGCTGTTGAAGCTGCTGGATAGCAATAGTAGTCGCATGGCTGCTCCGGACGGTTGATGGGCTTCAACAGGATCTATTGCCATGGAAAGTACCGTCGGAATGGCGGGAGTCCAACCGTTGCCGCACGACCGGATGATCGGATCACAGAACACCCGCCCTTCTGAAACGCGACCGGTAGACCAGGGGGCTCACCTTGAAGTTCCTCTGAAAACAGCGACGCATCGCTTCTGCGCCACCAAATCCGCACTTCTCCGCGATCATCTCCACCGGCGACAGACTATTTTCAAGCCATGCCCTGGCCTTCTCCAGGCGGCTCTGCTCGACGAACCTGGCGGGGGTCAGCCTCACTTCGCGCTCGAACAGGCGAGCGAAATTGCGGGGGCTCATGTGCATGCGCCGCGCCAGGGCGTCGACGCTCAGGTTGGCCTCGGGATGGGCGTCGATCCATGTCTGCAGCTCCCGGAAATCGCGCCGGGCGCCGGAGCTGTTGTGCAGGGCCACGTTGAACTGGGACTGCCCACCGGGTCGGTTGGGGAAGACCAGCATCCAGCGCCCCACCATGGCGGTCGCCTCCGGCCCGAAATCCTCCTCGATCATGCAGAGGGCGAGGTCCATGCCCGCCGTGACGCCACCCGAGCTGTAGCGGGAGCCGTCACGGATGGCGAGACGATCAGGTTCCACCCGGATGTCCGGGTATTCCTCTGCCAGTTGCTGGCACCAGTGCCAGTGGGTGGTGGCGCGGCAGCCGTTCAGCAGCCCGGCCTCGGCCAGCAGAAAGGCGCCGGTGCAGACCGAGCCGATCCGCCGCACCCGCTGGTC
Source organism: Sorangium sp. So ce327 (assembly GCF_051530205.1). Classification (NCBI taxonomy): domain Bacteria; kingdom Pseudomonadati; phylum Myxococcota; order Polyangiales; family Polyangiaceae; genus Sorangium; species Sorangium sp. So ce327. The sequence continues at coordinate 9,252,936 of NZ_CP150330.1, read as the reverse complement.
CATGCTCCGGACCCAATCCACCAGGACCGGATTGTTGCGGGCCCGGTCGACCCCGAGGCCGCCCGTCACCAGCAAGGTGTCGATGTCGTCCCCCACATCGGCAAGGTCATGGTCCGCAATGATCTGGAGCCCTGACATGGTCCTGATGGGTCCCGCCCGCTCGGCGATCACCGAAAATCGGTACGCCGTCCAATCGGGATTGCAGGTGAGGTGGAGCCAGGAGTTGACGAAGGAGAACACTTCCAGTGGACCGCACACGTCCAGGATCTGGCAGTCGGGGAAAGCCAGCATGGCAATGTGGCGGGTTCTCGGTGAGGTCGTCGGGGTGATGTCGGTCACGGCCACCTCCTCGGACTGGGATTCCACGCCGATTAGGGCCTGGGCTGATGGTGCGGCGGCCTGCGCCTGTCGGCAATGTCAAAGATCCCACCTTATCTGCCAACGACCAGCCTCGGCGCCGGGATTCGTATCGCACGCTCTTGTCCTGCCTGACCGGCGCGGGCGGTAGCCGCACCTGAGAGAGGCCGTGCGCCGGGCGATCCCTGGGTGTCAGGCCAGTTGTCGCTCTCCTGGATCCAGCAAGGGTAGAAGGACCTGGATAGGGCGGAGTTGGAGCCCGCGTGCGACGACCGTATTCAGCAGCGCGCGTCCGGGATCTACGCCGCGGCGATGCCGGGTTCGCCGGCGACCCCGATCCTGCTGAGGCGGCGCGGGTCCGCGCCCCGCGCCGCCCAGGCGTCTCAGGATCGCGTCAGAGGGTCGTGATCGTCACGTCGTCGAAGCGCACGTCGCTCATCGCCCACGAGAACAGGGCGACCGAACCCCACGCGTACGTCGCCTCGCTCGCCACCGCCAGCACCACCTGATCATTGACCTTGATCCGGTGCGTCGTCCCCTCGCGCTCGACCCGCACCGTCATCCATGCGTTCTGCGGAGGCACGTAGCTCGTGTTGACCGCGAGCTCGGTGAAGACGCCGTTGTCCACCCGGACCAGGCGCGCGACGCTCAAGCTCGCGTCGAACATCACCCGGTAGTAGCTCGAGCCGGTGTCGTTGATGGCGTACATGAGGCCGAAGCCGTCGGGGTCGCCCGCGTAGATCTTCGCCGAGAGCGCTCCCTGCCCGAAGGCCGTGCGGGGCGCGACGAGGTAGGTCCCGCGCATGTCGACAGCTCCGTCGGCCGCGGTCTGGGGGTAATCGAACGCGCTGCCCGTCTCGGTCGCCGCGCCGCCTGCCCCCCGCCAGTTCGACGAGCTGTCGGTGATTCCCTCGTTGATCGCGGTCCAGACGCCCGACGCGACGCCTTGATCGAACGTCTCTCTGAAGGGGATGGTGCCCAGCTTGGCCACGTTGACCGAGCTCAGGTCCACGGTGACGACGGAGCCGGCCGCCTTCCCGCATGAGGTGGTCTTGATCTCCTCCCAGAGGACGTAATCGTGGGAGACCCAGGTGTGCCGCACCGACTGCAGGTTGACGTTCTCCACCGGGTAAAGCGACTGATCCTGGAGGCCCGCCACGTAGATGCCCTCGTATTCGTCCGTGAGCGTGCTCTTGGCGAGGTTGGGCAGGCCGTAGAGGCCGCCCCACGTGTCGTTGTGGAGGTCCTCCCATTTCTTGTAAGGATGCCCGCTCACCGAGGCCAGCTTGTATTGCCAGCCGAAGATCGAACCCGAGGAGAAATCGATCACGTCGAAGTCGTTCAAGGACCGAGAGGCCTGCTGGCTCGCATCCAAGCTGAAGCTCGTGGACGGCCCCTCGGCGCCCACGCCCGCGCCGACCGAGAACCCGTTCGACGTGGTGAACGTCGAGGACTCGTTGGCCGAGTGGGGCCTGTGGGCGTAGGGCGAGAGCCCCCCCGACAGGGGGCGAATCGAGTGCTGGAGGGTCTCCTGGAAGTAGCCGCGGTTGTTCCCCGAGTTCCACTTGAGCCCGCCGGGGTTGTACTGGGTGCCATTGCCCGCGAAGACGACGTATTTGCCCTCCGGCGCGTTGGAGGCGAGGAGCGTCACCGTGAAGTTGCGGTCGATGACGGAGCGCTGGCCGTCGCCGCCGCACTCCCAGGTGATGGAGGGGGACGTCACGTTGTACGAGCGGTAGGTGCCCTCGGGCAGAGGCTCGGTCACGAGCTGGGCGGGCGCGTGGGCCTTGTGGTCCGCGAGCAGGCCCTTGATCTCGGCGAGGAGCTCGCCGCGGGCAGGCAGCGCCGCCTGCGCGACCTCGGACATCGAGGCGATCCGGGGCTTTGCGTCGATGGTGATGGGCTCGGCCTCGGGCGCCGCGTCGAACAGCGCGTCGAGCTCGGCCTCGCTCCTTTCGAGCCTCATTCCGAGCTCGGCCCGCTCGCCCGCGGTCATCCGGGCGTACCTCGCCTTCGCGGAGGCCGGCAAGCGCACCGAGCTGTGCTCCTCGGTCTCCTCGCCGGTGACGTCGCCAAAGACGCGCACGTCGAAGTGCTGGCCGCCCGGGCTGGGCGCCGCGTAGACGACTTGCGCGGACATCCCGATGCCCAGCGCCAGCGCGACCTTCTCGGCGTCGCGCGCGTTCTCGAGGATCACAGGCACCCCCGCGAGGCGCGCTGCCCGGAGCAGGGACGCGTAGGAGCGGATGTCGTCGGCGCTCGCGGCCTCGGCGTCGATGAGCACGGCGGACGCCTCTGCAAGGCGGCTCGCGGGGCTCGGATCCGCGATGAGGTCCGCCCGGAACCTCGAAGGGGCGCCGTCCATGAGCTCCGCGAGCAGAGGGGCCTTTTCGCGTTGAATGGACGTGAGGGCGACGACAGGGCCCGTCGTGACATCGGCGGGCTTCGCGGCCGGGTCGCTGGGCTCCTCGGCGCCCGGCTCGTGGTCCATGAAAGGATCCGCCTGGGTCTCCGGGGCAATGCCCCCGCAGCCCGCGGCGGTCAAGAGGGTGAGGGCCAGGGGAGAGAGGCGAGCCAGAAAGGTGAATTGTCGCATGGGGGTCCTCCCAGAACATTCGTTGCAGGGTGAGGTCGGACGCGCGGGCGGTGGGGGCGCCGATGCCCCTCGCTCCACGCGCCTCAAACCCTTTTCCGTAAACGGAGAGGAAGACCCGACACGGGCTCGGTCGATTTCTGGATCGACCGAGCCCGGGCTCTCCGAGCCCCGCGGCGCGCCACGGAGGCTCGATCGCGATGGCATCCTGGGGATGACCTCCCGGACGCCGGCGTCCTGGTGGTGCCAGTTACAGGCTGTACACCCACCAGACGCGCATCACGCCGTCCCAGGGGTCGAGCGTGGTGAGGACGCGATACCGCCCGACGCGCAATCTCATGACACCGGTATGGTCAGCGGGGACGCGGCGGACGTCGCCCTCGCCGGTCGTGGCGAAGCGCTGCACGGCCGCGTCGATGCGTTCACCGTCACGCCAGTGGATCCGCTGAAGCGAGATGATGCCCGACGGCATCCACTCGACCTGCCAGCTCATCGACGCAGGCGCGCGCGCATCAGCTCGTCGAACTCCGCCCCAGCGCCTTCGGCTTCTGCCCGCCGCCGGAGCTCAGCCGTGACCACCTCGTGCGGGATCCCCTGGCCGTCCGCCCCAGCCTCCATCGCCGCGCGCTCCTCCTCCGTCAGCGGCTCGTCATCGATCGGCGCGCGCAGAACGGCCTGCCACACCGGGTCGTTCTCGGGGATGACCGGCTGCCGAGCAGGCGCGGCGCTGTCTCGTCGGGGGCTCATGCCTGAGATGCTACTACGGGCCCCTCGTCAGATCGACGGCGCAGGATGTGGACATTGTAGACCTCTGACGGCAACGCCCGGCGTCAGCGGAGCCGATCCCGCTCCCAGCGCTCCTGCTCGGCGATGGACGCGTCGGCCGCGCGGACGCCCATGTCCCATGACGAAGCGCTCCGCGTCCGCTGTGTCGTCGAGGTCCAGGCCGGCGCGGAGGGCATCACATCTCGGACGGCAGTTCGCGCGCGGCCTCCGCTCATCGCCGCCCAGGACGACCAGCTCCGCGCCCGGCGCCGGTCGCCAGCAGCTTCCGAGCCTCCCGCGCCGAAGTCGCAGTCGGGGCGCCCCCGGGGCACCGCCAGGCCGCCGCGACGGCTGAGGCGGGGCGGGCGGTCGACGCGGGGCCGTCGGCCCCGCCGGGGGCGACGGACGCGGGCCCCTGGGACGCGACCCGACCACGGCGGCGGTCACTGCTGCTCGCGAAAGAACTCGATGCTTTGCCTCATCGCCTCCGGGACGGAGGTGAAATGATCCCCTGCGACCGGCACCACCTTGACGTCGAGCCCGCTGCGCTGCGCCAGAAGGGCGAGCCGCTGGCTCGCGGGGCCGAAGAAGCGCTCCCCGCCGGACAGCCCGTGGTACAGCCGCACCGGGCACCGAAAGCTCGTCGCATAGGCAACCGGCGAGCGGATCTGGAACTCCCGTATGTCGTACGGGCTGAAAGGGATGAGCCTGGTTTGACCCGAGGACCAGTCGATCTGGTTGGGCGACCCGGAGAACGACGCGGCGGCGCGAAACCGGTCCGATCCCATCGCTGCGAGGAGGGTGAGTGTCCCTCCCACGCTATGGCCTGCGACATGGAGGCGATCGGGTTGCACATAGGGCAGCTTGGCCAGGGCGTCGGCGGCGGCGAGCACGTCGTCGACCTCGTGGAAGAACATCGAGAACCCGCCGGGGAGGCCGTTCTCTCCTCGGAGCATGGGCATGAGGACGACGAAGCCCGCGTCGCGGTAGGGCGCTGCCATCTCCCAGTCCTCGAGGGCGAAGGCGAACCCACCATGCAGGAACAGGACCGCGGGCAGGCGGCGTCCGTCGGCCGGGGGCTCACTGACCCATGCCTTCAGCTTGAGGCCGCCGGAGAGATACGATATCTCGCGCGCGCCCGGGGGCGGCGGGACGTTCTGGTACCTCTGAGGTGCCGGATCCGTGGAGATGAGCTTGGTCTTGAACTTCGCGCGCGCCTCTGCATAAGGCTCGTCCTGCAGCTCGAGCCCTGGGGAGACCGGGGGCAGCGGTGCGGGCTCCGGCGCCGGCTCGGCGGCCTCCGCCGCGATCGGCGCGGCCGGCGCCGGCTCGATGCCAGCTGGCGCGGTGGGCCCGCGAGCTCCTGAGGCAGCGCGCGGCACCTCCTGGCAGGCGAGCGCCGTGAGCGCCGTGAGCGGCGCGAGCGCGATGATGGGTCGAAGCCGAGGGCGCGTGATGAGGGGCATGTCCAAGCCATGATCTATATCAACCCTGGTAGTTCGTGAAAGCCCCTCGGATGAGGCGCCATGTGGACGCACCTGTGCCCACACGCGCGGCGCCGTCCCGGGCGAAGGCCTCGTGATGCCGAGTCGAAGACGAAAGAGGGAAAGTGAAAGTCGTCCCTTCCCGGTTTGAGCGAGGATAGCGCGTAGGTAAAAGGAGCCGGATCGCTGCGCGAAGAAGTGTGGCGCGGCGAACCGAAGTGGCGGGACCGCGCGCGTCGCGACACCTCGTTCATGGAACCACGAGGATAGCGTAACGGGAAGGAGCCAGGCGGACGAGCGGAGCGGGCTTTCATCAAAGCCTTTCCTTGTCATCCAGATGCTGGCGAGTCTGAACATCGGAGAGGGCTGGCCCCGAGGTGCGAGGCTTGCCCTCCGGTATCCGTCCTGTACGAGGACGGGCTGCATCCGCACCGGCCGAATGGCGTGGAGCGCTGGAGACGCCATTGCGTCGTCCCAGACCGAACGCATCGACGATGCGCCCGTCCCCGCCGGCCCTGGCCGGCCAGCGCGATCAAATTGCCGAGGAGGGAAGGAGAATCCAATCCTGTTTGTGGTAGGTTCATGCATTGCGCGCCTGCCCGATCGACGATGCAGCTCCGCTCGCATCCTTCGGCGGAGCCGTCCTCGATCGTCGCGTGGACACGCAGGTGAACATTCTCGTTGATGGGGGCCCGATGATACGCATGAAGCTTCTTGGATTGTTGATGGCCGGCCTCTCGCTCTCGCTCGTGGCATGCAGCGATGGCGAGGGGAGCCATGGCGGCAAAGCCGACGACAACACTGGCGGCGGGACCGATACCGGCGGCGGAAGCGACACAGGCGGCGGAAGCGACACCGGTGGCGGGACCGGCACCGGTGGCGGGACCGGCACCGGCGGCGGGACCGGCACCGGCGGCGGGACCGGCACAGGCGGCGAGACCGACACAGGCGGCGGGACCGGCACCGGCGGCGGGACCGACACTGGGGGCGGGACCGACACAGGCGGCGGGACCGACACCGGCGGCGGGACCGACACCGGCGCCGGAAGCGACACCGGCGGCGGGGATGCTCTCGACGGCGAGCAGCTCGGCGAGCTGACGGCCGCAGAGGCCCAGCAGGTGTGCGACGACGTCACCGGGGCACTCGAGCTCTCGAAGGAGGACCTGTGCGACCTCACCGGGGTGCTCGCCAACGTCGTGGATGGAACGGACTGCGAGACCGCCAGGGCGGATTGCATCCGCGCTCCGGAGGCGCCCGAGCAGGCCGGCTCGTGCGAGACGGCCGGCTTCGTGGGGTGCACCGCCACGGTCGCGGAGCTCAAGGCCTGCATGATCGCCACGGGCGACGCCTTCGAGGCGATCACGTGTGCGTCGTCCATCGATGACTTCTCGCCGCAACCCGCGGCGTGCGCGGCCGTCCAACTGAAATGCCCGGGGCTCCTCGCAGGCGCCTGAGCGCTCGTGAGCTCGCCCCTGCGGGGACGGCGGTCCTCACGCCGCACGTGCCGACTGCGAGCGGACGCCTCCATTGAAGAGGCAGGCGATGGGGAGGGCTCCGTCTCGGCACTGCGTTCCATGGAAGCCAGTGCGGGGTGGCGTGAAGGTACGAAGCGATCGTAGCTGATCGGCGTTGTAAGGGCAGGCCTTGGCGCAGGGTCTACGGAAACTCGCGCACCTTGACCGCGCGTGTCGTGCCCGGGTAGGCGTCGTTGTAGTGCTCCACCCCATAAAGCAGGATCTCGCCGTCGGGATCCACATAGATCCCGGCCCCTGCATCGAAGGCGCAGTAGCGCTTGTTGCCCGTAGCCGCGCTGCTGCAGGACATGTGTCGGCTAGCCACCTCCGTGAAGCCAGGCACGAAGGTCGCGCTGAGGTCCACACGCCACAGGTCGACCCAGTCCTCGTCAAACCATTTGTTCCTGTGCGTGCCAGCGACGAAGAGCTGCCCGTCGCACTGGGTCACGAGCTGCAGGCCCTGGTATTCCGCGCCGCCAAAGGGCGTTGAGACGCTCGCCTGAGATATCCAGGTGGAGCTCGAGCTGCCGAAATAGGGCATTGCCGCCTCCGAGGACACGAACACCTCGACGTCGTCCGAGTTGTGGCCAAAGACGAGCGCGAGGTAGCGGCCAGAGGAGAGCAGCGTGAGGCTCACCGCTCCCGCATTGACCGTCTGACCTCGCGTTCGCAAGACCAGCGGGCTCCACTGGGGGTTCAAGGGATTCGACAGCCTGGCGATGCGAAAGCCCGCCGTCGCCTGATCGTCGTTCTTTTCGAAAGGCACGATCACGTACTCGCCGTTCACCTCGAGGCCGCCCGAGTGATCGTACGGCATCCCTGAGTCGTCGGACTGGTAGTGCACGATCGCGTCGCTGCAGGACGGGAGCCGGGAGGGAGAGGCATTCCGACCCAGCAGCCAGACCGTCAGCGCGCCGTCATTCCGCCGTCGACGCGGTAGTTCCCGCCGGTCAGCCACCTCCCGCGATCCGACGCGAGGAGCGCGACGACCTCCACGACGTCGTCGGTGGTGCCGAGGCGTCCGAGCGGCACCTGCTGGACAAACGCGTCGGCCGGAATGCCCATCCCGTCGGTGAACGTCTTCCGCAGCTCGTCGGCGCTCGGTGTCGCCACCGGCCCCGGCGTCACGACGTTCACGCGGACGCCGCTCGACGCGAGCTCCACGGCGAGCGTGCGCGAGTAGGTGTCGAGCGCCGCCTTCGCGGCGCAGTAATGCGCGAACGGGCCGTACGGAATCGTCGCTGCCGTCGACGAGATGTTCACGACCGCGGCGGCCTTCGAGGCGCGGAGCGCCGGCAGGACCGCGTTCGTGAGGCGAACCGCGGCGAGGAGGTTGAGCGCGAGGGTGTCTTGCCACTCCTCGTCGGGGATCGTCGGGGAGCCTCCCAGAAAACCGCGCGACCCGCCCGCGTTGTTCACGAGGATGTCGAGGCCGCCGAGGGCCGCGAGCGCCTCTGCGGCGATCGCCTTCACCCCTTCGCCCGTGCGGACGTCGCCTGAGATGAACGTCGCCGCCGCGGGGGTGACGTCGCTGCGCGAGCGCGCGGCGACCACGACCTTGGCGCCGGCATCGAGGAGGCGCCGCGCGATCGCCGCGCCGATGCCGCGCGAGCCTCCGGTGACGAGGGCACGGCGACCGATGAACTCGTTCGAGAGATCGAGCTTGCTGGACATGATGTTCCTTTCGTCGAGAACGACGCGTCCTTCATATGGCTCGCGATCCGCACGAACCATGCGAAGTCGTCTGGGAAACTTTCGAGATCGTCCGCACGGCTTGGACACCGCGGCCCGCGCCCATTACGCTGTCGAGCGATGGATGCCTTGAGCGCGGTGCTTGCCCCGGTTCGACTGCGGCGGACACGCTGGGTCTCCACCGTCGGGCGCGCGCCTTGGGGCGTCGCCCTGCCGGCGGTCAAGAGCTGCATCCGGTTCCACTACGTGGTGCGCGGCAGCGCCTGGCTCAGCGTCGACAAGACGGACGAGCCGCGCGTCGCGCTCTCCGGCGGCGATCTCGCGGTACTTCCGCTCGGCCACGCCCATGCGCTGCGCGACCATCCGCGGAGTTCCCCCCGGAGCTTCGCCGAGCTCGTGCGATGCGCCCCCGACCCGACCCATGACGTCATCCACATCGACCTCGGCACGAAAGGCCCGGAGACGACCTTCATCACGGGCGGCTTCGTACTCGACGATCCGCTCGCGACACCGATCCTCGCGACCCTGCCACCGCTCATCCGGATGACTCCCGACACGGAGCAGGCGGTGCCGTCGTTCCTCGAGAACATCCAGTTCATCACGCGTGAGATCGAGACGAACCGGCCCGGGTCCGAGATCGTCCTCCTCCGGATGGCGGACGTCATGTTCATCCAGATCCTCCGCGCGTACCTCGCGCGTTTGCCCGAGGACGGCGGCGGCTTCCTCGGCGCGCTCCGCGATCCGAGCACCGCCGCGGCGCTCGGCGCGATGCACCGGCGCGCCGAGGAGCCGTGGACGGTGGCCTCGCTCGCGAAGGAAGTGGGCCTCTCGCGCTCGGTCTTCGCGGCGCGCTTCACCGCGCTCGTCGGCGAGCCGCCGCTCGGCTACCTCACGCGGCTCCGCATGCAGAAGGCTGCGGTTCTCCTCCGCGAGGGCGCGCCGCTCGCGAAGGTCTCGCGCCTCACCGGCTACTCGTCCGAGGCCTCGTTCAGTCACGCGTTCCGGCAGTGGGCCGGCATGGCCCCCGGCGCGTGGCGGCGGCGCCTCGAGCCAAGCGATCCGAGCGCGGCTTCGGACGGAGGGCGTCGAGCCCTCCGTGCTTGAAGGCGCAGTACCAGCGCTCGAGCGCGTAAGTGAAGGAAGCCCTTTTGCTGGGCAAGTGAAAGAAGCCCTATCGCTGGGCGGAGCGGTGTGCGCGCGTAAGGGGTTGTATGCCAGCCAGCGCGTGAGCATGGCTTGCGAATGAAGAGTCGCGGCTGGTTGAACGCTCGAAGCGCGCCCCCTTGACCTGGCGTGCGCCGCCGCGTAACCATCGCCTTCGGTGGCTCCAGCGTGGAGCGTGGGTTCTCCAGGAGAAGATGGTCATGCAGGTGTATTACTTGATCCCGCTCGTGTTCATGGCGGCCGCTTTCGCGTACTCGATGTACGTCCGCAAGAAGGCCATGGCCGAGGCCGCCAACATGAGCCCGGAGGAGATCGAGCAAAAATTCAGCGACTTCTACGCCCAGTATTACGAGCTCCAGCCCGACGAGCGCATCATCGGCAACTGGAGCGGAGTCGAGTACCAGGCGCCCGCCGGCACGGCCCGCCGCATCGCCGGCGGAGTCCTCAACGCCGCATCTGCCGCCGTGATCGGCGTCTCCACCTACGTTCCCAACGTTCACGTCGGCCTCACCAACCGCGGCCGCGTCCTCGTCTCTCGCGAGTACAGCGACTTCGGCAAACGCGGCAACTACAAGCACCTCGCCGCCCTCGATCAGGGCACCCGCGCCTTCAACCAAGACGCGGCGTATCCCGGCCAGGACATCGGCCCCCGCCCCGGCAACCCCTTCAACCCTCTCGTGAGCCTCGAGTTCATCCAGCTCCGTTCGCCGAGCGGCGACACCTACGAAGCGTGGCTGTCCCCGCAGGGCAGCCGCCACGGCCAGCACGGATTCAGCTCGATCCTGCAGTCGCTCGGTTGAGCGCGGCGAGCGGGGCGACGCCGACCAAACCGCTCATCCCTGCCAGTTTGCAGCCTCATGGGGCCACCCCCCCTCGGCGGATTGGTCTGCGCGTCCTTGGCCAAGCGCTGAGAGCGCCTCGCGCTCGAGTGCGCGCGTGCCGTCTTCGCCGAGGGAAGCGCGCAGCTCCGCCAGGGGGACGTCCTTTTCGCTCTCACCACGCGCAGGCCGGTTGTCGCAGTCGCCCGTGTCGAGGCACCCGGGAACGAGCGCTGCGATCAGGGCGACGAGGGAAAAGCGGGCGTGATTGGACATGGTTCACCTCAAGGAAGCTCGCAGGTCGCGGCCATGACGTCCGGATGGTCGAGGCAAGTGCCCTTGGCGCATTGCGTCTCCCTGTGGCGATCGCCGTAGTTGCAGCTGACGATCTTGTCGTGCGGAGAGGAAACCGCAGAACCTTCGCCCGTGTCAAGCCCCGCGGGGACGGCGCCTGGTGAGCCACCCGCAGAGCGCCAGACGGCACAGCTGGCTGCCTGCCGGAATGGCGGGTCGGCATACTCGCGCTGGAGGCGACCCGGAGCTGCAGCGTCAGCCCCCCCGGAGGCGTCAGCCCGAAGGCGAGCGGGGGAGAGTCGGGCTGCCCGAGAGCTCGCGCGCGATCCGGCGCGTCGTCTCACGAACGAAGGCGCTCGCGTCCTCTTGACCGACGGCGAGCCACTCCCGGCTTTCGTGTCGGGCGAGCGACTCGATGGCGACTGCCCGCGACACCTCCGTTCCGGAGCGCGCGGCGGCCGCGACCAGCGGCAAGCACCTGCCGCCGAGCACCGCCCCGAGCTTCAACAGCAGCTCCGATCCGTCGCTGTTGAGGCGCGCCTTGATGCGTTCGGCGCCGGCGTCGAACTGATATTGACGAGGCCTCGCGCCCCAAGCGGCCGTGTTCTGTAGGATATTGACGGAGATGCTGAAGGCCTCGGGAGGGAGCTGAATGTGGACGTCAGCGCTGCGACGGAACATCATCACCTTGCCCGGCGACAGCACCGTATCCTCGAGGAAGCGGAGCTCGACCGGCTCTTCGGGCAGACCGATGATCGCATCATGGTCGTACTCGTAGACGCGTGTCCGATAGCCTGGACCCAAGTAGCCCACGGTGAAGAAGCTGAAGTCGTGGTCGTGGGCGAACTCGTAGGCAAAGAGCTCCTCACCGACGCGGCCGCGCGCCGGCTCCCAGACCACCGCGCGCAAGGAGTAGTACGTAGAACGATGCAGCATGAATGCTTGAGAGCTGTACTGGTTCGACGCCCCGAACGACTCGTTCGCGTGCATCACCGCTCGTACGTGCTCGGCGAGGAACGACCGGTTGTTGCTGAGGCGGCGGAGCATCGCCGCGGTGGCGTCCAGGTCGACGGCGAACACGCCGGGTCCCTTTTCGTCGAGGTGCGCGATGAGGGCGGCGAGATCGATCGCCTCATTCGTGTCGATGTTCCACGTGATCGCCATCGCGATTACTCCATGCGCCCAGCGCGGGTCAGGTTTTCGAGAGTGCGCAGCGCGGCGCTCCGCACGTGCGGATGCGGATCGTCCGTCGTGGCTCGGAGCACCGGGAGCGCTTCGACCAGATCCACCTCGATGAGGTGCTTGAGCGCGGTCCAGCGGACGAAATGCGACGGCGAGCGCACAGCCAGCCATCGCAGATCGGGCGCCGCGCCGGCGCCGCACAGCCGGCGCAGGATCGCCGCACAGAACTGCTGCCGCGTCGCGTGCACATCGGACGACGAAACGTTGCAGGCGAGCATCGTCGTCCTGTCGAAATGCCATACCAACGGGTCCTGGGCGCGCAGCGCGAACTCCACGAGCACGACGCCGGTCGTTACCTCGCGCACGTCGAGCACGTCCTGCGTCGGTCGCTGCTCGAAGTAGCTTCCCGAGGCAAAGACGCGCGCGCCGCGCCGCTCGAGCCGCGCGGACCGGTCGAGGACATCCTTTCGCTCCAGTCGACGGACCTCGTAGAGGTCGATCAGCATTGCCCCCCCGAGCACGCCGACCAGGAGGTGCGTCGGCGTCGACATCAGATAGGGAAACTCGGGCTGTCCGGAGCTCTCGATCGCCGCTTGCGCGGGGAGATACCGGAAACCCATGTTGATCCAGTCATCCTTGTACAGGATGATCTGCGAACCGCTGGCGATGGTCCCCGGGTCGAAGTTCTCCGCTTCACCCGCCAGGGCGCGGGTCAGCCACCTCGCCACGAGCTGTTCGAGCTCATCCGACGCGAGCAGGCGCTCGAAAGGATGCCGGTAGTCGTCGATGTTGTGAGAGCGGATGGATTTCAGCTTGCCTAGGTGCATGGCCCACCGGACGTGCGCGGCTTCTATTCGCCGCGCGGCCGAGGCGCGAGGCGAAGGTTAGGTTGGCGTTCGTGCCTCGGCCCGTGGCGGGAATTTCTCAGCTATGCGCGTAGAGCCAAGCGAGGGCAAAGATGAGCCCGCAGGGCGGACCGCCCACGTGCGTCCCCTGGACGGGCAACCCCACCTCTTCCTCGAGGTCCTCGACGAGGAGCGCGATATCATCCCTAGCAGGCGTGTCGTTGTCGATCATGTTCACCTCCATCATGTGATCCTCGCGGTTCTGTATTGCAGCGCCCGTGCCAGGCGCGCAGCGCCGGTGCCGGGCGGCGGACCTCGCAGATCGCCGGCGCTGCCGTCCTCCTCGCGGCGGCGCTTTCCGCGCGGCGCGCGCCTGCCCCTGTAGGCGCGCGCCCACAGGTGTAGGCGCGCGCCTACGCCTCGCGCGCCGCCAGGCCGTGCCGGCGGAGCAGCTCGTGGAGGTGGGTCCGGTCCCTTCGCACCACGCGCATCAGCAGAAGAACTGGGTTAGTTATCTAGGCACCTGCCATTCATTGTTCAATCTCACGGAGGGTCCTGGGTTGTCGTCTCGAGCCGCCGGCCACGTGGTCGATCCGCTCTTCAAGAGCCCTTGAGATCGGGTCCTTGGGGTCCTGCCTGCGGGCATCCGCGATCACCCCACGCGCTCGCTGGACCTGCCCGTCGAGAAGCAGCGCCAGCGCGAGATTGGCCCGAAGGCCCGCGTCCTGCGGCGCGAGCTTGGGAGCTTCCGGGCGGAGCTCGGGGACGACTCGCGGGTGCCGAACATGAGCGGGAACTTCATGGATCGCTCCATATCACGGTGCGCCCCCGGGCGTCACTCGACGGATCCACCGCGCCCTGTGCATGGACGGGCAGAGCGTGGAGGAGGCCCAGTGTCGCAGTCGACACGAGCGCCGTTCGCGTGATGCGCGTCGATCGAGTCATTGGATGTTCCCTCGTTGCCTTGAAGGACCTATGCGCGCAGGTAAAAGAAGCCGGATGATGGCCGGATTTCCATCCGGCTGGATAATGGCTATCCCGACGTCCGGCGCCATGCCCGGACGCCGCCGTCCACACGGCTGTAGGGCTTCTCGGTACAAGGCCTGTCGTGCGTTGACATGGCCCATCATCGAATGAATTGTTGCGGCGCGCGGCCGAGCTGTAGGACGATGGTTCCGTGAATACGCTCGGCTCACGTCTCCACGGGTTCGCGCTGTTCTCCCTGATGCTCGCCCTCGCTGCCGGGTGCGGCAGCTCGTCCGACGACGGCGATGCCCCGGCGAGCGGCCAGGGCGACGACGAGCCGCCCCGGATGGTCGGGATGACGGCGGCCCACAACGCGGCGCGCGCCGCGGTCGACCCGCCCGCCGAGCAGCCGCTGCCCCCGCTCTCGTGGTCGTCCGAGCTCGCCGCGGTGGCTCAGGCCCATGCCGATAAGTGTGTGTTCCGCCACAGCGCGAACGGCTACGGAGAGAACCTCTTCGCGACGTCGAGCGGCGCCTCACCCACCCCCGAGGATGTCGTCGGCTCGTGGATCAACGAGGCGGTCAGCTACGACCTCGCGAGCAATGCCTGCAGCGCCGCCACGTGCGGCCATTACACCCAGGTGGTCTGGGCCGACTCCCTGCGGCTCGGCTGCGGGATCGCCAGCTGTGCGGACGGCTCACCGTTCGAAGGGGTCAGCGCCTGGCAGTTCTGGGTGTGCACTTACGATCCTCCCGGCAACTTCGTCGGCCAGCGCCCCTACTGAGCCGAGCGCGCAGCGCGCCCTGAGCCGCCCGGCTCGCGCCCGCGCGTAGGTAAAAGCAGCCGGAACGCTGCGTGAAGAAGTGTGGCGCGGCGAACCGAAGTGGCGGGACCGCGAGCGTCGCGCCGCTCTTGGCCGCGCCGAGCGCGCCTCGGCGCATGGCGCGCTGTTCGTACAACCGCTCCACGCTCTCGACGAAGAGGCGCGTCAGCGCGCCGAAGAGCGCGCCATCCTGGGCTAGCTTGCGCCGTCACGGGAGTCCGCGATTTCCATCGGTGAGACAGCCGGCGGGGTGGCGATGCGCTGACGTGGATGCTTTACCCGGTCGCGCGGCGTCACGTACGCTCGGAAGCGGTGCGCGATCGATGACTCGCGCGGCGGGCGGGCGCGACGATCGACGGGCCACGAGGCACAATCATGGCAGAACAGGGCGCGTACACGTTCACCGCGAAGCTGCACGAGGGCGCGGGCGTGGTGATCCATCGGGCCGTCCGCGCCCGCGACGGCGCCCGCGTGGTCGTCAAGATCGGCAAGAGCGGGCCGCTCGCGCCGGCGATCCACGGCGCGCTTCGGCGGGAGTTCGCGGTGCTGCGATCGCTCGACCTGCCGGGCGTGATCAAGGCGCACGCGCTCGAGACGATCGGCGACGAGCTCGCGCTGGTGCTCGAGGACTGCGGCGGTCGCTCGCTCGACGTGCTGTTCCACGCCGGCGCCCTCGACCTCGCGGCGGTGCTGGCGATCGGCGTCGAGGTGGCGGGCACGCTCGACCTGCTGCACCGCTATCCGCTGCTGCACCGCGACGTCAAGCCGCACAACATCGTCTACAACCCGGCGACCGGGCAGGTGAAGCTGATCGACTTCAGCCTGGCGATCGCCGGCGGCGAGGACGAGGCGTCGCGCGTCGATGCGGGCGCGGGGATGGCAGGCACCCTGGCGTACATGTCGCCCGAGCAGACCGGGCGGATGAACCGGCCGGTCGACGCGCGCTCGGACCTGTACTCGCTCGGCGTGACGCTCTACGAGCTCGTGACCGGGGTGCTGCCGTTCGAGGCCGGCGACGCGATGGCGCTGGTCCACAGCCAGCTCGCGCGCGTGCCGGTCGCCCCGGCGGTGCTGATGCCGAAGGTGCCGCCGGTGCTGTCGGACATCATCATGAAGCTGCTCGCCAAGGCGGCCGAGGATCGCTACCAGAGCGCGGCCGGGCTGCGGGCCGACCTGCAGCGCTGCGCGGCCGCGTGGGGGGCGACGGGGACGATCGAGCCGTTCGCGCTCGGCAGCGCCGACCGGCCGTCGACCCCGCGGATCCCGCCGCGCCTGTACGGACGGCAGCAGGAGATCGACGTCCTGCTCGCGACCTCCGCCGGCGTCGCCGACGGCGCGCGCGCGCTGCTGCTCGTGCGCGGGCCCGGCGGCACCGGCAAGTCGGCGCTGGTCCAGACGCTGGCGGCGCCGGTCGCCCGCGGCGGCGGGTTCTTCGTCGCCGCCAAGTGCGATCAATACGACCGCGGCGCGCCGTACGCCCCGATCGCCACGGCGCTGCGCGAGCTGTGCCGCGCCCTGCTGACGGCCGCGCCCGAGGTCCTCGAGGCGTGGCGGCGCGCCCTCGCGTCCGCCCTCGGCAGCAGCGGCAAGCTCCTCACCGATCTGATCCCCGAGCTCGAGCTCATCGTCGGCCCGCAGCCCGAGGTCCCGCGGCTCGGCCCGGCCGAGTCGCAGAACCGCTTCAACCTGATCTTCACCGCCCTGCTGCGGGTCTTCGCCGCCGCCGACCACCCGCTCGTGCTCGTGTTCGACGATCTGCAGTGGGTCGACCCGGCGTCGCTGCGCCTCTTGCAAGAGATGCTGCTCGACGCCGAATGCAGGTACCTGCTGGTGCTCGGCACCTACCGCGACGACGACGTCGGCCCCGGGCACCCGCTGCCGGCCGCGCTCGCCGAGCTGCGCGCGGCGGGGGTCGAGGTCGGCGACGTGCCGCTCGGTCCGCTGGCGCTCGTCGACGTCGAGGAGCTGCTGGCGGACACGCTGGTGATGGAGCGGTCGCAGGTCGCCGCGCTGGCGCGGATCGTCGGCCAGAAGACCCACTGCAACCCGTTCTTCATCGGCCAGTTTCTGCTGCTGCTCGTCGAGGACGGCCTCCTGCGCTGGGACCCCGCCGCGTGCCGGTGGGTGTGGGACGACGCGCAGGTGCAGGCGCGCGACGTCACCGACAACGTCGTCGCCCTCGTCACCAGCAAGATCCGCCGCCTGACCCCCGCGGCCCAGCGGCTGCTGCAGCGGGCCGCGTGCGTCGGCCATCGCTTCTCGTGGCGCGTGCTCGCGGCCGTCGGCAGCGAAGACGGCGACGACGCGACCGCGGCGCTCGGCGAGCTGGTCCGCGAGGGCCTGGTCGTGCCGCTCGCCGGCGGCGAGGGCGACGATCTCCACCGCTTCCTCCACGACCGCGTGCAGCAGGCCGCCGGCGCGCTGCTGGCGAGCGAGGCGCGGGAGGAGACGCACCTGCGCGTCGGCCGGCTGCTGCGCGACGCGTACCCGGCGGGCGTGCCCGACGAGGCGCTGTTCGAGGTCGTCGGCCACCTCGACGTGGCGCTGGCGCGGATCGACGGCGACGAGCGGCTCGATCTGGCGCGACTCAACCTCCGCGCGGGCCGGCGGGCGCGCGCGGCGACGGCCTACCACGCGGCGCGGCAGTACTTCCAGGCCGGCTGCGAGTGCCTCGGCGCCGACCCGTGGGCGCGCTGGTTCGATCTGGCGTTCGCGCTGCGCGTCGAGCTGGCCGAGTGCGCGTACCTGTGCGGGGCGTTCGCCGAGGCCGACGCGCTGTTCGAGGAGGCGCTCGCGCGGGCGCGCTCGCGCGAGGAGCGGGCGCAGGTCTACGACCTCCGCGTCCTCCTCCACGCGGCGATGGGCGACTTCGCGGCGGTGGTCGCGGCCGGGCGCGCGGCGCTGGCGTTGTACGGCTTCGGCCTGCCCGATGAGGGCCCGGCGCTGCAGGAGGCCGTCGCGGCCGCGTTCGCGGCAGCCCACGAGCACCTCGGCGAGCGGCGGATCGGCGCCTTGCTCGACGCCCCGCCGGCGCGCGACCCGGACGTCGAGGTCGTGATGCGGCTCCTGGCGTCGATGTCGGGGCCGGTGTTCGTCGGCAGGCCGGCGCTGTTCCCCCTGATCGTGCTGCACATGGTCAACCTGTCGCTGCGCCACGGCAACGCCGACGGGTCGGACTACAGCTACGCCGTGTACAGCATCCTGCTCGCCGGCGTCTCCGGCGAGCTCGGCAAGGCCTACGAGTTCGGCGAGCTCGGGGTCAAGCTCAACGAGCGCACCGGCAACCTGCGCACGCGCTGCATGGTGCACTTCTTGTTCGGCACGTCGGTCGTGTTCTACCGCCAGCCGTATTCGGCCGGCGAGGAGTACCGCGATTCGGCGCGGCGCGTCGCGCTCGAGGTCGGCAACTTCGCCTACGTGTCGTTCTACTGCCTGCAATCGGCCGCGCTGGCGCTGATCGCCGACGCCGACATCCGCGGCGCCGAGGCCCGCATCGACGACGTCACGGCGCTCCTGCGGAAGACCCGCGACGTCGCGTCGACGGCGGTGGTCGCGTTCATGCGCCGCGTGGTCGTCAACTTGACGGGCGAGTCGGCGACGAGCGCCCTCGACGGTGACGGCTTCGATGAGGGCGCGTTCGTCGCCCACATGCCGCCCGGGGGGCTCGTGCCGTGGCTCTACGCGGTCAGCAAGCTGCGCCTCGCCTACCTGTACGGCGAGTACGAGCGCGGGCTCGAGCTCGCCGTCCGCGCCCGCGAGCTGCACGAGGGCGGCGCCGGGGCCGGGCACATGTACTCGCCCGAGCAGTACGCCTATTCGGGCCTGGTCGCCGCGGCCCGCTGGGACGAGGCCAGCGAGGCGGAGCGCGAGGCGCTGGCGCAACGGCTCGAGCGCGAGCGCGCGGCCCTGCGGCCGTGGTCGACGAGCAACCCGTCGCAGTTCGTGGCGCTCCAGCACCTGCTCGACGCCGAGGCGGCGCGCCTGGCCGGCCGCGACGCCGAGGCGATCGCGGGCTACGAGCAGGCGATCGCCGAGGCGCAGGCGCGCGGGTTCGTGCTCCACGCGGCGCTGGCGAGCGAGTGCGCGGCGCGGCTGCACCTGCGCCGCAACCGCCGCGCGCTGGCCGGCGCCTACCTGCAGGACGCCCACGTCGGCTTCGCCCGCTGGGGCGCGGCCGCCAAGGCGAGCCAGCTGCTGCTCACCCGCGCCGACCTGCTCGCCCCGCCCGCGCCCGCCCGCGCCGGGCACAGCACGAGCCGCTCGACGACCACCACCCGCAGGCTCGGCGGCGGCTCGCTCGACCTCGAGGGCCTGATGCACGCCGCCCAGGCGGTCGCCGGCGAGCTGGTGCTCGACCGGCTGCTCGACCGCCTGATGCGGATCGTCATGCTCCGCGCCGGCGCCCAGCGCGGCTTCCTGCTCGTGCCGCAGGGCGAGGACCTGTCGATCGCCGCCGAGATGCGCACCGCGCCCGACGAGGTCCGCGTCGGCCTCGACCAGCCGATGCGCGACGCCGCCGCCCTGGCGACCTCGGTGGTCCGCTTCGTCGCCCGCAGCCGCGAGGGCGTGCTGCTCGGCGACGCCGGCGCCGAGCCCCGCTTCGCCCGCGACCCCTACGTCGCCAGCCAGCGCCCGCGCTCGGTGCTGTGCCTGCCGCTGCTCCACCAGGGCCGGCTGTCGGGGATCCTCTACGTCGAGAACAACGCGACCCGCGATGCCTTCGCGCCCGAGCGCGTCGAGCTGCTGCAGCTGCTGTCGGCGCAGGCGGCGGTGGCGATCGAGAACGCCCGGCTGTACGCCAGCGTGCAGCAGGCCCGCGAGCAGCTCGAGCAGCAGGTCGAGGCGCGCACACACGAGCTGCAGACCGCGCTCGAGCAGCTCCAGGCGGTCAACGCCGACCTGGTGCGCCAGGGCGAGGCGCTGCGCGAGGCCCACGCGCAGACGCGCCGCGAGGTCGGCGAGCGCGAGCGGGCCGAGCGCGAGCGGTCGGCGGCGCAGGCGGAGATCTTGCGCGTCCAGGAGGAGCGCCTGGCGGACATGGCGGCGCCGCTGCTGCCGATCACGGAGAGCATCGTGGTGATGCCGCTGATCGGGGTGCTCGACGACGCCCGCGCGTCGCAGGTGCTGGCGACGGCCCTCGAGGGCTCGGTCCGCACGCGCGCGCGGGTGGTGATCCTCGACATCACCGGCGTGCGCCAGCTCGATGCCGCCCCGGCGGCGATCCTCGTCCGGGCCGCGAGCGCGCTGCGCCTGGTCGGCGCCCAGGCGATCCTCACCGGGGTGCGGCCCGCGGCGGCCCAGCTGCTCGTCCGCGACGCCGCCGGGCTCGACGGCCTGCTGACGCTCGGCACGCTGCAGAGCGGCATGGCCTACGCGCTCGCCCATACCCGCGGCCGCGGCTGAGGCGCTGGCGCCAGGGGCCGTTCGCCGCCGGACGCACGGCCTGTCGTCCCGAGAAGATCCCGACTAGTCAGGGAACCGAAGCGTCTCGGCGGCAATGCCCTCCTCCCCTGTGACCTCGTCGCCGGACCAGATATCCCAGCTCACGCCGCCCTTGCCCGGCAGTCCGAGCTCATAGGAGACGCCCTCCAGCGTGAGCTGATCCTCGTCGAGGTAGGCGATGCCGATCGAGTCGCCGCCACGCCCGGGGCCGCCGTAGCCGCCGGGACCCCCGTCGCCCCCATTGGCACCCTGACAGGACCACAGGCCGCCCCCCAAGGCGCCTCCCGGAGCGCCGCGACCGCCTCGGCCGCCTTCCTCGGGGGGCCCGCCGTCGCCGCCCTGCCCGGCCTCGGATGTCTCGATCTCGCTATCGCGCACGGCCAGCTTGGCGTGAAGCGCGATGATGCCGATCGACGGATAGCCGTTCTCGCCACCTCGGCCGCCTCGACCGCCGCAGCCGCCGGCGCCGCCGGAGCCGCCGCCGGCTCCTCCCTTCGACCCCGCACCGCACACGGCGAGCCCTCCCCGATGGCCGCCACCCCCGCCGCCGCCCTGGCCTGGCATCCCCCTGCCTCCGTCGCCGGCTTTGTCGGATTCCCACCCTGCCTCGGTGATGCGCCCCATGCCCTTGCCGGAAGCACCGATGACACCTTGCGCGCCGCTGCGCCCGACAGATCCCTCGTCGCAATCGACGCCTGTCACCTCCCCGTCTCCCCCCCGCCCGGACGTCGGGCTGTACGCAACGAACGGCAGCCCGTCCCCGCCGTCGCCAGCGCCGTCGGGAAGCCCGTCCCCTCCCTTCCCGCCGACGCTCGGAATCCCTCCTTCGCACGGGTTCACCGCCGCAGCGCCACCAGGGACGACGGCGGCCGAGCACGCGTCGCCCCCGTACTGCCCATCGGGCCCCTCCGCTGCCTCGTTCGGATAGGGCCATTTCTCGGCATCGCGGCCCCCCCATGCGAACGAGGCGCGAACTTGGCTCCGGATGAGCTCGACGGCCGTGCCGGACTGGACGAGCATCGTGATCGAGCCGTGCGAGACGAGCCGCATGTCGACGATCGTCGATACGCCGTCCGCGGCTCCCGTGTCGCCGGGGCTCGCGGGCACGACGGTCAGGATGGGCTCGAACGTGTCGACGATCTGAAGTGTCGGGCGCCCGCCAGGCTCGTGCTCAAAGCTCAAGCAGTGGTATCCGCCGACGAGATCGACGCCGGATGGCAGCGCCAGGGCGCCGTAGAACCCGTCGTTGCACGCGAAGACTCGCCCTCGTCCGGTGCGCGCGAGCTCGACGCCGCGCTGCAGCGTACGCACCGGCTTGCCCCTCGTTGTGCCGGGGTTCGCGTCGTCCCCGTTCCCGAACATGCCCGCGACGAACACCCCGCAGCCATCCTCCAGCACGTTGGCGGCGAGGCGCTCGAGACAGACCGACTCCGGCGGCGCGTCGCCTGGACACGACGACGCGCCGTCGCACGCCGCTCCGCCAGCGTCGCTTGGGCCTGGCGCGGTGCCGCAGCCGGCCGCGACGAGCAGCACCGCGGGGAACAAGGTGATCGCTGCTGTGATTCGCATGGTTCTCCCTCGAGGTGACGCGGCGTGCTCCGGGCTCTTCAGCGGGGCGGCTCAGGGTCGGGCGCACCGAACTGAACGTAGGGCAACGAGTGGCCCGCCTCTCCCTCGCCCACAGGGTCATCGGGCGCCGCGTTGCCGCCGGACCCGCCCTTGCCGGCCGGCGCCTCCAGGCTGGAGATGGGCATCTAGGCCGATGCCCACGAAGGCGCCGAAGGATGCGACGCCGTAGGAGGGCCCCCCGAGGCCGCCGCCGGCATCTCCGCCGCGACCGCCGTTGCCTCCACGGCCGCCACGACATGCCTCCCACATACCCATCACGAAGGTCGTGCCCCCGTGCCCGCCCCATCGCCCGACACCGCCCGGCTGGCCCGTTCCGCCGACGCCGCCGTTGCCGCCGTTGCCCGCGGTCACGGTGGTTGCCTCGAGCGTCACCGAGCTCCCCTGCAGCGCGACCACGCCGATGCTCGCCCCGCCATAGCCGCCGCCGTGACCTCCCCGGCCTCCGCAGCCACCGCTCCCGCCCGAGCCACCGGCCGCGCCGCCCTGAGGCAAGCCCGCCCGACACGCGAGTTGCTCGCCTCGCCCCTTGCTGCCGCCCCCGCCACCCCCCCCGTGGCCGACGCCGCCCCGCTCCCCGTCCGGACCGCGAGTGCCGACCCAGCCGTCCTCGGTGAGGTATCCCATGCCCACCGCGCCGTCAGCGCGACCGGCGGCGGCGCCGTCGGGGCCAGGATCCCCTTCCTTACATCTCGTGAGGGCATCCGCGCCGCGACCCCCGAGACCCGTCTTCTCCGGGTCCTGGTTCCCCGCCGGCCTCGGCTCCCCCGGCGCGCCATCGCCCCCCGCGTCGAGTCCGCCGTCGCCCCCGTAGCCTCCGGTGGACTCGGCGCCGTCGTCGCACGCCGTCACGACCGGGAGAGCGCCCGTCGGGGAGTCCTCCGTGCAGGCGAGCGCGCCGTCGTTCCCCGGCACGCCGTCCGCTGCCCGCTCGCTGTCCGCGTCCTTCCCCGGCTCCCCGTTCTCGCCGTCGCCCGCGACGATCGTGCTCGATCGCACGATCGCCCCGGCCCCCGCGCTCAAGATCATGGCGATCGACGACCTGCCATCGCTCGCGGAGGCGTCCGCTGCCACGACGCGCACGCCGTAGATCACCGACGTCGCGCCCTCGTCCCCCACGACCCGCAGCGGGATCCCCGAAGGCGGGGCGATGATCGTCGGATGGTTGGCGCCATCGAACGACCACCCGCCGTCATCGCAGCCACGGCCGCCCCAGAGGTGGATCCCCGAGACCAGCGTGACCTCTTCCTCGAACGTCTCGCCGCACGCATAGACGTGGCGCAAGCCCCGCGCTTGCGCCTCCACGATGGCGGCTTGCAGCGAGCCGAGCGGCTCGACCCGCGTGCCCGCGCGCGCGCCCTCCGCTGGAGCGCTGGCGCTGGCGAACACCCCGCACTCGTCCATCACGGGCCCCATGCCCGGCTCGTTCACCTCGCACGGCGACGGCGGCGGGGCGAGGCACATCCGCTCCTCACCGCAGTCCTCTGCGTACGTGCAGCCGGAGAGCCCTCCCGCGCCGCTCGTCGAGAAGGCGGCGACGGCGCACAGCCGCCGCACGTGTCGTCCCTGCAGAAAGTGCATGTCCCTGGCTCCTCGGATCACCACACCCCGTGCGCCACGAGGCCGATCTGCCCTGGCGTTGCGGCCGGCGAGAACGCGACGCGGGCTCCCGTGGGCTCGGACTGCAGAAAGGAGAAATCCGTGAAGAACGAGGCGACCGTCATGGCGCCGACCACGCCGCTCGCCACCACCATCGCCGTGCCGAGGGCGGCGAACTGATCTCGCTCTCGCCGGAGGACCGCCAGCTCGTTGCACGCTGAAGGCGGCGACGGTTCGCGGCACGCCCACGGCGTGAACCCGAGCGCGTCCAGCTTGCTGTTGCGCTCCTCGAGATCGCCGTTGGATGCGCTCGCGCGGACCATGAACAGGGCGCCGAGGGAGGCCGTCGCCGTGGTCAGACCGATGCCGGCGATACGCGCCGGCCCGAGCCACGATGCCGCCGGCCCAGGGGCCTGCGGCTTGACCGGTTCGCTCTTCCTCGCGCCCGGATCCGGCGCGCGCGCGGGTGCGTCGGCCGCGCGCACGAGCTGCAGCGTCGCGCTGACCGTCTTCCCCGCATCGACCTCGACCCGCTGCGAGCCCTCCCCGTGTCCCGACAGCCGGGCCCGGAGCGTGTACGTGCCCGGCGCGACGAACAGCTCGTGGACCGTGGCGCCCGTGCCGACGGGCTCCCCGTCGAGGAGGATCTCGGCGTCGGGCGGGGAGGCCGCCACGTAGATCCTGCCAACGTGCTGGATCGCC
Organism: Sorangium sp. So ce327; assembly: GCF_051530205.1. NCBI lineage: Bacteria > Pseudomonadati > Myxococcota > Polyangiales > Polyangiaceae > Sorangium > Sorangium sp. So ce327. The sequence continues at coordinate 9,229,070 of NZ_CP150330.1, read as the reverse complement.
GTGTCGAACGCACGCGTGAACCTGTCGAGGAGCGCGCGACTCAGCGCGACGTCCTGCTCGAGGCTCTTCCCCAGGTGCTCGGCGGCCTCCCGGTGCTTGCCCTGCTGCAGCTCGCAAAGCCCGAGATAGCCGAGCACCTCGGCCCGCTGCACCGCGGTCATTCCGGCGGCGTCGGGCGCCGCCAGGACGGCTTCGAAGCTCGCTTCCGCCTCGGTCCACTTCCGTGCGCCGAAGGCGATCCGGGCCTTCTGGCGCGCCTTCGTCGCTGCCGCGCTCTCGGTCGCCACCGCAGGTGCTGCGCGCGCGAGCCCGATGCCGCTGCCCAGCACGCCGAGAAGGCAAATCGCGGACAGCGCCGAGCGCAAGAGCGTCATGCGGCCCACTTTATCAACGAGGCTGTCGGCCCAGCAAGCGCGTGTGGATATCGAGCGCTGCGCTTTTGCATGATAAATCCGACGTCACCTGCGCAATGATTCCACGGAGCCGTGGCCCTCTCGTTATCCCCCTCCGGACGCACCTTCGCGCACCGTTCTTCGTCGCACCGGTCGATTGGGTCACCTCTTTTCGCGCCTGAAGCATCTGGACGTGCATGGATGTGAGCACCTCGGCGAGCCCGGCCATCGCAGCCCCTGGCCCGCTTGCTTCCGACCGCTTCCGCCGGCTCGCGCGCGCCATGCGCGTGCCGGCTCAGGACGTCGACGACGTACTCCAGGACGCGTGGCTTCGCATCCTGGAGAACCGCGCTCGCATCGGCCTGGCGAGGGACGCCGCGGCGTATGTGGACGAGCTCGTCAGAAACGTGGTGCGCAACAGCCGGCGGCGATCGCGCCGCCGGCAAGAGGTGATCGCACCCCTCCAGGACGAGGATCCTTCGGACGAGCGGCCGGGCCCGGAAGCCTCCTTGATCGCCCGCCAGCGGGCTTCCGTCCTCTGGCGCTTCATCGACAAGCTCGACGACGCACGTCGCATGGTCTTCATCGAGCACGAGCTCCTGGGCCGGACGCTCGCCGAGATCGCCGAGGCGCACGCGCTCCCCGAGAACACCGTCAAGTCACGGCTCGCCGCCGCCTGGGACAAGATCGAGCAGGAGACAGGGCGCTGGCAGGCGGCGCAGCGCCGGCGCAGGCAGCCCGCGGTGCCGTGCTTCGTGCCCTTCTTCTCCGGTGCGTGGCTTCACGACGCCTTGCGCGGGCTTCGCCGCTTCAGGCTGCATGGGACGGCGGCGGCGGGGCTCGTGCTCGGGGCGGGTGCTGCCTGGCCCGGCCCAGCGGCCGGCTTTGCCGAAGCGCCCCTGCTCGCGGCCTCGGGGCGCGCGCGGCCCGCGCTCGAGATGCCGGCGGCGCCTGCTGACCAGCGCGGCGTGGGGCCGGGCCGACCCGAGAGCGCGATCCGGCGAGAGGCCGTCACGGCCTCCGGCGTGGGCAGGCGCGCCACGGGGGCACGCCAGGCGGGCGCGGCGAGCAGCAGGAGCGCGTGCGCTCCGCAGGCGACGCCGATCAGCGTGCGCGGCTGGCGGAGCTCTGATTCTATTGAGGCCTCCGAGCTCGACGGGGCAGCCGATACCGCAGGAGCGCGGCGATGGGGTTCAATGCATCTCTCATCGACCAACTTGCATCATCATCATACGCTGTTGCGCACCGGCCCCGTGCCCAGGGAGAGTCTGCGCGAGCTCCGTCGGGCTCCGGCTGGCGAGCCCGGCCTCGCGAGGACCGCGGTCGCGATGATGGAGAGCCGTGCGCCGCACGAAAAGAGCGGGTTGTTCTTACGGCGATGAACAAACGCCGGGGGTATGGCACCTTAGCGGGTCATGCGAACGACTTCACGCATCGTCTCGTGTGTCCTCGTGATGGTCGGTTGCTCTGATCCCGGGCCGGGCGGCAGCTCCTCGGGAGAGGCAGGAGGCGGCGGCGCCCCTGGCGTGACGTCTGCCGGCGCGACCGGCGGCTCCGGCAGCGGCGGCGACCCCAGCGGCACCGGCGGCTCCGGCAGCGGCGGCGACCCCAGCGGCACCGGCGGCTCCGGCAGCGGCGGCGACCCCAGCGGCACCGGCGGCTCCGGCAGCGGTGGCGACCCCAGCGGCACCGGCGGCAGCGGCGGCAGCGGCGGCAGCGGCGGCACCGGCGGCACCGGCGGCACCGCATCCCTTTCCCCCTGCGGTACGCCCACGACCTGGCGCAGTTCGCCCGAGGCGTTCCTCGATCTGGGACACACCCAGATTCTCCGCCGGCTCTTCGTCTCCGGGGATCGCGTCCTCGGCTGGGACCACGACCGCTGGATCCTGTGGGATACGGCGACCCGCGCCGCGATCGCCGACGGTAATGCGCCCGGCGGCTTCCGGGAGCTTCCATTTCCCCTTCCGGACGGCTCGTTTCCAGAGCTTCCGGGAGGCGTCGAGCTCCGAGCCGATCTCCTGGTCATCCAGACGGACCCGCAGCACGCGTTCGAGCTGCGCAATGCCGCCGACGGCTCCCTGCTGGCGGCCATCTCGGCCGAGTACGACGACGTGGGGCTAGCGACCGACGGGAGCTACGTCTGGGCCGCCCGCTCCCGCAACATCACCGTCTGGAGCCGCACCGGGGACGAGGTGCTGTCGGCCACGCTGGAGGTCTACGGCGAGTTCCATGCGGCCCCGGACGCGGTGCGCGTCGCGTCGAAATACCATCCGGATACGTCGGTCCAGGTCGTGCCGATCGACGGCTCGCCGCCGCACCTCACGCCCGCGTTCGCGGGCACCTTCCACGCATGGTCCAGGGACGGCGCGCGCTTCCTCACGACGGCCGGCAACACGGTGCGGGTGTACTCGAGGACCGGCGTCCACGAGAGCATCGTCAACCTGCCGCACATCGACAACCTCGCGGCAACGGGAGGCTATCTCTGGACTTACAATCCCCATATCTTGGGCAACCCGCTCACGATCTACCGGATCGGCGGAGGGAACGTCCCCGTGGCACAGTACGAATACCGCAGCGGCATGACCGTGGTGCCCTCCGAGCGCGCGATCGGCGTCTTCGGTACGGCTCCGACGAAGCTCGAGGTCTTCGATCTCGGCGGCTCCGAGATCACGCGAGCGGAGCACGAGGTGACGGTCTACCCGCCCACCGTGGCGCACATCGACGGAGGGCTTCGCTGGGCCATCGGTAGCTCCGGAGGCGTCATCTTGCAGAAGGGCACGGTGGCCGACCCTGACGCGACGGGGAAGCTCGGCTGCGGAGCGTCGAAGCTGGGCGGAGCGGCCTCCGGGCAGGTCGCCATCGCCACGCCCGCGGGGGGGATCTTCCTCTACGACACCGCCGACCTCGGCGCCGGTCCCACGGCGTCCGTTCCGTTGCTCAGCGCTGGCGTGCGGCTCTCGGCCGACGGGCGCGTGCTCGCCGCGCGCGCCACCGAGCGCGACCCGCACATCGAGAGCAGAGACCTCCGCATCTTCTCGCTGCCCGACGGCGCCGAGGTCGCCTCGTTCGACTCGGATGTCGCCCTCCTCGATTTCTCGCTGTCCGCGAGCGGGACGACGCTGGGCCGCACGTATCACCGCTCCAACGTTCTCGATGGCGATCGCCGCATCGTCAGCGACGTGAGCGGAGCGACGGTGATCTACGAGGACACCGGATCTCAACCGGTTCCGGTCATCTCCCCCGACGGCCGTCATTACCTCGTGACGGACGAGGCGACGGGAGACGGCTGCGGGTTCACCCAGTTCTACGAGGACGGGGTGCTCGTCAACGCGGTGCCCGGCTGCGCGGTCGGATGGCTCGACGATACCCGCGCGCTCGTCCAGACGTATACCCGCAATTTCTTGACCAACCGGTGGGAGCTTCAGGCGTCCACCCTCTACGACGAGCTGGGCAACGTGATCGCCACGCCGCCGCTGCCGCGCATCACCCTGGCCCCCAAGGACTACACGGTCGACTATGGCAAGCCGGCGTACGGCATGGTCCCCGTCTCGCCGACGGCCATCCACGCGCGGTACGAGCGCGCCATCTACGATATCGAGACCGGGGCGACCCTGGCGACCCTCCCCGAGGCCAGCGTCATCGCCGGCAGCTCCGTCGTGTACCCCTGCGGCAACGCGATCTGCGCCGCGCCTTACTGACAGCCTCCCTGCTCCCGACGCCCGGCGACGGATCACTTCTTCCGGTACGCGCCGGGCGTCGTCCCCGTGCGGCGCTTGAACGCCGTCGTGAGGTGCCCCTGATTGGAGAGCCCGCACGCCAGCGCGATCTCCGCGATGGACAGCCGCTCGTCCCGGAGCATGGCCATCGCCTTCTCGATGCGGCGTGACAGCACGTACTGATAGGGGGTCTGGTGATAGGCGTGCTTGAACAGGCGCGAGAAATGGTCCGGCGAGTAGCCCACCAGCCGTGCCAGGTCCACGAGCCCGAAGTTCGACGAGAGCTCGGCGGGACGCTGGCCGCGAGCCGGCACAGGAGCGAGAGCGGGGCCATATCGATCGCGACGGTCCCGTCGGCAAAGGTGCGCTTGAGCGACAGCCGCACCATGCCGTCCTGTTGCAGCTCGACGCGCGGGATCGAGCTAGTCGCCGGCCGCGCACGCCGGGGGAGGGCAGCGGCCTTCCAGGATGTCGCGGCACACCTTCTCGCGCGCCTTCTTGTCGACCGCGCCGAGCGCGGCGTAGATCTGCTGCGTGCTGCACCCGAGCGAGCCCTCGGCCATGAGCGGGCCGCACGCGTTGAACACCTCCGGCGCTGGCAAGGCCGCGCAGCGGGCCTCGCAGGCCGCGATGTCCGCGAGCTCTAGCGGGCATGTGGCCGCGTAGAGCGTGCACATCGCCTCGCACCGCCCGACGCACTCGGCGTCGCCCTCCGGGCCGAGCGGCCCGGCCGCGGTGCAGCCGGCGGGATCGCCGGTCTCCGCCGCGCGGCACCCGGCATACCCCTCGGGCGACGGCATCGCCTCGCAGACGGTGCAGCACGCCTCGACCGACGGGTACTGCGGCGTGAGCTCGCAGAGATCCAGCGACCGGGCGCAGTGCGCCGAGCACGCGGCGATCTCGCACGGGCCGGCCTCCTGCGCGGGCGGAACCCAGCTCTCCGGGCTCCCGTCGCCGGCGTCGCCCGCGGCGGCGCCGCTGTCGATGCCGTCGCCCTCGGCCGAGGTGGCGCCGTCCTCGGCGTCGGGCAGCGGGGCGACGACCTGACACCCGGCGAGCCACGCGGCGAACGCGCAGGCGGCAGCGCGACGCGCCCTCACAGCGTCCCCCGCATGCTGATGTAGCCCGGACCGACCGCCCAGGTGACGCTCGAGGCCGGGGTCTTCGAGCGCTCCAGGCCGAGGCTGATGCCGCCCACGGCCGCGCCGGCGATGGCAAGGCCGAACCCCACGTTCGAGACCCAACCCAGGGCGTTCGCGTCGCCTCGCGCATCGGCGGAGCAACCCGAGGTGCCCTGCCGGCAGGCCTCGGCGAGGTCGCTCCTCGCGCTCAGGTAGGCCGCGCCCACGCCGAGCCCCACCGCCAGCCCGGCGCCCGAGGCCACGAACCCGCCGATGGCCCACGGCGAGACGCCGTCCGGGCGGGGCTCCGGGGTGAGGGCGACGTCGAGCGCCGTGATCTCCCGCTCCGGGACGTAGACCCGCTGCCGGGCGCCGACGTAGCCGTCGGCCTCGACCTCGACCCAGTGGTTGCCGGGATCGATCAGGGCCCCCTCCGAGGAGGCCTTCACCTCCTGGCCATCGATCCGGAGCTTGGCCCCGGCGGGGCTCGGCACGAGCCGCACCTTGAGCCGAGGGATGCGGTCGTCGAGCTCGTCGCGCAGGGCGTCGGCGCGGCGCCGAGCCTGCATGAACGGCCAGGGCTCCCCGGGGAGCGCGCGCGACGAGGCGATCGTGGACGCGAGCTCGCGCGCCTCGCTGAGCCGGCCGATCGCGGCGAGCGCCTTCGCCACCTCGATGGACGTCGAGGGCACGCGGACGAGCTGCTCGGCGCGCTGGTAGGCGCGGAGCGCCTCCGCGTACCTCCTCAGGATGAAGAGCTCGTCGCCCTGGTACACGAGCTCCCGGGCGTCACGCCGCGCCTTCTCGTCGGCGGCGCCGGCGGCGGTGTCCGCCGCGTCGCCGGCGAGCGCCGGCGGCGCCGCGAGGATCAGGCTGGTGATCACCATCAGCGTGCTGGGCCGGGGGCGCATGGGTCTCCTCTCCTGTCAGAAGCCGAGATCGCGGCGCCAGCGCGTGCGCGTCGCGACCGTCTTGACCGGCGTCGAGGACGGTGCGGCGAGCGCCGCCGGCAGGGCGCTCGGGGCGCCAGACACGGCCGTCACCCTGGCGTCGGCGGTCGCCCGGGTCGCAGGCTGCGCCGTGGCCGCAGGCTGCGTCGTGGCCGCAGCCCGTGCCTCGGCCTGGTGCGGCCTGGCGTCGTCCTGCGCCGTGGCCGCCGCTCGCGCCTCGACCTGCGGCGCCGTGGCCGCGGCCCGCGCCTCGGGCAGCGGGCCCCTCGTCTCGCACTGGGCCGCGGGCTCGACGGCGGCGGGGGCGGCGCGCCCGGGCGCTCCGCCGGCAACCATCGCGAGCGACGCGGTCTGCGCTGCCGGCGCGGTCCGGGTGACGCCGGAGGCGACACCGGATGCCCCCGCCCACGCCAGGGTGCTGAGGCCCATCACGGCACCCGCCGCCAGGGCCCAGGTGCGCGTCCGCGCCCGCTGCCGAGGCGAGCTTCCGCCCACGCCCAGCGTGCCGAACGGCAGGAGCGTGGTCACGAGAGACGAGAAGCCTTCGCCCGAGCCGAGGGCGTCGCGCGGGGGCATGAGCTGGGTCCGGACGGGCCGCGCGGCGCACGGGGTGGCGACGGCCGCGTCCAGCGCCTCGAGGACGGCGCGGGCGCTCCGGGCGCGGCGCGCCGGGTCGGGCTCGAGCAGCGAGAGGACCCAGGCGTCGATCGCGGGCGGCACATCCGGGGTGAGCCGGGACGGCGGCGGGGGCGGCCCGCGGTCGATCGCCACGGCCACCGCGGCGACGGTGGCGCCGCCGAAGGGGATCTGCCCGGTCAAGCAGAAGTAGGCCACGACGCCGAGGGCCCAGAGATCGCTGTGCGGTCCGACCCGCGCGCCGCCCGCCATCTGCTCGGGCGACATGAAGTGCGGCGTCCCCAGGATGGCGCCCGTGACGGTGAGCCGCTCGGCCTCGTCGAGGGTGTTCTTGGCGATGCCGAAGTCGAGCACCTTCACGAAGGGCTCCCCCTCGCCCTCCACGAGGAAGATGTTCTCGGGCTTGATGTCGCGGTGAACGATCCCCGCCTCGTGCGCCCTGGCCAGCGCGGCGCAGAGCTGGCGGAGGATGGAGACGGTCTCCTCGAGCGAGAGCCGCCGGCGGCGCTCCACCAGATCTTGCAGCGTCTGCCCCTCCAGGTGCTCCATCACGATGTAGGGCACGCCCTGGTCGGTGAAGCTCACATCGAACACGCGCACCACGTGCGGGCTCTGGATGCGGGCCGCGGCCTCGGCTTCCCGGTGGAGGCGCACGACGGCCAGCGGGTGGTCCATGTACATGTCGCGAAGGAACTTCACCGCGACATGGGTCCTGAGCGCGACGTGCTCGGCGAGCCAGACGCTCCCCATCCCCCCCTGGCCGAGCGCGCGGATGAGCCGGAGCTGGGAGCCCACGTGCATTCCGGGCATCGGCCCGCGCTCCGAGCTCGACGCGGTGTGGCAGCCTGCCTCAGCTGGGGCGATCAGGCAGGGCGATGGCTGGGTGGCCTCGCCTATTCCTAGCGTCTTGCTCATGCCGGAGCTGGCTTGCACGCCGCGAGCCATCGCTCCGGCGGAGGGGTTGCGAGGACATGCGCCGGCATCGGGGTGTCGCGTCGTGGCGTGGAGCCGCGCTGTGTGGCGCCCTCGTGACAGTTCGCTACAGGCGCGGCAGCGGCTGCGCTGCGCGCGCTGTCGACACCGGCTCACGGACGTTTCACGGCCGCCGTCATCGCGCGCTCCACGCGCCGCCCTGTCGCCGGAAACCGTGACGTAACGCGGGCTTCGCTGTCGGGGGACGCGACGGGGGACGCCCCGAGGGCGCAGGTCGAATCGGGGCTTGTCGTCCGTGCGCCGAGTCACCAGGGTAGGCCGGGCGATGCAGCCTCTCCTCCTCTGGTCCCTGCTGGCTGGCGTCGGCCTCCTCGCCGCGGCGTGCGACTCGCGTCCGGCGGAGGCGCCCAGGCCGGTCGTTCTTCCGCCCGTCGCTCCGGGCGAGCTCCGCAGTCCGGAGGCGTTCGTGGCGATCCGGGATGACGACGCGCGCGCGGCCTCGCTCTTCCTGGAGGCGAGCAAGGTGCTGCTCCACCCGCGCTGCGTGAACTGCCACCCTCACGATGGCGTCCCGCGCCAGGGCGACGCCGGCGAGCGCCACAGCCCGCCGGCCGAGCGCGGTCCGAGCGATCGCGGGGTGGCGGCGATGGAGTGCACGTCGTGCCATCAGGCGCAGAACCTCGAGCTCGCTCGTGTCCCCGGGGCGCCGGGCTGGCACCTCGCGCCGGCGGAGATGGCGTGGCTCGGGCGGTCGCCGGCGGCGATCTGCGCGCAGATCAAGGATCCGGCGCGCAACGGCAAGAAGACGCTCGCGCAGATCGTCGAGCACTCCAACCGCGACGAGCTCGTGGCGTGGGGGTGGGCGCCCGGCCACGGCCGCACGAAGGCGCCCGGCTCGCAGGCGGCCTTCGGCGCGCTGGTCGACGCGTGGGTGAAGGCGGGCGCGGCGTGCCCGCCCGAGGAGTCCCGACCATGATCATCCTGAAGGTGAACGGCGCGGAGCAGAAGCTCGACGTGGACCCGGACATGCCGCTCCTCTGGGTGCTGCGCGACGTGCTCGGCCTCACGGGGACGAAGTACGGCTGCGGCCAGGCGCTCTGCGGGGCGTGCGTCGTGCACCTCGACGGCGAGACGGTGCGCGCCTGCGTGACGCCTGTGAAGCGCGCCGCGGGCGGCTCGGTGACGACGATCGAGGGGCTCAGCCCCACCGGCGATCACCCGCTCCAGCGCGCGTGGGTGGAGCTCGGCGTCCCGCAGTGCGGCTTCTGCCAGGCGGGGCAGATCATGAGCGCGGCCGCGCTCCTGCGGAAGAACCCGCGGCCCTCGAACGACGATATCGACCGATCGCTCGCCGGCAACATCTGCCGGTGCGGCACGTACACGCGCATCCGCGCGGCGGTCCGCAAGGCTGCCGGCCTTCCCACGGAGTGAAGATGGAACAGCAACGCGTCGTCCTCCTCCGCCGCTCCTTCCTCGCGGGGCTCGGGCTCGCGGTGGGCGGGCTCGCGCTCGGGGTCGCCGAGGCCGCGCCGCCCGCGCAGCCTACGCCCAGCGTCCCCAAGGCGGAGCCCGGGCTCCGGACCGGGGTGTTCCTCCACATCGCGCCCGACGGGACGGTGTCGATCGTCTCCCACCGGTCCGAGATGGGGCAGGGGATCCGCAGCTCGCTGCCGGTCCTCGTCGCCGACGAGCTCGGCGCGGACATGGCGCGGGTCAAGATCGTGCAAGCCGACGGTGACAAGGTCTACGGCGATCAGAACACCGACGGCTCGCGCAGCGTGCGCGGCGGCTACGAGCCGATGCGGCGCGTCGGCGCGACAGCGCGCGCGATGCTCGTCGCGGCCGCGGCCAGGAAGTGGCGCGTCCCCGCCGCGGAGTGCGTCGCCCAGCAGCACGCGGTCCACCACGCGAAGTCGAAGCGCTCGCTGGACTTCCGCGAGCTCGTGGCCGACGCGGCGAAGCTCCCGGTGCCCGACGCGGAGACGGTCGCGCTCCGCCCCGCCTCGGAGCTCAAGCGCGTCGGCGGCCTGCTCCCGCTGCTCGAAGGCCCGGCCATCGTCACGGGCGCGGCCCAGTTCGGCGCGGACGTGCGCCTGCCCGGCATGCTCACCGCGGTCATCGCGCACCCGCCGGTCGTTGGGGGCAGGGTCGTGCGGTACGACGGGGCGCGCGCGCTGGCGGTCCCGGGCGTGAAGAAGCTCGTGGAGCTGCCGGCGCCGAAGGGCGTCGGGGTGGGGTTCCAGCCGCTCGGGGGCGTGGCGGTCGTGGCGGACACGACGTGGGCCGCGATGCGCGGCCGCGCGGCGCTGCAGATCACATGGGATCACGGCGAGAACGCGTCGTACGACTCGGCGAGCTACCGCGAGGCGCTCTCGCGCGCGGTGCGCGCGCCGGGCAAGGTCGTGCGGAAGGTCGGCGATGTCGACGGGGCGCTCAAGGCGGCGGCGCGCACGGTCGAGGCCGAGTACTACGTGCCTCACCTCGCGCATGTGGCCATGGAGCCGCCCTCGGCGGTGGCGAAGGTCGACGCGGGCGGCTGCGAGGTGTGGGCGCCGACGCAGAACCCGCAGGCGGCGCGGACCGAGGTGGCGCGGGCGCTCGGCGTCGACGAGGCCAAGGTCACCGTGCACGTGACGTTCCTCGGCGGCGGCTTCGGCCGGAAGTCCAAGCCCGACTACGTGGCCGAGGCGGCGCTGCTAGCGCGCGAGCTGGGCGCGCCGGTGCGCGTGCAGTGGACCCGCGAGGACGACGTGCAGAGCGGCTACTTCCACAGCGTCAGCGCGCAGCACCTCACGGCGGGGCTCGACGCGGGCGGCAAGGTGACGGCGTGGCTGCACCGGACGGCGTTCCCGCCGATCCCGTCGACGTTCGACGCGAAGGTGAAGACCCCGAGCGAGAACGAGCTCGGCCTCGGCGTGCTCGATCTCGCGCTCTCGGCCCCGAACGTCCGCGCCGAGGCGTGCGACGCGCCGGCGCACGTCCGGATCGGGTGGCTCCGGTCGGTCTGCAACATCTTCCACGCCTTCGCGGTGCAGAGCTTCATCGACGAGATCGCGCACGCGCGGCAGGCGGATCCGCGCGAGGTGCTGCTCGAGGTGCTCGGCCCTGCCCGGAAGGCGACGCCCGCCGAGCTGGGGGTCGACAAGGTCCCGAACTACGGGGCCTCGATAGAGCAGCACCCGGTCGACGTCGGCCGCCTCCGGCACGTCATCGAGCGGGTGACGGAGATCTCGGGGTGGGACGCCGCGCGCAAGGCGGGCCGCGCGCTGGGCCTCGCCGCGCACCGGAGCTTCCTCACGTACGTGGCGGTCGTCGCCGCGGTCTCGAAGGACGCGCTCGGCAAGGTGAAGGTCGACGAGGTGTGGCTCGTCGCGGACCCCGGCACGGTCATCAACCTGGACCGCGTGCGCGCGCAGATGGAAGGCGCGGTGGTCTTCGGGATGAGCATCGCGCTCCACGGCGCCATCACGATGAAGGGCGGCGCGGTCGAACAGACGAACTTCCGCGACTACCCGGTGGTGCGGAGCCCGGAGGTGCCGGCGCGGATCCACGTGGAGATCGTGAAGAGCGACGCCCCGCCCGGGGGGGTCGGGGAGCCCGGGGTGCCGCCGGTGGCGCCCGCGATCGCGAACGCGGTGTTCGCCTTGACGAAGACGCGCGCCCGGGAGCTCCCGCTGCGGCGCCTGGGGCTGTGATGACGGCAGGGCGCGCGGAGGGGTGAGCGAGAGGACGCCGCCGCGAGCGGCCCGGAGGGATTGAAAAGCTGAAATCGGCGACGGCGGCCGCCGGGGACCTCGGTCGCGCACGAGCGGCCGTGGACTGTGCCGTCGCCGGCTTGCGGCGTCGCCCGAGGACACGAGGGAAGAAGCATGCTCACGTTCCTCGGGGTCGTGGTCGTGGTCGTCGGCTTCGTGGCCCGGATCCATCCGCTCCTGGTCGTCGCGGCGGCCGCCATCGTGACCAGCCTCTCCGCTGGGATGGGCCTCGTCGAGGGGATCTCCGTCCTGGGCAAGGCGTTCAACGACAACCGTTATGTGAGCCTTGTCTGGCTCGTCCTGCCGGTCATCGGCCTCCTCGAGCGCTCGGGCCTCCAGGAGCGGGCGCGCGCGCTGATCTCGCGGGTGAAGACGGCCACGACCGGGCGCATCCTGCTCGTGTACTTCGCGGTGCGACAGCTCAGCGCGGCGCTCGGCCTGACCTCGCTCGGCGGCCACGCGCAGATGGTCCGCCCGCTGATCGCGCCCATGGCCGAGGCGGTGGCGGAGAACCGGTATGGACCGCTGCCGGACAGGACGCGCTGGCTGATCCGCGCCTCGGCGGCGGCGGCCGACAACGTGGCGCTGTTCTTCGGAGAGGACATATTCCTCGCCATCGCGTCCATCCTGCTGATCAAGGCGTTCCTCGAGCAGAACGGCATCTTCGTGGAGCCGCTCCAGCTGTCGGTCTGGGCCATCCCCACGGCGGTCCTGGCGCTCCTGATCCATGGGACTCGGCTCCTCCTGCTCGACCGGCGGCTGCACCGCGACCTCACCCGCGCGGACGCGGGGAAGGCGGCCGAATGATCACGCTCGATGTCGTCTACGTCGTGGGAGGGCTGTTCTTCGCGGCGTCGGCCGTCCTGAGCGCGGTCGACCGCGAGAACTCGAGGCGATGGAAGAACACCCTGTTCTGGGGTCTCCTCGCGATGAGCTTCCTCTTCGGCTCGCGCCTCGGGGATCTCGGCAACGGGGTGCTCGTGATATCGCTCGTGCTCCTCGCGGGCGTCAGGGGCCTGGGCCAGGGGCGCCCCGCCACCACGACACCCGAGGAGCGGCGCGCCAGCGCCGAGCGGCGCGGCGACCTCCTCTTCGTCCCGGCGCTGATCATCCCGGCGACCGCCCTCCTGGGCGCGCTGGTCCTCAAGCGGATCGAGATCCGCGGCGCGCACTTGCTCGACCCGAAGCAGGCGACGCTGATCTCGCTCGCTCTCGGCGTGGTGCTGGCGCTCGGGGTCTCCGTGGCGTGGTTGCGCCCGCCCCTGCTCGCGCCCTTGCAGGAAGGCCGGCGCCTGCTCGACATCGTGGGCTGGGCGGCGATCTTGCCCCAGCTGCTGGCCGCGCTCGGGGTCGTGTTCGCGGTCGCGGGCGTGGGGGACGTGGTCGGCGAGCTGGCCGGGAGCGCGCTCCCGAGCGGCGGCCGCCTCGCCGCGGTGGCCGCCTATACCGTGGGCATGGCGATGTTCACGGTGATCATGGGGAACGCCTTCGCGGCGTTTCCCGTCATGACGGCGGCCGTGGGGCTCCCCCTGATCGTGCGCCGGCTCGGCGGCGACCCGGCGATCATGAGCGCCATCGGCATGCTGTCCGGCTTTTGCGGGACGCTGATGACCCCCATGGCCGCGAACTTCAACATCGTCCCAGCGGCCCTGCTCGGCTTGCCCGATCGCGACGGCGTGATCAAGGTCCAGCTCCCCACCGCGCTGCTCTTGCTGGTAGGGAACACGCTCCTCATGTACCTGCTCGCCTTCCGGCGCTGAGGTCGCCATCGCATGACACACGCCCTGACACCGGACCTCGCCTCGCGTCTCGCCGCCATCGCGCTCGGGCACGTGACGCGGGAGTATCCGAACAAGCTCGATCACGTCATGGCCGGCCCCGAGGACGTGAAGGGCCCGCGCGACCTTCACCCCATCTTCCACGGCAGCTTCGACTGGCACTCGTGCGTTCATGGCCACTGGCTCCTCGCGCGGAGCCACCGCCTCTTCCCCGGCGTGCCCGGCGCCGCGCCGGTCCGCGGGCTGCTCGACGCGCAGCTCACGGGCGAGAAGGTCGCCGGCGAGCTGGCCTATCTGCAGCGGCCGTCGAGCCGCGGCTTCGAGAGGCCTTATGGGTGGGCGTGGCTGCTGATGCTGGCGGCCGAGCTCTCGCGGTACGAGACCGAGGAGGGGCGGCGCTGGTCGGCCGCGCTGGCCCCGCTCGGCGACGCGTTCGCCGGCCGGCTCCTCGAGTACCTGCCCAGGGCCACGTATCCGGTCCGCGCGGGCGCGCACACGAACAGCGCCTTCGCGCTGGCGCTCGCGCAGGAGTACGCCGCCGTGAAGCGCGACGAGCGGCTGTCGCTGCGCTGCGCCGAGGCCGCGCGCGCCTGGTACGGCCGCGACGCGGACTGCCAGGCGTGGGAGCCCTCGCAGGACGATTTCCTCTCGCCCACCCTCGTGGAGGCCGAGTGCATGCGCCGGGCCCTGCCCGGACCGGAGTTCCGCGGCTGGTTCGCGCGGTTCCTCCCGCGGGCGGCGCGCGGCGAGCCAGCGACCCTGTTCGAGCCCGCGACGGTCAGCGATCGCAGCGACGGCAAGATCGCCCACCTCGACGGGCTCAACCTGAGCCGCGCCTGGTGCTGGCGGTCGCTCGCCGCGGCGCTGCCCGAAGGGGACGCGGTCCGCGCCCGCGCCATCGACGCGGCGGAGCGGCACCTCGACGCCAGCCTGCCGCACGTCGCCGGCGATTACATGGGCGAGCACTGGCTGGCGAGCTTCGCCCTCCTCGCGCTGGGCGAGGACATTGAGTGACGCTCCACGAGCGCCGCGGAGCGGTGCTCAGCGGCGGCCGGTGTTGCAGCGTCTATGTCGTGGAGCGGGAGACGGGATTTGAACCCGCGACGTCAACCTTGGCAAGGTTGCACTCTACCACTGAGTTACTCCCGCAAACGGCGGTCCCCACGCTCAGGAAACCACTCTCGTGCGGCGTGGACAGCAACGAGGCTGAGCGCGCCGGGACCTCCGAGGAGGTCGTTTCCGTCGATGGGCGCGGAGGAGTACCAACCGACGTCGCCCTAGTCAAGCACCGATGTGCTGGTCGTGCAGCTTCTCAGGAACGGAGAGCTGGGCCCCATGGTTTTCCGGGTTCCGGCACCGGCGGGGCCCGGCCGTCGCCGACACATGGCACCTCTCTACCCTGCGCCGCGGGCGTACCTCCTGAGCTTCCGGTAGAGCGTCGACGCGCCGATCCCGAGCTCCGCGGCGGCGCGGGCCTGGTTGCCGCCGTGCCGCTCGAGCGCTGCGAGGATCGCTCGCCGCTCGACGCCCTCCAGCGTCCGCGCGGCCGGCTCCTCGCCCCCGCCGCCGGCTGGCGCGGCGCCGCGGACGTCGTCCGGCAGGTCGTCCAGAGCGGCCACGCCCCCCCGCGCCAGGGCGACCGCGTGCTCCACGGCGTTCTCCAGCTCGCGCACGTTGCCGGGCCACCCGTGGCGCTCCAGCGCGCCTTCGGCCTCCGGCGTGAAGCCCGCGACGGGGCGATCGAGCCGTCGCGACGCCGCCGCGAGCAGCGCCCGCGCGAGCGGCAGGACGTCCTCCCGGCGCTCGCGGAGCGGCGGAAGGCGTATCTCGATGACCCGCAGCCGGTAGTAGAGATCCCGCCGGAAGCGGCCCGCCGCGGCGTCGGCCGCGAGATCGCGGTTCGTCGCCGCGAGGATCCGGGCGTCGACGGGGCGGCTCGTGTTCTCGCCGACGCGGCGCACCTGCCGCTCCTGGAGCGCGCGGAGGAGCTTCGCCTGCACCCCGGGCGGGGCCTCGCCGACCTCGTCGAGCAGCAGCGTGCCCCCGCGCGCCGCCTCGAACAGCCCGGCGCGGTCGTGGGTCGCGCCGGTGAACGAGCCGCGCGCGTGCCCGAAGAGCTCGCTCTCCAGCAGCGTCTCGGTGATCGCCGCGCAGTTGACCGCGACGAACGGGCCCGCGGCGCGCGCCGACGCGCCGTGGATGAGCCGCGCCACCCGCTCTTTCCCGGCGCCGCTCTCGCCCGTGAGCAGGATCGTCGAGTCCACCGGCGCGACCCGCCGCGCGCGGTCGAGGGCCCGCTGCATCGCCGGGCTCTCCGCGACGAGCGGGGTCGCCGGCTCGCCCCATGGCGCGGCCAAGGGCAGGGCGCTCGACTTCGCGTGGAGCGCCCGCCCCATCGCCCTCCGGGGCGGCGCGGCCTCGCGGACCGACGGGTCGAGCACGCTCTCGCGGAAGAACGGCAGGTGCTCCTCGAGCGCGCCGCCCCACGCGGCGCGCGTCCGGCCCTGGAAGTGGCAGACGTCGTCGCCCCGGGCGATGCACCGATCCTCGATGACGTAGACCGCCTCGCCCGTCGCCCGGGTCATGTAGCCGCTCGCGATGCCGGCGAGCATCCAGCAGACCGGCTCGTCCGCGCGGCCGAGGTGCAGGAGGTGCTGTTCGGCCTCGTACGACGAGAGCAGCGTGGCGCCGCGCGAGGCGAGGGGCGTCGTGTCCCCGGGCGCGAGCCGGATGAAGCCCTGCAGCGTGTGGAGCAGGGCCCCCGCGCCGTGCAGCTCGGCCTCGCTGTCCCAGGGGAGCCGGGACACCATCGCCTCCGCCATCCGGGCGCCGTGCTCGACGCCGAAGCGCGTGAGCACGGCGCGCGCCCCCGCGTACCCCGCGAGCCGGACGAGCTCCTCGCGCAGCGTCCCGAGCGCCCCGGCGTCGAGGATGACCGCGCGCTCCCCGGCGAAGCGGACGACGCCGCCGCGCGGGTCGACGTCGAGCAGCTTCCGGATGTCGAGATCGGCTGCGCGCATGGGACGACCTTATCAAGGTGACAGGCGTGACCGGTCACCCTGACCGGCGGGCTCGCGAGGCGCCACGGACGCGCCGCGGATCTCCCGTGGAAACGGCCTCTCCCGCGCGGGCCCGGCGTGTGCTCGGGGCCATCGCGGGAGGTCTCTTCGCATGAGCGAGCGCGTGGACATCATGACACCCGCCTTCCGGGCGGATCCTTATACGCCGTACGCGGCGATGCGCCGCGAGGCGCCGGTCTGCCAGGTGGATCCTGGCGGCATGTGGGCGGTGAGCCGGTACGCCGATGTCGCGACGGTCCTCCGGAGCCCGGAGCGGTTCTCGTCCCAGGGGTTCCGGGCCGCATGGCAGCCGGCGTGGGTGGGGCACAACCCGCTCGCGAGCTCGATCCTGGCCATGGACGGCCCGGATCACGCGCGGCTCCGCGGCCTGGTGAGCCGGGCGTTCGGGGCGCCGGCGATCGCGCGCATCGAGCAGCGGGCCCGGGAGCTGTGCGAGCGGCTCGCGGGCCGCCTCGACGGCGAGGTCGACTTCATCGCCGCGGCCGCGGCGCCGCTGCCGGCGTTCGTGATCAGCGAGCTGCTCGGCCTGGATCACGCGCTCGAGCCGCACTTCAAGCGGTGGATGGACGATCTCCTGTCCGTGACGCCCGAGCCGGCGAGCGCCGAGCACGCCGCCCGCGTCCGCGCCACGATCGAGGAGCTCGACCGGTACATGGCCGACGTCATCGCGGCCCGCAGGCGATCGCCGTCCGACGACCTCGTGAGCGAGCTCGCCCGCGCCGGCGAGCTCCTCGGCGACCGCGAGATCATCGATCTGCTCGTCAGCATCCTTGGCGGCGGCCTCGAGACAACGACCCACCTCCTCGGCAGCTCGATGCTCCTGCTCGCGGAGCGCCCCGCGGAGCTCGAGCGGCTGCGCGCCTCGCCGCAGCTCATCCCGAGGTTCATCGAGGAGATGATGCGTTATGACGGCCCGACCCAGTCCGTCCCCCGGCTCACGACGTCGGACGTCGCGCTGGCCGGCGTGACGATCCCCGCGGGCTCGCTCGTGCTGGCCCTCGTCGGCTCGGCGAACCGCGACGAGCAGCGCTTCACGGATCCCGATCGGTTCGATCTGCACCGCGGCCAGCCGAGCCTGACCTTCGGGCACGGCGCGCACTTCTGCCTTGGCGCGGCGCTGGCCCGGATGGAGGCGAAGGTCGCGCTCGAGGTGCTGCTCCCGGGGATCGGCGAGGTGACCCGCGCGCCGGGCGAGATCCCCTACAACCGCACGCTCACCGTGCGTGGCCCCGTGTCGCTCCCGCTCCGCTTCAGGCCGGCCTGAGATCCGAACAAATTGAGGGGATTTGTCACGTCCTGTTCTGCACAATGGCTGTCCATGCGATATCGAGCGTTCCTGGCGCTGGTCTTCGCTCTGCCGGCGTGCGGCCCTGCGGCCGCGCCCTCGCCTGTCGCGGGCGCTGCGCCCGCCGTGGCCAAGGCGGCGGCCTCCGCGGCGCCGTCTCCGTCGGCGCGCGCCGTGGGCGTCGCGCCCGCGCCTGCCGCGAGCGCCGCGCCGGCGCCGCAGAGCGCCTGTGCGCTGGAGCGCGGCTTCCACGGCACGATCGGGCCGAAGCTCGAGGTCTTTGCGCGGCTCGAGCGCGACGGAGGGACCGTGCGGGGCCGTTACTTCTATGCCCATGTCGGCGTCGACATCCCGCTGGCCGGGTCTGTCACCGACGCCGGCGAGCTCGCGCTTGTCGAGGGCAACCCGGCGCGCCCGACGGGCCAGTTCGCGGGCACCTGCCGGGCCGACGGCCACCTCATCGGGACGTGGACGAGCCCGCGGGGCGCCTCGCTGCCGTTCGACCTCGCCTCGGTCGGCGCGCGCGATGTGCTGCTCGTGGCCACGAAGAAGAGGGCGCGCCGCTTCCCGCCGCGGCCGAACCCCGATGGCCCCTCCGACGGGATCGGGATCCCCTTCGAGCCTGGCGAGGCGTGCAGCGAGGAGCTCGCCTGGCCCGAGATCTTCGGCGCCGCGACGGCGACGAGCGAGGCGGCCCTCAACCGCGCGCTCGAGAGCGGCACGTGGGTGTTCGGGCAGGGAGACGAGGCGAGTTTGCGCGCGTGCAAGGCGGGCGAGCGAATGGCCGCATCGCGCACCTTCGAGATCTCCCTCAACGAGAAGGGGCTACTCGCGGTCCGCTCCCACGATGCGATGCGGTACGAGGGCGGCACGCACCCCTGGGATCCAGGGCCCGAGCGCTGGCAGGTGCTCGACGTGCGCACGGGCGCGCCCGTGACCCAGCTGCTCGACCGGTCCGCCGCGTCGAAGAAGGCGCTGCGGCCCTTGCTGGAGCGCTGCCTCGCGCCGTTCGCCGGCGGCGACGCGACCGTGCTCGAGCTGCTGCGGGAGCGCGTGAGCCTCGACAACCCGGATCTGCTCCTCCTGCCGACGCCCGCCGGGCTGAAGCTCGCCGCGACCGGGTATCCGCCGCCGCTGCGCGTGCTCGAGGGCGATGGCCCCATCCTGACGTGGGCGGCGCTCGCCGCCGCGGGCGCGGTCGGCCCGAGGAGCCCGCTCGCTCGCCTCTGGGAGGGCCGCAGCGCGGCCGCGGCGGCGGACCCGTGCGCCAAGCAGGGGTCGCCCTGAGCCGGACCCGATCGGGCCTGTGAACCCGACCCGGGTTGAGGCAAAAGCCGACAACCCGACCCGGGTTGAGGCAAAAGCCGACAACCCGACGCGGGTCGAGGCATCCTCGGCAATCCCATGGTGTGACGAACCCGGGAACCTGGCCGGATCTCGCCGAGCTCGACAGCTGGATTCGCCGCGCCCTCTTGATCAGCGATGCAAGTGAGCTCCTCATCCAGCAGACGTCCGCCGGGTTGAAGCTCGCCGCGACCGGAGATACAACGCTGCGGGCCTCCTGTCGGCGTGGGCCATCATGTCATCAACGCGCGCCCGCGCCGCGCTCGTCGGACGCGACCCAGCCCACACCGCGGCCGTCTTTTCCGGGGAGGATGCTCGTCACGGAGCGCGCGGACCGAAAGAACATGGAACAGAAGACAACTCCGACGATCACCGAGCTCGAGCGTGAGATCGATGCGCTGCGCCGGCGCGTTGCCGAGCTGGAGATCCCCGCGCGCCGCTACAAGGCCCTGCTCGACGGGGGCATCGTGAGCATGATGATCTACGATGGCGAGAGCCGCGTGCTCGAGGTGAACCGTCGGTGGGAGCAGCTCTGGAGCTTGAGCCTCCGGGATGTCGCCGGGTGGCGCTTGCTGAAGGACGAGCAGGTGTCCGCCAATGGGTCGATGCCCCTCGTCGAGCAGGCGTTCTGGCGGGGCGAGGCCACGGCGTTGCCCACCATTCGCTACGATCCGGTCCAGGCAGACACGCTCCAGAAGGGAGTGGCCCGCTGGGTCGCCTCCTCGCTCCATCCCATCAACGACGCTGCAGGCAACGTCGCCGAAGTGCTGCAGATTCACGTGGACGTCGGCGAGCTCAAGCAATCCGAGGACGAGCTGCGGATCCAGACGGAGCAGCTCGAGGCCGCGATCGCCGAGCGGACCCAGCGGCTCGAGGAGCAGCTCCGCGTGAGCGAGGAGCAGCAGCGCGCCATTGCCGCGCTGTCCACGCCCGTGCTCAGGCTCTGGGACGGCATCCTCGCGCTGCCGCTCATCGGCCAGATCGACGCCGAGCGCGCCGCCCGTATCCTCGACGTGCTGCTGCAGGCGATCGTGGACACGCAGGCGGAGCATGTGATCATCGACGTCACCGGCGTGCCTTTCATGGACGCGGAAGGGGCTCGCCACCTCCGCGACACGGTGCGCGCTTCCTCGTTGCTCGGGGCGCGGTGCGCCATCGCGGGCATCTCGCCGGTCATGGCGAGATTGCTGATCGACTGCGATCTGGGCTTCGATGGTGTCCCCATCGTCACGAGTCTCCAGGACGGGCTTCGGCGCTTGTTGTCCAGCCGCAACGGCGATCGAACGATAGGCGCCGCTGGCGCCCAGAGGCGGGATCCCGCGCGCCGCGACGAGCCGCGAGAGCGCTGAAAGCTCAGCCGGCCTGGAGGAGCCACAGCGGATTCAGCGGAGG
The DNA here is from genome assembly GCF_051530205.1 of Sorangium sp. So ce327. Taxonomy (NCBI): domain Bacteria; kingdom Pseudomonadati; phylum Myxococcota; order Polyangiales; family Polyangiaceae; genus Sorangium; species Sorangium sp. So ce327. The sequence continues at coordinate 9,208,688 of NZ_CP150330.1, read as the reverse complement.
TCGAGGCGGCATCCGCGTCCATCCGCGCGGTGGGGGAGATGGGGAGTCAAAGCCCCATGAATCTCCCTGTCTCCCCGCCTCCCTGTTCGATTCTTCTCTGAAGATGCCAATAAGAGTCACGCCATCTTGGCGAACCACTGATCGAGGATGGTTTGCGCCCGCGCGAGCTCCGAGAGCTCCGTCACCTCGTTCAGCGCGTGCATCGTCCGCTCCGCGCCCGGTCCGAAATTCGCCGCCGGGATCCCGAGCGTCGTGAAGCTTGCGACTTCCGACCAGGTTTGCCGGGCCTCGACGCCTTGAACGCCGCTTTGTTCGAGAGCCGCGATGAGCGCGTGGCTCCGGTTCGGCGGCGCCGGACGGGAGAGCTCCTCGAACCGGACGGCCCCCACGCGGTCCACGAGCGCCATCAGCCGCTCTTGCGAGGTATGGGAGCTGGTGCTCGGACCGTACGTGTGGTGCACGTTCACTTCCAGGTGGTCCGGCACGACGCTGCCGGAGCGGCCCCCGTGCGCCGAGGTGGCGTTCATCATCTCGTACCAGGTGAGGCCGTCGACGACGTCGGGTACGGGCTCGAACGCGGCCAGCTGAGAGAGCACGCGCGCGAACTTGTGAATCGCGTTCACGCCGGCGCCGGGCAGCCCGCTGTGCCCCGTGCGGCCTGCAAACGCCAGCGTCGCGTGCGTGGAGCCTCCCGAGCCGAGCTGAAGCTTGTTGTCCGTGGGCCTGAGCACCAGGGCGAAGTCGGCCCCCCGGAGCTCGGTATCCTGCTTCATGACCACCCTGAGCTCGCTCGCGTCGAAGCCGCACGCTCCGCGCGCGTGAAACACGAGGGTGATATCGGCGTGTACCTGCGGCCGGCGCTCGGCCAGATCGAGCATCAGACTGAGGCCGCTCTTCTCTGCGGCTCCAGCGCCGAGCACGCGCTTGTTCTCCGTCCGCGCTTCGCCTCGTTGCCCTGCGGTCGCCACGTCGAGCTGCCCGACGAGCAGAATCGTGGGGCCTCCCGACCCGCGCGTCAGCGGCGCCACGAGAGAGTCTCCGTAGCGGCGCGGCGGTGAAGCCGAGGGGAGCGCCGCGAGACGTCGAGCGAGCTCGTCGGCCAGGTTGCGCTCCTCACCGGTAGGCGAGGGGATCCTGCACAGCCACAGCAAATTCTCGAGTAGTTCCACGTCGACCTCCGATCAGACCCAACGATGCGCGCTGGCTCCCCCTCAGTCGTACCGGAATTTTCGGTACCAGGACACCAGCAGAAGGCGAGTATCGCTCCCGGCACGGTCATTAATCCGGTGGAGCTTCGCAGGCGAGCAAATCCACGCCATCGCCGCTCCGCCATGGCCATGCCGCCCACATAGGCACCCCGATGCCATCGTGCGGAGCCCGCGCGTGGATGGGTGGATGGGCGACGTCCTGCGAAGCAGGGGTAAATACTCTTGATGCGGATGCTTTGCTCGCCTCGCGGCCGGGGGCGCGTCGCGCGCCAGTCATGAGACGCCTGGCGCGCAATGCGGTCCGATCTTGTGTGACATGCCACGGGTCTCGGCGTGACATGCCATGGCTCTCGGCGTGACGTCTCACGGCGCTCGGCACATCCGTTGACCCCTCGCGCGCGCCGGGCCACCGTGGGCGCCATGGAGTCGACCTGGATCTCCGACGCTCGCGCCAAGCTCGCCGCGCTGCGCACGCTCACCCCCGAAGATCAGCGCGAGTCGTTCGAGCTCCGCCCACCGGCCTCACTCGAGGAGGTCGGCGCCTTCGAGGCGGCGCACCGGATCCGCTTGCCCGAAGAGTACCGCGACTTCGTCCTCCACATCGCCGACGGCGGCGCGGGCCCGGACTACGGCCTGGCCCCTCTCGACGCCTGGACGCCGGACGCCCTGCCGCGGGTGGAGGTCGTGATCACCTCGGTCGACGGCCATCGCGTCTCCGCCGGCACGGGCGGGCGCCCGCCGCTCAGCCGACCTGCGGAGATGGACAAGCCCTTCCGGCTTCGCGAGCGCTGGGCGGTGCTCGACGCCGAGGGGCGCCCGAACCCGCTGCCCATCCCCGCTGGCGACAACCCGTACGACGGCTGTCTCTACCTCTCCGACAAGGGCTGTGGCTACTTCGATTTCCTCGTCGTGACCGGGGATCTGGCCGGCCAGGTGTGGAGCGACTTCACGGCGGCCGAGGGCGATGCAGAGATGGGGCCGACCGGGCTCTCGTTCCGCGGCTGGTACATGGGCTGGCTGGACACGGCGCTCGCGTCCGCGATTGTCAATCACGCGCGCCGGGCGCTCGCGGGGCAGGCCCTCGCAGACGCCGAGCGGCAGGCGCTCGTCGCGCACGAGCGGGTCGTCGCGCCGGGCGCGAAGGCGCACACGCTCGCGGCGCGCGGGCTGGTCGATGTGTTCGTGGGGCGGGACGAGGAGGCCGCGCGGCGGCTCGCCGAGGCCGAGGCCGTGGAGCGCCACCATCCCCTGGTCGATGAGCTCCGGCGTGTCGTGCATCGCCAGGCCTTCGCGGACGCCGCGAGCGCCCGGCGCGAGGACCTGGAGCGCGCGGCGCGCTACCCGGTCGCCGAGGTCCGCGAGCACGTGGCGCAGAACCCCGCGACCGCAGGCGAGGTGCTGGCCGCGCTCGCCGACGATCCCGCCGATGCCGTGCGCCGCGCCGTGGCCCGACACCCGTCGTCGTCCATGGAGACGTTGAGCCGGCTGCTCGGCCGCGCCGCGCGCTCGCTGCACAGCGTGGAGGGGCTCGAGCGCGCTCTCTTCGAAGCGGAGGCCATCGCCCTTCATCCGCGTGCCGCTCCGGGGGCGCTCGCGTCCCTCGCCACCCTGGATCGCGAGATCGACGCGCCGCTCGCCCTCTGGCTGGTCCGCGCGGCGGCCCGTCACCCGGCGCTCGATCCCGATCTGCGCCGCTCTCTCGCCGCGCACCGATCGCCGGTGGTGCGTCACGCGGTGGCCCTCGCCCCCGCGCTCGATCCCGCGGACGTCGCTGCCCTCGCGCACGACGCCGACGCGGCGGTGCGGATGGCGGTGGCGGCGCGGCCCGATCTCCAGGCCTCGCTGCTGGAGCACCTCGCCGGCGATCCGAAGAAAGACGTGCGCGTGATGGTCGCGGAGCACCCGAACGCGCCGCCCGGCCTGCTCGCGCGGCTCACCGCCGATCCCTCGTCGTCGGTCATCTACGCCCTGTGCTACGCGGCGGCGCTACCCCCCGAGGATCGGGCCATTCTCGAGCTGCACCCTCATTACCAGGCGCCGGAGGGCAAGCACGAGGCGTTCGGGCGCTGGCGCTACACGGGCCGTGTCTCCGGGCCTCCGTTGCCGCTCGACGCCTCCATCGACGAAGCGCAACGATACGGGGTCTACTCCCACCCTTCGTTCCCGACGCCGCTCCTCGCCCCGCACATCGAGGAGCAGTATCGGCTCGGAGGGTACGAGATGGCGCTCCACCCCTGGCTCCCCGGCGATCTGCTCGAGGTCCTCAGCCGCGACGATTACGGCTACACGCGGAGCCGGATCGCCGGCCTCGCCGCCACGCCGCTCGACATCATCGAGCGGCTCTCGCGCGACGCGCTGGGGATGGTGCGCGCCGCGGCGGCCGAGCGCGCCGAGCTGTCGGCCGAGAGCTGGGAGCGCCTCTCCCGCGACGAGGACGACGACGTCCGCGCCGGCGCCGCGGCCAACCCGCGCTCGCCCGCGGAGGGCCTGCGACGGCTCGCGCGCGATCCCGAGCGCTGGGTCCGCCGCGCGGTGCTGTGGAACGCGGCCGCGCCGCCGGAGCTGCTCGACGAGCTGGCGCGCGATCCCGAGCCCGACGTGCGCCGCGCCGCCCCGCTCAACGCTGCGGTGCCCGCGGAGGCCATTGCCCGACTGGCGGCGGACCCGCTGCCGGAGGTGCGCGCCTGGGCCGAGTGGCGCATACGGCTCTCGGCGCGGTCCGCCGGATGAGAGCCATCACGTTCCCGGCCGGCGCTCTCGAGACGCCCGGCCCGAGGTCGATGATCCCGTCGGAGTGCGCCGTTCCGGGAGCTCGCGCCGACGCGCTGGCTAGCTCGCGGGGCGCACTGGCGCAGCGAGATCGAAGTCACCGTATACCCAGATCCCGGCGGCGTCGTAGAGCTTCGTCAATGCTGGTTTGGAAAATCCGTTCTTCCCCCACGGCTGGAGATCCCCGTCGAGCTCGCAGAAGGAAAGATCTGTTGCCCCAGCGGCCTTCAGCTTCTCGGCCCGCACCAGTACCGCAGCCAAGATCGCCTGGTCGAACGGCTTGACGAACTCGAGCTCGCCGCCGCTCAGCTCGATCGCGCGCTCCAGCATGGCGTCGTCGAGCGCGAAGACATCGAGCCCTGGGTGCTTGCGCAGCGACGTGAGCGTCGTGTCGAGCTGCTTGAGCTCCTCTTTCACTCTGCTCTCGAACATACTGAGCACCCGTAACGCCGTGGCATCCTCGTCGATCGAGACTTTCCCGTTCGCCTTGCCCCAGCGCAGAAACTGGCGAATGGCATCTGCTTCATGCCGAGGCTTGAGCTCCTGGATCGGACGGCGTGCCTCGTTCAGGCAAATGGACGGAAGATGAAGCTCGAGCTCTCCCGCGGCAGCACGGTCGAGAAGATCAACCGCTGCCTTTTTCTTGTGATGCGCAGGCGCAGCATAGTCTACGACCCAATTGGTCTCGACGAAGACGTGCCGCATCGTTCAGGTCCCGGTGCGCCTCATGCTCGCACGCGGCCCAGCCGCACGCACCTCTCCTTGCTCGAGAGCGGGCACCACGTGATCCTCGATGGCCTCACGCAAGTCTGGCGCCAAGGCGGCCAGATTGGATGGATTCGTGAGGCCTTCCAGCCAGCGCTGGACTTCGTCCTCGAAATGAACCCCGCGCAGTCCTGGCTCTTCAATCGCGCGAATCGTCGACGCCACGCCGGCTTCGAAGACGCCCGCCGTCGAGAAAGCCCCGACCAGCTCCACCGAGCCTTCCTCGTAGCTCGCAAACGTATCGCGGTAGATGCGCACTGCGTCCGGCGTGACGAGCATCCCGGTAGCGTAGCCATGGCGCACCATGTACGCCTTGAGCTGTTGTTCCGACGTCTGGAGATCGTGGATCGACAGCTTCACCTCGACGACGAGCGAGCGGCTCGTTCCGTCGCGGGAGGTGACCAGAATGTCCGGAGCGAACGACATGCACGCATTGTAGCACGTCAAGCTCCCACGGAAAACGCGGGTTTGCTCAGCGAGATTGGCGAGACGCGGTAGCCTTCGGCTGGTTTCCGACGAACGCCGCCAGGTGCTCGCCGGTCAGCGTCGACTTCGCGGCCACCAGGTCGGCCGGGGTGCCTTCGAACACGATCCGCCCGCCGTCGTGGCCCGCGCCTGGCCCGAGGTCGATGATCCAGTCGGCGTGCGCCATCACCGCCTGGTGGTGCTCGATCACGATGACCGACTTGCCGGAGTCGACGAGCCGGTCCAGCAGCCCGAGCAGCTGCTCGAGGTCGGCCAGGTGCAGCCCGGTTGTCGGCTCGTCGAGCACATAGACGCCGCCGTCGGCGCCCATATGCGTCGCGAGCTTGAGCCGCTGCCGCTCGCCGCCCGACAGCGTGGTGAGCGGCTGGCCGAGCCGCAGGTAGCCGAGCCCCACGTCGGCCATGCGCTGCAGGATCGCGTGCGCGGCCGGCGTATGCGCCTTGCCAGCGCCGAAGAAGCCGACCGCCTCTGCGACCGACAGATCGAGCACCTCGGCGATGTTGAGCTTGCCGAGGCGGTACTCCAGGACAGACGCCTGGAACCGCCGGCCCTCGCAGTCCTCGCACACCGTGGTGACGCCGGCCATCATCGCGAGATCGGTGTAGATCACCCCGGCGCCGTTGCAGGTCGGACAGGCCCCCTCGGAATTGGCGCTGAACAGCGCTGGCTTCACGCCGTTGGCCTTCGCGAACGCCTTGCGGATCGGCTCCAGCAGATCGGTGTACGTCGCCGGGTTGCTCCGCCGCGAGCCACGGATCGGGGTCTGGTCGACCGACACCACCCCCTCACGGCCGGACACCGAGCCGTGGATCAGCGAGCTCTTGCCCGACCCCGCCACGCCGGTCACCACAACCAGCACGCCGAGCGGGATGTCGACGTCGACGTTCTTCAGGTTGTGCGCGCGCGCGCCGCGCACCTTCATCACTCCCGACGGCTTCCGCACCGACCGCTTCAAAGAGACCCGGTCGCTCAGGTGACGCCCGGTGAGCGTGCCGCTCGCCCGCAGCCCGTCGACGGTGCCCGTGAAGACCACCTCGCCGCCGGCGGTGCCGGCGCCGGGGCCCAGGTCGACGACATGGTCGGCGATCGCGATCGTCTCCGGCTTGTGCTCGACCACGAGGACGGTATTGCCCTTGTCGCGCAGCCGCAGCAGCAGCTCGTTCATCCGCTGGATGTCGTGGGGGTGCAGCCCGACCGTCGGCTCGTCGAAGACGTAGGTGACGTCGGTGAGCGACGACCCGAGGTGGCCAATCATCTTGGTGCGCTGCGCCTCGCCGCCCGACAGCGTGCCCGACGGCCGGTCGAGGCTGAGGTAGCCCAGCCCGATCTCGACGAACGAGTCGAGCGTGTGCCGCAGCGTCGCCAGCAGCGGCTTGACGGACGGCTCGTTCAGATCGCGCACCCACTTGGCCAGGTCGTTGATCTGCATCGCGCAGGCGTCGGCGATGTTGATCCCCTTGATCTTCGAGGACCGGGCGGCCTCGCTGAGCCGCGTGCCGCCGCACTCGGGACAGGTCGAGAACTTGATCGCGCGCTCCACGAACGCCCGGATGTGGGGCTGCATCGCGTCGACGTCCTTGGACAGCATCGACTTCTGGATCTTCGGGATCAGCCCTTCGTAAGTCAGGTTGATGCCCTCGACCTTGATCTTGGTCGGCTCCTTGTGGAGCAGATCGTGGAGCTCCTTCTTCGTGAACTTGCGGATCGGCTTGTTCGCGTCGAAGAAGCCGCATCCGTTGAAGATGCGCCCGTACCATCCATCCATCGAGTAACCGGGGATGTTGAGCGCGCCCTCGTTGAGCGACTTGCTGTCATCGTAGAGCTGGGACAGGTCGAAGTCGGAGACGGATCCCATGCCCTCGCATTTCGGGCACATGCCTCCGTTGACCACGAACTCGCGCTTCTCGGTCTTCTTCCCGCCCGCCTTCTCGATCGAGATCGCCCCGACCCCGCGGACCGACGGGACGTTGAAGGAGAAGGCGTTGGACGAGCCGATGTGCGGCTTGCCGAGGCGGCTCCACAGCACCCGCAGCATCGCGTTGGCGTCCGTCGCCGTGCCGACCGTCGAGCGGGAGTTGGCGCCCATCCGCTCCTGGTCGACGATGATCGCGGTCGTCAGCCCTTCCAGCACGTCGACCTCGGGCCGGGCCAGCGTCGGCATGAACCCCTGCACGAACGCGCTGTAGGTCTCGTTGATCAGCCGCTGCGACTCCGCTGCGATGGTGCCGAACACCAGCGACGACTTGCCCGATCCCGAGACGCCGGTGAACACCGTGAGTCGCCGCTTGGGGATCTCGACGCTGACGTCCTTGAGGTTGTTCTCCCGGGCGCCCTGGACGCGGATCAGATCGTGGCTGTCGGCGGCGTGCTGTCTGTCTGCGGCGTGCTGCTTGGAGGAGGCCATGTTCGCGATCATGTCATCAACACCGACGGTCTGTGAAGGGGTTCCGGCATTTTGCGCGAGTCCGGTCGCAGCGCCCACGACGTCACCGCGAGCGCGAGGACCACGAGCGGCGCGATGATGTGGCCAGCGTTGCTCATGGAGTCGCTGGCGCCGACGGCGGCCCAGGCGAAGGCGGCGCCGGTGAGGTCGAAGACGAGGCCCGCGTACGCCCACTCCTTCAAGCGCGGGAATCTCGGCGCCAGCAGCGCGAGCGCGCCGAGGATCTTCCAGATACCGAGGAGCGTGACGAAGTGCAGCGGATAGCCGAGGCGCACGAAGCCGTCGACGCTCTCTGGTGCGTGGAGGACGTGGGCCACGCCGCCCGAGACCATGGACGACGCGACAAGGCCTGTGGTCACCCAGTAGGCCACGAGCCTCGCCCGGCTCATGAGATCCTCTCGAGCAGGTCGACGAGCTTCCCGCCCATCATCTTCCAGCCGTAGCGCGCGCCGCCGAAGTTCTGCTTCTGGTCCGGCTTGAAGCCCGATTGCACGAGGGACAGGCGCGTACCCGACGCCGTCGGCGTGAGCGTGAAGGTCACGACGGTCTCCAGAAAGGGGACGCTCCACGTGTAGCTGAGCTTCCGACGTGCTTCGATCTCGACGAACCGGCAGTTCACGGTGCCGTCCCAGCCGGGGTACGGCTGCGTCTTGAGCGTGAACGCCGCCCCCGGCTCGAGCTTAAGCCCGATGGTGGGCAGGAGCCACTCCGCGAGCAGCGCCGGTTCGGTGAGCGCGCGCCACACCTTCTCCGGCGAGTGCTTCAGATCGAACTCGAACGAAATGGATTCGGTCTGCGATTGGGCGGTGGTGTCGGTGGGGTTCATTCGTCCATTTTCTCCAGCAGTTGTTCGAGGCGATCGACGCGCTCCATCCAGAAGGCGCGGTAGTGCGTGATCCAGTCGACGAGCGGCTTCAGTCCGCGCGGCTCCACCCGGTAGTAGACACAGCGCCCCTCGCGCCGGCCGCTCACGAGGCCGGCGTCCTTCAACGTGGCGAGGTGCTGCGAGATCGCCGGCTGCGAGATGTCGAAGCGCGACGTGAGGTCCTTCACGGCCGCTTCGCCGCGCGTGAGCGACTCGAAGATCGCCCGGCGGCTGGGGTCTGCCAGCGCCTGGAAGATCTTGTCTTCGACCACGGCCGCGCTCTGCATCCACGACTTATAAGCCGCGGCTTATTGATTGTCAAGCGCGCGGATCGCGCTGCCTGGGCGCGTCGGAGCAGCGAGGCATGGTCCTGCGAAGCAGCCAGCTCTCCTGGTACGTGGAGGGGCGCACGAGCGCGGGGAGTGTCTTCTCCTCCGCCGAGATCCGTGCGGCTTACTGCCCGGCCTTCGGATCCATCCACACCACCTCCCAGTGGTGCCCGTCGAGGTCCTCGAAGCTCCGGCTGTACATGAACCCGTGGTCCTCCGGCGGCCCCGCCTCCTTGCCGCCGCCGGCGAGCGCCTTCGCCACCATCGCGTCCACCTCGGCACGGCTCTCGCACGAGAGCCCGAAGGCCCCCTCCACGTGCGTCGCGGTGTCGCAGATCTCCTTCTTGGTGAGCGTCTTGAAGAACGGCTCGACGAGCAGCATCGCGTAGGCGTGCTCCCCGATGAGCATGCAGGCGGCCTGCTCGCCCGTGACCTTCGGGTTGAACGTGAAGCCGAGGGCCTTGAAGAACGCCACGGTGCGATCGAGGTTCTTGATGGGCAGGCTGACGAAGAGCTTGTGGGACATGAAATTGTCCTCCTTCTGCTCATGGACCCCCCGCCCGCGGAGGAATCATCGGTCGCTCGAAAAAATCTTCGCGCCCTGCTCCGGCAGCTCCAGGGGCGCGGCCTTGCGCCGCTCGCCGAGCTGCGCCTCGTGCGAGCCCCTCGCGGCCGATGAGCTCGCCGAGCTCCCGCTCGGAGAGCGCGGCCGCCTCCGTCACCGCGCGTCCCGTCAGCCGCGACGGCTCGCTGGCCGGCTCCTGAGTGACAAGGTCGTCAGCGGTCGCCGGCCGATGCCAGGGCCTGGAACTCGGTGATGGCTTCGTAGACTCCCAGGCCGATGCCTCTGCTGAGCTGGTCCCGTTCGACCATGTTATGTGCCAGAAAGATCAGCACCGAGCTGTCGTTGGCGTCCGCGCGCCACCAGCCTCCGAAGCCGCCTGGCCAGCCGACCGCGCCCCTGCGGCCCCCACACACCGTGGGCTCGGCCTTCTCCGGATCGAGCACCACGGCGACGCCCATCCCGAACCCGTGACCGCCCCGGAAGAGCGGCATGCCTCCCACTTCGGCCGTGGCGCGCTGCTGCTCCGTGAGGCGGTTGGAGGTCATCAAGGCGAGCGTTTCGGGCCGCAAGATACGCACGCCATCCACGGCGCCTGCTCCCAGGAAGATGCGCGCGAACGCGAGATAGTCGTCCAGCGTCGACCACAGCCCCTGGCCGCCGGAGACATAGTCCATGTCATCAGGCCGTTCGGGAACCGTCGCGTCTCCTGGACAGGTGAGGCGCGCGGCGAGGCGGCCCGAACCATCGAACCCGCAGTTCTTGACTCGCCGGTCCCGCTTCTCACGTGGCACGATGAAGCTGGTGTCGACCATGCCAAGCGGATCGAAGATCCGGCGCTTGAGCACGTCGCCGAGCGGCGCGTCCTCGATGCGAGCGATGAGCAACCCGAGGAGATCGGTCGAGTGGCCATAGTGAAGGGTGGCCCCCGGCTGGTCGAGCAACGGCAAGGCAGCCAGCCGCGTGATCCAGTCGTCGGGCGTCACGTGGCTGTCGATGTCGCCTCCCAGCGCCTCCCCATAGGCCTCCGCGATGGGTCCACGATGAAAAGCCCCGTAGGTCAGTCCCGAGCGGTGCGTCAGCAGATCCTCGAAGGTGATCCGTCGTTCTGCCGGGTCGGTCTCGTCGAGCGGGCCCGTGGGAGAGCGCAGGACGCGCATGTCGCTGAACTCCGGTGCCCAGCGGGCGATCGGATCGGTCAGCGCGAAGCGCCCCTCCTCGAACAGCATGAGCGCCGCCGTCGAGGTGATCGGCTTCGTCATCGACGCGATGCGGAACAGACTGTCATGCTGGAGGGGCAGCTTGGCCTCCAGGTCTCGCCACCCGACAGACGCGCGCTGAACCACCTCGCCGTCGCGCCAGACCATCGTTGCTGCGTTGGCGAGCGCGCCAGCGTCTACGATCGCTCCGACGGCCCGCGCGATCTGGTCTCCTCCGTTCATTCGTCCCCTCGATTCAACCCATGTCCGGTCGACGTCGCGATCAGCTGCGTCGCAGGGCTCAGCGGTATAGCATGTGGACGGCGAGGCACCGTCCGCCAGCCTCCGTATTCACGCGACCACGGTCGCGACGCTCCGCGGCCTTCAGGGAGGAGCACCCGAAGCGTGTGCGTGGTACCTTGGCCCGCATGAAGGAGGCCGGCCCCTCGGGGCTCAGGGAACGCAAGAAGGAGCGCACGCGCGCGCAGATCATCGAGACCGCGATCGAGCTCTTCCTGAAGAACGGCTACGAGCAGACGACCCTCGATGACGTGCTCGGGGTGGTCGAGGTCTCGCGGAGGACGTTCTTCCGCTACTTCGAGTCGAAGGAAGACCTCGTGATCGCGTGGATGGACCAGTTCATCGAGGCGGCGCGCGAGGCGGTGCGGGCGCGCCCGCCGAGCGAGCCGCCCGTCGTGGCGCTGCGAAACGCCGTCAAGACGATCGTGAAGCTCCATGAGGCGGATCTGCCCCGCTTCGCCCTGATCCAGCAGTTCGTCGCGCGGACGCCGGCGATCCGCGCGAGGCAGCGCGAGCGGCTGGGACACTGCGGGGAGGAGATCTGCGAGCCGCTGGCCGAGCGCATGGGCCTGGACGCGCGGCATGATCTCGCGCCGCGCGTGCTGGCCAGCTGCGCGATGGCGGTCGTGCAATCCGCGATGGACGCGTGGATCGCGCGTGGGGCCACCGAGGACCTGCCAGAGCTCGTGGACGAGGCCTTCCGGACGCTCGCGCGCGAGTTCGGCCGCGGTGGGAGCGGCTCCCCGCCGCAATGAGCGCCGGCTCGGTCGTCTCCTCCTGAGGCGTGCCCCCGGTTCGTCTGCCGGCGAGGAGCGCTCGCGAGAAAAAGTGCGCCTTCTTGACAAATGCCACTCAGGGGCTATTGTCTCTGGGTAGCTGCTCCTGCCGGTTCCGGTGCTTGATCGCTCCACGATCGTGCGATCCGAGAGGTGCTCAGCGCGCCTCTACAGCTTCCGTTTGGATCGACCTTGCCGAACCGCTGGGCCAGGGCGGCCACGTCAGACCGTCGGCGGCTGGCCGGACAATGCCGGTCACGATGAGAAAGGAATCTTCATGGCAAGGGTATTGATTACCGGGTGCAGCAGCGGGTTCGGCTTCGAGGCCGCCAAGGCGTTCCGAGCTCGTGGCGACGAGGTGTTCGCCGGCGTGCGTGAGTTGAGCGGAAGAACCGTCGGCGTATTGAGGGAGCTCGGCGTGACGCCGGTCGTGATCGATGTCACCGACGACGTGGCTGTCGAGCGCGGTGTCACCCAGGTGCTGGCGGCAGGTCCGCTCGACGCGCTGGTCAACAACGCGGCGATCTTCCTGCACGCCACGGTCGAGGAGACGTCGGACGCCCAGGCATACCGCATGTTCGAGACGAACTTCTTCGGTCCGCTGCGGATGAGCAGGGCGGTGCTGCCCTCGATGCGCGCCCGAAGACAGGGGGTGATCGTCAATGTGTCTTCCGTCGCCGGTTTCCTCGCATTGCCGGGGGACGGCATCTACGCCGCGACCAAATTCGCGCTCGTGGGCATGTCCGAAGCCCTCTACCATGAAACCAAGCCGTTCGGCGTCCGCGTGCGGGTCGTGGAGCCCGGCGCCTTCCCAACGACGGAGATCTTGCGCAAGGCTCTGGGATCGGCGCGGCACTTCGGATCTCCTTACCAGGCCCACATGGACGCCTTCGCGTCGGCGATGAGCTCGTTCCAGAAGGCCGCACCGGCGCCGGACGGAAACCTCGTGATCGAGGCCATCTGGCGCGCGGTGCACGAGCCGGAGACGCCGTTCCAGCAGCCTGTTGGCGCCGACGCGCAGGCCGTGGCGGCCGCTCGCCGCGCGCAGCCATTCGAGGCCATCGAAGCGATGATCCAGCAGACGCTCGGGCTCGGGGCGCACGGCCCTTGACATCCTCGAATTGTGTTGCTTTTTCTCCCCCCTCAATGCGCCTGGTGAAGATCAACCCGCCCGACGTCCACCAGACTCCCGGTTATCACCACGTCACGATCGTCGAGGCCGGCCGGCTGGCCTTCCTCGCCGGCCAGTGCCCACTCGACCTCGACGGCAACGTGGTTGGCGCGGGCGACTACCTCGCGCAGGCCGACCAGGTGGCAGCGAACGCGCTGACCGTCCTGAAGGCGGCCGGGGCGCAACCCGCCGACGTGGTGCGCTCGGTGATTTACGTGGTCAGCGACGACGACCAGGTGCTGGGCGCGGTGTGGCGGCGACTGAACGACTCGGCGCTCGGCGCGGCCTTCGGTACGGCCAGCACCCTGCTCGGGGTCGCTTCGCTCGGCTTCCCCGGTCAGCTGGTCGAGCTGGACCTGACGGCCGCGCTCCCCGGTTGATCCAGCGGCGGCCGAGGCCGCGCGGTGCGCCCTCGACCGCATCCCGGTGCACGTGCACGCGCTTCGAGGTCACGCTCCCTGAGCGAGGACCCTCGCTCAGTGGAAGGCGAACCGGTCGACCGTGATCGTGTAGCTGAGCTGTTCGCCGCGCTCGATGCGGCCACCGATCGATAGGTTGTGCTCCTCGCCGCTCGTCGTCACGTACTTCGCGTCGGCCGCCACGAACGTGCACGCACCCTCGATCGGCAGCGGGCGCTCGGAGAGGCAGCCGTAGCCGTCCTCGGCGACGGGGCGACACATGCGGGTGTCGATCTTCAGCGCCTCGACCTCCTCGCGTGAAAACAGGCGCTCCTCGTAGGTGATCTTCATGGGCTTCTCGCAGCGAACGTAGATGGGCAGGTACTGGTGCTGCGCGTCCCGGTACACGACGCCGTCTTCGATCTCCTCGCGTGTGCCCTCGGCCACGTCCAGATAGCCCTTCAGGCGGACCGGCGTCTCGACCACGGCGGGGAGACCCTCGGCGGGCATCGCCTCGGCGTGCGCGTGATCGCCGGCGTAGACGAGGACGTTGAGGAAGCGTTGCCGCGCGCCGTCCCCGATGGGGCTGAAGATCTCGCTGGCCGCGTCGCATCGTGCGGCCTGCTCGGCGGAGTGGCTCTCCATGTTGTCCCCGCTCGACTCGAACCCGAGCTCGTAGACGCCCACGCTCGCTCCCCAGCCATTGTCGTCCTTGGACGCGGCCAGGCCTGCGGCATCGTTATCTGGGGCGATCCAGAGGTTGTTGGTGGTGAGCGCGGCGACGTGCGCCAGCGAGCGAACGAGGGAGCCGTCGTCGCCGCAGCCGCGTCCGATCTGTTCATAGGTGGTGTCCACCTCCGCCGGAGTCGACGGGGTTGCCGGCGCCTCGGTGGGCTCGGCGATGTCGCCGTCCGATCCGCCGCAGCCCGCGACGAAGATGAAAGGAGCCCCCACGAGAACCAGCGAACGCAAGTAATTACTCATGATGGCCGTGGAGAGCAAAGCTCGTACCTTCCCGAGCCATGCGGATTTTCCGTCCAAATCGCAGCGCGAGACGCGACGCGTGAACGGGGCGCCACACCTCGGCCCCTCACGACGCGGCCTGCGTCATCGACCTCGCCGCCGAGCGCACCCGGCGCGGCCGGTAGCCCCGGCTGGGCCCGCGCTCGCGGCGGGCGACTCGGCGCCGACGCGCAGGCCGCGGCGGCCGCTCGCCGCGCGCAGCCATCGTCCAAAGGCCCGATGCCGTGGCGTCAGCCATGGGGCGCGGTCCCCGCGTCGCCCTCGATCTCGCGCTTCAACGTCCGATCCAGCGCGAAGGTCCCGCCCGGTACGAGCGACGCGAGGAGCGCCATGAGCGAACGGCGACGCGGCCAGTCGCGCTCGGTGGCCGCGCGAAACAGCGCGGAGACGAAGAGGAGAAAGAAGAGCCCGTGGGCGCTGCCGGCGATCCGGACCGCGATCGGCAGGCCGAAGATGTATTTGAGCGGCATCGCGACGGTGAGGAGGACCAGGAACGACAGCCCTTCCAGGAAGCCGACGACGCGCAGGGTGCGAAGCGCGCTCATGATCGGACGTCAGCCCAGGTGGGCCGAAAGACCATCATCAGCAGCACCACGAAGAGAGGGGCAAAGGTCGAGACGAACGCGCCGAGCGTGCGCCGGTCGCGCGCGACGCTGTGAACGAGGGCGAGCTGCGAGACCAGCGACAGGACGAGCCCTGCGATGACCCAGAGCTCCATCAAAGGAATCTGCAGCTGCGTGGTCATCAGGTATCCCGCGATCCACGTGACGACCAGCCCTGGGGAGGCCACGGCGTGGACGGCGCGCTTGCGATCGGCGTGCGCCGTGGCGACGAAGCTGCCAATGAGGCCGCCCGCGTACAGGATGACGCCCAAGAACTTGATCAACCGTAGAATCTGGTAGGCGTGCATGAGGGGGCTCCATGGCGCGGCGCGACGCGCTCTTCACGGTTCGCCTTCTCGGGATGACCACGACGGCTCCGAGACGTGAGACGGTCGGAGGGGCTCGCAAACGAGGGGATGCCTCGGATGCCAGTGGCATCGAGCCGTCATCGCTCGGCAGTTGGCACGGCCGGGATATGGCACCGCCGGGACGGCCCCGCGAGGGGCGTTTGTGCCAATCTTCGACGACTTCTGGCCAGCCCGACGTCCCGGACCCGCGCCGGATCATGAAACCGTTGGCATGAAGTGGATGATCAAGCATCTTTCAGCCATGCATGTCGTGGCTGTGGTCGCGATGGAAGGGGTCGTCCCCTTCGACCTGTCGACGCCCTGCGAGGTGTTCGGGCGTGTTCGGCTGCCCGGGGGGCGGGCCGGGTATCAAGTCCGTGTTTGCGGGGTGACGCGCGAGGTGAGCGCCGGAGCGTTCGATCTCCGGGTGCGCTGCGGCCTCGAGGAGCTGACGCGAGCGGACACCATCATCCTTCCGGGCGTCGCCGAGGCGAGCGCCGTGGTCCCGGAGGCGCTCTTGCGCGCGGTCCGCGCCGCGGCGGCCACGGGCGCCCGCGTCGCCTCCATCTGCACCGGGGCGTTCCTCCTCGCCGCGACAGGGCTGCTCGACGGGCGCCGCGCCACGACCCACTGGCTCGCGACGGACGAGCTCGCGCGCCGCCACCCGGCCATTCGCGTCGACCCGAAGGTGCTCTACGTGGATGAGGGGCAGTTTCTGACGTCGGCGGGCGCCGCGGCGGCGCTCGACCTCTGCCTCCACATGGTTCGGCTCGACTACGGCTCGGCCGTGGCCGCGGACACGGCGCGGCTCTCGGTGATGCCGCTCGAGCGCGACGGGGGGCAGTCGCAGTTCATCCTCCACGAGCCGCCCGCGCCGGACGGCTCGTCGCTCGAGCCGCTGCTGCGGTGGATCGAGGAGAGCCTCGACAAGCCGCTCACGCTCGAGGACATCGCGCGGCGCGCGGCCCTCAGCGTGCGCACGCTGAGCCGCCGCTTCCGCGAGCAGACCGGCACAACGCCGCTCCAATGGCTGCTCCGGGCCCGCGTGCGCCGCGCGCAGCAGCTGCTCGAAACGACGGGGCACTCGGTGGAGTCGATCGCGGCGAGGGTCGGGTTCGGCTCGCCGACCGCCTTTCGCGGGCACTTCCAGCGGCTCGTGACCACGAGCCCGCAGGCGTACCGCCGCGCCTTCCGCGCCGCGCCGATCAAGGCGAACGGACGCCGGGGGGCGAGAGTGACGTCGAGCGCTTCTTGAGCGCTGGATCGGACGAGGCGCCCCGCGCCCTCCCGGTGAGGCGCCCTTCCACCCGAGCCGCTGCAGCCGCTCTCTCGCCGCCTTCACCCCGAAGATCGTCGCGTCTCCCGGCGGCACGATCGGCGGTACCCGCAGCGGCATCTGCCAGCTCGGTCTCCTCCCGGGATCGGGGGGCGCGTTATGTGATAACCATGGTGGACGTCGCTGTCACGCGGCGCAGGAGAGTCGCTTTATGTTCGGCATTTCTAATGTCACACGAGTAAGCGCATTGGTCGTGTGTACACATTTCCTGCTCGTCAGTTGCGCAGATGATTTCCAGCAAGAAGTACTTGCCGGGTCAGCGGCGTCCGGCTCGGAGGCCGTCGGCGCCACGAGTGGCACGGGAGGGAATGGCGGCACGGGCGGCACGGGCGGCATGGGGGGCACGGGCGGCATGGGGGGCACGGGCGGCATGGGGGGCACGGGCGGCACGGGCGGCGAAGACACGAACGGCGTGGGAGGAGCGGGCGGCGGAGCGGGAGGCAGCGGCGCAGGTGCAGATGCGCCGGGCGGAGGTGGCGGCTCCGATGGCACGGAGCTATTCCCGCTGCAGGGCCACATCTGGGTATCCGAACGGACAGGCGGAGACTTCACCATGACGGCGATGTTTCGGGAGCTGATCACTCCTCCTTCGGACCCCTCAACATGCCAGCAAAGGTTCGGCAGCTGCTACATCAACACGCCGTGCGCTTCGTTCGGCACTTACCGCAATCGGACGGCGGGTCCGTTGACCGTGACAATAGGCGGCACATCGGTCACGCTGCCTCCTCCTGAAGGCGAGTTCGCTAGTAGTTCCATGGTCCAAGGACAAGTGTTCTGGAGCGGTGGAGAAATTATATCGGTGGCAGCCGAAGGCAACGAAGTGCCACCCTTCGCAATAATGTTGCCGGCGGTCGCGCCGATCGACGTCAGTGAACCAGCTCTCAACCCATCCTCTTCGACCCGCCTGGATAGGTCCAGCGATTTGTCTGTCATCTGGAGCGGCGGCAGTTTCGGGCTTGTGTGGGTGAGCCTTGGAGAGTCTTCGAAGTCGGTCGACTGCATTTACCCAGCCGAACAGGGGCAGGCGATCGTGCCGGCTGCGATGCTGGCAAACCTCCAGGCGGGGAGCTCGCTCCGCATGAAGGTGTCGATCCACGCGTTCGCCGATCTCGACGTCGACGGCTGGCGCATACATCTTCAGTCCGACTCGTACGCGACTGGAAGTGGAGCGGGCGGGGAAATAATCCTGGAGTGAGCCCTGCGCCCGCTCTCGCATTGTACGGCAAGCCGATGTCCCTGGCCTGCTCGGCGCCAGGATGGGCTCTACCGAACGACATAACAAGTGAGACGTCGCCGGTCGCTTCGCGCCCGGCTCCGGGGACCTCGACACTCTTCGTGGCTCCAGCATGGTCCAGAACGAGCTCGTCGTCTCCCCTGGCCGGACGATCCTGCAACGGGGTGGATCCATGATCCTGAAACGTGGCAAGAGCCGCAAGGGGGGTCATGTCCATATGGCTGGGCGGTTACCCCGCTGCGGCGGCGCTCGCCGTGGGCGGCGGCGCTCGCCGTGGGCGACCTGGAGGCGGCGCGCATCGCCCACGAGACCATCGGGCGGCTGCTCGGCGCGCCCGGGGCCGACGCGGCCGCCGTCATCGACCTCGCCGCCGAGCGCAGCCGGCGCGGCGTATTCGTCCAGCCAAGGGCATCGTGACCGTCCGGACGGCGCCGGTCACCTCTCCCCATCGCGAAGGAGGAAGCGATGGCAACTGGTACACGCGTCTCTCGCGCTGCCGAAGCTCAACGCCGAGGTCCGGTGGGTAGCTGCCGGACCCGACAAACGGCGGGAATTCCCCATGCTTCAGGGAAGCGAACCGCGTTGCTGAAGTCGAGGTCGAGCGACACCCAGATCCGGTGCCCGCGAATGCAGGTCCGGCCGAAGCAGGCGTTCGGGTCGATTGAGATCCGGGCCAGCAGCTCGTCGCGGTTCATCGCGGCACAGCGTCCCGCTGCGCAACGACCTCGCCATGCGCCGGTCGTTCCTGATCTGCAAGGACGGAGGCGCTACGTGCTGATGCAACGCCTCGAGGGGCAGAGCCTGGCCGAGGCGTGGCCCGAGATCTCGCCGGAGGATCGCGGGCGCCTGGCCGAGTCACTGGGCGGGTGCCTCGCCGCGCGGCGTGTGGGGATCGCGCTCTCTTGCGCCGGCTGCTGCTCGCCTACGGCTACCGCGAGCGCGAGCTCGATCTCGGCCTGCAGCGGCGCTTCATGGCCTATGCGTTAATCCACCGCTACTCCAACCCTGCGTGGTACCTCGAGCGGGTGCCCCCGGGGGAAGGCGATCACACGCTGGACGACCTCGCCGCGCGGTGGTTCGCCGTTTGACGACGGCCGGGCGCGCCGCCGAGCGCGGCTCGCGCCGCCTGCCCTGCTCCCTCGGCCAACGCCTCGACGGCTGGCCCCCTCGGCGGGTGGCCCCCTGCCCTCACCCTCAGTCTTCGGCCCTGACGATGAGCCCGTCCGAAGACGATCCCGGTCGTTTGTTGATGGCCAGGTAGACGCCGCTCGTGTCGGCCGCGATGTGGGAGATGGAATCGTCGGTCTTGACGAGCTGGGTGGGATTCTTCCCGTCCACGCCGACGCGCCACAGCGCTCCGGACGAGGCCCAGTAGAGCGTCTGTGCGTGGGCGACGAAGAAGGTGCCCTCCACGTCGGGGGACGAGAGCACCTCGGTCGGATCGCCGCCGGACACGGGCATGCGCCAGATCGCGCCGGGGCTCATGTAATAAATGAACTCGCCGCCGATCGCGAAGCCCAGGAGGGTGCCACCGTCCACGGTCACGACCACCTGCGGCTCGCCGCCGGTCCGGGGGAGCGCAGGATGTCGTCCTTCTCGAAGGACTCGACGGATTTCCAGTAGACGAACCCGGAATCCAGGGCCAGCGTCGTGCTGAAGATGTCGCCGGCTGGACCATGCACGACCTCGTCCCCGGCGTCGAGCCCGACGCTCCTGACCTCGAGCGGCCCCGAGCGCACTTGCTGAGTGAAGAACACGCGCTCGCCATCGGTCACGACATCCTCGATGCCGCCAAAGTCGTCGACGAACGTCGCCAGATCGAACACGGCACCGCCCGATTTCGGCATCGCGCGGAGCCAGTGCGTGACCGAGTTTTCGGCCCAATACACGTTCTTCTCGTCCACCGCGACGGACAGGGGGACATAGGGTGAATCGTAGATCTCCTCGCGCCCTCCCCCCGCCTTCGCCACGCGCGCGACGGCGGTGCGTGTGAGCTGCTCGACCCAGTACACGTGCGACGCGTCGACCGCGATGCCGTGATCGATGGACACGTGCTTCCCGGCGTGCGCGAGCACCGTGCAGCCGCCGGCCGACACGCCCACGGGGAGGCACGCGCCATTGCAGGACACCTGCGCTTCTGGGCAGTCGGTGGGCCCCTGTCCGCCCCCGCCGGTCTCGCTGCCCGCGCTCCCGCCGGCCCCGCTGCCCGTGCTCCCGCCGGCCCCGCCCTCGCCCCCTTGCATCTGCCCCCCAGCCCCTTGCGCTTGCCCCCCAGCGCCCTTGTCGTCGCCTCCACAACCAACGATCGTCGACATCACCACGACGGTGCTCCCGAACCAATTCAGCCGCATACAACTCTCCTGTTCCGATCTGCCGACCTGTACGCGCCCGCCGGCGCACGTTTTCGTCGCCGGGGGTCGCGCTGGCGCGGCGTTCGACGGTCGCGCGATCGATCTATTCGACGCCGTGCGTCGCGCTCGCTCCCGGGCGATCGAGGCACCCGAGAAGGCCGCTTCCGACGCCGCCCCGCGGGGTGACCGCCGGCGATACCCGTGACGTGTGCCTATGCTCCGCCACGGCTTCCTTGCGTGTCATGGACCTGCTCGTTCTCCTGGCCCGGTGCAGGGCGGATTTCGGCCTGGCGTTGCTCAAGGACGCCGCCGTCTCCACCGCTGGCTATCTGTCGCCAGGGCCGCCGCCGATTCAGCGAAGTTGCAGCAGCAGCGCCTCGCGCTCCCGGGCCAGCTGACCCCGAGGGAACTCCATGGCATGCATGTCGAGCAGGCGCCGCGCCTCGACGTCAGCCCTGGCGTTGTAGGCCTCGATGGCCTTGCGCGCCTGAAGGATCAGGTCCATCTCGCGCTCGCTCGCCCCCCGCTCAATGCGCCTGGTTAAGATCAACCCGCCCGGTCAGCTGGTCGAGCTGGACCTGACCGCCGCACTCCCCGATTGATCCAGCGGCGGGTCGCGTCCGGAGCGGCCGAGCCAGGCGCGTGTCCTTTCCGCGCCGGCGCCGAGGCGCGTCGGTGAGCAGCGCCAAGAAGATGGTGGCCCCCGGGCGCCATCCTGAGCGCGTTCTTTGAGGGGCGGCAAAGAAGCCCAGCCGACGCCAGTAACGGGACGGAGAGCCGTCGAGCAATCCGCCTCAGACGTAGTGAACGAGCGGGTGAACGGGACGGTGCCGGACTCGCTGAGGCACACCTTGACCATCCACGTTGCCGATGGCGCTCTGACCCTCGTCAGCAAGGACCGTTTGGACGTAATCGCCGGGCCCTTGGGCGTGTCCACCAGCGTACATGTGGACTGGACGGGCGGCAGTAGCCGCGTTCTTCCTGGAAGTCTGGTTGTGATGGTGACCACTGGAGCAGTTTGGAGATTTAGGGAAGGGTCGAAATGAATAAGATGTTTGTTGTTCTGTGCTTCGGGCTCGCGGCGTGTAATTACGATGTGGGAGAGTGCTGGGTCCGCGGTGAGGGAAACGAAGGTGCCGGCGGTAGCATCATCACCCCGACAGGAGGGGATGGGGCCTTCCGGTATGTGCAAGGCCGCAAAACGCACCGGTGGGAAGCGGAGCCTCTGAGGCGATGGCAGGGTGCACCCCCGACTGTCTAGAGGCGTGCAAGGAAAAGTGTGACAAGATATGGGAACTCTGCCGTGACAACTGCCCAAGGGGCGACACGACCTGCCTAAGACAGTGCACTGATGAATATAGTCGATGCCTCAAAGACTGCGACAGGAGATGTAAGTGATGCTCGAGCTGACCTTTAAGCTGACCCCAGAAGAGGGCGAGCCGCGCGACATCGTGGTTCGCATCCACGAGCCGACGCGGAACCCTCCGGGAAAAAAGTGGCCTTGGGCTGTCACTGTTGACATCGATGGGCGCCCATCTACTACATACGGGGTAGACCCTCTCGATGCGGTTGAAAACGGAGCCCAGCACGCCGCGATCGTGTTGCGCGGGGTCCATGGTGATGCGCTCGATCCGCCTATCGAGCCGCGGATGAAGGAGGGCCAATAATCGTAACCGCCCGGCCATCGCCATGGGCATGGGCCCTTGCGGCTCTCGCAGGGGTCGACGATGCTGGGCGCGGGGCGGCGTCGTCCCACGACTCGGCGCGGGCGCGGGTGGTCCTGCGAGGAGGCCTGGCGAGGAGGCCTCCGCCTGCGTCGCCGACCGATGCCACGTTTCAGGGTCATGATGAAGGTTAGAATGCCCGAGGCCGTGAAAGGTGCCAGGGTTACAAGGCCATGAAGTGCTCGAATGAAGAGTTGGTCGAGGTGGTATATCGCTATTACCCACGTGGGGTCTCGCGCGAGGACCCGCGCTACAAACGGACAGAGGAATATGGACGGCTGGTGGACGCCCGTCGTCGAGCCGGAGACGAATGTGGCCGTTGGCAAGGTGTGCTAAATCGGATCCATGATAAGTTTCCGGAGAGTTCCTTGATTGACCGTTCTATTCATCTTCCCACGGGAAGCTACGACGCCTGCTACGCCGGTCACCTCTCTGTCGGAGCAAGCGCTCCAGGGGAGTACAGTCACGTGATAGGGTTCATGGTGAGTCTGTTGGTTTCCTGCTACGTCGTTTACAGCATGCGGACCGTTGACGATCTCGAAGAAATCGAGAGGATCAGGGTGATTAATGCGACGCCGTCTCGCCACGTAAGCGTCTTCGCTTATGACACGCATTACGTCCTACCTGCCTGGATGGGCAAGCTGGTCAGGCTGGTCAAGCCCAACTTTGTTGAGCCACCACTTCCGCTGGAAGCTAGACGGCAGGACCTCAGTTTCGATCTGTCGCCGGATGAGCAGCCGTACGCGACTTGGGTCGCGCAGGAAATTGAACACACCTGGGGATACGAGCGCATGCCGCCACTCGTCGGAAAGCTCATCATACCGGACGTAGCAACCGACAGCCGCCTCTTGGGGGAGGCCACGCTCTATGATTGTCTGTTCTCAGACAGCTGGTAGGAACGCCGTCGAAGCGGTCGGCGTGGCGCTCTCAGGATCTCATGTGGTGTCACTCTCCACATTGATGGTTGGCATGTTGTCCCTCCACGTGCAACTGCCCAACGCTCGGCTCACCCGCGAGCGACGGAGGGGCGCCGCAGGCGCCACGAAATCGCTCGTCGGTGTGCAGCCGTGAGTTGGGCAGCTTCGTGTACGCTTTCGGAGCCATTACTTCTGCCGGGACTGCGGATGGGTGCCCATGGCGAGTTCTCCCCATAGCCATTCTAGGAGATGGCCGGCCTCCAAGCTGGAGTTGCGAATCTCAGAGCCGCCACGGCTGCCGAGCTTAACTTCCCGGTACGCGTCGGATCTCTCCCACAGGTAGGCCTCGCAGCCGGCGCTGCCCGCATCACGCGACACGTGCTTCTTCTCGATTTGACCGCCTCGAGCGATCTCCGCCTTCTTCCGCATGTCGGCCAGCTGCGCAGGAGGAACGCGGCGCGACTGGAGGACGGGATTTCTGAATCGCTCTCTCAGCCCGGTCTCCAGATAGAGTCCGTCCCCGGCGGGTTGGGGAAACCAGGTCCTTCCCAGGTCGTAGAACCAAATTCGGCCCTGATCATCAAGGACGTTCCCGTAAGCCTTACTGCCCCAGGCAAAACTCACGTAGTAGCAGGAAAAAAGCGGCTTGCCCATTCTCACTCCCTTCGAATTCGGGTCCGCCTCGAGGATCGGAGGGGAGCGAGGCGTAGGTTGAGGTAAGTCGTTCGTGGCTCGTGGCTGAAGCGTGGGCTCCGGGCTTGGTTCCACCTCGCTGGTGGACCTCTCGGGATCCTTGTTTGCGGACTTCGCTACAGAAGGCGCGTGCGACGGAGCAGCTGGTTCGCCACTTCCGGACTCCGACTGTTCCCGTCGCGCGCAGGAAGCCGATACAAGACTCGATGCAAGAGCCGCTGCGATGTAACCGAGGAAAACCTTGGTGCGAGTCATGCGTCTCCCGAAGTAGATAGCTGTCCCGTTGCCTGCTTGACGTCGCAATCAGTTGCGTCGCAGGGCCTGGCGGCGGATCATAGCATGTAGGCGGCGAGGCGCCGCGGCCAATCTCCGTATTCCCGCGAATAGGTCGCGAAGCTCCGCGGTATATCGGTGTATTCCCGTGAATAGGCAGCGACTTCCGCGACCTATCTGCGCATCTCCGAAGATAGGCCGCCGCTCCGCGTCCAGCATCGCCGACCCCGGCGCGCGCCGCGAGGGGCCACGCCCATGGCGACCGATGGGCGGTTACCCCGGCGCGGCGGGTAGCCCACGCTGAGGCGGCGTTCGCGGCGACGTTGAGGCGGCGCGCATCGCCCACGAGACCATCGGCGCCTGCTCGGCACGCCCGGCGCCGACAGGAGCGGCGTCGTTGACCTCGGGGCTCGGCGCAGCCGCCCTGGCGGGTAGCGCCAGCCGGGGTGGCGCTCGCGGCGAGCGCTATCGAGGCAGCGCTCCTCACCCACGAGAGGACCGGGCCGCTGCTCGGCGCGCGCCTGGCGCGGAGCCGGGCAGGACGATCGATCTTGCGATGGAGCGCACACGGCAGGGTGGCTAGCCGAGGCCGTCAGCAGCTTCATGGGTCGCTTGAGCGGCCAGCGCTCTGCGCGCTCGTAAGACCGGGCGGCGCAACCCCACTCGCCGGCGGGTGCGGTCCGCGCCGAGAGAGCGTCTCTCTGGTCCTGATTACCGCTCGATCCACCCTTGGGATGTGCTCTGCCGAACGCCTACGGCCACCCCCATGGCCACGTCTCTTCTTGGTGGAGGCGCCGGGAATCGAAACGCCTGCCGAGGGTAGGGATCCGCAGGGATCGCGTAGGTTTCCGCATGCGACGGGAGCGGCAAGCGTGCCGACGACGGCGGCTAAGTGCGCGAAACCTCGTGAGCCGGACGAATCCCGGACGAAACCGGCGGACCCGCGGACGGTGCTCCTCGGCCAGCTGGCGGAAGGCATGAGAGCGGCGCTCGCGGCGGGCGACGTGGAGGCGGCGCGCATCGCCCACGAGACCATCGGGCGCCTGCTCGGCGCGCAGGGGGCCGACGCAGCCGGCGTCATTGACCTCGCCGCCGAGCGCGTTCGCCGCGGCGGGTAGTGCCGGCCGGAGCGGCGCTGGCCGCGGGCGGCGTCGAGGCGGTTCGCATCGCCCACGGGACCATCGGGCGGCTGCTCGGCGCGCTCTGCGTGGAGGCGGGCAGGGGGCTCGATCTCGCGACGGCGCGCACACGCGGGATGCATAAGCACAGGACGAAAGCGGTTGCGCTGGTCTTTTGAGGAATCAGAGCCCTGAGTCCCCATGCCAAGGATTTAGTCCCAATGTGCCGGCCGGCGGATCCTGCTATTTGTGATGAAGAACTCATAGTCGGCGAGCCGCTCTTCTACCCGGGGGCCCATCACCCCGAATTTCTCTATCGCTGCTCGGTAGCGCTCGGGGGGAGCAACGGTTAGCGACTCAGGGTCCATTAATGGATTGAGCGCCTGAACCAGCTGAGCGCGAGCCTCCATGCTCTTAGTGGCTTCCAGCTGAGTCGCGAAGGCTTCTTCGACGACTTTGCCCGCATGCCGGAGCAGGAGCAACGCGTTGAACCCCCGCGTTGACGTCTCGATCTCACGATCGGAAACACCTATTGTCCGGAGCGTTCCGACGAGGTCGTTCTTGATGGTGACTTTCTCTGCGTCCGGGATCTTTCCCAGTACTCCCTCTCGGCCAAGCAGTTCGAGCGAGATCCTTGCCATCGTGCTGGCCGCGAGTCGGAGTTCTGAAATTGTTGCTTTTGCTTCTCTTGTTACCTCCTCTGCCTGGCGAAGCTTCAGCTCAACACCGGCGCCTTTAATCTCCTGGAACAGGTCGATTCGTGCGAACGCCATGGCGAGTAGCAGTGTTGGCGCAGCGATGGCTACGACCGCGGTTCTGTCACTGAGGACGAATCCAGTAGCCAAGCTCGATAATAGCGCTATTCCAAATACGATACATGCCACGGTCGCCCACGGCCATGGTTCCCCTTTGGGGCGGTCTTTGGAGGGTTCGGACGGCGTCGTCATGCTTGGAGTCCAGAACGTTCGCGAGGATTGACAACGAGACGAGCGTCTCGTTGTCAGAAACCCGGACGGTGCGATCCACCCATCGCCGAGCGTGGGTATCGATTGCCATTCTCATGCTGACCACGTAAGCTCGCCGGACAAGCAAAGTGCCGCCCGCGGGTGCTGGTAACACCCCGGGCGGCGTGGCCGAACCCCGATCACGCGAGGTCCGACATGTCCGTTGTATACTTACGCCCCACGGCGGGCCAAGGAACCGATCCGCCCTCAGGACGGGCCGCTCGCCCGTCCGCTTCCTGTTCCGCAGGCGAGCCCGCCGGCCCGCGATTCCCCCACGAGGACCACAGGAGGCGCGCGTGAAGCGCCGGCGGAAGGGGGCCGGACGCCCGCCTGCCGCACGACATCCCCGGAAGCGCCCGTCGATGGCAGAGATCCTTGCCGAGCGCGGCATCGTCCTGGCGACGCTCGCCGGCATCCCGAAGCGCGACCGCGCGGACGTCGAGCAGCAGGTGCTCGTGAACGCCTGGAACGCCGTCCGCCGTGGGCTCTACCGCCCGGACCCGCGGGACAAGCCGCGCGACGCCTTGCGGAAGTGGCTCCACGGCATCGCCTGGCGCCTCGCCTCGCACTACGTGCACAGCGCGTGGGCGCGCCGCGCCGTGCTCCATCCCTCGCCCCTCGGGTTGCTCCGCGAGCCCGTCGGCGTCGACATGCACGCCCAGATCGAGGCGCGTGAGGTGCTGGACGCGATGGCCAGCTTGCCGCCCTGGCAGGTTGAGGCGTTGCTCTCGGTCGACAGCCCGGAGTCGCTCGTCGCGTACGCCAAGCGGCGCCGGATGAACCCGAGCACGGCAGCGTCCAGGCTTCGGATCGCGCGCGAAGCGCTGGCCGTGAAGCTGCGGAGGTGGCGCCGATGAAGCCCCGCGACCCGAAGCGGCGCGTGCGCGTGACCGTGCCCGGGAAGCCCGTCACGCGCTCGATCACGCCCGCGCAGATCGACCGCTACCTCGACGCGACGGGGTGGCGGGACGACGGCTTGCTGCCCGCCAGGACCGACCGCAGCGTCCCGCTCACCCGCATCATCGCCATGATCGCGATGCGCGAGCGTCGCTCCCCGGGCGAAGTTCTCGCTGACATCGCAGCCGGCAGGGGCCCGGAGCGCCGCACGCGGCGGGTCTGGCGGACCTGGGAGTAGGCCGGGCGCCGCCAGCAACGAGGACCGCACGCGCGCCGAACGTGAGGCCGTCGCCGAAGCGCGCGGCGCCTTGCAGATCCTCGACGCCATCGAGCGGCACTTCGTGCGGCACGACAGGTAGGCGCTCCACGGGCGGCGCATGCCGGGCGAGCTACGCGGAGCCTCGCCCCCACGCACGCCTGGCGAAGCGCGGCGCAGCCCGCCGGCCTCAGCATCGCCACCGCCGACGACGCCGGGGTTCGATCGCTCCCCGGTCGTGCGGCCCTGAGATCACTCCCACATGCTGTAGGCTCGAAAGGATGCGGCCGGCGAGGGTGGAGCCTCCCGGCCGCAGACAATCACGCACGAGGTGACTGTGGCTTCAAAAAGGGTAGGCGCGGGCGCAGGTAAAGACAAGGCGGCGAAGAGCAACGGCGGCAAGGCGAGCAGGGCCGCTCCCACACGCCAACGAAAGGCGGGAGCGGCTCCGCAGCCGCCCGAGGCCGAGCCGCCGTCGGCTCAGCTTTCGCCCGAAGATTTCGCGGATACGCTCCTGATGCTCATAGCATCGATCAACAGTCCCTATACAGTGCATCGCGCGCTCTGGGCCTACAACCTGGGACTTCATACTTTTATTCAGGGGACGAACCCGGGCTACCCCTATCCTGAGATGAGCCAGATCCTTGCCGCGCTGGAACGGGCGCACGGAGATATCGCGCGTCATGGCCAGGATGGTGGGGCGCGCCATGCAAACAAATTGCTTCAAGCCATGGTCAAATCGGTCTTGCGGTTCGAGAAACAGCGGAAACCTACGCGTCGGGAATTCGTGCTGAGCGCCATCCGAACGCCCGGTCATGCTCTGACCCGCGAAGGGCGTAGGATTCAAATCCCCTCCTATCACTTTCTTGCGAAGGCAATTCTTCATAGCCAGCGCTTACGGGCCGATTTTGAACAGCAGGTCTCGGCTCTTGTTGAACGGCTTGCCGAGCACTTCGGACCGGATGGCATCGATCCAGAGAGCGACGTCGAAGAGGTCGCGAGGCAGGCGTTCAAGGTCGCCGGGATCGACCCGCACAACGCGCTCGACGCGCCGGAACGCATGCGGGCGTCTCGGGCGCGCCGGCGACGTCCGGCCTAGCCGGCCGGGGGCGCAGGTCATAACGCACGAGGGGGTGCGTTATGTAGCGGCTTGCTCGTCGCCCGGCCGTGCGGCTCGATGCGCGTGCAGATGAAGAACAACGCGCACAAGAACTCTGGTCGGCAGGGGCGGCCCCGGCGCCGCCCCTCGAACCTGACGATCCCGGTCGATCTGCGCGAGCGGCTCCGCGCGCTGTCGGAGGCGACGGGCATCCCGCAGTCCAGGATCGCAGAGCAGGGCATCCGAATCCGGCTGGCGCAGATCGAGCACGCTCAGCGGGCACCGGAGCGTACGCCGTGAAAGTCGCCGTGGATGTCGCGACGCTGCTGCGCGTGCAGGCTGATGCACTCGACGTGCAGGCCCGCACGCTGCGCGCGCAGGCAGATGCTGTAGAGACAGGCGGCGCCGTGGCGCAGCCGACGCCGCACTACGCGACCGCGAAGTCGAACCCCCTCGGTTCCGCTCGGGCGTTTCTGAACGCCCATCGTCGCGGGCACTTCCACACGTTCAAACGCGGGCGCGAAGTCGCGGCGCTCTGGACCGACGTCGCTACCTGGATCGAGAGCCGGAAGATCGTGCCTCGCGAACGCAAGCCCGTAGACGAAGCAGACGACGATCGCGCGCTGCTCATCGACGCGGGTCTTCAGCTCCCACCGGCGAACCGCCGCGCTGGCCGAAGGTGACCGGACGGCAGCCTTATGAAGGGGTGTTCAAACACCACCGCCCCGCACGCCGGGAGCAGCCCCTACGTCGTCGGGGCACGGGTGGATGCGCTGGCGATCCGCTACCGGATGTGCGTCTGCCCCGCGGCGCTGCAAGAGCTGGCGCGCGCCACGTTGGAAGCGCGCAGCGGCGGGGCGTGCGTCGTGATCGCAGGCGAGCGCTTCGCGGTCGAGCGGCAGGGCAGGCGGGGGAAACCGTTCTCCGCGGTCGGTCCGAGCGGCCGGATCTTCGTCGGGGAGGGTGACATCGTCGTGGATCTGGCGGTTCCGTTCCTCGCGTCGCGTCCCTTGGCGGAAGCCGTGAACCACGCCGACACGATCGCCGCGCACTTCGCCGCCCCCGGCTCCAAGGCACCAGTGGGCCAGGTCCAAGAGCTCGATCTCTGCGTCGATGTCGCAGGCACGACGTTCAGCGAGGCCGATCGGGCGGCGTTCGTCGGCCGGCTGCGCCGCATGAGCAGCTTCTGCACCGAGATGCGGCGGACGCGCAACGGCCCCATAGTCACGGGCTTGCATATCGGCGACAGGCGAAACCTGATCTTTGCGCTCTACAACAAGACAGATGACCTGCGTAGGAAGCGCGATTCAGCACGCCCCGCCATGGAGCGCGCGGGGTGGATGGCGCACGGTTGGGACGGGGAAGGGCAAGTCTGGCGGACGGAGATTCGCCTGCGCGGCCGCCAGCTGACCGAGCTCGGCCTACGCTCGCCGTCGTCGTTGCCCGAACGTCTTGATCCCGTGTGGCAGAGGTTCACCCGCGAGACGCTGCGTCTTGTCCTCCCCGGAACAGCAACGCGCAGGGAGCGCTGCAAGACGGATCCACGCTGGGCGGTTCTACAACAAGCCGTGTTCACGCAGTCCGGAGCGCTCCCCGCGGTGCGCATGCATCGAGCTCGGGGCGGCGCCACGTGGCCTCAGGTCATCGGCACCATGGTCTCGCGCTTGGCCGGAACGGGGATCTCCCAAGACGAAGCCGAGCGCCACATCCGAGCGTTCCTTCACACCGTGAACGCTCCGGAGGCGGCAGTCGATGTCACGGCGCGCGTGAGTGCCGGATGGGCGCGGCTGGGCGGCGCCGCTTCGGAGACCGCAGAGGCGCTTGCGGCGGACAGATCCAGTGTGAAGCAGGCCGATCCGCGGATGATGATGGTCGAACACTTGATCCAAGGGATGATCGCGGCGCACGCGGCGGGCGACGTCGAGACGGCGCGCATCGCGTATGACGGGCTCGGATGGCTCATCGGCTCCGACGCGGCTCCGCGCGGGGCGGTGATCGAGATCGGCGTGGCACGGAAGGGCGTTCCTGCCCTGCCGAGCTCCGGCGCTCGTGGTCCTCGGCTGGCGACGCTGGCAGCGAGCCAGGGCCCCGCGTGCTCGTCGCCATCAACTTCCCGGCCCACGGCGGAGAGTCGGAGCGGAACGCGAACGGAGCGCGCCGTCGCTCCGATCCACGAGGCTACGATGGCGCCTGATTCTTCGTACACGAAATATCTTGACAGGGCGGTGATAGGACATTGTTCTTCCGACGTCCCCCGCACGCGGCATGCCGGCCCGCGCTGATTTACCCACGAGTAAATCAGCGCGGGCCGGCATGCCGCGTGCTGGGGGACGTGAGGCTTTCCCGATGGACACCATCGTGCTCGGGTTCGACCCTGGCGCCGCTCGCGTGGGATGGGCGGCGCTCGGCGCGGACGCGCGCGGGGCGCGGCACGTGGGCTCCGGCGTGCTCCCTGTCGACCTCGCGGGAGACTCCGGGCTCGATGCCCTGCGCGCGGCCGCGGGGGCGCTGCTCTCGCGCTACCGCCCCGCGCTGGTCGCCGTCGAGCGCGTCGTCCGGGTCTTCCCCCGCCCGCGGTTCGGTCCTGCCATGGCCAGCGAGCTCTGTGGCGCCTCGTGGGTCGGGGCCGAGCTCGCCGGCCTCGCGGCGGCGCGTGGGCTCATCGTGCGCACCGCGACGCTCCAGGCGGTGCGCTCGGCCCTGGGATGCGCCAGGGCAGGTGACGCCGCGCTCGCCGCCGCCATCCGCGCGCGGGTCGCCGGCTGGCCCGCCCGGTCCAGCGAGCATGCACGCGACGCCGCCGCGGTCGCGTGGAGCACGATCCGCGAGGAGGTGCCCGCGCCCGCGTCGCAGTCGTGGGTGATGTCGGCGGAGCTCGATCGCAATCCCCCTTGACCGAATACATGTTGAGATACATAATATACATATGGGCGAGCGGACGAGGGCGATCGGTTACGTGCGGGTCTCGACCGAACATCAGGCGGACGGTGGCGTGAGCCTCGCGGCGCAGCGGGCGAAGCTCGAAGCCTACGCGACGGCCATGGATCTCGACCTCGTGGACATCATCGAAGACCCCGGCGTCAGCGCCAAGACGCTCGACCGCCCCGGCCTGCAACGTGCCCTCGGCATGCTCGATGCTGGCCAGGCTTCCGCCCTGCTCGTGGCGAAGCTCGATCGCCTCACGCGCAGCGTGCGCGACCTCGACACGTTGATCGCCCGATACTTCGCCGATCGCTTCTCGCTCCTGTCGGTCGCCGATTCGATCGACACGCGCTCTGCCGCGGGGCGCCTCGTGCTGAACGTCCTCGCGTCGGTCTCGCAGTGGGAGCGCGAAGCGACCGCCGAGCGCACGCGCGACGCGCTGGCCCAGCTCCGCGCCGATGGCGTGCGGCTCGGCGGGGCGGCGCTCGGGTGGGTTCACACCGGGGAGGCCGATGCGGACGGCCGGCGCATCATCGCCCGCGTGCAGGATGAAGCTGCGACCGTGGATCGGATCCTCGCGCTCCGCGCCGATGGCCTCTCCCTGCGCGAGATCGCCGCGACCCTGACCGACGAGGGGTATCGGACGAAGCGGGGCGGTAGCTGGGCGGCTGAAACCGTGCGAAAGGTGCTCGCGAGGTCGAGAGAGTGAGCTTCTCTATCGCGTGCAAGATATGGGGTAGCGCAGCGGTCCGGCATGCCCTGGCCGAGCCGAACCCCGACCCAGCGACCCGCGAGCTCTGCCAGAAGATCCTGAAGCACGCGGACCCGCCCGGCGCTTTCCGCGCGTGGGCGCTCGCGCAGCCCTGGCCGCGGTTCTGCGCGATCGTTCGCATCGTCTCCGGAGAAGAGCGTCGAGAGGTCGACGAAGCCGTGAAGGAAAGGATCAAGAGCATGGCACGCATGGGCCGCCCCCCGAAGGAAGACCGCAGCACCGTTGCCGGTGTCATGGTCCACGTCCGGCTCACCCCGGGAGAGGTCGAGACCGTGGATGCAGAGGTCGAGCGCCAGCGCACCGTCGCGCCGCCCGGCCTCGCGGACAAGGTGTCGCGGTCGTCGGTCATCAAGGGCTTGATCTCGACGCTGCGCCAGCCTGCGGCAGACCCCGCGCCCGCGGCTCCGCCCGCGCGCTCTCCCGCTCGCGAGAGCAACGAGAGCGACGTCCGCGAGCTCATGGCCCGCTGTTTCGAGCGGGGCCTTACCCAAGCCCAGCTGGCGAAGCTCTCCGGTGTCGAGCGGTCCCAGGTCAGCCGCTTTCACACGCAGAACGCCACGAAGCCGCCGTTGCCCCCCGAGAAGGTGGCAGCGCTCGCCCACGCCCTGCGCGCGTGGGAGGCGAAGCAGAAGTAGACCGCGCCTGCCGCGCCCTGACGGAGACACCGACGCATGCCCCGACCTCGCACCGGAACGCTTCAACGCCACCGCGATCACTGGGACGCGCGCATCACCTTGGAGGATGGCTCGCGGCAGTGGTTCTGCTTTCCTGCCGGCTACTCCGAGGCTCGCGCCCGCGACCGCGCCAAGCGCCTCTCGGAGACCGCCCGCGCCACGGGCGCCACCAAGCCGCGGCGGGGCCGCACCGCAGCGGCTCCCGCGGGTGAGACCGTGGCCGCGTGGGTCGAGCGCTGGACCGCGGTGCGAGAAGAGCGGGGTCTGACGTCTGCGGCGGGCGACCGCGGACGTCTGCGGAAGTGGCTGTTTCCTCAGCTGGGCGACAAGCCGATAACCGCTGTGACCCGGCGTGATGTCGAGGCGTTCGTCGAACATCTCGATACCTCGGTGCGAGCCGGCGAGCAGTCGTGGAAAACCGCGGTGAACACATGGGGGCTCGTTTCCAAGCTGTTCGATGACGCCTGCAACGCCAAGACGCTCTCGCTGCGCGTCCTCTCCAGCAATCCGGCCGCGGACGTGCGCGGG
Source organism: Sorangium sp. So ce327 (assembly GCF_051530205.1). Classification (NCBI taxonomy): domain Bacteria; kingdom Pseudomonadati; phylum Myxococcota; order Polyangiales; family Polyangiaceae; genus Sorangium; species Sorangium sp. So ce327. Next base: position 9,175,647 of record NZ_CP150330.1, on the reverse strand, counting down.
CCGGACCGGGGCATCAAGAAGGCGAAGGCGTACCTCTACCCGTCGGAGTTCCTGCCGCTCGTGTCGAGCCCGAAGATCTCGATCGCGTGGCGCCGCGCCGTGGCGCTCGCGACCTACCTCTACGTGCGGGCGAGCGAGCTCCGCGCCCTGACGTGGGACGACATCGATCTCGAGCGCGGCATCGTCCACGTGCACCGCAGCCTGGACCGCGAGGGCGGCGCCAAATCGACCAAGACGGGCACCACCCGCCGCTTCACCATCGAGCCGGCCTTGATGCCCCTCCTGCGCGCCATGCACGCCGAGTCAGGCGGCCGGGGCCGCGTCATCCGGCTCCCCGACGATCGCCACCTGGCACGCGCCCTGCGCGGGTTCATGACCGCGGCGCGGCTGGACCGGTCCGAGCTCTTCGCGGCGGACGCGACGCGGAAGAACATGACCTGGCACGACCTCCGCGCCACCGGCATCACCTGGCTTGCCATCCGGGGGGACGACCCGCTCAAGATCATGCAGCGCGCCGGCCATGCCGGTTTCCAGACGACGCAGGGCTACATCCGCGAGGCCGAAGCCGTCCGCGCGGGGTTCGGCGACGTCTTTCCGCCGCTACCTCTCTCGTTGTGGGAGGGTGGTGTTTCGTCCGGGAATCGTCCAGAAAGCGCGCAAGTGCGCGGAATCATGGTGGAGGCGCCGGGAATCGAACCCGGGTCCGCAAGGCATCCAGTCTACCTTCGTTCACGTGCGTAGTCGCCATGCGCCGGCGACGGCGTTCGTAGATTCGGCTACGACCTATCCCTCACTGAATCTCGGCCGCGTTATCGAGGGCGTCCTCACGCGACCCAGCCCTGTGGTTGACACCCTTAGAGTACTAGGACGACCTTCTCCTCGGATGGCTTAGCGGTTATTAGGCCGCGACAGCGTATGCGTTGTCGTTCGCACTTGTAACGTCCCGCTTGATAGGCGGAGCAGGAGCCGCCAGCACGCAGACAGACCTTCAGTCCCCACGTCGAAGCCGATCGCCCCCTCGTGGTTCGTTCAGACGGACCGAATATTGCTAGAAACCGTGCCGCCGTCAACCCCTCGGCGCCAGATCGTTCCGTCGCTGACGCCGTCGCGGACGTCGCCGTGCGTCGCTCGGGGCCCGTTGGTCCGATCCTCCCGGCTTTCCTGCCTGCTGCTGCCTCCAGGCGCCTCCGTCGGCCTTGCCCTCCGCCCCCTGCCTCAACCTGCTGCCGCCGCTCGTCCGCCCGCTCCGGTCGGGCTCCGCTCTGGTCGGCCCCCGCTGACCTCGCCGGCACGCCTCCCGCTCTCGACGGCTCCTCGCGGCTCGGCTAAGAAGCCCGCGAAAAGGAAAAGGAGTCGGGCAACTTATGGCGAGGATGGTCCAGTGCGTGAAGCTCGGCCGTGAGGCGGAGGGGCTGGAGAAGCCGCCGCTGAAGGGCGAGCTGGGCAAGCGGATTTTCGACAACGTCTCGAAGGAGGCGTGGCGGATGTGGCTCGAGCACTCGAAGATGCTCATCAACGAGTACCGCCTCGACCTCATCTCCGAGGCCGGCCAGCGGATCTGGATGACCGAGCTCGACAAGTACTTCTTCACCGGCGGGAACGAGGCCGCGCAGCTCCCGCCCGACTACGTGGCGCCCAAGGACAAGCCGGAGTAGCCGACCGCGACCGCGGTCCCCCGTCCCTCATCGGCCCGGCGGCGCTCCCACCCACCCCATCCGGGAGCGCCCCGCCACCGCCCGCCGCCCCTCAGGGCAGCGGACCCGGCGCCGGCAACGCCCCGCCGTTCCGCACGTACTCGATCAGCGCCGCCGCCATCTGCTTGTCGACCTTCTCGCACTTCGCGGTGACCGCCCCCATCGTCGCGCCCTTGCACTCTCTCTTCCGCTCGATGATGAGCTTGCCCGTCTTCTCGTCGGCCAGGAACGCGTCGCGCGTCTTCTGATCGAGGCTCTTCCACGGGATCGCCGCGAACTTCGGCTTCGGCGGCACGTGCTGCCGGACCTCCTCCGCCATCAGCGTGGCGCACGTCCCGTCCCATCGCAGGACCTCGTAGCCGCCCCCGGCGCCGCTCACGACCATGCCCCCGGTCTCCGGCTCCCGGTGATAGAGGATCAGCACCTCCTCATCGAAGACCAGCTTGTCGTTCGAGGACGACCCGCCAGAGGCGTTCACCGCGTCGGTGTCCCGCGTCAGGTACCCGCGCGTGAACGGCGACCCCTTCGCGAACAGGGTGAGCGCCACGTCCGGATGGAACCCGCTGCAGAGCCGCTTCACGAACGCCACCGGCGGCAAACACTCGTTGCCCCGCTGCTCGCACGTCGTCGGGATCTGCCGTGACGCTTCCGCCGCGGCGTCCTCCTCCTTCTTCCCACCTTCACCCTCCGCCGCCTCACCCTCCTTCGCGGCCGGCGCCGCAGCAGCCACCTCGGCCTCCGCACGATCCGGCTCCGACGGAGGAGGCGCCGCGCCACCGCAAGCGGCCAGGGTACCCACCAGGACAAGTGCAAACGAGCTCTGGACAGATCGCATGGCCCACGAACCTACCGGAGCCAGCCCGCCCCTCCGCATGGAAAAACAACGTCGAGCCGCGACGCGACGCGCCAGCACGGCGTCAAAACCCGTGACCCATTGCAGGAAGCCGACCGCTGCTCGCAACGCCGCCCGCGACGCAATGCACTGCAGACCACGAATGGTTCAAATTTCCGACAGCGCTTGACATCAGCATCCCATCAGCAGAGTCTGAGCTGATTCCGGCAGGAGGTGGTCGTGCTGGATCTTTCTTCATAAGCATCCTCGTCATCGCCTGTTGGTGGTTCGCGTAAGTGCAAGTCTCACACGGGGGCTCGTCAATGCGACAGTGGGTGATCGCTGGTCTCGTAGAGTGTGCGATGGTCGTCTCCTGTGCGCTCCTCGCGGGCTGCAGCGCGGCCGGGGAGCAGTTCGATCCGCCGGCGAGCACCGGCGAGGTGCTGACGGGCGCGGGCGGCGGCTCCGCCTCGGGCGGCTGGGCGAGCTCTTCGGGCTTGTCGGACGACCCGGGCGAAGTCGGCGGCGGCTGGCCGTCAGGGAAGCTCGGGCCGCCGTATCCCATCGTGCTCGCTCACGGCTTCTTCGGATTCGAGGACTTCGCGGGCGCGGGATACGTCAGCTACTTCTACAACCTCAAAGAGACCCTCGCCGAGAGCGGCGAGACGATCTTCACGCCCGCCGTCGACCCGTTCAACAGCTCCGAGGTCCGCGGCGCGCAGCTGCTCGCGCGGATCGAGCAGATCCTGGACGCGACAGGCCACGAGAAGGTGAACATCATCGCCCACTCGCAGGGGGGGCTCGACGCACGCGTTGTCGCGCACGACAGGCCCGATCTCGTCGCTTCGATTGTCACCGTCGCCACACCCCACCTGGGCTCGAAGGTCGCCGACGTGGCGCTCGAGCTCGTCGCCCACGAGCGCCTGCAGGACATCCTGGACGATCTCATCAACGCGATCGGCGCGCCGCTCTACGATCAGATAGGCAACGAGACGAGCGTCTTCGCTGCGCTCGAGCAGTTCTCGACGCCAGGCATCGCGGAGTTCAACGCGAGGTTCACCGATGCTCCCGGGGTGTTCTATGCCTCCTTCGGCGGGCGGACGAACCGCGCGCGCGGCGGCAGGGACTGCACGACGCTCACCCCCGCGCCCTTCGTCGCGCAGTTCGACGACGGCCTCGACCCGGTCCACCCGCTGCTGTCGCTGACCGAGACCCTGCTCGACGGCGGCATCGGCGAGTCGTTCCCGAACGACGGCCTGGTGCGCGCGCGGGACGCGCGGTGGGGGGACTTCTGGGGCTGTATCCCGGCCGACCATTTCGACGAGATAGGCCAGCTCTTCGGACAGAGTCCGGGCGACGGGAACCCCTGGCTCTATATCGACTTCTACCGCTCCGTGATCGCGCGGCTCCGGCAAGAAGGCTTCTGACGAGCCCGCCATCGTTGGCGTTCGCCCGAGCTCGCCCGCGTTCGCCCGCGCGCACCCGCGTTCGCCCCGCCTGATTCGCCGAAAACCGCCCCGAGCGCCCGCCCTCTCCACTACCATCCCCCGCCGATGCTCAAGGCGCCGCTCACCCGCGCTCTCCCGCTGCTCGCCCTGCTCAGCGCGGCGTGCAGCGGCGACGTGCGCCGGTTCCCCCTGCGCGATCCGGTCTGGCGCGACGCCGACCTGAGCCCCGTCTCGCTGCCCTGCCGGCCCGATCCCGAGGCGCCCAGCGACGATCCGCAGCACCGCCTCTGCTCGCCCGCGTCCTATGAGTCCTCGTTCGCGTGGGACGCCGCCGACAACCTCGTCTTCCGCCCGGTGTCGCGGTTCTTCGCCGTGGATCCAGGGGGCGAGGCGGCCAACGTGAACAGCGTCGACGAGGTGCCTGACTCGAGCTGGTTCACGAACCGGCTCGGCAAGCGGCCGCTCTCCGCCGAGGAGCTGGTGCGCGGGCCGTGCGGCGACAAGACGCTGGATCCCGAGGCGCCGGACGGGTCCTGGGTCATCGACATGGGCAAGCCGAACGGCGCGAACCCCGGCTTCCGGGTCAAGGTCGAGGGCGTCGGCAAGTTCATGCTCAAGGCCGACCCCTCGGACCAGCCCGAGCGGGCCACCGGCGCAACCGCCATCGCGGCGCGCCTCTACCACGCCGCCGGCTTCTGGGCGCCGTGCGACAGCGTGGTCTACCTGAAGCCGTCGATCCTGAAGCTGTCGCCCGGGCTCACCGTGACCGACAACAGCGGTGTCGCCAGGCCCTTCGATCAGGCGGCGCTCGACGGCGTGCTCGCCAAGGCCTCGAAGCGCGGCGACCGGGTCCGCATGGTCGCCTCGCGCTGGCTCCCGGGCCGCGCGATCGGCCCGTTCAGGTACGAGGGGACCCGGGAGGACGATCCGAACGACGTCATCCCGCACGAGGACCGGCGCGACCTGCGCGGGGGGCGCCTGCTCGCCGCCTGGCTCAACCACTTCGACTCGCGCGAGCAGAACTCGATGGATGTCTGGCTCGCCGAGCACCCGAAGGACAAGGACGCGTCGCCGGGCCACGTGCGCCACTACTACATCGATCTCGGCGACTGCTTCGGCAGCGAGTGGGAGTGGGAGGAGATCTCGAAGCGCCTCGGCCACGCCTTCTACTTCGACGTCGAGTACGCGCTCCTCGACTTCGTGACGCTCGGCATCCCCGAGCGGCCGTGGGACCGGGCGAGCCACGATCCGCAGGGCGACATCTTCGGCTTCTTCAGCGATCGCGATTTCCGGCCGGAGGCCTGGCGCGGCGGCTACCCCAACCCGGCCTTCGGGCGGATGACCGAGCTCGACGGCGCCTGGGCCGCCCGGACGCTCGCGCGCTTCACGCCGGAGCTCATCGAGGCCGCCGTGAAGACAGGCGACTTCACGGCGCCGCGGCACACCGCGTTCCTGATCGGCAAGCTCCTCTCGCGACAGCGCGCGATCATGGCGCGGTACCTGACGCGCCTGTCGCCCCTCGCCGACGTCGCCCTGGCCTCATCGGAGGCGCTGTGCGGCGTCGATCTCGCGCGGCGCACCGGCGTCGCGCGCCCGCAAGACCTCCGCTACGAGGCCGCGATGTACGCCGGCGAGTCGCTCGCCCTGCGCGCCCGGCCTGTCGTGCGCCCCTCGCCGGACGGTCGCGTGTGCCTCTCGCTCCCCCACATCGCCGCGGACGGCGGCGCGCCCGACGACGCGCCCTCGCGCTACGCCATCATCGATGTCCTGAACGGGCAGGCGCCCGGTCCGCTGCGCGCCCACCTCTACGACCTCGGCCCGCGCCGCGGCTACAAGCTCGTCGGCATCGAGCGCCCCGACGACGCCGAGCCGCCCAACTGAGGTCCTCACCCTGACAATCGCCCTCATTTTTAAAGAGAAATTGAACAGGGAGGCGGGGAGACGGGGAGATTTTGGGGATTTTACTCCCCGTCTCCCCGCCTCCCTGTGAATTTTCCCGAAAGTTCGAGGGGATGCTTCAGGTCCCCGCCGGACATTCGCCGCCGCTCGATCAAAAGCCGTGGGTGGCGCCGACCATGAACCGCAGCTCCTGCAGGCCGGCCCCTTGCTCGAAGGTCTCTGTCGCCGAGCCGATCAGGACATCGATGGAGTGGTCTCGCTCGCCGCTCGTGCGCAGGCCGAGCACGAACGACATGCGGAGCAGGTCGAGATCGAAATCGCGGAGGTGCTCGCCGAACACGTTGCCCGCGGCGACCTGCGCCGTGCCGTCGACGAACGCCCAGACCGGATAACGGTACTCGAGCGTCGCCGCGGCGGCGCTCCGCCCGCGGAGGCGCCCTTCGCGGAAGCCCCGCATCGGCGCGTCGCCGCCGAGCTCGGCGAGCTCGGTGAAGGGGACCTCCGCGGCGCCGAGCGGGTCCGCGAACGCCGCCGAGAGGACGAGGCTCACGATGCGATCGTGCCCGGTGAGGTCGACGAACCCGCCCAGCGAGCCGCCGTAGCGGAGCCACCGGCTCTCCAGCGGCCGCTCCAGGTCGACGGCGTGCTCTCCGGACAGCTCCAGCCGGACGCCGTGGCCCCGCGCCGGGCGCGGCAGGCGCGAGTCGAGGCCGGCGCGGCCCCCGATCCGGTAGGCCGTATATCCGGTGTCGTACGACGGGGGCATCGGATAACGGCCGCGCGCGACCCGGAAGCCGACCGTCGGCTTGCAGCAGGCGTCGCGGAAGTCGACGGTCTTCGCGCCGGTTGTCGCCTCGACGAAGCTGAACGCACCGAAATCGGCGTGCAGCGTCGCGGTCCCCTCGACGCTGCGGGCTCTGTAGCGGGCCCAGCTGCGCTCCAGCGAGCTGGGACCGATCCCAGAAAACAGCCAGTCAGGCCGGATGTCCGCCTCGCCGCGGAGCTTCAGGTGAGCGCGCCCTCCGAGGGGGATCCGGTCGGCGACCGTGAGCCTCCACCAGTCGACCCCGCCGGTCGCGGCGTGGACGCGGAGCTCGTTGCCGGGGACGAACAGGTCGTCATAGAAGAAGTAAACGCCGACGCTGGCGCGAAAGCCGAAGTCGAAGAGCGCCGTCGGGACGACGCCGATGTTGTTGTTCGGCCCGAAGGTGAAGATGTCCTTGAGCTCCTTGATCCACTCGCCCTGCTCCGCCGCGACGGTGAGAACGCCGAGCGGCCGCCGGACCAGGTACTCGCTGGCGAGGTAGGCGGGGAAGAACACGACGCGCGGCACCCAGAGCAGCGCGTCGCCGGCGCTCGTCGCCTCGTCCGGGCGACCGTCGTAGTCCGGCACAGGGCGCTTCGCGCCGGGCGAAAGCCGCGCCGCGGCGGGAGGCCGTGGCGGTCTAGCAGGCTCTGCCGGCGCGCGAGGCGCCGCCGGCGTAGCAGGCTCTGCCGGCGCGCGAGGCGCCGCCGGCGTAGCAGGCTCTGCCGGCGCGCGAGGCGCCGCCGGCGTAGCAGGCTCTGCCGGCGCGGCCTGTGCCTCGGCGCACAGCGATAGCGCAGCGCAGCTCGCGAGCGCGGCCGCGCGCCGCCGAAAGGCCATGCCGAGCGCGCGCGTCGGTCCCTTCTCGTTGGTGCCCAATCCGCCTCGCCTCTCGCACGGAAACACGTCGCGGCGCGGGAGCATAGCGGAGTTCCCGACCCGAGAGACGCCTGTCTGCGCGGCGCGCGCCTGTCGAACGTCCACGCGACGGCGCGGCGGGTGCGGCGGTTCACACGCGAGAGGGAGGTTGCCGGCCGGGACCAGTCTCGATAGCCTCCCGCGCTCGGCATCGGTCCTGTGCCGGTGCCGCCAGAACGGCGGTCTTCCGGGCATGGAGCGGCGGGTGGCGAGCACAGGCGAGAACGAGACACGGGCCCGGGGCGTGCTTCAAAGGCTCCTTGCGATCTTCGCCGAGGTGAAGCCGCGCGAGGTCTTCAGCGTGCTCGTCCTCACGCTGAACGTGTTCCTCCTGCTCACGGGCTATTACCTCCTCAAGGTGGTCCGCGAGCCGCTGATCCTCGCGGGCGGCGGGCTCGAGATCGGCGGGCGGCGGCTCGACCTCGACGGCGCCGAGGTGAAGGCCTACGCGGCGGCGGGCCAGGCGCTCCTCCTCGTGGGCGTGGTCCGCGCCTATGGCGCCCTGGCCAGGCGCTTCGGGCGCATGCAGCTCACCACGGCGCTCACGCTCTTCTTCGCCGCGAACCTCGTCCTCTTCTTCCTCCTCGCGCGCCTCGGCGTCCCCCTCGGGGTGCCCTTCTATCTGTGGGTGGGCTGCTTCAACCTCACCGTGATCGCGCAGTTCTGGTCCTTCGCCAACGATGTTTACACGCCCGAGCAGGGCAAGCGGCTCTTCGCCATCGTCGGCATCGGGAGCTCGCTCGGCGCCATGTTCGGCGCGCAGATCGCGAAGCGCGTCTACGTGCCGATCGGCCCCTACAACATGATGCTCCTCGCGGCGGGCGTGCTGCTCGCCTGCCTGGGGCTCACCTACCTCGTCCACCGCGACGACCTCGCGGGCTCGAAGGGCGCCGCGGACAAGGCCGACGCGCCGCCCGGGGGCGCGGCGGGCGGCTTCAAGATCATCGCGGGCGACCGCTATCTGCTCCTCATCGCCGGCCTGACGCTCGTCCTCAACTGGGTGAACTCGACAGGCGAGTACATCCTCGATCGCACCCTGATCGAGTCCGCCACGAGCGCGCTCGACACGGGAAGCGAGCAGCGCGGCGCGCCGGACGCGGCCCACGCCGGCGCGGCCCCGGGCGCGCCGCTCGCGGCGGGCGCGCCTGTCTACCTCGTCGATCCGCAGGCGTCGCGCCTGCTCGAAGGGAAGATCGCCGCCGTCAAGGGCGGCGCGTTCGACGTCGAGGCAGGCGGCAAGATCGTCGAGGGCGCCGAGGCGGGGCTCGTCCACCCGCACACCGAGAAGGGGAAAAAGGCGGCGCTCGGCGCGATCATCGGGACCTTCAAGGGGGATTTCTTCTACTGGGTCAACACGTTCGGCGTCGTCCTGCAGCTCTTCTTCGTCTCCCGCATCTTCAAGTACCTCGGCGTGCGATTCGCCCTGTTCATCCTCCCGGCCATCGCCCTGCTCGGCTACGCGTCCCTCGCCGTCCTGCCGGCGCTCGCCGTCGTGCGCGTCGCGAAGATCGCGGAGAACAGCACCGATTACTCCATCCAGAACACAGCGCGGCAGGCGCTCTTCCTGCCGGTCGGCCGCGACGCCAAGTACAGCGCCAAGGCGGCCATCGACACCTTCGTCGTCCGCGCGGGCGACGTGCTCGCCGCCGGCGGGGTGATCGCCGGCCAGGTGCTCGCGCTCTCCACACGCCACTTCGCGATGGTCAATATCGCCCTCGCGCTCGTGTGGCTCGGCGTCGTGGCCGGCATCGCCCGGGAGCACAGGCGGCGCGCCGCGGACGAGCCGGCGGCGCCGAAGTCCGATGACCTCGAGGCCGCGTAGCCTCAGGGCCGCGCGGCGTTCGCCTTCCAGCCCTCGTAGGCGTCCATCAAGGCCAGGTACAGCCAGCGGCCGATGACCTCGGCCCCCGCGCCCGACGGGTGCGCGAGATCGGCGCCGCCGAGCCCGCGCTGGACCCAGATCCCCATCGAGCCCGAGCCGCCCATCGCGCCGAAGGTGTCGAAGTAGCCGCAGCCGACCTGCCCGGCCACCCTGCGCTGGATCGCCGCGAGCTTCGGGATCACCGGGCGGCTCCGGTAGACCTCGCCCTTCTTGTCGGCGCGGTCCATCGGGCCCACGAGCAGGCACGACGACCCGGGCAGCGCCGCGGTCACCTGCTCGAGCACCGCCTTCATCGTCGACTCGTATTGATCGAGCGGGAACAGCTCGCCGTCCTCGCTCTCGTTCATGCCGTAGTGGAACACCGTCAAGGACGGGCTCCGCGCGCGCAGCTGCTCGGCGAAATGGGCGTCGTCGCTCTTGTCGAGGAAGCGGATGCGGCAGCCCTGGATGCCGATGGCGTCGAGCACCACCCCGGGCGTGTCCCGCTCCATCCAGACGCCGAACGCCCGCACCCCCGGGCCGTGCGCCCGCACCTCGATGGAGTGCGGCCCGTCCGGGACCTCGTAGGTCGCGATCGCCGAGCTGGCCGCGTCGGCCCGCGTGTCGATCATCTCGCGGCTCTCACCGTCGATCTTGATCTCCATCCGCCCGCCCTCGGGGTGCTTCAGGTAATCGACGGCGAACCGCGAGACCGCGCGCCCGTAGGTCCCGGACTCCGCGGTGCCGAAGCGCGAGAACACCCCCGCGCCCTGCGACCGGAACGACACGCCGCCGAGCCCGTAGAGCCCGTCCTTGGCGAACGGGCCCACCACGCGGCTCACCTGCCAGCCAGGGCCGGCGAAGCGCACAACGTCATTGTGGAAATATCCCGGCCAGGCGTTCGCCATCAGCATGAACCCGTGGCCGGCGTCCCCGAACCGCTTCTGCAGCTTGCGCCGCAGCGTCGCCGTCACGAAGTCGCTCGCCACGATGGAGTCGCCGAAGTAGGTGATGCGCGCGATCGACTGCGGCGCCTTGCGCTCCACCGCCGCGAGCGCGCGGAAGAACGGCGTCATCGCCTTGCCGCTCGGGTCCTCGATCGGCCGCGGCGGCTTGCCCTCGGAGGCGACCGCCGCCGGCATGAGCTCGGCGGCCGCGGCCGGCAGCGCGACCTCCTCGGGCTGGCGCAGCTCGGCCTGCTCGGTGGTCTCGGTGACGAGCGTCGTCTCGCCCACCGACGCCACCGGCGCCGGCGCCGGGACCACGACGAGCCCCTCCCCCTCGGGCAGCGGCGTGAGCACCCGCAGCCGCGACAGGCTCGGGTGCGCGTAGGGGACGAGCACGAGCAGGGCGAGCGTCGCCATCGCCCGGGCAGCCGGCGAGGCGAGCCCGTTCCGCGCTGGCGAGCCCACGGGCACGGAGCCTCCATCGCGCCCGGCCGGACGCTCATCACGCCCGCCCGGCGGGGGCGCCTCGTGGACGTGGGCCTCGCGTGCATCCGGCGCGTGGACGGCCGGCTCGTGAGCCCTGGTGCTGCTCCTGGAGGTCATCGACGCACGTGGGAAAGAAGGATGGAAGCGGCGGCTACGGGCCCTTCTTCTCCAGCTTGTCCAGGGCCGCCGTCGCCTTGTCGCGGCAGACCGCGTCGCCCTGGTGGATGCAGATCGCGCGCAGCAGCTTGATCTCGCTGGCCGACGCCTTCCCGTTCCAGACCTTCGGCTCGAGCGCCCGCCGCTGTGCGGGGTACGAGCTCGAGTCGAGGCCAGAGCTCGCCGGCGCGGCGCCCGAGGCCGAGGGCGCCGGCGCCGAGGCCGAGGCCGAAGCGGAGGGCGTGGGCGCAGGCACGGGCGCGGGTTGCGGCAGCCAGGGCGCCGGCGAGCCGACGTGCTGCGGCACCGGCTCCGGCTCGGGCGGCGCCTCGGGGTCGACCTGCCGCCGCATCTCGGCCACCCGCGCGCGGAGCGCCGTCGGGACGCCCGTCGTCTTCGCGATCTCGTTGAGCAGCGCGAGCTTGTCCGCCTTGGTTCCGGCCTGCTCGACCTGCCGGAACATCCCCTCCGCCCAGCGCTCCTCGATCTCCTTGAAGCGCGGCGTCTCCCGGACCGGCGACGTCTCGGCGATCTCCTGCAGCTTCCGGTGCGCGGCGTCGATGTCCCCCGAGCGGAGGTGCTCCTGCGCCGCGTCGAGGATCTTCGCGTCGTCGCCCGCCTGCGCCGCCACCACGGGCCTCACGTCCGGCTCGGGCGTCGTGGACCCGTGCGACCGGGCGCGCGTGGCCACGATCACGGCGATGACGACGAGCAAGGCGACCGCGAGCAGGAGCCCCATCGCCTTGCTCGCCCCGCCGAGCGAGCGGGACGACTGCGCGGAGGGGGCCACGCTCCCGTAGGCGCCCGGCGCCACGCCAGGCCCGCCGTCCGGCCCCGCGCGAAAGATCTTGCCAGCAGCGACGAAGCGGAGGCGGACGTCGCCGAGCTCGAGCGCGTCGCCCGCCTCGAGCAGGCCCCGCTTGAGCTCGACGCCGTTGATGCGCACGCCGTTCGCGCTCTGCTTGTCGACGACCTCGTAGCGGCCGCTGCCGAGGCTGATGAGCTCGGCGTGCAGGCGGCTCACGGAGCTGTGGTTGATCGAGATGGTCGCGTCCTCGGAGCGCCCGATCGTGAAGCGCTCGCCGTCGAGCGGGAACTCCGCGCCAGGGGTCGGGCCGACGACCATGACGAGCCGGTTCGGGCGGGTGTGGAGCGGCAGGTGCGCCGTGCTGCGGCTGCCCGGCGGCGGCGTCGGGCTCGTCACGGCGGACGAGAGCGCCTCATCGACGATCTCGATGCGGTAGTCGCCGAGCTGCACGAGGTCGCCGTGGCGCAGGTGCTGCTCGCCGTTGACCCGCCCGCCGTTGACGTACGTGCCGTTGTAGCTGTCGAGATCCCGGATGACCCAGCCCTGGCCGTTCTTGGCCAGCGTGGCGTGGGTGCGCGAGACGTTGCGATCGGTCAGCCGGATCGAGTTCGACTCTCCGCGTCCGAGCGCGTACTCCTCATGGGCGAGGGGGAGCCCCGTCTGTTTCCCCTCGTCATCCTCGATCGTCAGCTTCCACATAGCGGGTTCGGGGTACTCAGGCGGGGCCAGGCTCGCCCCGCGAGCCCCTGTGGATCCGTGGCACCCACCGGTCGCCGTACGAGCCTCCTCAGCGAGGCGGGACTACTTTAGCGAGTCCGCCTCCGGGAAGGCAATGACGGCGCGCCGGCCCATGGCGGACGGCCGGGACCGCGCCGTCGCCAGCGCCGAAATCCACGAGCGCGTCTCGGATCGTCGCGCGCGCCGGGCAAGCACCGGGCGGGCCGGGCAGGCCGCCCGCCGGCGCGGCGATCCCGGAAGGCCAGGCCGGACCTCGGGCGGGCGGAGCTAGTGGCCGCCGCCCACGGGCCGGAACGGATGGAGGAACGCCGAGAGCGCTCCCGGGTTCCGGGTCTGTAGCCAGAGCCTCCCGTGCCCCTGGAACTCGCAGACGAGCCCCTCGCCGGACAGGAACAGGCCCTTCAGGCCCGACAGCTTGCGCACCTGGTACCTCAGGCCCTCGGTGAACGCGAGCAGATGGGTGTTGTCGCAGAGATAACCCTCGTGCTGGCGACCGACGTCGATCGCGTGGATACCGCCGTAGCTCGAGAACCAGATCAGCCCCTCGCCATACGCCCGGAGCAGCGACAGGCCGCCGGCGAAGAAGCCCTTGGCCCCCTGCCACGTCGTGTCGAGCGTGATGCCGGGCGTGGAGGCGAGATAGGCGCCCGACTGGAGGAACACCTCCATGCCCGAGCGCAGCACGAGGCGCTCGATCGAGCCCTCGGGGGCCGGCGCGAGCCGCATCGACTGCATGGGCGCCGTCGCCGTGAAGGTGCTCTGGAAGAGGCTCTCTCCGGCCGTCATCCTGCGCTTGAGCGCGCTGGCGAGCCCGCCCTGCAGGCTGGTCTTCATGTCGATGGCCGCGTCGCGCGCGACCATCGCGCCGCTCTCCGCGACGATCTGCTCGCCGGCGTGCTCGAAGGTCACGTGGAGCACGCCGAACTCGGGGTTGCCTCGGATCTCGTCGCGCACGCCGTCCCCCGATCTCTAGGGCTGCCGCGGGGCGAGCCGCGCGCCGATCGCCGCGCCGTACCTGCCGGCGTTGCGCGACTGGACCCACAGGCTGCCGTTCCCCTCGACGTGGCAGACGAGGCCCTCGCCCGAGAGCCACGTGCCGAGCCACGTCGACGTGCTCTTGCCGATCCGGCAGGCGAGCGTCGACTCCCACGCTGCGATGTGCCCCGTGTCGACGACGACGTGGCCTCTCACCTCGAGCTCCTCGAGCGCGCCGAACGCGCCGATGATCATCTGCCCCTGCCCCGCCGTCTCCAGCGCGAAGAGCCCCGCCCCCGAGAAGAAGCCGCGCAGGCCGGACGAGCGCGTCCTCACCTCGACATCGGGGCTGGACGCGACATAGGCGCTGCTCTGGACGCACCATTGCCGTTCACCCACCTCCAGCACGGCCATGTCCCCGGACAGCGGTGTCGCGAACAGCACCTCTCCGCGCCCGCCCTCCGCGGCGAACGCGTTCCTGTAGAAGGACTCTCCGGCCAGCATCCGCTTCAAGCCCGACATGATGCCGCCCGACTGCGTCTCCACGCGCACGTTCGTCGACATGCCCACGAGCGCGCCGCTCTCGGCGAACACGCGCTCGCCCGGGTCGAGCCAGCACTGCGCGAGGGCCTGGGAGGGACGGTAGAGGAGATTCACCTGCATCGGACGTCTCCGCCGCTCCCTCAGGGCGGGAGCAGCGGCGCGAGCCACCCCACGAGCGCGCCGGCGCTGCGCGACTGGATCAGCACGCGGCCGCGGCCCGAGAGCTCGCACACCACGCCTTCGCCAGAGACCATGAAGCCCATGAGCCCGCCGCCAGGGCTCCTGATCTTGAGCGCGAGCGACGCGTCGAACCCGACGAGGTGCCCGCTGTCCACGACGAGCGAGCCGTCGCAGGCGAGCTCCTCGATCGCCCCGTAGCTCGTGATCCAGAGATCCCCGACGCCGGAGGCCTCGATGAAGAAGACGCCCTCCCGCGCGAGGATGGCGCGCAGCCCACCCCAGCGCACCTTGACGTCGACGTCGCCCGCGCTCGCGAGGTACGAGCCCGCGCCGAAGAGCACCGTCTCTCCCTGGAGGCGGACGTGCTTGATGCCGCCGCTGAGCGGCGGGGCGAGCCACACCCACCCGCCCTCCGGCGCCTCGATCCGGTTCACGAAGAACGTCTCGCCCCCCGCGAGCTTGCGGAGCAGCGCGACGAAGAACGCCTTGAGCCGCCCGAGGAGCCCGGCCCCGCGGCCCGCGTTGAGCCGGACCTCCGTCCGCAGGCTCGGCGACCGCGCGACCATCGCGCCCGCCTCCGCGAGCAGCGCCTCGCCCGGATCGAGGCTCACCTCCAGCAGAGAGGACGACGGCTCATGCTTGGTGCGATGCTGCATTCGTCCACCCGCGGAGCGCGTACATATAACGGAGCGACGCCAGGAGCGGAAGCGGGAAGAAGGTATGTCGAGGTGAGCAGGACGCGGCGAATTTCATGTTTTCTGTCCGGTGGTTCGCTCGCGCTGACTTCTCCCCTTCAGCATGGGTAGACTGAACGCGTGAGCGACAGGCGACTGACGGCCTCCGAGCCGACGCCCCGCACCGAGCCGCGCAGCGAGCCGAGCCATGGGTCTGGCTTCGTCGCGGCGCCTCAGCGCATCGCCGGGCGCTACGAGATCCTCGGCCTGCTCGGCACCGGCGGCATGGGCAGCGTGTACCGCGTCCGCGACGTGGAGCTCGACGAGGTGGTCGCCCTCAAGATGCTCCGCCGTGATCTCGCTGACTCCGCCGGCATGCTCGAGCGCTTCCGGCAGGAGGTGAAGCTCGCGCGCCGCGTCACGCACAGGAACGTGGCGCGGACGTTCGACTTCGGCGACCACGACGGCGAGAAGTTCCTCACGATGGAGTGCGTCGAGGGCGAGTCGCTGCACAGCGTTCTCGCGCGGACGGGCCCGATGCCGTCGCAGCAGGCCATCGGCATCGGCTGCTCGCTCTGCGACGGGCTCGGCGCCGCGCACGCGGCGGGCATCGTGCACCGCGACCTCAAGCCCGAGAACGTCCTCGTCGACAGGAACGGGCGCGTCGTCATCACCGATTTCGGCATCGCGCGCACCTCGTCCGGGCCGAGCGCCGCGGAGTCGCAGGGCTTCGTGCTCGGCTCCCCCGCGTACATGTCGCCGGAGCAGCTGACCGGCGAGCCCGACCTCGACGCCCGCACCGACATCTACGCGCTCGGCATGATCCTCTTCGAGTGCCTCACCCACCGGCGCGCGTGGCCGGGCGCCGGCGCGATCGCGGCCGCCATGTCCAGGCTCAAGTCCCCGCCGCCCGACCCGCGCTCCGTCCGTCCGGACGTGCCGCTCGCCGTCGCGGACGTCGTCCTCAGGTGCATGGCGATCCGCCGTGAGGACCGCTACGCCAGCGCGGCCGAGGCCCACCGCGCGCTCCTGCTCGCGCGCTCGCGCCTGTCGATCGCCCCGCAGCCGGCGCAGTCGCTCGTGTCCGCCATCGCCGCGTCCTCCGCCACGGCCGCACCGACGGCGCCGCAGCCGATCGAGCAGAACCCGACCCGGGTCGCCGCGTCGCCGGTCGAGGCGGTGACGGCGCCGCAGCGGCGGCTCAACTCGCCCACGCTGGCGGCGCCCGCGCCCGTGCTCACGCCCGCGCCGACGCCGACGTCGTCGCTGAAGACGGTCGCCGTGCTCCCGTTCCGCAACGTCGGCGCGCCGGACGACGAGTACCTCGCCGACGGCTTCACCGAGGACCTCACCGACACCCTGTCGATGACCGCCGGCCTCAAGGTCCGGCCGCGCGCAGCGGTCTCCCGGGTGCGGCTCGACGGCCGCGATCCCAGGGATGTCGGTCGCGAGCTCGGCGTGCAGGTCGTCGTCGAGGGGTCGATCCGCCGCACCGGCGGCGGCTACGGGCCGGATGGGCCGCGCTCGCAGCCCCCCGCGCCGTACTCGCGGCCGGCGTCGCGCATGCCGCCTGGCGGCGTGCGCGTCACCGTGCGGGTCATCGGCGTCGAGGACGGGTTCCAGCTCTGGGCGAAGCGGTTCGACAGCTCGCCCGAGGCGCTGCTCACGGTGAGCGACGACGCGGCGGGCGCGATCGCCGCGGCGCTCACCGTCGACGCCGCCAGCCGCGAGCGCGAGTCGCCGAGCGACCCGCGCGCGATCGACCTGTACCTGCGCGCGCGCCACCAGATGCGGCGCCTCTGGTACGGGGACGCCGCGCCGGCCGTGGCGCTGTTCGAGGAGGCGCTGTCGTTCTCCCCGAACGATCCGAGCATCCTGTCCGGCTACGCGATCGCCTTCGCGCGGCTGATGGGCGCGCGCGGCGAAGGCGCGGCGCAGTTCGTGAAGGCGCAGCAGGCCGCCGAGCGGGCGATCGCGCTGGCCCCCGCGCTCGGCGAGCCCTGGGTGGCCCTCGCCACGGTGCGCTTCAGCGCGGGCGATCCGGTCGGCGCCGTCCCGGCGCTGCGCAAGGCGCTCCAGTGCGCGCCGAGCCTGGCCAAGGCGCACGAGCTGCTCGGCCGCATCCTCCTCGAGGCGGGGCTCGTCGACGAGGCGATGTTCCGGCTCGACACGGCGCTGGCGCTCGATCCGAGCGAGCCGTTCCCGCGCTGGGAGCTGGCGCGCGGCCGCGCGCTGCTCGGCGACTGGCCGGCGGCCGGCGTGCTGCTCGACCTGCCGGCGGAGGACCCGTCGAGCCGCTTTCACAAGGCGGTGATGCGCGCCCGCTTCGGGCTGTGGCGCGGCGCCGCGTTCCCCATCGACGATCTGCCGCTCGCGATGGAGACCATCCCGATCCAGTACGCGCGCATCTACCGCGACGTGCTCGCGACGTCGCGGCTCTCGGACGAGCAGCGGGCGTTCCTGAGCGCGAAGGCGGACAGCTCCGAGCCGGGCAGCCGGCTGCGCCCGCTCTTCTTCCAGATGTACGCCGAGATCCTCGCCTTCCTCGGCGACGACGACGCGCTCTTCCGCGTGCTCGCCGGCGCGGTGGACGCGGGGCTCTTCGACGCCTTCTGGATGCAGCGCTGCACGGTGCTCGACCGCGCGCGCTCGGACGCGCGCTTCGCCCCGCTCCTCGCGCGCGTCGAGGAGCGGGCCGCGGCGATCATCGCCGCGTTCCGGGGCTGAGCTCAGCTCCTGCGCGCGTTCTTGGCCGCCTTGGAGACGGCGGGCATCAGCAGATCGCCCTCCACGTGGCCGGAGACGTCCAGGATGGTGCGCCCCTCCGCGTCGCGCCCGGGGCGCTCACGCGTGTAGCGATCGGCGGGCGCGGCGAGCACCACGCCGAGGTCGCGCGCGGCGCCGGTGAGCTCGGCCGAGAGCGCCTCCTCGACGAGGCGGGCCCGCTCGCCGCTCGACGAGCCGGCGGGGATGACGACGGCCACCGAGCCCGCGACGACCCCGTCCTTCGCGAGCAGCCCGTGCGGCGAGCCGGTCGTCTGCGCGAGCTTCAGCGCGACGCGCGCCGCCTCGCAGCGGTCGCGCGCGGCGGCGAGCGACGCGGCGCCGCGGCGGAGGATCTCGCGCGCGTCCTCCGCGGGAACGCCGCGGTACTTTTCGGCGAGCTCCGCGTTCGCCTCCCTGATCCGCGTCACCTCGGCCTCGGCGGCCGCGACGTCGGCCTCGTACTGGGACAGATCGATCGAGCTCATGGCGTGTCGTCACCCTCGGTTCGTGAGCAGGAGGCTCCCTGCGAGCAGCGCGCCGGCCGCAGCGGCGCCGTAGAGGCAATAGCGCGCGAGCGCCGCCTGGCCAGCCAGGTGCAGCTGGAGCCCCGCGAAGCCGGCGGCGATCGCGAGCGCCGCGTAGATGAGCTGGCGCACCCCCGTATAGACGAGCGACGCGGCCTGCGCGAGGCCGCGGATCTTCACCTCGGCCTCGCCGCGGTTGGCGCGCGTGAGGTACTTGCGCAGGTCGTCCGGGATCGTCAGCGCCTTGATCCCCATGTCCTTCGCCGCCTCGAGGGCGATCTGGGCCCAGTCGCGGCTGCCGAGCACGAAGTCCTGCAGGTAGGGGCGCACGACGTCCATCGGGTTCAGGTCCGGATCGAGCTGCGTGCAGACGCCGGTCAAGAGGAGGAGGGTGCGCTCGAGCAGCACGAAGTCGCGCGGCACGTGGAACGCGCCGGAGAGCTCCTTCAGCCCGATGTTCATGCGCCGGAGGTCGATCAGGCTCTCGATGCCCTTCTGCGGGTCGAGCTTGATGTCCTTCAGGTTGAACGACTCGAGCTTCACCTCGTCCTGGAAGCGCTGGTGGAAGAACTCGACGACCTTCTCGCTGACGTCGACGGCGTCCCGCCGCGAGAAGAAGCGCATCTTGCGCAGCGCCTTGATGATCCCCTCGGTGTCGCGGCGGATCACGGCCTCGAGGAACTCGGGGATGCCCTCGCGCATCTCCTGGGACAGCTCGGCGACCGCGCCGAAGTCGAGCAGGACGAGCTCCCCGTCCGGCCCGACCAGCATGTTCCCCGGGTGCGGATCCGCGTGGTAGACGCCGTCGATGAAGATCTGCTGGCAGAACACCTGCACGATCTGCCGGGCGAGCGCCTTGCGATCGACGCCGTGCGCGTCGAGCGCCGCGACGTCGCCCACCTTGATGCCCTCGACGAACGTCGTCGTCATCACCCGGCGCGTGCAGTAGGCCTCGATGGGCCGGGGGAACCGGACCTGCGGCTGCTTCGCGAAGTTGTCGGCGATGCGCACGATGTTCCTGGCCTCGCGCACGAAGTCGAGCTCCTCCAGGATCATCGAGCGGATCTGGTGGTAGTAGGCGTCGAGCCCCTGCACGGGGACGAACTGCGCGACGATCGCCATGATGCGGCGGATGGTGCGCAGGTCGAGGCGGACGATCTCGTCGATGTCGCGGTGCTGCACCTTCACGGCCACGCGCGTGCCGTCCATGAGCCACGCCTCGTGCACCTGGCCGAGCGACGCGCTCGCGAGCGGCTCCCTGTGGAAGCGGGCGAAGACCTCGCCGATGGGGCGCCCGAGCTCCTCGGCGATGCGCGCCTCGATCTCCTCGTAGGGGCGCGGCGGCACCTGGTCCTGCAGCCCCTCGAGCCCCGCGCGCAGGGTCGCGGGGAGGAAGTTCGCCATGATGCTGAGCATCTGGCCGACCTTGATGAAGAGCCCCTGGAGCTCGACGATCGTGCGCTCGATGCGGCGGGCGTTCTTCGCGTGGACCTCGTCCACGCGGTTGTTCGCCCACGTCTCCCCGAAGAGGCGGCGGAGGAAGAAGAACCAGAGGTAGCTCGCGATGACCGTGAACGTCGTCAGGTACGCGCGGACGAAGCGGCCGCTCTGCGTGGCGTTCTGGCGGAGCGAGCTGGGCCTCGCGGCGGGGGTGTGCGCGCGCCGCGGCGCCCTGGCGGATCCAGGCGGCGGGGCGTGGCCCGCGTCGGGAGGTCTCGGCGCGCCGTCCGCGCGCGGCGGCTCTGCGGGCGGGCGAACCAGCCCGGGGGACGGGCCCAGCTCTTCGGGGACGGCGCCGTGTGACACCGCGGCAGCCTAGCATCGCTCCGCGCCGGCCCGCGAAAACGCGGGAGCGATGCGGCGCGCCATCCGCCTTCGCGTCATCGCGCCCGCGCCATGGCCTCCACGATCGCGTCATAGACGGCGGGTCGCGCGCGACGGATCGCGTCGGAGGCGCGCGTCGGGTGGACGCGGTTCGTGAGCAGCACGCCGACGAGCTCCGCTTCCGGATCGATCCAGAGGCTCGTCCCGGTGAAGCCGAGGTGGCCGAAGGTCTGCGGGCCGAAGCGCGCGCCGGAGCTCGGCCTCTCGCCGCTCCTGCCGTCGAACCCGGCGCGCAGCGACCCGCCCGGGCGCGGCGCGATCAGCCGCTCTACCTCGTCGCGCGAGAGCCACTCCTGGCGCTCGCCCGCGAGCGCCTCGAGCAGCGCGACCCCGAGCCGCGCCACGGACATGGCGTCGCCGAAGAGGCCCGCGTGCCCGGCCATCCCGTCGCGCGCGATCGTCCAGGCGTTGTCGTCGTGCACCGCGCCGCGGAGCACGCCCCCGCGGAACGCGACGTCCTCGGTGGGGACGACGCGCTCGTCGAACCGCGGATCACGCCGCCGGAGCGCGCGGACCGGCGCGACCGCGAGCCCGAGCGGGCCCGTCACCTCGCGCGCGACGACCTCGTCGAGCTCGGCCTCGCCGCGCCGCGCGACCGCGGCGCCGAGCAGCAGGTACCCGAGGTCGCTGTACACCGGCGTGAACCCGCCGGCGGGCGGATCTCCCTCGCACTCCGCGCGGCGCCCGTTCGCGCACTCGAGCAGCGCGCCGAGGGGATCGATCGGCGCGTCGTCGCCGGGCGGATGGAGCGGGCGGTGCGCCTCGAGCCCGGCGCGGTGGGCGGCGAGGAGCTCGAGCGGCACGCGCGCCGATCGCGTGCCGGCGAGCTCCGGCAGCACCTGCCCGAGCGGCTCGTCGAACCTCAGCTTGCCGGCGCGGGCGAGCCGGGCGAACGCGAGCGCGGTGAACGGCTTCGTCACCGACGCCAGATCGAAGATCGCGTCGCCCGTCGCCGCGGCCGGCGTCGCGTTGCGGGCGCCGGCCGGCGGGCTGTCTTCCTGCCACAGCCGTCCAGCGGCGCCCGCTCCGTACCGGACGTTGTCTCGCGTGCGCATGGCTGCGGCGACGCAAGCGCAGGGCGCGGCGCGGTGTGCTTCGATCGCGAGCGCTGCGATCGGCGTGAGATCGACGGGGGTCATGGCCGAGGATGAGGAGGGCGGGGCGCCCGTGTCAAACGAGCTCTGGCGGCCGGACGGATGAGCCGGGCGACGCGTGGACAATCGCGACGCGTTCCCTGAAAGATCGAGCCGCACCGGCGGTCCTGCTTCAGGATCTCCCCGTGGCTTCTCCCGTGGGCACCGAAATACGCGCCGCCGTCGCGCCGCTCGCCGCGCTCGCGGCGAGGTACGACGATCGCCGGCCCGATCGCTGGGAGCCGGTCTCCGAGCGGCTCGACGCGGCCATCGCGTCCGACGTCGAGCTCGCCGAGGCCGGCCGCGTCGCGCGGGCGCCGCTCGTGGCGGAGCTCGCGCGCCGCTTCGAGTTCCTCGCCCACTACCTGGACGCGATCCTGCTCGTGCCGCGCGAGCGCTTCGTCCTGCCGGAGGATCTCGCCGCGTCGGCGGACGACACGCCGCTGCCGCTCGACCGCGCGGGTCACGCGACGGTGAGCGCGCCGCACGCGTACCTGCTCACGTACAGCCTGCTCGATCTCGGTCCGGGTGATCGCCTGCTCGAGCTCGGCACGGGCACCGGTTACGGGGCGGCGCTCGCGCGGCGCATCGTCGGCCCGACCGGGCACGTCGCCTCGATCGAGATCGACCCCGTGCTGCACGCGCGCGCGGCGCGGTTGCTCGGCGCGCGGCCAGATCGCCAGGAGGGCGACGAGGCGCTGGCCAGCGCCGCCGCGCCGTTCGACGAGGGCGCGGGCGTCACGCTGCTGTGCGGCGACGGGCGCTCGCTCGCCGAGCGCGTGCTCGCGGGCGAGCGGACGTCGTCGTCGGAGCGGCCCTGGAAGGTCGCGGTGACGTACGCGCTGACCGAGCCTCCCACGGCGCTCGAGGCGCAGCTGAGCGACGGGGGCGTCCTCGTCGCGCCGGTCGGCGCGTGGGAGGGCCACCAGGAACTCGTGCGTGTCGAGCGCCGGCAGGGCGCGCTCCTCCGCGAGGTGCACGGCGCGGTCCGCTACGTGGCGGAGCGCGGGCGCGGGTAGCTCTCGCAGCGGCCACGCACCGACGCCTTCGCCGTCCGGTGTTGACCCCTCTGGACCAGACGCCCCGTCGGGCTGGGATCGCGGTGAGCGCCGGCGGGGGTCTCCGCGCGGCGGGGGCGGGTGGGCGCGGCGAGCACCGACCGAGGTACCATCCGGTGTCGGGGGGCGCGGCGTCTCAGGCGCGCCTTGTGTGGCGCGCGACGAAACGTTCCAGGTGGCATGGCCCGAAGGGAGACATGCCGGGCGGTGTTCTCAGCGCAAGCTCTCCCGCTCTTGGCGGATGGCCGAGCGCCCGCCCGCCCCCGCCGCGCGGAGACCCCCGCCGGCGCGTGCTGCTCGGCGTGGCGCCCTCTCCCTCCCTCTCTTCCTTCCTCCCCCGTCCCATCGCACCGCCCCCCACCGCCCCCCCTGCCGGATCAGAGAACGCGCCACCGTCTTTGACCCTGGACCGCCTGGAACTTTATCCTGGCCTCCCCCGAGGCGGGGCCGCCCCTGCGCGTCGGCTAGGCCCGTCGTGGATCAGGGAGAAGACCGGGAGCACTATGGCGGAGTTCGTTTGGGAGGCGCGCGGCCGCACCGGAGAGATCCGGAAGGGCACCATGGAGGCCGAGAACGAGGCGGCGGTGCAGAACCGCCTCCGCGCTCAGCAGCTCAACCCCACCCGCGTCAAGAAGAAGGGGGCGCAGCTCAGCCTCAGCCTGAGCTTCGGCTCGGGCGTCGAGCCGAAGGACCTCGTCAAGTTCATCCGCCAGTTCGCGACGATGATCGACGCGGGCCTCCCGCTGGTCCAGTGCCTCGAGATCCTGTCGAACCAGGAGCCGAACAAGGTCTTCCAGGCGGCGCTGAAGGACATCAAGAACACGGTCGAGCAGGGCGCCACGTTCAGCGACGCGCTCCGGCGCCACCCGAAGATCTTCGACGACCTGTTCGTCAACCTCGTCCAGGCCGGCGAGGTGGGCGGCATCCTCGACAGCATCCTGAACCGGCTCGCGATCTACATCGAGAAGCGCGTGAAGCTCGCGCGCCAGGTGCGGGGCGCGCTCGCGTACCCGATCGCCGTCATCGTGATCATGGTCGTCGTCATGGTCGTGCTGATGTCGTTCGTCATCCCGTCCTTCGAGACGATGTTCGCGGAGTTCGGCGCGAAGGACGCGCTCCCGCAGCTCACGAAGATCGTCATCGCCGTCTCGAAGACGTTCGTCACCTACCTCCCGCTCATCGTGGTCGTGGCGGTGGGCGCGGTCGTCGGCGCGACCTACTTCTACCGCTCGCCGTCCGGCAAGCGGATGGTGCACCGCCTCATCCTCAGGCTCCCCATCATCGGCCCGGTCATGCAGAAGATCGCCGTCGCGCGGTTCTCGCGCACGCTCGGCACGCTGCTCGGCTCCGGCGTGCCGATCCTCGACGCGCTCGACATCGTCGCGAAGACGGCCGGCAACGTCGTCGTGGAGGAGGGCCTCATGTACTCCCGCCAGAAGATCTCCGAAGGGAAGAACATGGCCGAGCCGCTCGGCGAGATGCAGGTCTTCCCTGGCATGGTCGTGCAGATGGTCGCGGTCGGCGAGCAGACCGGCGCCCTCGACACGATGCTCAACAAGATCGCCGACTTCTATGAAGAGGAGGTCGACGTCGCCGTCGCCGCGCTGACGTCGCTGCTCGAGCCGCTCCTCATGGTCATCGTCGGCGGCATGGTGGGCGTCGTGCTCATCTCGATGTACCTGCCGATCTTCGATCTCGCCGGCAAGATCAAGGCGGAGTGATGTCGCCCGCGGCCTCCCCGGCGAGCCCGGGCGGCGAGGCCGGGGCGCCGCGAGATCACGCCGAGGCCGCGCCGTCGCGCGACGCCCGCGCCTCGGCGCCGGCGATGCTGCTCCCGTCCGGCGCTCCCGGCGGCGCCGAGGCGCCGCTCGCGAGCCGGCTCACCTGGCTCATCGCGCTGCGCCTCGCGGTGCTCACCGTCTTCCTCGTCGTGACCGCGGCGGTGTACCTCGGCGGCTTCACCCCCGGGAGCTTCTCCAGCAACGTCGCGCTGGTCACGGTCGCCGCCGCGTACGGCGTCTCCGGCATCTACGCCGTGTTCCTGCGCATGAACCGCGCCCTCCGGGCGATCGCGCGGGCGCAGCTCGTGACCGATCAGATCACCTGGACCGCGCTCGTGTACATCACCGGCGGGGCCTCGAGCGGCGCGACGTCGCTCTACGGCCTCACCTGCCTCACGGGGGCGATCCTCCTCGGGCTCCCCGGCGCCATCGTCGCCGCGGCGTCGGGGGCGGCGGCGTACCTCGTCCTGTGTGCGGCGCTCTGGCTGCACCTCCTCGGGGTGCCGCCGGATCAGCCCGCCGGGGCGTACGCGACGCAGTGGGGCGAGCTGCGGTACCCCATGTTCGTCAACCTGCTCGCGATCCTGGTGGTCACGCTGCTCGCGAGCTACCTGGCGGAGCGGCTGCGCGCGACGGGCGGCCGGCTCGTGCAGGCCACCGCGCGGGCAGAGCAGGCCACCGCGCGGGCGGAGCAGGCCGAGCGGCTCGCGGCGCTGGGCCGCCTCGCCGCGGGGCTGGCCCACGAGATCAGGAACCCGCTCGGCTCGATCGCGGGGTCCATCGAGCTCCTCCGCACGGGCGGGACGCTCTCCGACGAGGACCGCAAGCTCTGCGAGATCATCGAGCGCGAGACCGCGCGCCTGAACGACCTCGTGGGCGACATGCTCGATCTGTCGCGCCCGCGGGTGCCCACGCTCGAGGGCGTGGACCTCTCGGCGACGGCCCGCGACGTCGTCGTGCTCGCGGGGCGCTCGGGCCGCGGCAGCGACGTCGAGGTGCGCTTCGATGGGCCGCCGTCCGCGCCGGTGACCGCCGACGCGGCCCAGATGCGCCAGGTCGTCTGGAACCTCGTGCGGAACGCGATCCAGGCGAGCTCCGCGGGCGCCGTCGTGACCGTGCGCCTCTGGCGCGACCCGAGCGCCTGGCTCCTGGAGATCCGCGACCAGGGGCGAGGCATCCCCGCGGGCGCCCGCGATCGCCTCTTCGACGCGTTCTTCACGACCCGCACGCACGGCATGGGCATCGGCCTGGCCGTGGTGAAGCGGATCCTCGACGATCACGGCTTCGCGATCGAGGTGGACAGCCGCGAGGGCGAGGGCACCGCGTTCCGGGTGAGGGTCCCGGACCGGCCGCCGGAGTCCGGCGGCGCGGAGCGCCTCGCCGTCGCCGCGGAGCTCTCCCCGCGATCGCGCCCGGCGGGCTGACGCGGAGCCCGCGCGGCCGCGGTCGATGCATCGTCACATCGGACGCGTGGCGCTCCGTTCACGCCCCGCTGCGCGGCGTACGAGCTTCTCCGGGCGCCCAGCCGAGAGATTGCGGCCGAGCCCGCCGCGGCGCGTGAATAGGCCGCCGAGGCCATCGTCTTCCCCTGGGGAGCGGGCCAGCGCAGTCGGATTGCTGTCTCCTTTCGCGGTGTTCATGGAGAGCAGGGGCGGGACGGCGCCGGGCCGCCGGGCCCTGCGTCCGACCTGGCAGGCCGTTTGCGTAGGACCAAGGTGAGCAGTAGAAGCCTCCCGAGGCGCGCTCGCTGCCCGCAGGCACAGAAGGAGAACCATACGTGACACGCAGGATGAACCCTCTCTTCGCGGCGACGTTCTCGCTGCTCGCGCTCACGCTCGGCCCGGTGGGCCTCGCCAGCGCCGGGCCGGCGACGGACGTCGTCAAGGCCAGGCAGACGGCCCTGTTCGACCTCCTGAAGAAGGGGGGAGGCGAGAACCAGAAGAAGGTGGGCGCGGTCTTCGACGAGATGCTCGATTACTCGGCGCTGGCCGAGGCCTCGCTGGGCAGCGAGTGGGCCGCACGGACCGACGCCGAGAAGAAGCAGTTCAGCGAGCTCCTCAAGCAGCTCGTGCGCAAGGCCTACGAGCGCAACTTGAAGAAGACGCTCAACTTCAACGTCGAGTACCTCAGCGAGACCGACAGCGGCGGCGTCATGACGGTCAGGACCAAGGCTTTCTCCAAGACGGACGCGCGCGAGGAGCCGGTCGAGATCGCCTTCAAGCTCTCCCAGAAGGGGGGCGCCTGGCTCGTGCAGGACATCGTCACCGAGGGCGTCAGCCTGGTGGGGAGCTACCGCTCGCAGTTCACGAAGATCATCAAGAAGGATGGGTTCCCGGTGCTCCTCCAGAAAATGAAGGACAAGCTCGCCAAGGGCGACGTCTGACCCGCCCCGCCGCGCCTCGTCCGGCGCGATCGCCGTGAACTCGCCTGAAATGCCGCCGGGTTGATACCCTTGGCGGGTATGGCTGCTGGACAGAGGCGCGGCCGGCCGGCGCGCGCGCTGGGCCTTGCGCCGTCGATCCGCGCGCTCGCGCCCGGCGGCGGCGCGGCCCCGCGCCCGCCCGACGACCGTCCTGTCCTCCGGCTCGCCGTCAGCAAGGGCGCGCTCGCCATCGAGCTCGGGGAGCCGTTCGCGCTCGGTCCGCTCCGCGTCACCGAGCTCGTGGTGCGGCTCGCCGGGATCCGGTTCCCCGTCGACCTCTCCGGCGGCGTGGCGCGCTTCCGGCACCGGCGTGGCCAGCTCGTCCGGCTCTCCGTCGAGGCGCAGGGGACCGAGCTCGCCGTCTGGGCCGCGCCGCGGCTCCGCGGCCTCCTCGGCGACGGCGCGCCGCAGCTCATCATCGCGCCCATCGAGGACGGCGCGCTGGTCGCGCTGCGATCCGGCGAGACGGCGCTCGCGTTCGACGTCGCCGTGGCCCCGGGGGAGCGCGCGCTCAGGCTCCTGCCGGAGCGCGCCCGCGGCATCGGCCTCGCCGCCCCGCCGCACGCGCTCGCGCTGCAGGCCCTCTCGATGATGGCGGGTACGCACGGGCGCCTCGTCGAGGGCGCGATCGTTCTGGACGCCGCGGTCGAGCGGATCGTCCGCCTGCTCCTGCCCGCGGCGGGCGCGAGGGCGCCCGCCGTGGACGGGGTGCAGTGGGCCGTGGTCACCGCGGAGGCGGGCCGCTTCCGCGCCGAGGGCGCGCTCGGCGCGGCGCCGCCCGCGCTGGGCGACCGCGCGCTCAGGGCGCTCGAGGCGGCCGAGCTCGCGGGCGCCGCCGACGAGCTCGCGTTCGCGGGCGGGCTCGACGAGGCGCGGCGCGCCTACCTCGCCGCGCTGGAGCGCGCCCCGCGGCACCCCGAGATCTCCTCGCGCCTCGCCTGGCTCGACCTCGTGATCGGCGAGCGCGCCGAGGGGGCGCTCTCGACCGTCGTCGACGCCATGCCCGCCGTGGACGCCGGCCTCCTCGGCGGCGCGCTCCTCGAGGCGGTCGGCGATCATGACGGCGCGTTCTCCGCGCTCGCGCGCGCCGCGCATGCGGAGCCTTACGGCCCGCTCGCCGCGCTCGCGTGGCTGCGCGCGGCGGCGCTCGCGGACGCCGTCGACGTGCGCCTCGACGCGCTGAACCTCGGCGTGGCGCGCGCGCCCGGGATCGAGGCGCTGCGGTGGGCGCGATTCCACGCGCGGCTCGACGTCGCCGACGTGCGCGGCGCGCTCGCCGACGCCGAGCACCTCGAGGCCTCCGCGCGCGGCGCCGAGGCGCGCCACGCCGTGTCTCGCCGGGCCGCGGAGGCGTTCCTCGCGCGGGGCGACGTCGCCGACGCGCGGGTGCTCTTCGAGCGGGCGCTCCGCTACGCGCCGGAGAGCCCCGACGTGGTCGCGGGCCTGGCGCGCTCGCTGCGGGCGGCGGGGGAGGGGAGGCGCGCGCTCGACCTCCTCGCCCGGGCGCGCGCCCTCGCCGCGCGCAGCGGCGCGCCCGCGTGCGCGCTCGATCTCGAGCTCGGCCGCGGCCTCGCGGAGATCGCGGGGGATCTCCCGGCGGCGATCGCGCGCGTGCGGAGCGTCCCGCCCGGCGTGCCGGAGGCGCTGGAGGCGCGGCTGCTCGAGGGCCGCTGGTGCGCCGGGCTCGGCGATCTCGGGGGAGCGTCGGTCGCGCTCGGGCGGCTGCGCGACGCGGTGGAGCTCGCCCTCCAGGGCCGCGCGGACGACGCGGGCCCCGCTCGCGCGAGGGGAGCGCCGTTCGGCGACGGCGCCGCCGCCGTCGCGGCCCTGCTCGCCGAGGCCGCCGAGATCGAGGAGCGAACCCGGGGGGATCTCCTCGCGGCGCAGCGACAGCTAGGCCTTGCGCTGCGCCTCCGGCCGCGCGATCCGGGCATCACCGCCGCGTTCCGCCGCGTCTCGGGCGAGATCGCGCCGCCGGTCGCGCCTGCCCCGGCGGCGCCGCCCGGCCCGGTCCAGCGGCCCCGCGCCGAGCAGCGGATCGAGGTCCACGTCGCCGCCCCGCGCCGGCGCACGATCCCGCCCGAGCCGGTGGTGATCGCTCCGGCGCCGATCAAGCCTCCCCCTGTCCCCCGCGCGCCGGCCTCCCCGCCCAAGCCCGCGCCGATCGACCCCGGGACCATCGACGAGATGCCCACGCTCGATGGGTCCGACACGTCGACCGACCTCACGGCGCCCATCCCCAGCAGCGTCACGCTGGCGGAGGGGCAGGTGCCGCTGGCCCGCGTGTTCGGCGTCGACGACGAGCTCCTGGCCGAGCGGCTGGCCGATCGGCTCCGCGCCGATCCCGCCGACCAGGGGGTGGCGATGGCGCTCGCCGATGTGCTCGAGCGGCTCGGTCGCGATCTCGATCTCCTCGCCCTGCTCTCGGCGCGGATGGAGGAGGGGGACGACGCCGTCCGCCTGGAGGTCGCGCCGCGGCGGCGCGACGTGCTCGCGCGGCTCGCTGCTCGGGCGCGGGCCGAGGGGCGCGACTCCGAGGCGGAGCTCTACGAGATGCTGCTCCAGAGTGAGCCCGCCTGAGCGCTTCCTCGCGGCCGCGCCCTCGCGGCGGAGGCGCGCGCTTGGCCCACGCGCCGCGCCCGTGATAGCCCGAGCTCTTGCGCAGCGCGCGCAGCGCTTGGAGGTGCAGCATGGCCGAGCAGCCGTCGAACCGCGCCCAGCAGGAGGGCTCGCCGTGCGAGCCGGGCGCCTCGCCCGCGAAGGCGGGCCGTCCGATCATCGTGCAGAAGTATGGCGGCTCATCGGTCGCCGACGTCGACAGGATCGGCAAGGTCGCCGAGCGCGTCGTCGCCGCGAGGCGCGCCGGCAACGACGTCGTCGTCGTGGTCAGCGCGATGGGCAAGACCACCGACGGCCTGCTCGCGCTCGCCCGGCAGGCGGCGAGCGCGGCCGCGGATCCCCCCCGGCGCGAGCTCGACATGCTGCTCTCGACCGGCGAGCGCGTGTCGATGGCGCTCCTCTCGATCGCCATCCAGGCCCGGGGCTTCGAGGCGATCTCGTTCACGGGCTCCCAGTCGGGCATCCTCACGAACGATCGCCATTTCGACGCGCGCATCATCGAGGTCCGCCCGTTCCGCATCGAGGACGAGCTCGCGCGCGGCCGCATCGTGATCGTCGCCGGCTACCAGGGGATGAGCTACCGCCGCGAGATCACGACGCTCGGCCGCGGGGGCTCCGACACCACGGCCGTGGCGCTCGCGGCGGCGCTGGGCGCCGAGCGCTGCGAGATCTACAGCGACGTCGACGGCGTGTACTCGGCCGACCCGCGGGTCGTCCCGGACGCCCGTCACCTGCCCGAGCTCGACTGCGCGGTCCTCCAGGAGATGGCCGAGTGCGGCGCGAAGGTCGTCTGCGCCCAGGCGGTCGAGTGGGCGCGGCGCTCCGGCGTGGCCCTGGTCGCGCGGTCCACCTTCGACGCCGGCCCCGGCGCGCGGGAGACGGTGGTGCGCCGGTTCGCGCCGGGCTCGGCGCCTCCGGCGCTCGCGGCCCGCGCGATCGTCGCCGAGGGCAACGTCGTCCTCGCGCGGGCTGACGGCGGGCTCCGGCTCGACGAGGTCCTCCGCGCGGCGGGCGAGCTCGGGCTGGGCTTCCGGGATCTCTCCTTCGGTCACGGCGGCGGCGCGTTCGTGATCCCCCTCCTCAACGTGCCCGAGTGGCAGGGGGCCAGGCGAAAGCTCGCCGCGCTGCTGCCGTCGCTCGAGCTCGTCGAGGGGCTCGCGGCGGTCAGCGTCGTCGGCGACGGGCTCTCCGCGACGGCGGAGCCGCTCGCGCGCTTCGTGGAGGTCCTCGCGCGCGCCGGCATCGCGCCTCGGTTCACGATCGCGGGCCCCCTGCGCCTCGGCGCCCTCGTCGACGCCGCGGACGTCGCGGCCGCGCAGCGCCTGCTGCACGCGTCGTTCGTCGGCGGCTGAGCGCGCCGCTCGCGAGGCGGGCGATGTGCGAGCGCGGCGAGCCGGCGCTCGCGCGCCGCCCGCGAGGCGGAGGACGACCGTCAGTGCTTTCTCTGTCGCGTGAGCGCGACGAGCCCCGCCCAGCACGCGACCCACACGACCTCGCGCGACGCGTCCCAGGCGATCGCCGCCGGTCCGATCGACGCGGCCTCCTCCTCGGGGGCGCCGGGGGGCGTCGCGCCGAGCTCGGCGACGAGCGTCGGGGCGGCGTTCGACGGCACGTGGACCAGCTGCGCCCGGCGCTCGCCGTCGCGCGCGACGAGCGCGAGCAGCGGCGACGCCTTGTGGTCGCCGGCGAAGGCGAGGGCGACGACCACCGCGAGCCCCTCCAGCACGCGGAAGGTCTCGCCGCCGTTGCGCGACACGCAGAGGAGCCCGGCGCCGGAGATCGCGATCGAGCGCCCGCCGGCCGCCGCTGCGAGCCTGCAGTCGTCGGCCTCGGCCGCGCGCCGCGCCGCCCCCGACAGCGGCACGACCGGCGAGCCTTCGTCGTCGCCGCGGAGCCGCTCGAGCTGCGGTCCTTCGGCCGCGCTCGTGAGCGCGACGATCACCCCCTCGCTCGCGCTCATCCGGAGCACGCCGTCCCGCAGCGCGGGCCCGGGCGACAGGGAGAGCGCGCCCTTCGACGGCGTCGGCGCGCCGTCGCGGCGCGGCGAGCCCGCGGCCACGGCGGAGGCGGTCTCCGGCGGCGAGACGACCGCGCCGGCCGCGGGCGACCACAGCGTCTTGCCGGCCAGCACCCACAGGCGCCCCGGCGTCGTCGCGAGCGTCACCGGCGCGCCGCCCGAGCCCCACGCGCCGAGCGTGCTCGCGCTCTTCCCCCGGTCGTCGCTCAGCAGCAGGTTGCCGCGGCGCGTGGCGATGAGGATCGCGCTGTCCGACAGCGCGATCGAGGACGCCGACGTGTCGATGCCGGCGCGGCGCGCGGAGAGCGCCCCCGCGTCGACGACGAGCACGGCCCCGCGCTCGCCGCCCGCACGCTCCGCGCGGCGCGGGCGACCTCCCGATCGCGCGGCGGGCTCGCTCGTCAGCCCGGGCTCTGCGCCGGCGCTGCCCGCGACGACGTAGCCGCCGGCCACCGCGAGCGTGCCGCACGGGACAGCGGCGCCCGCGTCCTCGACGACGACCCAGGGCAGCGCATCCCAGACGGGGGCCTGGTCGTCGGGGAGATCGGGCAGCTCTGCGAGCAGATCTTCGCCCTCGTACGCGCCGTCCTGATCCGCGTCGAGCGCCGGCAGCTCCCCCTCGTCCACGTCGTCCGCCGGGTCCTCTCCCGTCCCTTCCGCGCCGCCGTCGTCGCCGTGCGCCCCGCCGTGATCGTCGAGATCGTCCTGCTCGGCGTCGCTCTGCTCGACGGCCTCATCGACCAGCCACGTGCTCGCGTCGGCCTCCGCGATCCCCTCGTGGAGCGCCCCGACGTCGACGCCTTCTTCCGCGGGCTCGTCCTCCCCGGTCCCGCCGTCGTCCACGGCGAGCTCGACGCCGATCTCGAGGTCGCTCGCGTTCGCGTCGTCGAGCCCCTGCTCCGCGTCGTCGAGCGTCTGCAGGAGATCGTCGAAGCCCTCGTCGCCCCCTTCTTCCTCGTCGTGCCCGAGCGGCGGCAGGTCGATCAGCTTGCCGTCGTTCTCGTCGTGCTCGTCGTGCTCGCGCTCGTCGTCATCGACGGCGGTCTTCGGCTGCGGCGCCGGGCACGTCTCGCGGCGCTCCTCCATTCGCTCGCTGCAGGCTCGTGAGGCTGACATCGGCGGGAGTGTAGCGCCCCTCGCGGCGCTTTCGCCCCGCGCGGCGATCCCCGAGCGCTCCGTGGGCCCCAGAGCCCGCCTGCCCCGGCTCGCGGCGGTGGCTCTCGTCGGCTCCCGTCGGCTCTCGTCGGCTCTCGTCTGGCTCGGGCCCGCGGCCTGTCGCCTCCCGACGACGCCGCCGGCGAGCCGCCCGTGCGAATCAAGAGGGGTGAAGGTGAGCGGCCCGACGATCTCGCGCCGCTTTGGCGGGCGCGAGAACGCCGCGGGGCCCGCGGATCGAGGGAGGGACGCGGCCTCTTGACGCGGCGAGGGGGCTGGCCATCCCCGCCGGGTGTGCCCGCTGGATCCCTCCGGCGAGCGGTGCTTAGCTCCGCCGTCCATGGGCCGGAACGACAGCAATTCCAGGCGAGTCGCGTCCGCGTCTCCGGCCGGCGGACAGCCCTCGGGGGCCGCGGGGCAGCTCGGGCCTGCGCGCGGCCCCCTCTCGATCGCGGATGCGAGCGCCGGGATGCTGGTGCAACACGTCCTGGTCCATCCAGCGGACGTCGTGTTCGTGAAGAGCATCGTCGAGGCGAGCGACGGCGTCGCGCTGCTGTTCGCGGATCGCGGCGGAGAGATCACGCTCGCGGCGCCGCTCGGACGGGGCGACGAGTTCGCCGAGCTCGTGCGCGATCTGGAGCGCGACGTCGGGGCGCGTCGCCGCGACGCGCTGCGCTGAGGGTGGCATGACGGAGCGCCGCGACCCGAGCTCGGTCGATCTCACCCAGGAGCCCTCGCTGGACGCCGCCGCGCCCGACGGCGCGGCGCAGGGCCTGCCCGCGTCGTCGGGCGCGCTGCTCGACCCGCGCATCCTCGCCGCCTGGCGGGAGTGGCTCGCCGCGCTCGCGACCGACGCCGAGGCGGCCATCGCCGCGGCCCACGTGTACGGGGAGCTCGGCCCCGAGGCGCGCGAGGCGTGGCTCGACGTCCTCGCGGAAGACGCGCCCAAGCTGCAGGTGCCCGCGGTGGCGATCTATGCGCCGCTCCTGTCGGTCGAGAGCGACGCCGGGCGCCGCGAGCGGATCGAGGTCGCGATCGAGGGGGGGGAGCACGCACCGCGCCCGGCGGGCGGCTTCGCGCTGCGCGGCGTCGCCGCGGGGGGCGATCGCGTGGTGGCGCTGGTGACGCCGCTCTACCTGCGCTTCGTGCGGGTGCTCTGGTGTCGCTATCTCCCCGAGGATGGCATCGCCTGGGCGCGGCACGATCCCATCGTCCGCGCGGAGGACGCCCCGGGTCCGGGGATCCTGCTCGACGGCGCGCAGCTCGAGGCCACGCCGATCAAGCTGGTCATCGAGGAGCTGTGCCATGCCGTCCTGGCGCAGCGGCGCAAGGGCGCCGAGCTCCCACCCTCGCTGCAGCTCTGCGCTGATCTCTTCGACGCCCACCTGGAGGGTGATCCGCTGCCATGAAGCCGCTCGCGCCGGTCTGCACGCCGCTCTTGCTGCTCGCGATCGGCTGCGGTGGGGGCGGCGACGCCGTCCGGGAGCCGGCGGCGGGGCCGCCGGTCGCCGCGGCGGCGCCGGCGCCTGGCCCGGTGCGGAGCTTCTCGTACGAGACCCTCGACGGCCGCGAGCTCTCGACCGGGTCGCTCTCGGGCAGGTTCAGCGTGATCGGCTTCGTCGCGACCTACGATGTGGCGTCTCAGGCGGAGGCGCGGTTCCTCGCGGGGCTGTTCCGCGATCACACGCCGCGCGTCAACGCGGCGCTCCTGGTCCTCGAGGCGAGCGAGAACCGGCCGCTCGTCGAGGCCTTCGTCGCGGCGCTCAAGCTCCCGTACCCGGTGGCGCTCGCGGACGCCCCGACGATCGCCGGAGAGGGGCCCTTCGCCGGGCTGCACCACGTGCCGAGCGTCGTCGTCCTCGACGCAGGGGGCCGGGAGGTCTTCCGGCACGTGGGTCTCATCACCCAGGAAGCGCTCGAGGAGGTCCTCCGCGGCCTCGAGCGCGCGAGCGCGCGCCCCGCGCGGTAGGCAAGGCAGCGCCGACCGCCGAACACCGCGGCGCCGGCCAGAAGCCTGCGTGTGGACGGATGGTGCGTTTGGCGCGCGAGCGGCCCTGGTGCGCAGTGCCGAGTTCCTGCTGAAGATGGCAATTCCGTGTCGCCCATAGGAATGCTGTGCACAGCCGCGCCTGGTGCGCCTCGCTGCGAGGAGAGGCGCAGTCCTTTTCTTCAGCTGGCGCGCGTCTGTCTGGGCGATGATGGCGAGCATGATGATCGACCACATCGGTTTTCCAGTCTCGGATTATGAGCGGAGCAAGGCCTTCTATCTGGCGGCCCTGGCCCCCCTTGGCTACGGGCTCGTGATGGAGATCACGCCCGAGATGACCGGGGAGGCGGGCACCCACGCCGGCCTGGGGCCTGAGGGGAAGCCGGACTTCTGGATCGGCACGGGAACCCCGCTTCAGGGCGGCTTGCACGTCGCCTTCGTCGCGAAGACGCGGGCCGACGTCGATGCGTTTTACCGGGCCGCGCTCGCTGCTGGAGGCGTCGACAACGGTCCGCCGGGGCTACGGCCGCAGTACCACCCGGGCTACTACGGCGCGTTCGTGCGTGATCCTGATGGGCACAACATCGAAGCGGTCTGTCACGGCGGGTGACGGCTGACGGAGCATGGCGAGCGCTCCTCTCCGGCGCTCGCCGCCCGCTCCTCCTCGCCCTCGGCGACCGTCCTTGCCTCGTGCTCAGAGCCTGCCGAGGAGCTCTGCCTTCTTCGCAGCGAACTCCTGCTCGGTGATGAACCCTTTTTGCCGCAGATCGGCGAGTCGCTCGATGGCGGCGAAGATATCCCCTTCCTGCGCCGGAGCAGGGCGGGGGAGGGCGGCGTCCGCCTGCGCCGGAGCGGCCGCTTGCGCCGGAGCGGGCGGGGCGATCGGCGCCTGCTTCGCGGCAAGGTCGCCGGAGATGATTGGCAAGCTCAGCACGCTCACCACGCCGTACTGGCTGGTGAACGTCACGGACGACCCCGACCCCTGCTGCTGCGACACACCGCCGATCTGGTGATCGAGCGTGTCATAGACGCTGACGCGCCCGTTGACCTCGACGGCCAGGCGCCGCGCGCCGGGGAAGTAGGCATATCGGACGTTGTTCTGCGATCCGCTGGAGCTCGGCACGCCGAGCTCCCCGGGCCACCAGCTGCCCGAGCCCCCTCCCGACCCCGGGACGAACAGGCTGACCGGCGATCCCCCAAAACCTCCACTGCCACCTTGCTGCTGCTGCTGACCGCCCTGCGATGGATAGCTCGCGGGCGCTGGAACGAACGGCTGGCTGGCCAGCAGGCTGGACAGCTCGGAGCACAGGCCGTCCACCTTGGCCTTGAGACCGTTGTTGAACATGTCCCCGACCATGGTCATGCCGCCCTGCATCCACTGACCGCCGCCGCCCAGCTCGGGGTGGTAGAACTGCGCCATCGTTCCATGGCCGTTCACGAGCGCCTGCAACAGCGTCATCACCGCGTCGGTGCTGACGAAATAGCGCTGTGACAGGTCGGAAATTCTCTGCTGACCTTCGAGGGTGAGTTGCTGCATGGTGAGGCGCTCCGGGAGGAAGCGCCCACCCTTGCACTGCGGTGCGTCGATCGCAATGCGGGCGAGCGACGATGACGGCGATCAGCCAGCGAGCTTGCGGACGCTCGCGAGCTGGACACAGACCGCGACGACGTCCATCGCGACGCGGATCTGATCCAGCGGCGGCATCGAGGGCGCGACCCGGATGTTGCGGTCGCGAGGATCGCGGCCGTACGGGTACGTCGCGCCGGCGCCGGTCAGCTTCACGCCCGCCTTGTTGGCCAGGCGCACCACCTCCTTCGCACAGCCGTCGAGGGTGTCGAGGCTGACGAAGTAGCCGCCGCGCGGCGAGGTCCAGGTGGCGATGCCCTTGCCGCCGAGCTCGCGCTCGAACGTGGTCGTCACCGCCTCGAACTTGGGCCGCATGAGCTCGGCGTGCCGCTGCATGTGGCTCAGCAAGCCCTTGTAATCCTTGTAGAACCGCACGTGCCGCAGCTGGTTCACCTTGTCCGGACCGATGGTCTGGATGCCGAGGTGCTTCTTCGCGTCCGCCACGTTCGCGGGGCTCGACGCCATGGCGGCGACGCCGCTGCCGGCGAACGAGATCTTCGACGTGGAGGCGAAGACGATCGGCCGGTTCGGGTGGCCCGCGGACTGGCACGCCGGCACGATGTTCGCGAGCTTGTCGCCCTCGGCGTAGAGGTCGTGGACCGCGTAGGCGTTGTCCCAGAAGAGGCGGAAGTCCGGGGCCGCCGTCTTCATGGCCGCGAGCCGGCGCACGACCTCGGGGCTGTACGTGGTGCCCGTGGGGTTGGAGTACTTCGGCACGCTCCACATGCCCTTGATGGCCGCGTCCTCGGCGACGAGCTTCTCGACCTGATCCATGTCCGGCCCGTCGTCGCGCAGGTCGACCGTGATCATCTCGATGCCGTGGTGCTCGCAGATCGCGAAGTGACGATCGTAGCCAGGGCTCGGGCACAGGAACTTCACCTTGGGCTGCTTCAGCCAGGGGCCGCTGCCGTCGGGCACGCCGTGGACGAGCGCGCGGACCACCGCGTCGTGCATCATCGTCAGGCTGCTGTTCCCGCCGACAATGACCTGCTCCGAGGGGACCTCGAGCATCTCGGCGAAGATGGCCTTCATCTCGGGCAGGCCGTCGAGGCCGCCGTAGTTGCGGGTATCCGAGCCGTCCGAGGCGATGAGGTCGCCCGCGCCGGGCAGCGCGAGCATGCCGTTCGCGAGGTCGAGCTGCTCGGACGACGGCTTGCCGCGCGTCATGTCGAGCTTGAGGCCGCGGGCTTCAAAGGCAGCAAAACGCGCCTCGAGCTCACGGGTGAGCGAGGCAAGAGCATCGGGAGACAACGATCGCAGTTCGGTCATGGCGCGCGATATCTAGCAGAATTTCGCGCGTGCGTCGCGGTCGGACGGCGCGCGGCGGGCGGGGCGGCGCGGCGCAGCGCGCCGATCGCGGAAAGGCCGAAGGGGCCGCCGGGCGAGCTGCGCCCGGCGGCGTCCGCCTCTCCGCGTTACTCGGCGGCGATGGGCTCCACGCTGTTCGCCCCGTGGCTCACGTGGCGCACCTCGGGGTTGTTCTCGAAGTACGCCTTGCCGGCGAGGCGCTTGACCAGCGGGCTGAACCGCTCCGCGGCCTTGCCGCCGACGATGTCGCGGATCAGCGCGACGTCCTCGCGGGCCCGGGCGAGCGTCTCCGGATCCGTGAGGAAATCCTTGGCCGCCTTCGCCTTGGCCGGTGCGGCCATCACGGCGTCGCGGAGCGCGCCCGCCGCCGCCTTGGCCTTGCCCACGGCGCGCTCGGCGGCCGTCTGCTTGATGAGCGGCGCCACCTCGTAGACCAGGTTGGCGGCCGAGCCGGCGACGCGGTGCGGCGGGTGGTGGAGCGGGCTCGCGTACTTCGGGTTCCTCGCGAGGAACGCGCGCACCTCGGCCTCGGTGACGCCCGCCTCCTCGTAGGCGCGGGTGAGCTCCTGCTCGGCCAGGATGCGCGCCTTGAACATGTACATCTGGATGCGCGAGTAGAAGTTGGTCGCGCCGTCGCCGCTCGTCTCCACCGCGCAGAAGATCGTCCCGGGGTAGCGCGACGTGATCAGCGACTGGACGCCGTCGGAGACGCCCGAGGAGGGCATGCAGCCGAACGGCTTCACGCTCACCGTCACGTGCGCCTTCGACTTCACGGCGTTCACGATGAGCTTGCCGACCTCCATGTGCCCCTCGCCGCCGCGGAGGTCGTTCGAGTAGTAGTCCTTCGCCACCTCCGCCACGAGCTCCATGTCCGGAAGGTGGTAGTCGAGCAGGCCGAGCGGCAGCGCGAACGCCTGGAAGCCGACGCGCAGCGCGCCCTCGGCGAGGCGCATCGTCGCGAGGCGCTTCGCCACGCCGAACTCGTCCAGGCTGGCGAGGCCGTAATTGCCCTCGTCGGCGCCGCGCAGGTCGCGCCGCTCGCGGGTGTCTCGGGCGCACTCCCAGATGTTGTAGAGCAGCCACGCCGTCGTGAGCTGGATGTCGTTCTCGCCGCCCTCGCTCTCGAGGAACTTCTGCAGGGCGTAGTTGCCGTCGCCCTCGGTCGTCATCGCCCAGAACTCGCCGATGATCGACGTCTTCGCCTTGGGCCGGAGCTTGTCCACCTGGACGCCCTCGAACTCCTTGCGCGCCTCGTAGAGCGCCTTGAACACGTTCGTCTGCTCGAAAAGCGCCTTGTAGAGGATGCGCTTCGCGTTCTCCATCGCGCGGTTCGTCGCGCCCGGCTCGACCTCGTAAGGCCGGATCCGGTAGCCGAGCGCGTTCAGCGTGTCGCCGCAGACGATGGCCTTGATGATCGCGATGAAGAAGGCGGGGTTCATCTCGAGCCCGACGTCGTCGCCCGTCGCCTGCGAGAGCCCGCCCGTCTGCTGGAAGAGCATGACCCGGAAGCCGTCGAAGCCGGCGTCGCGGAGCGCCTTCCTGTACTCGGTCACGTACATGCCGAACCGACAGGGCCCGCACGCGCCCGCCGTCAGGAACACGTAGTTCTTGATGATGTCCTCGGTCGACATCCCCTGCTTGTCGCGCAGGTCGATGAGGTACTTCACGAGGCCGCCGACCGTGAAGTAGGTCGGGTTGCACTGGCCGCGGTTGCCGAACTCCTTGCCCGTCTGCAGGCCCGCGTTGTCGCTCATCCCGAAGTAGTGGACGTTGTAGCCGAGGCCCTTCAGCGCGCCCTCGCACAGGAAGTCCTGCGCGGCGGTGAGGCCGCTGATGAGGAGCGTCACGCTCTCGCGCTCCTTCTTGGTCATCTTCGGCTTGAGCATGTTGTCGACCCACTGGCGCCGCTCGGCCTTGAGCCCGAGCCGCTCCCGCTCGGCCTCCTCGAAGGCCCTGAGCTCCGCCTCGATGTCGACGTCGGTCTTGTTGGATCGCGCCTCGCCCACCAGAGGAAGGCGCGTCTTCTGCGTGGTCGTCGTGCTCGTATGTTGCATGGCGTAGCTTCCCTTCGCTTGGATGCTGGAAGGGGCGGCCCCGCCGTCCCCCCCTCGACCTTCGACGTGGTTCAGGCTTCCAGGGGGACGACGGTCCCGTCGGACTGCTTCTTCTTGAGCTGCACGAGGCCTGTCTTCGGCGCCTCGGGCGGCGAGACCGGCGCGACGTAGCTCCGGACCTTCTCGGCGAGCGCGGCGATCTCCCGCTCGAGCGCGGGATCCGTGATCTTGCGCGCCGCCTGCTGGTCGCGCTTCAGCTGGAGCAGCTCGAGCCGCTTCTCCTCGATGCGCTG
Organism: Sorangium sp. So ce327; assembly: GCF_051530205.1. Lineage (NCBI taxonomy): Bacteria > Pseudomonadati > Myxococcota > Polyangiales > Polyangiaceae > Sorangium > Sorangium sp. So ce327. Next base: position 9,136,055 of record NZ_CP150330.1, on the reverse strand, counting down.
GACCAGCTGCGCCTTCTTCTTCGCCGCGTCCTCGAGCGCCTCCTCGTGCAGCTTGAGGCTGTGCGCGTACGTCTTCACGCGGATCTTGATCGAGCCGCCCGGCTTGTTGGCGTCGATGTCGTGCAGCGCCGCGTACGGCGTCGCGCTCGAGCTCACGATGCTGTCGATGATCCCGTACGTCGGCGCGTCGTGGCCGCACTTGAAGCTCGAGAGATCGAGCAGGACGACGTTCGGGTGGCGGGCGGCGAACTTGGCCGCCCAGACCTTCTGCGCGCTGTTGGCCGAGTAGTTCTCCGGCCAGACGTCGTTGATGTCGAGCGGGTGCTGGCCCGTCGCGATCTCGTCCTTGAAGTACCGCGCGAGGTACTCCATGTCGCGCGGGATCGACCGCACCGAGAGGATCGGATAACCGAGCACCTGGAACTCCTCCGGGATGCCGTGGTTCAGGCCCGGGTCGGAGTGGTACGGCCGCCCGATCATCAGGATGGCCACCCGGTTCTCGGACTCGACCGTCTCGAGGATCGCCCGCCCCTTGTCCTGGAGGTCGCGCTCGAACTGCGAGAGCGCCCGCATCCCCTCGCGGTGCGCGTGATCGCTCTCGTCCTCGGTGATGCCGAGCCGCGGGCCCCAGGTCTCGAACATCCGGCGCGCCGTCAGCGTCATCTCGGAGAACGTGAGCGCGGGGTCGAGGTACTCGATCCCGCGCGTCTTGAAGAAGTCGACCTCCTTCGTGAAGGCCGCCTTCATGACGTCCGGCACGCCCGCGACGATGGGGCAGCTCGTCTTGTCCATCACCCCTTCGCCGAAGCTCGGCACATGGGTGAGGATCGGGAAGAAGATGTAATTGAGCTTCTTCTCGTCGCTGTGGTGGTGGAAGAGCAGGTTGTGGACGTGGGCCTGCGCGACCTTGGACGGGAAGCACGGATCGATGGATCCGTACTTGCCGCCCTCGACCCACATCTCCTCGCTCGTCGCGTCGCTGAAGACGACGTTCTGCTTGGGGATGCCGAGCGCCTCGAAGTAGGCGCGGTAATACGGGCCGGTCGAGTAGATGTTGAGGACGCGCGGGATGCCGATGCGGACGCGGCGGAGGCGCTCCCGCACCTCGATGCCGCTCCGCCGGAACGGGCGCGTCGTCTCCACCCGGCGGATGCCGAGGAAGCCCTTCTTGACGACCGTGTCCTTCACCGGCGCGCCTTCCTCCGGGAGCGGCGCCGTGCCGTAGAAGTGCCGGAAGGCGAGCTTCGACTCGTAGTCGACGAGGTTCGGGAACTGCTTCGCGATCTTCTTCCGCTCGGCGACGAGCGCGAGCATCGCCTGCTCGCTCTCGACGGTGCCCTTCTCGCACGAGAAGCCCGAGATGTAGCGGCTCGTCGTCCCGTCAGGCCGCTTCGTGTCGATGAAGGTCCGCTTGCACTCGTTCGGGCAGAAGTGGCAGACCGTCTCCTCGTCGTTCTTCGTCGTGTATTCGAGGGCGATCGCCGCGTCGATCCCGATGAACGTCGACCGGCCCTTGCGCTTCACCACCCGGAGCGTCTCGAACGCGGCGCCGAGCGCGCCGGCCTCGCCCGTGTGCGGGTGGACGAACACCTCGGCGCCGGGGACGCGCTCCTTGATGTAATCGACCTGCGCCTTGACCGCCGCGAGGTTGTACTGCGTGCCGCCCTGCAGCACGTAGCGCGTGCCGAGCGCCGCGAGCCGCGGGATCTGCACGACGTACTGCCACACGTTCTTCGGCAGCACCTGGGCGAGGCCCGCGAGCAGCTCCTCCTTCGAGAAGCCCTCCTTCTGGAAGTTCACGCGGTCCGTGTCGAGGAAGACGGCGCAGCCGTAGCTGAACTTCGGCGCGAGCTCGGCGCCGAACGCCGTGTCGGCGTACTCGGTCACCTTCAGGCCGAACTGGTCGGCCATCGCCTGGAGCAACATGCCGTTGCCCGCAGAGCACGAGTTGGAGAGGCGGAAGTTCGCGATATCGCCGTTCTTCATGAACAGGACCTTGATGTCCTGTCCGCCGATATCGCAGATGACGTCGACGTCGCCGAAGAACTTCACCGCGCTCATCATGTGGGCGACGGTCTCGACGATGTTGACGTCGGCGCGCATGCACTCCTGGAGCACGTCGGCCGCGTACCCGGTGCCGCCGAAGCCGAGCACCTCGAGCGTCGCGCCCTGATCGAGCACGTACTGCCGGAGCTGGGCGAGCAGCTCCTTCGCGTCCTGGATCGGGTTGCCCTTCGAGAGCTGGTAGGCCTTGCAGACGATGTTCCCGTCCTCGTCGATGAGCACCGCCTTCGACGAGGTGGAGCCGCCGTCGAGGCCGATGACCCCGCGCACCACCTGGCCGGGCGCGAGCTTCATCGGGGTGAACCTCGGGATGCTGTAGAGCTTCCGGAACTCGTCGACCTCGTCCCGGGTCTTCACGAGCGGCGGGCCCGCGCTCTCGCCGAGCCGGGCCTTCCTGCCGTTCGTCATGTACTCGACGAGCCCCGACTTGCCGGCGTAGCGGCCGACCTCCGGCGCCTCCTTGAGCCCGTAGACGCACGCGCCGAACGCCGCGTAGTACTGCGCGTTCTCCGGGACGAAGATCGTCTCCTCGACCGGCTGGTCCTTCGGCCAGTCGTAGCCGCGCTCGTCCCAGGTCTCGGGGATCCGCTTGCGCCAGCACTCCTGGAGGAAGGGGAGGTAGGTGTTGGGGCCGCCGAGCAGGATCACCTTGTGCTTCAGCGTCGAGCCGCGCGTCAGCACCGACAGGTTCTGGAGGACGATCGCGTCGGCGAGAGAGCAGAGGATCTCCGTCGAGGGGATGCCGCTCTTCACGAGGTTCACGATGTCCGTCTCGGCGAAGACGCCGCACTTCGCCGCGACGTGGTGGAGCTTCGAGTCGTCGAAGTGGATCTTCACCACCTCCGTCGGCGGGAGGCCCACCTTGATCATGCACTTGTCGATGGTGGCGCCCGTGCCGGAGGCGCACTTGTCGTTCATCGACGGCGCGGCGGTCTTGTCGCCCGTCTTCTCGTCCCGCTGGAAGATGATGATCTTCGCGTCCTGCCCGCCGAGCTCGATGACGCTGCCCACGTCCGGGTGCAGGTTCTCGACCGCGAGCGTGACCGCGTTGACCTCCTGGACGAACTTCGCGCCCAGGCCGGGGCAGAGGGGCGCCGCGCCGGAGCCCGTCATGAACACCCGCCAGCTGTCCCTCGGCGACGCCGGGAACGACGCCTCGATGGTCTCGAGGAGCTCGAGCACCTTCTCCGGCTGCTTCGTCTGATGCCGCTGGTAGTCGCTCCAGAGAATCTCGAGCGTCTGCGGATCGAGCACGACGGCCTTCACCGTCGTCGAGCCGACGTCGATGCCGACCACGACCGGTTCCTGGATCTGCCTTCCCATCGGGGCTCCTCCCACCGCCGTCGCCGGTCCCCAGCGTCCGACTGACTGGCTGGTCAGTCGTGATGGCTACAACGGGATGTACGGGAAATCAAGCAATCCGGTGCGTCTTGGTCGCCGCGCGACGCCGTTTTCCGGGCATCTCGGGCCATCGCTGCGTCCAGGGTGCAAGGTTCCGACGCCACGCTCGGTTGCGGCTGGTTGCGTCTGGCTGCGTTGGCTTCCCGTCGACGTCCGCGTGTCGTGCGCTGTGCCGCGAACTTTCCGGGACTTTTCGGGCGGCGGGCCTGCTCGACGCCGGAGGGGAGACATCGGTCCCCAGATGGCGGGCCGGTGATGGTAAAGCGACCGGCCCATGGACAAGGCCGAGCGCCGCCAGGCGCTCCTCCGCGCCGCGCGAACCGTGTTTTCCGAGAAGGGGTATCACGAGGCGAAGGTCGACGACATCGTCGCGCTCGCGAAGGTCGCGAAGGGGACGTTCTACCTCTACTTCCCCGACAAGCGCTCGGTGTTCGGCGAGCTCGTGCGCGGCCTCTTCTCGCGGCTCGGCGGCGCCATCCTGCGCGTGGACCCGTCGGCGGACGTCGAGGCGCAGGTCAAGCACAACATCCGCGCGATCGTGGCCGTCCTGCTCGACGATCCGGCGCTGACGAGCATCCTCCTGTCGCACGCGGCCGGGCTCGACCCGGCGTTCGTCAAGGAGCTGCGGGCGTTCCGCCAGGAGGTGAAGCTCCTGCTGCAGCAGAGCCTCGCCGAGGGGCAGCGGCTCGGCGTCATCGAGCCGGGGGACACCGAGCTCTACGCGACGTTCACGATCGGCGCGCTGAAGGAGGTGCTGTTCGAGAACGCCCTCGAGGAGCAGGCCCGCCCGCGCGAGCGGATCGTGACGGCGCTCCACGATTTCCTGCGGCGCGGCTACCTCCGGATGGACCCCGCGGCCGGGCTCGCGGCGCGGGGCCCGGAGGGCGAGCGCGCCGCGCCCGCGACAGGGGACGCCCCCGGCGAGGCGCCGGAGCGGGTGAGCCCGTCGCGCGGCCGGCGGGCCAGGTCGAGAGGCGACTGACCGGCGCGTCAGTCAGGGCGGGGACTACCCAGGTCAGGTCGGCGGCGTAGGGATCAGGCGCCGCGCACGACCACGTGCCGGATGAAATTGTGCAGCGTCCGTGTGCCGAGCTGATCCGGCGCGATGGGGGCGAGGAGCGCCGGGACGTCGCGGCCCTCGGCCTGCAAGATCTCGCTCCGCCACGCGATGTAGCCGGCGATGACGTCGTGGTCCATCTCGGGGTGGAACTGCACGCCGTAGCACGTGCTCGTGAAGCGGATGACCTGGTGGTCGTCGAGCTCGGTGAACGCGAGGCTCGTGGCGCCCTCGGGCAGCGTGCCGACCGTGTCGACGTGGGTCGCGTGCGTCTCGAAGCTCGACGGCAGGCCGTCGAAGAGGGGGTCGTCGGCGCGGCGCTGGACGCGGATCCTGCCGATCTCGCGGCCGCGCGGGTTCCGGACGACCTCGCCGCCGAGGGCCTGGGCGAGGATCTGGTGGCCGAAGCAGATGCCGAACGTGGGGGTGCCGGCGTGCACGACGCCGCGCAGCCACGCCTCGCAGCGGAGCATCCAGGGCTCGCGGTGGGGGACGTTGGCCGACGAGCCGGTGACGACGAAGGCGGCGGTCTCGGGGGCGCCGGGCGCGGGGAGCTCGTCCGTGCGGGCGTCGACGGTGGCGTATCCGCCGCTCCAGCTGGCGCCGATCGTCTGCTCGATCAGGTCGGCGAACTGGCCGCGTCGCTCGAGGACCGGGGGGACGGGCTCACCGGTCTTCACGATGACGATCTTCTTGCGATGTCGCACCCTTCCAACATAGCGCAGCGCCGCTGCCGGGCGAGGGCGGGGCTTGGCAGCGCGGGGCCGGGGCGCGAAGATGCGCCCCGATGTCCGCATACGTCGTGTCTCGCCCCGTCTGGCGTCGGTTTCGCCCGCGTTTCCTGAGCCGCGCAGCGGCGCACGTGAGGGCCGGCGGGCACGCGGCCATCGTGCTGCCGGACGAGCGGGTCGATCTCCTGCTCTCCATCGGCGAGGACGGGAAGCTCACGGAGCTCGGGCTGTGGTCGCTCCTGTCGATCGAGCAGCAGCGCTTTCGCCGCGTGGGCGAGGGGCCGGCCAAGGGGCTCGCGACGGCGCGGGTGAAGCGGCAGTACGAGGGCTCGGTCCTCGACTGGTGCGAGCGCGACAGCACGCACCCGGGGGCGATCCGCGAGGTGGCGCTGGACTGCCTTTCGTGCGGCGCCTGCTGCCACGACGCCAACGTGCTGCTCGACGAGGTGGACCTCGCGCGCTTTCGGGGCGCCGGGCGCGGCGACCTCACGGGGCGCGCCTACGTGCGGCGGGCGCGGGACGGCAAGATCACGCTGCGCTTCGCGGCGAGCGGGCGGTGCCAGCACCTCTGCGAGGACCTGCGCTGCGCCATCTACGAGATCAGGCCGGACAACTGCCGCGCGTTCGTCGTGGGGAGCGAGGCGTGCCTGTCGGCGCGCGAGGAGACGCTCGGGATACGGGACGGGGCGCCCGCGGAGCCGTGAGCGGCGGGCTCGCCGCGGGGCCCGCGGTCACGTGACGGCGGGGTGCGGCGGGGCGAGCGTCGCACGCCGTCAGAACAGGAGCCGGACGCTTCCGCCGAGCGGGCCGAGCTGCAGCTCGGCCTGGGTCCTGGCGCGACCGAGCTTCATCTGACCCGTGATCCAGAGCGGTACACCCGTGAGGGTCATCGCGCCTCCGACGCTCATGAGCACGGTGGGAAAGACCCATGCGCGAGACGCGCAACCGCAGGAATCGTCGCCGCTCGGTCGGGTGAGGAAGAACATGCCTGCTCCCACGGAGCCGAGGACCAGTCCGCCCACGGAGAGGCCGGTGCCCACGTCGCGCCGGGTGGTGTCGACCGCGGGCGCCGTCGACTCGGCGTGCGCGTCGCCCACGAGCAACAGGATCACCCCGAACGCGGCGAGACGCATGCCGGCGAGGATCCCTGGTCGCGGCGCGCCCGTCAAGACGACGAGAAGCTTCTCTATCGGTCGCGGAGGTGGCGCCGAGGACGCGCGGGAACGCGAGGCTCGAGGCCACGATGCCCTGGGCAGGGCGCTCACGTCCGAACGCTCGCGAGCTGGCCCGCCACCGCGGCCTCATGGAACGCCGAGAGGTCGTGATAGGCGGCTGCCCGGTCCGGCAGGCCGTGGGTGGCCAGCCAGGCGACGCCTTCTTCGATGCTGGCGAAGACACGATGTGGAAACTGCTGGCGTCCCAGGGCGTTGAGCCCCGTGACGATGCTGCGCACGAGCGACGCGCGAAAGCCCGACCCGATGTGAATCACCGCCGAGTGGGACACGATGCCATCCACCGAACCCAACATCCCGGCGAGGGCGCTGCGGCTGCGCGTGTCGGGTACGATGGCTTCAGGGGTCACGATCTGCAGCAGCCACACCTTGCGGGACGGTGAGCTCGCCTGCGCCCCCAGGATCGCCGCCTTCAGGGAGGCGGCGTGGTGCGGGTGGGTCGTCTTCATCCAGACCGCGGCGGCCAGGGAGCTCCAATAGCCTACCGCGACATCCGCTGTCGCCTCGACGACCTGACAGCTCGCGCGCAGCGGGTGCTGCTCACGTGCCTGGGTGAGCGACCGCTGCGGTGCGTCGATGAGAGGTCCCCGTGACGTCGACGATCTGCTCACTCCGCTCGATTCTACGCGAACCTGGCGAAGATCATGGCGAAGAACACGGCGAAGAGTGGCCACGAGGGAGCCGCTCGACCGATGGGAACACACGGGGGCACCTGAACGAAAGAACCTGTTGTGAGGTTCCGGAGGGTCGGTACGATGCCAGGTGATGCGGCTTGGGTACTGGCTCGTCGTTGGAATGGCGATGTTCGCGGCGTCCTCGGCCAGGGCAGATGCGCCGAAGACGGACGCCGCGATCCGGAAGGCCCTTATCGCCGAGTCACGAGCGGCGTACAGCGGGAGCTGCCCGTGTCCTTACGATACCGATCGAGCGGGCAGACAATGCGGCAAGCGCAGCGCTTACTCGCGGCCGGGAGGCGCGGCGCCTCTCTGTTATGATCGCGACGTGACGAAGGAGATGATCGCCGAGTACCGCGCGCGCGACGCGGGGCGCACCCGCCAGGACTCCGCTTGTTCCGGCACGAGGCGCGGGGTACCCGTGCTCGACGCGACCGGAATCAGGGGTCTCCGGTCCCTGCTTCATCACGGTCCTTCCCTTCCGTGATGGTCTTCGCCTGAATCGACGGCTTCGTCGCCGTCGCCCCGCAGAATCGTATACACTGCACGCATGAGCCACGTCGTGATGCAGGCAGCGGAGTTCTCGACGGTCGCCGCGGCGGAGCAGGCCGCGGCGGAGCTGCGGCGGCTCGTCGCGGACTACGTCACCTACGAGAAGACCGCCGACGCGCCGTGGAGCGAGGGCGCCGTGCCGGCGCCGCTCGTCGAGCTCGGCCGGCGGCACGGCGTGCCGTGGCCGGGCGACGCAACGTCGCGGTTCCTGCTCAAGGGCCTGTTCAACGACGAGGCGAACGTGCTCAGCGTCGATCGCCTTGTGTTCTTCTGGGGCGGCGGCTTCGATCTCGGCGGCGCGTGGCTGCGTGCGGTGCTGCTGCGCGGGCTCGGCGCGGTGCGCTGCACCGAGCTGCCGCAGCTGGTGGTGCGCGTGGACGATCCGCAGGCTCGCGCGGCGGCGTCGGGCGAGTTCCTCGTCGAGGAGGACTTCGAGGAGCAGTTCACGATGACGTCGGACGACGCCGTGCTCGACGGTGCGCTGTTCATCATCACGTTCGAGCGCGACGGCGACCGCGTTCACCTGACGTTCGACGACTCGGGCGTGCAGGAGTGGGCGTTCGTCGCGATGCTGCCCCAGCTCTCGGGCGACGATCCCGCGCTGCGCGCCCCCGCGCGGGGCCTGCACGCGAGCGTGGTCGATGGCGGAGGGGCGCTCGGCTGAGGGCGAGCGTCATCGCGTCAGGGTGCCTGTACGCCGACGTCGGCAGCACCGACCCGTGCTCGTGGGTCCAGAGCCGGGTCTCCAGGTCATCTGTGCGGCTTGAACGGCTTCTGAGCCGCTCAAAGCGCTAAGGTCCGCCGTCCTCCTCGCCTGGCCGCAGGAACACCCCCACGCTCCGGAGATCGCGGTGCGCATAATGCACCTTCACGGTCTCCGCGTGCGCGCGCCGCCCGAGCTTCTCGTATGCCATCATCAGCAGCTCGAGCGCGGCGTCGCGGTGCTCCTCCGTACCGAGCCAGTGCAGGTCGAGCCCGAACGTCAGCGCCGCCGCGGGCCGCCCCTCGGCGCAATCGCGCTTCGCCGACGCGATCCACGTCTGCACGCGCGGCGGCTGCGTCTTCCACGCCTTCACGCGCTCCTCGGGCGAGCCCACGCGGATGCTCCCGGCGCCGGGCGGCAGCGCGGGCCCGAACGTGCCTAGCGTCGGGATGCGGTCCGCATCGAGCCAGCGTTGCGCGGGCGGGTCCTCGGCGAGGGCCTCGCGGTCGGCCTCCTCGAACCATTCGATGGCGGCGAGCGCGGCGTACACCTGCAGCGGCGCCGGCTCCTCCTCGTAAGGGTCCGAGATGCGCTCGCGCGCGCGGGCAGCGAGCACCGCGAGCGGCGTGGGCTCGCTGTCTCTCCAGGTCTCCGCGGAGTCGCGGGCGTAATTGTGCGCGATGCACGTCGGCGGATCCGCGGGGTCGTCGTACCACAGGCCATGGTGCAGCCCGTCGGTGTCGCCCCACATCACGGTGACCAGCTCGGGCGGGTCGGCGCGGAACCGGCACTCGAGCCGCGGGTCGAGCCCGCCGCGCGTCTTCCGCTCGAGCCCGCCGTCCTCGAACCAGATCATGATCCCGCCCGGCGATCGCCCGAGGTGGCTCATCCCCTGCCGCTCCAGCTCGTCGAGGCTGCGCCAGAAGGCCGCGAAGGTCGCGAGGTAGCGCGGCAGCCGCAGGCCATAGACCTCGTTCATTCGTGCGGCCACGGCCTCGAAGCGGGCGTTCATCGACGCGAGCGCCTCGGCGCGGCGGCGCGCCCCGATCTCGTCGGTCGCGAACATGCCCTCGGTGAAGCGCGCCGGCGCGAGGCCCATCGTCGCCTCGAGCGGCGCGTCGAGCTGCGAGGCGAGGCCGCGAGACCTGAGCCCCTCGAGCGTCGCGGCGAGCTCGTCGAGCGCCGCCGCGGGCTCGCTCATCCGCGCGAGCGGCACGACGACCAGCTCTCCGGACGGCCCTCGGTTCGTGCGCGCTTCGAAGAGGCTGAACTCCGCGACGAGGCCGAGCCCCGGCGCGAAGTGCGGCGGGTCCCAGCTCGCGAGCTGGGCGCGCTCGTCCTTGACGGGGAACATCTTCTCCCAGCGCTCGCGCGCGAGCGCGAGCGCTGCCTCGATCTCCGGGTTGCTCATGGCGTTCGCCATCCTACGCGAAGTCGGCCCCGCCAGGAGCGGAGGCGGACCCGCTGGACGCCCGCCGCGGACCGCGCTCCCTCACCCGCCGAACCTCGGTCCAAAGCACGCGCGATTCGGCGGCGCCTCAGAAGTACTCGCAGGCGTCGGGGCAGTCCATATGGGGCGGGCAATCATCTAGAATGCTGCAGTACGAGTCCTCGGGGCACTCCGAGGAGAGTTCGCACACGAACAAGCAGCTCCCGCGATAGCAGGTGGCGCCCGTCGCACACTCCGTGTCGGAGATGCAGCCCGTGTTCTCCTGACACTCGCCGATCTTGCTGCTGCCCGAGGTGCCCTGGCAGAGCTGACCCGCGGGGCAATTGCTGTCGACGGTGCAACTACCGGGCGCTCTGCATTGACCCGTGCTGTACTGCCCATCCGGGAAGACGCAGATCAGGCCTTCATTGCACCAGTTGTCGTCTTCGCACTTGCCGTCCAGCGGGCTCGTCGGCGGCGGATCTTGCAAGAGCAGGCACCCTCCCGGCAGCAGAAAGAGCAGCGCAGCACACAGCGTGCGGAGCAACATCAGAACGTCCCCATGATTGAAAGTGAGGTGAGCCCGATGCCGGGCGCGCCGACTCCGGCGACGAAGGTGCGGCCCGGCGTCGAACGCCCCCCGGTCGCGGGCGGCTTCTTGTTCGGCGCAAAGACGTACGAGCTCAGCACCATGCCCGCGCCGAGCCCGGTGACGGCCCAACCTACGGTGTTCCAGGTGCGGAGCGTGCCGAAGTTGGAGGGCGTACTGCCGATGAGCGCGGTCGTACCGACCGTGACGCCGCCGGCGACGAACGCCACCCAGCCCCAGCCGTTCGTCTTCCCGACCCAACCCGGCGTCTTGCCGGGCGCGTCCTCGCCCACATAAAACCAGGGCGGATCGGGCTTGTCGGCCGCGACGCTGAGCGCGGGCCCGCCCGACGCCGTCGCCGTTTTACGCTCGACCTTGAGCGCCCCGGTCGTCTCGCCGAAGCTCAGCCCGAGCGACGAAAGCGCGATGGCCGAAGGCACGCCGAAGCCCAGGCCCTCGATGCCCTTCCCGGTCGCCTTGAACGTCATGATCGCGACCACCTGACCCTTGTCGTCGACAAGCGGCCCGCCGCTGTTACCGGGGCTGATGCTGGTGTCGGTCTGGATCAAGCTGCTGCCGTCGAACGAGCGCTGGCCGCTGACGATACCGCGCGTCACGGAGAACGACAGCCTTTCGCCGCCGGGCGCGCCGAGCGCGAACACGTCGTCGCCGGTGCTGGGGGACGGCATGCGCAGCGTCAAGCACGGCGTCTCGCGTGAGCGATCCTTCAGCTGCAAGAGCGCGACGTCCGACTGCTCGTTGACGCGCATCACGGTCGCCGGAAGCTCCTTGCCGTCGCGGAAGCGCACAACCACCTCGGGCGTCGTCGCCACGTGCGCCGCGGTGAGCAGCAAGCCATCCGGAGAGATCACGACAGCGCTGCCGACGCCGTCGTTGAGCTTGACCAGCGCCGTGGCGTTCAAGACGTCCTCGCTCATCTTCGGCATCACCAGGGTGCGGGCCGGGCAGCCGCGCATCTCCCCGGGCGGAAACTCGGGCGCGGCCGGCGCCTCCGCAGGGGTGTCCGAGCCCCGGAGGGCCTGCACGAACATCGGCCGGGCGAGCAGCGAGCGCAGGCTGCCGAGCAGCAGCGCGTTGCCGGCCGCCGCGCGGTCGAGCTCGCGCATCTCCATCTCCTCGTGGTTCGACGTCATCTGATAGACCACGGTGTTGGAGGAGCGATGGAGCAGCTCCCACTTGATGGTGATGCCGCAGGTGAGGCCTCGCTCGTCGGAGCAGTCCGCCGCCGTCAGCGTCCCGGCCAGGAGGAAGGCCGCCTCGCTCGAGCGATCCTGGTTCAGCGCCAGGTTCTCGCGGCCGAGCGCGCGGTAGCCGAGCTCGCGCATCTCCTCCAGAAACATCACGAGGAATTTTTCCTTGACGATCAGCACGTCATCCAGGTTCGGCGCCTTCACGACCACGTTCGAGATCGTGACCGTCCCGAGCTCGCTGCCGTTCACCTTGATCGGCTCCACCGGCCGCACCGACTTCGCCTCCGCGAAGCGCGGCGCCAGCAACAACGCCGAAACGCCGAATCCGGTCAGCAAACCGCGGCGCAACCAAACCCCGAGGGTCCGCAATTGGTTCATCCCGTGCTCACGAAATCCTGAAACCTAGCCTATGAGCTGCCTCTCTGCGTGCGCAGCTCCGGCTGGAAGCCATTTCCAGCGACCAAAGAACCCTATGCTCCTCGGTGGCGCCCACGATATCTACCTCAGGCGCTGTGTCGAGCCCCATTGCACAGTTACGTCGCCATAATCGACGCGGAAATTTCCACTGTTAGCCGATGGGAAATCCATCGATTGGACGCCCCCGTGTGTGCTCGCCGCGGCGCCTGAATGAAAACGTCGACACGGCGTAACACTCGATGCTCCAAACCCGCGCCGCGAGCCGCATCACCCGGCGGGTTACGCCGGGTGACGCTCTCGAAACAGCCCGGGAAGGCGGACCACGAGAACGCTCCCAGACGCAAGCTCGCCCCGAGGTCCCACGGGCAGGCCATGCTTGACAGGAGCGACCGCCCTGGCGTCTCCTGTCCTCCGCGGCGTTTTTCATGCCTTGCCCCATGGAGTCGCTGATCCCCGGCTCGCTCGACGATCTCCTCAGCGGCGCTCGTACCTCCGGGCGCTCGCCGAGCCGGCCCCTCGCCTCACCGCCGAAGGGCGGGGAGGGGCTCGCAGGCCTGCCCACCGTCGAGGCGGTGCTGGACGCGATAGCGGAAGGCCGGGTGCATCCCGAGGCGGTGTTCTTCATCGACGCGACGTCGGAGTACGTGGACGCCAAACGCTTCCTCCGGGCGGAGCCCGACGCTGCGCTCGACGGTGCGGCGGTGCGGCGCTTCTTCGAGGTGGAGGGGGGTAGCCTGCTCCTCGCGGGGGTGCAGGACTGCTTTCCGGCCGTCGGTGCGCTCACAAGCGCCCTGTCCGGAGCGCTCTTGGCCCAGGCCAACACGAACCTTTACCTCACGCCGGGCGGGGCGCAGACCTTCCCCCGCCACTGGGATACCCACGACGTTGTGGTGCTCCAGCTCGAGGGGCGCAAGCGGTGGATCATCTACGAGCCCCTCCTCGAGGCGCCGCTGCACCGCCACCACGCCTGCCGCACCGCGGAGCTCCGCGAGATGACCCCGCGCTGGGGCGAGATCGACATGCAGCCGGGTGGAGCGCTGTACATCCCCCGCGGCTATCTCCACGAGGCGACCGCTGTCGGGGGCCCCTCGCTCCACATCTCCTCCGGGATCCACCGGATCACGTGGCACCGCCTCGTCGAGGTGATGGTGGCTGACGCGCTGCGGGAGTGTGCCGAGGACCTGACCTTCCGGGGAGACTGCCCCGCAGGGGGGGCGCACCTCGCTGCAACCATCCAAGAGGGGATTGCGCCCCGCGTCGAGGCGCTCGTGAAGCGGCTCCGCGAGATCGATGCAGCGGAGGTGCTCCAGTCCCTCACCGAGCCGGCCGACGGGGAACAGAGCTAGGAGCCAGGAGCCAGCCCCGCGCCCGCTCGCGCGGGGCGCTTCTTCTTGCGGACAGGTGCGAATTCTCGGTAACTTGTGAGGGCAACCTCTCCTGCGGCCGCTACACCGCCGCGTACTGATCATCGGCCACTGCTCCAAGGAGATCACGGATGTCTACAACGCCCCGATCCAAAAAGGTGAACGTCCCGAAGCCCGCCGCCAGCGCCCACGTTTGCCGACATGATCCGACGCCCATCACGCGGAAGATCAGCATCCCCAAGCCAGCCGCCAGCGCCCACGTTTGCCGGCACGACCCGACGCCGAGCAAGAAGACCAAAATTTAACCCTAGCCTGGATTTTCACAGCAGAAGATCGGTTAACATAAAGGCCACTGACGGCGGTCAAGCGAACGCGACCTCGAGCGAAGCTCCTCCCCACCAGGGGACAGCGACGGGCGTCGCGAGCAAGCCGGATTCAAGCAGCATCGGGTTGTGAGCCCGACGAGGGAGGCGCACGTGAACGCGCTGCGGGCTGACCTCGACCCTCGCCGTCGTGTCGAGGAAGCGGCGGAAGATCTGCCGCGCCTTGGCGTGCTCGAAGCCGTGCAGGTGCTTGCCGAGCAGCCGGTAGAGACCGGTGGCGATGACGGTCAAGGTCACGTCGAAGTCGACCTTCATGGCCACCGCAGACGACAGCGCATCGACGTGGAAGAAGTGGACCTGGTCCTCGAGGTTGTTCTCGATCAGCATGCGCCGAGCGTAGCGCTCGAGGATCGTGCGCGGCGTCGAGCGGGTGTCGTTGGTCAGCAGGACCGTGGGCTCGTCGTGACCAAGATCGCGCGCGCAGATCTGGCGGATCGGCGCGGGATAGTCCCTGCCCATCCGGATCGTCTCGTCGAGGACCTTGGGGTTGCGAAACTTGCGGTGCGGTACATCAAGCTCCACCCGGCGCCAGGCTGCAGCCGGAGCGTTCAGCACGTGGCGCTTGAGGACATCCGTGCGGCGGCGCAGCGTGACGAAGGTGATCCCCTGGGCATCGAGGCGGCTCAGGTTCTTGTAGGTGGTGAGCTTCGAATCGAACACGAGGTGCGGGGGCATTTGGCCGTGCGCCTTCTTCCAGAAGTCGACGAACCGCAGGACCTCATCGCTCTCCTCTCCCTTGCGCAGGTCGGCGTTGGCGTAGCAGAGCACGTCGGTGTCGGCGTCCTGGGCGATGAAGGTGAGCACGGCCTTGTCGCGGCGACTGCGCTTGGAAAGGTAGTGGCGCTCGACGAACTCGTCCTGCCCGAAGAAGGGAACGGCGTGAAAGTCGAGGTTGAACGACGCGCCCGCGAGCGCGAGATGCGCGCGCAGGTGTTCGAGCCAGCCGCGCAGCAGTCGCACCGAACTGGAGCGGCCCAGGCGATCGGAGTACTGCGCGAGGAAGGTCGTCTTCGGGATGACGTTGAGCCCCGCGAACAGCGACAGGCCTTGGTCGAAGACCAGATCCATCACGTGGCTCTTGCGCTCGATGGACGTCAGCTTCAACGCGAGCGCTGCAAGCAGCGCGTGGGCTGCCGGGATCGCCTTCGAGCCAGGCAGGGCTGCTTCGTCGGCGAGCCGATCAAGGCCCACCTTGACGAGCAGCGGGAGGAGCACGAACAAACCGCCGACATGGGTCTCGAACGTCGCAGGGACGAGCTGAAAATCGCGGACATCGGCGCGGCTGGCGCGCTCGGGGCGCGTCCTGGCGGGGCGCTCGTCGTCCTTGCGACGCGGCAGCCTGGAGAAGCCCTCCTCGCGCAACACCTCGGTGATGGCCGTGGGGCTGAGCTCGATGTGCTGGCCCCGGAGCTCCTCGGCGATGTCGTAGATCGACAGGTTGCGCTTGCGCATCGCGATGATCAGGCGCCGGGCGCGGGACTTCTTCGGTTGCTCGTGCGGGCCGCGCATCGGCTCGGCGAAGAAGGCACGGTCAGGATCGTGCCGGAACTGATGGCAGAGCACGCGGAACGAGCCGGAAGTGTAGCCGAAGGCCTTCGCGACCTCGGCGCTCGAGCGACGCTCCACAAAGTAGGCGCGCAGCGCCTCGTACTGGCGGTGCCGCGCCTGGGTGGGCGCCAGGAAGAAGCGGGCGGGGTCAGTTAGGGCAGTTGGTGCGCTCATCGTAAAAAACGTGACCCACACATAAGGCATCACGTCAAGGTGAGAAGAGCGGTGCAGAGAAGCGATGAAGCCGATTTCTGCTGGATTTCAAGGTCGATCGGCGCTGCCGGCGCATCAGCTGCGTCCGCTGAGGGGGAGAGGCTGACGGACGAGAAATTCGCCCATAGCGCACCCTTTTCCCTCACGGCATCCTTGATGCCACCGCTTGTCTGTCTCACGCCGTTCGGCGTAAAACCGTGTCCCTCGATTACCGAACCGGAGGGCCGGCCTCATGCTGCGCCGTTAGGCGAACTATCTCGGTGAAAATCCAGGCTAGTGCTGGAGGTGCGTCGCCATTCCCTCCGGCCTCTGGGTGACACGACACGCCCCGGGGGGGACGACCGCCTGCAAGGACTCCCCCTGCATACCGCGCCGTTTCGCCCGTCCCGACCCATGCCGTCGCACGGCGACGGGCGAGCCGGGTTCACGGACTCTCGGGCAGACGTCGTAGACCCCAAGGACGTCTCCTCGCCCGCGGCAGCGGCCTCCTCACGGGAGTGATCCGATGGCTGTCCACATCGGCATGAGCTACCATCCGGAGCTCCACGACCTGCTGTGGCGAGCCAGGGATGAGGGGCTCGTCGACTTCCTGGAAATACAGCCGGAGCGATACATCTACAGTCACTTCGAGAGGGGCCAGATGAAGCGGCTGCTCTCCGACTTCGGCACGTCGTACTGCTTTCATTTCGCCTGCAACTCGCTGGGCAGCGCCGATTATCGCCTCGATCGCAACGCGCGGGCGCGTCGAGACGTCGTCAATCGGTTGGCCCCGCGCTGGTGCTCGGATCACATGACGTCCTGCCGCATCGGCGACCTCGACCTCGAGAAGAACCTGCCTCTGCTGCGGACCGACGAGACGCTGCAGATCCTCGTGGAGAACATCAAGCTCTTTCAGGAGGGCCTCGCCGCGCCGTTCCTGCTCGAGAACATCGCCACGATGTGGGAGCTGAAGCGATCGACGATCGCTCACGACGACTTCTTTGCCCGGGCCGTCGAGATGGCCGACTGCGGCATCCTGCTCGACCTCCACAACCTGTACGCCGACCAGCTCAACCACGGGCTGGACCCGAGAGCGTTCATCGATCACTTGCCGGCGCACCGTATAAGGCAGCTCCACCTCGCCGGAGGCTCCTCTCACGACGGTTACTATTATGATGGCCACGATCACGAGGTCCCCGAGGTCGTCTTCGAGCTGCTGGAGTACCTCCTGGAACGGGCGACCCCGGAGGCCGTGATCCTGGAGCGTGAGGCGCGCTTCAAGGACCTGCCCAGGGTGTGGGATGATCTCGTCCGGATTCGAGGGATGTGCCAGCGATGAGCCGCACGAGCGTCGCCCGCTGGCAGGAGCGCTACCTGAGGAGCCTCGTCCAGGGGGGGCCTGCCGAGGGAGCCGAGCTCGGCGACGAGCTATCCCAGTACAGCGAGTCGTGCCTGGCGAGCATCGCCACGTCGTTCAGGGCTTCGATACAGCGCTCGGTCAAGAGCCACTATCCGGTGTTCTGCGGCCTCACGGCGAGGAGGCGGCGGCTCTGGGACTGCCTCTATTCTCACGTCAGCATGGATACCGATCGAGGAGCCATGATCAAGAAGATCTTCGGCGTCCTGTATTCATGGGCGGAGCGCCTGGACGGCGCATGTCTCTACAGAGACCTCCTGAGGGTGGAGCGGGCGGTCGCCCTCGCGCAGTTTCATCAGGCGCGGCCCCGGATCACGGGGCCCCTCAACATGGACACCTCCCGCTTCGGGATCCACGACAGCGGCCACCTCTACTGCATGAAGCTCGCCTCGAACGTCATGGACCTGTATCCAGAGATCGATCGCATCAGCGTCCTTCAGGGCAGAGGAGAATCCATCTACGCGATCTACTACTCCCGCGACAGGCAGGGCGTGATGACGCATCGGCTCTCGAAGCAAGCCGCCGAGGATCCCTGCAACCTGCTGAGAGGTGAGCTGAGCTGAGGCGGACGCCGGGCCCGCCCGCGCCTGCAGCGAGGAGATCTGCGCGATGAAGATCTGCATCATCAGCAAGTTCCCACCCATTCAAGGGGGCGTCAGCACCAGGACCTACTGGATGGCGTATGCGCTCGCCAAGCGCGGCAATCAGGTCTGGGTCGTCACGAACGCCGATGAAGCAGAGGCAGATTGCCGGATGGCCATGACCCCATCCGACAGGCGGCGGCTACAGATCCGCTTCGCGAACGGTGGCTCCGTCCGCTACGTCTCGTCGGAGCGTCCTGGGTACGACCTCTACGTCCCCTGGGCGAACCCGTACGTGACCAAGCTGGCCTCCATGGCGACGGACATCGTCAGGGAACACTCCTGCGACCTGATCTACGCCTACTACCTGGAACCGTACGGGATGGCTGCGTCTCTCGCGGCGCAATGGACGGGGGTCCCCTGCGTCCTGGCGCACGCGGGGAGCGACATATCGGTCCTGATGACGAGGCCGTGGCTGAGGACCTCCTACGCCGAGATCCTGAAACGGGCGCACAGGGTCGTGACGGCGAAGCACTTCGATGACCTCTTCGTGGGGCTCGGCGTGAAGAAGAGGCGGCTCTACTACCTCGGCTCCGACTCCCTCCCCACGCACTGCTTCCGCCCCGGTGCGCCGAGGCTCGACGTGAACGAGCGCCTGGCGGAGGCGCTCGCCGGCAACGACTGGCTCCATGCGTGCTTCCGCGAATCCGCCCCGAAGACCTTCGATCCCCGTGTCCCCACGCTCGGGATGTACGGCAAGATCGATCAAGCGAAGGGCATGTTCGACTTCATCCGGGCGCTGGGAATGGTGAAGCGCCGGGGCGTCGACGTCCAGGCGATCATGATGTGCGGCGGCGCCGAGAGGAGCTGCCGCGAGCTCGCCGCGTTCATCCGTGAAAACCGGGTGGAGGAGAGCGTCTGGCTGCTCCCGTTCATGCCGAACTGGGTGATCCCGAGCTTCATCAACACCACCACAGCGACGTGCTTCCTGGAGCGAGACTTCTTCATCGACTACCACACGCCGGGCGTACCGAGAGAGGTGCTCGCGTGCGGCAGCTGCCTCGTCCTGTCGGGTGATATCCACAAGAAACGAGGTTACAAGGAGGGCCTCGTGGACGAAGAGAACTGCCTCCTCGTGCGGGATCCGAGGGACCACGAAGCGCTGGCCAGCAAGCTCGAATGGGTCGCGCGCAACCCCAGGGAGGCGGAGCAGCTCGGGCGTCGTGGCCTCCTCCTCTCGCGCATGTGGGAGGATTTCGACGAGTACATGGAGGATCTGCATACCATGTTCCATGGATTCGTCGGCGCATAGGGCTTCACGGCGCTCCCCCTCCCGGATGCTGGCCTCTGTTCCTTGAGACATCGCGGGCGATGAAGATACAAGAAACCACGGTCAACGGACGCAAGGTCATCCTCGTGGATCACCTCTTCCGCAAGAAGAAGATCGAGCAGGTCTACCGGACCCTCTCGGAGTCCTACGTCTACTACCGAGGGCAGCTCAGCTCGAGCGCGGATCATTTCCCGAAGATGGTGGCGCACTTCGTGGACCTCGAGGCGTTTCAGGCGCTCTTCTTCTACGAGGAAGTCTTCGGCCTCATGAAGCAGTGCTACGCGGACGTGCCCCACCACCTCTACAAGGCGTACGTCAATCAGACGTCCTACGGCGACGTCAACTACCCGCACGTCGACTGCAAGCCGCGTCGCCGAGACGTGACGGTGCTCTATTACGCCAACCCGCGCTGGGACCGCGAATGGGGGGGAGAGACGATGCTCTACGACGACTCGGGGGCCTTCAACCTGGCCGTCTTGCCGGCCCCTGGGCGCGTCTTGATCTTCCCGGGCGTGACATGGCACTGCGCGGGCATTCCGAGCAGGGTGTGCCCCGTGTCGCGGTTCACGCTGGCCATGAAGTACACGCTGTCCGCCAAGGACGCCCGGGAGGTTCGCTCGAGCAGGCCGCGAGATGCGTGATCGAGGCGCTATGTTCAGGGAGAGAGCGGCGATCCGCGGAACGGGAAACACGAATTCAATCGATGGGGGGTCGCCATGAGGATCAAGACGCACCTGGTGTCGATGCCGTGGGCCGATGTCTATGTCCCCTCGGTCCAGCTCGGCGCGCTGAAGGCGCATCTCGATGCCGCGTTCCCCGGCCGCTTCACGACCAATACGTACTCTGCATTCTGCTCGGTGTTCCTCGACGCCGGCGAGTCGGACCTGTACTCGGAGCTCTCGGAGTTCAGGGAGTTCCCGTACTTCCTCCTCGCTCTGGAGCGGTTCATGAGGCCGCGCGCGTCCGTCGAGGGAGCCCCCTCCCTCGACGAGCTGCTCTCGATCGTGAACGCTCCGAAGCGCGGTCGCGTCAAGCTCACGAAGCGCTCGCTGACCCGCCTGAGGAACGCGACGCACAGGTACATCGACGCAGCGCTGGGGCCGGAGCTCATCCGGAGCGGCGTGAACCTGATCGGCTTCACGCTCAATTACAACCAGGTCTATTCGTCCATTTACTGCGCCCTCTACCTGGGCCAGCGGTACCCGGATCACAGGTGCGTCTTCGTGTTCGGTGGGGCGAGCGCGGCGGCGCCCAGCGTCGCCGACGTGCTGAAGCGGCTAGGCATTCGCGGGTTTGGTGTGCTCGGAGAGGGGGAGAAGAAGCTGGAGCGGCTCGCGGCCGCCTACCTGCGTACCCCCCTGAGCGAGATGGATCGTCTCCACGACAGCATCCCCGGCGAGGTGCAGGGGATCTATGACATCCAGACCAACCAGATGGATCTCTTCAGGAGAGATCCGGCGAACTTCGCATCGCAGCTCGCATCCATCCGAGACCTCGGCGTCCCGGATCTGGAGGAGTACTTCCGGGCCGTCAGGAGGGTGTTCCGGGGCGCGGAGGCGATCCGACCGTTCAGCAAGAACGTGATGCTCCCCGTCGAGGGGAGCCGGGGATGCTTCGCCAAGTGCGATTTTTGCGGCATCAACGTCAACTGGGAGGGCTTCAGAAAGCGGCTCGCGGCGGACATCGTCAAGGATGTGCTGTCCATGACCAAGCGCTACGGGGTGCGGCGTGTCCTGTTCATGGACAACGTCTGCGACACATGGGCGGAGGGCTATGCCGATGAGCTGATACGGCTCAACATCCAGATTCCGGCGACGATGGAGCTCCGGGCGCACCACCCTGAGAGGTTCTGGACGAAGCTGGCCCTGGCCGGGGTCGACGCTGCTCAGGTTGGGATCGAGTCCCTGGCCTCGTCCCTGATCCGACGAATGAACAAGGGGACAAGGGCGCGGCAGAACATCCTCGTTCAAAAGTGGCTGAAGGAGCTGGGCATCCGCTCGCTCTCGAACCTGATCATCGGGCACCCCCGCTCGACGATGGATGACATCGCCGAAACACAGCGGATCATCAAGGAGACGCCCCACCTGGGGAACTACAGCCTGTCGGATTATACGTTGTCTTATGGAAGCCCTCTCTTCAACCAGCTCGGTCCTGATGAGATGGCGCGGCTCAGGCCCGATACCTATCTGGAAGGTCTGGAGGGCGTCGAGCGATTCCTCGTGCCCTACTACGGCTACTCGGCGCCCGAGGGGTGGTTTGAGCCCGGCGTGATCGAAGGCTGGCGCAGCTTTGCCGGATGGTACGAGGAGCACGTCCAGTGGGAGCGTGGGATACCAGCCATGGAAGTTCACAGGGTGGGCCCGGGCGAGCTGCTCATCAGGGACGAGCGCTCCGGGGATCTCGTCGAGACGGTTCTCGATGGAGAGCTCGCGTGCATCTATGATCTGTGCCACGCCGGCATGGATCCAGGGCGAGCGGCAGCGGCCGCCGGGCTCCAGCAGGAGAAGGTCTTGCGGCTGCTCGGTGAGCTCGTCGAGCGGCGCCTCGCGCTCGAGGTGGAAGGCCACTTCATCTCCCTGGCGCTGAGACCCAGGGATGAATTGCTCCGGAATCACTACGTAGCATCGGCAAGCCGGCAGACGGAGGCGACGAGGCCCGCGGAGGCGAAGCCGCAGGCGAGACGACTCTCGCTGATAGGATGACGGCGGAATCCTCGTGGCGGCGGCGCCGGCTTCCCGCGGCGCCGACCACGCATCACCCCCCACGCGGCGCCCTCGTTCGCCAGGCATGCTCGCCTCCTCCCGCCCCCCTTCGCTGTCGCGCGCGGGATGCGGCGCCTGGACGACGAGGGCTACGCGTCTTTGGCAAGAGACTTTCCTTCTGCTTCGAGGGCAGCCTTGATGACCCCGATCGCCTTGGGGCCCACGCCATGAAGCGCCATGAGCTGGGCTTCCGTGAGCCGAGCGACCTGGTCCAGGCGAGAGACGCCGGCCGAAGCGAGCGCCCGCAGCGCCGGCTTCCCGATGCCCTTCGGAAGTGGAGATTCCGGTCGTTCTCTCGTTCTGCTCGCCATGCGCCTCGTTCCATGTCGGTTGTCGCCTGGGTCGCTAGCGTTCAGCTTCGCCGGCGAGCCTCAGCGCCATGAACACGTACAGAATGTCAGGTACAGCGACCGTGGTACAACATCGTAGCACTCCCGTGCCGGGGTAGCAGCGGCCGGGCCGTGCCGCGGCCGGACCCAGGTCCCTGTTGCCGAGCATGGCAGTCCTCGCGGAGCCCGTCGCATGAACGCCGACGCCATCGTCCTGCAGACGCCGCCTGGCGCACCGTTCACCTTCGGAGTCACCGTCAACCACCGAGAGCCGCGCAGCTTCCTGGTGACCGAGCCGGGGCAGGACGCGCGGCGTTATGAGCTCGCCCGGGTGGAGCAGCCGGACTACCTCGACCTCTTCGAGGCGCTGGCGCGCGATCTCGGGACCCGCACGCCGCTCGCCCGCACCCCGCCGCCGCCGCGGAAGGGCGGGGCGCCGCTGCGGCCCCTGCTGACCGAGGCCATCGCGCCGGAGATCCTCTACGGCTATGGCGACCCGTGCGTGGTGCGGGTGGGCGAGCGAGCGTGGCGCTTGCTCGTGACCTCGAACGACGCGCCGAACGCCTTTCCCATCCTGGCCTCGAACGACCTGACGACCTGGCGGCTGACCGGCTTCGTCTTCCCGGAGGGGCGCGCGCCGGCCTGGACGCTGACCGGCCGCAACCAGGCGGACTTCTGGGCGCCGGAGATGCACCGGGTCGGGAACGAAATCTGGCTCTGCTTCACGGCCCGAATGCACGACCGCTCGCTGGCGATCGGCCTCGCCCGAGGCGCGAGCCCGGACGGCCCGTTCGAGGCGGAACACGCGCCGATCGTCACCGGGGATGTGATCGACGCCCACCTCCTCGTGGACGCCAACGGCGCGCCCTGGCTGGTCTGGAAAAAGGATGACAACGGCGTGTGGCCCCGCCAGCTGGCCGCCTTGCTTCACCGGGAGCCCGTCCTGGTGCGCGAGCTGTTCGTGGCCCGCAAAGACCAGCGCACCGCGGTCCTGGCGCTGACGCTGTGGCCGTGGGTGGCGACCCTCGAGCCCATGGAGCAGTTCTTCGTCCTGCAGCCGCTGATCGAGGCGGCGACCTCGGACTTCACGGGGTTCGCGGGGCGGCTGGAGGAGCTGCGGGCGCGGGCGTGCGGCGCGGAGGCGGAGGAGAGCGCCGGGATATCGCGGGCGCTCAGGACCCGCATCTACGCACAGCGGCTGTCGGCGGATGGCCGCAGGCTGGAGGGGGAGCCCGCCGTCATCCTCGAGAACGACCAGCCCTGGGAAGCGCACCTCATCGAGGGCGTCTGGATCACCCAGGAGGGCGGGCGCTATCATCTGCTTTACGCCGGCAACGACTTCTCGACCGCGTACTACGGTATCGGCGCGGCCGTGGCGGACGCCCCCACGGGCCCGTACCGCAAGTTGTCGGAGGTCTTCCTGAGCTCCAGTGAAGAATGGTGGGGGCCAGGGCACCCGTCCGTGGCCGTGGGCGCCGACGGGCGTCACCACGTGTTCCTGCACGCCTTCCGCCCCGGGGAGGCAGGGTACAAGGCGTTCCGGGCGCTGCTCGCCGCGCCGATCCGCTTCGAGGGCGGCGTCGTCTTGCTGGATACGTCGGTCTGGCCGGCGGCGCGACCCGACCCAGGTTGAGGTGACCGCCTGCTACGTGTGTGCGGCGCGTGAGATCACGCCGAGGTCTCGCGGCGCGTATTCGGCCCCTTCGCCGCACGTCTCCACTCGCCGGGCGACTGTCCGGTCCTCTGCCGGAAGAGCTTCGAGAAGTGCTGCGGGTGCTCGAATCCGAGCGCGTAGGCCACCGCGCTCGCGCTCGCGTCCGACGCGAGGAGCCGCGCCTTGGCGGCCTCGATGAGGGCTCGGTGGATGTGGTCGCGCGCGCTCGTTCCCGTCTCCGCGCGGAGGAGATCGCTCAGGTAGTCGGGCGAGTACCCGAGCGCGCGCGCGCAGGATCGAACCGTGGGGAGCCCGCCTTCGACCTGCGCGGCCGACGCGAAGCACGCGTCGAGGTGGCGGTCGAGCCGCTCCGCCACGCCGCCCGCCCGCGCTCGGACCTCGATCTGGCGCGCGTACGCGCGCTGGCAGTACGTGAAGAGGAGCTGGAGCTGCGCCGAGAGCACGTCCGGCGCGAAAGCGTCGGGAGGGACCGAGGACTCGCGCTCGATCTGCCGGACGAGGCCCGTGAACGTCTCTCGCTCCGGCCGTGTGAGGTGGAGCGCCTCGTGCGTCGCGTAGCCGAAGAACCGGTACTGGTGCATCGCGTCCGAGAGCGGCGTGTCGCGCAGCACGTCGGGGTGGAAGACGACGGTCCAGCCCTCCCCCTCGTGGGCGAGCTCGCTCTCGCCGCCGATCGGCGTGATCACCTGGCCCGGCGACGCGAAGACGATGATGCCCTCCTGCCCGTCGTGCACCTGTCGCCCGAACTCGGCGTGGCATTCGTCCCCGCGCTTCAGGCTGATCACGTAGAGCCCGGACTCGATGGGTCGTCCGATGATCGGGATCTCGATGCGCAGCGGCTCCTGCCACGACGCGGCGATCACGGAGACCAGCGGATGCGCGGGCGGCGGGCGCCCGATGAGCCTGTGGATCTGCTCTATCGACCCGAGCCTCAGCGCGTCGCGTGTGCCCACGCGATTCGGGGTATCACGCGCCTACCTCGATCACAACGTTGCCCCGCTTGCGCCCCGTCTCGACGTACCTGTGCGCATCCGCGATGGCCTCGAGCGTGTAGCGCCTGTCGATGACCGGGCGGAGCGCTCCGCGCGCGACGAGCTCCGAGACCTCGGGGAGCGCGGTCTTCTTGTCGACGGACATCCCGAAGACGAGCTTCCTGCTCCCGAAGAGCCGGCTCCATGCGTCGCGCAGGTAGAGCTCGGCGCCCCCGACCGTGATCAGGTATCGGCCTCCCCGCGCGAGGCAGCGCCGCGCGCGCGCGAACGAGCTCGCGCCGACCGTGTCGAACACGACGTCGAACGCGTCGGCGCGCGCCGCGTAGTCGTCTCGCGTGTAATCGACGACGTGGTGCGCGCCGAGCGAGCGCACGAGATCGGCGTTTCGCCCGCTGCAGACCGCCGTCACCTCCGCGCCGAGGTGCCGCGCGACCTGGACGGCCGCCGTGCCGATGCTCCCGGACGCGCCGACGATCGCGATCCGCTCGGCGGTCCGGAGCCGCGCCCGGTCGCGGAGGAAGTAGAGCGCGGTGGTCGGTCCGTCGACCAGCGAGCACGCTTCTTCGTGGCTCAGGCCGGCGGGGGCGTGCGCGATCGACGCGTCCTCGGACAGGCACACGTACTGCGCGTACCCGCCGGACCCGAACCCGGTGAAGCCGAACACGCGATCGCCGGGGCGGAACCGCGTGACGCGCCGGCCGACGCGCTCCACGGTGCCGGCGACCTCGATCCCGAGCACCCGGAAGCGCCGCCGCGGCCGTAAGAAGCCGAGCACGACCCGCGCCATGAGCGTGTCGCCTCGCCGCATCATCTGGCACGCGGCCGTCGCCGTGGTCGCGTGCACCCGGATGCGCACCTGATCGTCCCGCGGCTCCGGCGCGGGCATCTCGCGCAGCTCGAGGACCGAGGGAGAACCGTATCGCTCGTAGACGGCTGCCTTCATCTGCATAAGGAGCAGACTAAGGACGCGGCGGGTGTGCCCGAAAGCATCGGATCCGGGAAAGATGGATCTCTTTCCGGGATCTGCTCGGCGCGGGCGCGCCGGCGCCGGATCTCACGGGGCGATGCGCGACGCCCGAACCGCCCGGCGGGCCTGTCAGTCGGTCTCGGGGCGCACCGACGCGGAGATGATGCCGTCCGTCTCTGCGGGCGAGCCGTCGGCGTTCCTGGGATCGTGGATCTCGATGGTCGTGTAAACCGCCTTCAGCCGGGCGGACGAGCGGTCCTCTGCGGGCTTGCTCGGCTCCTCGGCCAGCAGCGGCTCGACCCGGGCCCTCGATGTGTCGAAGACGCGGAAGAGCGGGAGTCGATGATCCGGGATGAAGTAAAGCTCGCCGTCCGCGCCGCGAAAGAGCGTGCCCGGTACGTGCTCCTTGCCGTCGTGCGCCCGCGGGCGCGCGTCGGATACCGGCTCTGCGGCATCGGCATCCACGGAGAGCAACTCTGCTGCTTGTCGTTCCGCCATGACTCAGGTCCTCCTTGGGCAGCCCGTCGACGCCGCCGAGCGGAGGCGGTCAGGACGTCCGCCGCTCACGATCGACGGATCCTAGAGCGACAAACGGGTTGAAACCACGAGAAAAAACAAAAAATCACGGGGAGGCGGGGAGCGAGAGACGGCAAGAGGGAGAACTTCTTTTTTTTTCTTCCTCCCCGTCTCCCCGCCTCCCTGTGAAAATTCTCCGGGTTTCAACGTGATTGATCGGCGCTCTAGCGCTCGCGTAGCCGGACATAATGGTACTCGCGGAGCAGCGCGCGCAGGAACATCGGTTCGTCGCGGAACCCGGCCTGGAGCGCGGCCTCCGAGAGGTCCCGCGGCACGAGGCCCTCGCCGCGCCTCTCGACGTACCATCGGAGGAGCCCCTCTCGGGACAGCGGCGCCGTGGCCAGGTCGGGGTCGGCGAGCCCGGCCTCCTCCAGCGAACGCTGCTTGTCGCGGGCGCGCGTCCAGAGCCCCACATACAGGTCGTCGAGGCGGAGCTGGTCCACGAGGTGCGCGCTGATGTGCGGCGCCGCCCAGCGCTGCACCGCCACGACCTGGGTCTCGCTTTCCATGAGGCGCGCGAACTCCTCCGCGCGGAGGCCGTTCGCGCGGAGCCAGCCCTCCATCGCCTCGGCGTTCAGCAGCCCGCGCGCGCGACGGAAGCTCAGGATGGCCTCGTCGACCTCCTCGCCCGGCGGTCGCGGCGCCTGCTCGTCCGAGAGCGCCCGCGAGAGCAGCCGCGTCAGCGCGCCCTTGCGCGCCAGCGTATAGGCGACGGGATGGAGCCGCGCCTCGTCGAGCAGCGCGCTCTGCATCCATGAACCGTCCCCGGGGTCGGCGAGCGGATCGCCGAGCGGCGCGGCGGCCTGGCGCAGCGAATCCCAGAAGATCGTGGCCTCGAAATGGTAGCGCACCTGCTTCGGCGTGAGCCCGGCCGCGAGCCTTTCCTTGATCACACGGAGCATCGCGAGCGCGTCCGCGCGCTTCTGGTCGATCTGGCGCTCTCGCAGGAAGCTCCTTAGCGCCGACAGCTCGCCCGGATCGCTCCCCTGCGCCGAGGCCTCCGAGAGCAGCCGCGGGTAGTCGCGGTCGGGATAGAACAGCCGCTTCGCGATCTGCAGCAGCGCGGCGTGGGTCGTCGGCCGGATGACCCCGCGCTCCTCCGCCGCCGCCAGCGTGGCGCGGATATTGACCATCGCCACCGAGAGCGCGCGGTATCCATAGGCGGCCGGCGCGTGCGCGACGGCGACCTCGTCGTCGTCCTCCAGCTCGGCCCGCGCGTAGGCTTCGAACACCGCGCCGATGCCTTCCATGCCGAAGGGCGACAGCTCGACCGCGCGCAGCGCGCCCATGCTGGCGCTGCCGAACACGTGCACGCCTTCGCGCATCGCCCAGAGGATCTCCTTGTGCCAGACCGCCGGCGTGCCCTCGAAGTAGCCGTCGACGATGCCTATCACCGTCGCGCCCCGCTGTACGGCGCGGTAGATGTCGCCGTGCGCCGCCGGCGGCAGGATCACCGCGTCCAGCACCTCGGCGGCGTCGGCGGCGGCCAGGGTCGGGCCCAGGAAGAGGTGGACCGTCATCCGGCCTGCCCCCGCTGCGCCCGGGCACGCGCGCCGGGCACATAGCTGCGGTCGCCGGACAGCGGCTCGAGGCCGGGCACCACCAGGCGAACGACCGGAACGCCGAGCTCCGGCCGGGTCAGCTCGATCACGATCGCCCGCGTCATGCCCGCGGCGCGCAGGCGATCGAGCTCCCACGCGACATCGGCGTTGAAGGTGTCGGCAGCAAAGGTCGGGCCCTCGGCGAAGGGGCGTCGCGGGCCAGGCCGCCCGAGCTCCTCGCGTGCGGCAGCCGTGATGTTCGGGTCGCGCTGCCGCACGTACTGGCTGGGATAGCGATCATCACGCGAACCGGCGATCTGGGTGAGCCGGCTCTGGGCCGCCTCGGTCAACGCGCGCAGCAGCGCGATCTCGCGCGCGGGATGACAGCCCATACCCTCGTTGACGCCGAGCCTCCGCAGGGCGTTGTCGCGTCGGTCGCAGATCTTGCACAGGAACGCGGGGATGCCGATGTCCGACGTGATCTCCCACACGCCGACGGCGACGTCCGCGCGCTCGTACCTGTCCAGGACCTCGCGGCAGCCTCCCTCCTGGATGCTGTCGAGATCGATCCGGGTGGCCGCGCGCGACGCCGGGCTGCGCTGCCGCCACAGGGTCGTCGCGTCGCGCTCCACCGCCTCGCACAGACCGTGGCTGATCGCCTCGAGCGCGCCGTTGCCGGAGGCCAGGCCGTTCGAGCTCGCGACGAAGCCGACCATGGTCCGGTGCATCGCGACCGTGTAGTTGGTATGCACCACCTCGAACGGGACCCACACCGGCTCGCGCTGGAGCAGGTCGACCCCCTCGATCCAGAGGATCGGCAGATCGGCGTGGAACTGAGCGACGGAGATGCGCGGGAGCGCCTCGACGTCCACGACGCGGTGGGTGTAGCGGAGCTCCTCGTACGAGGCCAGCTTGAGCGGCAGGTCGATCCGCTCCGCGTGATAGGACTCGACCGACTCCATGAGGCCGGACGCCTGGGCCGACCGGAGATCCAGCCCCTTGCCCTGCGATACGGACAGCGAGCGGGAGTTCGGCCGACACACCATCACGACCGGGACACCGATGCTGTCGAGGCCAGTCACGTCGGCGATGCGGGTGATGCCCATGACGGGCATCAAGCGACGCACGCGGCGCAGCGTCTCGTCCGGATCTATCTGGCGGTGGGTGCCGGCGAAGTAGCCTTTCGGGACCGGGCTGTCCAGCGTGCTCGGCTCGAACCGGAGATGCATGTCGCCTCCGGAGGAGACCCGGAACGCCTCGGGGGTGTCAAGCGCCCAGGGATCGACCGACCCGGGCCCGGTGAGCGTCAGCGGCGTTGTCCTGCTTTGCGTCGGCGCGTGCTCCGGTGCGGACTCGCCATGACCGTCTGGCCGCATCAACCCCCGCGCAGCGCCCAGCCCATCAGCCCCGCCAGCACGATATAGACGACCATGGGCGCCGCAGTTCGCCGGATCACCTGCCCTTCGCGGCCGAGGATCTGCGCGACGGCGCACGCGGCGACCACGTTGTGAACGCAGACCATGTTGCCGGCGGCCGCGCCCATGCCCTGGAGCGCCAGGATCGCGACCGGATCGTGGCCGGCGTCGGCCGCCACGCCGTGCTGGAACAGGGCGAACAGCATATTGCTGAACGTGGCGCTGCCCGCGATGAACGCGCCAAGCGCCCCGACCCACGGGGCCACGATGGGCCACGCGGCGCCGACGCTGCGCCCGGCGACGTCCGCGAGCGCGAGCGGCATCGCCGGGAGGCCCTCCGCGTTGACCCCCGAGTGGATGAACAGGCGCACGGTGATCACGGCGGCGGCGAGCGGCACGACGGTCCTGGCCGCGACGCCGCCCGCCTCGACGACCGCCTGCCCGACCGCGCGGCGCGACAGCCCGAGGAGCGCCGCGGCCGCGAGCGTCGTGATGACGAACACCGCGCCCGGCGAGTGCAGCGGCTGGAGCGTGGCCGAGATGCCGGTGCCGAAGAGCTCTCCCGGGCCGACCGTGACACCCGCGAGCGCCTCGCCGAAGGGCAGCGCGCGCACGCGCGTCACGGAGAGCAGCGCCGCCAGGAGGACGTAGGGCGCGAGCGCGCGGACGAGGCTCGGCCCGGGCCGCGGCGGCGCCTCGCGCGCGGGCGCCGCCGCGTCGCGGCCCGCCGGTGCGCCGGTCGCCGCGGCATCGGCGGGCGCCGGCGCGGGCGGGAAATCCCAGCGTTGCCTCGGCACGAGCAGCCCGCGCGACGCCAGGAGCAGCGCGAAGAGCAGGCCCACGGCGGCGCCCACGAGGCTCGGGAACTCCGGGCCGAGGGTCCAGGCCACCGCGGCCGCGGCGGCGGCCTGGGCCAGCCCCGTCGCGAGCGCGAACGGCACCGCCTTCAGGCCGTCGCGCAGGCCGCGCCGATCGCCGAAACCGGCGGCGAGCGTCAGCACGAGCACCGCGGGCATGAGCATCCCGAGCGCGAGGTCGTAGAGCGCGATCTGGCGCCCGATGGCGGCCGCGTCGGGCGCGACCGCCCCCGCGGCGGCGCGCTCCGAGAGCCCGACGAGGCCCTGCCCCATGCCGACGATCATGGGCGTGCCCACGGCGCCGAACGAGACGGCCGTGCTGTCGCCGACGAGCGCGGCGGTCACCGCGGCGAGCGGCGGGAAGCCGAGCCCGATGAGCAGCGGCGCCGTGATGGCCGCCGGCGTGCCGAAGCCCGCGGCCCCCTCGATGAACGAGCCGAAGTGCCAGGCGATGAGCACGGCCTGCACCCGGCGGTCGCGGCTCACCGCGGCGAGCGACGCCTGGATGGCGCCCATCGCGCCGGACGCCTTCATCGCGGCGAGCAGGAAGAGCGCGCCGAAGACGATGTACAGGATGCTGATCGTGATGAAGCCCCCCTCGACGACGGCCGCGAGCGCCCGGACCGGCGGGATCCGCCACGCGAAGAGGGCGATCGCGCCGGCCGCGAGCGCGCACACCGGCATGGCGCGCGACGCCTGCCACCGCAGGCCGGCGAGGAGCACGAGGGCGGTCAGGATCGGGAGGGCGGCGAGCGCTGCGAACATGGGTCCTTGCGGAGCCCCGATCGACGACTGCCGAGCGGCCGTGCAGGCTCCTCGTAGAGCGAATACATGCAACCGCCCGACGGCGCCAGGCGTCGTCGCCGCTCGGCGGGCCCCGCGGAGATCACGCCGCTCCGCCGGGAGGAGGGCTGATCGGACAGGCCACGTCACGTCGGCTCAGACATGGTCCGCGTCCGCCGGGCTTGCGCGCCGAGGCTGGTGCGCTTGCCTCACCCATGGTATCGGTCTCTGCGCAGCGCTCCGTCATGGTGTGTCTCATCGCGTGGGCGCTGTGAGAAGGGTCGTAGATGCGAAGAATTCACATTGCTCTGGGCGTGCGTTCACTGACGGACTCCATTGCGGATTACACGCAGCGCCTGGCGGCCCAGCCGCACGTGATCGTACCGGATCAGTACGCGCTTTGGCGCACCGACACGGTGAACTTCTCCATCCGTCAGATCCCCGCCGGCGAAGCTCCGGCGTTGCGTCATCTGGGCTGGGAGGACGACGCCGCCAGCGCCTTCTCCGAGACGCGGGATTGCAATGGGATCGTCTGGGAGGAGTTCGGTCCCGAGCAGCAGTTGCAAGAGATCCTCGGGCTCTGGCCTGATGCCCAGATCAAGCGCTGACGCCGAGATGGCATGAATCTGCCGGAAGGACGTCGACGGCTGGCGTCCCGAAGGACCCGCCTCGGCGGCCTGCGCAGCGGATCGCTCACCCGACGGCGCGATCGTGAGCCCGGCGCCCGGCGATCGTCTGGAGATCCCCTGAGCGGCGCGCTCCTCGCTGGCCCCCTCGCGCTGACACGCGGAGATGACGCCTGTCATGGGAGCGTGACAGCGAGGGTGTCATGAGCGCGTGACGGCGACGCGCAGCAACTCGGTCGCCGGTCGCGGCCGGCGTGTCGCGATCA
This sequence comes from Sorangium sp. So ce327, assembly GCF_051530205.1. Lineage (NCBI taxonomy): Bacteria > Pseudomonadati > Myxococcota > Polyangiales > Polyangiaceae > Sorangium > Sorangium sp. So ce327. The sequence continues at coordinate 9,104,391 of NZ_CP150330.1, read as the reverse complement.
CGGCCTGATAGCGCCCGATCCGGCGTCTCGCCCCCGGAACAGGAGGCAGCGCCATCGCTGCACGCGCCGGGTGGCCGCGCGCGGCATATGCGTTGCAATCGCCTTGTCATCGCCTTGTCGCGGTCGCGCCGGGGCAGCGATGGCCGTTATCCAACATCGAACTCGTGGAAAGGAAGCATGTCATGAAGAACAATGCACTGCTGCTGGGATCCCTTGTCGTCGGCATCATGGGCGCAGGTTGCGCCGTGGCGTACGAGGCCGAGGAGGGCGAGGTGGGCGACGCCCAGCAAGCGTTCGTGTCCCGTGCGTGGGCGTATGCGTGGGCGCACCAGGCGACGGGCTCGTTCACCGCGAGCTCGAGCTACTCGCGGAACTCCTCTGGAGACGTGTCCGGGCAGGGCGTGAACAACACCGTCACGCAGCTCGGTGCGGGCCAATATCGCGTGCGGTTTCCGGACGTGGGCGCGGCGCCGGGCGGTCATGTCCAGGTCACGGCCTACGGCGCGGGCGCCGAGCGCTGCAAGGTCAATTCCTGGGCCAGGAGCGGCGATGACGTGGATGTTCATGTCAACTGCTTCACCGCGGGCGGCGCGCCGGTCGACACCCTGTTCAGCGTCGCCTATGTCCACAAGTCGGGCACCGGATCCTCGGGCGAGGCGTACGTCTGGGCGAACAACCCGACGGCGTCGGCGTACACGCCCACGGCGACGTACCAGTTCAACTCGAGCGGCGTGAACAACACGATCGCGCGCGAGGGGGTGGGCTATTATGCGGTGACCCTGCCGGGGCAGACCGCGGGCGGCGCGACGGTCGAGGTGACGGCCTACGGCCCGGGCAGCGATCACTGCAAGGTCGGCAGCTGGGCGCAGTCCGGGGACGACGCGGTGGTCCGCGTGCGCTGCTTCGACAGCTCGGGCGCCCCGTCGGATAGCCAGTTCACCCTCAACTTCGCGCGTTCGAGGCCGGTGAACGGCGGGCTCTCCTACAGCTACGCCTGGGCCAACAACGCCACGGCGGCGGCGTACACGCCGAGCCTCTCCTATCAGGAAGGCTACATCGCGGGGGACCTGGGCGAGGTGGAGGCCGACATCACCGCAGGGCGCACGTCCGCAGGCCGCTACTCCGTCAGCCTGCCCGGCATGTCGGCGACGGGCTCGAACGTGCAGATCACGGCGTACGGCTCCGGACCGGAGTACTGCAAGGTCGTCGGCTGGTCCGGCACCGAGACGAACACGAACGTCAACGTCGCCTGCTTCGATGCCAGCGGCGCGCCGGCGGACACGCGCTTCGTCCTCGTGTACACGGACGACAAGTTCATCGTCCTGTGAGCTGCAGGGCGGGGGGCCTGCTCCGGCCCGCAGGCGATGGGGGCGGCGCCCAGCACGGGCGGTGAATTCTCTTCGGAGATCCGTCAGCAGCCTCGGTGAACTTGCAGGCTGTAGCTCGTTGCGCCGCGGGGTTGCCGTTCTGCGACGGTGCCTCAAGCCGGTGACGAGAACGAGAGCGTCTCGATCTCGTCGCCTGTCCTCGGCGAACGAGCGCGGAGGAGTAGTAGCTCCTCGGTTGCCTGGCGACGGGAGGTTCTGTTCGGCGCTCCTGGTAGCGGGTCTCGTCGTGGTCGCTCATCTGGGGCGGCGCCTCGGCGCTGGTGTAGCGGAAGCGCTGGGATCAGCGGCACATCGATGATCCGTGGACGCGCTGCACCGGACCCGGCCATGCCGCGCGGGAGGAGCGGGGCGCGGCGCTTCAGCTCAGGGCGCCGCCGCTCCCTGCTCGGCCGGCGCGGCCTGCGGCGCGGGGGCGGGCGGCTGCGCGGCGGCGCCCTCCTGCGCCGGCGCATCCATGGCGCAGCGGAAGCCGATCCACGCGTGCGCCGTCACGGGCGCCGCGGCGGTGCGGTACGTGGCAGAGAGCTTCTCGGGGCCGTCCAGGAAGCTGCCGCCGCGCACGACCTTGAGCGGGAAGGACGGGTCGCCCTGCGGGTTCTCGCCGCCGGGCGGCGGGAAGACGAGGCCGTCCGAGACCCACTCGGACACGTTGCCGGCGAGATCGTAGACGCCCTCCGGGGTGCGATCGCTCGGGTGGACGCCGGACGCGCAGGTCGAGACGTCGGCGCCGCGGGCGAGGCAGCCCTCGTTGCGATCGTAGCAGGCGCGCTCGCAGGCCGGCGCCTCGTCGCCCCAGACGAAGGCCCGGCCGGCCGCGCCGCGCGCGGCGACCTCCCACTCCGCCTCGGTGGGCAGCCGCCGGCCGCGGAAGCGGCAGTAGCTCTCCGCCTGGGAGTAGTCGACGCAGTTGATCGGGTGCCCGGTCGCGCCGCGGGGCTCGTTGCAGCGCCGCGTCCAGAGCTCGACCTCCCGCTGCTCCTCGGGCGTCGTCGGCGCCTTCGCGCCGGGCAGGAGCTCGGGCGTCAGCGAGACGTGATCCGCCGTGGAGCACATGCGCTGCTGCATGCAGGCCCGGTAGGCGCGGACGGTCACCTCGTTGCGATCGATGTAGAACCCGCGGGTGAGCGTCACCTGGCGCGCCTCGCCCGCGGCGCCGATCGTGGTCGAGATGGGGCCGATGAAGACCATGTCCGCCGGCGGCGCCGCGGGCGCGGCGGGCTCGGCGGAAGGCGCCGCGCCCGAGGCGCTCGCGGTCGGCGCGGCGCTGGCGGGCGCCGGCACGCCCGCCGCGGTCGTCGCGGCGCGCCCGGCGGACGACGTCCCGGTGGCGCGCGCGGCCGGCGCTTTCGCCGGCTTCTTGTCGGGCGCCCGCGTCAGGACGTACGCCGTCGCGCCGGCGCCGCCGAGCACGAGCGCCGCCACGAACCAGGGAAGCGCCGCGCGCGCGGCGCTGCGGCGCTGCGGCGGCGCTGCGACCGGCGGCGCTGCGACCGGCGGCGCTGCGACCGGCGGCGCGGCGTGCGGCGGTCCGCCCGCCGCGGCCTGGGGGTGCGGGGCCGCGCCGGGGTGCGGGGCCGCGCCGGCCGCAGGGGGGCCGGCGGGCGCGACCGTCTCGATCATGGAGTCCTCGACCTGCGCGGTCCTGGAGCCCCCCGTCGCCAGCGCGCCGCCCCCGTCTCTCGCCCGAGGCGCCGCGCCGCCCGTCACGCCGGCGGCCGGCAGCCCGCTCGCGCCAGCGGCCTGCGGCCCGCTCGCGCCAGCGGCCTGCGGCCCGCTCGCGCCGTGGCTCACCTTGACGATGGCAGGCCGCGCCGGGGCGGGCGCGTGCGCGTCGGCGAGCATCGTCGGCTCGCTCGGCCCGACGGCCACGCCGAGCCCCTGCGCGGCCGCGTACTCGGCGGTCGACTGCCCCGCCGCGTGCTCCGCGGAGGGGCCGCCGCGGCCCGCGAAGGACCCCGCGCGCTCGCCGTGCGCCGCGGCCGAGAGCGCGTCCCAGAACTCGCCTGCGCTCGTGAAGCGGTGCTTGGGCTCGATCGCGAGCGCCTTGTCGAGCACGCGCTCGATCGCCTCGGGCGCGTCCGGGAGCCCGCGCGCGCGCAGCGTCGGGCGCACCGCCGGATCGGCCGACGCGACGTAGAGCTGCGTGGGGTCGTCCCCCTCGAGCGCGCGCCTGCCGCTCACGAGCTCGACGAAGATGAGCCCGAGCGCGAACACGTCGGTCCACGGGCCCGTCGCGCCGCGGGCCTTGTTGAACTGCTCGGGCGCGCCGTAGCGCGGCGTGAACGCGCTCGGCCCCTGCCGGGTCGCGGCGAGCGCCTCGGTGAACGTCGGGTGATCGGACAGCACCTTGGCGATGCCGAAATCGAGCACCTTCAGCGTCCGCGCCCCGCCGACCTGGGTGAGGAACAGGTTCGCCGGCTTCACGTCCCGGTGCGCGACCTTGTGCGCGTGCGCGACGGCGAGCGCGCGCGCGGCCGGGGTGAGCAGCTGGATCGCCTCGGCGATCGACATGCCGGCCTCGCCCCGCTCGCGCCGCTCCCGGAGGTATTGCCCGAGCGTCTGGCCCTCCAGCCACTCCAGCACCAGGTAGGGCACCCACACGCCGGCCTGGGTGGTGAACGCGCCGACGTCGAGCGCCTGCACGATGCCCGAGGTGGCCCGCGACAGCCGGTGCAGGATCCGCCCCTCGCCCCGCAGCGTCTCGAGCAGCGCGTCGCGCTCCGCGGCGTCGAGCGAGGCCGGCAGCTTCAGGCACTTGATCGCGATGAGCTCGCCGAAGCCCTCGTGCATCCCCCGGTAGACGACGCCGAACCCGCCGTCGCCGATGACGGCGGCGACGCGGTACTTCCCCTCGATGGTCTGCCCCGAGAGGCCAAACGGATCGTCGGACGGCTCCGCCATGCCCCGCTCCTAGCGCGTCGCCGTGCCCAGGCAAAGGGGCTTCGGCGCCGCTCGTCCCCGCAAGCTCGCGCGGCTTGATCCTTGATCTGCTCGCATACGCTCGCTCAGCCTGCGTCCGGCTTGCGCCCGCCAGCGTCCTGTGTGCGTCCGGCTTGCATCCGGCGGCCCGCGGCCCCATGCCGGCGCTGATGAAGACGCCGCGAGCGCTCGTGATCCTTGCCGAGGGAGCCGAGGAGATGGAAACGACGATCATCGTCGATGTCCTGCGCCGCGCCGAGGTCGAGGTCGTCCTCGCCGGGCTCGATGGCCCGGGCCCGGTGCGCTGCAGCCGAGGCGTGCGCCTCGTGCCGGACGCGGATCTCTCGGCCGTGACGGGCGACTTCGACGTGGTGGTCCTCCCGGGCGGCAAGGGCGGGGCCGACCGGCTGGCCAGCTCGCCGGCCGTCGGGGAGCGCCTTCATGCGCAGGCGCAGGCGGGCCGGGTCGTCGCGGCGATCTGCGCCGCGCCGATCGCGCTCGCGGCGCACGGGCTCTTCCAGGGCCGCAGGATGGCGTGCCACCCGTCCGTGAACGACGTGGTGTCGGCGCACGGCGAGCTCCTCGCGAGCCCGGTCGTCGAGGACGGGCTGCTCGTCACGAGCCAGGGGCCGGGCACCGCGATGGCGTTCGCGCTCGCGCTCGTCGCGCGGCTCCGGGGCGAGGAGATCGCCGCGAAGGTGCGCGCGCCGATGATGCTGCCGGCCTGAGCGAGATCGGCGCTCGGCCGGCCGGAGTTCCTCTAGGCAATCAAGGCCGTTGGGTTTGCTTTCCGTATTCAGGGAGGTCGAGATGAAGCTTGTTTCCAAGAGCGCAATTGTCACCGGGGGTGGTCAGGGGATCGGTCTCGAGATCGCGAGAGACCTCATGAGTCGCGGCAGCAACGTGCTGCTCTTCGGCCGGACGGCGGCGAAGGTCGAGGCGGCGGCCGAGGAGCTGAACCGCGCGGCCGACGGGCCGGCGCGCGCGCTGCCCTTCCTGGGCGACGCGTCCCGCGCCGAAGACGTGTCGCGCGCCGTCGAGGCGGCGACGTCGGCGTTCGGATTGCCGGGGATCCTCGTGAACAACGCGGGGATCGCCACGCTCGCGCTCCTGACGGACCTGCCGGAGGAGGATTTCGACCGCGTCCTCGACATCAACCTGAAGGGCCCCTTCCTCTTCATGAAAGCGGTCGCCCGCGGCCTCATCGCCGCGAAACAGCCGGGCGCCGTCGTCAACATCAGCTCCATCAACCAGGTGCTGGCGACCGACGGCATGTCGCATTACTGCGCCTCCAAGGCGGCCCTCGCGCAGCTCACCAAGGTGGCCGCGTCCGAGCTCGGGCGCCACGGCATCCGGGTGAACGTGGTGGCGCCGGGGCTCATCCGGACGCCGCTCGTCGACGGCATCGGGTTCACGGCGGGGCTCAGCGCCCAGAGGTTCCTCGAGCGCACGCCGCTCGGGCGGATCGGGGAGACGACCGACGTGGCGCCCGTGGTCTCGTTCCTCTGCAGCGAGGAGGCGCGCTGGATCACCGGCGATACGGTGTTCGTCGACGGCGGGAACAACCTCCACGGCCTGCACAGCTACTGGGACACGATGAACGCCGGCCTCTGAGGGCCGCGCGTCTCCGAGGGGGCTCCTCCGGACCGGCACCCTCGGGCGCTGGCGCCGTGATGGGCGGGGGCCTGCGCCCGTCCGGCGACCCACCGCCGCCCTTCCCCTTCGTTTGCCGGACCACTGTCGCCCGCGGATGGCCTTATACTCCGCCGCGTGCTGCCGCTGCTCGCCCTGACCGTCATCGTCGTGCTGTGCCTTGGCTACCGCTTCTACGGGCGGATCGTCGCGCGCAACTACGCGCTCGACGACGGCGCCGTGACGCCCGCGGTGAAGGTGAACGACGGCGAGGACTACGTCCCCACGAAGCCGTTCTACCTCTTCGGGCAGCACTTCAGCGCCATCGCGGCCGCCGGGCCGATCGCGGGCCCCATCCTCGCCGGCCAGGCGTTCGGGTGGCTCCCGTGCATCCTCTGGATCGCGATCGGCGTCGTGTTCATCGGCGCGGTGCACGACTTCTCCGCGCTCATCGCGAGCGTCCGCCACGAGGCGGAGAGCGTCGCCGAGATCGCGAAGCGGCACATCGGCCGGCGCGCCTGGCTGTCGATGATGATCTTCATCTGGCTCGCGCTGTCCTACGTGATCGTCGCCTTCACGGACATCACGGCGAGCACCTTCGTCGGCAAGACCGAGGAGTTCGAGGGCGGCTCGTTCCAGTTCAACCCCGGCGGCGCCGTCGCCGCGGCGAGCGCCGCCTACCTCGGCCTCTCCATCGTCATGGGCGTCGTCGAGCGGTACCTCAAGCCGCCGCTCTGGCTCACCACGCTGATCTTCGTGCCCGCGACGCTCGGCGTCGTCTGGCTCGGCACGAAGATCTCGACAGCGTTCGTCCTGCCGCTCGACAACCCGCAGCGCGCGTTCGGCCTCATCATCCTCGTCTACTGCCTCATCGCCTCGCTCCTGCCGGTCTGGCTGCTCCTCCAGCCGCGCGGCTACCTGGGCGGGTTCGTCCTCTACATCGCGCTCGCGGTCGGCGTGATCGGCATCTTCTTTGGAAACCTCCGTTACCCCGGGGAGTTCGAGCTGCGGCAGCCCGCGTTCACCACGTTCAACGCCGGCGGCGCGACCGGCATGCTCTTCCCGTTCCTGTTCGTCACCATCGCCTGCGGCGCCTGCTCCGGCTTCCACGGGCTCGTCTGCTCGGGGACGACGTCGAAGCAGATCTCGAAGGAGACGCACACCCACCCGGTGGGCTACGGCGCGATGCTGGCCGAGGCGTTCGTCGCGCTGATCGCGCTCGCGACGCTCGTCATCGTGGCGCAGGGGACGAAGCTGGGCGGGCCGGGCAAGATCTACGGCGACGGGATCGGCAAGTTCCTCACCGTCATCATCGGCAAGGAGCACTTCCTGTTCGCCGCGACGTTCGGCGCCATGGCGTTCTCCACCTTCGTGTTCGACACGCTCGACGTCTCCACGCGCCTCAGCCGCTACATCCTCCAGGAGCTCTTCAACTGGAAGGGGCGCGTCGTGTCCGCGGCCGCGACCGCGATCTCGCTGGCGCCGCCCACGCTGTTCATCTTGACCGCGCGCCCGCCCGCACCCGGCGTGCGGCCCGCGTACCTCGACTTCTGGACGCTGTTCGGCACGAGCAACCAGCTGCTCGCGGCGCTGACGCTCCTCGCGGTCACCGTCTGGCTGCACCGCGAGAAGCGCCGCATCTGGTACACGGCGATCCCGATGGTGTTCGTCATGACGATCACCGTGTGGGCCCTCATCCTCCAGGTGCGGACCGCGTTCACCGCCGTGCGGACCGAGGGGCTCGCGCTCAACGCGACGACGATGAACGGCGTCGTGGGGCTCGCGCTGATCGGGCTCGCTGTGTCGATGATGGTCGAGTCGGTGAAGGCGCTCAAGAACGGCCCGGCCGCCGAGCCGGCGCCCGGGCCGGGTGCGCTGACGCGGTAGCGATCACCCCGCCGCGGCGCGCTCCCGCAGGCGCGCTTCGGCCAGCCGCTCGGCGGCGAGCTGCGGCGAAACGCCGTCGCTCGCCGCGATCTCGAGGACCCTGAGGACCGTGTCGTAGATCGCCTGGACGCGCCGGTGGACCTCGGCGCGGGACCAGCCGAAGAGATCCGCGCCGCCGCTCAGCACGCCGCCTGCGTTGGCCACGACATCCGGGATGTAGAGGACGCCGCGCGCGGCGAGCGCGTCGCCGTGGCGCGGCTCGAGGAGCTGGTTGTTGGCCGCGCCCGCGACGATCTCGGCCTTCAGCTCCTGCACGGCGCGGTCGTCGAGGACGCCGCCGAGCGCGCACGGGGCGAAGATGTCGGCCTGGGCCGAGGCGATCGCGTCCGGCGGCACGATCATGGCGCCGAGCTCGGCGGCGACGTGGCGGGCGCGATCCGGGTCGACGTCCGCGACGAGCAGCCGCGCGCCGAGCCGGTGGAGCTCCGCCGCGAGCCGGCCGCCGACGCTGCCGCAGCCCTGGAGCGCCACGGTCCGGCCCGCGAGCTCGTCGCTGCCCCACCGGTGGCGGGCCCCGGCCTGGATCGCGCGGAGCACGCCCCGCGCGGTCCACGGCGACGGGTCGCCGCCCTCGCCGGCGAGGCCCTTCACGTGGCGCGTCTCGCGCCGGATGAGCTCCATGTCCGCGGGGGTGGTGCCCACGTCCTCGCCGGTGATGAACCTGCCGCCGAGGCGCTCGATGAAGCGCCCGTGCGCGCGGAACAGCCGCTCCCGGTCGAGCGGCTCCGCGCCGCCGCGGAGGACGACCGCCTTGCCGCCGCCGACGTCCATCCCGGCGAGCGCGTTCTTGTAGGTCATCCCGCGCGACAGGCGCAGCGCGTCCACAAGCGCCGCCTCGTCGCTCGCGTACCCGAGGAGCCGCGTCCCGCCGAGCGCCGGGCCCAGCGCGGTGCTGTGGATCGCGATGATCGCGCGGTAACCCGCGGGCTCGTCCGCGCAGAACAGCACCTGCTCGTGCCCCATGGCGGCAAGGGTGTCGAACACGCTCTTCATGCCGCGCCGAGCGTACCATTCCGCGGCGAGACCACCCGGGCCGGCGCGCTCTGTGGACGGCCCGCGCGTCCCGCGCCGCAGCGTCCTGTCGAGCCGGGGCGGTCGGGGGCGGCCGGACCCGTCCGCCCTCACAGGTCCGAAAAGCGCCAGAGCCGCGGCGGCACCCGCGCTACGACGCCTGCATGCGGATCGACGAGGACGCGTGCTACCGCGCGCTCGAGACCCGCGACCGTCGCTTCGACGGTCGCTTCTTCACGGGGGTGCGCTCGACGGGCATCTACTGCCGCCCCATCTGCCCCGCGCGCACGCCGAAGCGGGAACGCTGCGTGTTCTTCCCCTCGGCGGCCGCCGCGCAGGAGGCCGGCTACCGCCCATGCCTGCGCTGCCGCCCCGAGGCCTCGCCCGGGACGCCCGCGTGGCTGGGCACGTCGGCCCTGGTCTCGCGGGCGCTCCGGCTCATCGCGGAGGGCGCGCTCGACGACGAGGACGCCCCGGCGCTCGCGGCGCGGCTCGGCGTGGGCGAGCGCCACCTGAGGCGGCTCTTCCTGCGGCACGTCGGCGCCTCCCCGCTCGCGGTGGCGCAGACGCGGCGCCTGCTCTTCGCGAAGAAGCTCCTCGACGAGACGGCGCTCTCCATGACCGAGGTGGCGCTCTCGTCGGGCTTCTCCAGCGTCCGCCGCTTCAACGACGCGATCCGCGCCGCCTACGAGCGCTCGCCGCGCGAGCTGCGAAGGGCCGTAGCGAAGCGGGGTGGGGGAGGGGAGGGTGGGGGTGGGGAGGCCAGGGGAAGGGAGGGCGGCGCGCCGGACATCGCGCTCCGCCTCCCGTTCCGGCCGCCGCTCGACTGGGGCGCGCTCGCGGGCTTCCTCGGCGCGCGCGCGATCCCCGGCGTGGAGTCGGCGGGCCCCGGCGCCTACCGCCGCACGGTGCGCGTCGCCGGCGGGCACGGCGTCGTCGAGGTGCGCGCGGCGCCCGGCGAGCCGTACCTCCTCGCGCGGCTGCGGCTGCCCGGCACGGAGGGGCTCATCCACTGCGCGGAGCGGCTGCGGCGGCTCTTCGACCTCGGCGCTGATCCCGACGCGATCGCCGCGCACCTCGGGGCCGATCCGCGGCTCGCCCCGCGGGTCCTGGCGATGCCGGGCGTGCGCGTGCCGGGCGCGTGGGACGGCTTCGAGCTCGCGGTGCGGGCGATCCTGGGCCAGCAGGTGAGCGTCCGCGCCGCGACGCAGCTCGCGGGCCGCCTTGTCGAGCGGCACGGCGAGCCGCTCGCGGTCCGCGGCGGCCTGCCCGAGGGCGCCGAGGGGCTCCGCTTCGTCTTCCCGGCGCCCGAGGCGCTCGCCGCGGCCGATCTGACGGACCTCGGCCTGCCGCGCGCCCGCGCCGCGACGATCACGGCGCTCGCGGCGCGCGTGGCCTCCGGCGAGGTCGCGCTCGACGCCTCGCGCGGCCTGGACGAGACGGTGCGCGCGCTCTGCGCGGTCCCGGGCGTCGGCGCGTGGACCGCGCACTACATCGCGATGCGCGCGCTGCGCGAGCCGGACGCGTTCCCGGCCACGGATCTCGGCCTGCGGCGCGCGCTCGGCGGCGTCTCCGGCGCGGATCTCGCGGCCATGGCGGAGGCGTGGCGCCCGTGGCGCGCCTACGCCGCGGTGCTGTTGTGGACAGCGGACGCGCAGGGCGCGCGGCCCGCGGAGAGGGAGGTGTCGAATGGATCTCTTGCTGGATGAGGTCGAGTCGCCGCTCGGGGTCATGCTCCTCGCGGCCGGCGGCGGCGCGGTCCACGGGCTCGATTTCTCGGACTGCGCGCCCCGCCTTCGCACCTTGCTGGAGGCGCGCTACGGCGCGGTCACGCTGCGCAGCGCCGCGGATCCTTACGGCCTGTCCGGCCGACTGAGGGCCTACTGGCGCGGCGATCTCGCCGCGCTCTCCGACATCCCCGTCGAGCCCGGCGGCACCGCCTTCCAGCGCCGCGTATGGGCGGAGGTCCGGCGCATCCCTCCCGGCGCGACGCGCGCTTACGGGGAGGTCGCGGCGTCGCTAGGTCAACCGTCGGCGTCCCGCGCCGTCGGCCTGGCGAACGGCCGGAATCCTGTCTGTCTGATCATCCCGTGTCACCGGGTCATCGGGGCCGGCGGAGAGCTCACGGGGTATGCCGGCGGCCTGGAGAGGAAGCGGTGGCTGCTCGCGCACGAGGGCGCCTCAGGGGAAGCAGGAGAGCGGCTGCTCCGCCTCTAGGATGTAAACGCAACCCATCAAGGCGAGGCAGCTGCTGTGCTCGTCGAACTCAAACGAGCAGCGGGACTCGCACCTGCTGTCGACGGTCCCGCCGCAGCGCTCCTCGATGCAGCAGTACATCGCCGCCTGGGTCTCCCGGCACATCGTCCGCGCCCCGCAGGCCTCGATCTGGTGGCTGATGCAGTCGAGGCAGTTGAAGGATTGGCCGGCGAACGAGCGGGGGGGTGTGGTGTCCGCTTCGAGGCAATCGAGAAGGCACCCGTCCCCCTCGCACGTCTCGACGCACGTCCGCGTCTCGGCCGTGCACCGCGGCAGGAGCGTGACCGGCAACGCTTCGAACGGCTCCGAGCACGCCGCCGGGACGCACGTGCCGCTTCGCCCGCACTCGGTGAACCGGTCCTCGCAGAGCACGCCATCGCAACAAGGCTCGTTGAGACTGCCGCACGACAGGCACTTGCCGTCGGTGCAGTTCTCCCCGTCGTCACAGGCGGTGCCGCAGGTGCCGCAATGGTTCCGGTCCGTGGAGAGGTCCGCGCAGGCGGACCCGCACAGCGTGAGGCCCCCCGGGCACGTGCACTGCCCGCCCTCGCAGGTCGTGCCCGCGGGGCACGACGCCCCGCAGGCGCCGCAGTTCTTCGGGTCGGACTGAACGTCGATGCAGTGAAACCCCGAGGAGCCATCCAGCGGGCAGTACCCCTGCCCGGCCGGGCACTCGCACCGCCCGCTCACGCAGCGCGCATCGTCGGCGCCGCAGAGGGCGCTGTCCTCGCCCTCGTCGGCCGTGCCGTTGCAGTTGTTGTCGGCGCCGTCGCACAGCTCGGCGAGCGTCGGGGCGTTGCGCGGATCGTCATCGTCGCAGTCCGTGCCGCCGCAGATCACGGGCAGCGCGTCGTCCCCGTCGCCGTCCAGCCCCTCGAAGACGCACTGCCGGAGCGACTCGTTGCAGCGCTCTTCCTGGGTGCACGGATCCGCGTCCACGCAGTCGGCCGGCGACGCGCACGCCTTGTCGTTGACGCAGGCGCCCCTCGCCCGATCACAGCGCCCGCTCGGACAGCGGGCGTCGTCCGCCTCCGACTCGCACCGACCGCCGACGCAGCGATCGACCGTACAGGGGACGCCGTCCGCGCAGTCCTGCGCGCTCTCGCAGGGATCGCCTGACCCTTGCTGTGGCGCGCTGCCCTTGCAGCTCGCGAAGAGGAGGGCCGCCGACGCAACCAGCGAGGACAGACGAAGGAGAAAGGCGGTACGGCGTGTCAGCAGAGAGGTTTTCACGAGGCGCTCTTACGACGATAGGTTCGGCCGCGACCTCCCCACAAGCCGAGCGCCGCTTTGCGACGGCGCGCCTCGAGGAGCGCCGCGTCGAGCCGCAGGCGATCGGGCGCGGTCATGGCCGCGCGCTCCTGGCGCACGCGCGCGACGAAGCGCGGCGACGCGGGTACCGCGTCCTCGTGATCCAGGGAGATCCGAGCGCCGCGCGGTTTTACGAGGCCTGCGGCGCGCGGCGCGTGGGCGAGAAGGGCTCTGCCAGCATCCCTGGCCGGCTGCTCCCGGCGCGCTCTCGAACAGCTCGGCAGGTGATCTGATGTAGCTGCCGCGCGGCGCTCCGGTCGACCCCACGGGTGGTCTTGTGTGGCTGCCGCGCTTTCAGCAGAACCAGTGTCGATAAACGACAAACGCGTTGAGCCCTGGTGACGGATTTGCCCGCCCGGGCTGTTGAGGAGGCCATCTGTCCACGATAGCGCCGTCGTGTGCGGGGGTTGGTTCGGGCGAGCTCGGGCGAGGTGGGATCCGCTGAAGGCGAACGGCGGCGTCGGCCGCGGTGCCTCGAGGAATGAATCGAGGAGGGGTCAGGATGAGAACCGTGCGTTCTTCGGCGGTGGTTGGGTTGTGGATCGGCGCGTTCGCCATGCCGGGTTGCACTCAAATTGGCTCGGACAGCGACGATGTTGGAGGGGGTTTCCCTTTCCCCCCCAGCACGTCGTCGGGCTGGGTCCAGCGTAGAGGTGATTCATATCGTGGGTCCGTACGAGTTCACGACCGGCGTGGAGCCGATGAAGATCAACGAGTTCATGCCCGTAGAAGGCTCGCGGCTGACCCACATCGCCGAGTGATCCCCCGGCCCCACGCGGCCCGGGAGAGCTGCCGCTGGCAGAAGGCTACTTCTTCCCGCCGAGCAGCGACGCGATCGTCGGATAGTCGCTGTCCTCGACGGCGCCCTGGATCACGCACGTCACCTGCCCGCTCGGCGCCGCGAGCGCGTGGATCGGCAGCTCGGTCGTCTCCTTCACGCCGAGCGCCCGCAGCCACGCCGCCCGCTGGGGCCCGTCGGGCAGCCAGTACGAGGCGCGCACCCCGGTGCCCGGCTGCGCCTCGAGGAACCGCGACAGCTGCCGCTCGTCGTCGTCGATCGAGATGAACGCCAGGTCGACGAGCACGCCGGCCGCCCGCAGCTTCTGCTGCCACCCGAGCAGCCGAGGCATCTCCTCCAGGCACGGCTTGCACCACGCCGCCCAGAAGTTCACCCACACCCACTTGCCGACGCCGAACCCGATGTTCGCCGGCAGCTTCTCCGCGCCGCCGGCGGCGACCGCCGTGAGCCCGCCCGCCGAGGGCGCAGGCCGCGGCGACTGCCCCGCGCACAGGAGCCGCGGCGCGGCCGGCGCCGCCCCCGCCGTGGCGCTCGCCGGCGCCGTGGCGCTCGCGGGCGCCGCGGCCCCCGGCGCCGTCACCGCGTTGCTCCGCCCCTGGCCGGGCGTCGGGGGCGGCGGCAGATCGGCCTTCTTGTCCGCGTCGCACCCGCCCGCGAGCCCCGCGGCCACGGCGAGGGCCACGAAGGCGCCCCGGAGGGCGCCGCTCCTCCTCGCGGGGCTCACAGCTGACAGTCCACCCACGAGACGAAGGCGCTCCGGTTGATGGCCTCGGCCGTACATGCCTTGTTCTTGCGCGAGACGTTCCATTGGCAGTATTCCGCGCCGAGCTGCGCGAACTCGTTCCCGAGCCACAGCATCCCGACCTTCTTGTCCAGGTCCTGCTCCTTGAACTTGTCGGAGATGTCGAAGAACGCGCTGTTCGCGCGCTTGTGCGACAGCGTCCGGTTGAACTCCGGCCCACCCGTCTTCGACGCGCGAGCGACGATGAAGAAATAGCGGGCGCCGCGCCGATCGAGCCACATCTCCTCGATCATCTTCTTGCCGTCGTCGTCGAGCTTCTCCGAGGCGTCGTCGAACATCACGACCCCGCCGCGCTGCCTCAGCGGCGTGAAGAGCGCGTTGAAGTCGTCGTCGCTGATCGACGCGAGCGTCTTCACGTCGGCCGGCTGGCACCCGCGCCGCGCCTCCGCCCCGACCAGGCCGCACGCGTTGAGCACCCGCTGCAGCACCGTCTTGAACGCGGGCGTGCAATACGGCGCCTCGGCGTCGTTGGCGATGGCCACGGCCGGCTTCACCGCCGCGGCCACACCCGTCTTCAGGCGCTGCGACGCGGCCTGCACCTCGCTGTGCACCGTCACCCCGGACGCGACAAGAAGCGCGCACCCGGCCACGATCCCGATGATCCCTGCGCCTCTCATGATCTCCTCACTTCGTCCGGAGCGCCGGCGCGAGCTGCCTTATCGCGTACGACATCCCGATGTCCGTATCTTCGTCGCAGAGCCGCGTCGTGCCCAGGAACATCTGCGGCGTCGAGACAGGGAGCTTGTTGTCCACGATGTAGCGGAGCATACGGTTCAGCCGCAGCGCCGTCTCCTTCGAGTCCATGCATGCGTCGAGCCCCGGCCAGCGCTGCCGGATCGCCGCCTGCACGTTGGCGATGCCCGCGCCCGCCTTCGCGCCCTCGAGCAGCGTCTCCTGGTTCTCGTAGGCCCACTCGAGCACATCCATCGCCCGGTGATCGCTGCACAGGATGGCCTTCGAGAGGAGGCACGCGCCCGGGTGCACCGGCCGGTCGAGCATCCAGTTGCACTCGCTGTCCAGCGGGAAGAGCACCACCGTCGCGTCGAGCTTCTCCCACACCCCCTCGGACACGAGCCGCTGGTGGAACGCCTTGCAGGTCGGGCAGAGCGGGTCGACGAAGAGGGTCGCCGGCTGCACCGCGCCCGGGCGCGTCACGTGGAGCAGCGCCCCGTTGGGCTCGGCCGGCTTCTCCAGCTTGCCGCAGCCGGTCATGTAGCTCGCGTAGCTCGGCAGCGCGCTCGCGTAGAGCAGCGCCGGCGTCACCGTGCACACGGCGAGCGCGACGAGCCACCCCGGCAGGAGCAGCAGCGAGCCCACGCGGCGCGGGGGGGAGGCGGGCGCTGCGGCGGCGCCGCCCGGCCCGTCGACCCCGAGGGGCGCCCCGGGCACGGTGGGCCCCACCCCGGTCGCGCCTGCCGACGAGGGCGCGCGGGGCGCCGCGCTGGACCAGGCCGCGGCGCGGGCCGCCCTGCGGTCCTCGAGGAACGCCCAGACGCCGCCGGCCGCGAGCAGCGCCGACGAGACGTACATGCCGACGCACGTCTTGCAGAACACCCCGAGGCGCACCGCCGAGATGGTCGCCATCAGGAGCGACACGGCGAGCGGCGTGAGGCCCGCGACGAACAGGAAGTGCGCCGCGCGCCGCGGCGCGTGCTGGGCCGAGAGCAGCACATAGAGCGCGAACGCCGCGAAGAACGCGAACGCCCCCAGGGCGAACAGCGAGATGGGGATACCGCCCCAGAAGCTCTCGCGGAACAGGGCGGAGTAGGGGCTGTACATGGCCACGCGGCACGCGGTGTCGGCGCCCGCCTGCGCGCCGAGGCCCGGGACGAAGCTGCAGTGCAGGTCGTGGACCTGCCGGTCGAGGTGCCGGATGTAATCGAACGTCGATGAGGCGCTGAACGCGAGTCCCAGGAGCGACCCGCTGAGCGCGAGCGCCGCAGGCCCGCGAGGTCCACGACTGCCTGACATGGCCGAGTGGATTACGCGACGTCGGGCAACGCGTCAAATAAGGACGTCTGTGCGCGCGGGCGTCGCCCGCCCGCGATGACGCACGCGCCTCGCGATGCGCGGTCCCGGGGAGCGGTCGCCCCGCGCCCCGCGCCCCGCGCCACGCGCGTCGCGACCGCGATGCGCTGAGCCCGCCGGCAGGCTTTGCCGAGCCCGCCGGCCCAGCGGCGCGCGCCGCCAGGCGCTGGTCGGCGTTGCCCACGCGATCGGCCGCTGCTAGGAGCCGGCCCGGGGGGATTCGGGATCCCAGAGCCAACCGATGACGACCTCTGCACCCGGCGCGGCGAGCGGCGCGCCCCTTCCTGTGAAGCTCGGCCCGTTCGATGCCGAGTTCCTCGCGGACCTCCCTTACGAACCCTCGGTGCTCTTCTTCGACGAGCTCCTCGAGGTGGACGCCGAGAAGGGCCTCGTGCGCTGTCGCATGCCGACCGACAGGCCGATGCCGCTCGTCGACGCGCAGCGGGCGCACCCGCTGCTGCACCCGCGCCACGTCGCCGGCGCCATCATGGTGCACGCGACGGGGATGCTCGGCTTCGTGCACGCCTACCACCTGCTCGGGTTGCGCCACCGCGAGGGCTGGATCGGTTATGGCACCAACATTCACCGGGTGGTCTTTCGCAAGCTGGTCCAGCCGGGCGCGCCCATCGAGGCGACGTGCGTGGCGACGCGCTCCCGGCTCGGCGTCAAGCGGCACATGATCCGCTATTCGTTCGAGTTCCGTCACGAAGGCAGCGTCTGTTACGAGGGCGATCAGACCGCCGTGTGGATGCGCGTGCACGACGTTCCAGCCACGGATTCCCGACCCGCGCTCGAGGACCCGGAGCGATCCCTCGCTTGACCCGCGCGTTCGTCTCGTCTACCCGCCCTCCCCATGCAGGATTTCGATGCAGGATCGATCGTCCCGTCCACACGCGATCTTCTCCAGGTGATCTCCACCCGCAGGAAGAACATGGCTCTTGTCGGGCTCGTCGGCTCGGAGGCGCCCGCGGAGGACGCGGCGCGGCTGCATGAGCTCAACATCTCCGCGCTCGCGTTCGCCGAGGCAGGGCCCGCCATGCAGGGGGCCGCGCGGGCGACGAGGACGGTGCCGTCGCTCTGCCTGTCGCGGGTGAGCGATCGCGACGGCGCCCTCGCGGCGCGCTACCACGGGGCGGACGGGGTCTGCATCGACGCGACGCTGCCGCTCGACGACTGGGACCGCCTCGCGAAGGGGGCGAGGACGATGCGCATGCTCCCGCTCGCGCTGGCGGAGAGCAAGGAGGGGGCCGAGGCCGCCGCGAAGGTCGGCGCGCGCGCGGTCCTGGTCCGGGGCGCGTCGGCGGAGGCGGTGATCGAGGCCGTCGCGTCGCTCCCGAGGGCGCTCACCGTCGTCGCCGAGGTGCTCTCGGCCGACGTCGACGCGCTCCGCCGCCTCGTCGGCCACGTCGACGCGGCGATCGTCCCGCCGGGCGTCCACAAGTCGGCTCAGTTCCCGGCGCTCGTCGCCGAGGTCGATCCCTGAGCGCTGAAAGTTCGGGCCGCCCCTCGACGGCGCGGGCTCCCTCCTCCACGATCCGGCCTCGATGAGCAACGCTCACGGACTGGAAGAGCGGCGGCGCGCGCTCCGCGAAGGGGCGCTCGTGCAGGCCATGCCCGAGCTCGGGACGCTGATCGTCACCGGCTCGGACCGGCAGACCTGGTTGAACGGCCTGGTCACCTGCGATCTCGCGCCGCAGAAGCCGCTGCCTGCCGGGGCGAAGGCCGCGCCCCCCGCGGGCGGCGCGTACGGGCTCAACGTGGGGAAGACGGGGAAGATCTTCGCCGAGGTGTGGATCGTGATCGCGGACGATCGCATCTACGTCGGCGCGCTGCGGGAGCGCGTCGAGCAGCTCCGCGAGCTCTTCGACCGCCACCTCATCATGGAGGACGCCGAGGTCCAGGACGCCTCCGGCGAGCACGCCTGGGTCTTCGTCCACGGCCCGCGGTCCGCCGATCTCGCGGCGGCCGGGCGCGCGGCCGGCGCCGAGGCCGCGATCGTCGACTGGACCGGCCTCGGGGGCGCGCTGCTCGTGGCGCCCCGGCAGGCCGAGGGCGCCGTCCTCGAGGCGCTCCTCGCCGAGGGCGAGGCCCGCGCGGTCCTGCCGGTCACGGCGGCGGCGTGGGAGGCGCTCCGGGTCGAGAACAACGTCCCGCGGTTCGGCGTCGACTTCGACGACCAGAACTTCCCGCAGGAGGCCTCGATCGAGGAGCGCGCCGTCTCGTTCAGCAAGGGGTGCTACCTGGGGCAGGAGACGGTGTTCATGCTCCAGGCGCGCGGCCACGCCAAGAAGCGGCTCGTGCAGCTCGCCGTCGAGGGGGAGGGCGGCGTGCCCGCGGGCGCGGAGATCGCGCTGCCCGACGGCGCGGCGGTCGGCGCCGTCACGAGCCAGGTCGAGGACCCGCGCGGGACAGGGCTGCTCGCGCTCGGCTACGTCAAATACAAACACGCCGTCCAGGGCACGGCGCTCCGGGTCGCCGGCCGGGCGGCCGAGATCACGCGGGCGCCGAAGGCGGGGGACGGGCCGGGTCGGGCCAAGGTCTAGCGCCCCGCCGTCGCGGACGGACGGCGGGCCGGAGGAGCGCGGATAAGCGATCTCAGGGGAAGATCTCGCGCTCTCCATACACCGCGGCGAGCCGCTGCAGCGCCACGGCATAGGCGGCGAGGCGCAGCGTGCACTTCTTCTGCCGCGCCATCTCGGTCACCTCGCGGTAGGCCCGCTTCATCGCCTTCTCGAGCCGGGAGTCGACCTCCTCGAGCGTCCATGTCTCCGAGCGCTTGTTCTGCACCCACTCGTAGTAGCTCACCGTGACGCCGCCCGAGTTGGCGAGGACGTCGGGAAGGATATGGATCCCGCGCTCCAGGAGGATCTTCTCCCCCTCAGGGGTGCACGGCCCGTTCGCGCCCTCGGCCACGAGGCGGACCTGCAGCCAGCTCGCCTCCTCCACGCCGACCTGGTTCTCCAGGGCCGCCGGGATGAAGATGTCCGCCTTGAGCCGGAAGAACTCCTCTCGGCTGATCGGCTTGCCGGCAGGGTAGCCCGCGATCGAGCGGTTCTTCTTCACGTAGTCCTGCAGCTTGTGCGGATTGAACCCCTCCGGATTGTAGAGATACCCGGTGTGATCGCCGACAGCGACGGTCGAGGCGCCGAGCTTCGACAGGAGCACGGCCGTGTGCGAGCCGACGTTGCCGAAGCCCTGCACGAGCAGCGTCGAGCCCCCGAGGTTCACGTCGTTGTCCTCGGCCCACTCGGTGATGCAGTGGACGACCCCCTGGCCCGTCGCCTTCTCGCGACCGTACGTGCCGCCGGACGCCACCGGCTTGCCCGTCACGACGCCCTTCACCGCCTGCTTGAAGAGCTGGCCGACGGTGTTCATGTACGTGTCCATGGCCCAGGCCATGGTCTTTGCGTCGGTGCCCATGTCGGGAGCCGGGATGTCCGTCTCCGGGCCGATGTTTCCGCCGAGCGCATGGAAGAAGCGGCGGGTGATCCTCTGGAGCTCGGCGCGCGACACCTCGTTCGGGTTGAACTTGATCCCCCCTTTCCCGCCGCCGAGCGGCAGGTTCATGAGCGCGCACTTCCACGTCATCATCGCGGCCAGCGCCTTGAGGTCATCGAGCGATACCGTCTCGTGGTATCGAATGCCCCCCTTGAACGGCCCGAGGAGGTTGTTGTGCTGGATCCTGTAACCCTTGAAGAGCCGGATGCTGCCGTCATCCATCCGTACAGGGAAATTGACGATGATCTCGTTCTTCGGCTGGCTCAGGATCGTGGTGATGTAACCCGGCAGCTCGATCAGCCGGGCAGCCTCGTCGAGATAACCCTGGACGACTTTGAAGAACTCGTATTTGTGCCTGTGGCTCGGAGCAGCAGGGACGCTCACAGGCGAAGTCGTGGTCTTGGTACTGAGCTGTTCTTCCATGGCTATGTAACTTTCTAGTGCGCTGAGCCCTTCCGTTCAACGTCGGGCGCAACCATGCGATGCGTCATCGCGGTTCCGGACGGGCGGGGCGATGCGTCAGGCTGCCAGTGTGCGAGGAGGCGCCGCGTTGACGGCAGGAGAGCCGCGTCGGGGGCGAGGCTGCGGCGCGTGCGTGCGATGTGGGTGTCGCGCATCGATGGATGCGCGGTCTTTGGACGAGGCACGGCGCACGGCGCACGGCGCGCGACGCCGTTCAGGGCCTCGCCCACAGGACATACAGATACGTGATGGTCCCGGTCACGAGCAGGGCATCGACGCGGTCGAGGATGCCGCCGTGGCCGGGCACGATCCCGCCAGAGTCCTTGATCCCGAAGGAGCGCTTGAACAGGGACTCCCCGAGGTCTCCCGCCTGACCGAGGCCGCCCGCGACGATCGCGAGCGCGAGCGCGTCCACGAGCGGCAGCGACCGGAGGAACCAGAAGTGAGCAAGGAGCGCGCCGATCACGGCGAAGAGCAGGCCGCCCAGGGCGCCCTCGACGGTCTTCTTCGGGCTCACGGCCTCGTAGAGCTTGTGCCGGCCGAGGAAGCGGCCGGCGAAATAGGCGCCGGTGTCGGAGAACCAGGAGAGAAGCATCGCCAGCACGACGAACGAGGGGCCGTCGGCGCCCCCGTCGCGGCGGAGGAGCGCCAGCGCGCCGAGCCCGCCGCCCACGTAGAGCGGGCCGAAGGTCATCGCCAGCACGCGCAGCGCCGCGGTGCGCATCTCGCCGAGGCGCACCAGCGTGATGAGCATCGCGACGAACGGGAGCAGGAAGATCAGCGCGAGGAGCGCGCCCGGCGAGCCGCTGAACCGCCAGATCACGCCGAGGACGGCGAGGGTGAGCGCGACGCCGATGGCCCGCGCGACGCGGTCGTCCGCGTGCGTCATCGCGAAGAGCTCGAGCGCGCCGATGGCGGCGGCGACCGCGACGAGCGCCGCCCAGCCCCAGCTCGGGCCGAGGTAGAGCAGCGAGAGGAGCAGGGGAGCGGCCACGAGCGCGGTCATGACCCGCATCGTGAGGTTGGAAGCAGCCAATCTCAGACCCCCGTCCGTGAGCCGTCGTGGGACCCGTGCGAGGCGGGCGCGGCGATCTC
Source organism: Sorangium sp. So ce327 (assembly GCF_051530205.1). Taxonomy (NCBI): domain Bacteria; kingdom Pseudomonadati; phylum Myxococcota; order Polyangiales; family Polyangiaceae; genus Sorangium; species Sorangium sp. So ce327. The sequence goes on along the minus strand of NZ_CP150330.1, from coordinate 9,083,243 downwards.
GCGCGCGCGCCACGGCCGCTCCGCGTCGAGCGCGCCCCGCGCGCTGGCCGGCTCCCCCCCGGCGCCGCCCTCCGCGTCGTGCGCGGGCGGCGCCGCGCCGTCGCGCCGCTGGTAGGCCGCGATGGCGGCGAACAGGTCGTCCTCGGTGAAGTCGGGCCACAGCCGCTCGGTGAACGACAGCTCGGCGTACGCGGCCCCGTAGAGCAGGAAGTTGGAGAGCCGCTGCTCGCCGCCGGTGCGGATGATGAGATCCGGCTCGCCGACGCTCAGGCTCGGCAGCCGCGCGGCGAGCAGCGCCCCGTCGATCGACTCCGGATCGAGCCTGCCGGCGACCGCCTCCATCGCGAGCTCGCGCGCCGCGGCGGCGATCTCCTCGCGCGCGCCGTAGGACAGCGCCAGCGCGAGCGTCATCTGGCGGTTCGTCGCGGACGCCTTCCGGAGCGGGTCGAGCACGTCGCGCACGGCCTCGGGGAGCCGGCTGATGTCGCCGATCGCGACCAGGCGGATGTCGTTCTCGAGGATCTCGCAGCGCTCGCTCATCAGGTACTCGCGAAGCAGCCCCATCAGCGCGTCGACCTCGTTCCGAGGCCGCGCCCAGTTCTGCTCGCTGAACGCGTACAGCGTCAGCGCCTCGACGCCGAGCCTCCGGCAGACGCGCACGATCCGCCGCACGGCGGCGCTGCCGGCCTTGTGCCCGGCCTCGCGCGGCTCGCCGCGCAGCTCCGCCCAGCGACCGTTGCCATCCATGATGATTCCGACGTGGCGCGGGAGATTTCTGGCTTCTACGAGGTTCATCGGCGGGGGCAGTTTCCTCTGTTGACTACCGACTGTCGACTGTTGAGTCTTCACGCCCATGAGCACAGGGGTTGGTCTCACGGTCACGCTGCGCGTCAGGATGGGCGCGCACGACGCACATTACGCGGGCGAGCTGTGCGATGGAGCGCGTATTCTCGCGCTCTTCGGCGACGTCGCAACCGAGCTCCTGATCCGTCTCGACGGCGACGAGGGGCTCTTCCGTGCGTACGAGGCGGTCGAGTTCCTCGCCCCGGTCCGAGCAGGCGATTTCATCGAGGCGACCGGGGTGGTCACCAAGGTCGGCGCCACGTCGCGCACGATGGCGTTCGAGGCGCGCAAGGTCGTCGCCAGCGTCCGCGAAGCCGGGGTGGCGCCCTCGGCGGCCGACGCGCTGGCCGAGCCGCTCATCGTCTGCCGGGCGCTCGGCACCTGTGTCGTCCCGAAGGAGCTCCAGCGTCGGCCGCGCCTCGTCCTGCCGGCGCTGTCGGCGCCGCCCCCGGACCACGCGCAGCTCCCGGAGCCGCGGCCCATCATCACGCCGCCCCCCCGGATCCTTGTCACGCCGCCGCAGAGCGCCCTCATCCTGACGGCCGCGATCGTCGGCGCGGAGACGACCCGGGCGCAGACGCCGCACCTCCCCATCACGGCGCGCGAGCTCGCCGACGAGGCCGCCCGCTGCCGCGACGCGGGCGCCTCGGTGGTCCACCTGCACGTCAGGAACCCGGACGGGTCGCCTAGCCAGTCGCGGGCGCTGTTCGCCGAGGCGATCGCCGCGATCAACGAGAAGACGGACGTCATCGTCCAGACATCGACCGGCGGCGCCGTCGGGATGGGCGTCGACGAGCGCGCCCAGCCGCTGCTCTGCAGCCCCGAGATGGCCACCCTGAACTGCGGCACGATCAACTTCGGCGACGGGATCTTCGACAACACCCGGCCCCTCATCCGGGACATGGCGGCCCGCATCCGCGCCGGGGGGAGCGTCGCCGAGCTCGAGTGCTATGAGGTCGGCCATATCCATGAGGCGCTCAGCCTTTTCGCCGAGGGGCTCCTCGCGGAGCCGCTCCACTTCCAGTTCGTCCTGGGGGTGCCCGGCGGCATCGCGGCGCGCGAGGACGTGCTCCGGTTCATGATCACCCAGATCCCCCAAGGCGCCACCTGGGGCGTCGCCGCCGTCGGCCGCCACCAGCGCCCGATGACCGAGCTCGCCATGCAGCTCGGCGGGCACGCGCGGGTCGGGCTGGAGGACAACATCTACCTGGACAAGGGGGTGCTCGCCGAGGGGAGCGCGCCGCTCGTCGCGCGCGCCGCCGCCTTCGCGCGGAGCGTCGGCCGCGAGGTGGTCGAGCCGGACCGCGCGCGCCAGCTCCTCGGGATCCGCCCGCGCGCCGCGGCGGCTCAGGCCGGCGCGGCCTCCGGAGGGAGCGCGCGCGCGCAGGGATGACGGACCGACCGCTCTCGCCGTGGATCGATCACCTGCGCGGTCGGCTCCCGATCGCGCTCGGCGTCGCTCTTCTCGGGGTCGTCGCGCGGCTCTCGACGCCGCCCCCGCCAGCGCGGACCGCCGACGCCATCGCCGGGATGCTCGGGGAGGCGATCGGCGGCGCCGTCGACCCGGACGACTTCGTCTGGGAGGAGCGCGGCGGGTTCTTCTCCGACGCGCTCCTCGGCCGCCGGGTGCTGTTCCTTGGCGTTCCGCGCGTCCCGGATCCGGGCGCCGCGGAGCGAGGGCCCGAGGCGGAGCGCGGGCCTGACGCGGAGCGCGCGCCCGACGGGCGCGGCGCCGCCGACCTGTACCGGGCGCGCGTGCGGCTCACCCGCTCCGGCCGGCCGGTGAGCCTGGACGGCGTGCGCAACCTGACCGGGACGCCCCTCGGCGACGATCGCGGCCTCGTCGCCCGCGGCAGCCGCGTCGCGGTGACCACCACCGCCTTCGGCGTCGTGCAGGGGATCACCCAGCTCGATCTGGGCGGCGATGGGCGCGCGGGAGCGCGGCCCGTCGGCGAGCGGCTCCGCGCGGCGATCGACGGCTGGCTCGAGACCGGGAGCGTGGACGGCGCGTCGCGCACCGAGATCTCGTTCGACAACCCGCCCGCGTCTGCGCGGCTCGATCTCGTGGACGAGGGCCTGGTGATGGCGCTCGGGCCGGAGGCGGTCCCGGCGGCGCTGAACGCCGGCACCGGCGAGGTCGACACGGGCGGGCGTGATCCGTTCGTCGCCCGCGCGCACCACCTCCCGCGCCGCGTGCCCTCGCTTGGCGAGCTCGCCGGGCCGTCCGCCGAGCGCCTGCTCGGTCCGACGGCGGCGGCCGCGGTCGAGCGGCTCGCGCTCGCCGCGGATCGCGCGGCGGCGGGGCTGCGCGCCGCGCCGGCCGCCGCGTACGTGACCCGCGGCCCCGCGTCTCCCGAGCCCGCGCCGGAGGGGTGGCCTTCGCTCTGGCCGCCGCCGCCGGTCGCGCCGGCGGTCGATCCCCCGCTCCCGGGGGAGGGCGCCTGGGAGCTGGTGGCTCCCTCGCTCCCGCGTGCGCTCCCCGGCATCGAGGAGGATCCGCAGCGCCCCTCCAGCCCGTTCGCCGCGACGACCCTCCGGCCCGATCCGCGGCGGTCAGAGCTGCGCGTCCACCTGCTCGCGATCGACACGCGGCACATCCGGTTCACCTTGCAGGCGGGGCACGAGGCTCCCAGGCCGACCGTCGGCCCGCGCGGCACGGGGCAGATCCCCAACCCGTCGACGCTCCGCGGCGCCATCGGCCTCGGCGCCTCCGCGCGCGCGCCGGGCGCGCCCCACGCGGGGACGGAGTCGCTCGGCATGGTCGTCGGCGGCCGCGCGCTCGTGCCCCCGCGCGACGGCGCGGCGACGCTCGGGGTCGACCTCTCGGGCCGGCCGTACTTCGGCGCGTGGCCGTCCGGCGGGGACGTCGAGCGCGTCCCCTGGGCGCTCTGGCAGCGCCCGGCGGCGGCGAGCCCCGGCGCGCCCCGCGCGGAGGGATCCGCGCGCTTCCCCTGGGCGCTCTGGCAGGGCCCTTCGCTCTTCGAGGCCGGGGGCGCCGCGGCCCCGCTCGCCCTCCTCGCCGGCCCTCCCGCGGAGCGCGCCCCGGCCAGCGCGACGCTCTCGTCCGGCGACGGCGACGACCTCGTTGTCGAGCGCGCGGCGCTGTGCATGACCGACCGCGGCTTCGTGGTCCACGCGTGGGGCAGCGCCCTCGACGCGGCCGCGCTCCGGGCGGCGCTCGAGCGCGCCGGGTGCCTCGCCGGCGTCTCGCTGGGCAGGGCGCCGGACCCCCTCGGCGTCGCCTTCCTGAGCCCCCAGCAGGACGGCATCCTGACCGCCGAGCGCCTCTCGCCCGCCATGTCGATCGCGCCGCCGGAGCACGCCGCGGCCGCGTCGCCGCGCCCCTTTCTCTTCTTCGAGTCGCGCTGGACGGACGCTCCCCCGGCGCCGGACCTGTCGCTGCCCGGCGAGAGCGTGGGCTGGGCCGCGGACGGCGGCGCGCAGCCGCCCCCGGCGTGGAGCCCGGCCGTGTACGCCGCCGACACCGTGCACCTCGGCGCGCAGGTCCGCGTCCACGCCTTCGCTCCGGACCGGTTCCTGTTCCGACTCCGCGCCGGCTCGCGCGAGATCTCGCCGCGGAGCGCGCCGAAGCTCGACGCCGAGGTGCCGGCCGACGAGCGGCGGCAGGTCCTCGCGGCGATCGGCGTCGGCACCGGCCGGCGGCGGGGCCCGCGCGGGCTCGCCGTGGGCGGCACCGTCGGCCTTCGCTTCCGCGGCGAGGGCGGCTTGCTGCTGGTCCAGAAGGGCCGCGTCGAGATCCGCCCGGCGGGCGGCGCCCCGCTCGCGCCGGGCGCGGACGCGACCGAGCTGCCGCTCACCGCCGACGACGGCAGGCTGCGGCCGGAGGCGCGCGAGATCGGGACCATGCGCCGGCGCAGCGCTGCCTGCGTGCTCGATGACGGCACGCTGCTCGTGGCCACGACCACCTTCGACAGCGACGAGGCGACGACCGAGGCGCTGCTCGACCTCGGCTGTGCCCGCGTGGCCGCGCTCGATCGCGGCGCGCACCGCAACGCGTTCGTCCACCGGGCGTCCGGGGACCCCGCCCTCCAGCAGGCCTACGAGGAGACAGCGCTCTTCGCGGTCGGCGTCGCGATGCCCGGCCGGGCGCGCCGGATCACCCCCTGAGCGCGGGCGGCGGTCAGGCGTGGGACAGCATGCCTCGCAGCATGCCGAGCGCGCGCGTGTGCAGCTGCGAGACGCGCGGCTCGCCGATCCCGAGCTCTGCGCCGATGTCCTTCAGCTTCGCCCCTTCGAAGTAGTACATGCCGATCACGCGCCGCTCCCGCTCCGGGAGCTGCGCGATCGCGAAGGACAGCGCCCGCCGGGTCGCCTGCGCCGAGATCGCCTCGATCGGGTCGTCCTCGCCGGACATGTGCACCGACTCCTCGGTCGGGGTCACCTCGCTCAGGCTCACGAAGACCGTCGCGCCGCTGGCCCTGCTGGCGGCTTCCGCCTCGACCGCCTCGCGCGCTCGCCGCGAGAGCCAGTCCTGCGCGCGGAGCTCATCGACGATCGCTCCGCGGATCCGGAGCTTCGCGTAGCCGGCGAACGTCTCGCCGTCGCTCCCGCCGTTCTTGCGGAGCGAGTCGACGAGCCCGAGCATCCCTGCGCTGAGCAAGTCGTCGCGCTGCACGTTGGGCGGCAGGTGGCGCGACACCTGCCGCACCAGCTTGCGGACGAGCGGGAAGTACCCCTGCAGCACCTCCGGGCGGAGCGGCGCGCACGTCGGCTCGTGGTCGCGCGAGCCGCCCGTGCAGGCCGCCTCGGTACAGCGCGGCGGGCTACACGGGCCGCCGTCCGGCTCGATGTCCGGCTCGCCGTCTGGCTCCAACAGCTGCCACGGACCCTCGTAGGTGCAGGCCGACGTGACCTCCACGGATTCCCAAATTTCGTGCGCGCACCTTGACGCGGCCTCCGCGGACTCCCAAACCTCGCGGGAGAGCGACGCCCCCGGCTCCTGCACCGCGACGCTCGGCGATCCATCGAGGCCGAGCGCAGAGGGCCCCTCGATCAGCGCGTGCTCACACGGAACGACCGGACACGTCGCGCCAAAGGCGACCGGCTGGACGAACCCGCCCCCGTCACAGCACGCGGAGAGCGACATGGGAGGAGCGAGCCCCTCCCGCTGCAGTCGGGTCGATTGCTGCACGTGAGGTGGATTGGTGCCACAACTCTCGCAGCGTGCAAGGCAGAGCCGTGCAATTGTGTCTGGTGCGGATGTTCAGTGTGTGGATTATAGCCAGCGAGCGGGACAGCTCACCTTTTCGCAGGCGAGGTTTCAGAAGCAGGGGTGGGTGAACCTGACCCCAGGACCTTACCCGTCTCGCTGCCGCTGCGCACGGCGTCTGAGTTTGTCCCTGTAGTATTCATGGGTTGCGGCTGAGGGGCACGGGGCTCGCCTGACCCATAGACCTCTTCTTCTGCGGACACGGGGACATCACGTGCCGCTTCATCGGCCGCGACAGAACCCTTCGCTCCCTCGTAGCGCGGCGCCTCTCCAGGCCCCGAGTAATCCACCCAGTACACTTTATCTGATCTGACGTCCAGGTGAACGAACGTAGAGTTGGGATAATATCCGACACCTGCGTTGCGGAAACCTCGGCAGAAATCGCGGACCACGGTGTTGGGCACACCCTCGACCATGAAATCGACGGCGCGACCGTGGTTGTGGTTGGAGTGCGGGGTGTACTGGGTGGGTGAGTAGGGGCGATAACCGCTGACGACGCGGAGGGGCCTGCCGCCGAAGTGGTCGCTCACCATGGCAATCAGCGTGGCGAGCCTCGGATCGATGGGAATCGAAGCGGTGGGGGACGCGCGCATCAGCCGGCTGAGCTTGGGGAGGGCCTTGGGCACGAGCCGCCCCTTCGGCGTGAGCAGCTGGACGTCCAGCCGCTCGGCGCCTCGCACCAGGCGGACCCATCCGGGGCGCTTGGGTCGCTGCACATAGCGCTTGTTGGGCGGCATCGCCGCGTCCCTCTTCGCCGACCCCTTCCCCGGGGGGCGGGCCTCGGCGTCGCGCTCCTTCGCGCTCGCGCCGCGGCTCCGCTCCCGGTCGTCGCGCAGCGCAGCGGCCCGACCGGGCGCGGCGCGCGTGGATCGCGAGCGCGCGCCGGGCTTACCCCGCTCCGGGATCACGAGGACGAGGCCCGGATGGATCCGCTGGCCAGGCTTGAGCCCGTTCGCCTCGCGGAGCGCGTCGACCGTGATGCGGTACCGCTTCGCGATCTTGCCGAGCGTCTGGCCGGCGTAGACCGTGTGCTGGCCGTCCTCGGCGACCGCCGTGCCGGGCGCGGCGCTCAGGAGAAAGGCCGCCGCGAGGGCGGCGAGCGCACATCGCAGCCGCGATGGCCGCGATGACGAAGAGGTGGGCTCCATCGCGGCCCCGGCGCGGGGGCCGATGCCGCAGAAACGGGAGAACTCCGGATGCATGAGGGGACTCTGACCTGACGTCATCCGTGCCCGACGACCGAGCCCCGGACGGTGCTACCCTGGGCTGGCGCGCGCTCGCCGGCACGACCGGCGGCGCCGCACCGCATATCGAACTTCGATAGGCGGGCGGGAGGCGAGCGTAAAGCGGTTTTTTGCCCAGCGATCGTCGGTGGTGCGAAGCTTCGCCAGAAGCGACCAGAGGCGATCACAGGGGATCGGGCGCCCGGGAGCCGGGCAACGCAGCCCGGGCTTCCCTTGCTTCACCACGGCGGGCGCGGAGCAGGACGGACGGGATGTCGGAAGGCAAGAACTTGATCGGGGTCGATATCGGATCGAGCGCGATCAAGATCGCTCAGATCAAGGAAGGCCGCAGGGGCTATGGCCTCGTGCGGCTCGGTTACGCGCCGCTCGCGCCGCAGGCCATCGTCGACGGCCACGTCATGAACGCGCAGGCCATCGTCGAGGCGCTCGGCAGGGCCTTCTCCGAGGCCAAGATCCGCCAGCGCGAGATCGCGCTCAGCATCAGCGGCCAGGCGGTCATCATCCGCAAGATCACGGTGCCGCTCATGACCGCCGCCGAGCTGGACGAGCAGATCCAGTGGGAGGCCGAGCAGCACATCCCCTTCGACATCAAGGACGTCCACGTCGACTACGAGGTGCTGCGCCGGCGCCCCGAGGCCGGGCAGATGGACCTCCTGCTCGTCGCCGCGAAGCGCGACGAGATCAACGACTACACCCAGATCGCCAGGACGGCGAAGCTCAAGCCCATGGTGGTCGACATCGACGCGTTCACCGTCCAGAACCTGTTCGAGGTGAACCGCGGCATCCCGCCGGACCAGACGTTCGCCATCATCAACGTCGGCGCGAGCCTCGCGTCGATCAACATCGTGTCGCGCGGCGCGAGCGCGTTCACCCGCGACATCGGCAACGGCGGCAACTACATCACCGAGCAGATCCAGCGGAAGCTCGGCATCAGCTTCGAGCAGGCCGAGGAGTTCAAGTGCGCCAGCGTGACCTCGGGGCCGGGCGGCGTGCCCGCGCAGGTCATCGAGACCATCGAGCAGGTGTGCGACTCGATCGCGGGGGAGATCCAGCGCTCGCTCGACTTCTTCCTGGCGACGAGCGGTGAGGGCGACATGCACCGCATCTACCTGACCGGCGGCTCGTCCAACCTGCCGGCGCTGCCCGCCGCGATCGGGCGGCGCGCCCGGGTGGCCGTCGAGCTGATCCAGCCGATGGAGCGCATCACCGTGGAAGCGAAGGAAGTCAACCAGGAGCTGCTCCGGCTCCGGGCGGCGCAGTTCTGCGTCTCGCTCGGGCTGGCGATGCGCAAGGACCGGGAGAAGCGCTCGTGATTCGCGTCAACCTTCTCCCGCAACGGCGCGGCACGCGCGGGGCCGCGCCCCAGGCGAGCCAGCGGTGGCTGCTCGTCACGCTCGGCGTCGTGATCCTCGAGATCGTCGCGCTCTTCCTCTTCCACCAGACGAAGGTCGAGGAGCTCGACGAGCAGAACCGGAAGAACTCGCTGCTGCAGAGCCAGATCCAGGACATCCGCACGCTCGTGGCGAACCACGAGGAGATCAAGAAGGCGCTCGAGGTGCTGCGCGCGCGCGAGGACGCGATCGCGAAGCTCCAGGCGGCGCGCAGCGGGCCGACCGCGGTGCTCCTCGAGCTCGCGCAGCTGCTCACGAACGGCAAGGGGCCGACCGCCGATCCGGACAAGCTCGCGCAGCTCCGCAAGGAGAACCCGCTCGCCGTCTACAACCCGTCCTGGGACAGCCGCCGGCTGTGGCTCACGAGCTACGTCGAGTCCGAGCGGACCGTGCGCGTCGAGGGGCTCGCGCGCGACGGCACCGACGTCTACGAGCTCGCCCAGCGGCTGAAGCTGTCCTCGTACTTCTACGACGTGCAGCTGCTCCCGGGGAAGAAGGAGAACGAGAAGGCGTCGCGGCTCGAGCTCGTCTCGTTCGCGCTGCAGCTGAAGGTGAGGTACTGATGGCCACGAAGCCCATGCCCGTGCAGGCCGGCTCGGCGCTCGACCGGCTGCCGCCGCTCGCCAAGCTCGGCGTCGGCGCGCTCTTCGCGGCGCTCGTCGGCATCCTGTACTTCGTCGGCTTCTACGCCGACGTCGACTCGCAGATCGAGGGCGCCGTGCAGAAGCAGGGCGTGCTCCAGGCGGAGCTCACCAAGGCGCAGGCGTCGAAGGCCGCCTACCAGAAGGACCTCGACGAGAAGACCCGCCGCGAGCAGATGAGCCGCGAGCAGAAGAAGATCCTCCCGGACGAGTCCGAGACGCCGGCCTTCCTCTCGGCCATCCAGGGCGTCGCGACCGTCTCCGGCGTCAACCTGACGTCATGGAGCCCCACCGAGGAGATCCCGCAGGAGTTCTTCTCCAAGGTGCCGATGCAGCTCACGCTCTCCGGCAAGTTCCACCAGGTGGCGAAGTTCTTCCACGGCGTGGGGCAGCTCGATCGCATCATCAACCTCGAGGAGGTCGAGATCAAGGAGCCGAAGGTCGTGGGGAGCGACGTGGAGGTCAAGGTGGAGTGCCTCGCGACCGCGTTCCGCGCCGTGCGCGCCGGGGAGACCGCGACGAGCGGCGTGAAGCGGCGCAGCGGCGGAGGTGTCCGGTGAAGGCCGGCCGGATGATGCTGCTCGCCCTCGGGGCGACCACCGCCGCGGCCCTCGCGCTCGCGGGGTGCGAGGAGGAAGAGCCGCTGACCTCCTCCACCCAGCCGCGCCCGCCCGGGGCGCAGGCCTCCGCCTCGCCGCCGCGCGCGCCCGCGGCCGGCGCCGCGTCCGCGGCCGCGGACGCCGGCGCGCCAGAGCTGCCGCCGCTGCCGCTCCGGGAGTTCCAGGAGGCCGACTTCTCCGAGAGCGACCGGAGCCGCGACCCGTTCCGGAGCTTCGAGTCGCTGTTCGCGACGCAGGCCCGGGGTCGGGTGACGATCCAGCGCCAGGTCCTCGTGGATCGCTTCGCGCTCGACGAGCTCAGGCTGGTCGGCGTCGTCTCGCGCGCGCCCGCCCGCGCGCTGATCACCGATCCCACGGGGCTCGGGTGGGTGGTGAAGGTGGGCGATTTCGTCGGCAAGGCCGAGATCGTCCACGCGGGCGGCCCCACGGGCGTCGACGTGGCCGTGAACTGGCGCATCGATCGGATCCGCGACTCGGACGTCGTCTTCATCCGCGAGGACCCGTCGCACCCGGAGATCCCGCCGACCACGCGCGTGATCGCGCTGAGGCCGCTCGGCGAGGAGGGCGAGGCGGCCCTCGGCGGCCCGTGACCGCCACGAATTGGGCCCGCGCCGGGCACCCGAAGTAGCCTCCCGGCAGCGTGACGCAGATCTCGCGTCACCGCGAAGCGGGAGTGCAATGAAGAGCAATCGAGACTATCGCCCGAGGCGGGGCGCGCTTCGCCGTGCTGCGGCACTCGGGGTGATGTTGATCCTCGGCGCTCCTGCGGGAGACGCAGACGCCGCCGCCCCGATCAAGGTCAGCGACGTCAGGCTCACGGCACCGGACGAGGGCAAGGCCGAGATCGTGGTCGCGACGACCGGCGAGCCGCGCTTCTCGGCGCGGGTCGCGGACGGCGGTAAGCGGCTCCTCATCGACCTCGAGGGCGCCGAGGCAGGCGGGGCTTCCGGCGCGATCACGAGCGGCAACGCGATCGTGGCCGGGGTGATGACGCAGGGGTTCGGCAAGGCGGCCCAGCGGACGACGCGGGTGCTCGTGCAGCTCGCGCGCCCGGCTGCCTACCGGATCCGCGCCGAGCAGGGCGCGCTCGTCATCGAGCTCGCCGCCGCCGACGCGACGGCGCCCATGGCGGCGCGGGCCCCGGCCGGCCCCGCGGCGGCGGCGCCGGAGCGCGAGCCGGCGGCGATCACCGACGTGCGCTTCGAGCACCAGGCGACGCTCGATCGGGTCGTCATCGAGCTCTCGTCGATCCCGGGCTACCGCGAGTCGACCGGCAAGGGGGGGCGCCGCGTCATCGAGCTCAGCGGCGTCCGGCTCCCCGACGCCCTCCAGCGCAAGCTCGACGTCGGCGCCTTCGGAGGCCCGGTGCGGGCCATCTCGACGTACCGGCGCAACAGCGACGGCTCCAGGGTCGTCGTCGAGGTCGAGCAGGCCGAGGGCGCCTCGGGCGTGGTCGCGCGCGAGGGCAACGCGCTCGTGCTGAGCGTCGCGAAGGGCGCGCTGCCCACGGCGCTCTCGGGGATCGCCGCCGACGGCGGCGCGGCGAGGCGGACCCGCACGGTGGCGCGCGAGGCGGTCCTCGACGACGGGGCGCCGAAGGTGGAGACCTCGTTCGAGGGCGCGGCGAGCAGCCAGGAGTCGCTCGTCGAGCCCGACCAAGCCGGCGCGTTCATGCCCGCGATCGCCGGGCAGCAGCGGCGGTTCACGGGGCGGCGCATCGACCTCGACCTGAAGGACGCCGACATCCACAACGTCCTCCGGCTGATCTCCGACGTGGGGCGGGTCAACATCGTGACCGCCGACAACGTGACCGGGACGGTCACCATCCGGATGCGCAACGTCCCGTGGGACCAGGCGCTCGAGACGGTGCTCCAGGCCAAGGGCCTCGGCGTGGTCCGGCAGGGCAACATGATCCGCGTCGCCCCGATCGCCGATCTCAACAAGGAGCGGGAGCTCGCGATCGCGCGGCGCAAGAGCGAGCTCCAGCTCGCGCCGCTCGAGACGCGGCTCATCCCGATCAACTACGCGGACGCGAAGGACCTCCAGGATCGCTCGAAGGACATGCTCTCGCCGCGCGGCTCGCTGGCGGTCGACGAGCGGACCAACGTGCTCATCGCGCGCGACGTCGCGGGGAACCTGAACCAGATCGAGGAGCTCGTCCGCTCGCTCGACACGCAGACGCCGCAGGTGCTGATCGAGGCGCGGGTGGTCGAGGCGACGAGCCGCTACGTGCGCGACATCGGCATCCAGTGGGGCGGCGACGGGACGTTCAGCGCGGCGACCGGCAACCCGACGGGGCTCGTCTTCCCCTCGGCGATCGGCATCGCCGGCGGCGCGACCGACTCGAACAGCCCGACCGGCGGCCTCTCGCCGTTCTCGAGCACGGTCTCGAACCCGAACTTCGCGGTGAACCTGCCGGCCATCGTCGGCGCCGGGCAGGGCGGCGCGCTCGGCTTCACGCTCGGCTCGATCAACAACACCGTCAACCTCGGCGTCCGCCTCTCCGCGGCCGAGGCGAGCGGCATGCTGCGGGTCGTCTCGAGCCCGCGCATCCTCACGCTCGACAACCGGGAGGCGCGGATCAGCCAGGGGACGCTGATCCCGTTCTCGCAGATCAGCGCCCAGGGCGTGCAGACGACCTTCCAGGAGGCCAAGCTCCAGCTGCTCGTCAAGCCGCACGTCACGTCGGACGGCAGCGTCGCGATGCACGTGAAGATCAACCGCGACGAGCCCGACTTCAACCAGACGTCGGCCCGCGGCGACCCGACCATCCTGAAGCGCGAGGCGGAGACCGACCTCCTGATCATGGACGGGCACACGGCGGTGATCGGCGGGATCTTCACCCGCAACACCGGCCGGAACCTCGATCAGGTGCCGTTCTTCGGGGACATCCCGGTCCTCGGCCTCCTCTTCCAGCGGCGCCGCGCGAGCGACGTCCGGAACGAGCTCGTCATCTTCCTCACGCCGCGCATCGTGAACCGCGCCGAGGCGCTCGGCCGGTAGCCCCCGGGCGCGGCGCGCCTCGCCGCGCCCCTGAACCCCCTCAGGCGCGCTTGCGCCGGGCCGCCTCCCGCGGGCTCGGGGCGGTGTCCGTCACGACGCCGCGCAGCCACGCCCGCGCGGGATCGCCCTCGGTCCGGCTGTTCCACGCCATCGCGATCTCGATGGGCGGCAGCTCGAACGGCAGGTCGAAGGTGCGGAGCGGCACCAGGCTGGAGAACGCCCTGCCCAGGCGCGTGGCCACGGTGGCCACGAGATCCGACGCGGTGATGGCGTGCGGCACGAGGAGCACGTGCGGCACCGTCATGGCCTCATGGCGCGCGATCCCGCGCGCCGCGATGAGATCGTCCGCGACCCCGTCGTGGGCGCCGCGCCTGGGGACGACGACGTGCGGGAGGGCCGCGTAGGTCTGGAGATCGACCTGCCCGCGCGCCGTGGGGTGGCTCATGCGCGCGAGCCCCGCGAAGCGATCGTCGAAGAGGGGCGCGCGGCGCAGGTCGGAGGGGAGGCTCTCCTGCGGGAAGACGCCGATCGCGAGATCGATCTCGCCGCTCCGGAGCGCGTCGACGGCGCGGCCGTCGAGCGGGAGCAGGTGGAGCGCGAGCCTCGGTCCGCCCTGCGCGAGCGCCGCGTTGAGCCGCGGCAGGAGGACGAGCTCCACGTACTCCGTGGCGGCGATCCGGAAGGTGCGATCGCTCGCCGCCGGGTCGAACGCCGGCGTCGTCTCGCCGAAGAGGCCCGCGAGATCGTGGACGATCGCGGCGACCTGCGGCGTCATCGCCTCCGCGCGCGAGGTGAGCGCCATCTGCCGGCCGACCCGGATGAGCAGCGGGTCGGAGAAGAGCTCACGCAGCCGCGTCAGCGCGTGGCTCATGGCGGGCTGGCTGAGGCCCACCCGGCGGGCCGCGAGCGTCACGCTGCGCTCGTGCAGCAAGGCGTCGAGCGCGATCACCAGGTTGACGTCGATCGCCGAAAGATTCACTCCGAGAATATACGATGGGCTATGTATCCATACCGTGGATACTTTCGTTTTCTTGCGCGGGCGCGCGGCGTGCGTGGCGAGGATGCGTGATCCCGCGCCTGCGAGCGCTGTCGTGCGGCCTGCGCGGCTGCTAGGGTCGCCCGCGGCTCCCCCCTGATCGGCGGTGCCTCGCGGAGACCATGACATCGCCCGTTCTGCTCGGGGGGATCGACTTCTTCCATCTCATGAACGATCGCGCCATGCGATCGCGCGGCCAGGCGGGCAACCACTGCCTGTTCGTGATCGAGCTCGACGGTCGCCTCGATCTGGCGCGGCTCGCGGTGCGGCTCGAGCGCGCGACCCGGGCGCTCCCCGAGCTCCGGTTCCGGCTGGACAACAGCGTGCTCGGGCGGGCGGGGCGGCCCCGCTGGGTCGTCGATCACCACCGGCGCGCGCCCGGGCTGCGCCTCCACGAGGTGGCGGGCGAGCGCGAGCGCGCGGCGCGCCTCGAGGCGCTGCTCGCGGACCGGACCTCTGCGGAGCGGCCGTGGGCGCTCGACGTCGTGCGCGACGTGGGCGACGGCGATACGGTCGTGCTCCGCCACCACCATGCGCTGACGGATGGCAGGGGCGCGGATCGGCTCGCTGCCTGGCTGGGCTCCGGGAGCGGCGACGCGCCCGACGACCCGCCGCCGCGGCAGGAGCGGCATGACGCGCCGGAGCGCCTGCTGGCTGCCATGGACCGTGACGAGCGGGTCGCGCTGGCGCGCGCTTACAAGGCCCACGTGCTGTCGCTCGGCCGGGCGCCCATCCTGTCGCTCGCGCGCGCCTGTCCTCAGGTGCGGCCTTCGGCTTCGCGCGTCCTCCGGCTCACGCTCTCGGCGGAGGAGACCCGCGCCTTCGATCTCCGGGTGCGCCAGCGCGCGCGGCTCGCCGAGACGAGCCTCATGCTGATCGCGGCGACGCGGCTCGCCGACCGGGCGCTCGCGGGCCGCGGCTTCGCCCCGCCGCACCATGTGATCCCGCTGCCCCTCTCGCTCGACCCCAAGGCGGGGGCGCGGCGGCTCTTCGGCAATCACCTCACGATGGCCCTGCTCTCGCTCGGCCGCGACGAGCTCCACGACGACGCGCGCGCGGTGGCCCGCCTCGCCGAGCAGCAGCGCGCCGTGGTGCGCGACAGGCTCGATCTCGCCATGATCGCCGCGCTCGATCTGGCCCGCTGGCTCCCCGGCCCGATCTACCGCTGGCTGGGGGATCAGCCCTTCCAGGGTGAGCTCGCCTCGCTGATCGTCTCGAACCCCGGCGCGGTGACGGTGGAGCGGTTCGCGGGGCTCCCGGTGCGCTCGGCGTACCCGCTGCCCGCGGTCGTCGCGCCGCCGGGCTTCCAGGTGATCTTCAGCCGCTTCGGCGGTCGCCTCTCGGCGTCGATCATCCACGGCGACGGGCTGCTCCGCCCGGACGAGGCGGAGGCGATGCCGGGCGCGCTCCGCGCCGAGCTGCTCGGAGAGCCCGCGCCGCCGGGCGGGGGCGCGGTATAAGGGCTCTCGTCATGCGCACGTTCGATATCGTCATCATCGGCAGCGGCATCGCCGGCGGCTTCCTCGCGCGGCAGCTCCGCCTCGCGTGCCCCGACCTCGGGGTCCTCGTGCTCGAGGCCGCCGAGGCGATGGAGGATTACAAGGTCGGCGAGAGCACGGTGGAGGTCGCGGCGAACTACATGGTTCGCCGGCTGAACCTCGGCACGTACCTCTACCAGCACCAGCTGCCCAAGAACGGGCTCCGCTTCTTCTTCGACTCTCCGGACAAGGATCTCCCGCTGCCCCGGATGAGCGAGATCGGCTCCGACCACATGCCGTTCCACCCGAGCTTCCAACTCGAGCGCGCGCGGCTGGAGCGCGATCTCGTGACCATGAACCGCGCCGCGGGCGCCGAGGTCGAGCTCGGCGCCAAGGTGGTCGACGTCGCGATCGACGGGCGCGGCCGGCACACGGTCGTCTACGAGCAGGGCGGCGAGCGGCGCGAGGTCGCCTGCCGCTGGGTGTGCGACGCCTCCGGGCGGCGGCACGTGCTCTTCCGCAAGCTCGGCGTGAAGGTGCACAAGGAGGCGCGGCTCAACACGGCGGCCGCGTGGGGGCGTTACCGCGGCGTCGCGGGGCTCGATGGGGTCACCGACGCGGCGTGGCGGTCGCGCGCGCGGTACACGTCGCGCCACCTGTCGACGAACCACTTCATGTACGACGGGTACTGGATCTGGTTCATCCCGCTCGCCGGCGATCTGATGAGCGTGGGCGTCGTGTTCGACAAGGACCGGATCGGCGCGGGCAACGTGCCGGCCGGGGCGCTGCCCGGGCCGCGCACGCGCGCGGAGTTCGAGCGCTTCCTGGGCGCCCACCGCGCCGCGCGCGAGCTGCTCGAGGGGGCGGAGCTCGAGGATTTCCAGAGCTATGCCCACCTGCCGTACCACGCGGAGCAGTACTTCTCGACCGACCGTTACGCCGTCACCGGGGAGGCCGGCGCGTTCACCGATCCCTTCTACAGCCCCGGCTCCGATTTCATCGCGACCGCGAACGAGTTCATCACGCAGATGATCCTCTCCGACGTCCGCGGCGACCGCGCCGGGTTCGAGGAGAAGGTGGCGGCCTACGACGCGTACTACCGGTTCAAGTACGACAGCACGCTCCGGCTCTATGAGCGCATGTATCCGGTGTTCGGCAGCTTCGAGCTCTATCGGCTGAAGTATCTTCTCGACTTCAACAACTACTACAACCTCGTCGTCTGGCCGTTCATGGCCGACCGGGTGACGGACGTGGGTTGGATCCGGGAGGAGCTCAAGTTCACCGATCTCGTGCTGCGCGCCCTCTCGACGATGGGCGAGCACTTCGCGTCGCTGGCGAGCGATCTGCGCGCGCGCGGGGAGTACTTCGCGCAGAACGAGGGGCGCTTCGCCAACGGGCTGAACGGCGTCGCGCAGCTGGAGACGCGGCTCGGACCGGCCATCGACGAGCGCTTCCGGCGGGAGCAGGTCGACCGCGCCTACGGGAGCGTGTTCGCGGCGCTCGTCGAGAGGCGGCTCGGAGAGCAGGGCCTCTCCGACCGCGCTCGCCTGGTCTCCGAGCTCACGCTCCCGCAGGTGCTCGTGTTCCGGGACATCACGCCTGAGCGGCTAGCGCGCCTCCTCCAGCGCATCGGCGAGCGGATGACGAAGGAGCTCCGCGAAGAGCTCCCGGACGCGGGCATCGAGCGGCTCGAGCTCGGCGCGAGCGGCGTGATCTCCGTGACAGGGCCTGCCGAGGGGACCAAGGCGCATGCGGACGCCCTGTCCCGGGCGCGGGCGCTCTGGGACGCCTCGGCGGGATCGCTCGCTCACATCGCCCTCTGAGCCTGCTTTCGCGGGCTCCGGGACCGCGGTCGTCGCCGCCATCGGCGAGCGCCTCGCGCCTGCCTTGTCCAGCGCCCCCGCGGTTTCTCCTGTACGCGCGCCCGTTCCGCAGTATCACAACGGCCGATGCGGTGGAGAGCAGCAGGTGGGCGTCTGGGTCAGTGGGCGATCTCTGTGGCGCTGTCGATGGGCGCTGTCGGCGCTTGTGTCGGCGCGGTCGCCGAGGGGGGGGCGCCGCCGCGGCAGGAGCCGCCGGAGCAGGGCTGGATCACGGCGTCGGCGCCCGACGCTGGCGGCGCTCCGCGCTGTCCGCACGGCGCGCTGGAGGATCCGCACCGTGGCTTCGTGCGTTGCCTAGAGCCCGGCGAGGCGGATGCCGGCTGGCTCCCGCCGTCGCCGCAGCCCGAGCCCCCCCCTCCCGATGGCGGTGTCTCCCCGCCGGACGGCGGTGTTCCCGGCGACGCCGGCCCCATCGACGGCGGCGTGCCCGACGCATCGATCGTATCGGCCCCGCTCCCTCTCATCGAGATCAAGGAGCCCGAGTTCATGAACGGCGACGTCCCGAACGTGGCCAAGCGGCTCGAAAAGGTCGCCCCCGACCTGGCGAAGTGTGTCGCCGACCACGGCGGCCTCTCTGGCGCGTCGGGCAGCATCAAGGTCCAGTTCCTTGTCCGGGTGCGTGGCCGTGCCGAGGGTGTCGAGATCCTCGACTCGCGTGGCGTCACCCCCGACGCGCAGCGCTGCATCCGTCAGCTCCTCAAGAACAAGCCCATCGGCACGCCCAGCGCCGACCCCGTAGGCGTCACCGTCTCCCTCTCCCTCCGCGCCCCGAAATAACGACCCCTTACAAACACCTGAGGGCGCATTCCGCGCGCGTCGCCGCTGGGACCACGACCCCCAGCCCCCGCCCCTTACAAAGAGCCAGGGCGAGCGGGGGTGGTGCGCGAGCGGGCGGCGGGGGTGGGCCCCACGAATCCGAGGGCCGGCCCGCCCCGCAGCGCCCCCCTCTCTGACCGAGTCCCCCGTCCAGCCCGGCACCAGCCCCCCAAAAGGCCCGAGTTCGTGGGGGGACCCCCGCCGCCCGCTCGCGCACCACCCCCGCCCGCCCTGGCTCCGTCGCCCCTTGGGTTGACGCAGCCCCCACGGACTCTATCCTGCCGCGCCGCTGTGCCCGACCCGATGCTCACCCGCGAGATCGCCCGTCGAAAGACGTTCGCGATCATCTCCCACCCCGACGCTGGCAAGACCACCCTAACCGAGAAGCTCCTGCTTTACGGAGGCGCCATCCAGCTCGCCGGCGCCGTGAAGGCCAAGAAGGCGCGCGCCCACGCCGTCAGCGACTGGATGGAGATGGAGCGCGAGCGCGGCATCTCCATCTCCACCAGCGTTCTCCAGTTCCCGTACAAGGGCCGGCTCCTGAGCCTGGTCGACACCCCGGGCCACGCGGACTTCAGCGAGGACACCTACCGCGCGCTGATGGCGACCGACGCCGCCATCATGATCCTCGACTGTGCGAAGGGCGTCGAGACGCAGACGAAGAAGCTCTTCCGTGTCTGCAAGCTCCGGCAGATGCCCATCTTCACCTTCGTCAACAAGCTCGACCGCCCCGGGCGCGACCCGTTCGAGCTGATCGGCGAGGTCGAGGAGGTCCTCGGCATCGGCGTCTACCCGGTCACCTGGCCCATCTCGGCGGGCGGCAAGTTCCGCGGCGTCTATCACCGCGAGCGCAAGCAGGTCTTCCTCTTCGAGCTCGTCGCGCACGGCGCCGAGATCGCCCCGATGGAGGTCGTGTCGCTCGACGCGCCCGAGCTCGTCGAGGCGCTCGACGAGGAGGGCGCCCGCCAGCTGCGCGAGGACATCGAGCTCATCGACGCCGCCGGCGACGCGCTCGATCGCGACAAGCTCGCCCGCGGCGAGGTCACGCCCATGTTCTTCGGCAGCGCCATCACCAACTTCGGCCTTCCGCAGTTCCTGGACGCGTTCATCGAGCTCATGCCCCCGCCCGCGCCGCGCGGCAGCGACAAGGGCCCCATCGCCCCGGACGACGACCGCTTCACCGCGTTCGTCTTCAAGATCCAGGCGAACATGGACCGGGCCCACCGCGACAGGATCGCGTTCCTCCGCGTCTGCTCGGGCCGCTACGAGCGCGGGATGAAGGTGCACCACGTGCGCCTCGGCCGCGACATCCGGCTCACCAACCCGGTGCAGTTCATGGCCCAGGAGCGCACGCTCGTGGAGGACGGCTTCGCGGGCGACATCATCGGCGTCTTCGACCCGGGGCTCTTCCTCATCGGCGACTCGCTCTGCAGCGGCTCGCCCGTGAAGTACGCCGCGCTGCCGCAGTTCCCGCCGGAGCAGTTCGCCCGCGTCGTCATGATCGATCCCATGAAGCGCAAGCAGCTCAAGAAGGGCCTCGAGCAGCTCGCGCAGGAGGGCTCGGTCCAGCTCTTCCGGCCGCCCGAGGGGCGGGAGGGCGAGGCGATCCTGGGCGTCGTGGGCGAGCTCCAGTTCGACGTCGTGAAGCACCGCCTCGCGGCCGAGTACGGCGTCGACGCCCGGATCGAGCGGCTCTCGTTCAGCCTGGCCCGCTGGGTCGAGGGCGAGCCGGTGCCCCTCGCCGAGCTCGAGTCGAACCTCTACGGCTACGGCGCCCTCGACGTGCACGGGAATGCGGTCGTGCTCTTCAAGGGCGACTGGCAGCTCGATGCCTGTCAGAAGGCCTTCCCCAAGACCCGCTTCGTCGAGCTCGGCGGCTCGATCTCTCCGGTGTGACCTCCCGCCGCGCGCGGCCCTCCCGCCGCGCGTGGCGTCGTCGCTATTCCGAAAGCAGCGCGGGGAGGTGCCGCACGGACGGCGAGCCGTGGCTGAGCAGGCGGTCGTGGTAGGCGCGCTCGGTGAAGCCCGGCTTGCGCTCGTGCTCGGCGCGCAGGCGCATCATCTCGGTGAAGCCGTGGAAGTACGTGGTGAGCTGCGCGCTCGTGAGCCGGGCGCGCCGCCACTTGCCGACGGCCTCGCCTTCCTCCTGGAAGGCGTCCTTCGTCATGAGCGAGAGCGCCTCCTCCTCGCCCATCGCGCCCGCGTGCACACCGTGGTCGAGGAGCGCGTTCACCGACATGCGCAGCACCATCTTCTGGCGCTGCATCCGCACCTTCGGGCCGCCGAAGCCGTGGTGCGCCATCAGCCACTCGGTGTAGACCGCCCACCCCTCGACGAACGGGCCGCTCGAGAAGACCGCGCGGAGCTTCGAGGGGAACTTGTTGTTGTGCATGAGCTGCAGGAAGTGGCCCGGCATCGCCTCGTGGACGGTCAGGTCGGCGAGCATGCTCGAGTTGTACTCGCGGTAGAACGAGTCCACGCGCGCCTTCGGCCAGTCCTTCGGCGTCGGCGCGATCGCGAAGAACGTCTCCTGCTTCGCCTCGAGCGGGCCGGACGCGTCGCAGTAGGCGATCGCGACGCCGCGGCGGTACTCGGGCATCTCGATCACCCGGCAGGGCTCCTCCGGGATGCGCACGAGGTCGCGCGCGCGGACGAAGTCGGTCGCCTCCGCGAGGAGCTTTTCGGACGCCTTCACGATGGTCGCATTCGTCGGGTGATCGGCCGCGAGCGCGTCGAGCACCTTCCTGATCGCGGCCATCTTCTCGTCCTGCGCCTCGACCCTCGGGAAGGGCTGCTTCCCGAAGAGCGCCGGCCAGAGCTCCCTCGAGGTCTCGAGCATCTCGGCGTGCGTCGCCGCGAGCAGGGCGCGGGCGCTCGCGACCACGCCGTCGACGTCGATGGTCGCGTCGTCCAGCGTGAACCGGAGCTTCTTCTCGAAGCGCGCGCGGCCCAGCCGGAAGTCGCCGTTGCTCCTCGGGAGCAGGTCCTTCTCGAGGAACGCCTGGAAGCCCTCGAGCGCCGCCGCCGCCGCCCTCGCGGCCGCGTCGAGCTCGGCCTGCTGCGCCGGGGCCGACGCGAACAGCGCCGGGAGCTCGGACTTGCAGAGCGCGATGAGCCCCTTGTTCTGCGCGATCGCCGTCTCGGTGTGGATGCGCGGCGGCGCCGCCGTGAGGCGCTGCTCCGCGGCGCGCACGAGCGCGGGGATGCCCGAGAGGCGACCCCCGAGGCTCCGCAGGCGCTCCTCGAGCGGCGCGAAGCTCCTCGTGATCAGGGGATCGAGCCCGTCGCCGACGAGGCCCGTGTACACCATCGGGTTCCACGTCGCCTCGCGGAGCTCGTCGATCGCGAACAGCCAGGAGCGCAGCTGGTTCTCGATCATCGCCGCGTCGACGCGGCTCTGGACGCCGAGGCGCGCCGCGGGCAGCGCCCCGAGCTCGGCCAGCGCCGCCTCGATCGTGCGCCGGCGCGCGGCCTCGCCCTGCTCGGTGACGTCCGGCCACACGGCGTCGTACCGGTGGTCCCCCGCCTCGGTGGCGCGGACCGGCTCGTCGCGCAGGTACTCCTCGAGCACGCGCGCCGACAAGGCCGCGAGCGCCTGCTCGGCGCCGGCCTCCGCGTCGTATCGAGCGTCGGCCGGGCTCACCACGGCCGCCTTCGCGAGGGGTTGCGGGGGCGGCGCGGCGCGCTCGGCCGGCCCGCACGCGCAGAGCAGCGCCACGAGCAGGGAAAGATGGCCGCGGAGCGATCTGCGGGAGAGCGATCTGCGGGAGAAAGAGAGCTCATGGGAGAGATCATGGTGTCGCACCTGCGCCTCCTAGCGCCAGCTCGCCGAGAAGGGAACGCGCCCAGCGGTGGCATCGGCCTCAGTGCGCGCTGCCGAGCGAGGCCTTCGCGAGGCGGGAGATGCCGTCCACGTCGCCGTGCACCGCGTCGAGCAGCGGGCCGAGCGCGAGGCGGAGCGGCTTCGAGTTCGGGTGCCGGAGGATGCGCGCCACGCTCTCGGCCGCCAGCTCGTTCAGATCCTGCTCCGCGTAGCGATCGATGTGGGCGCTCGACAGCGCGAGGCCCGGGAAGGCGGTGCGGCAGAGCGCGTCGATCAGCTCCCCCGCGACGCCCGCCGCGATGTTCGCGGCGCCCAGCGCGACCCGGGCCTTCTGCGCGCTGATCGCGCACGACTCCGTGCGCAGCTGGCTGATCACGGGCGAGCCGAGCACCGTGTGCCAGCGGGAGAGCTCGGCGGCCCGGCTCGCCTCGAACTCACCCGGCGGCGCGTCGGAGACGGGCAGCAGCGCGGCCAGCTGATCGGCGGCGCCAGGATCGATCGCGACGCGGCGCACGATGATCAGATCGTGCGCCCGCAAGCATCCGAGGAGCAGCCGCGTGGACGTGTCGCGCAGGAGCGGCGCGAGCGCGGCCGCGATCACGGTGGGGGGCGAGCCGATGAGCCCCGGGCTCGACGCCCGCGCGGCGCCCGCTCCGGCGGCGCGAGCGCGTGGCGCGCCGGAGCTCGGCGGCGAGCGCACGCTGATGGGCGGCGGGATGCTCGACGGCGTGCTGCGACCGACGGTCGGCGGCGCGCCGGGAGCCAGCGCCAAGGCGCGGCTGCTGGCCGGCGGCGCGCCGGTGGCCCGGCTCGCGCCGCCCGGCGAGGGCTTGTTCGATGGCGTGCGCGCGCCCGCGATCCGCGTGGGATCCTGGACGGGAGGCGCCGGTCCGCCGCGCCGCGACTGCGTGGTGCGCTCGGTCACGACGTGCAGCGACGCGAGCTCGATCGCGCGGAGCCCCGGGAGGCCGCGCGGCGCGCGGGCCGCGATGGCCGCGGCGAGCTCGGCCTCTTTGCCGAGGAGCGCCTCGTGCTCTGCGGTCTCGCGCAGCAGGTCTCCGGCGATCTGCGCGCACCGCTCCGCGGCCCTGTCCGCGGCGCTCCGCGTCTGCGGCTCCTTGAAATAGAGCGTTAACTTTCCCCGCAGGGTCTCCCGATGCGTGCCCGCCGTGACAACCTGCGACGCGCTCTCGACGTTGGCAGGTTCACGCCCCCCGAAAGGCCAGAATCCCATGAGCCCATTGTCGCGCGATCCTGGGCCCGGGCGCGAGCGCTTCGAGCGCTCGCGCCCTCACGCTCGCTCAATGGCGAGGCCGAACGGAGACATAGCGATTGCCGCGTTCGTAGAATCGCCACGGCTTCTTCGCCCACGCACCTGCATAGTCGACGTTGATGCGAGGCGACCTGCCGATGGGCCCAGCAGCGCCGGGCAGCAGCGAGAGCTGCGCTCCGCAGACATCCATCCCGTACGCGGAGCGGTCGAGCCCCAGCGCCTTGCACAGCTTCCCCGGCCCGTTGGTGAGCTCGATCCGCCCAGGCGCGACGCCGCGCCGGCGGCTCATGAGCGGTAGGCCGATCATCGGCTCGATGGCGCGGATGAGGACGGCGTGCGGCTCACCCTCCGAGGCCACGACGAGGTTGAACGCCCAGTGCATGCCGTAGAGCTGGAACACATAGGCATAGCCCGCCGGCCCAAACATGACCTCCGTCCGCACGGTCCTTCGCCCGCCCGCGCTGTGCGCGGCGAGGTCTTCCGGGCCGCGGTACGCCTCGGTCTCGACGATGCGTCCGGCGGCGGTGCCCTCGGGCGTCGTGTGGACGAGCACCTTGCCGATGCACGCCCGCGCGACGACGAGCGCGGGGCGAGCGTAGAAGTCACGCGGCAGCGGCGCCGCTCCTTCGAGGAGCGCGGCGCCTTCGCTGGGCGCGCGGGGCTCGGTTGCGGGACGCACGGCGGGCACCGCGCTCACTCACTCCGCGCGGGGGCGCGCCGCCCGGAAGCGCTTGTCGATGAACGAGAGCACGTCGTCGCGGTGCTTCCTGGCCTGGAACTCGTGGTGGAAGACCGCCGCGATCTCCAGGGCGGGCGTGACGACGTAGGTGATCCGCCGGGCGAGGCCGATGAGCGGCCAGAGGACGCCGTAGGCGCGGCACACGCTGCGATCGCGGTCGGCGATCATGGGGTAAGGGACCTTCTGCGCCTCGGCGAACCGGCACTGCGTCCTGTGGTCGTCGGTGCTCACGCCGACGATGCTGGCGCCCGCGAGCGCGATCTCGGCGTGGTTGTCGCGGAAGAGCTGGGCCTCGACGGTGCAGTGGGGCGTGAAGGCCTTCGGGAAGAAGTACACGACCGTGCAGAGCCCACCCTGCGCCGACAGCACGAAGCGCTGGCCGTCGATGGCCAGCGTGTCGATCTCCGGCGCGCGCTCGCCGACCTTCAGCATGCCGACGCAATCTGCCGCAAGTCGCCCCCGGCGTCGACCGTGGCTTCAACCTTCGATTCCGAGCCGCTTCAGCCTGTAATAGAGGGTCGTGCGCTGCATGCCGAACTGCCGCGCGACCTCCGCCTTGTTCCCTCCGCAGCGGTCCAGGGCGGCGAGGAGCTCCCGCCGCTCGATGTCGTCGAGCTGGGAGCTCAGGTCGAGCCTCGGGCGCGCGCACGCCGGCGCGGCGGGCTCTCTTCCGGCCGGGTCCGCCTCCGGCTCCGCCGGCGCGGCGGCCCTGGGCGCGCGCGCGGGCGGTTCGGCCGGCTGCGCGCGCGCCGTGAACGCGAGGTGCTCGGGCAAGATCACGTCGCCGCGCGACAGGATGGCGGCGCGCTCGACCACGTTCTCCAGCTCCCGCGTGTTCCCTGGCCACGTGTACGCCGCGAGCTTCGCGATCGCCTCCTCCGACAGCGCGGTGGCCGCGCGCGCGTTGCGCCGGGCGACCTTGCGCAGGAAGTGCTCGGCGAGCGCGCGGATGTCCTCGCGCCGCTCCCGGAGCGGGGGCAGCCTGAGCGGGAACACCGAGAGCCGGGAGACGAGCTCGGGCAGCACGCCCGCGCGCTCCCAGGCCTCGTCGATGCCGGGCGTGAGCGACAGCACGACGCGCACGTCGACGCGCGTGGTCTCCGTCGACCCGAGCCGCTCGACCTCGCCGTCGGTGAGCACGCGGAGCAGCCTCGCCTGGAGCGAGGGCGTGAGCGGCGCCGGCTCGTCGAGGTAGATCGTCCCCCGGTGGGCGAGCTCGAGCCGGCCTGCGCGCTCGGCGAACGCGCCGTCGAAGGCGCCTCGCCGCCAGCCGAACAGCTCGCGCTCGAGCGTGTCGCCCCGGAACGCGGCGCAGGTCACCTTGACGAACGGCTGCTCTTCCCGCGGGGAGCCCACGTGGATCGCCCGGGCGACGACCTCCTTCTCCGCCCCTTCCTCGCCCTCGATCAGCACGTGCGTCGCCGCCTTCGCCACCTCGCCGATCCGGGCGGCGACCTCGCGCATGGCCTCGCTCTCGCCGGCGATCTCGCCGAAATCGATCGGGTCCCGCTGCTCGCGCTCGAGGTAGCCCGCGTACTGCGCGAGCTGCTCGCGCAGCCGCCGGTTCTCCCGGAGGGTGGCGACCCCGGCGATCGCCTGCCGGAGGATGACGGCGAGCTCCTTCGAGTTCCAGGGCTTCTGGACGTACCGGTCGACCGCGCCCGAGTTGACCGCGTCGATGAGCACCGTCATGTCCGCGTAGGCGGTGAGCAGCACGCCCGCCGCGTCGGGCCGCCGCTCCTTCGCCTGCTTGAGGAACTCGATACCGCTCATCCCCGGCATTCGCTGGTCCGCCACGATCACCGCGGGATCGAGGCGATCGAGGAGCGAGAGGGCCTCGGCGCCGCCCAGCGCATAATGGATCTTGAACGACTTCCTGAAGGCGAACCGGAACGCGTCGAGGTTGTCCTGCTCGTCGTCGACGACGAGGACGTCGAAGCTGTTCCAGTCCAGATCGCGCATCGGGTCGCCCTGCCTCCCAGAGTTACTACAGCTCGGCACGATCGCGACAGTGGAGGTGGCGCGCTGGGCGGGGGGGACGGCGCGGCGGCGCTCGGGCGCGTGCGCGTCCGGATGCGCCCAGGCGGAGGCGAGCGCTCTTCCGACCGCGACGCCGGCGAGGTCGGGCGGATCGATTTCTCCGCCGGCCCGGAAATACGCGGTAAGCTCCGCCCCCGCCCGCGAAGAGGGCGGGCTGGGCGAGCCCCACACGGAGGAAGCCGGATCATGCTCGAGGACGTCATCAAGGAGCTGCGCGAAGGGATCGAGAAGGCCATCGAAGCTCTCCGGCGAGACCTGGCGAAGGTGCGCACCGGGCGCGCGAACGCGGCCATGCTCGACGGCATCCGCGTCGACTACTACGGCGTGCCGACGCCGATCGTGCAGATGGCCACGGTGTCCGTGCCGGAGCCGCGGCTCATCAGCGTCAAGCCCTGGGAGAAGAACCAGGTGAAAGCGATCGAGAAGGCGATCCGGGAGAGCGATCTCGGCCTGAATCCCCAGGTGGACGCGGATCTCATCCGACTCCCGATCCCGCCGCTGACGGAGGAGCGGCGCAGGGAGATGGTGAAGCTGACGAAGAAGAACGGAGAGGACGCCAAAGTCGCCATCCGGAAGCACCGCCGGGACGCGAACGAGATGATCGACTCGCTCGAGAAGGACGGCGACGTCAGCGGCGACGAGGCCGACCGGGCCAAGAAGAAGGTCGACGACGTGGTGGCCGAGGGGACGAAGCAGGTCGACACGGTGATCGCCGGCAAGGAAAAGGACATCCTGGACGTGTGAGCGGGCCGTCGGCCGGGCGGGCGTCGGCGACCGAGCTTGGCAGACCGGAGCGCCGTGCGGCCGCCCCTCTCCGCGGCCCGCGATGGGGCCGGCCCCTTCGAGGAGGGCGGCGCGGCGGCGTGTGATGCGCGACATCGCCTGCCGCGCAGCGCCCCAGCGTGTCGTGACGCCGCGCGCGCCGAGCCCGGCCCGGCCTGGCGACGCTTCGCAGCCTTGTTGTCCTCCTGTCCGCGCGCGACCCGCGGCTGCCGCCCGCTCCGGCGCTTGCGTCCGATCGCCACGGGGCGAGGCGTGCCCGGGACCAGCCCAGCTCACAATGAACCGTCCCGTGAAGCGAAGAAGTGAAAAAGAGGCTTGCGGTCCCCCCGGTCGGAGTCGGTAGGATCGGGAAGGTCGGCGGTTGGGCGTGCGCGGTTGGGCGTGCGAAGGCGTGCGAAGGCGTGCGAAGGCGTGACAAGACGTGAGAAGACGCGCGAAGACTCGGAAGACGCCCATTAGGGGGCGAGAGGCCCTGCTTGACAGGTTTTCGCTAGCGTGAAATGGTTGGTGTTCGAAGCCGAAGGCCCGGAGCCGTCTCAAGGATTCCCGAGGTTATGCGAGCGATCGCTTCAGGAATGACGGACGTTGGTCTCCAACGCGACCACAACGAGGACAGCTACGCCGTCCTGTCGGAGTACGACCTGTTCATCGTCGCGGACGGCATGGGGGGCCACCGCGCGGGGGACGTAGCCAGCAAGCTGGCGACCGAGTCGATCGCGGACTTCTTCCGGTCCACGTCGCGGGAGGACGCCACCTGGCCATTCCACTTCGACACCAGCCTGTCGGAGGAGGAGAACCGGCTCCAGGCGGGCATCCGGGTCGCGAACCGCCAGATCTTCGAGCGCAGCATCCGGTCGCGCGACTGCGCCGGGATGGGCACGACGGTCGTGGGGGCGCTCTTCTCGAAGAAGAAGAACCGGATCTACGTCGGCCACGTCGGCGACAGCCGCGCGTACCGCGTCCGCAAGGGCTCGATCAGCCAGCTGACGCGCGATCACTCGCTGTTCAACGACTACATCATGGCGATGCCCGAGCTCACCGAGGAGCAGCGGGCCGAGCTTCCGCGCAACGTCATCACCCGCGCGCTCGGGATGCACGACAGCGTCTCCGTGGATCTGCTCAGCGATGAGCCGCAGCCCGGCGATGTCTACCTGCTCTGCTCCGACGGCCTGAGCGGGATGCTCTCGGACGACCAGATCCTCCACATCGTGAGCTCGACCGAGGAGGTCCCGGAGATGTGCCGCCGCCTCATCGCCAAGGCGAACGAGAACGGCGGAGAGGACAACATCACGGCGCTCGTGATCCGGATCGACGAGCAGGACGAGGCCGAGCTCCCGCACAGCGCGACGATCGGCCCGCCCGCCGACTCGCAGCAGGTCAGCATCGGCGATCGGTCGACGGTCCCGGCGGTGTCGGCCTCGCGCTCCGAGAAGAGCTGACGCGCGGGGCGCCCCCCCGCGCGCCCGCCTGTCAGCTGCCAGCGCGGCTCAGCCTCCGCAGCTGTCGAAGGCCAGGACGCCCAGCCTGATCTGGCATATCTCGCCTTCGTTCAGCATCGCCGGGCACTCGAAGCCGACCCAGATCTTGCCCGCGTCGACCCCCTGCTTGCCCTCGAACCAGAACTTACACGGGGTCGCCTTATCGGAGTAGAAGGTCTGCTCTGCCGTCTTCGCGGAGGAGAAGCTGATGTCGCCGGTGGCCGGCGCGTCCTGGGTCGCCGCGGGGGAGATGGCGTCGATCTTGACCTGGATCTTCGACAAATCGGCGGGGTTCCTGGCCACCGCCGAGACGGAGAAGGTGCCCGAGCCGGACACGGAGCAGTCGACCGAGGCGCCGTCCTCGCCGTCGGTGACCAGCTGGACCTTCTGGACATCGGTCACCTCGCCAAGGGTCGCAATATGCCCCTGTTGGGAGCAGTCGATGCCCGGGTCGGCGAAGTTCATCTTGTATGCGCCGCGCGGGGTCGGCGGCTCCGCGCCGCTGCAGCCGAGGCCGAGGAGGGGGAGGAGGCCGAGCACGGGCACGAAGCTGAGGCGAGCGAGACGCATGGAAAGCTCCGGTGGTAGGTGGCGGCCCCGAGGCCGCTCCTCGCTTCTATCGTACTCGGGGGTCCGCGATCAAACGGCGGCAGCGCCGCGCGCGCGCCCGCGCGGTTACGTGCCCGTCGCGCGCGCGTGCGCGTCGTCCAGCGCCTGCGCGACGTCGTTCCAGAGGTCCTCGGTGGCCTCCAGGCCCACCGAGAGCCGGAGGAGGCCGTCGGCGATGCCGAGCGCCTCCCGCGCCGCGGCGGGCACCGAGGCGTGGGTCATGAGGGCGGGGTGCTCGGCGAGCGACTCGACGCCGCCGAGGCTCTCGGCGCAGGCGAAGATCGCGAGCCGCTCGAGGAACCTGGAGGCGACGGGGAGGCCGCCGCGCACCACGAACGAGATCATCGCCCCGGGCGCGCGCATCTGCCGCGCGGCGAGCGCGTGGCCGGCGTGCGTGGGGAGGCCGGGGTAGTGCACCGCCTGGACGGCGGGGTGCCCGGCGAGCCTCCCGGCGATGAGCGCGGCCGACGCGCACTGCTGGCGCACGCGCACGCCGAGCGTCTTGATCCCGCGGAGCACGAGGTAGCAATCGAACGGGCTCGGGACGGCGCCGATCGCGTTCTGCAGGAACCCGACCCGCTCGGCGAGCGCGTCCTCGGACGTGACGAGCGCGCCGCTGACGACGTCCGAGTGCCCGTTCAGGTACTTCGTGCTCGAGTGCGCCACGACGTGAGCGCCGAGGTCGAGCGGCCGCTGGAGCACCGGCGTGGCGAAGGTGTTGTCGACGACGAGCAGCGCCCCGTGCGCGCGCGCGATCTCGGCGAGCCCTGCGATGTCGAAGATCTTGAGCATCGGGTTCGTCGGGGTCTCGATCCAGATCATCCGCGTGGCCGGGGTGAGGGCCTTGCGGACGACGTCGAGGTCGCTCATGTCGACCGAGGTCGAGGCGAGGCCCATCGGCCGCATGACCTTGTCGAAGAGCCGGAAGGTGCCGCCGTAGACGTCATCGCCCGAGAGCACGTGATCTCCGGGACGGAGCGTGTGGAGCAGGGTGGCGGTCGCCGCGGATCCGCTGCCGAAGGCGAAGCCATGGCGCCCCCCCTCGAGCGCGGCGATGCACTCCTCGAGCGCCTTGCGGGTGGGGTTGCCGCTGCGGGAGTACTCGAACCCCTTGTGGTGGCCCGGCCGCTCCTGAGCGAAGGTGCTCGAGAGGACGATCGGCGTCATGACCGCGCCGCTCGTCGGATCCGGCGGCTGTCCGGCGTGGATCGCGAGCGTGTCGAGGCCGAGCTTGTCGTGACCTAGGTGGGGCTTCATGCGGGCGAGACTTATCTCATGGGCCGCGTGCGTCCACGGTTTTGGCGCGCAGGAGGGCCGAGTCAGCGCGCTGACTCGGCGCCGTCCTCGGCCCGCGGAGCGGCCGCGTCGAACGCGTCGAGCAGCGCCCGCGCCGTCCCGACGCGGCGCTCCGGATCGCGATCGAGCGCGCGAGCGAGCGCTCGGCGCTGCCCCGGCGAGAGCGCGTCCGCGACGGAGAGCGGGTCGAGGCAGAGGCCAGATTCGCTGATCTCGACGAGCGCCGCGGCCTGCTCGCGCGCGCGCGTGAGGCTCGCGCCGGTGGCGAAGGAGACGAGGGTCGCCGCCATGGAGTAGACGTCGCCGCGCTGGGTCGGCGGGGATTCGCCGCGGGCGATCTCGGGGGCGACGAAGGGAACCGTGCCCCGGTCGGCGGTCTCGAGGTCCGGATCCATGCCGCGGAACCGCGCGGCGCCGAGGTCGACGAGGCCGATGTCGCCGAGCGGACCCAGCAGCACGTGATCAGGGCCGAGATCGCCGTGAACGAAGCGGACCGGGCCTCCGGCGTCCTCGATCTCCTGGAGCTCGGCGAGCGTCTCGATCGCGGTCCTGACGACGTGGGTGATGAGCGACGCGGGCGGCGGCCGGCCGCGGCCGCGCCATCCGTCGAGCACGTCGCGGAGGGAGGTGCCCTCGCGCCGGCTCTCGAGGAGGAATGGGCCGTGGCGATCGGCGCCGACGCGCGCGAGCGCGGGCAGGGCGGGGTGGCGAACGAGGGAGAGGACCTTTGCCTCGCGGACCATGGCGGCCCGCCCCGCGTGCTCGTGGAGGACGCCGGGGACGAGGCGCTTGCACACAAGCGTGGGGCCGGGCGGCGGGCCTCCGAGCCGCACCAGCGCGACGTCGAACGTGGCGCCGGCGCCGAGGTGCTCGATCAGCTGGGTGCCGTCGGGAGCGGGGTAGGGCATGCCGGCCGCCTGTGGCCTCTCACGCGTCCGCGCGCTGCGCAGCGACGAGCTCGTCGCACGCGCGAAGCCACGCCTGCGCCTCCTCTGCGCCGGCGCCGCCGCGCAGGGCGAGCGGCCACCGCGCGTCGCGCCAGCGCGCCGCAAACTCGGCCCAGCGCGCCGGTGCCTCGCGGCGCCCGGCCAGGGCGGCGACCCTGTCATCGATGCTCTGGAACGGAAACACCGGCTTGCCGACCCCGAATCGCGCCTGCACCCAGTGGACAACGCCGATGAGGAGCCCGTACCGGCAGCGGCGGCGCTCCTCGTCGACGCCCACCACCGGCGATCTCCAGTCGAGGTGAATGTCGTCGAGCTCAGGCGGCCGCGGTTCATGCTTGCCGACGCAGAGGTGGACCGCCTCCTGATCCGGCCGGTGCACCTCGCGCCAGCTGTCCGCGTCGAGCGGCTCGCCGCCCCGGAAGAGCTCCGCCATGCTCGCCGGGAGCGAGCCGAGCAGCGCGCCCCGCTGGTGCTCGATCCCCCCGAGGATCGTGTCGCGCGCCACGCGGCGGCCGCCCGCTCCCGCGAAGTGGCGGTCGAGGCGCTCGCGCATGGCCGCCGGCTCCACGTAGACCACTTTGAATCCGGCGCTCCCGCCGCACCAGACGTTGCGCAGATACCTGATCTGCGTCCACAGGCCGAGCGTCGGGTCGATGCCGCGGAGACGCTCGAAGATGCGCACAACGACGTTGACGCACGTCGGCCCGAACCGGGTGAGCGCCTCGCCGAGGTCGCGCGGCTCGGGGGCGCCCCAGAACGCGTTGTCCAGGTTGAGCTCCGCCCCGGGGCAGCGCGCGAGCCGGTCGGCGAGGCTCCTCTCCAGCGCCTCGCGCAGCGGGCCCGCGAGACCATCCAGGTGCGGACCGGCCCCGGCGTCGAGTGAACCGGTCATGCGGACATCCTATCACGCCTGCCCGCGCGGCTCCGAGCGCGGCCACGGCCGCCTGTGGGATGACGGCGCACCTGCACGGGAGGAGGGCGGCGGCCAACTTTTCTCCGCAATCTGCGGCAACTCACTGCGTTCAGCGCGAACGTGATAGAAGTCGTGGGCACCGGCATGGATCCCAAGATCTTGGAGATGCTCTTCATCGCCGTCAGCAACGGCGTCGCCCTCTTCATCGGCGCTTACCTGGCGCGGAGATCGGCGGATCTCAGCGCGGAGCGGCGGGCCGAGCACGAGGAGAAGGCGGAGCTCCAGAGACAGCGGCGAGAAGCGCTCTTGGAGCGACTGGCGCTCCAGCGGCGCGCGCTCGACGACTACGCGCGGATGATCGTGCGGTGGTCGTCGGTGCCCCCGTCCGGAGCGCCGCGGACGAAGGAGGAGGACCTCGCGGCGGACCAGGAGTCCATCGCGATGTACGCGCAGATGGCCAACGCGTACGGGAGTCGCCAGTTCGCCGAGCAGGCCGCCGCGACGCTGCACGCCGTGCGCGCCGGCCGGGGCAACGTCCAGGTGTTCCCGTTCGCCGTGCAGATCGCCTCCGCCTGCTACCAGGAGATGATCCGGGCGATCTCCGAGCTCGAGAAGGAGATCGGCCTGCCGGCGCCGCGGTCGCCCGCGCGGCCGTTCCTCCCGGACGAGGAGCTCGCGAAGGAGGCGACTCGGCTGTTCTCCAGGAACGTCGTGGAGCAGCGTTCCGGGATCGATCTCGGTATGGTCGACCAGATCCTCGAGCGCGTCAGGGTGAACCCGTCGCCCGAGGAGACGGACAGCCCCAGGTAGCGCTCACGCCGCCGGCTTCACTGGCTCCATCCCGCCCGGATGAGCGCGTAGAAGAGGAGGAGCCGGGGCACCCGGAACAGCACCATGGTCAAGAAGTAGCGCAGCGGGATCCGGTACAGCCCGGACAGGTAGCAGAGCATCGAGAAGGGGATCGGCGAGATGCTCCCGATCGCGATCGCCCAGTATCCGTAACGCTCGAAGAGCCGGTCTATCCTGGGTCGCGTCCGCTCGATGCGCGCCGCGAAGAGGCGGATCCGCGCGAGGCGGCCGGCGAGGCGGTAACCCGTGCAGCCGCCGACGAGCGAGGCGGTCGAGATGGCGATCAGGGGCGCGACCTGCGAGCCACCCGAGGTGATCGCGGTCAGCATGTAGAACTGCGGCGGGATCGGGAACGAGAACGCGTCGGCGAGGAAGGTGCCGACGAACATCCCGGCGAGGCCGAAGCGGTCCACGAACCCGCGGCCGAGCGCGTCGAGCTGCTCGCGGGCGAGGTGCGCCGCGAGCGCGATCCCCGCGAAGAGCGCGGACAGGCTGAGCGCCAGCTGGACGAGCGTGCGCCACAGATCTCGCCGATCGCCGCGCGGGCGCGGCTCGCCCTGCGGAGGCGTCAGACCGCCTCCAGCCGGCGGCGCTGCAGCCGCTCGATGATCCGCCTGCTGCGGAGGGTGCTTTGAAATATCCGCGTCGCCTTCTCGAGGGCGTCGAGGAGCTTTTGCTCCGCGCCGTGCTTGTCGACATAGGCGAAGGGCCGGTGCGCGTTGATGACCTCGAACGAGTCCTTCTCGTCGTGATGAGCCGAATAGAAGATCACGGGCACTTCCGGCTGCACCTTGCGGATCTGGTCGCAGACCCAGAATCCCTCCAGCCCTGACATCCGCACATCGACGATCACCGCGCACGTGTCCTCGGTGAAGGCGGCGACCCCGTCCACGGCCGAGGAGCATACGACGAGGCGATATCGCTTCGAGAGGAGGGCGCCGAGCGGCTGCCAGATGCTCCTGTCCCCGTCGACCAGGAGCACGAGAGGGAGCCGCGTGGACTCGGGCTTCTCGTGATCCGGTCGCTCGGCTGGATCGGCTTCGAGCAGGGTGTCGGATTCCTTGGAGGGCATTCGTCGTCGATCGTGGAGGGCGCGTCAGGACGCGCGATGACGCAATGTACCACGCCCGGCGCGTCGAGCCAGCGCGGTGGGCGGCGGCCAGGGATTCGTCTATGCTGGGTCGCTCGCCGGGGAGAGTCTCCGTTCCACAACCGAGGTGAGCTGCCCATGAAGAACGCAGAACTCCGATCGATCCCGCTCGTCATCGCCGCCATTGTCGGCCTCTTCGCCGCGGGGGCCGCGGGGTGCAAAGACGAAGAGATCCTGAACGCATGCAGTGAGCTCTGCAAGCACCGCATCCTCTGCGCGGAGGAGAACGACGCTCCGCCGCCGAGCAAGACCAGCTGCGAGACCGCGTGCCTCGGCCTCGAGGGGAATGACCTCGTGGAGCGAACCGAGGAGTGCGTGAACGAGGCGTCCTGTGATTACGTCGCGTGCGCGGACCCTTGAGCAGCGTCCAAGCCCGCGCGCGGGGAGGCGGGGGCGCCTCGCCTCCCGGGCGCGATGAGGGGCGGCGCGATCAGGGCTCCGCGTCGCACTCGGGCGCGTCGCGGAGCGGGCCCGAGGCGCGCGGTCCGTCGAAGCGCAGGAGCTCGAGATCGACGAGCTCGAGGCGCTTGAGCGTCAGATCCAGCGGGCCGACCGACACGCCTGCCACCGCCTCGGCGTAAGCCCGCACGCCGCCGTCGACCCGCGCGTCGTACGAGCAGTAGGGCGGCGCGGCCTCCGCCGTGACGCGCGCGTACGCCTGGACTCCGACGTTCGGGCCGACGATGCCGTACAGGCGCGCCCGGAGCTCCGCGCCGGCGCTCACCTTGCCGGACGCCGTGATCGGGCCGGGCGCGCCGATGAAGGCCGAGCCCGAGGCCGAGCCGGAGGGCTCCCAGATCGTGCTCCACGTGCCGTTCCTGTAGTCGACCCCGGCCTCGATCTCGGCGGTCGCCTGCGCCACGGCCTCCACCTCGGCGGCCGTGAAGGACAGCCCCAGATCCGCCTTCGCCCTCGGCACGACGTCCGTCGTGACGACGACGGGGACGGGGCCCACCCAGAAGGTCAGCGTCGGCAGCGGCAGGCTCGGGACGCCCCCGGCGAGCTCCAGGAGATCGACCGAGCAGCTCCCCGTGACCGTGCCGGTGCCCTGGAGCCTGGCGCTCACGTCGAGCTGGCCCGACGCGACGAGGCGGAGCTGCTTCAGCTCCGGCACCGGGTTGAGCTTGCCCCTCGGGCCGATGTGGACCTCGAGATCGAGCGCCGGCGAGAGCTCGGCCGTGACGTCGAGCGCCGCCGTCCCGTGCGCGGTGACCCCGCACGACGCCGGGAGCGAGGCCGAGGAGAGATCGAGGAGCTTCATGGAGGCGCCGGACGAGATCTTCAGGGCCTCCGCCGCGCTCGCGATCTGCTCGCCGTCCTCGACGCCGAGCTCGCGGATGCGCGCGGCGTGATCGTCGATGGCGCGCGCGTACTCGCGCGCGTCGTAGTGGACGTGGAAATGGCCCTCGGTGATGAACTCCGTCAGAGGAGCGGGCGTCGTCGCGAGCGCCACCCGCGTCGCGTCGATCGCGCGTACGCTCACGACGCGGGCGAGGTAGCCGCCTCCCTGCGTGCCGCCGAGCACGTCGCCCGCGGCGAAGGGCGTCATGCTGCCGTCATGGGTGATGACGAGCTCGTGGTCCCCGAGCGCCGCGGAGACGAACCCCGGCTCCTTCTCGGGCACACGAGCGCGCTCCGAGAGCGTGAGCGGGCGGACGACATCGACGGCGCCGGGGGACGGCAACTCGGTAGGATCCGCGGCGTCGCTCGAATCCACGGCGCACGCCGCGAGCTGAGGTGCGCTGATCGCGATGAAAGCAGCGGAGATGAGGCGCGCCGTCGACGCGCGTCTCCCGGGGAGAGTGGTCTTCATGCGCGCGGACGCTACGCGGGGTTTGTGGCGAGTCGGTTACAAAAATGAGACTTGCTGTCTCCGGGAGAATGGGTAACGGCTCACTGCGATGGATGGATATCCATGAATCGATAGCTCCGAGGTGCGAAGGGCGCTTATCGAAGCGAGCGATTCGCGACGCAGTGCGAGCTCGTCCATGGCTTGGCGTGCGGGCGCGCTCGTCCCTGCTCCTCACCGCCTTGCCTCGCCGCGCGCCCCCGGGCAGGCTTCGCCCATGGGCTAGCCGACGCCATCCAGCGGACGCTGGAGGTGTACGTGCTCGGCGCGGATCGCCGCCGGGGGCCCGCGGTCGTCCACCGCGACGCCGCCCGCGTCCGGGTCGAGCCCTTCGACGCCATCGAAATCGAGCTCGCTGTGCGCCGGGCAAGGTAGCCGGCAGCCCTCGCCAGCGGACCCAAGCCCCCCGGCTTCGTCCACCTGTCGAGCCCTCGGGTCGCCGCTTTCGCCAACGATTTCGGGCTGTTCTACCTGGGGTGAGTAACGGGATTCGAACCCGCGACAACTGGAGCCACAATCCAGTGCTCTACCAACTGAGCTATACCCACCGTTCTTCGCGGCCCGTTGGGCTGCGAAGGCCTGGCAGAATACTCAGCTCCGCGCAGAGTGCAATCAGGGAAACGCACCGCGTGTCGCGTTTCGAGCCCCGCATCCCCGCCCCGGCTTCCCGCGCTTCCCGCGCTTCCCGCCCTGATCCCCCCTCTAAGGAGGCGCCGGCCTCCTCCAGGCAGAGGACCCGGCGGGCCCGTTCACGCCTCGGCCCCGGTTTCCCGGCGCGCGCCGCCGGTCGCCTCGCTCAGAGCGTCGTCCACCGGCGCAGCGCGGCCCGGCGCGCCCGGTCCAGGTCCGCGCGGTGGCGGGTCGAGATCGGCGCGCGCTGCGCGGGCGGCGGCACCGAGGCTCCAGCCGGGTCGTCTGCTGCCTCGCAGCCGGATGCCGCGAGCAGCGCGGCCGTGAGCGAGCTCTCGAGCGCGGTCAGGTCGTAGCCGCCCTCCAGGAAGATGGCGAGCCGCCCCCCCGCCTTCGCGGTCGCCATCGCCGCGAGCCGGCGGCCCATCGCCGCGTACGCCGCGCGCGACAGCTTCATCGCCGCCATCGGATCGCGCTCGTGCGCGTCGAACCCCGCCGAGACCAGGATCAGCTCGGGCGCATACTCGTCGAGCACCGGAAGGAGGAGCTCGTCGAACGCAGCCTCGTAGACCGCGTCCGTCGCGCCGTCGGACAGCGGCACGTTCACGGTGTAACCCGCGCCGTCGCCTCCGCCGAGCTCGCTGGCGGCGCCGGTGCCGGGATAGAATGGCCACTGGTGCAGCGAGCAGAACAGCACCCGCGGATCGTCCCAGAAGATGTCCTGCGTGCCGTTGCCGTGGTGCACGTCGAAGTCGACAACCGCGACCCGCGAGAGCCCGCTGCTCAGCGCCGCCCGCGCCGCCACGGCGACGTTGTTCAGGAGACAGAAGCCCATGCCGGCGTCGCGCGTGGCGTGGTGGCCGGGCGGACGGAGCAGCGCGACCCCGAGCCGGCCGGGGCCGGCGAGCACCGCGTCGACAAGCGCCACCGCGGCGCCCGCGCCGCGCCTCGCCGCCTCGACCGAGCGCGGGACCACGTACGTGTCGGGGTCGAGCGCCGCATAGTGGCCGCTGAGCCGGCCGAGCGACTCCAGGTACCGCGGGGCGTGCACCCGGGCGAGCTCTTCCTCGGTGGCGTCGCGCGACGCCACGTGCTCCAGCGAGAGGCCGGCCGCGGCGCAGCGCTCGATGGCGCGGCGGGCGGCTTCAAGGCGCTCGGGGCGCTCAGGGTGCGCGCCTCGCGAGCGATGTTGCTCGAACAGCGCGTCGTCGACGACGTAGAGGCGCGGGGCTTCGGAGTGCGGCTGATTCAAGTGCACCATGAGCTGGGTGGAGAGTTGTAGCAGCGCCGCAGCGGATGGTAGCTTGCCCTGAGCCCCGGAAAGAAGGAGTGGAGACGCAGGATGCGCGGAAAGATCATCGCAGTCTTCGCCGTGATTGTCCTCATGGTCGGAGGGCTTTTTTACGCCCTCACGCGCGCCTCCCTCGCGGAGATGGGGCGCCCCGGCGAGGCGCCGCGCGCGCTCGCGGCCGCCATGGCGCAGCTCCAGGTGGACGGCCTCGTGCTGGAGCGGTGGCTCGACTCCCACGCGAGCGACCCGAAGCTGCGCGAGCCGTTCAACGCCGGCACCGCCCCGGCCCGCGCCGAGGCGGCCACCAGCGCCGCCAACGCCATCCGGGAGGCGGTCGTCGCCTCGCCCGAGCTGGCCAGGACCCCGCCCTCCCTCGTGGTCCTGGTGGACACCAAGGGCGTGGTGCTCGGGCGGAACGCCTCCGCGCTCATGCGCGGAGACGACCTCGGCGCCGTCTACCCGTCGCTGAAGCTCGCCATCGAGCAGGGGGTGACCGGCTCGGACGTGTGGGTCAGCCGGGCGCGCAACGAGCAGCTGCTCGCGTCCTACGCGCCCATCCGCAGCGACGCCGGGCAGATCATCGGCGCCGTCGCGGTGGGCACCGCGCTGAACGACGAGCGGCTGACCAACGCGAGCGAGCGCACGAGCGGGCGCGTGCTCGTCGTCGCGATGCAGTCGGGCGACGGCCTCGACGTGGTGGCGAAATCGCGCGACGCTTCCCCGCAGCTGGTCGCGGCGCTCACGGCGTCGCCGGCGAAGGACGGCGCCCTGAAGGCGCTGCGCTCCGGCCAGACGGTCGACATCGGCGGGCTGTCCGGCGAGTACAGCGCCGTCGGGCACGCGCTCGACGGCTACGGCGACGGGCGGCGGGCGGTGCTGCTCAGCATCGCGCAGCTCCGGACGCCGGGGCTCGCGAGCGCGCTGCTCTGGCCGCTCCTCGGCGTCACCGCGCTCGGGCTCGTGCTCGTCGTGATCGCCGCGTACTTCCTGGACGCGTACATCTCGCAGCCGGTCTCCGAGATCGAGGACGGCCTGCTCGCGATCATGAACGGCCGGACCGACCTCCGGTTCCAGATCGAGCACGCCGAGCTCGGCGGGCTCGTGTTCCGCCTGAACTCGCTCCTGAACCAGCTGCTCGGGGTGCAGGAGGACGAGACCGACGCCGAGGGGCGCCCATCGCGCGCGCCGACGTCGGCGTCCTTCCGGGACGCCCTCGAGGTCGACGAGCGGATGGCCGCGCTGTCCGCGGGCGAGATCCCGGCCGACGCGAAGGCGCTCCTCGAGGAGCCGGAGGACGCCTACTACGCGCGCATCTTCGCCGAGTACATCGCCGCGAAGAAGTCGCTCGGGGATCCGGTGGACCACATCACCCGCGACGCGTTCGTCGCCCGCCTCAAGGCGAGCGAGCAGGAGCTCGGGCGGAAGCACGGAAAGCCCATGCGCTACAAGATCGAGGTCCGCGGCAAGGAGGTCGTGCTCCTCGCCGTGCCGCTCGCCTGACGCGCGCGGCGCAGGAGCCCGGGAGCGAGGGGAGGCGCCGCGCCGCCCGCCGCTCGGCGGCACGCCGCGCGCGCCGCGCCGCGTGTTTCAGTGCAGCACGGCGTCCGGGCCCTCGTGCAGCTCGACGCGCCCCGACGAGGGCTCGCGGCGGAGCGCGATCACGTCGGAGAGCTCGCAGCCGAGCGCGATCGCCGGCGATGAGGTCGTGACGATCCACTGCACGTTGGGCAGCGCGGCGCGCAGGCGCGCGGCGAGCGATCGCTGGCGGTGCACCGGCTGCTGCGCCTCGATGTCGTCGATCAGCACGACGCCCTCGGCGAGGCGAGGATCGCCGCTCGGGTGCGCGGACGCGAGCGCGCGGAGCGCGAGCGCGCCGAACGCGACGGTGTGCCGCGCGCTCCGCCCGAGATCGTCGAAGTCGATGCGCTGGCCGTCCGCGCGCTCGAAGATCGGCTCGAGCCGGAGCGGATCGACGCCGGCGTACGTCACGCCGTGGCCGTCGAGCAGCGCCTCGAGCACCTCCTTGAGCGCGCGATCGAGCGCGCCGAGCCGCTCTGCCTGGGCGCCCGGCCGGGCGTCCGTCTGCGCGTCGGAGAGCACCTCCGGCCGGCTCTTCCGGCCGTCGCGCGCGATCGCCGCCGCGATCGGGACGAACGAGAGCACCTGCTTCGTCTCGCGGGTGAGGTCGGTGCGCGTCGCGTCGTCGAAGCTCGCGGCCGCGCGCACGTCGTAGCGGAGGATGCTGCGCTCGGGCGTCGTCAGCACTATCGCGCTGCGGGAGAACCAGCGCGCCCCCGAGAGCGCGACCAGGACGAAGCCCCCCTCGGCCGCGCGCCGCTCGAACAGCGACTGCTCCCTCCGCCGCAAGATCGCCGCGTCCTCGGGCTCGTCGAGGCGCGCGTTCGGGCTCGTGACCCGCAGCGGGTGCGCGCGCGCCGGGTCGTCCGTGCCGAGCATCCAGTCGGCGACGACGAGCGGCTGCGAGCCGTCGTCTCCGCGCGGCCTCGGCTGCGCGATCGCGTACCCGGGCCGGGTGGACGCGATCGCCGACAGGATCGAGGTCTTGCCCACGCCGTCGCCGCCGAAGAGGACCACGAGCCGGCGCGGCGCGCCGGCGGCGTCCTCGAGCGAGAGCGAGAGGTCCTCGAACGGGCCGAGATGGACGAGGCGGACGCGGGAGAGCAGCACCGCCCGCGAAGCTACCACCGCGCAGCGCGCGTGGAACGCCGCCATTGGCGTGGTCGCGCGGGCGCCCCCGCGCACCCGGTGGCGCGTGGTGGCGCGGCGGCCTAGATTTGTCGTCCGGGGTCGTCACCGTGCTGCGCAAGCTGCCTCCGCCGGATTTCCGCTACGTGTGGCTCCACCCGGAGCCCGGCTCGACCGGCGCGCTCGCCGCGGCCGGGACCGCGGGGCTCGCGGGCGCCTCCGCGGCCGTCTGGAGCGCCGGGAGCCACGCGCTCTCGCTGGGGCTCATCGCGATGGGGAGCGCGCTCGGCCTGCTCGCGCTGGTCCGCGCCGATCACCGCCCCCCGATCCAGCGCGGCGCGCGCGAGGTGACGATGGCCGTCGTGCCCTGGGGGATCGTCGTCGACCCGGATACGGAGCCGCGGGTGCTGCGGTGGCCCGCCGTCAAGCAGGTGAGCGTGGACGTGTCGCACACGATGCGCGGCGGGACGCCGGCCATCGTATCGAGCCTCGTGACGGTGCACACCGAGCGCGAGGTGCTCGCGGGCCGCGCCGCGGGCGCGGTGGACCTGGAGCGGCTCCTCGCCAACCTCGACGGGTATGCGCAAGAGGCGTCGCGGCCCGTCGCCGCCGACATCGAGGGGCTGGCGGTGCTCGGCGACGGCGTGACCGAGCCGATCGCCGCGGCGCTGCTGCAAGCGGCGGACGGCATCTGCGCGACGAGCCGTGGCGACGCGCAGCTCGCGCTGCCGGTGGGCGGCTACCGCACGGCGGCGGCGCGCGCGGCGGCCCCCGAGACGATCGCGGCGCTGCGCTCGGCGCTGTCGTGGAGCTACGACTGCCCCGCCGATCCGCGGCCGCTGGCGGCGATCCTCGCGGGCGCGTTCGGGGCGGTGGAGCTCGTACCCGAGCTCCTGGGGCTCGCGAGCGCGCCGCACCCGGTGGTCGCCGCGTTCGGCAAGGCCGCCGCGCTCCGTCTGGGTGCGCCGCCGAACCGCGCTGGGTCGCTCGACGAGGTCGCGGCCTTCCTGTTCGAGGAGGACGTGGAGATCGGGAAGCGGTGGATCGCGTCGGGCCCGACACTTTGTTTGCGACCTCGGGCCCAGGCTTGCTAGCTAAAGGGGTCGGCAGCGCGTGCGCTGCGGTTCGAGCGGCCTGCGCGCGGAGGCCGTCGTTCCGCGGCGCTACGTCCTCATGGCGCGCTGCCGGCGGGTCGTCCAACGCGCCGGGTCGGCTATGAAACGGGCTCCGTCGCCACCGAAGCCGTCTTCAACGGGAGCGCGCAGCCGGCTGGCCGTCGCGGGGGTCCTCGGCCTCTCGCTCGCCGCGTGCGCGGAGCACCACGCGGCCGGGCCGCCCCCGTCGCAGAGCACCGCGCGCGCCGCGCCGTCCGCGGCGCCGCCCGCGGGTCTCGCCCTCGTGCCGCCCGCGGGTCTCGCCCTCGCGCTGCCCGCGCCGCCCATGGTGGACGGCGCCTGGGTCGAGTCGGTGCGGCTCGAGCGCTGGGCCGAGGCGGCGGAGCGGCTCGACGCCCTGCCCATGGAGCAGCGCGCGCTGCCGTCGATGAAGTACGCGCGGGCGCGCGTCGCGTTCGAGCTCGGGGATCATGGCAAGGCGGTGGAGCTGCTGCATGGCCTGGAGCAGGGGCTGCCGCTCCTCTCGCGCGAGGTGGCGCGCTACCGGGCGGAGGCGGCGTTCGTGGCGGGGCCGTTCCTCGAGGCGGCGGCGTACTTCGAGCGCTCGGGCAGCGCGACCGGCCTCGCGCGCGCCGCGCTCGCCACCATGAAGGGCGGCGATCTCAAGCAGGCTCGCGCGCTCGCCGATCGGGCCGTGGCCGCGGCGCAGCGCGCGCGCAGGTCGCGCGACGAGGCCGCGGCGCGGATGGCGCGGGCGCGCGTCCAGCTCGGCGTGCGCGACGCCTCCGAGCGCCCGGGGGAGAAGGCCGCCGCGGCGGCGCTCGCGCAGGCCGACCTCCGGTGGATCGTGAAGAGCGCGCCGTCGTCGCCCGACGGGCGCGAGGCCGCGGCGCTCCTCGCCGCCTTGCCGGGGCAGCTCTCGCAGGAGGAGCGGCTCCAGAAGGTCGACGCGATGGTCGCCGGGGGCAGCGCGGCGGAGGCGATCGCCGAGCTCGACAAGATGTCGGGCGTGCCGGCGTCGGAGCTCCACCACCGCAGGGCCACGGCGCTCTACCAGGCGCGCGACTACGAGGCCGCGGCCGCGGCGTTCCTCAAGGTCGCCGCCGCGCCTTCCGCGCGCCAGGCCGAGCAGCTGCACCTCGCGGCGCGCTCGCTCTCGCGGCTCCGGCGCGAGGCGGAGGCGATCGAGCGGCACCTCGCCGTCGCGCGCAGGTTCCGGAAGACCCGCTGGGGGGAGCTCTCGAGCCTGCTCGCCGCGCGGCTCCTCATGCAGGTCGGGCGCTACGCGGAGGCCGTCGCGCAGTACGGCCGGTTCATCGACGCCTATCCGCGGAGCGATCGGCGCGACGACGCTGTCTACGAGCGGGCGCTCGCGACGCTGTCGACGGGCGGCGCCGCGCGCGTGCGGCGGCCGCTGGAGCAGCTCGCGCGCGACGCGAAGCCGGCCGACGCGGCGCGGCTGCGCGAGCTCGCCGGGCTCGCGGCGCTGCGCGGCGGCGACCGTGACGGCGCGGTGCGGCTCTGGACGCAGGTGATGCGGGAGCAGCCGCTCTCGTGGGGCGCGCTGCTCTCGCGCTCGCGCCTCGCGGCGGTGGGCGCGCCCACGCCGCCGCTGCTCATCCCGGCGTCTCTCGGGGACGCCCGTGCGGTGGAGGTGAAGCTGCCGCCGGCCGCGGCGCTGCTCGCGTCGATGGGGCTCGACGGCGACGCGGAGAGCTACCTCGCCGAGAACGAGCGAGAGGCGACCGCGGCCTATGCGGGGCAGGAGAGCGAGGCGCTCTGCCGGATGTACGGCATGCTCTCGCCCGCGAAGCGCCGCTACCGCGTGGGCACGCAGGCGGTCTCCGCCGCGGCGCTCCAGCGCGCGCCCTCGCAGGCCGATCGCTGGACGTGGGAGTGCGTGTATCCGGAGCCGTACGCCGGCGAGGTGCGCGCGCTCGAGGCGCAGCACGGGCTGCCGAGGGGCCTCGTTCACGCGCTGATGCGCCAGGAGAGCGCGTTCGATCCTGTCGTGGTGAGCCCCGCGAGCGCGGTCGGGCTGATGCAGCTCATGCCGTCGACAGCCCAGA
Source organism: Sorangium sp. So ce327 (assembly GCF_051530205.1). Taxonomy (NCBI): domain Bacteria; kingdom Pseudomonadati; phylum Myxococcota; order Polyangiales; family Polyangiaceae; genus Sorangium; species Sorangium sp. So ce327. The sequence goes on along the minus strand of NZ_CP150330.1, from coordinate 9,039,498 downwards.
AGGCTGCGAGCGAGCTCTCGCTCGGCTTCGACCTCGGGCAGCTCAAGAGCGCGCCGCTCAACCTGCGCCTCGGCGGCTTCTACATCGGCAAGCTGCTCCGGACGTTCGAGGGCAGCCTGCCGCTCGCGACGGCGGCGTACAACGCCGGTCCGAAGGCCGTGTCGCACTGGCTCGGTGGGGGCATCGACCGGGACACCGATGTGTGGGTGGCGCGCATCCCGTACGACGAGACGCGCACCTATGTGGGTCGCGTCCTCTCGAACCTGGCGCGGTATCAGTGGCTGGCCGGCGGGGACGCGGCCGTGGAGATGCTCCCGCTCACGCTCCCCGCGGACGCGCGCGCGCCGGCGGACGCGTACTGAGCGCGGTCGCCGGGGACGGCAGCGCAGGGGTTCCTCCTGCGCTGAAATTGCGCTGTGCGCTTGAACTCGCAGGCGGGTGCCTTCACCGTGGTGGGGTGGCAGGGACCGCTGGAAGTGACGGCGTGTTCAAGCGGTGTGGGGTCCTCATCCAGCCCTACGCCGACGCTCGATCCATCGGCCGGCTGCTCTCGTCGGCGCTGGCGTGGCTCCTCGTCGTCTTCTCCATCGCGTCGCTCGTGGAGCCGATCGCGGGCCCGATCGTGGCGGCCGTCATGGTGCCTTTCGCGCTGCTCGGGTCGTTGCTCGCGCTGCTCTGCCTGGCGTGCTTGCTCTACACGCCGATCGCCTGGCTCTGGGCGGCGGTGGGCTCGTCCGGCGCGGCGGTCGTCCGGGTGAGCAACGCGCTGTGGATCGAGCGCCCTGGCGATCGGCGCGCGTTCCCGCTCCTCTCGCTCACGCGCGCGCGGCTCTCGAGCTCCGGCGGCGAGGTCGCCTTGAAGACCGACGACGGCGATGTCATCCGGGTGCGCGTCGACGATCCGGTCGACGCGGAGCGGCTGCTCGGGGTGATCGCCGCCGGGCGAGCGCAGGGCACGTGGAGCGCGCGGCTCTACGACGACGCGCCGTCGCTGCCGCGGCGCCGCCTGTTCGTCGGGGTCGCGGCGCTCATGTCGCTGCTCTGCTGGTCGGTGCTCGATTTCGACGTGGCGCTCTCGCTCGGCGTCGTCACGGGCGCCTCGGCGTGGGTGCTGGCGGCGCTGCTCAGGGAGGGCTCTGCGCGCCGCGTGCTGGTGGTGGGCAGCGACGGGCTCTCGCTCCGGGACGACGCCGGCGAGCGCTTCATCTCCTTCGCCAGCATCGAGCGGGTCGAGGAGACGGCGCTCGGGGTCGAGCTCGCGCTCGCCGGGGGCGAGGAGCTCTCGCTCACCCTCGTGCCGCCGCAGCTGCTGCGTGATCCCAGCGAGACGGGGCTCAGCATGGTGCTCGCCGAGCGGCGCCGCGAGCACCTGCTCGCGCTGCTGCGGGAGCGGAGCGGGCGAGGCGCCCACGAGGCGGGGCGCGCTGTGGCGCTCCTCGGGCGCCGCGGCCTGCCTGCGCCCGCCTGGCGGGCGGCGCTGCGCCGCCTCGTGGGCGAGGCCGGCGCCGACTACCGGACGGCGAAGCTCACGCGGGAGCAGGCGTTCACGGTGCTCGAGGACGGCGGGGCGCCGGCCGAGCTCCGCATCGGGGCCGCGCTGGCGCTCGGGGGCTCGCGCGACGGCCAGACCGAGGAGCGGCTGCGGATCGCGGCCGAGGGCTGCGCGAACCGAGACGTGCGGCTCGCCCTGGAGCATGCGGCCGAGGGCGACGTCGACGACTGGATGCTCGAGCAGGCGCTCTCGTCCTCGGGGGCGGAGCAGGCGGCGGCGGCGCCGCCGCAGCGGTCTGCGGCGCGCGCGGCGTGAGGCGGGTCGCGGCGTTATAGCCGCCGGCGCGCCGGGCGGGTGGGCGGGCTGGGTTCGGCTGGGCTGGGCTGGTCGATTCTTCTCGCCCTCGGGCCTTCCAGTTCTGGGTACTCTCTGTGGAGGACGCGCGGCTCCTCGGGTCGGTGTCCAGCCGAGCCTCCGCGGGCGCCTGCTGTGCGCCCGTGGTCCTCCAAGGTAGACCCCTCCGATGGAAGGCCCGCTCCAGGACCCCTACGCTTCGGCCGCAGTTCACGCGCCGCGCCCCCGCGCGCAGGCAGGCCGCGCCGCGCGGATCGCGCTGCTCGTCGTGGCGCTCTTCGCGTCGGTCGGGTTCGGCGCGCTCGTGGTGGCGCCGCGCCTCGGCGGTCCCGCGCCTGCGCCCTCGAGCGTCGTGGTCGCGCGGCCGTCTCCTGCGCTCGTCATCGCGATCCGCGACCTGTCGCGGCTCGAGACCACAGAGGTGCACGTCGAGAAGGTCGTGGATCTGGCCGACCGGCAGAACCGCCTGTTCGGTCTGGTGCAGGCCACCGACGCCCTCCTGCTCGTCGCGGTCGGCCACGTCACGATCGGCGTCGATCTCGCGCGGATCGGCGAGGGCGACATCGCGATGGATCCGGAGACCGGGGTCGCGCGGCTCACGCTGCCCGCGCCCGAGGTCTTCTCGACCCGGCTCGACGAGGACGAGACGTACGTCTACACGCGGTCGACCAGCCTGCTCGCGCGGCGCAACGAGCAGCTCGAGGCGCGGGCCCGGAAGGAGGCGACGGCGGCGATCGAGAAGGCCGCGCTCGAGGGGAACGTGATGGCGCGCGCGAAGGCGCAGGCCGAGCGGCAGATCACGGCGCTCGCGACGCAGCTCGGCGCGAAGCGGGTGGAGATCCGCTGGCGCGAGGTCGGCGGCGGCGGGGGCTGACGCGGCGCGGGCGTTCAGGGGGATCGGGGCTTCTGAGCTCCAGCATCTCCACGTCGAGCACGCCCCTCATCCTATCATTGGCTGGCCAACAGCGGGGCGCAGCGGCCTCTCCGACGCGTATCGATGAGGTCTCCAGCTACTGGCGGTCTCTCACCAAAGGCGCTTTGCGGTGTGACGAGAGCACCGGGCGATCAGAACGACGCGGACCCCTCCCGCGAGTCGCGATCCAATACGAACCATGTGATCGCCTCGCCACCGACGTACTTCGTCAGTGCGTAATTCGCTCCGGAGCCAATGACAACTCCGATGCCGAATGGGAGCGCCTTCTCGAGCGCCTTGCGGGTGAAAATGATGCCGAGCTTCTTGAACAGCTCTTTGATCGCCTGGAGCGTGGCGCCCTTCAAATACTGGCGCAGCATGTTCACCCCGGCCTTCGAGGCGATGCGCGCTGTGGCTTCGATGCCTGCCTTCTCGAGGGCGCCTCCTGCGGCGATCAAGAAGCAGAGGTGACGAGCGTCCTCTCTGTCGAGATCCCAGCCGAACGCAGCCGCCAGACACATGCACATGTCGACCTGCAGCTTCATGCAGATAGCCGCGTCGGCGAGCCCTCCGCCGAGCATCGTCACGGCCGTGCCAAGCCCGGGGATCACGCCAGTTAGCGCGGTGGCTCCTCCGCTCGTCGCCGCGAGGCGACAGTAACGTTTGACGACCATCCTCGCGACGGCCTCCTGATGGGCCTGCTTCGACGCGTCCGGGTTGTCCTTTCGACTCTGATCGAGGTACTTGTCAACCATCGATCGGGCATCGCTGTGGCTGATCGAGATGGCCTCGACCGCTTTCAGGAGGCGGCCTCCGGCTTCGTCATATTCTGCTGTCATGAGATCCTCTCTCTGTTCGCCGAGCGGCTGGAATTTTAGCCGCAGCGCGAAACACCATCTCCCGCGACGAAGGCGGGCGTCTGCGCGGCGAGCGCCAGAGCGCGATCGTGGGTCGCGCTCGCGGCCCACTCGACCACGCGTCGCGAGAACAGGTCCACGATCACGGCCAGGTACAGCCAGCCCTCGCCGGCGCGGATGTACGTCACGTCGGTCACCCAGACTCGGTCGGGGGCTTGGGCATCGAGCTGCCGCTCGATCACGTTCGGCGCGATCGGGCCGTTGTGCCGCGAGTCGGTGGTGCGGCGGGAGCGCCGCTTCCTGCGTGCCGCGAGCCTTTGAGCACGCATCAGCCATACGACCCGCTTTTTGCCGACACGCATGCCGCGAGCACGCAGCTCGGCTTGGACGCGCGGGCTGCCGTATCTGCCCCGACTCTTTTGGTGCACGGTCCCGATCTTCGCGCAAGTTGCGCATCGGCCTTGGCCCGCGCGGATTCCGAGCGTTTGGCCCATGTGTAGTAGCCGTTGCGCGCGACCTGCAGCACCGCGCACAGCACCAGCACCGGGTAGCGCACCTTCTCAGAGTCGATGAATGCGAACCTCACTCGCTCTCCTTCGCGAAGACGGCCGCCGTTCTTTCTCAGATGTCACGCTCCTTCTCCAGCCGCTTCACATCGCGGCGCAGTCGCTGCAGTTCCCCATCCCATCCCTGCCTCCTGGTGCCTCCGGGGGTGTCCACGGAAGCGGGGGGAGGACCACTCGTCATCGGCTACTCTTCGCTGCAGCCATCCACAGCACGGACGCGGGACGTCCACCGCCAGTCTCCTCAACGCGCAAGATTAGGTCACGGATGTCCGGAACCGAGCGTCCTACGGTGAGCTCGACCACGGCTTCGAGACCGCGAGCCTTCCTAGACTCGAATGGATACTGCGAGAGCGGAAGGAAGGTGTCGTGTCCGCGTGGGTGAGGATATGGCCTGGTGTTTCCGCTGTTCATAGGCGAGAGCCGCACGCGGTCCCCGTGACGTTCGAGGAGCCGCGCGGTATCGATCGTGAGCACTGTTTGTCGTCTATCACGATACTCCACGGCTTCGAGCAGGCGCTTGAGCCTCTTCTCGGTCAGCCAGAAAAAGACCATTGAATTCAGGATCCGGTACCACTCGGACGGTGACAGACTGCCCCCGAGGGCGCGACGGAGCGCCTTGTCGCTCATGGGCTTCTGGTCCCGTATGACCGCCGTCCCGTGGACCGCGTGCGTGATCGTAAGCGATCCAGGTCGGTGCGCGGACTCGATGGCGTCTCGCTTCGGTCCGTGGACCTCAAAGAGATCTAGGAGAGCGCTTGTGCTCAGCAGCCCGTGTCGCATGATTCCAGGCCAGCTTCCGGCCTCAGCCATGTGATAAAGGCGAGGGTAGCGCATCGCAAGGGTTTCGCGAGTCACTCCCATCACCACCGCCTCCGGTCGACGATGCTGCGCAAGTGGAACCTGGTTGTGATGGGCGATACGGGCGCTGATGTCACGCGCTCAACCTCGTCGATGAAGCGGATGGTTTCCGGTGTGAGTTGCTCGAAGCGGCGGGCGTCCTTGTTCGCGATGTGGATGTAATCGACGAAGGTCAGCGCGACGTCGGTCGGTCCATTGAGGCTCGCCGCGCTCCGCAGAAGGGCCCAGTCGAACTCGCCCACGCGCCGGTTGCGCTTCGTCGTCGAGGTCTTCTCTGCCTTTCGCAGTTCATCGGCGTCGATGCCTGAGCGCCTCGCGATCTCGTCCCAGTCAAGCTCGCCCGCCAGCGTTCCGGACGTCCCGCCGCTCGGGTTCTGTACCCGGATGGGATAGGTTCGGCAGACCATGATCGTCTTGCGTACCCGGCTCGGAGCGATGCCAGCCTCGGCGAGGCAGCCGCTCACCGTCGTATCACGTGAAGTGACGAATGGGTACTGGCCGTGGTGCAGGCTCAGGCCCGTGCCCTGGGTCCCTTCAAGCAGTATCCGACTGGCCGAAGAGAACGCGTCGTCCAGGACCTCCCGCGTCGGCCGGATATAAGGCGCAAGCTCCGGCACGTCGAGAGCGCGACGGACCGGCGGGGCCGCCGCCGTCCGCAGGATCTTGCGCGATGTTGCCGCCCCCACGCCTCGTCCGGTCGAGCCGATCGAGCCCGCGAGCTTCTCTGCCTCGAACGTGATGTCTGCTGCCTCGATGACCATGGCCTGCGGATCGATGAAGAGCCGGCCCTGTGGCACCCGGCAGTCCGCGACCTCCCTGCACAGCGTATCCACGTCGAGCGTGGCGCCGGGACCGAGCACAAGCTTCGCTTCGGAGCGCCGGGTGCCCGAGGGGAGGAGGTGGAAGGTATACGGCTCCGGCTCCTCGTATACGGTGTGCCCTGCGTTCGGGCCGCCGACCCGGACTAGAAGATCGTACTCGGGTGCGAGATACGACGCGATGTGCCCCTTGCCCTCGCTGCCGTACTGACCGCCCACGATCACGTCGACGACCTGCTCGACGCCCCGGCCGTAAAGCCCGAGGTGGCTCGCGACGCGGACGAAGACGTCCTCAGGAGAGCTGCGCGCGGTGTCGATCACGACATCGGCGATGTCTTTGAGCTTCTCGATCCCGCTCTCTGTGGCGTTGGAGCGCACCTCGTCGTAGGACGTGAACTCTTTCACCGCACGGTTTCGATCCCGGTACCGCTGCGCGAGAATGCCGCCGGAGGCCGTGAGGTGCACGTGCGTTGTACGGAGGCCGAACGCCCTCCGGATGGCGTCGACCTGAGCCTCGATGCGCACCGCGTCCACGACCACCGTCACGTTCTCCCCAAGCTTCGAAACCGACCTGGTCAGCGCCTCGGCGACCCACAGCCCTCCAGTCTCGCGATCCAGCCGCTCTCCGGCCTCCTGGAGCGCATCCCGCTCCGCCGCAGTCCCAGCCATCGCGTGGATGAGATCGCGGGTCTTAAGCCGCTTGAACGGGTATCGGTTCACCAGCGCATCGCCGAGCGTCGTCTTGCCGGACGCTATAGGCCCCGAGAGAAGGATGACTCGATTCACCATCGTGCACCTCCGAAAGACGAAACGCTTGCGAGATTCATTGAATATCACCCCTTGAGGGCGCCCTCTGGCCTCTACCGGCAGGTGATGAGCTCCGTGTCTCAACGGCACTTGCGGAGCACTTCCACCACCCGATCGACATGGATCCCTTCGTTGCGGAAGAAGCGGTCCTTGGTTCCTGGCTCGAGGAGCCATCCGCCGCTGTGATGCAGCGCGACGAGCTCCCAGTGCTTGTTGAACACGGGCGAGCCGGATGAGCCGGGCAGCGTGTCGGTCAGGTACTGCACGCGGCCCTCGCCCACGTAAACAACTAGGTTGTGGAAGAACGAGAGCTGCTTCTGATCGCCGCCGGGGTGCTGGATGATGTTGACCCGTTCGCCGAGTTCGACCCGGGATGGCTGGAGGGCGATCGTCCCCCAGCGCGCGGAGGGCCCGCCCGCGACCTTGACGATCGTGCAGTCGTCGTCGCTGGAGGTAACGAAGAAGGCGTCGGGGTCGAAGCGCAACTCCTCCGGTTCCGCGTCGCGGCCCTCGACCGTTTTCTGGTAGTTGAACTGGGCGGTCGCGGCGGCAGCGGCGTCTCGGTCACCGAGGACGTGGTGATTGGTGACCAGGACGTCACCGGCGATGAGAAAGCCCGTTCCGAGCGAGCCGTCGGAGACCTGAATTCGCGCGACCGCCTGAGCGCGGCGAATGCCGATCTCGAGGTAGCTCACGGGGACGAGCGAGCTCTGAGTAGCGAGGATCTTCTCGAGCGGCGGACCGCCGCTGCCCCGCCACGGGAGCGAGGTAATGCTCGGCCCTTCGGCGTAGCGTACCGCGGCACCCTCGCGCAAGCGCCTAAGGATCTCGTCCTCGGGGTACTCCTCGATGGCGCGGTCGAGCACCGCGTAGACCCACCGCGCGCCCCGCTTCTGCGCCTCGTCGAGGACGCTGTGCCAGGTGAGGTCCGCTCGGTTGTGGAAAGCGATGCGGGTTGCGTCGAGCTTGATGTCAAAGAGGAATCGGCGCACCTCGGCGTCGGACGGGTACTTCCAGGAAAGAGCCTCTCGTAAGGTGCGTATCCCTTCGCGGGAAAGAGCCTGGTTCATCATCTCCTCGTTCTCCGGTTGAGCACGCCGGCGTCGTCGCCGCGCGCAAGCCGCGCCGTGCGTCTCTCAGAGCTTCTGTGCAAGCTCTAAGAGATTGTCGTCGTCGCGGTATTCTCTCAGCGCGCAATGCACAATATCGGCGAGGCAATGCTGTTTTCTGGCCTCCTCGAGGATGGCGTCCCAGATGTCGATGATGCTCCCGGAGATGTTGACCAACAGCAGGCCGATCCCCGCTTCCCTGGCGATGCGCCGTGCGACCTGCTCAGTGTCGTAGAGCACAGCAAGAGTGTTTCGTAGGCGGACTGTGTCGCTGTCGGACAGCGTGGGTCTCCGCCTAGTGCTCCTCTTCGCGCGGGGGTCGGCAGCGGCCAAGCCTTCGATGATCATCCAGAGGTTGCCTTCCTCGTCCCCGGCGCAGAGCAACCCGGAGCACGCTGCGACGCATCGGAACCACGAGGTCCCGACCAGGGTTCCCAGAGGCCTCCCCGTCTCCAGGCTGAAGGCCCGCACCGTCTCGTCCTCGGATGCAGTGAACACGCGCGCGCCGTCGGGCGAGACGGCACAGCCGAACACGCGCCGGGTGTGACTGGGAATCTGGCGGACATAGCGAAAGCTCGGCAACTCGCGCACCTCGATCTGGCCATCGATGCGGGCGAGCACCACGCGCCCGCCGTCCGGCGTTATCGCTGCGGCGAGGAGTCCGCCCGTGAGGCGGATCGACGAGGGGGCACGTGAGGTGTCGGTGAGGTGCCAGAGCTTCACCGCGCCGTCTCGAGAGAACGACAACAGTCGCTTTCCGTCGGGGGTCAGCGCGATGCCGTTGATTTGCCCCTCGTGCACGCCGAGCTGCGAGGGCTCGTCGAGCGTCGCCTCGGAGCGCATCCAGAGCGTGCCGTCTCGGGAGGCTGTGATCATCCGTCCGTCGGGCAGGAACGCGCAGCCACTCACCAGCTTCTGATGCGCTTTGGCGGTCTCTACGCGCACCGCGGTGAGCTCGAGATCCAGGTGGAATAGCAGCACGCCGCCGTCCCGCGCCCCGGCGAGTACGCGGCGCCCATCGGGAGAGATCGCGCAGGCAGTCACCAAGTCGGCGTGCCCCGTCAGCGTGGCGCGGCACTCGCCGGTCGCCGTGTCCCAGAACTTGAGCAGCCGGTCCTCCGATGCTGAGACCGCGAACCGGCCATCGAGGGTCACCGCGGCCGCGGTGACCGGCGCAGCGTGCCCGTCCTGGGCCATGAGGCTCTCCGGACCTCCGAGCTCCCACAGCCTGGCCGAGCGGTCGTGCGACGCGGAGAGCATCCGGCGGCCGTCCGACGTCGCGGCGCACGCGGACACCGCGTTCGCGTGCGCCGCGAGGCGCAGGATGCGGCGCTCGGCGGCGAGATTCCAGACGGCGATCGCGCCGTCTGCCATCCCGCAGAGCAGGTGGCCACCCCACGGGAGGATCGCGAGCGCGTCCACGCGGCCCTGTCCCGCACCGACGCGCTGGAGGCATTGGCCAAGGGCGAGCTCCCAGCGCGAGAGCGTGCCGTCTCCGCTCGCGGCGAGCACCTGCTCGCCGCCCGGCATGAGGGCGAGCGCCGTAATCCAACCCTCCTCCGAGGCTACCGGCGAGGGCGAGCGCGCCTCACCCCTCGGCGAGAGCTCGTACAGGCACTCTCGGGACGCGAGGTCCCAGACGCGGACCGAGGCGTCCCGCGAGCCGGAGATGAGCTGACCCGCGGGGGTCGTGATGCACACCGTCACGTAGTCGCGGTGAGCCTCCAGCGTGCCGACGATCTGGAGCGAGCTTCTATCCCAGAGCGTGAGGGTCCCGTTGTCCGAGCCGACCACGAGAATCCGGCCGTCGTGGCTTATCGCGCAGGCGGTGGCCCAGCGACCACGGTTGTCGAGCACTCCGATGCAGCCGCCTGTCGCGAGGTCCCAGAGCCGCGCCGTCATGTCGACGGACGTCGACAGCGCGAGCTTGCCGTCCGGCGTGAGCGCGCAGCCCGTGAGCTCGTCGTTATGTCCTTGCATCGTCGCGAGCACCTCGCCGGAGACGAGCGCCCAGTAACGCAGCACGCGATCGGCCGAGGCCGACAGGGCGCAGCGCCCGTCGGGGCTCACGACGCACGCGACGATCGCCTTCGTCGGCTCGCAGAATGTGCGCAGCGGCGTCGGTCCGAGGCGCACGCCGTGTAGAAGGCGCAGCGGGGGCAGGTTCCCCTCGAAGTGGAGCATGCGCGCGATCTCCTCGGAGGGCCATCCGGCGCAACGCAGGCGGTTGTAGAGCAGCGAGGGGAGCAGCCCCTGATCGCGGTAGGCGGACAGCCGGGTCGCCTCCGCGCGCACGGCCGCGAGCACGGCGGTGAGATCGAAGGTCGCGCTGCCTTCCGAGGCGCCGATGACCGCCTCCAGATCCCGCTCGATGGAGGTGACGTCGAGCTCGCGGCACTTCGCGTCCAGATAGCCGACGTCGACGCACAGGCGCTGCGCGCCGTCCACGTCGCCCGCCTCAATTCGGTGCATCACCGCATGCCGGAGGGCATAGCGCCGTCCAGCCGGGTCTCCCTCGTCGGGCGGCCACGCCGCGATCCCTCCGAGCAGGTGCAGGTGATGATTACGGATCGCCCGCTCTCCGAGCTCGTTGACGAAGACCTCGCGCACGTGCTCGTGACGCAGCCGATAGCCGAACTGGCTGTCATCGTGCCAGTGCGCAGGCTCCTTGCGCAGCAGGTGGAACGTGGCGCGCAGGAACTCGTCAGCAGCGGCGGTCGTCGGATCGCTGCCGAGCAGCTCGCCGAAGACGTGCGGCGGGAGCGCCTCGCGCGCGGCGCAGGCGAGGCCGAGGCCCTTGAGGATCAGCCTGCGTCGCGCTTCGTCCAGGTCGCGGAGCTCGTCGAAGATCTGGTGGAGAAAGGGGGTGAGCCCCTGCGAGATGCGCGCCGATGTTCGTTGCGCCGGCGGCTGGCCGGCGAGCCAGTCGCAGATCCCGCTCGCATACAGCATGTTTCCTCGCGCGCTGCGCACGATCACGTCGATGAGCGAGGCGTCGAACGGCGCGGGGAGCGAGCGTGAGCGCTGCTCGCAGATGGCTCGGCACGCGGACTCGTTGGAGGGCGCCCACTCCTCGTCGTCGAGGTCGAGCGTGCGCGCCTGTTCGACGACGCCGGGCCAGTCGTGTCTTCGGTACATCGGCCGCGAGGCGCCGAGGAGGACGACGCCCTTCGGCGGCACGCGCGGCAAGAAGCGCGGCAAGAGGCTCTTGCCGTTTCGGTCCTTCGCCGCCTCGTCGAGCCCGTCGATGACAATGACGAGCTTGTCTGCGCGAGGCACGAGATGGCGCTTCGAGACGCGCCGCAAGAGCTCCCCGAACCGGGTCTCCACGGGTTGCTCGGCATCCGCCAGCTCCGGGAGGAGCCGCTCGATCTGCGCGCAGAGGTTGTGCACCACCGCTTCGGGGCGATCCCAGTCGTCGTGGTCACGCCGGATGAAATGGTGCGGTGTGTGGGGGGGAAATACGTCCAGGAGGCGATTGATGATGGCGCTCTTGCCGGCGCCGGCGCTCCCCAGGAAGAGCACCCACCCGCCACGGGGCGCGCTGTCCTCAATCAGCCAGAGGAGCCTCTCGACCACCTTGTCGCGCCCGAGCAGCTCGCCATGCCTGGATCGTTCTTCTTCGAAATCGTTGATCGCGCCGCTCACTTTGTCACTCCTCGTGCCGATGGACGTTGATTGATCCAACGATAGAAATGTGCGCCTCGTGGTCGCCCGTGCCGGCTCAGCGGGCAGCGTCGCGCGGGCGACGCCTCGCGAGCTTCAGGATCTCGTTCTCTGGCACCTGCTCGGCGCGGAGCAGCGGGACATCTCTCTTGAAGGCCGTCACCCGTCCATCCTGGAGCAGATGAAACTCGCCTGCTTCCTGGCCGGGGATGCGGGCGCTGACGTCCACCCGCGCGTCGCTCAGGAGCGGCTTCATCTTGTCGAGCGCCGTCTGCTGTGTCACCCGACCAACGAACCAGCTCCGGAGGTTGTCACGACACCTGTAATCGAGGTCTCCCGGGCTCTGGGTCGCGAGCAGGACGCCGAGGCCGCCGGAGCGCGCGCGGCGCAGGAGGTTCTCCATGGGCGCCTTGGTCGCTGGCTGCGACTGCGCCGGCAGGTACATGTCGGCCTCGTCGAGCAACACCACCGCGCGCAGGTGGGGCGACGGCGCGCGGCTCACCCAGCGGCTCAGCGCGAGCAGGAGCTGCGCGACCCAGAAGAGGACCCGCGCGCTGTCGCCCAGGAATTTCGTGCTGACGATGCTGAGCCGCGTCTTTCCAGGCTGCGAGTGGCGCCCGAGACCGAGGAGCAGCTCGACGTCGAGCGCCTCGCCGTCCATCGAGAGCAGATCCGAGGTGTTCAGCTTGAGCACCTCGAGGTCGTGCACGAGGTCCTTGAACAGCCGTGTATCGAGCCGCCCGAGGGTGGCGACGAGGGCCGGATCCTCGTTCGCGATGAGCTCGATCAACGACGCGACGTCGAGCTTTCGCGAGGCGCCGTGCGCCGCGAAGAGCTGGAATGCCTGCACGAGGATGGTACGGAGCCCCTTGTCCTTGCGCGTCTGCTTGTAGCCCAGCATGTCGCCGAGGGCGTGGGCCGCATAGCCGGCAGCCTGATCGCGCTCAAGGTCCGGGAGCCCCTCGATGCCGCTCGGCATCAGCGAGAGTCCGAGCTGGCGGCCACCGGGGTGGCCCGGCGTGAAGAGGGCGACGTCGAGTCGCTCCGCGAGCGCCCGCTGCCGGGCGTCGAGCGCCGCCTCCGGGTGTGCGCGGGTGAAGAGCGTCTGGCGCGCATAGCCGCAGAGATCCCCCTTGCGGTCGATGAGGATGGCGGGAACGCCGTGGAGCAGGAGCTGCTCGATCAGGTTCAGCGCCAGCGTGGTCTTGCACGCTCCCCGTGCTGCCGAGGAAGGCGGCGTGCGCCGTGAGCTGCTCGGCGTCGAGCATGAGCTTGTGGGAGACGAGCTCCCCTGTCGTGCCGAGCGCGAGAGAGAGGGCCTCTCGCTGCGCCGCTCCGTTCGCGCTGCCTGGCGTCGCACCGTCGGGCTCGGCGGCCCGGGGCGATGCGCCCGGGCTCGCAGGTGACGTCTCGAAGGGCGACGGCGCCGCTCCGCGCGACCGAGGCGCCGGGGCGGACGGTGGGAGCTCCTGCTCGAAGCGGTCGAGGCGGTCGAGATCCAGCACGTGGATGAGCGGCAAGAGACGCGAGATGTGGTTCTCTTCCCTGAGCCAATCGCTGAAATGCTCGCGTCGCACGTGGGTCTCGTGGAACCTGTGGAATGCGGCCAGCGTGCGCTGATCGCTCTCCTCGAAGACCGCCTTGCGGCCGCCGTTCTTGAGGATCTCGGCGAGCGTCGAGTGCACCTGCGTGTTTGGATTGCGCGGGAACTCGCCGCAGCGGAGCAGCGCAAGGGTCCGGCGCCCGGCGCGCTTGCGAGCATCCTCGAACTGCGCTCGGAGCCCGCCGCCCTGGGGTGCCCGGTTGCAGACCACGACGAGGATCTCCTCGACGACGCGAGTCGCTCCGCCCGGGATCGGGACCCGGACGTCGATCTCGATCGCCTCGTCGTGTGGCCGGGCATCGAAGTGAATGCCACTCTCGATCTCCTCGGCGCAATGGCTCACCGCCCACGCGAAGAGCGCGGCGATCTCGGTCTCGTCCTCGGATGGATCGTCCTCGAACTGCGCCAGGAAGTCGTTCCACTCCTGTTCGATCTTCTCCTTGGCCGCACGGACGTCTTGGTCGGCGGGGGCCCGGGGCCGTACGCTGGGAGGAGCACTCGTGCCCCATTGCGCCACGATCCGGCCGGCGTCGATGCACGCATCCCGGAAGATCTGGCACTCATTGAGCGCCGCGCGGACGCTCATCCCCGAGAGCTGCTCCACGAACCCTCGGGGGATGGGGTAGAGGGAATTGGCTGCGCCGTCCGCCGGCGCATGCCCTGCCGTCTCGTACAGGTAGGCGAGGCGCTTCTGGATGATCGGTATGATCTCCTCTTTGCGCCTCTCCGCGACCAGGTGGACCGGCGCAGGGTCGCGCTCGACGCGATCGAGCGTCGACCGGGTGAGCCGAGCGCGCATCGTCTCGTAGTAGTCCTTGAGGCAGGCGATCACGATGATGGACGAGGGAACCTGATCGGCGACCGCGCAGAGCGAGGACATCACCCGCCGGAACAGGGACTCGGCATCGTTGACACGGTACGCATCCTCGAACTGATCGACGCAGAGGACCAGCGCGCGGGAGTCGCACGCCCACATCAATCGGCCGAGCTCCTCGACGACGCGCTGGGCGTCCTCGTCCTCCCGCTTCGGCGACAGACCTCCGAGGAGCTTCTGCTCTCGCTCCGAGAGCACGTCACAGCGCAGGTACTTCACGACCCGCTTCTTCAGCGCCGGATCTTGCCGCTGCAGATAGAGCAGGGCGCGGATGAGATCCAGGTCGAGATCGGCGTAGCGGGGGTGTCTGATGAGCCTGTCGGCGGCGCGCTCCACGAGATCGACGACCTCGTCCTCGTCCAGGTCCTCGCGCTCGTTCAAGGAGCGGATGGAGTCCGGATCACCACACCTCGCCGCGACCGCGTTGGAGAGCCGGAGCAGCCCCGAGCCGGTCCCCAGCGCCTCATAGTAGGTCTGGTCGAGCGAGTCGACGAGGTTGCTCACCAGGTAACGGCTGTAGCTCGTGACCGAGGTGGTCATCTGCATATACCCGACGAAGCCGAGCCCGTTGAGGTGAACGTGGTTTCGGAAAGAGCGCACGAGGTGCGTCTTTCCGCTGCCGGACTCGCCGAGGAGCAGCAGGATCCGGCCCGCGTCGAGGCCCGGCGGGGTCGTCACCTGGGTGAGCAGCCGCTGGAAGGCCGTCCGGGCCTCGTCATGGACGGAATCGACGTCGAACGGATCCTCGCGCCAGATCTGCCCGCGATGCTCCACGGAGTGGAACACGTCTTTCTTCGCTGTCGACAGGAACACGTCGAGCAGGGCGTCCTGCTTCGTCATGGTGCACCCCTTCTCCCTCTTGCTCGTCGACGCCGGCGAGGTGCGTGCACCTCGCCGGCGCTCTCCACGTCAGATGCGCACGAAATGGAACGTCGTGCTGAGATACCGTGTCTCCGAGGCGTCGACGTCGGCCGGATCCATGGCCTCGACCAGGTCGGCGCGGTTGAGTGCCAGGAGCCCACCGCGATGCGCGGAGACCAGCCGAGCCTTGAACGCGTCCGTGTCGCCGATCGCGACGCCGTCCTCGGTGAGGCGCCGGAGCACGTGCGAGATGAAGACCTTGTTGTCTCCGAACCGCCCGCTTTTCGACGCCCGCGCCGCCTCGAGTACGCGCGTGGCGAAGGCCGACTCGTCCGCGGGCAGGGGGGCTGCCTGCGGAGCGAGCAGACCGCGCGCTCCCGTGCCGAGGGCCGACGCCTTTCTCACGAGCAGGTCGATCGCCTGCTTCAGTGTCCCCTGAGGAGGCGCGTCAGCTTGACGGCTCAGCAGCACCCGCATGACCGCCTCCACCGTGAAGGGATCTGCCGTCGTGACGCCGATGGCGCTCCAGGCGACCGCCCCAAGCACACGCGAGAGCGATGGGGCCTGGCCCAGGTTGAGGTGGAAGGCGCTGGCGAGGAGCGTCGCGATACGCGTGGCCTCTGCGGGTGGCACGTCGACGGCGATCTCCCTCCAGCCCTTCGCCGTTGAGGTCTCCTCGTCGATTACCCGGGCCGCCGCCAGTTCCTTGATTTTCCTCCAGCTCAGTTTTTTCTGGTGCGCCGGGTGGAGAGCCGCGCGAATGACTCGTTGGCCGTCGCTAGTGATTTGATAAGAAGATCTCCTCGCGCGCCTAGCGAAACCGGATTGCACGAGGTCGATGAGTTCGTTCTCGATGAGTCGAGTCGCGTCGTTTTGGCCTGGCCTACCTTTGAAAAGAAACATCAGCCTCTCCGCGATCTGGCGCGGGGTGAAGCCATCGAGATTGCAGAAGAGCCGGCCGAGGACGTAGGTGCCCAGACCGGAGAGGACGATCTGTTCGCTGGAGCTCATCGGCCTACCTCCATCGCCCTCGCGGTGGGCATCGCGGCGCGGCGGTCCACGCGCTCGCGGATCAGCTCCCATGCGTCGGTCGGTTCGAAGTGATAGCGCACCTGCTTTGGCTCGACGGCACCCGTGAAGCGACCGCGCAGGACCTCCAGGAGCGCCAGTGCGTCGGAGCGCTTCTGGTCCACCCGGCCATCCCGCAGGAACTCACGCAGCGCCGCGGTCTGCTCGCGCGGCACGCCCTCCTCCTCGGCGCGCCGCAGGAGGATCGGATAGCAGCGGTCCGGATAGAACAGCTGCTGGGCCAGTGCCTCCAGCCGCTCGCGCGTCTCGCCAGGGATCACGCTGGCTCGCTCGGCGGCGCGCAGGGTGGCGCGGATGTTCACCAGCGCCTCGCTCAGCGGGCGATAGCCGTCCTCGGCGGGCGCGTGGGCCACGGCGACCTCGTCGTCGGCGTCGAGATCGCCGCACGCGTACCCGTCGTAGATGGCGCCCACGCCCTCCATGCCGAAGAGCGAGAGCTCGGCTGCGCGGAGCGCCCCCATGCTCGATGCGCCGAGGACGTGGACCCCCTGAGCCATCGCCCAGAGGATCTCCTTGTGGGACACGGACGGGACGCGCTCGAAGTAACCATCGATGAGGCCGATGGCGACGGGTCTCTCCAGCGCCGCGCGGTAGATGTCGCCCTGGGCCGCGGGCGGCAGGAAGATGGCGTCGATCTGCTGCTCGCCCTCCGCTGCCGGGAGGGTGGGACCTGTGAAGATGCAAAGATTCATGATCTGCGCTCCGAAAGGCGCCGCTGCGCGCGCGCGCCGGGGATGTAACCGGGGACGTCGTCGAGTGGCTCGAGGCCCGGAATAACCACGCGCACCACCGGGATCTCGAGCTCAGGACGGGTGAGGTCGACAGCGACGATCTGGTTGAGCCCCGCTGTGCGCAAGCGCTCGATCTCCCAGGCGACGTCGTCGTCGAAGGTTTCGCCCGCGTAATCGGGCGCGTCGTCGAAGCTGCGCTGGGGCGGCTCACCCGCGTGCTCTTCCAGGAAGCGGTTCGCCGCGCGGAGATCGTCGTCGGGCCCGTTGCCGCGGGCCCGGACGTCGTCGCGCACGCCGGTGACGACGGTGAGCCGGCTCTGCGCTGCCTCGGTGATCGCACGCAAGAGCGCCACCTCGCGGGAGGGGTGGCAACCGAAGCCGAGCATCGGCGCGATGGGCCGGTGCAGGTTGGGCGCGCGATCGACGAGCGTGCAGCAGAAGGCCGGGACGCCGATATCGGATGTGATCTCCCAGAGAAACGGAACGACATCGGCGCGCTCCACCTGCTCCAGGAGCGTGCGGCACCCCGGATCGTCCACCGTGGACAGGTCGATCCGCGTCCGGCGCTGGTGTTCGGGGCCCGAGAGCCTCCAGAGCGTGGCGGCGTCCCTTTCGATAAGCTCGCAGATCGCGTGACTCACGGCCTCGATCGGGTGGTTGCCGGACGCGAGCCCGTTCGAGCTCATCACGAAGGCTCCGCTCGCGGCGAGCAACGGCAGCGCGTAGTCCGTGTGGACGACCTCGAACGGGACCCACGTGGGCGCGCCCGTCACGAGATCCAGGCCAGCCACCCAGAAGAGGCGGAGATGGTCATGGAAGTCGACGATGGACAGGCGCGGCAGGTTGTGAACGTCAAGGAGGCGATGGCGGTGGCGGAGCTCGCTGACGGTGCCGAGCTTGAGCGGGAGCTGGATGTGCTCCGCGTGCCATTGTTCGATCGACTCCATCACGCCCGAGGCGCGCGCGGCGGCGAGGGTCGAGCCCTTGCCTTGCGAGACCGCGATCGATCGCGCGTTGGGGCGGACGACCATGACCACCGGCACTCCGAGCGTGTCGAGGCCGGTCACGTCGGCGATCCGGGTGATGCCCATCGCCGGCAGGAGGGGCCGGACCCTCTCCACCGTCTCATCGGGAGATACGAGGCGGTGGGTGCCCGCGAGATAACGCTTGGGCGCTGCCGGCGGAGGACCCGATCGCTGCTCGGCACTGGCGCGGTTTGCGGAGGTGGTCATGGAAGCCCTGGCTCTCCGCTCAGCGCTTGAAGCGCGACAGGTTGAGGACGTAGCAGTTGATCCCGACGGGGACGGCTGTCGGCTGCGCGACGTCCGGGGGAAGCCGCTCGTCCGTAGGGTCGGGGCTCATGGAGAGGAAGTTCGTGCGGTGCAGTCCCTCGAGCAAGAGCAAGACCTCCTTTGTCGTCTCGACGAACCCGGGTCTCAGGGAGGGATTCAGGACGAAGCGTCCCCACGATTGGCAGTGGACGACGTAATAGTCGCCCTCGCGAGTCTCGAAGGTTTCGCCGCTCTCCGCGCGGATCGTGCCTTTCTTGGCGCAGATGACGAGATCATAGGCGGCGAGCCTTCGCCCGCTGCTCAGCGCCGCGTAGGCCTCCTGGACGACGAGATCATCGCCGGCCGTCTCGGGGAGGTTCTTGATGTTTTTTTCGCATATGACATAGACCCCGACGTCGCCCTGGAGAAAGTGCACGAATGCTCCGGGCTTGCCGGTCTCATGGAGAGAGGCGACCTTGTCGCGGATCTCGGGCGGGACGTCGCGCTCGGCCCAGCGGTTCTCTGCGCTCGCCCACGCGCTGGACTCCAGCTGGTAAACGGGGTTCGACTCGCGATCGATGGTGAAGACAATGCCTCTTCGATCGTTGCTGCACGGGATCTCGTTGGACATGGTTCGGCTCCGTTCTCGTTTTGTCGTCGCAACTCCACACGTGGCGCGCGCGGACCGGGCGCGGACGGGGGCCGCGCGGCGGGCCTCGGCGCGCCGTCAAGTAGATCGGTTGAGTCGAGGCTCAGCTCACGCGTAGCCGCCGTGGCGGGCGCCGCGGAGCGCCAGCGCGAGCGGCCGGCAAGCGCGGGCCTCGTGGCCTGACGCGAAGGCGCGCGCTGCCGCCTCGAGCAGCTTGGTGAGCCGACCCGGCAAGCGCTGCTGCCGCGGGTCGAGCACTGCACGTACCTGCGCGATGGCGCCCTCCAGGCGACCACGCGCGAGCTCCACCCGGCAGAGCGGCAGCCTGGCCAGCCACTGGAAGGGGTAGACGAGGGGGAGGGGCTCCCAGCAGACGAGCGCCTCCTGGCCTGCCTCCTCGGCCCGTGCGAGGTCGCCGCGCTGGAGCGCGCACCACGCGAGGGTGCCCAAGGCGGCTCCGGCGTACTCGCGCACGTTCTCTGCCCTTGCCAGCTTCAAGGTCCGCTTGGCCAGGTTCTCCGCACCCTCGACGAGGTTCCGCCTGCGCTGGATGAGCGTGAGATAGGTCAGGCAGCGCGTCATGACCTCGAGGTCGCCGCTCCGCTCCGCGATCGAGAGGGCGTCGCGCATCTCGGCCTCGGCTTGGTCGGGGTCGCCGTACAGCATGCGGACGATCGCGAGGCTGCAGCGGGCGGCCAGAGCCCAGTGACCTTCGGGCGGTGCGTCCGCGGCCTCGTACGCCGTGACGCACTCGTCGGCGAAGCTCAGCGTCTCGGCGGAAGCGACGAACCGATCGCGCTGGATGCCCCGCTGCGTCAGCGCGTGGAGGTAGTGGGCGCGGTGCAGCGATGTACCTCTCTGCTCCAGCACGGGGCGGACGGTCTCGATGAGGGCATCCAGCCGGGCAAGATCGGCGAGCCAGTAATGCACGGAGATGCGATCCAGATAGATCTGGATCCACTCGTTCCACCACGTCTGGGCCTCACCCGAGGCTCGCTCGGCCTGCTCACCGACGAGGGCGGTCTCCGCCTGCCCGTAACACTCGAGCGCCCTGGCGTGCTGGTGGTGCATCTCCCAGGTCTTGCCGATCTTGCGGTGGAGCCGGGCATGGTCGACGCGGGGAGTCGCCGCGCCGAGCGCCGCGCCGTAGGCATCGCGGGCCTCGGCCTGACGCCCGACGAGCCCGAGCACGTCGCCCAGCCCCTCGTGGAGTTCGGCGAGCGCTGCAGGCGCGGCGCCAGCGGTTGAGAGGGCGCTGATGGCCAGGCGATAGAAGCGGACGGCGTCGCGGTTCGCATAGACCTCGGCGGCGCGCTGCGCGGCTCGCGCGAAGTGCGCGCCGGCCTTGCCGTGGAGGCCTGCTCCCGCGAAGTGGTGCGCCAGCACTGGCGCCTGGGCGCCGCGCGCCTCGAGCGCCTCGCCGGCGCGCTGGTGTAGCGCGGCCCGCGCTTCCGGATCGAGCTGGCTGTAGGCCTTCTCGCGCAGCTTGTCGTGCACGAAGCGCAGCCGAGCTGTCTCCGTCTCCTCGAGGATTCGCCGCGCCCGGAGCTCAGCAACTGCCTCGGTGGTCGCGTCTTGTCCGAGTGGGCCCGCGAAGAGGAGCTCGTCGTCGAGCTCCTGCCCTAGCACCGCCGCCCACGCCGCGAGCACCCGCGCCTCCGCGTCGAGCAGGTCGAGCCGCCGTCCGAGCAGCTCGTCCAGCGTGCCCGGGATCTGGAGGGAGGCGAGCGCCGCGGCGCCGCGCCCCTTGAAAGAGAAGCCGCCGCCCTGCTCCCGCTGAAGTTCCCCTGCGTCGAGCGCCGCGCGCAGGTACTCGGCGACGAAGAACGGGTTGCCGTTCGCGTTGCGGATGAGCGCGTCGAGCACGGTCCTGGGCGGCATGCTTGGCGAGAGCATGCCCACGACCATGTCCTCGATGTCGCGAGCGGCCAGCTTGTCGAGCCGGATCGAGGTGGCCCCCGGGGCGTGCGCGATATCCTCGAGCTCCGGGCGAGTCTCCTCCATCCGGTAGGTGCCGATGATCAGTACGCCACCGCGCTCGTCGGGCTCGGCTCGGGCAAACGAATCGAGCAGGGCCAGGGTCAGATCATCGGCCCACTGGAGGTCGTCAAGGAGAAGGCAGAGCGGCCTCGCCTCGGCAAGCGCCCGAAGGGTCTCCCGCAGCGCGGAGACGACGCGCTTCCGCGCCTGCGAAGGCAGCAGGGGCGCCGGCTCCGATAGGCTCCCGAGCGCTCGCAGCTCTGGCATGTAGGCCGCGAGCACCTCGCGGCGACCGCCGAAGAGCCGGTCTGCTTCTGTCTCGGATGCGCGCGCTTGATCGACCGCTGCCAAGAGCGTCGTACGTAGCGGTTGCAGCGGGGCGGCCATCGCCGCCATCGCACCCGCCTCGCCGGCCCCAGGCGCAACACACACGCCCGAGAACACCTGGAGCGACAGCCCATTCGCCATGACGGCGCGGCTCACCTCTCGCACGAGCCGCGTCTTCCCGGAGCCGCTCTCCCCGTGCACCAGCGCGATCGCATCTCGCCTCTCGGAGGCGGCGCGCTGGGTCATCATCTGCAACTTGCAAACGGCATCGGTGCGACCTGCGAGCACGGGCCGGTACAGGTACACGCGTGGCGGCGGGCCCTCGTCGCGCTCGGCGGCCGCGCCCAGCGCGACGAGCTTTGTGGCGACGTCGGCGGCGTACTGGACCCGACGCTGTGGATTCTTCGCCAGGAGCGTGAGGATGAGGTCGTCGAGTGCTGCCGGGAGGCCCGTGACAAGAGCCGAGGGGCGCTGAGGTGAGGCCGTGCGGTGCTGCTCGCGAAGGGACGAGGCGTCGCCAAGGAAGGGAGGTCGTCCCGTCACGCACTCATAGAGGATGCAGCCGAGCGCGTAGAGATCGGCGCGCGCGTCGACCGGTTCCCCCTGGAGCTGCTCCGGGGCCGTGTAGGCCACACTGCCGGCGAGCGGGTACACGTCGAGCTCCTCGCGGCCAGCGCCGCCGAAGTGAACAGCGATCCCCAGGTCGACGAGGACAGGGCGTCCGTCGTCTTGGAGGACGATGTTCGCGGGCTTGAGATCGCGGTGCACCAGGCCCTCGCCATGCAGGTAGGCGAGCGGCGCGCAAAGGCGACGGATGAGCGTGAGCATCGTGCCGAGCGGGCGCGCGGCCGCGCTCGCTGCGGGCGCGCCGGTGCGCAGGCGGACGCTGGCCGCAACGGACCCCGAAGCCTGCACGGGAATAGTGATCGCCGCCCCCAGGCCGGCGTCCTTCGAAAAGGTAGCCGCGAGGTGATCCCGGAGCGTGTCGCGCCGGAGGAGCGGCATTGCGACCCAGGGCACGCCGCCGGTGACATCCTCGTCGAGGAAGCGAACGATGCCAGGGTGGTTCAAGCGGCGGAGCACCCGCGTCTCACGGCGTATCGCGGCGAGGTGGTCGGCGTTGTTCACGCCGAGCACCGTCTTGATGGCCACCTCCTCGCCTGTCAGGGAGTGTGCAGCGCGGAAGACGACGCCCATGCCGCCTTTGCCGAGGAGTTCGATGATCCGGTACGGGCCGAGCTGGCGAGGCTCGTCCGGTGCGTCGCTGGCTGCTCCCTGCTCGTCGATCATCCGAGAGCAGGAGGCTACCGCAGCTTCGACGCCGGCCTGGCGTCCTATCCTCCGGGGAGACCGAGCGGCAGACGCGGGCCCCTGGAGGCGCTCCCCCTCAGGTTTCCTTTGCGGCATCGTCGTGCTGCCTTCGCTCTTCCTGCTCACGTCACGGACACTCAGCACGTTGCATGCCGAGCCAGGCGCGTCGCGGATCCCCGCGAAAATCCGCATGATTGCTCATCGCCTGCGCGGAGCGCTGGCCAAGGTTCGCCACCGGCGGGCTAAGGTTCGCCACCGGCGGGCTAAGGTTCGCCACCGGAGGGTCGAGGTTCGCCACCCGGTCGCCAACGATGGCCTATCACTTCGGGAGTTTGATGCCGAAAACCTCCATCTTGTACCTCAGCGTCCCGCGCGGGATTCCGAGTAGCTCGGCCGCTCTCCTCACATTCCCCCCCGTCTTTCGGAGCGCATCCTTGATGAGCTGCGCTTCCGTACGAGCCCGCTCTGATCGGAGCTTGCCGCCGGTCGCTTGGGTCTCGGCAAGATCCGACGGCGGAACTGCCACAGGGGCACCTTCGGCTCCCACCGGCAGGGCGTTCGCGAGCAGACGCGGCGGCAGATCCTCCAGCTGGATTTGATCGCCCTCGGCCAACACGACAGCGTGATCGATGGCGTTGCGGAGCTCGCGCACGTTTCCCGGCCAGCTGTACGTGCGGAGCAGCGCCATCGCCTCGGGGTCGATGCCACGCACGCTGCGGCCGTTGTCATCGTTTGCGCGTTTCATGAAGCGTTCCACAAACGCCTCAATCTCATCAGACCGCTCGCGCAGGGGACGCAGCTCCAGCTCAATCGTGTTCAGCCGATAAACTAGATCCGTGCGAAACTGGCCGTCCTCGACCATCGCCTTAAGGTCGCGGTGCGTGGCCGAGATGACCCGCACGTCGATTTTCGTCTCTTGGGTCGCGCCGACCC
Organism: Sorangium sp. So ce327; assembly: GCF_051530205.1. Taxonomy (NCBI): domain Bacteria; kingdom Pseudomonadati; phylum Myxococcota; order Polyangiales; family Polyangiaceae; genus Sorangium; species Sorangium sp. So ce327. The sequence continues at coordinate 9,016,429 of NZ_CP150330.1, read as the reverse complement.
GGCGGATGCGGTGCGTCTCGAGGGTTCGGAGCAGCGTCTTCTGTACTTCAGGGTCGAGCTCGCCGACCTCGTCGAGAAACAGTGTCCCTTTGTCAGCTGCCTCGAAATAGCCCGGCTTTGACTGATCGGCACCGGTAAAAGAGCCCTTTTCATGGCCAAAGAGCTCCCTCTCGACGATATTGCTAGGGATCGCGCCGCAGTTTACCGCGATGAACGGCTTGCCCGCGCGCGGACCGCGCTCATGGAGAAAGCGTGCGAGCACCTCTTTGCCCGTACCGGTCTCGCCCTTGATATGTACGGGAACGCGCGCCGAGGCCACGCGCTCGGCCTTACTGAACAGCTCTCGCTGAGACGCGCCGATGATCGGGGCGTCTGAGCTGTCTACGTCCCCTTTCGACCGCCGGCTGGTCGACTCATCAACGACGGGACATTCCAGGGTCGCGCGGCCCGCCGCCTCGCGTGCTCGGTCGACGAGCTTCGGCGCCGAGCTCCCGGCCTTCTTGTAGACGGCCAGGCCGACGCGGCGAACTCCGCCTTCACCGGCGCCGTAGGCGACCGCTGTCGCCATCCGAGCGGCGTTCTCCGCGCTCGCCTCGGGTAGCAGGATCAGCGCCGTATCCGGCCTGCACAGATGCACGCGATCAACAGCCCTCAGAGTCGCCGGAAGCTGCATGGCCCACGACCCGGATTTGGTGCTCGCTATTTCCGCTTCACCGGGGCGCACTGCAATGATCGCAAAACTTCGGTTCAAGCACTGCGCACGCGCGAGCTCAGCGTCGAGCTCCCGATAGAAGGCCGCCTCGCCCAGCACAATCGACGTGGCGACGGGACCGAGGGCGACCACATGAGCGCTGACGTTTCCCAGCATGGCCTCTCCACCCGGCGTGAGCATGACGGGCCCGTCGATCCGCTTGTGGTTCACCCAGGTTCCGTTGGTGGAGCCGAGGTCCTCTACGAGGACGTAGCCGTCGACGAACGTGAACCGCGCATGCGGCTGGGAAATGATGGTGTCGGGGATGCAGAGATCCGCGGGCGCGCGTCGGCCGACGACCATCGTCGGTTGGTCAGGATCGAGCCGCATCGCTTCGACACCGCCCCGATGGCAGAACAAGACGGAAACGCCGTGGGGCCGTGGTCGTGCGGGAGGCCCATCACCGCCGCCCGGGAGCTTCTCGGTGCTCGTGTCGTTCCGTCCGTCGTCGTGCCGCTGGTCGTCCATAGCTCTTCCCCTCGTGAAGATTAGAGGCGCAACCCGTCCGGCGTCGATGCTCAAGATGCCCGACGGGCTCCCCGCCGCGTTCGCCTCAGGCGGTGATGCTCTGTCCGCCCTATCCGCCGCTGCAACAGGATTCCGCTCTCCCCAGGGCGAGGCCGCGGCCGAACTGGTCGACCTTGCCCGCGAACGTGATCGGGGGGCACGATGATGTCCGGCGCTCTGCTTCCGCATCTCCTCGCTCCGCCCTCCTGGGTTCGACGGCCGCTCGATCGCGAGCGGCGTGTCCTCTGGGCCGAGCGCGAGCAGCACGCAGTGCGGAACGCGGCACTCCGGGGGTTCGCTCTTGATGTCACCGCGGCGCGCGACGACATGCAGCGCGCGTTCCGGCGCCAGGCGACTGAACGCGCGCACCCGGATCAGGGACGCGATCGCGTGTGGCTCGAGCGGCGGACCGCTGCGCGCTCCCAGCGCTCCTGCGCTGCGATGGCGTCGTCGGCGGCTCGGACGCCGTCGACGAAGAGCGCCGCGTCCGCTGGATGGTTCAGGTCGAGGCCGAGCCGGAGCAGCACCGCTCGGTCGCGTGGTGGCACCATGCGGAGGATCTCGGCGGCAGAGCGGCGCACGGAGGGCATGGGGGGAAAGTAGCAGCCCGGGGGCAGCGACGGAGCGCCCCGCGAACGAGGCGGCGCTGTTTCCCCCTGTTCGACCGCCTGGACGCTCGAAAGCGACGGCGACCGTGGCGCGTCGACGAGGATCCGGTCCCTGTTTCCAGCCCTCCCGGAGCATGGGCCCGCAGTTCAAGGAAGTGTCACCGCAGCTCCCGGTCAGAAGTGTTACCAGGGCTCCGCTCGTACATGCTGCGCGGCCTCGGCGACCTCCTGCGCAGCCCCGGCGGTCCTGCTGCGCGGTCCCGGCCGCCCTCCTGTGCGGCCTCGGCGCCCTCCTGCGCGGCCCCCGCGACCCTCCTGCGCACCCATTTTGGTGTCCTACCGTACGGTACCGTGGCTCCTGCGCGGCACCGGCAACCCTCCTGCGCACCCATTTTGGTGTCCTACCGTACGATCACGTGGCTCCTGCGCAACCCCGGCGCCCTCCTGCGCGCCCAGTTGGTTGCCCTGCGTTGCCATGGCTCGACGCCTGCGCGTGGCCGTCGCCGCTGCTGCGCAGCTCCGGCATCCGTTTGCGCGGCGCCTCTGTCTCCTTGCGACCTTGCGCTTGCGAGCTTGCGACGAAAACGTCGGTATCGTGCTCTCCTGTGACCCGAAGCCTCGGTGGCGCCGATTCCCTCATTGAGCGACCGCCCCTCTGCTCGGAGGGGCGCTGACCTCGACAAGGAGACATTTCATCGCCATGGCACCGAAGGCAACCACCGCAGCTTCATCCAGGACCAAGAATGCCCAGAACACGCGCGCTTCGAGCGACGCCGGAGGCGCGCACCGCTCGTCGGGCGGTGCGCCCGAGTTCACGCTGAGCGCCGAGCGAGAGGCCGAGCTGCTCCGAGAAGCCGAGTCGCTCGGCGATAACGCCTCACTCTTTCCAGGCAAGCTCGCTCGACGCGTCATCTGGGCGAGCCGCATCCAGCTCGCCGCCGAGCGCGACGCGGCGGATCTCGTGCGCACGCCGTTCCCCGACGACGAGCCCCCGCTCACGCGCGAGGAGATCCGCGGGCTTCGTGAAAAGATCGAGCTCCTGCGCGTCGTGCAATCGCGCTGGCAAGCGGCGCAGCAGCGCCAGGAGCGGGCCGTCGCGGCCTTCCAGAAGCCGGCCGCCGAGGCCGCCCAGATCAAGCAATCGCTCCTCCGCTTCTTCGATCTCCGCTTCAAGAAGAGCCCCGAAGGTCAAAAGCGGCTCATGGCGATCCGGGCGGGCAGCGGCGACGCGGATCTGGTCCAGGACGCCTCCGATCTCCTCTTGCTCTGCTCCGAGCACGCGGAGGCCGTTCAAAAGGCGCCTCGCGACGAGGCCGCCGCGGCGGATCGCCTCCGCGAGCTCTCGCCGGTGCTCGCGCGCATGCTCGCCGACAAGACGCTCTCTCTCGAGGCGGTGCGCTCGCGCAAGCTCCGCGACGCCGCGTACACCCTCGTCGTGAACGCCGAGCGGAAGCTGCGCGCCGCCGCGGAGTACTGGTACGCGGGCACCGACAAGATGAAGGACTATGCGCCGTTCCCCGTCTCCCGCGGCGCCTACGGCGGAGGAGAAGAGGAGGGAGAGGACGGCGGCGAGCCGGAGGAGGCCGAGCCGGACGGCGAGTCGGAGGCGGGCGAGTCGGGAGACGACGAGCCGGGCGATGAGGGGCAATCGCCCTGAGCTCGCGCATCATGATCGCCAGCGCCCTCAGCCGCGCCGTCGTCGTCGGGGATCTCGTTGCGGCTCGTGTCGTGCACGAGGCGAACGGCAGTCGCGCAGCGCACCGAGGGCCTTTGTGCGTCGCTTGTAGAGCGTAGAGAGAGGTAGCCCCGCGTCTTCTGCCACCTGGGCCATCGGGATCCCATCCAGATCGTGTGCCCTGAGAACAAAGCGCAGCTGCGGGTCAAGCTCGTTCACCGCGTCGATGGTGCCCGTTCTGACGCTGTGGGATTCCATCGCAGCAGAGGCATCCGGTGCCGGATCGGGCACATCGATCAAATCGACGAGCTCCTCCCTGCGGTGCTGCATACGTTCGCGATAGTGCGCGGCGACGTGCACGGTGATCGCGTTCAACCAGCGTTCAGGCCTGCCGCGCTTCGGATCGAACCTGGGCCAGCTCTCCCAGGCGTTGAGCCAGACTTGGCCTGCGACGTCGGTACGATGGCACACTGGGACCCCCAGCCTCCGCAGCCAGCGCAGCACGGCTCGTACGACCGCCGGGCAAAACAGGCGCGCGTACGCGGCGGCGCGCTCGTCTTCATTCATCACGTTTCGTCTCCTGGACGCGAACATCCTTGTCTGGACGCAAGGTAGATCTCGGCCTCGTGCTGTCCGACGACATCACCTGCGCCACCGCCCGCTGGCTGCCGGAGGGACGCCGAGGACTCAGCGAATTTGCGTCAGGAGCGCTTCACGCTCTGCGGCGAGCTGGCCTTGCGGAAACTCCCCTGCATGCGTCTCGAGCAATCGGCGCGCCTCTGCCTCTGCGACCGCGTTATGGTCCTCGATGGCCCTACGGGCCTCGTCGATGAGGCTCTGCTCGCGCTCGCTGACGGTTGGGACCACGGCGCGGACGGGGAACGAGGTACGACGAACCTGCGCGCCTGACGGAGCAGGCGCCCGTGCGTCTCGGTCCTGCGCCGGCTGCGCGATCTCCTGGGCGGTCGGCGCGGTCGGCGCGGCGGCCGCGCGCGTGGGAAGTTGGACTGGCGGCTGCGCGATCTCCTCCACCGCAAGTGCGGGCGCAGGAGTGCGCACCACCGCTGCCCGCAGCCACGACTCCGGGCTGAGCGAGTCCGGCAACGTCGCGATGACGGTGCCGGCCAGCACGACGACCGTCCCCTGCACCAGGATCTTGATGCTCAGGCGGCCCAGCTTGCTCAGCCACCCCTCGCGGCCCCGCAGATCGAAGGCGAACGGGACGCATGCAGCGTCGCCCCATCCGCGCGAGCGTTGCCGCGCCCTCCGGCGTTTCACCGCCGCGTCGAGGTCCTCGAGCGCTCGGAGGTAGTGTGTACTCACCGTCTTCGGGTTGAGCCCCAGCTCGGAGGCGATCTCGATGAGCGGCACCTCCTCGAGCCTGTGTTTGATCAAGACGTCGCGGTACTTGGGGTCGACCTGGTTGATCAGGTCGCGGAGGAGCGCCTCCCGCTGCTGCCTGCGGAGCATCTCTTCCGGGGTCGGGCACTCCGCCTGAGGCTCGTGATCGTCGAACGACGTCAGGACCTCCCCCCGACGGCGTGCGTTCCGGACGTGGTTCCGCGCCTGGTTCCGGACGATGGTGGCACCGTAGGCCGCCCGAGCCTCCCCGAGCTCGATCCGCTGATTCGCTTCCAGCTCCCGCAGCAAGGCGTCCTGCGCGAGGTCCTCCGCGTGTCGCGCAGGGACACCGAAACGCCGCGCGAGGCGCCTGAAGAACTCGAAGCCGGTAGGGGTGCTGCCTGGCTCGCCCATAACCGGTAAAACACCTGAGCCGTGTGGAGGGCTTCAAGAAAATGCAGGACGGCTCCAGTATCGGTCGGATAGAATGCGACATGTAGGCGCGGATCCTGCGACAGCAAGGCAGGGGCGGCCGCATTCCCCGATCGGGCGGGATTTTCTCATCGGAACGTTCAGTTCATGCGACTTTCAGCGCCGTTGACGCGCCACGGCTGGCGTAAGTACCGTCGTGCATGCGTTTTGTCGCGCAATCGCTCTGGATATCCTTGATGCTTGGCGTCGTGGTCGGCACTACGCATCCGGTCCATGCGGAGGACCGGAATTCGGCCCCCGCACGAAGCGACGATTCGATCGTAAAGGACCATCTTCGCCGCGCCCGGCGAGCTCGGGCATCGGGAAAGTGGACCGAGGCACACGCCGCGTACAAGGCGGCCTTCGAGGCGATCGACTCGACAGCTGTTACAGAGAGAGAATCCGCTGAGATCGCTGGAGAGCTGGGCCTTTGCGAGCTCAAGTTGCGCAAGTTTCGTGACGCAGCGGAGCACCTGGCTTGGAGCCTTGAGCGGCGCAAAGCGCTTTCTCCTGAGCAGCAAAGAGGATTCGCGGACGGACTGGCCAAGGCCGTTCCGTTCGTCGCGACGCTCTATCTGTCGGTGGATCCGCCGGATGCCGAGGTGTTCATTGACGGCAAGCCCATCGGCTTACCCAGGCGGACCTACAGACTGTTCTTCGAGCCTGGCAAGCACATGGTGCGGGCCCGAGCACCGGGCCGCGAGGAAGGCTCCCAGACGCTGGACGCGCAGGCGGCGACCGAGCCGACCATGACGATCCAGTTGCCACGCGCGGCCGAGAGCAGCGCCAAGGACAACGCGCCCGCGGTGCCCAAGCCCCCGAGCGCATCGCCCCCTGCGCGCCCGCAGGCTCCCGGGCAGCCTGCGTCGTGGCCGACGACACTGCGCATCGCGGGGTTCGCCGTCACAACGGCCACCCTGTCCGCGGGCAGCCTGCTCATGATCCGGGCCACGAATCTTGACGGCGATCTGAGCGAACGGCGCGACGGGCTCAACGGCGGTGCGACGGCGAGCGGGTCCAGGTGCTGGCAAGCGGCGGACCGCCCGGCGTGCGCTGACCTGCTCCGCCTCCGAGACGAGCGCAACCTGTCCGCGGGCGTGGGCACGGCCATGTTCATCGCCGGCGGTGTGATCGGGGCAGCGACCGCCGCGTCCTTCTTCACGGACTTCTCCTTCCTGGGGCTCACGCCGGTTCAGGATCGGATCCACGCCTCGCCCGTGGCGACCGGGCGAGAGATCGGCGTGATGATCGAGGGGCGGTGGTGAGGACATCGGGGGCCGAGAAGATGAGTTCGAGGGAAGGCCGGCGCGTGGCGACGTCGGTCGTCGCTGTCGCGATCTTCATGTGCGGCGCGAGCATGCTGACAGGGTGCCCGTACTCCGACCCTTGCTGGGAGGTGGAGGCGTGCGAGCCCGATCCGGTGCCTCCGCCCGGTCCGTGCGAGGGAGAGCCCGGCACGGCGCCGGCGCTGGATGAATGCGGGGTGTTCGTCAGCGAGCAGGGCGACGACAACAGCCCCGGAACGAAGGGCGCGCCGGTGAGGACGTTGCAACACGCGATCGGGCTCGCCGCGCACGGGCGAGGCCATGGCGAGGAAGCGACCCGGCGCGTGTACGCCTGCGGCGGGGAGTTCGCGGAGACGATCACGCTGCCCTCGGGGGTCGACCTCTGGGGCGGGCGCCTGTGTGACGGCGGGGGTTGGTCGTACGAGGGCTCATTCGGCGGGCCCGATCACCCGACGATCATCGCTCCGCCGGGGGGGATCCCGCTGAGGGTCCTAGGGGTGGAGGGTACGGCGCTCGCGGGGGACAACGCGACGTCGGTGATTGCCGGCGTGCGCGTCGTGGCGGCGGACGCCTCGGCGCCGGATGGAAAGTCGTCGATTGCCGTGATTTTGAGCACGGGGGCCACGGCGATCGTGCAGGATAGCGTGATCGTCGCGGGCAACGGCAAGGACGGGGAGCCGGGAGAGGACGCGGACACCGAGCGGGCGGCGGACGGCATGGTGGGGAACGACGGCGTGGACGCCTGCACCGCGGACTCCCCGACGGGCGCCCTTCCGGTGGTCACCGTGTGCGACGATGGCATCGAGTCCATCGGTGGATATGGTGGCGACGGCGGGCTGGAGTCGGGGAGCGACGGGGCCTCGGGAATGCCGACACCCGCGCAGATTTCTGAGCGCGATGGCCACGCGGGGCTCGGCGCGGACCTCATGCGATGCAGCGAAGGGGGCGATGGCGCAGATGGTCCCGACGCCGGTCGCGCGGACGGCGCGGTGGGCGTGGGCCACCTCGGCAAGGATGGATGGATCGGCGTCCGGGGCGAGGATGGGAAGCTGGGCGGCACCGGCCAGGGGGGCGGCGGCGGTGGCGGCAGCAAGTCGCGTGGGGACATGGTCGCGTGTCGGGCAGGCCTGCCCCAGGGGGGCGCCGCCGGCGGCTCGGGAGGGAGCGGCGGCTGTGGCGGTCGGGGCGGCTATGGCGGCGGCTATGGCGGGGCGGCCATCGGCATTGTCGTGCTGGACGGCGCGGAGCTGACGATTGGGGCCAGCGACGTGATCACGGGCAAAGGCGGCGAGGGCGGGGTGGGCGGGACGGGCCAACTGGGGGGGCTCGGTTGGTCTGGTGGTCATGGGGGCGGGACTTCTGACGCTCGCATGTGGACGGGGTGCCCTGGCGGTTGGGGAGGCAACGGCGGTCGCGGAGGTGATGCCGGCGGCGGGCTCGGAGGCGCATCCGTCGGCATCGCCTACGTCGTGCCCAACTTCGCCATTCGACCCGGAACCAACATTGTTGCCGGACCCGCCGGTAATGGGGGCCTCGCGGGGAACGCCGGCCCGGGGGACCAGGTGGGCAAAGGGGAGGACGGCCCGTGGGGGGAGCTCTATCATTTCGGTGCGGCAAGCGAGCCGCCCCATTGATTCGCGCTTCGCGAGACGCTGCCAGCGAGGGATGCCGATGCGCCTGAATTCCGCGATTCTCTTGGTCCCTCTTCTCCCGCTCGCCGCGGCCGGTTGCGGCACGGCGCCGGGGGTGAACGACCCTGACGGCGCGCCGCCGTGCGGCCGTACGTCGACGTGTGCCGGGGATCCGATCCCCGATTCGGTCTGCCTGGAGCATCTCGCGGCGGGGCGAGCGATCGACGGCTGCGGCGTGTTCGTCAACGATCCGGTTCTCGGCGGTGACGACGCGAATCCCGGCACGAAGGACAGGCCGGTGACTACCCTGCCGCGCGCCATCGAGCTAGCGCGCACCGGGCGCGGTCGGGTGTTCCTCACCCGCAATGCTTTCGTGGAGTCCATCACGCTGCCCTCCGGGATGGATCTCTACGGAGGCTTCGACTTCTTGGAATGGGAACGGCCGCCCGAGATTTCAGATCCGGTGTACGGCACGGCCAAGCTCGTTGGCCCCGTTGGGCACACCCCGCTGACCATCGAGCCGGCGCGGGCCGGCGATACGGGGGCAGCGGACGGGGTCTCGATCATCGATCACATGTTCATCCGCAGTCCAAGGCATATCGGGGTGATCGTTCGGTCGGGCGCCGTGGTGGAGATCATCGGAAGCACGATCGAAACCGAGCAGGGATTGAGGGGCAACGATGGGGAGAAATGGCCGGGACGGGCAGCGACGGGGCCGGACGGGCAGTATGGGGAAGACGCGTGCTCCGCAGCGACGGTTCCGGGTGGGGCCCCGCCGGTGAACTCCTGCGAGGGAGGGCTCCCGAGCGCCGGTGGCAAGGGAGGCGATGGGCTCGCAGACGGCGCTAGAGATGGGGCGGACGGCGAGCCCGTACCCCAGCCGAACCCCAACTACGATGGGGAAGGAGGACGTGGCAACCGGGCAGACGGTGGTTGTAGCAACGGCGTCGCCGGGAAGAGCGGTATGTGGGGTACCGCCGGTGCACCCGGCACGGGCCGCGGGCGGATCGATGAGACCGGATGGCACCCCGACAGGGCCGGCGACGGCGCCCGGGGGATGCCGGGCCAAGGCGGCGGCGGGGGCGGCGGCCGCAGGGGCGGGCTCGCGGTGTGCGACGCGGCGTCCAAGGGGGGCGCCGGCGGCGGCTCCGGAGGCGCGGGCGGCTGCGGGGGGCGGGGCGGCCGAGGGGGCGAGAACGGCCAACCGAGCATCGCGATGGTGGCGCTCCACGCCAAAGTGACGGTGCGCGATAGCATCATCACCGCCCGCGACGGGGGCAAAGGCGGCGACGGCGGGGAGCCGGAGGAAGGGGGCTATGGCGGCCGAGGCGCACCAGGAGGCGCCGTGGGGGACGGCACGTGGTCCTGCGAGGGTGGCAGCGGCGGCCTCGGAGGCGAGGGCGGCTACGGCGGCCCCGGGCGCGGCGGCGACTCGATCGGCATCGCCTACCTCGACGAGGACCAGCTCACCCTGGAGGGGGTCACCTTCGAGCTGGGACTGCCGGGCGTGGGCGGCACCAGCTGGAACCACGATGGCAGCACGACGATGGGGCCGAGCGGCGAGGCCCACGAGGCGCTTCGCTTCGCCGAAGCCGAATAGCCGCGGTCACGTCTGGGGGGGACGGCGCCGGCGAGGCCAGGTTCGAGGCGAAGCGGCGGGGACCGCTCGTGGCGGAGGTCGACGGGTTCAACCTGCAAACTGCGGTACGGATCGAGAGCTGGGACGATGAGGGGCGGGAGCGGCTCGTCTTCCTGGCTATGATTTCGAGCAGACCGTCGCGGTTGTCGTTGGCCGAGCCCTCGGGGGCTCCATCACCGCGCGCACACCTCGGCCGCCGCGCGCACGCTCGACACCGCAGGCGCACGCGTCAGCGCGAGGACCTCGTCGACCGACCACTGATCGCCCGCGTGCTCGCCGTACTTGCTCGCGAGCACTCGGCCGTCGGGCGCGACGAGCCAGCGGCGCTCAGGTTGTGGTTACGACGGTGATCTCGCCGGTCGTGTACAGCGCGGAAGTGTCCCAGGCGAGCCCTGGGGCGAGCGGCAAGGCGATGTTCACGGAGGCGAACGTCCCCGTGAGGTCACCGCTCCAGCCGAGCAGAACGATGGTGTCCCCGGCCTGGAACGACACGGACCCGGCGGCCGGCAGGACCTCCAGCGCCCCATCGAGGTGGACGTCCCCATCCACCTGGAGGAGCGGCGAGGAGCTCGAGCCTGCGACCGTGATGCGGAGGGCGGCGCCCGGCCCCTGGCTGTAGGTGCCGGCGATGCCGGTCGAAGGGTAGACCTCTCCGACGGAGAGCTCGCCGGCCTGCGTGTTGGCGAGATCGCCCAGGAAGCTGCCGGTCTCGAGGCGCCCGCCGGCGAAGTCGAGGTCGCCCGCATCGACGTCGATCGCGCCTGCGACGAGATCGCCCTTCGCGAGCCGCACGGAGGGCCCCAGATAGGGATAGCCGCCGAACAGCAGCCCTGTCCGGAGGAGGCCGCCGATCCTCACGGAGGCGCCCTTGTCGATCAGGAGCGACGGAGACTGCGACAGAGAGGCGAAGATTGAAACATCGCCGCTGTTCAGCCATGACGCATAGACGTCGTTCACCTCGACGAAGCCACCTCCGAGCTCCGAGCGGATCTCGGTATCTTCTGAGGTCAGGGTCCCATAAGCGCCGACGGTGAGCGTGCCATATCCGTGGTTCGATCCCACCTGAAGGAGCCCCTGGTTGGTCCAGGTGCCGCCCCAGCCTCTGACGCTCGCGCGGCTGTTCATGAAGCCATCGCCGCCGATGCGCGCGTTCACGGTGGAGAGCTGGCCGCTGCGAATGTCCAGCAAGCCGCGGCTCCTCATGCCCAGGACGAACGCCCCCGTGCTCACCCACCTCGTCGCGGTGCCCGTAATGATGGCTTCGCCGGTGCAGGTCCCGCAGCTGGGGCCGAGGATGCCGCCGAAGTAGACGTCGTGTGAGAAGAAGCTCGCTCCTTGTTTGAGCTCCAGGGTTCCATGCCCCTGCGTGCCGATGTAGGTCGTCGTCCTGCTCGTCAGGGTGGCGTCGTACCCCTCGACGAGCGCGCGGCCAGAGTTCGTGTCGCCTCCGATGCCCACCACGAGATCATCGGTGATCGCCTCGGCGCCGTGACGGATGACGATCCGACTCTCGAGATCGTCGCCGACCTCGATGGATCCGTTGTTGATCCAGGTCGAGCCATACCCGTCGACCAGGATGATGCCGGGATCGTAGCTCGCCCGCACGGTTGCGCCGGGGCTGATCAACGTCCCGCCATCGGTCACCTCGACCGCGCCGGTTCCCACGCGGAGCCGGTTCGGTCCGAGGTCCCATGGGTCCGTTGGGTTCTGAGGCGATACGTCTCCCCAGATGGTCACGTCGGCAGAGGCTGGGCCTCCGACGCTCATCGATGCAGCCGCGATCAGCGCCGAGAGGATATATCGAGCTCGGTGGTTCATGTTCCTTGTCCCTTCCCAAGAAGACTTGGTTCCTTGAGAGCCCACGGTCGCCTGGATACCGCCCGCGATCGCCCGATACCTCCGCAGCGACAGAGCGCTGGGCGCGCATGGTCTCCCATGGTGCACCGATATGCGAATCCGTTTGCAATTGCAACACATTTGTCGCATCACCCGTGGCCTGGGCTCGGACGAGCGTTCAGGCGGCGCTCCGCGAGCTGCCTCCGATCTCGCCGGCGTACCGCAGGACGATGGGCTCCTCGAGGCGCGGCTTCTCAAGCGAGGACACCACCTGGCCGAGCAGGCGGCGGGCATGTTGCGATATGGGCCGGTGCCCGCTGCGCAGCAGCCCGACCACGTTGCCTGGCTCGAGACGAAGCTCGACGCCGTCCCTGCGCTTGCAGCGCGCGTGACGAACGATGCCGAGCACGGTCTCGCCGGCATAGCGGCGGTGCTCCCTGAGGTCGGCCTCGCGCGGGCCCCCTACGCACGCGGGCCGCCCCAGGCGTGAGCGCGGCCGCGAATCGCGGTAGAACACGGGGCGCCATGCCCCGCAAGCTCACCGGATCGCTCTTCCGCAACGACGCCGGTCGGTAAGCGCTGCATGAAGCGCCGTCGGCCCCAACCTCGGTCAGCTGTTGCAGAATGGGGTTGTCAAGCGGAGGGCAGCGACGTGGCCGAGCTCGATCACGTGGCTCGCGGGCCGCTCTCCGTTGAACGGCCCTGTACCCGCGGCGTAACATCGACGGAGAACCATGCGAAGCCCGAGCCTTACGTGCCTGTCCTCTGCGCTTTTGCTCGTCGCGGCCGGCTGCAGCGCCCCACAGCCAGAGGGCGCGCCGTCGGAGTCCTCCTGTCTCGAGCGCCTCGCCGCCGGTATTCCGGAGGTTGGCTGCGGGGTGTTCGTCGCCGGCTACACCCTGGGGGCGGATGACGAACACCCCGGCACGAGGTCCAGGCCGGTGCAGAGCCTGGACCGCGGCATCGAGCTCGCGAGCACCGGGCGAGGACGCGTCTTCGTGTGCAACCAGTCGTTCCGTGCTCCCATCTGGCTGCCGTCCGGCGTGGATCTCGTCGGGGGATTCAACTGCACGACGTGGGAGCGTGAGAACGACGATCCCACGCGGATTACGTCGCTGAACTCGAGCTCCCGCTCCTTGACCGTCATGCCGCCGGGCCCCGGAGAGACGGGAGCCGCGGACGGGGTATCGATGATCATGGACGTGCAGCTCTGGGCGGAGGGCTCGACCGCGATGCTCGTCCAAGCCAATACGGACGTGGAGCTGATCCGGGGCCAGATTCACACCGGAGCCGGGAAGGCGGGCGACGACGGCTACCCGTGGCCCTCGCCGAACCGGGGAAGAGACGGACACGATGGGCAGGAGGGGGGAGACGCGTGCTCGGCGGCCACCGTTCCTGGCGGCGCAGCAGTGGAGAACCCGTGCTTCGAAGTCATCCCGAGCGCCGTCCCGAGCATCGGTGGCAAAGGAGGGGATGGGCTGCCCGACGCCGCTGGCGACGGCGAGTACGGGGAGCCGCGCGTGGCGGCCACCTCGACGGACGGACGGGGGGGAGCGGGGGAGGAGACGGACGCCCCTTGCGAAGCGGGTCGAGCCGGGCTCGATGGCGAGCCCGGTGCGCTGGGCACCGTCGATGGGGGCATCGGGGACATCACCCCGAGAGGGTGGGAAGGCGGCAGAGCCAGCTACGGAGGCGATGGCACGCCAGGCCAGGGCGGCGGCGGGGGCGGCGGTCGTCGGGGCGGGCTCGCCGTCTGCGATGCGGCGTCCAAGGGAGGCGCCAGCGGCGGCTCCGGGGGCGCTGGCGGCTGCGCTGGCCGAGGCGGCCGAGGGGGCGAGAACGGACACCCGACGATTGGCATCATCGCGCTTCACGCCAAGCTGACCGTGCGCGACACCTCGATCTGGACAGGCGAGGCCGGTCCGGGCGGCAATGCAGGCGCCCCCGAGAAAGCCGGCAGAGGCGGTCGAGGCGGGAAGGGAGGCGCCTTGGGTGACGGCACCCGGGCCTGTGCCGGTGGCGACGGGGGCGACGGAGGCCCCGGCGGCTACGGCGGCCCCGGACGCGGCGGCGACTCGATCGGCGTCGCCTACCTCGACGAGGATCGGCTCACGCTGGAGGGGCTCACGGTCGAGCTCGGGCCGCCGGGCAAGGGCGGTATCAGCTGGAACGTCGATGGCACGCTGGTGAGGGGACCGAGCGGCGAGGCCCACGAGACGCTTCGCTTCGCCGAAGCCGAATAGCCGCGGTCACGTCCGGGGGGGACGGCGCCGGCGAGGCCAGGTTCGAGGCGAAGCGGAGGGGGCCGCTCATGGCGGAGTTCGACGGGTTCAATGTGCAAGCTGCGGTAAGGATCGAGGGCTGGGACGATGAGGGCGAGAGCGGCTCGTCTTCCTGGCCATGACTTCGAGCAGACCGTCGAGGTTGTCGTTGGCCGAGCCCTCGGTGCTCCATCACGGCGCGCACACCTCGGCGGCCGCGCGCACGCTCGACACCGCAGGCGCACGCGTCAGCGCGAGGACCTCGTCGACCGACCACTGATCGCCCGCGTGCTCGCCGTACTTGCTCGCGAGCACGCAGCCGTCGGGCGCGACGAGGATGTCGGCCGGGAGCCCGAAGCGACCGCCGGTCGGGATCAGCGCGGGCGGCCGCTCGCGTCCGCGCAGGATCGCGATCGCGCTCCGCGCCACCGAGCGGACGATGGTGGGCCACACGCGCGGATCGAACACCGAGAGGAGCGACGGCTCGGCGCCGAGCTCCGCGTACAGCCGCTTCTCGGGATCGGGCACCACCGCAAAGGGGAGCCCGCCGGCGTGGAGCCGGAGCTCGTCGGCGCTCGAGTGGAACACGACCACCTCGCGGATCCCGGCCGCTGCGATCTCGTCGTGACGGACGGTGATCGAGCGGAGGTGGAGGTTGCACACCGGACAGCCCGCGAAGCGACGGAGCTGGAGGTGCACGATCCGCGTGGGATCGGGGATGCGGATCCGCTCGCCGTGGACACCCACGAGCTCGCGCGCGCCGAGCACGGCCCCGGGCGCGAGCCTCGTGACACGGCGGCGCAGGTCGCCGATCAGGCCGAGGGCCGCGATCGCGGTGATCGCCGCGGGGACGATCTGCCCGACGCCGGTGATCTCGAAGAAGGCATCGCTGGGGAGCTCGTAGGTGGGCGGCGGGAACATCCGGAGGAGCAGGTCGCGAGGCGCGCCCGCGAAGAAGAGGACGTTCTTGGCGAGGTGGTTGTATGCACCCTCGAAGAGCCCGATCGACGTCACCGGGAACGCGAGGGCGAGCGCTGCGAGCGAGCCCCCGGAGATGCGGCCGGCGCGCGTGCCCGGGCTCCGCCGGTACCCCGCGTACGCCAGCGCGATGGGGACGCAGAGCGCGAGCGCGACGGCGGCGCCGTGGAGGCGCCACGGCGTCGCGTACCGAACGCCGCCGTAGACGTGGTGGATCGCGGTCGCGACGAGCGTCGTGATCGCTCCGATGATGACCGCCCGGGCGCGCGGGCTGGGAGAGGTGGCGTCGACGTTCACGGTGCTCATGAAGAGCACCGTGGCTCGTGCGCGCGGCGCAAGCCATCGCCGAAGGCGAACAACTTTCGTGCATGATACGCATCAATCGAGGTGCGACATGGACCGGCTCGCAGCGATCGAAGCGTTCGTCGAGGCCGCGGAGCTCGGGAGCTTCACGCTCGCCGCGCGCCGGCTGCGCGTCACGCCGTCCGCGGTCAGCCGCCGCATCACGCAGCTCGAGGGCGAGGTCGGCGTGCGGCTCTTCCACCGCACCACGCGCGCGGTGACGCTCTCCGACGAAGGGCGCGCGTTCTTCGAGCGCGCCCGCGCCGCGCTGCGCGAGCTCGACGACGCGCAGCGCGCCACCTCGGGTCTGCGCGATCGACCGGCCGGGCTCCTCCGCGTGGAGGCGCCGACGGTGATCGGCCGTCACGTGATCGTGCCGGTGCTCGCGCGCTTCGCCGAGCGCTATCCCGACGTCGACGTCGAGCTCGTGCTGCGCGACGACCCCGCCGATCTCGCGTCGGAGCGGATCGACGTCGCGGTCCGGCTGGGCACGCTGCCGGAC
Organism: Sorangium sp. So ce327; assembly: GCF_051530205.1. Classification (NCBI taxonomy): domain Bacteria; kingdom Pseudomonadati; phylum Myxococcota; order Polyangiales; family Polyangiaceae; genus Sorangium; species Sorangium sp. So ce327. The sequence goes on along the minus strand of NZ_CP150330.1, from coordinate 9,000,601 downwards.
TCGGGTCTGATCGCGCGCCCGGTCGGCCGCTCTCGGATGCTCGTCTGCGGCGCGCCGGGCTACCTGCGCGAGCACGGCCGGCCTCGCACGGTCGACGACCTCGAGCGCCACGTGCGCCTCGGGTACGCGCTGCACGGCCGGCTCATCCCGTGGCGCCTCCGCGACGGCGTGAAGGTGCGCGAGATCGCGCCCACGCGGCGCCTCGTCGTCGACGACGGCGAGGCGCTGATCGAGCTGGCGATCGAGGGCGCCGGCCTCGCGTGGCTCTGCGACTTCATGCTGGCGCGCGCGGGCAAGGCGCGGAAGCTCGTCGAAGTGCTCCCGGACACCGCGTGCGATGCGGTCGCGATCTCGGTCGTATCGCTCCCGACCCGCCACGTCCTGCCGAAGGTACGCGCCTTCACCGATCACCTCCGCCGCGCCCTCGCGCCCGACGGCGCGGCGAAGCGGCGCTCTACGCGATGATTGAGAAGAGCCTCGCCTGCGCCCGGATCGGCGCCGTCTTCGTGCCGCAGAACCTCGGGGGCGGCTCGGGCCCGTACGAGGCGCGCTTTCGGTCCGAGGACTCCGACGAGCGCCAGCAAGTCCGCGCCCACGACACGCGCTCAACCTTCATCACTGTCGCTCTGGCGAACGGCCGCAGCGAGACCTGGGTGGCCGACAGAACCGGCCATCGATCGAGCGTGATGATCCAGAGATCCCGCCGAGCCGCCAGGACGTTTGCAGAGCTGGGCCTTGGCGAGCTAGCTTCCCTCGCCTAGGCGATCCCCGAGCTCGCCGGAAACGGCACAGGAAACGGCACAGACGAAGGCGAGCGTGGGCTCCCAAAAGTAAAAATCAAAGTAATATCAACAACTTGGCCCCGTGGCGAAATGGCAGACGCGGTGGATTTAAAATCCGCGGCCCTTACGGGCGTCCCGGTTCGAGTCCGGGCGGGGCTACCTCGTAGGTGCGGCGCGCCGAGCTGGCGGGCGGTTACGCGATCTGGAGCCGCGGTACCCCCATCGACCAGGAGCCTCCAGCTCGATTGAGCTTCAACCCGCACCGGCACCCCGGCACCCGGAGCCTCACACCCTCCGAAGTTGCCCGAGGTTGCGCAGCGCGCTTCGTGGTGTGGGGAACCGGGCGGGAGCGTCGGGTCGACCTCGCGCCCAGCGGCGGCTCACTGCTGGCCGCCTCGAACGGGACCAGGTCGCGCAGGTCGCGCACCACGCCTCGTGGCGCTGACGTGCCCGGAACGCCCCATGCCCGTCACGGTCTGATGGGAGCCTGCCATGGTCCGGCGGGAGCCCGATGGGAAACGGTGCGCGGCCACGCTCGTGTCCTCTGGGCTCGACAAGCCGAGTGGATTCGAGTAATGGGAGCGCCACTCCATGGATCTGGACATCGACTGTTTGCGTGAGGCGAAGGTAGAGAACGTAGAACGTCTCGCGCACGCTCTGGGCGTCAAGCTGCCCGAGCACAAGCGCCACGACAGGCGCGCCTACAACCGTGAGCTCATCCGCGTGGTGATGCAGGGCATCCGGCGCGACGCCGAGCGGTCGCGTGGCCGCAGGTTCTTCGGTCGCAGCTGACGATTCCAGCCCTACAGTAGGCCACCGAAGGACGCTGGCCGACACTGTCCCTCTCCCGCTCCTGGCAAGACGGCAGTTCTCCGCACCGATCGGAGAATCGCGCTCCGGGGGTTTGATCCTTCTCGAAAGCCGCCCCTAGCGGCCTATCACCCCCCAGCGGCCTCCCGTCGCCCCCCCACGCCCGGCGGCCACCGCCTCGCGGCCCACCGCCTCCCCAGCCGCCTACCGCCCCTGCGGCTTGCTCCGCAGGGTCAGCCGGCTCCCGGTGACCCGGCTCCGTGCCGCCATCAGGAGCGGCGCCGCGGGTGTGAGCGGATCCACCAGGTCGTTCACCTGGAGCATCGCCCTGTCCGCCACCTTCCAGGCCGCCGACAGCCCCGACGCCCCCTGTTGGGGCGACCCGGCGAGATCCAGCGCCCGGCTCAGCTCCTTGCCCACCTGCGCGATGCGAGCGAGCTCCTCCCGCGACGACCCCCCCTCCTTCGCCGCCGCGTAGATCGTCCGCACCACCCCGAGCAGATCCCGCACGGCATCGAAGGGAAACGGCGGGACGCTGACCGGAATCGGCACTGAGCCAATGTACAGCAACTCGCCCCGCAATGGACCGATCGCATTCCCTTATCTCGCGTAAGATTTCCTCTAAATCGTCTTAGATGTAACTTCAATAACAGAAATAATCAGTTGAGCGGCCCCACCGCCTCCTCCACCGCGGCGAGGAGCGCCCCGCTCTGGATGAGCTCCGCGGCCGCCGCGATGTCGCGGTAGAGGGGGCGGTCCTCGGTGAGCCCGGGGACCACGCGGCGGATGGCGGCGTGGGCGGCGGCGACGCCCGCGCTGGGGCGGAGCGGGAGCCGCTGGTCCACGCCCTGGGCCGCCGTGATGAGCTCGATCGCCAGCGAGCTCCGGACGTTCTCGATCACCTGCGCGAGCTTTCGGGCGCTGATGCTGCCCATGCTCACGTGGTCCTCGCGGCCGGCGCTCGACGGGATCGAGTCGACGCTCGCCGGGTGGCAGAGCACCTTGTTCTCGCTCACCAGCGAGGCGCTCGCCACCTGGGCGATCATGAACCCCGAGTGCAGCCCGCTGTGCGGCGCCAGGAACGGCGTGAGCCCTGTCGAGAGCGCGGGGTTGACCAGCTGCTCGACCCGCCGCTCGCTGATGTTCGCGAGCTCCGCCGCCGCCATCGCGGCGAGATCCAGGGCGAGCGCGACCGGCTGCCCGTGGAAGTTGCCGCCCGAGATCAGCTCGGCGCCGCCATCCGGCCCGTCCCCGAGGAACACCGTGGGGTTGTCCGTGACGCTGTTGACCTCGCGGGTCAGCACCTCGGCGGCCCAGGCGACCGCGTCGCGCGTCGCGCCGTGGACCTGGGGCATGCAGCGGAGCGAGTAGGCGTCCTGCACCCTGGGGCAGTCCGCGTGGCTCTGCATGATCTCGCTGCCCCCGAGCAGCGCGCGCAGGTTGCCGGCCGTGCCGGCCTGACCCGGGTGCGGGCGGACGCGCATCAGCCGCTCGTCGAACGGGCGCTTCGAGCCCATCAGCGCCTCGAGGCTCACCGCGCCGGCGATGTCCGCGACCGTGCAGAGCGCGGCCGCGTCCCGCAGCGCCAGCGCGCCGAGCGCGGTCATGTACTGGGTCCCGTTGATCAGCGCGAGCCCCTCCTTCGCCGCGAGCTCGATCGGCGCGAGGCCCGCCTTCGCGAGCGCCACCGCGCTCGGCATGAGCTGCCCCTCGAAGCGCGCCTCGCCCTCGCCGATGAGCGTCAGCGCGAGGTGCGCGAGCGGCGCCAGATCGCCCGATGCGCCGACCGACCCCTGCGCCGGGATGCGCGGGCTCACGCGGCGCTCGAGCAGGGCGGCGAGCAGATCGAGCACCTCCGTGCGCACCCCCGAGTGCCCCAGCGCGATCACCTGCGCGCGCAGGACGATCATGGCGCGCACCTCGGCCTCGCCGAGCTCCGGCCCGACCCCGCAGGCGTGGCTCCGCACGAGGTTGCGCTGGAGCGCCCGGATGTCGTGATCCGCGATGCGCGTCTCCGCGAGCGCGCCGAAGCCGGTGTTGATCCCGTACACCGCCGGCGCAGCGTCGCCCGCCGCCGCGATCGCGTCGATCGCCCGGCGCGAGGCCGCCGCCCGCTCGCGCGCCTCGGCGCAGATCGCCACCGGACGACCGCGCCGCGCGACCTCCTCGAGATCCGCGAGCGAGAGCGATCGGCCGAGGAGCAACGGACGTGACGGACGCGACGGATCTGACGGAGGCGGAGGAGGCGGCGAAGAAGGAGAACCAGCGGCGGCGCTCGGCGTGGAAAGGGTCACGAAGGCGCACGCTAGAGCGGCGGATGCCCCGCGAAAAGCCAGCTGCTCGCCGTTGGCGGAAGAATCCAGTGCCCCGCGGGGATCGATCCGCATATCCTTCGGGCGCGCGTTCCCGGCCGGGCGCTGGTGAGCGGCTGCTTGCTTCCGATGCGCTTCGCCTTCGTCACCCTCGCCCCCCTTGCGTTTGCTGTCGCGCTCGCCTCGCCGAGCGCTGCTCAGCCCGTCGAAGGAGCGAGCTCCGGGCACGGCTCGCCGAGCGCCGCTCAGCCCGTCGAAGGAGCGAGCTCCGGGCAAGGCTCTCCGCCAGCCCCGCCGGCCGCGCCGGCCGCGCCGGCCGCGCCAGCCGCTCCGGCCGCCGACGACTTCGAGGAGCGGCTCGTGCTCGACACCGGCCGCAAGCCGCCGCCCCCGCCGGATCCCACCCGGTCGACGTTCTCGCTGCAGGGCGAGTACCAGCTCCGCTACCGCGCCATGAGCGATCTGCCGCTCCGGGCGCCGCCCCTGTCGGCTCCGGGCGCGACGACGCTCGGGCAGAGCCAGTACATCGCCCACTGGCTGCGCCTCTCGCCGCGCTTCCACTTCAAGGACAAGGCCTCGATCGTGGCGCAGATCGACGTCGTCCGCGGGCTCATCGCCGGGGACACCACGCGTGACGTCGAGCAGGTGCGCGACGCGCGCGCCGCCCTCGCGTGGTACGAGGTGCACCCGCGCACCCTCTACCTGGAGCTGCCGTGGGCGCTCGGCGTCGTCCGGGTGGGCCAGCAGAGCGCGCACTGGGGGATGGGGCTGGTCGTCAACGACGGCGAGCACGCGAGCGTCTTCGGCGACCACGAGCGCGGATCGCTCATGGAACGCGTCCTCTTCGCGGCCACGCCGATGGGGAAGGGCGGGCCGCTCCACGTGACCGTCGCGGCCGACCTCGTGTTCGAGGACAACGCGGCCGACCTGCTCGGAAACGACGTCGAGGGGCAGGACGAAGGCGAGGGCGATCGCGCTTTCCAGGCGGTCGTGTCCGCGCTCTGGCGAGAGCGGCGCGGCGAGATCGGGATCTACGGCGCCATGCGGCGGCAGGCGCGCGAGCGCCGCGCGAAGACGAGCGCGGCCCGGTTCAACGAGGTGCTCACGGCCGGCATCCTCGACGTGGCAGGCAAATTCAACGCGCCGGTGCCGGGGGGCGGCGCCCACATCTACGGCGAGCTCGAGGCCGCGGTGATCCTCGGGTCGGCGTCGTTCGCCCCGAGCGGGCCCCCGCCTCCTTCCGGCCGCGGGTTCGGGCGCTCGCCCGTGGTGGTGCGCTCGGTCGGCGGCGCGGCGACGCTCGGCGCGGTGCACGTCGCGGGCCGCGGGGGGCGGCCAGCCGGGCGGTGGGGGCGCGTCGTCACGGAGATCGAGGCCGGCTACGCCTCGGGCGACGACGACCCGACGGACGGCGTGTCGCGGCGCTTCACCTTCGACCCGAGCCACAACGTCGGGCTCCTCCTGTTCGACGAGGTGCTCGCCTGGAAGACCGCGCGCGCCGCCACGATCGCCGAGCGGGAGCTCTTCGCCGCGTCCCCCGAGCCAGGCATCAGATCGCTGCCGTCCAAGGGCGGCGTGCCCGGCGCCGCCTACGTGAACCCGCGCATCCTCGTGCGGCCGGCGCGCTGGCTCGACCTCAAGGCGGGCGCGGTCATCGCCGAGGCGACCTCGGATCTGGTCGATCCTTACGGCGCCCCGCGGGCGGGCGGCAGCCTGGGCAACTACGACGGCGGCGACAGCCGCCGCCGCGATCTCGGCGTCGAGCTGGACCTCGGCGTCGACGCGCGCATCGCGATGGGCAGGCTCGTCACCCTCCAGTTCGGCACCGAGGCCGGGGTCCTGTTCCCGGGCGGCGCCTTCGACGACGCCGCGGGCGCCGAGCTCCCCGATCAGTACCTGCTCACGCTCAAGCTGGGCGTGATCCACTGAGCTGGCCAGGGCGCGCCGGGCCCTCGGCCGAGCTCGCGCGGGACACAGCAGACGAGGGCCGCCCAGGGTGCTAGAGGGCGGTTGCGAGGGCGGCCCGCCCGCGCACAGCAGCGGGCGCCCCTGGCAGACAGAGGGGAGAAACGATGCGCAAACGACTCGCGCTGAGCCACCTTCCGACACCGATCCAGCGCCCGCAGCGGCTCGCCGAGGCGCTCGGCGTCGACCTCTACGTGAAGCGCGACGACATGACGGCGGGCGCGGAGGCCGGCAACAAGATCCGCAAGCTCGAGTACCTGCTCGCCGCCGCGCGGGAGGAGGGCGCAGGCTGCGTGATCACCTGCGGCGGCCTCCAGTCGAACCACGCGCGCGCGACCGCGCTGGTGAGCGCCTCGCTCGGCCTGCGCTCGGTGCTGTTCCTGCGCACGAGCGATCCGTCGGCGGCCGCGCCGCTCGAGGGCAACGTGCTGCTCGACCGGCTCGCCGGCGCGGAGATCCGGCTGATCTCGCCCGAGGCGTACAGGGACCGCGGCGCCCTGATGGCCGAGGCCGCCGCCGAGATCCGCGCGGCGGGCGGACGGCCGTACGTGATCCCCGAGGGCGGCTCGAACGGCCTCGGCGCGCTCGGCTACGTGCGCGCGATGGAGGAGATCCGGAAGCAGCTCGATCTCGGCCTCGCGGGGGGCAAGCCGTTCGACGTCATCGTGCACGCGTGCGGCTCCGGCGGGACGGCGGCGGGCACGGCGCTCGGCGCGGCCCGCTACGAGGTCGCCGGCGAGGTGCGCTCGATGGCGGTCTGCGAGGACAGGGCGACGTTCGCGCGGATCGTGGTCGGGATCATGGACGACGCGCGCGCGCTCGATCCGCGCCTCGGCTCGCCCGCCCACCTCGTGATCGACGACTCGGCGAAGGGCCCTGCCTACGGGGTGTCCACGCCGGAGCAGCGAGCGCGGATCCTCCAGGTGGCGCGGCTGTCGGGCCTCGTCCTCGACCCCGTGTACACGGGCAAGGCGTTCTCCGGGCTCTGGGACCTGGCCGAGCGAGGCGAGCTCTCGGGCAAGCGGGTGCTGTTCCTGCACACCGGCGGTCTCCCCGGCCTCCTCGCCCAGGGCGCGACCTTCGCCGACGCCCTCTAGAACGGATCAGAGCCTCAGGGCGCGCCGCGCCACCACGCGTCGGCCATCGACGCGTCTTCCAGGGTGTCGATCTCCATGTAGCCGCCGTGGGTGTCGAGCTTGTGGAGGTCGGCGCCGGACTCGATCATGTGCTGGAGCAGATCGATGAGGTAGGCCCGCTGGAACGTGCGGCCCTCGCGGAACTCCGGCCGCTCCGAGAAGGCGTCGCGCGCGGCGTCGAAGGCGGCCAGGAACTGCCCGGCGCCCCGCGCCGAGAGCTTCATCACCCCGATGAACTCGCCGGTCGCGGACTCCGAAGGGATGCGGCGCGAGATCTGGAGGACGCGATCCCCCCCGGGGCCGCCGGCGCGGAGCTTCTCGGCGTCGGTCTCGGGGTGCTGCGAGCGGCCCACGTAGCGGCGCCGCCAGTCCGTGTCGCAGGCGAGCGCGATGTCGTGCGGAGAGCGGACCAGCCCCGCCACGATCTCGGGCCGGTAGACGATGTCGGCGTACGTCGAGACGAAGCCGCCCTCGAGGTGCTCGCGCGCGCAGAGGAGCGAGAGAAGGATGTTGTTCTGCTCCCAGTCGCGGTTCTCGACGTACGTCAGATCCGGGTAGGCGGCCCGGATGACGTCGGCCTTGTAGCCGCAGACGAACACGATGTCCGACCGCCGGAAGCCGCCCGCGGCGAGCGCCTCGAGGATGCCGTCGAGCATCGGGCGCCCGAGGATCGGGACCAGCGTCTTCGGCAGCTCTTCGGTCAGATGACGCAACCGGCTGCCCCGGCCCGCACCGATGATCACGGCCTTCACGACACCGCTGTTACCATGAACGGACTCGATCAATCACGGACAATCACGGGAATTTCCGCGGAATCCCTCGGAATCTCGCGAAGATAGAGGTGACCCGAGGCCGCGCGGATCCGGCGCCCGTTACGGAATCGTGACCGTGAGCTGACCCCCTGCCGCGCGTCACCGGGTTAGGACGCGAACATGGAGATCGCGATCGTTCTCATCGCCCACTCTACGCTCTCGGTCTTTTTCCAGACCTTCTTCCTGCACCGGTACGCCTCGCATCGGATGTTCACGATGTCGAAGCCATGGGAGCGGATTTTCCACTTCCTCACGTACCTCACGCAGGGCTCGTCGTACCTCGTGCCCTGGGTTTACGCGATCTTGCACCGCATGCACCACGCGTACAGCGACACGCCGAAGGATCCGCACTCGCCGCGGTACTACTCGAATGTCGTCCGGATGATGCTGGACACCGCGCACCGCTACGACGCGATCTACGACGGCACGGCCGACGTGGAGCCGCGCTTCCTCGGCGGCTACCCCGAGTGGCCCGCGCTCGACCGCATCGGCAACGCGTGGATCGGCCGGCTCGCGTGGGGCACCGGCTACGTGCTCTTCTACGTGGCCTTCGCCTCGCACTGGTGGCAGTTCCTGTTCCTCCCGCTCCACTGGACCATGGGCCCGCTGCACGGGGCGATCGTGAACTGGTGCGGCCACCGCTACGGCTACCGCAACTTCAACAGCGACGACGACTCCCGCAACACGCTGGTCCTCGACTTCGTGACGCTCGGCGAGCTCTTCCAGAACAACCACCACAAGTACGCGATGAGCCCGAACTTCGCGGTGCGGTGGTTCGAGATCGACCCGGCCTATCAGGTCATCCGCGTGCTTGCCTGGGTGGGGATCATCCGGATGTCCGACAAGGTCCAAGTCGCCCGGCTCGAGCCCGAGGTCGCGCGGGCTGAAGGCTAGAGCGGTCCGCCGGCCGCGCGAGCAGCGCGGCCGGCCGTGGAGCGCGGCGCGCGGAGCCGAGGCCCCGCGCGCAAAGGCTCACTCGAACAGCTGCCGGAACGCGCCGGGGACGTCCTTCGGACCGATCTGCTCCTTGCGCTTGTTGAACTCCGGCAGACACGCCTGGTAGGCCGCGTCCACCCGCAGATCGCTCCCGTCCCAGCTCGGACGCCAGATCTCCATCGTCTCGCCCGCGAGATCGATGACGTCCTTGAACTGCCCGCGCTCCTTCAAGATCTGCGTGCTGAGCCCGTACATCAGCAGCCCGCCGGGGATCGCCCCGAGCGCCGTCGTGGCCAGGGCCGGATAGCAGATGCGCGCCGTCTTCGCCCCGAACCGCTCCCGGATCTCCGCCATCGTCTTGCGCTGGAGGATCTTCGCGCCGGCGAGCGGGCCCATCGCGTAGACCGGATCGTCGCTCGGGTAGTCGTAGTCGCAGAAGGAGACCACGCTCTCGCCCTTCGCGATGAGCCCCGCCGCGGCGAGCGGCTCGACCCACAGGAGCGACGACGTGCCCATGAACTTGTTGGTCCGCTCGATGTCCGCGTCGTTCGCGACGTCCACCTCGACGAGCCCGAGCTTGCGGATGTTCTCGGGGCGCGAGAAATCAGGGATCTGGAGCACCGGATCGAACGCGACGTCGAGGTCCTTCACCTTCGTCGGCCCGTGCTCCGCGTACCGCTTCATCGCGCCGGCCGCGATGCCGTTCACGAGGTGCACCGCCCGATACCGCTCCTTCAGCGCGGCGACGACCTCGTCGATCACCTGCGGCCTCGTGGCGTCGTTGTTCCAGAAGCGCGCGGTGAGCCCCTCGGCCGCCGCCGCGTCCGAGATCGCCTTCACGTGGTGCGGGCCGATCTGCATCTTCTCGCTGTCGAAGTGCACGGCGAAGACGGCGGCCCGCTCCCCGAAGAGCAGCTGCAGGGCGAGCGCCCGGGTCATGCCGTTCGAGCCGCCCAGGATCAGCACCGCCGTGTCCGGGGCGATGCGCGCGCCCGCCGGGCTGATTCGGGCGCGGTGCGCCGCGAGCTGCTCGGTCGCCACGCGCGCGCCGTGCTCGGCCAGCGAGCCCACGAGCGAGCGGCGATCGAGGCCGCCGAGAGGAAGCTTCTTGAAGGTCTCTAGGTCATCCATCACGTCCCGCGTCTTACCGTCTCCAGCGCTCGGCGTCACGACTGGACAGCTGCAGGCCGTCCGAGCGCTCCCGGAGCGGCGCTCGAAGGGAAGCCCCGCCTCCGTCCGAGCCGTGATAGATAGATCGCGTGAAGACGGTTCTTGTCACTGGCGGCAGCGGGTTTATCGGGCGCGGTCTCGTGAAGGATCTGCTCGCGCGGGGTGATCGGGTGACGGTGCTGACGCGCGACGTGGCGCGGACGCAGGCGGCGCTGCCCGAGGCGCGCGTCGTGTCGTGGAGCTCGGACGCCCCGGGGCCGTGGTTCGAGGAGGTCGACGGCGTGGACGCGGTCATCCACCTCGCGGGCGAGACCATCGTCAAGCGGTGGACCGAGGAGGCGCGGCGCGAGATCCTGAGGAGCCGCGTCGACACGACCCGCCTCATGGGCGAGGCGATCGGCAAGGCCAAGCGCAAGCCGAGCGCGTTCCTCTGCGCGTCCGCCGTGGGCTACTACGGCCCGCAGCCGGGCGACAAGGTGCTCGACGAGGACGCGGCGCCCGGCGAGGGCTTCCTCGCCGACGTCGTCGTCCGCTGGGAAGAGGCGGCCCGCGCCGTCGAGGAGCAGCACGGCGTCCGTTCGGTGCAGCTGCGCATCGGCGTCGTGATCGGCGAGGGCGGCGGCGCGCTCGACAAGATGATCGCCCCCTTCCGGTTCTTCCTTGGCGGGCCCGTCGGCGACGGAAAACAGGTCATCTCGTGGATCCACCGCGACGACGTCGTGGGGATGACCCTGCTCGCCCTGGACAACGACGCGGTGCGCGGCCCCTTCAACATGACCGCGCCGAACGCGCAGACCGGCGACGAGGTCGCGCAGGCGATCGGCGCGGTGCTCCACCGGCCGTCGTGGCTCCGCGTGCCCGAGGCCGTGGTGAAGCTGGGGATGGGCGACGCGGCCGAGATCGTCACCACCGGGCAGCGCGTCTATCCCAGGCGGGCGGAAGAGCTCGGATACAAGTTCCGCTACGCCCGCATCGTGCCCGCGCTCGAGTCGATCCTCCGCAGCTGAGCGCCCGCCCGCGGGTCGAGGTCGATCCTCCGCAGCTGAGCGCCCGCGGGTCGAGCTCTCGCCGCCCTGCGCCGGGGCGCGGCCGCGCTCCAGCCGCCGCGTCGCCGCCGGAGCGGCGCGCTCGAGGCGGGCAGCTGGGCGCCGCGATACGGCGCCCAGCTGCTGCCCACACGAGACAAGAGCCGCCGGTGGCGCGCTGAGAAGTCGACCTGTGTCGAGCAGCGCACCATCGGGAGCCCGGACGGCGGTTTCCCAGCGCTCCCCCAAGCGCTCCGTCCGCTTCCATGCTTACGTCATCGCGCTCCGAGAATCTCTCGGGATGAGTTGGATTGGCGCGTGCAGGGTATCCCGACTGGATGTCGACGTGCACCCTCCAGAAGCGCTGCGAGAACCAAACTCGTTAGGGGAATCCCTTTGCCGCAGCGCACAATCGCGGGGTTACTCGTCGTCCTCGTCTGAGGCTCGTCCGAGGCGCGGTTTCTGGTGCGTGAGAGAGGGGAGGAGCCAGGCGCAGTCTGCGCTCGCTGCCCGGACAGCGGATCACCCCCGAGCTGCTCCGTTGTGGTTCGGTGTGGAGCCCCGCGCGGCCGGCGGGCGTGCGGTCGTGCAGGCGCGAGGTCGTGCAGGCGCGCTCAGGGGCTGAGGCCACGACTCTGGAGGATCTCTCGCACCACCGCCTGCGCGGAGCCTGTCAGCTCGGAGAGCGAGCCGCGGGCGAGCTCCACGAACTTCATGCCGCGCACGCGCTTGAGCGCCTCGACGGCCACGGCGCGCTCCTCGGCGCCCTCGTGCTGGAGGATGCCGAGGAGCATCTCGCCGGCCTCGAGGGTGTCGATCTTCGCGATCGCCCGCACGGCGCTGGCGCGCACGGCGGCGGCCTGCGACTCGCGGTAGATGCGGGCGAGCGGATCGAAGGCGTGGGCGAAGCGGAGCTCTTCCAGCGCGCGGGCGGCCTCGTGGACCACGGTGGGGTCGGGATCCACGAGCGCGTCGCGGATGGTGATGAACGTGCGCTTGTAGAGGAAGTGGGAGAGCGCGCGGACGACGGCCACCCGGATCTTCGGCTCGGCGCGGCGGAACAGGCGCTCGAGCGGCGAGAGGATCGTGTAGAGCTCGACCGTCGCGAGCAGCTCCGCGAGGCTGATGAGCTGCTGCGCGGGGGTGGCCTCAGGCGTCGCGCCCTCGACGGCGAGCGCGGTGAGCCGGGCGAGCATGGCGCGGCGGCGGGTGACCTCGGACCACTGCGCTGGGTCGAGCACGATGTCGCCGCACGCCTGGGCGGCGCTGCCGGCCTGCTCCCACTCGACCAGATCGATGTGCCAGACGTCGGGGAAGCCGAGCTCGTGGCGGAGGTGCGCGGGCAGCGGCGCGGCGTCGATCGGCAGGTCCTGCGCGTTCACGTAGCGGCGGCCGGCGCGGGCGTAGTGCTTCTTCCGGGTCTCCTCGAGCGGCAGCTGCGTGAGGGCGCGGTAGACGCTGCCCACCTTGCTGTACTGCCCCGCCTCGCCGAGCGCGATCACGGCGGCGAGCAGCGCGTTCTCGGCGATCTCGGGCGGGGCGGCGCGCTTCTGCGAGACGGCGGACACCTCTTGCCAGAGGCGGGCCTGCGCGAGCACGGCGAAGTTGGCGACGGCGACGAGCCCCTCTTTCCGGGCGTACGCGGCCATCTCGCGGGCGAGCGTGGCGGCGGCGGAGATCTCGCCCTGCTTCTCGGCCGCGGCGACGGCCTCCTCGTAGGACTGGAGCGCGTAGTAGCGCAGGTGGTCCTCGCGCAGGATGCGGATGACGTTCACGTAGCCCTCGAGGACGTGCTCGAAGGCGCGGCTCTCGCGCCCGACGGCGATGAGGACCTGGTAGCAGTCGAAGGCGCGCTCGCGCTGGCCGATGGTCTCGTACCTGTCGGCGGCCTCCTCGAGCAGGTGGACGGAGGCGAAGACGGCCTCGCGCGCCGCCGCGGCGTCGCCCGTGCGGAGCGAGGTGCGGGCGAGGTTGAAGCGGGCGAGGCCGGCGGCGTAGAGGTCGCTGCCCGACGAGGAGAGCAGCTGGGCGAGGCGCGACCAGAGGGCGCGGGCGCGGGCGAAGTCCTGGCCGCGCTCGCGGGCGATGGCGGCCTGCGCGACGAGGCCGGCGGCCTCGTACTCGTCGGCGGCGCGGCCGTAGAGCCGCTTCTGCCGCTCGGGGTCCTGCTCGCGCTCGGCCCAGGCGAGCACGGTGCGCGCGCGGTCGATGGGCGGGACCTTGGCGATGAGCGGGCGCTGGCTCTGCTCGTTGCCGCCGTACCAGGAGACGGTGAGCGCGCTCCGCGCGTCGCCGAGCCGGACCAGCACGTCGCGGAGCTCGTCCGTCATGGCGACGTACTCCTCCTCGCGGGCGATGGTGTGCTGGAGGGCGCTGAAGAGCGCGTCGCGCGCGCGCGTGAGATCGCTCCTGGCCAGCGCGGAGCGGGCCTCGTCGCGGAGCTCGTGCAGGGGGCGGACGCCTTGGGTCATGCCGGGAGCGAGCGTAGTACACCGGCCCTGGCCGAGGGAGCCGCGGGCGCGTGCGCGGGCGACGTCGCTGGCCCGGCCGCCGGCGCCGCGAGGCGCGTGGGCGCGGCGTGAGGGGCGAGGGATCGAGGCATCTCCTCGAATTCTTCGGAAAATTCACAGGGAGACGGGGAGGCGGGGAGGGAAATTTCAAAATACTCCCTGTCTCCCCGTCTCCCTGTTCAATTTTCCGCTGAAAAGGGCTGCCAAATAAGGGGGATTCCTTAGGGGCGCGGGGATGGAGTAGCCGTCAAACGGCGCATCGCCGGCTCGGCGTGAGGCAGCCCGCGGAAGCGTGAGAACCGGGCTGTCGATGCGGCGGCGGGCTGCTAGAGCGCGGCCGATATGAAGCTGTTTCACCAGACTCTGATGCTCGCCTGCTCTGCCGCGTTCTCCATCTCTTGCGGTGGCGCGGGGGGCGAGCGCGCGCCGTTGCTCGACGAGGTGGGGAGCGCCGAGCTCTCCGCGTCGGCCGCGCCCGGGGCGCAGCGCGCGAGCCAGGCGACGCGCGCGCCGGGCGATCACCGCTTCTGCGGGTGGCTGCATGAGTTCCTTGGAGATCCCGAGTCGACGGAGCTCGGATACGACACCTTCGCGGCCCACGCCGGGGCGTTCGACGCCGTGCACCCGAAGTGGTGGCGCGTCGCCTCGCCGACCCGCTTCGAGAACCACCCGCGCGGCCGGGAGGCCCCGTTCGCCGGCTTTCACGACCGGCGCGTCCTTGACCGCACGACGCCCGGCGGCGCGCGGACCCGGCTCATCCCCCTCATCGCCGCGATCGACCGGCCCGACGTCGTCGCCGTGCACGCCATGCTCCACGATCCTGCGCTCCGGGCGAGGCACGTGGAGGGCATCGTCGCGCTCGTGATGGAGAACGGTTACGACGGGATCGACATCGATTACGAGCACCTCTCGTCCGTCCTCGGGCCGGGCGAGACCGTCCGGGCCGAGCAGGCCGCGTTCTCGGCGTTCATCGACCAGCTCGCGGGCGCCCTCCACGCGCGTGGAAAGGAGCTCTCGCTCGCGGTGCCGGCGGTCGCGTCCGCGAAGGGCGTATTCGACTACGAGGCGCTGAGCGCCTCGGCGGATCACGTGCACGTGATGAGCTACGACTACCACTGGCACGGCGGAGCGCACGTGGGCCCGGTCGCGCCGCTCGGCTGGCTCGAGGAGACCGTCTCGTACATCGGGTCGCTCGACGGCGGCGCGCGCCGCGAGAAGTTCATCTTCGGGCTGCCGAACTATGGTCTCGTCGGGCCCGAGGCGCCGGAGAGCGGGGGCGCCGTGGTGGGGTGCGAGCCGCTCAGCAAGTGCCTGGAGCTCGCGGGCGACGGCTACGAGACGAGCACCGGCCACATGAGCTGGTGCCCGGACGACGAGGGCGGGCGGCTCGCGGCGGGGAGATCGCCGAACCGGCTCCTCGCGAGCGGGGAGCGCGTCTTCTTCGAGGACCTCGCGTCGCTCGAGGAGAAGGTCGCCGTCGCCGAGCGGGGCGGGCTCGGCGGGGTGACGTACTGGAGCATCGGCGGCGAGCCGGGCGGGGCGGCGTTCTTCTCGATGATCGAGCGCCACTTCCCGAGGTGATCGCCGCGCCCCGCGGGCGCCTCGTGGTCCTGCCGGGACAGGCGCTCAGACCTTCAGGGAGGCGCCTCGGCGCTGGAGAGGGCAGGGGAGCGCGCGCCAGAGGACGGCCGCCGCGGTCGCGAAGGCGGGGGAGGTGTTCAGCGGCGGGGGCCGCGGCGTGGTAGGGTGCGCGCCGTCACAGCGAGAGGAGAATCCTGTCATGGCACGCACCCCGTCCACGATGCTTGAGCTGGGCACCCCGGCGCCCGACTTCAGGCTGCCCGACTTCACAGGAAAGCAGGTCGCGCTGTCGGATTTTACCGGGCAGCGGGCGCTCCTCGTGATGTTCATCTGCAATCATTGTCCGTTCGTCAAGCACATCCGCCACGAGCTCGCCCGGTTGAGACGCGATTATGCTGCAGACGACGTGGCCATCGTGGCCATCAACTCGAACGATATCGTCGCGTATCCAGCCGACAACGCCGAGGCGATGGCCAGAGAGGCGCGCGAGGTCGGCTACACCTTCCCGTACCTCCTCGACGAGGCGCAGCAGGTCGCCAGGGCGTACCGGGCCGCGTGCACGCCGGACTTCTACCTCTTCGGCCCCGATCGCCGGCTGGTCTATCGCGGTCAGCTCGACGACAGCCGCCCTGGCAACGGCGTCCCCGTGACGGGCCGCGATCTCCGCGCCGCCATCGACGCGGTGCTCTCCTCGGCGCCCGTCCCCTCGGACCAGCGCCCGAGCATCGGTTGCAACATCAAGTGGAAGCCCGGCAATGAGCCGGCGTATCACGGCAGAACTCCGTAACGATCCCCAGACGTACGCGGCTGACCGGACCCGGCGGAAGCGCGCGCTTCACGCTGGAAACGTGGTGCCGGGTGCGCGTTCGGGCGACATGGGCGTGCTGGAGCCGGTCGGCGGCAGGCCCAGGAGCGGCGAGGCGCGGGCCACACCTTGTGCGGTGGTCACGCCGCTGCAGGCTGCTTTTGTCATGGAACATAGACAGTCAGGACACTGATACTATAGATTCACAGCGCGGGGGCGTGAGACCGCATCTCGGGGGCGCGTTCCTCGCGAAGCCACACATTCGCCTGCATGGTGAGTGGATTGCGGCAGGAGGCCGAGGTCCACTCCAGCCTGGAGCTCAGATCAACAAGCGCGATCCGAGGGCGGCCTGCTCTCCCACTTTGTGAGCACCCATACGACATAACACGGCCAAGGCCAAGGAAGGGGACCTCCTATGCAGAGCTGGATCGGCCCGGAGCGCCAAGCGCTGGCGAAGAGCGCGGCGAAGGTGCTCAAGGACAACGCCCTACACAACCGCAGCGGTCTCCCACCCTTTCGATTGCCGCAGGTCGCGCAGCAGATCCTCGACGAGCTGTTCCATTTTTCCTCTGCCGGCGACACGGCGCCCGTCCTGTCGCTCGGGCAAAAGCTCGGGCAGCAGGGGCTCGGGTTGCGGGCCCTCCTCGGACTGAGCCGCGTCCTCTTGCGCGAGGTGCTGGCGCGTCTGCCCGGCAGTACGCCAGAAGCGCGGGAGGCGGTGACGCTCGTGAACGACTACCTGACGCTGCTCGTGGACGCGGTGGCAGATCAGGAGAAGCGCGAGGTCGGCGTCCAGCGCGACGAGATGCAGCTCGCGCTCGAGCGCGCCATCCATAACCGCGAGCGCGAGCTGCGCCGGGTGATCATCGAGCTCTCGACGCCGATCATGCCCGTGTATGATCATATCTTGGTGCTGCCGCTCATTGGAAAGCTCGATACCGAGCGGGCGGGGAGGATCACCGAGTGCCTGTTGCGGGAGGTGGTGGACCGGCAAGCGCGCACCGCGATCATCGATGTGACCGGCGTGCCGGCGATGGACGCGGAGGCCGTCGACGCGCTCGTGCGCACCGCGCGTGCGCTCGACCTCCTCGGCACCCACCCGGTGCTGGTCGGCATTCGCCCCGAGGCAGCCCGCGCGCTGAGCGATCAGGACGCCCACCTCGCGGGCATCGTGGTCCTGGCCAATCTTCAGAGCGGTATCCTCTATGCGCTGCGGCGGGAAGGGCTCGATGTGTGTAGCAGTTCGCGCCCGCAGCGAGGGGCTGCTGGGTTGTACCGCGGCCGTTGACGAGCGCGCCGTGAGCTCACTCTAGGGAGGAAACCATGGAGATTGACACGACCAAGCCGCACGTCGGTCGGGTGTACGACTACGTTCTCGGAGGACACCACAACTACGAGGTGGATCGCGTCGCCGCCACGGCGATCATGAAGCTCGTACCCACGTATCCGAAGTATGCGAAGCTCAACCGCTGGTTCATCCAGCTCGTGGGGCAGCAATGGTCCGAGGCGGGTATCACGAACGTGCTTGATCTCGCCTCGGGGCTACCGACGCAGGGCCATCTCAACGACTACTTGCCTGATGCGCGCATCCTGTTTTCGGACGTCGACCCGGTGAGCGTGATCTACGGCGAGCAGATCTTGGCTGACAAGCCGAACATGCGCTACATCCAGGCCGACGTGCGAGACCCATCGCCGTTGCTCGCGGCGGCGGCGCAGTTCTTCGGCGCAGAGCGCCGCATCGCGGTGGGCGGCATCGGCATCCTCTACATGATGGACGATGAGAGCTCGCGCGACATCCTGCGGAAGCTGCACGCGTTCTGCGCTCCTGGCAGCGTGCTGGCGCTCAGCTTCATCATGTCGCGCGGCGCCGCGGCGGCCGGCCAGCTGAGCAGCGCCGGCTCCCTCGCCGGGGTCAAGGTCTACCCGCGCACGCCCGAGGAGATCGCGGCGCTCGTGGCCCCATGGAAGGCGGATGAATGCCGGCCTCTGGCGGAGTGGCTCGGCATCGACGACTTCATTACCGAGGAGGAGTACCAGGTGAACCCGTTCGAGATGCGGGGCTTGATAGCGCATCACTGAAGGAAAAGCCGCTTCCCATCTCCCCATCAATTTCGGTAGGCCCGAGGAGGGAGGTTCTGCCGCACGGCGCCTGGGGGATGGTCCGTTCCCCATCTCTCCCTCAATATCCGTAGGCCCGAGGAGGGAGGTTCTGCCGCACGGCGCCTGGGGGATGGGCCGATGTTTGAGCACGTGGCCTGAGCCTTGCCCAGCGGGCAAGGCTCAGGCCACGTGCGAGTTCGGCGGGGCCCCCAGGCGCCGTGCGGCAGAACCTCCCTCCTCGGGCCGGTCCTGCCGGTCTTTCTCCCCGAGGATCGCCTTCGCCGCGCTGGCCCGAGCCGCCCCACTCGCCACCGTCGCGTGGTCCACCACCCAGTGCGCATCCAGCAGATCCAGGTAGTCGAGGTCCAGCTCCCCCCCGGACGGCAGCATGAACACCGCCGAGATGTGCGCGTGGCTCTGCACCGCCTGCACCATCTCCCGCGGGATGTAGAGCGCCGCGTGCGTGAAGAGGTGCACCACCGGCGTGCGCGGGTCGTGGTGCCGCGTCAGATCCAGATCCGTAGCGAGCTCCGCGAACACGCGCGCCGGGTTCCGGCCCCGCTCCCCCTTGAACGACAGGAGGTGCGCCGTCGGCAGCTGCCCGTTCTTCGCCCGGTAGAGCTCGTACAGCCGCGCGTCGAAGAAGCGGAACGCCACGTCCTCGCCCTCCAGCAACAGCCGCTTGCCCGTCGCGATCGCCATCCCCCGGGCGAACGTCTGGCGATCGCCGCGCATCGACGCCGACGCGTCGATGAGCAGGTAGTGGATGCGCCGCTGCTCGTCCCGGCTCTGCTCGCGCGCGAAATACAGCACCTCGTTGTCCGCGATGCGGCGCGCCAGCTCCATGTCGTCCCACGCGAGCTCCGTCAGCACCATGCTGTCGATCGAGCCGCGCGTGCCCAGCCCCGAGTAGCCGTGCGCCGCCGTCGTGCCCGCGGCCGGGCGCGTCTTCGTCTCGAGCACGCTCGGCAGGATCTCCAGCGAGAAATTCACGATGTCGTTCGCCTCGGGCGACGAGAGCGCCGCGAGCAGATCGACCTGGGCGAGCGCCCCGGCCGACGCCTCCGAGCCCAGCATGCCGAACAGGCGCAGCGTCTCGATGTCGAGCGCGTCCGACATCGTGAGCACGTACAGCCGGGAGACGTCGAGCGCCTCCAGCGCCCGCTGCTCGAACTCGCGCCGCGCCGACAGGAACAGCCCGCGGAGCTGCGGCTCGATCCCCTCGAAGAGCGCCGCGTCCGCGGGGAGCATCGCGCGGTAGGCCGGCGGCGTGTGGGTCCGGGCCGCGACCGCGCCGAAGAGGCGCGACAGCACGACCGTGACCAGATCGTCGCTCATCCGGAGCTGCGCCGCGCACCGCGCGGCCTCGCTCTCGGCGAGCTCCCGGAGCACCGCCCGGTACCCCTCCACGATGCGCTCCGCGTCCCGGAGCCGGCCCGCGAGCTCCCTCGGGTCGCAGCGCGGGCCGAGCTCCAGCTGCTCGCGCGGCGTCGAGAAGAGCAGGCCCGCGTCGTGCACCAGCGCGAACGGCAGGACCACCCCGAGCCGCTCCAGGCTCTGGTGCCACCGGATCGCGCGCAGCGCGAGCGACGAGCTCAGCGGGCGTACCTGCGAGAACGCCAGCGTGCCGAGCGGGCCGGCGATGGAGGGGTTCGCGAGCTGGGACGTGGGGACCGGCACGGCTACAGGCGCGCGGCGCAGCGGAAGCCGATGCCCGGCGCGCTCGCCGTCGCGAGCTGGTGGTAGCGGAACGCCGGGTTGAGCCAGAGCGCGAAGCCGCCGTTGTAGGCGCCGCCCCGGATCGCCTTGCGATCGCCGGCCGGCGCCCCCTTCGGGTTCACCTGCTCCTCGTCCTTGTAGGTCTCGAACCAGTCCGCGGTCCACTCCCACACGTTGCCGACCACGTCGTCGGCCCCGAACCTCGTCTTGCCGTTCGGGAACGAGCCGACCGGCGCCGTGCCGGAGAAGCCGTCGTCGGCGTCGTACATGCGCTCGCTCAGCGTGAGCCCGCGCGCCTTCTCCCACGCCGTGCACTCGGTGCCGCACGCGTTCATGAAGGTCTGGTCGCCGGGCTTGTCGCCCCAGGGGAATTTGCGCCCGTCGGAGCCGCGCGCCGCGTACTCCCACTCCGCCTCGGTCGGCAGGCGCTTGCCGTGGACCTCGCAGTAGGCGTTCGCGAGGCTCCACGGCAAGCAGTTGATCGGGTGCTTCGCGAGCTCGGGCTTGCCGAAGGTGCACTGCTCGGCGAGGGCCGTCAGCGTCTTCTGGTGCGCGGCGGCGGGCGCGCCGCTCGTGTTCGGGAAGTCGGGCGCGGCCGGGGGCCGCTTGCACTCTCCCTTGTCCGAGCACGCCTTGTAGTCGCCCGCGGTCACCTCGTGGACGTCGATGCAGAACGTGTCGATCGTCACCTTGTGCGCGGGCTGCCACAGCTTGAACTCCGGCTCGTCGGAGCCCATGAAGAACTTGCCGCCCGGGACGAGCACCATCCCTGCAGGGCACTCGGTCCGCCGCTCGGGGAGCGCGGCCGCCGCGGCCGTGGCGGCCGCCGTCGGCGCCGCCGCGGTGGCGGACGCGGTGGCGACCGGCGCGCTCCGCGACGCCTCTTCCTCAGGCGGCGCGGAGCGCAGCAAGCTCCAGGTGATCGCGCCGCCGGCCGCGAGCGCGAGCGCGACGCCGCCGAAGAGCAGCGGGCCCTTCGACCTCGGCGCCGCCGCGTCGCTCGCGGCGCTCGAGCCGGCCACGGAGACCGGCTGCGACGTCAGCGCGGGCGGCGGCCCCGGGGCCGTGGAGGGCGCCGCCATCGTCGGCGCGGTCTGCGCCTGCAGCGAGATCCGCGGCGAGGACGGGAGCCGCGGCGCGGACGCGCGGGGCGACGGCGCCCCGGGCGGGGGCGCGAGCGAGCCGCCGCCCGTGGAGAGCGCCCAGGCCGGGTCCTCGGGGAAGACCGCCCGGTGCAGCGCCGACCAGAAGCGGCCCATGGTGGGGAAGCGGTCCGCCGGCGCGACGGCGAGCGCCTTCGCGAAGACCGCCTCGACCTCGTCGCTGACCGTGAGGCCGAGCGTCCGCGGGGTCGGCCGGCGCGACGGATCGCGGCTCGCGACCGCGAGCTGGAGGTAGTCGTCGCCTTGCAGCGCCGGCGCTCCGCCGAGCATCACCTCGATCATGATGAGCGCCATCGCGAAGACGTCGGTCCAGGGCCCGGTCGCGCCGTGGGTCCGGCTGAACTGCTCGGGGGCGCCGTAGCTCGGCGTGAACGCGGTGATGTCCTTGCCGGTCTGGGCGAGCGCCGTCGCCGCCGCCGCGTGATCGGCCATCACCTTGGCGATGCCGAAATCGAGCACCTTCACGAACGTCGAGGCGTCGCGCGGCTGGCCGACGACGAACAGGTTCGCCGGCTTGATGTCGCGGTGCGCGATGTTCCGCGAGTGCACGAGATCGAGCGCGATCGCGGCCGACTCGAGCAGCGCCATCGTCGCGCGCAGGTCGCGCGCCGGCGCGCCGTCGGTCGTCTCGTCGAAGAGGACCCGATCGAGCGGCCTGCCGTCGAGCCACTCGAGGACCATGTAGGGCAGCCACTGCCCGTCCGGCGCGTTGAACGTGCCGATGTCGCGGGCCTGGACGATCGCGGCCGAGCGGCTGGACAGCTCGGTCATGAGCTTGCCCTCCTGGATGAACGCCTGGAGCAGCTGCTCCCGCTGCTCGGCCGGCGCGCCCCCGAGGAGGGTGAAGCACTTGACGGCGACGGGCTGCTTCCAGATGACGTGCTCGGCCCTGTAGACGACGCTGAAGCCGCCCTCGCCCACGGCGTGATCGATCCTGTACTTGTCGGCGATCAGGCTGCCGGCGATGTTGAGCGGATCGCTGCGGTCCGGGTTCTGGCTCATGAGATCCCTACGCACCGCGGCGGGGCCCCGATCGGAGCGCCTCGTGCGTGCGTCGGGGCCATCTTAGTTGCCTCGCCGTCGGTTGGAACCCTTTCGCGCGATCCGGCGCCCTCCCTGATCCGGAGGCGCCGCCCGCTCCGGGTGTCCGGTATGGCGGATGTCCCAAGGCCCGTTGGATGGTGAGCGAGCCCGCATTCAGGGATCCTTGTGGGCGCGATCCATCTCTTGACAGAGATCTTCGTCCGTTATATTGGATGACACATTCGGTGGTTCCCTGCTGGCGTCGCTGCTGCCCAGCCGGGTGCTCCTGACCGCGGCCTCTCGTCTGCGCGTCGTGCGTGGGACGCGGAGCGCAGGCCGGGGAGTGAGGGGCCGCCGCCTGCGAGGGCGTGGTGCGCGTTCGCGCCGGCGGCTGGTGCCGGCCGTGCGCGCCGCGCGTCGAGGGTCGTGCGCCGTGCGTCGTCAGCAGCTGGTTTGATCCGAGGAACAACGCGCTTGAAATCGATCAACGGAAAGAAGTCGCACACGGTCCGCGCGGCAGCGGCGCTCTGGCTCGTCGCCGCCGCGCTCCCCTCCCAGGCGTCCGCTCAGCAGCCCGCGGCGCCGCCCCAGGCCCCGGCGCCGCTTCCGGCCCCGGCGCCGCAGGAGACCGGTGCGGCGGCCGGCGTCGAGCCGCTGAGCCGCCGGGTCGCGGAGCTCGAGCAGCAGCAGCGCGGGCTGATCGAGCGCCTCGAGGCCGAGCGCAAGGCGGCCGCCGAGGAGCGGGCCAGCGCGGAGAAGCAGCAGGCGGAGGCGGCGAAGGACAAGGGAAGCGGCGTCAAGGTGACGGCGGCTCCTGGAAAGGGCTTCACCGTCAAGACGGTGGACGACAAGTTCTCGTCCACGATCCGGGCCCGCGTGCAGCTCCGCGAGACCATCACGCACACGGGAGAGGACGACACGAACGAGATCAACGTGAAGACGGTGCGCCTCACGACGAGCGGCCATGTCCTCTCGCCCGATCTCAAGTACACCGTGCAGCTCGCCTTCGGCGGCAACGACTTCGAGAAGGACAGCCCCTCTCCCGTCTTCGACGCCTTCGTCGAGTACACCGGGATCCGCGATCTCAACGTGCGTGTCGGCCAGTTCTTCGTCCCGTTCGACCGGGCGCGGACCACGCGCGAGTTCACCCTCCAGCTGGTCGATCGCCAGATCGCCGTCCGCGAGTTCACGCTCGATCGCGACGTCGGCCTGATGCTCTCATCGCCCGATCTCTTCGGCCTGGGAGGCAAGCTGTCGTACAACCTCTTCGTGGGCGGCGGCGAGGGGCGCAATCGCTTCGGCGGCCAGAAGCACGGCCCGCTCGCGGTGGCGCGGCTCGCGGTCCGCCCGTTCGGCGCGTTCGACGACGACCAGGAGGGCGACCTCTCTCGCGAGGCGAAGCCCCGGCTCGCGGTGGGCGTCGCGGGCGCCTACAACCACCAGACCAACCGCCAGAACAGCACCTATGGCACGACGCTCGCGCACGGCGCGGCCGACTACCTGCACGGCGCGGCGGATCTCGTCTTCAAATACGCCGGCTTCTCGCTCTCGGCCGAGGCCGTGGTGCGCCACGCCGAGCGGGATTCCTTCGAGGGCGAGGTCGACGGCGCGCCCGTGCGGGAGTGGACCCGGTCGGGTTACGGCTACTTCGTCCAGTCGGGCTTCCTGCTGACCGAGCGGGTCGAGGTCGCCGCGCGCTGGGACCAGATCTTCGCGGAGCGCGGCACCGATCCGAAGCTCGTCGACCTCGTCGACACGCAGGGAAAGCAGGTCGGCGGCGGGCTCAATTACTATGTGAACGGGTATGCCCTGAAGATCCAGGGCGACTATTTCTACATCTTCGGCAAGGACACCGCCGAGGCCCGCCACGTCGGTCGCCTCCAGCTCGACGCCACGTTCTGAAGCGGGAGGGCCGCGCCCGGGGGCCCCGCATCGCCAGGCCGCCGCCTCAAAGTTCAATAATTGAAATTGCGAACGAGGATGAGCGCCTTCTCATTCCCGTCCATGTCGTCCTCCCAGGCCACCACGAAGCGGCCCTGATCATCCATGGCAGTCACAGGCAACCGTTGCTGGCCGCTCGAGTCGCTGTTGATGGTGAAATCCGCCCGATGCTGCGCGCCGCCGGCCGTGAAATCGCGACCCAGGATCTGATACGCGCCGTTGTCGTCCTGGTCGTCCTGCCAAGCCACCGCAAAAGCACCGTCGCCGCGCATCCCAACGCTAGGCGCAAGCTGTTGACCATCAGCCACGCTGTTCACGGCCATCACCCCGAACCGCTCCGCGCCGGTGATCGTGAACCCGCGTGCATAGATCTGGTAGTAGCCGTTGTCGTCCTGATCGTCCTCCCAGGCCACCACGAAGTTCCCGTTGTTCGCCATGCCGATCGACGGCATGGTGTGCTGCCCCGCCGTGTTCGTATTGACCGCTCTCTGCGCAAAGCGGTTGCCGCCCGTGGCGGTGAAACCTCGATGATAGATCTGGAAGTTGGCGTCGTCGTCCTGGTCGTCTTCCCAAGCGACGACGAAGTCACCATCCGCATCCATGGCGATGGCCGGATTGAACTGCTCACCCGCGGCGACGCTGTTGACGGTGAAGGTCGCGATGCGCTGAACGCCGGCCGCAGTGAAGCCGCGCGCCAAGATCTGATAGTACCCGTTCCCGTCCTGATCGTCTTCCCAGGCGACGACGAAATTGCCGTTGGCGTCGCAGGCCACCGCGGGCCTCGACTGCTGACCGCCCGACACCGTGTTCACCGTAACATCGTGGAAGCGCTCACTGCCATTGGCATTGAAGCCGCGCGCCAGGATCTGATATGCGCCGTTCCCGTCCTGATCGTCTTCCCACGCCACCACGAATCTCCCCGAGTCGTCGATGGCGACGCTCGGGTGCCTCTGCTCGCCTGAATCCACGCTGTTCACGGCGATCTGCGAGAACCGCGCGTTGCCGTCCGGGTCGAAGCCGCGCGCGTAGATCTGACCGACGCCGTTGTCATCGTGGTCATCTTCCCAGACCACCACGAAGTTGCCGTTCGGCGCCGTCGCGATCTTGGGATCGAAGTGCTCGCCCGTCAACTGCACGTTGGCCATGCGATCCTTGAACAAGATATCGCTGGCCGTGTAAGCGTACGTGGGCAGCGCAGCCTGCATGTCGTAGCTGATGGCGTAGTTCTGTTGGTTGTGTTTGGTCGCAGTCGGGCTCTGCGCCTTGTTGTAGTTCAGGTACAGCGTCGCCTGACAGTCGGCGAAGATCGCGCAGTTGCCGTCCTCGACGCTCAGCGTTTCCACCGTGATCTGATTCTGCGCCGGCTCGAACGTGAGGACGCGCAGCCAGCCGTTGCCCAGCGCATGGCCGTTGCCCAGGACCGGCTCACTCTGAAAGTCGTTCAGGATCTCGTGTACGTTGTTGCCGTTGTTGCCGGTGCGGCGGCGATACGACACCCCCTGGATGTGTCCGCTCACGGACATGAACACGTTGCTGTGGCGCTGGATCAGCTCTTCCCAGAGGTCCACGCCGTCGCGGCCCTCGAGGTTGTAGCTGTCGGCACAGCCGCTCGCGTGCTCAGCGTTGTTGTTCATGTGGCAGTGCGTGGCCACGATGACGCGGCGGTCCGGGTGGTTCGCGATGACCTGATTCGCCCACGTCACGACGTCCTTGCGCGGCGCGAACTCGAGGCTCACCACCATGAACTTGAGCCCGCCGGCCTCGAAGTACGTGTAGTTGTTGATGTTCGATGCGTCGTAAGCACCGCCGTAAAACGACTCGCCCTCGTAGCGCGGCTGGCCGAAGTAATCCGCGTACAGCGAGCTGCGCTTGTAGGCTTCGTTGCTCGGGTAGATGTCATGGTTGCCGATCGTCATGCTGTACGGCACGCCGGCGTTGTCCAGCAGCGTGTGCGCGGCGCTCGCCACGTCGTACTCGATTGCGGTGTCGTGATTGGTGATGTCGCCGAGGTGCACCGCGAACTTGATGTTGCGCGCGGCGCGGTTGTCGACGAGCCACTGCATTTGGTGTTCGTAGACTTCGTACGAGGAGAACTCGCTGTAGTTTTGGGTGTCGGGGATCAACACGACCGAAAACGCGGCTTGCGCGCTCGCGGAGCGTGTCGCTACACAACACAGCGCGAAAGCGGCTACAGCGAGCATCAAACGGTAGGTTTTTGTCATGTACGGGTGCTCCCCTGGCCAAGACGGACGAGCCTGGCTCTGTTCGCTGCCGCACTTGTATGCGGTGCAGGTTGCAACTCCGTGCGGCTCCAGTTACCTCTGGTTGCCGCTCGGCGTGCGCTGCGCCGCGAGGTCTCGTCGTCCACCGTCAAGTCGCGACGCCGTCGCGCTGCTGAAACAGAGGCGCCACGGAGCACGGGTAGCCTCCGCCGGGCTCGCCAGTCCGTGAGCCGGATACGCTGCACTCTCGAGAGCCATGACTCGAACCGCCGCCCCTAGAGCCGCCGACCCGACCGCGTTCGAGGGGGCATCGGGCCGCACGGCCAAAGATGCCAAGACCCTCGTCGCTTTGTCGCGGCGCATCGCTTCCGAGCCCTTCGTTCACTTCACGCTGCTCGGGGCGCTCGTGTTCGCCGGACATCTCCTGGTCACCCGCGCGTCCGACGTGCCCACGCTCGACGTGTCGGCGTCCAAACAGCGAGAACTCGTCAAGCTGTTCGAGCAACGCCAGGGCAGGGCCCCGAACGACACAGAGCGCGAGCAGCTGATCCGACGCTACGTCGAAGATGAAGCGCTGTTTCGCGAGGGCTTGCGCCTGTCCCTCGTGCACACGGACCCGATGCTGCGCGCGCAGGTCATCGCCCGCGTGCGCGGCATGCTGCAAGCCGAGCTCAGCCAAAAGCCGCCCACGGACATCGAGCTACAAACCTACCATGAAGCGCATCTCTCGGACTACGCCGTCCCTGAGACCATCAGCTATCGCGAGTACCTGATTCGCAGCGGGCCGGACGCCGACGGCGACGCACGGCGGCTCTTGTCGTCGTTGGAACGACAAGAGCCGGCCGACGGGCCGGGGCTGCCCATTCCAACCGACTATTCGCAACGCTCCGAAGCTCAGCTGGCCTCATTGTACGGCCCCGAGCTCGCACACGAACTCTGGACTCTGCCGAGCAGCAGCTGGCGAGAGCTGCGGTCCAGTCGCGGAGTTCACATCGTGCGCGTCGCTGAGCGCACCGCGGCGTCGGAGCCCTCGTTCGAGACCATCCGCGAGCAGGTGAGCGCGGACTATCGCAAGGATCGGACTGCGCGCGCGTTTCAAGCGGAGCTCAGCCGCATCACATCGCAGTGGCGCGTCCAGATCGCGGAGCGGCCATGACGAGCGGGAAGTGGCTGCGGGCGGCGGCGGCGCTGTGGATCACCCTGTGTTCCCTGTGCGCAGGGGCCGCGCACGCCCACACGCTCTCGCTGAGCGTGCTGGCGCTCGACGAGCGCTCACCTGGCGAGTTCATCGCCAGCTGGGAGCGCACGCAGGGCATCCAGGACGTCAGCGCGGCGTACGACTTGCTCAAGCCCGTGTTCCCTGAGCACTGCCGGTTCGAGGCGCCGCGCCTCGATTGCGGCGCGCGCGGGCTGTCAGGTCGCGTCGGGTTCGACGGCCTGGGCGATCTCTCGACCTCCGGCATGATCAAGATCCGGTGGGTTGACGGCAGTGACCAGATGCTGAGCCTGACCGCCGCGCAGCCCCACGTTCGAGTGTCAGAGGTGCGGACCGATACCAGGGCGTTGCGCGGGGTGTCCAATTTTGTCTGGATCGGGATCACGCACATCTGGCTCGGGCTGGATCACTTGCTGTTCGTGGTGGGGCTGCTCTGGCTGCTGGACTCGTGGCGCGTGCTGATCAAGACCGTCACGGCGTTCACGGTCGCGCATAGCTTGACGCTGGGAGCGGCGACCTTCGGGCTGCACGGCCTGCCTACCGCCCCCGTCGAAGCCGTCATCGCGCTCAGCATCGCGTTCGTCGCCGTGGAGATAGCTGGCGAGGCACGCACGAAGCGGCCGAGCTTGACTCGCCGATGGCCCTGGTTCGTGGCGTTCTCGTTCGGGCTCTTGCACGGCTTCGGTTTCGCCAACGCGCTCGCGGTGCTGGAGCTCTCCAACGCGGATCGCCCGATCGCGCTGCTCTGCTTCAACGTCGGCGTGGAGATCGGGCAGCTGGTGTTCATCGCAGGCTTGCTGGCGCTCCGCGCGGCGTTGCGTAGGCTCGGGCGCGCGTCGGGCGTTGGTCTCGCGACCGCCGGTTACTACGCGATGGGCACGCTGGCGATGTACTGGTTTTTTGAGCGGATCGCCGCTTTCGTACCCGACGTCTGACCGTCTAGCTATAGCGGCTGAGCGCGGCGCGCGCCGCAGCACGGTCCTCCTCGGAAGGCCACGCGGCGGCCAGCTTGCGTTCGACGTCCGGCTCCAGAACCAGAGCTTTCGGCGTTGTGGTAGATTCGCCGCCCGGAGGTCATTTCGTGGCACGATTCCGTGGCATTTTGACGTCCATCGCCGCTGCGGCCGCGATGGTTTCCTGCGGGGGGGAGACCCGGCCGCCCGCGCTGGCGCCGGCGGCCTCCGCTTCCGTCGCGCCCGTCGCGACGAACAGCGTTGAGCCCCCGCCTGCGGCTCCGGCTGCTCCCGCGGCGTCGACGGCGGCGCCCGAGCCGCCCAGGCTCGCCGCGCCGAGCCCAGTCGCCAGGTACACCGGCTTCGCCAAGCCGGAGAGCGTGCTCTACGACGCGGACAACGACCGGTACCTCGTGTCGAACATCAACGGCAATCCGGACGACAAGGACAACAACGGCTTCATCTCCGTCCTCTCGCCCGACGGTCAGGTGACGAACCTGAAGTGGATCGAGGGCGGCAAGGCCAAGGTCAAGCTCGACGCGCCGACGGGCTCGGCGATCGCGAAGGGCGTGCTCTACGTCGCCGACCTCACGACCGTCCGGATGTTCGACCTCAAGACCGGGGCGCCGAAGGGAGAGATCGCCATCCCCGGTACGACGTTGCTGAACGACGTCGTGGCGGCTCCGGACGGCAAGGTCTACGTGTCTGACTCCGGCTTCAAGATCACCGCGACCGGAACCCTGGAGGCGACGTCGAGCGATGCCATGTACGTCATCGAGAAGGGCAAGGCCAAGGCGCTGGTGAAGACCACCGACCTGCACATGCCGAACGGCCTCGCATGGTCCGACAAGGGGCTCGTGGTCTGCTCGAGCGGCGCTCCCGAGGTCTTCCGCCTGGATGAGAAGGGCGCCAAGCAGGACGCGACCACCACGGCGCCCGGCGGTCGCCTCGATGGCCTGATCTCCCTCGGGGACTCGCTCCTCGTGACCAGCCACGAAGCGTCGGCGGTGCTTCGCGGGAAGCTCGGCGGAACCTTCGTGGTCGCGATTCCCGAGCAGAAGACGCCCGCCGACATCGGTTACGACACGAAGCGTGGACGCGTCCTCGTCCCCCATGTGATGGTGGACACGGTCGACGTCTACGAGCTGAGGTGATCCGCGGACGAGCGATCCCTCGCGGCGAAGGAATGCCTCCTCGAGGCGGCGATGGAAGGTTGACACCCCACGGGCGTCAACCTTTCACACCGACAAGCCGCATGAAGCAGAGCGCTCCGGCCTCGCCGAGGTGTCGAGCGCAGCGCCATCCAACGACTTCGTGGGCCGGATATGAATCGGGGCTCTCGCTGGCGAGCTGCGTGAATTTCTGATAGTGCTCGATGAATGGCGTCGTCACGTCCACCTCCACGACGACGCGCAGGCCCGCGGAAACAAAGGCGTCGCGCCACTCCTGCGCGCTCACGAAGCTTGATCGCCAAACATCGGAGAGCGTATCCAGCCATTTCTCCTCCTGCAGGCTTCCGGGGTCTCGGCCGAGACAGGTGTCCTCGAATGCAACGCGTCCGCCAGCGATGAGCCAGCCGCTCGCCAGCTCGAGCAGGCGCACAGGATCGGCGGTGTGGATCCATGAGTTTTGGCCCCAGACGACCGAATAGGCGGGTTCTGGCGTGAGCGCCATGATGTCAGCGCATGTAAAGGTCACCGTCGTCTCGAGCCCTGTGATCCGGGTCAGCTCCATGGCGTCGCTGTGCCGCTGCGGGTTCAGGTCGACGCCATGGACCCGGCAGCCATAACGGCTAGCAAGGAGTCGTGCCGGACCCCCGATGCCGCTGCCGAGATCGAGGACATGATCTGAAGGGCGGACGCCACATGCCTCCGCCAGCTCAAGCACGAACGGTGCGCCTCCGATGTGATTCTGGTCCGTGATCTCGCGCTCCTCATCGAACGCGAGATCGTCCTCGGTGACCCGAGTTTTGTGCTCACCCGCGAGCCGTTGCTTCAGGGTCTCGAGGCGCAGCGGATGGCCTTCGTAGACTTCGAGTACCTCCTCGCGTGTGAAGTGACGGACGCGCTTTCTCGTCATAGGAGCGACCCTGTGGCAATGGTGAGTGGGCGAACCGTGGCTGAGCTTCTGGTGTGTGGCGCTCGTGTGGCTGGCGGCGATGTCGTACGTGCGCACGATGTCCGGGGCTGTGCAGCTTGCGATCGGTCTGCCATGTCTATCGGAGTTCTGCGCTGAAGGTGGGTCGGCAGGTGGTCAACGGCGACGATTCCAGGGCGCCCATTCTGGATGAAAGAATCATCGGAACACGTGGCGCTTACCGCTGATGACATGGACGGAATCGAGCTCGCCCCTGGTCCGGTTTCGCGCATCGCCAAGAGCCGAGTCGTCGCTGGTATCTGGCCGATTGGACGAGGGGCCGCCATGCAATCCGTGTTTTGGTCCGCGCACCTCTGCTTCTCCTCTGGTCCGCATGATGCGTGGATTTCATGAAAGAGGCCGTGTTGCGATTTTGTGGCCGATTGCAAAGGGCGTGCACGGCGCGCGGGCCCGCTGGGAGCTCTCGTGCTTCTCCCTTGTGCCTCCCACGCACCTCTCTCCCTCTCCAGCCAAAACTCTAGCTAAAAGCTTGCCAATCCCACTGCGCGGCGCCAGGCGCGCGTGCGCCTGGCGAGCTCGGCGCGGCCGCCATGGCGCTGGCCGAGCTCGGGCGCGTCGCCGGCAAGGGGCTCGAGGACGGGCGCGGCGGTGGCGGTCGGGGCGGACGGCAAGCGCGGCACGATCGCCATCGCGCCCGGATCAGCAGAGCTCGGCTCGGGAGAGCTCAGGAGCTCACAGCGGGAGCGCGTCAGCTCCTCAGCTCTCGGTGCGCCATCGCGCCACGAGGTCGCGCGCCGCCGCCGACCACTCGGTGAAGGCGAACGTGAACCCGGCCTCGCGCAGGCGTCCCGGGACGACGCGCCGGCTCTTCAGCACGAGCTCGGTGTCCGTGCGCATCACGAGCGCGCCGACCTCCAGCATCCATTTCATCGCGGGCAACCCGAAGCCGATACCCCAGGCCTCGCGCAGCGCGCGCATGAAATCGCGGTAGGGGAGCGGCCCCGGCGAGGCGAGGTTGACCGGCCCGGAGATGTCGTCCCGCTCGATCAAGAACCTCGTCGCTCGCACGAAGTCGCGATCGTGGATCCACGACACGAACTGCTGCCCTCCGCCGGCCGGACCGCCGAGGCCCCGCCGGGTGAGCCCGAGCAGCACGTCGAAGATGCCGCCGCGATCAGGGCTCATCACCATGGAAGCGCGGATCGCGATCTTGCGCGTGCGCGGCGTCTTGGCGTCGTCCAGCGCCTGCTCCCACGCTCGGGCGATCTCGACGCTGTTGCGCCAGTACGAGGGGACGTCCGGCTCGTCGCCGCCCAGGAGCCCGGTCGCCTCGTCGTTGGGCGCGTCGTGGCGGTGCGCGTAGATCGTGGCCGTGCTCATCTGCAGCCATACGCGCGGCGGCTGTGAGGCGGCGGCGATCGCCTCGCCGACGGCGCGCGTCGAGTCCACACGAGAGCTCCTCATCGCGCGGAGGTTCTCGTCCGTGTAACGGCAGTTCACGCTCCGGCCAGCGAGGTTGAACACCACGTCGGCGCCGTCGAGCTCTCGGACCCAGGGACCGAGCGTGCGTCCATCCCACGGCACGACCCGCCCTGCGGGCACGCTCGCGCTGCGGCACAGGACGATCACCTCGTGTCCGTCGGCCGCGAAGGCGCGCGCAAGGATCTGACCTACCTGTCCGCTCCCGCCCGGAAGGACGATCTTCATGCCGCGAGCCTACCTCGGGCCGCCACGAATGCACAGCCCAGCGCGACCACGAGAGCACGCCGCGCCGGCGCCTGGCGAGGGCGCGCCAATCACGGGCGCGCTGCCGGAGCGACCGCGCCCGGGAGCGCATGGTGGCGTGTTCGCCCAGCCCCTCAGGTGACGACGCGTGGGCGGGCGCTCGTCATGCTTCGGCCTGCTCCTTGAGGAATTGACGCACGAATTTCCCGTAAGCCTCTTTCATGGGCAGATCGTCGTCGACGCGAAGCCTGCGACGGGTGGCCGGGACGCTCTCTCCGGTCCTCGGGTTCTTTCCTACCTTGGCTATCGTCTCCCAATAAGCGCCCGACCCCCGGCGCTGCCACGCGGGCACGTCGTTGAAGTTGATCCCACGGGAGAAGAGCAGCTCGTTCTTTCCAGCGACGGAGAGGCCGAGCATCGCATGGGTGGCTTCCTTGACGCTCTTGCCCTCCTTTCGGAGGGTCCAATAGCACCAGTTGTTGAGAGCGGACCGCGTCGCGTCCGCCTGCCGCCAGCGAAAGTAGTCGACAACGTCTCCGCGCCGGGCGCCGAGCCACAGGCGCGCGTCAAACTCCACCGGCGCGCCGAGCGAGAGCGAGAGGCTGGCGGCGGCGGAGCTGGCGGCGATGGAGACCAGCTTCTCTACTCCGCGATCGAAGACGTTGCTCTCGTGGGGGAGCAGGATGGAGATCTCGTCGCTCTGCGTATGGGCGTAAGAACCGTGGAGAGAGGTGAGCACGGCCTTCGCGGCGTCCGTCATCTTGCGATGGAACCCCGCGTCGAACGGTTTCTCGCAGGTGCGCTCCGTCAGCCGCGAAAACGAACGGCCGTCCACCCGAATGACGATGTACGCGCCCTGCAGCGCGCGCAGCTCGTGAAAGCACTCGCCCAGTCGCATCTTCGCATCCATCTCGTCACTCTTCATTCGACTGCTCCTGCCAGACCTCCTGCGCGAAACCATCGTTCGTCATCGTCATGTAGTAGAGCTCGGTCACCAGGCGGGCCTGGCGCACGTCGCGCTTCTTCGCGTTGGGAAAATTGTCCTTGCTGACATGCACGTGCGTCCCGGAGAAGTGGGTCCGGAAGAACGTGGTCTTGCCCGATGCCGGCAGGCCAACGAAGAGGATCACTGCCGGCGAGCCCATCGACTGGCGACCTCAGCAGGGCGTGCGCGCGTCGCCCAGGTAATAGTCGCGCTGCGCCGGATAGTAGTCGGCGAAGCTGGGCAGCGGCTCGCCGAGCCTGGAGGCGACGAGCATGTCGAGGTAGTACTCCCAGCCCGGCCCGACATCGCCGGCGAGCGTTGGATCGGCGAGGCGCTGGATGAAGGTGAGCTCGGTGATCTCGCCCTTCGCCGCGAGCGACAGCTCGAGCCGCCACTCGCCGTGATCGTCCTTGGCCGAGAGCGCGAGGCGATGCGGCGGCTCGCACGTGTCGATCGAGAAGTCACACCACGGCGCCCCCTGCTCGAACGCCATCTGAAGGCGCACCGTCTTGCCGGGCCCCGCTTCGCCCTCCCACGGGCCGATCCAGCGCGCCGTGCTCTCGGAGGCGGTGACGCTCTGCCAGACATCCTCGATGGGGGCGCGAAAGCTGCGCGTGATGACGAGATCGGCGCCTGTCGCCGTGCTCCGGACGTGGCCTGTGGGTCGGGGGCTCATGCGGTCTCCTTCCTTCGTTTCGCTTGGTTGTGGGACGGGGGTGCGGTCGCCATGCGCCGCTGCCGGCCGACGCGGTGCACCTCGGTCTCGAGCGCGTCGAACCGGCGGTGCCACGGGCTCGCCGCGTGCAGCTCTCGCAGGAACGCCTCGATCTCGGCGAGCGCACCGAGCTCGAGGCGGTACTCGCGCTCGCGACCGCACTGGACGTCGCGCACCAGGCCCGCCTCGCGCAGCACGCGCAGGTGCCGGCTGACCGCCGGGCGGCTGACCGGAAACGCGCCGGCGATGGCGCCCGCCGTGGCGGTGCGATCGCGCAGCATCCGCAGGATCTCCCGCCGGATCGGATCCGCCAGCGCCTGGGCAACGGCGTCCATCGGCGTGATGTGTAACGGATGTGTTACGCGTTCGTCAAGCCGCACGGCCGAGCGCGCAGGTAAATTTCGTCCAATACGCGGTCGGCGCGATGCTCCAGGATGAGCGCCGACCCGGATCGCCGACGTGCGCAGGAGAGGCTCGCCTTCCTCCTGGCGCCCGGGCGCGCGCGGAGCGCCGCTCGACCGTCAAGGCAACTCCCGCCGTTCCCCCGGGAAAGGCCATGATCCGATACGAGCACGAAGGAGCGCGACGATGACGAAGAGCAAGGTCCACCCCGTCCCGGAAGGTCAGA
Organism: Sorangium sp. So ce327; assembly: GCF_051530205.1. Lineage (NCBI taxonomy): Bacteria > Pseudomonadati > Myxococcota > Polyangiales > Polyangiaceae > Sorangium > Sorangium sp. So ce327. The sequence continues at coordinate 8,966,270 of NZ_CP150330.1, read as the reverse complement.
CGTGCTTCCCCTACCTGAGCGCGCGGAGCGCCGCGGAAGCCATCGAGTTCTACACGCGCGCGTTCGGCGCGCGCGAGGACTCGCGCATCCCGATGCCCGACGGGCGGATCGGCCACGCCGAGCTGTCCATCGGTCGAGCTCGGTTCTTCCTGTCGGACGAGTATCCCGAGCTCGGCGCCATCAGCCCCGAGACGCTGGGAGGCAGCAGCCCGGCCGTCGTCGTCTACGTGGAGGACGTGGACGCGCTCGTCGCTCAGGCCGCGGCGGCAGGCGCGACCATCGATCGCCCGCCGCAGGACAAGCCGTTCGGAGACCGGACGGCCTGGCTCCGCGATCCGTTCGGCCATCGCTGGTCCTTCGCGAGCCGGATCGAGGACGTCTCTCCCGAAGAGCTGCGGAGGCGCCTCTCGGCGGTGTAGCGACCCGCCACAAGGGCGGCCCCGGAGCGGGCGGGGAGGGCGAGCGCGAGAATTGCGGCGCTTCACGAGGGGGAGCTTGCTAGGGTGCGCGGACGTCCATGCCCCCTGACGAACGCGCTCCTCTCCCGCTGCCGGCTCCCGCTCCGCTCACGCCTCCGGAGGGCTTCGCGGAGCGCCTCGCGGCGATCGGCGTCACCCTCGACGCCGCGACGATCGCCATGCTCGGCGATTACCTCGCGCGCCTGCTCGCGATGAACGAGCTGATGAACCTCACCTCGGTCACGGATCCGGTCGAGGTCTGGGAGAAACACATCCTCGATTCGCTCACGCTCCTGCCCCTGCTGGAGGAGCTGAGCGCGGGGGCGCGCCTCGCCGACATCGGCTCGGGCGGGGGCCTCCCCGGCCTTCCGGTCGCCATCGCTCGGCCCGATCTGAGGGTGACGCTGGTGGAGGCGACGCAGAAGAAGGCCTCGTTCCTCACCGCGGTGGCCTCGGGCCTGGGGCTCACCAACGTGTCGGTGCGCGCCGAGCGCGCCGAGCAGCTCGGCAAGGGCGATCTCCAAGGCGCGTTCGACGCGGTGACGGCGCGCGCGGTGGGGCGCCTGGTCATGCTGATCCCCCTGACGGTGCCCTTCGTGCGGCCGAGCGGGATCGTGCTGCTGGTGAAGGGCCAGCGCGCCGAGGAGGAGCTCGCCGAGGCGAGCTGGGTCCTCGGGCGACAGCGAGCCGCCTTCGTGAAGACCGTGGCGACGCCGACGGGGAAGATCGTGATGCTGCGGAAGTCGGGGGAGGAGCCGAAGCGCCATCCCGGGCGGTGATCCACGGCGGTGTTCCCGGGGCTTCCCGCCGTTCTTGTCGGGTCGGCGGGCGAACACGCCTGCTCGGCTCAGTCGGAGACCATCGCGCGGGCCTCGCCTTCGAGCGGAGGCTCGCGGCTCCCCTCCCTGGAGAGGGTCGCCCAGAGGCGAACGGCGCGGCCCAGGTACAGAGAAGGGTCGCCGTCGTTCAAGAACGCGCTCAGGCCCACCTCCTGGCGAACGCCGTCCTCCACCTCCCGGAGCCGCACCCATCGCTGCAGGCCGTGGAACGTGAGCAGCTCGCCGGAGGAGGCGTCGTCCACGCCGTAGCTCAGGATGCCCTCGGGCGCGCACGCGTTGCAGCGGATGCTGAGCCAGAGATGGTATCCTCCCTGGTCGCCCTCGGCGAGCTCGACGGTGGCGCCGGGACCGAGCGCCGCGAAGGACGTCGAGCCGCTTCCCACCTCGAACCAGGTCGAGCCGCCGTCCCCCTCGGAGGCGGGGTCGCGGGCCGCTTCCGGGCTCGGCGCGTCGCCGCAGCCGGCAACGCCGAGCACCGCCGTGAGGCCCATGGCGATGGGGGCGCGGCGGAGCGCGCGGAGCATCGCCGTGCGCGTTCGGGCCGGTGCTGGGCGCCGCGGCCGCGACCAGGCGCGCCGCCCCATGGCCAGGCCCAGGAACAGAAGCGCCGTCCACACCGCTGGCGCCGGCGGCGCTCCGCCCTCGGCCTGGCACGAGCAGCCGCCCACCGCGACGAGCCCGCGCGGATCGGTCGTGTCGGATGCCGGTGGGCCGAGCCGCCGGGCGAACACCCGTCGACTCTTGTGCTCCACATCCGACTCGAACCGCGAATAGACCACGAGCGACACGCCCCCGCCCAGCGCCGCAATATCGGGCGACCGCTCGCTTCCGGGCTCAGCGGAGACCGCGAAAGGCGCGCTCACCGCGCCGTCCGGCGAGAGCGCGACGCCGTGGATGTCCAGCGAGTCTGCCGAGCCCACGGGCTCTTCCCAGACGGCGACGAACCGCTGGCCGTCGAAGACCAACTGCGCGCCTCGAAGCCTCGGCCCGGTCCATTGGCACCCCGCGTGCTTGGCGACACGTAGCGGCTCGGGATCCAGGGCGCCGCCGGCAGCGCTTACCCGGATCATGCCCACCCGCGTGAGGCCGCCGTCCTCCTCGCAGCCACGCCACGCTACCACGTACATCCCGGCGCCGTGGGCCACCGCGAGCTCGGTGACGCGGAACGTGCTCGCCAGATCGACCAGCGCTATCCCGCCGGGATCGAGGATCTCGTCCCCAGGACCAAGCCTCGTCGCACGGATTCCGGGGCTCAGCGCCCCGGGCGACCATACGAGCAGGCGCTGCGTGCCGTCGAATCCGACCGCGCGGAGTTCGTCGACCATGGGGCCAAGGCCATCCGAGAGCGCGGTGCGGCGCACCTCGCCCGCGTGGCTCACGCGCACCATCGACCCATCGCTCAGCAGGGCAAACCCAGCCGGGTCGGGGGTGACGGCGAGCCCTCGGTACAGCGCGGCGCTACCGAGATCCAGCGGCTCGGGGGACAGGATCTCCAGAGCTGGGGACAAGCGTGTCCCAAACACGTCTGCATGGTCATCTTCGCCGAAGCCGGAAATCCCCACCGAAAGCAGGCTCGAGCCGTGCGACACCAGATCCCAGTTCGCCGCCGCGTTCGCAATCCGGGTTCCGCCCTCGTCGACGACGCGGCCGTCCGCCGCGACGCGCGCGGCGAAGAGCGCGTCGCTCTCGCCCACGGCGCGGCCGCGGTCGTCGAGCCACGTGACGACGAATTGCCGGCCGTCGGATGAGACCTGAGGTTCCGATTGCGCGTTCGTGCCGCGGCCGAGGAGCAAGGGCGGTGCGTCGAGGAGGGTCCCATCGCTGCCCAGCCGCGCGCCGTGGAGGCCGTTGCGGAACCCGTCCGGGCGATCGTTCTGCCAGATGACCAGGGCGCCCCGCTCCGCGAGCGCGCCGTTCTGCGCCTGCGGTGATACCTGAGTCGGGCCTTCTCCGTGGACCGCACCTCCTGCAGCGCTCAGCCGGCTCACGTGGAGGTAGGCCGGCAGGCCTGCCAGAGCGGAGGAGAAATCGGGAATGCGCGACCAGAGCACCCTCACGTGCTCGCCGTCGAACGCCGCGTCGTCGAGCACGGGCTCGGAGAGATCATCCAGATCGGGCTGGATCAGCGCGCTCGCGGGATCTGCCAGCGTCCCCTGAGGCGTCACACGCCGGGTCCATAGTCCCTCCTGACCTGACCAGGCCACATGGTAGTTCGCGCCGTCGAATGCGACCCGCGGGCCCGACGGTGTCCAGGGAAACACCGGAACCGTGTCGACGAGGAAGCCGCCCGGATCGAGGACCTCGCCTGCCAGGCTGACGCGCGCCGCGCGGATCTCGCCGCCTTCACGGCCCTCGCCCTGCTGCCAGACCACGAGGTAGCCCGCGCCGCCGAATGCGACGTCGGCGGAGCCGCCCTGGGAGAAGCTGGCGACGACGGCGCTTCCGGACGGATTCGCCTCGCCGTTCGGGGCGAAGCGCGAAGCGCGGAGCTCGCGAGCGCTGCCGCCCGGCTCGTAGAATGTCTCCCCGACGATCAAGAGAGCGTCCCCGTCCGAGGCGAGCGCGATCTCGCGCAGGGGCTTCGGGCCCAGCGGGACGACGAGGCCTCCCGGATCGAGGACCTCGCCGGCGCTGGTCACCCGCACCGCGCGCACGGTGGGTGTCGCGTCGACGTCGCTGCGCGCGGAGAAGAGCACGAGGAAGCGCTCGCCATCGAAGGCGATCTGCGGCTGATGTCCTGTGCCCAGCGCGAAGCCGAGGGGGTCGGGCACGGTGCCGTCCGCAAGGACGCGTGTGGCATAGATGGGCTCATCGCGGTCGGGCTCGCCGGTGGTCCAGGCGGCGAGGTAGGCAGCTCCGTCGAAGGCGGCGGCCTTGTAGCGGCCGTACAACCCGCTCGGATGGGCCGGGATGACGGGAGCCGGCCCCTCCACCGGCGGACCGAAGGCGAGCGCCGGAGACACGGCCGGCGACTCCAGGGGCGCCGCCGCTGCAGGCGCCGCCGCCAGGAGGAGCGCGAGCACCGCGGCCCAGGCGCCGGAGAACCCTACCGTGCCGGCAGGCGCGAAGAGTCGAGATCCGCGCATACACCTTCCTTGCTCGACCGCTCGCTGCGACCGAGGCAGTCGGAGAAAAGATAGATTCGCGCAACTGCAGCTCGCCCGTGTGGCTTTTGTTCTCGGGCGCGACGGTCTCCCTCAGCTTTTGTCGGAGATGGTGAGCCTCGTGAGCGCCATGCGCACAGGCATCCGCGGCGCAGAGCCCGCCTGGCTGCAGTGGGCGTAAGCAAAAGAAGCCGGCTCGCTGCGCGATGAGGTGTGCGCGGTGAACGGATCGGGCTCGTCGCCCGCCATCGCGGGCTCTTCCGGCCTCCATTCTTGTGTTTCGCCGAGCTTGAGTTGGACGACCAGGCCATTCGTCAGAACAAGGGTCCGCGTCGGCCACGTCGGTCCGGTGTCTACAAGAGCATCACCGTCGCCATCAGATATCCCTGTAGGATGGCGATTTGGGTATGCGTCCAAACTCTGGAAGTACGACGCGCCCCGGCGGTCACTGGTCCGGCAAGGCCACGATCCCGACATAGGTGGGCTCGGGGACCTCGGTGACACGGCCTGTCGGCTCGAGGGCGCCTGTCGCCTCGTCCACGCGAAACGCGACGATGTTGCTCGAATCCTGGTTCGCGACGAGCATCAGCTTGCCTGTCGGCGCGATCTGGAAATGGCGCGGCGTCATGCCCTGCGTCGAGGCATGGCCGGCGGGCGTGAGCGTACCCCGCTCGGGATCGACCGCGAAGATGGCGATGCTGTCGTGGCCGCGGTTCGACCCGTACACGAACTTGCCGGACGGGGACACCTGGACCTCGGCGGAGAAGTTTCCCTCGGCGCTCGCGCCGTCGGGCAAGGTCGAGACGGTGGCCAGGGCGGTGAACGTCCCGCGCGACGCATCGTAGCTCAGGGTGGTGATCGAGCCGGCAGACTCGTTGATCACATAGGCGAACCGGCCGTTCGGGTGGAACTCGAGGTGTCGAGGCGTCGTGTCCTCGGGGAGCGAGAGGGCTTTCGGGTCGTTCGGCTCCATCTGGCCCGTGTCCGCGTCGAAGGTGAGCTGCGCTATCTCGTCGAGCCCGAGGTTGGTGACGAACGCGAACCGGTTCGCCGGGTCGGTCACGGCGTGGTGCGACCTCGTCCGGCGACCGAAGGACATGTCGTCGACCGCCTGGCCGAGCGCGCCGTCCTGGCCCACGGGGAGCACCGCCGCCGTCCCGCCGGCGTAGTTGGCGACGAGGACGAAGCGCCCGGAGCGATCCGTGGACAGGTGGGCGGGGCCCGCGCCCTTCGAGGACGCCCTGTTGATCAGCTCGAGCGTCCCGCCCTGGGGATCGATCCGGAACGCGCTGACGGCGCCGGACAGCTCCCCGTCCACCTCGTTCAGCTCGTTCGCCGCGAAGAGGCGCTGGTGCGCGGGGTCGACGGCGAGGAAGGTCGGGTTCATCTCGGCGTCGAGCGGGCCCTGCACGGCCGAGAGCGCGCCGTCGGCGCCGTCGAGGCGGAAGACGAAGAGCCCCTCGTGACCACCGACATAGACCATGAACGCGCGTTCGGCCTGCGAGCCGCCGCCGCCCGCGCCGTTGCCGCCCGCGCCGCCGCCGCCCGCGCCGCCGCTGCTCGTGCTGCTGGCGCTCGTGCTGCCGACGCTCGTGCTGCCGACGCCCTGGCTCGCGCCGTCACCGCCGCCGGCGGTCGCGCCCGTCGTGGCGCCGTTGTTCGCGGCTCCGGCGCAGGAGCTGCCGCATCCGAGCCACAGTCCCGCCGCCAGAAAGAGGAGCGCGCGCTGCATTGACCTGGTTTCTCCTGCTTCCTGCGTTAGACCTGGCCAGCGCCGCGGTGCAAGCGCCACGGCGCGTCCTCTTCGCGGCGCGCTGCGGCATGTCCGCGGCGGTCGCGCCGCCTCGCAGCGATCGATGGCCGGGGAGGACGCGCGACGCGGCGCGGCGCCTCAGGCTCGCCCGCGCAGCGCCCCGGCGGCGGCGCCGAGGAGCGCGCCGGCCGCGATGGGCACGCCGTGGGCGAAGGCGACGTGGAGGAGGTCGTCGATGTCGCAGTGCGTCCCGATGCCGACCACCACCCCGAGGCCGCACAGGGCCCCGATCGCGGCGCCACGCCACGCCGGCGCCGACAGAAACGAGCGGCGCAGCACGAGCGCCGCCAGCGCGAACGGCAGGACCGCCGTGCCGACGGCGCTGGCGACGCACCGGAGGTGCTGATCCAGCGGCACCGGCGGATCGGCCACGGGCGAAGTCGCGACGGCCGCGGCCAGGAACCCGGCCGGCACCGCGACGACGAGCGTTTGGATCGCCCTCACACCGGCCGGCAGGCCCCGGGCGCGCGGGCTCAGCGCGAGCAGCAGGCCGAGACCGCAGAGCACCGTCGTGACGGCGAGCGGGACGGCGACCCGGAGAGAGGGGAGGTCGTCGCGGAAGCCTTCCCACCAGCTCACGAGCAGGATCCAGCCGAGCCCGGCCAGGAGCGCGCTCCAGGAGCGGCGCTCACGCGTCGGGCGCGTCAGCGACGGCTCGGCCGGCGCCTCGGCCACGACGGGCGGCGGGCGGGCGGCGAGGTGGGCCGCGGGATCGGGGATGTCCTTCATCCCTTTCAGCAGGTCGCTCTCATTCACCATCGGCACCTCCACGGACGCCTGCCTGCCCCTTGCCGCGGCGGCCGCTCCGCTCTGGTCTCGCGGTCGCGGGCCGATCGTCGTTCCCCTCCTCCGCGCCCCTGCCCGCGCCGCGGTTCGCCTCGGGCCGCCGCTTGAGCTCCTCGAGCGCCGCCCGCAGCGCCTCGTAGGCGCGGAACGCGCGGAGCTTCACCGCGCTCGTGGTCGTCCCGAGGACCGCCGCGGCGTCCTGCACGCTGAGCCCCTCGTACCGGATGAGGATGAACGCCTCGCGCTGCGACGCCGGCAGGCCCGCCAGCGTCCGCTCCACCGCCCGCGCCGTCTCGGAGGCGATCGCGACCGCCTCGGCGTCCGCGCCCCGCGCGTCCGGCGGCTCCGCGCCCGGATCGCTCGGGAGGCGCTCGGTGCCGCGGTGCTTCTGGGCGCGGGCGTGATCCAGGTAGACGTTGCGCGCGATGGCGTAGGCCCACGGCGCGACGGCGCCGCCGCGGGCGAAGCTCGATCGGGCGCGGTGCATCCGCAGGAACGTCTCCTGCGTCAGGTCGCCCGCGAGCGTCTCCGAGCCGCTCATGCGGGTGAGGTACGCGAGGAGGCGCGCCGCGAGCGCGCGGTGCAGCTCCGGAAACGCGCGCGCGTCGCCGCACGCGTACCGGTCCATCGCTTCGTTCAGGGCGAGCTCATCCATGGCGGTCCTGACGGCATACACCGTCTGCGCGCCGGCGATCATCGCGACGCCCCGAGGAGCGCCCCGCGCTCGGCGAGATCGCTCAGCAGGGCCGCGGTGCTCTCCAGCACCGGCCCGTCGACGGGGTGTCCCAGCGCGGCGCAGCCCGCGACCACGGCCTCCCCGAGCGCGGCGCCCGCGAGGAGGCGGCCCAGGATCTCGGCCGCGAGCGGGGTGAGCTCGAGGAAGCGCACGTCGTGCGCGGCGTCGCGGTACACGAGCAGGCGGGTGGGCTCGCGGGCCGGCACGTCACGCGCCGACGCGTCGCCCTGCAGCCTGTGGACCGCGTGCTCGTAGCGCACGAGCGCCGCGGCCCGCTGGAAGCGCGCCCCCCGGTCGAGCGACAGCGCTTCGCCCAGGGGCCCCGGCGCCTCGTCGCCGAGCGGCCCTGACGCTCCGCCCGCGCCGGCCTCCTCGTCCTGCTCGGCGCACGCCGCCGCGAAGGCGGCCAGCTCGTGGCGCGCGAGATCCGCGAGGTACGCGGGGACCTCCGGATCCTCGGCCCAGCGCGGCGCGGCGAAGCCCACGAACTCGAACGCGACGTCGCGGAGGTAGCGCGACCGGGGCGGCTCCGCCTCGATGAAGCGCGCCACGTCCGCCTCGAACCGCGCGCCGAGCCGCGCCGCGGTCCGCGGGATCCCGGCGCGGATCGCGCCCGTCAGCCCGCGGCGGATGAGGCTCCGGTAGAGCAGCAGCCGCTTCGGCGGGAGCGCCGCCATCGCCTCGAGGTCCGGCCCCTCGAGCCCGGCGCGGACGAGCCACGCGCGGGGATCGGCCGCGATCGCCTCGCCGTCCGGCGCGGTCACGCTCCGCTGGAGCGCCCGCTCCAGCGCCGCGAGCTCCTGCGGTGGCGTGTTCGACGTCTCGCCCGCCCCGCCCGCCTCGCGCGCCGCGCTCACGCCAGCGCCTCCCGCGCGGCGAGCCCGCGCCGGTACGCCGCGTCGACCTCGGCGAGCTCGGCGAGCAGCGCGCCGAGCGGCGGCACGTCATTGTCCCGCTCGAGCACGACCGGCACCGGCCCGGTCCGCGCGACCGCGCGGGCGAGCAGGTCGAGCACGGGGGCGATGGCCGGCGCGCCGTGCGTGTCGACGAGGACCTCCGCGTCGTCGCGCCACTCGTGCCCCGCGACGTGCATCGCGGCCACGCGCTCGGGAGGGATCTTCTCCAGGAACGCGACCGGGTCGAAGCCGTGGTTCCGGGCGTTGACGTAGACGTTGTTCACGTCGAGCAGGAGCCGGCAGCCGGCGCGCTCGAGCACCTCGACGAGGAAGTCGGCCTCGTCGAGCGAGGCGCGGCCCGGGACCAGGTAGTAGGTGATGTTCTCGATCGCCATCGGGCGCTCGAGCCGCTCCTCCGCCTCGCGGATGCGGGCCGCGGCGTGGGCGGCGGCCGCGGACGTGTGCGGGAGCGGCAGCAGGTCGTGGAGGAACGCGCCGTCGACCCCGGAGAAGCAGAGGTGGTCGCTGTGGAAGGGGGGATCGAGCCGCTCCAGGAACCCCCCGAGCGCGCGCAGGTAGCCAGCGTCGAGCGGATCGAGCCCGCCGACGGACAGGGTGAGCCCGTGCGTCAGGATCGGGCGGTGCTCCCGGACGCGCTCGATCGCGGCGGGGAAGTAGCCGCCGCGCCGCATGTAGTTCTCGGGGGAGAGCTCGAAGAAGGGGACGGGCAGCGCCGCGTCGCGCGCGCCCTGATCGGGCGCGTCGAGCGCCGCGAGCACCTCGTCGAGGAACTCCCATCGGAGCCCGAGGCCGACACCGGTGAGCGCGCTGCCGGTCATGGGGGTACGGGGAGGGCGCGGGAGGCCGCGATCAGCCGCAGGTGCCCTGGCCGCAGCCCGCGTGGCCGGGCTTCTTCGCGGCAGCGCCCGTCTTCTTGGCGGCGGGCTTGGCCGGGGCGCCGGTGGCCGGGGCCGCGGTGGGCGGCGTGGGCGGCGCGGCTGTGGCCGCCGGGGTGGCCGTGGGGGCGACCTGCGGCGAGGTCGCGGCGGACTGCGCGTCGCTCGGCGCCGGCTCGGCCGGGGCGGCGGGGACGTTCGCGCCCGCGGCGGCGTCGCCGGAGGCGGCCTCGGTCGGCGCGGGCGCCGGCGCGGGCTCGGCCGGGGCGCTCTGCTCTGCGGGGACCTCGCTCGCGTTGACCGGCGCCTGCGCGCCGGCGCAGCCGCTCATCACCATGGCGCCGGCGCTCAGCGCGGCGAGGGTCTCGTAAATGCTCTTCTTCGACAGCATCGTGTGGCTCCTCTGGTTCTCGTCTCGATGGGCCTGCGCCCACCGTTGTCGTCTCGACGGGCTGCGCCCTCCGGCGGGCGAGGCGTCATCCGGCTTCCGGCGGCTTCCGGACCGCCGTGTCATCTCAGAGCCGCAGCGTCGCCGCAACGGCCCACGTTCGGGCGGCGCGCCGCGCTCACCGCGCGCCGCCGTCCGCTGCCGCCGCCGGCGCCGTGGGGGCCGCGCCGGCGGTCGCGGTCAGCTCGAGCGTCACCATCGCCTCCTTGGCGACCTTGGGCGAGAGCACCTCGAGCGTCTTCTGGGCGAGCTTGCCGAACGCCTCGCGCGGGCGGACGTCGTGCTCGGCGAGCCCCACCGGGAACGGCTTCGCCGTCTTCACGGTGACGCTCGCGGGCCTTTCGCCCTCGTACCTGAACGTGGCGATGAGCTCCACGGTCCTCGGGGACTGCCGCTGGTGCAGCAGCAGGTCGCCCGACGCCGTGACGGTCACCGTCCGCTCCGCGCCGGACAGCTTCGAGAGATCCTTCTCGCCGGAGGTCGAGATCGACCGGATCGCGAACTGGGCCTTCTCGTTCTTCGCGCGGACGTCGTCGGGCGTGTCCTTCGAGATCTCGAGCCAGGTGCGCGCGTGCTGGTTCTGCAGGTCGCTCTTCTTCTCCTCGCCGGGCTTGCCGTCGTCGCCCACGGCGGTCTGGAAGAGCTCGATCGTGGAGAGGTCGACCGTGATGAGGCCCGTCGTCCTCGTGATGTCGGCGGGGTCGACCTGGAGCGTCCCCGCGGCGGCGCCCGCGATCCGCCCCCGGATCTTCTCCTGGGGCGCCTCCATCACGAGCTCGACCTTGCTGCCCGCGCGGTCGATCGCGAAGGCCGCCGCGGCGGGCGCCTTCGGCTCCGGCGCCTTCAGCTCGGTCGCGGCGGGCGCGAGGCTCGGCTGCTCCCCCTGGCACGCGGCCGCGCCCAGGCCGGCGGCCGCGAGCGCGAGGAGGAGCAAGGTCCTTGTCCGGATCGTCTTCACGCTCGCCTCCAGGCTCTCTCGGGTTGTTGCGCGCCCGCGCGCGAGGGCGCGCCGCGGTCTCCACTTGAACAGGAAGGAAGGCGCCCGGGAAGGGAGATCGGGGTCATCGCCCTCGCTCGCCCGCCCGCTCGGCGTCGCGGTTCCATGAGTCCCATGGCCGAGATACGTGCGAGCGGGGCCGTGGTTTCGGTGGCGCCGCGGTTTCGGCGGCGGCCGGCCGCGCGGCGCAAGGCGGAGCGCGCGGGGCCTGGGCTGCACAGCCGCGTGTGGCCTGCGGTGTGCACGAGGCGGTCGTCGAAGACGGAACGAGCCAACCGGAGACAACTGCAATGAGCACGCGACGACTCGCGGCGGCCGCCATGACCGCCGCCGGAATGATGGCGCTCGCCGGCGCGGCGGAGGCGCAGGGCGCGGCGGGCCGGGATCAGCAGGTCCGGCCGACAGGCAACCTCCCTCCGGCGGATCAACCGCTCATCCGGCGAATCCCGGAGCCCACTGTCGCGGTGGAGGGCGGCCTTGGCGTCCTGGGCTTCCTGGGCGGCGCCGCGGGCGTCGGGCCGAGCTGGAACGTCCGGGTGACCGGGAGCATGTCGCCGCGCGTGGCCGTCGAGGCCAACTACACAGGCTCGGTGAACGAGCGCGCGATCGTGGGGAAGTCGCTCGTGATGACCTCGCTCGACGCGGGTCTGCGCTACAACATCCTGCGCGCCGACGAGGCGGTCGTGCAGCCGTTCGTGGTCGGGGGCGTGGGCTACGTGGGCTGGGCGGGCCGCGGCGGCGACGCGTTCGCGCTGTCGGTGCCGCTCACCGCGGGCGTGGAGCGGCTCGTCACGCGCAACGTCAAGCTGGGCGCTCGGTTCAACTTCCGTCCTGCGTTCTTCGACGACCTGAGCCTCGGCGGCGCGACGAGCCCGACGGGCGGCGACACGTGGGCGCTGCTCGCGCATGGCGGCGGCGCGTTTTGACCTGGCCATGGGGTCTTGACCTGCGCCGCGCCTGCGGGACGAGGCGAGCGTGGGCCGGGCCCCTGTCGTCCCGTGGACGTGGAGTGGAGTACGCTGCCGCCCGCTCGGGCGGCGACCCGCCTTCGGGGTTCCGCGACCGGGCTTCATCCACGGAGAACGACGGTATGAACACGCGCAGCGACTGGCCCCGTCGGGGCCTGAGCCTCTTCTTCACGGGGCTCTTCTTCACGGGGCTCGCGCTCGTCTCGAGCGCGGCTTGCTCCAGCAAGCAGCCGGCGACCCAGGGGACGTCGACGGCGGCGGCGGGCGAGCGGCGGGAGAACGACTGTTCGACCGGGCCGCTCCTCGAGTGCCCCGAGGGCCAGCTCGACGGCTGCGCCAACGGGACCACCACGGAGCACCGATGTGTGGACGCGGGGCGGGGGAGGTGCCTCGACATCCGGGCGGCGCTCGTGAAGTGCCTGGACAGCGAGATCCTGACGCACGACGGCTGCCCCGAGCCGGCCTACATGCAGCGGTGCGCGCCCAGGTCCGCGCAGCTGCCGTGAGGTGGCGGCCGGGGGGCGTCGCTCGAGCAGTGTTCGCAGGAGTGCGCCGGATCCCACTCGATGTCCTCGAGACCCAGCTTCCGCACCCACGCGAGCTCCCACATCTGCCTCGCGCTCACGTGGATCACGTTCCCCGAGCGGGGCATGTCGCTTGTGTTGATCCGTCGACGTCTGGACATGGGCTCTCCTCCTCGCGCGATCGAGGGCGCCCATTCTGCCGTTGACGAAGCGGCTCGCCAAGGGCCCTGTCACCGCGATCGCCAGTGACAAGATGCCTTGCGGTAGCCGTCAGAAATTATCACGGGTCGACTTGATTTCTCCTCGCTGTCCGGTCCGCAGCGCGCTCACCGGCCGTCCTGGCGTCGCGCCCGCCGGCCGGGCGGCTCAGCGATGCTTCCCCGCTGCACCGGGGCGCGGCGCACCCTCCGCGCCGGGAGCTGTCGTCGAGATGATCGGCCCCCCCGCGTAGGAGCCGGCGCCGCCTTCGCTGCCCCAGCTATCGACCTCGTCGCGCGGGGTGTCCTCGAGCTCGCCAGATGGTGTGATCGGCCCGCGGACGCCCGGGACGTCCGCCTGTGGGAGAGGCCGCTTCTCCTCGCTGACCTCGTGCGCGAGGCGCGGGTCGCCCGGCGGATCGTGCGTCGTATCGACTCCCATGTCTCCTCCTTCCCGAGGGCTCCTGGGACCGGCGTGCTCGATCGTCCACTCCTCCCCTGCGGCGGCTGTCCCGTCTGCCCGCCGCCCCGGCTCACCCCTCGTCGAGGACGGGGATCGTGAACCTGAACGTCGTCCCCACGCCCACGCGGCTCTCCACGTGGATCGTCCCCCCGTGCGCCGCCACGAGCTCCCGGGCGATGGCCAGACCGAGCCCGGTGCCCTTGTAGCCGTTCCGCTGGCCGCGCCAGAACCGCTCGAAGAGGTGGGGCAGCTCGTTCTCCGGGATCCCCGGCCCCGTGTCGGCCACCGAGAAGACGACGTGCTCCTCCCCGCGCTCGCACCGCAGCGTGATCGCCCCCTGGGCGCCCGTCACCTGGAGCGCGTTGCTCAGGAGGTTGGTGAGCACCTGGAGCACCCGATCGCGATCACACGTGACGAGCGGGACGTCGTCGGCCGCCACGACCCCCAGCAGGATCCCCTTCTCCTGGGCCTGCGACTCGAACGTCTCCACCGCCTCCCTGCCGATCTCCCGCGGATCCTGCGGCTGCCGGCGAAGCGCCAGCCGGCCGGCGCGCAGGCTCGCGAAGTCGAGCAGGTCGTGGAGCAGCCGATCCATCCGGTGCGCCGAGCGCTGGATCGCCTGGATCGCCTTCGTGTCGCCCTTCTCGCCCCGCGTCGCCGCGCGCTTCGTCATCACGGCGGCCGCCGTGAGGATCGCGCTCAGCGGGTTCCTGAGGTCGTGGGACACCGTGGCGAGCACGTTGTCCCGGAGCTCGATCGCGCGCTGCGCCGCCTCGTACAGGCGGGCGTTGTCCGCCGCGAGCGCCGCCCGCTGCGCCAGGTCGTGCGCCACCGCGAGGTCCGCCTCGTCGTAGACCCGGCCGGACCCCGCCGTCGCCAGCGTGATGCAGCCGAAGGTGCGGCCCCGCGCGACCATCGGGACCACCAGGGCCGACGTGATCCCGAGCGCCCGGACGAACCGGCGGAAGGCGCCGTTCTCGTCGAGCGAGGCGACCAGCGGGTGCGACAGATCCCCGATGAGCTCAGGGCGCTCGCTGCAGAGGGCCCGCTCCAGCAGCGCCGTCAGCGGCGGCGGGGGATCCATTTCGCGGAAGAGCGCCCGCGCCCTCTGGAGCTCCTCCGGGCGCGTGTGCGTCACCGTGATCCCGCGCGACTGCTCGAGGTCCGGGATCGTCTGGATGACGCACCAGTCTGCCAGCTCGGGGACCGTCAGGTGCCCCACCCGGTCGAGCGTTCCCTGGAAGTCGAGGGTGTCGCTGAGGGCGGCGCTCGCGGCGGCCAGGAAGCGCTCCCCCCGCTCGGCGCGTGTCCGCTCCGTGATGTCGAAGAAGGTCACGACGGCCGCCATCACGCGCCCGACCGGATCCCGGACCGGCGCCGAGCGCACGAGGATCCGCCCGCGCGCGCCGTCGTCGCGGACGATGTCGATCTCCTCGTCGATCACGACCTCGCCGGTCGTGATCGTCCGCGCGAGAGGCCAGTCCCGGGCCTCGTACGGCCTGCCCGACCGAGGGTCGAAGCCCCGGCAGACGGCGTATCCATCGATGTTGGGGATCTCCAGGAGCGGCAGCCCGAAGATCGTCCCGGCCTGGGGGTTCGAGAGGAGGACGCGCCCCGTTGGCGGCTCGGCGATGACGAGCCCCGCCGGCATCTGCTCGACAACGGTCGCGAGCAGGGCGCGGGCGTCGTCCGCCTGGCGCCGCGCCGCGCGCTCCTTCGCGACGAGCTGCGCCTGCACGATGATGCCGGTCGCCCGGCTGGTCATCGTGCGCAGCATCAGCGCGTCGTCCTCGGAGAACTCCTCGGCGTTGCGGGAGCCGAGGATCGCGACGCCGATGGAATGCCCCTCGTGGATCAGCGGCACGCCGTAGACGGCGCGCAGCCCTCTCGCCCGGATTTCCCGCGCGGTCACGGGCAAGCCGCCGGCCGCGGCGTCGAGCGACGTGGGCCCGCGCAGCGCGAGGACCGCGCGGGCGAACTCCCGCGCCGCCTCGAGCGGGGGCCCGGGCAGCGGCCCGTCGTCGATGCCCGCGGTCGCGTGGACCTCGAGGGCGTCCCCGTCCCCGAGCAGGACGATCGCCACGTCCACGGCGGCCGCCGCCTCCCGGGTGGCGCGGACGAGCGCCTTCAGGAAGGTGTCCAGATCGCTGCTGCCGAGCGCGGCCGTCGAGATGGCGTCGAGCGCCTGGAGCAGGCGCACGCGCGCCGCCTGGTAACGGGACACCGCGTCGGCGATCGCCTCGTCGATCGTCCCGTTCAGCTGGATGACCTCACGCCCCCCGTCCCCGCCGCCGTCCCGCTCCCACAGCTCCAGGATCACGGCGCGGAGCGCCGCGTACTCCATCACGACGTCGGCGAGATCGTACCCGTGGGCGAGCCGGCTCAACGCGTGGAGCCCAGGGAGCCCCCGGTGCTTCCGGTCGACCGCGGCCGCCGTGCCCGCGCTGCGCGTGCCCTCGGCGATGTAGGCGAGGATGTCCGGCAGGTGATCGGTCGGCCTCGGCGCCGGCAGCCGCCGCGCAGGGCTGAGCGCCTGGACTCGGTACTTCCAGGCATCCAGGAGCGCGTCGTGGTGGCGCTGGATGAAGTCGGAGAGCCGCTTTGGGTTCGGTCTACCGAGCAGATCCATCGGGGACCTCACGATAGCGCGAATCCTTGAGCGCGTGTTCACCTAGCGCAGACTCGAATCGACGAAATCGACGAGAGAGCGCCGCTCCCGGGCGGAGCTTGCTCGCCGCGCGCGCCGCGCACCACGCGCCACACGCCGCGAGCGCCACGTGGGCGCGGGTCAGCTCCGGATGCCTGGCGCCTCGTGTCCGCTCTGGGCGACATACTCCAGGTATCCCCCGCCATACACGCGCGGCCCGTCGGGCAGGAGCTCCAGGACGCGGTTGGACAGCGCGGCGAGGAAGCGGCGATCGTGCGAGACGAACAGCATGGTGCCCTCGAACGAGGAGAGCGCCTCGACGAGCATCTCCTTCGTCGCCATGTCGAGGTGGTTCGTCGGCTCGTCGAGCACGAGGAAGTTCGGCGGATCATAGAGCATGATCGCGAGCACGAGGCGCGCCTTCTCGCCGCCGGACAGGATGCGACAGGGCTTGTCGATGTCGTCGCCCGAGAAGCCGAACGCGCCGGCGAGCGTGCGGAGCGAGCCGATCGAGGCCTGGGGGAAGCTCGCCACGATGGACTCCCAGACGGAGCGGGTCGGGTCGAGGAGCTCCATCGCGTGCTGCGCGAAATACCCCAGCTTCACGCTCGCGCCCACGTTCA
The DNA here is from genome assembly GCF_051530205.1 of Sorangium sp. So ce327. Classification (NCBI taxonomy): domain Bacteria; kingdom Pseudomonadati; phylum Myxococcota; order Polyangiales; family Polyangiaceae; genus Sorangium; species Sorangium sp. So ce327. Next base: position 8,949,875 of record NZ_CP150330.1, on the reverse strand, counting down.
CCCCACCTGCGTCCGGGGCGGATGCCCCCGCGACGAGCTTGAGGAGGGTGGATTTGCCGGCGCCGTTTACGCCCATCACACACCAGCGCTCGCGGCGGCGGATCAGGAGGTCGAATCCGTCGTAGATGGAGCGCCCGCCGTAGGACTTCTTCACCCCGCTGAGCCGCGCCACGTCGTCGCCCGAGCGCGGCGCGGGCTTGAACTCGAAGCGGATCGTCCTCCTGCGCTTCGGCGGCTCGACCTTGTCGATCTTCTCCAGCTTCTTCACGCGCGACTGGACCTGCGCCGCCTTGGCGGCCTGGGCCTTGAAACGCTCGATGAACCGCATCTCCTTCGCGAGCATCGCCTGCTGGCGCTCGTACTGCGCCTCGGCCTGCTGCTCGTTGATGGCGCGCTGCTGCTCATAGAACTCGTAGTTGCCGGAGTAGCTGGTGAGCTCGCCGCCGTCGATCTCGATGATCTTGGTGACGATGCGGTTCATGAACTCTCGGTCGTGGGAGGTCATGACGAGCGCCCCGGCGTACTGCTTCAGGTACCCTTCGAGCCAGATGATCGACTCGATGTCGAGGTGGTTGGTCGGCTCGTCGAGCAGGAGCGCGTCGGGCCTCATGAGCAGGATGCGGGCGAGCGCGACGCGCATCTTCCACCCGCCCGAGAGGGCGCCCACGTCGCCGTCCATCATGGCCTGGCTGAAGCCGAGCCCCGCGAGGATCTCGCGCGCCTTGGCGTCGAGCGCGTAGCCGCCGAGCTCTTCGTAGCGGGCCTGGGCCTGCCCGAAGCGCTCGATCAAGCTCTCCATCTCATCCATCCGCTCGGGGTCGGCGAGCGCGGCCTCGAGCTCGCGGAGCTCCGCGGCGACGTCGGAGACCGGGCCGGCGCCGTCCATGGTCTCGGCGACGGCGCTCCTGCCCTTCATCTCGCCCACGTCCTGGCTGAAGTAGCCGACGGTGACGCCGCGATCGATGGCGACCTGGCCGCCGTCGGGCGCCTCCTCCTTGGTGATCATCCGGAAGATGGTCGTCTTGCCCGAGCCGTTGGGCCCCACCAGGCCGACCTTCTCGCCGCGGTTCACCGCCGCGGAGGCCTCGAGGAAGAGGATCTGCTTGCCGTGCTGCTTGCTGATGGAATCGAGACGGATCACGAGGGGCGCTGCCGCTGGGGGCGGCTCCTTTCCGCGCCCCCTATACCAGACGGCCCGTCGCGCGATGCGGCATTTCGTCCGCCGCCGCCGTCGGCGGCGGCGCGCCGTGAACCGCGGTCAATCGGTGCATTGCCCGTCTTCGGGCGCATTCCGGGCGCATTGCACAGGAGCCCTTTTTTTTCTCTCCTGCTATGGGCGCGCTTTCCATCTCCTTTTTCGCGCTCATCCGCGCTTGATGTCGCGCGGCCGAGGGGGCAGAAGGCCCGGCATGAGCAAGGTCCAGATCCTCTCTTATGCCGGCTGCAGCACCTGCAAGCGAGCGCTGAAGTGGCTCGGCGAGCGCGGCGTCGACGTCGCCGTGCGCCCCATCGTCGATGAGCCGCCGACGGCCGCAGAGCTCGCCCGGTGGGTCCCGGCGAGCGGGCTCTCGGTGCGCCGGTGGCTCAACACGAGCGGGCAGAGCTACCGCGCGCTCGGCAAGGCGCGCGTGGACGCCGCGAGCGACGACGAGGTCACGCGGTGGCTCACCGAGGACGGGAAGCTCGTGAAGCGGCCTGTGCTGGTGAAGGGAAACCGGGTGCTCGTGGGCTTCCGCGAGGACGACTACGCCGCGCTGTTCGGCTGAGCCTCAGGGGGCCGAGGTGAAGCGGCCTCCCCGGACCTGGCTCAGCTCGAACGAGCTCTCCGGGTCGAGGTTGTTGTCCGTCGTGCCGTTGCGCGAGCGGCGGATCACGACGTCCACGTCGCAGCTCTCGGGCTCCTGCGAGCTGGTCTCCTCCAGCTCGCCCGCGCCGATGGTGTACGTCCCCGGGTCGCCCCCCACATCGAACGTCTTGGAGAAGATGCAGTCGCCCTTCACGTCGATCACCATGTCGTCTCCGGACGCGCTCGGCGCCCAGGCGATCGTGAGGTCCTCGCCGCGCGGGACTGGCTCTCTGGGCAGCGCCTCGAGGTCGAACGGATCGGGGAGCGTCCCCACGTTGTTCGTCGCGTCGTCGTCACCCTCGTCGTCGCGGTCCAGCAGCACCTTGATCTCGGTGCCTCCTGCGCCGACGTCGACGGCGGCCTCGTAGACCCCATCGCTCTCGGCGGACATCGCGACCGCCTCGCCGTCCACGGTCGCCGAGATCCGATCTCCCGCGCTCAGGATGACGTACGTGTTGCTCTCGTCGCCGCCGGCCTTGAGGGTGGCCCGCAGGGTCGTCGACGACGCGCTCTCGGCGATCGCCTCCAGGGTCGCCGAGATCCCTCCGGTCTTGATCTGCTGCGAGTCGAGCGTCTCCGTGCAGCCTGCGAGCAGACCGGAGGCTGCGACCCCCAACATGGCCATCGTGGTCTTCGTGATCATGAGTTGCCCTTTCCTCACCGCCTCACCCGCAAGGGCGCGTCGGCCTGTAGTTTTCCATGGGATACTACGCGCGGCCGCGCCCCACGACGAGGCGCAAGGTTCCGACGGTGCGCGGCGCGGCGATCGTGGATTTCCCTTGAACGTCGCATCGCAACGCGGCTTCGAGGCGGCGTGAGCGCGCGCCGCGCCGTCGTGGCGCGTGCGCCACATTGCCGCGCGCGCCGCGCCGTCGTGCGTGCGCGTGCGCCGCGCTACCGTGCGCGCGCGAAGGCGGCGACAGGCGTGGGCTGGTTCACCACTGGCTGCGCACCACGACGCCGCCGCCGGTCGGTCCCGCGAGCAGCGACCAGCTCACCGCGCCTGCTTGGCGGTAGGGCGCGGCGCTGGCCTGTGCGCCGGTGGTTGTGCTGGCCTGCGAGCCGGACGAGGAGGGCTCCGTCAGGAGGAGCACGAGCGCCGTCCCGGCCAGCGCCGCCCCGGCGCCGAAGCCGATCGTGCTCACCAGCCCCAGGTCCTTCGCGCGCTTTCCAGCGGCCTGCCCTTCGGCGGTCTTGCATACCGCCCTGCCGGAGCCGACGTCGTCGCAGTCCTCCTCCGCGTGGCGGCTCTCGCTGAGCGCCATCGCTCCCGTCACGCCCCCGGCGATCAGCCCGCCCAAGGCGAGCCCGCCCGTCACGTACGTCAGCACGCGCCGGCCGCTGGTCCCGGTCGGCGCCGGCGTCCGCGACGCGCCCTCGTCGCGCTGCGACGGCGACAAGGCGGGCTGATGGGGAAGCGGCTGATCCGCCGGTTGCGCGGGCGGCGGCGCCTCGGGGAGCTTCACCTCGAGCTCGATCGTCTTCTGCTCCGACTTCTCGATCGTGAACCGCACCTCGTGCGTGGGCCCGCCCGGCGCCTTCGTCGTCACGACGTGCTCGCCCGGGTTGACGGGGAGCGCGATCCCGAGCGAAGGCCCCTCCAGCGTGATGCCATCGCGCTGCACCAGCGTCCCAGCGGGCGCGTCGGCCGGCAGCGACAGCGTGAGCTGTGGTACGAGCGGCACGAGCGCGTCGCGCTGCTCGAGCACGAGCTTGTAGCGATCGTACTGCTTGAGCTGCTCGGACTCGGACAGGCGGGAGTAGAGCGAAAGGAAGTCGTTGTAGCGCGCGACCGCGGTCGCGGTGCGCCCCCACTTGGCCTCGCACTCGGCGAGCGTGAACAGCCGCCCTGCGCGAGGATCGAGCCGGTAGCTCTCGGTGAGGGCAGGGCAGCCGGTCTGGAACTTCCCCGCCAGCATGTCCGCGAGGCCGCGGTTGAAGAGCGACTCGGCCACGGCCACGGCGTCGGGCTGCGCGCTCGCCGGCGCGGCGATAGCAATGCACAGTAGTCCGCTCAAGACGGACCCGGGCCAGAAGGTTCGCATCGGAGGTAACAGGAGATACCTCCTTTGGGACCGCCCCAGGCAAAAAATCAGCGCGTTGTGGGGCCGCGCTCAGTCTGCCCCGTAGAGCGACTCCCGGGGCTTCGCCGCGTTCGCTGAGGGGGAGGCGGTCGGCGCGATCTTGCGCCAGGCGCCGGGTGGCGGCGCCGGGGTGCGCGCCGCCGGGGTGCGCGCCGCTGGCGAGGCCTTTGAGTTCGCCAGCACTTCGGGAGCGATGGCCAGGCCGCCGTCCGCGGGCGGCGCGGCGGCGGAGCTCGCTGGCGCCGCGAGATCGGTCGACCTGGGCGTGCCGGCCGCCTCGGGCGTGCCGGCCGCCTCAGGCGTGGTGCCGGCCGCCTCGGGGCGGGCGGCGCCCGGGGCGGCCTCGGGCGGCGTGGAGGGGGGCGCGACGGCCGCAGCCTGCGTCGCCTGTGCGTGCTCGGTGGGGCCGGGGGCCGGGGACCGGCCCTTGCTGAACGCGGCGAAGGCGATGGCGCTGCCGCCGACCAGGGCGATGGCCGCGACGGCGAGCGCGGATCGGCTTCGCGGCGCCGCCGCCGCGCCGGTTCCGGTGCCGACCCTGGTCTCCACGCCCGTGGACGACTGGGCGGCCACCGGCATCGACGACGCGGGCCCCTGGTTCAGCTGGCTCATCCGCGGGATCGGCGTCTCCAGCCCGAGGAGGCGCGACGATCTGATCGTCATGGGGGCGATGTCGAAGACCTCGGCGAGCGCCTCCACCGCGGACGAAGCGGTCGGGAAGCGCGCCTCGGGCTCGCGCGCCGTCGCCTTCGCGAACCACGCGTCGAAGCCGGGGGGCAGCTTCACCCCCTCCGTCTCCGCGCGCGCGGACGCGGGCTCCTGCGGGCCGTGCATCGCGATCACCGCGAACGCGAGCGAGTTGCTGTACTCGCGCATGTCGTTCAGCCAGTAGGCCTTGCCGACGAGGGTCGTGTACGCGATCATGCCGAGCGCGAAGAGGTCGACCGCCCGCGTGATCGTCTCGCCGCTGAACTGCTCGGGCGCCATGTAGAGCGGCGTCCCGAGGGCGGCGGTGTTCGCCCCTTCGACCGCCGTCTCGGCGACCAGCTTGGCGATGCCGAAGTCGAGCACCTTGATCCGGATCTCGTCGTCGTCGTCGCTCGCCGCGAGGAAGAGGTTCGCGGGCTTCAGATCGCGGTGGACCACGCCGGCCGCGTGCGTTTTGTCCAGGGCGTGCGCGGTCTGGCGCAGGTAGGCGATGGCGTTCTCCGGCGGCAGGCGCCCGCCGCGGCGGATGCGCTTGCTGAGCTCCTCGCCGCGGAGCAGCTCCATCACGAGGAACGGCATGCCGGTGTCCAGGTCGATCCCGGCGTCGAACACCTCGACGATGTGCTCGGTCGCTATGCGCGCGGCGATGCGCGCCTCGAGCTTGAACCGCGCGTGGAACTCGGGGTTCTCGGCGAGGTGCGGGTGCATGACCTTGAGCGCCCGCCGCCGATCCGTCTCGACGTGGACGACCTCGTAGACCGCCCCCATCGCACCCGTCGCGATGCTGCGCACGACGCGGTACCTACCAGCGAACAGCATCCCCTCGTTGAAGTTCAGCGACATAGTCTCACCCGCGTCGAACGAGGTTACACCACCTGGTCGGACGGCCGCACTCGTTAACTTGCAGACCTTACAAACTTGCAGGCCGTAAGACTCCCCACATGGAACTCCCGATGTAGGGCGCGTTCGTTACATCTGCGCGCACCAGGCAACAGGTAAGCGCCCTGCGCTGATTGGCGCCGCTCGCGCGGAGCGCCGACGGTCGTCGCTCGTGGCCGCTCGTCGCCGCTCGTCGCCGCGAGAAGATCCCGTGATTCCGTGGCTTACGGGGCTCTTCAGCGGTGATGTGGCGCCCGTCCGTTCTGATCGTTTTTCACGACAGACACATCGACATCGTCAGATGCACCGGCGGAGCGTGGGCGCCGCCTGTCCCCGTCAGAGCACGAGCACCGCCAGCAGCCGGGGCCCGTGGAACACGTCGAACCCGCCGATATCGAGCTTGCGACCGATCGTGTAGATCGTCTCGTCTCCGCGTCTGGTCGCGCGGATACTCGATAGGATACCCTGGCCGATCGCCTCCACGTTGTAGGACAGCTCGGTGAGCAGGCGGAGCCGGCTGAGGTACGAAGTCAAGCGGAGCCGGAGCCCCACCGACACGTTGCCGGAGAGCGCGATCATCGTCGCCTCGTCGACCTCGCGCGGGGCGCCGGGGACCGCGGGATCCGCGGAGAAGGCGTAGCGCACCGGGCCGGCGCCGCCGTAGAGGCCGAGATCGCCGAACGGCGCGAGCCGCGGCCACTCGCCGTTGCCCATCCGCACGCTGAAGCCGCCCTGGTAGAACCGCGACGTCACGCTCTGGGCGGGGCTTTGCCGCTCGAAGACGTAGACGTCGCCCTCGCCCGGGTCCCGCTCGCGGAGCGCATAGAAGATGCGCGGGAGCTTGTAGTCGATGTACCTGAAGCCCGCGAGCAGCTCCTCGAGGTAGAGGTCGTCCGCGGCCTCCGGGAAGAGCTTCGTCAGGTCGAAGCCGACGTCGATCTGGCGGAGCAAGAGCTGGAAGGGCGCGCTGGCGACGGCGCCGGCGTCGCGGTCGGTCGCCGGATCGACGGCGAGCTCGGTCACGTTCCCGGCGGTGAAGCGCGCGATCTTGAGGCTCGTGCTCACGCCGGCGAGGTCGGCGCCGATGTCGAAGACGTCGCTCGCGAAGCCGTTCAGGCCGAGGAGCCTGCCGAGCGAGCCGTCGTACTGGATGTCGCCGCCCGACGAGAACAGCCGGTCGGTCTTGAAGCCGGCGTTGAGGCGCGCGGCGTCGCGCGCGTGGTCGAAGTCGTACGTGAGCAGCGCCCGGCCGCCGACCATGAACACCGGATCGACGTCGTAGGCGAGCCGCCGCGTCCTGCCCCGGTAATCGTTGACGCCGCCGGAGGAGCCCGCGCTCGCGAGCTGGTGGAAGAACAGGAGCTCGACGTCGCCCTTCAGCTTCAGGTGGACGGCGTCGAGGCTGATCGTCCGGCCCTGCTCGAGAAAGCCCTCCTGGGCCTCGAAGCCCGCCGTGTCCTCGAGCGGCGTCCGCGCCGGCGCGGAGAGCGCCTCGGCGCAGGCGGAGAGCGCCGCGCGCTGCTCCTCGAGCACCCTGGAGATCGCCTCCGCGCGCGCCACGGCGGCCCTGTAGCCGGGCTCGTCCCGCGCCACCCGCCGGGCCTGCTTCACGACGTACGGCGCCACGGCGAGCGCCTCGATGTGCATTCGCAGGACGAACGACAGCGCCTGGAGGGCGTCGCGCGCGATCGTCCGGGCGGGCTCCTGCCCCGCGCTCGCCGCGCGGAGCGCGGCGGCGGCGAGAGCGACGTCCCGGTGCGCTCCGGCGAGCGCCCGCCGCCGCGCGGCGGCCCTCGCCTTCGCGGCGGCGACCTCGGGCGTGTCGGGGGCGCCGAGGGGCCTCCCGGCCGAGAGCCGCTCGACGCTCCGCTCCTCGGCGGCGAGCGCCCGCGCGTGCTCGGCGAGCGCCTGCCACGCGGCCGGCAGGCGGCTCGCGGCGCTCGCCTCGCCCGACGGCGCCGCGAGCGCCGCGAGCGCGTCGAAGAGGCGCGCGAACGCGGGCGGCGCGCCGCGCTCACCGCGCGCGCGTCGTCGAAGAGGCGCGCGGGCGAGCGCCTCGTCGAGCTTCGCGCGGTAGAGCTTGGCGAGCGGGACCTCGTGCTCTCCGTCGTAGGGGGGCGTCTCCTCGAGGCGCGCGCGGAGCCGCTCCGCCTCGACGTCGTCGAGGCGGAGCGCCGCGATCCACGCGTCTCCCGGGGAGTACGGGGTGCTCGAGAGGACCTCGTCGGCGAGCCAGGCCGCTCGCTCCAGATCCGCGGCGCGATCGTCGATGATGGCGCGGCGGGCGTCCTCGTTCGCGAAGGCGCGGGCGGCGCGGACGTTGTACGTGGTTGGCCCGCAGGCCGAGGCTGCTGCGGAGGCGAGGAGCAGGAGGCCTGCGAGCGCCGGGCCCGGTCGCATCGGCGAGAGTCTACCACGGCGTGCGAGCGCACTGGACGCCGCGCCGCCGGCCTGCTCAGAATGCGCGCCCGTGGCTCCCAGCCGACCCAGCGAGATCGACGGCGCGCGGGCCTGCGGCCTGCGATTCGCGGCTCGCGGCTTGCTGACCCGCCGTCCTGGCCGCGGAGCACAGCGGTCGCTGGCGGCGAAAGAGCCACGTGTGAAGGAGAAGAACCGGGATGAATGATGCCACATCCAGCTGCGACATCGGCATGATCGGGCTGGCCGTCATGGGCGAGAACGTCGCGCTCAACATGGCCGACCACGGGTTCAAGGTCGCCGTGTACAACCGCACGGTGCAGGTCGCGAAGGACTTCGTCGCGAGGAACCCGAGCACGCCCGGCGGCCTGGTCTGCTGCGAGACGCTGAAGGACTTCGTCCGCGCGCTGAAGAAGCCGCGCAAGGCGGTGATCCTGGTCAAGGCCGGTCCGCCGGTGGACATGGTGGTCAAGCAGCTCATCGAGGCGGGCGTCGAGCCGGACGATATCGTCGTCGATCTGGGCAACTCGCTCTGGACCGACACGATCCGCCGGGAGCAGGAGTACGCGAAGCAGTGCAAGTTCTTCGGCTCGGGCGTCTCCGGCGGCGAGGTGGGGGCGCGCTTCGGCCCCTCGCTGATGCCCGGCGGCGATCCCGCGTCCTGGCAGCACCTGGAGCCGATCTGGCGCGCGATCGCCGCCAAGGTCGATCCGGCGACGGGCAAGCCGATCGAGGGCGCGTCCCCCGGCAAGCCGGTGGAGGGCGGGGTCCCTTGCACGGCGTACATCGGGCCGAACGGCGCGGGCCATTACGTGAAGATGGTCCACAACGGCATCGAGTACATCGACATGCAGCTCATCTGCGAGGCGTACACGCTCCTCGACGGGCTGCTCGGGATGTCGAAGGACGAGATGTCCCGCGTCTTCTCCGAGTGGAACAGCGGAGATCTCGACTCGTACCTCATCCAGATCACCGCCGATATCCTCCAGCAGAAGGACCCTGTCCAGAAGGACAAGCCGTTCGTCGATTTCGTCCTCGACACGGCGGGGCAGAAGGGCACGGGCAAGTGGACGAGCAGCAACGCGCTCGACATGGGCATCCCCGCGAACGCGATTGCGGAGGCGGTGTTCGCCCGTTGCCTCTCCGCGCTGAAGGACGAGCGCGTCGAGGCCTCGAAGCAGCTCTCTGGCCCGACCCCGACCCCGGTCGCGGACCGGCAGGGGACGATCACGGCGATCCGCGACGCGCTGTATTGCTCGAAGATCTGCGCCTATGCGCAGGGCTTCCAGCTCATGGCGGCGGCGCAGGCGGAGTACAAGTGGACGCTTGATTTCGGCACGATCGCGAGCATCTGGCGCGGCGGCTGCATCATCCGCGCCCGCTTCCTCCAGAAGATCACGGAGGCGTACACGCGCAATCCCGGCCTGACGAACCTGCTGCTCGATCCGTACTTCAACGATCAGATCAAGCAGGGGCAGTCGAACTGGCGCAAGGTGGTGTCGATCGCAGCGCAGAACGGCGTCTGGGCGCCTGCGTTCATGTCGGCCCTGTCGTATTACGACGGGTACCGTGCGGCCCACCTGCCTGCGAACCTCTTGCAGGCGCAGCGAGACTACTTCGGGGCGCACACCTACGAGCGCACGGATCAGCCGCGCGGCAAGTTCTTCCACCTCGACTGGCCGCACCCCTCCCGTCCTCAGCTGGACATCAAGGGCACCGGCGGCGGGCACTGAAGCCCGGCGGCCGCCGAGGCCTCGTCTCAGGTGAGGCTGATCCGCGGCCGCAGGTTCTGCTCGCGCAGGAACGGCTCGATGTCGTCCACGATGTCGAGCTGCACCCCCGCCAGGCTCATCGCCGCCCCGATCGTCTGGATCCCCATGCGCCCGAGCTTGTTCATCTCCGGGGGCGGGCGGACGACGATGTGCTCGATCTTGTCGCGCACGTTGAGCCCCCACTGGGTCAGGATCACGCGCGCCTCGCTCTCGTACCGCACCATGAGCCCCATGTCGTAGATGAAGAAGGCCCGCTCTCCCGGGCGCATGACGCCAACGAGCTTCTGGTACGCGTCGACCGAGATGAAGCGCGCGGCCTCACCGGTCGCCACCGTCTCCCGCAAGAGCTGGACGACCATGCCCGCCGGCTGCGTGATCCACACGCCGACGCTCCCGGTGTCGTCGAGCAGGTGCGGCTGCCTGCGGAACGCGAGTCTGCGGTTCGACGGGAGCATCTCTCTAAAGACAATAGCCATTCCGGCCACCGGGGCCCGCCCGCGACGACCGGAAGCGCTCCACCCGCCCGACCGGTCCGGTCGAGCCGAAGCGCGCTGTTGTTTCACACATCACCGGACGAGCTCCTCCCATGGGGTCGACGCTGCGTCATGGTGGTCGCAAAAAACGGATTCGGCCAGAAATGTGTGATCCTGCCGCCTCGGACCGCCGACGGGGACGCCGAACAGCCAGGCGGACGCGGGCGTGGCCGCGCTCGACCGGTCCCGCGAAGGCAGGCGATGGCGAAGATCCCCGGGCATCCCTGTGCTCCCCCCTGGCCGAGCAGCTCGCGCGCCCAAAGGCCCGGCGCCTCCCCCGCGGCGCAGCGAGCGGCGACGGGAAGCGGCGCGCGGCCGTTCAGGCGAACAGCGCGGCGCAGGCCGACCCGATGAGGTTGACATGCTCGAGCCGGGCGATCCGGGGCTGGACCTGGGAGCCGACGAGGGCGCGCAGCGTCTCCTGCACCCGCGGCGCATAGCGGGGATCACCCCAGAAGAGGCTGCCCTCCGCCAGGATGCCGACCCCAGGAGGGCTGTCGAGCACGTCGGTGACGGCCGCGAGCCCCGCCGCCACGAGGTCGGCCGAGCGCTGGAGCAGGTCGCCAGCCACCCGCCGCTCCTCGTCGGCGCCCTCGTCGCGGAGCCGCACGAGATCCGCGGAGCTCGCCAGCGGGGCGTGGCCCGGGCACAGCCGCCCGAAGAGCCGGGGCAGGTAGGCGCCCGACACCGCCTTCTCGAACCGCTGCGCGCCGGGGTTCTCCGAGGTCGCGTCGAGCTCCGCGTCGAACGGCTGGAGGTGCGGAGGGTTGAAGTTTCCGTTCTCGAGGTTGACCGCCATCGGCGCGACGAAGTGACCCGTCTTGAGCTTCGGGATCCGGCCGGCGGGGAGGAACGTGGCCATGTTGGTCCCCGTCCCCACGATGAGCCCGATGAACGCCGCGGGCTGCGCCCCGCCGTGCGCGAAGGCACCCCCGAGCAGGCTCGCCACCGTGTCGTTCAGCACCCGGACCGGACCGGGCCGGAGCCTCCGCGCGCCGAGCGCCCGGCCGAGCCGCTCGCCCACGCTGGTGCCCTCGACCCCGGCGACCTGGACGCCCTTGGTCCAGCGGAGCAGCCGCGCGTCGAGCGACGGCAGCGTCTCCGACGGATACGAGAAGCAGTACCCCACCGGCAAGCCGTGCACGGCGCCCAGGCGCTCGACCAGCTCCGCCTGCACGTCGAAGAAGGCGTCGCCCGTGATCTCCGGCCCGCCCGGGAACTTCGCAGGCACGGGCCCCGCGACGATGCGCGACTCGCCGCCCGGCAAGAGCTCCACGATGGCGGCGCGCAGGTTCGTGCCGCCCGCGTCGACCACCACGGCGCGGCCCATCATCCCTCCCGGCGGCGGCGCGAGATAGGCAGGGAGCGCGGCGATCTCGGTGCCGGGCGTGGAGAGGCCGAAGACGATGCGCGCCGCGAGCGTGCGGCGGATGTCCTGGAGCTCGGTGAGCGAGAGCTTCATCGGCGGAATGCTTACCCTCAGGCCCCTGAGAAGGAAATAACTTTGCAAGTGGCGCAAGTGAGGCTGAGCGTGCTTGGCGTCGGCCTCGCCCGGACGGCAAGGGGCCAGCGCCTCGCTGCCGCGATTGCGCTGTGCGTCACCTGGAGGAGGTCGCTGGAGAGCGGTTGTCGTCCACACCGAAGACGACGGGATAGACCACCGTCGCAACGCTCTTGCGGTCTGCGGCGGAGGGGAATCGGAGGCCGCGGAAGACCTCGAGCACGCAGCCGACGACCTTGGCGTCGCGGAGCGGGGGAGCGGGCGACGACGGCGGCGTCGCGCCGGGCGAGGGCAGCGCAATGAGGAGCGGCGCGTCCTCGGGCGGGCGGTCGGCGTCACCCGCGTAGGTGACCTTCCCTTCGCCATCGACGACGAGGTGTACGGGCAGGCGCCCTTGGAGCTTGGGGTTGTGGCGAAGGCCCTTTTCAAAGCAAGCGCGCATCTCGCCGAAGCGCTCCTGGACGACGCTCCGCACGACGTGAGGCGGGATATGGGCTTTGCCCTTCATCGGGTCATAGGGGTTGCTCTTGCAACGGGCGGCAATGCCCCTCACGGCCTTGGCGTCCTGGTCGAGCTCCCTCTCCAGGCCGGCGCGGGCGACACCGGCCTTCTTGCGGTCGTGAGCGCCGAGCGACGCCTGGAGCTTGCGGGCCGCGGCGCCGGTCCGGGCGAAGCTCTCCCGGAGGTCCTTGGCGCCCTGGGCGAGCTCCGGATCGGAGGCCTGGACCGCGGCCGCGCGGGCCCAGAGGTCGAGCCGATCCGCGATCCTCCCGAGCACGTCGGGCGGCGTGTTCAGGTCGGATTGCCGGAGCACTTCGATCATCCTCGAGGCTTTCTGGACCTCCGGGCCGAGCGCCTTGCAGTCGGCCTCGATCGAGCGCGCGGCGCCGCCTTTCCCGGGGAGGGGGATGGGGGTGGGGCGGGAGATCGGGGTGGGGCGGGAGATCGGGGTGGGGCGGGAGATCGGGGTGGGGCGGGAGATCGGGGTGGGGCGGGAGATCGGGGCGGGCGAGCGGGCGGGCGGGCTGTTGTTCCCGGCGGAGCGGACAGGCGTGCTCGCCTTGTCGGACAGCGGGATCGGGGCGCGCGGCTTGGGGGCCTCGGGCGCGGTGTCGCGGGCGCGCGTGCTCCTGGGCGGGCGCAGGGCGGCGCGCTCCTTCTCCTCGGGAGAGCGCAGGGCGGCGCGCGCCTCGCGGGTCGAGCCCTCCGGGACGGCGCGCGGGGCGGCGACCCCGGCGTGCGTGGGGTCGGCGTCGGCGGCCGGCTCTCTCCGCGGCGCAGCTCCGCAGCCCAGCAGGGCATGAACTCCGACGAGGACGAGCCACGCGCTTCGCATTCGTTCCTCCGAGGTGCGTCCGACGTACGAGCCGCCGTTTTGATACAGTACACCGGTCCGAACATCGCCAGCAGGCGAAACGGCGGGGCCTCCCAGGAGGTGGGACAGGCAGCGCAGGGAGTGTGACGTGAACAAGCGCGAGAAGAACGGTCGCGGGGGCGGGAAGGACGATCACGGCAAGGGCGGGGGCGAGCTCGCGGAAGCGGCGCATGCGCTCGAGCGCGAGCTCGTCCGCTTCGAGGAGCTCGCGGAGTCGGCGCGGCGGCTTTCCCTCGACACCCGCAAGGGGATCGAGCGCGCGGCGAAGTCGACGACCGAGGCGGCCGAGGCGCAGCAGCGCGTGAGCATGGCGCTCGGGTCGCTCATCGCGGCGATCGCGGCGGCGCGGGATCGCCACGAGGCGACCGCCACGGCGCTCGCGGCGCGCGGCGAGGAGATCAAGCGGCGGGCGGAGCAGCTCGGGGAGCTGTTCCAGCGCTTCGCGGCGCTCGGGGAGGAGGGGCGGAGCATCAACCAGCTGGTGCAGGAGACCGCGGCGCGCCAGCGGGATGCGACGACGCCGGAGCAGATCCACGAGGTGGTGGCGGCGATGGACGAGGTGGAGGGGAGAATGGGGCGCCTCGCCGACGAGGCGCGCGCCCTCGCCCAGGCGGCGACGGCCGCGGGGATCGTCGACCTCGCGGAGCAGGCGGACGGCATGCGGCAACAGGTGACCGCGATGCGGAACAAGGTGGGGCTCCTGCGAAAGGGGATGCTGTCGCGGCTGGGAGGGGGGCCCCAGCCAAACTAGGGGGCAGGGCGTCCTCGGTGGGGAAAGGGGGCGAATACGATTGGAGAGGAACGGCTAGAGCGACAAACGGGTTGAAGCCGCACGCAAACAGCGAGAAGTTGGGACGCCAGAAGACGCCAAAACACGCCAGAAGACGCCAGAATTTATTGTTTTCTTGGCGTCTTCTGGCGTGTTTTGGCGTCCCATTTTATGGTCGCCAAGCTGATCGGCGTTCTACGCGGACGGCGAGCGGCAGAGCGTGAAGTAATGGTCGAGCGAGCGCTCGCCCTTGAACGCCGCGCCGATGGACACGTCCTTCGAGACCCGACGCATGAAATCACGGGTTCCGTTGTAGACGAAGAACTGGAGTCCTTTGCTGTTGGGGACGACCCGGGGCCAGCCGTCAGGTACGGGGCCGTCAGGGACCTGGAAGTAGTCGATCACGATGGCGCCACGCTCCTGCCACGCAGGATTGCCGGCCGTCGGGACCGCGACGAAGAAGCCCGGGCCAACCCAGGGACGCGTGAGCCCCTCGTTGTAACCGAAGAGCCGAGCGCTGCCGTCCTCGGGCAAGGCAAAACGCTTCTCGAAGAAGCGGAATGTGGGCGGGAGAGGAAGGCTGTTCCTGCCCTCGTGATGAACCGCCACGCGGGGCGGGGTGCCGTCCGGGACGAAGAAGTCGAGCGTGATCGGGGGGGCGTGGCTCGCGGCGGCATAGAGCGCCCGCTGATCCGCGCGCGTCGTGGTCGACAGGGCGCTGCGGCGCTCCTCGTGCGTCAGGCCATCGAGGTGCTCGGCGATACGAGCTATCGGGGCGTTCTGGCGAAGAAGTTGGACGAGCTCCGACATGGGCAGCGGAGCATAGCAGCGTTCGGCTGCGGCGCAGAGGGCCGGCCTCGCCCTGGAGCGAGGCCGGCGGCGGGAGATGCGAGATGGGATGTCGCGGCGAGCGCGCGTCAGAGGCAATTGACGGGAGAGCGCAGCAGCTCGGCCGTGGTGTCCGTCACGTCGGCGCCCTCGATCCCCGCGGCGAAGCGGCGGAAAGCCTGCTCGTCACCCCTCGTCAGCGCGAACGCCGCGCAGACGGCGGCGGGGTGGGCCGAGCGGGCCGCAGGCGAGCGGAGCACCCGGGCGAGGCCGTCCAGCGCTCCCTGGTTGCCGGCCGCCGTGGGCGCGGCGGAGGCCACCACGGCGCGGAGATCCGCGGCGAGGACATCCGAGACATCGGTCGCGCCGAGCACGCCGGCGAAGAAGGCGCGAAAGACCGAGAGGACAGCCGGGTCGAGCCCGTCCACGTACGTCGCGAGGTGCCGGATCGCGAGCACGCGCGCGCGCACCGAGCTCGCCATCTGCGCGACCCTGCCCCACGTGCGGAGCGCCGCCTCGGGCGGCAGCTTGAACTTGGACAGGTACTGGAGCCGCACGTCGGAGACGCCGCCCGAGGCGAGCCCTGTCTCGAGCGCGGACCAGTCCTCGGCGAACAGCGCTTCGGGGGACACGACGGCGCTGCACGACGCGTAGCTTCCCACGTAGTCGAGGCCGTAGCTGTGAGGCGCTCCAGCGAAGAGGCCGGTGAGCACGCTCGACCACGCGCCGCGGACGTCGGCGTCGAGGCCCGGCACGCACGCGACGTCGCACGCCGCGGCGAGCGATACCGCCCGGGCCGCCTCGCCGTCGAGGCCCTCGACGAACGCCTCGAACTCCTCGGGCGCGAGCCCCTCGGGCAGGCCGTCCTGAAGCGCGGCGAGCTGGTGCGCGCCGCCCACGTCGAGGAAGCGCGAGACGCCCTCGGGGTCCGCGGGGACGCGGCGCGGAGCGAGCGTCGCGGCGTAGGCCTCGAGATCGCGATCGGTGGTCAGGAAGGCCCACTCGGGGTGGCGGTCCTGGGGATCGACGACGAGGAGCTCGCCCGGGCGCGCGGGCGCGACCTCGACGCGCTCGCCGGGCGTGAGCGTCTGCACGCGGGTCGGGCCGTCGCCGGCCACCCACGCGAGCTCCAGGGGCGCGACGAGCGCGCCCTCCGGGTCGTGCACCGTCACGAACGCTCCGCCGGAGGGCGCGGGGTCGACCGTGAGCCACGGGAGCGCCTTGGCGACGACCGCGCGCCGCGCGCGCGCAGCCGCCTCCGGGCCGAGCGCCGGCGCGAAGGCGTCGAGGAACGCGTCCGTGCCGATGGTCCCGAACCGGCGCTCCTCGAGCACCCCGCGGAGCGCCGACCAGAACGCCTCCTCGCCGGCGAGGCTGCGGATCTGGGTGAGCAGCCAGGCGGCGCGGCCGTAGGGGCCGCTCGTGTACTTCTCGCCCGGCGCGAGCGACGGATCGCGGACGGCGTCGCCGTCCCGGGGGCCGAGCTCGTCGCCGTTCAGCGTCCCCGCGCCGCTCTCGTCCGTGTAGACGCGGACGCCCTCCTGCTCGAGCAGCGTCGCCATGCCCTCCTTGATCCAGAGGTCGTCCCAGCTCTCCACCGTCACGAGGTCGCCGAACCACTGGTGCGAGAGCTCGTGCGTCGTGAGCAGGAGATCCGAGGCGAGCGCGGGCTGCGTGCTCCGCTCCTCGCGCTGGAAGCTGATGCTCGCGTGCTCGATCCCGCCCACCGAGAAGTCCGGCAGGAGCACGAGCGCGTACTTCTCGAAGGGGTACGGCACGAGCAGCTCCTCGAAGCGGCCGATGGCGCGCGCGAGCTCGTCCACCATCCTGCCGTGATCGCCCGGCAGTCCGCGGCGGTGCCAGACCGCGATGGGGAGATCGCCCTTCGTCCCGCGCTCGACCTCGAAGTCGCCGATCGCGAACGCCATGAGGTAGGGCGGCAGCGAGTAGGCGGTCTCGTACCGGACGAGGTGGCCCGACGCCCCGAGATCCTCGTCGCCGACGAGATCGCCGTTGGCGATCAGCGCCTCGCCGCCGTCGACGCGCATGGCGATCGAGAAGATGGCCCGGTCCGAGGGCGCGTTGTGGCACGGCATCCACCGCGACGCGCCGAGCGGCTCCGACACCGTGTAGACGGCGCGCACGGCGACCGGATCGCCCATGCGCGCCGGCACCGCGCGGAGGGCGTCGCCGGAGAGCGCCTCGTAGTCGATCTCGAGCGCGATCGGCGCGCCGCTCATCGCCTCGGGCTCGCTCGAGAGGTCGATCGCGAGCCCCTGGCGCTCGCGATCGAGCGCGTGCGGGAGCGCCCCGCCGCCCTTCCGCCGGACCTCCTTCACCTCGGCGACGGCGCTGTCGAGGACCACCGCCCTCGGGCCGTCTCCGGTGAGCGACAGCGTGAGGCCCAGCGTCGCCACGAGGCGGCTCCGCTCCCAGTCGAACTCGCCCCGGAGGTCGTAACGCTCGACGTCGAACGCGCTCCCCGCGAGCGGCGCCGGGCCCTCGTCCGAGCACGCGGCGGCGAGCGACCCAAGCAGCAGGCAAGCCACGCGGAGCGCTCCGGGGCGGTGTTTCTGGAGTGTGCAGTGCATCGCGGTTCCTTCGATCGGAAGAGGGATTCATCTCGCGAGGCCAGGCGCCAGCGCTCGGACCCCCCGAGCCCACGGCGGCGCAGCGACGCGTAACTGACCGCGGGACAGTTACAGAACCCGGGCGCGTGGCCAAGCCATGTGATCGCGCCGGAGGCCACGGCGAGCCGCTCGGTGATGAAAAGAAGGGGCGCTCGGTCGCCCGCGTCACGGTCGCTCGACGCTCCGGGGCGCCGCGCGTGGAGGCCGCGCCTCGGGCGCGCGCGATCGCCCTCTGCCGTGCTCTACCGTGCTCTCCGCGCTCCGCTCATGCGCGCGGGGAGGGAGAAGGAGCGATGATCAGCTGCCCAGTCGGCAAGGAGGGTGAGCGCATCGACATCGCATCGACGGTGAGCGCCTCTCCCGCTCCCCGCTCGCGCGCGAACGGAGGTGTGGATGCATGGTATTGCAGGCGCGCACCCTTGCGCACTCTGGGCGCGAATCGCCTTTCATTTGTAAGGGTTGCGGCGACCTGTGCGAGGATGCTCCCCGCCATGGCACAACACAAAGATGGGTGCGCGCGGGGGCGCTCGTGGGTCGCGCCGCTGGCTGTCGGCGCGGCGCTCGGCGTCGCGCTCGTTCCGAGGAGCTCGTCCGCTCAGACGTGGACGGGCGGGCGGACGACGCCGCTGCTCGACGAGATCGTCGCGATCGACAGGACCGGGGAGCCGCGGTGGCCCTACGGCGACGAGGACGTCGCGGGCGACGGCGAGACCTTCGACACGCCGGAGCGATCGATCGACTTCCGCTCCGCGTACGCGGTCGCCGCCGATGGGCGGTTCTGGGTGCGCGGGTATGTGTCGGAGACGGCCGCGATCAGCGGGGAGACGACGCTCTTCGTGTTCATCGACACCGACAGGAACCGGCAGACCGGCGGCACCGCCGCGACGGCGGGGATCGACGACCGGTTCACGAACGACGAGTCGCCGGGCGGCTACGAGGTCGTGCTCGGCGTGAAGGGCGACGGCACGCTCGTGAGGGTCTGGTCCTTCGCTGGGGCGTCGGGGCGGTACGAGCCTGTCGACGTGACGGGAGCGCAGGTCGCGACCGAGGCAGGGACGGACCTCGACCCCCTGCTGATCAACGACCCGACGCGGGGGTACGCGCAGGCATCCATCGCGCTCGACCTCGTGGGCGTCGGCGTGGCGTGCGAGGCGAACCTGTACTTCCGGTCGGTGAACGACGCGGCGGCGCTCGGGCCGGGCGATCTCGACATCGGCCTCTCCGCGCCGTGCGTGGCCGGCGATGCGGACGGCGACCGCGTGCCCGACGTGATCGTCCCGCCCTCCGGCTGCACGCGCGACGCGGACTGCGCCGGCAGGGGCATCTGCGTGGACGGCGACTGCATCCTGCCGGTGTCGTGCGTCGACGATGTCGACTGCGACGCGGACGAGGACTGCTCCGCGGACAACCGGTGCGTCCCCACGCCCGGGGACACCTGCACGTCGAACGCCCAGTGCGGCGACCTCGTGTGTGTCAGCGGGCAGTGCGGCCCGTGCTCGCCAAGCGCGTCCGAGTGCGGCGCGGACCTGCGCTGCGCGCCGACCGGGCGCTGCGTCGACGGCGGGGCGTCGAGCGGCGCGGGCGGCCCGGAGCTCATGCCGGGCGATGCGGTCCAGGGCGGCGCCTGCGCCTGCGCGGCGGGGCCCGCGCCGTACGGAGGGGGAGCCCTGTCGCTGCTCGCCGCCGGCGGGCTCGCGCTCCGGTTGCGGAGGCGCCCGCGCCGCGGACCCGGAGCCGGCCGATGAAGCCGATGAAGAGGAGAACCATGCGCGCACCGATCCTCGCCGCCATCACCTGCGCTGTCTGCGCGGTCCTCGCCGCCGCGACCCCCGCGTCGGCGCAGAGCACGGACATCGACGTCGAGCGCTTCAAGCCGGCCGTCACCCACGACGCCTTCGTCGTCACGGAGGGCTCCGGCGTCCGCGAGCCCGGCGATCCATGGGCGTTCGGGCTGTTCCTGAACTACGCCCGCAACCCGCTGATCGTCGCGACGGGCGACGGCGAGGTGCGCAGCCAGATCGTGAGCGGCCGCCTGGGCGCCGATCTCATGGCGTCGGTCACGATCGCCGAGCCGTTCGCGCTCGGCCTCGACATCCCGTTCTTCCTCGCGCAGTCGGGCGAGGGCTCTCCGTCGTTCGCGGGCCTCGGCGACATCCGGCTCGTGCCGAAGCTGCGCCTGCTCGACGACCGCGACTCCATCGGCCTCGGCCTCGTGGCCGAGCTGCGCGTCCCGACGCACACAGGAGATTTCGCGGGCGGCGCGCGCAACGTCGTGTTCTGGCCGCGCATCGTGCTCGATCACCGGTTCGCGCCCGGCCTCAGGTTCGGCGTCAACGCGGGCGTCGCGATCCGCGAGGGGACGACGTACTCGAACGTCGAGGCGGCGAGCGAGCTGACGTACGCCGCGGCGCTCGGCTACCGCTTCGGCGGCATCGACGGGAAGGTCGAGATCGGCGCCGAGGCGAACGGCGGCATCGGCATCGCCGCGGACAACCTCGACGAGGAAGAGACGCCGCTCGAGGCGCTCGGCTACGTGAAGATCAACCCGAGCGAGGAGTGGGAGATCACAGCGGGCCCGGGGATCGGCGCGCTGGCCGGCTACGGCGTGCCGATCTTCCGCGTGTTCGCGGGCGTGAAGTACACGCCGACCTCGCACGACAGGGACCACGACGGCGTCGACGACGAGCGCGACCAGTGCCCCGACGTCCCGGAGGATCGCGACGCCGACTACGACAGCGACGGCTGCCCCGAGGAGGACGCCGACGACGATCACGACGGCGTGCCGAACGCGGACGACGAGTGCCCGGACGAGAAGGAGACGATCAACGGCGTCGAGGACGACGACGGCTGCCCCGACAAGGGCGAGCCGCGGGTCGCCTACGAGGAGGGGGAATTTGTGATCCGGGACACCATCCGCTTCCGGACCGGCTCGGCCGAGCTCGAGCCGGACTCGTACAGGACCCTGGATCAGGTGGCGCTCGTCATGAAAGCGAACCCCGAGATCGAGCGGCTGCGGGTGGAGGGGCACACCGACGAGACCGGCACGCCCGAGCTGAACCAGGAGCTGAGCGAGCAGCGCGCCGAGGCGGTCCGGAAGTACCTGATCCAGAAGGGCGTCAGCCCGGGCCGGCTCACGGCCGAGGGCTTCGGGTCGGACAGGCCGGTGGCCGAGGGCACCGACCCGGCGAGCCTGGCGAAGAACCGCCGCGTGGAGTTCGTGATCGACGAGTGAGGCGCGCTCGCCCGGGAGCGGCGCGTCGCGCCCTCCCGGGCACCGCGGCCGGCCCGCGGCAGGGCCGGCCGCCGCGGCGGCGCGCCGTGGCGCCGGGCGCTGCCGGGCGTCAGAAGCGGCCGTGGATCGCCAGCCCGCCGCCGGTCGTGCCGACGGCAGGCGCGACAACGATCCGCGCCGCCGCGGGCTCCGTGTCGCCGAGCGACGTCACGAACAGCGCGACGCCGGCCGCGAGCCCGACCCCGCCGACGATGAAGCCGGCGGTGGACAGCTTCGCGGCGCTCTTGGCGTCCTCGACAAGCGCCACGCCGCGGGCGTCGCAGAGCGTCTCGGTCCGGCAATGATCATCCTGCGCCTCGTTCCAGCGCGAGCCGGCGAGGAGCCCGAAGATCGAGCCGGTCACGACGCCGGCGACGCCGACGCCGCCTGCCACGAAGGCGAGGGTGCGGCGGGTGTCCGCGCCGCCGTCCCCGTCGCCGCCCGCGGCCGGCCGGAGCGGCGCGGCGAGCGGCCCGGGCTGCCCGCCGGGCGGCAGGGTCGCTGCGGTCGCCGCGGGGTCGTCCTCGAGCGGCGGGACCTCCACGGTGACGACCTGGCCGGGGCCGGCGGTCTGCGCCTCGACCGAGAACGGCCTCTTGCCGGGCGCGGTCGCCTCGACGCGGTGCTTGCCCGGATCGACCGGGAGCGGCGCGCCCCACGCGCCGGCGTCGAGGACCGCGCCGTTGCGCCTCACGACGAGGCCGTCCGCCGGCGTGGTCACCGTGATCGCGAGGCGCTCGAGCTTCTTCTCCAGATCGGCCGCGCGGCGGGTCGCCTTCGCCTCGCGGTCCGCCTGGCCGGACCGGCTCGCCATGTCCGCCGCCTCGCGGAACGCCGCCCAGGCGCTCGCGCTGCGGCCGAGCCGCTCGAGGCAGTCCGCCAGGTTCCACTGGGTGCCGTAGCCCGGGTCCAGCCGCTGGCTCGCCGCGAACTTGGGGCACGCCTCGGCGAGCTTGCCCTGCGCGACGAGATCGCGCCCCTCGCGGAAGAGCGCCTCGGCCGCGGCCGCCTGGTCCGCCGACGGCTCCGCGCGGGCGACACCCGCGGAGAGCGACAGGAGCGCGGCGACACACCACGCGACGCGGCGGCTATTTCCTCGATGTCTCGTCATCGTCATTCCTCGGGGGCCTCTGGGGCGGCCTGGGCGCGGACGGCCTCGGCGCGGGCTGTCGAGCGACGCCGCTCGCCGGCGCCGACGCGGCGGCGCGGGCGGTCGTCGTGGCGGAGGGCAGCGCCGCGGGCATCGACGAGGCCGCGGCCGGCGGATCCGCGGGCGTGTCGGCGCGCGGCGGCTCGGCGCTGGCGGACGGCGCCGGCCTGGCCTCGACGCCGGCGGACGGAGGCGGCTCGGCCTCGGCGCGCGCAGGCGGCGCCGGCTCGGCCGACGGCGCGGGCGCGGCCGGCGGCGCGCTGCGCACCGCCAGGTAGACGCCCGCCCCGCCCGCGAGCGCGGCGGCCAGCACGCCGCCGGCGATCAGGGCGACGGGCGGGCGCGACGCCGGACGCTCGGGGCGGTTCGACAGCCGTACGCTCGTGGCTGGCGCCGTCGCCGACAGCGCATACGGTCCGGATGGCCCGCCCGACGGGCGCCCCGCGGCCTCGAAGGGCGCGGACGACCCGCGCGGCGGGGTCAGCGCAGCGCCGAACGGCGCGCTCGCGGCGTGCTGGGGGGCCGAGACGGCGCCGAACGACGCGCGCGACGCGCGCGTGGCGGGGTCGAGCGGCACGAGCATCGCCTCGACGATCGCCTCGCCGCCCGGCAGGAACGCGCGCAGCGCCGCCGCGAGCTCGCCGGCGCTCGCGGTGCGGCCCGCCGGATCGATCACGAGCGCCCGGTGCACAACGCGGGCGACCTCCGGCGGCACCCAGGGCGCGATCTCCTGGAGCCAGCGCACCGGGGTCGTGCAGATGGCCAGGACGAGCTCTCCGAGGCCGGTCAGGTGCTCGTTGGGCCGATGGCCCGAGAGGGCGTGGTACAGGCTGACGCCGAGCGACCAGACGTCCGAGCGCGCGTCGATGGCGCCGTTGCCGCGCGCCTGCTCGGGCGACATGTAGAGGGGAGAGCCGAGGAGCGCGCCGCTCTTCGTCATCCCGCCGTTCCCGAGGCTGTTGTCCGTCACCTTGGCGACGCCGAAGTCGAGCACCTTGATCACGCGCTGGCCGCCCTGCTTCTTCGCGAGGAACAGGTTGGCCGGCTTGATGTCGCGGTGGACGATGCCGGCCTCGTGCGCGCGCTCGAGCCCCAGGCACGCCTGCAGCCCGATGCGGAGCGCGAGATCGACCGGGAGCGGGCCGAGCCGCTCGATGAGGGCCTGCACGTCCTCGCCCTCGAGGAACTCCATCGCGATGTACGGCGCGCCGGTCTCGCGGTCGCGCCCGGTGTCGAACACCTGCGCGATGTGCTCCGACTCGACCGCGCCGACCGCGCGCGCCTCGCGCTGGAAGCGGCGGACGAGCTCGTCGTCCGCGGCCTGGCCGAGGATGACCTTCACCGCGACGCGGCGGCCGGTGCCCGCGTGCCGGGCCTCGTAGACGGCGCCCATCCCGCCCTGGCCGAGCAGCCGGAGCATCGTGTAGCGGTCGTCGAGGGTTCGACCGATCATCGCGCGAGGCCCGGGCCATGAGCGCGCGGCGTCGAAAGCGCGCGCGAGGCGTCCATCCGGTCGAGGACCGCCCGGCGGTCCGGCTGCCGGGGGGCGCCGGCGGCGGGCGCGCCGGCGATGCGGGAGGCGGCTGGAAGGGGAGGCCTCTTCACGGCCGCAGGCTAGAGCACCTCCAGCCCCGCGTCATCCCTCGCCGCACACCTTGCACCAGGGCAACCTCACGAGCGTGTGGTGCGATGTCTCGAGCGTCGCGAGGTCCTGGATCAGGAACCTGCCCCCGAGCCTGGAGGGCGTGTACGCCGAGAGCACCTTGAGGGCCTCCATCGCAACGAGGTGGCCGAGCAGCTGGCCCATCGTGCCGGCGTGCGGCGCGGGCTCGGCCAGCGAGCGCGCCGCGGGCGAGGGGCTCAGCGCCTCGGTCGTCGCGCAGATCCGGCACGCCGTCTTCCCCGGGAAGACGAGCGGGCCCAGGACGGCCGTCGTCCCCGCGAGGTGCGAGAAGAGCGAGGCGATCCCTGCGCGATGGCCGAACCGCGCGACGCGCTCCAGGAGCTCCGCGTCGTCGCCGCGCACCGCCGCGACGAGGAGGTGAGGGCGCCCCTTCGGCGAGAGGAGGTCGTCCCCCTCCAGCGCTGCGGAGGAGCTCTCGTCCACCCGGCAGAGCCGCGCGTGCTCGCGGATCAGCGCGGCCACGGCGCCGCGGCGGGGCGCGCCGAGCGCCGCCTCCCCCCGCGCGCGGACGACCGCGACGTCGCGGGTGCCGACGGCGCCGCCGTCGATCAGGCGGAGCGCGGAGACGCCCGCCCCCGCGAGCGCCAGGGCGGCCGAGGCCCCCCAGGGCTCGAGGCCCACCACGAGCACGCGCGCGTTCGCGATCCGCTGCGCCGCCTGCTCCGGGGCCGACGACCACTTGCGGAGGAACTCGCGCTGCCCGTGCAGGCGCTCGCCGTCGCCGGACGGCGCCCCTCTGGGCACCGGCTCGACCAGCCCGCGCGCCTCGAGCAGGTCGAGGAACGCCGTCACGCTCTGCCGCGAGTAGTCCGCGAGCGCCTCGACGAGCGCCTCCCGGTCGCGCGACCCGTCGAGCAGCGGCACCATCCGCTCGACGAACGCGCTCACGTCCAGGCCGGTGAGCTGGAAGGTGCCGAGATCGGAGCGGAGGATGACGCCCACGTCGGTGGGCGTGATGCTGGCCGAGCGGCTGAGTCGAATGCTGGGCATGGTGCTCTCCGACGCTTCTGGTTCAGGCACGCTAAGGCCCGCTCCGGCCCCCGGCCGGCGCGGGCTGACCGACGCAGACGATGTACAGGGTGTCTTCCTCCGCCGGGAGCGCCAGGAAGGCCTTGAGCTCCTCATCGTAAAAACCGCCGATCGCCACCGGGCCGAGGCCCATGGCCGTCGCGACGAGATAGAGGTTCTGGCCCAGGTGCCCTGCGTCCAGCCACAGGAATCGATATCCGCGCTGGCCGTATTTCCACATCGTGCGGAACGGCACCGCCGTGATGATGACCACGACATTGGCGTTCAGGATCATGTCCTGACCCGCCGTGAGATCCACGAGCGTGGCGTGCGCGCGGCCTTCCCGGCGGAGCTCGAGCTCGTGCGCACGGGGGTCGTAGTGGTACAGGCCGTCCGGGACCCCATCGACGGCCTGCGTCGCGACATAGATCTCGAGCGGATACCGGCCGCCGGCCGAGGGCGCCGGGCGATCGCAGGTCCACGCCCCTTCGACGTTTCGCGTGCCACGGACGCCGTAGCTCGCGTGGAGGAGCCGCCCGAGCGCCTCGATGGACATCGGCCTGAGGGCGAATTCGCGCTGCGACCGCCGCTGCTCCATCACCGCGCCGAGCGGGGCGTCGATCGCGAAATCGCGCCCGGGCAGCGGCGTGCGCGCCGAGCCGGCGTAGGTGCGGAAGTTGAGCGGCTGGAGATCCCCGTCGAACGGCGGCTCCAGCGGTCGCGACCTCACGTGGGAGGACTGGAGATGATAGAGCCGCGCAATGTCCGCCTCTTTGCTCCTTGCCATGGTGTCCTCTCTCAGGCCATCGGGTGAGGGTCAGGGTTGATGCCGTGGGGGGTCATCGAACGGAGGCGCGGATTACCGAGCTGAGCGAGCTGGTGGCCGAAATGGATCTGCTGGAAAGCGGGCCCGAGCGCCCGGACGACACGGAACGGGGTCACCGCGAGGTCGGGCGACGTCACGTCCACGATCGCGATGCGCAGCCCCGCGGCCTGCACACGCCGGGTGAGCTCGGACAGCGAGACCTCCTCGGGCTCCTCGAGCTCGGCGGCGGTCACCATGCTCCCCCGGCGGAGGAAGGCGAAGGCCGCGGCGCGGCTCGGGGGGAGGTAGTAGACCGCGTGATCCTCGAGCGTGAGCACGTCCTCCGGCCGCTCGGGGATGGCGACGTGTTCGCCCGTCATCAGGCGGAAGGCGTAATTGCCTATCTGGCCCTGCTCGAGGATGGCTTTCCGGATCGCGGTGAGGGGGCTCAGGTGGGCGGAGATCGAGACCACCGCGCCGGGCCAGCGCTTGCCGTCGCCGTAACCGACGCACATCACCACGGGGACCGAGACGCCCGCGTCGAGCAGGTACAGCTCGATCCTCGCGCCGCGCTCCTCGAGCTGCCTCGCTATCTCGTGCAGCTCGGGGTCGAGCGAGTCGTCGGGCAAGATCCGCCGCCCGGGCCGGCGAGCGAGCCACGAGATCATGAACGCGTCGCGCTCGATGAGCTCGAGCGCGGCCCCCATCGACGCGCCCTCGAGCGTCGCGCCCGCGGCGAGCCCGTTCGAGGTCACCTGGCAGAAGTGGGCGTGGTGTCCTGAGCAGTAGCCGTAGTAGGTCGGGAGCGCCGGAACGTAGACGGGCGCGCCGGTGTCCATCCAGCGCCCGAGGGCCCAGTCGATGGGCGCGGCCGGATCGACCCGCGCGTAGGGGAATCCGGGCTTTGCATACTGCTCCTCGCTGTAGAGACAGAGCTGCTCCGGCGCGATGAAGTCGCCCTTCATTCCGGCGACCGAGGAGCGAAGGAGCTGCTTTCGGTCGACGAGCTCGGCAGAGTAGCGCTCGACCGCCTCGCCGGTCGCTCCGATCAGGGCCTCGACGGCCGTGACGCCCTTCCCGATGCCGGCCTGCGGCTCGCGCGAGCGGTGGGCGTGCGGCGAGCCGTCGGTGTACTCGCCGAGGAGCGCCGTGGCCGTGACGCACGCCTCAGGGGCGAGCGCCGGGCTCGCCGCGTCCAGCATGAGGCGGTGGACGATGCCCGCCCGCGCGTCGACGACGCCGGCGAGCATCCGCCGGAGCGCCGCGGGGTCGGGTGCGTCGCGCAGGTGTGCGCTCGAGCCCCGACGTGCGCTTCCGGTGCGGAGAGCTTCGGCGGCGCCGCCGCAGACCGCGCACCAGGGCATCTGCAGGACGGCGTGGAGCGACGCCTCCGGGTCGACGAGGCCCTGGACCATGAACCGTCCCGCGAGCCGCGAGGCGGCTCGGTTCACCAGCAGATCGACGGCCGCGAGCGCGACGGCGTGGCCCAGGAACGCCGGCATCGGGGCGAGGTAGGTGCGCCCGCGGCGCTCCGGGCGCGCGGCGAGGAGCGACGCGTGGAGCGCGTGATCCGCCTCTGGCTGATTGCTGAGAGCGAGCCTCCGCAGGCGGCAGCAGTCCCAGCACGCGGTCTCGCCCGGCACGACGGCCGGTCCGATCACCGCCTCGAGCCCCTCGAGGTGCGCGCTGAGCGACAGGACGGACGCCGCGTGAGCGAAGCGGGCGACGCCCTGAAGGACG
This sequence comes from Sorangium sp. So ce327, assembly GCF_051530205.1. NCBI lineage: Bacteria > Pseudomonadati > Myxococcota > Polyangiales > Polyangiaceae > Sorangium > Sorangium sp. So ce327. Next base: position 8,922,874 of record NZ_CP150330.1, on the reverse strand, counting down.
AGGAGATCATCGCCGGAGACGCAGGCGAGGATCAGGTCCCAGCCGGTGTCCTCCTGGACGATCGGCCGCTTCGCGGCGGCGAGCAGCGTCCCGGGCGTGACCGCGCAGCCGGGGGCGAGCCGCGACAGCGCCGTGGAGAGCGAGCGCGCTCGATCCTCTCCGAGATCCGCCTCGGCGAAGGGGCCGAGATCGTCGGCCGTGACCTCCCTGTCGTCGAGGACGTGGAGCGCGCCGACGCCCAGACACGCGAGCTCGGTCGCCGCGATGACGCCCCACGGTTCGAGCCCGACGATGAGGACGCGTGATCGCGCGAGCTTCTCGCGCGCCTCGGCCGGCGCAGGCGGGGCGGTCCCCTCGAGCGCGGGAGCGGTGGTCGCTGAGCTGGGCAGTTGAGTGGCCACGCGAGATCTCCAGGAAAGCGCAGCGCGGCGGCGCTCCGGCGAGCGGCCGTCCTGCACCTTCGGTAAAGAGGTCCAATCCCGGTGCTCGGGGAGCTGTGCCCCGGCAAGCGAAGGAGAGAAGAGACTCGAGATCTCACCAGACCGCGCGCCGTCGCGCGATCGTGGTGAGCCGGGGGAGACGGGAAGGTGTCTTTCAGACCGCGCGCCGTCGCGCGATCGTGGTGAGCCGGGGGAGACGGGAAGGTGCCTTTTCGAACTCTCGCGCTCCTCGTCTCCCTCCAGGGCTCTATCGCTCGGCCTCGCCGGCCTCAGGGCTAGCTACAGCCGCCGCAACGACAGCCGCCGCAACGACAGCCGCCGCAACGACAGCCGCCGCAACCGCCGCAACGACAGCCGCCGCACCCGCCGCAACGACACCCGCCGCAACGACACCCGCCGCAGCCGCCGCACCCGCCGCAGCCGCCGCAGTTGTAGTTGGCCGGAGTCGCTGTTGCCATGTCGTCCAGCCTGGTCGACAAATCATCGATGGCGTTGCGCAGCTCCTTCACAGTAACGTCCAGATCTTTCGGAGAATTGTTTTCGATCTTCGGATCACTCATCGCAGAGCCTCCCACAGGTAGGTGAGGCACGCAAAGGGTCTTCGTCAATACGGTGGTTCGTCTCCGCGCGACGGAAGCTCGGTTGGACTCCCTATCATTCCAGGGCGCCCCGATCCGTGGACAGTGCGAGAGATGCCGCCGCCAAAGGAGGGCGCCCGCGGGCTCCTTTCTCGCGCTCGCCCCACACCGGTGGCTCTTCCGGGTAACCCGGATCGCCGCCGGAGCAGCAGAGAAGGCCGGAACAACATCGAGCGTGACTCCCTGCGTTCCCTCCGTGTGCCCGGGCGGCTGGACTTCCGGGATAGGCCCGTCTGTCAAGCTCGCCTGCGATCTGGAGCCGTCCTCCGCTCGGGCCGGAGATGCCCAGGGGCCGTCGGGGACAGAGCGCCTCGCTCGAGCCGCCCGCCTCGATACGAACAATCCTGGATAACGCGGCACGCTGCGGGCGCGCGTGCACCGCGCCGTGCGCGCCGCTTCATTCGATTGCTTTTGTGCGCTGTGTCCGGTACGCGGTCTGCCGCTTCTCGGGTGCTCCTGGCGCCCATCGATAACGGAGTGTCATGCGCCGTACTTCGCTCGGACTTGCGATGGGTCGTCTCGCTTTGTGGTTCGTCGCTGCGTCAACGTGGCTCGTGGGCTGCGGCGTCGCGGAGAGCCCCTCGACGCCCAGCGCGGCCGAGGTGGGGTGTGCGGGCTGCACCGTGCTGAAGGGAGGCATGGTGTTCGACGGCACGCGCGCCGCCAGGGCAACGGTGGTGATCGAGGGCGACAGGGTGAAGCAGGTCGTCTTCGGCGACGCCGAGCCCCGCGTCGAGGCCGGGGGCGGCGAGGTGGTGGACGTCGCCGGCAAGACGGTCCTCCCCGGGCTCATCGATCTCCACGTCCACTCGCTGAGCGTCGCCGGGCCCTATGCTTATTATGACGGCGACCTCCACCTCGAGGACCACACGAAGGCGATGCTCCGGGCGGGCGTGACCTCGTACCTCGACCTCGGCTCATCCCAGCACGTCATCTTCGAGCAGCGATCGCGCATCGACGCCGGCGACCTCCTCGCGCCGCAGCTCTTCGCCGCCGGGCCCCTGCTCACGCCGACCGGAGGGCACCCCTGCTATCAAGGCAGCCCGCCCGGCGACTACTGCGTCTTCATCGACTCGCCCGCCGACGTCGACAAGGCCGTCGAGGCGCTCCTCCCGAGGGCCCCCGATTTCATCAAGATCGTGCTCGAGGGGGGCGGATCGCTCCCGCTGCCGCGCCTGACGCGCGCGTCCGTGGCGGCGATCCAGGAGGCCGCCGCGGCCGCGGGCGTCCGGGTGATCGCCCACGCGACGGCGGCCTCGGACATCGAGGCCGCGCTCGACGGCGGCGTGACGCTCTTCGCGCACGTCCCGGACGAGGACCCGATCTCAGCAGACCTCGCGCGGAGGATGGCCGCCGCCGGGGCCGTCGTCGTCCCCACGCTCGCGGTGGCGGACGGCCTGTACCGCACGGCCCACGGGGCGCTGGCCGAGCTCGACGACCCCGCCCTCGTCGATGACGTGCCGGCCGGCGTGATCGCGGCCCTGCGTGACCCCTCGTTGCTCGCGGAGCTCAGGACAGCGCGTTTCCTGGAGCTCGTGAAGCGGCGGCGCGACCATGCGATCGCGAACCTCGTCACCTGCTACCAGGCGGGGGTCACCATCGCTGCCGGCACCGACGCCGGCAACCCGGGCGTCTTTCACGGGCTGAGCCTGCGCCGCGAGGTCGCGCTCCTCGTCGAGGCCGGGATGTCGCCCCTCGAGGCGCTCGCCGCCGCCACGCGCCGCGCCGCGGACGTGCTCGGGCGGCCCGATCTCGGGCGCCTCGAGCGAGGGGCGCTCGCGGACGTGCTCGTGGTCGACGGCGATCCGCTCGCCGACGTCCGCGCGCTCGAGCGCGTGTCGCGCGTCTACAAGTCGGGCGTCCTCCTCGATCGCGAGGCGCTCGCGTTGCCGCGCAAGACGGGCCTCGCGCGGGAGCCCAGGACGGGCGCCGGCCCCGGCGAGACGTGCCTCGCCGCGTCGGAGTGCGCGCCCGCGCAGTCGTGCAACCCGGCCCAGGTCTGCGCCGCGACCTGCAGAGCCGCCTCGGACTGCGCGCCGGGGAGCGCGTGTTTCCTCGATGGCGGCTCGTTCACGAGGGGGGCCTGCATCGACGGCGACGGCTGCGATCTCTTCGCGCAGGACTGCGACAACGGCGCTGCCTGCGTGTTCTGGGGCAACGGCTCGACGTCGTGCTGGAACGCGGGCGCGGGCTCGGACGGGCAGCCGTGCGACGCGTCGTTCGCGTGCGCGCCCGGCAGCATCTGCGACCCCTCGAACACCTGCAGAGCGCTCTGCGATCCGCGCGGCGAGCGCGCCGCGCCGTGCCCGAGCGGCGAGCGGTGCGCGGATCACAGCGCGCTCGCGGGGCTCCCCGTGGGGACCTGCGAGCCGGCCGGGCGCCGCTGAGCGCGCGACGACGCCGGGCGCGCGATGGCGCCGCGCGCGCTCAGCGCGACGCGAGCAGCCAGGCGATCACGCTCCCGATCGTGAAGAACACGACGCCTGCGCCGGCGATCACGGCCCGCGACGTCCGCCGCTCGATGAAGCTGGCCGCGGCCCGGAGGCTGGACGGGGCGGCGATGGCGATGCCGCTGTCGGGCGCGCTCATCTTCTGGACGGCGGCGTCGAGCGCCACGAGCACGGCGCGCGCGTGGGGGAAGCGGTCGTCCGGGTCCTTGGCGAGCAGGCGCATCACGACCGCCTCCAGCGCGGGCGGGACGACGACGCCGGGGGAGCGCTCGGCGATCGGCGGCGGCACGGCCGACCGGTGCTGCGCGAACAGCGCCGACGGCTCGACCGCCGTGAAGGGGTGCTTGCCCGCGAGCATCTCGTAGAGGATGACCCCGAGCGCGTAGAGGTCGGCCCGCCGGTCGACGGAGCGCATGCCGAGCGCCGCCTCGGGCGCCATGTACGCCACCGTGCCGAGCAGCACGCCGGCGTTCGTCAGCGAGCGGCGCGAGCCGTCGTCGGTGATGGAGAACTGCTCGATCGGCACCTTGGCGAGGCCGAAGTCGATGAGCAGGACGCGCTCCTCCGGCCCGTCGAGGACCATGACGTTGAGCGGCTTCACGTCCCTGTGCACGATCCCGAAGTCGTGCGCCGCGTTGAGCGCGCTCGCGAGCTGGCGCGCGATGTTCGCCGCGCGCAGCGGCGGGACGGGGCCCTGGTCGATGAGCTTCCGCAGCGTGATGCCGCGGATGAACTCCATCACCATGAACCACGCGCCGTCGTCGAGCTGGTTGATCTCGTAGACCGCCGCGACGTTGGGGTGGAAGATGTGGCGACCGGCGAGCGCCTCGCGCTCGAAGCGCTCGATGAGCTCCGGCAGCTCCTCGGCGTCCGGGTGGAGCACCTTGACGGCCACGTCCTCGCCGGTCGCGAGCTTCTTTGCCCTGAAGACGGCGGCGATGCCGCCCATCGCGACGAGCTCCTCGAGGCGATAGCGGTGGACGAGCGTGCGCCCGACGAACGTCATCGCGCGCTCTCGCGCCGCGGAGCTCGCCTGGCCTCCCGCGATGAACACGGACTCGCTCATGCTGCCGCGCCTCCAGGCCGAGCCCCGCGCGCGGCGTCGTCGACGAGGCCGCAGCGCAGGGCTCGCACAGCCGCGCCGCGCGCTCCCCCGTGACCGCGCGCCACGCGGCGGAACAGCGGATCCACCCTGGATGACATCGTACGTTCACACACGCGGCGTCCGGAGGGTAGCGCCCCTGCGCGCCCAGCGCCATCTTCCCGGTTGGGCGCGGGGGCGAGGCGCTCGTGAGGGAGCGGGCGGGCGGCGCCGAGGCTGGAGCTCACGAAGCGCGCGTGAGCCAGGCTTCCCGAGCGGCCTTCGGGAGATCGCGCCCGCCGCCGCCGCCGCGCGCGCTCTCTCGAGATTCCACCGCTCCGCCGTGATCGTGAGTCGCCGGGCTGCGCCGTCTCCTGCGCTGATGGCGCTGCCTCATCGTGTCTCCGGCCGGGGCGTGCGGAGACCCCTCATCGCCTGTGCCTCACGGCCGCGCGACGGGAGCGCCGGCCGCGCGAGGTGCGGAGTCGCGCCCGCGGCCCCGACGTGGCGAGAGCCCGTTGCGCGCTGGGCGGCGCTCGCCCGTCGCCGGCGGAGCGCGACCACTTGTCGGTAGATCCAGCGACATTGCCGGAGCTCCAGCCGCGCGCGCCCGCGCGGGGCGGCCGAGCCAGCGCGCCCGCACGCCCGCGCGCGCCGGGGTCGAGCCTGCTGTCCTGCCACGAGCGCCCTCGCCCGCTGCATCGGCGTCATCCGCCTCCGGATCCGCACGAGGCGTGCCCGGTCGTGCGCGGACGAACTAGGGTTGAAAACACATCAAGTTCACAGATGCGTTTCTTCGACAGGCTCGTGTAGCCTGTATGGGTGGAGGTTTCCATGCACAGCACAATGCGTCGCACCGTTCTCCTCGGGCTCGTTTCCGGACTCGCCGTGGCAGCTTGCTCCACGCCTGAGGCGTCGAACCTCTTCGTTGCCGGCGGGTCCGGTCCGGGGACCACGGCTTCCGCGGGAGGAGGCGAGGGCGGCGCGCCGGGCACGGGAGGCGCGGCGGGCGTGGGCGGCCAGGGCACCGGGGGCGAGCCGGGCGTGGGCGGAGCGACCGCGGGGAGCGGCGGGAGCGGGGGCGTGGGGCCCATCATCGACGAGCCGCCGGTCTGCGGGGACGTTTACGTCGATTGCGACGCGGATGCCGAGAACAGCTGTGAGGTCAACGTGACGAACGACGCCCTCCATTGCGGCACTTGCCCCGTCGACTGCGATGGCACCTGCCGGGACGGCACGTGCATCCGCACCTCGATCCACATCTCGGGCCAGCGGGATCCGCTGTACCTCGCCATCGCCAACGGCGTCGTGTTCTGGACCAACGGGGAGCAGGGCGTGGTCAGGCAATGGACGCAGGGCGAAGCCGTCGCGATCAACATCGCCACCGCGCAGGTCCAGCCGGCCGATATCAAGGCCGACGCCACCCACGTCTTCTGGGCCAACCAGGGCGTGGCCGGCGAGAGCGACGGTCAGGTGATGAGGGCGCGGGTCGGCGGCCAGGAGGCGCCGGTCGCGATCGCCGCAGGGCAGCCCGATCCGTTCGGCATCGCGATCGACGAGGAGTTCGTCTACTGGACCAACCGCGAGGAGGGCGGCTCCGTGGTCCGCGCGCGGAAGGACTCGGACGGCAACGGGCCGTTCACCGTCATCTCGGACGGGGGCGGGACGACCCACGCCCTCGCGGTCGACGAGACGCACGTCTACTGGACCGTGCGCGACGAGCGCGGCATGGTGATGTCCGCGCCCAAGGGCTCCACGGGCGAAGGCCCGTTCACCACGCTGGCGGCCGATCAAGGCCAGGTGCGCGAGATCGCCGTCGATGCGACGCACGTCTACTGGACGACCAGCAGGACCGGCAACGTGATGCGGGTGGCCAAGACCGGCGGAGAGCCCACGGTGATCGCGAGCGGCCAGGGGAACCCGAGGGGCATCGCCGCCGATGCGACGGGCGTTTACTGGGCGGACCCCACCTCACCGAACGTCATGAGGATGCTGCCGAACGGCATCATCGGGGCCGTGGCGGCCGGCGAGCCCTCGCCCTACGGCATCGCCCTCGACGCGACGCGCGTCTACTGGACCAACGGGCTCGGAACGAACGGCACCATCGTGAGCGCCCCGAAGTAGCGGTCGCGGGCGGCCAGCGCGCGCGGGATCGAGCACCCGAGGTCCGCGAGGAGCCGACGTCCCGCGCGTCCTTCAGCGCCGCGGCGCCGCGCGCTCCGGGCGGTGCTCGACCGGCGCTCGCGGCGCCGCCTCGCCGACGATGTCGCGCGTGGAGGTCGGGGCTCCGCGTGCTACAAGCTCGCCCTGTGCTGCTCGAGACGTTCTCCGTCGGTCCGCTGGGGTGCAACTGCTCGATCCTCGTCGACCCCGTGAGCAAGGGCGCCGTGGTCATCGACCCCGGGGGCGATTTCGACAAGATCCGCGCGCGCGTCGAGCAGGCCGGGGCGAAGGTCGCGGCCATCGTGCACACGCACACCCATATCGATCACGTGGGCGCCACGGCGCCGCTCCAGCGCTGGTCCGGCGCCGCGGCCCGCATTCACGAGGCCGACCGCTTCCTCTACGACATGCTCCCCGTCCAGGCGGCGATGCTCGGCATTGCGCTGCCGGAGCGGTGCGAGGTCGACGGCGACCTGAACGACGGCGCGGTCGTGAAGGCGGGCGGGCTCGATCTGCACGTGCTCCACACGCCGGGGCACACGCCGGGCAGCGTCTCGTTCCTGGTGCTCGCGGAGACGGGCGCCGTCGCGTTCACGGGGGACACCCTGTTCCGGCGCAGCATCGGCCGGACCGATCTGTGGGGTGGCGACTCGCAGGCGATCGTCTCCTCCATCCGGGGCAAGCTGCTCACGCTCGATCCGTCGACCCGGGTCGTTACCGGACACGGCCCCTCCACGACGATCGGCGAGGAGCGCGACAGGAATCCCTTTTTGCGGTCGTGACGCGCCGCTCGCTCGCGCGCTCGCTTGTACACGTCGCCGCGGTGCTTTCTCGCGAGAAAGTGCTTGCATCCCGTCAGGATTCTTTCGAAAAATGCCGCGCGACGATGACGCGCGTCGGCCCACTCGAGCCGGGTCGACCGCTGTCCGCCGCGGAAGTCGAGCACGATGAGCACCGAAAGCGCGCCTGCCACGAAGGTTGATCTCGAGATCCTAGCCACGCCGCATCCCCTCGGCGACGCGGAGCGCGCGCAGCGCATGCAGAACCCTGGCTTCGGGCGCGTGTTCACGGAGCACATGGTCGTGATCCCATACGCGGCGGACAGGGGCTGGCTCCGGGGGCAGATCCGGCCGTACGCGCCGATCACGCTCGATCCTGCGGCGATGGTGCTGCATTACGGTCAGGCGATCTTCGAGGGCTTCAAGGCCTATCGGCAGCCGGACGGGCGCATCAAGACGTTCCGGCCGGAGGCGAACGCGCGCCGCTTCAATAGCTCTGCCCGCCGGCTGGCGATGCCGGAGATGCCGGTTGATCTGTTCGTCGGCGCGGTCGACGCCCTGATCCGCCAGGATCGCGCATGGGTCCCCTCGCCCGTGGGCGAGAGCCTGTATATCCGACCGTTGATGTTCGCCACCGAGGTGGCGCTCGGGGTGAGGGCGTCGCGCGACTACGATTTCCTGGTGATCGCGTCGCCTGCGGCCGCGTATTTCCCTCAGGGCGTGAAGCCGGTGACGGTCTGGATCTCGGAGGATTTCGTCCGGGCGGCGCCGGGCGGCACGGGCGCGGCCAAGTTCGCGGGCAACTACGCCGCGAGCCTGCTCGCGCAGATGAACGCCGCGGCCGAGGGCTGCGCGCAGGTGGTCTGGCTCGATGCCGTCCAGCGCAGCGTCGTCGAGGAGATGGGGGGAATGAACATCTTCTTCGTCTACGAGGAGCGGGGGCGCCCCGTGATCGTGACCCCCGAGCTGACAGGCACGCTCCTGCCGGGCATCACCCGCGACAGCATCATCCAGCTCGCCCGGGATTTCGGCTATGCCGCGGAGGAGCGCAGGGTCACCTTCGACGAGTGGCGCGCGGCGGTGCGCGAGGGCCGCATGACCGAGGCGTTCGCGTGCGGGACGGCCGCGGTCATCACGCCCATCGGCGCCGTGAAGTCCCGCGAGGGGACCTTCTCCATCCACAACAACGAGACGGGCCCCGTGGCGGCGCGCTTCCGCGAGGCGCTGCTCGACATCCAGCACGGCCTCGCCCCCGATCGCCACAGCTGGATGCACGACGTGGTCTGAGCGGACGGTCACCCGCTTCGGATACGGGCCCACCTCGGCGTTTTCGGTGCTCAGCGCACCGGAGTGCGCTTCCGCGCCGAAAACGCCGATCTGGGCCCGTCTCCTGTGCGGGAGACCGCCGCTCTGCTCGGCATGGTGCAGAGGGAGACCGCCGCTCTGCTCGGCATGGTGCAGAGGGAGACCGCCGCTCTGCTCGGCATGGTGCAGAGGGGGGCGAAAACCGCTCTACTGGGCCGCTGGCGGGCGCTTGGACTTCGCCGTCAGCCCGTATTCGTGCAGGCGGTACTGGATGGTGCGTATGCTGATGTCCAGGAGCTCGGCCGCGCGCGTCGTCGAGCCGTTCGTCGCCTCGAGCGTCGACAGGATGGCATAGCGCTCTATCTCCGCCATGGTGGCGCCCGGGATCCGCAGGGCCCCCTTGGCGACCGGCGCGGCGTCGATGGGGAGGTGCTCCGCGTCGATGCGCGCGTCGTCGCACAGGACGACCGCCCGCTCGATCGCGTTCTCGAGCTCCCGCACGTTCCCCGGCCACCGGTGCGCGATGAGCTTCGCCCGGGCCTCGTCGGTGAACCCCTCGATCTTGCGGTGGTTCTCCGCCGCGAACCGGCGCAGGAAGTGATTCGCCAGGAGCAGCACGTCGGTGTCGCGGATGCGCAGCGGCGGCATGTCGATGTGGACGACGTTGAGCCGGTAGTAGAGGTCCTCCCGGAAGTGGCCCTCCTGCACCGCCGCCGCGAGATCGCGGTTCGTCGCCGCGATGAGCCGCACGTCGACGGTCACGGAGTCGTTCCCGCCGACGCGCTCGAACGTCCTCTCCTGGAGGACGCGGAGCAGCTTCACCTGCGTCGAGGGGGCGATCTCGCCGACCTCGTCGAGGAAGAGCGTCCCGCCGTGCGCCTGCTCGAACCGCCCGATGCGCCGCTTGTCGGCGCCGGTGAACGCGCCGCGCTCGTGGCCGAACAGCTCGCTCTCGAGCAGGGACTCCGCGAGCGCCGCGCAGTGCAGCGTCACGAAGGGCCCCTTGGCGCGCGAGCCCTTCGCGTGGATCGCGCGCGCGAGCTCGCCCTTGCCCGTGCCGCTCTCGCCGGTGATGAGCACCGTCGCCCGCGCGCCCGCCACCTGCCGGGCCATCCGGTAGACCCTCTGCATCGCCGGGCTCGTCCCGATGAGCCCCTCCACGCCCTCGCCCTGGCGCTCTCGCAGCTGCCGGCGGAGGTTCTCCGCCTCGACCCGGAGCGCGCTCCGCTCGAGGGCGCGCTCCAGCGTGAGGAGGAGCGCGTCGAAGTCGACCGGCTTCGTCAGGTAATCCTCGGCCCCCGCCCGCATCGCCAGCACCGCCGAGGTCACGTCCCCGAACGCGGTGACGACGATCACCGGCAGCGCCGGATCCTGCTCGCGCAGCTTCCCGAGCAGCGCCACCCCATCCATCCTGGGCATCTTCAGATCCGTGATGACGACGTCCGGCGGCCGCTCCGCCGCGACCTCGATCGCCTCGACGCCGTCCGCCGCCGCGTCGACGGTATAACCCTCCTGGCGCAGCAGCTTCTCCAGCCCCGAGCGCGCGCTCGCCTCGTCGTCCACGACGAGCACCCTCGAGCTCTGCCTCTTCTCAGCGTTCATATCGTTCCTTCCGAACATACCGTGTCCGCGAGGCGCTGCGACACTCGTTCGGCGGCGGCAGGGGGCCGGCGGGAGGGCCGCGCCGGGGCAGGCGGCGGGCGCCGCAGCCGTTGCACGCGGGCGCAAGCCGTTCGCCGGGCCTGCGCGCCCCCCGATCAGGCCGGGGGAGGGAAGGGGGAGCTCGGCCGCGTGGCGCGCGAGGCGTCGGCGAGCGCCGCGTCCGCGGTGGCGCGGAGCTCGTCGCTCAGGGCGATGTAGTCGATCGGCTTCGTGTGCACAACCGCCGCGGGCTCCAGCCCTCGCCCGAGGCGCGCCACGAGGTCGGGGTACCCGGTGAAGAAGAACAGCGGGAGATCCGGCCGGAGCGATCTCGCGTAGCGCGCGACCGCGATTCCATCGGCGTGGGGCATCCGGAAATCGGTCACCAGGATGTCCGGGATCGGGCGGCGGGACAGCCGCGCGATGGCGAGCGCGCCGTTCGTGGCCAGCTCCACCCGGAAGCCGTCCTCTTCGAGCAGGCGCTCGAGGAGGCGAGCGCTCTGCACGTCGTCGTCCACGAGCAGGATCAGCGGTTGTTCGGTGCTGCGCGGTTCCACGCCCGGATCTCTACCAAGTTGCGTGCCAGCCCTCGGGCCGCCGCCGCGCGCGGCCAGCCAGGAGAGCGGCGGAGGTCAGCCGGAGCGGCGCAGCGGGAGCGTCACGCGGAAGAGCGTCTTCCCCGGGCGGCTCTGGAATTCGATGGTCCCCTCGTGATCGGTGACGATGCGGTGAGCGATCGCCAGCCCGAGCCCGGTGCCGTTCGGCTTCGTCGAGAAGAACGGATCGAAGATCGGCGCGTCAGGGCTCGCGATCCCGGGGCCGTCGTCCTCCACCTCGACGACGGCGTGGCGCGGCTGCCGCCGCGCGCGGAGGGTGACCGTGCCGCCTCCGGACGCGTCCACCGCCTCGATCGCGTTGCGGAGCAGGTTCAAGAGGACCTGCTCGATCTTCGCCGGATCGAGGTCGAGCACGATGTCGGTCGAGGGCAGGTCGACCTTCACCGCGGCCTGCGCGCCGGCGCCGTCCGACGACGCCGCGACGCGCGCCGCCCGCTCGCAGAGCGGGACGACGGGCGTCGGCCGGAGGTACAGCGGCTGCGGCCGGGCGAAGTCCAGGAACTCGCTGACGAGCGCCGAGAGGCGGCGGATCTCGTCGCGGACGACCTGGATCGCCTCCAGCGTGTCCGGGTCCTTCAGGCCGGCGCGCGCGAGCCCCCGCTCGAGGAAGGTCACGTGGAGCTGCGCGCCGTTCAGCGGGTTCCTGATCTCGTGCGCGAGGCCCGCCGCGAGGGTCCCCACCGCGGCGAGCTTCTCGCTCTGGCGCACGCGCGCGGCGAGCGCGTTCTCGTCGGTCGTGTCCTGCCCGATCGCGAACAGCACCACCTCGTCGTCGGCCGCGGAAGGGGCGTACGCGAGCTGCCAGCGCAGATCGCGGATCTTGCCGGCGCGCGTGCGCACGATGCTCTCCAGCAGATCGACGCTGGGGCGGCGGCCAGCGGCGACGTCCTCCACCAGCGCGCCGTGATCCGCGCGGATCTCCTCGGGGAGGAGCGCCTCGACGAACGGCACCCCGAGCACGTCCTCGCGCGCGAGCCCCGTGATCCGCTCCGCTTCCCGGTTGAAGAGCCGCACGATCGCGTGCGCGTCGAGGCCCACGACGAGGACGCGGGCCAGCTCGACCGCGCTCTTGTACCGGTGCTCCGTGCGCGCGAGCGTGCGGCCGACCTCCTCGCGGTCCAGGCGCTCGGCGCGCTGCGCGCGCGCGAGGAAGTCGTCGCGGTACGTCTCGAGCATGATGGCGAGCTCGAGATCGAGCACCTTGCTCACCGCCGCCCTGACCGGGATCACCTCCGCGCCGAGCGCGCCCTGGGCGATCTCGTGGAACGCGAGCCGGATGAGCGTCATCGCCGTGAACATGTACCGCTGGGGGAGGCCCACCCGGACGTGGATCCGCCCGATCTTCGCGCTCTCCTCGAAGTACGCGCCGTCGTAGGGCCCCGTGCAGATGCGCGTCATCCAGCGGACGAGCGAGCGCTTGAGCCGCTCCACCTGCTCCTCGCCGGTGAAGACGTCGTGCGCGCCCTCGTGCTCGCGGATGCGATCGTAGAACTCGTCGGCGATGCGGGGGAAGTGCGGCTCCGCGTGCGCGCGGAGCACGGCGAGCCAGCGCTCGTCCTGCTCGCTGAAGCGGACGTACCGCTTGATCTCGTCGAAGAGCGTCTCCTGCGCGGGCACGGTGACCGTGTTTATCACGGCCCCGCCCCCGCCGAGGCGGACCAGGATCTCGCGCGCTCGATCAGCGCCGCGAGCGCCGCCTCGTCCTCGCCGCCGCGCGCGACGAGCTCCGGCGCGAGCGGCGCCTCGTAGTCGGCGCCCGCGCCCGGGAGCGCGCCGATCTCCCCGGCGCCGGCCGCGTGGTAGAGCCCCTTCGGGTCGCGCTCCCTGCAGGTCGCCGGCGCGACGTCCACGTAGACCTCGATGAGCCGCGGCGCGAGCGCGCGGGCGCGCTCCCGGTAGGCGCGGCGGTGCGCCGTCGCCGCGACGATCACGATCGGCCCCTGGCGCGCGAGCAGCGCCGCGAGGCGCGCGAGCGTCTCGTAGAAATCGTCGCGAGCGCGCGGGTCGTAGCCGGGCCGCGGGACCAGGGCGTCGCGCACCTCGTCCCCGTCGAGGAGGCAGCTCGCCCGCCCCTCGCCGAGCAGCGCCCGGTGCGCCCGCGCGGCCAGCGTCGATTTACCCGACGACGGGAGCCCCGTGATCCAGACGACCCCGCCGCTCACGCGAAGAGCCTCTCGGCGTCGTCCGGATCGAAGCGCGGCGCGTCGAGGGCGCGCTCCACGAAGGAGAGCAGCGCGTCCCTCGCCCGCGCCGTGACCGCGGGGTACCACCCGGGGTTGGCCAGCACGAGCGCGCGCCACGCGAGGAACGGCGCCGCCACGTCGAGCAGCCCCGCGGCGCCGCCCGAGCCGAGGTAGACCTCCCAGAGCCGCCGCCACAGCGCGCGGAAGCCGCCCTCCCACGCACCAGGCGCGTCCAGCGCGAAGAAGACGTAATTGATGGCGAGGCAGGTGACGTCGTCCGCGGGATCGCCCTGGGACCCGCGGCTCGTGTCGAGCAGCGTGAGCCGCGACGCCTCGTCGAACACGATGTTGAACGGGTGGAAATCGCCGTGCGTGCGGGCCAGCCGATGATCCCGGCCGCGGAGCTTCCATCGCCACGCCACGCAGCGCCGCTCGATGGCCTGGAGCCGCTCGGGCGGCGCGCCGGGCACGTCGTCCGGATAGCCGTCGATGATGCCGAAGATGCCTTCACCGTGGCCCACGAGATCGCGCGCCGCGCGGCGGTAGCTGCCCGGCTGCGCGCCCTTCGCGCCGTGGAGCGCGATGAGGTACCTGGCGAGCGCCTCGCAGCGGGCGAAATCCTCGGGGCCCGCGCGCCGCTCCCTCGCGATCCGGCGCAGATCCGCGGCGTAGACGTCTCCCTCCGCGTACGTGGTCAGGAGATAGAACTCGCCCGCGTCCCGCAGGGACAGGAAGTGACCGTCGCGCGTCAGCGAGCCGACGTCCACGACCTCGACGTGCGCCGGGATCGACCCGAAGGTGTCGAAGGCGAGCAGCGCCTCCGCCGCGCGATCCGCCCGCCTGTCGTGGCCGAACGCGTCCGCCGTCGACGTGTGCAGGACCAGCTTCTGCCTGGAGCCATCGGGCCTCACCACCGTGATCCGGCGGGGTACGCCGTAGCCGGCGGCCTTCTCGGTCTGGTCGTGGCCCGAGGGGTTGTCGGGTCCGAGGAGGGTGATCTCCTCGACGCGCGCCTCAGGAAACGCTGCATCGATGAGCTCGCGGACCGGGCGTGCGGGATCGGATTCAGGCAGGACCGACGGGGCGCTCATGGTCTCCTCGGATGTGGCGACGTGCTCGAGTGAGCATGTGCGCAGCAAGAAGCAGGCCGCATAGCTGACGAGCCTGCTCCAGAAGCACCTCGGGGAGCGGGTCGGATCCTGGAGCGCGCGGGGCCTTCGGCGGGCTGATGAGCGCGGGCACGCACCGGGACCGGGCCGGGCGCTCGCAGGACCTGCGCTGCCGCGCGAGGCGTGCGCGGGGCCGCGCGACGTCGCGCGGCGTCAGGCGGGGCGGGATCAGCGGGTCGGGATCCCGGGCGGCGTGGGACCGATCTGGTAAGGCCGCATCATCTCGTTGTCTTCGTGCTCGAGGATGTGGCAGTGCCACACGAACCGGCCGGGGCTCTCGAACACCATCTTGATGCGCGTGATCTCGAACGGCAGCGCGACGACGGTGTCCTTGCGGCCCTCCTCCCCGGCCTCCGGCGGGCGCGGGGCGCCGTCGAACGGCTGGCGATCGACGATCGCGAAGTGGACCTCGTGGACGTGGATCGGGTGCGCGTCCACGGTGAAGTTGTAGATCTCCCACACCTCGGTCGATCCCAGGGCCGGGTTCTCGGTGATGGGATCGTGCCAGAAGAGCGGCCTCGCCGCGCGGGAGCCCGGAGGAGGCTCCAGCGTGCCCAGCGCGGCCACGCTCAGGCCGGCGTCGGGCCGGAGCGCGGAGCTCAGGTCGTTCAGGGACACCTGGCGCACGAGCGCCGCATCTCCGAGGGGGGCGAGCCGCGGCAGCGCGAGCCGGTGCGGTGGCGTGCTCGAGTCCGCGCCGGTCGCCGGCACGACGCGGAACTGCATCACCTGCCCTGTCGTCGCCGGATCGGCGGCGGCCTGCGGGCCGCCGGTGAACGGCGCGTCCGGACCGAGGTTGAGGAGGACGGGCTCGGCGCCGGCGCGGACGCCGCTGAAATCCACGATCACGTCCGCGCGCTCGGCCGGAGCGAGCAGGAGGGTCCCGCGCTCCACGGGGGAAGGGAGGAATCCGCCGTCCGAGCCGATCTGCCAGAACGGGAGGCCGTTATCCATCTTCAGGATCAAGAACCGCGAGGCGCTGCCGTTCAGGATGCGGAAGCGGTACCGCCGCTGCTCGACCTCGAGATAGGGCCATGCCTGGCCGTTGACGACGATGACGTCGCCGAAGAACTCCGGGACCCAGATCGGCGAGATATCGCCCTTCGGGATGTAGATGTCCGCGAGCTCGGGGGCGAGCCCGCGCGACGCTGGATAGAAGAGCGACCCGTCGTCGTTGAAGGAGCGGTCCTGGATCAAGAGCGGGATCTCGTACACCCTCGCTCCTGGGCGGTCTCCCGGTCGCGGGGCTGGTCCGGGCAGGACGCCCTGCGGCAGATCGTCCGGCCCGCCGCGGATCAGGTAGAAGCCGGCCGGCCCCGCGTAGACGTTGAGCCGGGTGATGCCGAGCGTGTGGTCGTGGTACCAGAGCGTCGCGGCCCGCTGGTCGTTCGGGTACTGGAACACGGCCGCGCCCGGCTCCCACAGGCCCCCGAGCGGCGACGTGCGCTGGTAGTAGTCGTAGAAGGTGCCCGTCGCCGCGTACCCCTCGGGGATGTCGGTCGCCGCGGGGAGATACCAGGCCTCGGGATAACCGTCGTTCTCTTGCCCCATCCTGGCCATCCCGTGGAGGTGCGTGACGATCGGCACCGGGCCCCGGTACGGTCCTGGCGGGCAATCGCCAGGGAACGCGGGCCGGCTGTCGCGGCCCTGCGCCCCGCCGGGCGGGTTGGCCCAGTGCAGGGTCGGGTCGACAGGGAGCAAATGAGGGAGGAAGCGGCCGGTCTCAGGGTCCCTGAGATCGTTGATCCACTTCACCCGCACCGGCCTGCGGTACCTCGCCTCGACGGTGAACGCCGGATAGGCGAACGTCTCCGGGTGATGGACGGAGCCGTAGCTCCAGACGGTCGTCGGGGGCAAACCCAGCTCGGGTGGAAGGATGTGCTGCTCGATCTGCCGGACGGCGATCTCGTAGGCGTCGCTGCCCGCGCTGCCCGCGCCGAGCCCCGTGGCCAGGGGCATGACCTCCGGGATGAGCAACGGGCGCGTGTACCTGGGGATGGCGGCGCCGGAGAGGGTCGGGGCCGAGCCCGGGACGTCCGGACACATGGACACGGCCGCCCTCATCACGCCACCTCGCCGGAGCGCCGTGACCCCGTCGCGGTCGGACCGTGCTTCCGTGGCTCTCGTCGCTTCATGGAGGACATCGCGTCTCCTTGCCTCGCGCGGCGCTGCGAGGGCGCAGCATCATGACCAGCGCACGGCTCCGGTCCACGCAGGAAGCACCGGATTCGAGGAGCCCCTGGATCACGGACGATCGCCATGATCGCAAGGCCCCCGGCGACGCGCCGCGTTCCGCCGTTCGGAGCGGGGTTGCCTCGGACGATGCGCCGCCCACGGACCGCGGGTGAGAGGGGATGTTGCGTGCCGGTGGCTCTCCGGGCGAAGAGCCTCATCGAGGATCGCGGCCGTCGAGACGGGCGCAGAGGGGGAGGGGCGGACCTGACCCGGCGGCTGGTCGCCTCGCGGCGGCCGGGGCGCTCGCCGGGCCCTGGATGTCCAGCTAGGGGCCTACTTGGCCGGCCACTGGTCCTTGGGGAGGTCCTTGTAGACGTCCTCGACCTTGTGGAAGCCGTCCGCGATCACCGTCGCGGCGAGGTTGTCCTTGTCCACGGCGACCGGCGTGATGAGCACGCTCTGGACGTCCTTCTTGCCGTTGTTGACCGTCTGCGTCTTCTCGCCGACGGGCTCCTTCTTCGCCAGCTTGACGGCGAGCTCGGCGGCCTTCTCGGCGAGCAGCTTGAGCGGCTTGTAGACGGTCATGCTCTGGGTGCCGGCCGCGATCCGCTGGCAGGCGGCGAGCTCGGCGTCCTGGCCCGAGACGCCGACCTTGCCGGCGAGCTTCTGCTCGCCGAGGGCCTGGACGGCCGCGCCCGCGAGCCCGTCGTTCGACGCGACGACCGCCGTGACGTTGTTGTTGTTCTTGGTGAGGGCGTTCTCGGTGATCTTGAGCCCCTCGACCGGCTGCCAGTCCTTGGCCCACTGGTCCGCCACCGTCTTGATGTCGCCCTTGTCGATGAGCGGCTTCAGGATGTTCATCTGCCCTTCGCGGAAGAGCTTCGCGTTGTTGTCGGTCGGGGAGCCGCCGATGAGGATGTAGTTCCCCTTCGGGAACTTCTTCACGAGGGCCTCGGCCTGGAGCTCGCCCACCTTGACGTTGTCGAAGGACACGTAGAGGTCCACGTCGGAGTCGAGGATCAGCCGGTCGTACGCGATGACGGGCACGCCCTGCTTGTGCGCCGACTCGACGATGGTGGCCGTCGTCTTGGCGTTGTGGGGCACGACCACGAGCACGTCGACGCCCTGCGTGAGCAGGTTCTCCGCCTGCGAGTTCTGGAGGGCGTCGTCGCTGTTCGCGGACTGCACGAGCACCTGGGCGCCGAGCGTCTCGGCCTTCGCCTTGAACAGGTCGCGGTCGCGCTGCCACCGCTCCTCCTTGAGGGTGTCCATGGAGAAGCCGATCGTGATCTTGTCTTTCTTCTTCTCCGGGCCCTTGGCTTCCGCACCCTTGGCGGCTGCTGTTGCCTCGGGCTTGTTCGCGCTTGCGCCGCCTTCATCCGGCTTCGAGCAGCCGGCCGAGAACGCGAGCGAGAACAACGCCATGAGAAAGGTGGAGCGACGAATCAAGGTGACCTCCGCGTGAGATGAATGGGATAGGGGCTCTGTTATGGCCGCCGGCGCTACTGCGTCGAGTTGAGCTGGTCGGCGTAGCTCATGATAAGATTCAAGGTTTCCGTGTCGTCATCGTACACCGAGTACCACCCCTGGAGCTCATGGGGCGGATCGCCGATGTAGTCGTTGCCGAGGAGCCAGTAGTCGTTGCCGTCGTCCGACGGCCTCCCGATCCCGGCCCAGGCCCAGAAGTTGACGCCGGCGAGCTCCGGGTTCTCGACGACGGCGTCGAACATGGAAGCGTAATACTCGTTCCGCTTGGCGACGGGCGACGAGACCGGCTCGGACTTGTCGTCCCGGGCGAGCCCGAACTCCTCCACGACGATCGGCTTGTTCAGCTCCCTGGCGTGCGCGAGCTGCGCGTCGATGTACCCGTTGCTCTTGGTGATGGCGGCCAGGAGCCCCTTGTCGGCGGCGCTGTCCATCGGCAGCGACGGGTCGTACCACTCCCAGTTCTCGGGCCACACGTGGAAGGTGAGGTAATCGATGCCGGGCACGTCGTGGAACGCCCTGTAATCGCTGTTGGCGTAGTCGCCCCAGTTATAGGACAGGTCGCCCTCCGAGCCGATGGAGACGA
This sequence comes from Sorangium sp. So ce327, assembly GCF_051530205.1. Lineage (NCBI taxonomy): Bacteria > Pseudomonadati > Myxococcota > Polyangiales > Polyangiaceae > Sorangium > Sorangium sp. So ce327. The sequence goes on along the minus strand of NZ_CP150330.1, from coordinate 8,904,162 downwards.
GGTGGTTCGGGTCGATGTCCTTGATGAACTTCGCGTTCCTCTCGACCCAGAGCTTGAAGAGCGGGCCCCAGCCCTTGAACGATCGCGGCTCGTTCCCGAGCTGCCACGCCATGATCCCCGGATGGTCCTTGAGCTTCTCGATCAGGACCTTGGCCCGGCTGAAGTAGAACTCCTGGGCCTTCTCGTTGCAGAAGAACAGCGACGAGAGATCCATCTGGTCGGGCCACGGGTTCGTGTTCGGATCGAGCGTGCCCGAGTGAGGGATGGCCCACTCGCCGATGGCCACGGCCTGGCAGTCCTGGCCTGTGCCCTGCTGGAACCGGATCGAGCCGGTGAACGGCACGTGGTGGTCCGCCGCGAGCAGGGCAGCGCCCGTCGTGGGGTGCGTCAGGCCGACCTGGTACGCGCTGAAGTCCTCTCCGCAGGAGAGGGTCGGCTGCTCGTGAGCCCACTTCATGTACTGGGGCATACCGCCGGACCAGTGCCAGAAGTCGTTCAGGGTCATCACCGCCTTCATCCCGCGGCTGTGCATCTCGTCGAGCACCGTCACGAGGTTGTCGGCGAACGCCTCGAGCTGCGCATCGGCGCACGGCTTGTCGGATGATGCCGGAAAGATCCGTTGCGGGCCGTACTTCTGATCGTTCTGCTGCGCCGCGGGGATGTCGCCCTCGCTGAGCGCCATGATCCTGAGGTTCAGGGCGCCGTGGGCCTCGAGGATGTCGAGCTCGGTGCGCAGGCGCTCGCGGCTGATGTAGGGAGCCGACCAGAAGTTCGTGCCCATATACCTGTACGGTTTCCCGTCGAGCGTGAGCTTACTACCTTCGGCGCGGACGTAGCACTTTTCCGGTTGCTGGGCGCAGTCGAGCGCCTGGCCGCCGCCGGTTCCGTCCCCGCCGCCGCCGGTGGCGTCGCTTCCGCCGGTCGCGCCGCTTCCGCCGCCGCCGGTGGCGTCGCTTCCGCCGGTGGCGTCGCTTCCGCCGGTCGCGCCGCTCCCGCCGCCGCCGGTGTTGCCGGACCCGCCCGTGCCGCCGGAGGGCGCGGGGTCCGCCGGGTCGGAGGAGGAGCACGCGGCGAGGGAGAGCAAACCCAAAGCGAGCAAGACGGTCTTCTTCATGGTCGGTTCCTCATGGGGTTCGAGTGTCGTTCCTCACGGATCGCTGAGCCCTGCCGCCCGGAGCGCGCGTCCGGTTCGCAGGGATCTGCCGAGCTGCTGCGCCACCGTCGCGGGGTGGCATCGCCGGCGGCGGCGGCGAGCTCCCCCTGATCCGCGACGATACAAATCTCCGCTCCCGGTGGTCGCTCACGCGCCGGCGTGGCTCGTGGCAGACCACTTAAACGGTTCAGCGTCAACAGGGAAGAGGCCGGCTGGCGTGGCGCCTCTCGCGTGGTGCGTCTCCGGGCGCGCCGGCGGGGTTCCAGGCTAGACTGGGCGGACGCGAGCCGATCCGCCGCGCGGCGGCTCCATCTCCATGGAGGACGGCAGATGTCGCCGAGCTTGATCCTGTTCGCGGTGCCGGCCTTCTTCGCGCTCATCGGCGTCGAGCTCTGGCTCTGTCGCCGCCGCGGGCGCCGCGACTACCGCTTCTCCGACGCGCTCGCCAACCTCTCGTGCGGGGTCGGGCAGCAGGTCATCGTCTCCGTCGTGAGCGGCGGAGTCCTCGTCTATCTCTTCCTCTTCGAGCGCGCCGCGCTCGCGCGGCTGCCGGAGGGCGCGTTGTGGAGCTGGGCGGCCTGCTTCGTCGCTGTCGACTTCTGCTACTACTGGGCGCACCGCGCGAGCCATCGGGTGAACTTCATGTGGGCCGCGCACGCGGTCCACCACCAGAGCGAGGACTACAACCTCTCGGTCGCGCTGCGCCAGAGCTGGCTCCAGCGGGCCTTGTACTGGCCGTTCTTCTGGCCGCTCGCCGTGCTCGGCTTCCCCACGGGGATGGTCGTCACGACGTATACGCTGAACGTCCTCTATCAGTTCTGGATTCACACGCGGCTCGTCGGCCGCCTCGGTCCGCTGGAGTGGGTGCTGAACACGCCATCTCATCACCGCGTGCACCACGGCGTCGACGCCGCGTATCTCGACAGGAACCACGGCGGCGTGCTCATCGTCTGGGATCGGCTGTTCGGCACCTTCCGCGCCGAGGGGGCGCCCCCTCGGTATGGCGTCGTCCAGCCGCTGGCCAGCTTCAGCGCGCTGCGCGCCAACGTCGACCCGTGGCGGAGGCTCGCGCGCATGGCGGCGGCGGAGCCGCGCCTCTCCGGCAAGCTGCTTGTCTGGTTCCGGCCGCCGGAGTGGCGGTCCACCGCGACTTCGCCCGACGAGGGCCCGCTGCGCACCGACCCGGATTACGTCCTTCACGACGTGGCGCGCCCCCGCCGGGCGCGCGTGCTCGCCGCGGCGCTCTTCCTCGCGGCGCTGCTCGGCGCGATCGCGTTCCTCTACGCGTCGCCGAACATGGCCGCGGGCCCGCTGTGGGCGGGGGCGGCCGTCCTCCTCGCGGCGCTCGCGGCGGTCGGAGCGCTGCTCGACGGGCCGACCCTGCCGGCGCCGGCGCAGGGCGCGGCGGCCGCGAGCTCTCCGAAGGAACTGCCGATCTCGCCGGCGTGAGCCGCCCGTGTATCTCCGTCGTGAAGAGCGATAGACGCTAGACCCCTCGTCGTTCCGTGGAGCCCCCCTCGTCGATCCACGCGCGCGCCAGCTCGAGCGTGCGTGCGTTCTCCTCGACGCGCTGGAGGAACTGCTCGCGCCGCGCAGCATCGTCGAGCTGGGCGGCGGCATCGAGGAGCCTCGTCCGGGCGTGCGCGATGGCGGTCCGGGCCGCCGGGAGGTCGCCCGCCGCGAACAGCGCCTCGGCGTAGACCAGGCGGGCGAACGCCTCGCCCTCCTCGACCATGCCCAGCCGGTCGAGCAACGCGACCGCCGCGCGCGCCTCGGCGAGCGCCTCGGGGGTCTCGCCGCGCGCGAGCAGGACGGCCGAGAGCGTCGCCCGCGCCAGCACGACGAGCGGACCTATCCTCTCCAGCTGCGCCACGGCGCGCCGGGCCTCGGCCTCGGCGCCGGCGAGATCGCCCGCGCGCATCAGGCACCCGGCGAGGTAGGTGCGCGACGCGCCCGCGAGCCGGCGATCCCCCTGCGCCTCCAGGAACGCGATGGCCTTCATCAGGGCCTCGCGCGCCTCGTCCAGCGCGCCCAGGCGGCAGAGGGGCGCGCCGAGGGTGCTCCACGCGACCGCCATGCAGCCGTCGAGGCCCATGCGCTCGGCGTCCGCGAGCGCGCCGCGCAGGATGGTCTCCGCCTCGGCGTACGCGCCGAGCTGGTGCTCCTGGAAGCCGAGATCGAGCCGGCAGAAGCACGCCAGGCGCAGGTTCCCCGCGCGCTCGTGGGAGGCGACCGAGCGCGCGAGCAGCGCCCGGCCCGAGCCGTGCCGGCCCGCGTACAGCTCGCGCCAGGCGCGCTCGCGGAGGACGACCCCGCTCACGGCCGGGTCGTCGCAGAAGCGCTCGGCCGCGGTGTCGATGAGCGCCTGGAGTGGCGTGGCGTGCGCGTAGAGGCCGCTGATCGTCAGGTAGAGCGCCGTCCCCGCGGACGCCGCCAGGAGCGGGCCCGTCGCGCCCTCTCCCGTCCAGGCGTCCGCGAGATCGCCGCTGAGGCTGGCGAGGCGGTCGTGCTGCCCCAGCCGGGCCAGCACGACCGCGGCCTCGCGCACGGCGGCGAACCAGGGCGCGCTGCGCCGGGGCAGCTCCTCCACCGCCATGGTCGCCCAGCGCGCGGCCTCGACGAGCTCGCCGCGCCAGTGGTGCGCCTCGGCCCGGTGCAGGAGGACCTCGCCGCGCGCCTCGCCGCTGATGCCGAGCTCGATGGCGCGCCCGGTCCACGAGAGCACCACGACGAGGTCGTTCGCGGCGAGCGCCTGCGCCGCGGCCTGATGATAGAACGCGGCGGCGCGCAGCGGCTCGCCGCCCCGATCGAAGTGCTCCGCGATCACCGCGGCCGAGGGCTCGGCCGCGCGCTGGAGCCACTCGCCGGCGAGCCGGTGGCCGAGCGCGCGATCCTGGTCGGTGAGCATCCCGTACGCCGCCTCGCGCACGAGCGCGTGGCGGAAGACGAGCTCCCGCTCTCCCTCGAACCTCGCCTCGTCGCGCGCGCCGATCCATTCCAGCCGCTCGAGGCGATCGAGGTGATCCGCGAGCCCGGAGAGGCCGCCGGGACCGCCGAGCAGCGCCTCCACCGCGCCCCGCCAGAACACCCGCCCGAAGATGCTCGCCGCGCGCAGCACCTGCCGCGCCGCGCTGTCGAGGCGCTCCAGCCGGGATTGCACCATCGCCAGCACGGTCTCCGGGAGCGCGCCCTGGCTCCCCTCGGACGTCGCCCGGATGAGCTCCTCCAGGTAAAACGCGTTGCCGTCGGCCTGCGCCACGAGCTGCGCCACGGTCTCGGCGCTCACCCCGTCGCCGAGGACGTGCCGCACGAGCCGCGCGCCCGCCCTGGAGCTCAGCTCCTTGAGCCGGAGCTCCTGGAGATCCCTGTGGGCCCAGAGCCCTGGGAACAGCGTGTACACCTCGGGGCGCGCCAGGGCGAGCACCAGGAGGGGCTGGTCCACGAGCCGGCGCAGGGCGTCGTTGATGAACTGGACGGTGGGCAGGTCGCCCCAGTGCAGGTCCTCCAGCACGAGGAGGAGCGGCTGCGCGGCGCACGCGGCCGAGGCGAAATCGAGCCAGGCCCTGCGCATCTGATCGCCCATCAGCGGGGCGTCCTTGCGGGCGGCGCGGAGGGGCGCGCTGTCCTCGTCGGGGAACGGCGCGCCCAGGAGCTCGCCGAGGAACTCCGCCACGCGCCGCGCGTCGGCCGCGCGGACGCGCTCGGTCACCCGCGCGAGCAGCTTCTCCCGGCGCGCCTCGATCGGCTCTCGGTCGCGGATCCCGCACGCGCCCTGGAGGGCCTGCCGCAGCATCCCGAACGGGGCGCCCTTGCGGAGCGGGTCGCCGCGGCCGATCCAGACCGCGACAGGCTCGTCGCGCTGCCGGACGCGGCGGATGATCTCGTAGGCGAGGCGCGACTTGCCGAGCCCCGCCGGCGCGGTGACGAGCACGGCGCGCGCCCGCGACTCCTCGATGCACCCGGCGAGGAGGGCCTCGAGGGTGGCCACCTCCCAGTCGCGCCCGACGCAGGCCGTGGGCTTGCCGAGGAGCAGGCGCGCGCCGCGGGCGAGCGGCTCCTCTCCCCGGAGCCACAGGCCCGCCTCGGTCTCGACGACCTCGAAGCGGGCGTCGAGCAGCGCGGCGGTCACCTCGTCGATGGCGATGGGCGTCCCCCGTCCTGCCGCCGGCGCGCCCGGGAGCGCCGCCGTGGGCTGCGCCAGCATCCGGACGGCGCGGTCGATCACGTCGCCGACGGGCCGGCCGCCCGTGACCTCCACGCGGCCGGTCGTGAGGACCACCGGCCGGTCCCCGCCGGCGGCGCGGAGCAGGAGCGCGCAGCGGGCCGCCTGCGCGGCCTGATCCGTCGCCACGCCCGCTCCCAGGAGGATCACCAGGATCGACCCGTCCGCCAGGAGCTCCAGGCACGCGCCGAGCGCCTCGATCTCCCGGCGCAGCTCCGGCGACACGACGGCGACCACCGTCTCGGAGTCGGCCCGCCCCGGGGAAGCGGCGAGCCGCGGCCCGGGTCCCATCAGCGCCACCGAGAGCACCCGCCGCTCCTTGTGGGTCAGCGAGGACTGGCGGCGCAGGTTCGAAGGCGGCGGCTCCGACGGCGCGCGCGACAGCGGGGAGACGCCCATGGCCTCGAGCGCCGCGGCGATCTCCGCGCCGTCGCGGGGGCGGTCGTCCGGGTTCTTGGCGAGCATCCGGGCGCAGAGCGCGTCGAGGGCGGGGGGGACGCCGGGGCAGAGGGAGCTTACCCGCGGCACCTCGTCGAGGAGGATCTTCGCGAGGACGGCCATCAGGTGAGCCCCGCAGAAGGCCGGCTGGCCGGTGAGGCACTCGAACAGCACGCAGCCGAGCGCGAAGACGTCGGCGCGCGTGTCGACGTCCTGCCCGCTCCGGGCCTGCTCTGGCGCCATGTACGCCGGGGTCCCGACGAAGGCGCCCGTCCGCGTGAGCCGCGTGGCGTCGGGGATCCCGGCGATGCCGAAGTCGAGCAGCTTCACGCGCGCGGCGTCGCCGTTCACCAGGAACAGGTTGCTCGGCTTGAGATCGCGGTGAACGACGCCGCGCGCGTGGACCGCCGCGAGCGCGGCGGCGGCGCCCACCATGAGCGCGATCGCCTCGTCCACGGTGAGCACCCGGCGCTGGAGCCGCTGCTCGAGATCCTCGCCATCGAGCCACTCCATGGCGAGCCACGGCGCGCCCGAGGCGCCGAGCCCGTGCGCGACGTAGCGTACGATACCTGGGCAGGAGAGCTCTGCGAGCACCCTGGACTCGCGAGAGAGGCGCGATTCGTCGCCGGATTTCTGGTCGTCGAGGCACACCTTGACGGCAACGACCTCGCCCGAGCGCCGATCGACCGCCTGGAAGACCGCCCCCATGCCGCCGGCGCACGCCCGGCCCACGATCTCGAAGCGGCCTCCGAGCACTTCCCCTGGTTGCATCCCCTCGAGTATCGGCGTCTTGGGCCGTGAAAGTCCACGGCGAGCGCCGGGGCTGGCCGTCGAGGTCGACGTGCGGGGAGGCGCGGAGCGTCGCCCCCGTGTCCGTGGCCAGCCGCACCGCCGTCCGTCCAGCAGGGGCGAGGAGCCATTGGGCGATTTCTTGTGACGGATTCTGAGTCCTGTCTCCCCTCGAGGCCTGTCTCTGTTCCTCGAGACCGGTGTTCTGATCCTCCGCAAGCGGCTCAGATCAAGTGACGACTTCTCTGACATGGGAGGACGACGTGTGACGTGTGCCGGCGCGCCGCGCGGCGCTTGGCTCTGCAGCATCGCCCGCCGGGGGCGAAGCCGGGCCGACGTGGACGAGCGTCCGCAGGCTTTGGAGTATGTATAAGGAGGCCCCCTTCGATGGGTGCGTGAGCTGTTGATTGGGTGGTGTTTTCCAGGGGGAGCGGAACCCATGGTTCCAAAGAATGCTCTCCCACCCCGGGGCAGGCCTCCGCTGACCGTCGGCTGGCCGCCATGACGACGATGACAGCCGGTCACAAGGCTGCTCCGTCGCTGCCGGCGATGCGCCGCCCCGTCGGGGGCACGGTGCACGGTGCGTGCCAGCAAGCCGCGCTTCAGGGGCCAGCGCGGCCAGCGCGGCCAGCGCCAGACATGGAGCACGAGGGAGGCAGCGACAATCCCAAGCTATTCAAAAAATTCGAACATCAACTTGCCACCGAACCCCGACTTGCTATATCTTACATGAAGTATGATGCGCCTAGCTCTCGCATATTCTTCATCTTTGTAGGAGAGCAACCGCGTTCAAGGCGCGCATCTTCTGTCTCTGTGTCACCTGCTTGGCTGGTAAAAAGCCACGAAGAATCTTCTGCTCAAGGCCGCTGTACATCCTAGCTAAATTGGCTCTCGACGAACCGTCGAGATGGTGCGAGCCAGTTGGTTCGCTGGACGGGTTGGTGTTGTCATTGTCACGGGTTGGCGATTCGTCCTCGGCGACGGGCGCCATCACATGGCCTTGATCGAACGGAGCGCGACGATTCCATGCCTCGTCGAGCTCTGGTCCGCTGTGCTCGTGTGATTCGAGCTCGAGGTTCCGAATCGGCACCCGACGGCGGAGGTCCATCCGGCATAGGGTCGATGTCCTGAAGTGAGAGGGAGCAGTCCATCGTGAACAAGAACATTCTGTCTGGCGCTGCCTTGGCAGCAGCCATGTTCGTTGGTATTGCCGCAGGGGCTCCCAGCACCACCTATGGTGCGACCGCCTCCGTTGGCGCCCCCGCTATCGACGTATCTGAGCTCACGATCTCGAAGGTGCAGTGGGCGTACCTGATGCGCCGTTACACGGCGGAGGCGCTGACGAACGCCTATCTCTCGAGGATCGCGCAGTACGAGTCGTCTTACAACGCGTTCACCTCGTTCAACCCGGACGCCGTCGCGCAGGCGCGCGAGATCGACAGGAAGCGCAGGAACGGCGTGGCCCTCGGCCCCCTGGCCGGGATCCCCGTTGTCATCAAGGAGTCGATGGATCACGTCGGCTTGCCGTCGACGGCGGGCTGGGCTCCGCTCAGCTCGCAGGTCGCCGGCGGTGTCGATCTGCTCCCCATCAAGAACTCCGTCGTCGTCGATCGGTTGATCGCCGCCGGGGCCATCATCCTCGGGAAGACGAACATCCCGGCCTTCAGCGACGACGGCACCCGAGCGAACAGCAGCTGGGCGGGGCCCACCTACAACGCCGTGGACCCGACCCTGGTGCCCGGGGCGAGCAGCAGCGGCACCGCCACGGCGGTGGCCGGCAACTTCGCCGTGCTTGGCCTCGCGGAGGAGACGGGGGGATCCATCCAGAACCCTGCGGCCGCGCAGAGCCTCGTCGGCATCAAGCCGACGTTCGCCCTCGTCCCCACGGCCGGCGTCGTGCCCCTGGCCGGCAGCACGAGGGACGTGGTGGGCCCCATCGCGCGGACCGTCCGCGACGCCGCCATGGTGATGGATATCCTCGCGGGCTACTCCCCGGAGGACCCCAAGACGAGCCTGTCCAATGGACACCTCCCCGTGGGGGGCTACACGAGCCAGCTGAGCAAGACCGCCCTCTGCGGAAAGCGAATCGGCCTGTACGGCTCAGGGTGGCGCAACGGCGGCCTGTCTCCCGAGACGCAAGCGCTGTACGAGCAAACGATCGAGGAGCTGGAGGACGAAGGCGCGATCGTCGTCGAAGATCCCTTCGCCGGGAGCGGCTTCGCCGCTCTGGCCTTGCCCAATGAGCCCTATGACATGCGAGGGACGGAGTCTGTGGCCTACGACTTCCAGCGCTACCTCAAGGGGGTCAAGATCGGCGGGACCGTCGTCGGCTCGATCGACGGACTGGCGGCCTTCACGGGGATATCTCCGTTCGATCCCGTCGGAGGGCCGCTGTCCTGGTACGTCGACGAGCTCCCCGTGCTGGCCGCCTCGCTGCTCTTCCCCGAGGACGCGCCCGATCTGTCGGGCTTCTGGGCGCTGCGGGACCAGTACGTGAACGTCTTCAATTCCGTGATGGCGACGCACGATCTGGACGGCCTCGCGTTTCCGCAGACCTATGACACGGTGCCGGAGCTGGCTGGCTCGGACACCTATCCCGCGACGACGGAGTCCGCGATCAACATCGCGGGCTTGCCCGGGGTGGTCGTGCCCGCTGGTCAATACAGCGACGGAGCTCCCTTCAGCCTGATCTTCGTCGGCCCTCACTGGAGCGAGGCTGAGCTGCTGGGGTTCGCCTACGATTACGAGCAGGCGACTCAGCACAGGATCGAAGCTCAGCTGACCTCGTGGTGAGCTCGCGCCTCGCACCCCCGGCGCTGCCGGGGGTGCGACGGACGAGCGCGCGCGCGGTCGCTCATCCCTCATCGTGGTGACGATGCCCCCCAGGGACGCCAGGGGTCTGGCGGCACAACCGGAGGACGGTGCCAGGGCGTCCAGGCGCACGCTGGCACACCCGCGGCACAGGTTGCGTGTTGCACCGTCGTTTGGCCGTGGTTTTCGTCTGCCATGAGGTTGGCGCTGGTCGTGCAATGGTGGACGCCATGACGACGAAGAACGCTTCCATGCTGTGGATCCTGGCGCCCCTGCTGCTGGCCGCCTGTGACGTGAGCTTCATCGAGGGCGCGATGGACGACGGCGGGGCGAACGACCCCGTCGATCCGTCGGGCGAGAGCGGTTCGAACGACCCCGCCAATCCGCCGGTCGAGAGCGGCCCGATCGACACTGCGGGCAGCGGCAGCTCCGGGGGCGACGGTGAGCCAGGTGATGCGTTGCCGGCTGTCGCCTTGACGCGGGCTCAGATGGCGGTGCTCTGGGACCGGTACTGGGAGAGCCAGGGTGACGTCGGAGGCAGCAGCGGGTCGGGCGGCGGCGGCCCGGCGCTCGATCCCAATGACCTCTTCCTTCGTGCATCGGATCTCGGTGTCTCGTGCGGCTCCCCGACCACGCATCTCACCTGCGGCGGGCACTGGGCGCTGAGCATCGTGCTGCCCAGCGCCTACCAGCAGGTCGGCGTCTACGATCTCGAGGATCCAGCGCTCGTCAGCTATAGCCACATGAGCGAGACGGGCGAGCCCTACTCTCCGCAGCCGGACGACTGCCCGTGGGGTGGTGGGTCGTTTGGACCGGGCACGCTCGAGATCCTCTCCATCGACGAGGCCGAGGTGCGCTTCCGTCTCAGGGTGGGCTCGCTCTGGGAAACCGATCCCAGCGGCGAGTACACAGCTCCGCGCTGCCCCTGAGGCGCAGGCGTCCTGGGGGGCGGGCTCGGCGGTGGCCGCTTCGCTGAGCTCGTCGTCGGTGCTCGGAGCACATGGGAGCTGGCAGGCTCGAGCGCTCGAGTGACCGGGGTGCGCTGGCCCAGGAGCACGTCGCGGCCACCGGTGACATCTATTACGCCGCGGCGGCGCCGGCGGGCGTAGCCAGCCACGCGCGCGGAGGGCCGAAGACGCCGAGAAGGGCCTGGTTCCGGAGCGGATTACCGCGGCTCTCGCGACACGGTGTCGATCCGCCTGTCGAGGGACTGCCATCCTGGCAAGCCGCCGCCCTGGCGAGGGGGGTGAAAGCTCGGATCTCCGCTGCTCTCTCCGGGCACGGAACGTGAAGCGCGCGGTCGCATGGCCATCGAGACGACTCCCATCGATCGCGAGGACCGCCTCGCTGGCGTCCTCCTGGGGACGGCGGTCGGCGACGCGCTCGGCCTGCCCAGAGAGGGCCTGTCGCGCCGCCGCGCCGCGCGCCTCTTCGGCGCGTCGCCGATCGAGCACCGCTTCGTGCTCGGCCGCGGGATGATCAGCGACGACGCCGAGCACGCGTGCATGACGGCCCAGGCGCTCCTGGCCGCGCCGGGGGACGCGGCGCGGTTCGCGCGCGCGCTCGCGTGGCAGCTCCGCGGCTGGCTCGCCTCGCTGCCGGCGGGCGTCGGTTACGCCACCTTGCGGGCGATCCTCAAGCTGTGGCTCGGGTTCTCTCCGGAGCGGAGCGGCGTCTTCTCCGCGGGCAACGGCGCCGCGATGCGCGCGCCGATCCTGGGCGCGGCCCTCGCGCTCACGCCTTCGCGCATCGATTCCATGGTGCGCGCGTCCACGCGCCTCACGCACACCGATCCACGCGCCGAGGAGGGCGCGCGGATCGTCGCGCTCGCGGCAGCGTATGCCGCGGTGCGCACGCCCGAGCAGGTGAGTCCGGCCGAGCTGCTCGCGCTGCTCCGCGAGCGTGTCGCGGACGAGGAGTTTCGCCGCAGGCTCGACCGCGCGGCGGAGCTGCTCGGCCGGCGCGCCTCGGCGGAGGACTTCGCTGCGGCGATAGGCCTCCATCAGGGCGTGAGCGGCTTCATCGTGGACACCGTTCCAGCGGCCCTGTTCTGCTGGCTCGCGCACCCGGGCGATTTCCGGCGCGCGGTGGAGGACGTGATCCTGCTCGGCGGCGACGCCGACAGCACGGGCGCGATCGTCGGCGGCCTCGCGGGCGCGACGCTGGGGGCGCGCGGGATCCCTGGCGCGTGGCTCGACGGGATCGCCGATTTCCCGCGGTCGGTCGCGTGGATGCGGCGGCTCGGCGCGCGGCTCGCGCGGCGTTTCCGGGGCGAGCACGACGAGGGCGCCGCGGCGGGGGAGGAGCGAACCGCTCGAGTGGAAGGGCCTCTCGGCCTCTTCTGGCCGGTATTGCCGTTGCGCAACCTGGTCTTCCTGGTGCTGGCGCTGGGGCACGGATTCCGGAGGATGCTGCCGCCTTATTGAAGCGGGAGGAAGGTCGTGCCGGTATTGCACGCTCGACGAGCCTTCGCCGAGATGCGCCGCTGAGCTGGTGCTCTGGCGTACCGAAGCTGCGCCGGGAAGCGCGCTCTCTGCGATGCGTCTGGCTATAGTCGGCGGGTGACGACGCGTCGCAAGCAGGCCAAGTCGCCGCCCGTGCCCCCGGATGGGGCGGGCACCGCCGGTGGAGCACGGCTCGTCCTCGAGAACGTCCGCTGCTTCGTGCGCAGCGAGGTGCCGCTCGGGGCGCGGGTCACGGTCATCATCGGGCAGAACGGCTCTGGCAAGACGAGCATCGTCGAGGCGCTCGCCTCGCTCGCGCCCGGCGACGGCGAGGGGCTCGACAAGTTTCCGCTGCGCCACGGCGGGTCGGCCGGGTCGATCGCGCTCTACGGTGCTGGCCCCGAGCCGATCGCGCGCTGGACCGATGGTGCAGGGCGCTCCGTGCGTGCGCGGCTCCCGCGTGGGCACCACATCTTCGCCTATGGTCAGTACCGCGCTCTGCGTCCTCCGGCCAGGCCGCGTTCGGCGATCGGTCCCACGCTTCTCGGTTCGGGGTGGAAGCAGGCGCTGGACCGGGCACCTCCCATTCACTTGGAGGACGCGCTGCGCCGGCCGGCCACGCGCACGCTGCTCGACTTCGACGAGTACCTCTTCCGTGATCTCGCGGCTTACGTTGTACTCCTGGAAGAGCGGGGTGACTACGATCCTGCTGCGCGGGTGGTCTGGAAGCGGCTCCACGAGTGGCTCGTGGGGCTCGACAGACGCATCGAAGATGTAGAGATCGTCGAACAGGAAGGGCGCCGGGTGGCGGCATTCCGTCGCTCGGGCGTCTCGCTCTCGATCATCGAGCTCTCCGACGGATACCGCGCCATGCTCTCCGTCGTGCTGGATCTCGCGATCCGCTATGCGCAGACGTTCTCTGCGCTCGACGATCCGCTCGCTGGCGAGGCCTTGGTGGCCATCGACGAGGTCGATCTCAACCTCCACCCTCGCTGGCAGCGGCGGATCATCGACCGGCTCACGAGCTTGTTTCCGGGCACGCGCTTTGTGCTGACCACGCACTCGCCCGCGGTGGTGCAGGCCGCCATCGACGACAAGGAGCGCGCGACCGCGGTCCTCGTGCTGGATGAGAAGCCGGGCCAGGGCACGACGGTGCGGCAGTTGACCGAGGGGGACCTGGAGAGGCTCGAGGGCGCCGAGGTCGACTCGGTGATGGTCGACGGCGCCGTCTTCGATGTGCCCTCGCGCCTCTCACCGACGTACGAGTCGCTGGAAGTGGAGGCTGCCGAGCTCCGGCAGAAGATCGAAGACGGCACGGCGACGGCTCGCGACCGGCAAAGATTGCTGAAGGTGCTGGACGAGCTACAAGGCGTGCTCGCGCGCGAGGAGGAGCGGGAAGGCAAGGGCCCGCTGCTGTCCGAGATCGCGCGGACGCAGATCGCGCTGCTCAGGGTGCTGGATTCACAGCTCACCGGGAAGGGAGGGGGACGGCGTGATCCGGCTCCGGCGAAAGGGCGTCGCAGCGCCCGCTGACTGGCAAGAGACCGTGGACGCGGCGTTCCCGGATGCGGCGGCGTTCTGGAGCAAGGCGAGGGCCTTCGAGAAGCTCGCCGAGCACGGTGCGAAGCGGAGGGAGGGGTTCGCCCGCTACGCGCCGGAGGTGTTGCCGGCCGACGAGGACGGGAAGCCGGATTTCCCGCCGGTCTGGCGCATCGATGCGCGGGTCCGACAGGCGATCGCCGGGATGTCGCACGGCTTCTGCGCGTACTGCCAGTCTCCCGTCAGCTCGACGCATCCTGGGAAGGGAGGAGAGGACAGGCCGCCAGGGCAGATCGAGCACTTCCGGCCTAAAGCGCGCTTTCCTGCGCAGGCTTACGCGTGGGACAACTACTTCCTGGGGTGCATGGGCTGCAACGGCGCAAAGCACGATAAGTGGCCGGCTGGAGGGTATATTCGGCCGGACGAGGGCAAGCCAAGCCGCCGCTTCGTCTTCGCGGAGAACGGCGAGATCAAGGCTCGTGAAGGCGATGAACAGGCGAGGTTCACGGTCGAGGACTTCGGTCTGGATCGCCACTGGCTCACGCAGCACCGGGGCCACGCGATCCTGAGCCATCTCGACTTTGTGCGGAAGCTGGTGGGACGTCCTGGCATTCGGCTCCAGGACATGTTGATCACGCGGCCGGTTGCGTTTTCCGAGGCGATCAACCAGAACGTGCGGCGCGCTTGGGCGAACGTGCGGCAGAAGAAGAAGCCCTCGCGTGCGCGGCCTCGGCGCGCGTGATGAGTGTCTCGATTCTGTTTTCTTCCCGGGGATCTTTCTCGATTTCATTCCATATCTTTAGCATCCGAATGGCGCTTGGATCAGCCGAGGCGATAGCGTCGAGAAAGATGGAGTACGCCGTCTCTGAGGCATTGATTAGATGTACCACGAAAACAGCGGCACACTCGGCGAGGGTGTAGGGCCGATTTTCCATTTTAGCGAAGCTGGCAAACGGATGCTTCGTCTGACTTGGGTCTTTTAGGAATTTGAGGATTGCCCTTGTCGCGGGCTCATAGCGGATGAATGCAAGCACCCTGATGATCGAGGCCTTTTCTTCCGTGCTCGCCTTGTCGAGCGAGCGGAGGAGCACAGGTCCAGCCACTTCGCCGAGAAGGTAAAGCGTCCGGAACTCCTTTGGGCTTGCCGGCGGAACCAGCCGTGCGACGCGTTTCTCGATCTCCTTCCGGAGCGCCTGCCTGACTTCGATGGCGGTCTCTGCACATTGGGCCGCGAGCATCGTCCCTTCAGCCACGCCCTCGCCGTCTTTGTCGAGCAGCCCGCGGATGATCCGGTCCGCGTGCGCCCCCGGGAACCCGGCGGAAAGGACGATGACCTCGTGCCACCACTTGTTCTTGTAATTGCGCAGCAGCTGGTCGTAGGCGTGCGCATTCACCAGCTCCATCGCGGCGAGGTACTCCTGGAACGTCAGGTGCGAGAATGCGAACGACCCCGGCGCCCGCTCCACGAGCACGCCGTTTCGGTCGCGGATCTCGGCCACGATCGCCTCCGCCTCCTCCTCTGGGCGGCCGAGATCCGGCAGGTGCGCCGCGAGCCTCTTGACGACCTCCTCCGCGGGCAGCTCCGCCACGCGCGCTCTGTGCATCGAGAGCGCGAGCCGGGCGAGCAGGGCACGCTTCGCGTGGGCGTCGAGCTTGCCGATGGCGGCGCCGTCCGCGAACTTGGCCCGGTCCCACTCGTAGAGCAGCACGTTGGTGATCGCCTCGTACAGGGCGACCCGTCGCTCCGGGATCCGCTGACCCAGGAAGCGGTGGACGACGCAGATGACGGAGCAGAGGAGGGGAGTCTGCGCGAGCTTCTCGATCGCCCGGCTCGCTCGCACCCGCTCTTTCAGATCGTCTGCGGCGGTGCGCGCGTCGATCTCGGCCTGTCCGCGCGGCTTGTTGAGGCTCAGCTCGGCGGCCAGACACCAGCGATCGATGAAGACGGCGACCTCGACGCGCGTCATCGGCACGAGCCGCGCGCGCGCAAAGCCCCTGGGCGCGGCCTCGTCCTTCCCGGGCGTGGCGGCGGGCCTCGTCGTGACGACGACCGGGATCCCCGGATACGCATCCAGCATCGCCGTGAGGGCCGGGAGCACCTTCCCCGCCACGTGCGTCCGGGCTTCATCCAGGCCGTCGACGAGGAGCAGCGCACGGCCGCGCTGGAGCGCTCCTTCCACGAACCAGGCCTCGGCGCCGGCGGCGCGAGCGATCTCCTCCGAGGTCGCCGCGGCTTCTTGAAGTGCCCGCACTGGCACGACGAACGGAATCGATGCCCGATCGCGTCCTTGGGTCGAGGTGGTCAGCTCGTCCCGAGCGGCGCGCGTGGCCAGGTAGGCGAGGAGCGTCGACTTGCCGCTCCCCGGCTCACCGATGATCAGGAGCCGTGGGTGGCTCACGAGCGCATCCGTGGCGAGCACCCGCGGCCGATCGAGGGCGTGTAGCATGGCGCTCGCTGCCTTCCCTTCGACCGCCGTCGCTCCGCCCTTGGGTTTCTTGCCCGGCCCTTTCCTGGGTTTCGTCGCGCGCGGCTCCTCGGACGGCTCCTCGACGTGCAGCGGCACATAGGCGATCTCGAGATCCTGCCGGACGCGCGCGCTGAGCTGGAGTCCGCGGATCTCGATCTGCCCGTACCTCGCCTCGATCTCCCGCCGGTAGGCCCGCTCCGCGGCAGCGAAGCGCGCCTCTTCGTCGCCCCTGGCTGCCGCCTCGAGCACCGCGCGCTCTTCAGCGCACCGGATCTCGAACACGTCTGCATCCGGAAAGGCATCCTCGAAGCCCTTTTGCCCCCACCGCTCCACCAGCGCGCGCAGCTCGCCGCGCAGCCCCTCCGGAACGGGATAAGGCCCCCGCGCCTCGAGCGCATCGAGCAGCCGCCGCCTTGCCCGCTCACGCCGGTTCTTGCGGACCATCTCGGGCAGGTCGCCGCTCGCCCGAGGGGCCTCCGGCGCATCGGCGAAGACCGTGTCGAGCACCGCTTCCCTGGACTCCGTCGACGTGGGTCCCACCTTGGAGCGGCGCTTCGCCCCGACGGTCTTGCCTCGCCCCGCCCGGGTCTTCGCCTCTCGTACGGCCGCGGTCACGAGCCGGCATCCTAGAGATCGCCCACCTCACCGTCCAGCCGCCGAGCGCCGCGCTCCTTCCGGCCCGCGCCTCCCAGGCTACGCCACGCGTCTGGAACGGCTTCCTCACGCCTCTGCCCATGGCATGCTGCCTCTCCCGGGCCGTCCCATGCGCTTCGTTACCTACACCCCGCCTCCCCCGCTCGGCCGCTTCGTCCGCCTGCTCTGGTACTACGCCGCCCCCGAGCTCCCCGACCTGCTCGAGCGCGTGCTCCCCAGCGGCTCCATGAGCCTCCTCATCAACCTCGCCGAGGACGAGCTGCGCTGGTACGACGGCGCTGCGGAGGGCGGCGCCGCCCGCTGCCACCGCCTCTCCGGCATCGCCGTCTGCGGCGCCCACGCCGAGCACTTCGCGATCGACACCGCGGAGCAGCGCGCGATCGTGGGCGCGGAGCTCTCCCCGGGCGGCGCGGCCCCGTTCTTCGGCCCGGACGCCGGGGAGCTCGGCGGCGCCCACGTCTCGCTCGACGCGCTGTGGGGGCGCGAGGCCGCCCTCGTCCGCGAGCGCGTGCTCGAGGCGAAGACCCCCGAGGAGAGGCTCCGCGCGCTCGAGTCCGCCCTCGCGTCGCGGCTCCTCCGCCCGCGCGCGTCGCTCGAGCGCGATCCCTCGGTCGACTTCGCGCTCGCCGCGTTCGCGGACCCGTCCCGCGCGTGGACCGTGGCTGACGTGACAGGGCAGCTCGGGATGAGCTCGAAGCGGTTCATCCGGAGCTTCACCGAGCGGGTCGGCCTCACCCCGAAGCGTTATTGCCGTGTGCAGCGCTTCCAGCAGGCGGTCTCCGCGATCGAGCGCGGCGAGCGCGTCTCCTGGGCGGGCGTCGCGGCCGCGTGTGGCTATTACGACCAGGCGCACTTCATCCACGACTTCCGCGCGTTCGCCGGCCTCACGCCCACCGAGTACGTGACCAGGCGCCGCGAGCGGAACCATGTCCCGCTCGACGGCTGACCACCGGCGATGGCTGAGCCGGCGCTGTCGGCTCGAACGGATCGGCAGGCCGGCATGTTTTTACAATACCCGCTCCGGCCGCGTGGGCATCCTTCGCTCATGACCCAGCGACCCCACCCGATCGCCCCGCCCCCGTACCACGCCGTCGTGCCGCACCTCGTCGTCGCCGGCGCGCCCGACGCCATCGCGTTCTACAAGAAGGTGTTCGGCGCGACCGAGAAGCTGCGCCTCGCCGACCCGAAGCTCGGCGGCGCCATCGT
This sequence comes from Sorangium sp. So ce327, assembly GCF_051530205.1. Classification (NCBI taxonomy): domain Bacteria; kingdom Pseudomonadati; phylum Myxococcota; order Polyangiales; family Polyangiaceae; genus Sorangium; species Sorangium sp. So ce327. The sequence goes on along the minus strand of NZ_CP150330.1, from coordinate 8,886,438 downwards.
CTGCGCCGAGCTCGTGATCGGCGACTCCATCGTCAGCATCGCCGACGAGGCCCCCCAGTGGCACGCGCGCGGCCCGAAGGCGCTCGGCGGCTCACCGATCGTCCTCACGCTGAACGTGGAGGACCCCGACGCGGTCGCCGCGCGCGCCGTGGAGGCGGGGGCCAAGATCATCTACCCGATCGCGGACCAGTTCTACGGCCGGCGAGAGGGCAGGATCGAGGACCCGTTCGGGCACCAGTGGATCCTGTCGGCCGTCATCGAGGACGTCTCGGTCGAGGAGATGCAGGTGCGCATGGCGAGGTGGTGGGAGGAGCAGGGCCCGAGCGGCGCCTGACCCGCGCCGCGACGGCCGCGCCGCCGCGCCGCCGCGCCGCCGCCCGCGACGCGGCGGCGCGGCCGCAGGCTCACCGGGCCCATCGCTTCCGGGCGCGGAGCGCGGACGCGGCGGCCCTCGCCGGCTCCGGCTCGTGCGGCAGATCGTGCGGGGTGGCGCCGCACGTCACGCAGGCCTCCAGCCTCGTGGATCTCGGCGCGTGCGACGACTCCGGCGCCATCCCGGCGTCGGGCCAGCCGCACGACACGAGCTCGCTCCCGGCGTCCGTCGGCGTGAGCGAGTCCGCCATCGAGTGGACCGAGCGCTTCATCTCGGTGAGGCGCGCCAGCTGAAGGACGAGCGCCGTGAGCCGGGCCGGATTGAACGGCTTGAGCAGGACGTGGTGATACACGGCCTCCTTCGAGCGCGTGTACTCCTCGGCGCCGGTGATGAGGAGACAGCTCGTGTACACGGGCATGTTCGCCACCCTCCGGAGCAGCTCGTCCCCTTTCATCCCAGGCATCACCACGTCGGAGCAGACCAGGTGAAACTCCCTGATTTCGAGCAATGCGAGCGCCTGCTCAGCCGACGTACATTCCACGACGTCGACGTCCCCGGAGAGGACTGCAGAAATGGACCTCAGGGCCCTTTCGTCGTCGTCGACGACGAGGACGCAATACTTTCGTCGGGAAGACGAGATCGTGGCGTCCCTGTGCTGACCCTGCGAAGAGGTGCGATGGGCTCTTACGATCGATGACACAGTGCTGCCTCCCTGCGACGATCGCGGGCCCGCATCTCCTGCCGCTGTGCCGCGGAAGTGCGCGAGCGCGCTTGCGTGGTGTCGATGGCCTGCACGGCGGCACCCCCCGGCGCCGACGGCCTCTTCCATCGAGGTGTACACGACGATGTTTCTTCGAGTCAACCGCGCAACATGCTCTCTCGACAGGCCAGCACGAAGATCCCGAGTTCCGTTCGACCTGCTTGGATGGTGTCGTGCAGGCACTTGGGACGTCGAGGTGCAACGCGAACGGCCCAGTTCAGTGCGGCTGCGGGCGCGCGCCTCGGTCCACGGTCGCGATACACGGCGGAAACAACTGCAACTTGTTCGAACCTTCACATGGCTGTTGTGTGAGCTTCGGTACTTGCGATGCCCTTCTTCTCTTCTGCGCACGGCCGGCACTTACGAGCTGATCGGGGCTTCCCTGTTCCTGTCGGGACTTCCCCTGTCCCAGCTGCCATGTTCGTGTGGATCTGGCGATTTCGTGCTTTGCAGCTTGCGTCGGTCCGTGCGAGCGCCCGCGTCGGGCCGCCTGGCGAACTGCGGCAGCGACGGGCAGGTGCCTCCAACGCTACTGTTGAGCCCGCCGAGCGCTGGCTCGTGAGACGGCTCCTGCGCGAGGAGGGTGAGGGCCGCGGCGATTAACGCTGTGCTGGCGCCTTCCCGCTCCTTGGCCCAGGGGAGCGCCGACTACGACCCTTTCTCCCGCGCCCTCCACGCGCGGCCGCGAACACCGCGGCGGCGCGTGGCTCCGGGACGCGCGGGTCTTCGCGCTTTGCGCGGCCATCGCCGGCGAGATCGTCTCCGCGCGGGCGACGCGCGCCTCGCGGTCGAGCGTGCCCCCGCAGTCGGTCGAGCGTGCCCCCGCAGTCGGTCGAGCGTGCCCCCGCGGACAGCGCCCTGGCGCCGGCGCCGAGCGCCCGCGTGGCTGGCGGCGCGGCGCTCGGAGGGCCCAGCCTCCACGGGATCTCGCGCCGCCGGCCGTCGCGCTCCGTCGCGCCGCCGCGGCCGCGCCGCGATCCCGCCACGCAGCCCGATCCCGTGCGCGCTCTCGCGCACCTCTGGCCCGCGTGAGGGTAGACTCGGCGCAATGTTCTGGTTCGATGCCGTCCTGCTCGGGGTCCTCGAGGGTCTGACCGAGTTCCTTCCCGTCTCGTCCACCGGTCATCTCATCCTGCTCGGCGCGTGGCTCGGTCACCAGAGCGAGGCGGCGAAGACCCTCGATATCGTGATCCAGCTCGGCGCGGTGCTCGCCGTCGTCGTCTATTTCCGCGAGCGCCTCTCGACCACCGTGCGCGGCATGGTCCGGCGGGATCCCGACAGCCTCCGCCTCGCGCTCGCCCTCGCGTTCGCGTTTCTCCCGGCCGCCGTGGTCGGCCTGCTCTTCCACAAGGCCATCAAGGCGCACCTGTTCGGCCCGGGGCCCGTCGCGGCCGCGCTCATCGTCGGCGGCTTCCTCATGATCGGCGTCGAGTCGGTCCGCCGCCGCCGGCCGGATCAGGGCGCTCCGCGCGTCGAGGACGTCACGCTCCAGCGCGCGCTCGCGATCGGCTTCGCGCAGTGCTTCTCGCTCTGGCCCGGCGCGTCGCGCTCGATGACCACCATCGTCGGCGGCCAGCTCTCCGGCCTCAGCACCGCCGCGGCCGCCGAGTTCTCGTTCCTCCTCGCCATCCCCACGCTCGGCGCCGCGACCGTCTTCGATCTCGTCAAGAACGGCCGCGCCTTGCTCGACGCCCCCGGCGGGATCGTGGCGCTCGTGGTCGGGCTCGCCGTCTCGTTCGCCGTCGCCCTGCTCGTGATCGCGGTCTTCCTGCGTTACCTGAAGCGTTATGGCCTCGCGCCGTTCGGCTGGTACCGCGTCGCGCTCGGCGCCGTCGTCCTCTGGCTCTGGATCGCGAGCCGCTCCGCCCCCGCCGAGGCCGGCGCCGCTTCGGCCTCACCCGCGCCGCGGGGGGACGTCGCGGCCGCAGTAGACGGCCTCGCCCGTACCGGCGATCACCCGAGCCGCCCGTGAGCGCACAGCCAGCTGGCGCGGCGAGGCGAGCAGGAGGCCGCGTGGAGCTGGCGCGCCCGCGCGAGGCGCGCGGTGGCGACGCGCGGTGGCCTCGACCACGGACGGTCCGCTTGCGAACGACGGCGCATCGGGCTAGGATGCTTCTCCTCACGAACGTCCCTGGCCCTCGATACGACGCTTTCCTGTTTCCCTCTCGTGAGGGAGCCTGCAGCTCGCTCGGACGACTGGACGACGCACCGTGTGACCGCGCGGGAGTTCCGCGCGGCACGTCTCCGTTCGATCCGTACGGCTTCGTCGGATGGCAGGCCGAGAGCGCCGCAGTGGCGCACCAGAAAGCCGTAAAAAAAGCAGGATGGCATGGGAAATCGTCTCTACGTAGGAAACCTTTCGTTCAGCACCACCCGCGAGACCCTCGAGTCCGCGTTCGCAGCAGCCGGCGAGGTCCGTGAGATCGCGATGCCGACCGACCGCGAGACGGGGCAGCCGCGCGGCTTCGCGTTCGTGACCATGGGCTCGGCCCAGGCCGCGAACAGCGCGATCTCGCAGCTGAACGGCGCGGTCCTCGATGGCCGCGCGCTCAAGGTCAACGAAGCGCAGGAGCGCCCGGCGCGCGGCTTCGGTGGCGGCGGCGGTGGCGGCTTCGGCGGCGGCGGTGGTGGTGGCGGCGGTGGCGGCTTCGGTGGCGGCGGCTACGGCGGCGGTGGCGGTGGCGGTGGCCGCGGCGGTCGCGGCGGCTCCGGCGGCCGCGGCGGTCGCGGCGACCGGTACTGATCACGGGCGCGGCGCGGCGCCGCTCGTGCGCCGCGCCTGCGCCTTCAGGACGCACCGCGAGGTGCTGAAGAACGCGCCGCCCGGAGGCGCTGAAAGGCCTGGCTCCCTATGCAGCAGAAACAGGCAGCAATGAAGCGGCAAAAAGAACGCGCTCGGCAGGAGAAGCAGCGCGAGAAAGACGCGAACCGTCTCGCGCGCCGCAAGGAAAAGGGCCCCGGTGACGGCGGGGCACCGGGGGAGGATCCGGACATCGCAGGGATCGTCCCGGGGCCACAGCCTCCCATCACCGAGTGAGCGCGAGCCGAGGCGCGGACAGCGCCCCGGCCGCCGCTCGCGGCGTACGCCGTCCCGGGCGATAAGCGCCCGCCCTACGCCTCGGGGCCACGGTACGTGGCCGTGGCGACGTAGCGGAGGACCCGGGAGCAGCACTCGGCACCACAGCTCCCTCGACAGGCGCATTCCCCCTCGAACCGCGCCGTGCGCGAAGCGAGGCCGCTCAGGATCTCCTGCGTCACGTCGTAGCCGCCGTTGTCGCAGGAAGAGTACGAGCACGGCATTTCGAACAGCGCATGCGCATGCTCGACAACGACGCGACGGATGTACTGCGTGTCATTCGTGGACGAATTGGGCCGGCTCTCTCGAATTTCCAGGTTCAGGCTCGTGAGCTGCGGCACCTTTTGAAGGAGCTTGCCGGCCGCATGCTCCCGCTTCTCGCGGAGCAGCATGCGCTCCTCCCGCTCGATATTCCGGCGACGATTCGCTGAGTACATCGATCACCTCTGTCCTGCCGGGCAGGAATATATCAATCCCCCTGGCCCCTATTGAGTATAGCGCAGGCGACCGGTCGGCGCATGCACAATCTGGGCTCTCCACGCTGTCGGCGCTCTGCATTCGCGGCTTCAACCACGGAGAAAGAGCGTGACGGAAGACCGCCTGGATCAGGATCTGGCAATCCGGGAGCTCGTCGAGCGAGCGGGAGCGTACGCGCACGACCAGCGTATGCGCACGACTGGAGAGAGGACCTTCGTGAGATGCAATGAGCACCTGCCGCCGTATCTCCGGGCGCGCGGTTCCATCGCCGGAAAGAGGCCTTAGGTTGCTCCCGATATGCACGAAGAAGCCCTGCGCGACCCGCCGCGGTCGCCTTCAGAGGAGGCTCCACTCCAGCAGGAGCAGCGGCTCGCGCGCGCCGCGGCGCTCGCGGCGTGCGCGCCTGTGCCCGCCCGCATCGGCAACGCCCTCGCCGGGACCGCCGGGTGGACGGACCCGACCCTGGTGAAGAGCCATCGATTCTACCCGAAGGGCGTGTCGAGCCCGGCACAACGGCTGAAGTTCTACGCCTCCCAGTTCCCCGTGGTCGAGGTCAACTCGAGCTATTACGCCCTCCCGGGTCCGGGGATGGTGGCGCAGTGGGTCGAGCGGACTCCGCCTGATTTCGTGTTCAACATGAAGGCGTTCGCGCCGCTCACCCAGCACCCCGTGGAGCCCGCCCGCCTCCCCCCGGACGTCCAGGGCGCGCTGCCAGCCTCGCTCTTCGACCGGCGGCGCCTCTACCCGGCAGACCTGCCGGCCGAGGTCAGAGACGCGCTCTGGGAGCGCTTCCGGCTGGCGCTCGATCCGCTGCGCCAGGCGGGCAAGCTGGGGTATGTGCTCTTCCAGTTCCCTCCGTGGTTCACGGCGACGCGCGGCAACGTGCGTGTGATCGAGGATTGCCGGAGGCGCATGGACGGGCTCCCGTTCGCCGTCGAGCTCCGGCACGGGTCATGGGGCATGCCCGGACGCATCGAGCGCGTCGCGGACCTCCTCCGAGACCTCGGCGCATTCTACGTCATCGTCGATGAGCCGCAGGGCAAGGACAACAGCATGCCTCCCACCGCCCTCGTCGCCGATCCTCGCCTCGCCGTGGTGCGCTTCCACGGCCGGCGCGAGGAGACCTGGGACGCGCCCGTCGGCGTGAACGAGAAGTTCAGGTACGTCTACGACCCTGTGGAGCTCGCTCCCTGGGCGGAGATCGTCGCGCGGCTCGCCCAGGAGGCAGAGCAGGTCCATGCGATCTTCAACAACTGCGTGTCCGACCATGCCGTGGTCGGCGCCAGGGGGCTCATGGCCCTGCTCGCCCGCAGGGCAGCCGCGCTGGCAGACGAGACCGTCCCGGCCCCGGCAGGCCCGGCCGTCCACTGAGCCTCGCTGTCGCGGTCGCTGCGTCCCTGTCGCGGGCGCTGCCTCCGTGTGCCGCTGCGGCCTCCGTGTACCGCCATGGACACCGCACCTCTGGCGGGCGCACGCCGGCCGCACGGCGTTGCCTGCGGCCCGTCACGGCGCCGCTGCGGCCTGCGAATCACGGTAGTCTCGGCCCTGATGATGCAGTCCAGAGCGGCGGGCGCTCCCCGCCTCGCAGCGCCACCGCGCAGGTCGCGGCGCGCGGCCGCGCTCCTCGCTGCGCTCGCGCTCGCCCGCTGCGGCGGCGCGCCGCCCCGACCCGCGCCGCAAGAGCGCGGCGCGCCCGCGGCGGCGCGCCCCCCGCCGCCCGCGCCCGTGCCCGCCCGCTGGGTCGACGCGAGCGGGGCGACCGCGATCGGGCCCCGGGTCGCCGGCGGCACGCTCGCGCTCGTCGGCGGCCAGCGCGTCCTCGTCGGGGCCGACGGCGCGGCACGGCCGGAGAGCGCGGCGTGCCCCGAGCCCCTGATCGAGCTCGTGCTGGTTCCGTCCGCGACCGGCCCGCGGCTCGTCGGGCGCGGAGTCCACGGTGTCTACCGGTTCGATGACCCGCTCGGCGCGCCCGCGGTCCTCGCCCGGTCCGAGGCGGACCTCCAGCGCATCGGCGGCGGGCCCGCCGTCGTCGCCGTCTGGGACGCCATCGCCGACTCCCCGATCTTCCTCGACATCGAGACGGGACAGCCGCGCACGCTGCCGGGCTTGCCCGCCCTTCCGCTGCGCGCCCTCGCGTTCCGCGACGCGCGGCACGGCGCCGGGCTCTTCGAGGCGGCAGGGCTCGCGGTCACGGCCGACGGCGGCGCGTCGTGGCGCCCCGTCGCGCCGGCGCCGGGCGGCGACGGAGAGGGCGCCGACCCGGCCGCGCTGCTCCGCGTCGCCGACGTCCGTCTGCGCGACGGCGAGCTGATCGCCGTGACGCAGGGCGGGGCCTCGTCGTCCGGGCAGCGCGAGGCGCGGATCCTGGTCGCCGAGGCGCGGCTCGGGCCCGCGCCCGCGCGCGCGCCCGCCGACGACGCGCCCGAGCCCGGCCCAGGCGCGCCCCTGCTCCGGTGGATCCGCGCGACGGGGCGCCACCCGCTCGAGGCGGCGATCTCGAGCGGCGCGGTGTGGACGTCCGCCGCGATCACGGCGAGCCACGGCGTCCTCGCCCGCGTGGATCTCACCACCGGCGCGCTCCACGAGGTCGCCCCCTTCGGACGCGGCGACTGGCTGAACGTCTGCGGCGTCGGCCGCGCGGGGCGAGCGGCGTGGGTGGCCTGCGCGCTCGGCGAGGGCGGGACGGACGGCCGCCATGATCCGTTCGGCGTGCTCCAGGTCAAGCCCGACCGCCCTCTCCGCAGCGAGCCCCCCGTCCTCGTGCGGAGCGGCGAGGCCGAGCTCCGCGTGTCCCCGAGCGGCGGCGCCCTGCTGCTCGCGCCGTGCGACGCGGAGGACGAGGGCAGCGTGTGCGTGCGGCAGCCGAGCGGCCGGTGGAGCACGGTCCGCCCGGGCACGGACGTCCGCTGGCGCGGCGCCGGCGCGCTCGCCGACGGCCGGATCGCGATCCTGCGCGGGCTCTGGGACAGCGACGTCGCGCCCCGCGACGAGCCCGCGCCGCGCGGCGACGGCCGCGAGGGGGCCTCGCCCGGCGCCCATGTCGCGGTGATCGACGCCGGCGGCAGGGAGGCTCCGCTGCTCCCGCTCGGCTGGCTGCGGGGCGACGACGTCAACGTGATCAGCCCGATCGAGGAGGGGCAGGACGGCGCGCTGTCGTTCGTTGTGGCCGACGAGGCCGGAGAGCTCACCGCCGTCGTCCTTTCCCCCGGCGGCGAGGCCTCGCGGGCTCGCCTCGCCGGGGCCGCGCACGCCGTGGTCCACGCCGGCCGCGGGATCGCCGTCGGGGAAGGGAAGGTGCTCGCGTCGGATGACGCCGGCCGCACGTGGTCGCCCATCGAGGTCCCACCCCAGGCAGCGGCGGAGATCGCCCAGAGTGGCGACCTGCTCGCCGAGCCCGGGATGCTGGCCGTGAACGAGGCCGGCCTGAGGATCTCGACCCACCTCCGCGTCGGCTGGGGGCCGCCGCTGCCCGCGCAGGGAGCGCCGTCCGGCGGTCCCGCGCTCGGGGCCGCGCCGCTCCTGCCGCTCCGCCCGCCGCCGGCCCCTGCGCTGCCGGAGCGCGCGCTCGCCTGCACGACACAGCCGGGGCCGCCGCTCTCGCCGGCGGGCGTGCCGCCGCCGCGCAGCACCCAGGAGGCGCTCGCGCTGCTCGCCCGCGACGTGAAGCCCGGACCGGACGGCCAGCGGCGCGTCTCGTCGGTGAGCGACAGGCGCTGGGGCCAGCTCTCCACCGTCGCCGCGCTCGAGGTGCGCTCGCCCGACGGCGCCGCTGCCAGAGGCGCCGGCGCCGATCCCCAGGCGCGCGGCGCCTCCGCTGCGCCGCGGGCGACGTGGACGCTGCGCTGGCTCGACCCGACCGAGCTCCAGGCCAGGGTCCGCTCGTGGACGGGCCCGGCGCCCGAGGGCGTCGGCCGCGACGCGATCCTCGCGCGTTTCGCGGCGTCCGGCGGCCGGATCCTGTTCGGCGTGCGCGCCTCGGGCCGCGACGTGCTGATCCAGGTGAGGCCGGGCCGCGGCGCCGAGGTCGCCGAGGTGCCGCTGGAGCTGATGCCCGAGGCGCAGGTCGCCTTCAGCGAGGCGCCGGATGGCCCCGTCGCGTGGCTCCGCGGGGCGTCGCTCGTCGCGTGGTCCTCCGGCGAGGCCCCGCGGCCGATCGCCTCGCTCGCGAACCTCGGCGAGCCCGCGCTGGGGCAGCCGACGAGCGCCGGCGTGCCGCTCGTGCTCAGCTTCCACGGCCTGACGCTCGGCCGGACGGTGCCGATCCCGCCTGCCGCGACGACGGCGCAAGGTGCGACAGCGAAGGCCCCGCCGCTCTTGCCGCTCGACGGCTGGGAGATCGTCCCGAATGTCCGCACCGAGCTCACCCGCATGCCGGCGTGCGCCGCGCGCCCGCCCGGCGCGCGCTTCCTGCTCGATCGCTCGAGCGCGTTCGCGACGATCGATGGCCGCCGCGCGCCCGCGAGCACGGCTGTCTATGACGTCCGTGTGTCAGGTCGTGACGTTTGCGTGGCGAAGATCGCCGCGCTGATGGATCTGGAGCGGCGGACCGACGGCCAGCCCAGCGCTGGCCCGCTCGCGTTCGTTCGCGCCGATCTCGCGGCCCGGCGCGCCGAAGGCGGCGATCGCGGGATCGGCCAAGGCGCCGCGAAGCTCGGCGGAATCGGCGGAACGGAGGGCACGGCAGCGGGCAGAGCAGCGGGCGGACCCGCGGACAGACCCGCGCGCCGCCTCGCGTGCTCGCTGCCCGTCCGGCCCTGAGCTTGCCCCTCTCGCGGGGAGCTTCGCGCTCGACGGCCCACCCCCCGCGCGGGTATATGTTCGCGCCCTATGTCCTCTCCGAAGCACCCTCGTTCCTCGCACCGCCAGCTCGGCGACGGCGTCGAAGATCAGCTCGTCCCGCTCGCCGCGCTCGACCCGCTGAAGATTGACTCGTTCGACGATCTGCTCCGCGCGATGAGCAGGACCGCGTTCAGCGGCCGCGCGCTCGGCGAGGCGTGCGACGTGCTCGAGGCGATGGTGCGCGACGAGGACTGCCTCGTCGTGGCGACGTTCTCCGGCGCGATGACGGTCGCCAAGATGGGCGTCGTCATCGTCAGGATGATCGAGGCCGGCATGATCGACTGCATCATCAGCACGGGGGCGCTCATGGCGCACGGGCTGAGCGAGGCGGTCGGCCTGACCCATTACAAGGCGAACCCGGGCATCTCCGACGAGACGTACTTCGAGAAGGGGTACAACCGCGTCTACGACACGCTCGAGATGGAGAAGAACCTCAACGCGATCGAGGTCTTCGTCCGGAAGGAGCTCGACAAGCTGGACCCCGGCTCTCCCTGGTCGAGCGAGATCATCTGCCGCCAGCTCGGCAAGGCGCTGGCGGACATGGGCGACTCGCCGGGCGTGCTCCGGAGCGCGTACCTCCGCGACGTGCCCGTCTATGTGCCGGCCTTCACCGACAGCGAGATGGGCCTCGACGTGGCGACGTGGATGCTGCGCAAGGTGAAGGCGCAGCACGGCGACAAGCCGGGCTTCGACGTGTGGCGCGAGGCCGTGCCGCCGCCGTACAACCCGTTCCTCGATCTGCTGAGCTACGCCCGCCTCGTCCGCAAGAAGAAGCGCCTCGGCATCTTCACCATCGGCGGCGGCGTACCGCGCAACTGGGCCCAGCAGGTCGCGCCGTTCTACGACATCGTCGGCGATCGCCTGGACATCGAGGTCGATCACCCGCGGTTCCAGTACGGCGTCCGCATCTGCCCCGAGCCCGTCCACTGGGGCGGCCTGTCCGGCTGCACGTACTCCGAGGGCGTGAGCTGGGGGAAGTTCACCCCGCCGCAGGAGGGCGGGCGCTTCGCCGAGGTGTACGCGGACGCCACGGTCGCGTGGCCGCTCCTCGTGCGCGCGCTGCTCGAGCGGCTCGGCAAGATGCCGAAATGAAATAAAGTAGGGCGAGGAGGTCACTGTGCTCGCCCCCAAGCGCCGCTCGCCGCGCACCCACTGGGTGCTCCTCTCCCTGGCCGCCGCCGGCGGCGCGCTCGTGTCCGCTGGCTGCCCCTCGCCCGAGGAGCGCGCTTGCGACCTCATCTGCGACTGCTCCGGCTGCAGCGAGGCGAGGTACCTCGAGTGCGTCGACAAGGCGGAGACCGCGCGGGCGGCCGCGGTGAAGGCGAGCTGCACCGGCTCCTTCGACGCCTACGTGACGTGCGTCGAGGAGGAGCTCGAATGCAAGGACGAGAAGTACCTGTTCGACAGCTGCGACGGCCAGCGAGATAGCCTCCGTGGCTGCGGCATCTCCATCTTCCGCACCGTCTGCGAGGACGCCAACGACGTCTTCATGGCGTGCGGGCTGGGATTCCCGTTCTCGACCAACCCCGACGACTGCGTCGGGTCGATCGTGTGCAACGCCCGCTGCATCCTCGGCATGTCCTGCAATGGGCTGAACGGGATCGATTTCGAGGAGTCGCAGCGCTTCAACGAGTGCACGACCGCCTGCTTCAACACGCCCCAGGGCACTGAGCCCCCTCGCGGAGGGCCCTGAAGGAAGTCCTCCCGTCGCCCGATCCAGCTAGGGGCCCGCGATGAAGCTGTCCTGGTAGCCCGGGTCCTCCACCGCGAGCGCGGCGGTGGTGGTCGAGAGCGGGCGGATCGTGTCGAGCATGACCGCGAGCTCGCTCGTCTCGCGGGCCCCGAGGCTCGCCTCGTACGCGCCGGGGTGCGGCCCGTGCGGGACGCCGGCCGGATGGTGCGAGATGCTGCCGGGGCCGACGCCGCGGCGCGAGGTGAAGTTGCCGCGGCAGTAGAACAGGAACTCGTCGCAATCGACCGACGCGTGGGGGTACGGGCAGGGGATCGCCTCCGGGTGGAAGTCGGTCGGGCGCGGTACGAAGCTGCAGACGAGGGCGCCGCGCGCGGCGAACGTCCCGTGCCAGTCCGGAGGCAGGTGGACGAGCCCGACGCGCGCCTGGAAGCGCAGGATCGGGAACGCGAACGGGTACACCGCCCCGTCCCAGCCGACGACGTCGAGCGGCGACCGCTCGAGGGTGAAGCCGTGGAAGGCGCCGCCGCGCTTCACGACGAGCGCGCGGATGCCCTCGTCGAGGGGGCCGACGAACGTGGGCCGCCGGAAATCACGGTGCGAGTACGGCGCGTCCATGCGCAGCTGGCCGACCTCGTTGCGCCACTTGCGCGGGAGGTGGATGTCCGCGGCCTCGATCGAGAGCCACCGCTGGGGCGCGGCGTCCGGGAGGAAGCGGTAGAAGAGCCCCTTCGGGATGACGACGTAGTCGTCCTGCTCGAAGCGGAGATCGCCGAGCATCGTGCGCAGGACGCCGCCCCCGTGGAAGATGAAGAACAGCTCGTCGGCGTCCGCGTTCGCGAAGTACACAGGATCGGCCGTGTCCGGCTGGACGAGCCCGATCACCACGTCGTCGTTGAAGAGCAGCGGCACGCGGCAGTCGACGGCGGGCCCGCCCCGCCGCGGCAGATCCTGCGACCGGTAGTGCCGCTTCGCCAGCGGGCGCGCCGGCGCGGCGACCGGCAGCGCGAAGCCGTGCGCGGCCTCCGCGAGCCGGTGCTCGTGCGGCCGGCGCTCGTGGTAGGCGATCGTGTAGGGGCCGTCGAAGCCCGCCCGCGTCAGGCACTCCTCGTAGCGGAGATCCCCCGCCTCGCTCCGGAGGGCGATGTGGTGCTTGGGCGGGACGATCCCGGCGACGACGCGATCGAGCATCAGCCGTGCCCCGCCTTCTGCTGCCGCTCGATGCTCTCGAACAGCGCCCGGAAGTTGCCGGCGCCGAAGCCGCGATCCCCCTTGCGCTGGATGAGCTCGAAGAAGAACGGCCCGGCGTCGGGATCGCGGTGCGTGCCCGACGACTCCTTAAGGAAGATCTGGAGGAGATACGATCTCGCGCCGTCGCCGTCGACGAGCACCTCGAGCTCGCGCAGCGCCGCCACGTCCTCGTCGATCTGCCCGATGCCGAGCCGCTGCAGGCGCTCGGGCAGCATGTCGTAGTAGGCGGCCGGGGTCGGCATGAACTCCACGCCCCGACCGCGCATCGCGCGCACGGCGGCGAGGATATCCTCCACGGCGAGCGCCACGTGCTGCACGCCGTCGCCGCGGTGCTCCTCGTTGAAGACGTTGATCTGCGAGCTCTTGAAGTGCGGCCGGTAGGGCTCGTTGTTCGCGAACTTCACGCCCGAGGCCGGGTCCCACATCACGGCCGAGCGCAGGCCCGAGCCGTGGCCCGTGTCCTTCGCGACGTCGTTCGTGTGGAACGCGATCTGCCAGAACGGCTCGAGCCCGAGCACGTGCTCCATCCAGAGCAGGGCGGGCGCCATCGTCTGGAAGTTCGAGGTGACGTGATCGAACCGGGTGATCCCGAAGCGGTTCTCGCCGCCGCGCGGCGCGTCGTAGGCCACGCAGCCGGGGAACAGCGCGGGGTAGCCGCGCCGCTCCACGAAGCGGAAGGTGGTGTCGCCGAACGGCGTCGTGATCGAGAACGAGGCGAAGGTGCCGCCTGCCTCCGTCACCCGGTGGATCTCGTCGATCGGCGTGCCCCCACGGCCGTCGAGCAGCCGGAAGGCGCGGTCGATGTCCTCCACCTCGAAGATGACCGTGCCCACCCCGTCGGGGTGCTTGCGCAGGTAGCGCCACGCCCGCCCGCCCTCGCCGATCGGCTGCGAGCAGACGACGACGCACTCGCCGGCCTGGAAGACGACCGAGCGCTGCGCCGCCGCCGCGGTGAGCTCCGGCGAGCTCGCGGCGATCTCCTGGAAATCGAGCTTCTCCGTGTAGAACCTGCGGCTCCGCTCCAGGTCGCGCACGTAGTAGTGCAGCGCCTCCACGCGCTTGATGCCGATCGACTCCACCTTGGCCATCCGGGTCCTCCGTCGTGAGGGGGCAACGCAGGGGCGAGCTAGGCGACCGCGTCGACCTGGCGGTCGGCGTGAGCGGCCTGGAACGCGGGCAGATCCATGCACGCGGCCTCGATGCGCGTGAGGGTCGAGAGCGGCGCGAGGTCGACCTCGTAGCGCCGCGCGTTGTAGAGCTGGGGCACGAGGAACACGTCCGCCACGGTGACCTCGTCGCCGACGCAGAACCGCCCGGAGAGCTCGCTCGCCGCCGCCTGGAACGCGGCGAGGCCCGAGGCGATGAAGCGCCGGCCGAAGGCCTTCTCGTCGCCGCCGAGCTCGTCCTTCACGTACTTCAGCGTGGCGGTGTTCTGCATCGGCTGCGTGCCGGAGTTGATCATCTCCACGAGCTGCCGCGCCTTGGCCCGCAGGTACGGATCCGCGGGCAGGAGCGGCGGCGCGGGGAAGAGGTCCTCGAGCAGCTCGACGATGGCCACCGACTGGGACACACGCCGGACGGCGCCGCCCTGCTCGAACTCGAGCAGGGGCACCTGCGCCATCGGGTTCTTGGCCCGGTACTCGTCGCGGAGCTGCTCGCCGCCGTCCCGGACGAGGCTCACCGGCCGGTACGCGTGCTCGATGCCCTTGTGGGCCAGCGCGATGCGCACGCGCCAGCTGCACGAGCTGCGCCAGTAGCCGTAGAGCGCGAGCCCCTTCACGGCGGCGCTCATCTGGCCACCACCCGCTGCGCGATGCGCCCGAACAGGCTCTCTCCCGCGCGATTCAGCATCTCGATCATGATCGTGTCTCCTGGCTTCATGAACGGCGTCCTGGCCGCCCCGTCCGAGAGGATCTCGAGCATGCGCCGCTCGGCGAGGCAAGACACGCCGCGCGCCGGGTCCTCGTTGGAGACCGTGCCGCTGCCGAGGAGGGTCCCCGCCGTGAAGCTGCGGGTCCTGGCGATGTGCTCGATGAGCTCGAAGAACGAGAAGTGCATCTCCGGGCCGGCCTCGGGATCGCCGATGAGCGCGCCGTTGTAGGTCGAGCGGAGCCGCAGGTGGACGCGCCCGTCGCGGAGCGCGTCGCCGAGCTCGTCGGGCGTGATCGCGAACGGCGAGAACGCTGTGGCGGGCTTGGAGCAGAAGAACCCGAACCCCTTCGCGAGCTCGGCGGGCACGAGGTTGCGCAGCGTCACGTCGTTGGCCAGCAGGAAGAGGCGGATGTGCCGGTGGGCCTCTTCGCGGCGCGTGCCCTGCGGGGTGTCGCCGAGGACGGCGCAGACCTCGGCCTCGAAATCGAGGCCCCAGGCCTCGTCGCGCAGAACGATGTCGTCGGTCGGGCCGAGGAGGACGCCGGAGCCGCCCTGGTACACGAGCGGATCGGTCGTCAGCGTCTCGGGAGGCTCGGCGCCGCGCGCCTTGCGCACGAGCACGATGTGGTGGATGTACGCCGAGCCGTCGATCCACTCGTAGGCGCGCGGAAGCGGCGCAGCGAGCTCTTCCGCGACCAGCGGCGTCACGGCCGCCTCGCCGAACTCGACGTCGGCCGCGATGCGCCGGAGCGCCGGCTCGGCGCGCTCCCAGTCGTCGAGCGCGGCCTGGAGCGTGGGGAAGGCCTCGCCTGCAGGCGCGTAGGCGAGGCCGTCGCGGCGGACGACGACGAGCGTGCCGTCGCGGCCGGGGCCGCGGAGAGAGGCGAGCTTCATGCGGGTGCGAGCTCCTCGTGGTCCTACGGTGGTCCCATCGTCTCTGCTTGACAAGCACGAGCCCGCTCACGCCTGCTACGGGATGCGCCCGCACGCGCGCTGCGCAGCGAGCGAGCGAGCGGCTGAACGGAGCTGCATGACCACCGGACTGGACGTTTTCTCGACTCTCCACGACCTTGTGCGGCGAGCCATGGAGGGCCTCCCGGGCGCGCGGCGCGGGAGCCTGCTGATACGCACCGGCCGGCGCCTCTCGTACAGGGCGCTCGTCGGGCTCGACGGCCTCCTGCCGGGCCGGGTGAACATGCCGTCCGACGGCGGGGCGCTCAGCGCGTCGGCTCCGTTCGGCCCCGCCGCGGCGCCCGAGGCGGCGCACGGCCCGTGCCTCGTCCCCGCGACCGCGTGGTACCGGGCGCACCTGCCCGAGCTCGCGGAAGCGCCTGGCTGGCTGTCCGACGGCGTCCACGTCCACGTCATCGCGGTGCCCATGTTCGGCGCGCCGGGCGCCTACCTCGCCCTGGAGCAGCCGGACGCGGCGCCGCTCTCGGGCCCGCGCCGCGCGCTCGTGGAGTCGGTCGCGGCGAGCGTGGGCGCCGCGCTCGAGCGGCGCGGCCTCTTCGAGGAGAAGGCGCAGAGCGCCCAGGAGCTGCGCCTGCTCGAGGACGTGCTGAGCTCCGTCGCCGAGTCGGTCGATCCCCTCGAGCTCATCGAGACGCTCGCGGACGGGATCCGGAGCGTTCAGACCGGCCCGCGCTGGAGCGCGATCGACCTCGCCGTCCTGGAGGATGCCGGGGGCGAGGGGCGCGTCGCCGACGGGTGGCGCGGATCGTACGACGCGAGCCGCGCGCCAGGCCAGCCGATGATCCGCGTCTACAAGGCTCCCCGCCGGCCGCTGACCGCGTACTGGAACAACCTGCGGGACGGCGCGCTGGCGGCGGGGCGCGATCTCCGGGTCGGGGTCGAGTTCAGGAGCGTCATGTCCGCCGGCGCCGCGGCTCAGGAGGCGCTCCTCGAGGAAGGGATCCGCCGGCGGGTGGGCGGGATCGCGATCGCGCCCATCGACCCCGTGGCGCTCGAGCCGGCCATCGGCCGCGCGATGGCGGCGGGCATCCCGGTCATCACGATCGACACGCCGGCCGCCCCGGGCAGCCGGTCGTTGCTCTACGTCGGGACCGACAACCGGGCCGCCGGGAGGATCGCAGGCGAGGCGATGCTGCGGTTCTTGCCGCAGGGAGGCGAGATCACCATCCAGGCGGAGTCCTTCGCCGTGCCGAACGCCCACGGGCGCATCGAGGGGTTCCGCGAGGCGATCGCCGGCTCGGCGATCCGCGTGGGCTCGCTCTCGGAGAACCAGTTCGACGTGGAGCGCGCGATCGCGCTCGCCGTCGACGTGGTGCGTTCGAACCCCGGCCTCGCCGGCGCCTTCGGGGTGTGCAGCGAGAACGGCCCCAGCCTGGGGCAGGCGTCGATGAAGCTCGGGCGGTCCGGCGATCTCAAGGTGGTCGCCTTCGATCTCGTCACCGCCACGGTCGCGATGCTCCAGGACGGCGTGATCCACGCGGCGGTGGTGCAGCGCGAGTACGACATGGGGTACCGCGGCGTGCAGGCGCTCTACGAGATGGCCACGCGGGGCGTCGCGGAGGCCCTCGCGGACCTGCCGGCGTCGCGCTCCATCGACACGGGGGTCGACCTCGTGACCCTCGAGCGGACGCCCTTCTCGAGCGCCCTCTCGGATCACCTCGCGTCGAGCTCCGCCCGCAGGATCGTGAACCGCAGGCTGGGCGCGGGGCGTCACGAGCGCCCGCTGAATTTCCTGGTGATCGGCATGGCCCAGCGCGAGAGCCTCGTCGACGACGAGCGCGCGCCCGTCGCGGACGACTCGCTGGTGGGCCAGGTGATGCGCTCGTGCAGCTCGCTCGTCATCGACACCGCGTCGGGCGAGCACCAGCGCTTCGGCGACGTCGCCGAGGCGCGCCGGCGCGGCGCGCGCACGCTGGTCGGCGTGCCGTTGCTCTCGCGGGAGGCGGTCCTCGGGGTCCTCGTCCTGGCCAGCCCGCAGCCCGACGCGTGCTCGGCGACCGACCTGGCGCTCATCGAGCGCGTGGCCGCGGTGGCCGCCGTCGTGATCGAGAACGCGCGGCTCCTGTCGCGGATCAAGGAGCGGACGAGGGCGCTCGAGTCGCTGAGCAGCCGCCAGGAGGCGCTCCTCGAGACGATCGCCGCGATGTCGAGCCCGGTGGTGCCGATCGCGCGCGGCGTCCTCGTCATGCCGATCGTGGGCGCGCTGGACACGCACCGCTCCGGCCGCTTCATCGAGGCGATGCTGAAGGAGATCTCCGAGCACCAGGCGCGCGTCGTGATCATCGACGTCACCGGCATGGCGGTGGTCGACGCGAGCGCGGCGAACCACCTCGCGCAGGCGGCGCGCGCCGCCGGGCTGCTCGGGGCCGAGGTGGTGCTCGTCGGGATCGCGCCCGAGGCCGCGCGGCTCATGGTGGAGCAGGGGCTCGATCTCGGGGCGATCGTCACCCGCTCCACGCTGGAGCTCGGGTTCTCGTACGCGCTCGGCAAGACGGGCGGGCGGGTCGTCCACGGGCGCCGCTGAGCCGCGGGCGCGGCCGTCGCGCAGCGGCGCGCCGCGCGATCCTCACCGGTCCCGGTGGAGCGCGACGGCGGCCGCGACCAGCGTGGCGATCGCGGCGACGTCCACGTCCTTGGCAGAGCGGATATGGAGGTTCCTGGCCTGCTTGGCTTCGCCGGTGAGCAGGCCGCTCGGATCCGGCAGCTCGGCGCCGCGCTCGAAGCCGAGGGTCACGCCGAAGCGCTGCGGGGCGAGCCAGCAGATCTTGTGTTGGTCGCCGCCGCCGATCCGGAAGCTGACGAGCCGCCAGCCTGGATAGACGTGCTCGTGGACGTCGGGAATGATGCGCAGGAGCAGCTTGCGCACGCGCAAGGTCAGCTGTTGCGCTGCAGGGGGGTACTCGCTCAGCAGAGCGGCCACGGCCGGATCGTCCGACACAATCAATGACAGTAAGTCGACGTTCACGGAGACGCAACCGGCTGTGCCTCGTCGCGTGACGTCACGCGACGTCACGCGATGTTCCGGCTCGGGCGCGGCTTTCGTCGCGGGCGGTCAGGGGTGGAGTCGCTCGCGGAAGAAGGCGAGGACGCGCGAGAGCGCCTCGCGCGTCGGGTGGCCCTCGCGGTCGACCAGATCGCGCGTCAGGACCGAATGGGCGGTGCGCGGGATCCCATGGGGGTTGCCTGGGGACGAGTCGATCTCGATCTTCTCGAAGCCGTCGCCGAGCTCGGCCCGGAGGTGGTCGAACCGCTCCTTCGGGCACATCGGATCGTGGGTGAAGCGGAGCCCGAGCACCGGGGTACCGGCGGCGACGCGCTCCTTGACGGCGCGGAGGCCGTCGTCGGAGAGGTGGAGCCCGGCGCGGCGCTCGCGCGAGAGCGGGAAGGGCAGCGACGGCTGGCTCAGCACGGGCGCCGCGATGGCGGGGTCGACCATCAGCGCGAGCGCGAAGTTGCCCGTCAGGCACATGCCGATCGCGCCGACGCCCTTGCCCCCGAGCTCCGCGTGGACGTCGCGGCAGAGCGCGCGCAGCCAGTCGGTGATCGGGCTCGCCTGCCTGGACGCGAGCACGTGGAACTCGCGGCTGATGCAGGCGCGGCCCAGCTGCTCGACGATGTAGAGGGGCGTGTCCAGCTTGCCGGGCGTCCCGAAGAGGTGGGGCACGAAGACGGTGAAGCCGGCGTCCGCCACGCGCTCGGCGAACGCCGCGACCGACGGGGTGATGCCCGGGATCTCGTGCATGACGACGACGCCCGGGCCCGCGCCGCGGCGGTAGACCACCCGCGCCACGCCGCCGTGTGAGAACTGCGTCTCGGTGAAGCCGGGGAGCGACATGACCGCCATCATCGCCCGTCGCACGACGCCGGGGAAGCGGCGGCCGGACGGCTGGCGAGCGGCTCACCCGGCGAGCGCCCGGCCGCTCGATCTCGCCGTCCTTCGGTCGCTCCGCTCCTCGGATCACTCGGATGCAGGCAGGCCCCTCGGCCGTTCGTCCTTGGCGATCCAGACGGTCTTGACGTTCACGAACTCGCGCAGGCCGTACGAGGAGAGCTCGCGGCCGTAGCCGGACATCTTGATGCCGCCGAACGGCAGCCGGGGGTCGGACACGACCATCCCGTTGATGAACACCTGGCCGGCATCGAGCTCGTTGATGAGCCGCTCGCGCTCGTCGGCGTCGCGGGTCCATGCGCTCGCCCCGAGGCCGAACCGGGTGGAGTTCGCCATGTGGATGGCCTCGTCGAGGTCGGTGACGCGGAAGACCGCCGCGACCGGGCCGAAGAGCTCGTCGTCGGCGGCGGGGGAGGGGCGCTGGACGTCGGTGAGCACGGTCGGCGGGAAGTAGTTGCCCGGCCCCCTCAGCCGCTTGCCTCCGGTGAGGAGGAGCGCGCCCGCGGCCACCGACGCCCGCACCTGCTCCTCGAGCTCGGCGGCGATCTGCGGGGTGGCGAGCGGCCCGACGTCGACCGACGGATCCATCGGATCACCGACCCGCAGGCGCCGCATGGTCGCGACGAAGCGCTGCTCGAACTCGGGCGCGATCGACTCGTGCACGATGAAGCGCTTCGCCGCGATGCAGGACTGGCCGTTGTTGATGATGCGCGCCCGGATCGCGGTCCCCACGGCGGCGTTGAGGTCGGCGCTCGGCAGGACGATGAACGGATCGCTGCCGCCGAGCTCGAGCACCACCTTCTTGAGGTGCTTGCCGGCGTGGGCGCCGACGCTGCGCCCCGCGTTCTCGCTGCCGGTGAGCGTCGCGGCCGCGATGCGCGGGTCGGCGAGGAGGCGCGGCACGACGTCGGTCCCGGCGAGCAGCGCCTGGAAGACCCCTTCCGGGAAGCCGGCCCGGCGGAGGATGTCCTCGATCGCGAGCGCGCAGCGGGGGACGTTCGAGGCGTGCTTGAGGAGGCCGACGTTGCCGGCGACGAGCGCCGGCGCGGCGAAGCGGAAGACCTGCCAGAACGGGAAGTTCCACGGCATGATGGCGAGCACCACGCCGAGCGGGTGGAAGGCCACGTAGCTCTTGCCCGCGTCGGTGGCGACCTCTTCGGGGGCGAGCAGGCGCTCGGCGTTGTCGGCGTAGTAGCGGCACGCGGTCGCGCACTTCTGGGCCTCGGCCATGGCGGAGCCGATGGTCTTCCCCATCTCGAGCGTCATGAGCTGCCCGAGCTGCTCCTTCTCGCCGTCCAGGATGTCGGCTGCCCGGCGCAGCTTCTGGGCCCGCTCGGCGACCTGGGTCTGCCGGAAGCTGCGGAACGCGGCGTGCGCGCGCGCCACCTTCTGCTCCAGCGCCGCTGAGGAGAGAGGTTCGAACGTCTCGATCGTCTCTCCGGTCGCTGGATTGATCGTCGCGATGGCGGTGTTCACGGATGTGCCTCCTCTTCGAGCGTCGGGGGCCGCGGCTCGTCGCCAGTCAGCTCGGAGCGCGCCGAGCGGTCCCGGCAGGCGAGCTTGAGCCAGACCCGCCACGTCGTGCAATGGTCAGCGAGGACGAGCCCGCTTCTCTTCCTTCGTTCGCGTCGTTCCGGCGTCTTCCGACGTGGTCCACGCGGTCCACGCGGTCGACGCATGTTCCGGGCGCGTGAGGGGGGAGGGGGGTCGCCATCGCACGTCCTGTTCATTACGCAGAGGGGGATGGTCCGCAGCGGATCCCCTGTCGCAGGCGACGCGGAGCACGCGCTTTCAGCCCGGGCGACGCGCGCCGGCGAGCGCGCGGCGCTCGCTCCTCCGGCCTTCGACGACCCCGCCGGCCAGCTCTCCCGCGCGGGCGAGCTGGAGGTGAGGGTGAGGGCGATGGACGCCCTCCTCTGCGCCGGCGTCCCGTTCATGGTGGCGGGGGCGTATGCCTTCTTCGCGTACACGGGCATTTTCCGGGACACGAAGGATCTCGACGTGATGCTGGACGAGCGGGAGGTACCGGCGGCGTTCAGGGCGCTGGAGCGGGCCGGCTTCGAGACGGAGCTCATCGATCCGCGGTGGATCGGGAAGGCCTACGCGGGCGACCGCTTCATCGATCTCATCTTCTCGTCGAGCAACGGCCTGGCCGTGGTGGATGGCGGCTGGTTCGAGCACGCGCGTCCGGCCACGATCCTGGGGCACTCCTGCCTGATCGCGCCGGTCGAGGAGATCATCTTCACGAAGGCGTTCGTGGACGAGCGGGAGCGGTACGACGGCGCCGACGTGAACCACCTGATCTACGCGTGTGGGGACGAGATGGACTGGGAGAGGCTCCTCGCCCGGTTCGGTCCCTACTGGGAGGTCCTGTTCGCGCACCTGACGCTGTACCGCTTCGTCTATCCGGGCGCGCGGAGCCGGGTGCCCGGGTGGATCATCGACGAGCTCTGCCGGCGTACGCTGGCGCAGACGCGGGCCGGCGACGCGCCGCTCCGGGTATGCCGGGGCAACCTGATCAGCAGGCAGCAGTACGTGCACGACTACGAGAAGCTCGGGCTCGTCGTGGGATCCGCTGCGTCCGCGCCCGAGGCGGCGCGGGGGGCGCTGTGCAGGAAGCGCCAGCGGTCTGCGGCGGGGCGGCCTCGCCTCGGCAAGGGGAAGCCGGGCCGTGACGGGGCTCCGGGCGGCGCGGAGGGGCCGGGGGTGGAGGTCGAGGCGGCGCGGGTCCGCAAGCCGGGATCATGAGCGCCGCCGTCGCCGGAGGGAACGGGGAGCCGGGCAAGCGCCGCATCGCGGCGTCCTCGGATCTGCACTGCCGGCCGGAGCACGGCGCCAGGATGCGCGAGCTCGTGAAGGCGGTGAACGCGGAGGCGGAGCTGCTCGTGCTGTGCGGCGATCTCACCGATCGCGGCCATCCCGAGGAGGCGAAGGTGCTGGCCGACGCGCTCGCCGGGCTCTCGATGCCGTGCGCCGCCGTGCTCGGCAACCACGATCTCGACCGGGGGGCGGGCGCCGAGATCGCGAAGCTCCTGGGCGACGCGGGCGTCGAGGTGCTCGACGGCGATCACCTGATCTTGCGCGACGACATCGGGGTTGCCGGCGTGAAGGGCTTCATGGGCGGGTTCGGGAGCGCGACGCTCCAGGCGTTCGGCGAGGGCCCGCTCAAGGCGTTCGTGCAGGAGGCCGTGACCGAGGCGCTGAAGCTGGAGGCGGCGCTGTCCCAGCTCGACAGCGAGAAGAAGATCGTGATCATGCATTACACGCCGATCCTCGAGACGACCGTCGGCGAGAACGTGGAGATAAGGCCCTTCCTTGGGACGAGCCGCCTCGCGGCGCCGATCGATCTGTACGGCGCCGACGTGGTCTTCCACGGCCACGCGCACCACGGGGCGCTCGAGGGGCACACGTCGAACGGGACTCCTGTCTACAACGTGGCGATGCCGCTGCTCAGGAAGCTCACCGGCAAGCCGTTCCTGCTGTTCGAGGTGTAAAGCGAGCTCCGCTCGGCGGTCCTGCGCGGCGCTTCTGTCAGTGGTTCTGCAGGAAGGCCCGTATCACTCCGAAATAGGCGGACGCGAAGAGGAGGATATCGTTGTGCCCGGCGCCGTCGATGAGGTGCAGGGCTTTCCTCTCGTGGGGGACGGCCGCGTGGTTCTCGCGGGCGTGGTCCGGGGGGAGCAGCCTGTCGCGCGCGCCGTGCAGGACGAGGACCGGGATCACGACGTTCCTCAGGAGCTCCGGGTTCGAGAAATTGCGGTGCGCCTCGTCGCGCAGATCGCCGAGGTCGATCTCGAAGAGGGCGAGCAGTTGCCGCACGTCGCTGAACCCGCTCTCGAGGAGGAGCGCGCGGTACGCGTCGCCGCGGTGCGCGGCGATCCGCGACGCCGGGGAGCTGCCGAGCGAGCGGCCGAAGAGGAGCGGCTTCGGCGGCTGATCGAGGCCTGCCGTGCGGCTCTTGTCGGCGAGCTCGCGCAGGAAGAAGTCGGAGACCTTCACGGGATCTTCTCGGAGCGAGCGCAGCGTCGGCTGCCCGCCGCTCCAGCCATAGCCGCGGTAATCGACCATGAAGAGGTTGAGCCCGACGTCATGCCAGCCCTCGGCGATGTCGTCGTAGTCGGGGACGGTCTCGCCATTGCCGTGGAACGCGAGCACGGTCGGATTGCGTGGGTCGGACAGGTGCCAGCGCGCGCCGAGCGTCACCCCGGGGGCGACGGGGATGTCGTAGTCCGTCGCGCCGGCGGGTGGGCTCGTGTTCACCTGCCTGGGATAGAAGACGTCGGCGGCGCGAGGGTTTGCGTCGAGCGCGCGGAGGAGCTCGTCGAGCTGGCTGTCGGGGTCGTTCGTCGGCATGGCTCACCGTTCTGCCGAGGTCGGCGGAGGTCGTGGACGCGCAGGATACGTTGTGCCGGAGTAGGTGGGTACCTGGGATGGATGCCCGCGAGGGCAGTGGCCCGGTGGGAAGCCGGGGTGCGCGGCGCGATGGTGGCCTACGCGGTCGTGATGACGCCTTGCACCGCGGGCTCGTAGTATTCGGCGCCGCCGGTGCGCACAACGAGGTTCGGGAGGATCTCCGCCACGCCGGCGCCGTGCGTATGGCCGCAGAGCACCTCGATCCGCCGCTCCGGGTACCGCAGGGCGACCTCGCGGATCACCTCGCCTGTGGCCTTGCAGGTGAAATGGGGGAGCCAGTCGTCGTTGGAGATCTGACCTTCGTGCCAGCAGGCCTCCTTGAACGGGGGGACGTGCGTGGCGACGATGACGCGCCGGTACCGCTCGAGGGCCACGGGCAGGACGCGGCGCAGGTACGCCGCGGCCTCGTCGCCGAGGCGGTGCAAGGCCTCTCTCCGGCGGCGCCGGTCGAGGGAGGTGAGCTCCTGGATGAGCACGTAATCGTTGAGCGTGACGGGCGATCTCTCGTAATCGCCGAGGCGGGCGTCGGCCCAGCCGTCGTGGCCGACGAGGGCGGTGTCCGGGCCGAGCTCGACGTGGGGGATCGACGGGAGCCACCTGAGCCACGGGGAGGTGGCCGAGAACTCGGCGGCCATCGTGCGCACGGCGGCGATGCTCCCGCGGTAGAAATCGTGGTTGCCGAGGACGAAGTAGAGCGGGCGCTCGATGGCCTGGGCGACGGTCTCGAGGAGGGGGCGGAGGCTCGTGGCTTCCGCGATGTCGCCGGTGAAGAGGACGGCATCGGAGGCGGTGGCGGCGAGGGTGGAGCAGAAGGCGACGAGGTCCTCGCGGGAGAGGAAGTTGAGGTGGACGTCGGTCGCCCAGGCGAGGCGGAGCGGGGTCGGCGCGGCCATGAGATCAGGATAGGCGGGGAGGGGAGGGCGAGCCAGCGAGGTGGCGCGATCTCCCATCCCGGTTCCACGTTCCGGCCAGCTGCGCCCCGCCGGGAGGGCTGTGCGTCGCTACCGATCCTGTGCATTCATGGCGTCATGGCGATAGCCCGCCTGTCCCGTCCGCCTCCAGCGAGTCCGCGAGCGCGCAGCGCGCGAGTCCTGCTTTCTTGGCCTCTTCGCGCAGCATCGCGCCCTGCTCTGCGGCCCCTTTCACGCTGAGCATCGTGCGGAGCTCGATTCCATCGGGGCTCTCCACGTGCTCTCCGATCCACGCCGACCGCATCTGCCCGACGCTGATCGGATCCGCCTCCGGGTCGAGCCCGGCTCTCCTGTCGACGTCGCACATCATCGCGACCGCCTCGGGGAACGTCTGCCCGCCGGGGGCCGGGGCCTTCGCCTCGGGAGCTGAGCCGCAAGCGGAGAGGAAGGCCGGAAAGAGCAGGGGAATGAGGGGATCGGGGCGCATGCTGCCTTCGACAGGAGAGCGCGCCTGGGCTTGGCAGCGATCACATCGCCCCGGTGCGCCGCCCTCCGGCTACTCGCCCGTGCCCCCGTCCACCGCCGGGACGAGCTCGATATCGACGTTCTGGGGCAGGAAGCTCTCGCACTCGTCGTTCATGACGGGCGCGAGCGTCTGCTCGAAGTCGTCGTAGCCTGTCCCCGAGATCTTCACCCACGTCACCCCGGCCGTCCACAGCTCGCAGACGAGCGTCTCCAGCGCTTCGGGAGGAGGCTGCGCGCGATCGACGGCGCACACCAGGTTGGCCTCGTCGAGCGTCTTCCAGGTGGTCGGATCGCTCAGCACGAAGATCGGCTCGTCCGCGGCGCTCCACGCGATGTGAACGGTGGTGTCCGGCGGGACGGTGGCGCCTCTCGCGCGCACGGTGATCGTGAACAGCGCCTGTCTTGGCCCCATCGGACAGCCGCTGGCGTCGCCCGTACTCGAGCCGACGGACCCGCCGCCCCCGGCGCCTTTACAGGCGCCCACCACGGAAGCGCTCGCGATCGCCGCCGCGGCGATCGCCGCGAGGATCGTGAGCGATACGATTCGATCGGGAGCGAAAGGAGGGCGTGGTGCCACAAGGGCGACAGGGTAGGGGCGACATGCCAGCAAATCCAGCGTGAGCAGGTTTTTGCGCAGGCGGAGCGCCCTCCGCCGTGCGCCCTGCCCTCGCAGGCGGTCGCGGCGTTCAGGCCTGGGCCTTGAGCTCCGCGATGTCCTTGAGGAGGGCCTGCTCGTGCCCGTCGGGCTTCACCTTCAGGTAGGTCCTTCGCAGCACGCCCGACGGATCGATGACGAATGTCGTCCGGTCCCAGTACAGGGTGCCTTTCCACTCGCTCTGCCCGACGCCCGCGGCCTTGAGCAGCTCGTGGCGCGTGTCGGCGAGCAGATCGATGGTGAAGGAGAACTTGTCGCAGAAGCTCTTGTGCGACGTGACGTCGTCCTCGCTGACGCCGACCACGGTGATGTTGGCGTCGTCGAAATCGGCCTTGGAGGCCGTGAACGACTTGCCCTGGATCGTGCATCCCGGCGTGTCGTCCTTCGGATAGACGTAGAGGACGAGCCATTTGCCCGCGAAATCCTCGAGCTTCACGGTCTTGCCGTCCTGGTTCGGCAGGGCGAAGCGCGGAAACGGCTTTCCAATCTCGACGCTCATCTTCTCTTTGCCTTTGCTGTGGGCTGGAGGAGGGCTCCTCCTGGCCGGTGACGGGTCATGGGATGGGACGGATGGGACAGCGCGGCGGCGCGGACGTCACATCGCTGTCCGCGCAGAGATCTAGCGCGGAATGAGCCCCCGGAACCAGGCCGTCACCGAGGACGAGGACTCGTCCTGGTGGAGCGAGTCCGGGCCTTCCAGCTCGTCGGCGAGCCCCCCGAGCGGCCCCTCGCTGCGCGGGGGCGGCGAGCTCGGGTGCTCGGCCCCGTGCGTCAGGATCGCGGCGCCCTCCAGGGTGGGCAGCAGGCTCAGCCCGCTGCCGCCGGCGGTCGGCTCCTTCGTGAGCGACTTGAACTCGAGGAGCATCATGTCGATGAGCTCGGCGATCTTCTGCGTCCCGTCGACCGCCCGCGCCGGCCCGCCCTTGGCGCGCTCCACGAGCGAGGCGACGTCGTCCTCGCTCACCGGGCGGCCGTAGCGGTAGAGGAAGCGGGTCAGGTCGCGGCCGAGCTCGCGCGCCGACATGTAACGCGCCGCCGGGTCGCGGGCGAGCGCGCGGCGGATGATCTGCTCCAGCTCGCGCGGCACATCGCTGTTGATCTGCTGGAGCGAGGGGATCACCGCGTCGCGCACCAGCCGCACCGTGATGTAGTCGGAGTCGCCCAGGAACAGCCGGCGCCCGGCGAGCATCTCCCAGAGGATGATCCCGAGCGCGAAGATGTCGACGCGCTGGTCGACGCCTTGCTCGAGCACCGTCTCGGGCGCCAGGTAGCCGAACTTTCCCTTGATGATGCCCGCGTCGCTCTCTGCGAGCTGGCTCGACGCCTTCGCGAGCCCGAAGTCCACGATCTTCACCTCGCCGTAGCGGGTGATGAGCACGTTGGCCGGGGTGATGTCCCGGTGCACGATCTGGAGCGGCTTTCCGTCCCCGGTCGCGAGGTCGTGTGCGTAGGCGAGGCCCTGGCACATCTTCGCGGCCATGAAGGCGGCCACCTCGACGGTCATCGGCCGGCCGACCTTCTTCTGGTGATCGAGGAGGGCCCTCAGGTCGGCGCCGTCCACGTACTCCATGACGATGAAGTAGGTGCCGTCGCCGACGCCGATGTCGAACACCGACACGACGTTCGAGTGCGAGAGGTGCGCCGAGAGGCGCGCCTCGTCGAGGAACATCGCGATGAACTGCTCCTTCTTGCTGAGCTGCGGCAGGACGCGCTTGATCGCGACCTGCTTCTTGAACCCTTCGATCCCCGCGCTCTCGGCGACGAAGACCTCCGCCATGCCTCCGGAGGCGAGGCGCTTGATGACCCGGTACCGCTGCTGCTCGGACATGCCCTGTCTGTCGTCCTCCCGCCCCGTGCCGCCTGGCCCTCCAGTCTAGCGGCTCGGGGCCCGCCGCGGATCAAATCCCAAAGGCGGCACGCGCCCTCGAGTCATCGGAAGGTGGCGAGCGCCGCGACCGCCGCGAAGGAGAGCCCGACGAGCGCGGCGAGGGCGAACGCCGACAGCAGCGGCTCCGCCCGCACGGCGGCGAGCAGCCGGTCGCGATCCTCCCTGGACAGCGGCGCGCCATGGGTGCCGTCCTTGCCTTCGTCGCCCGAGGCGGCGGCGACGTGCGCCTCCAGGCGGCGCCGCGCGGTCCTGGATCGCAGCGCGAGCAGCAGCACCTGCGCCACCGCGGAGGCGGCGAGGACCCCGAGGCCAGCGCGCCGCGCATGCGAGGCGCGGGCCCGCTCGCGCGCCTCGGCCGCCGGCATCCCGTCCGCGAGCAGCTCCACGCGCCGCGGCGAGGCGGACGCCGCCGCGGCCGTGATCGGCCAGGCCACCGTGCCTGCGCCCTGCTCGTAGGGGTCGCTCGCGACCACGGCCCAGCCCGCCTCCCCGGGCGCGGCGCTGTCCGGGAGCGTCACCCTCCCCGAGAAGAAGCCCGCCCCGTCCGCCGCGAGCGGGACGATCGTCCCGAGCGCACGGCCGCGCGCACCTCCGATCGAGACGTAGGCGCGTGGCCTCGGCGTCGGGGAGATCAACCGGAGCTCGGGCCGTTCGCGATCGAGACCGCCCGGATCGAGCCAGATGGCTCCTGGGATCACGGGCAGCTTCCCTTCCCAGGTGCCGCTCGCGATCCGTGTCCCTGGCGGTGCGCTCCCCAGGTGGGTCGCGCGGAGCGTGAGCTCGACCGTGTGCGCCAGCGGCTTGAGCGTGAGCTCCGCGGCGCCGCGCGCATCGGCCGTGATCTGCGCCGGATCGCCGCCGTGCCCCTCGATCTCTGCCCCGACGGTGCTCGCCTCGAGGCGAGCCCCTGCCGCGGGCGTTCCGTCTCGCGTCTCGATCGCGACCCGCACCCGCTCCGGGAACGGAGCTGCCAGGGCTCCCCGCGCCGCCGTGACCTGCAGGCGGAGCTCCCCGTGCGCCGCGCCTGGCAGCGCGGTTGCGTGCGCCGCGCCTGGCACCGCGCTCGTGTCCGCCGCTGCGAGCGGCGGCAGCAGCGGGAGCTGCCGTTCCAGGAGCGTGCCGCCGCCCAGCGCGATCCGCACGGTCACCGGCTCCCGCAGCCCCGCTGGCGCGCGCAGCAGCGCCTCGCCGATGCCGTCCTTGTCGAGCGAGCCGGTCCATCGTCCGAGCGGCGACCCTGCGGACGTGGCGCTCACCTCGATCTGCGGGATGGCCGCCGGGTCGTCGGCGCCGTGGAGGCGGCGCACCCCTTCGACGCGGAGCGCCAGCGCCTCGCTTCCGGCGACGGGCGCCCCCCACACCCGCACGCCGGTGGCCATGCGTGGCGAGCCTGGCCCCAGGATCGCGAGGGCTGCGAGCCCGATGCCCAGCGCGGGCAGGACGTACGTCGCCGCGTTGGGCATCGAGAGCATCACTGTCCCAGCATACCTCTCCGTCCTTGCCGCGCGGGCGGGGGGCGGCTCCGGTCTGGCTGCTCGCGCGGAGCGCTGGCCTGGGCTGAGCCCCTTTGCGTCCGGGCGTCTCCTCCGATAGGAAGCCGCCGATGGCAGCCGACAGACCGGTGAAGCGCAAGCGCAAGGGTTCGGGGACCACGGGGCAGGGCGGTGAGGTCGTGTTGCGGCAGCGGACCGATCCGCGCAGCGAGCGACGCTTCGAGCCGAAGGCGTCGCTCGAGCTCGGCCTCACGATGCTCGGCATGTCCGTCGCGGCGCTGCTGGCCGGGGCGGGGGTTTATGGCCAGTGGTTCCGGGGCGAGGACGCGGGCGTGCACCCGGCAGCCACGTACCTGCTCCTCGGCGCCTTGCTCCTCGGGGCTGCGGTCGGGCTCTTCGGTCAGTGGTCGATGAAGGCGCTTCGTGTGGGTGATGCCGGGGTGGGGCTGGAGAGCGGACCTGGCGAGATCGAGCGCATCGGCTGGCACGATGTCACGGGCCTGTTGCTCACGGAGACCGCGCTCACGGTCCAGGGCAGCGGCACGGCGATCGCCATCCCGCTGCGAGCGCACCTCCCGGCGGCCGCGCGCGTGCTGGCCGAGGCGAGGGCGCGTATCCCCGCGCGTGCGGCGGACATCAAGGAAGGCGCGCTGCCTCCGCCCGACGATGCCGCCGGCGAGGTGCGCCCGCTGGAGCCGCCGCAGGTCGCCGGCCTCCGCTGCAAGGCGACCGACAAGCTGATCGCCTTCGAGGCCGACGCTCGTCTCTGCGGCCGTTGCGGCGAGCACTACCACAAGGAAGGCGTTCCCCCTCGCTGCACCACCTGCGAAGCGCCCCTTCGCTGAGCGGGCGACCGCTCAGCGCCTGCACTTCGGCGCGAGCGGTCGCCTCCCTGAGAGGGCCCCTGGGCTCTCTGCGCTACGCCCTCAGATCCCGAACCGCGCCGCGTGCTCCCGGAGGAACGCGATGTAGACGTCCGCCTCCTGGTGCGACGCCACCTCGCCCGCCTCGACCGCCTCCTCCAGCGCGCGCTTGATCTCGCCGATCCGCCGCGACGGCGGCAGCCCGAACGCATGCATGATGACGTCGCCGATGCCGCTCGGCAGCGGCGGCACCACCGCGTCCTCGGCCTGGACCTGGAGCACCCGCTCGGCGAGCTCGCTGATCTGCTTCAGCCCCTTCCGCTTCTTCTCGGGCCGCTTCGTGGTGATGTCCGCCCGCGACAGGTCGAGCACGTCCTTCAGGCAGCCGCCCATCTCCTTGGCGAACCGGCGCACCGCGCTGTCGGTCCACGACGCCTCGTACTGGCTCGCCCGGAGGTGGTGCAGGATCAGGAAGCGGATGCTGTTCTTCAGCGCCTCCTCCTTCGTGAAGAGCGGCAGCCGCCGGTCGATCTTGTCGAACATGCGCGCGCCGACCTCGGCGTGACCGAAGAAATGGACCTCGCCCGTCGGCGAGATGGAGCGCGTCCTCGTCTTGCCGATGTCGTGGAGCAGGGCCGCCCAGCGGACCTCGAGCCTCGGGACGGCCTGACGCACCACCTGCTTCGTGTGCTTCCAGACGTCCTTGTGGCGCCACTCCCCGTCGCCGAAGCCCACCATCGCCTCGACCTCGGGCAGCATCGCGGCGAGGGCGCCCGACTCGAGCAGGGCGTCGAGCCCGGCCTCGGCGTCGTCGCTCATCATGACCCGGTCGAGCAGCTTGCGGACATCGGGCAGGTAGGCGGCGGCCGCGGCCTTGAAGTCGGCGGGCCGCCCCGAGATCACCCTGGACGAGGCGCGTGGCTCGGTGCCCGCTTCGGGCTGCTCGGCCTCCGCCTTCTCTGCTCGCTGGACGGCCCACTCGAGGGCCTCCATCGCCCGCTTGGGGCTCGCTTCCTGGGTGAGAATCTCCTGCACGCTGGCCTTCCACACTTTCGAGGTTACGGGGGCACCCACGGGGCGCCGGCTGGCGCGGCCCGAACGGGGGTTCGCCGGTTTAGAGCCAGCCGCACCTTCGCGCAATGGTTCGTCGCGTTCGTCGCGTTCGTCGCGTTCGTTGCGTTCGTCGCTCGACACGCCGCCGGATGACGTGCGTCCGCAGGCGATGGATGCGTCAGGTGCGGAGGAGCCGCCCCACGTGGTCCTGCTCCCAGGCGAGGGAGCGCTCGTAGTCGCGGAAGAGCCGCTCGCGGGCGAGGAACTGGGGCGGATGGAGCATCCGGCGCCCGTTGCCGTGGCTCGCCGGCATCACGTGGTGGAGCATCTCGTGGTAGATGACGTAACAGATGAAGTAGCGGGGGACCCAGGGCCGGTCGAGCACCGGGTGGATGCGGATCAGCCGCTCGACCGCCGAGTAGCTCCCGAGCTTGATGGTGCGCCGCGGCTTCCGCGCCTTGGTCCGCTTGCCCCAGGTGATCAGCGCGTCGACGCCGCCGCCGAAGTACCCGTGGTTCAGCTTCTGGAACAGGATCAGCAGGTCGTGCGTCCGCCCCTGCGTCGAGAGCGGCGTGCTCACCGGCCGGCTCGCCCGGATGCGGTGGCCGTTCTCGTCGATGTACTGGCCGACCACGAGCGAGGCGGCCCGGTCCTGCGTCACGACGTACCGGACGAGCGCCTCCTGGACGACCGCCGGCGCATCCAGGAACATGTGGTGGACGCGCGCCTGCAGGATGCCCTCCCGGAGCGAGGAGGAGATCATCTGCCGGTAGTTGTCGGTCACCGAGAGGAGGACCGGCCGCTTCTGGGCCAGCTCCAGCCGCCGGATGAGCGCCTGGCGCGCCCCCTCGTGCACGTAGATGTGCGGCTGGCCCGGCGGCAGATCGATGTCGATCGGATGATGACGGGGGTCCGGCACCCGGACGACCGCCCGGGCGACACGCGGCAGCAGGGAAGTACGCGCCGCGCCCTTCCCACCGCTGCGCGACAGACGGCCTGGAGGGGGTTGAGCGAAGGGGAAGGCCATCTGTCCCGCCATCTCAATCCTCCTTATTTGGGCGTATTCTCGGGTGGGATCCTTGTCAAGCGAGCGGCCGAGAACATCGAAATCATTCGGATTTGTGACTACGTAAGCGGGTGGCCGGACCCTCCGGAGGGAGAGAGAGGGCGCCCCGGCCGCCGCTCGCCGGTAATCTGGATTTCCTCTGCAAATTCATGTGCTTGTAGTGAAAGCCACGCGCGTCTGCGCCGGTCGGGCCGCCTTCCGCCTCGGACGCGCGTCTTCTGCTCCTGCTCTCTCTCGCCATGACACGGCGCGTGCGCAGCGTCCGCTCATCGCGGGGCGAGCGCCCGGGGATCGAGGATCTGCGTCATGCGCCAGCGGCCCTGCGCGCGCTGGGAAGGCTCCGGCTCGAGGGCGACGACCAGGGCAGTGCAGAAGCCGGCGGGGAGCAGCGCTGTCGCGCCCCGGCCGGGCGTGTCGACGAGCGTACGGACGAGGTGCTCCACGTTCGGCTGGTGCCCGACGAGCAGCGCGTCGGCGCCGCCTCGGGCGAGCGCGGCGACCAGCGAACCCGGGAGCCCGGCGTCGAGCGCGAGCTCGTCCCGGAGCTCGACCTCCGGCGCGCCGCAGATCGGCGCCGCGATCTCGGCGGTCTCTCTCGCGCGCGCGAGGGGGCTCGCGAGCACCAGCGGCAACGGGGCGCCGCCCCGGAGGCGGTGGAGCTCGAGCGAGACCCGCGCCACGCGCTCGCGGCCCTCGGGGGTGAGCCTCCGGTCCGCGTCGCGCCCGCTGGTCGCCCGCTCCTCCGCCGGGCCGTGCCGCATCACGTAGAGGTGCATGGCGTCGGTGGCGGCCGGCGTCAGTTCGTCTTGCCCGGGGGACGGCGGGCGTCCTGGCCGGACGAGGCTGCCTCGCCGCGACCCTTCGCCTGCGCGGGCGCCTCGGCCGCCGCCGCTCCGCCCTTCGGGCCGGGGCTCGCGGCGCCGTTCGTCGGGGCGGCCCCGCCGACGCGCGAGATCCCGTGCTTCGCGAGGACCATCGACTCGATCTTGTCGAGCACCGCCGGGTGCTGCTCGAGGTAGGTGCGGGCGTTCTCCCGGCCCTGACCGATGCGCTCGCCCTGGAACGAGAACCAGGAGCCGCTCTTCTCGATGATGCTCGCCTCGGTCGCGAGGTCGATGACGTCGCCGCTGTGGCTGATGCCCTGGCCGTAGAGGATGTCGAACTCCACCTCGCGGAACGGGGGAGCCATCTTGTTCTTCACGACCTTGACGCGGGTCCGGTTGCCGACGACCGCCGGCTCCTTGCCGCCCGCGGCGGCCTCCTTGATGGCGCCGATGCGGCGGATGTCGAGCCGGACCGAGGCGTAGAACTTGAGGGCGTTGCCGCCGCTCGTCGTCTCGGGGCTGCCGAACATGACGCCGATCTTCATCCGGATCTGGTTGATGAACATCAGCAGGCACTGCGAGCGCGAGGTCGTGCCGGTCAGCTTGCGGAGCGCCTGGCTCATCAGCCGGGCCTGGAGGCCGACGTGGCTGTCGCCCATGTCGCCCTCGATCTCGGCCTTGGGGACGAGCGCGGCGACCGAGTCGACGACGATGATGTCGACGGCGTTCGAGCGGACCAGCATGTCGGCGATCTCGAGCGCCTGCTCGCCGTAGTCGGGCTGGGAGATGAGCAGCTCGTCGGTCTTCACGCCGAGCTTCTTGGCGTAGTTCACGTCGAGGGCGTGCTCGGCGTCGATGAACGCCGCCGTCCCGCCCGCCCGCTGGACGGCCGCGATGGCGTGGAGGGTGAGGGTCGTCTTGCCGCTCGACTCCGGCCCGTAGACCTCGACGATGCGGCCGCGCGGGTAGCCGCCGATGCCGAGGGCGATGTCCAGGCCGAGCGAGCCGGTCGCCACGGCCGCGACCTCGTCGTGCAGCGTCTGCCCGTCCTTGAGGCGCATGATCGCCCCCTTGCCGTACTCCTTCTCGACGCTGGCGATCGCGAGCTCGAGGGCGGCAGACTTCTGCTTGGTGTTCTTCTCGTCACTCATGCGTACCTCGGGAGGGAGCGATGGGAGGGGGGCGACGGCGGGGGGACCGCGGAGGTGGACCCACGACGCGCGGGGCAACAGTTTCCGGCAGCTTTACTGTCCGGTTGTTCAGGAAGCAAGACCCCCGCATCCCGGATAGGACCGAAAACGTCCGAGCAGCGGGCTGGCCCGGCAGGCGCTCCGGAGGGTCGGAGGGCGGTGATGTCGCGGTCGGAAGCGGTTCCTTGTTGAGGTCGAGTCTCACAACCAGGGCAACAATCGTGATCGTCGCACACCGGGAGCACTGGCGGGCTCTTCAACTGTGGGCCACATCTTCCGCGTGGGGGGCGGGGGGCGCTATTTCCCGGGGTTTTCCCTGGGCCGGTACGAGCTCGTCCTGCGGGTGGCCGCAGGCGACGTGGGCGAGGTCTGGGCGGCGCGTCTGAGGCGGGAGCACGGGTTTCAGCGGCTCTTCGCGATCAAGGTGCTTCGCCCGGAGCTCTCGCCCGATCCCGACGTCGTCCGGACATTCCTCGACGAAGCCGCGCTGGCCGCGCGCATCAGGCACCCGAACGTGGTGCCCGTCGTGGATCTGGGCGAGACGGACGGCACGTTCTTCTATGTCATGGAGTGGGTGAGCGGGGAGCCGCTCTCGTCGGTGCTGCGCGCCGCGCGCGGGCGACCGGCGCCGGTGCTGGTCGCGGCGAGGCTCGCCTACCAGATCTGCGCGGCCCTCGACGCCGCGCACGAGCTGCGGGACGAGGGCGGTAACCCACGGGAGCTCCTGCACTACGACGTCTCGCCGGACAACGTCCTCATCACGTCCGAGGGGCTCGTCCGCATGGTCGATTTCGGCATCGCGAAGCTCGAGGAAGGGCGGATGTCCGAGCGACGGCCGCAGGCGCTGCGCGGCGACGGCGGGCGCGGTTCAACGGTGGGCACGGCGGGCGCGGCGGGCGGCGAGGGGGGCGCGTTCCTGTTCCGGAGCAGCGCGCCGTACATGGCGCCGGAGCACATCCGGGGGCAGCCGTGCGATCGGCGGTCCGATCTCTTCGGGGTCGGGGTGCTCCTCTACGAGCTCCTGTCGGGCGCTCATCCCTTCCAGGCCGACGACAGCGAGAGCACGATGACCCACATCGCGAGCGAGCGGCCTGCCGCGCCGCTGTCGTCGCGGGCGGTCCCGTCCCGGCGCGGGTTCGCGGAGCGCCTGAGCGCGCCGCCGCCGCCCGAGCCGATCCCCCCTGCGCTCGATCGCCTCGTCTCCGAGGCGCTCGCCAAGTCGCCCACCGCGCGCACGGCGACGGCCGCGAAGCTCATGCGCGCGCTCGAGGAGGCGATCCCGGGCGCCGCGAACCCGGGCAACGACGCGCTCGTCGCCGGCTGGCTCGGACAGATCCTGGGCGACGCGTCCCACCTCCGCACGCAGCAGCTGCGCGCCGCGCTCGAGTCGCTCGATCCCGGGGATCGCTCGGCCGACGACGAGGTGGAGCCTCCGCCTGCCCCGCGGCGCTGGCTGCAGGCGCTGCTGGTGTTCGGGGCCGCCGTCCTCGGGGTCGCGCTCGCCGGGACCGCGGCGGTGAGGGACAGCCCGCTCCCTCCCGCCGCCGTCTCCGCGCCGGCCGGGCCGCGCCCCTAGGGCGCCGCGGCGACCGTCAGATCACTCCCACGTTGCCGAGGAGCGGCGACCACGCCGCTCCGGAGATGAGCCAGAGCTGGTGCGACGTCCGCGTCACCGCGACGTGGAGCCGCCGGCGGGCCTCGTGGTTCATCGGGTACGCCGCCGCGGTCGCGTCGGGCACGACGACGTAGTCGAACTCGAGCCCCTTCGCGCTGTCCACGTCGGTGACGTCGATGCCCGGCTCGAACGAGAACGCTCCCTCCAGCACGAGCCTCGCCTCCGGCAGCTCCGCGATCAGCGCGTGGAGCTCCCGCGCGGCGCCTGCGTCCCGCGCGATGACCGCCACCGAGGCGCGGGGCTCCCGCCCGACGAGGTCGCGGAGCGCGCCGGCGAGGAACAGGTGCGCCTGCGCCTCGCTCGGGAAGCGGAAGAGCCCGACCGGCGCGCCGTCCCGGGCCGCGCGCGCGGGCGCCTCGGGCGCGAGCTCGCCGAGGAGCCGCCGCGCGAGCTCCGTCACCGGCTGCGGGCACCGGTACGACACCGCGAGGCGGCAGGTCGCCGCGTCGCCCACGCCGAGCGCGGCTCGCGCCGCCTCCCACCCGGCGAAGCTCGAGGAGGTCTGCTGGGCCTCGTCGCCGGCGAGCGTGACGCTGCGCGTCTCGCCAAGGAGCTTCCCCAGGACGAACAGCTCGAACAGCGAGAAGTCCTCGGCCTCGTCGAGCACGAGGTGCGACCACCCCGCCCCGTCCAGGCCGCGGCGAGCGGCGCGAAGGAAGAGCAGGATCGGCAGATCGTCGATGTCGAGCGTCCCCGCGAGCTCGTCCGGCGTCCCTTCCGCGATGGCGCGGCCGTCGAGCGCCCGCTTCATCGAGGCCACGGTGATCGAGGCGAGCTGCCGGTCGAGCGGCTCGGCGATCTGCAGCAGGGTGTGCCGGACGGTCTCCTCGACCGCGCTCCTGGGGAGGTCCCCGCCCGAGGCGGCGACGACGCCCTCGAGGAACCCTCGATCCGTGAAGACGTCGGCGAGGCGGCGGCGCAGCCGCGGGAGCGTCGTGTTCGCCGGGGCGAGCCTGGCGAATCGCTCGCGCAGCGCACCGTAGAGCGCCGGGTGGCGCTTGAGGCTGGAGACGAGCGCCGGGGGATCGTCGCACAGGGCGATCGGCTTGCCGAAGACCTCACGCGCGGTCGCCGACGACCAGGCGTCGAGCGTCTTCACCTGGGCTTCCCCCGCGCCGAGCGGCGAGAGCAGGCGGCGCGACAGGCGCGCGAGGCCCTCCTCGGGGACGACGACGTTCATGGCCGAGAGCGGGCACCGCGCCGGATCGAGCGCGGCGATCCGGGCGAGGCGGTGCAGCGCCACGGTCGTCTTTCCGCTCCCGGCGCTGCCGAGCACGAGGAGCGGCTGCTCGGGGGGCGCGCACACGGCGGCGTACTGGTCGGCGTCGAGCAGGGCGGTGACCTCCGCGGCCTTTGCGTGGTCCGTGGCGCCGGCGCCGACGCCGAGGCTCCCGGGTCGGGCGGCCGTGCCCGCGCCGCCCGGCTGCATGGCGAGCGCCGCGCGCTCCGCGAGGGTCCATCGCCCGTCGCCTCGCCGCGTCAGGACGAGGCCGTCGCCCACGATCCGGGTGAGGGCGCCGCGCTCCACGACGACGATGCGGCGCGCCTTCACCACGCCCTCGGCCACGCGCCCCGGGAAGGCCTCCTCGTACTCGTCGCCCTCGCGGTACCGGTAGAAGATCTGCGCCACCGGCGCGACGCGCCAGTCGAGGATGCGCACGTCGGCCGACGGATCCAGGAACGTCGCGTGGCCGAGCAGGTAGTCCTTCGCCCCTTTGCCCTCGTCGACCCGGAGGTGGGCGAGGTACGGGCAGAGCGGGTCGGGCAGCGCCTCCCTGGGCTCCTGCTCGATAAGGCGCTGCCGCACGCTCATCTCGAGGAGCACCGCCGGCAGATCGTCGGCCGAGGCCGCGGCGGCCTCGTCGCGGAGCTCCCGGAGCGCCGCGACGGACCTGAGCTCGCGCGGCGCGCGCCCGAAGGCGCGCGCGGCGCGCTCCTGCGCCCTGTCCAGCGCGGCGCGCACGCGCTCGAGGAGCGTGGCCTCTTCCTCGAGGACGGCGCGCGCCTCGACGGGCAGATCAAGCGTGCTCTCCAGCATGATGGGCCTCCTTGCGCCCCTCGCCTCCGCGAGGGGTCGAGCTCGATGGGTGAATGATGAATGATTCGTTCACTTTTGAGGCGAGGCGAAGCGAAGCGAAGGTTACGCGAAGAAGCTCCTGAGTCCGGCAAGGTGGTATTTCGAGTAACTGTGGACCGCGTCTCGGATGGCGTCCTCGTCCTCGAAGCGGGCGAGGGCGTTCACCATCGTCCTGACGAAGCCCTGGTAGATCTGGTCCAGGTTGAAGCGCATCACCTCGGTCACCGAGAGGCATGGGTCGAGGGCGCGGAAGTGCTCGATCGCCAGCGCGATGAGGCGTTCGACGGTCTCCTCGGAGAACCGCTCGTACCTGGAGCCGCCGGCGCGCCCCAGGAGGATCACGACGCGCAGCCTGTTCTCGATGCAGAAGCGGAGGAGCTCCTCGGAGATCAGGTGGTAGGCGGCCGTCGGCGGGAGCGCCCGGACGTCCTCCACGCCGTCGAGCGCCTTCACGCGGCGGCGCAGCAGGATCGTGAAGGCGCGGGCGAAGCCGTCGTCGACGATCCCGTAGAAGAGCGCGTCCTTGTTCGCGAAGTACCGGTAGATGTTGCCCGTCGAGACGCCGGCCGCCCGGGCGATCTCGGCCATGGTCGCGCTCTCGTACCCCTTCCGCGCGAAGATCGTCAGCGCGGCGGAGGTGATGCTCTCCTGGACGTCGTCTTTGAGGTACTGCGCCATGATGAATAGTGAACGTGTCGTTCGCTTATAGCGATGGGCGCCGGCCCGTCAAGCGAGCGGGCGGTTCACGGCCTCAGGGGTCGACGGTGCCTTCGAGGATCGCGCGCGGGCCGTCGATGAGCATGAAGCTCGCCTCCTCCTCGCCGACCCTGGCGAAGAGCGCCTTGATGCCGTCGCGCACGTCGGGGACGTCTTTTGCGGCGTGGGCGTCGCTGCACGCGGCGTAGTAGTAGCCGGCCTCGAGCATCTGCTCGGCGGCCCGGCGGGGGGTGCGCCCGTACTTGCCGGTGAGCGCCGCGACGTCGAGGAGGAGCACCGCGCCTGCGTCGAGCAGCGGATCGAGCGAGGCGATGTCGTCGAAGACGGGCTCGTAGCGCTCCGGGTGGGCGATGACGGGGCGGAGCTTGCGGCGGCTGAGATCGAAGATCCGCTCCGCGGCCCGGGCGGGGAAGCTCCGGGTCGGGAACTCGACGAGCGCGGCGCGGCCTCCCGGGAAGGGGAGGGCGCTGCCGTCGAGGAGGCGCTGGAAGACGATGTCGTCGAAGAAGTGCTCCGACGAGAGATCGAGGGCGGGCAGGTCGCGCGCGCCGGCCGCGGCCCGCAGCGCGGCGCAGGTCGCGTCGTAGGCGGCCTGGAGGCCCTGCCGGGTGTTGTCGAACATCCCGGGGCGCATGTGCGGCGTCGCCACGACGGTGTCGAACCCGGCGCCGCGGAGCGCGGTGAGGAGGGCGAGGCTCTCCTCGACGGTGCGGGCGCCGTCGTCGACGCCGGCGACCCAGTGGGAGTGCAGATCGATGAAGCCGCGCATCGTCGCCTCGAACTTAGCAAAGTTGGCCGCCCTCGTGCGCTGCGACCATCCTTCGCGTCGAGGAGGTGTTCGTGTCGCTCTCGTTATCGAACCAGCAGCTTGTGCCTCAGCTCGCGTCGGACGGCTGCGCCGGCGGCCAGCGCGGCGGCAGGCCGGGAGGCCGCGCAGAGCGCCCGGTCGATCCCGGCGCGCCCTCGGTCGATCAGGGCACATCGGCCCTGGATGAGGGGATCCCCACCTCCGAGCGGCGGCGCCGCCGCAGCGACGATCCGGTCACCGCGCTGCACTACCAGCTCTCGACGACCCGCGCCGAGGCGAACCTGGACGTCGTGGTCCTCGTGGACGACAGCGGCTGCCTCGTCGCCGGGGCGGGCGCGTGGCCGGCGTGTGAGGAGCTCGCCGCCTACGCCCCGCTCCTCGCCAACCCGGACGCCGTGCAGAGCGCGGCGGTCGGCTCGCGCATCGCCACGCTCACCGCCGACGTCGAGGTCCAGAGCCTCTCGGTGTCAGGCGGCGAGGTGCTGCTCTGCGGCCGTGGCGGCACGGCGGAGCGTGGCGCCTCCATTGCCCGGGCCGCTGCGGGGTGCTTGCGCATCCTCCGCGCCGCCTGAGCGGCCGCGCCGCCGCAGGCTGAGCGGTCGCTGCGCCGCAGGCTGAGCGGTCGCTGCGCCGCAGGCTGAGCGGTCGCTGCGCCGCAGGCTGAGCGGTCGCTGCGCCGCAGGCTGAGCGGTCGCTGCGGTGCAGCTGGCCGCTCGCGACACCGCAGGCTGGGCGCTCGCGCCCCCCCGGTTCGTGCTACAAGGGGCCGCGGCCTCAGGTCGCGCGCAATGCCCGGCTCGCTCGCACCCCCTAGGAACAGCCCGCCCGCCGTCGACGCGTCCCTTCAGGCAGACCACGCCGGTCTGGCCCCGCTGCTCGCCTCCCGCAGGGTGATCCTCTGCGTCGGCTGCGGCGGCGTCGGCAAGACGACCACGACTGCAGCGCTCGGCCTGGCCGCTGCCCGCCGCGGCAAGCGCGTCCTGTGCCTGACGATCGATCCGGCGCGCCGGCTGTCCCAGAGCCTCGGGCTCGAGGAGATGACGACGGAGGCGCAGACGATCGAGCCCGCCCGCTTCGCCAGGGCGGGGGTCGACGTGCCCGGCTCGATGACGGTCATGATGCTCGACACGAAGTCGACCTTCGACGGCCTCGTCTCGTCGCTCGCCCCCACGCCCGAGCAGCGCGACCGGATCCTCGGCAACGTCCTCTACAAGTACATCTCCACGTCGCTCGCGGGCACGCAGGAGTACATGGCGATGGAGAAGCTCTACGCCGTCAGGAGCGACCCGAGCTACGACCTCGTCCTGCTCGACACGCCGCCCACGGCGAACGCGCTGGATTTCCTCGACGCGCCGGAGCGCCTCGTCGGCGCCATCGACGGCGCGGCGACGCGGTGGTTCGTGCAGGCCTTCCAGAGCTCCGGCAAGCTCTCGCTCAACCTGCTGGCGCGCTCGACCGCCGCGGTGCTGCGGGGCATCGGCAAGCTGACCGGCAGCGGCTTCCTCGAGCAGATCGCGGGGTTCATCAGCGAGATGAACGCGGTCTTCGGCGGCTGGAAGCAGCGGGCGGACGCGGTGGCGTCGGCGCTCCGCGGCCCCGACGTGGCCTACGTGCTCGTCACGACGCCCGATCCGCTCTGCGTGCGCGAGGTGCTGTACTTCGCCGATCGCCTGCGCGAGCAGCAGATGCATCGCGACGCGTTCGTCGTGAACCGCGTTCACCCGGTGTACGGCGCGCTCCCCGGCGTCGGCGAGATCGCCGCCGCGCTCGACGGGAGCAGCCTTGCGCTCGCCTCCGGCGCCGCGGCGCGCCTGCTTCAGGCCGCCAAGGACGAGAGCCGCATGGGCAAGCTCGATCAGCTGAACCTGATCGCCCTCGAGGCGGCGCTCGAAGACGAGCAGAGCGCCGGCAGCGTCCGCGTCGACGTCCCGGCGTTCCCGTACGACATCCACGACGTGGCCGGGCTCGCGAGGATCGCCGACGTGCTGGCGCCGCTGCCCGGGGCGGCGGGGTAGCCAGGGGCAGCTCGTCGGTTCTTCTGGCTGCCCTGGGGTGACTCGGAGCGGTCTGCGTCAGGAGGCAGCTGGGCTGCCCCCCGGCCTTACCCCCGCCGCCTGCGCTCCTTGTACTTCACGCGGACCGGCACGCCCTCCAGCCCGAACGCCTGCCGGAGCTGGTTCGCCACGTAGCGCCGGTAGCTGAAGTGGAGCTTGTCGGGATCGCTCGCGACGACGACGAACAGCGGCGGCGACGTCTCGGCCTGCGTGACGAAGAACAGGCGGGGCGCGCGCCCGCCGTGCGTCGGCGGCGGGTGCGTGAGCAGGATCTGCTCGAAGAAGCGGTTGAGCTCCCCGGTGGGCACGCGCTTCCGGTAGGCGTCGGCCACCTGGGCCACGCTCTCGATGAGCTTCGCCACGCCGCGCCCGCTGCGCGCGCTCACGTGCGCGATCGGCGCCCACGGCACGAACGAGAGCTTGTCGCGGGCGTCCTGCTCCGCCTTGGCGAGCGCCTTGCGATCGAGGAGATCGATCTTGTTGAGGCCGATCACGACGCCGCACCCGCGATCGACCGCGAGGCCGAGGATCTTCGCGTCCTGCTCGGCCACGCCCTCGGCCGCGTCGCAGAGCAGGAGCACGACCTCCGCCCGCTCCATGGCGCGGATCGCGTGGATCACGCTGACCGCCTCGACGGCGCTGTCCTCCTTCGTCACCTTCGCCTTGCGCCGGATGCCGGCCGTGTCGATCAGCAAGAACCGCTTCCCGTCGCGCTCGGCCAGCGTGTCGATCGGATCGCGCGTCGTGCCGGGCGTCGCGTCGACCAGCATGCGCTCCTCGCCCGCGATGCGGTTGACGAGCGACGACTTCCCCGCGTTGGGCCGCCCGATGATGGCGATGCGGAGCGCCCCCGCGGCCGACTCCTCGGGCGCCGCGGGCTCCTTGGGGAGCGCCGCCTCGATGGCCATCTCCAGATCCGAGATGCCGCGGCCATGGAGGGCGCTGATCGGGATGAGCCGCTCCATCCCGAGGCGGTACAGCTCCGCCGCCTCCACCTCGGCCTTCGGCGAGTCCGCCTTGTTGGCGACGTAGATCACGGGCTTGCCCGCGCGGCGCAGCAGGCCGAGCTCGGCGTGCTCCGACGGCGTGACCGGCGTCACGGCGTCGAGCACGCACACGATGACGTCGGCCTCGGCGATGGCGAGGTCGATCTGGCGCTTGATCCCCTGCCGCATGGGATCATCGCTCTCGGGGTCGAACCCGCCCGTGTCGACGAGCGTGAAGCGCCGTCCCCGCGAGGTGACGTCGCCGTAGTGGCGATCGCGGGTCACCCCGGGCTCGTCGTGCACGATCGCGACGCGCTTGCCGATCAGCCGGTTGAACAGCGTGCTCTTGCCGGTGTTGGGCCGCCCGACCAGCGCCACGATGCCGGCCGACGGGGGCGGCGCAGGCGCATCGGCCGCGGCGTCCTCGGCGGCCGCGATGACCTCCTCGGCCAGGTCCGCCGCGAGCTCCTCCCTGTCCTGCGCCGCCTCGTGGCCGATCGGCTCGGCGAGAGCACGGCCCTTGCTCGGGCCTGATCTGCTGCCCTTCTTCGATCCGGCGGCGCTGTTGCCGGGGGCCGCCGCGCTCTTTCCGCGAGCAGCAGCGCCCTTGCCGGGGGCCGCTGCGCTCTTTCCGGGAGCGGCAGCGCCCTTGCCGGAGGCGGCAGCGCCCTTCCTGGGAGCGACGCCGCCCCTCTTCTTCTCGGGGGCGTCGCCCTTCTTCACCGTCCGCCCGCCTCCGGCGGCTCCCTGGCTGCGTTTGTTCGATCTGGAAAGGGCTGGCTTTGCCGCGCTCACGAGGTCTCTCCCTTGTTGTAACCGAGCTCGTCCAGCCGCTCTCGCGACTCACGCCACTCTGGCGTTACCCGGACCCAGAGCTTGAGGTTCACCTGCCGGCCGACGAGCTCCTCTATCCGGAGCCGAGCCTCCGTGCCGATGCGCTTCAGCTGCTCCGCGCCGGCGCCGATCAGGATCTTCTTC
The DNA here is from genome assembly GCF_051530205.1 of Sorangium sp. So ce327. Taxonomy (NCBI): domain Bacteria; kingdom Pseudomonadati; phylum Myxococcota; order Polyangiales; family Polyangiaceae; genus Sorangium; species Sorangium sp. So ce327. The sequence continues at coordinate 8,843,063 of NZ_CP150330.1, read as the reverse complement.
TGCCCGGGCCGCTCCACGTGGATGGTCGCGTCGATGTGCAGCGCGCCCTCGCCTGTCGGCTCGACGTAGCGCTCGATCTGGACGGCGCTCGCGTGGGGCACCTCGGCCTTCGTCGCGCGCAGGATCTGCTCGCGCACGTACTCGGCGGCGAAGAAGCGCGTCGGCCTGTCGGTGAGCTCATCGGGCGCGAAGCCCCAGTCCCCCTCGGGACAGAGCTTCGCCACCTCGTCGAGCACGCGCTGGACGCCGTCCTCGCGCAGCGCCGAGATGGGGACGATCGCCGCGAACTCCCGGAGCTTGGCGAACGCGTCGAGGAGCGGCAAGAGCAGCGCCTTGTCCCGCATCCGGTCGACCTTGTTGAGCACGAACACCACCGGCGCCTCGCTCCCCAGGTCCGCGAGCAACGTCAGATCGCTCGGGTGCGGCGCGAGCGGCGGGCCGTCCTCCCCCTCCTTCACGCGCCGCGGCAGGCGCGCGGGATCCGGCGCTTCGGTCACGAACACGATCACGTCGGCGCCCCGCGCCGCCTCGCGCGCCGCCTGGTTCATCACGCGCCCGAGCTCCGTGCGCGGCCGGTGCAGGCCGGGCGTGTCGAGCAGCGCGATCTCCGCCGGGCCATGGTGCACGACCCCGAGGATCGCGTCGCGCGTCGTCTGAGGCGTCGGCGAGACGATCGCGAGCGGATGGCCGAGCGCCGCGTTCAGCAGCGTCGATTTGCCCACGTTGGGGCGCCCGACCAGGGCCACGCGCCCGGATCGTTTCGGCAGCGCGGCGTCGGTCTCCTCCGTCCGCCTCGGCTCGGCCGCCTTCCTGCGCTGCTGCTGCGCGGCGCCTCGGCCGGCCGGCCTCCCGTCCGGGAGCCGTCGCCCCTCCTCGCCGCCTCCCGCGCGGGGCCCACGCCCTGCCCGGCTGCGGGCCGCGCCGGAGGAGCGCGCCGCGGAGCCCCTCTGCTTGGCCGTCTTCTCACCCTCGCCCCGCTCTGCAGCGCGCGCCGCGCCGGCCCGCCGCTCCTTCTCCTTGCCCGGCTCTGCAGCGCGCGCCGCGCCGGCCCGCCGCTCCTTCTCCTTGCCCGGCTCTGCAGCGCGCGCCGCGCCGGCCCGCCGCTCCTTCTCCTTGCCCGGCTCTGCAGCGCGCGTCGCGCCGCCCTGCTCGCTCGCGCGTCGCGATCTGTCGTCGGCGTGCGCCTGATTTTCGCGCCGGGGAGGGCGACCTCGCGGGATCGCCGCGTCGCTCGCCCGGGGGGCTTCGCTGGATTGCGCTCCCCGGCGGCTGCCTGGGCTGTCTTTCTTGGCAGGAGGACGGGGGCCGCGGGAAGCCGAGGCGGGCTTCGGCGCCTGCGGGCGCGCTTTCGCGCCCTGGGGCGCGCTCTGAGGACGGGCTTTCACCACGCCGCGCGCGATAGCAGACGCCCAGGGGGGCTACAAACGCTTCCCCACGATCCGTGGTCACGCGCGCGCGAAGGCGGTAAGGGGATGCCCTGCATGTCGAGCGTCCACCGAGGGGACCCACAGCGCGGAGCCCCGCCCGCCGCCCCCGACCCGCACGCGAGCGGAGCCCCACCCCGCGCCGAGGTGCCCCCTCTCGAGGCGCGCTCGGCTGAGATCGGTGACGCGCCGGCCATGGACCGCGACCGCGCGGCCGCCGGGAGCGGGCGCGCCGGCCTCGCGAGGCTCGCGGCCCTCGCGCTCGCGGCCCTCACGCTGCTTCCGCTCATCGGCAAGAGCGGCATCTGGGACCCCTACGAGCTCGACCGTGCCGACCTGGCCCGCCGCATCGCCATCCACGTCTTCGGCGCGCGCGGCGTGGATCTCCCGGACGCTCCCGGGCAGCTGCCGACCCTGACCGACCTCGGCATGGGCGAGCTCGGGTTCACCTCGATGGCGCTCGGCTTCCGCGTGTTCGGTCTGCACGACTGGGCCGGGCGCCTCCCGCTCGCGCTGTGGGGGCTCGCCGGCGCGCTCGTGCTCTACGAGTTCCTCGCCCGCCTCGTCGATCGAAGGGCCGGCCTGTACGGCGTCGCGGTGCTCGTGACGATGCCGCTCTACGTGATGCAGGCGCGCACCCTGCTCGGCGACATCGTCACGATGGCCGCGCTCACGATGGCGTTCTGCGGGCTGACCGGCGCGCTGCTCGAGGGCGGGCGAGGGGCGCAGCGCGGCGCCCTGCTCGCGTCGGCCGCGTGGCTCGCCGTGGGCATCCTCGGCGTCGTGGCCGGATACCTCAGCCGCGGCCTGCTGATCGGGGTCGCCGTCCCTGCGCTCGGCGCCGGCCTGACCTGGCTCCTGCTCCGGACGTCCGGCGCCTGGCCCGCGCCGGAAGGCGGGGGGCCCACGCTGGGCGACCTCGTGGGCGCCGCCGCGCTGGTGCTCGGCGTCGCGGCGGCGGCCCAGGGCGCCCTCGTGCTCGCGAGCTCGAGCGCCGGCGAGCCGCTCCCCCGCGCCCTCGGCGTGGCGCTCCTCAAGAAGCCGCCTGTCGAGTCCACGTTCGATCTCACGCTGCGCCAGCTCGGCCACGCCCTCTTTCCGTGGAGCGCCTTCCTGCCGTTCGCCGTCGGCCGGCTCTTCCGAGCCCCCGCCGCGGACCGAGCGGGCGAGGTCATCGCCCCTCTCCTCGATCGCGAGGCCGGCGTCCGGATCGCCCTGATCGTCACGTCCGCGCTCGCCTACGGCGCCTTTGCGGTCCTCGCTCCGCACGCCGGGGCGCTCCCGTTCAGCGGCCCCGCGCTCCTCGCCGCCATCGCGGCGCTCGCCATCCGCGATCTCGAGCGCGGCGCCCCCTCCTCGCGGGCGCTCGCCGTCGGCTGCGCCGTGCTCGCCTTCGTGCTCTACCGCGATCTCGTCACCTCACCGGACAGGGCGCTCAGCGTCTTCTCGGTCGACAAGCCCGTCTTCCCGAAGAGCTTCGAGGGCGAAGCGGCCTCGGCGATGCGCTTCGTCCTGCTCGCGTTCTCCGGCCTCGTCGCGCTCACCTGGTTCGAAGAGCAGCCCCGCGAGCTCGATCGCAGCTTCCGCGCGTGGGCGCGGCGCGTCCTCGACGAGGTGCACGCCGGCGCCGCGGAGCTCGCTCGCATCTGGAACGGCAACCTGCTCTTTCTGCTGATCGTCATCGAGGCGGCGCTCGTCGGCGTCGGCGCGATGCTCTTCGTCGGCAAGCGCATCGGGTGGGGCACCGTGGCGAGGATGCCGAACCACCTCGCCGCATACGGGTTGAGCGCCTGGTGGGCGCTGCCCATGCTGATGGCGGTGAGCCCCGTGCTGCTCCTCGTGGCGCGCGACGCGTTCCGCCACGCCGTCGCGCGCGCCTCCCTCCCGCGCGCCGTCGGCACGCCGCTCGCCGGCCTCGTCGCCGGCTTCGCGCTGAGCTTCTGGTACTATCCGGCGCTCGCGGCCCAGCTCTCGCCGAAGGAGGTCTTCGCGTCCTACGAGTCCCTTCGCAAGCCCGGCGAGCCGCTCGCGACGCTCGGCGTCCGGAGCCGCACGGCGGCCTATTACCAGGGCGGCGAGGTCACCTCGTTCACCGATGTCCTGCAGGCGTTCGACTGGCTCACCGCCGCGGGGAGCTCGGTGGACGGCGTCGCCGCTCCGGTCGTTCCCGCCGCTCGCCGCTGGCTCGTCGTGAAGTCCGACGATCTGCCCCGGTTGAACAGCCTCTTTCGCAAGCGCTACCAGCGCAACCTGCCCGTCCTCGACGGCCGCTCCAGCCAGATCCTCCTTGCGTCGAACGAGCTCGGGGGCAGGCCGAACGAGAGCTGGCTCGGCCGTATCGTCCTCGACGAGCCCGCCGCTCCCGAGAACCCGCTCGACGCGATGCTCGAGGATCAGCTGGAGGTGCTCGGCTGGGAGCTCACCGACGACGACGGCCGGAAGGTCTCGAGCGTCGTCCCTCAGAAGAGCTACCACCTGCGGACGTACTTCCGGGTCCACCGGCCGATCACCGGCAACTGGAAGATGTTCGTTCACATCGACGGGTTCCAGCGTCGATACAACGGCGACCATCCCGTGATCGAGGGGCGCTACCCGCTGAGCCTGTGGCAGCCGGGCGACGTCATCGTGGACGACCACGAGCTCCAGCTCGAGCCCAACTTCACCCCGGGCGACTACACGCTCTACTTCGGCCTCTTCGCCGGTGAGACGCGCCTTCAGGTGACGCGCGGGCCGGAGCACGAGGACCGCATCCGCGGCGGCGTCATCCGCGTGCGGTGAGCTGCCCTCGTGGGGTTCCCGACGCATGCCGCGCTGCGCGGCTCGTCTTGCGCGGCCCGGCGACGCACGCGTGCTTCTCCTCGTCGAGCGCCCTCGACGCGCGTGCGGAAAGCGGCTAGTCGCAGACTCATGACCGGGGGCCGTGGGGACTCGAACCATCCGCCCGACCCGCCGGGCGGTACGCCGCCGTCCTGCGCGCAAGCCGGCGCCTACGGCGACGCGCATCGCCCCGGCGAGGACGCCGAGCACGAGGCCCCCGCCCCGGATTCGCTCGACCGGCGCTCGTCCGAGCGCCTCGACGTCACCTGGCTCGTGGACTGCGAGACCGATGACACGTTCCTCTATGCGTCCATCACCAACATCTCGGAGATGGGCATCTTCGTCCGCACGACGCAGCCTCTCTCGATCGGCACGCGGCTCACGCTCCGCTTCTCGCCGCCGGGGGTCGACGGCTCGTACGTGCTCGAGGGGACGGTGCAGTGGATCAACGAGGTGCGCCCCCTCCACGACAACCCGAACCCGGGCATGGGGGTCCGCTTCGTGGATCTCACGCCGGACGATCGCGAGCGCATCGTCGGCACGATCAGGACGATCGCCTACATCCGCGACGCGCCGGTGAAATCGAATTGACGCTGGCGCCGCCGCGGCGCGCGCGGTGAGGTCGAGGCGCGGCGCCGGGGATGGCGGAGGCGCGGCCGCGCCGGCGCCCGCAATCCGTCAGCGGGACGTCGCGGCGTCGGCGGGCGCCGCCTGCGAGGGGCCCGCGGCACCTTGCTCCTCGGCGTTGCGCGGCGGCGCCGCGGGCATCGCCGCCTTGGCCGCGGCGCGCCGCGCCGCAGCGGCGGGGGCGGCGGCCGCCGGCGCCGAGTTCTGCGCCTGCGCGCCGGCGGCGTTCGCCTCGAGGTCCGCGAGCTGCTGCTCGGCGCGGTCGCCGTAGCCCTTCGCGGAGCGCAGCGCGAGCAGCAGCTCGCGCGCCTTCGCTGTGTCGCCGGAGGCCTGGTAGCACCGGGCCGCCTCCCACATCGCGGCGTGCGCGGACGGCGTGCCCGGGTACTGCGCGCCGACCTCGTCGAGCTTGCCGACGGCGGCCGCGCAGCCCGACTTGCGTTGCAGCGCTTGCGCCTCGTGGAGCGCGGCGCTCGCGCCGTCGTCCGGGGACGCGGACGCACGCGCGCTCTTCTCCTTCGCCGCCTCCGCCCTGGGCGCCTCGTTCGCCTTGGCTTCGGCCGAGCGCCGGCCGTCGCCTTCCTCCATCGCGACGGCCGTGGGGGTAGGCGCGGCGGCGCGGGGCGCCTCGTGCTGATCCGACGACGCGGGCTGGCCCCACTCGGTGACCCGCACCGGCGCCACGCCCGTCTTCGGCCGCAGCAGCAGCAGGCTCGATCCGATGACGAGCACGAACAGCGCCGCCATCGCCAGCTGCGGCCGCATTGCGTGGCTGCCGGCCCAGGCCAGCGCGCGGAGCGCCTTGCGCCGGAACGGCGTCTTCTTCTGCGCGACCTCGACGGCGTCGAGGATCCGCGCCTCGAGCTCCTCGCTCGGCTCCTCGAAGGGCAAGGCGCCGACGTCGCGGGCCGCGCGCAGCCCCGCGAACGCCGACGCGCACCGGGCGCAGCCGTCCATGTGCCGCTTCATGGCCGCATACGTCAGCTCGTCGAGCTCGTCGTAGAGCGCGTCCATCACGTGCTGGTCGAACTTCTCGCAGTCCATAGACAGCTCTTCCGGAGCGCTAGCGCAGCGCCCTCGCGTAATCCTCGTACTCCGAGAGGGCCTCCTGGAGCCGCTCCAGGGCGTAGCGCATCCGGCTCTTCACCGTGTTCTCGGGCACCCCCACGATGTGGGCGATGTCCTTGAAGGGCACGTGCCCGATCTCCCGGAGCAGGAAGACCTCCCGCTGCTCGTGCGGGAGACCCTCGACGGCGCGGACGATGCGCTGCCCCATCTCGGTCCCGATCGCGACCCGGTCCACCGCGGCCTGGGGCGCCGGGTCCGCGGTCCGCTCGCCGAGCGTCGGGCCGTCGCCGCCCTCCCCGGAGCCCTGGTCGAGCGACGGGTGGCGCCGGAGCGACATCTTGCGCAGGTGATCGATGCAGACGTTGCGCGCGATGGCGAACGCCCAGGTGGTGAACCTGGCCTCGTGCTTGAAGTCGGAGGCGCTCTGCACGATCTTCACGAACACATCCTGCACCAGATCCTCGGCGATCGCAGGCCCGCGGACCTGTCGCAGGATGAAGTTGTAGATGGACGTTTTGTGCCGCCGGACGAGCCCGGCGAACGCCGCGCGGTCGCCGCCCTGGAAGCGCATCATCAGGGCTTCGTCCGTGACCTCCTCTCGAGAAATCGGGACCATCCTAGCTCCCGGAGCGGCCGAGCCTCAGCGGCGCTCCTTCGGCGGCCCGGGCAGCGGGGTGTTCGCGGCGGCGGCCGCGGCGTCGGATCGGACGCGCGGCGCGGCTCGAAGATCTGAGGAGCACTCCTTCCCCTGACACAAGCGCACCTTAGCGGATCCGCCCCCGAGCGAGCGAGCCCCCTTCGCCCGCAGCGCCGGCGGCCGCCGGAGGAGGAGGCAGGTGTCCAGGTCGTTGCGCTCGGAAGCCTGCCGCCACTAGACTCCCCGGCACCGGGCGTGAGGTCGCCCCCCTCTGCTGACGAGGGTTCAACCACGAGGTTACCTTTCGATGCGACTTATCAGGATGCTGGCAGTGGGGGTGGGAGCCTCGTTCTTGATGTCGATGCCCGCCTTCGCGCAGGCCCCGGGCGGCGCGGCGGGCAAGGCCGCTGCTCCCGCTCCCGCCGCCTCTGTGGCGCCGGCGGCCTCCACAGCGCCGGCTGTCCCCGCTGCGCCTGTCAGCGGAGCGAAAGCCGCTCCCGCGCCTGCTTCCGCGACGGGCGCGCCGGCTGCGGGGGCGGCGGCGCCTGCCGCGACGGTCGCCCCCGCTGCGGGCGCGACGGCCGCCCCGGCGGCGCCTGCTGCCCCGACGAGCGCCCCGGCCGCGGGCGCGGCCGCCGCTCCGGCGATGGATGGTCCGACCTATGCGGTGCGGCTGCGCGATCTGGAGCAGCGCATCGACGAGCTCAAGGAGCAGATCCGCCGCAGCCACACGCGGCTCTCGCTCCTCAGCGACACGATCCTCTCCGGCGGCGGCGCCGGCTCGCGCGCCGCGATCCGGTTCAACAACGAGCTGTCGTCCGCGTTCCGCGTCACGCGCGTGCTGATCGTCCTGGATGGCGCCGTCCAGTACAACAAGACCGATCAGTCGGGCGCCCTTGCCGAGCAGACCGAGATCCCGATCTTCAACGGCTCCGTTCCGCCGGGGGATCACACGCTCCAGGTGCTCGTGAACCTGCAGGGCAACGGCTACGGGGTGTTCTCCTACCTCCGGGGCTACCGCTTCGAGGTGCGCTCCAGCCATTCCTTCACGGCGGTCGAGGGCAAGACCATCAACCTTCAGGCGGTCGCGTTCGAGAAGGGCGGCGTCACGACCCCGCTCGAAGAGCGGCCAGCCGTCCGATTCGTCGAGAAGATCGTGAGCGGCCTCTCGGATGCTCCCGGGCAGCCGTCCGCCGCCGCGGGTGGGAAGTAGGTTCGAGCTCGTTAGGACAAGCCACCATGACCTGGGACACCGGATCGCGGGTACTCCCTGCCTTGCTTGGCGTGCTCGCGCTCGGCGCGGCGACGACCGCGGCCCCCGCCGAAGCGTGGGCCCTGGACGCTGAGCGCGCCTACACGAGCGCCTCTCAGCAGATCGGCAGCGTCACCTCCGGGCTGGGCGCCATCCAGGCGGCGATCCACAAGTCCCGCGGCGAGCAGCGCACGCCGGCCCAGCGCATCGCGGATGCCCAGCTCCTCATGGGCTCCAGGGATTACGAGCGGGCGGCGAACGTGCTGAACCAGGTGGTCGAGAAGTACCCCGACCATCCGACGGCGTTCCCGGACGCGCTCACGCTGCTCGGGGAGACGTACTTCCGCTCGAAGCAGTACCTCTCGGCCCGCCGGGTCTTCCAGCGGATCGTCGCGAGCGGCGCCGAGCCGCGCTTCGCCGCCTACCAGGCGAAGGCGCTCGGCCGGCTCGTGGACATCTGCCTCCGGATCAAGGACTACGACGCGCTCGACGCCGTCTTCGCGTCGATGAACAGCGCCCCGGCCTCCACGGCGGGGAGCGCCCTCGCGTACGCGCGCGGCAAGGGCCTCTACGTGAAGAAGGACTTCGGCGGCGCGAAGGCTTCGCTCGGCGCGGTCGATCCGCAGAGCGAGTACTTCCACCAGGCGAGGTACCTGCTCGGGCTGATCGCGGTGAAGGAGGCGACGCCCCCGCCCGAGCCGCTCAAGGAGGGCGAGGCGCCGCCGGCGGTGCCCAAGACCCGCTACGTCGCCGCGATCGATCTGTTCCAGAAGGTGACGCAGCTGCCGGCCGACACCCCGGAGCACCGGCGCGTCATCGACCTCGCGTGGCTCGCGATCGGGCGGCTCTTCTACGAGGCCGACCAGTGGTCCCAGGCCGTGCAGGCCTACGGCCACATCGACCGCGTCTCGCCCGAGTTCGGGACGATGCTCTACGAACTCGCGTGGGTGTATGTCCGCCTCGGCGACGTGGATCGCGCCCAGCGGTCGCTCGAGATCCTCGCGATCGCCGAGCCGGACAGCCAGAACATCGCGGACGGCTCGCTGCTCCGCGGCGACCTGATGCTGCGCGCGGGCCGCTTCGAGAAGGCGCTGAAGGTGTACGAGGGGGTGCGTGCCACGTACGACCCGATGCGCGCGCGCGTGGACGCGTTCCTCGGCTCGACGAGCGATCCCGCGGTCTACTACGACAAGCTGAGCCAGGAGCAGCTCGAGGCGCTCGACACGACCACCTCGCTCCCGCCGCTGGCGGTGCAATGGGCGCGCGAGGCCGAGGACGGCCCGGCCGCGTTCGCGGTGATCGACGACATCAACCACTGCCGCGAGCTGATCAAGCAGTCGAACGAGCTCATCGAGAAGCTGAACGCCGTTCTCAGCTCGCCCAACCGGGTGCGCGCGTTCCCGGAGCTCAAGGCCGGCGAGGAGAAGGCGCTCGCGCTGCTCAACCGGGTCGCGCTGGCGCGCCTCGCGCTCGGCCAGGGCATGGACGACGTGGAGGACGACTCGCTCTCGGGCGAGATCGGCGGCGCGCGCGCGAGGCGCAGGGCGCTGGAGAAGCGCCTCGCGCGGGTTCCCGTCACGGACGCCGACTTCCAGGATCGCGAGGCGCAGGCGCTCAAGCAGTGGAACACCCAGTCGCAGCGCCTGCAGCAGCTCACGCTGCAGATGGACTCGCTGCAGGCGACGGTCAACGGCCTCAGGCGGCTCCTTCGCGATGGCCCGCACGCCGGAGTCGTCCGGGATCCCGCGAGCATCGCCCGGTTCGAGATCGAGCTCGCCCAGAACGAGCGCGACCTCGCGCTCTACCGCCAGCAGGCCGACGTGCTCCGCAAGCAGGTCAGCGCGGGCCGGGTCCAGGTCGGCTTCGGCGATCAGCGCTTCATCGAGGACGCGCAGGTGCGCAAGGCCCACCGCGACGCGTTGACGCGCGAGGTGGAGCTGGCCGCGGCGGGCGCCGGCGGTGCGGAGCTCGCGGCGTACGCGCAGCGCATCACGCCGGTGCTCCGGGCCGGCGACGCGGCGGACGCGAGGGTCGAGGCGGCGCTCCGCGACATCGAGGGGGAGGTCGCCCAGAAGTCCTCGGGGCTCCGGCAGATCGTCGGCCGGGAGACGGCGAACGTCGTTCACTACTCGGTGCAGCTCGATGGGCTCGACCGGGAGGCGCGCCTCGTCGTCGGCGAGGTCGCGATGCGAAACTTCGGCCTCGTCCGCGACCGGCTGAAGAACATCATCCTGCGCGCCGACGTCGGCATCACCGAGGAGGCGTGGGAGGTCCGCGAGGAGCAGATGACGCGCGTTCGCAGCCTGCAGGTCGAGCGCGCCCGTGAGGATCGGGTCCTCAAGGAGGAGCTCAACGAGGTCCTCGACGACAGCGGCGATCCGGAGGACGAGAAGTGAGCAAGGAGCGTGGTGGCGCGAGCGCGCCGCAGATCTCTGGCGCGCCGCGAAGAGGGGCAGGGGCGCAGATCCTCGGACCGGCGGTCGCGCGCGCGCCGCTCGGCGCTGTGCGAGCGGGGCGCCGTCGCCCGCGCGGCGCGCTCGGGTTTGCCAGCCTTGCCCTGGTGCTTGCGGTCGCGCCGCTCGCGCTCTCTCAGCCGGGTGGCCAGCCAGCGCCGGCGGCGTCTGCCGTCCCCGCGGCCGCGCCGACCACGTCTGCGCCGACCCCGCCTGCGCCTGGCGCCGCGGCTGCGCCGACCCCGCCTGCGCCTGGCGCCGCGGCTGCGCCGACTGCACCTGGCGCCACGGCGCCGGCCGCGCCAGCGGTGCAACCCTTCGCGCCGCCGATGTCGGTCGGGCGCAAGCAGGCGCCGCCGCCTCCTCCTCCGACGCCGGCCCAGCTGGCGGCGCTCGCCGCGCTCGAGAAGGAGGCGGCCGCCTACGAGAAGGCGGCGCGCGACTACCGGAGCGCCATCACCCGCATCGTGCAGCACCACTACGAGGACAGGCGCCGCCGCATCCTCTCGTCGCTCGACCGCGAGATCGAGATCGAGAGGAAGGGGCTCCGCGACGCCCGGGAAGAGGCGATCCGCAGGCTCGAGGTGTTCGTCGAGCGCTACAGCGGCCCCAACGCCCACCCCGAGAACACGCCCGACGCGATGTTCCGCCTGGCCGCGCTCTACGAGGAGCGCGCCCGCACCGACACTGACGCGAGCGAGGATCTCAGCGTCGCGCTGCTCCCGGCCATCGCGCTCTACAAGCGCGTCATCCGCGAGTTCCCTCAGTACCGCGAGCTCGCCGGGATCTATTACTACCTCGGCCATGCGCTGAACGATTCGGTCCGGTTCCCCGAGGCGCAGCAGGTGTGGCGCTCGCTCGTGTGCCACACCAAGTATCCCTACCCGGTCGAAGTCGACCCGAAGGATCCGACGCGTGACACCGTCGGCAAGCTCCCGCAGGACCACGACAACGATTACTGGACCGGCTGGGAGGCGCGCCACCCGACGCCCATCGGGTCCACGCCAGGCGGCCGGGCGCTCCAGGGCACGCGCAAGGGCGCGCGGGGGCGGGCGCCCGTCACCGAGGACGAGACGGCGTACGTCGATCCGTATCCGGACGACTGCCAGCCGATCCCGCAGAAGACGGCGCTCGGCGCGGAGCCCCGCTACATCGCCGAGGTCTGGTGGCAGATCGGCGACTACCATTTCAACGAGATCGACCGCGCCGGCGGCCCGTTCAACTACAACAGGGCGGAGTCGGCGTACCGGCAGTCCATCAAGTACAAGAAGCCCCCTGTCCACGGCGTCGCGATGTACAAGCTCGCCTGGACGTACTTCAAGCAGCAGCGTTACGAGACCTCGGTACGCCAGTTCATCGAGCTGCTCCGCTACACCGACGAACAGGAGAAGCTGACGGGCGATCCTGGCGCGGATTTCCGCGCCGAGGCGTACACCTACATCGCCGGCTCGCTCACGTACCTCGACTTCGTCGGCCCCGGACCGGACGAGCCCTACGTCCCGCGGAACGACGTCCTCGACGTCGAGACCGACCCGCGCATGGCCGAGCAGAAGATGCGGATCGCCATCGAGCGCGTCCAGGATCCCAAGCTGATCCCGCAGGATCAGAAGTGGACGGTCGAGATCTACAAGGCGCTCGCGCTGGAGTTCAAGGAGCTCAATCAGTACCGGAACACGATCGAGGTGAGCGAGATCCTCCTCAAGAAGTGGCCGATGCACCGCGACGCGCCCGTCGTCCAGAACCAGATCGCGGACATATACGACACGCTCACCTCGCAGTCGCGCGAGGGGACGGCCGAGCGGGCGATGAACTCGGCGAAGGCGCTCGAGGCGCGCACGAAGCTCGCCCAGTACGTCGGGACGACCCCGTGGGTCGAGGCGAACAAGGACGATCCCGAGGCGATCCAGACCGCCGAGCGGCTCGTGCGCGGCGGGCTGCGCCGTGCTGCCGCCGATCACACCAACGCCGGAAGCGCGCTCGTGCAGCAGGCGCTGACGGTCGACGACAAGGAGACGCGCGACCCGATCTTCGAGCGGGCGCTCGGCGAGTACCGCCTCGCCGCGCAGGGCTGGGCCGGCTACCTGGCTCAGGACGAGAACGCCCCGGACGCGTACGAGAGCCGGTACTGGCTCGCCGACGCGCACCACATGGTCGTGGTCATCACGGTGGCGATGGATCGCTCGCCCGCGACGCACGAGATCGAGCAGGCGAGGAGCTCGGCGGTCGGCGTGCGGGACTCCAACGAGGACGACAAGTACCTGCAGCCCGCGGCGTACATGGTCGTCGACACCGCGCACCAGGCGCTCCTGGATCGACACAAGCTCTTCCAGCGAACGAGCGGCGCCGAGGGCATCGAGCCGCGCGAGAAGGTCAAGATCGTCGGCGAGGGCGACCAGCAGCGCGTCGTCGCCGAGCCGCTGCCCCCCCAGGTCCAGGCGGCCGTCACCGCGCGGGACGAGTACATCCAGCGGGTCCCTCCCGCGCTCGACGCCCCGAAGAACATCGACCTCTACGCGTTCCAGGCGGCCGACTACTACTTCCTCTACGGCCAGTTCGCCGAGGCGCGCAAGCGGATGGAGCCCATCTACGAAGCGCAGTGCGGCAAGACGGAGTTCGGCTACAAGGCGTGGGAGCGGCTCACGACGATGTCGAACCTCGAGAACAACGTCGAGCAGAGCCGCAAGCTCGCCGAGGCGGCGCTCACGCGGAGCTGCGCCGTCAGCGAGGAGCAGAAGCTGAAGGAGGGCGACATCGCCCGGCCGACGATCTCCCGCGGCTATTACATCGACGCCGCCCGGGCCTTCGAGAAGGCCGAGAAGATGCCGGACGGCCCCGCGCGCGTCGCCGCCTGGCGCGAGGCCGCGGCGCTCTACAAGGTCGCGCTCGAGAAGGCGCCGGCCCGCGACGAGGCGCCGGAGGCCGCCATGAACGGCGCTTACTGCTACAAGCAGGTGGGCGACTACGACCAGGCCATCGCGATGTACTCCCTGTTCATCAAGGAGTACGGCAGCGAGGAGAACCTGTCGAAGCTCGAGAAGGGCGATCCGGGCGCGAACCCTCCGAAGAACCCCGATCCGAAGCGCTACGCCGACCGGGTGAAGTACCTGAAGCAGGCCTACGACGCGCTCTCCGCCGCGTACGTCCTCTTCTTCAACTACCGCAGCGCGGCCGAGACCTACGACACCATCGCTCGCAACGGCCGGTTCGAGCAGGCGGCGCGCCGGGACGCCGCCAGGAACTCGGTGCTGCTGTACGCGAACATCGGGGAGCGCGACAAGATGACCGCCTCGCGCGCCACCTTCATGAGCCTGAACCCGCCCCCCGAGCAGAAGGCCGACATCGATTTCCTCGTCGCCTCGGCGGACCTGAAGGCCTGGGACGAGCGCGGGGCCGACGAGGGCCCGAACCGCGCCGCCCGGACCAAGGCCACGCAGTCGATGGAGGCCTATTACGCGGCCAACAAGAACAACCCGGCCGCGAGCGGGTATGTCGTCCAGGCGGCGTACCATGCATCCAAGATGCGCGCCGCCGGCGGCGATCCGAAGGCGCGGGACTGGTGCAAGAACACCATGACGGCGTTCACGTCCTTCCGGAACTCGGCGACCGGCGACAAGGTGAAGGCCCTCGGCTCGGTGCAGGCCGACATGGCGGCGGAGTGCGCCTACAAGGCCATCGACGATCGCATCAAGGCCGAGTTCGATTACGACACCGGCCATCACCGCTACGAGGGGGTCATCGATCAGGTGAAGCGGGCCTTCGAGGCGGATCTCGCCAAGGCCAACGACAGGTACTGGAAGGAGCTCCAGGAGGTCATCACCGCCTACGAGTCGCGGTCGTGGTCGGTGGCCGCGCGGGCGCGTCAGGGCTCGCTCTACGACTCCTGCCGCACCGGCCTCTACAACGCCCGCCCGCCGGGGCTGAGGCTGTACACGGACAAGGAAGAGAAGCTGCTCAAGCTCGCCGAGACGAGCGATCGCGAGGATCTCCAGGAGACGGCCGACGCGCTCCGGCAGAACCGGCGCGAGCAATGGCGCGCGGCGCGCGAGCGGCTCCTCACCGACGCCGACAAGGCGATGGTCAAGTTCTACGTCGAGTCCGTCGTCTGGGCGAAGGCGTGGAAGGTCCGGAATCCAGCGGTCGACCTCGCGATCCAGCGGCTCGCGTTCTTCACGGACATCCTCGGCGACGCCAAGCTCCGCGAGTGGAGCCAGGGGGTCATCGATCCCGAGACGAAGCGCCCCTTCGAATACAAGGATGGCCTCTTCCTCCGGACGCGGCCCGGCATGACCCCGCCGCTCGCGCCCGACGGCCTCCCCCTGCCCCTGCCGGTCGTCCCATGATGCGCCGCCTCCCTGTCACCCTCTTCGCCAGCCTGCTCGCGGTCCTGTCGCCGTTCGCCCTCGCGTCCTGCGGCGAGGAGGCGACGCCGCCGCCCAAGGTGCCCACGGTTCCAGCGGGGCCCGCCGCGACCGCGCCCGCCCAGGCGCCGTACGGCATGAACGACGTGCCGAGCTCGGCGCGCCCCTACGATCTGCCCGCCCAGACGGCTGCGCCGGCCATGAACGCCCGGGCGGCGGCGTTCTACCAGAGCGGCCTGCAGGCGTTCGCGACCGGCGATCTCGTCAACGCGAGGGCCCAGTTCGGGCAGGCGACGCAGGCCGATCCGCGCGCGCACCAGGCCTTCTATTCGCTCGGCGTGGTGCAGGAGCGGCTCCGCGACGCGGGCGCCGGCGCGAGCTACCGCCAGGCCTTCACGCTCGTGCCGGACTACGAGCCCGCCATCATCGCGTACGCGATGCTCCTCGCCAGGAAGAACCAGCTCGGCGAGGCCGAGCGGCTCCTGAGCGAGAAGCGCGGCCAGATGCCGAAGTCGGCGGCCGTCGCGGCGACGCTCGCGGAGGTCAAGTCGCTCCAGCGGGATACCGGCTCTGCCCAGCGGATCGCGCAGGAGGCGCTGAAGATCAACCCCGACTACCGGCCGGCGATGGTGATCATCGCCCGCGATCACTACAGGAACCGGCGCCTCGATCTCGCGCTGTACGCGCTCCAGGCGATCCTCGACGGGTTCGAGCCGGTCAGCGAGAACCCGCCGCGCGACAGGGACAACGCCGAGGCGCTGCTGCTCCGCGGCCTGATTTACCGGGAGCAGGGGCAGCGCGCCGCGGCGCTGGAGGAGTTCCGCAAGGCGGTGACGCGCCGCCCCGATCTCGTCGAGGCGCGGGTGCAGCTCGCGACCTACCTGCTCGAGGCGGGCAACGCGCAGGAGGCGCTGCCGCTCCTCGAGGGCGCCGTCCGCTTCGATTCCGAGCACGTCGCCGCGCACCTCAACCTCGGGGACGCGTACCGCCTGCTCGAGCGCTACGCCGACGCGAAGCGCGAGTTCGACTGGGTGCTCGCCCGCGACCCGAACCTGGCTCAGGTCCACTATGATCTCGGCCTGCTCTACCTGTTCGCCCCGGCCGTCCCTGGCATGACGCCGAAGCAGCAGGTGGCGGAGGCGATCAAATCGCTGACGAGGTTCCAGGAGCTGCGCAACAAGGGCCAGCGCGACGACTCGGAGGAGCTCCTGAACCGCGCCAAGCTCAAGGAAGGGGAGCTGAACGCGGCTGCCGCCGCGGCTCAGCCCGCGGCTCCTCCTCCTGCCGCCGCGCCGGATGGAGGCGTCGCCGACGCCGCGACCGACACGTGAGGGAGACCATGAGCATGTACAAGGCACTTGCGCTGGGTTCGGTCCTGCTCGCGATCCTCGGCCACGGCGCGCCGGCGAGCGCGCAGGAGAAGGGCAAGCAGCGCGGGGTCATCACGCTCGCGGAGGTGACGATCACGGGCCGCATCCAGAAGCCCATCGCGGCCGTCGACGTCAGCCGGATCCAGCCCAAGCTCACGCTCGCCGAGCTGCGTCAGCCGTTCCTCGACCGCATCGAGCAGGCGATCTTCAAGGAGCCGTTCTAGGCGGCCGGTGTGTCCGCCGTCGCCGTGCTCTTGAGCGCGCTGTCGATCGCGTCGAGCGCCGCCTGCGCCGCGATCTCGTGGAAGCACCCCGCGCAGGTCGCGCGCGCGACCGGCGGCGACCTGATGTCGCTCGCGCGCTCGCTCCGCGCGCTGCCCGGCGAGGCGCGGCTGGCGGAGCTCGCGAGGCGGTCGCCGCCGGAGAGCTGGGAGCGCCGCCTCGCGCTCGAGGTCATGGCCGCCGCCGACCCGCGCGCGAAGATCGCGGCGGCGAACGAGCTCCTCGCCGAGATCGAGCAGCGGCTCGACGCCGGCGCGGGGTGGCCGCGCGCGGCGGCGCGCCTGTCGGCGCTCGCCGCGCTGTTCCTGGCCACGCTCTCGTACCTCGCCCAGGCCGGGCCCTCGGTCATCGCGCTCGTCCTGGGCGCGGGGGGCGCCGGCGCGATCGCATCCGCGGCCGCTGGGCGGGCCGGCCGCGCCGCTGCCGCACGAGGGCGCGAGGCGATCGACGCGCTCGTGCGGGTCGCCCTGGAACCGCTCGATAACACAGATAACGTCGATGGCATCGATGGCGTCGGGACCCCACGGCGCCCTTCCGGATCGCCTCGACGCTCTCGCCGGGCGCCCCGGTGAGCGCCGCGCGCTCTCCTGGACCGCCCCGAGCTGTCCGTGTACCCTCGCAAATTATGGTGCCCTCCGCTGCGCGGCGCGTCGCTCGCGGATCCGGGCCCGGGGCCTGCCGGGCCCCGGGGCGCGGCTCCGTGAGCCGCGCGCGATCGCGATCGGCGCCCGCTTCGTCCCCCCTCTCCCGGAGTCCTTTGGAATGACCCAGCAGCCCCCGCACCCCACCCCGTCGCGCCCCGGGCAGCCCGGGCAGATGACCGCGGTCATGCGGGCGGTCGCACCGGTGACCGGCCCGAAGGTGCTCAGGATCGGCCTGGTTCAGGGGGGAAAGGTGATCGAGGAGCGCGTCATCAAGCAGCGCACCCACGTCACCATCGGCCCCAGCGAAAAGAGCATGTTCGTCATCCCGAGCAAGAGCATCCCGCCGAATTTTCGGGTGTTCGAGCTCGTCGGGGGCGAGTACTTCCTCAATTTCCTGGACGGGATGACCGGTCGGGTCGCCTTCAAGGGCGGCGTCTCCGAGCTCTCCGCGCTCAAGTCGTCGGCCAAGCGCGTGGCGGTCGGCAATGTCCAGGCCTACCAGGTCCAGCTCAGCGAGGAGGCGCGCGGCAAGCTCGTCGTGGGGGAGACGACGTTCCTCTTCCAGTTCGTCGCGCCGCCGCCGGTGCAGCCCAAGCCGCAGCTGCCCGTCTCGGTGCGGTCGGGGATCGCGAACGACATCGACTGGACGACCACGATCATCGCCGCGTTCTCGTTCCTGTTCCACTTCGGCGCCGTGGGGTCGATCTACTCCGACTGGATGGACCCGGTGGTCGACGATGAGATCGACGTCGCGCAGCTGCTCGAGTCCGTGAAGCAGCTGCCCCCGCCGCCGGTGGAGCAGCCGAAGGAGGACGTCGAGGCGCCGGCCGCGACAGCGGCGCCTGCTGCCGAAGCGCCGAAGGCCGCTGGCGGTGGCAACAAGGGGGCGGCGGCTGCCAGCCCGGGGAAGGGCTCTGGCGGGATGAGCGACGCCCGCGCGTCGGCGCTCACCAACGAGCTCGCGCAGCTCGACATGCAGATGCTGGGCGCGCTCAACTCGAGCGGGAACGCGACCGCCAGCGTCCTGAGCTCGGGCGACGTGCCCACCGGCTTGCTCGAAAACGCGGCCGCGTCAGGGGCGGGCGTCGGCAAGGGCGGCGTGGCGGGATTGAACATGGGCGGCGCCGGGGGTGGCACCGTGCGACCTGGCGCGGCCGGCGGCGGCGGCCTCGCCACGATTGGCAACACCGGGACCAGCGGCCCTGCGACGGCCGGCTCGGCACAGACGGTCAAGGGGCCGGTGGGCAACGCCCAGGTGGGCGGCGCCGCGGTCTCCGGCGGGAGCGTCTCGAACGCGACCTCCGTCGTGGCCGGTATGACCGCCGGCTTCCGCCGTTGCTACAACAAAGGTCTTCAAGAGGACCCGAGCATGAAGGGGTCGGTCCGGATCACAGCGAAGATCGGCCCCAACGGCGAGGTGCTCTCGGCGACCCCCTCCGGCGGCGGCGGGCTGTCCGGCACGGTGGTCTCGTGCGTCGTCGCGCGCGTCCAGAGCGCGCAGTTCGCGCTGCCCGAGGGCGGCGGCGCGACGGTTGTGATTCCTGTCACTTTCGTGAGCCAATAGCCCCCAATGCTTTCCGGGTCCGTGAACAAGACGCAATTCTCTCTCCTCGCTTGCACGTGAATGGCGTGCTGACGTCGCGCATCGAACGGGGAGAGCGCCGTACGGGGGCTCCCGACGGACGCGCGCTGCTGGCTGCTCGGCATGTTCATTGCGTTTTGACAATTACGTCTGCCCGCACCTATACTGCGCGGGTCTGACTTCCGGAGGCTTCGATGAAGCGTGAACAGATCCCTGGCTTCGCCGCAGTGGCGCTGATCTCGGTCGTTGTCGGCCACGGGATCGCCGCTGCGCAGGCGCAGACGGCGCCTCCGCCGGACGCCTCCGCCGGCCTCGCGCGGCAGGTGACGCTCTCGCCCGCAGAGCAGCTCGCGCAGAGCGAGACCTCCCTCGCCCGGATGGACGGAGCCCGCACGTCGGTTCGTCGCCAGCTGGAGACGGCCCGGTCGCAGCGCGACGTCGTGAAGACGCTCTGTCTTGACGACAAGCTGAATCAGATCGATGTCGCCATCCGCTCCGCCCGCGAGCGGCGGCAGGGCCTGGAGCTCGCCGTGAATCGGCGTGACGTCGATCTCTCCAACCATGAGTTCACTATCCTGACGGTGCTGCGGCAGCGGACCGAGCAGCTGACGGCCGAGGCCAACCAGTGCATCGGACAGGAAGCGGGCTTTATCGGCGATAGCGCCGTGACGGCGACGATCGATCCGAACCTCCCCAAGGACGATCCTTCCGAGTATCCCGTCAGCCAGATCATCATCGAGCCGCCTGCGTGCAGTAGCTGTTTTCGGTAGGCGACCGCCTCTCTCGGATTGCCACTGCCCAATAGGCGATGAAACTTCGTGAAACCATAGCCGCTGCCGCAGTCACACTCACTCTGTCCCCGGCGTTGGCCCTGGCGCAGGATCAGCCGTGGCTCAAGGACCGGCGCTACACCGAGGGCATCGGGATACGCACCGGCGATCTCGAGCTGCATCCCGGAGTCGCTGCGGAGTTCGGCTATGACTCCAACTTCTTCCGCAGAGACGAAGACGACTATGCAGGCCTCGACGATCTCGGGCCTGTTGGCTCGTTGCGGCTCCGTATCACGCCGTCGTTTTCGCTCTCGACGCTGAGCCAGCAGCGCTACGAGGTGACGCCCGACGCGCCGCCGCCGGACGTCGAGTTTCGCGCCGGCATCGCCGCGACCTATGAAGAGTTCTTCCCTGTGTCCGGCAGCGAGGTAGGGAAGGACCGGCTGAGTGAGCAGCGGAACATCGGCGGCCTGCTCGACGCCAAGCTGACGATCCTGCCCCGGCGCCCCTGGTCCGGGATCCTCGATGCGTCGCTCGGCCGGACCATCGCCTCTTCGGATCTCGGGATTTCCAACCAGAGCTTTCGGCGCGTCCACGCCGACGCGGGGGCGGAGCTCGTGTGGACGCCGGGCGGGGGGCTGCTCGACTGGCGGCTAGGCTATCGCTTCCTGGGCACGTTCTTCGAGGTCGACGAGTTCGACAGCCTGACGAACTTGCACCACACGATCCGGACGCGGGGTCGCTGGCGCTTCTTGCCCCGCACCGCGCTCATCTACGACGCGTCGCTCGGGTTCGTGAATTACCCGAACCCGGCTGCCCAGCTCTCCTCTCATCCCCTGCGAGCGCAGCTCGGCATCAACGGCCTCGTGACGTCGTCGTTTGGCCTCCTCGCGATGGCCGGCTGGGGCGCGAGCTTCTACACGTCAGACAGCCAGGCCGAGGTGCACGACTTCGACAGCGTCATCGGCCAGCTCGAGCTGAAGTGGTATCTGACGCCGAACCCGTCGGCCGATCCCGAGGCGGCCACGCTCGCGCTGTCGTCGCTGTCGGCCGGCTTCACGCGCGATTTCCACGACAGCTATCTCTCGACCTACTACGAGCGCGATCGCGGTTACCTCAAGCTCACCTACTTCTTCGGCGGACGCTTTCTGCTGATCGCCGACGGCGGCGTGGCTGCCCACGTGTATCCCGCGATTCCGGGGAACGGGGCCGCCTCCACATCTGCGGATCCCTGGACAGACGTCCGCGTCGACGCGTCCCTGTTCGGCGAGTACCGGATAGGGGACTCGCTGGGCATCAACTCGACGCTGCGTTACGGCAACAACATCAGCAGCACATCGCTGACGCCTGCCGGCGAGACGACGCCGAACTACCTCGGATGGCAGCAGTTCGAAGCCTACCTGGGCGTGCGCTGGTTCATGTGATGCGGCGTGCTGGTCGGTGGACCGCCGCCGTGCTCACGCTGGCGCTCGCTGCGTGCTCATCGCGAACGCCCCAGCCAGCGAACCTCCCTGCGCCGGTGGAGGCGACGACCATCGGGGTCGGCGACGTGTTCGAGCTCCGCATCGTCGGAGAAGACAAGCTGCCCTCGACGTTCACCGTCGCGCCGGATGGCACCGTCGACTTCCCCTACGTGAAGCGGCTCAAGGTGTCGGGCCTCGAGCCTCAGGAAGTGGCGGAGCTCGTGCGCGCGAAGCTCATGGAAGGGCAGGTCCTCACCGATCCCAGCGTGAGCGTGAGCATCAAGGAGTACAACTCGAAGCGGGTCGAGGTGCTCGGCGAGGTGCAGAAGCCCGGGTCCCTGCCGCTCCAGCCCGGCATGACGCTGCTCCGCGCCATCTCGATGGCGGGAGGGTTCAACAGCATCGCGGACAAGGATCGGGTCACGATCCGCAGGAAGTCTCAGGGCAAGACGGTGTTCACCACCGTCTCGGTCGAGGACATCATCGACAACAAGATCCCCGATGTGCCGCTCCAGGCAGGGGACTCGATCCACATCGCCCAGCGCGTCTTCTGAGCGCGCAGGCGCCGTCCGCCACCTCTCGACGAGGTGGCGCGGTCGCTCTCAGTTCTTCCGCGCGAGGCGGAACTGCTTCCTGCCTGTCGCTGCGTCGACGGTGGGAGGCTCGATGCGGAGCATCGTCAGCGAGACCTCGCGCACGCGGCCGTCGCGCTCCTGGCGGAGGCGGATCCGCTCGCCGTCCGAGCTGATCACGGTGCAGTCGCCGAAGTGAAAGTGGGTCACGCTGTCGCCCACTTCCGGATAGAGCTCGTCCTCCTGGCGAGGACGGGTCGGGCGCTGCGGTAGCGGCGCGGCAGCGAGCTCCGCGGAGCCCGTCGAGGCCGCGCGCGCCGGCTCCACGGCGGGCGCCGGAGGCGTCGCGCGCAGCGGCTCGATGGCCGGCGCCGGGGGCGTCGCGCGAGGCGGCTCCACGGCGGGCGCCGGGGGCGTCGCGCGCGGCAGCTCCGCGGCGTGCGCCGGAGGCGCCAGGCGGGGCGGTTCGCCCGCGAGCGCGGGGATGGCGGACGACTGGGTCGCGAGCTGCATCGCGCCCGTTCGATCGTCGAACACCCGCACCAGGGGTAGATCGTCGAACGCCGTGACGCGGAGCTCGAGCCCGTAGACGCGCGCCCACACGAGCTCGCCGGCGGCGAGCTGGAGGCCGACGCCCGACTCGCGGGCCAGCGTGGCCGACAGCCGAAGCGAGGTCTCTCCCTGCTGGAGCGCGATGTTCCCCGAGAGCGCCACCACGTCGCACGGGCCGTCGAGGACGCGCGTCTTCGCGTAGGTGCGGGAAGCTTGATCGAACAGCGCCACTTCGGCCTTCTCCAGCGAGCCTACCCCCTCGATCCAGCCGGCGCGCGCCTCGGCCTCATCGAGCGCGCGCACCAGCGCAGCAGGGAGCTCCTCGCCCCGGTCGAGGCGGATGATCAAATGGCGGGCACGGCGTGCCTCGAGGACATTCATCGCTGTTTCTTTTCTCCGGTCGTCGAGGGGGCTGCGCCCGGAGCACCCGGGGCTCCTTCAGAGCGCCGAGCGCGGGTCGCCGTCACCTCGATCTGGGGCGCGCCAGGCGCGCGCTTGGCTGATGGGTCGCCAGCGGCGGCCGTGATCCGGTCCGCCGGCAAGCCCGCGGTTGCAAGGAGCTCCTTGACGGCGCCCGCGCGCGCGCCCGCGAGCTCGAGGGCGCGCGTGGACTGATCGCCCTCACGATCGGCGTAGGCCTCCACGATGACGATGTCGAGGGGCATGCGCCCGCGCATGAGCTGGGCGATCATGGCGAGCTGCGCCGCGAGGGCCGGCGGCACGCGGGCGCTCGCTGCCGGGAAGCGGGCCAGGCCGTCGAGGACGACCTGATCGCCGGACCACCGCGGCAAGGACCTGCCGGCCGGCTCAGGGCAGCCGTCGGCGTCGTTCGTTCCGTCGATCGTCTCGGCGGTCACGGGGCATGCGTCGGCCGCGTCGGCCACGCCGTCCTCGTCGTTGTCGCGCTCGGGGCAGCCGTCGTCGTCCTGGAAGCCGTCGCGATCCTCGGCGTTGCCCGGGCACTGATCGCTGGCGTCAGGGACCTGGTCGATGTCGTTGTCGGGATCGGGGCATCCGTCGTCGTCCTTGAAGCCGTCGACGTCCTCCGCGCCCATGGGGCACGTGTCGCGCGCATCCAGGATCCCGTCGCCGTCGTTGTCGGGATCGGGGCATCCGTCGCTGTCCTGGAAGCCGTCGCGGTCCTCGGCGGCGTTCCGGCAGGCGTCGGCGTCGTCCGGGACGCCGTCGCTGTCGTCGTCTGCATCCGGGCAGCCGTCGCCGTCCTGGAAGCCGTCGATCGTCTCGGGCTCGTCCCGGCACCTGTCGCGACCGTCGGGGATCCGATCGCCGTCGTTGTCGGGATCGGGGCATCCGTCGCCGTCCTGGAAGCCGTCGCGATCCTCCGCGACGAGCGGGCACTCGTCGTCGCGATCGAGGACGCCGTCGGCGTCTGCATCGCGCCCCGTCGGCGCATAGCGGAGCCCCAGGTTGAACCGGAAGCGCGGCGCGGTGAGCGCGCCGCCCGAGGCGAACGGGATGGCGCCGCCGCCGCCCGCGGACAGCGAGACGTCGCCTGCGAGCAGCGGGGCGCTCGTGGCCGAGAGGATCCACTCCGCCGGCACCAGCGCCGGGGCTCCGGCGGGCTGCTCGGCGAGCGTGTAGAGGGCGAACGCCTCCGCGGACGCCGAGAGCCAGCGGTCCGGGAGCACGTCGACCGAGGCGCCGAGGGCGCCGAGGAGCTGTGGGCCGACCTCGGCGTCGATCAGCGTGCTCGAGCCACGGAGCCGGGCCCCGACCTCGGTCGCGAGCAGGAGCTTGCCGAGGCGGTACGCTGCGGTGACGCTCGGCGCGAGCGTCACGGTCCCGGCGCTGGCGAACACCGATCCGTCGCCCGTCGGCACGCCCAGATCGAGGCGCGCTGCCAGCGAGAAGCCATCGAGCGGACCACGCTGGGCCGGCGGCAAGATCGCGAGCGCGGCGCCCAGGCGAGCGTCGCGCATCACGCTGCGCTGGAGCTCCGTGTCGGTGCCGAGGACGTCGGAGAAGCCTGCCCCGTCCTGGTACAGGGTGACGGGAGCGGCGACCGTGACCTCCAGGCGATCGGTGAGCCCGAACGACGCCAGGAAGGTCGCGTCGACCATGTTGTCCAGCGCATGGATGACCGTCCCCTCGGGGTCGGGCGAGGCGGTGCGCAGGCCCACTGGCCGCGACAGGTAGCTCGCCACGAGGCCGAACGAGGCCTTCGCGCTCGGAGCCGTCCCTGTGCTCCCCACGGCGAAGAAAGGGCCGCCGCCTGCGTGAGGCCAGAGGTTGTCAGCATCGATACAGCCCGACAGCCCGCTGGCCGGCGCGCACTCGTCCGCGCGCACCGGCGCCGGAAGGAGGGCCGCCATGAAGACCCCGGACGCCACCAGCAGCGGGAGGCTCGATCGTGCAGGCTCCCTCCGGTTGGCGCGCATCGCGCCCGACCCTCTACTACTGCCGGGGGGAGAGTCAAAAGAGCAATCGACGCGTCGCGATCCGCTGGCGTCCGAGGCCGGGTTTGCGTCGGATTGCGTCGGATTGCGTCGTGCTCCGCGGTCGCGCTGGCGCCGTGCTAGGACCACGCCCGGCCGGGGCCGGCGCCGCCGGCGTCCGCACGACCATGATCGACGACTCACACCCGCTCCTGCTCGGCTCTGGCTCGCCGCGCCGGCGAGAGATCCTGACCACGCTCGGCCTGCCTCTCCGCGTCGCGGCAGCCGAGGTCGACGAGGCGGGGCGCGCCGGCGAGGACGCCGCTGCCTACCTGGAGCGCGTCACCCTGGCGAAGCTCGCGGCCGCGCGGCGCCTGCGCCAGGCGGCCGGGGCGGGCGCGATCCTCGTCGCCGACACGTCGGTCATCCTCGGTGATTCCATCCTCGGCAAGCCGCGGGACGAGGTCGACGCGCGCGCCATGCTCCGCGCCCTCTCGGGCCGCGAGCACCAGGTCTGGACGCGGTTCGCGATCGCCGGCGGCGATCGGGCCGACGTCGCGACGGCATCCGCCCCGGGCCTCGCCGAGGCGCTCCACGCCGAGACGGTCGTGACGCGGGTGCGCTTCCGCGAGCTCGACGACGGCGAGGTGGCGTCGTACGCGGCGACCGGCGAGGGGCTCGACAAGGCAGGCGCCTACGCGATTCAGGGCATCGGCGCCTTCGCCGTCGCGCGCATCGACGGCTCCTATTCGAACGTCGTCGGTCTGCCCGCGTGCGAGGTCGTCGCTGCGCTGCGGGCCACCGGCTTGCTTGCGCGCTTCCCGCTGTCGCTCGCGCGCTCGTCATGAGCGACGGCGCCTCGGTCGGCGCGCGTCGGCGCGACGCGGGCGCGATCTTCGCGCTCGCCCTCGCCGCGCGGCTCGCCATGGTCGCCTGGGCGGCCGGGCGCTTCCCGCCCACCGCCGACGGGGCGTACTACCAGCGCATCGCCGAGCGGATCGCGGCGGGGCTCGGCTACACGTGGCTATGGCCGGACGGCGTCGTCACGTACGCCGCGCACTACCCGGTGGGCTATCCGGGCGCGGTCGGCGCGCTGTACGCGCTGCTCGGCGCGCACCCCGCGGTCGCGATGCTGCTGAACGCCGTGCTCGGCGCGCTCGCGGCGCTCGCCGTCCATCGCCTGGCGGCCCGCGCCGCGCCGCGCTCGCGCGCCGTGCCGGCGCTCTCCGGCGGGCTCGTCGCCCTCCACCCCGGGCTCGTGGCGTACACCCCGGCGCTCATGACCGAGGGCGTCACCGGTTCGCTCGTCGCCTGCGCGGCGTGGGCGTCCGCGAGGGCGCGCGATCGCCGCCCCGCGCTGGCCCCGTTCGCCGTCATCGGGCTGCTCATCGGCGCCGCCACCCTCGTCCGCCCGCAGGCGCTCCTGCTCGCGCCGCTGTTCGCCGGCCTCGCCCTCTCGGGCTCTCCGCCTGCAGGCGCTCCCCGGCTCCTGCCCTCGCTTGCCGCGCGCGCGGCGCCCGTCCTGCTGGCCGTCATCGCGGCGCTCCTCGTGTGTGCGCCCTGGACCGCGCGCAACTGCCTGCGGATGAACCAGTGCGCCCTGGTGAGCGTGAACGGCGGATGGAATCTCCTCATCGGAGCGGACCCGGCGTCCACCGGCGCCTGGGCGCCGGTCCAGGTCCCCGAGGCGTGCCGCGAGGTCTTCGACGAAGCCGGCAAGGACGCCTGCTTCGGCCGTGAGGCGCGCCGGTACATCGCGGAGCACCCGGGCGAATGGCTCGGGCTCGTGCCCAGGAAGCTCGCGGCGACGTTCGACTACTGCGGCGCGGCCGGGTGGTACCTCCACGCCTCGAACCCGTCGGCGTTCAGCGAGGCCGACAAGGTCGCGCTCGGCGCCGTCGAGACCGTCTTCGAGCGCGTCGTCCTCCTCGCCGCGCTCGTGTGGGCGGCGCGCAGGCCCGCGCAGGCGCCCGGCGCAGCTCGCCGTCCCTCGCTCGCGCACCGCGCGCTCGACATCGCTCGGCTCGCGCTGTTCGCGCTGGGGGTCGTCGCCGCGCTGCACGTCCACGCATGGGTTGGCTACCTCGCGCTCCTCGGCCTCGCGCTGCTCAAGGGTCGCGCGCTCCTCCAGGCGCCGGTGCTCGTAGGCGCCGCGCTCGCCGTCCTCGCTGCGACCGCGGCGACGCACGCCGTGTTCTTCGGTGCCGGGCGTTACGCGCTGGTCGCGTTCCCGCTCCTCTCGGGGCTCGCCGCCCTCGCCGCGGCGCGCCAGGAAGCGGATCGGCCTGCCGCCGGCGCGCCCGGCGCGACCACCCATATGCCCGCCGCGCCCCTCGCGCCGCCGCCCGGGTGCGGGGTCGGGTCGTCGGACGACGAGCTACTTTGACAGCGCCGCCTGGGCTGCTGCATCCTAGGCCCCCGTCGGCTCGGGAGCGCGTGCCCCCGGCTGGCGAACCTGGAGGAGAGACGGATGCCCTTGATTGAAACGGAAGAGGCGGCGCGCCGCCTCGCGCGCGCCATCGCGAGCGATCTCTCGCTCTACAACGAGGAGAAGATCGTGCAGGGCATCCAGCAGGATGACCTCTTCACGGTCCTGTCCGAAGAGATCGAGGAAGGGCGCGCCCTCTACAAGAGCCGCGTCGCGCCGGACCTCTACCAGAAGAACTTCTACGACCGCGCCCTCGTCGACATCCTCATCAAGTCCAAGGGCCACATCAAATCGAAGATCTGGTAGCGAGCGCCCGCAGCTGGTCGAGCGCCTTGCGCATGTCCGCTGGCAGCGCGCTCTCCCAGCGGACGGGCTTTTGCGTGGCGGGGTGGATGAACCCGAGCACGCGCGCGTGGAGGGCTTGCCGGCCCAGCTCCTCTGCGATCGCCCGTACCGCCGGCTTCTTTGGCGGCTTGCCGTAGAGGGGGTCTCCGAGGACGGGTGTCCTGCCGCGCTCGGCGAGGTGCACCCGGATCTGGTGGGTGCGGCCCGT
Source organism: Sorangium sp. So ce327 (assembly GCF_051530205.1). NCBI lineage: Bacteria > Pseudomonadati > Myxococcota > Polyangiales > Polyangiaceae > Sorangium > Sorangium sp. So ce327. Next base: position 8,815,815 of record NZ_CP150330.1, on the reverse strand, counting down.
CTCCAGCGAGCACGCGACGACGGTCGCGGCGTCGCCGAGCCTCTCGATCACGCGGACGTGCGTCACGGCGCGGCGTGGCATGGCGACGCGTGAACCGGGCGCGCCGGCTCCAGAGCCGGGTGCGCCGGCGCCGCCGCGGATCCACGACGTGAACCGGAGCCTGTCGGTCGGGTGCCGGCCGTGGAGCGTGTCGTAGGTGGCGTCTCGCGCCTCGCCGGCGACGATCGCGGCGTACTCGCGCTCGATCGCGTGCCTGGCGAACCGATCTTTCAGCGCCTCGCGGGTGGGCTCGTCCTTCGCCACGACGAGCAGGCCGCTCGTCCCTCGGTCGAGCCTGTGCACGATCCCCGGGCGGACATGGCCCATGGGATCGCGCGGATCGGCGGGCGCCAGGGCGAACCCGGGCAGGGCGAGCAGCCCGTTGACCAGCGTGCCAGACGCGTGGCCGCGGGCCGGATGCACGACGAGCCCGGCGGGTTTGTCGATGACGAGCAGGTGCTCATCCTCGTACACCACCGGGATGGCCACGTCGGGATCGGCCGCGGTGGGCGAGGGCGACGGCTCTTCGGGGTGGACCTCGACCTGCGCGCTTGCGCGCACCGCCACCGACGCGCGCGCGGGCTCCCCGTCGACGAGGACCCGACCGGCGGCGATCCACCGCTGGACCGCCGCGCGAGAGGCCGCATGGCCGGCGCGGTCGAGCAGGTGGACGACGAGCTTGTCGAGCCGGTCACGAGGGTCGCCGTCGTCCACCCGGAACCGGAAGTGGAGCGCTCCTGCACCGGCAGCCATCGCGTTCGTCACCGACGTCGTTCACGGCCGAGCGGCGCCGGGGTGAGGGCGTCGCGGCCGCGCGATCAATACTCCGTGTCGCCCTCGTCGTCCTCTTCGGCGGACCCGAGCTCGGGGTTGAGCGCCACGTGCGACTCGAGGTCCTCGAGCCGCTGCGACTCGCGCAGCTTGATGAGGCCGCACTGCTCGGCGAGGTACAGGTCGAACGCGGTGTAGCGCGGGAATACCCGGACGTTCGTGTCCTCGTTGTCGAGGCCGAGGATGACGAGCTCGCCGTCCCGCCTGGCCTCCCCGAGGTAGAGCGCGTTCCACGGCTGACCGGGGAGGTTGGGCAGCCTCACGACCTTGGCCCGGAGCCGCGATTCGGTCCAGCCGAGGTCGGTCTTCGCCTCGGCCAGCTTGCGAACCGAGGTGAGCTTCGGTCGAGGCGCCGACGGATCCTGGCCGAAGCGATGCCGCCCCTTGAACCGCGGGCCCAGGCTATCGAGCCTGAAATCGAACTCGAGGAACGCCCGCAGCGTGGGCGGCAGCTCGACCATCAGCCTCGACTCGAGCGCATCGAGCGCCGCCTGGCTCGCTCCCTCGGCGGTATGGCTGGAAGGGCGCTTCTTCAGTTGCGCGATCACGCGATGCACAAGCTCAACGCCACGTTCGATCGGTGCCATGTATCCACGGGCCGCGGTTGCGCGGTGTTCTTCAGGACCCAAAGGGCCTCACTGGGGCGCGTCTCTGGGCCCCGGCTGTTGCAGGCTCGTCGCGCGCTCGGTCGGCTCTCTACATCGGCCGACCGGGTGCGCATCCCTCTATGGTGCCTACCGGTCCGGTCCGCTCGGTGTCAACCCGCGATCGCACCGCGGTCGATCATTCCTCCTCCCCCTGAAGTGCTCGCCTGGTTTCCCGTTTCCCGTCACCCTCGTCTCGAGGAGCCGGGTCCGCCTCTCCCGCGTGCGCTGAAGGCGCGCCGCGCTCGCCAGATCAGCACGGCGGCTGCGATGAGCACCACCGCGGCACCGATCCCCAGGATGACCCATTGTGGCGCAGGGTAACGCCCGCGCTGGAGACCAGGAGGCGGCCGCTCGTACTCGATCTGGAGCTGCGCGCCCACCGGCCCTCGTTACACGCGGATGCTCCGACCCGCAACTGATCCCGTGGCGCGAGCTGGCCGGCTCGGCGTGCAGGCCAGCTCGTGAGCAGCCCTCGCAGCTGCTCGGGCCAGAGCGAGGCAGCGCGCTCCAGACCAGCGCCTTGCCGACCGGCCAGCGCCAGCGGATCAGAACTTGCTTTCCTGGAAACTCGGGGTTGTAAAGTGGACCGAAGCGCGGGCACCGTGCGGCCGGTGCGAGAGGGTGAGAGATGAAGCCGGGCTCTTCAGCGTGGGTCGAGGGGGCGCTTCCGCGGCCTTCCCGGATTCGACGGTACCTCATGGCGCTCGGCGCATGGGCGGCGCTCGGCGTCCTGGCGGGAGCGTGCGGCCGGACGAGCCTCCCCGACCTCTCGAACGCCAGCGCTGGAGGGGGCGGCTTTGGTGGCGCGACGAGCGGCAGCATGTCGACCTCATCGAACGGAGGCGAGGGCGTCGGAGGCTTCGACGCGTGCGGCGGCCCCACGGACTGTGACGACGGCGACGACTGCACGAGCGACGACTGCGCGGACGGGCGCTGCGAGCATCGCCCCCGCGACGACGATCGGGACGGCGTCGGCCCGACGTTCTGCGGCGGGAGCGACTGCAACGACCTCAACCCGTCCGTCTTCCCGGGCGCGCCGGAGATCTGCACGGACGCCGCGGACAACGACTGCAACGGCGTGAGCGACTGCTTCGATCCCGCCTGCGCAGCGGGGGAGATCTGCGGCTGTACCCCGAGCCCCGCCGGCGAGCGCTGTCAGAACGGCGCCGACGACGACTGCGACACGATCGTCGACTGCTTCGACGCGGACTGCTCGGGGACGCCGGCCTGCGGCTGCTCCACCTCGGAGGCCGGGAAGTGCGGCAACGGCGCCGATGACGACTGCGATCTCGCCTTCGACTGCGACGACCCCGACTGCGGCTCCGAGCCGCTCTGCGCCTGCAGCGCCCAGCGCGAGCGCTGCGACAACCGCGAGGATGACGACTGCGACCTCCTTGTCGACTGCGGCGATCCCGACTGCCGCGGCATCTCCCCTTGCGCGTGCGAGCCGCCCGGCTCGCCGGAGCGGTGCGAGGACGGCGCCGACAACGACTGCGACGGGCGCGTCGACTGCGCGGATCCGCAGTGCGTCTCCGCGCCGGCCTGCCGGCGCTGCGTGCCGGAGATCTGCGACGACGGCGTCGACAACAACTGCGATGAGCGCGTCGACTGCGCGGACAGCGCCTGCGCCTTCGCGCCGAACTGCGAGCCGACGCCGGAGCGGTGCAACAACGACGTCGACGACGACGGCGACGCCCTGGTCGACTGCCAGGACCCGGACTGCGCGAGCAGCCCCGTGTGCGTGCTCGAGCAGGCCAACTGCCTGTCGCCGAAGCGCATCCCCGGGACTGGCACGTACACGGGGGACACCACCGGGCACGTGAGCGAGACCCGGGGTGAGTGCGGCGGCGACGCCGGCGAGGCGGTCTTCTTCTTCGTGCTCACCGCGCCGTCGCGCGTGCACGTCGACTCGCGCGGGTCGGCCTTCGACACGGCGCTCTACGTCCGCACGGGCGTCTGCAATTCCGGCCGGGAGATCGGCTGCGACGACGACAGCGGCGGGTCGCGGGCCTCCCTGCTCGATTTCGGCATCCTGTACCCCGGCACGTATTTCGTCTTCCTCGACGGCTTCACGATCGATCCCGCGAGCGGACCGAACGAGGGCCCCTTCGTGCTCAACGTCGAGATCGTCCCGAACCCGCGCGAGATCTGTGACGACGACATCGACAACGACGGCGATCACTACGTCGACTGCGCTGATCCTGGCTGCGCCACCTTCGGCTCATGCCGGAGCTGCGCGAACGGCGCCGCGCCTGGCCCCGAGTTCGGGACCGGCGCGTGCACCGACGGGATCGACAACGACTGCGACGGCGCGCTGGACTGCGCGGACGAGGACTGCAGCGCGAGCGACGTCTACATGACGGAGTGCTGCAACGGCCTTGATGAAAACGGGAACGGGTTCCCTGACGATTTCAACTGCCGATGCGCCTCCGATGCCGATTGTGACGAGGGGCAGATCTGCTACACGCACACTTCATTCACGTGCGGTTTCCCGTGCGAGAACTTCCGCGGGAGCATCTGTCCCTTCGTGGCGCCGGGCTCGCACTGCAACGATGCGACCCATCAGTGCGAGTTCTGATGGGCCTCGAGGTGGCGCCGCCGCCCCTTTCGCGCGGACGGCGCTCCCCGGCTGGCGCTCGTCCAAGCTAAGGTCAGGTCATGGAGATCCTGATCATTCGCCATGGCCATGCCGTGGATGACGCGCCGGACCTCGGCGACGCAGGTCGCTGGTTGACGGGCAAGGGGCGCAAGCTGACCCGGCGCGTCGCCAAATGGCTCGCGAAGCAGAAGGACCGCTGTCCTGGGATGATCTGGACGAGCCCCCTCGTGCGCGCGGTGCAGACCGCGGAGATCATCGCCGAGGCCGCCGGGCTGACCGACGAGGTGTCGGTCGTGGCCGAGCTCTCTCCCTCGCGCGACACGGCCGAGATCCTCCGATTGCTCTCGCAGCACCAGGGGGCTCAGCCGCTGGCGCTGGTGGGGCACGAGCCTTCGTTGTCGGCGCTTGTGACGTCGCTGCTCGGCGACGGCGGCTGGGCCGGCCTGAGCCTGAAGAAGAGCGGCGTCGTCGCGGTGAGCTGGGACGGGCGCGGGCCGGGGACGCTGCGCTTCGCGCTGGATCTGAAGGCCATGAAGGCGGTCACGCCGGTGAAGGAAGCGCAGCAACAGGCGCCTCGCGCCCGGTGATGGGCGTCCGCGCCGCGGCGCCGCTCAGCGCACCGATCTCTCCACGGCGCTCAGCACGTCGACGTCGCGGACGCCGTCCGCCTCGGCGCGGTACGACAGCACGATCCGGTGCCGCAGCGCCGGGATCAGCAGCGCCCTCACGTCGTCCACGTCTGCCGCTGCCTCGCCGCGGAGCGCAGCGCGCGCCTTGGCGGCGATCACCAGCGCCTGGCTCCCGCGCGGCCCCGCGCCGTAGCGCACGTAGTCCCGGACCTCCTGCGCTGCGCGCTCCGCCCCCGGCCGCGTCGCCCTGGCGAGGCGCACCGCGAGGTCCACGGCCTCGTCGGTCACCGGGATCCTCGGGACGAGGCGCCCGATCGCCAGCACCTCTCTCGCCTTGAGCACCGCCGCGATCGCCGGCGGCTTCCCCGAGGTCGTCCGTCGCGCCACCTCGCGCTCCTCGGCCTCGCTCGGGTAGGTGACGTGAATCTCCAGCAAGAAGCGGTCGAGCTGCGCCTCTGGCAGCGGGTAGGTCCCTTCCTGCTCGATCGGGTTTCGCGTCGCGAACACCTGGAACGGGTCGGGGAGGGCGTGCGTGGTGGTCCCGACGGTCACCTTGCGCTCCTGCATCGCCTCGAGCAGGGCGGCCTGCGTCTTCGGGGGCGTCCGGTTCACCTCGTCCGCGAGGACGAGGTTGTGGAAGATGGGGCCGGGCTGGAAGCGCAGGCTCCGCGACCCGTGCTGCTCGTGCAGCACGTCGGTCCCCGTGATGTCGGCGGGCAGCAGGTCAGGCGTGAACTGGACGCGCCCGAAGCTGAGGTCGAGCGCCCTCGCGAGCGACGACACGAGCAGGGTCTTGGCGAGCCCCGGGACGCCGACGAGCAGCGCATGCCCGCGCGCGGCGAGCGTGATCAGCATGGCCTCGACGACCTCGTCCTGCCCTACCACCGCCGCCGCGATCGCCGAGCGGAGCCGCCTGGCCCCCTCCGCTGTGCGCTCGAGGAGCGCGGCATCCGAGAGGGCGGTCGATTCCTCATCGGCGGTCGTCTCGGCGTCATTCCTGTGCTCGGGATCGCTCATACGGGCAGGGCTCGTACCCCGAGGCCGCGATGCCGACAAGGACCCGGCGAAGCCGGCTCTCCCCGCGGCGCTTGTCCTGGCCCGTGGACGTTTGCTCGGACAGGTGAGCCGGTGTTAGCAATCGATCGCAATGGCGCAGAGCTCTGAGGCCCGGGAGAGGAGAGGGGCGCACGCGGCGGACGTGGAGGCGCAGCGCGAGCTCGAGGTGAGCCAGCCGGCGGACGAGCCGAGCAGCGGCAGCGCTGGCGCGGCGGAGGACGGCGCGGGAGCGGCCGCGACCGACGGCCAGGGCGGCCCTGGGCAAGGCGGCGCGGAGAGCGGCGAAGCGCCGTCGGCGCCGCTCGAGTCCCTGAGCTTGCACGACGGACCGATCCCGCACGCGCCGCTCCCGCCGGTCGCGGGGCCGTGGCGTTCCTACAAGGAGATCCTCGCGACGCTGGCCCAGCGCGTGCTCGATGCGCAGCGGCCGATCCGCATCCTCCAGGCGCTCCGCTGGGAGGCGGACGTCGAAGAGCAATTTGTCCGCTCGAAGCAGCGCGAGCTGCCGCAGGTCGCCTACTCGGACGATCTGGGGTTCGACCCGGAGGCCAAGCAGCGCGAGCTCGAGGAGATCCTGCGCGACGCCGAGCGGGAGCTCGGCAAGCGCGATCGGCTCGGGCAGATCCTCCGCGCGACGGCGGACGAGTACCGGAAGGTCGTGAGCATGCTCATCGGACGGGGAACGAAGGCGTTCTACGCGCTGTCCCGCGAGCTCTACGGATCCCCGAAGGACAAGCTGCCAGACGGAAAGACGAGCGTGCGGGACATGGGGTTCGTGCTCTACGACCTCCTTACGGCGATCGGCGGTGAGCGGCTCGGCCCGTCGCAGCAGCGGGAGATCACGGCGGAGATGGCGGCGCTCGATCTGAACGCCCGCTTCGACCGCTTCTTCGGCGGCGCGTCGATCCGCGTGCAGGTGGACGACTCGCTCCTCGCGGACGCCGCCGCCGGCAGCGACTACGTGAAGATCCGGAGCGGCGCGATGTTCTCCAAGAGCGATGTCGACATCCTCGAGGCGCACGAGGGGTGGGTGCACGTGGCGACCAGCTTGAACGGGCAAGCTCAGCCGGTGGCGCGCTGGCTCGCGAAGGGGCCTCCGCGCACCACGGCGGTGCAGGAAGGGCTCGCCGTTCTGTTGGAGATCCTCACCTTCAGGAGCACTCCGCGTCGCGCGAAGAAGCTGAACGACCGCATCCTCGCGGTGGACAAGGCGGAGGACGGGGCGTCGTTCCTCGACGTGTTCGAGTGGTACCGCACCGAAGGTTACGAAGAAGACGAGTGCTTCCAGAATGCCAGGCGCGTCTTCCGCGGCGGCGTGCTTGCGGGAGGGGCGCCGTTCACGAAGGACGCCTGCTACTGCAAGGGGATCGTCCTCAACTACGCCTTCATGCGCGCGGCCATTCAGCACGATCGGGCGATGCTGATTCCATTCTTGTTCGTGGGGAAGGTCGCGCACGAGGACGTCCCTGTCCTCCACGCGCACGTGACCGACGGGATCATCCGCCCGCCTCCGTATCTCCCGCCGATCTTCGACGACATGAACGGGCTGGCGATCTGGATATGCTATTCCTCCTTCTTCTCCCGCCTGGGAGGGACGGCGCTCGCCGAGCACTACGGCAGGATGCTGGAGCGCTGAGAGCGGCCGGCCCCGGGCCCTCGGCTGCGCTGGCCTCCTTTCGGTGCGTGCGGCGGTCGCCTACGGAGCTGGCGCGGCGCAAGCGTTGGCGCTCGGGCCCGCAGCGTGCGCCTCGGCGATCGCGCGCATGACGGCGAGCCAGATCCTGCGCCGGGTAGCGTCCGGCACCTCCGGGATCAGCCTGGCGGTGCTCATGAGCGACTCTTCGTCCGCCCCGCGGGAGCGCTCGGCGACCTGGAGGCTCAGCGGATCGTGGAGTGCGCGTCGGTCCTCGGCGTTCATGCGCTTCACCGCCACCCGGAAGTCTTCGCGGGCCAGCCGGAGGCGGTTGCGCACCGTGTTCTCCTTCACGTCCAGGTCGCGCGCGATGTCGGCGGTCGTCACATCGAGCAGATCGTGCATGATCAAGACCACGCGTCGCTCGGCGTCGATCCCGCCGAGCAGCCTGCCGACGAGCTGGCCGCTTTGCTCGCGTGCGAGCAGCTGTTCCGAGGTCAAGCCGGGGTCGGCGGGCTCGAACGGCCAGCTCGCCCCGGCGCCGACCGCGATCTCTCGGCGGCGGTGGGCGCGCTCGCGATAGTGGCCGACCTGACGCCAGGCGATGCCGAACAGCCAGCGCCTAAGGGGCTCCCCGAGCGGGCTCGCCGTTTGTGGCGCCCCGCGTTCCAGGCTTGAGGCGTGGCCGCAGGGGGGATGTCGGGTGCGCGCCTCGTCTGAGCAGCGCCTCGGATCGAAGCGATCCAGCGCGTGATACGCAGCGATCATGACGTCTTGGAGGACGTCGTCGACGTCGCGCTCTGCCACCCCGAGCCAGCGGAGCGCTTGTCGGAGGAATGACAGCCCGACGGTGTACACGGTCTCGAAGCTGGGCCGCTCCAGAAGGGGCCCATGCTCAACAAGCTGTTGCATGCCTGAACTTACGTGCAGCAGCCCCCTCTGATTTGAAAATCGTCCAACCCTCCGAGGTTACCAGCAATAAGTAATTTTTACTACATTCGAGGCGGCGTCAATCCGATCCGGCTGCCCACGGAGAAGAAGGGCGAGGCAGCGCATTGCGCGACGTGCGGCGTGCGCGCATTGGCCGCGGCGTGCGCTCATTTGCCTTGGAACACCGGCTTCCGCTTCTCCATGTACGCAGCGAGCCCCTCGCTGGCGTCCTCCGACGTGAACAGCTCGGCCTGGAGCTCTCGTTCGAGGGCGAGCCCCTGTTCGAGCCCTACCTCGAAGCCCGTCTGAACGGCGCGCTTGATGCGCCCGACCGCCAGCGCCGCGCGGTCCGGCAGCGTGAACGTGTGGCTGTACGCGAGGATCCGGTCCATGAACTCGTCATGGGAGGCCGTCTCCCAGACGTCATTGATCAGGCCAACCGCGAGCGCTGTCTCGAAATCGAACGTCTGCCCCTCGCACATCAGCTGGATCGCCCGTGACTTGCCGATGAGCCTGGCCAGGCGCTGGGTGCCTCCGGTGCCTGGAAGGACGCCCAGCGTGACCTCGGGGAGGCCGACCTTGCCGGCGCCTTTGCGGGCGATGCGGAGGTCACAGGCCATCGCGATCTCGAGACCACCGCCTACCGTGTGGCCGTTCAGCGCGGCGATGCAGAGCTTCGGCGTGTGCTCTAGGCGGCTCAACGTCTCGTTCGCGTGGAGACAGAAGTAGTATTTGAACGTCGGATCCGACTCGCGGAGCATGTTGATGTTCGCTCCTGCGCAGAAGAACTTTTCGCCGTGCCCGGTGATGACGATGACATGGACATCGTTGTCGAAGCGGGCCTCGAGGATGGCCGCGTCGAGGTCCTTCATCATCTCGTGGGTGTAGCCGTTGACGGGCGGATCATTGAGCGTAAGCAGCGCGACGCCTGCAGAGGTGGCGTAGTCGACGAGGGCCATGGGCGCTCTTTACCAAACCGTCAGAAAAAGCGCTGCCCCCTGGTGGAAAGACGCGGAATTGTGCTACCCCGCTGGGACGTGCTCATGAACGCGCAGGACGTGCGGCAGAAATTAAAAGAACTCATGGTCGAGGAGCTGAACCTCGAGGGGAAGACGCCGGCCGACATCGACGACGCCGCGCCGCTGTTCGGCGCGGGGCTGGGCCTCGATTCGCTGGACGCGCTCCAGCTCGCCATGAGCGTGGAGGAGCGCTTCGGCGTCCGCATCCCGGAGGGCGACGAAGCGAGGCCGATCTTCGCATCGGTGGACGCGCTCGTGGCCCACATCGTCAAGTCGACCGCGGCGGCGTGAACGCGCCGCAGAGAGCCGTTCGGGCGTGCGCATCTGGGTGACGGGCATCGGGGTCGTCTCGCCCCTGGCGCGCGGGGCGAGCGAGACGATGGACCGGCTCATCGCAGGAGAACGGGCCTTCGCGCCGCTCTCCTTGTTCGAGATCCCCGGGACGCGCGGGCGCATCGCCGCGGAGGTCCGCGACCTCTCCCCCGAGGAGGTCGCGCCGCCGGGCGAGGCGGAAGGGTGGTCTCGAACCGACGCGATGGCCGTGCTCTCGGCCCGCGAGGCGCTCGGACACGCGGGCATCGACCCGAGGGCCGTCCCAGTCGACCTGGTGGTCGGCGGGACGACCGCCGGGATGTTCGAGACGGAGGACTTGCTCGCCTGGCTGTCGCACGACCCCAGCGCGATCGCCCCCCTGAAGCGGATGCTCTCGCATCCCCTCTCCTCGACGGCCGACCACGTCCGCGCGGCCGTCGGTCCTTTCCGTCGGGTGAGGAGCGTCTGCAGCGCCTGCTCGAGCGGCGCGAACGCCGTGTTGCTGGGCGCGGCCTGGCTCCGCGCCGGCCTCTCCACCCGCGTGCTCGCGGGGGGCGCCGACGGCCTGTGCCGGCTGACGTACACCGGCTTCGGCGCGCTCGCGGCCGTCGATCCGGAGCCGTGCCGCCCGTTCGATCGGCGGCGCGCCGGTCTGAACCTCGGCGAAGCGGCGGCGTTCCTGCTCCTCGAGTCCGAGGACGCCGCGCGCGCGCGCGGGGCGGAGCCGATCGTCGAGCTCCGCGGATGGGCGACCGGCGCCGAGGCCCATCACATCACCAACCCCGAGCGCGAGGGGCGCACCGCCGCGCGCGTCATGCGCGACGCTCTCCGGTGCGCGGCGCTCACGCCCTCGGATCTCGATTACGTCAACGCGCACGGCACCGCGACGCCGCTGAACGACGTCATGGAGAGCGCCGCCCTGCGCGCCTGCCTCGGCCCCGAGGTGAACCGCATCGCCGTCTCCTCATCGAAGGGGCAGATCGGGCACACGCTCGGCGCAGCGGGCGCGGTCGAGGCCGCGATCACCGCCCTCGCCATCGCGCGCGGCGTGATGCCCCCGACCGGCGGCCTCGAAGAGGTCGATCCGGACTGCCAGCTCGTGCACCTGAAGGAGGCGCGCGAGGCGCCGATCCGGTCGGCGATGTCGAACTCCTTCGGCTTCGGCGGCACGGACAGCGTGCTCGTGCTCGCGCAGCCAGGCCGTTTTCCACCGCCGGTCGACGCCGGCAGCGCGCCCCGGCGGCGCTCGGTCGTCGTGACGGCGGCCGCGACGATCGGCCCGCTCGGCGTCCTCGCGTCCCGCGGCGGCGCCGCGTATCTCGAGCCTGGCCCTTCGCCAGCGGAAGGGGCCATCCCCTTCAACGCGGCCGCGCACCTCGATCTCGCGCGGGCGAGGCGGCTCGACCGCGCTGGCCGGCTGACGACGGCCGCGATCCTCACGGCCCTCTCGGAGGCCGGGCTCGGTGGTGCGGTCCAGGCCGAGGCCGGCGCGGGCGATCCGGCAGCCGACGTCGCGCCGAGCCGCACCCTGCCCGGCGCCATCGTCGGCGCGTCCTTTGGCAGCGTCGACGCCTCGACCGCCTACATGCGGCGCATCTACGACAAGGGCGCGAAGTACGCGAGCCCCGCCGATTTTCCGAACCTGGTCCCCTCGTCGCCGGTCGGGCATGCCTCCATCTACCTGGGCCTCCGTGGCCCGGTGTTCGCGATGGCCGATCTTGGAGCCACCGCGGAGGCGGCCATGGTCACGGCCATCGAGCTCATCACGGCCGGGGAGGGGGAGGCGCTCGCCGCGGGCAGCGTCGAGGAGACGAGCCCGATGATCGAGCGGTGCCTCGGTCCGATCTGCTCGCAGGTCGTCAGCAGCGGTGTCCGCAGCGAGGGCGCTGCCGTGCTGCTCTTCGAGAGCGCCGCGCGTGTTCGTGAGCGAGGGGCGCGCCCGGTGGCGATGGTGTCCTGGTGGAACTCCTGGCGGGGTGACGGCGTGGGGATGCTCGCGGGAGCGCCAGCGCCGGCGCGCCTCGGCGCTCCGGGAGAGGTCGCCCTGCGAGCGCAGGCCACCGTCCCGTCGCCAGCCGCCGTGTTCGTCGGACGGGAGGAGGAGCGCCTCGTCGCCTGCCTGCAGGGCTCACCGTGGGCCGAGGTGCGGCGCTCCACGCTCGCGTCGCGCTCAGGTGATCACGAGGGCGCCGGCGGGTTCGCCGCTGCTGCGGCGGTCGCGGCGCTCGCCAGCCGCGACCTCGCGAGCGTGCTCGTCGTGGGCGGCGCACCCGACCGGGGATACGCCATCCTGCTGGTCGCTCCCGGCGACGCGTGACGACGTCGCCGCCCGCTCCCCGCCGTCGTGCGCGGCGCCTCGTCAGCGCCGGGCGCCTCCTGTTCTTGCTCGCGAGCCTCCCTGCCTGCGCCGCGAGCGCCCCGCGGCGCGGCGGCGCGCTCGACGCCGAGCTAGCGCGCCTCCTGCCTGGCCCATCGGCGGGCACGTCCGCCGCGCGGCTCGACCCCTCCGCGTGGCGAGCGGGGCGCGAGCGCCTCGCAGGCCTCCGCCGCGAGGTCGAGGGGGCTGGCCCGCGCACGCTCCGCGTCCGCCTGGCATTGCGGGAGCCGCGCACAGGCCACGTGCTCGAGGCGCGCGGCGCGATCGCGGTCGCCCCGCCGGCGATCGAAGGGCGCGCACGCGCGGCGGTGGGCGACATCCTCGAGCCCGAGGGCGCGCTGCGGATGATCCTCCTCGGCCCGGGCGGCACCACCGCGCTCGACCTGTGGGCCCGCGGCGATCGCTTCCGTTTCGCCGTTCCCGCGCTCGATCTGCTGAGGCGCGGCGACGCCTCGACGCCGCGGGCTGCGCGCCGCGGTCTGCCGGTAGATTTCCTGCGCTGGTGGATGCTCCACCCGGCGGCGGGGACGCTGCTCTGGTACTCGCGCGCCGAGAGCACGGATTCCTTCGTCCTGCGCGACGGCGACGCCGTGATCGATCTGCGGGTCAACGACCGAGGCGTGATCGGCGCGCGCCGCACCACATGGTCGACGGCGGAGGGCGCCCGCCGGCGGCGGCTCGACGAGGAGGTCGTGATCGCCGAGGGCATGGGCTGCGGCAACGTCCGTTACGCGCAGGCCTCGACCGGGCTGCTCATCACGGTGATCTGCGAGGCCGAGGAGCGGGATCGCGCGCCGGATCCGCGCGCGTTCGTCGATCCCGACGCGCTCCGGCCGGGGGGCGGCTCATGAGCGACGCCTGCGTCATCGCCTCGGGCGCTGTCTCGGCGCTCGGCCTCGGCCCTCTCGCCTACCGCGTCCCTCGGGCTGGCGAGCCTGCGCCTGTCGCGATCGCGCGCGACGCGGAGCTGGCTCGCGCCGGCCTGCTGCGGCCCTTCGCCGCGCGCGCGCCGGCGGAGCTCGGCGTTGATCCATGCGCCGATCGCGCCACGGACCTGCTGAAGGCGGCGCTCTCACAGACCCTCGCGGCGCTGGAGGGCGTGCGTCCGGGTTTTCGTGGCGAGCGCATCGGCATCGCCCTCGGCACCTCCAGCGGCGGCATGCTCACCGCGGAGCGGTTCTTCGCCGCCCGCGCCGAGGGCGCCGACGCCGGATCGCTCGCCGCGCTGGCCTCGCGCGCGACGTATTTCGCGCCGTTCAACGACGCGCTCGCGGCGTTCGGGCTCGAGCGGACCCCGCTGCGCACGCACCTGCTCGCGGCGTGCGCGGCGAGCACCCTGGCGATCGGCCTCGGTCTCCGCTGGCTCGATCGCGACGCCTGCGATCTCGTGCTCGCCGGTGGCTACGACGCCCTCAGCATCTTCGTCGCCGCCGGCTTCGAGGCGCTCCGCGCGACGACGGCGTCCAGGTCGCGCCCGTTTCGCGTCGGCCGTGACGGCATGGCGCTCGGCGAGGGCGCCGCCGTCGTCGCCCTCGTCCGCGAGGACCGTCTCCGCGGCGCCCCGGTGTTCGTCCGCGTCGCCGGCTTCGGCGCGTCCACGGACGCGGTGCACATCACCGCCCCGGATCGAACCGGCTCGGGGCTCGCGCGCGCCGGCGCCGCGGCGCTCGCCGACGCCGGGTGGCCTGCCTCGCGCGTCGGTCTGATCAGCGCCCACGCCACGGCGACGCCTTACAACGACGCGATGGAGTCGCGCGCGATCGCCGCGCTGCTCTCGCCGCGCGGCGCCGTGGAGGGCTCGGACGCGCTGCCGGGCGCGGATGCGCCTCCGCCGGTGGTCCACCCGTTCAAGGCTCAGATAGGGCACACGCTCGGGGCCGCGGGCGTGCTCGAGGCGCTCGCCGCAGCAGCCGCCCTCCAGGCGTCCATCGCTCCACCGGCGGCCTCCGAAGGCGAGCTCGACCCCGACGCGCCGGCTCACCTGCTAGAGCGCGCCGAGCCCCGCCCGCTCTCTTCAGCGCTCAAGCTCTCGGCAGCGTTCGGCGGCGCCAACGCCGCCCTCTTGCTCACGTCCTCCGCCAGCGGGCGCCGCCCGCGGCGCCCGCGCGCCGTGGTTCTCCGCGCGCACGCGCACGTGACGGGCTCCGATCTCGGGCGCCTCGCCGAGGCGACCGGCATCGCGCGCGACCGCCTCGCGCGCCTCGACGCGCTCTGCCGGCTCGGGCTGACCGCGGTGGCAGCCCTCGCCGCCATCGTCGGCGCCGATCGCTTGCGGGGGGCTGGCATCGTCGCGGGCCACGCGCTCGCCACGATCGACACCAACGATGTGTACGACGCCCGCCGCCGTGCCCGCGGAGCCCGCTTCGTCGAGCCGCGCCTCTTCCCTGCGACGTCGCCGAACGCGATCGCGGGCGAGTGCGCCATCGCGTACCAGCTCACCGGGCCGAGCTTCGCGGTCGGCGCCGGGCTCGGCGGCGCGCTGGAGGCGCTCCGTGCCGCGGCCGAGCTCGTCGCGTCCTCGGACGCCGACCGCATGGTCGTCCTCGCGGCCGACGACGCGGGGCCGGTCGCGCGCGAGCTGCTCGGCCTCACCGGCGCCCAGCACCGCGCGCTCGCCAGCGGCGCGGTCGCGCTCCTCCTGCAGGCGGATCCCGGCGACGAAGTGCGCCTGCGCAAGGTCGATCCGGACCTGCCTGTCGACCATGAGGGTCCGGTTGGCCACCTCGCCCTGCTCCGCTGGCTCGAGGAGCACGCGTAGCGGCTGCCCGTCCCCGTCATCCTTGGTGGTCGTGATCGCTTCGCTTGCCGATCCGCGCCTCGATCTGGCAAGGTTCCCAGCTGGAATCAGCTGCTTCCCCCGAGCGTTGTCCTGCCCGCGTATGTTCTGCCGCCAAACAAAAGCTGTCGCTTCGCTCCTCGTCGTTGCTTCGGCCGTCCTCGCCGGGTGCGCGACCCACTACATCCCGAACACAGACGTGGAGGACAACGACGACAACCGCAAGATCATCTCGTTCTGCGAGAAGTATCGCAACGCGGTGGAGAGCAAGAACGTGGGCGAGCTGCTCAAGCTCGCGTCGCCCAAGTACTACGAGGACGGCGGCAACATCGATGCGGCGGACGACCTTGATTACGCTGGCCTGCGCGCGTACCTCGCCGGCAAGTTCCAGGACGCTCGCGCCATCCGCTACGAGATCCGCTACCGGCGCGTCCTCAAGGGCGATGACGTCATCTACGTCGACTACACCTTCAGCGCGAGCTACCGCATCCCGGGGGGCAAGGGCGAAGAGTGGCGCCGCAAGGTCGACGACAACCGGCTGGAGCTGGTGGAGTACCAGGACGGGTACCGCATCGTCGCGGGGATGTAGCGGTCGGTCGCCGCTCTAGTTCAGCGCGCTCTTGGAGGAGGGGGCATCGAAGACGCCCTTCTCCTTCGCGGCGGCGAGTATGCGGAGCGCGGTGCGGTAGCCGCGCAGGACGAGCGGCTTGGCGGCGAACCGGTTCATGTAGCTGTACCGGCCGATCGCGGGCGCCACGTCCAGGAAGGTGACGTTCGGGTAGAGCTTGGAGAGGAGCTCGACGCCGCGGCGCTCCTTCTCGGCCAGAAGGATGCTGAGCGACTGCCGGACGACGCTGGGCGCGCCGCTCCTCGCGATCGAGCGCTGCGACTCGTCGCGCTCCTCGGGACGGTAGATGTTGGAGATGATCACGATGTTCGCGCCGGCATTCACGGCCACGTCGGCGGAGAGCGTCCGGATCACCTCGCCGCTCAGGTGATAGCGGCCGTTGATGCGGTAGGGCCGGAACAGGCCGGGCACGCAGCAGCTGGCGGCCACCGCCTGGCTGATCGGCGTGGCCTCGTCGTAGCCGGGGCCGAACACGACGCGCTTGGCGCTGTCCACGTCCACCGCCGTCACGTAGACGGCGTGCGGTAGCTGCCGGAAGTCGTTGATCGGCAGCGTCCGGCGCACGTAGCGCTCGAGCCTGTCGATCGAGAACACCCCCGAGCAGAGGTATCCCGGGTCGAGCAGATCGCGCAGGGCGGGAGCTCCGAAGAAGCTCGACACGTGGAGGCGAGGCCCGCGGTGACGTCGTCTCCAGGGGAGGCGGTAGGCGTCGAGCAGCACATCGAGCGGGATGTCTTGCCCGTACGTCGCGCTGACCAGCGCGCCCGCCCCCGCGCCCACGTAGATCTCGGGATGGATGCCCAGCTCCTCGCAAGCCTTCAGCACGCCGAGGTGCGCAAGGCCTCGCGCCGCTCCCCCGGAGCCCACGAACGCGATCTTGAGGCGGCTCATCGAGCCCCGATCTTGTCGGAGATATGGCACAAGCGCAAAGCCTACTGTAACTGGAAGTCCTCGAGCAGCCGATAGATCCTGAATCGCGGGCCGTCGCGGCGCAGCCAGACGACGATCTCGTCGCCGAGCAGGCGATCCGTGGCGACCCGCGCGGTCGCGATCGGCACGCGGATCACGACGTCCTGGTCATCGAGCGTCTCGAGCTGGATCGCGGGGTGGTGCGGCGCCGCGAGCGCGTCCTCGGCCCGGAAGATCTGGAGATCCGACTCCCGATAGACCGGCTCTCCGGCGAGCTTTCCGTAATCGAGTCGCCGGAACCGCTGCTCCCACCAGAGCCCGGCGCTCGGCGGCTGCCCCGATCCGCCCGAGCCGGTGTGGATCGCGAGGGCATCGCGCGTCAGCAGCTCGCTCAAGGCTTCGCTGTCCTCGGCGACCACCCGCCGGAAGAACTCGTCCACGACGTCCAGCGCGGCGCCGATGCCGAGCGGCGTCCGGAGGGTCACGACGCTGTCCTCGACGTCTGCCTGGTTCGTCGGTGGCGGCGGGGTGCTCGCCGGATCGAGCGCCACGCCGTCGGGGCGGCGGCGCTCGTCAGAGAGCTCGGCGGCGGTGGGAAAGGAGGCCGGTCCTCCGCGGCCGCACCCCAGGAGCGACCCGCCCGTGATCACGGCGACGAGCAGCGACGAACACGCTCGCGACGGCCGAGAGGCGTCCGGAGCGCCGGCCGGCGGCGCATGGGCCCTGGCCTCCTGCGGGCCCTCCGGGCGTTCAGATCGGCTCGATCGCGGGAGCATCGGCGCGGGTGAACGTCACGATCGCACGCTCGCCGACGTGGGTCCACCCCGCGGGGGCCTGGTCGTCATCGAAGTCCGACGCGACGAGCGTCAACCGGCTCGCGGCATAGTCGGGCATGCGCATTCGGCCCAACCCGCCGTCGCTGAGGAGCCGCTCCATGTCCTCGCTGCCCTGGTAGATGCGGTACGCCATCGACGTGCCGCCGTGGGCGGCGAGCAGGTACTCGGGGTTCGTGACCACGATGTTCATCGCGCTCGGCCCCGCCCCTTCCTCCGCGCAGAGCCGGTCCACGAGCGCGATGGAGGACCGGAGGGCCGTCCGCGCGCTCGCCGCGTCCACGTTGGGTCGATCGAGCTGGCCGCTGTCGTGGAGGAAGGACAGGAACAGGTGGAAGAGGAGCTCGCTGTCCGTCTCGCCGCGAACGTCGCGCTGGAGAAACTGCGGCAGCGAGTCGCTCAGCTGGTTCCGCAGGCGGGCGAACCCTTCGACCGTGCCCGTGTGGGCGAACAGCCACTGCCGATAACGGAACGGGTGCGTGTTCTCGGTGCGCAGGCTGCCGACGGTCGCAGCCCGGACATGCGCCACGAGGATGTCGGCGCGCACGTCCTTGGTCATGTCGGCCAGGCTGATCTCCGGTCGATCGTCGATCGGCCGGCGCTTGAGGAGAATCTCTCCTCCCTGGTAGAAGCCGACCCCCCAGCCAGGGATCACGCCCTCCCTTCGGCGAACCGTGAGGGCACGTTCTTCGAGCTCGATCGCACGCGCGCCGAGATCCGGACGGTTACCGATAAAGCCGACGAGACGAGCCATAGCTTTGTCCTCGCGAGTTGGGTCGGGGAGGCGGGGGCAGGGTCCGGCTCGCCGGTAGAGCGCTCCCTCATCTGCAAGCAGGGGTGGCTCCGTCGGTCGGCCGAGTGAGCGTGGGTCGCGGGTTGCGCCCTATGCTTTCTTGATACGACAGAGTCGCCCTGCAAGCGGAGCAAAAACGGATCCCCAGCGGCGACGCGGGGCGCGGGCACGGCCTGACCACACTGCCCGCCGTTGTCGCGCGTCGCGTGGGCGTGGGCTTGCCGATCGCGTTACCTCTTACTCACGCTCCTCGCACAGCGTCGCGATTCCGATGCGTGGGTGCGCGCGAGGAGCGGCTAGCCTCGCCTGCTCCCACGCTTTCACGCTCGCACGCGTCGGCCCGCCGCGTCGGCGCCGTGGCGCATCGCGCCGTGAACGAGGCGCTGCCAAGCGGCGCCCCGAATTTCCGGCAGGATCTCTGACGCGCAGCACTAAGGCGAGAGCCGATTCAGCATGCGCGGGAACGGGATCGTCTCGCGCACGTGCGGTAGACCGCAGATCCAGGCGACGCTCCGCTCGACGCCGAGCCCGAAGCCCGCATGCGGGAAGGTGCCATACCGGCGCAGATCCAGGTACCAGCCGAACGCCTCGGGGGGCAGCCGATGCGCCTCGATTGCCCGCTCGAGGGTGGCGAGATCATCCTCGCGCTGCCCGCCCCCGATCACCTCTCCATAACCTTCCGGCGCCAGGACATCGACGCAGAGCGCGAGCCGGTCGTCCGTCGGATCGCGCTTCATGTAGAAGGCCTTCACCTGAGCCGGATAGCGGTGAATCATGACGGGGCGATCGTACCGGCCGGAGATGATCGTCTCGTCCTCGCCGCCGAGGTCCTCTCCCCAGGGAAAATCCGGAATTTCGGCCTCTCCAGCCATTTTGCGTTTCTCCGCGCGCGCCTCGTTCAGGATGGCGACGGCCTCGTCGTAGCGGATGCGCGGGAACGGCTTCTTGACGGCCTCGAGCTTCCCGACGTCGCGCTCGAGCACCGCGAGCTCGGGGCGGCGCCGCTCAAGGACCCGCTCGACGATGAAGCAGAGGAAGTCTTCCGCGAGGTCCATGTCGCCCGCGAGGTCCATGAACGCCACCTCGGGCTCGACCATCCAGAACTCGGCCAGGTGGCGGCGGGTCTTCGACTTTTCCGCGCGGAACGTCGGCCCGAAGCAGTACGCCTTCCCGAACGCGGCCGCTGCCGCCTCCATGTAAAGCTGCCCCGACTGGGTGAGGTACGCCTTCTCGCCGTGGTAGTCGGTCTGGAACAGCGTGCTCGTCCCCTCGCACGCGTTCGGCGTGAAGACGGGCGCATCGACGAGCGTGAACCCGCGCCCGTCGAAGAAGTCGCGGATGGCCTGGATGATGGTGTGACGAACGCGCAAGATCGCGTGCTGCCGCTTCGATCGCAGCCAGAGGTGGCGGTGATCCATGAGGAAATCGGTCCCGTGCTCCTTCGGGGAGATCGGGTACTCGCCGGCGGTGGGGCCGAGCACGCGGAAGCCGGACGCGGCGATCTCGTAGACCCCGGCGCGCTTCGGGTGCGCCTTCACCTCGCCGACGACATCGATCACGCTCTCCTGGGTGACCTTGTCGGCGGCCGCGAAGACCTCGTCGCCGACGTCGCTCTTCGCCATCACGCACTGGACGGTGCCGAAGCCGTCGCGCAGCTCGAGGAAGTGGAGCTTGCCGCTCGATCGCTTGTTGTAGAGCCATCCGCGGAGCACGACAGTGCTGCCGACGTGCGCGCTGAGGTCGCTGGTAGCAATGACGGGCTGATCCTGCATGGGCGCCCGAAATAGCACGGTTTAGTTGCGGCTGACGCCGGCTCCGGCCAAAAATGGCGCCATCTTGGTCCTCCAACGGCATCGCGCGCTATCGCTCTGCTTGCCCGCGTTCATCCTGCTGCTCGCTGCAGGTGGCACGCCGCTCGCCGCGGGCGGCTGCTCGGCGCTCTATCCCGAGCTTTCGACCCGCCTGCACGAGCCTCCTTCAGACCAGGAGCTGCATCCTCCGCCGCCCGAGAACGTCCGATGGCTGCGTGTCGTCCGGGCGAGAATCCCGGAGCGCACTCGGGACGGCCGCGCCTGGGATTCCGGCGCCGGTGACCTCCCGGACCCCTATGTCCGCGTCTTCGTCAACGGCGCGGAGATCTTTCGGACGGCGGAGCAAGCGAACACGCTGGAGCCGACCTGGCCCGAAGGACCCAGCGGAAACTTCGAGATCTTGCCCGAGGACCGGCTCCGGGTGGAGGTCTGGGAAGCGAATCCGCTCATCGACAAGCCGATCGGGGTGCGCGACATCGGCCGTCCGAGCGATACGCACCGAGCCGCAGGCGAGATCGACGTCGAGCTCGACGCGGGCGGTTCGCTCACGCTCGCGTTCCAGCCGGCGCACGCCAAGTTCGGCCTCGGCCTCTGGTACCAGCTGCATTCCGGCTCCGCATTCATCTCGCGGACCATGGAGGGCGGGCCTGCAGAGCGCGCCGGGCTCCGCAAGGACGACGAGGTGCTGGAGATCGCCGGGCAGCCAGTGCGGCGCATGTCCGTCGCGGCGATCCGGGGCGCGCTCGACGCCGTGCCGCGCGCCGGGCTCGTGCTCCTGGTCAAGCACGCCACGGGCACGACCGAGCGGATCAGGGTCCACGAGGGGCCCATCTATCCGCTGTTCGATCGCTTCGCCGCCGAGTAGGGGAGCCAGCGCGCCGTGAAGATCCCGCCCTTCGGGCTCACCACCCGGGAGATCCGCGAAGAGCTCGCCCCCTTGCGGAACGACTTCTCCATCGCCGTTTGCCGCGCGAAGAACCCGTTCAACATCGGCGCCATCATCCGCGTCGCGCACTCGTTCCTGGTGCGGGAGATCTTCCTGATCGGGACCGAGCCCTACTACGAGCGCGCTTCGATGGGCATGCAGAAGTACGAGACCATCGTCGAGTGCCCCGACGAGGCGAGCTTCCTCGAAGCGGCGCGCGGCCGCCCGCTCATCGGCGTGGAGCGCGATCACGCGCGGCGCACCCTCTGGGAGGCGCCGTTCCCCCGCGGGCTCGTGTTCCTCTTCGGCAGCGAGGATGACGGGCTGCCGCAGGCGTTGCTCGACGCGTGCGAGGACGTGATCGCGATCCCCATGTACGGGATCAACCACTCGTACCCCGTGGCGATCGCGGCGGGCATGACCCTGTGCGAGTGGGCCCGGCGGCGCGACCCGCGCGGCGGCGTGAGCCGCGCAGGAGGGTGAGCGGCTCACGCCGCCGCGCGGGCCCCCGTCCGTGGACGGAGGGGCGCTACTCGGGGTAGCGCTCGAAGACGAGGAGCTCGCCCAGGAGGTCGTGATCGAGCGTCCCAGCAGGGCGCATCCCGAGCTTCTCGATCACCCGGAGCGACGCGCGGTGCCAGGCCGGCGTGGTCGCGATGACGCGCCTCACGCCCGGCTGCTGCATCGTCCAGTGCAGGACGGCGCGCGACCCCTCCGTCGCGTAGCCTTGGCCCTGGGACTTGCCCTCGACGCCGTAGCCGATCTCCACCGTGCCGGTCGCGTCGGGCCGGCCGTTCAGCACCACGCTGCCGACGACGACGCGCTCCTCCTGCCCGCGCGTCACCATCAGCCGCGTGCCCCACAGGAATGCCTCTGGATCGTCGCGCAGCCGGTCGAGCGGCGAGCTGAAGGCGCGCTCGACGAGCGCGCGCCCGGGCCAGGCGCCAGGGAAGCGCGCGCCGGACAGGGCCTCGGCCTCGGCGCGATCTCCGCGGATGACCGCCTCGAGCAGGGGCAGCGAGACCGGGGTGAGCGCCAGGCGCTCGGTAGTCAGGGTGCTCATCGCGAACCTGCGCCGGATCAGATCATGCGCCGCGGCCCGCCGGAAGTCGAAATGGCGAAGGGCCGACTTCCTGAGGAGGAAGCCGGCCCTCGCCCGCCGGGCTTAGCGGTCAGCGCGGCGCGTCGCGATCAGAAGTCGTGGCCGTGGCCCGCGTGGCCGCCACCAGCCGCCGGCTTCTCCTCCTTCGGCCGCTCAGCGATGAGCGCCTCGGTGGTGAGCATCAGGCTGGCGACGCTGGCCGCGTTCTGGAGCGCCGACCGGACGACCTTGACCGGATCGATGACGCCCATCTCGAGCAGGTTGCCGTAGTCGCCCGACGCGGCGTTGTAGCCGTACGAGTCCTTGCCGTCGCGCACCTTCTGCACGACGATCGAGCCCTCTTCCCCGGCGTTGGCCGAGATCTGGCGGAGGGGCTCCTCGATGGCGCGGCGGATGATGTTCACGCCGAACCGCTGCTCGTCGTTGACCTTGAGCTTCTCGAGCGAGCTCTGCGCGCGGATGAGCGCCACGCCGCCGCCCGGGACGATGCCCTCCTCGACGGCCGCGCGGGTCGCGTGGAGCGCGTCCTCGACGCGGGCCTTCTTCTCCTTCATCTCGGTCTCGGTCGCAGCGCCGACCTTGACGACCGCGACGCCGCCCACGAGCTTCGCGAGCCGCTCCTGGAGCTTCTCGCGGTCGTAGTCGCTCGTCGTGTTCTCGATCTGAGCGCGGATCTCCTGCTGCCGAGCCTTGATCTTGTCCTTCTTGCCCTGGCCGCCGACGATCGTGGTGTTGTCCTTGTCGATGAGGACCGTCTTCGCGCGGCCGAGATCGCTGATCGTGACGTTCTCGAGCTTGAGGCCGAGCTCCTCCGCGATCACCTGGCCGTCCGTCAGGGTGGCGATGTCCTTCAGCATCTCCTTGCGGCGGTCACCGAAGCCCGGCGCCTTGACGGCCGCGCAGTGCAGCGTGCCGCGGAGCTTGTTCACGACGAGGGTCGCGAGCGCCTCGCCCTCGACGTCCTCGGCGATGATGAGGAGCTGCTTCTGGCTCTTGGCGATCGCCTCGAGCACCGGGAGCAGGTCCTTCATGTTGGAGATCTTCTTCTCCGAGATGAGGATGTAGCAGTCCTCGAGGTTCGCCTTCATGGCCTCGGGATCGGTCACGAAGTACGGCGAGAGGTAGCCGCGGTCGAACTGCATGCCCTCGACCACGTCGAGGGTCGTGTCGGCGCTCTTGGCCTCCTCGACCGTGATCACGCCCTCCTTGCCGACCTTCTCCATGGCGTCGGCGAGGAGCTTGCCGATCGTCTCGTCGCCGTTCGCGCTGATCGTGCCGACCTGCGCGATCTCCTTCGCGTCCTTGGTCTGCTTGGCGGAGCTGCGGAGGTGCTCGACGATCGCCTCGACCGCCTTGTCGATGCCGCGCTTGATCTCCATCGGGTTGTGCCCGGCCGCGACGAGCTTGGAGCCCTCGCGGTAGATCGCCTGGGCGAGCACCGTCGCGGTGGTCGTCCCGTCGCCGGCGATGTCGCTCGTCTTCGAGGCGACCTCGCGGACCATCTGGGCGCCCATGTTCTCGAAGCGGTTCTCGAGCTCGATCTCCTTGGCGACCGTGACGCCGTCCTTGGTGACCGTCGGCGAGCCGAAGCTCTTCTCGATGACGACGTTGCGCCCCTTCGGGCCGAGGGTGACCTTGACCGCGTCGGCGAGGGCGTTGACCCCCGCGAGGATCATGCTGCGGGCGGACTCGTTGTAGATGATTTCCTTGGCTGCCATGGTGTCTCTCCTAAGTTCCTTCTGTCGCCCGCGTCACTTCTCGATCACGCCGAGGATGTCGTCCTCGCGGAGGATGAGGTGCTCCTCGCCGTCGATCTTGACCTCGGTGCCCGAGTACTTGCCGAAGAGGACGCGATCGCCCTCCTTGACGTCGAGCTTCCGCACGGTACCGTCCTCGGCGACCTTGCCGTTGCCGACGGCGACGACGGTCCCCTCGATGGGCTTCTCTTTCGCGGTGTCCGGAATGTAGAGACCTCCCTTGGTCTTCTCTTCTTCCTTCACGCGCTGAACGATCACGCGGTCCTGGAGCGGTCGAATCTTCATCTTTGCAAGTCCTCCGGGGACGAGCGCCGCGTCCCACGAACGGTGAGACCCAGCCGGCGCGAATGAGCGCGCCGGAAGGCCCCCTACGATTGCAGTCTGGGCACTTTGCTAGCACTCACCTGTGGCGAGTGCTAGCGAGCGCGCGGAAGATAGCCACCCCCTGGAGGGTGTCAAGAGTGGCCCCAGGCCGGCACTTTGCGCGTTGGCAGCCAGGCGCAGAGGTGGCTGTAAGTTCTGGAGATTGCAGGGGAAGGTGCGTGGCGCAAGGCTGGGCCCGGCGGAGCCCCTCGGCTAAAATGCGCTTATGAGGGCAAAGCTGCGGCAGCACAGTGACGCGATGCCCTCAGGGTCTCCAGCCCCAGGGAGGCCGTCAGGACGTGTCTGGTTGACCTGAGCGCGCGGTGGCCCGGGTTACGTCGGTATCCAGGGCACCCGCATAAGTGAGGTGCCGCTGTGAGCCAAGCGATCTCTCTCTCCCCGAGCATGACCCGCTATTTCCAGGAGGTTGTGGACGAGGCGCTCCGAGTTCGGAACGTCGCCGTAACCGAGGCGGCGTCGAGTTACCTCGTCGGTCTGCTCTGTGCTTTTGCTCACCCGGACGAGCATGCCGAGTCTGCCTTCAACCAGCCCCTGACCTTTCTTCTGCGCGACGCGCTGGAAGCCTCCGGAGCCGAGCGCTTCCAGCGGCTGCGTAACCTGGGAGACAGCGTCCTCTACGTGGTCGGTTTCTTCGGCGGCCACATCGAGCTGAAGGGGGTCGATCGCGGCTACGTGGTCGGGGTCGGGTCGACCGCCTACCACCATGCGGCCGCTATGCTGCGCCTCAATGCGCGCGTCGGCCAGGGGCCCGATGTTCTTTCGGAGATGGCCGAGAAATTCGAGCGGTTCGTGAGCGTCCTGAACGATGTGGCCGACGGTACGCTCGCGTCCGGGGCTCGGGACGAGCGCTCGGTGCTCCGGCTGTACGAGCGCTGGGTTCGTACGGGATCGAGCCGCCTCGCGGATGAGCTCGGAGCACGAGGGCTCGTGCCGAGCCGTGGTACGGGCGGGCTCAACTGATGCGGGGGGCGACCTTCCCGTCCCGGATCCAGGAGCACCTGGCCCGCACCTATGCGCTCGATGACGCGCCCGCGGTCGACGATTTCATCCGGCTGACGGACGGCAGCGCACGCGAAGCGCTGCTGATCCGGCACGCCGACGGGGATATCGAGATCGCGCTGCACCTGCCCCGCCGGGCGATCACGCGGGGGCGAGAGCGGACGTTCGACGAGATCTGCCAGATCGTCGAGGGCGTGAGCCACTTCCTCTATGTGGCCGAGCGGGCCCGCAGGGAGCTGCCGGCGACCCAGCTCGAGCTCGAGCTCCAGGCCGAGGTCGACAAATACGTGCTGCTCGTTTATGGCGATCTGGCTGACGAGGTCGAGCCGCCAGGCCCGCCGCTCCGGCGCCGCCACGAGGCGGCCCCACCCGGGGCGGGGCGCTTCGAGCCCGAGCGTGCCGCGCGGATCCGCGCCCATCTCTTCGAGCGGGTCACCTTCATGGATCCCCCGGGCACGGAGACCGGCGATCGCTACCGGATCGCGAACGATCTGGCGGCGCGGTTCGCGGGCCGACTCGAGGCCGAGTTTGCCCGCCACGGGCGTCACGCCGAGCTGCTGGCGGCGCTGCGACGCTTCTATGCGGCGGGGCAGACGGAAAAGATCGCCCTCGCGCGCGCCGCGTGAGCGCGTCCTCCCGGGTGCTCGGGGTCGCTCGGGAGGGCGGCGAACGGGCGGCGACGACGAAGAGCGCTCGCCGCGGCCGCGCGCTCTCGTTCTCTCTTGACCGGTTCGCGCGCACGTACTCTCATCCGCATCCACGATGCCTTCCGCGAGCACGATGCCGCCCCGTGTGCTGGTGGCCGAAGACGAACCGGCGATGTTGAGCCTCGTCGCGCGTCACCTGAGGAACCTAGGGTTCTCTGTGATCGAGGCTTCCGAGGGCGATGCCGCCTGGGAGCTCGCGCGCGAACACCAGCCGGATCTGGTGATCCTGGACGTGATGATGCCCGGCATGAGCGGCTGGGAGATCTGCAAGCGGCTGAAGAGCGACACGTCCGACGGACGGCCGTTCGCGAACACCGGCGTCATCATGCTCACCGGGATCGGCGAGAACCTGAACGAGATGACCTCGCCGCTCTTCGCCGCGGACGCCTGGTTGAACAAGCCGTTCGATTTCACGGATCTGGACGCGCGGGTGCGCGAGACGCTCGCGCGTTATGCGAAGCAGGTTCCTGATGCGAACGGCGCCAGGGGTCAGACGAGCGCGGTTGGCGAAGAGCGTGAAGCCGCGGCGCAGCCGTCTTCCAGAGAGCGGGCGACGGGGGCGAAGAAGTCGGCGGCAAACGGCGCCACGGCGAGCAGTGCGGCTGCGAAGCGGTCGGCCGCGACGAAGAAGCCGGTCACCAAGGCTGCGAAGAAGCCGGTCGCGACGAAGAAGCCGGCTGCCAAGGCAGCGAAGAAGCCGGTCGCGGCGAAGAAGCCGGCCGCCAAGGCGGTGAAGAAGCCGGTCGCCAAGGCAGCGAAGAAGCCGGTCGCGGCGAAGAAGCCGGCCGCCAAGGCGGCGAAGGAGCCGGTCGCGGCGAAGAAGCCGGCCGCCAAGGCGGCGAAGAAGCCGGTCGCGGCGAAGAAGCCGGCCGCCACGAAGGCGGCGTCCAAGAAGAAGTCGATGAAGTGATCCCCTCCGAGGCGGGCGCTGTGCGCAGCGGCCCGTCACCTTGTTCGCACGCAACGTACGCGTGCCGCCGCCAAGCCGGGCGCAGAGGAGCCGTCCGATCAGCGTTCGGAGGGAAGACCCCCACCCACCACCGGCAGCTCGCATCCAGGCCTGCAGCGCGCTGAGCGCAGAGGCTGCCCCGCACGGGAATCATCAGGGCTCGCCGCGCGTCATTCCCTCGTAACGTCGCGCGCAGCCTCCCACGTACGTCGCGCGGAGCCTCCCAGGAACTTTCGGGCGCCTGACCCGTCAGCAGGTACAATGCTGCGACGTTTCCCCTTCGAGGGCCCCCGCGGGGGGCGCCCGGAGCGCTGAGCACCGTGAGCGACTCTCGCACGAAGCAACTGGACCGCATTCGCAGCGCCGCGCTCGCGGTCGAGCTGAGGCTGCGGTTCGGGCGCGCGCTGCGCGCGCTGCCGAGCGCGCTGACGCTCGCGCTCGCGCTCGCCGCCGGGACGCTCGCGGTGCACAAGGCGCTCCCGGCGTACCTCGGCGAGCCGCGCGCGCGCCAGCTCCTCCTCGGCGCGGGGCTGCTCGTGCTGGCCACCCTCGTCGTGGCGATGCTGCGCCGCTTGCCTCCCCGCGCCGGCACCATCGCCCTCGATCGGCACCACGGCCTCCACGACCGGCTGACGATCGCGCTCGCCTTCGACGCGCTGCCCGCAGCGCAGCGCACCCCCCTGATGGAGGCGGCGATCGACGACGCCTGCGAGCACGCCGCAGGGCTGCGCCCCGCCGGCGCCGCGCCGCTCGCGCTCCCTCGCGAGCTCTGGACCTCCGCCGCGGTGGGCCTCGGCGTGCTGGCGGTGGCGCTGCTGGAGGTGCGCACCCCGCGGAAGCAGGCGCCCGTCGCGGCGACCATCGACGCGCTCACCATGTCGCCCGATGACATCGAGCTCTTCAAGGACGCGGCCAAGGCGCTCGATCGGCAGGACCAGAGCCCGGAGATGAAGTCCGCGGTCGAGCGGTTCAACCAGCTCATCGAGGACATCGCCAACAAGCGCCTCGATCGCACCGAGGCGTTCCGCCGCATGGAGGCGCTCGAGCGAGAGCTCCTCAAGGGCGCGGAGGCCGACCTGAAGGCGCTCGAAGAGGCGCTGAAGGAGACGGGGCTCGACCTCAAGAAGAGCGACCTGGCGAAGGGCGTGGGGGAGTCCCTCGAGAAGAAGGATCTCGAGAAGGCGAAGAAGGACCTGAAGGAGCTCGCCGAGAAGCTCCGCGACAAGAAGCAGAAGTTCGACAAGGCCGAGATCGAGCGGCTGCGCAAGGCGCTCTCCGAGGCGGCGTCGCGCCGCAAGGAGGCCCTCGCCGCGATCAACGAGAAGCGCGCCGAGGCGCGCGAGCAGCTCCTCAAGCAGAAGCAGAAGGCCTCCGCGAACGATCAGCAGAGATCCGAGCAGGAGAGGCTGCTCAAGAAGAAGGAGCGGGAGCTGGAGCGGCTCGACCGCGAGGCCGAGCAGAAGGAGCGGACCGGGCGCCAGCTCGACCGGCTCGATCGCGAGCTCGCCAAGGCCGCCGAGGATCTGATGCGCGATCTCGGGATGTCAGCGGACGATCTCGAGCAGGCGGCCGAGGACATCAACCGGATGCAGCAGGAGGAGATGTCCGAGCAGGAGAAGGAAGAGCTGCGCCAGCGGCTCGAGGAGCTCCGGGAGCTCGTGCGCCAGCAAGGGCAGGGGGGCAAGCAGCGGATGGCCAGGATGCTCCGCTTCGGAAAGCGCGCGCGCGGCAGCCAGGGCGGCGGCGAGGAGCAGCAGGGGCAGGGCCAACAGGGGCAGGGCGACGGCGAGCAGGAAGGGCAGGAGGGCCAGCAAGGCCAAGGCGGTCAGGGCAAGGGCGGGCAAGGCCAGGGGCAGGAGCTGGTGATCGGGCCCGGCGGCAAGAAGATCTTGATGCCCGGCGGCGGGCAGGGGCAGGGGCAGGAGGGGCCGGGGAGCGGGCAGGGCAACAGCAACGGCGGCAACCAGCCCGGGGGTGACGGCGTCGGCTCCGGCCGCGGCGGCGAGGTCGCGGGCAAGCGCACCGACCCGAAGATGGGGACCCAGGACGTCCAGGCGCAGGGGCTCGACACGCAGCAAGGGCCCTCGAACAGCGAGGTGATCCTCAGCGCGGCCGAGCGGGGCTTCAAGGGGACCGGCTACAAGAAGGTCTTCACCGACTATCACACGGTCGCAGAGCAGCAGATCAACAAGGATCAGATCCCTGATGGATACCGGTTCTACGTGAACCGGTATTTCCAGCTCATCAGGCCGCGCGAGTGAGTCGAGCCGGCGGCTCGAACGCGACCGCGCCTCACCAGGCGCTCCGCGGCAGCGGGCGCGAAGCAGGAAGTCATGGCTGAGAAGACGAAGGAAGCAGCGCGGGCCGAGGTGGACGAGTTCCGCGCGAGCATCGGAGAGCTGCGCGAGGAGGTGGGGAAGGTCATCGTCGGCAACCGCGAGGTGGTCGACGGCGTGCTCACGTGCATGCTCGCGGGCTCGCACGCGCTGCTCGAGGGCGTGCCGGGGCTCGGCAAGACGATGCTCGTCCGCACCATGGCCGAGGCGCTCGACCTCCAGTTCTCGCGCATCCAGTTCACGCCCGACATGATGCCCGCGGACATCATCGGCACCACGGTCATCGATGAGAACGCGGGCGGGCAGCGGTCGTTCTCGTTCCGCAAGGGGCCGATCTTCGCGAACATCGTCCTCGCCGACGAGATCAACCGGGCCACGCCGAAGACGCAGAGCGCGCTCCTCGAGGCCATGCAGGAGCACCGGGTCACGGTCTCGCGGCAGAGCTACACGCTGGAAGAGCCGTTCTTCGTCCTGGCGACGCAGAACCCCCTCGAGAGCGAGGGGACGTACCCGCTGCCCGAGGCGCAGCTCGATCGGTTCTTCTTCAAGCTGCACGTGCCGTTCCCCAGCCGCGACGAGCTGAACTCGATCCTCGAGCGGACGACCGGCACCGACGCGATCGAGGTGCGGCCGGTCCTGAACAAGGAGCGGATCATCGCCATGCAGCGGCTCGTCCGCGAGGTGCCCGTGGCGAAGCACGTCCAGGACTACGCGGTGCGGCTCCTCCAGGCCACCCACCCCGCCGAGGGAGGCAGCCTCGACGAGGTGAAGCGGTTCGTGAAGTTCGGCGGGTCGCCGCGCGGGGCGCAGGCGCTGCTGCTCGCCGCGAAGATCCGCGCCCTCTTCGAGGGGCGGTTCGCGGCGTCGGTCGACGACGTGCGCGCGTGCGCGCTCCCCGCCCTCCGGCACCGCGTGCTGCTCAACTTCGAGGGCGAGGCGGAGGGCGTGAAGACCGACGAGGTGCTGCAGGCGATCCTCAAGCACCTTCCGGAGAGCAAATGAGGCGCCGTCGAAGGTAGCATGGGGCTCTTCGACGCGTTCAAGAGGGCCGCCGCGCCGCTGCGCCGCATCTCCGCGCTCTCCGCGAGCGCCCCCGACGAGGAGCTCTTCGACGACGAGTTCCAGCGCAAGCTCGACTACCTCGCGATGGTGAGCCGCCGCGTCTTCTCGGGGGCGATGCGCGCGGAGCGGCGGACCAAGAAGACCGGCTCCGGGGTCGAGTTCGCCGACCACCGCGACTACGCGCCCGGCGACGATTTCCGGTACCTCGACTGGGCCGCGTACCAGCGCTTCGACCGGCTCCTCATCCGGCTCTACGAGGAGGAGGAAGACCTCTCGATCTACTTCATCGTCGACACGTCGGCGTCGATGGCGTTCGGCGACGGCGAGAAGCTGCGGCACGCAAAGCGCCTCGCTGCAGCGCTGGCGTACGTGGGGCTCGCCAACCTCGACCGCATCGCGATCGTCACCGCGACCGACGAGATCAGCGGGCGCATGCAGTCGACCCGCGGCAAGGCGCGCATCTTCAGGATCTTCCGCTTCCTCGGGCAGGCGCGCGCCGAGGGCCCGACCGACCTCGGCGAGGCGATGAAGACCTTCGTGGCGCAGCACAAGCGGCGCGGACTCGCCGTGATCCTCAGCGATCTCTACGATCCGGCGGGCTTCGAGCGCGGCATCAACGTCCTCCGGTACAACCGGTTCGAGCCGTTCGTGCTCCACGTCGTCGACGCGCGCGAGGCCCGGCCTGCGCTGCGCGGGGACGTGCGCGTCTACGACTGCGAGACCGGCGACGAGCGCGAGGTCACGGTGACCCCCAAGGTGCTCGAGCGCTACGCCGAGGCCTACGAGCAGTACCTCGACGAGATCCGCCGCTTCTGCACGTCGCGGCAGGTGAGCTACTTCCGCGCGGACGTGTCCGTCCCCTTCGATGAGCTGATCCTTCGCGTGTTCCGCAGAGGCGGCTTCCTCCGGTAGCGATGCTGCACTTCACCGGCGTTCCGCTGCAGACACTGCTCCAGATCGGCGCCCTCGCCGGGGCCGTGGTCGTCGTCTTCTACATCCTCAAGCTGCGCCGGCGGCCCGTCGCGGTCCCCTTCTCGAGGATCTGGGAGCGCATCCTCCGGGACAAGGAGGCGACGAGCCTGTTCTCGCAGCTGAAGCGGCTCCTGTCGCTGCTGCTGCAGCTAGCGCTCCTCGCGCTGCTCCTGCTCGCGCTGGGGGATCCGCGCCCGCAGGCGAACCTCGTCGAGGGGCGCAACATCGTCGTCCTCATCGACGCGAGCGCGAGCATGCAGGCCATCGACGTCGCGCCCTCGCGCATCGAGCTCGCGAAGGAAGAGGTCAGGAAGATGGTCCGCGGCCTCTCCGGCAGCGACCGCATGCTGCTGGCCCAGATGGACGCGGCCATCACGCCGCTGTCGACGCTCACCGGAGAGATCTCGGAGCTCGAGGCGGCCGTCGCGGCGGTGAGGCCGACCGACGCCACCGCCGACTTCGCGCGCGCGCTCCGCTTCGCGAGCGACACCCTGAGCGGGCTCCCGTCGCCGGAGGTCATCGTCGTGAGCGACGGCGCGCTCGGCGAGCCGACCGACGCCGGCGGACAGGTGCGCCTCGGCGACATCAAGCTCTCGTACCTGCCGATCGGCAAGGGATCGAGGAACGCCGCCATCACCGAGTTCTCGGTGCGGCGCTACCCGCTCGACAAGAGCCGCTACGAGGTGATGCTCGAGGTCACCAACACGAGCGACGAGCCCCTCGATCTCGAGCTGTCGCTGCTCGGCGACGGCCAGCTCACGGATCTGACGCGCATCCGGCTCAAGCCCAAGGAGAAGCTGCCCCGCTTCTATCCGAACCTCTCCGGCGCGTCGAAGACGCTCGAGGCGAAGCTCGCGCTGGCCGACGGCAGCTCGGACGACCTCCCCGCGGACAACCGCGCCTACGCGCTCCTCCCCGAGCGGCGCCGCGCGCGCGTGCAGGTCGTCTCCGCGGGGAACATGTTCCTCGAGGCGGCGCTGCTCCTCGACGAGTACCTCGACGTTACCTTCGTCGATCCGCAGCGGTACCCGGCGGCCTCGTCGTTCGACGTGACCATCTTCGACGGCGTGGCGCCGAGCGTCGCGCCGGGGAGCGGGAGCCTGCTCTACCTCAACCCGACAGGGACCAGCGTCCCGTTCGAGGTGGGCAAGGAGGTCCTCGATGACGACCCGAACTACCGCCTGGGCTTCGACGAGCTCGACGCGAAGCACCCGCTCCTGCGCTACACGGCGCTCAGCGACGTGAACGTCGCGCGCGCCCGCGTGCTCAAGGGCAACAAGGAAGACAGGGTCGTCGGCCGGAGCTACAAGGGCCCGCTGCTGATCGAGGGGCGGCGCAGCGGCGTGAAATTCGTCGCGCTCGGCTTCGACGTGCGCGAGAGCGATTTCCCGCTCCGCATCGCCTGGCCGCTCTTCCTGCTCAACGCGATCAACAACTTCGTCGAGGAGGACACGAGCTACATCTCCTCGTTCCGCACGGGCGCCGTCTGGCACATCCCGGCGTCCTCGTCCGCGGAGGTGGCCAGCCTGGAGCAGCCCGACGGGACGACGCGCGCGGTCCCCATCCAGGAGGGGCGCGCCGTGTTCCTCGGGCAGCACGCCGGCTTCTACACGCTGCGCGTCGGCGCCGCGGGCGCGCAGGAGGAGAGCATGTTCGCCGCGAACCTCTCGGCCCCGGAGGAGAGCGCGATCGCCCCCGCCGCCGAGCTCAAGGTCGACGGCCGCGGCGCGGGCGCGGTGAGCGAGTTCAAGATCGGCGTTCGCCGTGAGCTCTGGGTCTACCTGCTCGCGGCGGTGCTCCTCGTGACCGCGATCGAGTGGTTCACGTACCACAGGAGGGTGACGGTGTGAGCGCGTTCCGTGGTCGCAGGCTGCGCATCGCCGCGTGGGCCATCACATGCGCCGCCCTCGGCGGGCTCCTGTTCTGGGCGTACCGGAGGTACGTCCTCCTGCATCCGGATCCGACGCTGACGTGGGTGCGCGAGGGGGTGAAGTACGAGCTCCTCAACCCGAAGATGCTCGGCGCGATCCTGCTCGCGCCCTGGTTCGTCGGGGTGCTCGCTGGATCCCTCGCCGACCTCCCCCTGCCGCAGCGCGTGCTCTCGGTGCTGCTGCGGGTCGCGTTCGTCGCGCTGATCGCGCTCGGGCTGTCGCGGCTCGCGAGGTCCGCGACCACGGAGAAGGTCGCCACCATCTACCTCATCGACGTCTCCGAGTCGGTCACGGACGAGGCGCTCGACGACGCGCGGGCGACGCTCGACAAGGCGTTCGCCGAGAAGCCCGAGGACGGCGTCATCAAGGTGATCACCTTCGCGCGGCGGCCGCGGCTCGCCGAGCGCGCGGCCGGCGAGGCGGCCGGTCGAGAGGCGGAGCGGCGCGCGCCGCCCATCGGGCGCCACGTCGACGCGAACGGGCAGCGCGGCGATCTCGGCGCGGGCTCGAACCTCCAGGCCGCGCTGCAGCTCGCGTACGGGCTGTATCCGCCCGGCTACCTCAAGCGCGCCGTGCTGATGTCGGACGGCGTGCAGACGGACGGCGACGTGCTCGCCGAGGCCAACCGGGCGCGCGACGTCGGGGTGCGGCTGTTCTCCATCCCGTACCGGCGGCCCGCGCCGCCCGAGGTCGCGGTGCGAGAGCTCAGGATGCCCGACCGGGTCAAGGTCGGGGAGACGTTCGAGATCCACGCCGACATCTACGCCAGCCGCGCCACCAAGGCGCGCGCGCGGCTCTTCCAGGGGGAGGCGCTGAACGGCCTCGAGGGCATCCGTGACCTCGAGCTCAAGGCAGGGCCGAACGACGTCGTGTTCAAGAGCGTCGTGCGCATCGCGGGGCAGGTGACCTACGCGCTCGAGCTCGATCAGATCGCGGACGACAAGTTCAAGGAGAACAACCGGTACGCGACCACGATCGACGTGCCTGGGCGCCCGTCGGTGCTCTACGTCGAGGGGACGCCGCAGCACGCCGGCCCGCTCTCGAGCGCGCTCACTGCGCAGCAGTTCGACGTCGACGTCAGGCCGCCGGCAGGCTTCCCCGGCTCCCTCAAGGAGATGGAGCGCTACGACTTCCTGATCGTGTCCGATACCCCGAAGGAAGCGCTCAGCCTGCAGGGGCAGGAGATCATCGAGAGCTACGTGCGGGATCTCGGCGGGGGGTTCCTCTTCGCCGGCGGCGAGTCGGGGTACGGCCTCGGCGGCTGGTACCGCACCACCATCGAGCGGATCCTGCCGGTGCGGATGGACAACGAGCGAAAGAAGGACATGCCGAGCGTCGCGATGGCGCTCGTCATGGATCGCTCGGGATCGATGACCGGGCTGCCCCTCGAGATGGCCAAGGCCGCGGCGAAGGCGACCGCGGGGGTGCTGTCGTCGGACGATCTGATCGAGGTGATCGCGTTCGACTCGGCGCCGACGCGCTACGTGAAGATGCAGCCCGCGCGCAACCGCTCGCGGATCGCGGGCGAGATCGCGCGCATCCAGCCGGGCGGCGGGACCGAGATCTTCTCCGCGCTCGACGCCGCCTACCAGGACATGACCGTCACGCAGGCGCGCAAGAAGCACGTCATCCTCCTCACGGACGGCAAGGCGTCGACGGGCGGCATCCGGGACCTCGTGTCCGCCATGATCGCCGAGTCGATCACCGTGACCACGGTGGGCCTCGGGAACGACCTCGACGAGCAGCTGCTCAAGATGATCGCCGACGTGGGCGGAGGGCGCTTCCACGCGGTCCCGGATCCGAACAACCTGCCGCGGATCTTCACCAAGGAGACCGAGATGGTGGCGCGCGCAGCCGCCGTCGAGGAGTGGTTTCCGGTGACCCAGGTCGGCGACGCGGCGTTCCTCCGCGGCGTCGACGTCCGCACGGCGCCCAACCTGCACGGCTATGTCTCGACCAAGCTGAAGCCGCCGCCAGCCCAGGAGCTGCTCACGAGCGACACCGAGGAGCCGATCCTCGCGCGCTGGCGCGTCGGCCTCGGGTGGACGCTGGCCTGGACGACCGACGTCAAGGCGCGCTGGGCCGTCGAGTGGCTGAGGTGGCCAGGCTTCGAGAAATTCTGGGGGCAGCTCGTCCACGAGCACATGCGCCAGAAGCACCGGCGCGAGCTCGACATGAAGGCCGAGATCGTCGACGGCGAGCTGCGCGCGTCCGTCGACGCGTTCGGGGCCGACGACCGGTTCGAGAACAACCTGACCTCCCGGCTCAGCATCATCGGGCCCGAGCCGGGCGGCGCGACGCGGGTCGTCGACATGCGTCAGACCGCGCCGGGGCGCTACGAGACGGCGCTTGCGCTGGATCGGTACGGCTCGTTCCTCTTGCGGGCGGAGCACCTGCGCGAGGCCGAGGACGGCTCGCTCCGGCCCGTCGCCGTCAGCTACGGCCACGTCTCGAACCCGTACCCCCGCGAGTACGCGAGCTTCGAGCCCGAGCTCGCGATCCTCGAGAAGGCCGCGACGTCGACCGG
Organism: Sorangium sp. So ce327; assembly: GCF_051530205.1. Classification (NCBI taxonomy): domain Bacteria; kingdom Pseudomonadati; phylum Myxococcota; order Polyangiales; family Polyangiaceae; genus Sorangium; species Sorangium sp. So ce327. The sequence goes on along the minus strand of NZ_CP150330.1, from coordinate 8,780,342 downwards.
CGGGGCGGTCGATCCGACCGGCGTGGCGGCCATCTTCGACCCGGCAGGGGAGAAGGTGACGTTCCACGAGGAGCTCTGGCAGCAGTTCATCTACGCTGCGATGGTGGTGTTCCTGCTCGATCTGTTCGTCCGCCGGGTGCGGCTCTTCGACCGGAAGTTCGTCGCGCGCCGGGGGCGAGGGGTAGGGGGCCGGCGCCTCCCGGCCACATGACGGCCCCTGGCAAAGCGGAGCTCCTCATGAGGGCCGATCCCCCGTTCCTCCCCGGCGCCGCGCCGAGCGCCGGTGCGCGTCCGTCAGGTTGTCCCCGACTCCGCTGCGTGGAACGCTGTGCTCCAGCCCGCTGGCCTGCACCATTTCGCGACGCGGAAGGGCCGTCTTGGGCTAGTTTCCCCTTATAGACCGGTGGTAGAGGAGCCCTGGAAAGCAGCGAAGGACGTGAATGCGCTCGAGGCCTCCACCTCTCGGCCTCCCGTGGGTCGTCCGCTCATCATCAGCGGCGATCCGCTCGCTTCGCTCCGCGGACGAGGCACCGCTGTGTCCTCCAACACCGCCCTCGGCCGGCTGCTCCGCGAGTCGCCGCGGGCGATCGCTGAGCTGCATGAGCAGGAGATCGCGCTGGGGATCGACGTGGTCCGGGCGCTCACGTCCGCGACGACGACGCGCGCCCTGGCGCCCATCGGCATGGCGTTCCGCGCCGCCGCGCTGACCGGCACCGCGGTCGAGCTCGCTACAGAGGCGGCGGGCGCGGCCGCGCGCCGCGTGGCGGTGGCGGGTATCCTGGGCCACACTGCTGCCGCGCCCATGGCCGACCGGATCGCGGAGGATTACGCCGTCCATGCGGCCAGGCTGGCGGCGGCCGGCTGCGAGATCCTCGTCGCGTGCGGCTTCGATCCAACCCAGGCAGCGTGCGTCGGCCCCACGGTCGCGCGGCTCGCGCGCCGCGCGGCGGTGGTCAGCGCCAGCACGACGCAGCTGGCGACGTGGGCGCTCGTGGAGCTCGACGGCGCAGGGCGCACCGCCGATGGCGAGGGCTTCGAGGAGGTCGCCCGCTCGGCCCTCGACAGCGGCGCGGACGCGCTGCTCTTCGAGGTGCCGTCGGTCGAGCTCGGGCTCAACGTGCTCCGGCGCCTCGAGGGCGTCGCGCATGAGGTTCAGATCGGCGTGCTGCTCGGCGCGGAGTCTATGCAGGCGGACGGTGCCGACCGCATCACGCCCGCCGAGATCTGCGATGCTTGGGCGGCGTCGGCGGCGCGGCTCATCGAGGCGGGCGCGCGAATGCTCGGGGGAGGGACGGGGACAACGCTGGCGCACCTGGGCGCGCTCGCGAAGATGCTCCGTACGACGCAGCGCGCGCCCCTTCTCAGGCGCGCGCTCTAAGCGAGAACGAAACCCAACCGGAAACGTGATGATGGCCGATGCAAGCCACGGGAGTGAGTCGAAGTCTCAACCGCTGGAGACGTTCGACGATCTGCTGTTTCCCTTCCACGAAGCCACGAAGCCCGAGGCCCTTCACCGGATCGGCGCCGAGGCGGAGAAGTTCGGGGTCGACGCCAGGACGGGCGCTGCCATCCCGTACGAGGGCGAGCGGAGCGTCCTCAACATCCTCCAGGCGCTCGTCGAGCGGCACGGGTGGACACCCGAGCACGAGACCCCCGGCGGTCCGCTGATCGCGCTCGCCCGGGCTGGCGCCTCGGTGACCCTCGAGCCAGGCGGGCAGCTCGAGCTGTCCGGAGCGCCCCTCGAGAACATCCACCAGATCTGCATGGAAATGAGCGGGCACCTCGCGGAGCTGCGCGACATCTCGGCCGAGCTCAAGCTGGCCTGGCTCGGCATCGGGTTCCACCCCTTCGCGAGGCAAGCCGATCTCTCCTGGGTGCCCAAGGCGCGCTACGCGATCATGCGGCGCTACCTGCCGACGCGCGGCGCGCACGGCCTCGACATGATGCGCCGCACCGCCACCGTGCAGGCGAACTTCGACTACGCCAGCGAGGAGGCGGCGATGCGCGCGCTCCGCGTGTCGCTCCGGCTCTCCCCGCTCGTGACGGCGATGTTCGCGAACTCCCCGTTCTACGAGGGGGCGCTGTTCGGCGGGCGGAGCTACCGCGCCAAGGTCTGGCTCGACGTCGACGCCGCGCGGCAGGGGCTGATCCGCAACGTGCTCGAGCGCGGGCGCCGCTTTTCGGACTACGTCGCATGGGCGGTCGACGCGCCGATGTTCCTCATCAAGCGCGACGGCGAGGTGCTCGAGAACACGGGGCAGACCTTCCGCGCCTTCCTGGAGCACGGCTTCGAGGGGCACCGGGCCACCCGCGGCGACTGGGAGATGCACCTCAACACCCTCTTCCCGGAGGTCAGGCTGAAGCGGACCCTCGAGGTCCGCGGCGCGGATTCGCTGCCGGCCAACCTCGTCTGCGCGCTCCCGGCGCTCTGGGCGGGCATCCTCTACGACGCGCGCGCGCTCGACGAGGCCGACGCCCTGTCCGAGAGCTTCAGGTTCGACGAGCTCGAGGCCGTGCGCCCGAAGATCGCCGAGCGCGCGCTCCGCGCCACGTTCCGCGGCAAGCCGCTCGCGGCGCTGGCCGAGCGGCTCGTCTCGATCGCCTCGGGCGGCCTCGAGCGGCGCGCGCGCCTGAACAAGAACGGCAAGGACGAGCGCGTCCACCTCGATCGGCTCAGCGCGCTCATCGCCAAGGGGCAATCCCCGGCCGATGCTCTGGTCGATGGACTCAGCAACGACGACCCGGACCTGCGAAGCAAGATCCTCGAACGTGCGAGGATCTAGCCGCGGCTCGTCGCCGAGGAGGCGCGGGGCGGCGGGCGCGCCGGGGGGAGGACGTCGACCGGCATGACGTTCGTCTACCTCCTGGGCACCTTGCTCCTGGTGCTCCTCAACGCGTTCTTCGTCGCGTCCGAGTTCGCCATCGTCAAGATGCGGCCGACGCGGCTGGAGCAGCTCGTGCGCGAGGGGGACGCGCGGGCCCGGCTCGCGCTGCAGATGTCGCAGCGGCTCGACGCGTACCTGTCCGCCAACCAGCTGGGCATCACGCTCGCGTCCCTCGGGCTCGGCTGGATCGGCGAGCCGGCCATCGCCCACCTCATCGAGCCGTTGCTCGCGCCGCTAGACGCCTGGTCGGGGGTCGGCGCGCACGCCATCGCCATCGGCATCTCGTTCATCCTGATCACGGCGCTCCACACCGTGATCGGGGAGCTCGCGCCGAAGTCGCTCGCGATCCAGCGGACCGAGAAGGTTACGCTCTGGGCGGCGCGGCCGCTGCACGGGTTCTTCGTCCTGATGTGGCCGGTCATCTGGGTGCTCAACTCGATGGCGAACGGGTTCGTCCGCCTCTTCGGGCTCCGGCCCGTGGGCGAGGAGGAGATCGCGCACACGTCGGAGGAGCTCCGGCTGCTCTTGACCAAGAGCCCCGCGGGGCTCGATCCGGCGCTGCGCAGCATGCTCGTGCGCATCTTCGATCTGCGCCGGCGCACGGCGAGGCACGTGATGTCGCTCCGCTCCGACGCGGCGACCCTGCGCGCGAACATGACGATCGAGGAGGCGGTGCGGATCGTGGCGGACGCCGGGTACTCCCGGTACCCGGTGCTCGACGAGCAGGGCAAGAACGTGCTCGGCTACCTGCACCTGCGCGACCTGTTCGACGTCCTGAGCCACCGCCGCCGCGCGGCGCGCGTGGCCGAGCTGCTCCGCAAGCCGATCTTCGCGCGCGAGAACACCTCGGTCGAGCGCCTCCGCCTCGAGATGCAGGCGCGCCAGGTGCCGGTGGCGATCATCACGTCGGCCTCGGGCGAGTTCATGGGGCTCGTGACGATGGAGGACCTCATCGAGGAGATCGTCGGGGAGATCCGCGACGAGAACGACGAGGAGGTGCCGCCCATCCACCGCCGCGGCGGGGGCATCGTCGACGTCGACGGCCGCGTCCTGCTGACGGACCTGGAGCGCGACGCGCACATCGTGCTGCTGCCCGAGGTGAAGACCGTCGAGACGGTCGGCGGCTACATGCTCGGCCGGCTCGAGCACCCACCCGAGGCGGGCGAGCGCGTCGAGTGCGAGGGCTACACGCTCGTGGCAATGGATGTCGCCGGCCGGCGGGTACGGCGCGTCCGCATCGTCCCGACCGACGCGGCCGGGGGCGAGCGGTCATGACGAGCGCGGCTCCCCGCTCCGCGGATCCGCGCGCCAGCGCCGTCCGTCAGGGGCGCCGCCTCCGAGCGTACGCGGCGAGGCGCGCACCCTGGAATCGGTCGCCCTGTGGACGAACGGCGCGCGGATCCAGGTACAAACTTCGGCGGACCGGTACTACCCTGGCTTCGTAAGTGGAAACGCTTGCAACTCGGATCTTGCGCGATGGCCCGCTGAACGAGCTCGACGCCGTCGGCTGGGCCATTCGTCTTGCGAAGCGGATCGAGGCGCTTCACGCCCTCGGCGTCGCGCACGGCGCCATCTCGCCGGAGTGCGTGCTCACGACCGCGGTCGATCGCACCTCGAAGGCGATCCTGGCCGACCTGCGCCAGACGCCGAGCCGCATCGCGTACCAGTCGCCCGAGCGGGTGGGGGGCGGGACGCTCTCGGCCGGCGACGACGTGTGGGCCATCGCGGCGACGCTCTACGAGGTGCTGACCGGGGCGAGCGCCTTCGGCGGCGGGAGCGACGCCGAGACGCGGCAACGGATCTCGAGCTCCTCGCCGGCGCCGCTCGCCGTCTTCGACGTGGGCGACGACGATCTCCAGCGGGTCCTCGACGATGCGTTCCAGCGCGATCGCTCCGCGCGCACGACCAACGCCGCCGCGTTCCGGCGCGCGCTCGAGGAATGGCACCCCGATCCCGCGGTGCGCACGCTGCTCCCGCTCGACGACGAGGACGCGACGAACGACGAGGACGACGACGAGGTGCGCACGCTGATGCGGGTCTCGCCGTTCAGCTCGAGCCAGCTCGACGAGGTCATCGCGCAGCGCGCGGCGGCGGCGGCCGCGGGTCAACCGGCGCCGCCCCTCCCGGCCGAGCGCGCGCGGCCCCCGGCGGCGCAACCCGGCGCGTCGGCCCCCAGGGCGGGCGCCGCCCCGATCCCCAGGGCGCCCGCCGCGGCTCCGGCCGCGCAAGGGCGCGCCCCGGTCGCGCGAGCGCGCGTTCCGGGTGTGGGGGCGGTCCCGGTGACCCAGACGTCCGGCGACGCCCGTGAGGGCTCGGAGCCCAGGATGGCCACGCGGGAGGCGACGCCCCTGAACTTCCGCGGGCCCGCTGGGCCAGCGGCCGCAGCGCCCGCGCGCTCCGGAGGAGCGGCGCCCGCCGCGCATCGCGCGCCCGACGCGGGGCGGCCCGCGCCAGGCGCGGCGCCGGCGGCTGGAGGGCCTCGAGAGCCGCCCGCTGCCGCAGCGCCGGCGCCGGCGTTCCCGGGGCGCGAGCGCCCGGACGCAGAGCCCGAAGCTGTCGCGAGACCTCAGCCCCGGAGCGGCGAGCTACCTTTCCTCGGCGATCTCGACGGGGACATGCTCGACGAGCCCACGCTCGATGCGCCCACGGTCGTCGACGACCGCGACGATGAGGATGACGACGACGTCCCCACGCGGACGCGGGAAGCTCCCACGCCGGTCGTGCCGCCCCTGGTCGACGCGACGCCGACGCTCGGCGCGCCCCAGGCGCTCGCCGATGCGGCGACAGGTCGCTCCGCTGCGGCGCCGCTCGAACGAGCCGCGGGGGCGCCCGCGGCCGCGTCGTCCACGAGGGCCGACGCGGGGGGCGGAGCGCTCCTCGGGCCGACCTCCGGCGCAGCCGGCGCGCTCAGCCCATCGCAGCAAGCCTCGGCGGCCACGCACGGCGCCGTCGCCGCGCAGCAGAGCGCGGCGCCCGCTCAGCGCGCAGCGCAGGGCTCAGCCGCGCCGGCGCCGTCGCCCCTCGGCGCGGCCGATGGCCTCGGTCTGATCACCGACGTGCCGCCTGACCGCTCGGGGCGGCTCGGGATCATCATCGCGGTGGTGGTTGCGCTGCTCCTGGCGGGGGGGGCGATGCTGTTCGCCGCGCAGCTCGGCCTGCTGGGGGCCGCGCCCACCGCGCCCGGCAGGGGGGTGGTCGAGCCGGTCCCCGCGCTGGCCGTCGCGCCGATCGTGGCCCGCTCGCGGCCGGATCGCCTCCTTGTGGAAGCTCTGGATCTGCGCGTCGAAGCCGCCCATGTCCACGCGCAGGAGCGTCTCGGGCCGGAGGCCTGAGCGGCGCGCGACGGCCTCGGTCCGCTCGGGGAACGGCGAGATCCACACCATCCTGCCGCCCGGCGCGAGCGCGCGCGCGGCGCCCTCGACGAAGCGATCGAGCATGGCGTCGAGATCTCCCGTGCGCTCGACGCGCCGCCCGAGGGGCGGGTTCGTCAGGATCAGCGTGGGCGCCTCGCCCGGGGGCGGCGCGCCGCCCGCGTCGCGCTGGAGGAGCTCCGCGCCCCGCGCGCCCGCGGCGTCGAGGTTCTCGCGCGCGATCTGCAGGGCTCGAGGATCGCGATCCGAGCCCACGAGCCGCCGGTACGGTCCGAGCAGGGCGCGCTCGCAGAGCTCGAGGCCCGAGCCGACGAACGGATCCCAGACGACGTCGTCGCCGCGCGCCCCCGCGATGCGCGCGAGCGCGGCCGCGATCGTCGGGTGCGACGCCGCGGGCACGTCGCCCCGGCGATACGCGAACCGTGGGTCGGGCAGGCGCGGCGCGAGCTCGACCCGGACACGGCCCGCGCCCTCGTAGACGACAACGTCCCACGTGCTCTGGGTCGGATCGTTGACGAGCTCCGGGGCCTCCGCCTCCACGGCCGCCGCGGCGCGGAACACCGCTGCCCTGCGCTTGCCGCCGCCGGCCCAGTCGATGCGGTAGCGGATCGCGCCCTGGGTGAAGCGGCGCAGGATCTCGCGCGCCTCCCGCGAGAGCAGCCGCTCCGCGACCGCCGCGGCGAGGTCGGCGCCCTGGTCGAGCTTCCGCAGCGGCAGCGGGAACGCGAACGACAGCATCGTGCGCGCCCCGAACAGGACGTCGAGGCGGCCGCTCAGCACCGCCTCGACCCGCGCGCCGCCGCACGGATCGCTCCGGAGCTCGGGGACGAGCGCCCCGCCGGGAGAGTCCGCGTCGAGCGCCGCGAGCTCCTCCGCGAGGATCGCCTCGAGCCCGCGCCGGCAGCGCACCGCCACCCGGAGGGGGCGCTCCGGCGCGCGATCGCCGGCGATCTCGGACGGCTCACCGCGCGTGAGGGTCCTCCTGGCCAGGAGCTCGGCGCGCGCGCGCACGCCGGCGATGTCGTCGCCGTCGAGCTCGGCCAGCGCCTCGAGCGCGGCGCTGCCGCCGACCTTGCCGAGCGCGTCGATGAGCGCGCGGCGGACGTCGGGCGAGCGCTCGCTGCGCGCCGCCGCGGCGAGCGCCTGCTCGACGAGCGCCCGCCCGGCGTCCGCCGCGTGCGGCTTACCGAGCGCCACCGCCGCCATGCGGCGCGTGCGGCGATCGTCGTCGCCGAGGCAGGCGAGCAGGTAGTCGCGCGCCCGCTCCGAGACCTCGGGATCGATCGGCCCCGCGGCCATCAGCTTGCCGACGAGCCGGGTGAGCGGCGCGCGCAGCGCGGGCGGCGCGCCGGCCGCGCGCTCGAGCGCGGCGGGCAGCGCCGCAGCGCCGGCGCGCCGCAGCGCCCGCTCCGCCAGCTCGGCGGGCTCATCGGCCGTCTCGAGCAGATCCATCAGGGCGGCGAAGTGGCGGCGGCCCGGCGTGAAGCCCGGATCGGAGAGGGCGCGCTGGAGGTCGGGGTCGAGCGTGGCGGGGGGGGTCATCGTGGCTTGTAGCTCCGCGTATTTATGTGGATCCCGGCGGTCACAGCGGGACGGGATCTCGGGGGACGCCAGCGCCGCTCTCCGAGCGCGCTCGACTTTCGCGACAAGCGCGGCGTTCCAGCAAGCTCTTTCGGCGCCGGGGCTCTCGGCGCTCTCGTTTTCGGTCGCCGGGTCGCTAGAGTCTCAACCATGCCGGATCTGAGCCAGGTCATCCCGAGGACGGCGTTCCCGCACGACGTGCTTCGGGCGGCCCTGGACGCGCTCGAGGCGGGGCGTCGGGTGGTGCTCGCCTCGGTGGTGGCGCGGCACGGCTCGGCGCCGTCGACGCCGGGGCAGAAGCTCTGCCTGTTCGAGGATCTCACCGCGATCGGCACGATCGGCGGCGGCGCCGTCGAGCGGGCGGCGCTCGGCATCATGGGGCGCGCGCTCGACGAGCTCGCCAGCGCGCCGAAGCTCGAGACGTTCCGCCTGGGCCCGACGCTGGGCATGTGCTGCGGCGGCTCGGTCGAGGTGCTCATCGAGCCGATGCTGCCCGCTGTGCACGTCCTCGTGATCGGCGCCGGGCACGTGGGCGCGTTCGCCGCGCCGCTCCTCGCGTCGCTGGGCTTCCGCGTGACCCTCTGCGATGCGCGCGCCGCCGCCGCCGACCCCGCCCGCGTGCCGGCGGCGGCGCCGCTCGCCCGCGCGCCGTCGGCGTACGACGATGCGCCGCGGGATCTCGCGCCGGCGCCCGGGGAGCAGGTGCGGCTCGTGCTCGCCGAGCACGACGACCCGGAGGTGCTGACGGGCCTGCCGAGGGAGCTCGGCGAGGCGGCGGCGCTCGTGATGACGCACGACCACGCCCTCGATCAAGAGGCGCTCGCGTGGGCGCTCGCGCGCGGCTTCGGGTACGTGGGCGGCGTCGGGAGCCGCGCGAAGGCAGCGCGAACGCGCGCGCGGCTCGAGGCGAGGGGGGTGCCGGAGGGCGACGTCGCGCGGGTCAGGATGCCGGTCGGCCTCGACATCGGGGCGCGCACGCCGGCCGAGATCAGCGTCGCCCTGGCCGCAGAGCTCGTCGCGTGGCGCGCGGGGCGGCAGCGCGCTCGATGGTCATCGGCCGGCACGACGTCCGCCGGAGAGGAGCAGGCTGGATGAATCGAGTGACCACGATCGTGCTCGCCGCGGGCGCGGGCAAGCGGCTCGGGGGGCCGAAGGCGCTCCTGGCGTGGCCGTCATCGACGAAGGGCGGGGCCGAGCGGCCGCTGGCGATCGCGCACGCGGAGGCCCGCCTCTCGGCCGAGAGCGCGCGGGTGCTCGTGGTGGTGCGCAGCTCCGTCTTTCACGCGCTGCTGGCCCATGTGCAGCCGGGCATCGACCTGGTCTCGTGGTCCGCGCCGGACGACCTCGGGCCGGCGGGCTCGCTGGCCGTCGCCACGCCGCGCATCGGCGACGCCGACGCCGTCATCGTGACGCCGGTCGACGTGCCGCCCGCGCGCGCCGCGACGGTGGCGCGGCTGCTCGCCCGCCTCGAGGCGGGCGCCTGCTTGACGACGCCGACGCCGCCGCTCGCGGTGCGGCCGCGACACCTCGGCCGCGGCGGGCACCCGGTGGTGCTGCGCACCGAGGCGCTCCAGCGCTACCTGGAGGCCGATCCACCGCCGCTCCGGGATCACCTGAGGGCGCTCGGCGACAGGTGCGTCGACGAGGAGGTGGACGATCCAGGGGTGCTGCACGACCTGAATGTGCCGGTCGACGTGCTCCGCGTGCTCGGGGGCCCGCCGCGCTTTCTCGCCTGAAGGCGGCCGGCGATCGTCCCCTGCGCGGGTCACGCCGCGGCGCGCTCGGGTCGACGCGTCCCCGGGGACCGGGCTATCGTCGGTCAGGAGGAGCATACGAATGGCGACGAGCCCTCCAGCGTCAGCGAGCACCGTGGGGAGCAGCGTGCCCCGTACGGACGGCCCTCCCAAGGTCACGGGGGCGTCGCGCTACGTCGACGACATCCCGGCGATGCCGGGGGAGATCTTCGGGCGCACCGTGCGGAGCCCCGTGCCCCGCGGGATCTTGCGGGGAGTGCGGCTCGACCCCGCGTTCGACTGGAGCGACGTCACCGTCGTGCTCGCCGAGGATGTCCCGGTCAACGTGGTCGCGCTGATCCTGGACGATCAGCCGATCCTCGCGACCGGAAAGGTGAACCACGCCTACGAGCCGATCGTCCTGCTCGGCTGCGCGGACCGGCTGAAGCTCGCGCGGGCGGTCCAGGCCGTCGCGCTCGACATCGATCCGCTGCCGCCGGTGCTCGACGCGCGCGCCGCGCTCGATGGTGGGGAGATCCTCTGGGGCACGGACAACGTCATCAAGCGGTACCTCATCACGCACGGGCGCGCCGACGCCGCGCGGGAGCGCGGCGAGGCGAGCGAGGCCGCGATCGACGCGGCGCTCGCGCGCTGCGAGGTGGTCGTCACCGGGACGTACGCCTCGCACCACCAGGAGCAGCTCTACATCGAGCCGCAGGGGGTCATCGCCTGGTGGGACGAGGCCGGCGCGCACGCGACGGGCTCGATCCAGTGCCCGTTCTACGTCCACAAGGCGTTCCTGAAGGCGTTCGGGCTCCCTCCCGATCGGATCCACATCACCCAGTCGGTGACGGGGGGCGGCTTCGGGGGCAAGGAGGAGTACCCGTCGATCATCGCGCTCCACGCGGCGCTGCTCGCGAGGAAGAGCGGCCGCCCGGTGCGCATGATCTACGACCGGACGGAGGACATCGAGGCGACGACGAAGCGCCACCCGGCGTCCTGCGAGATCACGAGCGGCTGCGATCGCGACGGCGCGCTGCGCGCGCTGAAGATCCGGATCCTCATGGACGGCGGCGCGTACGCGACGCTGACGCAGGTGGTCCTGTCGCGCGGCGCGCTCCACGCCGCGGGCGCCTACCGCTGGGACGACGTGTGGATCGAGGCGACCGCCGTGGCCACGAACACGCCCCCGAACGGCGCCTTCCGCGGCTTCGGCGCGCCGCAGACGATCTGGGCGATCGAGCGGCACCTCGACCGTGTCGCGCGGGAGCTCGGCTGCGATCCGCTCGATCTGAAGGCGAAGAACGTGCTTCGCCCCGGCGACTCGACAGCGACGGGGCAGGTGCTCCGCGTGAGCGTCGCGGGCGAGGAGTGCATCACGCGGGCGATCGCGGCGAGCGGTTACCGGCAGAAGCGCGCGGCCGGGCCGGTCGTCCGCGGGCGCGTGGCCCGCGGGATCGGGCTCTCGGTGTTCATGCACGGCGCGGGCTTCACCGGGTCGGGGGAGCGCTACTACAAGGGAAAGGTCGCGCTGGATCTCGCGCCCGGCGGGCGGCTCCGCATCCGCACGGCGTCGACGGACATCGGCCAGGGGACGGAGACGGTGTTCCGGCAGATCGCCGCGGACGCGGCGGGGCTGCCGCTCGATCGGGTCGAGTTCGCGGTGCCGTGCACGACGACGGTGCCCGACTCGGGCCCCACGGTGGCGTCGCGCACGGTGATGGTGGTCGGCTCGATCGTCGAGGCCGCGGCGCGGGAGCTGGCGAGCCGCGTGCGCGCGGAGCAGGCGTCGGCGCCGGCGGCGCTGAGCTTCGAGGAGGCGGCCGATCGGCTGCTGGCGCGCGAGGGCCAGGTGACGTCGCTTAAGCAGTACGAGCCGCCGGGCTACGTGCGCTGGGACGACGAGGCGTACAAGGGAGACGCTTACCCGTGCTTCGGCTGGGCGTGCGACGTGGCCGAGGTCGAGGTGGACCTCGACACCTTCGAGGTGACGGTCGTCGACTTCTGGTCGGCCACCGACGTGGGCAAGGCGATCCACCCGGTGATGTGCAAGGGGCAGATCGAGGGCGGCAGCCTCCAGGCGATCGGCTGGGCGCTCTCCGAGGAGATCGTCTGGCAGGGCGGCAAGATCAAGAACCCGCGGATGACCAACTACATCATCCCGACGTCGCTCGACGCGCCGCCGTTCCATGTCGTGCTCGTCGAGGAGCCGTTCCCGTTCGGTCCAGGCGGCGGGGCCAAGGGCATCGGCGAGATGCCGATGGATGGCGGCGCGCCCGCCGTGGCCGCGGCGGTCGAGCACGCGACGGGGATCGCCGCGTGCGCGCTGCCGCTCACGCCGGAGCGTTTGCTCGAGGCGGCGCGGGGCGCCGCGGCGTCACGCCATTTGGCGGGGAGAGGGGAGCGTCTATGAAGGTATCGCTCGTCGTCAACGGCTCGCCGCGCGAGGTCGATCTGCCGCCGCTCTCGCGGCTGCTCGACGCGCTCCGGGGGCCGCTCGGGCTCACGGGCACGAAGGAGGGGTGCGCGGAGGGCGAGTGCGGCGCGTGCACGGTGCTGCTCGACGGCGACCCCGTGAACGCTTGCCTCGTCGCGATCGGGCAGTGCGAGGGGCGGCACGTGACGACGGTCGAGGGCCTCGCCTGCGCCGGACACCTGTCGCCGCTGCAGCGCTGCTTCGTCGAGGAGGGGGGCGCGCAGTGCGGGATCTGCACGCCGGGCATGCTCCTCTCGGCGGAGGCGCTGCTCGCGCGGAGCCCGGATCCGTCGGAGCTCGAGGTGCGCGAGGCGCTCGCTGGCAACCTGTGCCGCTGCACCGGGTACCAGCGGATCGTCGAGAGCGTCCGCGCAGCCGCCGCGCTGCGCCGCGGCGGGGGAGGGGCGGCGCCGTGAGCCTCGCCGATCTGCGCCTGTTCGAGATGCGGCGCGTCGCCGGGCTCGGTCCGCTGTGCGAGATCGTGGCGGAGCGGGCCGCGCTGGGCGCGCCGGTCACGCTCCTGGCCGGCGGCACCGACTGGGTCGTCGAGCAGGAGCTCAGGCCTCCGCTCGAGGTCGCGGCAGGGAGCCCGGCGGCGCCGCTCGTCGTCGACGTGTCCCGGCTCTCGGAGCTGCGAGGCATCTCGCTCTCCGGCGACACGCTCCGGGTCGGCGCCGCGACGACCTACCTGGAGATGCTCCGGAGCGACGCGATCGCCGCGAGGGCGCCGCTCCTCGCGCGGATGAGCCGCGACGTGGGCGCGGTGCAGATCCAGGCGCGCGGCACGCTCGGCGGCAACCTGGCCACGGCGTCGCCGGCCGCCGACGGCGTCGCCGCGCTCGCCGCCTACGACGCGACCGTCGTGGTGCAGAGCGTCCGCGGGGAGCGGCGCATCCCGATGGGCGCCCTGCAGACGGGCTACAAGCGCACGTCGCGCGCGCCGGACGAGGTGATCGTCTCTGTGGAGATCGCGTTGCCGGCGCCCGGGTCGCCCTGGTACTGGCGGAAGATCGGCGCGCGACGGGCGCAGGCGATCTCGAAGGTCGCGCTCGCGGGCGTGGCCGAGGTGCGATCCGGGCGCGCCGCGCGGCTCGGGCTGGGGATGGCGTCGGTCGCGCCGACGACGGCGCTCCTGCCGAGCGTGCGCGCGCTCTGCATGTCCCGTCCGCTCGCCGAGCTCACCGCGGCGGAGATCGACGCGGCGGTCGCGCAGGACATCTCGCCCATCGACGACGTGCGCTCGACGCGCGCCTACCGGGAGCACTGCGCTTGCGGGGTGGTGCGGGAGCTCCTTCGGCAGCTCGGCGCGCCGGTCTGATCATTCCATCCAGTCGAGCTGCGCGGCCTCGGGCCTCCGGCTGCGCCCGCCGGCGAATGTCGGCCGCTCGTACGCTGGCGGCGGGAGCGGAGCCTCCGCGTCCATGTCGTGGCAGCGCGCGCATCGCCGCGGGGTGGTGGTGCCGGCCTGGAAGATGGTGACGCAGCCGCAGGCTGGGCAGATCATGCCGATGTCGTAATTCATGAGCACTCCTCGACGACGAACGCTCCGGGGCGGTCCGAGCGGCGGGAAGATGCGCTGAAGGAGCGACGTGGTCGCGACGGCGCGGCAACATCGCGTGGAAGCCTCGGCCCTGCCGGGCAGCCCATCGGAGGCGTGTCGTCGACGAGACGCCCGCCCTCTTCCATTCCGAACGCGCTCCTGGGCCTGAGAACGAGGCGGCCTCTCTCGGACCGGCGGAGACCTTCTGTGGCTGCGCGGACGGCGGTGCACGCTCCCTGTCGTCTGCGCTGCCGTCTCGCGTGAGCGCACGTCGGCCTGCGCTGTTCAAGGGCTACTCGATGTTGACTTTCATTTGTAGTAGGCCCCTGATGACCGCGAGTTCGACACGCCGTGAGCCCACCGAGCTCGCGATGCGGTGCGATTCGGTGAATTAGTAATATATATTACATGTCAACGCAGACCCGTCCCTTCCGGGCCCGTCTCGGGCTCGCTGTTCCCGTGCTTCTGATCACCGTGGCCGGGGTCGCTCATGCGCAGTCTCCTGAACCGAGCGCGGATGCCCCGGGGGATCCAGCGATGCCTGGAGCGCCTCCGGGCACGGGAGCGCCGCCGGCGGGCCGGGACGCACCTGCACCGGCGCCGCCGGCGCCTCCCGGCGATGCGCCGGCGACGCCTCCCGGTGATGCGCCGGCGGCGCCTCCCGGTGATGCGCCGGCAGCGCCTGCCGGCGATGCGCCGGCAGGGGACCAGGACGCTGCTGCGCCAGCGCCGGCGGCTGCTCCCGGCGGTGGGCCGGCGGCACCCTCCGGCGGCGCGCCGGCGGTGAACCATGAAGGCGCTGCACCGGCGCAGGCGGCGCCTGCCGGCGATGCGCCGGTGGAGGTGACGGTCGCGGGCACGCGCGTGACGCGGACCGCGGGCTCGGCTCATGTGATCAAGAGCCGCCAGCTCGAGCGCTTCGAGCACGACGATCCCCACGCCGTGCTGGTCAGCGTTCCCGGCGTGTACGTGAGGGGTGAAGACGGGCTGGGCCTGCGGCCGAACATCGGTGTTCGCGGCGTCAACCCCGATCGCAGCAAGAAGGTGACGCTCATGGAGGATGGCGTCCCCATCTCTCCTGCGCCGTACTCCGCGCCAGCCGCTTATTACTTCCCGCTCATCACCCGCATGTCGAACGTGCGCGTGATCAAGGGGCCGGGCGCCATCGCCTATGGCCCGCAGACCGTGGGGGGCACCGTGGATCTCGTCACCCGCTCCGCCCCGTCGCTCGCGTCGGGCGCGCTCGATCTCGCGCTGGGCCAGTACGGCTACGGCAAGGCGCACGCCTATCTCGGGACGAGCGACGGGCAGATGGACTTCCTCGTCGAGGGTGTGCACCTGCGGAGCGACGGCTTCAAGGAGCTCCCGAGCGGCGCGGACACAGGGTTTTACCGCAACGAGGTGATGGTCAAGGGCAGTTACCTCGTCGACCCGGCCGCCCGCATCAAGAACGAGCTCCGCCTCAAGCTCACCTACTCGGAAGAGCTCTCCAACGAGACGTACCTCGGCATCACGGACGAGGACTTCGAGGAGAACCCGCTCCGCCGTTACGGGGTGACCGCGCTCGACCGCATGCGCAACCACCGCACCGCTGTCGCCGTGACCCACGTGCTCGAGCCGTCGCGCGACCTGTCGGTGACGACGACCGTGTACCGGAACGACTTCTCGCGCGTGTGGCGCAAGGTGAACGGCTTCCGCGGGGCCAACCTGTTCGACGTGCTCGCCGCCCCGGACACGCCGCAGAACGCTGTGTACTACGCCGTGCTGACCGGGCAGCTCGACAGCTCGACGCCGGGCGAGGCGCTGCTCATCGGCCCCAACGAGCGCGACTTCGTCGCGCAAGGCGTGGAGACCCGCGTCCGCTGGAATGTCACCACGGGGCCCGTCTCGCACCGCGTCGAGTACGGCCTGCGCCTGCACCACGATCGGGTCGAGCGCCGCCACAGCGAGAACGGGTTTCTCGTGCTCGGCGGCGCGCTCGTGCCGGACGGCGGACCGACCGTCGTGACCCAGTTCAACGAGGCATGGACCGAGGCGGTCGCGCTCCACGCGAGCGACGCGATCACCTGGAGAGCGCTCACGGTGACGCCCGGCGTCCGGATCGAGCTCATGCGCTCTGCCCTCGTGGATCGCGCGGCCGGGAGCGAGCAAACGCGGCTCGCGCAGGCGCTCCTGCCAGGCGCCGGCGCCTACCTTGCGATCACCGAGGCGCTCGGCCTCCTGGCCGGGGCCTACCGAGGATTCAGCCCCCCGGCCCCGGGGAGCGACGAGCATGTCGAGCCCGAGCTCAGCGTGAACTACGAGGGCGGCGCTCGCTTCGCCGACGGGCCGCTGCGTGCGGAGATCATCGGCTACTTCAACGATTACTCGAACATCACGGATGTCTGCACGCTCTCCAGCGGCTGTCTCGACGCGGATCTCGATCGCCAGTACGACGCGGGCGAGGCCCGGATCTACGGCATCGAGGCGTATGCGGAGCACGAGGTCCCGCTCGGCCAGCTCAAGCTGCCGATCACCGCGGCCTACACGCTCACCCGGACCGAGTTCCTCTCGAGCTTCGCCTCGGACGACCCCATCTTCGGCCGCGTCGTGAAGGGGGACGAGATGCCTTATGTCCCGCGGCACCAGGCGAGCCTCTCGGTCGGGGTCGAGCACGAGCGCGCCGGCGTCGCCGTGGGCGCCACCTACGTGTCGGCCATGCGGGAGAAGGCCGGCAGCGAGCCCATGTCCCGGGCGCTCGCCACCGACGAGCAGCTCCTCTTCGACGCGAGCGCCAGGGTGCGTGTCGTCGGGCCGCTCGTGCTCTACGCGAACGCGCGGAACCTCCTCGGCTCCCAGTACATCGTGTCGCGCCGGCCCTTCGGCGCCCGGCCGAACGCGCCGCGCTGGATCCAGATCGGGGCCAAGGCGTCGTTCTGACCTGGCGTCCGACGTTGAGTCGCGCGTGGAGCCCGACGTGGACGCGCGCGTCGATCAGAGGGGGCGGATGTGGGGGGGAGGCCCCTCTGGAGCTGGAAGGATGTAGGGCGCCGGGCCGAGGCCGTCGCGGACCGCGGCGAGATCGACGCCGGGATCGATGAGGCGCGCGATCCGGCGGCCGTTGAGCGAGACGAGGGCGTCGGCGCGCACCTCCACCGGCCCGCGGCCGCGGCGCTCGAAGTCCTCGCGGATGTGACGGGAGAGCTGCAGGATGAGATCGGGCTGGCCCGCCATCTCGCGCTCCTGCAGGCGCGTCAGGTACTCCCGCGGGCTCACATGCCATGTCCGGCCGGTCTGCCTGCTGCGGACGATGAAAGTGACGCTCCCGTTCTTCTCGCGCACCATCACGCGCCAGGAGAAGCGCATCCCCTGCTCGTGCCAGCGCACGTTGCCGCCGTACGCCAGGAAGCGGAGCGGCATCGCGAGCTGAACCGCGCAGTACGCGGCGCCCAGCGCGAGCCCGAGGGCGCGCAGCGATCGCGAGGGCGGCGCCGCCGGGGGGAGGGCAGGTTCGTCTGTAGGCGCTTGCGGCGCTTGCGGCGCTTGCGGCGCTTGCGGCGCGCCGGCGCCGCCGCGGGCGGGGAGCGCGCGCGCTCGGAGCCGGGAGAGGACCCGCCGGGGCCACTCCGGGGGGAAGAACACGAGCGCGGAGAGGACCATGATCACCGGGAACATCCCGATCGGAAACAGCGCGCGCGTGACGACGTGGAACAGGATCACCGCGGCGTACGCGAAGGGGCGGAGCCTCCGGCAGAGGAGCAGCCAGACGATGCTGGTGTCGAACAGGAAGCCCGCCCAGCTCATGAGCGGCGCGGCCCACGGGTGCGTGAAGAGCGGGCCGAGGACCGCCATGTCCGTGCGCGAGCCGAGCCAGATGCGGAGCGGCTGCGCGTGCAGGAGCCAGTCGGCGTGGGCCTTGGCGAGCCCCGCGAACGTGTACACGACGCCGACCTGGAAGCGCAGCAGGTAGAGCCACGCAGCGGAGACGGAGCGCTCGCTGCGCCGCGAGAGCAGCGCGTCGATGGACCAGGCGCGGTGCGCCGGCGACGCCGCGAGCAACAGGCCCAGCAGGCTCGCCAGGTAGTAGTGGTTGAGGTACGTCGTGACGTCGATGACCTGCAGGTAGGTGAAGCCGACGACGAACAGGGGCGCCGCGACGCGGAACATGAAGCCGAGGGCGAGCGCCAGGGCGAGCGCCGCGAGCGCCCAGAACAGGGCGTGCATCCCGGCCGGCGAGAGCGGCTCGACCCACGCGAGGCCCCAGTACTTGAAGTGAAAGCCCGGCTTGACGAAGAACTCGTCGATCCAGCCATACGCGATGAAGCGCGCCATGCTCACGCACATCGTGAGCCCGAACAGGGCGCGGAACGCCGCGAGCCAGGCGATGTCGATCGGGCGAAACAGCGCTCGATGCAGCGCCGCAGCCGCGCGCGACCACGCCGCCGCGAGCCCCGGGGGGCCCGCGCGGCCAGGGGGCTCAGTCGTTGTCACCTTCCGACGACTGGGGCAGCTCGAGGTTCAGCGCGCTGACGAACTCCGTCTTGAGCAGGTCCGTCAGGGCCTTCACGGCGGTGTAGACCGACTCGACCTTCGCCCGGTCGGTCGAGAGCGCCTGCTCCAGCGGCAGGTCGAGCGCGTCCACGGCCGACTGGGCTCCCGACAGCGCCGCCAGCATGCGATCGGCGAGATCGGCGGAGTCGACCGCGCGCAGCCAGTCGTCGAACCCGACGCCCTCGCCGCCCTCGCCGCAGCCCTGGAACAGGCGCCGGAAGCCGCGCAGGTTGGCCCGGATGTGCGCCGCCGAGGCCAGGGCGAAGCGGGACTCGAGCGCCTCCGGGCAGGTGGGCGTGACGCAGTCCTCGGTGAAGCCGAGCGGGCGCCCGAGCTTCCAGTCCTTCAGCTCCTTCTCGACATAAAACATCGCGTCGCTCACCGCGTTGAGCGCGTCCTGCTCGGTCGCGAAGACGGGGCTCCCCTGGCCGGCCTGGGTGAGCTTCTCCCGGAAGCTCCCCGCCTCGGGCGCCCATGCGCGCGCGAGCGCGCCCGCCTGGGCGAGCACGTCCGCCGCCGCCGCGGCGGCGTAATCGGCCTTGCGCTGCGCGAGCTCTCCCGCGGCGAGCGCCGCCCACGTGCGGTTCGCGTTGATGGGCGAGTACTGCGAGCAGGCGTTGTCGCCGCCGCCGTAGAAGACGAGGTACTCGAGCGCCGCGAGGCCGCGCCCGTTGATGAGCGACGAGGAGAAGCTCGGCTGCGCATAGGCGCGGCTCACGATCTGCTCCTCGACCTTGCACCGGCTCACGAGGGGCCAGGAGTAGATCTGATCCCGGAGGTCCTGTCCTCCGGGCTGCGTGGAGCTCGCCGCGGGGCCGAAGCGGAAGAGCTCCACCTCCTGCCCGACCGCCATGGCGGCGAGCCAGGCGCCGCGCGCGGCGGCGGCGCTCGGCTCGCCCGGGCCGCGGGCGAGGGCCGCGGCGCTCTCGTGCAGCGCGCGCGCCTGCGCCTCGAACTCGCAGGCGCGGTTCAGCGCGCAGTCCGCCGCTGCGGTGATCAGCTTGGCCTTGCTGAAGGGGCCTTCCGCGACGGGGACCGGGGGACACACGTCGCCGGGGACCGGTTCGCCGCCCCCGGCGCCCCCCGCGCCGCTGGCGCTCCCGGCGCCAGCGGTCGTGGCGATCGCGGAGGAGGCCGCCGTGGTGCTCGTGGCGCCGCTCCCGGTCGAAGGCACGGGCGCGGACCCGCCGCTGCCTGGCGGCTGCGCGACGCCGGGCCCCGCGCCCTGGCCCGTATAGACCACCTCGTCCGGGGGCGGCTTGCGGCACCCGGCGGCCGCGGCGACGCCGACGAGCGACAGCAGGAGCGCTGTCGAGAAGCGGCGGCCCGCCCTCTCGCTCCGGGCGCGGTTCATTGTCGGCCTCACGCTGTTCATGCTGCCTCTCCGAGATACGGGCGCTCGCCCGGGGCCCGCCGGCGTCGCGGCGGCCCCGAGCTCGTTTCGCGCGAGAATCGTCCGTCGTGCCCTGCCCGTCAACACGCAGGGAGCGCTCCCCCGCCTGTCAGCACGGCGCGGCGGGGGGGCGCCTCCCGGCGCGCGTCGGTCGTGTGAGCGTCAGTCCCTCTGCGCCGGGACCGGCAGCAGGACCAGCGTCGCGTCGTCGTCCTCGGGACCGTTGCCGTCGGACCGGTACCCGGCGGCCGCGAGCCACGCGCCGTTCGGCGACAGCGCGACGCCGAAGAGCGAGTCATCGGGGCGATCGAAGCTGTAGCGCCGGTATCCGTTCGGATCGAAGCGCGTGTCCAGCGCGCCGTTCTTGTCGAACAGGGCGATCATCCCGTCGATGTTGCCCGTCGCGGGGGTGGCGCTCCCGACCATCACGACGCGATCGTCGGGCAGGGCGAGGAGGTTGCGCCCGCGGTCGTCGTCGCCGGCCACGTCGAGCAGGACGCCGCCGGCCACGCCCCAGGAGGAGTCGAATCCGCCCGTGGCCGTGACGCGGAAGGACACGAGATCCACGGGCCCGCTCTCCGCGGAGCGCCCGTAGCCGGTGGTCACGTACTTGCCGTCCGACTGGCGAGCCGCGCCGTAGGCCTCGGCCATGCCGAGCGGGAACGGCGCGAGCCTCACGACGCCGTCCGACGAGAAGGTCGTATCCGGGGTGCCGTCCGCGTTGAGCCGCAGCAGCACGATCTGGTTCCTGCCGCCCACGCTCGTGTAGCCGGAAGAGAAGATCTTGCCGTCGGCCTGCACGAACCCGTTGCGCGGGTTGTCGCCCAGGTTCAGCCCGTCGACGTCGAGCGTGTGGACGCCCTCCGTCGCGAACGTGGTGTCCAGGGCGCCGTTCGCGGTGAGCCGCACGATCGCGCGATCCCGATCGGCGCGAGCCGCCGCCTTCCTGCTGGCGAAGAGGACCAGCCGATCGCTCGCGTCGCGGTCGACGCCCCAGAGCAGATCGCCCGTGTTGCCCTCGCCGACGCCGAGATCGTGGATGGCGATGCCCTCGGTGCCGAACGTCGTATCCAGCGTGCCGTCGGTGTTGAACCGCACGACCGCGAGATCCGCGTCCGACGGCGTGGCGCTCGGGTCGTGCTCGACCTGGCCGGCGAGCACGACCTTCCCGTCCGACTGCAGGACGATGCCGCGCGCGGTCTCCGTGGTCTTGCCTGCGACCACGTTGACCCTCGCGACCCCGTTCGTGCCGAAGGTCGTGTCGAACGAGCCATCGGTCTTGAAGCGCGCCACCGCCATGTACGTGTCGCCCGCCACGGCCACGTGCCCGGCAGCGTAAGCTCTGGACTCGGCGTCGAACGCGACGGCCCAGAAGCGGTCGTCCGCGGCTTCGTCGAGCGCCACGACCCCTGCGAATCCGGTCGACCAAGGCTCCTCGCCGGTGTCGCTGCCGCCGGTGCCGCCGCCCTCGCCGGCGCCGCCGCCGCCGGTGTCGCTGCCGCCAGCGCCGCCGCCCTCGCCAGCGCCGCCGCCTGTGTCGCTGCCGCCGGTGCCGCTGCCGCCAGTGCCGCCGCCCTCGCCGGCGCCGCCGCCGCCGGTGTCGCTGCCGCCAGTGCCGCCGCCCTCGCCGGCGCCGCCGCCGCCTGTGTCGCTGCCGCCGGTGCCGCCGCCCTCGCCGGCGCCGCCGCCGCCGCTGCTGCTCGTCGAGGGAGCGCCGCCGGCGCCGCCGCCCCCGGAGTTCGCCGAGTCGCCGGAGTCGTCTCCGCACGCGGCCACTCCGCCGAGCAGCACGCACCAGGAAAGTCCGAACGTCGCGAGCACGGTCCGCTGCGCGGACAACCAGGTTCTCTTCACAGGCATGGTCGGCAATCCCTTCATGAACATGAAAATGAAAGTCGTTATCTTTGTTGGATATGATCTTGCATGACGTCCACGCTGTCAAGAGATTCTGCTGTCGCTATCCCGCCAAGGCCTTTCCTTGCTGGAAATGCCGCCTGGAGCTGAAGGTGTGGGGATGGCGCTTGGGGTAGGGGAGCGCGGCGTGTGGCGCGCCTTTGAAGATGCCCGCATTGCGCCGCGCGACGCTGTCTGGGGCACCTCGCGCGCGGGCAGCCTGCTCGGCGATCCATGACCGCGCGGCGCATGGCGGCGAAGCGACTCCGCCTGGGGTCGGTTTCCTTGCGGAGCACGGCGGAGCGCGGCCGACCGGCCGGAGAGGGCGGCCGGCCGAGATCGCAGCGGGAGTCCCGGCGGCGGCCGGGCCAGCGGCGTTCGGGCGCCGCGCAGGCTGCGTCAGAGCAAGGTCAGGAGGCGTCGGGCGCGGGCCTCGGCCGCCTGGATGATCTCCGCGGACTCCGGCTCGGGGAGCTCAAGCTTCTTGCTCAGCGCGGCGATGTACTGCTTCTCCGCGTCGTGCTGCTCGCCGTCGACGAACGTGAGCAGCACGGCGTGCTGCAATAGCGCGCGGCGGTCGTCGCCGCCGAGCTCGCCGAGCGGCACGTCGTCCAGGGTCCTTCGCTGGGAGGCGTAGGCGCGGATCTCCTTCGCCTGGTCCTCGTTCGCCTCGAACGCCGCGATCAGCCCCTCCACCATCTCGCGCTCGGCCTCGTGGAACTCGCCGTCCGCCCACGCCACGCTCACGAGCGACTTCACGACCGCCATGCTCTGCTCTTGCATGGCGACGAGTGTCGTCGCTCCCCCGGGGCAACGTCAATCGTGAGGGGAGGGCGCCCTCGCCTCGGCGCGCGGGACGATCTGGAGCGCTCCCCGTGCGAGCGGCTCCGTCAGCGAGGCGAAGACCTCCGGCCGCAGCGTTCCAGCGAGCCCGGCGCAGAGCAGGGCGAGCGCGAGGAGCGCGAGCCACAAGGACAGACCTCGCCGGCGCGGGGCCACCAGCGGCACAGGCGGCCTGCTGCCGTCGTCCATCGGGGCGACCGGAGCGGATCCGGGCGTGGCGCGCTCGGATGCAACGGGGCGCAGCGCGCCGGCGAGCGGCGGGCGCGCGCCGGGGATGGCGCGCGCGGAGGTGCCGGAGACAGCAGCGACCGGCGGCGGCGTGAGGGTGAGGTCGAGGCCAGCGAGCGCCTTCATGCTGCGCGCCGCGCGGCGCTGCGCGCTGTGCTCGGACTGCGCGACGAAGCGCGCGACGAGCTCGTCGACCCGGGAAGCGCCTGCACCGACGCCATCCGCGGGCGGGCGCGCGCTCCGCGATCGCCGCGAGGCGTTCCACACGATCGCGTCGATGGGACCGAGCTCCGCCGGGCACGGCGTCTCTTCCGGCTCTGCGTCGACGGGAGGCTGCGCTGATGCTGCATCCGGGGGCGCCAGGTCAGCGGGCGGCAGCTCGGGAGCTGCTGCGTCCACGGGCAGTTCCTCGGGAGCGAGATCGGCAGGCGGCAGCTCGGGAGCTGCTGCGTCTGCGGGCGGTTCCTCGGGAGCGAGAACAGCAGGCGCCTGCTCGGGAGCTATGTCCGCGGGCGGCTGCTCGGGAGCTGCGTCCACGGGCAGTTCCTCGGGAGCGAGAACAGCAGGCGCCTGCTCGGGAGCTATGTCCGCGGGCGGCTGCTCGGGAGCCAGATCGGCGCGCGGTTCCTCGGGAGCTGCTGCTTCAGCGGGCAGTTCCTGGGGAGCTGCGTCCGCGGGGGGCGTGCCGGCGTGCGCGGTTTCCGGACCGTCGGCCTCCGCCGCGAGCAAGGCCTCGATCGGCGCGGCCGGAGCCGGCGGGAGCGGCGCAGCCGGAGCGTCGTCGTTGCGCTGCGCCGGAAGGGGCCAGGGCAGCGTGTGACGCGCCGCTGGCGTCTCGTCGAACGGCGCGACGGCCGCTCGAGGAACCGCGGACACGGCGAGGTCCGCCCGACGGACGAGCGGCCAGGCGCCATAGGCCGGTGTGACCTGGAGCGCCGCGTCCGCCGCCATGAAATGGATGGCAGGCGCGCGCGACGTCTCGATGGACTCCGGGACCTCGGTCACGCTGGCAGGAGCGTCTGCCACGGGGGAGAGCTCGGCCCCGTCGGCCGCCTCTTTCTCCTCCCAGACGGCCGTGGCCACGGTCGGCGTCGGCTCCTGCGAGAGCGGCGCGACGTCGGCGGGATCCGGGGAGAACTCGACGAGGATCGACTGGGTCGGTGTCGGCTCCCGGGAAGACAGCGCGACGCCGGGAGGAGCCGGGGAAAAGTCGACGAGGAGCACCTCGATCCCCTCGGGGCTCGTGAGCGCTTCGCTGCAGGCAGAGGGGCCGCAGGCGACGAGCGACGGCGCGGGCATGGGCCGCGCTTCTTCAGGAGCGATCTCCGCCGCCGCGCGCGCGAGCGGCGCCACCGGCGCGATCGTCCGAGCAGGCTCGATGAGCTCCGGGATGGCCGGGATCTCGGCCGGCGCTGCGGCCTCATGGATCTCAACCACCGCCTGCACGACGGTCGGCGTGGGCTCCGGCAGCACCTCGACCTGCTCGCTGGCGTGCGCAGGCGCCGATGGGTTCTCGGGACACGGCTCGACAGCTACCGCACCGGCAGCATCGCCTGCGCTCGCAGGCGCCGGGGGCGCCACCCCGGCGATGGCACACGCGACGAGCCCGGGGCTGAGCGTGAGCTCCACGACCGCAGGTGCGACCGGGCCGGGGCTGAACGTGAGCTCCACGATGGGATTCGGCAGCGGGGCAGCGGGGGCGTCGCAGCGCGGAGCAGCGGGGGCGTCGCTGCGCGCGGCAGCGGGGGCGTCGCAGCGCGGAGCAGCGGGGGCGTCGCTGCGCGGGGAAGCGGCGGTCGCATCGCGCCGCGTTTGCTCCGCTTGCGGCGGCGGCCGCATCTCGTCCGCTTCCGGCGCCGCAGGCTTCGCCTGGACCTCCGGGCGCGGGCGCCTCAGCCGGCCGGCCTCCTTGGCGCGCAGCGTCTCACGGGCGAGCCGCGCCAGCGCCCGCCGGGCGGCGTTGCGGTTCACCGGGATCAGCGCGGCCTCGAGCTCCCGCGCGACGGCTTCCGGGTCCTGCTCGTGCGCGGGGCGCGGGCGCGCCGTCGCCGTGAGGTTGGGCATGCTGCCGGCGGACGCGGCGAGGAGCCGGGCGAGCAGGTCGCGCAGCAGCCGCGCCGCCTCGGCCGGCGCCACCGCCTCGCCGCGCGTGCGCACCGTGACGGTGCCCTCGGTCGTGAGCAGCACCGCGCGATCGTCGAGCCTGAGGGGCAGGCGCGACGTCGCGTCGCTGACGGCGAGCGCGAGGTAACCCGAGGTCTCCGGCACCAGCGAGGCGCTCCGCGCGTGCGCCGCCGCGACGACCTCCTCCAGGGTGACGCAAGCGCTCACGAGCGCCCCCGGCCCGCCGCGTCGCCCGGCCCGCCCGCGCGCGCCGGCCTGACCGGCACCCCCGCCGCCTCGAGGTACGCCTTCGCTTCGCCGATCGTGTACTCGGCGTCGTGGAAGATCGACGCGGCGAGCGCGGCGTCGGCGCCGCCCTCGACGAGGCCGGCGCGCAGGTGATCCAGCGTCCCGACGCCGCCCGAGGCGATCACCGGGACCGGCACGGCCCGCGCGATGGCGGCGGTCAGCAGGAGGTCGTAGCCGTCCCGCGTGCCGTCGCGGTCCATGCTCGTGACGAGCAGCTCGCCCGCGCCCGCCCGCGCGATCTCCTCGGCCCACGCGACCGCGTCGCGCCCCGTGTCCCGACGGCCGCCGTGGGTCACCACCGTCCAGGCCACGCGCGAGGGATCCGCGATCCGGCGCGCGTCGATCGCCACGACGATCGCCTGCGCACCCCAGCGGTCCGCGGCGCGCCGCACGAGGTCGGGATCGTTGACGGCGGCCGTGTTGATCGCGACCTTGTCCGCACCCGCGTCGAGGAGCGCCTTGATGTCCTGCTCGGACTTGACGCCGCCTCCGACCGTCAGCGGCGTGAACAGCACCTCCGCCGTGCGCGCCACGACGTCGAGGATGATGCCGCGCTTCTCGTGCGACGCGGTGATGTCGAGGAACGTGATCTCGTCCGCACCCTCGGCGTCGTAACGGCGGGCGGCCTCGACGGGATCGCCGGCGTCCCGCAGCCCCACAAAGCGGACGCCCTTCACGACGCGGCCGTCCTTGACGTCGAGGCACGGGATGATGCGCTTCGCGAGCATACGTCCCGCGTTAGCCCACCTGCCACGTCAGGGCCAACTGTTGCGCTGTGCGCCCGCTCCGGCGCTGCGGGGGGGCGTCCTCGCGCGCCTCTCGCACGTTTTGCCGGCATTTCCGGCCGCCGGGGAGGCGCCGCGCGCCGGCCGCAGCGCCCGGAGCCTGACCGCGCCGCGGTTCCTCGCTACCATGGCGCCATGCATTGCCCGCACTGCGGGAGACCCGTACCCGAGGGCTCGATCGCGTGCCCGCACTGCGGCGCCGCGCTCGCGCCGCCGGGCGGAGCGGCCGGCTACTACGGCATGAAGCCCGCGGCCCGCACCATGGTCGGCGTCACGCTCCCCGACCTGCTCCGACAGACGCCGTCCGCCCCCGCCGTGCCGGGCGGCGCGGGCCCCGGCCAGGCCGCGCTGCCGCCCATGGCCGGCGGGCCGGCCGCCGCCTCGCGCACGATCGTCGGCATGCCCGCCGCGATCTTCGGGGCGGCGCCAGCGCAAGCGCAGGCCGATCCGCGCCTGGCCGGGGGCACGCTCGTCGTCGGGACCCCGGCATCCGTGGCCCCAGGAGCGCGCCTCGACGCGCACGCAGCGCCGACCGCGCCGCTCCATGCAGCGCCGTCCGCGCCGCTCCATGCAGCGCCGGCCTCACCGCTCCACGCGGCGCCGGGCGAGCTGCGCCTTGACCACACCGTGCCGATCGGCCCGGGCCTCGGGGCGCCGCGCGCTCCGGTGCCGCTGCCCGCCGTGTCGCGGACGCTGGTCGGCGTCGCCCGGCCGGGCATCGCGCCGCTCGCGCCCGGCGCCCCGGCCGACCCCGAGCCCGATCCCGAGCTCGACGCGCGCTACCAGCCGGCCGGCGAGCTCGGCGCCACGATCGCGCCGGCGCGCTTCCGCGCCCCTCCGCTGCAGAACCCGGCGCTCATGCGCCCCCATCGCCTGAAGCAGCGGCTCCCGCCGCCGAAGGGCGAGAGGCGCCCGCGCACGTCGCGCCGGGCCGTCGCCGTCGTCGTCGCTGGCGGCGTGCTCGCGCTCGGCGCGGTCCTGTTCGCGCTCCTCTGGCCGAGCGCGCCCCCGGTGACCGCACGCGCCCGCGCCGACGCCGGCGGCCGCGAGGTCATCGAGCTCCGGTGCGACAGCTGTCCTGACGGCACCGCGGTCTCCATCGGCGAGGGGCGCGCGACCACCGCCGGCCGCGTCGCGCAGATCCCGCTCGCGAGCCCGCTCTCCGTCGGCGAAAACCGGATGAAGGTCGCCATCGACCGCCCCGGCAGCGGGCGCGACGAGACGGTCGGCGTCTCCATCCACGTCGCCTACCGGATCCGGCCGGACCTCGGCACGCTGCAAGGGGAGCGGCCCTCGATCCAGGTCGTTGTCGAGGCGAGCAAGGGCACGCAGGTGCTCCTCGACGGCAAGGAGGTCGCGCTCACGAGCGGCCGGGCCATCGAGTCGATCGACGTCACCGACGCGGTCACGGGGCCCTCGGACGAGACGAGGACGCTCACCCGGCAGGTACCGTACACCGTCACGCCGCCCGACGGCCCGCGCGAGCAGGGCATGGTGAGCGTCGCGGTCGGCATCGTCCCGCTCACCATCGAGTCGCCCGGCCCGAGCGTGGTCATCGACAAGGAGAGCTTCGTGCTCGCCGGGCGCACGGCCCGCGGCGCGCAGATCTTCGCCGGCGCGCACCCGATCGCGGTCCGCCCCGACGGCACCTTCGCGCACGTGATGAACGTCTCGTCCGTGGGCGCGACCCAGTTCGAGGTGCGCGCGAAGATGCAGGGGATGGCGCCGCGCATCGCGAAGCTCGCGGTGCGCCGCGTCGACCGCCTCGACACCGCCGCGAAGGAGTTCGCCGGCCGCGGCCCGATCGGGTACGCCGAGCTCGCCGCCGGCGGGAAGGACTCCATCGGCAAGCCGATCGCGCTGACCGGCGAGGCCCTCGAGGTGCGCCGGCAGGGATACGCGACGCTGATCCTGCTCTCGATCCCGCCCGCGTCCGGCTGCAAGGAGGGCGGCGCGGCCGCCGCGAGCGCGGGCGCCGCGCCGCGCTCTCCGGAGGCGTGCAAGGTCCGCCTCGTCCATGGCGCCGACAACCCCGCCCAGCGCGGGGACATCCTCACCGCCTACGGCAGCGTCGCGCCGCCGTTCGTCGCGCCGGGCGGCGCCGAGATCCCCGAGGTGCAGGTCGAGTTCACCGTGAAGGGCGGCCGATGAGCGCCGCGCGCACCACGTCGCCCAGCCCGCGAAGCCCGCGTCGCGCCCGGACGGCGGGCCTCGCCGCGGCCGCGCTCCTGCTCTCCGCTGCGGCGCCGCTCGCCTTCGCCGACGCCGTCGACACGAGCCGGCCGCACACGATCGTGGTCGGCGCGCCCCGCGGCTTCGCCCCGAGCGAGCGGCTCGACGCGCGCCGCACGGGCCGCTCCGCCGCGCGGCTGCCCTTCCCGGCGCGCGAGGCGTGGCGAAAGCAGCTCCGCGGCGGGATCGACGCTGCGCCGCTCGTGGACGCCGCGGGCGATCTCCTCCTCACGCTGACGGTCCCCGAGGTCGTCAAGCTTGGCGCGGACGGCCGGGAGCGCTGGCGCGTGCGCATCGGGGACAGCGCGCCGCTCGCGCCCGCCGTGCTCACGAGCGACGGCACCCTCGCGCTGATCACCTCGTCCGGCGTCGCCGTCGGGCTCACGCCTGCGGGGAGCGTGCGCTTCGCCGTCCCCCTCGGTCTCCGGGGGCGCGACGCCGACGTGACGCCCCTCGCGCTCGACGACGGCGGGCTCGTGGCGGCCCTGGGGCGCTCCCTTGTCGAGCTCGCCGCGGACGGGACCGTGCGCGCCCGCGCCGAGATCGCGGATCGCGCGACGGGCGCCTTGCTCGCGGGCCCTGAAGGCACGCTCGTGACCACCGAGTCGGGCGCGGTGCTGACCTGGCGTCCGCCCGGCGCGCCGAGGCGGCTCGGCTCTCTCGGCGGCGTGCCTCGCCGCGGCGCGGCCCTCGCCGACGCCCGCACGCTGCTCGCTGTCGTCGACGCCCGCCGCCTTGTCGCGCTGGATTTGCCGACAGGGACCGCCGGGGTCCGCGCCGGCGCCGCCTTCAGCGCGCTCGACGGGCCGCCCGCCATCGGCGCCGGGGGCCTGGCGGTGGTCCTGTCCACGACCGGCCTGCTCCTCGGGGTCAACGCGTCGGGCGATCTGGCGTTCCGGGTCGCGATCGACAGGCCTCCGGGGTCCCCACCCGCCGACGCCGGGCTCTCCGGCTTCTTCGGCCCGGTGGACGCGAAGCCGAGCCCGCCGGTGGTGATCGATCGCACCGGACGCGTCGGCTTCGTGCGCGCGGGCGGGCGCGCCGGCGTCGTCGAGGCGGACGGCAATGTCTCCATCGCGGCCGAGCGCGTCTGCTCCGCGCCGGTCGCCGTCATCCCTGCCGGCGAGGAGCGGATGGCGATCGCCTGCCGTGACGGCACCGTGGTGATGCTGGCGCGCTAGAGCGGGGCGGCAGCGCTGGCCGCCCAGCTCGGTCGATCGATCCTGCGTCCTAGCTTGCGGTGCGCGGGATCCACTGCGTCCAGGTGCCCTGGTCCTCCAAGTACAGCTCGGACTCGGCCGCCTTCGTCTTGTACCGCGCGATCGTGATCTGCTCGTCGAGCGCCGCCGCGCCGGTCTCGTCGTACAGGGGGGCGGCGAGCGCGTCTTCGGGGATCATGTGCATGCTCACGACGAACTCGTCGGCATTCGCCTCGACGATACAGAACCCGTTGCTCGTGGCGTTGCTGAAGGCGAGGTAGGGATTGGCCTTCTGCATGCTGTCGTCGATGTCGAAGTTCTCCGCCTCCGCGACGTCTTTTAGCGTCGGATGGCTCGCCAGCCGCTTCGTCAGCACCGAGCGGCACGTGGCCGACGAGATCGCGGCGCCGCCGAACTCCACGATCTTGGCCGTGGCGCCCTCCACGGCGGCCGTCCCTGCGAGGAAGGCGCCGAGATCGCCGGTGATCGACACCACGTTGCCCTCGACCGCGGCGAGCATCCCGATGAGCTCGTCCCGTTCCTTGCGGAAGCCGTCCCAGCCGTCGCAGCTCAGGTAGAAGTGCCGGGTGAGCTCCTCCTGCTCGGGCTCCGCGGGTTGCGTGGTGTGGGCGAGGACGAGCTGTGACAGAGGGTATTCGTTCCCCCATACCTTCCAGGTGCTCTGAGACTCCTCCATCGTCTTCTGGAACCAGGCTCTCTGCGCGTCTCCCATGACGACCCCGCGCGCCACGTCGGCCTCGACAGCGATCCTCGAGAACGGGTCGAAGGATTCCTTGACGACGAGGTAACGCGACCCGAATGCGCTGTAATAGTCCGTCTTTCCGAGATCGGCGTAGGCGAACCCGGCGTCCATGAAGCTCATCTCGATCGCGCTGATGATGGCCACCGGCGGGGCCTCGGGCCTCTGCTCGTTCAGCTTCGTGACGATCTCGTTGACGACCTTGGCGCTGACGGGGCGGAGCTCGCCTTCAGCGAAACCGAGGTTCGGGTCGAATCCGAACAGGGCCGCAGCATCATCCAGCGCCCCCTTGTAGTCAACCCAGCTGCCGCCGTTGATGTCCGGGATGTAGCGGCTCGTATAAGGCAGCAAGTCGGTCAAGCTCGCCCCGAGCTCCACCTGCTGAACGACGACCTTTCCCGGGAAGGCGTCCTCCGGGATCAGGTGATCCGCGCGGTAGGAGCGGAGATCCGTCATCACGAGGTGGACGTGCTTCCCGAACGGGAAGTCCCGGTAGATGGTGATATCGTCCGGGTACGCGACCGCTCCGTCGTAGCGGAACTCGTCGCCCTTCGGATCATTCGGGTATTCGGCCGGCATGTACTCGAACCAGGCCTGGTTCGCCGCCTTGCGCCGGTGCTCGTCCGTCTCCGGCTCCCGGCCGTCCAGATAGGCCGCCGTCGCGCCGTGGCTATCGTCGGAGAACTCGTGATCGGCCCAGACTGCGATCATGGGAAAGAGCTCGTGTACCCGCTGCAGCGCCCGGTCGGACCGGTACGTCTTGTAGAGCTCCCGGTAATTGCTGAGCGACTTGGCGGCGTGGTAGGCCGCGCCCTCCGCCGGCTGGAACGCGATGGCGCCGTCCACGTCGGAGAAGGAGATGCCGCGCTGCCCCGGGGGGGCCTGGAGGCTCGGGTTCCCGGTCGTCTCGTGGATGTAGCCCCCGAGGTGGACGACGAAGTCGAGCTCCTCTTTCGCCAGGGCCACATAAGCGTTGTAGTAGCGACCGATGTAGTCCTGGCCGGACACGAAGGCGAAGCGCACCGGCACGTCCGCGCCCTGCGCGGGCGCCGTCCGCGTCCGCCCGACGCGCGAGCTGACGCAGCCTTCTCCTGTCATGTAGTAGAAGCGGTAATAGTACGTGGTGCCGGGGCTCAGGCCGCTCACCTTGACCTTGACGCAGTGATCGAAGTCCGCCCGGGCGGTCACGCGGAGCTGCGTGCTGCCCGACCCCGCCGTGGCCACGTTGTCGGAGCTCGGTGTGAGCACCACGAGCTGCGTGAACCCCTCGTCGAGCGCGACCACGAGCGCCAGGTTGAGATCCGACTGCGGCTGCTTTCTATCGATGAGCCGGGTCCACAGCACGACGCTATCGGGCCGCGGATCGCCGGAGGCCACCGACTGCGGGAAGAACCCCTCATCCTCGTGCACGTCGCATGTGCCGATGGCGTCCCCATCATCGGAGCATGCCGTCGGCACGACCACCGAACCAGCGGTCACCAGCGTGGCGCGAAGAAAGTCTCGGCGTCTCATCATCGATTCAAGTCCTCCAACGACGGATACACCCCGAGCGCTGCGCGCGCAACGGCGGCGCCGGTGCCGCCGCCCTCGCCAGCGCCGCCGCGCGCGGCGCTCCTCGCGCTCGCTCGAGCGGCGCGGGTCGCATCATGGCGCCTCCTCGCGAGGAGCGCGAGCGCCACTTGACGTGCCGAGTCAGGCGGCATCTCGTGTACGCCCTACCCGCTGAAGGCACACCATGTTCCAGACGAGCCTCTCCTCCGAAGCGCTGCGCGGCGCGCTCTCGCGCCTCCGCAGCGGGCGTTCTGTCTTCGACCGCACGGGCGCGCGCCAGCCGGTCCACACCGTCTACGGCGGCGCCCACCTGTTCAAGGCCGACACGGCCCGGAAGCTCGGGGCGGTGGCCCTCCGCGCCGTCGAGGAGCACGCGCCCGACTTCGCCGCCTTCGCGCGGGCGATCGGCCTGCCGGGGGCCGAGGGGCTCCCGGAGGGGCGCGCCGACGCCCTCGCGCTCGCGGCCGCGATCGAGGCGGGCGGAGCCGCGGCCGAGCGCGCCTCCGGGGCTGCGCGGCTCGCGCACGCGGTGCACGCGCGCGTGCTCGACAAGCTCCGCAGCGAGCCCGTGGAGGACCTGCGCATCGATTTCGAGGACGGTTACGGCGTGCGCCCCGGGAACGAGGAGGATGCGCACGCCGCCGCCGCCGCGCGCGAGGTCGCCCTCGGCATGGCCGCGCGCAGCCTGCCGCCGTTCCTCGGGATCAGGATCAAGCCGCTCGGCGACGGGTGCGCCGAGCGGAGCCTGAGGACGCTCGACGTCTTCTTCTCGGCGCTCATCGCCGCGTCGGGCGGCGCGCTCCCGCCCGCCTTCGCGGTGACGCTGCCGAAGGTGGTCGCGCCCGAGCAGGTCGCCGCCCTGGCCGACGCCCTCGACGCGCTCGAGGGCGCGCTGCGGCTTCCGGCCGGCTCGATCCGGATCGAGCTGATGGTCGAGACGCCGGCGTCGATCATCGGCCCGCGCGGGGAGATCGCGCTGCCCGGGCTGGTCGAGGCGGCCCGCGGGCGATGCGTGGCGGCGCACTTCGGGGCCTATGACTACACGGCGAGCTGCGAGATCACGGCCGCCCATCAGCGCCTCGCCCACCCGGCGTGCGACTTCGCGCGGCACGTGATGCAGGTCGCGCTGGCCGGCTCGGGGCTCTGGCTGTCCGACGGCGCGAGCAACCTCCTGCCCGTCGGCCCGCACCGCGCGCGCCCCGGCGGCGCGCCGCTCACGCCGCAGCAGAGCGAGGAGAACCGTCGCGCGGTCGTGGGCGCGTGGCGGCTGAAGTACGGGCAGGTTCGCCGCGCGCTCGAGAGCGGCTACTACCAGGGCTGGGACCTCCACCCCGCGGAGCTGCCGGTCCGCTACGCCGCCACGTACGCGTTCTTCCTGGAGGGCGTCGACGCGGCCGCCGCGCGGCTGCGGAGCTTCGTCGAGCGGGCCGCCCAGGCGACCGTCGCCGGGACGGTGTTCGACGACGCCGCGACGGGGCAGGGGCTCCTGGGCTTCTTCCTGCGCGCGATCGGCGCGGGGGCGATGACGGAGGGCGAGGCGGCGGAGAGGACCGGCCTCACGCCGGACGAGCTCAGGGGCCGATCCTTTCAAGCCATCGTGGCGCGCCGGAGCGCGTGATAGGAGAGCACCGGAATGGCCCGGTTCGCGGAGGGCCCGAGCGGCGAGGAGGACCGATGAGCGCGATCACGACGCACGTGCTGGACACGTCACGGGGCTGCCCGGCGAGCGGCGTGCTGGTGGTGCTGGAGGTCGGCGACGACGGCGGCTACCGGGAGGTCGGACGGGGCACGACCGACGGCGACGGCCGGCAGAAGGGGCTGCTGCCGCCCGGCGAACGGCCCCTCCAGGGCCGCTACCGCCTCACCTTCCACACAGGCGCCTATTACGCGGCGCTCGGGTGCGAGAGCTTCTATCCCACGGTGTCGATCCTCTTCGAGATCCGGGACCCGACGCAGCACCATCACGTCCCGCTGCTGCTCAGCCCTCACGGCTACACCACGTACCGAGGCAGCTGAGCGCGCATCCGCCCGAGAGCGCCGTCCCGCGCGGCGAGCGCGACGCGTGCGCCTGCCGTCCGTGGTGCGCCCGGAGGCGCAGCGAGGTCGACGGTCGGGCGGGGTGAAGCAGGTGTCCCACATGATACGATGGCGGGTGCCCGTCGGTGGGCGACTGTGAAGGTGAACTGTGGGCGCTCTACGGATTCGTTCGGGTGAAGCTCGGGATCGCCGGCGCGGTGCTGGCTGGCTGGCCGTCGCGATGGCCGCGCTGGGGCCGGGCTGCGAGCAGAGGGTGCGGAGCTTCGTCGATGGCGACGGCGGCGCTGGCGCCGCCGGCGGCGGAGCAGGTGGTGGGTCGGGCACGGCGGTCGGTGGCGGCGGGGCTGGCAGCAGCGCGACGGGGGGCGGAGCGACCGGCGGCGGTGCGACCGGTGGCGGAGCGACCGGCGGTGGCGCTGCGGGTGGTGGGGCGACGGGTGGTGGGGCGACGGGTGGCGGCGAGGCCGGCGGCGCAGCGACTGGCGGCGGCGGTGACGCAGGCGGGGGCGGGGGGACCCCTGTCGAGTGCTCTCCCGACGAGGCGCGGTGCGCCGGCGATAGCATCGAAGTGTGCGGCAGCGACGGGCGGTGGGGTCTTGCCGGTTGCGCTGGGTGGTGCGGCGCGGGCCGGTGCATCCTGCCGCCGAGCTGCCGCCTGGGCGAGACCGGGGCGGGCGAGGCCTGCGGGCCGGATCGGAACCAGCCCTGCTGCGCGAGCCCGCGCGTTCCGGGTGGCCGGTACGAGCGGAGCGACGACGCGGCGTATCCGGCGGAGGTGAGCGACCTGCGCCTGGATCGCTACGAGGTCACCGTCGGACGGTTCCGCAAGTTCGTCGAGGCGTATCCCGCGAGCCGACCCGCGGCCGGCGCTGGAGCTCACCCGGCGATCGTGCGGAGCGGCTGGGACGCTGCGTGGGACTCCCGTCTGCCCGCGAGCCAGGCGGCGCTGAGGGATGACTTGAAGTGCAACCCGGGATTGCACTCGTGGACCGACGACGCGGGCGGGAACGAGCTCAAGCCGATCAGCTGCGTGAGCTGGTTCGTCGCGTTCGCCTTCTGCGCCTGGGACGGCGGGCGGCTCCCGACAGAGGCGGAGTGGGACTACGCGTCGGCTGGCGGGAGCGAGCAGCGGGCGTATCCGTGGGGCAACGCGCTTCCGAACTCGACCTACGCCGTGTTCGACATGACGGGCAGCGCCGTCGTCGGATCGAGATCGCCGAGGGGTGATGGCCGGTGGGGGCAGGCCGACCTCGCCGGGAATATGTGGGAGTGGACCCTGGACTTCGAGGGGACGTACCCCCAGCCGTGCCGTGATTGCGCGAACGTCGAGCGCGGCTCCGCGCGGGTGATCCGCGGCGGCAGCTGGTGGCAGCCTAGACCGCAGGATCTCTCCGCTCGCTTGCGGACAGGCTGGGACCCGACCGATGTGACGGACGCGCTCGGCGTGCGCTGCGCAAGGAAGCTGTAGCGCGCGCCGCCCTTCGTGGGGCCGGCGCGCGCCGGGGAACGGGCGAACGCGCGCCGTTCAGGGAGAGATGAGGTAGATGACCGAGAAGGCCACGAGGAGCGTCGTGAACGCGAGCGCGATGAGCTTGGGCATGGTCCAGTCGTCGTTGTCGGTCTTCGAGATCTCTGTGCTCATCGTGTGCCTCCGCCGTGCTCTTTGCGCGCCTCGCGCGCGTCCGTCTCCTGGCAGAAGGCGGACTCGTCGTCAACCCTGAGCCCCCGCCCGCGACGGACCGGGCGTGCTCATGCGGATGCCTCCACCGCTGCTCTGGCCGCGCCCGCGGCCTGTCCGCCCGTGTGGAGCACCGGCCGCCTTGCCACCTCGCGCAGGCGACGCCGATTCTCCGCGTCGTGTGCCGATCCGGGTCCGCTGTCCGCCTCTGTCTCTCTCCAGCGCGCCTCGGCGATCGGGGCGAATCGCCGTGTCCGTCGCGGCCTCCTCGCCGCCCCCGCGATCGACCGACGTGCGGGGCGGCTCGCGGCGCGCGGGCGGCGTCGCCTTTGCTCTTCGTGGCGCCCTCGAATCGCGCATCCCCGTGATGTGCAGGAGGGAGACATGCAACACCTCACGATGCTCGCGCTGGGCGCCGTCCTCCTCGCGACGGCGCTGGCGCGCGCGGCGTTGCCTGAGCGCCCGGTCCGCTCGCTCACGGCGGCGCTCACGGGGCAAGACGAAGTGCCCGGCCCCGGCGACCCGAAGGGGAGCGGCACGGCGCGCGTCACGCTCGATCTCGACCGCGGCGAGGTCTGCTTCGACCTCGCGGTGGCCGGCATCGCGCCGGCGACCGCGGCGCGCATCCACGAGGGCTCCGCCGGCCGCGCGGGACGCGGGATCATCACGCTGATGCCGCCGACCGGCGGCAGCTCCAGCGGCTGCGTGAGCGCGGCCCGCGACGATCTGAGCGCATTGCTCGGTGATCCAGAGAGGTACTACGTCGCCGTGCGCACCGCCGATTTCCCCGACGGCGCGCTGCGAGGCCAGCTCTCGCGCTGAGCGCCCACGCCCGGACACCCGACGTGCCGGCGCTCCCTCCGCCCGGCGCGCTCCCTCCTCGGGGGCCGCGCCCGGGGCTCTATCCGCCCCACAGGAGCTTGTTCAGCCGGATCGCCGTGATCTTCCGCTGCTCGTCCGCGGCGATGGGCAGCTCCTGCTCCGGCGTGTGCTCGATCCGCGCGCGCAGCGCCTCCAGCATCTCGTCCGCGCTCTTCCCGGTGGCGCAGACGATGTAGATGAACCCGAACTTCTCGTCATAGGCGCGGTTCAAGCGCGCGAGCGCCTCCCGCGTATCCACCGCCGCGGCGCTCATCCCCGCCTGTTCCTGGCTGGAGAAGCGCCTCGCCGTCGCGCTCGCCTCCGCGGCCTCCGCCTGCGGCCTGGTCTCCCCGATGCGGGGGTGCGCGCGGAACGCCTCGAGCCAGTCCTCCGGCGCGAGCCGCGCGAAGGCCTGCGCCGCCGCCGCGGAGAGGTGCTCCTCGTCGCGGAACGGCCGCGCCGCCGCCATCTGCGACGCCCACGCCGACGAGCCGCACGCCACGCGGAGCTCCGCCTCGGCCTCCGGCTCCGTGAGCGCGTTGAGCCAGCGGAGCCGCTGCTCGGCCGCCCCGCTCCGGGTCGCGTTGCCGAAGATGCGGAGCCGGCTCACGCCGCCGTCAGGATAGATGTTCAGGCGCACGTGCGTGAACGGCCCCGTCGCGCGGAGCTCTTCCTCGAAGAGATGACGCGTGTGCGCCTGGAGCTTCGTCCGCGGCACGATCTCCCGCCACTCGCCCGCGCCGGCGAGCTCCGCCGCGGAGCGCCCCGCCGCGTCGATCCCCTCGATCATGCAGCTGTCGGGGTAATTGCCCTTGAAGTGGTTCGTGTCGACCTCGATCCGCGCGATCTCGCCCTGAGCCGCGAGCGCCACGAGCGCCCAGTCGTACCCGGGCCCCCTCCGGCGCCGAGTCTCCCAGCCGTCTCCCATGTTCGCCGCCCGGCCGGGCATGATGAGGTTATGGCGCACCCCGAAGAACATGTCGCTGCACGAGAGCACGCGCCCGCCGTTCTCCGCGGCCGCGAGGTCGATCTCCGCGCCCGGGCGGCCCTGCCGGCGAACGTCGGGGAGAGCGTCGCCGTGCACCCGGAGCCGCGCCACGCCTCCATCCGGGTAGATGTTCAGGCGGAGGTGCGTGAACCGCGAAGAACTG
Organism: Sorangium sp. So ce327; assembly: GCF_051530205.1. Classification (NCBI taxonomy): domain Bacteria; kingdom Pseudomonadati; phylum Myxococcota; order Polyangiales; family Polyangiaceae; genus Sorangium; species Sorangium sp. So ce327. The sequence goes on along the minus strand of NZ_CP150330.1, from coordinate 8,743,203 downwards.
CTCAGCTCGAACGCGTTCTGCGCGTCGCCGGCCAGCGGCGAGCGCGGCAGGATCTCGACCCAGTGCGTCCGTGGGTCGAGCAAGTCCTCGACCCGCGCGTCGGGCCGCGCCGCGCACGCCTCGATGGAGCAGTGCTCGGGGTAATTGCCCCGGAAGAACGCCGTATCGACGATGACCCCGCGGAGGATCCCTGGCAGCCCCAGCCGGACGAGGCACCAGTCGAAGCCGGGAGTCCGGCGCCTGCGCGTCTCCCAGCCATCCATCCACTTCCCGCGATCGGTGTACTCGTGCTCGAGGAACACCGCTTTCCCTGCCTTGAGCAGGTTCTCCTTCGGCGCGAAGAACTCGTCGTTCGCCGCGAGCACCGCGCCGCCCAGGCGCTCCGAGGCCAGATCGAGCGCCTCCGTGAACGCCGGCCCCGTCACCCCTCTCGCTTCAGCCATCGCCCTCTCGCCTCCGCGGGGAAGCTCCCGCGCTCATGGACCTTCTCGCCGCGAAGGTAGGTGGCCTCCACGACGCCGTGGAGCTCCTCTCCGGCGTACGGCGTCACCTTGTGCCGGTGCTGGAGGGTCGGCGGCTCGACCCGGAAGCTGGCGTCGGGATCCCAGAGCACAAGATCGGCGTCGAACCCGCGCGCGATCTCCCCCTTGCGCCGCAATCCGGCGAGCCTCGCGGGCCCGCGGCACAGCCAGTCCGCGAGCCGCTCGAGCGGGATGCCCCGGCGTCGGGCGTCGGTCCAGACGATCGACAGGCCGAGCTGCAGGCTCGAGATCCCGCCCCAGGCGGCGTCGAAGTCGCCGGCTTCGAGCCGCTTGAGCTCGGGGGTGCACGGGGAGTGATCGGAGACGACGAAATCGATGAGGCCTCCCGCGAGCGCGGCCCAGAGCTCCTCGCGGTTCTGCCGCTCCCGGATCGGCGGAGCGCACTTGAAGGGCGTCGCGCCGTCCGGGATCTCCTCGGCCGCGAAGTGCAGGTAGTGCGGCGTCGTCTCGGCCGACAGCGCGGCGCCGCCGTCGCGCGCCCGCCGCAGGATGTCGAGCGCCGTGGCCGACGAGAGGTGGACCACGTGCGCCGCCGCGCCCGTCGCCTGGCAGAGCGACGCGAGCAGGGCGATCGCCTGGTCCTCCGCCTCCCGAGGGCGCGAGCGCAGGTAGGCCGCGTACGTGCGCGGATCCAGGCCGGCGATCGCCGCGCGCGCCGCGTCGATGGGGCCGGGGAGCTCGGCGTGGACGAGCAGCGGCGCCCCCGTGCCCGCGAGCACCTCGAGCGCGGCCCTGAGGTCCGCCTCGGCGACGTGGCCGAACTCCGCCACGCCCGAGTCGACCATGAAGCACTTGAAGCCGAGCGCGCCGGCCTCGAGCAGCGGGACCAGCTCTCGCGCGTTGCCCGGGACGGCGCCGCCCCAGAAGCCCACGTCGACGAGGCACCGGCCCTCCGCCGCGCGCGCCTTCTTCTCGAGGTGCGCGACCGTGGTCGTCGGCGGGATGCTGTTGAGGGGCATGTCGACGAGCGACGTGACGCCGCCCGCGGCCGCGGCGCGCGTCGCCGTCTCGAAGCCTTCCCATTCGGTCCGCCCGGGCTCGTTGATATGCACGTGCGCATCGACCAGCCCGGGCATCACCACCGCGCCCCGAGCGTCCACGACGGGGCAGCCCTCCGGCAGCTCGTCGTAGCCGGCGACGGAGACGATGGTGCCGCCCTGGATGTGCACCGAGGCCGGCCGCACGGCGCCCCCGGTGACCACCCGCAACCCGCGAACGATGAGGTCCGGCGTCATCAGGGACGCGATCGTACCACGGCGCCCGGCGGACCGAGGCGGGCCGCTCGCCGAAGCGCGCGCACGTCAACGCGCATGGGCCCGTGCGCGTGTCACGCCATCTTCATGCGATCGATGAGCTCGGCGAGCTCGGCGTGCATGGCGTCCTCGGAGGGAGCGCGGTACCGGCGGTGGTGGCCGGGCAGGACCCACGTGAACCGGTGCTGGAGGAGGCGCTCCATCGAGCGGATCTGCTCCGCCCAGGAATACCAGCAGACGTCGCGCGACGCGTCGAGTCGCCCGAGCTCGCCGGAGAAGAAGAGATGGTCCCCGGTGAAGAGGTACCGGTCCCGGAAGAGGAGCGCGACGCTGCCCCGCGTGTGGCCCGGGACGGGGATCAACGTGAGATCGGGCGCGAGGGCCACGGGGTCGAGCCCCTTGATCTTCACCTCGGCGAGCGCTGTTCCGTCGTCGATGTCGTGCTCGTGGATCACGCGATCGCACCCGAAGTTGTCGCGGAAGATCCGGTGATCGGCGACGTCGTCGCGGTGGGTGAGCACCAGGGTCCGGACGCCGCCGAGCTCGCGGATGCGCTTCGTGAGCGGCCTGGCGGCGCGGGGCGAGTCGACGAGCACGTTGCCCTCGGGTCGCACGATGAGGTAGCTCGCCGCGCCAAAGGAGGACGACGAGGTATAGCCGCAATAATGGACATCCTCGTCGATCGGCTCGGGGAAGGCGGAGGTCGCGGCGGCCATCCCCGCCGCCGGTGCGGAGGTGCCGATGGAGGCGGTCGGACACGACACCAGCGCCATGGCCGCGCGGAAGTGCTCGTCCGGCGTCGCGGGCTGGCGAGCGACGATGCTCTGCTCGACGGCGGGCGCGCGCACGAACACCGAGGGGGCGAGCTGGCGGCATACGTCGCAGTCGATGCACGACCGGTCGACGAAGTAATCGCCGGGGGCGTTCTCTTGCAGGCGGTCCTCGAGGCGAGCCATCTCGTTATCTGAGGATGACACGCGGGCGGCGGGCGTGGGGGCAGATCCGCTGCGGCGACGTCCGTGGCGAACGGCCATCACTCCAGGCTTGGCGCGAGCTCTCGTTGCGTGATGGCTGCATGAGGGCGAGCATGGATATCCAGGGGAACTGGGTGAGTTGAGACAGGGAGTCTCGGGACACCGGCGCCCTGTTGTCCAGCTCCGTGCGCTCGGTCCAGGGCGGGCCTGCCGGGCGGCCGGCGGCCCGGGTCCCGGCGCGCGGCCGCCGCCGCGCGCTCGGCGCGTCCCGGCGCCGCCTTGCGCGCGGCTTGAGCTCTCGCCGCGCTGCTCTTACGCTGCGCCGCGTGAGCGCCGCCGGCCGAGCTGCGCCGCACCCGAGCGGCGCGCCAGGGAGCACCCCCGTTCCCTGGGAGCCGCTCTTCTACGAGAAGAGCCGGCTGTACTGGCCGATCCGCCCCCTGGCCGAGGCGTTCGCGGGGTGCGCCGGCTGGCCGCCTGTCGAGGACTACAACCGGGCGCTCGGCGAGGGGTTCCCCGTGCGCTTTGCGGAGCAAAAGCCGCGGCCTCGCCGGCGCGGGCGGCGCGGGCCCGTCGACCCCTCGGCGCTCTACGACGCGCGCATCCACGTCGAGGGCTGCGTGCCCACGCGCCCGAGCAACTGGCACGACTTCCTCAACATGCTGGTGTGGGCCGCCTTCCCGCGCGCGAAGGCGGAGCTCCACGCGCGCCAGCACCGGGCGATCGCCGCGCGCATCCATCCCGGCGCGGAGGCGCTCCCCCCGGCGCGCACGCGCGAGCTGGACGGGCTCGCGCTCCTCGACGAGGGCGGGCTCCTGCTGCTCTACAACAACGCGCGCGAGGCGCCCCTCCTCGGCGATGCCGAGGATCTGGAGCGCTGCGCCGGCGAGGTGCGGGACGCCGTGCAGCGGGGCGAGGCCGCGGCGCTCGTCTTCGGCCACGCGCTGTACGAGAGCCTCCTCCAGCGCGGTCCGATGGTCTACGCGATGGTGCAGCCCATCCCGTGCGGCGGACCGCTGCCCGCCGCGCCTGCCGCGCTCGTGGCGCTGGCCGACGCGCGCCTCGGCGACGTGCTGCGGTCGCCCGACAGCTTCGCGCGCCCGGAGCGCAGCCCGCGCCTCCCCCTGGACGAGCGCGTCCTGTGCCCGTGACGGCAAGTGACGGCAAGTGATGCCAAGTGACCGCCGCGGCCGGAGGACGGCGACCCCCTGAGCGTGCGTGGGGCTTGCCCCGCTCTCAGACGCGCCGTCGCGCCGCGAGCGCATAGACGAGCGGCAGTCGGCGCCCGAACTTCTTCATGCGGAGCTGCCCTGGCGGTCCTTCCACCATGTCCGGAAAGATATCGTAGGGGGACCAGTCGAGCTCGCGCAGGCGCTCCAGCGTGAGGTCCGCGTCGAGGAGCGCCGACACAACCGTCCCGATCCCGTGGTTGAAGCCGACCTCTTTCAGCGTCACGGGCGCGCTCCTGTCGGCGTACGTGCCTGTCTCCTCGGTGACGATCGGCTCCCCGTGACCATCGTAGGCATGGGCGATCTGCTCGAATGCATCGTCGAAGGTCCACACGAGGGGGTGGAACTCGACGAGGTGCAGGACGCCCCCGGGCTTCAGGCACGCCGCGGCCGCGCGCGCCCAGCGCGTCATGTCCGGGAGCCACCCGAGGACGCCGTACGAGGTGAAGACGATATCGAACGTCTCGCCGCCGAGGGCCTCGGGGGCGTCGTAGACGTTGGCCTCGACGAAGCGCGCGTCCACCGAGAGCTCCTGCGCCAGCGCTCGCGCCGCCGTGACGGCCTCGTCGGAGAGGTCCAGCCCGGTGACGCGGGCGCCCAGCCGCGCCCAGGAGAGCGTGTCCTGCCCGAAATGGCATTGCAGGTGGAGCAGCGACTTCCCACGCACATCGCCGACCTGCTCGAGCTCGATCGGCTTGAGAGAGCTCGCGCCGGCCCGGAACGAGCCCAGATCGTAGAATTTCGAGGCCAGGTGCACGCGGGTGCGCGCGTTCCAGGCGGCGCGGTTCAGCGCAAACCAGTCGGCTTCGGACATGGGGAGCTTGTTATCACAACGCTCGTCGCGCGGGCCGCGTCGGATCGCTGCCGCGCTCGGACGCCGCCCCTCTGCGGGAACGTGCGCCCCTGGGCTCATCGCCGCTTCTGCCCGTCGTCAAGCCGCCACGACGGCGCTCTCCCCCTCGACAGCCGCCTTTGGGTCATACCCCAGGTTCGGCGACAGCCACCGTTCCACTTCCTCGACCGTCATCCCCTTGCGCTTCGCGTAGTCCGCGACCTGATCCCTGCCGAGGCGCCCCACCATGAAGTACCGCGCCTTCGGGTGCGCCAGGTAGATGCCGCTGACGCTCGCCGCCGGCGTCATCGCGCAGCTCTCCGTCAGCTCGATGCCGACCGACGGCGCGTCGAGCAGCGCGAACAGCTTGCGCTTCTCGGTGTGATCCGGGCACGCCGGGTACCCGAACGCCGGCCGGATCCCCCGGTACTTCTCCTCGATGAGCTCCTGGCTCGTCAGCGCCTCTCCCGCGCCGTACCCCCAGTCCTTGCGCGCTCGCTCGTGGAGCAGCTCGGCGAACGCCTCCGCGAGCCGGTCCGCCAGCGCCTTCGCGATGATCGCGCTGTAGTCGTCCTTGTCCTTCTCGTACGCGCGCACGATCTCGTCGAGCCCGAGCCCCGCCGTCACCGCGAACGCGCCGACGTGATCGGCGAGCCCGCTCCCCCGCGGCGCCACGAAGTCGGCCAGCGACAGGTGCGGCCTTACCCCGCCCGCGGCCTTGTCGCCGCCGTCTCCGTCCTCCTCGGCGCCGCCCTGCCCCTTCACCTGCTGCTGGCGCAGCATGTTGAACCGGACGAGCTCCCGCTCCCTCGCCTCGTCCGCGTAGAGCACGATGTCCCGCTGCTCGCCGCTCGCCGGCCAGAAGCCATAGACGCCCCGCGCCGTGAGCAGGCGGCCCTCGACGATCCGCCGCAGCACCTTCTGCGCGTGATCGAACAGCTCGCGCGCCGCCTCGCCGTACTGCGGGTGCTCCAGGATCTGCGGGAACGGCCCCCTGAGCTCCCACGCGGTGAAGAAGAACGTCCAGTCGATGTACCTCGCGACCTCCTCGAGCGGCACCTCCACCGCGCGGCGCCCCGTGAACGACGGCCTCGCGATGTCCTCCGGCCGCCACGCGATCTCGAGCCGCCCCCCGTCCGCCGCGGCGAGCGTCACGAGCGGCTTCGCCCGCTTCCTCGCGAAGAGCTCGCGCAGCCGGGCCTGCTCCTCCCGGTTCTGCGCGTCGAAGGCCGGCCGGTTCGCCCGATCGAGCAGGCTCGACACCACGCCCACGGCCCGCGACGCGTCGAGCACGTGCACCACCGTCCCGCTGAACTCCGGCGCGATCTTCACCGCCGTGTGCTGCCGGCTCGTCGTCGCCCCGCCGATGAGCAGCGGCAGCCGGATCCCGCGCCGCTCCATCTCGCGCGCCACGCTGACCATCTCGTCGAGCGACGGCGTGATGAGGCCGCTCAGCCCGATCATGTCGGCCTCCTCGCGCAGCGCCGCCTCCAGGATCCTGTCCTGGTGCACCATCACCCCGAGGTCGATCACCTCGTAGTTGTTGCACCCGAGCACCACGCCCACGATGTTCTTGCCGATGTCGTGCACGTCGCCCTTCACGGTCGCCATCACGACCTTCCCCTGCGACGACGAGCCCCCGGCGGCCTTCTCGGCCTCCATGAACGGCAGCAGGTGCGCGACGGCGCGCTTCATCACGCGGGCGCTCTTCACCACCTGCGGCAGGAACATCTTCCCGGCGCCGAACAGCTCGCCGACGATCTTCATCCCGTCCATCAGCGGCCCCTCGATGATGGAGAGCGGCCTCTCGTACTTCCTCCGCGCCTCCTCCACGTCCGCCTCGATGAAGTCGACGAGCCCCCTCACGAGCGCGTGCGAGAGCCGCTCCTCGACCGGGCCGTCGCGCCAGGCGAGGTCGAGCTCCTTCTTCTTGCCCTTGCCCTTCACCTGCTCGGCGAGCTCGACGAGCCGCTCGGTCGCGTCCGGGCGCCGGTTGAAGAGGACGTCCTCCACCCGCTCGAGCAGATCCCTCGGGATGTCCTCGTAGACCGCGAGCTGCCCCGCGTTCACGATGCCCATGTCCATTCCGGCCCGGATCGCGTGGAACAGGAAGGCCGAGTGCATCGCCTCGCGGACGACGTTGTTCCCGCGGAATGAGAACGACAGGTTCGACACGCCGCCGCTCACGCGCGCCCCCGGGCAGGTCGCCTTGATGATCCGCGTCGCCTCGATGAAGCTCTTCGCGAAATCGCCGTGCTCCTCGATGCCGGTCGCGATCGCGAGGATGTTCGGGTCGAAGACGATGTCCTGCGGATCGAAGCCCGCCTCCTCGGTGAGCAGCCTGTACGCGCGCTGGCAGATCGCGACCTTGCGCTCGACCGTCTCGGCCTGGCCGATCTCGTCGAAGGCCATCACCACGACCCCCGCCCCGTAGCGCCGCACGGCGCGCGCCTTCTCGAGGAAGTCCTCCGGCCCCTCCTTGAGGCTTATCGAGTTGACGATCCCCTTACCCTGGATGCACTTGAGCCCCGCCTCGATGACCGACCACCTCGAGCTGTCGACCATGATCGGGATGCGGGCGATCTCGGGCTCGGTGGCGACGAGGTTCAGGAAGGTCGTCATCGCCTGCTCGGAGTCGAGCATGCCCTCGTCCATGTTCACGTCGAGGAGGTTCGCCCCGCCGCGCACCTGATCGAGCGCCACCTCCAGCGCGGTCGTGAAGTCGCCCTTCTTGATGAGCTCCATGAACCGGGCCGACCCGGTCACGTTCGTCCGCTCGCCGATCATTAGGAAGTTCGTGTCCGGCCGGATGACGAGCGTCTCCAGGCCGGCGAAGCGCCCGAAGCCGTCGCGCTCCGCGGGCACGGGCCGCGGCCGCAGCTCCGCCGTCGCCCGGGCGATCGCGCGGATGTGATCCGGCGTTGTCCCGCAGCAGCCGCCGACGATGTTCACGAGCCCGCTCTCCGCGAACTCCGCGAGCAGCCGTGACGTCGTCTCCGGGAGCTCGTCGTACTCGCCGAACGCGTTGGGGAGGCCCGCGTTCGGGTAGCAGCTCACCCGCGCCCGGGCGAGCTTCGCGAGATCCACGAGGTACGGCCGCATGTCGCTCGCGCCGAGGGCGCAGTTGAGGCCGACGCTGAGCGGGCTCGCGTGCTCCACGCTCGTCCAGAAGGCGTCGATCGTCTGGCCGGAGAGCGTCCTGCCGCTCCTGTCGGTGATCGTCACGCTGAGCAGGATCGGCAGGCGCCGCCCCTTCTCCGCGAAGACCTCTTCCATCGCGACGAGGCACGCCTTCATGTTCAGCGTGTCGAGGAACGTCTCGGCGAGGATCACGTCGACCCCACCGTCGACGAGCCCGCGCACCTGCTCCGCGAACGCCCGCCGCAGCTCGTCGAAGCCGACGGCGCGGAACGACGGGTCGCTCACGCTCGGCGAGATCGACAGCGTCTTCGGCGTCGGCCCCATCGCGCCCGCGACGAAGCGCGGCTTGCCGGGCGTGCGCGCCGTCCACGCGTCGGCCGCCTTCCTGGCGATCTGGGCCGCGGTCAGGTTGATCTCGTAGGCGAGCGACTCGAGCCGGTAGTCGGCCTGGGCGATCGAGGTGCCCGTGAAGGTGTTCGTCTCGATGATGTCGGCGCCGGCGTCGAGGTACGCTCCGTGGATCTCGGAGATGACGTCCGGCCGCGTCAGCACGAGGAGATCGCTGTTGCCCTTGAGCTCGATCGCATGATCGCGGAAGCGCTCGCCGCGGTAGTCGGCCTCGCCCAGGCGGTAGCGCTGGATCATCGTGCCCATCGCGCCGTCGAGGCACAGGATCCGGTGTTCGAGGATCTCCTCGAGGCGCGTGGGGCGTTCGCTTCCGTCGGTGGTGGCGCTGAGATCGAGCAAGTTGTATCTCCTAATCCGGATTGACGGATTGATCCTTGTCGGTCCTAGCAGCCGGCGTCAAGCGTCGGCTGCGCGCGGCGATGGCGGCCGTCCTGGCCGCGGACTCATCTGTGAACAATGCGACGTTCCGACGCTGCCGGATGAGCGACCGGGCGATCGCGTCTGGGCGCAGGGGTGGGCGCACGGGCGGGGCGCACCGCGCGCAGGTGGTCATCCCTGGACGAACGGTCGGCCAGGGCGCCGCCTGACGCCGCTCCGGCTGAGGCACTGGCGGACATCGCTGAAGGTGCGTATCTTTGGCGAGCCCTGAGCACCCCACCCCAGGGCACGGCCGGCCGGGCTCACCGCACGGTTCGCCTTCCGGCGGGGCGAGCGCCCCGTCAGAGACAGGACCTGCCGTCCCCCGCCGACAAAGCACGCAGAGGAGATTCCAGGATGATCACGATCACGCAGAAGGCAGCCGAGAAGGTGATGGAGATCGCGACAGCGGAGGAGCTGCTGGGGCAGGGGTTGCGCCTGCGCGTCGTGGGCGGCGGGTGCGCCGGCTTCTCGTACGACCTGTACTTCGAGGACAAGCCGACGGAGTTCGACGAGGAGTTCGAGGACAGGGGCATCAAGCTCTTCATCGACCCGCTCAGCTTCCAGTACCTGGACGGCACGGAGATTGATTACGTGGAAGGCCTCCACGGTTCGGGCTTCAAGTTCAGCAACCCGTCGGTGAAGAGCACCTGCGGCTGCGGCTCCTCGTTCTCCGTCTGAGTCCGTTCGTTTCCGTTCGTTTCCGTTCGTCTCCGTCAGATTCCGTCTGATCGGGCGCCCGCTCTCTTCGCGGGTGCCGCTTCCGTCCTCGCTCGCGCCGCCCGTCTCCCGGGCGGCCTACGCGAGATGCACACGGGCCGCGTGAGCGCGTCTGCCCGGAGCATCGCGGCCCTCCTGGCTCTCTAGCGCCTTCGGTTTGGCTCGTGCCTCGCACGGGCGCGCCCGAGCCGCGTGCGCCAGCGCTTCGCAGCCATGGTGTACAAGCTGCCCGCCCGGGGCGGCATGCCAGCTGCATCGCAGCCTGGGTGGGCTGCTCTCTTCGGAATCTCGAACCAACCACGTCGGCGGCAAGTGCCGGCGAAGCGATCAACGCGATCGAGGCCCGGCCCCGGCCGACCTCGACAGCAGGAGACGGGGTCCGGCGTCGGCCGGCCTCAACAACCGAACCGGGGTCTTCGGACCTCGAAGGAAACCCTGTGCAAACGTCCCGAGATCAGGCCAGCGCGGTTTCGCGCTACATCACGCATGTTCGGCAGATCCCGGAGCTGTCGCGCGAGGAAGAAGTCGAGCTCGCTCGACGGTGGCGGGACCACGGCGACGAGCAGGCCGCAGCCGCGCTCGCGCTCGCAAACCTGAGGCATGTTGTCTCGATAGCGATCAGCTACCGGCGATACGGGATCCCGCTCGCCGACCTCATCGCGGAGGGGAACTTCGGGATCGTCCACGCGATCCGCAAGTACGACCCGGACCGCGGAAACCGCTTCGTGACCTACGCGGCCTACTGGATCCGGGCGTACATCCTGAACCACGTCATCCACTCCTGGAGCCTGGTCGGCGTGGGCTCGGGCCCGCTCCGCTCGAAGATGTTCTTCCGGTTGCGGCGGGAGCGGGCGCGCATCGCGGGCCTCGTGGGCGAGGGGGAGGAGGGGGATCGGCTGCTGGCCGAGAAGTTCGGCGCGCCCGCGGAGAAGGTGCTGGAGATGGCTCACCGGCTGGAGGCCCGGGACGTCTCGCTCGACACGAAGGTGTTCGAGGACGGCGCCCGGTCGCTGGTCGACACGCTGCCCGCGGACGATCAGGACCAGGAGGAGCGCTTCTCGCGCGCGGAGGAGGGGGCCCTGCTCCGGGAGCGGCTGACGCAGGCGGTGGAGAACCTCGACCCGCGCGAGCGGTACATCGTCGAGACGCGGATGATGGCGGATCCCGAGGAGGAGCTGTCGCTCGCCGAGATCGGGCGTCGCCTGGGCGTGTCGCGCGAGCGGGCTCGGCAGCTCGAGGCGCGCGCCAAGAAGAAGCTGCGCGACCGCCTCCAGCCGCTGGCGGCGTAGCGACTTGCCACAGGTGAGCGGCGGGCGAGCACAAAAGCACGAAGCCCCGCCGGGGCGGAGCTTCGTGGTCGCAGGAGACGTAAGCCGAGTTCTGTTGCGCGGGGAGTCGCCCCCCTCGCGCCGACGATCATTCCTCTAGGACGCGCGTCGCCGCGCGCCTCAAGCAGCCAACCCGGAGGCCTGGGGCGGGCAACCCTTGCCGCGGCGGCTGTCGCCGTCGCGGACGCCTCCCTACGCGGCCTTGCTCCAGGTGGGGTTTGCCGTGCCGCCCTTGTTGCCAAGGGCGCGGTGGGCTCTTACCCCGCCGTTTCACCCTTGCCGCGCGGCGAGCCCGCGGAGGCTCGGAGCCCAGCCCATCCGGGCTGGAGGCTCGTTGCCCTCGCGGAGCGCGCGGCGCGGCGGTCTGTTCTCTGTTGCACTTTCCTCGAGATCGCTCTCACCGGGCGTTACCCGGCACCCTGCCCTGCGGAGCTCGGACTTTCCTCCCGCGGCCGGGTTTCCCCGTCCGCCGGCGATCGCCTGTCCCGCTGCGACGCGGCGAACATAGTCAAGAGCCGGCCGAACGCCAACACTGAGGTCGGAGAACGGGCGGCGCGACTCCATGCCATGGAGCGTCGTGCCCTGTACTTTCAAGGCCAAGCTCCGGCGGTGACACTGCGCGTGGCGCGCTGCTCCCCTGCTCGTGGTCAGCATTCGGGGACAGGCCCGCTCCTCGTCAGGCTCAGGTGCGGCGGAGCTTCTGCGCCATCTGGGCGCCCAGCTCGGCCGAGCGGTTGGACGCCACCTCCACCGCGTCGATCAAGGTGCGGCGGAGGCCGCCTGCCTCCAGCGTGTGGAGCCCCGCGATGGCCGTGCCGCCGGGGCTCGTCACCATGTCCTTCAGGCGGCCGGGGTGCTCGCCGGTCTCGAGCTGGAGCTTGGCGGCGCCGTACACCGTCTGCGCCGCGAGCAGCAGCGCCGCGTCCCGGCCGAGGCCGACCTTCACGCCGCCGTCCGCGAGCGCCTCGATCATCAGCATGACGTAGGCGGGGCCGCTGCCCGACAGGCCGGTCACCGCGTCGAGCAGCGACTCGTCGAGCACGACGACGCGGCCGACCGCCTGGAACAGGGTCCGCGCGATCTCGACGTCCTCGCTCGTGGCGTGGCTGCCGGCGGCGATCGCCGTGGCGCCGGCGAGCGCGATCGCCGCGGTGTTCGGCATGCTGCGGATGACGCGCGCTCCCTCGGGCAGGCGCGCCTCGATGGCGTCGATCGGCACGCCGGCCGCCACCGAGATCACGACGTCCGAGCGGCCGAGCCCCGACGAGATGGGGGCGAGGATGCGATCGACGATCTGCGGCTTGACCGCGATGACGAGGACGTCGGCCCACTGGCAGAGCGCCTCGTTGTCCTCGGTGGTCTCGATGCCGTAGCGCCCGCGGAGAAAGGAGAGCCGCTCGCTCTTGAGATCGCTCGCGCGGATCTGCTCCGCGCCCACGGCGCCCCCCTGGACGAGGCCGCGGATGAGCGCCTCCGCCATGTTTCCGCCGCCAAGAAACCCGATCTTGCGCCCTCGCAGCAGGCCCTCATCGCTCGCCATCGCTCGCCTCCAGGAGCGCGCACCCTAGCAGCCTTGCCGAGCGCGCGGCTCAAATCTCGACGAACACCGCCGCGCGGCTGCGTGCGGCGCGTGCCGCGCGTGCCGCCATGGACGGGCAGGCAGGCGCGGCGCCCGCTCGCACGGGCCGAGGAGAGCGCGCTTGTCAGCCGAGGCTGCGGCGTTCTTGGTGCGGCGGAATGAACGCAGTCGGTCCCATGTTCGTCGATCGCAGGACCCTTCGACTGCTCGACGGAGATTTCATGATTCAAGCGGTTTCCTATCGCCCTCGCGCTTCGGCCCTCGCGCTGCTCACGGCGGCGGCGCTGGCCATCGGCGGTTGCGGTCAACAGGCCCACGCCACGCCTCCTTCCACCCAGGCCGCCGCCTCGCCGCAGGCCGCGGCGCCGCCGGTCGCGACCGTGACGCTCCCGCCGGCGACGGCGCCGGTGCCGGCCACCTTCGATGTCGCCGCCCTGTCAGACCGGGTGAAGCCGATGGTCGTCAACATCACGACGACACATGAGGTCAAGGGGCCCGAGGGGCTCGACCCCTTCCAGTACTTCTTCGGTCCGCAAGGCGGCGGACGGCTCAACCCGCGGGGCCAGCAGCCGACGCAGACGGCGCTCGGGACCGGCTTCATCATCGACCCGAGCGGCTACGTCGTGACGAACGAGCACGTCATCCACGACGCCTCCGGCGTCCGCGTGCGGCTCGCCGACGAGCGGGAGTTCGAGGCCGAGGTCGTCGGCCGCGATCCCAAGCTCGATCTCGCGCTCCTCCGCCTGAAGGGCGCGAGCGGCCTGCCTGTGGCGCCGCTCGGGGCGAGCGAGCAGCTGCGGGTCGGCGAGCACGTGCTCGCGGTCGGCAACCCCTTCGGGCTCGGCCACACGGTCACGCTCGGCATCGTCAGCGCGAAGGCGCGCGCGATCGGCGCGGGGCCGTACGACGACTTCATCCAGACCGACGCGTCGATCAACCCGGGCAACAGCGGCGGCCCGCTGTTCAACTGGCGGGGCGAGGTCGTGGGCATCAACACCGCGATCCGGGCGGGCGCGAACGGGATCGGCTTCGCGATCCCGATCGACGCGCTGAAGGACGTGCTCCCGCAGCTCCGCGAGAAGGGCTTCGTCGAGCGCGGCAAGCTCGGCCTCCTGTTCCAGCCCGTCACGCGCGATCTCGCCGCGGCGCTCCAGCTCGACGGGCCTCGGGGCGCGCTCGTCGCCGAGGTCGAGCCGGGCGGCGCGGCCGCGCGCGCCGGCATCAAGCCGGGCGACGTGATCGTGAACGTGAACGGCGTCCCCATCCACCACGCCGAGGAGCTGCGGCGCAACGTGGCGCGCAACGCGCCCGGCTCGGAGATCGCGGTGACGCTGGTGCGCGCCCAGAAGCAGCAGCAGGTCGTGGCCAAGCTGGACGCGCTCCAGGACGAGGAGGGCGACGCGGCGGGCCGCGCGCGGCCGAGCCAGGGCGCCCGGCCCGAGCGCCAGCTGAGCGCCGAGAAGCTCGGCATCCAGGTCTCCGAGGCCCCGGGCGGCGGTGTGCGGGTCGACGGGTTCGCCTCGGGCAGCAAGGTCCAGGAGGTCGAGGTGGGCGACGTGATCCTCGAGGTGAACGGCGCCCCGGTGAAGGATGTCGCCGGCCTCCGGGCGGCCATCGCCAAGCTCAAGGACGGGTCCGTCGCCCTCCTCAAGGTGCGGCGCGGGAAGCTCGTCCAGTTCGCGGCCGTGCCGATCTCCGCGCGCTGATCCTGCGCCGGGCGCGGCTGGCGCGAGCCGGCCTGCGCCCGCCGCGCCGACCGCGTCACCCCGTTCCCGCGTCACCCCGTTCCCTCGTCACCCCACGCCTTGCTGCCGGTCGGTGGTGTCCTCTCCACCCAGCGGCGCCTTCGCGGCGCGCGCCGCCTCCGCGAGCGCGCGCTTCTCCGCCTCCGTCTGCTTCACGCGCTCCTCGAGCACGTCGGCGCCGAGGTAGCGGAAGACGTAGACCCCCCCGACGAACATGCAGAGGAACAGGGTGAGCACCCGCCAGAGGACAACGTACGGCACCACGAACGCGCCGTGGACCCAGGGCGACATGAGCGCGTTCGAGCCGAGCTCGGCGACGCCGCTCGCGCCGGGCGTGGGGGTCATGTAGAGCGCGAAGTTGAGCAGCGTCTGGATCAGGACGACCTGCACGATCGGCGGGCCTACCGAGACGAACGTCGAGGGCGAGGTCGGAATGCCGAGCCCGAGCAGGATGAAGTAGGCGACGGCGAACCGCGAGCAGAAGAAGCCGAACGTGAGCAGCAGCGCGGCGGCATAGGCGCGCTTGCCGCGGCGCATGTAGATGCGGAAGCCGTGGTGGAACTCGTCCACGCCCAGCAGCAGGCGCGCGGTCGTGGCGCCGGGGGCGGCGAGCGCGGCCTCGGCGCGGGCCCGCAGCCGGGGCACGCGCCGGGCGCCCAGCAGGATGGCGCGCAGGAGCTTCCCGAGCGGCACCGAAAGCGCGCGGACGATCCCCTTGAGGAGGGGCGGGTACGCCGCCGCGGCGATGAGCGCGACGAGGGCCGAGCCGAACATCGCGACGGTGAAGAGGAGCAGCCACTCGATCTGCGGGCCCGCCGGCACGACCAGCATCCCGCCCTGCTGCAGCACGAAGATGACCACGGCAGACAGGAGGAAGAAGGTGATCGTGCACGAGGCGGTGAGCAGCTCCGCCGTGGCCACGTCGACGAGCCGCATGCCGCCGTGCACGAGCACGGCGGCCTGCGACGGCGCCGCGCCGGCCTGTCCGGGGGTCACCCCGGCGCAGAACATCAGCACGAACTCCGAGGTCACCGCGGTACGGACGCGGAGCTCGGGCCAGAGGACGCGCCCGAGGGTCCAGATCCTGAGGCCTCCGAACACGCCCTCTTGCAGCGCCAGCACGGCGCCGACGAGCAGCCAGCCCGGGCGCACGTGCGCGAACGCGGCGGCGAGGCTCGCCTGCTTGTCGTGGATCTCGCTGTAGAGGACGTAAGCGAACGACGCGAGCGTGAGCGTGACGATGACCTGGATGCCTCGGATCAGGGTGGCGCGGTTCATACAGGGGCACGCAGCCGGGGTGATCGCATGCGCACGCCCCTATACCCTGTCGCCGGCGCTCGCGACCGTCATGCCGGCGCTCCTCCCAGATCGACACCCCTCCCCGTGGCGGCCCCGACCACACGGCGCACGCGCGGTGGGTGCGAAGGCCGGTTCGCGCAGACGCTCCTCGCTCGGCGCGCTCCCTGGGCTCGCCCAGCGGGCCGCGTTCGCCGCCGTCCGCCGCCGTCGTTCCGTCGAATCGCCACGCGCATGCGTGCCTTTCGAGGCCAGGTCGAGGAGATGTCTATTGCGTCGCCGGGGGCGGCTCGCGATGCTGCGAGCGTCATGGCGGCACGAAAGATCGCTATCAGTACAGGCGGGGGTGACGCGCCGGGGCTCAACGCGGTGATCCGCGCGGCCACGCTCGGCGCGCTCGAGCGTGGCTGGGAGGTGTGGGGGATCCGGCAAGGGTACCGCGGGTTGCTCGACGACGCTCCGGACGGGCTCATCCGCCTGGATCGCGAGCGGGTCCGGGGCATCGCGCACCTCGGGGGCACCATCCTGGGCACCGCGAACCGCGGCGATCCGTTCCACTACCCGACGCCTGGCGAGCACGGGCTCGTGCCGCGGGATCGATCCGAGGATCTCGTGCGGCGGTTCCGCGCGGAGGGGTTCGACGCGCTCATCTCGGTGGGCGGAGACGGATCCATGCGGATCGCGCACCTGCTGCTCCAGCGCGGGCTGCCCCTCGTCATCGGCGTGCCGAAGACGATCGACAACGACGTCTGCTGCACGGACCTCACGTTCGGCTTCGACACGGCGGTCTCCATCGCGACCGAGGCGCTCGACCGGCTCCACACCACGACCGAGGCGCACGAGCGGATCATGGTCGTGGAGGTGATGGGGCGGAACGCGGGCTGGATCGCGCTCAACGCCGGGATCGCCGGCGGAGCCGACGTCATCCTGATGCCGGAGATCCCGTTCCGGTTCGAGGCGATCGCCGAGAAGATCCGCCTGCGGGAGTCGCGCGGGCGCCGCTTCTCCATCGTCGTGGCGGCCGAGGGGGCGTACGCGCAAGGCGGTGAGCTGATCATCAAGGACGCGGGCGACGCGTTCCGCCGCACCGCCGTGCTCGGGGGCGTGGCCGAGCGCGTGGCCAAGGAGCTCGCGGCCCGCACCGGCAAGGAAGCGCGCTCGATGGTGCTCGGCCACCTCCAGCGGGGCGGCGGACCCACGACGGCGGATCGCTTGCTCGCCCTCCGCTTCGGCGCGGCCGCGGCGCGCTGCCTCGTCGAGGACTGCGGCAGCGGGATGGTGGCGCTGCGCTCGAACCGGATCGAGCTCGTCCCCCTCGAGGAGGTCGCCGGCAAGACGAAGACGGTGCCGCTCGACTCGGACACGGTCGTCACGGCCCGTGAGATGGGCCTGTGCTTCGGAGACGAGGCGCCCGGCCACTTCGTCGCGCCCTGATCGGCGAGCGCGCGGGTCTTCCGCTGTCTCCCTGCTCCTCGGCAAGAGCCATGGTGGGATTGTGCGGTATCGCCCCCGGGCCGGGCGATTTCCGCTCGTCGCGACGTCGGCAGGATTGGCAGGCGGACGGCGGCCGCGCGATCTGAGCTGCGCTGCCAGCCTCGTGTTTGACACTCGTTGAAGGGGGCCGATATCTTGGTTTCCCCTCCGAACCCGCGCACACCCCGGAACATGACGAAAGTCCTCGTATTTGAGAGCGATCCGGCGTTTGCCGGGGAGCTCCGCACGGAATTGGGCCGCCTCGGCTGCACCGTTCAGGTGGTCGACGACGGCAACGTCGGCCTGCAGGCGGCCGCGGCCGAGCGCCCCGACCTCATCCTGCTGTCGATCGAGCTGCCGCGCATGAACGGCTTCTCGGTCTGCAACAAGCTCAAGAAGGACGTGCAGCTCAAGGACGTACCGCTCGTCATCATGTCGAGCGAGTCGAGCGAAGAGACGTTCGAGCAGCACCGCAAGCTCAGGACGCGCGCGGAGGACTACATCCACAAGCCGATCGCGTTCGGCGAGCTCCTCGAGCACATCCGCAACTACGTCCCGATCGACGGGGACGACGCGGAGGCCGATCCGATCATGATCGACGAGGCCGAGGTGCTCGAGGCCGACATCGACGAGGACTCCGGCGATCCCACGATCGTCACGGCCGCCGTGGGCTCGGACGGCACGCCCGGGAGCGTCGCGCCTCCGCCCGCCGTTGCGCCGTCGATCCCGCCGCCCGTGCCGAGGCCGCCGTCCGCGGCGCCGCCGCCGCCTGCCGCCGCCACGCCGTCCGCGGTGCCGCCGCCCCCCGCGCCGAGGCCGCCGTCCGCGGCGCCGCCTGCCGCGCCGAGGCCGATGTCCGCGGCGCCGCCGTCTGCCGCCACACCGTCTGCCGTGCCGTCGGCGCCCCCTGTCGCCGCTGCGCAGGATCGCGCCCGGGCGTCAGCTCCGCCGAGGCCCCCGCAGGGCGCCGCGGCGCGGTCGGACGCCCGCAAGTCGGACGAGGACATCGAGGAGTTCATCGGCGGCGCGTTCACCCGGCTGATCCGCGACGAGGAGGAGGAGCGCACCGACGTCAGGCCCTCGGTCGCGCCGTCGTCTCGGACGCTGGCGCCCACGAAGACGCCGGTGCCGGCCTCGGCGCCGCCGCCCGTGAGCTCGTCGCCGGTGGCCGCGTACCGGGCTCCGGTCTCCGAGCGCGGGGCCGCGTACCGGGCTCCGATCTCCGAGCGCGGGCGGCTGACCCCTGCGCCGCCCGCGCCGCCTCGCTCCGACGCCGACACGGCCGAGATCGAGCGTCTGCGTGGCGAGCTGGACAGGTCCAAGGGAGAGATCGTCCGCCTCACCAAGGAAGTCGCGGCCGCGCGCGCGACCTCGCTCCGCCTCGAGGGCGAGCTCTCCTCGACGAACGACGGCAGCCAGGAGGCGGCCCGCCTGCGGCGCGAGCTCGACGAGCTCAAGGTGAAGCTCGCGTCCGGCGCCGGCGCCGGCTCCAGGCCCGGCGGCGTGTCGAGCCGCGAGTTCCTGGATCTGCGCGAGGCGCTGAACAAGAAGGACAAAGAGATCCTCGCGCTCCGCGACCAGATGTCGCGCAAGGACAAGGAGCTGCTGGAGCTCCGGGATCAGTCGCTGTCGCTCGAGCGGGAGAAGGCCGATCAGGTCGACAGGATCCTGGAGCTCGAGCGCGCGAGCGAGGACCTCGACGGACAGGTCGCGTCGCTCCGCGCGGACAAGGAGCTCGCCGCCAAGCGCGCGGAAGACTTCAAGGCGCGCGCGGAGAAGCTGCAGGGGCAGATCGCGGCCCGCGACGCCGATCTCTCGTCGGCCCGGCAGGCGCTGATGGACGCGGAGGCGGCGCACACGGAGGCGCTGCGCGCGGCGGCGGACGAGAAGACGCAAGCGATCGCCGCCCTCGAGGCCTCGGCGCAGCGCGAGCTCGAGGAGAGCGCGCAGGCGGAGCGCGAGCGCTTCGAGCAGGCGGCCGCGGAGCACCGGGCGGAGGTGGAGCGGCTCAACGCCGAGCACGCCGCCCGGCGCGAGCAGCAGGCCGCCGAGCACCGCGCCGCCATCGAGAAGCTGACCGGTGAGCACGCCGGCGCGATCGAGAAGCTGACCGGCGAGCACGCCAGCGCGATCGAGAAGCTGACCGGCGAGCACGCCACGGCGCTGGACCGCCTCCGGGCCGAGCACGCGGCGGCTGCGGAGGGAGCGAAATCCGAGCACGCCGCCGCCATGGAGGGGCTGCGGGCCGAGCACGCCGGGGCGCTCGACGCGGCGAGGCGCGAGCACGAGGCCGCCGTCGAGGCGCTGCGGCGCGAGCACGAGGCCGCGACGGAGCGGCGCGACCGGGAGCACGCCGCTGCGCTGGACACGGCGCGGAGCGAGCACGCCGCCGCCCTGGAGCGCGCCCAGGCGGCGCACGCCGCCACGCTCCAGGGGGCGCGCGACGAGCACGCCGCCGCGCTCGAGAAGCAGCAGGCCGCGCACGCGTCCGCGCTGGAGTCGCTGCGGGGCGAGCACGCGTCCGCGCTGGAGTCGCTGCGGGGCGAGCACGCGAGCGCCATCGAGGGGCTCCGGAGCGAGCACGCGAGCGCCGTCGAGGGGCTCCGGAGCGAGCACGCGAGCGCCGTCGAGGGGCTCCGGAGCGAGCACGCGGACGAGATCGGACGGCGGGAGCGCGAGCACGCGCGCGCCCTCGAGGGGCAGGCCGAGGAGCATGCGCGGGCGATCGCGCAGCAGACGGAGGAGCACGCGAGGGCGCTCGCGGCCGCGCGGGAGAGCTTCGCAACGCAGCTCGCGGCGCGGGAGCGCGAGCTCATCGAGGAGCGCGAGCAGGCCGTCCGCGACGCCGAGCAGGCCCACGCGAAGCGGGTGGCCGAGCTCGAGGAGCGCGCCGCCGAGCGGCAGGCGCAGCTCGAGGCCGCGCACGCGCAGGCGCTCGCCGACATGCGCGCGGCGCACCAGGCCGAGACCGCCGAGCGGGAGGCCGCCTGGGCGGCGCAGCGGCGCGAGCTGGACGAGGTCGCCCGCGGGCTCTCCACGGAGCTCGGGCAAGCGCGCAACCAGATCGCGGACCGCGAGGCCCGGACGCAGGAGCTCGAGCAGCAGCTGGAGCAGCGCGCGGGCGAGCTCTCCGCGGCCGCCGGGGAGCGCGAGCGCCTGCTGGGCGAGCTCGCCGAGCGGGCGCGCTCCATCGAGGCGCTCCAGGGCCAGCTCGCCGAGGCCGAGCGGCGTGGGAGCGAGCTCGGCGCTCAGCTCTCGCAGCGGACCGAGGAGCGCGACACCCTGCGGGCGCACGGCGAGCAGCTCACCGAGCAGCTGGCCGTCGAGCGCGCCCGCCTGCAGAAGGCGCGCTCGAAGTGGGGTGAGGATCGCGTCTCGCTCGAGCGCGCGCGGGAGGCGCTCGCCGCGGCGCTGTCGCAGATCGATCAAGCCGAGGCGCTCTCGATCGAGTGAGCCCTCGGCGCTCCCTGGAGGGCGTTCGGGGCGATCAGCGCGAGAGCGCGGCCGCCCCGAACGCCTCGGGGAGCAGCGCCGACAGCGAGGTGGTCCGCGGCGCCACGCCGTCGGCCTCGGCGGCGATGAGGCGGATCGGGAAATCCACGGCGAACTCGGCGAGGGTTTGCCTGCACATCCCGCACGGGCTGCCGAGCACGGGCCCGCTGGTGGCGACGGTGAGCGCGATCGGATCGCGCTCGCCGGCCGCGACCATCTGCACGATGGCGGAGCGCTCTGCGCAGATGGTGAGCCCGTACGAGGCGTTCTCGACGTTGCAGCCGGTGAACACGCGGCCGGATCGCACGAGGATCGCCGCGCCCACCCGGTAGCTGGAGTACGGCGCGTGCGCCCGCGTCCGGACGGCGACGGCGGCGTGGTCGAGCGCGTCCCAGTCGATCGCCTGCGCCGCTTCAGCCGAGGCGAGCGCGTCGCCGGCGTCGCGCGGAGGGGGGCTCACGACGCCGTGCTCCCGGCCGCGACGTCGGCGCCGACGCGGCGGACCCACGCCGAGAGCAGCGCCGTGAACCGTGCGCGCGCCTCCCGCGCGGTCTCCTCGACCTCCTTGTGGTCGAGCTCGCGCTTGGTCAGCCCCGCGGCGAGGTTCGTGACGCACGAGATGGCCGCGGCCGGCACGCCCATGTGCCTGAGCGCGATGATCTCCGGGACCGTGCTCATCCCGACCGCATCGGCCCCGAGCGCGCGCAGCATCCGGATCTCGGCGGGCGTCTCGTACGTCGGCCCGAGCAGCGCGGCGTAGACCCCCTCGCGCAGGGCGACGCCCGCGTCGCTCGCCGCCGTCTTCGCGAGCTCGATCAGCCTGGGATCGTGCGCGTAGGTCATGTCGGGGAAGCGCTTGCCGAGCGCCTCGTCGTTCGGCCCGACCAGCGGGTTCGCTCCCATCAGGTTCAGGTGATCGGTGAGCAGCATGAGATCGCCGGCGGCGAACCCCGGGTTGATGCCGCCGGCCGCGTTCGTCAGGAGCACGGCGCGACAGCCGAGCCGGGCGAGCACCCGCACCCCGAACACCACCTTCACCAGCGGGTGCCCCTCGTAAAAGTGCGCGCGCCCCTGCAGGCAGGCGACCTGCACGTCCCCGACGCGGCCGGCGCAGAGGAAGCCGGGGTGCCCGGCGACGGCCGGCCGGGGCATGCCAGGGATGTCCGCGTAGGGCACCTTCACGAGGTCGGCGAGCTCGTCGCCCCAGCCGCCGAGCCCTGATCCGAGCACCACACCGACGCGCGGAGGCGCTGGAATTCGTTCGCGAATGACGCGCGCGGCTTCGTCGAGCTCAGGGAGGAAGGTCACCCCGACAAGCTACCCCAGCGCGGCGCAGGGGGTAAACGTCGCAGATGCACAGCGGCGCCGCGCGTGATAGGGTCGCCGCCCTTTCGGGGCAAGTGACGACGATGGCTACCAAGATCGAAGATTTCTTGAAGGAAAAGAAGATCGACCCCCGCCGCATCATCGCGGCGTCGGTGAAGATCGAACGGCTGCAGCCGGAGGATCGGGCGATTCGCCTGACCAAGCGGCTGGCGCGTGGCAGCGAGGACGCTGCCAAGAAGAAGGAGGCGGCCAGCGCCAAGAAGCCGCGCAGCGGTCGTCCCGTGACCGACCGCACGCTGAGCGCCGCGCTTCAGGGCAAGCCGATCAGCGGCCCCGCGAAGACGCGCGTGCTTCGCGCGGTCAACCGGCTCCTCGAGCAGAAGAAGCAGGAGAAGGTCGAGCTGTCGGCGCTCTTCGAGCTGCCCAAGAAGGGCGGCGCGGCGGGGGCCGAGGCCGCGGGCTGAAGCCGACGGGGACGACCCGGACGGCACCGCGATCTCCTCGACTCGCCCGGCTGGAGCGCGCGTCGGCCTGAGGCCGGCGCGGGCTCCAGCCGGGCCCCTTTTTGTCAGGGTCTGTAGGCGCTCGCTAGACGCGATCGCGGCGGCGGGAGCCCAGATCGAGCAGGTCGGCGGCGACGAGGGCCACGGTCAGCGATACGGCGATGAAGATCATGCGCCGGAAGGTCGCGCCAATGTGGCTCAAGGAACAACTTTTCTGCGTTCGGCGTAACCGCCGCTCCGGGAGAGCAGCCGTGCGGCGCCATGAATGATCCGGCGGCTCGGCGCACCAGAGCTCTCCGTGCATACCGTGGCGGTCGAGACGGGGGCGCTGTGGGCGCACCTCTCGCGGTCGTTCTTCCCTGCTGACGCGGCTGCGCCGGACGGCCGTGGCGACGACCTGCCCGAGTGCGCTGCCAGAGACGCCCGCGCGCCGCTCGACGTCGCGTTCGCGGGCGGTGACCGCTCTCGTCGTCCGGCGCTCCTCGTCTCTCCGTCGAGCTCCATGAGCGCCGAGGGGGCGGGTAGGCTTCCGCAGGTGACCGAGCCCGACGACGTGGGCGAGTGGATCCGCCGCTTCCAGAGCGGCGACCCGACGGCGTTCGCGGAGATCTTCCGCCGCTACCGCCGCGACGTCGCGCGCCTCGTCTTCAGGATGCTCGGGCCGACCGCCGACGTCGAGGACGTCATCCAGGAGGTGTTCATCCAGGTGCACCGGAGCCTGGGTGACTTCCGGGGGCAATCGAAGTTCACGACGTGGCTCCACCGGGTGACCGTCAACGCCGTGCTGATGGCGCGGCGCGCCGCGCGCTGCCGGCCGGTGTTCGTGAGCGAGCTCGGCGCCGATATCGAGGTGGACCGCGGCATGCTCCCGGACGAGGACGCCGCTCGCGCTCGCAGGATCGACGCTTTTCGGCGGGTGCTGGAGCGCCTCCCCGAGAAGAAGCGGGTCGTCTACGTCCTGCACGAGCTCGAGGGGATCCCGCCGACCGAGATCGCGGAGATCGTCGGCGCGCCGGTCCTGACGGTGCGGACGCGCCTGTTCTATGCGCGCCGCGAGATCGAGGCGATGATGCGCGCCGAGCCTGCGCTCGCCCAGCTCGCCGCCGAGCTGGCCGAGGGCGGCGCGGACAAGGCAGATGGCGCCGGGCCGGCAGCGGCGCGCACGCGCGTTTCCGTGGGGGGCGCCGCCGTGGGATACCCCGCGGCGGATCCATCGGCTGTCGACGCGGAGGACGCATGAGCGGCGCAAAGCATTACGACCGGGCACGCGAGCACATGGAGCGGCTGCTCCGCGCCGAGCAGCCGCCCGAGCCGCGCTGGGACACCATCGAGCGCGAGCTGTTCGCGCGGATCGAGCGGGCCGCTCCGGTCCGCCGCGCCGCGCCGCCGCAGCGCTCGCCGCTCGGGCGCGCGCTCGGGTTCGCGGCGGCGGCGGCGGCCATCGCGTTCGCGGTCCTCGCGGCCGGGCGCTCGGCCCCGCCCGTCACGGCGACGTCGACGCCGCCGCGCGCCCGCGATCTCGCCGAGGTCCCCGTGGCAGCCGGCGGCGACCGGGCGTCCGGCGACCTGGACTTCCGCGCCCTACGGCCTGGCGACTCGGTCGAGGCCGCGGACCACGCGGTCTCTTTCGTCGATGTCGGCTCGGTGCGCTGGACGCTCCTGCCGGACAGCCGCGCCGTCGTGCGCGCGGTGGGCGCGGCAGGGGTCGGCCACGTGATCTCGCTCGAGCGGGGCTCGGTGCGCGCCGACGTCGTCACGCGCGCGCCCGAGGAGGGGCTCGTCGAGGCGTTCGCCGTCGAGGTGGACGGCACCCGCGTCGCGGTGCACGGCACGCTGTTCACCGTGACCCGGCTGGAGGGCCGCGTGGAGGTCGACGTGGAGCACGGCACCGTCGCGGTCGGCCCTGCGGCGTACCGCGGCGCGACCACCGCCCACCTCCTCGTTGGCCCGTCGCGCGGCACCTTCTCGCTCGACGGCGGCCGCGAGGCGCGCCTCCTCGATCGCCCCGCGCCGCAGGAAGGCGTCGCCGCGGTCGCGTCGCCGGAGCCGGCGCCTGCACCCGCTCCGCCCCAGCCGGCCGTCGGCGCGCGTCCGCCGGGCGGAGCCGCTCTGGCCCCGGCGGTCGTGGCTCGCGCCGAGGAGCCCGCCGCCCCTGCGGTCGCCGAGCCGACTGCGCTGCTGTCGCCGCTGACGACCGAGCCCCCGCCCGCCGCCGCGCCGCCGAGCCCGGAGGCGCAGGAGGCGTCTGGCCCGCCGGCGCTCACGCCCGCCTCCGTGCAGTCGCTGCTGTCGAGCTGCTTCGCGCGGGAGAGCGCGAGCGGCAGGTCCTCGGTCCGCCGATCGATCGTCTCGACGCTGCACGTCTCCGTGCGCCCCGACGGCAGCGTCGCCGCCCTGCGCTTCAACCCGCCGCTCCGGCCGGCGCTGCAGGCTTGCGCCGAGGGCCTCTACCGAGGGCGCTTCACGGGAAGCTCGAGGCAGCTCGACATCCCCCTGACCATCGACGACTGACCGACGCTCTAGAGGGAGCCGAGGAGCTGCGTGAGCGCGTAGGTTTCTCGCGCGCCCATCATGCCGAACTGCACCCCCATCCCCTCAGGGGTGGTCCATCGCACCACCGACGGGATCACGGCGACCTGCTTCAGTCCTTGCAGGGACAGCAGCACCTCGACGGTCGCGCCGAAGGGAGCCGGCGAGCTCGTCTCGATGAACATCCCGCCGAGGCTGAGGTCGCGGCATATCGCGTCGACGCGCGGGCCGTCACCGATCCGGAACGCGATCGAGAGCTCGATTTGCTTGCGCGGGTGCTTCCGGTGATCTCGCACGTTCCTCGCTGGCTAGCTGCGCGGCGCTGAGGCGCGCCGCGTGGGGTATTCTGGAGCGCAGAGGAGACGATCAATGTCGCGAGCCGAGAGCGTCGCTGTCAAGCGCCGGGAGCCGCGCTCGAGTTCTTCTTCGAGCCGCTCGAGCCGCCCGAGTCGCCCGAGTGGCTCGACCCGATCGAACAGCAGCGGTAGCAGCACCCCCGCGGTCGCGGTCGCGTCGTCCACGAGGGCCGACGCGGGGGCGCGCCGCGGCTGGAAGCGGCACCTCGAGGGCTGGGAGCCGGGGCTCGTGGCCGTGTTCATCGCGGGCTCCGCGGCGATCCTCGCCGTGCCGCGGTCGGTCGAGCCGGCCGAGCTGCCGCTGCCGCTCGCCGACGCGCGCGTCCTCGCGCGCGTGCGAGACGCGGACATCACCCGCGCTCGCGAGGCCGAGGAGCTCGGGCTCGACGCCGAGGTGCGCGAGCTCGGCTCCGCCATCCGCGCGTTCGGGCTCGTGGACGCCGACGCGGATCACACCGAGGCCGAGCTCCTCGCCGCGCGCGCGCGCGTGACCGACGCCGTGGGCCGCGCGCTCGCCCAGGGGGACGAGGCGGTGCTCCGGCTGCGCGCCTACCAGCTGAGGGCGTTCGTCCGCGAGGTGCGCCGCTTCGAGGCGACCGGCGAGGAGTCCGACGAGCTCCGTGAGCTCGGCGGCGACTTCCTCGGGCTGCTCCGCCGAAACGCCTGGCTGGGGCAGGGGGACGCGGCGCAGCGCGGCGGCGGGGAGGGGGCCCGCCGCGTCGCCATGGATGGCGTCGTGCTCGGTGTGCTCTTCAAGAAGCGCTGGAGCGCCATCGTCGGCGTCCAGCGAGATCCGTTCGCCCCGGCGCTCGACGAGGAGCGCGCGCTGTTCAAGTTCTTGCTCGCGCGCCCGCTCGCCGCCGCGAGGAGCGCGCAGACCCTCCCGGCTCCTCCCGACGAGGAGACGGCGGCGCGCCTTGCGCAGGCGGGTGGGTCGGGGCCGCGTTCGCCCGCGGCGGCGCTCCGCGCCGTGGAGGCGCGGCGCGCCGAGGAGCAGTATCGCCTGAAGAAGATCGACGAGCTCGCCGCGCTCGACCCCTCCTATCCCAGGCACCTCGCCCGCGGCGTCAGCCTCTACCGGCTGGGGAGCTTCATGCAATCGGCGGAGGCGTTCCGCAGCCACCTGGACCAGCACCCCGACGGGGCGCACACGCTTCGAGCGCAGAACTACCTGCGCGCCGCGCTCGAGCGCGCGCGCGAGGAGCAATTCTAGGAGCGGTCTCCCGTCGGCCGCGCCGAGCGGTCGCGCCCGCGGCGCATCCCCCGGGGCAGGCCTACGGGCCCCTGCGCATCCCGCCGGGGCGGTATGGGCGCCCGCTGATGCCCTTGGCCGGGTTGCCTTGCCCTCCGCGCCCTCGGCGCGTCTCCATCTCGTTCCAGATCCCCTGCTTGGCCGAGGCCTGCAGGAACCGGCGAGCGGCCGGAAATACCTCCTGCTCCTCGCTCTCCACATGGCGCTGGTGCGCAGCGCGCAGGTCCTCGATGAGCTGGGGGATCGTCTCCACGGCCTCGGGGCCGCCGTCTCTCTCGATCGCGGCGCGCAGCGCGTCGATCGCGCGCTGTTGCGCCTTGTGCTCCTGCCGGAGGCGATCGAGGGTCGGCGCGATCGCCTCGAGCACCGCGAGCCGCGGGTACAGCGAGCGCTCCTCGTCCTCGCGATGCCGGCTCATCGACCGCTCGAAGTAGGCCACCACGCTGGAGAGACCCTCGAGCGCGGCGGCGCGCCCGCGGGGATCGCTGAGCGCGCGCGCGGCGCGCGCGAGATCGTTCAGGTTCTCTTCCAGGCTCCGGTGAGCGGCGGCGAGCTTCTCGAGCGGATCGATCCGGTCATCGGACATTCATCGATGATCGAACGACAAGGCGCACGCGTGGAAGCCCTTTATTCCTTCCGCGCGCTGTTCGCGCGCGCTGGTCATCCGACCAACTCGCCACCTGACCAGCGGAGACCGTATCGCACATCCGGCCCAGGTCATCCATCCCGCGCGCGATCGCTGGCGCGTTCTACGGAAGGCCCGCGTTGCGGGGCAGATCGAGGCGCAGCGCGGGCGCCAGCATCTCGCGCGCGAGGTGCACCTCGAGCAGGTCGATCACGGGGCTCTTCGACACCGCGCGGAGCCGCTCGTCCGCGCCGGCATCCCCCGCCGCCTTCCTGGCCATCGCGGTGTAAAATTGCGCCTCCACCCGCTGCGCTGCGCTCCGGGCGAGCCTGCCGAGATCCGCGTCGCTGAGCCCACCGTTCGCCCAGGCCGCGAGCTTTCCCGTCCAGGACGCGCGGCTCGTCGCGCTGTCCAGCGCGCGGCCCGCGGTGCCGTCGGTCGCGACGCCGAGGGCGCGCTCCAGCAGCAGGACCCAGAGCCCGCCGTAGATGAGATCGTCCTCGTCCACGTTCGCCTCGAGGCCGCGCTTCAGCGCCCGCCGCGCGGCGGGGAGATCGCGCTCGACGAGCGCGCGCCCCACGGCGTCGAGCATCGTGGCGCCGAGCTGCGGCGCCTCGGCCGCCACCAGGGCGAACGCCCGATCGTACGCCCGGGTCGCGCCCTTCTCGTCGCCATAGCCGTCGAGGATGCGCCCGAGCAGCCGCTCCGTCCGCGCCTTGGCGCCGGGATCCCGGGCGCGCTGCCGGGTGTCGAGCGCGGCGGCGAGCGCGGCGTCGAGCGACTCCTTCGCCCGGTCCTGCGTGCCAGCGTCGCGGTGGAGCTCGAAGGCGAGCAGGTGCGCCTGGATGATCTCGAGCGGCGCGCTGCGCGCGTCCGGCGCTCCCAGCGCCCGCCGCACGTCCTCGAGCGCCGCCTGGGGCTCGCCGGCCTGCCGCTCGGCCATCGCGAGCACCGTGAGCCCGTTGACCGTCGGCTCGGCCGCCGTCGCCGCGCGGAGAAGCGGCAGCGCGGCCACGAGGTTGCCGGCGCGCAGCTCGAGCGACGCCATGAGAGAACGGACGCGGGCGCCCGACGGATCGAGCGCGCCGCCGCCGCGCGCCGCCTGATCGGCGAGCACGAGCAGCGGCCCCGCCGCGTTGTAGGTGCGCCGGGCCGCCTCGAAATCGTCGTTCGACGCCTCCTCCGAGAGCGCGCTCAGCACGAGCCCGAGCGCGGCCCCGAGCGCGCCCGGGCTCGGCCGGTCGCCGAGCGCGCCGGCGATCACGAGCGGCGTCGCCTCGGACATGCCGAGGCGGATCATCACCTGGGAGAGGAGCGTGGCGCTGTCGTAGTTCAGCGGGTCGCGGCGGTAGGCCTCGAGGGCGGCGCCCCAGATCGCCCCGTCGAGCAGCTCCTGCCGCATCCCGGTCTCGGCGTCGCGCTCCTGCGCCGCGTGCTGCGCGAAGGCGGCGGCGAGCGCCTGCCACGAGACCGCGTCGTCGTCGGTGGCGGCGGCCTTGAGCCGCTGGTACAGGCCGGGCGGGATCACCCGGCGCACGCTCGTGCGGTCGATCTGATCGATCGCGCCCTTCGCGTCCCCGAAGCGGAGGAACAGCGCCGCCAGGCTCGCGCCGCCCGACTCGAGCGCGCGCGCCGCCTCGACCGCCTCCTCGCGCTCCGGCCTCGCGCCGCCCTGCCGGTACTCGATGTTGAACTCGATCGCCCGATCGATCCACGCCACGGTGGCGGCGGCCGCGCGCTGGATCGACTCTGCGCGGCCGTCGACGAGGGCGCGCGAGACGGCCGCGCGCTGATCCGCGCCGAGCTGCTCGAGCGGCCCGCCGGTGCGCGTCTCCTTCATCCACTGCTCGAGCGCGGCGAGGTGCTCGTCGCTCTCGGCGCGGGCCCGGCTCCCGCTCGGCAGCGCGGCGGAGCGGAGCTCCATGAGCGCCCGCACCCGCCCCTCGTCGCCGCGCGGGCTGAGCCGCTCGATCGCGCCGGCGATGGCGCGCTCGCCCACGGCGTCGATCATCTCTGCGCGCCCCTCGCCGGGACGGACGAGGGCCAGCGCGCCCAGGACGCTCTCGACCGCCCGGTCGGGCTGCCCTGCGTTGAAGCGCCCGGCGGCGTGCGCGAGCTGCCTGCGGACCACGCCGATGAGCAGGCCCGTGCGCTGCGGGCTCTGCTTGCCGTCGCGCACGATGGAGAACAGGCTGGCGGAGAAATCGGCGTCGCGGACCTCGACGGCAGCGACGCGGCCCTCGGCGCCTGGCGGCCCCTTCGCCCCTGGCGAGCCAGAGGCCCCGCAGGCGACGGGAGAGAGCGCGAGGGCAAGCGCGGCGAGACCCCGAGCGAGACGGCGCCGAGGGAACAGGGGCGGCAGCGGCATTGCGAGCCAGTGTACACGGGGGGAGCGTGAGCGCACCCCTCGGAGGCGCTACCGCGAGCCGTCGCCGAGCTTGCGGCCGAGCAGCTTGGAGGCGAGCGTCTCGCCGAGCTCGCTCATCATCAGCTGCTCGACCACCGCCTCGGTAGCGGCGCGCTCCGCGTCGCTCGTGTACTGGAACTCGATCCCCATCCCCGCCGGAGCCGACTCCGTCGCCTCGGCGGTCGTGACGATCCACTTCACCCGCCCGCGAAGGCGGAGCGGCTCGGCCAGGTTCCGGATCGAGAGGGCGAACACGAACTCGGTGCCGATCGCGAGCGGGCGATCCGTCCGGATGAACGTCCCGCCTTTCGAGATGTTTCGGGTGTAGTCGGCGAAGAACGTGTTGAGCCGTTTGTACTCTACGCTCAGCTCGATCGCGGCGCGCTGGGCTGAGCGGCGGTCAGCTTCCGTCACGGGACCCACCCTACCACGGCGCATGCGGGCCAATGCGGGCCAGAGTAAAGTCGCCGGCCATGCGACTCGGAGGGGTCAGGTCCGCGCTGGCGAGCGGGCGAGGCACGATCGACGCGGCGCTCGCCGCCGGGCGGGCAGTGACGCAGGCGGGGCTGCTCGCCGCGCTGCGTTGGCCGGGGCTCAAGGTGCTCGCGCGCGAGCTCGCGAGAGGCAAGGCGAACCCGTCGCTCTTGTTCCGTTTCCACGCCGAGAACAGCCCGCACCGGATCGCGGTGATCGAGCCGCTGGGCCTCGCGAGCCTCGCGCCCCGCGCCGCGGGGCCCCCGGCCGAGGATCGGGTCTACTCCTTCTTCGCGCTGAACGAGGCCATCGATCGGCTGGGCTCCGCGCTCGACCGGCGCGGCGTCGGCCCGGGCGTCACCGTGCTGCTCGCGCTCAAGAACCGCCCCGAGTTCCTGATGTGCCAGGTCGCGCTGGCCCGCGTCGGCGCGTCCGTGGTGGCGGCCTCGTGGCGATCGACCCCCGCGGAGCTCGCCTACCTCGCCGGCCACTCCGGGGCGCGCCTGCTCCTGTTCGACTCCGACATCGCCGGCGTGATCCGCGAGGCCGCGCCGCGGCTCGAGGGGATCCCGCCCGAGGAGATGATCGCGATCGGCGAGCGCGTCCCGGGCTTCTCGCACCTCGACGACCTCCTCGCCGCGTTCGACGATCTCGCCGCCGAGCGGGGCGCCTCGCCGGATCGGAGCGAGCGCGCCGCGGTGGTGATGTACACGTCCGGCACCACCGGCAAGCCGAAGGGCGCGGTGCGCGGCTTCGGCGGCGGCATCGTCCTGCCGGCGCTGGGGGCCATCGGCGCGACCCCGATGCGCGCGGGGGACGTGCACCTCGCCGTGTGCCCGCTCTACCACCTCACGGCGCTCGGCTTCGTCAACCTGTCGCTCATCGTCGGCGCCACGATCGTCATCCTCCCGGAGTTCCATCCCGAGCTCTTCCTCGAGGCGATCCAGCGGTACCGCGTGACCACCACGGCGGTCGTCCCGACGATGCTCCACCGCGTCCTCGAGCTCGGCGAGGCGCGGCTCAGCGCCTACGACACGTCGTCGCTCACCGCGATCTTCGTGGGCGGCGCGCCGCTCTCGCCGGCGCTCGCGGCGGAGGTGATGGCGGCGTTCGGCGACCGGCTCTTCAACTTCTACGGCGCGACCGAGACGGGCATCGTGACGATCGCGGGCCCCGAGGATCTGCGCGCCTCGCCGGGCACCATCGGGCGCCCCGTCGCCGGCAGCGAGCTGCTGCTCCTGCGCGAGGACGGGACGCCGTGCCAGGACGGCGAGGTGGGCGAGCTTTACGTGAGGAGCTCGTTGCTGGTCTCCGGCTACCACAGGGACCCAGGCGCCACGCGCGAGTCGACGCGCGACGGCTACTTCTCGGTCGGCGACCTCGCCCGCCGCGACGCGCGCGGCTGCTACCACCTCGAGGGCCGCAAGCGGGAGCTCATCATCTCGGGGGGCGTGAACGTGTACCCCGCCGAGGTGGAGTCGGTCCTCCACGACCACCCGGCGGTCGCCGAGGCCGCGGTGGTGGGCGTCCCGGACCGCGCCTTCGGGGAGCGCGTGCGCGCGGTCGTCGCCCTGCGCCCCGGCGCGGCCGCGAGCGAGGGCGACATCAGAGCGCACTGCCGCGCGCGGCTCGCGGGCCCGAAGGTCCCGCGCGAGGTCGTCTTCGTCGACGCGCTGCCGCGCAACCCGACGGGCAAGGTGATGAAGCGCGAACTCGCCGGGCCCGAAGGGAAATCAGCGGATTAGGCGGCCCGGTAGCCGCTGTCCCGGGAGGGCGATCGATGCTATTTCGCACGTCGTGCGGGATCCGTACGAAGTATTGGGCGTCGAGCGTTCCTCGACGCAGGATGAAATCAAGAGCGCCTTCCGGCGGCTCGCCGGCCAGCACCATCCCGACAAGAACCCCGGGGATCAGGGCGCGCACGTCCGCTTCAAGGAGCTGAACGCGGCCTACCAGATCCTGAGCGATCCGCAGAAGCGCGCGGCGTTCGATCGGTTCGGCCCCGCCGCCGTCGGCGCCTCCGCCGGCTCGGGGGTCCCGGGCGTGCCCTTCGACATGCAGGACCTCAACCTCGACGCCATCTTCGGCGATCTCCTCGGCGCCCTGGGCATCCGGGTCGGCGACCGCGGGACGCTGCAGAAGGAGGTGCGG
This sequence comes from Sorangium sp. So ce327, assembly GCF_051530205.1. Lineage (NCBI taxonomy): Bacteria > Pseudomonadati > Myxococcota > Polyangiales > Polyangiaceae > Sorangium > Sorangium sp. So ce327. The sequence continues at coordinate 8,711,151 of NZ_CP150330.1, read as the reverse complement.
ATCACCTTCGAGGAGGCGGCGTTCGGCTGCACGAAGGAGATCGCCTACGATCGCGTCGAGCCGTGCGGCGACTGCGCCGGCTCGGGCTCCGCGCCGGGCGCGTCGACCGAGCGCTGCTCGGCGTGCTCGGGCCGCGGCCGCGTCCGGATGCAGCAGGGGATGTTCCCCATCGCGATCGAGCGCCCCTGCGGGCGGTGCCGCGGCACGGGGCGGATCGTGACCGACCCGTGCAGGATGTGCCGCGGCGCCGGCCTCGCGGCGAAGCAGAAGACCATCGAGGTGACGATCCCTCCGGGCGTGGAGAACGGCGCGACCCGGCTCGTGGAGCGCGGCGGCAACGCCGTCCGCTCCGACCGGGGGCCGGGCGATCTGGAGCTCACCATCCGCGTCTCGCCGCACGAGCTCTTCCGCCGCGTCGGCGACGACGTGGTGTGCTCCGTGCCGATCTCGTTCGCGCGCGCGGCGCTCGGCGGCGAGCTGGAGATCCCGACCCTGGAGGGGAAGGGCCGGCTCCGCATCCCCCCGGGCACGCAGCCCGGCGCGGTGCTCCGGATCAAGGGCAAGGGCATACCGCGCCGCGTCGTGGGCGGGCGCGGCGACCAGCTCGTCGAGGTGAGCGTCGAGGTGCCGACGCAGCTCACCGCGACGCAGCGGGAGCTCATCGCGCAGCTGGCGAAGGATCTCGGCGAGAACGTGCAGCCTCAGCAGGCCACGTTCATGGAGAAGCTGAAGGGGCTGTTTGGTTGACCTGGCGCGCGGCCGCGCGCGATCCTCCGCGCTCTGCTGAACGCCGAGGCACGAGCCCTGCCTCGAGCGCCTGAGCCGAAATGGCGACGGAGGGATCGGACATGGACAAGGCGAAGTTCATCGACGTCCTGAGCGACTCCACCGGAGAGACGGCGGAGAAGGCCGTGCGCGCCGCGCTCCTCCAGTACCCGGACGCGGGGGTGCAGATCCGCCTCCACACCCGGGTGCGCACGCCGGAGGTCGCGCGGCCGGTGCTCGAGCGCGCGGCCCGGGAGGGCGCGCTCGTCGTGTTCACCGTGGTGAGCCCCGAGCTGCGCGAGTTCCTGCACGCGTCCACCGCCGAGCTGAACATCGAGGCGATCGATCTGATCGGCTCGCTCATCGTGCGGCTCGGCACCTTCCTCGACCGGGAGCCGATCAACCTGCCGAGCGCGATGCTCCCGCTGAGCGAGGAGTACTTCCGGCGCATCGAGGCGGTGGAGTTCGCGGTGAAGAGCGACGACGGCAAGGAGCCGCGGAACTTCAAGAGGGCCGACATCGTCCTCGTCGGCGTCTCGCGCACGTCGAAGACGCCGCTGTCGACGCTGCTCGCGCAGCGCGGCCTCAAGGTCGCGAACCTGCCCCTGGTGCTCGGCGTCCCGCCGCCGCTCGAGCTGATGGAGGCCCACCAGGATCGGGTCGTCGGGCTGACCATCGGGATCGATCAGCTCTGCGAGATCCGGCAGGCGCGGCTGCGCCAGCTCGGGATGCCCTCCGAGACCAACTACGCGATGCGCGAGCACGTCCGCCAGGAGCTCGACTTCGCGAACCGCCTCTTCGCCGCGCACCCCGAGTGGCCGGTGGTCGACGTCACCAAGCGCGCCATCGAGGAGACGGCGGTGATCATCCTCGAGCACCTGAAGGAGCGCGACGAGCGCGCCAAGGTCGTGCGCTCCTCGCTCGTGTGAGGCCGCGCGGCTCCCGCGAGATCAGCTCACGATCTTGAGGGCGCGGCCGACGAGGACCTCGTTGTGGCTGCCGGTCCTGTACCCGCCGAGATCGAGCGTCACGTACCGGAAGCCGTGCCGCTTGCCGGCGGCCACGATCTCGGCGCGCACCGGCGGCTCGGCGGCGCGCGCGAGCTCGCCCGCGTCGAGCTCGATGCGCGCGAGGTCGTCGTGGTAGCGGACGCGGACCTGGCGGAAGCCGAGGCCGCGCAGCGCCGCCTCGAAGCCGCCGATCTGCGTGAGCCGCTCGCGCGTGACGCTGGTCCCGTAAGGGATCCGGCTGGAGAGGCAGGCCGCGGCCGGCTTGTCCCAGATGGGCAGGCCGACGCGCGCCGCGCCGGCGCGCACGTCGGCCTTGCTGAAGCCGAGCTCGACGAGGGGGCTCAGCACGCCCGCCTCCCGCGCCGCCTCCAGCCCGGGGCGGTAGTCGCCGAGGTCGTCGGTGTTGGTGCCGTTCACGATCGCCGCGAGCGCCCACTCGGACCGCTTTCGCGCGGCGATCCGGTAGAGCTCGCTCTTGCAGTGGAAGCAGCGATCCGGGTTGTTCGCGACGTAGCGCGGATCGTCGATCTCGGACGATTCGACGAGCCGGTGGTCGGCGCCGATCAGCCGGGCGATCGAGGTGGCCTCTTCCTTCTCGGCCGGCGCGAGGCTCGGCGAGACCGCGGTCATCCCGACGGCGCTCGGGCCGAGCTCCTGGTGCGCGACCGCGAGGACGAAGGCGCTGTCGACCCCGCCGGAGTAGCAGACGAGGACCGATCCGAGCTCCCGGAGCCGGGCGCGCAGCCCGGCGAGCTTGGGATCGATGGGCGAGCCCTCTGGCGTGGACGAGCGCGTGGGCGACAGCGCGGACATGGCGATCCTCTTACCATAAGCCGCGTTCCGCGCCGGTCGGCCCGGCGTCCGCCAGGTTACTTGCGGTCCGAGCGCCGGTTCTGACACGCTGCAGGGCGACATGGACCCGAAGAGGAAGCAGGCCGCCCGCACCTCCCTGCCGTTCGCGCTCGCGGCGGCGCTCGCGCCCGCCGCGTTCGCTGGCCAGGGGTGCAGCGACAACCGGCTGCCGCCGCGGGAGCTGCCGCGCGCCGAGGAGCAGCAGGCGCTCCCGCGATGGTACCCGGAGAAGGCCTGGTCGGAGCAGGGCGGGGAGAGCCAGGTCTACATCGAGGGCAAGATCGTCTTCGACACGAGCAAGGCGACGATCCGGCCGGGCAGCGAGAAGACGCTGGAGACGCTGCTCCAGTTCATCAAGGAGCACCCCGAGGTGACGCGGCTGCGGATCGAGGGGCACACGGACGCGCAGTCGAGCGAGGAGCACAACCAGGCGCTCAGCGCCCGGCGCGCCCTCGCGGTCGCCGACTGGCTGGTCGATCACGAGGTCGAGAGCGACCGGCTGATCGCCGTGGGCTTCGGCGAGTCGCGCCCGCTCGGGCCGAACGAGATCGCGGCAGGCCGCAGCGAGAACCGCCGGGTCGAGTTCCACGTGGCCGAGGTGAACGGGCGCCCCTTCCTGGGGCAGGATCCGTACAGGGGCGGCCTGGCGCTGGAGGTGCTGAGCCTCGAGCAGCGCAAGCAGCGCGCGGAGCAGGCCGCGCAGCTCAAGGCGCCCCCGCCCCGCAAGGGCTTCGTGGCGACGGGCGACGAGATCAAGCCGGTGCAGGTCAAGCCGCGGGCCACGTCGGAGGCGCAGGAGGGCGAGCCCCCCGCGCCGAGCGCGCCGGTCAAGGAGAGCGCGCCGCCACGTGACGGCGGTGGCGCGGCGCCCGCGGGCGGGGGCTGAGCGACCTTAGGGCGAGGTGCCCGCGGACGGGGGCTGAGCGACCTCAGGGCGCGAGGTGCCGCGCGCGCGGCGCCCGCGTCCGGTAACGCTCGAGGAGCGCAAGGGTCGCGTCGAGCGACGCGCCGTACGGGAGCACGTTCCCCTTCGGCGTGGCGTACTCGAGGTAGAGGTTGTCGTCCGTGGACAGGATCGGGCCGCCGTCCTCGGCCGCGTCGGCGATGAGGCGGTCGAGATCGTCGCCCGAGGTGACGAGGGCGTCGAGGAGGTCCTCGAGCCGCGCGCCGGCGAGCGTCGCCTGGAGCGACGGCCGCGCGTCGAGCCCGGCGAGGCGCGCCTCCGAGGCGACGAGCGGCGCGCCGCTCGCGACGAGGATGCCCTGCGCGCCGCCCACGAACAGCGCGACGTGCGGGAACGCGCTGCGCATCGTCCTCACCACGACGGCGAGCTCGCGCCGCCGGATGTGGTGGAGCTGCACCCACTGCTGCAGGACGCCGCCCTCGGTGAGCCGGGACCGGGCCAGCTCGTAGAACTCGTGGCTGTAGAGGCTCGCGGCGCCCGCGAACCAGACGCTGGTGAGCTCGATGGCGATGAGATCGTAGCGGCCCGGGGCGGCGACGAGCAGCTCGTTCCTGCCGTCGTTGAGCGAGAGGCGGACGCGGGGATCGTCGAGCGCGCGGAGGCTCGGGCCGGCGAAGAAGCGCCGAGACGCCTCGACGATCGCGGGCGAGATCTCGGCGACGTCGATGCGCTCGAAGGGGTAGGCCGCGATGGTGCCGGTCGTCGTGCCGGTGCCCAGGCCGATGACGAGCGCGGCGCGCGTGTCGCGGAGGAAGAGCGAGGGGAAGTGCGCGAACCGCCGCTGCGCCGTCATCTCGGGGCCGTCGTCGCCCTGGAACTTGCCGTTCGTGTACATGGTCGTGACGCCGGCGAGGTGCGCGACCGTGGTGACGCCGCCGTGCACGTCCTCGCGCACGAAGTCGATGCGCTCGGGGCGCGGCCCCATGGCGAAATAGACGTTCGCGCCGCTCGTGAGGCGGGCCATGTCCCAGCGGGGCGCGAGCACGGCGAGCGCCCCCGCCGCCGCGGCCAGCGCGAGGGCGCGGGGGAGCTCCGCCCCGGCGCGCGCGGCGGCGAGGACGGCCGTGAGGGCGAAGGCGAGCGCGATCGTCAGGAGCGCGCGCTCGGAGCCGAGCGCGGGCAGGATGAGGTAGCCGGTGACGATGGAGCCGGCGATCGTGCCCAGGGTGTTCGCGGAGGTCAGCCTGCCGACGCGCGCGGCGACGTCGGCGTGCGCGGCGGCGCGCGCGAGGAGCAGGGGGAAGGTCGTGCCCATGCACAGCGTGGGCAGCGCGAGGATCGCGAGGGCGGCGAGCGCGCGGCACGCCTCGCGGCCGGCCCACCCGTCGACGTGCTTGCCCGCGAAGGCGAAGAGCCGCGGGAGCTGGTCCCAGAGCGGGACGGTGGCGGCGAGCGAGAGCGCGGCGGCGGCGAGCCCCCGGGAGAGCGCGCCCTCGCCGTGGCGGCGCGCGAGGGCAGGCGAGCGCGCGGCGCCGGCCGCGAGGCAGACGAGGAAGACGGCGAGCATCAGCCCGAAGGCGTAGGCGCTGTTGCCGATGAGCAGCGCGAGCAGGTGGGTCTGGACCACCTCGGCGGCGAAGACCAGGAAGCCCGACGCGAACGCGAGCAGGAGCAGGAACGGCGGCTCGGCCCGGCCGGCGGCCGCGGGGAGCGGAGCGTCCGCGGTGCGGGCCTCGGGGGAGCGCGCGTCGGGGGCCTCGGAGGAGCGCGCGTCGGGGGCCTCGGGGGAGCGCGCGCCGGGGGCGGCGGCAGCAGGCGCCGGGCCGCGGAGCCCGGCGGAGATCGCGACGACGCCGAGGACGAGGTTGGCGATCGCCGCGGACCAGAGGGCGCCTCGGATGCCGAGGTGCGGGAGGACCACGTAGGCGCCGGAGAGCGCGCCGGCCGCGCCGCCCGCCGTGTTGATGGCGTAAAGCGAGGCGAGGCGGCGCGCGGCGTCGTGCTCGCCGCCGTCCGGCGCGGCGCCGGCGCGGAGGATGCGCGAGAGCACCGGGAGCGTGGCGCCCATCGCGACCGTGGGGACGACGACCACGAGGGCGGTCAGCGCGGCGCGCGCCGCGGTGAGCAGCGCGAGCGAGTCGGGCGCTGCGCGGGCGACGGCGACGTAGGCCGAGGTCAGCGCCTCGAACAGGAACGGCGAGACGGCGCAGATCGCGCCGACGATCACCTCGAGCGCGCCGTAGACGACGAGCGGGCGGCGCGCGGACGCGGCGTGGCGGCCGCCGAGGTGCGCGCCGAGGGCGAGGCCGCCCATGAAGGCGGCGAGCACCGTGCTCACGGCATACGCGGTGGCGCCGAAGACGTAGGCGAGCAGCTTGGAGAAGGCGACCTCGTAGAGGAGGCCGGTCGCGCCAGAGACGAAGAACAGGGCGGCCACGAGCGGGAAGCGGGAGCGCACGGGCGCGCACGCTAGTACAGGCGCCCGACGAGCAGGCACCTCAGAGCGCCGAGGACGACATCCGTCGGCAGGCGGCCGAGGGCGGGCGCGACGCGCCGCCTCGTTACCAGCCGAGCCGCTGCAGCCGCTCTCTGGCCCCCTTCACCCCGAAGATCGTCTCCTCGCCGGGCGGCACCACGGGCGCGAGCAGCACCGCCGCGAGCACCGCGGTGACGACCAGGGGCGCTCGCGCGTCGTCGCCGGCGATCGCCGGCTCTTGCACCTGCCAGACCCGCCGCGCCCGCGCGAGCAGCGCGTCGAACCCGCGCCCGCCGATCGCCCTCACCCCCGCCGCGGCGGCCGCGCGCACGAGCGGCGCGCGATCCAGCGGCACCGTCACGACGCGCACGCGGCTCGGCGTGCGCGGCATAGAAGAAGCGGCGGTGCGCGCGATGTCCACCTCGACGGCGTCGGCCATCGGCGTGGTCCCCGATGGGTACGCCTTCTTCTGCACGAGCGAGAGCTCCGCTCCGAAGAAGACGCGCGCCTGATGTGCCCAGCGGTGCTCGTCGATCCGCGCCTCGGGCTCCGGCGACAGCAGCGACCACCCCTGGCTCGGAGGCAGCAGCTCGATACGTCCTTCCGCCCACCCGTTGCCGTCGAATTCCATATGCGCGCCCGCTGCCACGGTAATCCCTGGTTTGACCTGGTCCGGATCGCACGAACGCGCGGCCGGTGGTCTATAGTTCGTGCCATCTAGGGTAAAGGTGAGCCCTGCATGCCGAAGTCCGATCAGGCGTCGGAAGAGCAAGGCCGGGCTGCCCTGAGGGCGGCCCTCTTTGTACACCGACGCGCGCCGCTCTCCCGTCTGCTCGCTCGCCGCGGGCTCGGTCCCTACCGCGGGTACGGCGAGCTCCTGGAGGCGATCGAGCGGCTCGCCGACCGCGGGGCGCAGGTCACGCTGATCGGGCGCTCGATCCGGGGCGAGCCGCTGCTCGCCGTTCACCTCGGCGCAGCCAGCCTGGCCGCTGCGCGCGGCGAGAAGCAAGCCGCGGGCCTCCTGGCGTCGAGCGCCCAGGGAGGACAGCGCGTTGCGAACGGCGTCTCGCTCCATCCGCTCGATGGCACGCCGGATGCCGATGGCAGCCGCGCGCCGGGCGGCGCGGATGACCGTGCGCCGAGCGACGCCGCCCTCGCTCCGTCGGCCGAGCGCGCCGAGCGCGCCAGCTTCCGCCCCTCGACGGGAGCCGGGTCGCGCGAGCGCGTGCGGACGACGGTGATCCTGTCCGGGATCCACCCCCTCGAGTGGATCGGCATCGAGGCCCACCTCGCGCTGCTCGATCGCCTCGCGACCCAGGACCTCGGCGGCCGGTCGATCCTCGCCGTCCCGATCGTGAACCCGGATGGGCTCCTCCGCGTCGAGATGAACCTCCGCGCCGGGCGACACCGGTACGTGCGCGGCAATGCCCGGGGCGTCGACCTGAACCGGAACTTCGACGCGGGGTGGTACGAGCGCGGCCTCATCCAGCGCTTCATCGGGCTCCTCTTCTCGCCCGGCAGCCGCCCCGCCAGCGAGCCGGAGGTGGAGGCCATCGCGCACGCGCTGTCGTCGCGCCGCATCGACCGCGCCCTGTCGCTGCACAGCGCGGGAGGCGCCGTGCTGTACCCGCCGGCGCACAGCCTCTGGCCCGTGGCCGACGCCGCCGAGCACCACGCCTTCGCGCTGCGCGTCGCGCGCGCCGCGGACCGCAGGCCGTACCGCGCCATGTCCTACGTCCGCTTCGCCTGGGGCGTCCGCAAGGCGGGGCTGGAGATCGACTGGCTCCACGATCGCCACGGGGCGCTGTCGCTCCTCGTGGAGTGCTCGCGCGGCAAGCTCGGCCTCCGGCCGTCGCGCCTCGTCGAGCCGTTCGCCTGGCACAACCCCCGGCGCCTCGACGACGCCACGCCGCCGCTCGTCGACGCCCTCCTACCCTTTGTAAAGGGTGCGCGCGCCTAGCTAGATAGAGCGGCGGTCAGAGCTCGATCGGCTCGCCGACGGGGATCTTCTGCAGGCCGAGGAGGACGCCGAGGGCGGCGAAGGTGGCCGCCATCAGGCCGTACGCCGCGAGCGCCCGGTGCTCGATCAGCCAGCCGGCGCCGATGGGGCCGATGATCTGCGAGATGCTCGCCAGCGACTGGCTCACGCCGAGCGCCGCGCCCTGCTCGTCGCGGCCGACGCTCTTCGTGAGGAGCGTGGTGACGGCCGGCCGCACCACCGCCGCGCCGAACGCCGCGAGCCCCACGAGCGCGAGCAGCACGGGCAGGGTGTACGCGACGCCGAGCAGGCCGTAGCCGACCACCATCGTGGAGAAGCCGATCAGCGCGAGCCGCTCCTCGCCGTACCGCTTCGCCAGCCGGCCGATCAGGCCGCCCTGGATGCTGCCGCCGATGAGCCCGGAGAAGGCGTAGAGGTAGCCCGTCTCCTTGACGCCGAACGCGAAGCGCCGCTCGAGGAAGAGCGCAAGGCCGCCGATGAGCGTCGAGAAGGAGAGGGAGAAGGCGAAGAACTCGAGCAGCCGGCGGCGCGGGAGCGGCCGGTCGAAGTACCGGCGGAAGGCGTCCCCGCGGCCGAGCGACGCCGGCCGGGCGGCCGCGGAGGTCGCCCCGACCTGGGCCGCCGGCAAGGGCGGCTTCGCGGGGAGCAGCGTGGCCGTGAGGAGGACCGACAGGAGCGAAAGCGCCGCCGCGCCGTACGCCGGCGCGCCGTAGCCGAAGCGGCTCGCGAGCTCCCCCGTGATGGCCGGGCCGAGCAGGAACCCGGAGCCGAAGGCGATGCCGATCAGGCCGAACGCCTTGGTGCGCTCCTCGGGCCGGGTCACGTCGCTGATGTACGCCTGCGCGATCGTCAGGTTCCCGGCCGTGAGCCCGTCGATGATCCTCCCGAGGAACAGCATCCAGAGCGAGCTCGCCGAGCCGAGCACCAGGAACCCGAGGAACGTGCCGGTCTGGCTCGCGAGCAGCGTCGGTTTGCGGCCCACCCGGTCCGAGATCCGGCCGAGGATCGGCCCGGAGACGAGCTGACAGACCGCGTAGCTCGCCGCGAGCACGCCGACCACGAGCTCGCTGGCGCCGAAGTGCTGGGCGTAGAACGGGAGGAGAGGCAGGACGAGCGTGAGGCCGAGGACGTCGACGAAGACGGTAAGGAAGATCGGCAGGAGCGGCGAGCGGAGCATGGTGGCTTTCGGTGGCGATGGACTGCGGTGACGGCCGCTGGCGACCGGGCCGGCGATGGCCGGGCCTCCGGCGCCTGGACGGCGGTGTCCTCATGACGCATCTGCGCCGCGGCGGGTACCCTCCAGCGCGCGTCCAGCGCTCGTGCAGGGCACGGGCCGGGCCGCGGGCGGGCCGGGGACACCCGCGCCGCGGCTCAGCGCTCCGACGGGGCGACCGCGCGCGGGTCGGGAGAGCGGAGCGCGAGGGTCATCTGGATGTCATCCAGGATGGCGCCGTCGACCCGGAACGCGTCCTCCCGGGTGCCGATCGGGACGAACCCCATCCCCGCGTAGAGCCGCCTGGCGCGCTCGTTGTTGGCGAAGACGCCGAGGTCGAGGTACTCGAGGCCCGCCTCGGCGCGGGCCCACGCGATCGCGGTCTCGAGCAGGCGCCGGCCGTGGCCCTGCCCGGTGTGGGGGCCGAGGATGCCCATCGCGACGACGGCGCGGTGGCCCTCGGACCAGACGCGGCCGCCGCGGAGCTCGATATGCCCGATGATGCGCGCCCGCGGCTCGCTCGACCGGAGCAGCCAGGCCCGCCCCCAGAGCGGCTCGTCGAGCCCCTTGCCCCAGCGGTCGCGCGCGCTCTGCTCGACCTCGTCGGGGCTGAGCGACGTCGCGACGGCGAAGTGGGGCACGCCGCGCCGGCCGGACTCGGCCACGTGCTCGATGAGGTAGGCCGCGAAGGCCCGCGCGTCCGAGCGCTGGGCCGGGGCGATGGCGTGGAGGGCGGGGGAAGGGATCATGCCGCGGCGCGCGCAGCGCCACGGCGAGCGTAGTGCCGCCCTGGCGCCCGCGCGACCTCCAATGGCAGCAGGGCGGGCTCGGCCCGAGGGATCGGGACGGCCGGCGCGGCCCGCCGGGCAGGGCCGGGGCCGGCGCGCGTTCAGATCGCAGGGAGGGGGGAGAGGAGGAGAGGGAGAGAGGAGGGCGGGGCCCCGGCGCAGGGCCCCCGGCGCGGGGAGGCGCGGATCAGTCGTCGTCGTTGTCGAGGTACAGGCCCAGCTGCTCCGGGTCGGCGAGCTCGAGCTGCACCATCATCTTGAGCAGGTAGTCGGGCACCGATTTGTAGCCCTTCAGCTCGTACGCGTAGTGGTTCTTGTAGATGGTGAGCTGGGTGCAGTTCTCGTTGATGTTCTGATCGCACGCCGGCACCTCCTTGAACGGGCCGACAGCGGGCACGTCCTTGATCGCCGGATCCGGGATGATGATCGCGGCGCCGTCCGGGTGGTACGTGATCATCGGGCGACCGTACTTGTTGAAGCCGGGTCCGTACTCGGCGACGTACGCGGGATCCCCGGGGACGCTGGGGATGCTGCCGTCCGGTGGCAGTTGGTCGGGCTCCAGTTGGCCGACGTACTTCTGCGTGTCGAGCTGGTACCCCTTCACGGTGAGGGCGTTGGCGTACTCGATCACGCGGGCCGCGATGCCCTTCTGCACCCACCTGCCGCCGGAGCCCTCGCAGGCCGCCCTGTTCTTGCCGGCCCCGAAGAGGCACTCCATGCCGTACGTGCGGGCGTAGTAGATCTGCCCGGACGTCGGGTCCTGCCACTCGATGCGCTGCTCGATGCCCGGGTCCGCGTCGCTGCCGAGCCGGTAGACGCGCATCATGTCGAGCCAGTTCGTCTTGCCGTTCGCGGGGATGTTCGCGAGCGTCCACGCGATCAGGAACTTCTGCACCTCCCAGCCGATCTGCGGATCGACCGCGATGGTCCGGTCCACGACGGCGGGGTCGAAGTCGCCGCCGGTGTAGTTCGTGCAAAGGTTCTTCCCGTCGGTCGGGAAGCAGACCTTCGGCCCCTCGTTCGGCCACCAGCTGACCCAGCCCATCGGGCGCGCCGGGAACTCCTTTGCCAGCGGGTCGGGATCCTTGCTCTGCTCGTCGAGCACCGGGAAGCCGTCGTTGTCGGCCTCGAGGCGAGGCGCGAGGAGCGAGCGGTCACCGGTGAGGGCGTTGGCGAGCACGCGGCGGTAGCCCTCGGGCAGCACGTCGGCCATGCCGACCGCGCGGAAGCGGGCGTCGTAGAAGTCGCGGCGGGACTGGCTCACGAACCGGTCCTCCGACTCGGAGAGCAGGATGGCCGTGTTGATCTTGTCGTAGTAGCTGCCCGCGTTGGACGTGTAGTCGCTGTTGAAGTCGCCGTTGACCTCCGAGTTCCGGTTCTCGAGCGGGTGACCGCCGAACCCGACGTCCTTCAGGTAGCCGGTCGAGCCGTTCGGGATCTGGACCAGCACCGGGCTGTTGGTCGTGCCGCCGAAGGAGCCGAAGTCCTCGCCGGCGCCGTAGTCGTCGCCGTCGAGGTTCGAGCGGAGGACCGGGTCGTTGAACAGCGGATCGCGCAGGTAGTGCGGCCCTTCCTCCGGGCGGGCGAGCTGCCTCGTGAAGTGATCGAACGCCACCGTCGCGGCCACGACGTTCTCCTGGAGGCCGCCTTCGATGAGGAGCGGCCACAGCGTGTCGAACGACAGGCCCTGGTTCGTCGCGAGATCCTGGTAGATCGTCCCGAAGAACCCGATGCCGCCGGCGATGCCGAGCATCTTCTCGTTGTAGCGTTCATAGGATCGATCCGCCGCGGTGCGGACGTTGAACGTCGTGAGGTTGCGCCGGAAGTTGTCGAAGATGTGCCTGTTCTCCTGGGTGGTGATCAGGAACATCAGCTGCTCGTACGGGTCGGCGCCGTTGTCGTGACGGAAGACCGAGACGTTGCCGAGGTCGGCCCAGTTGTCCGTCGCGAACGCGTACGGCACGCGGACGCGGTTCTGGGCGTCGACCGCCGGACCGCCGCGGAAGGCGCCGAGCGCGGTCTCTTTGTCCTGCGGCATGCGCAGCTGCTTCCAGCCGACGTAGTCGACCGGCTGCTGGCGGCAGCGCTTCGTCTCGTCGCCGACCTTGACGATGCCGCCGTCGAGGAGCGTGTGCCACTTGCCGTCGAGCCGCTCGTTCCACGTCGCGGGCGGGGTCGCCTGCACGTCGTAGCAGTCGCGGATGACCTCGTACTGCGCTTGCAGCTGGGAGTAGTGGAAGTCGTTGACGCTGGGCGCGTTCGTGCTGTTGCCCTTCGCGAACATGCCGTACTTGATGCCGGCCAGCCCGCCGAAGTTGTCCGCGGCGGCGAGGAGCCCGCCGCCGATCCTGCCGCCGGCGAGGTAGTTGCGCTCGCCGTTGTCGTAGACGCTCACGGTGTCGCCGTAGAAGAAGCGCGCGGCCGCGAAGTCGTACACGCCCAGGCCGACCAGGTCCTGCGAGACGTCGCCCGGGTAGTCCATGACCGTGGAGTGCTGGAACATCCAGATCATGTTCTTCTGCTCTTCGTCCGTGATCGCGTCGAAGTAGCGAGGGCCGACGCACTCCTCCGGGCTCTCGCCCGCCTCACCGGTGCACGCCGCCTTGACCTTCCCGTTCTTCGTCCTGAGCTGCCAGTACTGGGGCCGGAAGAAGAGCGAGGCGTAGCTGCTCACGAAGTTGTGGCGGAGGCCGATGGAGTGCCCCATCTCGTGCGCGATGACCGCGTAGTGGTAGCGGCGCTGGAGGTACTTGAACATCCTCTCGTAGCGCCCCCGCTTCTCGTCGGCCGTCTCCTCGTTGCCGACGGGGAACTTCTCGCGGAGCGCCTCCGCGAGGCCCGTCATCGCCGTGGCCTCGGGGGCCTCGTGCAGGATGCAGGCGCCGCGCTCGGCGAGCGCGTTGTCGTGCATGTGCCGGAGCTGCGAGTGCAGCTTCGGGTTGTTCATCGCGAACGGCGACGCCGCGTCGGCGAGCGGGCCCTCGATGGGCAGGCCGGCGGGGATGCCCGCGCGCTTCAGCATCGCCGGGTTCATCAGTTCCGACTCGGCGAGGCTGCCCCGGGCGGCCTTCATGCGGGCGCCCACGATCGCCTGCTGCGGGGAGGCGATGTCGCCCCGCACCGCGATGTCGGCGACCTTCGCCTTCATCGGCTCGATGAGCGCCTTGAGCTGCGGAGAGACGCCCTGCGCGACGAGGCTCTCGTACGCCTCGGGGTCGAGCTTCGTGGCGCTCGCGAGCCGCGACGTGACCTCGCGCTTCGTCATCGTGGGCCCCTGGCCGCCGCCGGAGATGCGGCTCGCCTGGGCCCAGTCGCGGATGTACTTGCCGTCCGTGATCTCGGAGGTCGGGATCTCGCCGTTGATGTAGCGGACGAGGTCGACCAGCTGCTGCGCCGCGGAGTCGGTGACGTGGCTCCAGATGTTGATGCTGGCGGCCACCTTCTCGCCGGTGAGCGGGTCGTCCGCGTCGGCCATGATGCCCCAGGGCGACGGCTTCTGCGGCTTCTCGACGATGAGCACGCTGTTGTAGCGGAGATCGCCGAGCCGCGGGGCGACGCGCTCCTCGAGGGGAACGCTCGTGTCGCCGCAGGCGGGGTGATCGCCCTCGATGACGGGGTTGTGGCAGAGCACGATCACGGACGGCTGCGTGACGACGCCTCCGATCGCGAGCGTCGCCTGGTCGCCGCCGCGCCGCTGAGAGAGCTGCTCCACGGCCTGCTTGGCCTGGTCGTCGCAGATCGACGCGTCCCAGCCCTGCTCGCGGCGGCACGCGTTCAGCGCGCGCGAGAGCGCGACGGCCTCGTCGATGTCGTCCTGCTGGCCCTTCCACATCGGGAACTGCGCGTCGCAGTCCTGGCCGCCCGTCTTCCGGCACTCGACGAGGCGCGAGGTCTGGATCGCGGTCTTCATCGCGAGATCCCACTCCTCGGCGGCCCACTGGGTCGCCTCGAAGATGTCCTCCGACGTGTCGCCGCCGACGTACCAGGGGATGACGACGGCCTCGCGCTCCGCGTAAGGCAGCGTGCACTTCTGCTTGTACACGTCGCACTGCGAGCCCGCGCCGGCCGCCGCGCACGCGTCCGCGGTGCCGTCATTGTCCTTGTCGAGGTTCGGATCGGCGTTCACGTCGCCGCCCGGGGCCGTCTCCCGGGTCGCGCAGGCGATCGCGCCCTCCATCGTCTCGGGGTTGCCGTAGAAGTGGCTGCGCTTCCAGAGGTTGTAGCGGGACGCGAAGCGCCGCCACTGGTTGTCCACGATGCCGTAGTTGCGCTCGTAGCCGTAGCGGGACTCGGCGGTGAAGATGCCGAACGCCTGGAACCTCACGCCGTCGAAGTCGATCGGCTCGTAGTCGGTGTCGACCACCTTCTTGAACGACTGCCGGATCGTGATCTCGACCGGGTTGCAGTTGCCGTACGGGTCGGTGCCGCCGGCGAAGTCGCCCGGGAGCATGCAGGCAGGGAACTTCTCGATGCCCCAGCCGAGGCTCGAGAGGTCGAGCAGGACGGGCGTGGCGAACGCCTTCGTCGTGACGTCGAAGTAGCCGCTCTCGACGTCGAACCGCGGGGCGTCGGCGGAGGCGGGATCGCTGACGTAATAGGCGAGCGGCTCGTACTCGACACCTCCGTAGATGCCGATCTGCGACAGCGTGTCGAAGTCGTAGGCGTCGGTGACGAGGTTGCGGGACCAGTCGACGCGGAAGTACTCGCGCTCGTACCAGAGCCGGTCGCTCGTGTTCTCGACGATGACGTTCGACTCCTCGCCGGTCGACGGGTTGTAGTCGCGCACGATGTCGAAATGCGACTCGATCGCGTAGCTCGCGACGATCTGGCCGTCGTTCGTCGTCTTCTTGGTGAGCCCTTTGTAGTTGTTGCCCTTGCCGTCGGTCCCGTCGATGCGCTCGTAGGCGAGCCGGGCGTTGAGCTGGCGCTCGGTGACCTCCCACTTGATCCGGGAGACGGGCTGGGCGTAGGTCGACGTGAAGAGGCCATCTTGGGCGGCGCCGTACCCGACGTCGACGATCGTACCCCGCATGTAGAACTCGGGGTCATCGACGATGTCTTTGATGTCCTTTCCAACGAAGAAGGACTTGGCGAGCGCATCGCTCTGCACCCTTCTGATGGACGGCCGCTCCTCGGCGCAGCCCGCCCCCACGACGGTCAGCGCGACGGTGCCGAGGAGCACCGCACGCCTAAAAATTCGATTCATCAACGATCCTCCGGAAGCTGCCTGTCGAGATCGACGCACAAGCTGACCCTTCACGGCGCACAGGGCGCAGCGCGAGGTAGTCCCCCCAAGGCAAGAACGTTGCCAACGCTCGTCGACGCGCGAACGCGAGCTCTTTCGATAAGTTAAGCACCTGTCGCACATGCGCATCGGGGGTGGCGTTAAAGAGTTAACTGTTGCCGGACGAGCTTGCGACCGGCGCCCGTCTCCGGGGTGACGGCGGCCGGAGCGGTGCTCGGGACGGTCGACGGCGCGCGGCGCGCCCGCGCGCCGCCGGGGGCCGACAAGTCGTCGGCTGTCGAGTTCTTTGGTATGGTCGCCGCGTGCACTCTCCCTCGCATCGGACGCGCGGGTCGCGCGGGCGCGCGGACAGCCATGGGCGCAGCGCTCTTTTGCGCGAGGGGCACGGCCGCCCTGGGGCGGGCATGCGGTGCGGCCGCCCGGAAGCGGGCGAGCGGGGCAGACGCCGGCAGGTGCCGGGCGCATGAGGCATGAGGCGCTCCTCGGCCGCAAGGTGGCCGGGCGGTTCACGATCACCCGCTTCCTCGGCGAGGGCGGCATGGCCAGCGTCTTCATCGCCGAGCGCGACGCCGAGCCCCGCCGGGTGGCGATCAAGATCATGAACCCGGAGTTCACCGGGGACCGCGCGTTCATCCGGCGCTTCCAGCGCGAGGCGAAGGCCGCGGCGCGGGTGAAGCACCCGAACTCCGTCAAGATCTTCGAGTACGGGGTCGAGGGCGCCCTCAGCTACATCGTGATGGAGCTGCTCTCGGGGGACGACCTCTACGTCCTCCTCGAGCGCCACGGCGCGATCGGCCAGGCGCGGGCGGTCCGCATCCTCTCGGAGGTGTGCGAGGCGCTCGCGGTCGCCCACGAGATGGGCGTCGTGCACCGCGATCTGAAGCCCGAGAACGTCATGGTGGTCCCCGATCCCATGCACCCTCACGGCGAGCGGGTGAAGGTGCTCGATTTCGGGATCGCCAAGATCCTCGACACCGGCTCGTTTGGCGAGGAGCCCGAGCTCCTCGCCGACCCGCTGTCCGTCGTGACGCGCGCGGGCACGTTCGTCGGCACGCCGGCCTACATGGCTCCGGAGCAGTGCGGGCTGCTGCCGGTGGATCAGCGGGCCGATCTGTACACCTGCGGGGTCCTCCTGTTCCAGCTCGTCACGGGGCGGCTGCCGTTCGAGGGCGAGACGCCGCTCCACACGGCGACGCTCCACATCCATGCGCCGGTGCCGGCGCCGAGCAGCTGCGCGCCCGGGATCCACCCGCGCCTCGAGGCGCTGATCGTGAAGGCGCTCGCCAAGGAGCCGGCGGACAGGTACCAGACGGCGCGCGAGCTCGGGTACACGCTGCACTGCCTGCTGGCCGAGCTGCCCGACACGGCCGTGGGGCTCGGGCCCATCTCGCGCCGGCAGCCGAGCTCGCTGTTCTCGCGGGACGCGTCGCTGCAGCGAGGGCCGATGTCGCTCCCGCCGTTGACGTCGCTGCCGAGCTCGACGTCGGCGCCGATCTCCGGCCAGGCGCCGAGGGCGGAGCTCTCGATCGAGTCGGCCCGGACGCTCGTCTCCGGCGGGGGGGCCGATGGGGGGGCCGGTACCGAGGCCGCGCGTCCGCCGCCGGTGGTGCTTCACCACGCGCCGCCCCCCTCGGAGCTCCCGCAGACGCTCGATCCACAGGCGGTCGCGCCGGGGGCGGGCGCCGAGCCGCAGCGCTGGGCCGGGGAGTCGGTGCCGGAGATCTCGCTGCAGCTTCCGTCCTGGTCCCATGGCCCCAGCGAGGCGCTGCTCTCGGGGAACGGCCTGGACGAGCCGGGCGCAGACGGCGATGCGAGCGGGGACGACGACAGCACGCTCACCATGGTCCGTCGCGACGAGCTCCTCGGTCCGGCGAAGGTGCGAGTCCACACGGCGGCCTATGACGAGGGCGACGAGCTCGACATCACGCCTCCTGGCCGCGAGGTGAAGGCGACGCTCCGCTCCGCCGAGGACTTCGGGCTGGGCACGCCCGAGAAGCGGGCCGAGGTCGGCCTGGTGCGCGTCGATTCCGTGCCGGTCCCGGCGACGCCGCAGAGCCCGCTCGACGGGGGGGCGGCGGGGGTGTGGGACCGGAGATCGCCGCGCGTCGCCAACACGCTCCGGCTGGTCTCGTCCCACCCCCCGGCCGAGAGCCAGATGCCCACAGTGACGCCCGGCGAGCTCCAGGCGGCGAGCCCGCAGGGGTTCGGCGCGATCGGGTTCGGCGCGGCGAGCGCGGAGACCGTCGGGGACTCCGCGGCGGTCGTGCGGAGAGCGCCGGCCGCGGCCGACAGCGCCTCGGCGGCAGCTCCGGCGGCGTCGCTGCCGTTCGAGCTCGCCACGACCATCGCGGAGCAGCGCACGGTGCTGGAGCGCCGCGCGACGATGCCCGATCACGTCGTCGTGCCCCAGGCGCCGCCCGCGGCTGCGGCGGCGCCTCCGCAGGCGCGGGAGCCGAGCTGGCTCGCCGGCAAGCGGGGGCTCATCATCGGCTTCGTCGCCGGGATGCTCCTGACGGCGCTGGCGATGTTCCTTGTGATGCGCCTGTTCTCCTGACGTCTCGCACGTCTCGCACGTCTCGCACGTCTCGCACGTCTCGCACGCGCCCTCTCGCGCGGCGCGCCCTCTCCGACGCCGCGCGCCGCTTCAGGGGATGTCGTACGTCAGCAGCCGGCACTCGATCGGGCCGTTGAACACGACGAGCGACCGCTCCGGCCTCCGGCGCATCGCGTGCTCGATGTCCTCGGTGCCGGCGAGGATGGCGACGCGGTGGCCCGCGAGCCGCGACAGCGCCGCCGCCATGTCGCGGTAGAGGGCCAGCGTCCCCGGCAGGCGCTCGCCGTACGGCGGGTTGGTCAGGACGTGGCCCGGCGGCGCGGTCGGGGCGAGCGCGGTGATGGACTGACAGCGGACCTCGATCTGCACGCCGGCCATCCGGGCGTTGCCGCGGGTGATCTCGGCGGCGCGGGGGTCGATGTCGGCGGCGACGATCGCGGGGCCATCCGGCCGGATCCGCGCGCGGGCGGCGTCGCGGAGCTCGGTCGTGCGCCGCGCGGCGGCCTGATCGTGGCACGCCCACCGCTCGAAGCCGAAGCGCTGCGCGCGCAGGCCGGGGGCGATGTCCCGCGCCCAGAGCGCGGCCTCGAGGGCGATGGTGCCGGCGCCGCACATCGGGTCGACGAGCGGGCGGGCGCGGTCCCAGCCGGAGAGGCGGAGCAGCGCGGCGGCGAGCGTCTCCTTGAGCGGCGCGCCGCCGATGTGCGTGCGGTAGCCGCGGCGGTGGAGAGAGGCGCCGCCGAGGTCGGCGTAGAGCGTCGCGCGGTCGCGGACGAGGTGGAGGAAGAGGGCGAGATCCGGGTCGTCGAGATCGACCGACGGGCGGGCGCCGACGCGGCGCCGGATCTGGTCGACGATGGCGTCCTTGGTCCGCTGCGCGATGAACTGGGTGTGGGTCAGCGCGCTCGAGCGGCAGGAGGCGCGGACGGCGAGCGTGTGGACCGGGCTCAGGTAAGGGGCCCAGTCGACGCGCGAGACGCCCTCGTAGAGCGCGTCCCCGCTGGGCGCGTCGAACGAGGCGAGCTCGACGAGCACGCGCACGGCGGTGCGGAGCTCGATGCACGCGCGGAAGCCCTCGTCCGGCGGGCCGGAGAAGTGGACGCCGCCGCGATCCGCGCGGACGCCGCGGAACCGGTGCTCGCGGAGCTCGTCGCGGAGGGCGGGCTCGGTTCCTTTGGCGGCGGTCGCGAAGAAGTCCATGGCGACGGGGCTTCTAGCCGAACCGCCGCGCGGCGGCCCTCATGAACGCGGCCTCTGGCCGCGCGGCCGCTCCCGGGGCGAGGCGCGTGGCACTGGATTCGCACGGCGTTCGCTGGGCTCTCGGGTGTGTGGACCGGGCGCAGGGACGCCGGCGCTCGGCAGGTGGGGTGAGCGGGCTCCGCGATCGGCGGGCCGAGGCCGCTCGGGGCAGGACGCCTGCGGCGAGCGGGCAGAGCGAGGGAGCCAGGGCGTCGCGCGGCGGAGGCGCCGGCACGGCGATCCGCGAGGGAGGGAGGCCCATGGAGCATCGGATGGCGGCTTTGCGTGGCATCAACATCGCGCTCGGGATCTGGCTCTTGATCTCCGCGTTCCTCTGGCGCCACGGCCGGGACGAGTTCACCAACACCTGGGTGGTGGGCGCGCTGTGCGTCGTCTTCGCCCTGATCGCGCTCTGGGCGCCCAGGGCGCGTTACGCCACCGCGATCCTGGCGGTGTGGCTCTTCGTCAGCGCCTGGACGATACCGGCGCTGCTGATGGCGACGGTGTGGAACAACGCGCTCGTCGCCGTCGGCATCCTCGTCGTGTCGCTCCTCGCGACCGACGTCGCGGTGCGGGGCTCGCGGGCCGCGCGGCGCGTATAGGCGCCGAACGGCCGCGCCGCCGCGGCCAGAGGGCCGGTCCGGGAGCGACGACGGCGCTCCCCCAGCTGCGCGCTCGGGGCGCGCTCCCGGCTGCGCGGCGTGTTCGCCTCGCGGCGTCGATCGTGTATAGCGGCGTCGCGAGCGCCGCGCACGAGCCGGCGAGAGGATGTCCCATGAAGCTCAGCGTCAACGTGAACAAGATCGCGCTCCTGCGGAACTCGCGGGGACACGATGCCCCGAATGTCCTCTCCTTCGCCCGGAAGATCGTGGACTACGGAGCCCACGGCATCACCATCCATCCGAGGGCGGACCGGCGGCACATCACGCCGGACGACGCGCGGGCGGTGACTCGCCACATCACCACGGTGGAGACGAACTTCGAGGGTGATCTCCGCGAGGAGTTCCTGGACCTCACGCTCGAGCTCAGGCCGACGCAGTGCACGCTGGTCCCGGTCACGCCGGGCGAGCTCACCTCGCATCGCGGCTGGGACGTCGCGAAATGGCGCTTCGTCCTCCAGCCCGTGGTGAAGCGGCTCAAGGAGGAGGGGATCCGGACAAGCCTCTTCGTCGAGGCCGACCCGGCGGTGGTGCCCGTGGTCGCGGAGATCGGGGCCGATCGCATCGAGATCTACACGGGTCCTTACGCGCAGGCGTTCGATCGCGGCGAACACCGCGCGGAGCTCGACAAGATCGTCGCGACCGTGAGGGCCGCCGTGGCGGCCGGGGTCGGGATCAACGCGGGGCACGATCTCACCGTGGAGAACCTCGCGCCGCTCGTGAGAGAGGCGCCGCAGATTCAAGAGGTGTCGATCGGTCACCACCTCGTGGCGCACGCGCTCGAGGTCGGGATGAAGCAGTCCGTGCGCGACTACCTCGCGGCGGTCGAGGCGCGCCCCGCGCCGGCCCCGTAGCGGGGGCCCGGCCGAGCGCGCCGGCCAGCGCCGCGCCGGCCGAGCTCGCCCCGCCGCGATCGCGCCGCCGGCGGCGCCAGCCCTCGTCAGCTCCGGTGTTTGCTCCGCGGATCGACCGCGACGTCATCCATCGGCGCGGCCGCGGACGGGCGGGACGCGGGGCCACGCACCGGCAGCTCCACGATGAACTCCGCGTGGCGCCCCTTCTCGGTGTTCCCGAGGCGGATCACGCCTCCGTGGCCGTGACGCACGATCTCATAGCAGATGGAGAGCCCTAGCCCGGTGCCCTGCCCGTTGGGCTTGGTCGTGAAGAATGGGTCGAAGATCCTCTCACGGATGGGCTCCGGTATCCCGGTGCCGTTGTCCCAGACCCGGATCTCGGCGATCGACCCGACCCGGCGCGTCGACACCCGGATGCGAGGTGGCTCCGCCGCGGCGCCCCTCTCCGCCCGCGCCCGCTCGCCCACGGAGTAGAGCGCGTTGTTGACCAGGTTGATGATCACGCGAGCGAGCTCCTGATCCATCACCTCGACCGGCGGGAGCGAAGCGTCGAACTCCTTCTCGACCACCACGTCCAGGGCGGGCGCCGCGGCGAGCTTGCCGACCATCGCGAGCTCGACCGACTTCTCGACCAGCGCGTTCAAATTCACCGGCTCTCGGACGCCCGACAGGACACGGGAGTGCAGCAGCATGTTGTTCACGATGGCGTTCGCGCGCTTGCCGTGCTCCGCGATCTTGTTCGCGTTGATCCTCAGCAGCGGGAGCACCTCCCTGATCTTCTCGATGACCTCGCCGCTGTGCGGGTCGTCGGAATGGAGCTCGGTCGAGAGGCTGACGAGCTCATCCGAGAATCGAACGGACAGCTCAGCGAAGTTGTTGACGAAATTGAGCGGGTTCTTGAGCTCGTGAGCGACTCCCGCGGTGAGGTTGCCGAGCGACGCCATCTTCTCCGCCTGGATCAGCTGCTGCTGGGTCTGCTGGAGGTGCTCGAGCGTCGACGCCAGCGCGATGTTCTTGCGCTTGAGCTCCTCGGTCCGCTCGTCGACCTTCCGCTCGAGATCGTTGTAGAGCCGCGCGTTCTCGATCGAGATCGCGACCTGCGACGAGAGCAGGCGGAGCACCTTCAGCCGATCCGAGGTGAAGGTGTCGGTGATGAGGTTGTTCTCGAGATACAGCACACCGACGAGCTGCCCCTGATGAACGAGCGGGGCGCAGAGCACCGACCTCGGCTGGCAACGCACGACGTAGGGGTCGCTGACCAGCCGCTCATCCCGCGCCGCGTCGCGCAGCACGACGCTCTCCCGCGTCCTGGCGACGTAGTTCACCAGCGCGTGCGGGAGATCCGGGCTCTGATCCATCGGGATCGACTGCAGCACGGTGACCTCGCCGGACGCGATCGTGCCCTTGGCCTCGATCACGAGGTGGCCGTCTTCCTTGATGAGCAGGACTCCCTTCTCTGCGCCTGCGTTCTCCAGCATGATCTGCATGATCCTGTCCAGGAGCCGACCGAGCATGATCTCGCTGGAGAGCACCTGGGACGCCTTGACGACCGTGGTCAAGTCGAGATCCTGGGGCGTCGGCGACACCGTCACGGCGGTGCCGCTCTGATGCTTTACCTGCGCCGGAGACGACCGCATGAGGAGCACTGGATACTGCTCGTCGAGCGCGCGGACCTTGGTGTGCGCGCCCCAGGTGAGATAGCAGCCGCGCGCCTCCTGGAGGTACGAGCCGGCCAGCTGCGGTTTGCCCCTGCTCAGATGGAACAGCGCCGCGCGCTCGCACGCCAAAGCCACCTCGTGGAGGTGCTCGCTCTTCCGCGCCGCGGAGATCGCGTCGTCGTAGAGCCTCGCCGCCTGCCTGGATCGGCCCTCCACGCGCGCCTCCTCGGCCAGCACCAGCGCGAGCTTGTGGCGGGCGTTCACCGCGCTGTGCTCGGCCCACTTGTGCAAGATCCGCTTTGCCTTGTCGATCGCGCCGCGCAGGCGGCGCCTGTCCGCGTGGTCCGCGTCCGGGACCAGCGAGAGCGCCGCGAGCGCCCGGTAGAACGCGTGGTGCGGGACGAACGCCGAGCTCGGGTCCAGCATGTCCTTGTAGGCCTCGAGCCGCGACGCGATCTCCACCACCTCGTCATAACGCTCGAACAGGTAGCCGATCTGGAGCGCCAGAAGCAGGTGCTGCGCGCGCTCCATGTCGTCGGTGACGTACGCGTCCGGCTCGAGCGAGTGCTCGTTCGAGCGCAGCGCGGAGGGGTCGGCGTCCTGTAGCTCTCGCGCCCAGCGCAGGGTGATCTGCATGCACTGGACCACCTTCTGGGCGTCGGTCCGTCGTCCGAACTCGAGATACCGGCGAGCCTGCGCGGCCACCTCGGCGATCGGGGTGTCGACCAGAGAGGTCCAGTAGATGTTCAGGCACATGCAGTAGGACGCCTGCACCAGGTTGCCGGAGTCGACGGCGCACTGGATCGCCTCGGTGAGCAGATCGAGCGCCTCGCGCAGGTGGGATGAGAACACCTCCAGGAAGCTCGCGATGACGAAGAGCGTCCTGCACGTCACCGATGGATCATTGAACTTGCGCGCCAGGACCAGGGCGAGCTTGCCATACGCCGCGCCCGTCTCGGGATCGCGGAGCACCGAGCTGTTGAACATGCCGAAGCAGGCGAACGCGAACGAGGAGGCCTCGGTGTTGCCGTAGGTGAGCGACAGCTGCACGAGCTTGAGGATGATGAGCCCGATGAGCTGCTCGCGCTGCAGCAGGTAGGCAGGGAACCAGAGGGTGATGAGCAGACCCATCGCCGCCCGGATCTCCGGCGTCATGCGGTCCGGCAGCTCGCTGAGCTCGCTGATCTGCCTGCCCCGCAGCTTCCATCGAACCTGGGCGAGCTCGAGCAGCACCTCACCCATGTGCGGCTTGGACGACAGCCGTATGCCGAGCAGCTGCAGCGCGAGCAAGCCGGTCTCCACGGCCTGCTCGTACTGGCGCAGGTGCAGGAGCTGCGTCACTCGGGCGGTATGCACGGCGACCCGCTCGTCGTCGGCGCGGGCGTTGCGGAGCAGGAGCGCGAACCTCTCGTCGGCGTCCGCGAAGCGGGTCATGAGATAGTCGCACTCGGCCCTCTCGAGGTGCAGCGCGAACGTCAGCTCATGACAGCGGCTCCACCCCTCCGCCCCGACGAGCTCGGTGCCAGCGGCGAGGTAGCGCAGCGCCGGTTCGTAGGCAGCGGACGCCTTTGCCCTGCGACCGGCGGTGAGATCGAGCTGCGCGATCTCCTGGCGCTCCGTCGTGTCGCGCACCACCTCGGCGCCGGCGTTCAGGTGATTGACCACCTCGAAGAGCCGCTCCGCGACGCGCTCGGCCGGGAGGCGCCGCCGGAGGAGGCGGCCGATGTCGAGGTGGGTCTTCTTCCGGTCCTGGTCGGGGATGAGCGAATAGGCTGCCTGCTGCACGCGGTCGTGCAGGAACTCGTACGGGACGGCGAGCTCCTCCAGCGACGCATCGAAGGGATCTCCCGGCTCGGCGCCGAGGAGCAGCTTGTACGACTGATCCGTGGGCAGGATGAGGCCCGCTTGCACGGCCTCCCACAGGGCGTCGGCCGTCTCCCGCGGCGAGCGCTCGAACACGATGGACAGGATGTTCGAGTCGAAGCGGCTCCCGACGCAGGCCGCGAGCTTCACCGCGCTCTGCGCCGCGAGCGGGAGCCTCTGCAGCTTGCCTACCAGGAGGTCGACCACGTTGTCCGTGACCCCGACGGACCTGAGCTGATCCATGTCCCAGCGCCACGCGCCAACGCCGCGCTCGTCGGAGAGCGCCGGGTCGAACACGAGCAGCCGCTCTTGATGGAGCGTCTTCAAGAACTCCATGACGAAGAACGGATTGCCGTGGGTCTTGCTGGCCAGGAGCGACGCGAGCGGCCCCGCGCGCTCCTTCGTGCACGAGAGGACGTCGACGAGCCACCCTGTGAGATCGTCCTGGGAGAGCGGCGCTAGCGCGAGGTGGGTGACCCTCGTCGCCTCCACCTGGAGGCGCTCGAACGCGCGGCCCAGCGGGTGGCAGTCCGTGACCTCGTTGTCTCGGTACGCGCCGATCAGCAGCAGGTAGCCGCCGGCCGGGTTGTCGCTCAGGTACCGGAGCAGATCCAGGGACGCGGCGTCCGCCCACTGCAGGTCGTCGAGGAAGAGCACGAGGAGGTGCTCCCTCCGGGCGAAGGCCTGAATGAAGCTCTGGAAGACCTGACGAAACCGGTTCTGAGACTCCGCTGGGCCGAGCTGGGGCACGGCCGGCTGCTGGCCGAGGACCAGCTCGAGCTCCGGGATCACATCGACGATGATCTGGCCGTTGGGGCCCAGCGCGCGTCCGAGCCGCGTCCTCCAGACAGAGAGCCGCGCCTCGTCCTCGGTGAGCATCTGGCGGATGCTCTGCCGGAACGCCTCGATGAGGGAGCTGTAGGGTAGACCCCGATTGAACTGATCGAACTTGCCGGAGAGGAAGCTGCCGGTCTGGCCGACGACGAGCCTGTGGAGCTCGTTGACCAGCGTCGATTTACCGACGCCCGAATAGCCATGGACGAGCACGATCTCGGTGGCGCCCCGGGCGACGCGCTCGAAGGCGCCCGTGAGGGCGGCGACCTCCGCGTCGCGCCCGTAGAGCTTCTGCGGGAACTGCAGCCTCTCCGAGCGATCCTGCCTGCCTGTCGGAAACGGCGCTATCTCGCCGGCGGCGCTCCACTCGGCGAGGCAGGTCTCGAGGTCGATGCGCAGCCCGCGCGCGCTCTGGTAACGGTCCTCGGCCGCCTTGGCCAAGAGGCGCATGACGACGCTCGACAGCGGGGCAGGCACCCCCGGCCGCAGCTCCTCCGGCGGCGTCGGCCGCCGGGCGATGTGGCAGTGCACGAGCTCGAGCAGATCGGTGGCCAGGAACGGCGGCCGGCCGGTGAGCATCTGGTACAGCGTCGCCCCGAGCGAGTAGAAATCCGTGCGATGGTCCAGGGCCCGGTTCATCCGGCCGGTCTGCTCGGGTGACATGCAGGCCAGGGGCCCCTCGATCCGGGCGACGCTCTCGATCGTCTGGCTCTCGCGAGGCAGCCGGGAAGCGATGCTGAAATCCGTGAGCTTGGCGCGGCCGGTCTCCCGGTCGAACAGGATGCTCCCCGGATGGATGTTCTTGTGGGTGATCTCCCGTTCACTCAACGCTTCGAGCGCTCGGCAGAGCTGGATCGCGACGCGGAGGAGCAGCTCGATGTCCAGCCCTTCGGCAGGGATGGCGGAGTGCAGCGGCTCACCCGCGAAATCCTCGAGGACGAGCACCGGCACGCCCTGGTGCTTCTCCAGCCGCTGGACCTTCAGGATGTACGGGCTGTCGAGCATCTGGGCGAGCTGGTGCTCGTGCTTGATGCGCGTGATGTCGAGCAGGGTCGGGTAAGCGACGTGGAGCGCCTTGAGCAGCGCTGGCTGCCCGTCGGCGGATCGGATGGCCCGATAGGTGGCAGTCCGCGCCTCTTCGACGACGGTCGCGGTCACATCGTAGCCCGGGAGGATCAGCATGAGCTCGCCCTTCGCGCGCAGCTACTTCGGCTGCTTCGGCTGAGCGCCGGCCGCGGCCGCGCTCGTCGTTCCAGAGGCCTGCCCGGCGCCCGCCTTGGCGGCCTTCGTCGCAAAGCTCCACAAGAAATCACCGCTGCCGCGCTCTCCCCACGTGATTTTATCCTGCGGCCTTCCCCTTGCGATCTTCGCGCCGGAGTGGCAGCCCATGCAGCTCGACGTGTGGAATATCCGGGTCGTCTCGGGGCGCAGCGCGCCGTTCACCTCGGCAGCGACCGTGTTGCCTTTCTGCATGTAGGTCTCCAGGACAGTGTTCACGAGGTAAGATCGGTACGGCCGGCCGCCGGACTCGTTCGCGATGGCATCGGGGAGCTTGTCCGACGGTGACGGTTCGCCCCCGCCGTCCGTCGGCCACTGCGTGCCGACGAGCTCGTAGAACTGCAGGGCAGAGCGGTTCTTCTTGAGCTGAGCCTGGACCTGGCTGTTCAGGGCGGCTGTGTCCTCCGGGATCGGCTGCTGCCGGTGCACCTGCGTGCGGCCGATCCACGGACCCTCCAAGGGCGGCCAGACGCCCTTCTCCGGCGGCTCATTGACGGGGCACAGCGGGCAATCCGGATTGTTGAACGAGGGCTTGAGCGGCTTGCCATCGTGCGTCTCGAGCGGGTTGACATCGACGTTGTCGATGTGCTCGAACGCAGCCCAGACCCATTGCTTCTTGGCCGAGAGCGTCTTGATCATGACATTCGCGCCCACGAGGCCGAACGTCCGCAGCGACGGGCGTGGGCCCGTGCGGACGTACGCCTTCCGGAGGATGAAGCGCCCCTCGAGGTGACGCTCGCTCTCGTCCAGCAGCTTCCACGCGAGCTTGAGCGCGATCGAGGGCGTCTGATCCTTCTTTACGGGGTTGCCCCAGGGCGCGTCGGGGTTGGTGCAGTCTTCCCCGGAGGTGGCGCAGTGTTCCTTGCTGTAGGCGATCTGGCCATCGACGTTGTACAGCTTGTTGTCGTTGAGGAACTCGAACAAACGCTCGCTGTACAGCACCTCGTAATACACCTTGTTGCCGTTCTGGTCCCAGAGGATGAACGAATCGGCCTGTCTGTCGTCCTGCAGCGTACGGGAGGTGTCTATCGGGACGCTCGCGTCCGGAGCGCTCCGCTTGGCCTGCTGCTCGGCAGGGTTCCAGGCATCGGGTGGGCTGCCGTCCGGCTTGAAGATGTCGTAACTGCTCTTCCAGGTGTCCCACCCATGTGCGCCATCATCCGCGAGGCGAGGCCGAGCGCGGCCGTCCTCGGTCACCGGCCATGCCATCGCGATGAAGGACTGCCACGCCAGGATGTCGTAGAGACGGTTGCCTTCCGCGAATTTTCCCCTCCCTATGGTTTCTTTTTGCAGCTCGGGATCGATGTCTCGGGGGAGGGCGGAGCACAGCTCGTCGGTGAAGCTCGGGAACTTGCTCCACAGCTCCGTCCGGCATGTCTCGTCGTCAACCGGCGAGGACGCGCCTGTGTTCTCAGGAGGGGAGGGCGGGGGAGAGGGCCTCGGCTGGTGGGCTGTCGCTGTGCACGACAGGTGTGCCGTGCCCGCCAGGAACATCAAAATCGATCTGTAGATGGAGGACGAAGGGCGTTTCATGGTGCGACGCTCCAGAATACAGCGTGTATGTCGGTTCTCAGGCGAGGGAGAAGCAACGTAAGACACCAAGGTAGGCTTTGGCCGACAGAGCTCGATCCGGGCCGAGGACGATCTTCAGGTCGATCCAGCGGCGCACGCGGGACGGCCATTCGCCCTCCTGGCAGCGCTCGCGCGAGGAGCCGGGCCACGCGGCGAGCGCGTCGCGCTGCGAGGGCGTGCAGATGCCGAGCGACGAGAGCCGCTCGAGCGTCGCGCTCCGGCCCGGGTCCAGCTTCCGGGTCGCGAGATCGAAGAGCTCGATCCCGAGCCGAGGAGCGACGCTGTCTCCGAGGGTGACGTCGATCGTGACGCGCTCGTCCTCGACGCGCAGCGTTTCCAGCAGCTCCTCCACCTCACCGGGGTTGCCCGGCCAGCCCACCCCGAGCAGGTAACCGGTGAGCCGGTCGCGCGGCAGCGAGACGTTGAGCTTGAGCGTCGCAGGCTGCCTGGCGCTCATGACGGACAGATGAACGACGTGGCCGCCTTCCGGCAACAGGGAGAATCCGCGGAGCAGCGCGGCCTGGGTCGCCGCCGGGACGGGCCCATCGAGGAGCACGGAGAGGGCCGCCTCGACGAGCCGGAGCCGGCCGCTCGGGCTGAAGTCGCGCTCTGCCTCCGGGGCCTCCAGGTTCGTGAGGGGCCTCGGATCCAGGCAGAGGAGCACGGACGGCTCGACCGGACCACGACGCGCGGCCGGCTGATCGAACTCGAACCAGAGCAGGGGAACCTGCTCGAACAGGAGGGTGCCGGGCGTGGTCCACGCGGCGAAGAGACGCCCTGGAGGGCCCCGGAGCAGATCGGCGCCTTCCGCCGGCGGAAGGCCGCCGGGGGCGACCGGATCTTCGCGGCGCGAGCGCGGGAGCCGAGACGCGAGGATCTCTCTCCCTTCCGCCAGGATACAGGCAAGAAAGTCGATCCGCGAAGCGGTCGCCCCCAGATGACATTCGAGGGTCAGGACCGAGGCGGCGTCCAGCAGGGCCGGGGCGCAGCGGCCGAAGGCGCGCCAGTCTCGCGGTGACACGAGCGTCGGCGGGACATGAGGCTCGACGAGCTCCAGCGTCTTCTCCATCGACCGAACGATCATGCAGCGACCTCTCGTCCTGCCGGGCCGTGCCCGCGTGATGACCACCGACTGCCGCGGTCGGCCTTCGAGCAGCGCTCGAGGCTACCCGCTCACCAGGCCTTGTACCAGGCGTCGCCGTTGAGCTCGGGAACGGCGAGATCCAGCAGGGCCTCGAGCGAACCGTCGTCGGTCGGGCCCCTTGCGATGTGGTTGTCGAGCTTCTTCTTCTGCCGCTCGCTCAGCTCGAACTCGCTCATCAGCGAGCTCCTGGATTCGTTCTTGTGCGCTTCATCGTCGGGGTGGAAGCGATTGTAGACCTCCGCGGTGTGCACAAGATGATAAAGAAAGGACAGGAGACCCGGCTTGCGTACCACGCCGCCCGCCGACGGGGCGGGCGCCTCGTCGCTCGTGATCTTGAAGAGTCTCCCGTTGACCTCATCCTTCGTGAGGTAGAGGACGTTCGCGATGCAGCCGTCGTCGGGGTGCCCCATGTCGCCGCACTTGCTGAACACCTTCTTCTCGGTCGCGCTCAGGCCAAAGTCTTTCAGCACCTTGTTCTTGTCCTGGTTCACGCTGAGGCCCGTGTACCTCAGGTGATAGAGCAAGGACAGGACGCCGGGCGGAGTTGTCGTTGTCTCTATGGTCATCGTCATGATTCCCTCGCGTGCTGGTCTTGAAGGGCACTCGATCCGGTCAAGAGAGATTCGGGATGGAACCGAACCGTCTGCGAACAGGAAGTGCACGGCGTGTACCAGCCATGCGTGCATGTCGGCCGCCCGGCCGATATGCGGGGATGCGAGCGTTTCCAGGCCGGGATGGGACGGCTGCCGCGGGTGTTCCGTCGAGCGCGCGCGGCAAACTGTCGGCCGACGTGTCGGCCGACGTGTCGGCGGGCGTGCCGGCCGAGGTCTCGGCGCCGTGCCGGTGCCGCGCCGGCGGACATGCCGGCGCCGTGCGGCGCCCTGCCGGCCGACATGATGTCGGCGCGGCGCCTACGCCGGCCCGGGCTCCAGGGAGATCTGGATCGTCTGCTCCCCCTCGAGCAGCGGCCGCGCCACGTCGCGCCCCGCCACCCTGTAGACGGTCGTCGATTCGCCCCTGGGCCAGATGCTCCGCGCGCCGGCGCTCTCGAACTTGAACTCCTGCCGGGCGGCCCGGCAGACCGCCTCGTCGACGAGGATCTCCCCGGACAGCGCTGCGCGCGCGAGGTGGGAGGCGGCGTTCACGGCCTCCCCGAGCACCGTGTAGCCGAGCCGCGCGCAGGCGTGCGAGCCGACCTCCGCCGCCAGGACGCTGCCGGTCGAGACGCCCGCGCATACCCCGTGAGCGTAAGGCGAGTCGTTCCCCGTACGCCGGGCGACCGTCTCGAGCTGCTCGCGCACGGCGACGCATGCCGAGAGCGCCCGGTCGAGGTGCTCCGGCCCGTGGAACACCGCCATGACGGCGTCGCCCACGAATTTGTCGACGATGCCTCCCTGCGCCAGGAGCTCCGGGACGATCACCTCGAAGTTGGCGTTGAGCAGCCGCGTGGCCTCGGCGGGCGGCCGCTCCTGCGCCACGCGGGTGAACCGGAAGACATCGACGAACGCGACGGTCGCCTCCAGCGCCTCGCTCGCGGCTGCGCCCGCGGGCCCGAGCGCCCGGAGCCGCTCCACCAGGGCAGAGTTCGTGAACTTCCGCAGGATGTCGTTCTCCTCGTTCGCCTGGGCTTTCTGTCGCTGCTGCTCCGCGGCGCGGAGGGACTTCTCCAGCGTGGTCTCGAGGTCGACGAAATCGAGCGGCTTGAAGAGGAAGTCGAACGCCCCCCGGTTCATGGCGCGACGGATGTTGGTCATGTCGCCGTACGCGGACACGATCACCGTCCTCGCGAGCGGGTTCACCTCAGGGATGTGCTCGAGCAGGGTGAGCCCGTCCATGACGGGCATGTTGATGTCGGTGACGACGACATCGATGTCCGGGTGTCGCCGGAGCTCCTCGAGGGCGTGCTGGCCGTTGTCGGCGAAGATGAGCTCGTAGGCGGAGCCCTTCTTGTTCTGCCGAAAATGCATCTTCAGCAGGAGCTGCATGTCGGGCTCGTCATCGACGATGAGGACCTTGGCGGGCTTGCTCCCCGCGTCGCACACCGCGGCGAACGCCGTGATGAGCTCGCGGGACGACTGGAATCTCCGGGTCCGGTCCTTTGCCAGGGCGCGCTCGAAGAATCGATCGAACCCGGGGAGCAAGGCGGCGTCGAGCGACGAGGGCGGCGGGAACGGATCGGTGCAGATGCTGACGATGAGCCCTGGCAGGTTGTCTGTTGAGAACGGAAAGTGGCCAGTGAGCGCGCGGTACGCGATGACGCCGAGCGACCAGAGGTCGGCCAGGGGGTGGGGAACGGCGCCGCGGACCTGCTCCGGGCTCATGTACGCGGGGGTTCCGATGCGCGTACCGCTCCAGTCACGCGCATCGAACAGCCGCCAGCCCACCCCGAAATCGAGGATCTTCACGGACTCGCCGGACGCACCCCGGGCGAGGAAGACGTTCGCGGGCTTGAGATCACAGTGGACAATGCCTGCCGCGCTCGCTGCCTCGAGGCCCGAGCTGAGCTGCCGGAGCAATGACAGCACGGCCGCCGCCGGGAGCTGGCGCGTGCGGCGGAGCCGGCTCTCGAGGTCTTCGCCCTCGAGCAGCTCCATGACGATATAGGGAGAACCCTCATCGATTCCGTAGTCGTGGACTTGGACGATGTGCTCGTTGCGGAGACGAGCGACGGTCGTCGCCTCCTGCTCGAAGCTGCGCCTTGCGTCGAAGGAGACGACGTTCTCGGGCATCATCCGCTTCAGCGCCACCGGCCGGCGGAGCATCTGATCGAAGGCCTCCCAGACGATGCCCATGCCGCCGCGGCCGATCTCACGCCGGAGCGCGTATCTCCCGCCGACCGTTTGGCCCTTCACAAAGGAAAACTACTACGCGTGAGCGCACATCGTGTCAACTGGCGTTACGGTGTCCGCGCCCAGGCGACGACGGCGCCAAAGCGGCTCGGTGTGCTCGAATGTGCGCGTCGCGCGTGGCGTGAGGAGCGTGGAGGGACCGAACGCCGGCTCCGCTGAGCTTGCAAGTCTTTTCGGTGGGCGCGTATCCTCCCCACCCCATGGTGACCGAGCGAACAGGGCTCACCACGATCGCGAACGCGACGACGCTGCACCCCGACACGAGCCCCTCACGGCGGGCATGCCCGCGCCTCGCTCCGTCCCTGTCCGTCCTCTACCATCCTCGTCTCGAGCGCATCGGTGAGCGCGCCGTCCTCGCAGACCTCGCGCTTCGCGATGCGGTCGCGCTGTCGCGCATGGAGCCGTACTTCGGTCCACCGGGTGCGATCGCCGATGCGCCGCTCGGGGATACCCACCTGAGCCGCAAACCCCTGCGCATCATCGCGCTGCCCGACGACCGGATCCGGCTGGACGCGGCGGAGCGCGGCTCCCACGTCGCGGTCGACGGCGCCCCGCTGGAGGGGAGCCGCGATTTCTCGCTCGGCGAGGTGACGCGGGGGATCGTTATCGAGCTCGCCAGTCGCGTCGTCCTGCTGCTCCACATGGTCGATCCGTCCCCGCGCGAGCCGGGGGAGCGCCTCGGCCTGGTTGGCGATAGCGACCTTCTGGAGCGGACGCGGTGGCATATCCGCCGCGTCGCCGACCTCGGGGCTGCGGTGCTCCTCCGCGGCGAGACGGGCACGGGAAAGGAGCTCGCCGCGAGGGCGATCCACCAGGCCGGCAGCCGGCGCAATCAGCCCTTCGTGGCCGTCAACATGGCGGCGATCCCTCCGTTGCTGGCGGCCGCGGAGCTCTTCGGCGCCGAGCGCGGATCGTATACCGGCGCCCTGCGCGACCGCCCCGGTTACTTCGGCTCGGCCGAGGGAGGGACGCTGTTCCTCGACGAGATCGGCGAAGCGCCGCCCGACGTGCAGGCGATGCTCCTCAGGGCCCTCGAGACGGGCGAGATCCAGGCGGTGGGCGCCCAGCAGCCGAAGAAGACGCGCATTCGGCTGATCACCGCCACGGACGCCGATCTGGAGGCCAAGGTGGCGGAGGGGGCTTTTCGCGCTCCGCTGCTCCACCGCCTGGCCGGTTACGAGATCTCGCTCCCTCCGCTCCGCGATCGCCGAGACGATCTCGGGCGCCTGCTCCTCCACTTCCTGCGCGAGGAGCTGGCGGCCTCGGGTGATGCGCATCGGCTCGACGCGCCGCGGCCCGACGGCGCCCCGTGGTTGCCGGCGTCCGTGGTGGCCCGGCTCGCGCGGTACGACTGGCCGGGGAACATCCGTCAGCTCCGGAACGTGGCGCGGCAGCTGGTCGTGGGGAGCCAGGGCGCGGCGCATCTGGAGGGGGCGCCGGCGCTCGAGCACCTGCTCCAGCGGGCAGCCCCGGAGCAGCGGAGCCACGCCGACGGCGATCGCGCGGCTGCGGCGAGATCGGCGCGGCCGGAGACCGCCACGGCGGCGCGGGCGAGCTCGGGCTCGGGGAAGGGCGCGGGCTGGCGCAAGCCCTCCGACGTGCGGGAAGAGGAGCTGATCGACGCGCTCCGCCGGAGCCGGTGGGATTTCAAGGCCGCCGCCGAGCAGCTCGGGGTCTCGCGGACGTCGCTCTATGCGCTCGTGGAGAGCTGCCCGCAGGTCCGCCAGGCGAGCCATCTTGCGCCGGACGAGGTCGCCCGCTGCTACGCGGAGTGCGGTGGACACATCGACGCGATGGTGGAGCGCCTCATGGTCTCCAAGCGGGCCCTTCAGCGCAGGATCCGTGAGTTGCGTCTGGCATAGAGACGTGATGCCGGGGTTCGAGCCGGTCAATCGCCGGCGCCTCGGCGTCTCGTTCGTTCGGCTCTTCACGTGGGATCTCTGCCTCGGATTCGTGGGCGTCCGCCTGCCCGTCGAGCTCTGATCGTCGCCGGCGCCTCATGCCGAGAAGGTCCGAACGACCGGTCAGAATCGGCCTTTATGAGCGATTGCCCGGAGCCAGACCAGAAAGACCAGCAATCGCCTGCGGACGTCGCCCCGCGTGACCTGAACGCACCTCGGGGAGCGCATCGCGCTCGACCGCGACGGCGATGGGCGAGCGTCGAACGATTCCCCTTCTCGGCGCGCCCGGCGGGCGGGCGCGCCTCGCGATGACATGAGCCCGCTCGTGCGCTGCTCGTGCAGGATAACCAGCATCGCTTCATCTGGCGATATGGAATTTTCAGATCGATTTTGATGTGCCCTGTCGCACAGATTGGCAATTGATGATTGCCATCGGTGAATCGAGTCCTGTAGGGTCATCACAGTACGGCTTGCGGTGAAGAGCGCCGTTCAAGACCTCCTGCGCCAGGCAGCCGAGGGCGGGCCCATCGCGCCGCTGCGCCGCGTCGCCCTGCTTCATCAGGGCACATCGTCGCGCCCAGCGCCGCGCCCACCCTGGGCTTCCTTGTTCGATCCGGTCTTGTTCGGCGCCGATACGTACGAAAGGGGAACGAGACACATGGCATTCCTTCCTACTTGCTCTTCCATCGGCGCACAGGGGCTCCGCCGCTTCGGGGGCGCGATCGCCGCGGTCTCTGCGCTCACGGCGATATCGGCTCCAGCCAGCGCGCTCCCGTCGTTTCCGGGGGCAGAGGGCTTTGGCGCCGTCGCGACCGGCGGGCGCGGCGGGCGCGTCATCAAGGTCACCAACCTGCGCACGAGCGGGTCGGGGAGCCTCCAGGCGGCCCTCGACGCGAGCGGGCCTCGTATCATCGTCTTCGACGTGAGCGGCGTGATCGAAGGGGATGTCGTCATCCGGAACGGCGACGTGACGATCGCGGGCCAGACGGCGCCCGGCGCGGGCATCACCATCCGCGGTCGCTTGACCGCCAGGTACTCCACCGCGGTCAACAACATCATTGCACGGTTCTTGCGAGTCCGGCCCGTGCACGACGGCTCGGCCGGAGAGCAGTTCGACGCGACGCAGATCTCGCGGAACTCGAAGGTGATGCTGGATCACATGTCGATCGCCTGGGGCGTCGACGAGACCGTGGACCTCTATGAGGCAGATGACGTCACGGTCCAGTGGTCCACCATCGAATCGTCGGCGACCAAGGGGCATCCAGAGGGGATGCATAATTACGGTCTCATCAACGGCCCTGATGGCCACCGGATCACGCTCCACCACAACCTGTTCGCCCATCACAAGGCGCGTTGTCCCGCGGTCGCGAACGGCCCGGCCGACATCCGCAACAACGTGGCCTACAACGTGAGGCACGGCTTCGTGCACCACAACCGGGCGAGCGGCCAGTTCAACATCGTGGGCAACACCTACATCAAGGGGCCCAGCGATCAGCTGATCCCGTTCTACTTCGACGGCAGCGCCGGCGCGGGGCTCAAGTACTTCCTCGGCGACAACTACATCGACGATCCCGGGAAGTTCACGGGCACCGTCGAGAACCCCTGGAAGCAGCCGTACCTCCACCCGAGCTTCAGCAGGCTCAACAAACCCGAGTCGTACCGCTCGGCGACGCAGTTCAATTTCACGCGGGATGTCCCGGGGTACATCCCGGTGACGACGCAACGCGCGCAGGACGCGGCTCGGCTCGTCGCCGCGCAGGCGGGCTCGCTGCCGCGCGACGTGGTGACGAAGGGCGTCTTCAAGAACATGGAGCGCCGCGACGGCTCGTGGGGCGCCCGCTACGTGAGCAACCTGATGGAGGGTCTCAGCCCGGGGTCGGCCCCCGCAGACGCCGACCGCGACGGCATGGCGGACGCGTGGGAGCGGGCGCACGGCCTCAGCTCATCGAACGCGAGCGACCACACCAAGGTGATGCCGTCCGGATACACCGCGATAGAGGAGTACATCAACGAGCTCGCCGCCGCGCTGATCAGCCAGGCGGGGGGCAGCTTCTCGATGCTCCCGGACGAGGGGGGAATCGAGGAGCAAATCGAGGAGTAATCGAGGAGTAATCGAGAAGTAGATCGAGCAGCGAGCTCCAGGAGAGCGCGATCGAGGCGCCGCGGCGTGGTCCACCCCTACCGCGCCGCCCCGCGCAGCGGAGCGGGAGCGGCGGCGACGGCGCGGCCTCGCGACGCGGCGCGGCGCCGGCTGGCTGCCTGTTGCGCAGGCCGTCGCCGCTGCTAGGTTCCCCGCGGCGCTCCTTCAGACAGAGCGTCCCGGACGAGACGCGCCGTACCCGGTCAGGATAAGACGACGCAGCCGCATCACGAGGAGAGTCGTCATGTCCTGGCTGGCGTTGCTCCTGGCAGGCCTGCTCGAGGTCTGCTGGGCTATCGGTCTCAAATACACACACGGCTTCACGCGCCCGTTGCCAACGGCGCTCACGGTCGGCGCGATCATCACGAGCATCGCGCTCCTCGAGATCGCCTCGCGGACCTTGCCCATCGGCACGGCGTACGCCGTCTGGGTCGGCATCGGCGCGTTCGGGGCGGCGATCGCGGGCATCCTCCTGTTCGGCGAGCCCGCCACGGCCGCGAGGCTCGGCTTCCTCGCGCTGCTCGTTGTGTCCATCCTCGGCCTCAAGCTGGCGAGCCCCTGAGCCCTCGTCGCCCGGCGCGCGACCGGCCGCCTCGGGTCGACTAGCCTTCCCTCCATGCACGGAACACCCGAAGCCCGCGCCCTGCACGCGCAGTACCCCGCCATCGATCTCCACGCCGACAGCCTCATGTGGGCGCGCTGGGTCGGTTACGATCTGCAGGAGCGGCACGAGCCGCCGCTGCCGCTCGCGGCCCTCGGCGGGCACGTCGACGTCCCGCGGCTCCGCGAGGGCGGCGTCGGCGCGCAGTTCTTCGGGCTGGTCTCGCTGCCCATCGGGCAGCGGCGCGGGCTCGCCGCCGTCGTCGAGGAGCAGATCGATCTGCTGGAGCAGGCCGTCCGCGCGCGGCCCGGCCGCCTCGTGAAGGCGCTCACGGCCGAGGACATCGAGGCGGCGAGGGCCCGCGGCGCCGTCGCGGCGCTGCTCGGCGTCGAGGGGGCGCACGCGCTCGAAGGCGACCTCGACACCCTCGCTCGCTTCGCGCGGCGCGGCGTGCGCTACCTCGGGCTCTGCCACTTCAGCGCCAACGAGGCGTGTTATCCCGCCTACGGCAGCGGCCGCAGGGATGGTGAAGGCCTCACCGCCTTCGGCCGCGACGTCGTGCGCCTCGCCGAGGACCTCGGCGTCATCGTCGATCTCGCGCACATCAACCGGGCAGGCTTCCTCGACGCATGCGCGCTCGCCCGCCGCCCACCCATGGTCAGCCACACGGGTATCGCCGGCGCGTTCGATCACTGGCGCAACATCGATGACGAACAGCTCCGCGCGCTCGCCGATCGCGGCGGGTGCGCGGGGATCATCTTTTGTCCGCTTTATCTAGGCGGAAACGGGCTCGCGCCCGTCGTCAAGCACCTCGTGCACATCATCAACGTTGCCGGCGAGGACACGCCAGCGCTCGGATCCGATTGGGACGGTTTCATCATTCCCACTCGTGAGCTGCGTGATGCGGCCCATCTTCCGCTCTTGACGGATGCGCTGCTGCGAGCTGGCTTGAGCGAGCGTGTGATCGCCAAGGTGCTTCGAGAGAACGTGATGCGCATTTTGAGCGACAACCCGCTTCCAACGCGGCTCCCGGTTGCGTAGCCTCTCTCGACGGGCCGTCGGGGTGGGTGGTCCCTCCGGCGCTGCGCGAGATCCTCCTTAACTCGGAGCGGATGCAGCCCATGACTCTCCATCGCCTCGCTGCACAGGGCTACGCGACTGCAGCGGATGCTTACGAGAAGGGGCGCCCGGACTACCCGCGCGGCGCGATCGAGCTCCTGCGCGACACGCTCCGCATCGACGCGACGAGCACGGTGCTCGATCTCGGCGCCGGCACCGGCAAGCTCACGCGCCTCCTGGTGCCCACGGGCGCGCGGCTGCTCGCGCTCGAGCCGGTCGAGGGGATGCGCCGCAAGCTGGGCCAGATGGTCCCGTCCGCCATCCCGCTCGATGGGGTCGCCGAGGCCATCCCCTTGCCCGAGACATCGGTCGACGCCGCGGTCGCCGCGCAGTCGTTCCACTGGTTTCACGGTGATCTCGCGCTCGCCGAGATCCACCGCGTGCTCCGGCCGAGAGGGCGCCTCTCCCTGCTCTTCAACCTGCGCGATGAGCGCGTCGACTGGGTCGCCCGCATCTCCCACATCCTCGACCGCCACGGCCGGGATGCTCCGATACACAGGTTCGGCGCCTGGCGCCGGACGTTCTCCGACTCCCGCCTCTTCGCGCCGCTCGGAGAGCACGAGTTCACCCATACGCAGGAGCTCGACCTCGATGGGCTCCTCGAGCGCGTCGCGTCGATCAGCTACATCTCGGCGCTCCCCCTGCAGGAGCGTTATGCGGTCCTGAACGAGGTCCGCGAGCTGGCCGCGAGCCACCCGGACCTCGCGGGCAAGAGCGTGTACCTCTTCCCCTACCGGACGCAGGTGCCCCTGTACGAGCGGCGGTGAGCCCGCCGACGGGGGCGCCGTGCTAGAGCGGCCCCCGCATGGCGGCGCATGAAGTCGTGATCGTCGGAGGCGGGCCGGCGGGCGTGAGCACGGCGCTCTTCCTCGCCCACCATCGCCCGGCCCTCGCCGACAGGATCGTGGTGCTCGAAAAGGAGCGCTACCCGCGGGACAAGTCCTGCGCAGGCGGCCTCGGCGAGCGAGCGGACAGGGCGCTCTCGTCGATCGGGGTGACGATCGACGTGCCCTCGGTCGTGGTGCACGGCATCAGCGCGGCCTTCCAGGCCGGCGAGGTCGCGCTCCGCGAGGGCAACATCGGCCGCGTCGTCCGGCGCGCCGAGTTCGATCGCGCGCTCGCGCTCGCCGCGCGGGCGCGGGGCGTCCGGATCGTGGAGGGGGCGCGGGTGACCGGCGCCGCGCTGAGCGAGGACGGCGCCCGCGTCGAGAGCGCGGCCGGGGTGTTCGACGGCCGCGTCGTCGTCGGCGCGGACGGCGTCGGCAGCGTCGTCCGCCGCGCGATGGGGCTGCCGTTCGGCAGGCTGCGCGCGCAGGCCGTCGAGGTCGACACCGAGCCCGTCGCGGCGGACCGGGCGCGCGACCTCCTGCACTTCGAGATGCGGGATCGCTCGTTCGCCGGCTATCTGTGGGACTTCCCCACGATCGTCGACGGGCGCGAGCTCGTCTGCCGGGGGGCCTACGTGCTGCACGAGGGCGCGCTCGGCGTGGCGCGCCCCGCGCCCGACGCCGAGCGCGTGCTCCGGAGCAGGCTCGAGGCGCTCGGCCTCGACCCGGACCGCTACCGGCGAAAGCGCTTCGCCGAGCGAGGCCTCGACCGGCGGGCCGTGATCGCGCGGCCCGCCGCCCTGCTCGTCGGCGAGGCCGCGGGCATCGATCCGATGCTGGGAGAGGGGATCGCCCAGGCGATCGCGTACGGGGCCCTCGCGGGCGAGTACCTCGCCGAGAAGATCGACGCCCGCGATCTCGGGTTCCACGACTGGGGCCGGCGCGTCGAGCGATCGCTGCTGGGCCTCGACCTGCGCTTCCGGCGCCGGGTGATGCGCGCCTTCTACGGCGCGCCGCGGGAGCGCGTCGAGCGTTACCTCCTCGGCGAGCCGTCGTTCCTGCGCTTCGGCGTCCGGCACTTCGCCGGCAGAGCCCAGCCGGCGGGCGACGCGCTCCGCGCCGCGGCGACGGGCGCGCTCGTCGCGGGCCGGATCGGGATCGAGCGCCTCGTCGCGTCGCTCCCGCCGCGCGCGCGCAGCGCAGGCAGCGCCGACGGCGCACACGCATAACGAGGCAGCGAGACGCGCCGTGCGCCGCGCCCGTGAGCCCCGACACCCCCGCGACGGCCACCATGCTAGCATCGCCCGCCATGGTCGCGCCGTTCCAGCCGGCGGTCGGGATGCTCTTCGGCGAGTTCCGGATCGTTCGGCCCCTCAGCGCCGGGGGCATGGGCGCCGTGTACATCGCCGAGCAGGCGAGCACTGGCAAGCTGCGGGCGCTCAAGCTCATGCACCCGCAGCTCTGCGCGGACGCCCGGCTGCGCGAGCGCTTCGAGCAGGAGGCGCGCGTCGGCGCGCTGGTGGAGAGCGATCACGTCGTGCAGGTGATCGGCGCCGGCGTGGACACGGCCAGCGGCGTGCCCTGGCTCGCGATGGAGCTGCTCGAGGGGGAGGATCTCTCGCAGCGGATGAGGCGCAGCGGGCTGCTCTCGCCGCAGGACGTGCACGAGATCTTCCGGCAGGTCTGCCACGCGCTCGGCGCCGCCCACCGGGCGGGCGTGGTCCACCGGGACATGAAGCCGCAGAACGTGTTCCTCGCGAAGACGCAGAGCGCGACGGCGCGCTGGTCGGTCAAGGTCCTCGACTTCGGCATCGCGAAGATCGCCGCGGAGGCCAGCACGATGGCGACCGCGTCGCTCGGCACGCCCCTCTGGATGGCGCCCGAGCAGTCCGATCCGCGCGGGCAGATCTCGCCGGCGACCGACGTGTGGGCGCTCGGGCTGATCGCGTTCGCGCTGCTCACCGGGCGCATGTACTGGCGCGCCGCGAACGACCCGATGGGCACCGCGATGCCGGTGCTGCTCCGCGAGATCCTCTTCGAGGCGATCGACCCGGCGTCGGTGCGCGCGACCGCGCTCGGGCGCGCCGGCTGTATCGTGCACCCGTTCGACGCCTGGTTCGCGCGCTGCGTCGCGCGGGAGCCGTCGCAGCGCTTCCAGACGGCGCAGGAGGCCTTCGACGCGCTCGGCCCGGCGCTCTTCGTCAATCCGCTCGATCCGCGCAGCGTGCGCGCCGCCGGCGGCGCGATCTCGGTGGCGCCGTTCAGCGCCGCGGCGGCGCTCACCCCGGCGGGGCCTGCCTCGGGCCTGTCGATGACCGGACCGACCGAGATGGCCTCGGACGCGCGGCGCGCGCCGTCGTCGCCCGCCGGCGCGCGCGCGCCGTCCACCCCCGCGCCCGTCCTGGCGAGCAGCGCGCCGCCGGAGGCCCCTCCCAGGCCCGCGCGGCGGGGGCCGCTGCTCCTCGCGTGCGGCCTGGCCGGCGGCTTCGCGATGGCGGCGATCGCCTTTTACGCCGGCCGCGCGCAGAGCGACGTCCGCCAGGTGCAGCGCCTGCCGGTGCCGGCGCACCCGACGGTGGTCAGCCCGGGCCGCGGCGGTGACGCGCGCTCGCCGGCGCTGGCGGGCGACGCGAACGACACGAGCGGCGCGGGCGAGCGGCGGCCGTCGCCTGGCCCTCGCGACGCTCAGGCGCCGGCGCCCGCGCCGAGGTCCCCGCGCCCCACGCGCGAGGGCACCGCGCCGGCGGCGACGGCGGTCGCGGCGGCGCAGCCGAGCGCGGCGAGGCCGTTCGATCGCGGCGCGGCCCACGCGGCGCTGCAAGCGAAGGGCGCGACCGCGCGGATCCACTGCAAGGGCAAGGCGGGTCCGAAGGCGGTGACGGCGCGGGTGTTCTTCAACCCGGCGGGCGCCGTGCAGCGCGTCGCGATCGAGCCGCTGGTCGCGATGACCCCGGCCGGGAGCTGCGTGCAGATGCTGCTCGGCTCCGCGCGGGTCCCGGCGTTCGACGGGGGCGAGCTCCAGGACGTCACGACGGCGGTCGGGATCGAGTGATCGCCGCGGGCGAGCGCGCCGCCGGCCCCGTCACGGGTCGACAGAGACGCACTCGCCCTCGCCGCGGAAGTGCCCGATCGTGCGCGAGAGCGCCGCGACGAACGCCCCGAGATCATTGATGTCTCCGGCGCTGCCCGTCCCGTAGGTGCCCTCCTCGATCTCGACGAGGCGCACCGCGGCGAGCTCCTCCAGGGTGACGGCCCCGTCGTCGTCGGCGTCCGCGGCGGCGATGGGCGCGAACCGGCGCGCGGCGGTCGCGGCCTGGAGGTCGTCGTAGAAGAAGTGGTCGCCGTGGATGGTGAGCTCCACGTCGTCGGTGCCGCCGTTCGTGACGAGGACGCCCTCGGTCTCCTTGCCGGCCTTGTCGCCCTTGCAGTCGGCGTAGCGCGTCGCGAGCGAGAAGGTCCAGTCGAGGCGCTTCTCGACCTCGCCGCCGTCGCCGCCCTTCCGCGCGATCGCCTCGATGTGCACGGACGCTCCCGCCGCGAGCATGAGCGCCTTGTCCTCCTCCGTCGCGCCCTCGAGCGCGGTGTCCGCGTCCACCGGGCCGATCTCGTAGGAGACGGCCTCCCAGGGCTTCGCCTCGAGGTCGTCGAAGGCCACCACCGGCTTCGCGCCGGCCTTCGTGTGGTCGAACAGGATCGAGCCCTGCGTGCGCGCTCCGACGTTCCCCTCGCGATCGGCGATGGTGACGTTCCGGACGACGAACAGGAACTTCTCGTACTGGATGCTCCAGCCGTCCGCGAGATCGGCGGCCGGGATCTCCTGCTCGATGTAGTCCTCTCCCCACGTCGAGAACGCCACGTTCCCGGTCCCCGACGCGCCGTCGTCGCCGCAGCCGGCGAGCGCCGCCCCGGCGAGCATCGCCGCCGTGACCCACAGTCCTTTCGTGATCTTCATCGTCATTCCTTCTCCTCCGGGGAGCCGGGCGCGAACGAGAGCGCGTAGGCCGTCCCCTTCTTGAGGCCCCGCGTGAAGCCGCGCTGGGCCTGGCTCTCGGGCTCGAGGTCGACCGGCGCGCCGTCGTCGCTCGCGGCGACGGCCTCGAAGTCGACCTGATCGAGCCAGACCGCCGGCTTCACGACGAGCGTGACGACGCCGGGCCCGTCGAGGAAGACCTCCTCGAACACGCACCCCTCCACCGACGGCTCGCCGGTCGCGTCGTCGAGGACGTCGGCGACCAGCGCGCGCGCGCGGAACACCCGCGCGAGCTCCCCCTTCTCGGCGCGGCCCTCGACGGCGACGACGTGCCCGTCGAGCGCCGCGGCGAGCGGGCCCGAGGGCGGCGCGCCGAACGTGAAGCGCGCGGATCGCGCGACGCCGCTCACGGCGTCCGCGTCCGCGAGCGCCGTCGTCCCCAGCAGCAGGTCGACCGACGTCGGCTGCGTCATCTGGCCCCTCGCCTCGCCGGCCTGGTAGTGGCCCGGGTGCGCGTGCGCCTCGGGCACGGCCCACCGGGCGAGCCGCTCGAGCAGCGAGGGGGCGCCTCCCGGCGAGGGCCGCCGCGCCGTGAACGGGGCGCCTTCGAAGTAGTGGAGCGACCCGATCGACAGGTGCGCCTTCGACAGCGTGATGGTCCAGCCGAGCGCGTTCGTGAACGGCGCGACCGACGCCGCCTCGGGCGCGACCTGCGTCGCGAGCGTCAGGCGCTTGCCGGAGGTCGCGTCGTCGCCTGCGGCGCCGCACCCGGCGGCGAGCGCGCCCGCCGCGAGCGCCGCGGCGAGGCGCCCCGCCGCGGCGAGGGCGGCGCGCCGGCGGGACAGGGGCTGTGCGGTGGTGGATGTCATCGAGGTCCTCAGCCGATGTAGAGGGAGAGCGAAGCGAGGAAGCTGCGCGGGGCGCCGACCGTCACGTGCCGCGCGGGGAGGAGGTCGGGCGCCGCGCCGCGGGTGAAGCTCGAGGGGTAGACGAACTCGCCGTCGAACCACGCCGCGTCGAGGAGGTTGTAGACGTCGAGCCCGAGCTCGATGCGGTGGTAGCGGACGTGCGCCGTCACGTCGGTGACGAGCGCGTCGTGGCCGATCTCTCCGTACGGCAGGGGGCGGCCGTGGAGCAGCGTCACGCCAGCGCCGGCGCGGGCCTCGAGGCGCCTG
Source organism: Sorangium sp. So ce327 (assembly GCF_051530205.1). Lineage (NCBI taxonomy): Bacteria > Pseudomonadati > Myxococcota > Polyangiales > Polyangiaceae > Sorangium > Sorangium sp. So ce327. The sequence continues at coordinate 8,667,662 of NZ_CP150330.1, read as the reverse complement.
CCGAAGAGCGCGCCGAGGCGCGGCGTCACCGCGAGATCGGCGCGGGCGACGACCTGGGGCACGAAGGGGAGGAGATCACCCGCCGCGTAGCGCCCGCCGGAGGCGGTGAAGGCGGCCCGGGTGTACGTCAGGCCGACGCTCGACACGAGCCACGGCGCCGGGTGCGCCACCGCGTCGAGGGCCACCCCGGTGCGGGCCGTGGCGGGCACGGGCTCATTGCGGGCGGTCGCCTCGTCGAAGACGAGATCTTGGCTGAGGCGCGTGTGGAACAGCGCCGCCGACGCCCGCACGAGCTCGTCGGCGTAGCGGAGCCCGGCCTCGGCGGAGAGCACCCGCGTGAAGGGGGTCCGCTCGCCGTCGCCGAGGCTGCGCGCCTGGGGCGAGCGGAACCCCTGGCCCACGCTGGCGAGCGCGCGGAGCCCGGGGAGCAGCGCCACGTCGACCGTGCCCTTGCCGCCCACGTGGACGCCCTGCGCGCTGCGCGCCTGCGCCCCCTGGCCGACGTTGTCGACGACCTGGTACGCGAGGCCGTCGGCGCGCAGGCCGCCGCGCAGCGTGATCCGCCGGGCCGGCCGGATCGACGCGTCGAGGTAGCCGGCGATGTCGGTCGCGCGGACCTTCGCGTCGACGAGCGTTGCGGTCGGCCTGTCGTCGACGGCCGCGAGGCGCCGCTGCGACTGCTCGATCCAGTCGGTGCGCGCGACGACGCCCGCCTCGAACGTGTCGCGGTCGGAGAGCAGCGGGAAGGTGAGCCGGTACGACGCGGTGGCGCCCGCCGTGATCGCCTCGTTGAGCTGCTGGGTGGCGTCGCCGTTCGTGGGGTCCGCCAGGTACCCGGTGAAGTTCGAGCGCAGCCGGAGCGCGCGCAGCACGACGAACGGCGTGAGCGAGAGGCCCTCCCCGCGGGCGGCGCCGTCGCCCGAGCCGCGCAGATCGACGACGAGCTGCGCGCGCGACGAGTCGCCGCCCTGATCGGGATCGTACGAGGCGAAGCGGTCGACCTTGCCCGACTCGATGTCGCAGAGGCGCAGGACGCCCGCGGAGCCGCAGCGGGAGGCGAACGCCGACGCCATCACCCGCGCGGAGACGCCGGCGAGCGGCCGGTAGACGGCCTGCGCGACGAGCGAGGCCCGGCCGGCGGCGCGGGCGGGCCCGAAGCCGTCGGTCCCGTACGCCTCGAAGGCCGCGAACGTGGCGTCGTCCGCGTTCTCGGGGTGGTAAGCGAGGAAGAGCCGGCGCGCGCCGAACGAGCCTGCGGAGGCGGTGGCGGTGATCCCCGGCTCGCCGTAGGCGAGATCGAAGCGCATCGTCCCGGCGACCGCGAAGTCGCCCTGGCGCGGGTCGTACGATCCCGGCTGCGCGCGGAGCTCGCCGATCACCTCCGGCATCACGAAATGGAGGTCGGTATAGCCCTGGCCGTGGACGTTGGAGACCTCGTTGACCGGCGCGCCCGCGACCCAGATCTCGAGGTCCTGCCCGTGGACCGCGTCGAAGCCGCGGAAGAAGATCTGGTGCGCCTTGCACTCGCCGCTGTGCTGGGAGGTGAACACGCCCGGCACGAGCTGCAGCACGTCGCTCGCCGTCCGGTGGGGCGCCGCCCGGATCTCGGCCTGCCCGCGCACCGACTCGGAGGCGCTGCGCGGCGGCGCCGCGCCCTGCACCACGACCGTGATGGGCGCGGCGTCGGGCGCGGGCGCAGCTGCGCCCGCCGCGCCGGAGGCGGGCGCCGCTGCGCCGGCGCCGGCCGAGGCATCGCCGCCCGCCGACGTTGTCGCCCCGGCTGCGGGGGGAGGCGCGGCGCCGTCGCCGGCGCGTGCGGGTGCGGCACCGTCGCCGGCGCGCGCAGGCGCGACGGACGCGACGGACGCGATGACAAGAAGCAGCGGGAACGCCGTGCTCGGGGAGCGGATCACAGGTGGGCTGGCCAGTAGCACGATTTTATCGGTTCGTGTTATCATGCGGACGCGCACGCTCGCCCGGCGGGCGCGCCGGCGGTTTGGTCGACGTCACAGGCGGCGAGCGCGGTCGTGCGGTCGTGCGGTCGTGCGGTCGTGCGGTCGTCGGCGGCGTCGCTGTCTCCTGGCCGCCGAAGGCTGCTCCGGGGCCGTCCGCGAGCCCTCTTTCGACGCTGGATCGACTCGCGCTCTCGGGCGGATCGCGATAGCGACAACATGTCGCATTCGGGCGAGGGGCGACGCGGCCTATCGTGGCGCGCATCGTTCCTCGGGAGGACGCTCATGGAATCCGGTCTTCGTGCATCACGGCTCTGGTTCCCGCTGGTCGGGGCGGTGCTCGCGCTCATGGCGTGCGGCGACGATGAGGGGGTGAACCCCATCGACGGGGGGAGCGGCGGGGCTGAGACGATCGCTGTCGCGCTGCAGTTCGAAGGCCGCGTCCGCGACGAGGTGTTCTCCTGCAGCGAGACGTACGCTGTCGGCAGCGCCTCGACGGACGTGGGGCTGAACGATTTCCGCCTCTACATCCACGACGTGCGCCTGCGCCGCGCGGACGGCGAGGAGGTGCCGCTCTCGCTCGAACAGGACGAGCTGTGGCAATACCAGGACGTCGTGCTCCTCGATTTCGAGGACCGATCGGGCACCTGCGCCAACGGGACGGAGGAGACGAACGGCGTGGTGCGCGGGACGGTCCCGGCCGGGGACTACGACGGGCTGTCGTTCAAGCTGGGCGTCCCGTTCGACCTGAACCACGGTGACGCGTCGAGCGCGCCGTCGCCGCTCAACCTGACGGGGCTGTTCTGGAGCTGGAACGACGGGTACAAGTTCCTGCGCCTCGACAGCGTCTCCACGGCGGACGACAAGCCGTTCCTCGTGCACATCGGGAGCACTGGCTGCATGCCCGGCGCGGACGGCGGGGTGGCCGCCTGCGATCGCCCCAACGTCGCCGAGATCGTCCTCCAGGACATCGACCCGCTCACGACGAAGGTGCTCGTCGACTATGCGGCGCTCGTCGCGGACAGCGACCTGTCGGGGAGCGCCGACGACATCCCCGGCTGCATGTCGGATCCGTCGGATTCCGAGTGTCTGCCGCTCTTCACGCATCTCGGCATCGACAGCGCCGACGGCTCGCCGCGCCCCGATCAGCAGTCGTTCTTCAGGATAGACTAGGCGCCATGGCGATGTTCGCTTCGATGACCGCTCTCCGCCGCTCGGCGATCTCCTCCGCCCTCGCCGCGCTCGCGGCCCTCTGCTGTGCCTGCGGCGACGACGATGGGCCGCAAGGCCCGGGCGGATCGACGGGGGAGGGCGGCGGCGGCGCGGGCGCCTATGCGTGGGGGCTGCCGACGGGCTTTCCGGTGCCCAAGGTCCCCGAGGACAACCCGATGTCGTCGGTGAAGGTCGAGCTCGGCAGGCGGCTGTTCTACGACGTGCGCCTGTCCGGCAACGGCACGTACTCGTGCGGCTCGTGCCATCGCCAGGAGCTCGCGTTCACCGACCACCTCGCGAACGCCGAGGGCTCGACCGGCCAGCTGCACTCGCGCAGCTCGATGAGCCTGGCCAACGTCGCTTACCTCACGACGCTGACCTGGGCGAATCCGCTCATGGAAGCGCTCGAGGAGCAAGCGCTCCTCCCCATGTTCGGCGAGACGCCGGTCGAGCTCGGGCTCGCCGGCATGGAGGACGAGCTCCTGGAGCGGCTCCAGGGCGAGCCGCTGTACCAGGACCTCTTTCCCGAGGCGTTCCCCGGCGACGGCGAGCCCATCCGCCTCGCGAACATCACGAAGGCGATCGCCGCGTTCGAGCGGTCGCTGCTCTCCTACCGCGCGCCCTACGACCGTTACCGTTACGGCGGCGACCCCTCCGGGATGTCCGACGCGGCGCTGCGCGGGATGGATCTCTTCTTCTCCGAGAAGCTGGAGTGCTTCCATTGCCACGGCGGCTTCAACCTGTCGGACTCGGTGGAGCACGACGGCACCACCTTCACGGAGGTGATGTTCCACAACACGGGGCTCTACAACATCGACGGGAACGGCGCTTACCCGGAGGGCAACGGGGGAGTCTACGAGATCTCCCACAAAGAGGCGGACATGGGCCGGTTCCGCGCGCCCACGCTGCGGAACATCGCCGTCACGGCGCCGTACATGCATGACGGCAGCATCGAGACGCTCGAGGGGGTGCTCGACCATTACGCCGCCGGAGGGCGCACGATCGAGGCTGGCCTGCCCAACGCCGGTGTGGGCAGCGAGAACAAGTTCAAGAGCGAGCTCATCAGCGGGTTCGATCTCACAGAAGAGGAGAGAGCGGACGTGATCGCCTTCTTGCAAACCCTGACGGACGACGAGTTTCTGAAGGACCCGCGCTTCGCGGATCCCTGGGCGGAGGCGCCGTGAGCCGAAGGCCTTTTCTGAGCCGGGCGCTCCTCGTGCCCGCGCTGGCGGCGCTCGCGTCGGCCGCGATGTACACCGGGGCGTGTGGTCACAGCCACGACCACACGTCGAGCGGGACGTCGACCGACCCGAGCCTGGCCGACGTCATCTTCGAGGGCGGCGCGACCGACGAGGCCCTGGAGGCGCTGCTCGCCGTGGACCCGAAGGACGAGCCCTCGCAGGGCACGGTGTTCGACGCGCCCGAGGACGGCGCGATGCTCCCCGGCGACGCCGCGCCGGAGCTGGCCTTCCACGTCGCGGGCGCGGCGCAGCGGACGGCGCCTCGGGCCGCGCCGGAGCTGCGGCTGGCGGCCGCCGCGGCGCCGGGGGCGCGCGAGCTCGCCGCGCCGGGGGCGTCGATCGTCGCGGAGCTCGGGGCGCTCCTTGGGCCGGCGCGCGCCGCCTGGGCTCACGGGACGCCCATCAACGGGCGCGCTTACTTCCTGGTCTTCACGACGGCGGAGCGCGAGCCGCTGCTCCGGGTGTTCACGACCAAGCTGAGCTACACGCCGGACGCGGCGGCCTGGGACAAGCTCCGCGCTGCCGGCGTGCCCATCACGGTCAGCGTGATCAGCGCGCTGTTCGAGAACAACCGCATCGTGCAGGGCGGCGGTCCCTTCACGGGCGCGCCGGTCACGTTCACCCTCCTGCCCTGAAGCCGCCGCGCGGCGCGCGCGGCGCTCGGCGCGGCGGTGCCGGCTCAGGACGAGCGCGGGAAGATGAGCGTGTACGAGCCCGGCGCGGGGTTGAAGAGCACCGCCTTGTCCGGGCGCTCCTCCCTGTCGAAATGGGGATACCACGGCAGCGCCCGCCAGGACTCCGACTCCTTGATGAACTCGCGGACGATGAGATCGAGCTCCACGTACTTCCCGGCGGTGATCGCGGAGAGCTCCGGTCCGAAGCTCCAGCGCTCGCGCCCAGGGCGCGGGGCGACGTCGTTGTGCAGCGCCCCGCCGTAGGCGATCACCATCTTTCCCGCGGCGTCCTCGCGGCCGAGCAGCGCCTTCGCCTCGGCGGCCGTCAGGCGCGCGATCATCTCGAGCATGGCCGTCACCGCGTCCGGCCCCGCGCGCACGATGGCGTCGTAGTCCTGGCAGGAGGGCGTGAGCTGGCGGGGCCGGATGCCGAGCCGCTTCGCCGCGTGGCCGAGCGCGAGGAACTCGTCCTGGTTCTGCGCCGCCTGTCCTTGCGTGACCGTCCGCTGCTCCGTCTCGACCCGCGCGACCTGCTCCTTCTTGCAGCGCGGGTCCACGGCCCAGAGCTCGATGATCAGATCGGAGGCGCGGCCGGCGAGCGCCGGCAGGAAGAGCTCCGTGAAGCGTCGGGTCGTCGAGGGGACGCCCTCCGAGCCTTGCTGTGCGTGCGCCTCGCCCACCGCGAGCACGCGCGGGCCGCTCTCCAGGACGTGGGCGAAGGCCTGGGCCGGCGTATCGAAGGCGAGGCAGCCCAGCGCGCCGCAGGGCGCCGGCGCAGGGGAGGCCGCGGCTGCGGGGGCGGCGGCCTGCGGGGGCGGCGGCGGCGGGGCGGCCGGGGGCGAGCTGGAACCCGAAGCGGCGGCGCTCGCGGAAGGAGCGCTCGCGGAAGGTGCGCCGCCGGTCGGAGCGCCGCAGGCCGCGAGGAAGGCCGCGGCCACCAGGGAGGTTCGCGGATTTCGCATGGCAGCATCTTACCGGGCTCCGAGAGCTCCTGTTCAGCGCGGCGCCTCGGAGCAGCCGAGCGGCTCCCCGGCCGAGCCGCGGCCGCCCCCGCGGCCTTCCGAGGGCTACCCGCGCCCAGGGTGCTGACCCATGTTGCGCATCGCGTGACGTGATGAGCGAGGGGCATCGTGTCCAGACGGAAGAGAAAACCTGGGGGAGCGAGCTCGGTGAGGCGTCGCGAGCGCGACGAAGCGATACGGGAGCGCGATGACGAGCGAGCTCGGCTCGCCGAGCCCGACACGCGCGGCACGCACGGAGAGGGGGCCTTCATCATGACCATGAGGACGAGCGGGCGGGCGGAGCACGAAGCCACCGCAGGACACGCAGAGTCCGCGATCACCAACAGCCTGGAGCAGGTGCGCGACATCCTGTGCGGCGCCCAGTTCCGCGAGTTCGCTCGCCGGCTCTCGCACACCGACGCTCAGGTCGCCGCCCAGGCGGAGGAGCTGCGGAGTGAAGCGTGGCGGCGTCTGGACATGCTGGAGGCGCACATGCGCAGGGAGATCGAGGCGCTCGGCGCGTCGATCGAGGCCCAGCGCGCGGCCGCCGACGGCGCGCTCGGCAGCGTCGCGCGCGAGTCGCGGGAGGCGATCGAGCTGATCGCGCAGCGGGTCCAGCGGCTGGAGGAGCTCGTGGCGCGCACGCAGCGCGAGCTCCGGCAGCAGATCCTCGACCAGTCCAAGGCGTTCGTCGACGAGACGCGGCGTACGCGGAGCGAGCTGAGCGCGATGCTCGAGCGCGAGCTGGCCGCCGCGTGGGCCGACGGCGCCGAAGCGCTCGCGCCGGAGCCGCCGGCGCGCGAGGCGGCCGCGGAGTCGGAGCGGTACCAGAAGGTGGAGCGCCGCTCGGACGAGGCAGCGTGAGGCGGCCGCGCCGCTCCTCCCAGCGGAGCCGGCGCGGCGGTCCGGAGAAGAACGATGCGAGAGCCGAGAGCGCGCCGCGAGGCGCCTCCGCCGAGAAAGACGCTCGAAGACCTCCGCCCCCTGCTCGTGGGCCCTGAGCAGCACCGGATCCAGCGGATCGAGGAGCGGCTGGACCAGTCCATGGTCGAGATGGTCGCGGGGGCGCTGCCCGAGGCGGTGATCGAGAGCCGCAAGAAGGGTGAGGCGCTCTCGTGGGCGCTGGAGCCGCTCCTCTCGAGCGCGATCCAGGAGCGCGTGCGCCAGGACCCGGGGTCGTTCGCGGACGCGATCTCCCCCGCCATGGGGCCGGCCATCCGCAAGGCCGTGCGCTGCGCTCTCCGGGCGATGATCCAGCGCCTCAACGAGGCGGCCGCCCTCGGCCTGTCCTGGCGGAGCATGCGCTGGCGCGTCGAGGCGCGCCGCACGGGGCGTCCCTTCGCGGAGGTGGTGCTGCTCCGCTCCATGGTCTACCGGACCGAGCAGCTCTTCCTCGTCCACCGAGGGACGGGGCTCGTCCTCGAGCACCTCAGCGCCGACGAGATCCCCTACAGGGATCCCGACCAGGTCACGGCGATGCTCACCGCCATCGACGCGTTCGCCCACGACGCGTTCCGGACCGACGCGCGGCTGGAGCGCTTCCGCGTGGGCGATCTGACAGGGTGGGTCGAGCACGGCCCGTCGGCGCTCCTCGTGTCCATCGTGCGCGGCGTGGCGCCGCCCGCGTACGGGCTCGTCCTGTGCGAGACGCTGGAGCGCGTCCACCTCTCGTACGGCGGTGAGCTCGCCGGCTTCCGCGGCGATAGGACGCCGTTCTCGGGCGCCCGCGAGCTGCTCTCGCGCTGCCTCCAGCAGCAGCGCCAGCCGATCCCGCGCCGAGCGCGGGCCGTGTCGATAGCGGCCGCCCTGCTGGCCGCGGTCGTCGCGGCCGCGCTCGTCTTCTCGGTGCGCGCCTCGCGGGAGGATCAGCGCCGCGTCGACGGCTGGGGCGAGGCGCTGCGGCGCGAGCCCGGCCTGCTGGTCACCGCGGCGGAGCGGCGCGCCGGCCAGGTCGTGTTCACGGGCCTCCGCGATCCGCTCGCCGCGGACCCGAGGGCCGTGCTCGAGCGCGGCGGCCCTTTGCGCCAGGAGGTCATCCTGCGCTTCGAGCCCTTCTACTCGCTCCACCCGCAGATCGTCGAGCGCCGGGTGGCGAGCGCTCTGGAGCCGCCGCCCGGGGTCACCCTGGCGCTGCGCGGCGGCGCCGTCGCGGCCAGCGGGGTCGCGCCCCAGCGCTGGATCGAGCGCGCGCGCTGGTCGGCGGCGGTGCTTCCTGGCGTCTCGGGGTTCGACGGCGAGGGCCTGACGGCGCAGGAGTCGATCGACCGCGCGCGCGCGGCGGCGCGCTCCCTCGAGGCGATGGAGCTCTTCTTCCGCCGCGGCGCCGCGCGGCTCTCCGGCGAGCAGGCCGCGCGCCTCGACGAGGTCGCGGCCGCCGCCGAGCGGCTGATCGCCCGCGCGCGCGAGGCCGGCATGACCGCCGAGATCCGCGAGATCGGCTACGCGGATCCCGTCGGATCGGAGGCGTCGAACCGAGCGCTCAGCCAGGCCCGCGCGGAGCACGTCGCGGCCGAGCTCGTCGCGCGGGGGATCCCGGCCGATCGCCTGCGAGCGAGCGGCGGGGGAACGCGGCGCGAGGTCGTGCCCCCGTCCTGCGCCGGGGGAGCGGCGCGGGCCGAGTGCCTCGCCGGCGCGGACGAGCGCCGCGCGCGCAGCGTGATCTTCCTTGTGGACCTGCACGCGGAGAGCAAGGACTGAGTCATGGCGGAGAAACGCAAGGTCTGCGTGCTGGGCGCGACGGGGGTCGGCAAGACAAGCCTCGTCGCCCGCTTCGTGCGCAGCATCTTCTCCGAGTCCTACCGGACGACCATCGGCGTGACGATCGAGGCACGGCGCGTGAGGTGCGATGAACGCGAGCTCGACCTCATCCTCTGGGACCTGAGCGGAGAGGACGAGTTCCAGGCCGTCCAGACGTCGTACCTGCGCGGCTCCGCGGGCTGGCTCCTCGTCATCGACGGCACGCGGCGCCTCACGGCGGAGACCGGGCTCCGCCTCTACACCGCCGCGCGGACGATCGTCGGAGAGGTCCCGGCCGTCGTCGTCATGAACAAGGCCGATCTCACCGGGGCGTGGGACATCGACGACGCCACCGAGGCCAGGCTGAGGAGGGCGGGCCTCTGGATCACGAGGACGAGCGCCAAGACCGGCGCCGGGGTCGAAGGCGCGTTCAACGCGCTGGCGCGCGCCATGCTGGCGAGCGAAGCGCCTTCGTTGCGGGGTTGATGGACGTGGACACGTGGCTCCTCGCGGCGCTGGACAAGCTCGTCCTCGAGCGTTTGCACGACGGGACCTTCGTCATCCGCGGCGAGCCGCCGCCGTGGTTCCGAGGGCTCGGGTTCGCGCCGCCGTGGCGCGACTCGCCGCTCCCGATCGATCGCGCGCTGCCCTTCCTGGAGGTGTTCCTCCCCGAGGCGGAGCGGGCCTGGTCCGCGGAAGGCGCGCCGGGCGTGCAATCCGACTTCTGGACGCAGATGATCGGCGACGAGGCGCTTCACCTCGAGGCGACGGCGCTCCGCGTCGGCTCGTCGCGGCTGCTCGTGATCACCCGGAACGACGCGCTGTTCCAGGAGCGCCGCCGCGTCCTCCAGCGGGCGCGCGAGCTTCGCCTCGTCCACGAGGCGCTGTCGCGCGAGGTCGAGCGGAAGGATGTCCTCGTCCACTGCATCGTTCACGACCTCTCCGGCCCGCTGAACAGCCTCCTCGGCGCGCTGTCCCTGCTGGGAGAGCAGCCGCTGCCGGAGAAGAGCGGCGCGCTCGCCGCGGTCGCGCTGAAGGCCGCCCTGCGGCAGCGCGAGCTGATCCGGGAGATCCTCGACGTGTTCACCGCCGAGGGCATGGCGTCCGACGCCTCCAGCGGCGATCTCGCCGCGGTGGTCGACGTGTGCGGCACCGTCGCTCGGGTCGTCGAGGCGCTCCTGCCCATGGCGCGCAGCCGGGGGGTGTGCCTGGAGGCGCCGCCGGAGATCGGCTGCGCCCGGCCGTGCGCCGTCGTCGGTGAGGAGCGCAGGCTCGCGCGCGTGGTCTCCAACCTCGTCGAGAACGCGCTCCGGTTCACGCCCCCGCGCAGGTCGGTGCGCGTCGCGGTGCACGATGAGCCCCGGTGGGCTCGCGTGACGGTGGAGGACGATGGGCCTGGCGTCTCCCCTGCCATCGCGCCGCGCCTGTTCCAGAAATTCGCGCACGGCCACGACCCTGGCGCGGGCAGCGGCCTCGGGCTCTACGGCGCCCGGATCGCGGTGGAGCGGTGGGGCGGGGCGATCGGGTACGAGGCGCGGCCGGAAGGAGGGGCGAGGTTCTGGCTCCGGCTGCGGCGTGTCGGCGAGGCGGGCGAGTCGGGTGGCGCCGGGGCGCAAGGGGAGTGATGCCATGGCCAAGCTCTTGCTGGTCGACGATGAGTCGGGGACGCTCGCGTGGATGGCCGAGGCGCTGCAAGGCGCGGCGTACGACGTCCGGACCGTGCGCGGCGGGAGCGCGGCGCTGGAGCTCCTCCGGACGTGGACGCCGGATCTCGTCCTGGCGGACTTCCTGATGCCCGAGATGGATGGCTTCGCCTTCAACCGGCTTGTGCAGTCGCGCGAGCGGGTGCCCGTGATGCTCGTCTCCGTCGTGAACAAGCCGGCAGAGGCGATCTTGCGAGGGGTCGCCGGCTACGTGCGCAAGCCCGTCACCGCGGGGGAGCTCCGCGCCGCCGTCGAGCGCGTGCTCGGCGCCGTCGAGGGGGTAACCATCCTCGTCGTGGACGACGACGCGGACATCCGGGAGTGCTACCGGCTGATCCTCGAGCCGCGCTTCAGCGTGCTCGAGGCCGAGAACGGGCGCGACGCCCTGGAGCTGCTCGCGCGCGAGCCCGTGGCGCTGGCCATCGTGGACGTCCACATGCCCGTCATGAACGGGGTGGAGTTCATCCGCGCGATGCGCGACGACGCGAGGTTCTGCACGATCCCGGTCGTGGTGCAGACGAGCGACCGGGCGGCCGCGCGCGCGCCCGTCTGGACCGATCTGCACGTGGCGCAGACGATCCTGAAGGACGAGTTCCTCGACTGGCTCATGACCCAGATCGACGCGCACCTCGCGCCGGCGTCGCCGCGCGAGGCCGAGCGCGCCTGGTCGACCGCGAGCCGGTGAGCGCCGAGCGTCGCTCCTTCGGCGCGCGCGCGCGCGAGCGCGAGCGCGGCCCGCCCGGGCGCCGTCAGCCTGGCGTCCACCGCGGGTCCGCGGTGAACAGCCCGGATCCGAAGCTGATGTCGTAGGCCAGGAACAGGCCGAATGCCACGCTGAGGAGGCTGGCGACGGCGCCGAAGGCGTGGTGTATCCCGCTGGTGCGAGCGCGCGCGTAGGCGAACGGCAGCGCGAGCACCCCGGTGATGAGCGTCATCCCGGCGATCGTGCCCACGCCGAACAGCGCGATGTAGCCGATGCCCCACCGCGGGTCGCGCACCGTGGTGAGCACGAGGAGCGCCACCGCGGCCGAGCCTGCGAGGCCGTGGACCACGCCGATGAGCAGCGGCCGGAGGCTCGCATAGACGCGCGAAACGCCGAACACGCGGTCCGCCCAGCCGAGGTCGTGCCGGTGGCCGTCGTGGTGAGCAACCTGCGCGACAGGCGCGGCGTGCTTGACCGGCGCGACGTCGGGCGCCGGCGGCTCGCCCCGCCGGACCGCCCGGTAGAGCCGCGCCAGGTGATACACCCCGAGGCCGATCAGCATCAGGGCGACCGAGAGCTCCATGGCCAGGCCGACGTGCGGCGGCACCACGAGCCCGAAGAGCAGGATGCCGCCGCCGATCACCATCAGCGTGAGCGTGTGGCCGACGCCCCACATCGCGCCGATCAGCAGCGCCGTCCCGAGGCTCCGCACCCGGCTCACGACGGTCGCCACCGCGATCACATGGTCCGCGTCGGTGGCGTGGCGCATCCCGAGAGAGAAGCCGAGGAGCAGCAGCGGAAACGCCGAGGCGAACATGTCCCCTCTCGTAGCACGGACGGCGCGTGTCGTGTCACGCTGTCCGCGGCCCGCCTGCTCCCGCCTCCGGCCGGCTCGCTTCGGCCTGTCGCGGCGAGCCGCTGTCTGCGCGGGGGCGACGAGCGCTGTTTCAGCTCAGCATGTCAGTTCGCGCGGTCTCGACTGAGCGCGTCGATGGCGTGCTGCATCCAGACCGCGTCTTCTTCAGCCTGCTTCAGGCCGTGCATCATCTGCTGGCGCAGCACACCCGTGGTCTGACGGATACCCCGTCGAAAGACATCGGCCGCGCGCTCGTGGACGACCTTGAGCCATGGGGCGAGGTCACGCTTGTCAAGCGGACCTGGAGCGTCCAGGACGGTGATGCAGGCATCGATGGCCTCGCGCATGGATCGGGACTCGAGCGCGTCGGCGAAAGCGGAGAACTGGAGCAGCGACTCTCGCAGCGCAGCGCGTCCGGTCGATGAGACTCTGTCTGTCATGGCCGCGCTCAGCCTACCACCTGGGCGACGCCTCCGCCCGTGTGCGCGCTGCGATTGCGCGTCAGCGCAGGCGGGATCGCCCCGCCGTCTCCAGCAACATCGCGAGCACGAGCGGATCGCCGAGGCCCTGCTCTGCGCCCATGTGCGCGCGGAGGCGCGACAGGCGCGCCGCGTCCTCCAGGAACAGCGGTTCGTTCAGCCGGGTCGCGGCCTCGTGCAGGATGCCCTCGCGCTCGGAGAGGAGCGCGGCGGCGCCGGCGCGATCGCCGCGCGCCACGCGGGCAGCGGCCTCCGCGAGCGACTCGCCCGCGGCGAAGCCCTGAAGCGCGCGCGTCATCGACGCGTCGACGGACGCCGCGCTGGCGGCGTCGCTGTCCGCATAACGCACCTCGATGGGGATCTCCTCGATCGCGTTCTTCTTGGAGAGCCGATCTTTGTACTTGAGCTCGACGGTCGCGACGGCTCGCTTCCCCGCGCCGGGGCCGACGCTCAGCTTGAGCAGCAGCGCGTGCCGATCATCGCGGGCGAACACGGGCATGAAGAAGCGCATGCCGCCCTCGGCGTCGTCGCGTCGGTCGGCCGCGATCCGGTCCCGCGACTGGGCAGCGATGTCGGCCGCGATCTCCTGGGCGCGGACGCGGGAGGCCTCGGCGCCGTCCAGCCGGCGCGAACCGTAGGCGCGGAGCAGATCGACGCCCGCCTTCAGCCGTACGCGCACCTCGACCGCGGTCGCGACCGGGTCGAGGCGCTTGTCGAGCTCGGTCGACAGCGCGGGCGCGATCTGCTCCGGGTGGCGCAGGTAGTAGTAGCCGCCGGCCCCGTCGCTCGCGATCGAGCTCATGAGCTGGCCGTCGAAGTCGTCGCCGAGCCCGAGCGCGCTCGTCTGGATGCCGCGCTGGAAGGCGTCGAGGGCGAGCCGCGCCAGGCGCTCGCTGTGGGTGAGGCCGCTCGTCGCCCGGCCGTCGGAGACGAGCAGCACCACGCGTACGGCGTCCTCGGGGATGCCCGGCCGGCTCGCCTGCGCGTAGCCCAGCGAGAGCCCCGCGCCGATGTTGGTGCCGCCGCCCTCGCGGAGCCCCTCGACGGCGCGGCGGATCGCCGCGCGGCGCGGGCCGACGGGGCCGTCCTCGATCACCACCTCGGCGTCGCTGGAGAAGGCGGTGAGCGAGAAGTCGTCGGACGGCGCGAGCCGATCGACGAGCGCCTGCGCGGCGCGGCGGGCGCTGTCGATCGGCGCGCCGGCCATCGAGCCGCTCGTGTCGAGGACGAGGTGCACCGAGAGGTGCGGCCGCGCCGCCGCCGCCGCCGCCGCGGAGCGGAGCGCGAGGCGCAGGTGGAAGGCGCCGCCGCCCGGGCCGAGCGCGGCGCGCTCCAGGTCGGCGCGCAGGCCGAGCGCCTTGTCGGGGGCGAGCGGGACCTCCGGGGCGTAGCGGGCGGCGACGTCGCCGACGAGCTCGCGCTCCGCCGCGGGCACGACGCCGCGCGCGAGGGCGGCCTCGAACGCGGCGAGGTGGCCGCCCCCGGGCCGGTACGTGGTGGCGAAGCGGCCGTTCGGATCGAGGGCGACCTCGGGCTCCGGAGCGTAGGCGGCCGCGCTCCGCGCCGAGACCGGCGGCGAGGAGGCGCCGGCGCGCCCGTGGCCGCTCCCGAACCCCTGGCCCGACCCGGCGCCCGCGCCGTGCCCGATCGTCCCGATGGAGCCGAGCCCGAGCGGCGCGCTCTCGCCGGCGCGGCCCCCGTAGCCGGCGAGGGGGAGGCCCGCGCCGCCTGCGGACGACGCGGTGCCGTCGAGCCCCCACGGCGCCGTGGGGGCATGCGGATCGCCGCCGCCGCCGGCGTTGAGCAGCCCGATCATCCCGAACTCGGCCGAGTCGCGCAGCGCCTGCTGCCGCGCCACGTGGGGATCGGGGCTGTCGCTCGGGCCCTTGACCCCCCACCTGTTCCCCGTCGCCAGCGCCCGTGACGCGGACGAAGGGTGACCCATCGACCCTTCCTCGCCCTTGGCTCGCGTCCCTGCGCCGCCCTCCTTCGCGTCGGCGGCGGGCTCGCCCTCCCGCTCGATCGCCGCGCGCAGCTCGCGCTCGTCGGCGGACGCGAGGTACTGCTGCACGAGCGCGATCCGATCCGCGCTCATGCCCGTGGACGGGTCGACGAGGGGCGGCGCCCAGCGAGCGAGGGCGCCGAGGAGCCCGAGGTGCAGGGCCGCGGAGACGGCGTGGAGGGCGAGGCTCTTCCGGTTCACGAGCGAGCGGCGCACGCGCTCGCCCGCGGTGGCATCGGCGCGGATCTGGATCCGCACGCCCGCGATCTCGACGTCCACGCGGCCCTGCGCGGGCAGGGGGACGACTGTGGCCCCGGGGATCGCCGCGCGCGCCGCGCGCTCCACGCCGACATGCAGCTCCCGCGCCGCGGCCGCGGACAGCGGCGCGCCGCCGGGGGCGAGCGTGAGCGTCCCCGTCGCGGCGCCCGGCAGGACGAAGCCGACGCGCCCGGCGCCGTCGACCTCGAGGAGCGGCGCGCGGCGCGCGCCGAGCGCGCGCTCGGGGAGGAAGCAGTCGCACGGGCGACCGTCGTCGCGCCCCTCACCGACGTCGA
The DNA here is from genome assembly GCF_051530205.1 of Sorangium sp. So ce327. NCBI lineage: Bacteria > Pseudomonadati > Myxococcota > Polyangiales > Polyangiaceae > Sorangium > Sorangium sp. So ce327. Next base: position 8,652,549 of record NZ_CP150330.1, on the reverse strand, counting down.
ACGCGCGCGGCGGCGTCAGGTGCTGGACGAAGAGCACGGTCGTGCCCCAGGAGATGACGATCTCCACGGAGCGCACCGGCCCTCCGGCCTCGCCGGTGCTCGCCGCGTCGGGCTGCCTCGCGGCGGTGAGGTTCGGATCGGTGGCGGCGCCGCCATCCCCGGCGTCCGTCGTGTTCGCGCTGGGCATAGATCTCCCCTGTGCGCCGCGCGGAGCGGCGCGCTCACGTCCTCTGGAACCGCGCGGAGGACGCGCGGATCCGCGTCCTTCAGGCGGGCGCTCGGCCGCGCTGGCCGGCTGTCCGTCGTGCCTGCGGAATGACAGCGGCGGCGCGGGGAGGTTCCGGGGCTCGAACCTCACGCGCGCGGCAGCGCCTGTGCTCCTCCCCTTCCGGGCGAGGTACTCTCGCCGTTCGATGACGCGCAATGTCCTCCTGCTGGAGCCCATCGCCACGGAGCGCGACTACATGGCCGAGGTGTTGCGTGCAGCCGGGTGGTCCGTCTGCGCGCCCCCCGGCGCGCGTCCCACGCCCGAGGAGTGCGCGGCCGCCGATGCCATCGTCGCGGATCTGGACCGCGCCGCGGTCGAGGGCTGGGTCCGAGCGGGCGATCGGACGCCGCCGCCCGCCCGGCTCATCGTCACGTCGCGGTTCCGCGGCTTCCTCGAGCGGATCCGCGGATTCGAGCAGATCGCGGCGGTCGTCCACAAGCCGGTCACCCCGGAAGCGCTCCTCGGGGCGCTGCTCCCGTCGCCGGGCGGCGGTCCCACCCTGAGCCACCCGGCGGCGGGCGGCGCCGCCGACCCCCTGGACGACCCCGCGCGCGACGCCGAGCTCGAGCGGCGAGGCCTGCGCAGCACGACGCCCGACCCCGAGCTCGTCGTCGTCGCCGAGCTCGTCGCGCGGGGCGTGGGCACGTCGGCCAGCGTCGTGACGATCATCGACTCGTCGCGGCAGATCTTCATCGGCGCGACCGGCCTCCCCCGCGACCTGTCGATCGCCGGAGGGACGCTGCGCTCGTGGTCCTTCTGTCAGCACGTCGCGCGCGACAACGCTCCGCTCATCGTCGAGGACGCCCAGGCGCACCCCGTGCTGTCCGAGAACCCGCTCGTGGCCATGAACCTGGTCCGCGCGTACGCGGGGTTCCCCGTCGTGATCGAGGGGGTCGGGGCCGTCGGGAGCGTGTGCGCGGTGTCCGGCGAGCCCCGGGGGTTCGACGCGGGCAGCATCGCGACCCTCCAGCTCGCGGCCAGGCTGGTGAGCGAGCAGCTCGCGCGGCGCTCCGGCCTCTCGCCCCACGTGACCGAGTCGAACGAGCGGCCCACGTCGCGGCCTGCGCCGGAGAGCGCCGGAGCGCCAGCGCCGCTCGCCCGGGGCGACGCGAACGAGCTGCCCGTGCGGCTCGCCCCCGGCGATCTCGTGGACGACAAGTACTGGATCACCGCGATCCTGGGCGAGGGGGGCCAGTCGCAGGTCTACCTGGCGCGCGAGAAGCTCCTCGGCCAGCTCGTCGCGCTCAAGGTGGTCACGGAGCCGGACGACAGCGCCCTGCTCCGCGAGGCCGAGGCGCTCGTGCGGCTGAGGCACCCGAGCATCGTCCAGCTGTACGGCTGGGGGCGGCTCGACGGCGCGCGCATGTACCTCCTCCTCGAGTACGTCGAGGGAGAGACGATCCACCGCCACATCGTCGACCGCGCCCCGCAGGGCGGGTTCATGCCCCTCCACCAGGTGCTCTCCGTCGTCCGCCAGATCGCGGGCGCGCTCGCGAGCATGCACGCCGAGGGGTACGTGCACGCGGACGTCAAGCCGGGCAACATCCTGCTCGACACGCGGATCGAGCGGGCGGTGCTCATCGACTTCGGGCTCGGGGCGCGGCTCGGCAGCGAGCGGCCCCACCTCGTCGGCGGGACGCGCGGCTTCGCCGCGCCGGAGCAGCTGATCCCCGGGGCGGCCGACCCGCAGCCGGCGCTCGACACCTACGCCCTCGCGGCGGTCACCTACGCCATGCTGACGGGCAGGGCCCCCTTCGAGGCCGCGGGCGCCTACGGCATCGTCGCCATGCAGCAGCGCGGGGAGATCACGCCCCCCTCGCGCGCACGGCCGGGGCTCTCCCCGAGCGTGGACGCCCTCTTCGCGCGGGCGCTCGAGCCGGAGCCGTCCCGGCGCATCGCCTCGCCGGTCGCCTTCGCCGACGCGCTCGCGGCCGCGCTCCTCTCGAGCCCGCTCCTCTCGATCCCAGGCGAGCGTACGCAGGCCCCGATCACGGCGCAGCACGACGGCGCGCCGCTGAGCCGCGGCCTGGCCTTCCGGCTCTGCAGGGCCGAGGCGGCGCGGCGGCTCGGCGAAGGGGGCGAGGCGCGCGTGTGGAGCGGCCTCGATCCGGCGGACCGCGACGCCCTCGTCGCGGCGACCGACGACGCCGCGCTCTACCCGGTGGCGCCCCTCGTGGCCTACCTGCGCGCGCTCGGCGGCGAGGCCACCGGGAGCGTGGAGGCGGCCGGCGGCGCGCTCGCGAGCGCGGCGCTCCCCGAGATGCTGCGCAGGCTCCAGGTCGCGCGGACACCGGAGGCGCTGCTGGAGGTGGCGGGGCCGCTGCTCCGCCGATTCCACGCGTGGGGGCGGGTCCAGGTCGAGCGCACGTCGACCCACAGCGCCAAGGTCGATCTCTGGCTGCCCGACGGGCTTGCGCCGGTGATGTGCCGCTACGTGAGCGGCTTCCTGCGGGCGCTGCTCGCCACGTCAGGGTCCACCGCGCGTCTCCTGGAGCTGCGCTGCGGGGGCGGCGGCACGGGGGCGTGCGTGCTGCAGGTCGGGTGGCGCTGAGCGGCGCTGATCCAAGAGCCGCGGCGAGGGGGTTAGGTGAGGCGGGGTCACCGCTTCCGCGATGGCCTACTCGAGGACGGCGTGGTACCGCCCGCTGGGCGCGACGATGACGTGCGTCTGGAGCGGGACGTTCAGCGCGTAGGAGAGATCGCGGAGCTCCTGGGTCATCGCGTGGTCCTCCCCGGTCGGCGCCGGAGCGCCGCTCGGGTGGTTATGGGCCAGGACGAAGCTGATGGCTGCCATGTCCAGCGCAGCGCGCAGGATGGTCGCGCGGCCTGCGTAGAGGGCGTCGTCGACATCGCGGGCGAGCATGCGCGCCTCGCGGATGCGGCCGTGGCTGTCGAGCGCCGCGATCCAGAGCTCCTCGTGGACGAGGGCCGCGAGCCTCGGGCCGATGTAACGCGCCGCGCGGGCGGCGTCGGTGAGGCGAGCGCCTCGGCGAGCGCGCGCGGCGTGGGCGCGGAGGTCGAGGTGGGCGTCAGCGATCTCGGCGCGGGCACCGTTCACGTGGTCGGGCTCGCCCCCGAGGGCGGCGCGGCTTTCGGGCGGCCGCGTGTGCCCCCGTTTCCCTCACCGGCGAGCTCGCCGCCATCGAGGTGGACGCCGGCGCGCGGGGCCGCCGTCTATGTCCAACTGGCGATCCCATCGGCTGATAGCGCGAAGCATGCTGTAGGGCAGCTGGAACACTACTTATTGTGGCCAGCGGCTCGCCGTTGGGCCGGCCGCGCGTTCGCGCGTCAGCGCGCCGGAGTCACGGCTCAGTGAGTTTGATCTCTGGGAACCCGAGCCACTCCGCATCGAGCCACGAGAGCCGGCCATCTTCCTTATAGTGGTCGAGCATCACCGGAATTAGGAAGAGCGCGCTGTACAGCGCCTGGAAAGCATCGATGCCGGTTCCGTGGGTCTTATGGTTGTGCCCCGCTCCAGCAACTTCCACATCAGCGACCCAGCTCCGAAGAGATGGACTGTACTCGGGTGCCCACACTCGAACTCGGATGCTTTCTTGCGTCCCGCTCGGAAGTGTCAGCTCGATAGTACGTTCCGCGATCACGTCCGGCATGCCCCACCAGCTAGCGCCCTCTTTGGCGATGTCAAGCGCCCTAGCTCAACAGGAGTTCAAGCACTTGCTCTGCCCGTTCTGACGCGCCTGTTCGCAGATGCTCTTCATGAGGAACGGTGAGCGCTCTTCACAGTAAAGCTCCCATCGCGTCGAAAGCGCGAAGCATGCCGTAGGGCAACTGGAACGGCACTTCTTGTAGCCCGCGGCTCGTCCTTCGTTGCTCTCCGAATGGCAGTGACCTGCTTGTGGACGTGTTAAATAGATATCTAGCGCTGCGCCGCACATGAGAGTCCAGATGTTGACGCCATCGTCTACTGCGTTGTAGCACCTTTCTTCTGCTGTGATCGACTCTTCGTGCTCCAGCGCCTCCTCGTTCAATGCGGTCTCTGATTCTGGTGTCGGGTCAACCGTGCATGAAGGGGCGGAGCAGAAGATGAAAGCTGTTGTGATGGCGGTGGTGATGGTTCGCATGTCGCGTCTATTGCGATCGGCATGCCGGGCTCATGTGTGCTTCCCTGAGGCGTGTCGCACCTCTTCCGAACTAGAAACCAAAGGCTTTGGGGCATGAACGGGTCACTTCGGGAACCGTCCTCTTGGTTCTCACCGCGGCTCCTACCAGCCTCTTTCCACGTCGACCGCCCTTCCTCTTTCTGCTCCTCTGCGTAGGCGACGACGTGCGATGTCCGGGAGAGCGCTGTGGGCCGATCCGGAGCAGTTCTGCGGCCGAAGCGTCGAGAGGTGCGTCGGCGAGCTCGGATCCGTCGCTGGCGTCGAGGCGTGTGCCGGGTCCGTCGCCGGCGGCCGGAAGTCGGCCCGCTCAGCGCTGGCGTCTGCGCGGCGTGCATGGCGCCCGTGCAGGTAAGGTGGCCGCGGCGTCGAGGTCACCTAGCGGTCAACAGCCCCTCCGCCGCCTCCCCCACAGCGCCATCGCCCCGACCAGCGCCGCGCCCAGCGCCGCGCCCGCGCCGCGAGCGCCGGACCCGCGCCGCGGCTCGGCGCCCGCGGCCTCGCACGCGCAGCCTCCGCCCAGCTGGAGGATGAGCGGGGCCTGCTGCGGGCCTTCACACAGGTCCACCGTCAGCGGCCGCGGCGCCGTCCGCGCGACCCCTTGCCTGAGCGGCGTGTCGAGGTTGCCCGTGTTCTGGTTGTCGTGATGGAGGCTCTCCCAGGCGATGAGCGCGCCCGTCGTCGCCTCGGTGTGCCAGGCGAAGAGCCAGCCGTCGCGCGTGCCCACGGCGATCTCCAGCGTGCCGTCGCCGTCGAGGTCGCCCACGGCGGGCGTCGTGGTGATCGACTGGCCGGTGAACTTCGGGAACCCGCGCGGCTCCCGGCCGCACCCGTCGAAGGCGTGGAGGAAGTAGCCGCTCGATCCGCTCAGCACCTCGGGGTAGCCGTCGCCGTTCAGATCGACGACCGCCTGGCTGCCCGAGATCGCGTAGTCCTCGAGCACGAACGGGGCGCGAGGCAGCATCGCGCCCGACCTGCCGCTCCAGACGGCGAGCAGGTGAGGCCCCGGCTGCGTCGCCCCCTGCGCGCCCGCGAGGGCGAGCGCGGCCGCCTTCGAGGCGCCCGCGGCGATGACGTCGGGGGTGCCGTCCTGATCGATGTCGCCGAGCGCGGGTTGCGACAGCAGCGGGATCATCGTCCGGGCGCCGGCGGCGGGCGAGAGGGGCCCGAACGTCGGGTCGAGCCCGGCCGGCGAGCCGCCGCTCGCCCGCGGCAGCGCGCCCGCCGGCGTCGCCAGAAGCTCGCGCTGCTCGCCGGGGGAGGCCGGGAGGACGAGCGGCGGCGCGCCGTTGCCCTGGACGACGCCCGCCAGCGCGCCGTCGAACCGCCCGACGACGCCCGAGGCCGTGATCCCCTCCGCTGCGAGCGGGTCGAACGAGAGCGACGGCACGGTGATGGGCCACCCCGCGAGCACGGGCCCGGAGGGCGCGGTCGTGCCTCGCCCATCGATCACGTAGACCGCCCCGGCCTCGCCGTCCTCGCCGAGCCGCTCGCTCGACGCGACAAGCAGATCCGGCAGCGCGTCGCCGTTGAAGTCGGCCACGGCGGGCGTCGCGAGGAGGCGGCTCCGCGCCGGCTCCTCTGCGAGCGGACCCGCGTAGTGCACCTCGACGGGAAAGCCGCGCAGCGCGCTGCCATCCCCGTCGAACGCGTGGACCGTGCCGTCGAACGCCGCCTGGATCACGTCGAGCCGCCCGTCGCCGTCGAGATCCGCGAGGACCGGCGAGGCGAAGGCCCCGCGCGCGATCCGCGCGGCCGCCGACATGCACGGCGCGCTCGCCGGAGCCCCGGGATCGAGGGGGCAGGAGGGGATCTCGGGCAGGCGATTCGGCCACCCCCGCCGGACGTCGCCGTCCGCGCCGATGACGTAGATCGTGCCCGGCCAGGTGGAGATCGCGATCTCCTGCCTGCCGTCGCCGTCGAGGTCCCCGATGGCGGGCGCGCTCAGGATCGGCTCGCGGCCGAGCTTCCTGTCCACCTTGCTGTACGCTGGAGCGCCGACGTAAGCGGGCGTGGCCGGGGACGCCGGCGGATTGAGCAGGCCGTCGGTGGGGCGGGTCATGTACGGGAACCCCGGCAGCGGCTGCGGCCCCTTCGGCGTCACCTTCAGCACGTGCAGCGCGCCGCCGGCCGTCGGGTAGACGAGCTCGAGGACGCCGTCGCCGTCGATGTCGGCCATCTTCGGGCTGCCCTCGACGCTGTCGCCGACGCGGACGGGGAAGCCCTGGACCAGCGTCGGATCGCTGTCGACGTGGACCGTGCGCCGCGCCTCGCTCTCCACCTTGCCGGTGGCGTAGTGAGCGCTCGCTCGGACGCGCACCGTGATCGCGCGATCGTCCTCGCCGTGGGGGCTGTCGGGGTCGCGGAGGTGGGATGTGTCGATCGTGCGCACGTCGAGGGAGGCGATCGGGCCCTCGGCGCCGGTGACGACCGTCGGCGCGACGTTCGTCTCCTTGTGGATCACCTTGAAATCCGCCTCGAGCGGCTGCGCGCCTGCAGCCCACTCGACCCAGTAGTCGTAGGCCATCGCCCGCTTCGCCGAGATGGTGCCCTCGATCGGCACCGGGCCCTGGACCTGATCCTTGTAGACGACCTCGAACCACCGCGGCGACGTGATGTCGACGGCGGGCGGCACGCGCCCCTCGAGGAGCGCCTCCACGGCGCGGTTCGCGTTGACGCGGCCGTGGCCGAACCGCTGATCGAACCCCGCCTGCGAGAAGCGGTACAGCGACCCGGGCTCCTGCGACTCCGGAATGGCGATGTCGTCGGCGGTCGCGACGAGCAGGCCCTGCACCTCCCCCGGGGACAGGGACACGCCGCGGTCGAGGGCGACGGCGTAGAGCAGCCCCGCGACGCCGGCGAGCTCGGCGGTCGCGTCGCTGGCGCAGCCGGGGCTCGACACGGCGAGCACGTTGTTGCCGCCGAAGCTCGAGCACGGCGACGCGTCGACGAACGTGGTCGACGTCGCGACGCTCTGGCCGTCGTGGCGGACGGCGCTCACGGGCAGCGCGTGGTTGCTCGTCGCGGGCACGCTGTGGTGGCGCGAGCCCTCGTTGCCCATCGACGCGACGACGAGCGTCCCCTGGGCGTGGGCATAGTCGAGCGCCGCCTGGACGAAGCCGGTGTTGTCGACGGCGGTCACCGGGCACTGCACGACGTTGGCCCGGCTGTCGGCCGCGTAGAGGAGCGCCTTCGCGAGGTCCTGCGCGTCGGCGACGTGGCTCTCGCCGACGCGCAGCGGGATGAACCTGCACTGCGGGCACACGCCCGCCCCGCCCAGCTGGTTGTTCGTCTGCGCTGCCGACGTCTTCGCGCCCTCGGTGCCGTGGCCGTTGCGGGCGTCGTCGAACGGATCGTTGTCGTTCTTGAAGAAGTCCCAGCCCGCGATGTCGTCGACGTAGCCGTTCCGATCGTCGTCGCTCCCGTCCGAGAAGTTGAGGATGAGGTCGCCGGCGTCGAGCTGGCCGTTCCCGTTCCGATCGCCCTGCGGCCGCCCCTCCGACGCCGCGGGCGTGAGCTCCGGCGTGTCCCTGTAGTCCGCGACGGAGAGGACCCCATCGCCGTTGCAGTCGAAGCCCTCGAGCGCGCCGTCGCCGCCGCACCCCGCGCCGTCCGCGTGCCGCGGCTTGTGGGCCGCGAGCTCGCCCTGGTTGAGCCACACCTTCTCCAGGAGATCCCCCTCTCCCCAGAAGATCCCGGAGTCGGCGACGGCGATCCTGACGCGCGGGTCCCCCTGGGTGAAGCGCCAGGCGAGATCGATCGCCATGCCGGCGGCGGACTCCTCCGGCCGGACGTACCCGCTCGGGGCCGGGATGAACGAGTAGAATCCCCACTGCCCGCTCTGCGTGACCGACGTGCCGTAGTCCGGATCGTTCGGCCAGTGCTCGGGCTCGGCCATGTCCGCTGCGCTGGCCAACACGGGCGGCGGCCAGCCGCCGGACGCGTCGGATGGAACGAGCGCGCCCGCCGCGGCGCCGCCGAGCGCCCCCAGAAGAGCAAGCGAGGGAAAGCAAGTGCAGCGCATGCCGAGACCCTACCATCGGTTCGCGCGCGCGAGGCAACCGCCGCCTCCAGCAGGAAACCGGCGCTTTCACCGCGCCCGGGCCCGGATCGCGGCGGCCTTCGCGCCGCGCGCGACCCGACGCCGCTGCGGCGTTGCGGCGGTTACTGCGCGCAGGCCGCCGGCGTCGGGTGCTCGGCGCAGTACGCGCTGTCGTCCGGCGGGCCGATGCGCAGCACGACGCTCTGCGACGCGAGGCGCGGCCGCGCGCCGCAGACGTCGGCCGTCTCGGCCTCCGACGGCGCGCACACGCCGGCCTCGTTGGGCACGGTCCAGGCCTGACCGGTGCCGTAGATGAGGTTGAGCGCGTAGCTCCCCTCGGGCAGGCATCCGAACGCGACCTCGATGGTGCGCCCGAACTGCCGGCTCAGCGCCTCCTCGACCTTGGCCACGTCCCGCTCCGCGATGATGTCGTTGCCTTCCTTGTCGGTCTTGTGGCTGAGCACGAGCACGCCCCCTCGCTCCGGCTCGGTCGGGTGCATGCACAGCGCGGCGGGCCGGACGCCGATGAGCGCGCTGTCTCGCGGCTCGTTCAGCGGCTCCGGGCCGAGCGAGGCGGTGGTCACGAGATCGTCGTAGATCGTGAGCCCCTGGAGGATCACAGCGGGCGCGGCCTGGCTGGTCAGCGGCTCCTCGTCGTCCTGCTTCGCGAACACCGAGATCGGGAAGAGCGCCGGGATCAGGGCCGAGTCGGGGACATGATCGTCGCCGTCGATCACCCCGTCGCCGTTCACGTCCTGCCGCGCGTAGAGGAGGGTCGGCGCGGGCTCGCCGTCCACCGGCAGCGAGAGCGGGGGCTTCGCCGCGCGCGCGACCTCGCTGTCCGGCACCCCCGCGGCGAGCCGCAGGCGCAGCAGCGACGCCTCGGTGCCGGCGGGGTTGGCCGGGCTGAACGTCTCCAGCTGGAAGTCCGAGGCCATGACCACCTCGCTCGGGCTCTGCGTGACGCCGGACGCCGGCGCGAGCACCTCGGCGAGGTGGAAGAGCGGCCGCTCCAGCGGGAGCGGGAGGCCGAGGGTGACGGCGATGCCGCTGACGCGCGTGCCCGTCTCGGGGATGGGGGCGGCGATCGTGATAGCGCGGTACCGCGGGGCGGCGCCCTCGAGCACCTCGGTCGCGTTCTCGATCGCGCCTCCGGCCACGTCGCCCCGGGTCGGCAGGTTGGCGATGCTGAAGGTGGGGTCGAAATTGCCGTCACGGTCGTAAAATCCGCGGACCTGGTAGGTGCCGGCGGCCAGGGGCGAAAGCCTCCAGGTAGCGCTCACGGTGACGGGCGGCTCGTCCGGCTCGGGGCAGTGGAGCGCGCCGTCCTCGGAGCGATCGAGCGCCGCGCCCAGGCCTCCGAAGAGCTCGTCGCCGGGGATCACGTCGATGCTCGCGGCCGAGGTGCCGAGCCCCTCGGGCGGCGGCAGCAGGCGCGTGTCGAAGCCGAGCACGATCGCGGCACCGACGACGTGGCCGTCCTTCGTGCAGGGCCGGGGTCCGGAGTACGTCACCGTGCCGTCGAGCACCCCGGCGGGGCCGCTCAGGTCCGGCAGCGGGACGAAGACCTCCACGTCGTCGCAGCCCGGGAGGGCCGCGAGGAGTGCGCCGAGCAGGAGGAGACCGGTGCGGGGGCTGGGTCGGAGCATGGCCTTGCCTAGAGCGAGTAGCTGAAGAATCCCATGAAGCGCCGGCCGATGCGGTTGCCGAACGGGTGCATCTGCAGCGCGTTGTCGCCGAGCCCGTCGAGCGCGTTGAACACGGTCGCGGAGATCTCGGCGCGGTCCAGGAAGCGGTAGCCGACGCGCGCGTTGAGCAGCGTGTACGCGGGCAGCTCGTACTGTTTCGTGGCGATGACCGTCCCCGTCGGGACCTGCTCGGCCCACACCTGCGAGGACTGGTAGTGGAGCGTGACCTCGCCGTCGACGCCGATCGGCGTGCGGACCTGGACCCCGGCGTTCACCTTGTGCCGGCTGGTGCGCGCGTCCTCGAGCGCGTCGCGCCCGTCGGGGCGCTGGTGCATCGAGCGGTTGAGCGCGTAGTTGGCGAAGATGTCGAGCCCCTCGATGGGGTAGACGCGGCCGCCGAGCTCGCCGCCGAAGACGTGGTAGACGTCGCTCTGGTTCTCGAAGCCGCCGAATCCGGAGGTGTATCTCCCGGTCTCCGGGTTCAGCCCCCCGGACCCGTGGGCGCGCTGCGAGAGGGTCGTGCGCTGCGGCTCGGCGAGCACGATGAGATCGCTCACGCGGTTGTAATACGCGGTGACCTCGAACTCGAAGTAGTCGCTCTGCTGGTTCAGGTAGCTCGCCTCGGCGGTGATGATCTGCTCGGGGTCGATGGGGCGCTCGGAGCTGCCCGGCGTCCTCGAGGTCGAGAGGAGCTCGAGGCCGGGCAGCGCGAGCTGGATGGGCAGGTCGACGTAGGCCTCGAGCGACGTGGGCGAGCGGAACGCCGTCGAGCCCGAGAGGCGGATCGCCTGGCGCTCGGTCGGCTTGACGATGACGGAGCCGCGCGGCGACGGGATGAGCCGCTCCAGGTAGGGCACGTAGTCGAGCCTCCCGGACGCGACCACCGTGACGCGCTCGCCGAGCTTCATCGAGTCCTGGAGGAACACCGACCCCTGGTGCTCGAGCGGCATGTCGTCCTCGAGGTAGCTCCACGACGTCGCCTTGAGCCGGTAGCCGAGGCCGATGTGGAAGTCGTGCACGACGGGGGCGGGCGCGCGGAGCGTCTTCACGAACTCGAGCTCGGCGTTCACGACGTGCTGCTGCGGCCGCCCTGCGAACAGCGTGTGCCCGAGGTAGGCGGCGTTGAGCAGCGAGTACCCGTCGAGGTTCGAGTAGTACGTCCGCGCGTTGACGTTCTCGCTGCGGTACGCGACCGCGACGTCGGCGTTGGCGACCTCCAGGTTGTAGTCGTTGAAGGGGCCGATGCCGTAGATGTCGAGCTCGCTCCGGGCGTAGCCGGCGCCCACCGTGAGCTCGCGCTGCGGCCCGAGCCGCTGCGAGGTCCGGAGGTCGATGCGGACGTTCTGCGCGCCGAGATCCTGGCTCTGGCCGCTCGTCTCGAGGTCGATGCGGTCGGCCGCGACCTCGCGCGACCACCGGGGATAGCGGGTGTAGCCCGCGGAGAGGCGGTACGCGAAATCGCCCTCGCGCGCGGAGGCCCACACCGAGGCGTAGCCCTGCCGGTGATCGCCGTAGCCCGCGCGGAAGCCGCTCTTCCCGACGCCCGGCTCGATCGTGATGATGTTGACGATGCCGGCGAACGCGTCGGCGCCGTAGAGCGCGGAGCCCGGGCCGCGCACCACCTCGACGCGCTCGATCTGATCCACGTCGATCGAGAGCGCCTCCCAGAAGGTCGAGCCGAGCACGTCGTTCTTGACCGTGCGCCCGTTCACGAGGACGAGGATCTTGTTGGCGAGGCGGCTGTTGAAGCCGCGCATCGACACGTTCTCGTCGCCGCCCGTGATTTGCATGACGTCCATGCCGGCGACGCGCCGGAGCAGCTCGGGGATGCGCGTGATCCCGGAGAGCCGGATGTCCTGCCGGGTCACGATGGTCGTCGAGTTCGGGGAGTCGAGCGGGCTCTGGGCGCCGCGCGAGGCGGTGACGACCGTCTCCTGGTAGACGTCCTCGGTCCGGGCCGCGCCGACGATCCTCGCGGCGTCGCCGGGGGCCGCCTTCGATCCCGGCCCTGGCGCCTTCGTCGCGGCCGTCGCGGGCGCGCCCTGCGCGGCGGGCTCCCCGCCGGGGGGCGGTGTAGCGGGCGCCTCGCCCGGGGCGGGCTGCTGCGGCGCCGGCTGCTGCGGCGCGGGCGCCGGCGGCTGCTTCGGCTCGGGGATCGCCGCGGCGCGCTGCGCGGCGAGGCGCTGCTCCAGCTGCTCCACGATCCGCGTCACCTGCTCGCGGTCCGCGGGATCGCTCGCGATGTACTCGCGGTAGGCGGCGAGCGCCTGCTCGATGTGGCCCGCCTCGGCGTGCGCGCGCGCGATGTTGAAGGTGACGTTCGGGTGCGGGAGGATCTCGTTGGCCTTCTGGAGCTGCCGGATGCCCTCGTCGAACTGCTTCTGGGCGATGAGATCCATGCCTGCCCGGAAGTGGAGGCGCGCCTCGGTGCGGGCGTCGGCGAGCGCGCCGCGCGCGGCGGTCATCGCGCCGAAGGCGACGGCGCAGGCGAGGAGCTTCCGCCGGAGCGCCGTCGCGCCGCGCGGCCGCGCCGCGCGGGCGTCGTCGGTCGGGTCGAGCGCCGCGACGTCGTCGCGGCGGCGGTGCGAGCAGGAATCGGAAGACGACATGAGTTCGCCCTGTCCTCAGCGGGGCCGGGGAGCGAAGGCGATCCCGGCGAGAGCTCGGGAGCGCTGACGGCGCTGCTCCCCACGTCACACCGAACACTTCATCGACGGGTCCACGCGAGGAGCGTCCGGTGAGCTCCTCGCGCGAACGCGAAGCCGCTGCGGCCATCGTAAAAGGTCGCAGCCGCGAAAGCGCGGCGACTCTACCAGAAGAGCGGCCGGGGCGCGTCCGCGCCCTCGTCAGTAGGGGTTGCTCTTGTACGGCTCGGGCTTCTGGAGGTTCGCCCTGGGTTTGCTCGGGGTCGCCGGCGCCGCGATCGCGGCCGGGTCGAGCTTCGCGCGCACCTTCTCCTCGGCGCCGGAGACGCGCACCGTGGCGGGCTTGTAGCCCGGCTTCTCGAACACGAGCTCGTGCTCCAGCGCGAGCGCGGCCGCGGCCCCTCGCCAGACGATCTCGCACGGCGTCTCGGCGCAGAGCTCCTTGTTGCCTTCCCTGACGGCCGCGCCGGGCGGCGTGCTCTCGACGTGCAGCCCGCGCGCCGCGGGCGCCTGCGCTGCCGGGGCCGTCGCTGCGGGCGGAGGAGGGCTCACCGCGCCCTGCTCGCGCGCCGCCGCGCTCGTGTAGGCGGCCGGCCCGCGCGCCATCAGGGCGGCGGCGACGCCGACCCCGACCGCGAGGACCGCGGTGAGCGCCCAGGGGATGACCTTTCGACCGGAGCTCGCGCCGGTCTGGGCGGAGGAGAGCCCCTCCGCGGGCGGCGCAGGGCGCGATCCCATCGCGTCGGTGATCGACGGGGGGACGAAGACGGGCGCCGCCGGCGGCTTGAGGGCGCTGTCCGTGGCGAGGGGGCCTGTATAGGTGGCGGGTGAGCTCGCGGGTGGCGACGAGTACGGCGTGGAGAGGCCCGGAAAATCGCTCGTCGTCGAGAGCGGAGCGGCCGATGGGTACGGCGTGGCCGACGGACGCGAGGGCGCCGATGGGTAGGGCGTGGCCGACGGATACGAGGGCGCCGATGGGTACGGCGTGGCCGACGGATACGAGGGCGCCGACGGGTACGGCGTGGCCGACGTATACGAGGGCAGCGACGCGCGGTAGCCCGTCGTGCCGGACAGCATGGGCGGGTTCTCGCCCGTGTCTCGCGTGGAGATGCCGCCTGCGGTGAACTTGAGCGCGGTGACGAGCTCGTTCATCGACGAGAAGCGGTGCGCCGGGTCCTTCTCCAGGCAGCGATAGACGATCCCCTCCATCGTCTGCGAGATGGAGAGCTGGGGGTTGTGGGCCTGCATCGGCGGGATCTGGTCGTGGACGTGCGACATGAGCGTCCCGACGCCCGCGCCCTTGTCGAAGGGCACCTGGCCCGACAGCATCTCGTACATCATCACGCCGAGCGCGTAGATATCGGTGCGCGCCGAGACATCGCTGCCGGTGATCTGCTCGGGCGCCATGTACTTGGGCGAGCCCATGAACAGGCCTTGTTGGGTCAGGTCCTCGCCGCTCTGGGTGTCCTTGACGAGCCCGAAATCGAGCACCTTCACGTGGTCGTGCTCGTCCTCGTGATCGACGAGCAGGACGTTGCCCGGCTTGAGGTCGCGGTGCACGACGCCGAGCCCGTGCGCCTCGCGGAGCGACCGGCAGATCTGGCGCGCGATGTGGGCCGCGCGCGCCTCGGAGAACGGCCCTTCCTCGCGGAGCACGCGGTGCAGGGTCTTCCCCTCGATGTACTCCATCGCGATGTAGTAGATATCGTCGTCGCTCTGGCCGTAGTCGAACACGGTGACCGTGTTCGGGTGCGTGAGCTTCGCCGCGATCGACGCTTCGAGGAAGAAGCGCCTGTGGAACTCGGGATCGTGGTCGCCGTCGTACTTGGGGCTCAGCACCTTGAGCGCGCAGATGCGGCCGAGCGGCGCCTGCTCGGCCCTGTACACCTTCCCCATGCCGCCGCGGGCGATGACGCTGACGATCGTGAAGCGGCCGTTGATGACACGCCCCAGCAGCGGGTCTGTCGCGGCAGCCCTCGAGACCTTCGAGCTGCCGGTTACCTCTCGCTGTCGGCTATCAGGCATGTCGCGCCTCTCCTCGGGCAGCGGGAGGAGGTGAAGATTGGACACACAGCAGCCGCCTCGGAAGCAGTGTGACTGAGGCGACTCTGAGGTGTCAATCTGCAGTGCCACGATACAAGCAGGAAATGCGCGGAGCGTGGTGCGCTGCCGTCCGTACGGTCGGTGAGCCATGGCGGGCCGCGCGAGGCTGAACGTGGGTGACCCCGGCGCGTCGCTGTGGGGTGAAGAACGTAGACGGATCGCGCGCAGGAGCGGGACGTTTGCACGGCCTGCGCATCGCCTCGGTCTGCGCGGCTCGCGGGCGGATCGCTCCGTCGCGAGCGCTGCGCGGCGCGCGGGTTGAAGGGGGTCGATCTGCGGCGGACCGCGACCGTGAGCAGGGAGCCGCGTTCTGCGCGAGGCCGCCGATCCAGATGCGGTTCGCGTCGTCGGTGAAGAGAGAGGGAGAGCGACGTGCCTGCGATCGCGAGGCCCATGAGCGGCGCCAGGGAGCTGTCGGCGCGCACGCGACCGCCGTCGCCGCTCCCGTGCACGCCCTCGGACGGCGTCAGTCGGACGATGTCCTTCGCGTCCTCTGCACCGTCTGAATCGTCCCGGACGAACATCGGTCCGCTGGGCCGTCCCCAGGCCACCGCGGAGGAGCCACTCTTCTCGCCCGTCCGGTGGATGGGGCGTGGCTTCAACGGCTCGCTGGCCCGGCGCACGTCACGCCAGCGCAGGCGCGCGCGGCGGTCGCGCCGGGCTGGTCGAGCCGCGTAAACAAATCAGCCGTCATCGTCAAGAGATCCCGGCGGCCGGGACGTTCGGAGGAGCGATCTCGGCCCAAATCAGCGGGTAGGCGGCCGCCGCCGCGCTGGGTTTGGCCTCTCCCTCCGAACGACCGTTGCGCTCGACGTTCAGATGGACGACGCTGTGCGCCGCAGCCGGTGTCGGGCACGCTCCGGTTCGCGCTCCTTTTATCCACCGCGGGCCGTGACCAAGACACCCCCTCCTCCCATCACTGCCGGAACGGTCATCAATGACCGTTACGACATCCGTCAGAGCCTCGGTAAGGGCGGCATGGGCGAGGTCTTCCTGGCCTTCGATCGCTCGACGCAGCAGACCGTGGCCCTCAAGGTGGTCCGCGAAGAGTCGCGCATGCCAGGCGACGACGAGGCGCTCCGCCAGGAGCTCCTCCTCGCGCGCTCGGTGGGCCACCCGAACGTCTGTCGCGTGCACGACCTCGCGCCGAGCCCGTGGGGCCCCATCCTCGTGATGGAGCAGATCCCCGGGCAGACGCTCCACACGCACATTCGCAAGCGCAAGGCCCAGGGCGGCTACTCGGCGGACGAGTTCCGCAAGATCGCGAGCGAGGTCTGCAACGGGCTCGCCGCCATCCACGCGCAGGGCCTCGTGCACGGCGATCTGAAGCCGGGCAACGTGATGGTCTCCGAGGGCCGCGCGGTGATCCTCGACTTCGGCTTCGCCCAGGAGCGCGCGCGCGCCTCGGCGCGCCGCCCAGGCGCCCCGCCCGACGGCGGCACGCCGAACTACATGTCTCCCGAGCGGCTGCGCAACGGCGGCGCGAGCCCCGAGGACGACGTGTACGCGATGGCCTTGACCCTCTGGGAGATGTGGACCTGCCGCGTCCCGGAGCCCGGCTACAAGCCGCGGCTCAAGACGATGAAGCAGCAGATCATGTTCGACGTCCCGGCGGGCCTGTCGATCGACGAGGTGCGGCAGATCTTCCGCGGCCTCAACGAGGACCCGTCGATGCGGCCGCAGGCGCGGCACATGCGCTTCTTCAACCCGTCGCAGCTCACGACGAGCCCGATCCAGCTGCCGCGCGAGCGCCTCGATCCGGGACCGCCGCCGGGCGGCGCGCTCAAGCTGAACTTCACCCCCGGGGCGCAGTCGCTGCTCGTGACGTACGCGACGAACGCGCCCGAGATCGTGGGCTCCCTGCTGCCGCTGCACGACACGAAGCTCGCGCTCGGCCGTCGCAGCGATCAGAGCCTGTGCGTGCCCGAGGCGACCGTCTCGGGGGCGCACGCGATCCTGAAGTGGCAGACGGGTTCGTGGTTCATCGAGGACCAGGGCAGCACGAACGGCAGCTACGCGGACTTCAACTACGAGCGCAAGTCGCAGGTCTCGCTGCTGCACGGCGGCGAGGTGCAGGTCGGCGAGTGCCGGATGAAGCTCGTGACGTTCGGCCCGGACTCGCCGCAGCACCGGCGCGCGAAGCAGTACCTCGCGAAGCGCGACGGCCTCACCGGCCTGCTCGTGCGCGAGCACCTGATGAAGGCGATCGACGAGGACGGGCTGTTCGCCGACTGGGCCGAGGTGCCGATGCAGGTCGCGCGGTACGAGCTGCGCGGGCCGAACCGCCAGGTCAGCGAGCGCCCGACCATCCTGGAGATGCTCGCCCTGCGGAAGGCGGCGCAGCGGGTGATCGATCTGACCGAGATGCTCCTGCTCAGCCTCACGCCGGCCGTCGCGGGCCGGACGGGTCCGCTCAAGTTCGTGGTCTCGATCGTGGGTCCGAGCATCGACGAGGCCCGTCACGTGGTCGAGCAGGTGGTCGCGCAGGTTCAGGGCATGCTCCCGGAGACGCTCGAGCTCGGCGCGACGCTGGTGAAGGGCGAGCCTGGGCGCCCTGCGCGGACGCTCATCGATTGAGCCTGAGCGCGTCCGATGAACAGCCGGCCTCCGTTCCCCTCCACCTCCAGTCCGCCGTCTCAGCCCTCGCCGTACCGCTACCTCGGTCGCGGCGGCAGCGAGCGCCCCGTGCGGCTCCAGATCATCATCGCGCTCGTCGCGGGCCTCATCGTGGTGGCGGTGCCGCTCTACCTGTGGCGGCGCCCGAAGCCCGAGTCGATCCCCTCCGCGGACGCCGCGACGGCTGACGCCGGCGCCTACGCCTGGGACGCGGGCGCGCTCGCCGACGCGGGCGCCGAGCTGTCGGCGGGCGTCACGCTCTCGCCGTTCACCACGATCAAGTGCGAGAACCCCGGCCCGGGCACCACCCCGCCCGAGCGCTGCGATCACGTCACGTTCTTCGAGGACGGCCTGTCGCGCGCGATCCGCGACAACGTCCAGTGCGCCCCTTCCGGCAAGGCGAGCGTCACGGTGAGCTTCGTCCTCGAGATGGACTTCCGGCGCAAGCGGACCAACCTCTACGTGGGCAAGTCGACGACGGTGAGCCGCGCGAAGACGAAGGAGCTGCTCCGCTGCGTGAAGCGGGCCATGCCGACGCCCGACTGGGGGACGATCCCGCACCAGTACGTGAAGTACAAGATCAACGTCATGGCGACGTACCCTTCCAACGAGTCCTTCTGAGGCGAGCGGCTCGTGCGTAGCGCATCGATCGTCCTGGTGCGCTTCGCGCTCCTGGCCTTCGGGGCGCTCCTTGCGATCGAGGCGCGAGCCCAGCAGGGCGGGACGGCAGCGACCGCCGGGAAGCAGGGGGGGCCGGCGGCGACCGCCGCGCCGGCTCGGAGCGAGGGCTATTCGAGCTACGAGAGCGCCACCATCGAGCGTGTCCTGTCGCGCCTCGGCGCGACGCTCGATCCTGCCCCCGAGGGCAAGATCGTCGAGGGGATCGACGTGGTCCCGCTCGAGGTGTTCGAGGACCGCGATCCTGCGCCGGCGTTCCTTAACTGGTTCCACGCCCTCTCGCGGCCGTACGTCATCCGGCGCGAGGTGCTGCTCGCGGCCGGGCGCCCTTACGAGCAGGCGCTCGCCGACGAGTCGGCGCGCCACCTGCGCGAGCTGATCCAGCTGTCGCTCGTCCTCGTCTTCGCCGTGCGAGGCGGCGCTCCGGATCGGGTGCGCGTCGCCGTCGTCACCAAGGACGTCTGGAGCCTGCGCCTCAACTCGGACTACCGCATCGCCGGCGGGCAGCTCGAGTACCTGTTCCTGCAGCCCAGCGAGCAGAACCTGCTCGGCGTCCACCACGCCGTCGCGGCGCAGCTCGCGCTCGATCCCGGCGCGCTCTCGCTCGGGGTCACCTACGCGATGCCGCGCATCGGGGGCAGCCACGTGCGGCTGCGGACCCAGGCGAACGCGATCACCGACCGGGAGACCGGCAAGCTCGAGGGCTCGAGCGGCGAGTTCATCTACGGGCAGCCGCTCTACGCCACGCAGGCGGAGTGGGCCTGGGAGCTCGAGATCTCCTGGCGCGACGAGGTGACCCGCCGCTTCATCGGCACGAAGCTCGCCACCTTCGACGCGGAGGCCACGCCGGGGGACGATCGCGTCCCGTATCGCTACAGGAGCGATCTCCTGGTGGGCAGCTACGCCGTCACGCGCAGCTTCGGTGGAGGCGCGTCGAGGTCCTCGGCCGTGAAGCACGACGTCTCGGTGGGCATCGAGGCGAGCCGCAAGGTCTATCGCCTCGACGCGCCGGGGGGCCTCGCCCCTGCCGCGATCGCCGAGTTCGAGGAGCGCGTGATGCCGGTGAGCGACACCCGCGTCGCGCCGACGTTCAAGTACGCGACGTACTCGACCCGCTTCTTGCGCGTCCTCGACTTCAACACGCTCGCGCTGCAGGAGGACTACCGGCTGGGGCACGAGCTCGCGATCCTGATCTATCCGGTCACGACCGCGCTCAACTCCAGCCGGAGCTTCCTCGGGATCTCCGCGGCGGCCGCGTACACCGTCGCGCTCGGCGACGGCCTCGCGCGCGCCGTGGTCGAGACCGTCACCGAGCTCGACGGCTCGCAGATCTTCGACGCCTCCATCGAGGCGCGCGCGCGGGTCCACACGCCGAGCTTCGGCGTCGGGCGGCTCGTGTTCGACGTGCGCCTGTTCGACCGGTACAGGAACTACCTCAACAGGAAGCTGGTCCTCGGCGGCGACACACGGCTCCGCGGGTATCCGACGGCGGCGTTCATCGGCGAGGACGTGCTCTCTGCGAACCTGGAGCTCCGCACGCGGCCCCTCGAGATCTGGTCGTGCCAGGTCGCGGGCGCGGCCTTCTTCGACGCCGGCGACGCCTTCGACGGCTTCGACGATCTGCGCCTCAAGCAGTCGGCTGGCTTCGGGGTGCGGGCCCTCTTCCCGCAGCTCAGCCGCGTCGTCATGCGCGCCGACTGGGGGGTGCCGCTGACGCGCGGCTACAAGGAGCCTGACGCGCTCCCCGGCGACATCCTCGTCACCTTCGAGCAGGCGTTTCCGATGCTCCCTGCGGACGAGTAGGGACGCCGCCGGCGCCGGGCGGCGCCGGTGGACCGCTCGCGGCCGCCGCCACGCGCGCGCGGTGCGCCGAGAACGCGCCCCGGAGCGCGGGCGTCACCGGCTCTCGGTCGAGCGTCGCGAGCGCCTCGGCCGCCGGCCTGCCCGCGAGCACCGCGTGCCAGGCCTGCTCGAGCGCTCCCCGCAGGCGCGCGGCGTCGTCCTTCGGCGGCTCCTGCCGCTTGCGCTGGCCCGCCTTCTCCGCGCCGGGGCCTTCCGCGCGCTCTAGATGGAACGCCCGAGCGACGCTGCCGCGGTGCGTGTAGCGATCTCCCTCGAACCCCGCGACGTCGAGGAGATCCGGCGCGATGGGATCCGCCTCGTCCAGCGGGATCCGGCCGGCGAGCTCCAGGATGCCATCCTGGTCGACGTCGAGCGCGAACCGCGGCGGCGCCGCGAGCTCGACGGCGTACCGGGCCGCGCCGAGCGGCTGCACGGCCCAGATCTCCAGCTCGCCTCCCTCGTTTCTGAGCACGACGTCGGGAGCGCCGTCTCGGTTGAGATCGGTCCCGGAGCGGAACACCCCGAGCTGCTCCGTCGCCTCCGGCTCGTGGCCGGGGAGGAGCGACGGTATCAGCTGCGTCGCCTGTCTGCGGTCCACGCGCCCGCTGTCGAGGGGCCCCGCGGCGATGACCACGCCGTGCGGCGTCGCCACGCGGACCGCCGAGGTGCGGCGCCCGAGCGCGTCGGTCCCGCTGTAGCCGCGCACCACCACCTCGCCGCCGCGCCGTACCGCGCCGCGGAGCTCGACCTCGAGCTTCAGCCCGAGCTCGGCGGCCTCCGCGTCGATGGCGTGCAGCCGAGCGTCGAGGTCCGGGGGCGCGACGAACGCGCCGAGCGTCGGTCTGCCCGCTGCGCCCCAGGGAGAAACCTATGATCGCTGGCGCATGAGCTGGCGCAACTGACGCAGACGACGCAGACGAGGCGCAGAACGCCCATCGTCAGCGAGAGCTTTTCTGTTACGGTTCCCGTCCGCATGCGCCTGCTAGTAGCCGACAAAATGGACCTTTCGGCTCTGGAAGAGCTCAAGGTGCTCGGGATCGAGATCGAGTCCCGGCCGGAGCTCACCAGAGACACGCTGCCAGCGGCCCTCGACGGGATCGGCATTCTCGTCGTTCGTTCCACGGAGGTCACGGCGAAGGCGATCGCGTCCGGGCGGCAGCTCAACCTGATCGTGAGGGCAGGGGTCGGCGTGGGCACGATCGACGTCGCGGCCGCGAGCGCGCGCGGCATCTACGTGGCGAACTGTCCCGGCAAGAACGCGACCGCGGTGGCAGAGCTGACGATGGCGTTCATCCTCGCGCTGGACCGCCGCCTGGTCGATGCGACGTCGGAGCTCCGGGCCGGCCGCTGGGAGAAGGCGAAGTACTCGGTGGCCCGTGGCCTGTTCGGTCGGCGGATCGGGATCGCGGGGCTCGGCGCGATCGGCCGTGAGGTGCTCCTGCGCGCCCGCGCGTTCGGGCTCGAGCCGCACGCCTGGTCGCGCTCGTTGACGCCGGGCCGCGCCGCCAAGCTGGACGTCAGCTATGCGCGGACCTTGGAGGATCTGGCTGCCCGCTCTGACATCTTCACCGTCCACCTGACGGCCACCCCGCAGACGCGCGGCATCGTCAGCCGGAGCGTCCTCGAGGCGCTCCCCGACGGCGCCATCGTCGTGAACGCCGCGCGCCCCGAGGTGATGGACTACGCCGCGCTCGAGGAGCTCATCCCGCGCAAAGGGCTGCGGGTCGGCCTTGACGTGTTCGCCACCGAGCCTGACAGGAGCTCGGCGCCGTTCGAGTCGCACCTCCTCGCGCGAGGGCTCGTCTACGGCACCCCGCACGTCGGCGCGCAGACGGAGCAGGCCCAGCGCGCGGTCGCCCTCGAGACGGCCCGGATCATCCGTGCCTTCATGACGGAGGAGGAGCTGCCCAACGTGGTCAACATCTGCGCCACGTCGCCCGCCCGCTACGCGGTCGTCGTCCGGATGATGGACAAGGTCGGCGTCCTCGCGAACACCCTCAGCGTCATGAAACGCCACGGGATCAACATCGAGGAGATTTCAAACACCGTCTTCGAGGGGGCCACTGCGACCTGCACGAAGATGCGCGTCTCCGGCCGGCCGAGCGAGGCCTGTCTGAAGGAAATCGCGGCGTTCGAGGAGGTCCTGCACGTCGATATCGTCGCGCTGCCGAATCTGGCATAACGCTGACGGACCCGGGGGGCGCGTCGCGCGACTGCCGCGCGGCGGGGACCGCTCCAGCGCTTACGCGCCGCTGGCGGTCGCGAGGACGCGAGGAGGAACCGGCGGGAGATCTCCGGCCGTGCAGGGGCGGTTTGCCCGTATCCCCCCTTGCATGAAGGCCCGCATTCGACTAGGTTGTCCGCCGACAACTAGGCGGATCCGCGAGCCGGGTTCCCAGTTCGGGGAATCGGCTCTTTTTTTTTGGCGCAGAGGCACCGGGCACCCTCGCTCGGGGCCGATCGCGCCGGGAGGACCCGGATCCGCCGAAAGTGACGTCTCTCACATGCAGCAACCGCAGCAACCCATAGAGCCTTCGACCAGAGCCGTGTTCGACCTCGGGCGCGTTCGCGACGCCGTCGCGCCGGTGCTGGCCTCGCATGGGATCACGCTCGTCGATCTGGAGTGGATCACGGAGCGGGCGGGCTGGACGCTGCGGTTCACGATCGAGCGCGAGGGGGTGGACGACGCGGGCGGCGGGGTCACGCTCGAGGACTGCGCGGACGTGTCGCGCGACGTCTCATCGGTCCTCGACGTCGAGGATCTCATACCCAACCATTACAACCTCGAGGTCAGCTCGCCTGGCCTCGACCGGCGGCTGCGTACCGCGGCCGAGTTCGCTCGTTTCCTCGGCAGGACGGCGAAGGTGAAGCTGGCGCGCCCCGCGCCGGACGGTCAGCGGTTGCTCCGGGGCGAGCTCCTCGAGGCTCCGGAGGGGCAGGTCGCGGTGCTGGTCGACGGCAAGCGGATCGCGGTCCCGTTCGCGGATGTCGTGGAGGCGCGCCTCGTCTTCGAGCTCACGGCGCAGCCCAAGAAGGGGCAGCGGCAGGGCAAGGAGCCGGCTAAGGAGTCGGGGCAGAAGAAGCAGCTCGCGGAGGCGGCTCCGCGGTCGGGCTCAAAGCGGAGCGAGCGCGGCTCCGAGAAGCGCAAGTAGAGAGAAGAAAGATCAGGAGACAGGGACGTCATGGCAACGATGGCAGCGATGCCGACCTCGGAGACGAGCCTCGGCAGCATCCTCGATCAGGTCGCGAAGGAGAAGGGGATCGACAAGAAGATCCTCGTCGAGACGATCGAGGCCGCGATCTTGAAGGCCGCGCAGAGCGTCTTCGGCCCCACCCGCGAGCTCGAGGCGCGCTTCAACGAGGACACCGGGCAGATCGACCTCTTCCAGTACATGACCGTGGTCGAGGCCGTGACGGAGCCGGAGCGCGAGATCTCCATCACTGACGTGGACAAGCTGAAGCTGGATGCGACCCTGGGCGAGGAGCTCGGCTTCCAGGTCTTCTGGCGGCCCGAGGACGCGGAGAAGGCGCGCGATCAGGACAAGGAATACGGCGACATCCTGAAGCTCAAGCACGGCCGCACGACCTTCGGGCGCATCGCCGCGCAGACGGCGAAGCAGGTCCTGCTGCAGCGCGTGCGCGACGCCGAGCGCGATCTCATCTTCAACGAGTACAAGGATCGCAAGGGCGAGCTCATCCGCGGCATTGTGCGGCGGTTCGAGAAGGGCAACAACATCATCGTCGACATCGGCCGCACCGAGGGCGTGCTCACGTTCCGCGAGCAGACGCCGCGCGAGACGTACCGGCCCGGGGACCGCATCGTGGCGTACGTGAAGGACATCGATCGCGAGGCCCGCGGCCCGCAGGTCATCCTCTCTCGCTCCGATCCCCGGCTCGTCGAGAAGCTCTTCGAGGCCGAGGTCCCCGAGATCTACGAGGGCATCGTGCGGATCGTGTCGGTCGCCCGGGAGCCGGGCGCCCGCTCGAAGATCGCGGTGACCAGCCGCGACGCGGACGTCGACCCGGTGGGCGCGTGCGTGGGCATGAAGGGCTCGCGTGTGCAGGCGGTCGTCCAGGAGCTCCGCGGCGAGAAGATCGACATCGTGCCGTTCGATCGGGATCCGGCGCGCTACGTCATCGCCGCGATCCAGCCGGCCGAGGTGCACAAGGTGATCGTCGACGAGGCCGACGGGCGCATGGAGCTCGTGGTCCCGGACGAGAAGCTGTCGCTCGCGATCGGGCGCAAGGGCCAGAACGTGCGGCTCGCCGCGCAGCTGACGAACTGGAAGCTCGACATCATCAGCGAGACCAAGTTCAAGCAGATGGAAGAAGAGGCGATCTCCGCCTTGCAGCAGATGGACGTGGTGACGGAGCAGATCGCCAAGTCCATGTACCGGCTCGGCTTCCGCGCGCTCGAGGAGGTCAGCGAGGCCTCGGTCGAGGAGCTCGCGGCCATCCCGGGTCTCGGCGGCGTCGAGGCCGCCGATCGCATCAAGTCGCAGGCGGACACGACGATGGAGCGGCTGCGGCAGGAGCGCATCCGCTCCGCGAGCTCGCGCACCGAGCCGCTCACCGACCGCGAGCGGCTGATGTTCATCCGCGGCGTCGGCGATCGGACGGTGGTGTTGCTCGAGGAGGCCGGGTATCGCAGCGTCGAGGACGTGCTGCGGGAGGACGAGGATCGGCTGGCGATCCGCACCGGCCTCGGCATCAAGAAGGCGCGCGCCATCAAGCAGGGGGCGCGGGATTTCGTTGAAAGCGAGCAGAAGGTGCTCGATGCGGCGCGGGCGGACGTTCGTCGCGCCGCAGAAGTGAGGCACGCGTAGGCTGCGAGGAGAAGCAGAGGGCCGAGGATGGGATCAGCAGTGAGCAGACAGAGCGACGCGGGTGAGCGTGAGCCCTTCGAGAAGGGGCGAGTGCGCACGTGCGTCGGCTGCGGGGAGCGCGTCGGCGTCGACGACGTCCGCGGCGCTCGTCCGCTCGTCCGGCTCATCCTTGGTCCCGGCGGTGTGGTCGCGGTCGATCCCGGCGACGGCGGGTTCGGGCGGGGCGCACACGTCCACCCGCAGCAGGGCTGCCTCTCGGCGGCGGTCGCCCGGGGGCTCGCCCGCGCCGCGAAGGGACGTGTCCACGCGATCGTGGGGGCCGCTGGAGGAGGCGCCGAGGGCGCCGGCGATCAGGCGCAGGGCGTCGAGCCGCTCACGACCGTCTCGCTGGCGCGGGCGATCCGAGGGGCTACCGAGCGCCGGCTCCACGGGCTCGTCCGTGCCGCCGTCCGCTCCCAGAGCGCGGCGATCGGCGCCGATGCGGTCGTTGGGTCGTGCGTGCGCGGTGAGGCCGCGCTCGTCCTGGTCGCGTGCGACGCCGCGGCAGGCGCGGATCTGCCGGAGGTCCGGCGCGCCGTCGCCGAAGGGCGCGCCGTCGCGTGGGGCAGCAAGCAGGGGCTCGGCGCTCTGGCGGGCGGCCCGCGCGAGCGCGACGTGGCCGTGATGGCGATCTCGGCGGCGTCGATCGCCGCTGCCATCGCGAACGCCGCGCACGTCGTGGACACGTGCGCGCGCGTCGAGCGGGGCGAGGACGCCGCGGAGGGCGGGCGCCGCGGCGCCGGTCGCAGGGGGCGGCCTTCGCGCAGCGCGGCCGCCCGATCGGAGGAGGGTGGGAGCCCCGAGCAACGCAAGGCGCCGCCTGGCCATGCTGGCCTCTCGCGTCGCCGCGGGCCGGGGACGTCGGGCGTGGAGCGCGAGAACTCCGGGGCCGGGGTTCTCTCGGCGTCCGAGGATGTCGGGGGAAGACCCGGCAGCCTGGAGGGCGCGCTTACCAGCCGCGACGAGCGGCGGGTGCCGGAGAGTGAGTCCGGTCGGCTTCTTGCTACTGCGCCGGGCATGGGGGGAGGCGGCGCGGTCGGGGGCAGGGCGGCGGTGTCCGGTCCTACCGGACGCGCCTCGACGGTGGACAGAGTGGCCGCAAATCGTCGCCCGCGCGGATGGGTGAGGCGGATTGGTTAACGTGGAGCGAGGTGCATGAGCAAAGTCCGGGTCTACGAGGTCGCCAAGCAGCTGAACATGGACCAGAAGACGCTGGTCGCGCTCTTCCAGTCCATGGGTATAGGCGACGTGCGCAATCACATGAGCGCCGTCGAGTCCGACGTCGTCGAGCGGGTGAAGCGGCACCTCGAGCGGCAAAAGTCGCCTGAGGTGGTGGAGGAGAGGATCCGCCCCACGGTCGTCAAGCGCCGCGCACGGCCCGGGGCAGAGCCCGAGCCGTCCTCGCCGGGCCGCGGGCCTGACCTGTCGGAGGCGCCCGTTCGCGCTGCTCCGGAGCCTGCGCCCTCTCGGCCTGCGGCTGAGCCCGCTCTGGCTTCGCCGCCGCTCGAGCGCGCCGCTCAGGAAGAAGCGCCCCGTCGCCCCGTTGCGCCGCCCGCCGCTCCCGTCGCAGCGCCCTCGGCGCCGGCCCCCGAGCCGGTCGTCGCCGTGAGCCCGCGCGAGCCTGCTCCCGCACCCGCGCCCAATGCGCCTGCCCCGGCGATGCCGCCTGTTGCGGCTGCGCCCCCTGCGCCGCCGCCCCCGGCGGCTCCCGCTCCCGCAGCAACCGCGCCTGCCGCGGCGTCCGCGGCCGCGGAGGAGACGAAGGTGACCTCGCCCGAGCCGAAGCCTGCGCCGCCTGTCGCGGCGCCGCCCGCCACCGCCGCCGCGCCGGCGCCCGTCCCCGCCGCGGCTGCGCCCGAGGCGCCAGCTGCCGCCCCCGCGCAGGCGGCTGCGCCCGCGCCGATCCCTGCGCCTGCCGCAGCGCCCGCAGCAGCGGCGCCTGCCGCAGCGCCTGCGCCTGCCGCAGCGCCTGCGCCTGCCGCAGCGCCTGCGCCTGCCGCAGCAGCCGCGGCGCAGACGCCGACCCGGCCGCAAGCCGCGCCCTCGGCGCCCGCGCCTGCTCCAGCGCAGGGGGCGTCGCGGCCGACGTCGCCGCCGCCCGCGCCGCAGCGGCCTGCAGCTCCGGCCGCCGCCCGCCCGGGCGCTCGGCCGACCACGCCGCCTGCGCCGGCGCCCGCGGCCAAGCCGGAAGAGCCGGCCGGCGCGCCGGGACAGGCGCCGCGTCGCCCGTCCTCGCCGCCGAAGACCGGCATCGAGGTCTGGCAGGGGCGCCCCGGCGTCACGATGCCGGCTGCACGCACCGGCACACCGCCGGCGCGCCGCACGACCTACGATCCGCGCGCCAACGCCCAGCAAGCGCGCCCTGGCGGTCCTAGCTTCGGTCCGGGCGGCCGGCCCATGGGCGGTCGGAACACTCGCCCGGGGATGTTCGGGCGGCAGCGCCCGGGAGGCGGCGGGCTCCCGCGCAAGCCGGTCCAGGTCTCCACGCAGGAGATGGCCTCGCACAAGAAGGTCATCAAGATCGAGGAGCAGGTCACGCTTCAGCAGCTCGCCGCGAAGATGAGCCTGAAGGCGACGGACGTGCTCATGCGGCTCCTGTCGATGGGCATGACGGGCGTGAACATCAACAGCACGCTCGACGCCGAAACCGCGAAGATCCTCGCCAGCGAGTTCGGCTGGAGCGTCGAGGACGTGGCCGTCAGCGAGCAGGACACGCTGACCGCGGCCATGCAGGCCGGGGCCGACACCGACGAGGAGGTCGAGATCCGGCCGCCCATCGTCACCGTCATGGGCCACGTCGACCACGGCAAGACCTCGCTCCTCGACAGGATCAGGAAGGCCACGGTCGCCGAGGGAGAGGCCGGCGGTATCACGCAGCACATCGGCGCTTACCGCGTCGAGACGCCGCGCGGCACGATCGCGTTCCTCGACACGCCGGGTCACGAGGCGTTCACGGCGATGCGCGCCCGCGGCGCCTCGCTCACCGACATCGTGATCCTGGTGGTCGCGGCCGACGACGGCGTGATGCCTCAGACCAAGGAGGCGATCTCGCACGCCCAGGCCGCGAAGGTGCCGATCCTCGTCGCGGTGAACAAGATCGACAAGCCGGGCGCCGACGCCGACAAGATCAAGCGCGACCTCGCCGCGCTCGGGTTGCAGCCCGAGGAGTGGGGCGGCGAGACGATGTTCTGCAGCGTGTCGGCGAAGATGGGGCAGGGCATCGACCAGCTCCTCGAGTCGGTCCTGCTCCTCGCCGAGGTCCAGGACCTCCGCGCCAACCCGAAGAAGCGCGCCAGCGGCACCGTCATCGAGGCGCTGCTCGATCGTGGCCGCGGCCCGGTCGCGCGCGTCATGGTCCAGGACGGCACGCTCCGCACGGGCGACATCCTCCTGGCCGGCGCCGCGTGGGGCAAGGTCCGGGCGATGACCGACGAGCTCGGGCGCTCCGTCGCCGAGGCCGGCCCCGCGACGCCCGTCGAGGTCCTCGGCCTCAACGAGGTGCCGAGCGCGGGCGATCCCGTCCACGCCGTCAAGGACGGGAAGACCGCGGAGGAGATCGCCGAGACCCGCCGCAAGAAGGCGTCGAAGACGCTCATCCCGCAGGATTCGCGCGTCTCGCTCGAGTCCATCACGAAGAACCTGCAGGAGGCCGATCAGCTCGAGCTCAAGCTGATCATCAAGGGCGACGTGCAGGGCTCGGTCGAGGCGATCGTCCACGCGCTGGCGAAGCTCTCGACCCAGAAGGTGAAGGTCACGATCGTGAACGGCGCCGTCGGTGGCATCACCGAGGGCGACGTCAACCTGGCGGTCGCGTCGAAGGCGATCATCGTCGGCTTCAACGTCAGGCCGGCCGGCAAGGCGGGCGCTCTGGCCGAGAACGAAGGCGTCGAGATCCGGCTCTACAACATCATCTACAACGCCGTCGACGACATCCGAAGCGCGATGGAGGGGCTCCTCCCCGCGACCAAGGTGGAGAAGGTCCTCGGCCGCGCCGAGGTCCGCCAGGTCTTCAAGATCACGAAGGCGGGCACGGTCGCCGGCTGCATGGCCATCAGCGGCTCGGTCAAGCGCACCGGCGAGGCGCGCCTCATCCGGGACAACGCCGTGGTCTGGACGGGTCGCCTGTCCGGGTTGCGCCGGTTCAAGGATGACGTGAAAGAGGTGGTCGAGGGGTTCGAGTGCGGTATCTCGCTCGAGGGCTACTCGGACATCAAGGAGCGCGACATCATCGAGAGCTTCGAGATCGAAGAGGTCAAGACGAAGCTCTGAGCCTCATCCGATGTTCGTGGGTGTACTCCGTCTCCGTCTCGATATCGTCGGGGCCCGCTCCCTCAAGGACAAGCGCAGCGTGGTGCGCTCCTTGAAGGAGCGGGCGCAGGGCCGGATGCGCGTTTCGATCGCCGAGGTCGGCGTGCTCGACGATCCGAGGCGGGCGACGCTCGGCGTCGCGGTCGTCTCGAACTCGTCGGTCATGTGCGACAAGGTCCTCGCGGACGTGGCCGCGATGGCGGGGTCGCTGCCGCACGCCGTCCTCACGGATCGGGCGACCGAGATCGTGCCGTTCGGCGATGGAGGCGCTGGGGTGCAGGGCGGCATCGAGCAGGCGCTCGGCCGTGACGATGGAGATCTGGGAGCGTCCTCGGACATGTTCGAGGACGCAGAGGACGACGAATGAGCGGCGTGGTGAAGCGGGCGACGCGGGTCGCCGAGCGGCTCCGTGAGGACCTGTCCAACCTGCTCCGAGATCTGCGTGACCCGCGGATCGCCGGCGTGCTCGTGTCGCGCGTGGAGATCACCGACGACCTGCAGAGCGCGAAGGTCCACGTGCGCCACGAGTTCGGCGCGGAGGACGCAGCGGCGCGCCGCGCCCTGCTCAAGGGGCTAGAGGCGGCGTCGGGCCGGCTGCGCAGGGACGTCGCCCGCACGATGGGGCTGCGCGTGGTGCCGACGTTGCGCTTCTTTTACGACGAGGGTCCCGACGCCGAGCGGCGGATCGAGGAGCTGCTCCGAGAGATCAAGGACGGCTCGGGCGGCGAGCGCTAGCGCGGGGTCGAGCGGCGTGCGGCCGAAGCTCGGCGGCGATCAACGCGAGATGAGCCGCTCGATCGCCTGCGGGGGATCGAGGTCGAAGCGCCACGGTCCCAGCCTGGTCGGGGCGTCGAGCGCCGCCTTCAGCGCGCCGAGGAACTCGCGCCGCGGCCACTCCACGGCGCCGAATCGCTCCAGGTGGTCCGTGTACACCTGGCAGTCCACCAGCGCGAAGTCCCAGGCGACGAGGTTCCCGAGGAGCGTCGCGAACGCGACCTTCGAGGCGTCGGGCGCGCGCGCGAACATCGACTCGCCGAAGAACATCCGCCCCAGCGACACGCCGTAGAGGCCGCCGACGAGCTCGCCGTTCGACCACGCCTCGATGCTGTGCGCGACCCCGGCGGCGTGCAGCGCCGTGTAGCCGGCGATGAGCTCCTCGGTGATCCACGTGCCGTTCTGCCCAGGGCGCGGCACGGCGCTGCAGGCCTGCATGACCCGCTCGAACGCCGTGTCGGTCCGCACCTCGATCTCGCCCCGGCGCACCCGCTTGCGCAGCGAGTGCGGGACGTGCGCCTCGCGCGGCGGCAGGACGAAGCGCGGATCCGGGGAGAACCAGAGCAGCGGCAGCCCCTCGTGAGGCCAGGGGAAGATGCCCCGACGGTAGCCGGCCAGCAGCCGCTCCGGCGAGGCCTCGCCGCCCACGGCCACGATCCCCTCGGGGGTCGCGCGCTCTGGCGGAGGGAAGTCGAGCTTGCTCGTGAGCACCGGGACCCGCATCGCTGTGGGATCGAATCCTCCCAAAAGAGCGCGCGGTTGCAAAGCGTCGCCTGGCGCGCGCTCAGGAGGCGCACACGTAGTCGGAGCCCTCGACGAAGCCGCGCGCCGCGAGGTGGCCGCGGATGAGCGCGCGCGCCCCCCGCGCCCCCACGGCGACGACGAGGGTCTCTGCGCCGCGCTCCAGCCGCGACGGGTCGACGATCGGCGCGCCTTGCGCGATCCGGCCGATCTTGCGCGGATCGATGTCCACGAACCGCGCGGGCGCCACGCCGTTCCGGGCGAGCGCCCTCGCCAGCCGCCGGCCTGTCTTTCCCGCGCCCCACACGGCCACCGGGCGCGCTGGGCCCAGCTTCCTCGCGAGGTAGTGCGCCTTTGCCTCGAGGAACCGCGCGATCGCGTACCGCGGATCGGCGAAGGTGGCGCGCCCCTCGCGGTGCCGCCAGCGCAGGCCGAGCTCCGGGAGCTTCGCCATCCGCGCGCCCGCGGCGTCGAGGCGCAGCCACAGGTCGTAGTCCTCCGCCCACGGGACCTCCCGGAACCCGCCCACCTGCTCCAGCGCGCTCCGCCGCAACATCACCGACGGGTGGCACAGCGGGGACTCCACGAACATCTCGCGCGCGTGATCCTCCGGGGTGACGATCGAGTTCAGCCAGTCGACGTAGCGCAGCATGCCCTCGCCGATCGGCCCGGCAGCGAACGCCTCGACGCGGGCCCCGACGACGCCGAGCCGCGGATCCCGGAGGAGCGTCTCCGCTTGTCGCGCGAGCCGCTCGCCGACCGAGATGTCGTCGCCATCCATGCGGGCGAGGAGCTCGCCGCGCGCCACCTCCGCCGCGCGGGAGAGCGCCTGCGCGATCCCCACACCGCCCGTCGCGACCTGGAGGACGCGGCGATCGCGCTGCGCGATGCGCGTGACCCTGGCAGGGCCGCCGTCCGTCGACCCGTCGTCCACGGCGACCACCTCCAGGTCGACCGCGCGCTCGGCGAGCACGCTCTCCAGCGCCTCCTCGATCGTCGCTTCCGCCTGCCGGTATGGAAGCAAGACGGAGACGAGCGGCGCCACGCGGAGACCATGGCGGCGCGCCCGCGCAGCGTCCACAAGAACGGGCGCGGACGCCTAGCGCTTCTTGAAGTCGCCGAGGTGCGTGATGTACCAGCGGCCCTGCCACGAGATGATCGTGTGGACGTCCAGGCTCGCCGGCTTCCCGTCGATCTCGTACTTCAGCTTGCCGTGAAAGGAGCGGTAATAGCCGATCTTGTTGACCTCGTCCCCCGGAGGCACCCACTTCGGCTTGGAGCCCACCACGAAGCCGACGAACCGCGCCCCCTCCCAGCTCTTGCGCTTCCGATGCATCGACTTCACGTCGTTCACGTAAGCGGCGTGGAGGTTGTCCCAGTACTTGCCGGGATCCTTCACGTCCTTGAGCGGGATGAACGGCTCCTTGGGGAACCAGAAGGGCTCGGCCAGCGCCGGCTCCTTCTTCACGATGGCGTCGAACAACGCACTGGCGCGCGCCGTGAGCTCCTCGCTCTCGAGCGCCGGCAGGATCTTGTTGTCCGCGCGGGCGGAGGTCGCGGCGCTGGGGTCGGCGCCCGCGCTGGGCGCCGCTCCTGGGCCGGGCGATGCGTCGGGCGCGTCGGCGGCCGCGCGATCGCCCCCGTCCTGCGGAGGCTCCGCCGCGCTTGCGTCCTCCGGGCGAGGCGCTGACGCCACCTCGGCCGCGCTGGCGCCTGCCGTCGCTGCTGCCGCCGTTGGCGCGGCGCCGACCGAGGAGGGCCGGGCGCTCTCGGCTGGCCGGGCATCGGGCGCCGGGGTGGGCGCCGCGCAACCCGCCACCACGGCCAGCGCGGTCGCGATGACCTGCTTGATCATGCGCGTGCCCTATCGCAGCGCCCCGGCGCCGACAAGCGACGCCGAGGCGCGGCCGGATGCGGGGCCCGCCCGTCGGCGGACCTGGCTCACTTCTCCACGATGATGAACTGAACGCGCCTGTTCTTGGCCTTGTTCGCGGGCGTGACGTTCGGCGCGACGGGGCGGTCCTGTCCATAGCCCTTCGCGAGCAGCCGCGAGCCGTCGACGCCGGCCCGGATCAGCCAGGCGCGCACCGCGTTCGCCCGGGCCTCGCTGAGCGTCTGGTTGTGCTCACGCCCGCCCGTGTTGTCGGTGTGCCCCTGGATCTCGACCTTGCGGATGTTCGGATTCCGCTGGAGCACGTCCGCGATCTCCTCCATCAGCGCGTTCGAGTCGCCGAGGATCTTCGCCGAGTCGGTCTCGAAGTGGATCTGCCGCGAGATCTTGATCTCGTTGCCCAGCACCTTCACGAGCGAGATCTTCGGCCGCTTGTTCACCGTGAGGGCGGCGCGCGTGTCCTCGCTCGTCCGGACGTCGGCCTGGTTGACGTGGTTCATGTAGCCCTGCGCCTCGACCTTGAGCGTCACCGCGCCGGCCGGCAGGTCGGGGAAACGGAAGGCGCCGCTGCCGTCGGCCGTCGCCGTCTGCTCGCGGCCCGCGGCGTCGACCAGCCGGATCGTCGCGCCAGCGACCGCGTCCCCGCTCTCCGCGTCCTTCACCGTCCCGACGATGTTGCCCGTCTTGGGCAGCGCCTCGAGCGAGCAGTCGACGTCCACGAACGTCGGCCCCTGCGGCTGCGTCGGGCTCGGCGCAGCGCCAGGCCCGCCGGGCTGCGGACCGAAGGGCCCAGGCTGTCCGGGCTGCGGGCCGAAGGGCCCAGGCTGTCCGGGCTGCGGACCGAAGGGACCCGGCTGTCCGGGCTGCGGACCGAAGGCGCCGGGCTGCCCGGGCTGCGGGCCGAAGGGCCCAGGCTGTCCGAGTTGCGGACCGAAGGCGCCGGGCTGCCCGGGCTGCGGGCCGAAGGGCCCAGGCTGTCCGAGTTGCGGACCGAAGGCGCCGGGCTGCCCGGGCTGCGGACCGAAAGGCCCAGGCTGCCCGGGTTGCGGGCCGAAAGGCCCAGGCTGCCCGGGTTGCGGGCCGAACGCCCCGGGTTGCCCCGGCGCTGCCCCGCCAGGGAGGATCGTCGCCTGGCAGGTGCCGGGCTTGTACCCGTTCGCCCGGATGTTGAAGGTGTACGTCCCCGGCTCGAGGTGCCGTGTGAGGAAGCGGCCGTCCGGCCCTGTCGCGTACGGTGGCTGCGCCGCGCCCTCGATCGTCACGATGGCGTCCGCCACCGCCCCGTCGGGCTTGTTCTGCTCGTGCACGAAGCCGCGCGCGAAGGTCTGCGGCGCCGGCACGAGCTGCGGCGGCTCCTTGATGATCTGCGGCGCGGGGGCCGGCGGCGGCTCCTTCTGCTTCGTGTCGTACGCATAGCCAATCCCGAGATAGAGCGTCCACGGCGCCTGAGGCGCGACCTCCTCGATGAACACGGAGGTCGCCGACAGGCCGAGGTCGAACGCCGCGTGCCCGGAGAGCCCGCGGAACGCCTTCTCGAACGGCGTCACCCGCACGCCGAGCGACAGCCGCGACGGCGCCGCGGCATAACCCGGTCCGCCCTGGTTCTGCGGGTCAGGAGACGCGAAGTCGTCGAGCCCGAGGCAGACGTCGCCGCGCGACACGGTCTTCGTGTGGCACTCGTAACCCTGCCGGTTCACCGGGATGTCGAGGGTGTACTCCAGGTAAGGCTGCACCTTCGGCAGCGGCACCTCGACGCCGAGGTGGGTCTGGAAGAAGTCGACGCGGTTGATGCCGAGCCCGAACCGCTCGATCCGCGAGATCGGCTGCCGCTCGCGATCGTCCGTGAACGCCTTCGCGCGCGCCTTCTCGACCTCCTCCACGAGGACGCCGGAGTTGTCGAGCTTGTAGCCGAGGTTCACGTTCACCCGCAGCGGGAACCCCTTGCCCTGCGGCTTGCGCAGATCGAGCGACGCGAGCCCGCGGAAGACCGCGCTCGTGCCGCCGCCGGCGAGGCCGACGCTGCCGGTCCCGTTGAGCAGGAGCAGCTGCGCCTCGCCGCCGAAGGAGAACGGCTTGCCGATCTTCGTGGGGGTGAACGCCTTCACGCCGAACGTCGTGTCGCCGAGCACCTGCAGCAGCCGCGGGCGACCCTGGTCGTTCGCGTTCGCGAACGTGCGGATCGACGCGTACCCCTCGAGGAAGGGCAGGGGGGTCGCGTTCAGCGCGAAGAACGCTCCGACGTGGCTCGCCGAGTCCTCCTTCGCGTCAGGACCGCACGTGATCGGGTGACCGGCGAGCGTCGACTCCGCCGGATCGCAGAGGAAGCCGCTCGTGGAGAACCAGTCGAGCAGGAACGACACCCGGAAGGTGCCCGGCGCGCCCGAGCCCGCGTACGACGTCCTGAGAAGGCCGGTCGAGCCCCACAGGTTCGGCTGCGCGGTGAGGGAGAGCGCCCGCTCCTCCTCGTCCCACGCGGTGGATGTCGGCGCCGTCGCGCTGGCCTGGAGGCCCTGATCACCGACCGACGCCTGCGCGCCGAAAGAGACGCTCCCGTCCGGCGGCGGTTGGCCCGGCTGCGGCCCGAACTGCGGCGGAGCGTCGCCCGGAAAGCCCGGCTGCGGCCCGAAGGGGCCGGGCTGACCTGGCTGCGGCCCGAAGGAGCCGGGCTGACCTGGCTGCGGCCCGAAGGGGCCGGGCTGACCTGGCTGCGGCCCGAAGGGGCCGGGCTGACCTGGCTGCGGCCCGAAGGGGCCGGGTTGCACGGGAGGTTGCTCGGGCCCGAAAGCGCCGGGCGGCTGCGCGGGCTGGCCTGGGATCGGCTGAGGTCCGAAGGGCGGCTGCGGCTGCTGCGCCTCGGCAGCGCCCGCGAGCGTGAGCGAGCCGACGAGCGGCAGCGCCGTGAGCGCAGCGCGCCGGGGCCTGTCGGCAAACACCTTCCGAAGCGTATGCATCGAGCCTCACCCGCGAGATCGAACAAGGAAACGCCCGCCAATCGGGACGGTGGAGACCTCGCGCGCGGCCCGTTGTATCACTCCGGGCGGCGCGTGAAACAGCGGTTTTCGCTGACAGCAGCTCCGCGACAGGCGCGCCGTACGGCTCGATAAGTACGGCATCCCCCGCGCGGTGATGCGGAGCCCTTCGGCCTTCTCTGCGCGAGGCACGGCGCCGCGCCGCCGCGCCGCCGCGCCGCCGCGCCGGCGCCTCGGTCGCAAACGTGCTCGACCAGAGCGCCCGCGGTCCCCGCCGCCGCTCGGCCGGGGCCGAGCAGCCGTCCAATTCCGCGGACGCGCATGCTAGGAAAGCCATCACCATGGCATCCCGCGGGCGCATCCTGATCGTCGACGACGAGGCCAACGCGCGCGCGGCGCTCTCGGAGATCCTCCGCGAGGAGGGGTACACGACCGAGACCGCGGCCGACGGCTTCAAGGCGCTCGGCAAGCTCGAGGAGTTCGCGCCCGACGTGGTCCTGACCGATCTGAAGATGCCTGGGCTCGACGGCATCCGGATGATGGAGAAGGCGCAGCTCGCGCTGCCGGACGCGACCTTCGTCGTCATGACCGCGTTCGGCACCATCTCGAGCGCGGTCGAGGCGGTGAAGAAGGGCGCGTACAACTACCTGACGAAGCCGCTCGATTTCTCAGTGCTCGCGGTCGTGGTCGAGCGCGCGGTGGAGCGGGCGCGGCTCCTCCAGGAGAACTCGCGGCTGCGCGAGCGGCTGCGCGAGCGCAACGCGTTCGGGCACGTGATCGCGAGCCACCCGAGCATGGCGAAGGTCCTCCGGCTGGTCGAGCAGGTGGCGCCGAGCCGCGCGAGCGTGCTGATCGTGGGCGAGACGGGCACGGGCAAGGAGCTCATCGCCGAGATGATCCACCGCGCCAGCCCGCGGGCGAAGGCGCCGCTCGTCCGGCTGAACTGCGCCGCGCTGAGCGAGTCGCTCCTCGAGAGCGAGCTGTTCGGCCACGAGCGCGGCGCCTTCACCGGCGCCGTCGGCCGCCGCGAGGGCCGCTTCGAGCAGGCGAGCGGCGGCACCCTGTTCCTGGACGAGGTGAGCGAGATCCCGCTCGCCACGCAGGTGAAGCTCCTGCGCTTCCTGCAGGAGCGGACGTTCGAGCGGGTGGGCGGCAACGAGACGCTCAAGATCGACGTGCGGATCCTCGCCGCGTCGAACCGCGATCTGCGCCAGCGCATCGCCGAGGGGGTGTTCCGCGAGGACCTCTATTACCGGCTCAACGTCGTCACCCTGGAGATCCCGCCGCTCCGCGAGCGCCGGAGCGACATCCCCGAGCTCGCGACGTTCTTCCTCGGCCGCTACGCGCAGGAGAACGGCAAGCGCATCGAGGGCTTCACCGACGAGGCGCTGTCGGCGCTGACGTCCTACTCGTTCCCCGGCAACGTGCGCGAGCTGGAGAACGCGATCGAGCGGGCGGCGGTGCTCTGCGACGGCGCGCGCATCGAGCTCCGGCACCTGCCGGCGCAGATGTCGTCCGAGCCGGCCGAGTCCGTCGACGCGATGCCGCGCGTCCCCGGGAGCACCATCTACGACTTGGAGCGCTACGCGATCCTGCGCACGCTCGAGGCGTGCAAGGGCTCGACCTCGAAGGCGGCGACGATCCTCGGGATCAGCCCGCGCAAGATCCAGTACAAGCTGCACGAGTACAGCGCGGCCAACGCGCGCGGCCGGGCGCGGCCGGGAGACGGCGCGCCGGGCGAGAGCCCCGAGGGGGAGGAGGGCGCATGAGCAACGCAGCCGAGCGCATCGTCGAGCCGCGCGACCGGGGTGCCGCGCCGGCCAGCTCCGCCGAGGAAGGGGCGCCGGAGGGCGAGCTGCTGATCGACGTCCGCGGCCTCCTGAAGACGTTCCGGGTGGGCTTCCTGCGCCGGAAGGCGGTCGAGGCGGTCAAGGGGGTGAGCTTCGACGTACGGCGCGGCGAGATCTTCGGCTTTCTCGGGCCGAACGGGGCCGGCAAGACGACGACGATCAAGATGCTGACGGGCCTCATCGCCCCGACCGGCGGCGAGGCGTACCTGTTCGGCGCGCGCGTGCCGTCGCCCGAGGCGCGCCGGAAAATCGGCTTCTTGCCGGAGAACCCGTACGTCTACCCCTACCTCACCCCGCGCGAGTTCGTGGAGCTCTGCGGTCGCCTCTCCGGGATGAGCGGCGCTGCGCTGCGCAGGCGGGCGATGGAGGTGCTCGATCAGGTGAAGATCGCGTACGCGGCGGATCGGCAGGTGCGCCGGCTGTCAAAGGGGATGCTGCAGCGCACGGGGCTGGCGGCCGCGCTGGTCGCCGATCCGGAGATGCTGATCCTGGACGAGCCGATGAGCGGCCTCGATCCGGTCGGCCGCAAGGAGGTGCGCGATCTCATCTTCGCCGAGCGCGACCAGGGCCGGACGATCTTCTTCTCGACGCACATCCTGAGCGACGTCGAGGCGATGTGCGATCGCGTGGCGATCCTGCGCGAGGGCCAGGTGGTCGTGAGCGGCGCGATCCGCCAGCTGCTGCGGGGCGACGTGCTGCGCACCGAGGTCACCCTGGCGGGCGCGAGCGAAGGCCTCCTCGCCGATCTCGGCGCGAAGGGCTTCGCGACCACGCGCCGGGGCGACGTCGTCGTGGTCGACGTGGAGGGCGAGGCGCGCGTGCGCGACGTGCTGCGGGCGTCGCTCGCGGCGGGCGCGCAGGTCGTCGAGGTCGCGCCGCGCCGCGAGACGCTCGAGGACCTCTTCATGCGCCGCGCCCTGTAGCCAGCGCCGGCCTGTCCCCAAGGCAGCGGTAGGCCCCCGGAGAGGGTGTCCTCTGCGCGGGGTGGGGGATGGGCCGATGTTTGAGGCGCACCCATGGATCATCCGGCATCGCCGGATGATCCATGGGTGCGCCGAGTTCGGCGGGGCCCCCACCCCGCGCAGAGGACACCCTCTCCGGGGGCCGGGCAGCCCTGGCTACGAGCTACGCCGATGCCCCAGCGACGTCCTGCTTGGCCGCTTCGATGATCTCGAGCGCGTACGCCCCGATGGTCGACGCGTCCTCGCCCTCGACCATGACGCGGAGCTTCGGCTCCGTCCCGCTCCAGCGCACGAGGATGCGCCCCTTGTCGCCCAGCGTCTTCTCGATGCGATCCACGGTGACCCGCGTCCGCTGCATGCTGTCGAGCGGCAGCCGCGTCGCGAACGTCGCGTTCTCCAGGACCTGCGGCACCCGCTGCATCGCCTTCGAGGCGAGCTCGCTCAGCGGCTTGTCCTCCTCCATCATGATGGCGAGCACCTGCAGCGCCGCCACGATGCCGTCGCCCGTCGTCGCGTGGTCCAGGAAGATGAGGTGCCCCGACTGCTCGCCGCCGAACGAGTAGCCGCCGTTCCGCATCGCCTCGACGACGTAGCGATCCCCGACCGCCGTGCGGACGACGTGCCCGTTCTGGGCCTTGAGCGCCCGCTCGAGCCCGAGGTTCGACATCACCGTCGTCACGATCGTGTTCCGCGGCAGCTTGCCGGTGCGCAGCATCCGGAGCGCGCAGAGCGCCATGATCGCGTCGCCGTCCACGACCTCGCCGCGCTCGTCGACCATGATCACCCGGTCCGCGTCGCCGTCGAGCGCGATGCCGATGGCCGCGCCGCGCTTGAGCACCTCGGCCTTCACGTGCTCCGGGTGCAGGGCGCCGGTCTCGCGGTTGATGTTGCGGCCGTTCGGCTTCACGCCGAGCGCCGTCACGTTCGCGCCGAGCTCCGTGAACACCGAGGGCGCCACGCGGTACGCCGCCCCGTGCGCCGCGTCGACGACGATCTTCACGCCGTCGAGCGAGAGGGCCGTGGGGAACGTGTTCTTGCAGAACACGACGTACCGCCCGCGCGCGTCGTCGAGCTTCACCGCGCTGCCGATCCCCGCCCCGACAACCCGCGCCTCGTCGAGCTCGTGGCTCTCCATGAGCCGCTCGATCTCTTCCTCCGCGGTGTCGGGCAGCTTGTAGCCGTCGGGCCCGAAGATCTTGATGCCGTTGTCCTGGTACGGGTTGTGGCTCGCGCTGATCACGACCCCGGCGTCGGCCCGCATGCTCTGCGTGAGCTGCGCGACCGCCGGCGTGGGGATCGGCCCGCTGAGCATCACGCGCCCGCCCATCGCGCACACGCCGGACGCGATCGCGGTCTCGAGCATGTAGCCGGACAGGCGCGTGTCCTTCCCGATCACCACCCGCACCTGCCGCGCCTTCCCGTGGCTCGCGACGAACGCGATCGCGCGCCCGAGCCGCAGCGCCATCTCGGGCGTCATCGGCGGCTGGTTCGCCACGCCGCGCACCCCGTCGGTGCCGAAGAGCTTGCGGCCTGCAGCCTGCTTCTGCGGTTCGCCCGTCGCCGACGGAGCGCCCTCCCTAGGATCCTTCTTGGTGTGCTTCGGCACGGTCCCTCTCTGTGGTGTGGGGCTGAGGAGACCACCCTTAGCAACCTTTGCCAAGACGGCCTACGGCCAATCGCCGCCGCGGCGACATTGACGCGGCCTACATCGCGCCGCTTTGTGGCGTGGCCGCTATCGTGCCGCGTCTGCGCCGTTTTGCAGCGCAGTAGCAACCGCGCCGTGTTTACAGCGCGGTCGCTACTGCGCCGTGTTTACAGCGCGGTCGCTGCTGCGCCGCTTGTGCAGCGCGGCCATTACCGCGCCGCTGCCGGCGGCGCCTCGTTGTTGCGCCGAGCTGCCTCGTTGCTCAGGCGCAGCAAGACCGATCCCTGCGCCGGCGTGCGCAGGTCTCGGCCCTTCGTCGTGCCCTCGCCGCCGCCCGGCGGCGGAAGGAGCGCGTTGACGAGGCCCATCAGCCTCACCGTCGCCTGCGGCGCGATGCCGTGCGCCCAGCTCAGCAGGTGCGACGACAGCCCGAGCTTCACCTCGGTGCGCCCCTCGCGCGCCGCCGCCACCACCCGCCGCGCCGCGCGCCGCGCGTCGATCGTCGCGATCGGGAGCGACGAGGCCAGGCCGAACCAGCCGAACTCGTGCTGCGGGCTGCCGCCGAACGCGGCGTTGTAGATCGACCCCGTGCGCATCGGCCCCGGGATCACCGTCGTGACGCGCGGGCCCCTCGCGCCGCCGTGCGTGAGCTCCGCCTGCACGCTCTCCGAGAAGCCCATCATCGCGAACTTCGACGCGTTGTACCCGAGCAAGTGCGGCACGGCGACGCGCCCGCCGATGGACACCACGTTCACGATGCGCGCCGCGCGCCCATGCCGCCTCAGGTGCGGCAGCGCGCGCAGCGTCGCGTGGACCGCGCTCCAGAAGTTCGAGCGCATCGCCTCGTCGAGCTCCTCCACCCGGAGGTCTTGCATGGGCGCCACCTGGATCACGCCGGCGTTGTTGACGAGCACGTCGATCCGGCCGAACGCCCTCGCCACGCCGTCGATGAACGCCTCGGCGGCGGCGCGGTCGCCGAGATCGCACGCCGCCGCGTGCACCTCGACGCCGAGCGCCTGCAGCCGCTGCTCCGCCCGGTAGAGCGCCTCCGCGTCGCGGCCGGCGATCGCCACCCGGGCGCCGTGCCGGCCGAACTCCTCGGCCAGCAGCAGCCCCAGGCCGCGAGAGCCGCCCGTGATGATCACGACCCGGCCGCGCAGATCGAGCCGCCGAAGCGCGCGGAACGCCGTCCGCGCGAGCGCGGCCGCCACGAGGGCCGCCGCAGAGAAGAGCACCGGAGAACGCCGCTTTCTGAACGCCATGCCGCGGAGGACGGCATCGCGCGTGCCACCCGCCGCGCGCCGGCGGGCAGCGACGCGCCTGCACAGCGCGCCGCTCGCGCCCGCTTCAGAGCGTGACGACCGGATCCGCCACGATGCCGAGCAGCGCCGAGCGCACCTCGCCGACCAGGTAGATCGAGCCGGCCACGACCACGAGCCCGCCGGGCGCGGCGGCCTCGATCGCGCGCGCCACCGCGGCGCGCGGATCGCCGATCGCCTCGCCCGGCGCGACCCCGCGCAGCGCATCGAGCGGCGCGGCCGCGCGGCCCTTCGGCGTCACATAGAACCGGCGGTGCGCTCGTGGCGCGAGCACCTGTAGCATTTCGCCCCACCCCTTGTCGGCCATCGCCCCGAACACGAGCGTGGTGAGCGCCGCCCCCGGACCCTCCTCGTCGAGCCACGCCGCGAGCGCCTGCGCGCCGTGCGGGTTGTGCGCACAGTCGAGCAGGACATGGGCGCCGCCCGCGTCGATTCGCTCCAGGCGACCGGGCCAGCGGGCCGCAGCGAGCCCACCCGCGAGCGCCCGCTCGACCTCGGGCCATCGCCCGGCGAGCTGCCACGCGATACCGCACGCCACGCCGGCGTTCTCGGCCTGGTGCGCGCCGCGGAGGCCGAGCTCCACCTCGATCTCGCGGCGCCCCGGCCCGGCGACGCGCGTCGCGCCCGCCCCGCGCCCGCCGCGCCCCACCGCGATCTCGCCCGCGCTCCCGCCGCGCTCCGCCGGCGCGACGCGGAGGCGAGGCCCGGCGCCGATCGCCTGCGCTGCCGCCTCGATCGCGGCGTCGGCCTCCGGATCGAGGGGGCCGAGCACCGCGGGCGCGCCCGCCTTGAGGATGCCCGCCTTCTCCCGGGCGATGTCCGTCAGCGTCGGGCCGAGCACGGCCTGGTGGTCGAGCGCGATCGACGTGATCGCCGTGCAGAGCGGCGCCGAGATCACGTTCGTGGCGTCGAGCCGCCCGCCGAGGCCCACCTCGAGGATCGCGAGGTCGACGTCCGCCTCGCGGAAGGCCACGAACGCGGCGACCGTCAGCGCCTCGAAGAACGTGAGCGGCGAGGGGACACGCTCGAGCGCGGCGGCGAGCGCGCGCTCGAGCGCCGCGTCGCCGATCATCTCTCCCCCGACGCGGATGCGCTCGGCGAAGCGAGACAGGTGCGGCGACGTGTACAGGCCGGTCCGGAGCCCGGCCTCGCGCGCGATCGACTCGACCATCGCGCACACGCTGCCCTTGCCGTTCGTGCCAGCGACGTGCACCGCCGGGAGGCCTTCGTGGGGATCGCCGAGCGCGGAGAGCGCCTCGCGGACCCGGCCGAGCCCGAGCTCCATCCCCCGCGGCGCCCGCTGCCCGAGCGCCTCGAGCAGCGCGGGCAGCCGCGGCGCCGCCGAGGTCATCGCCGCGCCCGGCGGCTGGCCGTGAGGTGCTGGAGCAGCGTCCCGATGTACGCCTTCATCTCGGGGCGCGGGACGATGGCGTCGACCATCCCGTGGTCGAGCAGGAACTCGGACCGCTGGAAGCCCGCCGGCAGCGTCTGCCGGATCGTGTTCTCGATGACCCGCGGGCCGGCGAAGCCGATGAGCGCCTTGGGCTCGGCGATGTTCGCGTCGCCCAGGAAGGCGAAGCTCGCCGCGACGCCGCCCGTCGTCGGGTGGAGCAGCACCGACAGGAACGGCAGCCGCGCCTTGCGGTACCGCTCGAGCGCCGCCACGCTCTTCGCCATCTGCATCAGCGAGAGGATGCCCTCCTGCATCCGCGCGCCGCCCGACGCCTGGAGGAGCACCACCGGGAGCTCCTCGCGCGTCGCGCGCTCGAACAGGCGGGTGATCTTCTCGCCGACGACCGAGCCCATGCTCCCGCCCATGAAGGCGAAGACGAACGCGCCGTAGGCGATGTCGCGGCCGCCCAGCCTGCCGCGGCCGATCTCGATCGCCTCCTTCGCGCGGCCCTTCTTGTGGAGCGCCGCGACGCGGTCCCGGTAGCTCTTGCCGTCGCTGAACCGGAGCGGGTCGTTCGGGACGAGGTGCTCGTCCCACGCGGCGAGCTCGCCGTCGTCGAGCAGGAGCCTCCGCCACCCGTCGGCGTCGAGCTTGTGGTGGTGGCCGCACTGCGAGCACACCTCGAAGGTGCGCGCGAGCTCGGCGGCGTCGTGCGTGTGCGAGCAGCCGTCGCAGCGACGGAACACGCCCGCTCCCAGCGAGCGCTTCTCGCTCGCGTCGGTCGTCGGCAGGGTCTTTTCAGGCCAGGTCATCGGCGAGCCCTCAGGCGCTCCCCAGGTCCATCTCGTTCACGTCGGAGGGGACCCGGAGCGTTGGTTGTGTCTTCTCCTGCACCTCTCGGGCGCTCACGCCGGGCGCGAGCTCGCGCAGCACGAGCCCCTCGGGCGTCACATCGAGCACGGCGAGATCGGTGATGATCCGGTGGACGACGCCCCGCCCGGTGAGGGGCAGCGCGCACTCGTTCAGGATCTTCGGCGCGCCGTTCTTCGCCGCGTGATCCATGATCACGACGACGCGCTTCGCGCTCACCACGAGATCCATCGCCCCGCCCATCCCCTTCACCATCTTGCCGGGGATCATCCAGTTGGCGAGATCGCCCTTCTCGGAGACCTCCATGGCCCCGAGGATCGCGAGGTCGATGTGGCCGCCCCGGATCTGCGCGAACGACTCGGCGCTCGAGAAGATCGCGGAGCCGGCGAGCATCGTCACGGTCTCCTTGCCGGCGTTGATGAGATCCGGATCCTCCGCGCCCTCGGCCGGGTAGGGGCCGATGCCGAGCAGCCCGTTCTCGCTCTGGAGCACCACCTCGACCCCGGCCGGGATGTAGTTGGCGACGAGCGTCGGCATCCCGATGCCGAGGTTGACGTAGTAGCCGTCCTTGAGCTCCAGCGCGGCGCGCTGCGCGATCTGTTCCCGCGTGAGTCCCATCGTGTCCCCTGTCCCCGCGCCTAGGCGGCCGACGCCTTGCGCACCGTCCGCCGCTCGATCCGCTTCTCGAAGCGCTCGCCCTGGAAGATCCGGTGCACGAAGATCCCGGGCGTGTGGATGTGGTCCGGGTCGAGCGAGCCGACGTCGACGAGCTCCTCCACCTCGGCGATCGTCACCTTCGCGGCCATCGCCATCATCGGGTTGAAGTTCATGGCGGTGTGGCGGTAGACGAGGTTGCCGAAACGGTCGCCCTTCCAGGCCTTCACGAGTGCGAAGTCGCCGCGGATGGCGGGCTCGAGCACGTAGTCGCGGCCGTCGAACTTTCGCACTTCCTTCTTCTCGGAGTACCTCTTCACCGCGCCGTCCGGGCCATAGAGCACGGGCAACCCGCCCTCGCTGATGGCCGTGCCCGCCCCGGTCGGCGTGTAGAACGCAGGGATCCCGGCGCCTCCGGCGCGGATGCGCTCGGCCAGCGTGCCCTGCGGCGTGAGCTCGACCTCGAGCTCGCCGCTCAGGTACTGGCGCTCGAACTCCTTGTTCTCGCCGACGTACGACGAGATCATCTTCCGGATCTGCCGGTTCTGAAGGAGGATCCCGAGGCCGAAGGCGTCGACTCCGCAGTTGTTGGACACGACCACGAGATCCTTCGTGCCGAGCTGCCGGAGCGCCGC
Source organism: Sorangium sp. So ce327 (assembly GCF_051530205.1). Taxonomy (NCBI): domain Bacteria; kingdom Pseudomonadati; phylum Myxococcota; order Polyangiales; family Polyangiaceae; genus Sorangium; species Sorangium sp. So ce327. The sequence continues at coordinate 8,607,673 of NZ_CP150330.1, read as the reverse complement.
GATGCAGTTCTCCGGGATGCCGCAGAGGCCGAAGCCGCCCGAGAGGATCGTGGCGCCGCCAGGGATGTCCCTCACGGCGTCCAGCGCGCTCTTGTAGACCTTGTCCATGGCCGACCGAGAGGTAGCCCAACTGGCCGCGAGGCAAAAGCCTCCGCTGCCGCCACGACATGCCGTGGCGCCGGCGCCGCAGCGCGGCACAGGGGCCGGGCGGCGCCGGCCGCGGCGCGGCGTCACGAGGTGATCCGCGCTCCTCGGCCGCGCTTCCGGCGGGCCGCGGGAACCTCGCGTGTGTCCGGGGTGCATGAGGCGCGCGTGGCGTCCGCCAGCGCTCGTTCACCGCACTTGCCAGCGCACATTCGGCGCAGGCTCGGCGCAGGTCTCGGGAGCGGCCCTCGGAGGGCGCGGCCAGGCGGCGCCGGCTTCTTGGCCCGGCCCGCCGAAACCCCGTAACGCACCGGTGTGCCTCGACCGCTCTCCGTGCTGTTCACGATCCTGGCGCTCTCCCTGTCCGGCTCGCAGACGGCCGCCGCGGCGCCGGATGCGCCGGCGCGCTCACACGCGCGCCCCACCGCGGAAGCAAAGCCGCGGGACGCCGCTGCCGCCAAGGCGCGCGGGGCGACGAAGCGCGCGCGGCTCGCGAAGGACGACACCAAGGGCCACCGCCCTCGCGCCGGCGACGCGGGCCCGCGATCGTCCGGGCCGGCCAGGGAGAAGGCCGCGCCCCAGGCGCCCGCCTCGTCGGTCGGCCATCCCAACGAAGGGCGCCTCGAGGGCGGCGTGCGGCTCGACACCTCGCGCAAGGACATCCGCGTCGTGCCCGCCTACGCCGGCGCCGACGTCCGCTGGGGGCTACCGGCGCTCGTCGGCATGATCGAGCGCGCGGCGCGCGGCGTGGCCAAGCGCTTCCCGGGCGCCGTGCTCGACGTCGGCGACCTGTCGCGCCAGCGCGGCGGCGAGGTCCACCGCCACAACTCCCACGAGAGCGGCCGCGACGTCGACCTCGGCTTCTACGCGCTCGACGCGCGCGGAAAGCAGGTCCACGCGCCGATCTTCCTCCGGTTCGACGCCCGGCTCGCCTCGACCAACGTGCCCGGGGCGCGCTTCGACCTGCCGCGCAACTGGCTGCTCGTCCAGCACCTGCTCACCGATCCTCGCGCCCGCGTGAGCCACATCTTCATCGCCGATCCGCTCCGGTCCGCGCTGATCGCTCACGCCAAGCGGATCGGCGTCTCCCGCGCGCTGATCGTCCGCGCGCAGCTCGCGATGATGCAGCCCACGGGCGCCGAGTCGCACGACGACCACATGCACGTGCGCATCTCCTGCCCCGCGGCCATGCGCGGCAGCTGCGTCGAGCTCGCGAAGAACGCCCCTTCCCGCGCCCGCGCGCGCATCGCGAGGAAGACGGACAGGGCGCTCCGGACACCGCCGCCGTCCGCGCGCGCCGAGGCCGCGCGCCGGCCGAAGGCCGCCGCGGCGCCCGCGCCGGAGCGGCCGCGCGAGCCCGGCGCCGGCCGGCGCGACCCGGCGCAGCCCTCGCGCCGCGACGACAAGCGACCTGAACGGGAAGCGCGCCGCTCCGCCCCGCACGCCGCTGCGAACGCCGAGGCGCTGCCGCTCGCCGCCACGCGCGCGGCGGCGCAGCAGCCCATGGGCGGCCTCGATCTGTCGTTCCTGCGTCCCGCTGCGTCCGAGGCGGAGATCGAGGCAAATTCGGATGGCGCCGACGCGAGCGGCGCGCTCGACGACAGCGGAGCGCTCAAGATCACGGACTGAGATCCGCCTCGCGCCGTTCACTACAAAGCGGCAAAGAGCCGGTAACGCGACGCATTGCAGGAAGTTCCGCAATCTCCGACCGGGGCGCCGTCGCGCCTGGACCCCGAGAGAAGACCTCGGGCAGACTGGGGCGGAGCAAAGGGGCGTTCATGCCGCAACCGCAAGAGGACTCCCACACCTCGATTCCCACGCTGCCGTCCGCGGCATCGCTCGTCGCCAGCGATCACGAGCGCCGCGCGCTGCTCGCGGCGCTCACGTTCGTCGGCAGGCCTCCCCGGAGCGCGGCGGCGCTTGCGATCTGGTTCGAGAAGCACCTCGTGGCCGCCGGGAGGATGCAGCGACCGGCCTACGTGACCGAGGGCTTCTCCAAGCAGGTGGCGCTCGGCCATCAGGCCCCGGCGGCCCCGGATGCGTCCGAGATCGAGCAGCTCGTCGACGCGGCGCGGTTCCGGGTGCTCGCCTCGCTTCGCGCCTTCATGCCGCCCGCCGCGGACGATCGCTTCCTCGCGGCGGCCATCGACAGCGGGCGCGTCCTGCGCGCCGCGGGCCTCGGGCCGTGGGAGCCGTGCCCGCGCGAGGAAGACCTGCTCAGCGACATCGTCCTCAGCCTCTTCGCCGCGGACATCCTCAACTTCCGCGAGTTCCACGACGCCTATCTCTGCGTCTGCAAGACCTGCTTTCGCATCGACTTCGACCCGAGCCAGTCCGGTCGCACCGGCTGCCCAGAGCACGAGCCGACCGTCACGGTCAACGTGATGCGCCGCAGCCGGCCGTCGCTCTGACGCGTCGCCCTGAGGCTCAGAGGCAGCCGAGGCGGCACTTGGACGCCTGCTCGAGACAGTCCGACAGGCAGCCCTGGTAACGCTGGTACTGCGTGCTCTGCGTGGGCTCTTTACCGCACTGCGTCGCCCTGCACGCCTGGTGTCGTCGCTCGCACGCCCCCACGCACCCGGCGTTGCCGCCGGCGGGCGCAAGGCCGGTCGCGGCCGCCGGACGGGGCCCCGTCCCTGGAGACGCCGGCAGCGCGCCCGGCGCCCGCGCGGCAGGCGGATCGCTCCGCTGCGCCGGCGTCGTCCGGTGCCCCGCCGAGGCGGGCGACGGCCCGCAGCGCTCGAAGGCGCGGCGCATCACGTCCTCCGCCGAGCCGGGCGGGATCTCGCACGCCCGCGCCAGGCTCTCGATCCTGTGGTCGATCGCGGCGGCAGCGCGCGACGCGACCCCGTCCGGCCGCGCCGCTGGCGGTGGGGCGCCCTTCTGCGCGGCGCTCGCGGACGCGGCGCTCCCGCGCGCCGCGTCGTCACCCGGCGCGCTCGACGCCCTGCCGATGAGGAAGGCCACGATGAGGCTTACCGCCACGAGCCCCAGGGCGGCGAGCGCGAGCCGCGAGTCGATGCGGCGCGGTCCGCGCGCCGGCGCGCCGGCGCGCGGAGAGCCGGCCGGGAGCTGCGCCGGCCCCGCGGCGCCGGGCGGCCGCGCATTCGCGGGCTGCGGCGCGGTGACGTTCGGTGTCCGCGGGGTGGGCACGATCGACGGCGGCGCCAGCGTCGCGACCTCCAGGGGAGGTGATGGGGCCACCATCGGCGAGAGGTTCGGCAGCGGCGCCGGCCGGGGAATGTCGGTGTGCGCCGGCTCGCTCGACGCGGCGGACGGCACCGTCGGCGTGTCGGGCCACTCCACGAGCGGCCTCGCCGCGCGGAGGCGCTCGACGAGCGGCCCGAGCTCGCGGCGCTGCTCGAAGCGGCGGACGAGCTCGTACGCCGCTCCCTGGATCCCCCGCTCCCAGGGGATGTCCGGCACACCGAGCTCCTCCGCGAAGCGGCGCAGCTCGACCAGGCTGAAGCAAGCCGTGATGCGCCCGCGGATCTCCGCGGCGCTGCGCGCCGTGCTCCCCGACGTCCCCGTGCCCTCGCCGTCCACGCTCGGCAGCTTACCGCACACGCCACCGAAGCCGAACCTGGTATAGGCTCCGGACATCGTGTCCGGCGCTGCGGCACCCGGGGACGTGGAGGCCAGGAGATGAGCCGAGAGGACAGTGCAATTGGCGCGGCGCCGCCCGCCCTCGCGCCGCTGATCGGGCGCGAGGCGGAGCTGTCCGCCCTGGCCCGCGCGCTCGACGCGGTCGAGCGGGAGCGCTCCACGCGGACCGTGACGCTCGTCGGCCCGCCGGGCATCGGCAAGAGCAGGCTCGTGCGCGAGCTCCTCGAGCGGCGGCGCCAGGGCTCCGCCGCGCTGCGCGTCACCTCGGGCAGCACCGGCGACATGGCGTCCGCGTACGGCGTCTTCACCCGGCTCCTGCGCGCCCGCTTCGGCCTCTCCGACGGCATGGACAAGGACGCGGCCCGCGCCGAGGTCCGCTCGCAGGTCGCGCACGTGATGGGCGACCGCAAGGTCGGCGACGTCATCTACTTCCTCGGCCAGTTCATCGGGCTCGCGTTCGGCGACAGCCCGCTCACCCGCGCGGTGCAGGACGATCCCGCGCAGGCCGACCTCATCCGTCGCGCCGTCCTGAAGGCGTTCCTCGAGGCGGACGCCGTCCACGGCCCCCTGTGCCTCATCTTCGAGGACCTCCACGCGGCCCACGACGACTCCCTCGCGCTCCTGCGCTACCTCATCGAGTACCTCACGGGCCCGGTCCTGATCGTCTGCGCCGCCCGCCCGGAGCTGCTCACCCGCCAGGAAGACTGGGGCAAGGTCGGCGACCGGCGCCACGCGCTCCTCGAGCTCACGCCGCTCGGCGAGGCCGCCGCGGCGGAGATGGCGAGGGCGCTGCTGGCGCCCTGCGCGCCGCGCGGGAGCGACGATGTCGTCATCACCGACGTCGTCGACGATGTTCGGCGCGCCGAGCCGCAGTCCCAGCCGGGCGTGCCGTCGGAGCTCGTCGAGGCGGCCTGCTCCTTCGCGAACGGCAACCCGGCGCTGCTCGAGCAGATGGTCCGCATCTGCCACGAGCAGGGCGTGATCGAGGAGCTCTCGCCCGACTCCGCGGGCGGGCCGCGCTGGCGCGTGCACCTCGGGAAGCTGTCGACGGCGCGCCTGCCGATGACGGTCGAGGACGCCGTGAACGTCCGCCTCGCCGCGCTCGATCACGACGGCCGGCAGCTGCTCGAGCAGGCCGCGACGATCGGCCCGGTGTTCTGGAGCGGCGCGCTGTTCGTCCTCGGCAGGGCCGGCAGTCAGGCCCCCGACCTGTGGGGGGAGGAGCAGAGCGACAAGGATCTCGACCGGATCAACGCCGCGCTGCGCTCGCTGTGCGACCGCGGCTACCTGCGCAAGCAGAGCGAGTCGAGCTTCGCCGGCTCGGACGAGTACGTGTTCGTGCACGCCAAGGAGCGCGAGGCGCTCCAGAAGCGGATGAGCGCCGCGGCCCAGCGGCGGTACCACCACGCGATCGCCGAGTGGCTGGAGCAGCAGGTGGCGGTGCGCGCGAGCGAGGAGCTCCTCGCCGAGCTCGCGACGCACCGCGAGCGCATCGGCGACGCGGTGCGGGCGGGGCTCTCGCTGCTCGACGCCGGGGACGTGGCGCGCGGGCGCTACTCGAACGCGAAGGCGGCGGAGTACTACGCGCGCGGGCTCTCGCTGCTCGGCGACGCGCACGTCGCGCGGCGCATCGACGCGCTCCACGACTACGGCGACGTCCTCCAGCTCGCCGGGCGCATCGACGACGCGCTCGCCGCGTTCCGCGAGATGCTGACGCTCGCCTACCGGCTCGACAACCGGCGCAAGGGCGGGGCGGCGCACAACCGCATCGGGCGGCTCTACCGCGACAGCGGCTCGCTCGACGAGGCCGGCAAGCACCTCACGACCGCGCTCCGCCTCTTCGAGGGCGCGCGGGACGAGCGGGGGATCGCCTCGACGATCGACGACATCGGCAAGCTGCACTGGCTCCGGGGCGAGTACCAGGAGGCGCTGAAATGGCTGCGCGACGCGCTCGCCCGCCGCGAGCGGATGGGGGATCGCCGCTCGATCGCGCTGTCGCTGAACAACCTCGGCCTCGCCCTGCAGGACTCGGGCGAGTTCAAGCAGGCGCTCAACACGTTCGAGCGGTCGCTCGCGATCCGGCGCGAGATCTCGGACCTGCTCGGCGTCGTGATGAGCCTGAACAACCTCGGCATGATCGCGCAGGACCAGCGCGATCACCGCCACGCCCTCGAGCTCTTCGAGGAGGCGCTGGAGGTGGCGCGGCAGGTCGGCGATCGGAACAGGACGGCGCTGATCCTGACGAACATCGGCGGGACGCTCTACCGGAGCGGCGATCCCGACGAGGCGGTGCGCGTGCTGCAGCAGGCCGAGGAGCTCTGCGACGAGCTCGGCGACCGGCTCGGCCTGGCCGAGGCGCGGCGCGCCCTGGGGAAGGCCTACATGCTCCGGGGCGATCTGGAGAAGGCGCGCGACTCGATCAGCCGGGCGGTGGACCTGTTCGCCTCGGTCCGGAGCAAGGTGCACCTCGGCATCGCGCTCCGGACGCTCGGCGAGATCACGGCGGCGGGCGGCTGGGGCAGCGCGCACACGAAGAGCGCGCGCGCCTATTTCGCGCGCTCGGTGAGCATCTTCGAGGAGACGGGGAACGAGCTCGAGCTCGCGCGCACGTTCCAGGCCTACGCGCGGTTCCTGACGACCGATCGCAGCTTCGTGGCGAACATGGCGGCGCGGCGCGAGGCGGTGGCGATGAACGAGAAGGCCGAGGCGATCTTCGCGCGGCTGAAGGTCACGTCGGTGCGCCTGGAGGACGAGCCCACGCTCCCGACGGGCCCGCCGGGCCAGTCGGTCCCCACGAAGTCGTCGGTCAGCGCGAGCCCTGGCCGCTCGCCGGTCCCCGAAGAGCCGTCGTCTTTCCCGAGCCCAGGCAGGGCCTCGACCTCCAGCTGAGGCCGGGCGACCCGGGCGGGCCGGCGTGCTCTGGCGCGGGGGGGCGCCCGTGATACGCATGCCGGGTGAAGGCCCCGCACGAGAAGCGCGTCTCCGAGTCGGTCACGACGATGACCGAGTACGTCCTGCCGACGCACACGAACGCGCTCGGCTCGATCTTCGGCGGCCAGGTGCTCGCGTGGATCGACCTGTGCGCTGCCATCTGCGCGCAGCGGCACACCGGCAGCGCGGTCGTCACCGCGGGCATCGACGACCTCTCGTTCGATCATGGGATCAAGGTCGGTCAGGTCGTCCGTCTGGCCGCGCGGGTGACGGCGACCTTCCGCACGTCGCTCGAGATCCTGGTGTCGGTCGAGGGGGAGGACGCGATGACGGGCGCCATCTGGCCCATGGTCACGGCCTTCGTGACGTTCGTGGCCGTCGACGCGTCGCTCAGGCCGACCTCGGTGCCGCCGATCCTCCTCGAGACGGACGACGATCGCCGCCTCGCTGAGGCCGCGGCGGAGCGGCGCGCGCGGCGGCTCTCACGGCGCGGGGGCGGCCGCGGCGCGTGATCGCCGCGCGCTACTTCTTCTTGATCCGGTCGGGATCCCCGAGGAACTCGAAGTGCATCGTGTCCTCGAGGTCGTCGTGGCCGAGCCAGTCGAAGCCGTAGCGCTCGAACGCCTTGATCCAGCAGCGGGACAGGGCCGTGCGCTCGTAGGCAGAGCGCTTCTTCTCCTGGCACAGCGGGCTCGTGGGCCACGGGTCGACGCAGCCGCAGCACGGATTCCGGTCGGGATCGATGTCGATGGCGATGCCGAAGAGGTGGTTCGAGATCTCGGCGCCGCGGTAGCTGTTCGCCGTGCGGAACCCGCCGACCGCGCGCGGCGTGTAGCGGCGGGACTTGCGGGTGCACGTCGAGCGGATCCGCTTCTCGACGCAGTGGAGCGCGGGCGCGATCTTCTCGTGGACGGAGAGCGGGAGGCCCATGAACTGCACGTTCGTCGCCTGGGAGTGGGCGCTCTCGGCGTTGTGGCGCCGCGTCTCCTCGGTCTCGACGTGGCCGTAGTGCTCGGCGAGGTAGCGGACCGCCTTGGCGTGCTTCTTCGGGTTGAGCATCCCCTTCTGGACGAAGGTGCGCCGCTTCAGGAACTTCTGCGGGCTCTGGACGCGGCACTCGTAGCTCTTCGCCTTCTTTCCCCGGGCCGGCTCCTTGGCCTCCGCGACGGGCCCGCCGCCGAGCCCCGAGGGGCCGGCCGCGAGCAGGGCGATCGCTGCTGCCACGAGCAGGTGCACCCGTGTCCGTCCGTTCGCGTTCACGGCCGGAGGTTAAGCAGGCCGCGTCAGGCGCGGCAAGGACTTGCCGTAAAAGCCTGTCAGGAGAAGCACCGTCAGGGGCACGAGCGCATTCTCGCGGCGGCCGGCGCGGCGCGTCGCTCGCGATCGCACGGTCGGTGTCGGCTCATGGGGTGAGCTGCGGCGAGCTCATGGGGTGAGCTGCGGCGAGCTCATGCGGTGAGCTCTCGCGAGCTCATGGAGAGCCCCAGGGCGAGCAGATCTCCACGAGGACGCCGTTCAGGTCGCGCACGTAGGAGACGCGCTGGCCCCAGGGCTTGTCGTGGGGTTCCGACACGGGGGCCGCGCCGGCCTTCACGGCGCGCGCGAACGCCGCGTCGACGTCCTCGCTGGTGACGATGATCTCGAACCCGGCGGGGCGCTCGCCCGGCCTGTTCTTCGCGAGCTCCGGGAGGCCCTTCTGGGCGAAGTCCTCCTGCACGAACCCGAGGGGCACCCTGCCCTTCAGCTCGCAGTAGTCGTTGTCGCTGGAGACGAAGCCGCGCTCGAAGCCGAACGCGCGCTCGTAGAACGCCGCGGCTTCCACCGCGTCGGGCACATAGACGATCACGCCACCCAGTCCTGTGTTCATGAGGTCCTCCTCGGGGGGTCCTGCCCCACGCGCCGGCATCCTAGGGCGGCGCTGCTGACAGCGTCCGGTCAGCAGCCTCGCTCGATGGACGGCGCGAGCGAGGCGCGGAGCTCTCGCGCATGAACCCCCCTTACCACGTTTCGATCGATGGCAGAGCACGACGCCTGGTCGAACCAGAGGCTCCCCACGCTCGGCGCCGAAGTGCGGCTTCTGCGCGGCGAGGTGCGGCTTCTGCGCGGCGAAGTGCGGCTTCTGCACGCGCGCCACGTCCAGGTCGAGCGCGTGGCGAGCGCGCAGGCCCACCTCGTCGCCCACCAAATTCATCGTGGGCAGGCGTACGCGGTGCTCGCGTGAAACCGCCGCCGCTCGACGGTCCTTCAGGGCCGAGGAGCGTCCAAGGCGCGAGCAAGGCTCCGCCAGCTCGGCGCTCCCGGTGCGTCAACTCGAGCCTCACGGCGCGTCTTGGGGCGTAGTGACGCGAACTTCAAGGCACATCGAGGCGAGCCTCGAGGCAACTTGACGCGGGCCTCACGGCGCGTTGACGCGGTGTTCCTTCGACTTGGGACGCTGGCGGGTGTGTGCCGCCGCAGACGCGTGGGCCGGCCTGAGCGGAGATGAACGCCGTCCCGGTCATCTCCGCGCGGTTGCACCGCTGAACCAGCGTTTCATCCATGCAAGGGAAATCTGGCATGAACCCCTTGTTCACGCGGTGACTCGTTCATTGAGCGGTCGGCATGGCCGTTGCTAGGTGGATCGCGTGCCCTTCGCTGCGGTGGTTGCCGCAAGCGGCCTTTGTGTTGAGTCTTTTTTTTGCGGCGAGCTCCCTATGAAAGAGGTCCGCAGCGACCAGCGCCGGCAAGCGAACGAGACGCCGATCCCCAAGAGCGGTGTCATGCGCGCCGTGCCCCGAAGCGTCGCGCCGCCGAGCGCACCGTCCACAGACGGGCTGCTTGTCGGGCCGAACGGAGCTTCGTTCGAGGTGCGTCCTTCCGATCCGCTCCTCGGCAACATCGACATCGACGCCGTGGTGGCGGGGGTCCCCGAGTCCTACGCGATGAAGGGGATGTTCTTCAACGCGCTGGCCGCGACGCTCGGGGAGCGTTTCGCGCAGGTGGTGTCGACGTTGTCGAGCCCGCCGAGGGGTGGGCTCTACCTGCCGTTCTCGGACTATCCGACGCGCGATTTCTTGCGCCTCTACGACGCGGCTGCGCGGCTCTCGCACCCGAACCGGAGCTCGCGGGAGGGCTACCGTCGCCTCGCGCGGCAGCAGGTCGGGGCCTTCAGGGAAAGCGCGCTCGGCCGGATCACGATGCACCTGGCGACCGATCCGGGCGCCGCGCTGATGCGCTACACGGGCAGCCTGGGCGCGCTCGTGAAGGGGCCGCTGGCCAGGGCGCGGCAGCTGGGGCCGTCGGAGGTGCAGATCGACATCAGCTGCCACCGCGGTACGCTGGAGTACCCGCTGGGGAACTTCGAGGCGCTCGTCATGGGGTATGGCGCCAAGCCGACCATCTCGGTCGAGGTGCGAGGGGCGGAGACGCTTCAGTTCCTGGTTAGCTGGTAGCCCACGAGAGGCCCGCGCCGGCGGGAGGGTCCACGCGGCGGGGGCGGGTGGGCGCTCGGCCATCCGCCAAGACGGGGGCCGAGGCGCTTGCGCTGAGAACACCACCCGGCATGTCTCCCTTCGGGCCATGCCTGCTGGGACGTTATGTTGCGCGCCACACAAGGCGCGCCTGAGACGTGGAGCCCGCTGCGACCTTATGGCACCTCGGTCGGTGCTCGCCGCGCCCACCCGCCCCCGCCGCGTGGACCCTCCCGCCGGCGCTACGGTGGTGGGGGGAGGGGGATCCGATGGTGGAGCGGTCCCGACGTCGATGCGCGTCTTCAGGTAAGGCCGGTGCATCAGGACGGGCAATTCAAAAACTATCGAATCGCGACGAGTGGAGTCGGCTTGCGGCCGTCTCAACGAAATCGGCGACCATAAAGGTCATCGTTTCAACACGAGTTGATCGAGAATCGCTGTTGATGGATCGAGGTCGCCTCCCGAGAAGGTGAATGCTCGGCTGGATGAATGCGGCATTCGCGCTGGACAGGAGAAATGTCGAGTTATTACGAACGCGAGCGTCAAGCGAGCATGGGGCACTGTCGGCAGTGGTGGAGGCGCCTTGGAATTGGCGGATCCTCCACAAGAACCGCAGCTCTCCAGAGGTACACAGGTGCAACATTCCTCTGGGACTACAGTCTCGCCACGGCCTCGCCTGCGTCGGTCCGAGCAGCCTTGCGCTCGCGCCCTCGCTTTGCGAGCGTCGGAGCCGGGCCGCAGAGCCCGTCCCGAGGACCACGCCAATGACGACCCATGAGATGGTGCTCTTCGTTTACGACAACCTCATGAAGGGCGAGGAGCAGCACGAATGGCTCGCGACAGCCCGCCCGCTCGGAGAGGCGACAACGACCCCCGAGTACGCGCTCGTCGATCTGGGGACGACCGGCGCTCTCGTGCAAGGCGGGCTCGTCGCCGTGACCGGCGAGCTCTACGCCATCGCGCCGGCCGCGCTCGCCGCGCTCGACGTCCACCGGGGACACCCGATCTTGCACCGGCGAGCCAACATCCGCCTCGCCGGCGGGCGGGAAGCCCAGGCATACCTCCTCTCGATGGAGCAGGCGGCCGGGTGCCGGCGCGTCCGCGAGGGCGACTGGCGGAAGCGCCGCGGCGCGCCCGGCGCCGTGCGGGCCCGGGACAACAGCCCGCTCGTGAGCTGGGCGAAGCGCCGCTTCGACCCGCCCCCCCGATGAGAGCCACACAGGCGAGCCTCCGCCCGCTCGACCGCTCCGTTTGACCGGTACGTAACCCTTCCGCTCGAGCGGCACCTCCCTCAGCAGGTGCTAGTCCAAGGCTTCGAGGGACGCGTGACGACGATCTCGGCGAACGACCAGCCCTCCGCCGCGAACGGAGAGCTCGCTCCCGCGGCCCAGCTGGCGGAGGCGGTCGTCGAGGCGTGCGCCGCGCTCGCCGGGAAGCTCGACCGGCAGCAGATCCACAACACCATCGTCCAGCAGGCGGTCCGGCTGCTCGGCGCCGACATCGCGCTCCTCCACGGGGCGCGCTGGCCGACCGAGCGGGCGCTCCATGTCCGCCTGCTCGCCTCTTCCGGCCTGCCCGGCGCGCTCGCCGGCGCGCTCGACGATCTCACGAGCACCCCGTCCCTCGTCCTGCTCGCCGCAGAGAGCTGCCGCATCGAGCACACCGCGGCGGACGCGGCGGTCATCGAGCGCCTCTCCGACGTCCGCGCCATCGACGCCTGCCTGAGGCCCTGCTGGGTGCTGGCCGCCCCCCTGCTCGGCGCTGCGCGGCCGCTGGGCGTCCTCACGTGCGCCTTCGGCGAACGCAGCCCGGCCCCGCACGAGCTCATCCCGCGCGTCCAGGCGCTCGGCGCCCTCTTCGCCCTCGCGCTCGGGTCCGTCGAGCGCGAGGGCGACAAGCGAACCGAGCTCCACCCTCGCGGATCCGACGACGCCGGCAGCGCGAGCTCGCCGGCGCAGCACCGCGCCGAGGGCCTCCTCCTGGACGCCCAGACCGCGCGCCGGGAGGCAGAGGACCGGCTCGCGGCGGAGCAGCAGTGGCTGCGCAGCATCATCGAGGACTTCCCCGTTGCCATCGCCGTCTTCGATGAGCGCGGACGGCACTCGCTCGTCGCTAGCCGCCGCTGCGAGCAACTCTGCGCCGGCCCTCACCCCCTCACGGCGTTCGGGGCCGCCCAGCACGCGCGCCTGTGCGAGCCGACAGGACGGCCGCTCTCGCACCACGAGATGCCCCTCGTCCGCGCGGCGCGCGGCGAGGGGACGATCTGCGCCGAGCTGTATCTCCAGCGGGCCGACGGGAGCAACATCCCCGTCGTGGTGAGCGCAGGCCCCATCCGGGACGACCAGGGGGCGATCCTCGGGGCCATCGCCAGCTACGAAGACGTCACCCATTTCATGGAGCGCGAGCGGCTCCGCGAGGAATGGCTCTCCATCGTGGCGCACGATCTCAAGCAGCCGCTCACCGCGATCGCCGCGTGCGCGGGCATGCTGTCGCGCCGATCCGAAGACGACAGAATCCAGGCGTGGAGCGGGAAGATCCTTGCCAGCGTCCAGCGGCTCGAGCGGATGACCGAGGACCTGCTCGACGCCTCCAAGCTCGAGGCGCGGCGCTTCTCCCTCGATCGGCGGCCGACCGATCTGCGCGCCCTCCTCCACGCCGCCGTCGAGCTCGCAGCTGCGGAGCGGCCAGAGCACGCCGTCGTGCTCACCGCCGACGACGACGTGCCGCCCGTCCACGCGGACGCGGCGCGCATGGACCAGGTGCTCGGAAACCTCCTTCTCAACGCCGCCAAGTACGGCGACCCCGACGCGCCGATCCGCGTGACGCTCTCTCTCCGCGACGCCGAGCTCGAGATCGCCATCGAGAACCGCGGGCCCGGGATCTCGCCGGACGAGCTGCCGAGGCTGTTCCAGCGCTTCCAGCGGCTCTCGTCGGATCCATCCAGGAGCCGCCCGCCCGGCACGGGCCTCGGGCTCTACATCTGCAAGGGCATCGTCGAGGCGCACGGAGGCAGGATCTGGGCGCAGAGCGAGCCGGACGAGACGACGTCCTTCCACTTCACGCTCCCGCTCTCGCGCGGCGGCTGACCCCGCGGGCTGCGTCGCGGCGAAGGCGCGAGGACAGCCGTGATGACGTCGCCGCTCAGCCGTTCTTGATGCGCGCCACGATGGCGTCGGTGAGCGTCTTCGTGTCCGCCTTGCCACCGAGATCTCGGGTGCGGACCCCGTCCAGGTTCAGCGCCCCGTCGATGCCGGCGCGCAGGCGGACGGCGAGCTCCCGGTGGCCCACGTGGTCGAGCATCATCGCGGCGGCGAGCATGAGCGCGATCGGGTTCGCCACGCCCTTGCCGGCGATGTCCGGCGCCGAGCCGTGCACCGCCTCGAAGATCGCGGCGTGCTGGCCGATGTTCGCCCCCGGCGCCATGCCGAGGCCGCCGATGAGGCCCGCGATCTCGTCCGAGAGGATGTCCCCGAAGAGGTTCGTCGTGACGATGACGTCGAACTGCCACGGGTTCAGCACGAGCTGCATCGCGCACGCGTCCACGATCCGCTCGTCGGTCGCCACGCGGCCCTCGTAGCCCTTGCTCACCTCGCGCGACGTCTCCAGGAAGATGCCCGTGAGCGCCTTCATGATGTTCGCCTTGTGGACGATGGTGACCTTCTTGCGGCCGTTCTTCTCGGCGTAGTCGTAGGCGAACTCGGCGATGCGGCGCGAGCCGACCCGGGTGTTCACGCCCGAGCCGATCGCCACCGCGTGCTCGTCGCTGCCGATCGGGATGTAGTGCTCGAAGCCGACGTAGAGGCCCTCGAGGTTCTCCCGCACGAGCACGATGTCGATGTTCTCGAAGCGGCCGCCCGGGATCAGCGTCCGCGCGGGGCGCACGTTGGCGAAGAGCTTGAACTCCTGCCGCAGGCGCACGTTGGACGAGCGGTACCCGCCGCCGATCGGCGTCTCGAGCGGCCCCTTGAGCGCGAGCTGCGTGCGGTGGATGCTGTCGAGCGTGGCCCGCGGCAGCGGGTCGCCCGCGTCCTTGACGCCGGCCATGCCGGCCACGCACGTCTCCCATTCAAAAGGCGCGCCGAGCGCGTCGAGGGCGCGCAGCGTCGCGTCCACGATCTCGGGGCCGATGCCGTCGCCGGGGATGAGGGTCGCAGGGTGCTTCTGTGAGGTCACGGGCTGTCTCTCGATCTCGGGGTGAATCGTCGCGTCGACGAGGAAAGGCGCACGCATAGCCGAGGTGCGTGCCGCGATCCACCTCGCCGGGAGCGGCGCCGCGCGCCGCCCGCCCGCAAGTCCCTTGAGGATCCCCGCCCCCGCCGCCATCATGACCCGGGTCCCATGATTTGCCCGCGCTGCCACCGCGCGTACACCGATCGCTCGTACGGCTTCTGCCCCGACGACGGCGCGCGCCTCGTCCAGTCGCTGTCGGCCGCGCCGCCGCCGGCGCAGCCGACGCGGCAGTTCGGCGCCATCCTCGAGGATCGCTATGTGATCCAGGGCTTCATCGGCGCCGGCGGCATGTCGCGCGTGTACCTCGCGGCGGACAGCCGCACGAAGGAGCAGGTCGCGATCAAGATCCTGAACCGCAGCTTCGCCGCCGATCGGGCCCAGCGCGAGCGGTTCCTCCGCGAGCTCGAGGCGGCGGCCGAGCTCGGGCACCCCAACATCATCCGGGTCCTCGACGCGGGCGAGCGCAAGGACGGGTCCCCGTTCATCGTGCTCGAGCTGCTCACCGGCGAGTCGCTCGGCGTCCTGCTCCGCCGCGAGGTGGCCGTGAGCGAGGCCGTCGCGCTCCCGCTGATACGGCAGGCGGCGTCGGCGCTCGCCTCGGCGCACGCGGCCGGCGTCATCCACCGCGACGTGAAGCCGGACAACCTGTTCCTCGTCCGCTCCCAGGGCGGCCCGCGCGTGCTCAAGATGATGGATTTCGGCTTCGCGAAGCTGAAGACGGGCCCCACCACCGCCGCCGGTCTCGTGCTGGGCACGGTCCCCTACATGGCTCCGGAGCAGGCCCTCGCCGATCCCATCGACGGCCGCACCGACATCTATGCCCTCGGCGTCACCATGTTCCGCATGCTCGCCGGCCAGCTGCCGTTCTCCTCGCCAGACGACGTGGTGGTCGTCGCCCAGCACGCCTGCACCCCGGCCCCCCGGCTCAGCTCGATCCGGCCCGGCATCGATCGGCGGATCGAGGCGCTGGTCGCCACCGCGCTCCGCAAGGCCCCCGGGAACCGCTATGACTCGATGCAATCGCTCCTGGAGGACGTCGAGCGCATCCTCGGCGTCCGCCCCGGCGAGCCGATCGGCGCCCCGCTCAGGACGACCCCGGACGCCTACGAGCCGGTGAACCGCGCTGCCCGGGAGGCGCTCAAGTTCCTGCGGCGCCAGCTGCCCTGAGCCGGCAGGCAGCCTTGAGCCGGCAGGCAGCCTTGAGCCAGCAGGCAGCCTTGAGCCAGCAGGCAGCCGCTCGCCCGGCGCGGCGGCTCGGCTCGCCGGCCCGTGGAGCTGCGCTGGTCACCGCGCGCCGAGATCCTCGATACGGTAGCCGTCCGGGTACGTGCGGTTCCTCAGCTGAGTGAGCAGGCGCGGCGAGCGTCGGCGCGGCATGGCCCGCAAGAGCGGGCCGCGCGCGCGGAGGGCCGCCTGCACGAGGTTGCGCAGCCCGGGCGGAGGCCGCGGCAGCCCGACGGCGTCGAGCATGCGATCATCGATCATCGCATGGAGGACCGGCGCCCCGAGCGGCCGCAGCGCTCTCGGCAGCGCCCAGCCCAGCACGAGGTCCCGCGTCGCGATGGCGAGCTTCCGGTTGTCCTCCGAGAACCGCAGGTGCTCCGCCTCGTAATCGAGGTTGAACCGCTCGAACGCCTCGTAGCTCGGCGGGATATCCTTGATGTTCATCAGCGTCCCGACCTGCTTCCAGTAATGGTAGGCCGCGAGCTTCTCCTTCTCGAGCAGCGCGCGCCAGGCGAAGCGCTCGTTCCAGCGGATGGGCTCGAAGATGAACGTCGACAGCGTGTACAGGTACTCGTCGTTCGGGATGGCGTAACGCCCGTGCTGCCGGTTCATGCGCCGCAGCGCCGCCCGGCCGCGCTCGCTGTCGTATCCGTTCTCCAGCATCTCGGAGAGGATGAGGACGGTGTCGTCGTAGCGCTTCTGGGTGCGCTGGAGGAACTCCCCTGTCTGCACCAGGAGAGGTGTGCCCTTGGCGATCCCGAAGACACGGAACAGCGCGAGCTCGAGGGCGTGCTGCGTGTCCCACGGGAAATCATAGCACGTCGAGAGAAATGCGATCTCCTGATGATCCTTGACCGGATCCAGGTTTGCTTCGATATGGTCGCGGATCGCATAGCGCGATCGCGATTCGGGAGGGGCCCAGCGCATGGAAGATCTCCTGATGTGTATCCGCCCGATGACGCGTCCATTTCTATCATGCATCGCGCATCCTGGCGGAAACATCGCTGAACAGATGAAGACGTCCATCGTGGCGAGCGTGGCGACACGAGGTGAGGTGCGGTCTACCGTGGCGCGCCGTGATGAGGAGGTGTGATGCGGCGGCGGGCCCGCGCCGGGCGAGCCGGCTGGCCAGGCTCCGCGCGGAGAGGGCCGGGGAGCGCGGCGCCGGGGCGCTCGATCAGCTCGGTCTCGCGCTCGGCTCTCGGGGCCGCTTTCGCCCGCGCGGGCGCGTGCGCGGCCTGCGCGAAGGTGGCACGCTAGCGCCGTGCCGCCTGTCATCGACGACATGATCCAGGAGCTCCTTACACGCCATCGGTCGACCGGTCGGGTGGACCTCAACGACATCGCCGAAGTCGTCGACCGCCGGGCGGTCTCGTACGAGGAGGTCGAGTACATCATCGACCGGCTCGAGTCCGAGGGCCTCCGGGTCGCCGAGCCGCTCGATCGGGGCGATGTCGAGGTGCTCCGCGCCGTCGTCGCGAGCGCGAGGCGGCTCGCGGCCGAGCTCGGGCGCACACCCACGATCGGCGAGATCGCGCTGACCTCGGGCCACGCCCCGCACACGGTGCGCCGGGCGCTGGAACAAGCGGGGCGTGCCAAGGCTTGTTGAAGAGGAGGAGCGCTGGCCGCGCAGGACGCAGCGCGGCAAACCACGGTGACGCGCAGGCACGACGAGGTGCGCGAGAGGTGGCAAGCTGCGGCAGGCTGGCGCAAGACGCGGCAACCCACGCAGAAGCGGAACGACGCCAAACAAAACGAGAGCGCTGCGCCGTTGAGTGCAGACCAGAGCTCTACATCAGTGTTACGATGCAGATGGAGGGGTGCTCTGTAGCCGTAGTCGATTGTTTCATCTACGCATCAGGGAAGGAAGGCTGGACCCGATGAACATCACGATCACGTTCCGCCATATGGTGGGTACCGACGCCGTGAAGAATTACGCTCATGAGAAGGTGGCCAAGCTCCAGAAGTTCCTTAGGCAGGCGATGACGGCGCAGGTCACCCTCTCCGTCGAGGGTCTGACGCACGTCGCCGACGTTCGCCTCTCCTCCGGCAGTCTAGCCTTCCATGCGACCGAGCGGGGTGAGGACATGTACGCGTCGATCGACATGGTCCACGACAAGCTCGAGCGGCAGATCCGGGATGGGAAGGGTCACACCATCGCGCGGAAGCGCGGCGGCACGAGCGCCGGCGAGTACGCCGTCGAGGTGGAGCGCGAGGCGGTGGCCGCGACGGGACGCACCCGATCGTGAAGCCGCCGCGCGCGTCGCCGAGGCGCGACGCGCGAACCGGAGCGAGGGCCGCCGCGCCCGCCGGCGCGGCGCGGCGCGCTCCCATCCTGTGAGCCGCCGCTCGCGGGCGAGGCGGCGCGCTCCCTCCGCGTGAGTCGCCGCGGCGAGCGCGGCGGGCGCGGCGGCGACGCGCGCTCGTCTCCATCAGCTCACCCCTGCGCATGCCCGACCTGCCGGGGGGCCTGCCTGGAGCGGCGCGGCGGTCGCCCAGCGATCGCGGCGCGAAGAACGCGAAGAACGCTCCCTCCGGGGCCGCTCGCCGCGATAGCGTCCTTGAGTCGCGCACCCGAAGTCCCCAGGGTACGATGGCCACATCGGCTCGCTTGGCCCTGGCCGAGCGCCGCGCCGACCGTGCCACGTGCGCCGTTCCTGAGCCCTCTCACCTCGCCCGAGCGCCGAAATCAGCATGCAAGTCCGCGACATCTTGACCGCGCACCAGGTATCCGTCGCCAGCGAGCAGGAGGGGGTCGTCCGCTCCAAGACGGACGCGCTCCGCCGGCTCGCCGCCCTGCTCGCGGCAGGACAGCCGGGGGTCAAGGCCGATGACATCGAGCGGGTGCTCGGCGAGCGCGAGCGCCTGCAGTCCACCGGCGTCGGGAGCGGCGTGGCCATCCCCCACGGCGCGATGGAGGGCGTCGACCGGCTGATCGGCGCGGTCCTGATCTGCCCGAAGCCGATCGACTTCGACGCGATCGACGGGGCGCCGGTGTCCATCCTCGTCGCCGTGATCGGGCCGAAGCGCGCCACGGGCGAGCACCTCAAGACGCTGGCGCGCATCTCCCGCCTGCTGCGGGACGAGACGTTCAGGCGGCGGCTGCTCGGCGCCTCGACCGGGCGCGCGGCGTTCGAGCTCATCGCCGCCGAGGAAGGGAGGTCGGTGTCATGAGCGGCACGAGCAGCGGCGGACAGGAAGGGGAAGGGGGCGGCCGGATGCCCCCCTCGATCCGCGGTGGCCGGGCGGACCGCCCCGCCATCGCGGTGCGGAGCCTGATGGCCGACGAGGGGCTCGGCATCGACCTCACGCTCATCGCCGGCGCCGCGGGCCTCGACCGGCCCATCATGAACACCCGCATCCAGAAGTCCGGGCTCGCGCTCGTCGGCCACTTCCACGGCATCGTCCCGACGCGGGTGCAGATCCTCGGGCAGACCGAGCTCTCGTTCCTCCACAAGCTCTCCCGCGAGGACCGGCTCCTGTCGCTGCGCGGCTTCTTCGAGCTCGGCCTGTGCTGCGTCATCCTCACGCAGGGCGACCAGCCGTTCGAGGCGAACGGCTCCGGCATCGGGTTCGTCCCTGTGCCGGAGCTCGCGCAGTGCGCCGAGGAGACAGGGACGCCGCTCCTCGTCTCGGCGGTGCGCTCGAGCGCCACGATCACCGCGCTGCACGCGCTGCTCGACGATCGCCTGGCGCCGCGCCTGCGGCTGCACGGCGTGCTCGTCGACGTCTTCGGCGTGGGCCTCCTTCTCATGGGGTCGAGCGCGATCGGCAAGAGCGAGTGCGCGCTCGATCTCGTAATGCGCGGCCACCGGCTCGTGGCCGACGACGCCGTGGAGTGCGATTACCGCCCTCCCGGCATGGTCTTCGGCGCCCCGGCGGAGCTCCTCCGGTATCACCTCGAGGTGCGTGGCCTCGGCATCCTCAACGTGAAGGACCTCTTCGGCGTCACGTCGATCCGCGAGCGCAAGCGGATCGACGTCGTGGTGAAGCTCGTCGAGTGGTCGAAGGACACCGAGTACGATCGGCTCGGGCTGGACGAGCGGTACCACACCATCCTCGGCGTGAAGATCCGGGAGCTCGTCATCCCGGTGCGCCCGGGCCGCGACATGGCGTCGATCCTCGAGGTCGCCGCCCGCAACGAGCTCCTGAAGAACGCCGGGTTCCACGCGGCCCGCGAGTTCTTCGGCAACGTCGAGGGCGAGCTGCTCCGCGAGCGCTCGCCGGAGGAGTCGTCGATCCCGCCGCCGGCGAGGCTCGCAGAGGAAGGCGCCTCGCGGAGCGCCCCGCCGCCCGGCCCGCCGCGGCCGCCGCCGCCGCCCGGCCGCGGCGTGGACGCGCCGAACCCCCCGAGCAGCGCCTTCCGGCCGCCCGTGGATCGGGGCAGGCCGCCCCCCGATCGCCCGAGCTCCGGGTTCAGCCCCACGGAGTCGTCCGTGAGCCTGCCGCGGCCGAGGAGGCGAGGGTGAGCAACGGAGGCGATCAGCAGCAGCACGGCCTGCACGGGCCCGACGGCGCGCCGGGGCGCGTCGTCGTCGTCACGGGCCTCTCCGGCGCGGGCAAGTCGACGGCGCTCCACGCCCTGGAGGACCTCGGCTTCTTCTGCGTGGACAACCTGCCCACGTCGCTCGTGCAGCCGGCGGTCGAGGCGTGCGAGGCGGGCGGGATCACCCGGATCGGGCTCGGCATCGACGTCCGGGTGGGCTCCTTCCTGGCGGGCGCCACGGCGGCGCTCGACTCGATCCGGACCGGACGGGACGTGGTGATCCTCTTCCTCGACGCCTCGGACGAGACGCTGCTCCGGCGCTTCAGCGAGACGCGGCGCCCGCACCCGCTGACGACCGGCGGCAGCGGCGCCATCGCGATGCTCGACGGCGTCCTCCTGGAGCGCGAGCGGCTCGCGTCGCTGCGGGCCAGGGCGACCATCGAGCTCGACACGACCCGGCTGTCGACGCACGACCTGCGCCGCGTCGTCATCGAGCGGCTGCGCCCCGCGAAGGTCGAGGTGCCCCGGATGTCCACCCGGTTCGTCTCGTTCGGTTACAAGTACGGCATCCCGCTCGACGCCGATCTGCTCTTCGACGTCCGCTTCCTCGACAACCCGTATTTCGTCCACGGCCTCCGCGAGCTCACGGGGAACGACGAGCCGGTGCGGGAGTACATCCTGAAGAACCCGGATGCCCTCGAGTTCATCTGCAGGACAGAGCAGCTCCTCTCGTTCTGCATGCCGCGCTACGCCAGCGAAGGAAAGAGCTACCTCACCGTCGGCATCGGATGCACCGGCGGCCGGCACCGCTCCGTCGTGCTCACCAACGCGCTCAGCGACAGCCTGCGGCGGAAGACGGGGCTGCCCATCACGGTCGTGCACCGGGACGTCGCCCGGGTGAGCACGAGTGGTGTACCCTCGGGGGTGGGAGAGGGCATGGCCGGGGCGCCCGGCGTGGATCTCCGGCTGGCGCAGCCGGGAGCGGCCCCGTCGGAGCCTCGCCCGGCGTCGGACACGAGCGTGACGGGGGGCGAGCGGTGACGACCGAGGCGGTAACGAGACGATTCACCATCATCAATGTGCGCGGGCTCCACGCGCGCGCCGCGACGAAGCTCGTGCAGCTCGCGGGGCGTTACGACTGCGAGATCTCGCTGACCGGGCCGGACGGGCAGTCGGCCAACGCGAAGAGCGTGATGGGCGTGCTCCTGCTCTGCGGGTCGATGGGCACCCAGATCGAGGTGAGCGCGACGGGCGATCAGGCGGCCGACGCCGTCTCCGCCATCGGCGAGCTGATCGCCGGGCGCTTCGGAGAGCACGAGTGACGCGCGGCCCGAGCGCGCTCTCGTCGGACGCCCCGGACGAGCATCCCGCCCCGGCGGACGCCGTCCGGAGCGGCTCGGCGGCGTCCGGCGCCCGGGTCGACTCGATGCCGCCCGGCGTCCGGACGGAGACGCTGCGGGGCATCGCCGGGTCCCCCGGGGTCGCCATCGGCGCGGCCGTCGTGATGGGCGGGCACCGGACGAACCACCCGCGCCGCCGCGTCGGCTCCAGCGAGATCGCGGCGGAGCTCGAGCGCTTCGAGGCCGCGGTCGAGCGCGCTCAGGACGAGCTGCGCGACATGGCGAAGCGCATCGGCGATCACCGCGCCGAGGCGTCGATCCTCGAAGCCTACCTGCTGATGCTCGGCGACGAGGCGCTCGCCGACGCCGTGAAGCGCCAGGTCACCGAGGAGCGCCGCTGCGCCGAGTGGGCGGTGGCGACCGCGTGCGAGGCGATCGCCGGCCGCTTCGCCGCGCTCGACGACCCGTACCTGCGCGAGCGCAGCCACGACGTCCTGTTTGTCGGCGAGCGCCTCGTGCGCGCGTTCAGCCTCCCGCCCCAGGAGCCGCCGTCCTCGCGCGACACCTCGCCGCTCTCCACGCGCAGCCTGATCGAGCTGCAGAACTCGATCGCCATGCCGGCGACGTTCGGCGCGGCGCTCCCGCGCTTCTCCGGGCCGACGATCCTCATCGCGCACGACCTGTCGCCGGCCGACACCGCGGCGATGGTCGACGAGCCGGTCGTCGGCTTCGTCACCGAGGTCGGCACCCGCACGAGCCACACCTCCATCATGGCGCGCGCGCTGGAGATCCCGGCCGTGGTCGGCGTCAGCGACGTCCTGCAGCGCGTGATCACGGGCGACCTCGTGGTGATCGACGGGCTGCGCGGCACGGTCGTCGTTCGCCCCGGCCCGGCCGAGCTCGCGGACGCGCGCGCCCGCGCCGAGCGCTACGTCGCGCTCGGCAAGGAGCTCTCGGAGTCCAGGCACCGGGCCGCCCAGTCGAAGGACGGCGTCAAGGTGTCGCTCCGGGCGAACGTCGAGCTCCCGGCCGAGGCGATCCTCGCGCGCGACCAGGGCGCCGACGGCATCGGCCTCTACCGGACCGAGTTCCTCTACATCGACCGCACGTCCCCGCCCTCGGAGGACCAGCAGTTCGAGATCTTCCGCGCCGTCGTCGAGGCGCTCCGCCCGAAGCCGGTCACGCTGCGCACGTTCGACATCGGCGGCGACAAGTTCGTCTCCACGTTCCAGGTGCCGCCCGAGATGAACCCGATGCTCGGCCTCCGCGCGGTCCGGCTCGCGCTCTCTCGCCCCGACGTCTTCCTCGAGCACCTCCGCGCCATGGTGCGCGCCTCCGCCTACGGCGACGTGAGGATCATGATCCCCATGGTCGCGGGCCTCGGCGAGCTCCGGCAGGTGCGCGCGCTGCTGCGCCGCGCGCAGGAGCAGGTGCGCGCCCGCGGCCAGGCGTGCGCCGACGAGATCCCGCTCGGCGTGATGATCGAGGTGCCCTCGGCGGCGATCATGGTCGACCATTTCGCGCGCGAGGCCGCGTTCCTGAGCCTCGGGACGAACGATCTGATCCAGTACGCGCTCGCGGTCGACCGGACCAGCCGCTCGCTCGCCTACCTGGCCTCGCCGTTCGATCCGTCGATCCTGCGGCTGATCACGAAGGTGATCCAGGCAGGCCAGGATTTCGGCAGGCCGGTCTCCCTCTGCGGCGCGATGGCGAGCGATCCGCTCGCCGCCCTGCTGCTGCTCGGCCTCGGCCTCCGCGACTTCTCGATGGAGGCGGCGGCGATCCCGGAGATCAAGGAGACGCTCCGGCGCGTGACGGTCGCCGAGGCCGAGGCGGTCGCGGCGGAGGCGCTCGCCTGCGCGACGGCGGAGGAGGTCGAGTGCTGCGTCGCCGCCTCGTTCGCGCCGGACCTCTACGACCTGCTCACGGGAGAGCGCGCCACGCGGTGAGCGGCGCGCTGGGTGCGGTGGGGCCGACGCCTGCGGCGCCGGTCGCGTCCGGGGTGGCGCGCGCGCTGGCCGCCTGCGCGGTGGCGCTCGGCCTGTGCGCGGCGGGCTGCGAGGAGGAGGCGCCGCCGACGCGGCTCGTCGGGCAGGTGCACCTGACGCTGCTCCACACGTCGGACATCCACTCGCGGCTCTTCCCGTACAACCTGCAGCTCGGCCAGGTGGACGCGGGGCTCGGCCTCGGCGCGGCGGCCTCGATCGCGAACGTCGGCGGCGCCGCGCGCATGTCCCATCTCCTCGGGCGCGAGCGTGCCCGGTCGTCGCGCGCGCTTCACCTCGACGGCGGCGACTGCTTCCAGGGGGCGCCGATCTTCAATTTCTACTCGGGAGAGGCGGAGATCCGCGCCCTCGGCGCCATGGGCGTCGACGCCATGATCGTCGCCAACCACGAGTTCGACCGCGGCGCGCTGAACCTCGGTATCCAGCTCCAGCAGAACGCCGGCTTCCCCATCCTCGCGGCGAACTACCAGCTCGAGGACCCCGCGCAGCCCGGCGCCTCTCCGCTCGGCGCCATCCTGCAGCCGTTCACGGTCTTCGACCTCGATGGCCTCAAGGTCGGCGTCGTCGGGATGGGCAACCTCTCCAGCCTGACGTCGATCTTCGAGGCGCCGAACCGGCTCGGCGTCACCCCGCTGAACACGACCGAGGTCGCCCAGTTCTACGTCGACCTGCTCCGCCCCACGGTGGACGTCATCGTCTTCGTCACCCACCTCGGCCTCGACGGCGACGAGCGGATGATCGAGACCACGACGGGCATCGACGTCGTGCTCGGCGGGCACAACCACATCGTCCTCCAGCCGCCGAAGCGCGTCCGCGACTGCTCGCGGTACTACGACGAGCAGGAGCAGCGCCACTACATCCTCCTGAACGACGAGCGCTCGCCCGGGGAGGGCGCGAAGCGCCGGCGCTACTGCGCGCCGCGCGACGTGCTGCTCGCGCACTCCGGCGCGTTCGCGAAGTTCGTCGGGCGGCTCGACCTCGTGCTGTCCAGGGACGCCTCCGAGCTCGGGGGCGGCTACGACCCGCTGAACGGCTTCGAGGTGCTCTCGGACCGGTACGAGCTCTTCCCGGTGACCGAGGGCGTGCCCGCCGATCCGATCGTCGCCTCGGCGCTCGAGCCGTACGCGCAGGGGCTCGACGCGCTCGCGAACCTCGATCTCCTGGTCGGCTACGCGCCGGGCGGCTCCCGCCGCGCCTCGGCGAGCGGCGGCGACTCGCCGCTGGGCAACCTCATCGCCGGGGCGATGTGGCTGCGCCTCGGCATCCAGGCCGATTTCGCGCTCACGAACACGACGGGCATCCGCGCCGACCTCGTGCCCGGCCCGGTGACGATCGAGCAGATGTTCAACGTCTTCCCCTTCGACAACTCGATCTCGAAGATGCAGCTCTCCGGCCTCGAGGTGCAGGAGCTCTTCGACTTCGTGGCGCGCCGATCGAGCGGCCGCGGGTGCGCCTCGCAGGCGCAGATCGCGGGCGCGCGGGTCGTCATCGACTGCGCCGCGCGCTCGGCCGACGGCGCCGCGTCCGGCGTCGCGACCCACGTGTACATCGGCGCGCGCCAGCCGGCGATCGCGTGCCCGAACGGCGACGCCGACTGTCCGGGCGGCGAGGAGGGCAGCTGCGACGTCGAGGCGAGGCGCTGCTGGCAGCCGCTCGATCCGATCGCGACCTACGAGCTGGCGACGTCGAGCTACCTCGCCCAGGGCGGCAGCGGGTTCCGCGTGCTCCAGCGCAACACGACGCAGCTCGACACCCAGGTGCAGCAGCGCGACGCGCTGATCGACGCCATCCGCGCGGGCAGCCCGTGCGGCGCGGACGAGCGCGGCGAGCTCGCGTCGTGCGCGCGGGACGCCGATTGCGCGGGCGTGGGCGAGGGCTTCGTCTGCGCGTGCCCCGAGTCGGTGGTCGAGGGGCGGGCGTGCAAGACCGGCGAGGCGCCGTGCTCCCGGGGCGCGTGTGTGCTCGCGCGCTGCCGCGATGACGTCGCCGCCTACCAGCGCGACGTCTGCGCCGAGGCGCCGACCGACTGGGTGCGGGAGCAGTGCGAGAGCGCGCTCGCCCCGTGCAGCGCCGCGGGCGAGCAGTGCAAGTACCTGGCGTGTGTCGACCGGCGGCTCGGCAACTTCTCCGACGGCCGCTTGCGGATGGTGGGCCAGTGACGCCGCGGGCGAGGCGCCGAGGGGCGCTCGCGGCCGCCGCGCTCGCCGGGTGCGGCAGCGACGGCGGGCCGCCCCCGGGCGTCTCGAGCTTCTGGGTCCAGGTCGTGCAGGTGAACGGGGAAGCGCCCCCCTCCCCGGAGGCGCCGCTGCCGGCCAACCGCGGCGACGCGGTGGACGCCTGGTCGTTCAGGATCGAGGCGCGCGACGCTGCCGGCCGCCGGACGCCCTTCGACGGCATGGTCAGGCTGAGCGTCGATCCCGGGGCGGTGCTCGATGTCGAGGCGGACGACGAGGGCGTCGCGGTCGGCCGCAACATCCGCCTGCGGGACGGCGTCGCCGAGGGGATCGCCCACGTGACGGCCGTCCACGGGCCCGTCCGGCTGTGGGTCGAGGACCTCGGCTACCGGCCCGCGTCCCGGGGCGACCGCCCCGCGTGCGCCAACGGCGTCAACGACGATGCGCCGGGCGACGTGCTCGTCGATTTCCCCGCCGATCCCGGGTGCGCCTTCGCGGACGACGACACCGAGGAGGGCGGCTCCTTCAGCGCCGGCGTCTCGAAGCCGGTCGCCTACGCCTTGCCGCGCATCGCCGACGTGCAGGGCGGTGGCTCGGCAACACCCTACCCATCCGAAGCGATGCGGATCGACACCGCGGCGCCCCAGCAGGTCGTCGTCACGCGTGTCTCGAGCGACGGCTTCTACGTCACCGATCTGGCCGGCCAGGCCAGCGGCTTCAACCACCTCTTCGCGTACAATTTCAACACACCTGCCAGCCTGCGTGTCTGCGATCGGCTCGAGTACCTCGCGGGCACCGTCGACGAGTTCTTCGGCTTCACCCAGCTCTCGTTCCCTTCGTACGAGATCGCGCGCGCGCTGGGAGGAGCGGAGTGCCTGGTCCCGGAGCCGACGGTGCTCGACGGTCCGACGATCGCCGGCGCGTTGGCCATGGAGCGCCTCGAGAGCGGGCTCGTGCGCGTCGAGGGGTTCCACATCGGCGAGCGCTTCGGTCCGAGGCCCGCGAGGGACAACGTCTTCGCCGCGGAGCAGTCGAACTGCGATCTGAACGGCGACGGGCAGGTTGATTTCGAGAGCCAGGCCGAGCGGAGCTGCGCGAACGCGTGCTCGGACGACCCCGAGTGCAGCGAGTGGACGAGCTACTCCGCGCGCGGCAATTACAAGATCACGGACGGGTCGAGCAGGATCCAGATCCAGACGGGCGCGGTGAGCGCCTTCGATCCGCCGTCGCACCGGGGCGAGGTGATCGACGCGGTGACTGGCACGCTCCGGAATTTCTCGGGCGGCTCGCTGAACTGGACGATCGAAGCCCGCTGTCCGGACGACCTCGTCTGCGGGGCGCCCGGCTGCGCGCCTGCCACGAAGCCCTCGAAGGAGGCCTGCGTCCGGACGCGCAGCCTCGACGACGACGACGCGGAGACCGACTAGCCACCTCCTCGCCTTCGCCGCGGCCGCGCCGCGCCCGCCGGTTCACCCAGGCCCAGGAAAGCCACCGCCCGCCATGCACCGAAGCGCGCTCCTCGCCCCTGCTGCCTCCGCGGCCTTGCTGTTCACGCTCGCGCCGCCGGCGCTGGGCCAGCCGCAGCCGCCGCCAGCGCCGGCGGCGCCGAGCCCGGACCAGGCCGCGCCGGCCCCGGCGCCCGACGCGCCAGGCTCGGACCAGGCCGCGCCGGCCCCGGCGCCCGCCGCGCCGGCCACGCCGCCTCCGATCTCGCAGGCCGCCCCCGCGCCTGCCGTCCCCACCCTCCCGCGGATCGAACCCTACCTCCCGCCAGCGGCCACCGAGCCGCCCGTCCGCGCGGGGGACGCGATGGACACGCGCCTCACGTGGACGCTCGGCGACGACGACCTGCTCCACGACACGGGCCAGGCGCAGCCGCTCTCGCCCAACCTCAGCGTCGGCGATCGGAAGCAATACCGGCTCTTCTTCGACAACCTCAACTCCCGCTTCACCGGGCGCGAGAACCTGACGCACCTCGCGCTCTACAAGCGGATGCCGGGGTTCATCGCGCGGCTGGACACCGAGGCTTCGCTGATCCTGCGCGTCGATCTCGCCGCGCTGTCCAGGAACAACAACAACCTCAATCAGGCGTTTTACGACGCCGGATCGTTCATTCGCGCCTTCTATCACATAGGCGGCAGGGCAGAGGGGAAGACCGGCGTCGGTGTCACGCTCTGGCCCATCGACACGGACCGGTTTCGTCTCGGCTATCTCTACGAGATCTCGTGGGGCGGGACGAACGCCTCCATCAACCAGTCCATCTTCCCGCGCATCATCGGACCCGCGCCCGGCGCGAAGGTCCAGCTCGATGCCGACCGGTTCAGCGTGTACGCGGGGTTCAAGATCGCGAGCCTCACCCAGGTCCAGAAGGTGCTCACCCCGGGCACGAGCGAGACCGAGGAGATCCCGATCGCTCAGACCAACTACGGCTTTCTCCTGGGCGGGGAAGCCGATCTCCACCCCTGCGTTCACGTCGACCTCGGCGCCGGCTACTTCCAGCAGGGCCGCTTCGAGTTGCCCGATGTCGCCGGCGACCCGGTCTACACCTACGGCGCCTCGGCCCGCATCGTCGCGCACGCCAGGAACGAGCCCATCCCGCAGTCGATCGACTTCCTCCTCTATCGCAACGATCCCAACAAGCCGCAGATCCTCTTCAAGCCCGAGGCGTACGCGCCGGGCAAGACGACATGGGCGGTGATCCTCGAGGCGACGAACCTCTTCCAGAACCTCAAGGACTTCGAATCTGCCGGCGCCACCGCCCACCAGCCGGCACGCGCCGGCGCCCTCCAGGCGGTCGTCAAGTCCGGGTATGCGCGCGCGAGCGTCACGGGCGTCTACCGCGACCTGCCGTTCGTGCTGCGCAACCAGCCGAGCTTCATCCCCTTCCAGACGATCCCGAAGACCGCCCAGACCTCGACGGCCGACGAGCTGTTCTTCGCGCTCGCGGCCGACTACCACCTCGCGTCCGCGCGGCTCACGCCCGGCCTCGGCGTCGGCCTGCAGTTCCCCGCCGCGTTCAGGACGATGTCCGTCGACGCCATGAGCGCGGTGATCGCGCGCACGTCCGTCGTCCGAGAGCAGGGCAATGTGTCGATCCTCCCCTTCAACACCTCCGCCGTCCCGATCTTCCAGCTCCGCGCGAGCCTCAAGTGGGATATCAGCGAGATCCTCTCCGCGGTCGCATGGGCTCAGTACGTGCGTGACAACAACGGCACGTTCATGGAACGCGATCCCTCCGAGGGCACCGTGGCCCTGCGCACCTTCGTGAACCCCGACTTCTTCGGCCTCGGAACGACCTTCCAGGCCCGCTTCTGATCCGGCGACCGCGCCCCGCGTTCACCGCGCGCCCGCGACGCGCACTCTCGTCGCGCTCCGCTTCCCGCGCTCGTCGCGCCCCAGCTGCCCGCGCTCACCGCGGCTGGAAGTCCTTGAACGCCGCCACGGCCCGCGGCGACGTGCTCACGGTCTCCACGATGCGGAAGCCGCCGCGCAGGTAGAAGCCCTCGAAGTGCAGCACGCTCTCGCCCTCGGCGGGCTCGATCTCCCAGTAGCGCGAGCGGTCCTTCGTCGTGCCGAGCGCCGCGATCCGCCGCCACCCCGCCGGGATCATCCCCGTCCACTCGGGGCCGCGCTTCTCCGACAGCTCGAAGTCGTCGCGGCTGTGCTTCACCCGGAAGCTCGCGTCCGGCCCCGAGCCGATGCGCGCGTCGAGCGCGGCCCCGGGCGGTCCCTTCGCCATCTGGTCCTGGCGCCGCGGCCCCCGCTTGCTCACGCGGTAGCCCGCCACCGAGTGCGGATCGAGGTAGTAGGTGCCCCCTTCCTTGCTCGCGCGCAGCCGCCCCGCGTAGATCGCCTGGCGCACCGCGCTCTCCGAGATGCCGAGCTGGTGCGCGGCGTCCGGCACCGTCATCGTGAACCGCGTCCGCGGCGTGACGACCGCCGAATCGGGCGGCAGCCGCTTCCGCGCCACGCAGTCGAGCATCACGTGGAAGGCCGGGTCGCGGTACACATCGGCGGTCGCGACGCTCCGGCCGGCGACGGCCGTCCTGTCCAGCAACGGGTTCTCCGGGCCGAGCACGAGATCGAGCAGCTCTGCATCGGACACCGACGGGTCCTTGCCCGCCGCCAGGACCCGGGACAGAAAGGCGCCCAGCTCGCCCGCCGGCGTCGGGAACTCGACCGTCTCGCCGGACAGCAGCGTGTATTGCGTCTTCATCTCGCCTCTTCGCAGCTCGCAGCTCGTCGTGTGCGCTCGCCCACGCCGCGCGCCGCACGCGTGCCCGGGCCCACGCGAGCCCGATCCATCCGTCCAGGAGGCGGACGAAGTCCCACGCACGCGCCGGAGGCGCGCGCAGGCGGATCTCACCCCACCGGGGACGCCGCGCCGGCGGAGCCCGCCTCGATGGACGGGCCCGCCCGCACGTCGCCCGCGTCGGGCACGCGTTCAGCGCCGCAGCACCCCATTACTGTAAGCCCGTTCAGGTTGTCCCGTCTAGTGCCTTTGCACGCCGCTAGGACAAATGCCGTCCGCTTCCAGGACGGCCGTGCGTCCACAACCTTCCGAAATCAAAGATTAATTCTGTATGATCAGAACGAGGCGTGACCACGGAAAAATCGTCGAGGGTCGCGGACGGGGCGCAGATCGCAGCGCCACGCCCGCCTCGCGCTGTCGCCGCGCCCGGGTTGCCGGAGGGATCTGTTCAGTGGGTAGGCCCCACCTTTTGTTCAGGTATCGGGTCGCTGTCGCGTCTCGGCGAGGGCCTCGATCGTGTCGCGATCGTGGTCCCGGATGCAGTCGACGCCGTTGCGCTCGAACTGGATGGCGGCGGCCAGCGCGGTCCGGCTTCGCTCGCGGTCCATGGCCCACGCGGCGTGTCGCACGAGCAGGGCGAGCTGCAGCGCCCGGCCCAGGGTGATCGCGACCCGGCGGGCGCCCGCCTCGAGGCCGGGGCGGTCGGCGGAGGCCATCTCCTTGATCCACGCGCGGGCGTGGGACACCGCGCGCGACGCGGACGTCTCGGCCTCGGCGAGCTTCGGCTCGACGACGCCGGTCAGGAGGCGCGCGACCTCGGCCGCGAGGATGTCGAGCGAGCCGTCCTTCAGGATCACCCGCAGCGCGTCGAGGGCGAGCACGTTCGTCGTGCCCTCCCAGATCGTGAGGACCTGCGCGTCCCGGAGCAGGCGCGGCAGCCCCGTGTCCTCGACGTAGCCGGCCCCGCCGAACGCCTCGAGCACCTCGCTCAGCACCGACACCGCCTGCTTGGCGGTCGTGAGCTTCGCGAGCGGGATGATCAGCCGCAGCAGCTTCGCCTCCGAGTCGGTGAGCGACCCCGTCTCCTCGCGCCCGAGCAGCTCGATCGCGCGGAAGGTCAGGTGGAAGGCGCCCTCGAACTCGGCCTGGAGCTCGGCGAGCGTGTCCATGTGCAGCGGCTTCTCCGCCAGCGTCGTGCCGAACTGGACTCGGCTCTGGGCGTACGAGCGCGCCAGCGCGAGCCCCCGGCGCATCCCGGCGATGGCGCCGATCGCGTTCCAGGTGCGCGTCACGTTGAGCATCGGCGCGATCGCCCGGACGCCGTTCGACAGGCCCGCCACCGGCGTGGCGAGGACGCCGTCGAGCGTGAGCTCGGCGGTCGGCACCTTGCGGGTGCCGAGCTTGTCCTTCAGCCGGTTGATCAGCACGCCCTCCCGGCGCCCCGCCTCGCCCGCGAGCTCCACGTAGAAGAGGGCGAGTCCGCGGCTGCCCTCCGGGTTGCCCTCGGGGCGCGCGAGCGTGAGCGCCATCTCCGACGTGGTCGACGAGGCGAACCACTTCGTCCCGTGCAGCCGGTAGGCCCCGTCGGAGCCGAGGCGCGCCGCCGTCTCGCTCCGCCCCACGTCCGAGCCGCCGGTGCGCTCGGTCATCCACTGGCCCGAGGTCCAGGCGGCGGCAGGGTCGCGGCTTGTGAGCCGGGGCACAGCGCGGTCGATGAGCGCGCGGTTGTCGCTCGCGAGGAGCGTCCGCGCTGCGCCGTCGGTCATCGCGAGCGGGCACGTGTACACGTCGCTCGACGCGTCGAAGAGGTACGCCAGCGCGAACTGATGGACGCGCGAGAACGCGCCGTGCGCCCGCTCGTAGGCCGTGGCGACGACCCCGTGTTCGCACGCGATCCGGGCCGCCTCCTTCCAGAGCTCGGTCACCTCGACATGGTCGATGCGCCTGCCCCAGGCGTCCCATGACGTGAGCTTCGGCTCGTTCGCGCGATCGGCGAGCTGCAGCTGGTACAGGCGGCCGCCGGCGAGCTCGCCCATCTCCCGCAGCGAAGGCGTTATCGACGCGGCCACCTCGCGCGGCAGGGCCCGCGCGAGGTAGGACCGCAGCACGCGGTCATCGTCGTACTGGTTCCCGAGTGTGGGGGGGTCTTGATAGAAAGCCACCGGCTGACTCCTAGGTTGGTGCGCCGCAACCCGAACCGTGCGACGCCCGCGCGCCGATCACGTTCCGCGCGCCCCTCCGTGCACGCGCGGCGACTCGCAGCCTCGATAGAGCTCGAAGCTACTGAACCCGTCCCACCCGGTTCAACAGGAAGCCGGAGGCTGCGTCGCGCCGACGCGGCGAACGGTGAACCTCTGCTGGTAATTTCGCCGCGTCGCCCGGTTTTTGTGGGCTGTTCGGGTGCTGTGTCGCACGGAAAGAAGCGGAAGTCGCTGAATGTGCAGTTCTTGACTTCTCCGATGTACCAATGCATATGGCTGGCGGTGAAGCTCTCGAACAAGGGTCGCTACGGTGTGCGCGCATTGTTCGATATCGCATTCCACAACGACGGGCGGCCGACCCAGATCCGCGAGATCTCCGAGCGGGAGCTCATCCCGGCGCGCTTCCTTGAGCAGATCTTCCAGGACCTGAAGAAGGCCGGGCTCATCAGCTCGAAGCGGGGGCCGCGCGGCGGCTATCACCTCGCGCGGCCCGCGAGCGAGATCAGCCTGGGCGACGTCGTCCGCGCCCTGGAGGGGCCGGTCGCCGTGATCGCTCCGGATGACGACGGCCGGCCGGGGGGCTCGCCGCTCGACCCGCCCACGGCCGTGTTCCACGATCTGGCGCTCGCCATCGAGCGCTGCTTCGACTCGGTGTCGATCGCCGACGTCTGCGAGCGCGGCGTCGAGCTCGGCGTGCACCGCAAGGGGCGGCCGGAGCGCTCGACCTACGTGATCTGAGCCGACACCATGAGCAGCCCCGAACGATCCGCACACTCCACCGGCGCCCCCCGCACACCCGCGGAACCCGCGGGCGGCGCAGCGCAGCTCCCGCCGCTCCCGTCGCACCCGCGCGTCGTCGACAGCCTCCTCGACCTCGTGGGCGACACGCCGCTCTTCGAGATCCGCCGCGTCGACGCGGCGACGCCCCGGGGGCGCGTCTTCGGGAAGGCCGAGCAGCAGAACCCGGGCGGCTCGCTGAAGGACCGGATCTGCCTGGCGATGATCGAGGGCGCCGAGGCGCGCGGGCTGCTCGGCGCGGGCGGCGTGGTCATCGAGCCCACGTCGGGGAACACGGGGATCGGGCTCGCGATCGTGTGCGCGGCGAAGGGGTACCGCTGCATCCTGACGATGCCGGCGAGCATGAGCCTGGAGCGGCGCCAGCTGCTCGAGGCCTATGGCGCGGAGGTCGTCCTGACCGAGCCCGAGGCGCAGATGGAGGGGGCCATCGCCCGGGCGCGCGAGCTCGCGGCGGACATCCCGGGGGCGCTCATCCTCAGCCAGTTCGACAACCCCGACAACCCGCGCGTCCACGCGGAGACGACCGCGCGGGAGATCCTGCACGCGATGGCCGGCCTCGACGCGCCGGGGCGGCCCGGTCCCCGGCAGTCGCTGACGATCGACGCGTTCGTCGCCGGCGTGGGGACGGGCGGGTCGGTGAGCGGCGTCGGGCGGGTGCTCAAGCGGATGCGCGCGGCGACGCGCGTCATCGCGGTCGAGCCCGAGTCCTGCGCGACGATCTCGCGCGGCGAGCGCGGGCCCACCAAGATCCAGGGGCTCGCGGCCGGGTTCGTCCCCGCGAATTACGATCCGGGCGTGGTGGACGAGGTGCGGACGGTCAGCGATCGCGCCGCGTACGAGACGAAGGTGGCGCTGGCCCGGCAGGAGGGGCTGCTCGTCGGCATCAGCGCCGGCGCGGCGGTGCGCGTCGCGCTCGACGTCGCCCGCGAGCTCGGCCCCGACGCCAACGTGGTGACCGTCCTCTGCGACACCGGCGAGCGCTACTTCAGCCTGGACGAGTATTTCCGATGAGCGGCAGCGGCGAGGCGATCCGGGGGTGCGTCCTCGTGGTCGGGGCGGGGGGGATCGCCGCGCCCGCCGCGCTCGCGCTCGCCGCCGCCGGGGTGCGGGAGCTCCGGGTCGCGGACGACGACCAGGTCGAGCTGACGAACCTGCATCGTCAGATCCTGTTCGACGACGACGATGTCGGGCGGCCGAAGCTCGATGCGTTCGCGGAGGCGCTGCGCCGCCGCTTCCCCGGGCTCCGCGTCGATCGCCGTTACGGCCGCTTCACGCCGAGCGCGGCGGCGGGGCTGATGCCGGGCGTCTCCCTGGTGGTCGACGCGACCGACAACTTCGCGTCGCGGTTCCTGATCGCCGACGTGTGCCGCCTCACGAGGACGCCGGTGGTCCATGCCGCCGCGATCCGCTGGCGCGCGACGGTGATGGCGGTCGCGGGGGAGGGGGCGCCCTGCTACCGCTGCCTGTTCGAGGACCTGCCGACCGGGGACGCGCCGGATTGCGCCACGGCCGGGGTGGCTGGCCCGGTGTGCGGCGTGGCCGGCGCGATCGCGGCGGATCGCGCGCTGGCGATCCTCGCGGGCGACGCGACGATCTTCGGCCGGATCGCGACGTACGACGGCCTCACGGACACGCTGCGCAGCGTCCCTGTCTCCGCGCGGCCCGCCTGCGACCTGTGCGGATCGCGCGCCGCGATCGCGACGATCGACGCGTCCCGCTACGTCGTCGCATGCGCGGCCGAGAGCGGATCCTCGATCCCTGTTGAAGGGGACCGCGAAGGCGGATCCCCGACCCCTGCTGAAAAGGACCGCGAAGGCGGATCCCCGACCCACGTTGAAGGGGACCGCGAAGGCGGATCCTCGACCCACGTTGAACCTGAAAACGACCGCGAGAGCGGATCCTCGACCCACCTCAAGACTGGAGAGCAAGACCATGGCTGACACCGCGACCGTCCGCATCCCGACCCCGCTCCGCACGCTCACCGGCGGGCAGGACGAGGTCAAAGCCGCCGGCGGCACCGTCGGCGAGCTGATCGAGAACCTCGAGAAGAGCTACCCCGGCATCCGCGACCGACTCCTCGACGACAAGGGCGTGCGGCGCTTCGTGAACATCTTCGTGGGCGACGAGGACATCCGCTTCCTCGACGGGCTGAAGACGCCCGTGAAGGGCGGTGACCAGGTGGCGATCGTGCCCGCGATCGCCGGGGGCTGAGGTGGACGACCCGCGCTATCTCCGCCAGGTGTTGCTCGCGGAGATCGGTCCAGAGGGACAGGCGAGGCTCGGGGCGGCGACGGCGCGCGTGCTCGGCGGCGGCAGCGACGCGCCGCCGCTCGCGCACGAGGTGGCGGAGCGCTACGCGCGCGGCGCCGGCTTCGGCGCGCTCGCGGACGGCGCGATCGACCTCGCCGCGCTCGCGCCCGCGGACCTCGTCGCCTCGCCCGCCGCGCGCGCCGTGCTCGCCGGCGCGCGCGCGGCGCTCGCCGAGATGCGCGCCGCGCTGGCGCTGGGCAGCGCCGCGGGGAGCGCGGGGCAGGGGAGCGCGGGGGAGGTCGACCCGTCATGAGGCACTCGCTCGCCCGCTCCCGCCGCCTGGGGTCGGTCGTCGACGCCGTGGGCGACACGCCGCTCTTGCGCCTCTCGCGCGTCGGCCGCGACACGCCGTCGGTCGAGGTCTACGCCAAGCTCGAGTTCGCGAACCCCGGCGGCTCGGTGAAGGATCGCGCCGCGCTGCGGATGATGACCCGCGCCGCCGCGGACGGGCGCCTCACCAGCCAGAAGACGCTCATCGACTCGACGAGCGGCAACACCGGGGTCGCCTACTCGCTCTTCGGCGCGGCGATGGGCTTCAAGGTGGCGCTCGTCATGCCGTCGAACGTGTCGAAGGCGCGCAAGGACATCGCGCGCGCGTTCGGCACGGAGCTCATCTTCAGCGACCCGATGGAGGGCTCCGACGGCGCGATCCGCCTCGTGCGCTCGCTGGTCGAGGAGGATCCGGAGCGGTACTTCTACCCGGATCAGTACTCGAACGAGGACAACCCGCTCGCCCACTACCACGGCACGGCGCGCGAGATCCTGGAGGCGGTCGGCGACAGGATCACGCACTTCGTGGCCGGCATCGGCACGAGCGGCACCATCGTCGGGACGAGCCGGCGGCTGCGCGAGCACCACCGCCCGATCCGCTGCGTCGCCGTGGAGCCCACGGAGGCGCTCCACGGGCTGGAGGGGCTCAAGCACCTGCCGAGCTCGCTCGTGCCCGCCATCCACGACGAGGGCGCGTACCACGAGACGATGCGCATCGCGACGG
This sequence comes from Sorangium sp. So ce327, assembly GCF_051530205.1. Taxonomy (NCBI): domain Bacteria; kingdom Pseudomonadati; phylum Myxococcota; order Polyangiales; family Polyangiaceae; genus Sorangium; species Sorangium sp. So ce327. The sequence goes on along the minus strand of NZ_CP150330.1, from coordinate 8,571,528 downwards.
AGGACGGCTGGGACATGTCCGATCGCCTCGCGCGCGAGGAGGCGCTGCACGTCGGGCACTCGGGCGGCGCGGCCGTCTTCGCGGCCTTCGAGATCGCGAAGCGCCTGCACCGCGAACAGCAGGGAGGGTGCGTCGTGGCGATTGTCCCGGACCGGGGCGACCGCTATTTTGCGCCCATGAAATGGGAGAAGCGTTACGTATGGTGATGTCTCCACAGCCGTGGACCGCCGGTGGGGTCGTCCTCAAGGCGAGCGTGCTCAAGGCGGTCGAGGACGAGGCGCTCGCCGGCTACGCGCGCGACGAGGAGGCCTGCGGGTACCTGAAGGGGCCCGCGGACGAGCCGCTGCTCTGCGACGAGCACGTCCGGATGGACAACATCGCGAACAAGCTTCACGCCATCGATCCGGAGCGGTACTTCCGGACGGCGCGCACGTTCTTCGATTTCAACGGCAAGCGCTTCTCCGACGCCGTCGAGAAGGGCGCCTCGGCGGGGCGCCCGGTGAAGGTGCTCTATCACTCGCACCTCGACGCCGGCGCCTACTTCAGCCCGACGGACGCCGCCATGATGAGCGGCGGCGAGCCGCCGGCCGACGAAGGGGGCCAGATCGTGATGGGGCCCGGGCCGGCGTTCCCGCTCGCGTTCCTCGTCACCAGCGTGCGCGGCGGCTCCGGCGAAGGGCGCCCGGAGGAGGCGCCCCGCATCGCCGAGCACCGCCTCTTCGTGTGGGACGGCACCGCGTTCGTCGCGTCGACGTTCTCCGTCGTCGATTGAGCTCATTGCGCCGGGGCGCGCGTCCGCGCACTCTCGCGCAGCCCTCATCCGCTCGCTGAGGGATCTGCATCCGAGGCCCGGAGAGGCCGAGTCCGTAGTCGTCACTTCATTATCGAAGGAGTTGCCTAAATGTCAGGTTTTGTTGTCTGGTTCACCGGTTTGAGCGGCGCCGGCAAGAGCACGCTCGCGGCGATGCTCTCGGCCGAGCTCCGCGCCCGCTCCGTCCACGTGGAGGTGCTCGACGGCGACGAGGTGCGCACCAACCTCTCGAAGGGCCTCGGGTTCTCGAAGGAGGACCGCGATACGAACATCCGGCGAATCGGATACGTGGCGAAGCTCATCGCCCGGTCGGGCGCGTGCGCGATGACGGCCGCCATCAGCCCTTACAAGGCAATCCGTGACGAGCAGCGGGCCCAGATCCCCCACTTCGTCGAGGTGTTCTGCTCCTGCGAGATCCCCGTGCTCGCCGAGCGCGACGCGAAGGGGCTCTACAAGAAGGCGCTCGCGGGCGAGATCAAGAACTTCACGGGCATCGACGATCCGTACGAGGCGCCCGAGAGCCCCGAGGTGCTCGTCGACACCGGCAAGGAGACGAAGGAGGAGAGCCTCGCCAAGATCCTCGCCAAGCTCGAGGACCTCGGCTACGTCCCGCGCCGCGGCGCCGCGGTCGCCGTGTCCGGCGCGGCCGCCGCGGGGGCGGCCGCGGGCGGCGCGCGCGGGCTGATCGCGCCGCACGGCGGCGAGCTCGTGAACCGGTGGGTCGAGGGCGCGGCGAAGGCGTCGCTCGCGGAGCGGGCGAAGGGGCTGCCGGTCATCGAGCTCGACGAGCGGACCGAGAGCGACGTCGAGATGATCGCGATCGGGGCGTTCTCCCCGCTGCGCGGCTTCATGAACTCGAAGGACTACCTGCGCGTCGTGCGCGAGATGCGGCTCGAGAGCGGCCTGCCGTGGTCGATGCCGATCACGCTCGCCGTCTCCGAGCAGGCGGCCGAGGCGCTCCGCGTGGGCTCCGAGGCGGCGCTCCGCGCGCGCGACGGCCGCATCGTCGCGGTCATCGAGCTGAGCGACAAGTGGCGGCCGAACAAGGAGATCGAGGCGCAGGAGGTGTTCCGGACGACCGAGACGAAGCACCCGGGCGTCGCGTACCTGATGAGCACGGGCCCCGTGTACGTCGGCGGCGAGATCCGCGTGCTGGAGCGGCCCGTCGACTCGGCGTTCCCGGCGTACGACCGGAGCCCGGCGACGACGCGGGCGTACTTCGCCGAGAAGGGCTGGCGCCGCATCGTCGGGTTCCAGACGCGGAACCCGATCCACAGGGCGCACGAGTTCATCACCAAGACGGCGCTGGAGATCTGCGACGGCCTGATGATCCACCCGCTCGTCGGCGCGACCAAGTCGGACGACATCCCGGCGGACGTGCGGATGCGTTGCTACGAGGAGCTCATCGCGAAGTACTATGTGAAGGACCGCGTGCTCCTCTCGATCTACCCGGCGGCGATGCGCTACGCGGGGCCGCGCGAGGCGATCTTCCACGCGCTGGCGCGCAAGAACTACGGCTGCTCCCACTTCATCGTGGGGCGCGATCACGCCGGCGTCGGCAGCTACTACGGCACGTACGACGCGCAGGAGATCTTCAATGCCTTCAGCCCCGGAGAGCTCGGCATCACCACGCTCAACTTCGAGAACGCGTTCTACTCGACGGTGGTCGGCGCGATGGCCACGGCGAAGACGGCGCCTGGTGATGCGTCGACGCAGGTCAACCTGTCCGGGACGAAGGTGCGCGAGCTGCTCCAGCGCGGCGAGCTGCCGCCGCCGGAGTTCTCCCGTCCGGAGGTCGCGCGCATCCTCATCGAGTCGATGCGCAGCTCGTCGTAGCCCCGGGCGCCTGAGGGCCGCGGCGGGCGGCGCCGCCGAGCGGGGCCGCGCGGCATCCGACGGGTCGCGCGTGGCGCGCGCCGCGCGCGCCGCGGCCCTCTCGCTCCTCGCCGCGCTCGCCGGCGTCTCCGCGGGGACGCCGGCGCGCGCGGATCTCAGCGACGACGCCGCGCGCGTCGCGCGGATGTGGTCGCTCTCCGGCGCGCGCGTCGCGCGCCTCCCCCCCATCTTCCTCGAGCACGGCCGCGCCCGGGTCGTGGCGGTCGATCCGCCCGCCGGCCCGGCCCGCGTGGCTGGCGCTGCCGGCGCGGCGGCGGACGAGTGCCTCACCGCCGCGTTCCTCGCGCCGCGCACGGCGGAGTTCACGCTCTCTCCCGAGGGGCCATCGGGCGGCGTCCCCGCCCTCGAGGGCTTCCTCCAGCAGCTGCGCGGCGCGGAGCCCGAGGACGACCGCCGCGTCCAGAGCGTCGCCGGGGTCGCGGCCATCACGCGGTGCGGGGCCGAGCGCGAGGGGCTGCGCCGCGTGGCCATCGAGGTGCTGTCGACGCGCAGCGCGTTCGATGTCGTCGTCGCCGCGTCGAGCGGGCCGCTGGAGCGCGTCGAGGCCATCCTGCCGGAGCGCGCTTCCGGGCCCGTCGCGCCCCGCGGCGACCCCGGGCGGCCCTCCGAGCCGGGGCCGCTCGACGCCCGGGTCGCGCGGGCCGCCCGGCGCGCGCTCGCGGAGGGGGCGCCGCGCGTCGCTCCGACCGACATGCGCGCCTCGTCGATCGGGACGGGGCAGTTCTCGGTCAAGCTCCCCGAGGGCTGCCACCGCCTCGACCTGATGGCCGAGGTGCCGAGCGCCACGTTGCGCCGCGCGACCGACCTCGACGCCGAGGCGCGCGAGGGGACCACGGGCAGGCTGCTCGATCGCGACAGGTCCGACGCGCCCGACGCGCGGCTCGATTTCTGTCTGGGCGAGCAGGGGGTCGTCGAGGTGCCTTTCCTCGGGGCCGCGGGGCCGGTGAAGGTCGTGCTGTCCGACGCGCAGTGGCCGATATCCGCGTTCGTGCCGGGGCACTTCGGCGCGCGCGCCCGGGGCAACCTGGCCGCCGCGCTGCGCCGCCGCCACGCGCCCGCGCCGCGCGCGCAGGCGATCGCCGAGGCGATCGGCGCGCAGGGCGACACGCTCGTCCCGGTCCAGGTCGAGCCGGGCCGCTGCTACTTCGCGGCGGCGGCGCTGGCCCGGGGCGAGCTGCGCGCGCTCCGGATCTCCGTCGAGCTCGGCGACCGCGCCGGGCGCGACGACGCCGGCGAGAACGGCGAGAGCGCCGGCGTGGCGTTCTGCTCCGAGATCGAGGAGAGCGCCGCGCTCCGCGTGTCCGCGCGCGGCGGCTCGCCGGTCTGGGTCGTCGCGGTCTGGCCGATGGACTGACCCCCGCTCACCCCGCGGCGTGGGGGCGCCTCGGGCGGCGGCGCGGGGCCAGCTCCGGGCCTGGGCTGGCCGCGGCGCCGGGCTGGGCCCGCTCCGGCAGCAGCTGGCGGAGCTGCCAGGCCTGCAGGAACGCGCGTCGCTCCGCGGCGCGCAGCGCGTGCTGGTGCTGGCCCATCATGAACGCCGGCACGACCAGCATGAACAGGGTCGTCAGCGTCAGCGCCGTCATCGTCGCGATCTTCGAGTGCTCGACGGCCTGGGGCAGGATGACCATCGCGCCGCCCGCGAACTCGTACGAGCGGGGCAGGACGCCCGAGTACTCGATCCACGCGGCGGCCAGCACCGCGATGCAGCTGGTCACGACGACGGCGACGCGGTAGGCCGTCCGGTACGTGAACGAGTTGCCGTACGTCAGGATGACGAGCAGCATCGGCATGAAGAGCAGCGGACCGAAGCCGCGCCCGATGCACAGGAAGCTGAGCACGTTGAAGACGAAGCCGGCGTAGGCGTACCACTCCGCGGACGGGCGGTGGACGACGCGCGCGGCGAGGAACTTCATCAGCGCCGCCAGGGCGGTGAAGCCCAGGATGAAGGCGAAGACCTGCCACTCGCGGATGCCCAGCCACACCGCGGCGACCAGCGTCGCGATCGCCGTCGCGAGCAGCTCGGCGCGCATGCCCGCGCGCAGCTGCAGCCGGTGCCGCGCCGCCGCGGCGGCGTCCAGGTCGGCGAGCACCTCCGCCGGCATCTCGCGCGGCGGCTCGGTCAGGACGCGCCGGAGCGTCTCCAGGGCGCGCTCGTTCGACGGATCGAAGGCGAGCGCCTGGCCGACCTCGCTGAGCAGCGCCTTCCGCGCGCCCTCGGCTTCCTTGCCGCCGGCGAGCGCCTCCGTCACGCGCTCCTCGGCCAGCCCCGCGTGCCGCGCCGCGAGGTCGCGGCGGAGCTCCACGTCCTTGTCGCCGTCGAGGAACCGCTCGACCGCCTCGTAGAGCGCGCGGGCGGACGGGTAGCGCTCGGAGGGCTCGCGCCGCGTCGCCGTCACGCAGATCGCGTCGAGCTCAGGCGGCACCTCGCGCTCGGGCGCGCGCACCGACGCCCGCGCGTCGGCGCCGTGGATGAGCGAGTCGAGCATCTCGGTGCGGTCCTTCTTCGGGTGCAGCGGCTTGAGCGTGAGGAGCTCGAAGAGGATCGCGCCGAGCGAGTAGATGTCGCTGCGCACGTCGAGCGTGTCGACGCACCCCTGCGCCTGCTCCGGCGACATGTACCCGAGGGTCCCGAGCACGTCGCCCGGGATGGTGCGCGTGCTCATGGGATCTTCGCCCATGTCGATCGTCTGGAGCGGCGTGTCGATGAGCTTCGCGACGCCCCAGTCGAGCAGGTACACCTCGCCGAAGTCGCCGAGCATGATGTTGGCGGGCTTGAGGTCGCGGTGGAGCACGCCGCGCGAGTGCGCGAAGTCGACGGCGATGCAGACCGACGAGAAGGCGGTGAGCAGCCTGCGGCGCGAGAAGCTCTGGAGCGCCGCCGGGTCGCCCTCGCGGAGCTCGTTCAGGATCCTCGCCAGCGTGAGGCCCCGGAGGCGCTTCATCGTGAAGTACGCCGAGCCCTTGCTGTCCACGCCGAGGTCGTAGACCGGCACGATCGACGGGTGCTCGAGCTGGCCCTGCACCCGGGCCTCGCGGAGGAACCGGTGGCGCAGCGTCGTGTCGCCCTGGTGCTCGGCGCGGATGACCTTCATGGCCACGTCGCGGCCGATGCGGCGGTCCCTGCAGAAGTGGACCTCGCCCATCCCCCCGACGCCGAGCAGCGACCGCATCTCGTAGCGGGGGCCGTCGCTCGACAGATCCGCGAGCTCCGCGCGGGCGCGGCCGAGGCTCACGGGGGTGGGGCTCTGACCGTGCGAATCTCCGCCCTTCCCGCGAGATTTTCGCATCTCGGGGAGCTGCTCGAGCGTCTCGAAGTCGTCGTCGAACAGGGCCATGGCGTCCGGGAAGCCAGGCTCGGTCGCGCCGTGCCAGAAATACCCACACCGGCAGGGCTCCGCGTGGCGACCCTCGACCGCCTCGACGGACGGCAGCGAGCGGCGTTGCGGAGTGCTGGGCTTCCTCGGACGAGAAAATCTCGTATCGGGTGGTCATGTCAACGGGATGCTGCGTCCGTAGAAGACGGCCGACGCGCAATGCGACAGGCGCGCGCCGCGCACATCCCGTGCGGTCGGGGTGAAGGCGGGAGCCGCTCACGAAATGCAGGTCGGTGTCGGGTTTTCAGCGGTCCTGGCGAGCGCTGTGGTGGCGTCTCCGTCGCGCAGGGTGCGCGATGTGAGGCACGTCACGGCGCGGGCGATCGCCGGCGGAGGCTCGATGCGCTCGAGGTGCTCGGCGCGCTCGCTGCGTTCAGCTCGGTCAGCGTCCGAGGAGCGCGAGCAGCGTCTTCTTGTTCGTGAGGCCGACGTGACGCCCGATGGGCTCGCCCTTCTGGAAGGCGACGACCGTCGGCAGGCCGCGGATGCCGAAGCGCTGCGCGGCCTCGGGCGACGCGTCGACGTCGAGCTTGACCACCTTGACCTGGCCGGCCGTCTCGGCCGCGATCTCATCGACGAGCGGCGCGAGCCGCTTGCAGGGGGCGCACCAGGATGCCGAGAAGTCCACGAGCACCGGCGTGTCCGTCTGCAGGACCTCCTGCGCGAAATTCAGGTCGTTGACTTCGATGACATGGCTGCTGCCCATGGCGCTGTCCTTTCGGTTTTCTCGGGATTGAGCGGGCCCTGGCTGCGACGCGCCGGGCCGATGCCGGCCCGATCCTCGACAGCCTCGCTCGCTCCAACTGTTATATGCACGGTTTCAGTTTCTGCCAGGGGAGCGGCTCGGCCGCCCGCAGGGAGGGCGGCCTCGCGTGTGTCCCTGGGAGGAGGCCGGCGCGGCGTCGCCGCGCGGCCAGGCGCCTCCGCGATCAGCCGGCCTTGACCGGCGCAGGCGCCGGGCGGCCGAGGTGCTGCGCCCGGAGCGCGATGTCCGCGACGGTCTTCTGCGCGAGGCCGCGCAGCAGCCCTGCGTTGGCCGCCTCGGCGACCTCATCGAACGCCCGCTGGATCCCCGACCCGATCGGGCACCTCGCGTTCGGCTCGCACGGGCTCGGCGCGATGGCGCCTTCCGGCTCGACGGCGGCGTACACCTCGCTCAGCCGGATCTTCTTGGCCGGCCTCGCCAGGCGATAGCCGCCCGAGCGGCCCTCCCGCGCCTCGATGAGCCCGGCCTGCGACAGCCGCGCGAGGATGCGCCGCAGGAAGGCCGGGTTCGTGTTGATGCTCGCCGAAAGCGCGTCGCTCGCGCAGCTCTCGTCGGACTGGGCGAGCAGCGCGAGGGCGTGCGTGGCGATGGCGAAGCGACCCGAGGACATCGAAAGGCCCCTCGGCCGTTATCTGAGGGCTCGGGGGGTTCCGCTGTCAAGGCGCGGCGGGCGGTCGATCGTCCGTGCGCTCGCGCGCTCGCGCCTCGGCGCCTGTTCGCTCAGCGCGACCTGGGCGAGGTGCGGATCAGCACGAGGGCGTCTCCCTTACCGTCCGCGAGGCGCAGCTCGATCGACGCGGGGACGGCCGCCGGGCCGGCGCAGCGGCTGTCGGACACGACGTGCCGCGCCCTGGCGAGCGAGCTCTCGCCCGTCGAGGTGTCGACGAGCCGCAGATCGACGCCCGCGCCGTCGGCGTCGAGCGCCGCGATCACCTCGGCGCACGTGTTGGCCGGGATCGGGAGCGGGAGGATCTTGAGGCGCGCGGCGTCGAGCCCCACGGCCTGCGCGCCGGCCGCCCCCGCGGCGTCGGCGGGGCCGGCGGCGCTCATGCGCCCGAGCAGCCTCGCGGCGGCGATCGGATGGGCGACGAGCGCCGGCGGGGCCTCGGGCTCCTTGCGGACCTCCACGGCGAACGGGCCAGGCTGCGCCATCGACTCGACGTCGACGCGCGCGGGGCCGCCGCGCCCGCAGGTGAAGAGCGTCGCGCGCGCGCCGCCCCGGGCGCGGCCGAGGAGGGCGTGGCCCTCGCTCCAGAGCTCGGCGAGCACGTCGGCGAGCGGCTTGCCGGCCAGCACGTCGATCCGCGCGCAGCCGGCCGGCAGCTCGATCGGCAGCGTCGTCCGGCTGCCGAGCCGCGCGGCCCCGGTCGACACGCGCGGCGCGCCGTAGCCCCGGCCGGCGAGCGCGCGGGCGTGGTCCGCCCGCGCCTCGGCGAGGTCGCGGCCCTCGGTCACGCGCTCGATCGGCGTGGCGCCGGAGATCTCCGCCTCGGCGCCCGGCTGCGAGCGGCTCACGACCACGGCCACGAGGCCCTGCGTGCCGCGCGAGCGGATCGCGATCGAGAGCTCGACGGAGACCGCCGAGCAGAGGAGCAGCGAGCGATCCTGGCCCCGCTCGCGCGCGCGCGCGACGACCCTGCCGGTCTCGTCCTCCGCGACCACCTCGAGCGAGGCGACCTCGTCGCTCGGGGAGACGAGCACGTCGAGGCAGCGGCCGCCGTCGAGGGTGGCGCCGATCCGGCTCGCGGTCCTCGAGCCGACGGGCAGCGCGACGCGCCGGACGTCGTCCCAGCGCGCGCCGACCGCGGCGCGGCGCGCCCTGATCTTCGCCTCCAGGCCGGGCCACGACTCGAGGCGCCCGCTCTCGTCGCCGGACCTGCCGCGCGCGCCGACGGCGCGGGCGACCGCGTCCGCCGCCTTGACCGGGACGCTCTGCACGCCGACGCTCACCGCCCCGGCGCCCGACATGACGCGCGCCATGACATAGAGCCTCCGCGGGTGCGGCGGGCAGACGAGGATGGAAGCGCGCGCGTCGGCGGCCTCGTCCGTCGAGAAGGCGCTGCCGTCGTCCTCGAAGGCGAACAGGTCGACGTCGCTGATCGTCGGCGAGACCCGCGCCATCGCGAGCATGCACTCGCCCGCGGGCACCTCGACGAAGGCGCCGAGCCGATCGCCGTCGGACGCCATGTCCGCGCCGATCACCCGGAGCGCGCTCGCGCCCGCCAGCGCTGCGCGCTGCGCGTCTCCGCCGAGGAGGGTGCTGCCGTCGATGCGATCCGGCAGCGTGCGCAGCGTCTCCGGCGCTCGCGCGCCCGGCGAGGCGATCGCCCCGGCGCCGCAGGCGGGCAGGACGGCGAGCGAGGCCGCGAGCGCCCAGGCCGCGCGGGCGGGCGACGGAGCCGCGGCGCGGGCGGGCTCGGACGGGCGGTGCGCAGGCAGGATCGGGAGCGCAGGCCGCAGCGCGGGCGTCGGCGGGGGCGCGGGCGAAGGAAGGGACGCGGGATGTCGGGGGCGCAAGGGCGTGGGCTCGTCGGGGCGGGCGCTCGATCGAGAGGGAAGGTTCTACTTCAGCGCGGGTACGGCATCCAGGGCGCGCCGGCCGCCGCCGGGGCCGCGGCCGTCCACCGCGTCATCCCTCGGCGGTCTCGGCGCAGATCCGTCCGAGCGTCCGGACCGCGTGCTCGCTGAGCTCCGTGAACGGGTAGCCGCAGTTCACCCGGATGTAGTTCGAGAAGCGGTGCTTGGCCGAGAAGATGGGCCCCGGCGCGACGCTGATGCCGTGCTCGAGCGCGCGCTCGTGCACGTCGAGCGCGCTCGTGCCGGGCGGCAGCTCGACCCAGAGCACGAAGCCGCCGGCGGGGCGCGAGACGCGGGTGCCGGGCGGGAAGTGCTCGGCGATCGCCTCGCTCATGCGCGCGACCTGGGCGGCGAGCCGGCGCCGGAGCGTCCGCAGGTGGTGGTCGTACCCGCCGAGCTCGAGGAACTCGGCGATCGCCATCTGCGGCAGCGTCGCGGTCGCCACGCTCTGCGCGAACTTGAGCTGCTCGACCTCGTCGAGGAAGCGGCCGGGCGCCGTCCAGCCGACCCGGTAGCCCGGCGCCACCGTCTTCGTGAACGACGAGCAGAGCATCACGAGGCCCTTCTTGTCGAACGCCTTGGCGGGGCGGGGGCGGACGTCGCCGAAGTGCAGGTCGCCGTAGATGTCGTCCTCGATGAGCGGCACCTCGCGGCGCGCGAGCATCGCGACGAGCCGCTCCTTCGCCTCGTCGGGCATGGCGCTGCCGAGGGGGTTGTTGAAGTTCGGGATCGCGAGGCACGCCTTGATGCGGTGGCGGCCCAGCATCTCCTCGAGGACGTCGAGGTCCATGCCGGTGCGGGGGTGCGACGGGACCTCGATCGCCTTGATGCCGAGGCTCTCGATGAGCTGGAGGAGCCCGTAGTACGCCGGCGACTCCAGCGCGACCGTGTCGCCCCGGCGGGCGACCGCGCGCAGGCAGAGGTGGAGCGCCTCCATGGCGCCGACCGTCGTCACGATGTCGTCGGGGGAGAGCGCGACGCCCGACTCGACCGAGCGCCGGGCGATCTGCCGCCGCAACGCCGGCAGGCCGGGCGGCGGATCGTACGAGACGCCGGCGCCGCCCGCGCTCCGCGCGATCGCGCTGAGGATCCGGTTCAGCTTGTCGGTCGGCAGGAGCTCCGGGCTCGGGCACGCCGCGCCGAACGGGACGATGTGCGGGTCCCGGCACGCCCGGTAGACCTTGGAGACGAGGCTCTTCACGCTGACCCGCGTGGCGGTCGTGCAGGGGCGCGCGGCCCGGGGCTCGGGCAGCGCCGCGCCCCGGCGGGCGCGGACGTAGTGCCCCGACTGCGGGCGCGCCTCGACGAGCCCGCGGTTCTCGAGCTGCATGTACGCCTGCAGCACCGTCGCGACGCTGACCCCCTGCTGCCGGCTGAGCCGCCGCACCGACGGGATCCGGTCGCCCGGCCGCAGCGCGCCGCGCGCGATCAGATCCGCGATGTGCGCGGCGACGCGGTCGTAGAGGTGGGCCTCGTCCTCCGCTTCGATGGGCGCCTGCACCTGCACGAGACGAAGTGTACAGCCGGGCGGGCCCTGCGGTACCGGTACAGCTGCCGGGCGTGAGGACCAGCACAGTCGCCTGTTCCGGAAACTGTACCGGCCGCAATTACCAACCGACTGCCTCTGTACCGGTCGCTCGCTTGGCCCCACCCTTCGGGGCATGAAATTGACCTCACTTGTTTCGGAGCCGCCATCGCGCCTCCGGGAGCCGTCGCGGATCGAGCTCGGGAAGGGTCGCCTGTGGACGCACCGCCTGCGGGGCGGCCCGCTGCTCCTGAGCTGTACCGCCGGCGCGGTCTGGATCACCCGCGAGGGCGAGCCGGAGGACGTGGTCCTGGAGGCCGGATCCAGCTATGGGGGCGAGGGGCGCGGGCTCCTCGTTGTGGAGGCGCTCGAGCCGGCGCAGATCGCGGTGGCGAGAGGCGAGGCAGGGAAGACGGTGCGCGCGGCGCTGGCGAAGGCGCGGGGGAGCTGGCTGGTGCTGCTCTCGCTCCTCGCGCTGTACGTGATCTGGGGCTCGACGTACCTGGCGGTCTCGGTCGCGCTCGAGACGATGCCGCCCTTCTTGTTGGCCGGGACGCGCTTCATGACGGCGGGCGCGCTGCTCTACGGCGTGCTCCGGCTGCGCGGCGCCCCGCGGCCGACGCTGCGGCAGTGGGGCGCGGCGGCGCGGGTCGGGGTGCTGCTGCTCGTCTTCGGCAACGGGTTCGTCGTCGTCTCGCAGCAGTGGGTGAGCTCGGGCGTCGCCGCGGTCGTGGTGTCCACGATGCCGCTCTGGCTGGCGCTCTTCGCCACCGCGCGAGGCCGGGGCGCCGCGCGCGCGGTCCACGCGCCCGCCGGCGCCCCGGAGGTCTCCCGGCGCGAGTGGATCGGGCTCCTCGTCGGGTTCGCGGGCGCGGCGCTGCTCCACCTCGGCGGCGATCTCCACGCGGCGCACGCCGGGGCCCTGCTCATCTTGCTGGCCCCCGTGTCGTGGGCGCTCGGCTCGCTGTACAGCCGCTCGCTGCCGCTCCCGGAAGGGCCGATGGCGGTCGCGGCGGAGATGCTCGCGGGCGGCGCGGTGATGCTCGCGGTGAGCGCGCTCTCGGGTGAGCACCTCGCGGCGGCGCCCTCATCGCGGTCGCTCCTCGCGCTCGCCTATCTGGCGGTGTTCGGATCGATCGTGGCCCTCAGCGCGTACACGTACCTGCTCCGGAGCACGCGCCCGGCGATCGCGACGAGCTACGCGTACGTGAACCCGATCGTCGCCATCGCGCTCGGCGTCCTGCTCGGCGGCGAGCGGGCCTCCGCGACGACCTGGGCCGCGGCGGCCATCGTCGGCGCCGGCGTCGTCATCGTCTCGCGGCGCTAGGCGCGCTGCGCTGCGCTGCGTTCGCGGGTCACCCCACCCCCACCCCACCCCGCTCCGACGGCGCGTCGCGCCGGCCGCCTCCGCGCCCCGGGCGCGCGCCGTCGACCGTAGGCAATGCGGGAGGCGGCGTGTAGTGTGCGCAGCGAGGAGGCGAGGTAGATGAAGAGAGGGTACCGGCTGCTCGGCTGGGCGCTGCTCCTGCTCGGGGCGCCGTCGGCGTGCAGCGGCGGCCACGTCGGCGCTGCGTCGAGCAGCGGGGCGAGCGCGACGTCGGGCGCGGGCGCCGGCGAAGGCGGCGGCGGCGGCGCGACCACGGGCACCGGGGAGGGCGGCGGCGCGGCGGTGGGCGCCGGAGAAGGCGGCGGGGCGGCAGTCGGCGCGGGCGCGGGCGCAGGGCCGAGCGGCGAGTGCGCGGCGCTCGTGCCCGGGCCCTTCGAGCCGGCGCTGGTCACGGCCGTGTTCAGCGGCAGCGAGGACTTCGCGTTCGACGGGCGCGGCTACCTCGTCGCCAAGCAGGGGCCGAACCTCGTTCGCTTCGACGCCACGGGCCGGACCTCGAACTTCGCGTCTCTGCCTGGCCCCGTGCCTGGGCTCCGGTACCGGCCCGACGGGACCCTCGTGGCGGCGCTGCCGGCCCAGGGCGCCGTCGTCCAGATCTCGGCGACCGGAATGGTCGACGACTACGTGGCAGGCCTCACGGACCCGAACGGCCTCGCTCCGGACGCGCTGGGCAACGTCTGGGCGACCGACCTCGCGGGCGGCCGGGTGATCCGCCTCAACCCCGATGCCACGATCGACGAGATCGCGAGCGGCGCCCCCGAGGTGAGCGAGCCGAACGGAATCGTCTTCGACCCGGCGCGATGGGCGGTTTTCTACACCAACTCCTCTGCCGGCGAGATCCGCAAGATCGACCTGAACAACCCTGGCGAACCTCCCTCGCTCGTGGTCACGGTCGCCTCGTCCGTGCTCGACGGACTCGTCCTCGATACGTGTGGTCACCTCTACACGGTCGATAACGAGAACCGGAGGCTCTATCGTGTGAGGCTCGACGCGGGCGGCGCCGCTCTGGGGGAGGCCGAGCTGCTGGCGCGCTTCCCGACCGGGGTGGCCAATGCGCAGTTCGGCGCGGGCCCGGGGTTCGATGCGAGGACCCTTTACGTCGGAGGCGCAGCCGGCTCGATCTATGCTGTTGCCGTCGGCATCGCCGGCGCGCCGGTCCCGGCGCCGCCAGAAGCGCCGTGATGGGCGCTCCTCGGCGGCGCGCTGGAGGGGGCGCTCAGCGGGCGCCTTCCGCTGCCACTTCGCCCTTCTTGAGCTTCTCTTGAAGCTCGCCGAGCTTCCCCGCGGATCGGTCGAGGGCGCGCGCGGCGCCCTCGAGCGCGATCCGCCCGTAACCGATGGCCACCCCTGCCCAGGAGGTGCCCAGCTCGCGCAGCGTCTCGACGAACGGCGGCTTGACCGGCGCCCCGCCGCCGGCGTCCGCCGCCTGCGCGGGCCCGGCGCTCCCGTTCACGCTGTTCTCGGCCTTCGGCTCCGTGATGCTCTGGGTCTCACTCATGGTCTGCCTCCCACTTCGGTGTGTCCCCCCGCGACGACCGCGGGCGTACAGAAATGATGAATCCAGCGTTGACCCCCGTGCCCCGCGCGTCGCCCGCTCTCGCGGGCTCGCAAGACGCGATGTGCACTGGAGCGAGGGGAGCCCCGCCGCACGGCCGTGCCCGCGAACAGAGCCACCTTGTGGCTTCGTCGGAGGCACAATCGCGACGCCACGAGACTGCGACGCGACGCGTTAACTGTCAAGGCCTCATGTCGATTTTGTTGCCGTCGTTTTTCCCTAGGTTGTTTGATGAGGACGCTGCGGCGGCCATCGCGTTCGCTCGGCAGGTCAAGGAAGGGAGTCACCCTATGTCGCTCGCGCGCTGGAACAAGGCCACGCCACCAACGCTGTTGTGGCTTCTCGTGGTGCTGTCGCTGCTCGCCGTTCCGTCGCTCTCGATGGGGCAGGCGCCTGACGCGCCGACGGCGGCGCCCGCCGCGGGCGCGGCGCCAGCGACGCCCGCGGCGAAGGGCGCCGCGGTGCAGGCGCAGGCGCACGGGCCTCCGCCGGACTCGTGGGCTGGACAGCTCGAGATGCTCTCTCGCTGGGTCGACCAGCGCGGCGGCTCCGGGGGCTGCGAGGAGCGCTGTTACGCGCTCGATCGGCTGCGCATCACGGGCGCGGTGGGCGAGGGGCCGCTCCAGTTCGAGCTCTCGGGCGGCGTGCTCACGGACCGCCCCGTGGCCGTGCCGCTCTTCGGGCCGCCGGCGCACCTCCGCATCGAGGCCACGCTCGACGATGGACGGCCCGCGTCGCGCCGCGAGGCCGCGCCGATCAGCTTCGAGGACGACCACTACTACCTCTGGACGGCCGCGCGCCGCTTCGTGCTCCGGGGCAGCCTGTGGCTCGAGGGCGACCTCACGCTCCTGGTCGCCGGCCCGCTCAACACGTTCGAGGCCGACATCACCGGCGGCTCCGTCGCCGAGGGCGCGCGGCTCTCGGGGCTCCGCGGGGCGACGCTCCACTTCACCCCCGACGGCGGCGCGGGGGGCGAAGCGGGCGCGAGCGCGGGCCCCACGGTGTTCCAGCTGTCGCGCGCGGTGCGGGTCGGCCGGGAGATCGGCTTCGAGTACCGGCTCGTCATGCGGTCGGGCAGCGACCTCGGCGTCGTGCGCCTGCCGCTCGCGTTCGGGGAGAAGGTGCTCGACGTCGCGGGCGCGAGCGGCTTCCGGGTCGAGGGCGGCGAGCTCGTGCTGCCCACCTCGGGCCGCGCCGCGGAGATGAAGATCTCGGGCACGCTCCCGAAGGTCGGGGCGTTCTCGCCCGATCCGCGCTCCGCCTACGAGTGGTGGCTGTTCGAGTCCGACGCGGAGCACCGCCTCACGGTGAAGGGCGACGCGCGCCAGGTCGACGCCGCCGAGTCGCCGATCCCGCGGACCCAGGCGACGTCGCGGCTCCTGCTCGTGCAGCGAGGGCAGCGCGTCGAGGTCGCCGTCGAGCCGCTCTCGGGGGTCGAGGTCCTCGCCGCGGTGGTGCGCGACCACCGCCGCACCCTGGTCCTTACCGAGCGCGGAGACCTCGTGGCCGACGACGCGCTCACCTACGAGAACAACGGCATCGACTACCTGACCTACGCGCCGGGCGGGCGGCCGATCTACCTCGCCACCGACGGGAAGGCGCAGCGGATCATGCACCAGGGCAAGGCCGCGGAGGAGGTCCTCGTGCCGCTGCAGACGGGGAGCCACACGATCCAGGTGCAGTCCCTGGCGCAGGCGGCGGTGCACTCGCTCGGAGGAACCCTGGAGCTGCCGATGCCGAGCTACCCGCTCACGGCGAGCGAGGTGGCGCTGACGGTCGGGCTGCCCGATCGCGTGGTGCCGCTCGCGCTGCTCGGCGGCGACCGGCCGGTGTGGTTCGCGGACGCGGGCGACGCCTTCGCGGTGGCGATCGGCTTCGTTGCCGCGTGGATCGCCGTCCGCCCCGGCGGGGCGACGAGCCGCGGGCGCGTGCGCGCGCTGCGCGCGCTGGGCGGGCTGCTCATGGCGGGCCTGTGGTTCCTGGCGCCCGCGACGTTCGTGGCGCTGCTGGTCGGCATCGCGACGGCCGTGGCGGCGTGGCTGGCAGGGCGGCTCCTCGGAGGCCGCGGCCGCGCCGCCGCGATGGTGGTGCTGCTCGGCCTGGGCGGCCTGGCGCTCCTGGTCGGGCTCTTCGCCGTCTCGGCGAGGAGCTACAGGGCGGAGCGCTGGAACTCGACGTACAGCGAGTCGGCGGCGCCGGCGCCCGCCGCCGTGCGCAGGGCGAAGGACGACGATCTGGCCAAGGGCGGCGGCGCGCTCGCCCCTGGAGGCGCGGTGCTGGAGGGG
The DNA here is from genome assembly GCF_051530205.1 of Sorangium sp. So ce327. Taxonomy (NCBI): domain Bacteria; kingdom Pseudomonadati; phylum Myxococcota; order Polyangiales; family Polyangiaceae; genus Sorangium; species Sorangium sp. So ce327. Next base: position 8,555,352 of record NZ_CP150330.1, on the reverse strand, counting down.
GTGACGCCGGTCGCGCTGTCGCTCCCGGCCTACGAGCGGGCCGTTCAAGCGCGCCGCGAGCTCGTCACGCGCGAGCGCGCCTTCCGCCCCGTGCTCGTCTACACGACCTCCTCGGCGCTCGTGCCGCTCGTGCTGCTGTGGCTGGCCGGGGTGACGGTGCTCCTCGCCGCGCACCGCGCGCCGCTCACGGCGCTCTACCGGGGCGCGGCCGCGCGCCTCGCGCGCAGGCCCGAGGACGACGCCCAGGGGGAGCCTCCGGCGCCTGCGCGCTGAGGCCGATCGACCGTCATGGCGTGGTCTCCTCGCCTCGCCGCGGCCCTCGCGCTCCTCGCGCTCCTCGCGCTGGTCGCGCTCCGCATCGCACAGCTGAGCCCTCCCGACGTCGTCCCGGCGAGCGCGCCGCCCGAGGTGTTCTCGGCCGAGCGGGCCAGGGCGCACCTCGCGCAGATCGCGGCCGAGCCGCGCCCCACCGGCTCGGCGGGCCACCGGCGGGCGCGCGACTACCTGCTCGCGGAGCTGTCGAAGCTCGGCGTGCAGCCCGAGGTCCAGCGCGCCTCGGTCCTCAGCCGGCAGTGGGGCCTTCCGTACGACGCGGCGCGCGTCGAGAACATCGTGGCGCGGCTGCCGGGCGCCGACAGCACCCGGGCGGTCGCGCTCGTCGCGCACTACGACTCGGTCCCCGGCAGCCCGGGCGCCGCGGACGACGGCAGCGGGGTGGCGGCGCTCCTGGAGGCGCTGCGCGCCCTGAAGAGCGGCCCCCCGCTGCGCAACGACGTGCTGCTCCTGTTCACCGACGCCGAGGAGGGGGGCGTCCTCGGCGGCAAGGCGTTCCTGGACGAGCACCCGCTGCGCGGCGAGGTGGGGATCGCGCTCAACTTCGACGCCCGCGGGGCCGGCGGCGTGGTCGCGATGTTCGACACCGGGCCCGGCGACGCCTTCCCCGTCAGCGAGCTCGCCAGCGCCGCGGCCTACCCGGTGGCGTCGTCGCTCTTCCCCGAGGTCGCGCGGCGCATGGGCCACAGCACCGATCTCAGCGTCTTCAAGCGGGCCGGGATCCCCGGGCTGAACTTCGCCTTCACCGACGACGCCGCGCACTACCACGCCCCGTCCGACACCGTGGCCAACCTCGACCTCCGGAGCGTGCAGCACGCCGGCGACTACGCGCTCTCGCTCGCGCGGCGCTTCGGCGCGCTCGACCTCCGGGATCCCGGGCGCGGAGACGCGGTGTACTTCAACACGTGGGGCGCCCACCTCGTCTCGCACCCGATCGGCTGGACGCTCCCGATCGCCGCGCTGGTCACCTGCCTGTTCGCGGGCGTGGTGATCCACGCGGCGCGGCGGCGGGCCGCTTCGCCGGGCAGGATCGCCGCGGGGCTCCTCGCCTTCCTGGCGCTGCTCCTCGGCGTCGCCGCGGCCGTGGGCGGGCTCGCGTGGATCCTCCGCAGCGTGCACCCGGCCCTCCGGGTGATGCCGTTCGAGCCGTACAACGCGCCCGCGTACCGGCTCGCGCTCGCGCTCGCCGCGCTGGCGGCCTCCGCGGCGGGCTACCGGTTCTTCCGGCGGCGCCTCGGCGCCTGTGAGCTCGCCCTCGGCGCGCTCCTCCTGTGGCTGTTGCTGCTCGCTGCGGCGAGCCTCTTCATGCCGGGCGCGAGCTTCTACTTCGCCTGGCCGCTCGCGTTCACCCTGCTCGGGCTCGCGGCGGTGACGATCCGGCGCGGCGACGCCCCGCCCACGCTCGCGGACGCCGCGGTCCTCGTCGCGACCGCGGTGCCGGCGGTCGCGCTCGCCGTGCCCGGCCCGTACCTGTTCTTCGTCGCGCTGGGCCTGCCGAAGGCGGCGGTGCCGGCCCTCGCCGTCGCGCTCGTCTTCGGGCTCTTCCTGCCGCACGCCGAGCTGCTCGGCGGCGGCCGCTCGCCGAGGCTCTCGCTCGCGTTCGGCGTCTCCGGCCTCGCGGCGCTCCTCGTCGCCTGCGCCACCACGGGCTTCACCGAGGCGCGGCCCCGACCGGCGAGCCTCGCCTACGCGGTCGACACCGCCGGGAAGGCCCACTGGCTCTCGGCCGACCGCGACCTCGACCCGTGGACCGCAGCGTACTTCCCGGACGAGCGCGGGCAGGCACCCTCGTTCGCCGTGCCGTTCGTGCGCGTGACGCGCCAGGGCGAGGCGCCGGCCCTCGCCCTGCCGGCGCCATCGCTCACGGTGCTCGGTGACGTCCGGCGCGACGGCGTGCGGGCGCTCCGGCTCCGCATCGCCTCATCCCGGGGAGCCCCCTGGCTGTTCGCCGAGGTGACGTCCCCGAACCGGGTGATCCGCGCCGAGGTGGACGGAAAGGGCGTGGAGGAGCGGGGTCGCGCGGCCGACGCGAAGCGCGATGTCCGCTGGGGGTTCACCTACATGGGTTTGCCGCCGGGAGGTATCGAGTGGTCGCTGGAGGTCGAGGACTCCGGGCCGATCGAGATCCGGCTGATGGACCAGACCTACGAGCTCCCGCGCGAGCTCGTGCGCGAGCCGCGGCCCAGGGAGATCATGGGCGTGCCGTACCGCCTCGCCGATTCCACGTTCGTCAGCGGGTCGTTCCGGCCTTAGCCCCGGCGGGCTCGCGGAAGCGGGCCCGCCGCCGTCGCTGCCCAGGGTAGGTGAGCGGGATCAGTCGAGCGGATCAGTCGAGCGGATCAGTCGAGCGGATCAGTCAACGAAGATGGGTTCGCAGTTCGTGAACGCGAGCGTCGACTGGATGGTGAAGTTCGACTCGCTCGTGTGCCGCTCGGCGTGGAAGAAGTCGAGCGCGTACTCCTGCCCGGGCGTGATCCCCAGCTCGTTCGCCATCGCGTCGAGATCGAGCCTGTCGTTCTGCGGGCCGTGGAGGCCGCCCAGATCGATGGCGAGCCGGTTGTTGATGAACACCCAGAGATCGTCGTCGCCGGAGAACCTGAACTCCTCGCCGCCGTTGTACACGAACGTCATGTGGAGCTCGAACGTGAAGTGGAAGTTATGCTGCCTCCCCTCGTTCCCGAAGCCCTGCTCGTCGATGGGGAAGAAGGCCCGGTTCTCGTAGGTGGCAATGCCGTCCGCGCCGACGACGGGCGTGATCGTGAACTGGATGGGCATGTTCACGCCCTCGACGTCCCGGTACCACTGGTTGAACTCCTCGGGCCCCGTCGTGTGCGCGGTACCGCCGTCATGCGCATAGACGGGCTTCTGATCCGGGCCCAGCTCGCGCTGGACGATGCCTTTCAGGCCCTGGCCCGTGAACGTCTCGAAGTCAGGGTGCCCCTCGCCGTCTTCGTAGGCGCGGAAGTCGCGCACGATGCCCGTGAGGCTCGCGTTGCACCCGTCGCCGCTGCCGCTGCTGCCGTTCCCGTTGCCCGCGCCCGCCGACACACCGGACCCGAAGTCGCTGCCGCCCGTGCCCGAGCCGTACCCCGCGCCGGCGCTGTTGCTGGAGTCGCTCGCACCATCGGTGCCGCCCCCGCACGCGACCCCGGCCAACACGAGCATGGTTGCGAGCGGAGTACACCAGTTCGACTGTAGCGGCCTAAGCATGTAAAGACTCCTTGTGTGGGGGATACCGCGCGTGGTCTGCGCGTCCGTTGTGCGTGGTTTGCGCATGTTTTGCGCGTTGTGTGCGCGCGGGCCTCGGCATTACGAGCGCCGGGATGGGCGGTCGCCGAGGGCGCAAGCGAGACAGCAATTCTATCTCGTCGCAATGGCGGTGCGATCCAGAAAATTGCCGCCGTGCGCTGGCAGCACGAGGCCGAAGCGGAGAAAAGTGCAGCCGAGCGACGGCCGCACGAGCGCCGGGCAGGCGCCGAGATGTAGGTCGTTTATCGAGATCCGCCGCCGCAGTGGGCGCCGAGGCGCCGCGACAGCGCGGCCGGGAGCCGCTCGCAAAAACCGTCGTGCCGGGGCAGGGGCTCGCGCCGCGCGGTTTGCCAGAACAGCACCGGACCGAGCCGGCGCTCGCGCGCGTGCGCCATGAGCGCGGCCATGGCCTTGCCGGTGTAGACCGGCTCCAGCGAGATCCCCTCGGCGGCGAGGGCGTCGCAGGCGGCGAGCGACGCGGGCGTGGGCGATCCATACCCGCGGCCCAGGTAGCCGTGCACGACGTCGATCGGCGCCGCGGGGGGCACGGGCGCGACGCCCCGCCGCGCGAGCGCGGCGCGGAGCTCGGCGGTGAGGGCGCGGAGGCGGAAGCGCGAAGCGAGGAGGCGCTCGACGACGGCGACGGCCACGACCCGCGAGCGCAGGCCGCCGAGCGCGAGCCCGACGGCGAGCCCGGCGGCGGTGCCGCCGGAGCCGAGCGGCACGTAGACGCGCGCGGGCTCGGGGAGCTCGCCGGCCCGGATCTGCGCGCCGAGCTCGAGCGCCGCGCGCACCGCGCCCAGCATGCCGAGCGCCGACGTGGCGCCGAGCGGCACGATCGCCGCGCCGTCGTCGTCCCGGGCGCGGAGCGGCAGGAAGAGCGACGGGCGCGCGAGCGCGAGCTCGAGGCGCGACGGGTAGAAGCGGATCGAGGCCGGGCCCGAGGCGGTGAACGCGAGGTTGTCGAGCACGCCCCTGGAGAGGTCGGTCCAGAAGAGGTGCGCGTGCACCCTCCGGCCGAGCCGCTGCGCCGCGGCGACGAGCGCCGCCACGTTGCCCGAGCCGATGCCGCCCGCCGCGGACCACGCCGCCGCGGTCGAGAAGGGCGGCGCGGCGAGCACGTAGTCGAGCTTCCGCATCTTCATCCCGCCGTGGAGGGGCTCGCAGAGGTCGTCTCGCTTGACGCCGAGGAACTCGACGCCGAGCGCGGAGGCGAGCCGCGGCAGCGCCGTGACCGGCGAGGGCGCGCCGACCCAGCCGAGCCGGGGAATGGAGTCGATCATCCGAAGGGCGGCTGCGTCGCGCAACGGGGGCACCTCGCGAAGGGTGTAAGGCGCTCGGGCGATCGGGCAATCGGGCGAGCGGGCAATCAGGGGGTCAGGCGAGCCAGCGATCGCGCAATCAGGGGTCAGGGGGAGCTGGCGGTCAGGCGCTCGCGCGATCGACGATCACCCGGGGGTGCCGGCGCGCTGCCCCGCGAGCGTCGCGTCGGGCTCCAGGACGAGGAGGCGCACGCGCCCCGAGGCGCAGAGCCGGCCCTCCTCGTCGTAGACCGAGCCCTCCCAGACCTGGGTGCGCCGCCCGCGGTCGAGCGGGCGCGCGGTGGCGCGAAGCCGCCCCGACCGGACCGCGCGCAGGAAGCTCGTGTGGTTCTCGAGCCCGACGACCGAGCGGCCGTCCGGCAGGGCATGGAGCGCGGCGCCGATCGACGCCAGCGTCTCCACGATGCCCGCGTGGACGCCGCCGTGGACGATGCCATAGGCCTGCCGGTGCTGCGGCCCGATGTCGAGCTCGGCCTCCACCTCGTCGCGCGTGGCGCGGATCAGCCGGAGACCCATGGCGCTGATCCAGCCGTCGATGGCCGCGGCGTTCAGCGCGGCGGCGAAATCCTCGGGTTCCCCTTCGGCCATGGCGGCAGCGTAGTACACGCTTTGCCGGGAGCTTCCGGCGATTTCTCCCCGGGCGCGCGGGCGCGTCAGCGCGTCATCCGGATGCCTTCTTCTCCAGGAGATCGGCGAACTCCTCGCGCAGCTTCGATTTGAGGAACTTGCCGGTCGAGGTGCGCGGGATCCGCTCGAGGAAGAGGTACTCGTCCGGGAGCCAGAACTTCGCGAAGCGCGGCTCGAGGAGGGCGTGCAGCTGCTCCTTCGAGGCGCTCTGGCCCTGCCGGAGGACGATCGCGGCGAGCGGGCGTTCGCCCCAGAGGGGGTGGCGCGCCGCGAACACAGCGGCCTCCAGGACGGCCGGGTGGCTCATGAGCGCGTTCTCCAGCGCGACCGAGCTGATCCACTCGCCGCCCGACTTGATCACGTCCTTCGTTCGATCCGCGATGCGCATGTAGCCCTCGCCGTCGATCGTCACGACGTCGCCGGTCTTGAACCAGCCGTCCTTCGTGAAGCGGTCCTCGCCCTCGCCGCCGAAGTACGACGAGGCGACCCAGGGGCCCCGCACCTCGAGCTCACCCATCGTCCTGCCGTCCCAGGGCAGCGGCCGGTCGTTCGCGTCGACGTGGCGCTGATCGATGAACGGGACCGGGTAGCCCTGCGACGCGCGCGTCTGCAGCGAGGCGGCCGGGTCCTCTTGGAGGCGGCCAAGGCTGCTCCGGAGGTGGGCGACGGTGCCGAGCGGGTTGGTCTCGGTCATCCCCCAGGCGTGGAGGACCACGAGCCCGTGGCGCGCGCGGAAGCCCTCGATGAGCGCGGGGGGCGCCGCCGAGCCGCCGATCACCATGGCGCGCATCGACGAGAGATCCCAGCGCTTCGGGTGCTCGTCGAGGAGCGCGAGGATCCCGAGCCAGATGGTGGGGACGCCCGCGGCGAACGTGACGCGCTCCCTGGCCATGAGATCGAGCAGCGACGCGGCGTCGAGGTGCGGGCCGGGGAGCACGACGCGCGCGCCGGTCGCGATCGCCGCGTACGGCAGCCCCCAGGCCATCGCGTGGAACATGGGCACCACCGGAAGGACGATGTCGCGATCGCGGAAGCCGAGCGCGTCATGCATGCAGGAGACCAGCGTGTGGAGCACGATCGATCGGTGGCTGTAGGCCACGCCCTTGGGGTTGCCGGTCGTCCCCGACGTGTAACAGAGCATGGCCGCGGAGCGCTCATCCAGGCTCGGGAAGTCGAAGTGATCCGGCTCGGGCGCGAGCAGCGCCTCGTAGTCGAGCCCGTCGCCCGCCGCCGGATCCACGGGCCCGTCGTCGTCGAGGACAAGGACGCGCTGGATGCTGCGGACCTCCGGCGCGAACTTGCGGAAGAGCGGGAGGAGCGAGCGGTCGACGACGACGACCTTGTCCTCGGCGTGGGAGGCGATGTACCCGAGCTCGCTCGGGTGGAGGCGCAGGTTCAGGGTGTGGAGGACCGCGCCCATGGCCGGGACGCCGAGGTAGAGCTCCAGGTGCCGGGCGTGGTTCCAGCAGAGCGTCGCGACGCGGTCGCCCGCGCGGACGCCGAGCCGCGTGAGCGCGTGCGCGAGCTTCGACGCGCGGCGGTGGAGATCGGCATACGTGGAGCGGGAGACGGTCCTGTCCGGGTTCTGGGTCACGATCTCGCAGCGCGCGTGGTACGTCCGCGCCCGGTCGAGGAAGTGGGTCAACGTGAGCGGGTAATCCATCATGCGGCCGGCGAGCATGGGCGGTGCCTCCTCGTCCCGCGCGAGGCGCGGGGACCTGTCGAGTCAGGAGGGCGCTTCAAGGGCGCCGCGAGACCGCGGCGCCGCCCCCCGAAGCGGAGGCTAGCGGCTCGCGGGCGGCGCCGCGCAGGGAATGCGGCGCGCGCGGGAGATGCGGGGCGCGCGGCGCCCGGGCGAGCGGCGTCAGGGTCCGCGCCGGCGGCCTGATCCGGCGCCCCGGAGCTCTCGAGAGGGGGCGGGGGATCGCAAGATCCTCCAAGAGCGGCGCGCGGCGCCCTCATTAGATTCGACAGCGAACGCCGACCCGAAGAGGTCGCCAGCGCACGAGGTCGTCCATGGCTGAGCTCATCCTGCACAACTATCCGTTATCGCTCTTCGCGGAGAAGATCCGCCGGATCCTCGCGTACAAGAAGATCGCGTGGAGATCGGTCGAGCAACCGATGATGGCGCCGAAGCCGGAGCTGACGCCGCTCACGGGGGGATATCGGCGGATCCCGGTCTTGCAGATCGGCGCGGACATCTATTGTGACACGGCGTGCATCGCGCGGCGCCTGGAGCAGATACGACCGGAGCCTTCGTGCGTCCCGCCGGGCCAGGCCGGGCTGGTCGAGCTGATCGAGGACTGGGCGGATCATCGGTTGATGTCCCAGGCCGTGCCGCCGGTTGTCGTGGAGATGTTCGCCGTCCTGCCGCCCGGCATCCTTGCCGATCGCGCGGCGATGTCGCCGGCGCTCGGCAAGGACGCGATCTTCCAGGCCGCGCCGCACGCCCTGAGCCAGGCGCTGCTGTCGCTCGATCGGCTGGAGCGCCAGCTCCGTGGCCGGCCCTTCCTGCTGGGCGACGCGTTCTCGATCGCGGACGCGGCGTGCTTCCACCCGGTCTGGTTCCTGAACCGGAGCGCCAGGCTGTCCGCCGCGATCGAGGCGCGGCCCGCGCTCGCGGCGTGGTTCGCGCGCATCGAGGCGTTCGGCCCCGGCGACGTCCGAGCGATGACCGCCGCCGAGGCGCTCGCGGCGGCCCGCGCGTCCGAGCCGGCCGACGTCGCCGGCGGGGAGACCGCGACCGGAGAGGGCCTGTCGCCGGGAGACGCCGTGACGATCACGGCTGACGATTACGGTCCAGAGGAGACCCGGGGCGTGGTCGTGCGGCTCTCGGCCGCCGAGATCACGATACGACGCAGCGATCCGGACGTGGGTGAGATCGCGGTGCACTTCCCGCGCGCCGGATATCGCATCAGGAAGCAGTGAGCCGCGCCGCGCGCCCGGGCCGGCGCGCTCTGCGTTCCGCCGCGGTCCTCGCTAGCTGGCCGTGCTCGACATCGCGCGCCGGAACGCGCGCATGTGGAACTCGCGCTGCTCGTCGGGATAGATGTGCTCCTGCCCGATCGGGCAGGCGCGGCGCGACAGGCACCCTCCGGTCATGCACGTTGCGCCAGGCCCGGCGTCGAGGTGGCCGACGCACGCGGCGACATCGTAGCTGCCAGGGGAGAACGCGGACACGGGGCAGGCGCTCAGGCAGGGCTGGCCGGCGCACGAGACGCAGGGGCTCGCCAGATCCTCGCGGGGCGGGAGCGACAGCCGCTCCGCGAACACGAGGGCGGCGCGGTACCCGTGCCAGAGGCCGAATCGCGGGTGGATGAGGATGGCGAGGGGCGACGGGGACAGCGCCTCGGCCTGCTGCGCCCAGCGCTGGAACGGCCAGTAGGGAGGGCCGGTGAAGGGAAACAGGGCCGCCGCGCCGAGCTCGGCCGCGAGCGGGGAGACGACGGCGGCGGTCCAGTCGTCGAGCGCGAGATCGGGGGCGTCCTTGCGGGCGCGCGAGAACGCGCGCCACATCGACGGGCCGGCGTTGCCGAGCAGGACCAGCGTCCCCGCGGGGAGGTCGCCTGCCGCCGGCACGCCGTCGCCCTCGCGCGGGTGGAAGCCGCCGCGGAGCGGGAGGCCAGCGCGCTCGCAGCGCGAGGAGAGATCCGGCCAGCTGATCGGCATCACCGCGCGATAGGGCGCCTGGGCCTGCGCGGCAAGCGAGCGGTGGCGCTCAGTTCACGTCGACGTAGAAGTCGAGGCTCTTCAGGTTCGCGTCGCTCCGGCGACCTCGGTGCTTTGCGTGTTCGCGTGGGAGCGCCGCTCGACATCGTCTTTTCGCCCATCGAGGGTAGGAGTCGCCAGAGAACGCTCGAACCGTGTCTCTCTGATCTTCATCGGTGCTTCGAGTCGCTCGATGACGGATGAGGCTGTTGGGCGCGGAGATGAGTGCGTTCCGGGAAAGCGTGGAACTGGGTGATCGAGTGCTCGTGCTCCTCCCCGGTTCCCACGTTCTGGTCTAGAGTGCCGTCGTGCCCCGGAGGCTCCACTGTCGGCTCGGGACCGCGGCAAAGTCCCCTCTCCCCCGCGCGTTCGCCCGCGCCGGACGCGCACCCGCGAGCGCGCCATGAGCCTGCCGCGCCCGCGGGTCACGCTCCACTTCGCCCAGACGCTCGACGGCCGGATCGCGGCCCGGGACCAGCGCGTCATGCTCAGCACGCCCGCCGGGCTGGTGTGCGCCCACCGGGCGCGCGCGGAGCACGACGCGGTGCTCGTGGGGATCCGCACCGTCGTGATCGACGATCCGCGGCTGACCCTGCGCGGGTGCGAGGGGCGCCAGCCGATGCGCGTGGTGCTGGCGAGCGCCCTCGGCGTGCCGGAAGGGGCGCGCCTGCTGCAGCCGCCCGGCAGCGGGCAGCCGGCCGGCGGGCGCGTGGTCGTCTTCGGCGCGGCGGGGCGCGCGCCGCGCGCGGCGCAGGCGTGGCTCGAGGAGCGCGGCGCAGAGGTGATCGTCGTGCCCGCGGACGCCAGCGGCCTCGTCTCGCTGCCGCACGCGCTGGCCGAGCTCCACGCGCGCGGCGTGCGGCGGCTGCTCGTCGAGGGGGGCGGCGCCGTGCTCACCTCGTTCCTGCGCGCGCGCCTCGCCGACCGCGCAGAGGTCGAGATCGCGCCGCGCTTCCTCGGCGACACGGCGATCCCGGCGGTCGGCGCGCTGGGAGAGGCGCCGCTCGCGTCGGCGATCGACCTGCGCGAGCCGGCGGTCGAGCTCCTCGGGGGCAACGTGCTGCTGCGAGGGGAGGTGCGTTATCCCGACTGACGCGCCCGCGCCGCCCGGGGCCATCACGCCGAGCGACGCCGCCCCGCCCCCCGCCCGGGAGCTCTGGTTCGTCCGGCCAGGGCTCGTCGAGGTGCGTCCGGGGGCCCCGCCGCGCGCGCCCGGGCCCGGCGAGGTCGTGGCGCGCGCGCTCGCCTCGGGCGTGAGCCAGGGGACGGAGCTGCTGCTCTTCCGCGGCGAGGGGCCGACGCCGTTCGACCCGTCGCTCGACGCGCCAGACGCTGAAGGCGCGCCGACCTACCCGCGCCGCTACGGTTACGCGTGGGTCGGCGAGGTCGTCGCCCGCGGCGAGGGCGCGGCGCTCGGGCCGGGCGACCGCGTCTTCGCGCTCGCGCCCCACGGCGATCTCCACCTGCTCGGGCCGGGCGCGGCGCGCGGCCTGCCTCGCTCGATCCCGGCCGAGCGCGCGGTGCTGGCCGCGAACCTCGAGACGGCGATCACGTGCGTGTGGGACGCGGGGGTGGGGCTCGGAGACGCCGTGGTGGTGCTCGGCGGCGGGGTCGTCGGGCTGCTCATCGTGGCGCTCGCGCGGCGCGCCGGGGCCGTGGTCCGGCTCGTCGAGCCGAGCGAGCGGCGGCGCCAGGTCGGCCTCGCGCTCGGCGCCGCCGCGGCGCTCCGGCCCGAGGACGACCGGCCGCGCGGCGACGCGGACGCCGTGATCGCCGCGACCGGCCATCCGGAGGAGCTCGACCGCGCGATCGCGCACGCGGCGCGCGAGGCGACGGTGACGGTCGCGTCGTTCTACGGGGCGCGGACGAGCCCGGTCGCGCTCGGCGCGGAGTTCCACCGCCGGCGCCTGCGCCTGCGGGCGAGCCAGGTCTCGACGATCCCGCCGGAGCGCGCGCCCCGCTGGGACCACGCGCGGCGCTTCGCGCTCGTCCGCGCCCTCCTCGAAGATCCGGCGCTCGACGCGCTGCTGGACCCGTCCGTCCCGATCGACGCGGCGCCGTCGGTGTACGCAGAGCTCGCGGCCGAGCCCGGGGCGCGGTTGCAGACGGTCTTCCGGTACGGCGCACGATCGGCTACGCGAGAGGCACCCTAGAAGTCAGAGGCCCGCCACCGCCATGTTCCTCCTCGGCGTCAGCGATCACGTGATGATCGCGCACAGCTTCTCCGATCCGTTCTTCGGCCCGGCGACCCGGATGCACGGCGCGACGTACTCCGTCGAGATCGAGATCCGCGCGAAGGCGCTCGGCCCGCACCACGTGGTCATGGACATCGGCGCGCTGCACGCGTCGCTGCGCCGGGTGCTCGACACGATCGACTACACGAACCTCGACGAGCACCCCGCCTTCCCCGGGCGCACCTCCACGACCGAGCGCGTGGCCGAGCACGTGGCCGGGCTCCTCGCCGAGGAGATCGCGAGGCTGCCCGCGGGAGAGGCGCCGCTCCCGGGATCGACGCTGAGGGTGCTCGTCCGAGAGTCGCCGTCGGCGTACGCGGGCTTCGAGCGCGACCTGTAGCGCCGGCCGCCGCGGCGGGGCTCGTTGCGGCGCGCCGCGAGGGCGGCTATCAGGCCGGGCCGCTCCCCTGACCGATGCGCATCGCCTGGATCGTCTACGGCGCCCTCGACCAGACAACGGGCGGCTACATCTACGATCGGCTCGTCGTCGAGCGGCTGCGCGCCCGGGGCGACGCCGTGGAGGTCGTGTCCCTCGATCCGGCGCCGCGGTCGCGGGCGCTCGCCGGCCTCGCCCTCGCGCGGCGCCTCGCCCGGATCGACCCCGCCGTGGTGGTCGGCGACGAGCTCTGCTTCCCGGAGCTCCTGCCGGCGTTCGCGGCGCTGCCGCGGCGGATCGCGCGCGCGCTCCTCGTGCACCACCTGAGCGCGTGGGAGCTCCCGCCCGGCCCGCGGCGCGCGGCGCTCTCGCTCGCGGAGGCGGCGGTGATCCGCCTGTGCGACGCGCACCTCGCGACGAGCGCGACGACCGCGGCGCGGCTCCGGCGCGAGCTCGGGCTCGCCCGGGTCGACGTGGCGACGCCGGGCGCGGACCGGCTCCCCTTGCTCCCCCGCGCCCGGCGGGACGGCGGCCCGCTGCGGCTCCTGTTCGTGGGGAGCTTCATCCCGCGCAAGCGGCTGCTGGAGCTCCTGGCGGCGTTCGAGCGGGTCGGGAGCGCGCATGCCACGCTCGTGCTCATCGGGGACGCGGCGCGCGACCCGGCCTACGCCGGGCGGGTGCGCCGCGCGATCGCCGGCTCCGCGTTCCTGCGGGCGCGCGTCTCGGCGCCCGGCGTGCTCGGGGACGAGGCGCTCGCGGCCGAGCTCGCGGCGGCGGACGCGCTCGTCCTGCCCTCGTCGCTGGAGGGCTACGGCATGGTGCTCACGGAGGCGGTCCGAGCCGGCGTTCCGGTGCTCGCCGCCCGCGCCGGCGCGATCGCGGAGGCGGTCCAGGACGGCGCGGAGGCGCTGCTCTGGGACGACGTCGAGGGCCCCGCCCCGGCGCTCGCCCGCTTCCTCGAGGACGGCGCTCTCCGGGCGAGCATGAGCCGCGCGGCGGCCGTCCGGGCCGCGGCGCTGCCCACCTGGGACGGCACCGCGGCCGCGGTGCGCGCGGCGCTCGCGCGCGCGACGCGCAGATGAGCGGATGACCGCCTCGGCGAGGAGCGGGCAGGATCGCGCCGCGCCGGGGCGCCGGGCCGTCACGCCCCCGCGAGCAGCGCCGCCGCCTCGTCCTTCAGCCGCCGCGTGAGCGACGCGTCGTCGGGGGCCCCGCGCGCCACCTCCGCCGCGTCCCGCGCCTCGCCCAGGCGGACCCGCACCTCGACGTCGTCGAAGCCCGGCAGCGCCGCCTGCAGGAGCGGCGCCAGCGTCGTGATCCCGCGGCGCTCGGCCCACCGCGTGATGGCCAGCCGCTTCGCCCGTGGCGAGTGCACCCCAGAGACGATCGCCACGGCGGCGCGCCCTCCCGCCGCCGCGGCCGCGCGCAGCAGCGTGCCGGCGCTCGGATGCCACGCCGCGAGCAGCGCGTCGCCCTGGCCCGCGAACGCCGGATCCGCCTCGATGCGCCCCGCGGGGAAGTGCAGCAGCGCGCCTCCGCGGCGCAGGTGCCGCAGCGCGCGGCGCACGCCGGCCGACCGCGCGGCGAGGGCGATCGCGCCGACCTCGTCGATCGGCACGAAGAGCAGCCGCCGGCTCACGTGGGGCAGCGCCCGCAGGAACCGCCGGTCGGCCGCGACGATCATGAGGTCTTCCCGGCCGAGCGCCGCCATGAGCGCGAGCGCGTCGTAGGCGCCGGGGTGGTTCGACACGACGAGCAGCGCCCCGCGCGACGGCGGCGCCGCGTCGGCCGTCCAGCGCGCCCCGAAGCCGGCGAGCGCCTCCCGCGCCGCGACGTGGAGCCCCGCCTCGCCGGTGCGCCGATCGAAGCGCGCGAGCACGCGCCCGAGCGGCCACGAAGGGACGGCGAAGGCCGCGCGCCCGGCCCGGCGCACCCACGCCGGCGCCCCGCCGAGGCCGAGCGCCGCCACCATCTCGGCGCCGGACAGGTTCGCGAGCTGTCGCTCCAGCGGCTCCGTCATGTCCGCGTCTTACTCCGTGTCGACGCCACCTCGCCAGCGCCGGCGCTCCGCCCCCCGACATCGTCCAGCGCGATGGGGCGCGTCCTCTGTCGCCTGTCGGGTTTGCGTCGGGGCGCGCCGCCTCTGTATGAAGGGGGCATGAACGCCACGCCCCCTGCCATGGAGGACGCGATCGGCCGCGGCGACGCGGCCGCGCGCCCTCGGCGGACGCTCGCGGATCTCCCGGGGCCGCCGGGCTTGCCTGTGCTTGGCAATCTGCTCGCGCTCCACCCCGACCGCTGGCACCTCGAGTTCGAGCGGTGGTGGCGCGCCCATGGAGACCTGTTCGTCGTGCGGATGGGCCGGCAGCCGGTCCTCGTCGTCGTGGACGGCGAGCTCGTGCGCGACGTGCTCCAGCGCCGCCCCGCGGTGTTCCGGCGGGTGCGCGCCATCGAGGCCGTGTCGCGCGAGGCGGACATGGTCGGCCTGTTCTCCGCGGACGGCGACGCGTGGCGGAAGCAGCGGCAGCTGATCCACCCGACGTTCCATCCAAGGCACGTCGAGGGCTTCTTCCCGAGCATCCGCGACATCACGGGCCGGCTGCGCGAGCTCTGGTCGCGGGCGGCCGACGAGCGCGCCGCCCGCGACGTGCTCGGCGATCTCATGCGCTACTCGGTCGACGTCACCTCGTCGGTCGCCTTCGGCCGCGATCTCAACACGCTCGAGCGCGGGGCGGACGCGCTCCAGGAGCACCTCCAGCGCGTGTTCCTCGGATTGAACCGGCGGATGCTCGCGCCGCTGCCCTACTGGCGCTACCTGGGCCTGCCGGCCGACCGCGCCTACGACCGCGCCCTGGTCGCGGTGAAGCGGCTCATCCTCGAGCTCGTGACCGCCGCGCGGCGCGAGATCGAGGGCGGCGGGGAGCGGCCCGAGCGCCCGCGGACGCTGCTGGAGCTCATGATCGCCGCGCGGGACGGCGAGGACCCGAGGGCGCGCCTCTCGGACGCCGAGGTCTACGCGAACGTGCTGACGATGCTGCTCGCGGGCGAGGACACCACCGCGAACACCCTCGCGTGGATCCTCTATTACCTGGGCTCGCGCCCCGACGTGCAGGCGCGCGCCCGCGACGAGGTCGATCGCGTGCTCGGCGGCGGCCTGATCCCGACGCTGGAGCAGTGCAAGCGCCTCGAGTACACGGCCGCCGTCACGCAGGAGACGCTGCGCCTGCGCTCCGCCGCGCCGCTGCTCTTCCTCGAGGCGAACCACGACACCGCGGTGGGCGACGTGGCCGTGCCCGCCGGCGCCGGCGTCGTGGCGCTCACGCGCGCGACGGGGAGGAAGCCCGAGTATTTCGGCGATCCGGAGTCGTTTCGCCCCGAGCGCTGGCTCGGGGGCGCGCCGTCGACGCTACCCCACGAGCCGAGGATGGCGCTCGCGTTCGGCGGCGGGCCGCGCGTCTGCCCGGGGCGCGCGATGGCGCTCCTGGAGTGCGCGGTGACGGTCGGCATGGTGCTCCGGAGCTTCACGGTGCACCTGGCGGATCACACCGCGCCGGTGCGGGAGCGGATGGCGTTCGCGATGCAGCCGGAGGGGCTGCGCATCCGGTTCACGAGGCGCGCGAGCGCGTGAGATCACGAGGCGCGCGAGCGCGTGAGATCACGAGGCGCGCGAGCGCGTGAGATCACGAGGCGCGCGAGCGCGGGGCCTCACGAGGTGCCCGCGCGCCGGCGCTCCGGCTCACTGCACCTTGGCGAGGGCCGCGTCGTAATCGGGCTCCTGCGCGATCTCCGGGACGAGCTCGACGTGGAGCACCTTGTTCTGCTCGTCGAGCACGAGGACCGAGCGCGCGAGCAGGCCGGCGAGCGGCCCGTCGACGAGCGTGACGCCGTACTTCTGGCCGAAATCTCCCCGGAACGTCGACAGGCCTTCCGCGTTCGAGATGCCCTCGGACGCGCAGAAGCGGGCGTGCGCGAACGGCAGGTCCGCCGAGATGTTGAGCACCGTCACGCCCGGGAGCTTCTCGGCGCGCTCGTGGAACGTGCGCACGGATCTCGCGCAGACCGAGGTGTCGACGCTCGGGAAGATGTTGAGGATCTTCTTGCCGGCGTACGACGAGAGCTTTCGCTCGGAGAGGTCGGTCTTCACGAGCGTGAAGTCGGGGGCGGTCGCGCCGACGGACGGCAGCTCGCCGGCGGTGTGGATGGGGCTTCCCTTGAACTTGGTCTCAGCCATGGTCGACTCCTCCTCTGTGCTCTGTGCAGCAGCGCCTCTCGTAGGCGCGCCGGGGGCGGACGCCAAGCAGAACCAACCAGGCTGCCCCGGCCGGAGCTCCGCTCGTCTGGCGTGCGCGCGCTGCGCGCTGGCCGGGCGGTCTTGCCCGGGCGAGCGGCGCGCGAGCGTCGATCGCCCGCGCGCGGAGGAGCGCGCGATCAGCGGAGCGGCGAGCGATGGACCAGCGGAAACGGCTCGACCTCGCCGTCATCGGGGTTCGTGGAGTCCCTGCTGTACCCGATCTCCTGTTCGGCCGTCGTGATGACGAAGGGGCCCCCGATCTCCTCCGGCTCCACCCTGTCTTCGTAGTCTTCGGTGGTGTCGCCCCTGCCCGACGTCGCCGAGGCGACGTACTGCTCGGCGATCTGCTCGGCGAGCTCGTCGAGCACCTCGGGGGGGCCGTCGCCCGGGTCGGGGATGAACGCATCTCGCCTCTCCGCGCGACCGGCGCTCCTGCGCGCCGCCTCCATGAAATCATGGCTGTGGTTCCGGCTCGTGGCCCGCAGGGAGCTGTCTCGCTTGGTCTGCATGGATGATCTCCTCGCTCGGCGACGCGCTCTCAAGCGCTCTCGGCGCCGCCGCCCTTCCGCTGTTCTGATGGCGGGAGATGCACCGCGTGTACCATGAAGCTGGATGGCCGATCCGCGCGCGCCACGGCGAACGGATGGGACCGACGCTCGCTCCCTGCGAGGTGGGCACTGCGCTGGGCCTGGGATGCGTGGTGCGTCGTGCCACAGCGGTCGCGATGGGCCGGTGGCACGATGCCCCGGCCCCGCGCCGCCCTTACCAGTCGAGCTCTTCGCGGATGGCCTCCGCGAGCTGCTGGGCCATGAGCGCGTTCGTCTTGACGCTCGGGTGGTAGTCGCAGCCGAGCCCGTTCGCCGCGCCGTCCTGCGCAGGGAACTCGAGGACGCGCACCTTGTCGTCGCCGCTGTCGTTCCGGGCCTTCACCACCTGGCCGATGTAGGAGCGCGCCCTGGTGAGCGCCTGGGCGCCTTCCGGGTACGAGTCGCTCAGCATGGGCCCGATGGTGCAGAAGATGAACGCGTCCGGATAGTTCG
The DNA here is from genome assembly GCF_051530205.1 of Sorangium sp. So ce327. NCBI lineage: Bacteria > Pseudomonadati > Myxococcota > Polyangiales > Polyangiaceae > Sorangium > Sorangium sp. So ce327. The sequence goes on along the minus strand of NZ_CP150330.1, from coordinate 8,538,172 downwards.
TCCTGACCGTCTCGACGAGGCCCGCGTAGGCATTGGTGAACGGCGCGCGGAACTGGGCGTCGCCCGGGACGTTGATGCTGAAGTCGTTCGTGCCCAGGTTGATGACCACGACCTGCGGCACCCAGGACGAGAAGTCCCAGGCGGGCTCTGCCTCGTCGGCGATCGTCCGGCCGTAGATCTCGGGCATCGTGGGCGCGACTTCACCGTCGTAGTTCCGGTACACGCCTCTGCCGGACCACGCGACGATCGTGGTGTCGGCCCCGACGAGCCGGCCTGTCAGGGCGCTGTAGGCGAGGTAGTTGTTCTCCGTATCGCTCGTGAACGGGCAAGTCTCGTTGGCGCCATCGACGCCGTAGCCGGCGGAGATCGAGTCGCCGATCACCTCGATCCGGCGCGCGGGCGCCGCCGGGACCGGCAGGAGCGCCTCGCCCTGCTCCGGTACGAACTCGAGGAACTGCGACACGCCGACCAGCGGCTCGGTGCGGCGGTGGAGCACGAGGTCGTGCTCGCCGTCGGGCAGCCCTTCTGCGACCGTGTAGAGATCTTCCTCGCTGTTGACCTTGAGGACGCCCTTCGCCTCGCCGTCGAGCACCACCTGGAAGAAGTTGGATTCCGCCGCGGTCGACTCGTCGTTGAAGCGGACGCCGATCGACGTCCCCGAGAACCGCGTGACGATCGCGCTGCCGGCCCAGGAGAAGCGGGGGCCTTCGGGCTTCGTGGTGTCGAAGCGCCCGATGAAGCGGATGGTGTCGCCGGAGGGATCTTCGCCGCCCGCGCCGCTCGTGCTCGACGAGGTCGTTCCGGGCTCCGCGCCACCGCCGCCGTCGCCGCCACCGCCGCCTTCGCCCGTGCCGCCGTCGCCCCCTGCGCCGGAGGCGCTGCTCGAGGTGGATGAGCCGCCGCCCGAGCCCGTCGTTCCCGTCGTTGCATTCGAGTCGTCGTCACCGCAGCCGGCCAGCGCCGACCAGGCGATGCAGCAGATGGAAGCGAGCCTCGGGAGATTGGAGTAAGCTTGTCGTTTCATGCGCGCGAGGATGCTCTAGGTCCGTGGCGCGGACAACTCGAATCTCCTCCTGCGCGCAGGGGCAGACACCGCAGCGCGGGCGTCGAGCTGCGGAGATCGGTTGATCTCAGTTCCAGGTCCGGTCCTGGCTCTTGTACCTGGAGCGCCCGCTGTCCTCGGCGGGGGAGCGCTCGTGGCGCTGGCCTTGCGAGGCGCGTACGTCGTCGCGCTCGTGGACGCGGGTCGAGTACCCCTGCGGGAGCTCGTCGCCCATGAAGCGGCCGAACCCGGGCCGGCGCTCCGGGCGATTGTAGATGTCGCCGTATCCGCTGCGTTCCTCGCTGCGGCCGCGGCCCTCGCGCTCCTCGCCGCGGCCCTGGTAGCCGCGCCCGTGGTCGCCTCGGCCGTCCTGGTGGCCAGGGGCGTTTCTCTCGTCGCGGCCTCGATATCGATCCTGGTCCTCGCCGCGCCCGTAGCCGTGGCTACGATACTGATCCTCGCGGCCTTGATAGTCGCCTCGGGTGTAGCCGCGGCCCTGGTAGCGCTCGCGGTCCTGGTCATCGTCTCGCCCGTGGTCGCGGCCCTGGTAGTCGTCTCGCGCATGGCCGCGGCCCTGATAGTCGTCTCGCGCATGGCCGCGGCCCTGATAGTCGTCTCGTGCGTAGCCGCGGCCCCGGTCGTCGTCTCGCCCGTGCTCGTTGCCCTGGTAGCGTCGGCTCTGGCTCTGCTCGTCGCGGCCGTGGTCGTGGCGCCCGTAGGCGCCGCGGCCCTGGTCCTCGTCCGGTCCGGAGAAGCCGCGGCCCGCGTCGCGGCCGTAGTAGCCGCGGCTTTCGTCGCGCCAGCCGCGGTTCTCGTCGCGCCCTCGCTGCATGGAGCCGAACCCTCTTCGCTCGTCCTCGGCGCCCCGCCCGCTGAAGTGATCGTCACGCCCGCCGAGCCGCTCCCACGAGGAGCTGTCCTGTCCGTAGGCGCGGCGCTCCTCGGGCTCGCGGTAGCCGCGCGCGCCGGCGCCACCCTGCTCCTGCCAGCGCCTCTCGGAGCCGCCGCGGTCGTCCTGTGCGTGCTGGCCGCCCGCCCTCCACGGGTCTCTGCCGTCTCCCCGCCCTTGCTGATCGTACGGCCGCGGCAGCTGGCCCAGCTCTGCCTGCCGGCTGCCGCCGCTCTGGTTCGCGTAATTGCCGCGGCTGTACGACCCTCGCTCGAACGCGTCGCGCTCCGCCTCGTGACCGCGGAATCCGCGCTGATCGTCGTCCCGCGGCGCGCGCCAGCGCTCGTCCCGGGGACGCCAGTCGTCGCGCGGCCCCTCGTCACGGAAATCCCGGCCCTCGTAGCGATCTCGTGCCATCTCGCTCTCCCTCTGGGTGCTGGTGAACAACTCTCGAGCCTCACGAAGGCGGTCACCTCCGTGAGCAGCGGGCCCACCCGTTTCCATCCGTTCAGCAACCGACGTGCCCAGTTGAAACCCTGTCGAGGGGAGAGGAGCGCCGACGCCCCGACAGACGGCCTCGCGGCCGGATCGCGCCGCCGCGCGGCAATGCGCCACACGCTGGGGCAAGCTGTCACGCAGGCGCCGCTCGTGTCATCGAGGACGAGCTCGCCGGGCCGGCTCAGCGGCCCAGTTCGGATCCGGGGCAGGGAAGCAGGGAAGCAGGGAAGCAGGGAAGGTGAGCGCCGCGGGCAGCGGCGCTCACCCGGCGCTCAGTAGCGCGTCTCGCAGGGGTGCTGATCGGCGAACGCCTTCACGGTGGTCTTGTTGGACGACCACGGGAAGTTCCGATCGGTGATCGACCACGAGAGCGCGCCCGCATACCCCATGTTGTAGAGGTCGCCCACGAACTTGTCGTAGCCCACGTCCATCTCTGCCATGTTGATCGGGAACTCCCCCATGACGACCGGCTTGTCCGTGAGGCCATACTCGGAGAGGGGCTTGGTGTACGGGAAGTAGTCGTTGACCCAGCCGTACATGTGGACCTGGTAGAAGTCGACGCCCGAGCGCGTCCACGCCTGACCCCATTTGATGGCGGCGCTGCCGACGCTCACGGGCGCGCCGGTCTCTCCCCTCAGCACGGCGGCCGATTCCTTGGCGAGCGCTTCCATCTGCTGGTGTGTGACGAGATCGAACTTGCTGGAGTCGCCCTCGAACGCCGGGTCGCCGCCGTAGAGGCTCGGCCCGGTCATTGCCCACTCGGGCTCGTTGATGACATCCCAGGCCAGCATCCGGTCGCGGTGCGGGCTCGACGCCACCGTCCGAGCGATGGGGCGGACGACGTTCTCGATGAGCTTGGCGCGCCGGCCGGCGTCCGCGACGAGGGGCCCCATGCTCGCGACCGACAGGCCGTTCGGAGGATTGTACGATGTCTTGTGGAAGCCATCGAAGGAGAACAGCGTGAACATCACGTTGACCTGCGCCTGGTCCGCGAGCTCGAGCGCCGCCAGGATGTCCTGCGTCGAGGTGCCGCCGAGCCCGGTCGGGTTGCCCTGTCCGTCGAAGTTGATCTGGTCGCCGTAGAAGCGGGGGTAGATCCACCAGCGGACCACGTCCACGCCGTGGGCGCGCATGTCCTGCAGGTCGGCGAGCACCTGGCTCTTCTTGCCCGAGATGCCCGCCTGGCTCCACTTGGTCTGACCGCCGAAATCGGCGCCGAAATCGCGCCAGGCGTAGTTCACGCCGTACATGAAGCGAAGGCGGCAGGCGATCTCGACCCCTGCCTCGAACGGACATTCGTCCTCGCCGGCGCCGGCGCATTCGCTGGGCTCTCCCCCGCTGCTGGTGCTGCTGCCGGCCACCGGATCGCCGCTGCCCGTGCTCGCGGGCCCGCCGGTGGATGAGCCGGCGCCGGCGCCGGAGCCGGTGGATGAGCCGGCGCCCGCGCCGGAGCTCGCAGGTGCGCCGGCGCCCGAGGAGTTGCTCCCGCTGGGGCCGCTGTCCCCCGCTTCGCCGCCGGCGCCGCCCTCGCCGCCGCCGTCCAGTCCGTCGCCACAGCCGAATCCAGCCACGGAGAGCTGGAGAACCCCGACAAGAAGAAGCCAGTTGCGCATGCCCGATTATCACCAGAAACGCGCGCCGGACCAGCCCGAACTCTTAATCGGTTCAGTGACTCGCTGCGCAACGTTCTGCTCTTGCTACAAGATCGTGGTCGCAGCGGCCCTGACGAAGATCATGTGAGCTTCGAAGGGCACCCGCGGTATCGCCGCTTACCTGGACGGCCCGCGCGGCCTCGGGTGGATCCCCATGTACGCGGCCGCACTCTTCGCCGAGGGATCGTCCGGGTAGCGCGCGATGAGGTCTTCCGCGAGGCTGCGGGCCTGGCCGATCCGGTCCAGGCGCACGAGCGCCCGCACGCGGAGCAGGCCGCGCTCGGCGGCGCGGGGGCTGTCGCCGAAGTCGCGCGACGCCTCGTCGTCGAGCCGGAGCACCTCCTCCGGGTTGCTCGTCAAGGCGGCGCGCATGCGGTCGATGATGCTGGCCTCGGGGTCGGTGTCCGGCGCCGGCTCCGACTCCTGTGCTGCGGCGCTCACGGTGGCAGTGGCCGGCGGGGGAGCGGGGGGGACGACGGGCGCCTCGTCGCGGCGCTGCGGCTCGCGGGCCACGCGGGGCTCGGCGCTCGGCGGGCGCGCATTCGGTGCGGGGCGCTGGTCGCGATCCACGAAGAGGAAGGCCGCCGCGGCGAGCGCGGCGACGGGGAGGCCGATGAGCAGCGCGCGGCGAGCGCCGGACGGTCTGGGGGCGTCCACGGCGGCGAACGTAGCGCGGAGGCGCGGCCGGCGGTAGCGATCGGAGCCAGCGGAGAGCGAAGGAAGGGGAGAGCCGCAGAGGTGCGATGGCCGCCGCGGTCAGCGCGACCTCGGGCCGGCACACGTCGAGGCGCTCCTCACGCGATTGGCGACCGACCAGCACGTCAGCGCCTCGACGTAGAGCCAGGCCCTCGCCGCCGTCACAGCATTTGGGCCTTGCAGCGCAGCGCCGGTGCGTGGGATTTCTCGTGAGGGAGGCACAGAAAGCGACGAGCTGGACAGACCTGGCCTAACGGCTTCGGTTGGCCGATCGATGGATAGTTAGCCAAACTAACCGTATGGACGCTTGGTCAAGGCACGGATCCCCACTCTACCTGCTCCTTCTGCACGCGAACTTCCTCGACGAGCCGCCGGAGCGGCGGCATGCGTTCGCGCGGCAGTTCCTGGATGCGGTGACGTCTCTCCCCGATCTCGAGCTTGGCTACTGGCTCAACGGATCGTGGCGCGAGCAGCTGACGGCGGCATGGATCATCGCGGCCCGTCGGCTCGCGACGTTTCGAGGCGTGATCGGCGAGAGACTGCTCGCCAGCGCGACCTGCTATGCGGGACAGGGCTTCTCTGTCGCGACCGCGCGCTACGAGGATCACCCTGCATCCGACGCGCTGACGCTCTACCTCCAGTCGTACTTGCCGGTCGGCGATCGCGAGTACGATCAAGAGTGGGCTGTGGGATCCTTGGTGTGGCTCGACGCTCGCCTGGCCGCGAATCGCGCGGCGCCCTTTCTGAAGGCTCCTGAGCTCTGGAAGGTATCCGAGCACGGCCGGGAGTTGGGTGCCTTGGATCCGGGACGCGGCGTGGAGCGGGTAGCGCGTGCCATGGCCTTCCTGGACGACCTCGGCGCCAGCGAGGTCAGCTGATGCGCGCGCGCGTGGTCCGCTGGCCGCGCGTGCGCACGTCCCCTTCGGAGCGCCGCATCAGCCGTCAGTACACGGCCGTGAGCATGGGCAGCGCCTCGTACCGCAGCCCGATGTTGGACTTGATCGCGGGATCCTCGCTCTGGAATGTACGGAGCTCGGCTTCGTCGCGGACGGCAACGATGCCGACGCCCCATCCGCCCGCCGGGTCGGCGACGGGTCCGAAGGCGATCACGTGGCCCTCGGCGAGCTTGCCGCGCCAGTATTTGCCGTGCGCCTGCATGACCGCGCGCTCATCAGACGTCATGTCCTGCATGAAGGTCGCGCGCGACGGGAGCAGCCGACAGAGAAAGAAGCGTGGCTCCGGTTGCGGTGCGACGTGGTTCGTGAGCCAACCCAGGACACGCTCCCAACCTGCCGCGTGGCTCTCGCACGACGCCACACGAGCGCCGAATCCAGCGTGTCGGACCGTGAGGCGCGTACCCGTCTCGATGGCGTCGAGGAGATAGGAGACCGTCGTGGGGGGCGCGTCCGCATCCCATGACGGTTCCCATGTCTGGACGAGCCTTCGAGGCGGATCGAATTCGAGAACCCTGCCGCCGACATGGAACGGCTTGCCGTCTGCCCCCACGCCGTCGGTCCGCCAGGCCCCTCCGGCGCGAAGGTCGATCGTGAAGGCGGTCGTGCGATACATCTCCGCAGAACCCCACCACTTCGTCAGCTCGTCGGTCGTCAGCGCGCGGAAGACGCGCTCCGGCGGCGCGGCGATCTCGATGCGAGCGAGGATCGTCCCTTGCGCGACATCGGCGATCGAACGGGCTCGGATGCTCTTGGCTGTCATGTATCCTCCAGGTAACGCTTCAGCGACTCGAGATTGCGGCCCCAGAAGGCGCGGTAGCCCTCGAGCCATGCCATCGCCTTCTGCAGCGGCGCGGGTCGCAGCGTGTAGAGCCGCTCGCGCCCGACCTTCTCCTCGGTCACCAGCCGCGACGCCTTGAGCACGCGGAGGTGCTTCGAGATCGCGGGGCGGCTCTGAGAGAAGTCGGCCGCGATCTCGTTCACCGGGGCAGGACCCGCGCGCAAACGATCGAGGATCGCGCGACGGGTTGGATCGGCGATGACAAAAAACACATCGATGTCGGCTTTCGCGGGCGACATATAGGTAACCGTTGGGTTACCAGTACCGCGATGGGCTGGGCTTGTCAAGCGCATCGAAGAGTCCCCGCACGCCCGTCGTGCGCTGCGCAACGTCGGCGACAGGTCAGCTCTGGCGGCATCCTCTGCACGAGACGGTGCTCGAGCGGGCGGTGCGAGAAGACGTCCTCGTCGCCGATCTGTCGAGGCGCGCGAGCTGCCACGCCCTGCATCACTCCTGCGCCCCGCTCCTGCTGGAAGCCGCCTATGACATTCTCCCTTCCCGGCCCCCGGCAAGGCGGCGAGTGTCGCCGATGCTAGACAGGTCTACCCTGGGGTGCTGGACAGCATTTGGGCCTTGCGGCGCAGAGCCGCTCCGTGAGACTTTCATGGGGACGGGCACAAGGCGACTGATCTGGAGGCGCCGCGCGGGCTGCTCGCGCCGCAGGCGTGGTTCCTGGTGCGGCTGCCAGAAATGCAGCGTTTACGCGCGAGACCGACGCGAGCAGGCACTGGATGTCTACGCAATGGAGAGTGGAGACAAGCAGCCGTGACCTACCGGATTGAGCTCTTGAGCGTTGGATGCGACCTTGATGCAGAGATGCAGGACGCCGCCGCCGCGCTGAATGCCGTCCAGTCCAATTCCTTTTCGGAGCATGCTCAAAGCGAAGCGTCCTCCCGGCGAGCGGCCGCTGCCGCCCGCGCCACGCGTGGCTGCAGACCCGTGAGGCGTTCGGCGGCGTGCGCTGCAGCAGTAGAGGGCCCATGGTGACACTGGAACAAGCCCACCAAGTCGTCCAGATCTATGCGGAGCAGTTCGGGGCGGTTTGGTCTGAACGCACGGTCATTGATCGTGGTGGGTACTGGTTCTTTGGGGTCGGGTATGTTGGTTCTTGTGGTGTGATCGTAGACAAGGCCGACGGTCGTCTCAGCATCATGGGCTCGGCATTGTCGCTCGATGACTGCTTCTGGGGGCACGAGCACGGTTTCTCTCCCGATCTCGTGCGCTTGCGTATCAACAAGGTCAACGAACAGGGCCGCACCATCGAGCTCCTGCTCCACCTCGTGACAGGCGGGCCGCCGCGCCAGCGGAACCCGAGCCTGAAGCGCGCCTGGCTTGCTGACCGACTTCGAGCATTGCCTTGCGAGTTCGGTCCAGATCGTCTCTGGTTGTCGATTCCTGCTTTTCGTGAGGCCCTGCAGCAGAGGTGGTTCGAGTTCGATGTCCTTGAGCCGCGCGAGGAGCTCGGGCAGGTGCGCCAATGAATCTTGGCGTAGACGGCAGGACCCAATCTGGCGCGAGACGACTGCCAAGACGCGGACGGCTGCTGGAACGCATTTGCATCTCCGACGTCGGCGCTGATGCTGGCCCACGCGGCGCGCGGCCGCGCTATTCTTCCGGCATCGGGGCCACGGCGTTCGACGAGAAGCCGCTGCCGACCTACGCGGCGCCGATCTGCGGTACGCGGGGATGGCCGGCGTCGATCCCTCCGGCGCTCGGGTGTGGGGCAGCAAGATCGCGGGCGCGACCCTGAGCGGGGCCGTGATCCGCCGCACGCTGGGCTGGGTCTCGCTGGAGCAGCCCTCGCCGGCGCCGATGCAGCCGGAGGACGCGGGCGCGACGCTCGGGAACGCGCAGGAGGCGGCCGGCCGCGAGCTTCATCGACGCCTTCCTCGGTTCGTCCGACTGGACCAACCAGACGGCCCTGGGCAGCGCCGTCGCGAGCCGAAGGCCATTGGACGGGCAAGGACCACTTCTGTACTCTATCGATCGCAGCGACTCATGCCGGAAGACCTGAACGTTCAGTACCTGGAGGGATTCGTCGCGGAGCCCGCGGCCATGTTCGACATGGCGGAGCGGAATCTCTCGTGGGACGACCGGATGCATTCACGTCGAACCGCCTCGTGCGGGGTGGCGTACAACTACTCAGGCATCTCTTACCCGGACTGCGAGATGCCGCCCTTCGTACAGGACCTCGCGGCCCGCCTCGCCGGCGTGGTGGGGCATCCGATCAACAACTGCCTCGCCAACCTCTACGCCGGCGGGACGGCGAAGATGGGTTTTCACTCGGATTCCAGCGCCGGCGTCGTGGCTGGAACGACGACCTCGATCCTGTCGCTGGGCGCGCCTCGCGTCCTCACCTTCCGTCGGAGCCTTCGCCGGGACGAGAGGCACGACATGGCCCTGGCGCCCGGCTCGCTCCTGATCATGCGCGCCAGCGTTCAGGAGGGCTGGCAACACGCGGTCCTCGCCGTCGAAGCCGCGGGCCCGCGGATCAGCCTCACATTCCGCTTCCTGTCTCGGTGAACGTGGCGAGCTTCCCTGGTAAGCTCGTGGCCGTTACCCGGACGAGAGTGAGCGACGGCGTCAGCCGCGGGGGCGCGCCTCCGAAGGAGGGAGAGGTGACGAGAGGACGAACGCAGCGAACCGCGACCGTCGGGGTCGCCGAGCACGGCAACTCGGCAGTGCTCGTCACTCTCGCGCCCGGCGGCGAGCTCCTCGATCGCCGGCGCATCGACCTCACCGATGGCTTGCCGACGCACCCGCATCACCACGAAGGGTCGTGGGCGGTGGGCCGCTACCTCGACACGCCGGGAGCGCGAGCGCTCTCGCTCGCCGACGCCGTCGCGCTCGTCGAGCGCGTGCGAGCGTCCGCCGCGCGCGGCGCGCGCGAGGGCCTCGAGGCGCTGGCCGCGGCGGTGCCCGTGCCGATCGCGAGCATCGCGATCCGCGTGTGCCCCGAGCTCCCGCCTACGACCGAGGAGCGGATCGCCGACAATCGCGCGCAGACCTTCGCCGACTCCGTCATGTATCGTCAGGCCCTCGCGGCCGCAGCCGAGGCGCGCGGCTGGTCCGTGCGCTGGTATGACCGCGAGCGCGTGTTTCACGACGCTGCAACGGCGCTCGGCGGCGACGACGTGAACGATCTTCTGTATGCGATGGGCCGATCGATCGGGCCGCCTTGGCAGGCTATCCACAAGCTCGCGGCAGCTGCGGCGCTTGCGGCCACAGGGCATCCTGCGCCGCGGGAAGCCACCGGATAGTTTCGCGAGCCCTTCCCAGACCCGTCAGGTCCGTGGAGTGCGAGGGATGTTCGTTGTCGCGTCGGGGAAGATGCCGGACGGAGGTTGCCAGATGACCGAGACGGAATGGCTGGTGTGTACTCGGACCAACCCCATGCTCCGCTTCTTGCTCGGACTCGGTCCGAAAGAGCTGCGGGTCGTGGACATCAAGACGTTTCCGGCGTGCAGGGGGAGTGACCGCAAGATGCGGCTGTTCGCCTGCGAATGTTACTACCGCGTGCGCGCCCTGCTCCCCGATGAGCTCGCAGAAGCGGCAGTGGAAACAGCGAGCCGTCACGCCGATGGCCTGGCCACGCTGGAGGAGCTTCAGGCCGCCGAGGCTCTGGTCCGGCAGGCGCTCGACTCTCTGGAGGGTAGGTGGCGGGCGTCCCATGGGGCCGAACGTATCTCGCTCCAGCCCAGGCACGACGCGCTGGCCCTGAGCTCTCAGGTGGTTCGACCACAGGCTCCGAAGGCGGCGTACTACGCCTCGTCCAACGCGCCTCTGGCAGCTGCTGCCATTGCCAATCCTGGCGCCGCGTCTGGGGATGCTTCATTCAGCGCCAGCAGCGCCGCGGAAGAGCTCGCTCAGGCCGGCGTGCTCCGCGACATCTTTGGCAACCTGTTCCGCGCGGTGGCATTCGACCCGCGCTGGCAGACCTCGACCGCCGTCGGGCTGGCCCGGCAGATGTACGAGAGCCGCGTTTTCGGGCCGATGCCGATCCTGGCCGACGCCCTGCGGGAGGCCGGGTGCGAGGACGCCGACGTGCTCGGCCACTGCCGTGGCGACGGGCCGCACGTCCGCGGCTGCTGGGTGATCGATCTGCTGCTGGGGAAGGAATAGGCTGAGCCGGACTCACGGCTGCTGCCGAGGGTCGGGCTCTGCCGTCCGCGGCAGGTCCGCCCGTTCGGCGGGCCGAGTGGGGGGCGTTGCGCGGCAGCGAGGATCTGCGTACCGTTGCGCGAAGGAGCAGCATGACGGTCTCGCTGGGCATCAAGCACCATGACAGCGGCGCCTTCGACGTCGTGCCCATCGCCACGAGCGACTACTTCAAGCGTCGCTGGCTGCCCGCGTGCGCGCATCTCGGCCTGCGATACGTCTCGCACTTCCACGACGGGGCGCTCTCCACGGTCTCCCCCGACGATCTCCCGGACATCGTCGCGGAGCTCGAGATTTTGCGGGCGTGGGCGGCGGCGAACGACGCTTTCATGGTCGAGAGGATCGACGGCGTGCTTCGGGCGCTGCAGGCGTTGGACGCAACGTCCTGTGAAGTTGACTTCGGCTGATGAGACGGCGCTCGCCATTGTCGTCGACGAAGGGGAGCTGACGATGGAACACGACCTTCGTCCGCCGAACAATTCAGAGGAATTGCTCGTGGCGACGACCTGAATCAAGCAGTTTAACCAGTCGTTGGACCGATCCGAGTTGCATCTACTTCACCATCCGGAAGCTCGCGTGCCGTAGCCAGGAGCGCGCGAGCGCGGCGTCTCCGTAGTGGGAGCGCGCCGTAACGAACAGCACGCCCGTGACCCCACCTGGATTCTCGACCCTGACGGGCTTGTCGTCTTCAAGGCCGTCCAGCTGTGGACTGATCGCCAGCCGCCCACCGAAATCGATGATTCCACCTTCCGCCTCGGCCAGGTCGATGCACAACCTGGCAAGCAACCGATGGTCCTGGTCGTCGTTGCACATCGCGGCGAATGAAACGACGTCTTCTGGCGACCATCCGAGCACCTCCGGGAGGCCCGCCTCGAGGACCTCGGATATGGCCTCGGGATATTCGGGCCCGACGGTCAGGATGAACCGGCGTCGGTCAACCCAGAAGTCGTCTTCACGGACCTTATCGGCGATGCGCGAAATTCCACGTCGAAGCGCGGCGACTCGCTCCACGCTCATCGTCGACGGCAGCAACACGGACGCCACGGGACCCGCCATTCCTCGAGCGTACGCTCTCGAACCATGGCGGTCCACCGAGGCGTCGCCTCCGCCGAGCTTCTAGACTTCGTCCGTCGTCCTGAGGAGTGCTATCTTGGCCGAACATGGGCAGGTGGCGCCGGACGGCCTCCGGTGAATGGAGGACACCTCGTATCGTGGGCGCCGCCGTCGTGGCGCTCGCCGCGCTGCTGTTCGCGCCCGCGGCCGGCGTGCGCGGCGATGCGCTGCCGCCGCTGCCGGGACCCGCGCCGCAGGGGAGACCGCAGGGCTTCTCGGCGCGCATCGAGAACCAGCGTTGCGAGGCCTGCCACGAGGACATCGCGGCCGAGTGGCGCGCCTCGCTGCACCGGCAGGCGTTCACGGATCGCGTCTTCCAGAGGTCCTACGCGATCGAGCCGCTGCCCTTCTGCCGTGGCTGCCATGCGCCCGAGGCCGATCCGGCCCACCACCCCGGCGCGGACGCGCAAGCGGTGGGCGTGGGGTGCGTCACCTGCCATCTCGTGGCCGGCGAGGTCGTCTCCGCGCGCGGCCGGGTCGCGCGCGGCGGCGCGCACGCGGTCCGCGGCGACGCGCGGCTCTCGACCGACGAGGGCTGCGCCCGCTGCCATCAGTTCGATTTTCCGCGAGCGCCCGGCGTGCCCATGCAGGACACCGTGGCCGAGCACCGCTCCGGGCGCTTCGCGGAGCGACCCTGCCGCGATTGCCACATGCCGCTCGCTCAGGGCATCGCCGGGAGACCGCACCGCGATCATCGCTTCTCCGTGGTCGGGGATCCGGCTGTGCTCCGCTCCGCGATCGACGCGAGAGCGTCGCGGAGCGGCGCGAACGCCATCGAGGTGAGCGCGCGCGTGGTCGCGGCGGGGCACGCCGTCCCCACGGGCGATATGTTCCGCCGGCTCGAGGTCCGCGCCTCGGCCGTCGATACGAAGGGCGCGATCGTGGCCGCCGCCGCGCCTGTGATCCTCGAGCGGAGGTTCTCCGTGCGCCCGGTCGAAGGAGGCATCGAGCGCGTCCCGGCCGGTGATACGCGCCTTCCCGCCTCGGGGGCGCCGCGCGTCCTGCGGCTCGTGTTCCCGGCCGTCATCGACGGGCTCGCGGTGCGCTGGGAGGTGGTCTATCAGCGCATGGGCGCCGCGATGGGCGCGGCCTTCGGCGTCGACCCGGCCGCGGACGAGGTGGTCCTCGCCGCGGGCACGCTGGGCGCGCGCCCGGTCATCATCGGCCGACCAGCGCCCGCTCCGGTACCATGAGCGCCGCCATGCGAACCCGTCGCCTTACCGCCCTCCTGCTGCTTGCGCCTTTCTTCGCTGCTGCTTGCCGGCCCGCGCCGCCTCCCGCGACGGCGCGCGCCGAGATCGCCGTGCTGCCGAAGCCCCCCGTCGTGGCCACGCCCCCGGCGGCCGCGCCCGGGCCTTCGCCGCTCGTCAGCGTGAAGACCCAGGCGCGCGTGCCTGAAGGGTTCGTGCTCGACGGCGACGTGGCGGAGTGGGGCTCGCTGGTCCCGCCGCCGCCACGTCCTGCGCGGCCCGCGCGAGGGGAAAGCGCGCTCCCGCCGCCCTCGACCAGCGCGATGGATGCGCCTTCGCACGTCGCCCTGGTGCTCTCCAGCGCGGGCGTCACCCTCGCGGCGGAGCTCGACGAGGGATCACGGGACGGGATCTGGCTGGGCCTCGGCTTCGGCGCGCCGGAGCTGCCGCCCATCGGCTATTTCCAGCGCGGTGGCGGGGTGATGCCGCTCAACTGCGAGACCGACATGGGCGGCGAGCCGCTCCCGGCCGACGTGCAGAAGGCCTGCCAGGAAACGCTGGCCCGGCATGACGCGTTCATCGCCGGCTACGAGGCGCGCTTCGTGCGGTTCTTCCGGCTGGATCGCGGCGGCCTCTCGGGGATCGGCGAGGACGGGAAGGGACGCCCGATCGAGGGCGCGAAGGCGGCGGTGAAGGGCGGCGACGGGAGGCTCACCATCGAGGCCACGCTGCCGACCTCCGCGCTGCCCCGCGCCTCGTCGGCGCCCATCGACAGCATCCGGCTCTTCGCGCGGGCGGCGGACGCGCCGCGCCCGCCGGCGCCGGCGGACGAGGAGTGGGTCTGGCGGGAGATCCCGGAGCCGGTGAGCTACGAGCCGTTCGCAAACCTCCGCGCCCTGGCGTTTCAGTCGCCGGAGCCGCTCGGCCCCATCCCCATGTCGTACCAGCCGGGAGATCCGTTCGAGCTCGAGATCATCCGCTATGCGTCGGGCTCGGACGGTACCGCGCTGGAGCCCGAGCGCCAGGGACTCTACACCCCGATATCCACGATAGGAGACGTCGAGATCGGCGAGCTCTTCATGCGGCAGCCTGCCCTCGCCATCCTGCGCAAGGGCGAGATCGTCGACACCATCCATACCTACGGTGCGCCGACGGGCATCGTGAGGCGCAACAAGGAGCTTCACCTGTTCTTCTACGAACAGTACACGTCGACGGACATCTGGGCCGAGAGCGCGGACTGGCAGGTCATCGGCGTCAAGCCGAGCGGCGAGTACACCGAGCTCCTTGTAGGGGCCGCGGAGAACGGTCCCTGGGCCAAGGATGTCGAGGAGTTCCATTCGACGCGCTTCGACCGATTCGGGATCCGCGGTACGCCGTGGCGCCAGGACGCCGAGGGCGAGGTGCAGCGCGCCGTGGAGATCACGTGGCGCTACGACGCGACGACGGGGATGTATCGGCCGAGCTCGCGCGTGCTGCCCGCGACGAAGGCGAAGAAGGCGCGGTGAGGCGGAGAGCGCGCGCGACCGGCTGGAAAGGCGACGACGGCTGCCGGAGTTGGACGGGCTACCCGATGGCGCAGGACAGCATTTGCACCTTGTCGCGCAGGACCGAACCGTGTGACTTTCATCGACCGATACTGGAACGACGACCCCGCGCGTCACGTGGTCGTGCTGGTGGCTATGAATGGAGTGCCTCGGTGAAGATCGCGAAGCCCGTACGGGTTCTGATCTCCGCGCTGCTCGCAGGCGGCACCGCAGGGGCCGTTGGAGGGGGTCTCTATTCGCGCATCGAGGCCTTGTCGGCCGTTGCGGCCGTGGTCGCGTTCGTGCCCGCATGGTTTCTATGGGGCGGTGTCGTCGACCACCTCGATCTATGGCTTCGCCGCCGAACGCGCGACGAAATTTGGCTGCTCACGCGCGAAGGGCAGGCGTGGTTGTCATCGACGGAAGGAACTGCATGGTCGAACCGTCATGACAAGACGAAGCGGGGCATAACGTAGCAATGGGAACCTGGGGCCATCGGATCTTCGAGGACGATTTCGTGGTCGAGGTACGCGCGGATTATCTGGAACGCCTCTCGTCGGGCGCCCCCAACGAGGCCGTGGCTCAGGTGGCTACCAAGGCTTTCTTCCCGGTGTCACGCCGACGCCGGCGTGCTTGCCGGTCGGCCACCTCCGGGAGCCAGTTCGCGCCCGATTTCCGCGGGTCTGCATGCGCGCTCACGGACGGGCGAAGCTCGGCGCGGCCGCGGGCGGCGGAGAGCACGACCCATCGCCGGCGCGCGGTGGGAGCGCCGGTGCGATCCTCGCCCCGATGGATCGACGCTGCGTTGCGGCGTTGGCACACAAGGACGAAGCTCCTCGACAGGTGTGCCAGCCTCTGACCCTCGTGTCATGAGGGGGCTCCGGCGGCGCGTCCACGCACCGCGGCACGGACGGCGCGAGCTCCTCGACAAACCCGCCGGACCCGCAAGGGCCGACCTGTCTCCAGGGCATCGACACCGACGCGCTACAATTTCGCCGTGAACGGTACGTTCTTTGCAATGGGCGTGAAGCGGAAAGGTTGCGCTTCATGTCCAATCAGCTGCCGTCGTCTTCCTCTGCTCGATCATGGTCGTCCCGCACGCGAGTCCTCTCGCTGTTTGCCCTGCTTGCCCTCCCGTCTGCCGTCATCTCGGCGGGGTGCGCTGACAAGCCGGACAACATCTACAACTACTACTACACGAACGGGGAGGGCGGCGCTGGCGGCGCCGGCGGCGCTGGCGGCGCCGGTGGTGGCGGGGGCGCCGGCGGCGCCCCCGCGCCGTACCCCGGGGCGCCGGTCGTGGACACCCAGGTGGCCGAGCACGCGCTCGACGTCTTCGGCACCGTCGGCAACCGCTACTGGTTCGCCGTCTCGGAAGAGCAGCTCGAGGCCATGAACGAAGGGCTCGGCGGCATCGGGGGCCCCATCAAGAGGGACGCATTCGGGGACATCTACTCACCGACCGGGGAGGACACGACCTTCGTCGATCATCTGTGGGTGACGACGGCCGGCGCCGAGGGCAAGACGGCCGACTACGGCAAGGTCCAGGTGGGGGTCGCTGGCCAGTCGACGCAGCGGCCCTGGACGAAGCGAACCATCCCCAACCTCAACATCGACGCCGACGAGTTCGTCGAGAAGCAACGGCTCGGCGGCTTCGAGCACGTGCGCTTCAACAACGGCCAGGTCGGCAGCATCTTCCGTGAGCGCCTCACGCTCGATCTCTATGCCCGCCTCGATTACCCGGCTCCCCTGACCAACTACGCCTGGCTGTCGAGCAACGTCTGGGGCGCGGAGGTGGCCATCCCCTACATCGTTGTCGAGCGCTACAAGAAGGCGTTCTGCACCCGCCTCGAGAGCAAGTTCGGCGGCGGCTGCGCCAACATGTGGGAGTTCGCCGGAGACTTCGCCGTCGACGTCCCGGGGGGCGGCGGGATCCCGCTCCCCATCGACATGGTGCCGTTCGGCGGGAGCGCCTTCGACGATCCAGAGAACTGCCAGCTCAAGGAGTGTGACAACACCCGCGCGAAGGAGCTCGAGGAGCTGATCGCCGCGACGCCCGCTGGCGAGGGCTTCAAGGCCGCGCTCGAGGGCTGGATCGACTGGCCGGCGTTCCACCGGTTCCAGTGCCTGTCGTGGGTGCTCGCCACCGGGGACGACGCGCTCCACAACAGCAACAACGTCGTGCTGGTCGAGCGCGCCGATGGTCTGTTCCAGTACCTGCCGTACTCGGTCGACATCAGCCTGGGGCAGAGCTGGTATCCGGTGGTGCCCCTGGCCGGCACGAACACGCTGGCGCGCGGGTGCCAGAGCGAGCCGGCCTGCTGGGCCGACACGATCGCGGCGTGCGAGGAGGTGATCGAGGAGTTCGCGGCGCTGGACCCGAACGCGGTGCTCAAGGGTCTCTACGAGCAGCTGTCGGACGAGGGCATGCTCCGCGCGGGCGACGAGCAGCGATACAAGGAGCTGGACGCCTGGCTCACCCAGCAGCTCGAGGTCCTGCCGGTGGAGCTGGAGAGGAACCGCGAGCAGCCGCAGCTCTGCATGCCTCCCCAGATCGATTGCGGCGGTTACTGCGGTTTTCCCCAGGAGTGCGGCTTCTGCGTTCCTCCCCTGGTCGATTGCGGCGGCTACTGCGACTATCCCAAGGCGTGCGGCGGCGGCGTCGGAGCGGGCGGCGGAGACGCCGGCGTCGGAGCGGGCGGTGGCGAAGCGCCCGTCGGAGCGGGCGGCGGCGACGCAGGCGCCGGAGCGGGTGGCGGCGAAGCGCCTGTCGGTGCGGGCGGCGCCGGCGGTAAAGCAGCGGACTGACGCCGGCTGAAC
This sequence comes from Sorangium sp. So ce327, assembly GCF_051530205.1. Classification (NCBI taxonomy): domain Bacteria; kingdom Pseudomonadati; phylum Myxococcota; order Polyangiales; family Polyangiaceae; genus Sorangium; species Sorangium sp. So ce327. The sequence continues at coordinate 8,520,797 of NZ_CP150330.1, read as the reverse complement.
CCCGAGGGAGGGGGCTCCGCCGTGGAGCTCCCTCTCAGGGCGAAGCCTCGAACAGGCACCGCGTGATCGGGATGGCGACGTCCTCCCAGACATACAGGTAGTATTTCGTGCCCGGGACGAGCTCCTCGGGGCTCCCCTCGGCGGGATAGCCCTGCTTCGTGCCCGGTGGGACCTCGCCGTAGGTGATCCCGCTCTTGACGGGCGCGGCGCTCGAGGGCACGTCGAGCCGCCAGATCGTCCCCTCGGGCAGGTCGAGGTTGGGCGGAGCGCCCGGGTTCTCGGCGTTCGCCGACAGGACGTAGACGTAGCGGGCGTCGCCGCCGCTCCAGGTGATCTTGCCCGCGGCGTCCACGCCTTCCCCCGCCGCGCAGTCGCCTGGCACGTAGAGGCTCTGTTCATGGAGCGGCCCGCCGAACGGGGTCTCGTCGGCGAAATCCTCCTTCGTGAATCCGCGGCGCAGGAGCTCGCCCTCGAAGAACGCGACCATGCGCGCCGGGTCCGTGGAGGGCAGCCCGCTGACGTCACGGGAGAAGCCGTTGTTCTGGTCCTGCGGGTACGCGCCGAGCGCCGCCGAGGAGACCCAGCCGGCCGCCAGCGCGAGGCCCGTCGGATAGAAGCTGTCGGTCCAGACAGGTCCGGCCTCGATGTACCAGTTCGACGGCCCCGCGGCCGGCGCGGCCTTCTCCGAGTGACAGCACACGCACCCGCACGCCTCGGTCTGCTCCGTGACCCAGGCGAGCTCGCCGAGCCATTGCGGATCGGACAGGCGTGGATCGTCGCTCGGCGTCTTGTAATCGGAGGGGGGCGCCGGCCAGTACGGGCGCTGCGTGAGGACCGGCTCGCACGACGCGTAGTCGGTGAACAGGCGCCCCGGCTCGGTGCAGCCCGAGATCGCGCCGAACGTGCAGACCTTCCCGCCGCTCTGCCCTGCCGGCTCGCCGGCCATCGGGTCGACGCAGACCTGCTCGGGCCACTGGAAGACGGCGCCGCCCGTGCCCACGCCGCCGCCGGGCTCCTCGGCCGCGCCCTCGCAGGCGTCGGGCTCGAACCGGCCGCCGCCGAACATCTCGCAGCCGCGCTGGGTCGAGGCGCACTGGCTCGTGTCGCCGCCGGGGAGGACGAGGCTGTACTCGTCGTCGGTCCCGCTGCCGAGCACGCATCGGCCGAGCGTCTCTGGATAGACGCAGCTCTCGCCCCCGGTGAACGTGGAGCCCTGGAGCGCCTTGCAGTCGGCCTCCGCGGTCTCGGCGGTCCAGCCTGCGCCCGTGTACTCACGGCACTCCTCGGCCTGGCTGAAGGCGCTCGTATAGACGCAACGACCGGGCGACCCGGCGGCCTCTGGGGCCCCCGATGCGGCGTCTTCCTCGGTCCCCTGGCAGGCGCCCAGCCCTCCCAGGGCCGAGACGAGGAGCGCTGCGCCCAGCATCACGTGCGGTGAACGGAGGAGCTCTTGCTTCACGGTCGAATCTCCTGAACGTCGCTCTCAGACGACGTTGATTGTGATCTGTCCCACGAATCTTCCCGACGAGCGTCCGTCTGTATACCGTTTGTTCATGGTTGTTCAACTGTCGTCCAATCTTTTTGTGAGAAGTATGTATGCAAGAATACGTTCTTGCTCATGGCGCAATTCGCTTGGAGGAGGCCGAGGCGTGTCCAGGGGCGTTCGCCCGCGCCCGCGGGGATCAGGCGGCGACGAAGCTCTTCACCGGAGCGCGCCGAGGCCGAGCGAGATGCACGGCTCCCCGTCGCGCAGCGAGATCCCCGCCAGCTGCTTGTCGGGCGGGTACATGTACCCGAACAGCATGCACATCTCGTTGTCCCCGTAGCCGAACGTGAGATCGTGGTCCGACGTGTTCCGGAACCTGCACGCGTACCGGAGGGAGTCGCCTTCGCCGAGCGCGAGCGCCGGCCGGAAGACCTCGATGTCGCTCTCCAGATCGAACGCCCCGCCCTCGTACACGCGCGCCTCGCCCCCATCCGCGCGGACGACGTCGACGTCGAACGCATCGGCGTAACGGTGCGTGTGGGGCATCAGAGAGACGATGTTCCCGCCGAACGTCGAGCACGTCGTGCCGATGGTCCGCGTGGCGCGCGGCGGGACGAGGAAGTCGTTGACGCTCAAGACGAACGGCGCGAGCTCTTCCGTCCGCTCCGAGAGAGGCATGGTGAAGAAGTCGTAGGCGATCTCGACGACCGCGGGCTCGGGCGACGTGTTGAGCAGGTGGATGCTCGTCGCGATCTCGCGGGACGGTTCGAGGGTGAAGCCCATCCCCTCCGGGAAGACGAGCGTCTCCTCGCCGACGACCTGCGTGGAGCTCGCGAAGAGCACGTCCGGGATGGCCGCCGGCAGCGTACCGAAGGGATCGTCGGCGCCAGGATGGCAGCCCGGGTAAGGGTTCGGCCCGAACGATGGATTGACCGGCTTGGCGATCACGTTGCTGTGATGCAGCCCGGCCGTCGCGTAGACGCGCGCCGCGTGGACGGTCGTGCTCTCGATCGCGGGGAAAGGCCATGACACGCAGAAGGTCGCCTCCTCGCCGGGCGCCATGAGCCGCGGCGGCGCGATGATCCTGAAGCCGCTGCGCGGCGGCTCCGGCAGCGCGAGCCGGGTGAGCTCGGCGCCGAAGGCGACGACGTTGTCCCGGTCAACCCGCTCTTCAGGCTCGTAGCGGGCGGCGGGCTGGACGCACCGCCCGCGAAAGCGCTCCTCGCCAGGAGAGCACGCCTCCGGCGGCGACGGCTCGACGCCCGCGCAGGCAGGGAGAAGCAGAATCCACAGGAGACCCGTCGAACGTGCGCTGTCCCTCGGGACATAGCGAGTTTTGGGATGTTGCATCACAAAGCATCTGCGGCCGACAGCCTCTCACCGGAAGCCTCGACTGCGGATCTCGCCTTCAGAGGGAGGGCGCCCTCGCGCGGCCAGGGCGGAGCCCGCGGCGAAGGGGACGCTCCCGGCACAACCGAGGACGGCGCGGGCTGATGCGGTCCATCCGCGGCGGCCGGCGGCGTCGGCGCGGAGGCTGGTCCGCCACCACCGGCGCTCGCTCCGCCAGCGGCAGCGGCCGCTCGCCGGCCCGCGGCCGCTTCGCCCAGCGCAGCGCCGACTGGAGCGTCCCGCCCACCTGTCGTCCGGCCGTGGCCGAAGGGCCGCCTACGTGGACACCCTGTTCACCCGGCTCGACGCTGTGCGCAACAAGGGGGTGACGTGGTCGTCGCGGATCGTCTAGCATCCCCGTGCCGAGGGGCAGCGCGCCCCACGATCCCCCGCATCGCCCGACCACCACGCAGCGTGGTCCCAGCTCGTGGAGAAGACAGCATTGAGCGAGCAAGCAATCGAGCCGGCCCTCCCCGTCACCGCTTTCGAGAGGCGCTTCAAGCACCCGCCGGGGCTCGTGATCCTCTTCTTCGCGGAGATGTGGGAGCGCTTTTCCTATTACGGCATGCGCGGCCTGCTCAAGCTGTATATGGCGAACTACCTGTTCGTCACCGCGCGAGAGGCCTACCAGGGGTGCCGGCAGCACGCGCAGCCATGCGATCTCGTCGCCGGTGATCCGACCACGGTGTTCGCCTGGCAGTTCATCAAGGGACTCCTCCCGAGTGCGCCCGGCGAGCAGGCGTCCATGCTCTACGGGCTGTACACGGGCCTCGTGTACCTCACGCCGTTCTTCGGCGGCATCCTCGCCGACAAGGTGTGGGGGCAGCGCAAGACGGTGGTGATCGGCGGCGTCTTGATGGCCATCGGACACTTCGTGATGGCGTTCGAGAACTCGTTCTTCATCGCGCTGCTCCTGCTCATCCTCGGCAACGGCGCGTTCAAGCCCAACATCTCGACCCAGGTCGGCAGCCTGTACCCGAAGGGTGATCCGCGCCGCGACGGCGCCTTCACCATCTTCTACATGGGCATCAACCTCGGCGCCTTCATCTGCAACTTCGTGTGCGGCACCCTGGCCGCCGTCTACGGCTGGCACTACGGCTTCGCCGCCGCGGGCGTCGGGATGTGCCTTGGGCTCATCGTCTACCTGGCGGGGCAGAAGTACCTCGCCAAGGACAACCTGATGAAGACGGCGGAGGGCGTCGGCGAGCAGAAGCAGCCGCTCTCCGGCGACGAGTGGCAGCGCGTCGGCGCGCTCGTGGCGCTCTGCGCCCTCAACGTCGTCTTCTGGGCGGTCTACGAGCAGCAGGGCAACACGATGCAGAGCTGGGCCGACGAGAAGACGGTGTGGCCCACCGTCCTCGGCTTCCAGATCCCGTCGACGTGGTTCCAGTCGGTGAACCCGCTCTGCATCATCCTGTTCGCCCCCCTGCTCGACGTCTTCTGGCGCTGGCAGGCGAAGCGGGGCTCCGAGCCGACGAGCGTCTCGAAGATGGCCCTGGGCTGCACCATCCTCGGGCTGTCGTTCATCGTGATGATCGTCGGCGCGCAGGCCGTCGGCGACGGCAAGGGCAGCCTGTTCTGGCCGGTCTTCTGCACGCTGCTGCTCACGATCGGCGAGCTCTACCTGTCGCCCATCGGCCTGTCGCTCGTGACCAAGGTCTCGCCGGTGCGGATCGTGTCGATGATGATGGGCATGTGGTTCGTCTCGAGCTTCCTCGGCAACACGCTGAGCGGCTACATCGGCATCTTCTACGAGCGCTGGTCGAAGGACATGTTCTTCCTGATGCTCACCCTCCTCGGCCTCGGCGCCGGCGCCGCGATGTTCGCGTTCAACAAGCCGCTCCGCCGCGTGCTCGGCCAGCACTGATCCCCACCGCGCCCGGCGCAGCCGCGCCCTCTCCGCGAGGGCGCGGCGCCGCGCCAGGGGCCCTGCCCGCGCGCTCTCCACGGGGGCGCGCGGCGCCGCGTCAGGGCGCCCGCGCGCCGGCGGGGTCGACGATCCGCTCGTCGAGGGTCGCGAGCCGCCCCTCGGGCAGCGCGCTCCCGATGGCGGCCACGGCGCGGCGGACGCTCTCCAGCGTGCTGCACGAGGCGACGTCGACGAAGAGCCGCCCCGACTCGGGCCAGGAGTGCAGCGCCACGTGCGACTCGCCGACGACGGCGCACGCGGTGATGCCCTGCGGAGAGAACGGAACGACCACCATCTCGAGCAGGGTGAACGAGCCCGCTGCGACGGCCGCCTCCAGCGCCCCGCGGAGCGCGGCCGGGCTGTTCAGGAAGTCGGAGGGACAGCCCTCGAACAGGGCAAGAGCGACGAAGAGCTGCATCGGTGAGCGAGCGCGCGCGGCGGTCCGCGCCGGCCGGCCAGGGTAGCCGACCCCGGGCGCCGCGGAACCTGAATCGGTCTCACGAAGGGGTAGGCCCGAGGAGCGCGTGTTCGCCGCGCTACAGCGCCCTCTGCACATGCCGAGCAGAGCGACGGTCTCCCGCACAGGAGACGGGCCCAGATCGGCGTTTTCGGCGCGCAAGCGCACTCCGGTGCGCTGAGCACCGAAAACGTCGAGGTGGGCCCGTATCCGAAGCGGGTGACCGTCGCTCTACCGCCGCGCGACCTGGACGACCTCCCGCACGCGCTGCCCACCCAGGTCGAAGCGCCCCTCGAGCCCCGCGAACACGAAGCTGTTCACGCGGCTGCCCGGGACCTCCCAGGCGCGGATCGACCCCTCGGTGTCCTCCCAGAGAAACATGTTGAGCCCGCCGCCGATCGTGGGCCCCAGCGCGACGCTCTCGGACATGCGGACGTCGAGCACCACCTGGAGTCGCCCGAGCTCGATCCCGTGCGTCACCGTGTCGCCCCTCACCCCGGCCGGCGACGCGGCCCACACCCCCGCCGGCGACGCGGCCCACACCCCCGGCCGCGCCGCGGTCCACAGCGCCCGGTAGCCGCCGCCCAGCGAGATCACCGGATCGACGCGCTCGAACGGCGCCAGGTGAAAGCTCGCCTCCGCGCCCAGCGTCACGCCGCGCACGTCGGCCCCGCCCTGCTCGGCGCCCTGCGCCGTGTACTGCTCGTACCTCGACGTCAGCCCGAGGCCGACCTTCGGCACCGCGCGGTAGACGAGCTTCACGCCCACGCCCGCCCCCGGCCCCGCCACGTCGCGCAGGCGCCGCTCGCTCCCGATGTCGCCGAACCCCTGCGCGTACCCGAGGTTGAGGCCGAGCTCGAGCGCGTTGGCAGGCGCCCCCAGCGGAGAGCGCAGGTAGCTCGGCGGGACGTCGCCCCCGAAGTCCTGCGCAGCGGCGACGCTCCCGCAGAGCACGGCGACCGCTCCCGCGGCGATCGCGACCCCGGTGTTTGCTTTCATTGCGGATCCTCCTCGCTGCGCGGCGCCGCGAGGACGGCGGATCGATCCGCGCGCCACGCCGGGAACGCCGCGCGCCGGGGCGCGAGCATCGCGTGTGCCACGGAGGCGGCGAGCAACGCCTTCCCGGTCGCGGACGGGCCGCCCGCGCCGCGCGTCAGCCGGCGTGTGCGTGTGTGCGTCTGTCAAAACGAGCGGCGGCAGCGGCCCGCGCCGTGCGTCGGCTCGGGCCTACCAGCGGTGGAAGGCGGGGTGCCCTTCCTTCACCGCAACGAACGTCCCGCGGCACGTCGCCGTGACCCGTCCGCCCGCCTCCAGGGTCGCCTCGACCACGACGCGGTCGCCCTCCGCCTCGGCGACCTGCGCCCGCAGGTGCACCGGGCCGCCGAGCGGCGTCGGCTTCTTCAGCTTCACGTGGAAGTCCGCCGTCACCGTGCACGGCGGCGCGTCGGCCCCCCGCGCCTTCATCAGGTGGTAGGCCGCGGTCCAGTTGGAGTGGCAGTCGAGCAGCGCCCCGATGATGCCGCCATTGAGCATCCCGGGGAACGCCTCGTGGTGCGGCTCCGGCGTGAAGTCGCAGACCACCGCGTCGCCCTCGACGCGGCTCTTCAGCCGGAGCCCCCTGTCGTTCGCCGGCCCGCAGCCGAAGCAGCGGCCCTGCGGCGAGTACCTGTCCTGCAGGCTCGCCGCGTCGCCGCTCACCGGGTGCCCCCGACGAACGCCTCGTCCATCAGCATCTTCTGCTCGAGGAGGTGGCTCGCGCGCGAGCCGGTCGCCGGGCTCGCGCTCGGCGAGCGGCTCACGCACGAGAGCGGCAGCCGGTCGCCGATGCGCTGCCGGAGCACCGCGAGGATGTAGTACCAGGCGCCGTAGTTGCGCGGCTCCTCCTGCACCCACACGAGCGGCGTGCCGTCCTTGTAGGGCGCGAGCGCGTTCACGATCTCGTCGTTCAGCGGGAACAGCTGCTCCAGCCGCAGGATCGCCACGTCCTTGAGCCCGCGCGTCTCCCGCGCAAGCGCGAGGTCGTAGTAGACCTTGCCCGAGCAGAGCAGCACCCGCTTCACGTCCGCCGGATCGACCCCGCTCGTGTCGGGCAGCACGCGGTGGAACTGGCCCTCGGAGAGATCCTTGATCGTCGACACGGGCCGGTGCGGGCCCTTCGACGTCGCCGGGACGCGCAGCAGGCTCTTCGGCGTCGCGATGATGAGCGGCTTGCGCCACGGCCTGTGCACCTGCCGCCGCAGCACGTGGAACAGCTGCGCCGGCGTCGTCAGGTTGCACACCTGGATGTTGTCCTCGGCGCTGTTCTGCAGGCAGCGCTCGATGCGCGCGCTCGAGTGCTCCGGCCCCTGGCCCTCGTAGCCGTGCGGCAGGAGGAGCACGATGCCGCTCAGCCGGTGCCACTTGTCCTCGCTCGACGTGAGGAACTGATCGACGATGACCTGCGCGCCGTTCAGGAAGTCGCCGAACTGCGCCTCCCAGATGACGAGCCCGTCCGGGTAGTCGAGGCTGTAGCCGAAGTCGAAGCCGAGCACGCCCGCCTCGCTGAGCGGGCTGTTGTACGCCTCGAAGCGCGCCGGCCCCTCGGCCACGCGCGACAGGGGCGCGTAGCGCGCGCTCGTCTCGACGTCGCGCAGCACCGCGTGCCGGTGGCTGAAGGTGCCGCGCTGCACGTCCTGACCGGAGAGCCGCACCGGCGTCTTCTCGGCGAGCAGCGACGCGTAGGCGAGCATCTCGCCCGTGCCCCAGTCGAACGGCTCGCCGGCGACGAGCTTGTCGTGCCGCTGCTGGAGCGTCGGCAGCACCTTCGGGTGCGCCTTGAAGCCCTCGGGCAGCTCGAGGAGCTTCTCCGACAGCGCGATGAGCTTCTCGGCCGGCACGCTCGTCGGCACCTCCGGCGTCGCGTTGTCGGCGCCGCCGCGGTAGTGCGACCACACGCCGCCCATCGAGTACAGCACCGGCGCGAAGCCCTTCTGCTTCACCTCGTCGAGCGCGGCGGCGAGCGCCTCGCGGCGCCGCACGACGATCTCGTCGGCCTTCTCCTCGGTGACCTGCCCGAGCTCCATGAGGCGCCGGACGTACACCTGCCGGACCGTCGGCTTCTTGTCGATCGCGGCGTACATCCGCGGCTGCGTGTAGCGCGGCTCGTCGCCCTCGTTGTGGCCGTACCGCCGGTAGCAGTACATGTCGATGATCACGTCGGAGCCGAAGCGGGTGCGGTAGTCGATCGCGAGCTGCGCGACGTGCGCGACCGCCTCCGGATCCTCGCCGTTCACGTGGAACACCGGGACCTTGAGCATCCGCGTGATGTCGGACGCGTAGCGGGTCGAGCGCCCTTCCATCGGATCGGTCGTGAACCCGACCTGGTTGTTCACGATGACGTGGACCGTGCCGGCCGTCGTGTAGCCCTGCAGGTTCATCATGTTGAGCGTCTCGGCGACGACGCCCTGCCCGATGAACGCCGCGTCGCCGTGGATGAGCAGCGGCATCACGCGGCGGCGCGCGTCGGTCGTGCCGTCGGCGAGCCGGCGGTCCTGCTTCGCGCGGACGCGCCCCTGCACGACGGGGTTCACGAACTCGAGGTGGCTCGGGTTGAACGTGAGCGTGAGGTGGACGTTGCGCCCGTTCTCGAGCGTGCGATCGGTCGAGTAGCCGAGGTGGTACTTGACGTCGCCGCTGCCCAGGTGGCGCTCCGCGTTCTTGTCCTCGAAGGCCGCGAAGATCTCGCGCAGGCTCTTGTCCATGATGTTCGCGAGGACGTTCAGCCGGCCGCGGTGCGCCATGCCGACCACGATCTCGTCGACCTCGTGTGCCCCCGCGCGCTCGATGATGAGGTCGAGCAGCGGGATGAGGCTCTCGGCGCCCTCGAGCGAGAAGCGCTTCGTCCCCGCCTCGTAGGACTTGTGGATGAACTGCTCGAAGATCTCGGCGTCGGAGAGCTTCGTGAGGATCCGGAGCTGCTTCTGGCGGTCGAGCGTGAGCCGGTTGCGCGTCGACTCCATCTGCTGCTGGAGCCACTGGCGCGCCTCGGGCTCCTCGATGAACGTGAACTCGACGCCGATCGAGCGACAGTACGTCTCCTCGAGCCGGCGGATGATCTCGCGCAGCGTGAGGACGGGCGGCACGCCGGCGAGGTCGGTCGTCGGGAAGGGCAGCTCGAGGTCCTCGACCCGGAGCCCGAAGTTCGTGAGGTCGAGCTCGGGCGGCGTGGCGGGCGGCAGGCCGAGCGGGTCGACGTGCGCGAAGAGGTGGCCGCGCACGCGGTAGGCGTTCACGAGGGCGTAGACGCGCGCCTTGATCGCGGCCTCCGCGAGCACCTTGAGATCGCGCGAGGACTCGGGCGAGCTCGGGTGCTCGCTGAGCGTCCGCGCGAACGCGGCCTCCAGCGTCTTCGCGGCCTCGCCGTTCGTCTTGCCATTCCCGCTCCCGTAGCCGTGCCCGTTCCCGGGCCGCAGCACCTGGTGCGGGATGGTCGGCGTCGCCGCCGGAGCGGGCAGCCTGCTCGGCGTCGCTCCGCCGTTCTTTCCCTCGAAGAACGAGCGCCAGCCGGGGTCTACCGACTCCGGGTTCTCGAGGTACTGGGCATAGAGCTCCTCGACGAGCCCTGCATTGATTCCGAAATCAAGCTGCATCGTGGTCGGCGTGCAAATAACGCGTGTCGGGCCGGCACGCTAGAGTCGTTTTCCGATGACTTCGCCTCGTGGGCCGGAACATCGTCCGGGCAAGGGGTTCGAGCGCCTGGAGAAACGGTAGGGAGAAGCGGTAGAAGGGGGGCCATGGATCAAGACCGCAGAACCCCGGGTCGAGGACCGGCGCCCGCCGTCCTCCCCTTCGATCGCTTCCGGGACCACCTCTTCCACGAGCCCAGCCTCGGCCTCTGGCTGGACGTGAGCCGGATCCGCTTCGGGAGCGACTTTTTTACCACGATGGAACCGCGAATTCAGGCGGCGCTCGCGGAGATGGCGGCGCTCGAGGGCGGGAGCATCGCGAATCCCGACGAGGGCCGCCGGGTCGGTCACTACTGGCTGCGCGCGCCGGAGCTCGCGCCCGAGGCGGCGCTGCGCGCGGCGATCGAGGAGACGAACGCGCGGATCCTGAGCTTCGCCGCGGACGTGCACGCGGCGCGGGTCCGGCCGGAGCGGGCGGCCCGCTTCAGCAGGGTGCTCGTCGTCGGGATCGGCGGCTCGGCGCTCGGGCCTCAGTTCGTCGCCTCGGCGCTGGGGACGCCGGCCGATCGGATGCAGATCCATTTCTTCGACAACACGGATCCTGATGGGATCGATCGCACGCTGGACGCCATCGGGGACGATCTCGGCGCGACGCTCGCGGTGATCATCTCGAAGTCGGGCGGGACGAAGGAGACGCGCAACGGGATGCTCGAGCTCGAGGCGGCGTACCGTCGGCTCGGCCTCTCGCTCGGCGCGCACGCGGTCGCGGTGACGGGGGAGGGCAGCGAGCTCGACCGGTACGCGACGAAGCACGGCTTCCTGGCCCGCTTCCCGATGTGGGACTGGGTCGGCGGTCGCACGAGCGAGCTGTCGGCGGTCGGCCTGCTGCCCGCGGCGCTCCAGGGGCTGTCGATCGTCGAGATGCTGCAGGGCGCGCGCGAGACGGACGAGGTCACGCGCTCGAAGGAGGTTCCCCGGAACCCCGCGGCGCTGCTCGCGCTCGCCTGGTACTCGGCGACGGGCGGCGTGGGCCGGAAGGACATGGTGCTCTTGCCGTACAAGGACAGGCTCGAGCTCTTCTCGCGCTACCTCCAGCAGCTCGTGATGGAGTCGCTCGGCAAGCGCCTGGATCGGGAGGGCAAGGAGGTCTTCCAGGGCATCGCCGTGTACGGCAACAAGGGCTCGACGGATCAGCACGCGTACGTGCAGCAGCTCCGTGACGGGCTCGACAACTTCTTCGTCACGTTCATCGAGGTGCTGCGGGATCGCGCGCCGTCGCGCGGCGTGCTCGAGGTCGACCCCGGCGTCACGACCGGCGACTACCTCGACGGCTTCCTCCAGGGGACGCGCAAGGCGCTGACCGAGAGCGGGCGCGAGTCGATCACGCTCACGATCGACACGGTCGACGCGCGCGCCGTCGGCATGCTGATCGCGCTCTACGAGCGCGCGGTGGGCCTGTACGCGTCGCTCGTGGGCATCAACGCGTACCACCAGCCCGGCGTCGAGGCCGGCAAGAAGGCCGCGCAGGAGGTGCTCGACCTGCAGGCCAAGGTGCTCGCGGCGCTCGGCGCGGGCGCGGGCCGCGCGCAGTCGCTCGCCGAGGTCGCGAAGGCGGCGGGCGCGGACGACGTCGAGACGGTCTTCTGGATCCTGCGCCACCTGGCGGCGAACCCGGAGCGCGGCGTCGCGCGGGAGGTCCCGCAGGGCGGCTCGCCGTTCGACGCGACGTACCGTCTGGCGCGCTGAGGGGGCGTCCGCGCGGCGGAGCGCGCTCCGCCGCGTGGGCGCGACATGGGCGAGGGGCTCGTCGAGCAGGCCCGAGTGGATGTAGGACATGCGCCGGAGGCTCGTCGAGCAGGCCCGCATGGATGTAGGACATGGGCAGGTGCCTGGCCGAGCAGGCGCCGGCCCTGGCGCGACATGCCCGGGGCCCTGCGGCGCACGTCCCGGGCAGGTCGCCGCGCGTGACGCCGACCACTGCTCGGGGGCGACGCAGCTGAGCTTGTGCCTCTGCCTCTGCCCCGCTGCGCGATGGTGGAGTGGTGCGACGAATGACAACCGAAGATGGGATTCCTCCTCTCGGTGTCCACCGTGCTTCCCGGGAAGTTGGCCCGTGACTCGCGTGACGCGCACGATTGTAACGCCATGATCAGGGTGCGGCGATGAGCGATGGGGCGCGTGACGGCCGGGGACCGAGTGCGACGCCTCCCCATGCGGCGACGGTGGCGCAGCCGAAGCGCGCGTTCGGCGGGGTGGCGGCTCGGCCTCCACACGCGGCGACGGTGGCGCAGCCGAAGCGCGCGTTCGGCGGCGTGGCGGCTCGGCCTCCACACGCGGCGACGGCGGTGGAACGCGCGCCCGGGATGGCCATGGAGCGACCGGTGGTGTTGGCAGGTGGGGGGACCGCCGCGGGGGTCGCGCAGCGTTCCACGCTCGGCGAAGACAACTCGCACCTGTCAGCTCTGGACCTCACGAGCTACGTGAAACCTTCCAGTGGAAGGAGCGGAAATACCGTTCTTCTGGGCAGCAGCTTCGTTTACAAGCTGTTCAAGAACGTCAAGGAATACACGCGAGAGGTCGAGGAGTCCATCGAGCTCGGCGAGACCGGGGTGCCCATCTTGTTCCACAAGGCATTGGGCTACAGGCAGGTGAATGAGCCAGGCGGAATCAGCACCAAGGCGTATGTGCTGATGATGTACCGCGCTCAGGGTACAACCCACATGCTGGCAAAGAGCGGCGGAATTGCGAAATTCTGCAATGAGATCAAGAAGTTCAAGGGCAATCTGGTGCAGCTCGCCAACTTGCGCCGGTGGTTTGATAGTGCCAGCAATGCTGGCGTGAAGGACGCGCAGTTTATCTACGATTCGGATACGAATACGCCAAACTTCATGGATGTCCACCTGGGCGGAGTCAAAGGCGGCGGCGACTGTCGCGAGGTCGTCGACTTCATCGACTCGCTGTAGCTCGACCTTGACGATGCTGGCCGCGGGCGGGGTCGGCCCACGGCTTGGCGCCGCCAGCCCGGGGCGGGCACAGGATGATGCTCGGCGAGGCGGTCTCCGCCCGCGTCGCGGACCGGTGCCCGCGTCGTTCAGGATGGGCCGACGTCGCAAGCGGTCGAAGCAGCGAGCATCGAGCTCGCGCGGTCGCCGGGCAGCCCGCGCAGCGGTTGCCTCACTTCTTCTCGACGCGGAGGCGGCTCCCCTCGAGCACGACGTCGAAGGCCCCGGTGACCGAGGGCAGGAGGGCCTTCCAGTCACCCTGGGGCCGGTAGAAGAACACGTACACGGCGATCTGGCCCTTCTTGGGCGGCGAGACCTGGAGGGCTTGCCGCGTGCCCGGGAAGACGACGGCAGACTCCAGCACCGAATCGTCCGGATCCATGACCTTCGCGGCGGCCGTGTCGTACGTCTCCTCGAGGAACGTCTTCGAATCGACGTTGCGGACCAGCAGGTACGCAGGGCGCCGCTCGTTGAGCGCGTCGTCGGGGCGCACGGTCAGGCACACCGGAGACGGGCCGCAGCCGGTCGCCATCGCGCCGCCCAGCAGCACCCAGCCCAGCGAAACCAGGGCTCTCCCTCCTAGGCGCACCGGAGACATCATGCCGCATCCGTGAAAGAGGAGCCAAGTGGCTGCCGGCGGTTCGTGGGCGTGTCACTCCAGCGAAGGGGCCCGCAACAGGCCGATCGGCGACGGATCGAAGAGAAACGCCGCGTACCTCTTCGGTCCGCCAGGGACCTCGGAGGGGAACTCCCAGGTGACGCCGGTGCCCTTCGCCTCGCTGTCGACGCGCCGCTGGAGCAGACGGAAGAAGGCGAAATCCGAGGGCGGCGCGTCCTGGGTCTGGACGCGCGGCGCGCCGCCGCCCGTCTCCATGGTCTGGATGCCGACGCTCGCCCGGCCAGCGCCTGCGTCGCCCGGGGACCACACGACAGGGAAGGACTGCCACGAAGGCGTCTGGTTGAACGCGTAGAAGCTGCTCGTCCCCGCGAGGAGCAAGGCGAAGGTGACCGTGCGCTCCCGCTCCACGGGCGACAGCGCCGGCGCCTTGACCGACAGCGCGATCGGCCGGGGCTTCCCGTCGGCGCTGAAGAGCAGCTGCGTGAGGTCCGCCGACCAGGAGGCGAGCCGGAGCGCGGCCGGCGGGATCCGCACCGCGCCCGCGGTCGGCACCTCGAGCGGCGTGAAGGTGCCGGGCGGGCCCTCGTGGCAAACGGGGCCGACCAGCGCGGCGAAGGCGGTGTAGAACGTCCCTTTCGGCCCGAACACGGCCTCGACGTCGGCGGCCCGCGCGTCGAACTCGGAGCGGGAATCGAAGGGGAAGCGCGAGAGCAGCGGGCTGACCACCGGGCGCAGCGCGCGGTCGTACGCCTCGGCGACCGCTCGGTCGAGGTCCGCCTTGCCCAGCCCGAGCGCGCGCTGGGGGACGAGGCGGAACGGGCGGCGCAACGACTCCGGGAGGGCCGCGTCGTTGAGCCACGCCTCGACCTGCGCGTGGATCGACTTGGCCGGGTCCCGCAGCGCGGCATAGGCGAGCGCGCCGATCGGCGCGAGGCGCGCGTCCAGCGCCGCGTCCTTCGGGGGAGACGGCGGCGCCTGGTCGACGAGCGAGGGGATCAGCGGGATGAGCAGCTTGTAGTACGGCTCGAGCGCGGGGTACTTGCCCTTCTCCCCCTGCATGAGGCGGACGATGGGCCCGTAGTCGGCCACCTTGTCGGCGATCGGCCGGAGCAGCGCGGAGGGCGACGCCGGCATCGTCGCGAGATCGGCCGTCCGCGTGAGGAAATCGGTCATGAACGACGCGGGAGACACCATGTCCGCGACGTCCGCCGCGAGCGCGGCCGCGCCGCCCGGCGAGAGCTGGAAGCTCTGGGCGTACGCGTCGAGCGTGCTGCGAAGGCCCCTGGCGTGGTCCTCGGCGGCCTTGAGCGCGACCCGGAGGTACGCCTCGCGCTCGTGGCTCGACAGGCCGGTCGGCTCCAGGGCCCGCTCGAAGCCCTGGAGACCGGGGGACACCTCCGCCCGGAAGGCCTCGGGCGTGTACTGGCCGTCGATGAACTGCGCGGCGCCGCGGCCAGGGGAGGGGAGCACCGGCTCGAAGCGGGCGCCCTTCGGGAACAGCACGGACCGCGCGGCGGCGTCGGCGAAGAGCGCGTCGAGGTAGCGGAGCGCGCGGCCGGCCACGATGGCCTTCGACCAGAGGGCCGTGTCGAAGGTCCATCGCTTGGACTGCAGCGTGATGCGATAGACGGGGTTCGCGGGGGGCTGCTCGGGCGCGGGCGCGCCGGCCGACGCCGAGGGGCTCGCCGCCGAGGCGCTCGACGACGACGCCGCGGGCGCCGACGGGGCCGCGGGCGACGGCGAGGCGCTCGACGACGACGCCGCGGAGGGCCGCGCCGCCGGGAGGGCGGAGGGCGCCGCCGAGGCCGCGGGCGCGGCCAGCTTCCTGATGCGATCGAGCCAGCTGGAGCGCGGCTCCGCGGGCGCCGGCTCGGTCGCGGGGGCCTCCTCCGCCACGAACACCGGGGGCACCGAGACGATGGGCAGGTCCGATACGGCCTCGCGCAGGCCCTTGCCCGCCCCGGAGGGGCCGTCGAGCGACGCCGCGAGGACCGCCTCGAGCAGCGGCCGCAGGCTGCTCGCGTTGTCCTGCATCCACGGCCCGGCGCCCGTCGTCGTGCCCGGGCCGAACAGGTCCTTGTGCCGGGCGTGCCGCTGCTGCAGGAGCCGGGCGATCTCGGCCAGCTCCGTCTGCGCCGCGGCGTCGTCCACCGCGCGCGAAAGCTCGCGCGCGTCCTTCTGGAGGCCGGCGAGCGTCCCCTCGTCGAGGCGCTTGCCCTGGAGCACGCTCGTGAGCCGCTCGAAGTAGCCTTGCCAGTCGTCGAGGCTCGATCCGAGGGCGGTCGGCGCGATCGGCGGCAGCTGGGCGAGCTCCTCGTCGCTCGGGCCCGCGCCGTCGCTGGCCTGGAGGTACGCGTCGAGCGTCTCCGGGAGCACGCCGAGGGCCTTCGCCCATTGGGCCTTCTCCTTCAGGATGGCCTCGTACAGGGGATCGCCCGGCCGCGCGTCGAGCACGGCGAGCGCCCGGATGCGGGCGGCGCGATCGGTGCTGCGCAGCTCGGGCAGCAGCTTGAGGTCCTGCACGGCGCGGACGTACCGATGCTCCACGTCGGCGCGCTTCTCGGGGAAGAGCACGCCGTCGCGCTGCAGGTCGAGCACCTCCCGCGCCGCGTTGGCCTCCGCGTCGCGCGTCACCGGCGCGCCCTTCTTCGCCGCGCGCTCGAGCACCACCACCGCCTGGTCGGTCTCGCTGACCTTCTCCTCCTGCGCGGCGAACACGAGCCCGCCCGCGAGCGCCAGCGCCCCGGCGGCGAGCGCGGCGCGGCGGAGGAGGCGGACGAGCCGGGCGCGCGCGTCCCGCTCGGCGAGCTCCTCGTCCGGGGCGAGGGCGTCCCCGGTGGCGCAGAACGGCTCGTCCGGCGGGGCGGCGCAGAGGAACACGCCGTCGACGATCGGCGCGCTCCTCGCCGGCGCGAGCAGCGCCTCGAAGAAGGGCGAGAGCGCGCGGAGCGTGGAGCCGCCCGCCGGCGCGGAGGCGCCCTCGCTGGCGACGAAATCGACGACGGCGGGCAGCGCGCGCGTGGCCGCCCCGCGGGGCGCCACGCGGCGCCAGGCGGTGATCGTCGTGTCCGCCGCGTCGTGCGGGATCGGCCGGCGCTCGCCGGTGCCCTGGAGCACCTCGCAGAGCGGGGCGAACCCCGCCGAGCGCTCGTCGAGGTGGGTGACCGCGACCCGCGCGTGGACGGGAGACCCTCGCAGCTCGGCGAGCAGATCGAGCTTGCGGCGCGCGACGCGCCCCAGGTCGCGCAGCCCCGCGTCGTTCCAGGTGACCGAGCGGGCGTTCACGACGAGCACGGCGCGGACCGCCGAGAGCGCGATCCCCTTCCAGAGCTTGCGGAGCGCGTCCTCGGTCTCCTCGCGCGGATCGAGCAGGAGGTCGCCGGAGATCTCCTGCACGCGCTGCCCCTCGCCCGCGTACACGCCGAGATCGGGGCCGCCCTCGTAGCGATCGGTCCCGCGCAGCGCGCCGCGGATCAGGCTGCTCTTTCCGGAGAGGCGCTCGCCGAGGACGACGATCACCGGCCCGTCGCGCTCCGAGGGGGCCATCGCCGCCACGGCGCGCTGCCAGGTCCTCGCGAGCGCGGGCGCCTGATCGCCGGCGTTCTTGCGCTTGCGCATCCGCCACGCGAGCACGAGAAAGCACCCCACCCCCACGACGAGCGCGACGACGCCGGCGATGAACCAGCCGTTCACGGAGGTGGAGCCGCCCGCCTCGTCCATCGTCTCCGCGTCAGCCCGCGTCGAGGGCGGCGGCCTCCAGGACGTCCTCGACGAGCTCGAAGGCCGGCGCCAGCTTCTCCGGATCGCGCCTGTCCGCCGGCGCCTCGAGCGCCTCCCGGATCGGCGCGAGCAGCGCCTCGATCGCCGCGGGCGAATGGACCCTCGCGAGCGCGGACGCGACCTCCGCGAGCAGGGCGCGCGTGTCCCCGGCCGGCGGGGCCGCGCCGCGCGAGAGCAGGGGGGCCTGCTTCGTTTCGCTGCCCTGCACGTGGTCCATGGTGAGATTTCATCACACCGCTGCGACGGCTACCAACAAAGGCGTTTGCGTGCCGGATCGGGCTGGGCGCACAGGCTGCCTCGCCGTGTCGGCAGGCCGCCACTCATGGATTCGAATCCGCGCCGTTCTTCATGGCTGCATCCTGAGCACCCTGAGCAGCCGCTCGAACCACGACGGCGGCGCGCTCGCCGCCGCCGGCTTGCTCATCGCCGTCGACCCCGGCACCAGCGCCGCCAGCGCGGCGTCGAGCTGCTTGATCCGCTCCTCCAGCCGCTCCGGCGCCTCCGAGCACCTGCCCTGAAAGCCCTCCGCGAGGCAGAACCGGTACACCGCCACGAGCAGCGTCATCTCCTGCCGCTCGTCCGTGTACGCCCCCTCGCCGAGCCTCGCCACGCGCCGCAGGACCTCGCGCTCCTTCTCGAAGAACAGGTCGCCTCCGTCCTCGTCCGGGGCATAGCCTCTCCGCTGAAGCCGCTGCCAGTGCTCCTCGCCCCGCGGCTCCATCGCGCGCACCATCACGCGCTCGTCGTACAGGCACACGAGCGGCAGGAGCAGGTTCTCCGGCGACGCCGTGCCCTTCTCCGCCACCCGCCTGCGCAGCCGATCCACCATCGCGGCGATCCGCGCGCGGAGCGCGTCGAGGTCCGGCACGGGGGCCTCGTCGAACGCGCGCTCGATCAGCGCGAGCACCGCCACGTGCGTGTCGGTGATCTCGCGCAGGACCTCGAAGGGGTCGGAGGCCGTCAGGCGCAGGGGGACGGCCTGGCTGGCCGCGGCGCTCATCGCGCGAGCTCCCTACTACCCGTTGCGGGGAGGGTCGTCGTCTCGACCTCCACGGCCTCCGGGGCCCAGGCGTCGAGCAACGCCGTCACCTGCCGGTGGAACAGGGGCGCGAGCCCCTCCTCGTCGAGCGGCGGCGGCTCCATCTGCAGCCGGTAGACCCGCCTCCGCGGCCCGGAGCTGCCCAGCGGATCCAGGGCCCAGCGCGCGTCGACCGCCGCGATCCTGGCCGGAAACCGCGCGAACGGGCTCGCCCCCGACGCCCCGAGCAGCTGCGTCAAGGCCCGCAGATCGGCGCGATCGAGCGACGGCTTCTGCCGGAGCGCCAGCACGTCGAGCCCTCTCTCGGGCGCGAGCGCGAGGGGGCTCACGGTCGGAGGGCGGACCTGGCCAAGCACGCGGAAGGCCACCCCTTCGAGCCGCTTGCGCTGGGGCTTCACCACCAGGGGCCCCCGGGCGTTGCGCCACAGCGTCGGTTGCGCCCACACCGCGTCCACGTGGGCTTTCCACGGCGCCACGGCGGCGTCGTCCGAATGCACGCGCACGAGCGGCGCGCCCGCCTCGGGGAACAGCACCTCGTACCACGCGCCCTCCTCGGACAGCGAGCGAGGCGGCACAGGCGACAGGGCGCTGCCCGCGGGCCCGCCGGCGCGGTACACGCCTCGCACCCGCACCGGCTCGACGGCGGGCAGCGCCGATTGCGCCGAGCGCATCGGCGTCGCCTCGGCCGTCCCGTCCACGTCGATGGGCTCGGCGAGGTCGCTCCACGCGTTCTCCGCCGGCACCACGAACAGCAGGAACGTGTCCTGCGAGACCGCCGTCGACTCCGGCAGATCCGCGCTCAGCGCCAGCGTGACGTCGAGCCGCTTCCAGGCGCCGTCCACGGCCGGCAGCGCCAGCGTGACGAAGAGATCCTGCTCGGGCGCGTGGAAGAACGAGCGGATCCGCCCCAGCGGAGAGCCGTTCTCTTCCTGCTCCCACGGCGCCTGCGGCGCGGGAGCCCCGAACGTGACGCCGCAAGGCTGGTCGACGCCGCCCTCCCTCCGTGCGGTCGCCCCCAGGAAGCAGCGCGAGAGCGCCTCGAAGACCTCCGCCGCGGCCCGGGCGTCGCCGTGCCGCCGGACGAAGAGCGGCAGATCGAGCGCCCCTTTCTGGGGCACCGCCGCGGCGAGGCGGAGCCGGAGCTCCGCGCCCCGCGCGAGCCACACGATCTCGGCCTTCTCCAGGGTGATGGGGCGCACCGAGAGGGCCCGCCGCGTCGTGAACACCGAGGGGAGCCCGTCCTGAGTCTCGACGCGGAACCGCGTGCCCTCCGGCAGATCGGCGGGCACGTCGAGGAGCCTCGCGCCGTCGGCCTGCAGCATCGCCACCGCCGGCATCGGCGCGAACAGATCGTCGAGCAACCCGCCCGCCATCCGCACGATCGCCGTCCGCATCGACGCCGCGGCCGAGGCCCGCGTGCGCGCCGCGAACATCGCCATCGCCTCCACGATCCGCCGCACGTCCGGGTCCTCGGTCCCGAACGGGAGCTCCCCGCGGCGGACGCCCTCCTCGAAGGAGCCGTCGAGCGCGGCGAGCTCCTCGTGGAACCAGCGCCGGAACAGGGGTCCTTCGTCCATCAGGCTCTCCTCACGTCGCTCATCCCAGGTTGACCAGGTTGCCTTGCACGTTCGTCATGCTGCCCTTGAGCGTGGCGATCCCTGTCGACTCGGCGCTGAGCGTCGCGTCGGCCTTCACCTCCACCATGGCGCCCTTCACGGACACCTTGCTCGTCCCCGAGGCGTCCACCTCGAGCGACGCGAGCTTGGCGGCGGACGACGAGAGATCGAGCGTGCTCTGCCCGCCCCCGGAGAGGGACACCTTGGTGCTGCCGGTCGCCTTCACGTTCGTCCCGGAGATCGAGACGTCCTTGTCCGACGCCAGGGTCATGTCCTTGGCGCTCTTGAGATCGAGCGTGTCGTCGCTCTTGTAGGTCGACGCCTTGGTCGAGGTCATCGTGATGGTCTCCGAGGCGGTGACCTCGAACTGCTTGCACGAGATGGCCACCTTCTCGGCCGTCTGCGTGATCGTGCTCGTGGCGTCCGAGCCCTTCACCGTGATCGTGATCGAGGTGCCATCCATGGCGATGGTCTGGGTGATCTTGTCGTCGGCGTTGTCCACCGTGACGGTCACGCCGCCGTCCTTCGCCATCACCACGGTGCAGACCTTCGTGCCCAAGGTCAGGAGCCTCCCTTGGTCTCTTCCACCTTGAGCGTCAGCATGCCCTCTTCCAGCTTGAGCAGCACCGTGTCCTTGTCGTTGGTGCGGAGCACGCGCAGGACGGGCTTGTCATCCTGGTAGTCGTGGAGCACCGAGGTCTGGCTTTTGTCGGATTTCCCGAAGAGGAGGTGCTGCCCCTGTCCGTCCTGCGCCACCTTCGCGCCAGGCCGGTGATCGAGCACGCGGACGATCTCCGCCCTGTCGAAGAAGCACGCGACGCGCACCTTGGCGTGCTTGTAGACAGGCACATAGAAGGTGCCCGTCGCCTGCGTCGACAGGTAAGGCGCCTGGATCTGCTTGTTCTCGAAGGCCGGGATCTCGACCTTGTACTCGTCGATCGACGTGTCGGCGTTCTGGTACACCTGGTAGGTGACGTCGGTGTCCTCGCCGACCTCGCTCAGGGCCTTTCCCTCGAGGTATCCGGGGAAGTGCGGCGCCGCGAAGGGCGGCAGGTGCACGAACGGGTCGGCCTTGTCCTCCAGGCGAACCGACAACGCCAGATCGAACCCCGTGGCGGCGTCCCCGTAATCGCGGTCCGGGCCTTGATCGAGCGCCGTGGCCGCGAGGGAGAGCTCCACCACCCGCAGCGGCCCCGCCGCGGCGCGCAGCGAGCTGCTGAACCCCCCGCTCGACGAGACCGTCACGAGGCTGCCCGGAGAGACAGGCACCGTCGGCGAGCGCTCGAACGAGAGCAGGAGCTGCGTCTGCGGCGCGCGCGCCCGGCTCGTCTCCAGCGCATTTCGGTCGTCGACGTCCTGCGCCACGTCGGTGCACAGGGCCGTGTCGCGGAAGATGCCTGTCGCCGCGTCCGCGTTCGTGATCGGCGAGAGCTTCGGCGAATCCGCCGCCACGTTCCGCACCCGCGGCGCGTACCGCGCGGGCTCGCCGATCGCCCAGGTGACGTCGCCCACGTCGTCGCGGGGCAGCGCCGCGGCCGTGCCGCTCGTGTCCTTGGTCTTTGCGAGCTTGTACGTGCCCTTGTCGTGGTCGAACGTGAAGACGCCCCCAGCGCGCTCCACGTACCAGATCAGCAGATCGTAGAAGCTCGCCCCCCGCTCCGGGTCGAGGTGGAAGAAGACCATCGGGACCGCCTTGGAGAGCGTGTCCCAGTCGTAGCTGAGCGTGATCTTGTCGCCCTTGTTCGCGTCGAGCACGTCCTGGAACGATTGCTGGGCGTGCAGCGAGGTCGGGTGATGCTGGCCCCACAGCGCGCGCGCCGCGTCGAGGAACCGCACCCGGTAGCGCCGGTAGAGCACCGGCCGCTCGGCGAAGCCGCGGTCGAACATCTTCTCCGTCACCAGGCGCTCGACGACGAGGCCGCGGGTCTCGATCGACGGGATCGTCGGGCTCTTCTCGGCGTCTGACCGCACAGCCTTCACCGACAGGGCGATCTCCGCCAGGTCCGGCTTCTGGAAATCGGCGAACAGCTTGTCCTCGTACTCGCCGCCGCGGGTCTTGTCGTCCTGGATCACGAGCTCGACGGTCCCCTCGGCGCCCCAGGGGGTGAGGCGCAGGCTCACCGCGCGCACATTCCCGCCAGGGATTGTGTGCTCCGTGCCGCCAGCGGTCAGGGTCACCGAGACGGAGAGCCGGTCCCTCATCGCGCGGCCCCTCCGTCCGGCGGCCCCGCCGGGATCGGCTCCACCTGGACATACCGCAGGATCGTCTGCATCCGGATCCGGAAGGCGGCCGGGCGCCCTTCGATCTCGCACCGCAGGCGGAACGCGGCGAAGAGCGAGCCTTCCCGCCCGAGGAACGTGAGCTCCGGCCTCTCGGCGCGCGGCTCGAACGCCTTCACGTTCTGCAGCATCTCGCGCGTCAGCGCCTCGAGAAGCGGCTTCGTTGCCAGGTGTTCGTCGTAATCACCCAGCCCGAAGACCTCGGACGCCTCGGCATACCCCTTCTTCGAATTGAGCACGGCCGTCAGGTTCCGCGCGACCGAGTGGAGCACGGACTCGGATCGATCGCTGGCGAGCCTGCTCATGAAGCTCATCGCCGGTCCGGCCTCGTCGCGCTGCCTGCGGAGGCAGCTTCATGGCCTTCCCCGGCACCGGCGCCGCCCCGACCGGCCTGGGGGGCGGCGTTCGTCCAGTAAAGCGCCGCCCGGATCCCGGCCATCTCCTTGGTCCGCACGAAGCCCATCGCGCGGGCCTTTCGCACGTGCGCCCATTCCTCTTTCTCCTCCGCGGTCCTCCCGGGCTTCGGCAGCGCGTAGACATCCGCGCGAGGCCCGAAATCCGCGGGCGGGGAGCTCGAGAGCACAGGGCGGATGCCCAGCGTGGAGTACTGGCTCAGCCACGGGAGGCGCCCCGGCTCCCCCACGCGGATGTTGTACTTCTGGATCGGCCCCTCGCCCGACGGCGCTGGCCGCTCGATGATCAGGTACAGCTCCGCCGCGTCGAGCACGTGGTCCGGGAGCTCCGGCGTGACGAAGCGGCCCTCTTCCTCGCGGAAGGGCAGGGTGGGCGCTGCCGGAGGCAGGTTGTCGATCTGCTCCAGGAGGGCGCCCATCACCCCGCCGAAGACCTCGCCGAGGTTGTCGTGGTCGTAGAGCGGCAGTGGATCCGCCGGAAGCTCGCCCGAGAGCAGGTGGACCTCCAGGAGCAGCTCACGGAGGGCGTGGAGGATCGGATGCGGGTGCAACCGCGCGAACGCGGGGCTCTCCTGCTTCAGGAGGACGTCGTCGAGCAACGCCCGCGCCTTCCGCACCTCCGCCCGGCCGCGCAGCAGCGCTTGCACGGGGCCCGCCGAGCGCCGCGCCGCGGCCACGTGCTTCGCCAGGTCGTCGTCGTACCGCACGAGGCGGTCGCGCAGCAGGAGGAGGGGCTCGTACAGATGGGGTGTCGCCCGCAGCCGGAGCAGGGGCGGCACCACGTCCGGCGAGGCGTGGAACGATTTGCCGTCCCGGGTCTCGAAGCGACCGACGAGCAGAGAGCGCCCGCGCGGCGCCGCCGGCTCGAACGCGAGCTGGGATCGCAGGACGAGCCGCTCGGACACGGAGCCTTGCGGGCGCGGCTCGGCGAGGGGTGGATCGGGCGAGAGCACCTGGAAGTGGACGTCCACAGCCGTCCTGCCGGCCTGCTTGAGGCTCAGGGGCTCCGGGAGAGCGACGTTGTCTCCCCCCCGGACGAGGTTGCCGCTCGGGAGAGCCGCCTGGGCCTCGTCGATGCGCAGCGCGCCGCGCGAGAGCTCGCCCGCGTCCCAGGCGAGGGCGAGCCAGCCGTACGAGGGCAACCCGGGGATCTCCCCCCGGGCGCGGGCCTCCTCGGCCAGGGCCTCTTCGAGCGCCTCGAAGTCTTCGGGGCGGAGGACCTGGCCTATACGCCAGGCGATGCGCGTGAGGCTCGCCACGGCAGCTCCCAGGTCAACCGACCGCGAGGCCCCAGGACTTCGCGACGGGCTTCTGATCGGCTGTCGCGATGTGGAGCGTCTGGGCCGACGGCTGCGGCTTGACGCCCGTCTGGAAGGCGTAATTGATGGGCGACTGCACCTCGGTCGACGCGTCGTCCGCCACGGTGACGTTCAGCTCGTCGCCCCGCTTCTCGAGGATCCCGTTCATGTCCGTCGCGTTGCTGTGGAACGCGAGGAAGTACTTCTTGGCGACGGGATCGTAGTCGTACACCGAGAACTGGTACACGACCTCGACGCTCGTCAGGTCGTTGATGACGAGCGCGGCGACGTTCTGCCGGTTGGTGACCGAGATCTGCCCGGAGAAGTACACGGCGTCGGTGACGCCCGTCTCCCAGAGGACATCGCTCAGCACGGCGACGACCTTGAGGTCGTTCTTCGGGTTCGTCGGGTCCTTGCAGGTCTGATCGGCCGTGAGGTCCGTGCCGGCGAGCTTCATCTTCGTGATGAAGCCAACCGGCGTCTGCTTGTCTTTCTTGTAGTTGTAGCCCTGGTAGATATCCAGGACCCTTCGGTATTGCGGCATGGGGGCTCGTCCTTTGTACGCGGTCTCGGGTCGTTACTTTCCGCCCAGGCTGGCTTCCAGCCGCAGCTCGACGTCCATCCCTTCGAACTGGAGATGGGGCAGGATCGAGATGACCGTCTTGTACCACCCGAAGGGACCGGGCTTCGGCTCCACGGTCACGCTGGTGGCCTTGAACGGGTAATAGCGGAGCGTCAGGTCATCCGGGTTGACGACCGTCGTGACGAAGCCGCCCAGCCACTCGGCCAGCGTCTTCTGGATGTAATCGGCGTCGGCCGTCGATCCGATGTACTCGCGCACCATGGCCTTCACGTAATGGGCGATCTGCGTGATCGAGTACGTGTAGGCCAGGTTCGTTACGAGCTGAGCGTTCTTCGTGTTGACGTCCTCGAGGAAGGTCTTCCCCTTCTTGACGGACTGCGCGCTGAAGAAGGTAGCGACGCTCTCGCCCTTCTTGTGCACGAGCGCCATGAGACCGTTCCTGGAGAACTGGAACTCCCGAAAATCGGGGATCACGATCTCCACGGGCGGCAGGGACTCCTCGTTGGATTCGAGCTGCTTGGCCTGCTTGCCATAGACGATCTGGTCGTCCTTGCGCTTGTAGGAGAACACAGTGAGCCCCGCGACGAGGCCGCCGCCCTTGGGGCCGCGGATGTGCTGCGCCCACTCGCTCAGCGCGTACGAGCGGATGAGGTTCTTCGCGAAGAGGACGGCCGCGTTTCCCCAGAGGAAGTGGTTGTCGTCGCCGCGCGCGCCGGGCTTCACCGTCTCCTCGTACTCGACGGCGTTGCCCGTCTCTGCGTCGCCCGTGGAGCCCCACGGCACCCGCACGAGGTACCGGGGCACCGTGAGCCCGATGTAGGCCGCGTAGTCCTCGTCCCGGAACACGTCCCATTTGCCGTACTTGGAGCGCGACAGGATGGCGTCGAGGTCGGCGATGTCGGCGACCTCCTGCATGTTCTTCTTGTCGAAGAAGCCCGGCCCCGCGGAGGACACGAACGGGCAATGCGCGGCGGCGGCGATCTTCGACATGGTGCGCAGCCACTTCACGTCCTCCGCCGCGTTCGTGACCTTCTCGAACTCGTAGAGGCCGATCATCGTCGCGAAGGGCTCGCCGCCGTAGCGGTCGTACTCCTCGACGTACACCTTCTGGAAGAGCGCGCTGCCGAAGATGTCGCTGTCGTGATCCGCGAAATCCGCGCGGAGCTCCTCCCGCGTCACGTCCAGGAAATCGATGTAGATGTCTTCTTGCTCGACCTCGTCGCAGAGCTCGTCGAGCCCGCGCCAGTTGCGCTCGAGCTCGCGGAAGGCAGGGCCCTGAACCACCTTGTCGAGGTTCTCCCCGAGCTTCTGGTCGATCTCGCCGAGGAGCTGGTCGATCGTGCCGAAGAAATCGCTCAGGGTCGAGTCCTTGCCGGACAGGAGCTTGACCTTCTCGCCCGCGCCCCGCGCCGCCTTGGGGCGATCGCTGACGATCTCGACGTTCAAGAGGAGCGCGGCGAGCGCGTTCATGAGCTGCGCGCCGTCCTTGACGTCGGCGTCCCTGTCGCGAAAGACGACCTTGGCCGGTGTCTTCGCGTCCTCCGGCGCGGCGATGGTGGCCAGGGCCGTGTCGGAGAGCGGATCGAGCCGGACCAGCTTGAGCGGGTGGTCGTCGGCCTCGAGCGTATCGGTGACGGACGCGCCGATCGTGCCGAGGAGGGTCTTCTGTAGCGGGGAATTAAACATGGTTCACTCCGTCGCTCTTGGCGTTGGCGATCACGAGCTCCGCGTACTGTCCCCGGAGCTCGCCGCTCAGCGCCTCGAGCTCTGCCTTCTTGTCCCTCAGCGCCGAGCGGAGCGCGTCACGCAGGGCGGGCACGTTGCGGATCTCGGACTGGAGGGTCTGGAGCAGCTCGCGGATGACGCGCAGGCGGTTGAGCTCGGGCACGTTCGACACGATCTCATCCGGGCTGAACGAGGACCATGCGTCGAACGGCAACACGCGCTCGGCGTACGTGGGCAGGTCGGCGCTGGCGCTGCTGCTCGTGTTGGCGGCGGCGTCCTTGTCGAAGCTGGCGACCATGTCATCGACAGCCTTCTTCTCCGTCTCCGCTCTGCCCTTGGCCTCCTGGATCGGCTTGGTGGAGGTCTTGATCAGATCGCTCGCAAGATCGACCTTCTGGGCGACCTCGGCCATCCCCTCCACCTGCTTCGCCTTGTCGGTCTCCGCGGCGAGCTTCGCCGCAGCGTCGAGGGCCTCCTTGGTGGCGTCATAGGCGCTCTTGGCCAGCGCGATGGCGCTCTGGGCGGCATCCGCCACGGGCTTGACGGCTGCCAGCACCACCCGCGCCTGCCGGACGGTGGCCTCCGCCGTCTTCGTCGTCGCCTCGTCCACGGCCGCGCCAGCGGCGGCTGTCGCCTTCGGGTGCACGATCTCCACCTGCGCGGCGGCGCCCGTGTAGGCGGCGGCGGCGGCCGTCGCGTCCGGCAGGAGCGCATCGAGGTTCTTCTTGGCCTCGTCCAGGACCGACTTGAACGGCTCGAACACGGCGCTATCCACGGTCAGCGCCGTCAGGCTCGCGCTCTTGCCTGTCTGTAGCTTCGCGTCGGTGGTGAGAGCGCCCGACTGCTTCACGATCTCCTCGGCGTCGCTCTTCGCGCGCTCGCGCCGCTCGGGGAGGGGGCCGGGCCGCGAGTTCAGCGTGGCCTCGATCTGCTCTGGGTCGTTGTCAGAGATCCCGATCTGAAGGCTCACGGGATTGCTGACGCGCACGACACCTGCGACCACGCCGACCGGCTCGTCCTTGAGCGGGATCGTGAGCAAGCCGCGCACCTTGCCGCCGCCCTGGAGCTTGATGTCGACGGAGGGCGGGAGGGCCGCGCGGTCGAGCGTCACATCCGCCGAGAGGTTCACAGGGCCGCTGACGTCGCACAGCCCGTTGTCGCTCTTGCTGCTCGTGAACGTCGCGGTGCCCGAGAGCTTCACCACCGCTTCGCCGGCTTGCGTGCTGGCGGAGAGCGCTCCGGTGAGCTTCACGTTCTTCAGGCGCCCCGGGAGGATGGTCGCGAGCTCCTTCGGCAGCTTCACATACGGAAGGAGCTCCGCCATGAAGTCGTCGACGCGCCCGCCCGCCTTTCCGAACCGGAACGAGCGTATGGGCCGCGCCGCGAGGGCCGGGACCGTCTGCACGGCCTTGGGGTCCTTCGGCACGCCCTGATCGTTCTGCGGCTCCGCGTGCGCGTCAGGACCGGTGAAGTCGCCGAGCACGAGCAGCCGGAATGGGAGCTTTTTCCGCACCTCGGTCCCGCTGATCCGGGTCCGGTAGTGCAGCATCAAGCGAGAACGGTACCGCTCTGGGAACGGATAGGGGAAATCTTTACTCACGAGCTTCTCCTCGGGCGCGCAATCGCGTGCGCTGCGGCGCATCGGGCACAGGGGCCGCGACGCCCCTCCACGCCATATACAAAGTTTTTCATACGACCCCGCATGGGGCCAAAAACTCCGCGCGGTGGACTAGGGAGCTCCAGGCGCTGTGCTTTGCGGCACAGGCCCCTCGAACAGGAGGCTCACCCCCGGCCGCGGCGCGAGGACGAGCGGCTCCACGCCCACTCGGCCTCCGCCGAGCCGCAGCATGGCTCCTCCCCGCGGGTCCACGAGCCACACGCGC
The DNA here is from genome assembly GCF_051530205.1 of Sorangium sp. So ce327. Lineage (NCBI taxonomy): Bacteria > Pseudomonadati > Myxococcota > Polyangiales > Polyangiaceae > Sorangium > Sorangium sp. So ce327. The sequence continues at coordinate 8,492,654 of NZ_CP150330.1, read as the reverse complement.
AGCAGGCACTCCGCGCCTCGTAGCGCTGGCCACACCCGATGATCCAGCCGCCGCACGATCTCGGTAGGCCAGTCTTCGTCGGTCCACGTGTCCGTCCGGCTGATCTGCAGCGCGACGTCGAAGCCGCCGATCGGCGCGGGGGCGCTGCCGCCCAGCATCGCGGAGCCCAGCATCGCGAACCCGAGCCGCGCCTCGTCCGCGGTCAGGGTCACGCCCACGATCCCTCGCCGGACCGACGTTCGCAGCTCCGGGAACACCCGTGAGAACAGCCAGAAGAGCCCTGAAGGCGTCGCGAGCCGCGCGATCGCGCGCATGCCTCGGTGCGTCTCGGGCCCGCCCTGGCCGAGCCACGCGCTCGACCCGGCGTCCGTCGCCTCCAGGCGCGCGCGGAGCAGCCCGTCGTCGATGCGCCCGATCAGCCCATCGAACGCAGGACCGCGCTTCGGGTCGATCTCGAGCTCACGGAAATAGGAGGGCAACGTCGATGTGCTCGAGCGCAGTCCGATGTTGAGCGTGAGGGTGATCCTGTCCGGCTGGATCTCGAGGGATTCGACGGGGGTGCGCTCCGGCGCGTGCGAGCGCTTGCTCTGGATCCATATCGGCCTCCCCGGCCAGCAGCGTTGCACGAGCCGGAGCAGCGTTGCCGGCTCGATGAGCCGCGCGCGCCTCTGGAGCGCCTCCTCCAGCCCCGGCGGGGGGTACGCCGGGGGTGATGGCGGCGAGGGGCGTCGCGGGGGCGGGGGCGGGACGCGGCGAGGCGGAAGGAGAGGCGCGCTCACGGCGTCATGAAGTGATCGGGGTCCACCTGGTAGAGCTGCTCGAGCGCCTCCCATTGCGGGCTGCCCATGGCGTCCCAGTGCGGCGCGAGCTGCTCGACGTGCCCCGCCAGGAACCGCAGGTAGGGCACGAACACATCCGGGAAAAACACCTTGGGATCGAAGCTCTTCAGCGTCCGCCGGATGTCGTCGGCGACGACGGCTGCCCGCTCCGGCTCGTCGCGCGAGAGCAAGGCGGGCACCGCTTCGAGCTTCCGGAGGAGCAGCTCGAACGCCGGAGAGACGGGGATGGTGCGGCGGTCCAGCTCCGGCGCATCGCCGGGCGTGCTCCCGCCGCGCGCGGCGGCCGGGCGGGGGCCCTCGTCCTCCGGGGCCGGCGCGGGCTCCTCCGGTTCGACGGTCGCCTCCTCGGCGGTCGCCTCCTCCGGCTCCGGCTCGGGCAGGGGCCGCGGCGCTGGCTTCGGCGGCGCCGGGTGGCGATCGAAATGGGCGCGGATCCGGGCGTCCAGGTCCGACAGGGGCGCTGTGCACCGCGGCGCGTCCAGCGCGCTCGTCAGGGCCTCTCTCAGGGCCGAGGAGGCGCGCAGCGCCGGGCCGCCGACCGCGTCGTGATCCGAGCGGATCCACGCCTTGAAGGTGGCGTCTTGCATCTGCTCGTGCGCGTCGACGTGGTTCACGATCGACCGGAAGAGCCGCGCCAGGGTCCCGTCGACGACGCGCGCCTTGCGCTCCTCCGGGCGGAGCGAGAGCCACCGCGCGGTGACGGCCCCCCGCAGCGCCTCGAAGATGCCGGGCAGCGATTTGGGGCCCTGCTCGACGAACGCCCCGAGCAGGTACGCGGCGATCAGCCGCACGTCGGTGGAGCCCTTCTCCAGCCCGAGGCGCGCCGTCTCCGCGGCGAGCTGGGCATCCGACGCGCCGGCCGACTCCACGGCCGAGAGCCGCGCGTCGTCCGTGTCCTTCCCGTCGCCCGCGAGCGCCTTCTCAACGAGGCCGAGGTCCAGCATGGTTATGTGTCGATCACCTTGAATTGCCCGGGATTGAGCACCTGGATCACCCCGCCCCAGGCGCACATCAGCTTGCAGCTCACGTCCACCGCCGGCGGCCCCTTGAGCATCACCTTGGTATTTCCTGGCAACCACGTCCCGGCGGGGACCGGGACGCAGGGCATGGGCGTGAGCACCCCGAGCGCCGCCGCCGTCGCCGCCGCGACCGTGGGGTTGGCGAGCGACGTGCACGCCCCGAAGGGCGGGACATTCATGGCCGGCGCCATGTCGGCGATGTTCGCCCCCGGAGCGCCGGCCATGACCATCTTCACGGGAAGGACCGCGAGGGTCGACGGCGCGAGCCCGAAGCTGCACATCATCGTGGCGCCAGCGGCGACCTGGGGACCGGCCATGGAGAGCTTCCTCGCGAGAGCGTGAGGTTGCCCTTGCGAGGGGCGGGCGGCCAGTTTTCGACGGGAGCTACTTCTTCTTGGTCAGATTGTCGTAGCGCTTGCCGTAGCGCTCGCGGTGCTCCTGCGAGACATGGGTGTAGTACTTCTCGAAGGACAGGCCCCGCATCTTTCCGTAGACACATCCGCCCTTGGCCCAGCCAAGCTCGAGCTGAACGGCCGCGTCGTAGGTCCGGATCACGTTGGTCACGCCGGCGAACTCGACCCGCTCGACCTTCTCGATGTAGTCCTCGCGGGTCAGCTTCTGCGCGGCGCTGTCGAGCTCCGCGAGGAGGCCCCGGTTCTGGTGGTTGGACAGCTCCATGACGAGCTGCTGTGTCGCTTCCGACTCGGTCTGTCGGGCATCGATGAAGACGACCCTCTGTGTAGAATCGTACAGACCAGGGCCCTCGTAGACCACGATGGCCTCGAGCCCCTTCGTGACATACGCAACCCAGTCCTTCCCGAGCGTCGCCTCGAGGTTGTCGAGCAGGGTGTTCTTGTTCCAGCCCTTACCTGTGCTCTCCGCGCTCGACGTGAGCTTCATCCGCTGCACGACCTGCGCGGGGTGCGGCGCGCGCGCGGCGCCGGCCTTCTTCGGCTGCGCGGCCGCCGCGCGCTTCACCGTCGCGGCGTGAGGACCGCGCGACGTCGCCGCCGTCTTGGGCTGCACCGCGGCGTCGCGTTTGACCGCGGCGGGGTGGGGGCCCGGCGCTCGGGTGGGTTTCTGCGGAGGCTCGGCGGTTTTGCGCTGCACCGCGGCGGGGTGAGGGCCCGACGCGCGCGTGGATTTCTGCGGAGGCTCGGCGGCCTTGCGCTGCACCGTGGCGGGGTGGGGGCCCGACGTTCGCGTGGTTTTCTGCGGAGGCTCGGCGGCTTTGCGCTGCACGCTGGCGGGGTGCGGCGGGCGTCCTTCGCCCAGCTTGGGCTGGACGGTGGTCTCGCGAGCGACGGTGGCGGGGTGCGCAGGCGGCGGGGGCGCGGCGGGCATTGGATTCTCCGGGGCGGGACGACGAGCGTACGCGGCCGCGCGGGCGGCGCGCAAGATTGCCTTTGCCCCCTTCCTTTGCTCCTCGCTCACACCGGATGATACCGTCTCTCCCCGGGCATGCGATCCCGCTCTTCCTCCACCACGTCGACCCCGGCCTCACGCGTGGTGCAGGCGTGTTTCCCCGCGCGGCGCATCCCCTCGGGCACCGCCGTCCAGCGCTTCGCCCGCGTGACGCTGCCTCCGCATCCTGCCGCCGCCCAGCCTCGGGCCGCCGCGACGCACCCGGACATCCCTCCTCACCCGGCGACCGTGGCCCAGCCGCGCGGCACGGCGGCGATCGCCCCGAGACCTCCGCACCCGGCGACTGTCGCGCAGCCGCGCCCGGCGTTCGGGGCAGCGCGGGCGGCGCAGCGCAAGGAAGCCGATGTGCACGCCTTCCAGACGCCCGAAGGGTTTCTGGAGAAGTCGGGCCCCGGTCAGCCGCTGCCGTCCTCCGTGAAGCTCCGCATGGAGCGCTATTTTGGCGCCGACTTCTCGGACGTGCGGGTGCACGTAGGGAACGAGGCGGCGTCGATCGGCGCGCTCGCGTTCACGCTCGGGTCGGACATCTACTTTGCGCCCGAGCAGTACCAGCCGAGCACCCGGTATGGCCAGGAGCTGCTCGGTCACGAGCTGACGCACGTGCTCCAGCAGCGCGAGGGCCGGGTCGCAAATCCGTACGGCGACGGCGTCGCCGTTGTGCAGGACGTCGAGCTGGAGGCCGAGGCGGACAGGCATGGCAAGGCCGTCGCGGAGGGGAATCCGGGGCCCGGCTCGGCGGCGCCGCCGTTCGGGGGAGGGCCGGGGAGCCAGGGAGGCGGCGCGCCCGGCGGCATCCAGGGGAAGGTGGGCACCGCACAGTCGAAGAACGGCTACAAGCTCGTGGTGGGCGCTTACATGCACGAGGGGCGTTTGCCGGAGGCGCTCGCGGGGCACAGCTTCGTCGCGATCGAGGAGCCGAGCGGCGAGCGCCACGCGTTCGGCTTTTCGCCGGCCCATTATGGCAGCTATGACCCGAACCGGGATCTGGGGCGCCTCCAGGTCGGCGTCGAGGGGGTGGTGCACGATGACGCGGGCGCCTTCGACAAGCCGGGCGTGAAGATGCAGAGTTATGCGATCACGCAGGAGCAGGCCCGTGCGGCGATGGCGAAGGTGGGTGAGTACAAGGCGGGGAAGCATCGTTACAGCGCGGACCGTCAGCAGTGCTCGACGTTCGCGCTGGACGTGATGAAGGCGGCGCGGGTGCCGGTGCCGGCGGGGGGGGCGGCGCCGAGGCCGCGGGTGATGTACGAGGCGCTGGAGGCCACGGTCCAGGGGCGACGTGGAACGCGCGGGTAGAGCGGCGGTCACCCGCTTCGGAGACGGGCCCACCTCGACGTTTTCGGTGCTCAGCGCACCGGCGTGCGCTTGCGCGCCGAAAACGCCGATCTGGGCCCGTCTCCTGTGCGGGAGACCGCCGCTCTGCTCTGCATTTAGCAGAGGTGGGCGAAAACCGCTGTAGAACCTCTGAATCCCGTGCTGCTTCGAGGCGGCCTGAAGCTCAAGGTTTCGATGGCTCTGTCGCCGTTGGACCGGCGCGAACCACCGCTGGAATCGACGAGAGCCCCCGCCGCAGCTCCCCGAGCCTCCGGATCGCGCCGTCCCTCTCCCGCGCATGCAGCCGCCCCGCCAGGTAGTTCGTCGAACACCACCTCGCGTCCGTCTTGCCGCCTTTGCCGCGCCCGAACAGCGAGAAGATCTCCACCGTATCGGGCCTCCAGTCAGGCCCCAGCCGCTCCCTCACCAGCTTCGCGATCGCCTCGGCGAACCCCGGCTCCACCGCCCGCCCTCCCGTGAACACGCAGAGCGCGATCCGCGTGTCGCCGCGCGGGCCCGCGCCGGCGAGCGGCACCACCGCCGCCCCCTGCGCGAACGGCAGCTCGTTCACCTCGCCCGACAGCGCCTCTCCCGGGAACGCCCGCGCCGACCGCCGCGGCTCGAGCGTCCCGCCCCACAGGTATTCGTTCCCCGTCCGCGCGAGCAGGAAATAGCCGTCCTCGCCAAGGTCGTCCCCGCGCCGCAAGAAGACCCCCGCTCCCCCGGGGGTGGGCTTCTTCGTCGCGGCGTCGACGAGATCCCACGCGACGCCGGGCGACGGCAGGGCCTTCGCGCTCACCCCCGCGGGCCGCCGCGCGCCGGACAGCACCGTCCCGCCGGCGGCCGTGTCGATCAGCACGTTGAAGACAGGCACCTTGCCGAGGTCGTTCTTCTTCAGCGCGTCGCGGACCTCGAGCCAGTCGAGCGGCTCGCACACGCTCCTGAACAGCGCCTTGAGCGACGAGGGCATCGGCCGCGGCGCGGCGCGGAGGGACGACGCGAAGGCCGGGGAGAGCCCGAGCACGGTGATCGGTTCGAGGCTCAGGGCGGAGGGGGTCGAGAGCAGGTGCTCCTCGGGCAGCTGCACGAACGCCGCGCCCGAGAGCCACGCGGACAGGAGCAGGGGCAAGAAGCTCTGCTCGTGGTGGAAGCCAGGCGCCGACAGGCGATCTCCCGGGGAGAGGCGATAACCCAGCATCCCGTCCGAGAGGGCGCCGCAGAGCGCCGTCTCGGCGGCGACATCCACCGGCCTGCCGAAGGGCCCTCGCAGCGGCGAGAGCGCACGGATGCAGGGGCTTTTCGGGGGGTATGCAACCGGATCGGCGGTGGGGCGGCGCGCGGGCGCGGAGACAGGCAAGGCCTTCTCGATGAGCTTGCCGACAGGGGCCGGGGAGCGCGGGTCTACCACCACGTGCTCCGGCGCGAGCGCCTTCAAGGCATGTGCGACGGCCACGTCTCCGCAAGGCAGGATCCACGACACACGCGCGCCGAGGTACAGCGCGGCCGCGAACGCCACGACCCCCACGGCGCCGGCGGGCATGACGATCGCGATCGCGGCCTTGGGCTTCACGCCGAGGCCGGACCACGCGGCGGCGAGCGCGGAGGCGCGCGCGTGCAGCTCGGAGAAGCGGAGCCGCACGGGATCCGCGCGGGGAGCGATCTCGACGAACGCGAGGCGGTCCGAGGAGGCGTGGCGCAGCACCGCGTCCGCATACAGATCGTACGCGGCCCCGGCGACGCTGCGGAGCGGGCCTGTCCGCTGGGCCGAGTGCGAGAGGAGCGCGCGGCGGAACGCGGGCGGGTCTTCCCACGTGGCGGAGAGCGCCGTGAGATCGGGCGTCTCGTCCTCGCGCGCGAGGTCGAGCGAGCGCAGCAGGGCGACGAGGTCCGGCGCGGGCATCGTCGCCGTGCCTATCCGATGCGCGGCGGACCGGGCAAGCGGTGCGCTGCGTCCGTCAGGCGCCGAGCCATCCGGGCGTCGCCTGCGGGTTGAGCTCCAGTCTGCAGCCTTGGACGCGTCGGGTCGCGCAGGTGCCCGTTCGAGGCGAATCCGCCGGAAATTTGGTCTGCGGAGCGCGGGGAGGGAGGATCGAGCGGTCACGACAGGAGTGCGATGATGAGCGACGGGACGCGCGGCAAACGTGGTCTGGGGATCCATGCTCAGCCGCCGCACCCTGCGACGGTGGTGCAGAGGCGAGAGCCGCACGCGGCGACGGTGGCGCAGAGACGCGCGCCGCACCCGACGACGGTGGTGCAGAGGCGCGCGCCGCACGCAGCGACGGAGGGGCGTAGCAGCGCGCCGCCGCCGCACCCGGCCACGGGGGCACAGACGAAGCCGGGCTCCACGGGGGCCTCTCCACTGCCGCCCCATCCGGCCACAGTGGCAGCGGAGGGGCGGCCTCCCCATCCGGCCACGGTCGCGCAGAGCAAGCCGCGGCCGCAGCGCGTCGGCGTGTCGCGGCCCCCGCAGGTGGCCCGGCCGAGTGATTCTCCGCCGCTCGCGGGCGAGCCGGGCGAGGTCGCGCAGCCCTGGGGGTGGACGGCCCTCGGCGCGGTCGGCGTGGGCGTGGGGCTCTGGACCGCGGCTCCCCTGGTGACCGCCCTCGGCGTGGCAGGGCTCGCCCGGGGGCTGTGGAACCTGGCGACGGGGCCGACCGTCGAGCGCATCCCGGATGTTCCCAGCAGCTTTCTGAGCACGATTCCGGACGAACCCATCTATCGAGTCAAGGGGCGCGATCGGGAGCTCCACGGGGTCAACGTGGTGGTGCGTCCGGTCGGGAGCGGCAATCTCCGTTCCTATTACGGTATCGAGACGAAAGACGAGCAGATCGTCGTCGAGCGCCAGAGGGAGTCCGAGGTGACCTACCTGGCGAGCGCGATCCAGCTGGTCCGGGTCCAGGTCTCACGAGGCCGGCGCCCGACCCGGTACGAGCCGGACCAGGGCGATCACACGGTCGCCTGGACGCTGCTCGCCTATTCGATCGACGCGTTCGAGGGGTGGCTCCTGTCCGACGTGGTGACGGAGCTCCGCGAGCTCTTCAACGAGCTTGTCAACACGCCGGATCAGACGAGCGCGTGCAAAGCCGAGCTCAAGAAGCTGGACCACTTCGACTGGAACACCTTCGCTCTGCGCATGACGCCCGAGAAATGGCAGCAGCTGATATCGGAGATCCTCAACATCTACGTCTCGGCGAACCAGCACAGCCGCTGGGCCACATACAAGCGCACGGGCGGCAAGACCACCACCGTGAAGAGGGAGGACCTGGCGATGGCCACCATGCTGGCGACAGAAGATGAGCTTCGCGGCCGGCACACGCCGGCCGCCACGACGCAGGAGGTCGCCCAGGCCGCGGAAGGGCTGCTCGATGTGCAATTCCATCCCTCCCTCCCGGCCGTTCAATATGCTCATGCGGTCTGGAACTGGATCAAGGCGCTGAACCGGGCCTTCCCGATGGTCATGGCGAACTCCACCCTGCGAGCGGCGATCATCGCTCAGGTCGGCAATCGCAACGTGCCCCCCGGCTCCCGACCGACGCCCCTCGTGACCACGGTCTCGCAGCTGGTCCAGCATTCCGTGTAACCGATCGGCTCCCGAAGAGCGACGGGGTACTGGACGAAGCGCAGGTTGAGATGCCCCCGGGAGAGGCGTCTTGCCCAGCGAAACGCGCTCGATCCTCAGAAAGCAACGCGCAGGGTCGCGCCCGTCGGGCCGACGGTGAGCTCGGGGGCCTGGACCGACACCTCGCGCGGGATGTCGTCGCGCACCCAGACCCGCTGGTTGCCGACGAGGCCCGCGACGAGCAGCACGAAGCCGGTCACCTGCGTGGCCCCGTCGAAGAGGAGGAGGGCGGCGGCGAGCCGGCCGTCGTCGCGGTCGACGTCGACCTCCTCGCCCGTGCCGAGCGTGATGAACGGGCCGCCCACGGGCACGAGCATCGGCGAGTAGCTGACAGCGTCGCTGTCTCCCTCGCTGAGGATGCTCCCCGCCGTCAGCGCCGAGAGCGCCCACGCGCTGGCGAGGACGATCGACCCCGCGACCACCAGCCGGCGGTTCATCTGCGTCTCGACGCGATAGCCCGCCGGCCGGATCCCGCCTTCCGTGAAGGTCAACGTTCGCGGCATGCCGAGGATGACGGACGGCGCATACGGCACGTAGCCGGGCGGCACGTGGTCAGGCGGCGCCGCGTATCCAGGCGGCGCCGCGTATCCAGGCGGCAGCGCGTAGCCGGGCGGCGCATAGCCGGGCGGCGCATAGCCGGGCGGCGCATAGCCGGGCGGCGCGCCGGCAGGGGACTGCGCGTAGCCAGACGGCGCCGCGCTCTGCGCGGACGGGGGGGCGTCGCTCTCCGCCGTGGCCGGCGCTGCGAGCGCGAGCGGGCCAAACAGCGCGGCCATCGAGAGGGCGGTGCGGATCGCGGTCACGTGCGTCTCCCTTCGGGGTGAGGGCTGTCGGCGCAGGGGCACCAGCTCAGAATCTCCATCGGAGGCTGGCGGAGGACCCGCCGATCGAGACCTCGGGCCAGCGGAACGCAGCGTGCCCAGGGTCGCGTGAGCTCACCGTGAACTGGCGCTCGAGGTACAGGTCCTCGTTCGCCAGACCGGCGGCGTACAGGATGAGCCCTCCCACCTGGGTCACGGCGTCCATCGTGAGCCAGAAGATGCCCGCGCCCTCCGCTTCCAGGGTCCCGATCGCGATCATCGGGCCGGCGAACGGGATGAGCAGCGGCCCGAATTTGTCGAAATCGTCGTCGTCGAACGACGCGATGCCTGCGACCGTGAACGTGAGCGCGTACGGGATCCCGAACGTGAGCAGCCCCGCCGTGGCGAGCTTGCGGTCCGCCCTGGTCCGGAGCGCGTAGCCGCGCGGGATCGGGTCCCCCTCTTCGTACTCGATGGTCCGTGGGTTGGCCCACGGCGGGAGCGGCGGCACCGGCAGGTAGTAACCCTGCGGGATGGGCACCAGCGCGCCGGCCGCCGGAGCGATCGGGGCGGGCGCCGGAGCGACAGCGGCGGGCGCCGGAGCGATCGGAGCGGGCGCCGGAGCGACAGGGGCGGGCGCCGGAGCGATCGGGGCGGGCGCCGGAGCGACAGGGCCGGCCGCCGGAGCGATCGGGGCACCCGCTGCCGCGGGCGCCGTGCCTGGCGCGGCGGCCCTCGCCCCGTCGCCGCGCGCCGGTTTCGGCGGCGCGGCCTGCGCCTGCGCGGCCGCCGGCGCGGCGAGCCCGAGCAGCGCCGCGAGCACCGCGGCGGCCTGCACGCCGCGAACGCGCGGCGCTGCGTCGCGGCGCAGCGGTACGGTACTCCCTTTCGTTTGCCCTATCGGCATGCTGGCTCCCGTCGCGCTCGCGCGACGACTCCAAGGAACTGCGGGTGGCTTCGGTGCAGCGAGGCCAGGATACGCAGACTGTTCACGAACTCAATCCGCCCGCACAGTGCGGGCGGGCGCCGCGCCGGGAGCCCCGACCCCCGACGCTGGCGAGCCGGTCGCCCGCTCCGGCCGCACGATGGGCCACCCCTCGGCCATGCGCTGCACGCCGGAGGAGGCGCTCGTCGTCGCGAAGCCCGCCATGCCCCGACCCTCGGGGCATGCTGGGCTGCCGCTCCCCGGGCGCCGACGGCGCCCGCGCGCCCCTCGCTCACCAGCGCGATACCCGCCCTCGCCGAGCGTTGTCTGCGCGCCCGCGCGGCGCCGTCGCCCCGCCGCCACGACTCATGAGCCGCCGGCGACGCGCGGTCGAGCCGTGCACCTGGGACAACCCTGACAGGTAAGGACCGTAGCGAGTGGACCCCTGGGACAACCACGATGCGTAAGGGGCATGGAGAGTGGACGCCTGGGATAACCCTGACAGGTAAAGACTGTATGTCTCTCACCTGCTCTGGCTCAGCTCGCCACCGCCCCATCGGGCGCTACGCTGTTGTCTGATCAAGGGTGATGTCGCGCCCGCCTCCATGGCGAGCTCGGCAGAACCATGGCCTTCCAGGACATGGCGGCGACGACCGCCAGCGGAGGAGCGAAACGATGACAAGGATCTCATTCGTGGTGTTGGCGTGCGCGGCTGCCGCGCTGAGCAGCGCGTCGTGCGGAGGGACGGACAAGGGCAATCGCGCCACGGGCGGCGGCGATACCGGCAGCGGCGCTACAGGCGGCGGCGGTACGGGCAGCGGCACTACGGGCAGCGGCGATGCGAGCGGCGGCGATACCGGCGGCGGCGCCACGTCAGGGACCGGCGCGCAGCCAGGGGCCGGCGAGCAGTTCTCCGTGGACGCGCAGGGCGGGACCTTCACAGCGGACGACGGCTTCACCATCGAGGTGCCGCCGGGCGCGGTGAGCGAGAACACGGTGATCACCATCGAGCGCATCGACGAGGCCCCCGAGGGCGCGGTGGGGCCCATGTACGTCCTTGGCCCGGAGGGCCTGACATTCGAGAGGCCGATCACGCTCACGCTCCCGATCACCGTCGAGCTCAGGGCGGAGCTGGGCGAAAGCGCGGTCCTCGGCGCCTATGGCTTCACCGCACAGGAGGGCTCGGACGATTTCGCGCCGCTCGCGCGGCACGACGTCTCGAGGAGCAACGTCGTCACGGAGACCGACCGCCTCTCGAGGATCTATCCAGGCATGATCCTCGCGACCCCGATGGCGAGCCTGCACCGCTACCCGAGCGCGCTGGCCGCCGACGCGTCCTTCCTCTACTTCGCGAGCGGCGGCACCGAGGATGTCGCGACCGGGGACAACAACGACGGTTTCATCTACCGCGTGAGGCTGGGCACCGCCGAGGCAGAGGCGATGATCCCCGCCGATCCCGATCCCAAGGCGCTGTGGGTCAACGACTCGCACGTGTACTGGGCGAGCGGCGGTGATGATGACCCGGTGATCCCCTCGGCGCTCCGGCGCGTCGACAAGGCGACCCTGGAGGTGGAGACGCTGGCCCAGATCGGCTATGTCGTGAGCGTCATCGGCGACGCGTCGGCCGTCTACTTCGGCGACGGCGATGGAGAGAACATCTACACGATGCCGCTCGGCGGCGGCGAGCCGGTCGTCCTCGCGTCCGGCGCCGGGAGGCCCGCGTACCTCGCGCAGGACGCGCAGAACCTCTACTGGACCGGCGGCGCGGCGACCCACAAGGTCTACAAGGTGGCGAAGGCGGGCGGGCAGGTGACCGTCATCGCCGACAACGAGGCCGAGCCGGCCGGGATCGCGGTGGACGCGGAGTTCGTCTACTGGGCCAACGCCGGCGACGGCGGCGTGTTCAAGGCACCCATCGCCGGAGGACAGAAGACATTGATCTATAAGGGGGACTCGATGGCGGGGCTGGCCCTCCGGGGCTCGACGCTGTTCTCGACGGACATGCGCGGGAACCGCAGCGTCAACGCGCACGATCTCGAGAGCAACAGGACCGTCCTGCTGGCGTTCGAACAGCCCGTCCCCTGGCGTGTCATCGCCCCGGAGGGGCAGGGCGTGTTCTGGTCCAACGCCGGTGACTACCGCTACCAGGGGCAAGTCGCGTCCTACCACGCTCCTTGAACCCCCGTATCCCGGCGGTGACCGCGAGGGCGCGCCTGCCTGGCTCGCCCTCCTGGTCGTCGTGGGTCAGGGGCCGAACGCCGCGACGAAGGTGTCCTCGTCTCCCGTCAGCGGCCCGGAGCCGAGGTCGAGGGTGCCGGTGAAGGTCCCTGTGGCCAGCACGCGATCGCGCGGATCGACGACGATGCCGAAGGGGCGCTCCGTGTCGAACCCCTCGACCCACAGCACGTGCCCGCCGGCGTCGAACTTCACCAGGAAGGTGCGCGCGCTGTAGCTGGACGGGTTGTGCCCTGACGGGAAGGGGATCCCATCGAAGTCGAGCGTCGCCGAGACGTCGGCGACGAGCACCCCGGACGCCACCACGTTCGCCTGGCTGTCGACGTCGGTCGAGGTGATGACCACCCTGCTCCCCGGCGCGCTGAAGCCCCTGCTCCAGACGGTGTTCCCGGCCGGGTCGAGCTTCGCGAGGAACGCGGCATCGTAGCCCTGGTTGATGATCGGCCCCGTCCCCAGGTCGATGGTGGTGCCCGTCTGTCCGACCAAAACCACGTTGCCCGCGGGGTCCGCCTCGACGTCCTGGATGAAGCCGGACGTGTCTCCGAACGCCCTGCTCCAGACATGGTTGCCCGCGGAATCCAGCTTCGCGACGAAGAGTCGAGGGCCCGGGAGCGGTCCATCGCCCAGATCCGCGCCGGTCCCCACCGATCCCGCGAAGAGCACGTTGCCGATCGGGTCCGTCGTGAGGGCGACCGACCCGTCGCTAAACTCGCTCCCGACGCCCTTGCTCCAGAGGGTGTTGCCCGCCGGGTCCAGCTTGAACAGGAAGATGTCCTGCGCGCCCGCGCTGCTCACCGGCCCCGCGCCGAAGTCGACCGTCCCCTCGAACGAGCCGAGGACGACCACGTTGTCCTCGCCGTCGACCGACAGGCCATAGACGTCTTGATAGGCCGGATCGCCGAAATGGCGGACCCACGCGGGCTCCCCTGCCGGGTCCGTCCTCATGACGTAGATGTCGCTCAGCCCGGCGCTGGGGATCGGCCCCCAGCCGACATCCAGCGAGTCGACGTAGCCTCCCGCGTTCACAAGGCTCCCGTCGGAGAGCGCGGCGATCTTCGCGCCGAACTCGTCGCCGGGGCCGCCGTAGCGCCTCGCCCAGGCGAGCCCGCCGTCCGGATCGAGCTTCGCGATCAGCACGTCGCGCTGCCCCGCGCTCGTGAGCGGGCCCCCGCCGAGATCGGCCGTACCGTTGAGCTGGCCAGTGAGGAGGACATTGCCGGCCCCATCGGCGTTGATGCTCGCGAACGACGCTTCGCCAGGAAAGCTCACGCTCCAGAGCGGCGCGCCCGGCTCCACGCAGGCGCCGTGTCCGTCGCACACCTCGCCCTCGCCGCAGCGATTTCGCCCCCGCGACGGCGGCGGTCCATACGGCGCGGGCGCATGGACGCATGCCCACCTGACGCGTGCGTCCAGGGTGCATGGGTTGTGATCATTGCAGCTCGCTGCGCCGTGACCGTGGCCGTGACCCCGCCGTGGGTGCCTGTCATTCGCCCGGAGCGCGCTCGCGGACGCCGCTGCGCCGTCGGGCTCGGGGCTCCCCTGCTTGCTTTCAGGGGGCGCGGCGCAACTGACCATGGCGGATGTCATCACCACGGCGGCATGCATCCTGCTGTTCCTGAGAATCGTCGAGACGTGAGGCATGAGCTCCTCCAGCGCGCCTCGAAATGCGCGCTCTCTGCTCGACCATGACGACCTGCGAGCCATGGGGCGTGCAGGCCATGGTCTCCCGTGGAGCGATCGATGTTGCCATCATCTCGATCATTTCAACTCCATGATCGCCTGGCATTGCGAGTCCGCTGTCGACCTGAACGCACGCCGGTCCAGGGAGAGGCGCCACGGGCCCTGAGCGGCTGCAGACGTAGGTGGATGAAAATCCGCCCGCCGCGGTCCGCGAAGGGCCACGGCCGCGCTCGACGGCGCTCATGTCGTGATGCCGCCGCCGTGCCTGCGCTTCGCTGGCACGATCGCGACCCCGGCGCTCACCAGCCGGGGTCGAGCGCCGCGGGCACGAACTGACCGACCTCATCAAGGCTCCAGCCGCCGTGGCGGAAACAGGCGGCCGAGCCGTCGGTGCGCACGCCGCAAAGGACGCTGTTCCCGCCTTCGATGAACGTGAAGCGCCCGGCGTCGATCGGCATGTCGGCGCCATCATAGCGCCTGCACGTGAGGGCCCCCTCGGCGTCGATCGCGCACACCGCTCCGTCGGTGGCGGTGATGGAACGGTACGGTCCGCCCGAGAACTCGGGATACTCCGGCCCGGCGCAGTCAACGATGCCGGTGCGGCTGCAAGCGAAGTTCGGCTCGAAGCACCGGATGCCGCCGGCCTTCGTGAGCGCGCAGAAGATGCGGTTGCTGAACGCCACCTCGGTGAACTCACCGGGGGGTGTCTCCGTGCCGTGGGACTGCCACAGGCTGCCGTCGGAGCGCACGCCGACGGCGAGCCCCTCGAAGACGCAGAACGCTTGCGTGAACGAGCCCTCCATCCTTCTCACCGCATCCTCGTCCGGGGGCAGAGGGCGGTTGAACGACGTGCCATCGAGCACCACCGCGAACGACCCGTCCACGAACAGCGGGCACACGCCCGTGTAGTCCCACATGTTCGTCGCTCGAAAGGTGGAGGCAGGTGGCAGCCCGTCTGGCAGGACCGTGCCCGCCGCGAGCAGCCGACCGTCCTCGGTGAGCCCGATCAGCCCCTGTCGCGCGAGCTGGACACGCCGGTAGCGCTCGGCGGGCAGCGCGCCGCCCGGATCGTCGCCCCAGCAACGATAGCTGCCGTCGGCCTTCGTCACACAGGTACTGCCGACCTCGTCGTCGACCGCGACGTTTCGCGCGCACACGAAATCCGAGACGCTCCAGGCGCCGTCGCTCGTGCACGTCTCGCGCAGGCCGCTCGCGTTGCAGCGCGCCTCCCCGGCCGCGCAGGCCTCCGCGCTCCCCGGATCGCCGCCCTGCGCCGTGCCCTCGCTCCCGCCCGCGCCGCCGGCCATTGCTGCGCCGCTCTCCTGCGCCGTCCACTTCCCGCTGCAGCCCATGGCGAGCATCGTGGCGCCCGCTGCCACGAGCCGCGCCGCCCTCCGTTCAAGCGCCATGACACAAAGGATACCCAGGTGCTCCGTGTTCCGCATGCACCACCGATCGTCGAGCGCTGGCCGCGATTCAAGGAGTGAGCATCGTCGCGTCCGCCGTCTACGCAAGCGGCCAGCCCGCGGGCCACGCTTCGTCGCTTTGCACTCGAAATTTGCGCGTCAGGTGAATCCGACGACGGCCGCGTCGCGAGCTCCGGCGGGCGGCTTCGGCTCGCGGGCTTCAAGCAGCTCGCGGGCCGAGGTGGAGGCGCGAGCCTCCATCGCCCTGCCGATGGAGGAGGCTGCCGCCTCCATCGCCGGGTCGAGCGGCGGTCTGCCCTACGACCTGAGTCGCGATCCTGCGCTGCGAGAGCATTGAAGGCACAGGAGCGCTCAGGGGATCGTCGCAGGCACGCTCCCTGCTCTCTGGCTGGGGGCGGGGGCGGGTGCGGGGGCGGGCGTGGACGCGGCCTGAGAGGCCGGCATACCAAGGGGAGTCACACCATGAAGATTGCTGCGTATCATCTCGGTCTCGGTCTCATCACCTTCTCGATGGTCACGGGCTGCGTGGCGGCGGACGGCGGCAGCTTCGACGAGGAAGACACCGCGGAGAGCGCAGAGGCGCTCGGGGGAAACCCTGACCCCTGCGCCATGGGGACCGACCCGAACTTCACCAGCCCGCAGCTCACCGCGGTCGGAGCAACCGAGACCTACGTCCGCGCCTACCAGTGGATCGACGGCATCTGTCCGGACATCGGGCAGGATCGAGCGACGACGATCGTGGATTTCCCCGTGCCCGGCTATTACCAGCACCAGACCCCGGAGACATACCGCTTCGACGTGCAGCCTACCTTCTGGGGCTCCTCGTCCACCTCGTGGAGCGACGCGTCGCAGGCGATGAGCGACTGCGCGAACACCAAGATGGCCACGCGCGTGCAGCGCTGGGACGCCGCGACAAGCCAGTTCGTGCAGCTCACGTACAAGGAGCAGGCGGGCACGTGGCTCTGGGACAACCCGCTGACCGGGCGCGGGCACTGCTCGACGCCGGCGTTCGTCTACTTCCACGAGAACTACGGGACCGCGCAGCAGGTCGCCACGAGCAAGTACCGCGTCCGCACCTGGGCCACGCAGCCCGACGGCTCCCACGCGACCGTCTGGATCACGGGGACGCACACGGGCCTGTAGCCCTGCCCATCGCTCCATCCGGGCGGGCTGGCGCGAGCAGCGATCATCTGTTCGCGCGAAGCGCCTTGAATTCGCTCGGATCCTCATCGCAGCTGGAGGGCCGGCGACGGATCGAATGCTACTCTGGCGGTCGAGGAGCGCCCATGCCCGATCCGTACGACCTGAAACGATTCGTGGACGCGCAGGCTCCGGTCTATGCCCGCGTCCTGGCCGAGCTGCGCCGAGGAGAGAAGAGCAGCCACTGGATGTGGTTCATCTTTCCGCAGCTGAAGGGCCTGGGCCACAGCGCCATGGCGCAGAGGTTCGGCATCGCTTCGAAGGCCGAAGCCGAGGCGTATCTGCAGCACCCGACGCTCGGTCCGAGACTGCTGGAGTGCACTCGCCTCGTGAACCAGATCGAGGGGCGCTCGCTTTACGACATCTTCGATAGCCCCGATGACATGAAGTTTTGCTCGTCGATGACCCTGTTCTCCCGCGCGGCCCCCGGCGGGGGGGCGTTCCTCGCGGCGCTCGACAAGTACTGCGGCGGCGAGCCCGATCCGCGGACGCTCGCGCTGCTCGAGTAGCGCTGGCCGCCGCCGGACGCGCCGCTGGATCGCCCCCCGTGGGTGGATCGCCGACGCGCTCGTTCGCGTCGCGTGCGCCGTCCTTGTCTGGAACATTCCGATGTCACGGTCGCTGTCGGCTCGCGCGGGGACCAGCACGACCGACGTTGCGGACGCCACATCCCTGGCGCCAGCTCAAGATTTCGCCCTGGGCGGCAGCCTGAACCGAGGCAACGCAATTTCCCACTTGATCCGCCGTCGTGGACGGACGAGTGAGCCGGCGCTCGCTCCGGCCGGGGGCGGGCGAGAGGACCATCACCCGTGGATGCATTGTCGTACCAGTCGCTCTTAACGGGCGCCGTCGCGCTCATGGTCGCACGCTCTTTCTACGTGCGTGTCAAGAAGGCCCCTGAAGGCAACGAGACGATGGCGCGCATCGCGCGCTACGTCCGCGAGGGGGCGATGGCCTTCCTCGCGCGCGAGTACAAGGTGCTCGCCGTCTACGCCGCCGCCGTCTTTGCGCTCCTGGCCGCGACGCTCGGGCTCCTGTCCGCGGGCGCCTTCGCCGCCGGCGCGTTCCTGTCGCTCATCGCCGGCTTCTTCGGCATGAAGGCCGCGACGTACGCCAACGTTCGCACGGCCGAGGCCGCGCGCGCGCACGGCAAGCCCACCGCGCTCGTCACCGCGCTCGACGGCGGCGCCGTCATGGGCCTCTGCGTCGCGGGGCTCGGCCTCATCGGCCTGGGCGGCATCTACGCCCTGTTCCGCAGCCACGAGCACCTCGCGACGATCGTCCACTCGTTCGCCGTCGGCGCGAGCTCGATCGCGCTCTTCGCCCGCATCGGCGGCGGCATCTACACGAAGGCCGCCGACGTCGGCGCCGACATCGTCGGCAAGGTCGAGGCGAACATCCCCGAGGACGACCCGCGCAACCCGGGCGTCATCGCCGACAACGTGGGCGACAACGTCGGCGACATCGCGGGCATGGGCGCCGACATCTACGAGAGCTACGTGGCCGCGGTCGTCGCCGCGATCGCGCTCGGCCTCACGCTGCCGATCGCCAAGCTGCAGCAGCTCGCGCCGTCGGTGAGCGAGCAGGAGCTCCGCGCGATGGCGGTGTCGCTGCCGCTGCTCCTCGCGACGATCGGCCTCGCGGTCTCGGTCGTCGGCATCTTCATCACCCGCGCGCTCAAGAACCTGCCGCCGGCCCGGGTGCTGCGCCTCGCGCTCATCGTCCCGCCGTTCCTCGTCGTGCTCGCGGCGGCCGGCATCCTCCCGGGGCTCGGCTTCAGCTCCGGCACCGTCATCACCCTCGCGGCCGGCGCCGCGGGCGGCGCCATCGTCGGCCTCGTGACCGACTACTACACGTCGATGGGCCCCATCCACAAGGTGGCCCAGAGCTCGCTCACCGGCCCCGGCACCAACGTCATCCGCGGCATCGCGGTCGGCCTCGAGAGCGTCGCGATCCCCCTCATGACCCTCGTCGCCGTGGGCTGGATCTCGAACCACTACCTCGGCCTCTACGGCATCGCGCTCGCCGCGGTCGGCATGCTCGCCGGCACCGCGATCGTCATGACCGTCGACGCGTACGGCCCGATCGCCGACAACGGCGGCGGCATCTCCGAGATGGCCGGCCTCGGCAAGGAGGTCCGCGCGATCACCGACGAGCTCGACGCGGTCGGCAACACCACCGCGGCCGTCGGCAAGGGCTTCGCGATCGGCTCGGCGGTGCTCACCGTCGTCGCGCTGTTCGCCGCCTTCAACATGGAGGTCGACGCGGTCCGCCGCGCGAAGGGCCTCCCGGAGCTCGTGCTGTACCTGACCGACGCCAAGGTCCTCATGGGGCTGCTCTTCGGCGCGCTCCTCCCGTGCCTCGTCGGCGCGCTCACGATGACCGCCGTCGGCCGCGCGGCCGGCGCGATCGTCGAGGAGATCCGCCGTCAGTTCCGCGAGATCCCCGGCCTGCTCGAGGGCAAGCCGGGCGCCGAGCCGCAGCCGAAGGTCATCGTCGACATCGCCACGTCGGCCGCCATCCGCGAGATGATCGCGCCCGGCGCCATCGCGGTGCTCGCGCCGGTCGTCGTCGGCTTCGTGGCCGGCCCCGAGGTCCTCGCGGGTACGCTGGCCGGCGCGCTCGTCGTCGGCGCGGTGCTCTCGCTGATGATGGCGAACGGCGGCGGCGCCTGGGACAACGCCAAGAAGCACATCGAGAAGGGCGGCCTCGACGGCCACGCGAAGGGCTCCGACGCCCACAAGGCCGCCGTCGTCGGCGACACCGTCGGCGATCCCTTCAAGGACACGTCGGGCCCCGGCATCTCGATCCTCATCAAGGTGATGGGCGTCGTGTCGCTCCTCATCGCCCCGCTCATCGCCTGAGCGGACGCGCCGTCGCGGCGAGCAACGAGAGAGAGAACGCGGCCCTCACCGGCCGCGTTCTCGCTTTTGTGGCTTCACGCACGGCGCTCGTCCTGCTCCAGCCATCGGATTTCCTCTGCTGACAGCGGAGCTTTCGTGCTGTAAATGGCCTGTCTTCGGCGGGGGAGAAGGATGGCCGGGTGAGGATCAGCCGCCGCTCGCAGGTGCCGCCGTTCGCGGTCATGGAGGTGCTCGCCGCCGCCAACGCGCGGCGCGCGGCGGGGGAGCCGGTCATCAGCCTGTGCGCGGGCCAGCCGGGCTCAGGGGCGCCCGCCGCCGTGCGCGCGCGGGCGGCGGCGCTCCTCGCGGCGGGCGACCTCGGGTACACCGAGGCGCTCGGCATCCCGGCGCTGCGCCGCGCGCTCGCGGAGCACTACGGCCGCTGGTACGGCGTGGACCTCGACCCGTCGCGCGTCGCCCTCACCACGGGGTCGTCGGGCGGGTTCCTGCTCGCGTTCCTCGCGGCGTTCGAGGCGGGTGACCGCGTGGCGCTCGCTCGCCCGGGCTACCCGGCGTACCGGAACATCCTTCGCTCCCTCGGGGTCGAGGTGGTCGAGCTGTCGTGCGGCCCGGAGAGCCGCTTCCAGCTGACAACGTCGCAGCTCATGGCCGCGTGCGACGGTGCAAAGCTCGACGGCGTGATCCTGGCGAGCCCGGCGAACCCGACGGGCACGATGGTCGACGCCGCGGAGCTCGACGCGATGGCGCGCTGGTGCGCGGAGCACGGCGTCCGGCTGGTGAGCGACGAGATCTATCACGGCCTCACGTACGGCCCGTGGGCCGGGCGCCAGGCGACGGCGGCGCGCCACGTCGACGCGGGCGCCGTCGTCGTGTCGAGCTTCTCGAAGTACTGGGCCATGACGGGCTGGCGCCTCGGGTGGCTGGTGCTGCCGCCGGAGCTCGTCCCGACGGTCGACGCGCTGGCGGGGAACCTCGCGCTCTGCCCGCCCGCCCTGGCGCAGCACGCGGCGCTCGCGGCCCTGACCCCGGAGGCGTACGCCGAGGCGGACCGGCTGGTGGAGGGCTACGCGGCCGCGCGCGACCTGCTGCTGCGGCGGCTGCCCGAGCTCGGCTGGAAGGTCGCCCCGCCCGACGGCGCCTTCTACCTGTATGCCGACGTCGGCACGGACGACTCGGTCGCGTGGTGCGAGCGGCTGCTCGCCGACACGGGCGTGGCGCTCACGCCGGGCACGGACTTCGACGGCGTCGGCGGCGCGCGGTACGTCCGGCTGTCCTTCGCGGCCCCGGTCGAGCAGGTCGACGAGGCGGTCACGCGGATCGTCGCCTGGCAGCGCCAGCGCGCGCGGTGACCGGAGGGTGGGCGCTGGAGGCGCCCGGGGAGCTCACGAGGCGGCGCGCGTCTCCTTCGGCTTCCGCCGGCCCTCTGGCATGAGCACGGCGAGCGCCGTGTCGATGAACGCGCGCAGCTTCGCCTGCGCCTGCGCGCGGGCGGGGAAGTAGAGGAAGAACCCGGGGCCCGTCGGCGCATAGCGCTCGAGCGCCGTAGAGAGTGCCCCGCTCGCCAGATCCTCGGCGACGGCCAGATCGAACATGTACGCGAGCCCGAGCCCATCGCGCGCGAGGGACACCGCCAGATCGGCGTCGTTCACCGTGAGCGTGCCGGGGGCCTGCACGGTGATCTCGCGGTGATCGCGCACGAACTCCCAGCGATAGAGCGCGGCGCTCTGGAATCGGTACCGGATGCACGTGTGGGCGAGCAGATCCTCGGGCTCCTCCGGGCGGCCGTGCGCCGCGAAGTACGCCGGCGCGCCGACGACGAGCCAGCGGAGATCAGGGGTCAGGCGCACGGCGGTCATGTCCTGGGCGAGGTCCTCGCCGAGCCGCACGCCGGCGTCGAAGCCGGTCCCGGCGAGATCGACCAGGGCGTCGTCCACCGAGATCTCGACGGCCACGTCGGGGTAAGCGCGGCGGAAGCGCGGGAGCACCGGCTCGATCACGAAGGGCACGGCCGTCCGGGCGACGGTGAGGCGGAGCAGCCCCGCGGGCTGGCCGCGGAGCTCGTCGAGCGCCTCGAGCGCGGCGCTGATCTCACCGGCCGCGGGCGCGAGGCGCTCGTGCAGCCGCTCGCCGGCCTCGGTGAGCCCCACGCGGCGCGTGGTGCGCGAGAGGAGCGGGAGGCCGACGCGGCGCTCGAGGGCGCGGATCGCCTGGCTCACGGCGCCCGTGGTCACGCCGAGCTCCGCGGCGGCGGCGCGGAAGCTCCGGTGCCTCGCCACGGTGAGGAAGACGGTCAGACCCTCGAAGCGGTCCGTCGCGCGGTTCATGGCGCGATTGTATAGCAGCGCTCATCGGCTCGTTTCGCGCCGTGCGTCTACCGGTCGCGGCGGGGAGGGCGCATCTAACCAGCGCGCGGCCGGGCATGCCGCCCTGCGCGCAGAGAGAGGACGGAGGAGGTAGCATGGCCATCACCCTGGTGAACCCCCGCGGGTTGCCGAAGATCGAGGCGTATCGACAGGTGTCGATCGCCACCGGGTCGAAGCTCGTGTTCGTCGCAGGTCAGGTCGCCTGGGATGCCGATGGAAGGACGATCGGCAGGGGCGACTTCGCCGCTCAGGTCGAGCAGTGTTACCTCAACGTCGCCACCGCCCTGGCCGGGGTCGGCGGCTCCTTCAACGACGTTGCGAAGCTGACCATCTACGCTGTCGACTGGACTCCCGACAAGATGCCCCTGCTGCTGGAGGGGATCGGTCGGGCAGCCGCGAAGCTGGGAGTCACCCCGGTCCCGCCAGGGACGCTGCTGGGCGTCAGCGCGCTCTCCGACCCCGAGCACCTGGTCGAGGTCGAGGCCACCGCGGTCATCGACTGAGGGCAGCAGAGTAGCCCTCGAGCTTCACGCCGCTCCCCCCGTTGCCGGCGAGCTGGGTCTGGTACAACGCGTGGTAGGCGCCGCCTGCGGCGAGCAGCTCCGCGTGTGTGCCGCGCTCGACGATGCGGCCCGCGTTCATCACGAGGAGCATGTCGGCGTCGCGGATCGTCGAGAGGCGATGCGCGATGACGAAGCTCGTGCGCTGGGCCCGCAAGGCCGCCATCGCGCGCTGGACGAGCACCTCGGTCCGGGTGTCGACCGAGGAGGTCGCCTCGTCGAGGATCAGGATCGCCGGGTTCGCGAGGAACGCCCGGGCGATCGTGATGAGCTGCTTCTCACCGGCGCTCAGGTTGCCCGAGTCCTCGTTGATCACCGTGTCGTAACCCGCGGGCAGCGCGCGCACGAAGCGGTCGACGTGCGCCGCGCGCGCGGCCTCCTGGATGTCGGCCTCGGTCGCGGCCGCGTTGCCGAACGCGATGTTGTCGCGGATCGTACCCGAGAACAGCCATGTATCCTGCAGCACGATACCGAGCTTCGCGCGCAGCTCGTGGCGCGGCAAGCGCGCGATGTCGACGCCGTCGATCAGGATCCGACCGCCGTCGAGCTCGTAAAACCGCATCAATAGGTTCACGAGCGTTGTCTTGCCGGCGCCGGTCGGGCCGACGATCGCGACCGTCTGGCCTGGCAGGATCGTGAGGTCGAGGTCCTCGATGAGGGGCTCGTCGGGCTTGTAGCGGAACGTGACGTGCTCGAACCGGACCTCGCCGCTCACCTTCGGCAGGGCCGCGGGCGGGGTGGCGTCGGGGGACTGGCCCTGTTCGTCGAGCAGCTCGAACACCCGCTCTGCGGAGGCAACGCCCGATTGCAGGACGCTCGTGACGGACGCGAGCTGGCCGAGCTGCTGAGAGAACTGGCGCGAGTACTGGATGAACGCTTGCACGCTGCCGAGCAGCATCGCGCCCGACGCGACGCGAAGGCCGCCGATGACGGCGATCGCGACGTAGGTCAGGTTCCCGACGAAATTGACCGCCGGCATGATGATGCTGGACATGAACTGCGCGCGGAAGCTGGTCTCGAACAGCTCCTGGTTCGTGGACTGGAAGCGCGCCTCGACGTCGCGGCGCCGCCCGAGCACGTTGACGAGCGCGTGCCCGGTGAACGCCTCCTCGATCTGGCCGTTGAGCACGCCGACCTGCGCCCACTGCGCTGCGAATTTCGCCTGCGCGCGCTTCGCGACCGCCGCGGTCGTGAGCACCGAGAGCGGCACGGTGAAGAGCGTGATCACGGCGAGCACCGGCGAGATCACGACGAGCATGACGACGATGCCGAGGAGCGTCAGCGCGCCGTTCATGATCTGCGTCATCGTCTGCTGCAGGCCCTGCGCGACGTTGTCGACGTCGTTCGTGACGCGGCTCAAGAGCTCGCCGTGCGGGCGGCCGTCGAAGTAGGCGAGCGGCAAGCGGGCGAGCTTGTCCTGCGCCTCGGCGCGGAGCTGCCGCACGGTGTTCTGCACGACGTCGTTGAGCAGGTAGCCCTGCAGCCAGGCGAACAGCGACGCGCCGGCGTAGAGCGCCATCACGAGCAGGAGCAGCTCGGCGAGCTCGCGGAGCTGGATGCCGCGGCCGGGAACGACGTCCATGTGGCCCACGAGCTCGGCGAGCCGCGCCTGGCCGGAGCGCTGGAGCTCCGCGACGGCCTCGGCCTTCGTGGCGGCCGCCGGGAGGCGAGCGCCCATCACGCCGGAGAAGATGATGTCCGTCGCGCGGCCGAGCAGCTTCGGACCGGCCAGGCCGAGCCCCACGCTGAGCAGCGAGCAAGCGAGCACGACCGCGAGGCGCGCGCGCTCGGGGGCGAGGCGGCGGAGGAGGCGCCGCGCGGAGGGGGCGAACTGCTTCGCCTTCTGCGGCGGCGCGGCGCCCATGCCGAAGGGGCCGCGCGGCAGGATCGGGGAGCGCGCCCCCGCGGAGGCGGCGGGCGGGGGACCAGCGTGACGCGGGCTCATGCGGCCACCGCCGCGTCGCGCTGCGAGGCCACGATCTCGGCGTACGTCGGGCACGACGCGAGCAGCTCGCCGTGCTTGCCCTGGCCGACGATCTCGCCGTCGTCGAGCACGAGGATCTGGTCCGCGTCGACGATGCTCGACACGCGCTGCGCGACGACGATCACCGTCGCGGCGCGCGTGCGCTCGGCGAGCGCGGCCCGCAGACGGGCCTCGGTCGCGACGTCGAGCGCGGAGAAGGCGTCGTCGAACAGGAACACGCGCGGCCGGCGCAGCAGGGCGCGGGCGATCGACAGCCGCTGGCGCTGGCCGCCGGAGACGTTCGTGCCGCCCTGCCCGATCGGCGTGTCCAGCTTCCGCGGCATCGCCTCGACGAAGTCGCGCGCTTGCGCGGCGGCGAGCGCCGCCCAGAGCTGCTCGTCGGTCGCCGCGGGGTCGCCGTAGCGCAGGTTCGAGGCCACCGTGCCGGAGAACAGGAACGCTCGCTGCGGCACGAGGCCGATGCACGACCACACCGCGTCGAGGGCGAGCATGCGCGCGTCGACGCCGTCGAGCCGGACCTCGCCCCTCGTCGGATCGATGAGCCGCGCGATCAGGTCGAGCAGCGTGGTCTTGCCCGAGCCGGTGCTGCCGATGATCGCGGTGACCTGCCCGGGGCGCGCCACGAACGAGATGCCGCGCAGGACGGGCAGCTCGGCGCCCGGGTAGCGGTACTCGACGTCTCGCAGCTCGACGATGCCGGTCGGCTCGACGAGCGTCACGGGCTGGTCGGGAGCGCGCACGGACGGCTCGGTGTCCAGCACCTCGACGATGCGCTCCGAGCACGCGGCCGCGCGCGGCAGCATGACGGCCACGAACGTCACCATCATCACGGCCATCAGGATCTGCACCAGGTAGGCGAGGAACGCCGTCATCGAGCCGATCGCGAGCGTGCCGTCCGCGATCTGGTGCGCGCCGAACCACAGGACGGCGACGCTCGAAGCGTTGAAGACGAACATCACGGTCGGGAACATCAGCGCTTGCAGGCGCCCGATGCGCAGCGCGGTCTCGGTGAGGTCGCCGTTCGCGTGCTCGAAGCGCGCCGCCTCGGCGCGCTCGCGCACGAAGGCGCGGATCACGCGCACGCCGGTGATCTGCTCGCGCAGCACGCGGTTCACGGTGTCGATGAGGGGCTGCATCCGACGGAACTGCGGCACCATCCGCGACATGATCGCGACGACGGCGCCCGCGAGCAGCGGCACCGCGATCGCGAGAAGCCAGGCGAGCGACCCGTCCTCGCGCAGCGCCATCACGATGCCGCCGACGCACATGATCGGCGAGATGACGAGCATCGTACAGCCCATCATCACCACCGTCTGCACCTGCTGGACGTCGTTGGTCGTGCGCGTGATGAGCGACGGCGCTCCGAACCGCGACAGCTCGCGCGCGGAGAACTCGCCGACGCGGTGGAACACCGCCGCGCGCAGGTCGCGACCGAAGCTCATCGCGACGCGCGCGCCGGCGTAGTTCGCGGCGACCGAACACACGATCTGGACGCCGGTGATCGCGAGCATGATCGCGCCGAGCTCCAGGATCCGCGGCGTGTCACCGAGCGCGATGCCCTGATCGATGATGTCGGCGTTCAGGCTCGGCAGGTACAGCGAAGCGAGCGTCGCCACGAGCTGGAGCGCGACGACGAGCGCGAGCAAGCGCGCCTGTGGGCGCAGGAAACGGCGCAACAGCTGCCTCAGCAAGGCTCCTCCTCCTCGGAGCGGCGGCGGATCCCGTCGAGCAGGACCTCCACGACCTCCGCGGCGGTCAGGGGCATGCCGTCGGTGATCCGCGGGTGGGTGCCCGCGAACGTCATCATGCGGACGAGGCGCGCCGCATACGCCGGATCGCAGCGCAGCTCGTCGCGCGACGCCTCGAACAGGCGCTCGAGCTGCGCGTGAACCTGCTCATCGTGGCGCGGCGCCTGGGCGCACTCGGACCCGGGGCGCACGGGGGGCGGCATCGACATGCCGAGCATCGAGATGAGCTGCCAGATGCCCTCGACGCGGCGCTGCAGGACCTCGACCGCCTGGATCAAGCGCTCGCGCAGCGGCGCCGCGAGATCGATGCGCTCCAGCTCTCGCAGCGTCGGCGCCGGATCGAACAGGGTCGCGATCGCGGCCTGGATCAGCGACTCCTTGTCGGGGAACACGCGGAACAGCGTCCCTTCCGCGGTGCCGGCGGCCATCGCGATCTGCGCCGTCGTCACGTCGCGGCCGTACAGGCGCAGCAGCGGGATCGTCGCCGCGATGATGCTCGCGCGACGCTCCTCCGGACGCAGGGGAGGAGCTCGCCGGCTAGGTGGTGCCATGCGCCCCCTGTACCGGAGTGAGCGCTCACTCGTCAAGAGTGAGCGCTCACTCATTCGATCTGAAGGCCCCCGGATCAGCGCGCGCCGGAGAGCCTCGCGATGAACCCGCGGGACTCGTTATCACTCTCGCTCCCGAGCGGCGCGGCGAGGCCGTCGAGGCGGAGCGCGCCCGTCACGGCGCCGGCGACGTAGACGGGCCCGCCCAGCGCCCCGTCCACCGCGACGACGCGGAGGGCGACGGTGCCGGCGCCTTCGACCTTGGTTGCGGAGATCAGGTTGCCCTGCGCGTCGAGCCGCATCAGAAACCCCGCCCGCTTCTGGGACGTCGTGAGGCTCCCGGCGCTCCCCAGCGGGATCGTGCCCGTGAACTCCCCGGTGACGTAGATCGCGCCAGCGCCGTCCACCGCCACGCCCGCCGCGACCTGGCTCTCCTTGTCGTCGCCGAACCCGCGGCTCCACACGACGCCCTTCCTAGAGACGCGCGCGACGAAGAAGCTCTCCGTGTCCCCCGCGTCGGGCAGCGCGGGGCAGCCGCCGCCGAAGTCGACGACCCCGCGGTACGAGCCGGCGATCACGACGTCACCGCCCGGGAGCAGCGCGGCGCCGTGCTGCGCCACCTGCTGATCTCCCTCGAGGTTCAGCGTGGTCAAGTCCACCAGAGCGCCGTCGATCGCCGTGTAGCGCGCGACGAAGACGTCGCGCTGCTCCGAGGCGAAGGGGGTCTGCCCACCGAACGTGACCGCTCCGCCGATCGACTCGTAGTCGCCCACGACGGTCACGAGGTTGCCGCCCGCCTTCGGGTTGACGGGGAGCGCCTTGACGGTCACGGCCGCCCGCGGCCCGAGGCGGTGTTGCCACTTGCACGCGCCGTCCGCCGGGTAGAGCGCGGCGAGCAGCGCCGACTCTGCCGGGACGCTCTTCAGCTCGCACGGGCCGAAGCTCCGGCCGGCGTCCGTCACGTCGACGGCGAAGACGACCGCCTCGGAGCTCGCCGCCATGGCGCGCGCCGTGGTGTTGTGCTGCGCGTCGACGCTCCACGCCCACCCGCAACGGCCGTTCGCGTCGAGCGCCGCGACGAAGCTCGTCGTGTAGCTGGTGGCGACCAGCGCAGGGCCGACGCGGCACGCGTCGAGGAGCCCGCCGGGGAGGTTGGTCGCCCCCGCGGCCTCCCCGGCCACGTAGGTCGCGCCGTCGCCCGCAGCCAGGTGCAAGCCCCAGACATCGTTCGCCGACAGCCCGTACCGGGAGTCGTTTGCCCCGCCGGAGGTCCACTTCGCGACCGAGAAGCGGAACGCCCCGCTGTCGAGGACCTCCGTGATGACCGCCGTCAGCGCGCCGTCCGACGCCGCGAGGTCGCCGACGTCGAAGCCGAGCGTCGCTCCCCAGCTGGCCGACGGCTCGACGACGGTCCCCTCGGCGTCGCTGCACAGCGGACCCCCGCCGCCGCTGCCCCCGCCGCCGCCATCGCCGCCGCTGCCCCCGCCGCCGCCATCGCCGCCGCTGCCTCCACCGCCGCCGTCGCCGCCGCTGCCTCCGCCGCCCCCTGCACCACCGGTGCCCTCACCACCGGCGCCCGAGCCTCCGGTGCCAGGGCCTCCCGAGGAGGAGGCCGAGGCCGCGCCCGCGCCCGCGCCGGACTGCGACGAATCCAGCTCGCCGACCTCCAGCCCGATGAGCGCGTTGCAGCCCCCCGCCGCGGCGGCGAGCAGGAAGGCGCAGGACACGACGGATCGGACGGCACGCGGTTCGGGTCTCATCGGGGCGGCTCTCCGTCGCGTGGCATCCTCGATGGCGCCACCGGGGCAGCGCGGGCTCAATGGCATTCCCTCATGTAATTGGGAAAGGTGATGGTCGACTTGCAGGTGAGGTCGCAGGAGCCGAACGGGCCCCGGCTTCCACACGGGACGTCGCTCAGAAACACGCCGCTCGTCGCGGCACAGACGAGCAGGCCAGTGCATTTGACCGATTCGAACTCCGTCTCCTCCTTGCCGCTGCAGTCGTAATCGAAGCTGCGTCCCGGAGGGATCGGCGTGTCATAGAAGGTGCTGGGCTGGTTGGGGTGGACCGAGGGGTTGTCGTCGTTGCAATCGTCGCCGCCCTCGCACGCGATCGACAGATAGCCGTCCTCGTCGGCGTCGCAGTCGACGGTGCCACCGCCGGAGCTCGAGGTCGCCGGGCCAGCGCTCGTGCTGGAGGTCGTCGAGCCGCCGCCGGCGCCGGAGGTCGCCGCACTGGAGGTCGTCGAGCCGCCGCCGGCGCCGGAGGTCGCCGGGCCGGCGCTCGCGCTGGAGGTCGCCGAGCCGCCGCCGGAGCCCGCGGAGCCGCCGCCGGCGCCCGGTGCACCGCCGCTGGAGCCCGTCGCGCCGTCGCCGTTCCCGCCGGCGCTGGAGGCCTCCGCGCCGCCGCCGGGGCCCGCCGCGCCCGAGGACGCGGCGGCGGAGCTCGCCGACTCCGCGGCGCCGCTCGCGCCGCCCACGCCCGTGCTGGAGCGCTCCGTGAAGGTGGCGTCGGGGAATCCACAGTTGAGCCCGGCAGGCAGGACCAGGCAGAGACAGAAGAGGCGGTGAAGCGAGCGCATCCTCTCATGGAAGCTGCCAGTCCCCCCTTCGTCAACCCGGGCTGGAATGCGCGCCGCTGCGGTCCGGTCGCAGGCTGCGTGTCGTCGTGCGGAAATGTCATGGACTGCTCGCGTGGTGCGCTGGCGTCCGCGCGCGGCCCTCACGGCAACCCCTTCACGCGGGCGATGAACCCTTCGCCCGGCGCCGCGCTGGGATGGTCGCTGGGGACGAGAGAGAACGTCTCCGTCAGCTCACCGCCGATGGTGAAAGGATCGCCGATCGTCGCGCCCGGCGCGACCGCCCACACGCCCACGGTGCCTGTGCCCGCGAACGCGGTCGCCGAGAGGACGTTGCCGCTGGGATTGAGCACGATCAGAAAGCTCTGCAATTCGTCCGTCCCGGCCGTGAGGGTCTCGCCGTTCCCCAGGGCGATCTCGCCCTCGAGCGTCCCTGCCATGTAGATCGCGCCTGTTCCGTCCACCGCCAGGCTGACGACCATCTGATCTCGCTTCTCGTCGCCGAAGCCGCGGCTCCAGACCACTCCCTCCTTCGAGACGCGCGCGACGAACGAGTTCTCCGTGTCTCCCGTGGGAGGCAGGAGCGGACAATCGTCCTCGAAGCTGAAGGACGGCCCTGTGTAGGTCCCGGCGACCACGATGTCGCCGCCCGGGAGCAGCGCGGACCCGTGCCGCGCCGCCGCCTGGCTCCCAGCGGCGGTGAGCGGGATGAGGCCCGTCAGGGCGCCGTCGTCGAGCCGGAAGCGCGCCACGAACAGATCGCGATCCGGCGCGCGGGGGAGCGTTCTCCCCTGGATGTCGAGCGGCCCGTCCGGCGCATCGTAGTCGCCGACGACGAGCACCTCGCCGGCCTGCGGCGCGGCGACGACCTCCGCGACGTGCACGGCCGCGGAGGATCCGAGCGCGCGGCTCCACCGGCACTTGCCGCCCGCGTTGAAGGTCACGAGATCCGTGACCCCGCGCTGGTCGGCGGCCCCGAGGACGCACTCGTCGGTGGTCGCGCTCTTCGCCCGTGATCGCGAGACGGCGAAGGCGACCCGGTCGGTCGTCGCCGCGAGCCCGAGCGGGTAGGCGTTGGACTCGGCGTCCACGCTCCAGGCCCACCTGCACTTGCCCAGCTGGTCGAGCGCCAGCAGGAAGCTCGGCTTGAGGCCGGTGTCCGCGCCCGCGCTGGCGGTGCACCTGCCGCTGCCGCCCGACGCGAGCAAGGTGAGGGGAGCTTCCGACCAGCCGGCCACATAAGCGAGGTCCGAGACGACGGCCAGGTGCTCGGCCGAGATGCTGCCGAGCATGTCGCCGGTCGTCATCCCGTACGCGCTCTCGCGGACCCCGGACGGGCTCCACCTCGCGACCGAGAACCCCGTTCTGGGCTTGGTGGGCTCGCTGGCGAGCACCCGGCTCTCCTTGACCAGGGCCGTCACCTCGCCGTCTCGCGCCGCGAGGCCGACGACCGCCAGGCCGGACAGCGTGCCCCACTCTCCCGACGGCGGCCGGACGGCTCCCTCGCGGGCGGAGCTGCAGAGCGCCTCGTTCCCGCCGCCGGCGCCGCCCTCGCCAGCGCCGCCCTCGCCTCCTGCGCCGCCGGCCGACACGCTCGAAGCGGCGGCGCCCCCGCCGCCGGCCGCCACGCTCGAAGCGGAGGCGCCCCCGCCGCCGGCCGACACGCTCGAAGCGGTCGCGCCCGCGCCGCCCGCAGAGGCGTCGAGCTCGCCGACCTCGAGCCCGATGATCGCGTTGCAGCCCCCCGCGGCCGCGGTGACGAGCAGCCCGGCGCAGAACATGGGTCGAGTGCTCCTGAGATCGCGCTTCATCTCCCGTCTCCTGGTGGCGCGGCGCCGCCGCGGCCGCCAGCGAGAGCTCTCGCCTCGCTCGCCACCATCGACTTCATGGCGAGCGTCGCTCCAGGAGTCGAGAGGGTTCCGGCGCGTCCCTCACCGAAAGGCGCGCTCTCCGCCGTCGGCCGGAGCGCGGGCCGCGGCGATCCGGTCGCAGCGGCCGATGCGGGGGGCGGGGCGTCGAGCGCTCACGGCCCGGCGCGCCGGACCGCGGGGATCACCGCACGCCCGGGAGCTCGGCGACGAACCCGCGCCCCATTGCGTCGGTGAGCGGCGGGTCGCGCCCGATATCGAGGGTGCCGCCCAGCTCCCCGCCGAGATAGAGGGCGTCGCCAGGCGCCGGGCCGGGCGCGGCGGCCCACACGTAAGCGTCGCCCGTCCCCTTCAGCTCGGAGGCGGAGACGACGTTGCCGCGGGCGTCGAGCACGATCAGAAACCCGACCATCGGATCGGCGTCCGTCGCGGGAGCGACGAGCTTCCCGCCGTTCCCGAGGTCGATCTCGCCCTGGTAGTTCCCCGTCACGTAGATCAGCCCATCGGGCGCCGCCGCCACGCTGGCGACCCACTGCCGGTGCCCCGCGTCGCCGAACCCGCGGCCCCAGACCACGGACGGGCCGGCGACGCGCATGACGAAGAAGTTCTCCATGTCCGGCGCGTCCTCTTCGGGCGCCGGCGGGCAGCCCTCGCCGAAATCGAGCGAGCCGGCGTAGGAGCCGACGATCACGACGTCGCCGCCCGGGAGCAGCGCGGCCCCGCGCTGGTCCACGTCCTGATGCCCGGGGAGGGGGAACGCGTCGATGCCCTTGAGCGACCCCTCGGTCAGCGCGAAGCGCGCCACGAACACATCGCGATCCTGCGAGGGAGGGAGCAGCGCTCCCCCGACGACGTAGCCCTCCTCGCCCTCGTAGCGGCCGACCGCCAGCACCTCGCCGCGCGCCTCGTCGACGAGGAGCTCTCCGACCGTCACGGCCGGCGACGGGCCGATGGGCATCCCCCACAGGCAACCGCCTGCCGCCGGATCGAGCGCGGCCAGCCCCACGGACGTCTCCGCGCCGCCCATCGCGAGGGTGCACGTGCCGTCGTTCACGCTCGGCCCCTTCACCGAGGCGGCGATCACCACCGCGCCGGGCGCCGCCGTGAGGCCGAGCGGGGTGGAGGTGGCGCCGCCGTCTGGCGACCACGCCCACCGGCACTGGCCCTTCTCGTCGAGCGCAGCGAGGAAGCTCGGGTGAGAGCGCGCGAGCCCGCTGAGGACGCACCCGGAGGTGGACGCGCCGGGCAGCTGGGGGCCGCTCTCCGACCATCCGGCCACATAGGCGAGCCCCTGGCCGATGGAGAGGTGCGTGGCCTTGATGTCGCCTTCCAGCAGATCGGTCGCCGTCAGCCCATACCCGGCATCGCGGGTGCCGCCGCGCGCCCACCGCGCGACGGAGATCGAGCCCTTCTCGTTGACGATGGCCGCCACCCCGTCGCCGTGCGCCGCGACATCGGTGACGTCGAGCCCGAGGGTCGTGCCCCAGCGCGCCTGCGGCCCGCGGATGGCGTCCTCGCGATCCTCGCCGCAGAACGGCGCCTCGCCGCCGCCCCCGCCGCTGCCGCCCGTGCCAGCGCTGCCGCCGTCGCCTCCGCCGCTGCCGCCCGTGCCGGCGCCGCCGCTGCCACCGCCGCCCTCGGCCCCTCCGCCCGTGCCCGTGCCGGCGCCGCCCGCGCCGCCCGTCGATGCGTCCAGCTGGCCGACCTCGAGGCCGATGAGCGCGTTGCAACCTCCCACGCCCGCGGCGATGAGCAGGACGGCGGAGAACACGGCTCGAACGCTCTTCTGATCGCGCTTCACCACCCGGGCCCCTCCCTCGCGGCGACGCCGCGCAGCTCCCGTCAAAAGACGATGGTCGCCACGGCGCCTCCCGGCACAACGCCGAGGGTGGCCCGGGGCGCCGGCGACCCTTGCCCCGAGGAGGGCGCCGTGAAGACGAGCACCGCGCCCGTGCCCAGCGCCGCCGCCCCGACGAGGAACGCGACCGTCGAGATCGTCCCCGCGGTCACGCCCTGCTTCTGCAGCTTGATCCCCTGATCCAGGCAGACGTTGTCCTCGTCGCAGTACGCCTCGGCGTCGCCCTTCTTCCCGATCGCGCGCGCGCCGAACACGGCGCCGACGCCGATCCCGACCGCGCCGACGCCGGCGCTGATCCAGCCGGCCGTCCGCCGGGGCGAGCCCCCCGCCTCCTGCGGGGCGGTCTTCGGGGGGAGCGCAGGCCCCGCGCCCGCGGCGGCCGCGGCCTCCTCCGGTGCCACGAGCAGCTCGACCTGCGCGCCCTCCGCGAGCTGCACCGTAAAGATCTTCTGCTTCCGGCCCGGCGCCGCCGCCGTCACCTGGACCTCGCCCGGGTCCACCGGCAACGGCGAGCCCAGCGAGCCCGCGCCGACCGGGACCCCCGCGCGCTGCACCGCCGTGTCCGCGGGCGCCCCCGGCGCGAGCCGGATCGTGAGCCTCGGCACGCGGGCCTCGAGCGCCGCCGCGCGCGACTGGGCGATGGGGCGGCGGTCGTCGTTCGCGGGCAGATCGCGCGCGAGCTGCCGGAAGATCGACCACGCGGTCGCGACCCTGCCGCGCTTCTCCTCGCAGTCGCCGAGGTTGAGCAGCGCCCCGGGCGCCGGATCGAGCTCGTAGCTCTCCCGGAATTTCGGGCACGCGGCGTCGTAGTCCTTCGCCTGCAGCGCCGCCCTGCCGGCGTCGAACAGCGCCTCCGCGGCCGCAGGATCGCGCCCCTGCGCGGAGGCGTCGGGGCAGGCGAGGAGCACGGCTCCTCCCAGGGCGAGCACCTCCGCCGGGAATCGTCTACGCGAGCTCGATCTACGCATCCGTGCGGCCTCAACGTCTCCGGTTGTACGGGTCCTCCGCCGGCGTCGGCGCGGGGGCCGGCGTCGTGGCGGCGGGCGCCTTCGTCGCGGTCGCGGGGGATCGCGCCCTGCCCCCGGCGGCGGGCCTCGGCGCGGACGCGCTCGCGCTCGCCGGCGCCGCGTGCGCGGACGCGCTCGCGGCCTCGGGCGCCGGCGTGCTCGCGGGCGCGGACGGCGCGATCGCGGGGACCGCATCGCCGGACGGCGCCGGCTGCACGCCGGCCCCGGGAGAGCCTGCGGTGTCGGGCGGCGCCGTCGCCGCCTCGGCGCCCGCGGTGGGGCGCGGCTCGGCCTCCACCGTGGAGCCGTGCGACGGATCCTCCGCGCGCCTTTCGCCCGCGCGCTGCCACAACACGAGCGCGACCAGGGCACCCACGGCCATCATGCCGGCGCCGGCGAGGAGCGCGCCCGTGGCCGCCGCGCGCGGCGCGGAGCGCTCCGCGCTGGCCGAGCGCTCCACGACCGGCGAGACCGTGCCGGTGCTGGCCGCGCCGCCGCCGGCCGCGACGCCGCTGGCCGTGTCCGCCGTGGCGAACTCCGTGCCGCGTGGCCCGCTCCCGGGACCTCGCGCCTGCGCCGACGGGCGTCCGGGAGGATCCGAGTGCGGGAGCCCGCGCCCGTGCTCCGAGTGCAGGGGCGCGCGCCGGGGATCCGGGGGCGCGCCCGGGGCCAGCTCGAGCGCCGCGCCGCCCCGCGCCTGGCGGAGCGCGCGCTGCATCGCGCGGGCGTTCGGCCAGCGGCGGTCGGGGTCGAACGCGAGCGCCACGTCCATCACGCCGGCGACCGGCGGGGGCAGGGCCGGCAGGACGCTGCCCACCGGCGGCGCCGGCTGCGTCATCGCCGCGAGGAGCAGCAGCGGGAGCGTCTCGGCCTCGTGCACGTACCGCCCCGAGAGGAGCTGGTACATCGTGCTCCCGACGGCCCACAGATCGCTGCGCGGGTCGACCCTGTCCCACTGCCCCCGCGCCTGCTCCGGCGGCATGAACTGCGGCGTCCCCATCAGCGTGCCGGCGCGCGTGGAGGCGTTCGCCGGGGACGAGAGCTCGCGCAGCCGCGCGATGCCGAAGTCGAGCACCTTCAGCTGCCCCTGGCGCGTGAGGAACAGGTTGTCCGGCTTGAGGTCGCGGTGCACGATCCCGCGCTCGTGCGCGACGGCGAGCACGTCGAGCAGGTCGTCGGCGATGGCGAGCACCTCGTTCGCGCCGAGCACGCCGCCCGGCTCGCGCGCGCGGCGCGCCTCGACGGTCTCGCCCTCGAGCAGCTCCATCACCAGGAACACGGAGCCGTCGTCGGTGACGTCGTCGTCGAGCACCCGGACGATGCCCGGGTGCTCGACGCGGTTGGCGACGTAGCCCTCGCGCAGGAAGCGCGAGCGCGCCTCCTCGTCCTCGGACAGCTCGCGGCGGAGGATCTTCACCGCGCCGCGCATCCCGTTGCGGTGCGTGGCCGCGTAGACCATGGCCATCCCGCCGAAGCCCAGCAGGCGCTCCAGCCGCCACTTGCCGCGCAGGACCTGGCCTACGAGTGCTTCGGGCCGGAAGCCTTCAGGGTGGACGCGGGTCATCGGCGAGCATCACCCCCGGCGCGGGCCACGTGGGTCGTCGCCTCGCCGGCGAGGCCAGCGGAGCCAGCGAGGCCGGCGCGGCTTTGGCGACGGGGACGGCTGGCGGGCGCGCGAGGCATGACGGGCGCATGTTACCCCGGTCTGACGCCGCGGTGCGTGAAACCGTCCAGGGTACGCCCGCGCGCTCGCCGGATCGGGCGGATCCCGGGCGTCGCGGGCAGCGGCGCGCGGCCCGACGCCCTTGACGTCGCGCGCGAACGGGGACACTCCGCCGCCCTCCCAGGGGATCGAGCGAGCATGCGCAGAACGATGAGCCAGGCGGCGTTGATCCTCCTCGCCGCCATTTCCTCGATCCGGTGCGGCGGCGCGGGCGCCCATCCGCCCGAGGGCCCGGCGCAGGAGACCGCCGGCCGGCCGCATGCGCCTGCCCATCAGGGCCGCGGGCAGCGGCACGCGGCCCACCACCACGGCCACCCGCCCGCGCAGGGCCGGCCTGCCGCGGAGGCCCCGGACGACGAGCTCCGCGCCGTCGCCGCGATCCACGGCGGGGCCGGGCCGTGGGCCGTCGCCGGCTACCGCATGGGGCGCTTTGCGCTCGCGAGGCTCGGGCTGCCCGCGAGGAGCTTCGACCTCGAGGTGATCCACCACAGCCCGCGGAACGTGCAGTTCTCCTGCATCGCCGACGGCGCCGCCGCCGCGACGGGGGCCAGCCTCGGGAAGCTGAATCTCAGCCTGATCGAGGCGAGCGAGGACGGCGTGGAGACCACGTACAGGCGCAGATCGACCGGGCAGGCCGTGACCCTCCGCCCGTCTGCGGCCTTCCGCGCGCGCTTCCGCGACGTGCCGAGAGAGAAGCTGGAATCGGCCGGCAGGGAGGTCCTCTCCTTGCCAGACGCCGAGGTATTCGAGGAAGCGCCGGCGCGCGTCGCCAGCCCGCCGCCCGCCGCGCCGAGGTGACGCGCCTGCCCCGGGGCGCGCGCTGCCTCCGGAATTCACCGGAACCGCAGGCGCACACGTGCTACGCCCGGCCCCGCTGAGATGATCACGCTCGAAAAGCTCACCAAGCGGTACGGTCCCAAAATTCTCTTCGAGAACGTCACGATGCGCTTCGACCCCGGCAAGCGCTACGTGCTCGTCGGCGCGAACGGAGCGGGGAAATCGACGCTCCTCAAGGTCATCTCCGGCGAGGAGGAGTCGGATCAGGGCTCGGTCGAGATCCCGAGGCAGCTCCGCGTCGGCGTGCTCAAGCAGGACCATTTCGCCTACGAGTCCTCCCGCATCCTCGACACGGTCCTGATGGGGAACCGGGCGCTCTGGGACGCGATGCAGGAGCGCGATCGGCTGTACGAGGTCGAGATGACCGACGAGGTCGGCATGCGGCTGGCCGAGCTCGAGGGGACGATCGGCGAGGAGGACGGCTACACCGCCGAGTCGCGCGCCGCCGAGATGCTCGAGGGGCTCGGGATCGCGACCGCCCGGCACACGAGCACGGTGAGCACGCTCGCGGGCGGGTACAAACTCCGCGTCCTCATCGCCCAGACGCTCTTCGGGGGCGCGGACGTCCTGCTCCTCGACGAGCCGACGAACCACCTCGACCTCGACTCGATCCGCTGGCTCGAGTCGTACCTGACCGACACCTTCCGCGGCACGCTCCTCGTCGTCAGCCACGACCGGCACTTCATGAACGCGATCGCGACGCACGTCGCCGACGTCGACTACCAGACGGTCACGCTCTACACGGGCGACTACGACGACTTCATCGAGCAGAAGACGACCGGCAAGCGCCAGTCGGAGGCCGACGCCGCGCAGAAGAAGAAGAAGATCGCCGAGCTCAAGGACTTCGTGGCCCGCTTCGGCGCGAGCGCGAGCCGGTCGAGCCAGGCGCAGTCGCGCGTGAAGGAGATCGAGAAGCTCGAGGCGGGCATCCAGGTGCGGCGCTCGAGCGTCGTGCGCCCGTACATCAAGTTCGAGATCGAGAAGCCCTCCGGCCGCGACGTGCTGCGCGTCGAGGGCCTCTCCAAGGGCTTCGGCGATAAGCGCGTGATCCAGAAGCTCGATTTCAACCTGAACCGCGGCGACAAGCTCGCGGTCATCGGGCCGAGCGGCATCGGCAAGTCGACGCTGCTCAAGCTCCTCGTCGGCGAGTACACGCCCGACGCCGGGGCCGTCACGTGGGGCCACGACACGAACGTCGGCTATTTCGCGCAGGATCACCACGAGGCGATCGAGGCGGGGTTCACCGCCTACGACTGGCTGTACCGCTTCGACCCGTCCGCCCCGAAGGAGCATGTGCGCTCGGTGCTCGGGAAGCTGCTCTTCAGCGGCGAGGCCGGGCTCAAGAAGACGGAGAACCTCTCCGGCGGCGAGGCGGCGCGCCTGTTCCTCGCGAAGCTCATCCTGGTGAAGAACAACATCGTCGTGCTCGACGAGCCGACGAACCACCTCGACGTCGAGAGCATCGACGCGCTCCTCCAGGCGCTCGTCGAGTACAAGGGGACGGTCGTCGTGACGAGCCACGACCGGCACTTCGTGGGCAAGCTCGGCACCCGCGTGCTCGATCTGTCGTCGAAGGATCCGCGCATCTTCAACGGCACGTACGACGAGTACCTCGAGGGGCCGGGGAACCCGGAAGCGCTGAAGAACGCCAGGGCCTCGTAGCGCGCCCGCCGGAGCCCTGGGGCGCGCTCCAGGGCGCACGCGGATCCATTCGTCCGCTCGGGGCACGGCCACGGTGGCCATCACCGTGGCTCGACCTCCCTCTCACGTTCTCTCCAGAACGAGCTCCGACCGGCGCAGACGCAACGATCGCTGGGATACGCTCACGTACCTGTGCGCGGCGTGGTCGTCCGACGAGAACGGCCGCTGCAGTCGGCGGACCAGGGGGAGCCGCTGCTTGACCCAGGCCAGGACGTCCACCGTGGAGCCGAAGGGCGCCGTGTCGGCACGACGCGCGGGCTGCTCCGAGAACACCCAGCCCGCCGCGCTCGATCGGAGCTCGTGACCGAACGGCTCGAACCTCCCGACCGACGGCGGAGGGAACATCGGCACGAGGTCGTTGGCATGGATATGACGGAAGAGGAGGCGTCCGTAAGTGTCCTGACATCCCCGGGCGAAGATCTCGTTTCCGATGCGCGGTTGCCCGTACGTGTAGACGCCGCGCACCGCGTCCCTGATGCCCTCGTGCTCCTTGTCTTCGAAGATCATGGCTGCAGCGAGGGCCGCCAGCGCGCCACCCAGGCCGTGTCCTGTGATGTAGAGCGCCTTCAAGCGGTGCTCGAGGGGCTCGCCGGTCGCGTCGGAGCCTGCGGGGGCGTCCACCGAGACGAGCTCGCCCTTCTCGTCGACGACCGATTGCCCGTTCATCGCCCTCTTCAGACGGCAGGCGATGTAGCGCGCCATCGGCTCGCGGCCGCGGTAGACGCCGCCCTGCACGGCCTTCCACGCGTGGAGCCGAGCCGGCTCGACGCCGGTGTCGGCCAGCCGAGCGCCGGTGTTCGCCGGCTCTGTGCCGCGGAAACACAGGATCGCCGCCGAGCCATCGACGTGCTGGAGGAGCGACGCGCTCGTGCGCGCCGAGACGGCATCGTTGCTCAGCGTGACGGCGTAGCACCGGTTCTCGAACCCGAGGCTGTTCATGACGTCGTGGAGCGCCTGCGGGGCGGCGTACGACCACGCCGACGCGAGCGAGAGGGCATAGGCGATCGTCTCGTCGTACTCCCGCTCGTTCCGCTCCATCTTGCCCAGCAGGTCGAGGGCCCTCCCGCTGGCAGGGGTCCCTTTGCGCTCCTCTCGGCGCTCAACGTTGGTGACGAACATGCTGTGCTGCCGCTTTCTGCGCTCGGTGGGTGCGGCGCTACGGTGCCATTTGCTCCGGACGACCCGAGCCGGCCTCGCCGCGCGAGCCCGCGATGTGTTGAATCCCGAGGCGATCGGTTCGATGACGGTGGGTGCGTTTCCGTGCGCGTTCAGCCGACGCAATTCGGGGTCGTCGAGGGTGATCGCGGGCGCGTGAGTTACCTCACGGCTGCTGGCCGTCGCTTGCAGGGTAAGGAATCGCACGCTGCATCAGGATCACGTCGAGCCAGCGGTCGAACTTGTGCCCGACGTCGCGGAGCAGCCCGGCGTCCTCGAACCCGAGCGCGCGGTGCAGCGCGACGCTCGCCGCCTGGTCTCCGGCGATCTGCGCGATGATCGTGCGGTGGCCGAGCGAGATCGCGCGGCTCACGAGATCGGCGAGGAGGCGGCGCCCGAGCCCCCGCCGGTGGAGGCCGTCGCGCACGTAGACCGAGTTCTCGACGGAGCGGGCGTAGGCCTCGCGCGGGTTCCACAGCGAGAGCGAGCCCCAGCCGACCACGGTCCCGTCGCCCTCGACGGCCACGGTGGCGGGGTGCAGGGGGCCGTGCGCGGCGAGCCAGGCGCGGCGCTCCGCCGGGGTCGGGACGGTGGTGGCGAAGGTGCAGGTCGAGCGCTCGACGTAGAACGCATAGATCTCCTCGATCGCCGAGAGATCGGCCTCGGTCGCCAGGCGGATGAGAACGCCGTCGCCTGGCGCCGGGAGCGGCGCGAGGTCGGGCGCGACGAACGCGGCGCGGGCGTCGTCCGAGAGCAGCCGCGCGCGAGAGTAATGGGCGAAGAGCGCCTTGCTGCTGCGATGGCGGTCGAGGAGGCCCTCCGCGAGCTCGTGGACGGCGGCGCCTCGGTGCTCGGCGGCGTGGCGGGCGACGAGCGTGAGCCAGGCGACCGTGATCGTCTCGTGGTAACCGTTGCTCGGCGGGTGCCGCGCGTTGAAGGCCTGCAGGGCGGAGCGCATGCGCGCGAGCGCCCCCTCGGGCCCGTGGGCGCGCACGTAGTGCAGGGCGAGGAGCAGGTGGCGCGCGTGCGAGAAATCGCGCTGCGCGATCGCGGCGTCCTCGACGGCGGCGGCGAGCGCCGCGAGGTCGCGCTCTTCGATCTGACGTTCGCGGCGCTCGCCACGATCGTCGAAGGGCGGCAGTCCGTCGGCGCCGCTCACGGCGCCTCCTTCCGGGCCGCTCCGCGGCCGGGCGCCTTGCGGGGGCGCGCTTCGCCGTCGCGCGCCTCGTCGGACGGCAGCGGCAGGGGCGGGAGCGCGGTCTCCTTGGCGGTGGACAGGACGATCGTCGTGCGCGTGCGCACCACGCCGTCGTGGGCCTTGAGCTCCTGCGTGAGCAGGCGCTCGAGCGCCTCGGTGTCGCGGCAGCGCACCTTGAGCAGGTAGTCCTCGTCGCCGGCGACGTGGTGGCACTCCTGGATCTCGGCCGCGCGCTCGACGGCGCGCAGGAACTCGCCGCGACCGCGCCGGTTCGCGATCGAGACCGAGATGAAGGCCGTGAGCCCGGCGCCCACGGCCCGGGCGTCCAGGCGCGCCTCCCACCCCGTGATGACGCCGCGCTCCTCGAGCCGCCGCACCCGCTCGGCCACGGCGGGCGAGGAGAGGCCGACCGCCTCGCCGAGGTCCGCCCACGACCGGCGGGCGTCGCGGGCGAGGAGGTGGATCGCTTTCAAATCGATGGCATCCATGGTTGTTGTCATTGGAAGTGAATGCAGGATCGAATGAAATTTTTCGATTTGCAAGTGAGGCGCAGCGAAGCGTCGCGTCGCCGAGGAGGGGCGATGGCCCGTGGGACGCTGCCGCCGTGGGCCGTGGGGCACGCCTCGCTGGTCCTCGCCGCGTCTTCGGTCGGGCGGCGGAGCCGGTCTCGACAGGGTGTGACGGCGCGGCAGGTCAGCAGCGGAGCGGCGAACGCCGCGGTGTCGTCGCGGGTCGGCTCAGCGAGCCATGTAGTGGGCTCGGTAATGGGTGATGAGCTGCTGCCAGCGTGCCTCGAGGGCGGAGTCGCCGCGCATCCGGGCCTGCCATGCGGCGTCCGTGGCCTGCCACGCGGCCGCGTCGCGGAGGCCGTAGCGCGGGTAGATCGCCGCGCCGCTCCGCGGGTGCAGCGAGAGCTCCGCGCAGAGCGCGGCGTACTGCTCCAGCGAGAGGGCGGGCGCTGAGTGGGCCGCGGCGCTCGGGGGGGGCGGGGGCGCTGGGGCGCCCCGCTTTTCCGGCGCCGGGGTGAAGGGCAGGGCGGCGACGAGCGCTGCCATGTCTGGAAGTGGGGCTGTGCCGGCGGGGGCGGCCGGCGCCGCGAGGGTGGCGGGTGCCGCGGGTGTGGCCGGCGCCGCGGGGGTGGCCCGCGCCGCGGGGCGCGGCGCTGACGCGGCGAGCCGCGGTGCGGCCGGCACTCGGCCGGGCGGCGCGTTCGGCACGAAGGGCAGGGCGGCGACGAGCGCAGGCATGT
Source organism: Sorangium sp. So ce327 (assembly GCF_051530205.1). Lineage (NCBI taxonomy): Bacteria > Pseudomonadati > Myxococcota > Polyangiales > Polyangiaceae > Sorangium > Sorangium sp. So ce327. The sequence goes on along the minus strand of NZ_CP150330.1, from coordinate 8,450,930 downwards.
CTGGGAGCGGGGCTGTGCCGGCGGGCGCGACCGGCGCCGCGGACGTGGCCGGCGCCGCGGACGTGGCCGGCGCCGCGGACGTGGCCGGCGCCGCGGACGTGGCCGGCGCCGCGGGTGTAGCCGGCGCCGCGGGTGTGGCCGGCGCCGTGGGGCGCCGCGCTGGCGCGGCGAGCCGAGGTGCGGCCGGCGCTCGACCGGACGGCGCTTTCACCGGCGGCGAGGCCGCGACGAACGCCCGCAGGTGCTCGAGGAAGGCTTGTGTGTAGCGGTTGGTCAGCTCGAAGCAGCCGCGCTCGAGCTCCGCGCCCATCCGCTCGAGCCATTCGCGCTGCGCGGCCGTCCACTCGTCCGCCGTGAGGCCGGCGCGCGCGAGCACCTCGTCGCGGAGCCTCCCGGCCTCCATCTGCGCGCGCATCTCTGCGTAACGCTCCACCGTCAGCGCCGTACCCATCGCGCGCATCCTAGCCCGAAGCGTCGCTCCTGCGCCGCGAGCACGCGAATCATGTGACCGAAGCACCCGCCTGGAGGGCACGCTGAGCCATGTCGACCGCACCGGCGCCGGATGCCGCTGCTCCCCCGGGGATGTGTCCTGGCGTCGCCGTGCTGGGGGGCGGCGGTGGCTCCGGTGGCAGCGGCGGCGGTGGAAGCGGCGGCGGGGGCAACGGCGGTGAGGGGAGCGGGAGCGGAGAGGGCGGGGGCGGCGATCAGAAACACGCGCCCTCCGGGCAGGGGAGGCAGAGGTCCGAAGGCGAGCCGGTCGATGTCGTCACCGGACGCGTGTGCCGCGGACCGATCTCTCGCTGCCCGGCCCGCTCCCGTTCTCCTTCGTCCGCCGTTACTCCTCGGCCATGGCCGAGCGCGACGTCGGCCTCGGCTACGGCTGGACGCACAGCCTCGGCTGGCGTGTCACCCTCACCCGGCGCGCGACGCGCGTCTGGACCGACGAGGGCATCTCGGTCGACTTCCCCGTGCTGCCCGAGGGCGGCGAGGCGCTCGGGCCCTGGGGCTGGCTGCTGCGGCGCGAGCGCGGCGGCTATCGTCTCGACAGGGGCGACGGCCTCTACCACGCCTTTTCTCTGCCGATCGAGGGTGAGCGGGAGTGGCTGCTCACGGCGATCGAGGACCGCTCCGGGAACCGGATCTCGATCTCCCACGAAGGGTCGAGGATCGCGGAGGTGCTGGACAGCGCCGGCCGGCGCGTCCGCTTGGGGTCGAGCCCCGAGGGGCGGATCGTCTCCATCAGCGTCTACAACGCAACCTCCCAGGGGCGCTGGATCACCTTCGCGCGCTACGAGCACGACGAGATCGGCCGCCTCGTCGCCGCGGGGCGGGATCCCGATACCATCCCGGTGGTGTTCCAGATCTACCATCCGCACCAGGAAGGCGTCCCCACGAGCCCGACTTCCGACATCGTCGCGGGGCTCACCTGGGCGCGCTGCGATCACCTCGAATCCTTCCCTGGCGATAAGCGCGGTATGAAAGAAGCGCTCGACCGCGCCATCGCGCTCTACGAAGAGATGAAGGCCGAGCATGAAGCCAAGTAACCTCCTCTGCCGCCACCTCGCCGCCAGCGCGGCCGCCGAGGGCGGCGGCGCGCCGCTCGTCATCTCGGCCCGCGGGCCTGACGGCGCGCCCGAGCCGCTTCGCACCTGCGACGACGCCACGGGCGAGCCGGTGCTCTGGGGCGTCCACTGCGTCAACGAGGAGCCCGGTGGCCGCATCGTGGACTACGCCCAGGGCCTCGTCTTCGACGATCGCCGGCAGCTCGTCGCAGCGCTGTTCGACAACGCGCGCGTGGTCGTCGAGCAGGAGGACCTCGACTGGTGAGCACCCCTGTCCAGCCACAGCCGCTTCACGTCGTCTACTATACGGGCCCCACCGGGAGCCCCTACCGGCTCCTCCGGCACCTGGCCGGCTTCGCCCGCTCGGCGTCGATCGAGGCCGGCCCGACGCCAGCGGGGGCTCAGCTGCTCTGGCCGCGCGGCACCGCCGCCCTCCCGTTGCGCGTCTCGCTGGTCGTGACGCGCGGGGTCGCCTGGCACGAGCCCATCGAGGGCCTCGCGGCCGAGAGCGACGAGGTGCGCGCCGAGCTCGAGGTCCTGAAGCGCGCGCACGTCATCGTGCTCCCGGTCGACGGCCGGGCGCGCTGGCTCGCCGTCGGCATGCACGGCGCGAGGACGCTGCGCGCCGACCTGATCGCGGCGGGACGGCAGCCGGAGCAGGTGCCAGTGCTCTTTCAGGTGCACCGCCATGCCGAGCCGAACGAGCCGGCGGCGGCGCTGTCGGACATCGCACGTGCGATGGTGTGGACTCGCTGCGATCACGTGGAGGCATTCCCCCGGGAGAAGCGAGGGGCGAGAGAGGCGCTCGATCGCGCCATCGCGCTGCACGAGGAGGGCCGGGGCACCTCGAGCCGCGACTCCGCTCCTTGAGCGCCCTTGCGCCGGAATTCGTCGCTTTTCGTTCTGGAACAGCACATCCTCATCGCCTACGCTCGACGCGCTCAATCATGGTGCTCGATCTGGAGACGTACGTGACGGTCATGGCTCAGCTTGCAGCATCCGGCGACGCGCAGGCGGAGGTGCTCGCTCGACACGGGCTGGACGAGGCGCGATGGAGCGCCGCCGACGCACACTGGCAGGCGCTCCTCTCGGGCGCTCTGGCGAACGAAAGTGAAGGCATTCCGGCGCTGCTCGCAACGTGTACTGCGGCCTGCCAGGCGGTATCACGCCCGGCGGCACCGCCGATCTCGCTGGAGCAGTTCGCTCAGGTGACATCGCTGCTGCACGAGACGGGGGACGTGCAGGCGGCGCTCGCCAGCGTGGGCGTGACCCTGGCCGACTATGTCCGCGGGAGCGAGCACTGGAGCCCGCGGATGGCCGAGGATCCCGGCGCGGAGAGGCGGTTTCACGCGGCGCTCCGCGGCGAGCCAGGGTGGAGCCCGGGCCGTCAAGGAGAGGGCTGAGCGATGTCGACAGCACCTGCGCCGGACGCAGCTGCTCCGCCGGGCATGTGCCCGGGAGTCGCCGTGATGGGCGGAGGAGGGGGCGCGGGCGGAAGTGATGGCGGCGGCAGCGGCGGTGGTGACGGCGGCGGCGACGGCCGTGGCGGCGGAGGCGCGGGCGCGAGCGGTGACCAGAAGTGCGCGCCGAGCGGTACGTCCGATACCGAGAGCGCCAGTGACCCGGTCGACGTGGTCACCGGGCGAGTCTTCACGCCCCCGGTCACCGATCTGCGCCTCCCCGGGCCCATCCCGCTCGAGTTCACGCGCTCGTACAGCTCGCACGCGGCCGCGCGCGACTTCGGGCTGGGGTGGGGTTGGGGGCACAGCTGGGGGTGGACGATCGAGGTGCGACGGCGCTCCATCGTGGTGTGGACCGAGGAAGGTATTTCCGTCGATTTCGAGCAGCCCCTCGCCGTTGGAGAGGAGACGATCGGGCCCTGGGGCTACCTGCTGCGCCGCGACGCAAGAGGCTTTGTGCTCGACATCGGCGACGGGCTCGATCGCGTCTTTGCGAGCGCTGGCCCCGAGGAGCGCCTGCTCCGGCTGAGCTCGATCGAGGATGGAAACGGAAACCGGATCGAGCTCACGTATCATGGCGGCGCGCTCGTTCGCGTCGTCGACAGCGTGGGGAGGGTGCTGCGCGTCACGCCGGACGCCGGCGGCAGGATCGCCGCGATCGACGTGCTGACCTCACCCACGCACGATCGTTCCTTGCGGATCGCGAGCTACGCCCGCGGCGAGGACGGTGACCTCGTCCGCGTGACGGACGCCGAGGGCCACGCGTCTCGCTACACGTACGAGGGGGGTCATCTCCTCGTGTCGTCCACCGATCGCGTCGGGCTCACGTCTCACTACGTCTACGATTCGCAGCGCCGTTGCGTGGAGGTCTGGCTCGACCACGCCGGCAAGGCGGATCCCTGCCTCGCCGAGGGGTTGCCCCCGCGGCTCCGTGACGGGACCACGGTGGCCAAGGGCATCTATCATTGCAAGCTCGTCTACGGCTCCGGCGGCTACAGCGAGGTGACCGACTCCACCACCATCCGCCGGTTCTTCGGCAACCCGATGGGGACGCTCGACAGGAGCGTCGACGGGCGGGGGGTCGTCACGCGGACGTATGATGAGCACGGACATCTCCTGTCGCGGACCGACGGCCTGGGGGCGACGACCACGTTCGAGCGCGACGAGCGCGGCCGACTCCTCGCGATCACCGACCCGCTGGGCCGCGTCACACGAATCGAGCGGGACGCTCGCGGCAATCCGGTGCGCATCACGGACCGGCGGGGAGACACGGTCGAGCTCGATCGGGACGGGCGCGGTAACGTGGTCGTCCACCGCGACGGTGTTGGCGCGGCGGCGCTCTACCGGCGCGACGGTCGAGGTCAGGTCGTGGAGGTTGCGTCTCCGGGAGGAGGCTCATGGCGCATCGAGCGGGACGTGCATGGCAATCAGGTCGGCGCCGTCGCCCCTGACGGCGCGCGCTGGTCGTGGCGCTATGACGCTCTCGGGAGAATGGTCGCAAGGACCGACCCGATGGGGCGGACCGTCCGCCACGAGTACTCGCCGCTCGGGAACTTGCTTGCGACGCAAGCTCCCGAGGGCGTCACCCGGTATGCGTACGACGCGGAGGGCTATCTCGTGCGCGTCGAGGATCCGGCCGGCAACGTGCGCGAGCTCGCGTGGGGCGGCTACCGGCAGCTCTGCGCGGCGAAGGACCAGAACGGCAATACCGTGCGGCTCGCGTACGATCGGGACGGCGAGCTCGTCGAGGTGCACAACGAGGTGGGCGAGGTGCACCGGCTCGACTACGACGCGTGGCACCGCCTCGTGAAGGAGACGACGTTCGACGGGCGGACGTTCAGGTACCGCTTCGACGAGGCCGGCAGGCTCCAGTCGATCGAGAACGGGGAGCGCGGGCGAATGCAGCTCTCCTACGACGCCGCCGGCAACCTGGTCACCATCACCCGGCCGGGCAGCGGGATCGAGACGTTCGAGCACGACGCGAACGGGGCGGTGATCGCGGCCTCGAGCGGCGCGGGGCGCTTCACGTTCGAGCGCGACGCGCGCGGGCGGATCACGCGCGAGGAGCAGACGGTCGGGGGTGTATCGTACGCGATCGAGACGACATGGGGCGCGATCGGGGGCGCGGTCGCGCGCCGGACATCGTGGGGCCACGAGGAGGCCATCGTCCGGGATGTTCGCGGCCTGCGGAGGCGTACGAGCGCGGCGGCAGGGCTCCTGATCGACCACGCGAACGATCCCCTGGGCCGCGAGGTGCGGCGCGTGTTCTCGCCCGACGGCGGCGCTGTCACGACCGCGTACACGCCTGCCGGTCAGATCGCGGCACGGTGGATCACGTCCCCTGCGCGCGCGCCGAGGATCGGGCGAGGAGAGCCGGACTGGGTCGGGCCGCTGCCCGACGCGGTGTGGGGCCGGGCATACCGGTACGACGCGCGGCAGGAGCTCCTCGAGACCTGGGATCGCGACGCCGGGGTGACGCGGTACGATCACGACGCGCGCGGCCAGGTCATCGCGGCGTGGGGAGCGGCGGAGCGGGAGGAGCGCTTCCGCTACGATCCTTCTGGCAACATCGCCGAGGCGAGCGGCAGCGGCGCCTGGTCCTACGGACCGGGTGGGCGGCTGGTTCGCCGCGGAGATATCGACTACGTGTGGGACGCCCTGGGGCGGCTGAGCGAGCGGCGCGTCCGTGCGCCATCGGGCGGGGAGCTCGTGACGCGCTTCCAGTGGAGCGATCGGGATCTGCTCGAATGTGTCCTGACGCCCGAGGGCCTTCGCGTGGAGTTCACGTACGACCCGCTGGCGAGGCGGATCGGCAAACGTGTATCGAGGAGAGGCCAGGGCGAGCGGTGGATCGAGGTAGCGGCGACGCGGTACGTCTGGGATCGGCACAGGGTCGTCCACGAGGTGACGCGCGCCGGAGATTCCGAGCGAGCCCGGACCTACGTGTACGAGGATGACGAGTTCGTCCCGATGGCGCACTACCAGCGCGACGGCGATGGAAGCTGGCGCTGCTACCTGACCGACCCGGCGGGCGCGCCGGACGCGCTCGCGAACCTGGACGGGACGATCGCGGGGAGCATCGAGCGGAGCGTCTGGGGGCGCGTGAGGCCGCGCGGCAGCGCGGAAGCGGAGACCCCGCTCCGTTTTCAGGGGCAGTACGAAGATCAGGAGACGGGGCTCTTCTACAACCGGTTCCGGTATTACGATCCGGACACGGGACGCTACATCAGCCCCGACCCGACGGGGCTCCTCGGCGGGTTGAACGCGTATCGGTATGCGCTCAACCCCTTCCGATGGGTGGATCCATTCGGACTGGTCCTCATCCTTGCTGGTGTGCGTGAATTTGATTTTCCGGATCACCCGGACGAATTTATTCTGCGTGGACACGGAAATTCGAGCGGCATGCATCGGCCGTTTGATGACAGAGCCCGTCAAGATCATCGAAGCTACATGGTTTACGACGAGAAGGAGCTCGCCGGCTACATTCGGAACCACCCGGACTACAAGCCTGGGATGACGATTCGACTGGCGAGCTGCAAGACGGCGAAGGGGGAAAACAGCATCGCCGACCGCCTTGCCGCAGAGATGGCGAAAGACGGGAGCAAGGTTTATGCTCCGACAGAGAACCTACGTGTTCGGAAGCGCTACAACACTGTCTACACTCAGAACGAGAGAAACGACTGGCGTTACGAACCTGGCTTCTGGCGTGAGGCGGGGACGTCGAACGTCGCCCCGAGCCCGGCGGGCTACCGTCCCTCGACCCGGGAGGTGGACGATGAATTTTTCGAAGCCAGCGGCCGCTCTAGCAAGAAAAGACGCAAATCGCCGGAGTAGAACAGGAGTATTGTGACATGTCGCACTACAGTGATGGAGGGCACCGCTGGGAGGGTTACAGGCACCTCAAGCTGGTCACGATCGGTTGGATGAACAAGCCTCATCCAATCCCTCAAGGGGCTGTGGATCCGGAGGACGTCGCGAGGCTGGAGCAGCTCATCATGCATGGCTGGACGCCAGAGGAAATCGAGGGCACGCATGCGTGCAGCTTCTGCTTCGACGATCCGGACACTGAGCCTCCCCCGCGCATCGTTGCTGGGCAAGATACATATCTGGGTTGGAGAAATATCGGCGTTCCCGGAAAGACTTGCATTTACATATTCCCGGACTTGATTCTTCATTACATCGATACACACGGGTACAAACCGCCGGACAAATTCCTCCGCGCCATGCGTAAGGTCGACCCCAAGGATCCGGCCTACAGGAAGAGGTGCGACGAGATTTGGAAGTTGGTCGACCCTTATGAACCGCCTTCCGCGTAGCCTGACAGAATCGATGCGTTCGCGTTCATCAGGACCACAGACCAATGTGGCGAGGAGGTGCGGCTCGACTCGCGCGTCGTTCGCCCCAAGGACGACTTTGAGAAGCATGCGCACAGCTCGAGCTCGCCGCGGTGGAGTATTGCCATCGCGTGGGATACCGGAGGCATGATGAGGGCCCACGACCAGGACCTCGACGGGCTTGGCAGCATGACCGTCGAGCCGGAGGAGGCGTCCACGCCGGCGTCGCGCCTCTCGATCGAGGATCTCCTGCCTCAATCCACCTCCCCGGAGCTGGCGCCGCGCAGCGCGGACGGCGCACCAGCTCGCGCACCGGCGGCCGGCACCCGCACCGCGCGCGTCCTCGACGTGGCTGGCCGCAGCGCGACGATCGTGCTCCGCGGCGCGACCGCGCCGCTCGAGGCGGAGCTCGCGCCGGAGGTGGATCCCGAGGTGATCGCCGACGCTCACGCCAACGGCGATCTGGTGCTCGTCGAGTGCTGCGAGGGGGAAGCGCCCCTCGTCGTCGCGGCGCTCACGACGCGCAAGCCTCGCGAGATCCGGCTGCAGGCGACCACGGTGAGCATCGAGGCGGAGGAGGAAGTGCTGCTGCGCTCAGGGCACGGCGCGGTGCGCATCCGTCAGGACGGGGACATCGAGGTGGTCGGCAGCCGCATCAGCGCCGCCTCTCGTGGGCTATTCCGCCTCGTCGGGCGCATCTTGAGGTTGAATTGAGCCCGCGCCGTCGCGCCCTGCGCCTCCGGGGAGCCCAGCTGACCGCGCGCGAGGTGCGTTGCCAGGGGCGGCGAGTCAGGATACACGTGAGGGTTCCGGAAGCTGGAGGGCGCGTTTGATGGAGGGGACGCTCGGCCACATCATTCTCAGGAGCGGAGGTCTGCCCGGCGACGTCCGGGTCCTCTCCTACGAAGCGCACGAGGCGATCTCGCTGCCGTACGCCGTCCGCGTCGAGATCTCGACAAGCGATCCATCGTTTCGTGTCGATGGGTGCCTCCAGCGCCGGATGCTGCTCGAGGTCGATGATGGTCACGGGGGCGTCCGGCACTACGACGGCCTGCCGGACCAGGTCGGCTTCCTCCAGTACCAGGCTGGTGAATACCACTTTCACCTCCGGCTCCGGCCCGCCCTCGCCGCGCTCGAGCACCGCGAGGGCTCGCGCATCTTCCAGGACATGAGTCCGATCGATGTCGTCAAGACCGTCCTCGCCGACGCCGGCGTCGACAGCGGCGTCGAATGGCGGCTTCGGCAGAGCTACGCGCCTCGCGAGTTCCTGTGCCAGTACCGCGAGACAGAGCTGGACTTCGTTCACCGGCTCCTCGAAGAGGAGGGGATATTCTACTTCTTCCTCCACGGCCCAGACGGGCACAGGCTCGTCCTGGGGGACGACCCGGCGGCCTTCGCGCCGCAGGACGGGACGCCCGAGGTGCTGCTCTCCGTCCGGCAGGGCGCGCGCGCGAACGCCCGGCCGGTGCTCGATCTGCGCCGGAGAAAGGCCCTGAGGACCACGGGCGTCGCGCTGCGCGACTACGATTTCGAGAAGCCTGACGTCTTCCCCGCTGCCTCGGCAACGGCGCCCGGCAACCGAGCCATTCACCACTTCGAGTACCCAGGCGGGTTCACCACGGGCACCGAAGGCGCACGGAAGGCAGCGCGGCGGCTGAGCTCTCTCCGGGGCGACATGGACGTTTGCCGCGGCAAGACACACGCTGCGGGGCTCCTGTGCGGTACACCGATGGCGATCGAGGGGGCGGCGGAGCCCTTCCTGGACGGAGAGTTCGTCGTCACCGAGCTCCGATCGCGAGGCCGCCTCGGCGCAGAGGCGTGCGAGAACGAGTTCGCCGCCATACCGAAGGACGCGCCGTTCGCCCCGGCTCGCCGCACGAAGAAGCCGCGGGTCGGCGGCGTCCAGACAGCGATCGTCACCGGGCCGTCGAGCGAGCCCCAGGCCGTCCACGTCGACACGTACGGCCGCGTCAAGGTGCGCTTCCTGTGGGATCGTTCGGGCAAGCAGGACGATACGTCGAGCGCCTGGCTGCGCGTGTCGCAGCTCGGCCTCGGCGGCTCGATGATCCTGCCCCGCGTCGGCTGGGAGGTCTCGGTGGGCTTTCTCGACGGCGACCCGGATCGCCCCCTCGTGCTCGGGCGCACGTTCAACGCGGAGGACACGCCGCCCTACGCCCTGCCCGGCGCGGCCGCCAGGAGCGCGCTGAAGAGCATGTCCACGCCGGGCGGCGCCGGGCACAACGAGATCACGATGAGCGACACGGCCGCGAGCCAGGGGCTCTCCATCTCCGCCAAGAAGGACCTCTCCATCGCCACCGGCCACGACAAGGACGAGACCGTGGGGGGCGACGAGGAGCACAGCGTCGGGAGCAACTACGCGGTCTCCATCGGCGCGAACGAGTCGATCACGGTGGGCGCGAACCAGTCGATCGACGTCGGCAATGCGCTCCAGATCAAGGTGGCCGGCGCGCAGACGATCTCCGTGAGCGGCGATGACCAGGTCCACGCGAGCGCCGATCTCGTCGAGAAGGTCGGCGGGGCGCGCGACTACGCCGTGGGCGGGGACCACATCACCCTCTCGTGCGGCGTCCGGCAGCAGATCACCGGCGCCTTCACCCGCGACGTCGGCTCGGTCCAGACCAGCGTCTCGCTCGCCTCGATCGATGACAACATGCTCTCGACCTACGATGAGACGGCAGGGGCGCTCATCGCGCAGCTCGTCGCCGGCACGAGCGTCGAGAGCGTCGCGACGAGCAAGGATCAGACGTCGTCCGCGGGAGAGATACACAGCGTGGGCGCGCTCTCCACGCAGGCCGGGTCGGTGAAGCAGCTGATTGGAGGTCTCCACCTGCGCGACGCGGGCGGCGATTACCTCGTCGAGGCGCCGCAGATCGTCCTCGCGGGTGGCGTGGGGAGGTTCCACGGCGGCGGGAGCGCGATCAAGCTCGACGGGGGCCCGATGACGCTCCAGGGCGCGAAGATCGCCATCAACGCGGCGCTCATCGTCCGGCAGGCGGCGAGCCTCAAGATCGGGTGAGGGACGGACAGCGTGGCAGACATCATCGACATCGAGCAGGAGCTCACGATAGACGGCGCCCCGTTCCCCCTCCTCTGGCTCGAGGCGCACGAGGCGCTCGATGACCTCGGCTCGCTCCGGTGCGAGATCACCGACCGCGCCGGGGGGCCGGACCCGGCGACCTTGCTGGGGAAGCCGCTCCTGCTCACGCTGTCGCGCCGCGAGGGCCGGGAGGAGCGCAAGCTGGCCGGTTATGTCGTCGAGGCGGAGCGCGCCACGCCGCGGGGCACGGAGGAGACCGGGACGCGGCTCGTCGCGCGTCCCAGGCTCTTCCGGCTCACCCAGCGCGCCGACTGCCGGATCTTCCAGCACATGTCGGCTCCCGACATCGTGAAGGAGGTCCTCGCCGGCGCGGGCATCCCCGCGCCGGCGCAGCGCTGGCAGCTCACGCAGAGCTACCCGGAGCGACGGACGACGGCGCAGTACCGTGAGACGGATCTCGACTTTGTAAGGCGGCTGCTCGCGGAAGAGGGGATCTCCTTCCTCATCGATTCGAGCACCGGGGCCGACACGGTCACCTTCCTCGACACCGAGCCCGACGGCATCGATGGGGGGAATCAGCTGGTGTTCCGTCCGGCAGACGGGCTCGATACGGCGCGCGATGCGATAACCACCATCTCCTGCCACAGGACGATGGCGCCGGGGCGCGTGCACCTGCGAGACCATGATTTCGAGCGACCCAGGGTCAAGCTCGACGCCACGGCCCAAGGGGACGACGACCAGGAGAGCGCGCTGGAAGTGTACGTGCACCCTGGCCGGTTCACCGAGCCGGCCGTGGGCGACCGTCGTGCCAGGGTGCTCCTGGAGTCGCTCCGCGCCCGGCGCGCCCTCGCGAGCGGCACGACGAACACCCTTCGGGTGCGCCCCGGGCGCAGGTTCTCGCTGACGGACCATCCCTACGAGCCGCTCAATCAGGAGTACCTGCTCGTGGAGGTCGACATCGCCCTGGAGGCGCGCCCGAAGACCGAGGCGCACGGCGACGCGAGTCGGCGCGGAGGACGCATCGCCTTCCGCGCAATCCCCACGTCGAAGAGCAGCTATCGCCCCCCGCGAGGCCCGCGGGCGGCCAGGGTCCTTGGCGCGCAGTCGGCCGTGACGACGGGACCGCCGGGCAGGGAGATCCACCCCGATCGGCACGGTCGCGTGAAGGTCTTGATGCCGTGGGATCGGCGTGGCAAGCCCGACGATTCATCGAGCGCGTGGATCCGGACGAGCCAGCTCCCGCTCGGCGGCGGCATGCTGACGCCGCGCGTGGGCTGGGAGGTGTGCCTCGATTTCATCGACGGCGACCCCGATCAGCCGCTCGTGGGAGGGCGGTTGTACAACGCCGCGTCTCCGCCCCCGTATTCGCTGCCGGCGCACAAGACCCGGATGGCCCTGCAGACGGCCACTACCCCTGGCGGCGGGTCGGCGAACGAGATACGCATGGACGATCGGGCGGGCGCCGAGGAGATGTTCATGAACGCGTCCCGGGACGGCTCGGTCCATGCGGGAAACAACGTGATGGAGCGCATCGGCAACAGCGAGTCGCGTTCCATCGGCGCCAACCATTCGCTGACGGTGACCGACAGCTTGTCCGCCGCTGTCGGAGCGAACCAGGAGCTCGCGATCGGCGGCGATCAGAAGGTGCGCGCCTCGACGCTCATGGTGGATGACGTCGGCAGCCATTCGCTCACCGTCGGTGGCAGCCGCGATGTCAAGGCGGGCGGGGATCACGAGCGCACCGTCACGGGGAGCTCGACGCTGGCCATCGGCGGGGCGCAGGTCGATCTCGCGGCTGGCTCGGTCGACGAGGCGACCATGGCCACGATGGAGGACACGGTCGGCGCGGCGCTGATCGAGATGACCGCCTCGGACCGGACCGTGACGGTGAAGGGGAGCCGGACCGAGGCAGCGGGAGCGGCCAAGGTGATCCTCGCGGGCGGCGGCCGTGCCGTCGAGGTCGGGACCACGTTGAGCCAGAAGGCCGCCGGCGCGATCCTGAACGTCGTCGCCGGGGATCGTCAGGACGTGAGCGAGGCGGATTTCCTCGAAGTCGCCGGGGGCGCGCAGATCGTCAAGGCGGCGAACGTCGTGTTCGAGGCCCAGACGTCGCTCAGCGTCGTCATGGGGGCGTCCACGATCACCCTGACCCCAGCGTCGGTGTCGCTCGCCGGTGTCACGATCACGTTCGACGGCGACTGCGACGAGCTGGGCGTCATCAAGGAGAACTGAGCCATGGCGCCGCGGACGCTGAGCACGCTCTTCCGGGCCGAGGCGATCGAGTCGCGGGACGTCGTCGGGTTCCGGGTCGAGCGCCGGCTCGGCCTCGTCACCACGGCGGAGGTCGAGCTTCGCTCCGCGATCTACGTCGATCCGGACGAGCTGCTCGGCAGCCCCGCGTACCTCGCCTTCGGCCGGGGGGGCCCAGAGCACGAGATGCACGGGGTGGTGACCGATGTCGAGATCGCCGCGACGCCCGCGAACGACGGCGTTCGGGGCACCTCGTACCGGATCCAGCTCACCTCGTGGATGGGCCTGCTCGAGCGCGAGGTGGACTGCCGCATCTATCAGGACCAGGACGTGAAGGAGATCGTCTCCGCGGTGCTGCGAGGCGCTGGCATCGACGAACAGCGCCAGTCATGGCGCCTCGTGAGCAGCTATCCGAAGCGCACGTACTGCGTGCAGTACAACGAGAGCTCGCTGGCGTTCGTCTCGCGGCTCCTCGAGGAGGAGGGCATCACCTTTCACGCTGAAGCCGGCGACGCTGGCGAGATCGTCGTCTTCGAGGACGACAGCACCGCGAGCGACCCGATCGACGGGAACAAGGAGGTCCCCTACCGCTTCGGCGCTGGGCTCGACGGCGTCGAGGACGCGATCTGCGTCCTCGTGCGGCGATGCCGCACGAGGACGGGCAAGGTGGTCCTGCGTGACTACGACTTCGAGGCGCCGGAGATCGATCAGACGGTGACGGCGGCGGCGGATACGGACGCGGATCTCGAGGTGTACGATGTTCCGGGGCGGTACACCGAGCGACGCGAGGGGGAGCGGCTCGCCCGCGTTCGGCTGGAAGCGCTGCAGGCCGAGCGTGCATGCCTCGCGCTGGATTCCGGCTGCGCGCGGCTCACCGCGGGCCGGTGGTTCACGCTCGTCGACGCTCCCGACGAGCTCGACGGTGACCATTTCATCACCTCGGCTGTGCACGAGCTGCGCGATGGGATGTACCTCGTCCGCGCCACGAGCGTTCCGAGGACCGTCCGTTACCGCAGCCCGCAGCGGACGCCGGCGCCGATCATCGAGGGCCCGCAGACGGCCGTGATCGTCGCGCCGAAAGGCGCGCCTGTCGAGGACATCCACACGGACGCGCACGGCCGGTGCAAGGTCAAGTTTCACTGGGATCGCCACGGCGAGAGCGATGATACGGCGTCGTGCTGGATCCGCGTGGCGCAGCCGCAGGCGAGCGGGGCTATCTTCCTGCCACGGGTGGGGTGGGAGGTCATCGTCGAGTTTCTCGAAGGAAACCCCGACAGACCCGTCGTGACGGGGCGCGTCTTCAACGGTCGATTCAGGCCGCCCTACGCGCTGCCCGACGCGAAGTCGCGCAGCGCGCTGCGGACGAGCTCGTCGCCGGGCGGTTCGGGCGCGAACGAGATCCGCCTGGAGGACAAGGCTGGACACGAGGAGATCAGCATCAGGTCCCAGCGGAATACGACGTTTGCGACGGCGAACGACAAGACGCGCTCCACAGGCGTCGACGAGTCGAAGAGCGTCAAGGTCGACGCGCGGCTCGCCGTGGGCGCAGATCAGAAGATCCAGGTGACCAACGGCTATCTGGCCACCATCGACGGTGCACAGACCACGAGCGTGGGCGGCAATCGGTCGGTGCAGGTGAACGCCGTCTATGGGCTCACGGCCAAGGGGGCGAGCGCGACGACGGTGGGCGGCACGCAGAAGGAAATGACCGGCAATCCGGCGAGCGCGCTCCTGTCTCTCGCCGCGAGCGCGCCGACAGAGGCCGCGAAGGCGGAGGCGCGCCGCGCGCTCGCGGCGCTCGACCGGACCGCCGTGGCGAAGGTCAACCAGATGATGCTGCCAGTCCACGCGCTGGAGAGCCAGCTCGGGGAGTTGGGAGCTGCGATGGACGCCATGGACGTCGGGGACATGGGCGCCACGACGAAGGCGCTCGACGCGGTGGCGAGCCTGCCCTCGCCGGCCGCGTTCGGCGCGTCCCTCGGGGCAGCCGTCGGCGGGCCAGCGGCTTCGGGCGATGGATCCGGCTGGTTCGACGCGCTGCTCGGAGGCGCGATGAACGCCGGTTCGGCGCGTCCCGGCAATGCGTCGGGTGCTGGCGCGGGCGGCGGCGCTGGCCCCTCGGGCACCCCCGGGGCGACGGAGGAGGGCGCATCGGCGAGCAGCTCGGCATCGGACAGCGCTGCCGGACCGGGGCACTCCGTGAACGTGTGCGCTTCGACGCACGACGAGACCGTGGGGGGCATGAAGGCCACGATCGCGGCAGCCGGCATTCACACGACGGTCGGGGGCGCGCGGTCGCAGCGGATCGGCGCTGCGCGGATCGAGCTCGTCGCCGGTACGCGGGCCGAGACGTGCCTGGCCGACAAGACGGAGCAGGCGGCCGGCCTTGTCGTCGTGAGCGGCGCGGCGGAGGCGGAGACGGTCGGCGGTAGTCGGACCACGATGGTGGGCGGCGCCGTGGTCGACAGGATCGGCGGCTCCCACGCCGTGATGGCGGGCGGCAAGGGCATGTTCATCGGGGCTTTTCACAAGGTGGACGCCGCGGGGGCCATCGTGTTCAAATGCGGCCCGAGCGAGGTGGTCATCGACGGCGGAGGGGTGACAATCAAGGCTGGGCTCGTCACGATCACGGCGCCGAACGTCAGGTTGAAGCGCAACGTATCGTTGCTGTGAGGCAGCCATGGATCCGCCGCGTGTGGACAACAGGACCGATTTCGTCGCCGCGCCGTTCCTGCTCGTCGGCAAGGAAGGCGAGCGCCTCGTCGTCGTCGTGAAGGCGACGTTCGTCTCGGCCGAGGGGCAGAGCGAGCTCGAGATCTCGGACAGAGCGGTACAGCGCCGGATCCGCAGCGCCGATGTGCCGTGGGGTGATCCGGAGAAGAGCAGCATCAAGTATCCTGCGGATCTGTGCGTCGCCAAGCCGGGCACGGACGTCATCGTGGTAGCGGCGGCGCACGCGCCCGGCGGACGGGCCGTTCCCTTCTTCGACGCCGGCGTGCGGCTCGGCAGCCTGGAGAAGGTCGTCCGGATCTTCGGATTGCGTGTCTGGGAGGCGAACGGCGCCGGGCTCTCGAAGCCGCGCCCCACGACAGGTATCGAGGTGCGGTACGACCACGCGTGGGGCGGGCTCGATCGGAGCGATCCGTCGCACCCTGTGGAGGAGCCCAGGAATCCGGTGGGGATGGGGATCGCGCGCGACCCGGAAGCGCTCACACACAAGCCCGCGCCCTTCATCGAGGACCCGGCGGATCTCATCCGCTCGGTGAGCACGCGCCCGGCGCCTGCAGGGCTCGGGGCGATTGGCCGTCACTGGCAGCCACGGCGGCGTTATCTGGGGACCTATGATGCTGCGTGGCAAAGGCAGCGCGCGCCTCTCTTGCCCCTGGACCACGACGATCGCGCCAATTCGTGCGCCTCACCGGGGCTCGTCGCGACGCCGGCGGTGCGTGGTGGAGAAGAGGTGGTTCTGCTCAACCTTACGCCGGGTCAGGGAACGATGGTATTTCGACTGCCCAGGACCGCCGTGGCGGTCGCCATGAAGACAAGGGGTCGCGCGCCTGAGATGCTTCTACCTGAGCTCGATACGGTCCTGATCGACGCGCTCGCTCCTCCAGGCGTGGTTGTCGAGCTCGTGTGGCGTGCGTCGTTCCAGGCGCCGCGGCGCATGAGGGACGTCGAGATCGTCGTGACCGAGACGGAGGCCGGGTGAGCGCAGTCGGGGTCGTCGAGGTCGGGGCACGCACGCCGATCGGGCTGAACGCCCGACAGACGGGGTTCTTGCTGCGCTCGGGCTTCCCGGCCGTCGTCGAGGCGCCGCTCGCGAACTCGGCGGGCGAGGCGATCACGATGGGATTCGTACCGACGATCGATCCACGCATCGTGGGGCCGGAGCGGCTCGTCCTGCTCGCGGCGCCCGCGTTCGATGAGGCCGTCTCGCGGATCGGCGACGGCAAGATCCTGGTCCAGCTCGCGCTGGATGAAGGAGCTCGGGACGCCCCTGCGGCGACGAGGCTCCTCGCGGCGGCGGTGAAGCGTTCGACGTCGGCGACGGTGGAGATCGTTGCAGGCGGCGAGGCGGCGCTGGGGCCGCTCCTGCTCGAGGCGCTGAACGCGCTCTCCTCGATGGAGGTCGACGCGGTGATCCTGGGCGGCGTCCACAGCGATTACGACCCGCGTGCGATTGCAGCGCTCGAGGAGAGCGGGCGGCTCTTTTCTCCCGACAACCTGGACGCGCGCATTCCGGGGGAGGGGGCGGCGTTCTTCGCGTTGATGCGTGACGCGGACGCGGGCCGGCAGGGGCTCCGCACCGTCGCGCGCGTGGTCGGCGTAGGGACCGGGCAGGAGCGCGCTGGGCCCCACGACGATACGCCCGCCTATGAGGCGCTCGGGCTGACCAGCGCGACGCGGCAGGCGGCCGAGCCGCTGGCGCGGGCTGGGCAGACGGCGGGGTGGATGTTGACCGATCTCACGGGCGAGATGCGGCGGCTCCGCGAGTGGCAGGCGGCGTTCGTCAGGCTACAGGACGTGCTCGGCCGCCCGTATGTCATCGAGTCGCCAGCGCAGCGGATCGGTTATCTGGGTGCCGCGGCGATGCCACTGTTCGTCGCGATCGCGGCGACGGCGTGGGAGCACGGGGTTGCGCCGTCGCCTGCGGTGATCGCGGCTGCCGGGAACGACGGCGGGGCGCGGGCCGCGGTGGTGCTCGCGCGCGCAGCGCGAACATCGGATGGAGAGGAGTGAGCATGAGCATCACAGCTTGCATGATGGATTGCATCACGGCCAGATCAGGGCACCAGATGGTCCCGCTGGCGGTCAGCGTGTGCACGACGCCGGCCGCACCGAGCCCGATCCCGGTGCCCTATCCGGTGTTCGCGAGCTCGGCCGAGGGTATCAAGAACGCGCCGGTACGAACGAAGATGGGCGGCGCGAAGATCCTGACGGTAGGATCGAGCTTCAAGGCATGTCACGGCAACGAGCCAGGGACGATGAAGGAGGTGGTCAGCCTCAACACGGGCGGTCCGTCGTTCATCGTGATGGGGGCGCCGATCGTGTTCGTGGAGCTCGGGATGGTGGGAACCACCGGCAGCCCAGGATTCTTGAACAAGGGAGGGCTTTGAACCATGTCGATCCGCAGCAGACGCGTCGCTCTCGCAGGGAACGTGCGCGGGGAAGGGTTCAGGTAAGGCGGCCACGTATGTCCGACGACCTCGCCGCCTGCGACGCCGTTGTGCCCTGGGTCATGCATTGGGAGCGCGCGCATTCACTGATTCACGCGGTCACGCGCTTCATCGAAGGACAGCGTGAGCCGAGCGCCCACCTTGCGCCCGCTGCGCGCAAGCTCGAGAGCGGCCTTGGCGCGCTATACGATGCGTTTGATGGCCGTGCTGATCGTGGAACGGCCGTGGGGCGCGCGCACGGGCATGTATGGGCGGCGGCTGTTCTCCTGGCGCAAGCGGGCCTGCCTCGGATGCTCGCTTCGCTCCGGGACGCCTGCGCAGAGCTCGTCGCCGCCGAGGAGCGGCTCCCCACTGCGTCGCTCGCCGAACCGAGCGCTCCCTTGCTACGCGCGGGGGTCGATCTTCCGCCGCTGCACGTCGTCGCGCGGGCTTCGCTCGTACCGTCGTTCCGCGCGCCGAAGGTGCCTGAACCCGCGCCTGAAGAGCCCGAGCCCGCGTCGGCGGAGCCGAGGACCTTCGATGAGCTCGCGGCCATGGCCGAGGCGATGCGCCGCCTGGCGACGGAGCGGAGGATGGCGCTCGTTCGTCCTGCCAGGCCGGCACCGAGGCCGGTCAAGCCGGTCTTGGCTGGAGAAGCGGCTCCTCCCGGCTTCGCGTTCGCGCCGTCGACCGCGGTGTCGGAGGGTGATTTCGTTCGCCGCTGGTCGCGGGTGTGCTTCGAGGAGATCGGGATGCTCGGAGTCCAGCGGGCGCCGCTCCCTGGGGACGACTGGCGTTCGTCCCGAGCTCTGGAGCAACGCATGGTTGCCGCCATCGACGCGCTGGCCGCGCTCGGTCCGACGGCGATCGCACACATTGAGCCGCTAGCGATGGACGCGCCGACCGCCGATCCCATGCGTGTATTTGCTGCTGCGATGATCGGAGGGTGCATCGAGGGGCGTGACACGCTCGCCTGTGCCGAGCGGGTGCTCTTCCGGTTCGGCCCAGGCGATCCGGTCGTCGCCGAGGCGTTCGTATCTGCCATGAAGCTCGCGCGGAGCCCGTGCCTGCCGAGCAGCCTGAGGGCGTTGAGCGCGTCGTCCGAGCGCGGGTGCCGGGCGATCGCCGTGGAGCTGCTGGCATACCGCGGCTGGTTCACGCCCACGGAGCTCGAAGCGCTGAGCGATGAGGAGGACACCCGCATTTTCGCATACGGGTTATCTGCGCTCGCTGCGGTGAGACATCCGCGCTTCGACCGGGCGCTGGAGCGGGCGCTTGCACACGAGAGCCTCGACGTCCAGACGACGGGGCTCGATGCCATGTTGATCGCGGCGCACGGGCGCGCGGCCGAGGCAGCGCGCAGGGCGGCCCAGGGAGCGCTCGGGGACCGGGCGCTGGCGCGGCTGGCGCTGGTCGCCGGCGAGGAGGACGCCTGGTGGCTGCTCGAGCGAATGCAGCGCTCTCCAACGCCTTCGGCAGTTGAGGCGGTCGGGTGGGCTGGGCTCGTGGAGGCAATCCCGAGCCTGCTGGATCTGCTGGAGTGCGCAGCAAAGGAGGTCGCGCTTGCCGCCGGCGCCGCGCTCGATCGCCTGCTCGGCGCGGGCCTTGTCGAGGACATGGAGGTCGACGCGGCGGCGCTGCAGGACGTGGTGGTGATCGATCCGAATCCGGAGCCGTTTCCTGGACGTCGGCCTCTTGGAGAGCTGGTGGGTGATCCGCGCGATCGCGCGCCGGTCGGGTCGAAGGAGACGCTGGGTATACCGTCGACGGATCCTGCGCGCTGGAGGGCATACTGGTCGGAGCACCGGGCGAGCTTTGACCCGAAACATCGGTTGCGGCGCGGGCAGAAATACGCGCCATCGGTGTCGCTTCAAGAGCTGTCGAGGCTTGCGCTCCCGATCGAGGATCGGAGGCGGTTGTCGAGGGAGCTGGCCGTGCAGACAGGGAGATGGTCACACTTCGATCCGCACGATTTCGTGGCGGAGCAGGAGCGGTGCTTGGGGGCGTGGCAGGCGATCCTCCAGGCTGCGAACGAAGCACCGGGGGCCTGGGGGCAGCAGCATAGAAGATAGGTACGAGGTCAGCCCGACGCACGGCGAAGCTGCGTCTTCGCGTCCAAACGACGTCCGACCGATGCGCCATCGGGCGCCGCGCCGGCGCATCGGACCCGCCGCCGTCCCTGCCCGCCCCCTTTCGCCGCGCGGCCACGCTGCTCGCGGCGCAGCACCAGAGCAGCATCGCTGCTGGCCCGCGGGCAGCGGCGACCTCGATCTGCCGCGCCCGGGTCCTCGCCGGCGGCGCGGCGCTCCGGCGCGCGGGCCCTGCCAGCGCGGCGCCGGGCGCCGGCACGGGCCCTGCTCGGGCGGCCGGCATGACCACCATCAGCCTCTCTCTCGACACCCCCGAGCTCGCCCAGGCCTACGAGCACGGCAGCGACCGGCAGTTCAACCACGGCAAGCTCCTCATCGAAACGCTGGGCGTGCGGCGCGGCCAGCGTGTGCTCGACGTCGGCGCGGGCACCGGCCGGCTCGCCGCTCACGTGGCAGAGATCGTCGGCCCCGAGGGCAGCGTGACGGCCATCGATCCCCTGCCGCTCCGCGTCGACATCGCCCGGCAGAAGGCCCGCGCGAACCTCGCGACCGCGGTCGGCCGCGCCGAGGACCTCTCCGCCTTCGCCTCGAAGAGCTTTGACGTCGTGTACCTGAACAGCGTCCTTCACTGGCTGAACGAAGCCCAGAAGGAGCGCGCCATCGCCGAGGCGGCGCGCGTGTTGAAGCCCGGCGGCAAGCTCGGATTCAGCACGGGATCGCGGGAGAAGCCGCACCAGCTCGAGCCGATCCAGCGCAAGGTGCTGGCCGATCTCGGGAGAGACGCGGAGGGCAATCGCCCGCACAAGCTGACGGTCGACGAGGCTCGAGCGCTGCTCGAGCGCGCCGGCTTCATCGCCGACACGGTGGAGATCCTCACCTTCGTCGACCACGCCGCCGACGTCGACGAGATCTTGAGGCACAGCGGGTCGAGCTCGTTCGGCAATCACCTCTCGCACCTGAGCCCCGAGGAGAAGCGCGAGGTGCGAGCGCGGCTCGCGAAGGAGCTCGAGGCGTTCCGCACGCCGCAGGGCATCCGGCTCGGGCGCAACCTCATCTTCGCGATCGCCCACACGGCAGGCAACTAGCCCGCCCGCCGGCGCCGCTTCAGTCCAGCGTGCCTCGCGCGTGAGAGCTCTGTTAGAATCGGGCGACCATGCGAGGGGAAGAGGGGAAAGGCTCATGTTGCGGCGCGGGCTGAGCGGCGCGGCGGGGTTGCTGCTCCTCGGTGCTGCGGCCTGCGGCACCACCCCCGACGGCCCGGGCGGAGCGACAGGCGGCGCTTCCACGGGAGCTTCGAGCGCCGTCGCGGGCGGCGGAGGCGGCGGAGGCGGCGCGACAGCTGGCAGCGGCGGCTCCGGGGCCGCCGAGCCGTCCGGGGGCGGGCAAGCCGGATCTGCCGAGGGGCGTGACTGCGGGACGGCGGGGGAGGTGATCGCGGTGGGCGCGAACGTCCTCGACGAGGCGACCGGGCCCGCGCCCGAGCTGGAGCGCTTGCGTGGCTGCACGCGCTTCCTCGGCACGCTTCATCTGCTGGCCTTGGACGGGCCCGAGACGATCGACGCGCTCATGGATCTCAGGGAAATAGCGGGATCCCTGCTGCTCTACTCGCCTCCTGAGGATCTCGGACCCCTGTCCAACCTGACGCGGATCGAAGGTCGGTTGCTGGTCGTGGGAGCGCCGGAGGCCTTGCGCGGCCTGGAGTCGCTCCAGGTCGTCTCCGGGCTATGGCTCTACCAGAGCGGCTTTGCCGACTTCTCGTGGCTTCCTGCTCTCGCGGAGATCGGCGCCTCGATGATCGCTCGGCGCAACGCGCAGCTGACCGCTGAAGCGCTGGAGTCCTTCGCGACGTCGCGCGTGCGCAGCGGCGCGCTGGTGTCCCTCACGAACGCCGTTCCCAAGGAGCCGCCGGACCCCGATGCCGAGGCGATGGTGTGTGGCCAGCCGGGCGATCTGGCGATCGAGCCCTACACGGGCTTGGCCGGATGCACCCGCTTCCGGGGCTCGATCCACCTGAGCGACGTGACGCCAGGCGTTCTGGAGCCGCTCTCCTCCCTCATCCACATCGACGGCTCGCTGACCCTCTTCCGCAACCACACGGACGACTTCACCGCGCTGCGCAACCTGCGCCGCGTTGGCGCGAATTTTCAGATGCATCTGCTGGAAGGCCCGGGCCTCGAAGGGTTCGGCGCCCTCGCGGAGGTGGGTGAGCTCAGAGTCGTGAGCTCGGGTCAGCTCACGAGCTTCGACTGGCTCCCAGCGCTCACCAGCGTTCGTGAATCCGCGCTGGCGGTGAGGGGGGCCCCCCTGTCCATGGAGGCCCTAGAGTCTTTTCTTTCGCGCCTGGACATCGGGGGCGAGACCGCCGTGATGATCCTCGACTGACGCGTCCTCGTCGCGCTCCAATCCATCACGCCACCCGCACGCGGCTGACGAGCGCCGCTGCGCCCGCGAGCCCGGCGAGGCCAGCCACCCAGGGCCAAGGGGACGTCTTCGTCGCCGAAGGGAGGGTGACCTTGCCGAGGTCCGTCTCTTCGACCACCTCCTTGATGTGCGGGTACACGCGGATGAAGGCGAGCGCTCCAGCGACCATCCCGAGCAGCCCGAACATCGCGTCGCGCCGGCCTTCGCCGACGGCGGCGAGGGTCGTGCCGGGGCAATACCCGAGGATCGCCATGCCAGCGCCGAAGGCCACGCCGCCCAGGATCACCGAACGTACCTGGAACGGCTTCACGTCGAGCTCGGTCGCGCCGGCCGCGCGCAGGCCGTGCGTGCCGATCGAGCCGGCGGCCGCCGCGTTCGACATGATCCGCGCAATGCTGCTGTCGCGCAGCAGGAGCTGCTTGAGGATGAGGTCGGCATCCGAGGCCCCTCCTCGCTGGAGAAAGGCGCCGAATGCGGTCCCGGTCGCGAGGCCGAGCACCAGTCTTCCGAGCGGATCCCGCTTCATCGCGCGCCTCCTCGAAACAGGAGCTTCGCCGTCAAGGCGGCGCTCACGCCCATCGCGACGTCGAACGCGAGGCTCGCCGCGGCGAGCTGCATCGTGCCGCTGATGCCGTGCCCGCTGGTGCATCCCTTGCCGAGCCGCGCGCCGAACATCATCAGGGCGCCCCCGCAAAACGCGGCCGCGTAGCGCTTTCCGCGGCTCTCCCCGAACCGCGCCCGCCACGCGTCCGGCAGCGTGGATCCTCGCGCGCCCGATGCGCGCGAAGCCAGGAACGCGCCAAGGACGAT
Source organism: Sorangium sp. So ce327 (assembly GCF_051530205.1). Classification (NCBI taxonomy): domain Bacteria; kingdom Pseudomonadati; phylum Myxococcota; order Polyangiales; family Polyangiaceae; genus Sorangium; species Sorangium sp. So ce327. The sequence goes on along the minus strand of NZ_CP150330.1, from coordinate 8,427,789 downwards.
GCCCGGGGCGAGCAGCACCTCCCAGTCGATCTTCGGCGTCGTTTCCCGCTTGGCCACGAACTCGTTCACCCGGCTGGCCTGCGGCGCGAGCCGGCGCGCCAGCGCGCTCGCCGCCGTCTCGAACGCGGACGTCACGCCGAGAGGCCGCTTCGCGGTCCCCATCGCGAACGTCTCCAGCGCTCCGATCGCGAGCCCGGCGATCTCCGGTGCCCAGCGCGCGCCTCCCTGCGAGCTCATCGTCGCGCTCCTTCGATATCCATGGTGGTCACCGTGCGCTCGGGGCCCTGCTTCTTCGGCAAACCGAGCTTCTCCCACGCCGTCATCCCGCCGAGGACGTTGGCGACCTCGGTGAAGCCGCGGCGACGGAGGATGCTCGTCGCGAGCCCAGCGCGATGCCCGACGCTGCAGACGAGCGCGATGCGGCCATGACGCGGCAGCGCGGGCTGGATCTTCTCGAAGTGCTCGTCGAGATATCCCACGTACATGTGCCGCGCGCCTTCGATGTGCCCCTCCGCCTCGAACTCCTGATCATCGCGGACGTCGAGCACCGCGACGGCGTCGCCCGCGTCGTGGAGCTCGCGCGGGGTCATCGTGCCCGTCTTCTCGATGGGCATGCCCGCGTCCCGCCATGCGTCGAACCCTCCGGCGAGCACGCCGGAGACGTGATCGACGCCGACGCGCGCGAGGTGCAGGACCGCCGCCTCCATGTCCGCGGCGCGCGAGACGACCAGGTATACCCGGGTCGTCTCGTCCGCGACCCACCCGCCGAACACCGGGAGCCCGGCGAACCAGAGGTTCAGCGAGCCGGGCAGGTGCCCCGACGCGAACGCCTCGGGGTCGCGCGCGTCGAGCACCAGCCCCTGCTTGGATTCCGACGCGAACTTGTTTGGCGGCAGGAAGGGCACTTCGCCGGGCTTCACGGAGAGCGGCTTGCCCCCTTCGAGGTTCAGCCTCTCCATCAAGCTGAAATAGGGTGGGCGCGGGATGCGCTCCGCGACCTTGGCGCGGGCGAAGTCGTCGGCCGACTTCACGAAGACGGGATTGTAGGCGCGCTCGAGGCCGAGCGTGGAATCATCGCGCTCCGCGATGTTGCCCCCGCAGACCGAGCCGGAGCCGTGGGCGGGCCAGAGGAGCGCCTGATCGCCGAGCGGGACGAGCTTCTCGTGCACCGACGCGAAGAGGAGGCGCGCGTTGTCGCTGGTCTTGTCGCGGTCGGGCAGGTCGGTCCGCCCCGTCTCCCCGATGAACAGCGTATCGCCGGTGAAGACGCCAAAGGCGCGCCCGGGCGCGTCCGGGAGGAACACGGCATAACAGGTGCTCTCGGGCGTGTGTCCCGGCGTATGGAGCGCGCGGACGCGCAGCCCGATCAGGTCGAGCTCCTCGCCGTCCCGCATCCGGATGTCGCTCTGTCCGAAGAGCGGATGATCCAAGCTCACGATCTTCGCGCCCGTCGCCTTCGCGAGGGCGGCAGATCCCATGACGAAGTCCTCGTGGCGGTGCGTCTCGAGGATGAACTTGATCACGAGGTCCCTCTCCCGGGCCGCCGCGAGGACCTCGTCCATGTCCCTCCGCGGGTCCACCACGATCGCCTCGTCCTCGTTGCCGAGCAGGTAGGCGATGTGCGCGAGACCTGGAGTCTTCATCCGGTGTAGATGCATGCGCGGGAGCGGATGCAAGCGAGGCGCCAGACAGACCGCTGAGAGCGATCGGCGCGACGCGCGAGCTCAAGGGGTCACCCGTCGCGCGCAGGACCGCCACGCCTCGACCTGTCCGCTGTGGCGAGATGGTGCCTGACTCGGCGCTCACGCCGCGCGGATATCGCTCTGGAACGGGGAGACGTTCTCCTGGAACATGAGCCACACGAAGAGGCAGCGCACCTCGAAGTGCTCGTCGGCCGCGATGCCCGCGAGCGTGGGGTCGAGCTCTCCGATGTCGTGCCCTTCCCAGAGGAAGCCCGGTACGCCGCGCACCCGGCTGACGAGCCCGCCGGTCTGCAGCTGGTCGCGCGCGCGGAACCAGCGGGTGAGCGACATGTTGACCGCCGCCGTGAAGTCGGGCCGGTGCGCGATGCGCTCCGGCAACGCGACCTGGTCGAGGCCGGCCGACCAGCAAAGCCAGCAGAGGGCGGCCCACTCGGCTCGGGCCCTGCGCATCAGGAGAGAGACTGGCAGGGCTCCTGGGTCGAGCGCCTCGTCCACGGTGAGCTCGACGGTCTCGACGCCATTCTCGGTCTCCTCGGTCAAGGTCGTCTCTGTCCGCGCGAGCGCCACCGGCCCGTCCGGCAAGAGGTGCGACAGGTCGGGCGGGAGCCACGGACAGGGCTCCGTGCCCGGCAGGCCGCGCTGCACGGCCTCGCGCAGGCGCAGGAGGCGTGTGGCGTAGAGCCGGACCTTCTGCTGAACCTGCTCGATCGGCTGATCGAGCTCGACCGTGACCGATGCGTCGCCGGGCACCGGATCGATGGCCTGGCGCGCCGGCCAGAAAGCAAACTCCGGGTACAGCAGCCGCACGAAGGTCCTGAGGTGCTCGGCCACGGCGGGGGCCTCGGCCTCGACGCGGTCGGCGTCCTCGAGCGCCCCGCGCGTGTCGCCGAGATCGATCCGCAGGAGCGCGCGCGTGATGCAGGTCGAGCGGCACTCGGGCACGAGCAGCAGCGCCGCCTCGACGAGCGAGAGCGCAACGCGACGCGAGCCCCGGAAGACGGCGGCGAACATGCGGTAAGCCGCGCTCGGCTCGGCGCCGAGCAAGAGCTCGTCCAGGACGCCGAGCGCGGTCGCGTCGGACGCCTCGAGCAGCGCTCGCCCGCGTTGCTCCACGACCTCGGGTCTCGGCTGCAGCGTCGCGCCGCGCAGGAACTCGGCGAGCCTCTCTCGCTCGCCTCCGCGGGCCGCCGCGCGGGCCGCGGCGCAGCAGGCCTCGCGCGCGCGGCCCTCCTGCAAGAGCTCTCGCGCGAGCGCCCAGACGCGCTCGGCGTCCCACGCCGCGATCTCTTCGGCGAGCGCGGGCGATGCGCCGAGGCTCGCCTCGTCGAGGGCCGCGCCGAGCTCGCGTCGAACCACCGGCGCCCCGTCCGCGTCGAGCCCCGTGAACGCTCCGACCGGGTGACCGTGCGCATACTGGCCGCGCTCCTCGCGCACGCGCCGGTCGAGGTAAGGGCTCGTGTCCGGGTCGGGAAACCAGCGGACGGACGGGCCGTGGAAACGTCCCTGGGGATCGAAGTGCCGCTCCTCGGAAGGGCGGCCCAGCGCGTCGTACCGGAGCTCGCGAACACGCGCGCCAGCGCGAACCTCGATCTCCTGAGAGGGCTTGCCCTCGCGCGTGAAGTAACGGTCGATGAGCGAGGCCGAGGCGTCGTCCTCCTCGCGGACCAGCCATCGTTGCGACCCGTGGTCGTAGTCGGCCTCTCCGGCGACGCCGGCCGGTTGCTCGGGCCAGCGGGAGCCGTCCGAGGAGATCGGGTACCCGTCGCGGTCGTGAAAGACCTGGCGCAGGATGCTCCCTTGCCGATAGCGCGTTCGCAGCTCCCAGGCGCCGGGCGGCACACAGCACGGTCGTAGCCTGAGCTCCGTCGGGGCGTCGCTGCCGTACACAACCACCTCGCCGTCGAGCTCTCCGCCCCGGTAGCGCCCGCGCTGCGCGGGTTGACCGTTCGGGTGGAACAAGGTGAACGGTCCGTCCTTCACCCCGCCCGCGTAGGAGCAGCGCGAGAGCAACGAGCCGTCGCTCGCGCGGTAGACGTCGCACTCGCCCGAGCGGCGGCCGTCGGCGTCGGTCTCCACGAGCTCGAACGTGCCGTGCTCGGGGTCGTACCTGGCTGAAGAAGGAACCGACGGAGGCCGCTCCGCGCCGTGGTGTGCCGTGGAGTCCACGCATCACAGTCTATCGGCTTTCGCGCCGAGAAGGCGGCCCTTCACGCTGATTGCAAAGATCCGCGAAGCGCGGGTCCGGGGCGAGCGGCGCCTGCCTGAGCACCGCTCCGAGCCACGGAAGCTCGACCCTCTCCACGACCGCGGCCATCACCGCGGATCGCTGCTGTCTGCGCCGCGCTACTGGTTGGCGGTGTCGCCGGTGCAGATGACGAACTGCGTCGCGCCGTCCAGGGCTGCGCCGTCGCCGGTGAACCGGACCTGGCGGCGCTCTGTGGACGGGCACTTGGCGACGACTTCGTCTCGGCCGAAGCCGAGCCGCGGGTCGACATAACACCACCCGTGCACCTTCTCGCCGCCGACCTCGACAGGCGCAGGAGGCACCGTGTTCTGGCACGCCGCGAGCTCGTCCGGCGTTTTCAGCTGCTCGACCTCGCAGACGCAGTTCCAGCCGTTCACCGCCGCCACCGGATCGTCGAGCACCATCCGCTTCGCGGCGAGGTTCTCGTGGAGCACCTCCCGCCGCGCCGTCAGCCCGTCGCAGCCGCACTTCCCCTCGGCCGTGCTCCGCGCCTCGAGGACCAGGCAGCTGACCTGTCCGCTCTCGTCCGGCTGGAGCGCGCGGGGCAGGCACTGCCCGCCGAGCTTCGTCTTCAGGCGATCGACGATCGCGCCGATCGCCGGCCGATAGCCGAAGTCGAGCCGGTCCTCTTCCGGGAACCTGAGCTGCGCCGGGCACACGGAGCCGACGATGCCCTGCTCCCCGAGGTCCCGGATGAGCTCGAGCTGCCGCAGGCCCGGATAGGCCTTCGCGTTGACCTGGAGGTTGCTGTCGGTGCCGTCGGGGTTGTCCTGGCACAGGGGGCTGTCTCGGTCTTCCGTGCTCTTGCAGTCCCCGCCCGTCACGGGCTCGAGCAACTCGAACGTGCAAGCGTACTGGAGGTCACCGACGCTCGGGTTGGGGTTCCATTCATGGCCGTTGATGTCGTTGGCGTCGTCCGGCGAGTCCGGGCCGGCGATGCGCGTCCCGGTGATCGGGTTCTCGCCATCGCGGGGGAGCGGCGACTCGATCATGTGGGGATCGCCGGGGCTCCGGCGCGACTTCGGATCTCCGAGGATGATGTCCCAGGTGCTCGCGAAGCTCGCGCTGGGAGCGTTCAGCTCCTTGGCGCTCTTGAAGCCGCCGACGCGGTTGCCGTCCTGGTCCCTGCCTTCCCGGAGATCGGGCTGACCGGCCTCGTCCTGGCGCGCGATGTCCTGCCACGGGACGCCCACGAGGCCCGCGAAGAACACGTACTCCGGCGGACGGTCCGCGCTGTTCTCGTCGTCCGGGTCGAGATCCGAGAAGATCGGGTTGTCGACGAGATTGCCCTGGTGATCCTGGATCCGTTTCTGCGTGAGCGCGTCCCTGTAGCGGTCGATCGGGTAGAGCAGATCGATGCCGAACCGGCGCTTCTGGTCGAAGCAGCGCAGGTTGTGCGGATCCTCGGTCTTCGTGAGCACACGGAGCTGGCCGTCCGGGCCGCAGGTCTCCTCGTCCAGCGGGCACTCGCCCCTGTCCGACCCGCAGGACTTGCAGCACGGGTCGTCCAGGCCCTTGTCCGAGCACTCCCTGCGCGGAGGGAACATCCGGAACTCCTCCTTGTGGCCGTCTGGGTATTCGGTCAAATTCCTCGCGACCCAGAAGGCATTCCCTCCCTCCTTGATGGAACAGTCGTTCTCGTCCGACAGCATGATGATCGCGAGGAGCGAGTCTGGCCGCAGGAACGCCTTGCGCTGATCCAGGAGCTCCTTGTCCACGCCGCGCCGCTCCGCCTTGCCGTTCACCACCTCGAGGGCCTCGTAGGGCGCGGGGTCCACGAGGAAGCGGTACCAGCTCTCCAGCTGCGACTCGTAGCCGCAGCCGGTGTCGGCCACTCCTCTGACCATGTTCGTCAGCGTCGGCACCAGGCCGCGCCCCGCGCCGTCGTCGAGGATCGACTCGCCCGCGGGGCTGAGCTTCTGCTCTGGATCCCAGGCGAGGAACCCCAGGTTCTGGTACGTCGGCGGGTCGTTGTCTGCGTCGTTGTGGTCGTCCCTGTCGCTCCGGGCGATGAGGTGCCCCTTGTCGTTGTAGAAGAACTGTCCTTCATCGCGGCACGAGTCCGCGCCATGGCTGCCGAGGCTCGTGCTGATGATCCCGATGTGGATGTCGACGACGGGCTCGAACTCGCGCTCCATGCCGCTCGGGCAGCGGCCGTCCTCCCTCGGCGGGGACGACGTCAGGGGGTTCAGCGGATCGATGCACCGGGGGTCGACCAGGCGCCTCACGAGGTCGGGCACGGCCAGCGCGAGGATGTCCTGTTTGTCCTTCATCGACCCCGAGTTGTCGATGGTCAGGAGGAGATCGATCTTGTCGACGCGCCGCGGGAGCCGCTCGACGACGGTGCCAGTCGTGCGCGTGTCCTGATGGGCTATCGGGCGGCTCAGGCACCCCGGGAGGAGTGATGTGCCGCCGACGACGAGAGAGCACAAAAGCGACGCTGCCGCGCGGGCAGCGCGGGACGGAGGACGAGCGGGCATGGATCCTTCCTTGCGCGAGAGATGGAGTGGGCCCTTTCGCGCGCCATGCGCGCGCGGAGCCGGCGCGCCCGTCTCGCGCGGAGTGGGTGACAGGCCGCCTGGCTATCGCGTATCAGACGCCGAGAGGGGGCGTTCTCTTGGCTACGTGGCGAGATGAGCGCGACCCCATCACGAAAATCCACGATCCATGGAGAGACAGCGGTGCGGTGGCCGCGTCGCACAGTGGCGGCACATCCGCCGTAGCGGCTCGCGGCACGGGCGGCACAGCCGCCACGCGGGCGGAGGCGCCGCCGCCTCGTCGGGAGCGGAGGCGGCCTGCGTCGGCATGTAATTTAGTGAAAAATTATGCGTGGGAAGGAATCGTGAAGGCCGGGCGCCAGGGCGTCCTCGGCCGGCGGCGGGAGCTCAGCTCTCGGCGGAGGCGGCCGTCTCGGCGCCGGCGACGAGCGGCGCGTACTGCGCGAGGAACTTGCTCCAGCGCTTGTGCTTGCGGCCGGGCTTCCGGGAGCTCTGGGTGCTCCGCTCCTGCTTCTGGGTGACCTTGAGGGTGAGGTGCTGGTGCTGGCGCGTAGGGCGTTGCATGGCGGCGGATGCTGCTCGAACGCGCCCCGCTCCGCAAGCCTCAACGCGACGGAGCCCGCGCCTGCTCGCTTCGTCCGTCGCGCTCCGTCCCCAGCCGGCCGAAGCTGTGGATCCCGTAGATGAGCACCAGGAGCGCGAGCACCGTGAGCCCCATGCCCGCGTCCGACGGCCCGACGCCGACCAGCGCGAGCCCGGCGACGAGCAGCAACCCCCCGCCGCCGAGCGCGCGTCGCGCGCGCTCCTCGGCGGCGTCTCGCTCTCTCCTGTGCCCCCGGCGGCGCGCCGGCCCGCCCTCCTCGCGCGCGCTCACTGGAACTTCTGCGTCCGCGCGTAGGTGATGAAGTCCTGCACGTCGCGCGTGAGCTCGCGCTCGGCGGTGATCGTCGTGCGCTCGTGCGACTCGCCGACGAGGTCGTCGTAGAGGTAGTTCTGCTGGTAGAGGAGCACGAGGCGAATGGCCCCGTCCGGCCCGCCGCGGACGATGCGCAGCTTCTCGTCCCGGCCGTTCGGCGGCGGGATCGCGGCGCCGAGCGCCTGGGCGTCCTCCTCGGTCACGTAGACGACGCCGTACGCGCGGCTCTGCACGCCGACATCGACGCGCACCTTCTGCCCGCTGGTCAGCTCGACCTCGCGCCCGCGCGCCGGCTGCGCGCCCTCGTGCGCCATCGCGCGGCGGATCACCTCGATCGCCCTGCGCTCGTCGAGGGCGCGCAGCGGGTTCGGCGCGCGCGCCTCGCCGCCGCTGCACGCCGCCAGCGCGAGCGCCGCGGTCGCGATCCCCAGCGCGAGGCGCGCCGCTCGTCGCGCGCCGCCGAGGAGACGGCGCGCGTCCAGAGCCTGCCCGGGCGCGGGCGCGAGCGCTGAAGGTCGATGCGGAAGGGGGCCTAGATGGGGAGCCCCCGAGCCTTGATGAAGCTTCCTCGACATGAGCGGCATGAGAGTAGCCAACCGCCCGGAGCTTCGCTACTTCTCCCGACATGGCGCGGCTCGCTGCGATCGACATCGGATCCAACGCCATCCGGCTTCGCATCGTCGACGTCGATCCTCCGGCGCTCGGGGCGTTCGGGGCCGGCCGGGATCCGGCGCTCGCCGGGGCCGCGACCGGGGCGCCCGACGCGCCGCGCTTCCACCCGTTCCGCGATGTCCATGCGGATCGCGCTTCGGTGCGTCTCGGGCACGACGTGTTCACGAAGGGCCGGCTCGAGTCGGGGGTCATCGGCGCCGCCTGCGAGGCGCTCCGGCGCTTCCGCACGGCGATGGATGCGGCCAAGGTCGACCGCTACCGCGCGGTGGCGACGAGCGCCGCGCGCGAGGCCCAGAACGGCGACCTCTTCGTCGAGCGCGCCGCGCGGGAGGCCGGCGTCCACATCGAGGTCATCGAGGGGATCGAGGAGGCGCGCCTCGTCCAGCTCGCCGTCCGCGAGCGCGTCGCGCTCGGCGAGCGGACCGCGCTCCTCGTCGACATCGGCGGCGGCTCCACCGAGCTCACGCTGCTCCGCGGCCGCGGGGCCGTCTTCTCGCGCTCGCTCCCCGTGGGGACGGTGCGGATGGTCGAGGCCTTCCTCGAGGATCGCCGCCCGGTCGACGCGGGGCACCGGCGGCTCGTCGAGGAGTACGTCGATCGCGTCATGGTCGAGGCGACGCGCGAGATCGTGGAGCTGCTCGGCGAGGGATCGGGCTCGGGGATCGATCTGCTCGTCGGCACGGGCGGCAACATCGAGACGCTCGCGGATCTCTGCCCCGCGCCGGCCGGGTCCGCGGAGGGGCGGGCGATCGACGTCGGCGCGATGTCCCGCCTGCTCGACGAGATGGCGTCGAAGACGCCCGAGGAGCGCGCGCAGATCTACGGCCTGCGCCCGGACCGCGCCGACACCATCGTCCCCGCGGCGACGATCCTGGGCCGCATCGCCCGGGCGTTCGCGCAGCGGGTCATCGTCGCTCCCGGGGTCGGGCTCAAGGAGGGCGTTCTCGTCGATCTCGCCCACGCCCACTTCCTCGGCCCCGACTTCCGCGGAGAGGCCGCCGCGGTCAGCGACGCCTGCGTCCGGCTCGGCCGCCGCTACCACTTCGACGAGAAGCACGGCGCGCTCGTGGCCCGCTTCGCCGAGCGGCTGTTCGACGACCTCGCCCCGCGCCATCGCCTCGGCCAGCGCGACCGGATCCTCCTGCGCGCGGCGGCCCTGCTCCACGACATCGGCGACTTCGTCCGCTACGAGGGGCACCACAAGCACAGCTATTACGTCATCGCCCACAGCGACCTCATGGGCCTGACCCCGGAGGAGCGCGCGATCGTGGCGAACATCGCGCGCTACCACAGGAAGTCGCCGCCCAGCATGGATCACGACAACTTCCGCGCGCTCTCGCGCGACGCGCGCGCCAAGGTGAAGTCCATGGCGTCGATCCTCCGCGTCGCCGACGCGCTCGATCGCGAGCACCGGGCCAAGGTCGCGGAGGTGAGCGGCCGCATCGAGGGCGACACGCTGGTGATCGAGGTGCAGGGCGCGGAGGACCGGGCGCTCGAGGAGTGGACGGTCGTCGCGAAGGCGGGGATGCTGCGCGACGCGCTCGGCCTGGAGGTGCGGATGGTCGACGCCACGCCGAGGTCGCGCCCGCCTCCGGCCGCGAGCGCGGGCGGATGACGCGAGGCACCGCCGCGCTCGCGGCGGCTGACGCGAGGCTCCGCTGCGCGCGCTGGCGGGGTCGACGCCCGAAAAAGGCGCCATGGCCTTTGCGTGGAGCCCTGCGGGCCACCATGAAGCTCGGCACGGGGGAGGTCCTGCCCCCGTGGACGAGCGCGGCGATGCCGTACCGACGGGCGCGGCTGCGCCGCCGTGGAACAGGGGCGAGCGACCGTTGACGCTGAAATCTCCGAAGCTGATGGAGGCCCGCCGCGCCGCCGGCGTCCTGAGGTCCGCCCTGCGCGGGCACACGGGCGATCTGACGCTCGCCGACGCGTCGGCGAAGAGCGGCCTGCCGCTGCGCGACGCGGAGAGCGGCCTGCACCTGCTCGTCAGCGAGCACCGCGGGCACCTCAAGGCGACGTCCGAAGGTGAGCTGCTCTTCCGCTTCCCGTACGGCTTCACCAAGCCGTGGGAGACCCGCACGCGCCTGACGCGCGCGCTCCAGGCCGTCCTCCGGGCCGCCGCCGGCGTGGCCCGCTTCGTCGTGCGGGCGTGGATCGCGATCGTGCTGATCGCGTACGTCGTGATCTTCGTCGGGATCCTGATCGCCCAGCTGTTCGCCCGATCGAGCAGCGACTCGCGCAATCACGACGGCGTCCCCGGATCGTTCGCCGGCTACTTCCTCTTTCGGCTGGTCCTCGACGCGATCTTCTGGACGTTCCACCCGTTCTCGCCGTTCGTGTGGACGGCCGAGCCGGCGTGGTCCTCGTCGCATGGCCACCGCGGGGCGTTCGGGCAGCGACGCGACGAGACGCCCTTCTACGAGAAGGTGAACCGGTTCTTCTTCGGCCCGACGCCGGCGCCGCGCGATCCGCTCGAGGCCGAAAAGCTCATCCTGGCCGAGATCCGCGCGCAGCGGGGCCGGATCGGGCTCGCCGACGTGATGCGCGTGACGGGGCTCTCGCGCGACGAGGCGGATCCGATGATGGCGCGGCTGATGCTCGACTACGACGGCACGGTCGACGTCTCCGAGGAGGGGGGCATCGTTTACCGGTTCGAGGCGATCCGGCGGACGGCCGCGGAGGCGCCGGCGCGGGCGCCCGCGCCGGTCTGGGCGGAGCGGGAGGAGCTGCCTCCGCTGACCGGGAACGGGCCGGGGATGAACGCGCTCATCGTGGCGCTCAACGGGTTCAACCTGCTGATGAGCCTCTACGCGCTCGGGGCCCACCTGACGCTGGACAACCTCGGGCTCCTGGCGCGGGGCGTCCCGATGGCGGAGCTGCCCGCCACGGGGACGGCGGTCGCGCTCGGGGTGGTGCCGCTCGTCTTCTCGCTCGCGCTCTTCGCGCTGCCGCTCGGCCGGGCGCTCCTGCGCCCGCTGAAGCAGCGGAGGCTCGCACGGCGGAACGGCCGGCGGGCCGTGCTTCGGGCGATCCTTACCCGCGTCGGCGCGCGGCAGGGCCGGGAGCCGATCACGGAGGCGGTGCTCCAGCGGGCGTGGCGGGAGGCGGCGGGGGAGCCGCCGCGCTCGGAGGAGATCACCCGCGAGGTGGTCGCCCTCGGGGGCGACGTCGACCTCGAGGCAGGCGAGGGGATCCGGTACCGCTTTCCCGATCTGGAGACCGAGGCGAAGGCCCTCGAGGCCGAGCGGGAGGCGGCCTCCGAGGAAGAGGCGCGCGCCGGGAAGGTGATCTTCTCGTCCGACGCGTGAGCGCCGTCGCAGACGGTTTTTTCTGTGGTGCTTGATGAGGGCGCTGACAAAAACCGTCGATGGCGTGTGCGCGCGTACGGAGCCGCACCGCACCGAAGCGCCGTTCATTGACGCGCTCTGGTCTGGACGTCTACGTTAGGGTGAATTTCGCTCATGTACTCCGTTGACAACAGGGCCGGTCGTCTCATCGAGGTGAGGCTCGCATCACCGCTCCCGACTGGCGAGGTCGACGCGTGCATCGCCCGGATCCAGGGCGTCGTGACCCAGAACCGGCACGGCGCTGTTGTCTGCATCGAGCTGCTCCAGGTCGACGTGCTCGCGCCCGAGAGCGCGGAGAAGTTCCTGGAGATGATGCGGGTCCAGAACGCCACGGTGCACCGGACGGCCTACCTGCTGCCGGTGTCGAACGCGATCCTGGGGCTCCAGGTCGAGCGCCTCATCCGGGACGCGCACAACTCGAGCCGAAAGGCGTTTCGCGACACCACCTCGCTCGAGGCCTGGCTCGTCCCGGTGATGACGATGGTGGAGGCGCAGCAGCTCCGGAAGTTCCTGTCCCAGCTCGGCTGAGGTGGCGCCGCCCGCGGCGCGCGCCGCGGGCGCCCCGCCGCGCCAGGCGCTAGCCGCGGACGAACGGCAGGTACTTCGGCTGCCAGAACCGCGCCTTCACATAGGCCTCGACGTTCCCGCTGTCGACCTTCTCGCTCCTCGCGACGCCGTCCTCGAACGCCGCCCGGATGACCGCGATGGCGACGCGCGTGGAGACCTCCTGGAGCTCCTCCACGGGCGGGTAGATGAGCCCCTTGTCGAGGTGCTTCTCCGCCGTGTAGTCGACGAGCGCATACGCCGCCGCGAGCACCATGCCGTCCGTGATCTCGCGCGCGTCGGACAGGATGGAGCCGAACCCGAGCCCCGGGAAGATGAAGGCGTTGTTCCCCTGGCCGATGGGGATGGTCCTGCCGTCGACCTCCACGGGCGGGAAAGGGCTGCCGGTCGCGACGAGCGCGCGGCCCTCGGTCAGGGCGAGGATCTCCTCGGGGAGCGCCTCGCAGGAGCTCGTCGGGTTGGAGAGGGCGAAGATGACCGGCCGCGGGGTGTTGGCGGCCATCGCCTTGATCACGGGCTCGCTGAACGAGCGCGGCTGCCCGGACAGCCCGAGGAGCACGGTCGCGCGCGTGTTCTCGAGGGTCTCGAGCAGCGTCGGCACGGCCCCGGCCTTCTTCCATGCGGCGATCTTCCCCGGATCCTGCGCGAACTTGCGCTTGTACTCCTCCATCGGGCGGTCCTTCGCGAGCAGGCCCTTGGAGTCGAGGACGAAGATGCGGGCGAGCGCCTCGTCCTCGGTGAGCCCGTCGCGGAGCATCCCCTGGCAGATGGCCCAGGCGACGCCGACGCCGCCCGCGCCCGCGCCGTGGATGACCACCGATTGATCCCTGAGCCGCTCGCCGCGCAGCCTGCACGCGGCGACCACGCCCGCGAGGGTGACCGCCCCTGTCCCCTGGATATCGTCGTTGAAGGAGGGGATCACCTTCCGGTACCGATCCAGCACGGAGAAGGCGGCCTCCTTGGAGAGGTCCTCCCACTGGATGACGGCGCGGGGGCAGCTGCTCTTCACGGCGTCGACGAACCTGTCGAAGAAGTCGAAGTAGGCGTCGCCGCGCAGGCGGCGCTGGCGAACACCGAGGTAGAACGGGTCCTCGATGAGATCGGCCCGGTCGGTCCCCACGTCGAGGACCACGGGCATCGTGTGGAACGGGCTCACGCCGCCGCCCGCGGTGTACAGCGCGAGCTTGCCGATCGGGATGGCGAGCCCGCCGTAACCCTGGTCGCCGATGCCGAGGATCGCGGAGGAGTCGGTCGCCACGATCATGCGCACGTCCTCCCACGGGAAGCTCGCGAGCACGCGCTGGGCGCGATCGATGTTCACGGGAGAGAACGAGACGCCGCGCGCGCTCTGATAGAGGAAGTTGAACTGCTGCACGGCCTCGCCCACGGTCGGCGTGTAGACGATGGGCAGCATCTCGCCGAGGTGGCGATTGAGCAGCGCATAGTAGAGGATCTCGTTGCGCTCCTGGAGCGCCCGCAGATACTGATACTTGGCGATCGGCGTCGGCTCGCGGCGAAACCCGCCATAGACGCGGGCGAGCTGCTGTTCCATGGTGTTGACCTGCGGCGGGAGCAGCCCGTCGAGCCCGAGGTTCACGCGCTCTTCCGGCGTGAAGGCCGTCCCCTTGTTGGTCATGACGAGCCTGAGGAGGGCGATTCCGTCGAAGTACACCTCCATGTACTCGCGGCCATAGGCGTCTCTCTTGACGTCGAAATACTTTGAGATCCTCACCATGGAGGCATTCTAAACCGACGCGCGCGCGCCGGCGAGCATTCCTTGACCGCTTGAGCGCGCGAGCGGGCGAACTCGGGTGGTTGCCGGTCGGTGAATGGAGTGTTTCTCACAGGGGTATCACCGACGGGCGAGCCCGGGCGGATCTTGCTCGCCGGATGCAGTGCTTCTCACATTGTTATCGCCTCGTGGTATAGAGGCGCGATGCGACGCATTGCCGTCATTGGAGGCGGTCTGGCCGGGTGCATCGTTGCGTTCCGGCGGGCGATGGCGGGCGATCAGGTGACGCTCGTCGAGGCGGCTCCGCGGGTCGGCGGACAGCTCTGGACGGAGCGGGCCTCGGGCTTCGTCGTCGAGCTCGGCGCCGAGGGGTTCATCGCGCGGAGCGAGGCCGTCCCTGGGCTGGCGAGCGCGCTCGGTATCGCCGGCGATCTCGTCGGTCAGGAGACGCACCGGTCGTTCGGCTTCGACGGCGTCGCGCTGCGGGAGCTCGCGCCGGGCGAGGCGGCGGAGTTCCTCGGCTTCCAGGTGCCGCGCGACGAGCTCGGCAAGGGGATCCGGACCTTCCGCCTCGGCATGGCGCAGCTGACCGAGACGCTCGCGCTCGCGATCGCCGGGCGCGTCGAGGTGCGCTCCTCCGCAGCCGTCGCCTCGCTCGCGAAGGTGGCCGGGGGCTTCCGCCTCGCGCTCGCCGGAGGGGCCGAGATAGACGCCGACGCGGTCGTCCTCGCCACCCACGCCGCCGGCGCGGCCGCGCTGCTCGGAGAGGCGGGGCGGGCGCTCCGCGACGCCGAGACGCTCTCCAGCGTGACCGTCTCGCTGGCGTACCCGCGCGCCGCGATCGAGCATCCGCTCGACGGCACCGGCTTCGTCGTCGCCGCGGGGCACCAGGCGCACGGCTTCCGCGCGTGCACGTTCACGACCTCGAAGTTCGCCGAGCGCGCCCCCGCCGGCCACGTCACGCTTCGCCTCTTCTTCCGCCCCGATCCGGCGGACCTCGAGCAGATGGGCGACGACGCCTGGACGGCGCGCGCCGAGGCCTCGCTCGCGCGCGTGCTGCGCGTGCACGGGCCCTCCGAGCGCGCGTGGGTCTCGCGCTGGTCGAGCGCGCTCCCGGTCTCCACTCCTGCGCACGCGGCGCGGGTCAGAGAGGTCGAGCACGCCCTCGCCGGCAGCGGCGTGCTCCTCGCCGGATCGGCGTTCCACGGCTCCGGGATCGACGCCGCCGTGCGCTCCGCCGAGGTGGCCGCGGAGCGCGTCGGCGCCCTGTAGAGCGCCGTCGCGCTCCGGTGCGACCACGCACGAGAGACGCCCCGTCCTCCAAAAAGCTCGCCGACTCGGGCGCGAGGAGCGCGGCCTGCCGGCGTCGATCCGCGGTGACAGGCTCGACCCGGACGGGCGAGGATGGGCACCATGACCACCGACATCACCGGCTGTCACCGCACGCGCGAAATCGAGAGGCGCCTCGCGCTCGGCTTCATCGCGGCGTGCGTCGCCGCGGGCTGCCGTGACCAGCCGCCGCGACCGACCGCCGAGAGCGCGCCGCCCGTCGCGGCGAGCTCACCTGCCGCCGTCGCGTCGGCGAGCAGCGCTGCGCCGCCGGCGCCGTCGGCGTTGCCCGCCCCGAGCGCGCGCCCGCTCACCGAGAAGGAGAAGCAGGCCCTCGACACGTACAAGGCCGCGCTGGCCAGAGGCCGGCTCGCGACCAAGAAGCGGGACTTCAACGCGGCCATCCAGGCGTTCTCCGAGGCGATCGCCGCGGACCCGAGCGACGCGCGGGCGCTCGCGGAGCGAGGCTTCGCGCACCTGACGGCGGGCGACAGCGAAGCGGCGGACCACGATTTCGACGCGGCGCTCGCAGGGGCGGGCGATCCCGAGCTGCGCTCCCAGATCTGGTTCAACCTCGGGCTCCTGCGCGACAGGGCGGGCGACGCCGAGGCGGCCCGGGTCGCTTATGCCAACGCGCACCTGCTCAAGCCCTCGGCGGCGACGCGCGGCAAGCTCGCCGGCAGATCGACGTGCACCGTGGAGGTCCGCAAGGCCGACCTCGAGGGCGCCGAGCTCGTGAAGGGGTGGACCGAGCTCCTCGCGCGGATCGGCACCGCCGAGCAGGCGCCCGGCGAGGCGACGAGCGAGGCCGCGGCGCGAGAGCGCCTGTGCAGGCCCGACTCGAGGTGGGCGGACAGCCCGTGCACCGGCGGTCCGCCGTGGGTCTTCCCTCGCGACTACATGATGTACGTGCACCACAGCAACCATGTGGTCTTCCCCCGCAAGCCGGACGGGTTCCTGGTCGTGAACGGCGGTCATTCGGGGGGCTGGCCCGCGCACTGCCATGGGACACGCAGCGTGAGCGGCTCGGTCGAGGGGGAGCTGCTCGTGCTGGAGAGCTCCTTCAACGGCGCTGGCGCGGTCTACGACGGAGAGGTCGATGGCGAGATGCGCTGTCGGGACGGCGCGAGCTACCGCGAGCGGACGTTCTATGACGCGCGCACCGGCCGGGCGATCGTGGCGCTGCGCTGGCCGGATGGGGGCGAGGCCGTCGTGAAAGTGCAGGGCGGTCAGCTGGTCGTCTCCGGTGGCGGCTGCGACGAGCGAGTCCGGCTCGGCGCCAGCGTCGGCGACAACGTCAGCACGAAATAGGCCACGAGGTGCGCTGCGCGCGGTCGCCTGCTGCCGTCGCCCCTGGCTCAGGAGGCCTGAGCGCCGCCGCGGGTCGCGCCTGACGCCCGCGGCATATCAGGTCCAGGGCGGGCGCCGGCAAAGGGAAGATGGAAGATGGAAGATGGAAGATGGCGCGGTTCTTCGATTGCACCGACCGCGCTCGGACCGGCGAGCGCCGAGGGAGCGCGCCAATGGTGAAGGCGTTGAAGGCGGCGAAAAAAGAATCGACTCGAGGAACTTTTCTGTTGCGCAGCCCGTCCAAGGGGAGTACTTAATCCGAACACGAGGATTCGCCATGTTCAGCCGCCGCGACAACCTGCAGCTCGTCACCATCCTGTCCAAGTCGGGAACGCCCGATGCGGCCATGGCATGGGATCGCCTGCTGGGTGGTGAACATTGGGCGCATAATCCAGGCTACCCTTGCAGCCTCCGTCCGTCGCGGAAGCTCGGTAACCCGGAGAATAGCGCCTAGAGGCAGCTAAGCACGCGTCGATCGACGACGTTCGCGAAGGCCGCCTCGGGAAACCCAGGCGGCCTTCGGCGTTCTGGGGGCTTGTGGGCTGTCGGCTCGTTGCGGCTATCGGCCCGCTCGTGGGCTGGAGATCTGCTGTGGGCTGTCGGCCTGCCGGTGGCTGGAGATCTGCTGTGGGCTATCGGCCTGCTGTGGATCGCGGGCTGCCGGCGAGTCGAGGAGATGAGTTGTCTTGCGCGCGGCGCGCGACGTCGTCGCGCGCTGGGGTGGGGGAGTTGCGCCCGGAGAAAGGAGGCGCGGCATTGAATGCGCTGGGAGCATTCGATTCGAGGATGAGCGCCGCGGCGCGCGTTCACGGCGCCGGGTAATGCTTACGCGGAATGGTCGACGTGGTTTGGCTTGCTGACACGGCAGGCCATGCGGAGGTGTGCCCTCCGCGCGGACCCGTAGCTCAGCTGGATAGAGCAGCCGCCTCTTAAGCGGACGGTTGGAGGTTCGATTCCTCTCGGGTCCACCTGTCCTCGCCGGCGCAGCCGCGCCGGCGTCGGGGACACCTGATCTGTGACAATCCAGGATGATGAAGTGGAGGCGCGTTGCGCCTCCATGTTCCGGTGTAGCTCAATGGTAGAGCGCCCGCCTGTTAAGCGGGTGGTTGGAGGTTCGATTCCTCCCGCCGGAGCCGCGCCCCCATCGCGGGAGGCAGGCCCGTTTCGCTCACGCGAGGCGCCGGCTCGCCGCCCGCCGGGGGCGCGTCGGCGCCTCGTTCGAGCGGGCGCTGCGGGATGTAGCCTAGTGGAAAGGCGCCTCATCTGGGGTGAGGAGATCCGCCGGTTCGATTCCGGCCATCCCGACGATGGTTTGCGTGGGTGTTTCTCTTCTGGTGAAGAGGGCAGGTTGTGACCCTGCGGAGGCGGGTTCGATCCCCGTACGCCCACCCAGGACGGGTCGAACGGGCTCGGTTATCTTTGGGAGATCAACCCGAGCACGCTCTTTTATCCGTCCTCTATTGCCCGGGGGCCCGGGCCGGAGGTGGTGTGATGGCCGATTATCTGAAGCACTTCGCCGCGCTGGTCACCCCGCAGCGGCAGAAGGCCCGCGCCGATCAGGCGAAGAACAGCGCCGGCGGCTTCGCCTTCGCCCTCGACGAGTGGGCGAGGCTCGACCGCTGGCTGATCCTCGGCGCCGAGGGGGGGACCTACTACGCGACCGAGCGGAAGCTCACGGTGGAGAACGCCCGCGCCGTCGAGGCGTGCCTCGCCGCGGACGGGCCCCGCGCCGTGCAGCGCATCGTCGACATCAGCGGCTCGGGGCGAGCGCCGAAGAACGCGCCCGCGATCTTCGCGCTCGCGATCGCCGCCGCCGACGCGAAGCTCGAGACCCGGCAGGCCGCCCTCGCGGCCTTGCCCGAGGTGTGCCGCACCGGGACGGATCTCTTCCACTTCGTCCGCGATGTGCGGGGGTTCCGCAAGTGGGGGCGCGGGCTCCGGTCCGCCGTCGCCGCCTGGTACAACGGCAAGCCCGTCGACAGGGTCGCGTACCAGGCGATGAAGTACCAGCAGCGCGACGGCTTCAGCCACCGCGATCTCCTGAGGCTCGCGCACCCGGTCGCGCCGACCCCGCAGCACGACGCCCTTTACCGCTGGATCGTCGGCGGCATCGAGGCGCTCGGCAAGGAGTCGGCGCGCGGCAAGGCGCTGCCCATGACCGATCTGCCGGACGCGGTGCGCGCGTTCGAGTCGCTCCGCGCGGCGACGAACCGCAAGCAGGTCACCGCGCTGATCAGGCAGCATCGCTTCACGCACGAGATGCTCCTGACCGAGTGGAAGAACGACCCTGCGGTCTGGGAGGCGCTGCTCGAGCACATGCCTCAGACAGCGCTCCTCCGGAACCTGGGGAAGCTGACCGCGATCGGCCTGCTCTCGCCGATGAGCGACGCGTCCCGCAGGGTGGCGCGACAGCTCACCGACGCCGAGCGCCTGCGCGCGGCCAGGGTCCACCCCATCGCCGTGCTCTCGGCCCTCAAGGTCTATGAGCAGGGCCACGGCGAGCGCGCTCGCCGGCGCGCCAACGCGCTCTCGTGGACCCCGGTCCGCGAGGTCGTCGACGCGCTGAACGAGGCGTTCTACCTCGCGTTCCGGGCGGTCGAGCCGACGGGGAAGAAGCACCTCCTGGCGCTCGACATCTCCGGGTCCATGACCAGCGGCTCCATCGCCGGCGTCCCTGGCTTGACGCCGCGCGTGGCGAGCGCAGCCATGGCCATGGCGACGGCGAGGATCGAGCGCGAGTACGGCGTCGTCGGCTTCTCGGCGGCGTCGGGCGGGTACGGCGGCAAGTGGGGCGGGGGCGTCTCCGGCCTCATGCCGCTGTCGATATCGCCGGAGCAGCGCCTCGACGACGTGCTGCGCGCGGTGAATGGCCTGCCCTTCGGCGGCACCGACTGCGCGTTGCCGATGGTCTGGGCGAAGCGGAACCGCGTAGAGGTCGACGCGTTCGTCATCTACACGGACAACGAGACCTGGGCGGGCGGCGTTCACCCGTTCCAGGCGCTCAGGGAATACAGGCAAGCGATGGGCCGACCGGCCCGGCTGATCGTCGTCGGCATGACGTCGACCGGCTTCTCGATCGCCGATCCCACGGACCCCGGCATGCTCGATGTCGTGGGGTTCGACGGGGCGGCCCCCCAGGTGATGGCGGATTTCACCCGGGGTGTCTCGTAACAGGCAGCGTGACGGACGGGCTCCGCCGGCCCGTCCGTCCCACGAGGGCGCCTCACGAGCGCCCTCCTTTTGCGGGGCGCCGCCATGATGGATGGCACCTGTCCTTCACCCTTTGCCCGGGATCTCCCGGGCCTCGGAGGGACAGTTCTCGTGGTTCGACTCCAGCGTCCTGCTCTCAGCAAAAGCCCCCGAGCCCGAATGGATAGGGGCCGGCCTACGAAGCCGGTCGATGCGGGTTCGAGTCCCGCCGGGGGCGCCGGGATCTCCTCTCCGTCGCCCGCTCTCTCGCCCGATCCGGGCCGAAGGACGACGGTTCTCGGATCCCGACCATGCCGCCGTAGCTCAGCCTGGTAGAGCACCTGACATTCCGCTCTCCACCATTTGCCCGATCCGGGCCGAAGGAGGACGGTTACCGTTAATCTGGATGACGCGGGTTCGAATCCCGTCGGCGGCGCTGGTTTGCCCTCGTATGCATCTGGTGAGGCAGCCTGATTGTCGATCAGGTGAGGGGAGTTCGATCCTCCTCGGGGGCGCCTTGGGGTGTGCGTCATGGAGACGGCGGAGCCTCCAAAACTCCTGCGAGAAGGTTCGATTCCTTCACACCCCGCCGCAAAAAAAAGGAGCGCGATGATCCCAATAAGAACGATGCGTGATCGTCCAATGGGCAAGGAGGTAAAGGAGGTAAAATAGGTAAAGGGGGTAAAGGACGTGGGGAGACAAGGAGATGGATGTTCGATGATGAAGATCTGACGCCAGGACCGCTGGCTCGGGGTGATAGTTCAACCGGGAGAACACTGCCTTCGCACGGCAGGGATCGAGGTTCGACCCCTCGTCGCTCCACCGGACGGGCCAATGCTCGTGGGTTACCATGTCGCTTGGCAGTTCCCCCTTGGGACCTCCCCACGGCGCCCTTTGCCCGTTCGTTCGTCTCGTTGCCGAGGCGGGCCGTCGTCCGGCGGCCGCACACGATGTGCGGGCGCGCGGCGCCCGGCGGCCCGCCTCTTTTTTCGATGAACCCGCGGTGGTAGCTCAACGGTAGAGTGCGAGCGTGCCAGGCTCGCGACGGGAGTTCGATTCTCCTCCACCGCTCCCTTCAGGGGCCGCGCCTCGCGGCGCTCTGCGCCAGCGACGTCGCGGCGTCGGGGCCGCAGGTCGACGCTCTTGATCGTGTGACCCTGTCCCCATCTCGCTAGAGGCTCAGGCGGCCGGATTTTCGCTCCGGAGGCGCGGGTTCGAATCCCGCTGGGGACACCGGGCCGCTCCGCTCGCCAGCGTGCTCCTTTGAGAGCCCGCGCCCGAGCGAGCGAGCCTGCCAATTCCATCTTGATGAGAACTTTCTGGGTGTGGCTCAACCTGGTAGAGCACCGGCTTCGGGAGCCGGGGACTGGGGGTTCGAATCCCCCCACCCAGACCGCGGAGGAGCGACAGCTCCGCCGCGACGCGCGACGAAGACCCTCTGGGTGTGGCTCAACCTGGTAGAGCACCGGCTCGGGGAGCCGGGGGCTGGAGGTTCGAATCCTCCCACTCAGACCGCGTCGCGCGGACGTCACCGTGACGGAACGGCATACGTGGCAGGCTGAGATCCTGCGCCCTTCGGGGTATGTGGGTTCGAGTCCCACCGGTGACACCCTGCCCGGGTGGCGAAACGGCAAACGCTGCTGGCTTAGACCCAGCCATCTGGGGGTTCGACTCCCTCCCCGGGCACCGATTGCGTCTAACCTGGAGTGACGTCATGAAGAGAAAGAGACGATAGAGAGGTGGGCCATGACCGCGCAGACGCTGCTTTTGACGCCATGGATGGTGCCCCATAAGGTCATCCCCTGGCAGACCGCCGTCACGATGAGCTTCCTGGGCAAGGTGGAGGTCATCGAGGTGTACGACGACGTCATCCGGTCGCCGTCGCTCTCCATCAACGCGCCTGCGGTGGTGCGGCTGAAGCGACCGACGCTGGGGATGAAGCGCGGCGTGAAGTTCTCGCGGCTCAACGTCCTCCTGCGCGACGGCTTCCGCTGCCAGTACTGCGGCGTGCAGAAGGTGGCCCGTGAGCTCAACTACGATCACGTCATCCCGCGTGTGCAGGGTGGCAAGACCGTCTGGGACAACATCGTCGCTTCCTGCTACGCGTGCAACTCGGCGAAGCGGGGGCGTACGCCGGAGCAGGCCGGCATGAAGCTGCTCCGCGCCCCGGTGAAGCCGAAGTGGCTGCCGCCTGCGCCCGTGATGGGCCTGAGCGAGCGGCGCATCCCGGAGCTGTGGGCAGGCTACTGCGCGAGCTCGGGGTGAGCTGAGCCCCTCGCGCCGGCGCGCCCGCGGCCCGTCGTGCAGACGGCGGGTCGGGCGCGCCGGCGCGCGTCGGGGCTTCCACCGGCGGCCGCGCGGGTGCAGGATGGGCAGGCATGGAGACGCGTCAGGCCGAAGGCCGCGCGGAGGACGAGGACGCGCCGTTCCCCGCGATCCTGCGGGGCTGGCTCATCGAGGGGGAGCTCGGCCGCGGCGGGATGGGGCGCGTCTTCCGCGCGCGGCACCCGAAGACGCGGGCGCGGGCGGCGATCAAGGTGCTGCTCGGCGACTACGCCCGCCGGCCGGACGTCGTGGCTCGCTTCCGGCAGGAGGCGATCGCCGTCAACATCATCAACCACCCCGGCATCGTCCGAGTCTTCGACTCCGGTGAGCTCGAGGACGGCTCGCCCTACATCGTGATGGAGTACCTGGACGGGCGGGGGCTGCGCGACTGGGTGCAGGCCGTGCCGGCCGCGGATCGGCCGCGGCAGGTCGTGCGGCTCGGCTACCAGATCGCGTCGGCCATGGCCGCGGCCCACGCGTCCAAGGTCGTCCACCGCGATCTGAAGCCGGAGAACATCATGGTGATCGACGACGAGCTCGCCCCCGGGGGCAGCCGCGTCAAGATCCTCGATTTCGGCATCGCGAAGGTCCTCTGGGGCGGCCTCCCCGAGGTGCTGGAGCTGGACGCGAGGGGCTCCCTCGCGCCTGCGTCCGCGCCCACGCTCCGCACCGAGCTCTCGGCGCCGAGCGCGCCGACGGTGGGGATGGCGCCCGACCGCGAGAGCGCCGCCGGCTGGGCGGGGATGGCGAGCGGCCCTGCGAGCGACGCGCGCACGACGGCGGACAGCGAAGGGAGCTCGACAGCGGAGAGCGACCCGCGCGAGGACGACGCGCTCCGGAGCCTTCCTCGCGTGAGCCTCGAGAGGCCTGCGATCCAGATCCTCCCCGCGCCGGTCGAGATCCCGCCCGGGGTCGTCTCTTCTGCTGCGGGGCGCGTGTCCATCGAGCCCGCCGGGCCCGCGTCGAGCGGCGGGGGCGCGGGACAGCCCACGATGCCGTTCACGCAGGAAGGCGCGTGGGGCCTCGGAACGAGGAGCTACATGGCGCCGGAGCAGGAGCGCCACTCCGGGAGCGTCGACGTCAAGGCGGACGTCTACTCCCTCGGCGTCATCCTCTACGAGCTGCTCGAGGGGCAGACGCCCGACGCGCCGCGCGGCGCGTGGCCGCCCCCGATGAGCGCCGCCACGCCGCCCGATCTCGTCGCCCTCGTCCACCGGGTGCTGTCGTTCGACCCGGATGCGCGGCCGCGCATGGCGGAGGTGGCGACGGCGCTGCACCGGCTCGGCCGGGCGAAGAAGGAGCTCGACGAGGCGCTCTCCATGTGGGTCGCGAGCGGCAGGGCGCCGAGGCTCCTGCCGCGCGGCAAGGCGCTGCACGAGCTGTCCGCGTGGGCCCGGGACATCGACGATCTCTCGGGCCTGGAGCGCAGCTTCCTCGACGCGGCCCTCGGCGCGGAGGCCCGCCGCGAGCGGCTCACGAGGGTGCTCCTTGCGCTCGGCGTGGTCTTCCTGATGGGCATGGTCGCGACGACCACGGTGTTCTGGGTGCACGCGACGCGGGCGCGGGCGACCGCCGAGGCCGCCGAGCGCGCCGCGCGGGAGCACAGCCGCCTCGAGGCGGCCGCGAACTCCTCCGCGCAGGAGGCCCTCGCGAAGATGACCGAGGCGCAGCGCGCCACCGAGGAGGCGCTCGCGCTCGCGATGAAGGCGAGCGACGACGCGAAGAGCGCCAACTCCGCCAGGGACTCGATGACCGAGGCGAAGCGCCTGGCCGAGGGCGCCGAGCTCCGAGCGAGGCGCGCGGCGCAGGCCGCGGCCGCCGCAAAGGCCGAGGCGGACGAGCGCTACGAGCAGTCGAGGAGCGCCATGGAGCGCGAGATCGCCGGGCTCGAGGGCGACCGCGAGCGCCTGTCGGCGCGGCTCGGACAGGCCGAGGATGAGCGCGAGAGGGTGAGGACCGCCCTCCGCTCGAGAGAGCAAGAGCTCAGGGCGGTCCTGTCGGAGCTGAGGCGCGAGTCCACGCGCGCGGGCTTGCTCGAGCGCAGGCTCGACGAGGCCTCCACGCAAATCGACGCGCTGGAGAGGCAGAACGAGGAGTGCGCCCTGCGGCAGCGGAGGGCGCCGCCGCAGCCAGAGCCTCCCGCGGACGGGGAGATGCCCCCTGCGAAGGAAGAGAGAGAGGAGATCGCGACGCCGCCGGCAGAGCCCCCGGTGGACTCGAGGCCTCGGCCGGCGCCCCGCTGGCGGTGGCGACGCGATACGACGATATAGCCTCGGCGGACCGCGGGGAGGCGGGGCTCGCGCCGCGCGCTCGAGCCCCGCGCGCCCTGCGCATTCGGGCTAGCTGAGCGTAGGGTTCTCCTCGCGGCCACGGTTGCCGCCGCGCGCGTCCACGACGCGCACGCTGCTCGCCTGAGGCCCCTCGTTGCCGTCCTCCTCGGTGTAGGCGACGCCCATGCCGACCCTCAGATCGGCGAACGGAGCCGATACGATGCTTCGCTCGTGAAAATAGATCTCCCGACCATCGATCGTCGTGATGAACCCGTAGTCGTTGAACAGCTTCGCGATGACGCCGGCCGTGTCCTGCGCCGGGTGTGCCTTCACCTCGCTCCGTTGCTCGTCAGCGAGCTTCTTGAGCTGACGACCGGCGCGCTGGAACACGTCGCGCACCGCCGCCGGCAGCAGGTTCCTCGCCGCCCGCTCCTCGCTCACGATCTCGTGCTTGCCGGCCACGTGGAGGTCGATGCGCACGCGGTACTCTCCGCCCGTGCCCATGCTCGCGTGGTCGCGCTCGACCACGACCGCGCAGCTGTTGATGTGGTCGTTGAAGCGCTCGATCTTGTTCGCTTGCTCCCGGATCAGCTCCTCGAGCGAGGGGCTTTTGCCGATGTGTCGGAAGGTGAGCTCCACTTGCATGCTCTCTCCTTTCATCGCTTCAAATCACGCTGTAGCATCGTCGGTATGCGTCTGCTTCGCCGGAGGCGCAGGCTCGGAGGGATCGGCCCTGCGACCGTGACCACCTCGCGTGTGCTCGGCATGAACAGGTAGCAAGTTCGCTGCCATGGCCGCTCAGCCGCGCACCAGCGGCGCGGCGCGCTCCTTCACGGTCGAGCGCGCCAGGCGCGCGCGCGGAGGCGCAGGCTCTGCGCGGAGGGAGCCAGTTCTTGCGTCCCTCGTGGATCTCCAGGGTGGCGCGGCGGTGTGGCACGAAGCGACGGGGCGCCCTCTCCTGGGGCAGTTTGCGACGCGCGGCGGGCTTCACGTCGTTCCGTGGCGTCTCGTCAGCGCTCCACGCGTGTCGCGTCCGGGAGCCGTGCCGCCCGGCCTGACGAGCTCTGCCACCAGGGGGCGCCGCGAGGGGGCGGCGGCCACGATGGGCCCTCACGGAGCGCGGAGCGACGCGAAGGCCCGCCCGCCGTGCCGATCGGGAGCACGTGCGCACGGCGCGTCGTCGTGTCGTCGTGCGGCGCAGGAGCAGCGACAGGATGGCGAGCACGAGGGCGAGCGCCCGCGCCGCGAACGCCGGCGCGCCGCCGGCTCGCGCTCCCCCGCTCGGCCTGCCACGCGCCCTGCGCCCGAGCTCGCCCCCGTGGCCCTTGGATCGATCTCGCTCCTCGGCGCGCCGGGGCCCCGCTTCAGCGGATCTCGAAGACGTAATCCGTGTCGTAGGTGCGGACGAAGAGCTTGCCGTCCTTCTCGACAAGGAACTCGGGGCCGCTCTTCAGCGGCAGCTTCGAGACGACCTTGCCGGTGGCGCGCTCGAGGACATAGAGGAAATCCGGCTCGGCCGTGAAGCCGTATCCGCAGAGGAGGTGATCTCCATGCAAGACGAAGTTGTCGGCGTTGCAGACGAGCGGCGCGCTCTGCCAGAGGAGCTGTCCCGAGGCGAGCTCGATGGCCGACAGGTAGGCGTTCTTGCCCTTCGACGAGGCCGCATACGTCCTGTGCCCCGACGAGACGTAGAGGACGCCGTCCTCGACCGCGGCCCAGCCGATGCTGCCCTTCACGAAGCCGGCTTCCTTGGGCTCGAACTCGGGCGGCATGAGGAAGCTCTCGAAGTCGAAGAAGGCGACGATCGTGCGCGCCGCGTCGAGGATCGCGACGAAGCGCGCCTCGGCGAAGTTCGGGCCGTAGAGCAGCGCGCTGTGGTCCCCGTGGTCGATCACCTTGACGAGCGCTTGATCGCGGTAGCGCTCGGGAGCGAAGGAGGGGAAGGTGTCGCTCGCCCCGCCCGCGTCCGCGCCAGGCGCCGGCGTGATCATCGGCAGCGCGAGGCCGTTCGTGGTGAACCATGCCGCCTCGTCCGTGATCTGGTTCTTCTTCTCGGCGATCTTCACGAGGCGCGGCGCGGCGGAGCTTCCGGCCGGCGCGCGCCGGACGAGCGCCGCGCCGAACGGCGGCGGCGGGAGCCTCACCGGAGACCGGCTATCGAGCGCCGCGCCGTCGCTCGCGGCCACCAGCGCCGGCTTCCCGTTGCCGCCGCGGGGGGGCGGCGCGGGCCGCGGCGGCGGGGCGCCGTCGTGAGGCGCCGGCGTCGCGGCGCCGGTCGCGCCGGGGGGCGTCGCGGCGTCCTGGGAGGCGCGGGCCGGCGGCGCCGAAGCCGGCTGGCACGCGCCTACGGCGAGCAACGCGGCGGCGAGCCAGCGCGCGGGGCGAAGTGGCTGAGGGGGAGGCGGGGCGGAGAGCACGCGGGCAGCGTACCGCATCCGCCCCGGCGAGAGGGCGCTCCGAGGCGCGGGAGCTCAGCCCGAGGGCGTGAAGGAGAGGTTGAGCGTGTAGGGGCCGGCCTCCTGCGTGTTGTACGGCTCGACGAAGATGAACAGCGGCACGCCGCGGTCGACGGTGATATCGGTCCTCTCGTCGCGGCCCTTGATCTGCTCCTCGATGCACGCGAGCTGCCGGCCCGTGCAGCCGGCCCGCACGTAGAAGCCCTGATCGGTCTCGGAGGACAGCACCACCCTGAGCCTGCCGGCGCTCGGCGGCGTGATCGCGTGGATCCCCTCCCGCATCCCGGGCCTGGTGCAGGTGCCGTCGAACACCATCGTCCCGCTCGTCGTGTTGCCCCGGTTCTCGCCCAGGACGGCCACGGGCGCGTCGGCGCAGATGTCGTCGAGCTCCCAGGTGCACTCGGCGGAGCAGCCGTCGCTGCTGACGGTGTTGCCGTCGTCGCACTCCTCGGGCCGGCTGACGATGCCGTCCCCGCAGGTGGCCGGAGAGAACGAGAGCTCCAGCGTGTACGGCCCTGCGCCAGCGGACGTGATGGCGTCGACGAAGATCGGCACCTCCTGGTCCTTGCTCAGGACGAGCGCGATTTCAGGCCCGGCACCCGAGGGGGAGGCCTGGTCCTGGCAGGCGAGCTCGGTGGATCCGTCCGCGCACGCCGTGCGGGCGTAGAGGACGTGATCCCCCGCCCCCGACTGGAGCACGACGCGGAGCGTGCCCGACTGCCCAGCGGGAGGCGTGAACAGGTGGACGTCCTCGGGCCCCACGCCCCCGCAGGTGCCTTCGAACACGCGCGTGCCCAGCGACGTATCGCCCTCGATCGTCGACGTCGTCACCGGCGCCGCGTCCGCGCAGGCTGCGTCGACGAGCGGGCGGCAGATCGCGGCGCAGTCGCTGTCCGCGCAGTCGACGCGCTCGTCGCCCTCGTCGTCCTCGCCGTCGGAGCAGTCCGTCTCGCCGAGCTTGCAGAGGCCGTCGAGCGTGTCGCACACGCCGAGCGCCCGGCACTGCGAGTTCTCGGTGCACCCAGGGATGCACGCGGTGCGCTCGCCCCTGACCTCGCTGCACCGGTAGCCGTCGCGGCAATCCTCCGGCCCGCTGCACAGAAGGAGGCACAACCCCAGGCCCTCGCCGAAATCTTCACAGAAGCCGCCGTTGGGACAGTCTCCCACGGCGGGATCGCACTGGCCCGCGCAGGCGCCGGCCGGCCATCCCCACTCGCGCTCGGTGATGCAGTAGTCCTCGGGGCAGGCAGCGTCGGAGGTGCACGCCGCTCCATAGGGCGAGGGGCTCGCTCCGCCGGAGCCGCCGGTGCCCGTGGGCTCGGCGCCACCCGCACCGCCGGTGCCCGTGGGCTCGCTGCCACCCGCGCCGCCGGTGCCCGCGGGCTCGGCGCCGCCGGTGCCCGCGGGCTCGGCGCCGCCGCTGCCGCCCGAGCCCGCGGGCTCGGCGCCACCGCTGCCGCCCGTGCCGGTCGCGCCCGACGCACCGGCGCCGCTGCCCGTGGGCTCGGCGCCGCCGGAGCCGCCGGCGCCACCGGCGCCGCCTTCGCCACGTTCGCCGTCATCGCCGCCGCACCCAGCGGTCGTCGAGAGCGCGAGCACAAAGAGACCTGCAACGAGTCGTACGTTCATCCACCCGCTCCACCAGAAGAGAGATTGTCGAGACGTGAGGTGCACTCCACCCCACGGCGCAGCGCCGCACCATCTTCAGTGCAACGGCTTCGCCTGCCAACCCCTGGTTCTGGTTCACGGCATCCGTGCTCGTTGGCGCGCCGCGTTTGCCGCGGGCTCGTCATGCGCGATCCGCGCCGGACAGCAGGCCGTTTCGCGGAAAGAGGGCGTACCGAGGCGGCGCGCGTAGCACGCGAGCCCACCGGCCCGCCGTCGGAACACGTGCGTTCGTTGGCACCCTCGCCACGGAGGCGGCCGTCGCCGCGCGCGCGGGCGCCCTGCGCCGCGAGCACATCCAGGGCACGCTCGGCGAGGTCGTCGCGGGCAAGCTGAACGGGCGCGGCGACGCGGCATCACCGTGTTCGGCTCCACCGGGCTCGCCATCCAGGACGTCGCGCTCGCGCGGGTCATCTACGCCGCCGCGCTCGAGCGGGGCGCCGGGACGGCGTTCGACTTCTTCGGCTGATCGCGGCCGCTACGGCGTCCTCGCGCACCGCACGCCGAGGCTGTAATAGGGCGCCGACGGCGCGACGCTGACCCGCTCGGACGTCAGCAGATAGCTCGGCGTGCCGAAGCTGCTCCCGCTGCGGACCACCCGGTTCGAGGTGTCCGCCAGGTTGGCGCAGTCGACGCATTCCGCCGGATAGGTCCCGTACCCATCCAGCATCCACTCCCTCATGCTCCCGCCGAGATCCGCCTGCGTCCACCGCCCGTCGCCCTTCGGCGAGCGGGACCCGACGTGCACGATGTCGCTGAAGTCGCTCTGGAACGTGCAGCCGGGCGCCGTGCTCTCCCTGCAATCGTAGGAGGCGTAGCTCGCGTCGATGGTCGTCGACTCCGGCGGATTCGACCACGGATACTGCCGCTGCTCGTCCCCGCCGGCCGCCGCGTAGTTCCACTCGGCTTCTGTCGGGAGCCGGCCCCCGTCCCACGCGCAGAACGCGAAGGCGACATACCAGCTCACGCAGTTCATCGGCAGGTGCTCCTGGGCGCCCGCCGCCTCCGTCCACGTCCGCATGTCCGCGTTGTCCGGATTGCACATCACCGCTGCTTGCAGCGCCGCCGCGTCCGGGGGCAGCTCGCTGCTCCAGGCCGGGTTCCACCCGCTCCCCTGGATGCCCGGGTGCGCTCCCGCGTCGGCCGCGGGCTGGCTGCCGGGGTACGCCTCGAAGAACCTCCGGAACCTCCCCACCGTCACCTCGAAGCGATCCAGCCGGAAGTCGCTCACCGTCGCTGGATATGCAGCATCGTTGCCGCGGTCGAAGGTCCCCCCGGGCACCACCGCGCTCGCGCAGCAGCTCTCGCTTTCGCCCGGCCCGCACGTCGATGGCAGCCCTTCGCAGCTCGGGGGCGTCGTGCACGCCCTTCCGCTGCACACGGGCGCCTCTGCAGGACACGGCTCCGGGGCGTCCCACTGACCGCGGTCGTTGCACCGCTCTAGCCGGTTGTCCGAGCACCGCGCGTCGCCGCGCGTGCACTCGCCGGCGCCGGCGCCGCCGCCATTGCCGGCGCCGCTGCCATTGCCGGCGCCGCCGTGGCCCGAGCTTGCGTCGCCTCCGCCGGATACGGTGTCGCCGCCTGCGCCTTCGAACGGGTGATAGTCCTTGTCCAGCCCCAGTATCGCCGTGCAGCCGCTTGCCATGAAGGCCGATGCCGCCCACCACCACCGACGCGTGCGCTTGCTCTTCATATCTCCTCTTTGCCCACTCTCCCCGCGCTGTCCACCGCGGCACGCGCCCGCGATCTTACCCGGCGACGCGCGCGGCTGCGCCGCCTCCAGCGGGATGGCCGGGCCTACGGGCACGACGACATCCCGACGATGCGAGAAGAGTGGCTGCGTCCACTCCTGACCTCACCCAGCACGTAGCCGTCGCGCCGCACCACG
This sequence comes from Sorangium sp. So ce327, assembly GCF_051530205.1. Classification (NCBI taxonomy): domain Bacteria; kingdom Pseudomonadati; phylum Myxococcota; order Polyangiales; family Polyangiaceae; genus Sorangium; species Sorangium sp. So ce327. The sequence continues at coordinate 8,397,640 of NZ_CP150330.1, read as the reverse complement.
GTGCCCGCCGGTGCTCCCGCCGGCAGGGAGAGCGCGAGCCTCCCGAGCCTTCCGGTTGTAGCGCTCGACCCCATGGGCGTCGTCGACCGAGCCCGTCGCCTCCGATGCAGCCCGGGAAAACACTGCTCCTTGCAGCGGTGCGGGCGCGCCGTCTCGGTGGAGGAGGGCTCCGGCTGGCGACCTCAGTAGCGCCCGAACAGCGTGCTGGGGGCCGGCTTGATCGGTGCTGGCGCCTTGCCGCTCGCGACCGGCCTGGGCGCGGTCGTCGTCGGTTTGTTCGGGCGCACCGGCGCAGTCGCGCTCCTGGGGGGCGCCGCCTGGACGCGTGCCTCGGCGGACGGCGTCACCGTCGGAGGGGGCGCCGAGGCCGGCGCGGGCGCCACCGCCGCGCTCGGCTCGGGCGTCGCTGCGGCCGGCTCCGGCGCCGCAGCGCTCGGCGGGGGCGCTGCCGCGCTCGGATCGATCACCGTCGGGTTGCCCGCGGGCGGCGCCGTGCCCTGGCGCGGGCTCAGCGGGCTCGCGGCGACCACGTCCGGCACCGCCGGTTCTCCCTCGCTCTCCGCGCGCTGCGCGATCCAGAGGGCTGCGACCACGAGCATCGCGACCCCCAGCAAGGCCATCCCAGCGGCGATTGGCGCCCGGCGCGGCTTCGGCGGCAGCGAGGTGGTGGCCGCGCCGGTCGAGGCCTCTGTCAGCCGCACGCGGTGCGAGCCGGAGAGGTGCTCCGGGGACGGGGTCGTCCCCAGCGCGGATTCCGTTCTCATGAGCGCCGGCGATAGCTCGGGTGACGACGGCGAGCTCGGGCGCGCTCCGGGCGAGGACGGCGGGCTCGAGAGCCGCGCGGGTGAGGACGACGGGCCCTGGAGCATGCCGGCGTAGGACGGCGCGCTCGGGAAGCTCGCGCGGCGGCCACCGCCCACCGGCATGCCGAACACCTCGCCCAGGGCGTGCACCGCCTCCGTGGCCTTGCGGAACCGCGCCGCGGGGTCGACCGCCGTGGCCCGGGCGAACCACGCGTCGAAGCCCGGCGGCAACATCACGCCGACGGAGCGCGCCCGCTGCACCGGCGGCTCCTGCGGGCCGCGGACGGCCAGCATCGCGAAGGCGATCACATCACCTGCCTCGTTGGCCTCGGGGTCCCAGTACGGGAGACCCACCAGCAGCGCGTACGCCATCATGCCCAGCGCGTAGATGTCTGCAGCGCCGGTGAGCTTCTTGCCGACATGGAACTGCTCGGGCGCCATGTAGAGCGGCGTGCCGAGGCTGCGGGTGGCGCCGGCCGCGGTGGCGCCGTCGGCGACCAGCTTCGCGACGCCGAAATCCAGGATCTTCACGCGGATCGAGCCGTCCTCGCACTGCGACAGGAAGAGGTTCGCGGGCTTCAGGTCCCGGTGGACGATGTTCGCCGCGTGGGTGCGGTCGAGGGCCAGCGCGGCCTGGTAGAGGTAGGTCACGGCCTCGTCGGGCTGCAGGCGGCCGACGCGCTTGAGGCGCTCGCCGAGCTCCTCGCCGCGCAGCAGCTCCATGACCAGGAAGGGCATGCCGGTCGCCTCGTCGACGCCCGCGTCGAACACATCGACGATGTGCTCGCTCTCGATGTTCGCCGCGATGCGCGCCTCTCGCTTGAAGCGCTCGCGCATCTCCTCGCTCTCGAAGAGGTGCGCGTGCATCACCTTGAGAGCTCGGTGTCGCTCGGTCTCGAGGTGGACGACCTCGTGGACGGCGCCCATGGCGCCCGAGGCGATGAGGCGGACCACACGGTAGCGGCGCGCAAAGACGGACCCGTCCGCGAGTGCAGTCGACACGAGCCAAGAGGATCCCGTCGGGCGCCCCCGGCGTCAAGGCCTCCTCGGGGCTTGCCGCGACGGCCCCTGCTGGCGGCGCGCCCGTCCTGTCATGATGTCGCGTAGTTACGCGGTTACGCGGTTACGCACTTACGCACTTACGCACTTACGCACTTACGCACTTACGCAGTTGCACGGTTGCGCAGTTGCGCAGTCGCAAAGGGCCGCTCCTCCTCCGGAATCCTCCGGAAGGCGCCGCCGCTGGTCAGAAGGTGCCCTGGGCGCCGAGGACGGCCCCCGTCGGCCCGGCCTGCAGCACGCTCGCGCGGAGCCATCGCGGGGCGGCGCCCGTCGCCGGGCCGGCCGGCTTCGGCTCCGTCCAGTACAGCACCGCGGCTGCGCCTAGCCCGGCCAGCCCCACCCCGAAGCCGAGGGTGCTCATCAGCGCCATCGTGCCCCCGCTCTGCGCGGCTTTGTTCCCTGTCGCATCACAGGCCTTCTCGTCGCTGGCCTGGATCCGGCTGCCGCAGTGCTCGTCGACGACCGACTTCTTGTCGAGCGCGAGCGCGCCCAGGATCCCGCCCGCCACGAGCCCTGCGGCGCCCACCCCGCCGGCCACGTAGATCAGCGCCCGCCGGCCTCCCGGGGCTGCCGCCTCGTCCGGGACTCCGAGCGGCCGCGGGGCGTCGCGCTGCGATTCCGCCTCGGCGGGCGGGGGCTGCGCGGGGGCGGGCGCCGGCGGCGCGGGGATGCTGGGAGCCATCGCTTCCTTGACCTCCAGCGTCAGCGCCTTGGTCTCACCCTCGGCGATCGCGACGGTCTGTTCCCACAGGGGTCCTCCCGGCGCCTGGGTCGACACCAGGTGTACCCCGGGGTTCACCGGGAGCGCGACGCCGAGCGCGGCCGGTCCCATCGCGCTGCCATCGCGCTTCACCACCGTGCCAGGCGGGGCGCCGTCCTGCAGCGAGAGCGAGAGCCGCGGCACGCGCGGCGCGAGCCGATCGCGCTCCTCCCGCGCCGCCTTCGGCCGGTCCCCTTGACGGGCCCGCAGCGCCGGCGTCATCCGCTCCACCCAGGCCAGGTAGTTCCCGAGCTGCGTCACGGCCGTGGCGATCCGGCCCCACTGCGACTCGCACATGGCGAGCGTGAAGAGCGTACCCGGCTGAGGATCGAGCTGCTCGCTCTCCGCGAGCATCTTGCAGCCCGACTCGTAGCGGCCTGCCTGCATGTCGGCGAGCCCTCGATTGAAGAGCTCCTCCGCGGCCGCGGCGTCCTGCGCCGCGGCGGGCGCGGCGAGCGAGAGCGAGGCGAGGGCGACGAGCAGATGTGCGGACCGGCGGAACCAAGGCGTCATGTTCTGTCTCACCCGGCAGGAGAGGGGACCTCGGAGAGCGTCGCCGCCAGGGCGCGAGGCGCGCGCACCCGGCAGGAGAGGGGACCTCGGAGAGCGTGGCCGCCAGGGCAGCCAGGACGCGACACGCGCGCGGCCCGCGAGCATCTACAGCGACCTCACGCAGCGGATGCCGGTCGACCGGGTGAAGTCATTCTGGGGATGATGGCCGCGGTTCAGCGTTCGCAGCCTGGAGGAATCCTCGTTCCATCCCCCGCCCCGGAGGGACCGGTCCGCGGCCGTCGCCAGCTGGGCGCAGTTGACGCAGGGGTTCAGGTAGTCGCCCAGGAACGAGTCCAGCGTCCACTCCGCCATGCTCCCTGCCAGATCGGCGTGCCCCCACCGCCCGTCTCCTCTCGGGGATCTCGACCCGACGGGCACCATGTCATCGAACTCGCAGCCGGTGGACGCGCCGATGAGGCAAGCGTAGGTCGTGTAGGTGGTATTGAGCGTCGTCGAGGCCGGGGGTTGCGACCACGGATAGTGACGCTGTTCGTCCCCTCCGGCGGCTGCGTAGTTCCACTCTGCTTCGGTGGGCAGCCGTCCCCCGTCCCACGCGCAGAACGCGAAGGCGATGGGCCAGCGGACGCAGTTCATCGCGAGGTGCTCGTTGGCGCCGGGCGTGTCGGTCCACGTGCTGTAGATCCCGCTGCACCGGATCGCCGTCCTCAGCGCCGGTGCGTCGAGAGGGAGTGCCGAGTCCCAGTCCGGGCTCCACCCGCTCCCCTCGATGTCCGGGTGCGCTCCCGCGTCGCGCGGCGGGCGGCTGCCTGGATAGGCGTCCACGAACCTCCGGAACCTGCCCACCGTCACCTCGAACCGATCCATCTCGAAGTCGTCCACCGTGGCGGGGAACGCGGGATTGTTGTCCCGGTTGAAGGTGCCTCCGAAGACCGGCCATGCGGTGCAGCAGCTCTCGTCGCCTCCCGGACCGCACGTCACGGACAGCCCACCGCAGCTCGGCCGGTTCACGCACGTCCCCGCGACGCACACGGGCGCCGTCCCTCCGCACGGCGGGCTGCTCTCCCATCCGCCGTTGAAGCACTGCTGCGGCGTGTTGTTCAGACACCGCCTCTCGTCCGTCACGCAATCGTCGCCCCCGCCGGTGCTGGCGGTGGTCGTCGAGGTGGTCGCCGCGGTCGTGGAGGCGGTCGTCGTTGTGGTGGAGCTCGTCGTTGTGGTGCTGCTGGTGGAGGTCGGGCCGCCGCCGCTGGCGTCGCCGCCGGAGCCGGCGCTCGTCGAGGCGGGGCCGCCGCCGCTGGCGTCGCCGCCGGAGCCGGCGCTCGTCGAGGCGGGGCCGCCGCCGCTGGCGTCGCCGCCGGAGCCGGCGCTCGTCGAGGCGGGGCCGCCGCCGCTGGCGTCGCCGCCGGAGCCGGGGCCGCCGCTGCCGCCCTCCCCGCCGGCGCCCGTCGTCGCCGCGCTGGCGCCCGAGCCGTCGCCGCCTGCTCCGCCGCTGCTCGTCGTCGTGCCGGTGGCCGAGCCGCCGCTGCCGCCTTGCCCGCCGGTCCCGGCGGCGCTTCGGTCGTCGAGGTAGTAGCCGTCGAAATCGGCGATCAGGCCGCACCCGCTGGCGACGAAGACCGAGGTAGCCCACCACCATCCCGTGCGCCTGCCAACCATGCCTACTCCTCTACAGCCGCTGCGCGGGTGCTGTCCATAGCGCCGGTAGCCCCCAGGAATGCTCTTACGAAGGCGCGGTCGTCGGCGTCAGAAGCGCCCTCGCGCGCCGAACACGGCCCCATTGGGCCCTGCCTCCAGCACGCCTGCGCTGATCCACCTCGGGCTCGCGGTGACCGCCGGTGCCGCCGTCTTCGGCTCGGTGAGGTACAGGACGAGCGCCGCCCCGACCCCGGCCAGGCCCACCGCGAACCCGATCGTGCTCACCGTGGCCAGCGTGTTCGCGCTGTTCCCGGCGTCGCGCCCTGTCGTGTCGCATGCCTTCGGGTCCGTGGCCTCGATCCCGCTGCCGCAGTGCTCGTCGATGGTGCCCTTCTCGCCGAGCACGAGCGCGCCGGTGATGCCGCCCAGCACGAGGCCCGCCGCGCCGAGCCCGCCCGTCAGATAGAGAGCCGTTCGGCGGCCTGCGGGAACCTCCGGTGAGGCCGGCGCGGGCGCCGGCACGATCGCCGGTGCCGGGGACCTCGGAGGGGGCGCGGGGGCCTGGGCGGCCGGCGCGTCCTTCAGCGCCAGCGTGAGCTCTTTCGTCTCGCCCGCCGCGATCGTGACGTGTTGTTCCCGGACGGGCGCTCCCGGCGCCTGGATCGACACCCGGTGATCTCCGGGGTCGACGGGCAGCGCGACGCCCAGCGCGGCCTCGCCCAGCACGGAGCCGTCGCGCCGGACCACGGTGCCTGCCGGCGCACCCGGCGGCAAGGAGAGCGCGAGCCTCGGAATCTGGGGCGAGAGCCGGTCGCGCTCCTCCATCGCGAGCTTCGGCCGCTGGCCTTGACGGGCCTGCTCGGCCGGCGTCATCCGATCGAAACGCGCCAGGTAGTCCTTGAAGCGCGCGACCGCCGTGGCGATGCGGCCCCATCGGGCCTCGCAGGACGCCAGCGTGAAGAGCGTGCCGGGCTGAGGGTCGATGCGCTCGCTCTCGGCGAGGGCCTTGCAGCCCGTCTCGTAACGGCCTGCCTGCATGTCGGCGAGCCCCCGCTCGAAGAGCGCCTCGGCGGCGGCGACGTCCTGCGCCGCCGCAGGAGCCGAGAGGGAGAGCACGCCGAGGGCGGCGAGGAGAGGGGCGGAGCGGCGGAGACGAGAAGGCATGCGCTGGCACTCGGCAGGTGAGGAGAGAGCGGGAGACGCGCCGTCACGAGCGCGGCGGGCGGGCGGATTGGAGCACGACGCCGGAGAGGTGGGAAGGAGGGGAAGGAGAGCGGAACGGGGCGCTGAGCCGTGCCTTCATGACGGCGCTTCAACCCATCGGAGGCGAACGAGGACACGCTCCGCGCGCAGGGGGTGAGCCGGCGTTGCCACCGAGGCGGAGCTCGGCGCGCAGGGGGCGAGCCGGCGCTGCCGCGGAGGTGCAGCTCAATATCGGCCGTACGGGGAGGGAGCGGTGGATGTCGTTTGTTGCGGCGCAGGCGGCTTCTTGTTGCCCGAGGGCGGCCTGGGCCCCGATGCCGATGGCTTGGCCGCGGGCTCCCGTGACGGCGCGCCCGCGCGGAGCGTTATCGGTGCGGGGGCCGTGGAGGCTTGCACCACCGCCCTGGACGGCGCGCGCGGCGCCGTCGCCGAGGGGGGAGGAGGCGTCGCTGCGGCGGTCGGTTCCGGCGCCGTGGGGGCCGGCACGGGCGCCTGCGCGAGGGTCGGCTCGGGCGCGGGCGCGAGGGTCGGCCCGGGCGCTGCCAACGTCGTCTCCGGCGCCGCCGCGGCCGTCGTGACGGCAGCCGCCGCGGCCGTCGTGACGGCAGCCGCCGCTGGATCGCCGCCGCGGCTGGCGCGCAGCGCGAGCCAGCCGCCGCCCAGCAGCACGAGGAGCCCCAGCCCCGAAAGCCCCGCGGCGAGCGGGGCGCGGCTCGGTCTCGACGGCAGGGACAGCATGCCGGACACCGCGGCGCCGGTCGAGCTCCCCACGTGCGCCGGACCGGACGAGCGCGCGTCGCGCTCCGGGCCCGCGCTCTTCGCCGCCGCCGGGGCCGGCTCGGCCGTGAAGGGGGCGGGGGCCACCGCTGCGGTGGCGGGGGCGGTTCCGGGCCAGGACGGCGCGCTCGGGAACGTCGCCCGGCTGCCGCCCGCCGGGACGCCGAGCGCCTCGCCGAGGGCCCGCACCGCCTCCGTGGCCCGCTGGAACCGCGCCGCGGGATTGACCGCCGTGGCTCGGGCGAACCACGCGTCGAAGGCCGGCGGCAGCGTCACGCCCATCGAGCGCGCCCGCTGCACCGGCGGCTCCTGCGGCCCGAAGACGGCGATCATCGCGAATGCGAACACGCCGTCGACGCTGCTCGCCTCGGGATCCCAGTACGAGGCGCCCACGAGCAGCGTATAGGCCATCATGCCGAGCGCGAAGACGTCCGCGGCGCCGGTGAGCCTCGCGCGGCCGTGGAACTGCTCGGGGGGCATGTAGAGCGGCGTGCCGAGGCTGCTCGTGGTGCCCGCCGCGGTCGCGCCCTCGGCGACGAGCTTGGCGATGCCGAAGTCGAGGATCTTCACGCGGACCGAGCCGTCCTCGCGCTGCGACAGGAAGAGGTTCGCGGGCTTGAGGTCGCGGTGCACGATGTTCGCCGCGTGGGTACGGTCGAGGGCCAGCGCGGTCTGGTAGAGGTAGGTGACGGCCTCGGCGGGCGGCAGGCGGCCGGCGCGCTTGAGGCGCTCGCCGAGCTCCTCGCCGCGGAGCAGCTCCATGACCAGGAAGGGCATGCCGGTCGCCTCGTCGATGCCCGCGTCGAAGACGTCGACGATGTGCTCGCTCTCGATCTTCGCCGCGATGCGCGCCTCTTGCTTGAAGCGGGCGCGCATCTGCTCGCTCTGGAAGAGGTGAGCGTGCATGACCTTGAGCGCGCGGCGGCGCTCGGTCTCGAGGTGAATCACCTCGTGGACGGCCCCCATCGCGCCGGCGGCGATGAGGCGCTCGACGCGGTAGCGGCGCGCGAAGACCGTCCCCTCCGCAAGGATGACCGACACGAGAGGAGGCTCACGCGCCGGGCGGGCGGCGTCAAGGGGACGGGAGCCGGTACGAGGCCTCGACGAGGTGCTCGGTGATGTCGAGGCAGGCATGGAGAAGGCGGTCACCGACGGTGAAGCGGTGCTCGCGGGGGAACCTGGCGACGCGCTCGGCGACCCAGGCGAGCAGCGCTTCCATGCGGACGGCGATCACCGGCGCTGCAGCGGGGCCGGGGGCTCCGTCCCCGGACCCCCGGCTCCCTGCGTTGCGGCTGCTATCGCCCGACATCGGTGGGGAGCCTTGTTTGATCAAGGGTTCAAGGATCAAGTTTCAAGGGGAATGATACATGTAAGCGATACTTGTGCCATGTTGCTACGGTGTCCTCGTGCACCGGGCCCCGACGCCGCCGCCGCGGCCCGACGGGACGTCGTAGCCGCGGCGGGAAGAGAGCAGGTACGACGCACCGTAGCCCCAGCTCCCGCCCCGGAGCACCCGGGGCGAGGTAGATGCTAAATTGGCACAATCATCGCATTGCGAGTCGTACGGGTCCTTGTACCAATCCAAGACCCACTCCCACAGGCTCCCGGACAGGTCCGCCTGACCCCACTTGCCATCCCCTTTCGGCGACTTCGACCCCACCGCTTGGATGTCGCTGAATGCGCACGAGCCGTCAGGCCCGCACTCATACCCCGCGTACATGCTGTCGATCGTCGTCGAGCTCGGCGGCTTCGACCACGGATACTCCCGCTGACCGTCTGCTCCTCCCCCTCCCGCTGCCGCGTAGTTCCACTCCGCCTCCGTCGGCAGTCGGCCTCCGTCCCACGCGCAGAACGCGAACGCCACGTACCAGCTCAGGCAGTTCATCGGAAGATGCTCGTTCTCCGCTGCCACATCCGTCCAGGTCCGGTAGGTCGAGTTGCACTTCACCGCGGCCTTCAATGCCGCAGCATCCGCGGGCAGGCTGCTGTCCCACGCCGCGTCCCACCCGCTCCCTGCGATGTTCTTCGGGTGCGCTCCCGCTCCCGTCCCAGGCTTGCTCCCGGGATACGCCTCCACGAACTTCCGGAAGCGACCCACCGTCACCTCGAACCGATCCAGCAGGAATCCGCTAACCGTCGCTGGATACGCGGTGTCGTTGCTCCGGTTGAACTTGCCCGTGGGCACCGCCTCCCCCGTCGCGCAACAGCTCTCGTTGCTGTCACGACCGCACGTCTGGGCCAGGCCGACACAGCTCGGCGGCGTCACGCATGCCCCTCGACTGCAGACGGGCGCCGCCGCACCACACGGCTCGGCGTCCTCCCACGCCCCGCGCTCTCCGCACCGCTGCGGGCGATTCTCCTCCGAGCAACGCACGTCCTTCGGGCCGCACTCCCCAACGCACTTCCCGTCGATGCAGGTCTGCCTGACGCACTCCTTCCCGGCCGGCGTACACTCGTCCCCGCCTCCAGCTCCCCCGGCGCCTCCCATCCCGCCTCCAGCTCCCCCGGCGCCTCCCATCCCGCCTCCAGCTCCCCCGGCGCCTCCCATCCCGCCTCCAGCTCCCCCGGCGCCTCCCATCCCGCCTCCAGCTCCCCCGGCGCCTCCCATCCCGCCTCCAGCCTCCCCGTCGGCGCCGGCTTCGCCTCCGGTTCCGCTCCCGCCACTGCCTTCTTTCTGGATGTAATATCCGTCCTCCAGCCCCGCCGCCAGCGCACAGCCGCCCGCCGTCGCCGCCCACGCCGCCCACAGCCATCTCGCGCCCGTCCGCTTCGCCATGCCTCGTCCTAGTGCTGACACGCTTCCGCTGTCCACCCACGCGCGTCCTCCCCCTCTTGCCCTGCTGCGCCGCCGCACGCTCGAGCCGCGCACGCCCGTGCTGGGGCGGCAGGTGGTTTCGAGCGTGACGGACACCGACGCAGCGGCACGACGCCCCGAGTTCGCCGTCCTCTCCGCCCTCGCGCACGGTGCTGGCGAGCAGGGCGCCGCGATCGCCGCAGCCGTGCCGCCCGCCCTCCGCGACCTCGATGAGGAGAGGGGGGCAGCAGGGCGCGCAGACTCACGGCATTACGCGCAGGTCGCCATCATGATGTCTCTATTTCTGCTGCCCATCGAGACCGGCATTCCGGGCTTCGTCCTGCGACCGCCCGTGCTGGGGCATGAGGCGGTTCCGATCGTGACGGACACGGCCGAGGCGGCCCGGCGCCCCGAGCTGGGCGTGCTCTCCGCCCTCGCGCACGGCGCGGGTGAGCAGGGCGCGAACATCGCCGCCGCCGTGCTGCCCGCCATCCGCGAGCTCGATGAGGACAGGGCCAGGTTCTACGGCGATCTCGTGCTAAATTCCCTGGACGACACGGCCCGGCGGGCCCTGGAGGCGATGGTGAAGGGCTACGAATACCAGAGCGATTTCGCCAAGAAGTACGTCGCGCAGGGACGCCACGAAGGAGAGCGTGCCATCCTGCTGCGGCAGCTGCGAGCTCGCTTCGGTGAGCTGCCGGAAGCCGCCGTCGCCCGGGTCGAGGGGGCCGAGATCGCCGTGCTCGAGCAGTGGGCCGAGCGGGTGCTCAGCGCGAAGACCCTCGCCGACGTGCTCGACGTGCCGAGCTGAGGACCGCTGCTGGGGAGATCGCCCGACAAGGCGATGGGGCCGGCGCGCCGTCTCGGTCCAGGGGAGCGAGCGGCGCGCCGCGAGGGCCGAGCGTGTGGCGCGTAGCGATCGCCCTGTCGGGTGGCGACGGCGTCCTCGCGCACCGGACCCCGACGCCGTTTGCATGATCCGATGGGATCCCGCAGCTGAGAACGGACGAGAGCAGGGACGGCACACCGAGGCTGCTGCGCAGTGCCTTGGCCGGCTCGACGGCGTGCGCCTCATCGAGGCCTACCGTCGCGCTGCTCTCGGGCGCTGTCGCTCCGCGGCCGCTCCGACCGAGCGTGACGTGTGGTCCGCGGCGCCGGGGTCAGGTCACCCGCTCTCACGCTCTTGCGCACAGGCTTGCGAATTCATCTCTCTTTATCTGCCGTGCAGATCGCTTATTTGAAGTGCGTCGCCGTCGGTGAGTTGATATCAAGACCGCCGTGGGCAAGCTTGACGGGTTCGCGAAGCTGACCTTCGCCGAGGACACGCCGCGCGTCACCGACGGCTCCGCCGCATGGCATCGGCCGCCCGAGGTGCGACTCGAGCGCGTTCAGGCCGACGGTTACCTCCGTGTGCTGCGGCCTGACGGCCTCGCTCGTCTCGCCGCGCCCTGGCCGGCGGCGTGCGACCATGACGAGGTGCTCGTCGAGATCAAGATGGCCGGCGACCACGTGGACATCGGGGAGATCAAGCGCGCGACGCTGCGCAGGCTGGCGCGCGAGATCGAGCGCATCTACGCGTGCGAGCCGCTCTGGATGGGCGAAGAGCCCCTCTGGGTCGTCGCTCCCCGCTTGCCGTCGTGGCTGTACGTTGCGCGGGCGCCGGAGCGGTTCTCTCCTGGCTGCTACCGCGTCGGGCCGTCGCCGTTTCAGTTTCTCTGGATCGCCGCCAACGAGCTACCGCTGCGCGACGAGCTCGTGCCGTTCCTGGTGGCTCGCTCCGGACAGGCCCTTGACGAGTTCGCCCGGTGGGTGGCACCGCGGCGGGAGGTGGAATGGGTGATCTCTATGCTAGAATACCTGCCGATGTCACAGTACACCCGCGAGGACTTGCTGCGGCGGTTCGATCGCTCCGACGACCCGGAGATCGAGGCGCGCAGGCAACAAATTCTCCAGGCCCTGCTCGCCCAGAGTCCGGAGGTCGAGCAGCAGCTCATCGAGAAAGGCCAGGTCACCGCTGCGCGCTTGGCGCTGCGCACGGTGCTGGCGCAGCGCGGACTTGCGCTCAGCCAGCCGATCGAGGCTCGGATTGACGCATGCTCGGAGCTCGCCACGCTCAATCGATGGCTCTGCCAGGCGGTGACGGCGACGAGCGCAGAGGACGCGCTGCTGTAGACCTGTTTACTTCAACCGTAGGCCCCGGCAGGAGGTGTTTGCGGCGTGGCGCCGGGCGGGGGACGGGCCGATGTTCGAGCCCAATTGACGTCCTCTCATCGCTGCGCGCAGCGCGTCGGTGAGAGGACGTCTCAGGCGAGTTCGGCGGGGCCCCCACCCGGCGCCACGCCGCGAACACCCCCTGCCAGGGCCGGGCAGCCGCCGCGGGGCCTCCTCACACCGCCAGGAACTCCCTGGCGATCTCGTCGTCGAACTCCGCCACGCTCCCCCGCCGCACGATCCCCCCGTTATCCATGATGAGGTACTCGCTCGCCGTCGAGAGCGCGAAGTCCAGGAACTGCTCCACGAGCAAGATCGCCATATCCCCCTTCTTCCCGAGCCCCTTGATCACCTCCCCGATCTCCTGCATGATCGACGGCTGGATCCCCTCCGTCGGCTCGTCGAGCAAGAGCAGCTTCGGCTTCCTCAGCAGCACCCGCGCGAGGGAGAGCTGCTGTTGCTGCCCGCCGCTCAGCGTCCCGGCCGCCCGCGCGTGAAATTTCTTGAGGATGGGGAACATCTCCATCATCTCTTCCAGCGCAGCGGGGCTAGGCGTCGAATCGCTCTTCGCCTCGAAGCCCATGAGCAGGTTCTCTCGCACCGTCAGGTACGGGAAGATCCCTCGCCCCTGCGGCACATAGCCTATCCCCGCGCGCGCCCTGTCGCTCGGCGACCTCGCCGTGAGGTCCGCCCCGTCGAGCGTCACCTTGCCGCGCCGCGGCTTCAGCACGCCCATGATCGCCTTGAGCAACGTCGTCTTGCCGACCCCGTTGCGGCCCAGCAGGCACGACACCCGCCCTGGCGCGACGTCCAGGCTGACCTGCGACAGGATGCAGCTCTCCTCGTAATAGACCGCGAGATCCTCGACAACCAGCATGCTGCTACCGCTCCTCCGCCTGAGCCTCGGCCGGCGCCTTGGCCCCGCCGCGCGCGTGCCCCGCGTCGTGCGCCCGCCCGAGATAGACCTCGATCACCTGCGCGTTGCCCTGGACCTCCTCGACCGGCCCCTCGCACAGCCGCCTGCCGGCGTGCAGCACCGTCACCGTGCTCGCGTAGCGCCGCACGAACTCCATGTCGTGCTCCACCACCAGCACCGATCGCTGCTTCGCGATCTCCTGGACGAGCTCCCCCGTGCGGTCGCGCTCGCGCCGGGTCATCCCCGCCACCGGCTCGTCGAGCAGCAGCAGCTTCGGCTGCTGCACGAGCAGCATGCCGATCTCCAGCCATTGCCGCTCCCCGTGCGCGAGCACCGCGGCCCGCACGTCCGCGCGCCGCCGGAGCCCGACCCGATCGAGCGTCTCGGCGATCTCCCTCTCTTGCGGCGCCGACAGCCCCCGGAGCAGCCCCGGCGCGCTCTCCCGGAAGCCCATCGCCGCCTCCAGGTTCTCGAGCACCGTGAGGCTGCCGAACACCGCCGGCGTCTGGAACTTCCGCCCGATCCCGAGCCGCACGAGGGCGTGCTCCGGCAGGCGATTCACCTCCACGGCCTCCTGTCCGGACTCCCCACCTCCGTGGAACACCACCCGTCCGCTCGACGGCTTCGTCTTGCCGGTCAGGATGTCGAGCAGCGTCGTTTTCCCCGCGCCGTTCGGCCCGATCAGGAACCGGAGCTCCCCGCGCTGGATGGAAAAGTCGAGCTCGTCCAGCACCTTGAAGCCGTCGAAGCTCACCGTCACCCGCTGGACCTCGACGATGTTGCCGCGGCTCATCGCGCTGCTCCTCTCCTCGTTTCCTCGTTCGTTTCCGCGCTCGTTTCCGTTCTCGCTTCCGCTCATCTCCGCGCCTCCCCCTCAGCGACCGGTCGTCGCCGGCGCCTCTGGGCCCGCCGCCGGGTCGACCTCATCCCCGCTCGCCGGCCCCGCCGCGCCGCCCGTGTCGCGGCGCGAGAGCTTCGCGGCGTGCCGCTGCAGGAAGCCAGAGACGCCCTTCGGGAGCAGCATGACCGACGCCGCGAAGAGCGCGCCGAAGCCGAGCTGCCACACCTCGGGGTACGACTCGCTCAGCGCGCTCTTGCCCAGACTGACAAGGATCGCCCCGACGACCGCGCCGATCAGCGTGCCGCGCCCGCCGACAGCCACCCAGGTCACCATCTCGACCGACGGGATCACGCCCATCGAGGAGGGCGAGATGAGGCCGACCTGGCAGACGAACAGCGCGCCCGCGATGCCCGCCATGCCCGCCGACAGCGCGAACACCAGCGTCTTCAGCGTGACCGGGTTGTAGCCGAGGAAGCGCACCCGGTTCTCGTCGTCCCGCATCGCCACGAGCAGGCGCCCGAAGCGCGACTGGGTGAGCTTCCGGCACAGGAGATAGAGCGCCCCGAGGCAGAAGAGCGTCACGAAATAGAGCACCGTCTGCGTCCCGGTCGCCCCCCGCGCGAAGCCGAAGATCGTCTTCAGGTTCGTGATCCCGTTCGTGCCGCCCGTCACCGCCTGCTGGCCGATGAAGAGGATCGACGCGATCAGCGTCAGCCCCTGGGTGATCAGCGAGAAATATACCCCCTGGACGCGGCTCCGGAAGACGAGATAACCCACCGCGGACGCGATCGCCATCGGCAGGAGGACGACGGCGCAGAGGGCCACGACCGGCGAGCGGAACGGCTCCCAGAAGATGGGCAGCGCCTCGAGGCCGCTCCAGCTCATGAAATCGGGCAGGCGCGAGCCGGACGTCTCCAGCTTCAGGTACATCGCCATCGCGTAGCCGCCGAGGCCGAAGAAGAGCCCCTGCCCGAGGCTCAGCATCCCGCCGTAGCCCCAGATGAGATCGAGCCCCAGGGCGACGATGGCGTAGGTGAGGAACTTGCCGAGCAGGTTCAGGCGGAAATCGGAGAGCACGAGCGGCGCGACGAGGAGCGGCAGCGCCACGGCGAGCGGCGCTCCCCAGGTCCAGACGAAATTGCGAAGGGCAGAGTCTCGAGGGGCCATGTCCGTGTCCTCTCCTATCGTGTGCGCAGGGCGAGCAGGCCTGTCGGACGCCACTGCAAGAAGGCGATCACCAGCGCGAACACGAGCGCCTTGCCGAGCGACGCCGTCGTCGAGAGCTCGAGCAGCGTGTTCGCGACGCCGATCACGAGCGCGGCCACCACCGTGCCAGGCAGCCGCCCGAGGCCCCCGAGGATGACCACCATGAAGGCGTCGACGATGTAGTTCGTCCCGAGCGACGGCCCGATCGAGCCGAGCTGCGTCAGCGCGCACCCCGCGATCCCGGCGAGCCCGGCGCCGAGCGCGAACGTCGCGGCGTCGACCCGGCGCGCGCGGACGCCGAGGCACGAGGCCATCTCGCGGTTCTGCATGACGGCCCGCAGCCGCCTGCCGCCCGCGGAGCGGTGCAGGTACGTGTAGACCGCGGCGATGCACGCGATCACGAGCGCGATGAGGAAGACCCGCTTGTAAGGCAGCTGCGTCCCGCCCGAGAGCGCCACGCCGCCGCTCAGCCACGAGGGGCTCGAGACCTGCACGTTGGACGCGCCGAACAAGCTCCGCGCGGCCTGCTGCAGCACGAGCCCGACACCCCACGTGGCGAGCAGCGTGTCGAGCGGCCTGCCGTAGAGGAAGCGAACGATCGTGAGCTCGAGCACGAGCCCGAGCACGCCCGCCACGAGGAACGAGGCCGGCAGCGCGAGCAGGAACCAGAGCCCGGCCTCGGTCCCCCCGACGAGCGGCGCGACGTGGTGCCCGATGACGTACGTCGTGTAGGCCCCCGCCATGATGAACTCGCCGTGGGCCATGTTGATCACGTTCATGAGCCCGAAGGAGAACGCGAGCCCCATCGAGATGAGCAGGAGGATCGAGCCCAGGCTCAGGCCATTGAAGGCGTGGAGGAGAACTTCGTTCATTCTAGAGCACCCAACCGATCGAGACGCCGCGCACAGTGAGGTTCGGGCCGCGGAGGCGCGGAGGGCGTCGTGACGAGCCCCCGCGCGCTCCGTGGCTCCGTGATCCAGGCTTCGGGCTTCGGGCTCGCGGCCCGCTACTTCGCGGCCAGCTCCTTCGCCCAGGGGTACGCGCTCAGGTACGGATCCGGCTGGACCGGCTTGCCCGAGCTCCACACCTCGTCGATGAGGCCGTCCTTCCGGACCGCGCCGATGCGGACCGTCTTCCAGGTGTGCTGGTTCTTCCCGTCGAGCCGGACCAGGCCCTCGGGCGCGTTGTACTCGATGCCTCCGGCCTTCACGGCCTCCTTCACCTTGGCGACCTCGGTCGACTTCGCCTTCTCGACGGCCATCTTCCACAGGTAGACCCCGAAGTAGCCCGCCTCGATGGGGTCGTCCGTGACGCGCGCGGCGCCGTATTTGGCCTTGTACGCGTCGACGAACTTCTTGTTCTCGGGGGTGTCCGTGGTCTGGTAGTAGTTCCACGAGACGAGGTGTCCGGCGATGTTCTCGGCGCCGATGCCGCGCACCTCCTCCTCGGCGACGCTCACCGAGAGGACCGGCAGCTTGTCGGCGGTGTAGCCGGCGTCCTTGAACTGCTTGAAGAACGCCACGTTGCTGTCGCCGTTCAGCGTGTTGAAGATCGCGTCGGGCTTGGCCGCGCTGATCTTGCTGATGATCGTGCTGACCTCGGTCCCGCCGAGGGGCAGGTACTCCTCGCCGGCGAGCTCTCCGCCCTTCGCCGCGAGCTGAGCCTTGATGATCTTGTTGGCCGTGCGCGGAAAGACGTAGTCGGAGCCGAGCAGGTAAATGCGCTTCTTGCCCTTCTCGAGCAGGTAGTCGACCGCGGGGACGATCTGCTGGCTCGGCTCGGCGCCGGTGTAGAAGATGTTGGGCGACTGCTCCAGCCCCTCGTACTGGACCGGGTAGAAGAGCAGGCCGTTCAGCTCCTCGAACGAGGGCAGCATCGCCTTGCGGCTGGCGCTGGTCCAGCCGCCGAACACGACCGCCACGGCGTCCTGCTGCACGAGCTTCCTGGCCTTCTCGTTGAACGTGGGCCAGTCGCTGGCGCCGTCCTCGACCACGGGCACGAGCTGCTTGCCGAGCACGCCGCCCGCCTTGTTGATCTCCTCGATGGCGAGCAGCGTCGCGTCCTTCACGGCCACCTCGCTGATCGACATGGTGCCGCTCAGCGAGTGGAGCACGCCGACCTTGATGGATCCGCTGTCCGAGGCGGGCGCCCCGGGCGCCGCAGCCCCGGGCGCGGGAGCCTCGTCGTTCGCCTTGCCGCAGGCAGAGAGCAGGGCCGCGCCGGCGAGCGCCGCCATCGCGACGCAGAGCGTACGACGCCGAGAGGTGCCCGCCGCCGGCCGATCCTCAACGTCCAACCCAGACGTGTACATATTCAACGCATCCTCCTTGGGTGCCGAGGGCGCGTCCAATGCCCTGCATCGACGCGGCGCGGCGATTCGACTGCACAAGAGCCGTTGGGAGTTCGGGAGCCGGCCAGTGAAGACTCCCGGCTGGACACACCCGATGGCCGCCCTGCACAGCAGAACGCGGTCCCCGGACAAGGGCCAGCCACACGACGTCGTGGTGAAAGGCCTTATGCCGAGTGCCATGTTTCGTCGAGGTTTCGTCGACGTGAAATGTCGCCCGGCCGGCAGGCGCCGTGCGTTTTCCGCAGGCCGTTTGGATTTCTGACCACAAAGCGCGTCGAGCGATCCATCGTTGTTCTCGTTCCGCTCGAGTTTTCGCCCCGGTTACGGCTCCGGTGTGATGCACCGCACGCCGGGCGCGGAGCGCGGAGCGCGGGGTGTCGAGCGTGGGGCGCCGTTGGGCGCGCGCACGCGCGACCTCGCCCGGCGTCGTCACGCCCGATGTCGCTTGAGCCACGGTGTGGGGCGCTCTGGCCGCTGCGCGCACGAGAGCTGCGAGCTCCGGCGCCGTGGCGAGCAGTTGCGAGCTATGGCGAGCTATGGCGAGCTATGGCGAGCTACGGCGAGCTACGGCGACCAGGTGCGCTCTCCAGTGCAGTAAAAAACTTGTATCAAGAGCGGTAAATGGCGGGTACACTGATAGATGCTGTCTGCGCCCTGTGCTCGGTCGACACGGAGGGCAGGCGGGGTGGAGCCTATGAGAAGCACGAATCACTTGCCCGGCGAGACGGATGGCCGATCCACGAGCGGCGGGGCGGCGCCGGACGGCGTCGCAGCCGGGCCGCGGGACGAGAACTCGGTGGTGATCTCCCTGAGCGCGCTGCTCGCGGTGGAGAAGGACGCCTCCACCAAGAGCGGCGCGCGGGCCGATCGCGGCGCGAGGAGCTCCGGGATGGAGGATGGCCGCGGGTCCGCCGCAGGCGACGGAGAGCGCAGCAGCTACCTGGAGATCTTTCCGTTCGGCGTGCCTTCCGAGCTGCCGGCGTTCAGGCCGCCCGATCTCACGCCCGTGCCCTCCGAGGTCCCGATCGACCTGCGCCCGCCGCGCGCGCGGCGGGCGGCGGGCGTTCGCTACGGAATCGCGGGCGCCCTCGGGGCGGCGGTCGTCGCCAGCGCTGTGTGGCTCGGCGCCCCGCGCGAGACGCTCCAGGCGGCTGCGCAGCCCGGCGTGCGGCACGCGGCGAGCGCGGCGCTGGCGCAGCTGCCGAAGGTGGAGGCAAAGGCCGCGGCCGCGCCCGCCGAGGCGCCTCCGGCCAAGAAGAAGAAGGGCGACAAGACGCGCGAGCGCGGGGCGAAGGCCCCAGCCGCCCCCGCTGCCGGGGGAAAGGCGCCGGCGAAGCGCGCCGCGGAGAGCAGTGGACCGGCGACCGCCGCGCCGCCGGCGAGCCCGGGCGGCGCGCGTACAGCGGGCGACCCCTGCAAAGGCGACCTCGACTGCGCCATGCGGCGCGCCGCGGGCGGCTCGTAACACCGCCCGCGCAAGCAAAAGGGCCGAGAGCTCGCCGCCGCTCCATCGAGATCTCGATCGTTCGGAGCGCGACAGACCACCAGCGAGCTCTGGTGGGCGCCTCCTGTCTCACTTCTGCCGTTGAGGTCGCCCGCGTGCCCAGCGCGTTCCCCTGGAGCAGGTTATCCACGCGGAGCCGCTTGATCTCCCGCACCTGCCCTGTGCTAGGGTCTGCTCCTGTTGCATAAAACTGCTGACAACCGATCTGTCCCGGCGGATTGCGCGCACATTGTGCAGAGACATGCGTGCTCCTCGCGCGACCGCTTGGGGCGCAGAGGCGCAGCTGTAGGCACGAAGCAGATACCATCACGTAAAATTCTGGTGTAGGAACAGCGCCCGGCGCCGACGGTGGCGTTGAAGTGCACAGGAAGCGTGGTCCGGCGACGTCGCTCGACGTGTAGTGCCGAGTTACGAGCCGCGCGGCGCGACCCTACTCGTCTGGAGGTGGATTCATGAAAGCTTTTGGTTTCGCAGCGATCCTGATCAGCGTGGGTATGATGGCGGCCTGTACGGTCAAGAGCGGTGATGGCGACACGAGCGGCGACGGCGGCTCTGGCGGCTCGGGCTCGACGACCACCACGTCGTCGACCTCCACGGGCGAGGGCGGATCAGGCGGCACGGGCGAGGGCGGCTCGGGCACGGGCGGGGCCGAGGAGTGCTCCGACGCCGGGACCGAGGACGAGTGCTTGGACTGCTGTGATGAGACGTACGCGGAAGGGCTGGATGCCCTCGGGATTCACGGGTTCCAGCAGTGCGGTTGCGCGGCTGACGCCACGTGCGCCAGCGTGTGCGATACCACCGACGCCACGAGCGACGTCTGCAACGATGACGGCAGCATCAACACGGAGGCGAACAACCCCGACTGCCTGGAGTGCCTGAATGGCCTCGCCGATGACGATGCTTGCATCGAGGCCGCCGCGGCCGCCTGCGAAGACGATGCGACGTGCCTCCCGTACCTCGAGTGCCTCGGCACCTGCCAGTGATGGCTCTCGGGCGATGGGCCGGCGTCGTGCGCCATCGATCCTGAGGTGATCCGAGCCGGCCGGGCGGGACAGGCGATCTCGACGAGATCGCCTGTCCTGTTTTGTCCCGTACCGTCCTGCCGGCGACCCTCGGGGGCGCGCGCGTCGAGCAGCCCCCTGCGATGAGCGGTCCTGCCGGACGCGAACCTGCCAGGGATCGCCGGCGCCCTACGGCGAGAGCCTCACCACCAGGATGTCGGACCAGGACGCCTCCGCCGTGGCGCCGTCGAGGTCCACGCTGCCCTCCACGGTCCCGGCGAGCAGGACGTGGCCGCGGTCCACGAACGACGCGACCCCCGCCGCGGACCGGCGCCCGCCGCTGCTCCCGGCGCCCGGGCCGAGCCGCTTGCTCCAGACGTGGCGCCCCCTGGCGTCGAACCGCGCCACGACGATGTCGTTGCCGCCGCCGTCGAGCGGCCCCCCGCCGAGGTGGGTCGGGCCATCGACGTCGCCCGCCAGGACGAGCCCGCCGTCCGCCTCGAGCGCGAGGCGCGGCGGACGCTCCGCGGGGTAAGCCCGGCTGAAGCGGTGCTCTCGCGCAGGCCCGAGCTCGGCCACGAACGCCGACATCCCCTCCGAGAACAGCTCGCCGCCGCCCAGATCGAGGATCCCGTCGAAGGTCCCGCTCAGCGCGATCTCGCCGTCCGGCCCGATCTCGATGTCGCCGCCGCGCTGCTGGCGGCCGTCTCCGAAGGCCAGCGACGCGATGTGCTCGCCGCCCTCGTCGAGCTTGGCCAGGAACACGTCGCTCATCCCCCTGGACAGGAGCCGGGGCGCGTCGTCGCCGAGCTGGAGCTCGCCTTCGAAGGTCCCTGTCATGACCACTTCCCCGCGCGGGTCCACCGCCACACCGGTCGGCTCCTGGTTCCCCGCGCCGCGGAACTCCCGCCTCCAGAGCAGCTCGCCCGACGTGTCGAGCTTGGCCACCGCCACGTCCGTCCCGCCGGGATCCATCAGCGTCGAGACGACCACGAACTCGCCCCGCGCCGAGACCGCGATGTCCTGCGGCCTGCCGAGGAGCACCGCGCTCCACTGTGGCTCGCCCCAGTCGTCCAGCTTGATCACGAACCCCAGCGGCGCGTCGGCCGTGAGCCCCAGGTCGTCCATCTTCCCCACGAGCTCGCCCGTGATCGCGACATTGCCCTCGGTGTCCACCGCGAGCGCCTGGAGCGAGCCTCGCCCCTCGGTGACGAGCTGGCGCACCCACGCCACGGTGCCGTCCGGATCGAGCCACGCGACGAAGACGTCCTGCTCGGCGCTCGTCGAGAGCTGCCCCGCGCCGAGATCGAGGGAGCCCGCGAACTCGCCGCCCAGGATCGCGGAGCCCCCGGGGCCCGCCGCGAGCGCGCGCGCCCGCTCCTGGCCCGCGCCGCCGAGGAGGGCGTCGAGCGGTCCGCCGGGGAGCACCGCGCCGCAGTCCCATCCGCCGTTGCAGTCCTCGTCGGCCGGCGTGCTGCAGTCCTCGACCCGCGGCGTGACCTCGCCGGCGCAGGCGCCCCACCGGCTGTCGAGCCCGCACGTCCGCCGTCCGGCGCGGCACGCGCCGACGCCCACGGTGCCCGGCGGTCCTCCGTACGGGCACGGCTCGACGGTCCCGGGGGCGCAGGCGCAGACGGCGCTGCCGCCGTCGGCCGCGGGATCCTCGGGCCGGCCGCCGTCGCCGTCCGCCTCGTCGATCGCGCCGTCGCAGTCGTCGTCGGCCGCGTTGCCGCAGCGCTCCGGCGCAGGCGTCACCTCGCCCTCGCAGGGGCCGTAGCTGTCGCCGGCGGCGTCGCACCGCATGAGGCCGGTCTGGCAGGCGCCGACCCCCTCGGTCGACGGCGGCCCGCTGTAGCAGGCGATGGTCGAGAGCGGCGGGCAGCCGTCCTCCACGAGGATGCCGTCCTCGAGCCCGAGCAGCGCGTTGCAGCCGGCGCAGCCGAGCGCCACGAGGGTGAACCGCAGGCCGAGCTCGGCCGAGCCGCGCGCGCCCACGTCAGTAACTCCCGCCCACGACGAGGGAGAACCCGCCGGGGCCGGCGGCGGCCGCGGCCGTGGCGCGGCGCGAGAGCGGGCCGGCGGCGCTGGGCGGGGCCGTCCAGAGGAGCAGGCCGGCCGCGAGCAGCGCGGCGGTGCCGGTCGAGAACGCGATCGTCGAGGCGGTGCCGGCCTCCTGCGCGTCCTCGCGCAGCGAGACCCCGACGGCGTCGCAGCGGCTCCGCGCGTCGCAGTGGCCGCGGTTCGAGGCGTCCCTGCGGGCGATCGCCTCGGCGCCGAACACGGCGCCAAGGCCGAGCCCGACGAGGCCGGCGCCGCCGGTCGCGAGCGCGATCACGCGCTGCGCGCGCCCTGCGCCGGCGCCGGCTACGCGGTCGTCGATCGGCAGGACGGGAGGCGCCTGCGTCGTCTGGCCTTTCGGCGCGGCGGCGAGCGCGCGCGGGGGCGGCTCTTGCGCCAGGAGGAGGGGCACGTCGATGACGACGCCCGCGCCGTCGGGCGGGACGACGTGCTCGACCGACCAGCGCTTCCTGCCGGGCGCCTGCGCCTCGATCGTGTGCGTCCCCGGGTCGACCGGGAGCGGCTGTCCCCACTGGGAAGGCAGGAGCAGCACGCCGTTGCGGCGGATCTCGAGCCCCGGCGCGGCGCTCCCGGGGGGCACGGCGATCGCCATCCGCGAGAGCCGCGGCTCGAGCGCGGCCGCGAGCGCGGCCGCGCGCGCGGCGCGGGGGTCTCCCGCGCTCTTCGCGATGGCCGCGGTCTCGCTGAAGACGTTCCAGGCGCCCGCGGTCCTGCCTGTGCGCGCGAGGCACTCGCCGAGCCGCAGGAGGAGGTTGAGGGCGGTCGGATCGAGCGTCCGGCCCTGCTCGAGCATGGCACACGCCTCGGCGATGCGGCCCGCCTCGAGCAGGCGCGTCGCGGCCTGGTAGAGCGCGAGCACCTGCTCCTTGTGGCCGCCCGGCGGTCCCGGGTCGGGTCTGGGCTGCTCCAGGGGGGGCTGCGCCGGACCGGGCTCGCCGGCCTGGCCGCTCGCCGGCGCGAGCGACAGCGACAGGGCCGCGAGGGCAGAAGCGAGCCCGCGCGGGCGCGAGCAGCACGGGATCTTCGGCAGGGCTCCTCGGGGCATGGCGATCACCACGGGCTGTCCGGCGCGCCCGCCGGCGTCGCGGCTTCAGCGCCGCCGCCGGGCGTCGCCGCGAGGGACGGCGCGCCTGCCGCCGCGCCCCGGGCGGGCGCCGGCGCATCCGCCGCCGTCCGCACCGCGGCGCCCGCGGCGGGCGCCGCTGAGGACCCGGACGCGTGCACCCGGCGCGCCGGCGCGCGCTGCGGACCCCCCACGTTCGCCCGCGCGGGCGGCGCGGCCCCCGTGGACAGGACGGCGCCGGCTCCGCTGCGCGCGGCCGGGCGCGCGCCTCTGGCGTCCGCCTGGGGCGCGTCGCACGCGCTGGCAGCGCCGTCGCCGTCGTGCAGCGCACCTTCGGCCGCATCATCGGGCCCCTGGAACGACCGGGCTGCCACAGCGTTCCCCTTCGGCTCCGCGGCGAGCCCCTGCGGCACCTGCGCGAGGTGCTGGGCGCCGGCGCCGTCGGCCCAGGTCAATCCCGCTGCCCGCGGCCATCCGGGCGACACGAGGATCGCGGCCAGCGTGGCGCTCGCGGAGACCGCGCCGGCCGTGGCCGCCAGCCAGGTTCGCCTGGGGCGGCGGCCCTCGCGCCTCGTCTCGGCCGGCCCGGAGGCCGTCGTGGGCGGCCGAACGGAGGCCGCGGCCGGCCGAGCGGCGGTCGCGGGCGGCCGCGCGGCGGTCGTGGGCGGCCCGTCGTCCAGCCACGTGAACGTCGGTTGGCTCCGGTGCACCCCCGTGGGCAGCGTCGCGTCGGGCGCTCCGCGCATCGCGAACGGCGCGAGCGCGGCGGCGAGCTCGCGGGCCGAGGCCGGGCGGCGCGTCCGGTCCTTCTCGAGGCAGCGCATCACGATCTCCTCGAACCCCTCGGGCAGATCGGCGCACGCGCTCCGGAGCGGCCGGGGCGCCTTCTCCGACACGACCAGCACGAACTGCTCCAGCGTCTCCGCGCCGAACGGCAGCGTGCCGCTCACGAGCTGGTAGAGCACGACCCCGAGCGCCCACAGATCCGCGCGCAGATCGATGTCCTTGGGCGTCAGCATCTGCTCCGGCGCCATGTAGCGGCGGGACCCCATGACCGACCGCGCCGTCGTCATCTCGAGCCCGTCGTGCTCCGGCTTCGCGCTCATGAACTTCGCGACGCCGAAGTCGAGCACCTTGAGGAGCGGCGTGCCGTCGGTCCGGTACGTCAGGAACAGGTTCGCGGGCTTGAGGTCCCGGTGCACCATCCCGAGCGCGTGCGCCTCCGTCAGGGCGACGCAGGCCTGACGGACGTACTCCGCCGCCTCGTCGACCGGCAGCCGCCCGCGGCGCTCCAGGATCGAGCGGAGATCGTTGCCCGACAGGTGCTCCATCACGATGTACGGCACCGGCAGCGCCATCCCCGGCCTCGGGGCGAGCGCGCCCAGGTCGTAGATCCGCGGCACGTGCTCCGTCTTCATCCGGAACATCCCGCGCGCCTCGCGCTGGAACCGCCTCAGCAGCGCCGCGTTGCCGCAGTGCTCCGGCCGCATGAATTTGACGGCCACCAGCTCGCCCAGCGACAGGTGCCGCGCCGCGACGACCGCCCCCATCCCGCCGATGCCGAGAGGCCGCTCGACCCGGTAGCGGTCTGCGATGACCTCGCCGCAGTGCACGGGCACCACTCCCTCTTCATCGCTCACCACGCGCCCCCCCACTCCGTCGCTCTGAGATTGCAGACCGGCCAGCCACGATCTCGGACCGGATGGTTCCTTGCAGGGCCGCGCTCGACGCGCTCGCCGCAGGTGTCTGGTAGATTCGATTCTCCGGAGAGGCGATACGTCGCGTCGTCTGTCGAATTTTCCGGCGCTCCTGTGGGCGCGTGGAGGTGCGCTTCATCTGCTGCGGGCGATCCGAGGGCGCCTCCGCCCTGCACGCGTGTCGCGCCGAAGGCCGTGATGGGCCGCGCCGAAGGCCGCGCTGGATTGAAGTGTCCCGGTTCCTTTCTGCCGTCCTCTGCGATACAGACGTGCCGTGTCTGCCTCTCCCGCCCTGGTCTGTCGCGGCCTGGTCAAGCGTTATGGGGACGTCGTGGCCGTGAACGGGCTCGACCTCGAGGTGCAGCGCGGCGAGTGTTTCGGCCTGCTCGGCCCGAACGGCGCGGGCAAGACGACCACGGTGGAGATCCTCGAGGGGCTGACCCGCCCCGACGCCGGCGAGGTCGAGGTGCTGGGCGAGCGCTGGGTGGGGGACGGCATCGCGCTGCGCGCCCGGCTCGGCATCCAGCTCCAGGAGACGCGCTTCCCGGACAAGCTCCGGGTCGGCGAGGTGATCGCGCTGTTCCGCAGCTTCTACCCGCGCGGCATCGAGCCGGAGCAGGCGCTGCGCTGCGTGGCCCTGCAGGAAAAGTCGAGCGCGTTCGTGCGCACGCTGTCGGGCGGGCAGAAGCAGCGGCTGTCGCTCGCCTGCGCGCTCGCGGGCGATCCGGAGGTGCTGTTCCTCGACGAGCCGAGCACCGGCCTCGACCCCGCGTCGCGCCGTCAGATATGGGCCATCGTCGAGGATCTGAAGGCCCGCGGCCGCACGATCCTCCTGACCACGCACTACATGGAGGAGGCCGCGCGCCTCTGCGACCGCGTGGGGATCGTCGATCGCGGGCGGCTGCTCGCGCTCGGCACGCCGGCGGCGCTCGTCGCCTCGCTCGGCGCCGAGCACGTCGTGGAGGTCGAGGTGGACGCGGAGATCGCCGAGGAGGAGCTCACGGGGCTGCCGGGCGTGGAGGCCGTGCGCTCCGCGCAGGGGGCGCTCCGGCTGACGGTGCGCGACGTCGCGCGCGTGCTCCCGCCGCTGCTCGCGCTCTGCGCGGCGCGCGGGGCCGCGCCGAAGCGGCTCGCGACGCACCACGCGAGCCTGGAGGACGTGTTCATGGCGCTCGCCGGGCGGACGCTCGCGGACGACGAGGCCGCGTGATGGCGCGGCGGCTCCGCTCCCTGCGCGCCTCGTCGCTCGCGCTCCTCATCCGGGCGCGGGTGGCCGAGTTCCTGCGCGAGCCCGAGGCGATCTTCTGGATGTTCGTGTTCCCGATCCTGCTCTCGTCGGCGCTGGCCGTCGCGTTCAGGGCAGAGCCCGCGGAGCCCGTGCGGGTGAGCGTCGAGGAGGGCGCCGGGGCCGAGCCGCGGCGCGCGGCGCTCGAGGCGTCGGGGCAGGTCATCCCGCGGGTGGTCCCGCGGGCGCAGGCGCAGCAGGAGCTCCGGACGGGCAAGGTCGCGCTCGTCGTGCTCGCCACCGATCCGCCCACGTACTGGTTCGATCCGGCGCGGCCGGAGAGCCGCCTCGCCCGGCTCGAGGTGGACCAGGCGCTCCAGCGCGCCGCGGGGCGCGCCGACGCCTTCCGCCCGGCCGCGCTCGAGGTGACCGAGGCCGAGAGGGGCTCCCGCTACGTCGATTTCCTTGTGCCCGGGTTGCTCGGCATGAACGTGATGTTGACCGGGATCTGGGGGATCGGGTTTGCGATCGTGCAGCAGCGCATGGGCAAGCTCCTGAAGCTGTTCGTCGCGTCGCCCATGCCGCGGTGGCAGCTCCTCGCCTCGCACCTCGGCGCGCGGCTCGTGTTCCTGGCGCTCGAGGTCGTGGCCCTGCTCCTGTTCGCGGTCCTCGTGCTCGGCGTGCCGATCGCCGGCTCGCTCGCGGCGCTCGCGCTGGTCGCCGTGGTCGGCGCGCTGTCGTTCGTCGGGGTCGGCCTGCTCATCGCGGCGCGGCCGCGGACCCTCGAGGGCATCTCGGGCCTTGGCAACCTCGTCACGTTCCCGATGTGGATCTGCTCCGGCGTCTTCTTCTCGGCCGATCGCTTCCCCGACGCGATCCAGCCTTTCGTCCAGGCCTTGCCCCTCACCGCCCTGAACGACGCGCTCCGCGGCGTGATGCTCGAGGGGGCGCCGCTCGCCGCGATCGCGCCCGAGCTCGCGCTGCTCGCCGTCTGGGGCGTCGCGACCTTCGCGCTCGCCCTCAAGCTCTTCCGCTGGGAGTAGCCCCCGCGCCGCGGCCAGCGCCGGAGCGCCAAGGTGCATGAGCTCACCGGCGCACGCTGTGCGCCAATCGATCCCTCGCTCCGCGAGCATGTCAGTCATCCTGCGTCGAGGTGGCGGCGCAGTCCTCGTGAGGCACGCATGATCCTACCGTGTGTCCCTATTTTCTGTTCGGGACATTGACCTTCCAAAGTGGCGCGGTCCTGTAGTCGTGTACGATGACCGCATGAATGAACGGGGGGAGCGGAGCGGGCAACGCTCTCGCACCGCGCCGAGTCTGTCCTTCTGGGTCGCGGGGCCGCTGGCCGTCGCGCTGCTCGTCTTCGTGGGGCCGGGGCTGTGGATCGCGGCGTGGGCCATCGAGGGCGCGATCCTGAAGAACGAGCTGGGCGTCCTCGCGCGGACCCATGACGAGTGGACCCGCCGCATGAACGACCGGCTGATCCAGGCGGAGGCGAGCGTCGCGCGGTACGGCCGCATGCTCACCTCGGCATTGCATGAGGTCGAGGGAGAGACCCCGCAGAAGTTCGACGCGCTCGTCGGGCCGTCGCGCGACGGCGGCATGGTGTCGCGCAACGCGGGCTTCGAGCCCAGGCGGGACGCCGTCGTCTGGCTGCCCGCGGGGTACCCGCTCGACGACCGGGAGAAGGTCTTTCTCCTGCAGCTGAAGCGCATGACCGAGCTGTACTCGGCGGGGGCGCCGGGGGAGCCCATCAACACCTGGCTCATCCCCAGGCGGAACGGGCTCGTGATGTACTGGCCCAGCTACACGAGCTACATCGATCAGGTCGACACGACCGTCGATTTCGTCAACTCGGAGTGGACGACGCTCGTGCTCCCGGCGAACAACCCGGAAGGAAAGCCGCGCTGGACGCCGACGAGCTACGACCCGGGGGCGCGCGAGTGGATGGTGAGCGTCGTTGTGCCGTTCTTCCGCGACGGGGTGTTCGAGGGGAGCGCCGGGCACGATGTCACCGTCAACGCGGTGATGGACAGCTTCCGGGAGCTCTCGCTGTATCCGGGGACGGAGCACGCCCTCGTGAGGGGCGATGGGACGGTGCTCGTCTCGAGCGTGAACCAGGACAAGATCCACGGGAGCAAAGGCACGCTGACGGTCGAGTCCATCGGCGACGACGATCTCAAGCGCGCGTTCGAGGCGGCGAAGCGCGACGACGCCGCGGCGGCGCGCGTGGTCGGCCGCACGGATCAGCGCGTGATCGTGGCGGCGCGCATCGCGGCGCCGGACTGGTACCTGCTCACCGACGTCCCTCGCGCGGCGCTGCTCTCGTCGGTGAAGGGGCTGTACTGGGACTACTGGCTGATCGCGGCATTCTCGATCCTGGCGCTCGTGGCGCTGCCCGTGCTCGTGATCATGCGCGTGACCTTGCCGTCCGTGCGGCAGCTCGTCACCGCGGCCGAGCGGATCCGGGGCGGTGATCTCGATCAGCGCTTCGAGGCGTCAGGCACCCGGGAGTTCGTGCACATCGGCGACGCGCTGAACGGCATGGCCCAGCAGCTCCGCGAGACGTTCGCCGCCCTGGCGAAGACGAACGAGGAGCTCGAGCAGCGCGTCGAGCAGCGCACCGCCGAGCTCAAGGAGGCCACGGTCGCCGCGGACGCGGCCAACAGGGCGAAGAGCGACTTCCTCGCCAACATGAGCCACGAGCTGCGGACACCGCTCAACGGCATCCTCGGGTACGCCCAGATCCTGAGGCGCTCGAGGAGCCTGGGCGCGCAGGAGCTGCGCGGCGTCGAGGTCATCGCCGAGTCCGGCTCTCATCTGTTGACCCTCATCAACGACGTCCTCGATCTGGCGAAGATCGAGTCGCGGACGATGGAGATTCACCCCAACGATTTCCATTTCCCGTCGTTCTTGAACGCGACGGCCGAGATCTGCCGGATCCGCGCGGAGCAGAAGGGGATCGCGTTCGTGTTCAAGCCCGGCCCCGCGCTGCCCGAGGGGGTGCGCGTCGACCAGCGGCGCCTGCGTCAGATCCTGCTCAATCTGCTCGGCAACGCCATCAAGTTCACCGAGAACGGCAGCGTCACCTTCACGGTCGTCGAGGTGCCCGGCGGGTCACAGGGCGCGCGCAAGGACCTCCCGGAGGACGGCGCGAGCCCCGCATCGCGGACCAAGACGCACAGGATACGCTTCGAGATCGAGGACACGGGGACTGGCATCGGCGCCGAACACCTGGACCAGATATTCCTGCCCTTCAAGCAGGTCGGAGACAAGAGTCGCCACCGCGAGGGCACCGGGCTCGGGCTGGCGATCAGCCAGCGCATCGTCACGCTGATGGGCAGCTCCATCCAGGTCAGGAGCGAGCTCGGGAAGGGCAGCGTCTTCTGGATGGACCTGACGCTCGCCGAGGCGCCCGACTGGACGGACACCGTGAGGCGCACGGAGCAGGGGCAGATCGTCGGCTACAAGGGCTCGCGGCGGAGGCTCCTCGTGGTGGACGACAAGCCGGAGAACCGCGCCGTGGTCATCAGCATGCTCGCGACCCTCGGGTTCGAGCTGGCGGAGGCGAACGACGGCCAGGAGGGCCTGGACAGGACGGCGAGCGAGAGGTTCGATCTGGTCATCACCGATCTCGCGATGCCCGTGCTCGACGGCTGGGAGATGATGCGCCGCATACGAAAGGCGCCGGAGCTCGCAGGGACGGTCATCATCGCGTCCTCCGCCAGCGCGTTCATCACCGACCAGGACAAGAGCCTGGAAGCGGGCGCGGACGATTTCCTGGCCAAGCCGCTGCAGATGGATGAGCTGCTCGCGAAGCTGCAGCGACACCTCAAGCTGGAGTGGATCTACGAGCGGCAGGACGGCGCCGGCGAGGAGGCGGAGCCGAGCCCCAGCTCGGGTGTGACCAGCATCCGCGATGTCGTCCTGCCCCCGGACGAGGACCTCAAGGCCTTGCGCGATCTCGCGCGCAAGGGGCTCGTCAATCACATCCAGAAATACGCGGACAAGCTCGAGCTGGGCGACCCTCGGCTCGCGCCTTTCGCCAGGCACCTGCGCGAGCTCTCCGAGGACTTCCGGCTGGAGTCGATAGAAGAGCTCGTCGGCGGGCGTATCGACGGCGGCGCCCGATGAGGGCGTCGGGTTGAGATCTGTTGTGAGCGCAGTCATCCTCATGCAGCGTCGCTGGCGCGACGAGTGAGGTCATCCGCTGGAGAGGGCAGTGTGACGAACGTGAGTGATACCGGAACGGTCCTGATCGTCGACGACGAGCCGCGAAACCTGAGGTTGCTCCGCGACAACCTCTCGGGCTGGGGGTTCGAGATCGCGGCCGCGACGAACGGCCTGCGAGCCATCCAGCTCGCGAAGGAAGTGGCGCCGGATCTCATCTTGCTGGACGTGAAGATGGAAGGGATCGACGGCTTCGAGACGTGCCGGCGGCTCAAGACGGATCCGGTCACGAGCGACATCCCTGTCATCTTCATGACGGCGAGCACGGAGATGAACGCGGACAAGGTGAAGGGGCTGAACCTCGGCGCCGTGGAGTTCCTCCTGAAGCCGTTCCAGAGCGAGGAGCTGCTCGCGCGCGTCCGGGTGCAAACGAAGCTCAGGCAGCTGATGAAGAGCCTCGCGGCGCAGGTCGAGGAGCGCGTCGCCGCCGAGGCGGCGCTGCAGGAGCTCACGCACGAGCTGGAGCGGCGCGTGGCGGCGCGGACGGCTGAGCTCGAGCGGGCCCTTTCGGAGCTCACGCAGGCTCAAGCCGCCCTCCGCGGGTCGAACGAGCAGCTGGAGACCGAGGTGGCGCGCCAGACCGAGGAGCTCCGCAGGACGAACGAGCGGCTGACGCTGGAGCTCACCGAGCGCGAGCGCGCGGAGCTGGCGCGCGCGGCGCTGCAGGAGGAGATCATCCGGGCGCAGAAGGAGCGGCTGGCGGAGCTCTCCACGCCGCTCATTCCGATCACCGAGCGGATCATGGTCATGCCGCTGATCGGGACGATCGACGCCAGCCGGGCGCAGCAGGCGCTCGAAGCGGCGCTGGACTGCGTGCACACGAACCGGACGGACGTCGTGATCATCGATGTCACGGGCGTGAGGCTCATCGACTCCGCGGTCGCGACCACGCTGATGGGCACGGCGGCGGCGCTCCGGCTGCTCGGCGCGACGACGGTGATCACCGGCCTGCGCCCCGAGCTGGCGCAAACGCTCGTCTCGCTCGAGATCGATCTCAGCACCGTGGTCACCCGGGGGACGCTCCGGAGCGGCATCGACTACGCGCTGCGACAGGTCCGCTGACGCCGTAATGCCAGCGCGCCTGCGGGGCCGTGCGGGTTATGCGGCACACGGAGAATCGAACTCATGACAGTCGCTCTGTGCGACCACGTAGCCCAGAACACCGCCAGCCGGTCGGCCGTGACGACGCGGCCGCTCGTCCGCTTTTTTGTTGTTAATCGTATTTATTTTACATAGCTTGAAAGCATGCTGCCATCATGCTGTCTGCACCGTTTCCTGGCTGTCAGCGTAGGTGCTACGGCCATGTCCCTCGCCGCCGCTCTCCCCGCGGCGGCCGCCACGCCGTTCACGACATTCGAATCGGGCCAGGTCCGCCCCCTGGCCCTGTCGGCGAACGGCAAGCTGCTCTTCGCGGTGAACACGCCCGACAACCGGCTGGAGATCTTCCGCGTCGAAGCGCATCGTCTGCAGCTCAAGGCGTCTGTGCCCGTGGGGCTCGAGCCGGTCGCCGTGGCTGCCCGGGGCGACGATGAAGTCTGGGTGGTGAACCACCTGTCCGATAGCGTCAGCGTTGTCGACGTTCGAGACCCCGCCAAAGCGCGCGTCGTCCGCACGCTGCTCGTGGGCGATGAGCCGCGCGACATCGTGTTCGCCGGGCCGCAGCGCTCGCGGGCCTTCATCACCACGGCCCACCGCGGGCAGAACGCCCCCTTCGATCCGCAGCTCTTGACGCCCGGCATAGGGCGCGCGGACGTCTGGGTGTTCGACGCGAGGCGGCCCGGGACGTCGCTCGGCGGGACGCCGCTCTCCATCGTGACGCTCTTCAGCGATACGCCGCGCGCGCTCGCGGTGACGCCGGACGGCAGCCGGGTCTACGCCGCCGCCTTCCACTCGGGCAACCGCACGACCGTCATCGACGAGAGCCTCGTGCCGAACGGCGGCGAGGCCGCGGGCGGACTGCCCGGGCCCGACACCAACTTCGAGGGAGTCCCCCGGCCGGAGGTCGGGCTCATTCTCAAGTTCGACGGGTCCCACTGGGTCGACGAGCTGGGACGCCCCTGGGACGACGCGGTGCGCCTCTCGCTGCCCGACAAGGACGTCTTCATCATCGACGCGCTCGCCAACCCGCCGCGCCAGGTGGACGGGCCAGGCGGCTTCTTCACGGGCGTGGGGACCGTCCTGTTCAACATGGTCGTGAACCCGGTGAACGGGAAGGTCTATGTGTCCAACACCGACGCCCGGAACGAGGAGCGCTTCGAGGGGCCGGGCATCTTCGCCGGCCACAGCGTGCGCGGCCACCTGCACGAGAGCAGGATCACCGTGCTCGGTCCGGGCGGCGTCGCCCCGAGGCACCTCAACAAGCACATCGATTACAGCAGCTGCTGCGCGCCGGTGCCGAACGACGAGAGCGAGAAGAGCCTGGCGCAACCGACGCAGATGGCCGTGACGCGCAACGGAGCGACCCTGTATGTCGCGGCGCTCGGCTCGGACAAGATCGGCGTCTTCGACACAGCGAAGCTAGAGAACGACACGTTCGTGCCCAGCGCCGCGGACCAGATCCGCGTCCCTGGAGGCGGGCCGACCGGCCTCGTCCTCGATGAAGACAGGCATCGGCTCTACGTGCTCGCGCGCTTCGACAACGCGATCTCGGTCATCGACACCCGGACCCGCCGCGAGGTCGCGCACGTGCCGATGCACAACCCGGAGCCTCCGAGCGTCGTCCGGGGGCGCCGCGTCCTCTATGACGCGTCGCGGAGCTCGAGCCACGGCGACTCGTCCTGCGCGAGCTGCCATATCTTCGGCGACTTCGACAGCCTCTCGTGGGACCTCGGGAACCCGGACGGCACCGCGGTGGAGAACCCGGGACCGTTCTGCACCGATCTCTTCGGCCAGGATACGAGCTTGCACCCGATGAAGGGGCCGATGACGACCCAGAGCCTGCGCGGCATGGCGAACCACGGGCCGATGCACTGGCGCGGCGACCGCACGGGCGGCCATGACGCGCCCACGTCCCAGCCGGACAGCGGGGTGTTCGATGAGCGGGCGGCGTTCAAGAAATTCAGCGTGGCGTTCGTCGATCTGCTCGGGCGGGACGAGACGATCCCGGAGGAGGAGATGGATGATTTCACGGACTTCATCCTCCAGGTCACGTATCCACCCAACCCGATCCGCGCGCTCGACGACTCGCTCACGCCCGATCAGATCGCGGGGCGCGACTTCTTCGGGGGGCCCGTGTCGAGCATCCTCGGCGCCTCGTGCATCGGGTGCCACGCCGTCGATCCCGACGCCAACCCCGACGACTTCGCGCCGGGCTTCTTCGGCAGCGACGGCGGATCGGCCAACGCCAACGAGACCCAGCTCTTCAAGGTCCCGCACCTGCGCAATCAGTACCAGAAGGTCGGGATGTTCGGCATGGCGGAGTCGTTCGTGTTCCCGTTCGGCGGCTCCAACGAGCACATGGGCGACCAGGTCCGCGG
This sequence comes from Sorangium sp. So ce327, assembly GCF_051530205.1. Lineage (NCBI taxonomy): Bacteria > Pseudomonadati > Myxococcota > Polyangiales > Polyangiaceae > Sorangium > Sorangium sp. So ce327. The sequence continues at coordinate 8,364,294 of NZ_CP150330.1, read as the reverse complement.
CTTTGGCTTCCTCCACGACGGCGCCGTCGATACGCTCGTCCGCTTCAACGCGTTCTCCGATTTCGTCCAGACGCCGGAGAACCCCGGCGGCTTCCCCGTCGACCCCGAGGGCGAGCTCCTGAAGCGCCAGGTGGCGGAGTACATGCTGGCGCTGGAGTCGAACCTGAAGCCCATCGTGGGCCAGCAGATCACGCTCACGCCGTCGAACGCGGCGGTGGCCGGCCCGCGCGTCGATCTGCTCGTGGCGCGCGCCGACGCCGGCGACTGCGATCTCGTGGTCAAGGGCTGGTCCCATGGGGACGAGCTGGGCTTTGTGTACGTCGGCAATGGCCGTTTCGACGCCGACCGCGAGCGCGCGCCGCGGCGGTGGGACGGCGAGCTCCGCTGGCTGGCCACGAGAGGCGGGAGCGAGCTGACCTATACCTGCGTGCCGCCCGGGTCGGGCGAGCGCATCGGCGTCGACCGCGACGGCGATGGCTTCTTCGACGGCGACGAGCGGGACGCCGGCAGCGACCCGGCCGACCCGGAGAGCGTTCCGCGGCGGGGACCGCACGGACCGTTCCCGTGGCCGCATCACTGAGCGGAACGATCGCGCCTGCGCGCTCATCCGTCCATGGACCGGTGAGCTGCCGCGGACGGGTGCTTCCCTGACAGCAAGGCTTCCGCAGCGCTGGTGATCCGTTGCTGCCCTCGCAGCACGTCGCGGGGGCAGGGCAGGGGCGGCGCTTCGATCTCCGCCGCTGCGCCCGTGGCTCCGGCGCCGGGCACGGCGCTTGCGCTCTGCGCGTGGCGAGCGCGTGGTGAGCGCGTGGTGAGCGCGTGCGGCGGTCGCGCGGCGACCTGCCCGCGCGCACGTGAAGGACCGAGACCGAGGACACCCCATGAGCGACAATCAGCGGAAGATCCGTTTGGGCGCCTTTTTGCCCGGCGCAGGCCACCACGTGGCGGCCTGGCGGCACCCGCAGGCGCAGGCGGACGGAGGCATCAACTTCGCGCATTACAAGCGCATTGCGCAGGCGGCGGAGCGGGCCAGGTTCGACGCCGTGTTTCTGGCCGACGGGCTCGCCTTGCAGAACCGGCCCGGAGCGCAGGGCCGCACCGCTTATGGGGCCAGCTTCGAGCCGGTCACCTTGTTCTCCGCGCTCGCGGTCGTCACCGAGCGCATCGGCTTCATCGCCACCGCGTCCACCACGTACGAGGAGCCTTACCTGCTGGCCCGCAAGTTCGCCTCGCTGGACCATATCAGCCAGGGGCGGGCAGGCTGGAACGTGGTCACCACCGGCGGGGGCGAGGCGGCGGGGAACTTCGGGCTCGACGCCCACCCCGACCACGCGCAGCGCTACGTCCGGGCGCGCGAGTTCGTCGATGTGGTCACCGGCCTCTGGGACAGCTGGGAGGACGACGCCTTCCTCCGCGACAAGGCGTCCGGGGCTTACTACGATCCGGCGAAGCTGCACACGCTCGATCACAAGGGGAAGTTCTTCTCCGTTCGAGGGCCGCTCAACATCCCGCGCCCGCCCCAGGGACACCCGGTGATCGTGCAGGCGGGATCGTCGGAGGCGGGCAGGGAGCTCGCGGCCGAGACCGCCGAGGTGATCTTCACCGCGCAGCAGACGCTGGAAGACGCGCAGGCCTTCTACGCCGACGTCAAAGGCCGGATGGCCAAGTACGGGCGGCACCCTGACCAGCTGAAGATCATGCCGGGGGTGTTCCCCGTGGTCGCAAGGACGGAGTCGGAGGCCAGGGCGAAGTACCAGCAGCTGCAGGACCTCATCTTGCCGGAGGTCGGTCTATCGCTGCTCTCGGGCCTGTCGGGCGGGGTCGATCTGTCCGCGTATCCGGTGGACGGGCCGCTCCCCGAGCTGCCCGAGACCAACAACAACAAGAGCCGGCAAGCGCTGATGTTCGACATCGCGCGCAAGCGCAACTTGTCCATCCGGGAGCTCTACCTCTGGGTGGCTGGAGCGCGCGGGCACTGGACGATCGTGGGCTCGGTGGAGCAGATCGCGGATCAGCTGGAGGCGTGGTTCACGCAGGGCGGCGCCGACGGGTTCAACGTGATGCCGCCGTGGCTCCCGGGCGGGCTGGACGATTTCATCGAGCTGGTGATCCCGGAGCTGCGGCGGCGGGGGTTGTTCCGAACGGAGTACGAGGGGCGCACGCTGCGGGAGAACCTTGGGCTGGAGCGGCCGGCGAACCGCCACGCGGCCAGCGCAAAGCCGCAGGCGTCGGCGGCCTGACGCCAGCGCTCCGGTGCGGGGGGCGCCTGGCCGCGCGCGACATCGCGCCGGCGCGTCACGCGCTCTCCCCTGGCCGGCCCGCCGGCTCGATGTACGGCGCGAGGTAGCGACAGACCGCTTTCTTCGCCTCCTCGACGTAGAGCGCGCCCTGCTGCTCGTCCGGCTGTGCGGCGAGGGCGAGCAGCGTCGATGCCATATACAGCGCGCTCTGCGCGACGACCCGCCGCTCGGCGGGCGCGAGCGCGGGCGTCAGCGGCAAGAGGATCGCCTCGACGCGCTCCGAGAACTCGTCCCCCCACGCCGCGGCCGTCGAGAGCAGCGCGCCGGACAGCTGCACACCGAACCATAGCTCCCGGTAGCCGGGCTCCGTCCGGTAGAACGCCGCGAGCGCGTCGATCCAGCGCTCGGTGAGCTCTCGCCAAGAGCCCGGCGGCGCCTCCGCGAGCGCCGCCTCGGTCCGCGCCCGCAGCCGCTCCAGGTAACGCCCCGTCAGGGCGTGGAGCACGGCCTCCTTGTTCGGGAAGAACTCGTAGACCGAGCCGATGGACGTCCGCGCCCGCGCCGCGATGGCGTTCGTGGTGACCGCGTCGAGCCCGCGCGACGCGAGCAGCGCCGCCGTCGCGTCGAGGATCCGCTCCTTGCGCCGCTGGCTCCTCGCCTGCAGCGGCACCCGGCGGGGCGCGGTCGACGGCGGCTTCTTGCGCTTCGTGGCCATGCGCCGAGCGTACTTGACAACCTGAGCAAAAGCTCGACTATATCCGAGTGAAAGCTCAACTTTCGGAGCGGCTCGGTCAGATGGGGCAGATCGAGCCGTCTGGCGCGGCGCCGGCCGGCGCCACGCCAGTCGGCGAGGCCGCCGGGCGGGTGGGGGCGCTCCGCCTTGGCTGGCCGGGGCTCTGCGCTGTCTCTGCCGCGACGCTCGCCTACGCCGCGTACCCGTCTGCCGCGGAGGATCGCGCCCTCGGCCTCGCCTGCTTCGGCGTCGCGCTCGCCTCCCTGCTCGCCGTGGCGCGCGCGCCGGACCGGGCGGCGCTATACGCGCCTCTCCTGGCGGTGCTCACGCTCGCGCCCGCGGCGGTGGGGCTCGTCGCGCCCTGGCCGCTCTCCCTGGCCGCGCCGCTCGTCGTGCTCGCGCTGCTCGCGCGCGCCGTGCCGGCGCTGCGGTCGTCGATGCCGCCGCTGCGGCGCGGGGCGTTCGGGCCCGCGGTCCTCGGCTGGATCGCGGCGGTCGTCCTCGTCTCCGCGCTCGCGCTCGTGCTCTGGGTCCGGCTGATGCGGCCCGATCTGTCCCAGATGCGGGCCCTGCTCCCGCCCGTCTCGCTGCCGCTGTTGCTCCTCGGCGGCCTGGGGTTCGCGCTCTTCAACGCGCTCCTCGAGGAGGCGGTGTTCCGCCTGGTGTTCCTCGGCTCGCTGGACGCCGTGACGACCTCCGGCTGGACCGCGGTGCTCGTCCAGGCGGCCGCCTTCGGGCTCCTCCACCTGAGCGGCTTCCCGAGCGGGGCCGTCGGCGTCGGCCTGGCGGCGATCTACGCGGTGATGCTCGGCGTGCTCCGGCGCCGCGCGGGCGGCCTGCTCGCGCCGTACGTGGCGCACGTCGCCGCCGATCTCACCATCTTCGCGCTGCTGCTGACCTGGACGCGGTGACCCGCGGCTCCGCCGCTTCGCCGGCGGGTTCGGCGGAGAAGCAGGACGCCGGGCTGCCTGCTCAGACCGTTCGGAGCCCTTGCCGCTGACGGGCGGCGGAGTAGCGTCCGTGAGGGCACGCCGCCCCGCCCGAGGCACCATGAGCATCCAGGTCCCCATCGGCATCGACGACTTCCGCCGGCTCGGCGAGCTGGGGCTCGAATATGTCGACAAGTCGCACCTGATCCAGGAGCTCGTCGACAGGCCGGGCACCGAGGTCGTCCTGCTCCCGCGCCCGCGGCGCTTTGGCAAGACGCTCAACCTCTCGAGCGGAATGACTACACGGCCGAGCTGCGGGCGGCGGGCGCGGCGCCGATCCACGCGCTGGCGGCGGCGTTCGACGGGAAGGTGGTGCGGGCGGCGCGAGGGGCATCGTCGCGTGCGCCGCCGAGGCGGCGCGCATGTTCTCTCTGCACAACCCGGTCCAGGAACACGCGGGAGCCTTCACTTCTTCCCCTCCCAGGTGTGGATACGGAACTCGACTCCCTTGTACTCGATCACCGCATCGGTCTCGCTGCCGTAGGTGGTCTGCGATTTGATCTTGTCGTCGCCCCGGTACTTCTCCAGCACCTGCCCGTACAGGTAGTGGACGATCACATGTTGGACCTGCCCAATCTCGAGGACCAGCTGTACGAAGCGTAGGATTCGCCTCTTGCACCCGTCGCACGGGCCATAGGGGCCCAGGAGGATGAGCTGGACGACCGGCGGCGGATCCTGCCGTAGGATGGCGAGCGCCGACGAGAGCACGCCCACCTCGCCGTCGTCCTGCGAGACCACGATCTCGGCGTCGTCCCCGATGAGCGAGAACTTGGAGGAGAGCTCCTTGTTCTCTCCGAGCTTGTTCCCGAGCTCGCCGACCGTGCCGGAGAGCCAGCCGAACACCCATTTCGGGTTCCCGCCCTGCGTCCCCACCTTCGCCAGCTTGAGGATGTCGTTGGACAGCTTCACCGCGTTCGAGCTCGAGTGGTTGATGACCGGTTCGTTCCTCCCCTCGTTGACCACCTTCTTCTCGTACTGGTAGGTCCGACTGCTCAAGATCGAGCTGTACTCCCTCCAGAACGCGCTCTCCCCGCCTTGCTTGTACGCCGAGACGAGGCGCGACTTTTCTCCACCGGAGAGATCGTCGTAGGTGAGCACCTCCCGGATCAGCTCGTGGAGCGGGCGCTCCCGCTGCTCCATCCGCTGGAGCGACCGCCCTCCGGCCGGACCGGGCTTCGTCGGCGCACGCTGGGCCGGGTGCGGCGGAAGCGTGGCCGTTCCGGCCGGCGCGGCTCGGGGCATCGCGATCGTTGCCGCGTGCGGGGGTCGTGGGGCGATCCCGGGCATGGGCCGCCTGGGCTGCGCGACGGTGGCCGCGTGTGGAGGCGGCCTGGGAATGCCGGAGGGACGAGCGTTCTTGGGGAGCATCGGAGCGGGACGACGGGCACCGTCCCGATCCATGTTCCGGCGCTCGATCGCCCGTGGGCCAGTTTTCGTCGATCTGCCGGCGCCGAGCGCGCGACGGCCATCGCGTCCTCGGCCACCTCGGCGGCGAGCCGCTCGAGCCCCTCGACGCCAGTCCCGGAAGCTCACCGCACGCGGGACGCGCCTTGCCCGCGTCCGTGCGGTCACCCGGCGTCGCGGCTCAGCCGCAGCCGCTCGCGCCCGCCGGCTCTCCCGCCCCCGCGCGCAGGCGCTCCTTGATCTCGTCGGACAGGCACATCCGCGAGACCATGTCCTCGAACGTGTCGCGCCGCCGGATCAGCCGGCTCTTCCCGCCGTCGATGAGCACCTCGGCCGGCCGCAGCCGGCCGTTGTAGTCGTAGCTCATCACGTGGCCATACGCGCCCGCGTCCATCAGGACGACAACGTCCCCCTCGGCGACGTCCGCGGGGAACTCGCGCTCCGCGATCCACATATCCGTGTTCTCACAGACCTGGCCCGTCATCGCCATCGGGGCCGTCTGGCCGCGGCGGCCGTTGATCCGCACCTCGTGGTATGCGCCGTACATCACCGGGCGCGCCATCGTGTTCATCGAGATGTCCGTGCCGATGATCGTCTTGTATCCCTGCTTGATCGAGATCACCCGCCCGAGCACGTAGCCCGCGTCCCCGACGAAGTAGCGCCCCGGCTCCATGACGAGGCGCGGCTCCTTCAGGCCGTGCTCCGCGCACTTCTTCCGGACCATCGCGGCGATCCCGCGGGCGACGGCCTCCACGTCGAGCGGCGGCTGCTCCCGCCGGTAGGGGATGCCGAGCCCGCCGCCGATGTCCACGAAGGCGAGGTCGAAGCCGAGCTTCCGGGCCACCGGGCCGATCAGGTCGAGCAGCTTGCCCGTGACGTGCGCGAAGTTCTCCGGCTTGTTCGCCTGCGAGTGAGGCATCATGTGCACCCCGAGCCGCTCGACCCCGTTCTCGAGCGCGGTGCGATAGGCCTCCTCCACGTAACGCGGGTGGATCCCGAACTTCGCGGACGGGCCCGCGAACGGCTTCAGATCGGGGGTCGCGATGTCCTCGCCGCTCGGGTTGATCCGGAACGACATGCAGCGCGGCTTCCCGAGCGCGAACAGGCGCTTCAGGATGCCGTGATCATCGACGTTGAAGTTCACGCCGGCCCGCAGCCCCGCGGCCAGGTCCTCGTCCGAGAGGCTGTTGCCCGTGTAGATGATCCGCTCGCCCGACAGCCCGAGCGCCTGCGCCAGGCGGATCTCGTTCGGGCTCGCGGCGTCCACGCCCGAGCCCTCGTCGACCAGGAGCTTCGCTATCTCCAGGTTGTTGCACGCCTTGATGGCATAGAAGACGGACACCTCCGGGTAATTGCCGCGCAGCGCCCGCGTGAGTCGACGGAAGTTCTCCCGGATGCGCTCGGCATCGTAGGCATAGAGCGGTGTTCCGTATTGCTCCGCGAGGTCGCGGACCGAAATGCCCCCGATCTTGATCTCTGCCTCTTGCATACTCCTCGTGGCGTCAACGCTTCAACTTTGAGAGACAACCTGAAGAAACCGTTCGCAATTCCGCGGCACAGCCTACCATGCGCCCCTGGCGGCCGGAAGGGGCGCGCCCTGCCTCGAGGTCCAGGGAGGCCGCCGGTGCCGGCGCCGGCGCCGCGCCTCCCAGGCGCGCTCGCCCGGAGCGCCTCGCGCGCGGCTACTTCGCGGGGTCCCGGCTGATGAACAGGTGCCGCCAGAGCGCGCCGAGCCCGCCCACGAAGAGCGAGCCCTGGCGCTGGTCGATGTCCTCGGCCGCGGCGGGGTCGAACGGCAGCTGCTGCGGGTCGATCACTGCGAGCAGGGCGCGCTCGTCCGCCGTGGGCGAGGGGTGGAGCCTCAGCCGGCACGAGCTCCCGGGCGTGCGCGGCCCGGTCGCCGGGCTCGCCAGCCCGTCGAGGCAGGCGACGAGGTCGTCCACCCGATCGAAGTCGGCGTCCCCCAGGTGCTCGCCGATGAGCGACGCGCGCACCGCGCGGATCGAGCGGCCCAGCGCGTCGTCGGGGTCGTCGGTCTCGACCGAGGCGTTGATCTCCGTGTCGATCGAGAGGCTGCGGTTCGTCAGGTTGGCGGAGCCCACGGTGAGGAAGCGGTCGTCGACGATCATCACCTTCGAGTGGATGTACGTGGCGCGCTCGGCGGTCTCGTCCTCGCCGCACGCCGGCAGGGTGTAGTAGACGCCGAGGCGATGGCCTGTCTCGGCCGCCACGTCGCGCAGCCCGCCGAGCACCTTGGCCTGGGAGAGGCCGACGGCGATCTGCTCCTTCATCGTCTCGGCCTCCATGTTGAGCAGGAGCACCACGTCGAGGAGCGGCCGGCCCTCCGCGCGCATCCGCCGCGCGAGCGCCTCGGCGATGACGTGAGAGCTGAAGTACTGGGTCTCGATGTAGATGAAGCGCTCCGCGGCGTCGATGGCGTCGAGGAAGAGGTCGCGTATCTCCGTGCTGTGGGGGGCGCCGGTGGGCGCGCCGTGCGGATCGGTGCGGCTCAGCGTGACGCGCGCCGCCGCGAGCGGGATGCCGCCCTCGGGCCGGTAGTCGGGGAACGTCGGATCGGCCTCGTCGAGGTCCGGCAGCGTCATGTCCACGCCGCCCGCGCGCCGCCAGCGATCCGTGAAGATCTCGGTCAGCGCCCGCGCGACCGAGCGGCTGCGCAGGTAGGCCTGCACGTCGTGAAACGGCTTGTGCGGCTCTCCTCGGCTGACGCGGAGCGGGTTCTTGTTCGCGTGGCTGCGGTCGTCCCAGCGGTGATCGCAGAGGTCGAGGCCGCCGAGGAACGAGAGCTCGCCGTCCACCACCACGAACTTCTGGTGGTGCGAGGCGCGCTCGACGTGGGTGGCGTCGAAGAGGAAGCGCAGGCGATGGTTCGTCCACTCGAAGACGAGCTGCTGGAGCCACTCGCGCTCGAGCGCGAACACGAGGTGGAAGTCCCACGCGAGGATGAAGATCTGGAGATCGGGGCTCCTCTCGCAGAGGTGGTTCAGGAACTTGAGCAGCGTGATCGGGCTCGACACCTGCTCCTCCCTCCCGCCCCGGAGCAGGGCGACGTCGCTGTCGAACTGCCATCCGGCGAGGAGCAGGTACCGCCGCGCGCTGGACGCGACCCGGTAGAACTCGGGGTAATACTCGTCGGCGTCGACAAGCAGGCCGATGTCGTCCACCGGGGTGTCGCACCACGTGTGGCGGCGAGGATCGATGATCGTCCGTGCGCTCCTCATCGCGATCGCGCGCCTACGGCTTCAGGTGCTCCTCGATGAGCCGCTTCAGGCCCGCGACGTCGGGCCGGGTCCCGCTCGCTTCGCCGATGGCCGCGAGCCGCTCCGCCTCGTCGCGCGAGAGATCGGGGCATATCCACTCCAGCAACGCTGCCCAGTCCGGCGCGCCGTCGCAGCTATAGCAGTCATCGGGGATGGGTGTATTGTCGGGGAAATTCCGGAAAACCAGGTACGGCATCGCATCTACCTTCATGCCGGGATCGCGGTCACATGTCATTGCATCGTCACCGCGGCTCGCGCTCGCGCGCGTCCGCCGAGCGCTCGCCACCTCGGCTATGGCGCCGGCGGAGCCAGGGGGCAAGCGTGCCCGGGGCCGCTCCGCCGGCGGGCCGTGTCCGGAGCGGGGTCGGGCGCGTGGTCAGGGGAGGCGCAGGAAGGAGGTCGCGCGGCGCGCGCGATGGCGGTCAGGTCATCGCGCTGGCACGACCCACGCGCCGGCGCCCGGTCGTGTCAGGGGGCGCAGCCGATCCGCTCCGGCGCGACCGCCACATCGTCGTACCACATCGTCCGCGCCGGGCCGTGGAAGCCGAGGTAGCCGAAGCTGAACGTCTTGTAGTTGAGCGTCTTCACGCCGGTCTTGTCGATGATCTTGGTGCCGTTGGCGTAGACCTGGACGCCGCCCTTGGCGCCGTCGAAGTAGGCCTCCATGCAGTGCCACTGGTCCTTGGGGAGCTTCACACCGTTGCTCCCGCACCGGGTCTCGCCGCCCGTGGACAGGGTGACCTCGTCGTGCAGGTTCAGCACGAGCTGGCAGTACTGCTCGGCGATCTCCATGTTGTCGCCCAGGTTCGGCTCGCCGTCGCCCGTCATGGCCTGGAAGTAGGCGTTGTGGTCGGACTGGCCGAGATCGATGCTGCCGCGCACGTAGAGCCGGACCCAGAACGTCGAGCCGGGCGACGGGACGGAGAGCATCCTCCAGTCGTAGCCGCTGCCCCCCGGGTTCACGCGCAGCGCGCGCGAGCCGGCGTGGAAGATCGAGGTGTCGATCGCCATGTTCTTCAGCGCATCTGCCGCCTGGTACGAGGGACGGTACGTCGCGCCCTCGGGCAGCCCGTCTCCCTCGAAGTCGGAGCAGAACGTTGCGCTCGCCGGGCACCCACCGGTCGGCGTCCCGCTGCCGGTGCTCGCCGTGGCGCTCGTCTCGGGCGTCCCGGTGCTCGTGGTGCTTGTGCTGCTGCTGGTGTCGCCGCCGCCGCCGCTGCTGCTGCTGGTGCTGCCGTTGCTGGTGCTGCCGTTGCTGGTGGTGCTGCCGTTGCTGGTGCTGCCGTTGCTGCTGCTCGCGGCGGGATTGCCCGTGCCCGAGCTCACGCTCGAGGCGCCGCCGGTCCCCGCGCCGCTGCCGCCCGCGCCCCCGGTTTCCGAGGCGTCAATTGCGCCGCCTGAGCAGCCCGCCGCCGCGGCGGACAGGGCCAGACAGGAGATCCCAACCCAAGTGAAGCGTGCGATTTCGCGATCGAAAGTCATGTTGATGCCCGAAGGGTGATAGGCCCGTTCGCCGGAGCTGCGCGCTGCCGCAGCGCGGCACGTCTGCCGGTGATCCTTAAGAAACTGCCGCTGCGCCGAGGCGCGACCTGCGCTCGACGCGGCTCACAGCTCTAGCAGAATTCGCCGCAGCTCGGGAGGTGTTCTTCCGGGTCCAGACGGACCGTAAACTTCTCAGCAGAGCGGCGGGCGCGGACGGCGCGGCGCGGACCGCGGGATCCTGGGCGTGACCGAGCTGCTCGGCCGCCAGCACCGCGGCGAGCGTCTCGCCGACGCAGCCCTGGCGCACGGCGCTCGCGGCGGCGGCGGCGGCGCTCACCGCGACCGCGCCCGTCACAGCCGGCGACAACCTGGATGCACGGAGCGCACAAATGCGTCGGCGTCGCCGGTGATCTGGACGACGGCGCTCCCCACCGGGCATTTGACCCCGTACCCTGTGCTGTGCACGTTGCCGATGCCGGGGCCGACATTGATGTTGCCGTCGCCCGTCTTCCACGCCTCGACCGTCTGGCACAGCAGCTCGACCCGGTAAACGTAAGTGTCGACCCAGATGTTGATCCCGACCAGGACCTGGCTCGCAGGGCAAATCACGCTGCCCGGCCCGCCGCCGTTGCCGCCGGCGGTCACGGTCTGGAAGGCGGTGCCCAGGGTGCCGTCGCCGGCGAGCGGCGCGCAGATCAGGCCGATTTGATCGATCGAGCCGCCGCTCCGGCCGTGGACGCCGACAGCCACGTTGCCGTTCCCACAGGCGATCTCGTAAGAGATGTCGCTGCCCGCGCCGCCCGCGCCGCCGGCGCCGCCCGCGCCGCCAGCGCCGCCCGTGCCACCGGAGCCGCCGTCGCCGCCCGTGCCACCGGAGCCGCCCATGCCGCCAGCGCCGCCCATGCCGCCAGCGCCGCCCGTGCTGCCAGCGCCGCCCATGCCGCCGCCGCCCGCGTCACCGCCGGCTGTACCGCCGCCGCTGCCGCCAGCGCCGCCGCCCGTCGCGCCGGCGGTGCCCGAGAAGTCGAGATCGTCGACCCCGGAGATCGCGTTGCATGCCGCGCTCCAGCAGACGAAGGCGAGCGCCGCGGCCGCGACCGTCGCGAGAGGCTTCGTCGTCCGGACTGCTGCGTGTTCTCTCATCGGAAGCTCCCGTGGCGGATGAGGACGTCCGGCGTGACCATACCCGCGAGAATGGCCGAAAGGAACCTGAACCTCGCCTCGAAGGCCTTCGCGAAAGCGTTGCCGGCGAGAGGCAGACCGTTGCCGGGGCGGCAAGGGGCCGGGGCGTGCGCGGGCGACGCCCCTCTCGCCGCGGATGCATGGCGATGCCGTGGCGGAGCTGCGACGCCGCGGGGAGCGGCGGGATCAGAGCGGCGAAGGGCCGGCTCCGAGGTGGGAGAGCCGAGCGCGCCCGCCCGCTGCTCGAGCGTGCGCCGCGTGTCTGTCAGATGGGTGGGGAGTCGTGCCTGGGGCTGAAGAAGCCCGGGCACGTGGCGCGCGGGATGATCATCCCGCGCGCGTCATCATGCGATGCTCAAGGCCGAGCGCTCACTTCATCGACACGTTCACGCTGGCGCTCCCGCTGCTCTGATAGCCCTCGACGACCATCGAGACCTCGTACAGGTTCCCCAGCTTCATCCCCAGGCGATCCCACGCGTTGAAGTGGTTGGCGACGGAGATGGTTCCGCTCGTGCGCTTCTGCTGCCGGACGCTCCAGAACTGATAGAAGGTCTTGGTGCCTTCGATGGACGGCTGGTTGACTCGCTCGGTCCGATAGATGTCATAGGTGCCTCCGTCGCTGGTGACGGTGCCCATGAACCCCTGGCCGCCCGGCGGACGCCAGGTGCCCCAGCTGTCGATGATGTAATACTCGATGAGCGGGCCCTTCGTCCACCCGTAGACGCCCAGGTACGAGTTGCCGTTCGGCCGGTAGTCGGCCGAGTAGGTCACGATCTGGTTCTTCGACCCGGGCCTCAGGCCTTTACGGCCCAGCAGGTTGTTGATGTTGCTCCACTCGACGTTGTAGCCAGTCGCCGTGTTGGTCTGGCATCCGCTCCCGTTGTCCTTCCAGTACTCGAAGGTGTAGCCGCAGTGGGTGCCCGTCTGGTTGGCGCAGACCTGCTGGTTGGGTGACGTGCACGTGCTGCCGCCGCCGGAGCCGCCCGACCCGCCGGAGCCGCCCGATCCGCCGGAGCCGCCCGACCCGCCGGCACCTCCCCCGCCCGAGCTGCTGCTCGACGTGCTCGAGCTGCTGCTGGCCGAGCTCGAGCTGCTGGCCGAGCTCGAGCTGCTGCTCGACGACGAGGCCGCGCCCGAGTTGATGATCGTGCCGCCGGAGCCGGTGACCGAGGCGATCGTGGGCCGCCCGCTGCCGCTCGCGCAGAAGCCCCACTGCGTCGAGGCGCCAATGCCGACCACGCCGTTGTGGTCCACGTTCGTGGCGCTGAACTGGCCGTTCGACTCCGTGAACTTCACGTTCCACGGGTTGGGCTTCGTCGAGCCGTTGAGCGCGACGACGACGTTCCAGCCGGTGGTCGCCTTGTCGCGGGTGTTGTTCTTCACCGTCACGTTCGCGCAGTAGCCGCTTCCCCAGTCCGAGGTGACGGCGACGCTCGCCGACATCGAGCGATCCGCGCTTTCCAGCGCGCCCTCCTGAGCCTCGATGTCCTCGTCGACGATGTTCTCGACGCTGCACGCCAGAAGGCCGCACGCGATCGAAGCGGATAGGTAGCCAAGTAAGGGAACGATGCGCATTTAAGATTCTCCATGATCGGATCGGCGGAGTCGCGGGCCTCTGTTCGAGATGGATCTATGAACCATCGAGACAGACGCGAGCCCTCCGAGCCATTGGTTAAAGTTCAAAATTTCCGGCCAGCGTGCTCGTGATCCGGAGATCACGGATGCGCCCGCGGGCCTGCGCCGACCACATGCCTGGCAATCACGATGTTTGTCGGACAGATGCTCACATGCGAACACCCCGTGTGACGGGGCCGGGCATCAACTTGGAGAAAGCAAGAACAACTCGAACGTACAGCCGAAAGAAGCAAGTCGCAAGTAGCCCCGGCAGATTCACCCGGAGTAGGCCCCTGTACGATCCTGCAACCGACTGCGGCCCCCGGCCGAGAGCGGTCCGGATCGCCAAGGGAGATTGGCATATTCACACAAACAGGAGGACAAAGTCAAGACTCTTTTCTAAGTCGCGTTTGCTTTTGCGCGGCGCTGCTCGGCAGCGCCTTGGCGTGCTGTTTGTCTTCTCTTGTTCTGTTTGTTTGCTTTGTAAGAGCAAGATCCAGCCACGTTGCGCGTGGAGGTTCGAGGATAGAACCTTGATTTGTTCATCTCTCCTGGAAAAGCGACGAACTCTCGAGAAAGAACGGCCTACGGCCGAGCTTGGTCATCCGATCTTGCGGTGAAACTCCACGAGGAACGGTGCCTGACCGTCAGGGTCGAACTGATGCAGCGTCTCTGACACGACGTTCCCGGGCGCCCCGGATCAAGCGGCATCTCTCGATCGCCGGGCCTGTCGGTGCGACAGCGGAGCCGTCCGGAGACCATGTGGAACACGCCTCACACACCGGGGCTGGCCGCAGGGTTTGACGAGCCTCTCGGCCGTCAGCCCTTCTCTCCGTCCTTCCGGATCCCGAGCTTCCGCATCTTGCTTTGCAGCGTCGTCGGCTTCAGCCCCAGCGCCGCCGCGGCCCCGTCCTCGCCGTAGATCTTCCCGCCCGCTGCCCGCAGCGCGTCCTCGATGCAGCGCTGAGCCGCCTCTCGGTACGTCATCACACGCCCTGTCGCGCCGGGCGCGCCGGGCGCAGCGGAGAGCGGCGCTGACAGGATGAGCTCGTCTCCTGTCGACATCACCATCGACCGCTCGATGACGTTCTCCAGCTCCCGCACGTTGCCTGGCCAGCCGTGCGCCCGCAGCCGCGCCATCGACTCGGCGCTCACCCGCGGCGGCGTCCGGCCGAAGCTCGCCGCCACCTTCTCCACGATGACGCGCGTGAGCGGCTCCAGGTCCTCCGGGCGCTCCCGCAGCGGGGGGACGATGATCGGGAATACCTGCAGCCGATAATAGAGGTCCTCGCGGAACGCCCCGCTCGCCACCATGTCCTCGAGCGGCCGGTGCGTCGCGGCGATCACGCGCACCGAGACGCGCACCGCGCCCTCGCCGCCGACGCGCTCGATCTCGCCCTCTTGGAGCACGCGCAGGAGCTTCGCTTGCGCCGCCCTGGGCAGCTCGCCGACCTCGTCGAGCAGCAGCGTCCCGCCGCTCGCGCGCTCGAACAGCCCGAGGTGCCGGGCCGCGGCGCCCGTGAACGCGCCGCGCTCGTGGCCGAACAGGGCGCTCTCGACGAGCCCCTCGGGCAGCGCTCCGCAGTTGACCGCGAGGAACGGCCGCTCCGCGCGGCGCGACAGCGCGTGGATGCGGCGCGCGATCACCTCCTTGCCCGTGCCCGTCTCGCCGCGCACCAGCACGGTCGTGTCCTGCCGCGCGACGAGCGGCACCATCTGCTGGAAGATCGCCCGCATCGCCGGGCCCACCGCGACCACCTCCCTCGGCAGGGCGACGCGGTCGAGCTCCTCCTTGAGCGTCCGCTTCTCCCCCTGCGCGCGGCGCGCGATGGCCGCGACGCGCCCGAGGACCTGCACCTGCCGCAGCGCCACGGCGAGCAGGCGACCTGTCGCCTCGAGCAGGGCGGGCGAGACGTCGAGCGCCGCGCCGCCGCCGAGCGCCATGGTGGCGCAGCCGACGGCGCCCTCCGCGTCGCGGAGCGCGAAGACGGCGAGCGTCTCGCCGCCCGCGCCGCGCCGGACCTCCGGCGCGCCCGGCGCGGCCGCGCCGCGGCGCAGATCGAGCCGCAGCAGCGGGAGGTGGCGCGAGAGCGCGGCGCTCACCGCGGGGACGAGCGTCGCCTCGGTGTGCGCGCGGGCCGAGGCCTCGCCGAGGTCGGCGAGCAGGAGGAGGGCGTGATCGGCGGAGGCGGTCATCGTGCGCGGAGCGAGGCCGACGAAATGGCGTTGCGCGGCACCGTAGGGGCGTTGCCTGGACCGCACAAGGCCGGCGAAAGCCCGGGAAAAGCCGCTCGGGCCGCGGGCACGCGCCATGCTCCCTGCCGAGGGAAGGAGAGGAGAGCGCGCGGACGACCGCGCGCCACGGAGAAGGAAAGGAACCCTCATGGCCTACGTCATCGCCGAGCCCTGCGTCGCCACGTGTGACACCGCCTGTGTCCCTGTCTGCCCTGTGGACTGCATCCACGGCCCGCTCGCGGCGGACGAGATCTCGCGCATCCCCGAGGGAGAGCGGAAGACGCGCCTCGCCGGTCTCCAGCTCTACATCGATCCCGAGTCGTGCATCTGCTGCGGCGCCTGCGAGAACGAGTGCCCGGTGGGCGCCATCTTCGATGAAGACGAGCTGCCGGCCGAGTGGCAGGGCTACCGGGAGATCAACGCGCGCTTCTTCGACGATCGCGCGAAGGAGCGCGCTCCGGAGGGGACCTGAGCGCGGCCCGGGAGCGGCCGATGGCGACGAGCGACACGAGGAGAGGCGGAGGCGGCCGCGGGGCGTTGACAGCCCGGAGTCGCCGCGATGTCATGCGCCTCTCTTCCACGTGCTCCGCCCACCGGTCAGCTTCCAGGCGCGCGCGATGTGCATCGGGCTCTGCTGTGCGGCGCTCGCGTGCATGGCGCCGCCCGGGCCGAAGGGCGTGCTTCCCTTCCTCGCCTCTCCGGCGGGGCTGGGCGTCGCCGCGCTGGCGCTCATGGCCCTCGGGACGTCGATCGAGGACCTCGGCAGGATCCGGCGCATCCGCGCCGGCGTGGGCCTCTGTATCGCGGCCGCCGCGCTCGTCGCGGCCGGCGCGCTGTGGGGCGCTGCGCTGCCCGCGCTCAAGCCGTCGCTCGCCTGGTTCGCCTGGCTTCTTTATGGCGCCGGCGCGATCGGCGTCGCCCTCGCGCTCCGGCGTGACATCGCCGTCTTGCGCGATCCGCGTCACGGTCAATCCGTCCGCCTGGAGTCGATCTCGGCCGACGCCGTTCGTCTCACCGCCAACGGGGCTCCGGTCACCGTCCCCGCCGCCCAGATCCGCAGCGTGAGCCTCTGCGCCGGCCTTGAAGGGCGGGGCGTCTTCGTGCTCGTCGGCAGCCGGGACAAGGTGATCGGCGACGCGCGCGCGCTGCCCTGGGTCGCCGCCCATCGGGACGGCGATACCTTCGTCTTGACCGAGCACCAGGCGGCGCTGGACGCAGAGGTCCTGGCCGTGCGGCTGCGCGAGGCAGCTTCCGCCAGCGGAGGGGATTATCGATGAAGGCGAGCGAACACGCGGCGGATGACGCTCTCGAGATCCCGCTCCGCCGTCCCTACCTGGAGCTCCTCCTGAGCGCCCTCTTCTTTGCTGTCTGCGCGGCGGTCCTCACCCACCGGGCCCAGACGAACGACCGCGGCCTGATCCTGAACGGGATCCTCCATTTCGAGCCCGGAGGCGCCGCCGTCTTCTACGCGGTGCTGGCGACCCTGTCAGGGGCCTTCTGCGCGCTCGGCGTCCTCGTCGCCGCGCGGTTTGCTGCGCTCAAGGAGTTCCGGATCGTCCTTGGCCCTCGATCGATCACCTTGCCGTCGATGCATCCGCTCCGTGGCGCGCGGGAGGTGACCGTGCCGCTCGATCGCGTCGAGTCCGTGGAGCTGCAGCCGCCGGCCAAGCCGATCACGCTGGTGATCCGCGAGGACGATCGCTCCCATAACATCCCGCAGCGCTGGCTCCCCAGGGGCAGGTCGGCCGAGGAGGTCGCCGGCGCGATCATCGCGCGGGTGCGGGGGTCGCAAGCGGGGCAGCGCGCCCGCGGGTAGCGCGCTGCAGGTCGTGGGATCTCGGCCGCGATGCGGTAGTAGGATGGCGCCCGATCACGAGGAGGCACCCATGAAGGCTGCGGCCGCGCTGGTGAAGGACATTCGCGAAGAGCTCCAGAGCATCGACGATCAGCTGAGGGCTCACCCCTATCCGGACGCCATCGAACGGGGAGAGGTCACCGTCGAGGGATTGAGGGCCTTCCCGGGCCACCAGCACCACGTGGTGCTCAGCGACCTGCGCTCGATGGCGATGATGCTCCAGCGCTTCGGGGACACGCCCTGGCGCGATTTCTGGAGTGGTGTCCTCCAGGGCGAGCTCGTGGCGCCGGACGGGATCGCTGCCATGGGCCGGAAGCTCGGCATGACGAAGGACGACCTGGATCGGTACGAGGTCACCGCGGAGGGGTTCGCGTATGCCGTTCAGATGGCCTGGGCGGCGGCCAACGCCTCGGCGGCCGAGATCGCGTGCGCCCTGCTCATCAACTTCCCAGCCTGGGGGTTCAACTGCGGCAGGATGGGGAAGGCGCTCCGCGACCGGTACGGCTTCGGCCCGGAGCACACCGCCTTCCTGGACGCGTTCGCGGCCCTGCCATCGTTCGAGGACACCGCGGTCGCCATCGTGCAGGACGGGCTCGACCGCGGCGTGGAGCCCCGGGCGATCCGCCGCACGACCAGGCTATTTCAGGCGTATGAGAAGATGTTCTGGGACGCGATGATGGCGCTGGGAGCGCAGAAGGCGCGCGGCTAGCTAGCGTCGCCCTTCCTCGCGCTCACACCCGTACTTCTCGCGGATCTCGGCCGCCATCCCATCAGACCCTCCGCGGACCAGTGCTTGATCGTGGCGGTGCTCACACCGACGGCGCGGTCGGGTCGACAAGGGCGGCCGGCGCGGGCGGTGGTACACATTGCCGTCATGACGACGACGGCCGCGCCGCGATCCATCTATCTCCCCAGAGCCTTCGAGGCACCCGACCTCGCCGACCTCCACGATCTCATCGACGCACACTCCTTCGGCATGCTCATCGCGCCCGGGGAGGACGGCGTGCCCATGATCGCGCACCTGCCGTTCCTTCTGGAGCGCGACAGCGGCCCTCACGGCACCTTGCTCGCGCACGTCGCGCGGGCCAACCCGATCCGGCGCGCGCTCGACGGGAGCACGCCGGTCCTGGCCGTCTTCCGCGGGTCGCACGGGTACATCTCGCCCCGGTGGTACGCCTCGCGCGACGACGTGCCGACATGGAACTACGCCGTCGTCCACGCGCACGGCGCGCCGCGGGCCATCGAGGACCACGACGCGCTGCTCGAGCTGCTCGCGCGCCTCTCCGACGTGAACGAGCGCGGGCAGCCCGAGCCCTGGAGTGTCGCGGAGCTCTCGCCGGAGAAGCGATCCGCGCTGCTCCCCGCGATCGTCGGCTTCTCGATGGAGATCACGCGGATCGAGGCGAAGCTCAAGCTCTCGCAGAACCGCCGCCCCGAGGATCGCGACGGCGCCATCGCCGGGCTGCGCGCGCAGGGCACGCCCGACGACCTCGCGCTCGCGGAGGCGATGGAGCGCGCCCGCCCCCGCTGAGCCGTCAGCCTTCGCGCGCTTGCGACCTCCTCGCGGGGGCCCTTCCAGCCCGCCGCGCTCACGGCGGAGCGGCGCTCGACGTGAGGCGGCGCTTCCTCGAAGCGCGCCCGGGCAGCCCCCACGCCGGCCGCATCGAAGCGGGCGCCGGGATCTGCGCGCGACGAATTTGTGATCGCGGAGACGGAACCCGGAGATAGTGCGGCGGGAGGCCTTGTCATGAGGCTCTTCATTCCTTGCCCCTGGAGCTTGCGTCCCGGCAGCGCGATCGGGCTTCGCAGCTCATCGGATTCAGGGAATTTTCAACCTGCTCGGTGCTCCGGGTGGCGGTCGTGGAGGGGCGGCTCCTCTCCAGGTACGGGAGATACGAATGTTCAGAATGTTTGGAGTGAACAAGGTGTTGGCAGGGATGGGCTTGTTGTCGGTCGGACTCACGTCCTGCGGCGACCACGTCGCAGGTGATGAACCGACGGTCGTCGGGATGGAGCTCGATGAAGCGGAACAAGGGCTGGCGAATGGAACGCTCGTCTCGAATCGCTGGGCAGGCGGCATCGTTGATGTTGGTTTCTGGGACGGGAGTCAGTGGGTCATGTCCGGCTGCAGCGGGCAGGTCGTGTCTCGTGATGCGATAGTGCTCGCCGCCCACTGTGTTCGTCGCTGGCTGACGCCGGATACGGCCAATCCGCCGAACCTCAACTACAATCCGCCGGATACCGGGACCACGTGGTTCGCGGCCTACCGGATGAACGAAGACGGCACCTGGACTTGCATCACGGACCCTGCCGGGGGTTGTCAGCTGCAGGCAAGCTGGGCGGTGCCGTCGACGTACCTGGGCGTGTACCACACGGCGACGCAAGCATGGACCGGTGACAACGCGGATCGCGATGTCGCCACGCTGAACTTTGGCACGAACTTCGCGAACGTCGTGCAGAAGGACGCGGCCTATCTGAACTCGGGCGGTGACTCGACCGTCGGGACCGCCTACGGCTACGCAGACTCGCCGGCGAGCGACGGCAGGCTTCGCGGGGGAAATTTCTCTGGTATTGCCTTGAGCGGCGGAGCCTACACAAAGACCGTCCCACAGGCCGACCCGCACCTGTGCGGCGGCGATTCGGGCGGGCCGCTGCGCTTCCTGACCAGCGCGGCGACCACTCCAGAAAGCACCGTTCGTTCGGGTGTCCTCTTGGGGGTCAACTCCAAGGGAGGGTGCAGCGGCGCCAATGTGGGTAACCTCTGGGCGCCGATCAACAGCAACCGTACCTTCATCGAGAACAACATCGGTCGGGCATGTACGACCGTGGTTCAGAACGGCTGGAGCACCCGCGACTGCTGGTGAGCTTCGGAGCGCCCAGGCGACCGCTCGTCATCGACCGGTGGTCCTGGCGGGACGATTCCGCGGGGGCGAACCGTCGCGATCCGGTGCTTTGCCCGGGATTTCAGGGAGGCATGACGACGGATCGCAGCCCGTCGGTGGGGGGGGCCCAGCCCGGGCCCAACCGGCGAGCCTCGATCCTCGGAAGCTCGCGTCGGCCGACGCGTGGCCCGCGCACGGCTCAGACTTCGCGGCGCGGGCCGGAGGTTTGATAGACCCAGCCGTGGTGGGCCGGATAGTACCAGCGGCCATCGACGTAGTAGACGTAGGTCCCGCGGTAGTACACGCGGGGGTAGGTCTCGACGTGGACCGGCGCCGCCGCGATGTGAACGACGGGCTCCTCGACCACCGCGAACTCCTGGTACGTGACGGTCCCCGGCGCAGGCGTGACGGTCCTGGTGTCGACCTCGGCCACGCACCCGGTCCCACCGAGGAGCGCGAGCGCGAGCGTGGTCAGCGCGGCCAGCGCGGCCAGCGCGGCCAGCGCGGCGAGCTTGCCGCGCCGCAGCGGATGCGCGGAGTTTCCGGGCGACGAAGGGTCGAGGACAGGCATGGTCATCTACGTGAGGTTCATCGCAGTAACAGCGGTGCCATCCGGAGGCGCCGGGGCGCGCCGCCGGCGCCCGGCGCCGCGCGCTCTGATGGTATAGCACTTGCTGAATACATGGGCATCGGCACGACAGCGCCAGACCTCGCTGGATAAGGAAAGACGATCCCCATGAAACTCTCGAAGGTGCTCTCCGGTCTCGCTGGCCTCACGCTCGCCGCCGCTTCGCTCGCGGGATGCATCGTCGTCGATGGCGACGACGACCATCATCACGTCGATGACCTCGGGAGCGGCTCGCTCACCGTAACGACGGCGATCAACGGCATCAGCGACGCGCGGCAGTGCGCCGACTACGACGTGGATCTGCTCGCGGTCCGCGTCGAAAGCGAGGAGGGCTTCGTCTACAAGGCGCGCGTGAACTGCGAGGAATTCGGCGCCACGTTCGACGGCCTCGGCGCGGGGATCCATGACGTCGATGTCTGGCTCGAGGACTTCGACGGAGACCCGAGGAGCGACGTCGTGCGCGTCCCGTCCGTCGACGTGATCGACGGCATGGACACGCTGGTAGACGTCGACTTCCCCTCGGGGTCGATCTACCGGTGAGGTGCGCGCGGCGCGCTTGATCGACCGCGCCGCACGGCGCGGGAGGCGCTCACTCGCTCGCGATCGCGTTCGCGAGCCCGTAGACCCCGTATTCGATCATGTAGGTGAGCCTGTCACCACATTCGGCTCGCCGTCAGCGCAATGTGGACGAGCCGAGGCCACAGTGACGGTGTTGCCGAACGTGACGAGCGAGGTTGTTGTCGTATCACAGTGTAGTGGCGCCGAGATGGGCGGGCTTGACGCGGTCGTCGTGCTCAATGATCCGCCGCAGATCACGGGGCTGCTCATCGCCGAGAGCAAATTCATCACCTTGTGCCAGACGGCGCAGATCAGGGGCAACGCCGTCGATCCGAACGGTGATGCGCTCTCGTTCTCGTTCTCGTTCTCGTTCTCGGTCGTGTCAGGCCCCGGCCCGGGTTCGCTGATGCAGGGCGCTCCGGCGATCGTCGGCTGCACGGCCGAATCGCCGGAATGCCAGACCTTCACTCCCAGCGTCGTGGGCGATTACCTGTTGCGGGTGGAAGTTGGCGACGGGCTCGGGGGCGTGGCTACCCTCACGTTCCCGATCCACGTCTCCCCATGTGACGACTAGCACCGCCGTGGGATCAGGGACGCAAGTCCTTGAATCGACCTGGAAGCGCAGGTCGGCGAGGTCATCCATTTCTGGCGCTCGCCGGGCTCGTGCGCGACGGGGTTCCCCAGCAGTACACGGCGCCGGTCGGGGTCACCGCGCACGCGTGCTCGTAGTACGCTGCGATGTGCTTCACCCCGGGGAGCTCCACCCGCACTGGCTGCGTCGCGCAACGCCCGTTCCCCGGGCACCACTCGGGGGAATCCTTGCCATCGACGTCCCAGCCGAGGCCGCCGAACTGGTTCTGGCCCCAGCCAGCAGAACAGCTGGTGCACCGTGTCGACGCCGCAGGTGAAGTCGTGGCCCGCGGCGAGCTGCACGAAGCCGCCCAGGGCGCTGTCGCGCGTGATCGGCCTGGACGCGACCTCCAGGCTCGTGCCCAGCCCGAGCTGACCCACGCCGTTGTCGCCATAACAAACGACGTTGCTCCGTCCGGCGCCAGCACGGCGCAGGCGTGGTGCCCGCCCATGGCGAGGCTGACGGCCCCCGTGACCGGCGCCTGCACCGGGAGGGCGCTGCAAGGGTAGTCGAGCCCGGGACAGTCGGCGGTCGGCACGCCGAGCTGGCCAATGGTAGTTCATGACCCAGCACCAGACGGTGCCCGCCGGGGAGCGCCGCGTCGGGTCCGCCTCGGCGCGGGCGCCGAAGGTTGCGCCCGCTGTTAAGAGTCCAGCACCCGGAGCAGCGCGCTCGACCCCGGCGAGACGGGCGCGGGGTGCGCGGTGACGCCGAGCCCGTCGAGCAGGGCGGGCGACGCGAAGAGCCCCTCCGCCGCTCCCTCGGGCACCCACCCGGAGAGCTCCAGCAAGTCGCCGCCCGTCAGCGTGCCTTCGCCGCTCGCCTGGAGCTCGCCGACGTGCACGCAGAGGCGGACGTGCACCCGCCGGTCGCGCCCCGCGCGCGCTTCGAGCCGCTGCTTCAGCGACAGCGCCGCGCCGAGCGCATCGCGGCGCGCGGCCTGGTCGCGCGCCGGATCGAGGGGCCGGTCGGCCGTGACCAGCGCGGTCGTGCCCGTCTCGACCGCGGTCGAGAACCCCGCGTTCGTGAGCTCGGAGAGCGCGAAGGGCAGGACGGACTCGAAGTCGTCGAGCAGCTCCGGCGTCGGCTCATCGAGCGCGCCCGGGTCGGCCTGCACCTCCACGTGGATGCCGATGGCCGATCGCCGCGGCGCCGCGGCCGCCCCGCCCGCCGCCCGCGGCGCCGCGACGGCCGCGCGCAGCTCGGTGAGCAGCTGCCCCGCCGACGGCTGGCGCTCGGCCGGGTCCTTGCTGAGCGCCCGCAGCACCACGTCGTCGAGCGACGGGCTCACGCGCGCCTGCGCGCTCGGGCGGGGCGGGCTCGCGAAGAGGTGGAGCTGGCGCAGCACCGGGAACGACGCGCCGGCGAACGGCGGCTCTCCTGTGAGCATCGCGTACGCCAGCGCGCCGAGCGCGTAGACGTCCGTCCGCGCGTCGACGGGGCGGCCCGTGAGCTGCTCGGGCGACATGCTGGAGGGCGAGCCCAGGACGTGCCGCGACGTGGTCAGCGCGGGCCCCGGCGCGTCGAGCAGCTTCGCCACGCCGAAATCGAGCAGGACCACGCGGGGGCCGCGCTTCTGCATGTCGCCCGAGCACAGGAAGACGTTGGACGGCTTCACGTCGCGGTGCACGATCGCCTGCGCGTGGGCCGCGTCGAGCGCGCTGCAGAGCGGCCCGAGGAGGGCGAGCGCCTCCTCCAGCGGGAGCCGGCCGCGGGCCTCGAGGTGCCTCTCCAGGCTGACGCCGTCGAGCAGCTCCATGACGAAGTAGGGGCGGCCATCCTCGAGCCTGCCGACGTCGAGCACCTCGACCACGTTCGGGTGCCGCACCCGCTGCATCACCACGACCTCGCGCTCGAAGCGGAGGCACACGTCAGGGTGCAGCGCGAGCTCGGCGTGCAGGACCTTGATCGCCGCCCTCGTGCCGCGCGTCGCGTGCTCGCCGCGGTAGACGACGCCGAAGCCGCCCTCGCCGAGGACGCTCTGGAGCACATAGTCTCCGGCGCGCGAGGGCACCTCGGCGCTGCGCCGGCCACCCGCGGTGGATTCCTCCCCGGCCGAGAGGGTGACCGTCTCGTCGGTGGGGCTCACCACCCCGCGCGGCGCGCTGGGGATGGTGTCGTCATCGACGTGTACCATGCTAGTCCGCGACGATAGCATAGGCGTGCTGCGCGCTCGCGCGCGCGCCTGCGTTAGCGCGCCCGCGCGCCTGCGTCAGAGAGAGGCCGAGTGCATCGCTGTCCTTTGTGTCACCGGCGTCGCGAGGGCGTGGCGCCGTGCCCCTTCGACGGATGGACGCCGCCGCCCGGCGAGCCCTCCGCGCCCGCTCCGCCGCGCGTCCCCGGTGTCTCGCTCGGCGAGCGCCTGGGGCAGGGCGGCTTCGCCATCGTGTGGGCGGGGGTCTCGGACGAGGACGGCGCCCCGGTCGCCGTCAAGGTCGGCATGTCCACCACGCCGATGCTGGAAGAGCGCTTCCGCCGGGAGGCCGACGCGCTCGAGCGCATCGGCCCGCCGCACGTGGCGCGATTCCACAGGTGCGGTCGGCTCGACGATGGTCGCCCCTACCTCGTGATGGAGCGGCTCTTCGGCCGCACCCTCGCCTCGGAGCTCGCCGCCCTCGCCGCCCCGCCCGATCCGGGCTGGGTCGCGGCGCGGGCCGACGCCGTGCTCGCCGCGCTCGAGGCCGCTCACAGCAGGGGCGCGATCCACAGGGATCTGAAGCCGGAGAACCTCTTCATCGAGCGCCGCTCCGCGGCGGCGGACGAGCGGGTCGTGCTTCTCGACTTCGGGCTCACGAAGCGCGCCGAGCGCACGCCTGGCGACGCGGCGCGCGAGGAGCTGCTCACCCGCAGCGGCGTGGTCCTGGGGACGCCCGAGTACATGGCGCCGGAGCAGTTCCGCGGCGAGGCGGTCGACGTGCGCGCCGACGTCTACGCGTTCGGCGTCATCCTCTTCGAGCTGCTCACACTGCGGCCGCCCTTCGCCGGCGACGGCGCCTCGCTCGAGCATGCGCACCTCACGCTGCGCCCCGAGCGCCCGGGCGCGCTGGCGCCGGTGCCCGCCGCGCTCGAGGAGCTCACGCTGGCGTGCCTCGCCAAGGATCGCGAGCGCCGCCCGGCGGACGCGCCCTCGCTGCGGCGCGCCCTCGCCGCGGCGCGCGCCTCCTTCGCGCCGACCGGGGCGCCGGCCGAGCCGGGCGCGCCGCCCGCGCGCGCCGCGGCGCCGGCGGACTCGACGAGCGCCAGGCTGATCGCCGGGGGGCGGAGCTCGGTCGTGCTGCTCGTCGCCGACACGACGGCCGCGGCGTCGCCCGTCATCGCCTCCGTGACCGGCCGCAAGGGGTTCATCACGCGGCAGCGCGGCAGCCGCTACGTGGCGGTCTTCTCCGGCAAGGACGCCGATCACCCGGCGCAGGCCGCGCTCGCCGCCGCGCGCGAGCTCGCCGGGAAGCACGGGGCGCGCGCGGCGCTGCACCTCGCGTCGGTCACCCTCCGCCGCAGGGCGCGCGGCGCCGTCTCGGCGTACGGCGCCGCCGTCGAGCGACCCGAGACCTGGCTGCCGCCAGAGCCGTGGTCGGGCGTCGCCCTCTCCGCCGAGATCGAGCGCGTCCTGCCGGCGCGCGAGGACAGCGACGGCCGGCCCGCCTCGGCCGAGGCCGAGCCGTCCGTCGAGATCGAGGTCCCGCTCGCAGGCCGCGACGACGTCCTCGCGGCGATCGCGGAGAGCGCGCGCGCGGCCTTCGACGGCACGTGCCCGGCGCTGTTCACGCTGATCGGCGATACCGGGCTCGGGAAGAGCCGACTCGCGGCGGAGGCCGCCTCGGCGGCGCTCCGCTGCGACGCCGGGGCGCTCGTGGTCTCGCTCCGCGCGGCGCAGCCGCTGCTCGGCGACGCGGCGCGCGACGCGGCGGAGCTCCTCGGCCGCGTCCTCGACGCGCCCGCGGAGGCGCCGCCGGACGTCGCCGCGTTCTGCCGCGAGCGGCTCGGCGCCGCGCTCGGCGAGGCGACGTGGCCGTCGGTCGCGGCGGCGCTCGGCTGGTCGCCGCTGCCCGCGCGCGGCGCGCCCGCTTCGCTCCACCACGGCGTGGTCCAGGCGCTCGGCGAGGCGCTGCGCCGGCGCGCCCAGCGCGGGCCGGTCGCGGTGATCGTCGACGACGCGCACTGGGCCGACGACGCGCTTGTCGACGCGCTCGAGTACGCCACGCTCGACGGCTCCGGCGTCGCGCTGTGGGTGCTCGTCGCCGCGCATCCCCGCTTCGAGCAGGTGCGCCGCGCCTGGGGCGCGCGCACCCAGCGGCACGACCGCGCGGCGCTCGCGCCGCTCGACGACGCGGCGGCGATGGCGCTCGCCGCCGAGCTGCTGCGGCCGGCGGAGTACCCCCCTGCCGAGACGCGGAGCCTGCTCGCGCGCTGGGCGGGCAACAACCCGGCGTGCCTCGTGGAGCTCGTGCGCTCGCTCAAGCGGGCCGGCCTCGTGAAGCGCCGCGTGAACGCCGGCAGCCACTACGTCGCCACGGCCGAGCTCGACAACCTCCCCCCGTCGCCCGCGTGGCAATGGCTCGCGGAGCGGCGGCTCGACGCGCTCTCGCCGGAGCTCGCGGCGTGCGTCCGGCTCTGCGCGGTGCTCGGCGACTCGTTCGCCCGCGCGGAGCTCGAGCAGATCCTGGACTCGATCGCCCGGGCGGGGGAGGCCGGCACGCCCATCGACGCGGGCTACGGCCTGGGCGCCCTCGTCGAGCACAGGATCCTGGAGCGCGGCGCGGGCGAGCGATATTCGTTCCAGAGCGCCGTCTTCCAGGACGCGGTGGTCGAGCTGCTCGACCCGGCGGAGCGCGCGCAGATCCACCGGCGCGCGCTCGCGTACTTCACGGCCAGGGTGGAGGCGGAGGGCCCTCGCCCGGAGCTCCTCGCGCCGCTCGCGCGGCACGCCGGCGGGTGCGGGGCGCGGGAGGCGGCGGCGGACGCGTGCCTCACGCTCGCCGATCTCGCGTTCGCGCGACACCGCCACGTCGAGGCGGACCGCCACTACACGGCGGCGCTCTCGTTCGCGGCGCCGGGCGACGCCCGCCGGCGCGCGCGCGCTCTGGCGGGGCGGGGCAAGAGCCGCTACCGCGTCGACCGGACGCGCGAGGCCACGGACGACCTCGCGGCCGCGCGGACGCTGGCCACGGAGCTCGGCGACGACGCCTCCCTCGCGGACGTGCTGCTCGAGGAGGCGGCCGCGCTCGACTGGGCGGGCGAGTTCGATCGCTCGGCCGAGCGCGTCGGGGAGGCGCGCGCGCTCGTCGATGGGTTCGGCGCGCGTTCGTGCGCGCTCGTCGACGGGTTCGGCGCGCGCTCGCGCGCGCTCGTCGACGGGTTCGGCGCGCGCTCGCGCGCGCTCGTCGACGGGTTCGGCGCGCGCTCGCGCGCGCTCGAGGGCCGCGTGCTCGTCGCCGAGGGGCGCACCTGCTTCCGGCGCGGCCGGGTCGCCGAGGCCGTCGAGCTGCTCACACGAGGCGCCGCCGGCGCGGAGGCCGAGGGCGATTACGGGACCAGGATCGTCGCGCTCCTCCTGCTGTCGCCGGCCTTGATGTGGCTGGGAGAGCTCGACCTCTCGAACGCCCGCTTCGACGAGACGTTCGCCCTGGCGTCGTCCGCCGAGGACTGGCCTCACCTCTGCGCCGCCTGCACCTGCCGCATCCCGCTGAGGGCCATGCGGCGCGAGCTCGACCTCGCCATGGCGGACATGCGCCACGCCATCGCGCTGGCGCGCGAGCTCGGAAACCCCGTCCTGGAGCGCCACGTGACGCTGAACGCGGCGGAGCTGCTCCACGCGAGCGACCACGGGGACGAGGCGCTGGAGCTGGCCCGCCGCGCGCACGTGCTCGAGCGGCGGTTCTTCGAGCACGCCGCGCCCGAGTGCTCCCTGCTCCTTGCGCGCATCCTCGTCTCGAGGCGCTGCCACGACGAGGCGAGCCGCCACCTCTCGTGGATCGAGCGGAGCTGCCCGCCCGACCCCTCGGCGCCCTCGCTGTGGGCGTTCTACCGCGCGCTCCACCTGGTGCTCTGCGAGCAGGGCCTCCGCGCGCGCGAGCCGTCCGCGAGCGCCGATCCATGGGAGGACGTGCTGTCGCGGTGCCGGGGCGCGCTCCTGGCGATCGAGCTCGTCGAGCTGCTCTCGATGCGCGCCGAGATGGCGATCGCCGGCGGGCGGCCACGGGAGGCGGCCCGCGCTCTCCAGGAAGCGGCGGCGCAGCTCGACGACGCGCCGGGCTTCCGCGCCCGGCTGGCGCGGCTCGCGGCTCAGCTGGATCCGATGGCGGCTCCGGGCCTCAGCGGGTGAGGGGCAGAGCCTCCATCCGATGCCCCCTGGCGCCCGCCTTCGCGCCGGATCCGGATTGTAACTATCGGATATAATTGAAATTTTTTCGTGAGCGGGCGCGCCGACGTCCCGTGCGCGAGGGGGCCGGCCGCCTGGCACGAAACCTGGAGATAGCCGGTCAGAACGCGTCGCACGCGTCGCCTCAGGAGAAAATTATGTCGAGCTTTGGAGCCCCGGTTACAGCGCTTCTCGGTACGTGCCTGTTCGCGCTTGGATGCGTGGTGACGCCGGCGCCGGCCGACGACAACGAGGGGGACATCGCGGCCGAGGACGATGTGGCGTCGGTCGAGCAGGCGTATGTCTTTCCCAACGGCGATGATCCGGAGTTCTTCTGGGAGCCGCGGACGATACAGATGCTCCAGCGGCTCGCCCTGGCGCCGCTCGCGGACGGTGCTGGCAAGCTCGCGAGCACGCCGCTCCTGGAGACAGAGAAGGGCCGCAAGCTCCTCCACTATGTCGTGGGCTGCGCGCTCCGCCCGGAGATGACGGTGACGGGCGTGGTGGGCGCCTCCTCCTACGTGTACAAGGGGGCGCTCGGCCTCGCGGCGCCGTGGCGGAGTCAGGCGCTGTCCCTCTCCTCCCCGCAGCGCTGGGTGACGGCGTGTCTCCTCCAGACCTTGAACGCCTTCCAGGAGGAGGTGCCGATCCGCATGGTGGGCAAGCACCCGGGCCTCGCGGACGCGCCGTGGATGAACCCGGCGCAGTACACGTTCCCGGACGCGACGATGTTCGGCAACATCTTCGTCCCGGGTCACGAAGTCGCTTATGCCTGCGCGGATGAAGGCGCGCAGCTCGCGTGCGGCGATGTGTGGAGCACGTTCGCGAAGCTGCGGATCTGCGACTCGTCGCCGACGTGCAAGCTCACCCCCCTCGGACCGTGCAAGGGCTCGCTCCCGAACGAGACGGACTGCGTAACGAACGCCGCTGGTCATCCGACGTGCCACGCGGACGGTGTGTCGTACCTGGAGTCGATCTCGTCGAAGCTCGACGCGGAGGGTGTCTTCAACCTCTACCCGAGCTGCCAGCCATGAGGCCCGGCGCCCCTCGTCGACCAAGGGCATCGCCGCGGCCCGAGCCGCCGGTGCAGCGCTGTCGACGCAGGGGCGTCTCTCTAGCCTGGATTTTCACAGCAGAAGATCGGTTAACATAAAGGCCACTGACGGCGGTCAAGCGAACGCGACCTCGAGCGAAGCTCCTCCCCACCAGGGGACAGCGACGGGCGTCGCGAGCAAGCCGGATTCAAGCAGCATCGGGTTGTGAGCCCGACGAGGGAGGCGCACGTGAACGCGCTGCGGGCTGACCTCGACCCTCGCCGTCGTGTCGAGGAAGCGGCGGAAGATCTGCCGCGCCTTGGCGTGCTCGAAGCCGTGCAGGTGCTTGCCGAGCAGCCGGTAGAGACCGGTGGCGATGACGGTCAAGGTCACGTCGAAGTCGACCTTCATGGCCACCGCAGACGACAGCGCATCGACGTGGAAGAAGTGGACCTGGTCCTCGAGGTTGTTCTCGATCAGCATGCGCCGAGCGTAGCGCTCGAGGATCGTGCGCGGCGTCGAGCGGGTGTCGTTGGTCAGCAGGACCGTGGGCTCGTCGTGACCAAGATCGCGCGCGCAGATCTGGCGGATCGGCGCGGGATAGTCCCTGCCCATCCGGATCGTCTCGTCGAGGACCTTGGGGTTGCGAAACTTGCGGTGCGGTACATCAAGCTCCACCCGGCGCCAGGCTGCAGCCGGAGCGTTCAGCACGTGGCGCTTGAGGACATCCGTGCGGCGGCGCAGCGTGACGAAGGTGATCCCCTGGGCATCGAGGCGGCTCAGGTTCTTGTAGGTGGTGAGCTTCGAATCGAACACGAGGTGCGGGGGCATTTGGCCGTGCGCCTTCTTCCAGAAGTCGACGAACCGCAGGACCTCATCGCTCTCCTCTCCCTTGCGCAGGTCGGCGTTGGCGTAGCAGAGCACGTCGGTGTCGGCGTCCTGGGCGATGAAGGTGAGCACGGCCTTGTCGCGGCGACTGCGCTTGGAAAGGTAGTGGCGCTCGACGAACTCGTCCTGCCCGAAGAAGGGAACGGCGTGAAAGTCGAGGTTGAACGACGCGCCCGCGAGCGCGAGATGCGCGCGCAGGTGTTCGAGCCAGCCGCGCAGCAGTCGCACCGAACTGGAGCGGCCCAGGCGATCGGAGTACTGCGCGAGGAAGGTCGTCTTCGGGATGACGTTGAGCCCCGCGAACAGCGACAGGCCTTGGTCGAAGACCAGATCCATCACGTGGCTCTTGCGCTCGATGGACGTCAGCTTCAACGCGAGCGCTGCAAGCAGCGCGTGGGCTGCCGGGATCGCCTTCGAGCCAGGCAGGGCTGCTTCGTCGGCGAGCCGATCAAGGCCCACCTTGACGAGCAGCGGGAGGAGCACGAACAAACCGCCGACATGGGTCTCGAACGTCGCAGGGACGAGCTGAAAATCGCGGACATCGGCGCGGCTGGCGCGCTCGGGGCGCGTCCTGGCGGGGCGCTCGTCGTCCTTGCGACGCGGCAGCCTGGAGAAGCCCTCCTCGCGCAACACCTCGGTGATGGCCGTGGGGCTGAGCTCGATGTGCTGGCCCCGGAGCTCCTCGGCGATGTCGTAGATCGACAGGTTGCGCTTGCGCATCGCGATGATCAGGCGCCGGGCGCGGGACTTCTTCGGTTGCTCGTGCGGGCCGCGCATCGGCTCGGCGAAGAAGGCACGGTCAGGATCGTGCCGGAACTGATGGCAGAGCACGCGGAACGAGCCGGAAGTGTAGCCGAAGGCCTTCGCGACCTCGGCGCTCGAGCGACGCTCCACAAAGTAGGCGCGCAGCGCCTCGTACTGGCGGTGCCGCGCCTGGGTGGGCGCCAGGAAGAAGCGGGCGGGGTCAGTTAGGGCAGTTGGTGCGCTCATCGTAAAAAACGTGACCCACACATAAGGCATCACGTCAAGGTGAGAAGAGCGGTGCAGAGAAGCGATGAAGCCGATTTCTGCTGGATTTCAAGGTCGATCGGCGCTGCCGGCGCATCAGCTGCGTCCGCTGAGGGGGAGAGGCTGACGGACGAGAAATTCGCCCATAGCGCACCCTTTTCCCTCACGGCATCCTTGATGCCACCGCTTGTCTGTCTCACGCCGTTCGGCGTAAAACCGTGTCCCTCGATTACCGAACCGGAGGGCCGGCCTCATGCTGCGCCGTTAGGCGAACTATCTCGGTGAAAATCCAGGCTAGGGAACGGGGCTCCACGACGCGCTGCCGCCGTAGGCGATGAACGCGGGCACGGCCTTGGCGTCCCCGGTGTCGACGACGACGACACTTCGAATCGTCGGCTCGCAGCCGTAATAAGGGCATAACGAGAGCGTGAAGGCGAGGTGGTGATCGTCGGGCGCCCAGGCAGGCCCGTAGGCGCTGTAGAAGGGGCGCGGAAACGCGCTGGTGAGCGGGCGGTCGGCGCCGCCGTTCGCGTCGAGCAGCGTGATCTCGTTCCAGGTATCCGCGCCGAACCCTCCCACGCGGACGGACCACGCGACGGCGATCTTCGAGCCCTTCGGCGAGACCTCCGGGTGCATCGAGCCCGAGACCCAGAACGAGCCGAGCCCCTTGATCCCGGTGCCGTCGAGGGCCGTCGTGTAGAGCTGCGACCGCTGGCAGCACAAGGCCTCCGTCTCGCTCGCCGAGAAGAGCAGGCGATCGCCGAGAAAGCGGGCGGCGCTGAACATGTGGTTGCCCGCGTCCGGCAAGCGCCTGACGCGCCTCGTGGCGATGTCCACCGAGAGGAGGTGCTCCGCGTCGAACTCGCCTGCGACGCAATGAATCGCGTCGCCGCCCGGCGAGAACGTGCATTCGCCCAGCGCCGCCGGCTGGCCGATGCGCTGGTCGTCGCCGCTCGCGACCTCGACGAGGTGGAGCTCTTCCAGGCCTTCGTCCGCAGGCGGTCGCGCCCCGGCGACGTAGGCGACGCGGGCGCCGTCCTGCGAGACGGCGAACGACGGCTCGCCATTCCACGCAGCGAATTTGCCGGTGATCGGCCGCTGCTCCGTGCCGTCCGCGTTCATGAGAAAGACGCGCCAGGCCATCCCGTCGCGGTTGCTGAGAAAGGCGATCCGCCGGCCATCGCCGAGGAAGGTGGGCGCGATGTTGCGCTGCGTCTTTCGCGTGAGCTGCGCCTCGATGCCCGTCGCGAGGTCCATCGTGAAGACGTCGCCCGAGCGCACGAAGACGATGCGCCCGGACGCCAGGGCGAGCTCCCTGGCGAGGCGGAGCCGCGGAGGCCTCTTCTCCGCCTCGGGCACGCCGAGCCCCTCGTACGCCTTCACCCAGTCGTCGAAGGTGCCGATCGTCTTGCGCGGGGCAGGGTCCGTCGATTCCGCGGTTGGGTCGGGGGGCGGCTGGTAGGGAGCCGTCGGAGGCTCCGCGCTCGGCGCCGGCGACGCCGCGAGGGCAGGGGGGGCGGGCGGAGGCGTGTCGTCGCACTGGAGCGGGGCCGCCGCGCTCGAGGCGCTGGGCGGGGGAGGGGGCTCGCCGTCGCCCGCCGGTCTGGGCGTGCAGGCGGCGAGCAGGAGCCACGCGATCGCGGTGCGCGGCGTTCGTTCGTGCATGATCATGGGAGAACGCCGCGGCAGGGGGGGCTCATCCCGTTCTCGGAGCGCTGCGCCGCGCGCCGCTCGAAGGGCAGGGCTCCTTCTGGCGCCCACGCGAGCGGTGATAGGCTCGCGCGATGAGCGCCGCCGCGCCGCCCACCCTGGACGAGGCCCTCCCGCGCCCCCTCGTCCGCGCGCGCTCGCCCGCGGGGCGCGCGCTTGGCGCCGCGACCATGGCCGCCGCGCTCGCGTCTCCGGCCGCGGCGGGCGCCTCGGACTCCGCGCCCGCGTTCACCGGCATGGGCTCCGCCGTCGTCGAGGCGCTCAATGAGCTCCGCTTCTGGGGCCAGGCCCAGATAGGCGCCACTGGCGCGATCAGCGATTGGGAGGAGCCGGGCGGGGTGAGCCTGCGCGCCTCGATGAGCGTGCGCGGAATCGGGCTCGCCGGCGCGCTCCGCTACGAGCAGGTGGAGGGACGCGGCGGCGGCGTGCTCGCGCTCGGCGGCCAGCTCCGGCCGCTCGCCTTCGCCCAGATGACGGCCTACGAGCGGATCGACCCCTTTCTGAGCCTGGGCGGTGAGGTCGGCGGCGAACGAGACGCGCTTCGCGCCGACCTCTACGCGGGCGCTGGCCTCGATTTCGTGCTCTTCCCCGAGGAGGACGCGCAGCCCGCGCTCGTCCTCGAATACCAGCTCCGCCCCCTCCGCACGCCCTCGGACACGCCGCTCCAGATCCTGCACCTCGGCGCCGCCATGCGCGGCGTCTTCTAGCGCGGGCGCGCGTCCGCGCTGGTATCAGGGGCGTCATGACGACGATGCGTGCCAAGCGAACGGTGTCGGCCCCGCGCAGAGCTCCCAGAGCGGCCCCTCCAGCGGCCCCCGCTCCGCGTGCGGCGCCGGAGCGAGCCCATGTGCTCGACGTCCCGTTCGCGATGCGCGCGGTCGCGTCCGCGAGCGGCGCGCGCTGGGACGCGGAGCACGGCGTGTTCGTTGTTCGCGCAGAGACGCTCCCGCCGGCCCTCGCGCCGTTCCGCGCCGCGCCGTACTCGTGGGAGCGACGCATCGAGCACGAGCTCAACGACGACCCCGCGCCCGCGCCGGCCGCCCCCGCCGGGGCGATGATCCTCCGCCCGCACCAGCTGGACGGCGTGCGGGCCATCGCCGCCGCGAAGGCCGCCAGGCGCGCCGGGTTCCTCCTCGCCGACGACGTCGGCCTCGGCAAGACGATCACCGCCTGGGCAGCGGTCCTCCAGATGCCGGACGTCACGACGGTGCTCATCGTCTGTCCGCTCGCCGTCGTCGCGCACTGGCGCCGCACGGTCCAGGCCATGGGCGACGGAGGCAAAGAGATCGTGATCATCAACTATGATCGGCTGGGCAAGCTCTTCGAGGTGACCCCGGAGGCGCGGCGAAGGATCCGATCGAAGAAGGGCCTCGCGCGCGCCGGCAGCGCCGCGGAGTTCGACGTGGTGATCTGGGACGAGAGCCATCGCTGCAAGAACCCGGCGGCGGCGCGCTCCAAGCTCGCGGTCAAGCTCAACGCACGCGCACGGTTCGCGCTGTGGCTCTCGGCCACCGCAGGGCAGAACCCGCTGGAGCTGTCGTATCTCGCGCCGCTCCTGGCGAGCGCGACCGGGAGCCGCTCCGCGGATCTGAAGGACTTCGAGCAGTGGTGCGAAGGCCAGGGGCTCGGGGTCGCGCGCGGCGCGTTCGGCAGGTGGGACTGGCGCGGCGATCCGGCGGACTGCGAGAAGGTGCGTGCCCTCCTGTTCGACGGCCGTCCCGCGGTCGGGATGCGGCGTCGCCCGGAGGACGTGGCCGGCTGGCCCGAGATCAACCGCATCCTCACCCCGCTCGAGCTCGACGCCTCCGCGCGCGAGCTCTACGCGCAGGCGTGGACCGCGTTCCGCCGGGAGATGGATCTCCTGCCCAAGGGCGCGAACCCGAGGTCGGCGCTCGCCGCGATGCTGCGCCTGCGACAGAAGAGCTCGCTCATCCGCGTGGGCAGCACCGTGGAGCTGGTGTGTGAGCTGCTCGACAACGGGCATCAGGTCGCGGTCTCCGTCGCCTTCATGGAGACGCTCGAGGCCGTGCAGGCCGCGCTGGCCCGGGAGCGCGTCCCGTGCGCGCTGATCCACGGCGCGCTGCCGGCCGGCGAGAAGGAGGCCGAGCGCCTCCGCTTCCAGCGCGGCGAGCCGCGCGTGGTGCTCTTCACCGTGGAAGAGGGGATCTCGCTCCACCAGGGCGAGCACAACGAGGTGCCGCGCTCGGCGGTGATCCACGATCTGCGGTGGTCGGCGATCCAGATGGCGCAGATCGAGGGCCGCTGCCACCGCGATGGACGCTTTGCGCAGGTCTACTGGGCGTATGCCGACGATACCGTTGAAGACAAGATCGCCGCGATCGTGTGCCGCAGGATCCGGTCGATGAAGGCGATGGTCGGCGACGACGTCGAGACGATGCACGAGATCGAGCGCTTGCTCGCCGGAGCCGCGTGAGAGACGCGGGGGTGCACGAGGCCGAGCGTCATGCCGACGCTCGAGCACAACGCCCTCGTCGAGATGTTCCGCGAGGACCTCTCCGGCGCCGAGGCAGCCAGTGCCAATAGCCGATGGATGACGATCGCAATAGTCCGGCGCGATCCGGGCTCCAGGTGCGCTGGCAGCCGAGACATCGCGTGGTCGGCATGGTCGAGTGTGAGGCGCACGAGGGGCGCGTGCGCGTGCGGATGCGGTGGCTCGATGACGTCGGCCGCAGGGTACGGATCCGAGGTGATCGCCTCCACGCCGGGCCTGGGCGGTGTCATGCGTGTAGGCGCGACAAGACGATTCGCATCCTCACCTCGCACCACGCGCGGGGCATCCCGCGCTAACCACGCGCACATCATCCGATGACGATGACCGTCAAGTGTCAACGGATGGGAGCGTTGTCGACGTGGTCGATCCGCTCCCAGCGGCTGCCCTCGAGGCGCACGATGTCCTTCGAGCCGACGACCCAGAGCGCGCCGCCGACGCTGTCGACCGTGTGCGCGTCCTCGATCTCGGGCACGAGCCCGGTCGAGACTCGCCGGAGGCTGCCGCGCTCGTAAGTGAAGAGGCCGCGCGGATTGGCGCCGCTTGCCAGGTAGATCCGGCCGTCGTGCCTGGTGATCGACGTGAACATCTGGCGCCGGCCCGAGACCGCGACTGCGCGGAAGCCTTCGCGCCGGTTGCCGCGGAGGAGCGTGCCTTCGCGCCCGCAGATCCAGATGCGCTTCTCGTCCTCGACGAAGATGCTCACCAGCGCCGCGGCCGTGACGGGCGGGAGAGCGGTGAACGTGGCGCCGTCCCAGACGAGGATCGTGCCGCGCGTCCCGGTGACGTAGATCTCGTCCTCGCGTGGACCGTCGACGCAGTAAAAGACCTTGTGCTCCGCGGCCGGCGAGCTCGGCGCGCGCAGGAGCGCCCGGGCCCGCTCCTCGGGATCTTGCAAGAGCGAGCGATCGAGGTGCTCCCAGCGGCCGGCGCCGAAGTCTCCGCCGACACGGCGATAGACCTGCCCCCCGTCGCCGCAGGCGTAGAGGTGGTCGCCGACAGGGCGGAGGCGCGCGAGGCGCCCCCAGCGCTCGGCGTCGGGCGAGGTGATGCCGGCGCCGGGGATCTTCTCGCGCGGGAACGGTGGCCGCATGAGCACGACGTCTCCCTCGGCGGAGAGCACGCAGAACGCGGTCGGCGCGCCGGGCGCGGGGGTGAAGCGGGCGATCGAGGTGACCGCGACCTGGAGGTCGTCGTAGAACCACTTCACCGGCCCCGCATCGCCGGCATCGTAACGGCAGAGCCGGGTGAACGGCGTGAAGGGCTCCTGGCCGTCTGGCACGCCGGCGACACAGAGGAAGTCCGCGGCAGCGGCCTTGGCGCGGGTAAAGGTGAGCGGCGTCGTCATGGTGATGTCTCCCTCGACCTCAGTAGCGACCGCCCGGGCGCATGCCGGTGCTGAGCGCCTCGTACTGCGGGCTCCCGGCCACGGTCGGCATGAGGGTGGTGCGGCCGAGCTGCGCGCGGTCAACCCCGGCGAAGCCCGCCTGCACCGCGGCGCGGATCTGCGCCTCGCACTCCCGGCGGAGGTTGACGACCTGATTCTCCGAGAGGTCGATGATGCTGCCGATGGCGGTCGTCCCCGGCGGCGTGCCGTTCACGCCCAGCTGGGCGACGCTCGCGTCCACGCCGTGCGCCTCCCAGTGCTCCGAGCCGTCGTCACCGGCGTTGCCCTGGAGGCAGATGGCGGGCCCGTCGCCGAATGACGGGAAGTTGGGGATGCGCTTCATCCCCGCCTCACCCTCGGCCCTCGTGCCATAACGAAGGGTGTAGTCGGGCACGATGTGGTGCGCCTGGTAGCCGGGTTCGCACGTGCCGCGGATAGTCCTGTAGGGGCCGACGTTGCAAGGCCGGTCTCGCTCGCGCGTCACGCGCACGTTGCCCGCTGCGGCGGCGAGCCGCGCATTTTCCTCCTGTCGCGCGCGCTGCGCCCGCAGGCGCTCGGCGTTCTGCCGGATCTTCTCGGCCGAGGGCCACGGCTGCCTCACGAGCTGCTCGAGCTGCTCGGGCGTCATCTGGCGGAAGTCGACGAGGGTGCCTGCCTTGAGCGAGAGCTGATTGTTGGTGCTATCTACCTGGTTCCAGTACCAGCCGCTCGATCCATACGCGGCACTCCGCTGGTCGGCGCTCATCTGGCCATAAAGGTGCTGATCGATGCTCCGGGCGAACATGCCTTCATTGCCGATGTAATACTGACCGGCCATCTCCCCGAGGCCTGCTCCCAGCGCACCGAGGCCGAGCAGCGCGTTGAGCCTGGCGGCCGCCCCCATGGGCCCCGCGGCGGGCGCGCTCCCCGGCGTCGTGGCCGTGCCCGTGCCCGTGTAGGCCCCCGTCGTGTCGAGAAAGGCGACCTGGACCGGGCGGTCGCTGGCGCTCATCACCCGCGTGTCCCGCACGAAGATGAGCTTCCCCTCGGTGTTGCGGTCGTTCATCCACCAGGCGTCGTCGTGGCGGATCGCGTTCCTGCCCTCGATGCGCACGGTGGGCGAGTAGGTCTTGGGCTCGCAGACGCTGCCCACCGTGCCCGATTTGACCCCGAGCCCGCTGCCCGGCTCATCACCCTGGCACGTCGTCACCTTCGATCCCATGTTGTGCGACCGATCGCCGGTCTGCAGCACGGTGGTCGCGGTGTCCACGGCCGCCTGGTTCTGCCTTGCGTAGATCGAATAAGGGATGGGGACGAGCGCCGGGCCGACCGGCGTCTTGCAGACATCCGGGCAGGTCGAGACGATGATGCCTTCGCCTATGTCGCGGCTGCCCTCGCGCGGGATGCTCATGCGTCGCTCCCCGGGCTCACGAGCCCTCGCTCGTCACACCACGGCAGCGCCGCGGCCTCTTCGAGGCTCGCGGCAGCGAGATCGATACGATCGAAGCCCTGCGACATGGCCGCCCAGGCGCGCCAGGTGAGCTGGACAGACCAAGGCGGCTCGCCGCGGACATCGATGTGCATGCCATCGAGGTGGAGGCGCACCGGGACGCGGCGCCCCCGCTCCCACTTGAACCAGGCCCAGAGCGAGTGGCCGGGCAGCGTGAACGCGAGCGCGCCGCCCCCCGGCGTGAGGCCCTGGAGCTCGACGCGCTCGTCGCCGCGGAGATGGCCGGGCAAGACCAGGCCGGGGTGCGCGGTCTGGTAGAAGCGATAGTCGAAATCGGCGGGGAGCTGAGGGTGGCGAGTCGCCAGCCAGGCGTCGTCGTAGGTGCCGGCGAAGCGGCTGCGAAACTGCCACCAGGGCGGCACGGGCCCGAAGCCCTGCGGTTCTGGCCGCGCCGCCGGGTCGCCCACAGGCTCGGCCTCGCTGTCGATGGTGGGCGCGGGGTAGGCGCGATCGGCCGGCGTGTGGCGGCGATCGAGGACGCCCCGGCCGATGGGGTTGCGCGCGTCGACGTTGCCCTCGGGATCGCCGATGACGACGCCGCCGGCGGCCGATCGGTAGTCGATGGACGCGCGGGCCGCCGGCTCTCCCGTGGAAAGCCGAAACCCGCCGGCGTCCGGCTCGAACGCGCGCGGCGCATACGCCCTCAGGAAGCGCGTGTATTCCCCGACGCGCGCGCCCACCTGCCAGACGTGCGCGGCCACGCCCCCGGGGGCGTGGCCATCAGCGAGGAGGGTGACGTCGGCCGCGGGCTTGAAAGGGATGAGCAGGCCGACCCGGAGCATCGGTGTCGCATGCGGATCACCCTCGTACTCGTCGGCGAGGATCAAGGATTGATCGGGGGCGATCGACAGCCGGCCTTCGGGCGAGAGTAGAAGCGTGCCCCTTGCCGCGACGACGGCCATGGCTGCGCCGTCACGGTGCTTCTGCTCGAACCCTAGCGCGGCGAAGGGGGTCGCGTTGGCGGCCAACATGGCTAGCGGCGGTGGACGGCGACGCGGGTGCCGTCGATGAGGTGCGTCGCAGCAAAGGCGGTTCGATTCACGGCCAGCATGGCACTGCTCAGGTAGGATCGATGACGAGCTCGATCTTGGTCCCTGCATGGACACCAAGAAGGACGACACCGGACGGGACGCCGCGGGATGTGGCTCGGCATGAAGCTCCGGGCTCGAACCGCTTTCTGCGACCGCATTCAGGGCTAGTTGAGATCGATCGGATCGCCGAAGACCTGGACATGCTCGCTCCCATCGACCAGGATCCTAACGCCCTTGAGCGTGATGTTGCCGTCCTTGTCCATCACGAACTTCGATTTGCCGCACGTGATTTCGATCTTCTCCCCGACGTCGATGGTCTGATTCCGGCCAATCTGCACTACCTCGTCGACACCCACGGCGCGGGCGCGGATCATCCCCACCGCTTCGCGCAGGCTATTCAGCACGCTCTTCGTGGCGTTGTTGCCGACCGTGACGTCCTCGTCGTGGCCGATCCCCGTCGTCCGGTCGCGGCCGATCGTCGTCTCCTGATCGTTCTTGACCAGCTTGTGGAGGTCCTTCTCGGCTTGCATCCTGACGAGCTCGCTACCGGCCTTGTCCTCGAACATGATCTCGTTGTAGCCGTACGTGGACGGGCTCGAGTTGCTCTTCCAGCCGCTCTGCGTCTTGTTCATGGGCAGCGAGTAGGGCGTCTTCTGGAGGTTGGTGTACACGCGGCCGACGATGATGGGCCGGTCGGGATCGCCGCCGAGGAAGTCCACGATGACCTCCTGTCCGATGCGCGGCAGGTTGGTCCCGCCGAAGCCGGCGCCGCCCCAGGGCTGGCTGACGTGGATCCAGCACGACGAGTCGTTGTTCATCTTGCTCTCGCGGTCCCAGTGGAAGTGGGCGCGCACGCGGCCGAACTCGTCGACGTGGATCTCCTCGCCGGGCGGACCGACCACCGTGGCGCTCTCGACGCCCTGCGCGCGGGGCTTGCGCGTGCGCAGCGGCGGTCGGTAGGGCGCGTCGGCGCTCACGGCGACGCAGGAGTGCTCCCACTCGGCCGGTACCTCGCCGGAGAGCTGGGACTCGAGGACGAGCAGCTTCTTGTCGGGACCGAGCTCGCTCTTCGGGTGCTCGAGGAACGAGAGGACGGCGCCCGGTGCGGGATCGATGACGTTGGTCTTGAACACGATCTCCCGTGCCGAGGCGCGCTTCGCCTCCAGCCGACGCTGAGCGAGCGCCTCGCCCTCGGACTCGTCCGCGCGGTACTTGCCCTGATCGTCGGCTGTCGGCGAGCTCTCGCCCTTTTGACTTTCGAACAGGAACGCGCCAGGCACATAATGGAAGCGCTCCAGCTGATCTTCCACGGGGCCGGCGCCGGAGGCGGTGGCCAGGAGCTTGTAGTTCGCGGGCCTCCGGTGGTCGTGGTCGCGCACCGTGTACTTGCCGGGTCGCAGGCGGCGGCCGACGACGACCTTGGTGACGTGCTCGCGGTCGGCGTCGGTCGGGTGATCGCGGTAAGTGATGGGCACGCGGGCGACGTTCGCCTGGGGGCGGTCGTCGAGGACGAGTTGGCTCTCTCCGCCGTTGTCGAAGTAGAAGCTCACCCCGGCGTCCTCCAGCATGCGGCTGATGAAGGTGTAGTCGCTCTCGCCGTACTGGACGCGGTACTTGCGCTTCTTGTACTCGCCGGCAAGCCGCCGCGTGGGGGAGATGCCCCACTCGCCGAGGAGCTGCAGCACGATGTCGACCTCCGACTTGTGCTGGAACATGCGGTAGTTGCGGCGCTGGGTGGCGAGCCAGAGCCGCGGGACCAGGGTCAGCTCGTAGGTGGAGAGGTAGCGCTCCTCGACGGCCACCTGCTGGAGGTGACTGCACAGTCCGGACCAGACGCGGGTCTGATTCGCGTGCGCGGTGAAGGTCATGGGCTGGCCGATGACGGCTTCGAAGTCGATATCGGGGTCGTCCGATACGGCGACGATCTGGACCTCGAAGAGCGAGGAAATCCGCTCGGTGACCTGGAAGCGACGCACATCGAGCATGTCGCCCGACGCGATCTGCGCCTCGACTCGGTAGACCCCCGAGCTCAGTCCGGTTCCCTTGTTTCGCATGCTCGGGTGCGTGTCGGCCATGGGCATTCCTAGCCCGGTCTACCCTGCGCTTGTAGAGCGGACAGCCGATGCTATCCGGCAGCCATCCCTGTCCGCAAGAGGGGCCCGCGCGCATTGTACGCTCAGGGCTCCGCCGGTGCGGCCGTTCAGACGGTCGAACGCCCACACATTGACGCCTCGTGTTGATGGTTGCAGTATCGCCGGCGGAGTGAAGGTCGTCTCCCTTTCGCAGCTCCCCGTTGGCCTGGTCGTGTGGCAACCCCATCCAGGCGCCTGGATGCAGACGTTCGTCTGTAAAAGCACGTTCAAGCTGTACCCCGGTGTGTGTGCCCTCGCGGCCGAGCAGGAGCCGCTCCACCTATCCGACCGCCACTGGCGCGACGACGCGTGCTGGAGTCTCTATGCGGCCTCCGACGTCGTCCCCCACCGCGCCCGGGCGGACGTCGTCCTCGTTGGCCACGCCTTCTCGCCCAACGGCACGGCAGTCCGATCCCTCACTGCCCGCGTGATCGTGAATGACATCGACAAGGCCATCGAGGTCTACGGAGCTCGCTGCTTCACGCAGCACGGCGTCCTGAATCAGAGCTCGCGCTTCACCAGGATGCCGCTGCTCTGGGAGTACGCGGGCGGCGGCCCCGGCACCTCCAACCCCGTCGGCATGCCCCCCCATGCTCGCGACATCCACGGGCGACGCAACCTCCCCAACCTCCAGCGTCCAGGCGTTGTCGTCATCGGGCCGGACGACGTCATCGAGCCGGTGGGATTTGGACCCGTTGCCTCCGGATGGCCCACCCGCCGGCAGAAGCTGGGGCGCTACGCGGCCACGTTCCCCGGCAACGACTGGCACCGCCAGCCCCTGCCCCCGGACCTCGACGTCAGCTACTTCAACGCCGCGCCGGTCGACCAGCAGACCACCGCGCTCCGCAATGACGAGCGGCTCGTCCTCGAGCATCTCCACCCCGAGCACCCGCACCTCGTCACGAGCCTCCCGGGGCTCCACCCCCGCGCCTACGTCGACCGCCCCGGCGAGCCCTTGCAGGGCGTCGCCATGTGGCCCGATCTGCTCTGGATCAACACCGACCGCTGCATCTGCACGGTGACCTGGCGCGGCCAGGTCCCGCTCCGAGAGCCGGAAGAGGCCGGGCAGATCCTGGTCGCGCTGGAGGAGCCTTATCAGACCCTCGTA
The DNA here is from genome assembly GCF_051530205.1 of Sorangium sp. So ce327. Taxonomy (NCBI): domain Bacteria; kingdom Pseudomonadati; phylum Myxococcota; order Polyangiales; family Polyangiaceae; genus Sorangium; species Sorangium sp. So ce327. The sequence continues at coordinate 8,321,929 of NZ_CP150330.1, read as the reverse complement.
AGTAACGACAGCGAGGGCGTGCCCAGCAGTTCTGGAGTGGGGCTCGCGAGCGGCCGGGCCGGCGGCGGCGCGATGAGCGAGATCGGGCTCCAAGCGCCCTACGACAAGGCGCACGATGGCGATAGCGCCGTGCACAACGAGGATGACCCTGAGGCCTGCACCCTGCCGTTGGACGTGAATCAGGATCTCGCCGTCTCCCGGCTGGCCCTACCGTTCGCCACAGTGCCCGCGGGCCAACCTGCTCCCCCGTCGAGCCCGGCGCAGCGCCTCGCAGTCCCCCCCTTCGTGCAGTCCGCGCCGCCGGCGGCCGCGGTACCCCCGTCGAGTCGGGCACAGCACCTCGAGGCCGCGGCCGCTGCGTTCGTTCAGGCCGCGCCACGAGCAGCCGCGGTACCCACTCCGGCGGCCGCGGCGCAGCCGCCCGCCGATGCGCCCGCTGCCACCAGCGCGGCTTCACTGGTCGCCGCGAAACCCGCGTTGCCATTCGTGCAGGGCGAGCGAGCTGAGCCTGCGCTACGTCACCAAGCAGAGTCTTCGCCGCGAGGGGCGGAGCCAGCAGAGGTTCCTGACGAGGTGCTGCGTCCGCCGCTTGTCGCGATCCCTTCAGCGCTGTCGCCTGCGCTGCACGCGCCGCCTGCGCCTGAGCGCGATGCGAGGTCTCCACCCCTGACGGCAAAGGAGCCCGCCCCTCCTGCCATGCTCGGCCCACTGGCGAGGCCAGACATGGGGGTGATGGAGCCCTCGGCAGAGGAGGCGCCCGAGCCTGACACCCAGGCGAAAAAGCCTGATCCGCTCCCCGCGCCGGAGGAGCCCGCACCGCCTCTCGCGGCCTACCCCATCGAGCGTTGCGCAGTCATTGCGGCCAAGCTCGCGCAGCGGCCGGCGGACTGCGACGCCATCCTCAAAGCGGAGAAGCTCACGCCGAAGAATTGGCAGTCGCTGCACGAACAGTGGCTTGACGAGATCCAGGACGAGATCGCGCGCCGGAAGAAGAAGCTCCTGTCAGCGTACGACGCGGCCTACGTGGCGGCACTCGAGAAGGAGCGCGGGCCGATCACAGCGGGCGAGTACGCACAGCTTGTGATCTCGGCCGAGCAGGGGCAGGGCCAGGCGGCACTGGCCGATCTGGGCCTGCCGGATGAGTCGATGATGCGGATCCGGCGGGTGTGGCTGGAGAGGATCGTGAAAGACAAGAAGGCGGCGGCAGCGGTGCGGGCTGCAATGCGGAAGGCGGACGAAGCTTGAAGGCGGGCGCGCTGAGCGGCGGGAACTTCTAAGATAGGCACAACCGCATGGGCCTGGGCCCTCCGGCTCGACCGGAGCCCATCGTACCCATCAAGAGCACGTTATGCCTCTCCGCGGAGGGGCTGCGATCCGTCGTCACGCTCCCCCGAAATCTCGACGAAAGTGACGGAGCGCGACGGTTCGCCACCGCAAATTGCGCTTGGCCGTCTCGACCAGGAGCACGCGATGGTCTACTTTCAGGTCATCTGGAGCGGGTTGCGTGAGCCCATGCGGCCGGCTCTGGAGGCGTTGGTCACGGAACGGCAGATCGAAGGGCGAAACGGCCCGATGAGCGCTGCTATACAATCGCGCCATCGACCGCGCGACAGACCGCTTGTCACGATATCGTACGACGCGGCGCTTCAGCCGTCGAATCGGACGCGCGTGCTCCCCGAGGGGCGGAGCACCGGGAGGTAGCGCGAGGCGGGGAATCCGCCCTGGAGCCTGGGACCCGAGGCCGGGAGCTCCCGCCCGAGCGCGACGAGGAACTGGACGATCTCCATCCAGGCGAGGTGATAGCCGAGGCAGAAGTGCGCGCCGCCGCCGAACTGGGCGATCTCGAGCGGCGAGAGCGCCTCCTTGCGGCCGAGCCAGCGCTCGGGGCGGTAGCTGTCCGGATCCGGGTAGAGCTCCGGATCGCGGGAGAGCAGGACCAGCGGGATCGCCACGTGGGTCCCTGCGGGGACGGCGCGGCCGTCGAGCTCGAAATCGGCGACGGCGCGGCGGGCGTCGTGGGCCACCGGCGGATGGAGGCGGAGCGCCTCGCGGAACACGGCCTCGGCGTAGGGGAAGCGGCGGAGATCCGCGGGCGAGCGCGGGAGATCCGCCGCGCTCGACGCCTCCTCGCGGAGCGCGCGCCAGGCCGCGGGGCTCTCGGCGAGGTGGGCGACGCACCAGGCCATGACCGAGGCCGATGTCTCGTGGCCGGCGAGGAGGAGCAGGCGGAGGTTGCCCACGAGGTCCTGCTCCGAGAGCGGCTCGCCCTGCTCGTCGCGGGCCGTGAGCAGCGCCGGCAGGAGGCCCTTCGCGTCGCCGCGGGCGCGCACGCCGGCGAGGATCCGGCCGATGCGCTCGTCGAGCCAGGCGCGTGCGCGGAGGCCGCGGCGCCGCGGCGAGCCCGGCACGTCGAAGGGCAGGCTGAGGATCACGAGCATCAGATCCTCGTAATAGTGGCGCCACTCGGGCAGCTCGTCGTCCTCGACGCCGGTGATCTTGAACATCACCTCCAGGGCCAGCTCGCGGGTCTCGCGCAGCAGCTGGACGTCGCGACGGCCGAGCCACGAGCGGACCTTGCGCTCGACGCTGGTCGCGACGATCGCGCCGACCTCCGCGGCGTCGAGGCCCTTCGGCGAGAAGGGCCCGTTCATCGCTGTGCGGAGGCGGCGGTGCGAGGCGCCGTCGTGGGCCATCAGCGTCTGACCGAAGAGGTAGCCGACGCCGCCCTCGGTCAGGTACGAGGAGTCGACGGCCTTGCTCTTGAAGAGCGAGAAGGCCTCGTTCGATGCGTAGATGAGCTGCCAGGCGTCGACGCCGGGAGCCCAGAAGAAGAGGGAGCCGAAGCGGCGCTGGCCCTCGCGGAGCAGGCCGAGCTCGTCGACGGCGATCGCCGGCATGTGGCCCACGACCGGGAAGCGGCCGGGGAGGATGGGGAATCCATGCCGGGTCTCGATGCGGCGGGCGAGGGGGTTGCGGCCTTGAAGGAGCGGGAGATCGGCGAAGGAAGCGGGGAGGGCGGTGGTCATGGCGCGTGCGACCTCCACTTGTATCATCACGCCGGCGCGGCCAGGGCGCCCGGCGAGAGGCGCGCTGTCATCTCCGGATCTCGGACACGAGGACGAGCCGCCCGTCGTCGTATCGGGCGCACACATGGTAGTCGGGGTCGGTCCCGGGGCCCTGCTCGAGCACGCCCGCGATCACGCCGAGCAGGTTCAGCCATGGGCCGCCGGCGGCGATCAGATAGGCAGACCAGCCTGCGGTGGTGCCCTAGTTTGGCTTCCGCTGCCCTAGTTTGACTCCGGGCCTCGCAAGAGCGGCTAAGTTCGGCCGGACGTAAGTGCAGCCCGCGGGTGTGTCACCACCCCGGGCTGCGTGGTCCGACCCCGAACGAACCGGAGCCGAACGCCCATGCTTGTAGCCGTACCGCCTCCGGGCGGGCAAGGCGAAGGTGCGCCCGCGCGCCGTCGCCGAACCGCCCCTTGTCTCTCACTCACACCTACCCAGCGCAAGCGCCTCCGGGCGGCGCTGAAGAACCTGCGCGCCGCCTACGGCAGCTGGGAATGCCTCGCCGAGGTGATGGGCATGTCGCCCGTGACCCTCCAGGGCATCGCTGGCGGTCGCGACGCGGGCTCCCCCGGGACCGTGCAGCGCGCCGCGAAGGCGGCGGGTATCACCGTGGAGCAGCTGCTCGGCGGGCTCGCTGCCGCTGACCGCTGCCCAACGTGCGGGAGGAGCGGGTGAGGCGCCCGCGGAAGGTGGCGAAGAGCCAGCCGGCCGCGAAGCATCCCCGGAAGCGACCGAGCATCGAGGCGATCATGGCCGAGCGCGACATCGTGCGCGCCACGGTCGCAGGCATCCCCGCGCGCGACCGCGCCGACGTCGAGCAAGAGATCCTCCTCGGCGCGTGGCGCTCGGTGAAGCGCGGCATGTACAGGCCCGACCCGAAGGACAAGCCGCGCGACGCGCTCCGCAAGTTCCTTCGCGGAGTCGCGTGGCGTACGGCTGCGCACCACATCAACAGCGCGTGGGCGCGGCGCGCCGTGCTGACCGAGCAGCCGCTTGGCCTGCTCCGCGAGCTCGTCGGGCCCGATCTGGAGGCGCAGGTCGCCGCGCGCGAGGTGCTGGAGGCCGTGGCCAGCCTGCCGGACTGGCAACGCGAGGCGCTGCTCATCGTCGATGCGCCCGAGGCGCTCACCGCGTGGGCGAGGGCCCGCCGGATGAACCCGAGCACGGCGGCGTCCAGGCTTCGGATCGCTCGCGAGGCGCTGGCGCTGCGGCTGAAGCGGTGGCGGCGGTGAGTGCCGCCCGAGGCGGATCTGCTATCGTAGCAGGTTCCCCGTTGCTCTGGTCGCCAACCTGTGAGACCCTACGCCCATGGAGCCGTATGCGCTGGTAGCCATCGGCGGCGCGGTACTGACGTTCGTTGCGAGGGCAGCGTACGCGCTGGCGTCGCCGCTACGAAAGCGTATCGTGGAAATAGTGTACGACCCGTCCTTCCTGGCGAAGAAGCAGAGCGACCCCTATTTCAATAGGGAGAGCATACATCGGGGAGGCACGATCCGCAAGGACAACGCACGCTCTGTGCGGGCATAGGACCACGCGTCCGTGTAGCCACCGCATCAATGCCCGTTAGTTCCAAGAGCAAAAGCTGGTTCATAGCCGCAGCAATATGGCTTTTGGAGGCCGGCTTCGTTGGCCTCTTCGGCTTGCTCGCTGGAGCCGGAGCCGACTGGCTAAAGTACGACAAGGCGTCGTTTATCAGCGCAGGAACGGTGGCAGTCGGGATTATAATAATCGCCATCGCGCGCTCAAATTGGTCGTATTACTCACTGATTCACAGGTTCAGCCTCGTGAAATGGACCGGGATCACGCGCACCTTCCCGGTGAGGCCATACCCGAGATTCGGGGGCTCTGCCAACAAGAGCATCCAGGATGCGGCGAGGCGCGCGCTGATGGCCATCACCGAGAATGCTGGGTCACTGAACTTGCTGCTAGTGTCCGGGTGGCACTACATAGGATGTGGCAAGCATCAGGGAGTTTTGTATCAGCAGCTCTCAAACCGGACCGACTCGCTTTCTCTGGATGTTCTGTTGCTGGACCCAGATAGCGACGAGGCAAGGAAGAGGGCCGAATTCTCTGGTATTGCTTACAAATCGTATGCCGAGGGCATCAGAGCCGTAACCTGGACGCTAGTCCACTTCGCAAACACAAGAGGGATTAAGCTTAGGATCGGGTACTACCAGGAAGAGCCCATCTGGCAGATGGTTATTACGGAAGATGAGTTGTGGCTCATCTGCGCCAGGGGGATGTCTGCGCAGGATTCTCCGGTCTACTGTCTTTCAAAGAAAGAGAAGTACAGCATCGCATGGGGGCTTGAGGCGGTCTGGCAAAGGCGCTGGGATTCCGCCAAGATGGTTGATCTGTCAACGGTTCGCGACCCTCAGTGGACCGAGGTGCACAACAAGATGGCTAGTTAGTGCCGCATTGAGGCTGTGCGCCTCGGGCGGTTTAGTCGCGCGATCCGCTGACAAGCGGCGGCTATTCAATCCACTCAAGACGCCCGCGCAACTTGCCCACGCCATCTTGAGCTGATCGCAGGCAAGCCGGCCTGCGCTTACCGGCAGCACCGCGAGCTGTCAGTTTCGTAGCGGCGCTCACGTGTTGCGGCTATTCCGCATCGTCTGGCGGGTCGTCAAACAAGCGCAACTGAGCCGGCACCCCCGGCTTCGGCCTCCAGCCGAACAGATCAAGCTGGCCGGTCCGATCGACGGTCACGGGCTGCTGCGGTGCCGCGGGCTCGGTCGTCGCCGCTCCCGTCGCAACGGGCGCCACGGGCGGCGGCTGCGGAGCAGAGGGCGCTGACGGAGCGGACCCGCCCGGGAGCACCCGCAGCCAACCGCGACCGGCAGGGAGCGCCCTGGCGGTGCCCTCCGGCTTCGGGATGGCGAGCGGCTGCGGCTCCGGCTTCTCCCCGGCCGGCTCCTCCAGCGCGGCGTCCATGAGCATCTCCAGCGTCCACGCGGTGTCCGTGATGCCCGCTGCCATCGCGGGGGTGACGCGCATGTTCCGCGGGATGTGGCAGAGGTTCACGTAGACGTAGTGCAGCGCGACGGCGGCGCAGTGCCGCGAGAGCTTCTTGCTGAAGGCGAGCGTCCTGCGCCGGAGCCGCGCGTTCCACTGCCGCGCCGTGAGGTTCGACCGCTCGATCGCGTAGTTCGTCGCCTTCGCGGGGTCGGGCGTCCCGAAGATGGTGCGCTTCTGGATGAAGTCGACGCCGCGCTCGACCGCGAACTTCTCCGACGTCCCAGGCTTCCCGGGGCGCGAGCTGAAGTTCTTGACCGTCTGCATGTACGGCACGGCGCGCCCGAAGTTCGCCGCGATCGGCTGCGCGTACAGCCCGAGCCCGTCGGTGGTGATCTGCGGCATCACCGCGAGCCGCGCGCGCACGTCTTCGACGAGAGCATCGGCGCTCTCCTGGTCGCGCTTCCCGACGTGCCACGCGACGATGAGCTTGCTGGTGCGGCAGATGGCCGCCCACGTCCACTGCTCGCCCACGCTCCCCGCGTCGTCCTTCGCGGCGTCCACCTTGTTCTGGCGCTTGCGGCACCAGCTGTGCTGCTCGTCGAGGTCTACGAGCGCGCACGTCAGATCGCGCACCAGCCGGTCATGGAGCCGCGCGCAGCCCTCACCGATCGCCTGCCCGAAGCGGCCGATGGTGTCCTGATGGACGCCGGTCATGCGCGACGCGGCGCGGATGCTGGTGCCGTTCACGAGCGCGGCGAGCACCTCTAGCCGCCGCTCCGCCGGGAGCACGTTCGCCATGGGCTTGCACCTCTCCGGACGCGTGCCCATGATCGCAGCGCGACGTGCGACGGGTGGGCACACCATCCGGCGTTCCGCAGCCCCGTCTCGGGTTCCAGCCGAGGCGGGGCGCTTTGCCTGTGCAAGTGAGTATAGCCTCTGTTTCCCGCGTCTCCAGCGCGGTAGGACATACGGTGTCACGGCCTCAGCGCCGGATCCAGCGGCAAACGCAGGCGTTTCGATTCCGTCAAGTGGAGCGGGTGCGCCGTGTGACGCGCCTCGTCCTATAGGCGACTGGACGCCTTGGCGGGCACCGGAGAGATGCAAGCCCGACCTAGATCGCCTCAGCTCGTGGTACAGTCGGCCCATGAGCCGGGTCGACGCACGCCTTCTAGAGATGCAGTTCCTTGCGCAGCTGGATCGCGATGGGCCGCGAATGTATCAGGAGCCATACACCATCACGCCCGAGCAGCAGATGATTTTTTCTCTGGCACGGGACGGGTACATTAACGACGGGAGCGACCCAAGCACTGATGATGGTGTATGGACGACGCGCAAGATGCAGTCGGAGAAAGGAGTCAAGCTGACGATTGGGCACAAGGGTCGCGTCCGCCTCTCTGAACTTCAGCAGCAGCTCAAGACCGGCCGCGACCGTGATCCAACTGGTCTCTGCGTGGCAAGGCGTCACCTTGAGATTGACCTCGCAATCGCCATCCTTGCCGTGAGCCAAGGCCAGCCACTGACCATTGCGTACCTCGACATGAACGATCTGAAGCTCATTAACGATACGTATAGGCATGCCGCAGGCGATGCGGCGATTCGCGCATACTTAGAGGCTGTAGTCGCGACGTTCGGTAAGTATGGCGACGCGTATCGCGGCGAGGGCGGCGACGAGGTGGTGGTTATCCTGCCTAGTGTCTCCAGCGAGGAGACTGACAAGCTTCTCAATTTGTTCGTGCGACAACTTGGCAAGGAGGCCGTGTTACTCGGCGATGCGAAGGTTGAGAAGAGACTGACGGCCTCGTGCGGCAGCGTGAGCACCACGAGCCCTGCCGAGGACGCCGAGGTACTCCTCGACCGCGCGGACAAGGTGCAGTCCCGTGCGAAGAAGAAGTCGAAGGAACTCACGCCGCGCGTAAGCGCCATCGCTGTCGGCGACGACAATGACGATGTGACCACCTACATGCCCGGCGTGGTGTAAGGTGAGTGGCTGTGGTCTCGCCGATGGCGTCGGTCCGGATTGCCCGGGTGCCCTAATTTGAATGGCCATCTGCCCTAATTAGGGCACCACCCAGCCTGCCTCCTGGAACGCGGTGACGACCTTCTTCGGGTCGTCGAAGCCCTTCCCCGGACCGCCGACCGCCGCGCGGAGCGCCGGCAAGAGCTCCGTGACCGCCGCATCGCCGGCGGCGCATCGCTCGGCGGCGAACGCCCTCTCGACGCCGGCGCGCGAGGCGTCCGTCAGGGCCCACGACGCGACGAAGCGGCTCCGCTTGCCCTGCACGGTGACCCCGAGGGTGCCATCGCCGGCGAGCCTGCGCGCCGGCGCGGCGAGCCAGAGGTTCTGCCGGGCCTCGGCGAAGCTCTGGGCGGCGATCCCCGGGATCACCCTTGGATCGACGTGGCCTCCGGAGAGCGCCCTCGCGATCTTGCCGTAGCCGTCCGTCGCGCCCAGCTCGCCCATCCGCTCGGGATCGAGGCACACCGACACAACGGGGCTCGCGTCGAACCTGGAGCACCGGCCCTCCGGGCCCCCGACCTCTTCGCCGAACGCGACGAGCTCCTTCAGGGCGGCCGGATCGCCGCCGGACCCGAAGAGCGACATCACGACGTCGAGCCGGAGGTCGGCGCCGTCCGCGTAGATCGCGACGGCGGCGATCCCGCCCTGCGCCACGCCGAGCGGCGCCCGGGCGCCGAAGCCGGCGCAGCGCGCTGCGCCCGGGCACGCGTCCAGCGGGGCGCCGCCCGTGAGGACGTCCACCACGCCTTCCAGGGCGCGCCGCGGGTCGGCCCCGCTCACGAGCGGAACGAGGAGCCGCACCCGCGTCACGTCCCCCGCGTGCCCGCGGACGACCTTCTCGAGCGCCTTGCCCGAGGCCCCCTTGGCCATGGCGTCGACGACGGCGCGCGCGCTCTTCTCGGACGCGGGCACCACGGCGCCCAGGATCGGCCTTCGCGGATCGACGCCGGCCTTCGCGAGCGTCACGTCCGGCGGATCCTGGCTGCCGAGCGCGCGGTTCGCCTCGAGCAGGACCTCGGCGATCTGGGGCACGTACTGGACGGCGACGTCGAGGGCGCTGTTGCGAAGCGAGGCGTAGATCGCGGCGCCCGGCGGGAGGCGCGCGATCTGCTCGGCCGACGCGGGCGGCGGCTCGGGCGCGGCTGCCCCGGGCGCGGCCGGGTCGCTCGCCGCCGGTTGCGCCGGCGCCGCCGCGGAGGCGCTCGCCGGTGCGCCTGGCCGCGCCGGTTGCGCGGCGGCGCTCGACGGGCTCGCGCCGGTCGAGCCTTGTCGCGCGGCGCAGGCCGCGCTCCCCGCGCCGAGCGCGATTCCTGCGCCGAGGAGGACGATGGGGAGGAGCTCTCGAAAGGGCATGAGCGGGCTTCATGCCCGCGCGGTCGCCGCGCCACAAGGCATGAGGTGATAAGCTCAGGCGTATGGGCGGCCTGGGGCGGAGGCGCGGGGCGTCCCGCAGGGTGAGCCGGGGTCTTTGCCAGAGCATGCACGCCGCTGCCTTGGGCGGGGTGATGGTCGTGATGGGCTGCGGGGCCGCGCGGCCTCTGCGGCCGGTGAGCGATTTCGATCTCCTGTTCTGGGACGAGGGCAAGGAAGAGCCCGAGCAGCAACCCGTGCTCGACGTCGTCGCCGTGGCGGATACGGACCTCGACGGCAGGTGGGAGCTGTCCCTGAGGGGCATCCATGGGGGTGCGCTGTACTTCACCGAGAGCCGAGGACACGGCCTCCTCCGGCTCGATCTCGAAGGCGGCGCGCGGTTGATGGACGAAGTGGATGCTTTCGGCGAGCCGACCGTGACAGCGTCCCGTCCGGGCGCGCTGTCGACGGTCAAGGCCAGCGATCCAGCGCTCCTGCTCTCCAGGCGCGGCGGCTCGCCCACGATCGTCGCGACCGCGCCGGGCGGGCCATCCATCGACCGGATCGAGCTCGTGGAATCGGGCTTTTGGTACTGGAGGACCGGGGACTACCTGATGCGGCAGCCGGCGGCAGGAGGTCCAGCGATCCCGGTGGCGCACGCGCGCGACACGATGCTGAGCGAATACACGTTCTCGAGCGATGGCCGCTCTCTTTATCGAGCCTCTCACAAGGCGCTGTTCAGGGCGCCCCTCTCGGGCGGAGCTTGGCAAGAAGTCGCGGCGCTTCCGCCTGCAGACAGGCCGTGGATCATCCATCCGATCGCAGGGAAGATCTACGCGCTCTCCTCCAGGATGCTGCTCCGGTTCGATCCGGAGGCTCCCCGCGCGCGGCGGCTCATGGCGCTCGACGACGTGCCCATCGGATCCATCGCTGTTCTGGGGTCGGAGCTCTACTATACGACGCGACAGAAGACGGGTGACGTGCTCTGGGCGATGCCGAAGCGCGGAGGCGCTTCCACGCCCGCGTTGAAGCTCGAGCAGCTCGGCGCTGCGCCTGCGCTCGAGGAGGCGCATGCCTTCTTCCTCACCGTGGACGGCAGGCTGGTGCGCGCGAGCCTGACCGGAGGCTCGAGGGAGACGCTGGTCATGTCCGACGACGTCGCCCGCGCGCTGTCGGCGCCGGAGCCCTATGGCTACGGTCCGACCGCGTCGCGGGAGGATCTCTGGGGGTCGCCGGCCTTGCCGGAGCTCGTGGCGGTCGATGCGACGAGCGTGTACTGGGTCGACCGAGCTCAACGCGCGGCGCTGAAGCTCCCGAAGCGAGGCGGTCCCATCGAAGTGCTCGTGAGGGGCCTGGAGAACCCGGAGAAGCTCGCCATCGACGATCTGTACGTCTACCTGTCCGACGACGGTCGCAGCGGCAGGCGGCTGCTGCGGATCGACAAGCCAGGAGGGCGCCCCGAGGTGCTGGCGCGCGTGCGGGTGCCAGCGTTCCACTTCAGCGCGAGCGGCGAGGCGCTGTTCTGGGCAGCGGACGACGACCTCTTCAGCCTCTCTCGAGAGGATGGTTTCCGCGCCCTGCCTCGCCTGGGGAGCTTGCTCGATAGCTCCCTGTCCCACAACGTCAACTGCAGCTTCGCCGCGCGTGGAGGGGACCTGTTCTATGCGCGGTGCGAGGACGACTGGAGCTCGTCGCTCGTCGTCAGCCGGAGCGGGGAGAAGCGCGCGCTGCGCATCCTCGGCGCCCAGCACAGGCACCCCGCCAGGCTCGCCGTGGACGCGGACGCCGTGTACATCCTCGAGGTGGGCACGAAAGCGGGGCCCAGATCGCGCGTCTCGGGCCGGGAGCGTTTCCATTGCTGCAGCATCTGGGCGGCGCCGCGGTGACGAGCGCGCGCGCCGGGGTCCTTCCTGGCAGGCGCTTGTCCTCTGCCAGGCGACAGTCCCGCCGCCCCGTCCAGGTTTGCAAGGTCTCGTACTGGACCGGCGTCGGCTCGGATACCCAGGTGAACGTGCAGTGCTACGACCATCTCGGCAACCCGGTCGACAGCCAGTTCTCGAGTACGTATCTCGGCGCGGAGATGTTCACGCCCTGCTGAACGAGCTCTGATACAGGGAGGCCGAGATCACTCGCCCGTGTCGAACTCGCACGCGGCGACCTCCGGCGCACACTCGCCCTCCACCTCGGCGGCCGCAGAGGCGAGGCAGTCGTTGCACTCGGCGCTCCGCGCCTCGCCGGCGCCGCACGCGCCGTAACAGGGCAATTCCTCCACCAGGCCGCAGGCAAAGCAGAGACAGCCCATGAGCATCTCGTAAATTTCGGCCGAGGTCTCGCACATGTCCGCCGGATCGTCGGTGTCGTACGGGGGCAACGAGCAGGTCGCGCACTCGGCGCCGCCACCGGCGCCGACCTCGCCGCCCGCGCCAGCGCCCGGCTCGCCTCCCGTCGAGCTGCTGGCCGCGCTGCCGCCGGCCTCGCCACCCGCCGAGCTGCTGGCCGCGCCGCCGCCGGTCCCGCCTCCCGTCGAGCTGCTGGCCGCGCTGCCGCCGGTCCCGCCTCCCGTCGAGCCGCCGCCTCCGCCCACCAGATGGTAGCTTTCGTCCAGCCCCGCCAGCGCGGTACACCCGCCGGCCGCCGCAAGCCCGAACAGCGCCATCGCCAGGGACGCATTCACACGCTTCGAGCCCGCCATGGCGCCGGAGCATCACTCGCTTACGCCTCCGGCGTCAAGTGACCGTACGGCTGGTTCGACCTGGGGCCGTGGTTCGATGCACGCACGACACACGTGCTCTTCAAGTCTGTTACAATCGTAGTAATCGCATGTTCATGGACGCCGGCACGAAGGACCGCCGCGCCCGAACTCGGCCTGATCGCCCTGCCGCGCGCTGCCACGTCGTGGCTCGCCATGGCACAGAAAACCAGCGTGTTTCTCTCGTGCCGGAGCGGGCATGTCCCGTGCTCGACGCGGCGGCCATGACACCCAAGTGCTTTCTCTGGTTGGCTCGTGGTTCCTTCCTCGCGTGGGCGACGCTGGGCGGCGCGGCGTGCGGCGAAGAGGACCATGGACCTGCGAGCGCGGAATCCACCAGCACCAGCGGAGCGGGCGCGAGCGGCAGCGCCGGCGCTGGCGGCTCCGGGGGTGGGGGCGGCAGCGCCGCGAGCGCCGGCGGCTCCGGGGGCGGCGGCGGCAGCGCCGCGAGCGGCGGAGCCGGCGGCTCCGGGGGTGGCGGCGGCAGCGCCGCCAGCGGCGGGGCCGGCGGCTCCGGGGGCGGGAGCAGCCATGGCCTGGCGTGCCGCGAGTCGAGCTTTCCGGCGTTCAGCAAGGCCTGCGAACAGGCGAGCGACTGCGTCGTGCTGCCGCACGTCACGACCTGCTGCGGAGATATCCTGTTCGTGGGCGTGGACGCGGACGACAAGGAAGCGTTCGAGGCCGCCGAGGCGGTGTGCCTCGCAGGCTGGCCGCTGTGCGATTGCGCGCCGCGTCCGCCGCTCGCGGAGGACGGCCGGCGGCTCGAGAGAGAGAGCGAGCAGGCGGTTGCGGCGCGCTGCGACGAGGGCGCCTGCACGTCGGAGATCAGAGATCTGCCCTAACTCGACCTTCGTTTGCGGGGACACGAGGTGGTGGCGTCACTCCAGATCCCGGGTGTCGTGCGGTACATCGCGAACGGCGCGACCGCCGCGGCGTGCCCCTACCTCGCGATGGAGTGGCTCGACGGCGAGACGCTTGGTGAGCGTTCGCCCCCGCGCCGCTACGCCGTGCGTTCCACCGAGCTGTCAGCCGCGCTCGCGGACCGCTTCAGGCCGAGGCGCGAGAGCCGGGCCGGGGCGTCGCCGGGCGCGGGGTGCCGGATCGTCCCCTTCGGCTCGAGCGGCGGCGCGGCCGGCTCGTTGCCGGTGATCTGCTTGAGGCCGTAAAAGCCGTTCATCGCCGCCGACAGCATCATGGCGCCGCGGCTCAGCGACCGCGCGCCGCGCGCGAGGCGCTCGAGCACCGCCGCGGGGCCGAAGGCGCGATTCCACATCTGGCGGTGGGCGGCGAGGAGCTGCTCGGGGGACATGCGCGCCGGCCGGAAGGCGACGCCGTAGCCGCTGTAATGGGGCCAGTCACGCTCTTCCAGGATGCGCCCGTCTCGCCGGTGCTCGTCGTACAGCGGCGTGCCCCGGAACGGCGTGAGGATGCTCAGGAACGGGACGTCGACGCCGATCTCGTTCAGCCGATCGGCCGTGGAGGCGATGACCTCCGGCGTCTGATCGTCGAAGCCCGAGATGAAGCCCGCCATCACGCAGATCCCGCGATCGTGCAGCTTGCGGATGGCCTCGCGGTACTCGCGCGCGCGGTTCTGGCGCTTGTCGACGCTCTTGAGATCGGCCTCGTCGAGGCTCTCGATGCCGAGGAAGATGCCGATACAGCCGGACCGCTCCATCGCGTCGAGGAGCTCCCGGTCCTTGACGATATCGATGGATGCCTGCGTGAGCCACCAGCGATCGAGCCCGGCGAGCTCGCGCAGGAGCTCCTTGGCCCAGCGGCGCTGGACGAGCAGGTTGTCGTCCCAGAACCACGCGACCTTCTCCTGCCAGAAGCGGGGGAAATGCGTGGTGGCGATGTCGCGGATCACCTCGTCGACGGGGCGCACGCGGAAGCCGGGGTTGAGGTCGGGCACCGTGCAGAAGCTGCACGTGAACGGGCAGCCGCGCGTCGCCTGGAGCACGCGGGGGACGAGGAAGCGCTCTTCCAGCAGATCGTAGCGAGGGGTCGGCAGCCCGGCGAGCGACGCCGTTTCGCCGTGATAGACGCGGCGCTGCGTGCCTCGCGCGAGATCCCGCAGGACCGAGGGCCAGACCGCCTCGGCCTCCCCGGTGACCACCACGTCCACGTGCTGGAGCGCCTCCTCGATCCAGTACGAGACATGCGGACCGCCGGCGACGACGCGCACGCCGAGGGCGCGGTAGCGATCGGCGAGCGCGTAGGCGCGGCGCGCGAAGCCCGAGAAGAACGAGAGCGCGACGACGTCCGGCGAGGCGTCGACGGGGACGGGGCGCACCTGCTCGTGGAAGAGCTCGACCTCGTGCTCCGGCGGGGTGATCGCCGCGAGGTGGATCCCGGTGACCGGCGGGACGAAATGGAAGCGGTGGCCCCGGCGATAGCGGGGGACGTAACTCACGACGATCCTCACCTTCATCAGCGCCTCCTCGGGATCATGGGTCTCATCGGATCGGATCCGCGATGACGGCGTGGATCCGAGGGCGGAAGGCGATCCGATGAGAGACGCCGAGAATAACGGAAGGCGGCCGGTGTCGATTCCAGAAGGGAGAGGAGCTACCGTGGAGGGACGGTGGTGGATGCGTGCGGGGGCGGAGGAAGCGAGAGCCTCATGGGGCCCGCTGCCGGCCGCGCCTCCGCTCCCGGTTGAGCCTCAGATCAGATCCCGCTTGATCTTCTCCCTCCATTCACGGCTGGCGAAGCGGATGTCGTCCTCGAAGGCGTCGAGCTCGCCGCTGATATAGAAATGGTCGCGGTCGGCGTGGAGCCTGGTCGTCACCTCGATGCGGATGTCCCAGCCCGGGCGCGACTGCACATACGTCTGCCGGCAGGTGAAGGAAGCGTGGAGCGGATCGTCCGGCGCGATGCGGAGCTCGCGGCGGAGTTGGTGCAGCACCTCGGTGCCGATCTCGTCGAGGCGCTGACGCCCTTCTCCGAAGACGCCCACTGTATCCGTCACGGTCGTGACCGCACCCGAGGTGAGGTCGAAGGTCACCGAGCGCGTGACGCTGCCCGCGTTCACCTGGGTGATCGACGTCGCTCGCGCCGCTTCCGGCTTCAGGAACGGTTCGCCGCCGTCGGCCGCCTGCGGCCTTCGGTGCGGCAGCACGAGGCGGCTGGCGCCGGTGACGATGCCGAGCGTCGCCCGCTCGGGAGCCGGCCAGATCAGAGGCCAGTAGGCGCTGGAGAGCGATATCCGCAGGCGATGACCGGCTGCAAAGCGATGCGCGCAGGCATTCAATACCAGCTTCAGCCTGTAGCGCTTGCCGGGCTCGAGCGGGGTCGGCTCCGCGTGGCTGTCGCGGTGGGTGAGGTTGATGACCTGGAAGCTGACCCGCAGCGCCTCGCCATCGGGCGCCACGTCGCACAGCCTGGCACAGAGCTGCGCCACCGGCTTATCGCTGGTGAACGCCAGCTCGAGCTCCGGGGCACCGACGACCTGCATCGCCTCCTCGAGCGGCGCGGTGTCGAAGGTGAGCGAGCCGAAATCGTCGATCCGCTGGTCGCCCGGCAGCTCCCCGACGCAGCCAACCGCCATCCACTCCCCGCCCTGAAGGCCGACATGCTGGGGCGAGCGCAGCGCCAGGACCTCCTCGGCGCCGCTCACCGGGGCGAGGCCGTCCTTGTTGAGATAGAGAGCACAGGGTTGGATGTCCGGCGACGGCCAGCTCTGCTCGGCCACCCAGCGTCCCGGATGGTGACTTCGTGTCGTCTCCGGCGCCGTGTAGTCCTGCAGCCAGGCGCGCAGCATCGGCTCCTCGTCGGCGCCGTTCTCGATGCCCTTCAGCCAGCGATCCCACCAGGCGATGGCATCCTGCAGAAAGCCGATCGCCGGGCCCGGCGTTCCGTCGTGCGGGTAGACGTGCGCCCACGGCCCGATGATGCCCTTCCGCGGCACCTTGAGGTGCTCCAGCATCCTCGGCACCGTGTTGGTATAGGCATCGACCCAGCCGCCGATCAGGCAGACGGGCACCTGGATAGCGTTCCAATCCTCGCAGATCGACCCGTGCCGCCAGTAGTCGTCGCGCCGCTGATGGGCCATCGCGAGCGCCGGCCAGAACGGCATCCGCTCCAGCCGTTCCCGCCAGTTGTCGCGCCAGCTTTCGCCGAAGAGCTCCGGGTCGGCAGGGCGGGCCTGATAGACCAGCATGATGGTGCCCCACCACAGGTTGTCGTTGAGCAGGCAGCCGCCCATGTAATGGATGTCGTCGACGTAGCGGTCGTCGGTCGAGCAAACCGAGAGCACCGCCTTCAAGGCCGGCGGTCTGAGCGCCGCCACCTGCAGGCAGTTGAACCCGCCCCAGGACTTGCCCATCATGCCGACATGGCCGTTGCACCAGGGTTGTGCCGCCATCCAGGCGATCACCTCGAGGGCGTCGTCCTGCTCCTGCTTCAGGTACTCGTCCCACATCAGCCCGTCGCTCTCGCCGGATCCGCGCATGTCGACCCGCAGCACGGCATAACCGTGGCCGGCGAAATAACCATGCATCGGCTCGTCACGGGCGCGGGTTCCGTCCCGCTTGCGATAGGGGATGTATTCCAGGATGGCCGGCGCCGGCTTTCTTTGCGCTCCTTCTGGCAGCCATAGGCGCGCCGCGAGACGGCAGCCATCCTTCAGGGTGATCCAGAGATGCTCGGTCGTCTCGACCTTCAGGGGCGTTTCAACCGCGGCCGCCATGTGACACTCACTGGTTCGCGACCTTCCTCTTGGCAAGGAGGTTCGTCCGCCAGTCGGGATCCAACGCCGGGACCGACAACAACAGGAGTTCAGTGGAGGCGGGGGTTGGGGGGCGCAGCTAGCCGCTCACCCCATCCCCCGGACGCGGCGCAGCAGCGCCTCCGCCGGCTCGTAGCCCCGCCCCTCCGCGCGAGCCAGCGCCGCCTCGGTGGGGACGAGCTCTCCGGAGAACGCCCTGGCGAGGATCGTGTGCGGGAGCCTGTCGGCCCGGGCCGCGGCGCGGGCCACGCGCTCCTCGACCTCGCTGGCGAGCGCGAAGAGCGCCTGTGCGCGGCGGACGATCTCCGCCTGCTCCTCCGCCGGCGGCACCGGCACGGGGATGCCGTTGAGCGCCGCCTGCGTGAGCTTCGGCTGGGCCGAGCCGGTCACGTGGTGCTGCAGGTCGAGCGAGTTCAGGAGCAGCTCGAGGTACCCGAGGACCACGCCGGCCTTCGGCTGGACCACATGAGCATGGTTGTTCACCCAGAACCTCCCGCTCGCGGCGAACGCCACCCGGGTGTTCCTCGACAGGAGGTTCGCGCCGTCCTCGGCGATCAGCAGGTAATCCCCGTCGAACAGGTAGCCATCGATCGCGTCGATGACCCCCGACGCGCCGTAATACGGATACGGCCCCCGGCGCCTCGCCCGAACCGCGGAGCTCACGGGGACGCGCCGGCCATCGTGGTTGTCCACCAGGGCGCCGAACGGGCAGCGGACCCAGGACGGCGGCAGGGAACGCTCCGGACCGTCGCTGCTCGCCCCGGGCGCGGCCGGCGCCGACGTAGAGCAGCGCGGCGGGGGCTCCGCCGGTCCCGCGGCCGGCGCGGCGGCGCCCGGCGCGCGCAGGTCCTCGGTGAGCCTCCCCGAGCACGCCGCCCCCAGCACGGCCTGCCGGAGCCGCCGGAGGAGCAGCGACGACCTCGCCAGCCGGGCCTTCGCCGCGTCCACCTCGCCGAGCAGGGCCTCGGCCTTCGCGACGATGCGGCGCTGCTCGGGGAGGGGAGGCAGAGCAAAGGGCCGCTCGAGCGTCTCGCGCACCTTCACGAACGGCTGCGCGGAGCCGCCCTTCGCCCAGAATCCCTCGTCGTTGAGGTGGAGGAACAGGTAGCCGACGTCGATGGCCCGCTCATCCGGCCAGACCACATGGGTGTTCGCGATCGCCGACCACCGCCCGCGCGCCTTGAACGCCTTCCCGCACCGCGTCCCCACGGCGGAGACGACGATCGCCTCGCCCTCGTGCTCCCAGCCGTCGCACCACACGTCGGGGCCGGCGGCGCTGAACCCCTGGTAACGCCCTGGCCGCTGCTCGGCGTGGAGCTTCCCCTTGATGAGCTTCGAGCTCCCGCTCCGGTGCGAGCAGATCGACGCGAGCGTCGTCTCGGCCCACCCCTCGGGCAGGGGCCTGCTCACCCCTCCGCCGCCTTCGCCCCGCCCTCGAGCAGCGCGAGCACGCGGTTCAGCGCGGCGACCGCCTCCGTCAGCTCCTGGAGGGCGTCGGTCGCCAGCTCCTCCGGCTCGGGCATCTCGCCGGCCTCGTCGAGCGACTCCTCCCTGAGCCACCTCAGCCCGTCGAGCTTGAACTCTCGCTCCTTCACCTCGCGGAGCTCGAAGCTGCGGAATCGACCCTCGCTGGAGCTCGCCGCCTCGCGCGCGCCGCGCCCGTCGGGGTCGCCGCCGTAGCACCGCTCGAACTCCGCGAAGTGCGCCGGGGAGAGCGGCCGCCCCTTCTTGGTGATCGACGGGACGCCCGTCCGGGCGTCGTAGATCCAGACCCTCTCCGTCGCGCGGCCCTTCGTGAAGAAGACGACGTTGGCCTTCACCCCGGCGCTGTACGGCGTGAAGGTCCCGTGCGGCAGGCGGAGCACCGTGTGCAGGTCGCAGCCCCTGGCGAGGATCTCGAGCACCGCGCCCGCCTGGTCGGCGAACAGGCAATGGTCGGGCAGGACCATCGCCGCCCGGCCGCCCGGCCTCAGGATCGTCAGCACGTGCTGGATGAAGTTGAGCTGCTTGTTCGCGGTCGCGATCGCGAAATCCTCGCGGCGCGGCGTCTCGTAGGCCCCCTTCGTGCCGAACGGCGGGTTCGTCAGGATCACGTCGAACCGATCGTCCGGCGGCGGGGCGTCGAGCGAGTCGCCGAGGGTGATCCTCGGCTCGATCCCGTGGAGGTACAGGTTCATCAGGGCGAGCCGGCGGGGGCGCGCGACGAGCTCCTGGCCGAAGAACGCCCCGGCCTTGATCCGGCGCGCCGCCTCCCGGTCGAGCGCTCCCCGCGCCTCGGCGTCGATCCACTCCCAGGCGGCGACAAGGAAGCCCCCGGTGCCGCACGCGGGGTCGCACAGGGCGAAGCCCGGCTTCCCCTGCGGATCGGGCCTGATGCACCGCACGATCGACTGGATCAGGGCGCGGGGCGTGAAGTACTGCCCCGCGCCCTTCTTGCCCTCGGCGGCGGCCTTCTCCAGGAGGCCCTCGTACGCCGCGGCCTGGATGTCCACGCCGAGGCGCGTCCACGCGATCTCGTCGATGAGGTCGACGAGCTTCCCGAGGCTCGCGGGGCTCTTGAAGCGCGGCTGCGAGCCCGCGTAGATCTCCCCGAGGACGCCGGGGGCCCCGTCGAGGGATCGGAGGACGTCGGCGTAGCGGTCGAGCAGCGCTTGCCCGCTGCGCGCGCGCAGCGCGGGCCAGGAGCAGTCGGTCGCGTCGACCTCGCCGCGGGGCGTCCTGTGCTCGACGCGCGAGAGGTCGATGCCTCGCTCGGCGGCCATCTTCAGGAAGAGCAGGTAGGTGATCTGCTCGATGTAGTCCCCGTGATCGATGCCGTCGTGGCGGAGCGTGTGGCAGAACCCCCAGAGCTTTCCAACAACGTCGATCATGCGGCGGCGGCTTCGTTCGGGTCGTGGCGCGGGAAGGCGAGGCGCGGGAGGAGCCGGCTTACCACGGCCGGGCGCCTCACGGCGGCCGCCGCGCTCGTCCATGGCGCTGGGACGCGCCGCCGCCGATGTACTAGGCTCGTCCCGTGCCGCGCGCCCTCACCTCGCTGCTCGCGCTGTTCTTGCCGCGATCGCTCCGATCGTCGCTGCCGTCGCTGCCGCCGCGGCTGCCGCTGCCGCTCCTGTCGCTCTTGCCGCTGTCGGGCCTCGCCTGCGCGTCGTCCTCGCTGCCCGATCCCAAGGAGGCGGTGCAGGTCTACGCCGACGCGGCGGCGCGCGGTGACGCCGACGCCATCTACGGCATGCTGAGCGACAAGAGCCGCACCGCGATGTCGCGCGACGAGGTGCGGCGGCGCGTCGCCGAGGCGCGCGCCGAGCTCGCGGAGCAGGCGCGGAGCGTCACGGCGCCCGGGGTCGTGGTCAAGACCCGCGCCCGCGTCCGCTACCCGGACGGCGAGATCGCGACGCTCGAGCTCGACGAGCGCGAGCGCGCCTTCCGGATCTCGGCCGCCGACGCGCTTCCCGCGGGCGGCCGCACCCCCGAGCAGGCCCTCGAGCAGCTCCGCCGCGTCCTCGCGCGCCGCAGCTATGCCGGCCTGCTGCGCGTCCTCACGCCGGCCACGCGCGCCGCCATCGAGAGCGACCTCCGCTCGCTCGTCGAGGGGCTCGCTCAGCCCGAGGGGCTCGAGGTCCGGATTGCCGGCGACTCCGCGACGGTGCAGATCCCGGGTGGGCACGAGGTGAAGCTCCGGCGCGAGGCGGGCGTATGGCGGGTCGAGGACTTCGATTGAGACGATGGCTCGGCCGGCTCGGCGCTCGCCGGCCGCGCGGCCGGGGCGGTGAGGCGGCGCCGCCGCCCTCGCGCCCCGCCGCTTCGGCAAAGCCGCCGCGCCTCGCCGCGGCGCGGCCGCGGCGCCTCGCGGTCCTGGCGCTGGTGCTCGTCTCCGCGCTGCTCCTCCTCGCGGTGCCGCGCCCCGTGCGCGCCTTCGGCGAGGAGGGGGCGTGGAACCCGCGGCCGCTGCTGACGGGCGACGCGCGATGGGAGGGGGTGCGCGCCACCGCCCCCGCGCGCTGGTCGTTCGAGCTGGAGCGGCGGACGAGCGCGCCGGCGCGCCGCAACCCGACCACGGTCCGCGCCGACGACCCGGCGCTGCTCGCCGAGCCGTTCGCGCTCTGGGGCGGCGAGGGCGACCTCCCGCCGCTCACCGAGCGCGAGGTCTTCGGCCTGCGCCGCTTCCTCGCCCTCGGCGGCGTGCTCCTCGTCGACGACTTCGCCCCGGGCAGCGGCGCGTTCGGCCGCGCCGCGCGGCGCGAGCTCGCCCGCGTCCTGCCGGAGGGCTCTCCGATCCCGATCGGCACGGAGAACGTCGTCTTCCGCTCCTTCTATCTCCTCCCGCGCGCCGTCGGCCGCGTCGAGGGCCCGCCGAAGCTCTCCGCGATCGTGCGCGGCGGCATGCCGCAGGTGATCTTCTCCGACCACGACCTCGCCGGCGCCCTGGCGCGCTCGGAGGGCGGAGGGCCGAGCGTCGAGGTCACGCCCGGGGGCGAGGCGCAGCGGGAGCGCGCGTTCCGCCTGGCCGTGAACATCGCGATGTACGTGCTCTGCTCGAACTACAAGGACGACCAGGTGCACGCGCCGTTCCTGATGCGCCGCCGCGCCGTCGACGACAACCGACCCCGCTCCGCGCCTGCGCGGCCGTGAGGCGCGATGACCTCGGGTCGCCTCGCCGCTGCGCCGAAGCTGGTCTGGCAGGACGACCACTTCACCGTGCTGTTCGACGCGTCCCTGCGCGTCGTCTGGACCGTCCGCAGCTCCAGGCCGTTCGCGTCGCTGGAGGAGATCGAGGCGGTGATGGGAGAGCTCATCCGCGTCCTCGACCGGCTGGGCCGCGCCCATCACGCCCTCTTCGTCGACGTCCGCGCCGTCCCCGGCAGGAACGACCCGTCGTTCGAGGCGACGATGAAGCGCCTGAGGCCGCACTGGCTGCGGGGCTTCCGGCGGGTCGGCGTGCTCGTGCAGAGCGTCGTCGGCGCGCTCCAGATCCAGCGCTTCGCGCGGGAGGACGGCATCGAGCGGCTGATCTCGAGCGATGAGGCCGCGCTCCTCCAGTACCTCACGCAGGAGGGCTGAGCGGCCAGGAGCTCCGGTGTCTGGCCGCGCGCAGCTACCGCCTGGCGTGGCGGAGGGCGTGCGCGATGCCGCTTTGCAGCGTGCTCAGCGTGGTGATCCCGGACAGATCCACGCCGAGCGTGACGAGCGTCTGCGCCACCTCCGGGCGGACGCCGGTGAGCACCACGCGGGTGCCGAGCAGCTGGGCGGCGCGCGCGGTGCGCGTCAGCGCGTCCGCGACGTGCGTGTCGACGGCGCGCACGCCCGTGATGTCCAGGATCGCCGTGTGGGCGCCCTGGCTGCTGATGCCGGAGAGCAACGTCTCCATGATCTGCTCCGCGCGCCCGCTGTCGATCGTCCCGACGAGCGGCATCGCGACCACCCGGTCGGCGAGCGGGATGAGCGGCGTCGACAGCTCGCGGAGGGCGGTCTGCTGCGCGAAGATGATCTCCTCCTGCAGCGCGGCCCGCTCCGCCTCCGCGCGCTTCAGAGAGGTGATCTCGGTCACGATGCCGCCCATGCCTATCGGCGCGCCGCGCTCGTCGTGGATCGGGAATTTGACCGTGAAGAAATGGTGTTGAGCGCCGCCTATCGGCACCACCTCCTCGAACTGCATGACCTGCCCGCCGGTCATCACCTCGCGCTCCTTCGCCACGATCATCGCGGTGGCCGCGGGGTCCACGGCGGCCAGCTCGAACTCATCCCGGCCGATGACCTCGAGGACGTGCCTCTCCATCAGCTGCGCATGCAACCGGTTGGCGAGGACGTAGCGCCCCGCGGTGTCCTTGACGAAGATGGAGCTGCGCGCGTTGTCCACCAGCTGCAGGAGCAGCTGGTATCGCCCCTGCACCGTCTTCTCCCTCCGCTGCCGGTCGCTGATGTCATCGACGAGCGCCGCGATCTCGTGCGCGTCGCCTCGGCCGTCGCGCAGCACGGCGTAGGTCCACCGGCAGAGGAACGCGTGACCTCCTTTCGTCCTGCACTCGCTCGTGGTCGCGGCGAAGCGGCTCTCCTCCCGGGCGAAGTCGAACGCCCGCGCCGCGGCGGTGGACACGGGGACCGCGCCGACGAGGTCGGCCAGCCGGCGGCCGACGGCCTCGCTCGCGCTCCAGCCGAAGAGGCGCTCGGCGCTGTCGTTCCAGTACGTCACCGCGCCGTCCAGGCGCCACTGGATCACCGCCGGCACCGCCGTGGGCAGCCCCTCGAGCGCGTCGAGGGCCTCCACGTCTGCCGTGCCTTCCGGCGCGGCTGCGCTCTGTGCATGACCGTTGGAGCGCTCCGCCAGCGCCTTCTCCAGCGCCTCGACCCGCGCGCGCAGCGCTGCGTTCTCTGCCCTGAGCCGCCCGGCCTCGTCCAGCTCTTCGCGCATCGTCACGAGGCTTCGAGCCTACGCGCGGCGTACCCGGCGTTTCAAGGTGGCTCAGTGTTGTTCGAGGTCGCCCGAGAGGTCGCAGCAACGGCGCCGGGCTGGGACACTCCGCCCCGATGTACTAGGCTCCGCGCGTGCCACGCGCCCTCGACTCGCTGCCCGCGCTGTCGCTCTCCCACGCCGGCGCAGCGAGCGGGGCTCCCTCTTCTCGCGCGCTTCCCGCGCTCCTCTCGCTCCCGGAGCGGCCGTGACCCGGAGCTTCGCGCCCTCGGGCGACCTCTCGTCGCCGATCGTCGCCGTCGCCTGCGTCGTCGCGGCCCTGAGCTTCGGCCTGCTCGTGCTCGAGCTCGTCCGCGCGCGCGGCCGCGCCGCCGGGGCGGTGGGCGCCGCGCCCGCGCGCGCGGCGCTCGGCACGGCGCTCACGGGCGCGCTCGCCGTGCTCGGCCTGCTCGCCGCCATCCTCCGCCCGGTCGCGGTCACGTCGCGCGGGAGCCTCGTCGGCCCCAAGGTCGTGGTGCTTGTCGACGGCTCCCGATCCATGGACCTGCCGGGCGTCTCGGGGACCCGCCGCGAGAGCGCCGAGCGCGCGGTCGAGGAGCTCGGGAAGCGCGCCGACGTCCGGCTCTCCCGCTACGTGTTCGGCGAAGGGGCGCCGCTGCCGGCCGACGGGCAGGCAGGCGAAGGCGGCGGCGCCGCGCCGGCGCCGGGCGGGAGCGCTGGCGCCGCGACGGCGCCCGACAGGGACGCGGGGGCGCCGGCCGCCGCCTCCGGGTCGGCCGCGGCGCCCGCGTCGCCCGCGCGAGGCCGGCCGCAGCGCCGCTCGGATCTCAGCGCCGCGCTCGAGGCGCTCGCCCGCGCCGCCGACGAGCGGCCGTCGGCGTTCGTCGTCGTCTCCGATGGCCGGCTCGACCGCCCGGGCCCCGACGACACCGCCGCGGCGACGCGGGCCGCGCTGGAGGGGCTCGACGTCCCGGTGCACACGGTCGCGGTGGCGACCGAGTCCGTGCGCGACGCCGGCGTCCGCGCGGTCCGGACCTCCGGCGCCGCGGTCGCCCACCAGCCGCTCTCGCTCCGCATCGACATCGGCTGCAGCGGCGGCCTCGCGTGCGACGCCGTCCCTGTCGTGGCCCGCGAGCTGCGCGAGCAGGGCGCGCCCACGACGCTCGCCACGGGCACGGCGCACGTCGAGGGCGGCGTCGGCACGGTCGAGCTCGGCGTGACGCTCGACCGCGCCGGCACCCGCATCCTGGAGGTGTCGATCAAGGCGCCGGACGGCGACGAGCTCCCCGAGAACGACGTCCGGTACATCACGCTCGACGTCGCGCGCGACCGCATCCGGGTGCTCCACGTCGCGGGCCGGCCGACGTACGACGTGCGCGCGCTCCGGATGTGGCTCAAGGCCGACGCCTCGGTCGACGTCGTGGCCTTCTTCATCCTGCGCACGCCCGGCGACGAGGTGAACGCGTCGTCGGACGAGCTCGCGCTGATCCCGTTCCCGGTCGACGAGCTCTTCAGCGTCCACCTCTCGAGCTTCGATGCGGTCGTCCTGCAGGACTTCGACGCCGCGCCGTACGGCCTGACCAAGCACCTCCCGGCCCTGGCGCAGTATGTCGACAAGGGCGGCGGGCTCATCATGGTGGGCGGCCCGAACGCCTTCGTGTCGGGCAACTATGCGCGCACGCGGCTCGCCCGCGTCCTGCCGGTGGATCTCGACATCGGCCGCGCGCCCAAGGTGGATCTCGGCGCCTTCGTGCCGCGCATCACCGCCGCCGGCCGCGCGGCGCCGGTGCTCGCGCCGCTGCTCGCGCTGATCGGCGACGAGATGCCGGAGATGCCGGGGACCAACGTCGTCGGCGATCCGCTCCCCGGGGCGACGGTGCTGATGACGCACCCGACCCGCACGACGGCCTCGGGCGCGCCGATGCCGGTGCTCTCGCTGGGCGAGCACGAGAGCGGCCGGACGATCGCGCTGACGCTCGACGGCAGCCACCGCCTGCTCTTCAGCGCGTTCGCCTCGAGCTCCGCGGGCCGCGCGCACGGCGCGTTCTGGGACGCCCTGCTCGGCTGGCTCATGCGCGATCCGCGCTTCGAGCCTGCCGCGATCGAGCCGCGCGGCGGATGCCTCGCGGGCGAGGAGACGGCGCTCGTGCTGCGCCCCCTCGCCGGGCAGCGCGGCGAGGCCAGGGTGACCATCGCGCGCCTCGGCAGCGGCGCGGTCGTGAAGACGTTGACCGCGCCGATCGGCGAGGGCGGCGAGCCGGTCGAGCTCGCCGCCGGTCGCCTCGAGCCCGGGGGTTATTCGGCCACGGTGGAGATCGTCCCGGAAGGCGCCGTCGGCGACGGAGGCGACCAGAAGCGGGCGACGACGCGGCGCGACTTCGCGTGCGAGCGCGGCGGCGACGAGTGGGCCGATCCCCGCCCCGACGTCGCCCGCCTGGAGGAGATCGCCCGCGCGACGGGCGGCGCGTCGGTGCTCCCGTCGGGCGCCGGCTCGCTGTCGCTGCCTGCCGCGACGCAGGTGGCGGCCGAGCGCCACGTCGCGCCGCTCCTGCCCCCCTGGGCCTGGACGCTGGCGGCGGCCGCGGCGCTCGGCGCGCACTGGATCGTGCGCCGGCGCGGGGGCCTCGCCTGAGGCGAGGGCGCCGGCCGGAGCCCTGGTCTCGTCTCAGGGGAGCGACGGCTTCTCGAGCGGATCGGCCTTGTCGCCGACCCAGACCCTCAGCACCCCGAAGTGCGCGGGGTTCCTGGTGAAGCTCGCGTGATTCACGATGAGCAGCGTCTGCGCCGGGTCGTTGAAGGCCACGTTGGCGGGGGCGTCGAGGGGGATCTCGTCCCCTGGTGCGCTCTCGATGCGCGATTCCTCGACCCCGTCCTCGTCCAGCACCGAGATCGCGTTGGCCGCCGCGAGCGTGACATAGAGCTTCCCCGACTTGCCGAAGGCGAACCCGTCGGGCGCCTCGCCAGCATCGTAGTCGTGGACGAGCTCCAGATCGGCCTCTTCGGGGGCCTCGACGAGGGGGAGCCGGTAGATGGACCCCAGGCTCGTGTCCGAAGGGGAGAACGACACCGAGAAATAGACGTGCTCCCGCTCCGGATCGAGCCGGATCCCGTTCACGCCGATCGGCACGTCGCCGCTGCCGACGAGGGCGGCGCTCTGGAACCAGATCTCCGGCGCGCCCCCCCCGGGCGGGTAGCGGAAGATCGTCGCCTGCAGCGAGTCGGTCACATACGCGTAACCCTCCTCGTCGAAGGCGATATCGTTCGGCAGCGGCGGCGTCGGGAAGAGCGCCGGCGAGCACGCCTCTCCCGGCGCGGCCATCACGCACGGCGGCAGATCCGGCAGCGGATCGCCGTAGCTCTCCTGGACATATCCGTGTCCAGTCTTCGTGAAGCGCAGAAGGCCGAGCTGCGTGCTGAGCGCGTAGACCCGGCCGTCGTCGTCGACGGCGATGCAGCTCAGCGCATGCTCGTCGGCGAGCGTCTCGCCCGCCAAGACGATCGTGTTTTTCTGGATTTTGGTGTCCCTGTCGAATACGACGATCTTCGACGGGCCTTGACCTGCGGTGCCGAACATCGCTGGGCCGGAGACGTAGACCCGATTCCCATGGACCGCGATGCCTTCGGGGAACCCCGGAGCCGCCGGGACCGTCGCGAACGTCTTGATCTCGCCGTAGCACCCCCCCTGCGCCAGCGCCGGACCCGGGATCAGCGGCGACACCGCGGCGAGGAGCGACAGCGCGCCGCAAGCCAACCATTTTCCGTTGGAGTGCGATGATTTTGACGTGACGGAATGCGGCATGTTCCCTCCATGGGTCCGTGGTTGCGGGACCGGAGTTGTCGGAATAGGCCGCGTCGAGAAGACAAAGTGCAAAGTGCCTGGCTTCGTCAGGCTGACGATGCGGCCATGATAGCTGGAGTATATGCGGTTGAGCTGATTGGCTGTCGAGTCGAAATTCTTCGGTTCATGAAATATCAGGGAGGTCGCTGCCCGGCTGACCTGTGTCGCACCGCTCGCGTCGCCCGCGTCGCCCGCGTCGCCCGCGTCATGTTTCATATGTGTGTCCGCGTAGTTGCGCGCTTGCGCCCTGACTGCACAGCGCGGTCACGTCGGTCCACGTCAGTCCACGTCAATCCACGTCAGTCCACGTCAATCCACGTCAGTCCACGTTAGTCGACGTTAATTACGTGGTGCACGTGGCGACGAATGTATGCAACGGGCGGAGAGCGCGTCCTGGTGGCGTGTTGGTGAGTGCTGCCGAATGCTCCCGAAGGCATCCTGTGGCGCGCGGGGGGCCCGCGCTCGAGGCGTCGCGCTAAGGCTGCGTCGGCCAGGCGACGCGCGTCGGCACCAGCCGGGGCTCGACGGTCCCGTCGCCCAGCTCCCCGTTCCTGTTGTCACCCCAGCAGAGCATCTCGCCCGTGCGCTTGAGCGCGCAGCTGTGGTCATCTCCGAGGGCCAGCTCGACCACGTCGGTCAGCCCGATCGTCTCCGGAAGGAGCCCCGGATCCTGCGTGCCGTTGCCGAGCTGCCCCTTCGCGTTGTCGCCCCACAGGAGCACCTCGCCGCCCGCCAGCACCGCGCCGGAGTGCCTCGCGCCGAGCGAGATCCGGGTCACGTCCACGAGGTCCGGGATCTTCCGCGGAATCGCCTCAGGGTTCACAAGGCCAGTCCCGAGGCGGAACTGCTCTCCCTTGCCCCAGCAGGAGGCCACGCCGCCCGCCGGCGCGGCGCACGTGTGCAAGGCGCCCGCGGCCGTGAGCGCGACGCTGGTGAGGCCCGCCACGGGCTGCGGGGTGTTCTGCTGGTTGAAGTTGCCGAGGCCGAGCTGGCCGCTCTCGTTGTGGCCCCAGCAGTTCATCCTGCGCTCGCCCATCTGCTCGGTCATGCCGGCGCAGGTGTGCGAGAGGCCGGCGCTCACCGAGTCCACGCCGTCCAGCATCACGGTGGGCTCGACCCGATCGACCTCGTCGCCGTAGCCCAGCTGGCCGGAGCTGCCCTCGCCCCAGCAATAGAGCTCGTGCGACGCCGTCACCGCGCAGGTATGGGTCCCGCCGACGGCGACCTGGGTCGCGCCCGCGAGCTCCTTGGCGCGCACGGGGGAAGGGGAGTTCGTCGCCTCGCCGTCGCCGAGCTGACCGCTGTTGCCCGCGCCCCAGCACGCCACAGCGCCGTCGGTCAGCACCGCGCAGGTGTGCGCGCGCCCCGACGAGATGCTCGCCGCGACCCTGGCGGCGCCGCTGAGGCCCGTGACCGGCCTCGGGATCGGTCGATCCTGCTGCAGCGTCCCGTCGCCGAGGTTGCCCCAGGTGTTCCTGCCCCAGCACCAGACCGAGCCGTCGCTGAGCACCGCGCACGTGTAATCCGTGCCGGCCGCGATGTGCGTGGGCACGACGCAGGCGCCCCGCACGCACTGGCCGCCGCAGGGCTTGTCGCACCTGCCGCAGTGCTCGGTGCTCGTGAGCAGGTCCACCTCGCAGGCGTTCTCGGGGTCCTTGTCGCAGTTGCCGCGGTTCTCCTCGCACGCCGGCGACTGGCAGACCCCGTCCTGGCAGGTCGGCTCGCCGCCGATGGTCGGGCAGGCGACGTCGCAGGCGCCGCAGTGCCGCGTGTCCGTCATCGGGTCGACGCATGCGTCGCCGCAGACCATGCCGCCTCCAGGACACCCGCCGCCGCCCCCGCCGCTCCCGCCGCTCCCGCCGCCGGTGCTCGAGCTCGTCGACGCGTCGGGCGGGCGCACCGTGAACTCGTCGCCGCACGCGGCAAAGGCGATGGCGACGGCGACGGCGGCAGGCACGTACGCCGCCGCGAGGGGCAGCGAGGCGAACGGGAGCCGGCTGGCCCGAGGTCGATGCGTGGAAGCCATGGAGGGCGTTCTTCCCTTGCGTTGAGGCGCGGCTGCGCCACGAGGCGCGGCGTGCGACATTCTAGACGAAGTCGCGGGCCGAGATCTCTCGCCGCGCGTCGCGCCGCGCGCCTGTCGCGCCGCTCAGCGCGTCGCGACGAGCACCTCGTCGATCGGCGGCGCCTTCTCGAGCACGCCGAGGTCCACGAGCTGCTTCGCGAGCGTCTCCCAGCGCTCGCTGGTCATCACGCCGAGGCCCTTCTCCTTGGTCTCGGTGGTCTCGATCAGCGGCCGCTGCGCCTCGGCCGCGGCGACGAAGGTCTCCGCGTCCATCGAGGTGTTGAGCTTGGCCATGATCTCGTTGGACCGCGTCGGATCCTGGAGGTATGTGCGCCAGCCCTCGCGCGTCGCGCGGACGAACGCGCGGACGCGCTCCGGGTTCTCCTTCCAGAGGGCTGCGCGCGTGATCACGACCACGACGTACGGGTTGAACCCCTCGCTGGCCACCAGGAACGCGGCGGGATCGCTCCCCTTGCGCTTGGCCGCGATCGGCTCGGCGGTGATGAAGCACTGCTGGGAGAAGTCCTTGTCGGCGACGAAGCGGGCGACGCCGCCGTCGTACGGCACGACCTTCACCTTGTTGAACCCGTACTTCTTCTTGAGGTACGCGGCGTAAGGCAGCCCCGGCTCGATCGCGAGCGTGCCCGACTTGAGGATGTCGGCGATGCTCTTCGCGCCGCGGCTCTCGTGGGTCATGATGGCCTGCGGCGAGGTCTGGAACACGGCGAAGAGGGGGAGCACGTCCGCGCCGCGGGCGCGGGCGGTGAGCACCTCGTCGGCGCCGGAGATGCCGAAATCCACCTGCCCGCCGGCCACCATCTGGACGACCGGCACGCCGGCGCCGCCGCCGAGGATCTCGACATCGAGCCCCTCCTTGGCGAACGCGCCCGACTCGCGCGCGGCGTAGAACCCCCCGAACTCGGGCTCCGGGACCCAGTTGAGGGCGAGCTTCACCTTCGCGGCCGGCGCGTTCTGGGCGGGCGCGGCCGGCGCGCTCTGCGAAGGCGCGGCCGGCGCGCTGCCTTGCGGGGACGCGGACGAGGCGCGCCCGTCGCCCTCCGGCGCCTGCGAGCGCGAGCAGGCGGGGGCGAGGAGGGGGACGGCGGCGAGGGAGGCGAGGCGTGCGAGCTGTCGGAGGAACAACCGGCGGCTGTCGGGGAAGTGCATCAGCGATTGATCTCCGAAGGATGCCAGCGCCGCAAGAGCCGCCTGCCGGCGAGGTCGACGGCGCCGAACAGCGCGAGGCCGAGCCCCGAGGCGAGCAGCACGGCGGCGAAGAGCAGATCCGTGCGCAGCTGGCGGTAGGCGGAGAGGACCAGGATGCCCAGGCCGGCGGCGTCCTCCGAGAAGCCGGCGACGAACTCCCCGACGATCGCGCCGATGACGGCGAGGCCCGCCGCGATCCGGAGCCCCGTCACGAGGTGGGGGAGCGCCGAGGGCAGCTCGAGCTTGCGGAGCGTGGCGAAGCGGCCCGCCCCGTAGAGCCGGAAGAGATCCCGCAGCGCGGGCTCGACGGAGCGCAGGCCCGCGAGCGTGTTCGCGATGACAGGGAACACGGAGACGATGAACGCCGAGACCGCGACCGCGCGCAGGCCGGGGCCGCACCAGAGCACGAGCAGCGGGGCGATGGCGACGATCGGGACGGTCTGCAGGAAGACGGTATAGGGATAGAGCGCCCTCTCGAGCGGGCGCGACGAGGCGAGCGCGATGGCGGCGAGCACGCCGACCGCGGCGCTGAGGAAGAAGCCCGCGAGCGCGGCCTTCGCCGTCGTGACGGCGCCGGCGAGCAGGGTGGCGGCGTTCACCGCGCCCGCCCGCGCCACGTCCGAAGGGGGCGGCAGGAGATACGCAGGGACGCTGAGCGCTCGGGCGAGCGCCTCCCAGAGCGCCAGCAGGATCACGAGCGCGGCGAGCGGCGGCGCGACGGCTTGGAGCGGGGTGGGTCGCACGGCTCGGCCCTCTCTAGCGCGAGGCCGCCGCGCCAGGAAGATGCTGCGGTGGAAGAAATCAGGCTCGTCCGTGGCCCGGCGCCGAGCGACGCGCGCGCCGAGCCACGGGAGAGGTGAGGAGCTCTGTCGAAGCGGGGTGTGAGCCGCGCCGAGCGCGGCCCCGCTCGGTCCGGCTACTTGCCCTTCTTGGCGGGCGCGGCCGGAGCAGGCGACGCCTTGGCGGTCGCGGCTGCCTTCTTCTGGTTCTTCTCCGCCGTGTCCTGCTTCTTCTGTCGCTCTTTGGCCTTCGGAGATTTGTCACCCATGGGAGCACCGCCTCGGTGGATGCGTTGGTGTTATCCGCCTTGACCGAGGCTAGCACCATCCCTGGTGGCGCAGTCACGAACTTTGTCCCTCGCGAGCGCTTATGTCTCCGCTTCTCCGCGTCTGGTCTGGTCTCGCCTCGCCTCGCCTCGCCTCGCCTCGCCTCGCCTCGTCTCGTCTCGCCTCGCCTCGCCTCGTCTCGCCGCCTCGTCGGTTTGTCTCCGGGTTGCCTCTCCCACCGACAGGCAGGGCGGCAGGGAAACCGTCGATGCGCTCGGCTGGGACCCTTGCTGGTTCCGGCGGATGGGTGGCCGTCGCGGGCGTCCACGACGTGAATCGCGCCGGCGTGGCGCTCGCGTGCGCGCGTCCTTCCGATCGGTGAGAGGCCGACGCGTGGCGCCCGCTGCCGCCGGGCTCGCTTGCCGGCATCGAGGGGCGGCGCTACGAAGGCCCGGCGTGTTCAAGGCCATCCTCTGGGACAACGATGGAGTCCTCGTCGACACCGAAGGGCTTTACTTCCAGGCAACGCGCGAGACGATTGCGTCGGTCGGCGTCGATCTCACCATCGACGACTATCGCCAGCTGTTCCTCGTCGAGGCGCGCGGCGCCTGGCACCTCGCCAGCGCTCGCGGGGTCGACGAGGCGGGCGTGCGGCGGCTGGCCGACGAGCGGGATCGCCGGTACCTCGAGCTCGTGGCGGGCGGAGACACGCTGTTGCCGGGCGTGCGAGAGGTCGTCACGGAGCTCGCCGCGCGCTTTCGCATGGCGATCGTCACGAGCAGCAAGCCCGAGCCGTTCCACCGAGCGCACGCGGCGACGGGCCTCCTGCGGTGGTTCGAGTTCGCGCTCACGCGCGATCAGTACGCGCGCGCCAAGCCGGATCCCGAGCCGTACCGGATCGCCTGCGAGCGGCTGGGGCTCGCGGCGCGCGATGTCCTCGTGATCGAGGACTCCGAGCGCGGGCTCCGGTCGGCCAAGGCCGCGGGCCTGACGTGCTGGGTCGTCCCGTCGCCGCTGACGGCGCCGTCGGACTTCACCGGCGCGGACGCGGAGCTCGGATCGCTGCGCGCGGTGCTCGCGCGCCTCCGAGGAGCGTGAGCGCGACCTCGCGTTCGCGCGATGAGGCAGCTCACAGCGCCTGTGTGTGTGCGCGCCGCCACCCCGCCGCGTCGCCCCCTGGATTTTTGCACGCAGCACATCTGCTGGGTGCATGACCATCTGGCGGTTTGCGAACAGTTCGTGGCACCTTCGGGCCCGTGGCTTCCGGTGACGGCATCTCGCTCATCGAGCTCGTCGTCCTCGGTTGGTCCTCGGCCACCGCGGCGCCGGCGCCGATCCCTATTCGCATCGACTTCGATGCCCCGGCGGACTGCTCGACCGCCGACCAGTTCTACGAGGGCCTCCGTGCGCGGTCGGACCGCGTGCGCCTCGCGGCGGACGGAGAGGACGGCTGGGGTGTCCGCGTCCGGCTGAGCCGCGGCGGGGCTGGGGTCCACGGCGAGCTGCGCGTCGTTCACGCGGGCGGCGAGACCGACACGCGCACCGTCGATGCCACGTCGTGCGACGTCGTGGTCCAGGCGCTCTCGCTCACCGCGGCGCTCTCGCTCGACGAGGTGGTCGAGGTGACCGCGCCCCTCGCTCCCCCTGCGCCGCCGCCGCCCGCTGCCCCCCCTGCGCCGCCGGTCGCCCCGCGAGAGGCGCCGCCGCTCAAGTTCGCGCTCGGCGCGCACGCCGTGGTGACCCACGTCGTCGCACCTCATGTGAGCCTGGGCGGCGCCCTCGGCGCCCGGGTGACCCCGCACGTCGAGGGCCCGTTGAGCCCTTCGTTCGGCCTCTCGCTGATGTACGCCCGGAACGACCTGCTGTCGGGCGGCGACAGCGTCCTCATCCAGTGGGCGGCTGCGGCCCTCTCCGCGTGCCCGGTGCGCTGGCAGCTCGGCCCTGTCGTCAGCGCAGAGCCGTGCGTCGTCGCCGCCGGCGGCTGGCTCGCGGCGGCGGGACGAGGTATCTCGAACCCGGAGTCCGTCGTGCGATCGTGGTGGAGCGTGGGAGGCTTCGCGCGCGCCGCTGCGCTCCTCGGCGGGGGGACCGCCCTCGAGCTCGAGGCCGGCGTCCTCGTGCCGCTCGTTCACCGGCGGTTCACGATGGGGTGGTCTGCAGAAACGGTCGGTGAGACGCCGGTGATCTCGCCGCTCGTTGGCGTTGGAATCGTGCACAACTTCTAAGCCAGGATTCTGTGATCACTCCGACTCGCGCTGGGAATTATGACCCATGCACGGCATCCGGAAGCTGGGCCGCAGGCGCGCTGCCCCCCCCGACCCGAGGACAATGTTCCGCTCTGGCTGTCGCCCATTGCTTCCGGGTAGAGTCCGTTCTTCACTGGTCTCATGCCTCGCCTCGCGGTGAGCATGGTTGCCGACGTCATGACATCGCCTGCTTTGCCTGACAGCGAGCCGGCGAGCGTTGCTCCATCGGCGGCAAACGTGAAGCAGCGGGACGCGCGCCTGCGACGGATGGTGGACGCTCATCTTGACTTCATCGGGCGGGTGCTCCGCAACGCGGGGACCCCTGCTGCCGAGATCGACGATGCGGTGCAGCGCACCTTCATCGCCGCCGCGCAGCGGCTGGACGACGTCCGGCCGGGCGCCGAGAAGAGTTTTCTTCTCCAGACCGCGCTTCACGTAGCCGCCCACGCGCGCCGCAGCGCCGCGCGCCGGCGAGAGTTCCCCGCGGCCGAGCCGCCGGAGGTTGTGGACGCTGCGACACCCGAGCAGCTCACCAGCCAGAAACACGCGCGACAGATGCTCGATCAGGTCCTCGACCAGATGGAGTCCGATCTGCGGACCGTGTTCGTGCTGTACGAGTTCGAGGAGATGAGCATGGTGGAGATCGCCGGCGTGCTGGGGATCCCGCAGGGCACCGTGGCCTCTCGGCTGCGAAGGGCCAGGGCCGATTTTCGTGAGCGCGTCCGCGCGCTGGAGCTCGTTTCGACGAGCGAGGTGAGACGATGATGGAACCACGTCGCCTACTGGAGGAGAGCGACAACCCGCTCGAACGCGCGCTGCTGAGCGCAGGCGCGTCGTATCCCACGTCACCGGAGACGCGCGCGAAGACGCTGGCCGCGCTGGGGCTCGCCGGCGCTGCAGCCCTGTCGGCCAGCGTGGCGGCGCCTGCGGCGCTCTCTGCGGCAGGGGTGTCCGCGACGTCCTCGTCGCTCGCCATGAAGCTCGGCTGGACCAAGATCCTCGTCGCGCTCTCGACGGTGGGCATGCTCGCCGGCATCCCGGCGGGCTACCTCGCCTGGCGCGGGCAAGACGCGCCGGACGTCACCGCGGCGCACCGCTTCGGCCCCGCGCTCGCCGACCCGGTCGCGCAGACGGCGGCGCAGCCTGTGCAGGCGCCTGCCTCGGCGCCAGCGCCGGAGGAGGCTCTCGCGGAGGAGACGATGGCCCCGGCGCTCGCGGGTGGCAGCAGCGCTGCGGCCACGAAGCTCGATCCGAAGCCGTCCGGTCCCCGCGCCCTGGAGGCGGAGCTCGGCGCGCTGGACGCGGCGCGCACGATGCTCGCGAGCGGGAACGCGCGAGGCGCGCTCTCGCTCCTGGACGCCTACTCCAGGGCGCATCCGCGCGGGCGGCTGAGCCTCGAGGCCGAGGTCCTGCGGATCGACGCGCTCGCGAAGAGCGGCCGCGCCGATGCTGCCTCGCAGCGCGCCGCGGCATTTCTTCGCCGGCATCCGAACAGCGTGCTTGCTTCCCGGGTACGGCGCTATGTAAACAACTAAACTCTGGGTCATGCGTCGCCCTGCCCTCCTCCGTTCGTTCCGCGCAGCTTCCGGCGTCGCCGGTGCCTGGATGGCGGTGTGTGTGCTGCCTGGGTGTGTGACCACGGTGGATTCGCTCGGCTACGACCGGATGAGCAGCGATGAGCTCGGCCCGCTGACGGGCCCCTCCGAGTACCCCAACGCGTTCCGTGACGTGCTCGGCAAGACGGACGAGGAGATCGCGGCCAAGATCGCGGACAGCTTCGATCAGCTCTTCTACGGCGATCGCGACGAAGAGACCGTCTACTACCAGGTGCCCGGCACCGAACAGGCCTACATCTGGGACGACTACCACAATAACGTGCGCTCCGAGGGCATCGGCCTCGGGATGATCATCACCGTCGAGCTCGACAAGCGAGACGAGTTCGACCGGATCTGGAGATACGCCAAGTCCACACTCCAGCTCAAGTCCGGTCCCGGCCAGGGATATCTCGTGTCATGGTGCGACGTCCCGGGGGGCATGCCGATGGCGTGCTTCGATCCCTTTGGCCTCCAGCAGGTCGCGATGGCGCTGTTCTTCGCCCACGGCCGCTGGGGGAGCGACACCGGGACCATCGACTACGGGCGGGACGCGATCGCCCTGCTCGAGGTGATGCGCCACAAGGAGGCCCTGAACGGGGGGGTCGTCTCGGGGTTTACCAACACGTTCGATTCGACGACGAAGCTCGTCTACGACTACCCGCACGTCTCGGTGGCGGACGTCACCCGTCCCTCCATCGAGATGCCCGCCTATTACGAGCTCTGGGCGCAGGCCATGCGCGACCCCTTCTGGTCCGAGGCCGCCGCCAGCGCGCGCATCCACTGGCAGGGGGCCGCGCACCCGAGCACCGGGCTCATCCCGGTGCGCGCCCACTTCGACGGCACGCCGGTGCTCAACTGGGACTACTTCGGCTCCGAGGCCTACCGCACGCAGCTGAGCCTCGCGCTCGACCACGTCTGGTTCGGCGTCGACCCGTGGCAAGTGGAGGAGGCGGACCGGCTGCTCGGGTTCTTCTCGAAGCTGGGCATCGACAAGTACGGCGCGGTCTTCAAGATCAACGGCGCGATGCTCAGCGCCACGCCCGAGTCGGCGCTCATCTTCATGAACGGGGTCACCGGGCTGATCGCGACGAACGACGATCGCGCCGACTACATCGAGGCGGTGTGGACGACGCCGCCGGCGACCGGGGAGACCCGCTACTTCTCGAGGTTGCTCCACATGCTCTCGCTGCTGGTGCTGAGCGGGCAGTTTCGCGTGTACTGAGCCGGCGCGCGGGATCCCCTCTCGATGGAGCGGGCGGACGACAGCGAGCGGCGTGCGAGAGCTCACGAGGCTTCTCCCTGGCGAACGTCGAACCAGAGGAAAGCGGCGAGCGCTGCGCATCGGTACAGGCTCGGGGCAGGAGGCGTCGCTCGGATCAGGTTGGCTCCGTTGTCAACATTGAAAGTGATATTCAAATTCGGTAGGTGGTCTGTCGGAAGGGGAGGGGGATCCGGGGGGCGGATCGGGGATCAGCGCGCGCGTCGCGGCGATGGCTCCGGCCGGTCCGCGGCGCGGATACCGTGTTGACGCCTGTGTCCGGTCTGGGTGGAAGAGCTGGTGTGCTCTGGGCTGCCGGCGCGCCGGGGCGAACAAAGCTTTGGGCGGGTGATCATCGGAGACCGGCGTTGGTTACAATGAGCGCCAGATGAAGCCTCTCCGCGCAGCTCGTCCTCTCGCGATCTCCACGAAGTCCGTTGTTGCCCTCGTCCTCTCCGCGTCGCCGGCCGTCGCGTTCGGCGCGGGCTGCGGCGTGGCGGACAGCGTGCCGATCCCGATCGCGGGAGCGCACGATGGGACAGGCGATGAGCTGACCAGCACGGGCGCGGCGAGCATCGGCGCCGGGCCGAGCGGCGGGAGCGCCGCGGGCCCCGGAGCGGGCTCGGGCGCGGGCCGCGAAGAGGCCATCGGGGCCGTCGTCTCTCGCCATGATGTCGTCAGGATCCTCGCCATCGGCGACACCGGCGAGGGAAACCTCGCGCAGAACCAGGTCGCCGATCGGATGAGCGAGAAGTGCATCGAGGTCGGGGGCTGTCACGCCGTCATGATGAACGGCGACAATTTCTACGACCACGGCGTGGTCGACACGATCGATACGCAGTGGGGCCCCAAGTTCGAGCAGCCCTACGACAGGCCGGGGCTGAACGGCCTCCCGTTCTACGCGGTGCTGGGGAACCACGACTACGGCCCCAGCAGCAGCGGCGTGCGGCAAGCGCAGATCGACTATTCGCAGCTGCCCGTGGGCGACGGGCCCGGCATGCGGCTGAGCGGTAAGTGGCACATGCCTGCCTCGTATTACGACGTTCGCGTCGGCGATGTCCATCTCTTCGGGATCGATACCGTCGACTTCACCTCCGATGACCAGGCGCGCGACATGAGCGCGCGGGTCGCCGCCTCGGACGCCACGTGGAAGATCGTCTTTGGCCATCACCCCCGCTACACGTCCGGAGTTCACGCCTCGGACAACCCGTCGCTCGGGATGAGCGGGATGTTCGCCCTGCAGCAGGCCATCTACTGCAAGGCCGACATGTACATGGCCGGCCACGACCACAACCTCGAGTTCATCGACAAGGGGCGAGACGAGGGCTGCCCGAACACCTATTTCCCCATCAGCGGCGCCGGCTCGAAGACCCGACCGGTGGTCTCCCCGGTCCCGACCGAGCGGGGGCAGCTCTTCTTCACGGACAAGACCGAGGGCTTCGCCTACCTGCGGTTCGAGGGGAGGAACCTGCTGTTCGAGTTCATCGACAAACAAGGCGCGGTGATCTTCACGAAGACCATGACCAAGTGAGCGAGCGCCGCCCTCGGCGGCCGAGCGACGCCGCGGCCGTCAGCGGCGCTCGCCGTCGCGCGGCGGGCCGTCGCGCTCGTCGTCGCGCCGCCTCCCGAACGAGATCGTGCTCTCGGTGCCCGCGAGCATCCGCCGGATGTTCGGGATGTGCTTGAGCCAGACGAGCGCTGCGAGGAGCAGCGAGAGGCAGAGGGCCGGGGCGCCCCGCTCGCCGAGGAGCCAGAGGAAGAGGGGCAGGGCGAGGGCGCCGGCGAGGGAGCCCGCCGAGACCATGCGGGTCGCCCGCACGACGACCGCGAAGACGGCCAGCGTGGCGAGCGTGGACCGCGGCGCCAGCACGAGCAGGACACCGCAGGACGTCGCGACGCCCTTGCCGCCCCGCATCCCGAGGAAGACCGTGTAGTCGTGGCCCAGCACCGCGGTGAGGCCGCCCGCCGCGGCGACCCACCCGCCCGGCGCGACGGAGAGCCACGACGCGAGGGGCCCGGCCACGAGCGCGCCCTTCGCCACATCCGCGGCGAGGACGGCCAGGCCAGGCCCCCAGCCGAAGGCGCGCAGGACGTTCGTCGCGCCGATGTTCCCCGAGCCGACCTCGCGGAGGTCGACCCCTTTGACGAACCGGCCGAAGAGGTAGCCTGTCGGGATCGCTCCGAGGAGGTAGGCAAGGGCCAGGTAGATTGCCGTCATTCGCCGTCGATGCGCGCCTCCATGCCCGCGCTCACGGCGGGTGTAGCACGCGCGGCGGGTTGAGCGCGCGCCGGGTCGAGCGCGCGCCGCGTGAAGCGCGCGCCAAAGGGCCCATGTCACGATGGCGATCATGGTATTCTGCGAACATGGCTGACCTGGCGCCCGTCTCGACCCGGAGTGGCCGCGCCCCCAAGATCGCGCTCGTCCTGGCCGGCGGCGCCGCCCGCGGCGCTTACGAGGTCGGCGTGGTGCAGCACATCCTCGAGGACGTCTCTCGCGATCTCGGCCGCGAGGCGCCGCTCGATATCCTGTGCGGCACCTCGGTCGGCGCCATCAACGTCTGCGGGCTCGCCGCGTTCGCGGACGAGGCGCGGAGCCGCGCGCGGCGGCTCGCCGGGGTGTGGACGCGCCTGCGCATCGACGATCTCGTGCGCCTCGACGTGCGCGGCGTGCTCGCGGTCGGGCACGACCTGCTCCGCGGGGGCGCCGCGAGCGCGCCCGCGAGCGGCGGCCGCGCCGCGCTCCTCGACACGTCGGGCCTCGAGCGGCAGATCGCGGAGGCCGTGCCCTTCGAGCGGATCGACGGCCACCTCGAGAGGGGGCTCCTGTCGGCGCTGACCGTGTCGACGACGCTGGTCAAGAGCGGCCGCACCGTCGTCTTCGTCCACCGCCGCGAGCCCGGCCTGCCGCCCTGGAGCCACGACCCGACGATCTCCCCGCGCGCCACCGCGATCCGCGCGCAGCACGCGCTCGCCTCGTCCGCGCTCCCCATCCTGTTCCGCCCGGTAAACATCGACGGAGAGCTCTACTGCGACGGCGGGCTGCGCCAGAACGTCCCGCTGTCGCCCGCGCGGCGCCTCGGGGCCGACGGCGTGATCGTGGTCAATCCGCGGTACATCGAGCCCGCGTCGAGCGCGGCCGAGCGCGACGCGCCGGGCTTCCCCGGGCCCCTCTTCCTGCTCGGCAAGACGCTGAACGCGCTGATGCTCGACCGGATCGACAACGACCTGGCGCGGCTCGAGAGCATCAACGGGATCCTGGAGGCGGGGCGGCGGCGCTATGGCGAGGGCTTCATCGGCGAGCTCAACGACGAGCTCGGGCTGCCGCCGGGGCGCGCGCTCCGGCCGATGCGGTCGCTGCTCATCCGCGCCTCCAAGGACATCGGCAGCCTGGCGGCGGAGTTCGTGCGATCCCCGGCGTTCCGCGCGCGGGCCACGAGCGTGCTCGGCCGCGTGATGCGGCGCCTCGCCGAGGGAGACGAGCAGCGCGAGGCCGACTTCCTGTCCTACCTGCTGTTCGACGGGGAGTTCGCGGGGCGGCTCATCGAGATAGGCCGCGCGGACGCGCGTGCGCGGCACGAGGAGCTGTGCGCGTTCTTCGAGCGGGCGCTGAGGCCGGGCGGGTTCGAGGAGCGGGCGCCCTGAGGGGGCCTGGAGACACAGGCACGCACTGGATCCGTCCGGATCCTCTCGGGCGCTGGGGCTCAGACGGCATGGGGCGCTGGGCGCCACTCTGGGCGCGAGCTCCGCGCGGCCGGGGCGCCCGGTGTAGACTCGCGCCGCGAGATGGCACCTTCGGATCCCTTCGGCTGGGTGGGCGCGACGATCGGCGGCAAGTACCGGCTCGACGCCGTGGTCGGCGAGGGCGGGTTCGGCGTCGTCTACCGCGGCCAGCACCTCGGGTTCGACGAGCCGGTCGCGGTCAAGTGCCTGAAGCTGCTCGGATCGCTGGCCCCGGCGGAGCGCACGTCGTTCCAGCGGATGCTCCTCGACGAGGGGCGGCTCCTCCACCGCCTCTCCCGGGCGAGCGCCGGCATCGTGCAGGCCCTCGACACCGGCGCCGCGGTCTCGCCGTCGGGCGAGTGGACGCCCTATCTCGTGCTCGAGTGGCTCCATGGCGTGCCGCTCGACCGCGAGATCGCCGAGCGGCGCGCCCGCGGCGAGGCGGCGCGCCCGCTCGCCGAGGCGGTCGCCCTCCTCGCGCCCGCGGCGTACGCGCTCGATGTCGCGCACGCGCAGGGCGTCGCCCACCGCGACGTCAAGCCGGCCAACCTGTTCCTCGCGGAGATCGGCGGCCGGCGCACGATGAAGGTGCTGGACTTCGGCATCGCCAAGGTGCTCGGCGAGCTCTCGAGCATGACGCAGGCGATGGCCGAGACGGGGAGCGCGCTCCGGGCCTTCACCGTCCATTACGGCGCGCCGGAGCAGTTTCACCACCGCTTCGGCGCGACCGGGCCGTGGACCGACGTCTTCGCGCTCGCCCTGGTGCTCATCGAGGTCGCCTCGGGCAACCGCGCCCTCCTCGGGAGCGACGTCACGCAGCTCTACATCGCCGCGACCGATCCGGCGTTCCGCCCGAGCCTGGGCGGCGCGGGCGTGAGCGCGCCCGACGCCGTCGAGGCGGTGGTGCGCCGGGCGCTCGCGATCGACCCGCGGGAGCGCTACCGCACGGCAGGCGAGCTCTGGGGAGCGCTCGAGGCCGCGATGGCGACGGCCCCGCCCGCGGGCGCGGCGCCCGGCGCTGCGGCGCTGGGCGTGTCGGGGACAGAGCGCGTGGCTGCCGGCCCTGCCGCGCTGGGCCTGGCGGACACGGCGCAACCGCCGGCCGCGCTGCCTGCGCATGAAGGCGGCGCGCTCGCGTCCACGTCCATGGACGGCGCGCCTGCGCCCGCTGGGACCGCGCTCGCCGGCGCGCCGCCCGCGCCATCCCTCACGACGATGCGTGGCCTGGCGACGAGCGCGCCGCCGCAGGCAGCCCCGCAACCGGCGTCGCCCCCTCCCACGCCCCAGGCCGCCAGGGCCGCCCCGCGGCGGCGCCTGTTGCCCGCGCTCGTCTCGGCGGCCGCGCTGGCCGCGGCCGGCGCAGGCGCCGTCGCGTTCGTCCGCCACCGCGCCCCCGACGATGCGCCGCCGGCGCGCGCGCTCGGCGGCCTGACCGCGCCCCCGGTGAAGGCGCCATCCCCGCCCGACATGGTCCGGATGCCGGCGGGCCGCTTCACGATGGGCAGCGCGAAGGGCGGCAAATCCGAGCGCCCGCCCCACGAGGTGACGCTCACCCGCGCGTTCGACGTCGATCGCACCGAGGTGACGGTGGCCGCCTACCAGCGCTGCGTCGACGCGGGCCGGTGCACGCCGAGCGGCCTGCACGGCCCCCGCGCGACCGACGCCGACGTCGAGCAGCGCGGCGCGCTCTGCACCGCGGCGGATCCCGCGAAGTCGCAACACCCGATCTCGTGCGTCGACCAGGCGCAGGCGGCCGCGTACTGCGCCTTCGCCGGCAAGCGGCTCCCGACCGAGGCCGAGTGGGAATACGCCGCGCGCGGCGCCGACGGCCGCGAGTACCCGTGGGGCAACGAGCCGCCAGGGTGCGCGCACGCGGTCGTGTCCCGGTCTCCTGGGCAGGGCTGCGGCGGGCGCGGTAGGGGCACCC
The DNA here is from genome assembly GCF_051530205.1 of Sorangium sp. So ce327. Classification (NCBI taxonomy): domain Bacteria; kingdom Pseudomonadati; phylum Myxococcota; order Polyangiales; family Polyangiaceae; genus Sorangium; species Sorangium sp. So ce327. The sequence continues at coordinate 8,279,753 of NZ_CP150330.1, read as the reverse complement.
AGGAGGTCGGCTCGGCCAAGGCCGGAGCTAGCCCGTCGGGCGCGCTCGACATGGCGGGCAACGTCTGGGAGTGGGTGGCCGACGGCTGGGACCCAGGCGTGTATGCCAGAGGCGCCCAGACAGATCCCCAGGTGCCGGCGACCGGCAGCAAGGGCGTGCTCCGGGGGGGATCGTGGGACTTCTCCGCCAGCACGGCGAAAGCGACGTTCCGCCTGGCGTATGATCGTGAGGCAGGTGACGTCTCGACCGGGTTTCGCTGCGTTCGCTCGGTCGATTGAACACGAGGTCCCGAGAGCGGGCAGCGGGGAAGCGCGCATCAGCCGGCCAGGCTCATTTCAGTGGCGCCGGGGATAGGCTATCCATCCCATCTTGGTCGAACGTCGATTCACACGCCCGAGCGCGAGGTAGGATGTTGGGACACGTAGAGCCGTGCGATCGGGCGCACAAGACCAGGTCATCGCGAGCACGTCCTCCCCTGCGGGCCGGCGAGGTCCACCTCGCGCAGGAGCGCGGTGACTCCGCTTCCTCACCGGTCAACCCCTGCTGCGCCCACAGGAGCCCATGCAAGAATCCGAGAACATGATCTCCATCGAGGAAGGCCGGATGCAACGCGTCATCGACGCGGTTGCGCTCGCGTCCACGGGAGAGGTCGAGCTCGCGCTGAAGCAGCTGGCGGCGGTCGAACACGACGCCTTCGGGGTGATCGAGGAGGCTCTGCGCGTCTTTCTCTCCGAGCTCTCCGCGACCACGCAGCAGAAGAGCCAGGCGCTCGCCGCGCTCGCCGCCTCGAAGCGCGAGCTCGAGCATCAGCTGGACACCATCCAGCGCCAGGAGTGCGCGATCCGGGAGCTCTCGGTGCCGATCATCGACATATGGCACGGCATCCTCACGCTCCCGCTCGTCGGGCTGTTCGACTCGGTGCGCGCCGTCGAGGTGACCGAGCGGCTCCTCGTGCGCGTGGCGGAAGACAGCGACGTCGAGTGGGTGATCCTCGATCTGACCGGCGTCACGCTCATCGACTCCATGACCGCCCAGCACCTCATCAAGCTGGCTCAGGCGGTGCAGCTCCTCGGCGCGCGCTGCGTCCTCACCGGCCTGGGCGGTCATGTCGCGGAGACGCTCGTCGCGATCGGCGTCGCGTTCGATGAGCTGAACCCGATGCGCAGCCTGCGGGAGGGGCTCAGGTTCTGCCTTGCGCAGCGGGGGCGCGCGATCTCACCGCGGTGATCCGCGGAGCTCCGCTTCGTGCGGCGTCGCCTTTGCGGAGCGCGGCCGGTGTGCCAAGGGATATCCTGTTGCAGCCCATGGAGAACGCGACGATCCCCGCTCGCTTCCAGGACACCGCAGACGCCCGACGTCGCTTCGGCGACCAGCTCGATCGCCTGGGGCCCTTCCTGCTCCGCGTCGATCCGGTCGCCGACGCCGTCGTGGACGCGTTCGCGTCGATGCCGCCGGGCCAGGGCTTCCGCCTCCTGGAGGCTGCCCTCGCGCGCGGCATGCGCGGCATGAACGATGACCGCACGGTGAAAGAGGCCCCGGCCGAGCTGCGGGCGCTCTTCGCGTCGGTCGATCACGTGCCCCTCTGGGTGGACTGGGAGGCGGTGAACCGCGGCGGGGCGGCGTTCCTGCGCACGGGCGTGCTCGGCGGGATCCTGCTCGCCATGCAGTCGCTCATCCTCGGGTACGCGTCGCCCGGCGGGAACAAGCCGCTCGTCTTCTCGGGGAGGCTCCGCGAGCAGGCCGACCGCCGCCTCGCCGAGACGAGCCGGTTCGTCTATGCCGTGAGCCAGGCGAACGGAATGCGCCGCTCCGGCGAGGGCTTCGCGATCACCGTCAAGGTGCGCGTCATGCACGCGCAGGTGCGGCGCCTCATCCGCGCGAGCGGCCGGTGGCAGGCGGCCCTCTGGGGCGAGCCGATCAACCAGCACGACATGGTGGCGACGGCGCTGCTCTTCTCGGTCGCGGTCATCGACGGCCTCGACAAGCTCGCCTACCGCTTCGCGCCCGCCCAGAGGGAGGACCTCGTCCACCTCTGGCGCTACGTGGCCCACGTCATCGGCGTCGAGCCGGAGCTCATCCCCGGGTCCTACGCCGAGGCGCGACGGCTGGCCGATATGATCTTCGCGACGCAGGGCGCGCCGGATCACGACTCGCGCATGCTCGTGGACGCGCTGCTCAGCCGCAGGGTGCGCAGCGCGCGGACCGACGGCGAGCGCCGGAGCGCCGAGCGGTTCATGGCCGTCTCCTGCGGCCTCTCCCGGGCCGTGCTGGGCGACGAGCTCGCCGAGCAGCTCGGCGTGCCCCGGCAGCGCTCGCCCCTCGTCGTGCCGCTGCTCCGCGCGATCGCCGCCGCGTCGAGCCGCGCGCACGCGCTGCCGCACCTGCAGGATCTCGCGCTCGACCTCGGCGACCTCCGCTGGCGGCGCGTCATCTCGATGGGCCTCGGCGGCCGCCCGGCCGACTTCGCGCCCCCGGAGCGCCTCGCCGGCAGCGGCACCTGAGCGGCCGCGCGGCGGGGCGAGGCGGCTCCGGCGCCGGATGTCCAGGGCGATGGCGTGGGAGCGGGCGCGGCCGTCGGGGTTGAACCGCCCTCCGGTTCTGCGGTACGAGACCTCCGGCATGGAGATCATCCCTTACGGTGGTTGGAAGCGCGCCGCGCGCCTCGTCTGCGGTGACACGGAGCTCGTCGTCACGCTCGACATCGGCCCGCGCATCATCCGGTACGGCGTCATCGGCGGTCCGAACGAGTTCTCCGAGATCCCCGAGGACATGGGCGCGACAGGCGGGACCCACTACAGGTTCTACGGCGGTCACCGGCTCTGGATCGGCCCCGAGGACGAGCAGCGGACGTTGCAGCCCGACAACGATCCGGTCGACCACCGGGAGGAGAACGGCGCGCTCGTGCTCCGGACCGCGCCGGACAGGTACGGAATGCAGAAGGAGGTCCGCATCGCGGCGGACGCCGCGGCGGGCAGGTTCGTCATCGATCATGCGATCGAGAACCACAGCGCCTATGCCGTCGAGTTCGCCCCGTGGTCGCTCTCCGTGATGGCGGGCGGCGGCGAGTGCCTGTTCCCGCAGGCGCCGTTCGTCCCGCACCCCGATCGCGTCCTGCCGGCGCGGCCGCTCGTGCTGTGGTCGTACACCGACATGGCCGAGCCCCGGTGGACCTGGGGCAAGCGCGTGATCCGCCTGCGGCAGGTCGCGGGCAAGGGGCCGCAGAAGGTGGGTGCGCTCGTGACCCAGGGCTACGCGGCGTACGCGAACCACGGGAACGTGTTCCTGAAGCGGTTCCCGTTCATCGAGGGCGCCACGTACCCGGACATGGGGTGCAACTTCGAGACGTTCACGAACGCGGACATGCTCGAGATCGAGTCGCTCGGCCCGCTGCAGCGCGTTTCGCCCGGCGCCCGCGCGGAGCACCGGGAGGCGTGGTATCTCCTCAAGGGCGTTCAGCCGCCCGCCGAGGACGGCGCGTGCGCGGACTGGCTCGAGGCGGCGGCGAACGACAGGCCGCTGTGAACCGCCGATCCTGAGCGCGTGGGGGGGCGGGCCCTCCGCGCCACCGCCACGGCCTCCCGCGGGGGGCGGCGAGGCGAGCGGCGCTCAGGCCTCCACCTTGCCGGCCGCGCGCCTCAGGAAGGCCTCGATCGCGCGCGCCGACGCCTTGGCTCGAAGAGCGCGCCGGTGCCGTCGAGGCCGGGGAGGAGCAGCAGCCGGAGCGGCGCGGTCACGGGCGAGAGGATCGCCGGGAATCGCACGCGCGGCAATCTAGCCGCGCCCCTGCGCGGCGCCCGGGGCGCCCCGTGGAAGGGTTGGCTCGTCCCGCGCGCTCGGCTATGCGGGGGCTCATGCCGCTCCACCCCCTCGCGGGCCGCAAGGCCCCTCCCGATGTGCTGATCGATCCCGACACGCTGCGCGCGCAGTACTACAGCGAGCGCCCCGACATGAGCGATCCGCAGCAGCGCGTCGCCTTCGGCACCTCCGGCCACCGCGGCTCGGCCGCGCGGCGCAGCTTCAACGAGGCGCACGTCCTCGCGGTCGCGCAGGCCATCTGCGACTACCGCGCGAAGGAGGGCACGACGGGCTCGCTCTACCTCGGCATGGACACGCACGCGCTCTCGGAGCCGGCGCAGCGCAGCGTGATCGAGGTCTTCGCGGCCAACGGCGTCGACGTCCTCATCGCCGAGCGGAACGGCGTCACGCCGACGCCGGCCATCTCGCACGCGATCCTCACGGCCAACCGCGGGCGCACCTCGGGGCTCGCGGACGGCGTGGTGATCACGCCGTCGCACAACCCGCCCGACGACGGCGGCATCAAGTACAACCCACCGAACGGCGGGCCGGCCGACACCGCCGTCACCGGCTGGATCGAGGCGCGCGCCAACGAGCTGCTCCGCGGCGACAACGCGGGCGTGAAGCGCACGCCCTACGAGGCCGCGCTGCGCGCGCCGACGACCCACCCGTACGATTTCATCGGCCCCTACGTCGCCGATCTCGGCAACGTCGTCGATCTCGAGGCCGTCCGCGGCGCGAAGCTGCGCATCGGCGTCGATCCGCTCGGCGGCTCGAACATCGCGTACTGGGCGCCGATCGCCGAGAAATTCGGGCTGGATATCACGGTGGTGAACCAGGCCGTCGACCCCACCTTCAGCTTCATGCCCCTCGATCACGACGGCAAGATCCGCATGGACTGCTCGTCGCCGCACGCGATGGCGAACCTCATCGCGCTCAAGGACGACTACGATCTCGCGTTCGGCAACGACGCCGACTCGGATCGCCACGGCATCGTCACCCGCAGCGCCGGGCTGATGAACCCGAACCATTACCTCGCCGTGGCGGTGTCCTACCTCTTCCGGAACCGCCCGCTCTGGCGGTCCGACGCGGCCGTGGGCAAGACGCTCGTCTCGAGCAGCATGATCGATCGGGTGGCGAAGGACCTCGGCCGCCCGCTCCGCGAGGTGCCGGTCGGCTTCAAGTGGTTCGTCGACGGGCTGCTCGACGGCTCGCTCGGCTTCGGCGGCGAGGAGAGCGCGGGCGCCTCGTTCCTGCGGAAGAACGGGCAGGTGTGGTCGACGGACAAGGACGGTATCCTCCTCGACCTGCTCGCCGCCGAGATCCTCGCCCGCACCGGGCGCGACCCGGCCGAGCACTACCGCGACCTCACGGCGCGGTTCGGCGCGCCGATCTACACGCGCATCGACGCGCCGGCCACGCCGAGCCAGAAGAGCGTGCTCAAGAAGCTCTCCCCCGACGCGGTGCGCGCCGAGACCCTCGCGGGCGAGCCGATCACCGCGAAGCTCACGCGCGCGCCCGGCAACGGCGGCGAGATCGGCGGGCTCAAGGTCGTCGCGGAGAACGGCTGGTTCGCCGCGCGGCCCTCGGGGACCGAGGACGTCTACAAGATCTACGCGGAGAGCTTCAAGGACCAGGCGCACCTCGATCGCGTGCTCGACGAGGCGCGCGCGATGGTCTCCGACGCGCTGTCGGCCACGTGAGCTCCCCGGGCGCGCCCGTGAGCTCTCGATCTCCCGGCGCGCCTCCGGAGACTCCGCCACGCGCCCGCCCGCCCGCCCCCGGGTTCGCCTCGCGCGACCAGCGCCGGGTCAGAACAGCGAGAGCTGCCGCCGCGCGCCCGTCATCTCATCGAAATCGACCCCGCCCAGCCACCGCAGCACCGAGTCCGCGATCGGCTTGAGCTGCTGCGACACGTAATGATCGTAGTCCGGCGGCGCCGTCGTCTGGCCCGCCGGCTCGGGGCCAGCGCGCGTGATCACATAGGCCACGATCCGCCCCGCGTCGCCGCCCAGCTTGCGGGCCGCCTTCACGTGCGGCGGCGTCGTCTTCGTGTAAGCGCCGAGCGGCTTCCTCAGCGCCTTCTTGTAGACGAGCTCCGCGTCGAACCGCCCCGCGCGGAGCTCCGTCACGAAGCTCCGCACGAAGCCCTCCACCGGGCGATCGTGGAAGACCAGGTCGAGCAGCTCCCGCTGGAAGCGCCGCGCGACCGCGCTCGCGTCCCGCCGGACCGCCTCGAGCCCGACGATCTCGAGCTTGTCGCCGCCCTCCCCGGCGACGAGGCCCGCATAGCGCTTCTTGCTGCCCTGCGCGGCGCCGCGCAGCTCGGGCAGGAGGAAGCGCGCATAGACCTTCTCGAACTCGAGCTCCAGCCGGCTCTCGCAGCCGAACGTCCTCGCGATCTCGGCGGCGACCGACCCGGAGAGGGCGTCGCGGAGCTCCTCGGCCCGGGCGACGGCGCGCGCCGCGTCCGGCTCGCCTATATCGACGAAGAGAGAGTCGGTGTCCCCGTAAAGCACCCGGTGCCCGGCCCTCCGCACCGCCTCGGCCGTGAGCCTGATGACGTGCTGCCCGGCGCGCGTGATGGCGTTCGCGACCTCGGGGGAGAACAGGCGCGACGCGGGGGAGCCGAGCACGCCGAAGAGCGAGTTCATGAGGATCTTGATGGCCATCGCGCCCCGCTCGTCGCCCGCCCGCCGCGCCTCGGCCCGCTCGTCCCAGAGGCGCGCGACGAGCTCGGGCAAGATGCCCGGCTCGCCGCGCCGGAAGGCCGCGCCGCCCGGCGTCACGATGAGCGCCTCCGGCGGCCCCGCGCCCCCGGCGACGAACGTCAGCGGGTCGATGTTGAACGTGCGAATGAGGCTCGGATAGAGGCTCTTGTAATCGTACACAACGATGTTGCGGTAGAGCCCCGGCAGCGAATCGAGCACCAGGCCGCCGGCGATCTCCGCCCCTCCCTCCGGCCCCTCCCTCGACACCGAGGGCGCGACCTTGCCGCGGGCGCGGAGCGCGGGCAGGTAGAGCGAGTCGATCGCGGCGATCTGCGCCCCCACGCGGTCGAGCTGCATGCCGTTGAGAAGGCTCCTCCGCGCCGAGAGCTCGATGAGCCCTGTCTTCTCGAGCAGATCCCGGACGAGGCGCGCGTCCTCGAGGTTGTACTCCGCGAGCCGCGCCGGGTCGTCGCGGTACGACGCCTCGATCTGCTCGCCCCGGTCGTCTGGCCCGAACAGCTTGCCGCGCCCGAGGATCGTCCGAGCGGCGGTCTCGAGGCGGTAATCGTCCAGCCGCAGGAAGGCGCCGCGGAGGAGCGCGAGGCCGTCGAGCACCACCCGCCCCGGCAGGACGGCGCGCGCCTCGCGCGAGAAGCCCGGATCGCGCAGGATCGCGATCTCGTCATCGCCCCTCCCGAGCGCGCACAGGAGCCCGGCGCGCCGGCAATAACGCTGGAGCGCGGGCAGATCGAAATCCGGGATGTTCCAGCCGGTGAGGACGTCGGGGTCCGCCTGCGCGACGAGCTCGAGGAAGCGCTCGAGGAGCGTCCGCTCGTCAGGGAAGCGCTCGACGAAGGCGGGGAGCCCGCCCGGCGCCGGCTCGTCGCGGACGAGGAGGCAGCGCTCGCCGCCCGCCCCCGCGAGGCCAATGGCATAGAGGTGCTCGCCGTCGAGGCTCGTCTCGATATCGAGCGAGAGCACGCGGAGGCGGGGGACGAAGCTCGCGGGGACGAGCGTGGGATTGCGGTACACGCGCCCGACGCCCGGGTGGAGCTCGAAGGGCCCGGAGACCGCGAACGCCCCGCGGATGCCGCGATCGATGAGAAAGCGGTAGGGAAAGCGCACGTCCGCCTCGAGGGCGTCGGCGCCGGCCTCGGCCAGCCTGTCGCGCAGCGCCGCGACGTCCCGCGGGAGCGCGGCCTCGACGCGCAGGACCGGCTCTCCGTCGAGCGTCTCGAGCGCCTGCGGAGAGACGCGGCGATCCGCGAGCCGCCGCGCGACGTCCTCGTCGCGGGCGCGCACGAAGAAGTAGGGCCTGAACCTGTCCTCGATGACGAGCGCCGGCGCGCCGTCCTCCATCACCGCGTGGAGGTGGATCTCCGGGCACCCGGCGACGACCCGGGTCGTGGGCGTGAGGATGAAGCCGCGGTCAGGCATGTGCGAATTCGCGGAGGCCCCCCGGGCGAGCTCTTCGCCAGCGCGCGAGGCGGCCCGGGGCCGCTCCACGCTTCACTTGACCACCGGGACCCGCGCCCCGCAAGCCCCTCCCACCTCGGGGGGCAGGGGATTTCCCGGAGGAGCGCGATTGCCGAGGGAGCCGGGCCTCCGCCGGAGAGCGCGCCTTTCGTGGAGGCGAGCGCCTTTGTCGGGTTGCACGCTCGATTCAACGGGGGATGGCCAGCTTGATGGGTTTGACGTGGAATCCCGAGATGCGGCGGGGACGACTCCCCGGGTGTGCGGCGATCGCCCCGCGAGCGCGCCCGCGCGCAGCGCCATGAGCAGGGCAGTCCCTCGGATTACGTCGAGAGCGGGTCCGCCGCTTGCTTGACGTTCGAGACGTCGTGAGCCGCGGGCATCCACGGATCGGCCGGTGAAGCGCGCCGCGGAAATCCAGGAAGGGAATCCACCATGATGCGCCATCATTTCAAGCATCGCGTCGCGGTGATCGCCGCGCTCGCCGCGAGCGTCATCGGCAGCTCCGCGCACGCGGGTGGGCGTGGAGGTCACGTCCATCAGGGCGCGCAGATCTCCCAGCTGCAGCAGCGGCTGGAGGAGGCGAGCCCGCGGTCCGAGGAGACACAGGTGTCGGACGGCGCCCTCGCCAAGGTGATCTCCGTGGCCAACAAGGTCGAGATCTCTCTTGCGATGATCGCCCGCAAACAGGCGCGGTCGCGCGAGGTGAAGGATTTCGCCAGGGAGATGCTCGAGGCCCACACCCAGGGGAACATCCGCCTGAGCGCGCTCCTCCAGCGCCTCCGGATCAAGGCGGAGCCGACGCGGGCGAGCGCGATGATCGCCGGGCACTCGGCCATCATCGCGGCGTACCTCCAGCAGCAGCCGGCCGAGAAATTCGACCAGACGTACATGGCCATCCAGGTGAGGATGCACGCCCATGCCCTGCGGATGCTGGACGAGCAGGCCATCCCGAGGGTGAAGAACCAGGAGATGAAGCGGGAGCTCCAGCGCATTCGCGACGAGACGGCGAGCCACATGAAGCGGGCGCAGGCCATCCAGGCGACCCTGGCGAAGGGGCAGGAGCGCTAGCGCTCGCGGTCGGGGGCGGCGGCCTCGCCAGGGTCAGGGGGCGAACACCGCGCGCACGCACGCCTCCGCGCGCGCCTCGAAGAGGCGGTATCCGCGCGGCCCGTCGTCGAGGCACATCCGGTGCGTCAGGAGGTACGACGGATCGATGTCGCCGCGCTGGATGTGATCGAGCAGCCGCGGGATGTACCGCTGTCCGTGCTGCTGGCCGGTCCTGACGATGAGCGCCTTGTTCATGAGCGCGCCGAGCGGGATCTTGTCGGCGAACCCGGAATAGACGCCCACGATGGACACCGTGCCGCCCTTGCGGCAGGCCAGCATCGCCTCGCGCAGCACGAGCGGGCGGTCGCTCTGCATCCGGAACGCCTGCTTCACCCGATCGACCGCGTGCTGCAGGCCCGTCCCGTCGGCTTCCATGCCCACCGCGTCGATGCAGGCGTCGGGGCCGCGCCCGCCCGTCATCTCGCGGAGCGCCTCCTGGACGTCGACGTCGGCGTAGTTCACGGCGTCGGCGCCCCCGTGCGCCCTCGCCATCGCCAGGCGGTCCGCGATCCGGTCGATCGCGATGACGCGCTCGGCGCCGAGGAGATAGGCGCTCTTGATCGCCATCTGACCGACGCCCCCGCACCCCCAGACGGCGACGACCTGGCCCGGACGGATGTCGCAGAGCTCCGCCGCCATGTAGCCCGTCGAGAGCGCGTCGGAGGCGAACAGCGCGCTCTCGTCCCGCACCCCGTCGGGGACCTTGAACGCGCCGTGATCCGCGAACGGCACGCGCACGTACTCGGCGTGGCTGCCCGCGAAGCCCCCGAAAGCATGCGAGTAGCCGAAGATCGCGGCCGTCGTGTCCCCGAACACCCTGTCCGTCACCACGTGATGAGGATTCGAGTTCTCGCAGAGCGACCACAGCTCGCGCTGGCAATACGCGCACCGCCCACACCCGATGATGGACGACACGACGACCCGATCGCCGCGCTGCACCCGCTTCACCTCGGCGCCCGTCTCCACGACCTCGCCGAGGAACTCGTGCCCGAGGATGTCGCCCTGCTTCATCGTCGGGACGTACCCGTGGAGCAGGTGCAGATCCGAGCCGCAGACCGACGACAGCGAGACGCGGACGATGGCGTCGTGCGGGCTGATGAGCTTCGGCTCGGGCACCGACTCCACGACGATGTCATCCACCCCATTCCAGCAGATCGCGCGCATGGTCACTCCCTCTCACGGTCTGCCCGGCCGGACGGCTGCCCCGCCGTCGTCGGGATCTCGCCGATCTCGATCCATTGCCTCAGGCGCCGCAGCTCGCCCCGCAGCTGCCGCCTGGGCAGCTCCGCCAGCAGCTCGCCCGCCGCGCGCGCGAGCCGCCCCCGCGGCCGCGCGCCCGGCAACACCACCTTGATCTCCGTGCCCCCGTCGCCCGGCGCGGTCGCGAGCGAAACGACCCCTGCCGGCGTGCGCTCCGGGCCACCCGCGCGGGCCGCCCGGATCGTCGAGGCTTGCCTCTTCGCGCCGGCCTCCACGCGCCCGATGCTCGGCAGGAGGCGCCGCACGCCCGCCGCGTCCTGCAGCGCGTGCAGGACCGCCGCCCGCGCGCGGCTCACCGTGACGCTGCTCACGACCCGCGGGGCGCGGGCCCCGAGCGCCCGCAGCGCCGACGCCGCGAGCTCGACCCCGAGCGCCGGCCGCTCCTCGGACAGCCCGGCGACCCGCTCGTAGATGCGGTATGCCGCCGTCTCCAGCCGGCTCAGGAGCAGCCCCGCGATTCCCCTCCTCCCCGGCAGCCGCGCGCAGCTCGCGCGCTGCGCCGCGGCGCTCTGCCGCTCTCTCCGCGGGGCTCTCTCCTGCTCCGTCGGGGGCGCGCCTTCACCGCCGCTCTGCTCCCGGTCCGCGCTCTGCGCGCTCCTCTGCGCCGCGGCGCGCGCTCGCCGGCCAGCCTTCGCCCGTGCCATCTTTCCTCCTTCGAGCCTCGCCGAGAGAGCCCGCGAAGGCGCCTTGCAAGCAGGCGGCCACTCGCGCTGATCCAGGCGCTCACGTCTCAACGACGCTCCGAACATGCCACCGCCGTTGCGAGCGGCCCCAACAAGGACATTCGCGCGAGCCTCGCTTCCAGGGCGAACGACGGCGAACGATGGCGAACGATGACAAAGATGGATTGCAGCGAGGAAAGAAGAAGGTTGCAGGGCCTGAGCTTCCAGGCGATACTCGCCGCGCCAGGACGCTCCTCGATTCAATTGACGTCCGGCCCAGAGCGAGCGCTGATTAGAATAACGTAGATACGGAGATGTGAACGTATGACAACTAGAATTTTCCTGCGTGCTTTTAACTTGGTGGTCTGTGGACTGGCTGTCGCGGCGTTCGCCGCGTGCGGCGACGACGACGGTGGCGGGAGCGGGAGCGGGAGCGGGGGCGCGGGCGGCGCCGGCAGCGCCGGCAGCACGACCTCCGCGGGCACCGTGGACCCGACGACCACGACGACGAGCACGGGGAGCACCGACACCTCCACGGCCTCGACGGCCGCGAGCACCTCGGCGTCGACGGGCGCGGGCGCCGGCCCCCAGACGATCGAGATGATCGATGACATGGAGGACAACGACAACGCCATCCTGGCCGACGGCGGGCGTGTTGGTTACTGGTACACCTTCAATGACGCGACGGAGGGGGCCACGCAGACCCCGCCGCCCGATCCGGAGGGGACCGGGGCAGAGCCTTTCACGATGACGGCGCTCGAGCCGGCGCGCGGGCAGAGCACGTACGCGGCGCGCTCGTGGGGGACGGGCTTCACAGAGTGGGGCGCTGGCTTCGGCTTCGATCTGAACAGCCCCGAGGGGGTCAAGGCCACCTATGACGCCTCGGCGTACACCGGAATCACCTTCTGGGCGAAGCTCGGCCCGGGCTCCGGCACGAGCGCGACCGTCATGATCTCCGACCCGGGGACGGATGCTGCCGGCGGTGCCTGTTCAGACAAGTGCGACGCGTGGCAGAAGACCTTCGCCGCCACCGAGGAGTGGCAGCAGTTCACCATTCCCTTCGCGGAGCTGAAGCAGGGCGGCTGGGGCGATCCGGCGGGCACCGAGCAGATCGACGCGGCGAAGCTCTACTCGCTCCAGTTCCAGATCGGCAAGGCACCCGAGTTCGACCTCTACATCGACGACCTCGGCTTCTACAACTGAGCGCCGTCGCCCGGGTCGCTCCGGGATCCCTCGCCGGGGGCTCTCATACATTCTTCGCCCCCCGCACCTCCCAGGAAACACGCGTGACGCGTGACGCGTGACGCGTGACGACCTGCGCGCCTGGATCCTCTGCGCGCTTCCAACAAAGTGCTTGCATCGCAGCCCCCTCCCAGGCGAACGTGGCCGCGCGCTGACGCCCCCTTGCGCCCAGGACAATGCCTCTCCTCGAGCTCGCATCGATCACGAAGCAGTTCCCCGGTGTGAAAGCCCTCGATGGCGTCTCGTTCGACCTCCAGGAGGGCGAGATTCACGCCCTCTGCGGCGAGAACGGCGCGGGTAAGAGCACCCTCATCAAGATCCTGTGCGGCTACTACCCCGCAGGCACGTACGGCGGCGAGATCCGCTTGAACGGCGGCGTCGTGCAGTTCAGCAGCATGCGCAGCGCCGAGGAGCACCGCATCGCGCTGATCGCGCAGGAGCTCGCGCTCGTGCCCGATCTCAGCGTCGCCGAGAACCTCGTGCTCGGGCGGGAGCCCGTCCGCGGTGGGCTCATCGACTGGGACGCGGTGCGGGCCCTGGCGCGGGAGGCGCTCGCGCGCGTCGGGCTCGACATCGATCCCGAGCGCCCGATCAAGGAGCTGGGCATCGGCCAGCAGCAGATGGTCGAGATCGCGAAGGCGCTGCTCAAGGACGCGAAGATCCTCGTCCTCGACGAGCCCACGGCGGCGCTCACCGAGTCCGGCGTGAAGACGTTGCTCGGCCTGCTGCGCGATCTGCGCGCCCGCGGCGTCTCCTGCATCTACATCAGCCACCGGCTCGAGGAGGTCTTCGAGATCGCCGACCGCATCACGGTCCTCCGTGACGGGAAGTCGATCACGACCCAGCCGCGGACCGCGCTCTCGCCCGACAACGTCATCTCGTACATGGTCGGCCGCGAGGTGACGAACCTCTACCCCTGCCCCCCGCCGCCGGAGGGCCCCGTCGCGATGTCGGTCCAGGGCTGGTCGGTCGAGGACGGCGGGCACCCCGGGCGGTTCGTGCTGCGCGACGTGAGCTTCGAGGTGCGCGCCGGCGAGGTGCTGGGCATCGGCGGCCTCATGGGCGCCGGCCGCACCGCGCTCCTCTCGACGATCTTCGGCGCTGCGACGAGCCGCGTCACCGGCGCGATCTCGGTCCGAGGCGGGCCCGCGACGCCGCCGTTCAGGGCGCCCGAGCAGGCGATCGACGCGGGCATCGCGCTCGTCAGCGAGGATCGCAAGCGCTACGGCCTCGTGCTCGAGGCGACCCTCCTCGACAACATCACGCTCGCGACCCTGCGGCGGTTCGTGAAGGGGCTCTTCCTCGATCACGCCGAGCGAGAGGTCACGGCGGTCGAGCAGATGAAGGCGCTCAGGACGAAGGCGTCTGGGCCGCTCGCGCTCGCGAACCAGCTCTCGGGCGGCAACCAGCAGAAGATCGTCATCGGCAAATGGCTGATGACGGGGCCCCGGGTGCTGCTGCTCGACGAGCCGACCCGAGGAATCGACGTCGGGGCGAAGGCGGAGATCTACCAGCTCATCCACAAGCTCGCTTCGGATGGGCTCGCCGTGGTGCTCGTGTCCTCCGATCTGCCGGAGCTGCTTGGCATGAGCCACCGCGTGCTGGTCCTCAACCAGGGCAGACCGACGGCCTGCCTCGACCGGAAGGACGCGACGGCGGAGCGCGTGATGGCTGCTGCAACGAGGAAGGTGACGGAATGAGCGAGGCCAAGCTTCGCGTGCGTATCCCCTGGCGCGCCCTCTCGATGGTGGGCTCGCTCATCGCGATCTGGATTGCCTTCTCCATCACGACCGATGGGACGTTCGTGACGCCGCGCAACCTGACGCTCCTCGCGCGGCAGATGTCGGTGACGTCGATCCTGGCCATCGGCATGGTGATGGTCATCGTCGCGGGGCAGATCGATCTCTCGGTGGGCGCGCTCGCCGGTCTGCTCGGCGCCTCATCGGCGATGATCTACGTGAGCCTCGGCTGGCCGCTGCCGGCCGCCTTCATCCTGCCGCTCCTGCTCGGGGCCGTCCTTGGCTTCGTGCAGGGGACCCTCGTGGCGCGGCTGCGGATTCCCCCCTTCATCGTCACGCTCGGCGGGATGCTCATCTTCCAGGGATCCATCCTGGGCTTGACAGGCGGTGTGTCCATCTCGCCGGCGCGTCCTTACCTGTTCGTGGGTCAGGCGTACGTGCCGCACACCCTCGGCTGGGCGGGCGCTGGCATCCTCTGCGTCGGGCTGCTGTACAAGGCGGCGCGCGCCACCGGCACGGCGCGCTACCCGTGGATCGGGCTCGCCGTGTTCTCCCTCGCGTTCGCCGCCCTGATGAACTCCTACGAGGGTGTCCCGTTCCCCGTGCTGGTCGTGCTCGTGCTCGCGACCGCGTTCACGGTGCTCGCGAAGCACACGACGTTCGGGCGGCACCTCTACGCGATCGGCGGCAACCGCGAGGCGTCCTTCTACTCCGGCATCAACATCGATCGTCACCTCATCGCCGTGTTCACGCTGATGGGCGTGATGGCGGGCATCGCGGGCGTGGTGCTCACCGCCCGCGTCGGCTCCGCGACCTCGGACGCCGGCCGGATGATGGAGCTCGACGCGATCGCGGCCGCCGTCATCGGCGGCACGTCGCTCCTCGGCGGGCAGGGCACCATCTGGGGCGCGCTGCTCGGCGCGCTCGTCATGGCCTCGCTCGACAACGGGATGAGCCTGATGAACACGGAGAGCTTCTGGCAGCCGGTCATCAAGGGCATCATCCTCATCCTGGCCGTCGGCATCGACATGGCCAGCCGCAAGACAAGAGGGCATTAGGCGAGCCCCCGCGCCGCGCGGCGGACCCCCTCTCCCGGGGCCGGGCACCCCGGCAAGACCTCACTGCGCCTGGACCGCCCCGAGCTCCGCGATCTCCTGCTCGATCTGCTCCCACTCCGCCATGAGCGCGTCGATGCGCGGGCCGAGCGCCTCGTCCTCGGCCTGGAGCGCCGCGATCTCGGCCTGTCCGGTGCGCTCGAAGAAGCCGTCGCTGCAGTAGAGGTCGTGGATCGCCTTCTTCCGCGCCTCGGCCGCCTCGATGGACGCGAGCACCTTGTCGCGCCGCGCGGGCAGCTCCTTCTGCCGGTTGCGACGCCGCTTCTGCTCCTCCCAGGAGCCGCCCGCCTCCGCAGGCGCGGCCGCCTTCTGGTGCTCGCGCTTCGCCTTCAGCACCACCGTGTCGGCGTCGAGGTGATCGTCGCCGCAGCCGGCCAGGTACTCCTCGTAGGTGCCGGGGAAATCGCGCGGCCCGCTCGGCGTGACCTCGAGGATGCGCGTCGCCAGCTCGGAGACGAAGTAGCGATCGTGCGAGACGAAGAGCACCGTCCCCTCGAACGCCTTGAGCCCCTCGACGAGCCCCTCGATCGCCTCGAGGTCGAGGTGGTTGGTCGGCTCGTCGAGCACGAGCACGTTCGGCCGCTCGACGATGATCCGGCAGAAGATGAGCCGCGCCGCCTCGCCGCCGGAGAGCGAGCCGACGCTCTTCTCGACGTCGTCGCCCGAGAACAGCGCCCTGCCGAGCTGGCCGCGGACGTAGCTCGGCGACTCGTCGGGGCACGCCGCCCACAGGAAGGAGAGCGGCGTCATCGACCCGTCGACGAGCAGCTCGCGGTGATCCTGGGCGAAGTAGCCGACGCGGGCCTCGTGCCCCCACGACGCGCCGCCCGCGTCGGCCGCGAGCCGGCCCACGAGGATCTTGAGCAGCGTCGATTTGCCTAGCCCGTTCGGCCCGATCACCGCGACCCGCTCGCCCCGCCGCACCGACAGCGACACGTCGCGCAGCACCTGCTTCGCGCCGTACGACTTCGAGATCCCCTTCGCCTCGAGCACGTCGCGCCCGCTCGGCCTCTGGATCGCGAACCGGAACAGCGGCGAACGCCGCGACGTGTCGGCGAGCTCCTCGACCTCGATCTTCTCGATCTGCTTGAGCCGGCTCTGCGCCTGGCGCGCCTTGGTCGCCTTCGCGCCGAACCGCTCCACGAACGCGCGCTTGTCCGCGATGATCTTCTCGGCGCGGGCGATCTCGGCCTGCTTGCGCTCGCGGATCGACCGCTTCTCGACGACGAAGGCGGCGTAGTTGCCCGTGTAGAGCGTGATCGTCTCGTAGTCGACGTCGAGGATGTGCGTGGCGACGTTGTCGAGGAAGCGCTGGTCGTGGGAGATGACGACCGCGCAGCCCTTGTAGCCGGCCAGGAACCTCTCGAGCCAGCGGATGGAGAGGATGTCGAGGTGGTTCGTGGGCTCGTCGAGCAGCAGCACGTCCGCGCCGCCGAGGAGCACCTGCGCGAGCAGCACGCGCAGCTTGAAGCCGCCCGAGAGCGTGGAGAGCGGCCTCCGGTGCGCCTCGACGGGGATGCCGAGCCCCTCGAGCACGGCGCTCGCGCGCGCCTCCAGCGTGTAGCCGTCGTGGGCGCGGATGCGATCTTCGAGGTCCGCCACCCGGCCGGCGTCGCCGCCGTCCTCCGCGAGGCGGCGCGACTCGACGAGCGCCTCCCACACGACGCGATCGCCCATCATCGCGAGATCCAGGATGATCTGGTCGTCGCTGAGGAACCGATCCTGCCGGAGCACACCCACGCGGGCGTCCTTCGGGATGCTGACGCTCCCGTCGCTCGCGGGCTCGTCGCCCGCCACGATCTTCAGGAAGGTGGTCTTCCCCGAGCCGTTCGCGCCCACCAGGCCGTAGCGGGATCCGGGGTTCAGCTTGAGCGAGACGCCCTCGAAGAGGGTCCGATCACCGAATGATTTCGAGAGGTTCGAGGTTCCGAGCATGGCGCTGTGGGGGCTTGGGTCGCGGCGCGTGGGGCGCGGGGTGCAGCGCGCCGGGGCGGCGCGCCTCGCGGGGCGCCGCCAGCGGCGCGGCGGGGCGCACAGGCATAGCACCGCGCCCCGGGCGGGAGCCGGTGAACGTGCGTCAGCGCGCGTCAGCGCGCGTCAGCGCGCGCCAGCGCGCGTCAGCGCGGCGCCGGCGTGGCGCGCGGCGCCGGCGTGGCGCGCGTCCGGCTGGCGGGGAGGCCCGCCGGCCGGACGCCGGCGCGTCAGTTGATCTCCGGGCACAGGAGCTTGTCCGAGGCCGCGTCCTTGTTGTTCCCGTCGTTGCACTCGTCGATCGCCCCGTCCGGATCGACGAGGGCGTAGATCAGGATCGACAGGTTCGACGGGAACTTCTCGATGGTGGCGGTGCGGTTCACGCTCGCCCCGGGCGCGATCGGCCCCGGGATGATCTCCTCGTGGAGCGCCGTCCCGCCCTGGCCGGGATCGCCCGCGTAGTACCGGATCCGCACGTCGCTGGCCGGCGCGGAGCCGGCGTTGGTGACGGTCGTCGGGACGTCGACCTGCTTCACGGCGCACTTGTTGGTGTTCACCCGGCCGATCTCGATCTGGAGGTCCGGGCGCGCGCTGCCGGCGTCGAGGGGCGCGGTGAGCGCGTTGTTGTCCTCGTGGCACTCGCGCTCGACGGCGTCCTCGTCCACGACGGCGCGCACGCGGGCGGGCAGCGTCTGCTGCGCGTTGTGCGCGGCGTTGTAGTGCACCGTGAGGAGCAACGAGCTGTGCGGCTCGATGCTGCTCTGGAGGACGAACTTCAGCGGGGCGAGGTCGTCACCGTAGAGCGGCTCATCAACGTCCGGCGTGTCCCACTCGCCGTAGAAGTTGATGGCGACGCCGGGGCCTACGCGGAGATCGCCGAGGTTCTCGACGCGCACGGTGATGGCGACCTCGTCGGTGAGCTCGCCGCAGGTCGCGTCCGGGGACGAGACCTGGATGCCGCTCAGCGCGAGATCCGGCGCGATGCCGTACGACCGCGGGTTCGAGCGGTAGGTGTTGTAGGCGCGGCCGCCGTACGCCTTCCAGCTCTCGGGCTCCTTCAGGGGGATGCCGCCGCTCTCGAGCACGTTCGTCACGTGGTAGCTGTGCTGGTTCCAGATGCGGCGCGCCGAGACCCAGAGGTCGTTCTGCGCGCCCCAGACCTCGAGGCCGTTGTTGTAGTCGGTGCCTTGCGAGCAATGCGTCGATTCGTTCGAGGTGCCGAACACGATCTCCGCGTTGCCGTCGTTGTCGACGTCGGCGACGATCGGGTACTCGGACCGGGTGCGGCTCGGCGAGGGCACCTTGAACAGGACGTCGGCCGTCACGCCGTCGTAGATGCGGAAGTAGCACTCGTCGTTGTAGATGACCTCGGCGGCGCCGTCGCCGTTGAAGTCGAACACGCTCGACCCGGTGGTGCGGCTCGAGTCGTCCTCGGTCAAGCGCTGCCAGCCGTTGTGGTAGCAGACGCAGGTGCCCCGCTGCTGGTTGCACGTCGCCGCGCCCGGGGCGCCGCACTCCTCGTCCGTTGTGCACGGCTTCCCGTTCGGGGTCCGCTCCGGGTTGCCCTGCAGCCCCGTGCCCGCGTCGGTGAACGCGTTGGGCCACGCCGGGCACTCGGCCGTCGGCGCCTGGAGATCGAACATCATGTAGCGGAGGCCGAACGCCGTGCCGACCTCGGGGAAGCCGTCGCCGTCGAAGTCGTCCACGTTCGGGGCGCCGCCGTCGAACGTGGTGCCCTCGGCCGTCATCACCTGGCGGCGCTTGATGGTGCCGTCCTGCCCGTTGAGCACGAAGAAGTACCCGTTGTTGAACAGGATCACCTCCGGGGCCTTATCGAGCGGGTTGCCGGGCCCGGGCGCGGCGTCCTGGTCCTCTCCGAGGACGTCGGCCACGGCGCAGAGGCCGTCGCGCTGCGCGTTCGGGATCCCGGCCGTGCCGTTGACGGCCTGCCCGTCCCAGAGCTCGAGGAGCTTGCCCTCGCAGAACGCCGTCGCGTCCTTGTCGGTGTACGGCGGCGCGCACCCGGCCCTGCTCGTCACGCCGGGCGGCGGGCGGGGCAGAATATAGGCGGTGCTGCCCGCGACGATCTCCAGCCGGGGGTCGTCGTCGAGGTTCGCGACGCACGCGATGGGCCCGAGCCGGTTCTGCGGGTTCGTCGGAGACCCCTGTATCCCTTGAGCCTTGTCGCCCTTGAAGTGGTCGACGATGGAGAGCTCGCGGGTCGCCTCGTCGACGCGCAACGTGAACACGTTCGGCCCGACCACGATCTCCGGGAGCCCCTGTCCGTCGATGTTGGCGAGCGCGGGCGACGGCTCGTTGTAGCCCGTCCAGATCTCGTTCACGAGGACCCTGGTCTCGCCCGTGTTGCTGAAGATCTGGAGCCCTGTCTTCGTCACCTCCGTGGCCCCAGACCCCGTCACGACGGCGGTGATCGCGACGATCTCGGGGACGCCGTCGCCGTCGAGATCGCCGACGGCCAGCCCGGCGGTCGGCATCAGCGTCGCGTCGGCGCAGGCGTAGGGCGCGTCGATGGGGTCGCCCTCGTGCCAGACCTGCGCGCCGAGCACCGCGAAGTAGTTCTCTCCCTTGCGGGGCCCGCCGCCGTGGATCGCCCGGAGGACGCCCTGCTTGCCGAAATTCGAGCCGCAGAACGTCGTGAAGATGATCTCGGGGAAGTCGAGCTCGTTGATGAGCCCGTCGCCGTTGTCGTCGTCGAGGTTGGCGACGAGCGGCGTCATGACGGTCTGCGCCGAGGTCTTGAACGGGCTGTTGGCGGCGTCGGAGTTGGCGCGGTTCTCCCCTCCCCACTGGATCTCGTTCTGCGGCAGGGCGCCCGCGAACGGCTCCGGCGGCAAGAGGCACGTGGGCGCGGCGCCCGTGCCGGAGCAGGATCCGACCTCGCAGGAGGCATAGGTGGGGCAGTCCCAGTCGTCCTCGCAGGGGCAGCTGGCGGTCCCGGCGCCGTCGTCGGTGCACGTGCTCTCGAAGTAGGCCGATCCGCCGCACGTGAAGAGCTCGCTCGCGGTGCTGCCGTTCGACACGCACAGCTGGAGGCTGTTGCCGTCGCACGTCCGCTCGCCGGCCGTGCAGGCATCGACGACGCAGATGGTGCCGTTGCAGAACTGGTTGAACGCGCACTGGAGGTCGCTCTGGCAGGCGATATCGACGCAGCGCGCGCCTGCGTCCGGGGGCGTCTCGCACACCTCGGTCGCGTCGCAGGTGAGGTCGTCGCACGTGTTGTTGACGCAGGTGCCCTGTCCGTCCTCCTCCTCGCAGTGCTGGTCCGCCCGGCAGCTCACGCCCTCACAGCCACTCTCGCCGCCTGCGCCGCCCGACGCGGCCATCGACCCGACGAACCCGCCGCCATCGCCCGAGCTGCTGCTCGTGCCGCCGTTGCCTCCGCCGCCGTCGCCGGGTGGCAGGGCGACATCCGGATCATCGCCGCAGGCCGCTGCAGCGAGCAAAAACCAAGGAAGAGCGCGGGGAAGCAACCGCCGGGGGCGCGTGGGCATGAGGCGATTGTACGAGCGCGCTGTCGGCATGGAAGCGCGTTCGCGCGCGGGATCGTGCGGCGAGTGGGAGCTCTGCCCACGATGGGCGTTGCGCGCGGCAGCGGTCAGCGGCAAGCGGGGGAGAGGGGGAGCGGGCCACGCGAGCCGTGGGGACGGCCGCGGTGGGGGCCGAGAGCTCCGGCGCACGGACGCTGTTGGAGGTGACCTGGGTGCGAGTGCCGATCGCGCTGCCCACGCTCGATAGCGAGAGTGTCGTGCAGCGCCGGAGTCCGACAGCGCGCTTGTTCTACCCGCGGGGCCTCACGCCCCGCCGCTCTCCAGCGCCTCTTGCAGCGCGCGCACCTCGCGCGCGAACGCGGGCTCGGTGCGCAGCGCGGCCGTCCGCTTGTCCGGCAGCGAAAGCGTGCGGTCGGCGACGACGCGCGCCGGCCGCGGGGACAGGACGACGGCGCGCTCGGCGAGGTAGGCGGCCTCGGTGATCGAGTGGGTCACGAAGAGCACCGTCATGCCGAGCTCGGCCCAGAGCGCGCGGAGCTCGTCGTCGAGCCGGCTCCTCGTGAGCTCGTCGAGCGCGGCGAACGGCTCGTCGAGCAGGAGCAGCCGAGGGCGCGTGACCAGCGCGCGGGCGAGCGATACGCGCATGCGCATGCCGCCGGAGAGCTCGGCCGGGTACCGCGCGCCCGCGTCGGCCAGGCCGACCTGGACGAGCGCCGCCCGCGCCGCCGCGCGGCGCTCGTCGAGCGGCGCGCCGGCGAGCTCGAGCGGCAGGGCGGCGTTTTCGAGGACGCTCCGCCAGGGCAGGAGGTGGGCGTCCTGGAAGACATACGCGAGGGGCGCGCGCGCGCCGCCTGCGCCGCCCGCGCGGCGTTCGCCCCCCGGCGCCTCCTCGGCCTCCACGACGGCCGCGCCGGCGTCGGCGCGGTCCAGCCCGGCGACGAGCCGCAGCAGCGTGGATTTGCCGCACCCGGAGGGCCCGAGGAGCGCGACGAACGCGCCAGGCGCGATGTC
The DNA here is from genome assembly GCF_051530205.1 of Sorangium sp. So ce327. Lineage (NCBI taxonomy): Bacteria > Pseudomonadati > Myxococcota > Polyangiales > Polyangiaceae > Sorangium > Sorangium sp. So ce327. The sequence goes on along the minus strand of NZ_CP150330.1, from coordinate 8,258,155 downwards.
GAGATCGATGCCGTCGATCGCGATCACGCCGGGGGCGCCGTCCCCCGGCGCGCGGCCCGCGTCGTCCAGCACCGGGAAGACGCGCCGGACGCCGGTCAGCCGCACGCGGACGCCGCCGCTCGCCCTGGCCCTGTTCGTCTGCATCTGCGCCCGGCGTTCTATCCGCGCCGCCGCCGGTTGACCAGGCGCTCGTGCGCCGCGCGCCCCCGCCGAACAGCCGAGCCTGCGGAGCCGCCGAGCCCGCGCCGAGCCGCCGCACGTGCGCCGAGCAGCCGCCGCCCCGCGCCCTCAGCTCGACGAGGCCGTTCGCACGCAGCGGAAGCCGCCGCCGGCGAAGCGGTAGTGCGCCTCGAAGCTCGTGCGCGCCCAGGTGCGGAGCGACTGCGCGCCGTACATCCACGAGCCGCCGCGCATCACGAGCAGCGGCCGATCCGAGGGCCGCGTGTTGCGCGGGTTGTGGGAGGGGCCGTCCGCATAGAAGTGCGGATCGTCGTAGTCCTCGCACCACTCCCACACGTTGCCGGCGAGGTCGAGGATGCCGTAAGGAGAGGCGCCCCCCGGCAGCGAGCCGACGGGCACCGTCCCGCCCTCGCGGTTGTCGTAGTTCGCGCGCGTGGGCCCGGGCTCGGCGCGCCCCCACGGGTATTTCCGGCCGTCGGTGCCGCGCGCGGCCTTCTCCCACTCGGCCTCGGTCGGCAGGCGCTTGCCGGCCCAGTTGGCGTAGGCCCGCGCGTCGTCCCACGACACGTACACAACGGGGTGGTCCTCGAGGCCCGCGGGGATCTCGCCGCGCCTGAAATGGGTGAGGAGCCGGCTCGCGTCGTCGTCGTCGGGGCGGTACCCGGTCACGTCGAGGAACGCCTTGAACTGGCGGTTCGTGACCGGCGTGCGATCCATGTAGAACGCGTCGACGTGGACCTTCCTGCGCTGCTGCCCGCTCAGGAACGGCCCGCCGGGGACGAGGATCATCTGCTCGCCGGTCTTCTCGCGGACCGTCGGCGCGAGCTCGCGCCCGTCGGACGAGGGCCGCGACGGGGCGGGCGAGAACTCCGAGAGCGCCTCGTCGAGCCGCGCCCGGAACTCCGCGCACGACCCCGGCCTCCCCGCCGGATCCTTCGAGAGCGCGTCGAGCACGAGCCGGTCGAGGGCCGGCGGGATGTCGGGGCGCAGCGACGAGGGGGGCGCCGGGGCGTCGGCGACGTGGGCCATCATCACGGCGAAATGGTTGGGGCTGTCGAACGGCACCTGCCCTGTCGTCAGCTTGTAGAGCGTCACGCCGAGAGAGTAGATGTCCGAGCGCCGATCCGCGGCGTGGGGGCTCTTCACCTGCTCGGGCGACATGTAACAGCACGTCCCGAGGAACGCGCCGCTCAGCGTGTACGTCGTCCCCTCCAGGATCTTGGCGATGCCGAAGTCGACGATCTTGGGGGAGAGGCCGTCTTTCCCGGTCGTGACGAGGATGTTGTCGGGCTTGAGGTCGCGGTGGATGATGCCCATGCGGTGCCCCTCGTCCATCGCGTCGAGCACGCCGCCGAACAGCGCGCGGATCTCCTGGAAGGGGATGCGCCCGCGCCACCGCTCGAGGTGCCGCACCAGCGTCGACCCGTCGACGTACTCCATGACGATCGCGAGCAGGTGATCGCGCTCGACGAAATCGTAGACGGCGACCACGTTCTCGTGGCTCCAGGAGCGGAGCACCCGCGCCTCCCGCGCGAACCGCCGCCGGATCTCCGGGTTGCCGCAGAGGTTCGAGTGCAGGCATTTGACGGCCACGACGCGCTCGCGCGCCCGGTCGTGAGCGCGGTAGACGACGCCCATGCCGCCCTCGCCGAGCGTCGACTCGATGCGATAGACGCTGATCTCCGTCCCGGGCAAGAGCCGCACCGGCGGCAGCGGCAGGGAGGTTGGCGGCAGCCCGACGGCGCCGAGCTGCGTCGCGGGGAACGCCGTCGCGGCGAGGGCGGGGCTGGGATCCGGCGCGGTGACGAGCTGGCCGCACGAGGGGCAGAAGCGGGCGTTCTCCGGGAGCGGAGCGCTGCAGCCGGCGCACCGGGGAGGGGAGTCCTGGCCCATCGGTGGCCCGGGAGTCTCGCACAGGTCGGGGCGGCCGTGGGCGGCGAATGTGCGGCGCGCGGGAGCCGGTGACGCCGACGGAGGTGATGTAAGATCCGCCCCATGATGGACGACTGGCTCCACCGCGCCCCGACCGCCCTTCGTGGCAAGCGCATCTTCCGGCTCGGGCTCGCGGCGAGCTACGGCATCGACGAGGACGGCGTGCGCGCGGCGATGGACCGGGGGGTCAATCTCTTCCTCTGGACGATGCGCTCGGGCGGGCTCGGCAACCCGCTGCGCGAGGCGCTGAAGGGGCGCCGCGACAGCGTCGCGGTGGTCGGTTACGCGCAGCTCGGCTGGTTCGGATGGGGCGTGCGCCGGGGCGCCGAGAAGCTGCTCCGGGAGCTCGGGACCGATCACCTCGATGTCTATCTGCTCAGCTGGCTCGGCGTCGGCTCTGCCTGGACGAGCGCGACCGAGCGCGAGCTCGTGCACCTGCGCGAGAGCGGCAAGGTGCGGGCGCTCGGGGTGAGCATCCACGACCGCCCGCGGGCGGGCGGCCTGGCCGAGTCGTCGCCGCTCGACCTGCTCATGATCCGCTACAACGCCGCGCACCCCGGCGCGGAGCGTGACATCTTCCCGCACGTGCGCGAGTCGAAGCCGAGCATCCTCGCCTACACGGCGACGGCGTGGCGCCGGCTGCTGAAGCAGCCGAAGGGCTGGGATCGCCCGGCGATGACGGCGGGCGACTGCTATCGATTCCAGCTCTCCAGCCCGCACGTGGATCTCGCGCTGACGGGGCCGAAGAGCCGCGCCGAGGTGGAGGCGAACCTCGACGCGCTCGCGAAGGGGCCGCTCACCGCGGACGAGCAGGCCTGGATGCGGGAGTTCGGGCGCGCCGTGCACGGGTGAGGGGGGAAGCGCCGGTGGATCGGCTGATCATCGCGAGCACCGTCGTTCTGCCGGCGGAGGCCGCGCGCTCGCTCTCGGAGGGCGTCGCGCCGCACGCGCTCGACCTGGCCGCGGCGCGCTCCGCGAAGAACCTCGCCGTCGTCGCGCCGGATCCGCTCGTCCTTGGCGCCGAGGTCGTCTTTGGCCAGCCGCACCCGGACGACGTGTGCGCGGCCCCGCGGCTCCGCTGGGTGCACCTCAGCACCGCGGGGTACGCCCGCTACGACGTGGCGGCGGTGCGCGCCGCGCTCGCCGCACGCGGCGCCGCCCTGACGACGAGCAGCGGTGTCTACGCCCATCCCTGCGCGGAGCACGCGCTCGCGTTCCTGCTCTCGGCCTCGCGGCGGCTGCCCGAGTGCCTCGAGAACCAGCTCGGCCCGCGCGGCTGGCCCGACGCGCACGTGCGGTCGAGGAGCGCGCTCCTGCGCGGCCGGCGGGTGCTCCTCCTCGGCTTCGGCGCCATCGGCCGCCGCCTCGCCGAGCTGCTCGCCCCGTTCGAGGTGGATCTGCGCGTCCTGCGCGCCCGCCCCCGCGGCGGGGAGCCCTTCCGCGTGGTGGTGAGGGAGGAGCTGGGTGACGCCTTCGCCTGGGCGGATCACGTGGTCTCGAGCCTGCCCGAGGCCGAGGGCACGCGGTGGCTGGTCTCGGCCGCGCTGCTCGCGCGGATGCGGCCGGACGCGTGGTTCTTCAACGTCGGCCGGGGCGTCACGGTGGACCAGGCCGCGCTGCTCGAGGCGCTCGAGGCGCGCCGGATCGCGGGCGCGTACCTCGACGTGACGGATCCCGAGCCGCTCCCGCCGGAACACCCGCTCTGGCGCGCTCCGGGCTGCACCATCACGCCGCACACGGCCGGCGGGCGGCGCGAGGAGCCGATGGCGCTGGTGGAGCATTTCCTGGCGAACCTGCGGCGGTTCGAGCGGGGGGAGCCGCTCGCGGACAGGGTGATCTGAGGCGGCGCCCGTGCGCGCTCGCGACGGGGCGGTGAGCTCTCCTGCGCATCGCCCGGTCGGTCTTCGGTACGCAGAGGGCGTTGGCACCCAGCTGAGTGCGTGCCATGGAAGAATGCGCAGGCCATGAACGAAGACGAGCACACTCCCATGGTGGCGGGCGAGAAGGCGGTCGCCCGCCTGTTCGAAGCGGCGGATTATGAGGTGTCGCAGGCGGTCGGCCTCGAGCCAGGCAGTGTGAATTGGCTCGCGACGCCTCGGCACGGGTTGGTGCGGCCGAGAACGTACTTCCGCGTGCTGCCGCGCTGCCCCGAGAGCATTGACGCGGCGCTAGCGGAGCTCGCCGAGAAGCGTCGGGTAACGGCAGCCGACCGCGCGCTCGGGGTCGTGATGGAGGGACGCCTGCCGCCTGGATACACAGCAGACTTGAGGGCAGACGTCTGCGCCGCGATCTCGTATCATAGATTGGTTCTGGAGGTATCGGGGATTGCGGACAGCGTGCGCAAGCGCATGAAGGCGTACGAGACAAGGGGCGAACCAGGGAGGTACTTGCCGCGGCGCATCGACGATCGTGAGATGGGGTATCCCGACGCCGTCGCTTGGATCAAGGAGTGGGTGAGCAACAGGCCGACGTCCTCTGCGGTTTTGCTATCAAACGATCTGGTTGATCGCTCGGCGGTTGTTGAGCAGGCCATCTATGAAATCGGCGTGCGGTTCGTGCACGAGCCGGACGACACGGTGCTGCTGGCGAAACAGTCCCCAGCCGGAGCAGCGGACTTGGCTTACGCGCACGGATTCGCCATCCGTGTGCACGAAGATCTCGAATCGGCGCGTGAGCGCCGGCCTTCATTGGCTTGTCTCGAACGCTCGGAAGTCGTGGATTACGAGAAGCGCGCTCGCGGCCACTTGCCAGGAAAGTATGTGAGAGTATGTGCGCCGGCGTCGGCCGATGTCGAGCGTTGGTTCAGTGACAGGCTGGCTTCGCCGGCCTTGGTCGCTCGTTTTCTCTCTGCTCGTGAATGTGAGCCCGAATTCAAAGCTCTGACCGATGCGCCTGCGAATGTGCAACGCATGCTGGAGTCCGTGCTCGCTTGCCGCGATGTGCCGTCGAGCGGCCCTGCGCAATGGATCGCGTATGTGGTCCACGACTACATCGTCAGGATCTTGCGTGACGCTTTTCCGGACGGAGAGGCTCTACGGACGCAGCTCATGCCTCTGGAAGAATCGGCGCTGACCCAATTCTCGCGCGGGTGGAATATTGTTGGGCCTGGATATTTAGATTTCTCGTGGCGAACATGGGGTGAGCCGCAGGTGCAGGTTATCACGTGGTACAGGATAGATAACCAAGGTCGCCTCCGGATGAATTCGCTGGTTCGCGACCATCTCATCGCGCGCAGGGCCGCGCGCGAAGTCGTCGCCGGTAACTTCAGTTTTCTGAGCCGTCACCAGTTTCCCAGGGAATATGTGCTGCTGTTCTTGTCGATCCTCTCCCCGGAGGCCTCGGCTCGATACGCGGAGGGGCGAGGCGCTGATGTTCGCGCCGAGATCGAAGCCGAGGTGGAGCGCCGTCTCCAGCTGACGCTGGCTCATCAGCTCAAGCGCTCCGTCGGCGCGATCTTGATGAACGTGCAACACATCCGGGAGAACCTCGGCGCGGCAGACGTGGCGCGGTTCGAGTACGAATTCTCTCGCATCGACGAAGAGCTCGCGTTCCAATCGGCGCTCGCCGGCCAGACCGGGCGATGGCAGGAAGTCCCGAACGACCCTCTGGAGGGCCTCGCGCTTCACGAGCTCGTGGACGATGCCGCCGCGCCGCTCCGGCAGAGATATCCGGACGTCCTATGCGAGATCGATGTCTCCGTTTCGCTCCTTGTGCGGGCCAGCCGCGCAGGGCTGCGCGAGATACTCCATTGTCTAATGGAGAACGCGTTTCACGCGGTCGCATCCACCCCCGCGCCCCGCGTATGGATCTGCGCGACCCACGAGGGCGACACCGTCCGTCTCGACATCCTCGACAACGGCCCGGGGATTCACGAGGAGGATCGGGAGCGCATCTTCGAGCCCTATGTGACGACCAAGAAGGGCGGCGACCAGCCGCTCGGTACGGGGCTGGGGCTCGCTATCGCGCGGCGCTATGCGACCCGGCTCGGCGCCTTCGTGGGACTCGACCCAGAACGCGAGGGCACCTGCTTCTTCGCACGGCTGATCACGTGGAGGGATGTATCATGAACGACAAGAACGCCCCGAAGGTGCTCCTGGTCGAGGACAACAAGGCTACTGCCGGTGACTTCCTGCGCCAGCTCCAGCTCAACGGGTTCACCGCCGAGCACGCCCTGAACGCCGCGGATGCGCTGGACAAGGCTGCCACCTTTTCCCCCGACGTCGTCCTGCTCGACCTTCAGATCCCCTCGGCCCCGAGCCTCTCCGATGAGAACGTCGAGCACGGCTTCCGCGTGCTCGACGCGCTGCTCGTCGCTGACCCGTTTCGTCCCGTGTGCATCGTGACGGCTCACAACCAGCCCGAGCTCATCCGCCGTGCGATGCGCCGGACGCACGGCGCTCCGTTCGTCTTCAAGGACGACGACCTCCGCCGCGCCCTGCCGAAGGCGGTGAACGTCGCCCTCGCCAGCCCGGCCTTCAAGATGAGCCGCACCGTCCGCGAGTTCCGTGCGCTCGTCGATAGGAACGAATCCGAGGACGCCTATCGCAAGTTCATCCATCAGCACTGGGGTGCGATCCTCGGCCCCGAGTACCAGGACGTCCGTTCGCCGTACCCGATCACGCGCGGCGGGGAGATCGATCTCCTCGCGATCCGCTGGGACGGCTTCCCCGACCTCTGGGAGCTCAAGCGTCCGAGCGATCCCGTGTTCAAGGACTACAACGGTTGGCTCCATCACAGCCTGGAGTGTGCCCGGGCCATAGGCCAGCTCATGTCCTACTACGATGCGGCGGAGAAGGAGCCCCGCGGGCCGCTCGGGTACGACGGGCGCCGGGGCATCACCGTGCACCTCCAGCGCCCCCGCGGCTTCGTCGTGATCGGGCGCTATCAGAGCGACGCCGAGCGCGAGCGCCTTCGCCTCGAGAACGGCTTCCTCGCCGGCCTCGCCATCCTGACGTACGACGATCTCATCGAGCGGGCCGAGCAGTTTCTCACGTTTCTCCAGCAGCACCGGAACGGCGACGATTCCCCCGCATAGCCCACTCTCTGCGTCGGCGACGCCATCCGCGGCTTGAAATCGCCTTCCCCGGCGCACAGTCACCCGCTTCAAGGCTTGAAATGCCCGACTCGGTCGCCGAGTCGGGCATTTCAAGCCTTGAAACGGTTCTCTCGGCCGCCGAGTCGACCGTCTCAAGCCTTGAAACGGCCCGCTGGGCCGCCGAATCGGCCGTCTCAAGCCTTGAAACGGCCAACTCGGCGACCGAGTCGCCCGCTGCAACGCTTGCATCAAGCGTTGCAACGGCCGGGTCGCCCGCTGCAACGCTTGCATCAAGCGTTGCAACGGCCGGGTCGCCCGCTGCAAGACTTGCATCAAGCCTTGCAGCGGGCCGCGGGCTCACGCGTCCGGCGAGGGCCCCAGCTGGCCGGCCGGCGCGGCTGCCGGCGCGTCCGGCGCGGCCGGCTGGCCGGGCGGGAGGGCGTCGCTGACGCCGGTCGTGCGGTGGACCTCGGCGAGATCGTCGAAGATGTGCGGCAGGAGCTCGGGCTTGCCCAGGTGGGCGAGCAGCCCGCGCACGAGGCTCTTGTTGGCGTTGTAGACACCCAGCCAGGCCTCGCGCGCGGTCGACACCTCGGGGCCGAGCTCGACGCGCTCGACGCGCGTGGCGCGCTGCTGCCGCTCGACGATCCCGAGCTTCTCGTGCACCTCCCTGAGCTCGGTCAGCCATGCGTCCGCGCCCCGGACCTTCTCGCGCTGCCTCTCGAGCTCGTCGGCGATGTGCCCGACGGCGGCGGTGAGCTTGGTGATCCGCCGGCGCGCGAGGACGCTCGGCATCTCGCCGCGGAAGAACAGCCTTGGATCGACCGGCCTCCCCTTGAGCGAGTCGAGGTACGAACCGAACCGCACGATGACGTCCCGCGCCTCGTCGAGCACCTCGGCGGTGTCGAGCTCCGGCGCCGGCTTGGGCTGGCGATCGAGGACGTCGGACATCGCCTGATCGGCGAGGAGCTGCTTGCCCATCGCGAACTCGACCATGCCGTCGAGGGCAGCGACCTTGCCCATGAGGACCGCGGCCATCTGCTCGCGCGCGAACTTGCCATAAATGTTCGTCTCGAAAGGATCGATATAGGGGTCTGCCATAGGCGCCTCCTTGGGTTGAGCAAAACGCGCTGATGTTGGCAGAGCCCGAGGGGCCATGGCAACGCCTGACGGGCTCAACGGGACGGAATGGCACGAATCGGACGCTCTGGGGGGCTGACCGGAATGTGGCCCCCCGTATCAGTTGCGGTGCGCCGCCGCCCGCAGCCGTCGCAGGAGCTCTTCGCGGTCTCCTGCGTAGGCGCCTCGCGGGAAGTCGCGCCGGTGCTGCTCGAGCAGGAGCCGCACGGCGTCGTGGCGACCGGCGGCGAGCCCCGCGAATGCCTGTCGGATCAGCCGGACCTCGGAGGAGGGCAGTTGGATGCCTTCGCCCCGATGAGGGCCGGGCGGGTATCGCGGGCTGGCCGGGGCACGGCGCGCGGTGGTGAGGGCGCCGCTCACGTCGCTTTCGGCCCGCTCCTCCGAGGGCACCTCCGGGCCGGAGGGGATGGCGCTGCCGCGCTGAGCGGGCCATGCGGCCTGCGGGGAGCGAAGCGCGACCGCATGGGCGCTCGGCGGCGGGAGCTCGCCGCGCCCGCCGGGGGCCATCAGGACGAGCGCGCCCGCCACGACGCCGGCTGCGGCGCTGGCCGTCGATCGGCGGACGGCACGTGGGGGTGCCAGCGACGCGTTCCACGAGCTCGCCGGCAGGCTGGCCGCGCCGTGAGACGGCGCGCGCCGGAAGGCGCGGCGAGCCAGGCCGAGTAGCCAGCGCAGCCGGCCTCCGTGGAGCGGCCCCGACGAGGCGCGCGCTTCGGTCGCGCCGAACGCGAAGGCGAGCGGCGCAATCAGGGCGCCACGGCCGCGTCTCCGCGCCCGCCAGCGCCGCGCGGCGGCGTCGAGGCTCAGCCGCGCGAGCCGGAGGTCGTTCCACACGGTATTGCGCGGCATCGCGAGCTCCTCGGCGATGTCCTGGACCGCCTCCTCCTCGAGGTCGTGCGCGACCAGGATCACGCGGCGTCGCGGAGGGACCTCCTGGAGCAGATCCGCGAGGATGTCGCTCTGTTGCGCCTCGATGAGCCGTGTCTCGGAATCCGGCGCTGCGCTGGAGAGGCCGTCCAGCGCCTCCTCCGGCCACAGCTCTTCGTGCCGGCGATGGGCGCGCTTGCGCTCGTTGGAGATCAGGTTGAACGCGATCCGGAGGAGCCAGGTGCGCACGGTGGCGATGCGGGGATCGAACCGGGGCAGCGACCGCGAAGCGCCATGGAAGATCTCCTGGACCAGGTCGTCCCGATCCGGGCCGCGGAAGCCCTGGCGCTCCACGTAGCGGCGGAGCGTCTCCAGGTGCTCGGCCATGATCGCCTCGATTGTGAGCGGTGCTTCCTTGGCGGTGCTGTCGGTCGTGCGAGACGATTTCCCCATGCCTGCGTAGTTACCTGGCGAGCTCGTTCGACATTTGAAATTCGGCATGTCGGGCTGAGCCGAGGCAGGCCTGTGGCGCGAGCGCTCGGCGCGCCGCGCAGCAGGGCGAGCATTCTCGCGGCGCGACCCGAATTGCCTGGCAGTCGAGTCGATTCCGTCACTTTCTCCGGGCCAACGCGGCTTGACAGAAAAAAGAGTCGACGCGTAGTATGCCGCGGAGATGGCGTCCACTGGACGGTTGCTCCTCGCCGTGGTCGCCGCAGCTGTCGTGTGGAGTCGCGCGGCGGTGGCCGCAGGGGAGCAGCCTTCTGCTGGACCGTCCGGAGCGGCCATGATGCGCTCCGAGGCCGAGGAGGCATTCGCGCGGGGCGAGAAGGCGCGGCGCGCGGGGCGGTGGGAGGACGCGGAGGCGGCGTATCGCACGGCGTGGAAGGCGGATCCGCGGCCGGAGTTCGCGGGGGAGCTGGGGCTGTCGGAGCTCGCGCTCGGGCGGTCCCGGGACGCGGCGGAGCACCTGCGGGAGTCGCTGCTGGTTCCGGAGACGCTCCAGCCGGCGGTGCAGCGGCGTTTCCGGGCGGGGCTCGAGAAGGCGGAGCGCGAGGTCTCGTCCGCGACCGTCGCGGTGAGCCGGCCCGAGGCCGAGGTGTTCATCGACGGCCGGTCGATCGGCCGCGGACAGGGGATGTACTTCGTCTATCTCGATCCGGGGCGGCACGAGGCGCGCGGCAAGCTCGAGGGGTATGTCGACGACGTCTATCCGTTCGAGGCAGAGCGGGGAAGGGAGTCGATGGTCGGCCTTCACCTGGAGCCCAAGCCCCCGCCGCCGGCTGCGCCTGCGCCGGTTGCGCCTGCGTCGATTGTGGCGCCGGTCGCGCCTGCGCTGGCCGCGGCGCCCGGGGGTCCGTCGGCGGGAACGGTGTTCCGCGTCGGCGGGATCGCGCTCGCGTCGGCCGGGATTGCGCTGGGCACGGGCTTCGTCGTGGCAGCGGCGGTGCGCGACGGGGACGCGGAGGCGCAGGCCGCCCAGATCCGCGAGCGCAACGGGGCGGCGGCGTGCTTGTCCAAGGCATACGCCGAGCCGTGCGGTGTGCTGCGCGAGATGATCGACGCGCGCGACACGCTGAAGGCCGCCGCATGGGGGAGCTTCATCGGCGCCGGCGTCGCCGGCGCGGTCGCGCTCTCGTCGCTCCTGTGGGCGCCGGAGCCGGGAAAGCGCGCCGTGCGCGCGGCGCCGTTCGCGGCTGCGCATGGCGGGGGCGTGATCTTCTCCGGCAGCTGGTGAGGCTGCGCCGGAGCCGGAAGGAGCGGTGCTGATGCGGAGCGTGCCGCAGAGAGGGCTGGCAGGGCTTTGGCTCCTCTGCTTCGGAGGGGTGGCGGTGGTCAGCGGGTGCGGCGGCGCCGGGGCGTACGACTGCGCGGAGGCGGTCGCGTGCGAGATCCGGAACGACGACGGCACCAGCAACGGGTACTGCTGGGGGCAGTGCGTCCACGCGCCGCCGGAGTCCTTCAGCGCGCCGAAGCTCGTCTGGACGGGGCCCCAGGTGCTCGCGCCGGCGTCGTGCGCCGAGCTCGTGCGGATCGTCCCCGGGACCGGCGAGCGGATCCCGCTCACCGACGCCACGCGGACGCTCTTCGCGCGGGCCATGCCGGAGCCGGCGCACGGCTGCCCGGCGTGCGCTTGCACGGCGCCGGCGTGCACGCTCCCGCAGACCGTGACGGCGAGGTCGATCGAGGCGTGCGGCGACGGCAGCGCGGGGACGCAGACGTCGTTCCTTCTGCCGGCAGGCTGGGACGGCTCGTGTGTGTCGCCCGGTACGGTGACGGCGGAGCAGCTCGGCTCGCTCTCGATCGGTCCGGCGATCTGGGAGCCGTGCACGCCGATCGTGGCCGACGAGCCCCCGCAGCCTCTCGCGGGAGGCGTGGCCGAGGTCGTCGTCGGGTGCAGCGGTGTGGTGGAGGACGAGCTGTGTCCGGGGCAGGGGGAGCTCTGCATGCTCGAGCAGCAGCCGGCCCATCTGCCCGACGGCTGGCGCCACTGCATCGTCGGGAACGGTGATCTCGGCTGCCAGCAGCCCGAGGGAGGGGCGGACCCTCGGAAGATCTTCTCGGACAAGCTGGGGGGGTTCTATGAGGATCTGGTGACCGCGCCCGCGTGCTCGCCGTGCACCTGCGAGGCGCCGGCGACGAGCCGGTGCGAGGCGCTCGTGTACGCGTGGGAGGATGGCGCTTGCAGCGACATCCTGCTCGGCGTCGATGTGAACGAGCGTGGGATCTGCCTGGTTCCTGAGCCGACCTCCAGCTTGGCCAGCGTGAGCGCAACATGGCTCTCGAACGAGCCCGGGACGTGCAAGCCGACGCGCGATAAACCCAACGACAAGGTGGACGGCAGGGCCAAGACGGTCTGCTGTCTTCCGAAGGCGCTGGAGGCGCCGTGACGGCCCGGTCGAGAACACCGGCGGGCGGCGGGCGCGCCGCCCGCGGCAGGAGCCAACCGAAGGTTCAGGGGGTAGGGGCTCCTCGGGAGCGCGTGGGGAAGGCGGTGAGGTCGCGATGACTTGGAACGGAAGATGGTGGCTCCTGCGCGCGTCGATCTCGCTGTCGCTGGGGAGCCTGGGCGGCGCGCTGTTCGCGGCCGGCTGCGGGAGCGCGGAGCCGCCGTGCGGCGAGCCGTGGAATCCCTGCCTCATCACCAACGAGGACGGCACGAGCAACGGCATCTGCGGCGGGAAGTGCGTGATACAACCGATGGACAGCTTTTATAACCCGATGCTCCTGTGGATCGGAGACGCTGACGACCCCGAGCCGGCGTGCGAGGACCTCACCGGCTTCGACCTCCAGAGTCACGACACGCAGAAGATCGCCCCGAGGACGTCCTTCCGGTTCCGGACGCTGCTGCCGGGCGACGAGCCCTGTCCCAAGTGCAGTTGCCTCGTTCCGCACTGCTCCATGCCGGAGATCGTTGCGGCGCACTCGGACGCCTCGTGTGAGAACACCCCGGCGGAGACGCTCCGGCCGTTCAATCCACCCTGGAACTGGCAAGGCGAATGCACGTCTCCGGGGACCGTGCCGGCAGAGGCGTTCAGCGCGATCTGGATCGCGCCGGCGCCGGATGGCTCGTGCACGCCGTCCGCCGAGGGCGAGCACTCTCCGCCGAAGAGCCCTGCGAAGATTGCGGTCGCGTGCAGTGGCGTCGTGACGACCAATCGTTGTCCGGAGATCGGCGACGTATGCATGGTCAACCAGCAAGAGACCAACGTGCCCCCCGGGTGGCGGTACTGCATGATCTCGCGGTACGAGGGGCCTCGCGAATGCTATCCGCCCGCCGGTCCCGGGGAGCGGCCCAGGTTCTCGGACAAGCTCACCCTCTATGACCAGGACGTCGAGCGGGGCTGCGCGCCGTGCGTCTGCGTGCCCGGCCGCACGCCGAAGGAGTGCGTCGCGCGGGTGAGCGCCTACTCGGATCGCGCGTGCAGCGAGGGCGCGCTCCTCGGGACGACGACGGTGACAGAGGGCGGGGCGGATCGCTGCCTGCGTCCCGAGGTGGAAGGTGCGGCCCTCGGCAGCATCCGCGCCGAATGGGAGGTCAACCAGCTGGAGACCTGCGAGCCGGCAGGCGGCGAGCCGTACCCGACCACCGTCTGCTGCCTGCCGGAGCCCGCCGGATGACGTGGCCGTGAACGGCGACGGCCACGCGGACGCGGTCCTCTTCAATCCCACCAGGCTGCACGCGGCGGCTTCCCCGGCCGCTTCAGGGGTTCTTGCTGGTGCGTCTTTCCCGAACCTTGAAGAGCTCTTGTCCCATCTGTCGGCATGGGTCGCGATCTCGAGCGTCCAGAGGTGGACGGTGTCACGACGCAGCCTGGCATGGGCGATCGGGTCCGCTTCAGGACCCGACTCGATGATCACCATCTGGGGCGGAAGTCCGGGTCCGGGCTGTGCAGCCACAGCCGGACGCGATGCGGTCGGAGGCTCGCTCCCCGCAGTACGCGCCAGATCTCGGTGCGGCTCAGTTCTACCTTGGTCTCGAGCTTCAGGGCCTTCGCCAGCCGCTCCAGAGTCCAGACCTGTTCGAACGGGACCTTGTGCTCATCGGGGCGACTGCAGGCCGACTTGATAAGGTCGTAGTGCACTGTGGTGGCCACGCGCGGCGGTCGGCCCCTGCGCATCCTGTCCTGCAGCACCGCCTCGTCAGCAAACACGCGCGTGAGACCTGCCGAAGTGGCGGGACCGCGAGCGTCGTGACGCCTCGTTCATGGGTCGAAAGAGCGGGCCCCGGCCGGCGCGGAGTGAGACAAGGGGCGCGTCGGCATGCCGCGGGCACACGTCGCCCTCCGGGCGTTGATCTGGCCCGGGATGTTGCTGCGATGCGCTACGCGGCGTCGCCGAGCGCATTTTGCGCAGGACTGTGCTCTTCCAGTACGGCGGTCCCCGGTCGGGTGAGCGACCAGGAACGTCGGTCGGCTCGCCGAGCGCGGAGAGGAAGCAGGCGGTGCTGCTCAATTCAGTCACCATGGCGGCTCTCGTCTCGCGCACCCCGCCGTAAATTACCAGTGGTAGTGCTGCTCTCACGGTGGCCTCACGGTGGAAAGATGCCGACAGCCTGCAGCGATCTCCGGCGTGGGTTGCTTGATTTCGAGATTAGGTGCTTGCCTTGTTGCAAGATCGACCTTTCTTGCCCTATTCTGCGACGATGATTCAATCAAGCCGACGCCACTTTGGTCGCCAAGTGTTGATGAGCGTGCTGCTGCTCGCGATAGCCGGTGTCGAGCGGAGCGCCCGGGCGGACGCGGTAGAACCCCTGGAAGTGACGGCAAAGCTCGTTGAAATTCCCTCCAAGATGCCCCCCGATGACCTGTACGATTACGCCTACGTGATGCGCTACCAGGTCGAGGGCGGGGCGCTCGACAAGCAGTTCATCCTTGTCGCGCACTACAAGCCGCTCGTGCCGCGCTCCAAGATCAAGGACAAAATGAAGGAGCAGGTCGGCGGAAAGCTGCGCAGCTTCAACCAGGGCGACGTTCATAAGCTTAAATTGAAGGCCGATCTGAAGGCCATCTGGAAAGGTGCGCTCGTGGACGAATATGCCGCTACGGATCGCGGGAGCGTTCGCTACTGGTGCCTCCAGGTCGACCCGGCTTGACCTTGCGCTTGGGAGAGACTCGCTTGAACTTCAGACGACTACGTGCCCCGGGCGCCTGGCTGGTAACATGTAGTTTGGCCGTGGTCGCCAGCTTTCCGTTCATTGCGGCCGAGCGCGCGGCGAGGCAAAACGATGTGCGAGTGGCCCGCCTGGAGGCGACCCTCGGCGAGCGAGGCGACGCGCTCGCCGAGCTTGGACCAGCGCTGTCTTTACGAGTTTCACGGCTGGAAGGCCTGCTCTCGAGCTGGGAGACGATCGGCGGCTGCGGAGCCGGCAGCTCCACGGGCGCGGGGGGCGGAATCAAGTGGATCGGCCACAGCGTGACCGGGGGGCTATTCGAGCTGCAGACGCTCGGCACGTACACGCATCTGGGCGACGGCTACAACCTCAGCTTGAGCCCTCAAGTCTCGCGCAATTTGAACGAGAAGTGGAATGTGGGGCTCGTGGTTCCGCTGCTCTACAAGTACTACCGCGACTACTACGGCCTGCCCGTGGACGTCTCGAACTCCGGCGTGGGTGACGTCGCGGGGTTCGTCACGCGGCGCTTCGGCGAGATCAACTCCACCAGCCTGACGTTGCAGGTCGGTCTCCCGACCGGCGTGCACGACGCCCAGTACAAGAACGACTATCTCACGCAGGAAAAGCAGCTCGGCCTTGGCAAGGTGAGCGGCAGCCTGACGCTCGACCACACGATCGACAAGACGTGGGGGCTGATTGTGCTGGGCGGCTCGTTCGGCTACCGCGGCGGGGAGAACGAGCTGGGCAACTACCGCGCACCGGCGGCCGCGATCTACGGCTACTCGGGCTATTTCTGGGGGCCGCTCGTGCCGTCGCTCGGCCTGTCGCTGTCGCATTTCTTCGGTGCGGATCGTGACCGTGGGCTCGACCAGGAGGTGCAGCTGTGGGCAGTCACCGGCACGCTGGCCGTGGAGTGGTCGAACGCCTGGCTGGCGATCCTGGGGGGCGTGTCGCTGCCGCTCGGCTGGGACAAGCGCGGAGTCGTCGACGGCGCCGAGAGCAGCAGCCCGAGCGTGGGCCTGCAGCCGTGGACGGCAGGCATCGGCTTCACCGTCTCACCGTTCTGAGACGTGGTCATGTTGCCCGCCGCCGCCCTGCTCCGCCATCGCACGCCGCTCGTCGCGGCGTTGCTCGGCCTGGGTGCGGCCTCGACGGGGCTCGCGCCTTCGGCCGACGGTGACATCTGGTGGCACCTCGCGGCAGGTCGGGAGATGGTCGCTCGGCGTGAGCTCCTGTTCACCGATCCCTTCTCGGTCAGCGCGCAAGGGCGTGCCTGGGTCGACGTGCACTGGCTTTTTCAGCTCGCGGTGTACGCGGTGCACCAGGCGGTCGGGCTCGTCGGGCTCGTTCTGGTCAAGTGCGCGCTGATCGGCCTGGGCGCGGGCTTCCTCTACTTCGCGCTCGAAGCGCGGCGCGGCTCGTGGGCGAGGGGGCTCCTCGTGACGTCGCTGGTCGCCGGGCTCCTGGCGGCTCGCTCGCTCTTGCTCGTCCGGCCCGTGATAGGCACGCTCGTCCTGCTCGCGTTCTTCTTGTTCGCGCTCGAGCGCTTTCGGCGCGACGGTCGGGTCCGGCACCTGCTGCTATTGCCCTTGGCGCAGCTGGTCTGGGCGAATTTCCAGGGCCTCTCGGCGCTTGGCCCCGCGGTGATCGCGGCGTACGCGGTGGCGGCGCTCGGCTGGGCGAGCTTTGGCCAGACGCGTGCGTGGCCGTTTGCGCGCGAGCACGCTGGTGCGCTGGCACCGTGGGCGCGGGTACAGCAGCTGTTCGCGACGCTAGGGGGGTGTTTGCTGGCGACGTGTCTCACGCCGTTCGGCTTGCGCGGCGCAGCGTTGCCGGCGCTGCTGCTCGGGCGCTTGTTGCCCGGCGAGCACCAGATCTTCGCCCACGACGTGGCGGAGAACCTGCCGCCCTTCGAGCTCGAACGCCTGTCCGACGGCGAGTTCTGGCACTTCAAATGGTGTTTGGCCCTGCTCGCTCTGTCCGTGCTCCTGGCCGGGCGCCGCTTGAGGCTGAGCCATGCGCTGCTGCTGCTCGGCTTCGCGGGGCTGGCCTTGATGAGCAACCGCAACGTGCTCCTGCTGTACTGGGTCGGGGCGCCGATCTTCGCGGTCAATCTGGCCCCGGCGCTCCGGCGGCTTTGCGTCTCGAGCTTTCGCCGCGCGGGCTTGCGCGTGGCGGTGGGTCTCAACGCGGCGCTCCTGAGCGCGCTGCTGCTCGTCTCGGCGTCGGCGGCGGCGCGCGAGCCGCCGCTGGCGGATCCGAGCCCGTTCCGGGTGCCGGCCGAAAGCGCTGTGCGCCTCGACGCGCTGCCCGGGGGCGACGTCTTTGCGGCCGATCATTACGGAGGCTACCTGATCTGGCGGCTCTATCCGCGGTTTCGGCCCTACATCGACACCCGGCTCGTGCTGCGCACCGCCGACGAATTTGCCGAGTACCTGAGGCTCGCGGACGAGCCAGAGCGTTTCGAAGCGTTTCAGGCGCGTCACTCCTTCGCCTACGTGGTCTTGCCGGTGATGTTCCCCGAGCGCTACCAGCGCTTGATTGGCCACCTCTACGCGAGCGCTGACTGGAAGCTGCTCTACACGGACGGGTCGGAGGTGCTGTTTGCTCGCCGCGACCTCACGCCCGGCGTCGCGGAGCAGCCGCTCCGTGAAGCCAGCGAGACGGACCGCACCTTGGTCCAGCTGGGGCAGCGCTTCGCGGATTCCCCGAAGGTGCACGCCGCGGCACGCCTGAGCCTGGCCACGTTGCACGGCGTGCTCGGTCAGCTCGAGCAAGCGGAGCGTACGCTCGCGAGCCTCGACACGCCGCAAGCCCGAGCCCTCGAAGCGCGTCTTCGCTTTGCGGCGGGTGAGCTCGACGCCGCCGAGCGGCTCGCCCGGCAGAGCCTGGTTTCCCAGCACGACGACGTCGGGAGCCTGAACCTCATGGCGTTGATCGCCCTGCGAAGGGGCGAATCGGCGCAGGGCCTGGGCTTTCTACGGCGTGCCTTGCGCGTCCGGCCTTTCGACCCCGAAGCGACGCGGATCTTGGTTAACTTGGAGGAGAGTCGACGATGAAAACACGTCTCAACGTGAGCCTGTCCAGGTCTCGGTGGGCGCTCGTTTCCTTGTTCGCGCTGGGCGGCGGGCTCGCCTGCGGGGTCGTCGAGCACCCGCACGACACGCAGACCGCCGGGACGGGTGACGACTTCGGGCCGTCGAGCGGCGCTGGAGCGGCGACCACCACGGGTGGAGCTTCGGTTGGCGGTGCCATGACAGCGGCGAGCGGGAGCGGCGGCGGCGGGAGCAGCGGGACCGGCGACGCGGGGTCCGGCGGTGGGCCGGCGCCTTCGGGCGTGACCATCAACCTTGGAGGCGTCGACGTCCCGAAGGAGCGCGCGATCGCCTTCATTCACATCGGTCACTCCAACATGGCCGGTCGCGCCACGAGGCCCCAGAGCTCACGCCCGTACCATTTCACGGAGACCCATCCGCACGCCTTCATGTACCACCCTGGCTCGGCGCCGGAGCTCGCGATCGAGCCGAAGACCGCGGGTGACACCGCCGCCGGCGGGCCGGGTACGGCGCTGGTCAAGGAAGCCGCGATGCTCGCGCCCGACAACTATTTCATCTCGCTCGGGTTCGGGTGGCCCTCGGCCTACTGCTCCCAGTTCATCCCGGGCGGCCTCTACTACGACCAGCTGATCGCCGCGCCGAAGGCCATCAAGGGGCGGGTGACCTTCGGCGGTATCTTCATCTATCTCGGGATCACCGAGCGACACGGCACTGCCGCCGATCGCACCGGTTTTCCCGACTGCATCAATACCCTCGTGACCGCCATTCGCAACGACGTCGGCGAGCCCACGCTGCCTGCGTTGATGAACGACTACGAGGTGGAGAGCTCGGGCGAGTTCGTGGTCGGCGGCGCCGTGGCGAACGCCATCCGTCCCGAGATCGAAAGGTGCCCGAGCGTGGTGTCGAACTTCGCGCTCGTCTCGGCCGAGGGCGTGGGCATGCAAGACGACCATCACTTCAATCTGGACGGCCATCGCACCTGGGTGCAACGAGCGCTCGAGACGATGAAGGACAAGGGCTGGCGCCCGTGGGCCCCGTGAGCCGCTGAGATGGTCTTCTCCAGCCATATCTTCCTGTTCTACTTCTTGCCGCTGGTACTGGCCGCGTACTACGCCCTGCCGGGCCGGGCCCGCACGGCCCTCATCGCCGTGTCGAGCTACGTATTTTACGGCTGGGCGAACCCGAGCTGGGCCGTGATCATGTTCTTCGGCTCGAGCGTCGACTACGTGTGCGGCCTCTTGCTCCTGAAGATGTCACGGCTGCCCGACGTCGACGGCCTACCGCCCGTGATTGGCCCCGAGGTCGTGCGGACCCGCCAGATGAAGCTGGTGCTGGCGATCTCCATCGTCACCAACCTCGGGCTGCTCGCGGCGTTCAAATACACGGGCTTCGTCGCCGAGAACATCAACGCGCTCGGGGCGCTCTTCGGCAGCTCGACGCAGATCGTGCCGGTCTTGCACGTCGTTTTGCCGGTGGGCATCTCCTTTTACACGTTCAAGGCGATGAGCTACGCCATCGACGTGTACCGCGGCGACGCCCGACCGATGCGGCGCTTCACGGACTACATGTGTTTCGAGGCCTTCTTCCCCGACCTGGTGGCGGGCCCCATCATCCGATATGCGGCGATCGAGGAGCAGATGCGCGTGCGCCAGCACACGCTCGAGAAGTTCGCGCGCGGCGTCGCGTTCTTCTCGCTGGGGATGGGCAAGAAGATCCTGCTGGCCAACCCGATGGGGCACATCGCCGATACGGCGTTCGCCGGTGGAGCCAAGCACTTCTACGACGCGTGGTTCGGGCTGGTCGCCTACGCGTTCCAGATTTACTTCGATTTCTCCGGCTACTCGGACATGGCCGTGGGCTTGGCGCTGATGCTCGGCTTCGTGCTGATCCAGAACTTCGACTCCCCCTACAAGTCGCGCAGCATCACGGAGTTCTGGCGGCGCTGGCATATCAGCCTGTCCACGTGGCTGCGCGACTATCTGTACATCCCGCTCGGTGGCAACCGCAAAGGCCCCCTGCGCACGTACGCCAACTTGATGGTTGTCATGTTGCTCGGCGGGCTCTGGCACGGCGCCAGCTGGAACTTCGTGATCTGGGGCGGCATTCACGGTGGCATGCTCGGGGTGGAGCGCAGGCTCGGTAAAGCTCACCCGCTGCGCCGCCTGCCACCCGCTGTCGGCGTCGCCTTCACCTTCTTGATCGTGTGCTTGTCGTGGGTGTTCTTCCGCGCCAAGACGCTCGAGCAGGCGGTGACCTACCTGGGCTCGCTGTTCGGGCTCGCCGCCGTTTCGCCGGCGGCGGACGTCGTGGCGGGCGCATTCCACCAGCGGTACTACGTGGGGCTATTCGCCTTGGCCGCGGTCGTGATCTTCGGCATGCCCAACAGCTGGGAGCTCACGCGGCGCTTGTCCTTGCCCCGTACCGCGTTCGTGACGGCCACGATGGCGCTCGCGACGTTGATGATGTGGACGCAGACCATCAACCCGTTCCTTTACTTTCAGTTCTGAGGCCGCGCGATGCAAAGTACCTTGCCTCCCTCGTCCTCCGCCATCGAACGCAGCGGCGGTCCGACCGACCCCACAGGCGACGAGCAGCTGCGCCGCGGTATCATCGCGACCGACGTGAGCCGCGGCGCGGCCTGGCTGCTCACGCTGCTGTTTCTGGGGGCGATCTACGCTGTTCCGCTCGCGCAGGCCTACCTCGAGAAGCGCGAGGATGAGGAGTCGCCTCTCGTGGATCTGGTGCGCCGCCCACCGACGGCCGAGAACCTGCGTCAGATCGAGAAGGGCATCGAGGATGCCTCGTACGCCAAGTCCTGGGTCCAGCCCCGCGTGCAGCTGCTGCTCACCCGTCTAGCTCGTGTGGGCAACAAGCTCGCGGTCGTCGGACACGGCGGCTGGCTCTATTATACGCCCGGTGTGCAGCACGTCGGCGGGCCCGGATTCCTGGAGCCCGAGGTGCTGCGGGGCCGCGCCAGGGAAGCCCTCGACGCAGGGCAGGAGCCCATCCACCCGGATCCGCGACCCGCCATCTTGGCGTTCCAGCAAGCGCTCGCGCAACGCGGGATCCGCCTCGTGCTCCTGCCGATGCCGGACAAGGCTGGGATCGAGCCGGGTCCACTTCTTGGGCGTGATGGGCGCGTCGAGATGGCGCAGAACGTCGACTACGACCGCTTCCTGAGCGAGCTTCGAGCAGCCGGCGTGGCCGTGCTCGACGCGCGCCGCAGCGTGCCCGAGCCCCGTACCGAGCCGCTCTTCCTGGCTCAAGATACGCATTTTACGCCCGGCTACATGGAGCGCATCGCCGCCGACCTCGGCCAGCTCGTGATCGGGCTTGGGGTATTGCCAGAGCTGGCAGAGAAGCCCGTGCTGCGCGGCGCTCCGCAGCCGGCTTCGCGCGTCGGTGATCTTGTCGACATGCTCAAGCTGCCCGACGATCAGAGCCTGTTTCAAGCGGAGAGCGTGGTCGTGCACCAGGTGCAGGACGCGGCCGGCACGCCCTGGGAGCCTGACGAGAGCGCCGACGTGCTCCTGCTCGGCGACAGCTTCACCAACATCTTCACGCTCGAGGGAATGGGCTGGGGCAACGCGTCCGGCCTGGCCCCGCACCTGGCCCTGGCGCTTGGTCGCCCCATCGACGTGATCGCGCAGAACGACTCCGGCGCCTTCGCTACGCGCCAGGCGCTCGCGCGCGCGCTGAACGCCGGCCAAGATCGCCTGGCGGGCAAGCGCGTGGTGGTCTGGGAGTTCGCTGCGCGCGAGCTGTCGGTCGGAGATTGGATTCCGCTGGATTTCCCGACTCCCAAGCCTGCGGGGGCTCCGTAGGATGCCGACAGCCCTGGTCACTGGCGCCGCCGGCGTGATGGGCGCCCGCTTGACGGCGCGGCTGCGCAGAGCGGGCTGGCAAGTGCGAGCGCTCGTGCTGCCCGGTGATCCGTCGCGGGCGCGCGTGGATGCGCTGGGCTGCGACGTGCGCGAAGGCGATATCAGCGATCCGAGCACATTGGCCGGCGTGTGTCGCGGCGTCGACCTCGTCTACCACCTGGCCGCCATCATCATTACCCACGACCCCACGATGTTTCAGCGCGTCAACCGCGACGGCACGGCGCACCTTGTTGCGGAGGCGCGAAGAGCGGGGGTACCGCACTTCGTGTACGTCTCGTCGGCCTCCGTCGTTTACCCCCGTCGGACGCGCTATGCCGAGTCCAAGCTCGAGGCCGAGCGTCTCGTCCAGGGCTCAGGGCTCGCCTACACGATCGTGCGGCCCACGCTGGTTTACGAGCAGGGCGGCGGTCAGGAGCTCCTGATGTTCCTCGACTACCTGCGGCGGTTTCCGGTCGTGCCGTTCATCGGCGCCGGGGGCGCGCTCAAGAGGCCCGTTTGGGCCGAGGATGTCGTCGACGGCCTCGTGCGGCTGGCCGATGCGCCGATCGCGCACGGCAAGACCTACAACTTCAGCGGCGCGGAGGTGATCTCGATGCGCGAGTTCGCGGAGCTGCTGCTGCTTCATCACGATCGGCCTCGGCCGTTCTTGCACCTGCCGGTGTGGGCGTGCCGGGCGCTGGCGGCCGTGCTCCCCGCGTTCATGAGGCGGCCCCCGCTCACCTCGAGCGCGATAGCCGGCATCGTCAACGACGCCGATCTCGACCCGACCGAAGCCATGAACGACCTCGGCTACGCGCCGCTCGGCGTGCGCGCCGGGTTGCGTCGCTGTTTTCCTTCACCCGCCGTCGAGGCGGCCACCCTCGCACCCCGCGCGAGTGAAGCTCGAGAAAGGACAATTTAGATGAGCCTGCGTTTCCCACTGCAGCAAATTGGTACTCTGTGCTGCTCGGCTGTGCTCGGATGCTCGGCCTTTTCGGGCGAGCCCCCGAAGGGGGCCGACGAAGCCCCGCCCGCGGAGGATGTCGCGCTGATGCGCGAGGTCGGCGGGAAGGCCAGCGGCACCATCGTCTGGTCCAGCTCCCGCGTGGGCAATCACGACCTGTTCACGATGAAGACCGACGGCTCGGACGTCAAACAGATCACCAAGGGCGACGAGGTCGACTGGTTCCCGAGGTTCTCTCCGAGCGGCGAGCAAATCCTGTTTTGCCGCAGCAAACAAGGCTGGGTGAGCGAACGCGACGCCAACGCCAGCGACAAGTGGGACATCTACACGGTCAAGCCGGACGGCGCCGAGCCGAAGAAGGTCGTCGAGGGCGCGAGCTGGGGGAGCTGGATCTCGGAGGATGAGATCCTGTTCGTGCGCGGCACGAAGGTCTTTCGCAGCAAGCTCGGCAGCGGCGAAGAGACGCAGTTGATGGACAGCGAGGGCGTATCCGATCTGGACGGCGCCTTGCTGCAGCAGCCGGAGATTTCGAGCGACGGCAAGTACCTCGCCATCACGCTGCGCGGTTCGAAGCGCGAGACCGGCATCTGGAACATCGCCAAGAAGGCCTGGACCCAGACCGGGCTGGGCTGCCAGGTGAACTGGACGCCGGATCAAACGGCCATCTACTGGGTTCACCCGACCGGGAACGGCGATAGCCGGGTGCTGCGCATGCCGATCGATGACGGCACGCCGCCGAAGGACGTCGACCTGGACAAGCTCCAGTTCATGGACCTGCCGGGTCGCCGCTCGCACGAGTACTTCCCGCAGCTGTCGCGCGACGGAAAATGGATGGTCTGGGGCATCACCCAGCGCGGTCACGACCACGACACCGCCGACTACGAGATTTACCTGTGGGAGGTGGGCACGCCGCCCGAAAAGGCCGCGCGCCTCACCTACAACTCGGCCAATGATCGCTGGCCCGACGTCTTCATTCCGTCCGGCGGGAGCGGCTCACCGTGAGGGAAACGCGCATCGCCGTGGTCGGCGCGGGCGGCTTCATCGGCTCGCACCTGGTGCCGGCTTTGCTTGAACGCTTCGCCTGCCAGGTCGACGCCGTCGACGTGGATCTGACCAAGCTCGAGTGTTGGGACGCGCGCGTACGGCGCATCGAGGCGCGCGTCGAGGCGCCGGGGCTCGTCGAGGACGTGACCGAGCGCTGTCAGGTCGTGATCTCGCTCACGGCGCTTTGCAACCCAGCCCAGTACTCGACCATCCCGCTGGAGGTCATCGACGCCAGCTTCACGCACCTGTTGCCGCTCGTGAAGCGCTGCGCGGAGCGCGCCGTGCGCTTGCTTCATTTCTCGACCGCCGAGGTCTACGGGCGCGCCGCGCTGGACGCGCAGGGGCAGCCGGCCGCGCGTATGCACGAGGATGACTCGTGCTTCTTGCTCGGCCCGGTGGGGCGCGAGCGCTGGACGTATTCGTGCGCCAAGCAGCTGCTCGAGCGGGTGATCTGGGCGCACGGCCAGCACGGCGTGTTGCCGTTCACGATCATCCGGCCCTTCAACACCATCGGCGCGCGCATGGACTTCCTGCCCGGCATCGACGGGGAGGGGACACCCCGCGTACTGGCCAGCTTCATGAGCGCGCTGCTGCGAGGGGAGCCTTTGCCGCTCGTGGGCGGCGGCGCGCAACGGCGGGCGTTCATGGACGTGAGCGACATGGTCGAAGCCGTGTGCCGCGTGCTCGAGCGGCCGAAGCAGAGTAGAGGTCAGATCTTCAACATCGGTAACCCGGACAATGACGTCAGCATCGCGGAGCTCGCTCGGCTGCTGGCCGACGCTTTCGCTGAGCGGTTACCCGAGCGCGCGCCTGCCCAGTTTCGCGCGGTGTCGGCCGCCGAGTTCTATGGCCCCGGCTACGACGACACGCAGGAGCGCGTCCCCGACGTTCAGAAGGCGCAGCGGCTGCTCGGCTGGAAGCCCCAGCGACGCCTGGCCGCCTCCTTGCCGCCGATCGTGCACGACTACGTCGAGCGCTACGGCGGTCGCGTCGCAGCGGCATCCTCGCTCTCGCAGCTCGCGAGCTCCGCATGAAGGTGACGGTCGTCATCCCTGCGTACAACGCTGCCCGGCACATCGAGTCGGTGCTGGAGCGCGTCGGCGGCCTGGCCTCGTCGGGGCTCACCCACGTGGTGGTCGTCGACGACGGCAGCCGCGACGACACGGCCCGTCGGGTCGAGCGCTACAGCTCGCCGGCCTTTCGCCTTAGCTTGCTCCGGCGGCGCAGCAACGGCGGTTACGGCGCGGCGATGAAGGACGGTCTGGCCAAGGCGCGCGCCGATGCGCCGGACCTGGTCGCCTGTATCCACGCCGACGGTCAGTATGCGCCCGAGGCCTTGCCTGGGCTGATCGGGGAGCTCTCGCGTCGAGGGCTCGATCTGCTGCAGGGCTCGCGCATCGCCGCGGGCACGGCCTTGCAGGGGGGTATGCCCCTCTACAAGTACGTCGGCAATGCGCTGCTGAACCGCATCGAGAACCGGACGCTGTCGCTTTCGATGACGGACTACCACAGCGGCTACCTCCTCTACGGGCCGCGCGCGCTGGCGCTGCCGTTTCACAACCTGTCTGACAGCTTCGATTTCGATCTGGAAGTCATCGCCTCGGCGCGGGCACGTGGGCTTTCGGTCGGCGAGGCGCCGGTGCCCACGCACTACGGGGACGAGGTCTCGCACCTGAACCCGCTGACGTACGGGCTCCGGGTGCTTCGCGTGATGTGGAACTACCGTCGAGGTCGCTATGACGCAGCGTAAGCGCGCGCTTGGGGTCTGGGGCTCGCTCGCCGCATCGGCGCTTGGCATTGTCGCTTGTCACGCCGGGTCTGCGAAGTTTCCCTGGGGTGATGCGACATCGGGCACGCGCGTCGAGCACGCTCACGTCCGTACGCTGAACGAAGGCTATGCGCGAACGCGCTCGCAGGTCTGGGTGCGTGAGGTGGCACGCCCGACGCGCGCCGCGCTGGACTACGCCGCCTATCACAGCAACTTCATGATCGCCGACCCAGAGCCAGAGACGCCCATGTCGGCCGCGGGCACGCCCGATACCTCGCGCGCGTTCGCGGGGCAGCTCGACCAGGGCAGCCTGACGAGCGATCTCGCGAAGACGCCGCTCTCGCCGGCCGAGCAGCAGCAAGCGCTGGCTTTCGCGCCGCTTTCGGAGTTCTTGCAAGCGCGCAAGGTAGCGGGGGCCGAAGCGCTGGCCGAGGTTGGCTCAGCCGTGCGCAGCGAGCGGTGGGGCCTGCAGTTGCCGCCCGGCACCTCCGGCCAGCTCCTGAGCGAGGTGTTCGTTCATCAGGCCGCGTCGGGCGCGGTGGAGCTGTGGGCCAAGGTGGAGTTTCAGCCTTGGTTCAAGCCCTTTGCGGGCTCCGCCGATCAGGACGGGGACGGCTTTCCCGAGATCTATGGCCGAGTGGCGCCTGGCGTCGTCACTCCCGTGCTTGTGGCTGCGATTCAGAAGGACTACGTGGCGCCGGTGCTGTCGCCGAGCGAGGTGAAGGCCTGGGCGAACCAGCTCTCGTCGTATTGGTACCCGTCCTTCAACACCGATCTCATGCCGGTGGGACCGAGCTTTCCGGACGCGCAGACCGAGCCCTACATCAAGCAAGAGCTGGGCGGGCGCGCTTTTCCGGCGCCGACCATCGTGCTGCGCGGCAAGCCGCAAGGCAAGGCCACGTACAACGTCTTTCTGGTGCGTGGCGAAGGCGCGGCGCTCGCGGCCGCCGCGCCCGCGAAGCCGGCGCTCCGGCTGAGCAAGACACGTCCGTCGCCGAACCCCGCGCCGGGGCTCGAGGCGGTGCAGCGCGAGCTGGCCGAGGCGGGCGGCTCTTGGCCGACGTGGATGGCCAAGCTCAGGCCGACCCATGACGCCCTGAAGAAGCGGCTCAAGGGCATGCCGCCGAAGGTCAAGGCGCTGGCTGGGCGAGATGGCTTTCTGTTCTACCGCAACGACCTCGAATACGTCAGCGGTGGTGATCTCGAGCAGCAACGCAAGGGAAAGAACCCGCTGCCGGTGATCCTCGAGTTCAAGAAGCTGCTCGACGAGCAGGGGGTCGACTTCTTGTTCGTTCCGGTCCCGACGAAGCTCGAGGTGTATCCGGAGAAGTTGGACCCCGCTTTCACGGCGCTCTCGGGTCAGGTCATCAATCCGGCTTTCCGCAAGCTGATCGAGAGGCTCGGCAAGGAAGGCGTGGAGACCGTGGACCTGCTGCCGGCGTTCCTGCAGGCGAAGGTCACGAGCGCAGCGGAGCCGTTTCTGTTCCAGCGCCAGGACACGCACTGGACCGACCGTGGGCTGCGCTTGGCCGCGGACCTCCTGGCCGCCCGCGTGAAGAAGTACCCCTGGTACGCCGAGCTCGCCAGGCAGAAGCGCGCTTACGACTTGCGCGAAGCCAGCTTCACCCGTTTCGGCGATCTGCATTCGCGACTGCCGGAAGCCGAGCAGAAAAAATACGCGCCTGAGACGCTCGTGGCGCACCAGGTCGTCGCCGACGGCAAGCCGTACGACGACGACCCGGAGAGCCCGGTCGTGCTCTTGGGCGACAGCTTCACCGCCGTCTATCAGCTGACGGACGCCGAGCACGCTGGCGTCTCGGCGCACCTCGCGCGTGGCATCGCGTATCCGCTCGACCTGGTCATGAGCTACGGCGGCGGCCCCAACGTCCGGCAGAAGCTGCTGCGCCGCAGCGTCGAGGCGCTCGGCACGAAGAAGCTGGTCATCTGGATGATGACGGCGCGTGATCTCTACAACTACTGGGAAGACTGGGAGCCGCTGAAGAAGCCATGAAGCGCCGCGCGCTCCTGCTCTTGCTCGCGGGCAGCGGCTGCTTTCGCGCTCCGCGCCGAGAGCTCGCGTTCGGCCGCGCCCTGATCGGCCTGGCCCGTGACACCGCGTTCGTCGACGAGAGCCAGGTGACCTGGAGCCTGACGGAGCTCTCGCGCCTCGTCGACGAGGCGGAGAGCGCGCTCGCTTCGTCTCCCCGGCGCTCACCTGCTACGGTGTTGAGCGAGCTCTTGTTCGGTCGTTGGAGCTTCGTGCGCGAGGTGGCCGACACGAATCTGGCCTTCGTGTGCCTGCCCGGCGTGCTGGAGCGCCGCCGCGGGAGCTGCGTAGGCCTTGGTACCTTGTTTCTCGCGCTGGCTGACGCGCTCGGCCATTCGGCGTCCGGGGTGATGATGCCTGGGCACTTCTACGTGCGGGTGCAGGAGCAGGGCGGCGCGCGCAACGTGGAGCTGCTGCGCGCCGGTGAGGCGATGCCGGACGCGTGGTACGGCCAGCGCTTTCCGGTGCCGGGCGGCTCGGCGCGCGAATACGCGCGTCCACTCAGCCAGTCCGAGGTCCTGGGCGTCGTCGAATACAACGTCGGCAACGAACGGCGCCGGCAGCTGCGGCTGACCGAAGCGCGAGCAGCCTACATCCGAGCCACCGGCTTGTTTCCGGAGCTGTCCGAGGCCCACGCCAGCCTCGGCGCCGTCGAACAGCTGCTCGGTAATCTCGAGAGCGCGGAGGCAAGCTACCTTCGCGCTTGCAACGCCAATCCGCACTTGCCCGGCATCGAGCAGAACCTTGCGCTCTTGGCAGCGGAGCGCACGACCGCGACGACCCCGCGGGCGTGCCCGCTGCCGCCGAGCTACTGATAGGCAGGGGAATCTCGCTAGTACCGCGTCGCCTAGGTTCCTCCCTGGTTCCGTGCGTCTGAAGCTGCGGATCGGCACAGAGGGGGCTGGGCAGCGGACAGGAGGCGCGCGGGCGCGCTCGCGAGGTTGCGGCGCACGGCAAACCGCAGAGAACAAGGTCCTGTCAACCCAAGGCAGGTTCCTCCGTGGGGGCGTGACGTCTCCGACCGGTTCGGGGTTCCTTCCCGCGTGCGATCATTGGGTGAGCACGATGCTGTCGACCAGGCCTGTGGTGTTGCTGATGGGCGTGCCGAGCAGGCATCCAACGACGCTGCCGACATAGCTGACCCCGGAGGTGACCTTGGTGGCAGAGTCTCCGGCGTAGCGCCCGGCGGTGACCGTTCCGGAGAAGAGGGCGGTCTGGCCGACGACGGTGGGGGCTGACCAGGTGATGGTGCTGGTGCCGCCGGTGGCGTCGTTCCAGGTGACCGTCTCGGTCTCCGGCGGACCCGCGGTGACGGGCACGCAGCTGAGGGATACATTGATGGAGGCGGCGCCGGTGGCGCTGGGGCCGATCACGCAGGTGTCGTAGTCGAAGGCTTCGGTCACCGTGACGTTCTGCGGGGTGGCGGTGACGGCCGGGCTGAAGGCTCGGCTGAAGGATCCCACGCATTGAACGTCGATGATCGCTGCGCGCGCGGGCGCAGCGAGGGTGAAGCACACCGGGACTGCGGCGGCCATGAGGGTGGCAACGGTGAGCTGGGCGATTCGAAGCGTGTTGATCTTCGTGTTGCGGAGCATCGGTCATCCTTCCTGTGAGAATCGTGGAGAGCGGCGCGCCAAACGTGCAAGCTCATGGTGCCCTGCGAGCGCAGGCCGGCACACTACGCGTTGTCGCCGCCGCGAGCAAGGCGCCGAGGCCATAGCTCACTGACGCGTTGTACGATCCCCGGTCACGAGCCGCCGCGGAAGGCGAGCCGATGTGGTATCTGCTCACGGAGGTCGCTCCCGTCCCTCGCAGGCCGGCTGGACCAACGCTGTGGCGCCGTTCGGATCGGAATCGCGTTCGGTCACCCGGGTCGGTTCAGCGTTCAGCGATATGTTGAGAGTCGTGTCGCCTATGCACCGACGTCACCGTCGGTGCAACCTACAAATGATGGTGCCTCTCCACGAGTGTGAATCACAGGTGTGAATCACAGGTGTGAATCACAGGTGTGAATCACAGGTGTGAATCACATGGGCTGACGCTTTTTTTTTATTTACGTGACTCGCCCAGTCCGTAGTATGCGGCGGGCACTCTGCCGTCGTTCTCGACAGAGTGGTCGCCGTCGGTCACGACAGTGAGGGGCGCGGTCCGCGGCTGAGGCATTCAGGCAGCAGCAGTAGCAGCAGCGGAGCTTGACTGGGCTCGGGGCTGTTCGTGTCCGGTATCGAGGTGTGTGCGAACCCGTGCAAACGGGCCCGATGTGGCGGTGTTCCCGGCTTTTGGCGCGATTTCAGCGCGGGAGCCGGTGGCTCATGCAGCGGCGCGCGCGAATCGCGAAAGATGCGCAGGGGCATGCCTCGACATCACCTCCGCAAGGCGGCGTACTCACGCTGGCATCGATCTTGAACTGTTGAAGTGCATGACCTGAGGTTTCTTCAGCCAGCGCCGGCTCGGCATCGCGCGGCACCACTCCCGCTTGAACCAAAACAGAGGACAAACCATGCGCTCTCTCAAGAGCTCTCTTCTCGGCTACCTGGCGATCCCGGCTTTCTCCACCCTGCTGCTCGCGAGCTGCACCAGCGCGGGCCCCTCCGCGGACGACGGCGCTGACGACGAGGCCGCCGGCGAAGCCCATGGCGCTCTCACCCCCGACCAGTGCAACTACTTCGACGTCAACGGCACGGTCCAGCTCTGTCACAGGACCGGCTCCGCGAAGAATCCGTACACGATCATTCGCGTCAGCGAGCAGGCGTGCGTCAACGCGCACAGCGCCCACGCCGGCGACTATGTCACCAGCCTCGACCCGAGCTCGCCGACCTACGACCCGACCTGCGGCGGCCAGGGCTGCCTGGCTGTGAACGCGCCGTGCGACCCCACGGTGCCGTGCTGCGACGGCCTCACCTGCGAGAGCGGCACCTGCACCGATATCAACGAGTGTGCCCTCGGCACCGACAACTGCGACGCGAACGCTGCGTGTACCAACACGGCGGGCTCGTTCACCTGCGCCTGCAACGCCGGCTACTCCGGCGACGGCGTGACGTGCACGGACGTCGACGAGTGCGCTCTGGCTACCGACAACTGCGATGCGAACGCAGCGTGCACCAACACGTCGAGCTCGTTCACCTGCGCCTGCAACGCGGGGTACTCCGGCGACGGCGTCACCTGCACGGACGTCGACGAGTGCGCCGCCGCCACGGCCAACTGCGACGTGAACGCGACGTGCACCAACACGGCGGGCTCCTATACCTGCGCCTGCAACCTGGGGTATTCCGGCGACGGCGCCACGTGCACGGAGATCGACGAGTGCGCGCCCAACCCGTGCCAGAACGACGGGACCTGCACCGACGGTCTCAGCAGCTACTCCTGTGAGTGCTTGCCCACCTACGAGGGGACCAGCTGCGAGGCTTGCGAAGGCAGCCTCGCGGACTGCAACGGGCTCACGTCCGACGGCTGCGAGGTGAACCTCCAGAGCGACGCCTCCCACTGCAGCGCCTGCAACAGCGCGTGCGCGGCCGGTGAAATCTGCTCGAACGGTGGCTGCCAGACCCCGCCCTCCGGCCAGGTCCCCGGCACGCCGATCAGCGTCTCCGTGCCCCACAACCCGCTGGCTCCGGCGGTCGCGGATGTGAATGGCGACGGCAAGCTCGACGTCCTGGTGGCCAACGCCGAATCCGGGTCGTTGCTGTTCCCCTCCGGGTCGCTCTCCGTTTTCCATGGCAATGGCGACGCAACCGTCCAGTCGGAGCTCTACACCACGGGCGCCCCGCTCTCCAGCAACGCCGTCGTGGCGGTGGACGTGGACGGCGACGGGTGGCTCGACGCCGTCACCGTCGACGGCCAGACCAACCTGCCCCTCATCAGCGGAAGCATCAGCGTCTACCGAAACCTGGGCCCGAGCGCGCCTGGGACCTTCGGCGCGCCGACGAGCTTCACCACCGGCACCCCGGGCTCCGTCCACCTCTGTGCCGGGGACTTCGACAACGACGGGGTGGCCGACATCGCCACCACCAGCGTGACCCTGAACCAGGTGAGCGTGATCATGGGCACCGGCACGGGCAGCTTCGGCGCGCCCACGCTCACCACCATCGCGGCCACCGGCGGCGTGCAGTCGACCATCGCGTGCCGCGATCTGAACGGCGACGGCTTCTCCGATCTCGTGGTGACGAGCCCCGGCTCCGCGCGCCTGTCGATCCTCCTCAACCAGGGCAATGGCTCGTTCGCCGCGCCGGCCGCCTACACCAACTCCGCCAACGGCCAGACGGCGGGCATCGCCTTCGGCGACGCCGACGGCGACGGCACGCTCGACATTCTCTCGAACGGCGCGGCCGGCCGGTACCTCTTCTTCTTCAGAGGGAACGGCGACGGCACTTTCGCGAGCGGCGTTCAGTCCACCGCGTCGTCCAGCGCGATCGCCAACTCGGCGCTGGGGGTCGTGGCGAGTGATTTCAACGGCGACGGCAAGCTCGACGCCTACATCCTGGTCACCACGTCCTCGGGCGGCGTCCGCCCGATGACCGGCAACGGCAACGGGACCTTCGTCGCGGGCCCCGTCGTCCCGACCGGCACCTCGCCCGGCCCCAACGCCATCGCCGCCGCGGATCTGGATGCCGATGGGTACGACGATCTCGTCCTGACCAACAGGGGATCCGGCACCCTCACTGTGATCCCCAACGGACTCTGACCCGCCTTTTCGCCCTTTTTTGTTTACGTGGCTCGCCTGGTTGGAGCATCCTACGCGAGCTGAAAACTCTCCATCGACGGCGGATCGTACGCAGTCGTTTCGCACGATGAGGGGCGCGCTCTGCAGCTGAGGCATTCAGGCAGCAGCAGTAGCAGCGGAGCGCGCCTAAACCCGGGGGGCTGCTCGTGCTTGAACCCGTGATGTGCGCGGTACCGGGCAAACGGGCCCGATCAGGTGGTGTACGCTGATTTTCGCGCGAGCTCAGCGCGGGATCCGGTGGCTCGCGCGGCACTCCCCCGGGGCTTCAACAAAAAACAGAGGACAAACCATGAGCTATCGCAAGAGCTCTCTTTTCAGCTGTCTGGCGATCCCGGCATTCTCCTGCCTGCTGTTCGCGAGCTGCACCAGCGCCGGCCCCTCCGTGGCCGACGGCGATGACAACGGGGACGCGGGCGGCCAGGGCTGCCTGGCCGTGAACGCGCCGTGCGACGCCACGGTGCCGTGCTGCGACGGCCTCACCTGCCAGAGCGGCATATGCACCGATGTGAACGAGTGCGCCCTGGGCACCGACAACTGCGACGCGAACGCTGCCTGCACCAACACGGCGGACTCCTTCACCTGCGCTTGTAACGCAGGGTACTCCGGCGACGGCGTGACGTGCACCGATGTGAACGACTGTGCCCTGGGCACGGACAACTGCGACCCGAACGCAGCGTGCACCAATACGGCGGGCTCGTTCACCTGCGCCTGCAACGCGGGCTACTCCGGCGACGGCGTGACGTGCACGGACAACGACGAGTGCGCCCTGGCTACCGACAATTGCGATGCGAACGCAGCGTGCACCAACACGGCGGGCTCGTTCACCTGCGCCTGTAACGCGGGGTACTCCGGCGACGGCGTCACCTGCACGGACGTCGATGAGTGCGCCGCCACGGCCAACTGCGACGTGAACGCGACGTGCACCAACACGGCGGGCTCCTATACCTGCGCCTGCAACCTGGGGTATTCCGGCGACGGCGCCACGTGCACGGAGATCGACGAGTGCGCGCCCAACCCGTGCCAGAACGACGGGACCTGCACCGACGGTCTCAGCAGCTACTCCTGTGAGTGCTTGCCCACCTACGAGGGGACCAGCTGCGAGGCTTGCGAAGGCAGCCTCGCGGACTGCAACGGGCGCACGTCCGACGGCTGCGAGGTGAACCTCCAGAGCGACGCCTCCCACTGCAGCGCCTGCGACAGCGCGTGTGCGGCCGGTGAAATCTGCTCGAACGGTGGCTGCCAGGACCCGCCCTCCGGCCAGGTCCCCGGCACGCCGACCAGCGTTTCCGCGCCCCACAACCCGCTGGCTCCCGCGGTCGCCGATGTGAACAAGGACGGTGAGCTCGACATCCTGGTGGCCAACGCCGAATCCGGGTCGTCGACGACCCCCTCCGGGTCGCTCTCCGTGTTTCACGGCAACGGCGACGCGACCGTCCAGCCGGAGCTCTACACCACGGGCGCCCCGCTCTCCAGCAATGCGGTCGTGGCGGTGGACGTGAACGGCGACGGGTGGCTCGACGCCGTCACCGTCGACGGCCAGACCAACCTGCCCACCAGCAACGGGAGCATCAGCGTCTACCGAAACCTGGGCCCGAGCGCGCCCGGGACCTTTGGCGCGCCGACGAGCTTCACCACCGGCACCCCGGGCTCCGTCCACCTCTGCGCCGCGGACTTCGATCTCGACGGGGTGGCCGACATCGCCACCACCAGCGTGACCCTGAATCAGGTGAGCGTGATCATGGGCACCGGCGGCGGCAGCTTCGGCGCACCCACGCTCATCTCCATCGCGGCCACCGGCGGCGTGCAGTCGACCATCGCGTGCCGCGATCTGAACGGCGACGGCTCCTCCGATCTCGTGGTGACGAGCCCCGGCTCCGCGCGCCTGTCGATCCTCCTCAACCAGGGCAATGGCTCGTTCGCCGCGCCGGCCGCCTACACCAACTCCGCCAACGGCCAGACGGCGGGCATCGCCTTCGGCGACGCCGACGGAGACGGCAAGCTCGACATCCTTTCAAACGGCGCGGCCGGCCGGTACCTCTTCTTCTTCAGAGGGAACGGCGACGGCACTTTCGCGAGCGGCGTTCAGTCCACCGCGTCGTCCAGCGCGATCGCCAACTCGGCGCTGGGGGTCGTGGCGAGTGATTTCAACGGCGACGGCAAGCTCGACGCCTACATCCTGGTCACCACGTCCTCGGGCGGCGTCCGCCCGATGACCGGCAACGGCAACGGGACCTTCGTCGCGGGCCCCGTCGTCTCGACCGGCACCTCGCCCGGCCTCAACGCCATCGCCGTCGCGGACCTGGATGCCGATGGGTACGACGATCTCGTCCTGACCAACGGGGGATCCGGCACCCTCACCGTGATCCCCAACGGACTCTGATCCGCCTTTTCGCCCTCACGCTGCGGTTCGTCCTGTAAGTCACCTGACGAGACCGGCCGGACTGGCACGTCACGAAGCAATCCCGGAAGCTCGACGGCGCGACTCACGGTCTCCCCCGCCAGCCGGCACGTTGTAGGATG
Organism: Sorangium sp. So ce327; assembly: GCF_051530205.1. Lineage (NCBI taxonomy): Bacteria > Pseudomonadati > Myxococcota > Polyangiales > Polyangiaceae > Sorangium > Sorangium sp. So ce327. Next base: position 8,223,408 of record NZ_CP150330.1, on the reverse strand, counting down.
TCTGTGAGGCGGGGGGAGAAGGGGAGGGGATCGCTTCCTGGACACCCGCCGCGCGGAGGCCGTCAGGGGCTCGCCTTCGCGCGCCGGCCTGCTTCGGCGTCACTCGTAGCGCGCAGCGGCCGATAGACGCCGCAGGAGCTCCTCGCGCTCGCCCCTGTAGATACCCCGGGGGAACTCGCGCCGGTGTCGTTCGAGCAGGAGCCGCGCAGCGTCGTCTCGGCCGGCGGCCAGCATGGATATGGCCCGCCGCATCAGCCGGTGTTCGGACGTCGACAGCGCGCCGCCGCTCTTAGGAGCTCCGGGCATCGAGCGCTGGTTTGTCGGGTCGCGGAGAGCGGGTTCGAGAGCGCCGCCTGCGGGGCCGACCGCCGGCTTCTCCGACGGCAGCTCCGACGCGGAGGGGAGCGTCTGGCCTCCGTGAACCACCCACGTTGCCAGCGGAGCGCGCAGCGCCAGCGCGTGGGCCGGCCGAAGCGGGAGGTCGTCGCGCCCGCCCGGAGCGAGCAGCACGAGCGCGCCCGCCACGGCGCCGGCTGCGGCGCTGGCGGCCGATCGTCCGGCGGCCCGTGTCGCCGCCCGCGATGTGCGCCTCGAGCTCGCCGTCGGGCTGGCCTCGCGGTGGGATGGCGCGCGCCGGAGAGCGCAGCGAGCCCAATCGAGCAGCCGCCGCAGCCGGCCTCCGTGGAGCGGCCCCGCGGCGGCGCGCGCATGGACCGCGCCGAGGGCGAGGGCCAGCGGCGCGAGCAGGGCGCCGCGGCCGCGGCTCCGTGCGCGCCTGCGCTGCTCTGCCGCCTTCAGGGCGAGCCGCGCGAGACGGAGATGGTTCCACACGGTGTTGCGCGGCATCGCGTACTCCGCGGCGATCTGCTGGATCGTCTCCTCTTCGAGATCGTGCGCGACCAGGATGGCCCGTCGCGTCAGTGGCACTTCCTGGAGCAGCTCCGCGAGGACCTCGCTTCGCTGCGCTGCGATGAGCCGTGTCTCGGAGTCCGGCGCATCGCTGGAGAGCCCGTCCAGCGCCTCCTCGGGCCACAACTCTTCATGCCGGCGGCAGGCGCGGTTGCGTTCGTTGGAGATCAGATTGAACGCGATGCGCAGCAGCCAGGTGCGCATGCTGGCGAGGCGGGGATCGAATCGGGGCAGCGACCGCGCGGCCCCGTGGAAGATCTCCTGGACCAGGTCTTCCTGGTCCGCGCCCCGGAAGCCGTGCCTCTCCACGTAGCGGCGGATGGTGTCCTGGTGCTCCGCCATGATCGCCTCCAGGGTGAGCGGCGGTTTCTCGTTGGCAGGCCCGGTCTTGCAAGGAGATTTCCCCATACAATCCAGTTACGCGGCGAGCCCGTTCGACGTTTGAAAATCGTCACCTCCAGGCCGTGTCGCTTCAGGCAGCGCTGCGCTCTCGCCAGCGCGCACACAGCGCTCCGCCAAGGGGGACGGAAGCATTGCGGGAAGGTCGTGTCGATTCCACGGATGGCGGCGCTTTTTCTGCCTCTTCTGGAGATTGGGGTGGCTTGAACCACGTGAGCGCGTCGTGTAGCGTGCGAGCGAAATGTGCAGCGGCCCCCGATTGCTGCTCGCAGTCGCCGTGGCGTCGGTCCTCTGGAGCCGTGCGGCGCGCGCTGACGACGAGGATCCTTATGCTGAAGACCGCGCGTCGGCGGCGCGCTCCGAGGCCGAGGAGGCGTTTGCGCGGGGCGAGAGCGCGCGGCGCGCGGGGCGGTGGGACGAAGCGGCGGTGTCGTACCGATCGGCGTGGGAGGCGGATCCGCGACCGGAGTTCGCGGGGGAGCTCGGCCTCTCCGAGCTCGCGCTCGGGCGGTTCCGGGACGCGGCGGAGCACCTGCGGGCGTCGCTGCTCGATCCGGAGTCGCTCGCGCCGGCGGCGCGGCGGCGCTTCTCCGAGGGGCTGCGCCGGGCGGAGCGCGAGGTGGCGCCCGCGACCATCGCGGTGAGCCGGCCCGAGGCCGAGGTGTTCATCGACGGCCGGCGGATCGGCCGGGGGCAGGCGAACTACTTCGTTTACGTGGAGCCCGGGCGGCACGAGGCGCGCGGCAGGCTCGAGGGCTACGCCGACGGCGTCTCTCCGTTCGAGGCGCGTCGCGGTCTGGAGGCGATGATCGGCCTCCACCTCGAGCCGAAGCCGCCGCCGGCCCTCGCGCCGCGCGCGCCCGTGCCAGCCGCTGCCGCGCCTTCTCCGCCGCAGAGCCCCTCTCCGCGAGACCCTGCGCCGGACAGGGGGCCCGCGGCGGGCACGGTCCTTCGCGTCAGCGGTCTCGCGGTCGCGTCGGCCGGGGTCGCGCTCGGGACGGGCTTCGCGCTCGCGGCCGCGGCGCGCGGCGACAAGGCGGAGGCGCAGGCGAACGCGATCCACCGGCGCGGCGGGCTGGCAGCGTGCGTGTACCCCGAGCACGCGGACGCGTGCGCGGCGCTGGCCGACAGGAAGCGCGCGCGCGATACGCTTGAGACCGCCGCCTGGGCGAGCTTCATGGGCGCGGGCGTCGTTGGTGCGGTCGCGATCTCGTCGTTCTGGTGGGCACCTGCCCCGCGCGCGAGTGCCGTGCACCCGGTGCCGTTCGCGACGGTGGAGGGCGGGGGAGTGCTCCTCGCCGGTGTCTGGTAGGCGGCGGAGGCGACCGGGAGGAGCGGTGACGATGGGGAGCGGGCTGCGGTGGCTGGCGGGGGGAGCGCTGCTCGGTGCGGGCGGCCTGGCGGCGGCCGGCGGGTGCAGCGGCGGCGGGGACTACGACTGCGCGGAGGACCTCGTCTGCGAGATCCTCAACGACGATGGCACGAGCAACGGGCGCTGCTGGGGCCGGTGCGTGCCCCCGCCGCCCGGTAACTTCCATGCGCCGGAGCTCGTGTGGACGGGGCCCGACCTGTTCGCGCCATCGTGCGACGATCTCGTCTGGGCCGTCCCCGGGACGGTGGGCGAGGTGGTGCGGCTGGGCTACGAGCCCGCGAGCTTCCGGGGGAGGACGGTGTCAGAAGAGGACGCGACGTGCCCGACGTGCGCGTGCACGCCCCCGTCCTGCGCGCTGCCGTCCGAGGTGACGGCGAACTCGCTGCCCCTGTGCGGGGAGGGGCCCGAGGAGACGCGGACACCGTTCGGGCCCCCGCCGGACTGGGACGGCGCGTGCGTGTCGCCGGGCCGGGTGGCGCCGGAGCAGCTCGCTTCGCTCGCGATCGGTCCGATCCGCCAGCTGCCGTGCACGCCCGTGGTCGAGGAGGAGCCGGTACCGCGCGATGCGTTCACGTTCGAGGTCGCGGTCGCATGCGAGAGCCGCCTGGTGCCGGGCCTGTGCGCGCTGGGACGCCAGCTCTGCATGCTCTACCAGCAGCAGGACCACCTGCCCGAAGGGTGGCGGCACTGTGTCCGCGCGGAGGGGGAAGATGTCCCGTGCGAGGCGCCTGCGGAGCCGGGGAACCCCTGGCCGACCTACTCGGAGAAGGTGGGGGTGTTTTACACGGCGGTGAACGACACGCGCGAATGCGAGCCATGCTCCTGCAAGCCGCCCGAGAGGAGCCAGTGCGCGGCGTTCGTGTCGGCCTACCAGGATAACGCGTGCAGCGATCCGTTCCTCGTCATCAGCGTCCCTGAGGCAGGGAGCTGCGTGGACCCTGCGCCGGGGTTCACGCTCGGCAGCCTGAGCGCGACGTGGATCGTCAACGAGCCCGGCCCGTGCACGCCGGAGGGGGGCACGCCGGTGGGCGAGAAAAAAGGCGACGGCGCGGAGACGATCTGCTGCCTGCCCCGGGAAAGGTGATGGTTCCGGCGGAGCGTGGGCGCCGGGGCGACGGGTGCGTCGCGCCGGGCGCCGCCTGGATGGCGAAGGACGTGCGCGGGCTCGTAGCGGGCGGCCCGAGGGAGGCGGTGAGGTGGAGATGAGAGCGCGAAGAACGTGGTGGATGCTGCGCTTGCTGAGCGCGCTCGCGCTGGCCGGCCTGGCCGGCGCCCAGGGCGCGGCGGGCTGCGTCGTCCAGGAGGACCTATGCGGCCACCCGTGGGACCCCTGCCCGGTCGTCAACCCCGACGGAACGAGCAACGGCGTCTGCTGGGGCAAATGCGTTCCGCACGTGCCGTCGGACTTCGCCCATCCGATGCTCCTCTGGATGGGGCCCGAGGAGTCCGAGCCGTCGTGTGAAGACCTCGTGGCCGACAACCCTTTCACGGGCGAGCCCGAGCCCATCGCCCCGTCCACGTTCGTGACACTCCGCTCGATCCAGCCCGGCGAGACGGTCTGCGGCGAGTGCAGCTGCGGCGAGGGCGACTGCTCGTTGCCGCAGATGGTCGCGGCGAACTCCCTCTCGTCCTGCGAGCAGATCCCGGAGGCGACGAACACGCCGTTCAATCCGCCTCCCAGCTGGGGCGGGGGCTGCATCTCACCAGGCACCGTGCCGTCTTCGCAAGTCGGATCGATCTGGATCGGGCCTGTGATCGAGTCGTACTGCAAGCCCAGGGTCCGCGAGGTGCCCCCGATCCCGGAGGGGCCTTCCCAGGTCGTGGTCGTGTGTGCCGGTGGCGTGGCCCCTGCCTTCTGCCCGGGGCCCGGTGATCCATGCATGCTGAACCAGCAAGAGGCCCATCTGCCCCCGGGCTGGCGCTACTGCGTCGTCGCGCAAGACCAAGGTGTCCTGGACTGCCACCCGCCTGCCTCCCCGGGCAAGCCTCCGCTGTTCTCGGAGAGGTTCCTCTTCTATCAACGCGATCTGTCCGATTCTAAGAACTGTGAGCCGTGCGGCTGCGCGTCCGATGGCCTGAACCGGTGCGAGGCGCGGGTGAGCGCCTACGCGGACGGCGCGTGCAGCGACAGCGCGCTCATCGGGACCGCGGAGGTGGCCCGCGGCGCGGAGGACACCTGCCTGCACGTCGAGCCCGGGCCGGCGCTCGGCAGCCTGAGCGCGGAATGGGTGGCAAGGGAGGACCCGCAGTGCACCCCGTTCGGCGGGCAACCGCGCCCGCGTACCGTTTGCTGCCTGCCAGAGCCCGAAGAATGACGATGCGGTGTGTGTCCACATCAAGGGAGCGGCACGCCCCCGGAGAGGGTGGTCGTGGGGACAGACCGTGTTTGAGCCCAACAGGAGCAGCGGGTAGTGTCCTCATTTGCTCTGTAAGCATGTGAAATCACTGTGGCGAAATGGCCAATTTAGGACTCCGCCCGCGCGAGCGCCGTGCGCGCGGTGCGGCTCGCGACGGCCGAGGGCGGGGGCGTGCTCCTCGCCGACGTCTGTCACGAAGCTGGGCGGAGAAGACGACGTGGAGACGACGCGCGGTGGCAGGCGCGACGAAGGGCGGACGTGTGCGCGCGGCGCGAGGCCGAGCGCGGGGCGCGAGCGAGGAGCGAGGAGCGAGGAGCGCGCAGGTGGATGGCGGACATTGCGTGGACGAGGGAGCGATCGTGAGGCGAGAGCTGCATGCGGGGTGGTTGGCGATGTCGTTGTTGCTCGCGAGCACGGCGGCGACGACGAGCGTCCACGGAGCCGAGCGCTCGGAGGCGATGCCGAGCGGGGAGGGCGAGCGTGAGCGCGCGGGGCGCGACTTCGAGGACGGGCGGAAGGCGCACGTGGCGGGTCGCTTGGAGGAAGCGGAGCTCGCGTACCTGCGTGCGTGGTCGCGGTTGATCTGTGAAGATGAGCGCGATGAGAACGCCGAAGGACACGAGCGTCTCGCCCAACACCCGGGAAGCCTCCGTCGGCCGGTGGACCGATCCGGTGTGGTGCGCGATGACGCCGGAGGCGGAGAAGAAGCGCATCGCGCAGGTGGAGGCGCGACGGGCGATGGCAGCGCACGGGATCGATGACGCCCGGCTGGAGGCGACGCTCGTGCAGCTGGCGGGTTGGGTGGAGAAGTGGGCCGCCGAGGAGCGCGAGACAACGCAGGCCGACGACGACGTGTGGGTAAGGGCGGTGCCTGTGAAGGGTGAGGTCGACCAGCGCAGGTCGCGCCTGGCGCTCGTCGGCGCGGTGCTGTTCGTGCTGGGGGTCTTGTGCGGGGTGGTGCTGGCAGCGCTGCGACTGCGCTGAGGTAGCGACGTAGCGAAGGCCGCGCGCGGCGCGGCCTGATCATATTCAGGGGAACGCGCGCCGCTGTCTGCGGCGCGCCATGGCTCGGCTCGTCCCGAAGACGAGCGCGCGAGGAGGACGAAGGTGTATCCACAGCTCGCCATCGAGGCAGCAGCGCAGTCGGACGTGGGCCGGCGCCGTAGCCACAACGAGGACAGCTTCGCAGCGCTGCCGTGCCTGGGGCTGTTCATGGTCGCCGACGGTCTTGGCGGCAACGCGGCCGGCGAGGTCGCGTCACGAATGGCCATCGAGGTGGTCAAGAGCTGCTTTGAAGAGGACGAGGATCTCGAGGAGACGTGGCCGTACGGCACGGGGAGTCCGCACGACCGTGACGAGGTGCGGCTGGTGATGAGCGTGCGGCGCGCGAACCGGGCGATCTACGAGGCGAGCCAGAAGAAAGAGGAAGTGCGCGGCATGGCGACGACGTTCGCGGGCGTGCTGCTGGCGCCGGGCATGGCGTACATGGCGCATGTGGGCGACTCGCGGGTGTACCGGATGCGTGGCGGCAAGCTGGAGCGGCTGACGCGGGACCACACGCTGCTGGCCGAGCTGCTCGGGGACGGCGACGGAGCGCGGGAGGCGGTCGAGGCGCTGAGCAAGCGGGCGAGGACGATCACCCGCGCGCTGGGGGCCGACGAGAACGTGGAGATCGAGTCGCGCGTGGCGGCGACGAAGCCGGGCGATCTGTTCCTCGTGTGCTCGGACGGGCTGTGGGGCCCGGTGCCCGAGCGGCGCATCGCCGGGATCCTCGAGGCCCACCGCGACCTGAGCTTCGCCGCAGAGTTGCTGGTCGATCTCGCCAACGAGCACGGCGGCCCGGACAACGTGACGTGTGTGCTGGCGCGGCTGGGAGGCGGGGCGAGACGGCGCGCCGTGGCAGGCGCGACGAACGGCGGATGTGAGGGGATGCCTTAGGTCGGGCAGCACAAGGGCTGGCTCCGCGGTGCATCGGACAAGAAGGCTCACGGTTCAGGAGGGAAGATGGAAGACATGGTGGGTGCAATGTGGCTCGTCTCGCCGCTCGGGCTCGCGATGATCGCATGCGTCGCGATCGGCTTCGCGGTCACCGCGCGTGAAGCGCTGGGACGAGAGCGGGGGTTTCGCGAGGCGCGCGAGCACGCGCACGATGAAGAGGAGGCAGCCCTCACCGATGCGAAGGAGCAGGCAGCGGGGGAGCGGGACCGTTACCGGCGCCTCCTGAACTGTCACGTCGATGCGGCGCTCGCCGAGCTGAGAGACGCCCGAGGGCGCCCCGTCCCCTGGCCGGGAAGGGTCCTCGAGTCGTTCTGCGCGACGACGCCTTCGTGGAGGAGGAAGCTGGGCGAGAGCACGGGGCTATCGCCGAGGGAGGTGGAGGCGCTGCTGAGGAGCGACCTGCCCATGACGCCCGGCCTCGCGCGGCAGCTGGAGACCTTCACCGGCACGCCGGCGCGGTACTGGGAGCGCCTGTGGCGGCTGCACGACGACCGCCGAACGGACGCGGAGGATACCGTGGTGGTCCAGGTCGGCGAGCCCATCACCAGGCGTGAGAGCCCGGCGTCGCCGGCTCCGGCGACGGTACCTCCCCGCGCGCTCGACATTCCACCTCCCGTGGTGCCGTCTCCCGAGCTCGCGGCCAGGAGCCCGCAAGCGAAGCTCCCGCCGCCTCCCCTGCCGCAGCTCCGGCCGCCGCGCCCTGTCCGCGCCGTCGCGGGGGAACAGCTCGCCCGTCGCGCTGCCACCCTGACGAGCTTCCCGCTACAGCCCGAGGAAGGGGGGACGAGCGCTGCCAGTGCGTCCGATTGGGAGGAAGTAGAGCGCTCTCCCCTGAACACGACACTCCCGGGCGTGGGGCGCCATGGGTGAAAAGATCTCTGCCTCCGGGCTCCCTGGCCGGACGCCTGGTGGCTGGGAGGTTGGCGGACCAGACAACGTGACGTGCGTGCTGGCGCGCCTCGGAGGCAGGTGACATGACGGGCGACAACACCGGCGTACGCAGGGGCACCCGGTGCACGTAGGGTGCGGCTCGGTCTGCTTCTGCTTTTCAAGACCGCCTGGCTGACGCCACGATCCCGCGGAGGGCACAGCAGCCCCGCCCCTCCCAGAACCTGGGGGAGCCGACGGTTCGCGACGGTTCGCCACGGCAAACTCGTCCTATGAGGACCTGGTGACCGCGTTCGCCAGCAATATCCGCGCCGAATGGGAGGTCAACGAGCTGGGGCTTTGCGAGCCGGCCGGCGGCGAGCCGTACCCGACCACCGTCTGCTGCCTGCCGGAGGCCGAAGGATGATGCGGCCGTGAACGGCCACGGCCACGCGGACGCGGTTCTCGTCAATCCCACCGGGCTGCACGCCTAACGCCTCGATTGAGAGCTTCGTCAGCAGCGTCCGCAACACCTCGTCGAAGTCGAGCCCAACAGGTGCAGCAGCGACGGCGAACGGGGCGCGCAAGATCTGCGTGCACGACGGCCGGGCTGCGCTTCTCGGCGCTCGGTTCCGCGCGAATCGACCGCGCCCTCTGCGTCGCTCCCGGTTTGGTACGTGGGCTGCAAATGCAAATGAAAAAGAGCTCGTGAGAGACGGAGTCGGCTGCAGACGACCCGGCGACGGCTGGGCGCAGCAGGCGATTCCGAGAAAGAGACACGTCATGCGGCTCGGATTGGCCCTCCTGATCGCGCTCCACGGCGCGATTCACCTCGTCGGATACCGCGAGTGGTCGAAGCTCGCCGCCGCCGGTCAGCCGAGCGATCGCACGCTCTTGCCCCTCTCGCCCGCCGGCAGTCGGGCCTTCGCCCTGCTCTGGCTCGCGGCGGTGATCGCGCTGCTCGCGGCGGCCGCGCTCCAGGTCCTACGGCGCGACGCGTGGTGGGCGCCGGCGCTCTTCGGCGTGCTCCTGTCCCAGGGCCTCATCGTCCTCGCGTGGCCCCAGGCGAAGTTCGGCACGCTCGTCAACGTGCTCCTCCTCTTGCCGATCGTGGCTGCTGCCGCACACGCACGCTTCCGCCATGAGGTCGATTCGGAGGTCCGAGCGCTGCTCGCGCGCCCCGCGGAGCCGCGCGCTTCCAGCGTCGACCCCTCCGAGCTCGAGCGCCTGCCCGCGCCGGTGCGCACCTGGCTGGAGGCCTCGGGCGTCGTCGGCCGGGAAAGGGCTCAGACGGTCCGCCTGAAGCAGCGCGGCGAGCTCCGGACCAGCCCCGACGCCGCCTGGATGCCCGCGGAGGCCGAGCAGTACTTCTCCGTCGACGAGCCCGCTTTCGTCTGGAACGTCACGACGAAGATGATGGGCATCCTCCCGATCGTGGGCCGCGACAAGTACGCCTCCGGCAAGGGCCAGATGCTCATCAAGGCGGCGTCGCTCGTCAACCTCGTCGACGCGGCCGACGAGAAGATCGACCAGGGCGCCATGCTGCGCTTTCTGGGCGAGATCGTCTGGTTCCCGTCAGCGGCGCTGAGCCCCTACATCGCGTGGGAGTCGATCGACGCGACGAGCGCGAAGGCGACGATGCGCCACGCAGGGAAGGTGGCATCGGCGGTGTTCACGTTCGATCCTCGGGGGCGCATGGTCGGGCTGCAGGCGGAGCGTTATCTCGGCGGCGGCGCGGACGCGAAGCTCACGCCCTGGTCCGTGTCGTGCTCGGACTGGCGCACGTTCCGGGGTATCGGGGTTCCGAGCCGAGGGGAGGTCCTGTGGAAGCTCGAGAGCGGGAGTTTCAGCTACTACCGCTGGGAGATCCTCGACGTGGAGCACGACCCCGCGGGGCCATACCGCCGGGAGAGCGGCGCTCGCACTCTCTCCGATCCAGGGCCTTCCGGGCCAGGGTCGAAGAAAGCCCGATGACCCCTCTGTCCGGCCCGCGCGGACGGCGCCGCGAGCTGCCTCGCCCGAGCACGCCGGATGTCATTGCGGTAGAATGACAATGACGATGTAGGCGCGGTCCTCTCCTGAAAGGATCTCCCCGCGCCCCGCAAGCTCGCGTTATTCTGGGCACCCCACAATGCCTTCGTCGGATCCACCTTCGTCCGATCCACGGCGCCGCTTCCCCGAGACATCCTGGGGCCTGGTCGGGAGGGCCGGCCTGCCGCTCACCCCGGAGGGGAGGCAAGCGCTGGCCGCGCTCTGCGAGCTGTACTGGTATCCCGTCTACTTCTTCGTGCGCCGCTATGGCGCTACGGCCGACGAGGCGCAGGACCTGACCCAGGGCTTGTTCGCCCGCCTCCTCGAGAGGAACGACCTCGCCACGGCTGACCAGGAGCGCGGCCGGTTCCGGTCGTGGCTCATCGCGTGCGTCAAGCATTACGTCGCGAACGAGCGCGCGCGCGCCCGCGCCCAGAAGCGTGGCGGCATCAGCAATGGCGGCGGCGCGCTCCGCGGATTCGACGCGGAGCGCGCGGAGCGTTGCTATCAGGCAGAGCCGGCGCACAGGCTCACGCCGGAGAGGCTCTACGAGCGACGCTTCGCCCTGCAGCTGCTCGAGCGCACGCTCGCCACGCTGAAAGCCCAGTATGAGGAGGCCGGACAGGGGCCGCTCTTCGAGGCCCTGAAGGGGCGCCTGACCGGGGAAGGGGACGAGCGGCGGCACAAGGAGGTCGCAGCAGCGCTGGGGATGAACGTGGAGGCAGTGAAGACAGCGACCTCCCGCCTTTACGACCGCTACGAGCGGATTCTTCGCGAGGAGGTGGCGCGCACGGTCGCGCGCGTGGAGGACGTGGACGACGAGCTGCGCGCCCTGCTCCGGTCGCTCAGGGGAGATCCGTCGGAGGACGGTAACCTTTCTGGCCGGATTTAGAATGATGGGTGATGGCTAGTGAAGATCACACACCCACTGCCCTGGCCCCGTCGCTCCTCGTCTGTCCGACATGCCGGTCGGAGATCACGAGAGACGCGCCGCACGGCCTCTGTCCATCGTGCCTGATCGCCCGCGTGGCCCTCCGCGGCGCACCGCCGGCCGAGTCCGACCCGCCCGGCCAGCAGGACAGCTCCCTCCCGTCGCCGCGCCACGGCGGCTACGAGATCCTCGGCCGCATCGACGCCGGCGGCATGGGCGTCGTCTACCGGGCCCGGCAGGTCCGCGCCAATCGGATCGTCGCCCTCAAGATGCTCCCGGGCGGCCCCTTCGCGACCGACACCGCGGCACGGCTGTTCCAGCGTGAGATAGCGCTCGCGTCCCGGCTGGATCATCCCAGCATCGTGCCGATCTACGATGTCGGCGAGCACGAGGGCCAGGCGTTCTTCACGATGAAGCTCATGGAGGGCGGCACGCTCACCGCCCGCCTCGAGCACTACCGCGACCCGCGCCGCGCCGCCGGGCTCGTCGCGAAGCTCGCCCGCGCCGTCCACGAGGGCCACCGCCGCCACGTCCTGCACCGCGACCTGAAGCCCGCGAACATCCTCTTCGACAACGACGGGGCGCCCTATGTCGCGGACTTCGGGGTGGCCAAGCAGCTCGGCCAGGAGGGCGGCACCATGACGGGCGATCGCCTGGGGACCCCGGGCTACATGGCGCCGGAGCAGGCGATGGGCCACGCGAAGCGGGTCACGGCGGCGGCCGACATCTTCAGCCTCGGCGTCATCCTCTACGAGCTGCTGACCGGGCGACGCCCCTTCGACGGCTCGACACCCATGCAGTCGTTGCGCCGCACCATCGAGGAGGAGCCGGCCGCGCCGCGCTCCCTCCGCCGCGACCTGTCCCGCGATCTGGAGGCCATCTGCCTCACCTGCCTCCGCAAGAAGCCCGAGCGCCGCTATGGCTCCGCCGAGGCGCTCGCCGACGACCTGGAGCGCTGGCTGCGCGGCGAGCCCGTCGTGGCCCGCGCCCGGGGTCCGGTCGGGCGCGCGCTCCTCTGGTTCGCCCGCCACCCGGCCGCGGTGGCGCTGATCCTGGCCGCGACGCTCGCACTGGCCGGCGCGGTGGCCACGGCGCATGCCCAGCAGGAAGCGCGCCGGCAGGAGGTGCTCGATGGCAATGTCTACGCAGCCCGGGCCGTCGCCGGCGCGGTGCTCGCGCAGCTCTGGCACTACGGTGTGCTCGTGTCCCGCGCCGCCGCCGATCCAAGGGCTGCGGCGCTCGTCAAGCAGCCGCACCTCCCGGCGCTCGAGGAGCTCCGCAAGGCGTACGTCGGCCGGAATGGAGGCCCGTCGCTGGTCAGCTGGTTCGTGGTCGATCGGGAGGGCGTGCTCCTCTTGCACTGGCCGCGGGCGCCGGCGCCTCAGGGGAAATACGACTTCCGCGACTACTTCCAGGGGGCACGGCGCCTCGCCGAGGGGCCGGACGCCGGCGTGGTGTATGTCTCCCGCGCCTTCCGGTCGGAGACCGACCACCAGCACAAGTTCGCCCTGGCGGCCCCGATCCGCGGCGCTTCCGGCGAGTTCGCCGGGGCGCTCATCGCCACCATCGCGACGGACTCCCGGCTCGGTGCGCTCCAGCTCAGCGACGGCCGTCGGTTCGCCGTGCTTGCAGCGCGCCGCGATCGCGAGCGCGGCGGTCCGGCTCCGGCGAGCGACGAGTTCACGGTGCTCGTCCACGACGGCGTCGGTCATGGCGAGAAGGCGGCGCTGCGCAGCGCGATCCTGAGCGACCTCCTGCCAGCGGCTCCGGCCTCCGGCGCGCCTGCGCTGGTTCAGCTTCAGCTCCCGCCGCCCGACCGGGTGGCCTCGGTGGACGACTGGCGCGATCCGCTCGCCGAGCGCGATCCCGCGAAATACGGAGGCGCGTTTCTCGCCGGGATGGCGCCGGTCGGCCACACCGATCTCGTGGTCATCGTCCAGAGCCGCGCCGACGAGGCCACCGCGCTCGACGCGGACCCACGCCTCCGGGTCGTCGCCTGGAGCGGCGTCGCCTTGGCCCTGCTCGGCCTCGCCTTCGCGGCTGTGTCGGCGACCCGACGCCGTCGCCGCCGTCTTGCCTACGAGCGGTAAGCCCTTGGCGGGCCGCGCGCAGGCCCCGTTCCCTGCTAGAGCGAGCGGCCGATCCGGGCGCGGATCTGCGCCCGGACATCCTCTGGAAGCGCGCGCAGGTAGTCGTCGGGCAGCAGCCGCAATGCCTCGTCGGGCATCAGGAGGAGCCGCTGCTCGGGTGTCAGCCCCGCGGCCCGCTGCTCGGGTGTCAGCCCCGCGGCCCGCTGCTCAGGGGTCAGCCCCGCGGCCCGCTGCTCGGGTGTCAGCCCCGCGGCCCGCTGCTCGGGCGGCAGCGCCGCCAGCAGCTCGTCCACCGGCAGCGCCGGCAGCAGCGTCTCGATCGGCAGCTTCTTCAGAAGCGTCCGTAGCACCTCGTCGAAGCCTTCCAGCTCGCGCATCGCCATCGCGATCTCCTCCGCACCGACCTGCTCGGCCAGCCAACGGCGCGCCTCGACCGTCCGCGCCGCGCCGTGACCGAGCAAGTGTAGCAGATCGTCGCCCTCGGCCTCGGCCACCGTGGCGAGCTCGACCACGTACAGCGCGAACGCTGCTCCCTGGAGCTGCCAGTAGCCGCCGGCGAGGTCGCGCCAGACCAGCCCGAGCGCCGCGGCATCGGCGTCGAGCGAGCGGGTGCGCGACGGCACCAGCAACACGCCGGCCAGGTCGCGGCGCTGTCCGAGCCGCTTCCCAGCGCCCGCGTAGTGCAGCGACAGGTAGCCCCAGAGCCGATCGAGGTCGCGGCTGCGGTAGGTGCGCCGGACGCTCTTGAACTCGACGATCGTCTCCCTGGGTAAGAGCGACCAGAGCCTCCGCAACGTGCCCGCCGGCTCGCGGACCTCGCCCGGCGCGTCGTTGCGCAGCAAGAGGTAATCGGCCCGGGGCGGCTCCGTCGACAAGGGCACCTCGCTTTGGATCTGAAAATGACGCGGGCGGCGCTGGCGCAGCAGCGCGGCGAGAAGCACGTGCCACGCGGTCCGGGTCGAGCCCATAGCGCCCTGTACTGGCAACTCCGGTGCAGGACAAGAGAACATGAGCACGATGCGTCTCAAGGTCCTTGTCTCATCGCTTTACGAGGACAGGTACTCTTTCATCATGCTTTCTTCAGGAGCAGGCGAATCATGGCGACACCCGGGCACCATGCAGCCCCGCGGCAGCGGGCTCGGCGCGTGCCCCACCCCCCTCCAAGTAAGGAGTCATTCCCGAATGACCACCTCCAGCAGGTGCCCCAGCCCCTGCGCGCGGAGCGTCTCGGCCTGGAGCCGCTCCGCGACCGCGTTGAGCTCGCCGAGCGCCTGCCCGGAGCCGCCGCCCACGATCGTGCGCAGCGGTCGCTTGCCCGCCGGCGCCTCGACGAGCGCCACGACCGTGTCGGCGACCTCGCGCGGGTCGGGCGCGCCCGCCGCCTCGAACATGGCGGCGAGGCCGGCGTTCATGCGCGCGGGCAGCTCGGCGAGCGCGCCGTAGCCGACGAGGCGCGCCGGCTCCGCGGGCGCCAGCATGTTCTTGCCGAGCGCGGTCGGGTACGGCCCCGGCTCCACGATCGCCGACTCGATGCCGAGGGGCGCGAGCTCGAACCGGTACGCCTCCGCGAGCATCTCCAGCGCCGCCTTGCTGGCCGCGTACAGGCCGAAGCACGGCATGACCATGCGGGCGAGCCCGGTGGAAATATGCACGAGCAACCCGCTCCGCCGCTCCCTCATGAGCGGCAGTACGGCGCGGTTCACGCGGTGCGCGCCGAGCACGTTCACCTGGAACAGCCGCAGCGCCTGGTCGGTCGTGAACCCCTCGCTGAGCCCCATCGCCGACAGACCGGCGTTGTTGACCACCACGTCGATGCCGGCGCCGCCCGCGGCGATCGCGCCGATCGCGGCCTCCACGGACGCGTCGTTCTCTACGTCCATCGCGACGGTGGTGATCCGCCCCGCCCCCTGGGCCGCGAGCTCCGCGGCGGCGTCCGCGGCCCGCCCCGCGCGGTCGCGCACCGTCGCGAACACGCGGTGCCCGCGGGCCGCGAGCGACAGCGCGATCAGCCTGCCGAAGCCGCTCGAGCACCCGGTGACGAGCACATCCTTGCTCTCTGCCATCTTCACGCTCCTTCGAGCGAGAGCCGTAGCAGGACCGCGCTTTTCGCCTCTACCGCGTTCGGGGCGCGGAGGACGCGTTCGTGACGCCTCGCGCGCCGGTGCCGGTGCCAGTCGAAGCGCGCCGGTAGGCCCCCGGGGTCATCCCTGTCGCCTTCCGGAAGAACGCCGCGAAGTGGCTCGCGTTGGCGAAGCCGACCTCCATCGCGACATCGACGATCCGGCGGTCGGGGTCGGCGAGCAGCGCCTTCGCGCGATCGACGCGGATCTGGCCGAGGTAGCGGTGCGGCGAGAGGCCGGTCGAGCGCTTGAACATGCGCGAGAAGTGGTGGACGTTCATGCCCGCCCCGTCGGCGAGCTCGAGCACGCCGACGTTGCGCTCCATGCCCTCGTGGAGCTGCTCCTTCGCGCGGCGGAGCACCGCGGGCGGCAGCCCCGAGCGCGGGGGCGGGCGCAGCGAGAGGCCCGAGGCCCGGAGCATGCGCGCAGCGAGCACCACGGCCGACGCCTCGACATACCCGGCCGCGGCGTCGCCCCCCGTCTCGGCCTCGTGCAGCATCGACAGGGCGAGCTCGCGGCCGACGGGGTCGTCGAAGCGGAACAGGCACGCGACCTCCCGGCCGCCAGGCGAGGCGATGCCCTCGGCCACCCGCGCGACCAGCGCGTCCGGCACGTGCACGTGGAGGAAGCCGGATCGATCCCGCGTCCAGCACGTGCTCTGCCACCGGGCAGGGATCACCGTGAGATCCCCGCGCCCGAACACGCCCTCGTGGACGTGCCCCTCCCGGCGCTGGCGCACACGCGCGGGCGCCCCGAGGTGCACGCCGAGCACGTGGGCGTCGAAGGCGCCGCTCACGCCGTCGCACGGCGGCTGGTCGCGGCGCGCCACGAGCGCGATGGTTGCCCCCCGCTCTCCGGAGGGCCCAGACGCGGTCGTGAAGCGAAAATCCACCACCTGCACCCCTCGGCCCCGCGACACCCCTCGTCTCACCGCGCGCCGCTCGCGGTGAGACCCAGCGTCTCCTGGGCGACGCGCGTCGCGCATCGCGGCGCCCTCTTCCCGCCTACCTGGCGAAGATCGACCCGTTCCAGACGTACCGCGCCGGCTGCGCGCCCCCCCACGGCAGAAGCAGCGGCTCGAAGCCGCCGACGGGCGCCTTGTCCTGGTTGAAGGGGTACGTCTGCTCCGTCCACTCGACGGCCTTCCCCGGGGCGAGCTCGATCCCCATCTTGTCGCCCACGCGCACGAACTTGAGCTCGCCGGCGATCTTCTTGTCGCCGATGCTGCGCGCGACCTCGGCCGCGAAGATCCGCTGGATGCTCTCGCCCTCGACCCGGAAGATCTGCACGACGTCGCGGTCCACGGTCCCGCCGCCCGCCTCCTTCGGCGCGGCCGCGCGGACGGTGCCGTGGACGATGATCTCCGCCTTGCCGTCGCCGGTGAGATCGAGCGCGCGCACCGAGCGGATGTCGGCCGGGGACGCGAACTGCGCGAGCGTCATGAACGCGTAGCCCGCGCCGCCCCGGAACCCCTTGCCGAACACGACGATGTCGCGGTCGTGCAGGAGCACCCGCTCGGGCTCCTTGCCGCCGGCCACGTCGGCGCCGAGATCGAACCGCGGCTTGCTCGACGAGGCGCTCCGGTCGCGCCGGTAGAGGGCGTACACCTTGTCGAGCATCTCGGCCGGCGAGAGGCCGGCCGGCTTCGGCGCGACCCGCGCCTCCTCGGCCTTGGCCGGCGCCGGGCGCGGCCCCGCGGCGCCCGCCTGCCGCTGCTCGCTCGCCTTGGTGAACACGCCGCCGTTCAGCTTGTAGAGCTGCGACTTGATCGACCCCCACGGCAAGAGCAGCGGGTCGTACGTCGTCTCGACCCCCTCCGCGTAGTTGCTCGCGTCGTACTTGGTCGCCTTGCCCGGCTCCACGCGGATCGCCACCTTGTCGCCGTCCGCGACGAAGTCGACGTCGTTGACGACCGAGCCCTTGTCCGTCGCGATCGCGATCTCGTGCTGGAAGATCGGCTTTGGCGTGTCGCCGGCGCCGAACTGGAGCACGTGGATCACCTCGCGGTACTTCGTGCTGCTGCCGGAGCGCTTCCGCAGGATGAGCTCGGCCTGGCCGTCGCCCGTCAGGTCGCGCGCCGTGAGCGACGGCACCATCCCGTCCTTGGCGTCGACCCCGAGGTCCTCGAAGTAGTACTGCGCGCCCTTCCGGAACCCGGGGCCGAGGACGACAAGGAACCGCTCGTGGACGAGCACCCGCTCCCGCATCGCGTCGCCGGCCACGTCGGCGACGAGGTCGTAGCTCGCGCGGCCCTGGATGCCCTTGCTCCGGAGGAGGCCGTCGATGAGCGCGAGCTCCGGCTCGGTCGCGAGCGGCGACAGCGACCCGTACGCCTCCGAGGCGGCGCTGCCGACGACGGCGTCGACCCCTCCGCCGTCGTCGTCGTGGACGAAGAGCCCCGCCCGCAGCCCGACCCGCGTCGTCGCGGCCTCGGGGAACGCCTTCCAGGGGACGCTCGCCTCCAGGGTGTACCCGCCGCTCCGGGGGGCCTCGATGACCCTCGCCCCGGGCACCGCCTTGCCGCCCGGGACCTTGACGCTGCCCGCGGTCTTGCCCGGCTGTCCCGGGTAGAGAGCGACCTCCTGGACCTTTCCGCCCGGGAACCCGATCACGACCTTCACGTGATCGGCGCCGCCTCGCAGCGTGTCGTCGGTCACGTCGGCCGCCACGTAGATCTGCGCGTCGTCGTAGGCGATGGCCACCTGCGCGGCCAGATCGGGCTTGCCGGGCTTGCCCTTGACCTTGAGGCCGAGGGAGGTGAACGCCACCGGCCACTCCTTCGGGATCCCGTCGAGCTTGAGCCATTTCGACTCGACGAGCGGCGCCGCGATCGGCGCGCCGGCGGCGAGGGCAGGGGACGGGGCGGCGGTCAGCGCCGCCAGCGCGACCGGCGCGAGCGCGGCGAGGCGGGAGCCGGAGGCATGAGCCCCCGGCGCACGGAGGTGGTGTGATTTACGTCTCATAAGCTCGGGTTTGGACGCCTCTCCGCGCCCGCTTGTTCTTACCACGAGCACTTTCTTTCCGGATCGGTCCGCGTCGCCCACCCGGGGCGGCATCGTGGACGCCGCGAGGCGGCCGTCTCGACGTGGCAGGCGAGGGGGCTCGGCGGTGCCGAGGCCCTCACCCGGCGGTCATCCGTGGGGCTTGGAGGCGGGCGTGAGGCGGGCGGGGCCGGCGCCCTCGGGGCGGATCCGGCGGTACACGAGCTTTGCGATCTCGACGGCCGGCACGATGAGCGCCGAGAGGATCAGCAGGAGCATCCACTCGTCCGACGACATCGCGTACGTGCGGAAGACCGGGCGCAGCGCGGGCACGAGCAGCGCGATCAGGTGGATCGCCGCGCTCGCCATGACCGCCAGGAGGAGCGGGAGGCTGATGAGCGGCTTCGACGCGAAGAGCGAGATGATCGGGCTCCGGCAGCTCCAGGCGTGGAAGAGCGGCGACAGCGCCAGCAGCGAGAAGGCGACGGCGCGCGTGCGCAGCAGCGCGTCCTCGGTCTGGTCCGACGTCGCGTAGAGCGCGACGGCGGCGAGCCCCATGAACGCGCCGACGTACAGGATCCCGAGGTAGTCGCGCTTGATGAGCAGGCCCTCGTCGCGCGGCCGGGGCGCCTCCGACATGAGCTGCGGATCCGGCGGATCGATGCCGAGCGCGAGCGCGGGCAGGCCGTTCGTGACGAGGTTGATCCAGAGGATCATGAGCGGCGTCAGCGGCGGCCACTTGCCGAAGAACGAGACGACGAACACGGCCACGAGGAGGCCCATGTTCGACGAGAGGAGGAAGAAGATGAACTTCTGGATGTTGCGGTAGATGGCGCGCCCCTCGCGCACCGCCTCGACGATGGTCGCGAAGTTGTCGTCCGCCAGCACGAGGTCCGCCGCCTGCCGCGCCACGTCGGTGCCCCCGCGCCCCATCGCCACGCCGATGTGCGCCTCCCGGAGCGCGGGCGCGTCGTTCACGCCGTCGCCCGTCATCGCCACGATGTGGCCGTGCGCCTTGAACGCCCGCACGAGCCGGAGCTTCTGCTCCGCCGTCGTCCGGGCGAAGACGCGCAGGTGCATGATCCGCCGCGCCAGCTCCTCGTCGCTCATCACCGCGAGCTCCGCGCCGCTGAGCGCCTCGTCCCCCTCGTCCCAGAGCCCGATCTCCTTGGCGATCGCCGTCGCGGTGAGCCGGTGGTCGCCGGTGATCATGACGGCGCGGATGCCGGCGCGGCGGCACTCGGCCACCGCCTCCTTCACCCCCTGCCGCGGCGGGTCCATCATCCCGACCAGGCCGAGGAACGTGAGCTCGCGCTCGACGTCGTCCTCGTCGCGGCTGACCCGCACCCGGCGGCAGATCGCGAGCACGCGCAGCGCGGCCGCGCTCATGCGATCGGCCTCGGCGACGATCGCGACGCGGTCGTCCTCGGACAGCGCGCGCACGCCCTTGTCGTCGGCGAACTTCACGCAGAGCGGCAGGAGCACGTCGACGCTCCCCTTCACGTGGGCGATCTCGCGGCCGCGCTCGTCCCGCGTGATCACCGTCATCCGCTTGCGGTCGCTGTCGAACGGCAGCTCGTGCACGAACGCGTGCGACGGCGCCACCGACTCGCGCGAGTAGCTGCCCTTCGCGGCCAGCGTCAGCAGCGCCCCCTCGGTCGGATCGCCGACGATGTTCCAGCGGCCCGTCGCGCGATCCTCGTCGAGCGACGCGTTGTTGCAGAGCGCGACCGTCGCGAACAGGTACGTGAGGGGCGCCGAGTGCTCCACGACCTCCGCGCCGCCCTCGTCCCGCAGCGCGCCCGCCGGGTTGTACCCCTCGCCGGTCACCGTGTAGCGGCGGCCGCCCGCGTACACGTTGCGCACGGTCATCTCGTTCTGGGTGAGCGTGCCCGTCTTGTCCGACGCGATGATCGTCGCGGCGCCGAGCGTCTCGACCGCGGGCAGCTTGCGCACGATCGCCCCGCGCCGCGCCATGCGCTGCATCCCCAGCGCCAGCGTGATCGTCGTGATCGCGGGCAGCCCCTCGGGGATGGCGGCCACGGCGAGGCTCACGCCCTCGAGCAGGAGCTCGTGCCACGGCCGTCCGCCCCGGATGAACCCCCAGCCGAGCAGCACCGCGGAGAGCGCCAGGCACACCCGCAGGATCACCGAGCCGAAGCGATCGAGCCGCTCCTCGAGGGGCGTCTTCTGCTCGCCGACGGAGCGGATCATCTCGCCGATCCGGCCGAGCTCGGTGCTCACGCCGGTCGCGGTCACCACCGCGCGCCCCTTGCCGCGCACGACGCTCGTGCCCGTGAAGACCATCGTGACCCGGTCGCCGAGCGGCGCGTCGCGCGCGACCGGGGCGAGCGCGTCCTTGACCGCGGCCGCGCTCTCGCCCGTCAGCGCCGCCTCCTCGGTCGCGAAGCTGATCGTCTGCACGAGCCGCGCGTCGGCCGGGATCGAGTCGCCCGCCTCGAGCTCGAGGATGTCGCCGGGCGCGACGTCCTCGGCCGCGATGATCACGGTCTTGCCGCCGCGGCGCACGCGCGCGTTCGGCGCGCTGAGCTTCTGGAGGGCCTCCAGGGCCGCCTCCGCGCGGCGCTCCTGGTAGTAACCGAGGAAGGCGTTCAGGATCACGATGAGCAGGATCGCGATCGCGTCGCCGAACCGGTGGAGGAAGCTCTCGTGCTGGTCGGCCGTGAAGCCGACGACCACGGCGATGGTCGCCGCGGCGAGGAGCGTGAGCACGAGCGGGTTCGCGAACTGCTCGAGGATGCGGACGAGCGCGCTCTTCTTCTTCGTCTCGGGCAGGCGGTTCTTGCCGTGCTCCTCGAGGCGCTGCTGCGCCTCGGCGTCGGAGAGCCCGCCGGACGAGCTGACCCCGACGCGCTCGAGGAAGGCGCCGACCTCTTCGGCGTGGACAGGGATGGGGGCGGCGGGAGGGGCGTTCGGTCCGGCCGTGCGGAGCGCCGTGGCGGCTTGGCTCATGGGCAGGCGTGCTCTAGCGCTTCATCCTGGCTTGTTCACGTTGTTCTTCGGCCTCGAGCTCCGCGATCGCCGCCGCGAGCTCGTCCTGCTCGGCCTGGGGCGCGGCGGCCGGCGCGCCGCCCGCGCCGGCCACGCGCACCTGCGGCGGCGGCGCCGCGGCGGGCGGCGGCTCGGGCGGGAGCACGCCCATCTTCCGCTTGAGCGCGAGCAGCTCGTCGTCGGCGCCCGCCGTCGCCTCGAGCTGCCCGAACTTGTGCGCCAGCGTGTCGCCCGTGTACTGCTCGGCGATCTCCCCGGCGGCCTCGGCCTCGGCCTCGATCTGATCGATCTTGTTCGACATCCGGTCGAACGTCTCGAAGGCGGAGGCGTTGTTCAGGCCGCTCATCGTCTCCTGGATGGCCTTCTGCGCCTCGGCCCGCTTCTTCCGGGCGATGAGCACGTTCTTCTTGCGCTTCGCCTCCTCGATCTTGTTGTTCAGGAGGCGCAGCGCCGTCTTCAGCTGGTCGACGGCCTGCTTCTGCTTCTGCCACTGGTCCTTGTAGGAGGTGGCGAGCTGGTCGTGCTCCTTCTTGCGGTTCAGCGCCTCCTTGGCCAGCGCGTCGTCGCCCGCCTTGATCGCGAGCATCGCCCTGCGCTCCCACTCCGCGGCGTTGGCGGCCTCCTGCTCGGCCTGCTTGGCCAGCCGCTTCTCGTCGGCGATCGAGACGGCGACCTGCTTCTTCGCCTCGATCAGCTGGTTTGCCATGTCGATGACGACCTGGTTCAGCATCTTCTCGGGGTCCTCCGAGCGGCTGATGAGGTCGTTCAGGTTCGACTTGATGAGGGTCGCAAGGCGCGCGAAAATTCCCATAGATCAGCTCCAACTCTCGGGGTGCGCAGGGTCGAAAGGCGCGGCGGGTCTGCTCAGCTGAGCGCGAGATCGTGCAGCACGGGGACGTGGCGGGCGAGCGCGAGATCGATGTCGCTCAGGATCGCCTCGAGCTCGTTCATGTCGAGGTTCTCGAGCTCCAGCGCCGCCGACAGGACGACGGTGCCCGCCTCGATCCCATACGAAGCATGCATCAGATCCGTGGCGTTGTACTCGAGCAGGCGGCGGAAGAGCCTGGTCTGGTGTGCGTCGTCCCCGGGGACGGGGCCGATCGAGACCCGCACCGCCACGATCGGCGGGTCGATGCGGATCGCGATCGGCGGCGCGTCCGGGCCCCCCGAGACGAGGTAGGTACCGGCGTCGTTCTCGAACCGGCGATCGAGCTGCAGGAGGTAGGTTTCGACATCCTCGGCTGTACGCGGCATGGCGCGGCGAGCCTACAGAATCATGTCGCATCGGGCTAGTGCCGCGTCCCTCGGATTCTTTCCGGGATTCCGCGCGCCCCGGGCTGCGGCTTACGGCCCCCACCCTCGGGGGCGCGCGGCTCGCCGTCGTCCTCCGCGTGGTCTTCCGCGTGGTCTTCCGAGTGGTCTTCCGAGTGGTCTTCCGAGTGGTCTTCCGAACTATTGCGTCCCCTTCGTTGGGTTCGTGCTCCGATCGCACCGGCGCGCTGTCACGTCGTGAGCCCGCAACACGCGCCGCGAGCCGCAAAGCGCGCCGCGCGCTGCGATCCGCAATCGGTTCCGCTCGCTCCCGGAATCACCGCGTTTCCCCGGACGCTCGCTTTTTTCTCGCCCGTTCGAGAGTCGCGGTGGTACGGTCCCGATCCAGGTTACGTGGCGATCCACCCGGGCGACGTCGTTGCTGGCTACCGTGTCTCCCGCCTGCTCGGGCGGGGCGGCATGGGCGAAGTCTGGGCAGCAACACGGGAATCGGACAATCAGCAGGTCGCCATCAAGGTCCTGCTCGCGCGCGCCGCGATGAAGCCGGATCTCGTGCGGCGCTTCGACCGCGAGGCGAAGATCGCCTCGGCCATCCAGAGCCCGTACGTCTGCCAGCTGCTCGAGGTCGGCCAGACGGACGAGGGCGAGCACCTGCTCGTGTTCGAGCAGCTCGACGGCGAGTCGCTGGCGGATCGGCTGAAGCGCGAGCAGTACCTGCCGTTCAGCGAGGTCGGCCCGATCATCGATGACGTGCTCCAGGGGCTCGTGGCGGCGCACGCCGCGGGCGTCATCCACCGCGATCTGAAGCCGGGCAACATCTACCTCGAGCACCTCGGCCTGCCGGACCGGCGCGAGCGCGCGAAGATCCTCGATTTCGGCATCTCGAAGCTCACGCGGCGCGAGAAGGAAGAGCCGACGCTCACCGCCTTCGACGCGACGCTGGGGTCGTTCGCGTACATGGCGCCGGAGCAGGTGCGGGGCGCCGCGCGGGCCGACGAGCGGGCCGACATCTACGCGGTCGGCGCGGTGGCCTTCCGGGCCCTGTCCGGGCGGCTGCCGTTCGAGGGGGCGAACGCCGCGGTGCTCGTCGCGATGAAGCTGGACCGCCCGGCGCCGTCGCTCGCCGAGGCGACCGGCGAGAAATGGCCGGTGGGCATCGAGCGCTTCCTCGAGCGGGCGCTCGATCGCCGGCGCGAAGGGCGCTTCGGCTCCGCGGCAGATGCGCTGTCGAGCTGGCGCGCCATCCAGCCGGCGAACATCACGCGCGCGACGCGCCGCACGCAGCGGAGCAGGTATCCCTCCGAGCTGCCCGACGCGTTCCTGGAAGACAACCCCACGGTCGTCGACGGCCCCCCGACGATGACGGAGAACGGCGGCTTCAGCGACGCCGGCCACAGCTCTCCGCCCCCTGCTTCGCTCGCCCCTCCCAGGGCCAGCACCGTGCCCCCGCCGCCGCCGAGCCGGGCCGGGAGCACCGTGCCCCCGCCGCCGCCGAGCCGGGCCGCCGCGCCGCCGGCGTCGCCGAGCAGGACCGGCGTGGGGGCGCCGCCGGCGCCGCCGAGCAGGACCGGCGTGGGGGCGCCGCCTGCGCCGCCGAGCAGGACCGGCGCGGGCGCACCGCCGGCGCCGCCGAGCAGGACCGGCGTGGGGGCGCCGCCTGCGCCGCCGAGCCGGGCGGGCGCGAACGCACCGCCGCCACCGCCGAGCAGGGCGGGCGCGGGCGCGCCGCCGGCGCCGCCGAGCAGGGCGGGAGCAAACGCGCCGCCGCCACCGCCGAGCAGGGCGGGCGCGCCGCCGCCACCGCCGAGCAGGGCGGGCGCAGGCGCGCCGCCGCCACCGCCGAGCAGGGCGGGCGCAAACGCGCCGCCGCCACCGCCGAGCAGGGCGGGCGCAGGCGCGCCGCCGCCACCGCCGAGCAGGGACGGCGGCCCAGAGATTCCCCGGCCGGAGGGTCCGCCTTCGCGCCGCAAGACAGAGAGGCACTGAGTTGCTCGACGCGACGGTAGGCACGAAGAACCGGGTCGAGGTGCGCGGCGGGCGCATCCGCCTCACGAAATCGTCGGCCGCGCGCGGCGGCGGATGGATCGAGATCGGCACCGATCCCGTCATCGTGGGCCGCAACGCGGCATGCCAGCTGGTCCTCGACGACGCCAAGGTCAGCGCTGTGCACGCCGAGTTCGTCGCCACGGAGCAGGGCGTCCGCGTGCGCGACCTCGACAGCAGGAACGGGACCTTCGTCGGCGGCGTGCGGGTCGGCGACATCTACCTGCTCACGAGCACGAAACTTCGGCTCGGCGAGACCGAGATCCAGTTCGAGCCCCTGCGGCCCGAGCGCATCACGGTCTCGGCGATCCCGTCGTTCGGCCCGCTCGTGGCGAGCAGCCCCGGGATGCGGGCCATCTTCGAGCGCCTCTCCAAGATGGCGCCGACCGACCTCACGGTGCTCATCACGGGCGAGACCGGCACGGGCAAGGAGCTCGTCGCGCAGGCGCTGCACCTGGCGAGCGCCCGCTCGAAGAAGCCGTTCGTGGTCGTGGACTGCGGCTCGATCCCGCCGACCCTGGCCGAGGCGACGCTGTTCGGCCACGAGCGCGGCGCGTTCACGGGCGCGGTCGACAAGCGCCTCTCGCCGTTCATCGAGGCGGACGGCGGCACGATCTTCCTCGACGAGCTCGGCGAGCTGCCGCTCGAGGTGCAGCCGAAGCTCCTCCGCGCGCTCGCCGAGCGCCGCATCAAGAGCGTCGGCGGGTCGAGCTACCGCGAGGTCGACGTGCGCGTGCTCGCGGCGACGCGCCGCGACCTCGTGCGGGCCGTGAACGGCGGCAACTTCCGGAGCGACCTCTACTTCCGCGTCGCGCAGATCAAGATCGAGCTGCCGGCGCTCCGCCAGCGCGTGGAGGACATCCCCGTGCTCGTCCGCCGGATGCTGAAGGATCTCGGCGACGAGAGCGCCTACGAGCGCGTCTCGAACATGACGCTCGAGCGGCTGATGCGGCACGACTGGCCGGGCAACGTCCGCGAGCTGCGGAACGCGGTCGCCGTCGCCTTCGCGCTCGCCGCCGAGGGCGAGGAGATCGACATCGCGGCGCACCTCGGCGCCCTCACCGAGACCCCGATGCACCCGAGCTCCTCGCCGTCGATCCCCCCGGGGGCCGGCGGCGGCGCGGCCAGCAGCTCGTTCGCGTCGATGAAGGGCCGCCAGTTCCAGGAGGCGAAGCGCGACGTGCTGGCGCGGTTCGAGCGCGACTACTTCGCCGCCCTGTCCGAGGACGCGAAGGGCAACGTGAGCGAGATGGCGCGGCGCGCGGGCATGGAGCGGGCGCACGTGCGGGCTTACCTCCGCCGCCACGGCATCGGCGCGAAGCAGGAACAGGAGTGAAGGCGTGAGCGGGCCGGCGGCGGCCCGCTCGCTCCGCGTCACACCGCCGCGGCCTTGTCGTCCCTGCCGGACGGCGCGATCTCGTCGGACTCGAACAGGCCTTCGAGCTCCTGCGCCGCCTGCTTCGCCGCCGCGATGAGCTTGACCTCGTCGTTGTGCACCGCGTGCCCGCGGAGGAGCACGTTCTCGTCGTGGGCCCTGAACCGCTCGATGGTCGCGCGGGCGTCACGCTGCCGCATCCCGAGGCCCTCGAGCACGCGCCCCGCCACCTCGAGCGACGACAGGAACGTCTCCCGCTCCAGCACCGTCACGCCGATATCCATCAGCTGATACGCGTGCTGGCGGTTCCTGGCGCGCGCGTAGATCAGGAGGTCCGGGAAGTGCCGCTTCACCACCTCCGCCGTCTTCACCGACGACGCGACGTCGTCGATCGCCAGCACGAAGATCTTCGCCTTGTCGGCGCGCGCCGCGCGGAGCAGGTCGAGCCGGGAGGCGTCCCCGTAGTAGATCTTGTTGCCGTACTTGCGGACGAAGTCGACCTGCGTCGGGCTCGCGTCGAGCGCGGTGAAGGGGATCTTCCTCGTGCGGAGGACGCGAGAGACGATCTGGCCGAAGCGGCCGTATCCGGCGATGATGACCCTCGGGTCGTCGTCGTCGATGGCGTCGAACTCGCGCTCTGGCCCGCCCCCCTGCCATCGCTTGACGAGCGCGTCGCCGAGCGCGATGACGAGCGGCGTGACCGCCATGGACAGGGTGACCACGACGACGAGGAGGTCGGCGAGGAGCCTGTCCATGAGGCCCTGTCCCGCGGCCATCCCGAAGAGGACGAAGGCGAACTCGCCCCCTTGCGGGAGCGCGAGCGCGAGGTCGCGCGCGGAGCCCTTCGCGTGCCCGGCCGCCCTGCCCAGGACGAAGAGGACGGCGGCCTTGAGCGCCATCACGCCAAGGACGAGCCCGAGGACGAGCAGCGGCCGCTCGATGACGAGGCCGATGTTCGCCGACATCCCGACGGCGATGAAGAAGAGCCCCATGAGCAGGCCCTTGAAGGGCTCGATGTCCGCCTCGAGCTCGTGGCGGTACTCCGAGTCGGCGAGCAGCACGCCCGCCATGAAGGCGCCGAGCGACATGGAGAGGCCCACCTGCATCATGAGGAGCGCCGTGCCGAGCACGACGAGCAGGGCCGCCGCGGTGAAGATCTCGTGGGCGTGGGTGGCGGCGATGGCCCGGAAGACGGGGCGCACGAGGTAGCGGCCGCCGGCGACGACCGCGAGCAGCACGGCCACGGCCTTGAGCGACGAGGCGACGGCGCTCCCCTCGGCGGGGGCCGCGCCCGCGGCGCCGAGCAGGGGGAGCACCGCGATCAGCGGGATCACGGCGAGGTCCTGGAAGAGCAGGATGGCGAACGCGGAGCGGCCGTGCTGCGACTGCATCTGGCCCTTCTCGGCCAGGATCTGCAGGACGAACGCCGTCGACGAGAGCGAGAGCCCGACGCCCGCGATGGCCGCCGTGTCGGCGCGCAGGCCGAGCGCGGCGCCGATGAGCGCG
Source organism: Sorangium sp. So ce327 (assembly GCF_051530205.1). Taxonomy (NCBI): domain Bacteria; kingdom Pseudomonadati; phylum Myxococcota; order Polyangiales; family Polyangiaceae; genus Sorangium; species Sorangium sp. So ce327. Next base: position 8,196,145 of record NZ_CP150330.1, on the reverse strand, counting down.
ATGAGCGCGCCCGTGACGGCGACCTGCGCGCCGCCGAGGCCGAACACGGCGCGGCGGAGCACCCAGAGCCGCGACGGCTGGAGCTCGAGGCCGATGAGGAAGAGGAGCAGCACGACGCCGAGCTCCGAGAAGTGGAGGGTGTCTTCGACGTTGGCGATGATCCGCAGCCCCCACGGGCCGAGCAGCGCGCCCGCGACGAGGTAGCCGAGCACCGCGCCGAGGCCGATCCGCTTGAACAGCGGCACGGCGACGACGGCGGCGCCGAGAAAGACTGCGGCGTCAGAGAGCAAGCTCATTCGTCGTGGGTCTCCTTGGGGCTCCGTGATAAGCACGATCCGCCATGCAGATCGAGCTCATCGCCACGGCAAGCGAAGATTCCGCGTACCTGCCCCGTGTGGGGCTCGGCACCCTCGCGGCGCTCACGCCCCCCGAGGATGAGATCATCTACACGGATGACGTCGTGCAGCCGTTCGATCTCGAGCGCGACGTCAAGGACGTCGACCTCGTCGGGATCAGCGTCGACAGCAAGACCGCCCGCCGCAGCTACGATATCGCCGCCGCTTACCGCAGGCGCGGCGTGAAGGTGGTGCTCGGCGGCATCCACCCGACGGCCTGCCCCGACGAGGCCCTGCAGCACGCGGACGCCGTCGTGGTCGGCGAGGCGGAGGACGCCTGGCCGGCCCTGCTCGCGGACGTGAAGCGCGGCGAGCTCAAGCCGTTCTACCGCCCGGAGCTGCCGGACCTCGCGGGCAGGCCTGCGCCGCGGCGCGACCTGTTCACCTCCAAGAAGTACATCCCGTTCCAGGTCGTGCAGACGATGCGCGGCTGCCCGTATCCGTGCGAGTTCTGCAGCGTGTCGACGGCGAACGGCACCACGATGCGGTTCCGCCCGACCGACGAGGTGCTGAGCGAGCTCCGGTCGCTCGGCAAGCTCATCATGTTCGCGGACGACAACGTGATGATCCACCGAGCTTACTCGAAAGAGCTCTTCACCCGGATGATCCCGCTGAAGAAGCACTGGATAGGCCAGTGCTCGCTCGCCGCGGTCAAGCGCCTCGAGAACGTGAAGCTCATGGCCGAGAGCGGGTGCAAGGCGCTCTTCATCGGCTTCGAGAGCATCGACGAGGAGACGGTGAAGTTCACCGGAAAGCGGCAGAACCGTCCCTCCCAGTACAAGGACACGATGGCGATGCTCCACGATCACGGCATCTCCGTCTGGGGGAGCTTCGTCTTCGGCTTCGATACGGACGATCCCGAGGTGTTCGATCGCACCGTGGAGTTCGGCATCGACATGAAGCTGACGATGGCGCTGTATGCCATCCTCACCCCGTACCCCGCGACGCAGCTGTACCGCCGCCTCAAGGCGGAGGGGCGCCTCACCGACGAGCGCTGGTGGCTGCGCCGCGACCATGACGCCGGCTCGCCCTATTTCGTCCCCAAGCAGATGTCGCGGGAGCGGCTCCGGGAGGGGTGGGTGTCCGCGTGGACGAAGTTCTACTCGCCGTCCTCGATCTGGCGCAGGTTCACCCTCACACGGCAGTCGAGCTGGATCCAGCTGGCGGGCTTCTTTCCGCTGAATTTCATGCAGCACACGCTGGCGCACCGCAAGATCGCGGGCGGCGAGCAGCGCTTCCGCTCCGGCGTGCACATCGAGGAGACGGCCGCTTCGTCCGTGGCGCAGCCGCAGCCGGAGCCGCAGCCCGCGAGGGCCAAGGGCCCTCGGCAGCTCCCGATCATCGGATAGGCGATCCCTGGCGCCAGCTTCGCGCCCTGTGCGTGCGTGGGCGCTGTCCTGCACGCTGCGGGGCAATGGTACGCCGCGGCGCAATGGCGCCGCGCTCCGCTCGCCGGCAATGAGGCGGCGCCCTGGCGCGGCGCGCGTCGTCTGGGCGCGCCGCAGGACGCCGCGCCTCGGCCGCTCGGGCGCCCGCGGCAGGCCAGGCGCGCCGCGGCTCGCGGAGCGCCCGCGGCGCATCGGTGGATGTGGGCAGTCGACCGCTCGCGGATTGACAGCGGCGCACGGTGAGCGAGCGACATTCTCCTGTTGCTCTTGCAGTGCGATTGTCGCTTGCTGATTTTGCTACACTCGCGTGAGCTCCTGGAATGCCGGGGTGTCGAGCGGGGTGTGAGCCCGCTTTGTCGCGGCATAGAGCGTCCCTCAATCGGAGGTGTCATGGGTCGACGTCGGTTCTCCTTCTCGCTCCTCATCGTGGTTGGCGCCGCCGTGTCCAGCGCTGGCTTCGCGGCCAGCTGCAGCGCGACGGGTCCGTCCAACGTGCTCGACTCGAGCGGAGGTGGCGAACCAGGCGTGGGAGCGGGCGGCACGACCGGCGGAGTCGACGGGCAGGGTGGGTTTCTCGACATCGATGGAGGGCGGGAGCCGCACAGCGATGTGACGGTGAACTCTTGTGGGAGCGCGTGCGGCGACAGGGAGCTATGTACCGGCGCGACCCTCGGCCTGGACGACGACTGCGATGGTTCGATCGACGAGACGTGCGCCTGCATCCCCGGTCAGGCGCACTCCTGCTTCCGCGGCGATCCGTCGTTCCGGAACAGCGAGGGCTGCTTTCCTGGCACCCAGCTCTGCGACGAGACCGGCACCTGGGGCCCGTGCGTCGGCGGCGTGCACGCCGACGAGAACTGCCATATGGATAGCGGCGCTCCGTGCCGCCCGATGCAGGCGTCGCCCTTCGCGAACCTCGACCTCAAGGCGGGCACTGGCGCGTTCCGCGCGGACGCGGTGGCGGGATCCGAGGTGTGGACGGTGGACTGCCCCGATGGCGTCGACCCCTGCCCCGGCGTCAGCGGCACCGATCCAGCGGACGATTTCAAGCCTCTGCAGTCGGGCGAGTACACTGTCACGTACACGAAGCGCGTCGCGGGCGGCGCTACCCAGAGCTGCCAGTACCCGCTCTTCGTCAGCGCGGGCGGCCTGCGCGTCGAGCTCGAGTGGGAGCACGACGTCGGTATCGTCGATCTCGATCTGCACCTCCACAAGCCGAACGACACGCAACCCTGGAGTATGTCGGGCTCGGCGGCGGACTGCGGCTATTACAACTGCACCATCGACCACTTCTCGTCAAAATCCTCGGATATCCGCTGGTTCTTGAACAGCGCGAGGCTACCGGATCCCGTGAACTGGTATCTCGACCCGGTGCCGGGCAACAATGGCTGCTTCAACGCCCCTCGGGGCGTGGGGAAAAAATGGGAGGCCCACGGTCTTGGCTGCCACAACCCGCGGCTCGACCTCGACAACTATAAATGCAGCCCCGAGGTGAAGGACCCCGACCACGAATTATTCTGCGCGCCGGAGAACATCAACCTCGACTATCCGCCGAAGCGCCAGTGGATGCGCATCGGCGTATATTACTATGGTCATGGCGGGGTGACCCAGGATATCCACCCCCGGATCAAGATCTTCTGCAACAGCGCCCTCGGGGCCGATCTCGGGCCAGCAGGGTTCTATAGCCCGGAGCGGCCCGTCGCGTTCGCGCCCGCGGACCAACGCAAGCGGTTCTGGCTCGTCGCCGACGTGCTCTTCCCCGAGCCAGACGAGTGCGGCCAGGCGGCCTGCATCGTGCAGCCACTCTACGAGAACGCCAGCGCGAAGACGCCGCTGCTCACCACGCGGGACGACGCCGAGGCGAGCTTCGGTCCCGCCTACCCCTCGCAGCCGTGAAGGGCGCGCGCCGCGCGCCCTGATCCGTATCCCGTCCAGCTCACCAGCCAGGCCTCGCGACGTCAGCGCGCACGAGCGCGCCGGCGCGAGCGCACGAGCTCTGCCGGCGCCACCTCGCCCCGCGCGCGGAGGCCGTGAGGCGCAACGCCACACCGGCCAGCAAGGCAAGCTCCGTGGTGATCTGTCTGAGGATGATTTGTCTGACTCCTTGGCTGAGCTGGTGATTCGCCTGACTCCGCGTCTGGCGAGAGCGCGCCTCGCCGGCTGAAGGCGGCTCATTGTGGCCATCGCCGGCCGGAGTCCGTGCTAGGGAGTCCTCCTCCAGCGACTCACCCTGCTGAGTTGCATGGCAGTAGTCCTTGTTACTCGATGAGGGTCGGGGCTTCGTGATCTGGCGTCCCGAGCCGCGCGTCCGCGCGCGCTGGGGACACCGGTATCCGCTTTGCTTCACGCCGTAGTGCCTGGTGCACGGCGCGCTTCGCCGTCGCGCGGAGCGGGCGCAGGCCGCCGCGACACCGCGTCTAGGTCTCCAAGTGGAGGTATCATGTCTCGTCTTCGTGTCTCCTCCGTGCTCCCCGTCGTGATCGCGATCGCGGCGTCGGGCGCCGGTTTCGCGGCCGGCTGCAGCGCGGAAGGCAAGCGGCTCACGTTCGATCTGACGACGGGCGGCAGCTCGCACGCCGGCGGGGCGGGCAGCGCCGGCGGGGCCGGGGGCGCCGACGTGGCGACCCCCCAGCCTGGCGACTCGGAAGGCTACGGCGGCTTCCTGGGCGATATCGATGGAGGGGCGCACGAGGGCCTGCCGGTGACGATCAACCCGTGCGGGAGCGCCTGCGGTCCGACGGAGCTGTGCGGCGTGGATGAGCTCGGCGTGGATCACGCCGGGCTGGACGACGACTGCAACGGGATGATCGACGAGAGCTGCGGGTGCATCGCCGGGCAGGCGCACTCCTGCTTTCGCGGCGATCCGTCGTACCGGCGCAGCCCGGGGTGCTTCCCCGGAACCCAGATCTGCGACGAGACGGGCACGTGGGGCCCCTGCGTCGGCGGCGTGCACGCGGACCAGGACTGCCACCGGAACGACGAGGCGGGCTGCCACCCGCTCCAGGCGGCGCCGTTCGCCACCGTCGATCTGAAGGAGGGCACCGGCTCGTTCAGCGAGGACGCGCGTCCGGACTCCGAGGTGTGGACGGTGACGTGCCCGCCGGGCGTGAACCCGTGCCCCTCGGTGGCCGGGCAGGGGCCGGCGGACGATTTCAAGCCGCTCCAGTCGGGCGAGTACACGGTCACGTACACGAAGACCCTGGAGAGCGGTGAGACCGCGAGCTGCGTTTACCCGCTGTTCGTCGGCGCCCGCGGCCTCCGCGTCGAGCTCGAGTGGGAGCACGAGCCGAGCAGCGTGGATATGGACCTCTACCTCCACAAGCCGGACAACATGCAGCCCTGGACGGTCGGCGGCTCCAGCGCCGCGTGCGGGTACGGGAACTGCACGCTCGACAGCCTCTCGGGCGGCTCGGCCATCACGTGGTTCAGCGACACGGCGACGCCCCCCGAGCCGGTGAACTGGTACCTGGATCCGGAGGAGACCAACAACAGCTGCTTCTACGCGCCTCGCGGGGTGGGGGACGACTGGCGCGACCACGGCAAGGGGTGCCACAGCCCGCGGCTCGATCTCGACAACATCTCCTGCGCCCACCGCACCACGGACCCGGACGACCCGACCTTCTGCGCGCCCGAGAACATCAACGTCGATTTCCCGCCCAAGGCCAGCTGGATGCGCATCGCCGTGCACTACTTCGGCGGCAGCGTGTCGTTCGACGTGCACCCGCGGATCAAGATCTACTGCAACGGCGAGCTCGGGGCCGACCTCGGGCCCACCGGTTTCTACGACCCCGAGGTGCCCGTCGCCTTCGTTCCGGAGGACTCGGGCGACAGGTTCTGGCTCGTCGCCGACGTGATCTTCCCCGAAGCGGGGGAGTGCGGGGGCGATACGTGCGTCGTCAGGCCGATCTACCGGGACGAGACCGTGAAGACGCCGTACCTCTCGACGGTCCGCGACGTCCGCAACGACTTCGGTCCGGCCTACCCCAGCCTGTCGCGGCCCTGACGGCGCGGCGCCGGCCGGCGGCGGGCGCGCCGCTCACGCCTCGACGCCGGCCCGCCTGAGGAAGGCGAGCGCGGGTCCGAGCGCGTACGCGGGCGCCCTGCCCAGGCGCAGCTGCTCCCCGGTCGACAGGTGGAGGAGCAGCCAGCGCGGCGCGAGGCCGGGCTCGTCGACGTCCGTGTCCGAGGCGGGCGGGGTCGAGACGCCGACGATCGCCTGGATCGGCAGGATCCGCCGGAAGCCACGGCCGTCCTGGATGAGCTCGTCGCGCTCGAAGTCGAGGCGGAACAGCCCGTGGAGCCGGCGGCGCCGGCGGACGGCGAGCAGCGCGGCGGCGGCTCCGGCGGTCCACGTCCCCGCGATGAAGAGGATGGGGAAGGGGGCCGCGCGCGCCGCCACGATGCCCGCCACGACGAGCGAGGCGACGAGCGCGAACGCGGCGACGCGACGGACGGCGAGGTCGAGGTCGTCGCCAGGGCACTCGCAGACGAGCACGGTGGGGCCTTGCGCCAGGATGGTGCCGTCGGTGTTCGAGAGCAGGACGTCTCCGTTAGGCACTGCGGTCCTTCCGATCGGGTGAGGTGGTCGAATACCGCAGTCTCGGGAGCGAGGCGAGGGGGCGACGGGAAGAGGTCGTGCCGAACCTCCGGGGTCATCCTGGACGTTAACCAAGCTTCGCGCTGCGTTCTCCTACCTCCGAACGTTCACGTCCACGACCACGTAAACGACCACGACCACGTAAACGTCCACGACCACGTAAACGTTCACGTTCACTTTGGTGATCGATGGTGGGGTGGAGCGGGCGGGCTTCGTGCCCTGAACGTGACCGAATCCGTCCCCGCCCGGAGACGCTCGGCGAAAAGGCGACAGCGGCCGTCAATCGCCTAACGCCCGGCGGCGCGGCGCGGCCGCGCGGGGAGCGGGGAGCGAGGCGAAAAGGCATCGAATGCCCCTGGATTGGCCAGGAATGGCGAGGGTGTGATGCGCGTGGTACGTGGTATGCCGCGGTGCCGGCGAGGGCGAGCAGGCCCGCCCCTCGCGCGACCGGGGCGGTCGTCGCGGGCGACTCGGGTCGAGGTTCTCATGGGGGCATGCGCGCTCGGGACCGAGCTGCCAGAGGAGGACTCTGCGATGAGGTGGATTGTGAGACAGGCATTGCTCGCGGCGGCGGTGTGCTCGATCGCGGGCTGCGCCGAGGAGCGGCCGGCCATCAGCCAGGTTCAAGCGAACGCGCTGGCGAAATCGTTCTTCGTCGGCGCCGACCTGCAGAGCAGGGAGGACGATCCCGAGTTCTGGGCGCGGACCACGGTGGTCGACGTGGGCTACGGCGCCTCGCAGGACGGGCTCTTCTCCTCCTCGTACGCTCAGGCCGATGTCGCGCGCATCAAGTGGATCATCCAGGAAGACCTCCTGCTCGGGCGCCTCACCTACGAGCGCGTGAACGACAGCGACGGCAAGGGCGCCGGCGCCGCCACGGACGATGGCGTCGTGGTCGTCGCCTACAAGATCCTCTCCCACTTCGACGTCCAGCGCGATTACAACCGAGCGACGGGGGAAGAGAGCAACGTCGTCGTCGAAAATACGACCGACCGTCCATGGTACGAGCGCGAGTACATGCGGGTCGACTGGTCGAAGAACCTGAACGTCGACTCCTACGACTTCGACACGCTGTCGCTCATCGGCGTCTACGGCGGCGTGCAGTACGAGCCGCTCTCGTACTACGTCAGCGACCCGAGCCACCCCGACGCGCCCCATTTCGACGCCGAGGAGGGGTATTTCGACGTCACCAACAAGGCCTTCGCGGTGCCCCAGCTCGTCGATCTCAGCCACCTCGGGTGGGGCATCGACAGCTTCCCGGCCTGCATGCTCGACACGGACTTCGCGGGCGGCACCGCGCCGGTCGGATCGTGCAACCCCGTCGAGATCACCCTCCGGCAGTCGTTCCGGCGCGTCGTCGATCGGGACTACGAGCCGGCCGAGTGGGACGGCTACCGGTTCCGGGCGTTCGGCGCCTTCGTGCGAGAGCGCTTCGGCTACGCCCGCAACTACGGCATGAGCGACGCCAAGTGGCACCGCATGATCTCCCGTTACAACCTCTGGGAACGCAGCCACTACTACGACGATCCGGAGAGCATGACGGGCGAGATCCCGTGCTTCACCCCCGAGACCACCCCCGCCGGCGCAGATCCGCACCGCGACCAGGACCGGAACGGGACCGAGGACGAGTGCGAGGCCGTCACAGGGGCCTCGATGGCCCGGGATGGCGGGATGGAGGCGGTGGGGCCCGGCTCGCGGTGCGACACCTTCAAGCAACGGTGCACCCTGCCTTACCAGCGGCGCGAGGCCGTGCCGCAGGCGTGGTACGTGACCTCGGACAGCAACCCCGACTATTTCGTCGCCACGGACATGGCAGCCCACGAGTGGGACGTCGCCCTGCGCAGCGCCGTCGTCACCGCCAAGTACGCCGAGTGCGTCCGGACACAAGGGGACGCCGCGCGCTGCGGCGAGGCGTTCCCTGTCTACGACGGGCAGATGGACGATGACGCCGACGCCATCGCACTCTCGCGCGAGGTCGACGCGTGCCGGCGCGGCGCGGCGCGCGAGGGGCAGCCCTGCGAAGCCGTCGCCGACGAGATCGGCGCGCGGCGCGGGTACTCGAGGGGCGTCATCGCGCTCGCGAAGATGCCCGAGATGATCGTGCTCTGTCACAGCCCCGTCGAGGCGGCCGACCCCGAGGCGTGCGGCGGTCCGCGGCTCCCGGCGGGCGTGACCGCCAGGATGTGCAGCGACGAGCGCCGCAAGGAAGCAGGGCGGGACCCCGCGCTGATGAAGGCGTGCCGCGAGGCGCTGAACGCCCGGATCGGCGACCTGCGCTATCACCAGATCAACAACTTCGAGGCGCCGCAATCGCCGTCCGCCTGGGGCATCTACAGCGACTCGGAGGACCCGCTCACCGGCGAGAAGGTCGCGGCGAGCATCAATGTCTGGACGCACGTCAGCGACATCTGGAGCCAGGGCGTCGTGGACACGGCCCGCTACATCAAGGGAGAGCTGAAGACCGAAGACGTGACCGACGGCGATTACGTCCGGGACTGGGCGCAGGCGAGCGAGAGCGCGTCGAGGGGCGGCGCGCTGCCGCGGCTGACGCGGGAGGAGCTGGCGCGGCGGATCGCCCGGTCCGCCGGGGTGGACGAGGCGGCCGTGTCCGAGGGCACCGGCCAGATGGCGCAGAACCCGGCGCTGCGCGAGAGCCTCCGGCGGCTCTCGAAGGAGGTGCGCGGCATCGCGGCCGACGCCACGGCGCCCGACAGCATGCGCGGGGTCTACGAGGCGCGCCGCAGGGCCGCGGCGGGCACCGAGCTCGAGGCCGAGCTCACGACGAAGGCGATCCAGCAGCTCACCGGCGTCGAGGGGCTGCCGCTCACGGACGAGGTGATGCGCTTCGCGTCGCCGCTCCGAGGGGCGAACCCGAGCGTGCGGCGCGAGCTCGGGAACCTGAAGGAGATCGCGCTCGCCGAGCGCGGCGCGTGCGTGATGCACGAGGCGCCGGCGCCGCTCGCGACCGCCGACCTGGCGGACCTCCTCGAGGAGAAATTCGCGAGCAAGCACGGGCGCTTCGGCGAGGGGGACGCCGCGCAGAAGGCGCGGCGCGCCGAGGCCATGCGGCGCTACCTCGCGCAGCGGGCGCACACCTCGGTGATCCTCCACGAGATGGGCCACTCCGTCGGGCTGCGGCACAATTTCGTGAGCTCCTCCGACGCCTGGGGCTACCGGCCGCAGTACTGGCAGCTCCGCACGAGCAATGGACGGGTGAGGACGCCGTGCGAGACGCTCTCGGAGGACGGCGAGGCCTGCGTCGGGCCGAGGTATTACGACCCCATCACCGAGAACGAGCGCAAGAACCTGATCTGGATGTTCATGCAGTCGTCGACGATGGATTATGCCGGCGAGCCCACGCAGGACCTCATCGGGCTCGGCGCCTATGATTTCGCCGCGGCCCGCCTGTTCTACGGCGATGCCGTCGCCGTGCACGCCGACCCGAGCTACAAGGCGACCACCCCGCGCGGCAAGGGCGTGCTCGCGAAGATCGACGACTTCGGCGGCGTCCTCGGCATCCAGCCCGAGTACGACGACGAGGACATCCATTACTCCGAGCTGCAGAGCAAGTACGAGCTGATCGCGCCGCGCAGCTGCGTCGAGGTCGACCCGAGCGCGTTCGTGCCCTCGGACTGGGACGAGGAGCTGGACGGCGTCTGGCACCCCTTGCTCGACGGCCAGCTCGTGTCGATCGGCGGCAAGACCACGCGGTGCCGGCAGCAGAAGGTCGATTATGTCACCTGGCGCGCGCTGGAGACGCCGAAGGACGTGAAGGGGCCCTCGGTGGACCCGGCGGGGCGGACCCGCCTGCCCTACGGCTTCGCGACGGACCGGTGGGCCGATCTCGGCAACCTGAGCGTGTACCGGCACGACAACGGCGCGGACGCCTACGAGCTCTTCAATTTCTTCGTCACGCAGCAGGAGGTCAACCACATCTTCGACAACTACCGCCGCGGCCGGCAGGCCTTCAGCGTGCGCGCGGCGTCGGAGCGGACCCTGAACCGGTACAACGCGAAAATGCGCGACGGCGCGAAGGGCCTCGGGCTCATCATGAACATCTACCGCGAGTTCGCGCTGGACCGCGGCTACGATTTCGACACGTTCTGGGTCCAGGCCGCGAACAGCCTCTTCAAGGAGAACACGCTCGCGGCCGGGATCGCGTTCGATCACTTCTCGCTCCAGATGGCGCGCCCGCAGCCGGGGGAGCACTTCCTGCCGGACGGGGACGCCGTCCTCCGGTCATCGAACGATGTCTTCGGCGATCCAGGGGAACCGCTGGTGGTCGTCCCGAACGGCGCGACAGGCTATTTCGGTGACATCGCCGTCGGGGGCAAGCCGCTCGAGAACGCGCTCGCGGCGGACAAGGGCGAGTACGACTCGTCGTACACGATGAACGCCGGGGCCTATTACGACAAGGCGTGGGTGTCGATGCTGATGACCGAGTCGGTCGACAACTTCATCAGCGACTCGCGGCACGACTTCCTCGACGCGCGCTACCGGGCGGTCTCGCTCGCCGACGTCTTCCCGGAAGGGTACCGCCGCTGGCTCGCCAACAACCTCACGGGCGACGACGCCCTCAAGGGCGTGCGCGTCGAGGCGGACCAGCGCGGCCGGCCGGTCCGGGACGCGAGCGGGTATCCGGCCGGCGCGCTCGGCTGGACCTCGTGGTGGGCCGAGAGCGGGCCGGAGAGCTGCTTCCCCGCGGCCGGGAGCATCGTCTGCAGCTCCTATGGCGCGCCCGACAGCGCGCCGTGGAACCCGCGGGCCCCTTCCAAGGTCGCCATCCTCGACCCGCAGATCGGCTGGGAGCAGCAGAAGTTCCTCATCGCATGGACCCTGCTCTACCTGCCCGAGAACGAGAAGCAGAAGTGGCTGGACATGATGCACGTCTGGGAGGCCGGGGCGGACACCGATCCCGGCTTCCCGGACCGGATCGAGCTCCACCACCCGTCCGGGAAGGTGTTCGTGGCGAAGGCCTACGGGACCGAGACCGTCTTTGGCAAGGTCGTGCAGAAGGGCATCGGCGCGCGCGTCCTGGAGTACGGCAATGAGCTCCTGGCGAAGGCGTATGTCACCGAGCCGGGGCCCGACCTCGACGGCGACGGCAAGGCGGACTGGCACAAGGTGAAGCCGAACCCGGAGACCGGGCGGCCGATCGTGCGGTGGGATCCGACGATCGCCGCCATCGCGGACGACGGCGAGGTCCTGCGGGAAGGCGTGGACGGCTGCAAGGCGGACGCCGACGCGGATGACGACGATGTCAGCGATTTCTACAAGTGCACGTGCTCCTCGAACCGCGCTTGCGTCGCGCTCGAGAGCTACCTCTCGGTGCCCGCCTTCATCCGGCAAGCGCTGGCGGCGTTCAAGCTGGGTGACCCCACGATGAAGGGCCTCCACTGAGCCCGCGCCGTCGCGAGCGGGCCCGGCGCGGAGGACAGGAGGCCACGTCCGAGCACATCCGTTCCTGTCCGATTGCGGCCCCATGATTCCGAGCACATCCGAGCACATTCGAGGGGGGTCTCACGAGGATGAGGCGGAGGCCGGGGGAGGCCACAATGGTCGGGGCATCTTGCCGCATGGGGCGATTCGCCCCACGCGGCCGCGCGTTCACCGCGGCGCTCCAGGTGTGCCGGCGTGGCTCGGGTTTTGCTGAACTTTTCCATGAAATGACGTGCTGCTGGATATCGCCCAGCCCATGCGGTTCCTGTCTCGATGACGCAGGACGGCCGGGCGGGTCGCGGAGCCGACGAGCTGCAACCCGGGCCTGCCGTCGTGGAGCGCGGATTCGATCGTAGCGCCGCCGCCAGGACACGGGAAACGCAGAGCAGAGTGGCTCTCCTGCGCCGCGAGCGCCGGGAGGGCCGCTGGCTCGAGGTACGGAGAGGACCAGCGATGGAGTTCGAGAATGTCACGCACGTCCAGAGAGCGCAGGCGCGGGTGGGAACGTCGCTCAACGGCGCGTGGCGGCTGGACGCGCTGATCGGCCTCGGCGGGATGGCGGCCGTCTATGCCGCGACGCACCGGAGGGGCCAGCGGGTCGCGATCAAGCTGCTGCACCCCGAGCGGGCGAGGGATCGGGGCGATCGCGCGCGGTTCCTCCGCGAGAAGGCCATCGCGCAGACCGTCGATCACCCGGGGGTCGCCGCGGTGATCGCGGACGACGTGACCGAGGATGGATGGCCGTTCCTCGTGATGGAGCTCCTCGAGGGAGAGAGCCTCCTCCAGCGATGGAAGGCGCAGAGGGGCCCGCTCCCGCCGGCCGAGGTCCTCTCCGTGAGCGAGCAGATCCTGGACGTGCTCGCGGCCGCGCACGCGAGGGGCGTCGTTCACCGGGATCTGAAGCCTGACAACATCTTCCTCACGCGAGAGCGCGAGGTGAAGATCCTCGATTTCGGCATCGCGCGCCTGCGGGCCCCCTCGGGGCAAACCTCCCTCGTGGGGCTCCGCGCGATGGGCACGCCGGCGTACATGCCGCCCGAGCAGGCCCGCGCGCGCTGGGATCTCGTCGATGCGCGGACGGACCTCTGGGCGCTGGGCGCGACGATGTTCTCGCTGCTGACGGACCGGTACGTCCAGGAGGCGCCGACCGTCAACGAGCTCTTCTTCCTGAGGATGACCTGCCCGATTCCGTCGCTCGCGCGGATCGCGCCGTCGATGCTTCCGGCCGTGGTGCGGGTGGTGGACCGCGCGCTCGAGTTCGCGCAGGCGGATCGCTGGCCGGATGCGCGGTCGATGCTGGCCGCTGTGCGCGAGGCGCACGCCGCGCTCGCGCTCGCGCCACCCCGGAGCACGCTGGTGCCGCCGCCCCGGAGCACGCTGGTGCCGCCACCCCGGAGCACGCTGGCGCCGCCGCCCCGGAGCACGCTGGCGCCGGCGACGGACCTGCGCGACCTCGGCGCGCTGGACGAACGGCCGCCTTCGGGTCGTCCCCAGGCGCGGCTTTCCCGGGCAGCGGCGCTCTCGTCGCCGCCGTCGCTCGCGACGAACGCGCGCGCGCGCTCGACGCTCCCTCGCGCGCCGTGAAGCGGGCCGGAGGCAGCGACGGCCTGCCCCCGGCGGCGGGCGACGCGCTCGCCGCGCCGTTTGCGTTTCGCCCTGGGTGTGTGGAGCGTGGAGCGAGCCTGCGAGCAGCTCGCCGGGGATGGGGGGCGAGCCTGCGAGCGGCTTGCTGGGTTATGCGCTCAGGCCTGCGAGCAGCTCGCTCGGCCGCAGCACGGCTCGCCGCTCCGACTCGCGCCGGGCGAGCAGGGTCTCGTAGATATCCATGTAGCTCGCCATCATGCGTTCGGCCGAGTAGCGCCGCAGCGCGAGCTTCCTTCCGCGCTTGCCCATCGCCGCGGACTGCACGGGATCCCCCTTGAGCGCGGCGAGCTTGGCGGCGAGCGCGCCCTCGTCGTCCGACGGCACGAGGAAGCCCGTCTCCCCGTCGGCGATCAGGGCGGGGATGCCACCCACGGCGGTCGAGACCACCGGCAACCCCGTGGCCATGGCCTCCACCATGGAGAGCGGCAGGCCCTCGGACTTCGACGACAGGACGAAGACGTCGCTCGCGGCGAGCAGCCCCGGCACGTCGTGCCGTTCGCCTGCGAAGACGACGCGGTCGCTGATGCCGAGCTCTTCGGCGAGGGCGCGCAGCGGGGCGGCTTCCGGACCGTCTCCGACCAGGAGGAGGCGCGCGTTGTCCGCGTCGCCCGACAGGATCCCCGCGGCCGCGGCCGCGCGGAGCAGGAGCGCGTGGTTCTTGACCTGCGACAGGCGCCCGACGGCCCCGGCGACCCACGCGTCCTGGGGGATCCCGAGCTCGGCCCGGACGCGGTGCCGGGCCGCGGCGTCCGGCCTGAAACGGGAGAGGTCGATTCCATTCAAGATCACATGAAGCTTCGAGCTCGGTACCTCTTTGTGCGTCAGCATGAAGTCGGCCGTGGACTGCGACACGGCCACGTGCGCGTCGGCGAGCCTGGCGGCCATGTGCCGCAGCCACGCCCTGCGCCCCTGATCGAACATGGCGCCGTGCAGCGTGTGGCACACAGGCACACGGTGCAGCCGGCCTGCGGCCGTGGCGTAGATGAGCGGCAGCTGATTGTGCGAGTGCACGATCGAGACACCGTGCTTGGCGAAGAACGCCGCGAGCTTCCCGGGGAGCTTGAGGTCGAAGCCGGAGCGCTTCGGCAGCATGTGCACCGCGACGTCGCGCTCCCGGAGCTGCGCCGCGCGCGGCCCGTCGGGGTTCGTCTCGATGCCCACGACCATCACCTCATGTCCCGCGGCGCGCTGCAGCCCGGCCAGATCCACCACGACCTGCTCGGCGCCGCCCACCTGGAAGGAGTTCAGTACGTGCGCGATCACGAGGCGGTTGTGGCGTGCTCCGGTCATCGTCGCATGCTCGGTGGTCTTCATATCGTAATCTATGCTCATGGTTCCCCTCTGGGGTGCGCTTCGGGCGAATGTGGTCCGACCTGAGAGAAACCCCTCCTTCGTGTCCGCGTCCCGAGGGGGGCAAATTACCACAGCATCCACGAAGCGAGGAGATTTCTCGGTGTGTCTCCTCGATAGGCTGGGTACCGCTGGATTGACGTGAGGGGATGTCTTCATCGGCCCGTCCGCTGACTACGTGCAATCGCGCCTGTGGCAGATGGCAACAGCTGTGACAAACAGCGTCGCGGCGGCTTCACGCGCGTGCCAGGGCGGCTCTCCCTGATCCAGGACAGCAGCGATGCCACGCCGAGATTCCGGCAGAAATGCCGGAAGCCGCGCATTTTTTTCGGAGCGTGGAAGAGTGCGACGTTCACACAGGCCACCGGTCAGGAATTCATGCGAAAAGCGTGCAAGCTGCCTCACGCGTGCCGGCGGGACATCTGCACCTCCGATGCCGCGACGGTGATGGGTGTCGTCTGTTGTGGGTGAATGTGCGTGCGATGGTGTCCCTGGTGAACGCGGGCTGCTGATCCGGCGGTGTACCGGCGGTGTAAGGGATTCAGGGGAGGGCTGCGACTGGGCCCGGCGGCGTCGCTGGCCGTGCTCCTGGGGAGCACGGGCGGACCGCGGTGGTCTGTGCAGCCGGGGCGGCAGATGGGGGACTGTGCGGTGATGGCACGGCGTGCTGCGGTGCGGCGTGCGGCGTGCGGAGAGCACCATGAGGTGCGGAGCCAGCTGTCCCCCGCCCTCGCGGTCACGGTGGACGGGCGGGGGACAGCTGCTCGAGAGATGGGCTCGTGCTCACGCGAGCATGGCCCGCCGGTCTTTCGGGATCAGCGCTCGGACAGCTCGGCGCACACGGCGAAGGTGGTCAGCGACACCGTCTGCGCCTTCTTGCCGAAGCCGCTCTCGAACACGGCGGTCGATGTCCAGCCTGCGCGGCCTTCGGTGGGGTCGAACGGCGAGTTCTCGACCACCCTGCTCGTCGCCTGGGCGCCGCCGGAGATCGAGAATCCGCCGCTGATCACGACTTCACCCGCGTCGCAGAGCGCCTTGACGTTGACGAACGCGCTCGTGGGCGACGCCTCGCGCGTCACGGAGACCACGTGGATCTTCACGAGCCCAGGCGTTCCGGCCGGCCCCTGGGGGCCACGCTCGCCCTTGGGTCCAGCGAGGCCCTGAGGACCGCGCATGCCGTCGATGCCCTTGAGGCCCTGGAGACCCTGGAGACCGACGGTCCCCGCGGGGCCCGCGGGGCCCGCGGGGCCGCGCTCGCCGCGCTCGCCCTTGGGTCCAGCGGGACCCTGCGGACCGCGCGCGCCGTCGGCGCCCTTGAGGCCCGGAGCGCCGTCAGCGCCCTTGAGGCCGTGAGCACCGTCGACGCCCTTGAGGCCCTGGAGGCCCTGGAGGCCCTGAGGACCGACGATGCCCGCGGGGCCGCGCTCGCCGCGCTCGCCCTTGGGTCCGGCCGGCCCCTGGGGACCCGCCTCGCCCTTGGGTCCCTGCGGACCGCGCGCGCCGTCAGCGCCCTTGAGGCCCGGAGCGCCGTCAGCGCCCTTGAGGCCGTGAGCGCCGTCGGCGCCCTTGAGGCCCTGGAGGCCCTGAGGACCGACGATCCCCGCGGGGCCCTGGAGGCCGCGCTCGCCGCGCTCGCCCTTGGGTCCCTGGGGACCGACCTCGCCCTTGGGTCCAGCGAGGCCCTGAGGACCGCGCGCGCCGTCAGCGCCCTTGAGGCCGTGAGCGCCGTCGGCGCCCTTGAGGCCCTGGAGGCCCTGAGGACCGACGAGCCCTGCGGGGCCCTGGAGGCCGCGCTCGCCGCGCTCGCCCTTGGGTCCCATGGGCCCCTGGGGACCGACCTCGCCCTTGGGTCCAGCGAGACCCTGAGGACCGCGCGCGCCGTCAGCGCCCTTGAGGCCGTGAGCGCCGTCGGCGCCCTTGAGGCCCTGGACGCCCTGAGGACCGACGTGCCCCGCGAGGCCCTGGGGGCCCGGCTCGCCACGCTCGCCCTTGGGCCCCGCCGGCCCCTGCGGACCGCGCGCGCCGTCAGCGCCCTTGAGGCCCTGCGGACCCATCTCGCCCTTGGGCCCCGCCGGCCCCTGCGGACCGCGCGCGCCGTCAGCGCCCTTGAGGCCCTGGGGACCCATCTCGCCCTTCGGTCCTACCGGTCCCTGGGGACCCATCTCGCCCTTGGGTCCTACCGGCCCCTGCAGACCACGCGCGCCGTCAGCGCCCTTGAGGCCCTGAGGACCGATGAGCCCCGCCGGCCCCTGAGGACCCATCTCGCCCTTGAGCCCTTGCGGACCCTGCGGACCACGCGCGCCGTCAGCGCCCTTGAGGCCCTGCGGACCGATGAGCCCCGCCGGCCCCTGAGGACCCATCTCGCCCTTGGGCCCCATGGATCCCGCGGGTCCCTGCGGACCGCGCGCGCCATCGACGCCCTTGAAGCCCTGGAGGCCCTGAGGACCGATGTGCCCCGCCGGCCCCTGAGGACCCATCTCGCCCTTGGGCCCTTGCGGACCGCGCGCGCCGTCGACGCCCTTGAAGCCCTGGAGGCCCTGAGGACCGATGAGCCCCGCGGCGCCTGCCGGCCCCTGAGGACCCATCTCGCCCTTGGGCCCTTGCGGACCGCGCGCGCCGTCGACGCCCTTGAAGCCCT
This sequence comes from Sorangium sp. So ce327, assembly GCF_051530205.1. Taxonomy (NCBI): domain Bacteria; kingdom Pseudomonadati; phylum Myxococcota; order Polyangiales; family Polyangiaceae; genus Sorangium; species Sorangium sp. So ce327. Next base: position 8,178,694 of record NZ_CP150330.1, on the reverse strand, counting down.
GGAGGCCCTGGGGACCGATGAGCCCCGCGGCGCCTGCCGGCCCCTGAGGACCCATCTCGCCCTTGGGCCCTTGCGGACCCTGCGGACCGCGCGCGCCGTCGACGCCCTTGAAGCCCTGGAGGCCCTGGGGACCGATGAGCCCCGCGGTGCCTGCCGGCCCCTGCGGGCCCCGCTCGCCGCGCTCGCCCTTGGGCCCTTGCGGACCCCGCGCGCCGTCGACGCCCTTGAAGCCCTGGGGACCGATGAGCCCCGCGGTGCCTGCGGCGCCCGCCGGCCCCTGCGGGCCGGGCTCGCCGCGCTCACCCTTGGGCCCCTGCGGACCGCGCTCGCCCTGCGGCCCAGCGGGCCCCCGCTGCCCCATGGGCCCCTGGGGACCACGCTCCCCCTTCTGATACTGCTGTCCCACGAACCCCTTGCCCTTGCCGGGCACGTGGTGCCCGACCTCGTCGGACGCGCCGGCCTCCGCCTTGACGTCTCGCGAATCGCCGGCCCAGCTCGCGCCTGCGCTGGCCATCACCCCGGCAAACCCGGCGAGGATTCCAGCAGAAACCGCACTCGCTCGATACTTTCGCATGTGACTCCGCCTTTCTATCGATTCCGAGCGTCAATGCGCTCGATCCCGCAGACAGCCGCGTTCAGATGAGGTGGAGCCCAGCAGGCGAGTGATTCGGGCGAAGGCCGACTCCGGGACGGATCTCCGCCCGTGCCCCGCACCGACTTCTCGATGAGAGTCCCACCAATTGCCGGCACGAAAAGTCAGGGCGATTCGTCGATGCGGCACCCGACAGGCCACGCCACGACGCGGGCGTGGCCAGGTGCAGCCAGCGCTCGAAGGCTCCAGTCGCCAACCCGCTGTGTCTGGAGCGATCCTAAGTTAATGGGGGCGGTTCACCAAGCCCCTGAAGAGGGGTTGACAGCCGCGACCCCTGTCGAGCAATCGGCGTTCATTCGCGCTCGCGCCGGGGGAGGGCCGCGCCCGCATGCGAAGCCGGGGTATTTGTGGGCATCGAGCGCAGAGCAGGGCGAACGCGTGGAAAGACAGCAGCTCGCGCATGGGAGCACGCAATGGCGCGAAGGGAGCACCAACGCGAGAATCAGGAGACGGCCGCGCTCGGGACAGGAAATGGCGAACACGTGGCGGACCGGGTAAAGTCGCCGGGTGCCCGGCCTCGACACCGACGACGACGCCCTCCTCTCGACGGAGCGCCTGCGCCTCCGCCCCCACCGGCTGTCCGACGCCCCGTTCATGATGGAGCTGAACTCGGATCCCGAAGTGGTCCGCTACACAGGCGATACCGCGTTCGCGTGCGAGGACGAAGCGCGCGCGGTCGTCGCGCGGCTCGTGCGCCAGTTCGAGGACTTCCGCATGGGCCGGTTCATCGTCTCGGACCGGAAGACGGCGGAAAAGCTGGGCTGGTGCGGGCTCCGGTGGCACGACGACCTCGAGGTCGCGGACCTCGGGTACCGCTTCTTCCGCACGCACTGGGGCAAGGGCTACGCCACGGAGGCGGCCGCCGCGTGCATCCGGTACGCAGTCGAGCAGCTCCGGCTCCCACGCCTCGTCGCGCACGCGATGCTCGAGAACGTCGCGTCGGTCAGGGTCCTGGAGAAGCTAGGATTTCGCCGGACGGGACCGACCGTGTTCAAGGGGCTCGTGGCCGAAGGGTTCGAGCTCCCCCTCCACCCGCCCGCGTCCCCGGAGGGATCCGACGGAGAGCAGACACCGCGATGACGCCGGCACAGGCGACCAGCCCGGCGGCCGTCAATCACGGAAAACGCGGCGTCATCGATCGAGCCCGCCGACCCGAACGCCCCTGAAATAGGTGAGACCCGGGACTGTGGCCTAGTCCCGGGCCTCGGTTTGCCGCCATCTGCGCACACCCACACGTTTAAGGTCGAAGGTCAGTCCTTACACCGCCGTGTTCTGCCATTGAACTACCGGCCATCATGGACCGCGCGCCGGGGCGGGAGCGCCCCGGCGCCGCGCGAGGAGAGGCGACGCCTCACCACGGCGCGGGCTGGCCAGGCTGGAATTGAACCAGCATCCGACGATTCAAGCCTCCTCCCGTTCGATTGGGTGATCGGCGGCGAATGCTCGAGCCTGGAGTGAGAGCTTGAGACCATTGAACGGGCCAGCGCTGCCTCTTCCAAGTTGGGCTACCCCGCCGCGAGAGAAAATGAGGTGGCGGGGGCAGGATTCGAACCTGCGCTTGGGCGCCGAGCCCATCAAGCTGAGCTTGAGCTTCAACTTGCACTCCGCGGCCACGATATCGCTCCGCCGGCCGCGGCGCAAGCGCGGCCGGCCCTGGCCCGGCGGCGGCGCGCGTCAGGCGCGCGCCACCCCTGCACGCCTGGCTCCCGCGCATGCCGACCGCAGCCGCGCAACCGGACACGTCGGAGGAGCCCCGCCGCCTGCGAGGGCGGCGCCGCGCTCGCGCGCCTGAAGGCGCTTCGCCCCGGGCGCCTGCAGCGGCCTGGGCCCGATGCGGCCGGCGCCTGCACGGCGGCGTGGGCGCGCGCGACGGTGAGGCCTCGCGAGACCTCGTCAGAAACGCACGAGCGCCTGCGTATCTGTGGGGCGAGGGGAGACGACGCCTCGGCGACGCGCCGAGCGGCGTGGATCTCCGTTCCCGAACCAGGAGCCCGTCATGCCTACGCATCGGTTGATCTCGCTGTCCGCGTTGTTGACGTCACTCGCCGTGGCCCCCGGCTGCGCGTTCTCACCCGAAGAAACGGACGCCGAATCCACCGACGAGGACGCGGCGCCGCTCACGTTCACGGCCACCCCGGCGCTTGGATCGCCCATCCTCGTGCGTGATCCAGCGGTCGCGTCCACCGTCACGATCCAGGGCAAGCTCACGCGCCTCTCGATCGGGCGCGCATCGACCACCGGGCAGAACGGCGGAAACCGCTACTTCGTCACGGGCAGCGATCACAAGCTGCAAGAGGTCGAGATCAGCGCGACGGTCGCCGCGCAAGCCGGTGGCTTCGACGCGATCCTCGGCCGGGCGGTCGCCGTGACGGGCAGCACGTATTCTGCGCGCGGCGGCCTCGTCGCGACGCAGCTCACCGCCCCGGCGTCGGCGGTCGCCAGCCTCGCGAGCCTCGTGTCCGGGAGCACCACGGGCGACAAGCGCTGGCTCTTGATCCCGTGCTCCTTCACCGATCTGGCGAATCCGACGCCGCACACGCGCGCCTACTTCGAGGGGTTGATGGGGAATACGCGGCCGGGTCTCGGTGACTACTGGTCCACGGCGTCGCACGGCCGCCTCTCGATCGAGACCACGGTGCTCGACTGGCAGTCGATGCCGAACCCGGCGAGCTTCTACAACCTCCAGACCTCCAGCGAGAAGCTCGATGATCTCGTGAACGACTGCCTGAGCGCGGCGTTCGTCGGCGGCGCCAACGTCTTCGACTTCGACGGCTTCGCGCTCGCGTTCAGCCACAACCTGGAGAACCAGGTCGTCGCCGGCACGTTGCAGACGCCGGAGCGGACACACGGCTTCTCCGTGCTCTCGCCGGTCGAGTTCAGCCACCAGGCGAGCGTCGCGCGCGCGATGGGGGCGGGCATCGATCTCACGTATTCGGGGACGGCCGCGCTGAGGTTCGACTCCCCATGGGACGTGATGAGCCAGGGCTTCGCGCTCTCGCCGAGCGGCCTGTCGTGCAGCTCGCTCACGGCCTCGTTCGGCTGCGGCGCGGTGTTTCCGGCCGCCGAACACACGGCGCTCGCGGGCTGGCTCACGCCCTCGCAGATCCTGAGCGTCCCCACCAACTCGAGCGCCACCGCGGATCTCGATTTCGTCGGCACGCCGCCGCTGCCGGGCCACCACGGCGTGATCCGCGTGCCCATCGACGCCACGCACTACTACACCATCGAAGCGCGCAAGCAGTCTGCCTCGACGTACGACGCCGGTGTGCCGCGGAGCAGCCTCGTCATCCATCGGATGGACGTCTCGCCGCTCCCGGACGAACCGACGGCGCAGCAAATCACCGAGTCGGCGACGCGCCTGCGTCTGGTGGAGGCTCCCGCGCCGGGCGTCACGACCTGGAACGGGGGATCCCGCTTGACGGTCAGCTTCACGCCTCAAGCGACCGGCTACCGCGTGATCGTCGACCGCTTGCCGCCGCCGCCTCCTCCGCCGCCCGAGCCCGAGCCCGAGCCGGAACCTCTGGACTGCTGGGACCGTTGCCGCGGTCCCGCTTACAAGTGCGCTCAGATCTGCGGCGATACCTGAGCCGTCGCCCCTGACTCCCTCGCTCGCGGACGCCGATTCCATGCGCCGGGGTCCGCGTCCCCCCTTCTTTGCCCGGAGCAGCTCGCTCTGGTCGCGCCTCTTCACGCTCGTTCCACGAAAGGTCATCCCCATGAGAACCCGAACCCGCGTATCGATTTCATCCTTCGTCCTGGCGGCGCTCGCGACCACCAGCGGCGCGATGGCGCAGCCGTCGTGCCCGACGCCGACGGTCGTCCAGTGTCGAGATCCCGCCTACCTGGCGACGGCGTGCGGCCAGGCTTCCGTCGCGAGCGAGGCGAGCGCGTGCTCCGTGCTCATCCGCACGGCGTACGACGCGGAGATGCAGCGCCCCGACGTCAGCGTCGAGGAGGTCGCGTCGCCCGACGACCCCGAGACCACCGTCGCGGCAGGCGTGAGGCCCTACAGCTTCTTCAAGCACATGACGCAGCATTTCGAGGGGCAGTTCCTCGGCGTCGAACAGAAGAGCCAGCTCTACAACGCCGGCGGCGGATCCATCAACCTGTTCGCCGACGGCATCACCCGCACCGGGCTCGATTCGCTCCGCGCGCAACGCGAGCGCTGGCAGGCGAACGGCAACGTCGTGCAGTCGTGCACGGAGTACGTCCAGGAGCGGTTCCACGACTACACCCGCTTCCGCGATCTCGCCGACGTGTCGTTGCTGAGCGATGAAGTCCTGTTCGAACAGGCGTTCGACACGACCACGGGCATCGCGAACCGGACCTTGTACAGCAAGTCCGGAAAGAGCGCGCTCCCCGCGGTCGTGTGGCCGTCGAACGGCCAGATCGGAACGATCCTCGTCGGCGGCGTACCCAAGCCGCTCATGGATCCGAAAGCGCCGAAGAACGGCTACTTCAAGGCGTACAAGTCGCTCGCGCGCGGCAGCTTCTTCGGCCCCGCCGACGCGGCGATCCGGAGCAAGCTCCAGGCCGGGACGTCCCACCACGTGGTGAGCTGGAGCTGGCACGCGCAGATGCAAGACGCGCTGTCGGATGAACACCCGGAGACCCTTCGCTACCACGAAGATCAGCAGCAGGACTTTCTGAAGCTCACCGCCGAACGCGACAAGCTGCTCGACCTCATCGCGAAGCACGGACCGACCTTCACGTCGACGGATCACTGCGCGGGGCAGCCCGGCTGCGCGCCCGTGACGCGCGATCTGCAAGCCGAGCTCACCGCGCTCGAGGCCGCGCTCAAGGCGCAGCTTTACCAGGCGGACGCGGACGGCTGCATCGACGCCGTGAACGTCACGAAGTGCGACTGGTCCTACCGACAGCTCCGCGATCAGGTGGCGGCGTTCTATTCGAAGCACATGGAGGCCGCGTACCAGACGTGCGTCGCCAACACGGGCGCGAATTTCGCGCCGGGCTCCCCGGTTCGCAACGCCGTGAGCGTCTTCGGCGCGCCGAAGAACGACTACACGACGACGGCGGAAGACATCGAGGGCTTCGGGGCCGTCGTCAACAACTGGGTCGCGAGTCAGCCTTTCCCCAAGACGCCGGACGGAAGACCGTACATCGGCGACAGGAAGAGCGATCACGGCACGCTGGGCTCGAGCGACCTGTCGCTCGATTGGTCGTACGACACGGGCTGGGAGGTGACGGGCCTGTCGCCGCAGGCGCAGGCGTGCAGCGCCAACCTGAGCGTCGACGGCGCGTTCACGGCGGTCGGCCACGCCTACGGCACGACCGTGGAGGTGATCGACGCTGCCGCCAAGATCTACACCGAGCAACCGGCGGGCAAGGCGAAGGTCCGCCTCGAGGTCCTCGACGTCAAGATCTGGAACCGCTGGGACAACCCGTACAGCGCGGAGCTCCAGACCGGCCTCGTCAAGGAGATGAAGAGCGGGACGAAGAAGGAGTTCACGACCACGGTCTACCCGTTCGGCGTCCCGGTCACGCTCGGCGCAGGGGTCGGAATGTCCGTCGGTATGAAGATCGACGCGAAGGCGCGGATCGGCGGCGCCTGCTCGTCGACGCCGAGCGGATCCGGCATCGATCTCGCCACGATCACCGGCACTGTCACGCCCTTCGCCCAGGCCGATGCGTTCGCGTCGGCGGCGGTCGGCGTACCCGGCTTCCGCGCGGGCGTGAAATGCAACCTGGTCCTCGTGCGCGGCGAGATGCCGATCAGCGCGGGCGCCAGGATCACGATGAGCCCGAGCAGGGCCGTCACGGCGTCGCTCTCGTTCGCGGGGAAGCAGAAGTTTCGCATGCTCGACGGCAACGTGAAGGCGTTCGTCGACGGCCCGCTCTCCTTCCTCGACTCGGAGTGGACCTTGTTCTCGTGGCAAGGCCCGTCGATCGACGAGGAGATCTTCAAGTTCGAGAAGAGCAACATCCCGCTCGATCTCATCAAGAACTATCTCTGACGTTGGTCCGGGTGGGTCGGGGCTCGGCGCCGTCACGCCGGGCCTCGGCCCGAGCTTCGTCTCTCGGAGTTTGCATTCGTCGTTCAGGAGGTTGTATGTCCTCGCCCTTCGCCCAAAGGTTCCTGCGCCGTCGCCGCTCGATCGCCGTCGCCGCCGCGCTGCTCGCGCTCGGCGTCCCCGCCGCTCGCCACGCCATGCGCGCGGCGGAGCCGGTCTCCGTGACGCCGCGGGTCCATGCGCTCTCCCTGCGGTTCGAGCCGGGGTCGGTCCTCCATTATCACGTCGCCTGGTCGGGTGAGCAGCGCGGACGCCTCTTCGCCGCGGGCGTCGGCGCGACCGCGACGCATACCTCGAGCGCGACGGACATGGCGCTCGACATGGCGCTGTTCGTCGAGTCCGTGGAGGAGGACGGGGCGACGCTCGTGCTCTCGTTCACGGACGTGCTTCGCCACCGGCTCGACGTGCTCGGCACCGAAGCGTTCCCGGCGCGAGAGCACGCGACGACTGCGCTCATGGGACGGCACGCGCGGGTGCGCGTCGGCACGGACGGCGTGAGCCGGGACGTCGCCTTCGAGGCCGGCGCTCCGGACGTGTTCATGAACCTCGTCCAGTGGGTCGTCGCGCAGTCGAGCGTGTCACTCGGCCCGAGCGCCACGGGCACGTCCTGGGAGGCGAACGAGCGGGGGCCGTTCGGCGCGTCCGTCGTTCGTTACGCCCAGGACGAGCAAGATCTCACGCGGGAGCGCGTGCGTTATTCGAGCTTCGACGCCTTCTCGAACCCCGGCCCGGCGAGCCTGCGCGTGCGCGAGCTCCGGGGTGGGTCGTCGATCCGCGTGCACGGCGGCGCGATCGAGCGCGTGGAGAGCGAGGAGCGCGTCCGCGTGGACGGCCCCGACGGCGCGAGCGAGCTCGACGGGCGGGCGCGATTCGAGCTGCGGCTCGTTCGCGTGGATCGCGGTGAGGCCGCTCCGGCCGGTATCGCGTTCGACGCGCCGCACCCCGCGGGTGAGCCGATCGTCGGCGCGGATACCTTACGAGAGCTCCTCGCGCAGCGCGTCGACGGGCTCACGCGCGAACGGCTGCTCGCCGATCTCGCCCAGTTCGGCAATGGCGGCGTGATGCCGGCCCACACCCGCTGGCTCTGGCGAGCGACCGGGCTCCTCGAACGAGAGCCGACGATCGCCAGGGATCTGGCGAAGCTCGCGCTCGAGCCCGGAGCGACCGACAAGGCGCGCGTCCTCATCATGGATCTGCTCGCGTCCGCGGGCCACGAGGAGGCGCAGGCCGCGATGCGCGCGGTCCTCGCCTCACCCGCGCTCGCGCGCTCGCCGCTCCGAGCGCCGCTCGTCCAGCGCGTTTCGTTTCTCGAGGCGCCGACGAGCGAGACGGCCGATGCGGTCTGGGACGCCTTCCAGGACGGCCAGCGGCAGGGGTACGCCGACCTGGCCTATGCCAGCGCGCATGCGCTCGCCGCGGCCTCCGGCGCCGCCTCGGCGAACGGCGACGCCGCGACGGCGAACGCCCTCGTCGCGCGGCTGGGCCGCGAGATCGCGTCCGCAGAGACGCCCGAGGCGCGGGCGGCGCTGCTCGGTTCCCTCACGAACGCGCGCAGCCCCGAGGTGCTCGCGATCGCGGAGCCGTACACCGCGAGCGAGGACGCCGCCTTGCGCGAAGCCTCCGCCGAGGCGCTGCGCAGGGTCGATACGCCCGAGGCCAAGGACCTGCTCATCACCCTGGCGCGCGACACGGCCGTCGAAGTGCAGAGCACCGCCCTCGCGGCCCTGCGCGATCGAACCCTCACCGCCACGGACTGGCGTGATCTCGCGGCGGCGATGAGCGAGGGCCGATTCGGCAGCGCGCTCGACGGCACGCTGCTCACGCTGGCGACCTCTCAGGCTCAGGCCCTGCCCGAAGCCCTGGAGCTCGTCGCTCAGCTCGCGGCGCGCCCAGGGACGAGCGCGGCCATCCGGGCGCGGGCGCAGGCGATCCTGGCGGCCGCGGGATGAGCCCGGGCTGTCCCACGGTCGCGCGGGCCGCCCGCGGGCGCGCCCACGGCCCGCCTGCGTCCGATGGGGCGCCGCACGTCGAGAAATTCGGGTGAGACCCGCTGGCGCCCTTCTTGCTGAACCCCTCGCACCCGCATTCGAGAGGCGGGCCCGCAGCGCCTGGCGCTGCGCGTCCAAGCGAGGAAGGTGCTTATGGTCATCGGTCGTGATTCCGACATCGAGCGTGCGACGAACGGCGACGGCAGGGCGGCGGCGGAGCTCGTCACCGCGCTCTTACCGGTCATACGCCGGCGTGTCGCGAGCGCCCTGCTCAAGGAGGAGGCGAGCTGGGGACGGCCGGTCACCGTCGACGTCGAGGATCTCACCCAGGAGGTGTTGCTCGCGTTGTTCGCCGACGGCGGCCGCATCCTCAAGGCCTGGGCTCCCGAGCGCGGCCTCGGGTTCGACCAGTTCGTGGGCTTCGTGGCGCGTCGACATGCGCTCTCGATCCTGCGCAGCGGGCGCAAGGGCCCGCTCAACGCGCATCCGACCGACCCGGTCGATCTCGAGAACCTGCCGCCCGAGAGCCGGTGCCGCGACGCGCTTCGCTCCACCGAGACGCGCCAATCGCTCGAGCGTCTGACGCTCGAGCTGCATCGACGTCTGTCTCCCGCGGGGGTCGACATGTTCCGCCGGCTCTTCGTCGAAGAAGAGTCGGTGAGCGACATCGCCCGCACTACCGGGCGCAGCGCGGAATCGGTCTATCAATGGCGTGCCCGGATTCGAAAGGCCGCGCTCGAGGTCCGCACGTCGCTCCCGCTCGAATCGTGAAAGGCGCCATGGAGGCGAGATGGACGACTGGCCACCATGGGCTGCGCGCCGGGGCGGGAGCGGCGCGCGTCAGGCGCGCGTCAGGCGCTGAAGAGGAACCCGAGGACGGCGGCGCCGACCTTCTGCTCCTCGACCGTCTGGTTGTTCGCCTCCTCGCGGGCGAACTTGACCGCCTTTTGCAGCTTCTCGACGCGATCGAGCAGCTCGTTGATGCGCCGCGCCGGCAGCGCGCCCGAGAACTTGACCGTCTTCCAGTAACCGACGACCACGTCCTCGTGATAGACCTCCACCTGCGCCGGGTGTTTGTCCGTCGCCTCGGCCTTGACGTGGTTGCGCGGGATCTTCTTGGTCCGCGCCGTCTGCACCGGTTCCGTCGCCCAGGAGTCCGCGGAGGGATCGAACGTCCAGCTCTCCGACGCGTCGAGCACCGGCAGCTTCCTGATGAAGGTGTTCATGTCGACGAGCTGCTTCTCCAGGAAGAGCAGGTAAGTCACGGGCGCCCCCGCGAGGAGCACCTTGCCGTCGACGACCACGTCCGCGCGGGCCTTGCAGTTCGCATAGTCCTTGGTGGCCGTGACGTCGAAGAGCTCACCCAGGATGTCGGCGGTGCTCCGGATGATGTCCTCGGCCTTCGCCTGCACCCTCGTCGCCTCGGGCGGGAGCTGCTCGCCCTCCTCGTCCTTCGACCGGTAGGTGCGCGAGATCCCGGAGAGCAACGCCGGCTTCTGCAGCGCGTGGTGCGCCTCGGTGAGGCGCTGGTGGGAGCGGGCCTTGACGCCCTTCTCGATGGCGATGATCTGGTTCAAGCGAGGCATGGCGGTCTCCTAGGAGGACCACCCTATCAGAGGAGCAAAGCAGCTGTCAGCGCCGTCGCGTGAGCCTGCAATGGGCCCGGGAAGCGCTGTCGTGATCCGGTGAGCGCCTAGGCCGATGGGAGCAGCGCCCCTTCTCCTTGGCCTGCGCCCTCGGCCGCCGTCTCCGCCTCGGCCGGGCGCAAGGGGAGCTCGACGATGAACGTGGCGCCCGCGCCCGGCTTGCTCTCGACGCGGATGGTGCCGCCGTGGGAGGTGACGATCCACCGCACGATGTAGAGGCCGAGGCCGAGGCCGCCGAAGTTGCGGACGGAGACGGCGCGCTCGAAGCGCTCGAAGATCCTGGCCTGGTCGGCCTGCGCGATGCCGATGCCGTGGTCGCGGACGACGAGCAGCGCGCGGCCTTCCAGGCCGCGCACGACGACGTGAATGGGGGACCCCGCGCCGTACTTGATCGCGTTGGACAGGAGGTTGATGAGGACCTGCTCCATCCGAGAAGCATCCCAGTCCCCGATCACGGGCCCTTCCAGCTCGAGCTGGGTGCGGCAGCGGGCGTCGGTGAGCTGCTGGTGCATCCGCTCGACGACCTCGCGCGCCAGGGCCGCCAGGTCGAGGGGGGCGCGCGCGAGGGTGAGCCGGCCGGCGTTGAGGCGGGTGACGTCGAGCAGCTCGTTGACCAGGTGGGCGAGGCGCGCGATCTGGCGGCTCAGGACCTGGATCGCGGCGTCGATGCGCTCGGGGGCGATCTCGGCGCGCTGGAAGCGGGGCAGGAGCCGGGCGAGGAGGTGGGCCTGCATCTTGAGCGAGGTGAGCGGGGTCTTGAGCTCGTGCGAGGCGACGAGGAGGAACTCGTCGCGGCGCTCGATGGCCTCCTGGGCCTCGGTGAACAGGCGGCTGTTGTCGAGGGTGAGGGCGGCGCGGCTCGCCAGCTCCTGGGCCAGCCACAGGTCGGCGGGGCCGTAGGGGCGCCGTGGCGCGGTCGCCAGCAGGGTCATGACGCCGAAGCACCGGTCGCGCGCGAGGAGCGGAGCCCGGAGCAAGGAGTGAACGCCGAGCGGCTCGAGGAGGGGCGCGGCGCGGACGTCGCCCACCTCGGGGCGGCTCAGCGATGCGGCCGAGAGCGGCTGCAGCGCGTCGATCACCGCCCCTGCGAGCTCGGCAGGCACGCCCGCGGTGGCCGTGCGCTCCGGAGCGTCCGGATCGAGGCGCACGTCGACCACGCACTGGTCGGCCAGCTCGGGCACGGCGAGCTGCGCGACGCTCTCGAGGGTGGCGTCGTAGCCGAGGGCCATGAGCTTGCGGCTCGCCTCGGCGAGGAAGCGCTCGGCGAGCTCGGCGCGCTTGCGCTGGGTGATGTCGGTGGAGACGCCGCAGATCACGCCGGGCATCACGTCCTCGCCGAGCGGGAACTTGACCGACAGGTAGGTGTGCGGCCCGTCCTCCATGATCAGCTCTTCCTCGAACTCGAGCGGCTCGCCCCTGTCGAGCACCTGCCGGTCGTGCGCGTCCAGCGCCACGGCGCGCTCGGCAGGCAGGAGCTCGGCGCTTGTCTTTCCGACGATCTGATCGAGCGGCCTGCCGAGGGCGCGGCTCACCCCGCGGTTGGCGAGCAGGTGCCGGCCGTCGCGATCCTTGAGGAAGATGCACGCGGAGGAGTTGTCGATGATGGCCTGCAGCGTGGCCTGGCTCTCGCGGAGCTCGCGCTCCGCCCGGCGCCGCTCGGCGTTCTCCTGCTCGATATCGGCGTAGAGCATGGCGTTCTCGAGCGAAATGGCCGACTGCGACGCGAGCAGCTCGAGCACGGTGAGCCGCCCCGGGGTGAACGCCCCGGCCACGAGCCGGTTCTCCAGGTAGAGCACGCCGAGCAGCCGCGTCTGGCGCACGATGGGCAGGCACAGCACCGATCTCGGCTTCTTCCGCGTGAAATACTCCTCTTCGAGGAAAGGGTGCCTCCCGGCGGCGTCGTCGAGCAGCACGCGCTCATGGCTGCGGCGAACGTAGTTGAGGATGGATTGCGGCAGCGCGGCCGCCGCGGCCTCGCCCGCGTCGAGCAGCCGCGCGGCGCCCCCGGACGCGGCGATCGCCGCCGCGGTCGACAGGCGATCTTCCCGGGCCAGGAGCACGTAGCCTTCCTCGGCGCCCGCGTGCTCGATCACCGTGCGCAGGAGCATCTCGAGCAGGCGCGGGAGCTTGAGCTCACCGGAGATGCCCTGAGAGGCCTTGACGACGGAGAGGACGTCGAACTGCTCGGCGCGCACGGCGAAGGTGACGGTGGGGGCTATTGGCTTTCGCTCGACGAGGAAGGGATACCGCTGGTCGAGCTGCTCGACCTTGGCGTGGGCGCCCCAGCGGAAGTAGGCGGCGCGCGCCTTCTGGAGGTGGGCGTCGGCGGCGGTGGTGAGGCCGCGCGCGCGGTAAAACGCCGCGGCGAGCTCGCAGGCGATGGCCTCGTGCTGGACGAAGCCGTTCTCGCGCGCCGCCGAGGCGGCCTGCTCGTAGAGCCGGGCCGCCTCCGTTTCCTGCCCGCGGAGCCGGGCGATCTCGGCGCGGACCAGGGCGTGCTTGTGGAGGTAGTTGTCGGGGCCGTTCCTGGCCCACTCGCCGAGCTGCCGCTCGCAGTCGAGCAGCCCGTCCGGCAGCTCCCGCTCCGGCGACGGCGGCGCGTCGTGCGGGCTGCGCGCGTCGTGCGCATCGCCGTCGTCGACGAGCGCCGCGAGCGCGAGCGCGCGATAATAGAAGTCCTCCGCCACGAGCGCCTGCGGTTCGCTCCTCCAGGGCCTGTCGACGATCACCCGGCGCGTCGCCTCGCACGCCTCCCCGGGGGAGCCGAGCAAGAACAGCCCCTGGGCCTTCAGGCTCCAGTAGAAGCCGAGCACGCCGCCCATGTCCCCGGGAGGCAGCCGCGCCTCGAACGCGCCGGGATCCAGCTCGGATCCATCCATCATCGGGAGCCGGGCCGGCCTGCCTCGCAGCGCCTGGACCAGCGCGTAGGCGCTCAGGAGGATGTTGTAGACGAACTCGTATCCGGTCTTGCGCACGAAGCGGAGGTGCTCCTCGACCTCGCGGAGGACGTCCTCCAGCGGCTCGCCGGCGAGCAGCGGGAACAGCGGGGCCCAGATGCAGAGGAAGCACGCGTCGTTCAGGTTGCCGGTCTCGATCGCGGCGTTGAAGCCGGCGCGCGTGTAGGGATACGTCTCTCGGTAATGGCGCTTCCAGAAGATGATCAGATTGCCGAACAAGGAAGAGACCATGGCCTTCATGGCGAGGAGGTTGTCCCTCTCCACCAGGTCATGACCGAGCTTGCCGAACAGATATCCCTCCTGGTATCGCCCGTATTTCGGGCCGATCACCTTCGCGAACGCCGCGTACGCGTGCGGCGAGCTCGCGGCGTTGCCGTGCTGCAGGCTGAGCTTCACCATGCGCGCGACGACGAGGTAGTTCAGGTCCGGGTGCACGAAGTACGCGGGGACAGACACGCTCGCCAGGACGTTCATCGCGATCTTGCACGTCGGGTGCGTCATGGGAGGCAGGTGGATCAGGCCCTCGATCGCCCGGTCGCCCAGGGCCTGCCAGACGCCCTCGGTCTCCTCGGCGAGCCGCGCTCCGGTGAGCGGGATCGACAGGTCGATGTCGCAGGAGCGGAGGAACGAGAGCCCGATCTCCACCGCGCGGGCGGACTGCCCGCGGGTCACGCTGAGGGCGATGGCGAGCTCGACGGCCGCGGCTCGCTCGGCCTCGGTCCTGGCGTGGTCCGTCAGCGCTCGCAGCAGCCGCTCGGCCTCGTCGAAGCCGCCTGTGATGTACGCGGCGTGCGCGCGCTCGAAGGTCAGATCGTAGGTCAGCTCGTGCCGCGCCTCCCAGCAGCCCGGCGCGAGCAGGGAGAGGCCCGCGGCGAAGAGCGCGGCGGCGGACTGGAAGGCCGCTGCGGCCTTGGCCCTCCTGCCGGCGCGGAGGTTCAGCGCGGCGAGATCGTCGCGCTCGGCCTGGGAACGGATGAGCGCGGCGCCGCGGTTGAGGTGCCCCACGACGTCGAAGAGCGCCTCCTCGCGCTGACCCTTCAGGAGCAGCCGGCCGATGCAGAGGTGCACCTCGGCGAGCTGTCCGGCGGGGATGAGCGCGTGGGCGGCCTGCTGCACCCGGTCATGGAGGAAGCGGTAACCAGCGCCCCGGCGGAGCAGCAGCCCCTCGCGCACGGCCTCGGCGAGGGCCTCGGCGAGCTCGGCTGCAGGGCGGCGCGCGACCAGGGCGAGGATGTCGAGGTCCAGGCTGGCGCCGAGGCACGCGGCGAGCTTGAGCGCGTCCTGCGTCGGGACGGGGAGCCGCTTCAGCTTGCCCACCATCAGCTCGACGACGTTGTCGGTGAACCCCTTGCCGCGGATCGCGGCGATGTCCCAGCGAAAGGCGCCGGCCTTCGCGTCGAAGGTGATGAGGCCTTCCTGGTGCAGCTCGAAGAGGAACTGGATCGCGAAGAAGGGGTTGCCGCCGGTCTTCTCGTGGACGAGCCGCGCGAGCGGCTCGGAGCGCTCGGCCGCGGCGTGGACCGTCCCCGCGACGAGCGCCCCGACGTCGGAGGCGGAGAGCGGCGCGAGGACGAGGTCGCTGAACGTCGCGCCGCGCTTCCGCGCGTCGGCCAGCATGAGCGGCAGCGGGTGCGCCGGGCCGACCTCGTTGTCGCGGTAAGCGCCGATGAGCAGGAGGTGCTCGGTCTCGGTGTAGGTGATGAGCTGCTCGAGCAGCTGGAGGCTGCCGGCGTCGGCCCACTGGAGATCGTCGAGGAAGAGCACCATGGGGTGCTCCTTCTGGACGCACGCCGCCACGAAGCGCTGGAGCGTCGCGTGGAAGCGGTGCCGGGCCTCGACGCCTGGGAGCTCCGGCACGGGCGGCTGCGGGCCGAGGAGCAGCGCGAGCTCGGGGAGCACGTCGGCGAGCAGCGCGCCGGTCGCGCCGACGGCCTCCCGGAGGCGCTCTCGCCAGCGCTCGAGCTCCTCGTCGCTCAGGCACAGGATCTCCCGCAGGAGCGCCCGGAACGCCTGGAGGAAGGCGTGGTAAGGGACGTCGCGCCTCAGCTGCTCGAACTTGCCGGAGAGGAAGAAGCCTCGCTCGCGCACCACCGGCCCGCGCAGCTCGGCGACGAGCGACGACTTGCCGACACCCGAGTAGCCCGACACGAGGACGAGCTCGGGGCGGCCATTCGCGACCACGCGCTCGAACGCGGCGAGCAGGGCCCCTAGCTCGCGCTCGCGGCCGTAGAGCCGCTGCGGGATCTGGAACCGATCGGAGAGATCGCGCTCACCGAGCGGGAAGGGCGGAATCGCCCCGCTCGCTCGCCACCTGGCGAAGCACTCGTCGAGGTCGCGCTGCAGGCCGAGCGCGCTCTGGTAGCGATCTTCGGCGGACTTGGAGAGCAGCTTGAGGACGACCGCCGACAGCTGCGGGGGAATCGAGGGGACGAGCGCGTGGGGCGGGGATGGGTGGAGGGCGACATGGCAATACACCCATTCCACGGGATCGCTCGCCTGGAAGGGCAAGGCGCCGGTCAGCAGCTCGTAAAAGGTGACGCCGAGGGAGTACAGGTCGGTCCGCTCATCGGTGGAGCGGTTCATCCGGCCCGTCTGCTCGGGCGCCATGTACGCCAGCGTCCCCGCGATGAGCCCGTCATGGGAGACGTCGTGGCATTCGCGGGGCGAGAGGCAGGCGATCCCGAGATCGGTGATCTTCACCTCCCCGGTGTCGGGGTTGTAGAGCAGGTTCTGGGGCTTGATGTCCCTGTGGATGACGCGGTGTCGATGCAGCTCGGCGAGCGCGCCGGAGAGGCGGAGAGCGAGGGGGAAGAAGCGCTCGAGCGGCGTCGGCCCCTGGATGAGCCGGTCGAGCGAGCGGCCGCCGAAGTCCTCTAGGACCAGCGTCATCTGATCCCGGAACGCCTCGATCCCGTGGGCCTTGACGATGGCCGTCGAGTCGAGCTTCCTGGCGACGTCGTGCTCGTGGCGCAGCCGCCCGAGGGCGCGCGGGCTCGCGTGGTCGCGCCGCAGGACCTTGAGCACCACCGGCCGGCCGTCCTCCTCGCGCCGGGCTCGGTAGAGGATCGTCTCGGGCCCGTCGTGCAGGACCTCGATCACGAGGTAGCGTGGACTATCGGCCATAGGAGGGTCTTCGAAGGCCGATGCGGCGGCCTCCGAGGCGTCGAGCGTCGGTGCATGTTGCCAAAACCGCCGCGCTCCGCCATGGAAAATGGCGGAGCGCCCTCGCGTCCGCTCGCCTGCGGTGACGAGGGGGAAGAGCGGGAATTCGCCGAGGATCCTCCGACGCCTGCCGCGCGGGCACGCTGCGCTGTTTCCGTTTCCACCGGCGCCCGGCGGCCAGCCGTCGTGCGACCGCGGCGCTATGTCCCGCAGCGCTGGACCGTGTAATCGCCGTCGACCGGCCAGTTCTCGTCGCCCGCGCCGCGCACCTTCACGAACAGCGAGGTCTCGTCGCTGCTGACGATCTCGAGCGTGCCCTGATGGCCGGGGCCCGAGCCGCCCGCGCCACCGCAACCGGAGAAGACCACAGTTTTGGAGAAGGGGATGTGCATGGCGGAGAGATCGATGAGACCTGGCTCGTTGAGCTCGGGCGGAATCATCAGGATGAATTGCCAGGTACCTGCCTTGTCACAGTCGACGCCGGCCTCGAGATCGAGCACGGGCTGGGCGCACTGCTCGACAGCGTTGCTGAAGTACAGGACGAGCGCGTCCGGGGCCTCCCAGGGCGGTGGACTGCTCGTGAAGTAGACGGAGCCGGGGACCACATCGCTGCCTCGCAGCGCGATGGCGTGGACGGCCGAGGTGCCGTCGTCCTCGTCGTCCACATCCTCATCGGCGTCGGGCACGCCGGGGTCCGAGGGGCCATCCCAACCCCCATTTTGAATGGGATTGAAGACGATCTCCTCACATCCGCTGTTCATCACCGCCATCGCTCCGAGGACCATCATCCATCGTTTCATTCGAACGACCTCCAGGCCAGGCTCCAGAGGTGAAGTCCTTCCGGCGCGTGAGGGCGGCTCATAAAAACAGATCGATCTCGATGCCGGCTGAAGAGAGGATGAACGGTTTGCCCCAGGTGGCTGTCTCTCGCTCGACGAACCGGACGGAGACACCCTCGACGAGCACGCTGGCGACGGCGTCGGCGCGCAGCCGGAACGTGGGGGTCAGGGTGAAGGAGAGGCCGGCGCCCGCGAAGGGGCTGGCGGTCACCGCGGCGGATGCGCTCGAGCGGAAGCCTTTGCTGGCCACCCCCGTGCTCCAGAGCAGCACGGCAGAGAAGCCGAGATCCGCCGAGGCCGCCCACGGGCTGTCGCGCGGGGCCAGCTGGAAGCGAGCGCCTCCACCGGCGAGCAGGACGGAGAGCTCGGCGGTGCCTTGCGATCGCTCGATCTGGTGGGAGCTCACCGGAATCGCGGCGAACGCGATCGCGCCTACGTTCTCGCTCGGCAGCCAGGAGAGGCCGACGTCGATGCTGACCGCCGCGCCGAAGCCGCCTGGGCTCAGCAGCACACCGGGAGCGAGCGAGAGGCGGAGCGCCGGCGACGGACTCTGGGCCGGCGCGGGCAGCGTGTCCGGCGCGCGGACCCGCAGCTTCTCGCGGATCTCGGGCGTCGCGGGCACCTCTCCGGGCGGGGGCGCGGGCAGGCCGGCCTCGAGGAGGCTGGCGCGCAGGAGCTCGACGGCGCGGAGCGCGAGCGCCGCGTCGCGGTCGGGCGTGCCGTCGTCGTCCGCCATCTCGCGGAGGACGGTCTTGCCGGTCACCCGATCGGCGATCCAGATCTCGACGCCGCGCTCGGAGGGGACGGCGCGGATCGCGGCGATGGCGCCCACCTCCCGCGCCGAGGCCTCGAGGGACGCGCGCGACGCCGGCTCGGCCGCGGGGTCGAGGCGCTCCGCCCGGAGGCCCAGCGACTCGATCTCGGCCACGATCCGCAGGCCGAAGCGATCGCCCGGGGCGCAGAGGACAGCGATGGTCGAGGCGGCCTCGGTCCGGGTCTCGCCGGCGCGCGCGCCCTCCGCGAGCGCGGCCCCTGCCGCCAGAGTGGCCCCGGCGAGGAAGGCGAGGAAGAGGGGCGTCGCGGCGCGGCGTCTCACGGCGAGGGAGGCTCGGCGGCAGGGCCCGGCGCGCCGGGCGAGCCTCCGGGGGGGACGGGCGTGGCAGGAGAGCCTCCGGGGGGGACCGCCTTCGATCCGCGCGCGAGCACGTGCTTCGCGTACCCCGCGTGCGAGCCGCTCGGATGAGCGGCGAGGTACTGCTCGGCCGCCCTTCGGGCGCCCGCCTCGTCGCCCCGCCTGTCCTCCGCCTCGACGAGGCGCCCCGCGGCATCGGCGGCGAACGCGCCCGCCGGCTGCTCGCGCAGGTACCGGGCGAACCAGCGCGCGGCGGCCGCGTGGTCCTTGCTCTGGTCCTGGGCGATCCTCCCCAGCATGAACGCCGCCGACGCGGCCTCGGGCGAGCTGGGGAACCGGGCGCGGAGAGACGCGAAGGCCTGGGCGGCGCGCGCCGGGCTCCCGCCGAGCCGGGCCGCGTCGCCGAGCGCGTGCAGATCGCTCGCGCCCGCGGCGTCGCAGAGCGCGTCGAAGCCCGCGCCCTCCGCGGCGGCCAGGGCGTCCCTGTACCTGGCCTCGAGGGCCAGGGCGCGCCACGACGGCGTCTCTCGGCGCGCGGGCAGGGGAGAGACCGAGCCCTCGCCGCCTGCTTGCCCTTGCAGCGCGGCCGCCCCGGCGCCCGGTGCGCGGGCGGTCGCCGGCGGCCCGCTCGTCGAGGTCGCAGCCGCGCCCGGAGCGGCTTCGCTCGGGGCAGGCGCGCCCGGAGCGGCTTCGCTCGGGGCAGGCGCGCCTGGAGCGGCTTCGCTCGGGGCAGGCGCGCCTGGATGGGCCGCGCTCGTGGCAGCCGCGCCGGGCGGGGTCGCCGTCGATGGGGGGCCGGCGGCAGCGTCGATCGCGCCGACCTCGAGGGTGTTCGTCGCGGGCGAGATGGTGAGCCGCTCGCCGGCGCGGACGGCGCGCGAATCGCCCACGACCGGCCCGGAGACCGTGATCGCCCCCTCGTGCAGCGCGACAACGAGCTGCTCGGTCACCGGGTCCCACCGGATCTCGAAGCGCGTCCCGATCACGTGGACCTGGAACGGCCCGACCCGCACCGTCCAGCGCGCGCCCTCGCGGTGGACGACCGAGAGATCGAGCGCGCCTCGCTCGAGGGAGAGCTCCGCGCCGTCTGCGCCCACCGAGGCGACGCGGGCGCGCCCCCCAGGCGCGAGGCGCAGCAGCGAGCCGTCGGAGAACCGGATCGGCAGCTCCGCCGTGGCCGGCGCGGCGATCCACGCGCCGACGACCCCTGGCTCGGCCGCCCCGAGCGCGAAGCGCATCGGAGCGCGGGGGCGCGCCACGAGCGCGATCACGAGCGCGGCGGCGAGCAGGGCCACCGCCGCCAGCGAGGCGGCGAGCCGCACCGCGAACGGCCTTCCAGGCCTCGTCCGCCGCCAGGAAGACTCACGGCGGGGCCGCTCTCCGCGCCCGGCCGGCTCCGCATCGGGCACCGGCGCCGCCGCGAGCAGCCGCGCCCGCCCGCGCTCGCGATCGAGCCGCGCCGCGGGCATCCGGTCCTGAAGCTCGGCCACGCGCCGCCCCAGGGTGGTCAGCGGGCGCTCGGATTGCCCCACCGGGTACCTCCATCGAGCCACGCCTCGAGCGCGGGCTGCTTGCGCGCTTCGGCCTCGAAGCGGGCGCCGGCGCGGGCGAGCCGCCGCTTGATCGTCGCGAGCGAGGTGTCGCACGCCGCGGCGACCTCGGTGAGCTCCATGCCGTCGATGAACCGGAGCGCGAAGGCGATCCGCTCGTCCACCGGGAGCGCGTCGAGGACCGCGTAGGTCGCGCGCAACGCGTCCAGCACGTCGCCCGACGCCGCGCCGGACTCGACCTCGGGCAGCTCCTCGCTGGGCAGGAACCAGAGCCAGCTGCGCCGCTTCCTGCGGGTGATCGACGTGCGCGCCACGTGCACCGCGATCATCGTGAGCCAGCCCTTGAGGGCGCTCGGGTCCTCCAGGCCCGGCAGCGAGCCGAGCGCGCGGACGAAGACGTCGTGGTGCAGGTCGGCCAGGTCGTGGCTGAAGCCGAGGAGCCGGTAGAGCACCCGGTGGACGTGATCCGCGAACCGGTCGTAGAGGGCGGCGCGCGCCCCGGGGTCGCCCCGCCGGAACGCGTGCACGAGGGTCGCGTCGTCGCCAGCGAAGGCCCGCTTCGGGGCGGGCGGCGGCGGTCGGACGAGCTTCAAGGGGCGGGTCAAACGGGGCTCCTCTGCTGAAGTCCCGCGAGGGGAGGCTCACGGCTCAGCCGGTCGCACGATCGTCCCCGGAGGCAGGACGACCCCCGCATCGCGCGCCATCGGCACCACCTTTGCTTGTGGAGTGGAGCCGTCGCGCCCCGGGCTCAGGGGCACGCTTTGAAAGGGGAGCACGATGCGCAACCTGCTTCTTCGCCTTCACGTCGTCCCGATCCTCGTCGCCCTCGCCGCCGGCTGTTCTGGCGAGGGGAGCCAGCCCCCGCCCGGCGCCGGCGGCACCCAGCTGCCGTCCACGGAGCCAGGGCCCGAGCAGCAGGCGGAGCTCACCGCGCTGCTCGCCGAGCGGGACGCCTCGGCGAGCATGAGCGCCGAGGATTTCGCCTCGCGGTACCCCGTCCCCTTCGCGTCGGGCCTGTCCTATGCGCCGGCGGACGCCGCGGGCCTCTCGCTCCTCCAGGGCACCGCGCTCGCCCTCGACGAGGACGAGCTCGCGAAGCTCTCCGCGAACGGCTTCGTCATCTCGAGCAAGAAGTCCTTCCCGACCTTCGTCTACGGCTACGAGAGCATCTACTCGCTCGACCTGCCGCTCTACGTGTCCGCGGACTCGGTCCTGTTCGCGGTCCACCGCTCGTACGACGCGATCCTGAAGGCGGTGGAGCTGGCCTCGCTCGCGCCCGAGCTCGGGACGATGCTGAAGCAGATGCGCGCGCGGCTCGCCTCGGGCGCCGGAGCGGAGCTCGGCGCCGAGGCGCGCGCGGACGCGGATCTCTTCACGGCCGTCGCGCTCGCGCTGCTCGACGGCGCGCCCGTCGCCCCCGTCGCGGGCGCCAGCGCGGCGGCGATCGACGCGCTCGTCGCGGGCGCGGAGGCCCACGACGGCATGGGGGAGGTCCGCCTCTTCGGCACGGACCGGCTCATGGACTTCTCGCAGTTCGAGCCCCGCGGCCACTACCTCGACGAGGAGCGCCCCGAGCTCGCGCGCTACTTCCGCAGCATGATGTGGCTCGGCCGCGTGGATTTCCGCTTCCTCGAGGCCCAGCAGGACGGCACCCAGCGCTTCCAGCGGCGCCACCTCGAGGGCGCGTACGTGCTGCGCGCCCTGGCCGACGCGGAGACGGTCGCCCGCTACAAGCGCATCGACGACGCGATCCAGGCCTTCGTCGGCGAGAGCGACTACATGACCCTGCCGGAGCTCGACGACCTGCTCGCCGACCTCGGCCTCAGCGACGCCGCCGGCCTCGCCGGCGTCCCGGACGCGCGGATCGCCGAGGTCATCGTGAAGGAGGGCCACGGCACGCAGCGGATCTCGAGCCACATCATGATCAACGGGCTCGGCAAGGGCACATTGCCCCTCTCGTCGAGCTTCGCGCTGCTCGGCCAGCGGTACGTCGTCGACTCGCACGTCTTCTCGAACGTGGTCTTCGACCGGGTGAAGGGCGGCGCCGTCAAGCGCATGATGCCGGACCCGCTCGACGTGGGCTTCGCCGCGCTCGGGAACGATCAGGCGGGCCAGCTGCTCGCGCCCGAGCTCGGGCGGTTCGACTACGCGCCCGACCTGCACATGATGCGCGTGCTGGTCGACGCGCACCCGGGGGACTTCTGGGGCAAGAACCTTTACAATCGCTGGCTCGGCGCGCTGCGGGAGCTGTCGCCGGCGCGGGCGATCGGCGACGGCGAGGGGCTGCCCGGCGTGGCGAAGACCGAGGCGTGGGGCCGGCGCCTGCTGAGCACCCAGCTCGCCTCGTGGGCCGAGCTCCGCCACGACACCCTGCTCTACGCCAAGCAGTCGTACACGGGCGGGGACACGTGCGAGTTCCCGGACGCGTACGTCGACCCGTACCCGGCGTTCTTCGCGCGCATCGCCGAGCTGGCCGAGCACGGCGCCGGGATCGTCGGCACGCTCGATCTATCGAGCGATCCGTGGCTCGAGAAGACGGTGCCGGCGTACTTCTCGCAGCTCCACGACGTCGCGCGGACGCTCGGCGAGATGGCCGCGAACGAGCGCGCCGGCCTGCCCCTCACCCAGGCGCACCTCGATTTCATCAACCAGGCCGTGCAGCTCGAGTATGAGGGTTGCGGCGGGCCCACGGGCGTCGAGGGGTGGTACAGGCAGCTCTTCTTCGACCAGATGAAGAGCCTGGAGCAGGATCCGACGATCGCCGACGTGCACACCCAGCCGACCGACGAGGGCGGCGCGCCGGTCGGCCGCGTGCTGCACGTGGGCACCGGCCTGCCGCGGCTCATGGTCGTGACGGCCGACCCCTGCGGCGGCGCGCCCCGCGCGTTCGTGGGGCTCGCCTCGTCGTACTTCGAGGCCGTCACCGAGGGCTTCGAGCGGATGGACGACCGGCAGTGGGCCGGCACGGTCCTGAGAACGACCCCCGACGTGCCCTGGATGACGGACCTCGTCTCCCGCTGATCCGCTGATCCGGCGGCGCAGCGCTCGGCGCTGGCCGTCCCGTGAACTCGTGCCGAATTGTGTCGACTTGCGCCGGACCGACGCTGCTGCGCGCCAGCGGGATCATGGTGACCGATCGATCCCGTCAGCCGCCGGAACACACCGCTGTCGAGGCGCTCGGGACCGCGGTGACACGCACCGGGGCAGCGCGTCAGCGCGGCTTCCAGGTGCCATTCGTCGCTTCGCAGAGCGGCTTGACGATATCGGCCGTGAGGAGCTCTGTTGCATAATGGTACGTCGTCATGGTCTCGCCGTCGCCGGTGAGGACGCAGGTGCCGAGCACGTCGTCGGTAGAGCATCGATCGACGAGCTCGGCCTCGAGGTTTGACCTGTCCGTGCACTCGCTTTCGTGCTTGTCCGGGTCGTCGGTCTCGAGCTCGGCGCAGCTACGGACCGTCACGCCGCCCGGGGTGCTACCGGTGAACTCGCAGGCCACCCAGCGCGCGGCCGGAGCCTCCCCGCCACATCCCACGATGAGCACGAACACGACGATGAGAACGTTGCGCATGGCCAATCCTCCTTGATGAGCGCTCGAAGGAGCGCGAAACGATGACAATCACTGCTGTGTCCCCGAGCTCCTCCAGAGGTCGACCCAGGAGACACGAGCGCGATGGCGGGGCGGGCAACGACAGGCCCTGCCGGTTCGACTCCTCGCTGTTCGCGTGTGGCTTCAGCCCGTCTGTGGCTCTAGAACTTGCCCGAGACCGTGAGACCCATGTTGCC
The DNA here is from genome assembly GCF_051530205.1 of Sorangium sp. So ce327. NCBI lineage: Bacteria > Pseudomonadati > Myxococcota > Polyangiales > Polyangiaceae > Sorangium > Sorangium sp. So ce327. Next base: position 8,154,953 of record NZ_CP150330.1, on the reverse strand, counting down.
GCCGGGTCCTGAAGGCGCGACCTGCAGGCCGGCCCTGCGCAGGTCCCGCTGGTAAGACTGCGCCGGATGTTCGGGATCGAACATGGCGGCGAGCGACCACACGGAGGCGAGGAGACCGGACGTCAAGCTCAACATCCGCCTCTCTGCTGGCAGATCGCCGTCCCACGCGGGCGCGGTAGCGGCGACCCCGCCGAGCGCGACCGGGAGGTAGATGGCCCAGCTCGGGATCGCAGGCGCGGTGGCCAGGAGATCCCGCTCGATGCTCGCGATCTGCGCGGCTGACAGCCGCGCGCGCCATTCGGGCGTCGCCACCAGCGCGTGGTCGGCGCGGAGGCGGGAAGCAGGAGTGTAGTGGGACAGCGCCAGGTTCAGCCCGGAGAGCAAGCCGGACACGTAATATCCCGACGACAGCGCGATCGGCGTCGCCCTCGCGAGGCCGCTGTCCGTGAAGAACGCGAGCCCGAGCCAGAAGCTGCCTTGTGAGAGCTGCGCGGCGGCCCCCAGCGTGTCGCGCCGGTACGCCTCCGGCGCGGCGAGCGCGGCGATGCCTCCCGCGAGCAACGTCGCGGAGCCGGCGGTCCAGGCGAGGAAGCGAGGCTCGGCCGGGGCCACGGTCAGGCTCAAGGCGAGGCTCGCCCCGCCGATACCGCTGAAGAGGACGGGCACCGCTTTCCCGGCGGAGTGCAGCCTGATCACGTCATGGAGGTGCGTCGCAAGGAGCGCGGCGCGCTCGCGCCGCTGGACGATGTCTTCCCGACGCTCGGTCTCGTCCCACGCCGGGGCGACCGCCTCCTGCGCCGCGGCGCTCCCCGGCAGCGAGAGGCGCGCCATCGCCGCTCCCACCAGGACCGCCTTCCGCGCGCGGCGCTTGCTCCATGACGACCAGACCATACGAGACCTCTCTGTTGAACACTCTTGCGCTGACAGCGCTCGAACCCTTCGACGAACCGGACACGACAGGCACGCTCTCCGGCGCCCTCGAAAGCACGTTTGCGCGGGCGGGCGAGCAGGCCGCGCGAGGCGCGCGTGCGCGCCGCTCGATCAAGGCTCCTTCGTCGCGCCGAGGAGTGCGCGCACGCCCGAGGCATGCGCGCTCGTCGGGCGCGAGGCGAGGAAGCGCTGGCCCAGCTCGGCCGCACGGGCCCGATCGCCGAGCCGGATCAGCGCCTCGATGCGGAGCACGGTGGCCTCCTCTCCCATCGCGCTCCGAGGAAACTTGCTGTCGTGGGCGTCGAGCGCCGCGAGGCACCCCGCCGCGTCGCCGGCGGCGAGCGCGTCGCGCGCGCGATCGATCATGGCGACCTGCTCGCCGAGCGCGTCGATGGCGGCCTGCTCGCCGAGCGCGTCGCTCGGCGCGCCGCGAGCGGATCCCGCGCGCGGCGCGGCGCTCTTCGGGCGCGGCGGGCTCGCGGCGGCGGCGGGCGCTTGGAGCGGCGGGGCGCTCGCCTGGAGCGGCGTTTGCGTCACGGGCCCGGAGGGAGGCGGCGCGGGCGCGACCGGCGCCGCGCTCGCCGCCGGCGGCTCGACGGCGGTGGGCGGCGTGAGCGTGGCCTGCGGCTCGCTCGACGGTGCCGCCGCGGAGGGAGGCGCCGACGGCCGGAGGAGCGCGACGCCCGCGCCGAGGAGGCCGACGCCGATCACCGCCCCGAGGCCCCACTTCGCGAGCGCCAGCAGCTTGCCGGCGCCCGCCTTCGGCGCGGGCGCGGCGGACGGAGCGGGCGCGGCGGTTGTCTCCCCTGTGGCCCCGCCCCCTGCGGCCCCGTCCGCGGCGAGCCCGGCGATGGCGAGCGCGCGCGCGCGCGCCGACGAGGACGGAGACTCCTGCTTCCACGAGCGGAGCAGCGCGCGCTCGAACTCGGTCGCCTCCTCGTCTCGAAGCGGCTTCGGATCGGTCATCGCTCGCCTCCCCGGTGCAGCGCCCTCGCCTGGACGCGCCTCGCGATCGCGCGAAAGTCCTCTCGCGCGCGGCGGAGGCGGGAAGCGACGGTGCCCTTCGCGAGGCCGAGCATCGCGGCGATCTCCTCGGTCGGGACGCCCTCGAGCTCGAAGAGGACGAAGACGACGCGGAGGTCCTCCTCCATCGCGTCGAGCACGTCGTCGAGCAGCGCCCGCGCCTGCTTCATCTCGATGAGCTGCTCCGGGTTCGGCGCGTCGTCGGCCGCGGCTGCCATCGCGCCGTCGTCGCAGAGCTCGCGCCGCCGCGCGCCGGCGCGGCGCGCGTTCGCCGCGACCCCCAGCGCCGTCCCGAAGAGGAAGGAGCGCTCGCGATCGGGCGCGATCTCGGCGAGCTTCTGGTAGGCGATCAGGAAGACGTGCTGCGCGGCGTCGTCGGCCGAGCCGGCGGGCACGCCGAGCCCGCGCAACGAGCGCCAGATGAAGTCGAAATGCGCCTCGACCAGCGCGCGGTAGCGCTCCGCGGAGGGCGACGGCGCGCGCTGCACGGCGCGCTCCGCGGGCGCCGTCCTGGCCGCGTCGCGCACCACCTCCGCGCGGGCAGGATGTCGGGATCGAGTCGCGCTGATCATCGTCTCCTGCCGCTGCTATGTTCGGAGGCGAGCCCCGGGATCACGGAATCGTCAACCCGAGCCCGAGCGCCGCGACGCTCTCGATCGGCGGCGGGCGGGCGCCGGCGTCGGCGCCGTCGGGGAAGAAGCCGTCGCGCAGCAGCGGCACGCGTACCCCGGCGTCGGCGTCGAGCACGAACGGGCCCCAGAGCGGCAGCCGCGCGCGCACCGGCAGGCCGAGCGCCAGCCATCCGCGCGTCACGCTGCGCGCGGGGGCGACGCCTCGGCGGCTCGCCGAGACGAGGCCGCCCTCGACGCGCGCGCAGGGGGAAAGGCGCAGGACGCCGAGCGACGCGCCGAGCGGGCACGCGTCGACGGCGAGGGCCGCCCGCAGAAACGATGCAGACCCACCCGCCACGGGGACGTCGGAGGACACCTCGAGGTCCGCGTCGAAGCGCGCCGGGCCGACGCCGCGGGTCGTGATAGCGAGGGGAGGCTCCGCGGAGATGCGCGCGCCGAAGGAGGGGAGGCCGATCATCTGGCCGACGAGGAGCTGCGCGCCGAGCACCAGGTGCGTCGTGGCGTCGGGCTCCGGCGCCGGCGGCCGCGCCCGCGCGTTACCGGCCGGCGGGGCGCCAGCGGGCGGGGCGCTGGCAGGCGGGGCGCCAGCGGGCGGCGCACCGACCGGCGGAGGCGGCGCGGCGACGGCGCTCGGGGACGCGGAAACCGCGGGTGTGGCGGCCGTCACGGGGGCGTCCCCGGCCTGGGTATCGACGGCGAGCGCGGTCACGACCGCGAGCGCGGCGACGACATCGTCGCAGGTATCCCCCGCGACATCGCGCTCGGACGCCGTCCCGTCGGCCGCGCGGACGCCGAGGCGCCCGATGAAGCGGCGATCGCGCTGCTCGATGATCACGACGTACGCGCTCGCTGCGTCCGTCTCCGCGATGTTCCGCCGGAGGCGCGCGCCGACGCGCGCACGAAACTCCGCCTCTGCCGGGCATCCAGCCTCCGCGCGGTACTCGATACGCAAGGGCGCCGCGGTCGGATGGGCGTGCGCGACCGCGCTGCCGCCGAGCGCCGCGGAGATCACGAAGAGCGGCGCTGCCGAGGAGCGTGACCTCACCGTGGGGCCACTGTGGCGTCCGGGAGCCCGGAGCGCCACTCCTGGCGTCCCAACTTCTCGCTGTTTGCGTGCGGCTTCAACCCGCTTGTCGCTCTAGGCCTGCGGGAGCAGGTCCCCTCGGCCGTCCGCCGCCGTCTCCGACTCCGCCTCGGCCGGGTGCAAAGGGAGCTCGATGATGAACGTGGCGCCCGCGCCCGGCTTGCTCTCGACGCGGATGGTGCCGCCGTGGGAGGTGACGATCCACCGCACGATGTAGAGGCCGAGTCCTAAACCACCGAAGTTGCGTACGGAGACGGCGCGCTCGAAGCGCTCGAAGATCCTGGCCTGATCGGCCTCGGCGATGCCCATGCCGTGATCGCGGACCATGAGCAGCGCGCGGCCTTCCATGCCGCGCACGACGACGTGAATGGGGGCCCCCGCGCCGTACTTGATCGCGTTCGACAGCAGGTTGATGAGGACCTGCTCCACGCGCGTCGCATCCCAGCTGCCCACCACGGGGCCGTCCAGATCGAGCTCGGTGCGGCAGCGGGCGTCGGTGAGCTGCTGGTGCATCCGCTCGACGACCTCGCGCGCCAGGGCCGCCAGGTCGAAGGGGGCGCGCGCGAGGGTGAGCCGGCCGGCGTTCAGGCGGGTGACGTCGAGCAGCTCATTGATCAGGTGGGCAAGGCGCCCGATCTGGCGGCTCAGGACCTGGATCGCGGCGTCGATGCGCTCCGGGGCGACCTCGGCGCGCTGCAAGCGAGGCAGGAGCCGGGCGAGGAGGTGAGCCTGCATCTTGAGCGAGGTGAGCGGGGTCTTGAGCTCGTGCGAGGCGACGAGGAGGAACTCGTCGCGGCGCTCGATCGCCACCTGGGCCTCGGCGAACAGGCGGCTGTTGTCGAGGGCGAGCGCGGCGCGGCTCGCCAGCTCCTGGGCCAGCCAGAGGTCGGCGGGGCCGTAGCGGCGCCGTGGCGCGGTCGCCAGCAGGGTCATGACGCCGAAGCGCCGGTCGCGCGCGAGGAGCGGGACGCGGAGGAAGGAGTGAACGCCGAGCCGCTCGAGAAGCGGCGCAGCGCGGACGTCACCCACCTCGGGGCGCTCCGGCGAGGTCGCCGCGAGGGGCCGCAGCGCGTCCATCACAGCGTCTGCCAGCTCGGCCGGTACGCCCGCGGTGACCGTCCGCCTCGGGGCGTTCTGGGCGAGGTCGATTTCGATGACGCACCGGTCGGCCAGCTCGGGCACGGCGAGCTGCGCGACGCTCTCGAGGGTGGCGCCGTAGCCGAGGGCCATGAGCTTGCGGCTCGCCTCGGCGAGGAAACGCTCGGCGAGCTCGGCGCGCTTGCGCTCGGTGATGTCGGTGGAGATGCCGCACAGCACGCCGGGCATGACGTCCTCCCCGAGAGGGAACTTGAGCGAGAGGAAGGTGTGCGGCCCGTCCTCCATCATCACCTCCTCCTCGAACTCGAGCGGCTCGCCCGAGTCGAGCACCCGCCGGTCGTTGTCCGCGATGATCTCGAGGTTCGTGGAAGGGAAGAGCTCGGCGCTCGTCTTCCCGACGATCTGCTCGGTCGGCATGCCCAGGAGGCGGCCCACCTCGCGGTTGACGAGCAGGTGCCGGCCGTCGCGATCCTTGAGATAGATGGTCGCAGCGGAGTTGTCGACGATGGCCTGAAGCGTGGCCTGGCTTCCGCGGAGCTCGCGCTCGGCCCGGCGCCGCTCGGCGTTCTCCTGCTCGATATCGGTGTAGAGCATGGCGTTCTCGAGCGAGATGGCCGACTGCGAGGCGAGCAGCTCGAGCACGGTGAGCCGCCCCGGGGTGAACGCGCCGGCCACCAGCTTGTTCTCCAGATAGAGCACGCCGAGCAGCCGCGCCTGGCGCACGATCGGGAGGCACAGCACCGATCTCGGCCGCTTCCGGGTGAAATACGCGTCCTCCGAGAACGGGTGTCTGGCGGCGGCGTCGTCGAGCAGCACGCGCTCGTGGCTGCGGCGAACATAGTTGAGGATGGACTGCGGCAGCGCGTCCGCCGCCGCCTCGCCCGCGTCGAGCAGCCGCGCGGCGCCTCCGGACGCGGCGATCGCCGCCGCCGTCGACAGGCGATCTTCCCGGAGCAGGAGCACGTACCCCTCCCCGGCGCCCGCGTGCTCGACCACGATGCGCAGGAGCATCTCGAGCAGGCGCGGGAGCTTGAGCTCACCGGAGATGCTCTGAGAGGCCTTGACGACGGAGAGGACGTCGAACTGCTCGGCGCGGACGGCGAAGGTGACGGTGGGGGCGATTGGCTTTCGCTCGACGAGGAAGGGATACCGCTGGTCGAGCTGCTCGACCTTGGCGTGGGCGCCCCAGCGGAAGTAGGCGGCGCGGGCCTTCTGCAGGTAAGCGTCGGCGGGCGTGGACAGGCCGCGATCGCGGTACAGCCGGGCGGCGAGCTCGCAGGCGATGGCCTCGTGCTGGACGAAGCCGCCCTCGCGCGCTGCCGAGATGGCCTGCTCGTAGAGCCCGATGGCCTCCAGGTGCTGCCCGCGGAGCCGGGCGATCTCCGCGCGGACCAGAGCGTGTTTGTGGAGGAAGTTGTCGGGGCCGCTCGCGGCCCACTCGCCGAGCTGCCGCTCGCAGTCGAGCAGCCCGTCCGGGAGCTCCGGCCGGGGTGACGGCGCCGCGGCGCGGTCCTGGTCGTCGTCGACGAGCGCGGCCAGCGCGAGCGCGCGATAATAGAAGCACTCGGCATACAGCGCACACGCATCGAGCTTCCAGTCGTAGTCGACGACCACACGGGTCGTCGCCGCGAGCGTCTCCCGGGGAGAGCCGAGGAGGAACGTCGCCTGCGCCTTCATGCTGAAGTGGAAGCAGCCGGGGACGACCCCGCCCTCCCGGCCGAGCCGCGCCTCGAAGGCCGCCTGATCCAGCTGGGCGCCATCCAGCATCGCGTAATGGACCGGCCGCCCGCGCAGCGTCTGGATGAGGTGCCGGGCGCCGAGGAGGATGTCATAGACGAACGCGTAGCCGGCCTTGCGCACGAAGGCGAGGCGGTCCTCGGTCAGGTGGAGGGCGTCCTCCAGCGGCTCGCCGGAGAGCAGCGGGAACATCGCCGCCCAGATGCAATTGTAACATGCGTTGTTCCAGTCGCCGCCCTCCACCGCGGCGTTGAAGCCGCGGCGAGCATAGTGACCGCTCTCCCGGTAGTGGCGTGTCCAGAAGACGATCTGCTGCCCGAACAGGGTGAACACCGCGCCCTTCGTGGCGAGGGCGTGGCCCCTGTCCGCGAGGTCGTAGCCGAGCTTTCCGAACTTGTAGGCTTCGCGGTATCGCCCGAACCGCGGGCCGAACATCCGCGCGAAGGCGGTGTACGCCTGGGCGGAGCTCTCGGCGTTGCCGTGGCGCAGGCTGAGCTTGACCATGCGCACGAGGAGCAGATAGTGCAGCTTCACGTCCACGAAATAGGCAGGGATGTTCACGCCCATCAGGACGCGCATCGCCACCTTGATCTCGGGGTGGTCCATGGGGGGCAGGTTGACCAGATCCTCGATCGCCCGGCCGCCCAGAGCCTGCCGGACGCTCTCGGTCTCTTCTTCGACCTGCGCGTCGGTAACGGGGAGCGACAGCTCGATGTCCCAGGCGCGAAGGCACGAGAGCCCGAGCTCCACGGCGCGGGCGCACTGCCCGCGGGTCACGTGCAAGGCGATGGCGAGCTCGACGACCGCGGCGCGCTCGATCTTGGTCCTCGCGCGCTCCATGAGCTCGTCGAGGAGCCGCTCGGCCTCCTCGAAGCTGCCGGTGGCGTAGGCGGCGTGCGCGCGCTCGAGGCTCAGGGGATAGGCCAGATCGTACCGAGTCTCCCAGCGCTCGCGGGGATCTTGCGCGAGGAGGCCCATGCCCGCCGCGAAGAGCGCGGCGGCGGACTGGTAGGCGGCAGCGGCCTTGGCCTTCCTGCCGGCGCGGAGGTTGAGGGCGGCGAGCTCGTCGCGCTCGGCCTGGGAACGGAGGAGCGCGGCGCCGCGGTTGAGGTGGCCGACGACATCGAAGAGCGTCTCATCGGGCTCCTCCGCGCGCCGTGCCTTCAAGAGCAGCCGGCCGATCCCGAGGTGCATCTCGGCGAGCTGTCCAGGCGGGATGAGCGAAGTTGCGGCCTGCTGCACCCGGTCGTGGAGGAAGCGATAGGCGCTGTCCCGGCGGAGCAGCAGCCCCTCCCGCACGGCCTCCTCGAGCGCCTCGCGGAGCGCGTCCGCCGGCCTTCGCGCGACCACCGCGAGGGTGTCGAGGTCCACGCTGCCGCCGAGGCAGGCGGCGAGCTTGAGCGCGTCGCGCGTCGGGACCGAGAGCCGCTCCAGCTTGCCGGCCATCAGCTCGACGACGTTGTCGGTGAAGCCCTTGTCGCGGATGGCGGCGATGTCCCACCGCCATGCGCCCTCATCCGCGTCAAAGGTGATGAGCCCCTCTTCGTGCAGGGCGATGAGGAACTGGAGCACGAAGAAGGGGTTGCCGCCGGTCTTCTCGTAAACCAGCCGTGAGAGCGGCTCGACGTGCGCTTCGGGCGCATGGACCGCCTCGGCGACGAGCGCCCCGGCGTGGGCGGCGGAGAGCGGCTCGAGGACGATGTCACCGACGGTTGCGCCGCGCTTTGGGACCTCGGCGAGCGTGAGGCGGAGCGGGTGCGCGGGGCCGACCTCGTTGTCGCGATAGGCGCCGATCAGCAGCAGGTGCGCGTCGCCGGCGAGGGTAGCGAGCTGCTCGAGCAAGAGGAGGCTACCGGGGTCGGCCCATTGCAGGTCGTCGAGGAAGAGGGCGACGGGGTGCTCCTTCCGTGCGCAGGCGGCGACGAAGCGCTGGAGCGTGGCGAGCAACCGGCTCTGGGCCTCGGCGGGCGGGAGCTCGGGCACGGGCGGCTGCGGGCCGAGGAGCCGCTCGATCTCCGGGAGCATGTCGGTGAGCAGCCTGCCGTTCTGGCCGAGGGCCTCGCGGAGGCGCTCTCGCCAGCGCTCGACCTGCTGCTCGCTCGCGCCAAGGATCTCCTGCACGAGGCCCCGGAAGGCCTGAAGGAAGGCGCGGTAGGGGACGTCGCGCTTGAGCTGATCGAACTTGCCGGAGAGGAAGGAGCCGCGCTCGCGCACGACGGGCCGGTGCAGCTCGGCGACGAGCGAGGACTTGCCGATCCCCGAATAGCCCGAGACGAGAAGGAGCTCTGGCCGGCCGTTCGCGACCACGCGCTCGAACGCGGCGCGCAGCGCCTCGATCTCGCGCTCGCGGCCATAGAGCCGCTGCGGGACCTGGAATCGGTCGGAGACGTCGCGTAGTCCGAGCGGGAAGGGGTCGATGGCGCCGCGCTGGCGCAGCTGGGAAAAGCACGTGTCGAGGTCGTGGCGCAGGCCGAGGGCGCTCTGGTAGCGCTCCTCGGCGGCCTTGGAGAGCAGCTTGAGGACGACGGCGGAGAGCTGGGGTGGGATCGAGGGGACGAGCGCGTGAGGCGGCCGCGGCGCCTGGGCGATGTGGCAATAGACCCACTCGACGGGATCGCTGGCCTGGAAGGGGAGGGTGCCAGTCAGCATCTCGTAGAAGGTGACGCCGAGGGAGTACAGGTCGGTCCGCTCGTCGACCCAGCGGTTCATGCGGCCGGTCTGCTCCGGCGCCATGTAGGCGAGCGTGCCCTCGATGAGCCCGTCGTGCGTGAGCTCCTGGGCCTCGCGTGGCGAGAGGGAGGCAATGCCGAGATCGGTGATCTTCACCTCGCCGGTGTCGGGGTTGTAGAGCAGGTTCTGAGGCTTGATGTCCTTGTGGATGACGTGCCGCCGGTGCATCTCGGCGAGCGCGGCGGCGAGGCGGAGGGCGAGGGGGAAGAAGCGCTCGATCGACATCGGGAGCATCGGCCCGTCGCCATCGAGCAACCGGTCGAGCGACCGGCCGCCGAAGTCCTCGAGGACCAGGGTCATCTGGTCGCGGAACGGCTCGATGCCGTAGGCCTGGACGACGACGGGCGACTTCAGTGCCCTGGCGACCTCGAGCTCGTGCTGGAGCCTGCCGAGGGCGCGGGGGCTGGCGTGGTCACGCCGCAGGACCTTGAGCACCACCGGTCGGCCGTCCTCCTCGCGCCGCGCGCGGTAGAGGATCGTGTCCGCACCTTGGTGCAGCACCTCCAGCACGCGGTAACGTGGACTATCGAGCATAGGAGGATCTTTGAAAGCCGGGGCGCCGGCGGCGTGTTGCCGTTCAACCCGGTACACTGCCAAAAGCGCCGCGCCTCGTCACGAGCAAACGGCGGCGCGTCAGTCCCGGCTGAGGCAGCAGTCGGGGTGTGAGCACACAGCGCGCTCCTACGCTTCCGGGAGCAGGGCGCCCTGGCTGTCCGTCTCTGCCTCTGCCGTATTCAAAGGCAGCTCGACGATGAAGGCAGCGCCCGCGCCTGGCGCGCTCTCGACGCGGATGGTGCCGCCGTGGGAGGTGACGATCCATCGAACGATGTAGAGGCCGAGGCCGAGGCCGCCGAAGTTGCGGACGGAGACGGCGCGCTCGAAGCGCTCGAAGATCCTGGCCTGATCGGCCTCCGTGATGCCGATGCCGTGATCGCGGACGACGAGCAGCGCGCGGCGTTCCAGGCCGCGCACGACGACGTGAATGGGGGCGCCCGCGCCGTACTTCATCGCGTTGGACAGGAGGTTGATGACGACTTGCTCCACGCGAGAAGCATCCCAGTTGCCCACCACGGGCTCGTCCAGATCGAGCTGGATGCGGCAGCGGGCGTCCGCGAACTGCTGCCTCATTCGCTCGACAGCCTCACGCGTCAGGGCGGCCAGATCGACGGGCGCGCGCGCGAGGGTGAGCCGGCCGGCGTTGAGGCGGGTGACGTCGAGCAGCTCGTTGACCAGGTGGGCGAGGCGCGTGATCTGGCGGCTCAGGACCTGGAGCGCGGCGTCGATGCGCTCGGGAGCGACCTCGGCGCGCGCGAAGCGGGGCAGGAGCCGGGCGAGGAGGTGGGCCTGCATCGTGAGCGAGGTGAGCGGGGTCTTGAGCTCGTGCGATGCGACGAGGAGGAACTCGTTGCGCCGCTCGATCGCCTCCTGGGCCTCGGCGAACAGGCGGCTGTTGTCGAGGGCGAGCGCCGCACGGAGCCCGAGCTCCTCGGCGACCCACAGGTCGGCGGGGCCGTAGCGGCGCCGTGGCGCGGCTGCCAGCAGGGTCATGACGCCGAAGCGCCGGTCGCGCGCGAGGAGCGGGACGCGGAGGAAGGAGTGAACGCCGAGCGGCTCGAGGAGGGGCGCGGCGCGGACGTCGCCCACCTCGGGGCGGTCCGGCGAGGTCGCTGCCAGCGCCCGCAGCGCGTCCACCATGGCGCCCGCGAGCTCGGCCGGCACGCCCGCGGTGACCGCCCGCCCCGGGGCGTCCTGGGCGAGGTCCACGTCGATGACGCACCGGTCGGCCAGCTCGGGCACGGCGAGCTGCGCGACGCTCTCGAGGGTGGCGCCGTAGCCGAGGGCCATGAGCTTGCGGCTCGCCTCGGCGAGGAAGCGCTCGGCGAGCTCGGCGCGCTTGCGCTCGGTGATGTCGGTGCAGATGCCGCAGAGCACGCCGGGCATGACGTCATCCCCGAGAGGGAACTTGAGCGACAGGAAGGTGTGCGGCCCGTCCTCCATCATCACCTCTTCCTCGAACTCGAGCGGCTCGCCCGAGTCGAGCACTCGCCGATCGTGATCGCCGATGATCTCGGCGAGCGCAGCAGGCAAGATCTCGGCGTCGGTCTTTCCGAGGAGCCGATGGCTCGGCCGGCCGGCGACGTTGCTGCCCTGGCGGTTGACGAGCAGATACCGACCCTCGTGATCCTTGAGGAAGATGGCCGCGGCGGAGTTGTCGACGATGGCCTGCAGCGTGGCCTGGCTCTCGCGGAGCTCGCGCTCCGCCCGGCGCCGCTCGGCGTTCTCCTGCTCGATGTCGGTGTAGAGCATGGCGTTCTCGAGCGAGATGGCCGACTGCGAGGCGAGCAGCTCGAGCACGGTGAGCCGCCCTGAGGTGAACGCGCCGGTGACGAGGTTGTTCTCGAGGTAGAGCAGGCCGAGCAGCCGCGTTTGCCGCACGATCGGGAGGCACAGCACCGATCGCGGCCGCTTCCGGGTGAAATACGCGTCTTCCGAGAACGGGTGTCTGGCGGAGGCGTCGTCGAGCAGCACGCGCTCATGGCTGCGGCGCACGTAGTTGAGGATGGATTGCGGCAGGGCGGCCGAAGGCGCCTCGCCCGCGTCGCGCATCCGGACCGCGCCCCCCGGCGCTTCGATCGCCGCGCTGGAGAGGCGCTCACCCCGGACCAGGAGGACGCACCCCTGCTCGGCGCCTGCGTGCTCGACCATCGTGCGCAGGAGCATCTCGAGCAGGCGGGGGAGCTGGAGCTCACCGGAGATGCTCTGAGAGGCCTTGACGACGGAGAGGACGTCGAACTGCTCGGCGCGGACGGCGAAGGTGACGGTGGGGGCGATTGGCTTTCGCTCGACGAGGAAGGGATACCGCTGGTCGAGCTGCTCGACCTTGGCGTGGGCGCCCCAGCGGAAGTAGGCGGCGCGGGCCTTCTGCAGGTAAGCGTCGGCGGGCGTGGACAGGCCGCGATCGCGGTACAGCCGGGCGGCGAGCTCGCAGGCGATGGCCTCGTGCTGGACGAAGCCGCCCTCGCGCGCCGAGGAGATGGCCTGCTCGTAGAGCCCCATGGCCTCCACGTCCTGCCCGCGGAGCCGGGCGATCTCGGCGCGGACCAGGGCGTGTTTGTGGAGGAAGTTGTCGGGGCCGCTCCTGGCCCACGCGCCGAGCTGCCGCTCGCACTCGAGCAGCTGCTCGGGGAGCTCCCGCCCCGGGGAACCCCGCTCCGCGTGCGGCGCGTGCGGTACGTGCGGTGCGTCGACGTCGACGAGCGCCGCGAGCGAGAGCGCGAGGACATAGAAGCTCTCGGCCATGAGCGCGTGCGGCTGGTTCCAGAAGGGTTGCTCGGCGACGACGCGGGTCGCCGCCTCGAGCGCCTCCCTTGGCGCGCCGAGCACGAAGAGCGCTTGCGCCTTCAAGCTATAATAGAACTCGCGCGTGGTCTCCAGCGCTCCCTCCCGCAGCCGCGCCTCGAAGGCCGGACGATCCAGCTCGGAGCCGTCGAGCATCGCGAAGCGGACCGGCCGCCCGCGCAGCGCCTGGATCGTGGCGCGGGCGCTGAGGAGGGCGCCGTGCGCGAACGCGAAGCCCGCGCTGCGCACGAAGCCGAGGCGCTCGTCGACCTCGCGGAGCACGTCCTCGAGCGCCTCGCCGGAGAGCAGGTGGAACAGCGCGTCCCATACGCAGTTGAAGCACGCCATGCTCATCGCGCCGGACTCGACCGCGGCGCCGAAGCCGGCGCGCCCGTACGGAGTCGTCTCTCGGTAGTGGCGTGTCCAGAAGACGACATGGTGTCCGAAGGTGGTGAACACCATCGATTTCGTGGTGAGGCGGCCGCTCCGCTGCGCCAGGTCGTGGCCGAGCTTGCCGAACCGATAGGCCTCCTGGTATCGCCCGAACCTCGGGCCGAACATCCTCGCGAACGACGTGTACGCGACAGCGGAGCTCTCGGCGTTGCCGTGGCGCAGGCTGAGCTGGACCATGCGCAGGAAGATGAGAAAGTACAGGTTCGGGGTCATGAAGGACGCCGCGATGCCCGCGCCCTCCAGCACACCCATCGTCAGCTTGACCTCCCGGTCGGTCATGGGGGGCAGATGGATCAGGTCCTCGATCGCCCGGTCGCCCAGGGCCTGCCAGACGCTCTTCGTCTCCTCTTCGATCTGCGCGTCGGTGGGGAGGCGAGGAAGATCGATGTCGCAGGTGCGGAGCCACGAGAGCCCGATCTCCACGGCGCGGGCGGATTGTCCGCGGATCATGCGGAGCGTGACGATGAGCTCGACGGCGGCGGCCGTCTCGGTCCTGGTCCTCGCGCGCTCCAGGAGCTCTTGCAGGAGCCGCTCGGCCTCGTCGAAGCCGCCGGTGATGTACGCGGCGTGCGCGCGCTCGAGCGTCAGATCGTAGGTCAGCGCGTGCTGCGTTTCCCAGGAGGCCAGCGCGAGCACGGAGAGGCCCGCGGAGAAGAGCGCGGCGGCGGACTGGAAAGCCGCGGCGGCCTTGGCCTTCCTGCCGGCGCGGAGGTTCAGCGCGGCGAGCTCGTCGCGCTCGGCCTGAGAACGGAGGAGCGCTGCGCCGCGGTTGAGGTGGCCCACGACGTCGAAGAGCGCGTCCTCGCGCTCTCCGGCGTGCTGCTCCTTCAAGAGCAGCTGGCCGATCCGGAGGTGCACCTCGGCGAGCTGCTCTGCCGGGATGAGCGAATACGCGGCCTGCTGCACGCGGTCGTGGAGGAAGCGATAACCAGAGCCCCGGCGGAGCAGCAGCCCCTCCCGCGCGGCCTCCTCGAGCGCCTCGCGGAGCTGCTCCGCCGGACGGCCCGCGACCACCGCGAGGGGTGCGAGGTCGAGGATGCTGCCGACGCACGCGGCGAGCTTGAGCGCGTCGTGCGCAGGGGCCGAGAGCCGGTTCAGCTTGCCGGCCATCAGCTCGACGACATTGTCGGTGAAGCCCTTGTCGTGGATGGCGGCGATATCCCAGCGCCATACGCGCTGCTCGGCGTCGAAGATGATGAGCCTCTCGTCGTGCAGGGCGATGAGGAACTGGAGGGCGAAGAAGGGGTTGCCGCCGGTCTTCTCGTGGACGAGCTGCGAGAGCGGCTCGACCTCTGCTTCGGGCGCATGGACCGCCTCGGCGACGAGCGCCCCGACGTGGGCGGCGGAGAGCGGCGTGAGGACGAGCTCGGACACGGCGGCGCCGCGCTGCTGCACCTCGGCCAGCGTGAGCCGGAGCGGGTGCGCGGGGCCGACCTCGTTGTCGCGATAGGCGCCGATCAGCAGCAGGTGCTCGGAGCCGGAATAGGTGGCGAGCTGCTCGAGCAAGAGGAGGCTGGCCGCGTCGGCCCATTGCAGGTCGTCGAGGAAGAGGGCGACGGGGTGCTCCTTCCGGGCGCACGCGGCGACGAAGCGCTGGAGCGCGGCGAGCAGCCGGCTCTGGGCCTCGGCGGGCGGGAGCTCGGGCACGGGCGGCTGCGGGCCGAGGAGGAGCGTGAGCTCGGGGAGCACGTCGGTCAGCAGACCGCCGTCCTGGCCGAGGGCCTCACGGAGGCGCTCTCGCCAGCGCTCGAGCTGCTCCTCGCTCGCGCCAAGGAGCTCCCGCAAGAGCGCCCGGAACGCCTGGAGAAAGGCGTGGTAGGGGACGTCGCGCTTGAATTGCTCGAACTTGCCGGAGAGGAAGGAGCCGCGCTCGCGCACGACGGGCCTGTGCAGCTCGGCGACGAGCGAGGACTTGCCGATCCCCGAATAGCCCGAGACGAGAACGACCTCTGGCCGGCCGTTCGCGACCACGCGCTCGAACACGGCGAGCAGCGCCTCGATCTCGCGCTCGCGGCCATAGAGCCGCTGCGGGACCTGGAACCGGTCGGAGAGATCGCGCTGTCCGAGCGGGAAGTGCTGAATGGATCCGCCCGCCTGCCACCGTGAGAAGCACGCGTCGAGGTCGTGGCGCAGGCCGAGGGCGCTCTGGTAACGCTCCTCGGCGGCCTTGGAGAGCAGCTTGAGGACGACGGCGGAGAGCTGGGGTGGGATCGAGGGGACGAGCGCGTGAGGCGGCCGCGGGGTCTGGGCGATGTGGCAATAGACCCACTCGACGGGATCGCTGGCCTGGAAGGGCAGGGCGCCAGTCAGCATCTCGTAGAAGGTGACGCCGAGGGAGTACAGGTCGGTCCGCTCGTCGACGCGGCGGTTCATGCGGCCGGTCTGCTCCGGCGCCATGTAGGCGAGCGTGCCCTCGATGAGCCCGTCGTGCGCGAGCTCCTGGGCCTCGCGTGGCGAGAGGGAGGCGATGCCGAGATCGGTGATCTTCACCTCGCCGGTGTCGGGGTTGTAGAGCAGGTTCTGGGGCTTGATGTCCTTGTGGATGACGTGATGTCGGTGGAGTTCGGCGAGCGCGGCGGCGAGTCGGAGGGCGAGAGGGAAGAAGCGCTCGATCGACATCGGGCACATCGGGCGCATCGGCCCGTCGCCATCGAGCAACCGGTCGAGCGAGCGGCCGCCGAAGTCCTCGAGGACCAGGGTCATCTGGTCGCGGAACGGCTCGATGCCGTGGGCCTTGATGACGACGGGTGAATCGAGCGTCTTGGCGACCTCGAGCTCGTGCTGGAGCCTGCCGGAGGCGCGGGGGCTCGCGTGGTCGCGCCGCAGGGCCTTGAGCACCACCGGCCGGCCGTCCTCCTCGCGCCGCGCGCGGTAAAGGACGGTATCTGCACCTTGGTGCAGCACCTCCAGCACGCGGTAGCGCGGACTATCGGGCATAGGAAGAGCTTTGAAAACCGAGGCGCCAGCGGCGCGTTGCGGCTCAACTCGCTACACTGCCAAAAGCGGTGCGCCTCGTCACGAGCAAACGGAGCCGCGTTCTCGCGCCGGTTCGCCTGCGGCGACGCCGTCGTCCATGCACGGCGATAGCGGGGACGGAAAAGGAGCTGCTGAGGCGCAGTCGGGTAGCGAGCACGCAGCGCGGAGCGCGCGCCTACGCCTGCGGGAGCAGGGTATCCTGGCCGAGCGTCTCTGTCTGCGCCGCATGCAAAGGCAGCTCGACGACGAACGTGGCGCCCGCGCCCGGCTTGCTCTCGACGCGGATGGCGCCGCCATGGGAGGTGACGATCCACCGCACGATGTAGAGGCCGAGTCCGAGACCGCCGAAGTTGCGGACGGAGACGGCGCGCTCGAAGCGCTCGAAGATCCTGGCCTGATCGGCCTCCGCGATGCCCATGCCGTGATCGCGGACGACGAGCCGCGCGCGGTCGCCCTCGCCGCGCACGACGACGTGAACGGGGGCGCCTGCGCCGTACTTGATCGCGTTGGAGAGCAGGTTGATGAGGACCTGCTCCATCCGAGAAGCATCCCAGTCCCCGACCACGGGCCCTTCCAGATCGAGCTCGGCGCGGCAGCGCGCGCTCGCGAGCTGCTGTCTCATCCGCTCGACGACCTCGCGCGTCAGGGCCGCCAGATCGAACGGCGCGCGCGAGAGGGTCAGCTGGCCGGCGTTCAGTCGAGTGACGTCGAGCAGCTCATTGACCAGGTGGGCGAGGCGCGCGATCTGTCGGCTCAGGACCTGGAGCGCGGCGTCGATGCGCTCCGGCGAGATCTCCGCGCGCCGGTAGCGGGGCAACAGCCGCTCGAGCAGGTGCGCCTGCATCTTGAGCGAGGTGAGCGGGGTCTTGAGCTCGTGCGAGGCGACGAGGAGGAACTCGTTCCGGCGCTCGATCGCCTGCTGGGCCTCGGCGAACAGGCGGCTGTTGTCGAGGGCGAGCGCCGCACGGAACCCGAGCTCCCCGGCGAGCCGCAGGTCGGAAGCGCCATAGCGGGGTCGGGGCGCGGTCCCCAGCAACGTCATGACCCCGAAGCGCCGGTCGCGCGCGAGGAGCGGGACGCGGAGGAAGGAGTGAACGCCGAGCCGCTCGAGCAGAGGCGCGGCGCGGACATCGCCCACCTCGGGGTGGTCCGGCGAGGCGGCTGCCAGGGGCCGCAGCGCGTCCATCACCGCGCCTGCGACGTCGTCCGGCACGCCCGCGGTGACCGCCGTGACCGCGTGTCCCGGGTCGCCGCCAGCGACGCCCACGTCGATGACGCACTGATCGGCCAGCTCGGGCACGGCGAGCCGCGCGACGCTGTCGAGCGTGGCGCCGTAGCCGAGGGCCATGAGCTTGCGGCTCGCGTCGGCGAGGAAGCGCTCGGCCACCTCGGCGCGCTTGCGCTCGGTGATGTCGGTGGAGATGCCGCAGAGCGCGCCGGGCATGACCTCATCCCCGAGAGGGAACTTGAGCGAGAGGAAGGTGTGCAGCCCGTCCTCCAGCGGCAGCTCCTCCTCCCACTCCATCGGCGCGCCCGCCTCGCGCACCTTCCTGTCGTGGTCGTTCAGGGGCTCCGCGACCGGAGAGCGCAAGAGCTCGGCGAGCGTCTTTCCGACGATCGCCTCGATCGGCATGCGCATGATGGCGCCCACGTGCCGGTTGGCGAGCAGGAGCCGGCCTTCGTGATCCTTGACGTAAATGGCCGTGGCCGAGTTGTCGACGATGGCCCGCAGGGTCGCCTGGTTGGTCTTCAGCGCCTGTTCTGCCCGCCGCCGCTCGGTGTTCTCCCGCTCGACCTCGGCATACAGCATGGCGTTCTCGAGCGAGATGGCCGATTGCGACGCGAGCAGCTCGAGCACGCTGAGCCGCCCGGGGGTGAACGCCCCGGTGATGAGCCTGTTCTCCAGGTAGAGCAGGCCGAGCAGCCGGGCCCGATGCACGATCGGGAGGCACAGCACCGATCGCGGCCGCTTGCGCGCGAAATACGCGTCCTCCGAGAACGGGTGTCTGGCGGAGGCGTCGGCGAGCAGCACGCGCTCGTGGCTCCGCCAAACGTAATTGAGGATGGACTGCGGCAGCTCGGTGCTCGCCGCCTCGCCCGCGTCGAGCAGCCGAGCCGCGCCGCCGGCCGCGGCGATCGCCGCCGCGGCCGACACGCGATCTTGCCGGACCAGGAGCACATAGCCCTCCTCGGCGCCCGCGTGTTCGACCACGATGCGCAAGAGCGTCTCGAGGAGGCGCGGGAGCTTGAGCTCTCCGGAGATGCTCTGAGAGGCCTTGACGACGGAGAGGACGTCGAACTGCTCGGCCCGGACGGCGAACGTGACGGTGGGCGCGATCGGCTTGCGCGGGGCGAGGTGGGGATAGCGCTGGTCGAGCTGATCCACCTTGGCGTGGGCCCCCCAGCGAAAATAGGCGGCGCGCGCCTTCTCCAGGTAAGCGCCTTCGGGCGTGGCGAGGCCGCGCGCGTGGTAGAACTGGGCTGCGAGCTCGCAGGCGATGGCCTCGTGCTGGACGAAGCCGCCCTCTTGCGCCGACGCGATGGCCTGCTCGTACAGCCGGATGGCCTCCGGCTCGTGCCCCCGGAGCCGGGCGATCTCGGCGCGGACCAGCGTGTGTTTGTGGAGGAAGTTGTCGGGGCCGTTCCTGGCCCACTCGCCGAGCCGCCGCTCGCAGTCGAGCAGCTGCTCGGGGACCTCACGCGGGGAATCCCGCTCCGCGTGCGGTGCGTGCGGTACGTGCGGCACGTCGACCAGCGCCGCGATCGCGAGCCCGGAATAATAGAAGTTCTCGACGACGAGGGCGGTCGGCACGACCCCGTGTCCGTGCTCGATCATCGCGCGGGCCGCCGTCTCGATCGCCTCTCCGGGAGAGCCCAGCACGAAGAGCGCCTGGGCCTTCATCTGATGATAGAAGCTTTGGACGTTCTGCAGCTCCCCCTCGCCGAGCCGCGCCTCGAAGGCCGGCGGATCCAGCTCGGATCCATCGAGCATCGAGAAGCGGACCGGCCTCCCTCGCAGCGTCTGGACGATGCCGTGCGCGCCGAGGAGGACGCCATGGGCGAACGGGTGACCGGCGCTGCGCACGAAGGCGAGGCGCTCCTCGACCTCGTGAAGCACGTCCTCCAGCGGATCGCCGGAGAGCAGCCGGAACAGCGCGTCCCACATGCGGTTGAAGCACGCGTGGTTCAGATCGCCTGACTCGACCGCGGCGCTGAAGCCGGCGCGCGAGTACGGGGTCGTCTCCCGGTAGTGGCGTGTCCAGAAGACGACATGCTGTCCGAAGATCGTGAACGCCATCGATTTCGTCGTGAGGAGGCCGCTCCTCTCCGCGAGGTCGCAGCCGAGCTTGCCGAAGCGATAGGCCTCCTGGTATCGCCCAAGCTTCGGGCCGAGCACCCTCGCGAAGGAGGTGTAGGCGTGAGAGGAGCTCTCGGCGTTGCCGTGGCGCAGGCTGAGCTGGACCATGCGCAGGACGATGAGAAAGGGGAGGCTCGGGTTCACGAAGGCCGCGGGGATGCCAGCGCCCAGCAGCACGCTCATCGTGGCCTTGATCTCCGGGTGCGTCATGGGGGGCAGGTGGATCAGGTCCTCGATCGCCCGGTCGCCCAGGGCCTGCCAGACGCTCTTCGTCTCCTCTTCGAGCTGTGCCTCGGTGGGGAGGAAGGGAAGATCGATGTCGTGGGTGCGGAGCCACGCGAGCCCGATCTCCGCCGCGCGCGCGTAGTGCCCGCGGGTGACCTTCAGCGTGATGACGAGCTCGACGACGGCGGCCGTCTCGCCCCTGGTCCTCGCGCGATCCTCGAGCTCTTCGAGCATCCGCTCGGCGTCGTCGATGGCGCCGGTGATGTAGGCGACGTGCGCGCGCTCGAAGGTGAGGCCATAGGTCAGCTCGTGCTGCGTCTCCCAGGAGTCCGGCGAGAGCAAGGAGAGGCCCGCGGCGAAGAGCGCGGCGGCGGACAGGAAGGCCGCCGCGGCCTTGGCCTTCCTGCCGGCGCGGAGGTTCAGCGCGGCCACCTCGTCCCGCTCGGCCCGGGAACGGAGGAGCGCGGCGCCGCGGTTGAGGTGGCCGACGGCGTCGAAGAGCGCCTCGTCGCCCTCCTCCGGGCGCCCCTCCCGGCAGAGGAGCTGGCCAATCCGGAGATGCACCTCGGCCAGCTGCTCTGGCGGGATGAGCGAGGTTGCGGCTTGCTGCACCCGGTCGTGGAGAAATCGATAGCCGTTTCCCTGGCGGAGGATCAGCCCCTCCCGGACGGCCTCCTCGAGCGCGTCGCGGAGCTCCGCCGGGCTGCGGTGCGCTAGCCGCGCCAGGGTGTCGAGGTCGAGGGTGCTGCCGAGGCACGCGGCGAGCTTGAGCGCGTCGCGCGTCGGGACCGAGAGCCGGTTCAGCTTGCCCGCCATCAGCTCGACGACGTTGTCGGTGAACCCTTTGTCTCGGATCGCGGCGATATCCCACCGCCACATGCGCCGCTCTGCGTCGACGGCGATGAGCCCCTCTTCGTGCAGGGCCATGAGGAACTGGAGAACGAAGAACGGGTTGCCGCCGGTCTTCTGGTGGACGAGCTGCGAGAGCGGCTCGACCTCTGCTTCGGGCGCGTGGACCGCCTCGGCGACGAGCGCCCCGACGTGGGCGGCGGAGAGCGGCTCGAGGACGATGTCGCCGACGGCGGCGCCGCGCTTTCGGACCTCGGCCAGCGTGAGCCGGAGCGGGTGCGCTGGGCCTACTTCATTGTCCCGGTAGGCGCCGATCAGCAGGAGGTGCGCGCCACCGGCATGGGTGGCGAGGTGCTCGAGCAGGAGGAGGCTGGCCGCGTCGGCCCACTGGAGATCATCGAGGAAGAGCGCCATGGGGTGCTCCTTCCGGGCGCACGCGGCGACGAAGCGCTGGAGCGCCGCGTGCAGCCGGCTCTGGGCCTCGGTGGGCGGGAGCTCGGGCACGGGGGGCTGCGGGCCGAGGAGCCGCTCGATCTCGGGGAGCACGTCGGCGAGCAGCCTGCCGTCCTGGTCGAGGGCCTCCCGGAGGCGCTCTCTCCAGCGCTCGACCTGCTCCTCGCTCGCGCCGAGGATCTCCTGAAACAGCGCCCGGAACGCCTGAAGGAAAGCACGGTAGGGGACATCCCTCGCGGTCTGATCGAACTTGCCGCAGAGGAAGAAGCCGCGCTCGCGAACGACGGGCCTGTGCAGCTCGGCGACGAGCGACGACTTGCCGATACCCGAGTACCCGCACACGAGCACGAGCTCGGGCCGACCCTGCGCCACCACCCGCTCGAACGCGGCGAGCAGCGCCAGGGCCTCGCGCTCGCGGCCGTAGAGCCGCTGCGGGACGCGGAACCGGTCCGAGAGATCGCGCTCACCGAGCGCGAAGGGCTGAATGTCCCCGCTCGCCCGCCACCTCGCGAGGCACGCGTCGAGGTCGTGGCGCAGGCCGAGGGCGCTCTGGTAGCGCTCCTCGGCGGCCTTGGAGAGCAGCTTGAGCACGACCTCGGAAAGGACCGGTGGAATCGAGGGGACGAGCGCGTGGGGCGGGACCGGGCTCTGCGCGATATGGCAATAGACCCACGCGACGGGATCGCTGGCCTGGAAGGGCAGGGTGCCAGTCAGCATCTCGTAGAAGGTGACGCCGAGGGAGTACAGGTCGGTCCGCTCGTCGATCCAGCGGTTCATCCGGCCCGTTTGCTCCGGCGCCATGTAGGCCAGCGTCCCCTCGATGAGGCTGTTGTGGACGGGGTCCTGGGATTCGCGGGGGGAGAGGGAGGCGATGCCGAGATCGGTGATCTTCACCTCGCCGGTGTCGGGGTTGTAGAGCAGGTTCTGGGGCTTGATGTCCTTGTGGATGACGTGCCGCCTGTGGAGCTCGGCGAGCGCGGCGGTGAGGCGGAGGGCGAGGGGGAGGAAGCGCTCGATCGACATCGGGCGCATCGGGCGCGTCGGCCCGTCGCCATCGAGCAGCCGATCGAGCGAGCGGCCGCCGAAATCCTCCAGGACCAGCGCGGCCTGGTCGCCGAGCGATTCCATCGCGTAGGGCCTGACGATGACCGCCGTATCGAGCGCTCTGGCGACCTCGTGCTCGTGCTGGAGCCTGCCGAGGGCGTGAGGGCTCGCGTGGTCGCGCCGCAGCACCTTGAGCACCACCGGTCGGCCGTCCTCCTCGCGCCGCGCGCGGTAGAGGATGGTATCCGCACCTTGGTGCAGCACCTCCAGCACGCGGTAACGTGGACTATGGGGCATAGGAGGATCTTTGAACGCCGGACGTCACGGACGGATGCGGCGTGCTGCGGTTCAATTCGGTACACTGCCAAAAGCACTGCGACCCGTCACGAGCAAACGGCGGTGCGTCAGCGCCCGCTGAGGCAGCTGTCGGGGTGTGAGCGCGCAGCGCGTGCCTACGCCTGCGGGAGGAAGGCGCCCTGGACGTCCGTCTCCGTGTCCGGCGCGCGCAAAGGCAGCTCGACGATGAAGGCAGCGCCCGCGCCCGGCTTGCTCTCGACGCGGATGGCGCCGCCGTGGGAGGTGACGATCCACCGCACGATGTAGAGGCCGAGGCCGAGGCCGCCGAAGTTGCGGACGGAGACGGCGCGCTCGAAGCGCTCGAAGATCCTGGCCTGGTCGGCCTCGGCGATGCCCATGCCATGATCGCGGACGATGAGCACCGCGCGGCTGGCCAGGCTGCGCACGACGACGTGAATCGGGCCTCCCGCGCCATATTTGAGCGCGTTGGACAGGAGGTTGATGAGGATCTGCTCCATGCGGAAAGCGTCCCAGTTGCCCACCACGGGCCCTTCCAGCTCGAGCTGGGTGCGGCAGCGGGCGTCGGTGAGCTGCTCGTGCATCCGCTCGACGACATCGCGCGCCAGGGCGGCCAGATCGACGGGCGCGCGCGCGAGGGTCAGCTGGCCGGCGTTGAGGCGGGTGACGTCGAGCAGCTCATTGACCAGGTGGCCGAGGCGCGCGATCTGGCGGTTGAGGAGCTGGATCGCGGCGTCGATGCGCTCCGGAGCGACCTCGGCGCGCTGGAGGCGGGGCAGGAGCCGGGCGAGGAGGTGAGCCTGCATCGTGAGCGACGTGAGCGGGGTCTTGAGCTCGTGGGAAGCGACGAGGAGGAACTCGTCGCGGCGCTCGATCGCCTGCTGGGCCTCTGCGAATAGACGGCTGTTGTCGAGGGCGAGCGCCGCGCGGCTCGCCAGCTCCTGGGCCAGCCACAGGTCGGCGGGGCCGTAACGGCGCCGCGGCGCGGTCGCCAGCAGGGTCATGACGCCGAAGCGCCGGTCGCGCGCGAGGAGCGGGACGCGGAGGAAGGAGTGAACGCCGAGCGGATCGAGGAGGGGCGCGGCGCGGAGGTCGCCCTCCTCGGCGTGATCCAGAGAGCTCTCCGAAAGGGGCCGCAGGGCGTCCATCACCGCGCCCGCGAGCTCGGCCGGCAGGCCGGCGGTGACCGCGTGTCCCGGGGCGCCCGCGGGGCCGCGAGCGAGGTCCATGTCGATGACACACCGGTCGGCGAGCTCGGGCACGACGAGCTGCGCGACGCTCTCGAGGGTGGCGCTGTAACCGAGGGCCATCAGCCTGCGGCTCGCCTCGGCGAGGAAGCGCTCGGCCAGCTCGGCGCGCTTGCGCTCTGTGATATCGGTGGAGATGCCGCAGAGCACGCCGGGCATGACGCGCTCGCCGAGCGGGAACTTGAGCGACAGGTAGGTGCGCAGCTCGCCCTCCAACAGCACCTCCTCCTCGAACTCCATCGGCTCGCCGGCGTCGAGCACCCGCCGGTCGTGTTCGTCGATGGTCACGGTGGCGGTGGCAGGCAAGAGCTCGGCGCTCGTCTTTCCGAGGATCTGCTCTGTCGGGATGCCGAGGCCGCGGCTCACCTGACGGTTGACGAGCAGGAACCGGCCTTCGCGATCCTTGAGGTAGATGGCGGCAGCGGAGTTGTCGACGATGGCCTGCAGGGTGGCCTGGCTCTCACGGAGCTCGCGCTCCGCCCGGCGCCGCTCGGCGTTCTCCTGCTCGATGTCGGTGTAGAGCATGGCGTTCTCGAGCGAGATGGCCGACTGCGAGGCGAGCAGCTCGAGCACGGTGAGCCGCCCGTGGGTGAACGCGCCGGTGACGAGGTTGTTCTCCAGGTAGAGCAGGCCGAGCAGCCGCGTTTGCCGCACGATCGGGAGGCACAGCACCGACCTCGGCCTCTTGCGGCCGAAATACGCGTCTTCCGAGAACGGGTGTCTGGCGGAGGCGTCGTCGAGCAGCACGCGCTCGTGGCTGCGGAGGACATAGTTGAGAATGGATTGGGGCAGCGCCGCCAGGGCCTCGCCCGCCTCGAGCAGCCGCGCGGCGCTCCCCGACGCGGTGATCGCCGCCGCGGTCGACACGCGATCTTCCCGGACCAGGAGCGCGACCCCCTCTCCGGCGCCCGCGTGCTCGACCACGATGCGCAGCAGCGTCTCGAGCAGGCGGGGGAGCTTGAGCTCTCGGGAGATGCTCTGAGAGGCCTTGACGACGGACAGGACGTCGAACTGCTCGGCGCGGACGGCGAAGGTGACGGTGGGGGCGATCGGCTTTCGCTCGACGAGGAAGGGATACCGCTGGTCGAGCTGCTCCACCTTGGCATGCGCGCCCCAGCGGAAATACGCGGCGCGCGCCCGCTGCAGGTGGGCGACGGCGGGCGTGGACAGGCCGCGGTCGAGGTAGAAGCGGGCGGCGAGCTCGCAGGCGATGGCCTCGTGCTGGACGAAGCCGCCCTCTTGCGCCGACGAGATGGCTTGCTCGTAGAGCCGGATGGCCTCGGGCTCGCGCCCGAGGAGCCGGGCGATCTCGGCGCGGACCAGCGTGTGTTTGTGGAGGAAGTTGTCGGGGCAGCTCGCGGCCCACACGCCGAGCTGCCGCTCGCACGCGAGGAGCCCTTCGGGGAGCTCCCGCGCTGGCGAGGTCGCCGCGTCGCGCGCCTCGTGCGCGTCGTCGGCCGCCGCGGCGAGCGCGAGCGCGTGAACATAGAAGGTCTCGGGGATCTCGGCGCCCGCGTCCATCCTCCAGTCGTAATCGACGACGACACGGGTCGACGCCGCGAGCGCCTCCCTGGGAGAGCCGAGGAGGAACAGCGCCTGCGCCTTCAGGCTGTAGTACAAGCTATGAGCCCCGTACGCGGATCCCGGCGGAAGCCGCGCCTCGAAGGCCTCCTGATCCAGCTCGGAGCCGTCCAGCATCGCGTAATGGACAGGCCTCCCGCGCAGCGTCTGGATGAGGTACCGGACGCTGAGGAGGATGCCATGGATGAACGCGTAGCCGGCCTTGCGCACGAAGCCGAGGCGCTCCTCGGTCAGGCGGAGGACGTCCTCCAGCGGCTCCCCGCAGAGCAGGGGGAACACCGACGCCCAGACGCAATGGTAACACGCGTTGTTCAGATCGCCGCATTCCACGGCGGCGTTGAAGCCGAGGCGATTGTAGGGGTAGGTCTCCCTGTAATGGCGCGTCCAGAAGACGGTCAGCTGCCCGAACAGGAAGAACACGGTCGGCTTCGCGGCGAGATCCTCGCTCTTCTCCGCGAGGTCGTAGCCGAGCTTGCCGAACAGGTAAGCCTCCTTGTATCTCCCGAACCGCGGGCCGAGCACCCGCGCGAAGGCGGTGTACGCATGGGCGGAGCTCTCGGCGTTGCCATGGAGGAGGCTGAGCGTGACCATGCGCTCGAGGACCAGGTGATGCAGGTTCTGGTCCACGAAATACGCAGCGACGGACACGCTCTTCAAGATGCTCATCGCGATCTTGATCTCCGGGTGCGTCATGGGGGGCAGGTGGATGAGGCCCTCGATCGCCCGGTCGCCCAGGGCCTTCCATACGCTCTCGGTCTCTTCGTCGATGCGCGCGTCGGTGAGGTGGGTTGGCAGATGGATGTCGTAAGAGCGCAGGAAGGAGAGGCCGATCTCCACAGCGCGGGCGCTCTGCCCGCGGGTCACGTGCAAGGCGACGGCGAGCTCGACGACGGCGGCCCTCTCGATCTTGGTCATCGAGCGATCCGTGAGCTCCTCGAGCAGCCGCTCGGCTTCATCGAAGTTGCCGAGGATGTACGCGCAGCGCGCTCGCTCGAAGCTCAGGGCGTGGGTCAGCGCGTACTGCGTCTCCCAGCGTTCCTGCGGCTCGCCCGCGAGCAGGGCCATGCCGGCAACGAAGAGGGCGGCGGCAGATTCATACGCCGCGGCGGCCTTGGCCTTCCTGCCGGCGCGGAGGTTCAGCGCTGCGAGCTCGTCGCGCTCGGCCTGGGAACAGAGGAGCGCGGCGCCGCGGTTGAGGTGGCTCACGACGTCGAAGAGCGCGTCCTCGCGCTCTCCGGCGCGCTGCGCCTTCAAGAGCAGCTGACCGATCCGGAGGTGCACCTCGGCGAGCTGTCCGGGCGGGATGAGCGAAGTTGCGGCCTGCTGCACCCGGTCATGGAGGAAGCGATAGGCGCTGTCCCTGCGGAGCAGCAGCCCCTCCCGCACGGCCTCCTCGAGCGCCTCGCGGAGCTCCTCCGCCGGACGGCGCGCGACCACCGCGAGGGTGTCGAGGGTCAGGCTGCCGCCGAGGCAGGCGGCGAGCTTGAGCGCGTCGCGCGTCGGGACCGGGAGCCGATTGAGCTTGCCGGCCATCAGCTCGACGACGTTGTCGGTGAAGCCCTTGTCGCGGATGGCGGCGATGTCCCACCGCCATGCGCCCTCGTCCGCATCAAAGGTGATGAGCCCCTCGTCGTGCAGGGTGATGAGGAACTGGAGCAGGAAGAAGGGGTTGCCGCCGGTCTTCTGGTGGACGAGCTGCGAGAGCGGCTCGACCTCTGCTTCGGGCGCGTGGACCGTCTCGGCGACGAGCGCCCCGACGTGGGCGGCGGAGAGCGGCTCGAGGACGATGTCGCCGACGGCGGCGCTGCGCTTTCGGACCTCGGCGAGCGTGAGCCGGAGCGGGTGTGCGGGGCCGACCTCGTTGTCGCGATAAGCGCCGATCAGCAGCAGGTGCGCGTCGCCGGCGAGGGTGGCGAGCTGCTCGAGGAGCAGGAGGCTACCGGGGTCGGCCCATTGCAGGTCGTCGAGGAAGAGGGCGACGGGGTGCTCCTTCCGTGCGCAGGCGGCGACGAAGCGCTGGAGCGTGGCGAGCAGCCGGCTCTGGGCCTCGGCGGGCGGGAGCTCGGGCACGGGGGGCTGCGGGCCGAGGAGGCGCTCGATCTCCGGGAGCATGTCGGTGAGCAGCCCGCCGCTCGGGCCGAGGGCCTCACGGAGGCGCTCTCGCCAGCGCTCGAGCTGCTGCTCGCTCGCGCCGAGGATCTCCTGCACGAGGCCCCGGAAGGCGTGAAGGAAGGCGCGGTAGGGGACGTCGCGCTTGAGCTGATCGAACTTGCCGGAGAGGAAGGAGCCGCGCTCGCGCACGACGGGCCGGTGCAGCTCGGCGACGAGCGAGGACTTGCCGATGCCCGAGTAGCCCGAGACGAGCACGAGCTCTGGCCGGCCGTTCGCGACCACCCGCTCGAACGCGGCGCGCAGCGCCTCGATCTCGCGCTCGCGGCCGTAGAGCCGCTGCGGGATCTGGAACCGATCGGAGACGTCGCGCAGCCCGAGCGGGAAGGGGTCGATGGCGCCGCGCTGGCGCAGCTGGGAAAAGCACGTGTCGAGGTCGTGGCGCAGGCCGAGGGCGCTCTGGTAACGCTCCTCGGCGGCCTTGGAGAGCAGCTTGAGGACGACGGCGGAGAGCTGGGGTGGAATCGAGGGGACGAGCGCGTGCGGCGGCCGCGGCGCCTGGGCGATATGGCAGTAGACCCACGTGACGGGGTCGCTGGCCTGGAAGGGCAGGGTGCCAGTCAGCATCTCGTAGAAGGTGACGCCGAGGGAGTACAGGTCGGTCCGCTCGTCGACGCGGCGATTCATGCGGCCGGTCTGCTCCGGCGCCATGTAGGCGAGCGTGCCCTCGATGAGCCCGTCGTGCGCGAGCTCCTGTGCCCCGCGGGTGGAGAGGGAGGCGATGCCGAGATCGGTGAGCTTCACCTCGCCGGTGTCGGGGTTGTAGAGCAGGTTCTGAGGCTTGATGTCCTTGTGGATGACGTGATGTCGGTGGAGCTCGGCGAGCGCGGCGGCGAGTCGGAGGGCGAGGGGGAAGAAGCGCTCGAGCGACATCGGGCGCATCGGCCCGTCGTCATCGAGCAACCGGTCGAGCGAGCGGCCGCCGAAGTCCTCGAGGACCAGCGTCATCTGGTCGCGGAACGGCTCGATCCCGTAGGCCCGGACGACGACCGGCGAAGCGAGCGCCGTCGCGACCTCGAGCTCGTGCTGGAGCCTGCCGAGGGCGCGGGGGCTGGCGTGGTCGCGCCGCAGGACCTTGAGCACCACCGGTCGGCCGTCCTCGTCGCGCCGCGCGCGGTAGAGGATCGTGTCCGCACCCTGGTGCAGCACCTCCAGCACGCGGTAACGTGGACTATGGGGCATAGGAGAATCTTTGAACGCCGGACGTCACGGACGTCGGCGCCGCGCTGCGGTTCAACTTGGTACATTGCCAAAAGCGCTGCGACCCGTCACGAGCAAACGGCGCGGAGCCGCGCCGGCCTCGGCCCCCGGTGAACGCTCACGCTGGCGCGAGAAAGGTGCCCTGGCCCTCCGTCTCCGCCTCCGGCGGGCGCAAAGGCAGCTCGACGATGAACGTGGCGCCCGCGCCCGGCCTGCTCTCGACGCGGATGGTGCCGCCGTGAGAGGTGACGATCCATCGAACGATGTAGAGGCCGAGGCCGAGACCGCCGAAGTTGCGGACGGAGACGGCGCGCTCGAAGCGCTCGAAGATCCTCGCCTGATCGGCCTCGGCGATGCCCATGCCGTGATCGCGGACGACGAGCACGCCGCGAGCGCCCTCGCGGCGCACGATGACGTGGATGAGGCCTCCCGCGCCGTACTTGATCGCGTTGGACAGGAGGTTGATGAGGACCTGCTCCATGCGAGACGGATCCCAGTGTCCCATCACGGGCTCGTCCAGCTCGAGCTGGGTGCGGCAGCGGGCGTCGGTGAGCTGCTGGTGCATCCGCTCGACGACCTCGCGCGCCAGCGCCGCGAGATCGACCGGCGCGCGCGAGAGGGTCAGCTGGCCGGCGTTCAGGCGGGTGACGTCGAGCAGCTCGTTGACCAGGTGGGCGAGGCGCGCGATCTGGCGGTTGAGGAGCTGGATCGCGGCGTCGATGCGCTCGGGGGCGACCTCCCCGCGCTGGAGGCGGGGCAGGAGCCGGGCGAGCAGGTGGGCTTGCATCGTGAGCGAGGTGAGCGGTGTCTTGAGCTCGTGGGAGGCGACGAGGAGGAACTCGTCGCGGCGCTCGATCGCCTGCTGGGCCTCGGCGAACAGGCGGCTGTTGTCGAGGGCGAGCGCGGCGCGGCTCGCCAGCTCCTCGGCCAGCCACAGGTCGGCGGGGCCGAAACGGTGCCGCGGCGCGGCCGCCAGCAGGGTCATGACCCCGAAGCGCCGGTCGCGCGCGAGGAGCGGGACGCGGAGGAAGGAGTGAACGCCGAGCGGATCGAGGAGAGGTGCGGCGCGGACGTCGCCTATCTCGGGCCGGTCCGGCGGCGTCGCCGAAAGGGGCCGCAGCGCGTCCGTCACCGCGCCCGCGAGCTCGGCCGGCATCCCCGCGGTGACCGCCCGCCCCGGGGCGTCCTGGGCGAGGTCCACGTCGATGACGCATCGGTCGGCCAGCGCCGGCAACGCGAGCTGCGCCACGCTCTCGAGGGTGGCGCCGTAGCCGAGGGCCATGAGCTTGCGGCTCGCGTCGGCGAGGAAGCGCTCGGCGAGCTCGGCGCGCTTGCGCTCGGTGATGTCGGTGCAGATGCCGCAGACCACGCCGGGCATGACGCTCTCGCCGAGCGGGAACTTGAGGGACAGATAGACGCGCGGCTCGCCCTCTTTCATCATGATCTCCTCCTCAAACTCCAGCGGCTCGCCCGCGTCGAGCACTCGCCGGTCGTTGTCTCGGAGGACCTCGACGTTCGCACCATGAGAGAGCTCGGCGTCGGTCTTTCCGAGGAGCTCATGGCTCGGCACGCCGGCGACGTCGCCTGCGTGGCGGTTGGCGAGCAGATACCGGCCTTCGCGATCCTTGAGGAAGATGGTCGCGGCGGAGTTGTCGACGATGGCCTGCAGCGTCGCCTGGTTGGCCTTCAGCGCCTGCTCCGCCCGCCGCCGCTCGGCGTTCTCCTGCTCGATATCGGCATAGAGCATGGCGTTCTCGAGCGAGATGGCCGACTGCGAGGTGAGCAGCTCGAGCACGGTGAGCCGCCCGGGGGTGAACGCCCCGGCCACGAGCCCGTTCTCCAGGTAGAGCACGCCGAGCAGCCGCGTTTGCCGCATGATCGGGAGGCACAGCACCGATCTCGGCCTCTTGCGGCTGAAATACGCGTCCTCCGAGAACGGGTGCCTGGCCGCCGCGTCGTCGAGCAGCACGCGCTCGTGGCTGCGGAGGACATAGTTGAGAATGGATTGCGGCAGCACCGCCGACGCCTCGCCCGCGTCGAGCAGCCGCGCGGCGCTCCCCGACGCGGTGATCGCCGCCGCCGTCGACAGGCGCTCCTCCCGGACCAAGAGCACGACCCCCTCTCCGGCGCCCGCGTGCTCGACCACGATGCGCAGCAGCATCTCCAGGAGGCGCGGGAGCATGAGCTCGCCCGAGATGCTCTGAGAGGCCTTGACGATGGACAGGACGTCGAACTGCTCGGCGCGGACGGCGAAGGTGACGGTGGGGGCGATCGGCTTTCGCTCGACGAGGAAGGGATACCGCTGGTCGAGCTGCTCGACCTTGGCGTGGGCGCCCCAGCGGAAGTAGGCGGCGCGGGCGTCCCGCAGGTAGGCGCCTTCGGGCGTGGACAGGCCGCGATCGCGGTAGAACCGGGCGGCGAGCTCGCTGGCGATGGCCTCGTGCTGGACGAAGCCGTTCTCCCGCGCCGAGGAGATGGCCTGCTCGTAGCGCCGGATGGCCTCGGGCTCGCGGCCGAGGAGACGGGCGATCTCGGCGCGGACCAGGGCGTGTTTGTGGAGGAAGTTGTCGGGGCAGCTCGCGGCCCACTCGCCGAGCCGCCGCTCGCTGTCGAGGAGGCCCTCGGGGAGCTCCTGCGCCGGCGACCGCCGCGCCTCGTGCGGCTTGGGCGGCTCGGGCGCGCCACCGTCGGCGTCGACGAGCGCCGCGAGCGAGAGCGCGTGAACATAGAAGTTCTCGGCGATGAGCGCGTAGGGCTCTCTCCTGAAGGGGTGATCGACGATCACGCGCGTCGCCGCGGCGAGCGCCTCTCCGTAAGAGCCGAGCACGAAGAGCGCCCGGGCCTTCATGCTGAAATGGAGGCCGCGGGCGCCCCGCATATCCCCCTCGTCGAGCCGCGCCTCGAAGGCCGGCGGATCCAGCTCGGAGCCGTCGAGCGTGGAGAAGCGGACCGGCCTGCCGCGCAGCGTCTGGATGACGGCGTGGGCGCTGGCCAGGACGCCGTAGGCGAACGCGTAACCGGCCTTGCGGACGAAGCGGCTGCGCTCCTCGACCTCGTGGAGGACGTCCTCGAGCGGCTCGCCGGCGAGCAGCGGGAACAGCGGAGCCCAGACGCAGTTGAAGCACGCCATGCGCATATCGCCCGACTCGACCGCGGCGCTGAACCCGGCGCGCGTGTAGGGGTACGTCTCCCGGTAGTGGCGTGTCCAGAAGACGACTTGCTGTCCGAAGAGGGTGAATACCAGCGACTTCACGGTGAGGAGCTCGCTCCTGTCCGCGAGGTCGTAGCCGAGCTTTCCGAACTTGTAGGCCTCGCGGTATCGCCCGAACCGCGGGCCGAACATCCGCGCGAAGGCCGCGTACGCGTGGGCGGAGCTCTCCGCGTTGCCGTAGCGCAGGCTGAGCTTCACCTGGCGCAGGACGATGAGGTAGTGCAGGTCGTGGTCCACGAAGATCGCGGGGCCGGCCACGGCTTGCAGCACCGCCATCACGACCTTGCACTCCGGGTGCTCCATGGGGGGCAGGCGGAGCAGGTCCTCGATCGCCCGGTCGCCCAGCGCTCGCCAGAGGCTCTCGGTCTCTTCTTTGACCTGTGCGTCGGTGGGGTGGAGCGGAAGATCGATATCCGAGGCGCGGAGCCACGCGAGCGCGAGGTCGACGGCGTGGTCGGACCGCCCTCGGGTCTGGTAGAAGCTCACGGCAAGCTCGACGACCGCGGCGCGATCGAGCTCGTTCCTCGCGCGCCCCAGGAGCTCCTCGAGCAGCCGCTCGGCCTCGTCGGAGCTGCCGGTGGCGTAGGCGGCGTGCGCGCGCTCGAGGCTCAGGGGATAGGCCAGATCGTACCGAGTCTCCCAGCGCTCGCGGGGATCTTGCGCGAGGAGGGCCATGCCGGCGGCGAAGAGGGCGTCGGCAGACTGGTAGGCGGCGGCGGCCTTGGCCTTCCTGCCGGCGCGGAGGTTGAGGGCGGCGAGCTCGTCGCGCTCGGCCTGGGAACAGAGGAGCGCTGCGCCGCGGTTGAGGTGGCTCACGACGTCGAAGAGCGCGTCCTCGCGCTCTTCGGCGCGCTGCGCCTTCAAGAGCAGCTGGCCGATGCAGAGGTGCACCTCGGCGAGCTGTCCGGGCGGGATGAGCGAAGTTGCGGCCTGCTGCACCCGGTCATGGAGGAAGCGATAGGCGCTGTCCCTGCGGAGCAGCAGCCCCTCCCGCACGGCCTCCTCGAGCGCCGTGCGCAGGGCCTCCGCCGGCCTTCGCGCGACGATCGCGAGGGTGTCGAGGGTCAGGCTGCCGCCGAGGCAGGCGGCGAGCTTGAGCGCGTCGCGCGTCGGGACCGAGAGCCGCTCCAGCTTGCCGGCCATCAGCTCGACGACGTTGTCGGTGAAGCCCTTGTCGCGGATGGCGGCGATGTCCCACCGCCATGCGCCCTCGTCCGCATCAAAGGTGATGAGCCCCTCGTCGTGCAGGGCGATGAGGAACTGGAGCACGAAGAAGGGGTTGCCGCCGGTCTTCTCGTACACCAGCCGTGAGAGCGGCTCGACCCGCGCTTCGGGCGCATGGACCGCCTCGGCGACGAGCGCCCCGACGTGGGCGGCAGAGAGCGGCGTGAGGACGAGCTCGGAGACGGTGGCGCCGCGCTGCTGCACCTCGGTCAGCGTGAGCCGGAGCGGGTGCGCGGGGCCGACCTCGTTGTCGCGATAGGCGCCGATCAGCAGCAGGTGCGGGTCGCCGGCGAGGGTGGCGAGCTGCTCGAGGAGCAGGAGGCTACCGGGGTCGGCCCATTGCAGGTCGTCGAGGAAGAGGGCGACGGGGTGCTCCTTCCGTGCGCAGGCGGCGACGAAGCGCTGGAGCGTGGCGAGCAGCCGGCTCTGGGCCTCGGCGGGCGGGAGCTCGGGCACGGGCGGTTGCGGGCCGAGGAGCAGGGCGAGCTCGGGGAGCATGTCGGTGAGCAGCCCGCCGCTCGGGCCGAGGGCCTCACGGAGGCGCTCTCGCCAGCGCTCGAGCTGCTCCTCGCTCGCGCCAAGGATCTCCTGCACGAGGCCCCGGAAGGCCTGAAGGA
The DNA here is from genome assembly GCF_051530205.1 of Sorangium sp. So ce327. Classification (NCBI taxonomy): domain Bacteria; kingdom Pseudomonadati; phylum Myxococcota; order Polyangiales; family Polyangiaceae; genus Sorangium; species Sorangium sp. So ce327. The sequence goes on along the minus strand of NZ_CP150330.1, from coordinate 8,121,458 downwards.
GGGGGCGGTAGGGGACGTCGCGCTTGAATTGCTCGAACTTGCCGGAGAGGAAGGAGCCGCGCTCGCGCACGACGGGCCGGTGCAGCTCGGCGACGAGCGAGGACTTGCCGATGCCCGAGTAGCCCGAGACGAGCACGAGCTCTGGCCGGCCGTCCGCGATCACCCGCTCGAACGCGGCGCGCAGCACCTCGATCTCGCGCTCGCGGCCGTAGAGCCGCTGCGGGATCTGGAACCGATCGGAGACGTCGCGCAGCCCGAGCGGGAAGGGGTCGATGGCGCCGCGCTGGCGCAGCTGGGAAAAGCACGTGTCGAGATCGTGGCGCAGGCCGAGGGCGCTCTGGTAGCGCTCCTCGGCGGCCTTGGAGAGCAGCTTGAGGACGACGGCGGAGAGCTGGGGTGGAATCGAGGGGACGAGCGCGTGAGGCGGCCGCGGCGCCTGGGCGATGTGGCAGTAGACCCACGCGACGGGGTCGCTGGCCTGGAAGGGGAGGGTGCCAGTCAGAAGCTCGTAGAAGGTGACGCCGAGGGAGTACAGGTCGGTCCGCTCGTCGACGCGGCGGTTCATGCGGCCGGTCTGCTCCGGCGCCATGTAGGCGAGCGTGCCCTCGATGAGCCCGTCGTGCGCGAGCTCCTGTGCCCCGCGGGTGGAGAGGGAGGCGATGCCGAGATCGGTGATCTTCACCTCGCCGGTGTCGGGGTTGTAGAGCAGGTTCTGGGGCTTGATGTCCTTGTGGATGACGTGGTGTCGGTGGAGCTCGGCGAGCGCGGCGGCGAGTCGGAGGGCGAGGGGGAAGAAGCGCTCGATCGACATCGGGCGCATCGGCCCGCCGTCATCGAGCAACCGGTCGAGCGACCGGCCGCCGAAGTCCTCGAGGACCAGGGTCATCTGGTCGCGAAACGGCTCGATCCCGCAGGCCTTGACGACCGCGGGCGACGTCAGTGCCCTGGCGACCTCGAGCTCGTGCTGGAGCCTGCCGAGGGCGCGGGGGCTCGCGTGGTCGCGCCGCAGGACCTTGAGCACCACCGGCCGGCCGTCCTCCTCGCGCCGCGCGCGGTAGAGGATCGTGTCCGCACCTTGGTGCAGCACCCCCAGCACGCGGTAACGTGGACTGTCGGTCATAGAGGGAGGGTGTCCAAAGCCGGATCGGCCCCCGAGGCGCCCCGTCGACTCGTGATGTTGCCAAAAGCGCCTCGCTGCGCCACGGGAAACGGCTGCGAGCTCTCGCGCCGGCCCGCCCGCGGCGGCCTCTTGCGTCATGCAGGGCGGGAGCGGCCGGGCGGCCGCTGGACGCCGTGCCTCGACAGCACCTCACGGACGCGATCCAGCGGAATGGCCTCCACGGTGCGGCCGCTCCCCGAGGTGGTCTCGGCCGTGAAGAGCGAGCTGTAGATGGCCTCCTCCGTCGCCTCGATCACGGCCTGAAAGAGGGCGGACGTCTCCTGGTTCGAGAGCTCCGTGATCGCGAGCCGCTTCGCGCCGGAGCGGCGCCGCACCGAGGCGCTCGTCGAGAAGGCGATCGCGTAGTCGCCGGAGCCGTTCGCGCCGGAGGATCCGGTGCGCGCGAGCCCCAGGATCGCGCGGGCAGCGAGCCGCCCGAGGTTGCGATCCGACAGCGGCGCGTCCGTCGCGACGAGGATGAGGATGGAGCCGTCCCCCGCCGCCGCCTCGACCTGCGACCGGAAAGCGTACCGGCCGAGCTCCTCGCCGACGGGCGCGCCCATCACCTGCAGCACGCCGCCGAAGTTCGACTGGACGAGCACGCCGACGCAGGCCCCGCCGAGCGACGCCGGCAGCACCCGCGAGGCGGTGCCGATCCCCCCCTTCCATCCGAACGCGACGGTGCCCGTGCCCGCGCCGACGCACCCCTCCGGCGTGGGCCCCTCCCGCGCCGAGCCCAGCGCCGCGCGCACGTGCTCGGCGGTGACGGGACGGAGCCGGACCGCGTTGAGCACGCCATCGTTGGTCTCGCCGACGACCGGGTTGAGCGAGCGCACCTCCTCCATGCCCGGCTGCGCCAGCATCCATTCGACGAGCGCGTCGGCGGCCCGGAACGCGCAAAGCGTGGTCGTGAGGAGAATGGGAGTCTCCAGCTCACCCAGCTCGCGGACCTGGGTCGCGCCGACGAGCTTGCCAAACCCGTTGCCCACGTGGATCGCCGCGGGGACGCGATCGAGGTAGAGGTTCCCCCCGTGGGGAAATACGGCGGTGACGCCGGTGCGGATCGCGTCTCCCTCGATCACCGTCGCGTGCCCGACGCGCACGCCGCCCACGTCCGTGATCGCGTCGAGCGGGCCCGGATCGAAGATGCCAGGCGCGACGCCGAGATCACGCGCGCGCACGGCGTCTCCCGCGGGCTCCGGGGATCCGGGCGCGAAGGGCGCGCTGCCCGCCTCGTCCGGGCAGCGAGCGATCGGGCAGCGGCAGGGCGAGGCGGCCAGGCGCGACGTGCGGCCCGGTGGCGGGACGCGGCCGAGAGAGGGTTTCGGCATCCACGGCGAGCGGCGGTATCAACCTCCGTGCCAGGCGCGTCGTCGAGCCGCGGCGCGAGCGGCGCTGATCTCGCACCCCGGCTCGCCCGGTGCCCGGTGCGCGAGCTCTCGCAGGCGCACCGCGCCATCGAGTCGGGCCGCACGATCGGGAAGATCGCGATCCGCGTGGCGGAAGGCTGGTGAGGCTGGGCGGGGATCGCCGGGAGGCCGGGGAGATAAGGCGGGCGCTCGAGCGCGCCCGCGCCGCGCTACTTCGTCTGGATCCGGCGCGCGGGCAGGAGGCGCCGGAGCGACGGCGCCTCGAAGGACACGAGCCGCCTGGCGAACGCGCCGATCGCCCGGTATTCCGCGTCCGCGATGAGCGCCAGCTCGACGCTGATCATGAATACCGCGAACGTGCCGAGCCCCATCATGACGGCGATCCCGGCGTGGAACAGGAACGCCGCGGCGAGCGAGAGCCTGCGTGTGTGCCGGTTCAGCGCGAACAGGAACGGGAAGCTGAGCTGGAACCCGACCGTCGCGTAGGTCAGCGCCGTCACCACGGCCACGCTGCGGGAGAGGCTGTCGCTGTGGCCGGGCCACGTGAACTCGCCGACGCGGGTGATGTAATAAAGGGCCGTCCCGTTCTGCCAGAGCTCCCCCTGCACCTTGTAGAGCCCCGCGACCCCGTAGACCAGGCACACCTGGACGGCGCAGGCGAGGATCGCCGCGTTGTGCAGCATCCCCTTGATCCGCTGGAGCTCTCCGCCGCGCTCCCGCTGCGCGCGGAGCCGGTCGGCGTCGAGCGAGAAGTACGCGCCGAGCTCGGCGAAGATGCCGTACAGCAGCGCGAGCCGGACGAGGTTGTCACCGCCGTCGAGCAGGACGGGGTTCCGCTGATGCAACGACCAGAGCCCGACATACGTGAGCAGCGACATGAGCCGCGTGCGGAAGCCGATCACCCACAGCGCCGCGAACAGCATGGCGAGGTGGAAGACGACCTCGAAGTAGAGCGGCGACCTGCTGAGCAGGTAAATCGAGAACGCGCCGGTGCGGTGGGCCTCCTCGAGCGACCGCGCGAATGGCCACACCCCCTCGGGGCCGTAGAGATAATGGCGCTGGAAGTAGTTGGCCAGGTAGAGGTGGAGGATGGTCAGCCCGGCGACGATCCGGAAGAGGCTGGCCCCGATCAGGCAGCGCTCTCGGCTCGCAAACTCCACGATGCGGTGCCAGCGTGCGTTCAGCTTGCTCAGCATGGCGTCACCTCTCCTCCGCGGCCGCCGCCCGGAGGGCCACGGGCGTCTGGTGTCTGTCCTCGGTCGTCGCGTCCAGCGGCGCCACCGGTCGATACGGAGCCCAGTCGAAATCGAAGTACGTCAATTCACCCTTCGAGTCGGGCAGGTCGCGCCGGGAGAAGCGCGGGAATTTCAGCACCGCCAGGCGGAGCCGCACCGCGGCGGTGCGGCTCGGGCCGTACAGGCTGTCACAGTGCGCGGAGCCGGCCCGCTCCAGGACGCTCTTGCCGAGCTGAACGCCGGCGTCCTGCTCCTTCTTCACCTCGTCCCTGAGCATGTCGACCACCTGAGCATCGGGCGCCTCGGCGCCGCCTCCGCCCGCCTGCGCGCGCGTGCGCTGCTGATCGAGCTTCTTCGCCATCTGCAGCGACGTCGGATCGACGGTGTAGATCATGCGCGCCGCGCCCGTCACCGATCGTCCGATGCGCGTCGCGGGGCCGAGCCGGTTCTCCAGGTGGGATTCCCAGTAGGGGGTCGTGATATCGGTCCACCCGGTCTCGGTCGTGCTCCCGTCCGGCTCGTGCAGGCGGCAGGCGACCATCACGAGGCGCGTGTCGGTGATGGGATCGGGGGCGAAGAGGTGCCAGTTCTGCTCGAAGAACGGGTTCATGTACCCGCTGATGAGCCGCGCGAAGCGGAGCTGGAGCGGGTTCTGCGGCGTCAGGTAGGCCAGCGTCATCGCGAAATGAAAGCAGAGCGCCGCGGCGAGCAGCGCGGGCGCGGACGTCGAGAGCACACGGAGTAAACGGCGCATGGTTTCGTCCATCCCGGGTTCGGGGTCGTCGGAGTGGAGGCCGCGCGCGGCCGGAGCGCCGCGCGCGGTCCGTGGAGGCTCCGGCCCCAGCGGGCCGGCCGGGGCCGCTTGCGGCCGCCGGGGTGCGGAGCGGGGCGGAGCCCCGAGGAAACCAGCCAGGTCTGCCCGCGCGAGGCCGCGGCGGAGCGGCGCAGAGGTCCGGCCATCTCTGGCCGGACCTCTGGCGGGCGGAACGCTAGTTGTCGAAGAGGATGTCGGCTTGACCGGACGCCGGCGCGTCGTTCAGCGCGATCCTCCTCCAGCCTCCGTGGCCACGGCCGTGGCCGCGGCCGTGGAAGCCCCCTGCGTTGGCCGTCGCGACACCGACGTTGCCGTACCCGCCGGCCTGGGCGACCGACGACTGGGCGACGGACCCCGAGGTCCCGATCGCGATGCCCGCGATGCCGATGTTCGTCGAGGTGGCCACGTTGGCCCCAGGGTACCCGGAGTAGTACGCCACCTTCTCGGGGATCCCTGCGCTCGCGCTGGCGTCGAGGACTGAGCGACCCTTCAGGCCCGAGGTGGCGGGCGTCGCCGCCTGCGCCATCGCCACACCGACGAACAACGACAACCCAGCGACCGCGGTCATGATCTTTCGTGTCATGTTCTTCCTCTTTCGTTCGATCTCGTGATGGTTGATGGTCAGAGAGGCCAGACATGCCAGCTGCGTTTGACGACCGAGCGGAGCCCCTGCGTTCGAGCAGCTCCACAGGACTCGGAGCATCAAGCCAGCTCGCGGGTCATCTGCCCCTGTATGCTGCCTGCGGTCTGACGTCAGAGCACTCGTCGTGCCAGCCGCGTCCTCCGCTGGCCCAGCGCGCGCCGCGCCCTCTCGCCGCGCCAACGTGAGGCCGCGGCCGCTCGGCGGCGCGCTCCGCCCGCGGCCGGCTTGCGTGTTCGAGCAAACCATCGCGCGCAACCCTTTGCTCGGATTGTCGCGTTCGAAACGACGATCTCGCCGCGCGTGGTGATGATACGGCAGGACAGGCGAGCTCAACCCGCGCAGCCGGGCTGGCTGCGCCGCCCGAACATCGCGGACACACGCGGGGCAGCGCCCCCGTACCTGCCGCGGCCCCGCGAGCTCGGCCGACGGCCGCGCCATCCGGCACGCCGCGTGCCTCGGCCCCTGCCCATCACTGATGCCCAGTCATGGAAGCATCGCTGACCAGGAGGAGTGAAGATGCGCGGTACGCTGTTATCGGTGTTCGTGTTGTCGATGCTGCCCGCTTCCACGGCGCTCTGGAGGGGCGCGGCCGCGGAGGCGGTGGACGGCAGAGCGGGGGCGTTGGTCGAGGCCAATGAGCCTGATCCTTCGCTGGCCAGCGACGCCGAGGTCGCGGCGGGCGACGAGGGGGACTCGGTCGCCTCGTGCGTCGCCACCTGCCCGAAGGGCGATAAGGTCGTCACGTGTCCAGATGGAGTGTGTCAGTGCCACTGTGACGATGACGGTCGCCCTGTCTGTAAATGCGAGTGAGCGCGCGCCGAAGGCGCGCTCATGGCGAGGTGTAGATTCGTGATACGGGCTCATCCGCCAGGCAGGCGAGCGTGGCGTACGGAGGTACGCCGCGGCGGGTCGAACGACGCGGATGAGCCCGCAGCGCGCGAAGGCGAGAGCGAGCCGGGGCCGGCGGTGCTCGGCTCCTACGAGCCGCCCCTCTTCTGGTACGTCCCGACGAGCTCGACACGCGCGAGCACGTGTCCCTCCATCTCCTTCTCGAGCTCCACCTTGGTGAGCCCGCCCCGCGGGGGCAGCACCGTGTCGAGCGCATACAGCTTGAAGAAATAACGGTGCTTGCCGATCGGCGGGCACGGGCCGCCGTAACCGGCGCGCTTCCAGTCGTTCCTTCCCTCGAGCGCGCCCGTCGGCAGATCGGCCTTGCGCGCGCCCTCGGGCAGCCCGCCGGCGTCGGGCGGGATGTTGTAGAGCACCCAGTGGACCCACGTCGTCTTGGGGGCCCGTGGATCGGGCGCGTCCGGGTCGTCGACGATGAGCGCGAGGCTCCTCGTGCCGCCGGGGATACCCGACCAGGAGAGCGCGGGCGGCACGTCCTTCCCCTCGCAGGTATGCACGATCGGGATCACGTCACCATGGTGGAAATCGGGAGATTGTAACGAGAGCATCGGTTCACCTCGCCCCGCTCCGCCATGTCGGTGAAGCGCGCGTCGCCGACGTGCGTGTTGTGCGCCCAGACGATCGCGCGGCCGCGCGGGCCGTGCTGCTCGAGCAGCCGATCGAGCGTATCGGCCATGCGCCCATCGCGGACGTTCCACGACGCCGCGTCGCTGCGCACCATCGCCCGGTAGTAGGCCTCGGCGTTCTTGACCACGAGGGCGTTCTGCTCGGCGACGAAGTGCCCGTCGCGCCCGTCGGCGCCGAACTCCGGCGCTCTCTCGCGCACCTCGGCGAGCAGCTTGACGGCCTCCGCCTGGCACGACTCGGGCACGAGCACCGTCGCCCGGGCGTACTCGTGAGCGCGCAGCGCGCGCCGCCGATGCGCTCGATCAAGGGGTCGAGATCGGCCGTGGAGCGCAGCGGCCGAGCCAGCGCGCGCAGCGCGGCCAGGAGGTCGGGCGTCGCGCGCGTCCCCGGCTCGATGAGGCGTCGCGGTCGAGCCATGATGGGATCCTCCTGGGGCGCGGCGCCGGAACGGCAAGCCGCGCGGGGTAAGGGCGGGGGTGCAGGCCGCCCGGCGGCGGAAGAAGGTCCGCCCGGTGCCGCCGAGCCCGTGCCTCCGCGGGCACCTCGCCGCCGGAGCCCGGTTCGTCCTCCGACGACGAACAGACGACCAGACTCTGCGTCGACGCGACGCGACGAGAAAAGTCTCGCTGACGGGTGTCGCCTCCTCGGATGTCCTGCAGGTGCAAGCGTTCGCGAGGTGCTCCCGGAGACGATCCGGATCACATCGACTACAAGTCTGTCGAACATTTGCATCCTGACCAGATGCTGCCCGCTTCGGTCGTACGATTCCCAGCGATAAGCGTGATCGAATTGCCCTCCGCTGGGAATGGGTATCTGGTGATGTCGTCCCGGCCAGCCTTCTCCAGACCTCTCGCTCCAACGGCCCTCCTCCCCCTGTTCGTCGCGTGCGGCTCCAGCGACAGCTCCGAGACCACCGGCGCCGAGGCTCTTCGCTCCGGACCCGGCTGGACCGGAGGCGTCGCCCGGGAAGAAATCTCATAGCTCGGTTTACGGGTCCTCGGCTTGACGGCGAACGAATCGCACCGCGCCCTGAAATCTCTCGTTCACGTGCCATTGGCATACCCACAGCACATGGTCGCACACGTCACGAAAGCAGCGTCGCCAACGCGTAAAACGCACTGACTTCCCTGTCGTCCGCTCAAAGTACGGCGGTTTGCCCGCGTGTCACGTACCACGTGTCATGTACCGCGTGCCGCATCCCGCCACTGCACTCGAAACATGGAGGCCTTCATGTCTGTCCGTTCTCGTGCCTCGCGCAAAATAACCGCTCTCGCGATCCCCGTCCTCGCCCTCTTGAACTTCCCAGGCTGCGCTACAGAAGTAGGAACCGGCGGTGCCGGGGGAGATGCTTCGGGCTCGGGCGGCGGGACACCGAGCGGGAGCGGGGGAGTCACCTCGGGTGCGGGCCCCGCGACCAGCGGTGCTTCCTCGACCAGCGGAGGTGCCGGTACGGGCGGCGGTGCTGCGACGAGCGGAGCCGGCGCGGGCGGCTCCCCGACTGGCGGCGCTGGCACGACCAGCGGGACTGGCGAGGCAAGCGCGACCACCGGGACTGGCGGCGGCCAATTCACGTGTGTCCTACCCACGTTGCCTGAGCCGAGCGGCCTGACCGAGGTGAACGAGAAGCTCCCGGATCCGTTCACGTTCTTCAACGGAACGAAGGTCACGACCAAGGAGCAGTGGGAGTGCCGCCGCAAGGAAATCCTGGCCATGGCGGCCAAGTACCTCTACGGTCCGGTCCCCGCCGAGCCGGATGAGGTGACCGGAACCGTGTCCGGAAGTAACGTTTCAATCACCGCCAAGGTGGGTGGAAAATCAGAGACCTTCTCGGCGAGCATCAGCGGATCCGGCAGCGTGATCGCCCTCAAGCTGTCAGGGGGGATCTTCCCGTCAGGCCATAAGACGCTGTCGTTCGGAAGCGGCTTTCAAGACAAGATAAAAAATCTCTTCGGCCTGTCCGAGGTCAACACCAACGTCGCCAACGGGTGGATGATCGACCGGGTGATGGACGTGCTGGAGAAGAACCCGAGCAGCGGACACGATCCCACGAAGGTGATGGTGTCGGGGTGCTCCGGGTGTGGAAAAGGCGCTTACCTGGCGGGTGTCTTCAGTCGTGCGCCGGTGGTCGTCATCGTGGAGTCGGGCGGCGGCGGTGTGGCCAACTTGCGCCAGGCAGAGTGGTTCAGGCACGGTGACGGTGGTTCTGTCTGGCAGTGCTCGGATGCCAAGCCTCAGAGCATCGACAACCTCGAGGACAGCGGTATCTGCGGACCCTGGGTGACCGGCGCGGCCCGCTGGCTCCGGAACGACCCCTCGAAGGTGTACAACCTCCCCTTCGATACGCACATGCTCCTGGCGACCATCGCTCCGCGGCACCTGGTGCACTTCACGAACGCCAACGGCAGGAACTCGTGGTGTCACCTGGGTGGGACCTGTGAAGCGCTCTCCGCGTGGGCGGCGAAGCCCGTGTGGAAGGCGCTCGGCGTCCCGGAGCGCATGGGTTTTACGATGTACAGCGCGAACCACTGCGGCGCCTCGGGCACTCAGACCGCCCTTGCAGGCGAGATGTTCAAGCGAGCGTTCGAGGGCAATACCAGCGCAAACACGGACGTCATGAACATCCTGGACAATGGCGTTCAGCAGCCGGTCAGCGAATGGAAGACCATGTGGGTTGACTGGGATATGGATGTGGTGCTGCAGTAGTGATGCCCTTGGGGGGCATGAGAGCCATGCTGGCCTTGCCCTCCCTCCGGCGTGATCCCCGGGCGTCGGTCGTTCGCCGCCCGGGCCCGGCTCGCTCGCCGGCGAGCAGACGACCAGACGCGACGAGATCCCGGCGAGAAGCCTTGCTCGAAGAATGTCGCCCCATCGGATGGCTCCACAGGAGCTACCTGGTGCGATGCGCCCCCAGAACCAATCAGGAGGGATGACATCGGTTGCATGTAGGGTGGATGTTTACGGCTGGGTTGAAGACTTTTCACGCCAGCGATGCGATTCCCAGCGAACAGCGTGATCGAACCGCCGTCCGCTGGGAATGGGCGTCCCATGATGTCGTTCCGACCCAGCTTCTCCAAACTTCTCCCCCTGACCGCCCTCCTCCCTTTGTTCGTCGCGTGCGGCCCCAGCGATGGCGGCGTCACAGTTGATGAGGATGACACCACCACCGCCAGCTCCGGCGGCCCGACGAGCGGCTCGTCGTCGGCTGGCAACACGTCGTCCGTGTCCGGCACCGGCGGCGGCACCAGCGGCGTGACCTCGGGAACGGGCGGTCCGTCGACGAGCGTCTCGGGGGTCGGCGGCTCGGACCCGACGGGCGCCGGCGGCTCGGACCCGACGGGCGCCGGCGGCTCGAACCCGACGGGCGGCGGGGCCACGACGCTGGTCGGGGTCGAGACCCCGGGCGAGGACTGTCCCGTGCCCAACATGCCCGCTTTCAGCGAGCTGAAGGCGTACGACAAGCTGCACGATCCCTTCACCATGGCGGATGGTACCAAGGTGACGACCCGGGCGCAGTGGGTGTGCCGGCATCGGGAAATCTCGGAGATGATCCAGCACTACGAGACTGGCCCGAAGGAGGTCAAGAAGGCCACCGTCAAGGGCAGCCTGGCTGGCGGTAAACTGACGGTCAACGTGAGCGGTGGAGCGCAGGATGTCTCCTTCGCCCCGACCGTCGAGCTGCCCAGCACCGGTACAGCGCCCTACCCTGCGATGATCATGCTCGGCGGCTCTCTCGACAAGGCCCGGCTGAAGCAGCTGGGCGTTGCGATCATCAACTACGATCACAACGGGGTACAGCCGGAGGGCAACCGGAGCGGCGGCATCTTCTCCAAGTTCCATGGGAGCGCAGAGAGCGGCGCGCTGATCGCCTGGGCCTGGGGCGTGAGTCGCATCATCGATGCCCTCGAGTCCATGCCAGACGCACAGATCAATCCGAAGCGGATCGCTGTCACGGGCTGCTCGCGAAACGGCAAGGGGGCGATGATGGTCGGCGCCATGGATTCGCGCATCGCGCTGACCATCCCGCAGGAGTCCGGCTCGGGCGGTGTTGCGGCGTGGCGCGTCTCGGAGGTCGACAACATGGGCAGGACCGGCAGCTCCGGCGTCCAGAACCTCTCGAGGACTTACGGCGAGCAGCAGTGGTTCAGCAAGACGATCGAGCAGTTCGGCAACGCGGTGACCAAGCTCCCGATCGACCACCATCAGCTGGTCAGCATGGTGGCGCCTCGCGGCCTCCTGATCCTCGGCAACCTCAACTACGAGTGGCTGAGCACCAACAACGCAGATCAGGCGGGCGGAGCCGCCAGGTTGGTCTACGAGGCCCTCGGCGTGAAGCAGAACATCGGGTACATCGACAGCGGGCACAATCACTGCGGAACGGACTACGCGGGCGGCGAGCAGGAAGCGGTCAACGCCTTCGTCAAAAAGTTCTTGCTCGATGATGCCAGCGCGAACACCGACATCTGGAAGCCGAAGAACCAGCTCGACAAGGCGAAGTGGGTGGAGTGGACGGCCCCGACGATCCCGTGACGGCAGTTCGTGGGTGAACGACGGGCCCCGAGCACCGAGGTGCGGGGCCCGTCCGTCGGCCCGGCGCGACAGCGCGGAGACGAAGCTCGCTCACTCCCAGCCGGAGCTGCTGGCCGCGCCCAGGATCGCGCTCACGCCGTAGACCTGGCCGTCGCGCATCTTGAACATATGCATATCGGTGTTCCCCATGAACATGGTGAACCCGACCCCGATTCCCCTCTCGACGTCGGCGAAGATGAGACGAGGGGGAAGCGCGGGTGACCCCGAGCCCGGCTGGCCAGGATTGCAGCTCGCGCCGGCGCTGCAGGTGAACGACCCGCCGCCGTTCTCGATGCGCTTGCAGTTGCTGACCGTGTTGCAGACGCCGCCCGGGAACATCCAGAAGTACTTCTCCATCCAGCCCTCGAGCTCGTCCCGCGAGTTGCGCTCGTCCTCCGGAACGGGCTCCTCCCACTTGACGGCATCCCCGCTCGCGATGATCGCGCCGGTGTTCGAGGCAAAATTCTGCCCGGAGACCTTGTAGTCCCCTGGCCGCACGGCGATGGTCTCGATCTCGATGATCTCCTGACCCTGGAGCTTGAGGCGAAGGGCGAGCGGGATGTCCATGCTGCCGTCCGGCACCACGGCCTGGCTCGCGGAGCTGCAGGTCTCGGTGTCGAGCGCGCTGTGAGCGTATTTGAGCGCTCCGGCGGTCTTCCAGAGCCCGTCTTGACCGAGCGCCAGGGCTTCGCCGTTCTCCGTGAATTTTACGTTGTCGGCGAGGGGCAGTGTCGACGGATCGTGCGCCGCAAGCGCTTCGAAATAGGCGTCGATCGTGCTCTTCAAAAGCTCGCGGGTGCAGGCCGTGGAGTTCCCGCCTCCCCCCGTCCCGCTGGTCGCGCCGGTCGCGCTGTCGCCCCCGCCTCCAGTGGACGTTCCTCCGCCGCCGGTCCCACCGGCCGGCAAATCACCGGATCCACTGCTGCTCGTCGCGCCGACGCTCTCGGCGGTCGACGTCGTGCCCGTGCCGCCGCTGCCGCTCGTTTCCGGCGCAGGCGGCGAGTTGGCGCCGTCTCCGCCGCAGGCGATGAGCGCGAGCAACGGCAGACAGGCAGCGAGGGAGCGACCCACAGAGAGGATGGATATCACGCCATGGTCAGTCATGTCCTCGGCTACATCTCCCACGTCGGCACGTCAAGGCCGTCTTGCTCAGCGGCCGCGCGCATCTCTTTGAATGTTCGAGTGCTCTCCGAGATAGAGAAAAAATATCGTCACAACGTGCCCGTCACACTCTGACCCGGGCTTGCTCGCCGCCGCTGGACTGGTGCTTGCCGCTCCACGGGCGCGCGTGCTCGGCGCGTCCACGAGGCCCGATGCCGGACAGGGCCGCCGGGCGAGGGATGGACGGTCACCTCGGCGACCGATTTCAATATCGATGGGATGTCGGATCTGCTCTGGAACAACGAGCGACAGAACCTGATGACGGTCTGGCTGATCGATGGAGGCCAGCTGCTGGCCCCGGGGCCGGTGCTCCCGGGGCCGCCAGGCGAGGGCTGGACGGCGCCCACCGCGCAGGACGTGAACGCCGACAACATGGGGGACGTCTTCTGGAACAACATCCAGAAGAACCTGATGGCGATCTGGCTGATGGACGGAGCCGAGCTGCTCGCGCCGGGGCCGGTGATCCCGGGGCCGCTCGGCCGTGACTGGGAATTGCGCCCCGGCACCGACGTGAACTACGACAGCATGGCGGACGTCCTCTGGTACGCCGTCGGAACGAACCAGGCGGCGGTCGGGCTGATGGACGGCACGCAGCTGCTCGCTCCCGGGCCGGTGATCCTGGGGCCTCACGACGGCGGGTGACGCGGCGCCGTCGCGCGCCCAGGCACGCGACGTCTCGCGCGGTCAATGGCGCCTCTCGCTCTGGACGCGCGACGGCGGCATTTCGGCGCGGACGGAGGCAATAGAGGTCGTTGCAGGTCGCCGTCGCCTCGAGCGCCGTTGTGGGCTTGACGCTCCGGGAACGTTTCGATTTCCTCCTCTCTCATGAAGAGTGTGAATTCAGCTGCCGGAACTTCCGGAGAATGCGCAAGAATCCGACGGTCGGCTCGATCGTGGCTCGACCGGCTGACGTGGATGACCGCGGTGTCGTTGCTCATCGCGTGCGGTTCGGGCGATGGGAACAGCGCCGGTACGGGCGACACGGGCACGGGGGGCTCGGGCGGCGCAACGAGCAGGACCTCTCACGGTGCGTCGGGAGGTCCGGGCGGTGGCAGCGACGGCGGCGGGGCGGGGGAGGGCGGCGCAGCAGATTGTGAGAGCGGCCCGGAGGCGCTTGAAGGCAGCGTCCATCAAGGCGATCTGCTCATCGCGTCGGACGCGGACGTCCTTGCGGCGCGCGCTTACTCCACGATCAACGGCACGATCTCGGTCAGCTCCGATTTCGCCGGAACGCTCGACTTGCCCAGCTTGCTCGAGGTCGGCGGTATCCGCGCCGAGGGCAGTGCCTCGAGCGGGGAGCTGGTCACGGCGCAGATCAAGGCGATCCGCATGCCGAACCTGGCGCGAGTTCGAGGTACGTTGTGGATCTACCTGGCGTTCGAGCTGCTGGAAGCCGATTTTCGCAAGCTCGAGGCCGTCGACGCGCGGCTCTGGATCCATCGAAACACGGAGCTCGCGACGCTGCGGCTCGATGCCCTGCGCAGCGTGGGCGAGGACGTACAGATCACCGACAACTTCAAGGTCCCGGCATGCGCTCTCGAAAGGATCGAAGCCAACCTGAGGGCGGCCGGCAACACAAGCATTGGCATTTCCGGAGGCTCGCAGGAGACCGGCTGTGAATGCAGGCTCGTCTGCGGACAGGGGCTCTGCTTGTAACGAGCGCCGGTCCGTGGCCAAGTCGAGAAGGTGAGCCATCGGACAGGGGGCTCCCTGCCGGCAGCTTCGGGGCGTCGATCGGCGCGGCGCGGCCGGCCATCGCGAGAGCGCCCCCATCGAGGCCTCGTGCGCGGCGTCCATCCGGTCTATGCTGCGACCAGCACGCCAGGTCGTCGTGCTGGTTCGCTCGAACGATGGGTATGGAGTCAAGCCGGCTCTTCTCATGAGGCAGGTGCGCGAGTTCTTTCGATCCGTGGCGTCCGAGCCGCGAGCGCCGCACCCCCCTCGGCGCGTCCGGATGGATTGGGTGCTCCTGGCCGTGTTCGCCGCGCTCGGGTCGATCGAGGTCGCGATCCGGCGCGACCTGCCGTGGCGGATCGCTTCGCTGGTCCTCTGCATCGGGCTCTTGCCGACGCTGCTCTGGCGGAGGACCAGGCCGCTGCAGATGGTCGTGATCGCGTTCGGCCTCCTCATCGCGAACCAGCTCGCCGTGATGGCGACCGGCAGCGCGTCGCCGGGGCTCTACGCGATGGTCTACATGGTGCTGCTGCCTTATTCGTTGTTCCGGTGGGGTACGGGGCGTGAAGCGATGATCGGGCTGCCGATCATGGTGACCTCGGCGGCGGTCGACATGATCCGTTCTCATGCCAGGACGGGCGATGTCATCGGGGGCTACGCCGTCCTTCTCTCGACGATGGCGCTCGGCGCGGCGGTGCGCTACCGGGATCGCGTGCGCCTGCGAGAGCTCGATGAAGCCAAGCTGGCCGAGCGAGAGCGGATCGCCCGCGACCTGCACGACACCGTGGCCCACCATGTATCGGCCATCGCGATCCGCGCGCAGGCGGGCCTGGTCGCCGCGTCGGCTCGCCCCGAGGCGCCTGTCGACGCGCTCCGCGTGATCGCGGACGAGGCGTCTCGCGCCCTCGGCGAGATGCGCACGATGGTCCGGCTCCTGCGTCGAGGCGAGTCGGCCGAGCTCGCGCCGAGCCCGCGGGTCGCCGACCTCGGACAGCTCGCGGGCCCATCCGCCACAGGGGCTCCTGTCGAGGTGAAGTTGACCGGGAGCTTCGATGACCTGCCATCGTCGGTCTCCGCCGCGGTCTTTCGCCTCGCGCAGGAGTCGATCACCAACGCTCGCCGGCACGCTCGCCACGCGACCCGGATCGACGTGGAGGTCACGGCCGACGACACGTCCGTGCGTCTGCGGGTCACCGACGACGGCCAGGGGGCCCACCCCGGCCATTCCACGTCGGCGGGATACGGTTTGGTCGGCATGATCGAACGAGCGACGTTGCTCGGCGGTACGTGCCATGCGGGCCCGGGCCCACGGCGCGGCTGGACGGTGACGGCCGTGCTGCCTCGGAAAGGACAGTCCAGTTGAGCATTCGCGTCCTCGTCGCCGACGATCAAGAGATCGTCCGCACCGGGCTCAGCATCCTCCTCGACGCCCAGCCCGACATCGAGGTCGTGGGCGTCGCCGGCGACGGACACAAGGCCGTGGAGCTGGCGCTCGCCCTCCGCCCCGACGTGTGCCTGTTCGACATCCGCATGCCCGGGATCGACGGCATCGAAGCTACCCGACGGCTCGCCGGCCCGACCGTCGACCGTCCCCTGGCGGTCGTGGTGATCACCACCTTCGATCACGACGACTACGTGGTTGGCGCGCTCAAGGCCGGCGCCCGCGGCTTCTTGCTGAAAGACGCCGGTCCCGACCTGCTCGCGCAGGCCATCCGCGCCGCCGCGAGCGGCGACGCCCTGATCGCGCCACGTGTCACCGCCCGCCTCCTCTCCACATTCGCCGCCTCTCGGCCTCAGCTGCCACGAGCACAGCCCGGGGAGGCCCTTACCGCCCGCGAGGAGGAGGTCCTCCTCATCGTGGCCCGCGGTCGAACCAACGCCGAGATCGCCGACGATCTCCACATCAGCCTGAGCACCGTCAAGGCGCACATCGCCAGCCTCATGACCAAGCTCGGCGCGCGCAACCGGGTCGAGATCGCCATCTGGGCCTACGAGACCGGCCGCGTCCGCGACTGACCGGTCAGCCCGGGGCCAGGTGGCGGTGCACCTGGCCGAAAGTACGATCACCCCATCGGGCAATCGGCCGACCCGGATCCGCCATTTGCGCCAATTGCGACGCATCCAGCGCCGTCCCTAGCTTGACGGCATGACGAACGAGAGCACCTCGACCCCCTCGGCGAAGCGAGACTGGCTCGTACCCGCGCTCCTGCTCGGCCTCAGCGCGGTCCCCGTGGTGGCCGGCGCCTTCCGCCTGGCCGAGCTGAGCGTCGGCGCCAAGGTCACCCCGGACAACGCCCGCTTCTTCGCTGCGCCCGTGCCCATCGTGCTGCACATTCTCAGCGTGAGCGTGTTCTCGGTCCTGGGCGCGTTCCAGTTCTCCCCGGGCTTTCGCCGCCGGCAGCCTCGCTGGCACCGCGCTGCGGGGTGGGCCGTGGCCCCGTCAGGGCTCGTCGCTGCCGCTTCGGGTCTGTGGATGCAGGCGTCTTACGAGCTCCCCGAGGGAGACGGCGACGCCCTCGCCGTTCTCCGGGTGCTGTTCGGCTCTGCCATGTTCATGTCGCTCGTGCTCGGCCTCGTCGCCATCTCGCGGCGCGACTTCGTCCGTCACGGCGCCTTCATGCTGCGCGGCTACGCGATCGGCCTGGGCGCGGGGACTCAGGTGCTGACCCACATGCCGTGGGTGCTGCTCTTCGGCGCGCCGGGCGAGGGCGTCAGAGCGGTCCTGATGGGTGCCGGCTGGGTGATCAACGTCGCCGTCGCGGAGTGGATCATCCGCAGGAGAGCGACATCGTCTCGGAAAGAAAAACAGCCGGGCGCGCAGCTGCGTCGCCCGGCTGTCGTTCCCTCGATCGCTCGGCTTATCGGATCCAGCGATTGACGATGTTTTCGTACAGCTCTTGCTGACCGCTCGTGAGCTTGACCTCACCGCCAGCGTTGCCGATCTCGGCCAGCTGCTCCAGCGTCAGCTTGCCCTGCTCGAACTCGGCGCCCTTGCCGCCGTCGAAGGACGCGTAGCGCGCCTTGCGCATCGCCTCGAGCGGCGACTTGCGGATCAGGTCATCGGCGATGAGGAGCGAGCGGGCGAACACGTCCATGCCGCCGATGTGCCCGTGGAAGGTGTCGACGAGATCGCTCGAGTTGCGGCGGCGCTTGGCGTCGAAGTTGACGCCGCCGCCCTGGAACCCACCGCTGCGGAGCAGGATGAGCATCATCTCGACCGTCTCGTTGATGTTGTAGGGGAACTGATCGGTGTCCCACGCGTTCTGGTAGTCGCCGCGGTTGGCGTCGATGCTGCCGAGCATGCCGTTGTCCGCGGCCACCTGCATCTCGTGATCCATCGTGTGGCCGGCGAGCGTCGCGTGGTTCGTCTCGAGGTTGAGCTTGAAGTCCTTGTCCAGGCCGTGCTCGCGCAGGAACCCGATCACGGTCTCGGCGTCGAAGTCGTACTGGTGCTTCGAGGGCTCCATGGGCTTGGGCTCGATGAAGAAGACGCCCTTGAAGCCGCGCGAGCGCGCGTAGTCGCGGGCCATGGTCAGGAAGCGAGCGAAGTGCGCCTTCTCGCGCTTCATGTCCGTGTTCAGCAGGCTCATGTACCCTTCGCGGCCGCCCCAGAACACGTAGTTCTCACCGTTCAACGCGATGGTCGCGTCGAGGGCGTCCTTGAGCTGGGCGCCGGCGTAGGCCAGCACGGAGAAATCCGGGTTCGTGGAGGCGCCGTTCATGTAACGCGGGTTGGAGAAGAGGTTCGCCGTGCCCCACAGCAGCTTGACGCCCGACTGGCCCTGCTTCTGCTTGGCGTACTCGACGATGCTCTGGAGGCGACGCGACGTCTCGGCGCGGTTCTCGCCCTCCTCCACGAGGTCGATGTCGTGGAAACAGTAGTGCGTCGCGCCCAGCTTGGTGATGAACTCGAAGTTCGCGTCCATCTTCATGCGGGCGCGGGCCAGCGCGTCCTTGCCCTCGTCCCAGGGGAAGTTGATCGTCCCCGGACCGAACGGATCGTGGCCACGGCCGCAGAACGTGTGCCAGTAACACACGGCAAACTTGAAGTGATCCTTCATGGCCTTGCCGGCGACGACGCGGTTGGCGTCGTACCACTTGAAGGCGAGGGGGTTGTCGGACTCAGGCCCCTCGTAGGGGATCTTGCCAACACCCGGGAAGTACTCTCTGTCGCCAGTGACAACGGTCATAAACGGATCTCCAGCTCGTGGTTTGCGTGTGCCTTAGTTCAGAGGGCGCTTTCGACAACGGCGTCCGCGGGGGTTGCCCCGGGGCTCTGGTCTCCGGGCCAGGGTGGAGGCGGCATCTCCACGCCCGCGCTGGGCTTCCAGGCATGTTGCGTTTGTTGTGGCTCCGGCGCTCCTCAAGTCAGGTGAACCACCGGCGCGCATCAATTGCGCGCGTGGCGGAATCGGCGGGCTAGCAATAACATGGTGCCGGGTCGGAGGCTAGGGTGGGCCTCCGGCGCCTCGTGCCGCTGACTCTGGCTAGCTGTGCCGCGTCAACCCCCCCGCACGGACGAGCCGCGAGACCTTACCCAGGTTGCCTGCGCTGCCCTCGCCGGATCCGCCAAGGCGCTCGTGCTGCCGCCCCCTGCGACGCCGGCCGTGTTGAGCGAGCCGGTCCACGGCGGCGGTGTCTTACAGCGACATGGCATTTAAGCGCCTGGCGGCGGAACTTCGACGTGGGTGGCGCCCGAGAGGGGCCAAGCCCTGCGCGTCCGTGGCTCCGCGAGGCAAGGACTCACCCGCGTCGTTCGCCGCCAGCCGCGCTCGCGCGGACGCTTCGCTCACCTACCAGGCCAGCGTGTGCATGTCAACGCTCGTCAGGGCCCGCGTGACGGGGGGCGGTCGGTCGTCTGGAGCGGGCGAGACTGCGGCCATCGCGGCGGATCGCGAGCGACGGTTCGGCACCGCAAGCTCGTTGCTCAGGGGCGCCACGGGGGGCGCTGGAGGCCTTGCCGAGCCGCCGGGCCCCCTCACCGGGGACCTGCGGGAGGAGCCTGGGACTCCTCGCGCGGCTGTGGGTGAGGGGGTGTCCGCCCTCGATGGCTGTTCTGGTCCAGGGTGCTGGCGTGGTGTCCTCGCCGGCGAGATCTCCGCACAGCACGCTGAGCGCCACGGCGCCTTCCTCAACGCGCCGAGCGGAGATTCTGCCCCATGAGAGGCCGGCTCGCGCGGTAGCGTGACGAGATGTCGAGACGAACCATGCGAGTCATCTGGTCTTTGGTTCTTATCACCTTGCCCCCGGGCTGCGCTGGCGAGTCGGGCGGTGAGGTGTCGAGTAGCGGCGGAGGCGCATCGAGCGCGAGCGGGGGAGGGGCGTCGAGCGCGAGCGGCGGCGGAGGCGCATCGAGCGCGAGCGGCGGCGGTGCGTCGAGCGCGAGCGGCGGAGGCGCATCGAGCGCGAGCGGCGGAGGTGCGTCGAGCGCGAGCGGCGGAGCGTCGAGCGCGAGCGGCGGCGGAGCGTCGAGCGCGAGCGGCGGAGGTGCGGGCGGGGATCCGGGCCCAGGCGCGTGCGGCGTCACCCGCGACCGCATTCGCATCACCCAGGTCGACGTCGGGAGCCGCGTGATCAACAACGAGGATGAGGCCGCGCTGAAGCCGCTCGTCATCTCGCCGATACCGTCCGGCGGGTCGCGCCTGGCATGGATGAGCGACGACGGACAGGTCCACGTCCTCCAGCTCGACGCCGATGACAGGGCCGTGGGGCGCTCGTTCGGCTTGCCGGCGAACGACTTCGCCGACCTCCACGCCGACGACGACGGCGGCGTGCTGCTGCTCACCCGCGATGCCGAGGGCGGCGGGACGCTGAATTGCGGCACGCCCTCGAACCTGTGCGGTACGCCGCCGTCCCCTCCGATCGCCTGTCACGACATGTACATGGCCCGCTTCGACGGCGAGCGCGCGACCTGGGCGACGAAGCTCACGAGCTCGAGCGCCGCGCTGCCGCCCTACTCGACAGGCCCCACCGGGCCCGATGTGACCATGATCTGGTGGTACGCGCATCACGGCCGCATCGCCTTCGACGGCTCGCGCTATGCGGGCTATTTCGGCGCCGCGATCAGCGTCTCGCAAGGCGGATGCATCAACATCCACCAGGGCGATCGCATGAAGGTCGTCGACGCGAACGGCGCGCTGCAGAGGGACGGCTTCGACTGGGGATGCAGCCACAGCGGTTACGAGCGCATCCTCTGGGACGACAGCGCCCGGAAGTTCGTGACGGTGTGCAAGACCGACAACAACAACCGCATCGCGTTCGCGCCGAATTACAAGACCATCTATCCGGTCGATCTCGCCTACTCGAACCTTGGAAACCTCGTCACGGCGGCCGGCGGCGGCTACTGGCTCACGACGAGCAATATCCGCTCGGGCCAGCCGGCGGGCGCGAACGGGCTCGCGGAGGTCCGGCTGCTCCACTTCACCGACGGCGCCGCGGACAAGGACCTCACGATCGCCAGCGACGCGGGCATGAACCACCGCGCTCCGCACCTGGCCGCCTACGGCCGCTCCCGCATGCTCGCGGCCTGGGAGACAACGACGAGGGCCGGCGAGCTCGCCCGCAACGACGCGGCGCGCGCGCTGTACGTACAGACACGCGATCGCGCCACCGGCGAGGCCGAGGGCGATCCGCTCGAGGTCGACGTGCTCGGCAATCGTTACCAGGACTTCGTCGCGTTTCCCGACGGGAGCGTGGCCTTCGCCGCGCCCGGCAGCTCGAACACCACGATCCAGGTGCTGCGCATCCTGCCCTGCGAGTAGCGCGTGCCGCGCCGTCGACTCGTCCTCTCCCCGGCGACCTCGGCCGTTGACGGCGGGCCGCGAGCCGGCCCACACACCTGGGGAGATGGGCAAATCGACCTTGACAGAACTGTGGTTCATCGCGCCTTCTGGGCCCTCGCGTCGCGCGTCGTGACGGCGGATCGAGCGGGACCCGTATGCGGCATGGAGTGGATCTCTTCGCGACATTGCAGCAGATCGTGCGACGGGCCATGGCGATCGCGCCGCGGGCGCCGCGCGGCAGCCTGCTCCTCTGCGAAGGGAACCGCCTCGTCTACAGGGTGCTCGAAGGGTTCGACGCGTTCGCTCGGCAGGGGGTGAACCTCCCGACCGACGCGGGCCTCGCCACCGAGAGCGGCCCGCGTGCCCCGCGCGCGGCGCCCGAGGCGGCGAGCGGGATGTGCGTTGTCAGTGCACATGCGTGGTATGAAGCGCACCTGCCTCTCGCGATCGCGGCAGAGGGCGCGGTGCCCGGCGGCGCGGGGGTGCTTGTCGCGCCCGTCGTCGTCCGGGGAGCGCCGGCGGGCTATCTCGCGCTGGAGCAGGCGACCCTCGAGGCTCCGCAGGGCGAGCGCCGCGCGATGCTCGAGGTGCTCCTGGACGCCACCGGGGCCGCGCTGGAGCGGCACAGGCTCTATGACGAGAAGGCGAGGTTGGCGCAGGAGATTCGCCTGCTCGAGCAGGTGCTGAACGCGGTGGGCACCACGGTGGAGCCGGACCACCTGCTGGACACGCTCGCTCACGGCATCAAGAGCGTGCAGATCGACCAGCAATGGGCCTCGGTGGAGCTGTGGCTCGTCGAGGACGCCGGCGGCGGAGAGGGCGCCGCCGCCGCTTCGGGCGAGCTGGACGCCCGCGTGTTCCGGGCCGGGCGGTCGGCCCCCATGACGTACTTTCACACCCTGCGCGACGGCGCGGTCGACGCCGCGCGGGGCCTCGGCATCTCCGTGGATTTCCGCCTCGGGCCCCCCGCCGGCCCGGGGGGCCAGCGCGAGATCCTCGAGGACGGCATCCGGCGGGGTGTGGACGGCATCATCATCGCTCCGGGCGCCCCCGAGGAGGCGGAGGAGGGGTTCCGGCGCGCGGCGGAGGCGGGGATCCCGGTGATCGTCGTCGACACGCCGCCGGTCCCGGGCAGCCGGGCCCCTCTTTATATCGGCACGGACAACGTGGCGGCGGGCAGGCTGGCGGGCGAGATGATGCGGCGGCTGCTGCCGAGCGGCGGGGTCGTGGCGTCGCAGCGGCCCACGAAGGACGCGATCAACACGCGCGAGCGCATCGCGGGGTTTTGCGCGGCGATGGAAGGGGCCGAGTTCACCGTGCTGCCCCCGCACGAGGACAGCGACCACGACCTGGAGCTCGGGACGGAGCTCGCGCGGGCGGCCCTCCAGCGGCGGCCGGACATCGCCGGCGCCTTCGGGGTGGCGGCCGGCGGCGGGCCGGCATGGGGCCGCGCCGCGAGGGAGATCGGCAGGGGCGGAGAGCTCAAGATCGTCGCGTTCGATCTGTTCTCCGCGACGGTCGCGCTGCTCCGCCGGGGCGCGATCCACGCGACGATCGTGCAGCGCGAGTACGACATGGGGTATCGCGCCGCGGAGATCGTCCACCGGATGATCACCCAGGGCGTCGAGCCGACGCTCGCGGAGCTGCCGGCCTCGCGCATCATCCATACCGGCGTCGATTGCGTCACCCTCGAGCACACGCCGTGGTCCACGACGCTCAGCGATCACCTCGCGCTCGACGCGGCCCACCGCGTGGCGAGCCGGCGCGTCGAGGGCAACGCCGCAGGCCGGCCGATCGAGGTGCTGCTGATCGGCGTGGCGGCGCGCAGGGAGCCCGTCATCGAGGAGCGCGTGTCCTTCTCGCCGCGCTCGCTGGTCGGCCGGGTGCTCGACGCAGGCCGCCCGCTCGTGGTCGATCCGGCCGGGCACGGCGGGCGCGAGGACGCCTCGCTCCTCCGCGGGCACGCCGGCGCGCGGACGCTCGTCGGGGTGCCGCTGCGGGCGCGGGGCAGCGTGGTCGGCGTCCTCGTCCTGAGCAGCGAGCGCGAGGACGCCTGCGGCAGCGACGACGTGCCGTTCCTCGAGCGCGTGGCCGGCACCGCGGCCGTGGCCATCGAGAACGCCCGGCTGTTCAGCCGGATCTCCGAGCGGACCACCGAGCTGGAGCAGGCCAACGAGCTCCAGGAGTCGATGCTCCGGACGATCCATGAGCTGTCGAGCCCCGTTGTGCCGATCGCCGATGGAATCCTGGTCATGCCCGTGGTGGGCACGATGGATGCCCAGCGATCGAGCCATTTCATCGCGTCGCTGCTGAAGGAGATCCACGAGCACGACGCGCAGGTGGTGCTGATCGACGTGACGGGGATGGCGGTGGTCGACGCCACGGCGGCGAACCAGCTCGTCCGGGCGGCGCAGGCGGCGGCGCTGCTCGGCGCGGAGGCGGTGCTCGTCGGCGTGACCGCGGGGGCGGCGCAGATGATGGTCGCTCAGGGCCTGGACGTCGGCGCGATGGTCACGCACGTCGACCTGGCGCGCGGCTTCCGGTACGCCCTGGCGAAGACCGGCGGCCGCATCCTGTATCGGCGCTGACGGCGACGGCCGCCGATCGGGCCGGCGCGGACGTGCCGCTCAAGCCGCGCTCTCGACAGGCCGGAGCTTGCTCTGCTCCGCGCCGGCGCTCGCGTCGACGCGCGCGGCGAGCATCGGGCGGAACGCGGCGCGGTACGCGAAGGCGAGGTAGAGCTGGAGGGCGAGGACGAGCCCTGTGACCGGGTTCGCCGGCGCGAGGAACGTGTGGAAGGCGACGATGTTCACGACGACGGGCGCGAGGAGCGCGAGCGCGAGGGGCACGTAGCGGTTCGAGAGCAACAGCGCGCCTGCGACGACCTCGGTCCCCTTGATGAGCGGGAACATGTACCCCGTCGCCGCGAGCGCGCCGGCGAAGCTGGCCGCGGCCTCGGGGGCCGGGGGCTGCGGCAGGAACTGCAGGAAGCCGTTGAGCCCGAACACGAAGAACACGAGCCCTTGCAGGATGCGGGCGGCGGTGGGGGCGAAACGCTTGACGTTGTTCATGGTGAGCCTCGCTGAGGTGTGGCGGGCTCTCCCGATCGGAGCGCCCGTGCCTTTCCTAATGCGCCCTCGCGGCGCCCGGTGCTATCGTGCAACGGCTCAACTCAACGTTGCGCTGGCGCAACCTGGCGAGAGCCCCCCGACCGGCGCCGTTTCCCCCTCGTGAGGTCCTACCATGCCCAGCCCCCGCGCGGCAGCGCGGGCGCGCCCTGCCCGGGCGCCCCAGCTCGATGAGATCGCCGCGTTCGCCCGGGTGGCGGAGCTGGGCTCGTTCACCGCCGCGGCGGAGCAGCTCGGGGTCCCGAAGTCGACGGTGAGCCGGGCGGTGACGCGGCTCGAGGACGGCCTCCAGGTGCGTCTCCTCCAGCGGTCGCCGCGCGCCGTGGCGCTGACCGAGGCGGGCCGTCGCTTCTTCGCCGACGTGGCGCCGCACATCGCCGGTCTCCGCGACGCGGCGCAGGCGCTGGACGCCTATCAAGGGCAGCCCCAGGGCACGATACGGCTGAGCGCTCCCCCGGATGGTGGGGAGTCTTTCCTCGGAGAGATGCTCGTCGAGTTCGGGGCGCGTTATCCGCTCTTGTCGCTCGAGGTCGACATGTCCACGCGGCGGGTGGACCTCTTGCGCGAGGGCTTCGACGTGGCGCTCCGGGCGACGGCCGAGCTCCCGGACTCCTCGCTTGTCGTGCGCAAGCTGCTCGACTCCTACGTGCAGCTCTTCGCTGCGCCGGCGTACCTCGCGCGGCGCGGCCTGCCCCGCGCGTTCGAGGAGCTCGCCGACCACGAGCGGGTGGTGTTCCTCCCCAATGCCCGGCGCGGACAGCAGCCCGTCGACGGCCCCCGCGCGGTGCGCGACGCGATGGCGACCGGGCGCATCGCGACCGACGATTTCCAGCTCATCCGCTCGCTGCTCCGGGCGGGGGGCGGTATCGGGCCGCTCCCGCGCGTCCTCGCCGCGCCCGAGCTGGCGAGCGGCCGCCTCGTCCACGTGCTGCCGGAGTGGTCGCAGCGCGCAGGGACGCTGTACCTCGTCTATCCCAGCGCGCGGCACGTGCCGCGGAACGTGGCGGTGTTCCGCGACTTCGTCCTTTGCTGGGTGAAGCGGCTCACATGATTGGGCACCTCGCGCCGCGCGCTTCCGCTCGGCTCGTCAATGGATCCACGCTATCATGGGCGCGGCGTTCATGAGGGAGGTCCTGCGCAACGCGCACTTCGTCGTTGGCATCGATCACACGGCGAAGCTCGTGAGGATCACGCGGTCCGCGCAGCCATTCGATTCCATCGAGCAGATCGAGCAGAAGTGTCGGGAGGTCACCGCGGCGCTCGCCCCGGTGGATCGGACGGCGATGTCGCTGCTCCTCGACATCCGCGCGGCCCCGGGGCGAAACGATCCGAAGTTCGAAGAGGCGACGCTGCGGCTGCGGACGGCCTCGGTGCGCGGCTTCGAGCGCATTGCCGTCCTGGTGCAGACCCCTGCCGGGGCGCTGCAGGTCCGGCGCCATAACCGCGAGGACGGCGTCGACCGGCTGATCAGCGACGACGAGGGCGAGCTGCTCACCTACCTCGCCGAAGCGCTGCCGTCGCGCCGCCGCTGATCGCGGCCAGGGGGCGCCGCGCGCCCCGCCTCGGCGGGAGCGCTCAGGGGCTCGGTGCCTGGTTGTCGATCATCTTCTGGAGGGTCGCGGCGATCTCGAGGAGATCGGCGTCCGCGCCGGTCGTGTTCGCGGCGAGGACGGTCTCCCGGGCGGCCGAGAGCGCGCTGGCGCGTTCGAAGGGGCCGAGCTCGGCGAGCTGCTTCAGGGCCTCGGCATACGCGATGATCGCCGCCGCCTTCGTGAGGTTGCCGTCGTCGATGCCGAGCCCTCCGAGCGTGGTTTGCTGCACGGCCTCCTTCGCCTCACCGGTCGTCGCGTCGCGCCAGGTGACGCGGACCCGATACGGGTCGCTCGCGCTCGGCAGCGACGGGTCGCACGGGCGGAGGATCTGATACAGCATCATCGAGTCGCTCGGGGCGAGGTGCTGCGTGCGCACCTTGGCCGGATCAGGCGAGTACTCCTCTCCATAGAACTTCTGGATGCCGAAGTACGGGGGCAGCGTGAGCTCGATCCTCACGTCGCGCGCGGCGACGAGGACCGTCTCGGCGAACCGGTCGACGAAGACGCGCCGCGCCTCGTCGGCGCTGTCGAGATAGACATACGCGCCGCGGCCGGCGTCGGTGACCACGTCCATGAGCGTGTCGTTCACGCCGTCGCCGACGCCGACGCCGACGAGGTAGATGCCCTCTCCGTCCGCGTCCTCGGCGTTCGCTCCGATGATCTGCTCCTCGGTCACCCCGGCGTTGGCCTGTCCATCGCTGATCAGCACGACGCGGTTGATGCCGCCCACTGCCCTGTGCGCGTTGGCGAGCGCGTACCCCGCGGCGAGGCCGCTGTTCAGGTCGGTGCCTCCGTCGGCCTCGATCGCGCTCGCGACCTCGAGCAGGACGGGGTCGTCGGGGCCCGAGACGACGTGGCCCTCGAGCACGGGGCTCTGCCCCGTATTCCACGTGACCGCGTTCACGACGTCGCCCTCGATGAGCGTCGACGCGATGGCCCGGACAGCAGCCCGCTCGAGCTCGATCGGCTCTCCCGACATCGATCCCGACGTGTCGAGCACGAGCGTGATCGTCATGGGCTCGCGCGCGGCGGGCGCCCGGCTCGACTGCACAGCGATCTGGAGCGCCAGATCGCCCGTGAGAACGCAGGATCCGAGCTGCGATACGATCGAGAGCTCTCCCGGCTCGGCCGGGGCGAACGAGTACCGGTAGTAATTCAGGAACTCGTGTGTGCGGATGACATAGGGGTCGATCAGCGGCGCGCCGCGCTCGATCTGGCGGCGGACGATGACCGGAGACGCCATCGAGTTGGAGTCGTCGGACGAGAGGTACAGCGTGAGCGGCGTGGAGAGGTTGACCCCCGCGCACGAGCCGCCGCTGGCCTGCGGCGCGAGCCGGGGCCCGGCGTCCCGCGAGCTGCCGGCCCCGCTGCCCGTCGTTGTGCTGCCGCCGCCGCCGGCCGAGCCGCTGCTGCCGCCGGCCGAGCCGCTGCCGCCGCCGGCCGAGCCGCTGCCGCCGCCCTCGTCGCCGCACCCGCCGGTGCCGTCGCCGCCACCGCCGCCGGCCCCGCCTTCGGCGCATCCGCCCCCGGAGCCGCCGCTGCCGTCCCCGGAACCCCCGCTGCCCGCTCCGCCCACGGGCGGCTCACCCGGCGGCTCGGTGTTGGGGTCCGCGGAGCCGCCGCTCGAGCTCGATCCCACGCCCGCGCTCGCGCCCGTGCCCGTGCCCGCGCCCACGCCCGCCACCGGGTCGCGGCCGGAGCCGTCCCCCTCGCGGGTCGCGCCGCCGCCGCAGATCGCCGCCGGCGCCTCGCCTAGCTGGAGCGGCTCGTGCGGCGGCGCGTCGCTCGACGACGAGCAGGCGATCGACAACGAGACGGGGACGATGAGCGCGAGCGCTGTACGCTGAAACTGTGCCATGAACACCTCCACGGGCCGTGCGCTCTCGCACGGGCGGTGCCAGGGAAATCATCAATCATTCCGCCGATAGATGCCTCGTTTGCGCCAGGGTGTTCGGCTCATGTTGGCCTGAATCGATTCGCGGTGTGCCAATGTGCGATGGGACGTGTCCGTGGCGCGCCGGCGATGGGGATGCGCCGAGCGCCCTCGCGGCTCTGGGCCACGCGGAGGGGCGAAATGGCCCGGGATCGAGCCCGAGATGCGCACGGCGATGACCGCAATGCCGCCGCGGACGATGGCTCGGTGTACCCTCCCGCGCCGTGCGTGCGTTCGAGAGTGCCGTGCTCCACCCGCGCTGGCTCGCAGCTGTCGTCGTGCTCGCCGGCGCCCTGACCGGGGGTGACGCCTGGGCGGAGATCCAGCGCCTGCGCATCGCGTACGAGGCGCACGACGGCTGTCCCGACGCCGCGGCGTTCCTGCGCGAGGTGACCGCGCGCACGGACCTCGCCCGCGCCGCCGCGGCGGACGAAGCGGCGCTCGACGTGCGGGTGCGCATCACCTCGAGCGCGGACAGGAGCCGCGGCCGGATCACGCTCGGCAAAGGCGAGGACGCGCGCGTCCGCGAGGTCGACGGCTCGACGTGCGGCGAGGTCGTCGCGGCCCTGGCGCTCATCACGGCCCTCCGGGTCGACCCCACCGCGTCTCTCGATCCGCAACCGCCGGCCGTCGGGCCGCGCTCGTCCGAGGCTCCGGAGGCTGGCGGAGCTCGGGATGCCGGCGTGGCGCCAGCGCCGGCCGTGGATCCCGTCGCGGCCCCGCCGCCCGCCGCGGAGCCCGCCGCAGCGCCGGGCGCGGGGAGCTCGCCGCGGCTGCCCGCGCCGCCGCCCGCCGCCTCGCCGGCCCCACCGGCGCCGGCCGCGCGCCCCGCGACCGCGCCGAGCCGCCCGCCGCCGCCGGTCGCGGGGGCCTCGCACCCTCCGCGGCCGCGACGGCCGCCCGTGGAGCAGCGCCCGTGGACGCTCGGCGTCCAGGGGAGCGCGGCCTCCGGGGTCGCCCCCGAGGCGCTGCTCGGCGGGGGGCCCTTCGTCGAGCTGCGCCCCGATCTGGGCCTCGGCGCGGCGTTCCGCGTCGCCGCCGAGGTGGCCGCCACCGGCGCGGTCGACGCGGGGCCGGGCGGCGCTCGCTTCGTGCGCGGGATCGGTCGGGTCGACGCCTGCGCGGACCTCTTCCGCCCGGCACGCCGGCTCTCGCTCGGGCCCTGCGTGGGCGCGGAGGGCGGCTTCCTTCACGGCACCGGGCTGGTCGGCAAGGCGATCTCCGACGTGGACGAGGGCACCGTCCCCTGGGCCAGCCTCGGGCTCCTCGCGCGCGTGACCGCCTCGCTCGGGGCCCTCGTGCGGATCGACGCGCAAGGTGGACCGGAATTTCCGCTGGTGCGGCGATCGTTCATGTTCGAGCAGCCCGCGCAGCTCATCCACGAGGTGCCCGCGGTCACGTGGACGCTCCGCGTCGGCGCCGGCCTCTCGCTCTGATCACCGGCCTGATCACCGGCCGCAGGGAGCGACGCGCGACGAAATTGTGATCCCGGGGGAGAGCCTCGGAGATTGCTACGGCGGGAGGCTTTGTCATGACACCTTTGAAAGCCGTACCTTCACTCGGCTTCTTCTCGGTGCTCTCGCTCATCGTCGCTGGGTGCGAGATCACGATCGTGGGTGACGACACCGGCGGTAGCGGTGGAGACGGCGGCGGCGGCGTTGGCCACGGCACCACGGTCAGCGTCGGGGAGGGCCCGGGCAGCGGCGGGGGGGATCCCTGTTTCCCCGGCGTGCCGGCGACGTCCCAGATCCCGCGCCTGCTCAACCGGGAGTACGACGCGGCGGTGCGGGATCTGCTTGGCGTGACGGCGCTGGCGAGCGCCGGCAACGGCCCGCCGTCGACGCTGCTCGCCCCCGACTTCGAGGGGGACATGACAGGTGTCGCATGGAACGCCTACCTCGCGGTCGCCGAGCAGATCGCCGCCGAGGTGATCGCCGGGCCGAACAGGTCCAGGTTCGTCAGCTGCGATCCGGCGGTGTCCGGGTGCTTCGAAGAGACGATCATCGACTTCGGTCGCAGGGCCTTCCGTCGTCCTCTGCTCGAAGAAGAGGTGCAGAGCTTCCTGCGGCTCACCGCGGTGGAGCCCCAGGGCACGCCCGACGAGATCGCCGAGGCCATCCTCTTCACCTTCCTCGCCTCGCCCTCGTTCATCCTGCGCCCCGAGCTGGCAGAGGAGCCGGAGGGAAGCGCCCTCAAGCTCTCCAGCTACGAAGTGGCGGCGAGGCTCTCGTTCCTGCTCTGGGACTCCGTTCCAGATGACATCCTGAACGCCGCGGCCGACGCTGGCCAGCTCGCCACCCGGGAGCAGATCCTGGCGCAGGCGCAGCGGATGATCCGGATCCGCGAGAAGACGGCGCCGGTCGTGGTCGCCTTCCATCGTGATTATGCGGAGATTCGTCCGATCTCGCACTGGCGAATCCACGATCACGACACGACCCTGTACCCCGACTATTCCCCGGACGCGGTCGCTCCCATGATGGCGGAGATCGACGCCCTCTTCGAGGAGGTGGCGTTCGAAGGGGGGTCCTTCGAGGACCTCTTCCTGAGCAACGTCGCTTTCGTCAACGAGGACACCGCGGCGCTCTATGGGCTCGATCCAGCGAATTATGGCGCGGAGCTGACGCGGGTGGAGCTCGACCCGGCCGAGCGGCCTGGGTTCTTGACCCGCGTCGGGTTCTTGAGCTCGTACTCGTCTTACGCCGCCACGAGCCCGATCCTCCGGGGCGCGTTCATCTCGAGGCTGCTCGGGATCAGCCTGGTGCCCCCGCCTGTCGCGGAGCCGGTGCCCCCTCCGGGCGAATACACAACGCAACGCCAGCGCGTCGAGGCGCTGACCTCCCCGGCGGTGTGCGCCGGGTGCCACGTCCCTTACATCAATCCGCCAGGCTTCGTGCTCGAGAGATACAACGCCGTCGGCCAGGTGCAGACCACCGATCCGCTCGGCGGCCCCATCGATGGAACCGCCGACGTCCACGTCGGCATGGACATCACCGAGACGATCGAGACACCGCTCGAGCTGATGAACGAGCTCGCCGTCGCCCGGGCGGCCAAGCACCACTATGCCGAGCGGTGGGTCACCTTCGCCACCGGGCGGCAGCCGAACCCGAACGACGTCTGCGACGTCGATGAGCTCGACGCCAAGCTGTCTGCCGACGGTTACACGATTCTCGACCTGCTCGCCGATCTTACCCAGACAGATTCGTTCCGTCTGCGCGTCCGCGGAAACTGAGGAGGGAATACGCCAGGAACCAGGAAGAAGCGCCTGACCCGGCGCTCCTTCGAAGCGCGCCCGAGCAGGCCCCACGCTGGCCGCATCGGCGCGGGCGCCGGGTCGACGTGCGCGACGAAATTGTGATCGCGGGGAAGCCCCCCGGGAATTGTACGCCGGGAGGCTTTGTCATGAGGCTCTGGCGCGCCGTATCCTCGCTCTGCTGCTTCACGGCGCTCTCGCTCGTCGCCTCTGGGTGCGGGATCACGATCCTGGGCAAGGGCACCGACCGCGAGGATCAGAGCGGCGGCGGCAGCGGCACCGCGGCCGGCGTCGGGGGGGGATCCGGCGTAGGAGGGGGATCCGGCGTAGGAGGGGGGGACTCCTGCTTGCCCAGCATCCCGGTGACGTCCCAGATCCCGCGCCTGCTCAACCGGCAGTACGACGCGGTGGTGCGGGATCTGCTCGGCGTGACGGCGCTGGAGGGCGCCGGCAATCTCCCGCCATCTGCGCTCCTCGTCCCCGACTTCGAGGGGGACATGACAGAGCCCGCATGGAGCGGCTATCTCGCGGCCGCCGAACACATCGCCGCCGAGGTGATGGGCGGGCCGAACAAGCCCAGGTTCCTCGCCTGCGATCCGGCGGCGTCCAGGTGCCTGGAAGAGACGATTGTCGCCTTCGGTCGCAAGGCTTTCCGCCGTCCTCTGCTCGAAGAAGAGGTGCAGAGCTTCCTGCGGCTCACCGCCGTGGAGCCCCGGGGCACGCCCGAAGAGATCGCCGAGGCCATCCTCCTCACCTTCCTCGCTTCGCCCTCGTTCATCATGCGCCCTGAGCTGGCGCAGGAGCCCGAAGGAAGCGCGATCAAGCTCTCCAGCCACGAGGTGGCGACGAGGCTCTCGGTCCTGCTGTGGGATTCCATTCCAGATGACATCCTGGACGCCGCGGCCGACGCTGGCCAGCTCGCCACCAGGGAGCAGATCCTGGCGCAGGCGCAGCGGATGATCCTGGACCGCGAAAAGACGGCGCCGGTCGTGACCCGGTTCCATCGTGCTTATGCGGACATTCGCCCGGGTTCGCGCTGGGGAGCGGCCGACCACGACACGACCCGCTTCCCCGACTACTCCCCGGACGCAGTGGCTCCGATGATGGCAGAGATGGACGCCCTCTTCGAGGAGGTGGCGTTCGAGGGCGGGTCGTTCAAGGACCTCTTCCTGAGCAACGTCGGTTACGTCAATCAGGACACCGCTCCGCTCTATGGGCTCGACGCGGCCGATTACGGCGCGGATCTGACGCGGGTGGAGCTCGATCCGAACGAGCGGCCGGGGTTCTTGACCCGCGTCGGGTTCTTGAGCTCCTACGCGCGTTACGACGCCACGAACCCGATCCTTCGGGGCGCGTTCGTCGCCAACAGGCTGCTCGGGATCGACCTGGCGCCCGTGCCCGGCGCGAGCGAGACGCCGCGGCCTCCGGGGCCGTTCTCCACGGAGCGTGAGGCCGTCGAGGCGCTGACCTCCCCCGCGGGGTGCGCCGGATGCCACGGCACGCACATCAACCCGCCGGGCTTCGTGCTCGAGAGGTACGACGCCGTCGGCAAGGTGCAGACCGTCGATCCGCTCGGCGGGGCCATCGACGGGACCGCTGACGTCACCTTTGGCGCCGACAACGTCAAGACGATCACGTCACCCATCGAGCTGATGAACGAGCTCGCCGCTGATCCGGCCGCCATGCGCCGTTATTCCGAGCGGTGGGTCGCCTTTGCCACGGGACGGGAGCCAGACGGGAGCGACAGGTGTGACGTTGACGGGCTCAGCGTCAACCTGCTTGTCGACGGCTATACCCTCCTCGATCTGCTCGCCGATCTCACCCAGACCGACTCTTTCCGCCTGCGCGTCGCCGGGAACTGAGGAGGGAATGCGACAGGACGAGGAGCCTGTTCGCTCGCCCTCGCGCGAACGGCTCGGCGTCGCTCGCTCCCGCGGCGCCGTGGCGCGGCCCGGCGGCGGGCTCTTCCGGCGGCTTGAGCGGCGGCACCTCCGCGCGTAAGGTTCGCCGATGAAGCTCCCGTTCGACAACACCTACGCCCGCCTTCCCGACCGCTTCCACGCGCGCGTCTCCCCCGCGCGGGTCCGCGCGCCGCGCGTCGTGAAGGTGAACCGCGCGCTCGCGGAGGTGCTCGGGCTCGACGCGGAGCAGCTCGCCTCGCCGGAGGGGGCGGAGGTGCTTGCGGGCAACACGGTGGCCGAGGGCGCGGAGCCGATCGCGCTCGCGTACGCGGGGCACCAGTTCGGCAGCTTCGTCAACCAGCTCGGGGACGGGCGGGCCATCCTGCTCGGCGAGGTCGTGGGCAGGGACGGCAAGCGGCGCGATCTCCAGCTCAAGGGCGCGGGGCGGACGCCGTTCTCGCGGGGCGGAGACGGGCGCGCGGCGCTCGGGCCGGTGCTGCGCGAGTACGTCGTGAGCGAGGCCATGGCGGCGCTCGGCGTGCCGACGACGCGCGCGCTCGCCGCGGTGACGACGGGCGAGCCGGTCTATCGCGAGGAGGTGCTCCCCGGCGCGGTGCTCACGCGCGTGGCCGCGAGCCACATCCGCGTGGGCACGTTCCAGTTCTTCGCCGCGCGGGACGACCGCGACGCGCTGGCCACGCTCGCTTCCTATGCGCTCGCCCGGCATTACCCCGAGGCGATGGGCAGCGGCAACGACGCGCTGGCGCTGCTCGAGCGCGTCGTCGACGCGCAGGCGTCCCTTGTCGCGCGCTGGCTCGGCGTCGGCTTCGTGCATGGCGTGATGAACACCGACAACACGTCGATCTCCGGGGAGACCATCGATTATGGGCCGTGCGCGTTCCTCGACGAGTACGATCCCGCGAAGAAGTTCAGCTCGATCGATCGGGGCGGCCGGTACGCCTTCGGGAATCAGCCGCGCATCGCGCAGTGGAACATGGCGCGGCTCGCCGAGGCGCTCCTGCCGCTCCTGGCCGAGGGCGAGGAGGAGGCCGTCCGCGTGGCGACCGAGCGCGTGGAGCGCTTCTCCGCGCTCTTCGTCGCGGCCCACGCGCGCGTCCTGCGGGCCAAGCTGGGGCTCGCGCGCGAGGAGGAGGAAGATCTCGCGCTCGCCGCGGATCTGCTGGAGCGGCTCGCGTCGAACGGCGTCGATTACACGGTCTTCTTTCGCCGGCTGTGCGCTTCAGCGGCCGATTCAGTCGCCGACGCGCAGGTGGCCGCCCTGTTCGCGGAGCCCGGCGCCTTCCGCGACTGGGCCGAGTCGTGGCGCCGGCGGCTCGCCCGGGAGGAGATCACGCCCGAGGCCCGCGCGAGCGCGATGCGGCTCGTCAACCCGGCGTTCATCCCGCGCAATCACCGGATCGAGGCGCTCATCCAGGCGGCCATTCTGCGTGACGACTTCGAGCCGTTCGAGACGCTGGTACGGGTGCTCGAGCGACCGTACGACGATCAGCCGGAGAGCGCGCATCTGAGCGAGCCCCCGCAGCTGGACGAGCGCGTGCAATACACGTTCTGCGGGACTTGACGGCTACCGCGGGTCAGAGATCCTGCCAGGGAACTGCCTCGCGCGCGGGCAACAGGAGAGAGAGTTCAACGCAAAGGCGCAAAGACGCAAGGACGCAAAAATGCATGATAATTATTCTTTTTTTTTGCGCCTTTGCGTCTTTGCGCCTTTGCGTTGAACTCTCTCCAGATCTCTGGCCAGACTTCTGGCGGTCGGTACTACCTCCAAGAGCGAAGCGTCGCAGGGCGTCGATCGTAACGGTCGTAGAGGAGGAGAGGTCTGGCGGACGGTTCGGCAGCGTGATAAACTACGGGTTCTTCGTGCGCTCGGGCGGCAACCACCCTCCAGGAACCGGCCACCATGAGTCAGAGGAAAGGCAAGCCGTTCCTCGCATCAGGAAAGAAGGCCCGTCGAGACGCCCGCAAGGACGGCGCGGGCCGCGTGCATCTCACCGTCCTTCGCGACCCCGCGAGCGGGCATGAGCGCGTCGCGCTCAGGACCCCGGTGTTCCGCGAGGCGTGGCAGAACGACATCGCAGCGGCCGCGGCCAACACGGCGTATTCCGCCCTGCGCGGGGAGCCGAGCGTGGACGGCGCGGTCGAGCTGGCGCGGGACGCGATGGCGGCCACGTCGCGGCTCGCTGCGGGGCTCCTGGCGCGCGCGCCCGATGGCGCGGTGGCGTGCAGGGCGGGCTGCGATCACTGCTGCCATCAATCGGTCGGGGTCACTCCGCCGGAGGCGCTCGCGATCGCCGACCACCTGAAGTCGACCCTGTCCGACGCGGAGCTCGCGCGCGTGGCTCAGCACGTGTCCGGGTGCCACGAGAGGACACGAAGCCTGCCGTCGACAGAGCGGTTCTCGCCGGACCACCCTTGCCCCTTCCTGCGGTCGGGGCGGTGCTCGATCTACGAGGTTCGACCGCTCTCCTGTCGAGGAATGAACTCGCTCGACGCGGGAGAGTGCGCGACCAGGCTGCGGGACCCCGAGGCGCGCGCCGCGTTCCTGGCGCGGGGCGTGGGGGGCCGCTCGTTCATGGAGCCCATTCGCGGCGTCCACGCCATCAGCGCCGGCCTGCAGCTCAGCCTCTCCGAGCTCTTCCGCCTCGACATGCGCCCCCTGGAGCTGACGGCGGCGATGCACCTGCTCCTGAACGGGCCGGACTCGCTCGCCGACGCGTGGATCCGCGGGGAGCGGCCGTTCGAGTCGGCGCGCAGCGCCGACAAATCGACGGAACCCGGCCTGGGCGAGCTCATCGCAGCGGTGGGTCTCGCGCCCGGCCGGGAGCCGTGAGGACTTACAGCGGTTTCCGCCAACCTCTGCACTACGCAGAGCGGCGGTCACCCGCACAGGAGACGGGCCCAGATCGGCGTTTTCGGCGCGCAAGCGCACTCCGGTGCGCTGAGCACCGAAAACGTCGAGGTGGGCCCGTATCCGAAGCGGGTGACCGCCGCTCTCAGGCCTTGAGTGCGGTGAGCTCGCCCGGCTTGGTGATGCCGGCCTGAGCGTCCCTGCTGTCGAGTTTTCCAAACTCCGTGACGGGCCCACCGCCTGCCGCCGTGCACCCGACGGCGTTCATCAGCGTCACGTAGAGCTTGTTGATGGGGACGTTGCCTGTGTTCGAGCCCGTGCCGAAGCCGACGCTCGTGTCGCCGCCCGTGCAGTCCGCCTCGCTGTTGCCGGTGCCGAGCTTCCCGCCGTCGACGTTCACCACGTGGCCCTGCTTGAGGTAACCCCCCGCGCTGCCCGCGATCACGATCGGCAGGTTGTTCGTGTTGTGGGCGTTGCCGTCGGCCAGCTCCGGGAGCCACATCGTGGCGGTGTTGTCGAGCAGCGTGCGATCGCCCTCCGCGATGCTGTCGAGCAGGGTGACGAGCCGCACGTACTTGGCCGCGTACCAGGCGTCGATCTGCGCGATCATGTCGAGCACGCCGTTCTTGCAGGTCCCGCCCACCGCGAACGAGCCGTTGCGATGCGAGAGGCCGTGGTGGTCGGCGTCGTGGCTGATGTTGTCCCAGTCGAAGGTCACGTAACCCGGATAGACGAGGATCATCGACCGGTTCATGTCGCAGATCATGCTCAGCGCCATGAGGTTCATCATCATGTCCCCGCCAGCCGTGAACGAGGTGGCCAGGCCCGCGCCGAACCCGCCGCCCGAGCTCGCGGCGTCGATCTTGGCGGCCGTGACGCCGACCTTGGCCGCGGTCGCCTCGTTGCACGCCGTGGGCGCGACGTTCTGCTCCGTGCTGCGGAGCAGATCGAGCCAGTCGCTGATCCGGCGCTGGTCGGACTTGCTCATGGTGAGCCGCTGGTAGCTCTGAAGGTCGTCCTTGACGAGATCGATGGCGCTCTGCCCGCGCTTGACGCGGTAGTCGGCCTCGGTCTCCTGCCCGCCCCCGAACAGCCCGGTGAGCTGCTGGTACACCGTCTTGGGGTTGACGACGGCCGGGAAGGCGGTGTTCGGCGCCGAGAAGGACAGCACCTCCTTGATGCTGCTGCTCGACGGGCCGACCGAGAGCACGAGCGGGCTCGCCTTGCCGGGGTTGATCTGCTTCGCGATCTCGTGGTCGAGCGAGTGGGACGTCGCGTACCGCGTCTTGTCGTCGCTGATGAGCGCGCAGGTGAGCTTGCCCCCCATCGCCTGATCGTGCGGGTCGATGGACTGGATCTCCGCGTAGGAGTTGAACATCTTCAGGCCGCGCGGGAACAGCAGCTTCGACACGAACGGCGTCAGCCCCGCCAGCGTGGTGCCCTTGATGTGCTCGGCCGTGAGGGAGCCGCTCTCGATGGTCGGGAACCAGCGGTTGGTGAGGCACCCATTGTGCGTGTAGAAGATCACGAGGCGCCGGGGCGGCGACGACTGGGGCGCGGACTGCGCCTTGACCTCCCGCTCGTGGACGGAGCTCAGGAACGGAGCCGCGAGAGCGGCGCCAGCGACACCCTTCAGGAAGACTCTGCGCTTCATTCGCCTACTCCAGTTCTACGGCTCGGGTTCGGAACGACGGAGACTGCGTGAGGTCCGTGACGAGGTTGAGGACCGTGTACCCCCCGGCGGTGATCTTCGTGGACACGTCGCGCACCGTGCACGAGTCGAGCGGGTGGCCGTCGCGCTCGTAGGCGTACGAGACCCACTTCTGCGCGTACTGGCGCTGCGCGTTCGGGGAGACGGCGAGCTTCGCCATCAGATCGGCCGGGCTCGTGACCCTCACGGGCTGCCCGTCGATGCGCACGTCCGCCACCGTGTCGATGAGCGCGCCGGTCAACGCTTCCTGCGTCTGCCACGACCCCATGGCGTCGTACGCCTCCATCACGAAGCCCGGCGGGTTGATGGTGTTGTGGTGGCACGCGGCGCAGGTCGCGCCCGCCGTCTGCGCGTCCACGCGCTTGCGGTTCGTGTCGAGATCGTCCCCTTCTGGCAGCGGCGTCTCGAGCGCGCCGGGAGGTGGGGTGCCCGGGTCGATGCCGAGAACGTCCTTGGTGATGAACACGCCCCGGAGGATCGGCGAGGTGCGGTTGTACGACGAGTACGCGTTGAGGAAGCCCACCCGCGTCAGGAACCCCGGCCGCTGCGTCGGGTCGAGCGACACCTCCTCGAGATCCGCCCCGAACCGGGCGGGATCGAGCCCGTAGAGCGGCGCGGTCGCCGCGTTCACGAAGGCGACCGGGCTGAGGAGGAACTCCTGGAACGTCCCGCCGCGCGTGAAGACCAGATGATCGAAGAAGCGCTCGGTCTCTTCCGCCATGATCGGAATGAGCGCGCGATCGAACATGGGGAACATGGTCGTGTCCCGCTGCGCCGAGTCCCAGCGCGTGTTCGGCCCGAGCTCCAGGTAGTATCGATGGAAGGCGGCCACCATCTGCCGGGCCCTCGGGTCCTCGAGCATCCGCTGGGCCTGCGCCAGGACCTGCTCCGCGGTGGACAGCTGGCCCTGATCGGCGGCCTGGTTCAGCGCCTCGTCGGGGATCGTCCCCCAGAGCATGTAAGAGAGGCGCGACGCGACCTCATGGTTCGAGAGGGTGAACCCCGCGGCGCCGCCGGGCGTCTCCGTGATCTCCGCGCGC
Source organism: Sorangium sp. So ce327 (assembly GCF_051530205.1). NCBI lineage: Bacteria > Pseudomonadati > Myxococcota > Polyangiales > Polyangiaceae > Sorangium > Sorangium sp. So ce327. The sequence goes on along the minus strand of NZ_CP150330.1, from coordinate 8,083,094 downwards.
TGGATGAACGTGGGGGAGATCAGGAACATGAACAGCAGCGCCTCCGCGACCTCCTCCGGGGCCCCGCTCTGGGTGATCTCCGGCCCTTTGGCCACGATCGCGCCGAACCTCGCCACCTCCGCGTCCGTCAGCGGCCGCCGGAAGGCGCGCCGCCCGAACTCGAGGATCGTGTCATGCAAACACGCGGCGCCGTCACCGCTGGGCGTGCACTTCAGAAAGTTCTTCTTGAGCGCGGGGTCCGCCATCACCTGCGCGGCGATCATCTCGGCCACGGCCCTGTAGGCGCTCCAGCCCAGATCCGTCAGGCTCCCTGCCTGGTCCGTCGCCAGCAGCGTCGAGGGCGCCACGTTGCCGGAGGCCGTCAGCGCCGTGACGCCCAGCAGATCGCGGACCGTCCTGTCGTACTGCGCGTTCGTCAGGCGCCGGATCTGCGATGTCGGCGCGATTCCTGGCTTGCACTCTCCGCTCGCACCTGGGCCGTCCGGGCCCCCGGTGGGGTTTTGTCCGCCCAACTCCGGGTCGACCTCGGCGTCTCCCACGGAGCCAACACAGCCAGCCGCGAACGCGGTGGCGACGAGGATGCCGCTCCTCCACGTATGCATCGCACTCACCTCAGGTGTTATGTTCCAGCTCAAAGAGCCCAGACGGGAGCAGCAAGGGCGTCTTTTGCGACCGACACGCGACGTTCGGTGGCTGCCCTGCTCCCCGCGCACCACATCCTCCCATGTCGAGAGGATGTGGTGCAATGATGTGTCGGTGAGGGCTCTTTTTTTCTGTGATTGATGCTCTAATTTTTCATCAAAGGCATGCGGGAACATTTTGATGTTCACCCATGTGGGCTTTTCGTCAAAGGCATGAGGGAACATTTGGGTGTTCACCCATGTTCCCTTTTCCTCAAAGGCATGAGGGAACCAATGGATGTTCACCCATGCGCGCCGCGCGGCCTCTCGCGCGAGCTCCGCGAGCAGGCTGCCGCCCACCGGCCGTGGCCGCGGTTCGCAGCGGCCAGAACGGAAGGCCGGCGACGAGTCGCCATGTCCAGCTTGATGATGGCGCGGCTGTCGCGCTGTACGTCCGCGCCGCCGCGCTCGATGACGCGGCGTGGGACACATGTTGCTCTATTGCCGCGCTGCTCCTGAACGAAGCCGCCCTGCGTCATTCACCCCGTGCGGGCCCGCGCGGCGGAGGGGCCCTCCGCTCAGAGGAGCTTGAGATAGGCGACCATGTCCGCCTCTTCCTGGGCGGTCAGGGTCGCGCGCCCCCCGAGGATCGGGGCGGCCAGGATCGGGGCGGCCTCGAAGGCCAGCTTGTAGTGGTGGATGACGTCCTCCAGCGTAGGGGCCGAGTTGTCGTGGAAATAGGGCGCCGTCTCGTTGATGCCCCAGAGGGAGGTCGTCTTGCCGTCCCCCAGGACGTCCAGGGTGCCGAAGAAGAGAGCGGCGCCCGGATCGGCGGCCAGCATCGAGAGGACGCCGTTCTCGATCCTCGGCTGGTAGACGGCAATGAGCGGGAGCAGGTCCGGATTGGAGCAGAGGAGGCCGCTCCCGTCCGACGGGCAGGCCATGGCATAGCGACGCATCGGGTTCGGCGTCGGCCGAACCTCCGAGGTGCCGAGGACCTCGCCCGAGAAGCCGGTCAGCACGCCGGTGATCCTGGTGAGCGCCCCGAAGGGGAACTGCTCGCTGCTCGTGTTCAGCATGGGCCCGCTGTGGCACTGGCCGCAGACGCCGTTCGGGAGAAAGTGCTTGCGCCCGCGCTTCTCGGACCGCGTGTGGCCGCGAGGCAGCTCGGGCTCGGGCCCGCCGTGCGCGTAACGGCGCAGCTCTCGCGAGCTGAACAGCGTCCGCTCGTAGTCGGCGATCTTCTCGAGCTGCCGCCGCGTGGGCGTGACCGTCGGCTCGAAATGCGAAAGGATCGCGTTCGCGGCCTGCGTCTCGAGGTCGGGCTCCCGGGCATCGAACGTGATGAGCGGATCGAGCGCTGGCGAGTTCTTGACCGAGGGGACGCCTCGGAAGACGGTCACGCTCGTGGCCGCGGGGTCGTCGTAGATCCAGACGTTCGGGGGCAGCGGGAACTCGAAGCGGATCGTGGCCTCGTTGAGGAGCCGCGTGTAGCTGTCGCCGACGCCATCGTCGCTGTCGATCGGGCGGAAGAGGGGATCGTCCGGGTTGGCCGCGTACCGCGCCTGCACGTCCGCCGGGGAGATCGTGCCGGTCTCCTCGCTGTGGCAGGTCACGCAGCGGCGCCCGTTGCCGCCGAAGGTCGCTCTCTCGAAGAGCTGCTCGCCGCTCTGGACCCGGTGCGCCTGGGCGGCGACCGCGACGAGCTCGTCGGAGCCCCACTCCTCCTCCCCCGCGCAACCCGCGGCCCCCAGCAGCGGGATAAGGAGGAAGAGACAGGCCATGAACACGCCTTGATGGGAATTGAACATGTGATTCATAAACCCTCCCTGATAATGAGCTTTACAGGGGAGCGTCGCCCGGAGCGAACACGGTGTCGTGATCGCGCCAGGCGAGGGACGCGCGCCCGAACGGGGCGCGCAGCCATCATGTTGGATCTAGAACACGGTGATTCGGGCGTCCGCGCGAGGTTGCGGCGCGCCGCGAAGAGGACCCCCGGGTGACCTCGCAAGCTTCAGAAAAAACGAATCGGTCTCCAGCTGTCAAGGGAGCTCAGCCGTGCGTGACCCATTCGCCATGATGTATGTGCCCGTGGGGTTCAGGTCGCCGGTGCGCGCCGGGGGCCGCCGCTGTGTGACGCCGCGTCGCCTGCCGGACCGAGGGAGCCTCGAGAGCCTGGGCAGGCCGGTCCAGGAGCCTGCCCCATCAACGCGTGTTACCTTGCGACGGTGGCCATGGAGTCGCAGCTCACGATGGACGCCCTCGAGACCGGCGTGATCCAGGTGCATGCCTGCCGCGCGCCGGAGATCTGCTCGATACAGCGCGCCGCCGTGCACACCTATTCGGTCCTCGCCTTTCACCTCGGCGGCCGGATGCGGGTGGAGCACCGGGGCGAGCTGGAGCTCACGGCTGGCCAGGTCCACCTCATCCCGGCCGGCGATGCCCACCGGTGGCTCGCGGCGAGCAAGGTGGATCTGCGCGGCGTGGCCTTCTGTCGCTCGTGCCTCCCTCAAGATCGTTTTCAGGAGCTGCTCGCCCCGCTCGATCGCGTCCGGCGCGGGGCTTTCCCGGTCGTCGAGCTGCCGACCAGCAGGCAGCCCCACGTGCTCGGCCTGCTCGAGGAGCTCGAGCGCGAGCTGTCGCGGTCGTCGGGCATGCTGCCCGTCGTGGCCGAGAGCCTCCTCGGGCTCCTGCTCGCCGAGATCGTGCGCGCCGCCCCGCGCGAGGCAGCTCCCCCCGAGGCCCCCTCGATCGTCGCCGAGGCGCTCGCCGTGATCGAGGCGCGCTGTCTGGGGCCGCTGACCCTCGGTGAGGTCGCCCGCGCTGTGCACCGATCTCCCGCCCATGTCACGACCGCGGTGAAGCGGTCGACGGGCCGCTCCGTGGTGGCGTGGATCCTCGAAGGCCGCCTCGCCGAGGCGCGGCGCCGCCTGCGCGACACGGATGAGCTCGTCGAGATCATCGCCGAGCGGGTCGGTTATGCCGACGCCAGCCAGTTCAGCCGCCTCTTCCGCCGCCGCCACGGCGTGGCCCCGGCCGCGTGGCGCGCCCGCGAGCGCGCGCTGCCTCGCCCTGGGTGATCGCCCGGCAGGCCTGTCGCGCCGAGCTCGCTTTCCGGCCCGCTCGAACGCCGTGAGCCATTGCGCGCGGCCGCCCGGTGGCCTTGCAGCGAAGTTGCCTTCGTCGATCGCGTTGAGGCATCACCCCGACCCCCGAGCTGGTCGGCGCGCCGCCGCGCGGGTCGCGGCGGCGGTCTGTTTGGAACGGGGCCGAACGAGAGGAGAACAACGATGAGCTACGTCGACGGTTTCGTTGTGCCCGTGCCCGCGGGCAAGAAGCAGGCTTATCGCGATCTGGCCGAGAAGGCCGCGGCGGTGTTCAAGGAGCACGGGGCGATCCGCGTCGTCGAGTGCTGGGGCGACGACGTGCCCGACGGCAAGATCACCGACTTCAAGGGCGCGGTGAAGGCGGAGGAAGGCGAGGTCGTCGTCTTCTCGTGGATCGTCTGGCCCTCGAAGGAGGTGCGGGACGAGGGCAACAAGAAGGTGATGGAGGACCCGCGCATGCAGATGAACAACGAGGACTCACCCTTCGACGCAAAGCGGATGATCTACGGCGGGTTCGACGTCCTCGTCGACGTCTGATCGGCAGGCCGCGGTCCTCGAGCCCCGCGGTCAGGCGGGCCCCGGGCCGGTCACGGCGGGGTGGCGTCGATGGGGTGGGTATCGATGACCGCATCCCAGAGGTCAACGTGGTGGACGAGGCTCACGGCAAAGTGCTCCTCGTCCAGCTCCACGAGGATGGGGTCGGACTCGTCCCAGCTCGCACCGGCGAGGACGGCGGCCACGCAGCCGGCGGCGAGCTCCTTGCGGCCTCCCTCCTTGAGCGCAGAGACCCTGGCGCGAGCCCATCCGGTACGAGCATCGAGCAGCAGAGCGACAGTCGCGGACGGGAATGCGCGCTCGAGGTGGGGGAGCGCTCGAGGGGCGGCTGACGGATCACCTCCAGGGGTGGCGATCAGGACGAAGAACTCCGAGGTACGGGGGTCGCCCTGGAGCGCGGCGCTGTAGCGAAAGTACTGAGGGCTGTGCTCGACGCCAGGGACCGGCAGCATGACGAAGCGGCTCGGCGTGACCTCACCCGCCCCAGGATGGCCGGGCGGAACGAGGAACCCGTCCTCGATCGGCTTCACCTGGGCCGACACGGCGTGCTGGCGCGCCGCGCGCGCCGTCATCCGGGGCCCCGCAGCGCCTCGACGAGCGCCTCGACGAGCGCGCGCACCGGGAGCGAAGACGACCGCTCGCCGAGCAGCTCGAGCACGTCCTCGTCGTCCTCGCCGCACGAGAGCTGCACGGCCGCGACAACGACCCCGTCGCGCTCGACCGCCAGGTCGAAGATCCCCTCCTCGTCGCTCACCGGCCCGCCGAGCAGCGCCGACAGCCGGCGACCCAGGAGCTCGGCCAGCGGCTCGTCACCGTCGAGGCTCGCCTCGTCGGGCTCGATGGTGGCCTGGACCGCGCGCGTCGGCGTCCCGCTCACCTCGGCGCCCTCGCGATCGAGCCGGAAACGAAAGCCACGTGCCTCGAAGAACCCCGTCGTCATGGGCTCGATCAAGGCACGCCGCGTGTGCCCGGGCAAGCGTGAACTTCGACAGACCGACCCCCCGAGTACGGGGGCGGTGGGGACATTGGCCTTTACTCAACCCCCGAGGACGCTCCTCAAAGCCCTCATCGAACGACCGGTGGCCGCGCGCTTGTCCTGCCGTTTGCGGCCCTGCACCGCTCGCGAGCACGACGGAAGAGCGGAGAACATTGGGCGGAGATCTTGCTTCCGTGCGCGTTTTGGTGAATTCTGGCGCGGCCCTCGACGTTGCGCGAGAGCGACCCGGTTCCTCAGAAGGATACGCCCGCGTCATGAGACAGCAGCTGGAACCAGCCAAGTTCGTCGGGAGAGGTGGAGCATGCTGAACGACGGTTACGGTGTACTGGCGGGAACGCTCGCGGGCTTCGAACGGGACAAGCCTGATAACCAGGGGCGGTGGTTCCACGTCAAGCTCTCCGTATCTGCGGCAGGGCACAGTTATCAATGTGCCGTGGACGTCGACAGCAAGCAGAGCAACATCGGGGTCCAGTGGAAAACGGTGGTCCTTCGACCGTCGGAATGGACGGCCATCACCGGTCTGGGCAGCGGGTTTCATCTGCTTCGCGCGGGCAACGTTCCGGGCCCTGGCGCGCCTGATGGAAAGGTCCTCGACTACTTGCGGGACGGTCGATTTCGCGCCAATCCGGGCTGTGTCTTCGTCATGCGCCCGTCGCCATTTGTCGAGTGGTTGAATAGCTTGCTCCGCCGCGTCGTGCCCCCCTGGGAGGCTGGCAACAACGTGCAGGCGGCAGAGGCTCTCGAGGCGCTGCTCTCGGTCGGTCAGCGGATCTGGGTCTTCGGCGAGCCGTACACGGACGGCTTCGGGGTCCACAATATTCATCAGAATCAAGGTGACCCCATCAATAGCCAATGGGCCCAGGAGAACGGCGTCTGGCAAGACGGGGCGACGGTCGTCGAAGTGCCCAGCGGCGGTCTCGTCGCATTTCTCAATAAATTCTCCAGTCAGTCGGACCAGACTGACCAGGATGGGCATCCCGTGTGAAGAGGTGGTCCGCGAGCGAAGACGGTCGACCGCAGGCGCAGCCAGCCCGGGGAAGCCTCACCAGACAGGCTTTCCCGTCCGCTTGAGCGACTGGAGGAAGCGCAGCCGATCAGCCTCGGGCGGCAGCGGATCCGGGCCCTGGGCTTCGACGATGAGGAAGCAGGTCATGTCCTCGAAGTCCACGGTCCGCTGATGTGCCGCCGGCGGCGTCCCCTTCACCTCGAGCCTGTCACCGCCGGGCGCGCGCCTCTCCGGCCCGAGCTTTCCATCTCGCCGCGCCATGCAGCTCGCGCTGAAGGCGAGCCGTCCGGGCGTCTTTCCGCCGACCGTGTGCGTGCGCAGCTCCACGTCGTCGGTCGCCCCGGCGCGGGTTCGAAAGTCGTTGAACGGGAGCCATCTCGTGTCGCGGGCTTTCTGGGGATGTCGCGATCCCTACTCGTCCGGCTGACGCTCGAGGCCGAGCTCGGCCGCGAGCCGGTAGAAGTGCTCGGCCTCCTCTCGGTTGCCAAGCAGCTCATGGGAGCGGCCGAGGTTCACATACAACGAAGGGTAGAAGCTCTGGACACGTTCATCGTCGACCTTCGTCGCGCGAACGAGCGCCTCTCGATTCCACGACATCGCCTCCTCCGGCGTGTCCTGAAACCGTGCGACGTAGTGCGCCGCCACGCAGGCGTCGTAGTCGTCCTTGCAGACAGCCCACGCCTGACGATAGAGCTCCCGGGCATCCTCTTTCCTGCCTTCGAACTCCGCCCGGGTGCCCTCCGCGCAGAGTCGAATCACGGGATTGTCCAGGTCCATGCACCACCTTCGTGCCTACCTCCATCCCGGCGAATGCCTTGCTTGTGAGGAGGCCTCGACCCCGCCGCGCCCGGCGCGTCACCCGCCTGTGCCACGGAGCCCCGCCTCGGTGACGGCCCGCTCCACGCGGTCGGGCGACCATGCGCCGGCGTGGCGCGTGAAGAGCGTTCGCCCCTTGAACGCGCGGCCCGCGAGCTCCGCGGGCATGTCGGGCCAGCGCGCGACGAAGCTCCCCTTCGGCGCCCCCTTCCGCGCGGCGACCCACGGAGGGGCCCCGCCCTCGACGGTGAACCAGTCGATCACGCGCTCCACGTCCTGGGCCGCCTCGAGCCGCCCGATGAGCTTCGTGCTCGTGTTGCCGAACACGTTGTAATCCACCGATCGAGGGCTCTGGGTGCACAGCAAGCAGCCGACGCCGTACTTCCGGCCCTGGGTGAAGAGCCGGATGAGCGGCTGCTTGGCGGGCGGCTTGCTGCCGCCGGCCGGGATCCAGTCGCGCGCCTCGTCGATGTAGAAGAGCAGGTTCACGCCGCCGGAGGTCGCGTCCACGGTCGTGATCATCCAGCGGTACAGCTCTGTCGCGAGGGCGGCGAGGAAGAAGTGTTTCTCGTCGTCGTTGCTGAGCGCGTTCAGGTAAACGACGTTGAGCGGCACGCGCCCCGGCTTCGAGGGCCGGAGCAGCTCGGTGAAGTCGAGGCGCGTCCCCCCCGAGAAGAGCCGCGCGGACGGGCCCTGCACGAACGTGTTGAGCTTTCGCGCGAGCCGCTCGCGCTCGGACTTGCGGATCAGGCTGTCGACGTCGTCGATGCCGAGGTCCTCGGGCGCGGTGACGGCGGCCACGATGTCCCTCAGCCGGACCGGCGCCGCGCGCGGCAGGTGCCGCAGCACCTGGTAGAGGAACGTGCGCTGCGACTCCTCCTCGCCGCCGCACGCGCACAGGCTGACGAGGTTGGCCGCCACCGCCACGAGCAAGCCCTCCTCCTCCTCGGCGCGGAGCGCGGGGTTCGCGATGTGCGAGAGCTCGCCCGCGCTCGGGAGCCGCAGGGGGTCGAGGCAGAGCCGCAGGCCGTGCGAGGACCCGGGCGTGAGGATGCGCGGTTCCATGCGCTCCCGGAGCTCCTCCCACGCGCGGTGCAGCTCCGCTGGCACGTCGGACGGCGGGCGCGCTTCCATCATCTGGACGAGATCGCCCTGGGGGTCGATCGCGACGACCGGGACACCGGCGCGCAGCGCCTCCTCCGCGATGACCTTGGCCATCCACGTCTTGCCGCTCCCCGCCGCGCCGACGACCGAGACGTGCGTCCGGAGCACCGCAGGGTCCACGCAGACGGGCGAGCCGCCGTCGTCGAAGCCGAGGAGCATGCCGGTGACGCTCGCGGTGCGGGCCTGCGGCGGCCTCGCTCCCGCGTCGAGCGCCGCGGGGGGCGGGCGCTCACCGCCTGGCGGCGCCTCCGCGGGCCTGGCACCGCCTGGCGGCGCCTCCGCGGGCGCCTTTCGCCCGCGGCCCCGCGCCGGCGCCGGCTTCGGGCGCTCGACGGCCGGCTTCACGACCGCCAGCGCCTCGTCGAGCTCGGGATCGTCCTCCACCATCGGCTCGTCCGCCGCCGGCGCGCTGGCCGCGGCGGGCTCGCGCCCCTCCGGCGCTCCGCCGCCGCGCGTGGCCTCGAGCGCCGTCCAGCGCCTGTCCCACGCGCCCACGTCCTTGTGGCCGAGCTGCGCGACGCACGCCCCGGAGCGCTCGTGCTTGCAGCCGCCGCAGTACGCGCGGTCGCCCGGCGGCGCGAGCCCGCCCGCGCCCACCGCGTGGTCGGACCAGGCCACCATGCTGGCGATGAGCTCGTGGACCTTGCCGCGCTTCGCCTCGATCTCCTCCCAGCGCGCCTCGCGCACGCTGCGCGTGGGGTGCAGGTAGAACACCGCCACGTCCGGCCGGGTGCCGTGCTGGTGGTGGTGCATCAGCGCGTACGTGAAGATCTGGAAGAGATCGCTGTTCGGGGAGGTCGCGGGCGTGAGCTTGTAGTCGACGATGCGGTGCTTCCCGACCCGCGGATCGAAGTACACGTAGTCGATCGCCCCGGTCACGTGGACGTGGACGTCCTCCCCCACGTGGAACGTCACGTCGACCCGCTTGCGCGAGTCCCCGAAGAGCTGCGCCCGGAGCTCCGCCGCGGGCAGGCCCGCCGCCCTCGCGTGCGCCGCGAGCCGCGCGAGCTCCTCCATGTAGAGCTGGACCGCCGAGATGAAGCCCAGCCGCAGCGGCACCGGGCGCGCCGCGAGCGCGTCGAGGTTCAGGCAGGAGGCGTTGAACCAGCGCATCAGCGCCTGCTGGAGGCCCGGGGCGTCGCCGGCGGCCTCCAGCGCCGCCAGCACCTCGTCCGAGCTCGCCGCGGCGGCGTTGAAGCGCTCCACCGCGGTGTGGAACAGCGCGCCGCAGCCGGGCGCCTCCCCGCCCTTGCGCCAGATGCGGCTCACGACCGTCCGCCCGTCCTGCCGCTCGGCCGTGGCGCGCGCGTCGAACCAGTGCAGCCTCGGGCACGTCGCCGCGACGCGGAGCTGGGTCACGTTGACGTGCACGAGCCTCATTTCTTGCCCCGCAGCTGGACGAAGAGGTCGTCGTCGGTCGCGGTCGCGTGGACGTGGCCCTCGTCATGGAGCGCCTGCGCCGTCTTCTTGATGTGCGACCACACCTCCGGGAAGCGCTTCTCGTGCAGCTTCTTGCGGCTCGCGAAGATCTGCGCGAGCTCCTTCGCCATCAGGCCGAGGCGCCACGACAGCTCGGCCATGATGTGCTCCCGCGTCTGCTGCGGATCCCACGCCGGCGGCGGCGTCGAGTCCCCGCCGCCCTTCACGATCTCCTCGGTGAGCAGCTCGCGCAGCAGCGGGTGCGCGAGCAGGAGGCTCTGGCGCTCGAAGGACGCCAGCACCTCGGCCTCGGTCACCTTGCGGTACTGCCCGCGGGGGTGCTCGATCTCGAGATCATGGCTCCTCGCGGCGCCGAGGAGCCCCACCAGCGAGTCGAGCTCCGCGTGCCCGGCGAAGTCGAGGTGGAGGTGGAGGAAGCGCTGGCGGCCCAGCTTGCAGAGCGCGTCGTACGCGGCCTTGCCGGCGCCGCCGAGCCGGAGCGGCCGGCGCTCCTCGTCGGTGACCAGGATGCGCTTGTCCGTGTGCTTGGTGTCCTCGACCATGCGCTGGAGCGGCAGCCGCGCGCCGTGCCCGCTCGGCGCGCAGAGGAACGTCACGCCGGTGGTCACGATGACGCCGTCCGCGCGCTTCTCCCTGGCCACGAGGTGGTGCGCCGGGGCGGCCTTGCCGCGCTTCTTCGCGGTGGCGTGCTCGACGCTCAGGAGCGTCGAGGCGCCCTTGCCGGCGCACCTGGCGAGCAGGTGGTGGGTCAGGCTCGCGAGGTTGTCCTCGTCGGGCGGCAGCGACGCCTGCTGCAGCCGTCGGCGGGTCGTGCCCTCGACGAGCTTCTTCTTCACCTCGGCGTCGATGACGTCCTCCAGCTTCACCGGCGGCGACTTCGGCCCGTCCTCGGGGCCGGGCCACTCCTTGAGCCAGCGCTTGCCGCCGACGGCCGCGAGCCGGTCCTGCTGCGCCTCCCAGCGGTCGCGCGCCCAGAGGATCGCGTCCCGCGGCCGGAGCTCCTGCACGCCGTCGAGGCGCCGCTCGAGCCACGCGCTGCCGAGCGGGAAGAGCCGATCGCGCTTGCGCGCGGCGATGACCTCCTCGATCTCCTTCTCCTCGAAGCCGGAGAGCGCGGCGTCGAGCCGCCCCTCGAGGATGGCGCGGGCCTCCTCCGGCGAGACCATGTGCAGCTCGAGGATCCGCTCGGCGATGCGGTCCCACGCGGCCGCCGGGATCACCTCGCCGGTGCGCAGGGAGAGCATCGACTGCTTCACGCCCGAGACGATGACGACGAGGTGCTTCGCCCGGTCGAGCAGCGCGTGCGCGTACGACATCAGGGCGCGCACCGCATCGGCGTCGAGGTTGTCGATCTGGTCGAGGCAGAGCACGAGCGGGAGCTCGGCGAGGGCGCACAGGTGCGCGAGGACGTGGAGGACGCGCTCCACCGCGGCGTCGTCCGCGAGGGCGAGGCCGTCCTCCCCGGCCGCCTGCTCGAGCAGGCGCGCCTCGTCGGGCCCGAGCGTCTCGCCCGAGAGCCAGAGCACCGCCGCCTGGGCGCGCTTCTCCGCGCCGGCGTCGCCGAGGCTCGCGTGCGACGTCCCGGTGAGGAACGCGTTGAGCACGGGGATGACGGCGCTCTGCGGGTCGATCTTGGCGCCGAGGCGGGCCAGCGCCTCCTTGCGCGCCTCGATCTCCCTGGGCCCCGTCATCATCTTGCGGCCCTTGAGCGCGCCCGTCCGGATGAGGGCGCGGTTGAGGACGGTGTAGAGGCGCGACTGCGTGTAGTCGCTGCCGCGGTGCCCCGCGAGGTCGCTGACCGTCGCGTTGAGCACGTACCGGAGCATCCGCTCGGGCGACGCGAGGATGTTGTGCAGGTAGACGACAGTCGCCCTGTCTTCCCCGGCCCACTGGAACAGCCGCGCGAGCAGGTGGCTCTTGCCGACCCCGGGCGCGCCGATGAGCAGCGCGCCGATGCTGGTCGGCTCCTTCGCGGCGTCCTGCACGACGCGCACGAGCCTGGTGAAGGCGCTCTTGTGGATCGACTCGACCGTGGCCTCGCCGCCCCCGACGTCGGTGATGCGGTGGCTTCGGAACGGGTTGGTGCCCCGGACCGCCGCGAGGAAGCGCTCGAACGTCGGCTCCTCGCTCATGCGTCGTCCCTCCGCGCCACGTAGACGAGCAGGTTCCCGGCCTCCATGATGCCTGCGTCGCGCTCCGCCTCGGCCATCTGGTGGTGGCGGCCGTCGGACGGGTCGAGCGAGTAGCGCCGCTGCCGCCGGAGCGCTGCGAGCTCCGTGTCGAAGGTGTCGCGCGGGATGTCCGGCAGCGCGGCGCGGAGCGCGTGGAGCGTGACGTAGTTGAGGCGGCCGGAGGCGCGGTCGAGCGAGGAGAAGGCGGCGTCGAAGCGATCGACGAAGGAGATGGCCGGCGCGCCGGGGCCGCTCTGGGCCGAGGTGACGGGGCCGTTGGAGATCGCGCTGCCGGCGCCGTCGGGAGCCGCGCGGCGGGCAGCGTCGTCGGTCGCGATCGCGGCGGGCCGCGCCGGCGCGCCGGCGGCCGGGAGGACGGCGTCTGCGAGGAAGAAGAGCAGCGGCTTCTTCCCGAGCAAGGCGCCGATGGTGCGGGGGAGCCGGCGATCGACGATGCGCTGATCGAGCGCCGCCCTGAACGCGCGGCCCAGGGCGGGAAGGAGGCCCTTGGGGAGCTGCGCCAGGTCGACAGCGGGAGCGTCGGGTTTCCGCGCCGACTGCAGCTGTACCTCGAGGAGCCGATCGGACTGCGCGACCGCCTCCAGGTCCTCCGCGAGCAGCACCAGCGTGGCGCCGGGGGCTGGCTTCTTCTTGCCTCCCGCGGCGCGGGAGAGCAGCACGCGCCCCTTCGCCTCCCTGGTCGTCAGGGCCTTGCTCGTCACCGCGAGCGTGTCACCGGTCAGCTCCGTCAGCCGCTCGAGCGTCGGCGGGTACGACGCGCCGCCGAGCTGCTTCTGGGACTCCAGGACGCCGAGGAGCTTCGGCACCGGCGAGGGCGGCGGCTCCTTCTTGCGCGCCGCGCCCTTCTGCCTCGCGGGAGCCTTCGGCGCGGCGGCCTTCCGCGGCGCGGCGGACTTCTTCGGCTCCCCGGCGCTGCTCTTCCTCGCTGCAGTGGTCTTCGTGGTCGTCGCCCGCGAGCGCGGACTCGATGCGCTGTTCCGGTTCGTGGCCCACCTCCGAGGAGCCGAGATTACCCCGGTATCCGGCCATGGGAAGGGGCTCCGTGCCGCCTTGCTCTCTCCGATTGACACCCAGCTCGATTCCGCGTGACGTAGATTCGGGGCCTCGTGCTGCAGAGGCGACGGAACTGGCGTGTCGGGTGGCCGATCGCCGCTCACCTCGATGCCCCGGGAGGAGCACCATGAAGCGCATCTTCTGGGTCCGGTCCGCGATCGGGGCCGCCCTATGTCTCGCCTTGCTCAGTGTCGTCCTGGGGAGCACGGCCATGGGCACGGGCGCCGGGCGCTGGACCGTCTATGGCTACGATCTGGCCAACACGCATTACGCGCGCGACGAGCACCACCTCGGGCCATCGAACGTCGCATCGCTCGCCGTGAAGTGGGCCTTCACCACGACCGGCATCGTCCCCGCGACGCCGGCCGTCGACCACGGCGCTGTCTACTTTCCGGACGGGGGCGGCAAGCTGTACAAGCTCGACGCCAGGACCGGGCACCCGATCTGGACGCGCACGATCGCCGCCCTCACGGGCACGGCCGGCGCCGTCTCGCGCACGACCCCCGCGCTCCACGGGCACACGATGTTCCTCGGCACCCTCGCCGGCGCGCACATGATCGCCGTGGACACGCGCACCGGGGCGCTCCTGTGGAAGAGGCAGCTCGACACGCACCCCGCGGCGATCATCACGCAGTCTCCCGTCGTGCATGGCGGCCGCGTGTACGTGGGTGTCTCCTCGCGCGAGGAGCTCTTCGCGGCGGACAACGCCTATCCGTGCTGCAGCTTCCGCGGCAGCGTGGTCGCGCTCGACGCGGGGACCGGGGCGGTGCTCTGGAAGCGCTACACGGTGCCTGCCGGCTACACCGGCGGCGCCGTGTGGGGCGGCGCGCCCGCGATCGACCTCAAGCGCCGCACGCTGTACGTGACCACCGGCAACAACTACACCGTGCCGCCGTCCGTCTCCGCGTGCGTGGAGGCCGCCGGCGACGACCCCGTCGCCGCCGAGGCCTGCCTTGCGCCGGACGACTATATCGACGCCGTCCTCGCGCTCGACCTCCGCACCGGCGCGCTGAAGTGGGCGCGGCGGCTCCAGGGCTTCGACGCCTGGACGGGAGCCTGCTACTTCGGCGGCGACTGGTGCCCCGATCCGGCGGGCCCGGATTACGACTTCGGCACGGGCGCCACGCTCTTCACGGCCGGCCACGGGGCGGAGCGCCGCGATCTGGTCGGCGCCGGCCAGAAGAGCGGTATCTTCTGGGCGCTCGATCGGGACGACGGCAGCGTGGTGTGGAGCACGCTGGTCGGTCCCGGCGGGGAGCTGGGCGGCATCATGTGGGGAGTCGCCGTCGACCAGAACCGGATTTACGTGCCGATCGGCAACAACGGCCAGGTCGAATACACGCTGCAGCCCTCCGGGGAGGTCATCAACTGGGGTTCGTGGAGCGCGCTCGACACCGCCACGGGCGACATCCTGTGGCAGACGCCCGATCCCACGCCGGGCGCGCAGACCAGGGGGCCGCTGACGGTCGCGAACGGCGTGGTCTACGGCGGCTCGATGAGCGGTGACGTCCACGCGCTCGACGCCGCGACGGGCGACGTCCTCTGGAGCCATCCGGCCGACGGCTCCGTCAATGCCGGGCCGGCGGTGGTGCGCGGTACGGTGTTCTGGGGGAGCGGCTACGAGAGCTTCGGCATCGGCACGCCGGGCAACACGCTCTTCGCGTTCGACCTGCCGTAGCGCTGCCCTGTCGACGGACGCCGGCGCCCGGCCGTGCCGTGGTGCCGGCGCGGGCGCCGGTGGCCGTCCCCACGCTCTGCCCCAGCGACCCGCGCGCCGATCCGGCGCGACCTCAACCTGGGTGACCTGGGTCGCCTCGAAGGTCCGATAGGAGACCCCTGCGTGCCGGCGGCTCAGCTTCCTCCGCCCGAGGTCAGCGCGCCCCGCAGCCTTGCCCTGTCGACCTCGGCGGACGGCAGCCACTCCAGGATGCCCTCGATGGCCCGATCGATGGCGATGCGGTCGGCGCCGTCGCTGAGCATGTACTCCTCCGCGACGACCTGCCGCGGCACGTCGATCGCGAGCAGGGCCGCCGCGATGACGACCCCGGTCCGGTCTCTCCCCGAGGTGCAGTGGACGTAGACAGGCCAGGGGAGGGCGGGGGCCGCGAGCGAGGAAAGAGCCTTTCCAATCCAGCTCCTCACCCGTCGCTGCCGCGTGTCGTAGTTCTCGATGTCGTCCTCCGCGGCGACGTGGACGACCTCGACTCCCGTGAGGTGACCAGGATCGGCACCGCGCCGGAGGTTCAGTATCGTCCCGGGAAAACCGAGATCGCCCGCCGTCGTCATGGTGTCGAATCGCCCGCCGCGGAGCAGGCGGCCGGCAGGGATCGGCGAGACGTCGAGCCAGAGCCCGAGCATCTCGCCGACATCCCGGTAGTTGGCGGGCCGGAACGTCGCGCTCATGGGTTTCGCCTGCGCCCCGCTACTCGTCGTCTTCGTCGTCCTCGTCGTCTTCGTCCGTGACCGTGGTCACCGGCGCCTCGCGCTCGAGCTGCTCGGTGATGGTCTGCACCTGGATCTCCGCGGCGTGGATCTTCTGGCGGCAGAGCGTCACCAGATCCGCGGCCTCCTTCACGAGCGCGGAGAGCGCGTCGATGTCGACCTGACCTTCCTCGATGTTCTGCAAGATCTCCTCGAGGCGCGACGACGCCTCGCCATACGAGACCTCTTTCGTGGCGCGCTGCGGGCTTGTCGTGTCCCCGTCGGACAGCTCCTTCGTCCCGCGCTTCGGCTTTGCCATGACCCTATGTCTCCTCCGATCCGTCCGAGCGAAGCCGCAGCACGCCCCGCTTCAGCTCGGCGATGAGCGTCGTCCCCTGGGGCGCGCGCGCCGCGTCGGTGAGCACCGCCCCTTCCGTCGTGCGCAGGATCGCATATCCCCGCTCCACGACGCGCCGCGGATCGAGGAGGCGCAGGCGCCGTTCGCGCGACTCGAGGCGCTCGGATTCGAGCGCGAGCCTCCGGGACGAGCGCGGCCCGAGGAGCGAGGCCACCTCGTCGACCCGATGCGAGGCGGCGTCGAGATCGCGCCTCGCCCCCTGGCGAAGCTGGCGGACCGCCTCCTGGAGCTGGCCCGCGCGGCGCGCGATGAGCAGCGACGCGGAGCGGGGGACCCGGGTCGCCCGGCGGGTGAGATCCGACGAGGCCGACCGGAGGACCCGCCGCCCCTGGTCGAGGATGCTCAGGAGCGACGACTCGACCTCATCCCGCGCGTCCGAGACGCGTTTGACGAGCATCGCGGCCGCGGCGGTCGGGGTCTTCTCGCGAAAGCCCACGAAATCGAGCGCCGAGATGTCTCGCTCGTGGCCGATGCCGACGACCACGGGGAGCGGGAATGTGGCGACGGCGCGGGCGATCGGCTCCGAGTCGAACCAGGCGAGGTCGGTGCGCGAGCCGCCGCCGCGGCAGATCAGCAGCACGTCGAGCTCCGCGGCGCGCGCCCGGAGGTAGTCGAGGGCGTTCAGCACCGACGGCTCCGTCTGCCGCCCCTGGACCCGCACCCCGTGCGCCACGACGCGGAAAGCGAAGCCTGACTCCCTGAAGGTGCCGAGCACGTCGTTGTAGGCGTCCGAGCCCAGGCTGGTCACGAGGCCCACGCGGAGGGGCAGGGCGGGGAAGGGCAGGGAGCGGTTCCGATCGAGCAGCCCTTCCTCGGCGAGCCGGCGCACGATCTCTTCTCTCCGCCGGGCGGCCTCGCCGAGCGTGTAGCCCACGTCGAGGTCCTCGATCAGGAACCGGTACGAGCCCCAGGGGACGTAGAGCTCCACGCGCCCGCGCACGCGGATCTGGATCTCGTCCTCGATCAGGAACGGGTTACCCGCCGCGGCGAGGCGCCGCTCGATCTCGGCGCGCGCGCTCTCGAAGAGGGTCGCCTTGACCTGGGCGATCTCCTTTCCGTGGGCGTCGCGCTCGACGAGCTCGAAGCCGACGATGCTCTTGTGGGCGGCCCGGTTGAACCCGCAGACCTCGCCCACCAGCCAGATCGAGGCTGGAAACGCCGCCTCGAGCGCGGCGCGGACCTGTCCGTTGAGCTTCGAGACGGTGAAGTCGGACGCGGCCACCGCTGGCCTCGGCCGCGCGTCCCCATTGCGCGGCTCATCGGCTCGGGCTGGCTCCACGGCGGGGATCGGCGTGACGCCCCCCTCGTCGAGGGCGAGGGCCCCGCCGCGTTCCCGGTAGAGGCGCTGCGTCACCTCGCAGAAGCCGAACCCCTCGGCGAGCAGCACCTCCACCACCGCGACCACGTGCGTCTCCGGGACGCGCCAGGTCTTCTGTTCGGGATTCCAGCGGCGGGACGGGAGCGACTTCACGACCTCCACCAGCCTGCGATCGAAGGCGAAGTGGATCTGGAGGCTCCCGGTCCCGTCGCTGCTGACGCGGCGGCTCATCGCGCCACTCTATCATCGCGGGCGGGCATCGGCCGGGCATCCCTCCTGGGCTGCTCGCATGTCGAGCTCGAGGGCGCGCTGCGGCGGCTCGCTGCCCTCGAACCGTCGATCACGCCGCCTCGGTCTCGCGATCGAGCGCGTCGAGGGCGCGTTGGATACGTGCGACCTCGGCCGATTCGAAGTAGGGCTCGCCGCACTGCTCGCACACCCATGCGGGCACCGCGTCCCAGCGCACGTGATATCCGTTGCGGTCCACGCTGAACGGAGCATGGGAGCGCTTCATCTCACCTCTACAATGCATGCACTGCATGATCACTTCCTCCGTTTGAAGTCGGCCGACCACTGATCGGGGTGGGGTATGTAGGCCGTGATGATGGCCAGGTAATCCGGCTTCGGTGCACACACGACGTGGATAGGACGGCCGCTGTCCCCCGACCCCAGGAGCAGGCAGCTGTGGCCACGCACGTCCTCCGGGTAGTCTTCGATCAGCTCGCCCGCAGCGATCGCGGCGTCGATCTCGGCAGGCGAGATCATCCGACTGGGCCGGCTCATCTGCCGCACCGCGTGGGGGAGGTAGAGGACCTTCTTCGCCGCCGCCGCCCGGACCTGGTCGAGAACGTTTGCCGCCATCGAGCTTGACCGTTTCTTGCGGCAGTATGCCCGAAATCTCGTTCACGCTCCACGCCCAGGTCGCTCGGCGCCTACACGCTGGGCGCGGTCGACCGCCCAGATGTGTTCCGGGACGGAGGCGCCGAGGGGAGGCTGCACCGGGGCTCCCAGGGGCCCAAGCGCGGCAAGCGTGCGCCCCGAGGCGGCCGAGCGCATCACCCCTTCAGGCTGGCGAACGCCTGGGCGATGCGCGGGGCCGCGTGAGGGCGCGCGTACATCCGGTCGATGTAGGTCCGAAGCTGCGGGAAGTC
This sequence comes from Sorangium sp. So ce327, assembly GCF_051530205.1. Classification (NCBI taxonomy): domain Bacteria; kingdom Pseudomonadati; phylum Myxococcota; order Polyangiales; family Polyangiaceae; genus Sorangium; species Sorangium sp. So ce327. Next base: position 8,064,836 of record NZ_CP150330.1, on the reverse strand, counting down.
GCCCAGGAGATCGGCCTCGCTGGCCCAGTCGAGGGTGTAGGCCATCACGAGATCGGCGACCGTCAGGCGGTCGCCGACGACGAACTGCCGCTGATCCATGTGCTTCTCCAGCACGGCGGCCATGGCCTTGAAGTCCTCGCGGGCGACGGGGATGTCGCCCGGCTGGCGTTTGTCCTCCGGATACAGAAACTTGTGACGCGCGATGCGCCACAGCGGCTGCTCCAGCTCGGTCGCCGCGAACAGCAGCCATTGGTTGACCTTGGCCCGCTCCCTGGGGTCTGCCGGGAGCAGGCCCTTCTCGGGGTACTTCTCGGCCAGGTAGAGCACGATGGCAACGGACTCGGTGAGCACCAGGTCGCCGTCGACGAGCACGGGGAGCTTGCCGGCTGGGTTGAGCTTGAGGAACTCAGGGCGGCGATTCTCGCCGGCCCGGAGGTTGACCTGGACGGTCTCGAAATCCACGCCGAGCTCCTGGAGCGCCCAGCGCACACGGATCGAGCGGGTAGGAGCGAACTCATAGAGCTTCATCGATGCCTCCCTCCTCAGCCGCGCGCCGCGGCTGGTATCGTTGCTTCTGTTTACTTACGTCCGGACCTGCTGTGTTTCGAGACGAACGGTGCCAGCCAGCAGGCGAATGGCCGAGTGTATAGCCGCACCGCGCGACGAGTGTCAACGGACACATTCGCCGTACGCAGACGGCCTCTGCGCCGGTTTCGGCCGTCTGGAGGCGGGCTCAGCCCGCATCAGGCGCTCTTCCCATGCCATGCCCAGAACCAGCGTGGGCGTTCTTCAGCAGCACGAAGGAGACGATGCAAAGAATCAGCTCCGAGATCGCCTCGGAGGCCCAGATCCCGGTCAGGGAGAACAGGCGGGAGGCCAGCAGCAGCACCGGGAGCTTGACCAGCAGGATGCCCCCGAGGGTGAGCAGCAGCGCCTCCCTGGCCCGGCCCACCGACTGAAACGAGGCCGCCGTGACCATGGCCACGCCGGTCAGGGGGTAAGAGAGCGCCAGCAGCCGCAACGCCGTCTGCCCTTCAGCGATGATCGCGCTCTCCCTGGACAGCAAAGCGATCAGCGCGGCCGGCATCACCAGGCAGGCGCCGCAGACGAGCGATCCATAGGCGACAGCGGCGCCAAGGGAGAGCCGGATGGCCTCCCGCACCCGCTCGAGCTTCTTCTGGCCGAAGTTGTACCCCACCAGCGGCTGCATCCCCTGGACGATGCCGGTCAGCGGCGCGAGCATCCCGGAGTAGAGCCGGCTCACGATCGCGAACACGCTCAGCGCGCTGTCGCCGCCGATCCGCCGGAGCAGGTTGTTGGTGACGATGGCGATCAGGCTGACGCTGGCGTTCTTGATGAGCGATGGGGATCCGATCTTCACCACCTCGATGATGATGGGCCAGTCCGGCTTGAAATAAGACGCCTTGATGCGATAGGAGCGGTTCTTCCTGAAAAAGAAGAAGTGGAGGCCCATGCCGGCCGAGGTGGCCTGGCAGCAGACCGTCGCCAGGGCGGCGCCGGAGACGCCCATCTGCAGGACGAGGATGAAGAGCCAGCACAGGACGATGTTGACGCAGATCGGGATGATCCACATGGCGGTCGAGTACCTGGCGTTGCCATCCGCCCTGACGATGGCCGAGTAGCCGGTACCGGCGATGGCGCCGAGGAAGATGATCCGCCCGTACTCGATGGCATAGGGAGCGACGCTGTCGGTGGCCCCGAGCAGGTAGACGAGCGGCTCGATGAAGACCGAGCCCAGGACCGTGATGGTGATCGCCGCCGTCCAGAAGATCAGGAAGGTGCTTGCCACCGTCCGGGAGGCCTTCTCCAGGTCCTGCTCGCCGAGCGCCCTGGAGACCACCGAGGCGCCGCCGGCCCCGACGGTCGTGGCGACGGCGCCGAGGGCGATCTGGACCGGCGAGATGATCGAGGCCGCGGCTGCGGCCAGCGAGTTGACGCCCACGGAGAGAAAGTAGATGTCCGTGAGGCTGTAGACGGTAAAGACCAGCAGCGAGAGCGTGGTCTGGGAAGACATCTCCAGCAGCAGCTTCCCGACCCGCTCGGTCCCCAGCTTTTCAACCCTGGAGCTCTCGCCCATGAGCGTTCAGTTTGCGCTCAGCCAGGCCATGTGTTCGCCCATCCACTGCCTGGAGAGGTTGAGGATGGAATCGGTGTCGTAGTTGCGGTAGTAACACTCCGTGTTCATGACCAGGGCGAGGTGCAGCGAGTACAGACGGCATCTTCGTTCTTCCTCGAAGGTGAAGGAGGTCTTGCCGTAGCCGCGCATGCAGCTGGTGATGCCCTCGGCGGAGAGCAGCCGGAACTGGGCCTCCATCAAGGGATCGGCCCAGAGCGCCCTCTCGAAATCGATGATGCCGGCGACCCTGCCTTCCTTGACGAAGACATTGGGGTTCCAGACGTCCCAGTGGACGAGGCAGGGCGTGGTGACCTCGTCCAGCGCGGGGGCGTGCCTGAGGACGGCGGCGCGGATCTCGTCGTAGCCCTGATCGTACGCCACGCCTTTCCGGGCGCCGTCTTCCAGCACCGACTCCATGATCCTGGTGAACGCCTCTCGCCAGGTGCTCGCGCGCAGGTCCGGGTTCCCATCGTAACCAAAATAGGTGCCGGTGAAGCCGTTGATCGCCCGGACGATCTCGCCGATGTGCACGTCGATGGACGCCTGCGTCTCGGGCGGGAGGCTCGATTTCACGTGCTCGAGGTTGTCCGCGGCGATCTTCTCCATGAAGAAGTAGTCCGAGTCGCACAGGTCGCGGGCGTCGTCGAAATGGTAGATCTGGGGCACCGGGATGGCCGGGTTTCGCCGGACCAGGCGCATGGCGGCGACCTCGGTGGTCATGATGTTCTTTTCGTAGAACATGACCTCCGCGCCTCTCGGCGGCGCGATCTTGAGGATGACCTCCCGGCCATCGGCGAGCCGGATGTTGTAAGCCGCGTTGAACCAGCCGTCTTTCAGCTCGACCACGGCGCCTTCGCCGTCCGCGAGCGCCATGCCGCCGAACGCCCTGGCGGCCATGGCCGCGATCTGCGGGCGTGTCTTCGTGTTCTTGGTCTTGCTCTCCACGGTCTTCCTTCGTCGATTGGCGGCCCTTGGGATGAGCGAAATGGCGTCCATTGTGCTGGATCCAGGGAAGCTGTCAAGTCGCGGCCTGGAGTGTGCCGCGGCCTGGAGCGAGAGGGGGCCAGAGTCGCCGGCGTGGCCGGCGGGGGCTCACACGGGTTATCGTGTTATCCTGCGCCCCATGCCGACCTACGATCCCGAGGAGAGCTGCAGTCGCGGTGTGCTCGCCATGCGCATCGAGGCGCCCCGCGCTCGTCGCATCTTCCGCGGTTCGTTCCTGGTCGCGTCTGCCCTCGCGGCGGGTTATCTCCTCGCCCTCGCAGGCTGCGGCGGGAGCACGCCCGGACCGAGCGCGGCGATGGGACCGGTGCCGACGGGGCCGGCGGAGCCCCAGCCGGCAGAGGACCGGCGGACGTTCGCGATGCGGGCGCCTGCACGGACGCGTTTGCTCGCGCAGCTCGATCTGAAGGCTCTGCCCGTGGCCGATGTCGGCGCCGTGGTCGGGTGGGGCGCCGCGCGGTGCGGCGTGGACATCGAGCGGAGCATCTCGCGAATTCAGATCGCCGTCGCCGTGCCATCGGAGATCCGCGCCGACATCCTGGGCTCGCTCACGATCGAGGACGTGGGCTGCCTCCTCGAAGCCGAGCAGGACGGTGGCAGGCTCCGCGTCGGTCCGCTCGAGATCGTCCCGCTGCCCCACGGCGGCGTGCGCGTCGCGACACCCGGCGCCCTCGCTGACGGCCCAGGCGCGAAGGAGGCGCTCGCGCGGCGGCTGGACGAAGCGCTCTCCCGCAGCGGCGCCGCGGTGGTCGCCGACCTCGGGTCCGCCAATGCGCCGATCGAGCTCGTCGCGACCGTCACCGATCACCTGGAGGCGAGGCTATCGTCGCCCGGTCGTCCCGACGCGTCGCTCGCAGGAACGCGGCTCGGCGAGGCGCTGGCCGCCGCCCGGCAGAGCGGGGCGGCGGGCCTGGAGGCGCTGGAGATCGCGGCGGCTCCTCCCGACGGCTTCGTCATGAGGGTCAAGGTCGCGACGGACGCCGCGCGCGCCGCGGGCACGGCGCTCGCCGTGCGGCGGCATGTGATCGAGTCGTTCAAGGTGCCTTCCGCGAGCATGAGCCCGACCGTGATCCCGGGCGACCACCTCTTCGTGCTGAAAGACAAGCGTGGCGAGCGGGCCGGCCGGGGCGATGTCGTCGTGTTCCGCTCCCCAGCGAACCCGAGCCAGCGCTTCATCAAGCGGATCATCGCCACCGGCGGAGATCGCGTTCAGATCGATGATCGAGGTCTTCGGATCAACGGTCGCCAGGTGCCTTCGGAGCTCGTCGGCGCGGAGCACCGCATCCCAGGAGACGACGGGCAGATTCATGAGTTATGGCAAGAGACCCTCGACGGGAGGCGTTATCCGATCTTGCGCACCCCCGGCGTTCCTGCGTCGAGCGCCGCGATCGATGCGACGGTGCCTCGAGGGAGCGTCTACGTCATCGGCGACAACCGGGACAACTCGCATGACTCGCGGCATTTCGGCCCCGTGTCCGTCGACGCCATCGAAGGGGTCGCCGCTGTGATCTACTTCTCCGTCGATACGAAGGGCCTGGGCCGCTGGGAGCGCACCGGGCTCGCGGTGCGGTAGGAGGCTCCCCCGAAGTGAGCTCTGGCCGATCTGGGCGGCCTTTCGTGACGTGCAGGGCGTTCGGCGTCTGTGATCGGGGTGCGGGGATGGTCGCAGGCGGGCCGTCTGGAATCGACACGATGCCCTTCAATCCATCTTGCCTGCGCGAGCCATTGGCACGTGGAGCAGCGCGAGCGCATGTCCTGCGGCCCATGCGTCGAGGCGCGCAAGACCGGGGCGACCGGCGCGAGCCGCCGCGCCCGCGAGCTCGAGGGCGCGGCGCCGACGCTCGATCACATCACCTTCCGCTTCATTTTGGATGGGTCAGCGCGTGCTTCCCGCGCGCGGTCAGGCGATGGCGCTCGAGGACGGTGGCGACGGCATAGCCGCCGCCGCCGGCGATGGCGAGGACCCAGAAGATGCCAGGAGTACCGAGGAAGAGCGCTGCGGTGGAGATCAGGGCGAGCCAGGTGCCGAGGCCGTAGTGCAGCAGGTTGCGGCGGGCGGCGCCTTCGCTGACGTAGATCAGGCCGACGATGAGGCCGGAGCCGGTGGGCCAGAGCATGGGCTGCAGGTCGGGCATGTCGAGGGTGTACGAAAGGCCGGTGATGGCGAGGAACAGCGCGGTGAAGGCGCTGAGCCAGGAAGCGCCGAGCAACTTGCCGGACAGGGCGTCAGACTCGCTCACGCCGCGCTGGGCGCGGGTGGCGGCGACGGTGGCGTAGACGGTGCCGACCGCGAGCCCCGCTCCCAGGAGCATCATGGGCACCCAGCCGGGCAACGCGAGAAGGGGGCTGGCTCCCTTGGAGATCGCCGCAGCGCCGTGACCGAGAACGTAGGCGAGCCCGAAGCTGATGTAGGTCGCGCGGTTGTCGACCTCGCCCGAGGGAAGCGCGATGTCGGCGTCGGCGGTGGCGGTGGCGGTGGCGGTGAACATGGCGGGAAACCTCCGGGTCATGGGTGCGAGCCGAGAACGTGGGGTGTGAAAGGAAGCAGGAGACGCCATCGGCGTTGCCTTACGTGTGTAACCTTATGACTGTCACCTAACGATTGTCAACTGACGCCGGCCAACAAAAAGCGCCCCAGCGCCTGGCGGGCGCGCCGGAAGCTCGCGGATGCGGACCTGCAGGCTGCGCGGCAGTCTGCTTACAAATGTGATTTTTATTACGTTAGCTCGAGCTTGCGAGGGCTAACGGCGATAAGCTTTGGGGTGTAAGGTGACGCCATGGGAGACAGCGGAACGGCGGCATCGGCTGCACAGAAACCGGCCCGCGGCCGCAACCGCCGCGGAGAGGGCGCCCGCCTGCGCGCCGACATCGTGGCCGCGGCGGTCGAGCTGCTGGACGAGGCCGGCGACGAACGGGCCATCACGCTGCGATCGGTAGCCCGCCGGGTCGGGATCGCCGCCCCCTCGATCTACCCCCACTTCCCCGACCAGCCGGCCATCATGCTGGCCGTCGTGCAGCAGGCCTTCGCCGAGCTGGAGAGCAGGCTGCGGAGCGCCGTGGAAGAGGCCGGCGACGATCCTCGAGAGCGCCTGTACGCCGCTTGCAACGCCTATCTGGAGTTCTCCCGGAGTCATCCAGAGCGATACCGCACCATGTTCGGTGGCCTCTGGATGCCCACCCTGGGCGACAGCTCCGTGACCGAGCGGGACCTGACCACGCTCGGCCGAGAAGCCCTGCAAATCCTCGTCGACGCCCTCGGCGGCTGCGTCGCCGCCGGGCATTCCAGGAGCGCCGACCCGGTCGCCGACGCGATCGCGCTGTGGTTCGGCCTTCATGGATTCGCGCACCAGCGTGCCGTGAGCCGCGTCTTTCACTGGCCCGCCGACACCGCCGAACGCATCATCACCGCGCTTGCGCACCTCAATCCCTGAGCCGCGCACCGGCAGACGTGAGCGCCACACCTCGATCAGCGGGACATCGCCTCGCCAGCCCCGGTGACGGCACGATCGCGCGGGCCGGCGCGGCCCCGCGCGCGCTCCAGCCGCGCCGCGCCCGCCCTTCCGGGCCCCGCTCGTGGATCGCGATCCTGCTCGCGCTCGTGACGACGACCTCGTGCAACAGCATGCGAACCCAGGAAGGCCCGGCCGGCGAGCCCGCCGCCGCGCCGGGCAGCCCGCCCGCGCCGGCACAGCAGGCCGCCGGGCAGGGCGCCCTGCCCGCCCCGCCCGAGCCTCCGGCGCCCGCGGGGCCTCCGGGCGCCGCGCCTCCGCCCGGCGGCGCTGCGGGACGCGCCACGGCCGAGGCGATCGCGGCCTCCGCGCGCGCCTTCCTGGACGGCCTCGACGGCGAGGCGCGCGGCCGGGCGCTGCTCGCGTTCCAGAGCGGCGAGCGCGAGGACTGGCATTACATCCCGCGCCGCCGCGCCGGCCTCGCGATCGGCGACATGGACGGCGGCGAGCGCAGCGCGGCGCACGCGCTGCTCCGGGCCGGCCTTGGCCCGGAGGGCTACCGCAAGCTCGAGGGCGTCCTGCTGCTCGAGGGCATCCTCGGGGGCATCGAGGGCAACCCGGCGTTCCGCGACCCGGGCCGTTACCACCTCGCCCTCTTCGGCCAGCCCGGGCCCCAGGCCCCGTGGGGCTTTCGCTTCGAGGGACACCACGTCTCGCTCAACTTCACCGCTGCAGGAGGCGGCGTGGCCACCACCCCGGCGTTCCTGGGCGCCAACCCGGCCGAGGTGCCCTCGGGTCCGCGGAAGGGCCTGCGCGTGCTCGCGCTCGAGGAGGATCTCGGCCGCGCGTTCCTGGCCTCCCTCACCCCCGCGCAGCGTCAGCGCGCCGTGATCGCCCCCGCGGCGCCGCCCGATCTCGTGACCGAGGCCTCCCGTCGGGCCGCGCTGGCGAGCTTCGACGGCCTGCCCGCCGCCGAGATGACCCCGGCCCAGCGCGCGGCGCTGCTGCGCCTCCTGGAGGTCTATGCCCGCAACTTCCCCGCCGACGTCGCCGACGGGCACCTCGGCCGCATCGCGCGCGCCGGCGTGGAGCGCCTGCACTTCGCCTGGGCGGGCGGCGCCGCGCCGAAGCAGTCGCATTACTACCGGATCCACGGCCCCACCCACCTCATCGAGTACGACAACCGCGGCGGCGATCACATCCACACCGTGTTCCGCGACCTCCAGGACGACTTCGGCGACAGCCTGCTGGCGCGGCACCTCCGGGAGGGCCACGGCGCGGACTGAGCGCGGCTGGCGGGTCAGGCGAAGCACCCCTTCAGGCGCGGATCGGTCCGGAGGATCGCCTCGACCTCGGATACGCAGTCGCGGGAGGAGAGGACCGTGTGGTAGCCGGGCTTGATCTCCGGCGCGACGCGGACCGCCTCGATCCACTCGTCGAGCGAGAACGGGTCTGCCCGGATCGCTTCCCAGAAGCCCGTCGCGTCGAGGACGGCGGCGATGAGGTCCGTGTCCCGCCCCTGCAGCTGGCTGACCACGTAGGCGGCCGTGCCGACCTGCAGGCCGTGGAGCCGCGGCCGGCTGGAGGTCTGGTCGAGCGCGTGCGAGATGAGGTGCTCGCTGCCGCTCGCCGGCCGGGACGACCCGGCGATCTCCATGGCGATGCCGTTCAGCATGAGCGCCGTCGCGAGCAGGCGCATGCCCTCGAGGTCGCGCCGGGGGCGCGCCATGAACTGGAACACGGTCGCGTCCGAGAGCAGGGCGGCGAAGTCGTTGACCGGCTCGCCGCGCGCGTGGAACGCGAGCTTCCAGTCGTGGACCGCGGTGACCTTGGCCGCGAGATCGCCCACGCCGGAGAGCCACAGGACCTCCGGCGCGTGCAGGCAGACCTCGGTGTCGACCACCACGCCGAACGGCACCGCGCACGGAAGCGAGCGGCGCCTGCCGCCCACCGTGAGGCTCGCCGAAGGGCTGCAGAAGCCGTCGTTCGAGAGCGAGGTGGGCACGGCGAGGAACGGCAGCCGGGCGAGGGACGCAAGGTATTTGGCCGTGTCGAGGGCGCGGCCGCCGCCGAGCCCGACGATCGCGTCGCAGCGCGTGGGGAGCGCGGGCAGGAGCGCCGAGGCCTCCTCGACGCTGGCCGAGGCGACCTCGCGCCGGGCCACGACTTCGATCGCCTGCGCGTCCAGGCCCTCGCGCATCGCCGCCTCGATGGCGGCCGGCGTCCCCGCGCTCGCGAGCAGCAGGACGTGGCGGCGCGCCGCCCGCGCGAGGTAGAGCCCGCTGCGCGGGAGCGCCCCGGGCTTGATGCGCACCAGCGTGGGGATGCCGATCTGGGTGGCTGCGGGCATGCGCGGTCTCCTAGGCCCGCCGCCGCGGCGCGGCTAGCCGCCGCGGGCTGCTCTGCTTCCGGCCGAGCCTGAGGGGCGCCGAGTCGTCCTGATCCAGTGAAAAGTGCGATGCTTGACCCGTGTCCCGCGTCGCTCTCCTCTCCGATCTCAACCGTGCCTTCGATGCCCAGGCCGACCCCCGCAACGTGGCCATGATCCGGCGTCGCCATGCGTTCTGGGCCCAGCTCGCCCGCCTCCATGGCTGGGACCTCGCGGTCTGCGACGTCACCCGGCTCGACGCGCCGCAGGGGGTCAGCGGCAGTGTGTCCTGGATCGATCTGCCGATGCTACCCCGCGCCGCATACCACTCCATCTTCGCTCGAGCGGTCGCTGCCGGCGCCGCGTGTGTGCTCGACCTCCCCGAGCATGTGGAGCGGGTCCTCGGGCTCGATCGATTCTACTCGGTCCTCACGAACGCCGGTGTCCCCACGCCACGCACCGCGCTACTGCCCGTGGACGCCGCCGTCGCTGCCGCGATCGACTCTCCCGCGGCCGTGCGCCGTCTGTTGACCGAGGCGATCTACGGCGCCCTCTTCGATGCGGAGATCGATCCCCACGCCGGGGTCTTCGTCCGCGGCTTCTACTCGTCGGCCAAGTCCGCCAACCCGGAGCTCTACTACGGCAGCAACCAGGCGGACATCGAGGCCACGGTCTTCGAGGTGGTCCGCCGCCTGCGTGTCGCTCTCGATGTCGGTGGCCTCGCCTTGCGCGAGCACCTCGACCTCGAGCGCATCGAGCTCGCCACCCTTCCCGGCGACCGCAACGCCATCCGGGTGCCCTTCGAAGTGCGGCTGACGGTGCTGGGTGGCCGTCTCCTCATGGCCAGCTACCACGGCCCCTTCGAGGTCCTCATCGACGACGCGCGCCGGCTCCTCGCCGATGAGCTCACCGCCAGGCGCGACGTGGTGCAGCGGGCGGTTCGCGACCTTGTCCCTGCGCTCCTCACGGCTGATCTCCCGGCGAACTACGTGGCTGATGTGGCTTTCGTTCGAGACGGCCAGCCAGTGGTCCTTGAGCTCAACCCACTCTATGCCGCGGGGTACAACGTGCCCTCGGCGCACGCCCTGCTCGTCGCTGCGCTCGGCGCCGACCTCGCCCACCGTGCCGGGTACGCAGCGTTGCCGTGGACCGAGATCCTCGACAGCGCTGCGATACTTGCCGGCGAACGTGTCGAGCAGAGCCTGGCGGTATGGCTGCTCGGGTAATCGGTTTGCCTGGCTGTCCAGCCGGCCGACCGGCGATGTAGCAGCTGGAGCGCCGCGTGGCCGAGGGCATCCCACTCCCCGGCGACACCCCAGGTGCTCCGAGCGGCGCTCGGCAGGACCCTGCCGGTCACGGCCCAGCTGTCGACGTGACGTTCGCCGTCTCGCGGGTCATTCGCTCTCGAACTCGAGGCAGGCGGAATTGATGCAGAAGCGCTCGCCCGTCGGCGCTGGCCCGTCGTCGAAGACGTGCCCCAGATGTCCATCACAGCGCGCGCATACGACCTCCACCCGATCGAGGCCATGCTTCCGGTCGGCTCGGCGCTCGATCCGCTTCTCGTCGAGGACAGCGCCGAAGCTGGGCCAGCCCGTCCCGGAGTCGAATTTCGTCTGCGACGAAAAGAGCTGGGTGCCGCAGCCGGCGCATCGATAGACGCCCGTGCCGTGGTGGTTCCAGTACTGCCCCGTGTACGGACGTTCGGTGTTGCCGTAGCGGAGCATTCGGTAGCGATGCGGCCCGAGCAGCAAGAGCCACTCGGGTTCGGTCTTCGAGATCTTCTTGTCTGCCATCGCTGGATCCCATCGTTGCGGTGCCAGTCTGACGACCTGGCGGTGCGCCGCGGGCGCGACGCGCCCTTCGGCATCAGCGCCTGATTGAGCAGAGGTCGGCATGATCTAGGTTGCCCGCTCCTGATGCTCGGAGACGGTTCGTACGAGGCGCTCCACGTCTGCCGAGTAAAAACGGCTTCCGTTGAAGCAGTTGCACTCGACAATCTTCCACGCGCCGTCGACCCGCGCCACGTCAAGAACGAACACACTCGCCGGCGCCCATCGCGAGGCCGCTCTCTCCGCGAAGTCCATCAGCTCGCGAGGGAGGTGTGAATCGTCGCTCGGCCGGTACATGCTACCTGTCACAACTTCACCGTCTACGACAAACAGCCGCCATTCTCCATCGATCTCACGCGGTTCGCCAAGGACGACCTCGGACGTGGGCTCCACCGGCCTCGCTGCGCCTCGTAGAGCTTGAAACAGAGTCACGCATTCCGAAAAGCGAAGAACTTGTCCAGTAAAGCGCTTCAGATCGTCGTTCGGCTTCAGAAAAACAAGCTCGTTCGGGGCACGTGGCTCGGCGAGGAGCCTCTCCCATGACATGACCTGCGCATCGGCGTTCAGCATCTGGTCGCCGTACGCAGCCACGTAGGATCGATGTTGAAAGCGCGCGGGGTCGAAGAAGACTCCGTGGCGCCATCTCGGGTGCTCGAAGGCGCGCAGGATCAATGTCGTTCGACCGTGAAGGACGACCGGGCCGTCGATACGCGGCATCTCAGGGAGCATCGCGGAACCAGCAATGACAGAGACTTCATCGAAGGGCCGCTGCTCCGTGGAACACGCACGACGCAGAGCGGCTGGGGATGTCGATCCAGGCTCGACGTTCGTCTGAACGATCCAGGTGGTTCGCATGGTTCGGATCTCCGCTCGCTGCGGGAGGTCTTGTTCCTTCTGTCCAACGGAAGGCATCCCGGACCGGCATCGTCGTGGTGCGATGCTACCACGTTCTACCGCACACGGCAGCCGATGAGCCAGTTCGAGGTGCCGTCTGTAGCGTTCGGCTTCGTCCGCCGGCTTCGTTCTGCGCCTGGCAACCACGCGTCGTGGCAGAGGCTCGTCGTGGTAGCGCCTGGGTGAGATGGTGTCGGCCGCGCGCGAGCTGCGAAGGAAGCTCTCTGGTGGGCCCCGTGTCGAGGATCTCCCCCTGACGTCCGGCCGATCGCGTTCGATCGGGAACCCGGCACGCCTCGAGGTGTCGTGCACGAGGTGGACGACGTGTTGCCCCCTCGGGTGAGCGGTCCCTATCGGAGCCCCTCGCCTGTTCCTCCAAGCGCTCCGCCTGCACCCCGAGTCGCCGGGCTCTGCCTCAAACCAGGCGCGTGTGCGCTCGCCGTCGTTGTTTCGGCGCTCGTCCATGGAGCAGTCCTCGCAACCTCCGCCGTGGCTGCTCCTGGAACGTCGACGCCGGCACATCCGGAGCCGCCGCAGAACTTCATGCGGGGCGACGTGGCGTTCTTCGTGCGCGCTGCCCCTTTCTGCGGCATCCGTTCGTGCTTGACGTCGGGGCCGCCGTCGTCGGAGGTAGCGGCGTGTTACAGCCGCCAGGAGCTCTGCGAAGCCGGCTACGAGTTATCTCGTGCGGAGGCGTATGGATACTCCGCCGCGCGTGAGCGAAGCTGGCTCTCGGTTACCACAGGAGAGAACGCAGGTGGCGTGACGGATGTTTCGAGGGAGTCATACCACGCACTCATCCGTGGATGCATGATCCGGGAAAGTGGACACGGCGAGGTATTCCTCCGCATCGAGCGACGGCGCGACGGGACCGGCATCGCGCGGGCCGAGGCGCGGGACGGTCTGGTGGAACCGGACCTACTGTGCTGTCTACGCGAAGCCCAGAGCACGCTCGTGCGGGCGCCGCGCCCCGGCACGGCACGCGTGCTCATGGTCCGCTTTGGCGGTCAGGATGGGTTTGAAATGACATCCTTCTGACTGGCGCCGAGTCGAAACGGCGGTCGGCTCGCGCAGCCGCAACGGGCTTTCTAGCCGGCGGTCACGGTCGTCGCTCGCTTCTGGACTGCGGCGGCGCCCAGCGCGCGGACGAGCGCCTGTGCGATCTTCAAGCCGCCGGCGCCCGACGGCTCGATGGCGTTCGCGAAGTCCCCCGCCTCCGAGCAGACAAGGCGGAGGTCGACGACGTCGAGCGCGCGCGAGAAAGCTTGACGAAGGATGACGTCATTGAACGTCATCAAGGCGATGCGAGCTCGCTCGGCCTCACCGGGAGCGAGGTTGCCGTTGTAGATCGTGCAGACCGTGGTCGGTCGACCGAGCGCGACGACGGCCTCGAGCGCCCACGAGTACGATTGCTCGAACGCGTCCACGCGTTCGCGGAATATGTCCAGCGCCTCGGCCGTCGACCGGACGGGCAGTCCGAGAATCTCGGCGTTCGAGAGCGCGTCGTTTCCGCCGAGCGAGAGGAGGACGTGGGTCGTGTCCTTCGGCATTCGATCGAGCTGGGGTCCGATATCAGAGGTGGTCGTACCGTCGACCGCACAGGGTGACTCGCCAGGAGGGTAAGAGAGCGCGAAGGTGCGAAGCGACATCGGGCTCGCCGTTGGTATACGAACCATTGTCGAAGATTGAATCACCCAACAGAACGACAGACGACATGATTCTCTCCCGTGAAATGAGCCGCAGCGGCTGGGTCGGCGGTTGGTCGGGTCGCTTGAGCGCGGCAGCGCGAGCCCGCGCCGTCACGTCGGAGGACGAGGCGGAGCGGCGTTGACGGCCCCGGAGAGCGGGCCCCCAACGCGCAGAGGAGGCGCGCGGCAGCCACCACCCCGTCTTCATCCGCTGCGTCGGCGATCATGCGCTCGGCCGTGCTCGGGAGCGGGCGCGGCCCCGGACCCGCTCGTCGTTGCGGCGCGTGGTGCCGGCGGTCCGCGTCGAGGCGCCCGCGCGGTACTCAGTGAGCTCCACGAGGTCGGGCCGCTCGCGGATCCGCGTCCAGTACTCGACCCTGGCGTCCTCGTCGATGTGGACGACGCCGCCGTAGAGCTTGTCGGCGCCGTCCTTGCGCGGGCCGGAGACCCAGTACGCCTCCCGGGTCTCTGCGTCGACGCAGTTGTACTTGTATCCGCTCCCCGTCCTGGCCAGGTGGCGACCGCGGTAATGGTACGTCCGCCCCGATCGGGAGAGCTCGACCCAGCCGATGCGGCCGTCGCCGTCGAGCCCGCCGCGCTTGTTCTCCACGTACATGATCCGGCGCATCGCGACCCCTCTCGCCTGTTTCTATCACGACTCGAGCTCGAGCTCGTCCGCGAGCTCGTGCACCCGGTGCTCCGAGACCCGCGGCGGCCGGGCCGGCCACGGGCCGGGCGGAGCCTCGATCGGCCTCGGGGCCCCCGCCCAGCAGGTTGGCGATCGAGCCGACCGACGGCCGCACGGTCAACGTTCGTGCAGCACCGCCTCCAGCCGGTGGCCGTCGGGGTCGCGAACGAACGACGCGTAGTAGCCGGGATCGTAGTTCTCGCGAACGCCGGGGGGGCCTTCATCGACACCGCCCTTGCCGAGGGCCTCCGCATGGAAGCGATCGACCGCCTCGCGGCTCGGCGCCACGAAGGCGAGGTGGAAGCCTCGACCCGGTGCCTTCGCGTCAGGACCGGACGCGACGATGGCGAAGGGCGGCTCGGCCTCGTATCCCTCGGGCCCGTACGCCACGTGACGGGCGTTCTGCGAAAGCCTGACAAAACCGAGCGGCGCCAGACAGGCGTCGTAGAACTCCGCAGCACGCTCGAGGTTCTCGACACCAACCGAAACGTGATCGAACACGAAGACTCTGGCGTCCTTGGGCATGGGTACGAGGTACCTCTCGCGCTCGTCCGTGGCAAGCGACAAGGCGCGGGCGGACCTGTACGGACGCGCCGGAGAGAGCGGTACCGAGCGGACAGCCGAAGACTGCCGAGGACAAGAGTCGCCTGGCGCTCGCCGCCGAGCGGCTCGCGCCCGACGAGCGCGCGGCCCTCAATCGGAATTGGGCCAAGTAAGAATCCCAGGACGCGGGTACGGTCCGAACCCAGTGAAACAGCTCCAGTCCGATTCGCCTTCTATCACAGCGTGCACCCACGCTTCGTGCGAGTCCACGAGACGTGCCCGGTCGGTCACAATGCCAACAATGCGACACTCGCGCAGGATGCGGTCAACGACATCCGCGTCCTCCTGGTCAAGTCCGAGCATCGCGCCGCTGCCCATGTACTTCGGTCCTTCGAAGTGCGTCGCGAGGGCGCGCCACCCGTCTTCGGCGTCGAGCGGAACGAATACGCCCTCGATCTCGGGTTGCATGCAACTGTTCCCACAGGTCTGGTTCGAGTAGATGACCCCGCTCGGGCAGGGGATGAGCAGGCCGAGGCCTGCGTCGTATAGCCTGATGATCTTGTTCATCGCCCTCGCCTCCCGAACGCCTGCGGCGCTGCCGCGCCGTGCAGCGGCGTCGATCGCCGCCGCTTGTTGGGCACCTCGCGCGACGGTTCGCGAGCGAGCCGGCCTATCTGGGTCCGCGATTTTTGCCCACGAGCCAATGGGTGGTGGTCAAAATCGAACATGAAGGCGGGAAGGCGGGAAGGCGGGAAGAAAACCTCAATGATCTTCCCGCCTTCCCGCCTTCATGTGAACTCTCTCCGGGCAAAGTTGACCACTACCAACCAATGGCTCCAGACCGTGAGCCATGGCGCAGGTTCAAGGTGATAATTTGAAGGAGGACTCCACCAGCTCAAGACCGGGCTTCGCATGCGTCATGTCATCGTCATAGCATTGCTCCACCGCGATGAACGAACGTTTGTCATTCGCGTGAGAAAACACTCGCACTGAGCCCGCGCTCACGCCCAGGAGCTTCCCTTTCAGGAGCATCCCTTGTCCGGCGTATTTGCCCCACATGGTAAACGGTGTGCGTGCAGGCGCAGAGAGCAGCTTGGGGACGAACCCGTCGATCTGCGCCTGAACGTTGTCTGCGGGATCGGTCGGCACGTCAAGGACGAAGAGCATCGTCATGCACGAGCCGGGGCTCTCGACGTTCACGTGGTGATCGGGATCATTGTCCGGCGGGTCCGCCTCGACTCTCCAGTTTCCTGGGTATTTGAACGAGAAGCCGGGCCGCACATAGCTCTGGGCGTGCGCCAGATCGGCAGGCGCCTCGCTCGACGCGAGAGCTTCGAGGAACGCAGCGCCGGCCTTCGTCGCTCCGATTCCGGCGAAGAACCCCACCACGAGCCCGATGAACAGGAACAGGAAAGCGACGGCGGTCTTGCTCATTCCGGGTGCTGGTTGCGGCCGGCCGTGGGGTGTCATCCTTGGTAGATCCTGCTGTGTTTCAGGCTGGCAACTACAGTACAGCAACCTGATGCCGTACCTGTCCAACGACTTGTTCAGGCGCGCGCATTCTGCGCGTCAATCGACTGGGCGCCTCCTACGGGGCTGTTTCTGGTGCCGAACAATGCGAGCATCACGAGCACGAGCCCGACCAGCTCCACGAGGTGAGAAACGAGACCGGTCAGGGAGGCAATCCAGACCAGTCCTTGCGCTGCGCCACCACCCCGAAAGCTGGATATCTGCCAGAACATGTACACAGCATTGATGAGCCAGCCCATGACAAACAAGAAGAAGCCGCAGCCAGCAAGGAGAGCCGGCTTGCCTTGCGTTGGATAACGAGAGAACGCAAGAGCGATCGCTACGATGTAGGCGATGAGAAAGGGTGCGCGGAAAATCTGAGTCCCTAGAAACGTCAGCATCGTCTCACCCATGATTGTACGCAGCTCCTCTCGATATCCGCCGTTAAAGGTAGCGTAGCTGACGGTTGCCCCGCCTTGTCAAGGAGACCAACGCGTGATCGTGCGGGGGGCGAACGGGCCCTTGATGCAGCGCCCTCCAAGCCGACAAAGTGGCCCTGCAGCGGCCCGGCGGATGTGCGTCTCGCGCCGCGCCGCCGAGTGAAGCAACCTTGTCCGGCCCGCCTGGCTCCGCGCCAGAATCGCGCGACCACGGCGCCGGGCTCAACGCCGGCTGCTGTCCAGCCCGCTCTCCTCGGTCAGCTCCGCCTTCTGCGCGCGCGCCGGCGGCACCTCGAGCCCTGCCGCGCGCGCCAGCCCCATCACACCCTCCACGGCCGCCGCGATGTATCCGAACGGGTTCGCCCCATCGACGGCCGTGACGTGCACCTCTCCCATCCGCTGCTGGAACGCGGCGGCGAGCGCCGGCATCTGCTGCGCGACCGTCAACCGGATGACCTCCGGCGACACGGTGTTCTCGATCTCCCGCAGCGCCCGCGCGCGGTCGATCTCGATCTCCTGCGTGAGCCGCGTCTTTTTCGCCTCGATCTCGGCGATCGCGAGCTCGGCCTCGGCCACGAGGCGGCGCGCGCCCGCGATCGCCGCGCGCTGCCTGAGCAGGTCGATCTCCTGGGCGCTCGCGGCCATCTTCGCCGCGTGGCGCGCCGCCGCCGCCTCCGCCTCGAGCGTCGTCTTCTCGATCTCGGCCCTCAGCGTGAGCGCCGCGATCTGCTGCTCGTGGGCCAGCCGCGTCTCCTTCAGCCGCGTTTCGGAGGCGAGCTCCTCGAGCCGGGCCTTCTCGCTGGTCTCCTGGCGTCGCGTGCGCAGCTCGACCTCGGCGGAGAGCTTGGTCAGCTCGATCGCGCGCTGCGCCTCGGCCTCGCCCTGCCGGACCGCGCGCTCGGTGAGCAGCGACGCCTCCCTGGCTTTCCGCTCCTGCTCCTGGCGATAGTGCGCCTGCAGGTTGCCGAACACCGCCGGAGAGAGGATGCGGACGTCCTGGATCTCGATGGTATCGATGAGGACGCCCCACCCCTTGTCGGTGGCGTCCTCGGCGCTGCCCCGCCCGGACACGACGGGCACGATCTCTCGTATCAGCTCGCTGGCGAGCCCTTCCTTCCGCCGCGTCAAGCACTCCTCGACGGAGAGGTTCGCGACCAGCCGGCGCGCGGCGCCGGCAAACATGTCCACGAGGAGCGCCTCGAGCTTCTCCTGCGCGCGCTCGGGGAACGAGAAGTTCAGCATCCGGAACGCGATGAGCGGCTCCACGATGCGGTAGACGGCGAGCCCGGTGATCTCCACGCCGACCTTCTCGAGGGTGACCTGGTCGGCCGTGAACTGGAGCTTCTGGACCGTGGTCGGCACGATGGCGACGCTGTCGCCCGGGAGCTTGAAGCACGAGGCGCCCTGACCGGAGGTGGGCCGGAGGCTACCCCGCCGCATGTGAATCAGGTATTCGCTCGGCTTCGCGCTGACACGGCCCCATTTCTTGAGCTTCTCCGGATCTTCGGCCGGCTTGCCGGCGCGCCAGCCCTGATCGTACCGCCCGCGATTCGCCGCCCCGGTCCCGTGATCGTCCGCGTGGAGGACCGCCGCGGCGCCGCCCGGCACGCCGTTCTCGTGGATGATGACCCTGCGTTGCTCGATGTGCGTCATGACCTCTACCTCGCGAGAACGGCTTTCGCAGGAAGCGGGCCAGGCAGGAGACACGGCGAAGGAGGCGTTCCGGGGCCGCGCCGCGCGCCGCCGACCCGCGACAGGCGAGGCGCCGATCCGGAATGGAGCGCAGCGCCGATCCGGAATGGATCTCAGTGCCGGTCCAGGATGGATCGCAGTCGCCTCATAACCAGGAAATTATCCGTCGGTGCTGTACGAGCTCACCATGGACTACGCGCGTCGACTCGGCGGGTTGCGTGCAGATCCAGAGGACGTTCTTTGCGGCATCCGCTGGCGACTGCGCCGACGACATGTCGTCGAACCACGGGCGCGACGCGTCGGTGTCCACGAGCCCGGGGCAGAGCGCGGCGATGGTGAGCCCGCGCTGTGCGGCCTCGGCCTGCCGCTGGCGCGCATAGATCTTCATCGAGGCGACCTGCGCGACCTTGGACGGGATGTTGATCCACGCGGGCCAGTGGTGGGCCTCTGCTTCGCCGCGCTCGACCAGCTCGACGTACTCGTCCATGACGCGCTCGATGTCCTCGAGAGATCGCGTGGCGGGGTCGAAGCGGTGGTGCAGCCGCGAATCCAGCTTGCCGAGGGAGCCGAAGGCGCTCGCGACCACGAGCAACCGCGCGCCGTCGCGCAGCAGGGGCCCGAAGGCGCGGATCATCCGGTAGGCGCCGTGGTTGTTCGTGTCGATGAAGGTGCGGACCTGGACCGCCTGCGGCAGGTCCTTCACGATGCGCGCGGCCGCGTTCGAGAGCACGATGTCTATCCCGCCGTGGCGGCGCGCCACCGTCTCCGCCAGGGCCTGGACGCTGGCGTCGTCGGTCACGTCCAGCCGGGCCAGCGACGGCTGCAGGCCTTGCTCGCGCAGGCGCGCCACGGCCGCCTCGCCGCGCTCCGGATCCCGCGCCCCCAGGTACACGGTGCTGCCCGGCGGCAACTCCTGGCACAGACGGGCCACCATCGCGTAACCGAGGCCCTGGTTCGCGCCTGTAACGAGTGCGATTTTCGACATCGATCCCTCCTCACCCTGGCGCCACGAAGACGTGGTGTTCGAGACGTGCTACCCCAGCCTGGCTCGGGGCGCGGGCTTGCCACGCGCTCTCCCGGGATCAGGAAACGGCGTCAGTACTTGCGGGAAAAGGCACGCTCGACCCACGCCTCGATGTCCTCGTGGGAGCTCCCCGGGCCTGGCTCATCCGTGCCCGCGACGCGGCTGCGGATGTCGGCCATCGGCTTCGAGCAGTCGATGACGCGCGAGATGCGTCCCGCCTCGAGCTCCACCTCGAGGACGTGGGCGTATTTTCACGCCGGGTGGAAGCCCATGTGAACATACAGATCGAGCAAGAAATCGCGCGCGAGAAGCAGGCCGCCGCTGAACGGGACAGGGAGCCCGATGCCTTCGTAGGTGGCCGTGAATCCCAGGGGCGTCGTCGGCTTCTGTGGCATCTTGTCCAACAGGGGAGGAGCGTCGCCTTCGAGCGCGACGTCCAGGCCGCCGAGGTACAGGGCGTTGTCGCGAAGCTCATAGCGACAGACGAAGCCACGCCAGCACGCAGTGCTCGCCGGGCGAACACGAAGTCCGTGGCTCGCCGGGTCGAACAGCTCGCCGCCGTTCACGCCCGCCAGGCTCCAGTCAGCGCCCGCATAGGCGACGTCGTCACCGATCTGCGCAGTCATGCGTCTGCTACCTCGAACCCTTCTGTCGTGGAGAGCCAGCGTAGCTGACGCTTCCCCCGCCTTGTCAAGGAGACCAACGCGAGATCACCGCGGCGCTTCCGCTCTCGGGCCCCGCGCTTCGGTGCGATCAGCGCAGCGCGTGGGAGCGGGTCATCCGGTTCGCGAACGTCGACAGCGTGTAGGTGCCGATACCGACGATCACCTCGAGGGCCTGCTCGGCGGTGAAGCCCGCGCGGAGGAAGGCGTCGAGATCGGCGTCCGGCACCTGGCCCCGCTCGCGCAGCGTCGCCTCGGTGAACGCCGCGAGCGCCTGGAGGCGCGCGTCGGGCGCCGGCCTTCGCTCGAACAGCGCCGCGGCGACCTCGGGGGAAGCCCCCGCGCGGAGGAGCAGCCCGCGGTGCATCGTGCGGCAGAGATCGCAGCCGTTCTCGCCGGCGATGACCATCACCACGACCTCGCGCTCCACCGGCGAGAGCGTCGCCCCCTCGAAGACCGCGAGGAGCTCATCGAAGGCGCGCACCAGGAGCGGCGAGGTCGCGAAGCGCGCCAAGGGCAGCGGCAGGAAGCCGAACTTCCGCGAGGCCTGCTCCAGCGCGGGGCGGGCCGCCGCGGGCGCCGTGTCGAGCGTGTGCGCAGGAAAGTGAGGGGAAGCAGCGGTCTGGCTCATGCGGGTCTCTCCTGAATTGGTTGTCTATGCAATTAATTGATGATGAAGAAGGCGGCGTGGGGGGCGGGGCTACCTTCAGCCCTCGGGCTCGAGGTTCGCGAGGATGCGCTGCAGCGTGCGCCGGGTCGTGAGCAGATCGTCCTCCGGGATGCCGGCGCGCGACGTGTCCACGAGGGTCTTCGCCTCGCCCGACAGGGCCTTGCGCAGCGCTCGCCCGCGCGCGGTGAGGTAGACGAGCCGGGCGCGCCGGTCCGTCGGGTCGGGCCGGCGCTCGACAAGCCCGTCGCGCTCCATGAGCGCGAGGATCCGGCTCATCGTGGGCACGTCCCGGAAGGTGCGCTCGGCCAGGTGCGTCTGCGTGACGCCCTCCTGCTCCCACAGGCGGACGAGGACCATCCATTGCTCGGGCGTGATCTCGACGCCGTGCGCGCGGAAGCGCCGGTACATCTCGGCGCGGGAAGCGAGGTAGACGCGCGCCACCCAGAAGCCGAGCGCGTTGTCGAGGACGATCCCCCCGTCGGCCGTGAACTGGTCGCGCATGACGGCCGATCCTACCGCACAGGATGTGGTTGTCAATGCAATCAATCGTGTGATGTGCCGCACGGCCTCGCCGGGCCCTGTCGAGCGACATGGCCCTCAGGGCGCCGCGAGCTCGGTCTCGATCAGGTGCGCGAGCGCGCTCCGCCGCTCGTACATCGACGCGTGCGAGGGAAAGGATCTCGCGGACTGGGCCAGAGGACGAAGCTCCGCGTAGAGGGCGTCGCTGGCGATCGGCTCGACCTGGAACGCGGAGCTCGTGGCCGGCAACAGGTAGCGCGGCACCGCGGTCGGCCCCGCATCCCTGGAGACGAGCAGATCGCGCATCACGTCGTCGCGGGTGATGAACTCCGCCCACGCGGCGGCGGCGGCATTGCAGGCTGGGTCGCCGGAGCATCCCTTGCGCCGCACGAAGGCGTCGGTGAACAGGAGGGGCGTGGCGCTGGTGCCGAGCGGGATCGTCGACACACGCAGCCCCTCGACGGGCACGCCCTGCGCCTTCATGAGGGTGACAGTCCGATGCAGGCGCTCGCTGTATCCCCAGTACCCGATCGCGCTGCCCTTCACGAACTCCTCGACCGGACCCTCCAGTGTCTCGTCGTACGTCCCGTCGATGCAAGGGTTCCTGTCACCCTGTCGGCAGAGCGCGGCGAGCTGCTTGAGCGCCGCTGTGCTGCCGGCGTGAAGGGGTGGCTTCACGGCGTTGCTCAGGGTCAGCGGGTTCGTGGCATCGAGCCCGTTGTCGACACGCGCGTCCAGGTAGAGGGCGGGTAGATCCCAGCTGCTCACGAAGTTCCCGAGGAGCGGCTTCCCGCTCTCGCGCGCGGCCTTCACGAGGCCGGCGATGCTGGGAGCGGCGTCGAGCTTCTCCGATCTCGTGACAAGGAAGAACCCGCAGCTGAGGTGGGGTACACCCCACCAGACGGACTTGCCACTCCGGTCGATCTCGGTGCTGGCTGACCTGGCTGCTGCCAGGTAGTCGCGCTCCGGCACGGAAGGCCACGGCTCGAGGACGCCGGCGTCGATCAGATCTCCCAGCACCACGGTGTCGATCTCGACGAGATCGTGGCGACCGGACGCGAGCCATCCGGCGAGGCGCGTCGGATTGTGGTAGCTGTCATCGGACTTGACGAGGCGAAGCTCGAGATCGATCGCCGCGTGCTGCGATTCGAACCCGTCCTCGATCATCGTTCGCAGGGACGCGAAGTCATCGCCGGCGGCGTCTGGAATCCACGGGATGAGGGCCACGCTGAGCTTCGTGCGGCCAGGCTTGCCGGCGGCGTCGACCGGCGAGGCCGCCGGAGGCGGTGTGGGGGGTGGGCAGGGCATGCTGGCGGCGGAGGGGCCCGCCGCGCCTCCGCAACTGGCAGCGGAGAGCGCGAGCACTGCGGTCCGCAGACGGGGGCTCGGTCGTCGGCTCATGGTCATGTCGTCCATGGACGAAGGCGCTGGGATGGCCTCGCGTGCGCGGGAGATGAACCCGTTCAGGGATCACCCTGGGTCGCACGAAGCTCCCGTACGAGTCGCTCGAGCGTGAACCTCGATTCATGCCACCACGTGTCGCTCTGGCTGAGCTGGGAGGTTCGGTCCAGGAGCTCGTCCAGCTCGGGCAACAGCGCGGACGCACCCCGTCCAAGGGCGGTGACCGCGCGCAGCCAGCCATCGAGCCGATAGGGAGCAAGCCGAGCGTCCAGCCGTGGACGTGACGCCGCAAGGACCGGCGCCAGCGGATGGTCATCGCCGCTGCGCGCGAGCGCCTCCACCGCCAGCCAGCGCACGGTGAACAGCTCGTCGGAGAGCGCACGACGGAGCGCCGGCGCCTGCTCGGGACACGGCGCAGCGCGCGCGAGCACGCGGGCCGCGGCGATCCGAGCGGTGGGCTCCTCGCTCGTGAGGGCATCGGCGATCGTACTCAGGACAGGCCGCGCAGCCACCCCGGCTCTCTCGAGGGCGACGAGGGCGGTTCGCTGGACGTTTGGGTTGGATGCAGGTACCCAGCGGGCCGCGCTCTTCACGCCACGCTCGGTCGGGGCGACCGGCGGCAGCCACTTCAGACATGAAACCTGGCGGCCCCACGCCCCGGCGAGCGCGAGCAGGAACCGCTCAGGCTTCGGCTCTTCCCCCGAGAGACGCTCGATGGCCGAATCGATCCGCGCCCGATCCTGGGCAAGCGCCTTCTTGAAGTCGTCCTCCGGGTCACCGTGGTAAGGCATTCATCGTCCTCCAGAGAAACCGCGCTCGTCCAACGTCGCTGCCTCGGTGAAGTCGACCTGTCCCACGAGGCGCACCCGCTCGCTACCGCCTGAAGAACGATACCTGCTGGAAGCGCAGGCCGGCCAGGATCTGATCCACCCGTGCGTCGGACAGCGACCCGATCCGCTCGCCCAGGCGGGCCTTCTCGACCGAGGAGATCTGCGACACGACCACGACGCTCTGCCTGGGAAGGTTGCCCTCGCCCACGTCGAGCAGGACGTTCCCAGGCTCGTTCGCCCGGCCCAGGTTCGACGTCAGCGCGCACACGACCACGGTCGTGATGCGCGAGTGGTTGAAGACGTCGTCCTGGACCACCACATGGGGATGGGAATAGCTCGGGACAGGCCCCCGCGAGTCATCGGGCCCTATCCAGAACACGTCGCCGCGATCGATCCGCGCCGAGCGCGTGCCTGTCGGTTCTCCTGCGCCCTCGTCCATCTTCATGTGCCTCTCGCGTCGGCCCGAAGGATGGTCCGTGGCGCACCTCGGCGCAACCCGCTCGTGCGGCACGACCTTCCCAGCACACCACGGGGTCTGGCAAGGAGGCACAGGCACATCCACCCCCGCCGATCCCTCGGTTTCGTCGCCATTGACGCATCCCGGCTCACCCGTGAGCACCCCGTTCGGCTCATCTTGGCACAATTTGCTCCAGGCTTGCCGGGTCTGCGCGTCTCCCCCAGGGCGAACATGCGATTTGCGGCGCAAAAGCGCACTGGCACGCAGGCTGCAAAACCCTGGCATCATGAGAACATCAATTGTCTTGGCGACCCTTGTCATGTCGGCTCTCGCGGGGTGCAACTCGAACGATGGAGGCGGCACCGGCGGCGGTGGCTCGGATCAGGGACAGGGCGGCTCGGGCCAGGGAGGGGGCGGCGGGGCCGTCGAGTGCTTCGAGAAGAAGGCTGGCTGCGTGCTGCCCTCGGACGCGGCGCGGATCGAGAACCCGGTCGTCTCGGAGGAGGATCGGGTGTTGTTGACGCGCAACAACGCGAGCTTCGCGCTCGACCTCGGCCGCGTGCTCCCCAGCGCGAACGGGAACGTCGTCTACTCGCCTTACAGCATCTCGACGGCGCTCGCGATGACGTACGCGGGCGCGCGGACCACCACGGAGCAGGCGATGGCCACGACGATGCGGTTCGAGCTCCCGCAGGAGCGGCTGCACCCGGCGTTCAACTACGTGGATCTCGAGCTCCACAGGCGCGCCGAGGGCTCGAGCAACGTCGAGGGAGGCGGCTTCCGGCTCCATACGGCCAACGCCATCTGGTCGCAGATCGACCTCCCGCTCGAACAGCCGTTCTTGAAGGTGCTCGGCGAGAACTACGGGGCGCGCGTGCGGCTCGCCGACTTCGGTGCGCCGGACGAGGCCGAGAGCCTCATCAACGCGTGGGTGAAGGACCAGACGGAGGGCATGATTCCGGAGCTCCTCAAGAAGAACGTGAACTCGGAGACGCTCGCCGTGCTCACCAACGCCATCTACTTCGACGCCGCGTGGCACACGCCGTTCAACGAGGACGCGACGAAGCCCGGCGCGTTCCAGCGCGGCGACGGCGCGAGCGTCACCGCCCAGATGATGCACGGCACACAGGAGACGCGCTACGGCGCCGGCGACGGCTGGGAAGCGGTGGAGATCCCCTATGCGGGCACTCCCGTCTCGATGTTCCTCGTCCTGCCTGCCGAGGGGAACGCGGACGCGCTGGCGGAGTCCCTCGACGGCGCGGCGCTCGAGACGATCATCGCCTCGCTTCAGTCGCGGTCGGTCGACATCACGATGCCGAAGTTTTCGTTTGGCACCGGGGCCTCTCTCAAGAAGGCGCTCACGGATCTCGGAATGGGCGCCGCCTTTGGCCCCAGCGCCGACTTCTCGGGGATCCTCGCGGATGGAGGGCTCCAGATTCAGGACGTCATCCACAAGGCGGTCATCGACGTGGACGAGGCCGGGACCGAGGCCGCGGCGGCGACGGCGGTCCTCATCGGCTCCACGGGCTCGGGCTTCTTCCCCGAGCCCGCGGCGATCATGCTGGATCGGCCGTTCTTCTTCTTCATCAGCGATCTGCACACGGAGGCGCTCCTCTTCGCTGGGCGCGTCAACGATCCGACGGCGCACTGAGGAGACGTGAGGCAGACGGGACCTGGCCCGCGTGGCACGGGAGCCAGGTCCTTCCAACCGTCGTCGGATCGACTGCCCTCGTGAGCACCGTGGCCTCACGCCACGAGCAAGACCATCACTGCCGTGCCGGGCGGCGGATCTTGTGGTGGTCGTGCCTGTAGGTTAGAGTACCTCCCTCGATGCGCCCCCGTGACGTCGCCACGGCCCTGAGGCGGGATCACCGCTCGGAGAGGCTGCTCCAACGATGGGCTCGGCGCGGCGCGATCACGGCCCGGGGGGCTGGGGGGCGCCTCGGCGCAGCGCCTGCGGGCGTGTGGCGCGCCTGCCGCGCGCTCGCGGTCTCCACGCTCATCGCAGCATCCTCCGGGTGCCAGACGCAACCACCGAACGTGGCGGTGACCGTGCCCTCGCCCTCCCCGTCTCAGACCGCTTCGTCGCGCCGGGATCGATATGCCCAGGAGCTCCTGCAGGTGATCGGCCAGGCTGCGCCGGAGCAGGTCGGTTACCTGGGCGTGGAGGGCTTCGAGGAGGCCGTCATCGACGTCGCCGTGTCGTCCGATGAGCGCGACGTGCGGGCGCTCCAGGCCGTCGCCTCGCGCTTCGCGGACGGGCGCAAGGAAGAGCCCGACGCGGACGCCCGCACCGATCTGCTGATCCTCGAGGACGCCGCGAGGAGGATGGCCGAGCGGACCCGGCTCTCCACCCGCGTCATGGTGCGGGTGACCGATGTCGGCCAGACCATCTACCAGGGGCTCGCCCCCCTGCTCGGCGCAGAGGCCCCGACGGGGCACCGGGCGATCGGTGAGCGCCGCGCGCGGCGGTACCTCGGCGACGGCGCCGTGCCCCTGGTGGACGCGGCGATCGCCCGGATCCGCGAGGACGTCTCCGCGCGCAAGCTGCCGCCGACCCGGCCCGAAGTGCAGCAGCTCCTCGTGAACATCCCCTCGCTCCGCGACGCGATCGTGGCGCTTGCCGGCGAAGCGCGGCTGCCGCAGGCCGAGGCGCTCGGGGCGGCGCTCGACCGCTGGCGGCGCTTCGTCGAGACGGAGCTCCTGCCCACGGCGCGCGACGACTTCCGGCTGCCGCCCGAGCTCTACGCGATGAACCTGCGCGACGCCGGCGTCGACGATGCGCCCGCCGCGCTCGCCGCGCGCGCCCGCGCGGCCTACGACGAGACGATGACGGCCTGGCGCGCGCTCGCGGGCGAGATCGCCGCCGAGCGCCGGCTCGCCGACAGCGACCCGGCGCGCGTGCTCGCGGCGCTCAAGCGCGATCAGCGGACAGGCACCGATCTCCAGGCGCTGTTCGGGCGGCGGATCGCCGAGATCGAGCAGGTGATCCGGAGGGAGCATCTGATGACGCTGCCCGGCCGCCCGCTCCTGTTCCGCGCGGCGACCCCGGCCGAGATCGCGCTCAACCCCTCGCCGACGATCGACACGCAGGGCTTCCTGAAGGGCGAGCGGGACATCGCGGTGCTGATGCCGGGCGCGCCCGCGCCGGGCGCGCCGCCTTACGACGACTTCACCTACGAGGCCGCCGTGTGGCCGCTCCTCGTGCACGAGGGGCGCCCCGGACACGAGATGCAGTTCACGACGGCGATCGCGCGGGGGATGTCGCCGGCGCGCACGCTGTTCGCGTTCAACGCCGCGAACCTCGAGGGCTGGGCGCTCTACTGCGAGGACCTCATGCGGCCCTTCATGCCGAAGGAGAGCCGCTTCGTCGCGCTGCACTATCTCCTCGTGCGGCAAGCGAGGGCGTTCCTCGATCCCTGGCTGCAATCCGGGCGCGTGTCGGTCGGCGAGGCGCGCGACGTGCTCCACGCCCAGCTCGGCACCTCGGAGGCGCTCACGGACGCCGAGATCCAGCGCTACACGTTCCGGTCGCCCGGCCAGGCGACGGCGTACTTCTTTGGCCTCGAGAAGTTCAGGCAGCTCCGGAGCGAGGTCGAGCGCGCGCTCGGGTCGCGCTTCGACCAGGCCCGCTTCCATGACGCCATCCTGCACCAGGGCTTCGCCCCCCTGCCGATCGTGGCGGAGGGGGTGAAGCGAGAGCTGAACGCCGCGCCCTAGCGGGCCCCGGAGAGCGCCCCGGGAGAGCTCAGGCCGCGGTGCTCGCCTCCAGCTCCTGGAAGCTCGGGACCTGGGTCGCCCCGAAGTTCTCCCGTGCTTGCTCGGGGGTCTTGATACCGACGATGGTCGTGCTGATCGCCGGCTCATCCAGGACGAACCGCAGGGCGGCCTGGCTCAAGCTCACGCCGGGCCGCTCGAGCCGCCGCAGGGCGTTCGCGAGGGCCACGAAGAGCCGCCGGCGCCCCATCGGCCAGTGCCCGCGGTTGTCGCCGGCGCCGTACCGCGTGTCGAGGTCGTGCCGCCCGGAGAGGAAGCCTGCGGCCAGCGGCTCACGCGCGATAAGGCCCACCCCGCGTTGAACGGCCCGATCGAAGATGACCCCGAGAGACGACTCCGGCTCGAGGAGCCCAAACAGGTTGTAGACCAGCTGGAGCGCCTCGGCCCGCTGCCCCTCGATGCACGCCTCGCCTTCCTCCGCGGTGTGTATCGAGACGCCGTAGTGCCGGATCTTGCCGCTCCGCTTCACCTCGTCCAGCGCGTCGAACGCCTCCCCGGACCGGATCAGCTCCACCGGCGGGTTGTGCAGCTGGTAGAGGTCGAGGGTGTCACGGCCGAGCCTGCGGAGGCTGCCGTCGATGGCGGTGACGATGTGCTCCCGCGAGAAATCGAGCACGGTGCGCCCCGTGCTGAAGTTCCCGCCGACCTTGCTCGCGATCACGACGTCGTTCGTCCGCCGCGCCTCGCGGAGCGCGCGCCCCAGCACCTCCTCGCTGTGGCCGTACCCGTAGACATCGGCGGTGTCGAAGAAGGTGCATCCCAGGTCGAGCGCCGTGTGGACGGCGGCGATCGAGGTGGCGTCATCGGTGGGTCCGTAGCTGTTTCCTGTCCTGTGTCCGCCGATGGCGAAGGCCCCGAAGCCCAGCTCGGATACGAACAGATCGGTCGTGCCCAGTCGCTTGATCTTCATTCGCGTATCCTCCTGCGGCCGCTACCAGTTGGGGTTCGACGGGAGCGCCAGGCTGAAGTACTTGTCGTCCTCGCCGAGCATCAGCCGCGCGCGGCAGAACTCGTCCATGGCCTCGCGGACCTCGTCGGCGGAGTACGCGTGCTCCGCCGACAGAGCACGCAGCTGCTCGGCCACCTGGGCCGGCGTCCGGATCGTCTCGGTGCACAGCTCGTAGATGGCGGCGTTGGCGCCGCTCACGCTGTACGTCTTCTGGTGCTCGGGGCCCCGGTTGACGTCGATGAGGATGCCGCTCGTCGTCCGGCGGTACGTCAGCGTGTGCTTCGCGTCGGAGCGCCACGTCTCCCGCCATTGCTCGACATGCGCGTGCGTCGCCGCGTGCGCGGCGGACGCCACCGTGTCACCCATCTCGTAATCGAAGAAGTACGCGGCCTTCATCAGGTCGACGTGCGGCGGATACACGTGGCCGTAGCTGGCCTCCGGGCGCATGTTGCTCACGGGGAAGCTCTTGTCCGTGAAGTGCGGAGAGAAGCGCTCGAGCCAGATCCGGCCGCTGCCCACCGGCGGCTCGAGGTGCGTGATGCACTGCAGCACCTCGAGCTCGCGCTCGTAGTCTTCGACCGCCTCGCCCGGGAAGCCCCAGATCAGGTTCCAGTTCACGCCGATGCCGTAGTACATGCACCACTTCAGGCAGCGCACGTTCTGGAGCATCGTGCAGCCCTTGCGCATGAGTTCGAGGATGTGGCTGCTCATGCTCTCGATGCCGGGCTGGACGCGCCGGATGCCGCCGCGGTAGAGCGCCCGTATCTGCTCGCGGGTGAGGTTCGCCTTGACCTCGTAGAAGAAGCAGTAATCCACCTTGGCGCGCTCGATCTCGCCGAAGAAATCCTTGACGTATTTCTGGTCCAGGATGTTGTCGACCGCCATGAACGAGCAGATGCGGTGCTTGCGCGCGAGCACGGAGAGCTCTTCCAGGACGCGCGCCGGGCGCTTGGCCCTGTACGCCATGCCCTGCCCGTTCAGCCCACAGAACGTGCAATGGTGCTTCTGGCCCCACCAGCACCCCCGGGAGCTCTCGTAGGGCAGCGTCCACGTCGACCTGTAGTACGGCGACAAACCGAGACGGACGGCGTGCTCGAAATAGGTATCGTAGACGGGTACGGGCAGCTGATCCAGGTCGTGGACCGGCGGCGCCTGGCCTCCGTCCACGAGCCCGAGCCGGGTGCGCGCGATGACGCCGGGGAACCGGAGGTGGGTCTCCTTCCGCGAGAGGGCGAGCAGCAGCTTGGGGAACACCTCGTCGGCTTCGCCCGAGACCACATAGTCGATGCAAGGGAAGGCGCGCGCGTACTCCCGCCCCATCTCGCCTTCCATGTTTGCGCCCCCGAAGACGATGTGGACCTGGGGGTGACGTTCCTTGATGCGGCGCGCGAGCGCGAGCGACGCGACGTTCTGCTGGAACAGGGAGCTGAAGCCGACGATGCGGTACGAGCCCCAATCCACCGCGTCGAGGCAGCGATCGATGAACGCGGGCAGGATCTGCCGGCGCAGCTCCGCGAAGTACGCCCGGCCCTTGCCCAGGGTCTCGACCCACGAGACCTCGCCAGGGAACGCCTTGAGATAGCTCTCCTCGTCGCCCGGCGCGGATTCCCCGAACGCGGCGCGCGCGAAGAGCCACTCGCCGGTCATGTACGAGCGCCGCTCGCAGAGCTGCTCGTAGATCGGCGGGGTGAGCTCGGCCGCGAGGTCCAGGTTGAAATGGTAGAGATCGGCCGTGAACCCGGCCGATCGGGCGATCGCGCCGATGAGCCCGAGCTGGATGGACGGCCGGTCCGCCGACGCGAACGGCATGCATACCAGGGCCACGCGGAAATCGGCCACGTCGCGCGACGGAGCGACGGGCATGTGAGGTTCTCGCACCAGGGGCAGCGACGTCATGCTCGGACCTCCTCGCTAGGCGTGCAGAACATGGTAGAGCGGCTCCCACAGCGCTCGCCCGAGCGGCGTGAGCGATCGGGCGTTCTTGAGCGGATCCTCGATGGCGCGGAGCTGCTTCGTCAGCGTCTCCTCCCGGCTCGCGAACGCCTCCGAGGTGATGACCCTCTCCGGCACGAGGCCCCGCTCGCGGGCGGTCCGGTAGAACATGAGGACGTTGGCGAAGGCGTGGTACGCCACGACGATGAAGAAGATCGGGCGCTCCTTGTTGCGGAACGGAGAGAAATAGAGGTTCTGGTCGGTCCCGTCGTCGAGGGGACCCAGCCGGGTGATGATGTGCAGATACTGGTGCGTGGCCTCGTGCACCAGCATCTCTGCGAGCGGCCACCGGAAGGGCTGGTCAGAGACGCAGACGACCCCCGGCGAGAACCGCTCGCTGCCGCTGTTGAACGTGGACGGCCTCGCCCGCAGCGGGATGAGGTCCCGCAGCACCCGGTCGACCCACGTCGCGTAGAAGTCGGCCGTCTCTCGGATCAAGTCCAACGCGGCGTCGCAGGTGGCACGCCACGCGTCCGCCGTGCTCACCTCGGCGCGATCGAACTGGTATGCGTCGGCCTGCAGGAGGCGCTCCGCGCCGGACGGCGACAGGGACTGCGCCGTCGACAACGTGAACCGGAAGTCCGGCCGCTGGCACGTGGCGAGGACGTCGACGTCGTCCCCGTCCACGAGCGCCCAGCCGCGCTCGCCGTCGCGTAGAAACGCGGCCGAGCGCCACTCGCCGGCGGCTCTGGTCCGGACGGCGGCATTCTCGGCCGCCGCCGAGACCTGGATGGCCTCGGCCGCCGGAAGCAGCCACCGGCCGAACCGGAGGCGGGCCGGGGCGGGGAGCTCGGCCTCCCACGCGCCCGCGTGGCCGCGCTCGTTCATGCGCAGCGCGAGCGCGCTGGCGCACCGGACCACATCGTCGGCGTGCGAGAGCAGGAGCGCGTGCGCATCCCCGAACGCGAGGTTCCAGACCGTGTCGAACCGCTCGTCCTCGCGCGTCAGCCACGCTGTCAGGACCGTCGAGAGCCCCGCGGCATGGCGGTCGAGGTGAGCGCGGTGCCGCTCGAGATACGTCTCCACGACCTGCCGCGCATGACCGACGGCGACGACGTCGAGCACGTCGTCGCCGAGTCCAACCTGGGGACATGAAAAGCCAGAAAAATCCAGTGCTTCACTCATCGCTGGGCCTCCGCTTCTCGCCACCACGCCGTGGTCGGCGTCGCGAGTTGCACAACATCCAGGCGAGTCGTCACGCGCGGCCGGGTCGGGGGGCATGCCGCACGGGCAGCGGATGCCGCCCCGTGCGCGCATGCGGTCGACCGCGCCGTGGCGCTGGGCGGCGGGGATGGCGTTCGGCTCGCGATGCGGTCTACTGGCCATTCCACGGTGTCGCCCTGCGTCGGTGTGACGAATGGTTGCGCGGGTGGGTTCACCGCCCGGGCAAGGCAGCTATCGCGGTCTAGAAGCTGATGCTCTGACCGATGGAGCTGCTGATCGCGACCTTGTCGCCGGGCTTCAGCCCGAGCGTCTCGCCGCTCGCGGCGAGCTCGGCGTTGAGCGCGTTTTTCAGCTGGGACCGGAGCCGCAGCTTGGAGTCGTCCGACAGCGCCGCCCCGGCGCTGGTGACGAGGGTCTGCCCCCTGACAGTCTGAAGCTTGAGATCCTTGGGATCGGCCATTGTGCACCTGTCCTTCTTTGAATCACGTTCCGCTAGCCCGTGTGGGCGTAGCGATGGTGAAGGTACTAAGTCCCAGGAAGATGTGTCAATCGTGCGAGCCTGTCGGATATCACGGGTTCTGGTGGTGCGTTCGTGTGGTGTGCTGAGGTTCGATTTCGATTTCTGTCGGGTGCTCACGCTCGTCGGCGGATGGATCAGGGGAGCGATTAAAGAATTTATTGAATTTTCATTCGGCCGACGCGTGCACGCAGAGTGTCGGCCGTATCGTCCGGCGTGAGCGGGTCGATGAACAATCGGGCGTGGGGACGCGAAACCAGGGAGCGATCGCGTCGCACGCAGAGCCGCTCGCTGAGCTCGGGCAGGCCAATCAAGACGAGCGAAAGCAGCGCGCGGCTATCCTCAGGCGTAGTTCGGTGGGCGACCGGCGCCGCGCCCGGCTTGCGCCAAGAGGAGAGCGAGCCGCGCCTACTCCCTCGTGAAGGCCGAGAGGCGGCGCAGCAGCCCCGAGAGCTGCGGATACATGTCGCGGTAGATCCCCAGCAGCGCCGCGTAGCGCTCCCGGCGCGCGGCATCGGGATGGAACGTCGCCGTGGCGGTCCCGCGCATCGCCCTCGCGGCCGCCTCGATGCTCCCGGCCAGCCCGGCGCCGGCGGCCGCGCACATGGCGGCGCCCAGGCACGCCGCCTCGACCGTCTCGGACCGCTCGATGGCGACGCCCGTCGCATCGGCCATCACGGCGCACCAGAGGTCGCTCGCGGCCACGCCGCCGACCGCGGCGAACTCCGCGACCTCGACCCCCGCCGCGCCGCGCATCAGGTCCAGCACCAGGGCCTGCTCCAGCGCGACGCCCTCGATCAGGGCGCGGTAGACGTGGCCGCGCCCGTGCGCGTCCGTGAGGCCCAGGATCGCGCCGCGGGCGTCGGGATCCCAGTGCGGGTTCATGGCGCCCTCCCAGTATGGCAAGAGCAGCAGGCCGCCGCTTCCGGGCGGGAGCGACGCCGCCTCGGCCTCGAGCGCGGCCATCGCGGCCCCGTCGCGCGGGTCGACGCCCAGCTGGCGGCGCAGGTACCAGTCCGAGAGCAGCGCGCCGCTGCGCAGGCTGCTCTCCAGCACGTAGCCGCGGCCGGAGGCGCTGGTCATGGTCCGCCACGCCGGGTCCTGCCGCGGCTCGGGGCTCCAGACCCCGAAGACCACCGCCGTGCCCAGGTTCAGGTAGGCGCGCCGCGGGTCCAGGGCGTCGACGCCGAGCCCGGCCATCTGGCCGTCGCCGCCGCCGGCCAGCACCGGCGTGCCCTCGCGCAGCCCGGTGGCCGCCGCTGCGGCCGCCGACACCGCGCCGAGCGGCGCGCCGGGAGCGAGCGCCTCCGGCAGCCGGTCGGGCGTGATGCCGGCGGCGGCGCAGAGCTCCTCGGACCAGCGGCGCGCGCCGATGTCGAAGAGCGCGAGCGGGTCGGCGCTCGCCCAGCTGGTGCGGGCGCGCCCGGTCAGCGCCTGCACGAGGTACGCCTGCACGTCGCAGAAGAGGGTCGTGCGGCGGTGGGTCTCCGGCTCCTCGCTGGCCAGCCAGGCGATCTTGGGCAGCGCCGGGCCGAAGTCCGCGGCCTTGCCGGACAGCGCCCGCAGGCGGTCTTGCCCGATGCGGTCGATCACGGCGCCGAGGTGCCCGCGCGCGCGGCCGTCCAGCCAGAGCATGGCGGGACGGAGCGGCTCGCCGTCGGGACCGAGGCAGGCGAAGGTCTCGCGCTGGTGCGCGATCGCGAGGCCCGCGATGCGGCCCGGGTCCACCGCGGCGGTGACGCCGGCGACCGCCTGGCACAGGGCAGCCCACCAGTCCCGGGGATCCTGCTCGAACCGGTCAGGAGCCGGCCGGGCCAGCGAGAGCGGCGCCCGGCCGGCGGCGTGCAGGCGCCCCTGGACGTCGAAGGCCGCCGCCTTGGCGGCGGTGGTGCTCAGGTCGATGCCGAGGACGAGGTCGGCCGGCATGGCGCCTTCAGCGACCCGGAACGCAGGATTGACAAGCGATCACGGGCGCAGACTACAGTAGGGAATCGCGCCGGCACAATCGTCCAGCGCGGCGCCGCCGGGGAGCCGGCGGAGCCTTGAAAGGGAGACTGGAACAGTGCGCGCAACGTTCATTCACGGCATCCGCGATGTCCGGCTCGGCGAGGTCGAACCTCCGCGGCCTCGCGAGGGCATGGTGACGATCCAGGTCGCGGGCTGCGGGATCTGCGGCAGCGATCTCCACTATTACCTGGAGGGCGGGATCGGCGCGGCGCAGGTCCGCGACCCCTTCGTGCCAGGGCACGAGTTCGCCGGCTGGGTCGTCGACGACCACCCGGCGCTCGGCCTGTCGAGGGGGCAGCTTGTCGCCGTCGACCCCGCGCACGCCTGCGGCCGCTGCGAGTGGTGCCACCGCGGCCACGTGAACCTGTGCCCGCACGTGGAGTTCCTTGGCGCGCCGCCGCTCCACGGCGGCATGGCGGAGCGGCTGGCGGTGCGCCCCGACCAGGTCGTGCCGGTCCCCCGCGGCTTCTCGGTGCGAAAGGCCGTGATGCTGGAGCCGCTGGGCGTCGCGGTCCACGCGATCGACCTGGCGCGGCCCCACCTTCAGGAGACGGTGGTGGTGCTGGGGTGCGGGCCGATCGGCCTGTGCCTGGTCCAGCTCGCGCGCCTGGCCGGCGTCGCGCGCGTCTTCGCGGTCGACCCCGTCGCGTACCGGGCCGAGGCCGCGCGCCGGCTGGGCGCGCACGACGCGGCGCCGAGCTTCGCGGCCGTCGCGGAGTGGACGGGCGGCCGGGGCGTCGACCTCGTGCTCGAGGCGACGAACTCGCCCGAGGGCTTCCACCACGCGGCCGAGGCCGCGCGCATCGGCGGTCGGATCCTGCTGGCGGGCATCCCCGACGGCGACCGCTACGCGCTGCCGGCGGCGCTGTGCCGCCGCAAGGGGCTGAAGGTCAAGTTCTCCCGGCGCATGGGGCACGTGTACCCGCGGGCGATCCGCCTGGTCGCCGAGGGGGCGGTGGATGTCGAGTCCATCGTCACCCACCGGTTCGACCTGTCCGAGGCCGAGAAGGGCTTCCGCCTGCAGGCCGATTGCCAGGACGGGGCGCTGAAGTCGATCATCGTTCCGGACGAAGGCGACACGCCGTTCTGATCGGGGTCGTCGCGCGGGATCTCCAGGCGAGGCAGCGCGGCTGTCATTTTTCCTTCGCCCCATGTCACACGAGCTAGACCCGCTTCGTCATCGAGGGCGAGCGCGGGGTCACAGGAGCAAGGCGCCGGTCGCTCGCGTGACGGACAAGGGAGAAAGACATGAAGATCGTGGTTATCGGTGGAACCGGCCTGATCGGGACGAAGCTCGTACGCAGGCTCCGCCTGAAGGGCCATGAGGTCGTCGCGGCGTCGCCTTCCACGGGCGTCAACAGCCTCACGGGCGAGGGGCTCGCCGGAGCGCTCGCGGGAGCCGAGGTCGTGGTCGACGTGGCGAACTCGCCGTCGTTCGAGGACAAGGCGGTCCTCGACTTCTTCGAGACCTCGGGCCGCAACCTGCTCGCCGCCGAGGCCGCCGCGGGCGTCAAACATCATGTGGCGCTCTCGGTGGTCGGCACCGATCGAATGCTCGGCAGCGGCTATTTTCGCGCGAAGATGGCGCAGGAGGCGCTGATCGAGGCCTCCGGGATCCCCTACACCCTCCTGCGGGCCACGCAGTTCTTCGAGTTCATGGACGGCATCGCGCGCTCCAGCGCCGACGCTGAGCGGGTCCGCCTCTCGTCGGCGCACCTGCAGCCGATCGCGTCCGAGGACGTCGCCGAGGCCCTGGCCGACGTCACGCTCGGGCCGCCCGTGAACGGCATCCTCGAGGTGGCCGGCCCCGAGAGGCGCCCGCTCGCCGAGTTCGTCGGCAAGTACCTGAGCGCCAAGAAGGACCGCCGCGAGGTGATCGCCGACGCGGAGGCGCCCTATTTTGGTCTCCGGATCGACGATCGGTCGCTCACCCCCGGCGACGGAGCGCGCGTCATGCCGACGCGCTTCGACGACTGGCTCGCCCTGTCGCTGGCTGGCGCGGCGTGAGGCATCCGATGGGACGCTCAAAGCGAGCTATTGATCGTATCTCTGCGAGGCGTGATCAGCGCCGTCCGAGCGGCTTCACGACGAGCGCCCCGGTCTTGACATAGCGCTCGTAGACGACACGCAGCTCCGCGTCGTTGAGCCCCTGCTCGTCGTCGATGAGGTAGACCCCGCGCTGCGGGTCGCGGTAAACGTTCGCCTGGAACTCCTCCCAGCTCATGATCTCGTCCCCGTTTGGCGTGGACTCGTCAGACTCGGAGGAAGAGGAGGGCTCCGTGCCGCCGCAACCGGCGAGCGCGAGCGCCACCACGGGCACGCAGAGAAGGACAGACAGGGAGCTCCCGACGCGGCTCCTGGACAGACGTCTCGAAGACGATCCTTGATTCATTGAAACACCTTTCACGGTAAGGTCACACGTTGTTCGCAACCAAGAGAATCCTGCCGGCGGCGATTCGACATTCAGCGCCGACAGCATCTGGCATATTTACACAGGAATCGAGGGACATGGAAGTCCCATGCGGGAGTAGCAGGGCATTTTCATCGCCGCATTGCCGCATCGCCGCATCGCCGCGTTGCCACCAGCGGGGGGTGTGGTCTCGGCGGTGACTGCGCCTCGCGAGCCACGAGCGCGAGCCACGAGGATGAAGAGAGGCGCGCACGGCGTCTGCCACAGGTCGTGTAAATCGAATGAATCCGGCGCGCCTGGGCTACCTCGGCCCCATCACGGCGCGCGTCGGAGGGGTCGACGTGGCTCCGGGGTCAGCGGGGGGTGACGACGTGATTTTCACCCACTTCCTCTGTACCCTCTTCGTTCGCGGGGAGGTCTTGTCACGATGCTTTCGCTTCTCATCGTCCCTGGCTACAGCGGCTCCGGCCCTCGCCACTGGCAGACGCTCTGGGAGCAGAAGCTCTCCTTCGCGCGCCGCGTGGAGATGCCCGACTGGGATCACCCGGACCGACGCGCGTGGGTCGAGGCGCTCGACCGGGCGGTCGCCGCCAGCGCCGAGCCCCCGGTGCTGGTCGCGCACAGCTGCGGCGTGAGCACGGTCGTCCACTGGGCGGCGCCGGGCGCGCGACCCGTGCGCGCCGCGCTGCTCGTCGCGCCGGCCGACACCGAATCGCCGAGCTACCCGCGCGAGGCGTCGACGTTCCATCCGTTGCCCGGCGTCAGGCTGCCGTTCCCCTCGATGGTCGTCGCGAGCGCGAACGACCCGTACTGCACCCCGGAGCGAGCCGAGGCCTTCGCGCGCGCCTGGGGGAGCCGGCTCATCCATGCGGGGCCGTGTGGGCACATCAACGTCGACGCCGGCTTCGGGCCCTGGCCCGAGGGCGAGCGGCTCCTCGCGGCGCTGATAGGCGAGCCCGTCTCACGGGTGTTTCGCGCTTGAAAAACCCGCGCGATCCGCTCCCGTTTCCGTTCTTCCCAACCCCCGGCGCGCCTCGTTACTCTCGCCGGATGTCCCTCGACCCGCAGCGCCTCGCCCGTGTTCGCGCCCATTTCCTGGCGGCTGCCGCGCTCGTCACCGCCGGGTGCGGCGGGAGCTCCGCGCCGGACCACACGATCAACGAACCCCCTTCCCTGGACGACGCCCCGCCGACGCCCACCGCGACAGCGCCCGCGGCGTCCTCCGCTGCGACCCCGCCAGAGCCCACCGCGACAGCGCCCGCGGCGTCCTCCGCTGCGACCCCGCCGGAGCCCACAGCGACTCCCCAGGAGCCCCCGGCGGGCCGTACGGACGACGGGCCGGGCAAGGCGGCGATGGACGTGAACACGCCAGCGCCGACGCTGCCGACGACCCCTGCGGCGTCGTCCTCCGCGACCGCGCGTCGGCCTTCGCCCAACGTACCGACCCCGGGCCGGCCGACGCACCTCAACACCCCGGCTCGGCCGACGCACCTCAACACCCCGCCTCGACCGAAGCCGTGACGCCGACGACGTTGCCATCGTCCCGTCCGGTTCATGGGCCGTGGCCTGAGGGGAGCGGCTCCTCGCGGCGCTGATCGGCGAACCCGTCTCACGGGTGTTTCGCCCTTGAGTTGGCGAGCGCCGTCTCAGCGATTCTCGGCCTGGGCCGGGACTTCGAGGCGCAACGCCCATGCCTCGTACGCCGGCACGCCCAGCGCGGCGAGCGAGGGGAGGATCACACGGTCGATCCGGTCGTAGAAGGCGCGCGCCGCGGCCGGGCGCGAGGGGATCCCGAGGTTCGGGCCGGCGGGCGGCGGCGCCTCGGGCAACGGCTCGCCGTCGGCGCGCGAGGCGCCGGCGTGGATGCGGTCGTAGTGCGCGAGCGAGAACGCGAGATCGGCGGCGAGCCAGTCGCGCTCGTCCTCGGTGAGGCGCGGCAAGACGAGGCGCGCGAGCGCCCAGCCGAAGCGGTCGTGGAGGATCTCGTCCCGGAGGAGGGTGCCCACGACCACCTGCAGGCAAGGATCGGTGGTGTGCTGCTGGAGGACGTCGAGGATGCCGACGGACGCAGATTCTCCCACGCAGAACATCGACGCGGTCCACCGGGCGACGAAGAGATGGGCCGGGAGGCCGTTCCGCGGGAGGTGGAGATCGGAGGGGGCGAGCGTCGCTCCGTGGTTGCCGCCGAGCGCGTCGGCCGCGCGCGCGCACAGCTCGGTGTGGCGAGCCTCGTCCTGGAGGAGGCGCGAGGCCGCGGTCGTGACCTCCAGGGGCAAGCGCAGCTCGGCGAAGCGGGCGATGAGCTCGCCGAAGACGATCATGGAGCGGTATTCGGCGACCGCCCGCGCGGCCCACGCCTGGCGGGCGATCTCGACGTCGGCCGGCGGGAGCGCCGCCGGGTCGAGGCGGTCCCACGGGGGCGCGGGGTAATGGCGATCGAGGAAGCGGCGGTGGAGCGTCGCGAAGAGCCGCTCGGTCGTGCCGAGAGGGAACGCGGTGTTCATGAGCGGATGGGGCGCGGCCGTCGGCGAGCGAGCGGGTCGGCGGGGGATGCCGCTCGCGTCACGGCTTCGTGCGCGCCGGCGTGTTGACGTGCACCGGCGACCTCGGCGGGAGCTGGGGTTGGCCGGGCGGAGGACGATCCACGGTCGCGGAGGACGACGCAGGGGGCGCCGTCGGCGTCGCAGTCGGGGGCGTGTTCACGTGCATCGCCGCCTTCGACGGGTCGGCGCTCGGATCGGCCTGCGGCGCTTCCGGCGGGGTCGCGGAGGACGAGGACTCGGTGGGCGCCGCGGTCGGCGTCGGCGGGACGTGGTCGACGGGAGCCCGTTCGTTGATCGTGTGGTCGGGCGCGGAGCTCCCGCCGCACCCGGTGACGAGCGCGGCAGCCGCCAGGAAATGGGCGCGAACACGGGCGAGGCGCTGCGGATCGAGGGGCATGCGGCGAGCCTAGCGGGGCGCGCGGGGGTTGGGAAGCAGGGAGGCGGGAGCGATGGGGGCGCGGCGACGCTCGCGAGGGGGTGTGGTTTACTCGGGCGCGGTCGCCATCGTGTCCGCTGCCGTCGGCAGAGCGGCTTCTCGCACGGGGGGCGGCTCCTTTCCGGAGAGCGAGCGGCCGCTGCCGCTCGCGATGAAGGCGGCCCAGTAGTAGGGGTGCAGGCCCTTGCGAGCCATGGTGATCTGCACTTCGCGCAGCGCATCGCTGCGCCCGTGATCGGTCGAGAGGCGGCCGTAGTAGTACGTCATCAGCGCCTGGGTTTCTTCATCGGCCACCTTCCACAGACTCATGATCTGGCTGTCGACCCCCGCGAGCACCAGCGCGCGCCGTAGCCCGTAAACGCCCTCGCCCCGGTAGAGCTCGCCCACCCCCGTGTCGCACGCCGACAGCACAACGAGCTTGGTGCCCCACAGATCCAACCCCGCGACCTCGAGCGCGGTCAGCACGCCGTCCTCGCGGCCGCTGCGCCGCAGGTTGGCGCCTGCGAGCGCCAGGCCCGAGCGCAGCAGCGGGTTCTCGAGCAAGGGCGGCAGCGCTCGGGGCTGCGGCACGGGCACGAGCGCCCGGAACTCGCCGGGCGCGTGCGGTACCGTGCGTGGCTGCTCCAGGAAGAAGCCGTGCGTCGCCATGTGCAGGATGGAGGGGCCATTGAGCGCCTTGACCGCGCCCTCGGTGGCATCCTTGTCGAGCAGCATGTGTGCGTTGGGCAAGAGGTTCGCCACCTCGCGCGCCTCGGATTCGGTCCACCGGAGTGGGCCGAACTGCATCTCGCCCATGGCGTCCGAGCGGCGCCCCGAGAGCGCGCCGGCCGGAGCATTGCCGCCCTCGTCGTAGGCCGGGTTGCCGATGACCAGCGGAGGCGAGCGCGGGCTCTGGGTCTGGGTGGCCTCGAGGCGCAGTAGATCCCGGCCGCTGGTCAGGTAGGTGAAGCGATAACGCGCGAGCAGGAACTGCCCGCGTTCGTCGACGAGCGCCGCGAAGGGCACGAGGTTGAGCTCTCCGTCCGGCGACACGTACACCTCGCGCGCCTCGCCGAGGAGCTGCCTCACCGGCTCCATGACCTTCTCGTCAAGCTTGCGTGCCGTCTCGGCGTAGCGCGGATTGGCCGCGCTCAGCGCTGCGCGCGTTTCAGTGATGAGCGCATCGATGGGCGCGGCCGGGCCCAGCTCCACCCAGATCGGATCGCCAGTCCGGTGCAGCACATAGGCGACATAGTGCGGCTCGCCAGACTCTTGGTGGGGCTTGGTGTGCGGATCAGACGGCTCCAACAGCGCGATCTCGACGAGCGCGGCGCCCGGACCGAGCGTGGCTTGCACGGCCTCGAGGGTGACGGCCCGACGCTCCACGGCGAGAGCCTTGTACCGCGCCGCCAGGTCCCGCTCGAGCACCTCGATATCCGCCTGCAGCTTGGCGAGCGCGTCGCCGTGATGGCTCACCTCCTCGCCGGGCACAGGCCCGCGCAGCGTGCGCGTTGCCAGCTCTCCCCTGAGACGTGCGAGTTCGTCCAGCTTCGACTTGTCCTCCTGCCGACCGTGGGCGCGGAGCTGCGTGAGCAGGTCGGCCATGGCGTCGAGGATGCGGCCTTTGCGCTGCAAGAGGACGGTCAGCGCGAGCCGGGCGGCGTCGGCGCGGTCAGGCAGCGCGCGGACGTGAAATCTGACGATCGAGTTGGTCTCGTCTTCCACCGTCGACGCAAACGCGTGCTTTTGCCGCTCGTTGCTGGTGGCAAGGACAGAGGTCAGCTCCCGCTCCTGGATCGCAGCAGCCCGCTGCATCAACGGAAGCGCTCGCGTGGGCGCTTCGCTCTTCGAATACAACCAGGCCAGATTGATGAGGATGGCGGTCGACTCAGGATGCTCGGGCCCGAGCGCCTTCTCCTCGATGGTCAGAGCGCGACGCAAGAGCGGCTCGGCCGTTGCGTAGTCGCCTTGCGCCAGGAGCGACAAGGCCAGGTTGTTGAGGGGGGTAACCAAGGCATGATGCTCGGGCCCGAGCGCCTTCTCCAAGATGGTCACAGCGCGACGGAGGAGCGGTACGGCTGCTGCGTAGTCGCTTCTTTCAAGAGGCCATAGGGCCAGGCTGCTGAGGCTTCTGGCCACGTCGGGATGCTCGAGCCCGAGGGCCTTCTCCCGGATCGCCAGAGCGCGACGCAAGAGCGGCTCAGCCGCGGTGTCGTCGCCTTTCGCCAGGAGCAACAAGGCCAGGCTGTTGAGGCTGTTGGCTACGTCGGGATGCTCGAGACCGAGCGCTTTCTCCTGGATGGCGAGAGCGCGACGGATGAGTGGCTCGGCCGCCGCGTTGTCGCCTTTGACCCAATGCAACATGGCCAGGCTGTTGAGGCTCTGGGCCACGTCGGGGTGCTCGAGACCGAGGGCCTTCTCCCGGATAGCGAGAGCGCGACGGTAGAGCGGCTCGGCCGACGCATGGTCGGCTTTCGTGGAGAGCAACCCGGCCAGGCTGGCGAGGCTCTCGGCCACATCGGGATGCTCAGGCCCGAGCGCCTTTTCTCGCAGCTCGAGCGCCCGGCGTGCGAGCAGGATGGCCTCGTCGTATCGGCGTGCCTGTTCGAGCTCGACGACGCGGCGATGCAGCCGCTCTGCCTCTTCGAGCCGCCCTTTCGCCGCCGTGGCCGCCTCCTGTGTCGGCGTCTGCGCCAGTGCTTCGACCCACGGATGCGCCGCCACGATCGCCGCTGCGAGTCGTGTTGCACGCATCCTTAATCCCCCCTTCATCTCACCGCTCCTCATCTCTCAGATTCGAGCTCGACGACAGCGCTCACGCCGGCGAACGGCGTAAGCTGGGCGCGGCCCCCTCACCACGGGCTCGCATCTACTCGAGCGCCATCTCCCCGGTGTCCAGAGCCCTCGGCACGTCGGCGTCTCGCACGGGGGGCGGCTCCTTTCCGGAGAGCGAGCGGTCGCTGCCGCCTGCAATGAAGGCGGCCCAGTAGTACGGATGCAAGGGCTTGCGAGCCATGGCGAGCTGCACTTCCCGCAGCGCATCGCTGCGCCCGTCGCCGGCCGAGAGGCGACCGTAGTAGGCCTTCATGAGCGCCTGGGTCTCCTCGTCGGCCACCTTCCACAGACTCATGATCTGGCTGTCGGCCCCGGCGAGCACGAGCGCGCGCCGGAGCCCGTAGACGCCCTCGCCCCGGGAGAGCGCGCCGACCCCCGTGTCGCACGCCGACAGCACAACGAGCTTGGTGCCCCACAGATCCAGGCCAGCGACCTCGAGCGCGGTGAGCACGCCGTCCTCGCCGCCGCTGCGTCGCTGGTTGGCGCCTGCGAGCGCCAGACCCGAGAGCAGCAGCGGGTTCTCGGGCAAGGGCGGCAGCGCTCCGGGCTGCAGCAGCGTCAGGAACGGCCGCTGGGCCCCGCGGGACGCGTGCGGTGCCCCGGGTTCCTGCGCCAGGAAGAAGCCGTGGGTGGCCAAGTGCACGATGGCGGGGCCCGCCAGCGCCTTGATCGCGGCCTCGGTGGCGTCCTTGTCGAGCAGCAGGCGTGCGTCCGGCAAGAGCTCCTTGACGGCGCGCGCCTCTGGCTCCGTCCACCGGAGTGGACCGAACTGCATGGCTCCCATGCCGTCCGACCGGCGCCCCGAGGTCGCGCTGGCCGGCACGCCTCCGCCCTCGTCGTAGGCCGGGTTGCCGATGACCAGCGGCGACGAGCGGGGACTCTCGGTCTGGGTAACTTCGAGGCGGAGCAAGTCGCGGCCGCTGGTCAGGTACGTGAACCGATAGCGTGCGAGCAAGAACTGCCCGCGCTCGTCGACCAGCGCGGCGAAGGGCACGAGGTTGAGCTCTCCGTCTGGCGACAGGTACACCTCGCGCGCCTCGCCCAGAAGCTGCCTCACCGGCTGCATGACCTTCTCGTCGAGCGCACGCGCCGCCTCGGCGTAGCGCGGATCGGCGGCGCTCAGGAGCGCACGTGTTTGAGCGACGAGCGCATCGATGGGCGCG
Organism: Sorangium sp. So ce327; assembly: GCF_051530205.1. Lineage (NCBI taxonomy): Bacteria > Pseudomonadati > Myxococcota > Polyangiales > Polyangiaceae > Sorangium > Sorangium sp. So ce327. The sequence goes on along the minus strand of NZ_CP150330.1, from coordinate 8,021,262 downwards.
GCGGGGCCGAGCTCCACCCAGCTCGGATCGCCGGTCCGGTGCAATACATAGGCGACGTAGTGCAGATTGCCAAGCCTGCGCTCCGGCCTCGCGTGCGGATCAAACGGTCGAAATAGCGCGATCTCGACGAGCGCGGCGCTCGGACCGAGCGTGGCTTGCACGTTCTCGAGGGGGACGGCGCGGCGCTCCGCGGCCAGCGCCTTGTACCGTGCGGCCAGGTCCCGCTCGAGCACCTCGACATCCGCCCGCAGCTTGGCGAGCGCGTCGCCATGATGGCTCACGTCCTCGCCAAGCGCAGGTCCGCGCAGCGTGCGCGTCGCCAGCTCGCCTCTGAGGCGAGCCAGCTGGGTCAGCTTCGCCTGGTCCTCGGGCCGGCCGCGCGTGCGGAGCTGCGCGAGCATGTCGGTCATGGCGTCGAGGACGCGGCCCTTGCGCTGTAGCAGGACGGCGAGCGCGAGCCGGGCGGCGTCGACGCGGCCCTGCAGCGTGCGGACGTGAAGGGAAACGGTCACGTCGGTCTCGCCTTGCACCGTCCGCACAAACGCGTGCTTTTGCCGCTCGCTGCTGGTCGCAAGGACAGATGCCAGGACCCGCTCGTGGATCGCAGCGGCCCGCTGTATCAGCGGAAGCGCCCGCGTGGGCGCTGCGCTCACCCAATGCAAGACGGCCAGGTTGTAGAGGCTGGCGGCCACCCTGGGGTGCTCAGGCCCGAGCGCCTTCTCCTGGATAGCCAGGGCGCGACGGTAGAGCGGCTCGGCGGACGCGTGGTCGCCTTTCGCCTCGAGCAACACGGCCAGGTTGTTGAGGTTGATGGCCACGTCGGCGTGCTCGGGCCCGAGCGCCTTCTCCCGGATGGCCAGAGCGCGACGGTAGAGCGGCTCGGCGGACGCGTGGTCGCCTTCCTTATCGAGCAACCCGGCCAAATTATCGAGACCGACGGCCACGTCGGGATGCTCTGGGCCGAGCGCCTTCTCCCAGATGGCCAGAGCGCGACGGTGGAGCCGCTTGGCTGCCGAGTAGTCGCCTTTCTTGTCGAGTAACACGGCCATGTTGTTGAGGGCAGTGGCCACGTTGGGATGCTCCGGCCCGAGCGCCTTCTCCAAGATGGCCAGAGCGCGACGGTGGAGCGCCTCGGCCTCTGGATCGTCCCCTTTCTCCTGGAGCAACCAGGCCAGGCTGTGGAGGGATCTAGCCACGTTTGGATGCTCTGGGCCGCCCACCTTCTCCTCGATGGCCAGAGCGCGACGGTGGAGCGGCTCGGCCGCCGCGTAATCGCCCTTCGCATAGGCCAATAGGGCCAGATTGTGGAGGACGGCGGCCACGCTGGGATGCTCGGGCCCGAGCGCCTTTTCCCGGATGGCCAGAGCGCGACGGTAGAGCGGCTCGGCCGCCGCGTAGTCGCCTCTCAGAAAGAGCAACTCCGACAGGTTCTTGAGGGCAGTAGCCACGTTGGGATGTTCCGGCCCGAGCGCCTTCTCCCGGATGGCCAGAGCGCGACGAAAGAGAGGCTCGGCTGCCGTATAGTCTCCTTTCGCCTGGAGCAACGCGGCCATATCGTTGAGGGCAATGGCCACGTTGGGGTGCTCCGGCCCGAGCGCCTTTTCCCGGATGGCCAGAGCGCGACGAAAGAGAGGCTCGGCCGCCGTATAGTCGCCCTTCGCCTCGAGCAACCCGGCCAGACCGCTGAGGCTCACAGCCACGTCGGGGTGCTCGGGCCCGATCGTCTTCTCGCGGATGGCCAGAGCGCGACGGTAGAGCGGCTCTGCCGCCGCATCGTCGCCTTTCGTCTGGAGCAACTCGGCCAGGCAGTTGAGGCTGAAGGCCACGTCGGGATGCTCGGATCCGAGCGCGTTCTCTTGGATGGTTAGAGCGCGGCGGAGGAGCGGTTCGGCCGCCACGATGTCGTCTTTTGCATAGAGCAACCCTGCCAGGCTGTTGAGGCTCTCAGCCACGTCGGGATGCTCGGACCCGAGCGCCTTCTCCCGGATGGTTAGAGCGCGACGAAAGAGCGGCTCGGCCGCTGCGTAATCGCTTTTCGTCGCGAGCAATGCGGCCAGGTTGTTGAGCGTGGTGGCCACGTCGGGATGCTCAGGCCCGAGCGCCTTCTCCTGGATGGCCAGGGCGCGACGGAAGAGAGGCTCGGCCGCCGCGTAATCGCCTTTCGCCTTGAGCAACGCGGCCAGGTTGTGGAGAGTGATGGCCACGTCGGGATGCTCAGGCCCGAGCGCGTTTTCTCGCAGGTCGAGCGCCCTCCGAGCGAGGGGGATGGCCTCGTCATATCGGCCGGCCTTATGGAGCTCGACAGCGCGGCGATTCAGCCGCTCTGCCTCTTCGAGCGGCCCTTGCGCCGCCGTGGCGGCCTCCTGTGTCGGCGTCTGCGCCTGGGCCGTGACCCCTGGTTGCGCGACCACGATCGCTGTGGCGAATTGTATTGCACGGATCCTCGAACCCCCCTTCATCTCACCGCTCCTCATCCCGCAGCTTCGACAATGGCGAGCGCCGTCGCGTCGGCGAACGGCGCAACCTGGGCGTAGCCCCCTTACCACGCGTTCGCGTCTACTCGGGCGCATTCCCCCCGGGGTCCAGAGCCCTCGGCACATCGGCGACTCGGACGGGGGGAGGCTCGTTTCCGGACAGCGAGCGGCCGCTGCCGCCTGCGATGAAGGCGGCCCAGTAGAAGGGGTGCAAGCCCTTGCTCACCATGGTGATCTGCACTTCGCGCAGCGCATCGCTGCGACCCTCGTCAGCCGAGAGCCGATCGTAGTAGGCCGTCATGAGCGCCTGGGTCTCCTCGTCGGCCACCTTCCAGAGACTCATGATCTGGCTGTCTGCCCCGGCGAGCACGAGCGCGCGCCGCAGGCCGTAGACCCCCTCGCCCCGGTAGAGCGTGCCAATCCCCGTGTCGCACGCCGACAGCACGACGAGCTTGGTGCCCCACAGATCCAGGCCCGCGACCTCGAGCGAAGTCAGCACGCCGTCCTCTCCGCCGCTGCGTCGCAGGTTGGCGCCTGCCAGCGCCAGGCCCGAGCGCAAGAGCGCGTTTTCGGGCAAGGGCGGCAGCGGTCCGGGCTGGAGCACGGTCAGGAACGGCCGCGCCTCGCGGGACGTGTGCGGTGCCGCGGGTGCCTGTGCCAGGAAGAAGCCGTGGGTTGCCATGTGCAGGATGGAGGGGCCCGCGAGCGCCTTGACGGCGGCCTCTGTGGCGTCCTTGTCGAGCAGCAGGCGGGCGTCTGGCAAGCGCTCCTTGACCGCGCGCGCCTCGGGTTCGGTCCACCGGAGTGGGCCGAACTGCATCGCGCCCATGGCGTCCGAGCGCCGCCCCGAAATCGCAGCGGCCGGCGCGCCGCTGCCTTCGTCGTAGGCGGGGTTGCCGATGACCAGCGGCGATGAGCGCGGGTTCTCGGTCTGGGTGACCTCGATGCGGAGCAGGTCGCGGCCGCTGGTCAGGTAGGTGAAGCGATAACGCGCGAGCAGGAACTGCCCGTGCTCGTCGACAAGCGCCGCGAAGGGAACCAGATTGAGCTCTCCGTCCGGCGACAGGTACACCTCGCGCGACTCGCCCAGGAACTGCCTCACCGGCTGCATCACCTTCTCGTCAAGGGCGCGTGCCGCCTCCGCGTAGCGCGGATCGGCCGCGCTCAGCGCCGCGCGCGCTTGAGCGACGAGCGCGTCGATGGGCGCGGCGGGGCCCAGATCCACCCAGCGTGGATTGCCGGTCCGGTGCAGCACATAGGCGACGTAGTGCGGCTCGCCAAATCTTTGGTCGGGTTTCGCGTGCGGATCGAAAGGGTGAATCAGGGCGTTTTCGACGAGCGCGGCACCCGAATTAAGCGCGGCCTGCACGGTCTCAAGGGCGATGGCTCGGCGCTTCGCGGCCAGTTCCTTGTACCGTGCTGCCAGGTCCTGCTCGAGGACCTCGATGTCCGCCCGCAGCTTGGCGAGCGCATCGCTGTGATGGCTCACGTCCTCGCCGGGTGTGGGCCCACGCAGCGAGCGCGTCGCCAGCTCACCTGCGAGCCTTGCCAGCTGGGCCAGCTTCGCCTGGTCCTCCTGTCGGCCGCGGGCGCGAAGCTGCCCGAGCATGTCGGTCATGGCGTCGAGGACGCGACCCTTGCGCTGCAGCAGGACGGTGAGCGCGAGCCGGGCGGCGTCGGCGCGGCTCTGCAGCGCGCGGACGTGAAGGGCAACGAACACATCGGTCATGTGTTCCGTCGCCCTTGTGAACGCGTGCTTCTGCCGCTCGCTGCTGGCGGCAAGGGTGGCTGCCAGGACCCGCTCGTGGATCGCAGCAGCGCGCTGCATCAGCGGAAGTGCCCGCGTGGCCGCAGCGGTCGCCCAATGCAACCCGGCTAGGTGGATGAGACTGGTGGCCACGGCGGGATCCTCGTACCCAACCATCTTCTCCCGGATAGCCAGAGCGCGACGGAAGAGCGGCTCGGCTGTCGCATAGTCGCTGTTCTCAGCGAGCAACCAGGCCAGGTTGTCGAGGCTGGTGGCTACGCGGGGATGGTCTGGTCCGAGCACCTTCTCTCGGATAGCCAGAGCGCGACGGAAAAGCGGCTCGGCCGCCGCGGGATCATCCTTCACCAAGAGCAGCCACGCCAGGTCGTTGAGACTGGTGGCCACGGCGGGATGCTCGGACCCGAGCGCCTTCTCCATGATGGCAAGAGCCCGGCGGAAGAACGGCTCGGCCGCTGCGTAGTCGCCCTTCGCCATGAGCAACCAGGCCAGGTCGGTGAGGCTATGAGCCAAGGCGGGATGCCCGGACCCGAGCGCTTTCTTCCGGATGGCTAAAGCGCGATAGGAGAGCGGCTCGGCCGTTGCATAGTCGCCCTTCCCGTACAGCAACCTGCCCAGGCTGTGGAGGCTGTCAGCCACGTGGAGATGCTCGGATCCGAGCGTGTTCTCCCGGATGGCTAAAGCGCGACGGAAGAGCGGCTCGGCTGTCTCGGAGTCGCCCTTCGCGTACAGCAACCTGGCCAGGCTGTCGAGATTGGTGGCCACGTCGGGATGCTCGGATCCGAGGGCCTTCTCCAAGATGGCCAAAGCGCGACGGAAGAGCGGCTCGGCCGCCGCGTAGTCGCCTTTCGTATGAAGCAACCTGGCCAGGCTGTGGAGGCTGCTGGCCACCTCGGCATGCTCTGGCCCGAACGTCCTCTCCCGGATGGCCAAAGCGCGACGGTAGAGCGGCTCGGCCGTCGCGTAGTCGCCTTTCCTGTCGAGTAACAGCGCCAGGCTGTCTAGGCTCTCAGCCACGTCGGGATGTTCTGGCCCAAGCGCCTTCTCTCGAATGGCCAGAGCGCGGCGGAGGAGCGGCTCGGCCGTCGCGTAGTCGACTTTCACCAAGAGCAACAGCGCCAGGTTGTTGAGGCTTTCAGCCACGTCGGGATGCTCGGGCTCGAGCGCCTTCTCTCGGATGGCCAGAGCGCGGCGGAGGAGCGGCTCGGCCGTTGCGTAGTCGACTTTCACCAGGAGCAACGTGGCCAGACGGTTGAGGCTCTCAGCCACGTCGGCATGCTCTGACCCGAGCGCCTTCTCTCGCAGGTCGAGCGCCCGCCGTGCGAGGGGGATGGCCTCGTCGTATCGTCCGGTCTGCTCGAGCTCGACGACGCGGCGATGCAGCCGCTCTGCCTCTTCGAGCGGCCCTTTTGCCGCCGCGGCCGCCTCCTGTGGTGGCATCTGCGCCTGCGCCTCAACCCCCGGATGCACGGCCACGATCGCCACGGCGAATCGTGTTGCACATGCCCGCAAAATAGCTTTCATCTCACTGTTCCTCATCGCTCGGGTTGAGCCGGGCGAGCGCTGTCGCGTCGACGAACGGTACTACCTGAGCGCGGCCCCCTCACCACGGGCTCGCATCTACTCGGGCGCAATCCGCCCGTTGTCCAGAGGCCTCGGCACGTCGGCTTCTCGCACGGGAGGCGGCTCCTTTCCGGAGAGCGACAGCCCGCTGCCGCCAGCGATGAAGGCGGCCCAGTAGAAAGGGTGTAATCCCTTGCGAACCATGGCGATCTGCACTTCGCGTAGCGCATCGCTGCGCCCGTCGTCGGCCGAGAGCCGACCGTAGTAGGCCGTCATCAGCGCCTGGGTCTCCTCGTCGGCCACCTTCCACAGACTCATGATCTGGCTGTCGGCCCCGGCGAGCACGAGCGCGCGCCGTAGCCCGTAGACGCCCTCGCCCCGCTGGAGCGCGCCGATTCCGGTGTCGCACGCCGACAGCACCACGAGCTTGGTTCCCCAAAGATCCAGCCCCGCCACCTCGAGCGCGGTCAGCACGCCATCCTCGCTGCCGCTGCGCCGCAGGTTGGCGCCTGCCAGCGCGAGGCCCGAGCGCAAGAGCGCGTTTTCGGGCAAGGGCGGCAGCGCTCCGGGCTGGAGCACGGTCAGGAACGGCCGCGCCTCGCGGGACGCGTGCGGTGCCGCGGGTGCCTGTGCCATGAAGAAGCCATGGGTTGCCATGTGCAGGATGGAGGGGCCCGCGAGCGCCTTGACGGCGGCCTCTGTGGCGTCCTTGTCGAGCAGCAGGCGTGCGTCCGGCAAGAGCTGCTTGACCGCGCGCGCCTCGGGTTCGGTCCACCGGAGTGGGCCGAACTGCATCGCGCCCATGGCGTCCGAGCGGTGCCCTGAGGTCGCAGCGGCTGGTGCGCCGCCCTCGTCGTAGGCGGGGTTGCCGAGGACCAGCGGCGATGAGCGCGGGCTCTCGGTCTGGGTGACTTCGATGCGCAACAGGTCCCGGCCGCTGGTCAGGTAGGTGAAGCGATAACGCGCGAGCAGAAACTGCCCGCGCTCATCGACCAGCGCTGCAAAGGGCACCAGGTTGAGCTCTCCGTCCGGCGAGAGGTACACCTCGCGCGCCTCGCCCAAGAGCCGTCTCACCGGCTGCATCACCTTCTCGTCAAGCTTGCGCGCCGCGTCGGCATAGCGCGGATCGGCCGTGCTCAGCGCCGCGCGCGCTCGAGCGACGAGCGCGTCGATGGGCGCGGCCGGGCCCAGCTCCACCCAGAGTGGCTTGCCCGTCCGGTGCAGCACGTAGGCAACGTAGTGCGGGTCGCCAAACCATCGGCCTCGCTTCGCGTGCGGATCGTAAGGATGAAACAGCGCAATCTCGATCAGCGCGGCATCCGGACCGAGCGCGGCTTGCACAGCCTCGAGGGTGACGGCCCGACGCTCCGCGGCGAGCGCTTTATACCGTTCCGCCAGGTCTCGCTCGAGGACCTCGATGTCCGCCTGTAGCTCGGCGAACGCGTCGCTGTGATGGCGCACGTCTTCGCCACGCCGCGCCCCGCGCAACGTGCGCTTTGCGAGCTCGCCCCGGAGGCGTGTCAGCTCGGCCAGCTTCGCCTGGTCCTCAGGCCGGCCGCGAGCACGGAGTTGCGTGAGCAGGTCGGTCATGGCGTCGAGGACGCGGCCCTTGCGCTGCAGCAGGACGGCGAGCGCGAACCGGGCGGCGTCGGCGCGGTCCGACAACGCGCGGACGTGGAGAGACACGGTCATGTCGGTGTGACCTTCCAGCATCGACGCGAAGGCGTGCTTTTGCCGCTCGCTGCCGGCGGCAACGACGGAGGCCAGGACCCGCTCGTGGATCGCAGCAGCTCGCTGCAACAGCGGAAGCGCTCGCGTGGGCGCCGCGCTGGCCCAATGCAACCAGGCCAGGTTGTCGAAGCTCTGAGCCACCGCGGGATGCTCGGGGCCGAGCGTCTTTTCCCAGATGGCCAGAGCCCGGCGGTAGAGCCGCTCGGCCGCCGCGTGCTCGCCTTTCGCTTGGAGCAAGACGGCCAGATTGTTGAGGCTCTGAGCCACGTCGGGATTCTCTGGCCCGAGCGTCTTCTCCCGGATGGCCAGAGCGCGACGGACGAGCGGCTCGGCCCTCGCGTGGTCGCCTATCGCCTGGAGCAAGACGGCCAGATTGTTGAGGATGGCTGCCACGTTGTGATGCTCGGCCCCGAACGCCTTCTCCACGATGGCCAGCGCGCGGTGGTAGAGCGGCTCGGCCCCCGCGTAGTCGCCTATCGCCTGGAGCAACCCGGCCAGGGCGTTGAGGCTCTGAGCCACAGCGGGATGCTCGGGGCCGAATGCCTTCTCCCGAATGTCGAGGGCGCGACGGTAGAGCGGCTCGGCCACGGCATAGTCAGCCTTCTGCTCGAGCAACAAAGCCAGGCTGTAGAGGCTGGCGGCCACGTGGGGATGTTCTGGCCCGAGCGCCTTCTCCCGGATGACCAGAGCCCGGCGGTAGAGCGGCTCGGCCGCCGCATAGTCACCTTTCTCCTGGAGCAGCAAGGCCAGGCCGGCGAGGCTCTGAGCCACGCCGGGATGCTCTGGCCCGAGCGCCCTTTCTCGCAGCGCGAGCGCCCTCCGTGCGAGGGGGATCGCCTCGTCGTATCGGCCGGCCTGCTCGAGCTCGGCGACGCGGCGATTCAGCCGCTCTGCCTCTTCGAGCGGCCGTCTTGCCGCCGTGGCCGCCTCTTGTTCGGGCGCCTGCGCCTGCGCCTCGACCGCCAGATGCGCGGCCATGATCGCCGCTGCCAATCGCGTTGCACGTGACGGCAAAAGAACCTTCATCTCACCGCTCCTCGTCGCTCAAGTTGAGGCAGGCGGGCGCAGTCGGGTCGGCGAACAGCGCAACCAAGGCGCGGCCCTCCTTGCGATGGGCTCGGCGCTATTAGGGCGCGGCCCCTGCGGTGTCCAGAGCCCTCTCCAAGTCGGCTTGTCGCACGGCGGGCGGCTCCTTCCCGGAGAGCGAGCGGCCGCTGCCGCCAGCGATGAAGGCGGCCCAGTAGTAGGGGTGCAAGCCCGTGCGAGCCATGGTGATCTGCACTTCGCGCAGCGCATCGCTGCGTCCCTCGTCGGCGGAGAGCCGACCGTAGTAGGCCGTCATCAGCGCCTGGGTCTCCTTGTCGGCCACCTGCCACAGACTCATGATCTGGCTGTCGGCGCCGGCGAGCACGAGAGCGCGCCGGAGCCCGTAGACACCCTCACCCCAGTAAAGCGTGCCGACCCCCGTCTCGCACGCGGACAGCACGACGAGCTTGGTTCCCCACAGGTCCAGGCCTGCGACCTCGAGCGCGGTCAGCACGCCGTCCTCTCCGCCGCTGCGTCGCAGGTTGGCGCCTGCGAGCGCCAGGCCCGAGCGCAAGAGCGCGCTCTCGCGCAAGGGCGGCAGCGCTTCGGGCTGCACCAGGGTCAGGAACGGCCGGGCCTCGCCGGGCGCGAGCGGTGCCGCGCGTGCCTGCGCCAGGAAGAATCCGTGGGTGGCCATGTGCACGATGGCGGGGCCCGCGAGCGCCTTGACGGCGGCCTCGGTGGCGTCCTTGTCGAGCAGCAGGCGTGCGTCTGGCAAGCGCTCCTTGACCGCGCGCGCCTCGGGCCCCGTCCACCGGAGTGGGACGAAGTGCGTGGTGCCCATGGCGTCCGAGCGGCGCCCCGAGGTCGCGCCGGCCGGCGCGCTGCCGCCCTCGTCGTAGGCGGGGTTGCCGATGACCAGCGGTGGCGAGCGGGGGCTCTCGGTCTGGGTGACTTGGAGACGGAGCAGGTCCCGGCCGCTGGTCAGGTAGGTGAAGCGATAACGCGCGAGCAAGAAATGCCCGCGCTCATCGACCAGCGCGGCGAAGGGCACCAGGTTGAGCGCTCCGTCCGGCGACAGGTACACCTCGCGCGCCTCGCCCAGGAGTTGCCTCACCGGCTGCATGACCCTCTCGTCGAGCGCGCGCGCTGCTTCGGCGTAGCGCGGATCGGCCTCGCTCAGCGCTGAGCGCGCTCGCGCGATGAGGGCATCAATAAGCACGGCCGGACCCAGCTCCACCCAGGTTGGATCGCCGGTCGGATGCAACACATACGCGACGTAGTGCGGGTCGCCAAACCTGGGCTTGGGCGTCGCGTGCGGATCAAAGGGGTGAAACAGCGCGATCTCGATCAGCGCGGCGTCCGGACCGAGCGCGGCTTGCACGGCCTCGAGGGTGACGGCTCGGCGCTCCACGGCGAGCGCTTTATACTGCTCCGCCAGGTCTCGCTCGAGCGCTTCGGCGTCCGTACGCAGGCTGGCGAGCGTGTCGCTGTGATGGCTCACGTCCTCGCCGGGCGCAGGTCCACGCAGCGTGCGCGTCGCGAGCTCGCCCCTGAGGCTTGCCAGCTGGGCCAGCTTCGCCTGGTCCTCCGGCCGGCCGCGGGCACGGAGCTGCGCGAGCATGTCGGTCATGGCATCGAGGACGCCGCCCTTGCGCTGCAGCAGGACGGTGAGCGCGAGCCGAGCGGCGTCGGCTCGGTCGGGCAGCGCGCGGACATGAAGAGAGACCGTCCTGTCGGTCTCGCCTTGCACCGTCCACGCGAACGTGTGCTTTTGCCGCTCGCTGCTGGCGGCGAGTACAGCGGCTAGGGCCCGTTCGTGGATCGCGGAAGCCCGCTGCAAAAGGGGAAGCGCCTGCGTGGGCGCGGAGCCTGCCCAATGCAACGCGGCCAGGTGGTTGAGACTCTGAGCTACGGCGGGATGCTCGGGCCCGAGCGCCTTCTCTCGGATGGCCAGCGCGCGACGGAGGAGCGGCTCGGCCGCCGCGTAGTCGCCTTTCGCCCAATGCAACGCGGCCAGGTTGTTGACGCTGCCAGCCACGTGGGGATGCGCGGGCCCGAGCGTCTTCTCCAAAATGGCAATAGCCCGGCGGACAAGCGGCTCGGCCGCCGCGTAGTCGCTCTTCGCAAGGAGCGCCCCAGTCAGGTTGTTGAGGCTGCCAGCCACATGGGGATGCTCGGGCCCGAGCGTCTTCTCCAAAATGGCAATAGCCCTGCGGAGGAGCGGCTCGGCCGCCACGTGGTCGCCTTTCGCACGTAGCAGGAACCCGGCCAGGTTGTTGAGGCTGGTGGCCACCTCGGGATGCTCGGGCCCGAGCGCCTTCTCCCGGATGGCCAGAGCCCGGCGGTAGAGCGGCTCGGCCGCCGCGTGGTCGCCTTTCGCCCAATGCAGCGCGGCCAGGTTGTTGAGGGCGATGGCCACCTCGGGATGCTCGGGCCCGAGCGCCTTCTCCCGGAGAGCAAGCACCCGGTGGAGGAGCGGCTCGGCCGCCGCGTAGTCGCCTTTCGCCTCGAGTAACAAGGCCAGGTTGCTGAGGCTGGTGACCACGTAGGGATGTCTGGGCGCGAGCGCCTTCTCCCGGATGGCCAGAGCGCGACGGTAGAGCGGCTCGGCCGCCGCGTAGTCGCCTTTCGTCTTGAACAACAAGGCCAGCTCGTTGAGGCTGTGAGCCAGGTCGGGGTGCTCGGGCCCGAGCGCCTTCTCGCGGATGGCCAGAGCGCGACTGCCGACCGGCTCGGCCGCCGCGTAGTCGCCCTTCGTACGGAGCAATCCGGCCAGGGTGTTGAGGCTGGCGGCCACCTCGGGATGCTCGGTCCCTAGCGCCTTCTCGCGGATGGCCAGAGCCCGGCGGAGGAGCGGCTCAGCCGCCGCGTAGTCGACCTTCGCCTGGAGCAACAAGGCCAGGTTGGTGAGGGAGGTGGCCACATCGGGATGGTCGGCCCAGAGCGCCTTCTCGCGGATGGCCAGAGCGCGACGGAAGAGCGGCTCGGCCGCCGCGTACTCGCGCTTCGCCTTGAGCAACCCGGCCAGGTTGGTGAGGGAGGTGGCCACGTCGGGATGCTCGGTCCCTAGCGCCTTCTCGCGGATGGCCAGAGCGCGACGGAAGAGCGGCTCGGCCGCCGCGTAGTCGCCTCTCGCCTTGAACAACAAGGCCAGCTCATTCAGGCTGGTGGCCACGTTGGGATGCTCCGGTCCGAGCACCTTCTCGCGGATGGCCAGAGCCCGGCGGTAGAGCGGCTCGGCCGCCGCGTAGTCGCCTCTCGCACGGAGCAACAGGAACAGGTTGTTGAGGCTCTGAGCCATGTCGGGATGCTCTGGCCCGAGCGCCTTCTCGCGGATGGCCAGAGCCCGGCGGTAGAGCGGCTCGGCCGCCGCGTAGTCGCCTTTCGCCTGGAGCAACCCGGCCAGGTCGTTGAGGGAGGTGGCCACATCGGGATGCTCTGGCCCGAGCGCCTTCTCCCGGATGGCCAGAGCGCGACGGTGGAGCGGCTCGGCCGCCGCGTAGTCGCCTTTCGTCTGGAGCAACCCGGCAAGATTGTTGAGCGAGGTGGCCACATCGGGATGCTCTGACCCGAGCGCCCTCTCCCGCAGCTCGAGCGCCCGCCGTGCGAGGGGGATGGCCTCGTCGTATCGGCCGGCCCGCTCGAGCTCGAGGACGCGGGCACTCTGCCGCGCTGCCTCCTCTAGCGGCCCTTTCGCTGCCGCCTCGTGTTTCGGCATCTCCGCCAGTGCCTCGACCCGCGGGCGCCCGTCCCCGACCGTCACCCCGAGCCGTGTTGCGCGTGGCATCGAAAACTGCTTCATCCCACCGCTCCTGATCCTTCGGCTTCGGCTGGGCGGGCGCCTTCGCGCTGGCGAGCAGCGATACAGATACCCGGAGCATCCGTCCGAACACGCGTTGCCGTGACCCGTCGACGACTGCCTGGCAGAGATCCTCTCGCCGACATCGAAAGTTCCTCATGCGCGTCGCACACCGGTGATCGTGGGTGCGCCGCCCCGGACGTCAAGTGGACATCGCTCCCTCGTTCGGGAGGGGCTGTCGGCGTCTGGGGGCCCCATCTCCTGGAGCACGCGTCGCTCAATGAAGCTGAAAATGCCGCAGCTGGCTCCCTCGGCCTGAAAATCAGCGTGAGACGACCTGGCGTTTGCCCCTTCCGCCCCTGCTTGACCTTTGAGCGCTGTTCTTTATCGATCTGTCATGGGCTGCTCGCGCGCACGAGCGCACGTCGGCTTTCGCGGAGGGGTAGAAATATGGTGACGCCAGGAGCCAACGTCGGCATCTGCCAGGATCGGAAGCTCCCGCGCGATCTGCAAGAGGATGGAATACGGGGCGGCGTGCGACGCGCGTCCTTCGCGGGCACATGATGGTCCGGGGGCCCATCGGGAGGAAACGGCCTCGCGGCCGCTATTGTTGGAGGAGCACCATGAATAGCCAGCCGAACGACGAACACGACGACGCGGGGAGGAGCAGCGCTGACGACACGGGCCCGACCTTCCGGGCGCTGCTCATCGGCATCGACCTCTATCTCCCGAACCGACTCGAGAACGGCGCCACCTACGCGCCGTTGAGCGGCTGCGTGAACGACATCCGCCTCGTCGAGGCGGCGCTGCACACCCACGTCACTGGACCGCTCGAGATCACGAAGCTCGTCGCACGCGACACCGGTGCTGACCAGCCCGACGGGCCGAGCTCCGACTGGCCCACGTACGCCAACATGAAGGCGGCGTTCGACGCGCTGGTCACCCGTGCGCAGCCAGGCGACCAGGTGTACATCCACTACTCTGGCCACGGTGGCCGCGTCCCCACGAGATTCGAGGAGCTGAAGGGGGCGGACAGAGACGACGAGACGCTGGTGCCTATGGACATCGGCGAGCGATCGACGCCTTACCTGAGCGATGTCGATATGGTATATTACCTTGACGCGCTCACGAGGAAGAGCCAGGCGATCGTGACGGTGGTGCTCGACAGCTGCCATTCCGGCGGCGCGACGCGGGGGATCGACGTCGCGCCGCGGTGCGCGACTGGCGCCCGCGAGGGGGTCGATCCCACGCTCGACACCACGGAGCGGCCGAGGGGCGGCGTTGCCTCGGATGACGAGCTTCGCGCCGCGTGGCAGCGGCTCGTGGCGACGGGCGCCGCGCCGGGAGCGGCTGCTGGCACGACCTGGCTGCCCCCGTCCAACGACTACGTGCTCCTTGCGGCGTGCCGCGACGACCAGACAGCGCTGGAGGCCAACGACGGTGACCAGCGGGGCGGCGTGATGACGGCGGCCTTCCTGAACGCGCTGACGCGGCTCGGCAAGGACCAGAGCTGGAAGACGCTCTACGAGCGCGTGTTCACGGTGGTGCATAGCAATCACCCGACGCAGACACCCCAGTTCCTCGGCAAGGGTGAGCGCCAGGTGCTCGGCGTCGCGCTCCGGCCCGTCGCGTACAAGGTGAGGGTCATCGGAATCGATGAAACGAACCGGAGGGTGAGGCTCAGCGCTGGCCGCGCGACGGGGATGAAGATGGGCAGCAAATTCGGCCTCTATCTTCCCGGGACGACGGACTTCACGCAGGACAACAGGCGTGTGGGCGGCGCCACCATCGACGAGGTGTCAGGCACGGAGAGCTGGGCGACGCTGGACGAGGGCACCCCGGTCGAGGCGGTCCAGGGCGCCCCGGCGATCCTCGAGGACGTGGGATCGGTCGCGCTGAAGCGCGCAGTCAACCTCTTCCGCCGGAATGACCTGCCGCCCGGGATCGATCAGGAGCGGGCGTTCGCGGCCCTGGGGGCAGCGATCGAGACGAGAGGGCGCGGCTTCCTCGTGCTCCACACGAGCGGGACGCCGCACTATCAGGTCGCCATCAACGACGGCGGCCAATACGAGATCTGGGACCCGAGCGGAAAGCGGATGCCCAACGTGCCGGCGGTGAGCGTCGGCGCGCCGAAGGCCGTCGAGCTCGTGGTCGACCGGCTGATCCACATCTTCCGGTACAAGACCATCGAGGAGGTGTACGATCCGTTCTCAGGGCTCAAGGACACGCTTCGCGTCGAGCTCCGCGCTCCCCCGGCAGGGTGGTCGCCGGGTGACTGGATCGAAGGCGGCACGGTGATGGAGCCGGAGGGCGGCAGATACGTCGTGAAGCCCGGTTCCTACTCGTTCGTTCGTGTCGTGAACGACAGCGATCGTCGAATCAATGTCGTGGCTGTCGACCTCGAAGATGATTGGAGCATCGGCGCCGTCATGCCCCCCGACCCGTCCCGGCAGTACTACACCACCGTGGATGCCCATCGAGACGCCTGGTTCGCGCTCGGGGCCGTCCTGCGCGCCGGGCACACTTCGGCCGTCAACGTCATCAAGATATTCGTGACCGTCGACGACTCCGATTTCTGGTGGCTCCTGCATCCGCCGATCGATCAGCCCATCACCCGGTCGGAGAGGAGGAGAGCCAGCGCTGCGCGAGACGCGCTCTTTCGGCTGCGCGAGGCGCTCGACGCTGAAAAGAACGAGGAGAGCAGGATGCGCGTCGTGTCCCAGCCGGGCTTCGACTGGACCGTGCATCAGATCCTCGTCGACACGAAGTAGGCTCGAGGATTTGCGCAAGGCGCACTCGTGCTCCGGGTCGCGCCTCGCGCCAGTGCCCCGTCTGAAGGTGCGTGTCGGTAGGCCCGGGGAGCGTGTCCTGATCCCTTCTGTGCGACACGATGGCCTGCGGCGGGCCGCGGCTCGCGTGCCATGGCTTGCCGGCGTGGCGCCTCTCGCCACCGGGCCTACTCGGGTGCGGCCCTGCCCACGGTGTCCGCTGCCTTCGGCACGTCGGCTTCTCGCACGGCGGGCGGCTCCCTTCCGGAGAGCGAGCGGCCGCTGCCGCCTGCGATGAAGGCCGCCCAGTAGTAGGGATGCACGCGCTCGCGCGCCATGGCGAGCTGTGCTTCGCGGAGGGCGTCGCTGCGCCCCTCGCCGGCCGAGAGCCGACCGTAGTACGCCGTCATGAGCGCCTGGGTCTCCTCGTCGGCGACCTTCCACAGACTCATGATCTGGCTGTCGGCCCCGGCGAGCACGAGCGCGCGACGCAGCCCGTAGACGCCCTCGCCGCGGGCGAGGGGGCCGATCCCCGTGTCGCAAGCCGAGAGCACGACGAGCTTGGTCCCCCACAGATCCAGGCCTGCGACCTCGAGGGCGGTCAGCACGCCGTCCTCGCCGCCGCTCCGCCGCAGGTTGGCGCCTGCGAGCGCCAGACCCGAGCGCAAGAGCGCGTTCTCGGGCAAGGGCGGCAGCGCTTCGGGCTGCAGCACGGTCAGGAACGGCCGGGCCTCGCGGGACGCGTCCGGTGCCGGGCGTGCCTGCGCCAGGAAGAAACCGTGGGTGGCCATGTGCAGGATAGAGGGGCCCTCCAGCGCCTTGACAGCAGCTTCGGTGGCGTCCTTGTCGAGCAGCAGGCGTGCGTCTGGCAAGCGCTCCTTGACGGCGCGCGCCTCTGGCCCCGTCCACCGGAGTGGGCCGAAGCGCATTGCGCCCATGGCATCCGATCGGCGCCCCGAGGCGGCACCGGCCGGCGCGCCGCCGCCGTCGTCGTAGGCTGGGTTTCCGATGACGAGCGGCGACGAGCGCGGGCTCCCGGTCTGGGTGACTTCGCGGCGGAGAAGATCGCGGCCGCTGGTCAGGTAGGTGAAGCGATAACGCGCGAGCAGGAACTGCCCACGCTCGTCGACCAGCGCCGCGAAGGGCACGAGGTTAAGCTCTCCGTCGGGCGACAGGTACACCTCGCGCGCCTCGCCGAGGAGCTGCCTGACCGGCTGCATGACCTTCTCGTCGAGCGCGCGTGCCGCCTCGGCATAGCGCGCATCGGTCGCGCTCAGCGACGCGCGCGCAGCAGCGACGAGCGCATCGATGGGCGCAGCGGGGCCGAGCTCCACCCAGCGTGGCTCGCCGGTTGGGTGCAGCACATAAGCGACGTAGTGCGGGTTGTCGTACCGGCGGCCGGGCTCCGAGCGCGGGACAAGGGGCCGAAACAGCGCGACCTCGACGAGCGCGGCGCCCGGCGCGAGCGCGGCTTGCACGGCTTCCAGGGTGACGGCGCGGCGCTGCACGGCAAGGGCCTTGTACCGCGCCGCCAGGTCCTGGTCGAGCACCTCGATTTCCGCCCGCAGCCTGGCGAGCACGTCGCTGTGATGGTTCACATCCTCACCGGGCGCAGGCCCGCGTAGCGCGCGCGTTGCCAGCTCACCCGCGAGCCTTGCCAGCTGGGCCAGCTTCGCCTGGTCCTCCTCCCGGCCGCGGGCATGGAGCTGCGCGAGCATGTCGGTCATCGCGTCGAGGACGCGGCCCTTGCGCTGCAATAGGACGGCGAGCGCAAGCCGGGCGGCGTCGGCGCGATCGGGCAGCGCGCGGACGTGAAGGGATACGGTCTGGTCGGTCTGGCCTTGCACCGTCCGCGCGAAGGCGTGCTTTTGCCGCTCGCTGCTGGCGGCAAGGACCGAGGTCAGGACCGGCTCGTGGATCGCTGCAGCCCGCTGCATCAGCGGAAGCGCCCGCGTGGGCGCCGCGCTCGCCCAATGCGACCAGGCCAGGTTGCCCAGGAGAATGGCCACCTTGGGATGCTCGGGCCCGAGCGCCTTCTCCGAGACGGCCAGGGCCCGGTGGTAGAGCGGCTTTGCTGCTGCGTGGTCGCCTTTCTCATCGAGCAAGACGGCCAGGTTGCCGAAACTGAAGGCCATCATGGAATCGTCTGGCCCGAGCGCCTTCTCCCAGACGGCCAGGGCCCGACGGTAGAGCGGCTCGGCCGCCCCGTAGTCGCCTCTCTCCAGGAGCAACCCGGCCAGGTTGTGGAGGGTCCGAGCCACGCGGGGATGCTCAGGCCCGAGCGACTTCTCCCGGATGGTCAGAGCGCGACGGAGGAGCGGTTCGGCCGCCGCGAAGTCGCCCATCTCGAAGAGCAATACGGCCAGGCTGTCGAGGCTTTTGGCCGCCGCGGTATGCTCGTGCCCGAGCGCCTTCTCCAGGATGACCAGGGCCCGCCAGTGCAGCGGCTCGGCCGCCACGTGGTCTCCTTTCGTCATGAGCAACCCAGCCAGGTTGTGGAGGGTGGTGGCCACGTCGGGATGCTCGGGGCCGAGCGCCTTCTCCGTGATGACCAGAGCCCGGCGGAGGAGCGGCTCGCCCGCCGCGTAGTCGCCTCTCGCATGGAGCAGTAACGCCAGGAGGTTGAGGGGGGTGACCAGGGCCGGGTGCTCAGGCCCGAGCGCCTTCTCCCCGATGGCCAAAGCGCGACGGACGAGCGGCTCGGCCGCCGCGAAGTCGCCTCTCTCCATGAGCAACCCGGCCAGGATGTTGAGGCTGATGGTCACGTCGGGGTGCTCAGGCCCGAGCGCCTTCTCCCCGATGGCCAAAGCGCGACGGACGAGCGGCTCCGCTCCTGCGAAGTGGCCTTTCTCTATGAGCAATGCGGCCAGGCCGTTGAGGCTGGCGGTCACGTCGGAATGCTCAGGGCCGAGAACCTTCTCCCGGATCGCAAGAGCGCGGCGGTAGAGCGGCTCGGCCGCCGTGGTGTCGCCTTTCCCATGAAGCAACAACGCCAGGATGTCGAGGCTTTGGGTCAGGTCGAGATGCTCGGGCCCGAGCGCCTTCTCTCGGATGGCCAGAGCGCGGCGGAGGAGCGGCTCGCCTGCCGCGTAGTCGCTCTTCACCAAGAACAATAATGCCAGGCTGTCAAGGCTTTGGGCCACGTCGGGATGCTCAGGCCCGAGCGCCTTTTCTCGTAGATCGAGCGCTCTCCGTGCGAGGGGCATGGCCTCGTTGTACCGGCCTGCCTGCTCGAGCTCGGCAACGCGGGCATTCAGCCGCTCTGCCTCTTCGAGCGGCCCGGTTGCCGCCGTGGCCGCCTCCCGTTTCGGTGTCTGCGCCTGCGCAGCGACCGCCGGATGCACGGCCACTATCGCCGCTGCGAATCGTGTCGCACATGCCCGCGAAAACCGCTTCATCTCACCGCTCCTCATCCCTCAGCCTCGAGCTGGGCGAGCGCGGTCGCGTCGGCGAACAGTGCGATCAAGGCGCGGCCGCCCTCGCCACGGGCGCGCTGCGATTAGGGCGCGGCCGCTACGGTGTCCAGCGCTCTCGGCACATCGGCCTCTCGCACGGGCGACGGCTCCCTTCCAGAGAGCGAGCGGCCGCTGCCGCCTGCGATGAAGGCCGCCCAGTAGTAGGGATGCAAGCGCTCGCGCGCCATGGCGAGCTGAACTTCGCGCAAGGCGTCGCTGCGCCCCTCGCCGGCGGAGAGGCGGGCGTAGTACGCCTTCATGAGCTCCTGGGTCTCTCTATCGGCGACCTTCCACAGACTCATGATCTGGCTGTCGGCCCCGGCGAGCACGAGCGCGCGACGCAGCCCGTAGACGCCCTCGCCCCGGGCGAGGGTGCCGATCCCCGTGTCGCACGCCGAGAGCACGACGAGCTTGGTCCCCCACAGGTCCAGGCTTGCGACCTCGAGCGCGGTCAGGACGCCGTCTTCGTTGCCGCTGCGCCGTAGGTTGGCGCCTGCCAGCGCCAGGCCCGAACGCAGCAGGGGGTTCTCGGGCAAGGGCGGCAGCGCTCCGGGCTGCATTAGGATCACGAACGGCCGGTCCTGGTGGGGCGCGAGCGGTGCGGCGCGTGCCTGCGCCAGGAAGAAGCCGTGGGTGGCCATGTGCACGATGGCGGGGCCCGCCAGCGTCTTGACGGCGGCCTCGGTGGCGTCTGTTTCGAGAAGCAGGCGTGCATCTGGCAAGAGATCCTTGACGGCGCGCGCCTCCGGCTCGGTCCACTGGAGTGGGCCGAAGCGCATCGCCCCCATGGCGTCGGAGCGACGCCCCGGGGCCGCCCCGGCTGGCGCGGCGCTTCCCTCGTCGTAGGCGGGGTTGCCGACGACCAGCGGCGACGAGCGCGGGCTCTCGGCCTGGGTGATCTCGAGGCGGAGCAGATCGCGGCCGCTGGTCAGGTAAGTGAAGCGATAGCGCGCGAGCAGGAGCTGCCCGCGCTCGTCGACCAGCGCCGCGAAGGGCACGAGGTTGAGCTCTCCGTCCGGCGAAAGGTACACCTCGCGCGCCTCACCGAGGAGCTGCCTCACCGGCTGCATGAGCTTCTCGTCGAGCGCGCGCGCCGCCTCGGCGTAGCGCGGATCGGTGGTGCTTAGCAACGCTCGAGCAGAAGCGACGAGCGCATCGATGGGCGCGGCCGAGCCCAGCTCTACCCAGTGTGGATCGCCGGTCCGGTGCAGCACATAGGCGACATAGCGCGGGGCACCAAACCTGCGGCCGGGTTTCGCCTGCGGATCATAAGGCCTGAAGAGCGCGATCTCGACGAGCGCGGCGCCCGGACGGAGCGCGGCTTGCACGGCCTCGAGGGTGACGGCGCGGCGCTCCGCGGCCAGTGCCGTGTACCGTGTCGCCAGGTCTTGCTCCAGGACCTCGGTGTCTGCCCGCAGCTTGGCGAGCGCGTCGCTGTGATGGCTCACTTCCTCTCCGGGCGCAGGCCCGCGCAGCGTGCGCGTCGCCAGCTCGCTCCTCAGGCTCGCCAGCACCGCCAGCTTTGCCTGGTCCTCCTCTCGGCCGCGCGCACGGAGCTGCGCGAGCATGTCCGTCATGGCGTCGAGGACGCGGCCCTTGCGCTGCAACAGGACGGCGAGCGCGAGTCGGGCGGCGTCGGCGCGGTCGGGTAGCGCGCCGACGTGAAGAGAAACGTTCATGTCGGTCTGGCCTTCCAGCGTCCACGTGAACGCTTGCTTTTGCCGCTCGTTGCTGGTGGCAAGGACAGCGTCCAGGACCCGTTCGTAGATCGAAGCGGTCCGCTGCATCAGCGGCAGCGCCTCCGCGGGCGCTGCGTTCGCCCAATGCAAGTCGGCCAGGTTGTCGAGGGCGGCGGCCACGTTGGGATGCTCGGGCCCGAGGGCCTTCTCCCAGATGGCCAGCGCGCGACGGTAGAGCGGCTCGGCCGCCGCGCGGTCGCCTTTGGTCTCGAGCAGCGCGGCCAGGTTGTTGAGCGTGATGGCCACGTTGGGATGCTCCGCTCCGAGCGCTCTCTCCCAGATGGCGAGTGCGCGACGGAAGAGCGGCTCGGCCGTATCGTAGTCGCCTTTCGCGTCGAGCAACGCGGCGAGGTTGTTGAGGGTGGTGGCCACGTTGGGATGCTCCGGCCCGAGCACCTTCTCCCGGATGGCCAGAGCCTGGCGGAAGAGCGGCTCCGCCGCGTCATAGTCGCCTTTCGACCGGAGCAGCTCGGCCAGGCTGTTGAGGGTGGTGGCCACGCCGGGATGCTCCGGCCCCAGCGCCTTCTGGATGGCGAGCGCGCGACGGAGGATCGGCTCGGCCGCCGTGTAGTCGCCTTTCGCCCAGAGCAACGCAGCGAGGTTGTTGAGGGTGGTGGCCACGTCGGGATGCTCCGGCCCCAGCGCATTTTCCTGGATATTCAGCGCGCGACGGAAGAGCGGTTCGGCCGCCGCATAGTCGCCTTTCGCGTGGAGCAACTCGGCCAGGTTGCTAAGGGTGGCGGCCATGTCGGGATGCTCGAGTCCGAGCGCCTTCTCCCAGATTGTTCGAGCACGACGGAAGAGCAGCTCGGCCGCCGCGTATTCGCCTCTCACCTGGAGCAATCCGGCCAGGTTGCTAAGGGTGGTGGCCACGCTGGGATGCTCGAGTCCAAGGGCCTTCTCGCGGATGGCCAGAGCGCGACGGTAGAGCGGCTCCGCCGCTGCGTAATCGCCTTTCTCATGGAGCAACCAGCCCAGGTTGCTGAGGGTGGTGGCCACGCGGGGATGCTCGAGCCCGAGCGCCTTCTCGCGAATGGCCAGAGCGCGACGGTAGAGCGGCTCCGCCGCGGTATGCTCGCCCTTCGCATGGAGCAACGCCGCCAGGTTGTTGAGGGTGACGGCCACATCGGGATGCGCGGGCCCGAGGACCTTTTCGCGGATGGTCAGAGCGCGGCGGAAGAGCGGCTCGGCCGCTGCGTAGTCGCCCTTTGCACGGAGCAACTCCGCCAGGTCGCTGAGGCTGTTGGCCACGTCGGGATGCTCAGATCCGAGGGCCTTCTCCAAGATGGTTCGAGCGCGGCGGAAGAGCGGCTCGGCCGCTGCGTAGTCGCCTTTCGCCTGAAGCAACCCCGCTAGGTTGTTGAGGCTCTTGGCCACGTTGGGATGCTCGGGTCCGAGCGCCTTCTCCAAGATGGTCCGAACGCGACGGAAGAGCGGCTCGGCCGCCGCGTAGTCGCCCTTTGCGCGGAGCAAGAGCGCTAGGTTGTTGAGGGGGACGGCTATGTCGAGATGCTCGGGTCCGAGCGCCTTCTCCACGATGGCCAGAGCGCGACGGAGGAGTGGTTCGGCCGCCGTATAGTCGCCTTTCTCCTGGAGCAACCCGGCCAGGCTGTTGAGGCTCTCTGCCACGTGGGGATGCTCGAGCCCGAGCGCCTTCTCTCGGATAGTCAGCGCGCGACGGAAGAGCGGCTCGGCCTCCGCATAGTGGCCTTGTAGCTGGAGCACGACGGCCAGATTGTTGGAGGCGGCAGCTACGCGGAGATGCTCCGGCCCGAGCGCCTTCTCCACGATGGCGAGAGAGCGACGCAAGAGCGGTTCGGCTGCCGCATAGTCGCCTTTCGCGTGGAGCAACCCGGCGAGCCTGTCGAGGGCGGTGGCCACGCGGTGATGCTCGGGCCCCAGCGCCTTCTCGAAGATGGCCAGCGCGCGACGATAGAGCGGCTCGGCCGTTGCGTAGTCACCTTTCGCGTAGAGCAGCCCGGCGAGGTCGTTGAGGCTGATGGCCACGCCAGGATGCTCCGGCCCGAGCACCTTCTCCCAGATGGCTAGCGCGCGGCGGTAGAGTGGCTCGGCTGCTGCGTAGTCGCCTTTCGCGCCGAGCAACTCGGCGAGCCTGTCGAGGGTGGTGGCGACGTCGGAATGCTCTGGCCCGAGCGCCTTTTCCAGGATGGCCAGAGCGCGGCGGTAGAGCGGCTCGGCCTCTGCGTAGTCGCCTTTCGCTGCAAGTAATGCGGCCAGATTGCTGAGGCTTTGGGCCGTGTCGGGATGGTCCGGCCCGAGCGCATTCTCTCGGATGGCCAGCGCGCGGCGGAAGAGCAGCTCGGCGGCCGCGTGGTCGCGCTGCGCACGGAGCAGCCGGGCCAGGTTGTGGAGGGTGGTGGCCGTGTCGGGGTGCTCCGTGCCGAGGGCCCTCTCCTGGATGGCCAGAGCGCGGCGGAAGAGTGGCTCGGCGGCGGTGTAGTCGCCTCTGATGGCGAGCAGGTCAGCCAGGTTGTGGAGGGTGGCGGCCGTGTCGGGATGCTCGGGTCCGAGGATGCTCTCCCGTATCGCCAGAGCGCGACGGAAGAGCGGCTCGGCTGCCTCGTGGTCGCCTTTCGCCTGGAGCAGTGCGGCAAGATTGTTGAGGCTCTGGGCCACGTCGGGATGCTCAGCTCCGAGCGCTCTTTCTCGCAGCTCGAGCGCCCTCTGTGCGAGGGGGAGGGCCTCGTCGTATCGGCCGGACTCGTAAAGCTCGACGGCACGAGCATTCAGCCGCGCTGCCTCTTCGAGCGGCCCGTTCGGCGCCGCGTCCGCGTCCAGACTCGGTGCCTGCGCGGGTGTCTCGACCGACGTATGCGCGGCGACGACCGGCGCCGCGAAACTTGTAGCACGTGCTCTCGAAAACTGCTTCATCTTACCGCTCCCGATTCCTCAGTTTCGAGCAGGGCGCGCGCCGTCGCGCCTGCGAAGCGCAATCCGGCGACAGTCCGTCTGGCGCTATCTTCGCGAGGACCGCAAGCCGTAGGTTCTTGCCCGACCGCATCGATACCGAATTCCGGAGCACCCGTCTGAAATCCCGTCACCGCACTCGGGCGAGAACTTCCCGGCAAGGCGCCTGTCGCCGAAATTGAAAGTTCCTCATGCACGCCGCACACTGGTAATCGTGCGTGCGCTGGCTGGGACGTCAAGCGGACGCTGCTCCCCCCGTTTGGGGGGGCGCCGTCCGCACCGACGTGAGCCGCGGCTCTCTGAACTGACTTGCTTGTCTCATCCCCGCGGCATGGGGCTCCACCTCCTCGAGCACGTATCGGCTCAATGAAGCTGAAAATTCCACAACTGCCTCCCTCAGCCTGAGAACCGACGCGAAACGAGCCGACGGTTGCCGCCCCTCCGCAGCTTGACCTTCGCGCCCTCTTCCTTATCGATCCATCACGGGCTGTCCGTGCGCCCGGGCGCGCGCCGGCCTCTGAGGAGGGATAGGAATATGGCAACGCCGGAAGCCAATGTTCGCATCTGCTACGATCGGAAGCTACCGCTCGCTCTGGAAGAGGATGGAAGACGGGCCGCCGTGCGGGAAAATCCGGCGAACGACGTGGATCCCAGCCTCAATCCGAACGACCCGAACCTCACGCCATCGGAGAAAATTGCGCTCATCGCCAGCAAGCGGTGGCGCCCCGGGAAGGTCCTGAAGATTCGCTTCCTCGACGGTTCTTCCACGATGCGGGCGAAGGTCGAGCAGTACGCCAAGGAGTGGACGCAGCACGCAAATATCGAGTTCGATTTCGGCGATTCGACCTACGCGGAGATCAGGATCTCCTTCTACGCCGACTCGGGCTCGTGGTCGGCGCTCGGAACCGACGCCCTGGTGGAGCAGCACTTCCCGCTCAGCCAGCCCACCATGAACTTCGGCTGGCTCCGGGACGATACCAGCGACGAGGAGTACTCGCGCATCGTGCTCCACGAGTTCGGCCACGCACTCGGCGCCATTCATGAGCACCAGAATCCCCAGGGCGGCATCGTGTGGAACAAGGAGGCCGTCTACAGGTATTTCTCCGGGCCGCCGAATTACTGGACCAAGGAGCAGATCCGCTTCAACGTCCTCGAAAAGTACTCGGAGGATATTCTCCTGGGCACCGTGTTCGATCCCGCCTCGATCATGCTCTACCCCATCCCCCCCTCGCTCATCGTAAGCCCCGCGGGCTGGGTGGTCCGAGATAACGCCAAGCTGTCGCAGATGGATATCGACTTCATCAAGATCGCCTATCCTCAGACAGCCTCGGCGCGGTAGCATCGGTGCCGCGCTCGATCGGCGACGCGCAGCCGTCGCGGAGTCATCAAATTCAGGGGACCACCGGAGGGACCGGCCTCGCGGCCGCTATCATGGGAGGGGCACGATGGGGAGCCAACCGAACGATGAACACGACCTGACGGAGAGGACCAGCGCCAGGGACACGGGCCCGACGTTCCGGGCGTTGCTCATCGGCATCGACTTCTACTTCCCGAACCGCCTCCCGAACGGAGCCACGTACAGGAACTTGCGAGGATGCGTGAGCGACGTCGGGCGCGTCGAGGTGAGGCTGAACGCGCAGGTCCCAGGGCCCCGCGAGATCACGAAGCTCGTCGCGGCCGACACCGGGGCAGGCGTGCCCGCCGGGCCGAGGAGCGACTGGCCTACGTACGCCAACATGAAGGCAGCGCTGGATGGGCTGGTCGCCCGGACGCAACCGGGCGACCAGGTATTCATCTACTACTCCGGCCACGGGGGCCGCGTCCCCACGAAGTTCCCCGAGGAGAAGGGGCCCGGCGGGCGCGACGAGACGCTCGTGCCCATGGACATCGGCGAGGCGTCGACGCGCAACCTGCGCGATCTCGATCTCGCATATTACCTCGTCGCGCTCGCGAGGAAGAGCCAGGCGATCGTGACGGTGGTGCTCGATAGCTGCCATTCCGGCGGCGCGACGCGTGGGGTCGACGTCGCGCCGCGGTGCGCGACAGGCGCCCGGGCAGAGGCCGAGCCCACGCTCGACACCACGGAGCGGCCGACGGACGGCGTCGCTCCCGATGACGAGCTGCGCGCCGCGTGGAGGCGGCTCGTGGCGTCGCGCAGCGCACGAGGTGTCGTCGCTGCCACGAGCTGGCTGCCCGCGTCGAACGACCATGTGCTGCTCGCGGCGTGCCGCGATGACCAGTCGGCGCTGGAGGCCAACATCGAGGGGAACCGGCGAGGCGGCGTGATGACGGAGGCGCTCCTGGACGCGCTGGAACGGCTCGGCACGGACCAGACCTGGAAGACGGTCTACGAGCGGGTGCTCGCCCGGGTGCACAGCCGATTCCCATCGCAGACACCCCAGCTCCTCGGTGAGGGCGGGCGGCAGGTGCTCGGCGTCAAGCTCCAGCCTATCGTGCACACTGTGACGGTCATCGGAATCGACGCCTCGAACCGGAGGGTGAGGCTCCGCGTCGGCCGGGCGATGGGGATCTCCAAGGGCAGCACATTCGGCCTCTACCGCCCTGGGACGACGGATTTCACGCAGCTCGACAAGCGCGTGGGCGGCGTCGTCGTCGACGAGGTCATGGCAACGGAGAGCTGGGCGGTCCTGGAAGAGGGCACCCCGGTCGACAAGGTAGAGCTGGGCGCCCCCGCGCTCCTCGAGGACGTGGGATCCGTCGAGCTGCGGCGTCAGGTCAACCTCTTCCGCCGAGACGACTTGCCGCCCGGGATCGATCAGCAACGGGCGTTGGCCGCCCTCGAGGCCGCGATCAACACGAGAGGGCGCGGCTTTCTCGTGGTCCACACGAGCGGGACGCCTTACTACCAGGTCGCCATCAACGACGGCGGTCAATATGAGATCTGGGACCCGAGCGGAAAGCCGATGCCGAACGTGGGAGCGGTCAGCGTCGGCGCGCCGAACGCCGCCGCCCTCGTGGTCGATCGGCTGATGCACCTCTTCCGGTATCAGACCATTCTGGAAGTCGACGACCCATTCTCGGCGCTCAAGGATGCGCTCCGCGTCGAGCTCCGCACTCCGCCGCCAGGGTGGTCGCCGGGCGATTGGATCGAGGGCGGGACCGTGATCGAGCCGAGCGGCGACGCTCATGCTGTGCAGTCCGGCGCATATACGTTCGTCCGTGTCGTGAACGACAGCAATCGTCCAATCAATGTCGTGGCCGTCGACCTCGAAGATGATTGGAGCATCGACCCCATCATGCCTCCTGATCCGTCTGCGGGGTATTACACCACCGTGGAGGCCCAGAGGGATGTCTGGTTCGCATTCCAGTCCGTCCTGCGCCCCGGGCGCACTCGGGCCGTCGACGTCATCAACATCTTCGCGACCGTCGACGACGCCGATTTCTGGTGGCTCCTGCAGCCGCCGATCGACCAGCCGATCACCCGGTCGGTGATGGTGAGGAGCGGGGCTGCTCGCGACGCGCTCTTCCGGCTGCGCGAGGCGCTCGATGCGGATCGGAACACGGCGCGCGTGATGAGCACCGTGTCAAAGCCGGGCTCCGACTGGACCGTGCGGCAGATCCGCGTCGTCACGAGCTAGGCTCGACGACGGGATCAAGGGCGCAACCGCGCCGCGCGGTGAGTTCCTGCCGATTTGCTGGTCAGGTCGGCCACGCGGCTGCGCGCGACCCGCGTCGCGCGCAGCCGGCCTCTCCCGATGTGGAAGCGGGCGATAATCAGAAGCTGACGACGAGCTGGCTGCCCGCCGTGGCGTTGTTGCCCTCGAGGAGCTCGGGGACTTCGCCGTAGGCGTCCACGATGGCCCCGAGCGTGTAGGTATCCACGGGGACGTAGGTATCCGCGGGGACGAGGAGGCTCTCGCACTGACCTACGGCGAGGCTTGGCACCCAGGCGCCTCCGGGGATGAAGTCGTCCGTCGTGATCGTCGCGTCGGCCGACAGCCGGACCTCCACGATGGTGCCGTAGCTCGGGGCCGTCCCTTGGTTGCAGACGGTGATCGAGACGTCGAAGAGGCCGCCCTGCGTGACGCTCGGCGGGCCGCTCACCGCCGAGACGACGAGATCGGGGCCGTGGCCGATGGCCATCAGCTCGCCGGCGGCGGCGTTGTTGGTCTCGATGAGCTCCTGGACCGGGCCGTTCAGGTCCACGATCGCGCCGAGGTGGTAGGCGCCGTCAGGAGCGTAGGCGCCGGCCGCCACGGTGATGCTTTCGCACTGGCCAGGGCTCAACCCGGGGACCCAGCCGTTGCCGACATGGATATCGGAGGGCGTGATCGTCCCGTCTGACGACAGAAACACATCGACGTTCGTGCCGCCGCTCGGGGTCGTGCCCTGGTTGCACACGGTGACGGTGGCGTCGAAGCCGCTGCCCGGCGCGGCGGTCGATGGACCGCTCACGGACGCGATGAGATCCGGCCGGTAGCCGACGCCGAACACGCCGCTTGTGTTGGTGTTGTTGGTCTCGATGAGCTCCTGCGTCGAGCTGAAAGGGTCCACGACGGCGGCGAGGCGATAGGCGCCGTCGGGCACCGCCGAGTAGGCGGGGATGGTCACGACCGTGCACTGGCCAGCATCCAGAATTGGCACCGGCGCGCCCCCGGCGATCACACCGGCGCTGGCCGTCTGGTCGCTGGCCGCCAGGCGCAGCTCCACATCGCTGCCGTGGCTCGGCTGCGTGCCCTGGTTGCAGACGGTGACCTCGGCGTCGAAGCTGCTGCCTGGGAGTGCGCTGGGCGGGCCCTCCACTGCGGAGACGATGAGGTCCGGCCGATAGCCGACGCCGAGCACGCTGCCCGCCGTGGCGTTGTTGGTCTCGATGAGCTCGGGAACCCAGCCGTACGGATCGACGACCGCGCCCAGGTGGTAAGCGCCTTCCGGCACGTACGCGCTTGCCGTGAAGGTCACGGTGGCGCACTGGCCCGGCGCCAGGTACGGCACCGGCCCGTATGCGGCCAGGAAGTCGGCCGTGGTGATGGTCGCGTCCGAGGGGAGGCGCAACTCCACGTCGCCGCCGTAGCCCGCCTGCGTGCCCTGGTTGCAGACGGTGACCTCGGCGTTGAAGCTATCTCCCGGGGCGAGGCTCAAGGGCCCGCTCACGGCGGAGACGATGAAATCGGGAGCGAAGCCGACGCCGAGCACGCTGCCCGCCGCGGCGTTGTTGGTCTCGATGAGCTCGGCGATCGATTCGCCTGGGTCCACGATCGCCCCGAGGCGGTAGGCGCCGTCGGGCCCATAGGCGCTCGCGAAGATGAGCACGGACGTGCACTGTCCAGGGCTCAGGCCGGCCACATAGCCGCTCCCTGCCTGGAGGTCCGAGGGCGCGATGACGTCGTCGCTCGACAGGAACAGCTCGACATCGGCGCCGTAGCTCGGGGACGTCCCCTGGTTGCAGACGGTGACGGAAGCATCGAATCCGCTGCCCGGCGGGGCGCTGGGCGGACCGCCGACCGCCGAGACGACGAGGTCCGGCCCGAAGCCGACGCCGATCAGATCGCCGGAGGCGGCGTTGTTGGCCTCGATCAGCTCTTCCTGCCAGTCGTTCATATCGACGATCGCTCCGAGGTGGTAGGTGCCGTCGGGAGCATAGAGAACTGCGGCGACCGGCACCGCGGCGCACTGCCCGGGCGCCAGGAAGGGGACCGCGCCGCCGCCGGCGGGTGTGTCGCCTGCCGTGATCGTGGCGTCGGCGGACAGGTAGAGAGCCACGTCGGTGCCGTAGCTCGGCTGCGTGCCCTGGTTGCAGACGGTGACAGAAGCATCGAAGCCGCTGCCCGGCATGGCGCTGGGCGGGCCGCTGACGGCAGAGACGATGAGGTCGGGCCAGTTGCCGATGCCGATCATCGCGCTCACCTCGGCGTTGTTCGTCTCGATGAGCTCGGGGATCCAGTCGAACCGGTCGACGATGGCGCCCAGGTGGTAGGCACCGTCGGGCACGTACGCGGTCGCCGGGAAGGTCACGGTGGCGCACTGGCCCGGATCCAGGTACGGCACCGGACCGTTGCCAGCAGGAGAGTCGGCCAATGTGAGGGTCGCGTCCGCAGAGAGGAGCAGGTCCACCTGGGTGCCGTAGCTCGGCTGCGTGCCCTGGTTGCAGACCGTGACCGACGCGTCGAAGCTTCCGCCAGGGTTGAGGCTCGGCGGCCCGTTCACCGAAGACACGATGAGGTCCGGCCGATAGCCGATGCCGATCACGCTGCCCGCCGCGGCGTTGTTGGGCTCGATGAGCTCGGCGATCGCGCCGTACGGGTCCACGATCGCGCCGAGGTGATAGGCGCCGTCGGGCACATACGCGCTCGCGAGGATCGTCGCGGAAAAACACTGCCCTGCGTTCAGGTAGGGCACATAGCCGCCGCCGATCGGGAAATCAGCGGGCGTGATCCCACCGTCGGGTGAGAGCAAGAGGTTGAGCTCGGTGCCGGAGCTCGGCTCCGTGCCCTGGTTGCAGACGGTGACCGAGGCGTTGAAGGCGCTGCCCTGCGTGACGCTCGGAGGGCCGCTCACCGCCGAGACGATGAGATCGGGGCCGTGGCCGATGGCGATCAGGTCGCCGGCGGCGGTGTTGTTGGTCTCGATCAGCTCCTGGACCGGGCCGTTCAGATCCACGATCGCGCCGAGATGATAGGCGCCGTCAGGAGCGTAGGCGCCGGCGGCCACGGTGACGCTTTCGCACTGGCCAGGGCTCAGCCCGGAGACAACTTCGTTGCCGACATGGATATCGGAGGGCGTGACGTCCCGGTCTGACGACAGCAGCACATCGACGCTCGTGCCGCCGCTCGGGGTGGTGCCCTGGTTGCACACGGTGACGACGGCGTCGAAGCCGGTGCCCGGCGCGGCGATCGATGGCCCGCTCACGACGGACGCGATGAGATCCGGCCGGCTGCCGACGCCGAAGACGCCGCTTGCGTTGGTGTTGTTGGTCTCGATGAGCTCCTGCATCCAGCCGTAGGGGTCCACCACGGCGCCGAGGCGATAGGCGCCGTCGGGCCACGCCAGGGAGGTGGGGATGGCCACGACCGTGCACTGGCCACGATCCAGGTACGCCACCGGCGCGCTTCCGGCGAAGAAACCTGTGTCGGCCTCCTGGTCGCCGGCCGCGAGGCGCAGCTCCACCTCGCTGCCGTAGCTCGGCAACGTGCCCTGGTTGCAGACGGTGACCTCGGCATCGAAGCTGCTGCCTGGCACGGCGCTGGGCGGGCCCTCCACCGCGGAGACGATGAGGTCCGGGCCATGGCCGACGCCGAGCACGCTGCCCGCCGCGGCGTTGTTGGTCTCGATGAGCTCGGGAGTCCAGCCGTACGGATCGACGATCGCGCCGAGGTGATAGGCGCCCCAGGGCACGTACGACGCGCTCGCCGGGAAGGTCACGGTGGCGCACTGGCCCGGCGCCAGGTACGGCGCCGGCCCGTTGCCGGCCAGGAAGTCGGCCGTCGTGATGGTCGCATCCGAGGAGAGGCGGAGCTCCATGTCGCCGCCGTGGCCCGCCTGCGTGCCCTGGTTGCAGACGGTGACCTCGGCGTTGAAGCTATCTCCCGGGGCGAGGCTCGGGGGCCCGCTCACGGCGGAGACGATGAAATCGGGCCCGAAGCCGACGCCGATCACGCTGCCCGCCACAGCGTTGTTGCTCTCGATGAGCTCGACGAGCCATTGTTCCGGGTCCACGATCGCCCCGAGGTGGTAGGCGCCGTCGGGCCCATAGGCGCTCGCGGCGACGAGCACGGAGGTGCACTGCCCAGGGCTCAGGCCGGGGACATAGCCGCTCCCCGCGTGGAGGTCCGCGGGCGAGATCGCGTCGTCGCTCGACAGGAAGAGCTCGAGGTCGACCCCGTAGCTCGGGGACGTGCCCTGGTTGCAGACGGTGACGGAAGCGTCGAAGCCGCTGCCCGGCGGGGCGCTGGGCGGGCCGCTGACCGCCGAGACGACGAGGTCGGGCTGGAAGCCCACGCCGATGAGGTCGCCCGCGGAAGCGTTGTTGGACTCGATCAGCTCTTCCTGCCAGTCGTGCACATCGACGATCGCCCCGAGGTGATACGCGCCCTCGGGAACATAAGCGCTCGCGAAGACGAGCACGGAGGTGCACTGCCCGGGCGCCAGGAAGGGGACCGCGCCGCCGCCTGCGGGTGTGTCGTCTTCCGTGATCGCGGCGTCGGCGGACAGGTAGAGATCCACGCCGGTGCCGTAGCTCGGCTGCGTGCCCTGGTTGCAGACGATGACGGAAGCGTCGAATCCGCTCCCCGGCATGGCGCTGGGCGGGCCGCTGATCGCGGAGACGACGAGGTCGGGCCAGTTGCCGACGCCTATCACGGCGCTCACCTCGGCGTTGTTCGTCTCGATGAGCTCGGGAACCCAGTTGTCCCGGTCGACGATCGCACCCAGGTGGTAGGCGCCGTCAGGCACGTATGCGCTCGCCGGGAAGGTCACGGTTGTGCACTGGCCCGGATCCAGGTACGGCACCGGACCGTTGCCAGCAGGAGAGTCGGCCATCGCGAGGGTCGCGTCGGCGGAGAGCAGCAGCTCCACCTGGGTGCCGTAGCTCGTCTGTGTGCCCTGGTTGCAGACCGTGACCGACGCGTCGAAGCTTCCGCCAGGGATCGTGCTCGGCGGCACGCTCACGGCGGAGACGACGAGATCCGGCGCGTAACCGACGCCAATGACGCTGCCCGCCGCGGCGTTGTTGGTCTCGATGAGCTCGCCGATCGCGCCGTGCGGGTCCACGATCGCGCCGAGGTGATGCGCGCCGTCGGGCACGTAGGCGCTCGCGGGCACGACGACGGAGGCGCACTGCCCGGGGTTCAGCCCGGGGACATAACCGTTCCCGGCGTGGATGTCCGAGGGCGTGATCGCGTCGTCGCTCGACAGCAGCAGCTCGACGTCGGCGCCGTAGCTCTGGGTGGTGCCCTGATTGCAGACGGTGACGGCGGCGTTGAAGCTGCTGCCGGGCGTCACGCTCGACGGCCCGCTCACGGCCGAGACGACGAGGTCGGGCCAGTGGCCGACGCCGATCAGATCACCCGGCGTCGCGTTGTTGGTCTCGATCAACTCGGGCTGCCCGCCGTACGGATCGACGATCCCGCCGAGGTGATAGGCGCCGTCGGCCAGGTAGGCGCTGGCGGGGACCATCACGGCCGCGCACTGGCCGGGATCCAGGTGAGGCGTCGGCACGCCGCCCGCGAACGCGTCGGCCTCCGTGATCGTAACGTCGGCGGACAGGCGCAGCTCCACCATGCTGGAGCCCGGGGTCGTGCCCTGGTTGCAGACGGTGATCTCTGCGTCGAAGCCGCTGCCCGGCAGGACGCTGGGCGGGCCGCTCACCGAAGCGACGGTGAAGTCAGGCCCGTAGCCGATGCCAATCAGAGCGCCTGAGCCCGCGTTGTTGGTCTCGATGAGCTCGGGGACCCCGCCCTGCGGGTCGACGATCGCGCCGAGGTGGTAGGCACCCTCGGGCACATGAGCGCTCGCCGGGAAGGTCACGGTGGCGCACTGGCCGGGATCCAGGTACGGCAAAGGACCGCCGCCGGCGAGGGAGTCTGCGGCCGTGACCGTCGCATCCGCGGAGACGCGCAGCTCCACGTGGGTGCCGTAGCTCGTCTGCGTGCCCTGGTTGCAGACGGTGACCGACGCGTCGAAGCCGCCGCCGGGGAACACGCTCGGCGGCCCGCTCACGGCGGAGACGATGAGGTCGGGGCCATGGCCGACGCCGATCAGGCTGCCCGCCGCCGCGTTGTTGGTCTCGATGAGCTCGAGGAGCGAGCCGCCTGGGTCCACGACGGCGCCGAGGTGATAGGCGCCGTCGGGCACGTAGGCGTTCGCGGGCACGGCGACGGAGGCGCACTGCCCGGGGCTCAGACCGGGCACATAGCCGCCCCCGGCGGGCGCGTCGAACGGCGTGATCTCCTGATCGGACGAGAGCACCACGGCGACGTCGCTGCCGTAGCTCTGCGTCGTGCCCTGGTTGCAGACGGTGACGGAGGCGCTGAATCCGCTGCCGGGCACCAGCGTCGGCGGCCCGCTCACGGCGGAGACGATGAGATCCGGCCGATGGCCCACGCCGAGCTGCCCGCCCGACGCGGCGTTGTTGGCCTCGTTCAGCTCTTCTTGCGAGTTGTACAGATCGACGATCGCGCCGAGGTGATAGACGCCGTCTGGCACGTAAGCGCTCGCCGGGAAGGTCACGGCGGCGCATTGCCCCGGTTCCAGGGACGGCGCCTGGGCGCCGCCGGCGGGCGGGTCGGCCCACGTGATGTTGTCGTCGGGTGACAGGCGCAGCTCCAGGGCGGCGCTGTAGCTCGTGGTCGTGCCCTGGTTGCAGACGGTGACGGTGGCGCTGAAGCCGCTGCCCGGAAGGGCGCTCGGCGGCCCGCTCACCGAGGAGACGATGAGATCCGGTCGATAACCGACGCCGACCACGGCGCCAGCTGCGGCGTTGTTGCTCTCGATGAGCTCGGGAACCCCGCCGTACCGATCGACGATCGCGCCCAGGTGGTAGGCGCCGTCAGGCGCGTAAGCGCCCGCGTGGAGCGTCCGCGTGGTGCACTGCCCAGGATCGAGGTACGGCACCGCATCGCCGCCGATGGGCACGTCGTTCGCCGTGATGATCGCGTCCGAGGAGAGGTACAGCTCCACGTTGCTGCCGTAGCTCGTCTGCGTGCCCTGGTTGCAGACGGTGACCGAGGCGTCGAGGGAGCCGCCAGACATCGCGCTCGGCGGTCCGCTCACCGAGGACACGATGAGGTCCGGCTGGTAGCCGACGCCGATCGCGCCGCCTGCCGCGGCGTTGTTCGTCTCGATGAGCTCGGCGGTCCAATTGGGGACGTTCACGATCGCGCCGAGCGTGTACGCGCCGTCGGGCACGTACGTGTTCGCGGGGATCGTCGCGGAGAAGCACTGTCCGGGGCTCAGGCTCGGCACATCGCCGGCTCCGATCGGGAAATCGGCGGGCGTGATCTCGCCATCGGGCGAGAGGAGGAGGTCGACCTCGGTGCCGTAGCTCGACTGCGTACCCTGGTTGCAGACGGTGACCGAGGCGTCGAACCAGGCGCCGGGCACCTGGCTCGGCGGTCCGCTCACCGCCGAGACGACGAGGTCCGGCTGATTGCCGACGCCGAGCAGCCCGCCTGCCCGCGCATTGTTGGACGTGAGGAGCTCCGCGTACCAGCCGCTCTCGTGCGCGATTGCTCCGAGGTGATAGACGCCTTCGGGGACACTGGCGCTGACGGGCACGGTCACCGACTCGCACTGGCCAGGATCCAGCCATGGAACCTGGACGCCGCCGCCGAGGAGGTGATCCGACGGCTCGATCGCGGCGTCCGGCGAGAGGAGCACATCCACGAGCGCGCTCTGGCTCGGCGTCGTGCCCTGGTTGCACACCGTGGCCTGGACCTCGAAGCCGCCGCCGGGGAGCGCGCTCGGCGGGCCGCTCACGGCCGAGACGATGAGATCCGGGCCGTAGCCGACGCCGATCTCGCCTGCGACCGCCGTGTTGTTGGTCTCCGACAGCTCGATCACCTGCTCGAACGAGTCCACCACGACGCCGAGCGTGTACGCGCCATCGGGCACGGCCGCGGCGGTCTGGACGCCGAGCTCCACGCATTGCCCCGCGTCGAGATACCCCAGCGGCGCATAGCCGGTGATGGGATCCGACGGTGTGATGATGTCGTCGTCCGAGAGGCTCACCTCGACCTGGGTGCTGTAGCTCGCCGAATTGCCCTGGTTGCACACAGTGACCCACGTCGTGAAATAGCCGCCCGGCAGGACGCTGGGCGGCGCGCTCGCGCTCGAGATCACGAGGTCCGGTTCGTCGCCCGTGAGCGCCCCGGTCGCGGCCCCTATCGCCTCGGGTTCGTCAGGGGGTCCGCTGCTCCCGCACCCCACGGTCATCGCCAGCATGCCGAACACGAAGCACGCCCGTCGCACCAGAGATACTCTTAGGCTGAGCATAGAGAATCAGGAGAAGCTAGGGGCGCGTCCACGTCAAGGGGGTCGCGATTCTCGCTGGAGTTTCGCGGGATAGGGGCTTTGCGCCGTCACGAGGCGGGGGGGCGCCTCCGCTTCCGTGACGTCTGTTCCTTCTGTTTCCATGCCGCGCGCGCCGTGGGCTTGTGCTCACCGCTGGAACCTGAGAGAGGAGCTCCATGAACGGGAAGGTCTGCATCGTCACCGGCGGCAACACGGGCATTGGCAAGGAGACGGCCCGCGGCCTGGCTCAGCGCGGCGCGAAGGTGGTGCTGGCGTGCCGCGACACCGGCAGAGGGGAGGCGGCGCGCGACGACATCGCGCGCTCCACCGGCCGCGAGGACGTGGAGGTGATCGCGCTGGATCTCGGGAGCAAGGCGAGCATCCGCGCCTTCGGCGAGCGCTTCCGCGCCGCGCACGAGCGCCTGGACGTCCTTGTGAACAACGCCGGGGTATGGCGGAGCGCGCGCGGCACGACCGAGGACGGCATCGAGGCGACGTTCGGGGTGAACCACGTGGGGACGTGGCTGCTCACGCAGGACCTCCTCCCGCTCCTGAAGAAGAGCGCGCCGTCGCGGGTCGTGGTCCTGTCCTCGAAGCTGCACTACCGCGGCCGGATGGACTGGGAGGACCTGCAGTTCGAGCGGCGGAAGTACGGCACGACCGCGGCGTACAGCCAGTCGAAGCTCGCGAACGTGCTCTTCACCAAGGCGCTGGCCCGGCGGCTCGAGGGCACCGGTGTCACGGTCAACGCCGTCCATCCGGGCGTGGTCAGGACTGACCTGATGCGCGATTATCCAAAGCTCCTTATGAAGTTCTTCAACCTGTTCCTGCTCACGGCCGAGCAAGGGGCCGAGTGTTCGCTGCACGTGGCCACGGCGCCGGAGCTGGCCGGGGTGACGGGGGAGTACTTCGAGGAGAGCCGCATCAAGCCGGCGGCCGAGGCGGCGCTCGACGAGGCCGCGCAGGAGCGGCTCTGGGCGCTGACCGAGGCGCTGGCGGCGTAGCGACGCGAGGCGGCCCGCGGTCGAGCGCGACACCGGGCCTCTTTGCAAAGGCTCGCGAGCGGAGAGAGAGTAACGCCAAGGCGCAAAGGCGCAGAGGCGCAGAGGCGCAAAAATACACGAGATTTGTTCTTTTTTGCGTCTTTGCGTCTTTGCGCCTTGGCGTTGAACTCTCTCTCCGGCTCCATGGCCAGGACTCCTGGCGGGCGGAACTAAGGGCAGCTCGGCCGCCACGCGTCGTCGGCGAAGTACCTGGCGATGAGGTCGTGGAGCGGGCGATCGTAGTCGCGCAGCTCGGCCCGCGTGTCGATCTCGTTGTGGATCCCGTTCGCGGGGATCGCCTCGGTGTTGGCGTCGAACCAGGACTGGACCCCCTCGGCCCAGTATTCGTCCTTGTTCGTCGCCGCGTAGGTGTCCTCCCATTTCCCCGCCTGGAGCGCGGCATCGAAGACGTCCTCGAGCTCCCCGTTGAACGCCGGCTCGACGAAGGCGATGCCCATGATCGCGATGGCGTGCGAGAACTCGTGCACAAGGATGTCCTCGCCGAGGTACGGATCGCTCGCATAACACAGGACGTTCTCCTCGGCGCAGGAGCTCGCGGGCCGGGCGGGGGTCGCGCCGAGGCCGCGGGCCCGCGTGTCCCAGTCCGTCCCCGGGAACGCCTCGTACAGGTCGCTGTGCTCGGGGATGTCGGTTGTCACCTCCGTCTCCGCCATCACGGCGACGCGCGTGTGGTTCTCGATCATCGCCTGACGCACGTCGTCGCGGTGGCCGAGCATGCGGACGGCCACCGAGCAGGTGCGCAGCAGCGCCGCGTCAGGCACCTTCTCGGAGCTGATGACGGGGATGCCCGCGGCGTCGACGTACTTCTTGTAGAAAGGGTCGAACCCCAGCTCGGGCGGCACCTCCGAGACGCTCCCGCACTCGCCCTCGGGCTCTCCGCCTCCTCCGCCTCCTCCTCCGGCCCCGGCGCCCGTCGCGGCGCTGGAGGTCGCGGCTTCGGCCGCGCTCGAGCTGGCCTCCGCTACGCCGCCGGAGCCGCCGCTGCCGGCTGGACCCGCGCCGCCGCCGCCTGCGCCGCCCTCGTCGGCCGGCGACTCGGAACAGGCGGCCAGGGCGCAGGTGAGGAGAGCGATCAATGCAACTCGTCCATGCACGCTTTCACGCATGCGCGCGAGGCTACAAGAGCTGAAGCCAGCATCCAAGTCGCGCGCCGGCCGAATGGGCAGTTGACCGCATCCGCCGGCGCGGCCCCCTGGCGGTGACGGCGCAGGCGCTGGCACAGCCCGGCGCACGGCGAGCCACGCGTGCGGCCGAAGGACTGGATTCCACGAGCTTTTTGCGCCGCGCCAGGCGCCTGTGCGCGCGGCACGCCGCGTGCTGGCGGAGCGGGCATGACGGTGCAGGAACGACGGGAGCATGCATGATGGAGCGCTCACCCAGCGATCGCGTTCACCCTTTGTCCCAGCCGCGCGTGGGTGCGGCCCTCTTGTCGCTCGCCCTCGGCGTCGGCTGCTCGGGCGAGACCCAGCTCCCGACGGAGGAGCACCCACCGAAGCCGACGGTGTGCGACTTCGAGCTTCCCGCGGCCTCCTCGCCCGCGCTGAGCGGCGATCTTCGCATCAACGAGGTGATGACCGGCAACGACGGCGCCTGGGTCGACGAGGTCGGCGAGACGGACGATTTCATCGAGCTGATGAACATCGGCCAGCGCCCGCTCGATCTCGGGGAGTACGCGCTGAGCGACAAGTCCGGCAAGGCGACACGGCTGCCGAAGCTGACGCTCGGGCCGGGGCGAACGGCGCTGTTCTGGGCCGACGACACGCCGGAGCAGGGCCCGCTGCACCTGCCGTTCAAGCTCTCGAACTCGGGCGCGCGCGTGGCGCTGTGGTCGTCGTCGTGCCAGCTCGCCGACCTCGTGAATGTGCCGGAGCTGCCGCGGTCCGAGAGCTACGCGCGCTTGCCTGACGGCACGGGCGAGCCGTCGATCTGCCGCTATGCCACGCCCGAGCGAGCGAACGGCGAGACCTGCGGTCCGCCGGATCCGCCGAACCTCGACGACAGCATCCGCTTCGCGCCTTTCCAGTGGCCCGAGCCGTTCCCGGCCATCGCCGGGCCGCTGGTCATCTCCGAGCTCTCGCTGCGGCCCGCGGGGTTCGTCGAGGTGCTGAACGCGAGCGGCGCGCCCGTCGCGCTCGACGGCTTCGCGCTGCGCCTCGCGGCGCTCTCTCCGGGGCAAGCGCCGCCCGGCGCCGACGCGGGCGTGCTGCTCGCGTGGCCCGAGCCGTCCGTCACGCTCGCGCCCGGCGAGCGGGTGAGCGTCCCGGTGGGCGCGAGCGACACGGCCGAGATCGAGGCCTCGCCCGAGTTCGAGGGCGTGGCGACGCTGTGGCGCGAGGACAGCCCGGAGCCGAGCGATCGCATCGACTTCATGGCCTGGCCCGAGGGCGCGTCGCTGGCCCGCGTGCCCGACGCCACCGGGGCGCCGCGCTTCTGCGGGGCGGCGAGCCCCGGCGCCGCGAACGACGGCTGCGCCGAGCTCCCGGGGCGTGAGCTCGCGAGCGGGCGCGCGCACCGGCTGGAGACGGCCGCGGACTTCGCCGAGCTGGCCGAGGGCGGCACCGCGGTCGGTGAGCTCGGCGTCAAGTTCGTCGTCGACATGGCCGCGAACGACACGGTGCACCTCCTGAGCACGCGAAAGTGGGCGCTCCACTACACCTTTGTCCGCGAGCAGATCCGGAAGGAGCCCCACCTCGATCGCTGCGATCCCGAGCAAGCCGCGGAGTTCAACGTCGGCTGGGGGTTGTTCAGCCAGACCGAGTACTTCCGGTCCGAGGGCCGTCGCTACCTCCTCGGCACGCTTGTCGAGCACACCAACGGAGCCAAGACCGTCGAGTTCTCGCCCGGCGACCAGATCGTCGGCGAGCAGATGCGGCGCGCGTTCTTCGCGGCGATGAAGGCGGTGCCCGACCCGGAGGCGTGGGCGATACGGCCCACCGAGGGGCGCCAGATCATCGAGCTGCGGAAGATCGAGGGGACGGCGCCCATCGTGGGGCCGAACGCGCCGTACAAGGGGCTCACGTACCAGTCGCTCAACCCGGCCGAGGGCTTTGGCACGCTGACGTTCGTCCCGGCGCGCGATCTGGAGACGGCCGAGCTCGGGCCGAACGTGATCGTGGTGACCGACGACGTGCCGAACGAGACCGCGTTCATGGGCGGCCTCATCACCGAGGCCTTCCAGACGCCGCTCGCGCACGTGAACGTGCTGGCGCGCGGCCGGGGCACGCCCAACATGGCCCTGCGCGGCGCGCGCGACGACGCGCGCCTGAAGGCCCTGTTCGGCAAGCTGGTGCGGCTCGAGGTGCGCGCGTCGGACTTCGACATCCGCGAGGCCACCGCGCAGGAGGCGGACGCTTACTGGGAGAAGCGCAAGCCGACCGGCGAGCGGCTCTCGCCGGCGCTCGACCTCTCCGTGCGCGGGGTCGTGCCGCTCGACGCCGCGGGTTACGCCATGGGCGACAGCATCGGCTCCAAGGCGGCAGGCATGGCCGAGCTGTACCGCGTGAGCGGCGTGGGGCAGTATTGCCCGCTCGACCTCTTGCCGCTTTACGTGCCGCCCGCCGCGTTCGCGATCCCGTTCTCGCACTACATGGATCATTTCGAGGCGAGCGGCGCGGCGGAGCTCCTGGCCGAGCTCGAGCAGGATCCCGAGTTCCGCGCCGATCCGCACGCGCACGCCGAGGGCCTGGCCGAGGTGCGGGCGCGGATGCTGGCGCACCCGGTGGACCGCGCGATCTTGAGCGAGGTCACGGGCGCTGTCGAGCAGCGCTTCGGCGGCGACCGCGTGCGGCTGCGCAGCAGCAGCAACACCGAGGATCTCGCGACCTTCAACGGCGCCGGCCTGCACACGTCGACGAGCGGCGAGCTGGACGCCGCGTCGAGCTCCATCGAGGACGCGCTGCGCACCGTCTGGGCGAGCCTGTGGAACACGCGCGCTTACGATGAGCGCGAGTTCGGCCACGTCGAGCAGGCGCGCGCGGCCATGGCCGTGCTCGTGCATCAGGCCTGGCAATCGGAGCGCGCGCAGGGCGTGGCGATCAGCCGCAACGCGCTCGACGCCACCCGCGACAGCCAGTACTACATCAACGCGCAGATCGGGGAGGCCTCGGTCACCAACCCCGCGCCCGGCGTGACAAGCGACGAGATCGTGTACACGCCGCCGCCTCGCACGATCAAGGCGGAGTACCTCACGCGCTCGAGCCTGTCGCGCGGGCGCGACGTGCTGTCGTTCCCGGAGATCCAGCGGCTCGGGTGCGTGCTCGAGTCCGTCCACGCTCATTACCGGCCGCTGGTGGACCCGAAGGGGGAGAACCGGCTGTACGCGATGCAGATCGAATGGAAGCTGATCGGCCCGGAGCGCCGGCTGCTGGTCAAGCAGGCGCGGCCCTACAGCTTCGGCACGCTGGAGGCGCCCGGCGACTGCCGCGAATACTAGAGCGACGGTCACCCGCTTCGGATACGGGCCCACCTCGACGTTTTCGGTGCTCAGCGCACCGGAGTGCGCTTGCGCGCCGAAAACGCCGATCTGGGCCCGTCTCCTGTGCGGGTGACCGTCGCTCTGCTCGGCATGGTGCAGAGGGGGGCGGGAACCGCTGTAGATCCTCTCATTCGAGGAACACCGTGATCGGGTGCAAGCTCATGGTGGTCGAGCGGCTCGCCGGATCCGTGAAGCAGGAAGGGTGATAGATGCCGTTCTTGGGGGCGATGGGGTCGCAATAGCTGTCACACGGGCCCAGGAGTCGGATCGCCCCGCACGGTTGGATGGAGCCAGTCGCCTCGTCGATGTGCCCGGCGGCGCAGTCGCGGAGCGCCGCGCGTGAGCTCGCGTCGTTCTCTGGAACATGGCAGGCGTAGAGCGCCGGCGAGCTCCCGTAGATGTTGCCCCAGAACGCGCCCTCCTCCCTCGTGAACGTGGACAGCTCCGGCGAATTTTGTTTGTTGATCGCCTTGGTGGGTCCACGCGAAGAGATCACGACGGGGATCCTGTAGTAGTTGGTGCGCGCCGCGAGGCACGCCGAGACCCAGCGCTGCCCGTCACCGTCCAGCGGGATCCACGCCCAGCTCCGCGCGAGTCCGAGCACGCCTGTGTAGATCTCGTCGTGATAGACGCCAGAGGCGTCGATCCACCCGAAGCGGAATGATTGCGAGCTTTCGAGGGCGCATTCGACGGCGTACCTCAGGTGCTCGCGTGAGAGCGCGCCGTTCGGCCCGGGGTCCAGGATCGCGGTCAGCGCCTGCGAGCCAAGGGCGATGAGGCTCAAGGCGCCGATCGCCAGCGCGTTGGGGTTGAGCGCGTTGGGATTGAGCGCGTTGGGGTTGAGCGCGTTGGGATTGAGCGCATTGCCGGCCTCCAGCGCGCTCTGCGCTTCGCCCAAGGGCTCTTCCAGCCACACGCCGTCCCCGCCGCATCCGGTTCCGGCCAGAACGATGACCGGTATCAGGCCTACCACGGTATTTCGAGCCATATCAGTCCCCCACTGAAAGGCTGCAATTCTGGTAATAATGGCAGAGTTTGCTGAAGGTGTCGAGTGAGCGGGGCGAAGTAGTGGCGTGACGTCCGACGGACAGACGTCTGGAGCGTGAGGGGGACTTCGATGGCGTGCTCTGTTCCGCCGCCTGTTCCGCCCCTGGTCGATGTCGGGTACGTCATTGGCGGCGAGGAGCGCTCCGGGGAGGATGCCGCCGGCGGTCCAGAGGCTGTCTGGCGTCGAGGCGCGTCCGATGACGCAGGCCGCGATGGCGTCGAGCGCGTACGAGGAGGCCATCGTCACGTCCAGCGTTTACAGGCGCGCCGTCGACCGTTAGCTTCGCGAGCAGCGAGGTGCCCATGTCCACATCTGCCCAAGGTCCGACGTCCGACGAATCCCTCACCCCCGTGCGCTGGGGCGTCCTCGGGGCGAGCAACTTCGCGTTGACGGTCAGCCTGCCCGGCATGAAGCGGGGGCCGCTGACCCAGCTCACGGCGCTGGCGTCGCGCGACATCGGCAAGGCGCGCGACGCCGCGCGGTCGCTCGGGATCGCGAAGGCGTACGGCAGCTACGATGAGCTGCTCGAGGATCCGGAGATCGAGGCCGTCTACAACCCGCTGCCCAACCACCTGCACGTGACGTGGACGGCGCGCGCTGCCCGCGCCGGCAAGCACGTCCTGTGCGAGAAGCCGATCGCGCTCAGCGCCAGGGACGCGGAGGCGCTTGTCGACGTCCAGCGCGAGACGGGCAAGCTGATCGCCGAAGCGTTCATGATCCGCAACCACCCGCAGTGGCAGCAGGCCAGGGACTGGGTGCGAGGCGGCCAGATCGGCGACCTGGTCAGCGTCCAGGCGGCGTTCTCGTATTTCAACCGCGACGCCACCAACATCCGCAACAAGCAGGAAGTCGGGGGCGGCGCGCTCTACGACATCGGCTGCTACGCGGTGAACACGTCGCGCTTCCTGTTCGGACGCGAGCCCGTGCGGGCGATCGCGCTCGTCGAGCGCGATCCCGAGTTCGGCACCGATCGCTTGACCTCGGGCCTCGTCGACTACGGCGGCGCGCACCTGACGTTCACGTGCAGCACGCAGGCGGTGGCCTACCAGCGCGTGAACGCGCTCGGTAGCAAGGGCCGCCTCGAGATCGAGATCCCGTTCAACGCCCCCGCCGACGAGCCGTGCAAGGTCTTCCTCGATGACGGCTCGACGCTGAACTGCAGCTCGGCCAGGGTCACCTCGTTCCCCGCCGTCGACCAGTACCACCTGCAGAGCGAGGCGTTCTCGCGCGCCATCCGGACGGGCAGCCCGGTCGAGAACTCGATCGAGGTCGCGGTGGGCAACATGCGGGTCATCGACGCGCTCTTCCGTTCCGTCGAGAGCGGGCGCTGGGAGAGGGTCTAGCGGCGCGTCAGCGCGTGACGGCGCCGAGCTCCACGAAGGCGCCGTCGGTCATGACCACGAAGGGGCGCTCGTCGAAGGTCAGACCGCCCTTGCCGTCGTGGTCGACGATCTGCAGCTTGCCCATGCCGTAGCCCATCGGGCCGCGCGCGTAGTAGTGCGCCTGCAGGGTGTACCGGCTGGCCCGTTGCTCCCGGGGCGCGCGGATGGTGAAGCACTCGGGCCCGTAGCCGGTGGTCACGTCGGCGTAGAGGCGCCCGCCGCCTGGCAGCGCCGGGTCGCCGTAATAGGCGTGGCCGCCGCGGTCGTCCCGGATGTGGAAGTCGACGTCGTTGGCGTCGGTCTCCCAGTTCAGCACGAAGCGGAGCGAGGGCGCGCCCTCGAGCGCGGCGCCGGCCTTCGCGAGCCGGGCCAGGATGGCCGCCCGGCGCGCGGGCTCCACCTTGAGCCACGCCGCGGCGACCAGGCCGAGATCCTCGCGCAGGATGCTCTCCACGCCGGCGAAGCGCCCCGGCGGGTAGCGGCGCGCGATGCCCGCCGCGAGCGCGTCGAAGGCGGCGGCGTGCTCGCCCCGCTTGAGGCGGGCGAACGCGAGCAAGCGGTGGCTCGCGGGGTGGTCGGGGCGCTGCTCCCGCGCCTTCTCGTACGTGTCGACCGCCAGCTCGAGGCCGGCGCCGCCCGCGAGCCGCTCGAGGCGCGCGCCGGCGAAGCGGCGGAGGTCCGCGCGCGCCGGGAACAGGTCGATCAGCGAGCCGTACGCGCGGGCGGCGCCCGGCGTGTCGCCCGCCGCCTCGAGCGCCTCGCCGAGCGCGACGAGCGCGAGCACGTCGCCGGGGGCCTCCGCGCGCCAGGCCCGGGCGTCGCGCACGGCGGCCGGCGCGTCGCCCCGGGCGAGGGTGTCGTGGATCTGCTTGAAGCGGCCGGCATACGGCTCTGATCGCGGGGGCGCGGCGTCGTCGGGGGCGTCGGCGGCGTCGGGGGCGGCGGGCGCGGCGCTCGGGGGCGGCGAGAACAGGACGGGGTACACCACGTCGACGCTGCCGCCCTCGGGCGCGGGGAAGGTGAGGTCGCGCAAGGCGCGGACCACGCAGGAGACAACGGCCCTGTCGGGCAGATCGGAGCCGCCGTCGCGCGCGTTGA
Source organism: Sorangium sp. So ce327 (assembly GCF_051530205.1). NCBI lineage: Bacteria > Pseudomonadati > Myxococcota > Polyangiales > Polyangiaceae > Sorangium > Sorangium sp. So ce327. The sequence goes on along the minus strand of NZ_CP150330.1, from coordinate 7,976,975 downwards.
TGAGCGCGCCGCGCGGGTCGATGGTGAAGCGCAGGGTGACGCGGCCTTGCAAGCCCTCGTCGCGCAGGAGCCCGCTCTCGTAGCAGAGGCGGAAGCGGCCGAAGTTCTGGCGGACGATGCGCTGGATCACCTCCGGCGGGAGGCGGCCGCTCACCTGGGTGGCGCCCATGCGAACCTGCGGCGCCCTGGTCCGGTGGCTGCCAGCGAGGCGGCCATGGCCGCTGCCGAAGCCCTGGCCGGTGCCCGTGGCGGCCGACACGGCGCTCGGCGCGGGCGCCGCGGCCCCGGCCGCGCTGCCGTGGCCAAGGGTGCCGATATTGCCGAGGCCGATGCCCTCGCCGCGGCCGCCGCCGCCCTCGCCGACGCCCGATAGCCCGAGCCCGCCGGCGCCCCCGCTGACGACCGACAGCGCGCGCCCGTCCGCGCCGAAGGAGTCCTTGCTGTCCGCGCCCGCAGGGGGCGCCGGCGGCGCGGGGGGAGCGCGCAGGGCGGCGCTCCCGCCAGGGGAAACGTCGGCGGCCTGCTCGGAGAAAATCTCGGCGCGCTTGCCAGGCGAACCGCCGGCGACCGGGCTTTGGGCCGGCGCGGGGCCCCACGGCTTCCCGCCCTGCGGCCGCGAGCGCCTCTGCACGGCGACGCGGCCGCCCTCCACGGTCAGGATGTCGGAGAGCCCTCGCCGGGCGATGTCGAAGCGCGCGTAGTCGTGATCGGTCTCCAGCACGAGCAGCGCGGTGTACGGGCTCAGCACCCGGTGCGCGATCGAGAGATCGATGATCTGCTTGCGGATCGCGTCCTGATTGCCACCTTCGCCCTCCCGGGCGAGGAGGCCGTCGATCTTCGCCCGGGCCCAGGAGCGCTGGAGCAGCGGGCGCTCCACGCCGCGGAGGTCGGGCGTCGTGGTGCGGCCGTCGACCGTGAGCCGGACGGGCAGCTCGGCCGGCACCTCGGCGTAGACGAGCGCCTCGTCGCCGGGCTGCACGCCGTTCAGGGTGCGGGGCCAGACCCAGCGCGCGCCCTCGATGTTCACGGCGATCCCCGAGCGCGTGGCCGAGCCGAGGCGCCGCTCGATCTCGGCGGCGCCGCGCGCGCCGTCGACCACGGCCCCGTCGCGGGGCAGGCCCGCCGCGACGAGCTGCCGCAGCGCGGCCTCGTCGCGGAGGCCGCCGAGCGCGACCGCGTCGAGCCGCTCGACCCCCGCGCCCCGCAGCGCCGCCGCGGCGCCGCGGAGCGCCCCCGTCGCGACCTCGCCCGCCGTGGCGATGCCGTCGGAGAGCAGCACGACGCGCCGCTGCCCGCGGGCCCGCGCGCGTTCGCCGGCCCAGCGGAGCGCGCGCCCGAGATCCGAGGCGCCGAGCGCCTGCCGCTCGCGGATGCGCGCGAGCTCCGCCTCGCCGAACGCCGCGGCCGCGCCGTCGAAGACGGGGGTGACGGCCTGGTCGTAGCAGGCGACGGTGAGCGGCGCGCCCGGGCCGCCTGCCTGGGCGACCGCCCGCGCGAGGGCCGCGAGCACGCCGAGCTGCTCCTCGAGCCCGAGCGCGCGTGAGGCGCTCGTGTCCACGAGGATCACCGCGGAGGCGAGGGGATCGGGCCGCGCGTCCACCGGAGCGTTCACGCGGGCGAGCACGAGCTCGCCGCTGCGCAGGCCGCCGCGCGCCTCGATCGACGTGAGCCGCGCGGGTTCCACCACGAAATCGGCCTCGGGCGCGGCGTCGTTCCGGCGCAGCGCGTGGACGGGCGCGGCGGCGCCGGCGACGGTGGCCTCGATGTCGAGGCGGCTCACCGTGGGCAGACCGCGCAAGGGGACGGCGAAGGGAGCGTCCGCGCGGAGCTCCTGGGAGTACGACAGGACGATGTGCTTCACGCCGCGCGCCGGGATGGGGAAGACCCGCGCGCTCACCTCGTTGCCCGCCGCCTGCTCGAGCAGCGCAGGGTCCTGCTTGCGGTGGAGGAAATCCTCGTACGCCTCGCGCGCGCGCTGGCGCTCGACGACCTCGCCCTCCTGCCATCGGTCGTCGATCTTCATGGCGAGGCGCCCGACGCTCGCGCCGGGCGGCAGCGTCACGCTGAAGGTGCCCTCGAGCACGCGATCCTCCGGGTTCTCGAAGGTGAGGTGCAGCTCGGCGAGCGCGAGCGGCGCCTCGATCACCGCGCGGCCGGTGAGCGCGACGAGGCGCAGCCCGGTGCCGTCCGCGGCGGTGAGCCGGAACGGCGCGGCCTCGGGGCGGCGCGCCGCGACGGCGACGGCCGGCGCGGCGGGCAGGGGGCGCGGCGCGGCTGGCCCGGGCGCGTGCGAGAGCGTGGCGGGGGTGGCGGGCGGCGAGGGGCTGTCGGCGCAGCTGAGGAGGGAAGGAACGAGGGCGGCGATCGCGGCGAGCGCAGCGCGGCTGCGGAAGAGGGCTCTGGGCACGGGGGATCTCCGGTCGTTGTGCGGTGGGCCGAGCCTGAGCGCGGGCCCGCCAGCGGTGGGGCAGGGCGATCGACAACCCGGGCGGGCCCGAGGTTCCCGCCTCGGTGAGCCCGGCCGAGCGGCGAATTCCAGGGCGTGGTCGGTGCGGCGTGGAGACGCAGGGGACTTGCGTCTTCTCGACGGACAGCATCGCCGCGGGGGCGCGACAGGGGCGCCAGCGCCGGCGTCGAGACATGTGTACGGCGTGCGCTTGAACTAGATTGCTGCGCACCTCATGCAGCTCCTGAACCTCCCTCCCGCCGAGCGCAGCTCGCTGCGTGTGCCGGGCGCGCCGTCGAGCCGCTGCCGGCTCGTCCCCGTCTTCCTGCTGGCGCTTGCGGCAGCCGCGTGCGGCGGCGGGGAGCGCGGGGGCCACGACCGTACGCGTGATGGCGGCGCCGGTGGCGACGGCGGCGCTGGCGGCAACGGCGGCGCTGGCGGCAACGGCGGCGCCGGGAGCGCGGGCCAAGGCGACGCGCGTTGCCACGACTACACGCGCTTCGACGCCGGGGGCCCCGTGGAGTTCCGGACGGAGGTGCTGCCGCTCCTGCAACGCTCCTGCGCGACCGGCGCCGCCTGTCATGCCGACACGCGCGGCGACACGACGCGGCCCTACCTGGGGCCGACCGCGAGCACGCCGCCGGCGCAGGTCAGCGCGGAGGAGCTCGCCGCCATCCGCGAGCAGAACGTGAACGTCGACTCCGGTGAGGCCTCCGGGATGAAGCGCGTGGCGCCGGGGGACCCGGAGCACAGTTACGTCATGCACAAGATCGATGGAACGCTCGAATGCGGGCTCGTCTCGTGCGACGAGGGGTGTGGCCTCGCGATGCCGCCGACGCTGAAGCCGCTCTCGGCCGACGAGAAAGACACCGTTCGCCGCTGGATCGCTCATGGCGCCGCGATCGATTGAGGAGGAGGCCGCCGGCGCTCGATGGCTTCACTGAAAAGGAGATCCGTCACGATGTCTCACAGGAACGGTTCGCTGTGGTTCACACGGTGCATGCTCGCCGCGGCGAGCGCTCTGGCAGTCCTGGGTTGCGGCGATGGCGACGACGAGCAGCTGCGGCCGGTCCCGACGCCCTCCGTGTTCCGCACGCTCCCCACGGTCCCCACGGGGGAGGCCAGGGAGCTCGATCTGCCGCGGGCTCAGCCCCCGCGCCGCTATCCCGACCTGCCGGAGGCCGTCAGCTCCTTTGGCGCCGCCCTCGCCGACGACACGATCTATACCTACGGGGGGAACCTCGGAGGAGGCTTTGCGGCCGAGCACCAGTCGACCGGGTTCCGGCGGCTCTCCCTCGCGCAAGGCGGCGCCTGGGAGGACCTCGGGGCCGTGGAGCACCTGGAGAGCATCGCGCTCGTGGCCCACGGCGGCTTCATCTACCGTATCGGCGGCCTCCGCGTGGACAGCGCCATCGACGAGCCGGAGGTCCTCACCTCGGTGGCGACGGTCCAGCGCTACGATCCGCGCGAAGGGACGTGGCAGGCCATGCCGGACCTGCCCGAGGGGCGCTCCGGGCACGGGGCCGTGGTGGTGGGTGACCGGCTGTACGTCGTGGGGGGCTGGACGCTCGCGGGCCCCGGCGAGCTGCTGACCCGGGGCGTCGTGCTCGACCTCTCGACGCCCGACGCGGCGTGGGTCCCCCTGCCCGAGGCGCCGTTCATGCTCCGCTCGCTGGGCGTCGCGAGGCGCGGTGACACGATCTACGCGCTCGGCGGCGTCGGCGAGGGGATGGCGTTCTCGGGCGAGGTCTACCGGTTCGACACGAAGACCGAGGCCTGGTCGCCCGGCCCGGCGCTCCCCTCGGAGATCCCGATTGCGGGCTTCGGCGCGACGGCGTGCAACGACGAACAGGACCTCTACCTCAACATCGTCGACGGCCTCTTCCGGCTCAACGCGGCGGGCGACGGCTGGGAGCCCGCGGGAGCCCTGGAGGTCACGCGGTATTTCAGCCCCCTCATCTGTCCTGGCGGCGGCGAGGTGATCGTCCTCGGCGGGCGATCCGCGGCGGACAACGAGCTGACCGCATCCGTCGAGTCCGTCGGCGTGGCGCAGTAACGGCCGCGCGCCGGGCGCAGGAGCGTCGGCTCATAGAGTGGAGCTGGTTCCAGTTTGCTGGAGTCGTGCAACCCGCCGGGCATGCGGCGAGGGGCGGGTTGGCCTCCCTGGGTTCAGCGCGTGACGGGGATCGTGCAGGAGAACGTCGTCCCCGCGCCGAGCTCGCTATCGACCGAGATCTGCCCCCCGTGCGCCTCGACGATGCCCTTGACGATGTACAGCCCGAGCCCCGCGCCCGCGCAGCGCGCCGCCCGCCCTTGCCAGTAGCGATCGAACAGGCGCGGGATGTCTTCCGGCCGGATCCCCGTGCCCGTGTCGCTGACGGACAGGCGGACATGGGGCCCCTGGCGCTCCGCGCCGATCGTGATCTCCCGTCCTTCGGCGGTGAACTTCAGGGCGTTGCCCACGAGGTTCGACAGCACCTGGAGCATGCGGCCACGGTCGCAGCCGAGCTCCAGGCCGCTCCCGGGAAGGAGGGTGTGGAGCTGGATCCGCTTCTGCTCGGCGAGCGGCGCCAGCATCTCGGTGACCTCGCGCACGAGCGAGCCCACCTCGCACAGCTGGATGTCCAGCTTCAGGCCCTTCGCCTCGATGATCGCGGCGTCGAGCAGCTCGCCGAGCATCTCGACGGCGCGCTCCGCGGCGCGCTTGATCTGCCGCGCCCGGTTGCGGATCGGCTGCCCCGCCGCGTCCGCCGGGGCCGATCGCTCGAGCAGGGCCGCGGCCAGGATGATCGACGACAGCGGGTTCCGGAGGTCGTGCGCCGCGATGGCCAGCGCCTCCTCGCGGAGCCGCCGCGCCCGCTGCTCGGCCTCGTAGAGGCGCGCGCGCTCCAGGGCCTGCGCGCATTGCAGGGCGAGCGTCGTCATGAAGCGCCGGTCGTCCTCGCTGATCCGGCAGGTGTCGCGATACGTGACCCCGAGCACCCCGATGGTCACGTCGCCCAGCGTCATGGGGACGCAGATCAGGGTCTTGGCCCAGTCGCCTGCCGGCGTGTCGGGATAGGCAGCCCGATACGCCGCGAGCGACTCGAAGATCAGCAGCTGGCCCGTGCGGATGCAGTCGACGACAGCCATGCGCGCGGACATCGGAATGCGGCGCAGGCGCGCGACGACGTCCTCGGGGTAGCCGGGCGCGCGGAGGACCTCGATCACGTCGTCCTCCGCGAGCAGCGCGACGTACCCCGCGTCGGCGCAGAGCGCGGCGAGCCCGAGCGAGAGGACCACCTCGGCCACCTGCGCGGGCGTCACCGCGCGCGAGAGCTCGGACGTGAACGTCTGGAGGCGCGCGACGCGCGCCTCCGCCAGCTCGACCCGGACGCGGGCGACGCGCTCGCAGGCGAGCGCCCGCTCCCGGGCGTCCTCGGCCCGCTTGCGGCGCTCGATCTCGTTCACGACCTCGACGACATACAGCGGCGCCCCCGCGCGATCGCGGGCGAGCGAGCGCGTGACCGCGACCCAGAGCATCGACCCGTCCCGCCGCACGCAGCGCTCCTCGGTGGTCGAAGAGGGGATCGTCCCATCGCCCAGCGCATGGACGTGCCGGAGCGCTCCCTCCGCGTGGTCCGGGTGGCGGAGATCCTGGGCGCGGAGCGCCATCAGCTCCTCGACGGTGTATCCGAGCAGCTCACAGAGCTTCGGGTTCACGCGGAGCAAGCGGTCGTCGAGGGAGACGTGGGCCATCCCCACCGCCGCCTGGTCGAAGGCCGCGCGGAACCGCTCGTCGCTCGAGGCGCGCGCGACGTTCGCGGCGCGCGCCTCGAGCAGAGCGCGGACGGCCGTCATCAGGAGCCGGCGCTCGGTCGGCCATGCGCGCGAGCCGGCACGACAGCAATCGTACGCGGAACCATACGCGGAACCATACGCGGAACCGTTCGTCGAACCGCACGTCGAACCGAGCATCGAGCTCGAGGTCGATGGCTGACCGCCGGCCGCGCTCGGCCGGCTGGCGTGCAGCACCGGCGTGGCCGCCGCGCCCAGCGCCGCCTGGAGGCGCTGGCAGAGCTCGCACCGCTCGCCGTCCGGCAGATCGACGCCGATGAGCACCAGGTCCGGCGGTCGATGGGCTCTTCGCAGGCTCTCCGCGACCGTCGCTGCGAGCTCGACCCGCAGCCCAGCGGCCTCGAGCGTGCGGCGGATCTCCTCTCGTTGGGCCTCGTCATGATCGACGATCAGGACGGTAGGTGCCTGCATACGGTCCGCGCTCTTCCTTGGGGAAAATGGAGAGTTGAAATAGCTCACTTCCTCACGGCTCGCCTCTCGAGGAGGCGTGTCGAGGGTACGAACTGTGCAAGATCCCGGAGCAGAATCGCGGACGATGGCGGACGCAACCGCGCGCTCGGACGAGGGGTGGGCTCATGGCAGCGTGGCTGGAATCAGCGCTCGAGGCGGGGCGCCTCTACCGCTCGATCGGCGCCCTGGAGGCGGAGCAGCTGCGTCCTCACGTGCACCGCGCCTGGGTGCGCTCTCACGGGGGAGGGGCCGATCCGCGCCGCCCCAAGGCCGAGTTCCTGAGCGCGCTCGACACCGAGCGCCTGCGCGAGCGGCACCGGGACCTCATCCTCGCCTCCGAACCCTACCTTCACGCGCTCAGCCTGGCCTCGGGCGACGAGCGCCACGCGGTGATGGTGGGGGACACGCGGGCGATCCTCCTGGATGTCCGCGGTGACGAGCAGACGCTCCACGGCCCCGAGCGGGTGCCCGGTGCCGGCGCGTTGCTTGATGAGAGCGTCTGTGGCGCGAACGGCGTCGGTACGGCGCTCGCCGAGGATGGCTATACGGAGCTCGTGGGGCCGGAGCATTTCATTCAGGGATTCCACGTCTTCACGTGCCATGGGCTCCCGCTCCGGGACGGCGATGGGGCGGCCATCGGCGTGCTCAGCCTCTCGGTCAGGAGACCCGAGATTGGCTTTCGTCTCCGGGAAATTCTGCTCTGCGCCGCGCGCGCCATCGAGATGGATCTCCTCGCCATGCGGCTCGAGCGGGACATGGAGCGTCTGCTCACTGCGCGGGACGTGCCCATCGAGGACCTGAGGCGGTTGCTCCAGGACATCCTCCAGGCGCGGGCCGCAGCGCGGCTCAGGATCGATCTCGCCGCGGATCAGCTCGCCGGGAGCGTCCTCGCCCAGACGCGCGATCTGCTCCACCTCGCCGCCAGCGTGCTGCGCCGCTTCCAGCGCTCCGCTGCGCTGTGGCGGGCGCTCGCGCTGGGCGAGGCGGCGGCGCCGCGCCCGGTGGCGCTCGACGCGCTGATCCGCGATCTCGCGGAGCTGCTGGAGGTCGAGTCGGCGGTCTTCAACGTCACGACCAGCATCGAGGAGATCGAGCCCGTGGTGGTCCAGGCGGACCACGACACCCTGGCGCGCGGGCTCTTTCGCGTGCTGGTGAGCGCCATCCGGGCTGCGCGCCGCGGCGCCGTGCACCTCGCGCTCCGAGCGAGGCCGACGGGCGGAGAGCTGTGCCTCACGCTCTCACCCGGCGCGGGGGTCGCCCCGCGCGCGCCGCGCCCCGTGCGGGTGCTGGTGCCGGCACACCCGGGAGCCCCGGAGCGCGCGCCGAGCGATCTCTCGGCGTGCGTGGCCTGAGCCGGCGGGCCCGCGCGCGCCGCTCACCGCAGGAGCGAGCCATCACCACCGCCGATCGAACGGCTTCGTCCCGGCGATCCGATTCTTGCTGCGCGCGCCGCGAGCGCATCGACGCGCGTTATGCTCGCCCGTCTTTTCGCTTGGAGGAGGTCCAGCATGAGTCGATCAGCGCTTGTCAACGTCGGGTTCGCGGCGATGTTCCTCGCGGCGGCGCCGCTGCTCCCGGCGTGCGCCGTCGGTCCGGACGGCACGGAAGAAGCGGAGTCCACCGGCCGCGCGAGCATCGCCCTGGTGGCGCAGACCAACGGGCACGTGTACCGGCTGAGCAACGCGATCTTCAGGGTCGAGGGGCCGATCGTCACGTACCTCGGCACCTCGGATGATCCGGGCGAGACGGTGCTCAGCGCGGCATTGCCCACCGGCGATTACGCGAGCACGCTGGAGCAGGGCTGGGTCTTGCAGCGCGATGACGGGGGCACGTTTGTGCCCGTGCAGGCGACGCTGCTCACCCCTCCCACCGTCTCATTCACCATTTACGATGGGGCCGTCACGCCGCTGGTCTATCAATTCCAGACGGACGGCACGATCATCACCATCGGGGATGGGCAGCTGGACATTTCCATCGAGGTGACCGAGGTCGGCGGTGGCGGCGCGTGCACGCCGTTCGGCGCCGGCTGTGGCGGCGGCGAGTGGTGTGCCCCAGGAACGCTGGTGGGAGGGGCTCCGGTCTGCCTCCCGGGAGGCACCATCCCCGTAGGAGGCACCTGCGGAGGCGTCGAGGGGTGTGTGGCCAACGCCGCGTGCGGCGATCTGACCGGGGAGGGCCTTACCTTCACGTGCATCGAGCTCTGCCCGGGGAGCAGCTTCGGCGCGCCGTGTGCCAGCGGCGGGAGCTGCGTCGACATCGGCTACCCGGAGTTCGGGATCTGCTTCTGAGCGAGGCCCTCTCCGTCCGTCGCCGGGAGCGCCTGGCTAGGTACGGTCGCCGCTCGCATCGGGCGGCGACCGTCCGTCGGGTCAGCGCGGAATGAGGTTACGGCAGCCGCTGCCGCAGGCGTCCCCGTCGCGGTTGTTGCCGTCGTCGCACTCCTCCACGGCCTGGACGACGCCATCGCCGCAGTACTCGTCGAGCTTGCAGTCCTGCGCGCACTCGCCGTAGCCGCCGTCGTTCACGCCGTCGTCGCACTCCTCGCCCAGGCTGACGACGCTGTCGCCGCAGACGGGCTTGCACTCGCTGCGCGCCGTCGCGAAGCCCTGCAGCGTGAGCTTGAACGTCGACGCCGCGGTCTGGCGCTCGGCGTGGAACACGGCGATCTGGTAGACGCCGCCGTCCGTCAGGCCGAGGTCGATGTTCCGCGCCGGGATGTTGTCGTTCTCCTCCGTGGCGTAGGTGACCCTGCCGGCCCCGTTGGCGCCGATGACGAGGCGCCCGTTGACGGCGCTGTGGATGCCGCCGACGTCGACCGCGAGGCGATCGTTGATGAACACCCACACATCGTCGTCGCCGGTGAAGTCGAGCTCGTACTGCTCGCCTGCGTTGTACTGGAACCAGTAGCGGATCTCGCTCGTGAAATGGAAGTTGTGCTTCGGGCTGCCCTGCTCCTTCAGCCAGTCGCCGCCGCCGTAGCTCGGGAAGATGTCGGCCGCGACGCGCTCGGCCGCCGGGGTGAACGGATCGTCGTCGACCGGGAAGAACAGCGGATTCCCGTCGTAGGTCTCCTCGATATACCTCGCCCAGTAGACCCCGCCGCGCACCTCGCAGCTGTGGAACTCTTCGCTGTGGATGTCGCCGCAATCCGGGGTGGCCTGGGCCGACGAGGTGCACTCCTCGTCGTTCACCTCGTTGCCCACGTTGCCGCAATAGTGCTCGGCCTCCTGGGACAGCAGGGTCCACTGCTCGCCGTCTTCGCCCCAGCGGTTCACGAAGCGGCCGTCGCCGGTGTCCCAGAGCGTGAGGGTGGTGACCGTGGTGCTGTTGGTGCCGGGCACGTCGTGGTACCACTGGGCGAAGCTGTCTGCGCTCGTGACCAGGCTGTTGGCGGCGGTCATGTACGTCGGCTTCTTCTCGGCGTCGAGCCGGGGCCCGACCATGTTGAAGATCGGCCTGCTGTTGGCAGGACCTTTCGGCTCGAAGTCGGGGTGGGCCGCCTTGAAGTCGCGGAAGACGACAGGCACGGCCATCGATCCCGAGGGCTGGGGGACGGCGCACGTGTATCCCGGCTCCTCCGTGCACGTCGCGGAGCAGCCGTCGCCGTCGATGTTGTTGCCATCGTCGCACTCCTCGCCGAGCACGAGGCCATCGCCGCAGCTGGACGCGCAGGAGCCCGCGGAGCAATCGGGCTCGGCCTGGCAGCTCGAGGAGCAGCCGTCGAAGGGCATCGTGTTGCCGTCTTCGCAGCTCTCCGCGCCCTCCTGGCTCCTGTCGCCGCAGGTCGTCCGCGTGCAGGCGCTCGGGTTGCCGCTGCACTTCCAGCCCACCTCCACCTTGCAGGTCGGCGAGCAGCCGTCGGCCGCATCGGTGTCGCCGTCGTCGCAGAGCTCGGGGAACACCACGGCGCCGTCACCGCAGCGGGCGATGCGCGTGCAGCCGACTCCGGGCAGCGGGCACGACCAGCCGAGCTCGACCGAGCGGCAATCCGCCGCACAGCCGTCATCCCCCACGGCGTTTCCGTCGTCGCACGCCTCGTCGTTGGTCAGGCCCCCGTCGCCGCAACGGAACGCGCTGTCGCTGTCGCCAATGTCCGATCCGCTCCCCGTGGTGTCGCCGTCGCCGAGATCGCCGCCGGTGGTGGTGGGATTGTCCCCGCCGCCACCGGGGCCGCCGCCTCCGGAAGGGCGGTCGGCGCTCGCAGAGCAGCTCGCCACCAGGGCGGCGCAGCTCGTGATGAAAATGGTCGAATCAAACCACGAAGATCGAGGACGCATGACCTGCTCCTTCCGGTTGCCCGGGACCTCTCGGGATGCGTGAATTGGCGACAGTCTCCCACGCGGGTGCCCTGAATTCGAGCCCTTCCTGCGCGCGCCGCCGCCTCCAGGGCTGTTGGATAAAGGCGACTCCCCCTGTGCGCGAACAAATCCTGAACCAGCGTCTCTTTCCCCCGAGGGCGGACCGCGTGAGGGACGTATACTCGCGCGCCGGCCGGCTCGCTCCTCCTCGCGGGGCGGCCGGCCCGTCACCGGACCTGGAGCGCTGCATGTTGCGATCGTCTGACTCGACCCCTCCGCCGGGGAGCGCCCGCCTCCCCGGCGCGGTCGCGCGCTCCCGGCGCTCCTGGCCCGGGTGGGCCGGCTTCTCTGGCCTGCTCCTGCTTGTCATCCTCGTGCCCTTCTTCCTCTTCGCCGACAGCATCGAGGCCGCGGCGCGAAGGCTGCTCGCGGCGCCGCCTTCGCCCATTGCGACGGCGCTCGTCCTCGGCGGATTGCTCGCGGGCGATATCGTCCTGCCGGTGCCATCGAGCCTGGCGAGCACGGCGGCGGGCGGGCTGCTCGGCTTCTGGCGCGGGACGGCTGTCTCCTGGGCGGGCATGATGGTGGGCTCGGGGCTGGGTTATCTGGTCGGCGCGCGCGCGGGCGCCCCGGCCTTGCAGCGGATGGTGGGCGAGGCGGAGCTCGCGCGCCTGACGCGGGCCGCCGAGCGGCACGGCCGCTGGTTCCTGCTCCTCTTCCGCGGCGTGCCCGTGCTCGCGGAGGCGTCTCTCGTCTTCGCGGGCGCGGGCCGCATGCCCTGGCGCGCGTTCGTCACGGTGACGACCCTGGCCAACCTGGGCATCTCGGCGACCTATGCCGCGGTGGGCGCCTCGGCCGCGCGGCTCACGTCATCCCTGCTGCTGCTCGCTGGGATGGTGCTCCTGCCGGGGCTCGCGCTGCTCCTCGTGCGCCTGCCGGAGCGCTGGCGGAGACCGCGAGGGGAGGGCGAGGGCCGCGGAAGAGGAGGGGAGTAGCGTTACCCGCTCAGCCGCCGGCACGCCCGCCGCCGTCAGGATCGATGAAGGCCGGAGCGGCGCGTCGACGCGTCGACGCGCCGCGTGCCCCCGTGACAGGCATCGTGGCGAGTCGTGGTCTTTCAGCGTGCCTTTTCCATTGACGAGCTCTGCCGATGTCTCCTTCCGTCGAGTTTGACGCTGTGCGCAGGATGGATGACGCTGCGCACCTATCGAATGACGCCGCGCGCCCTGCGGGAGCGCAGGGCGCCCAGGTGGTCCGGCAAGCCATGTGCAAATCATGTGCAAATTGAAAGTCAAGCGCCTCGTGGTGGTCGTCCCCTCGTGCAGCGCTCCTGCAGGATCCCGTTGGAGGAGAGCGCCTCCTGGGATCCACCCTCGTGGGAAAAGCACCGCCATATCGATATTGGGTCCCGGCATCGGAGGGTGCGTCTCGTCTTGACCCTCTGTTTGGTGGCGGGTAACATGCGAGTCCGGTTGGCAACCCGTCGGTGTTGCTTGATTGCGAATTCTGCGCAGGGTCGACTGTCGAGCGCGACCAACCGTTGATCTGGCTGAGATTGTCTTACGGACGAGCCTTGGGGGTTGTCGCTCGAAGCAGCGCGCCGTGCTCTGAATTTGTGCTTAACGAAAGAACGAACCTATGAGAATCCGAAGAAGCCATATCTTCTTGTGTTCCTTCGCCGCCCTTGCTCTGATGGGCATCGCCTGCGGTGGTGATGGATCGACCGCGGCGACCGGGGGTGGGCTGACGGGCTCCGGCGGCGCGGGCAGCGGCAACGGCAGCGGCGCGGGCAGCTCGGTGGGCAACGGCAGCGGCGCGGGCAGCTCGGTGGGCAATGGCAGCGGCGCGGGCAGCTCGGTGGGCAACGGCAGCGGCGCGGGCAGCTCGACGAGCAGCGGCGACACCAGCGGCGCCGGCGCTGGGATCCCGAGCGGCAGCGGCAGCGGCAACCCGGACGCGAAGCCGACGCCGGACACCGACGGCTCACCCACCGGGAGATTCCGCGTCAACCTCGACAACGGCCGCCTGACGCAGGACGGCACGGAGATCCAGGTTCGCGGCGGCAACTGGTTCGGGCTCGAGGGACAGGACGATCTCGAGCGCCCCGGCGCCATGGAGCTCTTCATCGGGTCGATGTGGTGGGCGAATAACAACGCCCCGCGCACGATCGCGGACACGATGAAGGAGCTCACCAGCTCCAACCTCAAGTTCAACACGATCCGGCTCCCCATCGCGCCGCAGACCCTGGTCACCGACCACCCGGACGGCGACTACAGCATCATGACGCCCCGGATCAAGAACAACGACCCGAAGGTCTACCCGTACGCCAACGCGTACGAGGCGCTCGAGGACTTCCTCAAGCAGGCCAGCGCGAACAATCTGAACGTCATCATCGGCATCCACTCCTGCTCGAACCACCTCGGGTGGCGCGCGGGCAGGCTCGACGACGACAAGCCCTACGTGGACAGCGATCGCGAGAACTACGATTACAAGGCGGACGACTACACCTGCCTTACGGGCGAGGACGCCTACAACTACGACAAGTGGCTCGCGGACATCCGTAAGATCGCGCAGCTGCCCAAGAAGCTCGGGATCAAGAACATCATCGGCATCGATTGCTTCAACGAGCCGTGGAAGTACAGCTGGCCCGAGTGGGCGGACATGGCCAAGGCCTGCTACGACGTCATCGCCGAGGAGAACGACGACATGATCGCGGTTGTCCAGGGCGTGTCCGGCAGCCACCAGCCCGCGGGCGCCAGCGGCCTGACGCTGGAGCCGGAGCCCCACGGCGATGAGAACCTCAACCCGAACTGGGGTGAGAACTTCTACGGACAGACGGCGTACCCGATCCAGATCCCCAGGAATCGGCTCTGCTTCTCGCCCCACACCTACGGGCCTGCAGTGTTCGTTCAGAAGCAGCACGTCGATCAGTCCAAGCCCGAGTGCGTCGGGCTCGAGGACGAGGCGGCCGCCAAGGCCGGGTGCGGGCTGGTTCTGGAACGCAGCAACGCCGATACGGTCGCGAAGCTGACAAAGCAGTGGGACGAGCACTTCGGGTTCCTGCACGACCAGAAGTTCTGCGTGATCACCGGCGAGTTCGGCGGCGTGAAGGACTGGCCGAAGAACGAGATGGACCCGGCGCTGGCCCAGCAGTGGGCGCACCTGCCTGCCGGCAAGCGCTACGACTGGGAGTGGCAGAACATGTACGTGGATTACCTCATCAAGAAGAAGATGACGGACTTCACCTACTGGTCCATCAACCCCGAGTCGGGTGATACGGGTGGTATCTACAACCACAAGTACACCGATGCGGACAAGACGGGCTGGGGCACCTGGACGGGTCTGGACACCGAGAAGGTCGAGATGCTGGCCCGCCTCAAGTAGGCCGAGCCGCTGACGAAGAAGACCGCCCGCGGGCCTTGACCCGCGGGCGGTTCTCTTTTGTGACTCCAGCCTTGTGCACCCCGCTCTACAGCGATTTCCGCCGACCTCAGCACCATGCCGAGCAGAGCGGCGGTCTCCCGCACAGGAGACGGGCCCAGATCGGCGTTTTCGGCGCGCAAGCGCACTCCGGTGCGCTGAGCACCGAAAACGTCGAGGTGGGCCCGTATCCGAAGCGGGCGACCGCCGCTCTAATTGCAGCTGTTGTTGCGGGCGTTCACCAGCATGAGATTGCGGAAGGTGCTGTTCTCGGCGCAGGGGTTCTCGTTGACCGCCGTGTCCGTGATCGTGAGGTTCTGGATCGTGATGTCCGAGGAGTTCGCGAACTCGGTGCGTGCGGCCAGGCGGATGTCGCCGCCGCCGTCGACGGTCCCGGACTCGGCGGCGATGTTCACGTTGTGGCAGTTCTCGAGCAGGATCGCGTTGTTGCCGGTGTCGGCGAGATCGATCCGGTCGATCGTGACGCCCCCGCTCTCGGACACGCAGAAGATCCCGCGCCCGCCCCCGCGGGCGATGACCTGGCCGACGTGGATGTTGGTGGGGTAGCCGCTGCCGATGCGCCCCGCGCGGTTGGCGAGCCGGAACGCCGCGTAGCCGGTGCCCGCGCCCGCGTTCACGGCGTCGACCGTCCCGACCTCGGCGTTGGTCGTGTCGTTCAGGAGGAGGCCGCATTCCCCGGTGTCGCGCGCGATGACGGTGCCGATGCGGATGTCGTCGACGCCGTAGGTCTCGACGCCGTGAGAGCTGGTCCCCTCGGCGTAGACATGGTCGATCTCGATGTTCTTCACCTTGTTGGCGCGGTCCGAGCGTCCATGGTTGTCGATGCGGACGCCGAGGCCGCTCGAGACGCGCAGCTCGACATGGCCGAGGCGCAGGTTCTCGACGTCGCGGAAGAACATGGCGTAGAGCGGGGTGCCGCTGATCGTGACGTTCGGGATCTCGATGTCGGTCCGGCCGCGCGCGTAGATGGGCGCGTTGTCGCCGGAGCCGCTGCCGGTGACCTCGATCGTGCCGCAGACGTTGAGCACGGTGTAGCTGGGCACGTTCAGCCTCGAGCTCGCGGCCACGGTCCCGGAGCCCTGGACCAGGACGCTCTGCTTGCTGGTGCGGCCGGAGCTCAAGCTGTCGAGCGCCGCCTGCATCGCGGCCCGCATGTCGCCGCCGCTGTAGACGTTGCGAGCGCCGTTCTGGGCGATCCAGTCGGAGCCGGATCGGGTCACCACGGCGTTGTATCCGCTCGTGTCTCCGTCGCACGGATACGCCGCGTCACCCCCTCCGCTGCCGCCCGTCCCCGCCCCTCCGGCGCCGCTCCCGTCTGTGCCGGCCGCGCTGGAGCCCGCGCCTCCGCCGTCTCCGCCGGTGCTCGCCGCGCCGGGGTCCCCGCCTCCGGTGCTGCTCGTGGCGGCGGAGCCTCCCGGGCCAGCCGCGCCGGCGCCCGACGTCCCGCCGCTCGCGACGCCGCCGCCCGCGCCAGAGCCACCGCTCGCGGGCGAGCCCCCCGTCGCTGAGCTGCCGCTGGCGGGTGAGCCCCCGGTCGCCGAGCCGCCGCCGCTGCTCTCCGGGTCGCCGCCGGCGTCCGAGCCGCAGGCCGCTGCCATGAGCAATCCGATGAGTGTCGCGGGTATCGCCGAGATGGTGCGCAATCGAGTCTTCATTCCAGGCTCCGAACGGTGAAAGAGACCTCGGCGTCCCCTGGTCCGCGCTCGCGCTCGGGGCCCGGCGCCGGCCCCTGAGGGGCAGCGTCGGGCGTCGACAGGACTGCCGTCGCCACGAGGGTGTCAACGTGTGGGCAAGAGCAATCACCGCTCTCGACCGGCGACGAGTTGTTCGCGTGCGAGCGCACGATTGCAGCGCTGCGCGTCGCCGGATCGATGCTCGAGGCTTGTCCAGCCACCCCGCCGCGATGCCGCCCGAAGCCGTCGGCGAGCCGGATGGCTCGCACGAAGGATCCCCCTCTCTCGCCTCCCCGCCTCCCCGTCTCCCTGTGAATCTTCTCTTCTTCCTCTCCACCCGCGGTCGGGGCGGTTTGGGCAGCGCGCTCGCCGATCGGCGGCAGCGGCCCGCTGCCGTGTTCCGCGGCGCTCCCGGCTTGGATACGCTACTTCACGAGCTCGCCCGTCTCGTGTGTGCATCCGGGGCCGAGCGCGCTGTTCTTCGAAGCCCCGCACCCGCCATGTACCGAACCGCCGCTCCCCTGCCTCCCGAGCCGCCCCGCGAGTGGCAGCTCATCGTCGAGGCCTTCCTGTACGAGCACCTCTCCGTGCCCGAGGCATGGCTCGCGCGCGCCGGGGGCACCGTCGCGCTGCTCGTCGGCGCGCGGATGCTCGCGCCCGAGCACCACGGGGAGAACCGCGCCTGGCTGTTCGGCGATCTGCGGCGCATGGAGGGCCAGCGGCCGCCGCTCCTCGCCCCCGCCTCGTTCGGGCTGGAGCGCGTGTGCGCGCCGGGCGAGACGGAGGCCCTCCCGCGGCACGTCGCCGTGTGCCCCTGGCCCGACGCGGCGGGGATGACGCTGGCGGGCATCGCTGGCCACCTTCCGGGCTCGCGCTTCGAGGTCGGCGCGGCGGTGGAGGTCGCGGCGCAGCTCGCGCGCGTGCGCCTCGCCGTGCCGCACGCGGGCTTCACGTACGCCCGCGTCATCGTCTTCGAGAGCGGCGAGGTGCGGGTCGCGCCGCCCCTGCCGGAGACGGAGCGATCGGCCGCGCTGAGCGATTCGGGGTTCGAGTACCTCGACGACCTGGGGATCAGGGGCTCCCAGCTCCATGACCCCAAGGACCTCGATCCGGCCGTCGGCGTCGCGTCGGCGCTCTTCGAGCTCGTCGCCGGCTTCGGCGAGGCGGGCGGCGTGGCGAAGCGCCAGTTCCTCCACGCCGCGGTCACGGCGCCGCCCGCGCACCCGCTGCCGTCGGACTTCGGCGTGCGCAGCCGCGAGGTCGACGCCCTCGTCGCGCGGGGCACGTCGGGCGACGCGTCGCTCCCCGAGCTCGCGCAGGCGCTCGCGGCGCTCAGCCAGGCGCTCGACGGCCCAGCCGCGCTCGGTCGCGCGGTGCGCGCGAGCGTCGCCGCGGCCGCGCCCTCGCCGCCCCACCGGCAGACGTGGGATGGAAAGCGTATTTACATGCTCTTCCCCGACGTGCAGGCGCTCCCTGTCGGCGCAGGCTGGCCGGGGCCCGAGCCCTGAAGAGACCGCGCCGCCGCGGCGTCTCGTGCGCCTCTCACGTGCCTCTCGTGCGGCGCCGCGGCTAACCGCAGCCCGGCACCTCGTCGAAGCCGAAGAAGACCTGCTTGCCCATGGAGCGGGACAGCTCGACCATCTCGTCGGCTCCCTTGGAGGGGCCGCCGATCCGCAGGCAAGCGTCGCAGCGCGCGACGAGCCGGCGGGCGACGGGATGGAAGATCTCGTTGAAGATCTCGTCGCCGATCTGCCGCGACCCGGCGTGCTCGATGAGCGGCAGCGCGAACCATTCGCCGAGGACGGGGAGGTGGCCCGCCCGGAAGAGGCGCACGGCCATGTCGTTCATCGCGCGAACGTTGGCCGCGATCAGGACCGGATCATCCCCCGTGCCGGAGCGATAGGGCCCGGCGACGAGGATCATGAGGGGCTGGGTGGGTTGCATCGTCTGCCGTCAGGGGGCCTGCAGGTCGCGATCGGCGCTCGGGAACCAGCGCGTCGCGGCGCGGACCGCGTTGGTGGCCGCGCCGAGCCGAAGGTTGTCCCCGACCACGGTCAGGCACACGCTCTTCCGGTCGCGGTCCCGGTGATCGGGGCGGATCCGCCCGACCAGCGCGAGGTCTCGGTCCTGCACGCAGTGGAGCGCGCTCAGGCCCTCGCCGGCGGCGCCGGGCAGGTGCTTCACGAAGGGCGACTTCGCCGGATCGCTCAGGATGCCCGCGACCCGCTCGAGATCCACGGGGCGATCGAACGTGACCCACGCGTTCTCGTAGTGGCCGACCGCGACGCCGACCCGGCAGCACTGCGCGGAGACGCCGAGCTCCGGCATGCTCAGGATCTTGCGGCTCTCGAAGATGAGCTTCCGCTCTTCCGAGGAGAAGCCGCTCTCGTCGGTGCCGCCGTTGTGCGGGACGGTGTTGCCGGCGTAGCCCGACGGCTTGAACGGCAGGCCCAGGCGATCGAGGGCCTGGAAGCCGTCGCGCGCGTCCGCGAGGAACGAGTCCAGGGCGGCGATGCCGGCGCCGCTGACCGCCTGGTACGTGCTCACCGTGACCTCGCTCAGCCCGAACTCCCGGCGCAGGGGCGAGAGCGCGAGCATCAGCGGGATGGTCGTGCAGTTCGGGTTGGCCACGAGCCGGACCGAGTCGTCGACGATGCTCGAGTTCACCCCGGCGACGACGAGCGGCACCTTCGGGTCGGCGCGGTACGTGTTGCTCTTGTCGATCACGCGGTACCCGAGCTCCACGAGCCGCGGGACGTACCGCTTGCTGTGATCGTCATCCAGCGCCACGAACGCGAGGTCTCCGCGGGGGGCGTCCTGCGCCTCGAGGCGCGACGCACTGAGCACCTCGTACGACTTGCCGTCGAGGGTGAGCTCCTGGTCCCGGCTCGCGAACAGGGCGAGCGTCGCGCCGGGCCAGGCCCGCGCGATGAGGGTGATGGTTTCGCGGCCGACAAGGCCCGTGGCGCCGAGGATGCAGATTCGCATAAGGGCGCTCTTTACCAGACCGGGGCCCAGCCGACGAGGGGCGAGTGGCCGGGCGCCGCGGCGGCGTTCTGCCTAGCTACCTAGCCTGGCCTAGCCTGGCCTAGCCTGGCCTAGCCGCGCGAGCGCCCCTTCCGCCCGCGCGCCAGCCGCCGTCCCCTCGGCGGCCGGGGCGCGGCCCGCGCTCAGATGACCGTGCCCGGCGGGACGACGGCGTTCTTCGGGACGACCACGATGCCCTCCCGGGCCGCGTAGTACGGGGCGTCGGTGTCCGGCCGGTCGGGGATGTTGCGGATCACCACCCCGTCGCCGATGCGCGCGTTCTTGTCGATGATCGCGCCGTCGATCGTGCACCCCCGGCCGATGCCGATGGGCGGCAGACCCCTCGTGCTCTCGGGGCCGTGGGCCTGGAACAGCGACTCGTAGTCCGCGCCCATCATGACCGTGTTCGACATGGAGACGTGGGGCCCGATGGAGGAGAGCTGCCCGACGACCGACCTCGAGATCTTCGACTCGATGATCCGGCTCCCCTCGGCGAGGAGCACCTGGTCGAGGACCGAGCCGGCGGTGACGTGGGCCGGGGGGAAGAACTGCGGGCGCGTGTAGATCGGCCGCTGCGGGTCGTAGAACGAGAACGGAGGATCGGAGTCGGTGAGCGCGAGGCTGGCCTCGTAGTAGCTGCGGATCGTGCCGATGTCCTCCCAGTAGCCGTCGAACGTGTAGGTCATCATCCGGTGGGTGTCGAGCGCCCGGGGGAGGATGTGGCTGCCGAAGTCGGAGGCGTTGTCGTGCTCGAGCATCTCGTAGAGCGCCTTCGCGCTGAAGATGTAGACGCCCATCGAGGCGAGCCACGGGTTCGCCGGATCGGGCAGCTGCCGCACGCTGTCGAGCAGCTTCATGTCCTTCGGCTTCTCGACGAACTTGACCACACGCCCGGTGTCGTCGGTGTCCACGATGCCGAGGCGCGACACCTCGGCCGTCGGGACGGGGCGGACGGCGAGCGTGACGTCGGCCCGGGTCTCGCGGTGGTGCTCGAGGAAGGGCTCGTAGTCCATGCGGTAGAGGTGATCGCCCGAGAGGATCATGACGTCCCGCGGGTTCGGCGATTTCACCTCGACGAGCTGCTTGCGGACGGCGTCGGCGGTGCCCTGGTACCAGTCGCTGTGGGTCGGCGTCTGCTCGGCCGCGAGGATCTGCACCGCGCCGGCGGAGAAGACGTCGAATCGGTATGTCTGCGTGATGTGGTTGTGGAGCGAGACCGAGTTGAACTGCGTGAGGATGTGGATGCGGTTGAAGCCCGAGTTGAGGCAGTTGCTGATCGGGATGTCGACCAGCCGGTACTTGCCGCCGGTCGGGACGGCTGGCTTCGAGCGCAGCTTGGTGAGCGGGTAGAGGCGGCTTCCTACGCCTCCGCCGAGGATCAAAACCACCACGTCGTTGTGCTTCAAGCGGGTCTCCGCGATGTGAGGGGGACGGTTCGACGCCCGGGACGATGGGCGCGGTTACACTAGCAGGAGTGGCGAACCCACCGGGCTGCAGATCGCTCAGCGGCAGCGGGCTGGGCGGTCGCTCGGGCCGGGGGCTTCCCGGGCGATCGCCCCGGTCTGCTCCTCCACGCTGAGCGACGTGATCCGCGCGTCCGGCGAGGTGTCGACACGCACGGCCACCGAGAGCGCGCCGCGCTCGCAGCGCAGGCCGAAGCGCGCCGCCGTGGCGCTCTCCACGACGGCGGAGCCGTCGAGCGCGCACGCCCCGACCCGCGCGCCGGCGTCGCGCAGCGCCTTTCGCAGGGAGGCGAGGTGAGCCTCCGGGAACCAGCCGGGCCTGAGCCTGCGATCGAGCGCCCCCGTGCGCGCGCGGCCGATGACCGAGGCGACGGCCTGGGCGGCGCGGCGCACGGGCGGGGAGGGCGGGACGACGCGCGCCTCCATGGCGCCGGTCGCCGCGAGCCGGCCGAGCACGTCCGCGTTGAGCGACTCGAGATCGGCGCCGGCGACGTTGGCGAGCGCGACGACGCCGACGCCCCGCTGCGGGAGGAGCGTCACCGACGCGGAGAAGCCGTCGATCAGGCCGTTGTGGAAGACCATGTGGCCGAGATCGCAGTCCTCGCGCACGTGCCAGCCGAGCCCGGGGCCGTCGTCGTCGCCGGCGGCCGGGAACGCCGAGCCGTTGCGCGCCATCAGGTGCGACTCGCGCACCGTGCTCCGCCGCAGGGCCCCCGTCTCGGGCGCGTCGCGCGCGGGCCAGGCGGCGAGCTCGAACCCGACGAAGCGACCCATGTCGGCGAGGCTCGCGTAGAGCCCCGCGGTCGCCTCGGAGGCCCCGAGCCGCCAGGGCTGGATCGGCGCCACAACGCCGCCGTCGACGCCGCGCGCGTGGGGCGAGGCGAGCGCGCCGGGCGGCACCTGCGACGGGTCCCAGGCGGCGTCGCGCATGCCGAGCGGCCCGAGCACCGCGTCGCTCATGTAGCGCCGGTACGGCACGCCGGCGGCGCGCGCGACGACCAGCCCGAGGAGCGAATAGCCGAGGTTCGAGTAGGAGGTCGCGGTGCCCGGCGCGCTCTCGAGCCCGAAGCCGTCGAGCGTGGCCAGGATCTCGCGCTCGGTGACGTCGCGCGACGTCGACGCGGGGGGAAACACGCCGAGCCGCGGCAGGCCGGAGCTGTGCGTGAGCAGGTCGCGGACCGTGATCTGCCGCGCGTCGCGCGTCGGGTAGACGACGCCGGTGAGCGCCGGCAGGTAGCGCGCCGCCGGGGCGTCGATCGACAGCCGCCCTTCGTCGCGGAGCCGGAGTATCGCCGCCGCGGTCAGCGGCTTGGTGACGGAGCCGACGCGGAAGCGCGTGTGCTCGTCGACCGCTCCGCCCGCCGCGGCGTCCCGCACGCCGAGCACCGCCTGGATCGCGAGCTCGCCGTCGATGACGACGCCGAGCGCGAGCGCCGGCGAGCGCTCCCTCTCCGCGGCGCGCCGCGCGAGCGCCTGCACGTCGGCCGCTGCCGCGCGGAGCTTCCGCCCGCGCTCCGGATCGGGGAAGCGCGGCGTCGGCGCGGGCTCGCTGGCGAAGCGCTGGTCGAGCGGCGCCGCGGCCCCCTGCGCGACGGCCCGCGGCGCGGGCGCGGGCGATGCGCACCCGCAGAGGAGCAGGGGTGACGCGGAGAAGACGGCCGCGGCGAGGAGCGCGGCGAGCCTGTCGTCGATCGTCCTCAAGTCCGAGCCATGACTCTCGCTCTTCGATCGCGACCCGACAATTGGAAACGGACCCGGTGGAAGGGGTCAGTCCTCGATTGTAGCGGTGGAGGTAGGCGGGGAGCGCGACGTCCGCGCAGCTCCGGGGTGGGGATCCCACGGTGTGATCCGCGCGGGGCCGTGACGGCGCGCGCGGGATCGGAGGCGCCGGCGGCAGTGCGCGCTTACGCCTGCGCGAACCGCTCCTGGAAGGCCCGGTAGTTCGGCCGATCGGCGCCCCGGTCGTACACAGCGAACACCACGCGCGAGAACGCGCCGCGGAAGCGCGGGCGCGCGAGGCACCGGGCGAAGACGTCGGCGACCTCGCGCGGATCGTTGCGGAAGACGCCGCACCCCCACGCCCCGAGGACAAGGCACCGGTGCCCGTGCGCGCCCGCCGCCGCGAGCACCATGTCCGCGCGGCGCTCCAGGGCGGCCCGGATCTCCTGGTCCGTGACGTCGTCGCGCTGGAACGCCTCGCCGGCGTTCGGCGCCGGCGCCGTGATGAGCGACAGCGCGAACGGCCGGTCCAGCAGGGCGTGCTGCTCGTCGCGGAAGAACGGCACGTCCGGCGAGTAGATGATGTGGTCGGTATAGAGAAAGCTCCCGCAGGCGCGGTTCTGGTCGTAATACTCGCGCTGCTCGACGAGCGACGCGTACAGCGCCGAGCACCTGGCGAGGTCCTCCTCCTGGGCCTTGGCCCCGCGCAGGAACCCGCCCCCGGGGTTCTTGGCGGAAGCGAAGTTGAGGGCCATGACGCGGGCCTGGCCCTCCTGCTCGATGAGCCGCCGCCCCGCCGCCCCCGTGGTCTCGCCGGTGACCTCGATCGCCGCCGGGCCGTCGAGGCGCTCCTTCGGCTCCCAGGCGTCGAGTGATCCGGGCCGGTAAAGCACGGTGCCCTTCACCGCGGCGAGCACGCGGTCGCGGATGCGAACGGTCGCGCCCGAGGGCGCGATGTACTCGCCGCGACTCGCGATCTGCACGGTCTCTGCGGCGATGCTGGTCAGCTTCATGCGCTCAAGGATTGGCGAGCCGCGGCCGCTCGTCCAGCGAAACGCGCCCCGCCCTGCGCCGCGTCAGCGCCGCACGGAGAAGAGGGCCCACTGCCCGTCGCGCGCGGCGAGCTCGAGCCGCTCGTGGGCGAGCAGCGCGGGCGAGGGCGAGCGCAGGAGCACGTAGTCGAACCTCGTGAGCTCCGGGTGGCGGAGCCAGCTCGGGCCGAGCCCTGGCATCGGGTTCTTGCCGCCCACGTACTGAATGAAGTTCATCCCGTAGCCTGCATAGGAGCTGTTCGGCAGGCCGCCGTGGCGCACCGTGGCGATCTCCTGGATCGCGCGGAGCGGCTTGGCGGGGAACGCCTCCGTCGCCCCCCACGCGTCGAGGGGCGCCAGCAGCGTCTGGCCGTGAGAGAGCCTGTCGATGAGCCGGGAGGCGCCGACCGTCTCTCGATGGAAGTCGGCGAAGCGCCCGCAGAGGTAGAGGAGCAGGGCGCCGCCGCCGATCGCCATCGAGGCCAGCAGGCCCGCTCTCGGCGCGGGGCGCGCCGGCAGGGTCCAGGCGAAGGTGAAGAGCAGCGCGGCCATCCAGGGGTGCCGGTTGTTGATCCCCTCGACCCCGAGGCAGTACGAGGGGAGGACCAGGTGACAGACCACGCTGGCGAGCGCGAGCACGGCGAACGCGTTCGGGACCCGGTACCGGGCGGCCGGGGACTCGGGCGACGCGTGGGGCGCGGCGGGCTCAGCGGTGGCGCCGGCGACGACGAGCAGCGCGAAGAGGAGCACGTAGCCGACCGAGATCGGGAGGAGGACCCCGACGAGCTCGGGGAGCTGCGCTGCGTTCTCGAAGAAGGGTGGCCACGCCGCGACAGGGCGGGGGACCGGGGCGCCGGAGGGCCTCGTGAGCACCGACCTGCCCACCCAGACGGCGAACAGGGCGAGCGACGGCGTGAGCGGGAGCAGCGCCCGCCATCGCTCCCGCGGCCCCGGCGCCCGCCAGAGCGCCCAGAGCAGCGCGACGTCGAGGAGGAGCTGGGCCAGCGCGAGCGCGTGCCACAGGAGGAGGGCGACCGCGATCGCGGCGAGGCCGACGCCGAGGCGCGGGGTCGGGCGATCGAGCCATCGCACCGCGACGGCCAGGCCCAGCACGACGAGCGGAGGGGCCGTCGCGAACGCGAAGAAGCCGCCGCTCACCCAGTACGAGTGCACGAGGGGGAAGACGAGCAGCACGCACCAGCGATCCCGCCGGAGCACGCGGAGGAGGAGCATCGAGGCGGCGGGCAGGGCGACGGTGTACGCGGTGAGGAGGACCTTGCCCGCGATCTCGATGGAGCTCACGGCCGCGATCGCCCGCGCGAGGACGATCGGCAGGACGAGCGGCGCGATGGGCCATCCTGTCGTGTAGGTGCCGTGAAAGGGCGAGGCGGGATCTCCGTGGTCCTGGAACGCTCGGACGAACGTCAGGAACGGTGGGTAATCCATCATCGGCAGGAGGTCGGTCAGCCAGAAGGGCACCGCCGCGAGGAGCGTCAGCGTGAAGACCGTCGCTCCATAGGCCCAATGAGCCCACGGGAATCGTGCGCTGGGACGTTCCATGGCCTGGTCGAGGGGATGCCACGATTTTCTGTTCGCTCCGTGCCGTCAAGCCCTCGATTGCAGGCCGCCGCGCCGTACGCCGCCCCGGCAGCGCGCAGCGCACGATCACGACGCTCGACGCTGCTCGCGCGATGGAACCAGCACGACGGCGGGACGAAGCCCCATCGATCCACCGCCTCGATCCGGTCCCGGCGGGGCGCGCTGCTTCGATCTCGATACGCAAGTCCTTGCACAGGTGCGCAAGCACCCGCTGCGCAGGTGTGGACTCCATCGCTCCGCGCTTGACCTCTGGACCGCGAAGTCACGCCATCGCGCATGCGGCACGTCGCTTGCCAATATCGGACACCGAAACCGGACGCCATCCGCGTCAGTACCAGCAGTCGAGTCGGTCCGACCCGCCGTGGAGGTCCCGTGGCGCCGTCCGGCGGAGCTCACTGCGGCGCTGCGCGCCCTCGCCTGACCCGAGAGGGAAAGGCATGAACGAGAGGTACTTGTATGATGAGTCATCTGTCTACGGAATCTCGTGGTCTCCTTCACGGCACGCTTGGCCTCCTCGTCCTGTCGCTCGCGTCGGCCGGGTGCGCCGCCGGCGCGCCTGCGGGAGACGAGATCTCCGAGAAGGTCGGTGATACGGAGGTGAGCTTCGACGAGTTCGAGGCTCGCACCTACCGTGAGCCGGAGAGCGGCGTCTACATCGTCGATGGCGACATTCCCGTCGAGGGCCTCGACGGGCTCGAGGACTTCTATGAGCGCCACGTCCAGCGCGGAGCGCTCATCGTCGATCAGAGCCGTGGGAGGGACGTGAGGTGGAGCGACAGGGAGAAGCGGAACCTCAGCTACTGCGTGAGCGAGGCGTTCGGTGACGACCATGGCGCGGTGGTCTCCGCGATGGAGAGCGCCGCCGCGGCGTGGGGGGAGGTGGCGGACGTCCGCTTCGTTCACAGGGCGGACCAGGACGGCGCGTGCGATGCGCGCAACAAGAGGGTCGTCTTCGACGTGCGCCCGGTCGAGGGGCAGCCGTACTACGCGCGCGCGTTCTTCCCTGACAGCTCGCGCCGCGCGCGCAATCTCCTCATCGACTCGGCCGCCCTCGGTCCGCTCGATCTCTGGACGCTCACGGGCGTCCTGCGGCACGAGCTCGGCCACGCGCTCGGGTTCCGGCACGAGCACACGCGGCCCGAGGCGGGCGCCTGCTTCGAGGACGACGGCTGGCGCGCCCTGACGCCGTACGACGCGGGCTCGGTGATGCACTATCCGTGGTGCAACGGCACGAACTGGGGCGACCTCGACCTGACGGAGCACGACGCGCGCGGCGCCGCGGCCCTGTACGGCCCGCCCTGCCGGTGAGCTCCGCCCCGCGGCGCGCGCTGCGTCCCGCGCGCGCTGCGTCCGGCGCGCCGCGCCGGCGGGAGCGCTGGCGCGGTGGGGAGTCCGAGGGGCCATGGCGCGCGCGCGCCGCGCGTGAGATCATGGCGCGCCATGGATGAGGTCGAGCTCGGCGTCCGGCGGTACTCGGCCGAGGTGGTCGCGCACCGCCACGCCCACCACCAGCTGGTCTTGCCTCTGGAGGGCGCGATAGCGCTCTCGATGGACGGTCGAGAGCTCATGGCATCCGGGCTCTCGGGTGCGCTCGTCCCGTGTGACACCCGCCATGCTTTCGCGGCGCCGGAGCGGAATCGCTTCCTCGTCATCGATGTGCCGCCCGCCTCCGCGGAAGCTCTCGGCGCCGCGCCGTGGTTCGAGCGGATCGCCGGCGGGTCGATCGCCCTCGACGCCGCTGCTGCGCACCTGGTCCGGACCGCGGCGGACGAGCTCGACGGGGGCGGCTCGGTCGCGCTGCGCCGGCAGTGGGCGGGGCTGCTCGTGCTCACGCTGGCCGAGCGCGGGGCGCGCGGCGCGCTCGGCGCGCTCGGCCTGACGCGCGCCCCGGAGAAGCTGCGCCGCGCGCTGCGCTTCCTCGAGGACCACGCGCACGAGCCGCTCACCGTCGCCGACGTGGCTGCCCGGGCGGAGCTGAGCCCGGGGCACCTCCACCATCTGTTCCGCACGGTCCTCGGGACGACGGTGCAGGAGCGCATCGCGGATCTGCGCCTCGCGCGCGCGACCGACCTGCTGTCCCGCACCGAGCTCGGGATCGCGGAGATCGCGATCCGCTGCGGCTACGCCGACCAGAGCTGCCTGACCCGCAGCCTGCGGCGCCGCCGCGGCGTGACCCCGGCGGCCCTGCGTCGCGCGGTCCGGGCCGAGCGTCGGGGCGAGCCGCGGCGCGGGCGAGCGTAGCCGGGCCGCGGGCGCGCAGCCCAGGCGCAGCGAGCCGGGGCGCGGGCGAATGTCGCTGGGGCGCGAGCCCGGAGTCCCGGCACAGGACGGCGGAGCCTGAGCCAAGACGGCGGCCGGCCGGCGCGCCATGTTCGGCGCCATGTCGGACACGACCCACGGCGCCGCTCTATCGGACGCAGCGATGGCAGCGACGCCAGCGGCGCGCCCCTCGCGGCGAGCCGCCACCCTGGCGGGCGTCGCGGCGATCGGGCTCTGGGGCAGCCTCGCCCTGCTCTCGACCTCGGTGCGCAGGTTGCCGCCGCTCCAGGTGCTCTCGTCGACCTTCGCTGTCGCGGCGCTCCTCGGCGCGGCGCGGCTCGCCCGGCGCGGCGGGAGCGGCCTCGGCGCGCTGCGCCAGCCGCTCGGCAGCTGGATCCTCGGCGTGGGCGGCCTGTTCGGTTATCACGCCCTCTATTTCTATGCGCTCTCCGCCGCGCCGCCCGTGCAGGTCAGCGTCCTCTCGTACCTGTGGCCGCTGCTCATCGTCCTGCT
Source organism: Sorangium sp. So ce327 (assembly GCF_051530205.1). Lineage (NCBI taxonomy): Bacteria > Pseudomonadati > Myxococcota > Polyangiales > Polyangiaceae > Sorangium > Sorangium sp. So ce327. The sequence continues at coordinate 7,949,219 of NZ_CP150330.1, read as the reverse complement.
CTCGGCGGCGCTCCCCGGCGGGCGCCTGCGCGGCAGGCACGTGGTCGGGGCGCTGCTCGGGCTCGCGGGCGTCTGGACGCTCGTCGCAGGCGGGGGCACCGTCCGCCTGAGCGCCACACACACGCCCGGTTACCTGGCCGCGCTCGGCTGCGCGCTCCTCTGGTCGACGTACTCGGTGCTCCAGCGCCGCTTCGCCGAGGTCCCTGCCGACGCCATCGCAGGCTCCTGCGCCGCGACGGCCGCCCTGGGTCTGGCCGGGCACCTCGCGTTCGAGCGCACGGTCGTGCCGACGGCCGGAGAGGCGCTCGGCCTGCTCGCGCTCGGGCTCGGCCCCGTGGGGGTCGCGTTCTTCGCGTGGGATCACGCGACGAAGCACGGCGACGTGCCGCAGCTCGGGGTGCTGTCCTACGGCGCGCCGATCCTCTCGACGCTGCTGCTCTGCGTCGCCGGCCACGCCGAGGCGAGCGCCCAGCTGCTCGCCGCCTGCGCCCTCGTGGCTGTCGGCGGCCTCGTGTCGACCGCGCCCGCGGCGAACGTCAGCACCGGGACCCGCGGGCTGTCGACGTTCACACGCTGGATCACCCGCCCTCGATCGCGGCGCTGACGCGCACGCGATCGAGGGCGCTCTCTTTCGATGCGGCGCGTGGCTACGCGCGGCGTGTGGGGGTCGGCTCGTCGTCCAGGAGGCCCGCGTTCGCGCTCGGCGTCGCGAACACCCCCTGCACGTCGTCGGCCGGAGCCCAGTGCCCCGCGCACATCAGCGAGCCCCCGGTGATCTCGGGCTGCGGCGAGAGGCGCGCCTGCACGTCGTCCGCGTGCACGCACACGTTGACGTGCACGCGCGGATCCGCTTCCGGTCGCTGGGCCAGCGCCCGGTGCACGGCGGTCGCGAGCTCGATCGCCGCGCGCCGCTCCCGTAGCTCCGCGGCGGCGTTTGCCGGGAGGAGGCGAACGCCGAGCACCTCGTTGCCGGTGATCGACGCGAGGAGGAAGCCTGCGCGCGAGAGCTGCGACTCGGCGATGTCGAGCACCCGACCGATGTCGAAGGTCAGCGCGTCGTCGAGCTCGCCGGCGTCGCCGCGGGTCCGGACCTCCAGGTAGACCGCCACCGCGGGGTGCGTCGGGTCGGGCCCGCTCGGCATGCCCGACGCGGGCCCGCCGATGGCGTCCCTGAGCGCGCGCATCAGCTCCTCGACCGAGCCAAAGCGCCGCTCCCGCCGCTTCTCCATGCACCGCAGCACCACCGCGTCGAGCTCGATGGGCAGCGGGACCCGCAGGCTCGGGGGCAGCGGCTGCTCCTCCAGGTGCTTCCGCACCATCTCATCCATGTCGTGTGTGTGGAACGGCAACCGGCCCACCAGCATGCGATGAAGGAGGACGCCAAGCGCATAGACGTCCACCCGCGCATCGATAGGACCGCCGAGGATCTGCTCTGGAGCCATGATGGATGGCGTCCCGGGCATACGCCCGGCGGTGGTGAGCCATGTCGACCCCTCCTCGGGCGCCATCATCTTTGCGATACCGAAATCGAGCAGCTTGACGGCACGTGGCGGGCTCGAGCAGATGAAGATGTTGCTCGCTTTCACATCCCTGTGAACGATGCCCGCTGTGTGCGCGGCTGCTAACGCTGCGCACACAGGCTCCATCAGCTCCAGGGTCTCGCGCGGCGTGAGCCGCGTCTGGGTCCGGATCAGCGCGTCGAGCGTCTGGCCCTCGAGGCGTTCCATGACATAGAATGGCTGATAGTTGTTCAGCTCACCTACTGCATAGATTTCCACGATGTTGGGGTGGGATATCGACCGCAGCACGTCGATCTCGCGTGCGAACCGGTCGACCACGCGGCGAGAGTGGGCCACCGCCTCGCTCAGCACCTTGACCGCGGCGGGTCTGCCCGATTGGGCGTGCCTCGCCCCGTAGACCACGCCGCAGCCGCCACGCGCGATGAATCCTTCGAGGATGTACTCGCCCGCCAGGGTGCCCGGCGGGAACTCGCCGCGCGCGGCCGACCTCTCGAAATCCGAAAACGGCCTGGTCTCGTCCTCGTCGTCGCTCATCTGCCCCTCCGCGCCGTCCATCGCGGCGCGTTACAGCTCTGCTGCCAGAGTGTTCTCCAGATCGAACGCATTCTTTACTAAAGCACTATGCAGAAGCATTTCGAAATGGTAACTTAAACTTTGCGGCTACTCGACCCTAAACGCCAAATCGCGGCGATGACAAGGGGGAGCACCATGGTTCTTAGCTGTGCACGAAGTGTTGCGGTCTTCGCATTACCTCTGCTTACCGCTGCCTGCATCGGCGCCGAGATCGACGAGCAGGCGGAGGAGCTCGTCGGGGAGGCCGAGAGCGAGCTCATTGCCGAGAACGGCTTCCTTTCGAACGCGCTGAGCATGAACGCGCTGAGCATGAACGCGCTGAGCATGAACGCGCTGAGCATGAACGCGCTGAGCATGAACGCGCTGAGCATGAACGCGAAGTCGATCATCCAGAACCCGGGACAGTCCGGCGCCATGGCGAGGGACCTCCTGCGCTACGTCGTGAGCTGTTCGCTCCGCACCGACCAGACGTTCTCGTTCTCATGGACCGACAGCAGCGGCGTCATCCACCCGGAGGTGTTCCGCGGCGACCTCGGCTATGCGCACTGGTGGGCGTCCAGTGGCATCGGGAACGATACCTATGTCCAGAGTCAGATCTCGGCCTGCATCGCCGCGCGGGTCAACTGGTACGGTGTCTCGGTGAGGATCTCCCTGCGCAACAACGAGCTGGCGTCGACTCCGGCGGAGCGCGCGGCGTTCCCGGTGAGAGAGGGCGCGTTCTGGGGCAACCTTTTCGCCGCGACACCCTATGTGGGGGCCTGCTACGATTCGGTGGGCTACGTTCGTGCGCGCGAGTTGCAACGCGACTGCGCGGCCGGCCATGTCGAGACCAACCCGACGACCGGGGAGGTCACTTGGCAGCAGTGTGGATCCATGGTGATCTGGGGCTCGTGCAATCAGCTGTGCAACGGGATCGACACCAACGCCGGCTTCTTCAGGGGGTGTGTCACGAACCGTGTCGTCAACCCTTACGCTCGCACGGACCAGGTGGTGACCACGTTCTTGCCGGCCGGCCCCTAGGAGCGTGAATGGGCTCGGAAGCCCTGCGAGACGAGGCGCCGGAACGCGCGACCCGGGAAGCGGGGCGCTGTCCGGCTTGCGGGCGGCGGAACCACGGCGCGTGCCCCGAGTGCGCTCAGTCCGCTCGGCCGCCGTCTGGCCAGTCGTCGATTCCTCCGGAGATCACGGAGGTCGTCCCCGTCGCGTTGCCTCGTTTCCCCGGCTACTGGACCCGCAGGACGCTGGGGCAGGGCGGCTTCGGCCTCGTCTTCGAGGCCGAGCCGGAGGGCGGCGGCGCGCGCGTGGCCATCAAGCTCGCGCGCGCCGATCGCCGCGGCGCCGCCCAGCGCCTCCGGGATGAGGTCGAGGCGCTCTCGGCCATCGGCGCCCCCCACGTGCCGTGCGTGCACGCGTGGGGGGCGCTGGACGACGGCTCGCCCTACGTGGTGATCGAGCACATCGCCGCGCCCACGCTCGCCTCCCGCCTCGCGGCGCGCCCTGCTCCGCAGCTCGAGGAGGCCGCCCGGCTCGGGCTCGCCACGCTCGCGACCCTCGAGGCCGTGCACGCGCGCGGCTACGTGCACTGCGACCTCAAGCCCGAGAACATCCTCGTCGATGAGGCGAAGGCGACGCTCATCGACCTCGGCATCGCCCGCGTCGTGGGGTGGCGCTACGACGGGCAGGACGAGGACCTCGCCGTGGGGACGGCCGAGTACATGGCGCCGGAGCAGTCGGCCGGGTGGCCCGATCTCGACGCGCGCGCCGACATCTACGCGATGGGCGTCATCCTGTACGAGCTCTTCGCGGGCCGGCCCCCGTTCTGGGGGCCGCGCGCGGCGGTGCTGGAGGACCATCGGAGCCGCAGGCCGCCGCGCCTGTCGGCCAGCGCGGCCGTGCCGCGGGCGGTCGAGGAGGTGGTGCACCGCTGCCTGGCCAAGGAACGGAGCGAGCGGTTCGCGAGCGCGAGCGAGCTCCGCGTGGCGCTGGAGCGTGCGCTCCGGGACGAGGTCGCGGCGAGCGCGCCGGAGGGGTCGCGCACCGTGGCCGGCATCGAGCGCCGCGTGATGGGGCTCCTGTTCTTCGAGAGCGCGGCCGATCGCATCGCGGTGCAGCGCAGGCTCCTGGCGCTCGGCGGCGAGCTCGCGCACGCCTCCGGCGCTCGTTACGTGGGCGTCTTCGGCCAGGAGGGGACGGCGAGCCCCGCGCGCCGCGCGCAGCGGGCGGCCGACGAGCTCCTGCGACGCGGGCTGTGCACGCGGGTCCTCATCGATCTCGCGCCTGTGTCGAGCCAGGCGCGCCCGGACGGGACGCGGCGGTTCCTGAGCCCGCTCTTCTCGCGCGCCGAGCGGTGGCCGTCCGCCGCCGGGCCGCTGGGGCCTTTCCTTACGCCCGAGGCGTCGGCCGCGCTCCCCGAGCCGTCGCACGCCGCAGCGGGCGACGAGCTCCCGCCGGGCCTCGAGGATCAGTCGCGGGACGCGACGCGCCCCGGCGGGTTCGTCGGCCGTCGCGACCTCCTCGAGCAGCTCACGCAGAGCGCCGAGGAGGCGCTCTGCATGAAGAAGCCCACGGTCGTCTCGGTGACGGGCGGGCCCGGCCTCGGGAAGAGCCGCCTCTTCGTCGAGCTCGGCAAGCAGCTCCGGGAGCGCCTGCCGCACGCCCGGATCATCGAGCTGCGCGGGCAGGAGCCCACGAGCGGCGCGTCGGACGCGACGCTCCACGAGCTCGTGCGCAAGGCGCTCTGCGTGCCCGAGCAGCCCCCGGAGAGCGGCGTCCGCGGGGCGCTCCCGGAGTCGCTCGGTGCCGTGCTCGGCGAGGAGCTCCGCTTGGGGCTGGCGATGGCGCTCGGATGGGTGGACGAGCAGACGGGCGTCGACATCTTCCCCGAGCTCGAGGCGCTCCGGGCCGCGCCAGGCGCGCTTCGCTCGGCGCGCGTGCGGGCGGCGGGCGAGTGCCTGCGCCAGTGCGCGGCCGCGTCGCCCGTGATTGTCCTCCTCGACGACGCTCACTTCGCCCACGACGCGACGCTCGCCGCGCTCGAGTACGCGGCGCTCGCGGACGAGGCGACGCCGCTGTGGATCTGCGCGATGGGACGCCCGGCGTTCGTCGAGGCGCACCCCTCGTGGGGCGAGCGCGCCGCGCGACACGAGGCCCTGCGGCTCGAGCCGCTGGACGATGAGAGCGCGCGGGCGCTGTGCCGGCGGCTGCTCCTGCCCGCGCGGGACGTGCCGGAGCCGGCGATCGATCGCCTGCTCGAGCGCTCGCAGCGGGTGCCGCTCCTGCTCGTGGAGCTCGTGCACGGGCTCAAGCGCGAGGGGATCCTGCGCCGGCACCGGCGGGGCGACGCGTGGTACCTGGCGACCGACGAGCTCGAGCGCCTCCCTGTGCTGCCGTCGTTCGATCCGCTGGCGCAGGCGGAGATCGCGGCGCTCGGGCCGGCGCTCGGGGCGCACGCGCGGCTCGTCTCGCTGCTTGGCGCAGAGGTGTCGATCGACGAGATAGCGGGCGTGCTGCGCCAGCTGGATCTCCGCGGCGACGGCGCGGCCTTCCCGCTCGATGCGCGCGTCGGGACCGAGCGGTTGCTGAAGGTGGGCGTGCTGGTCGGCGATCGGAAGGACCGGCTGCGCTTCCGTCACGCGCTGGTGCGGGAGGCGGTCGCGCAGAACGTCGCCGAGGTCGAGCGGCGGCGGATCCACCTGGCTGCGTACGAGCACCACCGCGAGGCGGCCCACGAGGGCCGGGAGCAGCGGCGGCTCAGGATCGCGCACCACGCAGCCGAGGCGGGGCTCGCGACGGTCGCGGAGGACGCTTACCTGGAGCTCGCCGAGCGGGCGCGGGCGCGGCACGCTTACGTGGAGGCGGAGCTCTACTACAGCCGGGCGCTCGCGCAGCCTGTCGAGGCGCCTGGGGTGCGGCGGAGGAAGGCGTACCGGGGCCGGGGGCTGATGCGCTACCGGCTGGGCCGCTACCACGACGCGCTCGGGGATCTCGATCGCGGGCGCGCGATGGCGGTCGAGGAGGGCGACGTGATCGAGCAGATCGAGATCCTGCTCGACGAGGCCACGGCGCTCGACTGGATGGACGACTACGGCCGATCGAAGCAGCGCGTGGAGGACGCGAGGGCGCTCGTCCGCGACGATCTGCCGCCCGCGCTGGCAGCGCGGCTCGCGATGGCGGCGGCGCGCTCGCTCCACCGCGAGAGCCGCGATGAAGATGCGGCGCAGCAGTTCGAGCGCTCGGCGGCGCAGGCAGAAGGGCTAGGCGACGAGGGCTACGAGACGCTCGTCGTGTCGTTGCTCCTCCTGGGCTTCATCTACCCGGGGCTGGGGAAGCTGGACGAGGCAGGCACGGTGCTGAACCGTGCGGTCCGTATGTGCGAGGAGCGCGGCGATCTCCTGCATCTCGGACCAGCGATCAACGCCCGGGCGCTCCTGCGGGCCTGCCTCGGGGACAGCGCGGGGATGATCCTGGATTTTTGTCGACTGCTCACCCTCTCGCGCGAGCTGGGTCTCGCGCTCATGGAGCTCGTGAGCGAGTTCAACCTGGGAGAGTACCTTTACCTGATGGGCAATCTGGACAGCGCCGTACCGCACGTGGAGCGGGCCGTGTCGCTGGAGCGCCAGCGGTGGGGGGAGGGGATACGGCCGGTGATCCAGCTCCTTCAGGCGAGGCTGCTCCTTTACCAGGGCGAAGAGGGCAGGGCGCGGGAGATCATCGAGCTCATCCGGGCTCAGCAGGCGAAGGCCGCCGCGGCGGGGTGCGAGCACACGGCGATGACCCCCGCGGAAGAGGTGCTGTGGTCGATGATCGACCTGGCGACGCGGGAGGCGAGCGACGAGGAATGGGACGAGCTCGAGCAGCGGTCTGCTCGCCACTTTGTGGGGCAGGAGCAGATCGAGGTCATCGAGGCGCGAGCGCGGGCGCGCTCGCGGCGAGGTCTCCACGAGGACGCAAGCGCGGCGCTGGCGAGGGCGATCGAGGCGGCCGGGAGGATCCCCAACGTGATGCGGGAGCGGCTCGAGCGGCAGCGAGGGAGCTAGCCCGGATGCTCCATGAGCCGCTTACGCCGGCTCGTGCCTCACGGATTCAGCGCCACGCGTACGAGAAGCTGGCCTCCAGGTGGCTCGTTGCTTCGCGCAGCGCTCGCAGAAATTGACGGGATTCATTGGCCGACTCACCGCGGGACAGCCGCCGCGGCGCGGCGCGGTGGGTCCTCGCGGTGGGCGACGCCCGTGACGGCGCCCTTGGCGTTTGGATGCGCAGCGGGATCGCCCGTCGCGTCGAACAGGGCGAGCGACCTCGAATAATCGAGCGCCGCCCCGGCGGTGTCGCCCCGCTCGCAGCGCAGATCGGCGCGCGCGTGGAGCACCGCGGCCTGCCCCGCGCCGTCCCCGAGCTCCTCGAAGAGCCGCAGCGCATCCTCGTAGTCGCGCTGCGCGCCCGGGAGCGCGCCCCGCTGGCGGCGCAGGTCGCCGCGGGCCTTGAGCGCGGCGGCCTCGCCGCGGCGATCTCCGCTGTCCCGGTACAGCAGGATCGCATTGCCATAGTCGCGCGCCGCGAGCGCCGTCTGCCGCTCTCGCAGGCGCAGGTCGCCGCGGGCCTGCCACGTGCGCGCATGGGTCTGCTCGCACCCGAGCGCCCGGAGGAGATCGGGCTGCGCGAGCACCTCGCGCGCGGCGTGGGCGGCGCGCGAGCTCGCCCCGCGACGCTCATCGCGGCTGCTCGGCGGGGGCGAGCGCAGCTGGCTGAGGACGCGCTCCTCCACGCCCTCGAGGATGTAGAGCGCGCGGTCGTAGGCGCGCGCGGCGCCCGCGAGGTCCCCCTCCCTGAAGCACAGATCGCCCTGCGCCTTCAGCACGTTGGCCTCGCCCAAGCGATCGCGGCAAGCCCTGAGGAGCGTGAGCGCGCACCCGTAGTCGCTCTCCGCCCCCGCCAGCTCGTCCTGGTCGAGCCGGAGGTTGCCGCGCGCGAGCAACCCCATCGCCTCTCCGGCCCGGTCGGACGCCGCCCTGAACAGCGACAGCGCCCGCTCATGATCGCGGGAGGCGGCCGCGATGTCCCCCTGCCGCCGGTGCACGTCGCCGCGGAGCAGGAGCGCCGTCGCCTGGCCACGCCCGTGCATGGCCGCCTCGAACCCGGCGAGCGCTTCGCCGTAGTCCGCCACGGCGGCCTCGAGCGCGCCCTCGGCGAGGCGCCGGTTGCCGCGCGCGAGCAGCTCCTTTGCGTTGCAGAAGATCTCGTCGTCGGCCGGCGGCGAGCTCCGCGCCGCCGCGCGCTGCACGTTCGCGCGCACCGCCTTGCGGAGCACGTCGCGGTGACCCGGGCGGCCGCGCTCGCGAGCGGCCGGCGTCGCGCGGAGCGTCCCGAAGGTGCCGCGCCGCTTGCTCGCGAGCTCGGCGCGGCGCGCGCTCTCGAGCGCCGCGAGCGCGCGCTCGCGCAGCTCGGGGAGCGCGTCCCCCGAGAGCCGCGCCGCCTCGTCGAGCAAGCGCTGCTGGAGCTCGGCCGGGAGCCCGAGATCGACCACCGTGCAGGCGTCGACGAGCGCCCGCGCCAGCACCTCGGCGCCGCGCTCGCCGTCCCGGAACGGCGCGAGGTCGAGGGCCGCGAAGAGCTCGCAGGCGACGCGCCTGCGCGACGCCGCCGCCGGCCGCCCCTCGGCCGCGGCCGTCCAGAAGAGCAGCGCCTGCATCGCGTCCGCCGATCCCCGGTGGAGCGCGTCCCAGCGCCTCGCGTCGGCCGCCGCGTCCTCGCGGGCCGCGGCGCGCACGGGGGGCGTCATCGTGAAGGTCTGCGGGCCCTGCTCGAGCGACACCACCCGCCCATGCACGAGCAGCTGGAGCGGCCGCGCAGCGGAGGGCGCCGGCTTCCCCGCCGCGGCGGCGACCACCTCCAGCGGAACGCCCGCCGCGGGCAGCACGGCGAGCGCATGCACCACCCGGCGCGCCTCCTCGCCGAGCGACTCCAGCGCGTCGCCGAGCACCTGACCCACGATCTCCCCCTCGGGTCCCCCCGGATCCAGCTGCGCCGCGTTCTTCCGCAAATATGCCTCGACCGACATTCCCGTCCGCCGCAGCGTGGCTGCGGCGATCTCGATCGCGGCCGGCAGATACCCGAGCGCAGCGACGAGCGCATAGGCCCACTGGACCTCCGCAGCGGGCGGCGCGTCCGTCCCCCATGCACCCTGGGAGAGGACGGACATCGCAGCGGATACGGAGAGCGCCGAGACGCTGAGCTCGGCCATCTTCCGATCTCCGGACGTGGAGCGGAACCTCAACATATCGCCTCTGTCATTCCAGAAGAGCTGGTTGTCCGAGCAGGCGCCGTCCGGCTCTCGGCCCGCGGCGACATGCCTGCTGGCCCTCAATCAGCCTGGAGATTCACGTCTCGAAGCCTGTGTCGACGAGCTTAGCGCGGCGCGCGACAGGCTCAACGGCCTTCCAGGGTTTCATGCGATCCCCGCGGCGAATCGGCGGCGAACCAGCCCGCGCTGGCACGCGTCCGGCAACGGCTCGCCGATCATGGGAAAGCGCGTTCGACGAAGCGGAACGACGGGATCCTGCGCCGGACGCTCGCTCCTTGTCGCTGGCTCGTATGTCCCCCGGTCGGGTCGAGGAGAGAAGATCCTGCCCATCTGCGCGGGCCCCGCGGCGAGGCGGGGGGCTCGGGCGGAAGGCCGTGGGCGTGAGATCCGGGTCGGAGACGAGATCCTTTATGTGACCGAGACGGGCACCGGCAAGCCCGCGGTGCTTCTGCCCAGCATGCTGATCGACGGCGCGACCTACCAGCCAGCGGTCGAGGCGATGGCGCGCCGCGCGCGGGTGCTCGTCCTGGAGCTGCCCGGCTCGGGCCGCGCCTCGCGGCTGCGCGCGCCGTGGACCCTGGAGCGGTATGCGCGCTGCGTCGCCGAGGCGTTGCGGGTTTTGCGCCTCGAGGGCGTCACGCTGATCGGCCACTCGCTGTCTGGCGCCGTGGCGCTGATCGTCGCGGCGCGGCACCCCGAGCGGCTCACCGGGGTCGTGCTCGTCGATTCCATCGGATTCAACCCGCCGGGCTCGGTGCTTTCGCTCGTCCTCGCCCGCGGGGCCGAGGCGCTGCTGGAGCCTCGCTTCGTCGCGCGGGGGGCGCCTGCTCTCCTCCACAACCTGCTCTTTCACGCGCGGAGCGCGCTGAGCCTCCTGCGGATCGCCGCGACCGCGGATCTGAGCGGCCATGCGGCGCGCGTGCGCGTGAGGACGCTGCTCGCCTGGGGCGCGCGCGATCTCACGGTGCCGATCGGCTCGGCCCTCGCCATCCAACGCTCGATCCCCGACTCGACCCTTGTCGTCTCCTCGAAGGGAAGCCACGACTGGATCGTGGAGCGACCAGCCGAGTTCGCGGACGCGGTGGCGAGGTTCATGGCGGGCAGCGGCGGAGCAGCCTGAGCAGGGGGGTGTCGTCGAGCGCCGCCATGCGCTACCCTTGTCCCGGCGTTCTTCGGCGTGAACCTCAGGGAGCATGGCGCGCGGCGCGAGCCGAGCCGCCATAGCAGGGAGCGGGGCTTGACTGGTTTGTGGCGCCTGCTGGAACAGGCCGCGAGGTGGGCGCGGCGCGCGACCCCGCTCCTCGCGCTCCTCGCGACGATGGCGCTGTGCCTCCCCGCCCGCGGCGAGGCGGCGCCTGCCGCGGGCCCGGGCGGCGCGGCCGGGGCCCCCGCGCCGCCGGGCCCGCGGCCGCTCCCGCCGATCCCCGGCGCGGGCAAGGTCACCGTGGTCGCGATCTCCGGGACGATCGATCTCGGCCTCTCGCCCTTCCTGGAGCGCGTCGTCGCCGCCCAGGGGGAGGGCGACCTCCTCGTGCTCGACATCAGCACGCTCGGCGGCCGCATCGACGCCGCGCTCGCCATCCGGGACGCGCTGCTCCGGGCGCGCGTCCGCACGGTGTGCTGGGTCAACCCGCGCGCGATCTCGGCCGGAGCGCTCATCTCGCTCGCCTGCGATGTCATCGCGGTCGCCCCCGGCGCCACCCTCGGCGCGGCGACGCCCGTGCAGATCGGCGAGGGCGGCGAGATGAAGCCAGTCGCCGAGAAGGTCGTGTCCTACATGCGGAAGGAGATGCGCGCGACCGCGGAGGCCAAGGGGCGGCGCGGCGACATCGCCGAGGCCATGGTCGACGCCGACGTGGAGGTCCCCGGCCTCGACGAGAAGGGGAAGCTGCTCACGCTGGACGGCGCGCAGGCGCTCGCGTGGGGCGTCGCCGAGGTGCAGGCCGGCAGCGAGGCAGATCTCTTCGGCGCCCTTGGCCGCCCCCAGCCCGCGGAGATCATCCGCCCGCGCCCCAGCTTCGCCGAGGAGCTCGCGCGCTTCCTCTCGGATCCCACGCTCTCCGGGGTCCTCATGACCCTCGGGATGCTCGGTATCCTCCTCGAGCTCTATGCGCCGGGCCACGGCGTCCCGCTGGCCGTCGGGCTCTCCTGCCTCGCGCTGTTCTTCTTCGGGCACCACGTCGTGAAGCTCGCCGGCTGGGAGGAGCTCGCGCTCTTCGCCGTCGGCGCGATCCTCATCGCTGTGGAGATCTTGGTCCCGGGGCACATCGTCCCTGGGGTCGCGGGCGCCGCGTGCGTGGCGAGCGCCCTCCTCCTTTCGCTCCTCGATCTCGAGCGCGTGCCGGTCGACGTCGCCTGGCACGCCGGTTGGCTGCCGCGCGCCCTCGCCTCGGTGTGCGGCTCGCTCGCGGCGACGGCGGCGCTCGCCGTGGGCGGCGCTCGCATCGCGCCGAGGACGCGCTTCGGGCGGCGGTTCGTTCTGGACGCGGCGATCCGTGGCGTCGCCGTCGGAGGACCTCCCGAGGGCTCCGCGGCGCCCGCGTCGCTCGTGGACCGGCTCGGCACGGCCGCGACCGATCTGCGCCCCTCGGGCAAGGTCGCGCTCGACGGCCGCCGCCTGGAGGCGCTCTCGGAGCTCGGCTACGTCGAGGCCGGCGCCCGCGTGCGGGTGATCCGCGCGGAGGGGGGCCGGGTCGTCGTGAGGGCCGCGCGCGGCGTGGAAGAAGAGGAGCGCGGAGCGTGACGCCCGCGCTGCTCGTCGTCGCGCTGCTCGTGGTGGGGCTCGTGCTGCTCGCCATCGAGGTGCTGGTCATCCCCGGCGTCGGCCTCGTCGGGCTCCTCGGCGGCGCCGCCGTGCTCGGCGCGGTCGCGCTCGCATGGGCGGCCCTCGGGATCGGCTACGGCCTGCTCGCCCTGGGCGCCGGCGTCTGCGTGACGGGGCTCCTGTTCTGGGCTGTCCCGAGGACGCCGGTGGGCCGCAAGATGGTGCTGCTCGAGACCCAGCGGAGCGGGCGTGGCCCGGACGCGCGGCTCGCCGCGCTTGCCGGCAAGGAGGGCAGGGCGCTCACGCCGCTCCGCCCCGCCGGCACGGTCGAGATCGAGGATCGCGCGGTCGATGTCGTGACCGACGGCCTCTACGTGGAGGCTGGCACGCCTGTGCGGGTCGCGAGCGTGGAGGGGAATCGGGTCGTCGTCGAGCCGCGCGAGCCCTAGAGAGCGCGCGAGAGGCGGCCCTTCACGGACAGGGACGGGTGGAGAGGGATATGGAGATCATCTCGGTCATCGTGATCGGCGGGCTCGTGCTCGTCGCCATCGTCGCGACGCTGTACATGGTGCCGCTCCGGCTGTGGGTCGCCGCGCAGGCGTCGGGCGCCGGGGTCTCGATGCTCACGCTCATCGCGATGCGCCTGCGCCGGGTGCCGCCCGATCAGATCGTCAACGCGCGGATCAGCGCCGTGAAGGCGGGGCTCGAGGGGGTGTCCGTCGACATGCTCGAGGCCCACTACCTGGCCCGCGGCAGGGTGGAGGCGGTCGTCAACGCGCTCATCTCGGCCGGCAAGGCGGGGATGGAGCTCGATTTCTCGCGCGCGGCCGCGATCGATCTCGCCGGCCGCAACGTGCTCGAGGCGGTGGCGATGTCGGTGAACCCGCGCGTCATCGAGACCCCGAAGGTCTCGGCCGTGGCCAAGGACGGTATCCAGCTCCTCGCGATCGCGCGCGTGACCGTGCGCGCCAACATCGAGCGCCTCGTCGGCGGCGCGGGCGAGCAGACGGTGCTGGCCCGCGTCGGCGAGGGCGTCGTCTCGACCATCGGCTCGGCCGACGACTACAAACACGTCCTCGAGAACCCGGATACCATCTCGAAGAACGTGCTCAAGAAGGGCCTCGACGCGGGGACGGCGTTCGAGATCCTCTCCATCGACATCGCCGACGTCGACGTCGGCTCCAACATCGGCGCGAAGCTCCAGACGGAGCAGGCCGAGGCGGACAAGCAGGTCGCGCAGGCCAAGGCGGAGTCGCGCCGCGCGCTGGCGGTCGCCCAGGAGCAGGAGATGAAGGCCAAGACGCAGGAGATGCGGGCGAAGCTCGTCGAGGCGGAGTCGACGATCCCGCTCGCCGTCGCGGAGGCGCTCCGCACGGGCAAGCTCGGCGTCATGGACTACTACAACATGCGCAACGTCATCGCCGACACCGAGATGCGCCAGGGCATCGCCGGCACCACGGGGGGCAAGCCCGATCCCGCCGGGGAGTCGTGAGGTGCCGCCGCGCGACCCACCGAGCCCGCTCCTCGCGTGGCTCGGCCGCCGCGGCGCGCTCGTGCGGCGCTTCGTCCTGGCCGAGGTGCTCGGCCCGCCCCGGGCGCTATCGCCGCGCGCTGCGCGGCCGGAGAGCCGCGCGGCCGGAGGGCCGCCCCCCGACGACGCTGGACGGGCGCCATGCGTGACATCGACCTCGAGAAATACGTCGGCGCCATCCTCGGAGTGATCTGGGCGATCGTCAAGCTCGCGAGCCTGTACGGGAACCTGCAAGCCAGGCGCGCCGAGCGCGCCGCGCGTGCCGCCGCGCGGCCCGGCGGCGAGGACGCCCCGCGGAGCGAACCAGCGCTCGTCGACGTCGCGCCGGGGAGCGATACGGGGCTCGTCGATGTAGCGCCGCCGAGCGCTGCGCCGTGGGCGGGGATGCCGTTCGGCGCCCCGCGCGCGCCCGACGCCGACCGGCTGCGCGTGGTGCTCCTGCGGCTCGCCGAGCTCGAGCAGAGCGCCGCGGCGCTCGGCGAGGTGGTGCGTCACGAACGGGCGAACCGGCGCTTCACGGACGTGCTCCTCGGGTCCGTCCCGCACGAGATCGGGCGCCTGCGCGCCGCCGTCGACGCGGGCCTCGCGGCGCGCGAGGCGGAGGCTGCGGCGGACAGCATCGAGCTCGTCGTGGGCGAGATCGCGGTGCTCGTGCGGCAGCGCCGCGACCCGTCGCTCCTGCCCGATCTCGGCGACGCGGACGCCCTCGCCGACGCCTGCTACGCCCCCGTGATCGCGTTCGCGCGGGCGGAGGGGCTGCCGCTCCGGAGCGGAGCGCCGGCCACGCAGCTCACGGAGTTCGATCTCGCGATCTGGACGGGCTTCATCCCGACGTCGATCGCGCCCATCTTCCTCCCTGTCGACTTCTTCTCGACCCCGCTGCGCTGGCCGGCGCTCGCGCACGAGATAGGCCACGATTTCCTGGCCTCGGTCGACGGCCTCGAGCCGGCCCTGCGCCGCGAGCTCGGCCTGGGGGGCGAGCGGGTGCGCCCGCTCGCGCCGGACGGCGATCGCATCGGGGCTCCCGCGCTCAGGCGGGTGTTCGGCGTGTGGTTCGAGGAGATCTTCTGTGACGTCTTCGGCACGCTCATGTTCGGCCCCGCCTACGTGCTCACGATGAGCGAGCTGTTCTTCCAGGAAGACGAGCCGTATGCGTCCATCGCCGTCCAGACGGACGTGACCGGCGCGCGTTATGACGAGCACCCTCCGCCGCACCTGCGCGTGCTCATCGGGTGCATGGTCCTCGAGCGGGGCGGGCTCAACGAGGACGCGCGCGCCCTGCGGGAGGCGTGGGCGCGCCGCCACGCCGAGGTGAGCCTCGATGACCTGCTCTTGCCCGTGAGGGGCGCCTTTCGCCCCGTCTCGCTGGCGCCCTTCGCCGCCATGGCCGCGTGGATCGTGGAGCGCCTCTATGCCGGCCCGCTCACCGCCCTGTCCGGCTTCGGTCTGCAGGACATCAGCGGGCTCGACTACGGCCCGCACGAGCGCCAGGAGGCGTCGCGCGCGCGCGACGCGCTGCTCGCCGGCCGGGTCCCCGCCGTCCTCGACGCCCGGGCGCTCCTCGCGGGCGCTGTCCTGGCGGCGCATCAGGCGCCCGCGCAGTCGCTGTCGATCCTCATCAAGGCGCGCGCCGCGATCCCGGCGCTCGGCACGGCCGAGCGACGGCCCGACGCGTTCGGGTCGCGCCTCGACGCGTCCAGCGTCGCGCTGGACCGCCGAACCGTGGCGGAGGCGCTGCTCTTCCGGGAGGTCCTGCTGCCACCGCGAGCGCTCCGCACCCGCCGCCGCGCCCGCCTCTGAGCGGCGGTCACCCGCTTCGGATACGGGCCCACCTCGGCGTTTTCGGTGCTCAGCGCACCGGAGTGCGCTTGCGCGCCGAAAACGCCGATCTGGGCCCGTCTCCTGTGCGGGAGACCGCCGCTCTGCTGGGGCTCTGCTCTGGAGACCGCCGCTCTGCTGGGGCTCTGCTCTGGAGACCGCCGCTCTGCTGGGGCTCTGCTCTGGATGGTGCAGAGGGGGGCGGAAACCGCCGTGGGGCGGGGCGCGGTCAGATGGCGTCGAGCTCGGCCGCGCCCTGCGTGGGGTGAACCGTCTGGATCGTGGGCGCCCGCGGCGCGGCGAGGCTGCCCGCCGTGATCAGGGGCAACGGCGCCCGCGGCGGGGGGATGCTCTCCGAGCGGAGCTTCAGGAGCTCCTCGCGCTGGTGCTTCCACACGGTCCGGTAGCGGAAGAACGGCACGGCCGGGTAGAGGTGGTGGATCAGGTGATACGTCTGCCCGAAGAGCAGCACGTTGAACAGCGCGCTGTCGACCGCGCGCGTCGCGCTGTACCGGTTCTGCGTCGCCGTGATCTCGTGGGGGAAGTGAGGCAGGTAGTCGAAGGCGAACGCGAGGAAGAAGATCGCCAGCCGCGCCGGCAAGATCCAGTAGAGGAGCGCGAGCTGGCCAACGCCGAGCCCGAAGGCCAGCACCACGAGCGCGAGCATGGCCGCGAGCGACGCGACCGTCTCGATCCGCTCCGCGCGCTTCTGCGCGTGGTAGGAGCGCAAAAATAGATAGTAGTAGTGGAGATCCTGTGTCGCCCAGCGGAGCGGCAGGAGATACCACGGGCCGCGCCCACTCCAGTAGTCGGGATCCCGGTCCGCCTCGTTCGTGTGTTTGTGATGCTCGAGGTGGAAGTGACGCACCGCCAGGAACGGCGCCACGAGCAGCAGCCCGGACAGCCGCCCGATCACGCCGTTCAGCAGCGCGGAGCGCGCCAGCGACCGATGCGAGGCCTCGTGCATCGGCGTGAAGGCGGCATACGCGGCGACCGCCGCTGCGAGCACCGCCGGAACGGTCGACACCCAGCCCGCGATGCCCGCGGTGACGGCCGTCGCCCAGAGGGCGCACGACCCCGCGAAGAGCGCCACCGTCGGCCACTCGATCGTCCGGGTCTGCAGCAAACCGCTGTCGAGCGGGAGGACGCTCCAGAGGGCCGGCCGCCCGGAAGGTCTCCCCGACGGCCTGCCCGAGGGCCGGCCTGACGGCCTGCCCGAGGGCCGCCCCGACGGCCTGCCCGAGGGGCGGCTCGGGCACTTCTCGTCGTTGTTCCTCGTGAAATTCCAGACGGCTGGCCGCCCCGATGGACGACTGAGTCGATTCTCGTCGTTGTTCATGGCGCTCAAAACTCCCGGGGGAAGCTTCGGATCTTCACGTTGGTGACAGCGAACGGTGGACACCGGATCAAGCGCAAACGAACGTTCGACCGCTCGGGACCGCGTTCCAGGGATGGCACCGACAGGTCGTCAGGGGTTAGCGACCTCCAGGGCGAGGTCGTCCACGGCCATTCCCTCGGATGAACAGAGGAGCGCCATGGGCGGTCCCACTGCGAGAGAAGGCGGGAGACGCTCGCAGACGAGCACGAATTCAATCTAGCAGCCTAGCAACAGGAGCACAACGGGACTTTCGGAGCGTTGCGTTGGGCTTTCTGGTTGGCTGGATTCCAGAAGCAGCGTCGTTTGTTTCGGTTTGCGACGGTTGCGTCGGTTACGACGCTTACGACGGTTGAGACCGTTGCGACCGTTGCGACGGTTGCGTCGGTTTACGATGACGTCGTCCGCCTGCATCTGCTTGCGTCGGCTCGTAGCGGCGTTCGCGGCGGCGTTGCGTTGCGTTGGCGCCGCTGCCGTTGTCCGAGGAACAGGCCCGGAGCGCCGCGCTGACGCTGACGCTGACGCTGACGCTGACAACATGGCACGCGTCAAAACAGTGCGCTCGGCACATTCCGCTAGACATGGCCGTGTGTCGATGCGCTGCCGTCCCGCAGCATTGCGCTCACCTCGTGGGCACAACCCCATGCCAGCGTGTATCCCGAACCGCCGTGGCCGTAGTTGTGGATCACACGGCCTTCACGCTCGACCCGCACGGTGCTCCGATAAGGGCGCAGCCCGGCGCGTGAACCGAGCAAGCGGCCCGGCTTGAGCCCGGCCGCGCGCACCCGCTGGAGCATTGCGTCAGCAAGCTCGGGATCAGGCGTCAAAGGGCGATCATCGGGCGACGGGATGAAACAACCGCCA
The DNA here is from genome assembly GCF_051530205.1 of Sorangium sp. So ce327. Taxonomy (NCBI): domain Bacteria; kingdom Pseudomonadati; phylum Myxococcota; order Polyangiales; family Polyangiaceae; genus Sorangium; species Sorangium sp. So ce327. The sequence goes on along the minus strand of NZ_CP150330.1, from coordinate 7,931,477 downwards.
ATCACGATCTCGCGACGCCTTGGGATGACATAAACGAGCGCCGATTCGTCCCTTTCATCACCCAGTGCGACATCTGGGGGGATCTCGCCTGGTTCGACGATCGCCACCTGGCCGTAGACGCCGATGAGCTCGCCGTCGCCGGTGAGCGCGCGCGCTCCGAGCCCGGTGCAATTCACGATGCAGTCGCCCTCGACCTCGGCGAGCGATCGCACGTTCTCGGTGCGCACTGGACAGTCGAGCTGCGCCTCCAGCCAGGGCAGGTGCAACGATGGCTCGATGCGCGGCGCCGTGAATCGCAGGCTGTACGGCGCGCCGAGCGGGTGGGGTCCAGGCTCGATCGCGAGGTCCGGGGCGCTCGGAGCCCACCACGGCGGGCGCGTGTCGTCCGCCGCCTCGCGCGCGGTCAGGAGATCCACGCCCGCCTCCGGGTGTTCGTTCGCGATGCGCGTGAGTTCATCGAGGCTCCTCGAGGACCACGCGTTGACCCGCTCGGGCGGGTTCGCCAGGAAGGGATGCCACAGCGCCGCCGCGACCGCGGACGTCGTTCGCTCGCCGCGCGCCGCTGCGATCACCTGCACCCGGTGGCCGTCGCGCTGGAGGACGACCGCCGTGGTCAACCCGATCACCCCTGCGCCCACGACGGTGATCTGCTGCCCTTGAGCCTGGCCCCGCGATGACGCCACGATCGCGCGCTCTAGCACGCCGCGCCTCGGCGTCGACATCGCACACCACGCCCGGCGTCGAATCCGGTCTCATGGACGTCCAGCGACGTTCAGCGACGTCCCGCGACGTCCCGCTGTGTCCCGCGACGTCCCGCTGTGTCCCGCGACGCCCCGTGATGTCCCGCGACGTCCGATCCACAGCGGTTTCCGCCCACCTCAGCTACATGCCGCGTGCGCAGCGGGCGCCGATGTTGTTGACGCGGTCGATGGGATAACTGAAGTCGCGGTTGCCTGCGCGCACGTCCGTCGCCGGCGCGCGGTAGCTCCCGCCGCGGGTGACCCGCGTCGCGTCGCGATCGCCGTCCACGCGATGCACGCAGTCGATGCACGGCGTGGGGAGCGCATCCCGCCACCAGTCCATCGTCCACTCCCAGAGATTCCCGGCCAGATCCGAGTGCCCCCATCGCCCGTCGCCGCGCGGCTTCGACCCGACCGGCAGGATGTCGCTCAGCGCGCAAGCCCCCGCGGCGCTTCCATCCCCGGTGCAGTTGTAGGAGGCGCGATCGCCGTCGATCCCGGAGCCCCAGGGGTAAGGTCGATGCTCGTCGCCACCGGCAGCCGCATAGTTCCACTCCGCCTCGGAGGGCAGGCGGCCGCCGTCCCACGCGCAGAACGCGAACGCCTCGAACCAGGTGATGCAATTGATCGGCAGCTCCTCGTTCGACCCGGGGGCGTCGGTCCACGTCCAGAGGCGATCGCCGTTGCACTGCAGCGCCGCCCGGAGCCCCGCGGTGTTCGGCGCGAGCCGCGAGTTCCACCCCGCGATCCACCCGCTGCCGCTGACGTGGGGGTGCCGGCCAGCCCCGATGGCCGGCGGGCTCTCCTGCACGCCCTGCCCGGCATCCACGAAGGCCCGGAATCGCCCGACCGTGATCTCGTACTTGTCCAGGCGGAAGTCGCTGACGGCCGCGGGGAACGCGTCGTCCGTGCTCGGTGTCCCGTCGTAGCCCCTCAGGAAGGTGCCACAGGGGACCATCCTGTTGCCGCAGCAGCTCGCGTCGCCCGGCCCGCAGCTGTCCCCGGCGCCCGGCCTGCCCCCCGCGCAGCTCGGAGGCATGACCATCACGTCCGTCGATCCGCACGTGTTCGGGCAACCCGGCTCCCCGCACTCGCACTGCATGCCGCCCGCGCACGTCACGCAGTCCCCGGTTCCATCACACTCCGCGCTGCCGTCTGCCCCGCAGGGGGTCCGCGCCGGCCTCGGCCGCTCCGCACACTCACCCTCGCCGCACACCGCTTCCATGCAGGCGCTCTGCGCTGGCGGGCAGTCCTCCACCGGGTCGACGCAGCCATCCGTCGCACCGCCGCTGCTGCTGCTGCTGCTGGCGCCGCTGCTGCTGCTGGCGCCGCTGCTGGTTGTCGCGTCACTGCTGCTGGTGGTGGCGCTGCTGGTGCCGCCTGCCCCGCTTCCACCGCTCCCCACGTCGTGGTCACCGGTGAAATCACGCACCTTCGGGCTGCAACCCGAGACGAGAGAGGTGGCCACGATGAGCGCCAATTTTCTCATGTACGGCATCATACGCGACCGGGTGCACCCCCGTCGTGGTGGATGCCGTACCGGCCCGCAGCGTTGCTGCGCCCGGCCTGCGCCGGGCGCAGCAACGCGCCGGGTGGCCGGGGCGGTGGCCACCCGTTCCAGCGACGGCGGCCGCCGCGCTCCGTGCGCTGTGGCCTCGTCCGCGCCTCGTTCGCGCCTCGCCTGCGCGGCTCGGCGGCTGGATGGCGGCTGGAGCTCCGTTACTTGCGCTGCGCGGGGGCGGTCGCGGTCGCGCCGTCCCCGGCGCGCCGGCTCGGCTCGATCTGGCCGACGTCGCGGACAGCGCCGTTGGCGGCGCTCGTGGCCATCAGCGCGTAAGCCCGCAGGGCAGGGGAGACCTTCCGGTCGCGGTTCGGCCTGAACGCATCGGCGCCGCGCGCCTCGGCGGCGCGGCGGCGGCGATCGAGCTCCGCCTCGCTGACGAGGACATCGATCGTCCGGGCGGGGATGTCGATCCGGATGCGGTCGCCCTCCTCGATGAGCCCGATGGTCCCGCCTTCGGCCGCCTCGGGCGAGACGTGCCCGATGCTCAGGCCCGACGTCCCGCCGCTGAACCGGCCGTCGGTGATGAGGGCGCACGCCTTCCCGAGGCCCTTCCCCTTCAGGAACGACGTCGGATAGAGCATCTCCTGCATGCCGGGGCCGCCCTTCGGCCCCTCGTAGACGATCACGACCACGTCGCCCGAGCGGATCTGGTTGTCCCAGATCGCGTCGCACGCCGCCTCCTGCGAGTGGAACACCCGCGCGGGCCCCTCGAACTTCCAGATCTCGGGATCGACGCCGGCGGTCTTCACGATGCAGCCGTCCACCGCGATGTTGCCGTAGAGCACGGCGAGCCCGCCTTCGCGGCTGTACGCGTTGTCGACGTCGCGGATGCAGCCCTTCTGGGCGTCATCGTCGGTGTCGGCGAAGTACTTGTCTTGCGAGAACGCGACCGTGGTCGGCACGCCGCCCGGCGCGGCGAGCGAGCGCTTCTTCGCTGCAGCCGTCGCCGTGGGGCGGCGGATGTCGTTCTCGTCGATGGCCTCGCCCAGCGTGCCCGCGTGGACCGTGCCCACCTGCCGGTGGATGAGCCCCGCGCGGTCGAGCTCGCCGAGGATCGTCAGCACGCCGCCCGCGCGGTGCACGTCCTCGACGTGGTGATGCGACGACGGCGCGACCTTGCAGATGTTGGGCACCTTGCGCGACATCCGGTCGATGTCCGCCATCTTGAAGTCCACCTGCGCCTCGCGGGCGACCGCCAGGATGTGGAGCACCGTGTTCGTCGAGCCGCCCATCGCGATGTCGAGCGCCATCGCGTTCTCGAACGCCTCGAACGTCGCGATGCTCCGCGGCAGCACCGAGGCGTCGCCGTCGACGTAGTGCCGCTGCGCGAGCGCGACGACGCGCTTCGCCGCCGCCTCGAAGAGATCCCAGCGCGCCGCGTGCGTCGCCAGCAGCGTGCCGTTGCCGGGCAGCGCGAGGCCGAGCGCCTCGTTGAGGCAGTTCATGCTGTTGGCCGTGAACATGCCGGAGCACGAGCCGCAGGTCGGGCACGCGGACCGCTCCATCGCGGCGAGATCCGCGTCGGTCACCTTGTCGTCGCTCGCGGCGATCATCGGATCGATGAGGTCGAGCTTCCGGATGAGCGGCTTGCCGTCGCGGTCGTGGGTCCCGACGAGCTTGCCCGCCTCCATCGGGCCGCCCGACACGAAGACGGTCGGGATGTTGAGCCGCATGGCGGCGAGGAGCATGCCGGGCGTGATCTTGTCGCAGTTCGAGATGCACAAGAGCGCGTCGGCGCAGTGCGCGTTCACCATGTACTCGACGCTGTCGGCGATGAGCTCCCGGCTCGGCAGCGAGTACAGCATGCCGGCGTGGCCCATCGCGATGCCGTCGTCGATGGCGATGGTGTTGAACTCGACGCCCCACCCGCCCGCGGCGTCGATGACCTTCTTCGCCCGCTGCCCGACGTCGTGGAGGTGGACGTGCCCCGGAACGAACTGCGTGAAGCTGTTGGCGATGGCGACGATCGGCTTCTCGAAGTCCGCGTCCTTCATGCCGGTGGCGCGCCACAACGCGCGCGCCCCTGCCATGTTGCGCCCCTGGGTGGATGTACGACTGCGGTATCCGGCCATGCCGGGAACCTACTCCGTTCCGGCCTTCGCGCCTAGCCGGCAGGCGAGGCGGGCGCCTGGGTACCGCCGCGCCCGCTGCGTCCACCGCCGCGCGCTGCGTCCACGGGCGGAGACGTCGTTCGAGCGGCCAAGGCGGCGCGCAGAAGGTCTCTCGGGGCATGGGCCGCGACTCCGGGCGTCACCGCAGCCCGGGGCCGGCCCTTCGATCATCGGCCTCGCGGCTTGGACCACCGATCCACGGCGACCATCGCGGCGCCCAGCCCGTCGATGTAGCTGCCGTGCCGGAACGTCGCGCGCTTGAGCGCCACGACCAGGGTCGCCAGGAGCTGGCGCGCCTCGTCTCGTTCTCGCCGCAGGTCCTGGACCTCATCCCGCGACGGCCGGTTGACGACCGCAGCTTGCCCGGCGTCGTTCGTGCCTGTCTGACTCGCTCTCTCGGACATGGGTCACATCCTCCCATATCAAGTTAGCGCCGCGTCGCCCGCGCCATCAACCTCCATAGGAGGTATTTGAATCGGTGTTCGTATCCCGGCCCACGTCAGCTCAGGAGCGCGCGGCGATCGTGACGAGCGTGACGAGGCCGCGCGCGATCTCGCGATGGATGACGCGGAGTCCTGCCGCGTCGAGCCTGTCGCAGACCCAGTCGGGGGAGAGGCGCAGCTTGCGATAGAAGCTCGCTGACAGCGTCCACCGGCCGTCCTCTCGGCCGCGCGTGTGAACGAGGTCGTGCACCTTGACGGTCTCGGGTTCGTACTCGAGGAAACAGGTCATGATCACATCCGCGGAGTCGTGGACTGGGATGAACCGGTCGACGCCTTCGAGCTCGCGGGTGAGGTCGCGGAACGTGAGCGCGAGGTGGCCGCCGGGCGCGAGTCTCCGGGCGCAGCCGGCGAACATCCGCTCCACGTCCGACTTGCTGCCGAGGTGGGGGAGCGTGTCGCCCATGCACACGGCGAGCGCGCAGGGGGTGTCCGAGCGCTCCAGCGCGTCAAGGAGATCCCCTCTCACGATCTCGACGGCGAGCGCCCCGCGGCGCGCCTCGAGCTCGGCGAGCAGCCTGTCCGAGGTGTCCACGGCCGTCACCCTGAACCCGAGCTGCGCCAGCGCGATGGACTGAAAGCCGGAGCCGCACCCGAGGTCGATGGCCTCGGGAGAGCCGCCGGACATACCGCCGGACGAGCCCGCGCGCAGGCCGAGGCGCTCGAACAGCGCCCGCTGCTCGGCGACCTTGGCGTCATGATCCCCGAACATCCTTGAATAGTGCTCGGCGAGGAGCTTGTCGTAGTGATCGGCGACCGTGGGCATGGGCTCTGTTCCTCCGCGGCCATCCTACAGCGGCAGGGCCCGCCGGCGCATGCCTGCGCCGGCACGCATGGACAGATCGGCGCATGCCTGCGCCGGCACGCATGGACAGACCGCCGCATGCCTGCGCCGGCACGCGTCACACACGCACGCACGCGGGCGCACCAGAATCGACTGCGTCCGAAAATTTCTGCTCTGCTTTGACGAAGACATGATATCTTGGTTGAAACGCGACTCTTACTCCGACATCGATTTTCGGGTCGGCGGTGTTGGATGGCACCGGGAAGGTTCCCGGAGCGAGGTTGGAGAGGGAGAGATCGCGTCGCTGTGCGCAGCTGGTTTCGTCGGACGGGTGAGAATGAGGTACGGCGGGCTTGGACCGAGCCAGCCTGTCGCTCGCGTGGGTGTTTCGCTCTTCGAGAGCGCGCCTCGCGAAGCGCGCTGATGGACCTGTCGGAGAACCAGCGAGGCGAGCCGGAGAGCCCAGGCAGGCGGTCACGCCGGGCGACCAGGCAGCCGGAACGACGGGCGAGCCAGAACGACAGGCAAGCCAGATGACCAGGTGAGCTCGGGCGAGCCGCGCCGCAGTCCTCGTGCGCCGCGCAGCCGGAGCCCGGTCGGCCTCGCCGAGGCGGCCAGCACCGGAATCTGAGCGAGGCGCGCCCGAGCGCTCAGGGCGGAGACAAGCTGACGAGCCGCCGACGATGCAGGTGAAGCTGCGCGGCGCGCGGGAGAGACGCCGGAGAGAGCACAGCCGGGCGCCGGTGACGCGGGCCGCGCCGGGTCACCCGCGACGATGACGGATGTGAATGTGAATGTGACTGAGCGTGTGAGTGTGAATGTGACTGAGCGTGTGACGAACGGCCCATGACCGACCGGAGCGCAGACGACGCAGACGACGCAGACGACGTCGAGAACGAGAAATGAGTTGCGGAAGGTGTCAGTTTGCGTCACGATGAGAAGTTTTGTAACTGCGGTGTTTGCGAGCCTGCGTAGTTCGCGCGGGTCGTGGGATCGCGTCGAAGTAGCGAAGGAGCGTGGTGCATGAAGACGGTTGGTGATTGGCTCTCCAGGTGCTCGCGATCGCTCGTCGCCGCGGGCGCGGCCGCGCTCCTCTCCGCCACGCCGATCGCGGCCTCGGCAGAGCACCCCCCCACGCCGCGGCAGGCTCCGCCGGCGGCGGCTGTCGGCGCGGAGAGCGCGCCTACGGTAGAGCCCGCCTCGGCCCCCGGCGCGGGCGAGTGGGACACCTTCTCCGTGGAGGTCTATGGCAGGCTGGTCTCGCGCGCGGGGAAGGTCGCGACCCTGCTGCCGCTCGTCTCCACGACCGAGAAGCCGGTGGCCGCGGGGACCAAGGCGGTGCTCTTCCGCAAGGTCGAGGACCCAGGCGGACCGAGATCCACGAAATGGGTCGAGATCGCCAGGGTGACCATGAAGAAGATCGAGTCGACCGGCAACATGCAGCTCACCATCGACTCGGAGCAGCAGGCGCCTCCCGGCGAGAAGGGCAAGACGCCTGGCCACTTCGTGAAGGGCGCCCGGCTCAAGCTCGCGATCCAGTAGCCCGGGGCCGCGTCGCGGCGGAGCTCGCCGCGGGCGTGAGCCGGGTCGCACCGCTCCGAGAGGACCGCGCGGTCGCCGCGAGCGGGGACGGTGGGAGGGAGTCGGCGCGGGGCCGCGCGGCGCGGGTCGCCGCGGCCGAATGTCGCCGCCGTTGCACCACATTTTGAAACGCGGCGCCTCATCGTTGATAGAGTCGGCTTGCGGAGACGAGCGACGACGATGAACGCCCTTCGATCCTGGCTCTCGCAACTGAACCGCCCCGAGGTGACAGAGTTCGCCGTGGCCACCGGGCGCATGCCCAGCGTCAAGGTCTCGGGCGCCTTCCAGGCCGTCGATCCCGGCGCGCTCTCCACGGAGGACATCCTCATGCTCCTCAGCGCGCTCGGCGGCGGCCGCCACCTCGAGGCCCTCGGCGCGAAGCCGTCGCAGTGGCACATCCGCATCGAGGGCATCGGGGCCATCTCCGTCGTCGCCGCGCGCCAGGGCGACCTCGTGCACGCCCGCATGACGCGGATGCAGTCGTCCGCCGCGTCGGGGACCTCGGCCGCCGCGCCTCCCGCGCGCCCCTCGCAGCAGCTCTCCATGCGGGAGCACCTCGCGCCCGAGGAGGGGCAGCGCCCACCGCCGCGCGAGCAGGACGCGAAGCGCACGAGCTCCTCGGAGGTCGCGCTCGACCTCCGCTCTCCGCCGCCGCCTGCAGAGCCCCGCGCCAGCCGGCCCTCGGTGGCCCGCTTCGAGGCGCGCGTCGACGATGCGCCGGCCGCCGAGCGCGCCGCGCCGGCTGCCCGCCCGTCATCGCCGTCCCCGGAGCCCCGCGCCGCCGCGCGCGTGGCCGCCGCGGGCGGGCGCGCGCGGTCCTCCTCCACCGAGATGCCGGCGGCAGCGCTCGACGGGCTGCTCGCCATGGCGCGCGATCAGGGCGCGAGCGATCTGCACCTCGTCGCCGGCCGCCCGCCGCTCCTGCGCGTGGCGGGCGAGCTGATGCCGCACGGCGAGCCGCTCGACCCGGCGGCCGTCGAGTCCCTCCTCCTGCCGCGCGTCCCGCCGCGCCTCTCGCAGGTGCTCGAGGTCGAGGGCTCCTGCGATTTCGCCATGGAGCTCGGCGCGCTCGGCCGCTTCCGGGTGAACATCTCGCGCCACCGGCAGGGGTACAAGGGCTCGTTCCGGCTGATAGCGCGCACCATCCCGACCCTCGCGTCACTCGGCCTGCCCGACGCCATCGGGCTCGCCACCCGCCACCACCAGGGCCTCATCGTGATCACCGGGCCGACGGGCCACGGCAAGACCACGACGCTCACCGCGATCGTCGACATCCTGAACCGCGAGACCAGCCATCACATCATCACGGTCGAGGATCCCGTCGAGTTCGTCCATGCGCGCGGCAAGGCGATGATCAGCCAGCGCGAGGTCGGCACGCACACCCGCTCCTTCGAGAACGCCCTCAAGGCCTCGCTGCGCGAGGACCCCGACGTCATCGTCGTCGGCGAGCTCAGGGACACGGCGACGGTCCGCATGGCGCTGGCCGCGAGCGAGACTGGCCACCTCGTCCTCGGCACCATGAACACCCCGAGCGCGGCGAAGACCATCGATCGGCTGATCGATCTCTTCCCGCCCGGCGATCAGCAGCAGGTGCGCGTCACCCTCGCGGGCGGCCTCCGGCTCATCGTCAGCCAGCGGCTCCTGCCGAGCGAGGGCGGCAAGCGCATGGTCGCCGCCGCCGAGGTCCTGCCCGGCTCCGTCCCGCTCTGGAACCTGATCCGCGACTCCAAGACGTTCCAGATACCGAGCCTCCAGCAGCGGGGGAAGGGCCTCGGGATCATCCGCCTGGACGACTCGCTGGCCGAGCTCGTCCGCGCCGGCAAGACCACGCTCGAGGCCGCGCTCAAGGTGGCGGAGGCCCCCGACGAGCTCGAGGCCGTCCTCGCCGGCAGGCGGCAGCCCATGCTCACGCCGGACAGGCGGCCGCCCGCCCCCGCGCCCGACGCGTCCAGGTCCGCGCCCGTCGAGGCGGGCAAGGGCCTCTTCGAGCGCGCGGGCGCGCTCTTCGGGAAGAAGGGAGCGTAACGTGGCGCGGATCGATCGCCTCTTCGACGAGCTGCTCTCCAGGAAGGGCAGCGACCTGCACCTCGGCATCGGCTACCCGCCGCTCGTGCGCGCCCGAGGCGAGCTCATCGCCCTGCGCGACACGCCCCTCGACACGGCCGAGATGGAGGCGCTCCTCTTCGAGATCACGACCCCCGAGGAGGCGCGGCGGATCGTCGACGATCTCGATCTCGACTTCGCCTATTCCTACGCGGACAAGGCCCGTTTCCGCGCGAACTACTTCTACAAGACCACCGGGCTGGCGGCCGTCTTCCGCACCATCCCGAGCAAGATCCTCTCGCTCGACGATCTCGGATGCCCCGAGATCGCCCGCCGGCTGTCCGAGCGGACGAGCGGGCTCATCTTGATCACGGGGCCGACCGGCTCCGGCAAGTCCACGACGCTCGCGGCGATGATCGATCACATCAACCGCTCGCGCGCGTGCCATGTCCTCACGATCGAGGATCCGGTCGAGTTCGTGCACAGCCCCATCAAGGCGCAGATCACGCACCGCGAGGTCGGCCCCGACGCGGGCAGCTTCGCGAGCGCGATCCGCAGCGCCGGGCGCGAGGACGCCGACGTGATCCTGATCGGCGAGCTCCGGACCAACGAGACCATGAAGCTCGCCTTGCAGCTCGCGAGCTTCGGTGTCCTCGTCTTCGGCACCGTCCACACGAACAGCGCCGCCGCGACGATCGACCGTATCATCAACGCGTTTCCCGCCGACGAGCAGCTCCAGGTCCGCGGCATGCTCGCCGAGAGCCTCGCCGCGATCATCGCCCAGCAGCTGCTCCGCACGAAGGACGGCACGGGCCGCGTCGCCGCGCACGAGATCCTCGTCGGATCGAGCGCGCTCTCCGCGATGATCCGCGAGGGCAAGACGTTCCAGATCACGAACCTGATGCAGGCGGGCCGCTCCGCCGGCATGCAGACGATGGACATGGCGCTGGAGCGGCTCGTCAAGAAGGACACCATCTCGGTCCAGGCGGCGCTGGAGAAGGCGATCGACAAGGACAGCTTCCAGAAGCTCTTCCCCGACGCGCAGGGGGCGTGACGTAGGATCGAGCCGCGGAGACGAAAGGGGGGAGAGTGAATCGTTCGTTGCCGCTCTCCGGGCGTCCAGGCGCTCTGTCTCGCTAGGACGCGACACCCCCGCTTTTCGGTGTGCCTCCCGAGGCAGATGACGTGGCGCCGTGACGCGGCAGATCCACGGTGAAGCAGGCGCCCTTGCCCTTCTCGCTCGACACCTGGATCGTGCCCCCGTGCGCCCGGACGATCTCGTTCGCGATGTAGAGCCCGAGCCCGAGCCCGCCGTAAGACCTCGACGAGACCGCCCGCTCGAACCGCTGGAAGATGCGCTCCATGTCCTCCGGCGCGATGCCGGGCCCGTGATCGCGCACGACGACCCGCGCCGTGTCGCCGCGCTCGGCGACGGTCACCTCGATGGGCCCGCCCCTGCCGAACTTGATCGCGTTGTTGAGCAGGCTCCTCAGGACCTGCGCGACGCGGAGCCGATCGAAGCGGCCGAGCACCGGGCGCCCCGCCGCGATCTCGATCTGGCAGCCCGCCCGCGACAAGGGCTCGCGGAGCTCGCTCACGACGTCGCGGGTCAGCGCGGAGAGGTCGACCTCCGCGAGATCGAGGTCGAGCTCATGGCGCGCAATCTGGTTCACGTCGAGGAGCGCCTCGATGAGCCGCTCGATCCGCTCGACCTGCCCCAGGCTCACCGCGACCATGCGCTCGAGCGAGGGGCTCACGATCTCGGTCGCCAGCTTCCTTTGCATCATCCCGAGCTTCAGCCTGAGCGGCGTGAGCGGCGTGCGGAGCTCGTGGGACGCGACGGCGAGGAACTCCTCGCGGATCTGGACGGCCTGCTGCGCCTCGCGGTAAAGGCGCGCGCTGTCGAGCGCCATCGCGGCCCTGCGCGCGAGCTCCTCGACGAGCGGCGCGTCGGCCCGGGTATAGCGCGGCGTCGCTCGGGTCCGCATCAGCGAGAGCACGCCGAGACAGCGGCCGCGCGTCACGAGCGGCGCGTTCATGTACGCCGCGGGCGCGAGCTCGAAGAGCGCCTCCGGGCGCGCTGCGCCCGCGGCCCAGCGCCGCATCAGGCCGTCGTCCACGAGGCAGAGCTCGGCACGATCCGCACCGAGGGCGCCGTGGGGATCCCCGGGCGCGCCCCGAGGCGCCGCGGGGTCGCCGGAGGGCGCGGCGAGCTCGCGCAGGCGCGCGGCCTTGGCCGGGGAGTCCGCCGCGACGGCCGCCGGCTGGAGCGCGCCCGCGTCGTCGAGCACGTAGAGCGCCGCGCCCTCCGCGAGCTCGGGCACAGCGACCTCGGCGATCGCGTCCAGCGTCGCCTCGTAGCCGAGATCGGCCGCGAGCCTCCCGCACGCCTCCGCCAGGAAGCGCTCGGCCATCTCCGCCCGCTTGCGCTCGGTGATGTCCGTCGAGATGCCGCAGACGGCATAGACGGCTCCGGCGGCGTCGTGCAGGGTGAACTTGAGGGACAGGTACGTGCGTAGCTCGTCGTCCACGAGCATGACCTCTTCCAGGTCCATCGGGCTGTCCGCCTCGATCACCTTGCGGTCGTAGGCGGCGAACGCGTCCGCCATCTCCGGCGGGAAGAGCTCGTGATCTCTCTTGCCGATCACCTGCGCTCTCGACAGATGAACGAACTGCTCGTACCGCCGGTTGATCAGGAGCAGCCGGCCCTCCAGATCCTTGACGTAGATGGCGGCCGGCGAGCTGTCGACGATGCTTTGGAGCAACGCCTCGCTCTTCTTCAGGGCCGCGTAGAGCGACGCGTTCTCGAGCGAGATGGCGGCCTGCGACGCGAGCAGATCGAGCACCGAGAGCGTGTCCTCGGTGAACGCGCCGCGCATCGAGGCGTTCTCCAGGTAGAGGATCGCGTCGACCCCGGGGCGCCGCGCGATAGGCATGCACAGGACCGATCTCGGCCGGGCCAGCGCGATGTACTCGTCCGCCGAGAACCGCGTCTCCGCCGCGTCGTCGAGGATGAGCGGCTCGCCCGTCCGGACGACGTAGTTGACGACTGACAGCGGCAGCGCGGCGGAGGACGCGGGCGCGCGCGCCTCGCCGGCGAGCGACTCCACGAACGGCTTTCCTCCCTCGATCCTCGCCCTAGCCCGGATCGACGCGGCGCCGCGGCGAGCCTCCAGCAGGTAGCCCCTCTGCGCGCCCGCGTGCGCAAGGACGACCCTGAGCAGCGCTTCTTCGAGCCGGGGTATCAGGATCTCGCCCGAGAGGCTCTGGGACGCCCTCACGATCGCCAGCCGATCGAGCTCCTCGGCCGGCATCGTGACCGTGCTCGTCGCGGCGAGCGGGCGCGCCGTGAGGTGCGGAAAGAGCCTGTCGAGCTGCTTCACCTTGCCGTCGGCGCCCCAGCGGGCGTAGCAGCAGCGGGCCGCGCGGAGGTAGGTGTCGGCGATCAGGTCGAAGCCGCGATCGCGGTAGAACGCCGCTGCGAGCTCCTGGCTCAGCGCCTCTCCATGGACGAAGCCGCTCGCGCGGGCGGCCCGGATGGCCTGCTCGTAGAGGCGCATCGCGGAGAGATCGTCGCCCGCGATGCGCGCGATCTCGGCCGACACGAGCGCGTGGCGGTCTGCCTGGTTCGCGGGCTGGACCTCCGCCCAGCGGCGGAGATCCGCCTCGTGCGCCCTCAGGGCGGGGAGGAGCTCGTGCCGCTGCTCCTCCGGCAGGGCGCGGGCATGGCACGAGAGCGCGAGCGCGGCGACGTAGGCTTGCGTGCTGACGTGGAACTGGTCTGTCACGGTGCCGAGCAGCTCGCTCGCCGCGCGCGACGCGGCCACGGCTTCGCCATGGCGACCGAACAGGAGCGCCGCCTGGGCGGCGTAGAGGCGCTCGTGGAAGCGCGTGATCCGCTCCGCCGCCCCGCGCGGCGGTCCCTCGATGTCATCGGCGCCCTCGCTCTCCCAGCCCGGATCGCGCCCGCGCAGGCGCTCCACGAACCGATGCACGATGGCCAAGGCATCGTGGACGACGTCGTACCGGGCCCGGCGCGCGAAGTCCATGTGGCGCTCGGCTTCGGCGACGACGTCCGCCAGCGGATCGCCCGCGGCGAGGCGCAGCGTCACGCCCTGAAACGAGCAATACGACGCGTAGAGCAGCGCGCCGCTCTCGACGGCCTCGTCAAGTGCCTTGTAGAGGAGGCCGACCACGTCCTGCAAGGGGCGGATCCAGGGGTCGATGAAGGTGCTGATCATATGGAGGATCTGCGCCCGGTTCCCGGCCCGGCCCCTGGTCTCCAGCAGCGCGCGGGCGAGCTCGCCGAAGCGGTAGCTCTCCCGGTAAAGGCCGAGGACGCGGCCGATGGTTCCGCCGAACGCGACGTAGCCAGGCGGAGAAGCGTCCGAGTTGCCCGCGCGGAGGCTGAGCTGCACGATGCGGCACGCGATGAGGCTGTAGAGGTGCGGATCCGAGAAATAGGCTGACGGGAGCGCCGTCGACAGGGTGGTCGCCACGGCCAGCATGTCCGGATCGACCAGGCGCGGCAGGCCGACGAGCTCCTCGATGCGGCGGTCGCACACCTCGCCCCAGACCTCGCGCGCCGCGCGCTCCACCGCGTCGCGCGTCGGGTGGAGCGGGATGTCGACGTCGAAGCGGCGCACGCAGGAGAGGGCGCTCCGCGCCGCTCGCTCGAAATCGGCCCGGGTCGTGTGGAGGACGATCTCGATGCCGTGGACCTCCGAGAGCTCGATCCGGCTCCGGGCGCGCTGCAGGAGCACATCGACGATCCGCTCTGAGGCGGCGAAGTCGCCGCTCAGGAAGGCGCAGCGCGCGCTCTCGCAGTGGAGGTCGAGCGCGAGCGCGCGCTCCTTGTCCCACGCGTCGTCCCCGAGCAGCGCCATGCCCGCCGCGAAGTAGCTGGCCGCGGCTGCGTAGGCCGCAGATACCTTGGCTCGCCGGCCCGCCGCCAGGTTGAGCCTGGCGATCCGGTCCTTCTCGTGCCGGTCGGTCACGAGGGCAGCGCCCAGGTTGAGGTGGCCGGCGATCTCGAAGACGCGCGCCTCGGCGGCGTCGGGAGGCGCGTGGGCGGCGAGCAGCCGCCCGATGCGGAGGTGCACCGCTGCCAGCTCGGCCTCCGGAATGAGCGCGTGAGCCGCCTGCTGGACACGGTCGTGGAGGAACCGGTACGTGTCGCCGGACCTGAGGAGCAGCCCCTCGCGCACGAGCTCCCGGTGGTCCTCGTGAATGGCGTCCTCGGATCGATCGCGGATGACGGCGAGGGTGCCGGCATCGACGGTATTCCCCACGCAGGCGGCCAGCGTGAGTGCCTTCTGGGCCGACGGGGAGAGGCGCTTGATCTTCGCGATCATGAGATCGACCACGTTGTCGGCGAGGCCCTTGCCGCGGATCGCGTCGATGTCCCACCTGAAGGCGCCTGCGCGCAGATCGACCTCGAACAGGCCCTCTTTGTGGAGCATGGTCAAGAACTGGGTGGCGAAGAACGGATTGCCGGCGGTCTTCTCGTAGACGAGGCGCGCGAGCGGGGCGGCGTGCTCTCCGCTCGTATGGACCGTATCGGCGACGAGCCGCTGCACATCCCCCTCGGACAGCCGCGAGAGCTCGATCTCGAGGAGCCTGGTGCCGGCGCCCCGCGCGCGCTCGATCATGCGCGTGAGCGGGTGGAGCGGATTCACCTCTTCGTTACGGTAGGCGCCGATCGCGAGCAGGCGCTGCGTCTCGGGGTGGGTGACGAGGTGCTCGAGGAGCGCGAGGCTCGCCGGGTCTGCCCACTGGAGGTCGTCGAGGAAGAGGCAGAGTGGGCGCTCCTCGCGGCAGAAGGCGCCGACGAAGCGCCGGAACACCATCGCGAACCGGCTCTCTGTCTCGGTCAGCGGCAGCTCGGGGACGGGCGGCTGCTCGCCGAGGATGAGCTCCACCTCCGGGAGGACGTCGATGATGAGCTGCGCGTTCTTGCCGAGGGCCGCGGAGAGCCGCCTCCGCCACTCACGCAGGGTGGGCTCGCTCCCGCCCAGGGGTTCGAGCACGAGATCGCGGAGCGCCTGGACGAGCGTGGCGTAGGGGACGTGCTGGTGCTGCTGGTCGAATTTGCCCGCCGCGAAGAGGCCTCGCCCCCGGACGGCCTTCCGGTAGAGCTCCTGCACCAGCGAGGTCTTGCCGACCCCGGCATTGCCAGAGATGAGGAGAAACTCGGGGGCTCCGCGCAGCGCCACGCGCTCGAAGGCGGCGAGGAGGGCGCCGAGCTCGCGCTCGCGGCCGTAGAGCGTCTTCGGGATCTGGAAGAGGCCGGAGAAGTCGTGTTCTCCGAGCGGGAATGGGTCGATGCGCGCCCGCGTCGTGAGGCCCTCGAGACATCGCTCGAGATCGTACGCGAGGCCGCGCGCGCTCTGGTACCGGTCCTCGGGGGCCTTGGCCAGGAGCTTCATGATGAGATCGGACACGGGCGACGGGAGACCCGGGACGAGGTCCGAGGGAGGCCGGGGGAGGACAGCGGCGTGGCGGTGGACCCACTCCAGGGCATCGCTGGCCGAGAAGGGCAGGACGCCCGTCAGCATCTCGTAGAGCGTGACGCCGAGCGAGTAGAGATCGGCGCGGTGATCGACCGCGCGGCCCATGCGCCCTGTCTGCTCGGGCGAGATGTAGGCGAGGGTCCCCTCGATGACGCTCGGAATCCGCGCGTCGGCCTGGTCCTCCGGGAGGAGGGAAGCGAGATCGAAGTCCGAGATCTTCACCTCTCCTGACCTGGAATCGACGAGGATATTCTGCGGCTTGATGTCCCTGTGGACGATCCCCTTCGCGTGGATGTCCGAGAGGGCTGCCGAGATGCCCGAGGCGATCGTCAAGAACCGTCCGAGCTCCATCGGTGCGCCCAGCTCCCGATCGAGCGAGCGACCGTTGAAGTCTTCCAGGACGAGCGCCGGTCGGTCCCGGTACGTGGTGAGCTCACAGGGCCTGATCGCGGACCGGCCGCTGAGCCTTCGCCCGATCTCGAGCTCGTGGCGCAGCCGCGCCGCGTCCCGGCCGTCGAGGGGCTCTGCCCGGGGGATCTTGAGCAGGACCGGACAACCGTCCTCGTTCCGGAGGCCGCGATGGACGACGAACCTGGTCCCCTCGCGGAGGATCTCCGTCACGGTATAGCGGTCGGGCGCGGGCATGTCGTTCGACCGGCGGCGACCAGGCCGCGCCGGGCGTGCCGCCCAGTCCGCCGCCGCTCGGGGTTGTGATCATCCCGGCGCTCCACGGACCGACCTTGCGCAGAGAGCCATCGAGCGCTCTCCGCAGCGAAGCCACGGAGCGGCCCAGCGCAGCCTGCATGGGTTCGATGGTCCTGCTCCACCGCCGTCAATGTGCTGACCTGTGCGTTGACGGTCAAGCGAGGGGCCGCGTATCCTCGCTGCACCGATCCAATGCAACCTTCGACACAGGACAGCGCATCGCTCGACCTCGACGCTTATCTCGCCCGCATCGGCTACCGCGGCGCGCTCGCCGCCACGCGGGAGGTCCTCGACGCGCTTCACGCAGCGCACGTCTACTCCATCCCTTTCGAGAACCTCGACGTCCTGCTCGGCCGACCGATCCGCCTCGACCTGGCCAGCGTCCAGGCGAAGCTCGTCAGGGCGCGCCGCGGCGGCTATTGCTTCGAGCACAACACGCTGTTCGCCGCGGTGCTGCGCCGGCTCGGATTCAAGCTCACGACGCTCATCGCGCGGGTGCGGTTCCAGCGCAGCGACACGGGCCCTCGATCTCACATGCTGTCGCTTGTCGAGCTGCCCGAGGGCCCTTTCATCGCGGACGTCGGCTTCGGCGGTCCGGGGCTCTTGCAGCCGCTCCCGCTCGTCGAGGGTGAGGGCCACGCGCGGGTGCTCGACGTGATCGGCCTGCGCCGGGAGGGCTCGTCATGGGTGCTCGCCTCCAGGGCGGGCGAGGCGTGGCAGGACGTCTATGCGTTCACGCTCGAGGAGCACCTCCCGATCGACTACGAGGTGGCGAACCATTACACGTCCACGCACCCGAGCTCGCTGTTCGTGAACAACCTCATCGTGGCGCTCCCGTCGCCGGAAGGCCGGGTGACGCTGCGCAACCGCGAGCTGGGGTTCTGGCGGGTGGACGGCGTCGAGCGCGTCTCGGTGCGCGACGACGCGCTCCTCGACGTCCTGAGAGAGCGATTCGGGCTCGAGCTCCCGGCCGGGACGCGGATCTCCTGCGCGGGCCTCGATAGCTGAAGAAACGGGGCGTCCCCCTCGGGTCCTGCTCGGGAGGCCGGGCGGGCGCGGCTCGCCGGCCGCGCCCGCCGCCCCTCGCGCCGGGGCGCTACCGGATCAGTGGACGCGCCCGATGCCGCGGCGGATGAACGCCGAGCGGCTCGCGGCCGCGCCGGCCGCCGCGCCGCCGCTCGGCGCGGCCCTGAGCGCCGCGAAGGTCGGGGCAGGCTCGCAGACCAGCGCCGTCAGATCCTGGTTCCGGCGCCTCAGATCGTTCAAGGTGCGCGGCTCGCCGCTCACCGGGTCACCGACGGTGATCCCCGTCATGAAGCCCGACAGCGACGCCTCGTTCCCGGGCGACCTCGGGTTCACGTGCAGGAACCCCGTCCCGGTCTCCGCCGCGCCGTGGCACCCATTGCAGGTGTTGAGCGAGAACTTGTGCCGCGCCTCGTTGTTGAGGATGCCAGGAGCGGTCCAGGCCGTGAGGTTGTTGAACGACGAGCCGCCGAGGAACGGGTTCCCCTGGAACGTGTCGGGCACCGTGTGCTGCTCCGCGATGATCGAGGCCTCGTTCTGGTTCACGAAGTCGGCGAGCGTGGGCGATCCGTCGAAGCCGAGATCCGGCGTCAGCTTGACGGTCTCCGGCCGCAGGAAACCCGTGTCGGGCGAGAGGACGAACTCGCGCAGCTCCCACGGCCCCGCGAGCGCGATCTCGTTCGTGCGGAGCTGCCCGAGCGAGCTCCCGTTCGGCTTGCCGGGCGCGGCGTTCCGGCCTGCGAACCGCGTGGTGATGTCCTGGAGCGCGGCGTTGTACGCCTCGGAGGGGAAGGGCAGGCTGCCGAGGGCGTGCCAGTCGTTCGCCCAGTCGAGCACGTCGGCCTCGGTCGACGCGGGGAGCTTGTACTCCAGGATCACGGTGAACTGCTGCGGGAAGCCCTGGCTGACGACGCCGAACACGAACCTCCCTTCGCCGGCGTTGCCTTCGGCGAGGTTGCGCACGTCGATCCTGTTGACGATGCCGAGCAGCAAGAGCGGCGCCTGCTGCAGGTCGAGCGACCCGTCAGGGCTCCTCGGCCACTCGTCGAGCACGACCTGCTGAATCGCCGTGCGCGCCGGCACGGTGAAGCCGTTCACGGTCTGATCGGTCAGCCAGGTGCTGAAGAGCTCCTCGACCATGGCCGGCGCGTCGGCGGGCGTGGGCGCCATGTCCTCCATCAGGCGCGCGAACGTCCATGCGCCGGTGCGGGGGTCGCCCGGCGGTCCATTGAACGTCGTGCGGACGGGATCCTCGACCACGCTGAGGTCTTTCACGAAGATCTCCCGGCTCGTCCGGACGAAGCACCCCGTCGGCTCGGTCAGCTCGAAGTCGAGGGCCCCGGAGGCGACGATGAACTCGGACGAGTTGAAGTCGATCACGGAGAAGGGGATCACGTGGGCGCCTGGATCCGCGTCCTCGGTGCCGGTGACGGTGACGGGGAACGTCGCCGTGCTCCCGGGCAGGACGCCGGGGAAGAAGGAGGGATTGGCGGAGACGTCGATGCCCCCCGAGGGGCTGAAGATGTCGAGGAAGTAGTCGCGGCCCGCGCACGAGCCGACATCGTTGTTGGTGACGGCGATCTGGTACGCCACCGGCGTGTTCGGGGCGACCTGGCCGCTGCTCTCCGGCGTGACGACGGCCGTCGCGGGGCGCCTGAGGCAGGAGAGCTGGGCGATCTCGAAGGCGGTCGTCGGTGAGGCGGAGAGCCAGACCTCGTCGAGCACGCCGGTGAAGCGCTCCTTCTGCACGTTGTTGCCGATGCGGATGGGCGCGTCGATGTCGTGGAGCGTGCCTGCCGCGCTGATCTGACCGACCTGCTGGCCGTTCAGGAAGAGCCGCACGAATGTGCCGTCGTAGATCCCCGCGACGTGGGTCCACACGTTGGCCTGGATGGGGGCGCGGGAGGTGACCGTCCGCCCGTTGGTCAAGGTCACGGTGAACCGCGCCTGGCTGTTCCGGATGTCGAGCGAGAAGCTCGTCTCTCCGCCGCCCTTCTCCTGCACGATGGTCCGCGGCGTCGACCCCGACACCGCGGTCGGCTTGACCCACGCGGCGACGGCGAGGTTCTGTCCGAACGTGAAGCTGGCGTCGTCGTCGACAAGGATCTTGTCGTTGTCCTTGTTGAAGGCGACGCCGAGGCCGCTGATCCCTTGAGCGCACGCCGCGTTGGCCGAGCGGGTGGCCGTGTTGCCGTTGCCCGACGAATCGAACAGCGCCGTCGTCGCGGCGTTGCAGTCGTCGAGCTGCCAGAAGCCGACGGCCGGCGGCCCCCCCGGGGGCGGCTCGCCGGGGTCGCCGCCGCCGACGCCGGTGGTGGCGGGGTCGCCGCCGCCGACGCCGGCGCCGCCGCCGACGCCGGTGGTGGTGACCGAGCTGCTGCCGAAGCCGCCGGTGCCGACGCCGGTGGAGCTGGCGACGACGCTGCTGCCGACGCCGGTGGTGGCGGGGTCGCCGCCGACGCCGGTGGTGGAGGTGGCGACCGAGCTGCTGCCGAAGCCGCCGGTCCCGGTCGCGCCGACGCCGGAGACGGCGCCGCTGACGGCGCCCGGCCCGCTGGCCGCCGCCTCGAGGGCTAGTTCTGCATCGTTGAGTGAACCTTCATCGACGTCATAGCTTCCGCACGCGGCACCCGAGGCGAGCAGGGCGAGGATCGCGGCCGAGCTGGTTTTGATTGAGAGAGGATGGGCGAAGCCGAAGGAGAGGTTCCGCATCTGCGTTCTCGTTGGGTAAGAGTTGACTGCACGAGCGCCGTCCGGCCGCAGCTCGAGCTGCGGCCGGCGACGCGAACAGGCGTCTGTCTGACCCGACCGGGCTGTCCGGGTTTGGGCGCTGGTGCGGAGCACCCGATTGGCAATTGATATGCCCGGCCCCAGATCGTGATTTTCGCCTTGTTGCGTCGCACCCAGCGTGCCTGGGCGTGTCGGCGGGCTCCGACACTGGCACATCTGGCACACCCATTTTGCGACCCCAGGCGGGTGCTCGAGATCAAACAAGCACGCTTCCGACGCGTCCGAAGGGTGCGCCGTGGCGAGCGGCAAAGGGGGACAACAAGGTTCCTTCTCGCTGCCGCACGCCCGTCGCACGTCGTCCCGACCGCAGCCCGGCCGTCTCGCGGTCATCCATTGCGCCGCTTCTATATGCCGCGCCGCGCCGCCTCCTCCGCGCATCGCGCAGCCGCCCCAATGCATCGCGCCGCGCCGCCGTCGCGCGATGCCGACATCTCTCTATAAGGAGGTAGCCGTGACCTATAAGGAGGCGGGCCGCGGACTAGAACGAGACGGGCCGCGGACATCCCGTCTCGTGATGGCAGGAGCGCGCCGTCCTTTGGCGCCGCGGCGGTGTCCGTGACCGAATCCCGGGCTGCACCCGTCTCCAGCCCGCGCCGCTCCCAGCCCCGGCAAGTTTCCGCCGCGCGATCCTCTCCGCTCTTTCTCCGACCTCTGATACACCCGTTAGCGGAGCTCTCCCGCACAGGAGACGGGCCCAGATCGACGTTTTCGGCGCGGAGGCGTACTCCGGTACGCCGAGCACCGAAAACGTCGAGATGGGCCCGTATCCGAAGCGGGAGAGCTTCTCAGGAGGAAGACCAGCGGGGTCCGCGGGGGGTGTCTTCGAGCACGACACCTGCCTCGGTCAGCAGGTTGCGGATGGCGTCCGCCTTGGCGAAGTCCTTCGCCTTCCGGGCCTCCTGGCGCATCGCGATCAGCCGGTCGATCGCGGCGTCACCCCCGCGCCCAGCAGCGCCCTCGGCAGGGGCGAGCGCATAGTCCGGGACGAGCTCCGGATAGAGCGCCGGCTCGGCGATCTCCACCCCGAAGACCGCGAGGTGACGCACGATCGCCCGGTAGACCGCGAGCATCGAGGGGCGGTCCTCACACTGCTCGATCCCCGCCGAATAGAGCGCGCTCACGTAATCGAAAAATGCAGCCACGGCGTTCGGCGTGTTCAGATCGTCGTCCATCGCCTCGATGAAGCGCGCGATGAACCGCTCGGTGAGCTCACCGAACTGGCCGTGAACGTAGTGGTGGCGCATCCTCGGGAATCGCTCTTCCTCGGGTCGCTGCGATGCGTACGCGCCCGGGGCGAGGGGCGCCTCCGGCGCGCCGCTCAGCTTCTCGGCGAGGACCGTCGCGAGCTTCTTGATGCGCGCATAGCCCTGAGCGGACTGCTGCAGGAGCTCCCAGCCGAACGGGAGCTTGCAACGGTAATGCTGCGTCACGAAGAACCACCGCGCCTCGTCGTGCCCGTGCCTCGACAGGAGCTCCTCGATGGAGATGACGTTCCCGAGGCTCTTCGACATCTTCATGTCCTTGAGATCGAGGTGCTCCGGGTGCAGCCAGTAGCGCACCCAGGGCCGCCCGCAGAGCGGCTCGCTCTGCGCGATCTCGTTCTCGTGGTGAGGGAACATGTTGTCGATGCCGCCCCCGTGGACGTCGAAATGGTCGCCCAGGAGCGCCGTGCTCATCGCCGAGCACTCGATGTGCCAGCCGGGGCGCCCGGCCGGCCACCCCTCCTCGCCGGTGCGCCAGCTCGGCTGGCCAGCGCCGGTCGGCTTCCAGAGGCTGAAGTCCGCCGGGTGCCTCTTCCGGGCGAAGTCCTCCTCGACGCGGCCGCTCGCCCCGACCTCCTGCTCGTCGACCTTGCGCCCCGAGAGCTCACCGTAGGACGCCCACGTGCCGACCTCGTAGAAGACCTCGCCGTTCACCGTGTAGGCGTGGCCCTTCTCGATCAGGCGCTTCGCCATGTCGACCTGCTCGTCGACGAAGTCAGTGGCGCGCGTGTAGACGGCGTAGTCCTTGATGTGGAGCTTGCGGCAGTCGCGCCGGAACGCCGCGATGTTCCGCTCGGCGACGTCGACGGCGCCCTCGCGCTCGCTCGCGCGCTGCATGATGCGATCGTCGATGTCCGTGTAGTTGATGATGCTCAGCACATGATAGCCGCGGTACTCGAGGTAGCGGCGGAAGACGTCCCAGAAGCAGTAGGTGCGCGCATGGCCGATGTGCATCGGGGCGTAGACCGTGAGACCGCACGTGTAGATGCGCACGACCTTCGGCCTGGCGGAGACGAAAGGCTCCTTCTTCCTCGTGAGCGTGTTATGAACCTTGAGCGGCATCGGCCACCTGCGTGAGTGTGCGAGCACCCCCCGGGACCGCGTACGCTACCCTGGCCCCGCCGCCCGGTCAACGCGGAACCTCGCCGGTTTTCCCTGTGGTTTCGCGGTGTCTTGCCTCGTTTTGCCTCGTCTTGCCTCGTCTTGCCACGTCTGCCCACGTCTTGCGCCCGTCCTCCCTCCGGTCTACGCAGCAGCGCATGCACATCACTTCAAGGACCTTGCTGTTCGTCCTCGCTGGCGCGCTCTCCGCCTGCGCGGGGAGCCCGCCGCCCGTCGAGAGCGCCCCGCCGCCCCCGCCGCCGGCCCCCGCGCCGGCGCCGCCGGCCGCCGCGCCGGCCGCGCAGCCCGAGGCGGCGACGCCGCCCAAGGCGGACCCGGAAGCCGAGAAGAAGCAGGCGGAGCTCGCCAAGCTCGCCGAGGACACGAAGGCCATGGAGGCCAAGGCCGCGACGGAGGCGGCGCGGTTCGACGACGCGCTCAAGGCCGAGGTCAAGGCGCTCATCGCGGCCAATTACCCGAGCGCGGGCGCCGCGCTGCGGGCGGCGCTCAAGGGGAAGCACCGCGCCCCGGGCAACGCCGAGCGCGACGCCGCCCGGCACCCGGTCGAGAACCTGGAGTTCTTCGGCCTCAAGCAGACGAGCACGGTCATCGAGCTCGGGGCCGGCGAGGGCTGGTACACCGAGCTGCTCGCGCCGGTGCTCGCGAAGAAGGGCAAGCTCATCATCACGGCGTTCGATCCGAACGGCCCCGCGGACTCGCGCAACACGCTCTATGGCAAGCGCGTGAAGCACATGATCGAGAAGTCGCCCGAGCTGTTCGGCAAGGTCGATGTCGTCGTGATCGATCGCGACAACCCGAAGCTCGGGATCGAGGGCAAGGCCGACCTCGTCATCGCCATTCGCGAGGCGCACGGCTGGCACCGGAACGGCAAGTTCGACGCCTACGTCGCCGAGGCGTTCAAGGCGCTCAAGCCGGGCGGCGTCTTCGGCCTCGTGGCGCACCGGGCGAAGCCCGACGCCAACCCCGATGAGAGCGCGAAGCAGGGATACCTCCCGGAAGCGTGGGTGATCCAGAAGGTCGAGTCGGCGGGCTTCAAGCTCGGCGGCAAGTCCGAGGTCAACGCGAATCCGAAGGACACGAAAGACTACCCGGAAGGGGTCTGGACCTTGCCGCCGAACTTCCGGCTCGGCGACAAGGACCGCGCGCGCTACGCCGCGATCGGCGAGAGCGACCGCATGACCCTCAAGTTCGTCAAGCCCGCCCGCTGACCCATCCTGCGCCCGGCGCTCGCGGCGATCGCGAGCGCCGGGGCGCTACGCGGGCGCCGCGGCGCGGCCCGGCGGCCGCACGAACACGCGGCGCATCGGGATCGTGGCGCCGGCGGCCCCCGAGACCCGGTGGGACAAAAAGGCGACGCCGTCGAGCATCGCCGGCGACGCGTACACCCCCGGCTCCGCCGCCTCCGGGAGGCACGAGGAGAGCTCGAGGAGGTTCCCGCCCACCAGGACGCCGTCCTCGGTGAGCACCACGTCGCCGGCGTGGAGGCAGAAGCGGACGCTGATCCTGGGATCGCGCTGGCCCGGCCCGGCGAGCCGCGTGTGCAGCGCGACGGCGGCCGCGATCGCGCGGTGGCGCGCCTCCTCGGTGCCGTGCTCGCCGCGCTGAAAGGGCGCCGCGAGCAGCGCGCTGGTGCTCGTGATCGCGAGCGGCGAGAACCCCGAGGGCGCGAGCGTTGCCACGGCGTCCGGGACCACGGCCTCGAACTCGGCCAGGAAGGCGTCGGTGGGGGCCTCGAGCGCGCGGCTCTCGGCGAGGACCTCGACGAGCAGCCCGATGGCGAGGCGCCGGATGTGCCCCGCCTCCACCGCGCCGGTCCGCGCGATCCGCGCCGTCGCGGCCCGCACGTCGCCGAGGAACGCGGCGACGTCCGGGTGGCGGCCGGCGGGATCCTTGCTCATGGCCCGCACGACGATATCGTCGAACGCCGGGTCGACCGGCGCGTGCAGGCTCGGGCGGGGCGGCGCCTGGTGCAGGTGCAGGTGGCGCAGCACCGGGTACGTGGTCGCCAGGAACGGCATGGATCCCGCGATCATCGTGTAGAGCAGCGCGCCGAGCGCGTAGACGTCGGTCCGCATGTCGACAGGCCGGTTGAGGAGCTGCTCGGGCGACATGAACGCCGGAGTCCCCACGATGTGCCGTGACGACGTGAGCGAGAGATCCGTCGCGCCGAGCAGCTTCGCGATGCCGAAGTCGAGCAGCACCACCCTGAGCTCCCCGCCCTGCTCGCACAGGATCACGTTGGAAGGCTTCACGTCGCGGTGGATGATCCCGAGCGCGTGGACCGCGGCGAGCGCGCTGCAGAGCGGATCGAGGATCGCGAGCGCCTCGTCCGCCGGGAGCCGGCCGCGCGCGAACAGGTGCTGCTCGAGGCTCTTGCCCTGAAGGAGCTCCATCGCGTAGTAGGGCCGCCCGTCGTCGAGCCGCCCCACGTCGAGGATCTCCACGACGTTCGGGTGCCGGATCCGCCCGATCGCGTCCACCTCCCGCTGGAAGCGGAGCACCACGTCGGCGCGCGAGATCAGGTCGGCGTGCATGATCTTGACCGCCGCCGGCGCCTTGCTCGTCGCGTGCACCGCGCGGTGCACGACGCCGAACCCACCCTCGGCGATGACGCCGTCGAGGAGGTACTCGCCTGCCCGCAGCGCCGCGGCCCGCGGGGCGCCAGGACCCGCGCCCTCGCGATCGCGCGTGTCGGGCGTGTGTTGTTTCCATGTCCGCGACGTGACGAGCTGCGGCTCGCCCGCCGCGGGGGCGTCGGCCGGCGGCGCGGGCGCGGCAGGGAAAGGCTCATCGTTCTGGCCAGGGGTCTTCATGGGATATGCGACAGCCGCTTACTTCCTCAATGACAACTGCTGAGCCCGCGCAGTACAGTACGCGTAAGCCGGTATCGAATGCGACCCCGGCTGCCGGCAAGCAACCCGAATCATGCACCGTTGCTCTGTATGTCACGGGCGGCTCGCCGCTGGCGCTCCGTGTGTCAGAGATGGCTTTATCCCGCCGCCTGGTGAGCCTGACACCGTGGAGCGCGCGGCGCCCGTGATCGAGGGCTTCTCGCCGCTCGGTCCGCTCGGACATGGCGGCTTCTCCGACGTCTGGGGCGCGCAACAGGACTGCGATGGAGCGCCTGTCGCCATCAAGGTAGGGAGGCACGCGGCGTGGAACCTGCGCGAGCGGTTCCGGCGGGAGGCCGCGCTGCTCGAGCGCGTCGGCGTGCCGCACGCTCCGCGGCTCGTCGCCTGCGGCGAGCTCCCCGGGGGGCGGCCTTATCTCGTGATGGAGAGGCTCTTCGGCCAGACCCTCGCCGAGGAGCTGGCGGCGCTGCGCGCGCCGCTCGATCCGGAGCTCGCCGCCGGGCGCGCGGACGCGATCCTCGCCCTGATCGAGGCGGCGCACGCGCGCGGCGTCATCCATCGCGATCTCAAGCCGGAGAACCTCTTCCTCATCGCCTCGACCGGGCGCGCGGCGCTGCTCGATTTCGGTCTGGCGCGGCTCGCCGAAGGCAGCGAGCCGCCGGCGGTGTCCGCCGGCGTGACGCGCGCCGGCGACGTCGTGGGGACGCCGGAGTACATGGCTCCGGAGCAGCTCCGGGGCGACGCCGCGCGGATCGACGCGCGCGCGGACATCTATGCGTTCGGCGTGATCCTGTTCGAGCTGCTCACCCTGCGCCCGCCGTTCGTCGGCGGCGAGACGGCCGTCGAGCACGGCCACCTGGCGCTGCGCCCCCCGCGCCCGAGCGATTTCGCGGACGTCCCCGAGGGGCTGGAGGCGCTGACGCTCGCCTGCCTCGCCAAGGACCCGAGCCGCCGCCCGGACAGCGCCGCCGCGCTCCGGCTGACCCTGCACGCCTTGCGCGCGCGGCCTCGCGCCGACTCGATCCCGCCTCCGTCCGCGCCGCGATCGCAGCGGCAGGACGACGGCGCCGCGGCGGCCGTCGCCGAGGGGCGGCAGCCGGTCGCGCTGCTCTTCGCGGAGGGCGGCGCCGTGCCGGTGATCGCGGCGATCGGCGGCCGCCGGGGGTTCGTCGCGCGGCAGCGAGGGCAGCGCTGCCTCGCCGTGTTCTCCGCGAGGGACGTCGACGATCCGGCCCGCGCAGCGCTGGCCGCGGCGCGCGATCTCGCGCTGAGCGGCGGCGTGCGCGTGGCGCTGCACCTCGCCAGCGTGCGCCTGCGCAGGATCGCCGGCGGGCTGCACGCCGCCTACGGCGCGCCGGTCGAGCGCCCCGAGGCGTGGTTGCCGGCCGAGCCCTGGGGCGGGCTCGCGATGACCGAGGAGTTCGAGCGCGCGCTGCCCGACGACGAGCTCGCCCCCACGCCGCCGGGCGACCCGGAGAGCCTGCGCGAGCCGGCGCTGCTCGGCCGCGACGACGTGCTCTCGGCGCTCGCGGCCAGCGCGACCGACGCCTTCGACGGGACGTGCCCCGGCCTGTTCACGCTCATCGGCGACGCCGGTCTGGGCAAGACGCGCCTCGCGGCCGAGGCGGCCAGCATCGCCGGCGTGCCGGTCCCGGACGCGCGCGTGGTGGCCGCGCGCGCGCTCCACCCCATCCACGGCGGCGCCGCGCAGGCCGTGCGCGCGCTCCTCTGCGTCGCGCTCGACGCGCCGAGGGAGAGCCCCGGAGACCCGCGGCAGTTCTGCGTGGAGCGGCTCGGCGAGACGCTCGGCGGCGCGACGTGGGAGGCCGTCGCCGCGGCGCTCGGCTGGGCGGGGCCCCGCGGGGGGCGCCTGTCCGGGGAGGCCCGCAACGGCCTGATGCTGGCGCTCGCCGAGGCGCTCCGCCGCGGGGCGCGCCGCGGCCCCCTCGCCGTGATCCTCGACGACGCCGACCAGGCGGACGACGTGCTGCTCGACGCGCTCGAGTACGCAACGCTCGACGGCGAGGGCACCCCCCTCTGGGTGGTCGTGACCGCGCGCCCCCGCTTCGAGCAGGCCCGTCCCAGCTGGGGTCAGCGCAACCAGCGCCACACCCGCGTGACGCTCGCGCCCCTCGCGGAGGAGGCGGCGATGGATCTCGCCTCGCGCCTGCTCTTGCCGGCCGAGTACCCGCCGGCGGAGATCCTCCGCCGGCTGGCCGACTGGGCGGGCGGCAACCCGGATTGCCTGCGGCAGATCGTCCGGTCGCTCAAGCGGGCGGGCGTCGTGCGCCGGCGCGCCGGCGGCGGCTCGTACGTGGCGACCGCGGAGGTCGAGGCGCTGCCGCCCGCGCCGGCGTGGCAATGGCTCGCGGCGCAGAGGCTCGACGATCTGCCGCCGGAGCTCGCGACCTGCGCCCGGGTCTGCTCGGCGCTCGGCATGTCGTTCGATCGCGCCGAGCTCGAGGCGGTGCTGGACGGCCTGGATCGCGCGGGCGGCGCCGGAGCGATGGTCGACGCGGGCTTCGGGCTCGCGGCCCTGGTCGAGCGGCGGATCCTGCTGCGCGACGGAGAGGGCCCCGGCGGCGGCGGCGTGGACGACCGGCACGCGTTCCAGAACGCGGTCCTCCAGGAGGCGGTCTACGAGATGCTCGACCCGGCGCACCGCGCCGCGATCCACCGGAGCGCCCTCGCGTACTGGCGAGCGCAGGTGGCGGCCGGCTCGACCGGGGGCCTCCGCGCGCTCGCGCGCCACGCGGCCGTGTGCGGCGAGCGCGCCGAGGCGGCCGACGCCTACCTCGCGCTCGGCGATCTCGCGTCCGCGCGGCACGACGCCGTCGAGGCGGACCGGCGCTACGACGCCGCGCTCCAGATCGCCGAGCAGGGCGACGCGCCCCGGCGCGCGCGCGCGCTCGCGGGCCGCGGCAGGAGCCGGTACCGGATGTGCCGCGTCCGGGAGGCGCGCAGCGATTTCGGCGAGGCGCTCGCGCTGGCCGAGGCGCTCGGCGACGCGCGGGCGAGGGCGGGCCTCCTGCTCGAGGACGCGACCGTGCTCGACTGGGCCTTCGAGTTCGAGGCCTCGGCGCGCCGCGTGGAGGAGGCGCGGCCGCTGGTCGACACGCACGCGCGCGCGCAGGGCTCTCCCGAGCTCGCGCTGCGCCTCCGGGTCGCCGAGGCGCGCACCTCGTGGCGGCGGGGGAGGACCGAGGAGGCCATCGCGGAGCTCACCGCGTGCGCCGATCGCGCCGCGGCGTCGGGAGACTACGACGCGCGCGTCCCTGCCCTGATCATGCTGTCGTTCCAGCTCGCGAGCGCGGGTCGCCGCGACGAGGCCGAGCGCGCCTTCGAGGATCTGATCGCCCTGGTCACGGCGGCCGGCGATCGGTTTCACCTCTGCGGGGCGTACATCAACCGCATCGCGCTGTGGGCCTGGCGGTGGTCGCTGCCGGGCGCGGTCGGCGACCTGCGCCGCGCCGTCGATCTCGCGCGCGAGATCGGCAATCCGTGGCTGGAGAAGATGGCGTCGTACAACGTCGCCGTGCTGCTCCACTGGAGCGACAGGCAGCGCGAGGCGCTCGCGCTCCTGCGGCGCGCCCGGTGGCTGGAAGAGCAGGCCTCCGAGCGCCCGATGCCCCAGACGGCGATGCTGCTCGCGCAGATCCACCTCGCGCTCGACGAGTACGAGCAGGCCAGCCAGCTCGTCCAGTGGATCCAGCGATCCTGCGCCCTCGAGCCGGGCGACCTCACGGAGTTCAGCTTGCTCGAGCTCGTGCTCTCCGAGGTCGGGCTCCGGCCGGCACCTCCGTCGTCTCTCGCGTGGGGCGAAGCGATCCGGCTGGTGAAAGAACAGTCGATCGCCGAGCAGACGCTGATGTTCCTTTACTGGCGTGCTCGCATGGCGCTCCGTCGCGGACACCTGCGTGAGGCGGAGGAGGCGCTCGCGAGCGCGCGGGAGCACCGCGGGGAGAGCCCCCTGTGGCTGTCCCGCTTCATCGAGCTGGAGCGCGGGTTGGCCGAGGCGGAGAGATCGCGGGCTCCGGACGCTCATCCACCCGTGCCGGACTGAGGTGAGCCTGTCGCGATAGGGTTTGTTCCGTGTCGTGCTCAGGCGAGTCCGTACTTTCCCACAACCCTTTCACGCAATCCTTTTACACAACCAACGTGTACCGATTTTCAGCATTGCGCGCCTTCCTGGAAGATGGGAGACTGCCAATTTAAGAAAGATCGATATTGCTGGTCGATGTCTGGTCCTGGCCCTGCGCCTGGCTGCGCGACCACCTCGGAGGAGAGCCGAATGTCATCGACCCGTTTCATCGCGGTTGGTCTCCTTGGCGCCGGTGTGTTCACGGCGGGATGCGCCGCCCCGTCGGACACCGACCCCGACGCCCCGTCCGACGCCGATCCCGTCGAGACGGCGGAGCTGCCATTACGGAGCACTGCGGTGCCCATCGGATGCAATGGCCTGCTCCCCAGCGACTTCTGGGCGCCGGAGAACCGCACAGCGCTCCGCGCGCTCGGCCAGCGCGCGCTCGCCGGCGCCAACGACGTCGTGGCCCCGACGGCGCTGCTCGGCACCTCCGGCGGAAAGAGCGTGCTCGACTACACCGTGCGCTGCGCGCTGTCCTCTGACCAGGTCGTCTACGGTCCGGACGGCCGTGCGTTCCACGGCTCCTTCGGGTTCGCGCCCGAATGGACCGAGCGTGCGCTCACCCCCTCCGAGCAGCGCTGGGTCTCGGCCTGCATCTTCCAGCACCTGAACGGCACCGGCGAGCATGTGGAGTTCTTGCCGCAGGGCAGCCACTCGGCCCTCGATGGCCCTTTGAACGAGGAGCCCTACACGGAGTTCGTCGTCCACGACGCCACGATGTACGGGAACGCGTTCCTTTCTGGGGCCATCGCCGGGTATGCCTGCATCGATCCCGATCTCTCGGGGGAGCTCTCGGCGCTCTCGCTGAGCTGCCCGCTCGATCTCAGCCTGCTCTCGCTGGAGCGGCTCTGTGGCCACGTGCCGACGTGCGGTATCGCCTTCCTGGGGCTCTGCGACCTGACCTGCCTGGAGGACGTCACCGGCAACCAGACGTGCCACACGCTGCCGCTGCTCGGACCGCTCCTGGGACCGCTGCTCGGGCCGAGCTACTCGGAGACGATCCGGAGCGAGGTGCGCGACAGCGATCTCCTGCCGCTCTACAACGGCTGCGGCCTGCTCTGAGCGGCGCCGCCGCGGCGGCGCCCGGCTGAAAGGGGGCGCGCCGCGCGCGCCGGTCACGTCCCGAGGCGCGTCTTCAGCTGCTGAATCGCGTCGGCGATCGCCTTGTCGTCGCGGAAGCAGCACGGATCGGTCCGCCTGCACCGCGCGCCGTGCAGCACCTGGAGCTCGAAGAGCATGCGCTCGTCCCCCTCGGCCGCGGCGCGGCCGAAGAGCGCCCGCTTGCCGCCGCAGCTGGCCCTGCGGAACGCGAAGAGGACGCGGAGCGCGGGGGTCGCGCGCGCCATCACGTCGGGCCGGGCCAGGATCTCGCTGGCGCGCCGGGCCGCCTTGGTGCCTCCGCGCGCGCGCACGAGGTCGAGCAGCACGTCCAGCCCGCCGCTGCCGAGCCGGTTCGTGAGCAGGTCGAAGACCTCGTCCGCCGCCGGGTTGTCTTCCTCGAACCCGATCCCCGCCACGGTGGAGAGCACCTCTTCGCGCAGGCCCCGGCTCAGGGCGAGCTCCGGATCGGCCTCGGCGAGGGCCAGCAGCGACCGCGCCCCGAGCACCCAGTTCCTTGTCGCCACCGCCCGGCTGAGCTGCGCGCGCGGGCTCGGGGCGCTGCGGGCCTCGTCCTCGGGCGCCGCGCTCGCCGGCGCGGGAGGGGGCGGCGCTGCCGGCGCCGGCTCGACGGAGGCGATGGCGGGCGCCTCCGTGGTCGCCGTGGGCCGCCGGACGACGAGCCAGAGCGCGACGCCGATCGCGAGCGCCGCCAGGGCCGAGAGCGCCGCCGCGACGGGCACCCAGCGCGCCGAGGCCGTGGGCCCGCGGTGCGCGCGCGCGAGCAAGGTCGCCCGGGGCCCCGGCCAGGCAGACGGCGCCTGAGCCCTGGGCGCCGCCTTCGCAGCCTGCTCGGCGGCCCCGCCCGCCGCGTTGGCTCCGCCCGCCATGGCCTGGCCCGCCGCGGTGCTCGCGCCTGCTCCCGCCACGGCGCCCCCGCTCGCCGCGATGCTCCCGCCCGGCGGGGCCTGCCCAGCCGCGGCGATCCCGCCCCCTGCCGGCGCCGTCGGCGCCGCCGAGCGAGCGATCGCCGCGAGCCCCTCATCGAGCGCCGCGATGGCGTCGGCCGCCGTCTGGAAGCGGAACGACGGATCGTGCTCCATGAGCCGCATCACGGCCTGCTGGACCTCGTAGGGCACCTCCAGATCCGGAGCGCGCGCGCGGAGGGCCGGCGGCCCTCCGGGCCCCTGCTGCTTGAGCCGCTCGACCACGTTCTTCGTGTCGAAGGGGTGCTGTCCGGTGAGCATCTCGTAGAGCACGAGCCCGAGCGCGTACAGATCCGCGCGCGCGTCCACCGCGTCCATCCCGCGCAGCGCCTCCGGCGCGAGGTACGCGAGCGTGCCGAAGACCTCGCCGGCGCTGGTCAGGGCGGGGCTCGGCGTCGCCGTCTTGCGGCTCTGGCTGGACAGGAGATCGACGTTCACCTTCGCGAGCCCGAAATCGATGAGCCTGACCTGATCGTGCGCGTCGAGCAGGACGTTCTGGGGCTTCACGTCGCGGTGGACGATGCCCTTCTCGTGCGCCGCCGCGAGCGCCGACGCGATCTGACGCGCGATGCGGAGCGCCCGCGCGGGCGGGAGCCGTCCCCCCGAGATCGCCTCCTTGAGCGGCGTGCCCTCGACGTACTCGAGGACGAGGAAGAACGACGCGTCGTCCAGCTGACCGAAATCGATGGCGGCGACGACGTTCGGGTGCCGGATGTGCGCTCCCGCGACGGCCTCGCGCTCGAACCGCACCACGAGCTCCGGCATCCGCCGGGCGAGGGGCCGGAGCAGCTTGATCGCGACCTGCTTGCGGAGGTGCACCTGCTCGCCGCGGTAGACGGCGCCCATCCCGCCCTCCCCGATGAGCTCGTGGACGCGGTAGCGCCCCGAGATCAGGCTCCCGATCAGCGGGTCGCCGCCCGCGCTCCCGGCAGCCGCCGCCTCGATCGCCTCGATGTCCTCGGTGAGCGCCGAGCTCGAGAGCTCCTCCATGGGCTGCGCGGCCGGCGCGCCGAGCCTCGGGACCGTGAGGTCCTCGACCAAGGCCGAGCCGAGCGTCTCTTCGGATCGCGGCGTCTCCGGCATGCGGCGCAGGATATCAGGTCGGCCGGCGTCGCGGGGAAGCGGTGAGGAGGCGCTCTACGCGCGGGAGGGGCGCGGGGGCGCGCGACGCGGGCGTCCGCGAGCGCGCGAAATTCACAGGAGGAACGAGACGCCCACCGAGAACGCCGGGTATCCGAGCCGCATCGTGAGCGTCACGTTCTCCGTGAAGTGGAAGCGCCCGCCGACGAACAGGGCCGGTGAGACCCCGAAGACCCCGTTGCGGCCCACGTCGCCGAGATACAGCGACAGCCCCGGCTCGCCGAAGACCGACCACTTCCGGTGAAGCCAGAAGTTCCACTGCATCACGACCGAGCCGAACACGTAGTCCGAGGGCCCCCCGTACCGGTCGACCTCGGTGCAGACACGCGTGCCCGCGGGCCCGTTCTCGAAGCGGGTGCACTCGCCGCGGTAGTCCCCGTCCCCTCCGTAGTGGATGCCGTCAAGGCCAAAGCCGATCCCGACCGAGTCGTTGATCCGCTTGATGAAGCCGTCGGGCGCGATGTCGATGGTGACGCGCATCCCGGCGCCAAGGCCGTTCCCGGCGCCGGGGCCGCCGAGCGGCTCGAACGGCGTGAGGAGGAGGTGCGGCTCCAGCTCGACCTTGTAATCGGGGCGATCGCCGGGGCGCTTGATCGTCATCTGCGCCTCGCCGACCTCGGTCCACCCGATCGTCAGCGCCGCGAACGAGAGCGCGGCGGCCATGAGGCGCGGCGCGCGAAGCTGCGATGTCATCGCTCTCTGCATCGGTCTCGGTCTCCTCAGCATCCGCCGCACGAGCGCGAGCCGTTCGGGCACATGACCGCAGCCTCGCCGCCGGGGCAGGTGACGCGGCACTCGCCGCCCACGTTGTCGCAGAACACCTCGCATGAGCCCCGGCACTCGACCTCGCAGGTCGCCACGTTCCGGCAGGTCACGACGCTGCCCGAGCCGACGCTGACGCCGCACCGGCTCGTGTCGTGGCACTCGTACCGGCAGTCGCGATCGCAGATGGCCCCGCACGCCGTCGTGTTATGGCACCGCAGATCGCAGTCGTCTCCGCAGGAAGCCGAGCACTCGTCGACGTCGAAGCACTCGAACGAGCACCCGTGCTCGCAGACGGCGCCGCAGCGATTCATCTGGAAGCAGCGCTGGTCGCAATCGTCACCGTCGCAGCCGAGGTAACACTCGTCACCCTGGGAGCACTCGCACGCGTCGCCCTCCACGCAGCCGCCGTTGTTCCAGCAGCTCGCCAGGCAGAGGCTCGCGAAGAGCGTCAAAAAAGTCAGTGCATAGAAGCGCATGGCCGGGGCAGCATACCCGAGCCTCTCGGAAATTGTCACCAAATCCGCGAAGGTACGCGCGGTGCTACGCCTGAGGGCCCGGCTCACCACCGTGTCCAGCGAGAGATTCGCCGCACCCGGGTATACCGCGTATTGTCGTTCGCGAGCCGGGCCTGATCCGCGATGTGCGTGCCGAGGTGGGGACCCCAGCCGCCGTCGTCGAACGGCGCGTCCCCGTCCGCGCCGAGGTTGTATTCCCAGCACTGCGCGTAGTGCTGCGTGACGTTCAGGGCTGCGATGGCGCAGTTGTTATCGGGGGCAGTGTCACCGTCGTGATCGCCCGACGACCACCCCGAGAGGAAATGGGAGAAGAAGACGTCGGCGTCCCCGGAGACGTGCAGGGGGCGGAGGAGCTTCATGGTCGTCGTGTCGATGCCCTCGGCGGTCGCCCGCATGACCTCCGCGACGGTGCCCTTGATATCCGCGATCTCGTCGCGGTACTCCCGGCCGACGAGGTAGAGGGAGCCCCTGTAGAAGTTCCGCTCGAGCGCCGGCTCGCCCTTGGTCCCGAGCCGCTCGGCGTACGGGATGTCCCAGAACGACAGCGTCGTTCCCTCCGCCGAACCGACGCTGTTGTAGACGAGCGCCCACCCTCCTCCGTCCGTCTCCAGATCGCACACCACGGGGAACTCGGGATCTCCGCCGGCTCCGTCCAGATCGAGGGTGTACACGCCGCTCGGCAGGCCGCGGGGGACGTCCGCGCACCGGCGGTAGGCGCACCCCTTGTTGCTCGCGCCGTCGCAGTCCTCGTCCTCGGCGGTGTCGCAGCGCTCGGCGGCGGGCAGCACCTCTCCGGTGCACGGGCCGAACCCGTTCCCTTCCTCGTCGCAGATCTTCACGCCGGCGCGGCAGGCTCCGCGGTTCAACGTGGCGGGCAGGCCACCGTAACAGGCCTCCTGGCGACCGGGCTCGCACCCGCTCCCGCCGCTCGACGCAGAGCCGCCGCCGACGCTCGAGGCAGAGCCGCCCTCGCCGGCGCTCCCGGCCGAGCCGCCGGCGCTCGACGCCGAGGCGCTCCCGCCGCCTCCGGCGTCGTCGTCTCCGAACCTCCGCACCCTGGTCGAGCAGGCCGACACGGCGGTGAGCAGCGCGATGGCCGCGCAGCAGGCTCCTGCGACCGAACCTTGGCCGAGCGACATGCGACCTCCGGGGACACGAACACACGCCACGCGGCCTTATACACCAGGCCCCCCGGCGCGCGCATCCGCCCCGCGCGCTCGGCCGCTCCGCCGCTGCGCGCCGGCACGTTTCCGACGCTTTTATTGGGCGAGTGCCCGTGGCGCGCCCTGGTCGCTTTGCAGCGCAAAGGCGATGGCGCTCTGGAGCGTGCTCTTGGTCAGGAGGCCCGCCAGATCGAGCGAGAGCCCGACGAGCGTCTGCGCCACCGCTGGCCGGATGCCGGTCAGGATCGTCCGTGCGCCGAGCAGCTGCAGCGCCTTCGCGGTGTCGACGAGGCCGGCGGCGACCCGCGTGTCGATCTCCTTGAGCCCTGTCACGTCGAGGATGACCGCCTGAGCCTGGGTGGACTGGACTCCAGCGAGCGCGGCCGACATCACCTGATCGATCCGCTCCGAGTCCATCTGGCCCACGAGGGGCATGACCATGATGCGATCGGTGATCGGGATGAGCGGCGTCGACATCGCCTGCATCGTGTCGCGGAGCCGCGCGAGCGTCCGCTCCAGCTTGTCGAGCAGGTCCCTGTACGGCGTGACGTCGTGGGCGGTGCCATAGACGAGGCGGCGCGACGGCTCCTCCGCCGCGTCCAGGTGAGCGGTCCACGCGAGCCACCTGTACGAGCCGTCCTTGCACGCGTACCGGTTGTCGAACTTGATGGTCGTGTGGCCCTGGAAGAGCGCGGCGGCCTCGGCGAGCGTGGCCTCGCGGTCGTCGGGGTGGACGAACTCGATGAACGGCTTCGCGATCATCTCCGAGGGGGACCAGCCGAGGGTGCGCTCCCAGGCCGGGTTGGCGTGGCGGAAGTACCCCTCTGCGTCCAGGGTCACGAGCAGGCCCACGGACACCCGGAACAGCTTCTCGTAGACCGTGGTCAGCTCCGCCGCCTGCGTGAGCTGCGCGGTCCGCTCCCGGTCGCTCGTCAGGTCGAGCGCCGTGGCGACCATGAGCCGTTCCGAGGGCGCTTCGTCCATGTCCACCCGGGCGGTCCAGCCGAGCCACCGGTACGAGCCGTCCTTGCACACATAACGGTTGTCGAACCGGCCGTTCGCGCGACCCTGGAAGAGGGCGGTGGCCTCGGCGAGCGTGGCCTCGCGGTCGTCGGGGTGGACG
This sequence comes from Sorangium sp. So ce327, assembly GCF_051530205.1. Classification (NCBI taxonomy): domain Bacteria; kingdom Pseudomonadati; phylum Myxococcota; order Polyangiales; family Polyangiaceae; genus Sorangium; species Sorangium sp. So ce327. The sequence goes on along the minus strand of NZ_CP150330.1, from coordinate 7,894,954 downwards.
AGCTCGATGTAGGGCCTGGCCCTGAGCTCGTCGAGGGACCAGCCGAGGGCATGCTCCCAGGAAGAGCTCAGATCACGGAAGTAGCCACGCGCGTCCGCGGTGGCGAGGAGTCCTGACGAGATCTGGAAAAGTCGTTCATAGCTCAAGCCCATGTCGTCCCCCTCGCGGGCAGGCGGAGCGCGCCCGCCTTCGAGGCCGCCCGCCATCAGCGATTCTCCTGTCCGAACGCCGGCGAGCGCCTCGCGCGCCGCCTGGCCAGAGCGCGCGCGCGCAATCCCCAGGCGGCGCGACGTCGACCTCCCCGCGCGTCGAAGCCTGCTTGTCCACGAGAACGGCTTATGTGTCAAGGGTATCGGGAGGCTGGGTAGCGGGCGTGCTGGGCCGGCTGCGCCAGAGGGACGCCCGGGGCCGGCGAACACGCGCGCGCCCGGAGGTCGCCACTGTCATGTCGCCGAGGTTGCCAGCCCACGATGAGGCGAGTACGGTCCGCGCCCCAAAGGAGTGGGCCATGACCGTCTCTGCGATTTTCAACCCGGCGCGCTGGCGTGAGGTCGATGGGTTCTCGTTCGAGGATCTCACCTATCACCGCGCCGTGGACCAGGGCACCGTCCGCATCGCGTTCAACCGCCCCGAGGTCCGCAACGCGTTTCGTCCCCGCACCGTCGATGAGCTGTACACCGCGCTCGAGGACGCGCGCACGACCTCGGACGTGGGTTGTGTGCTGATCACCGGCAACGGGCCTTCGCCGAAGGACGGCGGCTGGGCGTTCTGCTCGGGCGGCGATCAGCGCATCCGCGGGAAGGACGGGTACAAATACGAGGGAGAGAGCGCGGGGCAGGCCGACCCGGCGCGGCTCGGCCGGCTCCACATCCTGGAGGTGCAGCGGCTCATCCGGTTCATGCCCAAGGTCGTCATCGCGGTGGTGCCCGGCTGGGCGGCGGGCGGCGGCCACAGCCTCCACGTGGTGTGCGACATGACGCTGGCGAGCCGCGAGCACGCGATGTTCAAGCAGACGGACCCGGACGTCGCGAGCTTCGACAGCGGGTATGGCTCGGCGCTGCTCGCGCGGCAGGTCGGGCAGAAGAAGGCGCGGGAGATCTTCTTCCTCGGGCTCGATTACACGGCGGAGCAGGCGGCGGCGATGGGGATGGTCAACGCCGTCGTCCCTCACGCGGATCTCGAGGAGGAGGCGCTGCGGTGGGGCGCCATCATCAACTCGAAGAGCCCGACCGCGATGCGGATGCTGAAGTACGGCTTCAACCTGCCTGACGAGGGGCTCGTCGGACAGCAGCTCTTCGCCGGCGAGGCGACGCGGCTCGCCTACGGCACCGAGGAGGCGAAGGAGGGTCGAGACGCCTTCCTGGAGAAGCGCCGCCCGGACTTCACCCGTTATCCCTGGCACTACTGACGACCACGCGTCGCCCGCTCCCACGCCCGGAGCCCACAATCGCGCTTGACACCGACATCGACTTCATCGATGGTGACGGCGCTGTAAGATTCCGTGTGCGCCGTCTGGCCGCGCGGCTTCAACTTTACCTGGAGATACGCATCATGCTTTGTCTTTTGGCTGCAAAGTCGGCTCGTCGGGAGCGTTCCTGGCTGTGTTTGGGTGGGTCTCTTCTTCTGGCGCTCGCGGGCGGCCTCACGGTTGTTGGCTGCGGCGACGATAGCCCCTTGGACGGCGCGGGCGGCGCGGGGGCTTCCGGCGGCGCGGGTGGCGCTGGCGGCGCGGGGGCTTCTGGCGGCGCCGGCGGCACGGGTGGCACGGGGGGCACGGGTGGCACGGGGGGCACGGGGGGCACGGGGGGCGAGGCGCCGATCGAGACGGTGCCGCCGTCGGGCACCGAGCTGATCCGCGTGAACCAGGTCGGGTACCTGCCGGCCGCCGCCAAGGTCGCCACGGTCGTCGCCGAGGCCGACAAGCCGCATGCGTGGGAGCTCGTGGACGCCGGCGGCACGGTGGTCGCCAGCGGGGCGACCCGCGTCGTGGGCGATGACGCGAGCTCCGGCGAGCACGTGCACACCATCGACTTCAGCGGCTTCACCACCCCCGGCGAGGGGTACACCCTCCGTGTCGGGGAGGTGTCGAGCCACCCGTTCGACGTGGGCTCGACCATCTACTCTCAGATGAAGTACGACGCGCTCGCGTACTTCTATCACAACCGCTCCGGCATCGAGATCCTGGAGCAGTACGTTGGCCCGGACCACGCGCGCCCGGCGGGGCACCTGCCGGACGAGGCCCCTTGCGGCGCGGATATCGGCTGCACGTACACGCTCGATGTCACCGGCGGGTGGTACGACGCCGGCGATCACGGCAAGTACGTTGTCAACGGCGGTATCTCCGCCTGGACGTTGCTGAACCAGTACGAGCGCTTCGTCGCGCTCGGGTCCACGGCGGACGACTTCGGCGACGGCAAGCTGAAGATCCCCGAGAACGCGAACCAGATCCCCGACCTCCTCGACGAGGCCCGGTGGGAGATCGAGTTCATGCTCGCGATGCAGGTGCCGGAGGGCCAGGCGAGCGCGGGCATGGTGCACCACAAGATCCACGACCTGGAGTGGACCGGCCTGCCGCTGCCGCCGCACGAGGATCCGCAGCCGCGCTTCCTGCGCCCGGTCAGCACGGCGGCGACGCTCAACCTGGCCGCCACCGCGGCCCAGGCCGCGCGCATCTGGCGCGAGCTCGATCCCACGTTCTCGGCCCAGTGCCTCGAGGCCGCGACGCGGGCGTGGACCGCGGCGAAGGCGAACCCGAAGGTGGTGCCGGACGAGAGCGGCGTCGTGGGCGGCGGCGGCTACGGGGACGCCGAGCTGAGCGACGAGTTCTACTGGGCGGCCGCCGAGCTCTTCCTCACCACGGAGGGCGCCAGGTATCAGGCTGAGCTCGCGGCGTCGCCCTACAACGAGGAGCTCGGCGGCGTGGACGGCACGTTCAGCGCCATGACGTGGGGGCAGGTCGACGGGCTGGGCGCCATCTCGCTCGCCGTTGTCGAGGCCCAGCACGCCGCGGCGGAGCGTGAGGCGGCCCGGACGAAGCTCGTCGCCATCGCCGACAAGTACCTCGAGGTCATCGGGGCGGAGGGCTACCGGGTGCCCTTCAAGGCGAACGCGAAAGGGTATCCCTGGGGCTCCAACTCGTTCGTGCTCAACAACATGCTTGTCCTGGCGCTCGCCCACGACTTCACCGGCGAGCAAAAGTACTTCGACGGCGTGGCGTCGGGCGCGGATTACCTCCTCGGGCGCAACCCGATGGACAAGTCCTATGTCTCCGGTTACGGCGAGAACCCGCTCGAGAACCCGCATCATCGCTTCTGGGCGCACCAGGTGGACGCGTCGTTCCCGTCCGCCCCGCCCGGCGCGGTCTCCGGTGGGCCGAACTCCGGGCTGGAGGATGAGGTGGCGCAAGCGGCGCTCGACGAGACGGCCGAGCGCGCGAAGTGCGCCCCGCAGAAGTGCTACCTCGACGACATCGGGGCGTGGTCGGTCAACGAGATCACCATCAACTGGAACAGCCCGTTCGCGTGGACGGTGGCCTGGCTCGACGAGAAGGCCAAGGCGAGCGCCCAGTGATCCGGAGCGCGGCGGGTGAGGCACGCTGACTGAAACTCGGGGCTTCTGAGCCGCCAAGGACGCCAAGGACGCCAAGGACGCCAAGAAAATCTCAATAATATTGGCGTCTTCTGGCGTTCTCTGGCGTCTTCTGGCGCCCTGGCGGTTCCATCATCCCGGCAGGGCGGGGGAGCTCTCCCGCCCCCGGAGCGCAGCGCGGCCGCGCCGCGCTGCGCCACGCTCGGTACGCGATTGGCCGCGACAACCGTCCAGGTTCTGCTAGGTTGCGCGGCTTTCATGAATCCAGCCTCATCGCTCGACGCCTTGCCCGCGCCGCTCGCGGGCGCCCTCGCCCGCCGCGGCTTCACCTCACTCACCCCCGTCCAACAGGCTGTCCTCGCCCCTGAGCTCGCCGGGCGGGACCTTCGTGTCTCGTCGCAGACCGGCTCCGGAAAGACCGTGGCCATCGGCCTCGCGCTCGCCCCCCGCCTCGAGCGCGCCCTCGCCGACCGCGCCGCCGCGGCCGCGCCCGACGGCGCGCCGCGCACCGTCGCGGCTCCGGCCGCGGTGATCATCGCGCCGACGCGCGAGCTCGCCGCGCAGATCGCCGGCGAGCTCAGCTGGCTGCTCGCGCCCCTCGGCGCGCGCGTCGCGTGCGTCACCGGCGGCACCAGCTTCGGCGCCGAGGCGCGCTCGCTGCGGCGCGACCCCCTTGTCATCGCCGGGACGCCCGGCCGCCTGCTCGATCACCTGGAGCGCGGGACCCTCGACCCCCGCGGCGTCCTCTCCCTCGTGCTCGACGAGGCGGACCAGATGCTCGACCTCGGCTTCCGCGACGACCTCGAGGCGATCGTCGGCAAGATGCCCGAGGATCGCCAGACCCACCTCGTGTCGGCCACCTTCTCCCGCGAGGTCCGCGCGCTCGCCGATCGCTTCCAGCGGGACGCGGTGAGCGTCGAGGGCACGCGCCCCGGCGCCGCGAACGGCGACATCGCCCACGTCGCCCACCTCGTGCTGCCGGCGGAGCGCGACGCGGCGGTCGTGAACCTGCTGCTCCTCGCGCCCGGCGAGCGCACGCTCGTCTTCGTGCGCACCCGCGAGGGCGCCGCCGAGCTCGCCGACAAGCTCACCGCGCTTGGCTTGCCCGCGCGCGCCCTGAGCGGCGACCTCGAGCAGCGCGAGCGGACCCGCACGCTCGACGCGTTTCGCTCGGGCGCCGTCACGACCCTCGTCGCGACCGACGTGGCCGCGCGCGGCATCGACGTCCCCGAGGTCGGGCGCGTCATCCACGCCGATCCCCCGGGCGATCCCGAGATCTTCACGCACCGGAGCGGCCGCACCGGCCGGGCGGGCCGCAAGGGGACGAGCGTGCTGCTCGTCGCGCCGTTCGCGCGAGAGCACGCGCTGAGGCTGCTCCGGCGCGCGCGCGTCGAGGCCACGTTCCGGCCGGCGCCGTCGCCGGACGACGTGCTCCGCGCCGCCGACGAGCGGCTCGCCGCCGAGCTCGCCCCGGCGCGCCGGGAGGGCGCGGCCTCGGGCGACGCGGTCGCGGGCGATGCCGTCGCGGTCGACGCGGCCTCGGTCGACGCGGCCGCGGTCGACGCGAACGTGCGCGCCCCGCGCGAGGCGTCCGGCCCCGCGCCCGAGGCGCGGCACAGGGAGCTCGCCGCCCGCCTGCTCGCGGACATGGACGCGACCGAGCTCGTCGCGGCCCTCCTCGCGCGGGCGAAGCACACCGGCCCCTGCGCTCCGCAGCCCGTCACCGCCGTCGCGCCGCCCCGCTCCGAGCCGCATCCGTCGCGCGCCCGGCCGCCGGCGCCGCCCTGGTCCGGGGCGCCGTCGCGCGCCCGGCCGCCGGCGCCGCCCTGGTCCGGGGCGCCGTCGCGCGCCCGGCCTTCCGCGCCGCCCTGGTCCGAGGCGCCGTCGCGCGCTCGCCCCGCCGCTCGTCAAGGCAACGGGGAGCAGCCCCCGCGCCTCCCCTTCGTGCCCTTCCAGGTCAACTGGGGGGAGCGCCACGGCGCCGACCCCCGGCGCCTGCTCGCGCTCGTGTGCCGCCGCGGCGGCGTGTCGAGCCAGCAGATCGGCGCGATCCGCATCGGCTCCACCGCGTCCGTCGTCGAGGTGGCCTCCCCGGCCGCGCCCGAGTTCGCGCGCGCGGTCAACCAGCCCGACGCGCGTGACGCGCGGATCCGCATCGTCCGCGCGAGCTCGATGCGCGTCGAGTAGCGCCTGTCCCGGCGCGGCGGACCGAGGCAGACGGCCGAGATCGCTCGCAATGACAGGGGTTTCCTGATTTCTCGGAGACCTCGGGTGTTGTACAACGGCCGGGTGAACCGAAGCCCGATCAACAAGCCACCCCTACGCCGCCTCGCGAGCCCGGCCGCGGTGCTCGCTGCAGTGCTCGGTCTTGCGCTCGCCGCGTGCGGCGGCACCGTGCCTCCGCCGAACGACCAGCTCGCCTCGTCCCAGGCCGCCATCCGCGCGGCCGACGAGATGGGCGCCGGGTCCGACCCGCAGGCCACCCTCCACCTGAAGCTCGCGCGCGAGCAGCTCGAGAAGGCCAAGCAGCAGATGCAGGCCGAGGACAACGAGTCCGCCACGCGCCTCCTCCAGCGCGCCGAGGCCGACGCCGAGCTCGCGCTGGCGCTCGCGAAGGCGCGCTCCACGCAGGCCGAGGCGCAGGAGGCGCTGAAGCAGGTCGAGAAAATGAAGCAGACGGGGGTCAAGTGAAGCGAGAGGTGATGCTGATGGCTTCCCTGGTGAAGAACCCGTCCTGGCCTGCCCGGTCTCTCGCCCTGTGCGCCGCGCTCTACGCGGCGTCGGGGTGCGGCGCGGCGGTCCCGCCGAAGGAGCTCGTCGACGCCCGCGCGAGCTACAGGCGCGCCGCGGAAGGCGCCGCCTCGCGCCTCGCGCCCGCCCAGCTCGACACGGCGAAGCAGGCGCTCTCCCGCGCCGAGGGGGCGTTCGGCGAGGAGCCCGAGGCCCCGCAGACGCGCGATCTCGCGTACATCGCCGACCGCAAGGCCCAGGAGGCCGAGGCGGCGGCGGCGATGCTGCAGGCGCAGCGCGACAAGGCCGCGGCCGAGGACGCCTTCAAGGACCTCTCGCAGCAGCAGCTCGCCAGCGCGAGGGAGGCGCTGCACAGCGGCCAGCAGCAGATCGAGCGCGAGCGGCACGCGCGCGCCCAGGCCGAGACCGCGCAGCAGCAGGCGGAGAGCGCGCGGCTGCAGGCCGAGAGCGCGCGCACCGCGGCCGAGAAGGCCCGCCAGGAGGCCGAGGCGGCGCGGCGGGAGGCCGAGCGCGTCGCGAACGCGGCGCTCGCGAGCCTCAAGGAGATCGCCGCGGTGAAGGAGGAGAAGCGCGGCGTGGTCATCACGCTCTCCGGCGCGGTGCTCTTCGCCTCGGGCAAGTCCGAGCTCCTGCCGATCGCCAAGGAGAAGCTCAGCCAGGTCGCGGCCACGCTGAAGGACCAGGGGTCGCCGCCCATCAGGATCGAGGGGCATACCGACTCGACCGGCTCCGCCCAGGCGAACCGCAAGCTCTCGCTGGAGCGCGCCGACTCCGTGAAGGCCCACCTCATCACGGCGGGGCTGCCCGGGGACAAGATCGCGACCGTCGGCCACGGGCCGGACCGCCCCGTGGCGGAGAACACGAGCACCGAGGGCCGGGCCAACAACCGGCGCGTCGAGATCATCGTCAATCCCACCACCCAGCAGTAGAAGCGCCCTGCCCCACGTTGTGTCGGGGGCGCCGGCGGTGATAAGCACGGCGCGTGATCGGACGCTTTTTCCGCCGGATCTGGCAGGAGTACGTCATCGACCTGCGCGATCGGCTCGACGCCGAGGCGGCGCAGCACCGGGCCACCACGCCCGCGGGGGAGGTCACCCGCCGGATGGTGTGCGTGTTCCTCACCGTCATCGGCGTGCTCATCTTCGTCCGGTTCGCGGGCAACGAGAACGACACGCGCTGGATGGTCGATGGCCTGCGCGCCGTGGGCCTCGACGGCGCCGCGGCGAGGCTCCACGACGCGCTGAACACGTCGCCGGATCGCCGCTTTCACCAGCGGATCGTCTGGGCGCTCGGCCGCCTCGTCGGTTATCTGATACCGACCCTCGTCGTCGCGAAGCTCGTGCTGCGGGCGCCGATCCGGAGCTTCGGCCTGCGCGTCCGCGGGACGGCGCGGCACCTGCCCGTCTATGGCTTCCTCTTCGCCGTCATGGCGCCGTTCCTCTTCGCCGCGTCGCTCTCGCCGGCCTTCCAGGCGAAGTATCCCTATTACAAGCTCGCGCCGGGCGAGGGCCCGTGGCCCTGGCTCTGGGCGTGGGAGGCGCTCTATGCAGCGCAATTCGTCGCGCTCGAGTTCTTCTACCGCGGCTTCTTCCTCCACGGGATCCGCCGCGCGCTCGGCTACTCGTCGATCTTCGCCATGATGGTGCCTTACGCGATGATCCATTTCGGCAAGCCGCTGCCCGAGGCGCTCGGCTCGGTGCTCGCCGGGTTCATCCTCGGCACGGTGAGCCTGAAGAGCGACTCCATCTGGGGCGGCTGCGCCATCCACGTCGTCGTCGCGACGTCGATGGACCTGCTCTCCCTGTGGCATCAAGGGCGCCTGTGACGACGCGCGGCCGCCGCCTCGCCGCGTAGCGCAGGCGTCTCGCGGCTGGCTGCGCTGCGTGCTCGTCGCACGAACTTCATTTTCCGCCGGGAAGGACGGCGATATGCCTCCTGGGACGACGATGGGGCGAAGGTCGCGACGCGCGCTTCTTCTCGCGATGAGCGGCGTCCGGGTCAAGGACGAGGAGCTCGCGCGCCTGGGGCTGACGCTGCCGGGCTTCGTCGAGCGCAGCGAGGTCATCGCGTCGCTGCCGAGCCTGGGGCTGCTCACGATCGCCGCGCACACGCCCGAGGGCTGGGAGGTGGAGTACCGCGAGCTCGACGCCATCGCCGACGCGGACGTCGCGCGCATCGTGGACGGCCGGTACGATGTCGTCGCCATCTCGTCGCTCGCGGCGCGCGCGCTCGACGCCTACGCGCTCGCCGACCGGCTGCGCGCCGAGGGCGTCACCGTGGTCCTCGGCGGCCTGCACGCCTCGGCGCTCCCCGACGAGGCGGCGCAGCACGCCGATTCGGTCGTCCAGGGCGAGGGGGAGCTGCTCTGGCCGGCGCTGCTCCACGAGCTCGACGAGGGCCGGCTGCGCCCGCTGTACAGCGCCCGGAGCGGCGCGTGGCCCGCGTTTCCGATCGAGGGCGCCCGGGTGCCGCGTTATGATCTGCTCGACGTCGCCCGGTACAACCGGTTCACGCTCCAGACCACGCGCGGCTGCCCGCTCGCCTGCACTTTCTGCGCCGCCTCGCGGCTCATCAGCCCCTACAAGCGCAAGCCCATCCCGCTCATCCGCCGCGAGCTCGACGCCATCATCGAGGTGTGGCCGCAGCCGTTCCTCGAGCTCGCCGACGACAACACGTTCGTGCAGAGGCCCTGGGCGCGGGAGCTCGCGCGGCTCTTCGTCGAGCTCAACGCGCGGCGAGCGCGCCCGATCGCGTGGTTCACCGAGACGGACATCTCGGTCGCCGACGATCCGGAGCTCCTCGATCTGCTCGCCGAGTCCAACTGCGCCGAGCTGCTCATCGGCCTCGAGTCGGTCAATCCGACCGCGCTCCGGGCCGCGGAGCCGCGGGGGTTCAAGGCCGCGGAGCGGGCCCGCTACGTCGAGTCGGTCGGCCGCATCCAGGAGCGTGGGATCCCGGTGAACGGCTGCTTCGTGCTCGGCTTCGACGAGGACGATGAGGGCGTCTTCGAGCGCACGCTCGCGTTCGCCCGGGAGTGCGATCTCGCCGAGGTGCAGATCACGGTGCTCACGCCGTTCCCGGGCACCGCGCTCCACCGCGCGCTCGAGGCGCAGGGGCGGCTGCTCCGCCCCGTGTTCTGGGACGCGTGTACGCTGTTCGACGTGACCTTCAGGCCAGCGCGCATGAGCGTGGAGGCGCTCGAGCGAGGGTTCCGCTGGCTGATGAGCGAGCTTTACAGTCCGGGGGAGACCGCGCGCCGGCGCAGCCGGTTTCGCCGCGCCACACGCGCCCGCAGGGGACGGCATGCGCGATCCTGATCGACCGTCGTTCGCCCGCGCCGCGGGGCGGCTGCTCACCTTCCGGCTCTCGCCCGACGACCTCGCGCGCCTCGACGGGCGGCACCTCGCGCTCGGCCTGGCCTGCACCTGGCTCGTCGGCGTCGGGCGGTTCTGGGACGATCCGGTCGCCAGCGCCTGGCGCAAGACGGGCCTTGGCTCGGTCGTCTATGCCATCGTCCTGAGCGCGTTTCTCTGGGTCGTCGTGGCGCCGCTCCGGCGCCCGGGTGAGCTGCGGCTCTCGTACGTGAAGCTCCTGACCGTCATCACGATGACGGCGCCCCCGGCGGCGCTCTATGCGATCCCGGTCGAGCGCTTCACCTCGATGCCCGTGGCCATCCAGATCAACCTCGGGTTTCTCTCGGTCGTCGCTGGCTGGCGCGTCGCGCTGCTCGTTCACTATCTCCGGCGCGGCGTGGGGTTGCGCTGGCCCGCGGTGATCACCGCGACGCTCCTGCCCCTCGCGCTGATCGTGACAGGACTCACGTATTTCAACCTGGCCACCGGCGTGATCGAGATCATGGGAGGGCTGCGCGATCGCGCCAAGAGCCCGGACGACGGCGTCAACGGCGTGCTCCTGGCGCTCGCGCTGCTCTCGCACCTCGCGGTGAGCCCGCTCCTTGTCGTCTACGGGGTGCTCGTCGTGAAGGCGCGGTGGTGGCGCGGCGGAGCGGGCCGCCGGAATCGCTGACCCGATCCACGAGACAGGGGACGCGCGGGTCCTGCTCTCCCTCCCTGGGGGCGATCAGGCCAGGGTCCTGCCGCCGTTCACGGACAGCTTCTGGCCCGTGATGAACTCGGCGGCGTCGGACGCGAGGAAGGCGACGGCCTCGGCGATGTCGTCCGGCGTGCCCATGCGCCGGAGCGGGTTGCTCGCCCGGTAGGCCTCGATGGCCTCGGCGCTCGCGCCCTCCTGGATGTGGCGCTCGACGACGACCCAGCCGGGGGACACCTGGTTGACGGTGATCCCGTGCGGGCCGAGCTCCATCGCCCACGAGCGCGTGAGGCCGAGCTGCGCGCCCTTCGCCGAGACGTAGCTGGAGAACTCGGGGACGCCCTGCTCGAAGACCTCGGACCCGACGTTGATGATCCGCCCCGACCGGCGCTCCTTCATCCCAGGGACCACCGCCTTCGCGAGGAGGACCGGGCTCTTCACGAAGAACTCGAGCTGGTCGAGGCAGTGCTTCCAGGTCAGGTCCTCCAGCTTGACGAACGGCTGCGGGCCCGTCGCGTTGAGCACGAGCACCTCGATGGGGCCGAGGCGGGCCTGCACCTCGCCCACGAGGCGGGTGACCTCCTGCTCGTCGCGCACGTCGGCCCGGAACGCCTCGGCCTCGCCGCCGCCCTGGCGGATGTCCTCGACCACGCGCGCCGCCTGCTCGCCGCTGCCGAAGTAGTTGACCGCCACCCGCGCGCCCGAGGCCGCGAGCTTGCGGGCGATGGCCGCCCCGAGGCCGCGGGAAGCGCCGGTGACCAGGGCGACTCGTTTGGATAGTTGGTGCGCCATTCAGGCTTCTCCGGGAGATGGATGACCGCGGTTCGCTCGCCGCCGCGAAGGAGATCGGCCGCACAGGCGCGCCTCCACGGGCCTCCCTGCCGCGCGGCAGAGGGTCGACAGCGGGTCGAGATCGGCCACCCCCAGCTGTAAACGAGCAGGATCCAGCAATACAAGATTTTTCCGCGCTGGAACTTGAACATGGGTCTTTCCAGCAGCACAGTTGAAGTTTTTCAATTCAATCCGCTGCTGGGCCCACCGGGGATGGTACGCTGGGCCACATGAGCAAGCGTGCGATCCGGCAAGCCTTGCGGCTCCTGGTGATGCTCGCCATGGGGCCTGTGTTCTGTGCGGCCGTCGGGATCACGGTGATCCACGCGTGGCTGGACGTGCGGCGAAGGCCGCCGGGGCGGCGTCCTTTCGCGCGCGGCGGGGTGCGGCATCGCCGCCTGCGCCTGCGCGAGCAGGCGCCGCTGTGATCGGCGCGGCACCTGCTCTGCGTGGCGGCGCGGCGCGGCGGGGTCGCGCCGTGGCCGCGCGGCTCAGCGTACGAGGAGGAGCCAGGCCAGCGCCGCGGCGGTCGAGGCGAGCGTCACCGGGACGCCCACCTTGGCGTAAGCGCGGAAGCCGATGTCGCGCTCGGCGCCCACCGTCTCGACCACGATGATGTTGGCCACCGAGCCCAGCAGCGTGAGGTTGCCCGCGAGCGTGGACACCAGCGCCGTCGTGATCCACGCGAGGTGCGGATCGGGCTGGCTGCGGATGTACGAGTCCGCCAGGAGGATGAAGGGGACGTTCGAGACGATCTGGCACCCGACGAGCATCGCGATGCTCAGCCCGAGCAGGCCCATCGTCGGCCCGGCGGGGAGGAAGGGGCTGGCCGCGCGCAGCGCCTGCTCGGGCATGCCGGTCTTCTGGAGCCCCGCCACGACGATGAAGAGGGCCCCGAAGAAGACGAGCACGGTCCACGACACCCGCTCGAACAGGCCGTTCGCGTCGCGCCGGTGGAGCAGGATGACCGCGGTCGCGCCGCCGATCGCCGTCCACGCGAGGTTCGCGCCGAGCACGAACATCACGGACACGACCGCGATGCAGGCGAGCGGCGTCAGGGCGCTCGGCCGGGCGCCTCCCGCCGGCGCGGGCGCGGGCTCGGGCGCGGGCGCGGGCGCGGGCGTCCGCACCGAGATGCGGCGCCGGAGCAGCAGGTGCAGCGTCACGGCCGTGACGGCGAGCCCGATCAGCGCGGCGGGGCCCGCCTCCAGCAGGTACGTGCGGTACGAGATGCCGGAGAGGTGGCCCACGAGCATGTTCTGCGGGTTGCCGGCGAGCGTGAGCGCGCTGCCGGCGTTGGCGCCCATCGCGAGCGCGAGGAGGTACGGCGCCCGCTCGAGCCCCGCGCGCCGGGCGGTCCGGTCGACGAGCGGCGCCAGCATCACGCAGACCGAGTCGTTCAGCAGCACCGCGGAGGCGAGCCCGGAGCCCACCGTGACGAGGTAGAGCAGGCGGACCGGCGACAGGTCCCGCTGCGCGACCCACGCGGCGGCGCGCTCGAACACCCCCCCGGCGTCGAGCGACGCCGAGAGCAGCATCATGCCGAGCAGGAGGCCGATGGTGTTCGGCTCGATCGCCGCGAACGCCTCGTGCGGATCCAGGCCGGCGCCCGGCTGGATCGCGCTCAGGAAGACCATGGCGCACGCGCCCGCGAGCGCGCCGGCCGGGCGTCCGATGGGCAGGATCGACAGGCGCCGCGCCGCGATGAGCATGTACGTGAAGGCGAATACGAGCAGGACGGACCACACGGCGCGGATCTAGAGTGGTCGGGGGGGATCCTGTCAAACTGGGAATGCCACGGCATGGGCAGGCAGCTCTCGACCCCCACCGCGATCCTCCTCGGCAGCGCCATGATCGCCGCCGCCGTCTACCTCGGCCTTCGCCACGGCCCGGCCGGCGCCCCAGCGGACCCGCGCCCCGCCGGGGGAGCGCCCTCGCCGCCTGCCGACGCGGCCTCGGCCGCCGAGACGGCGGCTCGGGCGCCTGGCGCGGGCGCGCCGGCGCGCCAGGTCCAGGCGCCCGCGCCGGCGCGCCAGGTCCAGGCGCCCGCGCCGAGCGTGGCGCGCGACGAGGTCGCGACGCAGGCCGCGCGGGCGCTCGAGGCGCACCGGCCGGCCCTGATCGAGCGCTGCTACAAGCCGGCGATCGCGGCGCAGCCGGCGCCGCGCGGGGTGAAGTACGTCTTCAATCTCACGTTCGACGCGCAGGGCCGGCAGCTCGCCCGCGGCATCATCGAGGACCGCGAGGCGTCACGCCCCGAGGTCACCGCCTGCCTTGTCGACGCGCTGCCGCCGGTCGCCGTCGCGCCGCCAGGGGCGAACGTGCGCGTCGATGTCCCGTTCTCGCTGCCGTGATCGAGGGGAGGTCCGGGGGCGCGGGCCCGCCGGCGCCGGGGGCGAGCGCGGCGCCCTTGACGCACCTGCCTGAACGCCCGATGCCGGAGCGGTGACGCCCGACCAAGCCTTGAAGGAAGCGACAACCGGCGCCCTCCGCCCGGTCTACCTCGTGCTGGGGGAGGAGCGCTGGCTGGTCGATCGCGTGGTGAGCGCGATCCGGGAAGCGGCGGCCAAGGGGGGCGTCGCCGGCTTCAACGAGGACAAGTTCACCGCGGGCGACGCGCCTGTCGAGTCGATCCTCGGCGCCGCCCGCATGCTGCCGATGATGGGCCCGCGCCGCTTCGTGCTCGTCCGCGGCGTCGATCGCTGGGAGAAGAAGGACGACGGCGACGACGGCGAGGGGGATGACGACCGCGGCGCGAGCGGCGCGAGCGGTAAACGGGGCGTGTCGAAGCAGCTCAGCCCGCTCGACGCGCTCGCGGAGTACGCCAAGGCGCCGTCGCCGAGCGCGGTCCTCGTGCTCGTCGCGACGAAGCTCCATGGCCAGCGCCGCCTCGTGACGGCCGCCAAGAAGGGCGATTTCCTTGTCGCGTGCGAGCCCCTCAACCGCCGCGCCTTGCCCGGCTTCATCGCGACCATCGCCCGCGAGAAGGGCAACCCGATCGCGCCCGACGTGGCCGATCAGCTCGCCGAGCTCGCCGGGCCCGAGCTCGGCTACGTGGTCGACGCGCTCGAGCGGCTCTCGCTGTACGTCGGGCCGAAGCAGCCGATCACCGAGGACGCGATCGCCCAGATCGTCATCCGCATCCGGCAGAGCACCGTCTGGGAGCTGATCGACGCGCTCGGGAAGCGGCGCCTCGACCGCGCGCTCGCGGCGCTCGCCGACGCCTACGATCCGCGCGACGGCGGGCTGCGGCTGCTCGGGGCGGTGTCGTGGTCGGTGCGGCAGATGGTGAAGTTCGAGTCGGCGCTCGCCGGGGGCGCGAGCCAGGCCGAGGCCGCCCAGCGCGCGGGCGTGGCCCCCTTCAAGGCGAACGACGTGGCGCAGTCGGTCCGCCAGCTCCCGAAGGGCGCGCTCGCCGGCTGGATGCGCGTGCTCGCGGAGACGGATCTCGCGCTGAAGAGCAGCCGCCGGCCGGCGCAGGCGGTGCTGGAGACGATGCTGATGGAGATGTGCGCGCGCTGAGCGGAGCTCGGTGACCGTCCCGCACTCCCGGGATTGAAGCCTTCACTCCTCGACGCTGCGCCGCACCGCGAAGGCGAGGCCGCAGCCCTCGATCTGCTCGCGATGGAGCACGCCCATCGGCGAGAGGCCTTGCTGGTCGACCCGCAGGCCCAGGCGCAAGAGGACCTTCTTCGCCGCAAGATCCACGAGCGAGACGCGCGCCGAGCTCGCGGACGTCGTGCTCTCGGCCGGGCTATCGGCCACGACGATCAGCACCTCCGCGCCGGCCGCCTTCTTCGCCAGCTCGATCGGGGAGTGATCCAGCTCCTTGCGGTGCCTCTTCACCGCCGCGACGTCGCGGGCCGCGCGCACCGAGCCCTCGAACACGGGGCCGAGCAGCGCGAGGCCGAGCCGCGCCTCGGCGAGCCGGCGGACGTTCGCTGTCTCCTCGTCGACCCTGGTCCCGCCGAAATATACGCCTCGCACCTTCGTGAGCAGATCGCGCTCCTCGGACGTGGGCGGAGGCGTGAGGAGGCACAGGAGGAACGCATCCTTGTCGGATCCGCGCGCGGCGTCGTCGATCCTGCGAGCGTCGCGCAGCTCGGCGCGAGGAGCGCGCACGTACACCGCGGGCCGGCGGAGCAGGGCGTCGAGGGCCCCTGGAGCGCGGAGCGAAGGGTCGATGACATCGGCGAGGTCCCCGTCGCCCGCGGCCTCGCCGATCCAGCGATCCGTCGCCTCGACGAAGCCCTCGTAGCCTGCCGGGAGCTCCGCGCGGCGCTCGTCGAGCACGGTCAGGAGGGCGCGCCGTTCGGCCTCGATGGCGCGGCGATCCTGGACGTACATCGCGATCGCGAGGAGCACGACGGTCGCCGCCGTCAGCAGCGTGAGCAGCCGCGCGCGCCCGAGCCGCTTGTCGCTCGCGAACGTCCCCTTGATCCCGGCTCGAGCCGCGTGATGGCGCGCCCGCGTCCGGTGGCTGGCGGCCCGCTCCACGCGCGCGCGGAGGGCGGGGTTCATCCGCTCCGTCGTGAGGAACGTCGCCATGTCAGCTCTCCCGACCCACGACGGAGGGACCCGCGAACGCGGAGTCCCGACCCATGACGACGGACAGCGCTCGGGACGCGAGCTGGTTGCGATCGATGTTGCGATCGATGAGGCCCTCGAGCTCGCCGCGGGTCACGCCGAGCCGGGCCGCGGCCTGGGCCGCGAGCGAGGTCGCGGCCACGCCGTCGACGAACTGGTACGTGGGCTTCTGCGCCGCGTCGAGCTCGACCTGGACGAACCGGAGGTTCCTTATCGCCTTCTCCCGCTCGAGCCGCGCCGCGAACGTCAGGAAATGCGTGGTGATGAACGCCTGCGGGCGGAGCTTCTCGAGCAGCGTGACGACGAGCTCGAAGATCTCCTCCCCCTCGGACGGGTTCGTCCCCGAGCAGAGCTCGTCGAGGATCACCATCGCTCCCGGGCCGAGCTCCTCGAAGAGCGCCCGGATCCGGAGGAGCTCCATGCCGAGCCGCCCCTCGCTCTGATCGAACTTCGTCTCCTGGATGAGCGACACCACGAGCCCCGGGACGCGGGCGACGCTCGCCCTGCGCGCCGGCACGAACATCCCCGCCTGCGCGAGGAGCTGCGTCAGCGCCACCGACTGGAGCAGGCGCGTCTTTCCGCCCGAGTTCGGCCCCGTGACCAGGAGCGTCGTGTCGGCCCGATCGGTCACGACGTCGCACGGCACCGCCTTCCCTCCGCCGGCGACGAGGAGCGGATTGAAGAGGCCGAGGAGCACGCGCTCGCCCTCCGCGGCGGACCGGAGCTCCGGCAGGCAGACCTCGAGCCCCGCCGCCTCGGCGAGATCCCGGAAGCCGAGCGCTCCCAGGTAGACCTCCATCTCTCCGACGAGCGGGACCAGCTTGACGACCTGATCCTCGACGCCCTCGAACACCGCGTCGACGAGCCTGGCCATGACCTCTCCGTCGCCGAAGCTGTACCCGCGGAAGAACATCTCGAGCTTCGCGAGCCAGCGCCGCACCGGCGACAGGACGAACGGGTTCTCCTGCCGCTCCCGGACGGTCACGACGTCGAAGCCTCGGATGCGGCCGTCGGCGCCGACGCGGATGTCCAGGCGGAGCGTCGCGAGGTGCTCGTCGTAATCGAGGAGATCGGCCATCGATCGATATCCCTCGGTCGTCTGCACCGCCTGGCCGAAATCGCGCAGCCGGGAGAGGCCCGATCGCGCGCCCTCGAACGACGCGCTCATCAGGTCGAAGACCTCTTTGACGATCGCGAGCACGTCGAGCTGCCGCCGCGTCGGATCGAACTTCTTCCCTGCCACCGCGCCCTCGAGCGCGCCCCGCATCCGGCATGAGGCCGTGTAGAGCCTCTCGAGCTGCCCGCGAAACGTGGGTGAGCCAGAGAGCTCGTGGAGGATCCCCCTCCGGAGCTCGGTCACGCGCGCGTCGCTCGGGGGCCGGGAGAGCACGCGGAGGATGAACCCCCGGTTGACGACGGCCTCGTGCCCCCCGACGCGGACGCGGAAGCACCGGGCCACGAGCTCCTCCAGGAACAGGTCGGGCGCGAAGCTCTTCGGATCCCACGTGGAGGGCGCGATGGGCGCCCGATCGAGCGCCTGGCTGAAGAGCCCACCGGAGACGCCGCTCGTGAACGCGAACGAGAGCGACTGTCGCAGCTCGTCGAGATCGGTCCGCGCGGGTGGGTCCACGAAGAGAAGGCTGGGGATCCTGTCCGTGGACGGGAGGGCGGGTGTGTGGGGCGCGTGGGGCACCTCGGGCGCGTAGGGCCTACCGGGCTCGGGCGGGCGGGCAATGCTCTCGGTGGGGACCTGCGCGCGGATCGGGTGCATGAGCAGACGACCCGCGCTCGCAGGAAAAGTTCCCCGCGAAGGGAACACCCGTGAAAATAACAGCGAAATTGCAAGGTTCCGCTGCGTGGCTCACCCAGTCCAGGTCGCGTTGCTCGTCGCCCTCCGCGCGGCCAGCCGACCGGAGCGCCGTTCCGGAAAAGAACGAGAGCGTCCCGATTCTCTGCAAGCTCCGCCCGGGTCCGACGACTACCTCGCTCGAGGCCGTGAGCAACGCTCGACCGAAAGACCACTCCTCTGCCCTCGACGCACGCTTCGCCGAGCTCGTCGATGAGTTCTCCTCGCCGATCGCGCGCCTCGCGCGCGGTTACGAGGCGGACGAGAGCCGACGGCTGGACCTGCAGCAGGAGATCTGGACCGCGGTCTGGCGGGCGCTCCCGACGTTCGAGGGGCGATCCTCGCACCGGACCTGGCTTTACCGCATCGCGCACAACGTCGCGACCACCGAGGCGCTGCGAGGGCGTCGCGATCGGCTGAAGCGCGCGACGCCGCTCGAGAGCGCCGCGGGCCGCCCCGAGCCGAGCCGCGACGTGGAGCGCGCGGCGGAGGGCCGCGAGGCGCTGCTCCGGCTCGAGGCGAGCGTGCGCGCGCTGCGGCCCCTCGACCGGCAGCTCGTGCTCCTGTTCCTCGAGGGGTTCGAGCGGGGCGAGATCGCCGAGATCACGGGGCTGTCGCCGGAGAACGTCTCGGTGCGCCTATCACGCCTGCGAGCCGAGCTCGCCCAATCGCTGCGGAAGGACGGTGGGTCATGACAGATGAGCTGCAGCGGCTCTGGCAGTCTGCGCCGCCTGACAAGGAGAAGATCGACATGGAAGCATTGAAGACACGTGGCTCGAAGCTGAGGAGGACCGTGCGCGCGCGCAATGCGCTGGAGAGCGCCGCGGCCATCGCCGCCCTCTATGCGCTCGGCGCGCAGGCGTACGCCGCGCTCGCCGCCGGGGATCACCTGTCCGCGCTCGGCGCGGCGCTCCTCATGGCCGGCCTCCTCGTGGTCATCGGCGTCCTCTGGAAGCGGGGATCGAACCTGCGCCCGCCCGCGCTCGACGCGCCCACGAGCGAGCAGCTCGCCTTTCTGCGGCGGGCGCTCGCGCGCCAGCGCGACCTCCTGCGCGCGGTCCCGCGCTGGTACCTCGGGCCGCTCGTCCCTGGGCTCGTCGTCCTGCTCGTGACCGCGGCGCTCCGTTTCCCGCTCGGCGAGGGCATCCCCCACGCCACGCTCGCGCGCGCCGCCCTGCTGGCCGGCCATCTCGCCCTCGTCGCGCTCGTGTTCGGTGGCATCGCGTGGCTGAACGCCCGCGCGGCGCGCAAGCTCGACGCCGAGCTCGCGGCGCTCGATGGTGCGTGACGCGTGCCAGCGCCCCGGCGGCGCCGCCCGTGATCCCCTCGTGCGGCGCCACCGGTGCTGGAACAAGGACGGTCGGACGGGTGTCCACGGCAGCGGGGCAGGACCACTGTCTCAGGTCAGGTCACGTGGGCGCGGCGGTGAGCGGCTCCGCCCGCAAGCCAACCGAGCGCACTACGTTTCGAGGGCACTGGTGTACCGTCGGGCGAGCCGCCCATGACGACCGCAGCCCCCTCGCCGCCTGCTCGCCCTGCCTCCGAGATCCCTGTTGCTCCCTCGATCCCGCTGCTCGGCAGCCTGCCGTGGATGGCGGTCGACGCCGCGGGCTTCCTGGAGCGCGTCGCCATCGAGAAGGGGCCGATCGCCCGGATCCCGTTCGGGGCCGCGGGCATGGTGATGCTCACCCACCCGGACGACGCCCGCTACGTGCTCCACGAAGCGGCCAGGAAGTACTTGCGTGGCGAGAAGTCGAGGGAGACCGTACAGCCCGTCTTCGGCAACGGACTGGCGATCAGCGATCCGCCGTTCTGGCTACGGCAGCGGCGCATCATGCAGCCGAGCTTCTCCCGCGCGCGGATCGCCAGGATGACGGCGGCGATGAACGCGGTGGCCGAGCGCCACCTCGCGCGCCTCACCGATGGCCAGGAGCTCCACGCCCACGATCTCATGCTCGGCATCACGCGCGACGTCATCGTGGAGACGATGTTCTCGCAGCAGCTCCCGTCGGACATCGCCACGCTCGACGGCGCGCTCGCGGAGATCGACCGCTACATCAAGATCCGGATGCTGCTCCCCTTCAGGGTGCCGCTGTCCTGGCCGCTGCCCTTCAACGTGCGCATCCGGGAGGCGACAGCGGCGTTCGACCGGGTGGTGTACGGCATCATCGACCGGCGCGAGCAGGGCGGAGAGCGGCCGGGGGACCTGCTCGACGCGCTCCTCGACGCGCGCGACGAGGAGACCGGCGAGCGCATGTCGCGGAAGGAGCTGCGCGACGAGGTGCTGCACATCTTCTTCGCCGGGCACGAGACCACGGCGAACACGCTGACGTGGGCGACGGTCCTGTTCACCTTGCACCCGCACGAATGGGAGCGGGTGCGCGGCGAGGTGGACAGCGTGCTCGGAGGTCGCGCGCCCGAGGCGGAGGACGTGCCCAGGCTGACGCGGACGGCCATGGTCCTGCGGGAGACGCTGCGGCTCTACCCGCCCGCCTGGATGATCGTCCGCGAGGCGGTCGAGGACGACGAGATCCGCGGTTATGCCATCCCGCGCGGCACATCGGTCCTCATCTCCCCCTTCGCGATGCACCGCCACCCGTCGTTCTGGCCCGAGCCGCGCCGCTTCGATCCGGAACGCTTCGCGGGCGACCCGGCGACGACGGGCGCCGGCAAGAACTGGGCATACATGCCTTTCGGGGGCGGGCCGCACGTATGCATTGGCAACCACTTCGGGCTGACGGAGATGGCGATCGTGCTGGCGCGGCTCGCGCAGCGGGGGAGGCTCGTCGCGCTGCGGCCAACGGAAGCGCGACCGCGCGGCACGACCGCGCTCGGGCCGTCGGGCCGGGTGCCGGCGCGCTTCGAGGCGCGGAGTCCCACGGGCGCGCGCTGACCGGCTCACCTCGTCTTCACACGCTCTTCACACGCTCTTCACACGCACGGACGCAGGCGCGCAGCGCAGAGATCGCGGGGCACGTCGCGCCGGCGCGTCCCGAGGGCGCCTTCCGGACAGGACACAACACCTCGTGACGCCAGCGGCGAGCACCCGAGTGGACAGCACCCGTGGAGCGGCTGTAAGAATCGAGATGCTCGGAAGACGCGCGGGATGGTGGTGGGGAGCATCGGTCTTTGTCGGGAGCGGATGCGGCACGCTCGTCGGGCTTGACGACGATTATATCCCAGACGACCGCAGCGCCGCGGCGACCGGGAGCACGGGTGGCGCAGGTGCCGGCGACAGCACGGCCACGCAAAGCAGCGACGACACAGGCACGAACGGCGCCGCGAGCACGGGCGGCGGCGCGACCTCGACCAACGCCGCGAGCGGCGGCGCCCCGGGCGGCGATCCCCCCTCGACGAGCTCGACCGCCGCCACGTCGACCAGCTCGGCCTCCGCCGCCACGTCGACCAGCTCCACCACCGCTGGCGGTGGAGGGTGCTCGACGGGCGAGCGTCGCTGCGACGACAGGACGCCGCAACGGTGCAATGGAGGCGAGTGGGAGAGCTCGGCGCCATGCGCAGGCTCCATGCCCTTGTGTGCCGTCGGGACATGCACCGACCGCCTGAGCTGCGGCGGGCTGCCCGAGACCTGCGGACCGGAAGGCAACGAGCGTTGCTGCGCGACGATGGCGGTCCCGGGAGGGACCTTCGAGCGTGGCAACGACACCGCGTTTCCGGCCACGGTGAGCGGCTTCGAGCTGGACCGGTTCGAGGTGACCGTGGGGCGATTCCGGAGGTTCGTCGACGCCTATCCAGAGAGCCGACCGACGGCGGGCGCGGGCGCGCACCCGCAGATCCCGGGGAGCGGGTGGAATTCTGCCTGGGACGAGGCCAACCTGCCGCCGGACCCGGCGCTGTTCAGGTCGTCGATCCGATGCAACTCCAGCTACAGCACGTGGACCGATACGCCCGACGACAACGAGCAGCTGCCGATGAACTGCATCACCTGGTATGTGGCCTTCGCCTTCTGCGCGTGGGACGGGGGCAGGCTGCCGACCGAAGCGGAGTGGAACTACGCGGCAGCCGGCGGGAGCGAGCAGCGCGTCTTTCCATGGTCCACCCCGCCGTCCTCGACGACGCTCGATGTGGACCACGCCGCGCACGATTGCCTGCCCGGGGGGCCCACGCTGTGCATGTACGCCCATATGAAGCCGGTCGGGTCGAAATCGCCCCTGGGTGACGGGAGGTGGGGACACGCGGATCTGGCAGGCAACATGTCGGAATGGACGCTGGACTCGTATTTGAGTTATCCTGCTCCATGCGCCGATTGCGCTCAGCTGACGGCCCATGGGGAGCGGATCATCCGGGGCGGAGGCTGGAACGACGGGTCGTCCAGGCTGAGCACGTCATCCCGCGGTCATTACCCTGCGAACGACAACGGCCGCGCGATCGGCATCCGCTGCGTGAGGGCGCCGTAGGCGCCAGGCGCCCGGGCCTCCGGTGATCTGCGCGCGCGCCTGCCGGACGGTCGGCCATTTGCTCCGAGGTCCCTTCTCCTGCCTGGTGAGACAGAACATGACGCTTTGGTTCCGCCGGTCCACGCAAGTCCTCATGGCCCTCGGCTCGCTCTCGCTCGCCGCGCCCGCTGGAGCGCAGGACGCCGCGGCCGCAGAGGAGCTCTTCAATCGAGGGCTCGCCGACATGGGGGCAGGGAAATACGAGGCAGGCTGCACGGCGCTCGCCGAGAGCGAGCAGCTCGATCCCCAGCCGGGCACGCTGTTCACGCTCGCCATGTGCGAGTCGCGGTGGGGCCGCGTCGCGACGGCGGTGACGCAGCTCGGGAATTACCTTGCCTGGGTGGAGCGGATGTCGCCGGCGCAAAGGGCCCGTCAAGGACATCGACCGAAGGTGGCGAGAGACGAGCGCGAGCGGCTCGCGTCGCGCGTGCCGAGGCTCTCGCTCGCCCTGCCGGAAGGAGCGCCGCCAGGCACTGTCGTGCTGCGCGACGGCAGCCCGCTTGGGCCGGCCTCGCTGGGCGTCGCGCTGCCGGTCGATCCGGGGGAACATCGCATGTCGACCCGGGCGCCCGGAGGGCCCGTGTGGGAACAACGCGTCACGATCGCCGAGGGCGAGACGAAGACGCTGACGCTGGAGATCAAGCTCGCGCCGGCGCCCGACGCCCCCGCGCAGCCGCCGGCGCTGGCGACGTCCCCGGCCACGACCCAGAACCAGGCGCCGACCGCGCAGACCGCCCCGGCGGCGGCGACAGCCGCGAAGGGCTGGCGGACGGCGACTTACGTGACAGGCGGGCTTGGCGTGGCAGGGCTCGTGGCCGGCGGGGTGATGGGCGCGCTCGTGATCGGCAAGAGGTCGGTCGTCAGCGAGCACTGCGGCAGCGCTATCCAGGCCAGCAATCCGAAGAGCTGCGACGCGACAGGGCTCGACGCCGCGCAGAGCGGGAACACGATGGCGCTGGTGAGCACCGTCAGCTTCGGTGTGGGGCTCACGGCGCTCGGCGCGGCGGCGGTGCTCGGCTTGACAGCCCCCGGCCGGGCCGCGCCCGCGAGCCCCTCTGGCACGATGTGGATCCGCGGAACCGTGCTTCAGGTGGGGCCGTCGGGAACGGTCCTCGGCGCGCAAGGGCGTTTTTGACGCGCTCCGGATCGTCGCGATCCGTCGTGCTCCGTCGTGGTCTGTCGTCAACACGTGTCTCGACGAACCTTTTCACCGAGGCGCCTTGACCGGGAGAGCACCCTAAACGACGCTTGGCGATCGTGTCGACCATGCTGGCCGAGGGGATCGTCTTCGCCCGCCGCTACCGCGTCGTGCGCCTCATCGCCACCGGCGCGATGGGGGCCATCCACGAGGTGACGCACATCGCGACCGAGCGCCGGCGGGCGCTGAAGGTCATGCACGCGCACCTCTTCCAGAGCGAGGAGATGCGCGAGCGCTTCAAGCTCGAGGCGTGCATCACGGCGACGATCGAGTGCGAGCACATCGTCGACGTCTTCGACGCGGGCGTCGACGAGGCGACGGGCATGCCCTTCCTGGTCATGGAGCTGCTCCGCGGCGAGGAGCTCGGCGAGCGCCTCAAGCGCACGAGCCGCCTCCCGCCGGCCGACGTCGTGACCTACCTCCACCAGGCTGCGCTGGCCCTCGACCGGACCCACGCGGCGAACGTCGTGCACCGCGACCTCAAGCCCGCGAACCTCTTCCTGTCGCAGCGCGAGGACGGCTCGATCCGCGTGAAGGTCCTCGACTTCGGCGTCGCGAAGCTCGTCGCCGAGGGCGCCACCGCGGCCGGCGCCACGCGCAGCCTCGGCACGCCGCTCTACATGGCTCCCGAGCAGTTCCAGGTCGGCAAGAGGCTCACCAGCGCGGCCGACATCCATGCGCTGGGCATGATGGCGTACACGCTGCTGGTGGGATTCCCGTACTGGGATCCCGAGGCGAACGAGGCCAGCGACGTGTTCGCGTTCGCGATGCTGGCGGTCCGCGGCCCGCAGGAGCCGCCGGTGCAGCGCGCGCGCTCGCTGGGGGTGACGTTGCCGCCCGGCTTCGACGCGTGGTTCGCGCGGGCCACGGCGCTCGAGCCCGCGGCGCGTTTCCGCCGGGCCACGGACGCGGTGAGCGCGCTCGGCGAGGTGTTCGGCGTGCCGCTGTGCGGCGCCCCCGTGGCGGCTGGCGCGAGCTCGCCTCCCTCGTCGCGCGCGGGCCAGGGCTCGCCTCCCTCGCCCGAGGCGCCGTCAGCCATCCCGGGAACGGGGGCCGCACCCGGGATGACCGAGGCCCCGGAGCACGGCGCTGACCCGGATCGCGGGCGATTCGCCGCGACATCGACCGGAGCTGCCGTCACGTCGCTGCCGCCGAAGGCGCGCCGCAAGCCGCTCGCCGCCGGGATCGCGCTGGGGGTCGGGACGCTCGCAGGCGCGGCGCTCTGGCTCTCGCAGCCCGCGTCGAACGCGGACGGGCCAGCCGCGGCGGGCATCGCCGCCGCGATCTCGACGGCCTCCGAGCCGAGCACAGCAGCCGCCGCGCCGCTCGCGACAGCGCACGAGGCGCGCGCGGCGATCCCTGAACCGAGCTCGCCGCCGCCGCTGGCTCCGGCGCCGCCGCCGGCGGTGACGCCACCCGCCGATGCGCCCCTCGTGGCCGCTCCCGTCTCCAGCGCGTCGGCGCCGGGCCCCCCGGGCAAGCCGACGACGAACGCGTCCAAGCTGGTCCCGGGGAGCAGGGAGTCCGCCTTGCGCCCGTCGAGGCCGGAGGACCTGTTCAGCCGCTACTGAGCCTCGCGCTCGCCGCGCTATGCGTCAGAGAACCTGTCGCCTTCTCTGATCCTCTTCCGGAGGATCAGAGCACCGCTGGCGTGATCTCGCAGAGATACGCTGTCGCATCGGCGCCGCAGCGGTCAGGCGGCCGCTCGTCTCGCTTCGTCGAGAGAGCTCGGATCTCAACCGAGCAGCGCCTCGAGCGCGCCCCTCGCCCGGAGGTCGGTGAAGCTGTGGGTCGGGGCGCATGCGGCGAGCTCTGCGAGGGCGTAGGTGCCGGTGGCCACGGCGATCGACTCGGCGCCGATCGCGCGGGCTGCCGCGATGTCCTTCGGGGTGTCGCCGATGACGACGACGCGGCACGCCTCGAGCGGCGCCTCGAGCATCGCCGCCCCGCGCGCCGCGCCGATGCGCAGGAGCTCGTCGCGGCGCTCGTGATCGCAGCCGAAGCCGCCGAACGCGAACCGCTCGTAGATGCCGACCCGCGTGAGCTTCGCCTGCGCCCCGGCGCGGACGTTCCCCGTGCCGAGGCCGATGGCGCACGTCGCGCGCCGGGCGGCGGCGTCGAGCGCCTCGATGACGCCGACGTGGACCCGGGTGTCGCCGGCGAGCGACATCTCCTGCGCGAGGATCTCGACGTAGATCGCGAGGAGCGCGTCGATGGCGTCCTCCGTGGCCTCGCGCCCGACCGTCTCGAGCCCTGTCCGGATGATGGCCCGATCGGTCATGCCGGCGAACGAGAACGCCTCGCACGCGTCGCGCCGGTCGGCGAACCGGGCGAACGCGTGCTCCATGGCGCGCCGGCCTGCGCCGCCGGTGGAGAGCAGGGTGCCGTCGATGTCCCAGAGGAGCACGGTGGGGCGCATGTCCCCATGGTATAGACCGGCGCCGCCCCAGGGCGAGCGCGGAAGGGGCGGCGGGCGCGACGGCCTCGGTGCGGCCTCGCCAGGCGGCTGGGCCGGGGGTCGCCGGCGTCATCGTGGGTCGAGCTTGAAGCCAGCGATCCGGCGCCGGTCGACCTTGGGGCCAGCGATCCAGCGCTCGTCCAGCGCCACGGCGCCGGAACCTGGCGGCGTCGGCCGGAGACCGGGCGTCCAGCCAGCGGCGCGCCGGTCCGCCCGATCGCGGTGCGGCTGTGACGCCGGCGCGGGGCTTCCGGCCGCTGGTTGAAGGCTCGCTGCGTCGCCCGTCCCGCGCCAGCTCAACCAGGTTGGGAATTTCTGGAGCGTCGACTCACCCAGGTTGGGGCGTCTGGCGTCGTCCGAGGTTGGGGCGCCGTCTGCTCACCCAGGTTGAGGCACCAGCTCAGGTTGGCGCCGTCTGCTCACCCAGGTTGAGGAGCAGCGTCGCGTCGGCTGACCCAGGTCGAGATTTTTTGGAGCGTTAGCTCATCAGGAATGAGAAAATTCTCTCGCTGTATGCAATGTGCTCGCCCTGGTGTCTATCCTACATAGTGAGTGGTTCGAGCGCAGCTTCGTCGTGATCTCAGGCGTCAGCTGACCCGGGTTGAAAACAGAGTCAGAATTTTCGCGCAAAAGCTCACATGACGTGAGAATTTTTGTCATCTAAACGCAATGCTCGTCGTTGGTCCTGGCGCCTTCTTGTCGTGTCGTTCGTCCTCACATCTTCTGTTGGAGCCGAGCGTTTCGAGCGCAACCGCGCGGTGATCTCTGGTAGGATAGGCGCTGGAAATCGAGAGAGCGCGTTGCCCGAGCGCCCGTGTCAGGCCCTCGACCCTGAGCCCGAGCGCACCGCGCGTGCGACGTCCTCGCGAGCTGCGCAGGGCGCCTTCGCCGCGCGGAGGGCTCCCGGAAGACAACACCATGCGACGCCCGCCGCTCAGCCCGATCACCGCGGTCCTGCTGCTGCTCACTTGCTCAGCACCGGCGGCGGCAGCGCCGCTCCCGCGGCGACCGCCGCCGACCGGGCCCGAGCGAGAGATGCTCGACGAGGCGAAGCGGCTCCTGGATGAGGGGCGGCTCGCGGACGCGCGCGACATCCACCTGACGCTGTGGGGGCTCACGAAGAGCGCCTCCGACGCGTTCCGCGTGGGGATGCTGTCGTTCAGGCTGCACGACTTCGAGAGGGCGGCGGAGTTCCTCTCCATCTACTTCGACATGGTCGGCACCCCCGACGCCCCGAAGATCTGGGTGCCACCGGGCTTCAAGGAGAGCTACGAGCTGGCACGGGCCGACTTCGCGGAAGCGCGGCGGCATGTCGGCGTGCTCGATGTGCGCGCGAGCGAGCCCGGCGCCGCCGTGCTCGTGGACGGGCGGCAGGTCGGCCTGTCCCCGCTCCCGCGCCCCGTGTACGTCGCTCCCGGTCAGCACCGTGTCAGCGGACATCTCGCCGGGGAGCTGCGCGAGGTCGTGGCCGCGGTCGACGCGGGCGGTGAGAGGACCGTCTGGCTGACGTTCCCGCGCGCCCGAGCCGAAGCGCCAGCGCGTTTCCCGGCGAGCAAGGTCGCCTCGCCGCTCGTCGCGGCGCCCCCTTCTTCCGCGCCCAACCCCGCGCTGCGGTGGTGGACCGTGGGCGCGTTCGCGGCCACGTCGGCCGTCCTCGCCACCGTCGGGGCCCTCTCGGTCCTGGAGGCCAACGACGCTGCCGAGGAGCGGGACGCCGCCATGGGCCGAGCGCAGTGGGAGGTCTTCCATTGCCGGCCGGGGCTCCCTGCCTGCGACGCGTATGCCGACGCCGATGGGCGCACGAAGACGTTCACGGCCCTGTCCGTGGGCGCCTTCGTCGGTGCGGGTCTTTCGGCCGGCGGCGCCGTGGCCGCCGGGTTCCTGCTCGCGCCAGAGGCAAAGGTGCGCGTTGGGGTCGTAGGGACCGCCCCAGGCGTGGGGCTCTCGTTCGCGTGGTAGCGCCCGAGCTCCGCAGAGACGTGCTCCCGGGCAGAGAGCCGACTTCATCTTTCTGAATGGTAGTTCATCTTTGGTGGAGAATTTGCGGACGTCGATCGCAATGCGAACAACGCGCGTCGTTCGACGCGTGGCGGGGATCTCCGCGATCCTCCGGACGAGGAGGCCTGATATCATGGCTCCAATGTGGCAGCGCGGGCTGCGCGCTTCCGGCGCTGTGTTCCTGGGGGGCTTGCTCTGGGCTGCCTGCAGCGGTGACCCCTATGTCGATGTGGAACAGGAGCCTCTGTGCGATTCAACCGCAGACTGCCAGCCCAAGCTGAACGGAACGCAGTGCATCGATGGGCGCTGCCGGTGTCCGGATCCGGGGGAGGCGCGCTGCTGCGAGCCCGGCGCCAGGGAGGAAGAGGGCGATTCCTGCAAGCGGGAGTGTCGGCCCATCAGCGAGTGTAACGCCATGCTGTGCAAGACAGCCGAGGATTGCCCGAAGCCTGCTGACCCCCGCTGCGGCGAGGCCGTGTGCGAAGCGGAGGTCTGCAGGCTGGCCCTGCGAGAGCGATTCCCGAACCAGCGGGCTGGCGATTGCGTGACCCTGCGCTGCGACGAGGCTGGTCGGGTGGTCGCCGTGGCCGACGACGGCGACGTCTTCAATGACGGCAACGAGTGCACGATCGACGCATGCGTGCAAGGGGTCAGCGTGCACCGTCCGAGGGCAGCGGGGGACGCCGAAGAGGGCTCCGGGTACTGCGATGGCGAAGGGCATCTGGTCGGATGCCTTCGCGACGAGGATTGTGGGAGCCCATCGTACGCCTGCTCGCCATCGGGCACGTGCGTCCTCGAGTGGTGCGACAACGGCATCTTTGATGATGCCTCGGGCGAGACGGCGCGGGACTGCGGCGGCCGGTGCCAGCCGTGCAGGGCAGGACA
The DNA here is from genome assembly GCF_051530205.1 of Sorangium sp. So ce327. Taxonomy (NCBI): domain Bacteria; kingdom Pseudomonadati; phylum Myxococcota; order Polyangiales; family Polyangiaceae; genus Sorangium; species Sorangium sp. So ce327. The sequence continues at coordinate 7,866,308 of NZ_CP150330.1, read as the reverse complement.
GCCGTGCACGGCCGACAGCGACTGCATCGAGGGCGCGTGCGGCTCGGGCATGCTGTGCGAGGAGACGAGCTGCCGTGATGGCATCCTGAACGGCGCCGAGACGGACGTCGATTGCGGCGCGCCGTCGTGTCCCGCGTGCGCTGCCAGCCGCCGCTGCGACGCTCACGAGTCCTGCCAGAGCGGTGTGTGCGCCGACGGCAGGTGCCGGCGCCCGACGTGCGAGGATGGACTGATGAACGGCAACGAACAAGGCATCGACTGCGGCGAGAGCTGCCCCACTGCCTGCCCGCTGTTCATCTCAGGCGAAGAGACATGAAGAAAGGCAACATGACCACGAGCAGGCACCTTCTTGCTGCCGGCGTGATGTTCTCTGTGGCCCCGATGTGGATCGCGTGCTCGGAGGGGGCCCCTGCGCCTCCGCCGGAGCGTCCCGAGTGCGTGGCCGAGTACGATTGCGACCACCCGCCGGACCCCGCCTGTGGCACGGTGAAGTGCGTCGATGGCAAGTGCCAGCGAGAGGTGGGGGAGTACCGCGGCCAGTACCCGGGCGACTGCATGACGATCGCGTGCGACAGGAACGGGCAGAAGGTCGTCTTGCCCGCGCCGGACGACGTGCCGGACGACGGCAACCCTTGCACGGATGACTTCTGCGACGGCGCGCATCAGCTGAACGAATGGACCCGGCGAGGTCCGGCCCCGGACGGCTCGGGGCTGTGCGACGGCCAGCAAAACTTGGTCGAGTGCCTGTCGGACGCAGACTGCGGGGATCCGACCATGTACTGCTCCCCGCGCAGCAAGTGCATCCCGCTCGTCTGCGACAATGGCGAGCTCGACGTAGACACCGGCGAGTCCTATGTGGACTGCGGTGGCCGCTGCGATCCGTGTCGCCCGACGTACCCGTGTGCCACGGGGGAGGATTGCAATACCGGCGTGTGTGGCTTCGATGACCGGTGCAGCTTTGCCACGTGCAGCGATGGCATCCAGAACGAGCATGAGGTCGACATCGACTGCGGATCCAACTGCCGTACCTGCGCCGCAGGAGACAAGTGCATCGACGGCCCGGATTGCCTGACGAAGGTGTGCTTCAAGGGCAGGTGCCAGCCGCCGACGTGTGATGACGATCGCCAGAATGGCCTGGAAATAGGTGTAGATTGCGGTGGTGACTGCCCTCCTTGCCCGGAGGGGCTCCCCTGAGCGCAAGGGGCATCGTCGCTGTCTCTTTCAAAAAGCACGGGAGCGGGCGGAGATCATGAGCAATATCGCGAGGCCGGTCGTGATCGCGGCGCTGGGCCTTTCGGGAGTGGCGTGCGCGCCGGACGAGTACCGGCCGCTCGCGGAGAACGACGCCGTTCGCATCGACGTCTACGGGTTCGAGCCGCCCCTCGTCCGCGATGGCGTCACGTACCGGGGCGTGGTGGAGGGCTACGTCTGGAAGACGGACAATCCCAATGCGTTCGGTGTCCGGAAGTCCGACGACGGGGAATATCTCCCCGACAGGTTCGTCGTGAACAACGGCATCGAGGAGACCACGCTCCGTTGCGTCCTCTACGAGGACAGCTATCCGGAGGACGACCTCATCGCGACCTCCTGTAGCGGTCAGTTCGTCCAGGCCGAGCCCGGTCGTGCGATCCGCGCCACCTTCAACGAGTTCGACGGCTGGGAGGTCGTGATGCCCGAGCTCTCGAAGCTCACGTCTCCCGAGCAGGACAGCGAATTCAGCCTCAGCGCCGGCGAGGATCTGGCGCTCTCGTGGGAGCCGCTGGGCACGGACGACCGGATGGGATGGTCTCTCGGACCCGCCAGCTTCGACGACCCAGGGCCGTGTGTGAATGACGTGGCGTGGTACCGTTCGGACGGGGCCATGGACGACACCGGGGCGTTCGTCGTTCCCAGGGATTCGTATCCCACGGGCCTCCCCCCCGACGGGTGTCAGGCTCTCCTTCGGTTCGACCGCGGCCGCCGCGGGACCATCGATCCTGGCGTCCAGAGAGGCTCGATCTTCGCGCGCCAGTCTTATGAGGTACGGATCACGCTGAAACCGTAGGTTCTTTCACAGAGAAGGCGCACAGAGTGCCCTCGCGCGGCGCAGCCGTCTCTTGCAATGACATAGGAGCGTGGAGGAGTTCATGAGAGGCATTGCGTGGCTGGCTTTGATCGCCTTCCTCGGTCTCTCCGGGGCAGCGTGTGGCCCGGACGAGTACCGGCCCCTGGCGGAGGACGAGGCGGTCGTCGTCCGGGTCTACGGATACAACGTGCCGATCGTCCGCGATGGAGTCGAGTACCTCGGCGAAGCGGAGGCCTTCGTCCGGAAGGTGGACGTCAGCAGCGCGTTCGGCGTCCGAGACCCTGGCGACGGGGAGTATCTCCCTGACAGGTTCGTCGTGAGCAACGGCGCGGAGGAGGCGGAGCTGGCCTGCATCTGGTGGCATGACAGCAATCCGGACGACGATCTCATCGCCGCCAAGTGCCGCGGTTATCTCAAGCACGCCGAGCCGGGCAGCGCGATCCGCGCGCGGTTCAACGATCTCCACGGCTGGGAGATCGTGATGCCCGAGCTCTCGGAGCTCACGTCTCCCGAGCCGGAGAGCGTGTTCAGCCTCGGCTCCGGCGAGGATCTCGTGCTCTCGTGGGAGGCGCTGGGCAAGGACGACATGATGAGGTGGTCCATCGGGCCTGTCAGCTTCGATGAGCCGGGTCCCTGTCTGGACGACGTATCCTGGGACGACTCGTCGGGGGAGGTGGACGACACCGGCTCGTTCATCGTTCCCGAAGGCTCGTACCCCACGGGGCTTCCCGCCGAGGGCTGTCAGGCCTTCGTGCGCTTGAGCCGCGGTCGGGACGGGACCATCGATCCTGCCGCCCCGGCGGGCGTGATGTTCGGCATGCAGACTTACAAGATGCGGATGACGCTGACGCCGTAGCTCCGTCCGGCAGGCGCGCGCGCAGGTCGAGCCCGCCAGATTCTCGCTGACCTTTCGCTGGCGCAACGTAGGGAAGAGCTCCTTACAATCCAGCCGCCTGCTCGACGGAGAGCGCCGGCGCTCGCCTCGTGCTGCCGCCGATGTCATCATGGCGCTCATGCCCGCCGCGCCGGCGATCCAGCGAGAAGACCTTGTTGGCGGGGGCCGAGCGATCTTTTGCTGCCGGCAACCCTCACCGGTGCAGCCGGTCATGCGGGCGTCCATGACCCACGCCTTCGCCGCGCTGGCGTTCTACACGAGCGGCTCTTCTCGGATCGAGCAGCGCGGTCGATGGAAGATCGAAGCTGGAGACGTCCTCCTCGTGCCTGCCGGACAACCGCACCGCTCGATCGAGAAGGCCGCCCCGGAGTGGATCGGCGTTGGCTTCTGTGTCCCCTGCTTGGCCGCCGAGGAGGCGGGCAGCTTGCTCGAGCCGTTCGAGCGCGTGCGCGCCGGCGCATCCCCCGTCGTTCGGGTGCCCGCGGATCGTCACGCGCACATCGACATGCTCCTCCGCGAGCTGACGCGCGCGACGGGATCGTGGGATGGCAGCGCTCCTGACGTCGTCCAGCGGAGCCTCCTTGTGCTCATTCTCAACGAGGTTCAGCAGGCCGCGCGCTCGCAACACCCTGCCTCAGCATCGCCGGGAGTCGTCGTCGATGCCCTTCGCTTCATCGAGCGAAACTGCCTCCGGCCGCTCTCGCTGAAGGACGTCGCGCGATCGGTGGGGCGGAGCCCGGCGTACGTGACGACGGCACTCTCTCGGGCGACGGGCCGGAGCGCGGTCGAGTGGATCGTGGCTGGGAGAATGGCGGAGGCTCGCCGCATCCTCCTCCACTCCGACGAGAGGGTCGAGATCGTCGCCGAGCGCGTCGGCTACGCGGACGCGACGCACTTCATCCGCATGTTCCGTAGAGAGCACGGGGCGACGCCGGCGGCCTGGCGCGCCGAAGCGCAGAGCAAGGGACGCTCGCTCACCCAGGAGACGGTGTCCGGCCGCACACGCTGAAGACGAGGTCGCCGACGAAGGTGGTATTGGCCTTCGTCCGTTCGGCGGCGAGACGTTCTTCCAGGGTGTCCACGTCGACCTCGGCCTCCGACGCCACGCCTTGCTGCACGATCCGCGGGAGCATCGCGCGAACGATCAACGCGAGCTGATGCTGGATCTTCGCCGTCTGCACGATGGCCTCGGCCCTCACGAGCTGCACGGTCAGGCCCGCTTCTTCAAAGACGCTCGGCATCTGGAATCCCATGTGGAGGCTCGCGCCCTCACGCTCGACGGTACGCCAGATCCACTGGTGCACCTGGCGGTGCAGATCCATGGGCATCAGGCTGCCCTGGCCCATCGTCGGGTCGTTCTCCTGGAGCAGGATCAGGCCGCCGGCGCGCACGGCACCGGCCATGGCACGGACCGCAGCGACAGGATCCGGCTGGTACATGAGCACCCTCCTGCCGACGGCGGCATCGAAGCGCTCGGCGGTGGGGGAGAGCGCGCCGAGGTCCCGCTCTTCGAAGGCGACTCGGCGGAGTCCCAGCTCGGCGGCTCGCCGGCGAGCGACCGCGATGGGCGCGGGATCGCGGTCTACCCCGAGCACACAACCTTCTTCGCCGATGATGCGGGCGACCATGAAGCTCACGTCGCCTCGGCCGCACCCCACGTCGAGGACGCGCATGCCGGGAGCGATGCCGGCATCGCGCAGAAATCGTTCGGTCATGTCGTTGACCAGGTCTTTCATCGTCGTCTCCGCCAGTTCGTGTCAGCTCGCCCGTCGTTGCTGGTTTCACGCCGGGCTCGTGGGTCAGCATCCCTGCTGTCTGCAGGACTGTACGGACCGTCTGTCCTGCGCGGCAGTGCGTGGCTTTGTGCTGGATCGGCGGGGTTTGTGATCGGTCACCCCGCTCGGCCCCGCGCACAGCGGCTCAAGTTGCGCTACTCCTCCACCTAGATGGTGCTCCAACCGATTCGCGTGGCCGCGCTCGCCCTGGTGGCGGGGCTTGTCTTCCTCGGATCTCCGGCGTGCAAGAAGGGCGGGGAGGCCTCGCCCGAGCAAGGGCGCAAGCCCGCGAAGCAGGGGCTCAGCTTCCCGGTCGAGGTCGTGCCCGTCGCGGCGGAGCGGGTCGAGTACGCCGTGCCGGCCGTCGGAGCGGTCGAGGCGTTCGAGCAGGTGCAGCTCACCGCGCGCGTCGCCGGCGTCGTCGAGGCGGTGCGGTTCATGGAGGGCGCCGAGGTCAAGGCAGGGCAGGTGCTCGTCGAGATCGACCCGGCCCGGTACAACCTCGCCGTCCGCGCGGCGCGCGCGACGCTCGATCGGATGACCGCCACCCAGGCCGAGGCCGCCGCGGGGCTCGAGCGGCGCGAGGCGGAGGGCGCCGACGGCGTCTTCAGCAAGGAAGACGTCGCGTCCTGGCGCTCGAGGGCGGCGACGACCGCCGCGCAGGTCGCCGAGGCGAAGGTCGCCGTCGACCAGGCGCTCCTGAACCTGCGCGACGCCTACGTGCGCGCCCCCATCCAGGGGAAGATCCAGACGCGCACCGTGCAGACCGGCCAGCACGTGCCTGTCGGCACCGTGCTCGCGACGCTCCTGCGCCGCGATCCGCTCCTGCTCCGCTTCCAGATCCCCGCGGCCGACGCCCCGCGGGTCAGGCCCGACATGGAGGCGCGCTTCACCGTGAAGGGCGACGCGCGGACCTACAGCGCCAGGCTGACGCACGTCGCCGACGCGGCGGATCCGGCGACGCGCATGGTCGCCGTGACCGGCGAGGTGCAGGGCGAGGGCAAGGAGCTGCTCCGCCCCGGCACCTTCGCCGAGGTGACCGTGCCCGTGGGCGCGAGCGGCGACGCTCCCGTGATCCCACTCACGTCCGTGCGACCGAGCGAGCGGGGGTTCCTCGCGTACGTGGTCGACGGCACCACCGCGCGCGAGCGCGTGCTCTCGCTGGGGCTGCGCACGCCCGACGGGCGCGTCGAGGTCAAGTCGGGCCTCTCCGTGGGAGAGCTCCTCGTGACGCGCGGCGCGGAGGCGTTGCGCGAGGGGGCGCAGGTCCGCATCGCGGCGCCCGGCAGCGTGCCGGGAGGCCAGGCCGCGGGGCACCGCCCCGAGGGAGGCGCAGACGCCAGCGCGTCCGCGGCCGGCGCGTCGCCGCCCGCCTCGTCCGGCGCGTCACCCCCCGCCGCCTCGTCCGGCGCGTCGCCGCCCGCCTCGTCCGGCGCGTCGCCGCTGACCGCTCCCGCCAGCTCGTCACGGAGCGTGCCGTGAGCCTCACCGAAGCCTGCCTCAGGAAGCCGGTCTTCGCCTGGATGCTGATGGCCGCGACCATCGTCTTCGGCCTCGTCGCCGTGTCGCGCATCGGCATCAGCCAGTTCCCCGACGTCGACTTCCCCACCATCACCATCTCCGCCACGCTGGAGGGCGCCGCCCCCGAGATCATGGAGCACGACGTGGTCGAGCCGCTCGAGGAGGCGGCCGTCCAGGTCGAGGGGATCCGATCGATCACGTCGACGTCGCGCCAGGGGAGCGCCTCGGTCACCATCGAGCTCGACCTGTCGCGCGACGTCGACGTCGCGCTCCAGGACGTTCAGACGAAGATCTCCCAGGCGCAGCGGCGGCTGCCGCTCGACCTCGACCCGCCCGTCGTCTCCAAGACGAACCCGGAGGACCAGCCGATCATGTGGGTCGGGCTCTCCGGCCCCTTCTCTCCCCAGCTCGTCGCCGACATCGCGCGTTACCGGCTGAAGGAGAAGCTCCAGACGGTGCCCGGCGTCGGCGAGCTCACGCTCGGCGGCTACCTCGAGCGCAACGTCCGCATCTGGATCGACGCCGATCGACTCGCGGCGAGCGGGCTCACCGTCGCCGACGTCACCGAGGCCCTGCGCCGCCAGCACATCGAGCTCCCCGCCGGCCGCATCGAGACCGAAGGGCGGGAGCTCAACGTGCGGGTGATGGGCGAGGCGCTCGATCTCGCGACCTTCAAGCGGATCGTCCTCCGCCAGGGCAACCCCGGCGCGGCCGCGCAGCCGGGCGCTGCCGCCCAGGCGGCGGGGCCGCCGTCGTCGGCGCGCGCCACGGTGTACCTGGAGGACGTCGCGCTCGTCGAGGACGGCTTCGAGGACGTCCGCCGGCTGGCCCGGGTGAACGGGGAGCCGGCGCAGGGCCTCGGCGTGAGGAAGCAGCGCGGCTCGAACGCGGTCGAGGTCGCCCGGGGGGTACGGGCCGCGCTTGCCGAGGTCCAGAAGTCGCTGCCCGAGGGGATGGAGGTCGGCGTGAACTTCGACTCGACGAAGTTCATCGAGGAGTCGGTCCACGAGATCGAGCTCGAGCTCGGCATGGCCATCGCGCTCACGGCCCTCGTCTGCTGGATGTTCCTCGGCTCGCTCTCGAGCACGCTCAACGTCGTCCTGGCCATCCCGATGTCGCTGCTCGGCACGGTCGCCGCGATCTACTTCCTCGGCTTCACGCTGAACACCTTCACGCTGCTCGGGCTCTCGCTCGCCGTCGGCATCGTCGTCGACGACGCGATCATGGTGCTCGAGAACATCCACCGGCACGCCGAAGGGGGGAAGGACCGCGTCCGCGCCGCCCGCGAGGGCACGGCCGAGATCACCTTCGCGGCGCTCGCCGCGACGCTCGCCGTCGTCGCGATCTTCCTCCCGATCATCTTCATGGAGGGGGTGGTCGGCCGGTTCTTCCTCCAGTTCGGCGTGACCCTCTGCATCGCCGTGCTCCTCTCGTACCTGGAGGCGATCACCCTCGCGCCCGCCCGCTGCGCGCAGATCCTCGACGTCTCCCGCGAGAACAGGGGCCGCCTCGGGCGGCTCGTCGATCGCGGCTTCGAGGCGCTCTCCCGCGGCTATGGCTGGCTGCTCGCCCGGGCGCTCCGGTTCCCGGTCGCGGTCGTCCTGCTCGGCGCGCTCCTCTTCGCCGGCGCGATCGTCGCCATGCAGCGCCTCCCGACGGAGTTCGTCCCGTCGCAGGACCAGGGGCGGCTCCTTGTCCGCCTGCAGACGGCGGTCGGCTCGGACATCGAGGAGACCGACCGGCTCTTCCGCCGCGCCGAGGCGGCCGTGGGCGCGAACCCGGCGGTGGAGCGGGTCTTCGCCGTCGTCGGCGGCTTCGGCGGCGGGGGCGGCGTGAACACGGGCGTGCTGTTCGTCACGATGAAGCCGCCGGACGAGCGGGCGCTCTCGCAGGCCGATCTCCAGGGCGCGCTCCGCAAGGAGCTGAACGGCTACCCCGGCCTGCGCGCCGTGGTCCAGGACCTCTCGCAGTCGGGCTTCACGGCCCAGCGCGGGTTCCCTGTCGAGTTCTCGATCCGCGGCCCCGACTGGGACGAGCTCACGAAGCACAGCGAGCGCATCCGGGCCGAGCTCGCGCAGAGCGGCGTCGTCGTGGATCTCGACTCCGACTACCAGCTCGGCATGCCCGAGCTCCGCATCGTGCCCGACCGGGCGCGCGCCGCGGATCTCGGCGTGAGCGTCGAGGCCATCGCGACGACGCTGAACACGCTGATCGGCGGCGGGCGCGTCGCCAAGTACAACGACAACGGGCGCCGCATCGACGTCCGCGCGCGCCTGCTCGCGGAGCAGCGGAGCCGGCCCGAGGATCTCGCGCGCATCCAGGTGAGGAGCGCGTCGGGCGCGCTGGTCCCGCTGACGTCGGTCGTCACCTACGAGGAGCGCCCCGCGCTCCAGGCGATCACGCGCCGCGACCGCGAGCGCGCGATCTCGGTCTTCGGCAACGTCGCGCCGGGGCGCTCGCAGGGCGAGGCGGTGGCCCGCGTCGAGGAGCTCGGCCGGGACCTGCCGGCTGGCTACCGCCTGGTGCTGGGCGGCGCGAGCGTGACGTTCCGCGAGTCGATGGGCGGGCTCCTCTTCGCGCTGGTGCTCGGGATCCTCGTCGCCTACATGGTGCTCGCGTCCCAGTTCAACTCGTTCCTGCACCCGGTCACGGTGCTGACGATCCTGCCGCTGTCGATCGCGGGCGCTGCGTTCGCGCTGCTCCTGACAGGGCACACGCTCAACATCTTCAGCATGATCGGGATCCTGCTGCTCATGGGGATCGTGAAGAAGAACTCGATCATCCTCGTGGATCACGCGATCGAGGTGAGGCGCGAGGGCGGGCACGGCGAGGGGGCAGGGGAGGGGATGGACGCCCGCGCGGCGATGCTCCGCGCCGGCCCGGTGCGGCTGCGCCCCATCCTGATGACCTCGATCGCGACGCTGATGGCCGCTGTCCCGTCGGCGCTGGCGCTCGGCCCCGGCGCCGAGATCCGGGCTCCGATGGCCGCTGCGGTGATCGGCGGCCTCGTCGTCTCGACGGCGCTCAGCCTCCTCGTCGTGCCGGCGTTCTACGTGGTCGCGGACGACCTGCGGGCGCGCCTTGCCCGGCTCCGGCGGCGGGGCTCCACGGCCGCCACGGGCTCACTTGGGGCCCTGGATCGGTGACCAGTCGGGGGGCGGGTTGAAGGCGAGGTCGATGAGTGATCCGAACGCCTCGCTCGTCAGGACGGTGGCTCCCGCTTCCACGTCTCCGCCCGCGGCGAGCTCGGACTTGGTGATCGCCGCCGCCGAACCGACCTTGGAGGGCAGCCACAGGTTCCCCTGCTGATCGAAGGCGATGCTCTCCGGGAGCGCCAGCACCCCCACTTCGAGCTGAACCTCGGGGGTGAGCTCCGCGGATGCCTCGAGATCGCGGGGCTCGAACTTCGCGATGGTGTTCGAGCCCCAGTAACCCACCCAGAGCGCGCCCTGCTCGTCGAACGCGAGCCCCGTCGGGTGGCCGAGCGGCCCGATCACCGGCTCAGGGGTGAGCGCCTTCAGCACCACGTCGGCGGGATCCCCGTCGTCCGCGGCGAGCCGCTCAGCCCCGTACATCAGCACCGCGTCCTGCTCGGCGCTCGCCACCCACAGGTTGCCCGATCCGTCGAACGCGAGCGCTTGAACGTTCTCGATCTCGTCTCCGGTGATGGTCACGGAGGGCTCCACCACGCCGGAGCCTTCGAGATCGGCCGCGTCGATCCTCAGCAAATGGTCGCGGATCCCGACCCAGAGGTTGCCGGCGGCGTCGAACGCCAGACCGCCCGCGGCGCAGGGGGTGACGCCCGCGCACGCCTCGGACACGTCGAGAACGCGGTCAGGGGCGGCCTCGCTGCTCTCGCCCAGCGTGTCGACGAGCCGCGCGGTGATCTGGCCCGCGTTGGCCGAGACCCACAGGTTGCCGGCCCGGTCGAACGCGATCGCGCCCTGGTTGATGATCTCCGCGCTCCCCTGGAACGCGACGCTCGGCGTGACCTCGCCCGACTCGAGCAGCGCCTCGCCGTCGAGCGCGCCGACCAGCTGGTCGCCGTTCTGCGCGGTGAACCAGAGCTGGTGGCTCCCGGGCGTGAGCTCGTAGTTGAAGGTGACCTCGGTGGTCGCGCCGTCGGCGACGCAGGCGCTCTGCTCCGGGTCCTCGGGCCGATACACGAAGCCGACGCGTTCGTCGTCCGGGTAATCGGCCACGCTGCCTGCGCGCAGCGTGTACTCACCAGCCGGCGTGTCGAGGGACGCGCTCGCGACCACGCGCTTGTCCGGCACTCCGAGAGAGGTCACGGCGACATCGCCGGTGTCGTTCGGGCTCACGATCTCGACGTCGAGCGTGCCCTCGCCTTCGGCTTCGCAAGCCGCGCCACCACCTGCGCCGCCGCCACCACCTTCACCGCCCGAACCCGCCTCCGACGGGTTGTCGTCGTTGTCCCCACAGCCCACGGAAACCAACGCCGCGAGCAGAACCCAGGAAAGTCGTTTCATGGGTCACGAGTCTAGGAACCTCGGGTAAGCACGGCAAAGGGCGTGTGGCCCCCGAACGCTCGCGCGCCGGGGCGCTTGCAGGGCGAGGCGGTGGCCCGCGTCGAGGAACTCGGCCTGGAGGTGCCGGCCGGCTACCGCCTGGTGCTTGGCAGCGCGAGCGTGGCGCTCCGCGAGTCGATGGGCGGCTTCCTCTTCAGACGCGGTGCGGCCGCAGAGCCGAGATGGTAGGCTCTGGACGTCGCCATGCGCGCGCACAAGCTGAACATCATCATCCCGGCCGGTCACGAGATCGCCATCCGCCTCCCCGACGATTTCCCGCCCGGCCCCGCGGAAGTCATCGTGCTCGCGACACGAGCGCCGAGCGAGCCTCCCGGCGTCATCACGAGGATCCTGGAACCTCATCCCGTGCTGGGAAAGATCGTCTTCCACGAGGATCCGTCGCTCCCGCTCGATCCCGAAGATTGGCCCGAGAGCTGACGATCGTGCGTGTACTTCTCGATACCTGCGCGTTGCTCTGGTTGGTTGGCGCTCCTGCGCGACTGTCGACGAGCGCTCGTACCGTCCTCGCGGATGCTGGGACCGAGCTTTTCGTGTCGGCGATTTCGGCGTTCGAGATCGCGGTCAAGCACAGGAAGGGGAAGCTCGCGCTCCCGCTGCCTGCGCGCGACTGGCTTCGCGATGCACTTCAGGCATATGCGATCCGGGAGCTGCCGGTCACGTCGGAGATCGCGGCGTTGGCGCCCGAAGTTGCGGTATCGCATGCGGATCCGTGCGACCGGATCATCATCGCCACCGCGCAGGTGCACAATATCCCAGTGATGACTTCGGACCATCTGATCGCAGAGTGCGCGGAGATTAACGTCCTCTGGTGATCGACCGAGGGGCCTCTTCACCAAATGAGGCGCAAAGGCACGTCGCGCTCGTCGTACACCGTCGTCCGGCCGAGACGAGCCCTCGACATCCTCCTTCAATCGGCGCCTAGCGTGCGCCACGTCCGGCGAGAGACACATGACCGCTCCCCAGAACCCCCTCCTCCACGACCGCGACGTCGAATTCCTCCTCTACGAGGTGCTCGACGCGCCGCGCCTCTGCGAGCTCCCCTATTTCGCCGATCACGCGCGCGACACGTTCGATCTCTACCTCCAGAGCTGCCGGCGCTTCGCGCGGGAGGTCCTGTTCCCGACCTACAGGCCGGTCGACGAGGCGCCGCCGCGCTTCGAGGGGGGCGCCATCACGGTGCACCCCGCCATCCAGCGGGTCTTCCGGCCGATGGTCGAGCTCGGGGTGCTCACCGCGACGCGGCCGGCCGCGGTGGGGGGCCAGCAGCTTCCGCTCGTCGTCGCCGCGCTCGCGGGGGCCTATCTGCAGGCGGCGAACCTGAGCGCGTGCGGCTACCTCAGCCTGACGGCCGGCGCGGCGCACCTCATCGAGACGTTCGGCGACGACGCCCTGCGGTCCGCCTTCATGACCCGGATGTACGCCGGCGAGTGGACCGGGACGATGGCGCTCACCGAGCCCCAGGCCGGATCGAGCCTCGCCGACGTGCAGGCGAGCGCGGTGAAGACCGACGCGGGCCACTACCTCGTCCGCGGGTCGAAGATGTTCATCTCGGGCGGCGACCACGACCTCACCGAGAACATCGTCCACCTCACGCTCGCGCGCATCGAGGGCGCGCCTCGGGGCATCAAGGGCGTGAGCCTGTTCGCCGTGCCCAAGCGGCGGATCGAGGGCGGGCAGCTCGTCCCGAACGACGTCGAGGTCGCCGGCATGATCCACAAGCTCGGCTGGCGCGGGCTGCCCAGCCTGTCGCTCAGCTTCGGCGAGAAGGGGGACTGCCACGGCTACCTCGTGGGCAGCCCCCACCAGGGCGTCGCCTGCATGTTCCAGATGATGAACGAGGCCCGCATCCTGGTCGGCGCCAACGCCGTGGCGACCGCCTCCGCGGCCTACCACGAGGCGCTCGGCTACGCGCTCGTCCGGCCGCAGGGCCGGCCGCTCGGCGCGAGGGACCCGGGGGCGCCGCAGGTGCCGATCATCGAGCACGCCGACGTGCGCCGGATGCTGCTCCGGCAGAAGGCCATCGTCGAGGGCGGCCTCGCGCTCGTCTCCACGACCGCGCTGTACGCCGATCTCGCGGCGCACGCCGCGGACGCGGCGGAGCGGGAGCGCGCCCAGCGGCTCCTCGACCTGCTCACCCCCATCGCCAAGACCTTCCCCGCCGAGAAGGGCTTCGAGTCGAACGCCCTCGCGCTCCAGGTCCACGGCGGCTACGGCTACTCGAGCGAGTACCTCCCGGAGGCCTGGCTCCGGGATCAGAAGCTCAACGCGATCCACGAGGGCACGACGGGGATCCAGGGCCTGGACCTGCTCGGCCGCAAGGTCGTGGCCGGGAACGGCGCCGCGCTCATCGCGCTCGGCGGCGAGATCCAGCAGACGATCGTCCGGGCGCAGCGGGCCGGCGTCGAGCCCGCGTGGGTCGAGCGCTTCGGCGCGGCGCTCTCGCTGCTCGGCGAGGTGACGGTGCAGCTCGCCGAGGTGGGGATACGCGGCGACACCGAACGGATGCTGCGGCACAGCGCCGATTACATGGAGCTCGTCTCCGTGGTCGTGGTGGCCTGGCAATGGCTCGCGATGGCCGCGGCCGCCCGCGAAGGGCTCGCCAGGGGCGCCGCTCCGGCCGACTTCTACGAGGGCAAGCTCTGCGCGGCGCAGTACTGGCTCTCGACGGAGCTGCCCCGCGTCGAGGCGCTCGCCGCGCTCTGCCGCTCCGGCGAGGACTCGTACGCCAGGATGCAACCCGGGTGGTTCTGAGGCGGGCGCGCGGCCCCAGGCCTCCTCGGTCCCCAGGGTGGTTCCGAAGCGGCAGCGGTCCCCCGGCTCCCTCGCCGCTCCGCCGGTCCGACGGCGTCTCGTTGGTGAGCTCGCTCACGGCCGGAAGTCCCGGCGGATCGTGCGGGGACGAAGCAGATCTGCTGCTTCTCGTAGCTGATCGGCTGCTCCAGGTATGTCCTTGGAGCAACATCTTGGAGAGCTTACCTTGTTCCTGCCGGGTGCTTACGCTACCTGATTGACGCCACCTTCAGGGGTGGCCGGACAAGGGCAGGGCAGCGGGCTACCCAGGCGCGCTCCTTGCTTGACAGGCGACCCAGGATTCCTCCACCAGGAGAGCGAGATGCACGTCCCGACGACGGCGATCCGGCCTCAGCTCGATATTCGTGCCCAGGCGCCCGTGCCCACGAAGCACGGCGTCTTTCAGATGTTGGTGTTCCACTTCGGTGGGACGACGAGCCCCGAGCAGGGGCTCTCTCCCGATCACGTCGCGCTCGTCATGGGCGACGTGCGCGGCCGGTCGGACGTGACCCTCCGCGTCCACTCCGAGTGCCTCACGAGCGAGGTGTTCGGCTCTCTCAAGTGCGATTGCCGCGAGCAGCTCGAGGCGGCCCAGGCCGAGATCGGGCGCCGCGGGCTCGGCGTGGTGCTCTACCTCCGGCAGGAGGGGCGCGGCATCGGGCTCGCCAACAAGATCCGGGCGTACCAGCTCCAGGCGTTCGGCCACGACACGGTCGACGCGAACCGCATCCTCGGCCTGCCGGACGACGCCCGCGGCTACGAGCCCGCGGCCGCGATGATCGAGCACCTCGGCATCGAGTCGATCCGGCTCCTCACGAACAACCCCGACAAGGTCGACGCGCTCCGCGCGCTCGGCGTCCGGATCGCCTCGCGCTCGGCGGCCATCGTCCCGGCCAACCCGTTCTCCGCGCCCTACCTCGAGGCGAAGCGCCTCCGGATGGGCCACGCCATCCCGTCGCTGCGGGACGGCGAGGGCGCCGCGGTCGGCGACGCCGAGTAGCCGCGGGGCCTGATTTCAGCCCCGCCGCAGCGCCACGGCCGCGGCGCGCTCGAGCACGCGGAACGTGAAGCTCTCGGTGAGGAAGAGCTCGACGACCTGTCTGTCGTGCCCGTCGTAGCCGATGGACAGGTCTTCGCCCACGGTCAGCTCGAAGTCGCCGCCTCGCGTGCTCAGGAGCACGCCGCCTTCGAGCGCGGGCGCCCACACGATCGGCCCCTCGATGAGCTGGCGCTCGATGTGCTTGAGGAGCGGGTACCCGTCCTCCGCGGCCGCGGCCAGCTCGTCGTACGCCTTCGGGCCCAGCGCGAGCGCATAAGGACCATCGACGCCCGCGGCGCGGAGCACCTCTCTCGCCTCCACCACGGCGCGCGGCCACGCCTCCGGCGCGGGGATCCCCACGGGCTTGTGCGGCGCGACCTCCAGGATCCCTTCGATCCCGGCGGCCGCGAGCCCGTTGAAGATGGCGCCGTCCTCGAAGCGCGCGGCGTGCTCGGCGGCGCGCACGACGTCCTCGATGTTGGGCTCCTGCGCGCCGCGCCCGACGGCGTCGAGCTCGGCGAGCTCGAGGCGGATGGGCGCGCGGAACTCGACGAGCGGCCGCACGAGGCGGACGCCCGCGCTCACCGAGGACGCCTCCTGCCGCTCGATCGCGCGCAGTCGGCCCGTGTTGACGGCGGCGACCTCCCAGCCGAACGGACCGCGGAAGTCGACGAGCTTGCGGCCGGCGAGGTGCAGCTTGAGCACGCGCGTCGCCTCGTGATCGATGAGGTCCCACGCGGCGGGGAGGATGGGAGCCAGCTCGCGCTTGAGAAGATCCATGATCATGCTCCCTTCAGGCTCCCGATGCCGAGCGCGCCCCTCGGCGCCATGGCGCCGGTCCTCGCCGCGGCGCCGAGCTTCGCCGCCTCCTCGGCCGCTTCCACCTCGGTGATCGGCCCCTGGCTGTTGAGATAGATGTCGATCTTCTCCTGGAAGACGCGGTCATTCCGGCGGAGCCACTCGAGGTTCATCATCGCGTGCTCCACCTCCTCCTCGAGGTGGTGGAGGAGCACGGCACGGAGCTCCGCGTCCGAGCACGCCTCGGCGCGCTGCTGGTACCAGTCGATCGCCTCGAGCTCCTCGATCAACGAGACGATCGCGCGGTGCCGTTCCTTGGTCGCCTCCGACAGGAGCTCCGGCAGCTCGTGGTAGTTCTCGCTCGACACGGCGCTTTGTCCTTCTGCCTAGGCGCTCTTTCGCGCCGTTTGCACCTGGAACGCCACGATCTCCGGCTCGACGTTCGAGCGGCCGCAGGCCGTGCACTGGGCCGTGCGCTCCCGCTTCAGGCGCTCGAACTCGGAGAGCGACGCGACCACCTCGAACTCGGCGCCGCAGTCGTTGCACTTGAACTCGTACGTGGGCATGGGGGCTCCTGTCCTGCAAATGTGAACTGAATCACATACACGGGCACAAGCGAGATCCGTGCCCTCCCAGGATTCGAGCCGACCCAGGTTGCAGCCGGACGAGCACGGGGGCCTTCGGCGTCGCGCGAAAACGACCTGCGCGGTCGTTGCCGGAGGCCGAGCTACAGCCGCGGCCGGAAGCTCGGGCCGGATCGCCGATGCGCTCGCGGCGTGGCTCCGGCGCTGGGAGGTGTGATCCCGACGGGTCGGCCGGTCGCCTCGCTACCGGCCCTCACCGTGCGTGAACAGCACGGGCCGCGTCGACCTCGCCCGCTTCGGGTCGGTCATCTGCGCTTCTCGGCGACGCCATCCACATGCGATAGGGCGATTCCGGGCCTACTTCTTCGCCGCGTCCTTCAGCCGCGCCTTGAGCCGCGTCGCGTAGCCCTCCTTGTTCTCCTGCTTCACCCGGCCGATCGCCAGCGCCTCGTCCGGCACGTCGCGGGTCACGGTCGTGCCCGTCGCCACGTAGGCGCCCGCGCCGATCTTCACCGGGGCGACGATCTGCGAGTCGCTGCCGATGAAGGCGCCGGCGCCGATCTCGGTCCGGTGCTTCCGGAAGCCGTCGTAGTTGCAGAAGATCGTCCCGGCGCCGACGTTCGCGCCCTCGCCGATGTCGCCGTCGCCGAGGTAGGCGAGGTGGTTCGCCTTCGCGCCCTTCCGGACCACGGTCTTCTTGGTCTCGACGAAGTTGCCGATGTGCGCGTCGGCCTCGATCTGGCTCTCCGGGCGGAGGTGCGAGAACGGCCCGATCTGCGCGCCGGCGCCGATCGACGACTGCGAGGCGACCGTGTACGGCTTCACCGAGGCGCCCGCCTCGACGACAACGTCCGTGAGCACCGAGCCCACGTCGATCCGCGCCCCCGCGCCGACGCGCGTCCGGCCCCGCAGGACAACGGCGTGCTCGATCACGGCGTCCGGCTCGACGGCCACGCCCGCGTCGATGCGGGCGCTCGTGCGGATCGTGACGCCGCTCTTGCGCAGCCGGTCGGCGATGCGGCCGTACAGCACCTCCTCGGCGGCGGCGAGCTGCGCGCGGTCGTTGATGCCCACGAGCGAGCCGACGTCCCTGGCCACGACCGCCGCGGCGCCGCCGGCCTTCGCCGCCTGCGCGACGATGTCGGTCAGGTAGAGCTCGCCCTGCGCGTTGTCCGTCGTCAGCCCAGCCAGCGCGCGCCCGAGGAACCCGCTGCGGGCGAGGTAGACGCCGGGGTTCACCTCGGTGATCGCGCGCTCCTCGGCCGTCGCGTCCTTGTGCTCGCGGATGCCGATCACGCGGCCCGAGGCGTCGCGAAGGATCCTGCCGTACCCCGTCGGATCGGAGACCTCCGCGGTGAGCATCGCGATCGGCGCGTCGCCCGCGCGGTCGAGCGCCCCGCGGAGCTGCGTGAGCTGCTCCGGATCGAGCAGCGGCGTGTCGCCGCACAGGATCAGGACCGCCTCGGAGGTCGCGTCGACGTGCGGCATGGCGCAGCGCACCGCGTCGCCCGTGCCGCGCTGCTGGGCCTGGAGCGCGGTGCGGACCTTCTTCCCCTGGGCGCCGAACGCCTTGTCCAGGGCCGCAGAGACCTCTTCGCGGCCGTGGCCGACGACGACCACGACGTCCGAGGCGCCGGCGGCCAGCGCCGCGTCGACGACGTAATGGAGCATCGGCCGGCCGCAGAGCTCGTGGAGCACCTTCGGTCGGGCGCTCTTCATCCGAGTCCCTTGTCCAGCAGCGAGAACGACAGCGGTGAGCGGGGTGGGTTGGGTCGCCATCGCTCCGCAGCGTATACCCACGAGCCCGCCGCCGTCCCCGTCGCAGCGCAGTGACGCTGGAGAACTGGAGAACGCGCGCTCCGACGCCACCCACCTGACACCCGCAGGGGCGCCAAGCCCCTACGCACCTGGGGTGGAATCGTCTACCCTGGAGGCAACTGGGGGAGGTTGTCGTCATGCGCAGGCGCGCGCTGGGTTCCTCGGCCGCTGTCGTACTCCGGCTCGTCGCGCTCATCGCGGCCGGCGGGGCGATCGCTTCGTGTCACGAGCCGCTCGACACGACGCGGAAGGCGCCTCCCCGGGTCACGGAGGGCGGCGGGCTGGGCGACGACGTGTTCGGCATGCTCTGCGACCGCGTGGGCGCGTCGAGCCTCCACGAGGACCCCACGGGCGCCTCGTACCAGCGCGTCTGTCACTACGACCGCGAGGGCCGGTACGAGGACGAGGTCGACGTCTCGCTGCTCCCGCCGGTCTCGGGCGAGCGGGCGGAGCAGGCCCGCAGGCTGGGCGTGGCCAAGGTGGAGGCCATGGCGCGGTGGCGCAACGCCCTCGTGGACGCCGTCAACGCCGCGGTGCCGGACATCGAGATCGACAACGTCGCGCCCGGCGAGGGGGGCGGCAAGATCCGGCTGCACGATGCCGTCCTGAGCCTCTCGCAGACAATCGCGCCGCTCTACGAGACGAACCCGTTCGACGCGGCGGGGCCGGCGGTCCTGCCCGCGTCGACCCGGGGGATCGCCAGGCTCCTGGACGCGCTCATCCACGGCGGCGAGGAGAGCGCGCGGCCCGAGGAGGGCGACCAGAAGAGGCAGCGGGAGCGGGCGCCGATCGCCTGCGACCGCGCAGAGGGGCAGGGAACGCCGGTCTGCGCCCTCGCGAGCATCTGGGGGCGCCAGGGTTATCGCTCGGCGGAGGTGGGGCTCGGCATGGTGGGCGCGGCGCTCGCGTACCCCGGGCTGCGCCCGATGACCGTGGCGGCGCTCGACGTGCTCGGCCCCGGCGGCCCGGGGGCGCCCGCGCTCCAGGCGCTGCTCGCGGCCGGCGAGCAGGAGCTGGCCGCGCTGTCGCTGCCGGAGCGGGCGCCGCTCGCGGTCGACGCCGCCACCGCGCAGCCGAGCCGCCCGCGCACGACCCTGGAGCTCGCGCAGGCGGCGCTGCTCGCGGAGCACCCCGAGCTCGCCGCGCCGCCGTCGATCTTCATCGCCCGCCGCGATGGGCGCGGGTGGGTCCTCCCCCAGGGCGACGGGGTCCCCGCGCCGTTCGCCGACGCGGACGGCGACGGCCTCGCCGACGTCGACGCGTCCGGCAGGTTCGTGGACCGGACCGGCGCGCCGCTCGCGATCGAACCGCCGTTCGCCATCCCCGGCGTCACCGAGCCGCCGCGGGACCCGTTCGGGGGCCTCTCGCCGGAGCTCTACGCCTACGTCGACACCTCCCGCACCGTCCTCGGCGCGGCGCTGCGGTCGATCGTGCCGCTCGTCGACGGGACCCGGTACGCGGGCAAGGGCGATCCGGAGCCGTGGAAGACCGAGCACGAAGGGCTCATGTACGCGCTCTCCGGCGCGTACCTGCTCTTCGGCGACCGCGAGGAGGCCCGCTACGACGTCCGCCGCGGCAGGGCCGTGCCGGCGGGCGAGCGGTGCGACGGCTGCCTCTCGTACCGCCGCTTCCGCGGCGAGGACTCGCCGCTCGCCGACCTCGCGCACGCGGTCGGCCAGGTGCTCGCCGACAAGGACTCGGACGTCCTCCTGCTCACGCTCATCGATCTGCTCGAGAACCGCGAGGCGGAGCTCGCCCGCATGACCGCCGCGGCGCTGCGCATCCGGGACGTCGCCCGCGAGCACGACCGGCTGGCCGCCCAGGGCAAGGAGGCGCCGGCGCAGATCGACGACGAGGCGCCGCTCTGGGACGAGCTCGCGGTGGTGCTCGGCGAGGCCGTGGAGCAGCCGGGGCTCGTGGCGCGCTTGATCGAGGCGATCGCGGGCGGCGCGCTCCTCACCCCGCACGGCGGCGCGCGGCACGCGGGCGACGCGCTCGCGGCGATGCTCACGACCCGCGACCAGTACGCGTACAACCCGGCGGACCTGAACGGCCCGGCCATCAACCTCACGGTCGGGGCGCCGTCGACGGCGGCCCCGAAGACGCCGATCGACCCGAAGAAGCCGAGGGGCGGCGACAACCGCTCGGGCATGGAGCGGCTGATGCAGCTCATGCACGACACCGCCGGCGTCAGGCAGTGCAACAAGGAGGGCGCCGTGGTGAGCGCCTTCGAGGTCACGGTGCCTTTCGTCGACTTCGCCGAGTGCGAGCTGTTCCAGATCGACGACCTGGCGGCCTTCTACCTCGACTCGCTCCTCCCCGACGGAGACCCGAAGCGGGCCGAGCTCGAGGTGAAGCCCTCGGCTCTGGCGCTGCTCGTGACCGACTCGGTGCTCGTGGACTCCAGCGGCATCCGCGGCCTGACGAGCCACCCCACGCCGGCCGCGCTCAGCCGGCTCATCTACTTCGGGGCGGACTCGGACAGGTTCCCTGGGCTGCCGGACCTGGATCCCTTCCGGACCGGCGCGAACGTGGCGACGAACCTGTTCATCTCGGGGACGCTCGAGCCGGCCGGCACGATCCATTGCCCCAGGAATGCGCTCGGCGTGAACGAGTGCAGCTCCCCGGAGAACCTGATCCGGGTGCGCCACCCGGGGACGACCTACCTCCTGGAGCAGCTCGGGCTCGCCGCGTACCTGGGCCCCATCGTGAAGGCGTTCGCCGACGTCGACCACGGCACCACCGGCGAGGCGATCCTGACCGATCTCTTCAGCACGGCGTACCGCCACTGGCCGGGCAAGGAGCACGGGCCGGAGTGCATCAAGGCCGGCTCGCCCGGGACCAACACCGCGTACTGCTCGGAGGCAGGGGTCAACAGCTTCGAGCCGCTCCTGGCCGACGCGCTCCGGGCCGAGGACGTCCTGGCGTCGTCGGTGGCGTTCGCCCGGATGGCGCGCGACACGTCCGTGACCGTGCGGCGCGGTCCCGCGGCAGATCGGCCGCTGACGAAGGCCCAGGTCATCGAGAAGCTCGCGCGCATCCTCTTCAGCACCCGCTACGCGGCCGGCGCGGGCATGATCGACCGCTGGGGGAAGAAGAAGGCCACGTGGGCGGATGGCCAGGTCCAGGACCAGCTCACCGTGTTCACCCTCCTCGCCGGCGCTCTGAACGGCGTCGACGCGCGCTTCGCGCAGCGCGATGCGCCCGACGCCGCAGAGCGAGAGGGCCAGTGGAAGCGCGGCGTGGACGAGCTCGTCGATGCGCTGCTCGCGGTCGAGGGGTCGGGGCCCGAGGCCCGGTTCAAGAACCGCGCGCTCCCGAGGATGGGCGCCCTCGTCCTGCGCGTCCTCCGCGAGCAGCTGAACGCCCGCTGCCCCGATCGCGAGACGACGGGGCGGTGCGCCTGGGCGCAGAAGGAGCTCGGCGCCACGGTACGCGACCTCCTGAGCCACCCGCTGTTCGCCGCCGCCGTCGACGTGATGGAGGCAGTCCGCGCCCACGAGCCGGCGCGGCGGGAGATCGAGCGGTTCCTCACCTACCTGCTCGACGCGGACGCGGCCGGCGCCCCGTTCCAGGTGCTGCCGACGACGCTCGCCGACGGCCTCCAGCTCCTCGCCGACGACGACGCCTTGCGCCGGATCCTGAAGGCCGCGTCGACCGCGCTGACCCCGGCGGGGGCCGCCGGTGGGCCGGGCGCGGCCGACGCGGGGCTCGAGGCGCTGAAGGCGCTCAACGACGATCGCTACGACAGGTATCACGCGATGGAGCACGTGCTCCCGGCGCTCGTGACCCCGATGGCGGACGGCCGAGCGCCGCTCGACGTGTTCCTCGACGCGTTCGCGGACGTGAACCGCATCGAGGCCGGGAGCGGCGCGCCGCTGACGGCGGAGGACTACCGGCAGCTATTTGTCTCGGCCAGGGACTTCCTGACGGACGAGACCCGCGGGCTCGAGCAGATCTACGCCATCGTCAAGAACCGGCCGCACAAGTGATCCACGTGCAAACGCCCACGATCCGCGCCGTGCTCTCCGTGGCGTCCGCCGCGGGGGCGCTCCTCCTGCCCGCGGGCGACGCCGGCGCCGCCGGGCTGTACTTCACCGACCGCGGCGTCCGCCCGTCGTCCCGGGGCGGGGCGTACATCGCCGGCGGCGACGATCTCGGGGCGATCGCCTACAACCCCGCGGGCGTCTACGAGGCCGGCACCCAGGTCCTGTTCGACGTCGGGCTCTTCGAGTGGCGCAGCCGGCACACGCGCCAGGCGATCGTGCGGCAGGTCGACCCGAACACCGGCGAGCCGACGGGCGCGAGCTTCGTGCAGACGATGGAGCCGGTGACCGGCAGCGCGCCGGTGCTGCCGATCCCCACGCTGGCGGCGTCGTTCAAGGTCGACCCGCGATGGGTCGTCTGGGGCGGGATGTGGGCGCCGTACGCGGCCCTCTCCAGCTATCCGGAGCAGGTGAACGGCATGCCGGCGCCCCAGCGCTACGCGCTGCTCACGCTCGAGGGCTCCGCGCTCGCCCTCGTGGGGGTCGGGGCGGCGTACGCGCCGTCGCCCGAATGGCGCTTCGGCGCCGGGGTCAGCGCGCTGGTCGGCGCGTTCAACAGCCGGATGGTGGTCTCCGGGTGCCTCCCGGAGCGGATGTTCTGCGCGCCCGAAGATCCGGAGTGGGACATCCATTCCGAGCTCAGCGTCGCGCCCATCGTGGCGCCCACGGGCCAGCTCGGGGCGCTCTTCGTCCCGACGCCGCGCTGGCGCGTCGGCCTGGCCTTCCAGCTGCCCATCTGGGTGCGCGCTCCGGCCAAGTTCAGGGCGCGGCTCCCCGCGGCGCCCGTCTTCGAGCGCGCCGTCCAGGAGGGCGAGGGCGCCGACGTCGCGTTCGACCTGCCGTGGATCCTCCGCGCCGGGGTGGAGGCGCGGGTCGTGGACGACCTGCGCGTGGAGCTCGGGCTCGGGGTCGAGGGCTGGAGCATGCACGACGACATCCTCGTCGAGCCCGACGGCGTGGTGCTCCGGAACGTCGCCGGCTTCCCGGAGGAGTTCCGCGTGCCAGCCGTCTCGTTCCCGCGGCGCTTCCAGAGCTCGCTCTCGGCGAGGCTCGGGGGCGAGTATTCCTTCGATCTCGCGGGCGCGCGGTGGGATCTGCGCGCCGGCGTGAGCCTCGAGCAGAGCGCCGTCCCGCCCGCGTACCTGTCGGTCCTGACGATCGACGCGACGAAGCTGACGACGGCGGCCGGCCTCGGCGTCCACCTCGGCCGGTGGCGCCTCGACGCGAGCTATGCGCACGCGTTCGCCGCCGACGTGAGGGTCGATCCGAGGGAAGCGCGGCTCCCGCAGGTGAGCCCGGTGCGGGCCAATCCGCCGGAGGAGCCGAACACCATCAACGGCGGCGCCTACAGCGCCCGGGCGAACGTCGTCGGGCTCGGCGTCGCCTACACGTTCGAGGCAGCCGGGAGCGGCGTTATCCGGCCCGCAGCTCGCGCAGCCGCTCGGTGAGCCGGGGGCCGTCCAGCCAGCTCAGGTCCTTGTCCACGCTCGTCTCGATGTGGTTACTGACCTGCTTGCTCACCGCCCCGCGGAGCAGGCCGAGGAAGTGCGGCGGCGCGATGAGCACCAGCGTCTCGTAGGCGTGCTCGTTCAGCCCCTTCTCCAGCACCTCCGCGAGCTCCTGGGCGAACTTCTGCTTCTCGACCTCCTTGGGATCGGTGTCGGGGGCGGCGCCGGGACGGCCGAGGTACTGACCCCCCGGGCCGCCGACAGGGCTGCTGTTCCCGCCGGAGGTGCCGTTCGGCTTGCGGCCGTGCGCGTCGGCCATCAGATCCCGCACGCGCGCCCGGCTCTCGTCATGGTTGTAGGACTCGAGCAGGGTGAAGCCCTTGCCAGCAGGCTCTTCACGATAGAGCTGGGCACGGCTTGCGTCGGAGACCAGGATCCACGTCTTCCGTGCTGCCTTCTTTGCCATAAGCCTCCACGGGGGAATCAACCCTTCCCTTGGTTTACGTTAAAGACCGACCCCACGCGGCGCAAGCGGCCGGAGGGCCGAGTCCGGCGTAATTCGGCCGGATCGCGCCCCGAGAGGCAGGCTCCAGCAGACTCGACAGCCTGCGCGCGGCCTGAATTGATGGATAGCGCGAGGGGGCGAGCGGCGCTCGGGAGGTGGTTGACCGCGAAATACAGTGTCTGGTGTACCGGACGTATCCACCGAGCTCGGCCGCGCCGCGGCGGCCGCGGCCGCGCTCGGTGACCGCCCGTCAGCGGAACCGGTCGGTCGCCTCGACCAGCTCGTGCAGGATGCCCGGCTCCATCGCCGAGTGCCCTGCGTCCGCCACGATGCGCAGATCGGACTCGGGGAACGCGCGGTGGAGCGCCCATGCGCTCTCCGGCGGACAGACCACATCGTAGCGGCCCTGCACGATGACGGTCGGGATATGGCGGATCCGGTGCACGTCGTCGAGCAGCTGCGTCTCCGTCGTGAAGAACCCCTTGTTCATGAAATAGTGGCACTCGATCCGGGCGAACGCGAGGGCGAACTCATCACCTGACGTCTTCGCGACGAGCTCATGGTTCGTGAACAGGCAGCTCGTCCGCCCCTCCCAGACGCTCCACGCGCGCGCCGCCCGCTGCTGCAACCCGGGGTCCGGGCTCGTGAGGCGCTGGTGGTACGCCGTGAGCAGGTCGCCCCGCTCGGGCTCGGGGATGAACGTGAGGTACTCCTCCCACGCGTCGGGGAAGATGGCGCTCGCGCCCCGCTGATAGAACCAGTCGAGCTCCTGCTTCCGCAGGAGGAAGATGCCGCGCAGCACGAGCTCCGTCACGCGCTCCGGGTGCCGCTCGGCGTAGGCCAGCGACAGCGTGCTCCCCCACGAGCCGCCGAACACCTGCCAGCGCTCGATCCCGAGGTGCTCGCGGAGCTTCTCCATGTCCTCGACGAGGTGCCAGGTGGTGTTCTCCTCCAGGCACGCGTACGGCGTGCTCCTGCCGCAGCCCCGCTGGTCGAAGAGCACGATCCGGTAGGCGGCCGGGTCGAAGAAGCGCCGCTGCTTCGGCTCCGTGCCGCCCCCGGGGCCGCCGTGCACGAAGACCACCGGCTTGCCGCGCGGATTGCCCGACTCCTCGAAATAGATCTCGTGAAGATCGGAGACGCGCAGCCTCCCGGCGCGGTAGGGCTCGATCTCGGGATACAGCGTTCGCCTCTGGGTGCCTGTTGTCGTCATGCCGCTCCCGTTCGTCGGTCGACGTCGCACGTCGCACGTCGCACGTCGCGCGTCGCGCGCCGGCGCGCCCAGGGTACGCGAACGCGCGCCGGGAGGGGAGAGGGCGTGGACGGGGGAGGGCAGGTGGCGGTGGGGGCGCGGCGAGGGACCGCCGGCAGGGAGGCGCGGGAGGCTCAGCCGGGCTGCGCGGCGTCGCGCGCCGCGGTCTTCTCCGCGCCGCCCGCGCCGCCGTAGAGCGCCTCGAGCGCGGGCCCGTACTTCTGGAGCGCCACGCGCCGCTTCAGCTTCAGGGTCGGCGTGAGCATCCCGTTCTCCGCCGTGAAATCCTCGGCCGCGAGGGCGATCTGCTTGATCTTCTCGAAGGACTTGAAATCAGACGCGTACCTGTCGACCTCCGCCTGGACGTGCGCGACCACCCGCGGGTGCTTCAGCATCACCTCCGTCGACTCGAACGAGAGCCCCTCGGCCCGCGCCCATTCCGTGAGCGCCGTCATCTCGGGCGCGATCACCGCCACGTTGAAGGGGCGGTTGTCGCCGTAGATCATCGCGCCGTTGATCAGCGGAGACAGCTTGATCTTCTCCTCGAGCGGGGCCGGCGCGACGTACTTGCCGTTCTCCAGCTTGTACTGCTCCTTGATGCGGCCCGTGACGAAGAGGTAGCCGTCGTCGTCGAGGTAGCCCAGATCGCCTGTGCGGAAGCCGCCGTCCTCCGTGAAGACGGCCTTGTTCTCCTCGTCGCGCTTGTAATAGCCCACCATGACGTTCGGGCCGTAGACGACGATCTCTCCCTGCTTCGGGTCGTGGGTCTCCGACCTGTCGATGACGATCTTCACGCCCGGGATCGCCTTGCCCACGCTGCCGAGGCGGCGGGCTCCCGGGTAGTTCACGGTGGCGACGGGCGATGTCTCCGTGAGGCCGTAGCCCTCGTAGACGGTGATGCCGAGCGCGTCGACGAACTCGGCCACCTGATAGGCGAGCGCCGCCCCGCCGCTGATGGCGTACTTCAGCTTGCCGCCGACACTGGCGCGTATCTTCGAGAAGATGACGCGATCCGCCGCGACGAGCGCGAGCCGCTCGACGAGGCCGAGGGGCTCGCCCTTCTGCTTCTTCGTCGCGGCGCGTAGCCCGGCGCGGAACAGGGCCTGGATGACGGCGGGCTTCCCCGCCATCTTCTTCTGCACGCCCTCGTAGATGCGGTTGAAGATCCGCGGGACGCTCATCAGCACGGTGGGGCGCACCTCGCCGAGGTTCGCGAGGATCTTGTCGACCGACTCGCTCAGCGCCATCGACGCGCCCACCGTGATCATCACGTGGAGCTCGCCGGTGTGGCCGAACGAGTGCGCCCACGGGAGGAACGACAGGCTCCGATCGCCGCCGCCGAAGGGGATGAGATCCAGCACCGCGCAGACGTTGGAGGCGATGTTGCCGTGCGACAGGATCACCCCCTTGGGGTTGCCGGTCGTGCCCGACGTGTAGATGAGGCACGCCGTGTCCTTCGATGTCGGCAGGATGGACGGGGCCGGGCTCCGCTCGCCCGCGGCGAGGAGCTCCTTGTACGAGCTGGTCTTCGCGCCGGGGACGCCGTCTCTCGCCCCGTCGGGGTCGAACAGACAGACAACGTGCTTCAGCGAGGGCGCCTTCTCGGGGAGATCCTTGCATTTGCCGTAGATCTGCGGCGTGGCGACGATCGCGGCCACGGCCTCGCAATCGTTGATGATGAACGCCCACTCGCTCGGGAGCTGCGCCTCGTACATCGGCACGACGGCGACTCCCATGCTGAAGCAGGCGTACGCCGAGACCGCCCACTCGACGCGGTTGTTGGAGATGAGGGCCACCCGATCCCCCCGCTGGACGCCGAGCGACGCCAGCCCACCGCGGAACCTGGCGACGAGCTGCCCGAACTCCGCATACGTGATCCAGTCCCAGCGGCCATCGGTCTTCGTGCCGAACAGCGGCCTGTGGCCATGAAGCTTCAGCGCGCGATCGAGCAGGTCTACCAGGTTCTCCAGTTTTGCCATCGGTCTCCTCCCGATCCGATTGTTAACATGGTACTGCGCCGCGTCAGTGTCCTTTTGGCGGCACGTGGCGCCGGCTGTTGTCGCGCCGACGCTGGAGCGGCCCCGCGCGCGTCGCTCGGCGCGGGGGCGGGGGGGCCGCGCGGGGTTGACGATGGGGGGAGCGGGAGCGCTCGCGCGCCGTCGGCGGCGTCGGCGGCGTCGGCGGCGGGGCTCCTGGCGCGCGAGGTGGCGGCCTCGGGCCCCTTCTGTTAGAGCGTTCATCGCTTCGATGCCCCGGTATTCCATCACGACGTTCGGCTGCCAGATGAACGTGCACGACTCCGAGCGGATGCACGACGTGCTCCGCTGTGCCGGCTACACGGAGGCCGGCAGCGCCGACGAGGCGGACGTGCTGGTGCTCAACACGTGCAGCGTGCGCGAGAAGGCCGAGCAGAAGCTGCGGAGCGAGGTGGGTCGGCTCGCGCGCTGGAAGCGGGAGCGCGCGGACCGGGTGCTCGTCGTGGCGGGCTGCGTGGCGCAGCAGGAGGGGGAGCGCCTCCTCAAGCAGATGCGCGCGATCGACGTCGTGGTGGGGCCCGACAACATCCCGGAGCTGCCCGGCCTGCTCGGCGACCTCGCGATCGGCGGGCTGCCGATCGCGCGCACGGTGTTCGACCTCGACGCGCCCCGGTTCCTCGTCGCGTCGCCGCCGTCGCCCTCGTCCTCGCCGCGCGCCGCGCCGACGGCGTTCGTGACCGTCATGAAGGGCTGCGACGAGCGCTGCTCGTTCTGCATCGTCCCCCACACCCGCGGGCCGGAGCGGTACCGGCCGAGCGACGAGATCGTCGCCGAGATCGCGGCGCTCGTGGCCGCGGGGACGCGCGAGGTCACGCTGCTCGGCCAGACGGTGAACAGCTACCGCGACCCGCTCGGCGCGCTGCCGCGGGCCCCGGGCGCGAGCGCGGACGACCCGGACGAGAGCGAGTTCGCGGCGCTGCTCCGGCGCGTCGCGGCCGACGTCCCCGGCCTCGCGCGCCTGCGCTACACGAGCCCGCACCCGCGGCACCTCACGCCCTCGCTCGTCCTCGCCCACGCCGAGCTCCCCGTGCTGCCGCGCCACGTGCACATGCCGGTGCAGTCGGGCAGCGATCGGGTCCTCCGGCGGATGATCCGCCGCTACACGCGCGCCGAGTACGTCGCGCGCACGCGGGCGCTCGTGGAGGCGGTCCCGGGGCTGACGCTCTCGACCGACATCATCGTCGGCTTCCCGGGCGAGACGGAGGACGACTTCGCGGCGACGCTGTCGCTCGTGCGCGAGGTGGGGTTCAAGGGGCTGTTCGGCTTCAAGTACTCGCGCCGGCCGCACACGCCCGCGCTGAAGCTGCCGGACGACGTGCCCGAGGGCGTGAAGGGCGAGCGGCTCGCGCGCCTGTTCGAGGAGAGCGAGGCGCTGCTCGCCGCCCACCTGTCGGCCCTCGTGGGGACGACGCAGCAGGTGCTCGTCGAGGGGCGCGACAAGGAGCGCGGTCACGGCGGAGCCGGCGGCGCGCTCTGGTCCGGCCGGACGGGGCGCCACGAGATCGCGCACATCGACGGCGCCGGGGAGCTCGATCTGCTCGGCGAGGTCGTCGAGGTCTCGATCACGCGGGCGAACAAGCACTCGCTGCAGGCCGAGCTGACCGAGGCGGCGCGCGCCGCGGCTCGTCCTCGGCAGCGGGGCGGCGGCCTGGACGCGCGGCCCGGCCGGCGCTCGCTGCCGGTGGTCGCCGCCGAGGGCGGCTGAGGTGGCGCTCGTCCTGGACCTCGGCGGGGTGTCCCCGCGGCTCGGGCGCGACGTGTTCCTCGCGCCGAACGCGACGGTGATCGGCGACGTCGAGCTCGGCGACGAGGCGAGCGTGTGGTTCGGCGCGGTGCTGCGCGGGGACATCGGCGCGATCCGCGTCGGCCCGAGGACCAACGTGCAGGATCTCGCGTGTCTGCACCTGACGGGCGGCGTCTCGCAGACGATCGTCGGCGCCGACGTGACCATCGGGCACAGCGCGATCCTGCACGGCTGCCTCGTCGGGGACGGGTGCCTGATCGGGATGGGCAGCATCGTGCTCGACAACGTCGAGATCGGCGAGCGCTCGGTGATCGCGGCGGGCGCGGTGGTGCCGCCGGGGCGGGTGATCCCGCCGCGCTCGATGGTGCGCGGCAACCCGGCCCGCGTGGTGGGCGAGGTGCGGCCGGACCAGGCCGAGCTCGGGAAGCTGGGCGCCGCGGGCTACGTGGAGAACGCGCGGCGCTTCCGGGCGGCGCTCGCCGGGGAGGCCGTCGAGCCGCCGGAGGTCGCGGCGCGCTTGGTGATGCGAGAGGTGAGGAAGCCATGAACATCACGGTGAACGGGGAAGCGCGCGACGTGCCGGCGGCGCTCACGGTGCGGAGGCTCGTCGAGCTGCTCGGGCTGACCGAGGGGCCGGTGGCGGTGGAGCGCAACGGCGAGGTGGTGCCGCGCGCCGAGCACACGGCCGCCGAGCTCGCCGAGGGGGACGTGATCGAGATCGTCCATTTCGTCGGCGGCGGCTGAGGCCGCCTCGGCGCCCCTGGCGTCCTGACGGTTTTTTCTCTTCTCAACGGTCTGACGATCTTCCAGATCGTCCGCGATCCGGCTAGCATGGCGAGCTGCCGTGGATACGAGGGCCCTCGTTCTGGTCTTGGCGCTCGGCGGGTCGGCCGGCGTGGGCGCCGCCGTGGGGGTGCGCCATGTGTTGCCGGCCTCTCCGGTGGTCCGCGGCCTCTCGGTCGGCGAGCGCTTCCTGCCGGAAGGCGCCGCGCCTGCGGTCTGGCTCGCGGCGCGGCGCGAC
Source organism: Sorangium sp. So ce327 (assembly GCF_051530205.1). Lineage (NCBI taxonomy): Bacteria > Pseudomonadati > Myxococcota > Polyangiales > Polyangiaceae > Sorangium > Sorangium sp. So ce327. The sequence continues at coordinate 7,836,421 of NZ_CP150330.1, read as the reverse complement.
GCGCTTCGCGAGCGCGTGGTCCGGCTGCGCCACGACGACGTGGAGCTCACCGCCACGCTCGGTGAGGCGGGCGTCGAGGTCGACGTCGACGAGACGCTCGCGGCGGCGCAGCGCGTCGGCCACGAGGGGCCCTGGGCGCGGCGGCTCCGGGAGGCCCGAGGGGCGCGGTGCGGCGAGATCGACGTGCCGCTCGCCTGGGCCGTCGATGAGCCGCGGGCGCGGGCGTTCCTCGAGCGGCTCGCTCCGCAGATCTACCGGGCGCCCGTGGACGCGCGGCTCGACCTCGCGAACCGGCGCAAGATCCCGGAGCAGGCCGGCCGGGCGCTCGACGTCGAGGCGTCCATCGCGGCGCTGCGGGCCGGGGAGCACGGCGACGAGGAGCTCGTCGAGCTCGCCGTCCGGCAGATCTTGCCGCAGGTCGTCGTCGCCGACCTGGTGAGCGTCGACGTCACCAGGGTCGTCGCGGCCTACGAGACGAAGTTCAAGCAGCACGGCAAGGAGGCGGGGCGCGCCCGCAACATCAGGAACGCGGCGTCCAAGATCGACGGCACCATCCTGGCCCCGGGCGACACCTTCTCGTTCAACGCCCATGTCGGCCCCCGGACGGCCAAGAACGGGTTCACGATCGCCCCGGAGATCCTGGGGGATGAGACCGTCCCCGGCTACGGCGGGGGGACGTGTCAGGTCTCGAGCACGCTCTACGCCGCGTCGCTCTTCGGCGCGCTCGACACGCCGGACCGCCAGAGCCACTCCCGCCCGAGCGCCTACATCCCCATGGGGCTCGACGCGATGGTGACCTACCCGGAGTCGGACCTGAAGATCAAGAACACGCTCCCGTTCCCGATCATGATCCACGCGTATCTCCCCGAGCCGACGGTGCTCCGCGTCGAGATCCTGGGCGGAGACCCCGTGGCGGAGGTCCAACACCACGTCTCGGCCGAGCACACCGACGATTTCATCCGGCGCATCTACGTGAAGTCCGAGCTCGCCGAGGGCAAGGTGAAGCGCCACCAGAAGGGCTCGTGCGGATACGACGTGAGGTCCTTTGTCACCGTCCGTTACAAGGACGGCAGGGCCTCGGAGCGCAGCTATTCGAGCGAGTACAGGCCCGCGCCGGAGGTCTTCTGGGTCGCGCCCGACTACGACCCGCAGGCGCTGCCGGCGCTCTCCGAGCACGCGAAGGCGGTGGAAGAGCTCCGCGAGGGGGAGTCCCCCGCCGAGGCGCCCGCTGCGGCGGGGCAGGGCGGCGCCTACTCGATGTAGGGGATGCCTTATCCCGCCACCCCCTTCGCGAGCGCGTAGGCCTGCGTGCCGCGTGTGTAGATCCGATCCTCCGGCAGCACGTCGGCCGGCGCGATGTCCGTCAGCTGGGCGACCTGTTCGTAGAGGGGCGCGAAGTCGGTCTCGAGCGTCTGGCGGAGAAGATCCTCGAAGCTGTCGATCACGAAATAGCTCTGCTGGTAATCGTCGATTCGATAGCGGGTGCGCATCAGCCGCAGCAGATCGAAGCCGACCCGATTGGGCGAGGGATCGTCGAGCGCAAAGATCGATTCGCCGTGCGAGGAGACGATCCCTGCGCCATAGATGCGCAGGCCCTCTGCGCTCTGTATCAGCCCGAACTCGACCGTGTACCAGTAAAGGCGCGCCAGCCGCTGGATCGCGCCGAGCCCGTTCGCCCGCTGGCCGCCCTGGCCATAGGCCTGCATGTAATCGGCGAAGACGGGGTTCGCCAGCAGGGGGACGTGGCCGAACACGTCGTGGAAGACGTCCGGCTCCTGCAGATAGTCGAGCTGCTCGGGCGTGCGGATGAAGTTGCCGGCGACGAAGCGGCGGTTCGCCAGATGTTCGAAGAACACATCGTCGGGGATCAGGCCCGGCACCGCCACCACCTGCCAGCCGGTCGCATTCATCAGGCGATCGGAGAGCGCGTCGAAGTTCGGGATTCCGCTGTCGCCTAGACGCAACACATCGAGCCCGGCCAGGAACTCGGGCGCGGCGCGGGCCGGGAGTAGCTTGGCCTGCCGATCGAACAGCCGGTCCCACAGCGCGTGCTCGGCCGCGCTGTAGCGCTCCCAACGCTGGGGAATCGTCCAATCCGCTGCCGCGCCTTCGGGCGGGGTGCCGTGTGCATAGCTCATGGTGGGGGAGAATGATGTCCAGACGCTCCGGGGAGAAGGCATCATAGGAACATGGCGTCCGCAAGGGCAATCCTGCTGGTTCCCGCGCCTGCCGACCGTGGCCGCGCAACCGGACACGTCGGAGGAGCTCCGCCGTCGCCTGGTGAGGGTGGCCACCGTGCTCGCGCGCCTCCAGGCGCTTCGCCGCGCTCCGGCAGGAGCGCGACGGGACGCCATGCGAGATACAGCACGCGGCGCGCCCAACGCCGGCAGGATGGCAAGGACATTGGCTGTCCGTGCGCCCCAGGCGTCGCTTGACCAGGGATCGTCCTCAGGGGAAACTCTGTGTCCATGACGGCGGGCGGCGCCCCTCTGTGCGCGGCCGAGGCGCCGAGGATCGCCTGCTGCCAGGGATGACGACGGGCGTTGTCTTGGCTTAGCTTAACTTCGCTGCTCGCGACGACAGACGTATGATGACCGTCATCTTCTTCTGGCTCGCTCAACGTGGCCGACGCGCGAGCTCGGCCATGAGGCCGAAGAGCTCGACCGGGCCCGGCGAGGGGAGCTTCCCGCCGCTGAACTCGCGGTAGAGCGTGTGCACATTGACCACGATGCGCTCGGCGTCGCTCCAGCTCGCGTAGTCGGCGAGCGCGATGTCGCGGGCGGCGTCCGCCGGGGGCATGCCGGCGTCGTAGCGGCGCCGGGCCTCGTCGCGGATGTACACGAGGTAGTCGCGGACCGCGCGCACACCGGCGCGATCCGTGATGGGGCCGTGTCCCGGCACGATGACGTCGACGTCGGCCGCGAGGAGGATGTCGCAGGCCTTGAGCCAGTTGCCGATGGGCCCTGCCCACATGATCGGCGTCGCGTCGATGAAGAGGACGTCTCCCGTGTAGATCACCCGGTCCGCCGGCACGTGCACGAGCAGATCGCCCTTCGTGTGCGAGGGGCCCACCTCGATGAGGCGGACCTCCTTGCCCCCGACCGCGACGGTCAGCTCCCCGTCGAACACCCGGGTCGGCGGCGTGGGGGCGATCCCGTCGAAGTCGAAGGCGCCGAAGCAGTGGACGAGGTACTCGCCCAGCGCGCCCGCGGCGCCGCTGCGCGCCTGTCGCATCAGCATGGCCAGCATCGGCGCGGGGACCTCGTCCATCTCGGCGGCGCCGGCGCGCGTGGCGATGATGGTCGCGCCCTCGACGAGCGCGTTGCCGTAGCAATGGTCGCCGTTCGCGTGGGTGTTCACGACGGTGCCTATCCGCGCCGCGGCGGGGGCCGCCGCGCGCATGGCGTCGAGCATCTCGCGCGTGCGCTTCAGGTCGAAGAGCGTGTCGACGAGCAGGGCCTCGCCGTCCGAGGTGACGAGCCCCGCGTTGCTGAGCCCCCAGGTGCCGGCCGGCTGGAGATAGGCAAAGCAGCCATTGCCGATGTCCTCCAGCCCTTGCTCATACCGCCATCGGCCCATATCGATCCCCTTGTGCCCGAGCGTCTCGGGACCTCGGAGCGTAGGCCACCCGCTCGACGCCATGGAATCGAAATCGCTCCGTCCCGCGGCGCGATTCCTGAGGAAGGCGCAGGCGTGGCGCCCGGGTGGAGGCGAGCCGGCTGGATGGCGCCGGCGGCGAGCGCCGCGCGCTGCGGCGCCGGCGGCGGGCGCCGCGCAGGGCGGCACTACCAGGCGTAGGCTTCCGGCGCCTCGCCGCCGGGGCCGGGGAACATCGCGTCGAGCCGCCCGAGGTGCTCCGGCGTCAGCGTGATCTCGAGGGCGCGCAGGCTCCCGTCGAGCTGCTCGGCGGTGCGGGGGCCGAGGATGGGCGACGTCACGACGGGGTTCCGGAGCAGCCAGGCCACGGCCACGTCGGCGGGCCGCTCTCCGATCTCGGCGCAGAACGCCTCGTACGCCTCCAGCTTGGCGCGGTTCTTGTCGATGCGCGCCTGCGCATCGGCGGAGGAGCGCCGGCCCTCGCGCGCCTTCTGGAGGGCGCCGCCGAGCAGCCCGCCGGCGAGCGGGCTCCAGGGCAGGACGGCGAGGCCGAGCGCGCGGCACGCGGGCAGGACCTCCAGCTCGACGGTGCGCGCGTTGAGGTTGTACAGGCTCTGCTCCGAGACGAGCCCGAGGAAGTGCCGCTGCGCGGCGAGGCCGTTCGCGTGCGCGATCTGCCATCCAGCGAAGTTGCTGCTGCCGACATAGAGGACCTTCCCCTCGCGGACGAGCTGCTCCATCGCCTGCCAGATCTCGTCCCAGGGCGTCTCGCGGTCGATGTGGTGCATCTGGTAGAGGTCGATATGGTCTGTCTGCAGGCGGCGCAGGCTCGCCTCGCAGGCGCGCCGGATGTGATAGGCCGAGAGCCTCCTGTCGTTGGGCCCTTCACCCATGAGGCCGTAGACCTTCGTGGCGAGCACGATGCGGTCCCGGCGCCCGTCGCCCTGGGCGAGCCAGCGCCCGACGATCTGCTCGGTGATCCCCTCTCCGCGCTTCCGCCCGTAGACGTTGGCTGTGTCGAAGAAGTTGATCCCGTGTCCGAGCGCTCGGTCCATGATGGCGAAGCTGTCGGGCTCGCTGGTCTCCGGGCCGAAGTTCATCGTGCCGAGGCAGAGGGGGCTGACCTTCAGGCCGGTGCGTCCGAGATTGCGGTAGTCCATGGCGCCGGAGGGTAGCAACGCGCTCCGCGGGCCGTCCACGCCCCAGGGCGGAACGCGTCGTAGGGATTCGCCGGAGTCGCGCCGTCATGAGCCGGCCCGGCGGGCGGCGGCGCCGAGCGCGCGACAGGCGCCGCGCGCCGCGCGCCGCGCGCCGCGCCGAAGACCTCGTCGCGGGGTGGCGGCGGCGCGGATCCAGCGCGGAGGGCCGCTTCCTTGATGCGCAACGGTGCTTCACTTATGCTCGCTCGCCGGGGCGAGGAGACGACCATGTGGCAGCAGGAAGACACGGAGATCGCGCACGCCGAGAGCGTCCACGACGAGGCGCGGGGCATGCGCGGCGTCCGGTTCGTCATCGATATCGGCAACATCGACCCGTTCGACGCCGCCGCCATGTGGTGGGATCAGCAGGGCTGCGCGCGGGAGCTCTTCCCCGGGACCGGGTGCGAGATGCAGTCGGGATCGTTCCATGAGCCGCGCTTCGTCGTCCGGATGAGCGTGCCTCTCCCGGGCGTCGGGCACTTCACGCAGACGTTGCGCTTCTCCGCGGAGCGCGCCTCGCCCGAGGTCTTCGTCATCGTCGTCGATGCGTTCGAGGAGAACGTGCTGTGGACGCGGGGGCTCGGGACTTACCGCTTCTCGCCGGGCTCGGGGGGCACGACGCTGATCGAGGTGACGAGCCTGTATGCGCCCAAGGTGCCGATCATCGTCCTGAATCAGGCGTCGCTGGCGGCGGCCCGCGCGCACCAGCGGCGCTACCTCTCGGGCCGGCGCCCGACGGACGAGGAGAGAGCGCAGTTCCTGTCGGCGATCGGCGCTGGCCCGCAGGCCGACGCCTGAAGCGCGCCGCTCGGCGTCGAGGCGGCCAGCACCGCGGCCTCGTGCGCGGCGAAGCGCTGCTGGAGGAAGTCGACGAACAGCCGCGCCCTCGCGGGCAGGAAGCGCCGGCTCGGGTAGATGACGTTCACGGCCGAGCCCGGCGCGGGCAGGTCGGTGAGCAGCGGGACGAGGCGCCCGGCGTCGATGTCGGCGGCGACGTCCCAGATCGACTTGAAGGCGAGGCCATGCCCGGCCACGGCCCAGTCGCGCACCAGGTCGCCGCTGTCGGCCACGAGCCGCCCTGAGGGCCGGACGGTGTGGAGCCCTTGCTCGGTGCGGAAGGTCCACGAGAGGGCGCGCATGCCCGGGCGCTGCAGCACGATGCACTCGTGGCCGGCCAGGTCTGCGATCGTGCGCGGCCGCCCGCGCCGCGACAGGTAGGCCGGCGCGCCGCAGACCACGCGCCGGCTCCGGGCCAGCCGGCGCGAGACGAGGCGGGAGTCGGCCAGCGCGCCGATGCGCACGGCCACGTCGACGCCGGCCTCGAACAGGTCCACCACGCGGTCCGACAGGCTGACGCGCACGCTGAGCCGCGGGTGCGCCGCCGCGAAGTCGGCCGCGGCCGGCCCCACCCACTGGCGGCCGAGATCCACGGGCGCCGACACGCGGAGGACGCCGCGCGCCTCGGCCTTTCCGGCGGTCACCGCGAGCTCGGCCTCGCTCACGTCGGCGAGGATGGACATGCAGCGCTCGTGGTAGGTCGCGCCCTCGCTGGTCAGCGTGAGCCGCCGCGAGCTGCGCTGGAGGAGGCGCACGCCGAGCGCCGCCTCCAGCCGCGTCATGCGCTTGCTCGCCACCGCCGGCGAGAACCCGAGCTCGCGCCCCGCCGCCGACAGGCTGCCGCCCGCGACCGCGCACACGAACAGCTGCATGTCCTCGAGCTCGACCATCGCGCGCGCCCTCGGCGAACCCCGGGAGTGTAGGCGCGCCCGCGAACATCTTCAACTTTATCGAAAAGCTGGTTCGGCCAATGCGCTCGTTCTCCTTCGTGGAGGAAAGGATCAAGGTGTCCGTGTCGCCGCGCCGGTGCGGGCCCAGGGCCCGCCGCGCTCGACGCTGCGCCCCGCCGTGCCGGCGGCGCCTCCGGTCGGCGCGTGCGCGCTGACCGGCTGCCCGAGATCGCCGTTCGAAGGAGACACGTCATGAGAAAGCCCTTGTTGATCAGCGCCCTCTCCCTCTCGCTCTTCGCCGCCGCGAGCGCCTGCCATCTGCAGGGCGCCGGCGCGGAGGACCTGCCCTCGCCGCGGTCGATGGTCGTCGACGCGAGCCTGCCCAGGGCGCAGGCGGACGCGGAGATCCTCGCGGCGCGCCGCTTTTACGCGTTCTGGGGCACCGGCGAACCGCGCTACCTCGACGCGGCGATCGCGCCGACGTTCACCGATCGCACCTTGCCCGAGGGGCGCCCGCAGGGCCCCGAGGGCCCGGCGTTCGCGTCGAAGAGCTTCCGCGCCGCGGTGCCGGACCTGAGCTGCGAGGTGGAGCAGCTGATCGTCGCCGGCGATCGCGTGGTGGCGCACCTGCGCTTTCGAGGCCACTTCACCGGCGCCTTCGGCGACAGGAAGGGCGCCGGGCAGGCCGTGGACTTCATCGCCACGGACATCCTGCGCGTGCAGGACGGTCGCATCACCGACAACTGGCACATCGAGGACAACCTGACGCTGTTCCAGCAGCTCGGCGTCGTGGCGCAGTGACCGCCGACGGGGGCGGAGCGGGCCAGGGGTATCTCGTCACATCGTGGCACGACCATCGTTGCAACTTCGCCGGGAGCGCGATCGGCGCGCGGCTCACTTGGCCAGCTTGATCACCGATGCTGGCCGCTCGTCGGTGGCCCAGGTCGTCCAGTAGAGAGCGCCGCAGTCCTGGACGAGATCTCGGATGTCCGCGCTGTCGGCGAGCGGCTCCGGCGCGCCGCCCGAGGCGCGCACCCGCTGGAGCTGCCCCTCGCGGCTGTACCAGTAAACAAAGGTGGAGTCTGCCAGCAGGCGCGTGGGGAAGTCCGTCGCCACGAGCGCACCTGCGTCGGTACCGTCCTTGTTCGCGGCGTAGATGGCGTAACCGCTGATCCAGAAGATCCGCTCGCCGACCGCGATGTCTCCGGGGAGATCGCCGTCGTGGATGGGGATCGACGCGACGATCTCGGTCTGGCCGGGCTCCCCGAGCGCCATCCGCCGAACGGTGCTGTGCGTCCCGCCGGGCTCAAGCTCGGTCCAGTAGAGATGGGTGGCGTCGAGCGCGAGGCCTCCGACGTACGTGTCCCGGTCGAAGACGGAGAGGCCTGTCTGATCGGTCGCGTCGACCCGCGCCGCCCAGATGCGCTTCGGGACATCGCGCGCGTCGGGATCCTGCTCCGGGTCCTCGATCACGCCGGTGATCCAGTAGACCCAGCCGCCGCCGGCCACGGGCCGCCGGTAGCCCGCCGCTCCCTGGGCGCCGGCGACCGTCGAGACGGTGACGTTCCCCGTGAGCGGCATCCGGTACACGTCCGGCTCGGTCTCATCGGTGATGAGCAGCGAGCTCTCCGAGCGCGCGAGCAGGGTCGCGAGCGAGTCGAGGACCATCAGCGGCTCGGTCGAGCCGGAAGCCGCCTTCTCGGTCGCGAAGATCGTGCTGCCGTAGCCGCTCGCCCAGAGCACGCGCCCATCGTCCCCGTCCCCATCCACAACGAGGCCGATCGCCTCGTGCTCCTCATCGTTGGCCGTGGCGAGGACGACCGGCAGACACCTGCCCTCCTCGCAGGCGCCGCCGAGGCAGCTCCTGCCGGGCACACAGCAGTTCTCCGGATCGGAGAGGTAATCGTTGTCGTCGTCGGCGGCCTGGCACGCGCCCGGCGCGCGCCCTGTGAACGGCTCGATCGGGCACTCCGCGGAGGGTCCGCCGGCCGCGCCGCTCCCGCCCCCGCCGGCCCCCGAGCCTGCGCTTGCGGTGGCCCCTGCGCCCCCTGAGCTGCCCGAGCTCCCCGCGCCGCCTGCCGCGGGATCTCCGCTGGCTTCTCCGTCGGGGATCCCCCAGACCGCGTTGCAGCCGAGCGCCGTGCTCAGGGCGGCGCACGCCGCCAGGCCGGTCCAATGGGTTCGTCGCATCGCGGTACTCTAGCGCCGCGTGCTTTCGGTGGAGAAGCCGGACGCGCGCGCGATGTCGGTTTCTGATCGACACGCGTCGACTCCCGTCGGCGGGCAGACGCTCAATGCGACAGCCCCGCTGCCACGGTTGGAATTTGGTGACCACCTCGTCCACCATCGCGCGATTGCGTCGCGTGCGGCCGCATGCTTTCTAGTCTCTTCGTGAATCGCTCGCGCGGCGAGCGCCGCGTGACCAACACCATCCTGAAGAGGTACCTTGCTTTATCACAACAACTCGCTTCGATGGGTTCTTTGCCTGGCTCTCGGGCTCTCGGCGGCGGCTTGCTCCGATGACGATTCCTCGGGCACCGGCGGCGGTGCCGCCTCCAGCACGACCGGCAGCGGCGGCGGCTCCAGCCAGGGCGGCGGCGGCGCTGGCGAGGGCGGCAGTGCGGCCGGCGCGGGGGGAGAGGGCGGCGGCGGTGCGCCGGCTGGCACCGGGGGAGAGGGCGGCGGCGGCGGCGCGGCCGGCGCCGGGGGAGAGGGCGGCGGCGGCGCAGCCGGCACCGGGGGCGAGGGCGGCGGCGCGCCTCCGAGCGATCCCGCCTGCAGCGCGGACACCGCGGCGTTCGCCGACGTGGAGCCCATCCTGACGAGGAGCTGCGCGAACCAGTACTGCCACGGCAGCGCCGGCGCGCCGTCCGGCGGGCTCGACCTCCGCGCGAGCGCGGCCGCCGGCAAGCTCGTCGAGCAGGACAGCGCGTCCTGCTCCCGCGAGCAGGCGCTCGTCGTGCCGTTCAAGCCGAGCAGCAGCTATCTCATGAACAAGCTGAAGGATGTCGACCTGTGCGACCCTGACGAGAGCAGGATGCCGCCCGGCGGGCCGCTGCCCGAGGCCGATATCAAGAAGATCAACGACTGGATCTGCGCCGGCGCTCCCGCCCGCTGAGCGCTGCCTCGTCAAGATCGTCGATGCGACCGCGCTTGCCGGCGCATGCCGATCACTGGCAAACCGGGAACTGCGATGAGGTGAGTTGCTCGGCGGTGGTGGTATTCTCCGCTCTGTGCACTCGGGCAACCGAGCCTCTCGCCGATTCGCCCTCGGGGGACCCTGGGCTACGGCCCTGGCCGCGGATCCTTGCAGCAGCGAAACCCGATCTCGTAGAACCGGAACATCGGTCCATGCGAGTCGTTGGTCCCCCGGCACCCCGCCCACGGCTTGGACCAGTAGCCGCCCTTCAGCGACGAGCGGTGTGGCCACTCGGGGCGCGAGGTCGACACCCACTCTTCGACGTTGCCGACCAGGTCGACCACGCCGTACGGGCTCACGCACGCTGGGTACGAGCCCGACGGCTCCCCCTGCCAGAGCCGCTGCGTCTCGGCGGCCCGCACCGCCGGGTCGTCGGACGCCAGCCGCCGCTCGCTGATCCCTCGGTACGGCTTGCTGACGTTGCAGGCGGCCGGATCGTGCGCGTGACCGTAGGGGAAGGGGAGCGCGGACGGCCCCTCGCAGGCGAGCTCCCACTCGAACTCGGTGCAGAGGCGCTTGCCGACGGCGGCGCACTCCCGCTCGGCCTCGATGAAGCGGAGCATCACGACCGGCAGCGCGCCGGCCCGGTTCGGCCACTCGTGGCGGTCCATGCACGTGCGCACCGGCGTGAAGCGCGGCTCGGCGGCGAACAAGCCGGGGAAGAAGCCGAAGCAGTGGCCGCCGCGGTAGCTCGTGCAGATCCGCTGCACGCTCTCGGCGTGGGTGCCCTCGACGAGCACCATGTCGGACGGGCAGGACGCCGCGGGGCCGGGCCGGGGCGGCGCGTCGGCCTGGGCGAGCAGCGGGGCGAGCAGGAGGTCGAGGAGCACGCGGCGGGTCTCTATCGCAAAGCCGCGCGGCGGACGAGAGGCCGCGCGGCGGCTCGCCTCGATTCGCGCCCGTCGCGCCCGTGCCGCGCTCGCGCTCGGGCGCCCACCTGGGGTACTCTCGCGGTCTATGCGAATGGCGCTGCTCAGGATGCGCGCCGCTGCGCTCGCCGCCCTGGCGTGGGGAAGCGCTTGCGGTGGCAACGTGGTGGTCGACGGGATGCCGGACGGGTCAGGAGGCGCCGGGGCGACGAGCTCCAGCGCGGTCAGCACGGGCGCGTTCGGCTCCAGCGCGATCAGCGTGGGCGTGGGCGGTTCCAGCGCGATCAGCGTGGGCGTGGGCGGTTCCACCTCGGTGACCGTCGGCGGGGGCGGCTTCACCGCGGTCAGCAGCAGCGCGACCTGGATGGCCACGTCGGGGACAGCGAGCGCCTCCACCGGGGCGGGCGGCGGCGAGGCCTGGTCGATGTGCATGAGGTTCTGCGAGATCTATACGGATGCCTGCGAGCAGGTGGAGCCGGGGCAGTGCGAGGGGTTCTGCAAGGGGTATGTGAACGAGGCGCCCCAGTGCAACGAGCGGCTCGCGATGTTCTTCGAGTGCGCGGCGAACGCCAGCGTCGACTGCGACTTCGTTCCGCAACGGTGCCAGCCGTTCCTGACCGAGTACGACGCGTGCCGGGACAGCGGCGGCTGCACGCCGCTCGAGTGCTTCGCCGATCGCAACCGGACCTGCTCCTGCAAGGGCTCGTGCCCGAACGCGGGGTTCGCGGTCGAGTGCCGCCCCGACATGCGCAACGGGATCCTCTGCTCCTGCTTCGTCAACGGCGAGGAGGTGGCCACGTGCCAGGATGTCGGCCCGGCGTGCGACCTCGCCCACGGCTGTTGCGAGCCGATCTTCGACGGGTTTCGCTGAGGGGCGCCCGCGGCGTTCGCCATGGAGGGCGAGCCGGGGAGCGCGGCGCAGGGCGGAGCGATCGTCGAGACGATGGCGCGCTGCGCGGGGGCGCGGATCGACGCTGCGCTCGCGCCCGGGCGCGCTCCTGGGGTACTCTTGCGGTCCATGCGAATGACGATGCTCAGGATGCGTACCGCTGCGCTCGCCGCCCTGGCGTGGGGGAGCGCGTGCGGTGGCAACGTCGTCGTCGATGGGATGCCCGACGGGTCAGGAGGCGCCGGGGTGACGAGCTCCAGCGCGATCGGCACGGGCGCGGTCGGCTCCAGCGCGATCAGCACGGGTGCAGTCGCCGTAAGCGCGGTCAGCGTCGGCGTCGGCGGCACCAGCGTGGGCGGCTCCGGCGTGGGCGGTTCCACCGGGGTGACCGTCGGCGGGGGCGGCTCCAGCGCGGTCGGCGCCGGCGTGGGTGGCACCGGCGGGAACGGCTCCAGCGCGGTCAGCTCCAGCGCGACCTGGATGGCCACGTCGGGGACCGCGAGCGCCTCCACCGGGGCGGGCGGCGGCGAGGCCTGGTCGGCGTGCGTGCGCTTCTGCGAGCGCTACGAGGAGGCGTGCGGGGTGTTGGCGCCGGGCGGCTGCGGGACGATGTGTGACTACGACCTGGCCCAGGCGCCCCAGTGCAACGATCTGCTCATCCCGTACTTCGACTGCCTGACGAACGGCAGGTCCGACTGCGATCTCGTCGGGCCCCGGTGCCAGCGGTCCCTGGACGAGTACGACAGGTGCGCGAACGGCGGCGGCTGCCCGCGGATCGAGTGCGCAGGCGATCCCGGCGGGGCCTGCAGTTGCAAGGGCGCGTGCCGGGGCGTGGTCGTCGCGGCCGAGTGCCGCACCCAGAGCTCGGGCAGGACGCTCTGCTCCTGCTTCGTCAACGGTGAAGAGGTAGCCTCGTGCGAGGACCGCGGCGGGACGTGCGAGCTCGGGCGTCGTTGCTGCGGGCCGTACTTCGAAGCGTTGCGCTGAGGGGCACGAGCGGGGTTCGCCATGGAGGACCACACGGGGGGCGCGGCGCAGGGTGGGGCGCTCGCCGAGGCGCTCGCGCGCTGCGTGGGGGCGCGGATCGACGCGGTGCACGCGAACCCGGCGACGGGGCTCGTCGCGCTCGCCGTCTACGACGGGACGCGGCGCGCGCTCGGCGCCGGCATCGGGCCGCGCGTTTCAGGGGTAGGGATCCTGCCGAGGCTGCCCCGGCTCCGCGCCGGCACGTCGCACCCGCTCGTCGCCGCCATGAGGGCGCACCTGGTCGGCCGCCGCGTGCTGGCGATCGAGGTGCGGGGCGACGGCATCGTGATCGTCGCGGGTGATGATGATGCGGTCATGGTGGAAAATGACCGAGAGGGTGCAGAGGACGCACCCAGGTTGGGGTTGGCCGCACCCGAACCCGGGTTGAGGCCGGCGGCAGTTCCCCAACCCGGGTTGAGGCCGGCGGCAGTTCCCGAACCCGGGTTGGGGGCGGCGGCAGTTCCCGAACCCGGGTTGGGGCCGGCGGCAGTTCCCGAACCCGGGTTGGGGGCGGCGGCACCGAGGTTGGGGTTGGCCGAACCCGGGTTGAGGCCGGCGGCAGTTCCCGAACCCGGGTTGGGGCCGGCGGCGCCCCCACCCAGGTTGGGGTCGTCCCCGGGGGCGCGGCTGGAGCTCACGCCGGGACGCCGCGGCGAGGCGCGGCTGCTCGACGCCGCCGGCCACCTGATCCTCCGCTGGCCGCCTCAGGGGGGCGCCCCGCAGGCGGCGGTCGCTTACCCGGCGGATCCGCTGGCCGCCGGCTCGGCGCTCGTCGAGGCGAGCGACGACGCCGCCGCCGGGCAGGAGAAGGCGGCGCTCGCGCGCGCCGTGAAGGCGCGGCGCGCGGCGCTCGAGCGCAGGGCCGAGGCGGTGCGCGGCGATCTCGGGCGGCTGGGCAGCGTCGCGCGCCTGCAGAAGACGGGGCAGCTCCTCCTCGCGCAGGGCGCCCGTGTGCCGCGGGGCGCCGCGAAGGCGCTCCTCGACGACTGGGAGACCGACGGCACGATCGAGGTCGTGCTCGACCCGTCGCGCCCCGCCAAGGCGCAGGCCGAGGCCTTCTTCGCCAGGGCGCGGCGCTACCAGCGCGGCGAGGCGGTGATGCGCGCGCGCCTCGCCGAGACCGAGCGCGCCCTCTCGGCGATCGCCGCGCTCGCGGCGGACATCGCCGCAGCGGAGGCGCGGCCCGAGTCGCTCGATCCGCTCGCGCAGCGTGCCCGCTCCCTAGGCGTCTCGCGCGCGGAGCTCGCCGGCGAGCCCGGGACGTCCGGCGCCCGCGCCCTCCGGGCCGGGCGGCCCGCGCCGCGGCGGCCGTTCCACGCCTACCGCAGCGCGTCCGGCGCGGCGATCCTCGTCGGCCGAAGCGCCGAGGACAACGACGCGCTCACGACGAAGCACGCGCGGCCGCACGACCTCTGGCTTCATGCGAAGGGCGTCACGGGCTCGCACGTCGTCGTGCCGCTCGCGAAGGGGGCGAGCTGCCCCGCGGACGTGCTGGTGGACGCCGCGACCCTGGCGGCGCACTTCAGCGACGCGCGCGGCGAGGCGGTGTGCGAGGTGAGCTACGTCCAGCGCCGCTACGTGCGCAAGCCGCGCGGCGCCGCCCCGGGCGCGGTGGTCTTCGACCGGGAGAAGGTCATCGCCGTCCGCATCGAGGGCGATCGCCTCTCGCGGCTGCTCGCGACCAAGGAAGAGGGCTGACGCCGCGCACGGCCGGCGGCGGCCACGCCCGGAGGCGCACGTCTTCGCCCGCCGCCGGAGCCCGCGCCGCCGGTGGAGGCCGCCGTCAGGTCGCGAACGCCGCCCGGACCTGCTCGTTCAGCTGATCGAGCCGGCGCCCGGGGAGCTCGGCCGCGCGGGCGAGCGACTCGATGACCGCGCGCTCCGCGTCGGAGATCCCCTCGCTCGCGTGGGCGACCGCCAGCGCGATGATGATGCCCTCTTCCACCGCGTCGCAGTCCATGAGGATCTCCGCGAGCAGGCGCACCCGTGGCTCGACGCCCGCCGCGGCGATCACCTTCAGGCTCGCCTCGATGAGGTAGCGGACGAGCTCGGCGTTGAGCTGGGCGCCGAGCATCGGCTCGATGAGCTGGCGCAGGGCGTCGATCTCCTCGGCGTCGACGGTGCCGTCGGCGTTCGCCACGAGCGCGCCGAGGTCGACGATCGGGGTCGGGTTGTACTCGTTGAGATCGAAGCGGGCGCGGAGCAATCCGGCCGCCTGCTGGACCAGCTCGGGAGGCTTCATGTCTCCACCGCCCCGGCGATTCGCCTCATGACTCACCACCTTTCGGGCCGCGGCGCCGCACCGTCTCGGATTCGCTGAGGCCGAGGCAGAGCTGCGCCCGGAGCGCGCGCAGGCGCGCGAGCACCTCGGCCGAGGCCGACTCGGCCTCGGCCCGCTCGATGGTCGCGTCGAGCGTCGCGAGCCTGCCTGTCTGGAGCGCCTTGAGCGAGTAGGTCATCTGCACGAACGTGTCGAACAGGTCCCCGAGCTCATCGCCCTTTCGCAGCCCCTCTCCGATGGTGAGCCGCGTCGTGCCGACCTGGCGGCAGAGGCGCTTCAGCTGGTGGACCGGCCCCACGATGCGCTGGGTGATGAAGACCCCGAGCACGCCGAGGACGGCGAGGAGGAACGCGCCGCCGCCGACGAGGATGCCGAGGAGACGACCTTGCAGCGCCTCGACGTCGGCGCGCCGCCTGGCGACCTCTGCCAGGTTGCGCTCGTACTCGCGGTTCGTCTTCTCGAGCTCCTCGTCGAGGGTGCTGCCGAGGTCGGCGCCGTCGCCGCCCAGGGCGGCGGTGCTCATCTTGAGGATCTTGGCGCTGTTCGCCGCCTCTTTGAGCGCGAGCTCCGCCTGGGTCGCCGCGTAACGCGCCTGTTCGTTCGCGACGCTCGCGGTCTGCCAGATGACGAGTCCGAGCGCCACCATGACGGCGAGCACCACCGAGACCAGGAGCCCGGTGTATTTGAGCTGGAATCGCGGGTTCAGGAGCAGCTTGCGGCGGGATGCCGGGCGGGTCGTGGCGCGATCCTGGGCAGGTGAGGTCATGAGGGCTCGTCAGCGGGCGCGCGGCATCGCCGCGTGTCCAGGATAGACCAGGAGCGGGCCGCGCCGGTGCGACCCCCCACGAAAACGCACTGCGGTCTCCGTGGTACAGCATTCCGTGCGCCGGTCGCAAGGCCCAATCCGCGGGCGGGGCTCCGGCGCGGTTCGCGGCTTGTGAGGGCCATGAGGCCGCGGCGCTGGTGCCCGGGGCCGGCGCGGCACCGCCGCAGCGGCGCGGCGTGATGGCGGCGCACCCGGTCGGGGCATCGTGTGCGCTCCTGTCGGGCCCAGTCGGGGCACAGGAGGTCGTCTGAGCCGCGCGAGGCGTCGTTCGGCCTTGCCCAGCTCAGGGAGAGCAGCGGCACGGGCGCCCCGATGACTCCCGATCTCCTCGTCATGAGCGATGAGCTCGACAGCGGCTCAGGGGGCGTTCTTTCCGGCGCCCGAGGCGCTGCCGCGCTACCCCACGGCCTTCCGTCGCTACAGGCAACCGCAAGCGATCGCGCCTTCGCGCAGGGAAAAGCCGTCGTCGTCGGCGTCGTCGGTCCAGAAGAACGGCTTGACGCCGCCGCTGCACTCCGCGTCCGGCGCGAGCGCGATGCCTTCGTTGTTGGAGTCCGGCAGCCCGCTGGGGGGCCTGAAACGCCGCTCCAGCACGAAGCGCCCGAGCGCGTCGTCGATACCGAACACGGCGGATTGGTTGTCGCACGTGTCATCGCAGTGAGCCCACAAGCTCCCTGTGTCACGGTCGAGCTCGAGCCCCATCACGCCCTCGAGCGGCGTCGAGATGCTGGCCACCAAGGTGGCCGCGCCGCTCCCGTGATTCAGCGCGAGAGCGTACAGCTTGCCGGTCTCTTCCACGCCCACCAGAAACAGGCCGCCGCCGTGCTCGCCGTAGTCGCTCGGGGCGTAAGCTCGGGACTTGCTCTCGTCGAAGAAGTGGTGCGCCGTGAGCAAGCCGTCAGCCGCCCAGGTGACCGCTTCAAGACCCGCGTTCGCGTCGACCTCGGGCAAGAGCGCGGTGAGGTTCCACTCGTGAGTCGCGGTCAACGTCGCTCCGGCGGCCGTCACGTCGTATCGCAACACGGACAGCCGGCTCACGGACGGATCGTCCGTGTCGCGCTCGGCGCACACGTAGACGCCCGCGGCGCTCGTGGCGGCGAGCGTCACTCCCTCCGCGTCGGGCGTGCCCTTGCCGTTCGGGTAACGTAGCCGTTTGCCGGAGGCCCAGCCATTGGACGTGTCCGGCGCATAGCTCGCTCCGCTCTTCAGCAACCGAAACAGCCTGGCGGAGAGGTTGTCGGTCGCCCACAGCACGCCGGGCGCCTCGTAGGTCAGCCCGCTCAGATCGCTCTCGAACGCGTCCTCGCTGTCGAGCGTGTGGACCTCGGCCTTGCCAGGCCACGGCGACAGCTGCGTCGAGCCCGCCGGGCACGCCTCGGCACCGCCCGCCCCCGGGCCGGCCTCGCCGGCGCCGGCGCTGCCGGCGGCTCCGCCAGCGTTCGGGCTGCCGGCCACGCCGGTCGAGCCCGCGACAGCCGCAGCGCCGCCGCTCCCTCCCGCGCCGCCTGCTTGTGCTGCGCTCCCGCTCGAGCCTCCTGCCGCGGACGAGGCCCCGGTCGCCGACGTACCGCCTGCTCCGCCCGACGGCGCTGGCAGAGGCGACTCGCTCGACCCGCTGCTGCACGCGGCAAGCCATGCCATCGCGACGACAGTCGCGTAAGACCGACGGTTCATCGTCCTCTTACCCTCGGCCTTGAACTCTCGCCAACCGGTCGCCGGCACCAAGCAACGATAGCACTCGAGCGCGCCACGTCACAACGGCTGATGTTCGAGATCCTCCGCGCGAGCGTCAGCGTGTGTAATATTGCACAGTCGAGTGAGCTCGTTCGATCTGCTGGGTTTTATGGGCGGCTCAGGGGATCGTCCTTTGTGGGTCATGTCGACTGCTGGTCGTTAACGGGAAATTCTTGGCAGGTCGGAAGGGCTTTGCGCGGGCGATCCTCTCCAGGACCCTGACGGCATCGTCGGTCGCAAGCGAATGGCATGGAGCCCATGGCTCACGAATTTCGAGCTCCCGATGCCGCGCCGACCACGGCTCCGGCCGTGGGCCTACCCTTGCCGAGTGGTGTGCCGGCGGTGCGTCACGTTGTGACGGCGCGTTCACTGCGGGCTGCGGCCGGCGGCATTTCTGCGGCTGCGCAGGACGAGCACGCCCTTTGCTAGGCCGGGTCGGCATGGCATCCTTGAAACTGGTGTGGTTCGGGGCGGCATTGCTCTGGGGGTGTGGCAACAGCCAGCATGGGGCGCACGAGCAGGTGGGGAGCGCGGGCGGCGTAGCGGGCCTGGGCGGGGAAGGGGGAGAGGCGGGCGGCCGGCAAGTCGTGCTCGCGCCGGCGGATGCTGTGCTCCCGGTCTGCGACGCTCCGCTGCTGGAGGTGTCAGGAGCCGACGATGGCACCGAGAATTGGCAGAAGGACCGGCTGCTCTGGCCCACCTCGTGGCAGACGTTTCGCGGCGAAGCCCTGCGCGGTCCCATCGACTTCCTCACCGGAATCTGGTTGAAGGGCTCCGGCAGCGAGCCCTTCGAAGATCGGGAGGTGCGCCCGCTGAGCAATGCCCTCATCGCGAGCCGGGGTCGGCTGCTCTGCGCAGCCGGCGAGGCGCGTGCCGTGAGAAACGGAAGTTATGCCGCCGTCGAGCTTGGCGGTTTGGGCGCGCTCACCTGCAGCGGCGAGGTCGTATCGGGCGAGCTCCGCTACTGCCACGATTGCCGTCAGGGCAGTTACGCCATCACCGGCACGCTCGAAGGCGAGTCCGTCGTCGAGGTGACCGGCGGTCGCTCTCGAGTCGGCGACACGCTCTACCTGCACGTCGGCTGGAGCGTCCTCATCGCCAAGCTCGCCCAGCAGAACACCACCAAAACCCTCGTCGCCGGCGCTTACCTCAGCCGCGACGGCGATCTCTACTGCTTCGACTCCGCGAGCGGCGACGCCCACGACATCGCCACCGCCGACATCACCTTCACCGGCTTCCGCCGCGCCGACCCCTGCCGCGCCGGCGACCCCGGCACCTTCGCCCGCGCCTGCGTCCCCCAGTTCGAAGCCGGAAGCGACTGGTAGCGCTCAGACGGCTGTGCAATGCCAGGACGACGAGGGATCAGCGCAGCGGGGCCATGTCCTGCGTCAGAGTGTCGATGCAGGACTCCCAGGTGGAGGGCTCGAGGAGCTGCGCGAGCTCGTCGGATGAGCCGCCGAGCGCCGCTTCTTCACCCGTGCCCATCGCATCCATGAGCCGCCGCAACCTGGTGCTGTCGCCGCGAACGAAGCAGCGGACCATGCTGGCCGCTTGCACATAGAACATCAGGGCATCGTCCGTGCGGAGCGTGTAGGGGACGGCCTGCTCCATCAGCTGAAGGGGCATCGGAGCGTCCCTCACCTGCTCGAGCCTGGCCGGGGCGAGCCACCATGTCTCTTGCGCAATGTACATGGCAATGCCCTCTTGCGCCCAGGCCGGCCCCAGCATGCCGTGGCTCATCAGCACGTGATGCGTGTACTCGTGCACGACGCTGGTCCGAGTGTCCGCCCTCGTCGTGACCACGTGCAGCGCGCCGTCGTAAAAGGCCACCACGCCGCGGTTGGTGCAGGCAGCAGCCGTGAGCAGGTCCGTGTCGAGGTACGCGAAGACGTCAGGGCGCTCGGCTTTGAGCTCCAGCTGGTAGAACACCTCCCGTTCCGCATGCTCGAGGTGAGCGAGGAGGCGCAGGTGTGCGTCGTCCGGCAGCCTGGGGTCGACGTACAGGCGCCCGGCATTTCCCCACGTCTCGTGGCGGAAGTGGGAGATCAACGTCTCTTGCGCGCCGGCTGCCTCGCTGGGGTCCGTGCACAGCCCGGGCTGCAACCTCCGCCGGAAGGCGGACGACTCCCGCCGGCGCGCGGGGCGCGGCGCGGCGACTGGCTTCGTGGGGGCGTCGTCCCGCGGCTCCTCATCGAGGCGGGGAGGCGGGGGCTCCTGGGCGGCTTGGTCTTCCGGACCGCGCGCCGGCGCCTGCAGCGATGTCGGCTCGGTGGGAGGCCTGTCGGGCGCTGACCGGCTCGGGACGGAGCTGGCGTGGCGCTGGGGCGCGCGAGGAGAGGGGGGCTCGGGCGCGGAGGCGCCAGATCGGACCGCCGGCGGGCTGGGCCGCTGCGGGGTGGGGGTGCTCACGATACCCGAGCGCCGCGCCATCCACGCGATCACCGCGATGACCATGACCAGTCCGAGGCCGATCGCGAGCCGGCGAGCACGTGTCATGGTGCGGTGATAGCAATCATTGCGCCGTGTAGATTCATGTGATTCGAGGTACTGCACGCGGTTCGTGCCGCGTTATGGTGGACAGATCGTCAAACGCAAGCAGCATTATCGACGATCTGTCACGACCCACCCAGGTTTTCGCACCGCTGCTGGGTCAGTAGCGGCGGCCGAGGCCGCTCGCCGGTCATCCAGGGTGCTCGCGCGCCGCGCCGCTGCGGACAGACTCGCTCGGCCCCGCTCGACCGCTGTACCAGCGCAGGGGTCAGATCCATCGGAGCCACGCGCGCAGCACGGACTCCAGCGCCGCCCGCTTCGCCTGGACGTCCTCTCTGTCGCTGAACGTCACGAGGCAGCGATCCTTGGCAAGCCACTCCAGGAGGCCAGCCGGGTCCGCGATCTCGAGCCCCTTCGCCGCTGTGTCCTTCACCTTGGCTCCGAGGTGAAGGATGAGGCGGACGCGGTCCTTTGCGCGCAAGTTGAACGTGGCGAAATGCTCGGTTGTCCGGAAGCTCGGCGCGTTCCACTTGATCTCCTCGCGGATCGCCGGGCTGACGCCGAGGATGATCTGCCGGAGGGCCACGAACGCCTCCTTCCGCGGATGTTCCAGCTCGCGCAGGAACGCGACTACGGCCGGGCTCTCCTGCGCGCCGGCGGGCGTGGCGGGCGCCGCGGGGGCTCCGGCGGCCTCCCGAGGCTCGCGCCTTTCGGGCGACCCCTTCTGCGCCTTCGCGCGCGGCTTGCTCGGCTTCTCGGTTGTGCGCTTCATGATGTGTTGTACGCCTGACTCGATGGCCCGAGCTCCAGCGCCCTTTCAGGGGATCTCGCGTGACCCGACCGTCGTGATCGGACGCGCTCAGGGTGAGAAAAGACGAACCGACGCGAGGATGTCAAGGTGGTGAGGTGGGCCTCGGAGAGGGGGAGCGGCGTGGCCGCGCGGAGACGGCCTCACTTCGCGCCGGAGAAGACCTCGTACGTCTGCGGGAGGAATCAACGGACGATCACGCGCACCGGAGCGCCGGGCATGCCCTGCAGCCCCACCCGCACCGGCTTCTTGGACACGAGCTCGAAGCTGTAGCGCCGCAGCAGCGTGCCCAGGATCAGCTTCATCTCGTACAGCGCGAAGGCGGCCCCGATGCAGCGCCGATTCCCGCCGCCGAACGGCAGGAATTCGAAGGGGGAATAGGTTCGCTCCAGGAATCGCTCGGGACGAAACACCGCCTGCAGCTGCTCGAAGATCTCCTGGTCGCTCAGCGCCGTCCCGTCTTCCTGGCGGGCTTCCAGGAGCAGACTCAGGATATCGGTGCGCTCGGCGGGGTCGGCGCGGCGGCGGGCGAGCTCCGGATCGAGGAAGCTGCGCAGGCTCCGGATCGCGTGCTGCCTGCGCGCCCACGGGCCGAAGCCCCGGAACTCCTGGCGCAGCCACGGAATCATGAGGGTGACGGTCAGGCCGAGGGAGAAGCTCTTGCGCAGATCCTCGAGCAGCTTCTCGAGGCGCGCCGCTTCCGCCGGCGCAGTGACCCCGAACACGAGGTGGATGATCGTCTGCAGCGAGATCGTCTGCATGAGGTCCTGCGCCACCAGCTCCAGACCCGGCTCGAGGTCCCGGGCGTGCTGCAGGGTCAGGTCGCAGATCTGCTTCCCATACAGGCGCATGCGCTGCCCGTGAAACGGCGGCATGAGCAGCCTGCGCATGGCCGTGTGCCGCGCGCCCGAGAGCGCGAACAGCGACGACTCTCCCATCGCCGCGGTGAAGCTCTTGCTCAGCATCTGGTCCAAGGCCTCCGGCGGCACCGCGAACACGGCGCGCAGACCCTCCACGCTGCCGGTGGCCAGCACCGGTTTGCCGTCCATCTTCGGGAGCGACATCGGATCGCCGTAGCGCTCCCGCATGCGCAGCGTGTAGCCGATCGGGTCGAGGAGCCCCTGCACGTTCATCAGGATGCTGTTGGTGGGGCCTCTGGGCACGTGGTAATGGGGCGCGTTCCTTCGATTGTACTGCCAGCTCAGGCTCTCTCAACTGGTATGGTTGTGTGGGGATAGGACATCCAAACGGCTTCGCAGCTGTCAAGTCTTTTGTGCCCCGTCCCCTGCGCGTCGACGTGATCGGCGCGCCACGCAGGCGCAGGTGGCCGAGCGGCTACGTTCCATAGAAGCCGGCGCAAAGCCATTCCGACATGTCAGGAATTTCCCGGCCCTCTGCGGCAACGACCGGCGGTTGACATGACGCACAGAAAGTACGATCCGCTGATCTGCAGGATCGCCCCAGGCGAAGCTTCCACGAGCCACGATCGGCTGTATGCTCTCGGGCATGAAGGACCCGAAGCACCTGCCCCGAACCGAGGGCCAGGCTCATGGCTGGTGAATCCTGCGGCATCTGTGGCGGCGACGGCCGCATCGCCAACTCGTTCTCCGGCACCACCGCCACCTGCCCGGGCTGCCACGGCACCGGCCGGCGCTCGGACGACACCGGCTTCCGCGACGTCACCAAGACAAAGCCTTCCCACTTCCGGCAGCCGAACAAGCAGGCGGCCGTCGAGAAGCAGCAGGGACCTGCGTCGCTGGAAGGCATCCAGCTCGCCAGGGAGGTGAACGCGGCTGCACATCTCTCCAGCGGGACGAAGGCCAAGCTCACGCTCGAGATCGTGGAGCATGAGGCCACCCACGGAAAGTGCACCCAGACCTTCATCAAGAAGGTCCGCAAGCAGCTCCGTCCGCCCGGATCGTGATCGGCGGAGGGCAGCCGCGCGCGCCATCTCATGCATCTGCTGCCGCGATCATCCGGTAGGAGTTTTCCTTCTCGGGTGGTGGCTACGTCACGACTTATCAAGGCGCCGGCGAAGCACCGCGCTGCTCGTCGTGCACGATCACGACGAGCCCGCGGGCCACGCTCAGAGGTCGAACCGCGTCCCCCGCCGGCTCGGCCGCCTGAAGGTCGACTCGCCCTCTCGCTCGATGTACTCGCCGCTGCCGCGCGCCACGTTGAGTCCGAGCCGCTGACAGTGGACCTCGAAGAGCCGCTGGATCGCCGCCCAGCGCGGGCCCGCGCCCTGGAAGCGCGCCCCGAAGGCGGCCTCGTTCATCTTGCCGCCGCGCATCTCCTGGATGCCGCGGTCTTGCGGTCCGAGGTTGCCCTTGCCCTCGTCTTTCCGCTCGTGATGTCCTGCCCTTGCGCAGGAGGCGGCATGATCATCCGCAGGGAGCAGATGCAGCTGTTCAATGCCCATCATCACCGGACGCTGTGCGAATCTCTGCGGGCGTTCCTCCGGGCCGAGCTCGGGAGCAGCACCCGGGGGCTGGACGATGAGGCGCTCCTCGTCCACTGCAGCGAATCGGTCGACATCTGTGCGGAGCTGGGGCTCGCGGACCGCCGATCCATGACCTGGCTTGCCGCCACACGGCTCGTGGTCGGCCCTCGCTTCCACGAGCACGCGGTGCTGAGGCGCTTGCTCGCGGACCGGAGCCTGCCGCCCGAGAAGCGGATCGAGAACCTGCTCGCGGAGGCCACCCCGCTCGACTGGCACGAGGCTGCCATGCTCGGCGCAGGCGCCGCGCGCCCGGGCTCGCTGGACGTCCGGAGGCTCGGATGAGGTGCGACTTTCCCCACTGCAAAAAGGACGCGACCCCCAGTGCGTGCTCCGCGTGCAAAGGCAGGTTCTGTCTCCTCCATGCCCACCACCACGTCTGCGGAAAAACGTGCTCGCAGCTGGGGCACGAGGACCCTCCCCCGTCGACCAGCGGAAGGGGTCGCGCCGGCGCGGCACGCCCGGTTCAGGTGATCACGTGCAGCGTCTGCATGGGCCACTTCTGTGAGGTGTGCGACAATGGACACAAGAGCGCGCATCCTCCGTGCAATGCTTGCGACAGCCGCGGCTCCGCCTGCGCGTCGTGCGGCGTCGCGCACTGCAGCTTTCACATGGGGACCCACCGCGACATCTGCGGTGGCGCGTGCAAGGCCTGCCTCAAGGTGGCCACGTCGAAGTGCCAGCGCTGCGGGCTCGTCCTGTGCGACGACCACGCGCACGGCCTGTCCTTCTCCCACTGTGAGTCGGCCGGCTGTCCGCTCCGCTCGGATCCCACCTGTGCGCTGTGTGGAAAGTCGTTCTGCGCGGCTCACCAGAACCGCCACCCTCACGCGCCGCAGGATGTGGGCGAGTGCTTCTGCGCGGCGCCGACGGCCCTCGCGTGCTCGCGCTGCCAGAGGGCGCTGTGCCCGGCGCACATGCGGGCGCACGTCTGTGGCACCGGCATGTGCTCGCGCCCGATGTGCGGCGCAGCGGCGGTCCTCGAGTGTGCGTGCGAAAGGCTCGTCTGCCTCGACCACACCGCCGATGACGCGCACCCCCACGGACGGTGCCCCCACCGGACCCAGGTGGGCGGGGACCCGTGCTCGAACCGGGCGGAGGCGCAGTGTCCGCTGTGCAAGAAGTGGTTCTGCCACAAGTCCAGGACGCTCGTCGGCCAGATCACGCACCTGTCCGGTCACGGCTGCGGGCTGAGCGAGATCCAGCGCGGCCACGCGCTCGGATGGCTCCCCGGGTGGACGTTCAACAACGCCAGCGCGCCGCTCTGGATGCCGCCGCTGGTGGACGAAGGCGAGGACGGGCCGAGGCTGCCGGCGGAGTACCTCGGGGAGATGATGCGCGTCACGACGCGCCACGCGGGCCCGGCGATCCTCGATGTCTTCGTGAGTCTCACCCAGACCGAGGCGTATCGGTCTCATGCGTGGACCGAGCCGCTCGGTCTCCTCCTCGCGATGAAACAGGCCAAGCACTGGGCCCCGCTTTACCGGGCCTTCCTGGCGTCGCCCCCAGCGAAGAGCTGCTGCTGCCAGATCTTGAACGGGCAGATCCTCGCCGCCAAGGACACGCTCCACGTCCGCAAGATGGACGTCTTCCCGCTCGACATGGTCGAGGAAGCGCACACGAAGCCCTGGGAGGCTCGGCTCGCGAAGAAGTTCATCAAGCCGGTCCGCGGCATGAAGCTGATCCTGGACGCCGATGACGTTCATGTGATCGACATCTCCCAGGTCGGGGTGCTGGGGGCGACGGAGGAGCTGATCGAGGTCCGCAAGTACGTGAACCTGATCGGCGACGGTAAGGCGGTGAACCACGCGACCATGTTGAACTGGCCGACCTGTTCGGTCCTGGCCATCAACCAGAAGGATCGCTTCGGCGCGGGGACGACGCGCATGGTGACGCCCTGCATCGGCCAGAGCGCGGCGGACTTCCGGGTGCGCGTGCTCGACCTGTCGTACTCCGAGATCCAGAGGGGGATCGAGGTCGTCATGGCGGCCGGCGTCGATCAGAGGGACATCGCCCGCGCGCTCATCGGCCTGGTGAAGGGCGGCACGCTGCCCCGCACGGCGGTGATGGCCCACGAGATCGCGCTGCAGGACGTGAAGGCGCGGTTCCTGTACGGGGTGCGGTACAACGTCGGCCTGCGCAAGCTGGAGTTCGACAAGCAGTGGTGGCTGTCGCGACGGGCCACGAAGATCAATGCCCACCTCACCGTGTCCGAGCTCCTCTGCTCGACGGCGACGATCCTCTTCATCGCCGAGCCGCGCCACGCCCGCGCGATGATCCCCGTGACGCTGCTCCAGCTCGAGGAGGTCGCCGACGGGGAGATGGACCTCGCCGATCTCTTCGGCGATCTCGGCGGCGCCATCCAGTACGGGCGCCTGCTCGCGGGCGCGAACTACATCGGGCCCGCGCTGAGGAACAACCCCGTGAGCGGTGACTGGCTGAAGGCGACCGGGGTGTGGGACGTCGTCAAGCGACTGGTCCCGGAGGGCCAGTCGGTGCACGGCACCCCCATCCAGAGCTGCCAGGCCAAGGACCTGCGGATGGTCCTGGGCGACAGCCCCGCCTACGTGAGCGTCGCGCCCACGCCCCCATGCCACAGCGCGACGCAGGCGATTCAGAGCCCGGACGCGGCTCGTTCCCCCGAATACCAGGTCCTGATGAAGGAGCTGTTCACGGTGTTCCTGCGGATGCTGACGAACTGCAAGAACCTCGGTGAGATCTCCCCGCACGCCATCCCGCGCCTCCAGCTCCACGCCGTGGCGCAGGGCCAGGACGGCGACGACGAGGACGATCCGCTGGTGACCGAGGAGATGTACGGCATCGAGGATCTGCTCAAGTAGGCCGCGGGCCAGGAGGGCGACGGCGAGGAGCAGCGGCAGAGGCGTTCGCGCCCCTCGTCATCGGTTGCTTCGATGTGAACCCCGGCAGAGCGCCAACACGAACCAGCACAGCCAGCGCCGCGCTCCCCGGGACTTCTGGATTGTCGTGGCCCTCGCACCCCGGCATCGAACGCCACGCTCAGAGGTCGAACAACGTCCCCTGCCGGCTCGGCCGCCTGAACGTCGACTCGCCCTCTCGCTCGATGTACTCGCCGCTGCCGCGCGCCCGGTTCAGTCCGAGCCGCTGGCAGTGGACCTCGAAGAGCCGCTGGATGGCCGCCCAGCGCGGGCCCGCGCCCTGGAAGCGCGCCCCGAAGGCGGCCTCGTTCATCTTGCCGCCGCGCATCTCCTGGATGCCGCGGCGGACCTTGGCGGCGCGGTCCGGGAAGGCCTCCTCGAGGCGCTCGTCGAAGACCGGGAGCACCTCGCGCGGCAGGCGCAGCGGCATCATGAACGCGCTCTCCGCGCCGGCGGCCCGGGCGCGCTCCAGGAGCTCCGGGACATCGCTGTCGTTCAGGCCGGGGATCATCGGCGACAGCGAGATCCCCGTCGGCACCCCCGCGTCGGAGAGCGCCCGCATCGCCTCGAAGCGCAGCGACGAGCGGCTCGCATACGGCTCCATCTTGCGCGCCACCGCGTCGTCGGCGAACGGGATGCTGAAGTGGACCCGAGCGCGGGCCCGGCGCGAAAGCTCGCCGAGCAACGCGGCGTCGCGCCGCACGAGCGCGCCCTTCGTGATGAGCCCGACCGGGTTCCTGAACGCGAGGCACACCTCGAGGCAGCGGCGGGTGAGCTCATAGCTCGCCTCGAGCGGCTGGTAGCAATCGACGTTGCCCGAGAACACGATCGTGTCTCCCTGCCAGCTCGGCTTGTTGAGCTCCTTTTCGAGCAGCTCGGGCGCATTCGACTTGACGACGATCTTGCGGTCGAAATCCGTCCCGGCGCCCCACCCGAGGTACTGGTGCGACGGCCGGGCATAGCAGTAGGCGCACGCGTGAAGGCAGCCCCGGTACGGATTGACGCTGTACCGGAATGGCAGATCGGGGCTGTCGTTCGCGGTCACGATGGAGCGGGCCTGCTCCTCGAAGATCTGCAGCGTCGCCGGGGGCGCCTCTTCGAGGTACTCGACCTGCGTCGACGACCACGGGTTCGGAGGGTTGTTCACAGGGCGCGGCATGGTGCGGAGTGCTCCGGGCGAAGAGGCGAGCGCTGCGAGCGCAGTCTAGCGCGTCCCGGTCAGGATGGGAGCGTTTGTTCAGTAGAGCCCGGCGGGCCCCGTCGGAGCGCCTGGGACGCACCGGTCGTGCCGGCGGGGAGGCCGCGGCGGGAAGAGCGGATTGACGCGGTAGGGGCGCCCTGCTGGCATGGACGCCCTCAGTCGAGACGGGGGAGGGAAAGATGGCCGAGCCGAGACAGCCTGGGTTCGATCTCCGCAGCACCTACCTGCACCTCGCGGACGCGGGGGATGCGCTGCAGATCGATGTGAAGCCGACGTTCTGGCAAGAGCTCATGTCCGACGAGCCGGCGGGCGCCGAGATCCGGCGGGTCAAGCGCGTGGATGGCTGGCTCGTGACGCGGTTTCACATGGCCGAGGACACGCCCCGGTGGGAGATGCACCCGGCCGGGGACGAGATCCTGTACCTCCTCTCGGGCGCGATCGACGTGGTGCTGCAGGACGAGGGCGGCGAGCGGGTCGTCGCGCTGCGCGCTGGGACGGCGTGCACGGTGCCGCAAGGGGTGTGGCACCGGATGATCGTCCACGAGCCGGGGGATTTCTTGGCGATCACGTTCGGCAAGGGGACGCAGCACCGAGCGGTGTAGTCGCCCCACGGCGAGCCCGCCGTCCGACGCCTCAGCCCCGCCCTGCGTGGCGGCGGTGCTCCACCATCAGGCAGCGGTCCTGCACGACCAGGATGCCTGCCTCGACAAGCCGCTCGGCCACCTGGTCGTTCCGGATGCCGCTCTGCAGCCAGACGGCGCGCGGACGGGCGGCGAGCAGGTCGTCGAGGTGCCCGGCGACGTCCTGGCCCCGCCGGAAGACATCGACGATGTCGATGGGGCCCGGGACGTCGGCCACCCGGCGATAGACCTGCTTGCCGAGGATGGTCTTCACGTCAGGGTAGTAGACAGGGACCGGGATCACCTCCACACCCGCGCCCTGCAGATAGCTGGCCACGTAGAACGCTGGCTGATCCGACTGCGCCTCGGTCTTGATGCCGAGCACGGCGACCCGCCGCGCCGAGCGCACCAGCTCCGCGACCCGGGCCTCGTCGTCGCTTATATCGCGAATGTCGTCCATGGAGGGAGTCTACGCCCCCGGGCACCGCTCGGCGACGGATCCCCGCGCTCGGGTCGCGGCGGAGTTGTGGCAGACTCGGCCGCGTGAACCTCGACCGGCTCCCCGCGCTCTGGGCCGACCTCATCCGCTCTCCCGCCTCGATGCCCGTCGCGCTGGCGATCTCGGCCTCCGTCCTCGCGCTCGGCTTCTTCGTCTACCGCCTGGTCTTCGCCTCGCTCGCGCGCCTCGCCGGCGCCACGCAGACGTCGCTGGACGACCTGCTGGTCCGCCGCATGCGGCTGCCGGCGCGCATGCTCGTCGCGCTGCTCGCGCTGCACGCGTTCATCTCCCTCCGCGGGGGAGAGCTGCCCACGCTCCACAAGGCCGTGCTCCTCCTG
Organism: Sorangium sp. So ce327; assembly: GCF_051530205.1. Lineage (NCBI taxonomy): Bacteria > Pseudomonadati > Myxococcota > Polyangiales > Polyangiaceae > Sorangium > Sorangium sp. So ce327. The sequence goes on along the minus strand of NZ_CP150330.1, from coordinate 7,807,721 downwards.
GAGCTCACCCTCGCCGCGTACCTCGCCATCGAGATCGCCGAGACCCTGATCATCGACTACTGGCTCGCCGAGCGCCGGAAGGTGTTGCTCCCGGCGCTGGTGCGGCACCTCCTGCTCACGATCCTCTACCTGGTCGCCGGCCTCTCGATCGTCGGCGCGGTGACCGGGGTCGACCTCGTGCCGCTGCTCGCGACCTCGACCGTCATCACGGTGGTCCTCGGCCTGGCGCTTCAGGACACCCTGGGCAACCTGTTCGCCGGGCTCGCCCTGCACTCCGAGCGCTCGTTCGGCGTCGGGGACTGGATCCTCGTCGACGGGGTCGAGGGGCAGGTGATCTACGTGGGGTGGCGCTCCACGCGCCTCCGGACGTTCTCCGGAGACGTGGTGATCCTGCCGAACTCGATCATCGCCAAGGCGCGCGTCCAGAACTTCTGCGCGCCGGACCGGAACTGCGCGCGCAACGTCGAGATGCTCGTCGCGCTCGCCGCCCCGCCCGAGGCCGTGGAGCGCGCCGCCCAGCGCGCCTGCCGCGAGGTGCCCGAGGTGCTGCGTGAGCCCGCGCCCAGGCTCTGGCTCGCCGCCGTCACGCCGCTCTTTCAGCGCTACGTCATCAAGTTCTGGATCGCCGACTTCGAGCGCCACGATCTGCTGGAGTCCGAGGTCATGAAGGCGTTCTTCCGCGCGTGCCGCGACGAGGGCGTGGCGCTCAGCCCCGCCGCGGCGCAGCCGGCCCTCGCCATCGAGATACGGCCCCCAGCGGGCGCCCACGGGCCCGCCGAGGGCGCCGCAGGGCCCGCCGGCGCCGCGATGCCCGCCGCCGACCCGAGGGCGGCGCCGGCGGTCGTGCCGGCGATCGTCGTGGCGCCGGCCGCCCCGCCGCCGGACGGTCACGGCTGAGCCTGCGCGGGCTCAGGTCGTGGCGCCGGCGGGCGATCACCGCCGAGCCCGCGCGGGCTCCGCGGCCCGATTTGCCTTGGTGCAGCCGTCCCGCCGCGGTACCCGGCGGTATGCCCGATCACCAGACCATCTCTTCCAGCAAGGTCGCGATCGTGGGTGCTGGCAGCGTCGGCGCGACGATCGCCTATGCGAGCCTGCTCCGCGGCGTGGCGAAGCAGATCGCCCTGTTCGACACGAACCGGGCCAAGGTCGACGCCGAGGTGCTCGACCTCAACCATGGGCTGCAGTTCGTCCCGGTGGCCACGCTCGACGGCAGCGATGACGTCGAGGTCTGCCGCGGGGCGGACGTTGTCGTGATCACCGCCGGAGCGAAGCAGAAGCCCGGACAGAGCAGGATGGACCTCGCCACCGCGAACGTCGCGATATGCCGCGAGCTCCTGCCGAGGCTCCAGGCCGTCGCGCCGGGCGCGCTCTACCTGCTCGTCACCAACCCGGTCGACGTGATCACGTACGTCACGCTCAAGCTGACAGGCCTCCCGCCCGCCCGCGTGATCGGCAGCGGCACGGTGCTCGACAGCAGCCGGTTCAGGTTCCTCATCGCGAGGCGGCTCGACGTGGCCGTGCAGAACGTCCACGCGTACATCGCGGGAGAGCACGGGGACAGCGAGGTGCCGCTGTGGAGCAGCGCGAACGTGGCGAACATCCCGCTCGACGCGTGGTCCGTGCCCGGCCACGGCCACCTCGGCGCGGCCGAGCGGGCGGAGATCTTCTCCAACGTGAAGAACGCCGCCGCCCAGGTGATCTCCGGCAAGGGCGCGACGAACTACGCTATCGGCCTCGCGACCGCCAAGATCCTGGAAGCCCTGCTCCGCGACGAGAGCCGCGTGCTGCCCGTCAGCAGCCTGCTGAGCGGCTATCGCGGGATCGACGATGTCTGCCTGAGCGTGCCGTGCATCGTGAACCGGTCCGGCGTCGAGTCACAGCTGCCCATACCGATGAGCCCCGAGGAGGAGGCCGGCGTCCGGGCCAGCGCGGACACGATCCGCAAGGCGATCCGAACGCTCGGATTCTGAGGCGACCCCGCGCGGCCGTTGCCCCTCTTCAAATAGGCCTTCCTCGATGTGTGCTGCGTGGCGGCGGCCGCGGCTCACGGCGCGCAGCGCGTCCCTGTCTTGAAGCTCCAGCAGGCGGCGCTGACGCCGGCGTGGCCTGCGCTGGAGGAAGACTCGAGTCCTCCCGGACCACCTTCACCCGGCTCTCCAGGGATGAACTCCTTCAACGACGGCACGGCAGCAGGGGCGGCGTCGTAGGCGATGCCGATCGCATGTCCGCCGCGCCCGCCGCCTCCGGGGCCGCCATCGCCGCCGCGCCCGCCCATCCCCCCAGCTCCGTTATCGGGCGCATTCGTATCGTTCCGGGTCGTGCCGCCCGGTGCACCTCGCCCCCCTTCTCCGCCGCTTTGCCCTGCGGCGCCGATTCCTCCTTTGCCGCCATGACCCACCGTGACGGTCACGTCGGCCAGAGTCAGCTTCGTCCCGATGCTCACGATCCCGATGCTGGACCCGCCGGCTCTCCCGCCTGCGCCGCCCTTGCCGCCGCATCCGCCTGCGCCTCCACCCCCACCGCCCGGGGCAGCGCCGTCTGCCGGACGCCCGTCGATGAAGGTACAAACGACGCCCAGCACGCGTGCGCCAGCGCCCCCTCCGCCTCCCTGGCCCGGCTTGCCGGGCTGGCCGGGGGCTCCGTCGCCGTCCGTGATGCCGGCGAGGGTCAGCCTCCCGTCATGGCCGCCTTCGCCAGGCGTCCCGCTGGCGCCAGTGGCACCGGCGATGCCAGCCTGGCGGGTTCCCGAGGCGTCGACCGTGCCTCCAAACCCGTCCGGGGGCGTGCTCGCGAGCGGCTTGCCGCCCTCACCGGGTTCCGCAGGCGTGGAGGGCAGACTCACGGCAAGGGGCGACGTCTCCCCGGTCCCGCCCGCGCCACCGTCGGTGACCACGTCACCGCACGTCATCCGTCCGGACTCACCACCGCGCGCGGGAACCACGCAGGCATTCGTCGGTGCGCGCGCGCCCTCGGCCGGAGCGTCCCCCCCAGCGTCTGCCGCGGTTGCCTGCGGCTCACCATCGGATCCGGGCATGCCGTCGCCGGCCCGCACATCGAGGTGGCTCAGCTCGGCCGCGATGTCCGCCACGGCAACCGCGATGGACGACCCGCCAGGCTCCGTCGCGCTCGCCGCGGAGATCACGAATCCATGCACCTTCGCCCCGTCCGCGTCGCTCGTCAGGGTCAGCGCGACCTGTCCCGCCGGCCCCGCGATCGTGCTCTTCGCATCCGGGCTCTGCTTCCACTCTCCATCGCACGTGAAGTCCCCGCGCACCTCGATCCCCGCGGGAAGCGTCACGGCCTCGGCGAAAGGATGGCCGGCGCATGCGCACACCGTCCCGCCTTTCGCGTTGTCGATCGCCTCTTGCAGGCGCGCGTAGGGAGCGTCGCGCGTCCCGGCGCCCCCAGGCGCAGCGCTCGCGCTCGCGAACACGTCGCACCCGACGACCGGCGTCGGTCCTTCAGGCTCCTCGTACATTCGCGCCCGCTGGCACGCGGTCGCGCACAATGCCGCGGCGAGCACAGCGGCGCACCGGAATCGATGCGTCTTCTCCAACGGATTGCATCGCATGAAGTCACTCCTCCGTGTCACTGGTCGAGCACCTTGACGACCCACCCGTCCTCGTCATCCTCGACATGCGCCCCTCTCGCGGCGGAGCCAGCGCGCCGCGAACGGACCGCATCGGGTAGGCCGCGCCGGACGCAGCTCGACGTCCAGAGGTGTTGCTCCCCTGCAGGTGTCTCGCGATCGATGGTGGTCCGGTGCCACGCTCGCCGCGGTGCAAACATGGCGCGTGCCACGAACGCCGTGCATCGACATCGCACCTTCGTGAACGTCGAGGGCGTCTATCGTCCGTCGGCTGACCAGACCCAGCTCGTGCCTCTCCTCGGGCCGGTCAGCTCAGCAAAGCCCCCACACCGCGCGACGAGCCGCCTCTCCTCGGACCGGTCAGCTCAGCAAAGCTCACCCGCCAGCCGTCGCCTGGTCCGACTCCCCCCACGCCACCATGACCGCGCTCGTGTTGTAGAACCCCTCGACGCTCCCCCCGAACTTCGCGATCTGCCCGTAGCAGGCCATCCCGAACATCGGGTTCGACGCCGCGTTCGGCGAGAGGAACGCCCGCACTTCCTCCCGGTACCGCTCGCCCAGCATCCGGAACCGCGCCGCGCAGTCGAACACCAGCGAACCGGCCACCCCGGGCAGCGGCCCCAGCACCTTCGTCGACAGGCTCTTCGCCGCCTGGAGCACCGTGTCGGTCGCCGCGTTCACGACGCGCACCACCTGCCCGCGCGCCAGCCCGCCGGTCAGCACCACCGCGCCGTCCCCGCGGATCGCGATCGGCGACCTGATCTTCAGCGCCTCGCCGAACGGCGTCTTCGCCCCGAGCGCGTGCTTCGCCATCGTCTGGAGCAGCCCCTCGCCGCTCGAACGGAAGCCGAGCCGCGAGAGCTCCTCCTCGTACACCCGCGCCGCCGGCTGCCCGTCCAGCGTCCTGAGCACGTTCCGCTCGATGTCCGTGATCGTGAAATCCCGCCCGCCCTCGGCGGCGCGGAACCCGTGCACCACGTCGATGTTCACCCGCTGCCGGTGCGTCAGCCGCACGAGGACCGCCGCGTCCGTCAGCACCTTGCGGCCGAGGAACACCCGCGCCCCCTCGAACGTCCACCCGTCGCCCGCCGTCCCGCCGAAGACGCGCGTGTGCGGCGGCACGCCCTGCCGGAGCGCGGCCACCAGATCGTCGCCGTCGCACGCGAACGCGTCCGCCAGCACCAGGATCGAGCTCGTCGCCCCGCTCCGCCCGCTGCCGCTCGAGACGGCCTCGTCCATGTCGCTCAGCGCGGCCCTGATGCTCTTGCCGTGATCCGAGCGCAGCTCGCGCGCCGCGGTGCACGCCACCTCGACGTTCGCTCCCCCGAGGAAGGCGCACGTCACCCCGCTCCTGCTGAAGCCGCGCTCCGTGAACGACACCCCGCCGGTGGTGGCTCCGACCACCGGAACGCCCGTGGCGTCCTCGACCGCGGCGAGGTACTCCTCGTGCTTCGTCCCGCTCGGCATGGCCACGATCGCGAGCCGCGCCGGCTCCTTCCACTCCGCGACCGTCCGCTCGATCTTCCGGCCGAGCAGCCACGCGTTCCCGTCAAAGGGTCCGAGGGTCATCATCTTCATGCGCTGAAGCTCCTGAGTGCCCGGCGCCGGAGCGCGGGCTTCGGATCCAGGCCATCGCCGACGAACCGCGTCATGACGGTGATATCACGCACGAGGGAGGCCGCTCCACTCCTCATGGAGGGGCGCGCGATAGAGGGGTGCGCGCGGCCGCTCGCTCGGGCGACGAACAGCGCGCAGCATCGGCTCAGCTCGGATGCTGTGCTCGGGCCGCATACCTCCGCGCCGCAGCACCGCGCCCTGCTCTGCCCGGGGCGCGCGAGCGCGGCGTTGGCGTGGCGTCGGCGTCACCGGGCGAGCACGTGAGCGCCCGCTCTGCGAGCGCGCTCACATGCCGAGCAGCATCGGCTCCCGCTGCCGCACGAACCCCTCCACGAGCTCCCGCTGCTCGCCCGAGAGCCGCACGAAGCGCGCCCCGAACCCAGGCGGGCCCTCCTCCTCTGCCTCGCGCGTCCATTCGACCACCCCCACCGCGTCGATCTCGCCGCCCTCCGCGAACGGGATCTTGAGCGCCACCGTCGTCCCGCGCGCCGGCGGCGGCCGGAAGGTCGGCACGAAGATGCCGCCGTGGTCGACGACGTCGGCCGCGGGCGCCGTCCGGTAGAAGTTCGCCGGCGACGCCGCCCCGACCCGCGCCTCGAAGCGCGGCGGCGGCGGCTGGCTCTGCGGGCGCGCCGCCGCGCGGACCTTCTCCTCGAGCGACCGGAGCCCCTGCGCGAGCTCCGAGACCTGCGCCTCGATCGCACGGATGCCGAACGCGCTCTGCGTCGTCGCCTTCGCGAGCGGCGCCACGATCCGCTCCACCAGCGACAGGTGGTGCCCCACGAACTCCGACACCGAGCGATCCGTCTCGACCTTCACGTCGACCCGGGGCTGCGCCACCCCCTTGAGCGCCGCGGAGAGCCGCTCCATCTCGGGCGCGAGCCACTGCTTCATCTCCCGCGCCCGCGCGTCCCCCGCCTGCGCCACCGCGGCCGCCTTCCCGATCGCCCCGCGGATGCCCTCCAGCTGCTCGCCCAGCATCGACAGCGTGCCGGTCACGCGCACGACCGGGTCGTCCTCCTTGCCGCCCATGCGCTTGATGCGCATGAAGCCCTTCTTGATCTCGTCCCACCGCGCCGCCTGCTCCGGCGTCATCCGGCCGCGCAGCTCGGCGAGCTTGAGGAGGTTCTGCTCGGCGCCCGTCGTCAGCGTCTGCGACTCGCTCACGTAGTGATCGTCGATGAGCCGGTCGACCTCCTCGGGCGTGTGCGCCGCCACGACCTTCTCGGCCAGCTTGTTCATGTTCCGGTAGCTGCCCTGCAGCTTGAACGGCGGCTCCGTCCGGAAGGCGTCGTCCTGCGACGCGCTCCGGATGTACTCGAGGTTCACGGACAGGAGCACCTTCTGCACCCGGAAGAGCCGCTCGAACACGGCGACCATCTCCGAGACCTCCGCGGCGGAGTAGGCGTGCTCGAGCTCCGTCGCGGCGATGGCCTCGCCCTGCGCCATCCGGATGAGCTTGTGTGTGTCGCCCGGCGCCCGCCCGGAGAGCGGCGCGAGCGTCGGGCTCGACGTGAGCGCGTTCTCCAGGTAGCTCAGCGCGAACAGCGCTTCTTTCCCGTCGAGGACGTCGCCGAGGTTGTACGTGTCGGCCCGGTTCGACAGCATGTCGGGGATCTGGAAGCGCGCGCCCGACTCCGTGTACGGGTTGCCCGCCATCACCACGCAGAACTTCTTGCCGCGCAGGTCGTACGTCCTCGTCCGGCCCCGCCACACGCCCTCGATCCGGCGCTGCCCGTCGCAGAGCGAGATGAACTTCTGGAGCAGCTCCGTGTTCGTGTGCTGGATGTCGTCCAGGTACAGCATCACGTTGTTGCCCATCTCGAACGCCAGGTTGATCTTCTCGACCTCCTGGCGCGCCGTCGCGTTCGGGGCCTCGGCCGGGTCGAGCGACGTCACCTCGTGGCCGAGCGACGGCCCGTTCACCTTCATGAACACGAGGCCGAGCTTGCTCGCGACGTACTCCATCAGCGTCGTCTTGCCGTAGCCCGGCGGCGAGATGAGCAGCAGCATGCCCATCAGGTCGGTGCGCTTCACGTCGCCCGCGGCGCCGAGCTGCTTCGCCAGGTTGGCGCCGACGAGGGGCAGGTACACCTCGTCGATGAGCCGGTTGCGCACGAACGACGTGAGCACCCGCGGCGCGAACTCCTCGAGGCGCAGCCGCTTCCGCTCCCGCTCCGCGATCTCGCTCCGCACCTTCCTGTAAGCGCGGTAGCGCGGCGCCCTCTCGTGCAGGAAGTCCTCGATCCTGCTCAGGAATTCGTCGAGCCGGAGCGCGATCGCGCGCTCCTTGATGCGCGGGTGCTGCCCGAGCAGCCCCTCGACGCGGGCCTCGGTGACGGCCCCGCTCGGCTCCCGCTCGATGTGCCGCTCCGTCACGACGACGACCGCCGCTTCCAGCGCGAGATGCTTGAGCGCAGGGTTGCTCGCGGCGAATCCGCGCAGCCACGCGAGCGCGAGCTCCAGCCGCTCGGCCGGGTGCTTCTCGAGCTGCCGCAGGTCCTCCTCGAACGCCGCGCGGCCCCCCTCGAGGTCGAGGCGCGCGAGCAGCGCGTCGCGCAGCTCGAGCGCCGCGTCGCTCGTCACGAACCGGGGGCGCTCCGCCGCCAGCTCCTCCACGAGGTACCGCGCCGCCACGCGCACGTCCGCCGCGCTCGCCTCGAGCCTGTGCGCCGCCGCCGCCGCGGCCACGCCCTGCGCGAGCTCGGCCGCGAGCGCCGCCCGCGCCTCGCTCTCGCCGAGCTGCGCCGCGAGCCGGCCGAGGCTCCGCGACCGCCGGTGCGCGAGGTCCCGGGCGCGCGCGTCGAGCCCCGCCCACGTCAGGCAGGCGAGGGCCCGCGGCGCGCTCCCGAAGCGCAGGAGCCCCGCCGTGGACCGCAGCGCGAGCAGCTTCTCCAGGATCAGCGCCGCGTCCGCGTCGTGGACGCCGCGCTCGTAGCCCTCGTCGTGCCGGCCCTCCGCGTACGCGCGCACCGCGCCGAGCAGCCCGCCCGGGCCGAGCGACGCCTCGCGCAGCCGCTCGATCGACAGCCCGCCCCGCCCCGCCTCCGCGTCCGCGAGCATCGAGCCCGCGAGGAACTCGCCCCTGTAGACCTCGGGGGTCTCGCTCGCGAGCTCCTGGCCCCAGAGATCCCGCGCGCTCTCGAGCGCCGGGTCCTCGATCGGCTCGAAGAAGTCGGTCCCGGTGAGGTGCAGCGCGAGCCCGTCGCCGCGCGGGACCAGCGTGAGCTCCAGGGACTGCGTGCTCACGTTGAAGCGGTGGCGGCCCAGCTTGATGACGTCGCCGCCGCCCTCGAACAGGTCCTCGCGGTCGCGCAGCGCCCGGAGCGCGTCCTGCCGCGCCGACTTGAGCCGCGCCTCGACCTCGTCCCCCTTCACGCTGTCGCCGAGCGCGTGGAGATCGGCCGCGAGATCGCGGAGCTTCGCGACCATGGCGTCGGACGCGAAGTACGTGTTCAGCTCGTCCACGCCCGCGAAGGTGCGCGCCCGCCGCGCCACCCCCTGGACGATCCGGTCCGCCGCGGCGACGAGGTTCGAGACGCGCCGCTGCCGCTCGTCGAGCAGCGCCTGTCTGCGCGCCGCGATCGCGTCGTTCACCTCCTCGCGCTTGGCCGCGAGCTCGCCGAGGAACTCGTCGAACTCGCCGAACTTCCCCTCGAGCTCCTCGAGCTGGACGAGCAGCTTCGACAGCTCGGCGTCGCAGCGCTCGGGCGTGTCGCACACCGCGATCGCGCTCGAGACGCTCTGGCCGAACACCTTGAACTGCGCGCCGAACTCGGCGCGCCCCTCCGCGCCCCGCAGGTCCTTGCCGCGGGCGCTCAGCGTCGCGCGCGCGCGGTTCAGCTGCGCGTAGACCTCGCTGATCCCCTCCAGGATCCGGGTCCGCGCCGTCGGGTCGTCGACCTTGAGGCTCGCCACGATCTCGGCGAGGACGGAGAGCCCCTCGTTCACGGCGTCGAGATCCGCGGCGAACGGCGCGAGCTCGGGCGACCTCGCGACGGCCTCGATCTTCGCGATGAGGCCCGCGAGCCGGTCGGCCAGCGGGCGGAACGCCTGCTCGCCCAGCAGGAACGTCACGCACGCCTGGCTCACCTCGTCGGCGCGCGCGACGATCTCGGCCTCGAGCGCGTCGACGCGGCCGAGGTCCATGTACTTGAGCTCGCGGAGCGTGATGAGGTGCCCCCGCTGCCGCCGCAGCGCGGTCAGGGCCTTCAGGAACGCGTCGACGCTCGCCGCGTCCTCGGGCCGCACCCCGGAGAGCAGCTGCCGCTGCGCCGCCTCGGCCTCGGCGAGCGCGGCCGCGGCGCGCGCCTTGATGCCCTCGACCTTCTCGAACTCGTCGACGATGCTCTCGGAGACGCCCCGGAGCTCGTTCACGACGGACAGGAGATCGCCCGCCTCGGCGTGGCCGAGCCAGTAGTAGGCGTCGGCCATCCGCTCGGCGGTCCTGATGAGATCCTCGTACGTCTGCCGGGTCGGCGACCCGTCCAGCGCCGCGCGCCGCATGCTGAGCGCGTCGGAGATCCCCCGGACGAGGTCGGCGTTGCCCACCTTCGCGAGGTACGAGCCGTCGGTCGGCGCCGACGCCGCGAACTCCGCGGTCATGAACGGCGTCTGCCAGATCTGCATCGGGTGGACGCGGGTCGCCTCGTCGCTCGACGCCCGGAAGATCACCATCTTGCCGTCGTCGAAGAGGCTGTACCCGTGGCACTGGATCGGCGTCGCGATCTCCTTGCGGATCAGGTTGTACGGGAAGAGCACGTACCGCCCGTCGACGACCTGGTGGAAGACGTAGAGCACGTCTTCCCCGTTCGGAGAGCGGATGACCCGCTCGAAGACGAGGCTCTCGGTGCTGCCCTCGAAGCGCTTCGTCTCCCCGGTGACGAGGTAGTAGCCGTTCGGGAAGACGATGCCCTGGTCCTCGGGGAGGCTCAGGCAGGCGAGGCCGATCGCGTCGATGCGCGTGACCTTCCGGGTGCGGCCGTTGTAGACGAGGTAGCGGTACGAGGGCTCCCGGAACGGCTTGATCTTGAGCAGGATGAGCGGCCCGAGCCGGGCGTACTGGATGTCGGCGTCGTCGAGCGCCTGGCCCGCGTCGTCGACAGGCTCGCGGTAGATGCCGAGCCCCGTCGTCGTGTTGTTCTCGACCTTGACCGTGAGATCGCCGCCGACCGTCTCGACGAAGATCTCGCCGAGGATCGCGACGTGCGGGTGCTTGCCCTGCACGTGGTCGTCGCGGGTGGCCTGGGTCCAGGCGAAGTCGTGGGCGCGCGGCCGGACGTTGTCCTCGTCGCCGCGCGCGTCGAGGTACCGGATGCGCCCGGTCGCGTCGAGGCTCCACCGGAACACCTTCACGTCGCGCTCGGTCGCGCCGACCTGGAAGATGGCGAGCAGCCGCGTGTCGCCGCTGCGCCGCAGCTGGAGCAGCCGGGGCTCCTTGACGTAGCGGTGGAGGTCCTTGAACTCCTTGACGAAGCTCGGGTCGCCGAGGAACGCGTCGCCCTCGTCGAGCGGCACGTGGGTCAGGTCGAACGCGCCGCCGTCCTTCGCGAAGCGGTGGAGGCTGAAGACGTCGCCGACGTTGACCTCCTTCAGCCCCATGAACACGAGGTAGCCGACGAGCAGCTTGCCCCGGATGCTCACGATGTCGCGCGGCACGCAGTTGTTCTCGGTCCTGACGCGGGCGTTCTCGAGGAGCGCGAGGTCCGTGCCGCCGAACACCTCTTTTCTCCGCGCGTTGAGCGCCTCGGCGCGGCGGGCGAGCTCCTCGGCGCGCTCGACGAGCCGCCGCCGGATGACCTCGTAATTGCCCCCATCCAGCGCCTCCGCCGCCTGCGGCGGGGACGCCCCCGCCGCTCGGGCCGCGCCGTCCAAGGCCCCTGTCGACACCATGCATGCTCCGTGTGGTCAGCCGAAAGGCCCGCCCCCGCGTCGAATCCGCGCGGGCCTCGGCCTGCCCGCGGCCAGGTTACAGCCGTTCGCCGCGTCCGGGGGGCGAGATGGCGACCGCGCGGCGAAGCGGCGCGGGGCGCACTTGTCAGGGCCGGGATGTCAAGCCCGATCGCCGCCGCCTCCTTCGCGCGCCGCCGCGCCGCCGCGCCGCCCACAGATTCGTCGCGCCTCGACGCGCGGCGCGTCGGGAACCCGCTATGCCGTGAAATCCGCTTGATCCACGGGGGTGGTTGCGTTGCGATGGAGCGGGAACGAGGGCGACCCACATGTCGATGCGAGCGCGCGCCTGTGGGACACGCGCTCACCCCGTCTCCAGCGGTGCACCTCGTCGCTCGAGGTGCCTCGCGGCGTGGCTTGGACAGCGTGACGACCTTCTGAAGCAAGTTGGGATGGTGGCGTCGATGGGCTTGGGAAAGAGACTTACTTCCGTGCTCCTCGTCATGCTCGCCGGTCCGCTCGTCGCCTGCGGCGGCGATGATGGCGGCGGCGGCGAGGGCGGCGCGGGCAGCGGCGTGGGCGGCGAGGGCGGGGCGGGCGGCGGGGCTGCTGGCACCGGCGGTGAGGACAGCAGCGGAAGCTTCGGCGGGTTCATGACGGTCGGATCGGGCGGGAGCGGGGGCGCCGGGGGCGATCCCTGCGAATCGCCGGATCCTCCGCCGGAGTGCGACGCGGTCGAGCCGGCGTGCGGCGACGGCGAGATCAACCAGGGGAGCGAGGCGTGCGACGACGGGAACAGCCTCCCCGGAGACTGCTGCTCTGGCGCCTGCAAGGTGGAGCCGTACTGCGTCTGCGAGCCCGGGGAGCTCTGTCACACGACGATCGCGTGCGGCAACGGGGCGGTGGAGCCCGGCGAGAGCTGCGAGGACGGCAACACCGCCTCGGGCGACGGCTGCGACGATCGCTGCCAGAGGGAGCCGGGCGACTGGGTCTGCCGGACGCCGGGGGAGCCGTGTTACCGGCTCCACTCGTGCGGCGACGCGCGCGTCTCGGGCGGGGAGAGCTGCGACGACGGGAACGCGGTGTCCGGAGACGGCTGCTCCGAGGTCTGCGCGCTGGAGGACCCCGGCAGCGTCACGTGCCCTGTCCCCGGGCAGCCTTGCAAGCCGGTGGAGCGCTGCGGCGACGGCCGCCTGCGGCCGACCGAGCGGTGCGACGACGGCAACACCGAGCCGGGCGACGGCTGCTCGCCGAGCTGCCTTGTGGAGGCCGGCTGGAAGTGCCCGGACGGCGTGCACTGCACGTTCACGGTCGTGTGCGGCGACGGCCAGATCGGCGTGGGCGAGGCCTGCGACGACCGCAACACGCTCTCGGGCGACGGCTGCTCGTCGACCTGCGGCCTCGAGGCCGGGTTCGACTGCGCGCGCGCGGGGAGCCGCTGCACGGCGGTCTGCGGCGACGGGCGCGTCGTCGGGGGCGAGGACTGCGACGACGGCGATACGAGGAATGGCGACGGGTGCGACGCCACCTGCAAGTGGGAGCCTGGCCTCGTGTGCCAGCCGGCGACCGGCGGCTACACCTGCCGCGCTACCGTCTGCAACGACGGGAAGAGGGAGGGCTCGGAGCCGTGTGACGACGGCAATGCCAACCTCGGCGACGGCTGCACGCCGTTCTGCCAGGTCGAGCCGGATTGCGGCGACAGCGGGTGCTCGTCGGCCTGCGGCGACGGGCTGCGCCTCGGCGACGAGGCGTGCGACGACGGCAACACGAGGAGCGGCGACGGCTGCTCGAGCGGGTGCATGGTCGAGCCGGGGTACAGCTGCCGGAACGACTCGACCCTTGGCGACGAGCTCCGCGTGCCGATCGTGTACCGCGACTTCAAGCACGACGCGCCGAACTTCGAGCCTGACTCCAACCCGCCGGACGCCATCGTCACGGGCATCGTGCAGGCCCTCCTGGGCGCCGACAACAAGCCCCAGTTCGCCGCGGCGCGGCCCAACGCCTTCCTCACGAACGCCACCGATTTCAACCGCTGGTACAACAACTCGTCCCTCTCGAAGACGGTCGTGGACTGGCTCCCGCTCGCGCGGGTCGGGACGTCGGACGTGTTCCTCTTCGAGGATCACCTGTTCTTCCCGCTCGACGGCAAGGGCTGGCAGGCCACGTCGGTGCCGGCGGCGGAGCGCGAGGCGAGCCGCGAGGCCCGCGATCCGTTCAACGACTGGGCCACGGCGGGCAACCACAACTTCTACTTCACGAGCGAGGTCCGCACCTGGTTCGAGTACCACGGCGGGGAGCGGCTCGATTTCTACGGGGACGACGACGTCTGGGTGTTCATCAACAACCGGCTCCGCATCGACCTCGGCGGCATCCACACCCCGATGGGGACCGGCGAGGTCGCCGGCGTCGAGGACGATCGCGGGACGGTGCTCATGGATGACCTCGGCCTCACGGAGGGGCGCGTCTACGAGGTCGTCGTGTTCCAGGCGGAGCGCCACACCACGGCGTCGAGCTACAAGCTGACGCTCGGCGGCTTCAACGCGGCCTCGTCCGTGTGCGAGCCCGTGTGCGGCGACGGCATCGTCACGCCCGACGAGCAGTGCGACGACGAGGACGAGAACGGCGCGGGGTACGGGAAATGCTCGACGAGCTGCACGCTGGGGCTCTACTGCGGCGACGGGGTGACGACCGCGCCGTACGAGATCTGCGACGACGGCACCAACCTGGGCGGCTATGGCTCCGAGGCTTGCGCGCCGGGCTGCGTGGCGGCTCCCCGCTGCGGGGACGAGGAGATCGACAGCCAGTTCGGCGAGGAGTGCGACGACGGCGTGAACGACGGCCGCTACGGCGGGTGCACGGCGGAGTGCGTGATCGGGCCGCGGTGCGGCGACGCGGTCGTCCAGCAGCCCAACGAGACGTGCGACGATGGCGTGAACGACGGCCGCTACGGCGGGTGCACGGCGGAGTGCGGCGACGCGGCGAAGTGCGGCGACGGGGTCACCCAGGACGCGTGGGGCGAGGAGTGCGACGACGGCGTGAACGACGGCAGCATGGGCTGCCTCGGTTGCCGGATCGGCGCCGTCTGCGGCGACGGGAGCGTGCAGCGGGAGCTCGGCGAGGAGTGCGACGACGGACAGAACGACGGCGGCTACGGCGAGTGCGCTCTGGGCTGCGTGTACGGCCCGCGCTGCGGCGACGGCGTGACCCAGGCGCCGCCCGAGCAGTGCGACGACGGACAGAACGACGGCGGCTACGGCGAGTGCGCTCCGGGCTGCGTGTTCGGCCCGCACTGCGGCGACGGCGTGCGGCAGACGGCGTTCGAGGAGTGCGACGACGGCAACACCGCGAGCGGCGACGACTGCAGCGCCACGTGTCACAACGAGATCCACTGATCCAGCGCGCGCCCTGACGGCGACGGGAGCGCGGCGGCTCGCCTGGGGCCGTCGCGCTGCCCTCTCGACGGCGCAGCACACGTAACACGCGGGCTATCGAAGAGGGGGACCATGCGAAATTCGACATCTGGCGCGCTCACGTTGCTCGCGCTCCTTCCGGGGTTCTTTCTCGGGTGCTCCGGCCAGGAAGCGCCGGGCTCCACGGCGGCGTCTCCGACGTTCCATCGAGACGTCGAGCCGCTGCTGCAGAAGCACTGCATGAGCTGCCATTCTCCCGGCAACATCGCCCCGTTCAGCCTGACGGCGTACGACTCCGCGCACAGCGTGGCCAGCCTGCTCGCGCGCTCGGCGCGGGACCGCACGATGCCGCCGTGGGGTGCGATGGAGACGGACGAGTGCCAGCCTCCTCACGGCTGGAAGGACGATCTCCGGTTGACGGAGGAGGAGATAGCGGTCCTCGAGGCGTGGGCCGCCTCGGGCGCTCCCGAGGGGGATCCGGCGGACGCGCCGCCCCCGTTCGTGGCCGAGGCGCCGGGGCTGCCCGGCGTCGAGCTGGAGGTCGCGCCGCGGGAGCCGTTCGTCGCGAGCGGCGACGCCGACCAGTTCCGGTGTTTCGTGATGGATCCTGGGCTCACGGAGACGCGGTACATCAACGGCGTTCACCTCATGCCGGGCAACAGCAAGGTCGTGCACCACGCGCTCGTGTTCCTCGACAAGGAGGGCGCGACCGACGCGCTCGTGGATGAGCACGGCGGATACGACTGCTTTGGCGGCCCCGGGTTCTCGGGCGAGCTCGTCGCCGCGTGGGCGCCGGGGGGCGTGCCCATCGAGCTCGAGCCGAACATCGGCGCTGAGCTCCCGGCGGGCGCGCGGCTGGTGATGCAGGTCCACTATCACCCGGCCGGGACGACCGCCGAGCCCGACGCGACACGCCTCCAGCTGCGCTTCACCCAGGACGTGCCGGAGTGGCTCATGGGCATCGCGCTGATCGGCAACTTCGAGTCTCCCTTCGCGCAGGGGCGCGGCCTCCTCCCCGGGCCGAACGACGCGGATGGCGTGGAGTTCCTGATCCCCGCCGGCGTGAAGGACCATGTCGAGACCATGCAGTTCAGGCTGCCCGCTGCGGTCTCTCTCTCGGAGACGTACCTCTACGGCGCAGGCACGCACATGCACTATGTGGGCACGGACATGAAGGTCACCCTCGAGCGCGAGGAGGGCGCCGCCGACGCGCCTGCGGAGCAGTGCCTGGTGCAGACGCCGAGGTGGGACTTCTCGTGGCAGCGCGGGTTCTACTACGACGCTCCCATCGAGCAGCTCCCGCGCCTCCGCGGCGGCGACCTGCTGACGATGCGCTGCACGTACGACAACTCGAACGGCAATCCATTCCTCGCGAAGGCGCTCAAGGAGCAGCACCTCCCCGCCCCGGTGGACGTGCACCTCGGCGAGAGCACCCTCGACGAGATGTGCCTCGCCGCCGTGATCCACGTGACGAGGAAGCGGTAGCGATCCGTGTCTTGATGGGGGTGGGAGGTCGGTAGCGATCGACGACTGCCGATCACCGGTCTCCCACCCGCGACGCTCAGGCGCGCGGGCCGCGGAGCTTCGCGAGCTCGTCGATGCCGAGCTCACGCGCCTTCTGGGCGAGCGCCTCGATCTTCTTCTTCCCGTCGGCGTCGGCGCTCGGCAAGAGCGACGTCAGGAGCCCCGACAGCGTGCCGTCCGACGGCTTTCCACCGGGCGCGACGAGCTGCTTCAGGTCCTCCGTGACGCTCGCGTTGCCGTTCAGGTAGTCGCCGGCCAGGGCGCGCACCGTCGCGCTCTGGTCGACCAGCCCGTCGAGCGACTGGCCGAGGGTGACCGCCTTGACGAAGCGATCGAAGAACGCCCCGTCGCCGCCGACGATGTTGATCTTCGCGTGCTCGAACGCCCCGTGCAGGATCTCGGCCTGCGCCTTGGCGATCTCGGCGCGGATGCGCAGCGACTCGAGCTCCACCGCCCGCTCCTTCTCGAGCCGGAGGCGGAACTCCTCGTGCTCGCGGCCGACGCCGTCGAGCGCCTTCATCGCCGCCGCCTTCTCCGCCGTGCCGGCCGCCTCGGCCAGGAGCCGCTGCTTGATCGCGGTCGCCTCGGCGAGGCCCGTCTTCTCCAGGGCGAGCGCCTCGGCCTCGCGCGTCCGCGCGGTCGCGAGCCCCTTCTGCTCGATGCCCGCCGCCTCGGCGAGGAGCCGCTCCTTCGCGACCGTCGCCTCGGCGCGCCCCTGCTTCTCGATCGCCATCGCCTCGGCCTCCTTGACCATCACCCGCGCGAGGCCCTGCTTCTCCTCGCCGGCGGCGGCGGCGTTCATCTTCTCGAGCGCCACGCGCGCCTCGGCGAACCCCTGCTTCTCGATCGCCTGCGCGTCGGCCTCCTTCACCCGGATGCGCGCCAGCCCGTCGGCCGCGGCCTCGGCCTGATGGCCCTCGGCGAGGCGGATCTTCGCGCGCGCGGCCTTGTCGCTCGCCTCGAGCTCGGCGTCGGCCGTGATGAGCTTCTCGCGCGCCCGGAACTTCGCCGCCTCCTCGCTCGCCTCGGCGCCCTTGAGCTGCTTGACGAGCTGCTCCTGCGCCTCGGCCTCGGCGTTGATGCGCGTCACGTCCTTGAGGCGCGTCGCCTCGGCCACCGCGCGCACGTCCTTGATGCGCTCCTCCTCCTCGGCCACCGTCTTCTCGACCGCGATCCTCGCCCGGACCACGTCGGCGATGTCCTTCCTCTGGACCTCGAGCTCCTTCTCGCGCGCGATCTGCTGGAGCGTCACGTCGCGCTCGCGGCTCACGATCTCGAGCTGACGCGCCTTCTCGACGCGCTCGGTCTCGACCGCGACCTCCCGCTCCTTGTTCTTCTGGGCGACCGAGACGCCGCGCTCCTTCGCCTCGCGGGCGACGAAGGCCTCCTCGTCGTTCTTCTCCTGGAGGAGCACCGTCTTCTTGCGCTCGTCGCTCAGGATGCGCGCGGCCTCGTTCTGCTCGCGCGCCTGCGCCACCGCGATCTCCTTCGCCTTCTTCGCCTCGGCCTCGGCCCGGCGCTGCTCGAAGCGGAAGATGGCCTCGTCGGAGTTCAGGTTCTGGCTGCCGATCTCCATCCGCTCCTTCTGGCGGAGCTCGTTCGTCAGCACGTTCTGCGTGACCGTGAGCTCGGTGATCTTCCGGATGCCCTCGGCATCCATGATGTTGTCCTTGTCGAGCAGCTCGATGGGCGTCTGCTCCAGGTAGTCGATCGCCGCGTCGGCCAGCACGAACCCGCTCAGGTCCTTGCCGATGACGTCGATGATGTCGTCCTTGAACTTCTGCCGCTCCTTGTAGAGGTCCTCGAAGTTGAGGCGCTTGCCGACCGTCTTGAGCGCCTCGGAGAACTTCGCGGCGAAGAGCTGCTCGAGCGTCTCCGGGTTCGACGCGCGGACGCAGCCGATGGTCCGCGCGACCGTGCGCACGTCGTCCTGCGTCTTGTTCACCTGCACGAAGAAGGTGACCTTGATGTCCGCGCGGATGTTGTCCTTGCAGATGAGGCCTTCCTTGCCGCGCCGGTCGATCTCGATCGTCTTGACCGAGATATCCATGTACTCGGCGCGGTGGATGATCGGTAGCACCAGCGTCCCGGTGAAGGTGACGATGGGGTCCTGGCCTCTCGTGTTGATGATGAGCGCCTTGCCCTGATCCACCTGGCGGTAGAACTTGGCGTACATCACCAGCATCCCGAGGGCGACGAAGGCGAGGACGCCGACGAGGACGATGATTAAGGGGACGGTCACAGGGGGCACGCGGAGCTCCTTCGCGTTTCGGTGGAGGGGAGGGCGCCGGCCCCCGCGTTCACGTCGGTGAGGGTCGGACGGCCAGGCCCGCTCAGAGCCGGGTCGGGGGCCGAATGACGCCCCCTAGGGGATGAGCGTACACGAAACCGCCCGCCCGACAGCGGCGTTCAGCGGCGGCGCCCGCGCCGGCGTTCAGCCGCGGCGCTGCCGCTCGTCCGCTGCGCGCGCCGCGGGCGCGTCGTCCTCCTCGACGCCGGCCGGGCGTGCTTCCACGCGGGACGCACCCCGGTCGGCCAGGGGAAGGGGAGGGCCGAGGAGGGCGTCGAGCGGCTCGACGCTGAAGATCTCTCGGTCCGGGTCCCAGCTCACGAGCAGCGCGCGGTCGCCCCGGCGGAGCGCGCCTTCCGTGTCGCACCGGACGTCGAGGATGTGGCTCGCCCCGCCCTCGTCGATCGTCGCCTGACCGAAGCGCTCGTCGACGCGCCCGGTGGAGATGACGCACACGCGGCCCACGAGATCCTTCTTCGACTGGCCGTGCCGGGTCACGAACAGCGGGCCGAGCGGCCGCACCGCGAGCGAGGTCGAGAGCACGGCCGCGACGAGCGAGCCGGCGAGCACCGCGACGCCGAGCGTCCAGCCAGGCAGCCCCCAGCCGAGCCAGAGCGGCTCGACGAGCACCGTCGACAGGGCGCTCGTGAACCAGCCGAACGCCGCGATCAGCGTGAGCGACACGGTCGCCGGCACGCGGTGCAGCTGGAGCGCGGCGAGGAGCGAGCCGGCGTCGTGCGCGCCGTCGGCCCCGCCCGCCGTGCCCGTGGCAGCGCCTTCGAGCGAGCCCGTGGAGACGCCTTCGAGCGAGCCCTTGACGGCGCCTTCGAGGGCGCCCTTGGCGGCACCTTCGAGCGCGCCCTTCGCTGCGCCTTCGAGCCCGCCGAGGTCGGGGGCAGCGTGGCCGTGGGCGCCGCCGAGCAGGTCGAGGTCGACCGCGCCCAGGAGGACGAACAGCCAGTAGATGAGCGCGAGCGCGAGCGCGACCGTGAAGATCACGGCAGGGAACGCGAGCGATGCGGCGAGCACCTCGGTCATAGACAGACGCGGGCAGGACGCGGCGCCCGCGACCGGCGTCTGCGATTGGATCACAAGGAGGGGATGGAGGGGGCCAAATTCGGTCGCCCGGCGCGCGGCCGAAAAGGCTTGACAGGCATGGACCGGCGCCTGTCGCGAGCCTCCCTACAGGGGGCTACCGGGATCGCGCAACCAAGATGCGATCCGGCCCGCCTGGAGAGGTGACGTCAACTCAACAGGCACCCATTCACCGAGCGCCGTGGCTCAGCGGGCTTCCTGGCCTTCGAGGCTCGAGAGCACGCTGAGGTCCTCGGGCCCACCGAAGACCGGCGCCGGCACGCCGAGGATGCCGAGATCGAGCAGTTCCCCGAACGACCTCGCCGAGATCGCGAAGTAGCCGTTGCACCGGGAAGCTCTCAGATCGGGCCTCGCGCTCGTCAGCGCGTCGAGCCTGCGCGCGCGCTCTCCCAGGATCGCGCCGACCTCCCGCGGCCGCGAGGCATGTTCGGTGAGCGCCGCGTAGGCGATGCGGATCCGCGGCTCGTCCTTCGGCAGCTTCGCGAACGCGTCCCGCGCCTCCCTCTGGAAACGCTCGGGCACGACGCAGAGCCCCGCGTGATCCGGGATGAGCCAGCCCTTCGACAGCGAGGCAAGGAGGATCGCGCTCTCGTCGTCGAGCAGCGCCCGTGCCTGCTCCGTCGGCGGCGTCGCATAGGCCGAATCGAGGATCAGCATGCGCCGCTCGTCCGCGCGCGCCCAGCGCCGGAGCTGGGCCGCTTCGAGCGGCGACAGGCGCGAGCCCCACGGCTTCAGGGGCTCGCAGATCAACACCGCGTCGAGCCCGTCGAGGGCAGGTAACCCGAGGCGCGCATTCCACGGGACGACGGTCGCTCCCGCCTCGGCCGCGAGCTGCTGGTAAACAGGGTAGACGTCGGCGGGGACACCGACGCGCGCTTCCCGCTTCGCGAGGAGCTCGAACAACGCGCGGAGCGAGCGACGGATACCGTGGCTGACCTGCGTGCGCGGCTTGAGCGCCTGCGGGAGCTCGAGGCGCGCGAGGAACCGCTCCGCGAGGTGACAGCGATACGGCGCCTCCGGGTGGGTCGAGGGCGCGATGGCCGGGAAGAGACGCGCGAGGCTCCGGTAAACGTTGAGCTCCGAGAGATCGACGAGCGAAGGACGCGCGGCCCTGAGCTCGGCGCGGCGCGCGAGGAACGCTTCGTGTTTCATAACGTCGAGCTCGGATCTTCCAGGGAGGCGAGGCAGGACCCGTCGGCCATCACGTTCCACGAGCGGACGAGGCCATGTGTCCGTTCCCAGCCGACCGATGGCTCGGTGTAGGCAGCCACGCGGAGCACACGGCCTCTCATGGTTCCTTCGAAGACCGGGCTCCCCCAGGGGAGCTCCGCGCATCGCTCGAAGCCGAGCTCCGCGAGCGTGTGGAGCACGAGAGAGAGAGGGACCTGGTTTGCCTCGCAATACCGGTTGGCCGCGCTCGGCGCCCACGGGTTCTCCGAGAGGCTCGAGATGTAGAGCTCCTTGAAGCACACCTCCTGAAACCCCTCTCCCGCGCTCCGTTCGAGGTAGGCGTGCACCTTCGCGGCGTCGTCGACGCCGCCGCGCTGGAGCACGCAGATGGCCCGGGTGCGGAGGCCCGGCGCGCCCCCCAGCGCGCCGGAGTCGACCTCGATCCCCAGGATGCGCGCGTCGTCTTCGCGCGTCACGCCGTGCCGGCTCACCGCGAGGGTGGTGAGCCCTGCCTCCCGGAGGCGTTCGACCTGCGCGAGGTCGAGGCGCGCGCCGTTCGTGATGAGGAGGGTCTTCGGGAAGAGCTCGGACAGGCCACGAACGAGCGCGCGGAGCCGTTCGGGCTCGAGCAATGTCGGCTCGCCGCCGCCGGTGATGACGGCGCGCTCGGCGCCGCGCTCCTTCGCGCGCTTCGCCCAGTCGAGATAGCGCTCCAGCGTCGCGCTCTGCTGGCGCGCGAGATCCGAGACGCTCGCCTTCGAGAAGCAGAATGCGCAACGCGCCTGGCAAGCATTCGCGACGGGCAGCACCGAGATGCTCCGCGGCCGGCATTTCGCCCAGTCGAGGAGGCCGGCGTCCTCCAGGCGAAAGGCCTCCGCGGTGATCTCCTCGTGCCGGGTGGGCAGGAGGGCGCCCTGCGCATCGACCCACGCCACGCCGCTCAAGGGGATCTCGCTCGCCGGCCAGCGCCAGCCGATGCCCGTGCCCGTCACGTCGTTCGGGCGCATCGCGTCGGGCCCGACGGGGAGCCGCGCCCGCAGCGCCACGACGCGATCCTTCGGCCGCCCGAGCCTCGTCACGAGCCTCCGCGCCTTCTCGAGCCCGGGCGCAAAGGGCTCGTCTTCCTTCAGCATGTAGAAAGCGTCGGGGAAGGTCGATTCACGGATCAACGCCTTCGAGTAACGCATCCCGTAGCGATCGAAGCCCCGCAGCCAGTTCGACAGCGGAATGAAGGCAACGAAGGGGACCATGGACGACATGGTCGATGAGTCACCGAGTCGAGTCAACCGGACGTGAGGCTCGCGGCGCTGCGGGCACATGCCCGAGGTCGGCCATCGGCATGCGCCTGGCTCTTGCGAAGACGAGATGATCCGGGGGAGTGGGGACGAGCCACGGTGCGATGGGCGCACGTGCTCTCGAGAGCTCAGGCGGCGCGGCGGGGCCTTATGAAGCGCCGGCGCAGCCGCGCGGCGGCGAGCGCCCCGAGGGCGAGCAGCCAGGCCGGCGTCTCCTGAGGGCCAGTCGCCGTGCGGCAGGCGCAGCCCCCTGCTGCGCTCGGGAGCTCACCTCCGCCGCTGCTCTGCGTGCCCGTCGCGCCAGCGCCGGTGGTCGTGGAGTCCTCGCCGCCCGCGCTGGTCGTGGTCGATGTGGCGCCTCCTTGATGGCTGGTGTCACCGCCTTGGCCGCCTGTGGCCGTGCCGCCAGCGCCCCCTTCGCCGCCAGCGCCCCCGTCGCCCCCGCCGCTGGTTCCGCCGCCTGGGTTGCCACCGGTGCCATTGCCCCCGTCGCCGCCGCCGGCGCCTGGATTGCCACCGACGCCGGCGCCGGCGTCGCCGCCGATGCCGCTGCTGGCGCTGCCACCGATACCACTGCTGGCATCGCCGCCGCCGCCGTCCGGATGACCACCGACACCGCTGCTGGCGCCGCCGCCGATGCCACTGCTGGTGTCGCCGCCGCCTACGCCGTTGCTGGCGCCGCCGCCGCTGCTGGCGTCGCCTCCGCCGTGGCCACCCGCGGCCGTGCCGCCTGCACCGCCGCTGCCGCTCACGGCCCCGCCGCCTTCGCCCGTGGTGCCGCCGCCGGCGCCGTCGCTGCCGCCCCCCGCG
Organism: Sorangium sp. So ce327; assembly: GCF_051530205.1. NCBI lineage: Bacteria > Pseudomonadati > Myxococcota > Polyangiales > Polyangiaceae > Sorangium > Sorangium sp. So ce327. The sequence continues at coordinate 7,785,032 of NZ_CP150330.1, read as the reverse complement.
CCCGCGCTCTCGCTCCCGCCGCCGCCCGGCACGCAGGCGCCGCTCTGGCACATCCCGGACGACGCCGGCCGCGCTGTGACATAGAGCCACGCATTGTCGAGGCGTTGATAGCTCGTACCGCCGCCGGCGATCAGGATACGGCCGTCGTGGAGCCGCTCCACCACGGCGCTCTGAACCCTCACGTCCAGCGCCGGCGCGAGCGTCCAGGTGTCGCTGGCCGGGTCGTAGATCTCCGCCGTGAAGGCACCGTCATTGGCTCTGGATGCGGACGGGAGGCCCGTCACCAGGACCCTGCCGTCGGGGAGGAGCGCCGCGCTGGTGGGGGAGTACCGTGGCTCGACCGTCGCTCCCGTCGAGGTCCAGGTGTCGCTCGCCGGATCGTAGATCTCGGCCATCTCCAGGTTGCTTCTGCTGCTTCCTCCGCGTCCCCCGACGACGAGCACCCGGCCGTCCAGAAGCAGCGTTGCCGCGTGCTGTTGGCGGCTCCAGTTCATCGAGGCGACGCGCGTCCACGTGTTGGCCGCCGCGTCGTAGATCTCCGCGCTCACCCTCGGGGAGTCCTCGTCTCCGCCCGCGACGAGGACCCTGCCGTCCTGCAGCAACGTCGCCGTGGCGAGGCTCCGCGGGACGTTCATGGGCGCCGCCAGGGTCCACGTGTCCGTCACGGAGTCGTAGATCTCGACCTTTTCTGCGCCAGCGTCGATGTTGTTGTCGCCGCCGGCGACGAGCACCCGGCCGTCCGCGAGCGGCGTGACCGTCGCGCGGGTGATAAGGCGCGGCCCGGTGCTGGCCGCGGCCGGCGTCCACACGCCCGTCTCAGGGTCGAATCGCATCGTCGGCGAGGGGCGCCGGAGCGGGCGATCGGGGAGCCCCAGGGCCGTCCCATCAGGAAGCGATACGAGCCTCGACGGCAGCTTCAGCCCGTCCAGCTTCGCCGGCGGCTGCCACGAGCCCGTGCTCGGGTCGTAGCGGAGCCAGACATTGCCCGGCTGCGGCGGATTGCCTGTCTCGCCGAACCCGATCATGAGCAGCGTTCCATCCTGGAGCAGCGTGGCCCCGGGCTGGTTGAGGAGGACGCCCATCCGCCCCGTCACCTCCCAACCCTCTGCGGAACCGGCGAAGTCGCAGGGCGCGCCGTCCGGCTTCACGGACGCGGGCGCCGCGCACCCCGCCGCGGGGTCGCACACCGGCGCTTCATGACAGTCGTCGACGGGCAGGCACACCGCGAGGCTCGACCCCACGCAGGCCCCGCCCACGCAAGCGCTCGCCTCGGAGCACACGTCGCCGTCGCTGCAGGGGGTCCCGTCCGGCGCGGCTGCGCCGTCGACGCACGCGCCCGCCTCGCAAACACCCCCGACGACGCACGCGTCCGTGTCGTCGCAGGTGACGCCGGTGAGCGGGGTGCAGACGCCGTCCTGCGACGCGCCCGAGGCCGCCGCGCAGGCGTCGCAGGGCCCGGCGCAGGCCGCGTCGCAGCAGACCGAGTCCGCGCAGGAGCCGCTCCCGCAGTCGCTGTCCGTCTCGCAGGCGGCGCCGAGCGGCGAGCGCTCGCGGAAGAGCAGGGCCGATGCCGTGGCGGTCGTGGCGTCGATGTAGCCGCCGGCGATCAGCACGCTGCCGTCGTTGAGCCGCGTCGAGGAATGGCGGGCGCGCGCCATGGTTTCGGGCGGCTCCAGATCGAGGCTCGACCAGGAGAGGGTCGCCTCGTCGAAGATCGCGCGGGTCGCGTAGAAGGGATGGATGGGGTCCCTCGCCCCCTGCGCAAAACAGAGCTCCACACCTCCCGTGAGCAGCACCTTTCCGCTCGGGAGCAGCGATGTGCGCATTCCCTCGATGCCCGAGCCGCGCACAGCGCACGGCGTCGAGGCCGGAGCATACGACCCGGAAGTCGGCGCCCATCGATCGTCCTGCGGGAAATAGACCTGCGAGAAGGCAGGGTCAGCCGGGCCCGGACCGGCGCCGATGCCTCCCAGGACCAGGACCCCGCCGCCCGGGAGCGTCGTCGCGCTGGGGGCCTCGTGCTCGGTCGTCGGCCTTACGGCCCCGTTCTCCCAGGTCCAGAGCCGGGTCTCCAGATCATAGAGGCTGCAGCCGGCTCCTGTCACCATGACCCGGCCGTCCTGGAGCAGCGTTGCGCTCACGGGACTGGGCCCGTAGTCCCCGTACCGGTCCACGGATTTGCAGAACGGCAATTCTGTCCAGCCGCGCGACTCCGGGTCGTAGATGGCCGAATTCATGTAATAACGCAGGTCGGCCACGCCGTCCATGTTGCGATCCGCCTTGTCCCAGCCCAGGCCGACGAGCACCGGCCTGCCGCCGGCGAGCATCATCGAGGGCGCGGGGTGGGGTATCGACAGCGGCCCTGCGGGCGTCCAGGTGTCGGTCATCGGGTCGTAGATCTCGGCCGAAGGCAGGGACGTTCCCAGCGCCGCTGCGTTCCTCGTCCTGCCGCCGGCCACGAGGACATGGCCGTCTGGCAGCAGGACGGCCGCGTGTCCGCTGCGGGCCTGGAGGAGCGGCGCCGCAGGCGACCATGTCCTGGTCGCCGGGTCGTAGATCTCGACGGCCCGGAGGCTCATCGCCTCTCTCGTCGTGTAGGGCGGGTCGTCCAGCTCCGGGTATCCACCCGCGACGAGCACCCTGCCGTCCTTCAGCACCGTGGCCGTATGCTCGCCCCGCGGGGTGATCATCGGCGGCACGCTCTCCCAGGACGGCGCGGTGGCCGCCGACGCGACGCTCGCGCACAGTGCCACGAACCCGCAGGCAGCGGCGCTCCCGAGCCTTCCGATCGATCTCATGTCCCGATGGCCTCCGGCGCCTTCTGTTGCGCGCGGTGGCGCGAAAATTCAGGGCGTGGAGGACGCGCTCCTGGAGCGGAACGGCGGGCGGCGTGGACTCGGAGGATGTTTTTTCCCCTTCAGGGTCCGGCGCCGCGACCAGCAGAGCAGGCCGAGGGCGCCGAGCCACGCGGAGCCGGCCGCCGTGCCCGCCGGCGTCGGGTCGCCGCTCATGCTGCACCCGCTGCTGCTGTCGGGGCTGTCGGCGTCGGCGCCGGAAGAGGAGGCGCTGCCGGTGGTGGTGACACCGGTGTCGCCTGAGCTGCCAGCGCCGGAGGAAGAGCTCGCGGCGGTAGCGCTGGACGAGCCTCCACCTCCGCCGCCGGCACTGGCGGACGAAGCGGAGGTGCTCGACGCGGCGTCGCCGCCGGCGCCGCCGGCGCCCGAGGAGGAGGTGGCCGAGGCAGCGGCGTCATCGCCGCCAGCGGCCCCGTCGCCCCCGCCGCTGGTTCCGCCGCTTGGATCGCCACCGATACCACTGCCAACGTCGCCGCCGCCGGCGCCTGGATTGCCACCCACGCCACTGCTGCCATCGCCGCCGCTGCCGTCCGGATGACCACCGACACCGCTGCTGGCGCTACCGCCGATACCACCGCTGGTGTCGCCGCCGCTGCTGGCACCGCCGCCGATACCACCGCTGGTGTCGCCGCCGCCTACGCCGTTGCCGGCGCCGCCACCGCCGCCGCTGGCGTCGCCGCCTCCGCCGTGGCCGCCCGCGGCCGTGCCGCCTGCACCGCCGCTGCCGCTCACGGCCCCGCCGCCTTCGCCCGTGGTGCCGCCGCCGGCGCCGTCGCTGCCGCCCCCCGCGCCAGCGCTCTCGCCCCCGCCTCCGCCGGGCACGCAGGCGCCGCTCTGGCACATCCCGGGCGACGCCGGCTGCGCTGGGACATAGAGCCACGCATGGTCGAGACGTTGATACGTCGTACCGCCGCCGGCGATCAGGATGCGGCCGTCGTGGAGCCGCTCCATCACGGCACTCTGATGCATCACGTCAAGCGCCGGCGCGGGCGTCCAGGTGTCGCTCGCTGGGTCGTAGAGCTCGGCGGCGAAGGCACCGTCGTCGGCTCCGGATGCGGACGGGAGGCCCATCACCAGGACCCTGCCATCGGCGAGGAGCGCCGCGCTGGGGTACCCCCGTTGCTCGACCATCTCTCCGGTCGAGGTCCACGTGTCGCTCGCCGGATCGTAGATCTCGCCCGTCTTCATGTTGTCTCCGCCGCTTCCTCGTCCCCCGAGGACGAGCACCCGGCCGTCCAGGAGCAGCGTCGCCTCGTGTGAGCTGCGACTCCAGCGCATCGAGGCGACGCGTGTCCACGTGTTGGTCGCCGCGTCGTAGATCTCCGCGCTCATCCTCTGGGACTGCCTGTCACCGCCGGTGACGAGGACCCTGCCGTCCTGTAGCAACGTCGCCCTGGCGCGGCTTCGCGGGACGTTCATGGGCGCTGCCAGGGTCCACGTGTCCGTGACGGAGTCGTAGATCTCGACCTTTTCTCCGCCGCCGTCGACGTTGCCGTCGCCGCCGGCGACGAGCACCCGGCCGTCCGCGAGCGGCGTGACCGTCGCGTCGGTCATCTGGCGCGACACGAGGGTGGGCGCGGCGGGCGCCCAGACGCCCGTCGCAGGGTCGAATCGCACCGTCTGCGAGGGGCGCCGGAGCACGCTATTGGCGATCCCCAGGACCGTCCCGTCCGGAAGCGTTACGAGCCTCGACGGGCGCCTCGACACGTTCATCTTTTCGGGGGGCTGCCACGAGCCCGTGCTCGGGTCGTAGCGGAGCCAGACATCGTTCCACCGCGGCGGATTGCCTGTCTCGCCGTACCCGATCATGAGCAGCGTCCCATCCTGGAGCAGCGTGGCCGCAGGCAGGTTGAGGAGGACGCCCATCCGCCCCGTCGCCTGCCAGCCCTCGGCGGAGCCCGGGAAGTCGCAGAGCGCACCGTCCGGCTTCGCGGACGCGGGCGCCGCGCACCCCGCCGCGGGGTCGCACACCGGCGCTTCATGGCAGTCATCGACGGGCAGGCACACCGCGAGGCTCGACTCCACGCAAGCCCCGCCCACGCAAGCGCTGGCCGCGGAGCACACGTCGCCGTCGCTGCACGGGGTCCCGTCCGGCGCGGCCGCGCCGTCGACGCACGCGCCCGCCTCGCAAACACCCCCGACGACGCACGCGTCCGTGTCGTCGCAGGCGACGCCGGCGAGGGGGGTGCAGACGCCGTCCTGCGACGCGCCCGAGGCCGCCGCGCAGGCGTTGCAGGGCCCGGCGCAGGCCGCGTCGCAGCAGACCGAGTCCGCGCAGAAGCCGCTCCCGCAGTCGCTGTCGGCGTCGCAGCCCCCGCCGAGCGGCGAGCGCTCGCGGAAGAGCACGGCAGACGCCGTGGCGGTCGCGGCGTCGACGTAGCCGCCGGCGATCAGCACGCTGCCGTCGTTGAGCCGCGTCGAGGAATGGTAGGCGCGCGCCATGGTCACGGGCGGCGCCAGATCGAGGCTCGACCAGGAGAGGGTCGCCTCATCGAAGAGCGCCTGGGTCGCATAGAAAGGAACGACGGACGCTGTCGAGCCCGCGGACCTGCAGGGCTCCACGCCTCCGGTCAACAGCACCTTTCCGCTCGGGAGCAGCGAGGTGCGCATCCCCTGGATACCCGAGGAGTCCTGCCCGCACGGGCTCGATGCCGGAGCATACGGTCCCGGGGTCGGCTCCCAGCGGTCGTCCTGCGGCAGGTAGAGCTGCGAGAAGGCGTGAATCTCCGGGGCCGAGCCGGCGGGGAGGGTGCCTCCCACGACCAGGACCCCGCCGCCCGGGAGCGTCGTCGCGCCGGGATACGCAAGCTCGGTCGTCGGCTTCACGGCGCCCAGCTCCCAGGTCCAGAGCTGGGTCTCCAGGTCATAGAGGCTGCAGCCGCCTCCGGCCACCATCACGCGGCCGTCCTGGAGCAGGGTCGCGCTCACAGGCTGGGGCCTGTAAGGCAGCCTCACCCACCGGTCCACGGCGTCGCAGTGCGGAAGGTCCGTCCAGCCGCGCGACTCCGGGTCGTAGATGGCTGCGTTCTGGTAATAGTGCAGCACGAACTGGCCATCGAACTCGTCGTAGACGTCTTGCCAGGCCAGCCCGACGAGCACCGGCCTGCCGCCGGCGAGCATCATCGAGGGCGCGGGGTGGGGTATCGACAGCGGCCCTGCGGGCGTCCAGGTGTCGGTCATCGGGTCGTAGATCTCGGCCGAAGACAGGGAGGTTCCCTGGGCCTGTGCGTTCATCATCCTGCCGCCGGCCACGAGGACATGGCCGTCTGGCAGCAGGATGGCCGCGTGTCCGCTGCGGGCCTGGAGGAGCGGCGCCGCGGGCGACCATGTCCCGGTCGCCGGGTCATAGATCTCGACCGCCTTGAGGCTCATCGCCTCTCTCGTCGTGTAGGGCGGTCCGTCCAGCTCCGGGTATCCCCCCGCGACGAGCACCCTGCCGTCCTTCAGCACCGTGGCCGTATGCTCGCCCCGCGGGGTGATCATCGGCGGCGCGCTCTCCCAGGACGGCGCGCTGGCCGCCGACGCGACGCCCGAGCACAGCATGACGAACCCCCAGGCAGCGGCGCTCCCGAGCCTTCCGATCGATCTCATGTCCCGATGGCCTCCGCCGCCTTCTGTTGCTCGCGGTGGCACGAAAGTTCAGAGCGTCGAGGACACGCTCCTGGAGCGGAATGTCGGGCGGAGAGCCAGCACCGTCGCCGCCGCCGCCATGACACGGCCTGACGCCGCCAGGCACGCCGCCCGATGTGCCGTCGACACGGCAGCAAGCAGCTCATTTTGGCACGATCTCATCGTTTCACGCTGGGAAATCGCTGTTTGCGTGCGGCTTCAACCCGCTTGTCGCTCCAGGCGTGGCTGCGGCGGCTCCCGCCGCCACGTGTGCCGCGCGCTCGACCCGCGATCGACCGCAGCGCGGCGGCCCGCCCACCTGGGCCATTCGCGCCGGATCTCAGGAGGCGTTCCGGCGCGACTCGTTGTTCTTCGTCTCCGGGGGTGACGTCGCGCCGATGGAGGTCGCGGAGCCCGCCGTGACGCCGCTCGTGCTCGCGGCGGCGCGCTCGCTCGACGACGACCCCGCGCTCGTCCTCGCCTCGCCCTGCTGCTGCTCGCGGTGGAGCCGGATCTCGTTTCGCACGTCGACCACGCCCGAGATCCGCTCGGCGAGCGCCTCCAGCTGGTGCTTGAAGCGACGCTCGCGGACGGTCCCGGAGAGGATGACCTCGCCGCTCTGCACCTTCACCTCGACGTCGCTCGCGTCGAGGTCCGGCTGATCGGAGATCTGGTCGCAGATATCCTCGCGGATCCGCTCGTCCGAACGCTTGTACCCCTTGGGCGGGCGACCACGCGAGCCGCTGAGCCCGCCGCCCTGTCGAACGGTCTCGAGGAAGCTGCGGCCGCCTGCGGCCTGTCCGCCGGATCCCTGTCCGCCGTAGGGCTGAGGGGAACGGCCCTGATCGCCGCCGAAGGACGACTCGTGGCCTTCGTACCCGCGTTGCTGTCCTGGCCGCTCGTTCCAGCCGCGCTCGTCGTCGGCCCACTGCCGGAGGCCGCCGCGGGCTCCGTATCCTTCGTGCTGGACCCCGCCCAGGCCTCCCTGGCGACCGAAGCCGCCCTGGCCGCCACCAGATCCACCCTGGCCACCGAATCCACCCTGGCCTCCGAGGCCGCCCTCACTGCCCTGGCCGCCGCCGAAGTGGCCCTGTCCGCCGAAGCCGCCCTGGCCAACCTGGCCGCCGAATCCACCCTGGCCAGCGAAGTGGCCCTGCCCGGCGCCATGACCGCCCTGGCTGCCACCGAAGCCACCCTGTCCGCCGAAGTGGCCCTGACCGGCGCCATGACCGCCCTGGCTGCCACCGAAGCCACCCTGTCCGCCGAGATGGCCCTGTCCGCCGAAGCGGCCCTGTCCGCCCTCATCGCCATAGACGCCCTGGCCACCGGCGAAGCCGCCCTGGCCGCGGCCGGATCCCTCTCCGCCGTAGCCGCCGAAGTGGCCCTGTCCACCGAAGCCGCCCTGGCCGCCACCGAAGCCGCCCTGACCGCCGCCGACTCCGCCCTGGCCGCCGCCGTAACCGCCTTGGCCGCCGCCGAAGCCGCCTTGGCCGCCGTAGCCGCCCTGGCCGCCGCCGAAGTGACCTTGGCCGCCGTGACCGCCCTGGCCGCCACCGAAGCTGCCCTGGCCGCCGCCGAAGCCGCCCTGGCCGCCGCCGAAGCCGCGCCTGGCGCCAAGATCGTCTCGACCTCCTCGCTGGAAGTCATCACGCTGGCCGCCCCAGGCCTCACGCTGGGCGTCCTCGCGCTGCCCCCAGGCGCGATCCTGTCGGCCCTCGTAGCCGCGTTCGCCGTGGCCGCGCCAGCGCGGGTCGCCCTCGCCGCCGCGCTCGCCCTCGTGGCCGCGTCCGACAGACTCTCGCTGATCGGCGCGACCGCGGAAATCATCGTGACCTCCGCGGGAAGGGCGCCGATCGTCCTGCTGGAGGACTTGCTCGTAGTTGCCACGATGCCCGTAACTAGCATCCCCGCTCGCTCCGCGCTCGCCACGATATCGCTCATCGCCTCGCTGACCCTGGGTTGGCCCAAATCGCTCGTCGTCGCGCCCGGGCCCATCGTTATGTTCCTCGTCGATCCATCCCTGACGATTCGGCATGACTCTCCGCCTTTCTTGCGAGGAGAGCGACACGGCAGCGAAACTGGGCCGCTCCTCTCCCGTGATCCAGCCGACGCTCGACCCACATTTGGGCCACATTTGGGCCACATCCGGGCCACATCCGGGCCACGTTCGGACCACGCACGAGCGTGCGGGAGGACAGCCGTATCGGGCCGCCTGTCGTGCGTGCCTGTCCGGCGCCGCGTGGGCTGAAGATCCAGGGCCCCGACGCCCCGGCGCGATCCGACATCGCAAGGGGTGTTCCAGGACGGCGAGGGCGGTATTTCGCTCCGTTTTCAGGGAGTTTTCGCCCCGTGAGGCCCCCTGCGAGGTGCGATGCGCCCCATGCCGGAGCGACCAAAGCGTCTCACAGAGACGTTGTGCCACAGTCACGACATCATGAATTAGGGCCTCCCCTGAGCGTGGCTCGGGAGCCGACGGACGATGTCACACGGTTTTCCGTGTCACGCCGCGGCGTTTCTCACCGAGATGTTGATTCTCGGGCATCCGAGCTCGACCATGGCTATGCGGATGAGGCCGCCTTACAGTCCAGCCGATGAGCCCGCCTCGTCGATCGCCGATGAGCTTCCTCGAACGCCGCACGCTCGCGGGCGCTCCACGGAAGGCGCGAGAGACAGAGCGCGAGGATCGAAAAAGCGATGCGACGAGGGGCGAGCCGCGACACGAGCCGGGAGAAGAAAGAGCAAGGCGGAAGGCGAGAAATGTGACCATCGCGGTATACCGGCCGGACGCTCCGCAGGCCGCGGCGAGATCCGCGGTTCGCGTGTTCGTGTGCGGGCGGGAGCCCGGCCCGCTCCTCGCCGAAAATCCATGCGCGCGCCGCGCGGCCGCGACTACCCTCGCGCCTCCCTCGGAGCTCCCATGCCGGCCCAGCGAAGCGTGACGAAATGGCTCGAGCGAGCCCCTGCGCCGGTGTTCACGGCCTTCGCCGTGATCGCCGCGTTCGCGACCTACTTCTGCATGTACGCCTTCCGCAAGCCGTTCGCGGTCGGCTCGTACAAGGGGATGGTCGCGCTGCCGCTGCTCCCCGCGCTCGATCTGAAGAGCCTCTACATCATCGCCCAGGTGCTCGGGTACTGCGCCTCCAAGTTCCTTGGCATCAAGGTCGTCTCCGAGATGCCGCCCGAGCGGCGCGCGCTCGCCATCCTCGCGTGCATCGGGGTGAGCGAGGTCGCGCTCGTCCTGTTCGGGCTCGCGCCGGCCCCGTACGCCGCCGTCTTCCTGGTGCTGAACGGCCTGCCCCTCGGCATGGTCTGGGGGCTCGTCTTCGGCTTCCTCGAGGGGCGCCGCGTGAGCGATCTGCTCGGCGCCGGCCTCTGCGCCAGCTTCATCGTCGCGAGCGGCTTCGTGAAGACCGTCGGCAAAATCACGCTCGGCTGGGGGGTCCCGGAGGTGTGGATGCCCGCGGTGACGGGGGCCCTCTTCTTCCCGCCGCTGCTCCTCTCGGTGTGGATGCTCGCGCAGATCCCGCCGCCCTCGGTGGACGACGAGGCGCTCCGGACCCGGCGCGCGCCGATGGACCGCGCCGCGCGCCGCGCGTTCGTCCTCGCGAACGGGGGCGGGCTCGCGACCCTCGTCCTCGGCTACGTCGTCCTCACCGCCTACCGCGATTTCCGGGACAACTTCGCCCGCGAGATCTGGGACGCCCTCGGCTACACCGACCAGCCGGCCATCCTGACGACGGCCGAGATCCCCGTGGCGATCGGCGCGCTCCTCTCGGTCGCGGTGATGATCGGCATCCGCAACAACCGCGCGGCGCTCGTCGCGATCCACGGCGTCATGGTCGCGGGGGCGGCGCTCGCGGGGCTGAGCACCGCGCTCTACCAGGCGGGCGTCATCGGCCCCGTCGCCTGGATGATCAGCGTCGGGCTCGGGCTCTACGTGGGGTACGTCCCGTACAACTGCGTCCTCTTCGACCGGCTCATCGCGGCCGTGGGCTCGGTGGCGACGGCGGGATTCCTGATCACCGCGGCCGACGCCTTCGGCTACCTCGGGAGCGTGGCGCTCCTGCTCTACAAGAGCTTTGGCCAGGCGAAGCGCTCGTGGCTCGAGTTCTTCCTCGGCTTCAGCTACGCGACCGCGTTCCTCTGCGGGGCCCTCTTCGCCGCGTCCGCGGCGTACTTCTGGCTGCGCACCCGCGGCCCGTCCGCCACGGTGCGGCCCGCGGCGCTCGACGCCTGAGCGCGCCGCGCGCCACGCGCTACCAGCTGCAGGCCGCGCGGGCGAGCTATAGCGGGCGCGCGGCGCCGGCGAGGTGAGGGAAGGGCTCAGTTGATCGGCGGGATCTCGGTCTTGCAGCCGACCTGGAGCTGGACCTGCCCGCCCGCCTGGAAGCGGGTGCAGGTCGCGGGGCACATCACGATCTTGGTCGGCGTGCCGCCGGTCGTGGGGTCGACGTCGTAGTACCAGCCGCCGGCGGTCGCGTCGCAGCGCGCCTCGCTGGCCACGTAGAAGATGGTCGACGGGGCGTTGCCCTCCGGCGGCGTGTGCTGGACGTTGAGCGTCCCGTAATCGAGCGTCTGCCCGGCGGACGGCGCCGGGACCTGGTACTCGCACGCGAGGCTCGTCCCGCGGATCTCGCTGAGCGCGTCGAGGAACGCCTGCGTCACGTCGGAGCTCGTGTCGATGAAGTACGCCGACGTCGTCCCGCCGCCCTCGGCGATGCGGTTCATCGTGTCCTGGGCGCCGTCGTCGTCCCTGCCGAAGACACCGATGACGAAGGTCGAGATGCTCGGCGAGCCGCTCAGCCCCTCGGCCGCGATCTCCGCGATGCCGTCGGCGGACGTGGGATTGCACTCGGTGGGCATCCCGTCGGTGGCGAGCACGGTGACGACCCTGTGGGTCGGGTTCGCCTCGGCGTGGGCCCGGGCCTGGGCGATCGCGCCGGACAGGGCGCCAGCGGTGGGCGTGCCCCCGTCGGGGAATGTCCGGTCGATCGACCCGATGAGCTCGTCGGCCCAGGCGGCGTCGAGCGGCGCGATCGAGACGGCGGGCGTCGCGTAGTCTTCGGTGACGCACGAGTACGGGTGAGCGCAGCTGCTCCGGGACACCTTGTTGCACGTGCCCGCGCGGTTGGGACAGCGCGCGCCGATGTCACTGCAGATGACGTCCGTGTTCTGGGAGCAGACGCCGATGTCGATGCACTCGTCGCCGTCCGGGCAGTCCGAGTCGGCGACGCAGACCTGGAGGCTCGTGCGGGGGTCGAACGAGCTGCGACAGGCCCGGAGCGCGCACGGCCCGCTGATGCCGCACTCCTGGTGGGTCCTGCAGCTCATGGGCTGGCCGGCGTTCAGCAGAGGGAAGTACTGGAGCCCGACGCCGAGCCCCTCCGACTTGGGGTCGGTGAAGAAGGCCTCGAGCGCGTCGGTCACGGCGCTCCACTTGGTGCCGCCCGTCGCGAGCCGATCTCTCATCGACCCCGACGAGTCGAGCATGATGTAGAGGTCGAGCGGCACGAGCTCCGCCGTCTTCGTCTCCCCGGCGCACGACGCCTCGCCGCCGGCGCCCTCGCCGGCGCCGCTGCTGGGCCCGGTGGTGATCTCGCCAGGCCCGTCGGTGCCATATCCGGTGCTCGTTGCTCCGCCTGTTCCAGATCCATTCCCCGAGCCATTCCCGGAACCATTCCCCGGGCCTGTCCCCGCGCTGGCTCCGGCACCCGCCCCGCCGGCTCCGCCGGCGGAGACCGAGCCATCGGACCCCCCGCACGCCGCGAAGATCACGCTGATCCCCGTCGCGGCGAGCGCCACCCTCGTTGACCGGTTCCTCATGAGAAGAATCGAAACACCCTGGAAGCGCTTTGTCGAGCGCGTTGACTCGAACCCTCTGTCCTCCTGTCCGCGCTCTGGCTCGGTGTGCGACGGGGTGAGAGGCTTCAGGGGAGGCCAGGCGATAGCTGAGCTCACCGTGTGCTCACGGGCACAGGATTGCTCCGAAGCACAGGATTGCTCCGGTCAGTAAGGTGCTTTGGAGCACACCTCTGCTCCGGAGCTTAGGGCTCGGCCGGAGCGCAGCGTGCTTTGGAGTACAGCGGGGGCTTCCGGCGCGTGGCGCTTTGCCGGAATGCAGGGGTCGGGAGCGCCGGGGGGGCTCCGTAGGGCGGCGCGGCGCCGGGCTCAGGGCTGCTTCTTCGGACCGACGAGGCTGCGGAGGACGGCGCGGGCGACCTCGGCCCCCGTCGCGTCGCGCAGGCTCACCGGGATATCGTACTCCCTGCGCTCGCTGCTCTCCGGGAGCGGGCACTCGCAGACGGCGCGGATCGTCCCGCGCGCCTTCTTCACGTACTCGATCGAGAGGCCCGCGACGATGAACCGGGCGTCATCGGGCAGCGCGTAGGACAGCGCCGTGTTGCCGGTGAGCTCGGCGAGGTTGACGAGCGCGACGGCGTGCACCGAGCGGAGGTGGTTGCGCAGCCCCGGCCGGTCGCGCATCGACACCTCCGCGCGGCCGCGCTCGAGGACCTCGACCTCGGCGCGGATCGTCCCCGTGTACGGGGCCATCGCGCCGATGAGCCGGCTGAACAGGCGCTTGCCCCCTGGCAGGGGGCTCAGCTTGTCCCAGACGTCGCGGATGGTGTTGCGGCGCGAGCTCGCCGCGATCGATGCGAGAGAGAAGTCGGTGAGCTTCATGCGCTGGATCCGCGGGGCGGGGGCGGCAGCCTGCCTCGAATCGCGCGCGGGCGCACCCGGAATCCCCGGCCAGCCGGTGCGTCCCGGCGCCTCTCGCGCCGCAACCTGGGCGCAGCACGACTCATTCTCGGCATGAATTGTACTTCAGAATGCTATTCGATAATCGGATGGATCCGGAGCGCCCCGGCGCCCCGTTGTCGCGAGGATTCTGCCGGATTTCCGGCCTCCGGACGCCCGTGAGCAGCCGTCCGGCCCCCCGTCCGTCGCGCGTGGCCTGCTTCGGGCGGCAATCTCGCGTCCGTGCCCGGAACTGGACTTGTGTATGACAAGACCTCGACGTCCGGGCCAAGGTGGCCCACCCGAGAAAGAGCGCGCTTTCGAGCTTCTCTTTCGTGAGCAAACCTCCGCGCTCGTAGGGCGCTGGTTGACGGGCCTGGGGGTCCCGCTGCGCGATCGCAAGGACCTCGCGCAGGAGGTCCTGTTCGCGGCGTACCTCAGCTTCAACAAATACAACCCCGAGATCTCCCGGCCCGAGCGCTGGCTGAACAGGATCACGGTCCACACGGCCTCGCACTACCTGCAGCGGGCCCAGCACCGCTACGAAGAGCTCGTGCCCGACGAGGAGCTCCCTCCCCTCGTCGACCCCGCCAAGACCTCGGAAGAGCTGCTGATCTCGGATCAGGAGCGGCTCGTCGTGCTGGAGCTCATGCAGCAGCTCGACGCGGACGCGCACTGGATCCTGGTCGGGCACGATCTCCACAGCACCCCGATGGCGGATCTCGCGCAGCAGCGCGGCATCCCGCTGTCCACCGCGTACAAGTGGCGCGCGCGCGCCATCCGCCTGTTCCACGACATCGTCGTGAAGCGCCGGCGCGAGGACCGGAAGAGGGAGGGCTTTCGCGTCGTGCTGCCCCTGGATCTGGCGGCGCTCCTCGCCACGGCGCGGATCTCGCCGCGCGTGCCCGACGACGTCCGGGTCTCGATCCTCCGCGGCGTGCAGGAGTCGGTGGGGGCGCTCGAGGCGGGCAGCGCCGGGAAGGCCGCCGGGGGCGTCGGCCAGGCGCTGAGCGACGCAGCGACGTGGCTCAAGGGCCTCGCGAAGCTCGTCCAGCTGCCGACCCTGGGCGTCGCCGCGCCCGTCGCGGCCACGGCCGCGGCGGCCACGGGGGCGGCCTGGCTCGCGCTCCGGGCCCCGGAGCCGCCGCCTCCGCAGGAGGTGAGGCACGTCGTGCCCGCGCTCGTCGCCGCCATGCCGCCGCGCCGGCCCGCCGAGCCGCCGGCGCCGCCCGCCGAGCCGCCGGCGCCGCCCGTCGCGCCGCCGGCGGCCCCGGCGCCCGTCGAGGCGCCGCGGCAGAGCGCCCCGGCCCAGCGGCGCGCGCGCGTGCCGCCGCGCGACCGGGGGGAGCGCGCGCCGGCGCCGGTCGCCGCCGAGACGATCGAGAAGCTCAAGATCGAGATCGACGGGCCCGGCAGCAATCACGACATCGCCCTGTTCGACGCGGTCACCGAGGCGCTGCAGGCGCGCGATGCGGACCGGGCGATCGCGGCGCTCCAGCGCTACGAGCGCGAGATGCCGAACACCCTCTTCGCGTCCGAGCGCAAGGTGCTCTGGATCCGGGCGTTCGTGATCGCGAAGCGTTACCCGGAGGCGCGCGCCCTGCTCGAGGAGGTGCGGCCCGATACCGCGATCCAGCGGCAGGCGATCGAGGAGCTGGACATGATCCTGAACCCCCGGTGAGCGGGCGACCGGGCCGCCGCGCGCCCCGCGCCGCGGCGGCTCAGTCGCCGGCGTAGGTGCCGAAGCTCGCCCGACCGCTCGTGGAGACCTGCGGGGCGGCCTGGCCCACCTGCACGACCGCGGACACGAACGCGGCGGGCTTGAGCCCCTCGTCGGGCCCGGCCTCGTTGGTGATGTACTCGAGCCCGAGCCCCGCCAGGAAGCCGAACGACGTTGTGTTGCCGCCCGAGCCGAGGATGGGGATCGTCGGCGCGACGCCGACGTAGCCGAGGAGGCCGACCCGCCCCTCGCCGAGCGTCTGCACGAAGCCGCCGAGCTGCGCCGCGACCGGGAAGGCCCGGCGCTCCACCGGGTCGTAGCGGTCGATCGCGAGCGCGACGCCGACGGCGCTGAGCACGCTCCGCGTGACGAGGGGCTTCTCCACCCACGGCGCGCGGGTGACCTGCAGCGTCGCCAGCATCGCCGGGACGGTGAGGTACGCGCGGAAGCAGGTCCCCGCGGCCTCGAGCGTCTGGAAGTTGTCCTCGCCGCACAGCGGGACCGAGTGGATCGCCACCGATCCCACGAGGCGCCGGGCGCGCTCCGGCTCGCCGGGCTCGTTCGAGCGCAGCGAGCTCGCCACGCGGCCCGCGTCGGAGACGAGCACCACCTTGCCCTGCGGGCTCAGCGGATCGCTGTAGACGGCCAGCCGGAGCCGCGCGTCCCCGTCGAAGTCCTCCGCGAGCGGCGGGATCGGGAAC
Source organism: Sorangium sp. So ce327 (assembly GCF_051530205.1). Lineage (NCBI taxonomy): Bacteria > Pseudomonadati > Myxococcota > Polyangiales > Polyangiaceae > Sorangium > Sorangium sp. So ce327. The sequence goes on along the minus strand of NZ_CP150330.1, from coordinate 7,769,409 downwards.
TCCGCGCTGCTCGGCGTGACGATCCACGTGCCGTTCTGGAGGAGCTCGATCGGCGTGCCGCCCCGCATCTGATCGGTGCGCGTCAGCGAGACATGGAGCGCGAGCGGCGCCACGAGCCGGTTCTTGGCCTGGCCCGTCAGCCGGATCCGGCAGTTGCCCAGCCGGAGCGGCGCCGGCGAGATGACGACCGCGCCGTGCGCGAGCGGCTGCGGCCCGGGGCGCGATGGATCCACGTCGGGCGCCCGGCGAGGCGGCGGCAGCCCGGCCGGGGGCTGGGCCTGCGCCGGAGGGGGGGCCTGCGCCGCCGCGCCGGGCTGCGCCGTCGGACCGGCCTGCGCCGCCGTCGAGGGCCGCCGGCCGGCGCCTGCGCCGCCCTGGAGCCGTCCATTCGCGCCGGCAGGTCCCCGATCCCCCGGCGGGGCAGGGGACGCCCCCCGCGGCCCGGGCGGACGGGTGCTCCCGGGCGGCGGGAGGCTCCCGGCGTCGGTGCGGGGCGCGATCGGCGTGGGGCCGCAGTCGACCTTCAGGTCGTCGGCGAGCGGATCGGGGAAGAGGAGCCGCGCGGGGTTCGACTCGACGAGGTTCTCGAGCGGCGGGACGGTGACCCGGTACGTCGCGTTGACGACGTTGGCCGCCGCGGGCGCGTGGAGGTTGAAGGCGGTGACCCGGAGCCAGCCGCCGCCCGGGAAGACGCGGAGGACCTTGCCATCGGGGCGCCCGCAGCCGCCCGAGGCGACCTCGAGGACCGGCACGGTGAACGTGCGCTGGAACGGCTGCACCCGGGCGTTGCCGCAGCTGTCGACGATGGCGAGGTAGTGGAAATCGGCCATCTCCGACTGCTTCGGCCACTGCATGCCCAGCGTGAGCTCACCCGCGTCGGCCGGCGGCGGCTCGGGCCGGCCGTCGCGGCAGACGTCCACGCGATCAGGCGATAGCGGCGACGGCGCGCCCGGCGCGACGGGGGCGCCCACGGGAGACCGCGGGGCGTCGGCGACCGGGCGGTAGGCGCAGACGTGCCGGTACGAGCGGCGGCCGAGCAGCACCGGGTCGAAATCGAGCAGGCGCTGGCCGTCCTCGGTGAGCCGCCCCCACACCGTGAGCGGCAGGGGCAGCGTCGGGGTCTGGAGCTTGATCGAGCGCAGCATCTGGTCGCCGATCGGGCTCTGCCCGGGATCGCCGGTCTGCGCGGCGCAGCCGCCGCCGCTGCACAGCCAGCGGCCGCCGCGGCGCGCGGCCTCGATCGGGACCGGATCGGTGTCGCGGACGCTCATCCAGACGCGGCGCGCGTCCGGGAAGATCTCCGGCCCGCCGGCCGACGACGCGGCGCTGGCCGTGCCCGCCGGCGCGCGCACGACCTGCAGGCTGCCGCCGAAGTCGGCGGGGACGGCCATCGGCGTCGCGTCGGTCGGGCGCCTCAGGATGGCGGCCGGCTCCGGTGTCTCCTCGTCGCCGGTCTCCCCGGTGTCCGTCTCGGGATCGTCCTGCGCCGGCGCGGCGGCGGGCGCGGCGATCGCGAGCGCGAGCGCCACGGCCGACAGGAACATGGCGGATCTGCGTGCGCTCACGGCGAGCCTCCCCCTCCGGCGCCCGGCTCCGGCTCCGGCTCAGTCTCCGTTTCGGTGTCCTCTTCCGGCTCCGGCTCCGGCTCCGGCGTGACGGTGATGGGCTCGGAGGAGCACTCCGGGCTCGCGAGCAGGCGGGGCGTCACACGGAGCGTCGTCGTCCCCGGCGCGACGGCGACGCCCTGGATGATCGTCGCCTCGCTGTCCTCGCCGCGCAGGGTCACGGACGCCTCGCCGAGCGCGATCACCTGGTCGTCGCCGACGGTCAGGTCGACGGGGACGGCGATGCGCACGCGCTCGGCGTTGTAGGCGCTCACCTCGAACAGATCGCCGGGCGTCCCCGCGGCGACGACGCTCCGGAGGGCGCGCACGCGGAGCAGGCGCGGCTCGGGGTCGACGGTGAGCGTGGGGATCGGGTCGAGCGCCTTCTGCCCCGAGCTCACGGCGATCTTCACCTCGCCGCCGAGGTCGCTGAAGCACAGGATGAAGGGCGGGCTCTCCCCGGTCGCGCCGAGCAGCACGCGCAGGCGCGAGGTGCGCTCGCGGCAATCGGGGGTGAGCGAGAGGGCGGCCTCGCTGTGCAGCGACTCGATGATCACGGGCGCGTGCTCCACGACGCCCGGCGCGTTCAGGGGAGGCGACGCGCGGACGCGCGCCTCGCGCGCCCGGATCGCGCCCGGCCGCCAGGTGGCGCCGAGATCGTCCGGCAGGGGGCCGATCGTGCACATGAGGGGGACGTAGGTCGCGAGCACCCGGTCGCTGTCGCCGAGGCCCCCCGCGATGAGCGCGAAGTTGGTGGCGTCCTCCGGCAAGCCCGCGGGGAGGATCGTGATCGGGAGCTCCTCGGTGCGGTCGGCCCACGAGACGACGAGCCGCGCCTCGCCGGACCAGTCGCCCTCCGAGGCGGCCGTGAAGCGGGCGTAGCCCTGGGTTCCTGCGGTGCAGCGGAACGCGCCGTCCTTCACGGCGCACGAGGCGCCTGCTTCCTGGTCGTCTCCCGCGGGGTGCAGCGCGAGCGCCTCGCTCGGGACGGCGCGGACCTCGACGTAGCCGCCGTACGCCGGCTCGTTCGCCTCGGTGAGCTTGAGCGAGACCGCGGTCCGCCAGGGGCTCTGGCGGGGCAGCACCGGCTTGCCCGCCTCGTCGAGCGTGTCGGCGGCGAACAGCGGCCCGGCGACGTCGGCGCGGAGCTCGACCTGCCCGCTCCCGGCGAGGGGATAGCCGCGCTCGATGCAGGCCGGGGCGAGCGAGGCGAGGAGGAGCGTGCCGGCGGCCGCCGCGAGGAGCGGCGCGCTCAGCAGGCGTGGGCGGCGCGGGCGAGCTTTCGCGTGGAGCGCGCGAGGCGCGCGCGGGCAGGAGCGGGGCACGGCCGGCCGGGGCGCGCTCACTTCTGGTAAATCTCGGTGTACTCGGTCCCGAGCGGGTGGCGGTGCCAGGCGTAGGCGCTCTGCGGGAACCCGCTCTCGTCGGTGTAGTCGCAAGGGCCGAGCTCCCACTCGGTGTGCCAGACGCTCGCGCCCGTCGCGGCGTCGACGGACATCCCGTGGGCGGTCACGTCGCTCTCCGGCTCGGCGGGGTCGTGCACGACGCGCGTGGCCTCGTCGAGGTAGCGCTCGAGGACCGCGACGGGGATGCGCGCCACGCGCTTGCCGGGCATCGGGATGAGGAACACGTCGCTCTTGTCATCGGTGCTGGTCATGGAGCTCTCTCGTGGCGAGCAGCGGGGGGCGGCGTTCCGGGCCGCGGAGCGCCGGCTCCGTGGCCGCGGGTCGCGCCGGAGCGCGGGCTCTCGCTGGTGCTCGGCGCCATCCCTCCAACGCGGCGCCGAGCATACCCGCTTCCCGCAATGCGAGGGAGCGCTTCGCGCGGCGCTGGCACGCGGGGCCGAGGTGGTCCTGCGCTCTCGGTGGCGGAGCCGCTGCGACCGGGCCCGCCGCGGCGAGGGCAGGCCTCGCGCGACGATCGTTTTCGAGGAGGGACCGGCGCGCAGCGCGCGGCGTGCTGGTGGACATCGCCTGTCCGGTGGCACCGACCACCAGCGCGATCGCGCTGTTCGACGTCATGGACATGCCCTCTCCCTCACGCGGACGCGCCCCGCGGACGCGTCGCGCGGGAGCGTTGCGCGGTGAGCATCGAACCGGGACATCGACGCAGAACGGAAGCCGCCGATGGCGGGGCGTCGGCGCCCCGTGTGGTAAGCTGCCGGCGCCGTGGCCCCTCCCGCGCTCGTCCCAGTCGCGGCCGCCTCATGCTCTCTCCGGATTGCCCGCTCGTCCTCGGTGGCCGCTACCGTCTCCTGAGCGAGATCGGCCGCGGCGGCGCGGGCGTTGTGTACATGGCCGACGACCTCGACGGAGGGGGTCAGGTCGCGGTGAAGGTCCTGCTCCGGACGCACGCGGCCGGCACGGCGGCGGCCTCCCGGTTCGAGCGCGAGATCCGGGCCATGCGGCTCCTCGACGCGCCCGGGTTCGTGCGCATGCTCGACGCCGGCTTCGCCCGAGAGCTCGACGGTGCCCCCTTCCTGGTGATGGAGCTGCTCCGGGGCCACGACCTGGAGCAGCTCGTCACCACCCAGGGCAGGCGCTCGCCCGGCGAGGTGCAGCGCTGGCTCGGCGAGGTCGCCGAGACCCTCGAGCTCGCCCACGCGCGGGGCCTCTCCCACCGCGATCTCAAGCCCGCGAACCTCTTCCTCGCGATCGGCGACGACGGGCGGGAGCGCGTGAAGATCCTCGATCTCGGCCTGGTCAAGGCGGTCGAGCCGGGCGCGCTCGGCGCGTCGGGCGGGATCACCGCCACGGGCACGGCGATCGGCACGCCCATCTACATGGCCCCCGAGCAGGCGCGCGGGCGCTCGGACCAGATAGGCCCTGCGGCGGACGTGTGGGCGATCGGCCTCATCGCCGTCCGCCTCCTGACCGGCGACATCTACTGGACTGCCAACAGCATGGCCGAGCTGATGGCGGCGCTCCTCGTGATGCGGCTCTACCCGCCGTCGACGCGCTGGCGGTGGCTCCCGCCCGCGTTCGACGCGTGGTTCTTGCGCTCGTGCGACCGCGACCCGGCCGGGCGTTTCCCTTCGGTCCGCCAGCAGAGCCTCGCGCTGCGCGCCGCGCTCGAGGGCTCCTCGGCGGCCGCCGAGCCGCCCGGCGCCGGCGGGCCGGCGTCGCGCCGGGGCGGCGTGCCCGCTGACATGCTCAGCACCGACACCATCGAGCTCGCGGGCACGGTCGAGGCCCCGCCCCAGGCGCTCCCCGGCGGCGCGCACCGCGACTCGGACCGCTTCTTGGCGCCGCCCGGCCTCCACGGCACCTCGCCGCCCGGCCTCCACGGCACCTCGCCGCCCGGTCTCCACGGTGCTCCGCCGCTCGGCCCCCACGGCACCTTGCCGCCCGGCGCCTCGCTGCCGCTCGGCTCCCACAGCACGCCGCCGCTCGGCACCTCGCCGCCGCCGCCCGGCTTCTCCAGCACGCCGCCGCTCGGCCTGTTCGGCTCGCCGGAGGCCGAGCGGCCGCGCCACAACCTGCCGGTCCAGCGCACGCCGTTCGTGGGCCGCGCCCGCGAGCGCGCCGAGATCGCCGCGCTCCTGCTCGAGCCCAAGGCCGGCCTGCTCACGCTCACCGGCGTCGGCGGCACCGGCAAGACCCGGCTCGCGCTCCAGGTCGCCGAGGAGCTCGTCCCCGCGTTCGCCGGCGGCGTCTGCTTCGTGCCCCTCGCGTCGCTGCGCGAGGCGGCGCTGGTGCCCTCGGCGATCGCGCAGGCGCTCTGCCTCGGCGAGGGCGGGGCGCGGCCGGATCTCGAGCGCGTTGTCCAGTTCCTCCGCGACCGCCGCCTGCTGCTCCTGCTCGACAACCTCGAGCACCTGACGGCCGCGGCGCCGGCGATCGCGCACCTCGCCGCGAGCTGCCCGCACCTCTCGCTCCTCGTGACGAGCCGCGCCGCGCTGAACCTCTCGGGCGAGCGGCGCTACGTCGTGCCGCCGCTGGAGGTGCCGGAGCCGCGCGACGTCACGGTCGACGCCGCGCTGGCCAGCTCGGCGGTGAGCCTGTTCTGCCGCCGGGCCGCCGCGATCAAGCCCGGCTTTCAGCTCGGCCCCGACAACGCCGCGGAGATCGTGGAGATCTGCGCGCGCCTCGACGGTCTGCCGCTCGCGATCGAGCTCGCCGCGTCGCGCCTCCGGGTCCTCACCCCCGCGGCGCTGCTCTCGCGCTTCGGCGACCGCGGGGCGGCCGGGCGCGCCTCCGCGCCCGCGGGCTCGTTCCGCCTGCTCACGGGCGGCGCGCGCGATCTGCCCGAGCGCCAGCAGACCATGCGCGCCGCCATCGACTGGAGCTACGGCCTCCTCGATCCGGAGGAGCAGCTCGCCTTCCGCACGCTCGCCGTGTTCGCGGGCGGCTTCTCCCTGGCGATGGCGGACCAGATGTGCGCCTTCCGCGATCCGGCGCTCGACGCGCTCGGGATCCTCGAGTCGCTGATCGACAAGAGCCTCGTGCTCCAGGTCGCGGGCGAGGAGCCGCGGTTCCAGATGCTCACGATCCTCCGCGAGTACGGCCTCGATCGGCTCGTGGAGGAGGGCGCCGCCGAGGCGTGCAACCGGCGCTTCGTCGAGCTCTCGCTGGAGCTCGCCGATCGCGCGGCCGAGGCGCTCGGCGGGACCGAGCAGGCCGCGTGGCTCGCGGCGCTCGATCTCGAGCACGACAACCTCCGCCTCGCCCTGGAGCTCGCGCTCGCGGGCGCCGACGCGGGCGCCGCGGTGCGCCTCGCCGCGGCGCTCTCGCGGTTCTGGTACATCCACGGGCACTACCAGGAGGGCCGCGCGTGGCTCGGCCGGGCGCTCGCGGGCGCCGGGGGCGTCGCGCCCGAGCACGTGGCGTCGGCGCTCCGGGGCGCGGGCAGGCTCGCGCTCCTCCAGTGCGACTACCGCGAGGCGCGCGCGCTGCTCGAGCGGGGCGCGACGCTCTACCGCGAGCTCGGGGACGAGGGCGGGCTCGCGTCGGTGATCCAGATCCTCGGGAGCGTCGCCCGCGAGCAGGGCGACTACGAGCGCGCGCTCACGCTGCACGGCGAGAGCCTCGCGCTGGCCACGCGCCGCGGCGACACGCTCGAGGCGGCGCGCGCGCTCGGCTACTCGGGCTTCGCGGCGTGGCTCTCGGGCGACACCGCGCGCGCGGAGGGCGCGTGCCGCCTCGCCCTGCCGGAGCTCCGCCGCGCGGGCGATCGCGAGGGGACCGCGACGGCGCTGCTCTACCTCGGCTGTGCGTCGCTCTACCGCGGGGAGCTCGGCGAGGCGGTCCGCCTCTGCGAGGAGAGCGAGGGCCTGTCGCGGCAGGTCAAATTCAAGGAGGGGATCGCCTGGACGAGCAACATCCTGGGCCTCATCGCCATCGAGCGCGGCGATCTCGCCCTCGCGGAGCGGCGCCTGCGGGCGAGCCTGCGGCTGCACCGGGAGCTCGGCGATCTCTGGCGCTCCGCGAGCGTCCTGGAGGCGCTGGCGTGCGCGGCGGTGCGGGCGGGGAAGGCGGAGCGCGGCGCGCGCCTGCTCGGCGGCGCCGCGGCGCTCCGCGAGGCCATCGGCACGCCGGTGCCGCCCATCGAGCGGCCGGCGCTCGAGGCGTGCGTCGAGGCCGCGCGCGCGGCGCTGGGGGCGGCGGTCGACGATGCGCGCTTCCTCGAGGGCCGGGGCGCCGGGCTCGACGCGACGATCGCGACGGCGCTCTCGGAGTGAGCCCGTCCGCGTAGCGTGAGGGAACAGCTCTTCAACAGGAGTGAACGGCGCGGATCGAGCAGGATTTTGCGCCCTGGAAACAGTGCGGTTCGCTTCCGTTATCGAGCGCGCTGTGCTCGATGGTGGATATGAAGAGCGCACGATGGTTGTTCGCAGGGTTGATGGGGATGATGGTCGCCTTGCCCGCATGCTCCGATGACACGCAGGGAGGCCCGGGCGGCAGCGCGGGAGAGGGCGGCGGCGGCAGCACGGGAGAGGGTGGCGGGGCGGGGGGATTCACGGTCACCGGACCGATCACGGGGGATACGGCTCCAGAGGGCGCCGTGGTGGCCGTCGTCTGGGTGGTGAGCTCGTCCAGCCCCGACTACGGCTTCAACTTCGGCGAGGGGAGCCTCTCCGGCGCGACGTTCACCGTCGGCTTCGGGTCGGCGCCGCCGCGCGGGGCGCTCAACAGCAACGGTGTCGGCATGGGCTTCGTCATGCTCCTCGCGCCGGGCACCCAGGTGCCCGTGGGCGAGATCGACGCCGACGTGCTCGATACAGCGCTCCTCGGGGTGAGCTCGCGGCACGTCATCGTCTGGCGTGACGGCTCCGGCCAGGGGTTCGACTGGTCCGAGAGCTTCCCGGCCGGGTTCGGCTGCGGCAAGTGCGTCACGGCGCCGCCTGGCGAGGGGTTCGACTCCTACGAGCCTGTCGACTGCTCTGAAGTGGAAGTCCAGGTCGCATCGGACCCGGATTCGCTCGAGTTCTGCAACTGGACCTGACGTCGCGACCCTGAGGCATCCACTTAAATTCTTCGGAAAGTTCACAGGGAGGTGGGGAGACGGGGAGGGAAATCATCAAAATACTCCCTGTCTCCCCGTCTCCCTGTTCAATTCTCCCGCCGCCCCGTCCCGCTCCGCCCCGCGGCCCGGCCGAGGCGCTCGGCCAGGCGGCGGAGCTGGTCGATGAGCTCCTCGGGCTCGTGCACCTCGAACTCGAACCCCATGAACCCGAGGTGGAACGCGAGCGCGTCCAGGCTCCCGCCGCCGGTGTGGACAACGCAGCGGTCCGGCGCCAGCGCCTCGATGCGCCCCGCCACGCCCGATAGGCGCTCCGAGACGGCCTGCGCGGGGGCGTGCACGGTCACGCGCGCGCGGATCGGGTAAGCGTCCGTGGAGATCGACTTCGACACGTAGGCGGCCACGTCCTCCGCGGGCAGCGGGCGCGGCTTGAAGCGGCCCGCGGCCTTCGGCCTGCCCTGGATGCGATCGACGCGGAACGTCCGCCAGGCGCTTCGCTGGAGATCGTACGCGAGCAGGTACCAGCGGCGGCTCGTGTGCACGAGCCGGTACGGCTCGACGGCGCGCGTGCTCGCGGCGCCGCTGTGGCTGCTGTAGTCGAAGCGCAGCGCCTCGGCGTCACGGCACGCGTTCGCCATGGCGGCGAGCGCGTCCGCGTCGACGGTGGGGCTGCCGTCGACCAGCTGCACGCTCACCGCGCCCAGCGCGGTCACCTTGCGCCGGAGCCGCTTGGGGAGCACCTGCTCCAGCTTCCCGAGCGCGCGGACCGACGCCTCCTCCAGCCCCCTCACGGGCCCGGTCGCCGCCGCGCGCAGCCCCACGGCGACGGCGACGGCCTCGTCGTCCTCGAGCGGCAGCGGCGGCAGCTCCTTCCCGGCGCCGAGCTGGTATCCGCCGCCGATGCCGGTGGCCGCGTGGACGGGGTACCCGAGGCTCCGGAGCCTGTCCACGTCGCGCCGGACGCTGCGCTCGGTGATCGCGAGCTCGCGGGCCAGCTCGCCCCCCGTCCAGAAGCGCCGGGATTGCAGCAGCGACAAGAGCTTCAGCAGCCGCGCGGAGGTCTGGACCATGTGCCGCCTGTCTCCTTCCGGACCGGATCTGTCCGCAATCCAGTCTAGCTTCCTCTCATCCCGGGGGCGAGGCGCCCGAAGGCGCGCCTCGACGAGCCCCACGGCCCCCGCCCCACAGATCCCTGGAGCAACCGCCCATGAGCAACGCCGCTTCCGAGCACACAACGACGACCCCCGGCCCCCGGACCTACAAGGGCAGCTGCGCTTGCCGCGCCGTCCGCTTCGAGGCCGACCTCGACCCGAGCGCCGGGACGGGGCAGTGCAACTGCACGATCTGCGCGAAGACAAAGTGGTGGGGCATCATCGTGAAGCCGAGCGCCTTCCGCCTGCTCGCCGGCGAGGAGGTCCTCGGCGACCACTCGCGATCGGAGGCCGGCCATGCCCGGTTCTGCAAGACCTGCGGTATCCGCGTGTTCGCGCACGGGCACCTCCCGATGCTCGGCGGCGATTACTGCTCCGTGAACCTGAACTGCCTCGACGACGCGGACCTCACCGGCGTTCCGGTGCTGTACGTCGACGGGCTCCACAACACGTGGGCGCCGATCGGCTCCACGACGTACGTGGACCCGTTCCGCGCCGCACAAGGAGCTTGATACCGCCTCTCTCCTTGCGGACCGAATCTGTCCGCAATCCAGTCTAGCTTCCTCTCATCCCAGGGGCGAGGCGCCCGAAGGCGCCGCGCCCCCCATCCCTGGAGCAACCGCCCATGAGCAACGCCGCTTCCGAGCACACAACGACCAACGCCGGCCCCCGGACCTACAAGGGCAGCTGCGCTTGCCACGCCGTCCGCTTCGAGGCCGACTTCGACCCGAGCGCCGGGACGACGCAGTGCAACTGCACGATCTGCACGAAGACGAGGTGGTGGGGCACCCTCGTGAAGCCGAGCGCCTTCCGCCTGGTCGCCGGCGAGGAGGTCCTCGGCGACTACTCGCGGCACGAGGCCGGCCATGCCCGGTTCTGCAAGAGCTGCGGTATCCGCGTCTTCGGGCACGGGAACATCCCGGAGCTCGGCGGGGAGTTCTGCTCCGTGAACCTGAATTGCCTCGATGACGCGGACCTCACCGGGGTCCCGGTGGTGTACCTCGACGGGCTTCACGACACCTGGGAGCAGATCGGCGCCACGACGTACGTGGATCCGTTCTCCGCCGCGAAGCGAGCGTGAGCCGGAGCGCGCCGCTGACGGGCGCTTGCCGAGCGCCCCGGGCCGGCGGCGCCGGGGACTCGATGTTTACGGAGAGGCGCCCTTGACGACAGCGTTGATGATCGCGTCCAGGTCCACGGCGTTCGCCATCGCCTGGTACCCGGCGTCGTTCGGGTGCAGCTTGTCCGCGTCGTAGGCCGGGAGCAGGCGGCTCGGATCGGCCGGATCGCGCAGGGCCTTGTCGAAGTCGATCACCCCGTCGAAGGCGCCGCTCGTGCGGATCCAGGTGTTCAGCTTCTGCCGCTCCTGCTCGCCCTTGGCGGTCCCGTAGTCACCTTTGTAGGTGCCGTTCGAGCCGGCGAACGGCACCAGGGTTCCACCGTAGATCTTGAGCCCCGCGCCGCGGGCAGACTGGATGATCTGCTGGATCGCCGGGATCAGATCCGCGGCCTTGGCGGAGCGGTCGCCGATGTCGTTGATGCCTGCGAGCAAGATGATCGCGCGCGCTCCGGGCTGGGTCAGCACGTCGCGCGCGAGGCGGGCAGGGACGGGGTACCCGAACTGGAGCTGGGGACGGACGGTGAGCAGCTCGTTCCCGATGATCCCGGCGTTCGCCACGGCGAGGGTCGGTCCCTTCCGGCTGGCGAGGCGCTGCGCGAGGTAATCGGGGTAGCGATGGTTGTCGTTCTTTGTCGACAGGTATCCATCCGTGATCGAATCGCCGAGCGTGATCAGGGTGCCGACGACGTCCGGCGAGGCCTTGACGTCGACGCCCGACACCGCCATCCAGCACGAGATCTTCCGTGTGAATTGCTTGTCGGCGCCGTTCCCTGTCTGGTTGCCCGAAGCGAGGAAGTTGTCCTGTGCCGCGAAGTAGTGTTGCGTGATCGGCCCGGTCTTGCCCGGAAGGTAGACGTTCACCGCCAGCGCCTGCAGCGGCTGGACCTTCAGCGCCACGGGGTCGCTCACCGCCTCGCCGCCCGCGGCGATGACGATCGAGGTCTGGCCTGCGAAGCGCAGCGGCAGTGAGCTCCCCGCGACCGTGGCGGCTCCACCCGCCGAGAGCGCGACCGACGCCGAGCCCACCTTGAGCGGCTCGCTGCCGCCGGCGTTGGAGATGCGCACGCGCGCCGAGCTCCCGCCGGCGCTCACGCGGACGATGTTCCGGACCGTCTGGTCGGCGAGGCCGACGTCCGAGGGACAATCCTGCGAGTTGAACGTGCCGCCCGGCGTCGGGCTGCTGTGCCATCCAGCGACCCATCGCCCCTCGGGCGCCTTGTCCGCGGCCAGCGCAGGGCGCCCCGGCGCGCTGGTGATCAGCGTGGCCACCGCGGCGATGAGGGAGACCCGCGATGAGCGGCCGATCTTCGCCAGCAGCTCGAGCGAGGAGCGCCGGGCGTCGCGGCGCGCTGAGGTGATCCCGTGATGTCTCTGTCTATCTGCCATCGGCTCTCTCCCGGTTGTTGGCGTGGAGCGCGGAAGACCCCCTGGCTCGTCGGTCGCAACGCGGTCGCTTCGCCTGGATCCGCTCGGACTGTGTCGTCGGTTTCGCCATCAGCGCGCCCAGGGGGCGGGCTGCCGGCGCGGAGGAAGGAGATGCAAACGCTCCGGAGGCGTCAAGCTGCGGCGGGCGGCGCGCGGCGGACGGCCGCGCAGAGAGGCCGCCGAGGAATGCGCCCCGGCGCATTTGCGTTGAATTTGCCGTGGCGCGGTGCGGTAATCGCCCGAGGAGCCCCCGGATGCTCGGGGGACGCGGCTCGCGGACATCACCATGGACAGGGACGCGTGACGGGCGGACGAGACAGCGGCGGGGACCTTCCGGCGGGCGAGAGCGTCCCGCCCGCGCCCGTCGAGGCGAGCGGCCTCGAGGGCGCGCCCGGGGCCGAGCTGCGGTCGGTCGCGGCGGGTGGCGCCACGCTCTGGCTCACGCAGGCGCCCGGGTTCTCGCTGTGGCGCGGCGAGGTGGCCGCGCCGGACAGGCTGCGGATCGAGGGGCGCGACGGCTACCTCCACGAGCTCCGGCTCGAGCCGGTCGGCGCGCTGCGGCTCGGCCGCGTGGAGCGCGTGGGCGACGAGCGCAACGAGCTCGTGTACCCCGACGTGGCGTCGCGGCTCGCGGCCTCGCTGCGCCACGACGGCGTGCGCTGGTGGCTGCGCCGCCGCGAGGAGTGCAGCGTGCCCGTGCAGGTCGGCGCGCGGCACCTCGCGCGCGGGGAGGAGTCGCCGCTCGTGCACGGCACCTTCGTCTGCGTCGGCGGCATGCGCGCGACGTTCTTCGACCGCCGCTACGCCGCGCTGTCGGTCCCCGCCGGGGCGGTGGACCCGGCGACGGGCCTGCTCGCGCGCGCCGGGCTGGAGCAGGAGTGCGCGTCGCTGCTCGCGCGGAAGGGCCAGGGCGCGCTCGTCCTGCTGCGGCCTATCGAGGCGGGCGCGCCCTCGCGCGCGGCGGCCGCGCTGGTCGCGGTGCACCGGCTGTGGCCGGAGCGGCCGGTCGGCGACGCGGACGGCACCGCGGTGGTGCTCGTGCGGGGCGGCGCCGCGGAGGCGGCCGCCGCGGCCCGGCAGGCCCTGGAGGCCGCGGAGTCCGCGGGGCTCGGGGCGTTCGCGTGCGGCTATTTCACGATCGCCGGCGAGGCGGACGTCGCCGGCCGCGAGGTCGAGCTCGGCCTGCATGCCATTGCGTCGCTCGCGGCGGAGCGCGAGCGGGGCGCGTCGCTCGCGGCGGAGCGCGAGCGGGGCGCGGCGGGCGCGTCCACCCCCGTGGCGGAGCTCCGCGACGGCGCGGCCAGCGCGCGCTTCGCCCCGCCGTTCGAGGTGATCGAGGCGTCGCGGAGCGGGCGCCGGGCGACGGTCCTGTTCGGCATCGAGGAGCAGAGCGCGCTCGGCGGCGTCGGGCCGCACGTCATCGGGGCGCTCGCGCAGGAACTCGCGGCCGTCGTCGCGACCCACGCGGGCGCCGGCGCGCTGATCGCGCCGCTCGCGCCTGGCGTGGTCGCCGCGTGTGTGCCCCGCAAGGCGGATCCGGCGGTGATGGCGAGCGCGGTGCAGTGCGACTGGCACGGCCGGCCGCCCATCCTGGACGGGAGGGTCGAGCACGCCCGGACCCTGTCGTGGGAGCTCCTGCACGACGCCGACGCGGGCGCGCGGGCGGCGGAGATCTCGCGCGAGTGCGGCGATCCGCACGGGGTGCTCTCGGCGCTGAGCGGCGGCCTGCCTTATCCCATCGCGGGGCGGGTGCGGGCGGCGATCGGGGCGTCGAGCGCGATCGAGCGGGTGAAGATGCTGTTCGACGTGCTCGAGGGCACGTGGCGCTTCATCGCGACGGTGCTCGTCTCGGCCTTCTTCAGCGGCGGCAGCGCGCCCCCGACCTCGGCGCGCGGCGGCGTCCCGAGCAGTCCGGGCGCGGGCGGGGGGAGCGCGGGCGCGGGCGGGGCGCCTCCCGGGTGGGGCGCGCTCCTCGACTTCCACGGCCGCACGCGCACGCGCGACGGCCTGGCGCTCGGCGCGTGGCGCGAGCTCGCGCGCACGGCCGCGCGGGCGTTCGGCGATCGCGATGATCCGATCGGCTCGATGGCGAGGGAGGTGCTCGACGTCAAGCTGTCGCACAATCAGACGTTCGAGACGCTCTCGAACCTGATGCAGGCCGAGCGCAACCAGTTCGCGCACGGCCACTACACCGAGGCGCGGGCGGCCGCGGATCTGCCCGACTTCGAGCAGATGACGCGCGCGCTCCTGCGGGCGCAGCGGCCGCTCTGCGCATGGACGCTGGTGACGGTCGAGAAGACGGAGCCGGACCTCTACGGCGATCTCCAGACGGTGGAGTTCATCGATCACACCGGTCCTTACGCGTCCGGGACGCGGCGGCGCATCGGGCTGAACTCCCCAGTTCGCCTGTCGAACGTGGTTTATCTGGCCCGCTTCCGCGAGGGGCTGATGCTGCCGCTCGAGCCGATGGTGCGGCGGCTCGCGCCGGACGATCGGTTCGATCTCTACTGGATGGATCACCTGCCGCGGCCGGGGACATGCCATATGAGCGCGGTCGTCGCGGGCCGGGCGGTGAAGGCGCCCTGCGATCCGCGGCGCACGCCGCCGCTCCTGCGGGCGATGCTGGACGCGGCGGGGGGGTGAGGGGGCCGGGGTGAGTGACTGAGGGGCAGGTGGGGGTCGCATCCACCCGGAGGGAGCTCTCCTGAGGTCGGGAAGGCGGGGAGAGGCGTCGTGCCCGCTTCCCGCCCTCAGGGTTCGATGGGAGCGCGCGGAATCATGCAGCGTGGCTCAGGGCGTCCTCACGCACCGGGCGCCGATGTGGTCACCACGGAGTTCCGGGGGATCGTTGGAGCGCTCGGACGAGTGCAAGTTGGACGCAATATCTCTCCAGCTACCGCCCCGGCGCACCCGGTCCAAGCCGCCGTAGATTCTGGCGCAATCGGTGCACGCGCCGGTGTCATAGGGAGCATACCAATCCATGTTCCACTCCCACAGGCCTCCCGCCAGATCCGCATGTCCCCACTTCCCGTCCCCCCTCGGCGATTTCACGCCCACGTTCAAGATGTCCTCCCTGCCGCACGACCAGCCTACTCCCAGCCCGCTGCAATCGTGCACCGCGTAGCTCGTATTGATCGGGATCGAGCTCGGCGGCACCGACCACGGATACTCCCTCTGCTCGCTCCCTCCTGCCGCCGCGTAGTTCCACTCTGCCTCTGTCGGCAGCCTCCCACCATCCCACGCACAGAAGGCAAACGCCTCGAACCAGGTGATGGAGTTCATCGGCTTGTTCTCGTTCGCGTGCTCGTCCTCGTCTGGTGCGTTCCACCACATGGAGTTCCTGGAGCCGCTTATCGCGGTTTCCAGCGCCGCTCTATCTGCGGGCAAAAACCAGTCCCAATCGGTCTGCCAGCCGCTTTCCGGCACCCCTGGGTGCGCTCCTGCTCCCTCCACAGGCTTGCTCGCCGGGTAAGCTTCAACGAACTTGCGAAACCGGCCCACGGTGATCTCGAATCGGTCCAGTCGAAAATCGCTCACCGTCGCGGGATGCTCCACCATGTTGGACCGCTGGTATGTGCCTCCCAGCACCACGGGGCTCAGGCAGCAGCTCTCGTTCCCCGCCGGACCGCAGCTCGACGGGAGACCTTCGCAGCTCGGTCCAGGGCACGAGCCCACCTCGCACGATCCCTCGCACGCGGTCCGGTCCGTCCAGCGTCCTCTCTCGTCGCACGTCTGTGGTGTTCTGTCCGAGCACCGCGCGTCCCCGAGCGCGCACTCCCCCTCGCAGAGGCCGTTGATGCACGTCTGGGATTCGCACGCCGCGCTGGCGCTCCAATCGCCGGTGGTGTCGCAGACATGCGGGGTATTGCCGAAGCACCACACGTCGAGCCCGGGCGCGCACGACACCACGCAGTCGCCGCCGTAGCAATGCGTCGGGCCGCCGCACGCCGCGTGGCTCACCCACGCGCCCTCCACGCACTCCTGCGGCACGCCGCCCGCGCACCGCTTCTGCCCCGCCGCGCATACGCCCATGCACCCGTCTTCGTCGGCGGCGTCGCATGTCTGATTAATGGTGGAGCACCACCTCTCAATTTGCCACTGCCCGTGCGTGTCGCAGAGCTGCAGCGTGTTGTCGTCGTCTTCGCAGCGCTTCTGCCCCGCTGCGCACACGCCCACGCACCTGTCGTCGTCTTCTTCGTCGTCGGCGTCGCAGGTTTGATCAACGCATGCCGGCTGGGCTTGCCACTGCCCATCCGGGCCGCAAGTGTGCAGAGCGTTGTCCTCGCAGCGCTTCTCGCCCTTCGCGCACACGCCCATGCACCCGTCTTCCCCGGTGACGCTACACGTCTGGCTGACGGTGGAACACCACATCTCGCCTCGCCACTGCCCGTGCTCATCGCAGAGCTGCAGCGCGTTGTTGTTGTTGTCGGGGTCGCACCGCTTCTGGCCCTTCGCGCACACGCCGACGCACCCACCTTCTTCCTCGTCGGCGTCGCAGGTTTGATCAACGCATGCCGGCTGGGCTTGCCACTGCCCATCCCGGCCGCACGTGTGCAGAGCGTTGTCCTCGCAGCGCTTCTCGCCCTTCGGGCACACGCCCACGCACCCATCCTCGCTGGCAGCGTCGCACGTCATGCGCCGGTCGAAGCACCGCTTCTCGTCCTGCCACTGCCCGTTCGCGTCGCAGCGCTGCAGCGTGTTCTCCTCGCACCCCTTCTGCCCGGCCGCGCACACGCCGATGCACGCGCCCAGCTCGGCGCTGCACGTCTTGTCGACGCACGCCGCCTTGCTCTCCCACAGCCCGCTGTCGCTGCACACCTGGGGGACATCGCCCGCGCACCGCGTCGCTCGTGGCGCGCACTCGCCGACGCACGCTCCCGTCGCGCTGTCGCATACCTGATCGACACAGTCCGGCTCGCTCTCCCACGTGCCGTCCGCGCCGCACACCTGAGGTGTATTGCTGTCCAGGCACCTGCGCGCACCGGCGCTCGGGCAGCCCGCGGCATCGAAATCCTCGATGCCCAGCACCGAATTGCACCCGAGGACCGCGGCGCTGCAGCCGAACACCGCCGCCACCGCGGCGCCGCCCCGCGCGTACCATGCTCGTCGCTTGTCCATCAGAACCTCCCCTCGATCTCGAACCGCCCGAGCCCCACGCCCGCACGCCACGCCACGCCGCCCGCCGGCTTCGCGCCGCCGCCGGGCGCGCCGGGGCGCCGGTCTCCCCCGCTGGGCTGCAGCACGAACAGCGCCGCGGTCCCTCCGGCCACGCCGACGGCCCCCACCACGAGCCCCACGGTCGCCAGCGTCCCGAGGTCTCCCGCCTCGTCCAGCTTCTCCCGCTCCGACTGCGGGCACGAGGTGCCCCCGCACCGCGATCGGACCTCGCCCACCTCCTTGAGCGCCAGGCCTCCGGTCACCGCGAGCAGCCCGAGCCCCGCCGCCCCCACCCCATAACCCACCGTTGCCGCGATGTTCCTCGTCCTCCGCTCCCCTTCGGGGTCCGGCTCGCGCTCCAGCACGACCTGCACTTCCCGCTGCTTGCGCCGCTCCAGCCGCACCGCCTGCTTCGCGAGCAGGAAGCCCGCTGCGCGCATCTCGACGGCATGCTCACCCAGCGGGAGCCGCCCCTCCCAGGGCGTGCGCCCCACGACCTTGCCGTCGATGCTCACGTGCGCCCCGCTGGGCGTCGACTCGACCCGCAGCGACGCGTCGACGTCCTGCGCGCTCAGGACCACGGGGGTTACCTCATACAGCTTCACGGTTGCCGTCTGCAGCGGCGACTCCATCTTCGCGCCCTCGCGCGCCGCCTCCGCCCCGCCAGCGCCTGCCTCCGGCGCCGTGCACTCTGCGAGCGCCTGATGCCCCACGAAGCCGTGCAGCCGCACCTGGTGCTCGCCAGGATCCACGAGGCCCTCCCATGGCGTCACGCCGAGCCGCTGCCCGTCGATCTCCACCTCCAGCGCCCACCCGTGCTTCTCGCTCACCGAAAGGCGCCCCTTCCTCGATGGGGCGCGCAGCTCCACCACGCTCTTCTGCCCGGGCGTGACCTCTGCGGTCGCGGCGATGGGCTCGAATCCGTCCTTCTTGACGCTGATCTGGCGCGTGCCTGTGGGCACACGCAGCGGCGCCAACAACGGCAGCGTGGCGCGCTCTTTCTCGTCGATGAGCAGGCGCGCGCCGACCGGCGTGTCGCCGGTGAGCTCGAGTGTACCAACGCGCTTCCGGAGGTCCTCCACGCCCCTCCTGACATCGTCCATGAGGTTGGACGGGAGCTTGGGCTCCAGCAGGACCTTCTCGTACAGGTCCAGCGCCTCGTTGTACCTCTCGAGCTGCCTCAGCGTGGAAGCGAGCGCCGTCATCGCGCTCATCGTCTTCTCTTGCGACAGCGACTTGACGTATTCGTCGTGCGCCTTGAGCCACTCCTTGTCAGCGAAGTACTGGTCCCCCTGTTCGAAGTGCACTTTCGCCAGCTTCGACGCTGTCGGGTCGCGCGGCTGCGCGGCGCCGGCCGGCGCCGCCGCGGCTGCGCCCGGAGCGCTCGACGGTGGAGCCTGCGCCTCCGCTCTCCCGATCGACAGCACCAGGGCGATCGTGGATCCAAAGACCACCCGCCTGGCAACACGAACTTTCATATCCCATCTCCATCCGGGCTTCCCATCGCCCGCGGCAGCTTCACGTCATGTCATCCCGCTGCATGCGGCGGGAGGAGCGTCGCTGCTCGACCCGCAAGGTGCCTCGTCCGTCCGGCGCTTTGAAAGAACAGCCCAGCCAGCTGTTGAACCTCTCGAAATCCGACTGATCGAGCGATCGGGCAGAGGGATGAGCCCGTCATTTGCTCGCGCCATCGCCGGGATCCTCGGACCACCGAACCCTGATCGGCTCCCACTGCGCATTCTTCTCTGCCTTGCGCGCCACCGGCGGGGGCGGCGCATTCAGGTCCAGGAACATCGGCGAACTATCAGCGTCCCCGATGAACACGGTCTTTTCTTCCATCCGCTTCGCCCCCTTAAAAACGCGGACTTTGCGACTATCACCCTTCTTGCCGACCAGCTCGATGATGCCGTTGGTCCGCCGCGCCGGCTGGCCGTCGACCTCGACCGATGCATCGCCGGGCACGACGAACAGCGCGACCCGGAGCTCATCCGACGCGAGCGGCCTGTGCTGCGATCGCGCCGCCGTCGTGGCGAACATGGAGCTCTCCCGGGGACCTGCGTCGCCCAGAGCGGTGCTGGAAGCCGCCCCCCCGGCGGTGCTGCGGTGGTCGATCGATTCGCAGGCCGTGAGGACCATCAGCATGCCTCCGGTCCATGCAACCATGCGCATCACCATCCTCATGGTCTTTGAACCTCCGTGAACAACGTGGCTCGCAGGTGCTCTCGCTCGCACGTGGCATACCGCTCTCGCGCCACGTCTGCGGTATCGCCGAGATAGATGGCCCTCATCTCCGGAGGGAGGCAGTCCGCATTGGCGTCCTTCAAACCCTGTCGCAACGAACCCGTGTCGATCGTCCAGGTGCGCGTCGTGTTGTCGGCCGTGACGACGAGTAGCCTCCGGCCATCGTTCAGGAACGCCATGGCCAGGGCGGGCGCCGGGACCTCGAACTCGACGGGCTCACCCGTCCCATCGGCGCGCCACAGGCGCACTGCCCCCTTTAGCGACGAGGTGGCGATGCGCGCGGCGTCTGGGCTCCAGACTGCGTGCACCACCGGGCTCCCGTGCGAGAGCGCCGTCGTGGGAGCGCCGCTGTCCGCGTCCCAGACCTGGGCGGTGTCGTCCTCCGAGGCGGTGACGACGCGCATCCCGTCGGGGCTCCATGCCGCCGCGTGGATGGCGCCCTCGTGTCCCGTGAGCACGATGGGCTTGCCCTGGCCGTCGGCGCGCCAGATGCGCGCCGTGTGGTCCCTGGACGTGGTAACGACGCGCGTGCCGTCGCGGTCCCACGCCGCCGAGGTGAGGCCGTCGATGTGCTCTGCCAGCCGCAACGGCTCGCCCGATCCGTCGACGCGATGGATGAACGCGACCTTGTCGTCGGAGACGGTGATCATGCGCGTCCCGTCCGGGCTGAAGACTGCCGCGCGCACCGCAGCCTGATGACCGCGCAGCACCACGGGCTCGCCCCCGCCGTCCACCCGGACGACGCGCGCCGTCCCGTCGAACGAAGCGACGGCGACGCGGGTGCCATCGGGGCTCAACGCTGCGTTCATGACCCATGCCTTGCCGGCCTGGGCCGGGGTGGAGTCCGATCCTCGGCCCGCGACGACGACGTCCGGCTCGCCGGTCTCGTCTGCATCGAAGCGGCGCACCGTCCCGTCGTCGTAGGCCGAGATGACTTTGCCGTCGGCGCCGATGAACGCCGAATGGTAAAACCCCTGTCGCACTCGCGGCAGCGACGCGAGCCGCCTCGGCCGCAAGATCCTGGCTGTCGCGTCGAGCGAGCGCCCGCCTTCGTCGCGGTCGCCGGTGAGCAACCGCTCGCCATCGGGGCTCCATGCCGCCGAGATGACCGGTGCTTCGTGCCCGTTCATCACGAGCGGTTCACCTCCCTGCGTTGGCCAGATGCGCACCGTCTGGTCGAGCGAGGCGGTGGCCAGGTACCTCCCGTCGGGTCGAAACGCCACATACACCACGTCATGGCTGTGCCCGGACAGGACGACCGCCTCGTCCTTGCCGTTGGCGCTCCACACGCGCGCCGTGTCGTCGTTCGAGGTGGTGGCGACACGCCTGCCATCGGCGCTCCACGCGGCATGGAGAACGGCGCCGTCGTGTCCCTTGAGCACGACCGGCCTGGCAGTGCGCGACACGTCCCAGATGCGCGCGGTCTTGTCGCTCGAGGTCGTGACGAGGCGCGTCCCGTCGGGGCTCAGGGCGGCGAAGTTCACCGCCCCGCCGTGGTCCTTGAAGACGACCGGTGTCGCCGGGGCGTCGGCGCTCCACAGCTTCGCCGTCCCGTCCTGCGACACGGTGAGCACGCGCTTGCCGTCCGGATGGAGCGCCACGACCGACAGCGGCCCGGTGCGGTCCTCGAACTTCACGGCGTTGCCCGCGTCGTCGGCGTTCAACACCCGAGCGAACACCTCCGAGGGCCTGTCGGGGGACGTGGGCGATACGGCTGCCACCACCACCCGCTTGCCGTCGTTGCTGAAGGCCGCCGCCGTGATGGGCCAGCGCGGGGCTTCTGGGGCCGATGGCGCCGGCACGAGCTCCACGAGCTGGCCCGAACCATCAGCGTTCCATACCCGCGCCGTCCCGTCCTCCGCGCCCGTGAGCACCCGCCGGTCGTCGGGGCTGAACAAGGCGACGGTGATCGGCGCGTCGTGGCGTGCGACCACCACCGGATCGCCTATGCCATCTGCGCTCCACACCCGCGCCATGTTGTCGGCCGAGGCTGTCAGGACGCGCTTGCCGTCGCGGCTCCACGCGGCCGCCCTGAGCTCCTCCTTATGTCCACGGAGGGTCACCTCGAGTGTGTTCGTGGCGAGGGCCTCGCTCGCGAGCGCGACCCAGCCGCGTGCTCGCTCGGGGTCCCGCACGTCGGGCAAGAGCTTCGTCGCCCAGGCGAGCTGGCCGCGGCTCTTGAGCTCGCGAGCGCCGGCGAGCAGCCGCGCGTCGTGCGCCTCGGTCTCCTTCGTCTCGGCGAGCTTGCGCGCCTCGATCGCCTTGGTCTCGGCCTTCACCGCGTCGGTCTTGGCCTTCTCCGCCTGCGCCCGCTGCTTGAGCGCCCAGAGGCCCATCGCCGCGGTGCCCACCGCCACTGCGAGCGCCGAGAGCGCGAGGAGCGCCAGCGAGCGCCGCTGAGCCCGCGCCTTCGCGAGCCTCGCCTCTGCGTCGGCTCGCTCGCGCCTGCGCTCCGCCTCCTGCGCCTCTTCGCGCCGCCGCTGCTCCTCGTCCCGCTCGCGCTGCTTCCGCTGCTCGTGGACCCTGCTCGCCAACCAGTCGTGACCGATCTCGAAGTACCTGCTGCCCGAATGCGCCTGGGCGTGGAGGATCGCCGCGTCTTCCAGCGCGCGCAGGATCATCTTGAGCTTCTCCTCGGGCACGTACCCGAGGAGCTCCTTCTCGGTGCGCAGCGTCCGGCTGCCGTCCGCCGTGACGAGCTGATCCTCGAGCAGCCGCCGCGCCTCCGGCGCGAGCGGCCCGAGATCCTCCAGCGTCGCGTCGAAGTACCGTCGCAGGATCGACTCGGCCTCGAACACGCCCTCTGCGCCGCCCTGGGCGCGCTCCTGGAACAGCGCGCGGCACACGATCTGTGCGTAAACCGCCTGGACCTCCGCCGCGTCGGACGCGCTCTCGTCGGGCACCCGCACCTCCCTCATGAGCCCGCG
This sequence comes from Sorangium sp. So ce327, assembly GCF_051530205.1. Lineage (NCBI taxonomy): Bacteria > Pseudomonadati > Myxococcota > Polyangiales > Polyangiaceae > Sorangium > Sorangium sp. So ce327. Next base: position 7,747,322 of record NZ_CP150330.1, on the reverse strand, counting down.
GAGGTGCTCCACGTCCCAGCGCTGCGGTGGCTGCCCCTCGGCCGCCGCCCGGCACACCGCCTTGACCATCTCGCCCACCGTCATCGGCCCGAGCCGGAACCCGTGCGCGAGCAGCTCCTTGCGATCGCGCGCGCGATCCCGGAACCGTCCCAGGTAGTCCTCCCGCAACGACAGCACGATCTGCAGGCCCTGGATCGGCGCTCGCGCGAGCCGGTGCACGCCGTCGATCAGCGCCTCGGCCTCGGCCTCGGCGCGCTCTGCGAAGAGCAGCTGCTCGATCTGGTCCAGGTAGATCAGGATCGGCTGCTCGCTCCGGCGCTCGGCGAGGAGCATCGCTTGGTCGAGCGCCTCGATGGGCGGGACGTCCTGAGGGGCCACGCCGAGCTCCAGGCCTTCGAAGACGGCGCGCGTGAGCCACGGGAGGGGCTCCTCGCTCGACGGCCACCCGTCGACGCGCACCACTTGGAAGTCGTGGGTCTCCTGTAGCCGGGGGATCACCCCCGCCTGCATCAGCGACGACTTGCCGGCCCCCGACGGCCCGTACAGGGTGGTCGACGGGTGGGCCAGGATCTGGTGCGTGAGCTTCGCAACGAGGGCGTCGCGGCCGAAGAAGCGATCGCGATCCGCGGCGCGGTACGGCTGCGCGCCGGGGAACGGGTTCACGCTCTCGTGAGGATCGCTCACGCGCCGTCCTCCCCTCCGAATGCCTCGACGAGGTCCTCCATGGAGGCCTCGATGACATCGTCGAGCCCCTCGTTCTTGCCTGGTAGACCCGACCCCTTCTTCCAGAGCTCCCGCTCCGCGTCCTCGGGATCGATCACCGCGAGGCTGCCGCGCGGAACGCCCCGTGGATAGAGGCGGTGGAGGAGGAGCCTGTGGTGCCCGGTGACGACCGACATGCCGAGCAGCAGCGCGGGTCGATAGCTCAGCGTGCTCAGGATCGCGTTCGCCAGGTCGCGCGGGAGCGCGCCGTCGAGATCGCGGAGGCTGAGCTGGTAGTCGTCCTCCGTCAGGAGAGGCCGTGCGAACACGTGCTCGGGCGTGTAGCCGCCGTAGGGCCGGAAGAGGACGATCTCCTGCTCCGGGTCGATCGTCTCGGGCGGCGCGTCGAGCTCCTCCCAGTCCGTGCTGCCCGCCTCGCGGCACAGCAAAATCAGGCCCTGGTCCCCTTGATGGAGCACATAGATCGTGCGCCGCGGATGCTTCTCAGCCACGGCCTGCTCGAGCCACGGGTGACGCAGCAGCGTTGTGTGCACGCCCGGACCGACGGCGCGCGCCAGCGCCTCGATGAACGGCGGGGGCGGCGCGCCGCCGCGGAACGTCTTCTGAAATTCAGCGTCCAGCTTCGAAACCCCGCGGTGGAGCGCAACGCGCTGGGCGAGCGAGCTCATCGATAGCCCAGGCGCCGCCGGGGCCGCCGCCTTGGCGAGCTCCTTGTGAAGCTTGTCGCGGAAGCCCGAGATCAGGGGGCGCTGCCCTCGGAAACGATCGCCGAGCAGCAGCGAGAAGGGTTTCCCTAGCATCCGCCCGAGCGCCGGATCGATCCCACGGGTGACCGGCGTCGCCTGGGTGAGCCGAGCGGGCGGCACGATCTTGCGCCCTTTGAAGTCGAAGATCACGCTGTCGGGGCCGCGGAGGTACACCACCGGCGAGAATGCCTCGGCGCTGCCGTCGAAGGCGACGAGGAGCGCCCGCCGGGCTTCGTTCATGCTGAAGGCGACGTCGCCCTTGCTCTGGGAGCCGGCCGCGAGCGCGCGGTAGAGCTCCGCCGAGCACGCGCGCGCCACGTCGGCCTTCACCGGCCAGAGGTGGGCGACGACCGCGTCCACTCCGCTCCGGGCCAGGATCTCCGCGGCGGAGGCGAACGCTGACGGCCGGGCTCCCTCGCACGCCTCGAGGACGATGAGCCGGAGATAGCTGCGGAGGCTCGCCTGGATCTGCTGAGCGAGCAGCTCCGCGGGCACCCAGCGCGCGTCGCCGTCCTCGTCGGCGAACTGCAGGACGGGGACGCCCTGGTGCTGGCCGCCGTGCCCGACGAAATGGAGCACGTGCGGGATCGGCTCGCGGCGGAGCCGATCGAAGAGGGCGGACGCGCGCGCGGCCGGCCCCACGAGCGGATCGAGCCACTCCATCTCGCCGGTATCGATCCGCTCGCCGAGCGCGCTCCGGAGCGCGTAGAGGCCCGCTCCTCCGAGCGGCGCGACCGCGAGCACGCGGAGCGCACCGCGCACCGCGCGGGGCTGCCAGGGTTCGCTCGTCGTCACGCCGCGCACGGGCAGCAGCGCCGGCGAGCTGGCCCAGAACCCCATGGCCTCGCCGGGTCTGCAGAGCGCCTCCCAGGGCACGCCCTGGAGCTTCGGATCGAGGAGCCAGAGCCGTACGAGCAGCGGATTGCCCGGCGCCGCGGCGAGCCCGGTCCGCAGCGGGTCGAGGCCGCGGAGCACGGCGCGATGGAGAGCCTGCGCCGCATCGAGCAGGCCCGCGTCGAGAGGCCGCGCGTTCGCGGCGGCGGCACGCACGCCCTCAGAGAAGCGGGCGATCGCATCGACATCGAGGTCGGAGCCCAGGCCGTGGGGCGCGGTCCGGTCGTCGTGGCTCCAGCGCGTGCTCGCGCGCACCTCGGCCCCAGCGCTGGCGAGGTCAATCTCCATGCGCATGCAGGGCACCGTGCAGTCTGGGCATGACAGCGGATGCTACACCAACAGGTGGTGTGCGTGCGGGCTTCGCTCGCCGCTGGCGGTACCTCCCGCAGAACCTGGCGCTTGCCGAGCCATTTCCCGCGGATCAGCGTTGCCGTCTGCGACGGGGAGGCGCAGCCGAAGAAAAACGATGGCGCTTTCGCGCGAGCCGCGCGGGGATAGCGCGTTGCGTACGAGCGCAATGCCGATTTGCGTTGGCTCGCGCTGGCGGATCCGAGCGCCCTCGTGGAGGCGAGCTGTGCCGGGTTCGCCGCGCGCAGCGACGAAACGCTGGAGCCCATCCCCGGGACGGCCATTGCGGTCCACAAGGGGCACAGCCCGAGCGATATTCTGTTCAACCGCGATGGGAGCCAGTTCGTCGCCGCGCGGCCGGCGGGGAGCCTCGTCGACAGCCTCCGGGTTGGCGAGGGCGGCGCCTCACGCGGGCCGCTCAGGGCGAGACCCCTGCTGCGTTCGCGCTGGCGTTCAGCCCGACCGCGCCGAACCAGCTCTTCGTGGCGCTCGCCGACAGGCAGGTGGGGTTGGAGCGCGCGTGCGACGACCCCGATGTGCACGTGTGCAAGACCGCCGGGCCTCTGCTGGCCCGTCGTGCAAGATCGGTCGCTCGGCCCGATGCTCCGGCTGGCATCGAGGTACCTGACCACGTTGAGGTCGCGGGCGTGCCGGGAGGCCGGGGCGCTTGACCACGTTGAGGTCGCGGACGTCGAGGTACCCGAGCGCGTCCGAGTTGCCAGGCCTCCCGGGGCGGTCGTGGTATCCTCCGAAGCAGGCCATGTCAGCTGTCGAATCCACGGCCCGCCCGTCCGCTGCACCTCGTCCGGCCGCCGCACCCCGCCGCCGGATGGGAGCCCACGTCTACAGCCGCCCGCCCGAGCCGGTGTACTTCCCCGAGGCCGAAGAAGTGCCCGAGACGAACCGCCACCTGGAGCTCCGCACCGCGCTGTACCTGATCCTCAAGCGCGAGCTCGCGCACACGGCGACCCTCGGCTCCGACCAGTTCGTCTACTGGGACCCGAGGACCTCGAAGAAGCGCCTCGCCCCCGACGCCTTCGTCCGGCTGGGTATGCCTCATCGGACCTTCCGCACCTGGAAGATCTGGCTGCACGGGGCGCCTGACCTCGGGGTCGAGATCGTGAGCGATTCGGACGAGGGCGAGCCCGACTGGGACGAGAAGCTCGAGCGCTACCGCGCCGCGGGCATCCCGGAGGTCGTGCGCTTCGATCCCGAGGATCGAAAGCGACCGATCCGCGTCTGGGACGCCCTGGAAGGCGATCTCGTGGAGCGGGCGTCCGACGACCCCGATCTGCGCGCTTGCGAGACGCTGGGCCTCTGGTGGACCGTCGTGCAAGACCAGTCGCTCGGCCCGATGCTCCGGCTGGCGCGCGACCGCGAAGGCCACGATCTGCTGCCGACGCCGGACGAGGCCGAGAGCAAGGCGCGCGAGGCCGAGAGCAAGGCGCGCGAGGCCGAGAGCAAGGCGCGCGAGGCCGAGAGCAAGGCGCGCGAGGCCGAGAGCAAGGCGCGCGAGGCGAACGACAAGCTGCAGGCCGAGGTGCAGGCGCTGCGGGCAGAGCTGGCGCAGGCCCGAGGGAAGCGGAAGACGCGGCGACGCTCCCCGGGATGAGGCGCCCGCTTCGCCGGGGGCGTTCAGGACCATCCAGGAAGCTCGGCGGACTTCGCCAAAAGCGCCGGACCACGTTCCAGCTCGCCGTCCGCACCGCGCCGGAGGTAGCCGTCAGGCTCGGCTCCCGCGCCGGATGAGCCCGGCGGTCACTGGAGGTTCGGCGGCGTCCACGTCATCCACCGGCCGAGGTCGGCCTTCGCCCCGTCGCTCTCGAGCACGTTGGTGTCGTCGGTGCCGCCCCCGACGAGGAACTTCTTCACGTACGCCTCCAGGATCGCCCTCTGCTGCGCGGGGAACTGGCAGTGCTCATGGCCGCCGAGCTGCGAGTAGGCCATCCTGTCGGGCACGCCGAGCCCCTCCCAGATCGCGTGGGCGATGGACCCGGCCGTGAAGGTGCTGTCGATGCCGAGCCAATCGATTCGATTGTCGACGACGAGCAGCGCGCGCGGAGCGACGAGGCCCATGACCATGTGATGATCGAACGGGAGCGTCGTCACCTTGCTGCCGAAGTTTGCGCCGAAGCTCTCACGGAACCACGGCTGCTCACCGGCCGCATGGGAGAGGGTCTGCACGTTCTCCCCAGCGTCCTTCCCCGCCTGTGAGACGCGCCAGCTCGCCGAGCCGCCGGCGCCCGACTCCTGCGGGATCGTCAGCACGATGCGCTCGTCGAACGCTCCTGCCGTGAGAGCCCCCTTTCCATCCCGCGAACAACCCGTCACGGCGATGCGCTTCGGATCGACGTTGGCCGAAGGGGTCTTCTCCAGCGCGTCGATGATCCGGCTGATGCCCCAGGCCCACGCGATCATCGAGCTGGCCGGGTGGTCCTTGCCGTAGAGGTCATAGAAGATCCCCGTACCACGCGTGCCGCCGCCGCCCTGGGCGCCCATGTCGTTGTTGTTGAAGATGGCCGTCGCGACGCCGTTCTGGCTGAAGACGCTCGCGTCCAGGGTCACGCTGCCAAAGCCATAGAGGCTGATGAGGAGCGGAATCGGAGCGGAGGGCGCCCCGGCAGGTCGGTTGATGTCGACGGAGAAGGAGACGCTCTTCGAGCCCTCGTTGACGCCGACCGTCAGCTTGTTCCCCGAAAACTCCCCCGTCACGTCATCCTTGGACACCGCGGGCTTCGGTCCGGACTCGTACTCCTCGACCTGCGCCTTGATCTCTGCGCGTCGACATGCCCATTCCGACGTCTTCGTGATGCGTGATCCATCCAGCATCGTGAACGGATCTTGATGAGCTTCGTAGACAGGGAGAGATGCCGCGTCGGGCAACGTCGGCGCGGGGCAGCTCGCGCCGCTGTCCTCGGCGCCGCCGGGATCACCCGTGCCGGTGGATTCACTCCCACCCCCTCCCGAGACCGACGAGCTGCCGGAAGAGCCCGCTCCGCCGCTGTTGTCCCCGCCGCTCGACGTCGTGGTGCTCGACGTCGTGGTGTCGGAGGGGTCATCACCGCAGCCGGGGATCGACACGAACAGCAGAGCCAGAAGAGTTTTTCTCATTGTCCTCGATGCCCGAAGGTTGGTTTGGTTCACGACCGCTCGAATTGCTCAGCGGAGCAGCGCCGAGAGCGTGTCCGGCCGCTCCTGCGCAGGCGTGGTCCGGTTCGCGCGAAGAGCCCATTGGGTCGCGTGGCGCTGTCCGCTGTAGGTCGATGTCCATGTGAGCGTTCACAACATCACGCCACTCTCACGCAATAATTGCTGTATCACAAGAGAAGTCGAAATTCTACTCACGCGCCTCGCCCCGGCGCCTTGCAAACCAGCGGATTTGCCGGGCGAAAGCAAACTTGCGCCAAGACGAAAATACGAGAAAACTCGTGATCTGCGACCCACGACAAGGCATCATGATGTCTGGGCGATGCTCGATGTGAGCCCCCCTCGGATGAGGTGAGTTCTATGGACACGTGGGCGAGACGGTTCATCGTTCCTGCGCTGCTCACGGCGAGTTACGCAGCCATGGGCGGTTGCACCGCGATGATCGGCGGCGATGACCCGGGGGCGAACAGCGGCTCTGGCGACGGGCCCGGGAGCGGGTCTGGCGACGGGCCCGGGAGCGGGTCTGGCAGCGGGAGCGGCGCCGGAGGGGACGGCTCGGCGGGGGGCGGCCCCGGCGTCGAGCCGACGGTGTGCGTGCCGGGCGTCCCGCGAACGTCGGCGCTGCCGCGTCTGACGAGGGCGCAATACGACAACACGATTCGCGATCTGGTCGGCATCGACACCCAGCCGTCGTCGATGCTCGCTCCGGACGGGGTCGGGAGCGTCGATCAGCGCGCGTGGGACGGGTACAAGACCGCCGCAGCGACGGTGGCGGCGGCGGTGATGGCAGACGCCAGGGCGCGCGCCAAGACCATCCCGTGCACGCCGGCAGGCGACGGCGCCGCGTGCGCGAACCAGCTCATCGATACGCTGGGACGGCGCGCCTTCCGGCGCCCGCTCACCGACGAGGAGAGAGGGCTCTTCCAGGCCCTCTACGCTCGCCGCCAGGCGCTCACGCCGACCGGCTCCTTCGAGGACGGCGCCCAGCTGATCATCGAAGGGTTCTTGCTCTCGCCCTCCTTCCTGATGCGCGCAGAGATCAGCGAGAAGCCCGAGGGCGAGTACTTCGTGCTGAACAGCCACGAGGTGGCGTCGCGCCTCTCGTACCTGATCTGGGGAACCATGCCGGACGACGAGCTGTTCGCCGCGGCAGACGAAGGCGCGCTGCAGACGCCGGAGCAGATCCTCGCGCAGGCGCAGCGAATGCTGGCGGATCCCAAGAGCCGCGGGATGGTCAAGGCCTTCCACGAGCTCTACCTCCACATGGGCCCCGGCACGCGCTGGTCGGACATCCAGCGTGATCCGGCCGCCTTCCCGGACTTCAAAGCGTCGATGATCCCGCTCCTGTCGGAGGAGACCGATCGCTTCATCGAGCACGTGGTCTTCGATCAGGCCGGGACGTTCCAGGATCTGGTCACCACGCCGGTGGGCTTCGTCAACGCCTCCCTGGCGCCGCTCTATGACCTGGATCCTGCGGAGTTCAACGGCGCGGAGCTCGTGCCGGTCGAGCTCGACCCGACGCAGCGCTCTGGCCTCTTCACCCGCCTGGGCTTCCTGGTGTCGCACTCGGGGTACGACCGGACGTCGCCCATCCTGCGCGGGGCGTTCTTGCAGAAGGAGGTCCTCTGCGCGGACATCCCGCCGCCGCCTCCGATGGTGGAGGGCACGCCGCTGCCGACGGACGCGAGCCTCACGACCAACCGTGCTCGGGTCGACGCGCAGACGTCGGGAGACTCCTGCGCGTTCTGCCATCACACGTACATCAACCCTGCGGGCTTCGCGTTCGAGGCGTACGACGCCGTCGGCGCCTACCAGCAGACCGAATCGTTCTCGGGCGCGCCCATCGACACACGGGTGAACGTCGGCGTCGGCGAGGACGTCGTGGAGGTCGACGGCCCGGTGGCGCTCTCCGAGGCCATCGCGAGCTCCCCGGCAGCGCACACCTGCTACGTGCGAAAGTGGGTCTCGTTCGCCTACCAGCGCGAGCTGAACAACGAGGACTCCTGCACCGTGGACGAGCTGACCGCCAAGCTCACGCAGGGCGGCTACACGGTGCTCGACCTCATCGCAGATCTCACTCAGAGTCAATCGTTCCGAGTTCGTGCCCTGCAGGCGGAGGTGGAGCCGTGAACCGAAGACTGTTCCTGCGTGGACTTGGTGGCGCGGCGCTCGCCGTCCCCTTCTTGAATTCGCTCGGCCGCTCCGCGCGAGCGCAGGAGGCGCCGTCGCCGCGCCGCCTGGTGATCTTCTACACCAACAACGGTTGCCTGACGAACCGCTGGTTCCCGACGGGGATCGAGAACGGGGCCGGGAGCGTCACCGCGGCGTCGCTGGAGACGACGCAGGCGGACGGGAAGCCCCGGACCCTCGCCCCGCTCGCGCCCTTCGCGGCGAAGCTGCTCTTCCCGCGCGGGCTCGCGATGCCGCTGAACGGCTTCAACAACAAGGTGGACGGCACGGAATATTTCGATCCCCACGATCAGGGCATGGGCAGCAAGCTGACCTGCGCGCCCCTCGATCCCGGCGGAGATCACTGGGCGCTGTCGCACTCGCTCGATCACGAGATCGCGCAGCGCTTCAACCCGGGCACCAACAAGGTCCCGCTCGTGCTCTCCGTCGGCAATGCCTTCACGAACGTCAAGGGCATCGTGTCGTACTCGGCGCCGAAGACGCCGTATGCGCCCGTGACCAACGCGCGCACGGTGTACAGCAGCCTGACCGGGCTCTTCGTGAGCGGCTCCGGGACCGAGGCGGATTATCGCGTGGCTCGCGGCGAGAGCATCATCGATCTGGTGAGCCGTGACCTGAACGCCTACAAGGCCCGCAAGATGAGCGGCGCCGATCGGAAGAAGATCGACGACTGGCTCTCCCTTCTTCGCGAGACCGAGCAGCGCGTCATCCCCTCTGCTTGCACCGCGGAGTCGGCGACCGCCCTCGGCGTCACGGACGCTGCCCTCACCGAGGCGGGATACCCCGCTCGCGGCGGCGGCTTCCCCAACAACGAGAAGGTGTACACGCTCGGCAGCGAGATGATGATCCGCCTCATCGCCCTCACGATGATGTGCGATAGCAACCGATCCATCGTGCTCCAGTGGCCGGGCTTCGTGACGTTCAAGTGGGACGGCATCGCGCACACCCACGATCATCACGGTCTCTCGCACCGGAACGGGAGCGCCGCCGTCGGCGGCCAGTGCGTGAGCGGCGTCATCGAGCAGATCCACGAGATCGACCGCTGGTATGCGGGTCGGTTCGCCAAGCTGGTCAAGACCATCGACAGCATCGAGGAGGGGGGCGGCACCATGCTCGACAACTCCGCGGTCATGTGGCTGCCGGAGCTCGCCGACGGCAACGCGCACAACAACAACAACCTGCCCATCGTGATCGCCGGCAGCGCCGGCGGTTACCTCAAGCAGGGCGTCTCGGTGAACGTCGCGGGCGGGAAGCTCGAGGCAGGCAACAGCGAAGCCACCTGCTCGAGCGGCACGGAGGGCGAGAACAACAGCGGCAACACCGGCTCTTCGGGCGGAACCGTCCCGCTGAACAAGCTCTACACGACGTTGATCAACGCGCTCGGCGCCGGGATGCCCGAGTGGGTTCCTGTCGATCGCTTCGGCGTCTCGGATGCTGTCGCGGTTGGCTTCGGTGGCAGCGCGCCGTCGTTCACCACCGACGGCGCAGGCAAGGTCACCGACGGGCCCGGCATCAAGAATCCGGGGGAGCTCGACGCCATCAAGGCGTGAGGCGACCGAGCGTACGCCGCAGGCCCGGGCCTGCGCGTGCACGAGAGCGCCGTCGGCGCTCTCTGACGTCCACGATTCATTCGAGCGTGACCGCCCGACCTCACCTCGCCGGCGGGCGCGCGCGGGCTGGCCCCGAGGACAGCGGCGCGCCGATCCCGGTCGACTGCCCGGCGCGGCGGAGCGCATAGGCGATGCCGCTCTGAAGGGTGCCCATGGTGACGATGGACTTCAGCTCGATGTCCAGGCCCACCATCGCCTGGGCGACCTCGGCGCGCGTGCCGGTGAGCACGGCCTCCGTGCCGAGCAGCCGCAGCGCGTTGGCGGTCCCCACGAGCGTCTGCGCGATCTGGGTATCGATGTGCTTCATCCCGGTGATGTCCAGGATCACGACGCGCGCCTGGTGGCGCTGGGCGCCGTCGAGCGCGACCTCCAGCACCTGGGCCGCCCGCGCGGCGTCCATGGTGCCGATGAGCGGCATCACCATGATCTGGTCCGTGATCGGGATGAGCGGCGTCGAGAGCTCCGCCAGCCTCGTCTGCTGCGCCTCGAACATCTGGCGCTGCAGCGCGGCCCGCTCCCGCTCCGCCTGCTCGCGCTGCGTGAGCTCGATCTTCAGGCGCTCGTTGCTCGCGCTGAGCTGCGCGTTGGAGCGCTGGAGCTCCTCGGTGCGCTGCGCGACCTCGGCCTCGAGCCGCCGGTTGGCGTCGAGGACTTGCTCCTTCACCTCCCGCATGCCCGAGAGGAGCAGCGCGTTCTCGATGGATATCGCGGCCTGGGACGACAGGAGGCCGAGCAGCTCGACGCGGCTCGCGTTGAACGCCCTGCTCGCGGCGTTGTTCTCCAGGTAAAGGACGCCGTTCATGCGGCCCTGGTGGAGCAGCGGGAGGCACAGGACGGATCGCGTGCCCTGCCCGAGGACGCAGGGATCGTCGGAGAACCGGGCGTCGGCGCTGGCGTCGTCGAGGACCAGCGGCTCGCGGGTGCGAGCGACGAACAGCGCCACCTTGTGCGGCAGGTCGGGGCGCGAATCCAGCGGCTCGCTCGGCCCGAGCGCGAGCGTCCCGGGCTCGACCCCGAAGGTCGCCTCGACGAAGAGCCGCCCGTCCCGCTCCAGGACGAGCGCCCCCCGCTGGGCGCCGGAGTTCCCGAGCACGAGCGTCACAAGGCGCTCGATCACCCGCTCGAGCTCCGTCTCGCCGGCGATGCCCTGCACGGCGCGCACGATCAGCGCGGCGTCCCGCAGGTTGCCGACCGTCGTCCGGCCGAGGATGGTCCCCGCGTGCGCCGGGCCCGACGTCGCCGAGGGGATGGACGAGATCGGCACGCTGTCGCTCGACGAGGGCAGCAGCGCGGCGTGATCGCGCGCGAGCGCGTCCGCCTTGGCCGTCGCTCCCCAGTGCCGGTAACCGAGGTACGCGTCCGCCATGTACGCGCGCGCCACCTTCGTCCTGCCCTCGTGGAGGTGCAGCTTCGCGCACAGCTCGTTCGCGAGCGCCTCGTCGTGAGGAAACTCGTTCTCCCGGGACAGGGAGATCGCCCGGTCGTAAAGGCCCATGGCCTCGAGCTGGTCGCCGGCGACGCGCGCCTCCTCGGCCTGGATGAGCAGCAGCAGGTGCTGGAAGTTCATGGGAGCGCTCGCGGCGAGGCCCGCGATCCGCTCCTTGTGGCGGGTGATCGTCTGCGCGCGGCGCTCCGCCTCTTCGGGCGACGCCGCGGCGGGCAGCCCGAGGAACGCCATGCAAGCGTAGAAATGCAGCTTCGTCGGTTGATACAAACCGAGCATGCCGGCGCCGTAGGCCTCGGCGTCCGCGGCGTTCGCCGCGGCCCTCTCGCAGTCGCCGTACAGATAGGGAAGCTGCAGCTTGAGCAGCGCATAAAAGAAGAGGCCCGCGATCAAGCCCCTCTCTTTGAGGCGCGCGACGAACTCGTCCTCGTCGAACTGGTCGTCGCTCAGGCTGTCGGGGGCCCGCGTCCGTCCCTGCAGGCTCGCGATCGCTTGCCTCATGAGCGTCATCACGGCTGTGCCGCTGACGTCCCCGGTTCGCCGTAACACGACGAGGCCTCGCTCCACCTCCTCGCGCAGCTCCTCGAGCGGATAGCCCGCGGTGAACATGTTGCTGGTCACGCAGTTCCATACGTTGCTGAGATGGGCGAAGTCGCCCGATTCCAGCAGCCCTTGCCGCGCCTGCAGGAAGCGAGAAATCCCGTCGCGCACGTCGTGGAACAGGTGGGAATACGTGGCGAAGACGTAGTTCACCCTGGCGGTCAGGGCGGCGTTCGAGAACTTGTCGCTCAAGGTGATGGCGAGGCGGCCGAACGCATGGCCGTCCGCGGGCCGCCCCTGCAAGACCGCGAGCAGGAATCCATACGAGGTGTACGCGAGGGCGGACACGTCGGCGTGGCCGTACCGCAGGGAAATGTTGACCTGCTTGAGGACGAACAGCGGGTAAAGCTCCGGCCTCAGGCAGAAGACAGGACCCATCATATCGCTGATGAGCTGGACGAGCGCCCTTTGCTCCGGGCTGTCCATCACCGGCGCGTCGATCAGGTCTTCTATGCGCCGGCCCGCCAGGTTCGCGCCCACCTCTGCAAGCTCGGCCCCGACGCGCGCCTGCAGCTCCGCCTCGCCGCTCGGCAGCGGGAAGCCGAGAATGCCGGTGCCCTCGCCGCCCAGGCGCACCGCGTCCGCGAGGTTCCCCAGCGTCACGTGAAGCAGCACGCGGAGGCTGTAGATCTGCGCCCGTTCCACGTTCGACCGCGCTCTGGGCATGAGGGACGTGAAGAGCTCCTCGGCCCGCTCGGGCGCGCCGCTCAGGTACACGCACTCCGCGTTCTCGCGGCTGAGCGCGAAGCAGAGCGCCTCGTGGCGCTCCCAGCGCGCGTCCCCGAGGAGCTCGAGCCCCGCGCTGAAGTGGTCTGCGGCCGCCTGATAGGCTGTCCTGATCTTGGCAGCCCTGCCCGCCCGCTGGTTGAGCCGGGCCAGGGCCAGCCGCCCGGCCTCGTCGGCGATGCCCCGCGCGCCCAGGTTCATGTGGCGGACGAGCTCGATCAGGTCCTCGTCGGGCGGCGTCTCGCCGGCCCGCGCCCAGAGCAGCCGGCCGATCGCCAGGTGCAGCGCTTCCCTGCGCGAGGGCTCGACCAGCGAGTAGGCCGCGTGGCGCACCCGGTCGTGCAGGAACCGGTACGATACCTTGATCTCCTGGGGGGCCGAGGGCTCGGTGTCCGCGCTCTCGTCGAAGAAGCGATAATCGCTGTCGCGCGGCACGATCAGGCCCCCGCGCAGCGCGTCCCACAGGTCGGCGGCCGTCGCGGCGGGCGATTTCTCGTGGACGGCCGCCAGCGTGGTGAGATCGAACGTGTGGCCCAGGCACGCGGCGAGCTTCAGCGCGCGCTGCGTCGCCGGCGGGAGCCGGTGCAGCCTGTCGAGCATGAGGTCGACCACGTTGTCCGCGGCGACCGCCTCCCGGACGCGCGCCACGTCCCATGCCCAGGCCTCCGAGGGCGCGTCGAACCACAGCGCCCCCGCGTCGTGGAGCTCGCCGAGGAGCTGGCCCAGGAAGAACGGGTTGCCCTCGGTCTTCTCGAAGACCAGCGTCGCGAGCGGCGCGACCGCGTGCGGCCGCGCGCTCAGCGTGTCGGCGACGATCTGCGTGACCGTGGGCATGTCGAGGGGCTTGAGCGTGAGCTCGGCGATCGCCACGCCCGACTTGCGGAGCTCACCCAGCGTCGCGTGCAGCGGGTGGGCGGCGTCCACCTCGTTGTCCCGATAGGCGCCGATGATCAGGAGATGGTTGCCCTCCACGTCCGTGAGGAGGCGCTCGAGGATCCTGAGCGAGGCCGGATCGGCCCACTGCAGATCGTCGAGGAAGAGGGTCAGCGGGTGGGTCGGCGCAGCGAAGACCCGCAGGAAGCGCTGCACCAGCAGATCGAAGCGGTTGCGGGCCTCGGTCGGCCCGAGCTCCGGCACGGCCGGCTGAGGCCCGAGGATCAGCTCGAGCTCCGGGATCAGCTCGATGAGGAGCTGCCCGTTCGCGCCGACCGCGGCGAGCAGCTTGCGCCTCCACTCCTCGACGGCCGCCGCCGACTCCGTCAGCACCTGCCGGATGAGCTCGCGGAAGGCCTGCGCCACCGACGCGAGCGAGACGTCCCGGTTGATCGGATCGAACTTCCCCTTCGCGAAATACCCTCCATGACGGGCGATGGGCTTGTGGATCTCGTTCACCAGCGTGGTCTTGCCGACGCCGGAGTAGCCGGAGATGAGCACCAGCCCGGCCGCGCCCCGGCGAGCCCGCTGAAAGGCGGACAGGAGCACGTTCACCTCGTGATCCCGGCCATAGAGCCGCTGCGGAACGCGCAGATCCAGCGGCCGGTCGTGCTTGCCCAGCGGGAACGGATCGGCGCGGCCCGTCGCCTCCCACCGCCGGAGGCACTCCTCCAGGTCGAGCTTGACCCCGCGGGCGCTCTGGTATCGGTCCTCCGGCATCTTGGCCAGGAGCTTCACGATCACGTCCGACAGCGCGCCGGGCACCCCCGGCGCGCGCTCGTGCGGCGGCGTCGGCATGCGCGCCATGTGGCTGTGAATGAGCGCGGTGGGATCGCCCTCCTGGAACGGGAGGGCCCCTGTCAGCATCTCGTAGAGCGTGACGCCGAACGAGTAGAGATCGGCGCGCAGATCCACGCTCCGGTTCATGCGGCCAGTCTGCTCAGGGGCGATATACGACAAGGTGCCCTCGAGCGCGTCCGGCGGGACCGTCTCGGGGGTCTCCCTCGAGAGGCGCGCCGCGATGCCGAAGTCGACGAGCCGCGGGCTCTGCGTCTTCTCGTCGATCAGGATGTTGTGCGGCTTGATGTCCTTGTGAATGATCCGGAGTCCGTGGAGCGTGTCGAGGGTGCCCGCGAGCGCGATGGCGGTGCGGAGCGCCGTGCCCACGTCGAGCTTGCGCGCCTTCAGGACGGCGTGCAGCGAGGAGGGGCCGAGGTCCTCCATGATGAGCGCGAGGCCTCTGCCGCACTTCTCGATGGCGTGTGCCTTGACGACGCCGGCCACCTCGCCCGCGTCCCGCAGGATGGCGAACTCGCGCCGCAGCCGCGCGAGATCCCTGGCCGTCGGGAACTCGGACCGAGGCATCTTGACCGCGACCGGCGCGCCGTCCTCGTTCCGGCGGCCGCGGTACAGCACGGTCTCGGAGCCTTCGTATACCCTCTCGAACAGCGTATGACCTGACAGATCGATCATTGCAGCAAGACCCCGTGCTCCGCGTCAGCCATCCAAAGGAGCGTGACGCCCCCCACACATCAGCTCGAGCATCCGCCGTCCCCCCGTCGGACAGAGACCCGCCCGCCGGCAGAATACGCGGCAAGGCATGGAAGTCCAGCCTGGCGGCGCTCAGCACGCTCAGCGATTCTCGCGACCTCGAGCGGCATCCTCAAGGCGACTCCCGCTACAGCGCTGGTGGATCGGTTCGATGCGGTGTCGCTGAAACCGCGGATTCAGACGTTGGTGGCCGCGAGCACGCCCCGGTACACGTCGTCCACGCCGAGCTCGCACCCCACCGACGACAGCGCAGCCCGGGCGCCGGGGCCATAGACCCGGAGCACCCAGCTCCCGTCGGCCTGGCGCGCGAACACCTCGATGCGAGGTGCCTTCTGTGACGCCAGGACGACCTCTCGGATCGACGCCACTGTCTGGTAATGCGCGAACTTGTCGCCGCGATCGTACGCCTCGCTAGAGTCGGAGAGCACCTCGATCACGAGGACCGGGTTCAGGAGGGTGTCGCGCCGCTCGTCCTCGAACTCGGGGCGGCCGCAGACGACCGAGCCGTCCGGGTACACGTAGCGATCCGCGGCGGGGATCTTGATGCGCATGTCGGAGTTGAGCGCCACGCATCCGCGCTCGCCCAGCGCGTTGCCGAGCAGTCGGCCGATGTTCGCGGCGATGGCGCTGTGCTCGAACGTGCCGCCGGACATCGCGAAGAGCTCGCCGCCGGCGTACTCGTGCCTCGCCTCCGATGCGCGCTCGAGATCGAGGTACTCTGCCGGCGAGAGCTTCCGTCGCGGCGCCGCTTCTCCCATGTGCGGCAGTGTCGCGCGCCGGGCTTCCGATGTCCACGCGCAGCCGGGCGGACCGCCGCGGCGCCGGGGACCGCGGTGAGCGGGACCGTCCACCTCTCGCCGCGCCGGTGATACCGTCGTCCCGCGATGGACCGCACGCTCGTCGACGAGGGGAGCTCCTCCCGCGATCCGGGCCCGGTGCCCATGCCCGCGGGCGGGCTCGCGCACGCCCCCGGCGACGTGCTCGACCGCCGCTACCGGCTCCGCGTCCGCCTCGGCCGCGGCGGCTTCGGCGACGTGTGGCGCGCCGAGGAGCTCCTGCCCGACGGCGCGCCGTTCCGCGAGGTCGCCCTCAAGCTGCTCGTCTCCGACTTCGCCGACGCCGCCGACTGGGCCGACGAGGCCAAGCTCCTCGCCTCGTTCCGCCACCCGTCGCTCGTCACCATCTACGCCGCCGGCATCCTCCACGGCGCGCCGAAGACCCCGTTCGTCTCGATGGAGCTCCTCGAGGGCCGGAACCTCGCCGACCTGATCCGCTTCCGCCGCCGCATCCCCTGGCGCCGCGTCGTCGCCTGGGCCCGCGACGTCGCCGGCGCGCTCGACGTCATCCACGCGCGCGGCGTCGTCCACCTCGACCTCAAGCCCGCCAACCTGTTCCTCACCCAGGACGGCGCCCTCAAGGTCCTCGACTTCGGCATCTCGCGGCGCGCGGGCGCCCCCGTCTCCCGCGCCCCCGCCGTCGCCGTCGGCGGCGGCCATGACAGCGGCGGCGGCGACCTCGGCACGGCGGCCTTCCTCGCCGAGCGCGACGTCTACGCCTCCACGCGCCGCGCCTTCGCCGGCGCGGACAGCCCCGCCGTCGCGCGCAACGTCATCGGAACGCCGGGCTTCATGGCGCCGGAGGTGCTCGAGATGGCCGAGCCGACCGCCGCCACCGACGCCTACGCGCTCGCCGTCTGCATCGCGCAGCTCGCCACAGGGCGCCTCCCGCACGCCGTGCCCGACGAGCCGGACGACTGCTCCGACCCCGCGAGCGTCTCCGCCTGGTGGACCGAGCTGCGCGCCGCGACCCTGCGCGGCACGATGCGCGACCTCGAGCGCGACCCCGCGCGGCTGCCGCGCGGCCTCGTCGCGCTCCTCCAGCGGCTCCTGTCCGTCGATCCAGCGCACCGGCGCGTCGCGCCCGGGAAGCTGACGCAGCTGATCGACGAGGTCTGGGAGCGGCCCCACGGCGTCCCCGATCGGCCGTACAGGGGCCTCGCGGCGCTCTCGTCCACCGACGAGGGGCTCCTGTTCGGGCGCGACGACGACACCGCGCGCCTCGGGCGCGAGCTCGAGTTCGAGCCGTGCGTCGTGCTCCAGGGGCCGCGCGGATCGGGCAAGAGCTCGCTCGCCTCCGCGGGGCTCGTGCCCCACCTCGCGCGCCGCCACGTCGACCAGAAGGACGACTGGATCGAGGCGCGCCTCACCCCGGGCGACGACCCCGACGGCGCCCTCGCCCGCGCGCTCGCCGCCGTCTCGCCGGAGCTCGAGGCCGCGGACCTCGACGCCCTCACCAGGTTCTGCATGGCGTCCGCCGTCGGCGTCGCGCTGATCGTCGACCCGATCGCGCCCCTCGGCGACGGGCGCCTCGTCGCCCTCGTGGGCGCGCTCGCGACCGGCGAGCCGCGGCGAGGCCTCCGGCTCATCGGCGTGCTCGACGAGGCCGACGACCGCACCGCGGCCCTCCTCGCCACCCCGGCCGGCGAGGGCCTCCGGGCCGCGCTGCGCTACGTGGGGCTGCCCGCCGCCGCCGCCGTGAAGGACCTCGTCGCGGGCCCGGCGAGGCTCGCGGGCGCCGAGGTGCGCGGGCTCGCCCAGGTCGCGGCCGAGGCGCAGCGCGAGCTCCGGAGCGGCGGCGCGGCGCTCTCGTTCATCGCGCTCGCCCTCGCGGCGTGGTGGGAGCGCGCGCGCGCCCTTCGCGGCGCGCTGAGCGGCGAGGCCTGGCAGGAGCTCGGCGGCGTGCGCGGCGCCCTCGCGCGGCACGCCGACGCCGCCCTCGCCGCCCTCGCCCCGGAGGACCGCGCGATCGCCGACGAGGCGCTGCTCCGGCTCGGCGCGATGGACGGGTCGCGCGTCCGCTGGGCCGAGGCGGAGCTCGCCGAGGCCGTCGCCGCGCCGCCCGCCGACGTCGACCGCGTCCTCGGCGCCCTCGAGCGCGCGCGCCTCCTCGTCCGCCGCGACAGGTCCGTGGAGCTCGCCCACGAGTCGCTCGTCTCGAGCTGGCCGCACGCCGCCGCCACCCGCGCGCTGCACATGGATCGGCTCATCCTGCTCGAGCGCCTCCGCGAGGCCGCCGACGTGTGGGATCGCTCCGGCGAGAGCCCCGATCTCCTCCTGCGCCGCGACCTGCTCGAGCAGGTGAGCAAGCGCGCGGCCTTCGCTTCGAGGCTGCCGCGGCGCGAGCAGGCGCTCGTGCGGGAGAGCCTCCGGCGCGCCCGCGCCCAGCGCGCCAAGAAGATCGGCGCGGCCCTGGCGCTCGGGCTCACCGTCGCCTCGGGGTTCGTGGCCGAGCGGTGGGTCGCGGCGCGCCAGGCGCAGGCCGAGGCCAAGGCGCGCGAGGCCGAGGAGCGCGCCGAGCTCGCCGAGCTCATCGGCAAGGCGCGCCGCACGGAGGACCCGTACCACCGCGCCGCGTGGATCGCCGCGGCCCTCGCGCGGCGCGCGGACGACGCGGCGCTGCCGCTCGATCTCGCGTCGGCCGCGGTGGGCCTGCCGCGCGCGCGCTTCCTGACCGTCGACGGCGTGGTGGGGCCGGCGCTGCCGTGGGACGATCGGTGGGTCATCGCCGGCGGCCCCGGGGGCTCGCTGCTCGTCGCCGACCTGCGCCCGCCCGACCCGGAGGTCATCGACGACGTGGCGCTCGACGCCGACCCGGAGAGCATCGAGCGCGCCAAATCGCCGCGCGTCCTCGCGCTGCGGCCGCACGACGCCCCGCACGTGGAGCGCGTGCCGTTCGCGTTCGACACGGCGCTCGCGACGCGCTCGGTCACCGGCGAGGTCCGCGTCTTCCGGCTGCGGGAGGGCGGCACCGTCGCGCTGGCCGCGGTCGCGCCGGTGCGCTGCAGCAGCGCCGTCCACGCGGCCGAGTCGGCGCCCGTCCTCGCCTGCTCGACCGAGGGCGGGATCGCGCGCTGGGACATGCGGCGCGGCGGCGGCGCCGAGGCGGTCGATCGGCACCCGTTCCGCGGCAACGTGCTCGGCGTCTCGCCCGACGGCGCGCACGTGGCCGCGGTGCTCGGGCGCAGGGCGCTGCTCTGGGGGCCCGGCGGCGGCGCGGGCGCCGAGATCACCCTGGGCGCGCCCGCCGTGCTCGGCCGCTTCAGCCCGCGCGATCCCGTGATCGCGCTCGTGCAGCAGAGCCGGACGTCGATCTACGCCCTCGACCGGCCCGCGGCGCCGCTCTTCGAGCTCGACACGGATCCGGCGCCCGCGTCGGCGCGCTGGGACGCGGGCGGGCTCGATCTGGGCGTGTGCGGCAGCGGCGGCAGCGTCTGGCACTACCTCCGGAAGGGCGGCCGCGCCGCGGGCGATCCGCCGCCCGAGGGCTCGCCGTGCGAGGCGTCCCCGGGCAAGGGCGCGCCGCGGCCGCTGCGCGCGCGCGGCGAGATGGCCGACATCGCCGAGCGCGACGTCGGCCCACACGCGCTGCTCGGCGGGTGGCGGCTGCCGGACCGGCGCGTGCTCACGCGCGACCTCGTCCTGTTCAGCCCGGGCGCGCCCGCCGTGGAGCGCCTCCTCGGGTTCGAGGGGCTCGACCCGGAGGGGAGCCCCGAGGTGCGCGGCGCGGCCGCCTCGGCCGTGGCCGCGCTGCGGCGCGGGGGCGTCGTCGCCTTCGAGATCGGCGGCGAGGTGCGCCTGTACGACGAGGGCTCGCGGCGCCGCACGGCCGCGCGGCGGGGCCACCTGCTGCGCGCCTGCGACGACGGCCGGCTCATGGCGTACCGGCGGGACGAGGGGGTGTGGACGCTGTTCGACGCGACGACCGGCGCGACGGTGGAGGTGGTGCCGAGGGCGCCGGCGCTCGTGCTCGGCGTCGACGCCGCCTGCCGGACGCTGTTCACGCAGGAGCTCGACGGAAACGTCGTCGCGACGTCGCTCCGCGACCTGTCGTCCCGCACGATCGCGGTGACCGACGGCTATGTCTACGAGGCGCGCCCGAGCGCCGCGCGCGGCGACGTCGGCCCCGGGCTATGGCTGGCGTTCAGCTCGGGCGCGCTGGCGCGCATCGACGAGGCGCGGGGCGAGGTGCGGGTCCTCGGGTACGCCACGCCGCGCGCGACCGCGATCGCGGACGGCCCCCTGCCGGGGGACGCGGCCTTCGCGGACGCGACGGGCGTCGTCGTGATCCGCCGCGCCGGCCTCACGGAGCGGGTGCTCGAGGGCGTGAGCGGGGCGGAGTGGGAGGACATCGCCGCCGCGCCCGACGGCAAGACGTTGCTGCTCTCGTCGGCGGACCGGATCGCGGCGCTCGACCTGGAGCGGCACGAGATCGTCGGCGCCATGCCGTCCGAGGGCCGCGAGCGGCTCGCGCCGTGGGACGCCGACGGCTCGGTGCTCTCATGGTCCTTCGGCCGCGTGGGCGGGGCGGCCGGCCTCGTGGTGCCCCGGGGCCTGCCGCTCGCCCAGCGCGTGGGAGAGGCGGTGTCGAACCTGAGGGCCCAGGGGAAGAGGCTCGTCGCGCGGCCGTGAGGCCGCGCGCCAGTGAAGAAGCGCGGCCGTGAGGCCGCGCGCCAGTGAAGGAGCGCGGCCGTGAGGCCGCGCGCCAGTGAAGGAGCGCGTCAGTGAGGCCGCGGTCGACGCGGCAGGTCAAAGCTCGTCGTCGCGCCGTATTGTAGGGTCTGCCCTCACCCGCGCGCTCGCGCGAGAGCAGAAGGCGTTGGCTCCGCTGCGGGAACGACGTAGGCTGGTGGCAATCGTGCCCGCGTCCGAACCGAACCTGAATGCATCGCTGTTCCTGTGCATCACGTTCTTCCCGAGCGACCGCATGGCGAGCGCGGTGCTGCGGCTCGTGTCCAGTTTCTGCGGGATGATCCTGGACGACGCGAATGTGAGCTCGCGGTTCTACATGGCCGCGCACGAGCTCGCCGAGAACATCACCAAGTATTCGACGGGCCCCAAGGTCAGCCTGGAGCTCGCGCTGGAGGAGGCCGAGAGCTCCTGTATCCTGAAGATCCGCGCGCGGAACGAGGCCTCCATCGATCGCCTACGCGAGGTGGAGAGGCGGCTGCTCGAGCTGAAGACGACGAGCGATCCGGTGAAGCACTACGACGAGCTTATCCATGAGACGGCGATGGTAGAAGGGGTGTCGGGGCTCGGCCTCGCGCGGGTGCGCGCGGAGGGCGGGCTCGACGTGGACTACAAGATCGAGGGCAACGAGCTGACGATCATCGCGCACGCGCCGGTTGGGAGATGGAGGGGAGATGAGCAGCTTGAGGGTTGAGTCCGTCGTCACGGACAGCTTCGGGATCGAGCCGGCCCTGAGGGAGGACACCCTCAGCGTCAAGCTCACCGGCACGGGCGACATGGCGGCGGCCGCGCCGCTCGGCTCCTATTGCAAGGCCCTCCAGGCGGAGGTGGTGCGCCTCTCCGTGAGCGCCGTGGAGTTCGACGTAAGGTCTCTTTACTTTCTGAACTCGAGCTGCCTGAAGGCGTTCATCAGCTTCATCTGCGGGCTCGCGGGCCTGGGGCTGAAGTGCAAGGTGCAGTTCCTCACGGACGCGAGGCTGGGCTGGCAGCGGCGGAGCCTGACGGCGCTCGAGCGCATGTCTCCCGAGCTGGTCTCCATCGCGGACGCCTGAAGCGAGGAGCGCGGGACCCGATGAAGAAGCGCCGGACGATCGCCCTCCTGATGGACTACGTACGAGGCGAGTACCAGTCCGAGGTGCGCTTCGGTGTCGAGCGCGCCGCCGAGGCGCACGACGTCAATCTCATCATCGCCTTCGGCGAGACGCTCGCCTGCCCCGGGGCCGCCAGCACGGCCCAGAACAGCATGTATCACCTCATCGGCGCGGAGACGGTCGACGGCATCCTCGTCGCCTCGACGACGCTCTGCCACCACGTCGGCATCGAGGGGATGAAGCGGTTCTGCCGGTCCTACGCGCCGCTGCCGATCTGCAGCCTCGGGATGGCGATCGACGGCATCCCGAGCCTCGTGGTCGACAACGGCCTCGGGCTCGATCTCTCGGTCGGACACCTCGTCGACGACCACGGGTGCCAGCGCGTCGCGTACATCGGCGGGCCGCCGAGCAACGAGGAGGCGGAGGTCCGCGCCGACGCCTACCGGCGGGCGCTCGCGGACCGCACGCTCCGCTTCGACGAGCGCCTCGTCGCGTTCGGCAGCTTCACGATCGAGACCGGGCGCGCCGCGATGCGGGAGATCATCGGGCGCGGGGTCGCGTTCGACGCCGTTGTCGCCGCCAACGACAACATGGCGCTCGGGGCCATCGAGGAGCTCAAGGCGCACGGCCTGAGCGTCCCGAGGGACCTCCCCGTGTGCGGCTTCGACGACGCCGTGATCGCGCGCTTCGCGAAGCCGTCGCTGTCCACCATCCGCCAGCCCATCAAGCGCATCGGCGCGCGCGCCGTGGACTTGATCGTGCGCATGATCGAGGGCGAGCCGGTCCCCGAGTACAACCTGTTCCCGGTCGAGCTCACGCTGCGCGAGTCCTGCGGCTGCGGCTACCAGGTGGAGCCCGCGGGCGCGCCCCCGAGCAAGGCGTGGAGCGCGCCGCTCCCGTCCGCTCGCCAGCGGGACGATCTGGAGCGCCTGCTCGAGAAGAGCGTCGCGATCCCCGCCGGATCGCTCGACGGCTGGGCCGGCCTGCTCCTGTCGGCGCTGGAGGAGGAGCTCGAGGGGACCGAGGGCCGCTTCCTGCGCGCTGTCGAGTCGCTCCTCGACGCGGCGGGGCGCGAGGGCGCGATCCTCGAGCACTTCCAGGGCATGATCACGCTGCTCCGCGAGCAGTTCCGCCGGGGCCACGGGGCCCTCCGGGACGCGGTCCTCGACGAGGCGCTCGAGCGGATCTGGCACGCCTCGCGCATCGTCATCGGGAGCGCGTCCGTGCGCGCCGAGGGGCAGCAGCGGCTCAACGTGGAGCTCGCGTCGCTCTACCTGAGCTGGAGCGCTCGGAGCTTCTCGACCTGCCTGAGCCTGCCCATCCTGCGGCGCATGATGGCGTCGGAGCTGCCGCGGATGCAGTTCTCGCGGGTCGCGGTGTCGCTCTATGACACAGCGCACGACCCGCAGCGCACCACCATGAAGGCGCTCTTCCTGATGGAGGACGGGCGCGAGCTGGAGCCCCCGGCGGAGAGCTTCCCGGCGCGCCGCCTCGCGCCCGAAGGGTTCCTGGGAGGCCGGGAGCGCACGAGCATGATCGCGCTTCCCGTCGCGTTCGGCGACGAGGAGAAGTTCGGTGTCGCGGTGCTCAACAGCGGCGCGAACGAGATGGTCTATGACGCCCTCCGCCTCCAGATCGGCTCGGCGGTCAAGGCCGCGGCGCTGCACTGGGAGGTCGTGCGGCAGGTGGAGCTGCGCGAGCGGCTGGAGCAGGAGAAGGTCCGCCAGGAGAGCGTCGTCGCGGCGCGCATCCAGACGACGCTGGTGCCGGCGCAGCTCTCGGTCGAGGGCCTCGAGCTCTCCGCCGTCATGAAGCCGGCCGCGGAGGTCGGCGGCGATTACTACGACGTGCTCGCGACGGACGAGGGCGGCTGGCTCGGGATCGGCGACGTCGCGGGGCACGGGCTCGCGGCGGGGCTCGTGATGCTGATGATCCAGAGCATGATCTCGGCCCTCACGCGCAACGACCCGCGCGCCAGCCCCGGGGACATCCTCTCTGCGGTGAATGGGGCGGTGTACGAGAACGTCCGCGGTCGGCTGAAGCGGGACGAGCACGCGACGCTGCTCCTCTTGCGGTACGAGCGGAGCGGGCGGGTGACGTTCGCGGGGGCGCACGACGACATCATCGTGTGCCGCGCGCGCACCCGCCGCTGCGTGTGCATCGCGAGCTCGGGCGTCTGGATCGGTGCGCTGCCCGCCATTGACGCGATGACGCGAGACGCCGAGTTCGTCCTGGAGGACGGGGATGTCCTCGTGCTCTACAGCGACGGCGTGACGGAGGCGCGCAACGCGCACCATGAGCAGTTCGGCCTCGAGCGGCTGTGCTCAACCATCGAGTCCTCCCAGAGCGCGCCCGCCGAGGCGATCCGGGACCGGATCCTCGGCGAGGTCGAGGGCTGGTGCCCGAGCCCCGATGACGACATCACGGTGGTCGTGGCGAGGTACAGCGCGCCTCGAACACTGTGACTGTGGCAACTGTGGCCCGAGGCCGCCCGCTTTCCTACATGAGCGCTATCGCCGGTGTCAGCAGAAGGGATTGGATCCGGGTTGAGAACCACGTACGCTGCGCCAATCGTGTCAGTGTCCGAACCGAGTCCGAACGGGTCACTGTTTCTATGCATCTCGTTCCATCCGAGCGAGCGTATGGCCAACAGCGTGCTTCGGCTGGTGTCCAGCTTCTGCAGCATGGTGCTGGACGACGCCAACGTGAGCTCGCGGTTCTACATGGCCGCGCACGAGCTCGCCGAGAACATCATCAAGTACTCCTCGGGCCCCAAGGTCAGCCTCGAGCTCGCGCTGGAGGAGCGCGAGAGCTCCTGCGTCATGAAGATCTCCGCGCGGAACGAGGCGTCGCCGGAGCGGCTGCGCGAGGTGGAGAGGCGGCTCTTCGAGCTGAAGGCGGCGAGCGATCCTGTGAAGCACTATGACGAACTCATCTGTGAGACGGCGATGGTAGAAGGGGTGTCGGGGCTCGGCCTCGCGCGGGTGCGCGCGGAGGGCGGGCTCGACGTGGACTATACGATCCAGGGCAACGAGCTGACGATCATCGCGCACGCGCCGGTGGGGAGGTGGAGGGTCGATGAGCAGCTTAAGGGTTGAGCCCGTCGTCACGGACAGCTTCGGGATCGAGCCGGCCTTGAGGGAGGACACCCTCAGCGTCAAGCTCACCGGCACCGGCGACATGGCGGCTGTCGCGCCGCTCGGTCTGCTGCTCAAGGACCTCCACGCCGAGGCGGCGCGCCTCCGCGTGAGCGCCATCGAGTTCGACGTGAGGGCCCTTTACTTCCTGAACTCGAGCTGCCTGAAGGCGTTCATCAGCTTCATCGCCGGCCTCGCGAGCCAGGGGCCGAAGTGCAAGGTGGAGTTCCTCACCGACGCGAGGCTGGGCTGGCAGCGGCGGAGCCTGACGGCCATCGAGCGCATGTGTCCGGAGCTCGTCACCATCGCCGATACCTGACGCGAGAGCCGCGGGAGATGAGCGAGAAGCGCCGGACGATCGCCTTCCTGATGGACTTCGTCGGGGGAGACTACCAGTCCGAGGTGCGCTTCGGCATCGAGCGCGCCGCGGAGGCCCACGACGTCAATCTCGTGATCGCCTTCGGAGAGACGCTCGCGCTGCCCGGCGAGGGGGGGGCGGCCCAGAACAGCGTGTATCAGCTCATCGGCCCGGAGACGGTCGACGGCATCATCGTCGCGTCGGCGACCCTCTGCCATCACATCGGCATCGAGGGGATGCGCGAGTTCTTCCGGGCGTACGCGCCGCTGCCCGTCTTCAGCATCGGGATGGCGATCGACGGTATCCCGAGCCTCATCGTGAACAACGGCCTCGGGATCGAGCTCTCGGTCGGGCACATGCTCGACGTCCACGGGCGCCGGAGCATCGCGTACGTGGGCGGACCGGCCAACAACGAGGAGGCCAAGGCGCGCGCCGACGCCTACTGGGGGGCGCTCGCGGCGCGCGGCCTCCCGCTCGACGAGCGCCTCTTCGCGGCGGGCGCGTTCACGATCGACAGCGGCCGCGTGGCGATACGCGACATCCTGGACCGCGGGGTCGAGGTCGACGCCGTGGTCGCCGCCAACGACAAGATGGCCCTCGGCGTGATCGAGCTGCTCGCGGAGCGGGGGCTCCGCGTCCCGCAGGACATCCTCGTGTCCGGCTTCGACGACGCCTTCATCGCGCGCTTCTCGAAGCCGTCGCTCACCACCGTTCGTCAGCCCATGAAGCGGCTCGGGGCCCAGGCGATGGACACGATGATGCGCATGCTCGACGGCGAGGTCGTGGAGGACGTGGCGCTCCTCGACGTCGAGCTCACGTGCCGTGAGTCGTGCGGCTGCCGGGTCCAGGCGAGCGCCTCGCTCGCGCCGTCGGCCTCGGCGCCGCGCGACGGCGCGTCCCTGGTCGCGGCGCGGCGGGAGTCGCTGGAGACCGCGCTCAGGCGGAGCGTGGCCATCCCGACTGGCTCTCTCGATGGCTGGCCAGGCGAGCTCCTGTCGGCGCTGGAGGACGAGCTCGCGGGGCGGGAGGGCCGCTTCCGGCACGCGCTCGAGGCGCTCCTCGACGCGGCGGGGCGCGCGGGCGCGATCCTCGATCACTTCCAGGCCATGATCGATGTGCTCCGGGAGCGGCTCGGCCGGCCGCCGTCGGGCGGTGGGGGGGTCGCTCTCTACGATGCCCTCGAGCGGCTATGGCACGTGTCGCGTATGGTCATTTCGAGCGCGTCGATGCGGCTCGAGGGGGAGCGGCGGCTGACCGTGGAGCTCGCGGCGACGT
This sequence comes from Sorangium sp. So ce327, assembly GCF_051530205.1. Lineage (NCBI taxonomy): Bacteria > Pseudomonadati > Myxococcota > Polyangiales > Polyangiaceae > Sorangium > Sorangium sp. So ce327. The sequence continues at coordinate 7,721,024 of NZ_CP150330.1, read as the reverse complement.
ACCTCAGCTGGAGCGCGCGGAGCTTCTCGACGTGCCTGAGCCTGCCCAGCCTGAAGCGCGTGCTCGCGTCGGAGCTGCCGGCCCTCGGGATATCGCGGGCCGTGGTGTCGCTATATGACGACGCTCCCGAGGCGCAACGAGGTGTCATGAGGTCGCTCTTCCTGATGGAGGACGGCCGCGAGGTGGACCCGCCGGCGGCGAGCTTCCCGGCGCGGCGCCTCGCGCCCGACGGGTTCCTCGGAGGCCGGGAGCGCACGACCATGATCGCGCTCCCCGTCGCGTTCGGCGACGAGGAGAAGTTCGGTGTCGCGGTGTTCAGCAGCGGCGCGCACGAGCTGATCTACGACGCGCTCCGCCTCCAGATCGGCTCCGCGACCAAGGCCGCGGCGCTGCACCGGGAGATGGTCCGTCAGGTGGAGGCGCGCGAGCGGCTGGAGCAGGAGAGGGTCCGCCAGGAGAGCGTCGTCGCGGCGCGCATCCAGACGACGCTGGTCCCGGAGCGGCTGTCGGTCGCGGGGCTCTCGCTCTGCGCCCTCATGAAGCCGGCCGCCGAGGTGGGCGGCGACTACTACGACGTGCTCGCGACCGCCGACGGCGGCTGGCTCGGGATCGGCGACGTCGCGGGGCACGGGCTCGCGGCGGGGCTCGTGATGCTGATGATCCAGAGCATGGTCTCGGCGCTGACGCGCAGGGACCCGAGGGCGAGCCCCGCCAGGGTGATCTCGGCCATCAACGCGGCGCTGTACGAGAACGTGCGCGGCCGCCTGAAGCGGGACGAGCACGCGACGCTGCTCCTGCTCCGGTACGAGCGGAGCGGGCGGGTGACGTTCGCCGGGGCGCACGACGACATCCTCGTGTGCCGCGCGAGGACGCGCCGCTGCGTGTGCATCCCGAGCTCGGGGGTCTGGATCGGCGCGCTGCCATCCATCGACGACATGACGCGAGACGCCGAGTTCGTCCTGGAGGACGGCGACGTCCTCGTGCTCTACAGCGATGGAGTGACCGAGGCGCGCGACGCTCACCATGAGCAGTTCGGCCTCGAACGGCTCTGCACCACCATCGAGGCCGTCCAGACCGAATCCGTCGTGGTCATTCGTGACAGGATCCTGAACGAGGTCGAGGGGTGGTGCCCGAGCCCCGACGACGACATCACGATCGTCGTGGCGAGGTACCGCGCCCCCCGGCAGCCCTGACGCATCGGTCGAGGCGCGGCCGGCGCGCCCGTCGAAGCGGTGAGCGCGCGGTCGAGACGGACGCCGTGAACAGCGCGCTGGAGCGCTCGCGATCGTTCGCTCGCCTACATGGGCACACGGCCGACCAAGGGGGGATTGGATCCGGTGCAAGAATTACGTAGGCTGCGTGAACCGTGTTAGCTTCCGGACTGGGCCAGGACGCTTCACCGTTCTTGTGCATCACGTTTTTCCCTAGTGAACGGATGGCTAGCGCGGTGTTACGGCTGGTGTCCAGCTTCTGTGGGATGGTGCTGGACGATGAGAGTGAGAGCTCGCGGTTCTACATGGCCGCGCACGAGCTCGTCGAGAACCTCATCAAGTACTCGTCCGGCCCGGAGGTCAGCATCGAGCTGGCGCTGGAGGGGGGCGAGGGCGCGCGGGTCCTCGTGATCCGCGCGCGGAACGAGGCATCGCCGGAGCGGCTGCGCGAGGTGGAGAGGCGGCTCTCCGCGCTGAGGTCGGCGAGCGATCCTGTGAAGCACTATGACGAACTCATCTGTGAGACGGCGATGGTAGAAGGGGTATCCGGGCTCGGCCTCGCGCGGGTGCGCGCGGAGGGCGGGCTCGACGTGGACTACACGATCGAGGGGAGCAGGCTGACGATCATCGCGCAGGCGCCGGTTGCGGGATGGAGGGGAGATGAGCGGTTTACGGGTTGAGCCTGTCGTCACGGACAGCTTCGGGATCGAGCCGACCCTGAGGGACGACACCCTCGGCGTCAAGCTCACCGGCACGGGCGACATGGCGGCGGCGGCGCCGCTCGGCCTTTGCCTCAAGGCCCTCCAGGGAGAGGTCATGCGCCTCTCCATCAGCGCGGTGCAGTTCGATATAAGGGCTCTTTACTTTCTCAACTCGAGCTGCCTGAAAGCGTTCATCAGCTTCATCTGCGGGCTCGCGGGCCAGGGGCTGAAGTGCAAGGTGCAGTTCCGCACGGACGCGCGGCTGGGATGGCAGAGACGGAGCCTGGCGGCGCTCGAGCGCATGTCTCCGGAGCTGGTCTCGATCGAGGACACCTGACCGGAGAGCCGCAGGACAAGATGAAGAAGCGCCGGACGATCGCCCTCGTGATGGACTATGTGCGCGGCGAGTACCAATCCGCGCTGCGGATCGGGGTCGAGCGCGCCGCCGAGGCGCACGACGTCAACCTCGTGATCGCCGTCGGGGAGACGCTCTCCGCCCACGGTCCCTCCGAGGCCGCCCAGAACAGCATCTACCGCCTCGTCAGCGCGGAGGCGGTCGACGGCATCGTGGTCGCGTCGGCGACGCTGTGCAATTTCGTCGGCGCCGAGGGGGTGCAGCGCTTCTGCCAGGACTACGCGCCGATGCCCCTGTGCAGCATCGGGATCCCGCTGGAGGGCATCCCGAGCATCCTCGTGGACAACGGCCTCGGGATCGAGATGGCGGCCGGCCACCTGCTCGACGATCACGCGTGCCGGCGCGTCGCGTACATCGGCGGGCCGGTCAACAACGAGGAGGCGAGGATCCGCGCCGACGCGTTCCGCAAGGCGCTCGCCGCGCGCGCGATCCCGTACGACGAGCGCCTCGTCGCGAGCGGCCAGTTCACGATCGACACGGGCCGCGCCGCGATGGCCGAGATCCTGGACCGCGGGGTCGAGATCGACGCCGTGGTCGCGGCGAACGACAACATGGCCCTCGGCGCGATCGAGCTCTTGAAGGCGCGGGGCCTCCACGTGCCGAGGGACATCCTTGTGTGCGGCTTCGACGACGTGGGCGTGGCGCGCTACGCGAAGCCGTCCTTGACGACGGTTCGCCAGCCGATCAAGCGGCTCGGGGAGATCGCGCTCGAGACGGTCGTGCGCATGCTCGACGGCGAGGCCGTCCCCGATCGGAACATGCAGCAGATCGAGCTCACGCGGCGCGAGTCCTGCGGCTGCGCGTACCAGGCGGTCGCGATGCGGCCGCTCACGAGCCCGCCGCGCCTCGGGGCGATGTCGCTCGGCGGCCGGCGCGACGAGCTGGAGCGCGCGCTCGAGCAGGCCGTGGGGATCCCGGCCGCGTCGCTCGACGGCTGGGCCGGCGGGCTCCTGTCGGCGCTGGAGGAGGAGCTCGAGGGCCACGAGGGGTGCTTCCTGCACGTGCTGGAGCGCGTCCTCGACACGGCCGGGCGCGAGGGGGTGTTCCTCGATCTGTTCCAGGGCGTGGTGACGCTCCTGCGCGCGCGGCTCCGGCGGCCGGTCGAGGAGGGGGGCGACGCCGCCGTGAACGAGGCCCTGGAGCGGCTGTGGCATGCGTGCCGCGTCCTCATCGGGAGCGCGTCCGTGCGCGTGGAGGGGCGGCAGCGCCTCGACGTGGAGGTCGCCTCGATCGACCTGAGCTGGAGCGGGCGGTGGTTCTCGACGTGCCTGAGCTTGCCCCTGTTCCAGCGCATGCTGGCCTCGGAGATGCCCAGGCTGCACTTCACGCGCGCCGCCGTCTCGCTCTACGACGACGCCCAGCGAGCCACCCTGAAGACGCTGTTCCTGATGGAGGACGGCCACGCGGTGACGCCGCCGACCGAGAGCTTCCCGTCGCGCTCCCTGGCCCCTCCCGGGTTCCTGAGCTCGAGCGAGCGCACGAGCGTCGTCGTGATGCCGCTCACGTTCGGTGACACGGAGTATTTCGGGGTGATGGCGCTGAACAGCGGCATGAACGAGATGGTCTACGACGCGCTGCGGCTCCAGATCGGCTCCGCGGTGAAGACGGTGGCGCTGCACCGGGAGATGGTGCGGCAGGTGGAGCTGCGCGAGCGGCTGGAGCAGGAGAGCGAGCGGCAGGAGACGGCGCTCGCGGCGCGCCTCCAGACGACGCTGGTGCCGGAGCAGCTGCACATCGAGGGGCTGGAGCTCTCCGCGGCCATGACGCCGGCGGCCGAGGTGGGCGGCGACTACTACGACGTCATCGCGACGCCCGGTGGGGGGTGGCTCGGGATCGGCGACGTCGCGGGGCACGGGCTCGCTGCGGGGCTCGTGATGCTGATGATCCAGAGCATGGTGTCGGCGCTGACGAGCAGGGACCCGGGCGCGAGCCCGAGCGAGCTGCTCGCGGCGCTCAACAAGGCGCTCTACAAGAACGTGCGCAGCCGCCTGAAGCGGGACGAGCACGCGACGCTGCTCCTGCTCCGGTACGAGCGGGGCGGGCGGGTGACGTTCGCCGGGGCGCACGACGACATCATCGTGTGCTCGGCGCGCACGCGGCGGTGCGTGTGCATCCCGAGCTCGGGCGTCTGGATCGGCGTGTTGCCCGTCATCGACGAGGTGACGCGGGACGCCCAGTTCGTCCTGGAGGACGGGGACGTGCTCGTGCTCTACAGTGACGGGGTGACGGAGTCGCGCAACGCGCACCGCGAGCAGTTCGGGCTGGAGCGGCTCTGCACCGCCATCGAGTCCGTGCAGACCGCGCCGGTCGAGGCGATCCGCGACAGGATCCTGAGGGAGGTCGAGGGGTGGTGCCCGAGCCCGGACGACGACATCACGGTCGTCGTGGCGCGGTACCGCGCGCCGGCGTAGCGCTCGAGGCTGCCCTTGCCGTCGCGCCGCCTCGGCATGGCGGCGCTCGATGACGCCGCTGTGGAGGAACGGAGACGTCCTGCCGTCGGCGGGGCTCTTACGGCGTGGGGCGCTGGACTGGCCTTGCGCGCGGTGCTGGACTCGACTCGTCGGCGCGCGGCGCGCGGTGCGCCGCAGCGGACGCGAGGGGCCGCGCGCCGGAGCCCGGAGGAGATCGCGCCATGGTTTATCCCGACCTGCAGGTTGTCGAGCGCACCCTCGCCGCCGTCGAGGCGCTGCGGGCGAGCGCCATCGAGCACGAGCTGCGAAACCGGCACCTGGTCGATGCGGTGCACCCGAAGCACCGGGCGGGAGCGACGAACCTGCTGCATTACCTCGCTGTCCGGCAGCAGGACATCCGCGACCTGCAACGGCAGCTCGCCTCGCTCGGGCTGAGCTCGCTGGGGCGCCTGGAGCGCTGCGCGCTGGCCTCCCTCGACGCCGTGCGCGGGGCGCTCGACGCGCTCGCGCGGCGCCCCGAGGTGCGGCCGCCCGGCGAGTCGCCCACCACGTTCGCGTCGGGGGGCGCGCTGATCGAGGAGCACGCGCGGGCGCTGCTCGGGGAGGGGCGCCAGGGGCGAGCGACGCGGGTGATGGTGACGCTGCCCGGGGACGCGCGGAAGGGGGAGCTGAAGCGGCTGCTCGAGGGAGGGATGGACGTCGCGCGGATCAACTGCGCGAAGGAGGACGCGGGCGCGTGGGCCGGGCTCATCGAGCGGCTCCGGGAGGCGGGACGGGAGACCGGGGTACGGTGCAAGGTCCTCTGCGACATCGCCGGGCCCAACCCGCGCGTGAGCAAGATCGACGGGGATCCGGCGCGCGTCACGCTGCCCGAGCGGGGCGAGCGGCCCCGGCTCTGGCTCTGCAAGGACGTGAAGCGGGCGCGCGCCTCGGCGGGCAGCACCGGCGCGGGGGAGGTGCTCGCGCTCGGGTGCACCATCCCGGAGATCGTCGACGACCTCCGGCCCGGGCACCGGGTGTTCTACGACGACGGGCGGCTCGGCGGCACGGTCAAGCTCGTGACCGGAGGCGCCGCGCTCGTGGAGGTGGATTTCGCGCGCCAAGGCTCCGTGAAGCTGAAGCCAGGAAAGGGCCTGAACTTTCCGGACACCGAGCTCGGGATCCCGTCGCTCACGCCGAAGGACCTCGAGGATCTCGACTTCATCGCGCGCCACGCGGACATGGTGGGGCTCTCGTTCGTTCGGTCTCCTTCCGATGTGGAGCGCCTCCAGGCGGAGCTCGCCGCGCGCGGGGCGGCTCAGCTCGGGATCGTCCTCAAGATCGAGACGACGCCTGCGTTCGCGCGGTTCCCGAGGCTCCTGCTCACGGCGATGCGCAGCGAGCAGGTGGGGGTGATGCTCGCGCGCGGCGATATGGCCGTCGAGATGGGGTTCATGCGGCTGGCGGAGGTCCAGGAGGAGCTCCTGTGGCTCTGCGAGGCGGGGCTGGTCCCCGCGATCTGGGCGACGCAGGTGCTCGAGAGCCTGAACAAGACCGGCGTGCCGACCCGCGGGGAGGTGACGGACGCGGCGATGAGCTCGCGCGCGGAGTGCGTGATGCTCAACCAGGGAGAGAACATCGTCGCGACGGTCGCGTTCGTGGTCGACGTCCTCCGCCGGATGCACGAGCACCAGGACAAGAAGCGGGCGCTCATGCGATCGCTCGGGGTCTCACGCCTCGACTGAGGCGACCCAACCCCGGTTGACCCAACCCCGGTCGGTCGACCCGTTGGACCAAGCCGCTTCGACCCCAACCCGACCCGGGTTGGGCGGCCAGGTTGGGCGGGGCGCCCCGACCCCGGTTCACTTTCCGCTGTCAGCGGTCGGCGGCGGCCGGCGGCCGACCTAACCTGGGTGGGCAGCCCGGCGGTCGGCCGACCCAACCTGGGTGGGCAGCCCGGATGACTCAACCTGGGTGGGCGGCCCGGATGACCCAACCCGGATGACCCAACCCGGGTGGGTTGCCCGAGCCCGGGCGGTCTGCGGGCGGGCAGCCCGGAGTTGGCAGCCAGCACGCCCGCCGGATCCGCTCCGGCTCAGTCGACCGAAGGCACGGTGGCGTCGACCCGGGTTGGGAGCCCGCGCGCGCCTGCCGGCGCGCGGAACGCTGCGCCCGACAGCTCCCGCCGCATGCAGGTGGCCGCCTCGTCGTAGCGGGGGTCGGACGCACTCCCGATGATCGTCGGCACCACGATATAGCCTTCGGCGTCGACGTTGAACTCCACCCGGATGGCGTCAGGCGGCAGCAGGCTCCCGCCCGGGCCGCGGCAGCGCTGCACGAGGTCCCAGTAGAGCTGCGCCCGCGCCGCCTTCTCGATCGCCGGGCTCGACATGTTGGCCTGCACCATGGGCGCGCCGATCTCGACGCGCGAGCGGGGGGCAGGGGTGGGGGCGGGCGCCGGCTCCGGCGGGAGCGCGGAAGGCGCCGGGAGGCCGGTGCTCGTGCCGATCTTCGCGACGCTCACGCCGTCGGCCGGCCTGGAGGCGGCCTCCCGCGCGGCGGCGAGGATCTCCTCGAGCGCATCCGGCTCGACGGACCCCACCGCCGGCGCGCTGTCCGTCCGGAGGCGGGCGCCGCGCTCGTCCAGCGACGCGGCGCCGCGCGCCCAGGGGGTGAGCGCCCCGGCGTCGGCCCCCGCCGGCGGCGAGGGCGGCGGGCGCTCGCAGGCCGCGAGCAGCGGGAGCAGGGCCACGAACGCGGTGCGCACGGTGAAAGGGTCGATCGAATGCGCGTCGCGCGCAACGGCGCCGGCAGTGTACCGTGGCATCGCACGTCGATGCGCGCGCTCCTCGCGATCCTGCGGATCGGTCTTCGCTCGCTGCGCGAGGGGAGCGTGCCCCCCGTGTCGTCGTCATCGGGAGGCCTGCGAGGCGGCTCTTCCAGCGCCGCCGCGCGCCTCGCCCTCGTCGTGGCCCTGTCGTCGCTCGCGGGCGCGCTGTCCGGCCTGCTCCCGGCGATCGCCGGCGTGGCCATCGGCGCCGTCTCCGGGCGCGAGGCGCCGCCCTCGGGCGGCATCGGCGGCGCGCTCGCCCGGCTGCTCGCCGGCTCACCGCCCGCGGCCGTGGTCCTCGCAGCGCTCGGCGCCACGCTCGTGTCCGCCTCCCTGGCGGTGCTCTCGGGCCGGAAGAGCTCGGAGCTCGGCGGCGACCTCACCGCCGCGCTCCGCGTCGCGCTCTTCCGGGCGGCGCTCTCCGCCTCGCCCCGCGACGTGGACGCCGCCGGGCGCGCGCTCGTCGCGGCGCAGGCGGCGGGGCCCGCGCCGCGGCCGCCGAGCGCCGGGCCCGCGCCGCCCGTCCGGGGCGCGGAGGTCGTGCGGCTCGCGATCGCGCGGGACGCCGGCCTCGTCGCCGATTTCGCGATCGCCGTCGCGACCGGCTTGCCCCAGGCGCTCGCGACGCTCGCGGTCCTGGCCGGGTCGCTGGTCTCGAGCGGCATGGCGCTCGTCCTCGCGGGCGGCGCGGCGCTGTTCGCGGCCTCGCGCCTCGCGGCGGACCGGGCCTCGGGCCGCGTGGCGCGCGCGATGCGGGAGATGCAGCACGCCGACACCGCCGTCTTCGGCGCGGTGGGCGAGGCGCTTTCGGGAGCGGAGGACCTCCGCCTGCTCGGCGCGCGCGCCCAGGCCGAGAGAGAGCTCGCTGGGGCCGCGCGCCGGGTCGCGGACGCGCGCCGCCGCTTCGGCCAGGCGCTCGCCGTCTCCGGCCAGATCAAGGGCACGCTCGCCGCGCTCTCGCCGCTCGTCATCGTCGCCGCGCTCGCGGCCTCTCGCGGGGTCGCCGGCGCAGGCGAGGTCGGAGAGCTCCTGCTCATGGTGCCGCTGCTGATGGCGCGCCTCGAGGCGCTCGACGCCCTCCGCGCCGGCTTCATCGAGCGCGCCCCCCTGCTGCGCGCGACGCTCGCGCTGCTGCGCCTGCCCGAGCACCCGCCGCGCCCCTCCGGCGGCCTCGCCATGCAGCTGGACGGCGAGGCGAGGCGCCCCCTGTCGATCGCATTCGAGGGGGTCACGTTCACGCCGCCGGGCGCGAGCCGCCCCGTCCTCGATGGCGTGTCCCTCTCGATCCCCGCCGGAGCGGTGGTCGGCGTCTGCGGTCGCTCCGGCAGCGGCAAGTCGATGCTCCTGCGCCTGCTCCTGCGCCTCGACGAGCCGTCGTCGGGCGCGATCGCCGTGGGGGGCGTGGATCTGCGGCAGATCCCGCCCGAGGAGCTTCCGCGGCTGTTCGGGGTGGTGGGGCAATCGGCGCGGCTGTTCGAGCGGAGCATCGCGGACAACCTGGCGCTCGGCCTCGAGCCCGCGCCCACGGAGGAGCGCATGCGCGAGGCGCTCCTCCGGGTGGAGCTCGACGAGCTCGCAGGCGCGCCGCCGGCGGAGGGCGAGGCGCGGCCCGCGCGCGGCCTCGCGACGGAGGTGCGCGCCTCACCGCCGAGCCTGTCGGGCGGTGAGGCGCGGCGGCTGCTGCTCGCGCGGGTGCTGCTGCGCGAGCCGCGGGTCTTCGTGCTGGACGAGCCGGAGGCGGGCCTGCCGGGCGCCACCGCCGAGGCGGTCCTCCGCACGGCGTGCGAGGTCGCCGCCGGGCGCACGGCCATCGTCGTGACCCACGCGCCGCACCTCCTCAGGTCGACGTTCAACGTGCTGCTCGACGGCGGTCGGGTCGCGGCGGTGGGCACGCATGACTCCCTCCGCGAGAGCTCGCCGCTCTACCGGTCGCTTCTGGCCGAGGCGCTGCAGCGATCCGCGAGGTCGGCGGCGGGCTGACGAAGACGCGCGCGCTGTCGCCCCGCTCGCGCGGAGGTCACGGATCGCAGGGGCCCCCTGCCCGCGCGGCCTGACGGGCGAGGTGCTCGGCGTCGACGGCAGCGCCGCGCGCCTCCTCGGGCACGTCCGCCGAGATCCCCAGCGGGCGGCCCGCGAGCCCCCGCGCGAGCCAGACGAGGATGGATACGGCCCCCCAGGCGAGCGCGAAGGCGACGCCTGCGTCGACGATCGCGCGGTAGGGCGGGGGCATCTGCCGCACGAGCAGGATGAGCGCCACGATGCCTGCGACGAGCGCCCACGTCGCGATCAGCCGGCGGCGCGTCGCGTGGAGGAGCGCCATGCAGTAGAGCGGCGCCAGCGCCACGTGGAGGGGCCGCCCGTGCTCGGCGAGGTGGAGCGCGCGCGCGACGACCCGCGGCGAGAAGCGCTGCTGAAAGCCGCGGTACCCCTCGAAGTAGGCGATCGTGACCGTCCAGGCCGCGAGCAGGACCAGCTGTCCCGTCGTGAGCGTGTGCCCCGTCAGGATGCGCGCCGCCGTCGCGCCGAGACGAACGATGGCCTCGACCAGGACGGCCACGACACCAAGGACACCCCACAGGACGACGGCGAGGCGACGCCGTCCCTCGCGGACGGGCGGGCTCATCGCGCCCGCGCCGGATCGAGGGGCCTCGCGGCCGTGGATCGCGCTCGAGCGGCCGCGCGCGCGGCCGGACGCTTCGGACGGTGCGCCGGACAGCCGAATCGCCGCATGTCGCTGCATGCTAGGAGAGGAGCTGGGCACGTCAACCGGATCCCACGGGTGTGATGGCGGTTCGCTCCGGCGCGGTCCGGCGGTAGCATCGGCGGCCCATGCCGCTCGCCGACCGCTCCGCGCCGGGTGTCCCGCCCGCCCCGGCGCGGGCCCTCCCGCCCCACCCGCACGCGCTGCGCTCGCCGCTCGCGCCCTTCACGGCGCGCCTGCGCGACCTGCTCTCGACCGTCGAGTCGGCGGCGCTCCTCGGCGCGGTGGAGGCGCGGGTGCGCGGGCTCGGGGAGCACCTGCGCTTCGCGTGCCTCGCGATGCCGTGCGCGGAGGCGCTCGTCGCGCTCGAGATGGAAACGCTCGGGCGCCTCACGGTCCCCGTCGTCGCTGACGCGGTCGGCTTCCGCGCGCCGTGCGCGGAGCTGCCGCCGAGCGGCACCCCGTTCGCGTACCTGCTCGGTGGCGGCGGCGGGCACGCGGTGGAGCTGTCCGACGGCGATCCGATGATCGCGCCGCTCCGGCCGCTCCTGGCCGCCGCGCCGGCGTCCGCGATCTTCGTGCCGATCCGCGTCGGCGCAGCGACCGTGGGCGGCGCCGCGCTGTTCTCGCACGACGCGCCCCTCGGCGGGCGGGAGCTCGACTTGGCCGAGCGGCTGGCCGAGGTCCTCGCGCTCACCGTGGAGTCGTTCCGCACCGAGCGCGTCGTCTTCGAGCTCTTCGCGCGCGCGATGCCGGACCTGCTCGCGCAGGCGCCAGGCCAGCCGGCGGGGCCAGGCGGGCGCGCAGCCGCGGGCGCGGAACCTCCCATCCCGGAAGGGGCGGCCCCGCCGCCGACCTCGCTCCGCGCCGCGCTGGAGCGGCACATCCACGCGCTGCGCCTCACGCCCGAGTACCGCCGCCGCCTGGAGCTCGCCGCGGTGGTGGGCAGGCTCGCCGAGCGCGGCGAGGCGGAGGCCCGCCTGGCCCTCGACCTCCTCGCGCGGATCGACGCCTACGCGATCGGCGCGGGCGATTCAGGGGAGCCGGCCTCCGCAGGGGAGGGGAGCTCCGCGTGACCACGGCACCTCCGGCAGGACCGGGCGGCGAGCTCCACGGCGCGCCACGCCCGGGCGCGCGGAGCGGCGCCGGCGTGCGCGTCGCGCTGATCGACTCCGGCGTCGATGCCTCGCACCCCGCGCTGCGCGCAGCGGCGCTGCGGCACGTCGCCCTCGTCCAGCGCGGCGCTGGCGGTGGCGCGCACGGGGTCGCGCCGTGCGCTCCGGGCGATCTCAGCGGGCACGGGACGGCGTGCGCGGGCATCGTCCACCGCATGGCGCCCGCGGCCGAGATCACGAGCGTCCGCGCGCTCGGCGATGACGGGCGGTGCTCGCGTGACGGGCTCGTCGCCGCGCTGCGCTTCTGCGTCCGCGAGCGATTCTCCGTGGTCAACCTGAGCCTCGGCATCGACATCCCGAAGAACGCGCCGCTCCGCCCGGGCGACTACCGCTCGCTGGTCGAGCTCTACGAGGTCGCGGACGCCGCCTACACGGCGGAGGTCGTGCTCGTGGCCGCCGGCCCGAACGCGGCGGCGTTCCGCACCTATCCAGGGCGCTTCAAGTCGCTGATCGGCGTCGGCAGAGGGGCCTTTCAGGACCCGGAGGCGCTCCGGAGCGAGCTCACGCTCGACCACGAGATCCTCGCGCCCGGCGACGACGTGCTCGCGCCCGCGCCCGGCGGCGGCGAGCGGCGCTGGACCGGTACGTCGTTCGCGGCGCCACACGTGACCGCGCACGTCGCGCGCATCCGCGCCGCGTGGCCGGAGCTCTCGATCGAGGCGGTGAAGGCGGCGCTGCACGGGCTCGCGCGCGGGGCGCGCGGCGAGGGGGTGGAGGAGCGCGGTGCTCCCGCTTGATCCGATCGACGGCGTGTCGTCGCTGTCGCGGCTGCTGCGGAGCGCGCCGGGCGCAGAGGTCCGCGCCGAGCTCGACCGCGTCGAGGCGCTCCTCGGTGTCGGCCGCGATCCTGCGGCGGTGGTGCTCGAGGGCGGGCCGCTCGTCGCGGCGGCGCTCGGCTTCGGGCGCGGCGCGCTCGCGTTGCGTGAGGGGGCGCTGGACGCGGCCGTCCTGCACCTCGAGGGCGCTGTCGCCGCGTTCGATCGAGGAGGGGCCGCCGAGGCCCGGGACCTCGCGCGGTGCGAGGCGGCGCTCGCGCGCTTGCGCCGCGACGTCCGATCGGCCTGCGCGTCCGCCATCGAGGAGCTCGACGCCATCGCGGCCGCAGGCGATCCCGGGCGCCGCGCCGCGGTCGTCGCCCTCCATTACCGCGGTACGGCCGAGCGGCTCCTCGGCGACGCGGCGGCTGCGCAGCGCACGCTGCTGTCGGCGCTGCGCCGCTCGGAGCCGTTCCTCGGCGAGCGCGCGCAGATCCTGAACTCGCTCGGCACGCTCTACGTGACCCTCGGCGCGCACGGGGCGGCCGAGGCGCTGCTCGAGCACGCGGCCGAGCTGCACCGCCGCCGGGGCGACTCCGTGGGCGAGGCGATCGCCTGCGGCCAGCTCGGCGCGGCGGCGCTCGGCCTCGGCGCCCTGGAGCGCGCCCGAGCGCCGCTCCAGCGACAGGAGTGGCTGTGCGCCCGCCTCGGCGACGCGTTCGGCCGCGCGCGCGCCCTCACGTTCCTCTCCGAGCTTGCGCTCGAGCTCGGCCGCGCCGACGACGCCCTGGCGCTCGCGACCTCCGCCCGCGAGATTGCCGAGCACGCCGCGCCGCCACTCCGAACCTGGGTCGCTTACGCGTCGAGGGCGATCGGGCGCGCGCGGCGAAATCTCGGCGATCCGGGCGCGGCGGCGGCGCTGGATGAGGCGGGCGCGCTCTTCCGCGCGCTCGGCCTTCCGCTCGGAGAGGCGCTCGCCGCCTGGGATCGCGCCTCGACCGAGGCGCTCGCGCTCGCGGAGCCGGCGGACTGGTTCTCCGCCGCCTGGTCGCTCGGCTCCCTGGGTCTGTCCTCGCGGGTGGCGCAGCTCCTCCGGGAGCGTCTGGAAATCGAGGAAGCCGCGGCGCTCCCGGAGAAGGGAGGGCCAACGTCGGACGGCGAGGCCCGCGAGCGGGCGCTTGCCGCGGCGGCGCAGACCTCGCCTCACGTGGCGATGCAGCGCGAGGTCGAGCTCGTTTACGATCGTCCCGACCACCTTGCCGCGATCGCCGCTCGCCGGACGGCGGCTCAGCGCAACCTCGGTCGGCTCGCGGCGTTGACGCTCGCCCGGCCGGGGCTCATCGTCGCCGCGATCGCGGCATCGCCCCTCGGTGCCCGTGGCCGCGCGCTCCCCCCCGCGCGCGCGATGGCGGTCTGCGTGGCCGACCTGCCCGGCCTCGCGGTATGGATCTGGCCGGCGCCTGCCACGCCAGCCACCATCGGCAACGATCTCGCCGTGCTGCGCGCGACGCTGGGCGGGCCGCTGCGCGCAGCGCTGGCGTTCGCGCCGGCAGGGCGCGTGCTGTGTCCGCCGTTCGCGGGCGACACTGGCGCGGAGCTCGATGCGGTCGAGCTCGTTGGTCTGATGGCGCTGCCCGCCATGCTCGCGCCGGGCGAGCTTCGCCTAGATCCGCAGCTCGGCTGGGACGGCGACGCTCGCGCCAGCGTGGAGGCATTGGGATTCGTCGTCACGAACAACCCGTGCCACCCAGGTTGACCCGGGAGCCGCGAACAACCCGTGCCACCCAGGTTGACCCGGGAGCCGCGCGCGCCACCTCACCCAGGTTGTCCCTGCCCTTTTACCCTCTAAATACCTACATCGTGAGCACAACATCGGCCATGTTGGCGCCGTGAAACGTGCACATCCACCACGTCCCTGCCGGGAATACCACGCTGCGCACGCCGGCACGCCACCGCTCGAGCGCCGCCCGGTACAAGGCGCGAAACCCGCGTACAGCGGCACGAGCCGAGCGCCAAGCGTCACCCTGCTTGCGGCCGACAGCAAACGTCGGATTGCCAGCGCGCGGCGCCTCGAGGCTCGTGATGCGCTCATGGGGCGAGACCTTGCCGGCTTGTTCGGCGCCGAGGAAGCGGCGCCCTCGCTGCTTCACCTCCGCTTGCGCCTGCAATTCTTGCCTCTCGAGCTCGGCGGCGATGGCATGGCGAAAGTCCTCGGCGCTGTCATGCTCGATGGTCGGCGGCAGCGTGAGTGACAGCGTTGCTTCCTCCGGCCACTGTGGATTTTTGGGGTCGAAGTATGCGGCGGGACGCGCCGCGCACAACACGCCTAGGCCGATCTCGCCCACCTTCACTTTGGCGCCCGGCCACTCATGCGCATGCGGGACGAGTCCAGCGGCCACAGGGTTTGCGAGGACATAGGCGATCTTCTCCACGACCGCCGCGCGTGTCAGCAGCCGCACCACGCTCGTGGCCTCATGATCCCATACCGGCCCTTCCCACGCACGGAGCACCTTCGTGCCGAGCGCGACGATGCGATGGAAGAACTGCAGGAAGCGCGGCAGAACGCCGTTCACGTCGGTCACGACGAGGTGCAGGTGCGTCGACATCGCGCAATGCGCATGGACCTCGATGCCGTAGCGGCGGGTCGAGACCGCGAGGGCGTAGACCAAGAGCTGAGTGATGGCTGCGTCGGGGCGGAAGAGGAGATGCCGGCGCAGGACGCGACGGGTGATCAGGTAGGTTGCGCCGGGCGCGATCTGGCGGGGCTGGCTCATGGTCGGGCAGAATTCCAAGAGCCGTGCCGGCCATCGTGGTGAACGATCTCAAGTACTTACCAAGTACTTACCCATGCCTGCAGGTGGCGGCGCCATGGCGGACCGTGCCATGCTCCGTCACCCGGCGGCGGGTCGGGTCAACCTGGGTGGGTCGTTTCGGGTTTGCCCTTCCCGTCAACCTGGGTGGGGTCAACCTGGTTGGGTCGGGTCCTCGCGCCCGCGCGGATCGCCTTGCTGAGCCAGGAGCGCAGCCAGCGATGGCCTGGATCGTCGTGCACGCGCTCGTGCCAGACAGCCGAAGATCGGTCCACGCCGAGCTCGACGGGGGGCCGGACCGCGCGTAGGCCGAAGGGCCTCGACACCGCCGCGACCGTCGCGGGACACGTCACCACGAGGTCCGATGCCGCGATCAGGAAAGGCACCGTCACGAAGTGCTGGACCTGCGCGACGATCCGCCGCCGCCGCCCACGAGCTTCCAGCGCGCGATCGACCAGGCTGCCCGGCATGCCGTGCGGAGCGATCAGCACGTGCCCGAGCTCCAGGTAGCGCTCCAGGGTCAGCCGCCGCGACGCTGCGGGGTGGTCCCTGCGCATCAGCGTCACGAATCCCTCCTCCGGCAAGCGCAGCTGTCGTGACGACGGGGGCACGAGGAACTCCGGGACGAACGCGAGATCCGCCGTTCCCCGCTCGAGGCGCCTCACGAAGTCCGCTTCGGCGCGGTCGACCTGCACCGTGATGTGCGGCGCCTCGCGCGCCAGCAGGGGCAAGAGCCGCGGCAGGGCGACGGCCTCCAGCAGATCGTTGCCGAGCAGCACGAAGCGGCGCTCGGACGTCGCTGGGTCGAACGGCGCGCCGGCCTGGACCGCCGCTCGCAAGCTCGCGAGCGCCTGAGCCAGCGGATCGGCGAGCGCCTCGGCGCGCGGCGTGAGGGCGAGCAGCGGCCGCCCCGGAGCGAGCAGCGCATCGCCGAAGAACTCGCGCAGCCGCCCGAGCCGCTGGCTCGCAGCCGACTGCGTGATGCCGAGCCGCTTCGCCGCGCGCGTCACGTGCCGCTCGCGCAGCAGCACGTCAAGCGCGAGCAGGAGATTCAAGTCGTCGGGGAGAGCCTCGATCATTAGCCGTACTAATATATAGTATTAGAGCAATGTCCTGTACTAATCGTCAGAACCGCCTCAATCTCTGCGCATGGCCGTCGCTCGTGGAGCCCGGTCAGACGTCCTCTGGAGGATGGAGCGCATCATGGAGAGGAACCTCAAGGTCTCGCGGCGGCGCCTGCTGGAAGGCGTCGCGACGCTCGCCGTGGCGGCGGGAGCGGGCTGGTACGCTGCCGGCCGGGGTGTGTTCGACGATCGGGCGGGCGAGCCGTTCGCCCCTTGGACCGCGTTCCGCGGGCAGCGCGGCGGCGAGCTCGCCGAGCTCGTGCGCGCGGCGGTGCTCGCCGCGAGCCCGCACAACACGCAACCCTGGCTGTTCGAGGTCCACCCGGATCACATCGACGTGTTCTCGGACAGGTCTCGATCGCTCGGCACCATGGATCCGTTCCTGCGCGAGATGCACATCGGGCTCGGTTGCGCGATAGAGAACCTGGCGCTCGCGGCGGGTTCGATGGGATGGGCGCCCCGCGTCGAGCTCGAAGCCGGCCCTCTGCCGGGCTCCGACCCGGAGGGATCTCGCGCTCTCGAGCGCGCGGCGCCGCGGGCGATCCGGGTGGCGCGCGTCTGGATCGAGCCAGGCGCAGCGGCGTCCCCGCTCGCGGAGGTCATCGCACGGCGACACACGAACCGTGGCCCGTACCAGGCGCAGCGCGTGCCTGGTTCGGCGCTCCAGGAGCTCTCGCGCCTGAGCGAAGCGGGCTCCGATGGTGAGGTCGTCTGGCTGGAGCACCCCGATCAGCGCGAGGGCTTCGCCGCTCACACGCTGCGCGCCACCGAGACCATCGTCCGCGACGCGGCGATGGTGCGGGACAGCGACGCGTGGTTCCGGCTGGCGCCGGAGGCGGTACCGAGCCATCGGGACGGGCTGACCTTCGATGTGATGGGGCTCGGTCCGCTGCTCACCGCGGCGGTCAAGCTGCTGCCGCGTCCGTCTGCGGAACAGATGCACGACGACTGGCTCCGCGTCACCCGCGAGGTCCACCTCGCCGGCGATCCCGCCGTCGGCCTCATCGCGGTCCGCGACCGCCACGACCTGGGCGCGACGCTCCGTGCCGGGCGCCTGTGGCAACGCATGCATCTCTGGGCGGCCGCGCGCGGCATCGCGATGCACCCGCTGAACCAGGTGCCGGAGGTCATCGACCGGGAGCGCATGCTCGGACGAGCGCCGGCGATGGAGCGCTCGTTCACCGAGGCGCTGGGTCTAGGCGACCGGCAGCTCACCTTCGCGTTCCGGCTGGGCTTTCCGGAGCGAGAGGGCGTGTGCGGCCCGCGCCGCGCCGCGGAGGAGGTGATCCGCGCCGCGTGAGCGCCGCGCCCCGGCTGGCGTGCTGACCGAGCGCGGCAGACCCTGGACGCCGAGGAACGACCGTCACCGCACGGCGATGCCCTGGGCGCCGCCGCCGGGCGTCAATCCACCCGCCTCCCCGCGTGGGATCAGGCCGCCGTCGCGGCTCACCTGGAATGCGGCGATCGACCCGGTGCCGGCGTTGAGGGTGTACAGAAACCGGCCGTCGCGCGTCATCGTGAGGTCGATCGGCGCCGTTCCGGTGGGGAACGAGGCGGACACGCCGTCGTCGAGCAGCGTCAGCGCGCCCCGGGCGTCGACCTGGAGCCCGGAGAGCGTGTTGCTGCCCGTGTTGGCCGTGAAGACATAGCGGCTCCCAGGGGCGCCGGCGATCCAGCAGGTCGCTCGCTGGAAGGTGTCGACCGTGTCGCTGATGACAGCGAGGCTCCCATCGGGCCCGATTTTATACGAGGACACCACGCTGGTGTCGCCGGTCGCGGGCACGCCGTCGCCGCCGACCTCCGCAACGATGAGATGGCCGCGACGATCGAAGGCGAAATCGAACGGGACAAGGCCCCTGGAGATCGTCGTGACCGGCGCGTCGCTGGGCAGCCCGCGGCCGCTCATGGGAAACACGTGGAGCTGATTGGACCCCTTGCCCGCCACGACCAGCGCCTCTCCGTCCGGAGAGAAGCCGATCTGACCCGGCGTCGCGGCGAGCGACGGCGGCGTCGTGCCGCCGAGGCCGAGGCCGCGGCTCGATCCGTCGAGCGGGACGAGCTCGCCGCACGGGTTCACTTCAAAGCCGGCGATGTTGCCTTCGCCACCCACGTTGAGGACATAGAGAAGGTCGCCGTGCGAGGCGACGCTCACCGGGAAGTCGCCGCCCGAGTCGACAACGTCGAGCAGCGTCAGGCCGTGCGGGCCGACGCGGAACATCGACACCTCGCTGCTGCCCGCGTTCACGGCGAACAGGAGCTTCCCGTCCTCGCTGAGGACGAGCGAACCCTGGGATCCGAGCGCGTTGATCGGCCGGGTCGGCGCGCCGAGCCCTCCGGTCGCGTACGTGCCGGCGTACGAGAGCGAGCCGTCCGCCGCCCGGTCATACGCCATCACGGAGTTGCCGTCTCCGGCGTTGGTCATGACGAAGATCTGGCCGTGCCGGTGGACGCCGCTGCCGTGCGCCATGGCGTCGCCGGGCGCGCCCGCCGCGAAGAGAGCGAAGCTCAGGGCCGTGATGCTCATCGTGCTGCGAAACATGAGGAAGCTCCTGGGGAAAGGCGCCGCGAACCCAGCGGCGCGGGCTTGTTGGTGCGTCGATCGTCGAGGCGCATCTCCGTCGTGACGACGGGCACGGCGCGCCCCGAGCTCGCGGGCGCGGCTCTGTGCGCTCCGTCGGGCGGGTTCATCCGCTGCTACGCGGACGCCCCTCCGCGGTTTCGCTGCCGTCGACCGGTCCGCTACGGCGCGCCTCAGCCCTTCACCCGGGCGTCGATCCGCCTGCGGCACCCTGGCCGGCGCGCGTGCGTGGCCCTGCCTAGCGTGACGGATCGCCCAACCTGGGTCGGCTCGCCCAACCTGAGTCGGCTCGCCCAACCTGGGTCGGGTTGCCCAACCTGGGTCGGGTTGCCCCCAACCTGAGTCGGCTCGCCCAACCTGGGTCGGATCGCCCAACCTGGGTCGGGTTGCCTGCCGGATCGCCCAACCTGGGTCGGGTCACGGTCGTCCGGGTCGGATCGCCGAACCTGGGTCGGGTCGGGGTCGGATCGCCGAACCTGGGTCGGGTCGCTCCAACCTGGGTCGGGTCGCTCCAACCTGGGTCGGGTCGCCCCGGGTCGCCCCGCCCCCCGAACCCGGGTCGGGTCGCTGCCGGCTCTGCTTCTTGCGTACCTGAGCAACCGTTCGCCGGGCGCCACGGCACCCCCGCCCTCGGCGGCCCGGAGCCAGCGCGAGGTGCCGCGGAAACCGCGCTTCTCCCAGGGCGATGACGCGTGGCATCGCCGATGCTTCGGACGCGATCGCGAAAGTCCATCCACGCTCCAACGGGAGTTGAACCATGTCCGTCTCGAACGCCCCTCTCACTGGAACCCCCGAAGCTCGCCGGCCCGCCCGCGGCTGCGAGCCCGACGCAGGCGCCAGTGTTCGGGACGAGTTCCTCACGCTCGCGTCGCACGAGCTCCTGACGCCGCTGACCTCGCTCAACTTGCAGGTGCAGCGGATGAAGCGGCTGAGCGAGCAGCGGGCGGAGGATGGGTCAACGTGGGTCGCCTCGCTCGAGGTCGTCGGCCGGCAGGTCAACCGGCTCACCCGCCTCTGCGATGACATGCTCCAGGCGATCCGGCTCCGATCGGGCCCGCTCGATCCCGAGCGCGAGACCGTCGATCTCGGCGCGCTCGTCCAGGAGGTGATCGCCGGGCTCCCGGTGGAGCTCCGCTCCCCGTCCTCCACGATCTCCATCGACGCGCCGGAGGGCGTCGTCGGCCGCTGGGACCGCGAGCAGATGGGACGCCTCGTGTTCCATCTCGTCAAGAACGCCATCCAGTTCGGCGCGGGCCGGCCGATATCCATCGAGGTGAAGGCCTGTCCCGGCGGAGCGGAGCTCCTCGTCCGCGATCGAGGCGCGGGCATCGCGGAGGAGGACCAGGCCCGCATCTTCAGGTGCTTCGAGCGCGCGGGCGGCGTTGTGCACTTCGGCGGCCTCGGGCTCGGGCTCTACATCGCGCGCGAGATCGTGCGCGCTCACGGCGGAACCATCGGCGTGGAGAGCTCGCCGGGGTGCGGCTCGACGTTCCTGGTCGAGCTCCCCCTCGAGCCCGAGCCCGCCAGTCGGGCCGCCATCTCGCTCGCTCCCTGACACCGTCGCTCCCTGCGACGCCCGCCCACACGCCGTCACCCTCCCCATCCCCTCGTCGAGCGCCCGCCCACACCGCTGGGCGCCGCGCATCCCCCGCCATCCACGTGAGCTCACCGGTCGCGCGCGGCGCGCCCGACGCCCGCCGCCTCGTGCGGTCCGAAGCGCAGGCACGCGCCCGCGCGACCTGTCCGCTCGCCGCGACATCTCGAGATCTCCCGCCTCGCAGAGGACGCCAACACCCGTCGACTACGGGGCGCGCCCTCCCTGGCACGCAATCCATTGCTCGATCGTGTAGCGGGCCGTGCGCTCCTCCCCGATCGCGCGGCCAGCGCGCCGATATCCCCGTGGATCTGCGTGAGCTCCGCCGGCACGAGGTGTGCTCTGGCTCACGTGAGAGCTAGGGCCAGATAGGCAATCCGCGTTCGACGAATGCTCGATCGAAGCGGAGCCGATCGATCGATGGGGCGTCGTCGTGGCGCCCGCGTCGCAGGGGAGAACCATGAAGATCGAAGCGACCAGCGACCTCATCAGCATTGTGCTCGGCAAAGGTCACCCCACCATCGTCTCGGAGGCTGCGAAGAACACCGAGGCTCACGGCGCGCGTCATCCCATGAGCGCGCGACCCGCCCACCTCGCGGAGCTCGACGGCGAGAGGGCGCCTTCCGGCCGCACCCCCGCCCCTCGCTACCAGAGCGCCGTGACCCAGCCGGCAGCCGGCCTCGCGAAGGCGCCGGAGCTCCTCGCCGCGAAGCAGCGCGTGCTGTCCGGCAGCAGGCTACCTGCGGCCTCGGTCCGCTTCGCCGGGCCTGCCGAGATCGACGTCTTCCTCGGCGAGCTCGATCAGGCGATCCGTCCTTTCGAGGACTGCTTGCGAAAGGCAGGGGCCCGACACGGCGACAGGGCCGCCCAGCTCAAGGCCATCATCAAGAAGGCTTCGATCCAGACCAGCAAGACCCGGTTCGAGTGCCCCCGGGACATGGCCGAGTTCGACGCCAGGCTCGAGCGGATCGTGCGGACGGGTGAGCCCATCGTGCTGGCCATGCCGGAGGGCGGCGGCAAGGTGCCAGTGCCGCTCAAGACAGGCAGGTTCGGCCGGGGGCCCGATTTCGCCGAGTTCCTCGGCATCAAGATGCGAGCGGCGCTGGCGCGCGTCCTGCGCGAGTTCCACCCTGGCGGCGCCCACGTGGTGGTCGTGCCGGACACGTGCCTTCACACCCGCGACATGGGCTTCTGCGCGGACGAGGTCCGGAGCCACCTCGAGCAGCTCTGGCGCGATCTACCCCGCCTCGGCGTCCGTGACGAGGTGATCGTCGCCGATACCCTCGCGTACCTGCCCGCGGACTGGGCCAGCGTCGTCGAGTGCAGCGCCGCGGAGGTGGTCGCCTCGATCGCGGAGGATGAAGCGGTGAGGGAGGCGGCCGCCGCCCAGTCGCGATCGCTGATGTTCATCAAGGACTGCGGCCTCTCCGACGAGGACGAAGCGGTGCTGTTCTATGCCGCCGTGGCCGGGCACCCGGACGGGATCCCCACCGCGCTCGCCGCCCGGGCCAGGGCCTTCCAGGCGGCGACGGACGAGGTGACGCCCCTCTACATGGCCATCAACCATCATGGCATCCGGGGCCTCGGCCTGATCGAGCGGGTTGTCGACGGGCTCGGCTTCTCGAGCGCCAGCTACCTCCGCGCGAGCGTCCACGCCAAGCCTGGCTGTCCGCGGCCCGCCCTCAGCGTCTTCCATGCCCTGGCGCCGGTCGCCCTCTTGCCGATGCACGCCCTCGGCGTGCGCGTGATCGACGAGACGCCTCGCTGGGGGCTCTCGTTCGATGTCGTCGGGCGGATGCGCGGCTGGCAGGCCGTCTGCGAGGCGACCACCGGGCGCTTCCTGTTCTATGAAACGACGCACGAAGGTGTGGAGATGGGCGGCGCCTGTGCCGAGCGGGCAGCCGCGTGACGGCGCCGCGGAGGCCGGCGGGGACGCCGGCCTCACCCCCTGTCCAGGAACCGAGGAGGACCCGCGTGCAAGAGTTCGATACGATCGTGGTCGGTGCCGGCATCACCGGCCTCTACTGCAGCTTTCGCCTCGCCCAGCGGGACCCCGGCCGCACCGTCGGGCTCTTCGAAGCCTCGGAGCGGTTCGGGGGTCGGATAGAGACGGTCGACCTCGATGGTTTCCTCGCCGAGTGCGGCCCCATGCGCTTCGAGAAGCGCCGGCAGCGCCTGCTGATGGGGCTGCTCGACGAGCTCGGCCTGAAGACCAGGCCGTTCACCCCGTATGCGGCCGAGCCCGTCCAGGGGCAGCGGTTCTCCCTCGCCCCCGACGAGGCCGGACCCGCTCATCGCCCTCACACGACGCTCGAGCTGATGAAGCTCGGTATCCTGAGGATCTTGAAGGACACCCCGTGGGCGAGCCCCGGCAACCCGGACGATCCCAGGGACGAGGAGCACCGGGAGTGGCTGAGGCGCCTCGCGGAGGACGACTATGCCAGCATGCGTCGCGGCGCCAGGCTGGGAGGCGACTTCCTCTACGAACAGGGGTTCTGGAACGCGCTGAGCGACGTCCTCAGCCACGGGGCCGTGCTCGCGATCCGCGATCAGGGCACGTTCTTCCACCTGATTCCGGAGAACCCCAACGCCATGGACTGGATCGTCTTCTGGCTTCGCGCGCTGTCCAGCGAGGGGGAGGGGGACGCCTCGCTCGTCAGCATCGAAGGCGGCTCCCGGGCGCTACCCCTCGCCCTGGTGCGGGAGCTCGAGCGGCGCCCCGAGCAGGTCGCCATCCACCTTCGCCACGCGCTCACGTCGCTCGCGGCAGCGGAAGGAGGGAAGATCCGCCTGCAGTTCGCCCGCGGCGCGGAGACGGTGGAGGCCGTCGCGAGGCACGTGATCCTCGCGTTGCCCCGTAGCCCCCTGATGCGGCTTGCCGGCTGCTTCTCCCGGGAGATCCAGCGGGATCTCGACGCGGTCTTCGGGTTTCCGCTCCTCAAGTGCTTCCTGGTCACGGACGCGCCGTGGTGGACGGGGCGCACGCCGCCCCACAGGAACGCGTCGCTGATGCCCGCCAGGGAGGTCCACACCACCTACCGCGAGAGCGACGGCAAGGGCATGATCATGCTCTACACCGATCGACCGGCCACGGAGTTCTGGAAGGTCTATGTCCAGGGCGAGGCCCACGATCGCGCGGAGATCGACGGCAGCGACGCGCTGAAGCGGCAGCTCCTGAAATACCTCGGCGTGGATCTCCAGGACCCGGCCGGGCGGCAGCGCGCCGCCGGCGCCGTGACGACCTGGGCCATCCGGGACTGGAGCCGGGAGCCCTATGGGGCGGGGGCCCATACCTGGCGGCCAGGCGTCAGGTCGTGGGAGGTCCTCGAGAGGCTGAGGGCGTTCGACCTCCCCGGCAGCAACGCGCCTGTCGGCGGCGTCCATGTCTGTGGCGAGGCCTACTGCGATTATCAAGGGATCGAGGGCGCGCTCCGCTCGGCCGAGAGCGCGCTCCAGACCGTGCCCTGATCGTCGATGCGGCGCGCGCTAGGGCTCCCGGGGGGGCGCGTACCCGAGCCGCTTGATGCCGAGCGCCTTGAGCTTGTACACGAGCGTGCGCAGCGGCATGCCGAGCGCGCGCGCCGCCTCCGTCTGGTTCCCGCTCGCCTTGCGGAGCGCCTCGACGATCAGCTCGGCCTCGCAGCGCTGGAGCCGCGTCTTCAGGTAGTCCCCACCCGGGGGCGCGGCGGTGAGCTCTCCGACCTGGTACGGCAGCTCCTTCTCCGCCTCCGCCGCCGGCTCGGAGGAGGGCGCCGCCCGGGCGCGCTCTGGCAGATCCTCCTCGGCGATCCACTCGCCCTCGGCGATGACCACGGCCCGCTCGATCGCGTTCCGCAGCTCCCGCGCGTTCCCCGGCCAGGAGTACGCCCGGAGCCGCGCGAGCGACTCGGCGTCGAAGCCGCGGATCGACCGGCCGTTCGCCTGGTTCGCCTGGTCGAGGAAGCGCAGCGCGAGCGGCTCGATGTCCTCCGGGCGCGCCCGGAGCGGCGGGATCGTCATCGTCATCGTGTTCAGGCGGTAGAACAGATCGCTGCGGAACGCGCCGGACGCGCACATCGCCTCGACGTCGCGGTGGGTCGCCGCGACGACGCGCGCGTCGACGTCGATCGGCTTGTTCGAGCCGACGCGCGTCACCTGCCGCGTCTCGAGGACGCGCAGGAGCGCGGCCTGCACCGCGGCCGGCAGCTCGCCGATCTCGTCGAGGAAGACCGTCCCCCCGTCCGCCGCCTCGAACACCCCTCGCTGCTGCTGCCACGCCCCGGTGAACGCGCCGCGCTCGTGGCCGAAGAGCGTGCTCTCGACGAGCTGCTGCGGGATCGCCCCGCAGTTGACGCACACCATCGGCTTGCCGCTCCGCGGGCCGCTGTCGTGGATCGCCCGCGCCACGACCTCCTTGCCCGTCCCCGTCTCGCCCAGCAAGAGGACCGGGATCGACGAGCGCGAGACCCGCTTGACGATCTCGAAGACGCGGCGCATCGCAGAGCTCACGACGACCGGCTCGAAATTGCAGGTGCCCGGGCTGCTCTTCCAGGTCCCGCCCGGCGCCGAGCGCACCGGCTGCTCCACCGTCGCGCTGCGCACGGCGCTCCAGCACCGATCGAGCAGCTCCTCCGCCACGGTCCCCGCGTCGGGGAACGTCGCGAACCCCGCGAGCACGACGGGCGACCCGCCCCCGGGCGGCGCGGCGAGCGCGCGCGCCACGTCGAGCGCCACCTCGGCCCCGGCCTCGAGCAGCAGCGCCGCCACCACGTCCGAGCTGTAGAGCGCGATCCGGTCCACGGGGCGCAGCAGCGCCCGCACGCGCGGGAACAGGTGGCTCACGTGGGCGCCGGGCTGGCGGGCGACCCGGGCCATCACGACGGCGAAGCTCCGCCCGAAGTACCGCGCGCGCTTCACCTCCTCCTCGAGGGCGACGCGGAGCTGCTCGTGGCTCATCAGCCCTGGCAGCTCGTCCTCGGCCGCCGTGATCGAGCGGACGGCGACAACCACCTTGCCGAGGATCACCTCCTCGCCCGGCTTCACGTCGCCTCGCGTGATGCGCTCGCCGCCGAGCCAGGTGCCGTTGGTCGAGCGCAGATCCTCGATGACGACCTTGTCGCCGGACTGGGTGAAGCGGGCGTGCTCGCGCGAGAGGCTGACGTCGCCGATCTGGACCTGCGACGGCGGCGCCCGGCCGATCACGACCGGCACGCCCGGGCTCAGCACGGCGCGCTCGGCGCCGTCGCGGTGGTAGACGAGCAGGGCGACGCGTCGATCGTCCTGCCTGACACCCTGGATCGCATCGATGAAGCTGCTCGACAGCGGCGTTGTCTCCGGGCCGATGTCCGTCTCGCGAATGCCTGCCACGCTGCTCACCCCCTTCTCACACGACCTCGCCCCCGGGCTCGCGGGCGGCGCGTCGCGCGCGCTCCCGCGGCCTGCGCCGGCGAGCCCGCTCGCCCGCGCTCCAGGCAGGCGCTCGCTGACGCTGAATTGCGCACCAGCACGGGCGTCTCCGGCGGGCGGCGACGCACCAGCTTGTCCATCAGGGTCCGGTGTTCATGAAGCGCATCCCACGCACTCCGCGCCCCCAACGCGTCCAATGCACTTGGCGCACCTTGCAATTCAAGCACCACCTGGGTGTCGAGCTCGCTGGTGACAAGGAGACCGTGTTCCTGATCGGCGAGCGCGAGCGCACCATGCTCCGCGGCCGTGTCGTTCACCTCCTGGGGCCGCTCCTCGACGGCCGGCGGACGGCGGACGAGCTCGTCGCCGTGCGGGCGGTGGGGGGTGGCTCGAGCGGGCGAACCGGGAAGAGGAGCCGAACCCTGTGCCGCTGGTCGTCTAGAGCGACAAACGGGTCGAAACCCCGAGAAAAAGCAGAAATTTCACAGGGAGGCGAGGAGGCGGGGAGCGAGAGACGGTAAGAGGGAGAAATTCATTTTTTTTCTTCCTCCCCGCCTCCTCGCCTCCCTGTGAAATTTCTCCGGGTTTCAACATGATTTGGTGTTCTAGGCCAGGTCCGGGGGATCCGGCACCGGCAGAAGAGGAGATGTCCCGTGCGCGACGGCTATCGC
The DNA here is from genome assembly GCF_051530205.1 of Sorangium sp. So ce327. Lineage (NCBI taxonomy): Bacteria > Pseudomonadati > Myxococcota > Polyangiales > Polyangiaceae > Sorangium > Sorangium sp. So ce327. Next base: position 7,694,684 of record NZ_CP150330.1, on the reverse strand, counting down.
ATCCTCGACGCGGATCGTCACGTGATCGAGCCGCTCGATCTGTGGAAGGCCCACCTCGAGCCGGAGCTCCGCGCTCATGCGCCGTACCTCGCGTACGCCGGCGAGGGCGAGCCGCTGGCCGACCGCGTGGCGCACCTCGGACCGGAGGGGTTGCTCCGGCTCCCCCCGCAGCCGATGGTGGACGGCCGGCCGGTCCATCACCGGATGAGCGCGCGGACCTGGCGCGCGATCGCCGCTGCCGGCCGCCGGCGGCTCGGGGCGCTCGCGTCGCTCGGGCCGCTCGAACAACCGCGAGCGCAGCTCGACGACATGGATCGCGAGGGCATCGACGTGGCGTTCCTCTACCCGACGCTCGCGCTGGCGCTCCTCGGCATGACCCCGCTGGAGCCTGCGCTGGCGAGCGCGCTCGCCAGCGCATACAATACCTGGCTACGGGGCTTCTGCGATCACGACCCCTCGCGCCTCCGGGGCGTGGCCCTGATGAGCCCGCACGATCCGGCGCAGATGGTGCCCGAGCTCGCGCGCGCGGCCGCGCTCGGCTTCCGCGCCGTCGTGCTCCGGCCGAACCCCGTCGCGGGGCGGACGCTGGGCGACCCTGCTTATGAGGCGTTCTGGGCCGAGTGCGAGCGGCGATCGATCGCTGTCGCCATCCACGAGGGCACGCACGCCTCCTTGCCGGCGGCCGGCGCCGACCGCTTCCGTAGCCGCTTCGCCTTGCACGCCTGCTCGCACCCGATGGAGCAGATGATGGCCTTGCTCGCGCTGATCGAGGGCGGCGTGCTCGATCGCCACCCCGGCCTGCGGGTGGCCTTCCTCGAGGCCGGCTGCGGGTGGCTGCCTTACTGGCTCTGGCGCCTCGACGAGATCGAGTATCGGGGCCTGGCCGAGGAGGTCGCGCCGCACGTCCGCCGCGAGCCGTCCGCGTACTTCCGCCGCCAGTGCTTCATCGAGATCGAGCCGGACGAGCCGTGCCTGGAGCAGGCGATCCCATGGCTCGGCGAGGACAGGGCGATCTTCGGGACGGACTTCCCCCACGTCGATCACGACGCAGGCATGGTGGAGCGGGCGCTCGCGCTCCGCCGCAGGCTCCCCGGAGAGAGCCTCCGCAAGATCCTCTGGGACAACGCCGCCAGCTTCTACGACGTCGAAGGTTGACTCAGCAGACAATGGCGGACGACCCGGGGTCGCTCGCGAGCTCGGCCAGCGCGACGGGCTGATCCTCCAGCTCCGGCGGCGGTGGAATATGGAGCGTGATGGCGCCCGCGGACGGGTCCCAGCCCCTGCGCTGCTCGCAGAAGCGCAGCGCATCGCCGTCCGGCGACCCTGGCTCCCGGGCCTCGCGGATGGTGAGCTCGATCCCCGGCGGAACCGCATAACCGCAGCAAGCCATCAAGTACCCCCGCGGATCGCTCTTCAACCGATCGAGCTGCGTCGGGTCTTCCCAGCAGAGCGCGACGGCGCGCAACCACGCTCCTTCCAGCTCCAAGAGCCCTTCCTCCATCGCTCCTCGCTCGTGCAGGGGGCGCGCCTCCTCGTCGAGATGCGCGGGAGCGCCGTGGGGTTCCGCGATCCTGGACATGTACTCGGATGAATGATGGGAAAACATGGTCACCTCCAATTGCCGGCGCCGCAGGCACTGGCATGGGATATGGAACTCATTGAACCGGCGCCGCGCGCCGTCGAGCCCTTCGCGCATCCAATGCAACTCAACGCAAACGCGATGAACGTGACGGAGGTACCGCCGCGGCAGATCAACCCGTCACCTCCTGGAGCAGCGCTCGCGCCTCGGCAAATTCGGGAAGATCGGCGCACTCCACAGGCCAATCGGTGATCTGCCTGAGCAGGGGGCGCGCCTCGTCGCGCCGGTCCTGCTGCACGAGCATCTGGCAGAGCGCCAGCGTCGAGCGCAGCTCGAACGTCCTCGCACCCTGCTCACGCGCGACGGCGATCGATCGCCGCAAGCACTGCTCGCTCTCCTGCTCGGCGCTGGCGCCCAGGGCGCGGAGAGACAGCGCCTTCAAGCGGTAGAGCTCCGCGACGTAATACGCGTCCCCCGATTCCTCGGCGAGCAGCAAGCAGCCCGTGAGCTGCTCCACCGCGGCGTCGTGCTGCCCGCGCTCGGCCTCGAGCTCCGCCACGAGGGAGAGCCAGTACGGTAGGCCGACCTGCTGGCCGGTGTCCCGGATCGTCTCGACGTGCTGCCTCAGTTGCTCGAGGTCGCGCTGCGTCCAGCAGCGCAGAGCCCAGCAGTGGGCCGTGACCCAGAGCTGATGATGCTCTGTCAGCTCGAGGAGGGCGTCGATCATCGCGGCGACCTGCTCCCGTTCTCGGCCGTAGTGGTAGACGCCGGCCAGGTGGACCAGCGCCATCCCGAGGCTGTTCGGGTGGTCGAGCTCGCGCGCCCAAGCCACCGCGGCCTGCCCGTGGGCCAGCGCTTGCGCCGGAAAGCCCATCAGATAGAGCGCCATCGAGAGCGTGTACAGCCCCCAGACCTTGACATCGACGCTATAGAGGAAAGCGTGCTCTCGATGTGCCGGAGCGTCGTAGAGCGCGATGCCTCGGTCGAGATGCTGGCGAGCCTCTGCGAGCTTTCCTTCGATATACAAGCATTGTCCGAGCAGGACCATCGACGAGACCAGCTCGCCGGTGTCGTGCGATCGCCTGGCCATGCCGAGGAGCCGCTCCACCATCGCCCGCGCCTCACCGCGATGGCTCCGCATGTGGTGGTACCAGAATATCGCCCGCAGCGTTGGCGCGGTGATCTCGCTCTCCCCGAGCTCGTCGCTCAGCTCCTCGCAGCGGTGGACCGCCGCCTCGAGCTCCCTCGGCATGTCCCCGCGCCGGCCCACGAGCGCCAGGATCAGCAGGCTGTTCAGGCGCAGCTCCGCCAGCGCGCGCTCCCGCGCGTCCGCGATGGCCGACAGCCAGCCGAGCGCCTGCGTCACGTGGACGATCGCCTCGGTGTCGTCGGCGTTCGCGGGCCGCTTCAGCGCGCGCTCCGCCGCGATCTCCGCGTACGCGATCGCCCGCTCCAGCTGCTCGGCCGCCGCGTGGTGGTGCGCGAGCAGGTTGGGCCGCGCCGCGACGATCTCGGGGAAGCGCGCCTCGAGCGTCCGGGCGATGATCGCGTGCACCTTTCGCCGGCTCCGCTTCGAGAGCGACTCGTAGGCCGCGTCCCGGATGAGCACGTGCTTGAACTGGTACGTCGGGTTGTTCAGCCGCCGCTTCCTGTGGATGAGATCCGCGGCCATCAGCCGCTCGAGGTCCTCCTGGACCTGCTCCCCGTCGAGCGCGGACACGGCGCAGAGCACGTCCTGGCAGAACTCCCGGCCGAGCGCCGCGGCGATGCGGGCCGTCTCCTTGGCCCTGCCGAGCCTGTCGAGGCGCGCCACCAGGAGGCCCCGCAGCGTCGTGGGGATCGCGAGCGCCGAGAGCGGCTCGGCGACGCGGTAGTGGTCCCCCTCCTCCACGAGCGCCCCGGACTCGAGCACCATCCGCGTCAGCTCCTCGACGTACAGCGGGACGCCGTCGGTCCGGTCGACCACCTGCGCGAGCACGGGCCCAGGCAGGGCGCGGCCGCCGGCGAGGCGCGCCACCAGGTGCTCGACGTCCGATCGATCCAGGCGGCTCAGCTGGATCTGGAGCATGCTCGACATCGACCAGGGCGGCGAGAACTCGGGCCGCGCCGTGAAGACCGCCATCAGCCGCGCCGAGGGCACGTCGGCGATCATCACGGCCAGCCACTCGAGGGTCGTCGGATCGGCCCACTGCAGGTCCTCGACCATGAACAGGACGGGCTGCTCCTCGGCCATGTCGAAGAGCATCGTCACGAGCACGTTGAGCGTCCGCTCCTTCTGCCGCGGCGGCGGGTCCAGCGGGGCGGCGTAGCGCCCGTCCAGGGGGATCGACAGCAGCGCCGCCAGCAGCGGCACCATCTCCGAAAGGTCGAAGCCGCGGCGCGAGAGGAGCGCCTCGAGCCGGGCGAGCCGGCGCCCCGGCGCGTCGTCCCGGCCCGTCTCGATCAACCGCTCCAGGAGCTCGATCAACGGGTAGAGCGCGCTGCTCCGCTGATCGGGCACGCAGCGGCACTCCAGGCAGCTGTGCCGCTCGCCGCGGAGCCGCCGGGCGAGCTCCCCGGTGAGGCGCGACTTGCCGATCCCGGGGCCGCCGGTGACGAGGATGCTCTGCCCGATGCCCTGCCGGACCTGGCCCCAGCGCTGGAGCAAGAGATCGAGCTCCTGGCTCCTCCCGATCAGCGGCTCGGTGTCTCGGCCGGCGATGTCCTGGTCCTGGGCCGGGGGAGGGATCTCCTGCCCCATGCGGTAGATCGCCAGCGGGCGCGCGACGGACGAGAGATCGGGCGGCGCCATCGGCTCGAGCGCGAACCGGCTCCGGAGGAGCCTGAAGGTCTCGCCACTGACCACGACCGTGCCCGGCGCCGCGGCCGCGCTCAGCCGGGCCGCGATCTGCGGTGTCGTCCCGAGGTGCTGTGTGTACCGATGGAGCTGGCCGGCGACCACGAGGCCTGTGTGGAGCCCGATCCTGACCTCGAGGGCCACGCCCCGCGCCGCCGTGAGCTGCGCGCTGCGCGCCTTCACGTCCGCCACGACCTCCAGCGCCGCGCGGGCGGCGCGCCGGGCGTCGTCCTCCTGCGCGGAGGGATAGCCGAAGTGCAAGAGGACCTGATCCCCCAGCGCGCCCGCGAAGCGCCCCCGGTGGCGGCGGGCGATCTCGGCGCAGGCGTCCTGTTGCTCGTCGAGCACATCGTCGATCTCCTCGACGTCGGTGGTCTTCAGCCCCGGGCCCGAGGCCGTGAAGGTGCAGCAGACGACGGTGAGGGGCCGCCGCTCGCCGTCGGGTCGCTCCAGCGCCGGTCCCTCTGGCCCCGGCGGGGCCGGCGCGTCCACGCGTCGGGGCGTGGCCGGAGACGGCATCGTCTCGGCCGCCGCATGGTCGCTCGGCAGCGCCCGGGGCTCCCCCGAGGGCGCGTCGAGCGGCGCCGTCTCGCTCGCGACGCGGCGCCACGGGCTCGCGTCCTCCGCGCCTCGGGTCGGGGCCGGCGGCGAGCGCGGCGCTCGCGCGGCCTCGACGAGGTCCTCGCGGCTCAGCGTATCCACGTCGCAGGCCTCGAGCTCGCGCAGCAGGCTCGAGGCCGTGACGACGCGCGCGGCCATGTCCTTGAGGGTCGCGCGCCGGAGCAGGGCGCCGAGCGGGTGCCCGAGGAGCGCCGGGGGGATCGGGATCGGCTCGGGGCTGGCCTGCCGGAAGAGCACCTCTTGCAGCGATCTGCCGGTGATCGACGGCTTGCCGGTGAGGCACTCGAGGAAGACGAGCCCCCAGGCGTACAGGTCCGAACGCACGCTCACCGGCTGTCCGAGGAGCTGCTCCGGCGCCGCGTAGGCCGGCGTGCAGAGGATCTCGTTGCTCGGGGTGAGCTTGGGATCCACGCCCTCCATGGCCCCGGCGATGACCGCGCCGATGCCGAAGTCGAGCACCAGCGCGTTTCGCCGCGCGCCGGTCGAGACGATCATGATGTTGCTGGGCTTGAGGTCGCGGTGGACGACGTTCTGCCCGTGGGCGCAGCCGAGGGCGTCGAGGACCTGGAGCATCAGGTACCGCGCCTCGCGCGGATCGAGGGCGATCTCGCTGGCCAGCACCTCCGCCAGGTTCTGGCCGGGCACGAACTCGAAGATGGTGTAGAGGGTGCCGTCGTCCGTCTGTCCGGCGTCGATGAGCCGGACGATGTTGGGGTGGTGGAGCTGCGCGCAGAACCGCGCCTCCTGGTGGAAGCGGGCGCAGCGCCGCGCGACGTCGGCGGACTTGCTGCCCCGGATCGGGTGCATGACCTTGATGGCCACGGCCTGTCCGGTGGCGAGCTGACGCCCCTTGTAGACGTCGGCGAAGCCGCTCTCGCGCAGCGCGGAGACGATCTCGTAGCGCTCCTGGAACACGGCGCCCGTGGCGATGGCGCTGTGGCTCATCCCATCTCCCTTCGCCGGGCGGCCCGGCGCGACCGGGGGAGCGGGCGTGATCCGGAAGGGGCGGCGCGCTGCGCCGGTCGTCCCGCCTCATCGATGAAGCGTCTGGACAGAGCGGCTGTCGATCTCGTCAGCACACCTTGTCCACGGCCGACCTCGCTGCTCACGTTGGTTCATATAGGGTGGACCTCGTTCGACGTCCGTCGATGCCGAGCGGGTTCCGGCGCCTTCCGCGAAGAAACCCCGGAAGACGCTCGTGCCCGGTCGGCTCCGTGCCGGTTCCGCGGGAATCGGCTTCAGGGAGCCGGGCAGGCGTGCGCGGGCTCGACTCTCGCGGGGCGGCGGCCGAGCTCCGCCTGCGTGTTCGATCCAGCTACAATCTTTTATCGTGGCTGCTGTCGCGGCGACCGAGCGAGTCGTGGTGAACAGCGGCGAGTTGACCTCTGGCACGGCCGGTGAGAGGGCGGTGACGCGGACTTCGTCGGCGCTCGACGCGCGCGGGAGCCGGGAGCGTTCCTTGTGCGGTGAGCGACGATTCAATGCTTTTCAATCCTTTGTGGAAGGAGCACGAAACATGCTGAGGCAACTGGCGACCCACATCGTTTTGCTCGCGCTCGCGGCGGCTGGTCCGGTCGCGTGCGGGGGCTCGGGTGACAGCCCCGCGGACGCCGGCAGCGTCGCCAGCGGGAGCGGCGGCGCGGCGGCTTCCGGCGGACAGACCTCGGGGAGCGGTGCGACCGGCGGAGGCGGAGACGGTGGAACGGGCGGCAGCGCCTCGGGGAGCGGCGGCGCGGGCGCGGGCGAAGCGGGCACCGGCGGCGCCGGCACGGGCGGCGCGGGTGACGGCGGCGCGGGCGCGGGCGAAGCGGGCACCGGCGGCGCGGGCGACGGCGGCGCGGGTGGCGCAGACACGGGCGGCGCGGGCACGGGCTGCCCGGGAACGGGGGGGATCACCTACACGCTCGCGAAGGTCGCCTCGCCGACGGCGGAGCAGCAGTCTGCGTACGACAAGATCACGAGCGCCATGGATGAGGCGCTGTCGTACTACAACTGTCAAACGAGCATCGAGAAGCGCCTGTCGGTGTCCTACGTGCCGTCGGTCGCGACGGCCGACGGCAACGTCAATGGGGCCATCCGGTTCGGCGCGACGAGCTCCATGAACTACATCACCGCGATGCACGAGATCGGTCACACCCTGGGGGTCGGCAGCCGCGAGTTCGGCGCGCTGGTGGTGGACGGCGTCTTCACGGGCGAGGCGGCGACGCGCCAGCTCAGGGCCATCACGGGCAACGAGAGCGACGTCGTGCACGCGGACACGCAGCACTTCTGGCCGTACGGTCTCAACTACACGACCGAGGTCAAGACGACGGACGATCTCGTGAACCACTGCAAGATCGTGGTCGCCATCCGCGAGGACATCGGGTTCTGACGGAGCGACTCCGCGGAAGCGAACCGTTGCGATCCGTCGGATTCTTCGAGCCGCAGCAGGACGGCCTGGTGCGGCTCTCGCGGAGGCGCGCCTTCGCCGACGGGACTGTCGCGGTGAACATGGATCCGGCGAGCACGCACCGCGGCGAGCGCGCCCCCGGCGCAAGCGCGGGCGGGTCAGTACGTGAGCGAGGGCGTCGTGCAGCCCAGGCCGAAGGCGCCGATGGCTCCGCCCTCGACGACGGTCTGAACGAGGTTCGCGACCTGGTCTGCACCGCAGAAGGTGTCGGGGAACTCGCTGCCGCCGTCGCCGCCCACGCCGTCCGGCCACGTGACGGGGCCGAGCTCGACGCGGAGATCGCCGGGAGGACCCGTCACGAGGAGCGGCGCACAAGCGATGAAGAGAACATCGATGTACCTGCCAGACCAGCCGCTGAAGCCCACCACAACCTCGTTCTCCGCGCACACCATCTCCCAGGGCTCGGTGCCCTCGCTGCCCTGGAAAGGGGTCACGTCGCCGGGCATCATGGTGATGGTGTACGGGCCGTCTCCCGTGAGCTCCAGGTGGCCGCACTGCGCCTGGATCTTGGCATGGATGAGCGACTCCCCCAGCGGTCCCAGGGACCCTCGAAACCCGAGGAGCACCTGGCTCTCCGGGCACCGGTCCATGGCAGGGGTGGCCGTACCGGGGCTGCCGCGCAGCTCGGTGTAGGTCTGCTCCACGACGTCGACGCCTGTCGGCGCCGGGCACGGCTCTCCGTCGCACGCGCCGCCGCCGCTCGGCGAGCCGATCGATGTTCCAGCACGCTCTCCCAGCGCCGACGCGGCGGCCGCCGTACTGGAAGAGCACCGTTCTGCGCCGCAAGGTGCCCGGTGACGCCGCATAGCGTCTCGCGACGCGCCTCCCGGGCCAGACCAACGCCCGGACGGACACGTGTGCCCACGGCACGCCGATGCGCCTCGTAGCGCGCTCGGCGCCGCCCGGACCACGCTCTTTCGACCCAGGACCGAGCCATCACGACGCTCGCGGTCCCGCCCTTTCGCTCTGCCGCGCTACACTTCCTCGCGCTGCGATCCGGCTTGATTTGCCTACAGCGCTGGCTGTGTGCGCCCGACAGTACCACATCGTCTCGTGGCTTCGCTCAGTCCCCTTTGGTTCCGGCTACGCCGGGTTGGGAAACCGTAGAACGTTCGCCTGCGTCAAGCCGTTCAAGGGACGCGTCGTGACGAGCCCTCGGGCGCCCCGTTGCATCACTTGCGCAAGTGAACGTGCGACGAGCCTGCCGAGTCGCCGGCGATGGGCTTTCGGCACGCGCGCGGGCGGCACGCGCGGGCACGCGGAGGGGGACGAGGCCGAGAAGCTCACGCCGCGTCGAACGACGGGCATCTGGCCCTCGCGATGGGCGGCGGGCTCGGTCGGGATGCCGAGGCCGGGCGTCAAGGAGATAGAGGAGTGCCCTTCGGAGCGCGATAAATCCCTGTGCCGGGGCTCCAGTACACGTGACTGCTGTCGACGGCGAGGGTTCCTGATATCGACGGTACGATCACCTCCGGCGCCCGGGCGCCACAGAACGGCATGCGCTCGATGCCGCGAGTGCCAACGAAGAAGATGTCCTGCCCATCGATCACGGGGTTTGACACCGCGACGTGGTCGGCTATGTCCGACGCGGGCCAGAGCAACGAGGGATACATCGTCGGACCAGCGATCGAGTGATGCTCGAGCGCGCCGGGGGACCCAATGGTACTCCGTATCTGGACGCTATCTGTGTCCGTCGCCGCTTTCCGGCGCCCCCCGCGGAAGAAAGGGAGCGGTGACGGCGTGACGGGTTTTGGCCGCGAGAGGTCCATTCCAGGAGTGTCGAAGCCGGCCGCGTGGAAAAAGAGGTTGGTCGTATTCTGCACGAGGTCGTCCAGAGGCGCGCGCCACTCAGACGTCCCCCAAAGTAACTCGATCGGCGACGCATAGACCTCCGTCGTGGCTCCTCCCGCGAGAGGTGCTGCGAGGATGCGATAGTTTACAATAAAGTACGCGTTCATTCCATCGGTGACGACATCGCACCTATTGGGGACGCTGGCGCCTGAGGCGATGACGGTCACGGTACCACCGGTCTTGGGCATGACCTTCACGTAATACGTTCCTGAGACCGTGCTCGTCCAGACAAGGTTGGTCGCGTCGATGTCGAGACTGTCCAGGCCCTCCTCGAAGGCGGCGAGCGGGGTGATGGCGCCTCCGCCGGCAGGCACGCGATTGACCGTTCCATCGCTCGCGTTGAGGAAGTACACGTATCCACCGTTGACGACGAAGTCCCTCACCGGCGCATCGACGATCCTCAGCGCGCTCCGGGGCACACAACCGCCGTCGAGGCAGGTATCGCCGGAGGCACAAGAGGTATCGCACGCCCCGCACGCGTACGTTGTGCGGCGCAGATCCACGCAGCTGCCGCAATCGTTGGCGCCGGGCGGGCATTGCTCGCACAGCCCGGCGTTGCACACCGCGATCACATTCAATGAGTTCCGGCAGACCGCGTTGCAAGCGCCACAGTGATTTCGGCTCGTCATGAGGTCGACGCATTTGCCGTTGCACGCCGTCAGCCCTGCGGGACAGGGGATCGGCGAATAGACGCATCCGCCACCTACGCACGCGACGGACTGTCCGTCCGGCGGCGCGGCACACGGTTGGTTGCAGCCGCCGCAGGCGCGGACGTCCGTCTGGGTGTCCGTGCATGCGCCATCGCAGATCGCGTAGGGTGGGCCGCACGTCGTGATGCAGGTTCCACCCAGGCATCTCTCGCCCGGCGCGCACGCATGGCCGCACGATCCACAGTTCATTGGATCGACGCTCGGGGTCGCCTCGCAGCCGTTCGTCGGGTCCAGATCGCAATCGACGGAGCCGGGCAAGCAAGCGCCGAGGTCACAGGCGCCGTCATTGCACGCGACGAGGGCGCCCGGGCGAGAGGGGCATGGCGAGCACGCCCCGCACCCCGACGAGGGGTCGTCGACGGACTCGCATGTCCCTAGGGCCCTCCAGGACATGTTGCACAGCGTCCTCCCGGGCCCGCACGCGCCACAAGTCAGAGGACCGCCCCCGGCGCCGCCAGCTCCGCCCGTCCCGCTCGCGGTCGACGAGGCGGACGAAGCGCCGCCGCTCGCATCGCCGCCGCCGCCGCTAGCACCGCCCCCGGCGCCGCCAGCTCCGCCCGTCCCGCTCGCGGTCGACGAGGCGGACGAAGCGCCGCCGCTCGCATCGCTGCCGCCGCTCGCACCGCCCCCGGCGCCGCCAGCGCCGCCCGTCCCGCTCGCGGTCGACGAGGCGGACGAAGCGCCGCCGCTCGCATCGCCGCCGCCGCTAGCGCCGCTCGACGCCGACGACGCTTCCCCGGAGCTAGACGATGGCGGCAAGGGGGGTGCTCCACCGCCACCAGCGCCACCGCTGCCGTTACTCCCCCTGCATGAGATCATGAGTGCCGCAGCAACGGCGGCACATACGAGAATGGGTGCCGATCTCCACTTGTGCATGACCTTTGGTTGCCGCCCAGACCGTCCGCGTTCAGCCGGCGACCTCTCCCGCGCGAAAGTCTCGCCGGGACAGGGTAACGTCCAGAGCCTCGTTGAGCGAACCGCTCCGCGAGGGTGATCCCTGCGGTCTTGGCGCCTCGGCGTAGCGTGCGGCGGGTCGGGGCTCCTGTCCGTCAGCGGCGCCCGCGGTGGGCGTCGCCGACCAGGAGAGCGACGATGGGCAAGATCCGCGAACGGATGCGGCGAGATCTGACGCTGGCGGGCTACGCGCCCGGCACGCAGGACCACTGCCTCGGGGCGGCGGCGAGGTTTGTGAGGCGCTTCAGGCCCCCGCCCGCGCAGATGGGACAGGAGCACCTGCGCACGCGCGTCTCCGAGCTGGGCGCGAGCGGCATGGACGCCTCGGACACCCGTCGGGCGCGCTGATAGTGCCCGCGCGCGTAAGTAAAAGATGAACGAAAGCCCTGCAATCGCGATGGCCCCCCGGAGGACGGCCGAGGAGAAATCGACGTTCATCCGCCCCGCGAGGTAGATCGCGTGCTGCTCGAAGGTGCCGAGGTCGTAGCTCACCATGCCGCGCCTGCACCCCTTCGGGCCCTCGGCGCCGAGGCCTCGGGTGCGGGCGCCCCCGGGCGAGCGCGCAGCGGGCGAGCACGCACCGCGGCGAGCGCGCCCCCGGCGCAGGCGCGGGCGGTTCAGTACGTGAGCGAGGGCGTCGTGCAGCCCAAGCCGAAGGCGCCGATGGCTCCGCCCTCGACGACGGTCTGAACGAGGTTCGCGACCTGGTCTGCACCGCAGAAGGTGTCCGGGAACTCGCCGCCGCCGTCGCCGCCCACGCCGTCCGGCCACGTGACGGGGCCGAGCTCGACGCGGAGATCGTCGGGAGGTCCCGTCACGAGGAGCGGCGCACAAGCGATGAAGAGGAGATCGAGGTACCTGCCAGACGAACCGCTGAAGCCCACCACAACCTCGTTCTCCGGGCACACCATCTCCCAGGGTTCGGTGCCCTCGCTGCCCTGGAAAGGGGTCACGTCGCCGGGCATCATGGTGATGGTGTACGGGCCGTCTCCCGTGAGCTCCAGGTGGCCGCACTGCGCCTGGATCTTGGCATGGATGAGCGACTCCCCCAGCGGTCCCAGGGACCCTCGAAACCCGAGGAGCACCTGGCTCTCCGGGCACCGGTCCATGGCAGGGGTGGCCGTACCGGGGCTGCCGCGCAGCTCGGTGTAGGTCTGCGCCACGACGTCGACGCCTGTCGGCATCGGGCACGGCTCCCCGTCGCACTCGCCGCCGCCGCCCGCGCCGCCCGCCTCACCGCCGCCGCCCGCCTCACCGTCGCCGCCCGCCTCACCGCCGTCGCCGCCCGAGCCGCCACCCCCATCGCCAGGCGGGGCGCCGCCTCCTCCGCTCGCGCCGACGCCGTCGAAGGTCAGGCTGCCGATACCCGAGATCGCATTGCATCCGGCGAGGACAAGACCGGAGAGCAGCGCGGAGAGGCCGAGCAGATGGCGCGTCACCGAGATCAAGTACTCGATCCGCGGCCGGACCGGTAGCAGGTCGCCCGAATGCCGCTTGATCCTCGATCGCGGTGGGCTCGGCCGCGACATCGACGCCTGTCCAGACCCGATGGTCACCCCATGTGCGCGGGCCGGCTCGCACGTCCGAGAATGACGACCGATGGAGCGCTGAAAGGCAACGGAGCCGAATAGGATTCCGTTCGATGATCCGACAGGTCTTCGGCGCCTCTCGTGGAAGCTCGGAGTGAAGGCGACGAGGAAGTTCTCCTTCGCGACCGTGAACGCCGACGGTGCGATCGTCGCGACCTACGGCGTAGACTCCGTCGCCAGCGTCTTCGACGCGCGTACCGGCAAACGACTTCACGACCTGAGCGAGCGGCGCCAAGCTCCCGCAGGGCTCCAAACGCCCGTAGCAGCCTTTACTTCCGGCGATACACAGGCTGAATCATCCCCGCGAATTTTTCGGAGAAATTCACAGGGAGGCGGGGAGACGGGGAGTGAAATCCCATGAATCTCCCCGTCTCCCCGCCTCCCTGTTCAATTTCTTTTTCTCGCTGAAGTGCCAACAACAGAAGGAGGGGATTCGTCAGGTTCCGAGGGGGCCCGCGCCGCGAGCACGGCGCGGCTCTGGCCGGCGCGCGCCGGCGCGGATCACTCGAGGTACGCGGCCAGGCCGAGCTTCTGATCGCGGACGGCGCCGGCCATGACCTTCGCGATCTGCTCCGCGCCGGAGCGCGAGAAGTGCGTGTGATCATCGCAGAAGAACTCGCCTACGGGGCCGCTTGTCGTCGCGCTCACGTCGCCCCCGGGGACAGGGCAGAAGCCCAGGGTGTTGTAAAGCGCAATGCTGAGCTCGTGCAGGTCGATGACCGGCACGCCGTACTCCTTGCCCGCCTCGTGGGTCGCGGTCACGTAGCCGCCGCGCGTCCCCCGGGCCGTGCTCCCGTTGCAGGAGATCGCGCTCACGGGGGTCACGAACACGGGCTGGGCGCCTCGCTCCTCCGCGGCGCGGGCCATCATCCCGTAGCTCGACTTGAAGGCGTCGAGCCCCACGTGCCGATCGCACGTGCGCGAGCCGTCGTTGATGCCGAACTGGATGAACAGGGTATCGCCCCGCTTCATGCCGTCGAGCATCTGGACCCACCTGGCCTGCAGCACGGGCTCGCCGCTCGCGTCGCGCGCGAGCTCGCACTCGCCCGCGCTATCCATGGTGGTCTGCACGTTGTAGAGCCACGTGCGCACGCTGCGGCCGCCGACGGCGCTGTTCACCACGGTGACCCGGTCGTCGAAGAGCGCCGCGAGCTGGCCGCCCCAGCCCGCCGGGCAGGGGGTCTGTCCGTTGGCGACCGTGGAGTCCCCCGCGATCCAGATCGTGATGTCCTGCAGCGGCCCCGCGCCGCCCGCGCCGCCGTCGCCCGCGCCGCCGCTGCCGCTCGGCCCACCTGCAGATCCCGCCGAGCCTCCCGAGCCGGCGGGCGCGTCGCCCCCGGCCCCCGCGCCGCCCGTGGAGCCGGCCGAGATCGCGGTGCTGCCCGCGCTCGCGCTCGAGCTGCTCCCTTCCGGTTGGGAGCTCCCGCCGGCGCCGCCCGTCCCCCCGCCTCCGCCGGCGCTGCCCGCGGCCGCCTCCGGATCAGGGGAGCAGGCGGCGGTGAGCAGCGCGAGACAGCACACCCGGGCAAGCATCCGGCCGCGCGCGCGCACGGCCGATCGAACGTTCCAGTCCATGAACATGCCTTTCCTCCAGTCACGACACGAGCATCAGCCCATCCACGCCGGATGGCGCTGGCCCTTCGCCTCCCGGTCCCGCAGGCCGCCAGGGCACGCTCGGTCGAGGTGCCAGGCCGGCGGCACGACGGGCGCGCGCCGCTGCGGGCGCAGGGCGCGCCGCGAGCGGCAAGGCAACGCCGGCGAGGCGAGCGGCGGGGATGACGGGGGGCGAGCACGGCTCGCGTCACTGTGTCGGGAACGGCTCCCAACCAATCACGGACAGGCGTTTTTTTTCGGATCTGCGTGCCGGGATGCGCTCCGGTGCACACCCATCGCAAATCTGAAGCGGTGGCAGAATCGAGGTCGACGCGAGCGCCCGGCGCGAGCGCGCCCGCCTGTCCACCCAGCGCACCGACGCCACGCCCGTGGAGAGGAGACGCGCGGCGGTTCGTTCACGACACACGGCGATGTCCGGCGACGGATTGGCCAGCTGGCTTGGCGACCGAGGCAATCACGGTGATGCAGGGCAGGGCAGGGCAGCGGAGCGCAAGGAGCATGAGGGCGGAAGGTGGACGGAAATCCGTTGAACGGAGATGTGCTGTGGAGGGCATTACTATGCCGTTGACTGACACAAACTTTGTCACGTATGTTTATCAAGGGTGACGCTGGTTGAGGGGTGGCGTCGCACCAGACGTGCAGACGTGCAGACGTGCAAACGTGACCAATGGCACGGATCGGCCAGGCGTGCTCCTGTGCGCCCGCGAGGCAGCGGCGCGAGGCTCGGGCGCGCGATGGCCCCAGGGGGACGGCGCTTGTGTCAGTGTCTTTAAGAACTCATTCCAGGCTCTCCCACGGTCGAGGCGACGGCGGCGTCGGCTCGATGGTGCAGAGAAGGGTTCGAGTGCTCCTCGCTGGCGGCGACGGGCGAGCCGCGCCGCGCGCGAGGGCCGAGGAGCGAGGATCAGCATGAACAGCTGGGATCCCCTGGGTGCGGCGGAGCAGGCCGCGGTCGCGGACGAGATCCTGTCCGTCCTGCGTCACGACCTGCGCAACCGCTTTGCGATCGTCCGGAATGCGTCGTTCTACATCAAGCGGAAGGTCGCGCGCGACGCGGCCTACACGGCGGATCCGAGGATCGAGGAGTTCTTCGGGATCATCGACGAGGAGGTGGTCGCGGCGAGCGCGCGGCTCGAGGAGTCGGTCGACGCCGCGAGGCTCTTCACCCGCAGGAGCGTGTGCGTGAGCGCGGCGGGCTGCGTGCGCCGCGCGGCGGCGTGCGCGCGCATCGGCGCGTCCGGGGCCCGCATCGTCCTCTCGGCTCAGGACGGCGAGGTCGAGGCGGACCCGATCGAGCTCGCCGTCGCGGTGCGGTGCCTGATCGAGAGCGCCGTGGTGTCGACGCCCGAGGACGGCGTGGTCACGGTTCGGGGCACCTCGAGCGCCGCGCGGTACTGCATCGAGGTCACGGACGCGGCGATTGTCCCCTGCGAGGCGGACGGCGAGGCGATCCTGCGGCCGTTCACCACGACCAAGCCGGGGCACTCCGGCCTGGGGCTGAACATCGCGAGGCGGGTCGCCCGTCGCTACAGCGGGTCGCTCGCCGTCGAGCCTCGGGCGCACGGCTCGTCGGTCGTCATCGCGCTGCCGCTTGCCGCCGCGCCGGTGCTCCGCGACGCCGGATCGGAGCCGGCGCCGTGAGCGTGGGCCGTCCGCCCGCAGGGCGCGCGCCGGCGGCCCGGGAGCCAGCGGCCGGGCCCTCCGCGCGGCGGGCGCGCCCCCGGGCCTCGCTGGTCTCGCTCCTGGTCGCGTCGACGGCGGCCGCGCCCGCGGAGCCGGAGCGGACGGAGGCAGAGGACGAGGCGGCGCGGCCGCCGATCGAGGAGCTGTTCCTCGGCGAGACGGCCTTTCCGCAGGAGGCGCTGGAGCTGCAGATCACGAGCGCGCCGAGGTGGGAACGCGACGGGCGCCAGGTCGGCTTCCGCATCCCGCTGCTGCTGGAGCTCGGGATCACCGATCGCCTGCAGCTCGGGGGAGAGCTCCCCCTGGAGCTCGCGCGCCAGGACAGCGGCGTCGTGGCCGGGCTCGGCTCTGTCGAGCTGGAGGCCCTGTACAACCTCGTCAACGAGCGGGGGCTCGGGCTCGCGCTGTCCGCGGGGCTCGGGGCCGGGTTCCCC
Source organism: Sorangium sp. So ce327 (assembly GCF_051530205.1). NCBI lineage: Bacteria > Pseudomonadati > Myxococcota > Polyangiales > Polyangiaceae > Sorangium > Sorangium sp. So ce327. The sequence continues at coordinate 7,678,364 of NZ_CP150330.1, read as the reverse complement.
GCCGGCGCGCGCGAGCTCGGCGCGCCGGGTTACGCGCTGGAGCCGTTCGTGAGCCTCGACAAGGCGATCGGGCGCGTGCACGTGGGCATCTCCGCGTCGGCCGAGATCCGGCTCCCGGCCGCCGGGAGCGACGCGCGCGAGGACATCGAGCTCAGCCCCGGCGCCTCGCTGGGCTTGATCCTGCCGCTCGGCGACGTGGTGCCGACCCTCGAGCTCGCCGCCGAGATCGAAGACACGCCGTCGCTGCTCCTCGCGCCCGGCGTGCTCTGGCACCCGGCGCCCGGCCTGGAGCTCGGCGCCGCGCTCGAGCTCGGCCTCGCGGGGGAGGCCCCCGACGCCGGGCTCATGCTCCTCGTCACGAGGGAGATCGAGCTCGCGGGCGACGGCGACGACCACGTGAAGCACGCAAGCAGGAGCCGCTCCCCATGAGCATTCGAGCCACACTGGCCGCCATCTTCGGCGTCGCGCTCGCGGCGGTCCTCGTCGCCGGCGGCGCCTTCTACTTCGCCATCGCGGAGATGCTCGTCTTTCAGCGGCGCGCCGAGACGTCCTACGAGGACCTGAAGCTGCACGTCACCCTCGCCAGCCACGCCAGCCGCTACATGAACGAGGCGGTCAAGTCGGTGCTCCACGGCAGCGTCAGCGAGGAGCTCACGAGCGCGGCCGAGGCCACGGCGCGCGATCTCGACGCCATCGAGGCGCGCAAGAGGGCGATGATCGCCGACGAGGAGATCAGGGAGAGCGACGAGGAATCGACGGAGGAGATCGAGCACATCCACTTCATGCGAGAGAGCTTTGCGCGGATCGTCGAAGGCGTGGCGGCCACGACCCACGTCGAGCGCGAGCGCACGAACGAGCGACACGAGATGTTCGTGCGGCTCTCCGACCGCGAGTACAAGGCGGGGTTCCTCCCGCACCTCGGCGCGGCCGTGCACGACGCGGAGCGCGACGTGGCCAGGATCCTCGACGACGAGCGCCACCTCCGGGCGCGGGTGGCGTTGCTCGGCGCGGCGGCGACCGGCGGCGCGCTGCTCGTCCTCGTCGTGCTGCTCGGGCGGCTCCTCCGCTCGGTGGACCGCGGCTTCAACGCGCTGCTCGACGGCTCCCGGCGGATCGCCCAGGGGGATCTCGGGCTGCGCCTCTCGGTGCTCGATGAGCACGAGTTCGGTCGCATGAGCGCGGCGTTCAACGAGATGGCCTCCAGCCTCCGCGACGCCCAGGAGGCCAGGATGCGCATGGAGAAGCTCGCGGCGGTGGGGCAGCTCGCGGCGAGCGTCGGGCACGACCTGAGGAACCCGCTGGGCGCCGTCCGGAACGCGAACCATTACCTCAAGAAGCGCATCGCAGGGACCGAGCTCGGCGCGGAGCCCCGCGTGGCGCAGTTCCTCTCGATCATCGAGAAGGAGCTCGCCGCGTGCGCCAAGATCATCGGCAACCTGCTCGACTTCGCGCGCGAGCGGCGGCCGCGCTTCGCGGCGTGCGCGCTGAGGCCCCTCGTGGACGACGCCATCTCGGTCGTCGAGATCCCGCCGCGCGTGCGCGTCGACAACGACGTGCCGGACACGCTCCCTGTCGTGGAGATCGACAAGGACCAGTTCCGGCAGGTGCTCGTGAACCTGATCCAGAACGCGGCCGAGGCGATCCCGGCCGAGCGCGAGGGGCGCGTGCGCATCGCCGCGGAGCGGACGGGCGACGGGGTGACGCTCTCGGTCGCCGACGACGGGACGGGCATCTCCGAGGAGACGCTCGCGCGGATCTTCGAGCCGCTGTTCAGCACCAAGCTGAAGGGGACGGGCCTCGGCCTGGCGATCAGCGCCGGGATCGTGGAGCGGCACGGCGGCACGATCGAGGCGACGAGCGCGCTCGGCAACGGCACGACCTTCGTCGTGCGGCTGCCGGTGCGCGAGGAGCCCGAGGCCGCCGAGCCAGCGCTGACGCCGACCGGAACTCAGGGCGTATGACGGGGGGGCAAGCCATGCAGGTGCAGGAGGCCGCGCAGCGGGGCAAGCGGGTGCTCGTGATCGACGACGAGGAGGGCATGCGCATCACGCTCGCCGCCAGCCTCGAGCTCGAGGGCTACGAGGTGGTGGAGGCGAAAGACGGCATCCACGCGCTCGAGCTCGTCCGGCAGCAGGCGTTCACGCTGGTCATCAGCGACATCCGCATGCCCGGGCTCAACGGCGTCGAGACGTTCCGGGAGCTCAAGAGGATCCAGCCGGAGCTCACCGTCGTGCTGATGACCGCGTTCGCGCTCGAGCGGCTCATCGAGGAGGCGATCGCCGAGGGGGTGTACACGGTGATCCACAAGCCGTTCTCGATGGACCACCTCGCGCGCATCGTCGCTCGCGCGGTGGACTCGCCGGCCGTCCTCGTGGTGGACGACATCCCGAAGGTCGCCGACTCGATCGTGGCGGTGCTCCGGGCCGCGGGGCTGTCGGCTCACTCCGTCCACGATGGGCGGGCCGCCGTCCAGTACGTCGTCGAGCGGGGCATCGACGTCTGCGTGCTCGATCTCGTCATGCCCGATCAGGACGGCGTGACGACGTGCGCGCAGATGCGGGGGCTGAAGAAGCGCGTCACGGTGATCGCCATGACCGGCCACGCGGTCCCGGAGATGGTCAGCGCGATCATGACCAAGGGCGGGTACGCGTGCCTGCACAAGCCGTTCGACGCGCGCGAGCTCATCCACACGATCGCCCGCGCGCGCGGGGACGCGGCGCAGGGATGACGGCGACGTCGCGCTGGCGTCGGCTCAGGTAGCGCTCGGCCAGCTGGCCAGCTCTGCCGCGCGCAGGTGCTGCTCCGCGGCGCGCGCGGGGTCGTCGCCCCGCGCGAAGTGGTCGGCCAGCACCCTCGGATCCTGCTCGCCGGCCTCGAGCAGCCACTCGCCGGCGAGCCGGTGGCCGAGCGCCCGGTCGCGATCCGTCAGCATCGCATAGGCCCCCTCCCGCAAGAGCGGGTGGCAGAAGGCGATCTCCTCCTCGCCCGCGAACCGGGAGCTCGGCCGGCGCTCGATGATCTCGCGCTCGACCAGCTCGTCCCACGCGTCGCGCTCGCTCGTCCCCGACGTCCCGGCGCCGAGCAACGCGCGCACGCCGCCCACCCAGGCGACCTCCCCGAAGACGCTCGCCGCCCGCAGCTGCCGCCGCGCCTCGGGCCCGAGCGCCGCGAGGCGCGCCTCCGCCATGCCCAGCACCGTCTCCGGCAGCGCGCCGCCGCGCCCTTCCGCGAGGGCGCGGATGAGCTCCTCGAGATAGAAGGCGTTGCCCCCGGCCCGCTGGACGAGCGCGGAGATCTCCCCGGGCGCGAGCTGCTCGCCCGCGTCGCCGAGCGCGCTCCGCACGAGCTGCTCGGCCGCGCGGGCGGGCAGCTCGCGCAACCGGAGCTCCGAGAGGCCCCGCTCGGCCCAGAGCCTCGGGAAGACCGCGTGAACCTCGGGCCGGGCGAAGGCGAGCACCGCGTACGGCCGGTCGCCGAGCTCCCGCAGCGCCCGGTCGAAGATCCCCATCGAGGGCGCGTCCCCCCAGTGGAGATCCTCGAGCACGACGAGCACGGGGCGCGCGGCCGTCACGGCGCGCGCGTAGTCGAGGTACGCGCGCTGGATCCCCTCGGCCATCAGCGCCGGATTGTGCCGCGCGGCCCGCAGCGCCGGCAGGCCCTCGTCGGGGAGGGCAGCGACGTCGAGCAGCTCGCCAAGGAACCCGCCCACCCGGAGCCCTTCCTCGCCCGAGAAGAGCGGCGCGAGGGCCTGCGCGAGCTTCCGTCGCCGCGCGTCGACGGCCTCGCCCGCGGCGATCCCGAGCGCGGCCCGCAGCGATCCGGCGAGCATCGCGAACGCGGCGCCCGTGCCGATGGAGTCGCCGCGGGCGACGCTCAGGCTCACGTCGGGGTGGCGCTGGCGCAGCACCTCGACGGCCTCGTGGCGCAGGCGCGATTTGCCCATGCCCGCCGCGGCGGTCACCAGCGCCACCGCGGCGCGCCGCTCGGCGAAGCTCTCGTCGACGAGGTCGAGCAGGTGGCGCAGCTCCCGCTCGCGCCCGACGTGGGGGCTCGGCTTGCCCAGGAGCTTGCGCGGCCCCTCGCCGATCTCGCGCTCGGCCTTGAGCCAGGAGAGCCCGCCCCGCTCCACGACCTCGAAGCGCACGTCGAGCAGGGCGCGCGTCACCGCGTCGATGTGGACCCCCTCGCGCCGGCCCTCCGCGCGGCCGGGCGCGGCGGCCTCGTCCAGCAGGGCGGCCGCCCTGTCCAGCACCTCGCTGAGCGGCGATCGACCCGCCGGCTCGCCCCACCCCGTCACCAGCACGACCGCCGCGCCGGGGAGCTGCGCGCAGATCTCGAGCGCGCAGCGCGCCACGAGCGCCGCCTGGTCGGTCGCGCCGCCCGCGCTCACCACGAGCGTCACCACCATCCCGTCGCCGAGCTCCTCCACCTGCGCGCTCAGCGGCATGGCCGCGCGGCGCACCACGGCGAGCGTGTTCGGCGGTGACGCGTGCAGATCGAGCGACTCTGTCGACTCGAAGAACGAGGCTTGCGCCGGCCGGACCGCCACCATCGAGACCAGACGCTTCTCGCCCGTGGTGATGACGGCGCCGGGAAGGGGGGCCGAGGACACCTTGCTCCTCGTCCAGGCGCCGAGCGTGTCCAGGGTGCGCGCCACGGCCGCGCCGTCCTCCGGCCGCGCCGAGGGATCCTTGGCCAGCATCTGCGCGACGAGCTCGTCGAGCGCGTGGGGCACGTCGGGCCGCAGCTCCCTCGCCCTCGGCGGCTCCTCCAGGAGCAGCTTCCACACGAGCGCCATCGGGTGTTGCTTGCGGAACGCCGGCTTCCCGGTGAGGCACTCGTAGAGCACGCATCCGAGCGAGAAGATGTCCGCGCGCGCGTCCAGGCTGTCCCGCTCGCCCCGCGCCTGCTCCGGGGCCATGTAGCCCAGCGTGCCCAGCACCGCCTCCGTCCGCGTCAGCCGCTTCGAGGCGTCGGCCAGCTGCGCGATGCCGAAGTCGAGGAGCTTGACCCGATCGAGCGCGCCTTCGACCAGGAAGAGGTTGCTGGGCTTGATGTCGCGGTGCACGATCCCGCGCGCGTGCGCCGCGCCGAGCGCGTCTGCCACCGTCCTCACGAGGGCGATCGACTCGTCGATGCGCAGCTCCTGCCGCGCCAGCCGATCCGAGAGGCTCTCGCCGGAGAGCCACTCCATCGCGAGGTACAGCTCCCCCGTCGGCGCCATGCCGTGCGTCGCGTAGCGCACGATGTGGGGGTGCTCCAGCCGGGAGAGCGTCTCTGCCTCGCGGAGAAAGCGCGCCTGCGCGCGCGCGTCCGCCGCCTTGCGCAGCAGCTTGACGGCGACCACCGTCCCGCTCGAGCGATCGAAGGCCCGGTAAACGGTGCCCATGCCTCCGGATCCGGCGATCTCCGCCAGCTCGAAGCGGCCGTCCAGCAGCCTGCCAGGCAGCATGCGCGTGAAGGATGCACTCTCATTGGAGCGTGAGGCAAGGCGGACGAACGGCGTGACCGTGCCGTGACGCCCGCGCGGGGTGCGAAGGCGAGCCCAGCCGGTCTGTCGGGAGGCAGGGGTGTCTCGATGCGTTATGTCGTCGGGTCGGCGCCCGATCCGCGCCGGAGCTGCTCCAGCAGGAGCGGCATCGCGCCGGTGCCGGCCGCGAGGAGGCGCTCGTCGAGCGTCGCCAGGCCGCAGCGGTACTCATAGACCCTGAGCTGCGCCTCGTTGTGGAAGTACCTGAGGTTCAGGCCGGGGCCCATGGCGGCGTCGATATCCATGGCGACGATGCGGAACCCTGCTTTCAGCTTGGCGATGATCACCGCGTTGTTGCAAGGGGCGTGCTCGCTGACCACGTAGTCGAAGCCGAGCTCTCGCGTGTAGGCGAGGATCCGGCGGAGGAACTCCCGGTACAGGCCGCGCCGGCGGTACTCGGGGTGAATGACCGAGTGCCACATGCGGTAGGTCTCCGCGTCCCTCTGGTGGCCCGAGAACATGGCCACGACCGCCTGGCCGTCGCGCACCGCCCAGAAGTCTGCGAGGCGGTGGGCTCCCTCCGACGCCGTGAGGCGGGCCCGGGCGCGCTCGCCCTCCTCGCCGGACAGCGCCCCGAGGTCGAAGAAGACCTCGGGCGGGAAATGGCGGAGCAGCTCGGCTCTGTGCAGCGCCCAGTAGGCCTCGCCGTCGGCGAGGCGCTCGAGCGGGTAGAGGCCCGCGAGCGGCTCGCCGAAGTGTTTCTGTCGAATCGGAACGACCCAGTCCCACGCGGTGCTCATGGATCGAGCCCTATCATGGCGGCTCGCTCCACCCCAAGAGGGCTGTTCGCGGAGGCGCTCAGTCCCTTCAAAGGCCCGATCGCGGCGTGGACCGCGCTGGACAGGAGCCGTTACGAAGCGCTGTCGCCGCGATCGAGGTCGAGCCGCATGGCGCAGCGCTGCGCCGGGTCGAGGCCCTGGCGCGCCTCGTTCTCGAGGATCTGCGCGAGCCGCGGGGACGCCTCGGGCGGCGACAGCTCGCGGAAGCCCATGGAGGCGTAGAACGGCCCGTTCCAGGGGACGGTCCGGAAGGTGGTCAGGGTCATCGCCTTCAGCCTCGCGGCCCGCGCCCACGCGATGACGTGGGCGAGCAGGCGTCGCCCCAGCCCTTGCCCCTGGCGGTCGAGGACGACGTCGATCTCGCGGATGTGGAACTCCTCGCCGGCCGTCTCGGCGCCCAGGAACGCGATCGGCTCGCCGGCGCCGTCGTCCATCACCCAGAGCGTCCCGGCCCGGAGCGCGCCGCGCCAGCCCTCCGCCGGCGTCACGTTCGCCAGGGCCTCGACGTCGAGGTCCGTCCCCCGGAACGCGTCGCTCGCCGAGCGCTCGATCTCGGGCAGGTGAGGCAGGTCGGACTCGACGGCAGGTCGGATGAACGTTGATGTCATCGGGGCTGCGCAGGCTAGAGCAACGATCCCGTTGAAGCCCGGAGAAATTTCACAGGGAGGCGAGGAGGCGGGGAGGAAGAAAAAATGAAACTCTTTCTCTTGCCGTCTCTCGCTCCCCGCCCCCTCGCCTCCCTGTGAAATTTCTGCTTTTTGGCCGTCGCGGACGAAAGAGCGGCGTCGATTGAACGTTCCGCGCGCGTCCGGGAACCGAGGTCCATCCAGTCACGCCGCGGCGCCCCCCACGGAGGGAGGCCCGAGGCGTGCTCGCAAGGAGTCACAGATGACGCTCGTCTCCTCGGCCCGCGCGGCGGCGCGGAGCTCCGCGCCGCGATCCGCCCGGCGCCGGCTCGTGAAGCCGCTGCTCGGCCTCGCGGTCTTCGCGGCGCTCTTCGTCGTGCTCGCGTGGCGGCTCGACACGCCTTCTGTGGCCGCCGGGCCGCTCGACGCGGCGGCCGGGAACCCGCTCGGCCAGCTCTCCCGCGGCGCCGCCGACCGGGCGCCCATCGCCGGCCTGGTCGAGGAGCGACTTCCGGCCGGCTCGTACACCTATGTCGCCGTGCGCACCGGCGAGAGCCTCACATGGGCTGTCACCGTCGGCGACGCGCCGCCGCCCGGCACCCCGGTGCAGGTGCGGAGCATGGGTCGCAAGGCGAATTTCCACTCACGCCGCCTCGCGCGGACGTTCCCGGACCTCGTCTTCGGGATCGTCTCGCGCGCTGACTGAGCCCCCGACAACGGACAGAGCCTCCGGCAACGGACAGAGCAGAGAGGACCATGACCATGACGACACGTGGATTCGACCAGATGCCGAGCGCGACGATCGCGCGATCCTCGGGCGCGCTCGCTGCCGCCGTCATCGCGGCGCTCGGCGCGATCCTGTCGGGGTGCAGCTCCGATTCCGGCGGGAAGACGACCGACCCTCCCCTCCCGGAGTGCACGGGGGGCGTGCTCGAAGCCGATCTGGAGGCAGAGCCGCTGAGCGGGCCCGGCGTCGATCCGGAGACCGGGAAGCTCCGGCCGCCTCCGGAGGGGTCGTCGTACACGGTCAGCGCGACGTATGGGGTTCCACGGCCGGGCGACGCCGTGATGGAGCGATACGTGCCGATCTTCGGGGCGATCCAGGCGCAGCTCGCGTCGCAGCCCGGCCTCCTGGCCCTCCAGCTGGGCCAGTCGCCGTCCTGCGGCTCCGGGCGTACGCTGGCCGTGTGGGCCTCGACCGACGCGATGTACGAGTTCGTCATGAGCCCGGCCCACCTCGCGGGGATCGACGCCGCGAACGAGCTGCTCGAGCCCACCTATGTCGTCACCCACTGGGAGACGGCCGAGGCCGATGGCATCACGCTGGCCGACTCGGTCCGTCGCATCCGGGCGCTCGACGCTCCGGCGCCATGAGCCGGCGCGGCGGCGGCCTCGCCCCGCGTCCTCCGGCGACGCCCGCGCCCGGCGACGCCCGAGCTGGCGGGCGTGCCGGCGGGCTCAGCGGGCGGCCGCGCGCTGCGTGCTGAGGCGGCTCATCGCATAGGCGAGCCCGCTCTGGAGCGTGCCTTGCGTGGTGATCCGGCCGAAGTCGATGCCCAGCCCGACGAGCGTCCTGGCGATCTCCGGGCCGATGCCCACCATCACGCTCCGGCAGCCGAGCAGCTCTGCCGCCTGCACGGCGCGCACCAGGTGGCGCGCCACGGCGGAGTCGAGCACCGGCACGCCGGTGATGTCGAGGATCACGAACTCCGCGCGCCGCTGCCCGATGGCCGCGAGCAGGCTCTCCAGCGCCTGGGCCGCGCGCCGATCGCTCATCTCGCCGACCAGCGGGATGAGCAGGATCCCCTCCCAGACCTGGATGACCGGCATGGCCACCCGATCGAGCAGCTCGGCCTGCATCTGGATGATCGCGCGCTGCTCCCGGTTCTCGGCCGCCATCCGCTCGGCCTCCATGTGCCGCTGCTTCAGGTCGGTGATGTCCGTGATGAGCCCGCACAGGCCGACCACCTCCCCCTGCGCGTTCTTCATGGGGAACTTGCGGGTCCAGATCGTGCGCGCCACCCCGTCCGAGCCCGTGGCGCTCTCCTCGTTCTCGCTCGGCTCACCCGAGTTGAAGACGACGTCGTCGTAGCTCCAGAAGAGCTCGGCCTGCTCCTTCGGCCAGTAGTCCGGGTCGCTGCGGCCGATCAGATCGTCGTAGCGCTGCCCGATCAACCTGCAGAAGCCCGGGTTGCAGGCGATCCAGCGATGTTGCCGATCCTTGACGAAGATGGGATCCGGGATGGTGTCGATCACGAGCTGGAGCAGCCCGAATGTCTTCCAGTCCGAGACGTCGATGCAGCGGAGTGTGAACGCCATTCAGCCAATCCCATCTCCCCCGACCCCGACCAGTCTCCCTTTATCAGCCATCGTGGATGGCCATGCAAGGGCAGAAATGCGGCGGATCACCGCGGAGACCCGGAGACGTGCGCCCCGCTTCAGGGAGCGCCTGAGTGTGCCTCGCCTTGCTAACTGCCGCTACATGATGAAGCGAGCGTTCGACGCGAGGCGCGCGAACTCGATTTTACTTCGTCTGCCTCGTCTGCCTCGTCTGCCTCGTCTGCTTCCGCGCTCGTCGCGCGGCCGAGGGGCGACCCTGCCGGCGTCCTCTCGCGGGTCTCCTCGCCGGCAGCAAGCCGGAGGGGGCGGCGACCTCCGCGCCCACCTCCCGCGCTTCACCGGCGAGAACCGAGAAAAGAACCCCGGCGTGGCTCCGGCGTGACAGCGCGGCGCGGCAGCGACCTCGGCGCGCCCTCCCGGAGGTCCCCCGCGGCGTCGTCGACGAGATCGAGCTCTCCGTCCAGATTCGACCGCGAGGCGTGATCACTCGGGCACCGTCCGGGAATTCATCGGGGCCGTACGGCAGGCCTCCGCGCAAGCAAGGCCTGCACCTAGAGAACTCACCACCTTGCCGATTCATTCCCCGTATTCTGCATGAAGAAGATCGAGCCCGGCGCGCCGAGGCAGGTGTCGCTGCCCGCTGGGATGCCTTGTCGAGGCACATTGGACCGCTGGGGGCCCCTGGAGTCCCGTCCCGCATGAAAATCGTCGACATCCGCGCCACCACCGTCACCGTGCCGCTAGAAGCGCCCCTGCGTCACGCCAACGGCTGTCACTGGGGTCGCTTCGTGCGCACGATCGTCGAGATCGAGGCGGATAACGGGCTGATCGGCCTCGGTGAGATGGGCGGCGGCGGCGAGTCGGCCGAGGCCGTGTTCCGGGCGATGAAGGGCTACCTCGTCGGCCACGATCCCGCCCGCCTCGAGGAGATGCGGTTCAAGATCGCGAACCCGACGGCCTCTCTTTATAACAACCGCACCCAGGTCCTCGCCGCGCTGGAGTTCGCGTGCCTCGACCTGCTCGGACAGGCCTTCGGCGTGCCGGTCCACGATCTCCTCGGCGGCAAGCTGCAGGACGAGGTGCCGTTCGCGTCCTATCTCTTCTTCCGCTACCCGAACGCCGACGGGTCAGGCGAGGTGCGGACGCCAACGCAGCTCGTCGAGCAGGCGAAGGCGCTGAAGAAGACGCACGGGTTCACCTCGCACAAGCTCAAGGGCGGCGTGTTCCACCCGGACTACGAGCTCGAGTGTTACCGCGCGGTCGCCGCCGCCGTGGGCAAGGATCGCGTCCGCTTCGATCCGAACGCGGTCTGGTCGACGGAGCAGGGAATCCGCTTCGGGCAGGCGATCGAGGACCTGAACAACGACTACCTCGAGGACCCGGTCTTCGGCCTCCACGCGATGCGGCGCACCCGCGAGAAGGTGCGGATGCCGCTCGCGACGAACACCGTGGTCGTGGGCTTCGAGCAGCTCGCCGCGAACGTCCTCGACACGGCGGTGGACGTCATCCTTCTCGACACGACGTTCTGGGGCGGCATCCGGCCGTGCGTGAAGGCGGCGGGGATCTGCGAGACGTTCGGCCTCGGCGTCGCCGTCCACTCCTCGGGCGAGCTCGGCGTGCAGCTCGCGACGATGCTGCACCTCGGCGCCGTCATCCCGAACCTCTCGTTCGCCGCCGACGCGCACTATCACCACCTGCGCGACGACGTGATCCAGGGAGGCCCGCTCCCGTACCGGAACGGCCGTATCCGCGTCCCCGCCGGTCCCGGCCTGGGCGTCCGCCTCGATCGCGAGAAGCTCGCTCACTACGCCGAGGAGTACCGCCGGCTGGGCTCTTATCCGTACGACAAGGACCCGCTGCGGCCGGCCTGGTGCGCGACCGTGCCGAACGACCGCTGGGCCGATCCGAAGGACGACCGAATCCCCGAGGTGCCGAGATGACCCTCGCCGAGCGCGTGGCCGCGGCCGTCGACGCCGCGCCCATCATCGATCTTCACACCCACCTCTTCGCGCCCCAGTTCCCCGCGCTGAACCTCTGGGGCGTCGACGAGCTCCTCACGTACCATTACCTCGTCGCCGAGGCCCTGCGCGCCGAGCCGAAGGTCACGCCGGAGGCGTTCTTCGCGCTCGACAAGAAGGCGCAGGCCGATCTCGTGTGGGCGTCGCTCTTCGTCCGCCGATCGCCGCTGTCCGAGGCCACCGCGGGCGTCGCGACGGTGCTCGCCGCGTTCGGGCTCGACCCCGCCGCGCCGGATCTTCGCGAGGCCCGCGCCTTCTTCGCCGAGCGCCGGGTCGAGGATCACCTCGAGGACGTGCTGCGGCTCTCGGGCGTGAGCGCGCTCGCGATGACGAACGATCCGACCGACCCGGTGGAGCGCGCGATCTGGGACTCGGGCGTCACGCCCGATCCTCGGTTTTACACGGCGCTGCGCCTCGATCGGCTCATCCACACGGGCGATCTCGCGCCCGAGCTCGAGCGGTGGATCGCCCGCATGCGGCCGCGCTACCTGGCGATCTCGGTCAACGAGGTCTCCGCGCCGCCCCGGGCCGTGCTGGACGCGTGCCGCGATCACGGGCTGCCGTTCGCCATGATGATCGGCGTCCGGCGCGCGGTGAACCCCCGCCTCGGCGTGGCCGGCGACGGGGTGAGCACGGTCGACCTGACCCCGCTCGAGCGGCTCGCCGCGGAGAACCCCGACGTGCGCTTCCTCGTCACGACGCTCGCGCGCGAGAACACGCACCCTCTCTGCGTCGTGGCGCGCAAGTTCGCCAACGTCCTGCCGTTCGGCTGCTGGTGGTTCATGAACAACCCGAGCCTCATCGAGGAGACGACGATGATGCGCCTGGAGATGCTCGGGCCGACCTTCGTGCCGCAGCACTCCGACGCGCGCGTCCTCGATCAGCTGATCTACAAGTGGCGCCACTCGCGGCGGTCGATCGCTTCAGCGCTGACCCGGCGCTACGGGGCGATGCCCGTCCCGCCGACCGACGCGCAGATCGAGCGCGACGCGCAGGCGCTCCTCGGGGGCATCGCGAAGGACTGGCTGGGAGCATGACGAACCGTTTCGACATCTCGGGCCGCACGGCCGTCGTGGTCGGTGGCACCTCCGGTATCGGGCGTGCGATCGCCCTCGGCCTCGCCGAGGCGGGCGCCCACACCGTCGCCACGGGCACCCGCGCGGACCGCGTGCAGGCGGTCGCCGCCGAGATCCGCGAGCGGGGCGTCCGCTCGATCGAGGCGGCGTGCGACGTCAGCGATCGCGCGACGCTCGACGCCCTGCGCGACCGCGTGCTCGAGGCGTTCGGCGGCGTCGACATCCTCGTCAACTGCGCCGGTCGGACCTTCCGGAAGCCCACCGCCGAGGTGGGAGAGGCCGAGTGGGGCAGCTTGCTCGACACGAACGTCACTGGCATGCTGCGCGCCTGCCAGGCCTTTTATGGCCCGTTGAAGGACAGCGGCCGGGGCCGCATCGTCAACATCGCCTCGCTGTCGAGCTTCGTCGCGTTCCACGAGGTCGCGGCCTACGGAGCGTCGAAGGCGGCCGTGCTGGCGCTCACGCGGAGCCTCGGCGCCGAGTGGGCGAAGCACGGTATCCGGACGAACGCGCTCGTGCCTGGCGTGTTCGTGACGGACCTCAACCGCGCCCTGCTCAACGGTACGCCGCGCGGGCAGGAGCTGCTCGCTCGCACGCCCCTCGGCCGCTTCGGCGACACGCAGGAGCTGGTCGGAGCGGCCGTCTTTCTCTGCTCTGACGCGGTGAGCTTCATCACCGGTACGAGCATCACAGTCGACGGTGGATTCCTCGCCTCCGGGGTGAACCAATGACCGCAGCGTCTCCCGTGGCCCCGGCGACCGCGGGCGTGATGTCCCGCACGCGCTGGACCATCTGCGCGCTCCTCTTCTTCGCGACGACGATCAACTACCTCGATCGGCAGCTGTTCTCCCTGCTGATCCCGTTCTTCGAGAACGAGCTGCGCCTCGGGCCGACGGACCTCGCGCTCATCAACGTGAGCTTCCTGCTCTCCTACGGCTTCGGCATGGTGTTCGTCGGTCGCTGGATCGACCGCGTCGGGCCGCGCAAGGGGCTCAGCGCGACGTTCCTGCTCTGGAACATCGCCTCGGCCGGTCACGCTGTCGTCGGCAGCTTCGCCGGCTTCGCCGGGATCCGCTTCCTGCTCGGGGTCGGCGAGGCCGGCAACTTCCCCGCCGCCGTCCGCACCGTGGCCGAGTGGTTCCCCAAGAAGGAGAGGGCGCTCGCGACCGGGCTGTTCAACTGCGGCTCCAACGTCGGCGCCATCCTGGCCCCGCTCCTGGCGGTGCGCATCGCGGAGGCGTACGGATGGCGGACCTGCTTCCTCATCCTGGGCGGCGTCGGCGTCGTGTGGATCTTCTTCTGGACGCGGCTCTACCGGCGGCCCGAGGAGCACCCGAAGGTGTCGCCCGAGGAGCTCGCGCACATCCGCTCCGACCCGAAGGAGGCGACTGAGGCCCTCGGCGTCGGCGAGGTGTTCGGGATGCGGCCCGTCTACGCGGTCGCGGCGGCGAAGTTCTTCACCGACGCGCCGTGGTGGTTCTACCTCACCTGGCTACCGAAGTTCCTTGTCAGCGAGTTCAACCTGAAGCCGACCTTCATGGCCTACGCCATCCCGGTCGTGTTCCTCGTGGCGGACGGCGGCGCGATCGGCGGCGGCTGGCTGTCCTCCAGGCTCATCGCGAGCGGCCGCTCGGTCGGCACGGCGCGGAAGCTCGCGATGCTCGCGTGTGCGCTCTCCGCGGTGCCCGTCATGTCCGTCGGGCTCCTCGTCGATGTCCCGAGCGTCGCGGGCATCCCCACGATCTACGTCGCGGTCGCGATCCTGTCGCTCGCCGCGGCAGCGCACCAGGGCTGGAGCAGCAACCTCTACACGCTCGTCTCGGATGCCCTCCCGCGCCCGGCGATGGCCACGGTGGTCGGCGTCATGACAGCGTTCGGCGTCGCCGGTGGAGCGCTCTTCCAGATCTTCGTCGGCTGGGCGCTCACGGCCACGGGCTCGTACGCCCTGCCGTTCCTGCTCGCGGGGACGCTGTACCTCGTCGGCCTGCTGGCGCTGCACCTCATCCTGCCGCGCGTCGAGCCGGTCGCGCCGAAGCGGCGCGTGCCGAACGCGGCGATCGTCGCCGGCGGCCTGGTGATGCTCGCCAGCATCGCGGGGCTGCAATTCGCCCTCAACCGTCCTGCGTACACCTCTGTCGACCAGTACCGGGCGACGCGGCCGGCCCAGCTGAAAGCGACGGGCGTGCCGGTCGAGGGCCCCGCCGCCCACGTGGGCTGGATGGACGCGCGCTGGTACCTCTGGCCGACGGCCGCGGGGACCAAGGCGGAGCTCGTCAAGTTCGACCGCGATGGGCGACCCATCGTCGAGGGGAAGGGCGCTGCCGCCAAGGGCTACACAGGCCCGTCCGCCGCGGAGGTCGAGTCGTCCCGCGCGCCAGGAGGCGATCGGTAATCACCGCCATCGGCCCGCCGCATCGCATCTCCGCGATGGCGGCGGCCCCTTGAACCCTGCTTGTCCAAAAGCTCGTCCGCCACGCGGCCTGATCCACTGCAAGGTATCCATGTCCTTCACGCTCCGTGATCCTTCCACCTGCCGCTGGGATCTCGTGTCCCTCGGCGAGGTCATGCTGCGCCTCGATCCCGGCGACGGGCGGATCTCCACCGCCCGCAGCTTCCAGGCCTGGGAGGGGGGCGGCGAGTACAACGTCGCCCGCGGCATGCGCCGCTGTTTCCGGCTCAGGTCGGCCATCGTGACCGCCCTCGCGGACAACCCCGTCGGCCGCCTGCTCGAAGATCTGATGCTGCAGGGCGGCGTGGATCTCACGCACGTTCGCTGGGCGACGCACGACGGCGTGGGGCGCCTCGTGCGCAACGGCCTGAACTTCACCGAGCGGGGCTTCGGCATTCGCGGGGCGGTCGGCCTCTCGGACCGTGGTCACACGGCCGCGTCTCAGCTGAAGCCCGGCGAGATCGACTGGGATACGATCTTCGGCGCCCAGGGGGCGCGGTGGTTCCACACCGGCGGTATCTTCGCCGCGCTCTCCGAGACCACGCCTTCCGTGGCGAAGGAGGCGATGGAGGCGGCCAGGCGGCACGGCGTCGTCGTCTCCTACGATCTCAACTACCGTCCGTCGCTCTGGAAGTCGATCGGTGGTCAGGCCCGCGCGCAGGAGGTCAATCGAGCGCTCGCGCCGTACGTCGATGTGATGCTGGGCAACGAGGAGGATTTCACGGCGGCCCTGGGCTTCGAGGTCGAGGGCGTCGGAGAGGGGCACGCCAACCTGCGCGTCGGCGCGTTCGAGAGCATGATCGAGCGCGTCATCGGGGTGTTTCCGGACATCCAGGCGGTGGCGACGACGCTCCGTGTGGCGACCTCGGCGACGCGCAATGACTGGAGCGCGGTGCTGTACCACGGCGGCCAGCTCTACAAGGCGCCCGAGCGCAAGGACCTGGAGATCTTCGATCGCGTGGGCGGCGGCGACTCGTTCGCCTCGGGGCTCATCTACGGCTTCTTGATGGGCAAGGGGCCGCAGTGGGCTGTCGATTGCGGCGCGGCGCACGGGGCGCTCGCGATGACGACGCCCGGCGACACGACGATGGCGACCCTCGACGAGGTGCTCAAGGCGATGAAGCTGGGCACGGCCCGGGTGGACCGATGAACAAGCAATCGGTGCTCGAGTGGATCGCGCGCGGGCGCATCGTCCCTGTGGTGCGCGCCGGCTCGGCCGACGAGGCGCTGCGGGCGGTCGAGGCCCTCCTCGAGGGGGGGATCGACGTGCTCGAGATCACGATGACCGTTCCCGGCGCGGTCGAGGTCGTGCGCGAGGTCGCCGCGCGCCACGGCGAGCGGGCGCTGGTCGGCGCGGGGACGGTCCTGGACGCTCGCACCGCCGAGGCCTGCATCGAGGCCGGGGCGCGCTTCGTGGTCAGCCCTGCGCTCGACGAGGCGACCGTGAGGGCCTGCGTCGCGATGAACGTCGTCCACGCTCCCGGCGCGCTCACGCCCACCGAGGTCGTGGCGGCGCACCGCGCGGGCGGAGACGTCGTGAAGGTGTTCCCGTGCGACGCCCTCGGCGGCGCCTCGTACCTCAAGGCGCTCAAGGCGCCTCTGCCCCAACTCCCGCTCATGCCCACGGGCGGCGTGACGCTAGAGAACGTGGGCACCTTCTTCGCGGCGGGCGCGGTGGCGGTCGGCGTCGGCGGCAACCTCGTGGATCTCAAGCTCCTGCGCGACGGGCGGCGCGACGAGCTCGTCGCCCGCGCCCGCGCGTTCTGCGACGCGGGCCGCGCATCCTGAGGAATCGCGCAGGCGGCGCGAACGCCGTTTGACGCCTCGACGCCGGCCGCTCCGCCGGGGAGACGGCTGCTGCGCCCGGGCCGCGATCCGCGCGGTGCGACGTGAAGCTTTGTTGAACTCACCATCTGCGGCGTTTGCAGGGGATTCCTGGCGCCATGGATAACCCAGGGGCTTCGAACATGAATCAATCGAAGGTTGCGAACCTAGTCGGTGCGTCGATTTTCTTCGTGGCGGCGGTCGCGCACGCCCAGGCTCCCCCGCCGGCGCCGGACACGGCCGCTCCGCAGGCCGCTGCGCCGGCCCCGCCGGCGGACGCGCAGGCGCCGACCACGCCGCCTGCGGACGTGGCTGCTCCGGCGGCGCGGCCGGCGGAGGCCGTCAAGCCGGCCTCCAAGGATCCTGTTCCGGTGACCTCCAAGTGGAAGGCCACGATCTACGGGATGGCGGAGTTCGACATCATGCACGACACCACCGAGAGCTTCGGGGAGTCGGTGGGGGCCACGGTCATCCAGCGCGAGGACACCTACGCCGGCTCGCACGGCCGCACGCACTTCACGGCGCGGAACTCCAGGTTCGGCGTCAGGGTGAACGCGCCCGAGGTGTCCGGGATCAAGACCACGGCCGTGCTGGAGCTCGACTTCTTCGGCAATCAGCCGCCCACCGTCTCCGAGGCCTCGCTGGTGAGCAGCGGCACCTTCCGCCTGCGTCAGGCCCACATCAAGGTCGAGTCGGACTACGTCGATCTGCTGATTGGACAGGGCTATCACCTGTTCGGGTGGCAGCCGTTCTTCTTCCCGGCCACGACGTCCTTCTTCCCGGTGATGAACCAGGTCTTCGGGAGGATGCCGCAGCTGCGCGTCGGCCACAACTTCAAGTCGGACGCCGCCAACGTGGAGATCGCCGCTGCCGTCCTCAAGCCGCCGCAGCGCGACTCCGAGGTGCCGGACATGCAGGCGGGGTTGCGCATCGGCGTCAACGGCTGGAAGGGAATCCACACGCTCGGCGCCGGCGGGATGTTGCACGACCCGCTGTCGATCGGCGTCTCGGGCGTGTTCCGCCATCTCAGGGTCAACGAGCACTCCGCGACCCCGCGCGAGCTGCGCTCGGCCAACGGCTACGGGCTCTCGGTCGACGCGATGATCCCGATCATCCCGGCCAAGGCGCTGGACGACGCCGGGAACGCGCTGACGTTGACCGGCTCGTTCTTCTCGGGCACGGGCATCGCGGACATCGTCGGCGTCGCGAGCAACGTGCCGCACCCCCCGCTCCCCGAGGAGGGAGCTGTCTATACGCCAAACATCGACAACGGCCTCGTCGTGTACGACGCGAACAACAGGCTGAAGACGATCGGCTGGACGGGGTTCATGGTCGGGCTCCAGTACTATCTGCCGCCGTCGGGGCGCTTCTCCGTGTCCGGCAACTACACCCAGGGCTCGAACGACCGGGTGACCGAGGAGAACGGCTATGGCGCGCTCCGCACGGCCTACCACGAGTCGCGCTACATCGACGGCAACCTGTTCGCCGACATCACGCCGGCCATCCGCGCGGGCCTCTCGTTCCAGTACTCGGAGCAGACCTTCGCGGACGACGTGACCGCGACCAACGAGCGCATCAAGCTGTCCCTCTACAGCTTCTTCTGAGCGACGGCGCTGGGCGACCCAGGTCGCGTTGGATCCGCACGCTCTCGCGCGACGCCTTCGCGAGCCAGGTCGCGGAGGCGGTGCTCGCGCCGCTCGACCCCGATCGCGTCGCCTCGACGTCGCGCCACCGGCGCATAGCGACGGCGGAGCGCCATTGCAACGAATGGCTTGACTTCCGCGACATGGTGGCCGAAGGGAGAGGTGCATGAGTACTGTACATTTTGTGGGCGGCGAGAAAGGTGGCGTCGGCAAGAGCGTGGTCGCTCGGCTGCTGGCGCAGCTATTCATCGACCGAGCGCTTCCATTCGTGGCGCTCGATGCGGATCTGTCGCATGGCGCGCTCCGCCGTTACTACGCGGACTACACGCAGCGCGTGGATCTCGAGCAGCTCGATAGCGCCGATCAGATCCTGGACAGCGCGCTCGGCGGCGATCGCGCGGTCCTCGTCGACCTGCCTGCGCAGAGCCACCGGGCTCTCGAGCGCTGGATCGAGTCGACCGACGTCCTCAACTGCGCGCGGGAAATGGGCGTCCAGCTCGTGTCCTGGCACGTCACCGACGGCGGCTTCGATTCGGTGTCCCACCTCGAGCGGGTCCTCGCGGCGCCGGGCGACGGGCTGCAGCAACTCGTGGTGAAGAACCAAGGTCGCTCGAGGGACTTCAGTCAGCTCGACGCGTCACCCGCGTACCAACGCCTGCTCGAGCGCGGCGGGCAAACCGTGACATTGCCCGAGCTCGACGCGTCGGTGATGTACAAGATCGACCGTTTCGGTTCGAGCTTCTGGGCCGCCATCAACACGAGCGAGGGGCCGCAAGCGCTGTCCGTCCTGGAGCGTCGCCGCGCCAAGCTCTGGTTGGAACGCGCGCAGGCTGCGCTGGAGGCAGCGGGCAACTGGCGGCCGGCGACGGAGCACGCCTCTGCCGTGGTCGTGCCGCAACATCCCGAGTCGGCGCAACAGCAGCTCGAATCGGCCGCGAGCAGCGAGCGGGTCACGACCTGACCAAGGCGCCGGGGCTCGCTCCCGCGCGCGAGATTGCTTCGGATCGCACGCTCGGGAGCGTACACTCGGCTCCGACCCATCATGGACGCCGCCTCCACGACGTACGAGGTCTTCGCCGCTGCGCAGTGGGGTTGCCTGCGCGCGGCCACGCCGCTCACCCTCACCGAGGCCGACCTCGTGGTCTTGCGGGGCCTCAATGATCGGCTCTCGCTCGACGAGGTCGCGACGATCTACTTGCCGCTCTCGCGGCTGCTCAACCTGCACGTAGGCGCGGCGCAGGAGCTCCGCCGCGTGAAGGACACCTTCCTTGGCCGCCCCATCGCGCGGCGGCCTTTCGTGATCGGCATCGCCGGGTCGGTCGCGGTGGGCAAGAGCACGACCGCGCGCGTGCTGCAAGCGCTGCTCGCGCGATGGCCTGACCACCCGCGGGTGGACCTGGTGACCACCGACGGCTTCCTGTACCCCAACGCGGTGCTCGCCTCGCGCGGCGGCCTGCACCGCAAGGGGTTTCCCGAGAGCTACGATCTCGGGCGGCTGGTGAAGTTCCTCGCCGACCTCGAGGCGGGCGTCGAAGCGATCGACGTGCCGGTCTACTCGCACGCCACCTACGACGTGATCGACGGGAAGGTGCAGACCGTGAGGCAGCCCGACGTCGTGATCCTCGAGGGCCTGAATGTGCTGCAGGGCCCCGACCGTGCCGCGGCGATCGCCGTCAGCGACTTCTTCGACATCGGGATCTATGTCCACGCGGACGAGGCCGACATCGAGCGATGGTACATCGAGCGCTTCTTCGCGCTGCGGGCCACGGCCTTTCGTGACCCCTCCTCGTATTTCCACCGTTATGCGGCGATGGGGGACGACGAGGCGCGCGCCTTCGCGTTGCAGGTCTGGCGCACGATCAACGGTCCCAACCTGACCGAGAACATCCTGCCGACGCGGGCGCGCGCCGACGTCGTGCTGGAGAAGGGACCCGACCACGCCGTGCGCGCCGTGTGGCTCCGCCGGCTCTGATGTAGAGGTTCACGGCTGGCGCAGGGCGTCTGTCGTGTCCAGGTCCACGCGCTTTCCGTCGGTGGCGTCTTGACACCGCTGTCGACGACGACGGCCGTGAACTGTTGTATGCTGTCTTTATGGACTGGAAAGAGAGCTGTCGCTCCCGCCTCCGCGAGCACGTCGACCAGCACGGCGACATCGCTCCTCCATGGGAGCGCTTCCCCGACTACGAGCGCTACACGATCGGCTGGCGCATGGGCTCCGGTGAAGACTGGCTGGGGATGTGGGGCGTCTTTCTCGAACAGCTCGCGCCGGACCGCGAAACACGCGTCGCCTACCTGCGGCGCCACCCTCCGGCGCCGATCACCTGGGCAGAGGCCGTTCACAAGGTCTTGCACCCGACGGATGAACGGGCAGATGGCGAGGACGGCGACGAGGAGGACGACGACGAGGAGGACCCGATCGCGGCGGCCTCGCGTCGATCGGCGCTCCTGGAGCAGGGGCTCATCGCGGTCGACGTCTCCTTCACCATCTGGCTCAGCCAGCAGAATGGCGTGCGTTGGCCGTGGGAATCGTACGAGACGCCCGAGAAGGCGGCCCGCTACAACACCCGCGAGCTCTGGTTCTGGTCGCGCCAGGTCGCCGAGCTCCGGAGACGCGACGGGTGGACGCCTCCCGCCGTACCGGAGGGTTGGCGAGCATGCGCCACGGCGCTCGCGAGCGGTGACGCAGGTCCGATCGCGCCTCGCAACGGGCTCCTTTCGCTGGCGCGACTGCTCTGCGCCGGGGACGTCAAGGCGCCCTGGCAGCTCGGCCTGGAGCTCGCCGACTTCGCCGATTCGTTCGAGGACGACATGGGTTATGTCGACGCGTTTCGCTTGTGGGGAATGTCCGCCTTCGACGACGCCCACCAGCTGCGTCGCTACCTTGAGGCCACCCGAGCGCCGCCGGACTGGGAAGCCTGGATCGCGGAACAATTCCCCGTGGATTGAGCGGCGGAACCGGTCTGGCCGGCTCGACCTGGGCCCGCCGACCTGAGAGATCCCCTCATTGCGCTGTCACTTCAGCGGAAAATTGAACAGAGAGGCGGGAGGCCGGGAGACTGGTATCCTCCGCCGATGCTCACCTTACCGCCGGGGCCGCGCAGCCAGTTATGGAGCCTGATCGGCTATCTCCGGGACCCCATCGGCTGCATGGTGCCACTCGCGCGGAAGTACGGAGAGCCCTTCTCGTTTCCTGGCAAACCCCCGATGGTGTGCACCGGGGATCCCGCGGGCATCAAGGCCATCTACACGGCGGAGACGGACTCGTTCGCCCCTCTGTCGAAGGACATGGCGGTGTTCCTCGGCCGCACCTCGCTTCTCCTGATCGACGGCGCCGAGCACCGCCGGCTGCGCAAGCTCATGATGCCGCCGTTCCATGGCGCGCGCATGCGTGCCTACGGCGAGGCGATATGCCAGCTGGCCGAGCGGCACACAGCGGGCTGGAGGCCGGATCAGCAGGTCATGGCGTACGAGGTCGCGCAGCAGATCTCGCTCGACGTGATTCTGCAGGCCGTCTTCGGCGTGAGCGAGCCGGCGCGCAAGGCAGCGCTCGCAGGCCTGCTGCTGGAGCTCATCAACGGGTTCTCTCCGCTCATCGTGCTCCTCCCATCGTTGCGGCGCCAGCTCGGTGGGGTCGGTCCCTTCGCGGCGTTCCTGCGGCGGCAGCGCCTCCTGCACGAGCAGCTCCGCACGCTCATCGCGGCGGCGCGCGCGGCCGGGCCACGCGAGGACATCCTGAGCCTGCTGGTCGAGGCGCGCGACGAAGACGGCCAGCCCATGACCGACGAGGAGGTCATGGATCAGCTGATCTTGCTGGTGATCGCCGGGCACGAGACAACGGCCATCTCGATTGCGTGGGCCCTCTATGCGTTGCACCGGCCCGAGAACGCCGCCGCCGTCGAGCGGCTTCGCGCCGAGCTGTGGGCGCTCGGGCCCGGCCCGGAGGCAGAGAAGCTCGACAAGCAGCCGTACCTCGAGGCCGTATGCCACGAGACGCTGCGGCGCTTTCCGCTTGCGCCGGCGCCGAGCCCGCGAAGGCTGCTGCGTCCGCTTGAGCTGATGGGTTACACATTGCCAGCTGGCGTGGGTGTGAGCGTGGCCATCGGCGTCGCGCACTTCCGCGAGGACCTCTACCCGGAGCCACTGCGCTTCCGTCCCGAGCGTTTTCTCGAGCGCAAGTTCACGCCCTTCGAGTTCATGCCGTTCGGCGGCGGGGCGAGGCGCTGTCTTGGCGCGGCGCTGGCCGGCTATGAGATGCGGCTGGTGCTTGGCACGATCCTGCGGCGCTTCCGGCTGCGGCTCGCGTCGCTGCGACCCGACACAGGGAAGGTGCGCGCGGCCAACGTCGGGCCGGCGCACGGTGTGAGGATGATCGTCGAGGAGCGGCTGGCGTAGGTCCCCGGAGTGGACCGGGCGGCTCGGCCCCAACCTGGGTCGGGCCGGCCAACCTGCGGCTCGGCCCCAACCTGGGTCGGCGGCTCGGCCCCAACCTGGGTCCGGCGGCTCGGCCCCAACCTGGGTCGGGTCGGCCAACCTGCGGCTCGGCCCAACCTGGGTCGGCGGCTCGGCCCCAACCTGGGTCGGGGCTCGGCCAACCTGCGGCTCGGCCCAACCTGGGTCGGGGCTCGGCCCCAACCTGGGTCGGCGGCTCGGCCCCAACCTGGGTCGGGCCGGCCAACCTGGGTCGGGCTGGGCAACCTGGGTCGGGTCGGCTGCCAACCTGGGTCGGGCTGGGCAACCTGGGTCGGGTCGGCCAGGGTCGGCCAACCTGGGTCGGGTCGGCCAGGGTCGGCCAACCTGGGTCGGGCCGGCGGCCGGCGGCGTGGCCGAGCGGGCCAACAACTTGGCCGTACGGGCAAAGGCCGGCTCCGGCCGCGGCGCGTAGCTTCCCGGCATGCTGCTCGCCGCGCATCGCACCTCGCGCTTCCTCCAGACCCGCGCCCTCGTGGCCGCTGCCCTGCTGCTCGGGCTCGTGGCCGCCGGCGGTTCGCTCGCAGTCCACGCCGCCGCGCATCCTGGGACGCACGCTGACCGGAACGTCGCCGGAGACGCTCCGCCCGGCAGCCCGCTCGGCGACCTATCGAGATCCCTCGGCGACCTGGCGCCCGTGGTCGGCGTCGTCGAGGAGCGGCTCGCGGCAGGCAGTTACACCTACCTCGCCGTGCGGCCGGACGGCGGCAGCCCGATGTGGGCCGTGACCCTGGGCAGCGGACAGCCGGTGGGCGCGCGCGTCTCGGTCAGGAGCTTCGGCCGGCGCACGGAGTTCGCGTCTCGCCGCCTGCAGCGGACCTTCCCCGTTCTCGTCTTCGGCGTGGTCTCGCCCGTGCGCGCGGACGAACGCTGATTCGCACCCGACAACATCACCTTTTTTCCTGTCATGAGGTTCATCATGGTTCGAATTGACTTTTCCCTCTCTCGCGTCGCGCTTGTCCCGCTCCTCGTCGCGGTCGCCGCCTTCGTCCCGGCGTGCGGCGCGGACGACGGGACACCGAGCAACCCGAGCGGCGGCTCGGGCACGCAGACCGCCGCCTCCGAGTTCACGTGCACAGATGACGATCTGCAGAGCTCGCCGTTCGGCGGACCCGGGTTCGCGGACGGCGCGCTCACGGGCGCCGCGCAGGACTCCTATGTTGCCTCGTCGACCCTGCTCTGGATGAAGCCCGACGCGGCGGCGCAGCAGAGGTTCGGCGAGCTGATGGGGCCCATCCTCGCCCAGCTGCCTACGCAGGAAGGGCTGATCGGCTTCACGCTCGGAACCTCGGCGAAGTGCGGCTATGCGAGGACCATCACGGTGTGGAAGGACGAAGAGGCGATGGGGAAGTTCGTGATGTCGGACGCCCATCTCTCGGCGATGAGCGCGGCGAGCGCGGTCAGCGTCCACGGCGTCGTGACCCAGTGGACCGTCGGCGCGGGTGATCTCCCGATGTCGTGGGAAGCGGCGAGAGCGAAGGTCGCCGCCGCCGAGATATCGTACTGAGGCCGGGCGCGCTGTGGACGGCCGCGGCCCGAGGCCTCGGGCCAGGCGGGCCATCGCCCCGGCGGTCAGCCGTCGTCCGCCGCGCGGTCCACGCCCGCTGCGGCGCGGCGCCCCGGGGCGCCGCGCGCCTCCTCACGGAACCGGCCGGGCGTCCTCCCGGACCAGCGCTTGAAGGCCCGCGCGAAGGCCGTCACCTCCGAGAACCCCAGCAGAAAGGCGATCTCCGACATCGACGTGTCGCTCTCGCGGAGCAGCTCCTCGGCGGTCTGACGGCGCACGTCGCCGACGATCTGCCGCAGCGTCGTCCCCTCGTCCTCGAGGTGCCGCCGCAGCGTGCGCTCGCTCGTCCCGAGCCGCCGCGCGATGGCGGTCGCCGACGGCTCGCCCGAGGCGAGCAGGTGCGCGATGACGTCACGCACCCGATCGGACTTGGGCGACGCGTCGGCGACGCGACGGCGGCGCAGCTCCTCCGCGTGCTGGTGGAAGAACGCGCTCAGGGCCGGGTTCGCGTCGCGAGGCACGAGGTCCAGCAACGACGGTGGGAAGGCAAAGCCATCGCGGGGCGCGTCGAACTCGACAGGGCAGCGGAAGAAGTCCCGGTGCGCGGCGAGATCGCGCGGCGCGGGGTGGCGGAAGCTGACCCGGAGCGGCGAGAACTCGACGCCGGCGCACTGGCGGAAGCAACGGATGTACACCGCCAGGCTGTGCTCGGTCGCGACGCGCGCGCCCAGCGTGAAGCGGGGCGAGCGGTGCATCTCCGCGAACGGAGCGTCCCGGTCCGTCGTGGTATCGGTCACCCAGCGCGGTGTATCCTGCAGGAGCACCATGTAGCGGTCGACACGGTCGAGCGACTCACGGGCGCTCGCGCTCGTCATGACCGCGAAGCCCATGACGTGCATCTCCTCCATGCGCGTCCGCGCGGCGAGGCGGATGGGCGCCCCGGGATCGTCGAGCGCGCGTACCATGTGCGCCCACAGGGCGTCGAGCGACGTCACCGGTATGCGGCTGTCCGCGTCGGTCAGCGACTCGGCGGAGACGCCGGCGACCTCGAAAAGATCGCCGTGGCGGAGGCCGCGAGAGGCGGCATACGAGATCAGCCGGCCGACGATGGCCATGGACACCGTGGGCCGCGACGGGGAAGACGGCATGCCCGAGCGAGTCTATCACCCGCCGTGGACCGCGAGACGAGCGGGGTGAGCTGGGTGAGCACAGCGCTCGCCGAGCGCCCGTGATACGGCACGACGGCGACGGGCTCGACGACCGCGTCAAGTTGGCGTTATGGCCATGACGCAATGAATTCATGGCGACAATCTGTCGTCAACACGGTTCGAGCCCGCGGTCCGCCATGAAACGGCGCGCATCGAGCGACCAACAGAGGACATCGTCGCGTGGCACCGATGTTGCTCAACACATCCGATGTTGCTCGACATCCACGAGCTTCGATGGAGGTGTGACGATGACGTTGAGGTCCGAGCGCGTCGCTGGAGCGATTGATCGGTCGGGCCAGGGCGGCGAAGCGCCCCGGCCGCCCACCTCGCAGCCTGCTCCGGCGCGGCGTCGGATCCCGGTGGCGTCGGCGCTCCGGCGCTGCCTTGGCAACGGGTACGGCCTCGGGGATCTCCAGGCCGACCTCCTGGCGGGCACCGTGGTCGGCGTCGTGGCGCTCCCTCTCTCCATGGCCCTCGCCATCGCGGTGGGGGCTCCTCCTCAGCACGGGCTCTACACGGCGATCGTGGCCGGCGCGCTGGTGGCGCTGCTGGGCGGCTGCAAGTTCCAGGTCACCGGCCCGACGGCGGCCTTCGTGGTGATCCTCGCGCCCATCGTGGCGGAGCACGGGCTGTCCGGGCTGATGACGGCGGGGCTCCTGGCCGGCGTGCTGCTCGTGATCATGGGGCTCGTGCGGCTCGGCCGGCTCATCGAATTCATCCCGTACCCGGTGACCACGGGCTTCACCGCCGGGATCGCCACCGTGATCGCGACGCTCCAGGTGAAGGACGTCCTGGGCCTCCAGGCCGGGCCGCTCCCGGAGCACTACACCGCCAAGGTGGCGGCCTTGTGGGCCGCGCGCGGGACGGCCGACCTCTTCGAGCTGGCGGTCGCCGCCGCGACGCTCGCCCTGCTCTTGCTCGTCCCCCGCGTCATCAAGAAGGTGCCGGCGCCCCTCATCGCCATCACCGCCGTGTCGCTCGCCGCGGTGGCCGTCGACGCGGTTTACCCCGCGTTCTCCGTGGCGACGATCGGCAGCCGCTTTCGCGTCACCGTCGGCGGCGTGGAGATCGCCGGGATCCCGTCGATCCTCCCGACGCCCTCGCTGCCGTGGGGCGATGGGCTCTCGCTCGAGCTCGTGAGGGAGCTGCTCCCCGCCGCCTTCGCGATCGCCATGCTCGGCGCCATCGAATCGCTGCTGTCGGCGGTCATCGCCGACGGCATGACAGGGACCAAGCACGATCCGGACTCCGAGCTCATCGGCCTCGGTATCGGGAACATCGTTGCGCCGATCTTCGGCGGCATCGCGGCGACAGGAGCGCTCGCGCGGACGGCCACGAACATCCGGGCTGGCGCGCGCTCTCCGATCGCGTCCGTGACGCACGCCGCCGTCGTCCTCCTGTCGATCCTCGTCTTCGCCCCGCTCGTGGCCTACGTCCCCATGGCGTCGCTGGCGGCGCTGCTGCTGCTCGTCGCGTGGAACATGTCCGAGCTCCACCATTTCATCCGTATCGTGAGGCTCGCGCCGAGGAGCGATGTGTTCGTGCTCCTGACCTGTTATGGGCTCACCGTCATCCTGGACATGGTGATCGCGGTGTCGGCCGGCGTGATCCTCGCCGCCGTCCTCTTCATGCGCCGGATGGCCGAGCTGACGGGGAGCCGGACGGTGCTGGACGCCGCCGGCGGTTCCAGCGAAGTCGAGCTCCCGAGGCGGGTCGCCCTCTACGAGATCAACGGCCCGCTGTTCTTCGGCGCCGCCCAGAAGGCGATGGCGGCGCTGCACGCCATCCGCGGGGACAGCTACGAGGTGATGATCCTCGACCTCGGCAAGGTGCCTATTATCGACAGCACGGGGTTCGTCGCCCTCGAGAACGCGCTCGACGGGCTCGCGCGGCGCCAGAAGGCGGTGATCCTCGCCGGTCCGTTGCCCAGGCCGCGCGAGATCTTCGACAAGGCGCGCCTCCAGGAGCGGTCGCAGCGCGTGTACCTCGCGGAGGATCTGGCGGCGGCGCTCCGCCTCGCCGGCGAGCTGGTGAACGGCTGAGCGCTCGCTGCCGGCAGATCCGCGGCATCGCTCCTCTCTCGCCGGACACCTCTGCGGCCTCTGCGCGCCGCGCGGCTCGCTACTTCAGCGTGTCGCTCAGCCGGGCCGCCTGGGTCGTCAGGTAGCTCTGCTCCGGGATGCTCGTCGTGCGGCTGGCCGCGCGCCTGTAGTGCGCGATCGCCGCCTCGCGATCGCCGGCCCGCTCCAGCAGGTGCGCGCGGGCGGCGTCGAGGCGGTGGTGACCCGAGAGGCGCGCGTCGGCGTCGAGCGCGTCCAGCAGATCGAGCCCCGCGCGAGGGCCGTGCACCATGGCGATCGCGATCGCGTGGCTCAGCGCCACCATCGGGTTGTCGGACATCCGCATCAGCACGCCGTACAGCGCCAGGATCTGCGGCCAGTCCGTGTCCTCGGCCCGCGCTGCCTCGTCGTGCACCGCCGCGATCGCGGCTTGCAGCTGGTAGGCGCCGATCGAGCCCCTGCACAGCGCCGCCGTGACGAGCGCGACGCCCTCGGCGATCGCCCGCTGATCCCACAGGCCCCGATCCTGCTCCGCGAGCGGGATCAGCTCGCCCAGAGGCCCGGTCCGCGCCGCGCGCCGCGCGTCGGTCAGGAGCATGAGCGCGAGGAGGCCCGCGACCTCGCCGTCGTCCGGGAGGAGCGCGTGCACGGCGCGCGTCAGGCGGATCGCCTCGCCCGACAGATCGTCGCGGTGCAGCGCGGGGCCGGAGCTCGAGGTGTAGCCCTCGTTGAAGATCAGGTAGAGCACGTGCAGGACGGCGCCGAGGCGCTCCGCGCGCGCCTCGGGCGTCGGCCGCTCGAACGGCACGCCGGACGCCTTGATGCTCTGCTTCGCCCGGCTGATCCGCTGCGCCATGGTCGCCTCCGGGACCAGGAACGCCCTTGCGATCTCGGCCGTCGTCAGGCCGCCCACGGCGCGCAGGGTCAGCGCGATCGCGGACGGCGTGGAGAGCGCGGGGTGGCAGCACATGAACAGCAAGGTGAGCGTGTCGTCCTCGAGCGCCGCCTCGTCGCTGTCGGCGGCGAGGGCGATCTGCAGCTCGGGCGGCACGAGGCTGACCACGATCGCCTCGCGGCGGCGGCGCGCCGCCTCGCTCCGGACGTGATCGGCGATGCGCCGCGACGCCACGTGGATCAGCCAGGCGCGCGGCTCGTCGGGCACGCCCTCGCGGGGCCACTGCGTGGCCGCCGCGATCAGCGCCTCCTGGACCGCGTCCTCGGCGGCGCCGAAATCTCGGAATCGCCGCATGACGGCGCCGAGCACCTGCGGCGCGAGATCGCGCAGCAGGCGCTCGGCCGTGGCGCCCTGGGACGGAGAGGTCACTAGAGATCGCTGGGCGGCGCGCTCATCACCTCGCGCACCTCGATCCCCATGTTGAGCGGCGCGCCGCCGGGGCCGGGCGCGGCGGACGCCTGCGCGGCGATCTCGTACGCGCGCTCGGGGCTCTCGACGTCCACGATCCAGTACCCGGCGAGGAACTCCTTGGTCTCCGGGAACACCCCGTCGGTGATCGGCGCGCCGTCCTTGCCAGCGCGCACGAGCTTGGCCTGGTCGGGCCCCGCCAGGCCCTCGGCCGCCACGAGCTCGCCCGACGCGCTGAGCTTCCTGTGGAAGCTCTTCATGAACGCGATGTGCGCCTGGAAGTCCTTCTGCTGCCAGTTGGCGACCTGGTACGGCCCCCCGCTCGGGGTGTTCATCATCAGGATGTACTTCATGATCGGCTCCTTCTCTTCGCTCTCGCCCCGGGATCGGGCGCGCGTTCGTGGGGTTGTCGGAGCCGAGGGCGGGTCCTCGACATCCCGGGCGACGATAGCGAAGAAATCCGAACCCCGACACGGCGGACGGCCGCGTGTAGGTACAGGTGCGCCTGCGGCGCCCGCGGGAGGTGTGCAGGTCTGTCGTCGCGAGCGTGTGTCCTCCGCGGTGTGATGTGCTCTGTGGTCGCAGATGGTCGGTAGAGGAGGGGGAATGTGTGCTGTCTTCGCAGGCCGACGATCGCAGGGCGGCCCATCACGGGCGGATTCCGCGGATGACGTCCGGCGCGCCCCCACGCGACCTCTCTGCCGACGAAGCGCTCGGGCGTGGTGATTCCGCGCGTCGCCGGCCGTCGTGATCGGTGAGGCGCGCGCAGGCGGACCGCCCTGTGAGTCGACTCCTTGGCTCAGGCGCGGGACATGCACCCTCGCGCTCCGATTCTCACGGATGCATGAACCTGGAGGAGCGTCGATGGAGAAGCGTGTTCCGCAAGGGAAACTTGGACGCCGGCAATTCGCCGGCGGCGCGATGGCCACCGCGGGTGTCTCGCTGCTCGCCACACCGAGCCTCGCGCTGCCCGACAAGAGCTACGCGGTGTGCGAGTCGATCGGGCCCCTCGCCCTCCCGGCAGGGGCCGCCTATACGCCCGGCATCTCCGTGGACCAGCGCTCGAGGAAGCCGGTCTTCCTGCCCGGGCCGGGCGCCGGCTATGCAGCGCACGCCGTCTCGGAGGTCCTCTTCTGGACGGACCAGCTGATGGAACATGCGTTGTTCATCACGCTGCTCATGCCCGGCGATCACCTCCGCGGGCCCCGGGACGAGGCGCGGCAGTACCAGAACCTCTTCGCCAGGCACTTCCTTGCGGCGCGCGACCGGGGGTATGGCGATTACGGGATCTCCTCGCTCCTCGCCTCGACGCGGTCGAGCGTCCAGCGCTTCATCGAGTACAAGCGCCGCATGCAGCGCGCGCAGGAGAGCGGCGCGCTCCGGAGCCTCGTCTGGCCGCTCTTCTTCGACCACATCGCGCGGGAGGCCGAGCGCTTCGTCGCCCGGCTCGATCGGCTCGCGTACGGCGACATCTCGCTCCAGAGCGACGAGGTCTCGGCGTTCTGGACGACGATCATGGCGGATCACCTCGAGTTCATCGCGCACCTGCTCGACCCGCAGGAGCGCGCGCTCATCGATCAGGCGACCGCGCGCGCCGGGCAGCTGTACCAGGCGCACGCGTTCCGCGTCGACAGCGGGCAGCTCGCGACCATGGCCGACGAGGTCATCGACTTCAAGACGGCCGCGGAGCAGGGCATCGAGACGGGGCAGATCAAGAGCATCATCGATCCCGCGCTCGCCGATCACGTGCTCCGCGAGGCGGTGAGGTTCTCCGACGAGGTCAGGCGCGCGCAGTGACGAATGACGCCCTGGGCGCCGCGCGGCGGGGGCGAGCCTGGCCCCTGCTCCTGCGCGCCGCGCGATGCCTGTACAGCGGCCGCGCGTCGGGATACTCCTGGTCGCGGGTCGAGCGGAGCTCTCCGCCGAGCCCGCGGCGCAGAGGCCGTGTCGGAGGGATGCCATGGATCTGACGGTGGTCGACGAGGGGGGTGTGCAGTTCGTGGAAGGTCCGCCGGGCCACCGGCTCATGGCGAGCGTCCGCGACGTCGACCGCGTGATCGAGGCCTGTTTCTCGGGCGGCGTGCAGTGTGCGCTCCTCCACCCGGCGAACCTGACGGCGGCCTTCTTCGACCTCAGCTCAGGGGAGGCTGGGGAGATCCTGCAGAAGCTAAGAAACTACCGGATCCGGCTCGCGGTGGTGTGCCCTCCGGGGGCCGCTGAATTCAGCAGCCGGTTCGGGGAGGTGGTGGCCGAGGAGCGCCGCGGCCAGCATTTCGGCGTGTTCGAGGCGCGTGACGCCGCGATCGCGTGGCTCGGCCAGACGTAGCCATGGCGGCCTGGCCGACAGCGCCTTTGGCGCCGTCGACGCTTGTTCATGCCGACCCGAAGCATCCCCCGAATCTTCGGGAAAATTCACAGGGAGGCGGGGAGACGGGGAGAAGGATCCAACCAATCTCCCCGTCTCCCCGCCTCCCTGTTCAATTCCTCTCGCAAGCTGAACGATCGTGGCCGGCGATCGCCATCGAGCCGGCCGTCCGTCACCGGCGCGCTTCCCTCAGCGAGGAGGAGGGGTGCAGGTGAAGCACCCGCCGCACTCGTAGTGCTGCGTCGTGGTGCCCCACGCGATCCGGTTGTTGCAGCAGTCGCGGCCGTACTGACCGACGACGGTGGTGTAGCTCTCGTCGCTGTAATACGTGCAATTCCCCCCGGGCGCCGCCTCGCTCGAGGGGACCAGCAGGGCAGTGGTGCCCAACATCGCGGAGCCTGCCGTCAGGGCAGCGAAGAAGTACCGAACGCGGGCAGCAGGGCTGAGACGACGCATGGACGCTCCTCTTGCAATGGGAGGCCAGTTTTGGCCTCCGAAGTTATGCGAGGCAGCTTAGACCGCTTGCTCGGCTCGAGCAAGCGCTCCGGCCGGAGTGGCCTTTGCGGAGCTCTGCAAAGTTTCATTCGGCGGTGGGAGGCGGCGAGCTCGTGAGCGCGGTTCACGAAGGCAAGAGAGGCATCCCGCCCCGAGGCCCGTGGAGTGATTCTGGTGTCAAGGAAATTCAGTCGCCCCGATGGGGCTGGGCCGGCAACTCGACGCGGTACGCATCGAGAACGGCGTTGAGACGAGCAGGCGATCGTACCCAAGGTGCAGCGCCGAGGATGGCTGGACTCGGCCGTGGTAGAAAAGCAGGTGTCCCCCATGACGAGACAGCGCACCGGCCAGCGCGACAGCGTCGAGGAGCGAACCGGCGCGGGCCGCGGCGAGGAAGCGAGCGCCGGGGCTGTGCCGGATCCGGCCTGCGGGGCCCTCTCGGGCGGCGGCGAGATGGGGGCGCTGATGCGCTCGATCGACTGGTCGCAGACGGCGCTGGGCCCGGTCGAGGCATGGCCCCAGTCGCTGCGGACGGCGCTGTCCATCCTGCTCTCGTCCGAACACCCCATGTTCCTCTGGTGGGGTCGGGAGCTCATTCAGTTTTACAACGACGCCTACCGCCCGATCCTCGGATCCACGAAGCACCCGGCCGCCTTGGGCCAGGCGGGCCCCGAGTGCTGGAAGGAGATCTGGGGGATCCTCGAGCCGATGATCGAGAAGGTCTTCGCGGGAGGGGCCACCTACGTCCGCGATGGCCTGCTCGTCGTCGATCGGCACGGCTTCATGGAGGAGTGCTACTTCAGCTACGGTCAGAGCCCCATCCGGGACGAGAGGGGCGCTGTCGCGGGCATCCTCGTCGCGTGCTCCGAGAGCACAGGCTACATCCTTGGACAGCGACGGCTGCAGGTCCTCGGGGCGCTGGCGGCGAGGGCGGCTGACGCCAGGAGCGTTCAGGACGTCTGTCGGGTGATGATGGAGACCCTGGCAGAGGCCGGGCGGGACGTGCCGTTCGCCCTGATCTATCTCGTGGACGACGACGGCTCGCCCGCCCGACTCGCAGGGACCGTCGGGCTCGACCCGAGGCACGCGGCGGCGCCGGCGGCGGTGGAGCTCGGCGCGGCGGCCGGCGCGGTGTGGCCGCTGCACCGCGCGCTGCGCGGGGACGTGGAGGTGGATCTGTCGGAGCTGCCCGCGCGCGTCGGACCCCTCCCGGGGGGCCCGTGGCCGGACGCCGCTCGCCAGGCGGTGGTGCTGCCGCTCCCCCGCGCCGGCGCTGGAGGCCGCCCGGGCGGGTTTCTCGTCGCGGGCGCCAGCCCCCGGCTGGTGCTGGACGACGACTACCGCCGCTTCCTGCGGCTCCTGGCCGGCCACGGCGCGGCTGCCCTGCAGAACGCCCGGGCCAGCGAGGAGGAGCGGCGCAGGCTGGACGCGCTCGCGGAGCTCGACCGCGCCAAGACGGTGTTCTTCAGCAACATCAGCCACGAGTTCCGCACGCCGCTCACGCTGATCCTGGGCCCCGTCGAGGACGGCCTCTCGGACGCCGAGCACCCCTTGCCCGCGCCGCAGCGCGACCGCCTCGCGATCATCTACCGCAACAGCCTCCGGCTCCTCCGGCTCGTCAACACGCTGCTCGACTTCTCGCGCATCGAGGCAGGCCGCATCCAGGCCAGCTACCAGCCCACCGATCTCGGCTCCTTCACCGCGGAGCTCGCGAGCTCGTTCCGCTCGCTCATGGATCGGGCCGGCCTCGCCCTCACGGTGGAGTGCGCGCCCCTCTCCGAGCCGGCCTACGTCGACCGCGAGCTCTGGGAGAAGATCGTGCTCAACCTCATCTCGAACGCCTTCAAGTTCACCTTCTCGGGGGGCGTCCGGGTGACGCTGGAGGAGACCGGGGGGCGGATCGTCCTGTCGGTCGAGGACACGGGCACCGGCATTCCGGAGGAGGAGCTGCCGCGCGTGTTCGATCGGTTCTACCGCGTCGAGGGGGCCAGGGGCCGCAGCTACGAGGGCAGCGGCATCGGCCTCGCGCTCGTGCGAGAGCTCGCGAAGCTCCATGGCGGCAGCGTGGCCGTGGAGAGCCGCCTCGGCGCGGGCAGCCGCTTCTCGGTCGCGATCCCGCTCGGGAAGGCGCACCTGCCCGCGGATCGCATCGACCTCGCCCCCGCGCCGGCCGCGGAGGGGCGCGGCGCTGCGCCCTTCCTCGACGAGGCCGCGCAGTGGGAACGCGACGTGCGAGCGCCGGACGCCGTGCCGGCGGAGGAGCGCCCGGCCCCGAAGCGGCCGGGGCACATCCTCGTCGCGGACGACAACGCGGACATGCGCGACTATGTGCAGCGGCTGCTCCTCGCCGAGCGGTGGACGGTGGAGGCCGTGGCCGACGGTCAGGCCGCGCTGGAGAGCGCCCGCGCCCACGTCCCGGACCTCGTGCTCACCGACGTGATGATGCCGCGGCTCGACGGCTTCGGCCTGCTCAAGGCGCTGCGCGCCGACGAGCGCACCCGCGGCGTCGCCGTGATGATGCTCTCTGCGCGCGCGGGTGAGGAGGTGCGCGTCGACAGCCTCGGGGCCGGCGCCGACGACTTCCTCGTGAAGCCGTTCTCCGCGCGGGAGCTCCTCGCGCGGGTCCGCATTCACGTCGAGCTCGCGCGCCGGCGGCGGGAAGCCGAGGGGCAGCGCCAGTACCTGAACGACCTCTTCATGCAGGCCCCGGGGCCCATCGCGATCCTCCGCGGGCCGGAGCACGTCTTCGAGGTGGTCAATCCGCTCTACCAGCAGCTCGTCGGCGGACGAGCGCGCGTGGGCATACCCATCCTGGACGCCCTGCCCGAGCTCGAGGGGCAATCCATCCCGGCTCTCCTGGACACCGTGTTCCGCACCGGCGAGCCCTTCGTGGGAAAGGAGCTCGCCGTGCGGCTCGACCGCCAGGGCACTGGCACGACGGAGGAGCGCTTCTTCAACTTCGTCTTCCAGCCGATGCGCGATCGCGACGGGGCGATCGAGGGCATCTTCGTGTTCGCCTTCGAGGTGACCGACCAGGTGAGCGCCCGCCGGCGCGTCGAGGCGCTCGTCGAGGCGCTGAGGCTCGCCGATCAGCGCAAGGACGAGTTCCTCGCGACGCTCGCGCACGAGCTCCGCAACCCCCTGGCCGCCATCAGCCTGTCGCTCACGCTGCTCGGCGATCTGACGGGCGAGGCGCCCAGATCGGCGCGCTACCGCGAGATCGCCCGGCGGCAGGTGGGCAACCTGGTGCGCCTGGTGGACGATCTGCTCGACGTGTCGCGCATCACGCGCGGCACGGTGGAGCTGCGCCTGGAGGACGTCGATCTCGCGGCGGCGGTGCGGAACGCCGCCGCCGCGGTGCGCGCGGCCGTGGAGGCGCGGCGCCACGCGCTCTCGGTCGAGGTCGGGCCGGGGGACTTCGGCATGCGGGCCGACGCCACGCGGCTGGAGCAGGTGGTCACGAACCTCCTGACGAACGCCGCGAAGTACACGCCGCCGGAGGGAGCCATCTCGGTGCGGCTGACCCGCGAGGCGCCGGGCGCCGCGCCCGAGGCCGTGCTGCGGGTGCGCGACACGGGCCGCGGCATCCCGGCGGCGATGCTCGAGAGGGTGTTCGAGCTCTTCACGCAGGTCGAGCAGACCATCGACCGCGGCACGGGCGGGCTCGGCCTCGGGCTCACGCTGGTGCGGCGGCTGGTGGAGATGCACGGCGGCAGCGTCGTCGCGGAGAGCGCCGGACCGGGCCAGGGCAGCGAGTTCGTCGTGCGCCTTCCGCTCGGCCGGGGCGCGGCGCCGCCGCTCGCGCCCGGCGCCGAGCCGCCCCTCGCGCCGGGCG
The DNA here is from genome assembly GCF_051530205.1 of Sorangium sp. So ce327. Lineage (NCBI taxonomy): Bacteria > Pseudomonadati > Myxococcota > Polyangiales > Polyangiaceae > Sorangium > Sorangium sp. So ce327. The sequence continues at coordinate 7,642,779 of NZ_CP150330.1, read as the reverse complement.
CGGCGCCGCCGCTCGCGCCCGGCGCCGAGCCGCCCGCCGCTCCGCAGCCGGGGGAGACCGCCGAGCGGCACCGGGTGCTCGTCGTGGAGGACGTGGAGGACGTGCGCCGGGTGATGAGCGAGTTCATCGAGGCGCTGGGGCACGAGGTGACGGTGGCGGTGGACGGCCTGGAGGGGGTGACGAAGCTCCTGGAGCTGCGCCCCGAGGTGGCCTTCATCGACATCGGTTTGCCGGGCATCGATGGCCACGAGGTCGCCCGCCGGGCGCGGGCCGCGCCCGGGGGCGGCGCGCTCTACCTGGTGGCGATCTCGGGCTACGGCGGACCCGAGGACCAGGCCAGGTCGAGGCAGGCCGGCTTCGACCTGCACCTCACGAAGCCCGTGGGCGGCGCGACGCTGCGGCAGGTGCTCGCCGAGCGGCGCGCGTGAGCGAGCGCGCGGGCTGGCAGCGCCGCGCCCGCTCGCCGCGGGCCGGTCGGCTCATCGCTGCTGCAGCTGCGCGACCAGCGCTTCGAGGCGGTCGTAGCTGATGCCCGCGCCCTTGGGCATCCCGGACGCGAGGACCATGTCGCGCACTTCCGTCGACGGATAACGCACCGTGGCCGTGAGCCGCGTCTTCGTGCCCTCTTCGGTGTAGGTCGCCGTCACCACCGAGACGGTGTCCGGGAACTGCTCGAAGATCTCCGTGAACACGAGCCGGCTCGGCGCCGTGATCTCCTGGTTCTCGCCGTGGAAGGCGGCCTCGCCGCCCGGGTGGCGGTTCACGAAGCGCCACTTGCCGCCCGGCCGGAGGTCCATCTCGCAGACAGGCACCGAGTAGCCCTCGCCCAGACAGCCCCACCACCGCTTGATGTGCTCGGGCCTCGTCATCGCCTCGAACACGAGGTGCCTCGGCGCGTCGAACAGGCGCGTCATGCGGACCTCGTCCGCCGACGGCGTCGTGACCTGGAAGCTATCGCTGTTCGCTGTGCGGCTCTCGACCATGGCTCTCCTCCTTCTCCTTGGTTCCTTCGTCGACGCGCCGGCTACGATTGAATCGCCTCGGGGGCCATCCAGACGACCTCCCAGTGGTGACCATCGATGTCGTAGAAGCTCCAGCCGTACATGAAGCCGTGATCCTGCGGATCCATGGCGTGCGACCCGCCCGCCGCGATCGCCTTCTTCACGATCTCGTCGACCTCGGCCCGGCTGCTGCACGAGAGCGCGAACATCCCCTCCGTGTGCGTGCTCGTGTTGCAGATCTCCCTCTTCGTGAAGCCCTTGAAGAACGGCTCCGTGAGGAGCATCACGAAGGCTTCCTGGCTGACGATCATGCAGGCGGCGTTGCTGTCCGTGAACTGCGGGTTGAACTCGAAGCCGAGCTTCGCGAAGAACTCCATCGACCGCTTCAGGTCGCTGACGGCCAGGTTGACGAAGATCTTGCGAGCGCTGTTCGTTGTCATGGTCCTCTTCTCCTGTTCGAGCATGGACGCCGGGTGATGCCGGCCACGATCGCGGCCATGAGGGCCATCGCGCCGGAGTTCACCCCATAGACACCCGCCTGCGCCGGGACTCATCGGTCGACCGGAAAAAAAGATCGCCGCCCCGATGCGGCCGGGCGCGGGGGCTACGCGGGGAGCTCGAGCGGCAGGCCGAACCGCGGGAAGAGCGTCTCGGTGTCGAGGAAGGACGTCATGCTGGCGATGCGGTCCCCCGCGAGATCGAGCACGATGAGCGCCCAGGCCCGGTGGCCGCCCTCCGGCGCCGGGCGGTACTGGGCGAACGCCGGCGAGCCGCAGGCGGCCGTCGGCACGAGCCGCGACCCGCGGCAGCCCGCGCCCCGGCCCAGCAGCCACGCGCGGATGGCGTCGGGGCCGCGGAGCCAGAGGGTGAAAGGCGGCATCGACAGGGTAGCGTCCTCGTGCAGCAGCGCCGCGAGCCGGTCCACGTCGTACTGCTCGAAGGCGGTGACGTAGCGGTCGAGCAAGGCGGACTGCGGCTCCGGCAGCGTGGCGCGCATGTCGCCGAGATCGCGGCTCGCGAGCGTCGCCCGCGCGCGCTGGAGCGCGCTGTTGATCGCGGCGACCGAGGTGCTGAGGCTGTCGGCGACCTCCGCGGCGGACCACCCGAGCACCTCGGTGAGCAGGAGCGCGGCGCGCTGCTTCGGCGGCAGGTGCTGGAGCGCCGCGACGAACGCGAGGCGGATGCTCTGGCGGAGCACCACCCGCTCCGCGGCGTCGATGTCCGCCGGGAGGGCGTGCGCGTCGGGGACGGGCTCCAGCCAGTGCGTGCGCGGGCGCGTCTGGAGCTCGTCGTCCACGGTGCCGACAGGGCCTTCCTCGAGCGGGCGCGCCCGGCGCGCGCGATCGGCCCGCGCGTCGAGGCAGACGTTCGTCGCGATGCGGTACAGCCAGGTGCGCAGCGACGATCGCCCGTCGAACTTGTCGAGGCTCCGCCAGGCGCGCACCATCGTCTCCTGGACGGCGTCGTCGGCGTCGACAACGGAACCGAGCATCCTGTAGCAGTGCCCGGTGAGCGCCGCGCGGTGTTCCTCGAGCTGGTCCACGCTCCCCGACATCGCGGCGACGGTACCATCGGCCTCCCGGCAGATCCACGGCCAATCGGCTAGGATGGGCGACCGTCAGGGCGGTGCTGGGGCGCCGCGAGCACTCCGTTCGGCGAATTAGCAAACCTGATAGCGGATATGGACGACCAGGAACTGCAGCGCAGAGTTGGCACCGTGTTGTGCGGGAAGTGGACGATCGAGCGGCTGTTGGGCTCGGGCGGCATGGCTGCTGTCTACGTCGGCGCGCACAAGATCGGGCGGCGAGATGCCATCAAGATCCTCCACCCCGAGATCGCGCGCATGCCCGAGCTGCGCGCGCGGTTCGATCAGGAAGCGCAGGCCGTCAATCGATTCGTCCATCCCGGCGCGGTGGAAATACGCGATATCGACACGACAGCGGACGGCTGCCCGTTCCTCGTCATGGAGCTGCTCGATGGTGAGTCGCTCGCCGGGTACGGAAGGCGCATGGGCAGGATGGACATGGCCGAGCTGCTGGCCATGGTGGACGGGCTGCTGGACGTGCTGGCAGCGGCCCATGCGCACGGCATCATCCACCGCGACATCAAGCCAGACAACCTGTTCCGCCTCCGCGACGGGCGCCTGAAAGTGCTCGATTTCGGCGTCGCCCGCGTCAGGCAGGCCGCGGCCGACTACGTTCGGACGCGCACGGGAACGACGCTCGGCACGGTCGCCTACATGCCGCCGGAGCAAGTCAGGGGCGACGAGATCGATGCGCGTGCCGACCTGTTCGCGGTCGGAGCGACGATGTTTCGTCTGATCACGAAGCGGCGCATCCATGACGCGAGCTCCGACACCGATCTGGTCGTCAAGATGGCCACGCTGCCCGCGCCGCCGCTCGCGAGCGTCGCTCCGGAGACCCCGCAGTGGGTGTGTGCCGTCGTCGATCGCGCGCTCGCGTTCGATCGAGGCGAGCGCTACCCGAGCGCGACGGTCATGCAGCAGGACGTGCGCGCGGTCCTGGCCGGTCAACCGCCCGCTTTTGCTCTCCGGTTCGGCGCGGCCGGGCTTCCCGCCCCCGCGGCGGATCCGCTCAGCACCGCCACGACGGTGTGGAGGCCACACGGGCTCGCCCCCTCACCGGCGGCATCGGCGTTCTCCCAGGCGACGCAGTGGACGGCGACCACGGTACGTGGACGGAGGCTGCGATGGGCCGTGCTGGCGTTCCCGCTGCTCGCCGCAGGCGTGCTCGCCGCCGTGGTTCTCCGTGCGGTGAACGTCGAGCCCGACGCGAGATCGCCGGGGGCGACCGGCGCGCAGCGACCGGCGGCCTCACCGCCCGCCAAGGTTCCTGGCGGTCCGGCGGCGGATCGCCTGCTGGCGAAGGCTCCGGATCCCGGCCCCGAGAAGAAGGGCGACACGAGAGCTCACCTCCCTGGCCCACCGAGCCGCGGCCCCGAGGAAGGGCGCGTCGCGTCGCAGCGGACCAGCTGTATGCAGACAAACGACTGCGATCACGTGTGCGATGAACCGTGCCAGATTGCTTGTCAGGACGGGAGCGTCTGCGACATCGGGGCGCGCCGAGACGCGCTGGTCAACTGCATGGGATCGGGGATGCACAAGATCTGGTGCGAAGGCGATTGCTCGGTCAATTGCATGACGAGCGCTCCCTGTCTGGTGTACTGCACGCCTGGCTCTGATTGCGTCATCGGCACGTGTCTCGGGCAGATAGAAGCCTGTCCTGGCAACGTCATGGCGTGCGGGGCCCCATGCCCCGACTGATCGTCGCGTCGCGCTGCGGGGTCGTGCGTGACGGCGTTTGGACGAGCTCAGCGTGGTGTAGACAATGGTCCACAGTCGAGTGAGCTCGTTGCAGCTGGTGACCTTTCGCGATCGCTCCTGGTGAACGGGATGGTACCATCCGCCCGTTCGATGGACGACGAGGAGCTCGCAGCGCGGCGTATCGGCACCCAGATCGGAACCTGGACGGTGGAGCGCGTGCTCGGTTTCGGCGGGATGGCGAGCGTCTTCCTTGGCCGGCGCGCTGACGGCCAGGTCGCGGCGCTGAAGGTCCTGCACCCGTCGCTGAGCCAGATCGAGGAGCTCCGGAAGCGCTTCCTGCGCGAGGGCCCGATCGGCAGCGCCCTGGCGGCTGTCGGCCCGCTCTGCGAGGGGCTGCCGCTCGTGCTGGAGTCGGGCGTCGCGGACGACGGCGCCGCTTACCTTGCGATGGAGGTGCTCGAGGGCGAGACGGTCTTCGACCACATGGCCCGGGTGGGGACGCTCGCGGTGGGCTATGTGCTGGCGCTCGCCGAGCGGGTCCTCGATGTGCTGGTCGTGGCGCACGCGCACGGCGTCGTTCACCGGGACATCAAGCCTGAGAACCTGCATATCGGGAGCGATGGGCGGGTGAAGGTGCTCGATTTCGGGATCGCCCGCGTGCTCGATCCGCTTCCTTTCGGGATGGGGGAGCTGCCGGAGAAGACGGCCACGAAGACGGGCGTGGCGCTCGGCACGTGCGAGTACATGGCGCCAGAGCAGGCGAGGGGGATGGTCCGCGAGATCGACGGCCGGGCCGACGTCTTCGGCCTGGGCGCCACGATGTTTCGGCTGCTCTCCGGTCGCTCGATCCACGGCCACATGGCTGAGGCGCGCCTGCTCATCGCCGCGGCGACGGCGCGGGCGCCGTCGCTCGCGCAGTGCGCGCCGGACGTGCCCTCGGAGGTGTGCGACGTCGTGGATCGTGCCCTCGCGTTCGACAAGGTCGAGCGTTACCCGGACGCGGCGACGATGCGCGCCGACGTCCGCGCGGTGCGGGCGGGCCGCCTGCCGCCCTACGTCGTGGCCGTCGAGGAAGGGCGGATCCCGGCGGGGGCCCCGCTTCCCCGTCGCTGAGGGAGCCCACCTCGCGAAGGGCGCCCTGCGCGGCCGTGGCGCGCGTCAGCGGAGGGGGGACGAGCCGACGGGGCTCATGGAGCTGCCGTCGAGCGACGAGCCTGCTCCCTCGATGTGGCCATTCTGCGTCTCTGTCAGCTGAGCAGGATGGCGATCAAGAGCGCGACGCTGAGCAAGAGCGATACGACGATGGACGCAATGAGCCACGGCCGCATCGCCGGCGAATTCCACCTGGACGCGAGCGATGTCGCGCTCGTCTGGTGCCCCGGAGCACCGGGCTGCATCGCAACGGTGGGCTCGATCTGCCTCGGCGCGTTCTCCATCGCCGCAATGGCCCCGTCGATGGCCGCGATCACGTTCGTAGCCGTCGGATAGCGCTGGATCGGGTCTCGCTGGACGAGCCGCATCACGAGCGCCTCCACGTCGGGGCGGAACCCTGCTCCCGGAGCACGCTGGCGGAGCGGGGGCGCATCCTCGAGGAGCCGCTTCCGGAAGGAAGATTGGCCGTCGCTCGCGTCGAACGGGCTTCTCCCGGACAGCATTTCGTACAAGATGATTCCAAGCGCATAGAGATCTGCGCGCGCATCGACGGCATCCATGCCGCGCACGGCCTCCGGCGCGAGATAACTGAGCGTGCCGAGGACCTGGTCGGCGGCGGTGAGGTCCTGGCCTTTCCGCGCGGCCTCGCGGCTCTCCGTGGACAGGAGCTCCACGTTCACCTTGGCGAGGCCGAAGTCGATGAGCTTCACCTGATCATGGGCGCCGAGAAGGATGTTCTGCGGCTTCACATCGCGGTGCACGATCCCCTTCGCGTGCACCGCCTCCAGAGCAGACGCAATCTGCCGCGCGATGTGGAGCGCGCGTCGCGCGGGGAGCGGCGCCGAGGCGATCACGTCCTGGAGCGGGGTGCCCTCGACATACTCGAGGACGAGAAAATGCGACCGATCCGCGAGCTGACCGAAGTCGCTTGCCGAGACCACGTTCGGATGCTGGATATGCGCCCCCGCGATCGCCTCGCGCTCGAACCGCGCCACCATCTGGGGGAGGTTCCGGGCGCCCGGCTGGAGGACTTTGATCGCGACCTGCTTGCGGAGGTGCACCTGCTCGCCGCGGTACACGGCTCCCATGCCGCCCTCCCCGATGAGCTCGTGGACGCGGTACCGCTCCGAGATCAAGCTCCCGATCAGCGCTGGCGCTCTGTCGTCTGAGCGCACCAACGTGGGTGCGTCGTCCGACCACGGCCGCGCCGAAGTCTCGATTTCTTCCACCAGCGCCGAGCTTGTGAGCTCAACGACGGATGCATCGCGTTGTTTCCCGAGCATCGGCACCGTGACGTCGTCGGTGCTCGAGCGCCCATTGGGTGGGATTGTCCCCGGCATGCCGAGGACTGTACACGCACAGAGGCGCTGAGAGCGGAGGAAGCGCGCCGCCGTCCGAGTGGACATCCTGCTCAGTCCACCCTCCAGACGGAAAAGCTGTGCAGTTCCGCGATGTTCGTGGATCTGGCTCCGTACGCCGACGTCAGCCTACAAGGATGTCCACAGCGCATCGAACCGCAGCTCGCTGGTCGCCGCCCGCATCGCCGGAACCTCCAGCCCCGCCCCGAAGGCGCGATGAAGACATCGGGGGCGGGCGATCGAAGAGCTGGGCGGCTGCGTGCTCTCCGGCACACCGGCACGGTACAAGACAAGGCCGCCGCTGCTCACAAAGCTATTGCCATTGAAGCTCGGAGGGGTGGTAGGCTTTGAGGCCGTCAATCGGGATGGGCCCATCAGGGGTGCCGCTGCACACTTTGATGCCCTCGTCATTCGTGCGTACGGGATAGGCGTGTTTCAGCTTCGACGTGACGCAAAATGGATATTTGCCGTCTTTGACGAGGAGGCGATACTTGCCGTCGGAGGCGGGCCGGCGCGTCGACGGGGGCCCAGCGGTCGAGGATGGCGGGGATGGCGGGGACGGCGTGCTGGTGGTGGAAGACGCGGCCATCGTGCGAGAGCTGCCGCTCTCGTTGTCCTCTTGCGATGTCTCATCGTTCGCGTTCTCACGGGTGTCGTCGGCGGAGTCTCGCGAACGAACAACCAAGAAGACGGCGGCGAGGCAAACGGCGACAGCAAACGAGCCAATCACTGCAATGATCAAGAAGGGCGAATTCGAGCTCGCTCGTGGGCTGGTGGCAGCGGATTGAGGCGGCACGGGTACGACCATCGGCGCCTGCATCGCTTGGCCGGCGGCAGGAGCGGCCATCGTCGGGGCATCGACGCTGATTGGAGACGACACGTCGGTCCGGATCGACACTGGGGCTGGCGCGTGAGGGGCAGCATGGGTGGCCAGAGCTCGCTCGATGTCTTCGCGCATGGCGCGGGCCGTTGGATAGCGACGCGATGGATCGAAGGCGAGCGCGCGATCGACGATGGCGCAGACCTCTGGGCTGACAGAGGGGGCAACGGTGCGCAGGGCCGGCGCAGGCTGCGTCGCCATCTTGATGAGGAGCTCGCTTTCCATGGAGCCCTCGTGCACATGTCGTTTTGTCAGGACTCGAAACATCGTCGCGCCGATGGCGAAGACGTCGGCCCGCCCATCGATCTGGCCGCCGGTGAGCTGCTCGGGCGACATGTAAGGTATGGTCCCGAGCATCGCGCCGGTGCGTGTATGAACATTGGAGCCGCCCTGTTGCATTCGAGCGATCCCGAAGTCGAGGACCTTGACGCCGCCTGAAGAGGTCAAGAACAGATTGTCAGGCTTGATGTCTCGATGGACGATGCCGAGCCCGTGCGCGACATCGAGCACCTCGAGCACGGTCGAGATGACGCGGAGCAGCTCGCGCTCCCCGATGCCGCCGGAGCTGTGGGCGCGCTTGCCGAGCGATTCACCGTCGAGCAGCTCCATCACCAGGAACGGCGAGCCATCCTCGCTCGTGTCGATGTCGAGGACATTGACGGCTGCGGGGTGACCGAGCTGGTTTACCGCGAGCGCCTCTTGCTCGAACCTGGCTCGAAGCTCCTTCGAGACCGCGATTTCCGGGTGGAGGATCTTGATCGCGCAGCGCCGGCCGATCCTGTGTGTCGCCTCGTAAACCGCAGCCATCCCGCCGACGCCGATGAGCGAATCGATGCGCCATTTGCCCCGGAGGACCGTTCCGATGCGTGCTGTGCAGTGTGCCAGCTGGGGATCATCATTCATCGAGGTTCAGGCTCCAATGTATCCCGGATGCGAGGAGCCGAACAACATGCTCGGCGTGGCCATGGGGAGCGCCGGCGCACGCCCTCGCGCTTGCCTCCCCGGCACAGGCCTGCTGGTTGCCGACAGCACGTTGCTGGAGGCCTCCGGGGCGCTTCGGCATGCGACCGCTGCGCACGGGCGATCTCAGCAGCGCCCGCGGGCGGGATCGCGGCGGTTCGCCTCCGCGACATCGTCCCGCCAGGGATCGCTGGCGCGCGGAGTTAGGCGCGCTCGCGATCCAGCCCCGGGTCCGCGCCCGAGCCGCAAGCGCTGCGCCGGCGGCTTTCCGCGCTCCGCGGTTCGCGCGAGCATGCGGGCATGAGCATCGACCGCGCCGTGCTGGAGCAGCTCGATCGGGTCGGCGCCCGCCTCTCCGAGGGCAAGGCGCTCCGGCTGCTCGACGACATCGCCTGGCCTCGCGAGGTCGAGGAGCGCTTCTTCGCCGCCGGCGAGGATCACCTCCCCGAGGTCGAGCACCGCGTCGATCGTGACGGGCTCGCGCGGCGCATCGCCGAGCTGCGTGAGCTCCTCGGCTCGATCGACGGCGACGCGCCGGCGCTCGACTGGCTGAGGGACAACGTCCGCGCGCAGATCCAGGCCGCGGAGCTGCTCGAGGCGGCGGGGACCCGCGAGTTCGCCGAGCGGTCGCGGGCGCTCTACGGCGGCGCGCGCTCGCGGTTCTTCGGCGGCGAGGTCCGCAACATCGACCTCGCCGAGCACCTCACCGCGCGCCTGCGCGTCCACGGCTGGGACGAGGCCAGCGATCCCGACGAGGAGCCGCTCGACGCCGGCGCGCTCCGGGATCTGCTCGCCGCCCGCGTCGCCGCGCGGACGCCGCCGCTCGACATCGAGATCGTGCTCGACCCGCGGATCACGGCCAAGGTGGTGGCCGGCATGAGCCGCGTCCGCATCCGCCCGGAGGCCACGTTCGCGTCCTGGGAGGCCGAGGGGCTGTGGCACCACGAGGTGGAGACGCACGCGCTCACCGCGCACAACGGCGCGGCGCAGCCGCGGTGCGCGTTCCTGCGGTCGGGCGGCCCCCGCACAACGCGCACGCAGGAGGGGCTCGCCATCTTCGCCGAGCTGTACAGCCGCTCGCTCTCCATCGGCCGCCTCACCCGGCTCGCCGAGCGGGTGCGGCTCGTGGACATGGCCGAGCAGGGCGCGAGCTTCCTCGATCTCTACCGGTACCTGCGCGAGCGCGGCGCCGGGCGCCGCGACGCCTATTTCGACGCCCAGCGCGTCTGCCGCGGCGGGCTCGTCGAGGGCGGCGCGCCCTTCACGAAGGACGCCTGTTACCTGGCCGGCCTGCTCGAGGTCTACGCCTTCCTGGCCGCGGTCCTGCGCGGCGGCCTGCGCGACGAGGTGGAGCTGCTCGTCTGCGGCCGGATCGCGCTCGACGACATCGCCGTGCTGGCGGAGCTGCGCGCGGCCGGCGTGCTGGAGCGGCCGCGCTACCTGCCGGGCTGGCTGCGCGCCTGGCAGACGTTGCTGCCCTATTTCGCGTTCACCTCGTTCATGGATGGCATCGACCTCGGCCCGGTGGAGCGGCACTTCCAGGAGCTGCTCCGCGTGGCCGCCGAGGCGCGGCCGGTCGGGGACGGGGAGGGGAGCAAGCGCCGCGGCCGGCCGCGGGAGGGGTGAGCGCGCCGCGATCGCGGGCGCAGGCCGGGCGAGCGGGACGTGGCGGATGTCTCTGCGCCACGGTTGAGGTATGCCGCTCGTCGATGGGACGAGTCCATTCCCCTTTCGCGCATCCCTTCGCGCCCCCGGCGCGCGCGTCTTCCACTTCCGCGGCCGCGGTGCGCCGCCGCCTCGTCGCGTGGGCGCTCGCCCTTGCCGGCGCGGTGCTCGCGTCGAGCGCGGCCGCGCAGGCGCCGGCGGAGGGCGCGGAGCGCACGCCGCCCCCGCAGCTCGCGCCCTCCGCGCCCCCTGCCGCGCCGGCCGCGGAGGAGCTCCCGCCGCAGGCCATGTGGGAGGCGACGGTCGCTGCGTACGAAGCGAGGATCAAGGCGCTCAAGTACGAGGCGGACACCATCCACGATTTTGTTGAAGACGAAGACATGCGCGACGCCCACGGGCGCCAGATCGAGCTGGAGATCGAGGCGACGAAGAGAGAGCTCCGCAACTTCATGGAGCGGACGACCGAGCGGAACAGCACGGTCATGATGGTCTCGGGGATCGTCCTCGCGAGCCTCGGAGCAGCCGCCCTCGTCACCGGCGCCGTGCTGATCACCGCGAACCACGACGAGGCCGCCGCGAAGCACCGTGACACGTACACGGTGGCCGTGGCGACGGCGGTCGGGGGCGCGGCCGCGGTTGGCGTCGGCCTGCCGCTCTACGTGATCGGCAAGAAGCGGGTGCTGCGGGGAGGGCTCGATATGCGCGGGCTGGCCGCTGCGCGCCTCCTCGTCGGTCCGGGCGCCGTCGCCGCGTCGCCTGGAGCGGTCCCCCTCGGCGTGGGGCTGCGCATCGCGTTCTGAGCGGTGGCTCGGCGCGCCCGTGCGAGCTCCTGTGGCTCGTGAGGTGGAGGAGAAGCGGAAGCCGAATCGGAAGCAAAAGAGGACACGAACGCTCCGCGAGCACAGCGCGAGATCACCACGCGTACAGCTCTCCTCCACAGACGCAGAAAGTGCTGGGCGATCTCTGGCTCCGGTGCTAGCGTTGCCTTCGACGCGTCGCCCGCGTCAATCATGGACACTTTCGTCTGATACCACCGCTCCGTCACGCGGCCCCGAAGGGGAAGCGCCTGTTGCCCAGGTAGGCACGGCGCCCTTCTGTTGCCGCGCGTGAGCAGCCACGACAGCCGCCCGCGGAACCCCGCGCGAGCGTGGTCGTGTGCTCGTGGGGACGGAGCGTGGCCAAGCTGCGAACGAGTCCGATGCGCTGGAGGTCGTTGACCTCGCGGTCGCAGGCCCTCGCTCGCTGGCCGCTCGCGCGAAGCACCGAGCCGGATGGTTCGTGGCGCGGCGGGCCGACTCGCCATCTCTCCTGACGGCGAGGCGCTGATGCGCCTCACCAGGGGGCGTGTGGTGATGCGGACCGCCCTGCCCCGGCGATGCGTGGAGGTGCGTCCATCGCGCGAGAGCGCCAGTCGAGCGGCCTTTGGGCGGCGTCCGGGGCCAGCGTCCGTCGCGGCATCGATCTGTCTACGTGTCTGCAATCCGGGGTCCTACGATGAATGGAGGGTGTATGAGAGCTGGTTCTTCGAAGGGTTCGTTCAGCCTTGGTGCTCTTTCTGCCGTGGTGATGAGTGATCGAATGGAGGATTCCATGACCGAGCGACCCGTCCATCTCCCCGAGCCCGCCCTGCAGCTCGGCTCGGCCAAGACGCCCGAGCGGCGCCCGCCGCAGACGGGGCATGTCCCCGCGCCGAAGCCCGCGCACCGGGAGCCCCGCCCGCCGAGCAAGCTCCCGAACCAGGATCGCTCCCGGCCGGCGCTGAACATCCCGCAGCGCCGCCGCATGGGCGTGCAGCGGTAGATCCGCTGCCGCTCCGGCGCCGGAGCGCCGCGAACGGGCGGCGGCCCGGCCGTGCGCGCCGGCGGCGTGGAGCCGGAAGGCCTAGACTTCCGCGACTCCACGCCGTCCGGCTGCGCCATGGCGGCTCCGATCGTGATTGGGCCAGGGCGAGGGCTGCGGTAAGACCTCGCCACCCGCGCGGCCCGGGCAGCCTGTGGCCGCGCAGAGGCCCGATCATGATCCAAGCCGAACCGTTCGAAGCCCGCCTCGTCGCCGTCCGGCCTCTCAGCCCCTTCGTGCGAGAGCTCTCGTTCGAGCGCGCTGACGGCAGGGCGTTCCTGTTCGAGGCCGGGCAATGGGTCAACCTCATCCTCCCGCTCCCGGGCGGTGAGGTGAAGCGCGCCTACTCGATCGCCTCTGCCCCCGACGGTTCGCCTCGCTTCGATCTGGCGGTCACCCGCGTGGAGGGCGGGGCCGGCTCGGAGTACCTGCACCGGCTGGAGCCCGGCGCGACGCTCCGCGCCGTCGGTCCGCACGGGCTCTTCACGCGCGATCCCGGGAGCCCTGCGCCCTCGCTGTTCGTCGCCACCGGCACCGGCGTCACGCCGCTCCGGAGCATGCTGCGCGCGTCGCTGCGCGCCGGGGCGGCCGCGCACCTGTGGATCCTGTTCGGCGCGCGCTTCGAGGAGGACATCATCTACCGCGACGAGCTCGAGGCGCTCGCGCGCGGCTCGGACCGGATCCGCTACGAGATCACGCTCTCGCGCGGCGGCCCGTCCTGGTCGGGCCGCCGCGGCTACGTGCAGGCGCACGTGCCCGAGCTCTACAGGGAGCTGGCCGGGGCGAGCGGGGATCCGGCCCCGCATGTCTTCATCTGCGGCCTCGATCGGATGGTCTCGTCCGTGCGCGAGCTCGCCCGCGGCGAGCTCGGCGTCCCCCGCAAGCACGTCCACGTCGAGCGCTACGACTGAGCCGCCGTCCCGGCGAGCGCGTCCGCGTCGAGCGCCGCGACGGAGCCGCCGGCCTCTCCAGGACGGAGCCGCCGATCTCTGGCGGACGCGAGCGCGGATCGCCCTCCGGTGACGCGGCGCGCCTTGAGCGTTACCCTGGGTACGACGTAGGATGCGCGCCCCCGCGGGCGGTACCTGCGGGGTCAGTTCTGCAGGTGATCACGTGACGACCAAGAAGACGTTCCGCACCATCGATCCAGCGACGCTCCCGAAGCATTTCGACTCGCCCGTCGCCGAGCAGCGCCTGGCCGACGCGTGGGAGGCCGACGGGACGTACCGTTATGACCCCTCGCGCCCCCGCGAGGAGACCTTCGTGGTCGACACGCCTCCGCCGACCGCCTCGGGCTCGCTGCACATCGGCCACGTCTTCAGCTACACGCACACGGACGTCATCGTCCGGCAGCGCCGGATGCTCGGCTTCAACATCTTCTATCCCATGGGCTGGGACGACAACGGCCTGCCCACCGAGCGGCGCGTGCAGAACTATTTCCACGTCCGCACGGACGTGCGCACGCCGTACGAGCGCGGCCTCTCGCTGCCGCAGGCGGCGCCGGAGGCGCTCAAGAAGGAGCAGCCGCGCATCGTGTCGCGGCCGAACTTCATCGAGCTCTGCCACAAGGTCACGCGCGAGGACGAGCAGGTCTTCAAGGCGCTCTTCCGCCGGGTGGGCCTCTCGGTCGACTGGCAGTACGAGTATGCCACCATCGATGATCACTGCCGCAGGACGGCGCAGCTGTCGTTCCTGGATCTGCACGAGAAGGGTCACCTCTACTCGGTCTTCGCGCCCACGATGTGGGACGTCGATTTCCAGACCGCTGTCGCCCAGGCGGAGGTCGAGGATCGCCCGCAGTCCGGCGCGTTCCACGACATCGCGTTCGCGGTGGAGGGCACGGGCGAGCAGCTCGTGATCGCCACGACGCGCCCGGAGCTCCTGGCGGCCTGCGTGGGCGTGACGGCGCACCCCGAGGATCCGCGGTATCAGCACCTCTTCGGCAAGACGGCGCTCACGCCGATCTTCCGCGCGCCGGTGCCCATCTTCCCGAGCACGCTCGTGGATCGCGAGAAGGGCACGGGCATCCTGATGGTCTGCACCTTCGGCGACGCGACGGACGTGATCTGGTGGCGGGAGCAGAAGCTCCCTCTCCGGCAGATGCTCGGCAAGAACGGCCGACTCCTCCCGGTGACGTTCGGGGAGGGCGACTTCCAGAGCCGCGACCCGGCCGCCGCGAACGCGGCGTATGCCCCGCTCCAGGGCAAGGGGGTGAAGCAGGCGCGCACGGCCGTCGTCGAGCTCCTCCGCCGCGAGGAGCACGCGGCGGCGCCCGGCACGGGCCCGGCGCTGCGGGGTGAGCCGAAGCCGATCGAGCGGGCGGTGAAGTTCTTCGAGAAGGGCGATCAGCCGCTCGAGTTCGTGCCCACGCGGCAGTGGTTCGTCCGGCTCTCCGACAAGAAGGAAAAGCTCCTCGAGTTCGGCGACAAGATCGAGTGGCACCCGGATTTCATGCGCCTCAGGTACCGCAACTGGACCGAGGGGCTCCAGGGCGACTGGTGCATCAGCCGCCAGCGGTATTTCGGCGTGCAGTTCCCCGTCTGGTATCCGCTCGACGCCGAGGGCAACCCGGATCACGGTAGGCCGCTGCTCGCGACGCGCGAGGTGCTCCCGGTCGATCCGACGGTCGACGTGCCGCCCGGGTACGACGCGTCCCAGCGGGACGAGCCGGGCGGCTTCACGGCGGAGTCCGACGTGTTCGACACGTGGTTCACGAGCTCGCTCACGCCGCAGATTAGCTCGCACTGGGGCCTCGACGAGGGGCGCCACGCGCGGCTGTTCCCGGCCGATCTGCGCCCGCAGGCGCATGACATCATCCGGACGTGGGCGTTCTACACGATCGCGAAGGCGATGCTGCACGAGGCGTCGGTGCCGTGGCGTCATATCGCGATCTCCGGGTGGATCCTCGACCCCGATCGCAAGAAGATGTCGAAGAGCAAGGGCAATGTCGTGACGCCGATGCACCTCTTGGACAACTACTCGTCGGATGCGGTCCGCTACTGGTCGGCGAGCGCGCGGCTCGGCACGGACACGGCCTTTGACGAGAAGGTGCTGAAGATCGGCAAGCGCCTCGTCACGAAGATCTGGAATGCGGGCAAGTACGTGCTCAGCCAGTCTGCGGAGGTCCATCCGGTCTCCGAGGAGCTGGATCGGGCGTTCTTGCACAAGCTGTCGGCGGTGGTGGCGGACGCGACGCGCTCGTTCGAGGCGCAGGAGTTCGCGGCGGCGCTCGAGCGGACGGAGGATTTCTTCTGGCGCTGGTTCACCGACGCTTACCTGGAGCTGGCCAAGGCGCGGGCGCGCGGCGAGGGCGGCGCCGGTGATGCGGCGCGGGGCTCGGCGGTGGCTGCGCTGCGGCTCGGGCTCTCGGTGCTGCTGCGGCTGTTCGCGCCGGTGCTCCCGTACATCACCGACGAGGTCTGGGCCTGGGTGTACGCGGAGGAGACGGGGCAGCGGTCGATCCACCGGGCGAAGTGGCCGGCGGCGGGCGATTTCGCGGAGGTCGCGGCGCCGGCGGACGCGGGGCTCCTGGAGCTGGCGGCTGCGGCGATGGCGGCGGTCAACAAGCGGAAGAGCGAGCTCGGCGCGAGCGTGGGGCGCGTGGTGACGGATCTGGCGCTGGGGGCGAACGCGGCGACGCTGGCGCGGCTGAAGCCGGCGGTGGGGGACGTGCTCGCGGCAGTGCGGGCAGGGAAGCACGAGCTCGTGGAGCGGGCGGAGCTCGCGGACGGCGAGGTCGTGGTGGTGCGCTGCGAGCTGGAGGTGGCGGCTGCGGCGGCGGCCGGAACGGGGGAGGCGGCGGCGGCCACGGAGTAAGTAGCACGGTATCGAGATAGGCCCGGCCCTCGCGGAGGGAGCACGCTGCGCGGCGCGCGCACGGGCTGAACTCGCCTGAGACGTCCTGTGCCCGTCGCGCGGAGCGAGCCGGGCACAGGACGTCAAATGGGCTCAGACAACAGCCCGTGCGCGCGCCGCGCGGCGTGCTCCCTCCACGAGGGCCTACGGCTTTGCTGTAGGGACGAAAGAGCGCGGCGGCATTTCAGGGCACGTGGACCCCGGGACGTCGAGGGGAACCCAACGCTTGGATGATGGAAAACAACCTGCGTTTGTGGTGAGCTGTGCCGGTCGTGCGCGAGAAATCGGCATTCGGGGGGCTCGCGCGAAGTACCTAAAGAAGGGCGATGCGCGCTTCGGACGTCGTCGGGGATCGGTTCGAGATCGAACGGCTCGCCGGATCCGGCGGGATGGGGGACGTGTACCGTGCGCGCGACCGGCGGTCGGGGGAGGTGGTCGCGCTGAAGGTGCTGCAGAGCGCGAACGTACGCGACCTGAGCCGGCTCTCGCGCGAGGCTGAAGCGCTCATCACACTCCGGCTGCCAGGGGTCGTGCAGTATGTGGCGCACGGAATGACCGCCACGGGGCGGCCCTACCTGGCCATGGAGTGGCTCGATGGCATCACCCTGGACGTGAGGCTCGCTCGAGGATCGCTCTCGATCGCCGAAAGCGTGATCCTGGCAGCACGGGTGGCGGCGACGCTCGGCGCGGTCCACCAGCTCGGGATCATCCACCGCGATCTGAAGCCGAGCAACCTGATGCTGGTGGGCGGCGCGGTCGAACGCGCCGCGCTGCTCGACTTCGGCATTGCTCGGGATATCCGGCTTGCGCGGAGCCTGACGGCGCCAGGCGCGATCCTCGGCACGCCGGGGTACATGGCCCCCGAGCAGGCGCGCGGCGAGCCGTCCGTCGATGCCCGCGCGGATGTATTCGCGCTCGGCTGCATGCTGTTCGAGTGCCTCGCGGGGCGCCCGCCGTTCCTGGGCGACAACGCGCTCTCGCTCCTCATGAAGGTCGTGCTGGAAGAGCCGCCGCGGCTCGGGGAGCTCTGCGACGGCGTCCCCGAGCCGCTCGAGCGCCTCGTGGCCCGGATGCTGGCGAAAGAGGCGGCGCAGCGGCCGCGCGACGGCGTCGCCGTCGCTGAGGAGCTCGCAACCCCAGCGCGAGCAGGGCTCCCCGTCGGAGCGAGCGAGACGGCGGAGCCGTCCGCTCCGCTCGTGGAGATCACGACGGCAGAGCGCCGGGTCATGTGCGTCATCCTGGCGGCCGACGGCAGCCCGGAGACGGACGCCACGCTCTCGGAGGCCGAGGGCGCCGCGCGGTTGGAGGCGCTGCGCGATATTGCGGGGCGGCACGGCGGGCGCATCGAGCTCCTCCAGTCGCAGTGGCTGCTCATCGCGCTGTCCGGCGCCGAGGCCCCGACGGATCTCGCCGCGCGCGCGGCTCATTGCGCGCTCGCGCTGCGGGCGGAGCTCGGCGGCGTGCCTATGACCATCGCCACGGGGCTGGCAGAGGTCGCCGGCCGGCTGCCGGTCGGAGCGCTGATCGATCGTGTCGTTCAGCTTTTCTCGCGGTGTACCCGAGCGGCGGGGTCGGGCATCCGGCTCGACAGCGCGACGGCGGGCTTGCTCGCCAGCCGCTTCGACACGATGCAGGGGGCCGAAGGATCGTGGCTGCGGGGGCCGAAGGAGGAGCCGGAGACCATCCCCACGCTCCTCGGTAAGCCAACGCCGTGCGTCGGGCGAGAGCGCGAGCTCGCGCAGCTCTCGACCGAGTGGCGCCATTGCGTGGACGAGCCCACCGCGAGCGCCGTGGTCGTCGTGGGCGCGCCGGGCCTCGGCAAGTCGCGCCTCGCCTGGGAATTCCTCCGCGCCCTCAAGGAGGCCGGCGGCGCGGTCGAGGTCTTGATCGGCAGGGCCGATCCCATGGCTGCCGGCTCCGCGTTCGGCCTGCTCGCTCAGGCGCTCCGCCGCGCCATGGGCATCCTCGATGGCGAGCCGCTCGATGTGCGGCGGAGCAAGGTGCTCGCCCGGGTCGAGCAGCTCGACAGCCTCGGGGGCAAGAGCCCCCACGTCGCGGCGTTCCTTGGCGAGCTTGTCGGCGCGCCGTTCCCCGACGAGCGCGATGTGCAGCTCCACGCGGCGCGACGGAATTCACTGTTGATGGGCGACCGCCTTCGCGAGGCATTCGAGGATTTCGTGAAGGCCGAGTGCCAGCGGCGGCCGGTGCTGCTCGTGCTGGAGGATCTGCACTGGGGCGACCTGCCCACGGTGACCCTGGTCGACGCCGCGCTCCAGCACGCCGCGGATCTGCCGTTTTTCGTGCTGGCGCTCGCCCGCCCGGAGGTCCACGAGCTGTTCCCGGCGCTCTGGAGCGAGCGCAAGGGCCTGCGGCTCCGCCTCGCGCCGCTGCCCCGGCGCGCGAGCGAGCGGCTCGTGCGCGAGGTGCTCGGCGACGGCGTGGGCGAGGGTCAAGTGGACGAGCTGCTGGCGCGCGCCGAGGGCAACGCGTTCGTGCTGGAGGAGCAGATCCGCGCGGTCGCTGAGGGCCGGGGCGAGGGCATGCCCGAGACGGCGCTTGCGATGGTGCAGGCGCGGCTCGAGGCGCTGGGCATCGAGGAGCGCCGCGTGCTGCGGGCGGCGAGCGTCTTCGGCGAGACGTTCTGGGACGGCGGGGTCGCAGCCCTCGTGGGCGGCGTGCCTGTTGCGCGGCGGCTCGCCGAGCTCGCGCGGCGGGAGCTCATCGTGCGACGGCACGACGCGCGCATCGCGGGCGAGGTGGAGTATCGGTTCCGGCACGCGCTGGTGCGGGAAGCCGCGTATGGCATGCTCACCGAGCGCGACCGCCGCGTCGGCCACGGCCTCGCAGGCGACTGGCTGGACCGCGCCGGCGGCGCGGACGCGATGTCGCTGGCCGAGCATTTCGAGATCGGTGGCGCGCAGGCGCGGGCGGCGGAGGCGTACCTTCGTGCGGCCGAGGAGGCGCTCCGGGGCGGCGATCTCGGTGCGGCGATCGTGCGGGCCGACCGGGGTATCGGCTGTGGCGCTGCGGGGGACACCGCCGGCAGGCTCCGGCGTGTCCAGGCGGAGGCCCATGTCTGGCGCGGCGATCTCGTGCTCGCCGTGGAACGGGGGAGTGAAGCGTTGGCCCAGGTGGAGCGCGGCTCGGCCGCATGGTTCTCGGCCATCACCCCCGTGATATGGGCCGCGTTCAAGCTGGGTCGACTAGATGATGTCGACCGCTGGATGACCGAAGCGGCGAACGTTGCTGCTCGCGACGACGCGCAGGGCGCAAAGCTCCGCTGCCTGTCTGCCGGCGCGGCCAATCTGACGCTGGCCGGACGGTACGCCGAAGGCGCCGCGCTGCTCGATCTCGTAGAGCGCGCTCTCGCGAATGTGGAAGTGCGAGATCTCGAGGTGGTCGCGCACCTCAACGACGCGCGCTCGGCGTATGCGGTCTGCACTGGTGATCTGGGCGCCGGTGCTGCCAGTCTGGAGGCCGCGTTGCTCGCCTTCGAGCGAGCCGGCGACCATCGCAATGCATGCAGTGCTCGCACCAACCTGGGTTCCACCTACGCCGAGGTTGGCGATTTCGAGAGGGCGGAGTCCCTGATACGCACAGGATTGGCGGAGGCTGACCGGATGCACCTGCACGAGCTGAAACTCGGCATCGAGAACATCCTCGCGCAGGTTCTCGCGTCCCGTGGTCGGCTCGCCGACGGGCGCGTGCTCGCCGAGTCCGTGGGCACGTCGAGCCGGCGAGCGGGCATGGTGCGACAGGAGCTATGTGCTCGCTGTTACATCGCGAAGATCGCCTCCGCCATGGGCGATTTCGATGCTGCCGAGCGTGCCGCGCGCGCCGCGGTGGCGCTCTCTCAGAGCGCGCCGACGCTCGCCGTGCAGGCTACTGCTGTACTTGCGCGCGCGCTGCTCGGGCTCGGGCGCATCGACGAGGCGATGCGGGCTGCCGCCGAGGCGAGCTCGCGGCTGGCCGAGTTCGGCACCGTGGAAGAAGGCGAGTCGCTCGTCCGACTCACCTATGCTGAGGCGCTCGCCGCGAGCGGCAGACAGGCGGAGGCTACCGCCGCGATCGCGTCAGCCAGGACGGCGCTGCTCGCGCGTGCCGAGAAGCTTAGCGACCCGACCTGGCGGGAGCGCTTCCTCCGCGACGTGCCGGACAATGCCCGTACGCTCGAGCTCGCGCAGCAGTGGCTTGGCGGCTGAGCGATCGGGTGCTGACCGAGACGGATGCACCCTGCTCACAGGCCATGTCCCGGTGCACCACGAACGTCATCGGAGGGCCAGCGGTTGAGGTTGAGGCCAAGCGAGGTGCGCACCGCGGGGCCGGGGCGCTGACCACGCGGCCATCAGGACATGCGGGGCGGCCATCAGGACATGCGCGGCGACCATCAGGACACCTCGCGCGTTCCTCTACGGGGGTACGAGCGGAGCCCGGCGCGTGCCGCGCGCGTCCTCTCGCCCGCGCGGCCGGCGTCGGGGCCGGAAGGCACGTCGAGGGCGTCCCGGGACAGCTCCTGAACGACGAGCGCGCTCAGGCGCGAATGACGACGACCTCGCGACCGGCAGGGGTCAACGCGAGCTCGCGGCGCGTGCGCTCGGCGATGGGGGGCTGTCCCGCGCGCTGGTCGAAGAGGATCAGCCATCCGCGCTGGAGCTCCAGCCCGGCGAGGTACTCATCCAGCTGGGCAAGCCCCTCGGCAAGGGGATCCGGGCGGCCGTCGCGCCAGACCTTGAGCTCGATCGCGAGCGTTTCGCCCGCATAACGGACGCAGAGATCCATCCTGCCCCGGCCGATGGCGTACTCGCGATCGATGGTGCCGCCGCCGTTCACGACGCGGTGGAGGAAGGCCATGACCACGAGGTGCGGGGCGATCTCGTGGTAGGGCGCCGCCCTGAGCAGCGGCTCACCGTGCTGGCGCCAGAAGGAGAGAAAGGCGTCGAGGAGGCGATCGGCGTCGAGGCGGCCGTCCTGAGTGAGCCAGGTCGCCGGGATGCGCGGCAGCGAGTCGCGCACCCCGCTCGCGAGCTCACGGACGATGATCTCGCGGTAGATGGGGTTGGCGATGACGAGACCGCCTTCCGCCGTTCGGCGCACGAGGCCCAGGTCGACCGCGAAGCGCCGGTCGTCTTCGGGCACATCGCCGAGGGTGGTGCCGGCGAGCATGGGCTCGATCACGGCGCGGATGCGCGGCTGGCGCAGCCGGTCCACCAAGCTGTCGAGGTGCGTGTCCTGCCGCTCGATGAGGATCTCCCTGGCGCGATCGACGTCCGCGGCCGTGATGGGCAGCGCGCGATCCTTGACCAGGACATCGACGAGCTGGCGGGCGAGCGCGTTCACGAGCCATGGCTGACCCTGGGTGAGCTCGAAGGCCCGATCCACGGCGTCCGGATGGAAGACCTGGCCGGTTTCGGCCGTGTGCTGGGCGTAGAGCGCCGCGACCTCGTCGTGCGTGAAGTTGCGCAGGGTGAGGGACTCGACCTTGATGTTGAAGGGGCTCGACGTCCCGAGCCTGTCGCTGCCGCCGGACGTGACCTTGTAGTCGCGCACATCGCGCAGGCCGACGAGCGCGAGCGCGTGCGGGAAGTCACTCGGGCGATCGGGATAGCCGCTGCGGATCTGGCGCAGCAGGGAGACGAGCGTCGCGTCGCGCAGGGCGTCGGCCTCATCGAGGAAGACGACGAGCGGACGCGGCGCAGCCTTGGCCCAGGCGCGCAGTGCCGCTCCGATGCGCTGGCCGGGGGGGGCATCGGGGAACGGTGGCGGCCGCAGATCGGCCGGGAGCTGCGAGCCGGCGGTGCCGCGCCATTCGGCGAGCATCGCGAGCTCGGCTGCGCCAGGGTCGTCGGGGAAGGGAGCGCCGATCTCCGCCGAGACGAGGACCGCCACATAGCGCCCTTCGGCCGTGAGATCCCGGGCGAGCGTACGCAGCGAGGTCGTCTTGCCGATCTGCCGCGGCGCATGCAGGACGAAGTAAGCCTTGCGATCGACGAGGTCGCGCACCCCGGGCAGGCGCTCCTCTGGCGGGAGCATGTAGTGATCGGCCGGATTGCAGGGGCCTGCCGTGTTGAACCAGCGGTGCATCGCGGCGGTGAGCCTAAGGGCGGCGGCTCCGGGTGGCCAGCGTGGCGACGCCGGCGGCGTTCGCCCGGCGGCGGCGAACCTCGATGAGATAGGATGTGCGGCAATGTCGAACGGGCGATTCGGAAGCGGCGCGGCGGGGCTGGACGCGATGCGCCGCGCCTTGCAGCGCGGCGACGGCTGGGCCCTCGACGACGACCGCATCAAGGCCTCCAAGGATCTCGACGCGGCCAACCTGCAGCCGACCGTGACCGGCTTCCTCGCCGGCGCCGCCGAGGGGGAGACGCTGCTC
Organism: Sorangium sp. So ce327; assembly: GCF_051530205.1. NCBI lineage: Bacteria > Pseudomonadati > Myxococcota > Polyangiales > Polyangiaceae > Sorangium > Sorangium sp. So ce327. The sequence goes on along the minus strand of NZ_CP150330.1, from coordinate 7,620,416 downwards.
GTCTACTTCGCGGCCACGGCCTCGACCAGCGTCCGGCGGCGCGGCCCGAGGTGTTCGAGCCGGGGCCATGGAAGAGCGGCCAGGTCCAGCGCCTCGGTGTGCCGCTCAAGGACCTCGAGCCCGGCGATTACCGCGTCGAGGTCGAGCCTTGCCGGGCGGGAACGGAGCGCGGCCACGAGCCTCCATCGACATTCCGGATCCGACTCGGCGGCTGAGATCACGCCGCGCGCTGCCCTGCGCGGCCGGCCAGGACCTCGATGCCCGGGCACCAGAACGCGCCGTGGTCGCGAATGTCCCCGGACGCCCGGGCACCAGAACGCGTCGTGGTCGCTCTGCGATCCAGGTGCCGAGACAGACCACACCTTGGGATGATCGTGGTGTAGATTACATTTTGCTCCCGGCAGGGTGCCGTGGTCCCGCGGGGGAGGGCCGTCGCCGGAGGCCCGTGTGAACGACATCGCAGACGCAATGCGCGATTTGGACGTGGTCGAGGAAAGGTTCGAGATCGAGCGGTTCGCCGGAAGCGGCGGGATGGGCGACGTCTATCGCGCGCGTGACCGGCGGTCGGGGGAGGCGGTCGCGCTGAAGGTGCTCCAAGGCGCGAGCGCGGGCGATCTGCGCCGGTTCGCGCGGGAGGCGAAGGCGCTCGTCACGCTCCGGCTGCCAGGGGTCGTGCGGTACGTGGCGCACGGGACGACGGCCGCAGGACAGCCGTACCTGGCGATGGAATGGCTGGAGGGCGTAACGCTGGAGCAGAGGCTCGCTCAAGGGCCGCTCTCGATGGCGGAGAGCGTGACGCTGGCGGCGCAGGTGGCGACGACGCTGGGCGCGGTCCACCGGCAGGGCATCGTCCACCGCGACCTGAAGCCGAGCAACCTGATGCTGGTGGGCGGCGCGGTCGAGCGAGCGACGCTGCTCGACTTCGGCATCGCGCGCGAGCTCTGGCTCACGCAGAGCCTGACGGCGCCCGGAGCGATCCTCGGGACGGCCGGGTACATGGCCCCCGAGCAGGCGAGCGGCGAGGCGCCGGTGGACGCCCGGGCGGATGTGTTCGCGCTCGGGTGCGTCCTGTTCGAGTGCCTCGCGGGGCGCCGGCCGTTCCTGGGCGACAACCTGCTGTCGCTCCTCGTGAAGGTCGTGCTGGAGGAGGCGCCGCGGCTCGGGGAGCTGCGCGACGGCATCCCCGAGCCGCTCGAGCGCCTCGTGGCCCGGATGCTGTCGAAGTCGGCGGAGCAGCGGCCGCGCGACGGCGCCGCGGTCGCGGCGGAGCTGGCCGCCTTCACCGGGGAGGGGCTCGCCGCGGGAGGGAGCGCGGTCGCGGCGCCGCGCGCGCCCGGCGAGGAGATCACGACGTCGGAGCGGCGGGTCATGTGCGTCATCCTGGCCGCCCATGGCAGCGAGGAGACCGACGCCACGCTGGCGGAGGCCGATGGGGTCGCGCAGGCCCAGGCGCTGCGGGACATCGCGGCGCGCCACGGCGGGAAGCTCGAAGTCCTGCGGTCGAAGTGGCTGCTCATCGCGCTGTCGGGGGCCGAGTCTCCGACGGACCTCGCGGTGCGAGCGGCCCATTGCGCGCTCGCGCTCCGGTCCGTGATTGGGGGCGTGCCCATGTCGGTCGCGACGGGGCTGGCGGCGATCGAGGGGAGGCTGCCAGTCGGCGAGCTGGTCGATCGGGTGGCCCAGCTGATCGTGGGGCGCGACGGCCCGCCGTCCGGGGGTATCCGGCTCGACAGCGCGACGGCGAGCCTGCTCGCGAGCCGCTTCGAGACCGTCCAGGGCCCGGACGGGTGCTGGCTGCGCGGCCGGAAGGAGGAGCCGGACACGGTGCCGAGGCTGCTCGGGAAGCCGACGCCGTGCGTGGGGCGCGAGCGAGAGCTCTCGCAGCTCGCGGCCGAGTGGCGCCATTGCGTGGACGAGCCCGCGGCGAGCGCGGTGGTCGTCGTGGGGGCCGCGGGCATGGGCAAGTCGCGCCTCGCCTGGGAGTTCCTGCGCGTCATCGAGGAGCAGCGCGAGGCCGCCGAGGTCTGGATCGGCAGGGCCGATCCGATGGCGGCCGGCTCGGCGTTCGGCTTGCTCGCCCAGGCGCTCCGCCGCGCCATGGGGCTGCTCGACGGCGAGGCGCTGGAGGTGCGGCGGAGCAAGGTGCTGGCGCGGGTAGAACGGCTCGACGGGCTCGGGAGCAAGGGGCCGCACGTGGCGGCGTTCCTCGGCGAGCTGGTGGGGGCGCCGTTCCCTGACGAGGGCGATGTGCAGCTGCAGGCGGCGCGTCAGAGCCCGGTGCTGATGGGCGACCGCATCCGCCAGGCGTTCGAGGACTTCGTTCGGGCCGAGTGCGAGCGGCAGCCGGTGCTGCTGGTGCTGGAGGATCTGCACTGGGGCGACCTGCCGACGGTGCGGCTGATCGACGCGGCGCTCCAGCACGCGAGGGACCTGCCGCTGCTGGTGCTGGCGCTGGCGCGCCCCGAGGTGGACGAGCTGTTTCCGGAGCTGTGGCGCCAGCGGGTCGGGCTCCGGCTGCGGCTCGCGGCGCTGCCCCGGCGCGCGAGCGAGCGGCTGGTGCGGGAGGTGCTGGGCGACGGCGTGAGCGCGGCGCAGGTGGACGAGCTGCTGGCGCGCGCCGAGGGCAACGCGTTCGTGCTGGAGGAGCAGATCCGGGCGGTGGCCGAGGGGCGGGGCGAGGGGATGCCGGAGACGGCGCTGGCGATGGTGCAGGCGCGGCTGGAGGCGCTGAGCGTGGAGGAGCGGCGGGTGCTGCGCGCGGCGAGCGTGTTCGGCGAGACCTCGTGGGAGGGCGCGGTCGCGGCCCTGGTGGGCGGGGCGCCGGTGGCGCAGCCGCTCGCGGAGCTCGGGCGGAGGGAGCTGTTGGTGCGGCGGCGCGAGGCGCGGATCGCGGGCGAGGTGGAATACGAGTTCCGGCACGCGCTGGTGCGGGAGGCGGCCTACGGCATGCTCACCGAGCGCGACCGCCGCGTCGGGCACGGGCTTGCGGGCGACTGGCTGGCGCGGGCTGGCGGGGCGGACGCGACGGCCTTGGCGGAGCACTTCGAGCTCGGCGGGGCTCCAACGCGGGCGGCGGAGGCGTACCTGCGCGCGGCGGAGGAGGCGCTCCGGGGCGGCGATCTCGACGCGGCGATCGCGCGGGCCGACCGGGGTATCGGCTGCGGCGCGGCCGGGGACGCCGCCGGCAGGCTCCGCTGGGTCCAGGCGGAGGCTCATGTTTGGCGCGGCGATCTCGCGCTGGCCGCGGAGCGGGGGAGCGAGGCGCTGGGCCTGGTGGAGCGCGGCTCGGCCGCATGGTTCTCGGCCATCATCCCCCTCCTATGGGCCACGTCGAAGCTGGGTCGACTGGATGTCGTCGGTCGCGTGACGACCGAGGCGGTGGACGTGGCTGCCTCTGGCGACGCGCAGGACGCGAAGCTCCGCTGCCTGTCCGTGGGCGCGAACGCGCTGGCGCTGGGGGGGCGGTACGCCGAAGGCGCCGCGTTGCTCGATGTGGTCCAGCGCGCCCTCGCGAGCTCGGAGACGAGGGATCTGGAGGTGGTCGCGCACATCCACGACGCGCGCGCGGCCTATGAGATGTGCAGGGGCGACCTGGGCTCCTGTGCAGGCAGCCAGGAAGCGGCGTTGCTCGCCTTCGAGCAGGCTGGTGATCATCGCAACGCGCTCAGCGCCCGGGCGAGCCTGGGCGCCGTGTGCATGGAGCTCGGCGACTTCGAGGCGGCCCAGTCGATGCTGCGGGCAGCCGTGGAGGCGGCCGACCGGATGCACCTGGACGAGCTGAAGGTTTCTGTGCAGGCCAACCTCGCGCAGGTACTCGGGTACCGTGGTCAGCTCGCCGAGGGGCGGGCGCTCGCCGAGGAGGCGGTCGCGTCGAGCCAGGGTGCCGGCATGGTGCGCACGGAGCTGTTTGCTCGCTGCTACCTGGCGAAGATCGCCTTCGCGATGGGGGATTTCGAGGCCGCCGAGCGCGAGGCGCGCGCCGCCATCGCGCTCTTCGAGAGCGCGCCGACGCTCTGCGTGCAGGCCTTCTCCATCCTCGCGCGCGCGCTGCTCGGGCTCGGGCGCACCGACGAGGCGATGCAAGCTGCCGCCGAGGCGAGCGCGCGGCTCTCGGAGTTTGGCACGCTGGAAGAGGGCGAGTCGCTCGTCCGCTTGACCTATGCCGAGGCGCTCGCGGCGAGCAGCCGGCGCGCCGAGGCCGAGGTCGCGATCACGTCGGCCAGGACGGCGCTGCTCGCGCGCGCCGAGCAGCTCAGCGATCCGACCTGGCGCGAGCGCTTCCTCCGCGACGTGCCGGACAACGCCCGCACGCTCGAGCTCGCGCGGCAGTGGCTCGGCGGCTGAGCCCTCGCGCTGCTGTCGCGCCGAACGGCGCGGGGGAAGCCGTGGCGCACGAAGCGGCGGACCGCCGTCGGCGCCGCGGGCCCCTCGCTTGCCGGCGCTTACTTCGTGGCCAGCTTCGTCAGGTCGAGCATTTCGTCGACGTCCGGCAGGACGATCAGGTCGCACCGGCGGTTCTTCTGCTTGCCGGCCGGCGTGTTGTTGCTCGCGATGGGGTCCGTGTCCGCGAACCCGGCCGCGCTCCAGTGCCTCGTCGGCAGCTGGCCCTCCTTGCCGATCAGGAACAGCAGCACGGCCCGGGCGCGCATCAGCGACAGCCCCCAGTTGTCCTGGAACGGGCCGCTCTTGTAGGGCTGGCTGTCGGTGTGCCCGGCGACCTGGTAGTCGCGGTCCACGAGCGACTTGTCGCCCCGGATGACGTCCGAGATCTTCTTCAGGATCTGCTGGCCGTCCTTGCTCAGCGTGTCCTTGCCCGAGTCGAACAGGACGTCTCCGGGCAGCGAGATGACCATCCGGTTCCTGCGGACCTGGACCTCCAGGCCGAGCTTGACGAGCTCCTCGAGCTTCTTCCGGAGCAGGTCGAACCGCGCCTGGATCGCCTCGAGCTGCTTCGCGCGCGCCTTGTACTCGGCCAGCGCCTTCTCGCGGTCCTCCAGCGTCGAGCTCATCTTCGAGATGTCGGCGCCCTGGTCCGCGAGCTTCTTCTCGAGCTCCTCGACGCGCTGCTTCGCGTCGGCGAGCTCCTTCTCGAGCTCGGCCTCCCTCTTCTGGCTCCGGTTCTGGAGCTGGTTGTACTTGTCGAGCTGCGACTTCCACTCCTGCTCGGAGTGGCCGCAGCCCGCGGCGAGCAGCGACGACAGCGCGAGGGGTAGTGCAATGAGTGTCCGGTTCATGAGCGCTTTCTCCATGGCTCCGTCGGCGGGAGCGGGATGCTGCGGGCGAGAGCGTCGCTCAGCTCGGGCGAGAGATCCAGAGGGGAGGACGGCGAGATCCCCCCGTCCGCGCGGCCGTGCGCTGCAGGTGAGGCGGGATCGGGGCTCCGGCGGCGCAGGTGAGAGCGGCGGCGGCGCGGCCGGCGACGGCGCTGGCGCGAGCGGGGACGCCGGCGGCGGCGCAGCCGCGGGCGTTGCTGGTGCGTCTTGGCTTCGTCAGCGCGTTGCCCACCCCGACCGAGGTTGAGGCGGACCTGGCGGACCCGACCGAGGTTGAGGCGGACCCGACCGAGGTTGAGGCCCCGACCGAGGTTGAGGCGGACCGGTGGACCCGACCGAGGTTGAGGCGGACCCGACCGAGGTTGAGGCGGACCCGACCGAGGTTGAGGTGGACCCGACCGAGGTTGAGGCGGACCCGACCGAGGTTGAGGCGGACCCGACCGAGGTTGGGCCGGCCCCGCCACCCTGACTGAGGTTGAGGAGGCCCCGCTAGCCGTCCCTGCCAGCCGACCGGGGTTGGGGTGGCCGGGGTTGGGGTGGCCGGGGGGCCCCTGCTCCGATGCGTCCCGGGTGCGCATCCGTGACCGGGTTCCAGGGCATGGGGCCGAGCGGTGCCTTGACCACACAGGCCGGGCGTGAGACATCGGCCCCCGGCCTCCGGGCCACCGAGAGCTCGGATCTTCAACCTCTTCCTGCGCGCGGGGCGAAAACGCGCGAACGAAACCAAGCAGATGCCCATCTCGTCGCGGTCTCCGGGTACGTCGTGCCGCCCTGGCACCCCTCGCCGTCGCCTCCGGTCGGGCCTCGCGCTCGCGCTCGTGCTGGGCGCGTCTTCCGCGTCCGCCCAGCCGGCACGCCGGCCGGCCCAGCCCGCCGCGCCGGCCCAGCCCGGCGCAGCGCAGTCCGGCGCAGCGCAGCCCGCCGCACCGGCCCAGCCCGCCGCAGCGCCGCCCGCCGCAGCGCCGCCCGCCGCGCCGGCCCAGCCCGGCGCGACGCCTGCGCAGCCCGGCGCCGCGCCGGCCGGCGCCGAGACGCCCGAACCCCCGGCGGCGCGCCAGCCGCTCCTGCCGCCGGCCGACACGGCCGCTCCCTCCGCGCCGCAGCCGGCCACGCCGGCGGCCTCGGAGGCGCCCGCAGCGGCTGCGGCGGCCGAGCAGCCCGAGCGGCAGGCGATCCAGGCGGAGATCGGCGCCCGGCCCAGCGAGGTCTACGCCGAGGACTGGTGGTCTCACGCGCGACCGACGTTCGAGTTCCACGGCTACTACCGGCTCCGCTGGGAGCTCTTCAACAGCTTCGCCCTCGGCCGCATCGACCCCCGCAATCAGGCGCTCTGGCCGCAGCCGGCCGACAACTCCTACAAGGGGCACGTGCTCGAGCGCTGCAACCCGAGCGAGACCACGAGCGGCGGCACCCGCTCGTTCGACTCGTGCAAGAACGACACCCAGGCCGGCGCGAACATGCGGTTCCGCCTCAATCCCGAGCTGCACATCAGCGACAACCTGCGCATCCTCACTCAGGTCGATCTCCTCGACAACGTGGTGCTCGGCTCGACCCCGGACGGCTACGCGAACCAGCCGGCGGCGGGCGGCGGCTACGAGGTCGCCCGCCGGGGCGGCTACTCGCCGCTCGGGGCCTTCTCCAGCACCCAGTGGGCGCCCAGCGCCGGCATCAACTCGACGAAGGACTCGATCTCCGTCAAGCGGATCTGGGGAGAGTACATGACCCCCGTCGGTCTCCTCCGCTTCGGCCGCATGCCGAACCATTGGGGCCTCGGGATGGTGGCGAACAGCGGTGACGGGTACGACTCAGACTACCAGTCGACCGTCGACCGGCTGATGTTCGTCACGGGCATCAAGAAATACGACATCTACTTCGCCGGCGCGTGGGACTGGGCCAACGAGGGCGCGACGAGCGCGTCGATCCAGGACCTCGAGGGCCAGCCGTACGACCTCGCCCAGTCCGATGACGTCGATCAGTACGTGTTCGTCGCCGTCCGCCGCAAGAATCCCGAGCTCCAGAAGCTCGAGCTCGCCCGCGGCAACATGGTCATGAACGGCGGTGTCTACTTCGCTTACCGGCAGCAGACGCTGGCGAACGACGTCACCGCCGGCGACACCACCACCACCGCCCCGTCCGCGGCGCTCGGCCAGAGCGCCGACAACGTCGCTGCGGGGTACGTGCATCGGGGTGCGGAGATGATCATCCCCGACGTGTGGTTCCAGCTCCTTTACAAGAAGTTCCGCTTCGAGCTCGAGGCTGCGATGATCTACGGATCCCTCGATCTGCGCGGGCAGGGCGAGAGCGATTATGCGAACGTCCTCTCGCCGAAGGACACCGGCTGGGGTGTCCGGCAGTTCGGGCTCGCCACGCAGGCCGAGCTCACCGAGATGGAGGGCCGGCTGCGCGTCCACTTCGGCTTCGGGTACGCGACCGGCGACGACGACGCGCCCGCCCTCGAGCCGCGGGGGACGGAGCTCGGGGCCATGGATCCCCAGAACTCGACCGATCGCACGTACTCGACATTCCGCTTCCACCCCGATTACCGGGTCGACCAGATCCTCTTCAGGAACATTCTCTCTCGGGTCCAGGGCGCCTATTATTTCCGCCCTGGCGTCGACTGGGACTTCGCCCGCGACAAGAACGGCCAGCGCGCCGGCCTCGGCGCCGCGGCCATCTGGAGCCGCGCCTCCGAGTTCCTCCAGGCTCCCGGCAACTCCCGGGATCTCGGCATCGAGCTGAACGCGCAGCTGTACTTCCAGTCCAAGGACGGGACGCTCAACGACGACCCCGACAAGATGGGCGGCTTCTACACGGCGGTGCAGTACGGCGTGCTGTTTCCTCTCGGCGGGCTCGGCCAGCTCAGGGGTGACGACGCGGTCCAGAAGATCGATCTCGAGACCGCACAGACGGTGCGCTGGTATCTCGGTATCCTCTTCTGAGCCCGAACCCGCCCAGCGCTCAGCCAGCCTCGCGCGCCGCCGTGTGTCTGGAAATGAGCGCTCGGGGCGGCGAAGCGGCGCGAAACGGCGACGTCGTCGCTCTCGTCATGAGTCCTGCATGAGCCATCCGGGGCCAAACAGCCCTTGATCTCGCGACCGTCCTGGCCAAGGATAGGATTGTCTGGACGCCAGGCGCGTCGCGATACTTCCCTGGTTCACCGAGGAGAACGGGTGGCGCGAGCCGCCGTTCTCCGGAGGGACGTGATGGTTCGTCGTCTCTTCATTGCGATGTTCTTGGCGGCGTCGATGGTGCTCGGGTCGACCGCCCTGTCCGTCGCCCAGGACGCAGACACGTCCGCTTTCCGCGACATCGCGGTCGGCAAGGACTATCGGCTCCGTGTCGCGGCGGCGCTGTCGCTCAGCAGGTCGAAGAGCCCCGGCGCGCGGCCTGCCCTCGAGAAGGCGCTCAGGGATCCGCACCCGGCGGTGCGCGCGTCGGCCGCGGCGGCGCTCGGCGCGCTGGGCAACCCCGCGGCGGTCCCGGCGCTCAAGGCGGCGCTCAACCTCGAGCCTGCCCCCAACCTGAAGCGCCCGATCCAGGCCGCCATCGAGAAGCTCTCGCGCTCGTCGTCCAAGGCGCGCTTCCTGGTCAGCCTGGGCAAGTTCGAGAACCGCTCCGGCGTGAAGGACGCGAAGCTCGGACCGCAGCTCAAGCAGCAGACGCGCAACCGCGTGGCGCAGTTCGCCGACATCGAGATCGTGGCCGACGGCACGGACCTGGCTGCGGAAGGCAAGAGCCGCAAGCTGCCGGCCTTCACGCTGGACGGCTCGGTCACGCACCTGAGCAAGCGCCATGGGGCGGACGGGGTCGGCTTTGCCGCCAAGGTCGAGTACGTGATCCGCGAGATGCCGAGCCAGACGCTGAAGGGCTCGATGACCGGCTCGGCCCAGGCGCTCGGCGAGGCGAAGCGCGCCCAGGGCTTGAGGGAGCTCGCCCAGCTGCAGAGCGACGCTGTCGCGGGCGCGATCGAGAGCGCGCTCCAGAGGGCGCCGCTCGCCCTCGAGGCCGCCTCCGGCAGCAGCGTCGTCGCCTCCGGCCGCTGACCCGGCGCTCCGGCCTCGCCGGCGTGGGCCGGCGCGCGCCGGCTCGCGCACCGGCCCGGCGCGAGCGGGACCGGACACCGGCCCGGCGCAAACCGGCCCGGCGCGCGCGTCTTCCGCGGCGGGCGCCGCGGGCGCGCGTCGAGCAGGCGGAAGCCGCTCTCCGGTCGTGCTAGACCGCGCGTCCTCCTATGTCCATCGCAACGCCTGCCAGCTCCGACCTGCTCCGCCGCACATTCCTCGAGTTCTTCGCCCAGCGCGGGCACGAGATCGTCCCGAGCGCGCCGCTCGTGCCCCAGAACGATCCGACGCTGATGTTCGTGAACGCGGGCATGGTGCAGTTCAAGGACGTCTTCACGGGCAAGGACAGGCGCCCGTACCAGCGCGCCGCCTCGAGCCAGAAGTGCATCCGGATCAGCGGCAAGCACAACGATCTCGAGAACGTCGGCGTCACCGCGCGCCACCAGACGTTCTTCGAGATGCTCGGCAATTTCAGCTTTGGCGACTACTTCAAGGAAGACGCGATCGCCTTCGCCTGGGAGCTCCTGACGAAGGTCTACGATATCTCGCCGTCGCGGCTCGTTGTCACCATCTACAACGGCGAGGGGGGCTTCCCGGCCGACGACGAGGCCGCGGCGATCTGGCGCAAGGTCACGGGCTTCGGCGACGACCGGATCCTCCGGCTCGGCCTGGCCGACAACTTCTGGACGATGGGTGACGTCGGCCCGTGCGGCCCCTGCTCGGAGATCCACTTCTTCCACGGGAAGGAGCCCGACGTCGCGCGCTTCGGCGAGGAGCCGCGCATCGATGGCACCGGCTGGACCGAGATCTGGAACAACGTGTTCATGCAGTACGAGCGCGCCGAGAAGGACGGCCCGCTCGTGCCCCTGCCGGCGCCGAGCATCGACACCGGCATGGGCCTGGAGCGGCTCGCGAGCGTGCTCCAGGGCGTGACGTCGAACTACGACACGGACCTGCTCCGCGGGCTCGTCGACAAGGCCGCCGAGCTCAGCGGCAAGCCGTACACGGGGGGCAGCGCCGACGACGACGTGTCGATGCGGGTCATCGCGGATCACGCGCGGACTGCCGCGTTCCTGATGGCCGAGGGGGTGATGCCCGAGAAGCAGCGGCGCGAGTACGTGCTCCGCCGGGTGATGCGCCGCGCGATCCGCCACGGGCACCGGCTCGGGATCGAGCGGCCGTTCCTGCATGAGGTCGCGCTCGAGGTGGTCCGCCGGATGGGCGAGACGTACCCGGAGCTCCGCGACCGGCGAGAGCTCATCGCCCGCGTCACCGAGGACGAGGAGGTCCGCTTCCGCTCCACGCTGAAGCGCGGGATGAAGATCCTCGACGAGCGCTTCGACGAGATGCGCTCGTCCGGCGAGCGGACGCTCCCGGCCGCCGCCGCGGCCGATCTCTACACCACCTACGGCTTCCCGCTCGATCTGACCCAGGTCATCTCCGCCGAGTCGAACTTCGACGTCGACGTCCAGGGGGCCGAGGCGATCATCAAGGGCGCCGGCGAGGCGGACGGCCCGATCGATCCGACCGCCGCGGTGGACCCCGCGCACCGCGAGGCCCGCGCCAAGCTCGCGCAGCCGGTGGTGTTCACGGGCTACGAGCACGAGGAGGGCGACAGCGAGATCGTCGCGATCGTCCGGGTCGAGGTCCAGGGCGAAGGCGACCGGGCGCGCAAGGTCCGTGCGCTGGTCGAGCGCGCTGAGGCGGGGGCGACGGTCGAGATCGTCGTGCGCGAGACGCCGTTCTACGCCGAGTCGGGCGGCCAGGTCGGCGACGTCGGCGAGGCGACGGCGGACGGGGCGCGCGTCGAGGTGAAGGACACGCAGAAGCCGCTCGCCGGGCTGGTCGTGCACGAGGGCGTGGTCAGCGAGGGGGCGCTCGCCGTGGGGCAGCGCGTCCACCTGGCGGTGGACCACGCGGCGCGGTCGGCGACGCGGCGCAACCACTCGGCCACGCACGTCCTGCACTGGGCGCTGCGCAAGGTGCTCGGCGAGCACGCGCAGCAGAAGGGCTCGCGGGTCGGCCCGGACGTCCTCCGCTTCGACTTCACGCATAACCGGCCCCTCACCCGCGAGGAGATCTCGCGGATCGAGGATCTGGTGAACGAGAAGGTCCTGACGAACGCGAAGGTGACGACCGAGATCCTGCAGATGGACGAGGCGCGGCGGCGGGGCGCGATGGCGATCTTCGAGGAGAAGTACGGCGACACGGTGCGGATGCTCACGATGACGCCGGAGGTGGTGGAGCTCTGCGGCGGCACGCACGCGTGCGCGCTGGGGGACATCGGGCTGTTCAAGATCACGAGCGAGGGCGGCGTGGCCGCGGGGGTGCGGCGGATCCTCGCTTCGACCGGCCTGAACGCGCTCGCGTACGCGCGGGGCGTCGAGGCCGAGCTCGCCCGGGCGCGCCAGGTCGCGAAGGCGCAGGGCGGCGATCTCGCCGAGAAGATCGGGAAGATCGTGGCGCACGAGCGGGAGCTCGAGAAGAAGGTCGCCGAGCTCGAGCGCCGGATCCTGGAGGGGGCGGGCCCCGCGCAGGGCGGCGGCGGCGGTGGCGGCATCGACGCGATGCTGGACGGCGCCCGGGACATCGGCGGGATCAAGGTGCTCGCGCGCCGGGTGCCGGACGGCACCAACCCGGGCGCTCTGCGCGATCTCGCGGAGAAGCTGCGCGACAAGCTCGGCGATCGTTCGGCGGTGCTGCTCGGCGCGGCCGTGGGCGACAAGGCGCAGCTCGCCGTGATGCTCTCGAAGGCGGCCACCGAGCGGCTCAAGGCCGGCGAGCTCATCAAGCCGATCGCCCGCATCGTGGGCGGCTCCGGCGGCGGCCGCCCGGACATGGCGCAGGCCGGCGGGACCGACGTGGCGCAGCTCGACGCGGCGATCGCGGCGCTCTACGCCGAGGTCGAGCGGGCGCTCGCGTCGTAGCGCGCGCTGCCTGCGCCCTGCCGGGACAGTCGTTCAGGCGTCACGCCACTTGGTGCGGGCGAGCGGGAGCAGCTTCGGGGCTTTCCCGCCCCGCGCGGGGCGTGCCGGCAGCCGCGCTGGCTCGCCCGGCGCGGCCACCCGGGGCCGCGCGCCGCGGGCGTGAGCGCCGATGGTCGCGCGAACGATCGGCGGCAGGAACACGGACTCCAGATCGACGCGCGCGAGCGCGGCCGCGACCGTGGCGATGCGATCCGGCAGCGACGCGTTGGCGTCGACCAGGATGATCCGCCGGCCGAGCACCGTGCAGAGCCCGCCCCGCGGATTGCGCGCGTCCGACAGGTGCGGATCGAACGCTTCCATCCTGACGGCGATGCCGACCTTGTCCGCCGCCAGGGTGAGCTCGTCGAGCAACCGCGAAAGCTCCACCCACCCAGCGTAACCCTCCTGTCCGGCAGATGGCAAAGCGCAAAAGCGCTGTTGCCCGCGCCGCGCCGCGCCACCGCTGGCCGGGCGAGCCGCGGCCGTGACGACCGCCTGACGATCGCGGCGCGCCGTCCGGGAGCGCCCGTCCGCGCCCGGTTACACGCGGTTACCTGTCGTTGTGCATGATTACGCGCGGTTACGCATGATTGCGCACGGTTACGCACGATTACGCGTGGTCATGTACGGTGAGGCCCGGTCCGTCCGGCGCGCTCCGGTCAATCGCTTCCTCCATCATCGCATAGCGCTCCTCGGCCGCGCGGTGGTGGTGCCGTCGTGCGGCGATGGGTTGAGTCGAGGGAGAGCCTTCGACTCCTGGACTCCCGGACATCTCGACGCACTCGACACCTCAACAGATCGACGCATCAACTCCGCTTCTCCATCGGTCTTCTCCCGTGCTCCGGACTGGCCGACATCCGCTCACGAGCCACATCGATGCTCGTCCAGGGGCCCGCGCGCGCCGTTGGTTGACTGCGCGCCGAGCGTTCATCGTTCATCCAGCCTGCCGCTTCCGGCCGCCGCGCGCTCGCCTCGGCGCGGCGCCCGGTCGATCCGGGCATCGCGCCGCCCGCCCCCAGGTTCCGTGCCCTAGAGGTCGGTCAGCGGCTTCTCCTGAGCCGGATCGCGCGTCCCGTTGACCGCCGTTTCCGAGCGTGCTACGAGCAGGCCGTTCCGCGCGTCGTGGTCGAGTGGGAGCGAATGTGCGTTTCCCGGCTGCGGTGGGGTATCCCGCGCGCTTCGTCAGCCACTTTGGACGGGGCGGCCGCGATGGGGACGACGAGGGCGCCCGCCGGGCGGCGCGCCCGAAGGGCGAACAAAGATGACGTTCACGGATGCAGCCGCCGAGGTGCTTCGCCTCATCGGTAGACCGCTTCACTATAAAGAGATTACCGATATCGCGATCGAGAAGAACCTCCTTAGCCACGTTGGAAAGAGCCCAGAGGTGACGATGGGCGCCCGCCTGGCGGCGACGTTGAAGAAGGACACGGCGGACAACCCTCTGGTGCGCGTGAAGCCGGGCGTGTTCGCGCTGCGCGAGTGGGACGAGAAGACCATCAAGTCCGGGCTCGACGGCAAGAAGGCGAAGCGCGGCGGAAAGCCCGAGGCGGCCAAGGCGCGCAAGGACGAGGAGCAGCCGACCCTGTTCGACGCGGGCGCCGACGACGACGCGGTGGAGGAGAGCGATCTTGGCGCTCCCGCGGAGCTCGAGGCGGAGAGCGGCGCGGTCGAGGTCGAGGGCGGAGCCGTGGACGCGGCGGCGCAGGCGGCGCCTGCGATCGACGATGAGGACGAGGACGACGAGAAGGTCGCGGCCGGCGCGACGAGCGCGGCCGGGCTGAACGGCGTGGAGATCGCGGCAGCGCGCGAGCCCGTGCCGCCGCCGACGCCGTCGTCCCCGCGCGCCGCGAGCACGTACATCGACGAGGAAGAGGGCGAGCTCGACGACGCGGAGCCGCCGGGCCCGGACGAGGCGATGCGGGCCGAGGCCGTCGCCGGCGCCGCGGAGCTCTTCGACGAAGAGGACGACGACGATCAGCCGATCCTCGGCGGCGACGACCGCGCGACGCCCGGCTCGTCGGGCGAGCAGGGCGAGGGCCGTCGCCGCCGCCGCCGTCGCCGCCGTGGCCGCGGGACCGCGGAGGCCAACCCGAGCACCGGTGGGCTGCCTTCCTACGTCGCGACGCCGGTGTTCGAGGCGCGGCGCGAGAACGGCCGCGAGCCGCCGCGCTCCGACCGGACCGAGCGCTTCGATCGTCCCGACCGGGGCGAGCGCACCGACCGGGTCGAGCGCACCGACCGGGGCGAGCGCACCGACCGGGTCGAGCGCACCGACCGGGCCGAGCGCATCGATCGAGCGGACCGCCCCGACAGCTTCGGCGCCGAGCCCGTCTACCGCGGTCCGCAGGTCATCGAGCTCACGGGCGGCGAAGGGCACGCGCTCGACGACCTCGCCGGCCGTGATCTCGCCGATGCGGTCGCCGGCATCCTCTCGACCTTCGATCGGAACGCGGGCGCGGTCTCGCTCCGGCAGATCGCCGAGACGGCGCAGCGCCGCGGCCGCCTCGCCGGCGACGTGCAGCTCGTGCAGTCCCAGGTCGCGGCCGCCGTGCGCGCCGACAACGCGCGCCGCACCGCCGCGGGGCAGCGGCCCCGCTTCCGCTTCGCCGGCGGCAGGATCGCGCTGACGGACTGGCTGCTGCCGGGCGACCTGGCGCGGCTGGAGCAGGAGGCGCTCGCCGCGGTGGAGCGCTACCGCGACGCCGCGCGGCGCGCCTTCGTGCGCAAGCTCTCCGAGCTCCCGGGCCATGCCTTCGTCGAGATCTGCGTCCTCGCCCTCGAGCGCATCGGCATCGGCCAGCTGCGCGCGGTGCGCCGCGCCGGGGCGCCGGGCGGCGAGAGCCACTTCTCCGGCGCGCTCCGCACGGCGGGTGACGAGATCAAGATCGCGCTGGTCATCCGGCGGGACGGCCGCGAGGTCGGCCGCGAGCGGGTCACCGAGCTGCGCGGCTCGCTCCACCACTACGGCCCCGCGACCGCCGGCTGGATCCTGACCGCCGGTCAGATGCTCTCCGGCGCGCGCGAAGAGGCCGCGATCGTGGGGACCGCGCCCATCTCCCTCTTCGATGGGCTCGCGGTGGCCCGCCTCTGCGAGGACAACGACGTCGCCGTCCTCCGCGCCCGCCTCCCGGTCGCGATCCCCGACGTCGATCTGCTCGAGGCGCTCCGGGCGTCCTGATCCCGCTCGCGCGCGCGTCCGGCCGGGGGCTCGCTCCGGGCCGGACGCGCGGCTCTCCCGCCGCCGTCTCCTGGGCCCTCGGCCCTCCCTCGACAACCCTCCTCCACGGCCGCGCCGCTCGCGCCGCTCCGGCGGTGTACGGGCTCGGCGCCGCTTCCGCGGTTGACGGGCTCGGCGATCCTTGCCAGCGTCCGCGCCCATGCGCCATCGCGCGATCGCCTGGGCCGCGTCCCTCGCCGTGCTCGTGACCGGCTGTGCCTCCGTGGATCCGCCCGCGTCCCGGTTCCCGACCGCCGACGCGGCGCTCGACCGGATGAAGGCCTCCTATGCCTGCGTGAACGGCGTCCAGGGCACCGCCAAGGTCGACCATTTCTCGCGCCAGGGGCGGCTCCGCGGGGACATGTACATCCTCGCGGTCAATCCGGATCGGGTGCGCTTCGACGTGGTGAGCCCGTTCGGCGCGACGCTCTTCACGCTCACGTCGAATGGCACCCAGTTCCAGATGCTCGATGTCGGGGAGAAGCAGCTCCTGCACGGGCCCGCGAGCGCGTGCAACCTGGCGCGGCTCACCCGGGTGCCCATCCCCGGGCACGCCCTCGTCTCGCTGCTCCGCGGCGAGGCGCCGGTGCTCGCTCACGAGCCGCGCGGCGCCTCGATCGCCTGGGACGGCGACGGGTTCTACCGTGTGCTGATCCAGGGCTCCCGCGACGCCGTGGAGGAGATCCACCTCGAGCCGCACCCCCGCGACTTTCTCGCGCCGTGGAGCCAGCAGCGCCTGCGCGTCCGCGAGGTCCGTGTCGCCCAGCGCGGGACAGACCTCTATCACGTGGAGCTGAGCCATCACGAGGCCATCCGCACCGCGCCGCCGCGCGTCGATCCGGAGGGGATCGACGATCCGATCCCGCCGAGCGGCGGCGCCTGCCTGGCCGAGATCCCCCGCTCGATCCGCATGCGGGTGCCCAACACCGAGGACGACGTGATCTTTCAGTACAAGGAGGCGAAGTGGAATCCGCCCCTCATCTCGGGGGCGTTCACGCAGCCGGTCCCGGGCGGCGTCGTCCGCCGTCATGTCGACTGCCAGGACTAAGGTGCTCTGAGCAGGCGCGCTCAGGCGGCTCCTGAAAGGACAATGGCCATCGTGGCTGGCGCCCGCCGGCATACGGCAGCGCTCGCCTGATGGCGTGGACGCCGCTCGCTCGAACGTCTAGACAGACGCAATCCACCTCGCCGTGGCGGGAGGAGTCGGCGATGGACGCTGAGCCGGGAACGATCGTCGGCGACAAATACCGCCTGGAGGGGCCGCTCTCGCGGGGCGGGATGGGCTCGGTGTGGCTGGCCCGGCACCTCCAGCTGGGGGCGCCGGCGGCGATCAAGTTCATGGATCCGGAGCACGCGGCCTCGCCGGAGTTCCGCGCGCGCTTCTACCGCGAGGCGCGGACCGCGGCGAACCTCGGTAGCCCGCACGTCGTGAGCGTGCAGGACTACGGGATCTGGGGGGCTGTCCCGTACCTCGTCATGGAGCTGCTCCGGGGCGAGGATCTCAGCCGTCGCCTGAGGCGCGTCCGCCGCCTCTCCCTCGCCGAGGCGGCGCGCATCGCGATCCAGACCGGCAAGGCGCTGCGCCGCGCGCACGAGTCCGGGCTCGTCCACCGCGATCTCAAGCCTGGCAACCTGTTCCTCTCGCGCGTCGACGAGGACGAGGAGATCGTCAAGATCCTCGACTTCGGCATCGCCAAGCAGCTCACCGGCAAGCTCCTCACCGACGAGACCACGAGGACCGGCGAGCTCCTGGGCTCGCCGTTCTACATGAGCCCGGAGCAGGCGCGCGGCGACAGGAACCTCGACGCGCGGAGCGACCTGTGGTCGCTCGGGGTGATCCTCTTCCGCGCGGTCACGGGCAAGCTCCCGTTCGAGGGCGACGTGCTCGGCGCGGTCCTGTCGCGCATCCTCTGCGAGCCGATCCCGCTCGCGACGCACCTCGCGCCCGACGTGCCGGCCGATCTCGACGTCTTCTTCCTGCGCGCCCTCTCGCGCGACAGAGCCCAGCGGTTCCAGTCGGCGCAGGAGATGGTGCACGCCTTCGTCGTCGCGATGGGCGATCCGGGCATCCCGCTGCCCGTGCCCTCGGCGCCGGCGCCGGCGCCCGTGACGTTGCGGCCGGCGCCTGTGACGTCGCGCACGGGGACGCTGCTCGGGCTGTCTCCGGGCGGCACCGGCGACTTGGAGGGCTCGGGGGAGCTCGCCCCGCTCTCCCGACCCGGGGACCAGGGCCCGCGCCCGCGGCAGGACACGCTCGCCTCGCTGGCCGATCCGTCCCGGCCCGGCACGCTGACCGCGGCAGCGGCCGGCGAGGTGCGCGTGGACCGAAGGCCTCACGCGAGCGCGACGCTCCGCTGGCTCGTGGCGTGCGGCGCGCTGTCCGCGATCAGCGCGACGGTCGCGGTCACGGCGCTACGGCCCGTCGGCGAGGAGGGCGCCGCGCCCTACCACGTGGCCGCGCCGATCGAGCCCGAGAGCGTGAGCTCGGCTGCGCCGACCCTGCAGGTGGTCCGCGCATCGACCCCTGTGATGGCACGCTTGCCCCTGGCCGAGGACGTGCCCGCCGCGGACGCCGCGCTGCTCGCGGCCACGGCCGAGCCGGCGGTGTCCGCCGAGCGAAAGGCCCCGCCGTCTCCGTCGGCCCCGCGCCGGAGCCCGCGCCGGTCGCGCGAGATCATCGATCCCTGGCAGCGAAGGTAGCGTGCGGTCGCGCCGGTCCGACGAAGCCGGCTACGCGAGCGCGTCGCGGATGCGGCGCGGCGCGTCCGTGATGAGCCCGTCGACGCCGAGCGCCGCGAGGTCCTGCGCTTCCCGTGGGTCGTTCACGGTCCACACGTTGATCACGCGGCCCTGCCGCTTCAGGAGCGCGATGCGCTCGGGGGACGCGATCGTCCGCTCGATGTGCGCGGCGAGCGCACCGAGCGCCGGCGCGAGGCGCACGGCCGCGTCGTGGTAGCGGCTCCGGTGCACGAGGAGCGCGCGCGGGACGGCCGGCACCAGGGCGCCGAGGGAGGCGATCATGACCGGATCGAACGACGAGACGAGCAAGGCGTGGCGCGGATCCCAGGCGCGCACGAGCCGCGCGGTCGCGAGCACGACGGCGGTGCGATCGGGCACGTCCCGCTTCATCTCGATGTTGACGGCGAGCCGCCGGCCGCGCGCGAACGCGAGCACCTCGGACAGGAGCGGCACCCGGTCGCCGCGGAGGTCGACCCGCCGGAGCTCGTCCCAGGGGAGCGCCGCGGCGGCGCGCGGGTCCGCGCCCTCGGTCACCCGCGCGAGGTCCGGGTCGTGCAGCGCCACGAGCTCGCCCGAGCCGCACACCCGCACGTCGAGCTCGATCCCGTCGGCCCCCTGCGCCGCGGCTTCCTCGAAGGCGGCGAGGGTGTTCTCCGCGGGGGCGCCCTCGCCGCGCACGCCCCGGTGCCCGAAGAGGAGCGGCGCGCGTGTCGCCGCCGCGCGCGATGACGCTGCCCGTCCGGTCTCGCGCGCGCTCCTGCGGAAGCGCTGCTCGGCCCAGGTCACCGCGCGGGCTCCCCGTCGAGCTCCTCGGCGACGGCGCGGGCCGCCTCGCGCGCGCGCTCGAGCGCGGAGAGCGGGAAGGACGCCGCGCCGACCGCCGGGTGCCCGCCCCCCTCGTAGCGCCGGCAGATGGGGGCGATGTCGCGATCGCGGGGGACGCCGCACCACGGGTTGTAGCCGACCGAGAGCTTGTAGTGCTGCTTCTGCCGGGAGAGCGTGACCGAGTACACGCAGTCCGGGTACATCGCGTACGTCATGAACTTGCCGACCGCCTCGAGCGGCGCGTCGGAGAGGTCGACGAGCACCACGCGGCCGAGCTTCCGCGCGCCGCGCTCGATGCGCGTGACGAACGTCTGGCGCGAGACGGAGAGGGGACGCCAGAGATCCTGGATGTCCGCCTCGCGCGCCACCTCGCTCACGGGCCGCTCGACGAGCCGGGGCACCACGGAGGCGAGGAACGGCCCGTCCCCGTGGTGCTCCACCACGGAGGCGAGCTGCATGATCGGCTCCTCCCGGCTCACGGCGGCCTCGGCCGAGGGGAAGCGCGCGGTGTCGATGAGGTCGGCCCACCGGATGAGCTCATCGGCGCCGGACATCTCGACGCCGAAGTGATCGCGCGCGACGTCCGCGATGAGCTTCGTGCACGAACCGTAGGCGGCGTCGTAGAAGACCTGAGGCGCGTCGCCCGCGACCTTCGCGCGCGACGCGCCGGCGAGCGCCGCGTCGCGCTCCTCGTCCGAGCCGAACCCGGTGACGTGGTGGTCGAAGTACCACGTCAGCTTCTTCGTCGGCGTGTAGCGGAAGTCGAGGATCGCGTTCTCGTCGCCGTCGAGCCACGAAGGCGGGATCATCGTCATGCCCGGGCCGTACCCGCAGGAGCGGTACCGCAGCGCGAGCGGCTCGCCGGGGCGGAGCGCCTGCATCAGGCGGGTGAACAGCGCCGCGCTCGCCATGCCGTCGAAGCAGTGACCATGCGTCGCGACGACGATGTCCCTGGGTTTCATCGGGCGAGTGGGTAGCACGACCCACGGCCGGCCGCTCGCAGGCCGAGCGCGGCGCGGCGGTTCTGGTAGGCTCCGCGCGGTGCGGCGCGCTCTCGCTCTCGTCGAACTGCATCCGTTCGGGCCGGCGCGCCGCCTGCTCGCTACGTCGCTCGCGCTCGCCGTGTCGGCGTGCGGCGGAGGCCGCGCCGAGGTCCTGCGCCCCAGCCCGCCGCCTCCGCCGGCCTCCTCGCCCCCGCCCGACGTGCCGCGGAACCCGCCGCCTCCGCGCGACGCGCCCGAGCTGGACCCGGAGGCGTCGCGCCTGTTCCTGAGCCGCGCGGCAGAGCAGCGGCCCGCGGCGAGCGCGCCGGTGCCGCGCGTGACGGCGCTCGCGCTCGCCAACACCGCGCGCGGTGAGGCGAGGGGCATGGCGCCCCTCGGCGACGTCGTGTCGCTCGCGATCGCGGAGGGGGAGAGCGCCGCGATCCCCGTGCGCGTCCCGCGCGGTGTCGACGAGTGCGCGGTGTTCATCGCGCAGGGCGGGCTCGGCGTGATCGAGGTCGATCTCTTCGTCACGAAGGGCGCGCCGCCCGCGCTCGAGATCGTCGCCCAGGACGCGGACCGCGGGCCGGTCGCGGTGATCGGCGGCCGGGGAGCGTGCCTCCCGGCGCCCGGCGCCGCGCCGCTCGCCGTGGAGCTCCACGCGCAGGTGCGGCGCGGCGCGGGCGTCGTGCTCGTCCAGGGCTTCCGGGGCGCGCGCCCGGCCCCGGCGCCCGGCGCCGCGCCGCCCGGCGCGACCCCGCCTGACACGGCGCCGCCGAGCGCCGCGCCTCGCGTGCCGCCCCGATAGCGCGGCGACCGCGCCGGGCGCGGGCGGCCGCGCGCTCCTCGTGCTGCGGTCCTCATTTCGCGCAACTCGTCCCGGGCGTCGGTCGACACGCCGCGTATGGCGTCGATCGAGATCCAGCCCGCAGATCCCTCCTACCCCGCGCAGCTCTGGGCCCTCGTTACGGAGACCGAGGCCGCGCCGCCGACGCTCTATCTCCGCGGCGCGCTCCCGGCGTGCCCGGGCGTCGCGATCGTCGGGACGCGCGCCGCGAGCGACGAGGCCCTCCGGTTCACCCGCGCGCTCGCCGCGGCGCTCGGCGAGGCGGGCTTCTCGATCTGGTCGGGCGGGGCGCGCGGCGTCGACGCGGCCGCGCACGAGGGCGCGCTCGACGCGCGCGCGCCGACGGTCGTCGTCGGCGGCGGAGGCCACGCGCACCCGTACCCGCGCGAGCACGCGGCGCTGTTCGCGCGCGTCCTCGCCGCGGGCGGCGCGCTGCTCGCGCGCGTCCCCGACGACACGCCGCCGCTGCCGGCGCTGTTCCTCCAGCGCAACGCGGTCCTCGCCGCGCTCACGCTCGCGACCGTCGTGGTCGAGGCGGGGGTCGAGAGCGGCGCCCGCTCCGCCGCCGCGGCGGCCCGCCGCCTCGGCCGCCACCTCTGCGTCGTCCCCCACGCCCCGTGGAGCCCGCGCGGTGTGGGCTGCGCGCTGGAGCTCGTCTCCGGCGCGCGCCCCATCACGCGCGCGGCCGACGTCATCGACGTCCTCGGGGGGCAGGCGCCGCCGCCCCGCCGGCGGGCGCGGCGCTCGGAGCGCAACAGGCCGGCCGGCGGGGGCACGCTCCCGCTCCCGGAGGCCGCCTTCGGGGCGCGGACGGGCGTTTTGCCCGAGGAAAATGGGCCACCTCCGTCGATGAGCGCGGCCGAACGCGCGGTCCTCGACGCCCTGGACGCCCGGCCGGCGCACGTGGATGAGGTCTGCGAGAGGACGGGGCTTCCGCCCAGACGCGCCGTGGAGGCACTCTTGACGTTGACGCTCCAGGCCGTAGTAGTAGAGGGGCCCGCCGGGTTGTTTCGGCGGGCTCTTCGTTGAAGGGGCGCGCCGGCTCACCCTGCCCAGTGCGGTTTCGGGTGGCCGCCTCCTCGCGGGGGGGCCTCCCTCGCACCGAAGGGCGCCCTTCAATCCTCACAAGCCCGATCTCGTTGCTCAGAAGGTGGTGATGGCCAAGACGCTCGTCATCGTGGAGTCGCCGGCGAAGGCGAAGACCATCAAGAAATATCTCGGCAACGGGTACGAGGTGTTCGCCTCGAAGGGGCACGTCAAAGACCTGCCCAAGAAGCAGAACGCCGTCGACGTGCAGAACGATTTTGCCGAGACCTACGAGGTCATCGAGGGCAAGGAGAAGGTCCTGGAGGAGCTGAAGTCCGCCGCGAAGAAGGCGGACGAGGTGCTCCTGGCGACCGACCCCGATCGCGAAGGGGAGGCGATCGCGTTCCACATCTCGGAGGAGATCAAGAACCCGAAGCTGAAGGTGGCGCGGGTCGAGTTCCACGAGATCACGAAGAAGGGGGTCGACCACGGCGTCCACAACCCCCGCAAGCTCGACGAGAACCTGTACGACGCGCAGCGGGCGCGGCGCGTGCTCGACCGAATCGTCGGCTACGACGTCTCGGCGCTCGTGTGGTCGAAGCTCGCGTTCGGCCTCTCGGCGGGGCGGGTGCAGTCGGTCGCGCTGCGGCTCATCGTGGACCGCGAGCGCGAGGTCGAGGCGTTCGTCCCGGAGGAGTACTGGAACATCGCGGTCGGCCTCGGCGCGGCGAGCCCGCCGCAGCGCGCCCCGTTCGTCGCGAAGCTCGCCTCCGCCGACGGCAAGAAGCTCGAGGTGACGAACGGCGAGGTCGCCGGGAAGGTGCGCGCCGATCTCGAGACCGCCCGCTACAAGGTGGCGAAGGTCGTGCGGCGCGAGCAGAAGCGCAACCCGCCCGCGCCGTACACCACCTCGAAGCTCCAGCAGGACGCGACGAACTACCTGCACTTCGGCGCCAAGCGGACGATGCAGATCGCCCAGGCGCTCTACGAGGGCATCGACCTCAAGCGCGACGGCGGCCCGGTCGGCCTCATCACGTACATGCGTACCGACTCGACGCGCGTCAGCGACGACGCGATCGCAGAGGTGCGCGGCGTGGTCGCGAAGCGGTACGGCAAGGAGTTCGTCCCCGAGCGCCCGAACGTCTACAAGTCGAAGAAGAACGCGCAGGACGCGCACGAGGCGATCCGACCGACGAGCGTCGAGATCCACCCGGACTCGATCAAGAAGCACCTCAAGGACGAGCAGTACAAGCTGTACAAGCTCATCTGGAACCGCTTCGTCGCCTCGCAGATGACGCCGGCGGTGTACGACCGCACGACGGTCGAGATCGACGTCGCGCCGACGGTCGCGGCGCCCGCGTACCGGAGCTACCTCGCCCGGGCGACCGGGCGGATCCTCAAGTTCGCCGGCTGGCTGCAGGTGACGGAAGGCCAGCAGGAGTTCGCCGGCGAGGAGGAGAGCGCAGGCGCAGCCGCGGAGGGCGGCGCCGCCGCGCCGGCGCCCGAGGCGGCCGCCGCCGAGGCGGAGCGCGCGGCGCCGGGGCCGTCGGCCGAGGAGGATTCGGAGGCGCTCCTGCCCGACATGAAGGAGGGCGAGGCGCTCGCCGTGTCGCCCCCGGGCGTCATCACCGACCAGAAGTTCACGCAGCCGCCGCCCCGCTACAACGAGGGCTCGCTCGTGCGCGAGCTGGAGAAGCGCGGCATCGGCCGCCCGTCGACGTACGCCGAGATCATCAGCAAGGTGCAGCAGCGCGCGTACGTCGAGAAGCGGGACGGCGGCGCGTTCCAGCCGACGCTCCTCGGGAAGTTCGTGGTCGACGGCCTCGTCCGGTCGAACCTCGACATCATGGACCCGAACTTCACGGCGCAGATGGAGGAGGAGCTCGACGCCGTCGGCGCCGGCAGCCTGAAGCGCGAGCAGCTGCTCAAGACCTTCTACAAGAAGTTCAGGGAGCAGCTCGACAAGTCGAAGAAGCTCGCGCCGTGGAAGCCCGAGGCAGAGAAGACCGACATCGTCTGCGACGAGTGCGGGTCGATGATGCTCAAGAAGTGGGGCAAGAACGGCTGGTTCTTGAGCTGCGAGCGCTACCCGAAGTGCAAGGCGACGCGCGACCTGTCCGACGCGCGGGGGACCGCCGCCGTCCGCGAGACCGACATCTCGTGCGACAAGTGCGGGAAGCCGATGATCATCAAGACGGGCCGCTTCGGCGACTTCCTGTCGTGCACGGGGTACCCGGCCTGCAAGAACACGCGCCCGGTTCCGCTCGGCGTCGCGTGCCCGAGCTGCGGCGGCGATCTCATCGAGATCCGGCCGCGCAAGAAGGGCGGGCGCACCTTCTACGGCTGCTCCAACTGGAACGCCGAGCAGAAGTGCGAGTTCAAGCTCTGGCAGAAGCCGGTGCCGGTCCCGTGCCCGCAGTGCGGCGCGAAGTTCGTCACCCGCACCGGCGGCAAGAAGGCGATGCTCGTCTGCGCGACGAAGGACTGCGGCTTCAAGCAGGAGATCGTCGAGGGGGAAGGGGAGGACGGCGCCGCCGACGGCGCCGCCACCCCGGACGCCGCGGCGGCCGTCGCGAGCGCCGCCCCGGCGCCGGCCGCCCGGCCCGCGCCGGCGGAGCCCACGCCAGCCGGCCGGCCCGAGGCCGCGCCGCACGGCGCTGGCGCGGCCCCGGGGGCCGCCGAAAAGCCCGCGCGGGCCGTGCGCGCCCGCCGCACGGCGAGCTAAGAAGCCCGCGAGACCCCCCACCCTGGTGAGCTGTATGAACGGAGCGGAGAGCCCGCACGACGTCGTCGTCGTCGGAGGCGGCCTGGCCGGTTGCGAGGCGGCGTACCAGCTCGCGCAGCGCGGGCTGCGCGTGCGCCTCGTCGAGATGAAGCCTCACAAGCGTACGCCCGCGCAGACGAGCGATCGGATGGCCGAGCTCGTGTGCTCGAACTCGCTGCGCGGCGCCGCGCTGAGCAACGCGGTGGGGCTCCTCAAGGAGGAGCTCCGGCGCGTGGGCTCGCTCGCCTTGCGGTGCGCCGACGAGACCTCGGTGCCGGCCGGTGGCGCGCTGGCGGTCGACCGCGAGCGGTTCGCCGAGGCGATGACGCGGGCGATCGAGGCCCACCCCCGGATCACCGTCGAGCACCGGGAGGTGACCGAGATCCCCGCCGAGCGGCCCGTGATCCTCGCGACGGGGCCGCTCACCTCCGACGCCCTCGCGGCGAGCCTCGCCGCGGCCGTCGGTGCCGAGCACCTCGCCTACTACGACGCGATCGCGCCGATCGTCAGCGCCGACTCGATCGACTGGTCGCGCGTGTGGAAGCAGTCGCGCTACGGCAAGGGGGGCGCGGTCCGCGGCGACCGGGCCGCGCAGCGGGAGCCAACCGCGCAGCCGGACCGGGCCGCGCAGCGGGAGCAAACCGCGCCGCCGGAGGACGCGGCCGAGCGCCGCGACGACGCCGAGGCCGGCGACGAGGCGTACGTGAACTGCCCCTTCGACGAGGCGCAGTACAAGGCGTTCGTCCAGGCCCTCGTCGCGTCGGAGAAGGTGGAGGCCCGCGCCTTCGAGGAGGTGCGTTACTTCGAGGGGTGCCTGCCCTGCGAGGTGATGGCGGCGCGCGGCGAGCAGACGCTCGCGTTCGGGCCGATGAAGCCGGTGGGGCTCACCGATCCGCGCACCGGCCGGCGCCCCTACGCGGTGCTCCAGCTGCGCCCGGAGGACGAGGCGGCGACGGCGTACAACCTGGTCGGCTTCCAGACGCGCATGAAGTACGCCGAGCAGCTGCGGGTGTTCCGGATGGTGCCCGGCCTCGAGGAGGCCGAGTTCCTCCGCACGGGCTCCGTGCACCGCAACACCTTCGTCGACGCTCCGGCGCTCCTCGGCCCCGCGATGGAGCTCCGCGCGCTGCCGGGCGTGCACCTGGCCGGCCAGATCGCGGGCGTCGAGGGCTACGTGGAGAGCGCTGCGGCGGGGTTCGTGTGCGCGATCCTCCTCGCGCAGCAGCTGCGGAACGAGCCGCTCCGGCCGCCGCCGCCCACGACGGCGCTCGGCGGCATCCTCACGCACCTCGGCCGGAAGCAGCCCACGTACCAGCCGTCCAACATCACCTGGGCGCACATCGCGCCGCTCGATCCAGCGCACGGCAAGCTGCGCAAGCGCGCCCGCTACGAGGTGATGGCCGAGCGCGCCCTCCGCGACCTCGACGCGTGGTGGGCCGCGGGCTGACGGCGGCTCGCCGCGCTCCCGCATGGCGCGCGGCGCGCCAATCGTGCGCTGGCTGCCCGCAGCGCGCCGGCTTGGATAGCCTGGCGGTGGTGCGCCGCGCGCCGCCCGCGCGCTCCCGAGAGCCCGCCCGCGCGGACCCGCGCCCATGGAGGTAGCCGATGAAACTTCGCTTGTTCGCGCTCCTTGCGCTCGCCGTTCCTTCCGCGACGCTCCTGTCGCCGCGCGAGGCGCTCGCCTGCGGCGGGTGCTTCGCCCCGCCCACCGAGACGACGGTCGTCAACGCGCACCGCATGGTGCTCTCCGTGTCGCCCGTCCAGTCGGTGCTCTGGGATCAGATCCAGTACTCCGGCGATCCCAGCGCGTTCGGGTGGGTGCTCCCGGTGAAGCGCGGGGCGTTCCTCGAGGTCGGCTCGGACGCGTGGTTCGAGACGCTCGACGCGGCCACGTCGGTGCGCATCACCGCGCCGAGCTCCACCTGCGCCCGCAGCGGCGGGGGCTGCGGCGCGGCCCTCGGCTCCGCGGACTCGGCGGGGGAGGCGTTCGGCGGCGATGACGTCACCGTGCTCCACCGCGGCACCGTCGGCCCGTACACCACCGTGACGCTCGCCACCGATACGCCCGGCGCGCTGAACGCGTGGTTCGACGAGAACGGCTTCAACGTCGATGCGTCGACGCAGCCGATCCTCGACGCCTATGTCGACGAGGGCTTCGACTTCATCGCCATCAGGCTCGAGCCGGGCAAGGACGTGAAGGAGATGACGCCGGTGCGGGTCGTCACGCCGGGGGCGAACCCCGCGCTCCCGCTCCGGATGGTCGCCGCCGGGACGGGCGCGAACGTCGCGATCACCCTCTTCACCATCAGCGAGGCGCGGCTCGCCCCCGAGGGGTTCGCGGCCGCGGCCGTCCCCATCGACCTCCTCGCGTGGGACTTCGCCTCGCAGGAGTCGAACTACGGCGTGCTCCGCGAGAAGGCGATCGCGGCGGCCGACGGCGGCCGCGCGTTCCTCACCCCCTACGCGCAGCAGGGCTCGCTGTTCTCGCCCGTGTCGAGCCCCGCGGCGCCGTTCGGCGTGCGCTACACGACGAGCGGCTCGACCACCCCGGTCGACACGATCGCCGCCGCGTTCGCCCAGCAGGGGCTCGCCAACGGCGAGACCGGCGAGGTCCAGGACTCCGCGTGCGCCGTGCGCTTCGCCGAGATCGCGACCGAGAGCCGCGCCGTGGCGAACCCGTGCCCGGCCGGCGTCCCGCTGTCCCATCCGAGCTGCGGGGAGGTCGCCGCCGACCAGATCGACGCGCGCGAGCTCGCGTGCGGGGCGCTCGACGACCTCGCGATCGCGATGGTCGGCCTGCACCCGAAGGACGTCTGGCTGACGCGTCTCGAGGCGAACCTGCCGCGCGCCGCGCTCGACACGGACCTCGTCCTGAGCCCCGCGCCGCAGGAGCGGGTCGACAACTGGCTGCGCGCCCGCGTCAGCGTCCACGCCGACGTGCTCTGCGGCGCGGCGATCCCGGTCCTCGACGGCGACCGCCCCTCGCGGACCCGCGGGCAGGGCACGCTCGTGGGCATGACGCTCGGCGCCCTCGCCCTCGCGGCGGCGATCGCCCGACGCGGCGCGCGCCGCCTCGCCTCCCGCCCGGCCTGACCGGCGCTCAGACGCCTTCGTCCCGCGTGCTGGCCCGGGCGACGGGCAGGGCGTGGCCCTGCTCCGGGACGATGGTGAGGGCGCCGTCCGCCTCCAGGATGGCCCATCGCACCTGGGAGAGGCGCTCCAGCCCGCTCTTGTGCATCTCGGACAGGATCTCCTCCGGCTGGATCCGCTCGCGATTGCACGCCTCCTCCAGGATACGGCCCTTCGCGACCAGCACCGTGGGCGAGCCGTCGATGACCTCGGACGCCTTCGGGAAGAGGTGCGTCAGGACGGACGTCAGGAACACGAGCACGAGGACGGTGGACACGCCCGCGAGCGCGTTCGCGAGCGACGCCTCGCGGACGAGGGCCTGCGAGACGATCTCGGGGATCAGCATGAGGGTGACGAGCTCGAACGGCGACATCGAGCTGAGCTCGCGCTTGCCGAGCACGCGGAACGCGGCGGCGAGGAACACATAAACAACGGCGACGCGGGCGACGGTCTCCATGGTGATCTCAGGGGAAGATGAACGTGCGGAGCGGCACGTGGACGCCGCGCTCCCCGCCGCACGACAGGGTCGCGTTGCCCGAGGCGAGCCAGCTGCGCTCGCCGCGGAGCTCGATGTCGATCCGGCGGCGCTCGCCGGGCGCGAGGTCGCCCAGCGCGAAGCGCCCGAACGCCGCCTCTGCAGGCGTGGTGTGGTGCTCCTCGAAGCTGTCCAGGTAAGCCTCGTCGATCGTGAGCGCGGCCGCCCGGCAGGGCTCGCCCGCCGTGTTCTCCACGTCGAGCGTGACCCGCTCCATGTCGCGGAAGCGCATCCGCTCGGGGTAGGCGACGCGGAGGGTGAGCCCCTGCGCCGTCGCCTCGCGCGTCTGCAGCGCGTGCATGAACAAGGCGCTCGCGGCCACGCAGGCGAGCGCGAGCGCGCCGATCGCGTGCAGGGGATCCAGGGCGAGCCGGCGCCGCAGGGGCGGCGCGGACGGCGGTGTGGGCACGGGTTCGGACGGCGCCCGGCGCGACCTGGTGCGCGTCCGGGCGGGCCGAGGAGCGGAGAGCTCGCGGGTGGCGGGGATCATCGCGCCCACGCCGTTCAAGACTGGTGCCGCGCCAGCTCGCGCACGCGCGGTCCGCTCGCGCACGCGCGGCCCGCTCGCGAGGGCGGCCGCTGCGCCGGAGAGGCCGCTTGCCCCGCACGCACCGCGGACGGCGCCGTGAGCGTGGCGCTTTGCCACGTGGTGAGCCTCCTGTTGCTGACATCCCTGCGCGATCGCGCCTTGGCGATGTGGCACACGGGCTGCTTGAGCCACGGCGGTGAGCGCGCGGGCCGCTGTGGCAATCGAGCTTCAGCCGCCCGGCGTTCGGGACTCGACATGACCTGCTCGGCGCCGACGTTTCCAGGCTCCAGGGCGGACTCCAGCACCGCTCGCGCTGCGGCAGGGGGCGCTCTCCACACGACGCGCCTCCTCCCCGGGATGAAATGGGTGCTCGAGTCGCTCCTCGATGACATCGCGCTCGCCCGGGAGCGGATATGGATCTCCACGTACATCTACCGCAACGATCTCATGGGTCGTCGCTTCGCCGACGCCTTCGCGAGCGCCGCGCGGCGCGGCGTGGATGTCCGGCTCCTGTACGACGCGCTCGGCAGCCACACGACGCCGGCGGCGTTCTTCGAGGACATGCGGGCTCGCGGCATCCGCGCCCGCGCCTACAGGCCGCTGGGCGCCGTGCTCCGCGGGGGCGCCCTGTTCCCGCGGGAGCACTCGCGCATCGTGGTGATCGACGGCGCCGGGTACGTCGGCGGCGCTGCGTGGGCCGACGAGTGGCTGCCGCGCGACGAGGGCGGCGACGGCTGGCACGAGGTCTGTAGCCGGGTGATGGGGCCCTGCGTGACCGACATGGCGCGGGCGTTCGAGTGCCGCTGGATGCTCGCCAACGAGGCCGCGGGGCGCTCCTTCGATTACTGGACGGGCGGCGTCTACGACGACGTGGAGTTCATCACCGACGCGCCCACGCCGCCCGCGGTCATCTACGAGCGCCACCTCGCGCGGGTGCGCGCGGCGAGGCGGCGGGTGTGGATCGAGAACGCGTACTTCTGCCCTCCGCGCGGGCTCGAGCGCGAGCTCATCGACGCCGCGCGCCGCGGGATCGACGTGAAGATCATCGTGCCGCGCGACTCCGACCTTCCAGCCATCCGCCACGCGAGCCTCGCGCGGTACCCGTCATGGCTGGAGAACGGGCTCCAGATCCACGAGTTCCTCCCGTCGATGCTCCACGCGAAGTTCGCGGTGATCGACGACGACTGGGCGACGGTGGGGACCTTCAACGCGAACTCGACGAGCCTGAGGTGGGTGAGCGAGGCGAACCTCATCGTCAAGCAACCCGCCTTCGTGAGGGACGCGGCCCGCCTGTTCGAGCAGGACCTCGGGCGGAGCGAGGCTGTACGCCTCGACAACCTGCCCAGGCAGGGCCCCTTCGCGCAGGCGCGCAACGCGCTGTGGAGCTTCGGCCTCGACCTGGTGGAGCCTCGCCATGCGGGCGCGCTCCCCGAGGCCGAGCGTGAGGGCGGGTTCCTGCAGGCGCTCGGCGTCTAGAACACCTATCACGTTGAAACCCGGAGAATTTTCACAGGGAGGCGAGGAGGCGGGGGAGGAAGAAAGAATGATTTCTTTCTCTTGCCGTCTCTCGCTCCCCGCCTCCCCGTCTCCCTGTGAATTTCCTGCTTTTCTCGTGGTTTCAACCCGTGTCGCTCTAGCCCGCCCGCCGGGCCGGCGTCCGGGCCGCTACGGCGCCGCTGGAGCGCTCGAGGAGCCCTCCGCTGCGCCGGCATCCGCGGCCGGCGGCGCCTCGTCGGCGGTCGCCGGACGATGGACGCCCTGCTCCTTCTCGGCCGCCCCGGCGTCATCGTAGACCTCCACGGCGCTCGGGGGCGCCTCGGCGGCCGGCGGGCAGGCCGCTTCCCCGCCTTCCTGGCCTCCGCCAGCCGCACAGGCGGCGCTCCCTGGCGCCTGCGCCGAGCCGGCGGAGACCGGCTGCGCAGACGAGGCCGGCGCCTCCGCGCCCGCGCTGGGCCCGGACGAGCCGGGCGGCGGGCTCGCCGCTGGCGCCGGCGGCTTCCCGGTCGCGGCGGGCGCGTTCGCCGCCGGCGCCGCGATCGCAGCCCGCGCGGCGGCCGCGACCGGCGCCTGAGGCGCGGAGACCGCGGCCTTCACCGCGCGCGCCGGGCGCGATGTCGTGGGTTCGACCGGCGGCGCCGCGCTCCCCTGCGCCACGCCGTCCGGAAGGGAGCTCGCCACGAGCGGTGGCTGCGCCGGAGACGGCGCCGCGGCGACCATCGCCACGGGCTGGACCAGCGGCGCCGGCATCGACTCGCCCGCGCGACCCGCCGTGCCCAGCGCGACGCTCCACACCGCCGCTCCCGCCAGGGCCACGAGCCCGGCCGCCGCGACGGCGCGGAGCGGAAAGCGCTCCCGCCACGACGACCGCGGCGACGGAGACGCCGCCCCCGGCAGATTCACCATCGCGGTCGCCTCGGACCACGCGCGCTCCCCGCTCTCCTCGATCCCCTTGCGCTCCACCGCCCCCGGCGCGCCGTGACCCGCCGCAGCCGCCGCCCCCGGCGCCCTCGGCGCGGCCGTCATGGGCACCTGCAGCTCCAGGGAGTCGTCCGCGCGGCGCGAGTGCAGCGTCGGCGCGGAGCTCACCGCGTTCAGCCGCGGCGACGGCGACGGGATCTGGCTGGCCCGCTCGTCCAGCCATTGCGCGCGGAGCGACGCGCCGCACACGTCCTCCGAGACTCCCCTCGAGACAAGCCACGTCGCGAGCGCGCTGCCCAGCTCGCGCATGCTCCCCCAGCGATCCGCCGGATCCTTGCGCAGCCCGCGCTCGATGATCGACCACAGCGCCGGATCCGAGCCGCAGCGCTCGACGAGCGAGCGCACCGGATCCTGGATGATCGCGCGCAGCGTCCCGAACCCCTGCTCCCCGGCATACGGGGTCTCGCCCGCGATCGCCTCGTACAGCATCGTGCAGAGCGCCCAGATGTCCGCGCGATGATCGATGTGGCCTTGCCCGAGCGCCTGCTCCGGCGGCATGTACTGCGGAGTCCCGATCACGGCCGCGCCCGTCGATCCGGACTCGGGCTCGGTCCACGTCACCTTCGCGATCCCGAAATCGACGACCTTGGGCCTTATCCGCCCGTCGCCCTGATTCGCGAGCATCACGTTGTCCGGCTTGAGATCCCGGTGAACGACGCCCCGCTCGTGGGCCGCGTGCATCGCGCTCGCGACCGGCAGCAGGATCGCCAGCGCCACCTCGGGAGCGAGCCGGCGCTCGCGGCAGAGCACGTCCCGGAGGGCCTCGCCCTCCAGGAGCTCCATCACGATGTACGGGGTGCCGCCCGCGGTCTTGCCGAGATCGAAGACACGCACGATCCCGGGGTGGCTGAGCTTCGCCGCGGCCCGCGCCTCACGCAGCAGGCGCTCGGCGATCGCGGGAGAGCGCATCTCCGGCCGCAGCACCTTGATGGCCACATTGGCCTCGAGCGCCGTGTTCGTGGCGACCCAGACAGACCCCATCGCGCCCTCTCCCGCTTTGCGGAGGAGCTGGTACTTCTCGCCCACCACCGTGTCGACCTCGAAGCATTCCCCTGAGGTGTGCTCGAACGCCTGGGTCATGTTGCTCGACATGCGCTCTCCTGCCGTCTGCTCCGGCCATCCGCCGCTCGCCACGCGACGGCACGCGCCGAGTCTGGAGCATCGCGTGTGCCAGGCGATCCGCTCGGGGAGCTCCTGAACGCCTGCACGGGCGCGTCAGCGGCAGCGCGCCTCAGCGAGGCAAGTTGCCACGTGCCTTCCGCCTTCCGGCGACCGCTCAGATGAAGCTGTCGTAAGGGCGCCGCTGCGAGCTCTCGCTCCGGACGTCCTCGGCGCCGGCGTACTCGAGGATCAATTCCAGGATCTCTGCGTCTCGCTCGGAGGAAGCATTTACGCCCACGAGGATCGCGCCTTGTCGTAGGCCGCTGTCATAGATGCTCGCCCGGTGCTCGGGAATGCCGGCGCTGACGAGCGCGTCGACGAGCCCGCCGGCCGCGCCGCCCGCGCCAGCTCCGGCGAGCGCGGCCTCGATGGGCCCCGCCGCCACGAGCCCCAGGTCAGGGAACGCCACGCTCGCGCCGAGCACCACGAGCGAAGTCGAGGCTGCCCCCGCCGCCCCGCCGACGTCCGCCGCCGCGCCGGCGGTTCCGTCCACGGCGCGCTGGTCGGACCCCGCATCGCTCATGACAAGGCTGATGGCGTCACGCGTGTATCCACAGCTCATCACGCGCTCAACCGACCTTTCGGCGTCCGACCGTGTCCTGACGAGACCGGTCACCAGCTTTGGCCTCACCTACAGCTCCTTTCCCGATGAACGTCCTCTCGCGCGCGCCCTGCCTGTATTCTGGAAACCCACATCGTCACAGCAGGCGACAGCAGGCAGCATGCCAAAGGAAAATGCGGGAAATGCTCGGTACTCTGCGCAGTCGATCGCCCGTGTGCCGCGCAAGAGCTTGCGCAGGTGCGCCACACTGAGGCGTCGTTGCAGCGCAGACGAAACCGCCGGGCGTGCTCGGGGGGGATCGCGGGTGTTGTGTGGAGAGCGGCGGTGACGGGAGATGAAGCGAGCTCAGCGATGCAGCCAGATGCGGAGCTGCGCCAGCAGCTGCTCCGTGTCGACCGGCTTCGAGGTGTAGTCGGTCGCGCCCGCCTCCAGGCACTTCTCCCGGTCGCCTTTCATCGCCCTCGCCGTGACGGCGATGATCGGCAGCGTCTGGAATGCCGGCTGTTTGCGGATTGCGCGGATCGTGTCGTATCCGTCCATCTCCGGCATCATGATGTCCATGAGCACGACGTCGATGCCGCTCGTGCTCGCCAGGCGCTCGATGGCGGCCTTCCCCGTGTCGGCGGTGAGGGTGCTCATCCCGTAGCTCTCGAGGACGGTCTTCAGCGCATAGATGTTGCGGAAATCGTCGTCGACGATCAGCGCACACTTGCCGGAGAGCGCGGCGGCCGACTCGTGGAGCTGCTCCACGATGAGCCGCGCCGGCTCCGGCAGATCCGAGACCCGGCGGTGCAGCGCGAGCGTAACCTCGTCGAGCAGGCGCTCTCTCGACTGGACATGCTTCACGGGCAGCTTCTGCGCCAGCCGGGAGAGCTGCGCCTCGTCGTCCCCGGCGACGCCGGCCGGCGCGACCACGATGGCCGTGAGATCGGCGAAGCGCCCTGCGCGATCGAGGCGCTCGATGAGCTCGAGGCCGGGCATGTCCGGCAGGCGCAGGTCGATCACGATCGCGTCGAACGCCTCGCGATCGAGCGCTTCGAGCGCCTCCTGGGCCGTCGTCGCGCTGGCGACCGTGACCTCCTCGTCCCCGAGCAGCTCGGTCACCGGGGCGAAGGAGGCCTCGTCCGGCGCGACCACGAGCAGCCGGCGCCGCGGCGAGCCGATCAGCCCGGCGAGCCGCGCGAACGCCTCGTCGAGCGCCGTCCTGCTGCTGAGCGGCTTGTTGAGCAGGCCCACCGCGCCCATCCGCCGCGCGCGGCTCCGCTCCTCCTCCGTCTCTGTCGTGATCACCTGGACCGGGATGTGCCGAGCCGAGAGGTCGCGCTTCAGGCAGTCGAGCACGCGCCACCCGTCGACGTCGGGCATGTTGATGTCCAGCGTGATCGCCGCGGGCTGGATCTCTCGCACCAGCGAGAGCGCGGTCGCGCTGCGGAGCGCGACGACCGCCTTGAAGCCGTGCTCCCGCGCGACATCCACGAGGAAGCGGGCGAACACGGTGTCGTTCTCCACGATCAGGATCGCGCGGTCGCCGGGGCGGACGTTCTCGCTGTCGTCGATGATCTGGACGTCCGCGCTCGCGGACGTGCGATCCGACGGCCGGCTGCTGTGGACGGCATCATCGATGGACGGCGGCGCGTCGAGGACGTGAGTCGGCTGCCGCCGCGCCGCCCGCACGGGCCGGAAGGTGCGCGGCAAGTAGAGCGTGAACGTGCTGCCGCGGCCCGGCGCGCTGACCAGCGTGAGATCGCCGCCGAGCATCCCCGCGATCTCCCGGCTGATCGCGAGCCCGAGCCCTGTGCCGCCGTACTTGCGGCTCGTGCTGCCGTCCGCCTGCTGGAACGCCTCGAAGACGATCTGCTGCTTGTCCGGGGCGATCCCGATCCCTGTGTCATGGACGGAGAGCGCGATCACCACATCGGACCGGCTGAGCACTTCGTTCTCACGGCTCCAGCCGCTGCGGGCCACTGTCACCTCCAGGACCACCTTGCCGCGCTCGGTGAACTTGAAGGCGTTGGAGAGCAGGTTCTTGAGCACCTGCTGCAGCCGCTTCGCGTCGGTGAACATCGACGTCGGCAGCGTCGACGAGAAGGAGAGCTCGAAATCGAGCTTCTTGGCCTCGGCGACGTGCCGGAACGTGCGACGCACGTAGTCCGAGAGGTCCGTGAAGCTGATCTCTCCGACGTCGACGACGACGGTGCCCGACTCGATCTTCGTGAGATCGAGGATGTCGTTGATGAGCCCCAGGAGATCGGTGCCTGACGCGTGGATCGTCTTCGCGTACTCGACCTGCCTCGCCGTGAGGTTCTGGTCGTTGTTCCTGGAGAGCTGGTCCGACAGGATGAGGAGGCTGTTCAGCGGGGTCCTGAGCTCATGGGACATGTTCGCCATGAACTCCGACTTGTACTTGGAGGTGAGGGCGAGCTGGCGCGCCTTCTCCTCCAGGGCCTGGCGGGCCTGCTCGACCTCGTGGTTCTTCCGCTCGACCTCCACGTTCTGCTCCGCGAGGAGCCGCGCCTTCTCGCCGAGCGCGGCGTTCGTCTCCTGGAGCTCCTCCTGCTGGCTCTGGAGCTCGCGCGCCAGCGACTGGGACTGCTTGAGCAGGTCCTCGGTGCGCATGTTGGCCTCGATCGTGTTGAGCACGATGCCGATCGACTCGGTGAGCTGGTCGAGGAACGCCTGGTGGGTCGGGCTGAAGCGCTCGAGCGACGCGAGCTCGATGACGGCCTTCACCTGCCCCTCGAAGAGCACGGGCATCACGATGATGTTGACCGGGGGCGCGTCGCCGAGGCCGCTCGTGATCGTGATGTAGTCGTGGGGCGCGTTGACGAGGAGGATCTTCTCCTTCTCGAGCGCGCACTGCCCGACGAGCCCCTCGCCCAGCTTGAACTGGTTGTCGACGTGCTTGCGCTCCTTGAACGCGTAGCTCGCGAGCAGCTTCAGGACGGGCTCCTCGCGGGAGGCATCCATGATGTAAAAGACGCCCTGCTGCGCCGTGACGACGGTGGCGAGCTCGGACAGGATCCTCCGGCCGACGGTGAGCAGATCCTTCTGCCCCTGGAGCATGCGCGAGAACTTGGCGAGGTTGCTCTTGAGCCAGTCCGTCTCGCTGTTCTTCAGCGTCGTGTCCTTGAGGTTCCGGATCATCTCATTGATGTTGTCCTTCAGCGCGGCGACCTCGCCCTGCGCCTCGACCTTGATGGACCGGGTGAGATCGCCCTTGGTCACGGCGGTGGCGACCTCGGCGATCGCGCGCACCTGCGTGGTGAGGTTCGCCGCGAGCTGGTTCACGTTGTCGGTGAGGTCCTTCCACGTGCCGGCCGCGCCGGGCACGCTCGCCTGCCCGCCGAGCTTGCCCTCGACGCCGACCTCGCGCGCCACCGTCGTCACCTGATCCGCGAACGTCGCGAGCGTCTCGATCATGCCGTTGATCGTGTCCGCGAGCGCGGCGATCTCCCCCTTGGCGTCGACGACCAGCTTGCGCTTGAGATCGCCGTTGGCGACAGCGGTCACGACCTTGGCGATGCCGCGCACCTGGTTCGTCAGGTTGCCGGCCATCGAGTTCACGTTGTCGGTGAGGTCCTTCCAGGTGCCTGCGACGCCGCGGACGTCGGCCTGCCCGCCGAGCTTGCCCTCGGTGCCGACCTCGCGGGCGACGCGGGTGACCTCGGAGGCGAAGGAGCGGAGCTGATCGACCATCGTGTTGATGGTGTTCTTGAGCTCCAGGATCTCGCCTTTCACGTCGACCGTGATCTTCTCGGAGAGATCGCCGTTGGCGACGGCGGTGGTGACGGCGGCGATGTTGCGCACCTGGGAGGTGAGATTGCCGGCCATCGAGTTGACAGAGTCGGTGAGGTCCTTCCAGGTGCCTGCGACGCCGCGGACGTCGGCCTGCCCGCCGAGCTTGCCCTCCGTGCCGACCTCGCGGGCGACGCGGGTGACCTCGGAGGCGAAGGAGTTGAGCTGATCGACCATCGTGTTGATGGTGTTCTTGAGCTCGAGGATCTCGCCCTTGACGTCGACGGTGATCTTCTTCGAGAGATCGCCCTTGGCGACGGCGGTGGTGACGGTCGCGATGTTGCGCACCTGGGCCGTGAGGTTCGACGCCATCGAGTTGACGGAGTCGGTGAGGTCCTTCCAGGTGCCTGCGACGCCGCGGACGTCGGCCTGCCCGCCGAGCTTGCCCTCGGTGCCGACCTCGCGGGCGACGCGGGTGACCTCGGAGGCGAAGGAGTTGAGCTGGTCGACCATCGTGTTGATGGTGTTCTTGAGCTCGAGGATCTCGCCCTTGACGTCGACGGTGATCTTCTTCGAGAGATCGCCGTTGGCGACGGCGGTCGTGACGGCGGCGATGTTGCGCACCTGGGAGGTGAGGTTGCCGGCCATCGAGTTGACGGAGTCGGTGAGGTCCTTCCAGGTGCCTGCGACGCCGCGGACGTCGGCCTGCCCGCCGAGCTTGCCCTCGGTGCCGACCTCGCGGGCGACGCGGGTGACCTCGGAGGCGAAGGAGCGGAGCTGATCGACCATCGTGTTGATGGTGTCCTTGAGCTCGAGGATCTCGCCCTTCACGTCGACGGTGATCTTCTTCGAGAGATCGCCCGTGGCGACGGCGGTGGTGACGGCGGCGATGTTGCGCACCTGGGAGGTGAGGTTGCCGGCCATCGAGTTGACGGAGTCGGTGAGGTCCTTCCAGCTGCCGGCGACGCCGCGGACGTCGGCCTGCCCGCCGAGCTTGCCCTCGGTGCCGACCTCGCGGGCGACGCGGATGACCTCGGAGGCGAAGGAGCCGAGCTGCTCGACCATCGTGTTGACGGTCTTGGCGGTCCGGAGGAACTCGCCGTCGAGCGGCCTGCCGTCCACCTCGAGGGCCATGGTCTGCGAGAGATCGCCCTTGGCCACGGCGCCGATGACGCGCGCCGTCTCGGCGGTGGGGTGGACGAGATCGCCGATCAGCGCGTTGATGCACGCGATCTCGTCGGCCCAGGCGCCGCTCACCTCGCCGATGAAGGCGCGCTGGGAGAGCTTGCCCTCCTTGCCCACCGCGCGGCTCAGGCGGGCGAGCTCCTTCGCGAGCTTCTCGTTGCGCTCGACGACATCGTTGAACGTATCGGCGATCTTCCCGTCGAGCCCGAGCCAGTGGACGGGCAGCCGCACCGAGAAATCGCCCTTCTTCAGGCCCGTCAGCGACATCAGCAGCGTCCGCCGGTCGAGCTCGTCGCTCTCGATCGGCGCGGCGGCCTGGGGGCGCTCGGCCGGGCGGGCCTTCCTCGCGCGCGCGGCGCCGTGCTGCAGCCCATCCCCGGACGCGGCCTTCTTGCTCTTGCCATTGCCGGCTTTCGCCTTGCGGGCCGCCTTGTCGAGGTCGCTTCGCTGCTCCATGCCGCTGTTCTCCTGGTCCCGCCTGCGGACAGGACCGATCGGTCACCAAGGAAAATGAGCGCGCCCCCCGGGCGCGGAGGGGCCCAGGGGGGCTGGAGGCCGTCGGACCCCGTGCCCCGGCGCGATCCCAGGGCGCCGCGCGAGAGGACGGCAGGAGGACAGGCCCTCTCGCCTGCACGGCGGTCTCATCGGTCGAGGCTGCGCTGGGGCTCCGCGCGACGCTCCCCGCCGCCGAGGAGCGGGGCCCTCGCTGAAAGGCCGCGAGGCGGCCGTCGGGGTCCCCTCGGGTTCAGGCTTCATGGCACGTCGGCCATGCGCTTCTGCTCCCACCGCGCAGCAGCATGGGCTCGTCTTACTAGCAGGCGCTCAGCCGGGCAAGCTTCGCGCCACGCGCAGCACGCAGCGCGCGCGTGCGGCGCGCAAGGCGCGCGTGTCCGCGGCGCGCGGTCGGCCGAGCGCGCGCCTGAAACCGCGGCGGGACACCGCGGGAAGGGGCCGCTGCGCCGGCGCGGCGGCCCTCCGAGCCGGCGCCTCAGGCCACGTCGGATTTGGGCGAGCGGCGCCTCGTCGGGAGATCGCTCGGCTTGTTGCGCGGCGTGATGATGCTGTAACGCCCTGCCTCGCCCACCCTCTCATGGACGCCCGACTCCATGGCATCTCTCGCGGTCCTGAGCGGCGGCAGCCATCGCGACACGTTCGCGAGGCACGAGGTGCGCTCGGGAAAGGGAGAGTGACGGGGGGGCGGCCTCTCCGTCGCTCCGCGCAGCGGCCGCTCCGAAGCCGCGTCGTGCGGCCGCTCTTCGGCGGCGTCATGCGGCCGCTCCGGTGGCCCGTCAACCGGCCGCTCCACGGCGGTGTCGTACGGCCGCTCCGCGGCGGCGTCGCACGGCCGCTCCGGGGTCGCGCTGTGCGTCCGCTCCGAGGGGGACCCGTGCGGCGGTGCGAACGGTGCGGCGCTCTGCGCAGGGAGCGTGCCGGAGGACGCGCGCCGCTTCGCGGTCGTCGCGGCGATCCGGTGCCGGAGATCCTCGACGTGCTTCGCGAGCCGCTCGGTCTCCTGCGTGAGCCGCGTGAAATCCTCCTCGGTGAGCCGAGTGAAATCATCGACCTGGCTTCTGCGCTCTGACATAAACGATCCTTTGCCGCGTCTCGTCAGCCGATCTCGACGCCCCGTCGGCTCCGCTGCACCTCCGCTTGCGTCTGCACGCCGCATGCCGCGCCGCTCGGGTCGGTCGCACGCACCCGGCGGGGTCGAGCGACGCTGGCGCGGATCGCCCCAACGGGGCGTGCCTGCCTCCATCCGTCCTCGCGATCTCTTGTCGGCGAGCGGCGGGGATCTGGCTGGACACGCGGGGGAGGGTTCGGCGGCACGCCCTGTGCCGTGGGGACGCCGCACACACGATAGATGAGCCCGGCGCGCCTCGCCCGGTCACAGCCCTCTCCGCCGCTCTCCAGAGCGCGGCGGGGAGGCCCGTGTCCCTGGGGCTCCAGGCCACGGAGGCGCGCGCGGCGCTGGTGCGCTGGTGCGCTGGTGAAGGAGTGGACGCATGCAGAACTCGAACTTTGAATCGCTCGGCGCCCGGCTGGGGATCCCGGGGGATGGCGTGTGGCCGTGGGTGATCGTCGCGGCGAGCGTTCCGGTCGGCTTCGGGCTCGCTCGGATCGCCGCGAGCGTCTTCCGGCGCGCCGGTCTGATCGTCGCGCGACGGACCGCGACGCCGTGGGACGAAAAGACACTCGACGCGGCAATCGGCCCCGTGACCCTTTGTCTCGGGGTCGTCCTGACAGCGGGCCTCGCCAAGCTCACGCCGCTCGGCCAGGGCCTCGTGACCGATCTGCGGGCGCTCCTCTCGGCGCTGTTCATCGGCGGGGTGGCGTGGCTCCTACTGCGCATCGTGGGGATCCTCACGGAGGTGCTGGACGCGCGCGCCCTGCGTCACCTGGAGGAGGGGAGCGAGTCGTCCCGCGGGCTCCGCACCCAGGCGCGCGTGCTCGAGCGGGTCGCGCGGGTGCTCATCGTGATCGTGGCGAGCGCGCTCGTGCTCCTGAACTTCGAGGCGGTGAGGAACGTCGGCGTCTCGTTGCTGGCGTCGGCCGGCATCGCGGGCGTCGTGCTCGGCCTCGCGGCGCAGAAGCCGGTCGGCGCGATCCTGTCGGGCCTCCACATCCTGTTCACCCGCCCCATCGACCTCGGCGACAAGGTCGTGGTGGACGGCGAGTTCGGGACGATCGAGGAGATCCGGCTGACCCACGTGGTCGTGAAGATCTGGGACGAGCGGCGGCTCATCGTCCCGACGGCGAGGCTCCTGGACCAGTCGTTTCAGAACTGGACGAAGCACGGGGCGGAGAAGCTGGGCACCGTCGAGATCTACGTGGATTACCGGACCCCGGTGGACGCCCTGCGGCGGCATTTCGAGTCGATCCTCCCGAGCAGCGAGCTCTGGGACGAGCGCGCGAAGGCCGTTCAGGTCACGAAGGTGACAGAGCGCACGATCGAGGTGCGTTTGCTCGTCTCGGCGCGCGATCCTGGGCAGCTGTTCGATCTGCGGTGCTGGCTTCGCGAGGAGATGCTCCGCTGGGTCCAGGAGCAGGAGGGCGGCGCGTACCTGCCGCAGGAGCGTTTGACCCGGAGCGCCTCTCTCTCGGAAGCGGCAGAGGGTCGTGGTCCGGCCTCGGGCCGCGCGCGCCGGGCTGGAGCGGGCGACAGGCTGCCCGATGTGGCGCCGTGACGGTGGGCGCCCACCATGTAGCGGAACGCCACACCGCGGCATTCAGGCGACGTGCGATGAGCCCGGCGCATCCGCTGCGCGCCTCGGGAGTGTCGGAGGCCGGTCCAGGCCCTGCCGCAGGCGCTCCGACGCGATGACGACGCGATGACGACCAGCGCCGCGGAATAGCCCTTCAGGCCAGTCGCGCCCTGCCTGATCGCCAGGAATGGCTCCGCGCGCCGCCCCCCTCGCAAGCGAGGCGCAGGAAAACGGCACATGATTTGCAGTAAAATCAGAAAGATCTGGGACAAGTGCCCGTCAGCCGAGCGGTCGATCGCGCGACGAGGTGTTCGCCACGCCCCGGGGAGGAGGCAGTGGCACGTCGGAACTGCGCCTCGCGCCATGTGCAGGTGCCTGCGGGAACCCAGGAGCAAGACACCATGAAGTCGGTCATCAGGATCACGCGGCTCGGCGGTGTTGATGTATTTGCGCATGCGGCGTTCGGCCTGCTGCTCCCGATCGGGGCGCTCCAGTGGGGAGCGCGGCATGGGTGGAGCGGCGTGCTCTTCGGCTGCGCGCTGGGCGCGGCGCTGCTCGGGTGCGTGGCGCTGCAGGCGCTCGTGCGTGGGATCGTGGCGAGGCAGCTCGGGCTGAGGCTGCGGGAGATCCTGCTCTCGCCGCTCGGCCCGATCGTCAGCCGCTCGCGTCCTGCTGTGGGACGGGCGCAGGGCCGCGCGCTCGGCCTCGCGGCGAACGTGGCCTTTGCGGTGCTCTTCGTTCTGGCCGTCGAGGCCCAGCACGGGGTGGGCGAGCTCGGGTGGATCTCGGTCCTTCAGGCCGCCGAAGCGCCCTCGCGCGAGGCCGCGAGCGTGTGGATCGCCAGCGCGAACCTGGGGATCG
Organism: Sorangium sp. So ce327; assembly: GCF_051530205.1. Classification (NCBI taxonomy): domain Bacteria; kingdom Pseudomonadati; phylum Myxococcota; order Polyangiales; family Polyangiaceae; genus Sorangium; species Sorangium sp. So ce327. The sequence continues at coordinate 7,578,337 of NZ_CP150330.1, read as the reverse complement.
CCCTGCTCGGCCTGCTGCCGGCGTTGCCGCTCGAGGGGGGGCGCGCGCTGCGCGAGGCGCTCTCGCCGCTCACCGGCGCCTGGCTCGCGACGTCGATGACGGCTGCGCTCGGGCAAGCGGCGGCGGCGGTGCTGTTCTTCATGGGCCTGTTCGGCGGTCAGCTCGTCGTGGCCGCGCTGTCGGCGCTCCTCTTCGTGGAGGCGCGGCGGGAGTGGAGCGCGGCCCAGGCGGTGATGGCGCCCGCGGCGCCGCCCGAAGAGCCTCCGAGCGAGGGCAGGGCGATCCAGCTGTGGCCTGGCGAGCTCGTGGGCGACGCCGCGCGGCGGATCCTCGCGAGCCAGGAGCCGGACTTCCCGGTCGTCTACGAGGACCGCGTGATCGGGGTCGTGACGCGCACGGACGTCATGCGCGCGCTGGCCGCCGGCCGGGAGGGGTCGTTCGTCGCATGGATCATGCGCTGCGACGTGCCCCGGGTGGCGGCGGACGTGTCGCTCGACGAGGTGGGGCGGCAGATGATCGAGAAGAACACGCCGGTGGTCGCCGTCTTCGACGGAGAGAGCTACCTCGGGCTCGTCAAGCACTCGGACATCGCGGGCGCGCTCACGCGCGGGGGCGGGGGTCGGCTCGGGAGGATCCACCTGGCTCCTCAGGTCGGCTCGGCATAACCGCGTTAACCAATTCGCGCGGCGTCCTCCCACCTCCGAACGTTTACGTGGTCGTCAGAGAAAGCCGAGGACGCCAGAAGACGCCAAGAGACGCCAAGAGACGCCAAGAAAACAATAAAATTTTGGCGTCTCTTGGCGTCTTCTGGCGTCTCAACTTCTCGCCGTTTCCGTAGCGTGGTTCCGGACCCAACGACGCTCGAGCGAAGCGCCCCGCCAACCCGGAGAGGGGGGCGGGGCGCTTGTCGGGAACCGCGAAGCTCAATCGCCTCGAACGAAATTGAGCTTGAAGGAGACCACGAGCACGAGCGCGTCCTGACTGATGCGGCGCTTGCCCCAGGCGACCCCGATGTGCAGCCCCTCGATCGGATCGAGGTTGGAGGGGAGCCCCACGGTGTGCGTGAGCGTCTTCGTGAAGTTCCACTCAGGCCGCTTGTTCGCGAGCGCCGCGTTGACCGCCTTCATGACGGTGTGGTCGAGGATCGAGGGGATGCCCCGGATGTCCGCCTCCTCGAGCTCGACGTTGAACGCCAGGACACTCCCCTTGTTCCTCTCGATGATCTCGGGGCAAATCAGCACCTTGAGCTCATCGAGCCGGATGGTGGGGTTGACGCCCGCGATGGACCACTGGAGCTCCGCCGGGCAGGTGACCCGCAAGCCCAGGTCGTCGGCCAGGGCAATCTCGGTCGCCTTGCCCAGGTACAGCCAGCGATCGGTCGTCTCGTCGTCGTCCAGGTGGATCTTCACCGGGAGGAACTCGCCCAGGATCTGCGCGAGATCCTCCCGCGTGATGATGGCTTCGAGCCACACAGCCAGCGCCTCAGCTCAGGTGATGGCCGCTCTCGCCGCCGTGGGACAGCCCAGCTCCCTCGATGCCGTAATGCGAGTTCGCAGAGCTCGCGTCGGACGGCGCGACCGCGCCCTTCACCGCGTCGACCGCGCTGCCGACCTTGTCCTGGACCTTGCGCTCGGCCTGCGTCGCCTGGCGCTTCAGGCCGTCGAGGCGGGTCAGGAGCTCGCGGCGCAGCGCCTCGCCCGACGTCGGCGAGAGCAGCAGGGCCACGCCCGCGCCCACCGCGAGGCCGGCGCCGAAGAGGCCGAGCGCCGTGAGCGGGCTCCGCTTGCGCGACAGCCCGACCCAGCCGAGCACGTCGTCGAAGCCGAGCGCCCCGACCGTGGCGGCGACGCCGGCGACCGCCTTCGCGACGTCGAACGCCGTCGTCCTGGCCGCCGTCGCGGCGACGCCCGCGCCGGTAGCCGCCGACTCAACCACACCCTTCGCAGTCCCCACCGCGTTGTTCATTCGGTTCGTCATGGCTCTTGTCTCCTCGTGACGGACACGACATCCGCCGGTTCGTGTCGGGAAACCATTGCAGGGCCCGGACCAACCGAGAGCTTGCGCCCGGAGCGCCTGTCCCCGGGGCCGCGGAGCGCCGCCGTGGCGCCTGCGTGACGAAACGCCACAGCTGTCGTGACGCGCCTCGGGCGCAACACGCGCCGTGACACGCGCGCCGGTGAACCAAGGGCCGCGGCGCGCGGCGCCGTCGCCAACGGAAGAGGTGGGACTGGAGGAGGAGAGCCGCCCTGCGGAGAGGGAGAGAGCCAGCTGCAGCGCCGCTCCGGCAGGGCTCCGAGCCGCGTCCGCCGAGCGGGCGGGCGGGCGAGCGCGCGCGTCACCGGGGGGCATGGGCGACGCCGATCAGCGCGACGTCGACCCTGCGATCATAGCCATAGGAGTACATCGGTTGAGCTCCGACCGCCCCGGCGGCGCCGGTCGCGCGCGTCGTGATGTGATCCGCGGGGATGCCCTCCTTCACGAGGATCTCCTTCACCCGCGCGGCGCGGCGGAGCGAGAGATCCTGGTTGTACGCCTGGGTGCCGCGCGGATCGGCGCGGCCGACGAGCTCTATCCTCGCGCCCTTCAGGCTCGATGAGAGCAGGCAGTCGACGAGCGCCCGGAGCTCCGCGTGCTCCTGCGGGAGCGGCTCGGAGGAGTCGAAGGCGAAGCTCGTCTTGGGAAGGCGGCAGACCTCGGCGATGTCGGCCCCGAGGGTGAGGCCGATGAACCGATCTTCTCCTTCCCTGAGATCGGGCCATTCGACCTTGTAGACGCCATCCGGGCCCGGGTTCGGCAACCTCGGCTCGGGCCGAGCCTGCTCCGGGGGAGGTGCCGCGGCGCACGCGGTGAACAGCGAGAGCGCAAGCGCGCCCAGGCAGAGCCTGGGCAGGTTGGACATCGACAGCATGTGAACCCTCCTTTCGAGGTCGGCCGCGATGAGCCGCCTCGTGTTCGGAGGAGGTCGTTCAAGCTCCGTGCCTGTCCGGCGATCGAGGCGTGTCGCCGCGCGCCACGCCCCGCGCTCGAGGCGGGCTCGTCAGGGGGATGAAGGCTCTCTGGCCTCGAGCTTGGGCCAGGTGAACCGGAAGGTGGCGCCGGCGCCGACGGCGGACTCGACCCAGGCGCGCCCGCCCTTGTTCTGGACGATCTTCTGCACGACCGACAGGCCAATGCCGGTGCCCTCGACCTTGTCACGCGCCTTCAGCGTCTGAAAGATGCCCCAGATGCGGTCGTGGTACTCGGGCGCGATGCCCGCCCCGTTGTCGGAGACCGAGAACTCCCAGAACGGCCCGGCGTCGCGCGCGCCGATCCGGACCTCCGGATTGGCGCCCCCGGCGTGCTTCAGCGCGTTGCCGATCAGGTTCAGGAACGTCTGCTGGAGCGGCGCGCGCTCCGTGACGAGGACGGGCATGTCGGGGGCGATCTCCACGAGCGTCTCCGGCGGGGGCGCGAGCAGCTCGATGATCTCCCGGAGGAGCTTGCCGACGTCGATCGCCTCGGGCTTCTCGCGGGCGCGGCCCGCCCGCGAGTAGCTCAGGATCCCGTCGATGAGGTTCTCGAGCCGGTGGACGCGCCCGCGCAGCAGATCGAGCTGCTTGCGGCTCTCCGCCGTCATCTTGTCGTTCAGGTCCTCCTCGATCCACTGCGAGAGGTTGGCGATGCCCCTGAGCGGCGCCTTGAGGTCGTGGCTCGTGACGTACGCGAACTGATCGAGCTCCTTGTTGCTGCGCTCCAGCGCCTGGACGAGCCGCTGCCGCTCCTCCTCGGCGCGCTTCTGATCGTCGATGTCCGTGTACGTGCCGAACCAGCGGACGATGCGGCCCGACCCGTCGCGCGCGGCGACCGCCCGGCCGATGAACCAGCGGTACACGCCGTCCGCGCGCCGGAGCCGGCACTGGCTCTCGTACGGCTCGCCCGTGCGGAGCGCCTCCCGGAAGGCCTCGATCGCCCGCTCGTGCTCGTCGGCGTGGATGATCCGGCTCCAGCCCTCGCCGCCGGTGTCCCCCGCGGTGAGCCCCGTGTAGTCGTACCAGCGCCGGTTGAAGTACTCGTGGTGGCCGTCCGGGCGGTTCGTCCACACGAGCTGCGGCATCGTCTCGGCGAGCAGCCGGAACTGCGCCTCGCTGTGCTTCAGCTCCTCCGCGAGGGTCTCGACCTCCTTGCGCACGGTGACCTCGCGCTCGAAGAGGAGGGCGTTGTCGACGCTGAGGGCGGCGCGCCGGGCGAGCTCCTCGGCGAACTGCACGTCGACCTTCGTGTAGTGCCGGCCCGACTCGGCGTGCGCGAGCGTGATCGCGCCGAGGACGCGGCCGCGCGCCGCCAGCGGCACGACGAGGTACGACCGGAGGCCGAGCTCCCGCGCCATCCGGAGGTGCTCCTCGTCCCGCGCGTTCTCGACGAGCAGGGAGTCCGGGATCTCGGAGGCCCACTCGACCTCGCCCGTCCGGAGCACCTTCGGCACACCGCGGCTCGCCGCGGGATCGACAGGATAGCTCTGCTCGATCTGGCGGACGAGCTCCACCTTCTGGGGATCGGTGTGCTGGACGGCGACGCGCTGGATCGCGCCGTCCTGGCCCTGGATGTCCACGGCGCACCAGTCGGCGAGGAGCGGGACGACGAGCCGGGCGAGCTGCCCGAGCGTCTCGCGGAAATCGAGCGAGGAAGAGAGGATCTCGCCCGCGCCGGCGAGGAGGCTGACGTTGGCCTCGGCGCGCTTGCGCTCGCTGATGTCGAGCACGTAGGTGAGGTTGCGCCGCTGCGTCTCGATGCGGGCGGACCCGACGAGGACCGCCACGCGCTTGCCGTCCTTGCGGATGTACTCCTTCTCGAACTGCCTCGTGACGCCGTGGAGGCTCAGCTCGTTGACCGCGTCGTGGTGGACATGCTCGTACTCCGGCGGGGAGAGCTCCTGCCAGCTGAGCAGCCCCGCCTTCAGGTCCTCGCGGGTGTAGCCGATCATCGAGAGGAAGCAGTCGTTCGCCTCGATGACGCGCCCCTCGTAGTCGCTGAAGAGCAGGCCCATCATGCTGGTGTCCATGATGCGCCGGAACACCTCGTCGCTCGCCTGGCGCTCCAGCTGGCGGAGCGCGGCCTCCTGCCGCTTGATCTGCTCGGCCCTCCGGTGCAGCTCGACGAAGACCGCCACCTTGGCGCGGAGGATGTCGGGATTGAACGGCTTGAGTACGTAGTCGACCGCGCCCTCGCGGTAGCCGCGATACCGTCGGTCCTCGTCCTCCGGCAGCCCCGAGATGAAGATAATCGGCGTGTGCCTCGCCCGATCGAGCCCCCTCACGCGGGCGGCCGTCTCGAAGCCGTCGATTCCGCGCATCTTCACGTCCATGAGGATCAGCGCGAACTCCTCGCGGTGGAGGTGTTCCAGCGCCTCCTCGCCGGATTGCGCGGTGACGAGCCGCTGGCGCAGCGGATCGAGCACGGCCTCGAGGGCGAGGAGGTTCGCGCGGTGATCGTCGACGAGCAGGATGCTCGCCACCGGCTCGGACGGAGCGGAGGGGAGGGGAGCGCCCGGCTGGACCGAGGACTTCACCTGAAGCGGGCTCAGCCCTGGCTTTCGGTCGGGCATGACGAAGACGGTTAACGGCGCCCGGACCTTCTGGCAAGCGAAAGCGGCGCTCGCGCGGCGAGGGCCATTCTCCTGCTCGAAGCGGGCATCTCCGGCTCGCCGCGGCGCCTCCAGCGCGCAGCGACGAGGCCGCGCTGGATCGGGCTCCGCGCGCCACGCTGTGGCGATCCGTCACGCGCGCCGAACGGAGCGGACCGTCGTGGATGCGGCGCCGCGACGCCGCGGCCGGCAGCGCGCGGCTGGCATGGGGCCTGCTGGACGTGCCGCAGAGGGAGCGCGTATGCGATTCGGACTCAAGCTGGCTTCATTCGTGGGAGCGCTCGCGGGCGCGCTGCTGCCGTCGCCGGCGGCGGCGGACGACGGAGCGGGGCTCTTCGCGCTCCCGCCGAGCCGGCTCGACGCGGCGGACGTCGCGGGGATGCCGACCTCCGAGCCGCCTGCGATGTCCGGAGCGACGTTCGTCGATCTGATGGCGCGCGCGGTGATGGCCGTGCTGTCGCCGCCTCCGTCGGAGCTCCGCGTGGCGCCCCTCATGGGCCGAGGTGGGGGCGGAGGGCTCCGCCTCGTCCTGCCCGTGTGCGAGGACGGCTGTTCGCGTTATGCGTCCCGCGCCGTCTTGCTCGTCGCGCAGAGCGCGCCCGACTCGCCGCTCGCGTGGCTCGCCGCGGTGACCAACCGCGGAGGGCGATCGCCCGAGGGGCCGCCCGGCCTCGCGGCCGTCCGGGAAGAGGCCCGCCGCGCGCGCGCGAAGGTGCCTCAGGAGGAGGCGAGCGCGCTGCCCGAGTAGGCGCCGCGGCGAGTCACGCCGCGGGTGCCCGCCAGGAGGCCGCCTGTCTGTCCGACCTGTCCACCGTGTCCGCCGTATCCGCTGCTGAGCTGGCCTGAAGCGGAGGAGCCGAGTCGGCGCAAGACGAATGTCGCGCGGGGCGGCGGTGGGCTGGACCTTCCTCTCGGGGGATCGGCGTCGGCGCGCGTCCGCCGCTCACCGCGAGGCCCGGGCCGACGTGACCGCCTCGTGGAGGGCGCGGAACATCGCCGCGAGCCTGTCCGGCTGGTAGCTGGCGTTGAGCCCGCTGGGGTTCGGCAGCACCCAGAGCCGCGTTGCGCCGAGCGTCTCTGTCTGGGGGCCCGGCACGGCGCGGGGCCTGCCGAAGGCGCCTCGATAGGCGCCGATCCCGAGCACGGCGAGGAAGCGAGGGCGGTAGCGCCGCACCGTGGTCTCGAGCCGCCGCCCGCCCGCGGCGAGCTCCTCGGCGGACAGCTCGTCCGCCGACGCGGTCGCGCGCTCGACAACGTTGGTGATCCCGTACCCCAGATCGAGCAGCTCGCGCTCCTCGGACGGGGAGAGCACGCGATCGGTGAATCCGCCGGCGTGCAGCGCCGGCCAGAACCGGTTGCCGGGGCGGGCGAAGTTGTGCCCGACGGCGGCGGTGTAGAGGCCCGGGTTGATGCCGCAGAAGAGGACGTCGAGGTCGGGGGCGATGACGTCCGGCACCGTCTTGCCGGCGGCGGCGAGGAGCTCGTCGCGGGTGGGTCGTCGGGGTCGGGGAGGGGAGTGCACAGGCTTTCCAGGCGGGCGCAGGGCGCCGCGGCTGCAGCTTACGACGCCGCCGCGCGAAGGAGCGCGGGCGCCGAGGGCGAGGAGCGCGGGCGCCGGGGACGACGGGCGCGGCCGACGGGGGCGAGGACGTGGATCGACGCTGGACGGGGGCGCGGCAACGGATACCGTCGTGCTTTCCCCGGATGCTGGTGCGCTCGCTCGGTCTGATCTCGGCTCTCCTCGCGGCCGCCTGTGCGCGTGCGCCCGAGCCGAGCCCGGCGAGCGGCGCGGGGGCTACCCGGGCCGCGCGTGCGTCGGGCGCGGCCGGCTCCGCCAGCGCTGCCCCGGTGGGGGCGCGCTATTTCCAGGCGTTCTCCGAGGGCGTGTTCCGGGCAACGCACGACGGACCGGCCGCGGCCGTCGCGGCGCGCGTCGTCACGGAGGGCGCGCGGCTCGAGCTCGGCGGAGACGGCCGCGTCGCCGCGGCGGCCTGGGAGGCCGATCTGTGGGCGTCCGGCGAGCCCGTCGTCGGATCGCTCGCGATCGCGCCCCACCTCGGCGGGGGCTTCCTGCACTGGACCCGGCGCAGGGCGTTCCGCTCGCGCGGCTTCACGGGGCCGCTCGCGGAGGTGGCGCTCGGCGGCGGCGGCGCGGTGCGGGGCGCCCGCAATGGCCTGCGAGGCGTCGTGGTCTTCACGGAGCAGGGGCCGCGGGAGCTCCTGCCGGGCGAGGATCGGGGCCGGGCGCTCGACACGCCGGCCATCCACGATCTGGCCGCGCTGGACGCCGCGCGCGCGGCGCGCCTCGACGTCTTCGGCCGCGCCGCGACGACGGCGGACGGCGGCAGGACGTGGATCGATGTCGGCCAGCGGCTCGGGCTCGCCGTGCGCGTGAGCGTCGCTCCGGACGCGCTCTCGCTCGACACGCCGCTCGGGCGCGTGCCCGTCCTCCCGGACGGATCGCTCGGCCGGCCCGACGGCGATCTCCGCGCGATGTGGCAGCCGAGCGGGTCGTTCCAGCTGCTCTTCGCGGGCGCCCAGGCCGCCTCGCGCGACGCCCCCGTCCTCGACGATCTCGCGCCGCTCGCGGCGGCCGTCTCCGCGGGCGCGCTCTTGCCCGACGGGACCGCGCTCGGGGTGTTCGAGGGCGGCGTCGCGCGGATCGACGTGAGCACGGGCGCGGTGCGCGAGCGGTTCTCCGGCTGGCTCCCGGACGGGCTGGGCTGCGCGCCGGTGCCCGCGAGGGGCGGGCCGCTCTTCCTCTGCGTGTGGGACGATTACGACAACTACGGCAGCTACGTCCTGCGCTCCGAGCGCGGCGAGGCGCCGCGGATGGAGCGCGCCTTCAGCGACGAGGGGTTCTTCGTGGCCGACGACGGCGGCGCGCTCGGCTACGTCGGCGGCTGCGCGGCGTCGCCGCGGGTCGCCAGCGACGAGGAGCGAGAGCGCCGCTACGGCGAGGTCGTGATCCACCCGAGGATCTGCGTGCGGCGCGGCCCGGACGACTGGGTGGAGCATGCGGTCGAGCTCGGCGAGTCGCAGACGCTGGTCGGCTGGGCGCCGCGCCGCGACGGGAGCGCGATCGCGCTGCTGAGGGGCGAGCGCGACGCGCGCCTGCCAGCGCCCGCCGGGGCGCCGCGGGGCCGCGACGAGGGGGGCGTGCGGGTCGTGCAGCTCCGCGGGCACCTCGCCGGCTGGTACTGGACGCCGCCCCCGCGCGACGGGGCACGGGCGCTCGTCGACAGGCGCTTCCGCGCGCGCGAGGACGGCGGGGTCGACGGGTGGCTGTCGTCGGTCGAGTGGCCCGATCCCGTCGGGCAGGCGAGCCTGGGCGTCACGATCGCGGACGACGGGACGGTCTCGCCGCACGTCCTGCCGCCGGATCCGGCGGGGATGGTGGTGACCGGCGACCACGGCGTGCTCGTCACGGCGGGCGCGGAGCTCTACGAGACGCTCGATCACGGCCGCACGTGGCGCGCCGCCGGGCGCTCGCCGGTGCCGCCGCCGTCGTTCCAGGGCGGGTGCTCCGCGCTCGGCTGTGCGTTGAGCGGCGTGGTGCGGCTCGGCTGGGGCGCGGGCGAGCCGTCGCCGGCCATCGCCGCCGCGCCGGGCCCCGGCTGCGGGGCGGCGGAGGCCAGCCGCGCGGGCGCCGCCGGGGCCGGCGCGGCGGCTTGCGTGGGCGGCGTCGGTCGGATCGACGAGCCGCCGGCGGCGCTGCCGTCGCTCTCCTGTGCGCCGATCGAGCTGCCGGCGCTGCGCCCGCGCGCCGCGCCCGAGGCTGGCTCGGAGCGATGGACCGTGCCGACGTCGTATGGCGAGACGCTCGATGTCGTCGCCGACGCGCCGCCGCCTGGGCGTGCCGCGCAGCCCGCCGAGGAGGCGCCGCCCGCCGAGGACGCCGCGCCCGAGGAGGCGCCGCCCAACGTCGCGGCGTCGGGCAAGGGCGGCGCGGCGCCGGGAAAGGGAGGTCCGAAGGGCGCGGCGGTCCGGACGCACAGCGTGCTCTACCTCCCGCCGTTCGATCTGCGCGGCGAGGCGCTGCGGCTCAACGCGACCGGGCTCGCGCCGAGCGGCGGGCACGGCGGGAAGCGCAGCGCGTCGATGCCGCTGCTCGCTGCGAGCGGCGAGGTCGGGCTGCTCGTCCTCGCCGAGGCGGGCGAGCTGCTGCTCGGCCCGCAGGGCGCGCGGGCGCTCCCGGCGTTCGAGCCGCGCCGAGGTTACGAGGGCACCGCGCCGGGGCGGGCCCCGGGTCTCCTGCTCGGTCCTGGCCGCGCGCTCGTGCTCGGCGAGCTCCGGCGCCGCGTGGCCGTCGAGGAGCACACGCCGGAGCCCCGGCGGCCTGCGCGCCTCGTGGCGCTCGACCGCGAGGAGCTCCGGGGCCGGCCGATGACCCTCGCGTGGCGCGACGATGGGGAGGCCGGCGTGCTGGTGCTCGACGGCTCGGCCCTCGAGATCGCGGGCGCGGCGGTGCTGGACCGCATGGGGGGGACCGCGGGCGAGGTGGTCGCGCTCGCGCCCTGGGCGACGCTGACCGCCGCCAGCGACGCGCGCTGCCGCGCCCAGCGGGGCGCGTGGCGCGCGCTCGTGGCGCTCGATCCGGAGCGCGCGCTGCGCCTCGACAGGAGGGCGCTGCCCGCGATCGCGCTCGGGAACCAGGGCCTCGCGCAGGTGCGCTGGGGGCGCGAGCGCGTCTGCCTCGAAGCGCTGCACCTCGCGGCCTCCGACTCGAGGCGGCGCGGTGAGCGCGCGGAGGGCGCGGCGCTGATCGCGCGGTGGATTGCCGCGCGGGGGCAGGGGAGCGGCGCCGGCGCCGGCGCAGGACAAGGTGTGCTGCGAGCGCAGGCGACGACGCAGCGCCTCGTGTGCTCCGTGGGCGCGCGGCCCGAGGACGGCTGAGGCGCGGCGTGGATGTGGGCCAGCCGCTCCGAAGACCCCTCCGCAAGCACGATCGGCTCGGACGAATGATGCGCCCGGCGGACGGATAGGTTGGTACCATCACCATTCCCAATGCACGGCGACGGGACAGAACGGTCGAAGGACTTCGATAGTACAGCGTCAATGCAATTTCGTGCTCCGTTCTCTCGGCAGACCAGCGCCGGGGCGGGGCTCGTGTTGCTCTACGCCGACAACTACGAGCAGTTCCGTCCTGCGTACCCCGTGCTCGAGCAAGGCTCGGTCCTCGGCCGCGATCCGACCGCGGATGTGTCCGTGCCGACGCGGAGCGCTTCGCGCCATCATGCCCGGATCGAGCGCCGGGGCGGCGTCTGGCGGCTGACCGACCTCGGCGGCCGCAACGGCACGCTCTGCAACGGCGAGTTCGTCACGGAGGCGTCCATCGCGCACCTCGATCAGGTCCGGGTCGGCGACGCCATCTTCAAGTTCGTCGAGCGCGACGTCGAGAGCTACGCCCGCTACCGCATCGACGGCGCCTACGTCGAGCCGCCGGGCTCGCAGGAGGGGCCGCCGAGCTTCTCGATGGGGCGGATCGTGGGCGGCTACCAGACCCGGAGCCTCGCCCGCAGCCTGCACGAGATCGCGCGCAGCGAGCTCTCGGTGCTGATCCGCGGTGAGAGCGGGACGGGAAAGGAGATCTTCGCCCAGCAGCTCCACGACTGGAGCGGCCGGCGCGGCCCGTTCCTGGCCGTCAACTGCGCCGCCATCCCCGCCGCCCTCGTCGAGGGGGAGCTCTTCGGGCACCGGCGCGGCGCGTTCTCGGGCGCCGACCGCGACAGGGCGGGCATCCTCCGCGCGGCCCACGAGGGCACGCTCTTCCTCGACGAGATCGGGGACATGCCGGTGGAAGCCCAGGCGAAGCTCCTCCGGGTGATCCAGTCGAAGGAGTTCACGCCGCTCGGCGCGACGCAGGCCGAGCGGATCGACGTGCGGATCGTCGCCGCCACGCACCGCGATCTCGACAAGCTCCAGCAGACGGGCGCGTTCCGCGCCGATCTGTTCGGTCGCCTGAACGAGCACAGCGTGACCCTGCCCCCCCTCCGCGAACGCAAGGAAGACATGTTCTTGCTCTGCACCGCGCTCGCGGCGCGCCACGGCCGGTCCGAGATCCGGCCCAGCATGGTCTCCATGGCGGCCCTGCTCCACCACGATTTCCCCTACAACGTGCGGGAGCTCGAGGCGCTCCTGAAGCGCTGGGCCGCCGCGGATCGCGGCGCCGAGTTCGGCATCCAGGATCTCAGCGACAGCATCCGCGATCGGATGAAGACGTACGGGGTCCGGGGCGCTGCCCTCGCGAGCCCGCTCGCGGAGGACTCCCGCGCCACGGTCTACCCGCAGTACGACGAGGAGCCCTCGGAGGACGGAGCGTCCGCGCCGGGCGGGCCGCTGCCGCCGAGGACCGCCCCGGAGGAGAGCGTGCTCCGGGAGCTCCTGGCGAGGCACCAGGGGAACGTCGCCGCCGTGGCGCGCGTGCTGGGGAGGGATCGCGTGCAGGTGCACCGCTGGATGAGGCGGTACAACCTCAAGGCCGACACGTTTCGCGGGTAGCATCGCGCTCGGCGCCGCGCAGAGCGGCTACACTCGCGCCGAACGAGAAGGACAGGCGCTGAGCGGCCTGCCCTCGATCGCGCCGAGCACCGCACGGGATGGATCCTGCCCGCTTGAGACTGGATGTCGTGGCTCCTCTCCTCGCCGCGCTCGCGCTCGCGGCGTGCGGCGCGGCCGAGCCCTCGGTCGCGCCGCCTGGCCCGCTCGATCCGCCTCCCCGCGCCCCCTCGACCGTCGCGCTCGGCCCGGCCCGGTACGTCGCGCAGCCCTACTTCGGCCTTGTCGAACGCGTGGTCATCGACGGCCGGGAGGTCGACAGGGCGATCGTCAACGGCCAGCGCGCCGAGCTGCACGGCGTCGATCGGCTCGAGCCGCTGGGCGCGGACGGCGTGGTGCTCGCCGGCGGCGCGGCGTTCCCCGCGTGGGCCCAACCCGGCGCGCGCGTTGTCGGCGTCACGCGCGTCACGCGCGCCGCGCGCTACCTGTTCTGGAGCGGCGGCGACATCTACGCCGCCGAGAGCTTCGGCGGGGAGCTCCGCAAGCTCGCGACCCTGCCGGGCGACGTCGCCAGCGCGTTCCCGTGGCTCGACGGCATCGGGCTGCTCACCGCGGCCGGGAGCTTCGTCGTCCAGGGCGCGAGCGGCGCGCTGCGGCCGCTCGGCTCGCCGTCCCTCGTCGCGGCCGCGGCGGTCAGCGAGCGCCGCGCGCTCGTCCTGACCGTCTTCGGGCGCGCGCTCCTCACGTTGGACGCGGGCGCGTCGTACCGCGACGTCACGGCGGAGCTCGGCGATGCGATCGCGCTCGACGTCCGCGGCGAGGAGATCGTCGCCTCGCTGGCCTTCGGCCTCGAGCGCCCCGTCGAGCCGAGCGGTCGCCTCGGCGAGCCCCGCGCGCGGCGCGCGACGCCGGCGGCCGGCGTCGATCCCGGGTGGCTCGGCCGCGCGCCCTTCGAGCAGCTCGCGGACGCCGTCGCCTCGGGCCTGCCGCTCGCCGACGGCGGGGCCGCGCTCGCCGTGGACGGCCTCATCGGCCGCGTCGATCTCGCCACCGGCCGCGCCTCGTCCGTCGCTCCGCTCCCGCCGGGCAGCGGCGAGTGCGCGCCGTTCCGCGCGGGCGACGCGCTGCTCGCCGTCTGCGCCGGTCCGGAGCGCGCGAGCGTCGTCGACCTCTCCAGCGACGCGCGCGCGCTCCGCGTCGAGCGCTCGTTCGAGCTCCTGCCCGAGCCGGGGCGGGAGAGCGATCGCTTCGTCGGCGTCGACGGCGAGGCGCTCGGCTACGTGGGGCCGTGCGAGGGGCGGCCGAGGCCGCGGATCGATCTCCGCGAGCTCTCGCAAGGGGCGCTCGGCGGCGACGCGACGCAACAGAGCGCGGTGTTCTGCGTGCGGCGCGGGCCGGGAGACTGGGTCGAGCACCGCCTCGACGCGGCGGACGCGACCGACGCCCTCGCCTGGATCCCGCGCCGCGGCGGGGGCGCGGTCGCGCTCATCGCGCGCCCCGGCACGTTCCTGCCGGACGGCGAGCGCGTCGAGGTGCGCGGCGCGCTGCGCGTCGTGCGGCTCGCGCGGGGCGAGCCGCCGCTCGTCTGGCCTCCGTACGGCGAGGAGCGGGCGGAGCTGCTCTCGCGCGCGCTCGCCGCGCGCGCGGACGGCGCGATCGAGGGCTGGCTCCCCGTGCACGGCTACGCGGCCGATCCCGCGCCGATCACGATCGACCCCGCCGGCCGGCTGCGCCGCCACGCCGTGCCGGCGCGCGCGCGCTCGATCGCGGCGTCGGGCCTCTTCGCGCTCGCCGAGACCGAGGACGGCGGGCTCTTCGAGTCGATCGATCGAGGGCAGCGGTGGACGCGCGTCGCGCCGCCGCCGGGCGGCGGGGCCGCGCGCCTCAACGCCTGCTCGGCGGTGGGCTGCAGCCTCGGCACGTTCCTCCGGCTCGGGTGGGCGTCGGCCCCGCGCTCCGGCGGCGGCGGCGGAGGCCGCGCCGCGTCGCTGCCCGGCGCGGCCCTGGCGGAGCCGCCCCCTGCGCGGCTCGCGCCCGATCGCGACAGGGTGCGGCCTCCGGCGCCGCCGCCCCTCGCGCGGCTCGCCTGCAGCTTTGCGGGGCCGCTCGACGCCGCGCGCGTGCCGGAGTCGTCCGGCTTCGGCGCCGTCGCCGCGCCGCCCTCGCGCATGGGGGGCACGCTGCGGCTCGGCACCCTCGGGATGCTGACGCTGCCGTCGTTCAGCGCTGGCCAGTCGGGCAGCGCTGGCCAGTCGGGCAGCGGCGGCCTGCCGGGCGCCTCGTTTGCCGACGCGGAGCTCGCGTGGATCGCGCCGCTCGACCTGCGCGCCGAGATCCACCGCGCCACCGTGCCGCTCGCGAGCGCCGGGCTGCTCCAGCTCGCGTACCGGCCCTACGAGGCGCCGATCGGGCTCGTCATCGATCGCGACGGTCGCGTGGCCCCTGTCGCGGCCGGCCCGGCGGAGGCGTGCCTCGCCGGCCTGCTGGACGCCGCGGGCGTCACGCGGCCGGTCGGCGGCTGCGCCCCCCAGCCCGCGATCGGCGTCGATCTCGGCGATCGCGCGGTGTTCCTGAGCCCGCGGAACGACGGCCTCGCGGTGAGCTCGGTCGACCTCCGCGGCGCGCGCGGCGAGGCTCCGCTCGCGCGGCCCGCGGGCGGCGGGCCGCCTCCGGCGATCCGGGAGCTCCACGTGCAGCGCACCGCGCGCGCGACGGGGGCGGATCGGGCGCGCTTCGCCTTTGGCGCAGGCTCGCGCGCGGGCGCGCCCGTCTTCGTGGCGGTGGCAGGAGACGGCGGCGCGGTGCTCTCGGTGGTCGACCCCGTGCTCGGCACCCTGGGGCCCGAGGAGGCCCTCGCCCCGCTCGGCGCGCTCGGCGCGGGCGGCGACCCCGCCTGCGCGCCGCGCGGCGGAGAGGCGCGCGTGGTCCTGTCGTTCGATACGGAGATCGGCCTCGTGCCCGGCGCGCTGCCGGGGATCACCGCGGCCGGGACGGCAGGCGTCGCGGTGATCCGGTGGTCGCGCGAGCGCGCGTGCCTCGACGCCGTGGAGCTCGCCGTGCGCGACGAGCGCTACGACGGCGGCCTCGGCTTCTACGAGCCGCCCGGCG
The DNA here is from genome assembly GCF_051530205.1 of Sorangium sp. So ce327. Classification (NCBI taxonomy): domain Bacteria; kingdom Pseudomonadati; phylum Myxococcota; order Polyangiales; family Polyangiaceae; genus Sorangium; species Sorangium sp. So ce327. The sequence continues at coordinate 7,563,111 of NZ_CP150330.1, read as the reverse complement.
TCGTGAAGAAGCTCATCGCGCGCTTCGCGGGGCCATCCCCCGCGGCGCCGCTCGGCGCGCACGGCGGGCTCGTCGATCGGCGCGGGCGCGGCGGGCCTGGCCCCGCGGCGGCGCGGCGGAGCGAGCCGGCGCAGGGCGCCGGCGGCGGCACGCTCGCGTTCGTCCTGTTCGGCCAGGAGAGCCGGCAGCCGGTGCAGTGCAAGGCGGTCGTGGGCGTGCGCTGAGCCGAGCGCGCGCTCGCGGACCTCTCGACCGCGCCGCGCGGCCCCGGATCGCGCGGTGCGCCGCGGATGGCGCAGCGTTCGCGGCGCACCGTCTGCCCGTCTGACCGTCCAGCAGCACGCTGCGGCGGATTTCCAGATGGTCTAGGATGCGCCGCGTGAGCGCCGCTGCGATGCCCTCCCGCGCAGGCGTGCTCCTCGCGCTCTCCCTGGCCGCCGCGTGCAGCGCCGCCCCGGAGCGCCCTCCGCGGCCTGCACAGCCGCGGGTCGCCGCGCTCGCCGACCCGCTCCCGCTCTCTCCTGCGCGCTACGTGCTCACCGAGGACATCGGCGTCCTCCTCGACGCCGCTGTCGGGGCCGACGAACGCGCGCCCGCGCCCGGTCCGGAGCCCGCGCTCTTCGAAGGGCGCCGCGTGCGCCTCGAGGGCGGCGTCGTGCTCGCCGACGCCCCCGCGGCCGAGTCGCTCCGCGGGTTCCGGTCGATCCCGGCGCGCCTCGGGGGCGGGTTCCTCCTGTGGTCCGAGGGCCGCGTCTACCGCGCCGCCGACTTCCTCGGCGAGCTCGCGCCCATCGCCGACGTCGGCGCTCCCGGCGGCGCGCGGCCCTACCTCGACACGATCCTCCTGCGCAGCGATCGGGGGCTGCTCGAGATCGATCCCTCCACGCTCGCCGTTCGCGGCTTCGGCGCCGCGGGCGTTGTCGACGCGGTGGCCGTCGACGCGCGCCGCGCGGCGCGCCTCGACCTGCTCGGCCGCGCCTCGGTCACCCTCGACGGGGGCGGCACCTGGATCGACGTGCTCGAGACGCGCGGGCTCGCCACGTCGCTCCTCGAGGAGCAGGACGGCGGCAGAGCGGTCGCGCTCCTCGGTCCGCAGGGCGGCGCCACGCTCCACGTGAGCGCCGCCGGCCTCGTCCCCGTGGTGCCCGCGCCGCCGCGGGCCGGGCCGAGCGCCTCGCTCTCTCTCCCGCCTGCGCGGGACCCCACGCTCGGCACCACCTCGGTCCGCGCGCTCGCTCCGGCGGGGGTCGCGCTTGCCGCGGCCACCGGCGCGCTCCTCCCTGGCGGCCGGTTGCTCGTCACTCGCGACGGTGGCCTCGCCGTGCTCGCGGCGGCGACCGCCCAGCCCCTCGCGGAGGCGGTGATCGAGAGCCTCGATCCGAGCTATGCGCGCTGCCAGCCGTTCCGGTCGGGCGACGATGTCTTGCTCGCGTGCGCGCACGAGGCCGCCCAGGTGCTCCGGCTCGAGACGACGCTCTCCGCGCCGCGGCTGGAGGCCACGTTCCCGCCCCGCGGCCGAGGCCCCGACCCGATCGCGAGCCCGCAGGGCGCGTTCGTCGGCGACGATCGCGGCCGCCTCGCCTTCCTCGGCCGGTGCGGCAGCGTCCCCCCTGGGCTCCACGACTTTCCGGAGAGCCCGGGAGACGCCGGCCCGACGGACGACGAGGCGCCATGGCCCCGGCGCTTCGCGCGGCTGGCGCCCGACGAGCCGCAAGGGGACGCCGCGAGCCGCGAGCCCGTAGAGGAAGGCGTTGCGCGCGTATGCGTGCGCGTCGGCGGCGGCCGCTGGGTCGAGCGCCGGATCGAGGGCGAGGACGCCGACCGCCTCTACCGCTGGATCGTCGGCGAGCGCGGGAACGTCACCGCGCTCGTGCTGGAGGCGCCGAGCGGTCCGCGGCCGCGGCCCTCCGAGGAGGACGAGGAATCTGACGAGGAAGTGCGCGGGACCTCCGAGGGCGAGGAGGCGGACGGCGCGCCGCGGAGATCGCCTCCCGGCCCCCCCGCCCGCGGGCGCGAACGTCGTCCTGCGGGCCCGCCCGAGGGCGTCCGCGTGATCCGCGTGCGCGATCGCGACCCGGCGCTCGCGGGCGGCGCCTTCCCGGCGCTCGTGGGCGGCATCTTCCCGGGGTCCGCCGACGCCGTATCGCCGCCGCGCCTCATCGACACCGATTTCTGGGAGGACGAGGACGGCCTCGTGCGCGGCTGGCTGCACCTGCCCGAGGAGGCCGGCGGCGTCTCGCCCGCCCGCGAGGCGCTGCCGGAGGCGGGCTCTCCCGCGCGCGCCCGTCGAGCGGAGCGGCTGCTCTCGAGCCGCCGCGGCGGCCGCATCGCCGGCCTGCGCATCGACGCGCGCGGCGGCGTCACCGTCTTTCCCCTCCCGGCCGGCGTCCAGAACGTCGTCGTCGGCGGGCGGTTCGCGCTCGCCGCCACCGGCGACGACCCGCCGGCCTTCTTCGAGTCGACCGACGGCGGCCGCTCGTGGCGCCCCGCCGAGGGCCCGCCCGCGCGCCAGATCGAGCCTCCCTTCGACGAGGGCGCCCCCTTCGCCTGCTCCCCGATCGGCTGCGCGATGGGCGAGCACGGCCTCGTCCGCCTCGGCTGGGGCGGCCCTCCGCCCTCGCCGCGCGGCGCGCCGCCGCCCTTCGCTCCTGCGGTGAACCCAGCGCTCCGCGCCGCTCCTCCGCCGCTCGTCTCCTGCCGCCTCGACGACGACCCCTCGTCCTTCCCGCCGCCGTCGGCCGCCCCGGCGCCGCCCTCCTCGGGTCGCCGCGCTCCCCGGGGCACACCCGCGGCAGGGGGGCCCGCGACGGCCCGTCCGACCGGCGGCGCGCCCCCTGTCGTCTCGCTGTCGACCGCCCCGTCCTCGCCCCTGGGCGCGCTCCGCGACGGCACCTTCACCGCGAGCGTGCTCCTGCCGTTCGCGCGCGCCGGAGCGCCGCGCCGCCTGTCGCTCCGCGACGGCTCGCTCGGCGCGGCGTCCGGCGACATCGTCCCCGTGCTGCTCGCGCCCGGCGCCAGGGCGCCCGCGGATCTGCTGCTGCTGTTCGACGCGAGCGGCCCGCACGGGCGGCGTGGCCTCCGCGTGCGCGCGGGCGCCGAGCCCCCGGCGCTCCTTCCGTTCGACAACGCCGGCACGATCGCCGCCGCGGTCGAGCTGCCGGGCGGCGAGCTGCTCGCCCTCGACGCCGGGAGGCGCAGCTTCGTCGTCGCCGTGCGGCACGGCACCTTCCCGGCCTTCGGGCTCGCGCGTGTCCCCGAGCTCGCGGGCGCCCGCCTCACCCTGGGCCGCCGGCTCGACGCCCCTGGCGTGGCCCTCATCGGCTACTCCGTCGCTTCCGGGGAGGTGGTCGCGGGGCCGATCGACGTCGCCCGTGGCCACGTCGGTCCGCTCGAGCCGCTCGGGCCCCTCGCGTCGCTCGCGGAGATGGGCGCCGGCGGCTGCGGCGGCGCGCGACCGTCGCACCGGTTCATCGCCGAGCTGCCCGCCACGCTGCGGGTGGCTTCGAGGAACGGGGCGCCGCTGTTCGAGGGGGACGCCCCCGCGTCCGCGCTGCTCTCCGGCGGCCGCGGCGCCCTGTGCGTCGAGGCGATCGAGATCCGCGCCGCGGCCCGGGGCGGGCTGGACCTCGGCGTGGTCTTCGGCCCCGACGGCGCCGCCGCGCTCCGCGACGGCGGGGGTGGCGGCGGCGTGAGACTCCGCTGCGAGCTTCTGTGAAACCGGCCATGACGGGCGGCGAGCATCCGGAGATTCCGCGTCGGCGGACCTATCGTGCTAGGGTCCGCCAATGCCCGCCCTTCGATCCTTGGCCCTGCCGATCGCGGTGGCCGCGTCGATGCTCGCGCTGAACGCATGCTCTGAGCGGCCCACCAACTTCCCCGATCGCGACGGTGTCATCGCCGCCCAGGCCGAGTGGTGCGCCGCGCTCGCCAAGCTCCAGCGCGCCGGTGCCTCCTGGGAGCACCTCAACGCGTGCAAGGCCGCCTACCCGACCTCGTCGCCCACGTACCTCCGCGCGATGACGGCCTGCTTCTCGCGCCGCATGGAGGCCGCCGCCGAGAGCTCGCCGGACCGGAGCCAGATCATCCTGGAGTGCAACGACGAGGTGGCCGTCAAGCTCAACCCGGACGAGCCCACGGCGGCGCCGGTCATCGAGTCCCGCTGCGCGCGCATGGCCCGCTGCGAGAGGGTGCCCGTCCCCGCGTGCAAGAGCGCGTTCAGCAAGCTCGAGGCGGCCCAGCGCGCGATGTTCACCACGATCTACAACGCCGCCGGCCGCTACGAGATCATCGACTGCCTCGAGAACGCGAGCTGCACCGACAACGAGGAGGCGGGCCGCCAGGCCTGTTACAAGCCCACCTCCGACGCGCTGCTCTGGTTCCCCGACTGAGCCCCGCGCGCTGGCGGTCGTCGCCTCGTCCACGCTGGCGGTGATCTTCTCGTCCACGCCGCCAGCCCTCTCGTCCGCGCCGGAAGCCCTCTCGTCCGCGGCTCGTTTCCACGAAATCCCTGGTAGCGTGCCGCGTATGCGAACCGCCCGATCTCGAACCGGTCTCCTGTCTCAGCTCGGCGCGCGGCGTCCGCGCGCCGAGCGTCCTCACGCCCGCCCCGCAGCGACCCAGCCCGGCGCGGCGCGCCGCCTCTTCCTCGCCCGCGTCGTGGCCGCCGCGCTCGCGCTGATCGGGGCGTGGCTACCCGCGAGCGCCGCGCACGCGGCGGGCACCGTCACCATCGTCGACCGCTCGCCCAAGGAGGACAGCGGCCGATGGAAGCTCAAGATGACGATGAACTACGGAGGGATGCCGCACCTCGGGCACATCCCGATGCTGTTCTCGTTCACGCCGACGGTGCACTACGAGCGAGCGCTCACCGACAAGTCGCCCGAGACCCCGGTCCTCGTCCGCATCCCGCTCCAGAACCAGCAGGGGATCAACGAGAGCATGGACGTCGGCTTCTCCGACAGCAGCGGCAAGGTCTTTGCGATCACCAAGTTCGACTTCGTCCTCCGGCGCGATCGTGGCTTCGAGGCCGGCGAGTACGAGCTCGTGATCAAGCGCGCGAGCGACGGCGTCCAGATGGGGCAGAAGCAGAAGATCACCCTGCAGGGCGACAACCCCGTCATCGATCGCCGCGCGATCGTCTTCAGCGGCGAGAAGAAAAAGAAGGACGACAAGGCGGACAAGGCCGAGGCCGAGAAGAGCGACGAGCCCGCCAAGGAAGAGGCGCCCGAGGGCGAGCCCGCGGAGGGCACCGCCGAGGCGGAGGCGCCCGTCGACGACGCGCCGCCGGCCGAGGCGCCGCCGCCGGTGGAGCCCAAGCAGGGCGGCTGCGGCTGCCGGCTCTCGCCCGACGAGGCCGCGACGCCCCTCGCCCTGCCGCTCGTCGCCCTCGGCGCGGCCGCCGCGCTCGCGCGAAGGCGCGGCGAGCGCCGCGCGCGCCGCGCCTGACAGCGCCCGCGCCGCGAGCGCCCGGGATCGAGCGAGACAGCCTCTGTGCTGGACGTTGCGCGCGGTCTCGACCGGCCGCGCCTGCAGCAGCACATCGTGATCGCGCTTGCAGGGACCACCCGAGCCCGCAGACAATCCCGGGCCGACGTCCGCTGTCCGCGACTCCCTCGCGGGCCCGCCGTCCCCAATCCAATCGATGAGCTCCCTAGTCCCTGCCCACCAGCACCCCCTGCTGTACGCGATCTTCGTGCGTGTCTGGCTCCACGAGCTCTCGCGCGCCGCCAAGGCCAGGGTGACGCTCGCCAGCGTGCCCGACGCGGCGCTCGACCGGCTCGCCGCGCTCGGGGTCGACTACGTGCACCTGATGGGCGTCTGGACGCTCGGCGAGGAGGGCCCGCGCCGCTCGCTCACGGATCCCGACCTGCGCGCCGAGTACGACCGCGTGCTGCCGGACTGGACCGAGGCCGACGTGGCTGGCTCCCCGTTCGCGGTCGCGCGCTACGAGGTGAACCCCGCGTTCGGCGGCGACGCCGGCCTCGCGGATCTGCGCCGGCGCCTCGCGGCGCGCGGCATCGGGGTCATCCTCGACTTCGTGCCCAACCACGTCGCGCGCGATCACCACTGGGTGAAGGAGAAGCCCGAGCTCTTCATCGCCGGCGACGACGGCGCCCCGCTCAGCGGGCGCGACCCCTACATCCCGCCGTGGCCCGACACGGCCCAGCTCGACTACCGCCTCGCGGCGACGCGCGCCGCGTCCGTCGAGGCGCTCCGCAGCGTCGCGTCGCGGTGCGACGGTGTCCGCTGCGACATGGCGATGCTGGTGCTCGACGACGTCTTCCGGCGCACGTGGTCCAAGCGCCCGCCGGTGGAGCGAAAGGCCGAGGCCACCGGCGAGTTCTGGGCCGAGGCCATCGACGCCGTCCGCCGCGACCACCCGAGCTTCGTCTTCATCGCCGAGGCCTTCTGGGACCTCGAGTGGCGCCTGCAGATGCTCGGGTTCGACTACACCTTCGACAAGAGCCTTTACGATCGGCTGAGCCACGCCTCCGCGTCGTCGGTCCGCGGCCACCTCGCGGCGACGCCCGACTACCAGCGGCGGAGCGTCCGCTTCATCGAGCACCACGACGAGCCGCGCATCGCCGCCGTGCTCCCCCCGGATCGGCGCCGGGCCGCCGAGTTCATCGCGGCGACGGTGCCCGGGATGCGGTTCATCCACCACGGCCAGCTCGAGGGGCGGACGGTGCGCGCCTCCTTGCACCTCGCCCGCGCCCCCGAGGAGCCGGTCGATCAGGCCTGCCTCGCCTTCCACGAGCGGCTGCTCGCGGCCGTGCGCCGCCCCATCCTGCGCACCGGGAGCTTCGCCACGCTCACCGCGCGCGGGCCGGGCGCCGACGCGTTCGTCGCCTACCGGTGGGAGCCGCTCCCGGCCTGCGGCGCGCCCCGGAGCGCGGCGCCCCTCGTGGCGGTGATCAACTTCGCCCCGTCGCGCAGCGGGTGCCGCATCCCGCTCGACATCGCCGGCATCGCCGGCCGCAAGGTCCTGCTCGCCGACCTCATGACCGGCAACGAGCACCCGCGCGACGGCGACGAGCTCGTCGATCTGTCGCGCGGCCTCGGCGTCGAGCTCCCCGCGTACGGCATCCACCTCTTCGAGATCCGGCGCTGATGCGCGTCGCGCCCGGGTCGTCCAGGGCCCTTGGAGATGCTCATGCCTGATGCTGGCGCGAGCGCGCCCCTCCGCCTCATCACCATTCCCTGGAGCCACTTCTGCGAGAAGGCGCGGTGGGCGCTCGATCGCGCCGGCGCGCGGTACCGGGAGGACGCCTACCTCCCGCTCGCCCACGCGCTCCCTTCGCTGAGGGCCGGCGGGCGCCGCTCCGTGCCGGTGCTCGTCTCGCCGGCGGGCGTGCTCGCCGACTCGACGGACATCCTGCGCTACGCCGACACGCTCGTGCCGCCGGAGCGCGCGCTCTTCTTCCAGGGTTCCCGCGAGCCCGGCGCGGGCCGCGCCGAGGTCGAGGCGCTCGAGGAGCGCTTCGACGCCGACCTCGGCCCAGCGACCCGCCGCGTCGCGTACTTTCACCTCCTGCCCGACGAGGAGGGCGCGTTCGCCTTGATGGGCGGGTCGTTCCGCGGGCTCGAGGGCGCCGGCGCGGCGCCGCCCTGGTGGTTCGGGCGTGGCATCTTCCGCGCTTACTACCCGGTCGCGCGAGCGGTCATGAAGCGCGTCATGCGCATCGACCCCGCCGCCGCCGAGCGCTCGCGAGGCAAGATCCGCGCGGTCTTCGACGCGGTGAACGAACGCCTGCGCGATGGGCGCCCCTTCCTCGTCGGCGACCGCTTCTCGGCGGCCGATCTCACGTTCGCCGCGCTCGCCGCGCCGCTGCTCGTGCCCGAGCACCACCCGTCGCCGCTCCCGCCGCCCTCCGAGCTGCCGTCCGAGCTCCGCGCGCTCGTCGAAGGGCTCCGCGCCGAGCCGGCCGGCGCGTTTGCCCTGCGCATGTACCGCGAGCAGCGGCGCGCGAGGCCTGGTCGAAGCGCCGGCGGGTGACGCTCGACGCTGCCCGGCCGCGGGCCGGCGCCGGCGTCGGCCCGCGCGCTCACGCGAGCGCCGGCACGCCCGCGATGAGCTCCCGCGCCGCAGGCCCTGCCTTCAGCGGGTCGCGGTGCGCGCCGAAGTGCCGCGCGTGATCCCGGACCGCGCCGATCGCCGCCTCGGGGGCGAGGCCGTGCCGGGCGCGCAGCCACGCTGCGAGCACGACGCCCGCGCGGCCCGCGCCGGACGCGCAGTGCACGACGGCGGGCGCGCCGCTGGACTCGGCGCGCCTGAGCGCGTCGAGCGCGCGCTCCAGCGCGTCGGGCGAGGGGAGCGCGCCTCCGTCGAGCGGCACGTGCGTCACCCGGAGGAACTCGCGCTGGTAGCGGCCGAGGAGCGGGATCCGGTGGAGCGCCAGCTCTCCCTCGTCGAGCAGGCAGAGCACCTCGCGGATCCCGTGCCGCGCCATGAAGGCGAGCCACGCCTCGACGGGCGCGTCGCTCGGATCCGGGTGCGCTGCCGAGCTCGGCGGCGCGACAACGGACGAGCGGATCCCGGAGGCCGACCAGTTCGCCATCCCGAAGCCGGGCCGCTCCGCGCCGTGGACGATCCGGTCGAGCGGCGAAGCGGGCGCGAAGTTGAAGGGGGCCGGCGTCGCCTGCTCGTGCGCGCTCCGGTAGAACAGCTCGAACTCCGCGACCGACGCCTCGAGCTCGGGGTCGTCGATGGAGCCTGGCCGCACGCGCCGCACCTCGGCGATGGCCTCGGCCGCCGATCTGCCCAGCGACACGAGGCGGCACGCCAGCACGACGCCGGTGCGCCCGACGCCGCCCTCGCCGTGAACGGCGATCGGCCTCGGCGCCCGGCCGAGGAACGCCACGGCGCGGAGGAGGTCCGCGCTCGGGATGCGCGTGAAGTCGGCGAGCGGGCAATGCAGGTGGATGAGCGGGCCCACCGCCGCAGGCGGTGGCGCCCGACGCGAGAGCGACACCAGGCTGCGGAAGCCGAGCTCCGCGAGCTCCTCGACCGCCTGGGGCGCGTGGGGATAGGCCATGCCGGCGAGCTCGCCGGGGATCACGAACGAGAAATTTTCGAGCTCACTCATGGCCGTCGCTCGGTGCGCAGGGGGTCGTGGCTCGCGCCTCGGGGTGGGGCATCCGTCTGCACCTCACCTCGAGATCGCAGCTCGTCGCAGCGCTTCGCCGCCTCGCGCTGCGAGGCGACCGGGAGCGGCTGCTCCGGGCCGTCGGGCGGCGGCCGCTCGTCCGTCCTGCGGGCGAGCGGGGCGCCGGGCGGGCGGCGGCGGCGAGGCCGAGGACCGCCGAGAGCGTGGGCCTGGGCGCAAGGGCATTCCTCATGGTGGGTGAGCATTGTAACGGCAGTTCACCGCCGCATGGCAGCCGTCACCGCGGGGCGGTTCGTCCAGGTCGCGCCGACCCGCGCGAATCGCGGACGGTACGGGTGAATCGCGGACGGTGCGGGTGACTCGCGGGGGGCGCGGCTGAATCCGGAGGGGCGGCGCGGCGGGGGCCGCGCCCCGACGATCGCACGTCGCTCCTGGTTCCCTCGGCACGGTCCGGCGTGTATGAAGGGCCCGTGGTCCGCTTTGCCCTCGCCCGGACGGCCATCGCGCGTCCGCTGATGCTCGTCGCGCTCGGGCTGGGCGCGGCGTGCAGCGGCGCCGCTCCGCCGGCGACGGCGCCAGCGCCGCCGCGCCAGGGGGAGGAGGCGCCGGCGCCCGCGGCGGCCCGGCCGGAGGCCGCCCCCCCGCAGGCGGCGCCGCCCAGCCCGGCCGAGGCGCAGGCCTTCGTGGCCGCCGTCGACCGGGAGCTGCGCAGGCTGCGGATCCAGTCCGCGCGCGCGTCCTGGGTCAACCAGACCTACCTCACGGACGACACCGACGCGCTCGCCGCCTCTGCCGAGGAGGCGAGCATGGAGTACCTGAACCGCACGATGAAGGCGGCGGCGCGCTTCGACGGGCTCGCGTTGCCCGCGGACGTCGCCCGCCAGCTTTCGCTCCTCAAGATCTCGACCTCCCTTCCGGCCCCGAGCGACCCGGCGGAGCGCGCCGAGCTCGCCGCGCTCTCGGTCGAGATGACGAGCCTGTACGGCAAGGGAAAGCACTGCCCGAAGGCCAGGCCAGGGCGGGCGACGCCCGCGGGCTTGGGCGCGGCGCGCGCCGCGGGCGCCGGGGCCGAGCCGAAGTGCCTCGCGCTCGACGAGCTCGAAAACCTCCTGAAGACCAGCCGCGACTGGGACGAGCTGCTCGATGCGTGGGCGGGCTGGCACGCGATCGCCCCGCCGCTCCGGCCGAAGTTCGAGCGTTACGTCGCCCTGGGCAACAAGGGGGCGGCGGAGCTCGGCCTCCCGGACGTCGGCGCGCTATGGCGCGCCGGATACGACATGTCCCCCGAGGCGTTCGAGGCCGAGACCGAGCGGCTCTGGGGCAAGCTGAAGCCGCTCTACGACGAGCTGCACTGCTATGTGCGCGCGAGGCTGCGCGCGATCCACGGCAAGGACAGGATCGGCGAGAAGGCCCCGATCCCGGCGCACGTCCTCGGCAACATGTGGGCGCAGGAGTGGTCGAACGTCTACGCGCTCATGGAGCCGTACAAGGGCCAGCCCTCGCTCGACGTGACGCGGAAGATCAAGGCGAAGAAGCTCGACGGGAAGCAGATGGTCGCGCTCGGCGAGCGGTTCTTCACCTCGCTCGGGTTCGACCCGCTGCCGGCGACCTTCTGGGAGCGATCGCTGCTCAAGAAGCCGGCCGACCGCGAGGTCGTCTGCCACGCGAACGCCTGGGACGTGGGCGACCGGGGCGATCTCCGCCTCAAGATGTGCATCGAGCCGAGCGAGGAGGATCTCATCACGATCCACCACGAGCTCGGGCACGTCTATTACTTCCACCAGTACTACAAGCTCCCGATCCTGTTCCAGTCGGGCGCCAACGAAGGCTTCCACGAGGGGATCGGGGACACGCTGGCCCTCTCCGTGACGCCGAGCTACCTGAGGTCGCTGGGGCTGCTCGACAGGGTGTCCGAGGACGAGAAGGGGGTCATCAACTTCCTCTTCAAGAAGGCGCTCGACAAGATCGCGTTCCTCCCGTTCGGCAAGCTCATCGACCAGTGGCGGTGGGATGTCTTCTCGGGCAGGACGAAGCCGGCCGACTACAACGCGGCGTGGTGGGCGCTGCGGCTGAAGTACCAGGGCGTCGCGCCGCCGGTGCAGCGCAGCGAGGCCGATTTCGACCCGGGGGCGAAGTTCCACGTCGCGGCGGGCGTCCCGTACATGCGCTACTTCCTGGCGCACGTCTACCAGTTCCAGTTCCACCGCGCGCTGTGCAAGGCGGCCGGGCACACGGGGCCGCTCCACACGTGCTCGATCCACGGCAGCGCGGCCGCGGGCGAGAAGCTGCGCGCCATGCTCTCGCTCGGCGCGAGCCGCCCGTGGCAGGAGGCGATGCAGGCGGTGACGGGGGAGACCGCGGCCGATCCGGGCGCCATGCTGGAGTACTTCGAGCCGCTCCGGAGGTGGCTCAAGGAGCAGAACAAGCGTGAAGTCTGTGGGTGGTAATTGAGCGTGGGTGAGCGTAGGTGAGCTGTGCGCGTCTTCGTCGCTGTTGATCCGGGAGCCGAGCTCCTCGCCAAGATCGGAGATCTCCTGCGGGAGATCTCGCCGCGGGCTCCGTCCGCCAAGTGGGTGGAGCCTGCCGGGCTGCATATCACGCTCGCCTTCATGGGCGAGATCGGAGAGGAGCGCCTGCCGCTCGTCATCGCTGCGGCCGGGAGCGTCGCCGCGTTCCACAGGCCGCTCACGTTGCGCATCGAGAAGGGCGGCGCGTTCGGAACGCGGCGTCGCCCGCGCGTGCTCTGGCTCGGCGTGGGCGGCGCTGTCGGCGCCCTCACCGCGATCCACCGCGACCTGGAGCAGACGCTCTCGATGTCGACGGGCTACGTCCCCGAGGACCGGCCGTTCGAGCCGCACCTCACCCTCGCCCGCTCGCGCGATCCGCGCGGCGATCCGGCGCTCGACGCCTGCGCTCAGGCGGTCGGCAGCGTCGACTTCGGCGAGACGCGGGTCGAGGAGATCATCGTCTACCAGAGCGAGCTGACCCCGAAGGGGGCGCGCTACACGGCGCTCGCGCGCGTGCCGCTCGAGGGGATCGGCACCCCCGAGCAGGCGCGCTGAGCGTCGTCCTCCGTGGAGGCGCCGCGCTCCGTCCTTCGAGAGGACGGCGTCTCGCTCGGGCGCCTCAGCGCTTGCGCGGCCCTGCCGGAGGGATGAGCCCGAGGCGCACCGCCTCCTTGTAGGCGAACGATCGGCTCAGCCCGAGCAGCCGTCCGGCCGTCGCCGCGTTGCCGCCTGCCGCCCGGAACGCTCGGGCGAACGCCTCGCGGCGGGCCCTCTCGAGCGCCTCTGCCAGCGGCTCCACGGGCTGCCCCAGCGACCCGTCCGCGAGCCGCAGCCGCTCCCCGGGGAGCTCGATCCGCGGGGCGAGCGAGCGCTCCTGCGCGCCGCCGTCGATCGCGTCGAGATCTTCGCGCCGCACGACGAGCGCCCTGCCGGCCGCGCTCTTGCCCTCCGCGATCGTCCGGCGAAGCACGGCGCGCTCCACGGCGTTCTTCAGCTCGCGGACGTTGCCCGGCCACGCTCCCTGCGCGAGCGCGCCCAGCGCCGGCTCGGTGAAGTCCACCCGCCCCGCGCCGAGCTCGGCCGCGAGCTCGGCGGCGAAGCGCTCGCAGAGGGCGGGGATGTCCTCGCGCCGCTCGCGCAGGGGCGGCACGCAGAGTGGGTAGACCCAGAGCCGATGGAACAGATCGGCGCGGAAGCGCCCCTCGGCGACCTCGCGCCGGAGATCGCGGTTCGTGGCCGCGACGACCCGCACGTCGACGCGGCGCGCCCGGTCCTCGCCCACGGGCTGGATCTCCCCCTCCTGCAGCGCGCGCAGGAGCTGCGCCTGCGCCGAGAGCGGGAGCTCGCCGATCTCGTCGAGGAAGATCGTCCCGCCGTGGGCCGCCTCGAACCTGCCAGCGCGCGCGGCCGTGGCGCCGGTGAACGCGCCTCTCCTGTGGCCGAAGAGCTCCGATTCGACCAGCTGCGCGGGGATCGCCGCGCAGTTGACGATCACGAGCGCCCGGCGCGCCCGGGGCGATCGCTCGTGCAGCGCGCGGGCGACGAGCTCTTTCCCCACGCCCGTCTCGCCCGTGACGAGCACCGGCACCGACAGCGGGGCGAGCACCGCGATCTCGCGCTCGATCCGCCGCATCCCGGCCGAGCGGCTCGCCGGCGCCGGGCCGCTCGACGCCGGGCCGAGCGCGCGGCGCGCCTCCGGGTCGGCGTCGAGCGGCCCGGCGCCGGCGTCGAGCCGCAGCGCGCCGGCGCAGAGCCCCGCGAACACGCGCGCGTCCTCGTCGCGCAGGCCGCGGAGGCCGTGGGGATCGCAGGCGTCCAGCGTCAGCAGCCCGGCGAGGCGGCCCTGCACGTGCAGCGGGATGGCCATGCAGGCGTGGATCGGGTGGATCTCTCCGGGGCTGCCGAGCAGCCAGCCGCTGTAGGGGTCGGGCTCGCTCGGATCGAGGAAGCGGATCGGCCCGGCCGCCTGCGTCGCTCTGCGGAGGCGCGGGTGCTCCGCGGGCCGGAAGCTCATCCCCAGGGCGGCCGGCGACAGCCCGATCTGCGCGGCGACGCCGACCGAGCCGTCCTCCGCCGCCGTGAGCACCGAGAGCGCGTCCGCCGCCGTCACCCGCGCGAGCGCGCGGAGGATCCGCTGCAGCGCCTCGTCGCGGGCGGGCGCTTCGGACAGGCTGAGCACGGCGTCGAGCAGGGTCACGCGGGTTCCTCGAGGAGACGGAGGCGACGGAGGTTTCCTGTCGGAGACACCGGCAGGAAACACCGTGGGGTGCAGCGGAGCAAGGCGCGCGTCGGGGAGGCGCGCGGGTGGGCGCCGCCGGAGCGGCTGCCCTCGGCAGCGGGCCAGGTTTCCTGGGGGAAACCGCCGCCGGCTGCCGAGGTCGCGCCGATCCGGCGAGGATCGACGCGATCCCCGGAGAAACGCTCCTGGCACGGCCCGTGCGAACGCGTTCGGCCAGCGCGAGCCGACGGGCGAATCGACCGCCGACGACGGCTATCACCGGCACAGCGCCCGGCCTGGAGGTTTTCATGGGATTGAATGTTGGCTTGCTGCGGGAGAGCTTCGAGCTCGTGATCGAGAGGGCGCCCAACCTCACGCACCGTTTCTACGGGATCCTGTTCTCTCGGTATCCGCAGGTGAAGCCGCTCTTCGGGCGCAATAGCCAGGAGCAGCAAGAGAAGATGCTCACCGAGGCGCTCGCCGCGGTCATCGACCGGCTGGAGGACGCGTCGTGGCTCGAGGAGAAGCTCATGGCGATGGGGGCAAAGCACGTCGATTACGGCGTCACGGACGCGATGTACCCCTGGGTCGCCGACGCGTTGATCTCCGCGATGGCCGAGGTCGCGGGGGCGGACTGGTCCCCGGCGCACCAGCAGGCCTGGACCGACGCGCTCGGCGCGATCGCCTCGCTCATGCAGCGCGGGGCGAGGGAGTACGGCGCCGCGACGCCCCACGCGTCGCCACCGGCGGCACACGCGGGCGGCTAGGGAAACGAGCCCCCTCGACCCTGTCGCCCGCGGAGCCCGCGCGTCGGCCGGCGGCGTCACTCTCCCATCGCCTTCACGACGACGCGCTTGCGCCGGCCGCCGTCGAACTCCGCGTAGAAGATCTGCTGCCACGGCCCGAGATCGAGCTTCCCCGCGGTGATGGGCACGATCACCTGGTGGTGCACGAGGATCGACTTGAGGTGGGCGTCGCCGTTGTCCTCGCCGGTCCTGTGGTGCTTGTAGTCGGGCCCCTCGGGGGCGAGCTGCTGGAGCCACGTCCAGATGTCCTCCCAGAGGCCCGGCTCGTGGTCGTTCACGAACACGCCGGCGGTGATGTGCATGGCGCTCACGAGGACCATGCCTTCCCGGATGCCGCTGGCGGTGACGACGGCCGCGACGCGCTCGGTGACGTTGATGAGCTCGCGCCTGGCCTTCGTCTCGAAGTAGAAATAGTCGGTCTTCGATTTCATGGCTTCTCCCCCGCGCGGGTCACGGAGCGTGACGGAGCGCGTGATCGACGATCGCGCCGCGGCCGCCTGCCGCCGCGGGCGCGCGCCGGCTCCGGGGCTCCATAGCCCACCTCCTGGCCTTTCGCGAACCGCGTGCGGGCGCAGCGCCGTGGGGCTACGATCGAGCGCCGTGAAGGCGGCGCGGCGGCGGCTCATCCTCGAGATCGTGGCGACCGACGCGACGTTCGAGCGCACCGAGATCCGGGGTCAGGCGGCGTGGGTGGGCAAGTGCATCCATTGCCTCTCGCACGTCGTCGTCGGCCTCGACGGCGAGCCGATCCAGCGCGCGACGATCGAGCACATCGTCCCGCGCACGCACGGCGGGACGGACGCGCTCGACAACCTGGCGCTCGCGTGCGGCCGGTGCAACGCGCTGAAGGGGATGCGGCTCGACGTCCGGCGCCGCGACGATCCGAGGCTCGTCGCGGTGATCGAGCGGCTCAGGGAGCGCAAGGCGAGCCGCCTCCGCGGCGCCGGGACGTAGCGCCGCTCCGCCGTGGCGCCGCGGGCCTGCACCGCCCTGGATCCCCCCCGTCGGGAGCCCTACGCGCGGCCGCGAGGGCTCCCTCCTCGCGGCGCCGCGCTCAGGGGTAGAGCCGCTCGACGCGCCAGCCGTCGCCGTGGCGGACGTAGACCACGCGGTCGTGCAGGCGGTTCTCCTGGCCGTACCAGAACTCGACGCGCTCCGGCACCACCCGGTAGCCGCCCCAGAACTCCGGCCGAGGCACCGGCCGGCCCTCGAAGCGGCGCTCGATCTCGCGCACCCGATCGAGGAGCGCCTCGCGCGAGGGCAGCGGCGCGCTCTGCCGGGACGCCCACGCGCCGATCTGGCTGCCCCGCCCGCGGGTCTCGAAGTAGGCGTCCGACTCCGCGTCGCTGACCCGCTCGATCCGCCCCTCGACGCGGATCTGCTCCGCGGCCTTCGCCCAGTGGATGCACAGCGCGGCGAACGGGTTCGCCGCGAGATCCATCGACTTGCGGCTCTCGTAGTTGGTGAAGAACACGAACCCGCGATCGTCGATGCCCTTCAGCAGCACCATCCGCGCCGAGGGGCGCCCGGACGCGTCCGCCGTGGCGAGCGTCATGGCGGTCGCGTCGGTCGGTTCGGTGGTTTGCCGCTGCTCGAGGAGCTCGCGCGCGATGACGAACGGATCGGTCGGCTCGGTGATCATGGTGAAACGGTGCTCATGGTGAAATTGCGTCATGCATATACAAGCAGAGCGCGCCGCTGGCGAACCCGCGATGCATGCGAGCAACGCGCGCGCGCTCGGGTGGCTGCGTGGCTGCGTGGCTGCGTGGCTGCGTGGCTGCGTCGCTGCATGGCTGGGTGGCTATGGCGGCGCGGCGGTTTCCCTCGTCCCTCGCTGATTTCCGGGAAAGCTCGCGTTGTCGCGCACGCGCTGGTTTGATACTAGCGGAGGGGCGGAGCGAGGGCGTGCATGGTCGTACCGGTGAGCGTGGGGGACGTCCTCGCGGAGAAATACGAGGTCGAGCGCGTCCTCGGTGAAGGCGGGATGGGCGTGGTCGTCGCCGCCCGCCATCTCCTGCTGGGCGAGCGGGTGGCCATCAAGTTCCTGCAGCCCCAGGCCCGCGAGCGCGCGGACCTCGTCGCCCGCTTCCTGCGCGAGGGGCAGGTCGCGGCGCGCATCCGGAGCGAGCACGTGACGCGCGTGTACGACGTCGGCACGCTCGCGCGCGGCGAGCCTTACCTCGTCATGGAGTACCTCGAGGGGACCGACCTGAAGGCCGTCCTGCGCGATCGCGGGCCGCTCCCGGTCGCGCTCGCCTGCGACTACCTGCTCCAGGCGTGCGACGCGCTCGCGGAGGCGCACGCGCTCGGCATCATCCATCGGGACCTGAAGCCGGCCAACCTGTTCCTGACCCAGCGGGCCGACGGCAGCCCGCTCATCAAGGTCATCGACTTCGGCATCTCCAAGATGGCCCTCGCGGCGGAGGCGACGGCGCCCAAGGCGCACGACATGACCGAGAGCTCGGCGATGCTGGGCTCGCCGTTCTACATGGCGCCCGAGCAGATGGTCTCCTCGAAGAGCGTCGACGCGCGGGCCGACGTCTGGTCGATGGGCGCCATGCTCTATCAGCTGCTCACGGGCGCCGTCCCCTTCCGGGGCGACTCCCCGATGGCCATCTACGACCGCATCCTCGAGGGACCGCCGCGGCTCGACGCGCAGCGGTCCGACGCGCCCGAGCGCCTCGGCTGGGTGGTCCAGCGCTGCCTCCAGAAGAGCCCTGCCGATCGCTTCGGCAACATCGCCGAGCTCGCCGCCGAGCTCGCTCAGTTCGCGCCGCCGCACGCGCGGCACCTGGCCGATCGCGCCGCGCGCGTGCTGCAGATCCGCCTCGACGCGAGCGCCGAGGCGGGCCGCGCGCCCGGGCAGCCCCGGCGCTCGAGCTCCACGTCGCCCGGGCCCGCCGGCGGGACGCCGTCGTCCAGCGACCCGGATGGGAAGGGCGTGGCGGCCGGCTCCGCGTGGGATGGCGCGCCCACGGCGCTCCTCGCGGACGGCGCGGCGACGGATCGCTCCTGGGGCGGCACGCGCGCCTCGTCGCGCCAGGGCGGCGGGGCGCGCACCCTGGGGATCGCGGCGGCCCTCGCGGCGGCGCTCGTGGGCGCCGCGGGGCTCGCGTGGCTCGTGTGGTTCGCGCTCCGCGCCCCCGCGTCGGGTGGGGCGCCGCTCGCCGCGTCGGCGCCCTCGGAGGCGCCGCTGGCGCCGGAGGCACCCTCGCGCGACGCGGCGGTGCCCGCGGCCGATCTGGCGGCGGGCAAGGCGGCCGAGCTCCTCGACGGCGGCCCTGCGCCGCCGCCTGAAGCGCCCGTGTCCGAGGTCGCGACCGCGCGGCCGACCGCGAGCGGGTCTGCGGCGCCGCGGCCGCCGGGGTCGTCGAAGGGCGCGCGGCCGTCGGGGCGGACCCAGCCGCCGACCCGCCCCACGTCGACCGCGCCGCAAGACTTCTTTTCCGATCCGCGATGACATCACGTGAGCCCAGGAGAGGTGCCGTCTTGCTTTGCCATCGTCGTCTCTCGAGCCCCTGTCCGGAATCCGGCGGCCCTGCTGCGGTCTCCCGCGCGCCGCTGGCCGGGTCCGGTCGCCGTCGAGCGGCAGCGCTCCTGTCGGCGATCGCTGCGCTCGCCTTGCTCGCGCCGGCCGCGCGCGCCGCCGAGCCGACCCGGGAGGAGCGCGCCGCCGCGGTCGCGCTGTTCGACGAGGGCCGCGCGCTGATGGCCGCGGGGAAGCACGCCGAGGCCTGTCCGAAGTTCGCCGAGAGCCATGCGATCGACCCCGGCATCGGCACCCTCTTCAACCTCTCCGACTGCTACGAGCGCACCGGCAAGATCGCGACCGCGTGGATCGGCTTTCGCGACGTCGCGGCCGCCTCGCTCTCGGCCGGGCAGACGGAGCGCGAGCGGGTGGCGCGCGGCCGGGCCGCCGCGCTCGAGCCGCGGCTCTCCCGCCTCCAGATCGTGGTCCCGCCGGCGGCGTCGATCGCGGGCCTGGGCCTCACGCGGGACGGGGTCGCCGTGGGCAGGGCGCTCTGGGGGACGGCGGTGCCGCTCGACCCGGGCGAGCATCGGATCGCCGCCGCCGCGCCTGGCTACGAGCCCTGGGAGGTGAAGGTCACGATCGACAAGCCGGGCGTGGTGAGCGTCACGGTGCCGGCGCTCGAGCGCGCCACGGAGACGGCCTCCGCCCCGGGATCGAGCGGCGCGTCGACGCCGGCGGTCGCGGCGCCGCCTCCTGTCCGTCCGCCGGCGAGCGACCCGCCCCCGGCGCAGGGGGGGAGCATCCGCAAGCCGCTCGGCATCGTCGGGGTCGGGCTCGGCGTGGTCGGGCTCGGCGTCGGCACGGCGCTCGGCTTCATGGCGAAATCGACGTTCGACAAGGCCACCGAGGGCGGCCATTGCGACGAGGCGGGCCGCTGCGTCGATCAGACGGGCCTCGATCTGCGCGACGAAGCGGTGGCGAAGGGCAACATCGGGACGGCGGTGTTCATCGCGGGTGCGGCCCTCGCCGTGGGCGGGGCGATCCTCTGGATCACCGCGCCGTCTGCGCCTGACGCCGCGGCGTCCGCGCGCGGCCGCGGGCCGACGGCCGGCGCCCCCTGGAGCGCGCGCGTCGGCCTGGGCCCCGGGAGCGTGTGGATCGCGGGCACTCTCTGAGCGGCGCGCCACAGGAGCAGGAGCGGCCGTCGTCGCAGCGGCGGAGCGCGGGGCGCCCCACGACGTCCGGCATCGAGCCGGGTGAGGCGATTGGCACCGATGACAGAGGAGAGGCGGCGTGAGCGAGGGCGCCCCGAGATACCGGCGTTCAGCGCGGCCCCGCGATTGACACGGATCACCTCTCCGACATGGCGCCGTGCGGCGAGCTGACCGATGATGCCGAGTCGATCGGCATCGATTGCGGTGCACGGGTGAAACACAGCACGTCTCTCCGCCCGGGCTCGTCCGGCGCGGTGAGCCAGGCGCCTCCGCGCTATGGCGCGGCGCGGCTGGCCTGCTGGTGACGCTGCGCGCCGGCCAGCGAGCTCCGGCGGCGAGGGCGTGGCGAGCGATGATCCGTCGCAGGCGATGATCAGAAGGGTCCTGGACGGGAATATAGCCCCGGCCCCGAGCGGACCTCGGGGACTCGCACGTACCGCTCTGTTTCAAATATCCACTTCGACGAGTGAGCAGCGCATCGATGGCCCACGCTGGCGTGCGCCGGGCGCATTTCATCTGAACGGCAGATCAAATCATGGCAATGCTGCTCGACGCCGGTCGAGGGGCGCTTTTCTCCCATTGCCCGATTGCGGTGGCGACCGTTTGAGCGAGCCTGTCGAATGCCCTTGAGCCCACCGGCCCTGGGGAGAGGAGCGCCCCCGGCGTCTCCGATCTCGCATCGAGCAAACGTGCGCCGTCGGCCGGCCAGGCGAGCGCGTGTTGGCGTTCTGCAGGCATGATCCGTCACCTGCTCACGCCGGGCTCCGATGTCCTGTTCTTTCGCCCGGCGGTAGTTCATGAGTGCGCCACGGCGCTTGTCATGTATAGAATGCGTCTCATGACGAAACAGCGTTCAACCTTGGCTTTGTGGATGACCTTCGCGCTGGGTGGCGGCGCGTGTCTCGCGCTGGGCGCCGGTGCGTGCAGCGACGACGGGGCGACCAGCTCTGGCGACACCGTGACGAGCGGGGGGAACCAGGGCTCCTCCGGTGCGCAGACGGGGACGGGGGCCGGCGCTGGCTCCGCCTCCAGCTCCGGCGCGGGCGCTGGCTCCGGCTCTGGTTCCGGCTCCGGCTCCGGCGGTGGCAGCAGCACCTCGTCGTCCGGGACCACCGCGGGACAGGGCGGCTCCGGCGCCGGCGGCGGCGACCCGGTGGCGTGCGATGCCAGCGCGGCGCCTGACGTCGGGAAGCTGGCGCTCGCTCCCGTCGTCAGCAACGTGGACAAGCTGGTTTACGCCGCTCAGCCGAAGGGGTCGAGCGACTGGTATCTCGTGCTGCAGACCGGGCAGATCCGCGTGTTCTCCGGCGGTCAGCTGCGCAGCGAGGTCTTCCTCGACGTGAGCAGTCAGATCCGGCTCAGCTCCGGCGGCTTCGACGACGAGCGCGGGCTCATCAGCATGGCGTTCCCGCCCGACTACGCGACGAGCGGCAAGTTCTACATCATGATGACGGCGACCACGGGCACGGACATGAACCGTGACATGGTGGTCGAGTACAAGCGTTCCAGCGAACCTTACGTGGCGGATGCGAACTCGGCGAAGACGATCGTGCGGCTCGACACGTCCGCCGTGAATCACAACGGCGGCCATATCGCGTTCGGGCCCGACGGGATGCTCTACGTCGGCACGGGCGACGGGGGCGGGTCCTGCAACAGCGACAAGCCGGGCGGGTCGCAGGACCCGGCCTCGCTGTTCGGCAAGATCCTGCGCCTCGATCCGAATGCTGCCGAGCCGTACGCCGCGGCCGGCAATCCCCTCGACGGCGCGGCCTCGCGGGTCTGGCACTATGGTCTGCGCAACCCGTATACCTTCACCTTCGACCGGGGGACGGGCGACCTCTTCATCGGCGATGTCGGCCAGGATAGCTACGAGGAGATCGACTACGTTCCTGCTGGCACCTCGGGGCTGAACTTCGGCTGGCCGAAGTGGGAAGGCACCCACGCGGATACCTGCCAGGGGCGCACCATGCGCGCGGGCGATACGCACACCCCGCCCATCACCGACATGGATCGGCGGCAGAGCGCGACAGGGCCGTACCGCGACTACAAGTCGGTCGTCAGCGGATTCGTGTACCGGGGCAGCCAGGTGCCGCAGCTCCGGGGCGTCTACCTGTTCGGCGACTACACCGGCGGGAAAATGGGCGCGCTCATGCAGTGCGGGGCGCAGACGTCGCCCATCACGGTCATCAACAAGAACCCCGATCCGAACGCGCCGAACGCGCCGGCATTCGCGCGTCAGGGCAGCCTGCCGACCTTCAACGCGCTCACCGCGATCGTCGAGGACAACGACGGCGAGCAATACTTCGTCGCGAACCGCAACAGCCTGGTGAAGATCGTTCCCGGGACCTGACCAGGCCGCCCAGGGCGCGGGCGCCGGATCTCGCGCCCGGCCCTGGATCCAGCGCGCGAGCTCCCGCCCGCTCTTGCACGCGGGCGGCCACGCGCGCCCGCTCCGCCTCCGCCGACGCAGCCAACCCCGCGCAGCCGCCGTCGCGCCGCCTCCGATGGCAGCGGGCGCGCGCCCCCCTTCCGAGCGCACAGCGGATGTGCTTCGCTTGCCCCGCTCGTTCAGGAGGAGTCCCATGAAGAATGTCTTGACAGTGCTTGTTGCGCTCGGCGCCCTGTGTCTCTTCGGCTGCGAGGGCAAGCCCCAGGCGACGCCCGAGGCGAAGCCCGCGGCCACGACCGAGGCGGCGAAGCCCGCGCCCAAGGCCGAACCGGAGAAGGCGGCGCCGGCCGAGACCGCGAAGCCGGCGAGCACCGGCGGCTGGTGATCGGCGCGGCGGCTCGGCCCGCTGCCCCCCGGCGCAGGCGCATGGCCGCGGTCCGCCTCGCCCTCGCGCTCTCGCTCGGCCTGGCCGCCGTGGCGTGCGACGGCCGCCCTGCGCCCCCGGTCCACGGCGGTGCCCCCGATCCGGACCCGCTCGAGCCGCTGCGGCGCTTCGAGGCGGCGCGCCGAGCGGAGGCCGATTTCTCCCGCGCACCCAGCTCCGACCGGCTGTTCGGGCCCGACCCGATCGCGCTCCTCCCCGTGGATCCGCTGGGCCGCCCTGCCGCGCCGGGCGCGCCCGCGCTGCTCTCTCCGCTCCGCGGCCGCGACGCGCTCGTCCTGCTCGACGCGTCGCTTCGCGAGCTCGCCCGCGCCCCCGCGCCGGCCTCGCCGACAGGGGTCGCGGTCACGCCCACCGGCGAGGTCTTCGCGAGCGGCGAGGCGTCGCCCTCGCTCTTCCGCTACGCCGTCCGCGGCGCCTCGCTCGAGCCCGCGGGGCGCATCGAGCTCGCGGGCCTCCACGGCGTCCGGGACGTCGCGGCCGGCCCCGAGGGGCTCCTTTACGCGCTCGACGAGCGCGCCGGCACGCTCGTCACGCTGCGGCCTGGTCCCACCGGCGCGGACGGACGCATCGATGTCGAGCGCTGGGACGAACCCATCGGCGCTGGCCCGTTCCGCGTCGTGCGCCTCGCGCATCACCTGATCGTCGATTGCCTCCTCGACAAGACGCTCGTCGTGCTCCCGGTCGGCGCCGACGGCCGCCCGCTCCCGGGCGGCGCGGCGCGCGTCCGCCACGACGGCCCGATCTGGAGCTTCGACGCGCTCGAGACGGGCGGCGCCGGGGGCGGGCTCCTTCTCGCGGCTGGCGGGGTCGAGGATCACCCGCTCGACAGGACCGGCGGCTCGTTCGGATACATCGACTCGTTCGTCTTCCTCTACCGCGTCGTCGCCGGCCCCCGGCCCGAGGTGACGCGGCTCTCGGCCGTCAACGTCTCGGAGCTCGGCGTCCTCACCCCGAAGGCCGTCGCGCTCTCGGCGATCCCCGGATCGAGCGGCGTGCGCGTGATCGCGACCGGTTATGGCGGCGATCGCCGGGCCGAGCTCCTCTTCCGCGCCACGGACGCCGGCCTCGCGAGCGCGCCGGAGGTCTCCACCCGCCCGCTTTCCCCCGGCGTGGCCGCCATGGCCGCGCTCGGCGGCGGCGCCTTCGCCTATGCGAACCCGTTGCTCGACGCGTGGCTGCTCGACGCGGGCGACGGCGCGGTCGTGAAGCAGCCGGTCCGGGACGGCGGCGAGGACGACGCCCGCTCCGACGAGATCCGCCTCGGCGAGGCGCTCTTCTTCACCTCGCTGATGGCCCCGTGGAACAAGGCCGACGGCCCGCTCAGCCGGTTCACGTGCGAGACGTGCCACTTCGAGGGCTACGTCGACGGCCGCACGCACCACACCGGTCGAGGCGACGTGCGCGCCACGACCAAGCCGCTGCTCGGCCTGTTCAACAACCGCCCCCATTTCTCCCGCGCCCTCGATCCGGATCTCACCGCGGTGGCCGACAACGAGTTCCGCGTCGCCGGCGCGCTGAGCGGCCACGACCCATGGTTCTCGATCTCGAGCGAGGGCGCGCCGTGGCTCGCCGATCTCGGGCTCGCCGACGCCGGGCGCGCCGCGCGGCCGCCCGAGGCGCTCCGCCGCGCGCTCATGAGCTTCCTCATGGCGTTCTCGCACCGCGCGAACCCCGCCGTCCTTGGCCGGACGAGCTTTACCCCGCTCGAGCGCGACGGCGCCCGGGTGTTCCGGGAGCGCTGCGCCCGCTGCCACGCGCCGGTGCTCCGCAGCGACGACCCCGGCTCCGCGGCCCCGTTCGAGCGCTGGGAGGCGCTCGTGCTCGCGCCCGAGGGCCCGATCGTGTGGGGGAGGGCCGGCTACGAGAAGACCGGCGTCGTCCCGTACGTGCACGAGGACGGCGCGCGGGTGCCGTCGCTCCGGCGGCTCTACAAGAAGCGGCCCTACTTCACGAACGGCTCCGCGAAGACGCTGCGCGATGTGCTCGAGCGGGCGCGCTTCGAGGACACGGGCGGCCGCGCCGCCGGCGATCACCGCGGCACGGCCGCTGCCGCTGCCGCTGCGCCGGGCGCCTTCTTCCACGACGGCGCGCCCGCGGGCGAGGGCCTCGTCGCGCTGGACGCCGGCGCGATCGAGGCGCTCCTCGCCTTCCTCGATCTGCTCTGATCGCGCGGCGCGCCCGCTCGCCCGCGGCCAGGCAGACCGTGGGCACGCAGCGCGGAGCGCGCGTGTCCGCGTGCACTCGATCTCCGCGGCGGCCAGCCCTGAGCCTGCCCGCGCGGATCCCCCAGCATCGCCGCGCGATCCGCGGTAAATGGGGGAGATGCGACAGCACCCCACGTTCCCCCGCCCGTCGGCGTCGGCCATCGACAAGGCGCGCCGGCTCCTCGAGCGCGCGCTCGGCCCGTCGAAGGTCATCACGTCGGCCGACGGGTGCGCGGCCTACGCGGGCGACGAGTCCGATCAGCCGCCGGTGAGCCCGGATGCGGTCGTGCTCGCGTCCTCGGCCGCCGACATCGAGAAGGCGGTGCGGGCGGCGAGCGAGGCGGAGGTGCCGGTCGTGCCGCGCGCCGCTGGCAGCGGCAAGTCGGGCGGCGCGGTGCCGGTCGGGGGCGGGATCGTCATCGCCACGATCGGCATGAACTCCATCAAGGAGATCAGCCGCGAGGAGCAGATCGCGGTCGTCGAGCCGGGCGTCATCCTCGCCGACCTGCACGCGGCCGTCGAGGCCGAGGGGCTCTTCTACCCGCCCGATCCGAACTCGCTCAAGATGTGCGCGCTCGGCGGCAACATCGCCGAGAACGCCGCCGGCCCGCGCGCCTTCAAGTACGGCGTCACGCGCGAGTACGTGCTCGGGCTCGACGCGATCCTCATCGACGGCACGCGCCTCCGCACCGGCCGGCGCACGGTGAAGGGCGTGACGGGGTACGACGTCACGGCGCTGCTCGTCGGCAGCGAGGGCACGCTGGCGATCACGACGGAGGCGACGCTCCGGCTCATCGCGAAGCCCCCGTCGGTCATGACGCTGCTCTGCCTGTTCCCGGACGTGCGCGCCAGCGGGCGCGCGGTGAGCGCCCTGGTCGCCGCCGGCGTCGTCCCGCGCTGCCTCGAGCTGCTCGATCGCCCCACGCTCGACGCGGTGCGCGCGCGCGGCGTCGGGGTCGACGAGCGCGCGGGCGCGATGCTGATCATCGAGGTCGACGGCGAGCCCGCGGACTGCGAGGTCCAGGCCGAGCGGGTGGGGGAGGTCTGCATGGATGCCGGGGCGCTCGACGTGCTCGTCGCGCAGGACGAGGCACAGCGCGAGCGGCTCTGGGAGGCCCGCCGCCAGCTCTCGCCCACGACGCGCGCCATGGCGCGCTACAAGATCTCGGAGGACGTCGTGGTCCCGCGCGACAAGATCCCGGCGCTGCTCGACGAGGTCGCGGAGATCTCGGCGGCGACGGGCGTCCGCATGCTGACGTACGGCCACGCCGGGGACGGCAACCTCCACGTCAACATGCTCTGGAACGACCCGGACCTCGTCCCCCAGGTGGAGACGGCGCTGTCGCGCCTGTTCCGCGCGGTGATCGGCATGCGCGGCACGCTGAGCGGCGAGCACGGCATCGGGACGTCGAAGGCGGACTTCCTCGCGCTCGAGCAGTCGCCGGAGCTCATCGCGATCGAGCGCAAGATCAAGGCGCTCTTCGACCCGAAGGGCCTGCTCAACCCGCACAAGATCTTCCCGCGGCGGACGCTCGAGGCGGCCGAGCGGGGCGAGCGCGACGGGGGAGCCGAGCGCGCGCCGGGCTTCCCGTCCCACGTCGTGGCGCCCTCGCACGGGGCCTGCTGAGCCGATGCGGGTCCTCGGCATCGATCCCGGCTCGCGCCACCTCGGCTGGGGCCTGCTCGTGCGGCAGGGCACGCGCATCGAGCACGTCGCGCATGGCGTCATCGACATCGACACGAGCGGGACGTTCGCCGCCCGGCTCGTGGAGATCGACGACGAGCTCGGCAAGGTGATCGCGTCGCTCGCGCCCGACGCGGCCGCGGTGGAGAGCCTGTTCTTCGCCAAGGACGCGCAGAGCGCGGCGAAGCTCGGCCACGCGCGCGGGGTCGTGCTGCTGCGGCTGGCGCGCGCGGGCGTGCCGATCTCGGAGTATCCGCCGGCGCTGGTGAAGCGGACCATCGTCGGCCGGGGCGCGGCCGAGAAGGCGCAGGTCGCGCAGGTGATGACCGCGGTCCTGCGCCTCGCCGCGCCCCCGCGGCCGGACGCTGCCGACGCGCTGGCCATCGCGATGACCCACCTCAGCGCCGCGGGCTTCGCGGCCGCGCTGGCGGCGTCGGGCGCGCCCGTCCCGCGCCGCGCCCGGCCGCGACGGGCGCGCCTCGGGTGAGCGTGGGCCGACGCGGCTCCCTGGTCGCGCATGGGGACGAGAGGCGCGGCGGCTTGGTCGACCGCTGACCGCTGACCGCGCGACAGGGGGCCGGCGGGCGCGGCCCTGGCGGTCCGGGCGCACATCCCCTGTGCTATGGAGCCTGCATCGGACGCTCCCGCGCCGCGTCCAACATGAAAACGTGCGGCGCGCCCCGGCTTCAGCGAGGGTGCGGCTGCCAGGGCACGGAACCGGCGGTGCATCGCCGGCGCCCCCGCCGCCGACGGGCGGGGGCGAGACGCCTCTGGACATCAAAGGAGATCGGGAAGGATGACGCGAACCTCACTCAACCGCCTCGCCGCCGCGTGCCTCATCGGGCTGACGGCGCCCCTCACGGTCGTGCTCGCGACGCTCGCGACCGCCGGCGAGTCCCAGGCCGCGGGTCCCACCGCCGAAGAGCTCGGCAGGCGCGTCCAGCAGTTCTACGACTCCACGAAGACCTTCAAGGCGAGCTTCACCCAGACCTACACGATCAAGGTCCAGGACGTGAAAAAGGTCTCCACCGGCAAGGTGACCTTCGAGAAGCCGGGCAAGATGAGCTGGATCTACGACGCGCCGAACGGAAACCGCGTCGTCTCCGACGGCATCACGATCAAGGTCTACGAGAAGGACAACGAGCAGATGTTCGAGACCCCGGTGAAGGGCTCTCAGTATCCGGCGGCGCTCGCGTTCTTGATGGGCAAGGGGCAGCTCACGAAGGATTTCTCGCTGCGCCTGCTCGATCCTGCGCAGATGAAGTTCGAGGGCGGCTATGTCCTCGAGGGGACGCCGAAGGAGGCGACCCCTGCGTATCAGAAGATGCTCCTCTATGTGGACGGGCAGACCAACCAGGTCCGCCGCGTGCTGATCCTCGACGCGCAGGGCAACCGGAATCGGTTCGACTTCTCGTCGCCGGTCGTGAATCAGCCGGTCGGGAAGACCGAGTTCGATTTCACGCCTCCACCGGGCACGCGCGTCGTCCGCCCCTGACGTTCTCCCGCCACGTTCCCGGCGCGGAGGAGCCGCTGCCGCGTTACCCCGCCGACCCCCGACAGCTCGTGGAACCCGTGGAAGCGGAGCGTCACAGCCTCCGCGCTCCTCGCCGGCAGCACGCCGTGGCGAAGCTGCTGGGATATATGCCCGGCGCGTCCCTGCCGTGGTAGAAATATTCCGTGATACTTCGATCCCACGGGCGTGAGCGACAGCTCCGAGGCTGGCGTCGCCCGGCGCGGATCGTCACCGCTGCTTTCGGCTCCACGCGCGCGGCGGGGATTCGCCTCGGCTGAACGGTCACCCGCTGTCACGAGGCTTTCGCGAGAGCGCTCGATCCATGAACAATCCCCACGGACATCGTCCCGATTCCCCCGGCGTGCCGCAACAACCCCGGCCGGCGGAGCGCTTGAGCGAGCGCGCGCAGGGCCCTTCGGGGTATCCGGCGCAAGGTGCGGGGCAGAGCTCCATGGGGCAACCGCCGCACGGGCAGCAGGGCCACGGGCAGGCGCCGCAGGGGTACGCGCACGCGCAGCCAGCGCAGGGCTACGGGCAGGGGCACGTATATCCCCAGGGGCCGCAGGGCCATCCGCAAGGGCCGCAGGGGCACGCGTATCCGCAGGGGCCGCAGGGCCATCCGCAAGGGCCGCAGGGGCACGCGTATCCGCAGGGGCCGCAGGGCCATGCGCACGGGCCGCAGGGCCATGCGCACGGGCCGCAGGGCTATGCGCACGGGCCGCAGGGTCACGCGTATCCGCAGGCTCCACAGGGCTACGCGCAGGGGCACGCGTATTCGCAGGGGCCGCAGGGTCACGCGTATCCGCAGGGGCCGCAGGGTCACGCGTACCCGCTGGCACCCCAGGGCTACGCGCGGGGGCATCAGGGTCACGCGTACGCGCATCACCACGCAGGCTACCCGGCGGCCGTTCGGAGGTTCGACCCGGACCGGCGGCTGCGCATCGCCGGGCTGTGGCTGTGGGCCATCGGCCTCATCGCGGGCGCGGTCCTCAACGTGCTCTTCACGCTCCTCGGCGTCATCGAGTCCGGGGGGAGCATGCTGAGCGCCATGCTCGTCGGGGCGCTCTTCGCGTTCCCACCGCTCGTCCTCTACCTGTTCGTCCCGATGATCATCGATCGGTACGATCCCGAGCCGTGGTGGTGCCTGCTGATGGCGTTCCTCTGGGGAGCGCTCGCGGCGACCGGCTTCTCGATCCTGATCAACACGGGCGTCCACATCGGCGTCTCAAGCAACTTCGGCGAGCCGGCCGGCGAGCTCGTCAGCGCATCGGTCAGCGCGCCGTTCGCAGAGGAGCTCTTCAAGGGGCTCGGCGTGTTCGGCTTCTTCTACTTCCTGCGCCGGGAGTTCGACGGGATCGTCGACGGCATCATCTACGCCACGTTCTGCGCGCTCGGCTTCGCCGCGGTGGAGAACGTGCTCTATTACGCGCGCGCCTCGATGCAGGGCAGCGACGTTCTCGCCGGCACGTTCGTCCTGCGGGGCGTCTTCACGCCCTGGCTCCATCCGCTGTTCACGTCGATGACCGGCATCGGCTTCGGGCTCGCCCGGGAGTCGTCGAAGACGTGGGTGCGCGCGGCGGCCCCGATCGGCGGCTACCTGCTCGGCGTCGCGCTGCACGCGGTGTGGAACTTCCTCCCCACCGCGCTGGGGCGCGCGATGGGGGACATCTTCATGCCGTGGCTCCTGCTCTGGTTGTGCTTCGTCGCGTCGTTCTTCGGGATCATCGTGGCGCTCGTGATCCGCAAGGGCTGGGTGATCCGGGATCATCTGCGCGACGAGGTCGCGCTCGGCATGCTCACCCAGGACGAGCTCGAGCTCGTCTGCTCGCCGATCGGCCGGCTCCGGTGCACCCTGGGCTGGCGCGGCGCCACGGGGCGGAGCTTCATCCGCGCCGGCGCGCGGCTCGCGCTCAGCAAGTGGCACACGGCGCGCGCGCTGCAGGGCCGCAACCGCACCCTGAGCGCCGATTTCATCGGCCCGCTCCGGCAAGAGATCGCGCAGCTCAGGCACGAGCTTCTGGCCCGAGCGCCCCGGTAGAGCGGCGGTCACCCGCGTCGGATACGGGCCCATCTCGACCTTTTCGGTGCTCAGCGCACGTGAGTGCGCTTCCGCGCCGAAAACGCCGATCTGGACCCGTCTCCTGTGCGGGTGACCGCCGCTCTGGAACCCTCGATCCGCCGGCGGTCAGCTCTGCGAGGTGTTCGTCCCGTCCGCGGCTGGGCGCGCGGCGCGGTCCTCGCGCCGCTGCACGGGCTTCGCGGGGATGCCCACGACCGTGGTGTTCGGCGCGACATCGTGCACGACCACGGCATTGGCGCCGATCCTGGCGCCGTCACCGACCGTGACCCCGCCGACGATCTTCGCCCCCGCGCCGATGAAGAGGTCGCTCCCGAGCACCGGTGTCTGCCGCCGATCGGCGCCGATGGTCACCTGGTGCTCGATGAGCACGTTCGATCCGCCGCGGACGTTGCCATTGATGACAACGCCGTTCGAGTGGATGAGCACGAACCCGGGCCCGAAGTCCGCGCCGCGCCCGATCACGCAGCCGCCGGCCAGGTTGGTCGCCTTGTTGAGCACCATCTCGAGCACCGGCATCCGGTGGGCTCGCGCGGCCTGCGTGAACCTGTAGAGGACCATCGCCGCCGTGCCGTCGGTCGCCAGCGTCTTCAGGATGATTGGCAGTGGATCGCTGCCGTAGCACCATGTGGCCTTCTGGCGCACGTCGGCCGCGATGAGTCGCAAAGTCCGCAGCATCCCGACGAGCCTAGCGCATCTCGCCCCGCCCGTGCGACCTTTCGCCGCGCGCCCTCGGGGGCACCTCGTCGCGTGGCGTCTCGTCGCGCCGCGCCGCGCCCGCGTGACCTTTCGCCGTGCCTGCGCTCCCCTGCTACATCCCGTCGCGCGTCCGCTGCGCCTGCGTGCTCGCGCGGTCTTTTCGACGCCGCACCGCCCTGTTGCCATCCGGTCATCGGTCCGTCACATCGCTCGGGTACACGCGCTCTTCACCATGGCGCGGATTTTAGTCATCGAGGACGAGCCGGCGCTCCAGAAGGTGCTCGATTACAACCTCAGGCAAGCCGGGCATGAGGTGCTCCTCGCGGGGCAGGGCGGTGAGGGGGTCCAGCTGGCCGTGGACCAGCGGCCCGATCTCGTCTTGCTCGATCTCATGCTGCCCGACATCCCGGGGACCGAGGTGTGCCGTGCTCTCCAGCAGAGCGATGGCACCCAGCGGATCCCCGTGATGATCGTGTCGGCGCGCGGGGACGAGGTCGACCGCATCGTCGGCTTCGAGCTCGGCGCCGTCGACTACGTCGTCAAACCGTTCAGCGTGCGGGAGCTCGTGTTGCGCGTGCAAGCCGTGCTCCGCCGCGCGAAGTCCTCCGGGGACGGGGAGCGGAGCATCGAGTTCGGGTGCCTGCGGATCGACGAGGGCGCTCACCGCGTGTGGGTCGAGCGCGAGGAGGTCGAGCTGACGCTCCTCGAGTTCAAGCTCCTCGTCGCGCTGTACGAGGCGCGCGAGCGCGTGCAGACGCGCACCGCGCTCCTCGACGGCGTGTGGGGCATCGACGTGAGCATCACGACGAGGACCGTGGACACCCACGTCAAGCGGCTTCGCGACAAGCTGCGCAGCGCCGGCGATTATATCCAGACCGTCCGCGGTATCGGCTATCGATTCGCCGCTTCGCCCGACCTCCCCGAGAGCCGCAGCGCCTGAGCGCCCTGCCGGGCGAGCACGACAATCGTTGCCACACCGTCACCGGGCCGCAACGGCAGCGAGTGTACCCTGCAGACGGTGATTCACATGCTGGGCGACCTTGTTGAAGCCTGCCGGTCCCTCTCATGAGGTCAGGTGGAGCTCTTGTGTTGTCGCCAGCGTGCGCCGGGAGCCTCGATGTATCTTGAAACGTGGAGTGCAGGGGAGGCCGATCCTGAGCGGGCGAAGCGCCTCGCGATCGGGGTTGCGGCAGGGCTCCTGCTGTTCGCGGCCATCGCGCTCGCCGCCGCCCGCCTGAGCGGCGCGATCGCGCCTCCTCCGCCCGAGGAGGAGGTCGTCGAGGTCAAGCTGGCCACCCAGATCCCCGAGGCGCCCCCCGTGGCCCCGGCGCCCCCGCCCCCGCCGCCGGCGGCGGAGGCTCCGGCGCCTCGCCCCGCGGCGCCCAGGCGCCCGGCGCTCGTCGCGCCGACCGCGGTGCCCAGCGAGGCGCCGGCGGAGGCGGACCCGGGCCAGGCCAAGGCGAGCGACGACGACACCTACGGAGAGCCGGGAGGCGTACCGGGCGGCGTGCCCGGCGGGGTCCCCGGCGGCACGGGGACGGCCGCCGTGGCTGCGCCCGCGCCGCCGCCGCCACCGCCTCCGCAGCCGAAAGGGCCGATTCACCTCCCCGAGAACGCCACGCCGCCTGTCGCGCTCTCCAATTCGCTCCCTCCCATCCCCGAGGCGGCGCGGAGCGCGGGGATAGAGGCCACCGTGGTCGTCAGGTTCGTGGTGACCGAGACCGGCGAGGTCACGAACGTCACCCTCGTCCGCGGCCATCCGCTGTTCAACGACGTGGTGCTCGCGACGGTGAAGACGTGGCGCTATCGGCCGGCGATCCACGAGGGGAGGCCGGTGTCGACCTTCAAGACGGTCCGGATCCCGTTCAAGGCGAAGAGATGACGTCGAGCGCGCGGCCGCGGACTCGGCCTCTCGCGCGAGGAACGAAGGAGGTTCACCATGATGCAGTTTGATCTCGGGCACATCTGGGCGACCATGGGGCTTTTGAGCAAGCTCGTCGCGTTCGCCCTCGTGCTCATGGCGCTGGCGAGCGTCGCCGTCGTTGTGGAGCGGCTCATCGCGCTCGCGCGTCAGGCGTCGGAGACCCGGCGCTTCGCGAGGGAGGCGCGCCCCGTGATGGAGGCCTGGGACACCGCGCGGCTCGTCTCGATCGCCGACGGCTATGGACGCTCCGCGCTCGCCCGGCTCGTCGGCGCGGCGGTGCGCCGCTTCCAGCGCGCCGTCGAGGCGGGCGACGGCGGCGTGCCACCGGTGGAGCTCGCGCGCCGCGAGGTGTCGCGGCGCCGGGAGGCGATCTCCGCCGACCTGCGCCGCGGCCTCTCGGTGCTCGCGACGGTCGGCTCGGTGGCCCCGTTCGTCGGGCTGCTCGGCACCGTCATCGGCATCATCACGGCCTTCCAGACCATCGCCTCGACCGGCTCGGGCGGCCTCGGCGCCGTGAGCGCCGGCATCTCCGAGGCGCTCATCGTCACCGCGCTCGGGCTCGCGGTCGCCATCCCGGCGGTGCTTTGCTTCAACTACCTCACCACCCGTATCGCCGCTGTGGAGCTCGCGCTCGAGCGCAGCGCGGGTGAGCTCATCGACGAGATGGAGAACGAACATGGGCGTTCGAGTGGAGAGCGGTCGCTCGGGTCGGCAGCAGCCGCCTGAGCCGGAGATCAACGTCACGCCGCTCGTCGACGTGGTGCTCGTGCTCCTCATCATCTTCATGGTGATCGCGCCCCAGATGGAGCACGGCGAGCGGGTCGAGCTCCCGGCGGTGTTTCAGCCGGATCCGAAGTCGAAATCGAAGCTCGATCCGATCTACGTGACGATCACCGGCGCAGGCACCGTGTTCCTCGAGAAGGAGGCTGTCGCCGACCTCGGCGCGCTCGGCGAGCGGCTGCGGGCCATCCGCGCCGCCGAGCCGGAGCGCCGGGTGGTCATCAAGGGCGACTCCTCGGCGCGGTACGGCCGCGTCCGGGAGGCCTTCGCGCTGTGCCAGGAGGTCGGGTTCGCCGGGATCTCGCTGCAGGTGAGCCAGCGGGGCGGCGGGGCGTCCGCCGCGCCGGAGGAGGGATAGCGCCGTGGGGATGAGCGTTCCGCAGGGCGGAGGCAAGAAGGGCGGCGTCGCGCCGAGCATGAACGTGACGCCGCTCGTCGACGTGGTGCTCGTGCTCCTCATCATCTTCATGGTCGTGACGCCGCTGCTCGCCAAGCAGCTCTGGCTGAATCTGCCCAAGAAGGACGACACCGCGAAGCTCGCGCCGCCTCCCGTCGACGCCGACAAGCCCGTGGTGCTCACGGTGGATCAGCGCGGCGTCCTCCGCATCAACCAGGCCGAGGTGCAGCGCGGCGAGCTGAAGGAGCGGCTCGCGCGGATCTTCGCGGCGCGCTCGGACAACGTTCTTTACTTCGACGCGGATGACGAGGCCGTCTACGCGGTCGCCGTGGAGGCCATGGACGCCGCGCGCATGGGCGGGGCCAAGACGATCGCCGTCCTGACGGAGAAGCCCGCGCGCTGAGCCAGGGCAGAGGCTCGATGACTCGATGAGGTGAAGTCGAGGCGCGCGGGAGCCGCCGCCGCGTCGCTCGAGCGCGCGGGCGCGGCGGGGTGCACGGGAGAGGGCGCGAGGTGGCCCTCCGCTCTCCTCATCAGACGGGCGCGCGTGCGCCCGGCCATCGAATCGAGAGTCGCGCCCGGGCTCGGAGCGCGCGAAGGGACAGGTGCATGAGTCGCAGAAGGATCTCGGGGGTAGTCGCAGCGCTGGTGACACCGCTTTGCTGGGGGGCCACGGCCCTCGCGCAGGGCGACCCCGGAGCCGCTGCGCCGCTGCCAGACGGCGCGGCGCCTCAGGCCGTCGGTCCTGCGGCGGAGGACGCCGCGGGGCTCGACGAGCCGAGCCCGTCGCGCCCGCCGCCCGCGGGGAAAGGCGTGGTGTGGGGCGTCGTCACGGACACCGCCACGAAAGAGCCCTTGCTCGACGCCCAGGTGTCCGTCGTGGGGACGAAGCTCAAGGCGATCGCGGACCTCGACGGGCGGTATCGGCTGGAGCTCCCGCCGGGCACCCATCAGCTGCGGGTCTGGTACGAGGCGTACAAGCCGCAGCGCGTGCAGGACGTACGGGTGACCGCCGGGCAGGTGGTCCATGTCGATGTCGGCCTCGATCCCGATCGGCAGACAGAGGAGGTCATCGAGGTCGAGTTCGAGCCGGAGCGGGCGAGCGTCGCGGCGCAGCTGCTCATCCGGAAGAACGCGGCCCACGTGGGTGACGCCATCGGCGCGAAGGAGATCGCGAAGACACCCGATCGCAACGCCGCCGAGGCCGCGAAGCGTATCGTCGGCGCGACCGTTGTCGACAACAGGTACGTCTACGTCCGCGGCCTGGGCGAGCGCTACACGAACGCGCTCCTGAACGGCGCCCCCCTGCCGAGCCCCGAGCCCGACCGGCAGGCCGTCCCGCTCGACCTCTTTCCGTCGCTGATCCTCAGCGACATCACCGTCGTCAAGACGTTCACGCCCGATCTCCCCGGCGATTTCGTGGGCGGCTCGGTCCAGGTCAACACACGCGAGCTCCCGACCCAGTTCCTGTTCCAGGCATCGCTGTCGCTCGGGTTGAACAGCCAGGCGACGTTCCGCGATCGCCTGAGCTACGCCGGCTCGGGCACCGACTGGCTCGGGATCGACGGCGGCGCGCGCGCGCTTCCCGGCGAGATCCCCGACTACAAGGTGGTGCGGCTCGGCTCCAAGCCGGGCGGCGGCACCATCACGAGGGACGAGATGACGGCCTATGGGCGGGCGATCAACTCGTCGATGGTGACGACGCGGTCGTTCACCCCGCCGAACGGGAGCGGCAGCGTGGTCGTCGGCGACACCCTGAAGCTCGGCGGCGAGCAGCGCCTCGGTTATATCGCCACCCTGAGCTATGGCCGGAAGTTCGCTCCGCGCGCTGAAGAGCGCACCAGAACCTTCGAGCCCGATCCTCTGGGCGGTGAGCCCGCACCCAACGGCGACACCAGCACCGGGAGCATCCGTGATCAGGTGTCCTGGGGCTCGTTCGCCAGCGTCACCTACAACCCGGATCAGAACCACAAGGTGACGATCACCGGACTCCACAGCCGCTCGTCGGAGGATCTGGCCAGCGAGATCAGCGGGAACCCTACAGACGGCAGCAGCGCGTTTCGCGACACCCAGCAGCGGTTCATCTCCCGGGCCCTCACCTTGGGTCAGCTCCAGGGAGAGCACCGCATCGGCGCGCTGGACGGCGGCACCCTCGACTGGAAGGCGTCCATCTCCCACGCGTCCTCGGACGAGCCCGATACGAGGGAGACCGTCTACATCAGGGACGATGCGAGCGGGGCCTTCTCGTGGGACGAGGGCACGCTGAGCGGCGCCCACTTCTTCAGCGACATGACCGACGTGAACTACGGCGGGCAGCTCTCCTATACCCAGCCTCTCGTCCGTGGGGACACCCCGACCCGGGTGAAGCTGGGCGGTCTGTTCAACCTTCGAGAGCGCGAGTTCAACGCGCGCCGGTTCCGGTTCAAGCAGCGCCCGGGCTCGGACCCGACGATCCTGCGCCAGGAGCCGGGCCAGCTGTTCTCGGACGAGAACATGGGCACGGCGCTCGAGCTGGAGGAGATCACGCGCGAGACCGACTCCTACACGGCGAACAGCGATCTCTATGCAGGCTACGTGATGACCGACGCCGCCGTCACACGATGGCTCCGCGCGGTGCTCGGCGCCCGGATCGAGGCCTCCACGCTGTCGCTGAGGGCGTTCGACAGGTACTCCCCGGCAAGCCCGGAGATCAAGGAGGAGAGCGACAAGGTCGATATCTTGCCCGCGGCCAACGTCATCTTCAAGGCGAGCTCGATCTCGAACGTCAGGCTCGGCGTATCCAGGACGCTGGCCCGACCCCAGCTCCGCGAGCTCAGCCCGACCTTGTATCAGGAGGGATACAGCGGGATGGAGGCGAAAGGCAATCCGGACCTCGGGCGGACGAGCGTCGTGAACGCCGATCTCCGCTTCGAGGTCTTCCCGACGGCCGGCGAGGTGGCCGCGGTCAGCGTCTTTTACAAGCACTTCCAGGATCCGATCGAGGAGATCATCGTCCCGAACAGCGGCAGGGGCAGGCTCAGCTACGTGAACGGAGAAGCCGGTTATGTCGCCGGGGTCGAGCTCGAGCTCAGGAAGGGCCTGGGCTTCATCACCCCTCTCCTGAAGGAGGTCACGGCGCTCGGAAACCTCACGTTCGTGCAGTCGGAGGTGACGATCGATCCCGAGAACACCGAGGGAGGGGTCACCATCGAGAGCACCCCGACGCACCCGCTCCAGGGCCAGTCTCCCTTCGTCGTGAACCTGGGGCTCGATTACGCCAGAGAGTCGACCGGCACGAGCGCCCGGCTCCTCTACAACGTGTTCGGCGCCCGGCTCAAGCGGGTGGGTCGCAACGGGCTGGCGGACGAGTACGAGCAGCCGCGGCACCAGATTGACCTGACCGTGGCCCAGCGCCTCGGCGAGCACGTCGAGGTGAAGCTGGCCGGCGAGAACCTCCTCAATGCGCCCGTCCGCGTCACCAGGGGGAGCGACGGTGATGAGGACAAGATCGCCAGCCAGTACAGCGTCGGGACGACTGTGACGTTGAGCGCCGCCCTCACCTACTGAGCAGCTGCCATTGAATCGTCACGCGGCGCTCGTCACGAGTTTTCCTACACACGCCATGTTGGGGGAGGAGGTAGAATAAATTGCGTACATTCAAATTGGGCTTGGTTTGCGCCTCGGCGCTCTCCGTCGCGGCGTTTGCCGCGTGCGGCGATGACGACTCGATCTCCCCGACCTCGACAAGCACCTCGTCCGCGAGCAGCTCCGCCAGCGGCGGTGACGGTGGCGGTGGCGGCGAGGGCGGCGGTGGCGACGGCGGCGGTGGTGGCGACGTCATCGCCGATTGCTCCTCCCCGGTGGAGGTCAGCGAGGCGATCACCGCCAGCACGAGGTGGACCGCCGACACGTGCTACCTCATGAAGGGGATCATCTTCGTCGAGCGCGGCGCCACCCTGACCATCGAGCCCGGCACGAAGATCATGGGCGAGAAGGTGAGCCTCGCCACGCTCGTCGTGAAGCCCGGCGCCAAGATCAACGCCAAGGGCACCGCGAGCAAGCCCATCGTGTTCACGAGCCAGGGCGAGGAGGGCGATCGCGCCGCCGGCGACTGGGGCGGCGTCATCCTGCTCGGCGAGGCGCCCGTCAACGTCGAAGGCGGCAAGGCCAGCGTCGAGGGCATCACCGGCGAAGGCACGGAGTACGGCGGCGACAAGCCCGCGGACAACAGCGGTGTCCTCGAGTACGTGCGCATCGAGTACAGCGGGATCCTCCTCTCCCAGGACAACGAGGTCAACGGCCTCACCTTCGCCGGCGTGGGCTCCGGGACGACCGTCGATCACGTGATGGTGCACCACACGCTCGACGATTGCTTCGAGTTCTTCGGCGGCACCGTCAACGCGAAGCACCTCATCTGCGCGCAGAACGGCGACGACGGCTTCGACTTCGACCTCGGCTACACCGGCAAGCTCCAGTTCCTCGCGCTCCAGCAGGACCCGTCCGTCGCCGACGAGACGAACGGCTTCGAGGGCGACAACGACGCCGACTCGTCGGCCAACACGCCCCTCAGCGAGCCGACGATCTACAACGCGACCCTGTGCGGCAAGAACAAGGAGGTCGACAAGCAACAGTACGGCATGCTGCTCCGCCGCTCGACGAAGGCCCACATCTTCAACACCATCGTGACCGGCTTCGAGGCGGGGGTGGATCTCCGCAACGAGCTCACCGAGGTCGAGCTCGCGAGCTCGATCTTCTTCGGCAACATCGAGGCGAACATCGCCTACGAAGAGACCGACACCGAGGCGGCGACCGAGTCGAAGCTCGACGACGACGATGACGCTGGCACGGACGAGGTCGCGTGGTTCGAGGGCGAGGCGACCAACAGCGCCGAGGATCCCGGGCTCGCCGACTGCTTCGCCGCAACGCCTGACTTCCGGCCTGAGGCCACGCTCACCGAGAACGCGGCGACCCCGCCGGATGACGGCTTCTTCGACCCGGAGGCGAGCTACATCGGCGCCTTCAAGGCCGATGACACCTGGGCGACGGGCGCCTGGGTCTCGTTCGACGCGAACTGACGCGGCGCCGTCCGCGCCGGCCCTCCGCGATGCGGCGGGCGGACCGGATCCGTGGCGGGAGAAATGACGAAGGCCGGCTCTTCAGCCGGCCTTTATCGTCTCTGGCGTCACGACTCCGCCGCAGGCGCTCAGCGCACCCGCGGCGTAAACCCGGACACACTGCTGCGATGCTCGCTGCATACGCCTCGCGCGTCCGCGGTCTCCTTGAATGACACCCTTCCGCACACCTCGCAGATGCACAGGTGTGCGCGATAGAACTCCCGGTCGAGCAGGATGTCGGCGGCGAGCAAACTGAGCACAATGTCGCCGAGGAAGTCGATCTCGCGCGGCGAGGCGACCCAGACGGGACGGCCGCCGACCGCCGCCCGGCGGACCCTGCCCCCGTAGATCGCCGCGTTCAGGAATCGATCGTCGGCGACGGGCGCGATCAGCCCCCGGAGGGCCGTGATGACGCGCCCGCGGGCCTTGTGGATGAGCTCCTCGAGGTTGCTGCCGCCGTCGGCCCGGGGATCGAGCATGACGGGCGTCGCGCCGGGCTCGCGCACGATCTGGGGGCGCTTCATCAAGCCCGGGGTCACGAGGTGGTCCACGAACCATTCCTGGAGGTCCTTGGGCGTCCACTCGGACGCCGGCCACTCCAGGAACTCGAGAGCGCCGCGGAGTCCGCTGATGCTCTGGAGACCGGGGTGGGTGGGGAGGCTCGGCAGGGTGCGGGATGTGTGCAGACGCCGGGACGAGCGGCGGCTCGCCTCCTCGATGTTGCGGCCGGATCCCATGTTCACCTCGAGGGCAGACCCCCGGTCCCGATGGATGCGAGCTCTTGCAGAGGCCACCATGCCGAGGGAACAAGCACAACTTGTGCCGAACCTGGCGAACGGGGCGACCTGGATTTGCTGGGAGTTCTGCCCAGAGAGCCTTCGCATGCCGTTGGGATGGCCGGCCACTGGCCGGCCAGGTTCTTCAGCGGGTAAGATTGTGCCCGATGGACCACTCCACCGTCCGCGTCTCGGTTGCACCGGAGCCCTCGGTCGCCGAGCCTGTCCCCGGCATCGTCCTGATCTTCTCGGGGGATCAGCCGCGCTGCGCTCCCATCCCGCTGGATCGTGGCTCCGTGGTGGTGGGTCGCGGAGGCGTCGGCGGCGTGCCGCTCATGGACGACTCGCTCATGTCGCGGCGACACGCCCGCATCGCGTACGACGGCGGCGCCTGGACCGTGGAGGACCTCGGCAGCACCAACGGGACGTCGGTCAACGGCGAGCCGATCCGCGGCGAGGTGCGGAGGGACGCGATCCAGGTCGTCGGCGCGGGGACATCGGTGTTCCTCGCGCTCAGCGACATCCGGAGCTTCGCGCGCGGGGGCGTGCGCCTCGAAAAGGAGAGCGTCCTCGGGCCGAGGCTGCAGCTCATTTACGACACGATCATCCGCGCCGCGGCCGGGGGAGACAGCCTCCTCGTGACGGGCGAGAGCGGCACGGGCAAGGAGCTCGCGGCGCGCGCCTACCACGAGGCAGGGCCGCAGGCGCGCGGCCCATTCGTCGCCGTCAACTGCGCGGCCATTCCGGAGGGCCTGGCGGAGCGGCTCCTCTTCGGCGCCAGGCGCGGCGCCTACTCCGGCGCGACGCACGACACCGACGGCTATGTGCAGGCCGCCCACGGAGGCACGCTCTTCCTCGACGAGGTGGCGGAGCTCGACGCGGCCGTCCAGGCGAAGCTGCTGCGGACGATCGACACCCGGCAGGTCCTCGAGCTCGGCGCGGTCGCGCCTCGCCCGGTGCAGATCCGGATCTGCGCGGCGACACACGACCTCCGCGCCCGCGTCGCCCAGGGCCGCTTCCGGGATGATCTCTACTACCGTATCGGCCGGCCCGAGGTCCGGCTCCCGCCCCTCCGCGAGAGGACCGAGGAGATCCCGTGGCTGCTCGCTCAATGCGCGAAGGCGGTCGGCGCGGCCGCTCAAAGCGCGCCGCCGGCGATTCACCATTCGATGATCATCGCGTGCGCGATGCGCCGATGGCCGGGGAATCTGCGCGAGTTCGTCGGCGAGGCGCGGCGCGCCGTGACGCGCGCGCTCGACGAGAAGCGGCGCACGGTCGAGGCCAAGGATCTGGATCCGCTCGCCGGCGTCGGGCTGAGCCCGGAGTCGATCGAGCCGCAGGCCCGGCCGACGGCGAGCGATGTTCGACCGGCGCGCGCAGGACAGGCGCTGCCCGAAGATGAGATCGCCGAGGCGCTTCGCCTCGAGCGAGGCAATGTGTCTCGCGCGGCCACCAGGCTCGGAGTGCACAGGAATCGAATTCGACGCTGGCTCGAGAAGAATGGCGTCGATCGCTCCCACTTCGCCGAGGGAAGCGACCTGTCCGACAACGACTGAACCGCTGGCGCCCGCCGTCGCATGCACAGGTGCAGGAGTGCGTCAATGGTGCCGCAGCGTCGCTGGAGAGCGCTCGTCTTCCGGCTGCGTCGCGATGAGGAAGTCACTCCCGGCGTAGGCTGCTGAGCCCGAGGGGGCGGTCGTTCCATACATCACCTCCAGCAAACGCTCTGCTCCTTCCGAAGGCCTGAAGGCCGTCGCGGCGCTGTTTCTCCGGCGAAGAGGCGCGCGATCGTCGCAGGGTTGCCTCCATCCGGCGACGCAACGTGGGCTCGATCGACCGAACGCCCATGTATAGGGACTTTACAGAGCTGATTATGCGGGTTGTAATGTGGTGTGTAAGCCCCGTCCCCAGCGAGGTGCTGTCACGACCACGGTCAACTCAACGAGTCCGGCGCGTGCTCGCCAGGTCGGAGCCCACGATGCGCCCTGAAGAGACCACCGGTGAAGTGTGCCGTGGCCTGCGCGTCGCGCGCGGCCTGCGTCATCGAGGCGGCGCTCCTCGCGATCCGCGCGCGCCGGGGCCGGCGGGGCTTCCGCCTGCGGCGCGATCACGCGCGCCTCGCGGGACGCCTACGAGTGCCTACGTCTGTCGCCAGAAGACAGGCTCGGACGGCGCGCGGAACACGAGGACGGGGGCGCGACGCACAATGACGATCTTGGACTTGACCGGGCGGGCGGCTTCATCGATGTACAGAGAGTTGTCTGTCGGGTCTCCTTGCGAGCTCAGGCCCCGTCGCGTCACGGGCGGGCGCCGTGCTCCGCGGCCTTGCCGCGGGCGCCTGCCCCTTGCTCGCCGTCGGGCTCTCCCTCAGCGACATCTGCAAACATTGAAACCCCTGGCTCCTGCGAGGTGGTCGACGTCATGCGTTCTCGCCTGAAATCGGCTGCCCGCGGAGAGCCCAGCCAGGACGGCGGGCTGCCTGGTTGAACAGCCCTGGACACCATGAACGCGATCCGTAGACACGTATCGGCCGAAGAGGCGCCTCTTAGCCTACGAGCGCACATCGAGGGGCCCACCAGCTCGACAGCGTCCAGCCCAGGGCAGCAGCCGAGCTCGGGGACCCGCCAGACCCACTCGCGTCGCCGCCCGTTCCTGAGCCGCCTCCTCGCGGCGGGCGAGGCGATCGACGCGGGGGACAGCGAGCGCGCGAGGGCCCTCATCGAGGGCATCCTGCGGGCCGAGCCCGATACGGGGGACGCGTCCGAGCGCATTTCTGGCGTGTTTGGCCGGGCGCTGCTCGCCCGCCTGGACGGAGATCGCTCCGGCGACGGGAATCTGTACCTGCGCAGCGCCGGGCCGCGGGACATGCTCGCGGCGTTTCAGCTGCTCGTGCACGCGACGCCGCTCATCCGGTTCGGCTACCTCAGCGCGAACGCGGCCATCGTCGAGGCGTTCCAGGACGAAGGGGAGATCCATGTCATCGACATCGGCGTTGGCGGCGGTACGCAGTGGCCATTCCTGCTACACCGGCTGGCGACGCGGCCCGGCGGCCCGCCGCGGGTCCGGCTGACCGGCATCGACCTGCCGTGCCGGGGCCCCGATCCCGAACAGCGGCTGCGCTGGGCGGGCGCGTTCATCGGGGGGTGGGCGGAGCGCCTGAAGGTCCCCTTCGAGTTCCACGGCGTCGCGTCCTCGGTGGAGCGCGTCGACTGGAGCCGTATCGCGTCCCGCTCCACGGCGCCCATTGCGGTCAATGCGGCGTTCGCATTGCACCACGTGCCGGATGCCTCGGTGCACGCCACCGCGAACCGCGACACGATCCTCACGAGGATCCGGGCGCTGTCGCCGCGCGTGCTGACGCTCGTCGAGCCGGATGTGGAGCACAACGCGCACCAGTTCCTCCCGCGGCTGTCGGAGGCGATCGGCCACTACTACGCGGTATTCCAGGCGCTCGAGGCGCTGCTCCCGCCGCACATCGCCGCGCGGGAGACCATCGAGCAGGTCTTCTTCGGGCAGGAGGTGATGAACGTGGTGGTGGGCGAGGGGGCCGCGCGGGTCGAGCGGCACGAGCGCCGGGGCGCCTGGCAGCGCCGCCTCCGCATGAACGGCTTCGAGCCGCTCCGCGTCTCGCCGCACGAGTCGCTGGTCCGCGGAGCGCTCCGCCTGAGCCAGGGGTTCGACGTCCGGAGCGACGAGCCCGCGCTCCTGCTCATGCGCAACGGCGTGTCCATCGTGGCCGCGTCGGCGTGGCGTCCGCGGCAGCTCCCGCCGCCATCGCGGTTCATGTCCGGCCTGTTCCGCCGCTAGGAGCGCCGCACAGCGCAGGTGATCCCATAACGCACGAATCTGCGCCCCTCTTTCAACGACCGCTTCCCTGTCCGGATCACATCCGGACGCGAGCGGCCCCTCGCCCTCAGCGCCTCAGGAGGACGAATGCCACCCAGAGCACCAGCGCGCCGAGCGCGAGGCACGCGAGGGGGATCCACAGGGCGCGGCGCTTGTGCATTGCGGCTTCCCGGAGGTGGCGCCGGTACCCCGGCGTGTGACCGCCCTCGGCCGCGGACGGGGGGTCGTGGAAGGGAAGAGGGCTCAGCCCTTCGCGCCTGACGAGCTCGAACAGCACCGAGCCGCGCGCCTGGGCCCGTGCGAGCTGCCCCAGCAGCTCACGGCGACAATGAAGGCAAAACGTCGACGCATCCTCTTCGATGCCGACGAGGTCGAGCTCCCGTAGCCGCTGCTGCTCCCAGCTCTCCCTGGCTCGCCTGGCCTCGTTGTGCGCGTCCTCTCGGCGGTCGTCGTGGTGTGGGCTGTCCGTCGCGCTCATCGCAGCTCCTGATCGGGGGCGCGGCCTGCGGCCCCCCTAGAAGGATCTATTCCGGCCAGCCGCGAGAAATTCTCACGCAATGCGCCTGGCGAACATGCCGCGCTGGCCGCAGGCCACCCGGACGAGCTGACAGCCAGCGCGCCGAGCTCAGCGGGTGACGAGCACCTTGAGAGCGCCGGGCGCTGCGGCGGCCGCGAGCGCCTCTGCGGCGCGCTCCAGCGGGAGCCGCGCCGACACGAGGGAGCGGACATCGACGGTCCGGGCCTCGAGCGCGCGCAGCGCTGGCCCGAACAGCCCGCAGCGCGAGCCGACGACGGTGATCTCGTTGATGACGAGCTCGGCGAGGTGGACGCTGGAGAGCCCGGCCACCGTGCTCTTGAGCACGAGCGTGCCCCTGGGCCGGGTCGCGCGGACGGCCCTCACGAACCCCTCGGCGGTGCCGGTGGCCTCGACCACCAGCTCGGCCGGATCTCCGGCCCAGGCGCCCCGGGGCGGCGAGGCACCGGCGTCGGCCTGGCCCGAGGGCTCCGGGCGAACGAGCTCGGTCGCGATGCCCTGCGCGCGCAGCAGGGCGAGCTTCTCCTCGTGTTTGCCGACCGCGAGGACGCGGGCGCCAGCCTGGTGGAGCACCTGCGCGATGAGCAGGCCGAGCTTCCCGTCGCCGAACACGAGCGCCGACGCGCCCGGCGACACACGCACCTGCTCCAGGATCGCGAACGCCGCCGCGAGCGGCTCCGCGAACACCGCCTCCTCATCGTCGACCCCGTCGGCCACGGCGTGGAGGTTCGCCACGGGCACCGCGACGCGCTCCGCCAGCGCGCCGTCGGCGCCGACGATGCCCATGACGGTGCGCGTCGGGCAGTGCCTGCCCAGCCCGCGCGCGCAGCTCTCGCAGCGGCCGCACGCGAAGTTGATCTCGCCCACCACGCGGC
The DNA here is from genome assembly GCF_051530205.1 of Sorangium sp. So ce327. Taxonomy (NCBI): domain Bacteria; kingdom Pseudomonadati; phylum Myxococcota; order Polyangiales; family Polyangiaceae; genus Sorangium; species Sorangium sp. So ce327. The sequence continues at coordinate 7,518,550 of NZ_CP150330.1, read as the reverse complement.
GGCCAAGCCAGGCGGCCGGGCCCTCCACGACGTCGCCGACGAACTCGTGCCCGAGCGTGCCGCGGAAGCCCATGTAACCTTGGATGATCTCGAGATCCGTGTTGCAGATCCCGGCGCACCGCACCTCGACCACGGCCATGCCGGCCGTGGTCGAGGGGGGGTCGCGGTCGATGACGCGCGCGGCCGTTCCGTCCCAGACCAGCGCTCGCACGGTCGAGCTCTAGCCCGCCGCGAGCGCCAGCCGGCGCTTGGCCGGCTGCATCAGGTACGCGTCGACCGCGTCCGCGGCCTTGCGCCCCTCCGCGATGGCCCAGACGACGAGGCTCTGTCCGCGCGACATGTCGCCCGCGGCGAAGACGCCCTCCACGCTGGTGCGCCCGCCGTGGGCCTTCACGTTGCCGCGCTGGTCCATCTCGACGCCGAGCTGCTCGAGCAGCCCCTCGCGCTCGGAGCCGACGAAGCCCATCGCGAGCAGGACGAGCTCGCACGGGATCTCGAACTCGCTCCCCGGGACCGGCACGAACTTCCCACCTTCCAGCTTCACCCGTATCGCCTGGAGCGCGCGGACGTGCCCGTGCTCGTCCCCGAGGAACGCGGTGGTCGACACCGACCAGTCGCGCTCGCCGCCCTCCTCGTGCGAGGACGAGGTGCGGAGGATGAGCGGCCACGCGGGCCACGGGTTCGTCAGCGAGCGCTGCTCGGGGGGGCGGGGGAGGAGCTCGAGCTGCGTCACGTGCGCCGCGCGGTGGCGGTGGCTCGTGCCGAGGCAGTCGGAGCCGGTGTCGCCGCCGCCGATGACGACCACCCGCTTGTCCGTGGCGAAGATCGCCTCGCTGTCGGGGATCACGTCGCCGGCGACCCGCTTGTTCTGCTGGGTCAGGAAATCCATCGCGAAATGGACGCCCTTCAGCTCCCGGCCGGGCACCGGCAGGTCGCGCGGCCGGCGCGCCCCGCCGCACAGCACGACGGCGTCGTACTGCTCGCGCAGGGCGTCGCCGGTGATGTCGACGCCGCAGTGGACGCCCGTGCGGAACGTCACCCCCTCGGCCTGCATCTGCTCCATGCGCCGGTCGATGAGGTGCTTCTCCATCTTGAAGTCGGGGATGCCGTACCGGAGCAGGCCGCCGATGCGATCGTCGCGCTCGAAGAGCGTCACGTCGTGGCCCTTGCGCGCGAGCTGCTGGGCAGCAGCGAGCCCGGCGGGCCCCGAGCCGATCACCGCGACCTTCTTGCCCGTGCGCTGCTTCGCGATGACCGGCGCCACCAGGTTCCGGTCGAACGCGCGATCCGCGATCGCGCGCTCGACGTTCTTGATGGTGACCGGCTTGCTCTCGATGTTCAGAACGCACCCCGCCTCGCAAGGCGCGGGGCACACGCGCCCCGTGAACTCGGGGAAGTTGTTCGTCGCGTCGAGCGACGCGATCGCCTCGGGGAGGCGATCGCGGAACATGTGATCGTTCCAGTCGGGGATCAGGTTCCCGAGCGGACATCCGTCGTGACAGAACGGGATGCCGCAGTCCATGCACCGGGCTGCCTGATCGCGCAGCTCGGCGTCGGGGACCGGGAGCTCGAACTCCTGCCAGTCGTTCAAACGCTCGGAGACGGGCCGCTTCTTGATGTCGACCCGCTGGATCTCGAGGAAGCCTCGTACCTTACCCATGGGCGGCCGACCTCTCTCCCGTGCTCAGGGGACCCGCGTTGGCGGGGATGTAACGTCCAGTGGAAACATAGGGGGTGGAAGGAGAAAGGAGAGACACGAGCCTGTCGGACCCGTCCGCTCCGTTCGTCGCGGGCGACGCCGCGGCCTCCAGGGCGCGGCGGTACTCGCTCGGGACGACCTTCACGAACTTCGACAGCACAGCCTGCCAGGACTCGATCAGCTCGATCGCCTTCCGGCTGCCCGTGCGCCGCACGTGCTCCTCGAGCAGCGCCCGCACCGACTCGGCGTCGGCGGCGGTCATCGTCTCGAGCTGCACCATCTCCTTGTTGCAGCGCGCCTCGAAGAGCGCGTCCTCGTCGAAGACGTAGGCGAGCCCGCCGCTCATGCCGGCCCCGAAATTGCGGCCGGTGGTGCCCAGGATGATCACGGTGCCGCCCGTCATGTACTCGCAGCCGTGGTCGCCCACGCCCTCGACGACGGTCGTGGCCCCGCTGTTCCGGACCGCGAAGCGCTCGCCGGCGCGGCCGTTGAAGAACGCGCGGCCGTTCGTCGCGCCGTACAGCACGACGTTGCCCACGATGACCTGATCGTCCGGCCGGAACGGCGCCTCGCGCGGCGGCCGCACAGCGACAACGCCGCCCGAGAGGCCCTTGCCGACGTAGTCGTTCGCGTCGCCTTCGAGCTCGAGCGTCATGCCCCGCGAGGCGAAGGCGCCGAAGCTCTGGCCGGCGCTGCCGGCGCACTTGACCACGATGCTGTCCTCGGGGAGCCCGGCGCTGCCGTGGCGGCGCGCGATCTCGCCGCTCAGCATCGCGCCGAGCGTCCGATCCGAGTTCTTCACGCGGGTCTCGATGACGACGGGCGCCCCGCCGTCGATCGTCGCGCGCGCCTTCTCGATCAGCTTGAGGTCGAGCACCCGGTCGAGCTTGTGGTCCTGCAGCTCCACGCAGTGGGTCGGGCTCGTGAGCGCCTCCTTCGGGCGGTACAGCACCTCGGAGCAGTCGATCTTCCTCGCCTTCGGGTGGAGCCCGGCGCTCCGCTGCACGATGCAGTCGGAGCGCCCGACCATCTCGGTCAGCGTGCGGAAGCCCAGGCGCGCCATGATCTGCCGGAGCTCCTCCGCCACGTAGAAGAAGAAGTTGATGACGTGCTCCGGCGCGCCCGTGAACTTCTTGCGGAGCTCCGGGTCCTGCGTGGCGATGCCGACCGGGCAGGTGTTGAGGTGGCACTTGCGCATCATGATGCAGCCGGTCGCGACCAGCGGCGCGGTGGAGAAGCCGAACTCCTCGGCGCCGAGCAGCGCGGCGAACGCGACGTCGCGGCCCGTCATCAGCTTGCCGTCGGTCTGCACGATGGCGCGGCCGCGGAGCCCGTTCATCACGAGCACCTGGTGCGCCTCGGCGAGGCCGAGCTCCCACGCGACGCCCGCGTGGTGGATCGACGTGAGCGGGGAGGCGCCGGTGCCGCCCGAGTCGCCGCTGATCAGCACCACGTCGGCGTGCGCCTTCACGACGCCCGCGGCGATGGTGCCGACGCCCGCCTCGGCGACGAGCTTCACGCTGATGCGCGCCTTCGAGTTGATGTTCTTCAGGTCGAAGATGAGCTGCGCGAGATCCTCGATCGAGTAGATGTCGTGGTGCGGCGGCGGCGAGATCAGCGTCACGCCGGGCGTCGAGTGGCGCACCTTCGCGATCACCGCGTCGACCTTGTGGCCCGGGAGCTGGCCGCCCTCGCCGGGCTTGGCCCCCTGCGCCATCTTGATCTGCAGCTCGTCGGCGTTCACGAGGTACTCGGCCGTGACGCCGAACCGCGCCGAGGCGACCTGCTTCACCGCGCTCCGCTTCGAGTCGCCGTTCGGCAGCCGGAGGAAGCGCGCTGGGTCCTCGCCGCCCTCGCCGGTGTTCGACCGCGCGCCGATCCGGTTCATCGCGATCGCGAGCGTCTCGTGCGCCTCCTTCGAGATGCTCCCGAAGGACATGGCGCCCGTGGCGAAGCGCTTCACGATCGAGGCGGCGGGCTCGACCTCCTCGATCGGCACCGGCGGGCCCGCGGGCCTGAAGTCCCACAGCCCGCGGAGCGACATCGGGTGCTCCTGCTGCTCGTTGATGACGGAGGCGTACTCGGCGTAGCTCTTCGCGTCGTCGAGGCGGACCGCCCGCTGGAGCGAGGCGATCGACTGCGGCGTCCAGAGGTGCCGCTCGCCGGACACGCGGAAGTGGTGGTGGCCGCCGACGTCGAGGTGCGCGCGCGCCCGCTCGCCGTACGCCGCGTGGTGGCGCGCGAGCGCCTCCTCCGCGATCTCGCGCAGCCCGACGCCGCGGACGCGCGACGCCGTGCCGGTGAAGTACGCGTCGATGACGAGCTGATCGATGCCGATCGCCTCGAAGATCTGCGCGCCCTGGTAGCTGGAGAGCGCGCTGATCCCCATCTTCGACATGATCTTCAGGATGCCCTTCTTGAGCCCCTTCACGTACCGCGAGCCCGCCGCGGTCGGCGAGAGGTCGGCGCCGAGGGTCTTGTCGCGGCACATCGCCGCGATCGACTCGAACGCGAGGTACGGGTTCACCGCGCCGGCACCGTAGCCGATGAGCAGCGCCATGTGGCCGACCTCGCGCGCCTCGCCGGTCTCGACGATGATGCCCGCGCGCGTGCGCGCCCCCTCGTTGATGAGGTGGTGGTGCACGGCGCCCACAGCGAGCAGGCTCGGGATGGGGGCGAGCGTCTCGTCGATGCCGCGGTCGCTGAGGATGAGGATGCTCGCGCCGTCGGCGATCGCGCGGCTCGCGTCCTTGCAGAGCTTCGCGAGCGCGGCGCGCAGGTTGTCCTCCGGGTCGCCGTCGACCGGGAAGTACATGGGCAGCGTGGCCGCGCGGAAGTCGGGGAAGACGTTCTTCCGCAGCTTCGACAGGTCGTCCTGCGTGAGGATCGGGTGCGGCAGCTCGAGCATCCGGCACTGGCGGGGCGTCTCCTCGAGGAGGTTGCCCTCGCCGCCGACGCAGCTCACGAGCGACATCACGATCTCCTCGCGGAGCGGGTCGATCGGCGGGTTCGTGACCTGCGCGAACAGCTGCTTGAAGTAGCGGAAGAGCAGCTGGGGCTTCTCGGAGAGCACGGCGAGCGGGATGTCGATGCCCATCGAGCCCACCGGCTCCTCGCCGAGGGTGGCCATCGGCCCGAGGATCATCCGCAGGTCCTCCTCGGTGTAGCCGAACGCCTGCTGCAGGCCCCGGAGGTCCGCGTGCGGGATGGTGTAGAGGCTCGGCACGTCCTCGAGGGCGCGCAGATCGATCTTGTTCTCGGCGACCCACGCCGCGTAGGGCTTCTGCGTCGCGACGCGGCGCTTGATCTCGTCGTCGCTGACGACGCGACCCTCGGTCGTGTCGACGAGGAACATCTTGCCCGGCTGGAGGCGCCCCTTCTGGATCACGCGCGCCGGCTCGATGTCGAGGACGCCGAACTCGCTCGCGAGCACGACGAGCCCGTCGCTCGTCACGACGTACTTCGCGGGGCGCAGCCCGTTCCGGTCGAGCGTCGCGCCGATCAGCCGTCCGTCCGTGAAGCACAGCGCCGCGGGGCCGTCCCAGGGCTCGATCAGACAGCCGTGGTACTCGTAGAACGCCTTCTTCTCGGCCGACATGTCCGGGTCGAGCGCCCAGGCCTCGGGCACGAGCATCATCATCACGTGGGGCAGCGAGCGGCCGCTCGCGAGCAGGAAGTCGACCACGTTGTCGAGCGCGGACGAGTCGGAGCCGCCCGGGCGGATGATCGGCTTGAAGTCCTCGATCGCGTTCGCGAAGACATCGCTCTTCAGCAGCGCCTCGCGCGCCGACATCCACGCGGTGTTGCCGCGCACGGTGTTGATCTCGCCGTTGTGCGCGATGACCCGGTACGGGTGCGCGCGCTCCCACGTCGGGAAGGTGTTCGTGGAGAAGCGCGAGTGCACCATCGCGAGCCGCGACACGGTGCGCTTGTCGGACAGATCGGGGTAGAACGCCGCGACCTGCTCCGCGAGCATCAGGCCCTTGTAGACGACCGTCCGCGACGAGCACGACGTGATGTAGAAGTCGTCGGCGTTGGCGGCGCGGCCGGCGCGCTTGCGGATCGCATACAGGACCTGCTCGAAGGACTGGCGAGGCGCGACCCTGCCGATGAACAGCTGGCGGATCGCGGGGCGCGAGTCGCGCGCGATCGGGCCGAGCGCCGCGTCGTCGATGGGGACGTCACGCCAGCCGAGGACGCGCTGTCCGTGGTGCACGACCGCGGCCTCGAGGATCGCCTCGCACTGGCGGCGCCGCGACGGGAGCTGGGAGAAGAACGCCGTCGCGACGGCGTAGTCGCCGGGAGCAGGCAGCGCGATGCCAAGGGCGGCCAGGGACGTGGCGTACAGCTCGTGCGGGATCTGGAGGAGGACGCCCGCGCCATCGCCGGTGCAGGGGTCGCAGCCAGCGGCGCCGCGATGGGTTAGATTTTCGAGGATCTCGAGCGCTTGGCAGACGACCTCGTGCGTCGCTTCACGGCGGAGCGTGGCGACGAATCCGAGACCGCATGCGTCGTGTTCGAAAGCCGGATCGTAAAGACCTTGTCGTTGGGGCAGAGGCATGGTGCTGACTTCACACGCGCGTAGCACAGGTGGCACAAGGATTGGAGCCCTAGTTTAATGCGGCGCGCCAGGAGCCGCGGAACCGGGCGCAAAATGGGGAAGGGGTGTCGCCTTGCCCCGGGGGCCGCCGCGCTCGGCGGCGGCGCTCGGCAGTGGACGCCCGTCGTCGGCCGTGGTCTGGGTGGGGGGCGGCCGGCTCGCCGGTCCGGCCCCTGGCGGCGCGGTATTCGGATGAAGCTCTTCGCACTCAGCGATCTCCACGTCGGGTATGCGGAGAACCGGTGGGCCATCGAGCGCATCACGCCGCGGCCGAGCGACTGGCTCATCCTCGCGGGGGATCTCGGGGAGACGGAGCAGCACCTCATCTACGTCCTCGAGACCCTGGGTCCGCGGTTCAAGCGGCTCGTGTGGGCGCCGGGCAACCACGAGCTCTATACGATGCCGAGTGAGCGCGGCGGTCCGCGCGGCCAGGCCCGGTACGAGCGGCTGGTCGAGCTGTGTCGGAGCCGCGGCGTGCTCACGCCGGAAGACCCCTACGTGCTCTGGGACGGCGAGGGCGGACCGCACGTGCTGGCGCCGATGTTCCTGCTCTACGACTACAGCTTCCGGCCGGACGGCGTGCCCGAGCGCGACGCGGTGGCGTGGGCCATGGAGAGCGGCGTCCTCTGCAGCGACGAGGAGCTGCTCGACCCGGCCCCCTACGCGAGCCGGCCCGCGTGGTGCCGGGCCCGCCTCGCCGCGACGGAGGCCCGCCTCGGCGCGATCGAGGGGCGCCCCACGGTGCTCATCAACCACTTCCCGCTGCGCGAAGAGCTCGTGCGGCTGCGGCACATCCCGCGTTTCTCGATCTGGTGCGGGACGCGGCGCACGCACGACTGGCACACGCGGTTCCGCGCGCGGGTGGTCGTGTCAGGGCACCTCCACATCCCCCGCACCGACTGGATCGACGGTGTTCGTTTCGAGGAGGTGTCGTTCGGATATCCGCGCCAGCGGCCCGTCGAGCGCAGCGCCGACAGCTGCCTTCGGGAGATCCTGCCGGGCCCTGCAGGCGCGGCGCCGCCGAGGATGTAGATGCTCACGATCGGCCCCGGCGCCGCGCACCTCTGGTACGTCTTCTGCGACTCGGCTCGCGACGAGGCGTTGCTCGAGGCGTACCACCGGCTGATGACGCCTGACGAGGCGGCGCAGCAGGCGCGCTTCCTGTTCGCCGAGAACCGGCACGAGTACCTGCTCACCCGCGCCCTCGTGCGCACGGTCCTCTCGAAGTACGCGAACGTCGCGCCCGAGGCGTGGTCGTTCGTCCGGAACGAGTTTGGCCGCCCGCAGATCGCCGGACCTCCGGGGGTGCCGCCGATCCGGTTCAACCTGTCGAACACGCGGGGGCTGATCGCCTGCCTGGTCGCGCTGGATCGCGACGTGGGCGTCGACGTCGAGGACACCGAGCGCGCGAGCAGCGCGGTGGACATCGCCGATCGCTTCTTCTCGCCGGGCGAGGTGACGGCGCTGCGCGCGCTGCCGCCGGAGAGGCAGCGCGCGCGCTTCTTCGAGTACTGGACGCTCAAGGAATCGTACATCAAGGCGCGCGGGATGGGGCTCGCGATCCCGCTCGATCAGTTCTCGTTCCACCTGGACGATGGACCGGCGATCGGCATCTCGTTCGATCCGCGGCTCGGCGACGACCGCTCGGCCTGGCAGTTCGCGCTCTACCAGCCCTCGGCGCGGCATACGATGGCCGCCGCGATCCGCAGCGGGGGCGGACCCCCGCTGTCGATCGAGCTGCGGGAGACGGTGCCGCTGCGCGACGGCGGATGAGCGACGGCTGGGGCCGCCCGCGCGCGGCGCGCGAGGTCAGTCAGGCCGCGCGATCGAGAGCTCGACGTTGCGCCACGAGGGCTCTCCGCGGCCGTCGTCGCCGAAGCCGGAGGTGACGTCCACGACGGCCCGGCGGCGCCCTTCGGCGGCGATCGGGTCGTCGTCGACGGCGTAGTCGAGGGCGGCGCCCCGGATGGCGACGAAGCCGTTGTCCTCGTCCCAGATCTCGATGACGCGGACCTGATGGGGGTAGTCGGCGAGCGCGGAGGTCTCGAGCTCCCAGTACGCGTGCCCGCCGGCCGGAGAGACCCGGGTCACCCGGTGCACATGGGTGTGTCCGGCGAGGTGGAGCAGGACGTTGTCGTAGCCGCCGACGAGCGACTGCCACGCATCGACGTCGATCGCGCCGGGCACGGCGGGGGTGCCCGTCGCGGCGAAGGAGCCGTCCCCGAGCGAGCGCGACGCGTGGTGGGACGTGAGGATGACCCACCTGCGCTCGCGCTTCGCCCGGTCGAGCGCGGGACGGATGAACCGATCGACGTCGTCCTGGAGGATCACGCCGTTCGGCCCGCCCGTCTCGGCGGCCGTATCGAGCACGATGACGCGAAGGGGGGTGTCCTTCATGTCGAACTCGTAGAACGCTTTGCCGTACGCGCGCTCGTCGGGCCCGATCCCGTGCCCGTCGCCGGTCGCCGCGACCCGATCGAGCAGCGCGGGGCCGCTCAGCAGCGTTCTCCTCGGGTCGGGGACGACCTCGCCCGTGATCACCGGCGCGCCGGGGAGGGACCAGTCGCGCGTCCCGCCGTCCGACCAGCTCCCCGTCGCGAGCTCGGCGCGCGTGTGCACCGGGAAGTTCCCCTGGTGCAGGACATCGTGGTTGCCGGTCACCCATCGCCAGGGAACGAGCAGCCCCTCGGCGAAGAACGGATCCTTGGGATCGTTGTCGGGGCCTGGCACGGGGTCGTCGTCAGCGCCCGAGTCGCACTCGACGCGCTCGGCGCCGTCGAGGATGGCCGAGAACCACGCGATCTCGTTCGTCTGCGCGCTGTCGGCGTTGTCGCCGCCGAGCAGGACGAAGTCGATCGGCGCGCTGCGATGGAGCGCGTTGATCGTGCGGACGGCGGCGTTGAGGATCCGGCACTCGTGGCCTTCCTGCGGGCGGAACGCCGACGCGAACACGCCGGGCGAGTCGAAGATCGCCAGCCGAGCGGGCGACTCGTCGTCCGCGAGCTGGGTGTCGGCGAGGTGGACGAACCTCGTCAGGAGCGTCGGCCGCTCGCCGCGCGGCGGTGGAGGGGTGTCGTCGAGCGTCGCCGGAGCGAGCGGCTGCCCCGGCCCGCCCTCGAGCTCGCCGTAGCCCTCCGCGAGCATCTGCTCGATCTCCGCCGGGACAGCGGGGTTCCTGTCCGGTGGATCGGCCACCGCGGCGCGCGGCGCCCAGGTGCGAGCGGTCGTCAGCGACGGCGCGCCGCGGAGCGCTGGCAGCGGTACCGGCGCAGGAGCGATGGACTCCTCCCCGGCACACGCCGCGAGCGCAAGGGACGCAAGGAAGAAGCACGCCGCGGGGCGACCTGGGCGCGCTCGCGCGATCCGCCGCCGACCGAGCTCCCATGTTGTGATGCCCACCGCTCGTGTCTGGCTCATCGCTTCCTTACATGACAACACCACAGCGTCTGATCAAGAAATGTTCACTCGGGCGGTAGCGCTGCCGTTGGGGGCCGGCGCCGACCGAGGAAGAGAGAGCGCAGAACGCGCGTAGTGCGTCCCACATCGCGCAGCGCGGCGGCGGACGTCGGCGGAGCGTCACGTCGAGGCGCACGAGCGGGCCGAGCCATGGTAGGGCGGAGCCGCGGCCGGCGCGCCGGCGGCTGCTAGGATGCGGCGCGTCCGAGCCAGAGGCGCTCGTCCCGAGGTCATCTATGGTCATTTCGCGATTCCTGGGTTGCGCGCTCGCGGCGGCGATGCTGGTGAGCTGCAGCGATCCCGAGCCCATCATCGAATACCGCTACAGGGCCTACGAAGGCGACGCGTATCCGGACCGACTCCCCGAGATCACGATTCCGGAGGGCGGGATGGGGTTGGTGAGCGATAGCCTCTCCGATACGATCTCTCTTGTCTCGCTCGCGACCGGGGAGCGGTTCGGCGTCCACCCCGTGGGCCGCGATCCCGTGACGATCGACGGGCCTCACCATGTGGCCGTGGACGCCGAGGGGGGCGCCGTCTACGTCGCGCTGTCGTACCCTGACATCGCCGGCGCGATCGGCCCCCACGCGGTGCACGGCGGGAGCGTGGTGGCGGGCTACGTCCAGAAGCTCGCGCTCGACGATCTGCGCATCCTCGGGCAGGTGCGCGTCGAGGCCAACCCGGGTGATATCGTGATCTCGGAGGACGGCAAGCGCGTGGTCGTCTCTCATTTCGATCTGAAACGCGTGCTCGACAACCCAGGCGACGTCGAGGCGGCGCGCTCGTCCCTCGCGGTGATCGATCCCGAGGAGGTCGTGCTCTCGGGATCGCCCGATCCGGTGTTCATCCCGGTCTGCATGGCCGCCCACGGAATCGCCCTCTCGCGCCCGGACGGCGCCCGCGCCTACGTCGCTTGTTACGGCGAGGACGTGCTCGCGATCGTCGACCTGACGGACCCTTCCGCCGAGGTGAAGCGCGTGCCTGTGGGGTCTACCTCCAGCCCGTCGCCCCATGCCAACAACTACGGACCCTACGCGGCCGTCATGTCGCCCGATGGAAAGACCATCGCCGTGAGCAGCACGGAGAGCAGGGACGTGCGCTTCTTCGATGTCGCGTCGGAGACGTTCGACGATTCCCGGAAGATCCTCACGATCGGCGCGCCCTACTTCCCCGCATGGACCCCCGACGGGAGCGCCATCTATGTGCCGACCCAGGTGCCCGACACCATCGTGCGGATCGGCGTGACCCCGGACGACGACGGCGTCGTCACCCGAAATATCGCCGATGAATGCATGCGGCCACACCTCGCGCAGCTCGACGAGGCGCACGGGCTCTTCGTCGTCTGCGAGGGCGACAGGAGCGCGACGCCCGGCAGGGTGCTCCGGCTCGATCCAGAGACGCTGGAGACGCTCAGCGACACGGAGGTGGGCCTCTATCCCGACGGGCTCGTGCGCGTCGCGCCGGAGGCGCCGTGAGGGCGCCCTGCGGTCTTGCGGCCGCGCTCGCGTGCGCGGCGCTCCTCTGTGGCTGTCCGGGTGATCCCGAGACGAAGGTCGTCGACGCGACGGCCGTCGACCACGGCGCGGCGCTCTTCCGGGACCCGTCGATCGCGGAGACGCGCTTCAATCGCTATTCCTGCTCGACGTGCCATGAAGCTGTCGCCGGCGACGCGGGCGACGCCATGCTGCCGGGCGCCCCGCTGGCCGGCGCCGTCGAGCGCCCGCATTACTGGGGCGGGCAAGAGGTCGAGCTCCTCGGCGCGATCAACCATTGTCTCTATTACTTCATGACGAAGGACCTGCCCTGGACGGCGGACGACGACGCCGCGCAGGCCATCTATGCCTACCTGGAGTCGCTGCCCAGCGATGAAGGCGCGGCCGAGGCCGTCCCCTTCACGCCGGTCTACGAGCTGAGCCAGATCCCGGCCGGCGACGCGGCCGCGGGCGGGCGCATCCACGAGCGCGCCTGCGCCTCGTGTCACGGGCGCGCCCATTCGGGGGACGGCCGGCTCGTGGCGCGGGCGCCGGCGCTGCCCGACCAGACGCTGAAGGAGCACCCGCTCGGCGAGTACACGGAGGCCGACCGGCGGCTTGTCTTCATCGAGAAGGTCCGGCACGGCGGGTTCGTCGGCTACGGCGGGCAGATGCCGCCGTTCTCCCGCGAGGTCCTCTCCGATGAGGAGCTCGGCGATCTGCTCTCGTTCTACGGGCTGCCCTGGCCTCCGTGAAGCGCGCCGAGAAAGCCGCGAGGATCGCCGAGATCCTCGACCGATTGTACCCGGCCCCGCCCATTCCGCTGGCCCACGACGATCCCTATTCGCTGCTCGTCGCGGTGATGCTCAGCGCCCAGACGACGGACAAGATGGTCAACGCGGTGATGCCGGCGCTCCTCGCGCGCGCCCGGACGCCCGCGGCCATGGCGGCAGTGCCCACCGAGGAGATCGCCCAGCTCATCCGGAGGATCGGTTTCGCGCCCACCAAGGCGCGGCACCTGAAGGCGCTGAGCGAGCGGATCGCGACCGAGCACGGCGGCGTCGTCCCCGCCTCGTTCGAGGCCCTCGAGGCCCTGCCGGGGGTCGGTCACAAGACGGCCTCGGTGGTCATGGCACAGGCCTTCGGTCACCCCGCCTTCCCGGTCGATACCCACATTCACCGGCTCGCGTTCCGCTGGGGGCTGTCGTCCGGAAGGGACGTCGTCGAGACGGAGCGCGACCTGAAGCGCACGTTCCCACCCGAGCAGTGGAGCAAGCTCCACCTTCAGCTCATCTACTTCGGCCGCGAGCACTGCCCGGCGCTGCGCCACGACATGACCGGCTGCCCCATCTGCAGCTGGGCCGCCCGTCGACGCTGATCGCGGCGCCCGGCGGCCGCCGAAGACGGGGGCGGGTACAACGCCGCAGCGCGGCTGGCAGGCTATCGAGGCGGCGCGTTTCCGTCAAGCTGGGTGCAACGTCCCGGCGATCTCATGAGCGCGAGCACCGCCCGCCGCGCTGCGGCGCGAGGCGGCCGGGCGCGGTCGTGTGCGGGTGTGCGGTTCCCGGTCGCCGCGGGCCTGCGGTTCGGGTAAGGCACTTCTGTGACAAAGATTGGATTTGAGATCATCGGGACGGGCCACTACGTGCCCGGAGAACCTGTCACCAACGACGACCTCGCGCGGGTGATCACGACCTCCGACGAGTGGATCTACCAGCGCTCCGGTATCCGCCAGCGCCATTACGCGCCGGACGGCGTGGGGGTGAGCGATCTCGCGTGCGAAGCGGCGAAGCGCGCGATCGCGTCGGCGCGCATCGCACCGTCGGAGATCGATTACATCCTCTTTGCCACGATGACGCCGGACTATATTTTCCCCGGTTCCGGGGCGCTTCTCGGCGCGAAGCTGGGCATTCCGGGCGTCCCCGCGCTCGACATCCGGCAGCAGTGTGCCGCGATGCTGTTCGGCCTCCAGACGATCGACGGGCTGATCCAGACCGGGGCCGCCAAGACCATCCTGTTCGTGGGCGCGGAGGCGCACGCCGGCTTCATGCCCTGGGAGGACTGGGGAGCGCTCGACCCGAAGAATGGCCGATCGGCGACGCCGGAGGCGCGGGCGCACGCCGACCGCCACCGGAACCTCGCCGTCCTGTTCGGGGACGGGTCGGGCGCGCTCGTCCTCCGCGCGACCGATCGCGACGCGGGCCTGCGCGCCAACAAGATCTGCTCCGATGGACGCTTCGCCGAGCTCCTCTTCGTGCCGGGCGGCGGCTTCCGCTCGCGCCCGTACTGGAAGCCGACGTCGTTCGACGAGGACCTGCATATCCCCCGCATGGATGGCCGCGAGCTCTTCAAGTTCGCGGTGACCAAGCTCCCGGCGACCGCGCGGGAGCTCTGCGCCTCTCAGGGCCTCGCGATCGAGCAGATCGACGTGTTCCTGGCGCACCAGGCGAACGGCCGGATCAACGAGCACATTCGCAAGGACCTCGGCGTGCCCGTCGAGAAGCTCCCGAGCAACATCGATCGATTCGGCAACACGAGCGGCGCCACCGTGCCCATCCTCATCGACGAGGAGATGCGCGCCGGAAGGGTGAAGAAAGGGCAACTCGCCATGGTGCTCGCGCTCGGGACCGGCGTCCACTGGGGCTGCGCGCTCTGGAAGCTCTGAGCGGCTGAGCGGCGGCGCCTCGCTCGCAGGCGTCACCGTCCTCCTCGTCATCGTCATCGTCATCGAGCCGCGGCGGTAACGCGCGGCGTATTGCGTCCGGCGCGGAACGCTGCAGAAAATTCGTGCGATCGTGTCGCGACGGATTGCACGTGGCGTACCCCTTGTTACGTTTCCATCAACGCCCGCAGCAGACCCCGTGTTTGCAATGCGATCGACCTTGCGCGGGCGCCACCGGGAAGGGAGTCACCTCAGGGCTCGGCGGCACGGCCCCTCCCCGGCCAGCGGCGAATTGCGCACGCAGCACCTCATGCGGAGCAGGTAGCGCGCAGCAGGCACAGCGCAGCGCGGGACCTACGCGCGGGGGTGCGGTGTTCGCGAGTGCGCGTGAATGCGCGTGAATGCGCGTGAATGCGCGTGAATGTGCGTGAACGCGCGCGAATGCGTGTGCGCGTGTGTTCGGATGTCGTCTCTTGCCGCTCTTGTTCATACGATTGTAGGCCATTCACTTCATTGGAGCATGTTTTCCTTGATGGCGAGGACGCAAACTCTTCGCATTGACTCGGACGCGCAATTATCGGATTTTGCACACTGAGGTGAGTGTGATCGGAGAACACGGAGCGTCGATCTTGAGAGACACACCGACCCAGCTTGGGCTCGGCCGGTATCGTCCCATCGCGAAGCTCGGCCGCGGCGGGATGGCAGACGTCTTCCTCGCGATGGCTCACGGGCCCGCCTCGGTGAACAAGCTGGTCGTCGTCAAGCGTCTCCGCAGCTCCGGGGACGAGGAGGATCGCCAGGTCCTCATGTTCATGGATGAGGCCAAGCTCTCGGCTCGCATGAACCACCCGAATGTCGTCCAGACCTACGAGGTCGGCAGCGATCGGGACGGCTACTTCATTCTGATGGAGTACCTGGAGGGCCAGCCGCTGAAGCGCGTCATGAAGGCGGCTGTCGAGCGGGAGTCCGGCACGGGCGGGCTCGTCCGTGGTACGTGGATCCGGATCGTGGCCGAGGTGCTGCGCGGGCTCCATTACGCGCATGAGCTCTGCGATTTCGACGGTCGGCCTCTCGGCATCGTGCATCGCGACGTCTCGCCGCACAACATCTTCATCACGTACGAGGGCGCGGTGAAGCTCGTGGATTTCGGCGTGGCCAAGGCCGTCGTCAACGCCTCCAGCACCGAGAGCGGGACCTTCAAGGGCAAGCTGACGTATATGGCGCCCGAGCAGGTCACGGCGGGCAAGACGGTGGACCGCCGGGCAGACATCTTCGCGGTCGGCGTCGTGCTCTGGGAGCTCCTCGCCGGGCGGCGGCTGTTCGAGGGCGATCAGATCACCGTGATGCACCAGCTCCTGCTGGGGAAAATACCGCGGCTCTCCACCGTCGTTCCGGGGATCCCCATCGCGCTCGATCAGATCGCCGCGAAGGCCCTTGATCGCGAGCCATCGAAGCGCTTCGCGACGGCGCAGGAGATGTGCGATGTGCTCGAGAACTACCTTCAGTGGTCGGGCGAGGACGTCCGCAGCGAGTTCCTCGGCGCCTGCATGCGGGGGATCTTCGCCGAGAGCCGGGCCTCCATACGCCAGCAGATCAAGGCGCAGATCGAGCGGGTGGCCAGCGCGTCGCTCCTGAGCGACGCCTCCAGCCAGGTGACGATGAGCGGCATCGGCGTCGCGATGGTTCCCTCGAGCTCCGGCTCGGGCAGCAGGCTCCCCTATGTCGGGGAGTCCAGCCGGTCGGGCATCGACCGGGCCTCGGGCTTCGAGCGCGTGTCGGGCGCCGAGCGGGCGTCGGGCGTCGAGCGGCCCAGGACCCCCGTGAGCGACTCGGTGAGCCTGCGAGCGACCACGTCCGGGCCCGTGTCGGCCTCGAAGCGCGGCTACCTGATCGGCGCGTCCGCCCTGACCGCGCTGGTCGCGCTGGTCGGCGGCGCGGTCCACGTCGCGAACCAGCGCGCGCCCGCCCCCGATGCTCCCGCGGTCGCTTCGCACGGCGCCGAGGCCGGGGAGACCGTCCAGAAGAAGCCCGAGGAGGGCCCCAGGGCGAGCGTGACGATCGCGAGCGATCCGCCGGACGCGACCGTGAGCTGGAAGGGAAAGACGCTCGGCAAGACGCCGCTCAAGACCGAGCTGCCCGTGGGCACGCAGGTCGTTGTCGTGTCGAGATCCGACTGCTTCGATGAGACGCTCATGCTGGCGCTCTCACCCGCGGAGGCCGTGGAGCGCTCCGTCAAGCTCCGCCCCAAAGACTTCACCCACTAGAGCGGCGGTCACCCGCTTCGGATACGGGCCCACCTCGGCGTTTTCGGTGCTCAGCGCACGGGAGTGCGCTTCCGCGCCGAAAACGCCGATCTGGGCCCGTCTCCTGTGCGGGTGACCGCCGCTCTGCTGCGGCTCTGGAGGGTGCTGAGGGGGGCGGGAACCGGATGAGCCGGGGGGGGCATCTGCCCGTCGGCGAACGGATGCACCTCCGTGACTGCGGCTAGGAGGAGGACCTCATGGCGTCATGAGCCGTGACGGATGTAGGAGATCACCTTGGTGACGCCGTCGGCGTCCATGGCCTCCTTCACCGCCTCGGTCGCCTCCTTCACGCTGGCGACGGTGCCCTGCAGCGTGACCACGCCGTCGCGCACCGTGACGTGCAGCTTCTTCACCGCGTCGTGATCGCTGTCCGCGAGCTTGCCGCCGACCGCGTTGCGGAGCGCCTCGTCGGACGGGCGCGCGCCGGTCCGCTTCGCCTCCTTCGTGGCGATGACCGAGCCGTCGCGGCCGAAGGTGACCTGATAGTCGTTGTCCTTCGCTGCCTTCGTCCACTCGTCGCGCTCCATCGCGGCGGCATTTCCCTCCTGCTTCTTGGCTCCCTCAGCCTGGCCCTGTTGCGGGGGCTGCGGCGCGGCCTTGTCCTTGGGAGCGGCGGGCGGCGCCGACTGCGGGCGCGCGCCCTGGTTGTCCTTGAGCGCACCTGTCTGCTCGCCGACCCTGTTCATCTGGTCGTTGACGTCGCGGCCCGCCTGGCGCCCGCGCTCGGCAAGCTGCTCCGCCTTTTCGCCCACGCGTTCGGCCTTCTCGCGCGTCTCCTGGCCGAGCTGCTGACCCTCGCGGGCGAGCTGCTCTGCCTTGTCGCCCGCGCGCCCGGCCTGCTCTCGCGCCTCCTTGCCGAGCTGCTGACCCTCCTGGGCGAGCTGCTCTGCCTTTTCGCCCACGCGCTCGGCCTGCTCGCGCAGCTCTTTGCCGGGCTGGTTCGGGGCCGGAGGCGGTTCGCCTCTCCTGTTCGTCTGGTCCACGGGCTCGCGGACCGCTCCTTCAGCTCTCTCGCTCTCGCTCCTGCAGGCCGTGCCGGCGAGCGCCAGCGCGAGGACGGTTGGGCCGCAGAACCAGCGTATTCTGCTCATCGTGCAGCGATAGCTCATGGTGCATCTCCGGGCGCACACCGAGGCAGACGTCGTGCCAGGAACTCGGTCGTTCCCGGCCGCCCGGGAACAACGGCGCCCCGCGCGTGTCGACGGGGTCATGCCGAGACCCTCCCTGGCCACCGCGCAGCGGCGGCACCGGACACCGGACGAGCGCTCCGGCCCGACGCATCGTAGTAGGCTCGAGGTCGTGAGCGCGGCGCCGCCGGAACCCGTCCTGCCTGACGCCCCGCCCGGACAGCGCTCCGCGCCCGATCTCCTCTCGCACCGGCCAGCGCTCCGGGTCGACGCGCGGGCGGTCAAGGAGTCGCTGGCGTTCGCGTTCGCGGGCGGCGCGCCGGCGGGGGCGTTCGATCGGCACGTCGAGTCGGCGTCGCTGCCCGCGTCGACGTGGGATCCAGCCCGCTTCGCGCAGCACGTCTTCCTGCGCGAGCTCATCGTCGGATGCCTCCATTTCACGAGCGAAGGCCGCACGTACATCCCGAGCCCGGCGCTGCTGGGCCGCGCCCTCTCCCAGCCGCCGAGCGATCGCGACACCGTCGAGCTTCGGCGCGCGATCTTCCGGGAGCTCACCGGGTCGGAGGCGCACCGCCGCGATCTCGAGCGCGCCTACGCGGCGCTGCGCCGCTGGGTGGGCCAGATCGAGACGATCCCCATCTCTCGCGGCGAAGGCAGCCGGCGCCGGCTGGACATCCTCGCCGCCGCCAAGGACGCGTTCGACGCGCTCGCAGGTGCGTTCGCGGGCGCCCGCTCGGGCCTGTCGCGGCTCTCGGCGTTCGGCGCGGCCGTGCGCGAGGGCGAGGCGTACCGCCGCCTCGCGGATCTGCTCGCGTACGACGAGGAGATCGCGACGCTGGATGTCCGGATCCGCGTCGGCTCCGACGGCCATGTCCGCGATCTGCGCGCCCTGTCGATCCGCGAGAACAGCGAGAACCGCTTCTACCAGTCGCCGCTCGGGCGCCTGGTCACGAAGCTCGTGATGCTGTGGAGGGGGTACCGGTTCAGCGACGACGAGCTGCTCACCCGCCACATCAACAGCGTGTTCGACGGCATCGAGGACGATCTCGTCGCGCTCGTCCAGCTGCTCGGAGATCTCGAGTTCTACCTCGCCGGCCTCGCGCTCCGCGACCGCGCCCGCGCGGCCGGGCTCTCCGTCTGTCTGCCCGAGCTCGTCTCGCCGGGCTCCTCCGACGGCGCGCACGGCGCGCGCGGCGGGAGCCCCGGGCGCGCGCTCAAGGGGCTGTTCAACCCGCTGCTCCTGGCGAGCTCGGTGAGCACGGTCCCGTGCGACATCGCGACCGATCACCACGACGCGACCGTCATCGTGACCGGGCCGAACTCGGGGGGGAAGACGCGGCTGCTCGAGGCGCTCTCGCTGGCCCAGATGATGGGGCAGGCGGGCTTCTTCGTGCCGGCCGCGGAGGCGCGCCTCTCGCCGTGCCACGGGCTCTTCGTGTCGCTGATCGAGCAGGCGCAGGCCGATCAGAGCGAGGGCCGCCTCGGGATGGAGCTGCTCCGCATCAGGTCGCTGTTCGAGGCGATGCAGGTCGGCGACATGGTGGTGCTCGACGAGCTCTGCTCGGGCACGAACCCGTCGGAAGGCGAGGAGATCTTCCAGCTCGTGATCTCGCTCCTCTCGGAGCTCCGCCCTCAGGCCTTCATCACGACGCACTTCCTCGAGCTCGCGGCGCGGCTCGAGAGGGAGCGGCCGGTCGATCGGCTCGTGTTCCTGCAGGTCGAGCTCGACGCGCAGCAGTGGCCGACATACCAGTTCGTCGACGGGGTCGCCCGGACCTCGCTCGCGCACCGGACGGCGGCGCGGCTCGGGGTCACGCGCGAGGAGCTCGTCGCGCTCGTCGAGCGCAGCAAGCGCGCGCACCGCCGCCGCGGGGCCGAGCCCGCCTGAGCGCGGCCACGCTCGCCGTGGCGGGAGAAATCTGGTTGTATGCGCCGCCATGGAGTATCGACCTCTTGGCAGGACGGGTTTCCGCGTCTCCTCGGTGAGCTTCGGGGCCTGGGCGATCGGGGGCACCTGGGGCGACGTCGACGACAAGGAGTCGCTCGCGGCGCTGCACCGGGCCGTCGATCGAGGCGTGAATTTCTTCGACACCGCGGACGTGTACGGGGACGGCCGGAGCGAGCGGCTGCTCGCGCGGCTCAGGCGCGAGCGGCGCGAGGAGATCGTCGTCGCGACGAAGGCGGGCCGGCGCCTGAGCCCGCACACGGCGGCGAGCTACGACGAGGGGAACCTCACGGCCTTCGTCGAGCGCAGCCTGAAGAACCTCGAGACGGACGCGCTCGACCTCCTCCAGCTGCACTGCCCGCCGACGGACGTCTACTATCGACCCGAGGTGTTCGACGCCCTCGATAGGCTCGTGAAGGCGGGCAAGATCCGGTTTTACGGCGCCAGCGTCGAGCGGGTGGAAGAGGCGCTTAAGGCCATCGAGTACCCCGGCGTGCAGTCGGTGCAGATCATCTACAACGTCCTCCGGCAGCGCCCGGCCGAGCTCTTCTTCCCCGAGGCGAAGCGCCGGCAGGTCGGGGTCCTGGCGCGACTGCCGCTCTCCTCGGGGCTGCTCACCGGAAAGATGAGCGCGGCGACCCGGTTCGCGGCCGACGATCACCGCAGTTTCAACCGAGAGGGCGCCGCGTTCGACAAGGGCGAGACGTTCTCGGGCGTCGACTACGATCTGGGCCTCGAGGTCGTCGACGAGCTCCGCCCGCTCGTGCCCGCCGGCGTGAGCATGGGCGCGTGGACGATGCGCTGGATCCTGATGCAGGACGCGGTGACGTGCGTGATCCCCGGCGCGAAGCGGCCCGATCAGGTGGACGAGAACGCGGGCGCGGCGGACCTGCCGCCCGTGCCGCAGGAGACGATGGCGAAGATCCGCGAGATCTACGACCGGCGGCTCCGGCCCCAGGTTCACCAGCGCTGGTAGACGCCGCCCGGGCGAGGGCTGCGAAGGCTCACAAGATGCGCGGCAACAGCCATCCTGCGAACGAGATGAGGGCCGCCGTGCCGAAGAGCGGCCCTAGCCCCCGGATCTCGAAATCGTCGATGAGCTTGTCGGTGGCGTAGAGCAGCACCGAGTTCACGACGAGGCCGAAGAAGAGATACGCCAGGCCGAGCGTGAGGACGGCGGCGGGCAGGAGCGCCACCGCGACCAGGAACTTCACGAGCCAGCCGAGCAGCAGGTTGAGGACGGTGAACACGGCGGCGACGACGAGCGCCGTCTGGGTCTTTCGGATCCGCACGCCGGGCAGGATCTTCGTTCCGACGAGGACCGCGAGGCCCGCGGCGAGTGCCTGGATGATGAGCGCCTTCATGACCACCTCCCTGGCCGGCACCGCTCGGGCGGGCCGGCGTTCGCACCTTCCTCGTGACCCAGGGAGGTGCCGGGCGCAACCTCGTCCGGCGCGTCGCGAGCGGAGCCGGCGCGCGGCCTCCGCTCAGCCTCAGCGGCGCCGCACCGGCTCATTCCTTCGGCTTGTCGCCGCCGAGCAGCTCGCCGATGGCGGGGGCGCCGCCCGGGCCGAGGGCCTGCGTGCTCTCGATGAGGTGGATCAGGAACTGGCGGTTGTCCGTCACCGAGAGGTTCTGGAGCTCGAGCGCGCCGATGCGGTCCTCGGGGGTGAAATAGGCCTCCTCGACCTTCTCCATCGAGAGCTTGTGCGGCGCATAGGCCATGTAGTCGGCGCGCGTGTTCAGGATGTTGTAATCGTCGCCGCGGCGCAGCTCGAGCGTCACCTCGCCGGTCACGCCGGGGGCGATCCAGCGCGAGAGCGCGTCCTTCAGCATCATGGCCTCGGGGTCGTACCACTTGCCCTCGTAGAGCAGACGCCCGAGGCGCCTGCCCTGGGTGAAGTAGACGTCGAGGGTGTTCTCGTTGTGAATGGCGGACAGGAGCCGCTCGTAGACGGCGTGGAGCAGGGCCATGCCCGGCGCCTCGTAGATGCCGCGGCTCTTCGCGTCGATCACCCGGTTCTCGATCTGGTCGCTCATGCCGAGCCCGTGGCGCCCGCCGATCCGGTTGCACTCGACGAACAGCTCGAACAGGGAGCCGAAGCGCTTGCCGTTGATCGTCGTCGGGACGCCGCGCTCGAACCCGAGGGTCACCGTCTCGGCCTCGATGGCGACCTCCGGCCGGAAGGAGGCGACGCCCATGATCGGTTGGACGATCTTGATCCCGGTGTTCAGGTGCTCGAGGTCCTTCGCCTCGTGCGTCGCGCCGAGCACGTTGGCGTCGGTGCTGTACGCCTTCTCCGTCCCCATGCGGTAGGGCAGCCCGTGGCGCTCGAGGTACTCGCTCATCTCCTTGCGCCCGCCGAGCTCTCCCACGAACCTCGGGTCGAGCCAGGGCTTGTAGATCTTGAGCGAGGGGTCGACGAAGATGCCATAACGGTAGAACCGCTGGATGTCGTTGCCCTTGTGCGTGCTGCCGTCGCCGAAGACGTGGACATCGTCGTCGCGCATCGCGCGGACGATCGCGGTCGTTGTCACCGCGCGGCCGAGCGGCGTGGTGTTGAAGTACTTCTTGCCGCCCGTCGAGAGGTGGAAGGCGCCGCACTGGATGGCGAGGATGCCCTCGCGGACGAGCGCCTCGCGACAGTCCACCAGCTTGGCGGAGACCGCGCCGTGCTGCAGGGCGATCGGCGGGATGTCGCCGGGGGAGTCCTCGTCCGGCTGCGCCAGATCGGCGGTGTACGCGTGCACCTTGAGCCCGTTGCGCGAGAGCCACGCCACCGCGCAGCGCGTGTCGAGGCCGCCCGAGAACGCGATGCCGAGGTGGGTGCCCGCCGGGGGGAGTGAACGGAAGATCCTGCTCATGGCGGCGCAGCATAATCGCAACGCCCGCGAGCGCGCGAGCGGAGATCGCGGGGCGGCGGAGGCGCCTGACAGTGCGTGTGTACGCGCACCCGAGCGCGACGTCAGAGGCTCCGCCCGCTCCGCCGGGACGGCGCGGTCGCGCGATCTCCGCCCGCCCGGGCGGGCGGGCCGTCAGGCGCCTCCACCGGAAGCGCGCTGGCTTGCACGAAACGGCGCAGGCCGGGCCTCATCGGACTAGGATGGAGGACACCGTGTCACGCGAGCCCTGCTCGCAAATGAGGTGCAAATCCATGCCGAAGCTGCCGTACGCCGAGATCGCCCGGATCGAGGAGCGCCGGCTGGCGGTCGGCATCGCCGCCGTGGTCGCCTGCGCGGAGCCCATCGCGGGCGGGTGGATGGCCTTTGATGGAGAGGGCTCCTGGGGAAACTTCGCTGTCGGGCTCGGGCTCGATGGGCCTGTCTCCGGCGAGGAGCTCGATCGCCTCGTGGCGTTCTACGCGGCGCGCGGCGCGGAGCCGCAGATACAGGTCTGCCCCTTCGCGCACGGATCGCTGGTGCGCGGCCTCGCCGAACGAGGGTTCGTGCTACGCGAGTTCGAGAACGTGCTGGCGCGCGAGCTCGCGCCGGACGAGGACCTCCGCGCGCTGGCGTCGTATGGTGGCCCCGGGGAGCTGGAGATCGTGCGCATCGATCCGGGCGACGCGGCGCAGGTCCGGGGGTTCATCGAGATCGCGACGAGCGGCTTCCGGCCCGAGGACGCGCCGATCTCGCCGGTGCTCTTCGAGATCACGCGCCGCGTGGTCGCGCACCCCGGATGCGACTCGTACCTGGCGCTCGTGAACGGCGAGCCCGCCGGCGGCGGCAGCGTGGAGATCTCCGGCGAGGGCGCCGCGCTCTTCGGCGCTTCGGTGCTCCCCCGGTTCCGCGAGCGCGGCATCCAGCAAGCGCTCATCGCCCGCCGCCTGGAGCGGGTGCGCGAGCAGGGTCGCCTGCTGGCGTGCATCAGCGCGAGCCCCGGTATCCCCACGGAGCGCAACGCGATGCGGCTCGGCTTCTTCATGGCGTACAGCAAGGGGATCTTCACGCGGCGGAGCGAGAGCCCGGAGGCGCCTGCCTGAGCCGCTCCCGGCGCCCCGGGCCTCGTCGAGGGCGGCGCACATTTCAGGTGTGCAGCGCTGTTCGTGCAGAACCGAAACAAACGCCCAGGACATCCGTGCGAATTGCCCGACCCTGACGGAAGTGCGTCATGGCACGCCTCATGCTGATATTCTGGTTCAGCGCCGCTGGCGTGGCCTTTCCCCCCCGAGGCCCCGGCGGCGCTTTTTCATTTCGCCGCCAGCGCCCCGCTTTACCGCTCGACCGTCACCGCGCGGCGCCCCGTTGCAGCTCGGTCACCGCGTTCCTCACGAGCCGGAGCCCCACGTTGTCGTCCTGCGACAGGATCGACTCCGGATGGAACTGGACGGCAGCGATCGGCAGCTCCGTGTGCTCGATCGCCATCACGACCCCATCCTCGGTCTCGGCCGTGACCTTCAGCGACGCAGGGAGCGCGTCGCGCAACGCGTAGAGCGAGTGGTAGCGCCCCGCGCGGAACTCGCGGGGCAGCCCCTCGAAGAGGCGCCCGCCGAGCACACGGACCTGCGAGGCCTTGCCGTGCATCGGGTAGTCGAGGACGCCGAGCTTGCCGCCGAAGTGCTCGACCATCCCCTGCAGGCCGAGGCAGACGCCGAAGACGGGCAGCCGGCGCTGGAGCAGCGCCGCGAGCGTGCCCGAGAGATCGAAATCGCTCGGCGTGCCAGGGCCGGGCGAGAGCACCACGAGGTCGGGAGCGTAGGCGTCGAGCTCCTCGTGAGGGAAGCCGGCGCGGAGCGTCATCACCTCGGCGCCCGTCTGCCGGAGGTAGTTGGCCAGCGTGTGCACGAAGGAGTCCTGGTGATCCACGAGGAGGACCTTGCGCGTGCCGCCAGGCACCGGCTGGATGGCAGCCGGAGGCGGCGTGGCGTCGCCGCGCGGCCTCCGGATCGCGTCGAGGAGCGCCGACGCCTTCACCTGGGTCTCGCGCTCCTCCTCGTCGGGATCGGAGTCGAAGAGCAGCGTCGCGCCGACCCGGACCTGGGCCACGCCGTCCTTGACGCGGATCGTGCGCAGCGTGAGCCCCGTGTTCATGCTGCCGTCGAAGCCGACGATGCCGACCGCCGCCCCGTACCACGCGCGCGGCGAGCGCTCGTGATCCTCGATGAACTGCATGGCCCAGGCCTTCGGCGCCCCCGTGACCGTGACCGCCCACGTGTGCGCCAGGAACGCGTCGAGCGCGTCGAAGCCGTCGCGCAGGCGGCCCTCGATGTGATCGACCGTGTGGATCAGCCGCGAGTACATCTCGATCTGCCGGCGCCCGATCACCCGGACGCTCCCCGGCACGCAGATGCGGGACTTGTCGTTGCGGTCGACGTCGGTGCACATCGTGAGCTCCGACTCGTCCTTCGCGGACGCGAGCAGGCGCGCGATCTGGGCGGCGTCGGCGAGCGGGTCGCTGCCGCGCGGGATCGTGCCTGAGATAGGGCAGGTCTCGACGCGATTGCCCTCGACGCGGACGTACATCTCCGGCGAGGCGCCGATCAGATACTCGGCGTTGCCGAGGTTCATCAGGAAGCCGTAGGGCGCCGGGTTGCGCTCGCGCAGGCGGTAAAACAGCTCGGTGGGCGCGACCGGGCACGGCTCGTAGAGCGTCTGCCCCGGCACGACCTCGAAGAGATCGCCCCGCTTGAAGGACTCGCGCGCCAGCCGGACGAGCTCGGCGTACTCGCCCGGCGCGTACTCGTTCTGGGGCGCGCGGTCGGCGCCGACGTAGGCGTGCGTCGCGCCCTCGCGCGGCAGCCCTTCGGTCGAGCGATCGCCGTACTTCAGCTCGTAGCGCGTGCGCGTCGCGCGCTCGCGGCGGTGGTCGACGGCGATGATCTCGTCGGGGAGGTAGAGGACGAGATCCCGCTGATCCGCCGGGCGCTCCAGGCGGAGCCGGATGGGCTCGAACTGGAAGGCGAGATCGTACGCGAACGCGCCGTAGAGCCCGAAGAGCGGGTCGCCGGGGACCCCGAAGAGCTCGATGAGCCGGCGCAGCACCGAGAAGATGGACGGCTGCCGGCTGCGCAGCTCCTCCGGCACCCGCTCGCCCGGCGGCCGGACCGCGCCGACCACCTCGTCGCCGCGCCGCTCGAGGGCCGCGACCGCGTCGAGATCACGGAGGGCCTCGTCGATGGCGGGCAGCAGCACGCGCCCGCGCTCGTTCAGCGCGGTGAACCGGAAGTCGCGGCCCCGGGAGACGAGCACGAGCGGCGGATCGACGAAGCCGATGTCCCAGCGCGTGTACCGGCCCGGGACCTCGTAGCTGGACGCCAGGACCACGCCGAGGTGGCTGTCGAGCGCCTCGACGATGGGCTGGATGGCGCCGTCGACGGCGAGGTCCTCGACCGTCCGCCGCACCGCGACGCCCCTCCGCGTAATGTTGCTCTCTCGTTTCACGACCGCGTCTCCTTCTGTGCGATGAGTATACGCGGTGCGGCATGCGCGCCGTACCGGCATCTTCGCCGCGTGCATGGTTCCGTCGGGCGCGTCATCCGCGCTGCGCGCTCGTGGCGCGTGCGTCCCGCGCGGGCGCTCGACCGGCGTCCGCGGCGCGCTCCGCGAGGTAGATCGCGCGGAGCAGGGGGAAGCTCTTGACGAGGACCTCCTCGTATTCGGCCTCCGCGCTCGACTCCGCGACCACCGCGCCGCCGCTGCCGAAGCTGAGCCCGCGGCCGTCGGCGACGAGGGTCCGTATGGCGATGTTCATGTCCATGGGGCCCTCGTACGCGAGGTACCCGATCGAGCCCGTGTACACGCCCCGCGCGCGCCGCTCCAGCGCGTCGATGATCGAGATCGTCCGGTGCTTCGGCGCGCCGGTGATGGACCCGCCGGGGAAGCACGCCTCGAGCGCGTCGAGCGCGCCCTTCCCCTCGCGCAGCGCGCCCGTGACCACCGAGGAGAGCTGGAGCAGGGTCGCGTGCTCCGTGATCCGCTGGAGCGCCTCGACGTCGATCGAGCCCATGGCGCAGACGCGGCTGAGGTCGTTGCGGACGAGGTCGGTGATCATGAGGAGCTCGGAGCGGTCCTTGTCGCTGGTCGCGAGGTCGCGGCGCAGGGCCAGGGTCTCTTCCTCGGTGGCGCCCTTCGGTCGCGTCCCCTTGATGGGCTCGCTGCGCACCCGCCGCTCCCGGTCGACCGCCAGGAACCGCTCCGGCGAGGACGAGAGCACCGCGCCCTCTGGCAGCCTGAGGAACGCCGAGAACTGCGCGGGGTTCGTGCGGCGCAGGACGCGGTAGAGGGCGAACGGATCCAGCGAGGTCCGTACGTGGAACTCGTTCGTGAGGCACACCTCGTACGTCTCGCCCTCGCGGATCTCGCGGAGGATGGCCTCGATGGCGTCGAGGTGCTCCCGGCGCGAGAGGCGCGGCGCGTGCGCGATCCGGTCGGCGAAGCTCTCCGGGACGGGCGGCAGGAGCGGCTCCGAGAGCGACGGGAGGCCGTGGAGGCGCGCCGCGATCTCGTCCAGCCATGGCGCGGAGGGCGGCGGCGCGGGCTCGTCGGCGTCGATCGCGTCGATCGCGTCGATCGCGTCGATCGCGCACGCGTATACCGTGCGCTCGACGTGGTCGAAGGCCAGGAGCCGCCGCGCGATCATCATCGCGCTGTCCGGGAGCGCGCGGCGCGGGTGGGCGGACGCGCCGAAGCCGAGGTGCTCCTTGAGCTCGTAGCCGAGGTAGCCCACGAGGCCACCGGTGAAGTGGAAGGGTAGACCGCTCGGATCGAGCGATATCGAGGCGAGCTCCCGCCGGAGCGCGACGAACGGGCTCCCCTCGGACGTGGTCGAGGTGAAGGCGTCCCCAGGGCCGCCGGCGCTCCACCGCGTCACGGCGGCGCCGCGGCTCTCGATCGCCTCGGTCGCGCTCCCCATGAACGAGAAGCGCCCGTCTCGGCCCGTCGCGCTCGAGTCGAGCCAGAAGGCGTAAGGAGCCGCGGCGAAGAGCCCGGCGAAGGCCCGCTCGGGATCGACCCACGGGAGCCGGAGGTGACGCACGCGCCCGCGTCGCCGCGCGCCCGGCGCGCAATCGCCCTGCGCGCCTGCGGAGAGGCCCGGCGCGGGCGCGATCCGGCGGAGCGCCGCGCCCCTCCGGTCGCGCGGCGTGTTCATGGCGATATTCCTGAAGTTGCTGATGATTTTCTTGCCGTGCTCGGTGCCGATCGACTCGGGGTGAAACTGCACGCCGTAGAACGGCCGGTCCTTGATCTTGAGGGCCATGATGAGCCCGTCGCCGCGCGTGCGCGCGGTCACCTGGATCTCCGCTGGCAGCTCGCTGTCGCCGACGATGAGCGAGTGGTAGCGCACCACCTGGAACGGGCTGGGCACGCCCTCGAAGAGCCCTGCGCCGTCGTGCTCGATCTCGACGATCTTGCCGTGCATGACCCGCGGGGCGTGCTGGACGCGCCCGCCGAAGCGCGCCGCGAGCCCCTGGTGGCCAAGGCAGACGCCGAGGATCGGCGTCCCGGTGAGGGCCTCGATCACCTCGGCGCAGACGCCGAAATCGGCCCGTCGCTCCGGGCGGCCGGGGCCGGGCGAGATGACGATGCTGTCGAGCTCCAGGCCCTCGATCTCGGCGAGCGAGAGGCTGTCGTTCTTGACGATGATCGGCTCCTCGCCGCTCACTTCCCAGAGGTACTGCCCGAGGATGTGGGTGTACGAGTCGTAGTTGTCGATGAGGAGTGTCTTCACGGCGAAGCTCGCCTCGGGGCTCGCGTCGAGGCCGTCGATCCAGGCGAGCCGGCGCGGATGCCGGCTCGGGTGAGGCGCCCCGGCGGCGGGCGCGGCATCAGGGGCGGATGATGGCCGCGAGCATGGCCTGGAGCTTGAGCTGCGTCTCGACCAGCTCCGCCTCGGCGCTCGAGCCCGCGACGACCCCGACGCCCGCGACCATCCGCGCGCGCGCGCCGTCGACCGTGGCGCTGCGGATGCCGATGAACCAGTCGCCGTCGCCGCGGGCGTCGACCCAGCCCACGAGCCCCGCGTAGAGCCCGCGCCGGATGCCCTCGTGCGCGCCCAGCCAGGCCTCCGCCGCCTCGCGCGGCGTGCCGCACACGGCGGGCGTCGGGTGAAGCCGCGCGGCGAGCGTGAGGGCGTCCGGCGCCGCCTCCGCGAGCTGGCCGTGGATCGGGGTGCCGAGGTGCATCACGTTGCGGAGGCTCAGGATCGACGGCTCGCTGGGGACCTCGAGCGACGCGCACTCCGGCGCGAGCGCGGCGGCCACGGCGTCGACAACGAAGCGGTGCTCGCGCTGGTCCTTGGCCGAGCGCCGCAGGACCTCGGCGAACCGGCGGTCGGCGTCGACGTCGGCGGAGACCGCGTAGGTGCCGGCGAGGGGGTGCGAGGAGACGGCGCGCCCGCGGCGCGAGAGCAGGAGCTCGGGGCTCGCGCCGAGGAAGCCGTCGACATGGAAGATCGCGCACGAGGGGTAGAGCGCGGTCAGGCGGCGCAGGACCTCCTCGACGACGATGGGGCGGTTCGCCTCGACGTCGACAGCGCGCGCCAGCACGACCTTGGAGAGGGCCCCCTGCTGGATGTCGGCCACCGCGCGCGCGACGCGCCCGCACCACTCCTCGTGCGGGAGCGCGGAGCGGAGCGTGAAGCTGTCGGGCGAGCGCCGGTGGCCCTCGGCCCGCTCCAGGTGCGGCGCCGGGGCGGCGCCCTCGCCGATGGTCGTGACCCACGCGGTCCCGTCGGGGGCCGCGCCGACGATCTGGGCCGGCACGACGAGCGCGGCCGGCTCCGTCCGGTCGAACGGCAGGGCGCCGAGCGCCACCGGGCCGCAGCCCGGGCGGCCCACGGCGTCGGCGGCCTCGATCGACGCGAGCGCCTCCTTGATCCACGCCACGCCGCCCTCGATGCCGTGCGGCAGCTCCAGGCGGGCGGCGACCCCGTGCGCGACCAGCTGGGTGCCGGGGTGGAGCCAGACGCGCGCGCCGTCTCCCATGAGCGACGAGATGCCGCCGGGCAGCTTCGCGAGCGTGTCGGCGTCGAGCCGGAAGGTGCGGGCGACGAGCCGCGCCGCCTGGCGGGGGGCGTCGGCCGAGGAGGAGAACGTCAGGGGAGTCATGCACCGCCGTGCGCAGGCCGGTTCGGGCTCGTCCTGCTCGGCAGGACCAGCCTGGAGCCAGCAGGCCACGAGCCCGCGGCACCGTGCCGGATCGCGAGCGCCGGCCACGCAGCATCGGCTCTACCGCCTCCGGAAAGGCTCCGCAAGCGCAAAGCAGCCCACGTTCAGGGCGCCTGCGACGCGCGCCTACCGCTGAATTGCCGCTGAAATTGCGCTTCGAGGCGAGGTGGTGGCGTCGGCGCGCGGGCGCGCGCCCGCACGTATTGCGCGCGTTGTCTCCGCGCGACGCAGCCGCATCGCGTTTCGTCTCACCTCATCTCGCCGCCAGCGCGCGTCGTGTTGCGTCTCGCAGCCAGCGCTGCTGTCTCGTCTCACCCCACCTCGCCGCCAGCGCGCGTCGCGAAGGCGCGCGGCACATCGCGCTTCGCGCCGCGTGCCTTCGCGACGCGCTGTGTGCGGCGCGCCGCGCGCCGTCTGCTGTGCCGCGCTGCCAGCGATCGGCGAGCAGAGCAGTGCCGAGCAGCGCGCGCTCCGTCCCGTCTGTGATCGACGGCTCTTTCCTGGGCTTTTTACCCCTGGAGAGGCGGCGCGATCCCTTGCCCCCGAGCGCGCATCTGGTCGATGCTGCCGATGGCACTCGCCCTTCGCGGCGCGGGCGTGAGCGGCGCGTCTCGATAGCTCTGCCGGCCACCGGGAATGCGAAAATTCTCCAGAACAGAGCTCAGAAAGGATCCTGCGATGGACCCCACTCGGCAGCATGATCTCCGCGCATGGCGGACCGCAGCGCTGATCTTCTTCGTCGTCGGGCTGTGCGCCTGCCGCGGAGACAAGAGCCCGCCTGCCCGCGAGAACGCCCCTGGCGCCGCGGCCGCGACGGCGGCCGCGGTGTCGGAGGCGCCGGGCGAGAAGGCGATCAAGGCGCAGCCCCCCGCCGTGCCGAACGCCGCCGAGGCGAAGCGATACGCCGGCAGCAAGCTCAAGTATTACAGCGAGCCGGTGGGCGTGGGCGCCGAGCTCGACAGGGTGATGATCCAGCAGTTCCAGAAGGACACCGGCATCGAGGTGACGATCATCCCCCGTCCCAAGGACGCGACCGAGACCTACTCCGTCTACCAGCGCCTCTTCCAGGCGCAGTCCGGGGACGTCGACGTCATGATGCTGGACGTCATCTGGCCCGGCGCCTTCGCGCAGAACCTCGTCGATCTGAGCGAGAAGCTCGGCGAGGCGGCGAAGCAGCACATCGAGAGCATCGTCCAGAACAACACGGTCGACGGCAAGCTCGTGGCGATGCCGTGGTTCACCGACTTCGGGCTGCTCTACTACCGCACCGATCTTCTGGAGAAGTACGGGTATCAGAAGCCGCCGGAGACGTGGGACGAGCTGGAGCAGATGGCGAAGAAGATCCAGGACGGCGAGCGGGCGGCGAGCCCGAACTTCCTCGGCTTCGTCTGGCAGGGCAAGGCTTACGAGGGGCTGACCTGCAACGCGCTGGAGTGGATCGCCTCCCACGGCGGCGGCGCGATCATCGAGCAGGGCAAGATCACCGTGAACAACCCGGAAGCCCAGAAGGCGCTCGCGCGCGCCAGGGGCTGGGTGGGCTCGATCTCCTCCGCCGGCGTGACGAGCTACGAGGAAGAGGACGCGCGCAACGCGTTCCAGGGCGGCAACGCCGCCTTCATGCGCAACTGGCCTTATGCCTACGCGGCGGGCAACGCCGAGCGGTCGCCGATCAAGGGCAAGTTCGCGGCGGGCCCGCTGCCGCACGAGCCCGGACAGAAGAGCGCGGGCACCATCGGCGGATGGCAGCTCGCGGTGTCGAAGTTCTCGCCGAACAAGGACGCGGCGATCGAGCTCGTCCGCTACATGACGAGCCCCGAGGCGCAGCGGTTCCGCGCGACCGCGGGCTCCTTCCTCCCGACGATCCGATCGGTGCAGCAGGACGCGGAGGTGGTGAAGTCGCTGCCCTTCCTGGCGAGCGCGAAGGACATCGCGCTCGTGCCGCGCCCCTCGAACAGCACCGGCGCCCGGTACAACGAGGCGTCGATCGCCTTCTTCCAGGGGGTGAGCCAGGTCCTGCAGGGCAAGGAGCCGAAGGCGGTGCTCGGGCAGGTGGAGCAGCGGCTCACGCGCGCGCTTCGCTGACGCCGCACGCTCGCGAGAACGGATATCCCATGAGCATGCCGGCGAACCCAGCGGCCACGAGCGCGGCGGCCCCTCCAGACCACCCGTCGCTCGACGCGCGGCGACAGCGGCGCGCCTGGCTGTTCCTCCTGCCGACGCTCGCGGTCGTCGCGTTCATCGCCCTCTACCCCCTCGCCGAGACGTTCTACCTGAGCTTCACGAACGCGCGCCTCGGCACCGGGGAGCCGGCCAGGATCATCGGGGCGCAGAACTACGTCGATCTCGTGCGGGACAGCTACTTCCACGACGCGGTCCTGCTCACGGTGCTCTTCACGGTCGTCACCGTGCTCGGCGAGCTCGCCCTCGGGCTCGTCGTCGCGCTCGTCGTCAACTCCCGCTTCAAGGGCCGCTCGGCGGTGCGCGCGGCCATGCTCATCCCCTGGGCCATACCGACCGTCATCTCGGCCCAGATGTGGAAGTGGATGTACAACGACGTCTACGGCGTCTTCAACGACCTGCTCGTCAACCAGCTCGGCGTCCTGGACCGCAACATCGCCTTCGTCGCCGATCCTGCGGTGTCGTTCTGGGCGGTGGCGCTCATCGACGTCTGGAAGACGACGCCGTTCATGGCGCTCCTCCTCCTCGCCGGGCTGCAGCTCATCCCGCACGATCTCTACGAGGCCGCGCGGGTCGACGGCGCGACGGCGCTCCAGCAGTTCACCCGGATCACGCTGCCGCTCCTCAGGCCCGCGATGCTGGTCGCGCTCATCTTCCGCACGCTCGACGCGCTCCGGGTGTTCGACGTCTTCTTCGTCATGTTCGGCAACCGGCCGGACATGCAGACCATGGCGACGTACGCGCAGCAGACCCTCGTCAGCGTCTCGGACATCGGCTACGGCTCGGCGATCTCCGTCGCGCTCTTCCTCATCATCGCGGTGTTCATCATGATCTATCTCGCGGTGTTCCGCGCCGAGGAGGTGTGAGATGAGCCGCGCTTCGCGAGGCGCAGGGCGGCGGCGTTCGCTGGGACAGCGCGCCTTGCGGGCCCTGCTCTACCTGCTCGTCGCCGCGGTGCTCGTGTTCACCGTCTTCCCGTTCGTCTGGGCGTTCGTCTCCTCCATCAAGCCCGACGACGAGCTCTTCACGACCCCGGTCCGCTACTGGCCCGGCCGCGCGACGCTCGACAACTACCGCCTCGTGCTGGCGAACGGCGAGTTCCAGACGGCGCTCCTGAACAGCGTGATCGTCGCCGTCTCGGTCACCGCGGTCTCGCTCGCCGTGGGCTCGCTGGCCGCCTACGCGCTGGGGAGGTTCCGCTTCCGAGGGCGCAGCCTCGTGCTCTACGTGGTCCTGGGGATGACCATCTTTCCGCAGATCGCCGTCCTCGGCGCCCTGTTCCAGATGATCAACTTCTTCAAGCTGTACAACCAGCTCCCCGCGCTGATCCTGACATACCTCATCTTCACGCTCCCCTTCACGGTCTGGGTGCTCACCGGCTTCATGAAGGCGATCCCGCGTGAGATCGAGGAGGCGGCCTACGTCGACGGCGCGACGCACTGGCAGGTGTTCACCCGGGTCATGCTGCCGCTCTCGGTCCCCGGGATGGCGACGACGGGCATCCTCGCCTTCATCGCCGCCTGGAACGAGTTCCTGTTCGCGCTCTCCTTCACCCAGACGCCGGACAAGCGCACCGTGACCTACGCGATCCAGGCGTTCTCGACGACGAGCAGCGGGCTCTACGAGATCCCCTGGGGGCAGACCATGGCGGCCTCCATCGTCGTGACCGTGCCGCTCGTGGTGCTGACGCTGGTCTTCCAGCGGCGGATCCTCGCGGGGCTCACGGCGGGCGCGGTGAAGGGCTGACGGCGCGCCGGGCGGCGCGCGCGGCGCGGGCGGCGGCTCACGCGCGCCCCCACGGGAAGCGCAGCCAGCGAGGCCCGTAGGCGGCGCCGAGGTCGCGCAGCCCCGAGAGCAGCACGCCTGCGGCCATGAGCGGCAGGATCACGCGGAGCGAGGGCGGCGCGTCCCAGCGGGAAAAGCCGGTGGGGGCGTGCGCCCAGCGCCAGATCTCGGGGACGAGGTGGGCGAGCGCGCCGCCGTAAATGATGCCCATCACGGCGTGCATCACCCGCTCTCCCGGGTAGACGCCGCCGAGCGGCCTCCGGACCGTGTCCTCGACGACGAAATCGCGGAGCGTGATCGCGATCTCCGCGAGGAGCAGCGCCGCGAGCGCCCACGCGGCGAGCCCCTCCCAGCGCACGAACGGCAAGGAGGCGAAGAGCACCGCGTACAGGAGATCGCGCGCGCCGTGGAGGACAAGCTCGGGCGCCGTGCCCGGCACGCCGCCGGGCAGGCGCGCCCGCCACTCGTGGTAATAGAGCGTGTCGAAGGCGCCGAGCGCGCCCTGCACGGCGAGGAGCACGAGCGCCGTGATCATGCGTGGGGCTCCGGAGCGCGGGGCTCCGGCGCTGACAGCGCGGTCGATTCCGGCGTGGACCCGCCGGCGCGAGCAGGCGGCGCCTCGCCGCCCGGCTCGTTCGCCACGCGCCCCTCGTACGCGACGAGCAGCCCGGCGACCGGCGCGAAGATCCGCACGTCGACGTGGACCTCGTCCTGGAGCGGCCCGGCCCGCCCCTCGATCCGCGGGGCGAGCCACCGGGGCAGCGGGAGGCCGAGGCGGCGGAGCCCGAGCGTCGACCGCACCTGCTCGAACACGAGCGCTCCGCCCTCGGCGCGGAGCCGGAACCAGCACTGGACGAGGCCGAGCCCCTCCACCAGGAGATCACCCGCGCGCCACTGCGAGGAGAAGAGCGGGCGAACCCCGAAGGTGCGGAGCCACCGCTCCCCGTCGCCCGCCGGCTCGACCGCGAGCGTCACGGCCACGTCCTCGGCCGCCTCCGGCATGCGCAGCAGGCCGGCGACCAGGCGCGCCGCGAGCCCCCGGCCGCGCCGCACGCGGAAGCGGCCGCGAGCGCGCACGCCGCCCGCGTGGAGGCGCTGCACCGGCGGCGCGAGCGCGGCCCACGCGGCGCCGAGGAGGGCAGGGTAGAGAGCAGGCGCTGGAACACCCCGCGCCGCGCTCGAGCAGGACGCGGGCGCTCCCCGGGGTCGGCTGTCCGGCTCCCCGGCGGAGCCGCGCATCAGGCGTCCTCTGGGAGCATCTCCCGCGGCACCGCAGGGCTCCTCGGGGCGACGGCCGCGTCGGCGAGATCGCGGATCTTGACGATGATCGCGTCGTCCGTGTCGCTCCGGGCCTCCTCGCAGTACGACCGGATCTGCCAGAGCAGCTTGCGGGTGCGCCGCAGCTCGAAGACGAGCCACCGGGTCTCCGGCTTCGCCTCCTGGGGATGGCGCTCCAGCTCGACCTCGATCTCGCGGATGCGCTCCTCGATCTGCTCTCCGGTCGGGAGGATGCGGCCGTTTCCGTGACAGTCCTTGCACAGATAGGGGCCGGAGTCCGTGTTGATCTCGCCTTCGCCATAACAGCTCGCGCACGTCACCAGCTCGTAGGAGTTCATGCGGCGCACTCTATCCGATCCTGTGCCGTGCTCGCGACCGGCGTCGCCGTCGTTCGATCGGTCGATCGGTCGCGCCACGGGCGGCGGCGTCGTGCGCTCCGGCGTGGCAGGCGGTGACGCCACCGCCATGGAACGCGCGCCGTCGCGACCGGCGTCTCCCGCGGGCGCCGGGGGCCTGGCCGTCTGGCGGTCTCGCCCTCGCAGCGATTTCGCCCAAGGCCACAGAGCTCTGCGCGTCCTAATTCCGCTTGCGCCGTTCCTTGCGGTAATGGGAGGCATCCTGTGACCTGCCCTCATCCCTCGCGTCGGGGCGCGCTGTGCGTCCTGGCCGTGTGCGCCTTTTCCCTCGGTTGGCCGAGCGTCGTCGCGGCCGCCCCGCTCCCGCGGCTCGCGGTCCAGCGGGCGCCCGCTGCGGCCGACTGCCCGGACGCGCCGTCGCTCGCGGTCGCGGTCGAACGCGTGATGGAGAGGCGGGCTCTCGACCCGGTGAGCACCGCCGGCCCGCCCTCCGGCGCCGGCGACCCGCCGGCGAACCCGGGCGGCGCCCCTCCTGGCGACACGTCAACGAACGCTGGGAGCGCCCCTCCTGGCGACACGTCAGCGAACGGGGGCGGCGCCCTGGCGAGCTCGGGCGGGGCGACCGAGCTCGAGGTCCGCTTTCTCCACGACGGCGCCACCTACACCGCCGTCCTTCAGGCAGGTGGTCGCACCCGGCAGCTCTCGTCCGAGGTGGGGGCGTCCTGCGGCGAGCTCGTCGAGGCGGTGGCGCTGACCCTTGCCATCCTGCTCGACAGCGATCCGCCTGCGCCGGCCCCTGTCGCGCCTGCGCCCGCGCCGGCAGCGCCCGCGCCCGCTCCTGTCCCGCCCGCGGTGGCTCCTGTCGTGCCGGCGCCGCCGCGTCCTCCGCCTCGGGCGGCGCGCGGGGACGTCTCGATGGCGCTCGGCGCCGCGCAGACCGTGGGCATGCTCGATCCCTTCCGGGCGGCCGTGATCGCCGATGTCTCCCTGCGGCGCCGCGGGTGGTCGGCAGGCGTCGGCGGGGTATGGCTGCCCCCCCAGGACACCGAGCTCGCGCCGGGCGTCGTCTCCCTCGGGCTCGGCGCCGCCACGGCGCGCGGCTGCGCGACGATCGCCGGCGATCTCGACGGCCTCCGGCTCTCGGCCTGCGCGGCGGCGGTGCTGGGCGCCGTGTACGGCTCCGGCAAGGGGTTCGCCCCGGACCGGGAGTCCTCCGCGCCCTGGTTCGCCCTCGGCGGTTCGGCCGTCGCGGAAGGGACCCTCCTCGGCTCCAGCGCGCTGGGCTGGTCCGCGCGCGCGACGCTCCTCGCGCCGGTCGCGCGGGCGCGCTTCACGGTCGAGCGCCCCGCGGGCGGCGAGGCCGGCGCGCCCCTGACGCAGGACGTGGCGCTCGACCCTTCCCCGGTAGGGCTGCTCGTCGGCCTGAGCGCCCGCGTGTCGATTTTTTGATGGCGAGCCACGGGACCCGCCACGGAGGCGATGGGCATGGCGAGAAGCGGCAGGACAGGATGACCTTCGGAGAGGTCTATGCGCAGCACTTCCGGTTCGTGTGGCGGTCGCTGCGACGCCTCGGCGTGCCCGAGAGCGACGTCGCGGACGCGGTCCAGGACGTGTTCCTGGTCGTCCATCGGCGGTTGTCCGAATTCGAGGGCAGGTCGAAAATTACGACTTGGCTCTACAGCATCTGCTTTCACGCCGCCCGTGACCGGCGCAAGCTCGCGCATATGAGGCGGCGCGCTCACGACGACGAGCCGCTGCTCGACTGCGCCGATGACCGGGCCGACGTTGGCGCGGAGGCGGAGCGGCGGCAGGCGATCACGCTGCTCGAGGCGATCCTCGACGAGCTGCCCCTCGAGCAGCGCGCCGTGTTCACGCTCTTCGAGCTCGACGGGATGGGCGGCGAGGAGGTCGCCGATCTGCTCGACGTCCCGCTGGGGACCGTCTACTCGCGCCTCCGCCTCGCCCGCGATGCGTTTCGCCGCGCCGTCGCGCGCCTGAAGGCGCGCGACGAGTTTCACGTGGGCGGGCCCCGGGTCATGCGGTCGCAGCCCGTGTTGAAGGCGGCCGTCGAGGCCGCGCCGGTGCCCGAGGGGCATCCCTCGGTCGTCCTTCCGCTGCCGGAGGTGGAGCGGCAACCCGTCTGGAAGCGCGCAGGAGGGGAGCGATGAGCGATCCGGTGCGCTGGCTCGACGCCGAGGCGAACGCGCTCGAGACGGAGCGCGAGCTCCTGCGCGCAGCTCCGCCGGCGGACCCGCCCGACGGGGCGCAGGAGCGCGTGTGGGCCGCGATGGCCGCGCAGATCGGCCTCGCCGGAGCCGCCGCGCTCGGAGGGGCTCAAGGCGCCGCGGGAGGGGCGCTCCCGGTGAACGCGGGCGGCGCGGCGAGCGCGGGCGAGATCGCCGCGGCCGTGTCCGCGGGCAAGGTGGCGTCCGCTGCGGCGGGCGCCGGCGCTGCCGGCACGGCGGTCACCGGCGGCGTGACGGCGGCGGCGGGCGCGGCGGGTATCCTGAAGGCGATGCTGTTCGGCGCCGCCTGCGGGGGCCTGATCGTCGCCGGCTATGTCGTCGTGGCTCCGTCGAGCGAGGCGCCGCCGGCTCGGATCGTCGAGGCCGCGGAGGCCGTCGCGGCGCCGGTATCCGCGCCGGTTTCGCCGCAGGAGGACCGCGGGCTTGCCGCGCAGGCCGAGCCGGCACCCGCCGAGCCGCCGCCTGCCGAGCGGGCACCTGCCGAGCCGCCTCCGGTCGAGGCGCCGCTTCGATCCAGGCCGCTTCCGCCGGCCGAGGCGCCGCTGCCGAACAGGTCACCCGCGCGGACCGGCCCCCGAGCGGCCGCGACGCCCGCGAGCCCGGGCGCGCCGCTGTTGGAGCGCGCCGCGAGCGCGCCGCCCGCGGCCAGGGCGGACGTCCTCGAAGCGGCGCCCGCGCCCGAGGCTACAGGCGCGGAGCTCGGCGCGGAGGGCGCGTCCAGCCCGGGGCTCCGGGAGAGCCGGCTGCGTGAGGAGCTGACGCTCCTCGGCGACGCGCGCGCGGCGCTCCGGCGCGGCGACGCCTCCGGCGCGCTGAGGATCGCCGAGCAGGCGCGGCTCCGCTTCCCCGGCGGCGCGCTGGCGCAGGAGCGCGAGGCGCTCACCATCGAGGCGCTCTGGCAGAGCGGCGATCGCGCGGCGGCCGCGCAGCGCGCGTCGGCGTTCCTCCTCGCCTATCCGTCGAGCCCGCACGTACCCCGGCTCCGCTCCTTCACCACGCACTAGACCGAGGGGCAGAAGTCCTGCCAGGGATCTGCCTCGCGAGCCGAGAGAGAGTTCAACGCAAAGGCGCAAAGACGCAAAAAGGCACGAGGATTTGTTTTTTTTTGCGCCTTTGCGCCTTTGCGCCTTTGCGCCTTTGCGTTGAATTCTCTCTCTCTCCGGACTTCTGGTGGACGGCATTTGAACGGGGCTCTCCCGCTTCGGAGACGGACCCAGCTCTACGCTGTCGGTGCTCAGCGCACTTGAGCGCGCTTCCGTGCCGAAAACGCCGATCTGGGCCCGTCTCCTGTGCGGGAGAGCGCCGCTCTGCGATCTGCGGGGGCGATC
The DNA here is from genome assembly GCF_051530205.1 of Sorangium sp. So ce327. Taxonomy (NCBI): domain Bacteria; kingdom Pseudomonadati; phylum Myxococcota; order Polyangiales; family Polyangiaceae; genus Sorangium; species Sorangium sp. So ce327. The sequence goes on along the minus strand of NZ_CP150330.1, from coordinate 7,480,009 downwards.
TGGGGAGGGGCGGGCAAGGAGGGCTGTCCGCATCGTTTTGAGGCCAGGTGGTTTTTTGAAATGGGAAGCGGGGCGGGCGTCCCTTCACGTTCGGTCACTGCCGGTGTTGGACGGCGCGTCACGGCACCGCGCAAGGAGGAATTATGTCTTCGAAGCTATCGAGAACACTGTCGCCCTTTCTCGTCCTGAGCGCCGTCTCGCTCGTGGCATGTCAAGTCGAGGTCTCCCTCGGCGGGCCCGGGGGGAGCTCCAGCTCGGGGATCGGCGGCAGCGATGGTCCCGGGGGCAGCGGCGGCAGCGATGGTACCGGGGTTGGCGGCGGCGACTCCAGCACGGGCGCGGGCGGCTGGGTTCCGCCGCAGTTCACGCCGGACAAGGTCGATCTCCTCTTCGTTGTCGACAACTCCGGCTCGATGGCGGACAAGCAGGAGCTGATGCGCTTCGTGCTCGCCGACTTCGTCGACGGCATGACCAACCCGTTCTGCGTGGATCCGACCGGTGCTGCTCCCCCCTTCCAGCCCTCGAGCGGGTTGAGCGCATGCCCCGCTGGCACATTGCGCGTGCGCACTCCGGTGCAGGACATGCACATCGGCGTCATCAGCAGCAGCCTCGGCGGCCACGGGTCGGGCGCCTGCCAGGCGGCCACGTCCGCTTCGAACGTCGACATGGCCCACCTCCTCGCGCGCTCCAATGAGTCGTCGAACGAGAACGACCTGCCGACGTACCAGGACAAGGGCTTCCTCGTGTGGGACCCGACCGGAAGCCACGTCCCCGCGGGAGACTCCGATCCGGCCGCGCTCGCCGAGAAGCTCAGCGACATCGTGCAAGGGGTCGGGCAAGCTGGGTGCGGCTTCGAGGCGCCGCTGGAGAGCTTCTATCGCTTCCTCGTCGATCCCGATCCGTATGAGACGATCGGCGTGTCGTCGAGCGACGACATTGCAGTGACCGGGCTCGACACGACGCTCCTGGCGCAGCGGAAGGCCTTCCTCCGGCCGGATTCGCTCCTGCTCATCGTGATGCTCTCCGACGAGAACGACTGCTCGATCAGGGAGGAAGGCAAGAACTACCTCGTTGCCGAGACGGGACAGAACTTCAGGTTGTGGCGGCCGCGGACCGAGTGCGCCACCGACCCGAACAGTCCGTGCTGCACGTCCTGCGCACAGCAGCAGGACGGTTGCCCCGTCGATCCGGCCTGCACCGCCCCCGATGGCACCGTCGCAAGGCTCACCGCGGCGGAAGACCCGGTGAACAGCCGGTGCTGGGACCAGAAGCGCCGCTTCGGGATCGACTTCCTCTACCCGATCGAGCGGTACACCCGGGCGCTCACGGAGCGCACCGTGGTGTCGCGGAGCGGAGACATCGTGCCGAACCCGATCTTCTCGGATCTGGACCCGAGCGACGACAACACCCGGACCCGAGGGCCGCAGCACATCGTGTTCACCGGCATCGTCGGCGTGCCGTGGCAGGACCTCGCGCGCCAGAACGCGCTCGGCCAGCCCGATCTCCTGGCCGGCCTGAACCAGTTCGGCCAGCCGGTCGGCGGGCTCAAGAATGCCGCCGAGCTCGCCGATCCGCCGTCCGGCACGACCCTCAGCAGCACCTGGGAAGCACTCCTCGGCGATCCGGCGAACCACATCCCGGCCGCGGATCCGCTCATGATCGAGTCGATGGCGCCCCGCTCGGGCGTGAACCCGATCATCGGTGCCGCGACCGTCCACCCGAGCAGCGTGGGCTGGAACCCGATCAATGGCCGCGAGTACACGGTTCCGCCGGGGAGCACGGGAGATCTCCAGTACGCCTGCATCTTCCCCCTCGCCGAGGAGCGCGTTTGCGACGGTGCGGCCCAGTCGTGCGATTGCAGGCCGATCGCCGGCGTGCCGAGCGACAACCCGCTGTGCAAGCCGGAAGGCACGAACGACCCGGCGGACCCCGGGGCGCGGTCCAGCGTGCAGGACCACGCCAAGGCCTATCCCGGCCTCCGCGAGCTGCAGCTGATCCGGAGCCTCGGGGAGCGCGGGGTCGCCGGCTCGATCTGCCCGAAGCAGCTGGTCGACACCTCGTCGCCTGACTACGGCTATCGGCCGATCATGAACGCCGTGCTCGACCGGCTCTCCACCGCGCTCTGACGCGCCGGCGCCCCCATCGCCGTGGCCCGCCCAGGGGCGGCGCGCGGAATGCATGTGCCGCCCCTGGGCTCGCGGAGGAAGCGACTTCCGCGCGCTCCCGCGGATCCTCCCGTCAAGCCATTGGCACAACCGCGACTCAGCAAGACACCGCGATCGCGGTACCCGCGCCGAGGTCCGCGCGCTCCGCCCGAATTGCGTCCGCTTCCCGTGGCACCGAAGCTGCTTCATGGTGGGGTTCGGACAAACGCAACGCGGAGGTTCTGATGCGCCACAAAGGCATGGCTCTCTTGCTGATCGTGATCGGGCTCGTGGGCTGCGACAGGGGCGGCGGCGACACCGGGGAGCCGCCGGATCCGCCCGGATCAGAGACGTGCGGCGGGTTCCTCGGGACCCCTTGTCCCGACGGGCTCGCCTGCGTCGACGATCCCAGCGACGACTGCGACCCCGAGCACGGCGGCGCGGACTGTCCCGGCGTGTGCGTCGACGACCCGCCGACGACGATGTGCGGGGGATTCGCGGGTTTCCCGTGCCCCGACGGGCTCGAGTGCGTCGACGATCCGAGCGACGACTGCGACCCGGAGCGCGGCGGGGCGGATTGCGGCGGCATCTGCGTGGAACCGACGCCCAAGCCGCCGTTTTGCGGGGGGTTCGCGGGGTTCGAGTGCCCCGAGGGGCTCGAGTGCATCGACGATCCGAGCGACGACTGCGACCCGAAGCACGGCGGGGCGGACTGCGGCGGCATCTGCGTGGTGCCCGAGCCGCGGCCGCCCGCGTGCGGCGGCATCACGGCCCGCCCGTGCCCCGAGGGGCTCACCTGCATCGACGATCCGGGCGACGACTGCAGCCCGCCGATCGGCGCCGACTGCGGCGGCATCTGCGTCGCGCGCTGAGCCGGCGCGCAGCGGGTGCCGAAGGGGATGCGCCGCCCTGACGAACGGGCGCGCCCGCCGCGCGGCGGCGCTCAGTAGCGGTGCTTCCAGAGCAGGTCGAGGCTCGTCGCCGGGTTCGCGCCGGTGGCCATCGCCGCCCGCACGGACCAGTCACGGCGGAAGCGCCACTCGAGGCTCACCTCGGTGCGCGCCTGCGCGCCGGTGTTGCCGCCCCCGGACCCTGGCCCCTGTCCTTGCCCCGTCGGCCCTTCCTCGTAGCTCGCGCTCGCGGTCACCTGCTGCCCGAGCTGGTAGCCCACGGTCGTCTTCAGCCCGCCTTCTTCGGTCGTGCCGAGCTTCGTCTCGAAGTTCCGGAGCGGACCGATGCTCTGGAGGATCATGTTGATCTGCGCGGACGCCAGCTGGTTCCCCACGCCGGCCGCGACCCCGCTGGCGGCGCCGCCGCCGCCAGACCCGGGCGCCTCGGTGGACGTGCCGCCCGCCAGCGTCCCTTCCGCGTACTCCCTGCCGAGCACGAGCTCGGCGATCACCTCGTTCTCCGGGCGCGGCGGCTCCGAACGGAAGGTGATCTTGTCCTCGGTGATCGGGTTGAGCTGCCCCACATAGTCGATGTAGATGCGCGTCCCCTCCGGCGTGTCGTGGTACGCCTTCACGTTCAGGAACGGATTCGACGGATCCCCCTGCAGCGCGACCACGCCAGGCTCGATCTCGAACTCCTTGCCGAGCACCTCGAGCCTGCCCGACACGATGTTCACGTTGCCACGGATCTCGGTCTCCCCCGCGACCTTGATGCGGAGGGGGTGCGCCCGATCCCCCGACAGCGAGGCCTGCACCATGTCGCCCTCGACGCCGATCCTGCCCAGGTGGACCTCCATGGCGATCGGCGTGCCGCCCGCGCTCTCCTTCGCCTGCTCCGGCGGCTCGGCCGGCGCTCGCCGCGCCTCGTAGTCCTCCTGGCTGAGCGGGGCCGACGTCGTGATGTCCGCGTTCTCGCCGAGCGGCTGCACGCTCCGCCCGATCGTGGGCGGCAGCGTCAGATCGAGCGCAGGCACGTCGATCCGGACGGCGATCTCCTCGTCCCGCTTCTCCGCCGCGAGCGCCACCCTGCCGCGCACCTCGCCCATCGGGACGCCCTCCAGCGCGATCGGGAGGGCCCGGCCTCTCGGGATCGAGAGCTCGGCGCGGGCGTTCCTGAAGGCGAACCCTTCCATCTGGAGCGTCGCCTTCCCGCGGACCTGGCCGCTGCCTGCGTCGGCGCGGAGGTCGTCGATGCGGAGCTCGCCGGAGGGGCTCGCGGTGACGCGGAACGAGGCGTTCTCGAACGGCTGGCCGATCGTGGCCACGTGGACGAGCCCGCCCTCGAGGCGCATCTCGCCGGAGAAGCCGGCCTGCGCGCCGAGCCCGAGCCGCACCTCGCCGTCGAGCGTGCCGTCGAGCCGGTTCACCGAGCCCTGCACGAACGGCTCGAGCGCCGCCAGGCGGAAGCGCTCGACCGCGAGCGACACCGAGGCGTTCCGATCGTCGGTGAGCGTCGGGATCGCGTTCGCCTCCCACACCATGGGCGCCTCGGCCTTGGCCTCGAGCCGGCCGCCGTCGCGCCCCTCGAGCCGCACGCTGGCCACGGCCGCGGTGCGCCCCGCGCCGCCCGGCGGCGCGATGTCGAGCGACGCCTCGGCGGTCTCGTACCGCGCGTCAGGGCCGAGCGTGAGGCCGGGGAGCTGAAGGTGCGCCCTGACCTCGGGCGCGGCCTCGAACAGACCGCGCACGGAGATCTCGCCGCGCGCCTCGCCGCCGATCTGCATGTCGGCGAGGACGGGGACCTCCGCGAGCGGCAGATCCGCGATCTTCGCCTCGAGGCTGCCGTTGCTGAAGCGCCGAGCGGAAGGGGCCCCGCCGAGGAGGGCGGCGGCGTCCGCGCCCAGCTTCGCCTTCGCCGTCATGTACGTGAGCGGGCCGCGGAACGCGTACGCGTCGAGCGCGGCGTCGCGCCCGTCATAGACGAGCAGCGTGTCGACCCGGAGCTTGCCGAGGAGCGAGGGGCCCGCGGTGCCGCTCACGTTCGCCGCCGTCGCGCGGGCCACGAGCCGGGGCTCGGCGAGCTTCCCCGCGAAGTACACGTCGAGCCCCGCGGAGCCGGAGAGCACCGGCGTCCGCTTCCCGAAGGCGGCCAGCTCGGTGAGATCGTTGAGCCGGCGGCGCGGCACGCGGAGGTGCGCGGCGATCGACGTCCGCGGCAGCGCCGCGGCCGGATCGGCGAGGAGCGCCGGCAGATCGGCGTCGAGCGCGGCCGAGAGCTCCGCCACGAGCTGGCGATCGAACACCGACAGCGTGACGTGGGCGTCGCCGGTCTTCGCGTCGAGATCCCCCGCGAGCCGCGCGTCGAGCTTCCTCGACACCCACGCCGGCGCGCCCGTCTGCGCGTCGATCGGCCCGGCCGCGCGCAGGCCCTCCGTCCGGACAAGGAGGCTCCGCACCGACGGGAGCCGCTCTCCCGCCTCGCGCGCCACCGCGAGGCGCGCGGTGAGCCGGCCCGAGAGCTCGCTCAGCGCGAGCTGGACCGGCGACGCCTGCGCCAGGCACCCGAGCTGCCACGCGTCGGCGTCCATGCGGGCCGAGCCGGTGACGGTCTGCCAGGTGCGCGCCGAGAGGAGCGGCCCGCGCAGCCTCGCCGCGCTCCCGTCGACCAGCACGCGCGCGATGGCGCCGTGGCACACCGGCGGGGGGGGCGCCTTCTGCTGCGACGCCGTGTCGAAGGCGGTGGTCAACGTCTGCTCGGGCGTCGCGCCCCGGCGCTGGGCCTCCTGCGCCTGCGCGGGCGGCGGCTCGGGCGGCGCGAGCAGCCGGACAAGGCCGTCCGCCTTCAGCGCCTCCCCGTCGAGGCGCGCCGTCACGTTCATCGAGAGCCGCGGCGCCACGCCCGGGACCGAGCCGTCCTCGAGCTCGATCTGGACGCGCCCCGCGCGGCGCGCCCCCCGGCCGTGCACCGACACGTCGAGGTTGGCGAGGCCTCCTATCCCGAGCGGCGCGCCGGTGATGTCGGCGACGCGCGCGAGGTCGATCGCGGTGCCCCGGAGGTCTCCTTCGATCTCGTCCCCGGCGAGCGAGAGGCTCCCCTCGAGCTCCCCCACGCCGTCGCCGCGCAGCGCGAGCCCGCGGAGGGCGATCCCGCGGTCCCACGCGACGCGGGCGGCTTGCGCGGTCACCTCGTCGTCCCCGCGCGCCACCTCGACGCGGAGCTGCCGCGCCTCGCTCCGCGGCAGATCGAGGTGGGCGGAGGCCGTGATCCGGCGCTCCGCGCTGGCCAGCGACACGCGGACGTGCGGCGCCGTGACGGGCCCCGCGGCGCTCGCCGCCACGCTGCGGAACGCGTACTGCTGGGCGCGGAGGTCGGCTCCGCGGAACACGCCGTCGATCGTGAGCTTGTCGAGCGGCCCCCTGGCCTTGGCCCGGACCTCGCCGCGCCCGAGCTGCAGATCGGACCCGACGCGGAGCCCGGCGACGCGCACGGTCGCCTTGGCGTCGAGCGCGTCGTCCCTGAGCGCTCCCTCGACGTGGAGCGCGGCGCTGCCGTGGATGCCGCGCGGGACGTGCTGCACCGCGCCGAGCGACGGGATCTCGCTCTGCGCCTCGAACTCGAGCACCCCGTCCTTCGAGCGGGCGACGCTGGCCTCGATGGGCGCGCCGGGCTCGTGGATCGTCGCCGCGGCCCGCAGCGCGCCGCGCTCGAGCGTCGCGCGCGCCTCCGTCGCCGGCACGCGCTGCCCTGCGACGACGAACGGCTCCGTCCTGGCCTCGGCGACGATGCGCGGCCCGCCCTCCTCGTCGAGGTGGATCTCCCCTCGGGCCTCCGCGCTCACCCGCGCGGCGGGCGCCGCCCCGACGAAGGCGCGCGGGTCGAGCTCCGAGATCCGCACCTCGGCCGTGATGCGCTTCGGATCGAGCGCGTCGAGCCGGGCGCTGGCGGTGACCTCGCCGGTCACGGCGTCGCCCGCGACGAGCGGATCGAGGACCGCGACGCGCGCCGTGACGGTCAGGTCCGAGAGCGCTCCGTCGGCCGTGACCAGCACCGAGAGCGGCCGGGCGAGCGGCGCGCTCGGATCGATCGCGAGGGCTGCCTCGGGCGTCACGCGCGCGGACGAGACCCGCGCCGTGAGGCGCTCGTCCTTCAGGGTCCCCTCGGCCGTGAGCGGGATCGCGCCGACGCTCCCTTCGAGCTTCGCGGTGAGCTCCATCGGCGCGTCCGTCGGCACGTTGACGCTCCCGGAGATGCTGGTCGCCTCGACCGGGACCGGCAGCAGGCGCCGCTCCGTGATGCGCACGCGCTCGAGCGCGTACCGGCTCCGGTCCGCGACGATGACGCCGCCGGCGAGGTCCTCGATCGTGGCGTCGATGGGGCTCCCTGGCGCGACGGTGCCGTGGACCGCCGCGCGATCGAGCACGACCCGCGACAGCTCGAGGCGGAGCGGCCGCGCAGGCTCGGCGGGCGGCTCCGAAGGCGGCTTCGGCGTGAAATCCTCGGCCAGGGTGAGCGCGCCTTGCTCGTCCTGCTCGAGCAAGATGTCCGCGTCCGCGACCCGGACGAGCGGGATCGTGACGGCGAGGTCCCCGTCACCGAGGAGCAGCTCCGTCGCGATCGAGAGCGCGTTGAACTCGGCGTGGACGCCGCTGACGCGCAGGTGCTCGGTTCCGTTCGGGTGGCTCACCGTCACCCTGGAGATGTCGGCGGTGAAGAGGCCGAGGCGGTCGATGTGCTCGATCTCGATCCGTCCCTCGAGGCTGGACCTCAGGGTGTCATTGACGAGCTGCCTTGTCAGGTTGCGGGTCGACGGGGCGTTCAGGTGAACGACCGCGCCGACCGCACTCGCAGCGACGAAGACACCGCCCAGGCCGATCACGCTGGCCGACACGGCGGCCGCGCGGGCCAGCGCCCGGCGAAAGCGGCCTTGCCGGCGCGGGACGCCGGTGCCGGGCGCGGGAGGGACGGCGGGAGTCTCTGGCATATCGCCTAGGGACCGCTCCGGGCGCGCGGAAAATCGTGGCCGGGGACCTCGTGAGGCGGCGGCGCCGGAATCTCCTGCGTGTGCGCGGGCGCAGGCACCTCGGGCTGGTGCCTCGTCCCCGGATCTCCTCCGGGCTGCGCCGTCCCCGGGAGCTGGATCTCACGGTCCGGAGACGTGCGGCCGGGCGAGTCAGGGTTGGCCGGCGGTTCGCCGGGGGGGCTCGCCGCAGGCTGCGGCGCGCCGGGCTTCCAGGGATCACCGTTCGGCGCGCTGTTCGGCGCGCTGTTCAACGTGCTGTCCAACGTGCTGTTCAACGTACCGTTCCTCTCACCGTTCCGCGGTTGCGACGCGTTCTTCATGGCCTCCACCCTGTCTCCGGATCATGCCGGCATGCGGCGCCCGAGCGCGAGCGAAATCACGGCGAGCACCAGGAACGCGACGAACAGGATCTTCGCGATCGACGCGGCGCTGGCGGCGATCCCGCCGAAGCCGAAGATTGCGGCGATGATCGCGATGATGAAGAAGGTGACAGTCCAGCCGAGCATGATGTCCTCCAAGGGGGGTCAGGGGTCGATCCGTTGTTTCGTGGAGACGACCTCAACGTGGTTCCTGATGGCGGCTGTTCGCCGCGGTTCCTTGCTGTTCCCTGCTGCTCCCTGGCTACTGCAGTCCCCGTGCCGGCCGGCGGCAGAGGCTGTCGGCCGGCGCGTTCTCGGCGGCGCGAGGGGGCTAGCGCCGAGATCGGCCCAGCCGCTTCCGTCCGGGCACGCGTGCTGCGCTTCACGTCTGGGGCAAGATGCCTCGATCGTGACAGGGTGACCTGCGCGTGGGCGGAGCGCGGAACAGGGGCGTCGGGCGAGCGCGCGCCCCTGCGCCGCGCTGCTCCGTGCCGACGGCGCCTGCACGGAGGCTCCACGCGGACGCCCTGCAACTTCCCGGAACGGGCGACTCTGGACGGGCTATAAGGACCCGGCCATGCCGAAATCGAAGGTCGCTGTGATCCGCACGTCGCCTGCGACGGTGCTCTCGGACTACCACCGGCTGATGAACCTGGCCGGTTACCAGGACGTGGTCGCCAAGGACGCCGACACGGCGCTCAAGGTGAACATCTCCTGGCACTTCTTCTACCCGAGCTCATCCACGACGCCCTGGCAGCTCGAGGGGGTCATCCGGGCGATGACGCAGGACGGGTACTCGAAGGACCTGATCCACGCCTGCCACAACCGCACGGTCGTCATCGACGCCCACCTCGGAGAGCGCGAGAACAAGCAGATCGACGTCGTGCAGGCGCACGGCCTGCGCAACGTCCACCTCTACGAAGGGGAGGAGTGGATCCCGATCGGGGACGCGGTCGGCGATCTGCGGAAGAAGTTCCTCTGTCTGAACGAGGTGTACCCGAAGGGGTTCTCGATCCCGAAGCGCTTCATCGGGGAGAACATCATCCACCTGCCGACGGTGAAGACGCATATCTTCACGACGACGACGGGCGCGATGAAGAACGCGTTCGGCGGCCTCCTGAACGAGCACCGGCACTGGACGCACCCGGTGATCCACGAGACGCTCGTGGATCTCCTGATGATCCAGAAGAAGATCCACCGCGGGGTCTTCGCGGTGATGGACGGGACGTTCGCGGGCGACGGCCCGGGGCCGCGCTGCATGGTGCCGCACGTGAAGAACGTGCTGCTCGCGTCCTCGGACCAGGTGGCGATCGACGCCGTGGCGGCGAAGCTGATGGGGTTCGACCCGCTGCGCGATCTCAAGTTCGTGCGGCTGGCGCACGACCTCGGCCTCGGGACGGGCGACGTGCGCGACATCGAGCTCGTGGGCGACGTGGACGCGGCGAACGAGCAGTGGAACTTCGATGGACCGTTCAAGGAGATGACGTTCGCCTCGCGCAACCAGCACCGCATCTACTGGGGTCCCCTGAAGAAGCCGATCGAGTGGTCGCTCAAGACGTGGCTCGCCCCTTGGGCCTACGTGGCGTCGGTCACGTATCACGACATGTTCTGGTACCCGCGCTACGCGAAGGAGAAGATGGCCCCCGTGCTGGAGAGCCCGTGGGGGCGCCTCTTCGCGAACTGGGGCAAGGTGCAGCCCGACGCGGCGGGGCAGGGCTACCCGGAGGTCGGCGAGGCGAGCCACGAGCTCGTCCGGAGCGGGGTGAAGCACTTCCTGGAGGGCATGCGCCTCGTGGGGATGGCGGTCGCGGAGTCGCCGGAGATCATGGTCCGCAAGCGGGCGCGCGCGCAGGCGGCCGGCGGAGGCGGGGCGGCGGCTGTGTAGCCCTGGGGCGGCGGCTCCGCCGGCCGAGCGCCGCGCGGAGCCGCTCAACCGCCCGTGGGCCGAGCGAAGACCTTGAGGTAGAGCTCGTCTACCGCCAGATCGCAGCCGATCGACGCAATCTGGAGCCGCTCGCCCGCCCCGAGCACGCGGAGCAGCCATGTGCCGTCCGGCTGGCGGCGGAAGTGCTCGACCTCCACCTGCTTCTGGGACAGCAGGACGTAATCGGCGATCGATGGAATGCCTCGATACAGGGCGAATTTGCCGCCGCGGTCGTAGCTCTCGGAGGAGTCGGAGAGCACCTCGAAGACGGCTGTGGGGTTGAGCAGGGTGTCGCGGTGCTCGTCCTCGAACAAGGGCTGGCCGCAGACGACCGAGGCGTCCGGGTAGACGTAGCGGCCCGTCGTCACGTTCTTGATCCGCAGATCGGACGCGTGCGCCTCGCAGGGACGCGCTCTCAGCGAACTGCGGAGCTCACCCACCACGTTGGAGGCGATGAGGCTGTGCTCGCGCGTGCCGCCCGACATCGCGAACACCTCGCCGTCAGCGTACTCGTGCTTCACCTCGGAGGAGCGCTCGAGCGCGAGGTACTCCTCCGGCGACAGCTTCGCCTGGGGCGCCTTCTGGGCCATGCCGGATTCTACCATGCTCGCCCGAGCGCACGCGGCCGGCGGGGAGACGGGGCGGCGGCGGCATAGCCGCGGGTGGGGCGCCCCAGGAGCGCCCCCTGGCCGAGGCTCAGCGTGCCGCGCTGGTCGCGTGCGACGGCCGTCGCCCCGACGTCACGGCCGGCGCGGCGCCCGCGACGAACCTGACGCGCACCGGCCTCGGCCGGAGCGGCGGCAGCGACCGGGCGAGCCGCTCGTAGGCGTCGCGCCCCACGCGCCGCTCCTCGTGGACGAGCGTCGCCCAGATCTCCGCCTCGCGCGCCTCCGCGTGCTCGGCGGCGCGCGGATCGAAGCGCAGCCCGCGCTCGATGGTGCTGGCTCCCGGGATGCTGTCGTCGGGGCGGCGCGCCGCGCGATCGCGGAAGACGCCGGGGCCGAAGCGGTCGTACTGGAGGATCGTGTGCGCGGTCGACACGGCGCCGGCCCACGGATAGCTGCGCAACGTCCAGCCGCGCGACAGGTCGGAGAGCCGCGCGTCGACGTCGGCGCGCTCGGCGTCGGTCTTCCACGGCTCCCGCGGGACGAAGAACAGGCCGAGCCCGAGCTCGTCGCCCTCGAGGGCGAACACCTCGTCGATCCCGAAGCGCTCCGGGGTCTGCGCGACGAGCGAGCCGTGCGTCAGCCCGAACTCGCCGACGATGTAGACAGCGAGCGCCTCCCGCCGCGCGCGCAGGAAGTCGAGCGTCTCGACGGCCTCGGCGTGCGTCTCGGTGGGGAAGTCCGTGAAGCACATCGCCTCGGCGGCCACGCCCGCGGACGCGAGGTGGTCGATGACGTCGGAGACGACCTCGACGGGCGCGCCCTTGTCGATGAGGCCGAGGACGCGCGGCGACCCCGACTCGACGCCGAGCGCGCACGCGACGGCGCCCGCGCGGCGCAGCACGTCCGCGCGCTCCCTGGTCAGGTACTTCTCCGGCTTGAGATCGGTGGCCCATCGCACGTCGAGGCCGGCGTCGAGGATCGCCTGCGCCATCTTCACGAGCGTCTTCGGCGCGACCGAGTCCTGCGACAGATAGAAGTGGCGTGTGCCGTGCCGCGCGCCGAGGGCCGCGAGGTGCGCCACGATGCTCTCGACGGCGCGCTCGCGGTAGGCCGCCGTGCCGACCTCCGCGAGCCCGTAATGGCAGAAGGTGCATTTGCCCCAGTAGCAGCCCCGCGTCGGGTCGTACGGGAGCACGAGCGCCGGCGCGAGGTACGCATCGAGGGGGAGCCCATCGAAGTCGGGCGCGGGGAGCGCCTTCAGGTCCTCCATGCCGTGACCGGGCGTCCAGCGCGCGCCCATCAGGCGATCGCGCGCGACGACGTTCGGCACGTCCCGGAGCGGCCGGCCCTCGTCGAGCGCGCGCGCGAGCCCGAGGAGGGTGTGCTCGCCCTCGAACAGGCACGCCGAGTCGAACGGGCCGAGCGCGCGCGCGAGCCGCTCTCCCGACAGCCGGAGGAGCAGCTGCGTGACGCCGGGGCCGCCGCACGTGACGTGCGCGCCGGGCAGCGCCTCCTTGATCTTGTGCGCGAACGCGTATGCCGGCTGGAGCTGGCCCGGGAAGCACACGGAGAGGCCCACGATGTCGGCGCGCGCGTCGCGGAGCCGGGGCACGAGCGTCTGCTGCACCCAGGCGTCGAAGGGGTCGTGCTCCGGCCGGCTCGACCGGGCGATCTCGTCCATCGACGTGAGGCCGAACGGCGTGCGGTACGCCGTGAAGTCGAGCTTGAGCGGGTGGTGCGTGGCGGACACGACGCCGAGCGCCGCGTCGAGCGTCGCGACCGCGCGGGCGTAGGCGTCCGTATCGTAGAAGGCGTCAGGGGAGCGGAGCGTGGCCTTGGCGAGATCCACCGCCTCCGGGACGGCGTGCGCGTCGCCGCGCGCGCGGGCGAGGGCGAGGTACTCGAGCTGATCGGCGTGCGGGAGCGAGGCGCGGCGGTCGAGCTCGCCGAGGCGCGCCTCCAGGCGGTCGCGGAGGTCGGCCATGCGCTGCGCCGTGAGGAGCGCGTCGAAGGCCTCGACGTTTGCGTCGATGGGCAGGACCTCCACGCCGTTCGTACGGAGGAAGCCGGTCAGCATCGGCACCGCGAGGTACGGGGCCGTGGGATCGCAGGTCGGCGGGTAAACGAGCGCGATGCGCATCGGGGCGGCGGTCTAGCACACCCGGGGCGGAGCGTGGGGTCGCCTGGCCGCGATCCCCGGGAAGGCGGAGGGCCCTGCTGCGACGCGCCGTTCGAGTGCCTGAGCGACACATGCATCGCGGGTGCGTGCCGACTCGACGCCGACGAGGACGGCATTCCCGACGGGGACGACGACTGCCCCCTCGTTGCCAATCCCGATCAAGCCGACGCCGACGCCGATGGCTGCTGACGTATCTCGACCCGGGCAACATCGAGTCGAGTCCGTGTGTCGCGCTGGACGACAGGGCTCTTCTGGAGCCTCGAACGACCTCAGCCGAACCCGCTAGATGCCGGTATGGCCGTGAGGCATGATGTCCCGGCTTCGATGATCCCACCGACGCGGCACGTTGCGAGCACCCCCCTCGGCCCTTCCGCCGCCGCGACGGTCGTCTGGCGCCTTCGCGGCCAGATCCATGTCACGGTCGTCGTGAAGGCCACGTTCGCGCTCGTCCCCGAGGGGCGCATGTCGCCCGTCGCCCCGGACCCGATCGCGGCGGATGAGCAGCCGGATCCTTCTGGCCAGCGGCTCCAGATCGCGAGCGATCTCGCGCCGTACCTCGATCCGTGCGGCGTCGTGGTGACCGGCCATGCAGAGCTGCCGCCGGGCTTCTCGTCGCCGCACGCCATGGTCCGGCTCACGGTCGTGCAGGACGGCCAGGTCCGCATCGACAAGCAAGCTCAGCTCGACGGCTCCGCGCGCGTCGGGCCAGCCCGCTCCCACGTCCGTATCGACGGCCTGGGGCCGCTTCCCCGCACGTCGCCGCTGCGCAGCCGGCTGCTCGGCGCGGTCGACGCGCGTCGCGTTCACGGCTCGCTGCTCGACATCCCCGAGGGGCTCGACTGGAGCTACTTCCAGGCGGCGCCCATGGATCAACGCATCCCGGCGCTGCGCGGCGACGAGTGGATCGTGCTCGGAGGCATGATCGCGCAGCGGCCGAAGCTCCGGACGCAGCTTCCCGAGGCGCGCGGCGTCGCGCGGCTGTACCGCCAGAAGCTTGCCGCGCCGCGCGCCGGTGAGCCGATCTCGCTCCGCGCCGACACGGTGCACGTCGACGTGGATCGGCGGCGCTGCTCGGTGGTGTGGCGCGGCCATGCGCCGCTCGAGGAGGCGGAGATCCAGTCGCTGCGCGTGCTCGCGGGCGTGGAGCTCCCGGCGCAGCCGATCGCATGGGCCGATCCGTTCGCCGCCGGCAGCGCGCCCGCTGCGCGCGCCGCGCCCTCTGGATCGGCCTCACAGAAAAACGCCAAGGCCATCACGCTGGACGGCACCAACCAGCTCAGCCCCGAGGACGCGGCCAGGGTGGTCGCGGCTGCGGCGACGCCGTTCAGCGCAACGCGAGGGCCTTCGGCGCCTGCGGGCTCGGCGACCCCGGCGACGTCGCAGCCGGCCGTCGCCCCGCAGGCTGCAGCCTCCGCGCCGGCGCGGCCCGGCGGCGTCCGCGATCTGCTCGGGGAGACGGACGCGCTCGATCCCGAGGACGCGGCCAGGCTGGTGGCCGCCGGGGCGATGCCGTTCAGCGCAGCGCGAGGGCCATTGGAGCCTGCGCGCGCAGCGACGCCGGCGACGTCGCAGCCGGCCGTCGCCCCGCGGGCTGCAGCCTCCGCGCCGGCGCGGCCCGGCGGCGTCCGCGATCTGCTCGGGGAGACGGACGCGCTCGATCCCGAGGACGCGGCCAGGCTGGTGGCCGCCGGGGCGATGCCGTTCAGCGCAGCGCGAGGGCCTTCGGAGCCTGCGCGCTCGGCGACGTCGGCGACGTCGCAGCCGGCCGTCGCCCCGCGCGTTGCCGCGGCCCCTCCCGCGCGGCCCGGTGGCGTCCGCGATCTGCTCGGGGAGACGACCTCGCTCGAGCCCGAGGACGCGGCGAGGGTGATCGCCTCCGCCGCGACGCCGTTCGACACACGCCGAGCTCCGGTCGCCGCGCCTGCCGCGCCTCCGCGCCAGGCAGCGTCATCCAGCGCGCCTCCAGCGCCCCCTTCGCTTCTCTCGCCAGCGCCTCTCGTCACCGCGCAGGTCCATGCGGCGCCGCCCATCGTGCATCCGCAGCGCCTCGGCGATGCGGGCGCTTTGCCGGAGGCGCTCGGCGCTCAGTTCCTCGCCGCGATGGCCGAGGCAGGGCTGCTTCACGGCTAGCACCCCCCGGGGACTGCCGAGGCCGCGCCGCTCCGGCGCGCGCCCGTCGGCCGTGCCGACGCCGCGTTCGGTTGTCCCGACGCGCCTCACAGGCATCGAGCTCAACCGTCCATTGCGGTCGAGCGGTCGCAGCATGTAGGATGACTCCGGGTGAATGCTGCCCGCGGTCTGTCCGCGCACGCGCTCTGAACAGGGGAGAGTCCATGCACTCGTTTCAGGTCGACGGACTGGAGCAGGAGCTCCGGGTGACGCGGTTCGAGGGGCGCGAGGGCATCTCCGAGCTCTTCCACTTCGATGTGCTCGTCGCTTGCGCGGACAGGGACATCGCGTTCGCTGACGTCGTGGGCAAGACGGCGCTGCTCACCTGGCAGGTCGGCGAGCTGCCGCGGCACCTTCACGGTGTCGTCGCGAGCTTCGAGCAAGGTGAGGAGGGCAAGCGGGTCACGGCCTATCACGCCACGATCGTGCCCGATGTCTCCCGCCTCAAGCACCGCAGGAACAGCCGAATCTTCCAGGCGCTCTCCACCCCGGAGATCATCGAGAAGGTCCTGCGCGCGGCCGGGATCGCGAGCAAGGGCTATCGCTTCGTGCTGAGCGGCGCCTATCGCCCGCGGGAGTACTGCGTGCAGTACCGGGAGAGCGACTTCGCCTTCGTGTCGCGCCTGCTCGAGGAGGAGGGCATCTGTTATTACTTCGAGCACGACGAGGGCGGCCACGTGCTCGTGTTCTCTGACGGTGCGTCGGGGCACGGGCCGATCCCGGGGGAGAGCACCGTCGTGTTCCGGCCGCCGCTCGGCGCCCTCCACCAGAGCGAGCACGTCTCCCGCTTCCGTTATGCCGAGCGGGTGCGCTCCGGGAAGGTGACGCTGCGCGACTACAACTTCAAGAAGCCCGGCCTGTCGCTCGAGAGCAACGCCCAGGCCGAGGCGGACGACGATCTCGAGGTCTACGACTATCCTGGGGATTACGACGCGCCCGGCGCGGGATCGAGCATCGCCAAGATCCGGCTCGAGCAGCTCCAGACCTCACGCAAGACCGGCAGCGGCGAGAGCGTCTGCCCGCGCTTCGTTCCTGGCCAGACCTTCACGCTCGCGGAGCACGCGCGCGACGATTTCAACCGCGAGTATCTGCTGGTGTCCGTGCGCCACGAGGGTCACGAGCCCGTGGTGGACGCTGTCCCCGAGGGCGACGCCGCGGCCTACCGGAACGAGTTCCAGGTCGTGCCGTCCGACGTCCCCTTCCGTCCGCAGTCGGTGACGCCTTGGCCGACGATCAAGGGGATCCAGACCGCGATCGTTGTCGGCCCTGCTGGCGAGGAGGTCTATACGGACGAGCACGGCCGCATCAAGGTCCAGTTCCACTGGGATCGGGAGGGCAAGAAGGACGCGCAGAGCTCGTGCTGGATCCGCGTGAGCCAGATCTGGGCGGGCTCTGCGTGGGGCGCGGTGTTCCTGCCGCGGATCGGCCACGAGGTGGTCGTCGACTTCCTGGAGGGCGATCCGGACCGGCCGCTCGTGGTGGGGAGCGTCTACCATGGCACCAACGTGCCGCCGTACGCGCTCCCTGCGGAGAAGACGAAGAGCACCATCAAGTCGAACAGCTCGAAGGGCGGCGGGGGGTCCAACGAGCTCCGGTTCGAGGACAAGAAGGGCTCGGAGGAGATCTTCCTGCACGGTCAGAAGGACTGGAACATCGCGATCGAGCACGACAAGAAGCAGTGGATCGGGAACGACGAGGCGCTCGAGGTGGACCACGACCGGAGCAAGGTGGTGGGGAACGACCAGAGCGAGCAGATCGGCGGCAACAAGAGCATCGACGTCGCGAAGAACCACACGGAGAGCATCGGCGAGGACGAGAGCCTCTCGGTCGGGGGCAGCCGTTCGGTCAGCGTGGAGGGGGATCACACCGAGTCGGTCAGCGGGAGCCAGTCGATCGACGTGGGCAAGAGCCAGAGCGCGTCGATCGGCAAGAACAAGAGCGAGACGGTGGGCGGTTCGAGCTCGGAGAGCGTCTCCAAGGGCAAGTCGACGAGCGTGGACGAGGGCTACACCGTGACGGTGGGCAAGGACATGACGGTGACGATCGGGAAGAGCGCAAAGGAGGAGGTGAAGGAGAAGAAGACGATGATCATCGGGGAGAAGCTCTCGATCCAGTGCGGGGACGCCACGATCACGGTCGAGAAGAACGGGAACGTGACGGTGCAGGGGAAGAAGATCACGGTGAAGGGCGAGGGGCCGATCCGGGTCGAGGGGAAGAAGCTCGACGTGAAGAGCGAGGGGGCGGTGAACGTCGAGGCGTCCGGGAACGTGAAGATCAAGGGGAGCAACGTGGGGGTGAACTGAGGCGGAGCGGGGGCTCGCGGGCGCTTCGGGGATGAGGGGGAGCGGAGGAGCTGGGTGATGAGGGACGACGGGCGGGCACCGGCGGCGGAGCCGAGCGGCGAGGCGATCCTGATCGAGGGGGAAGGGGAGGCTGCTGCCGCCGGCGGGGAGGTGGCGGACGAGGGCGGGGGAGAAGCGGGAGCGATCGAGGGCGCGGAGGGGCTCCTCGAGCTGGTGGTCGCGGCGCACGAGGAGCGCGTCCGGGCCGAGGCGGAGAAGGCCGGGCCGATCGAGGGCGTCGTTGTCGGGCGGATCGTGGGGTTCGCGCAGAGCGGCGAGCCGCTCGTCGAGGCAGCTGTCCTGGGAGAGGGGGCGCGCGGGGGGATTCCTGCGCGGGCGATGACGGCGCTCGGGCCGGAGGACGAGGGGCGCGAGGTGGCGCTCCTGTTCGAGGGCGGGCGGCGTGACAGGCCGGTGGTGATGGGGCGGATGCACGTGGCGGGGGAGAGCGCGAGCGCGGCGGTGCAGGCTGGGGCGACGGCGACCGCGGACGGCGAGCGGCTGGTGTTCACCGCGGAGAAGGAGATCGTGCTCCAGTGCGGGAAGGCCAGCATCACGCTGACGCGCGCTGGGAAGATCTTGATTCGTGGGGCTTATCTGCTGACCCGGTCCTCCGGCGTGAACCGGATCCAGGGCGGATCGGTGCAGATCAATTGATCTCGACGATCGAGGCCGAGATCTTCGAGCAGCACGCGCTGGAGGCGGCGTTCCTGTGGTCGTACCGGGATGCCGCGGCGGTGGATCCGCTCTACGATTTGCAGAGCCTCGGTGAGCTGGACGAGCGGCTGGAGGCGCATGTCGACGGCTTGCGGCTGGCTGGCGATGCGGGGTGGGAGATCTGCAAGGGCGCCATCGACGACGAGGAGCCGGGGAGCTTGTTTGCGCCCATGGTGCTCGCGGTGGAGCGGCGGGATCTGAGGGGCATCGCCGGGGTGCTCGACGTGGGCGGGGGCGTGCCGGCGCTGTCGCGGGCGATCGTGTCGGCGCTGGGGTGGGTGAGCTTCGACAATGTGCGGGGGATCCTGCCGGGGCTGCTCTCGCACCGGGTTGGGCCGGAGCTGCACCGCATCGGGATCGCGGGGTGCGCGGTTCACCGGCAGGACCCGGGCGCGCCCCTGGGGTACGCGGTGATATCGAGCGACCTGCGCCTGAAGGCGCGGGCGCTGCGCGCCGTGGGGGAGCTCGGGCGGGGGGACCTGCTGGACGAGGTGCGCGGAGCGCTGGGCAGCGACGACGAGGCGTGCCGGTTTGCGGCGGCGTGGTCGGCGGCGTTGCTCGGCGATGCGGCGGCGCTGAGGGTGCTCGAAGCCATCGCGGACCGTGGAGGGCCGTTCGCCGAGCGGGCGTGCGCGATGGCGATGCGGAAGATGGATCCGGGGATGGCGTCCAGCCGGCTGCGCGCGATCGCCGGGACGATGCGGGGGGCGCGCGTGGCGCTCGCGGGGGCGGCGGCGCTCGGGGATCCGGCGCTGATGCCGTGGATCATCGAGTGCATGGGGACGCCGGAGCTCGCGCGGGCGGCGGGCGGGGCGTTCACGATGATCACCGGGGTGGACCTCGAGGAGGCGAAGCTCCGGGGGGCGCGGCCGGCTGGGTTTCAGGGCGGACCGAGCGACGATCCGGAGGACGAGGACGTGGCGATGGATCCGGACGAGAGCTTGCCTTGGCCGGATCGGGAGAAGATCGCGGTGTGGTGGGCGAGCCGGGGGAAGGAGCTGAAGCGGGGGACGCGGCACCTGCTGGGGAGGCCCATGGCGGTGGAGTGGATTGGGGAGGTGCTACAGAGGGGGAGCCAGCCGGCGCGGGCTGCGGCGGCGGTGGAGCTTTCGTTGCGGCGGGCGCAGCGTGGGGTGGTTGAGGTGAGGGCGCCAGGGGGGGCATGGGAGCGGGGGCTCGCGGGAAGCTGACATTGCGCGACCCGTGAAACTCGGCGATCCTGAGCGCCGTCAGACGGATGCTGCAGCTCCAGAACGAGACACCTTTCGCAGCGACGATCGGGCTCTTCCCGGACACGGACGGCGTCGAGACCCTCTACGTCGTGGTCCGAGCGACCTTCGCGCTCGTCGGCTCGGCGACGCAGATCGCGGAGAAGCAGCGTCCCATCCGGCCCGTCGACGAGTACAGCGGCGACCCGGCGCGCTCCAGCCTGGCGCACGCTGGCGAGATGCACCTGCTCAAGCCCTCGACCGACGTGGTGCTCCTCGGCGACGCCTGGGCTCCGAAGGCGCGACCGGCCTCCGAATGCGACGTGATGCTCCAGGTCGGCGCGGTGCGGAAGATCGTTCGTGTCTTCGGCGATCGCGAGTGGAAGGGAGGCCTCGGGGGAAAGGCCTCTTCTCCGATGCCGTTCACGCGGATGCCGCTCGTCTACGAACGAGCGTTCGGCGGCGTCATCGAGCTGGATCCCGAGACGAAGCGGGCCACGATCGAGCCGCGGAATCCAACAGGCGTCGGCTTCGCGCGCCGCGGGAAGGAGGGCGAGCCGTCAGCCCGGCAGCTCCCCAACATCGAGGATCCGGCCTACCTCATCACCCACCCTTCCGACACGCCCCCTCCAGCGGGATTCGGTTACATCGCCCCCTCGTGGGAGCCGCGCCGCTCATGCGTTGGCACGTATGACGAGGCCTGGCGGAAGACGCGAGCGCCGTATTTGCCCAAGGATTTCAATCCTCGGTTCTTCAACGTCGCGCACCCGGACCTGGTCTGCCGGCGTTACCTGGAAGGGGGAGAGCCGGTGGAGATCGTCAATGCCTCGCCGACGGGCGTCCTGCGTTTTCGCCTGCCGCGGTGTCAGCTCGGCGCTGAGGTCCGGATCGCCGGGAGGATCGAGCGCCCTGCGCTCCACCTCGACACCGTCATCCTCGAGCCGAACGACTGCATGATCGGGCTCCTCTGGCGGGGTGCGGTCCGCTGCGACAAGCACGCCTTGAAGGTCAATCTCGTGCGTATCGGGCTGAATTCGCTCGATCTCGGGGTGAGGTCAGGATGACCGCGCAGCGCCCAGTGGAGATCCTCGGTATCGGCATGACGACCGCCGTAGGGCTGACGGCGTCTACGACGGCCGCGGCGGTCAGGGCCGGCGTATCGCTCAGCAGGGAGACCTCGGTGCTCGATCGGCGCTTCAAGCCGATCGTCATGACCACCGTGCCGGAAGCCGATCTGCCGGGGCTCAGCCCCGCGCTCCACGCGACGCTTGGACTCACGGCGCGCCAGATGCGCATGCTGCGCCTCGGCGGTCCAGCGCTGCGGGAGAGCGTGGCGGGCGTGGATCGGGTCGATCGCATCCCCGTGCTCCTGGCGGTCCCCGAGCCGTACCCGGGCCGACCGGCGGTCGTGGGCCCCGGCTTTCTCCAGCAACTCGCTGTGCAGGCCGAGGTCCCGTTCCATCTCGAGCGGAGCCGGATCTTCCCGCAGGGGCGAGCCGCCGGCTTCGCTGCGCTGCACGAGGCCATCGAGCGCCTCGCCTCCGGGAGCGACGTGTACGTCATCGTGGGCGGGATAGACAGCCACCTCGATCTGCATCTACTCGCCGCCCTTGACCTGGAGGGGCGCCTCCGCGCCGAGCGCGTGTTCGACGGGTTCATCCCGGGCGAGGGCGCTGCGTTCCTGCTCCTCTCCTCGGCGGGCAAGGCTGAACACCTCGGGCGCTCGCCGAGCGCTCGCATCGACGGCGCGGCGTCCGCCGAGGAGCCTGGGCACCGGTACAGCGAGGAGTTTTATCGAGGTGACGGGCTAGACCTCGCGTTTCGTCGCCTCTTCGCCTCGACGGCTGGCGCCGTCCAGACGGTGTATGCGGGGCTCAACGGCGAGAGCTTCAACGCCAAGGAGTGGGGCGTCGCGTACATTCGTCACCGGGAGCGGTTCGCCGAGGGGGCCACGATCGAGCATCCGGTGGACTGCCTGGGGGACACGGGCGCGGCGCTCGGCCCGATGCTGGTGGGGCTCGCGGCCGTGGGCATCAACAGAGGATATCGACGAGCACCGTGCCTTGTGTGGTGCTCGTCGGACTGCGGGGGTCGGGGCGCTGCGATGGTCTCGGGCGCACAGGGAAGAGAGGTGAGGTGAGGGATGGCACAGACGGTGTTCGCGAACGGGCGCGGCGTGGTCCACCAGAACAGTGGCGGGCTCAGCACGGTCTTCCCGGACGTCTGCAAGACGCCGTCCCCGGGAGGGCCGGTGCCGATACCCTACCCGAATATCGGGAAGGCGTCCGACACGTCGAAGGGACCCAAGAAGGTGAAGTGCGACGGTCAGATGCCGATGGTGAAGGGCGCTCAGTACAGCATGACCAGCGGCGACGAGGCGGGCACGGCGGGAGGGGGCGTCGTGAGCAGCTCCACGAAGGGCGCGGCGGAGTTCATGATGTACTCCTTTGACGTGAAGTTCGAGGGAAAGAACGTCTGCAGGCTCGGCGACCCACTGTTTCACAACAAGAAGAACATCATGGGGTGACGTATGACCCAGCTCGGTGAGTCGGTCAGCGTGGAGGAGATCGACCAGGATGAGTTCAAGTGCCCCTTCGAGCACACGAAGCCGGGGAAGGTCGACAACGCGCTGGGGAGCGACTCGGCCAGCCTGGGCTCACGCCTCACTGAAGGCTACAGCACGCAGCTGTGGGCGGACGAGGGGTCCGGGATCGTTCCGAAGACGAAGCAGAAGCTGCTCGCCGCGCGGCCTGATGACTGCCCGGAGCCGCCGGTCGTCGTGGATGGTCAAGAGTATCCCTACTCCTCCTCGGCGCATCACCTGATCCCCGGCGAGGCGTCCCTGCCGAAGAGCGTGCTGATCAAGTTCATCTCCAAGGGTGCGAAGGGAAGCAAGATCTCGGGAGACATCGGTTATGACGTCAATGGTGGCGAGAACGGTGTCTGGTTGCCCACCCATCACGCGCTCTCGGCGGAGATGAAGGGGGGCCTCGTCCTGCCAGGCGAGGAGCAGGCGCTCAAATACTCAGCGCTTACCCGGCGCGTGAAGCAGCGAAATGAGGAGAATCAGTTCGTCGCGACCTTTCAGGAGCGGTTCACCGCCGCCATCATGGAGCGAGCGGGGCGGCAGTTTCACGACGCCCACCCCGATTACAGCGGGTTCGTGATCAAGGTCCTCGATAAGATACATACGAACATCGTCATGCTGAGCCAGAGCTCGGCGTGTGGAAAATGCGACGAGGTGAGGAATCAGAAGGGGAAATTCCCTCCTCCGCATGGGCTCGTGTCCCGGTTGAACAGCGTCTCCTCCCGTCTCTATCAGTTCCTGGTAGGTCCCCCGCAAACCTGGAGGCCTCCTCTGTACACGTCGCGCTTCGCGGCGAGCCTGGCGGAGCTGGAGCGAGCGTGGCTGCGGAGGCAAAGGTAGCATGCCGGACTATTACATGTTGGAGTGCTACGCGTCTCCGGAACAGTGGGAGTATACCGGCGTCGACGGACCCCCGCCGAGCATCGAGGGCATCCAGAGCTGGCTGTCGGGGAGACCTTTCGACGTCGCAGTGCGTGAGCCCATCGAGCTGTCCTGGGACCCTGACACCAGGGGCCCGCGAAAGTACCTCTACGACGCGGGCATCCCGCTCTACCACCGCGCGCTCTGCGCGGCGTTGAACGAGGCTGGCGTCGACAACCTGCAGACCTACCGCACGGCCATCGTCGATCCTCGGGATGGGGAGATCTGCAGGGATTATCTGGCAGTCAACGTCGTCGGCCTCGTGGCCGCCGCTGATCTCGGCAAGTCGATCTATCGGGCGCAACGCGACCCGCCGCTCATCGACTCGGATTTCGATTCGCTGGTCATCGATCCGATGCGAGCCGCAGGGCTATTGATGTTTCGGCTTGCGGAATGCGTCTCCGGTGTGGTGATCCATCAGCGGGTCAAGGAAGCCCTGGAGGCGAGAGGTGGCTTCGGGCTGACGTTCGTGCCGCCGCAGGACTGGATCGGGTGATGAACGCCAGATCGAACGGACGGCTCGGACGCGGAGGCGCCCGAGCCGTGCCTGTCGCTCCGTCGAGCGGCCAGCGCGCGAGACCGGTAGCCAGCGGCTCGCGCGTCTCAAGGCGTCCGGGGCGCGTCTTGGGTGCCCGGACCGCGTTTCCTTTCCGATTCCGAGCGGCGTACTACGGCCGTCGCCGTCTCGATCCGTGGTGAGACCACATCAGCCAAGCAGGTGCCCATGCGCAAGATCGTCGTCCACGAGCCCGGCAGCCACGACAAGCTCCGCGTCGAGGAGCACCCCGATCCGAGCCCTGGGCGCGGCGAGGTGCTCGTCGACGTGCGCGCGGCTGGCGTCAACTACGCCGACTGCGTCGTCCGCATGGGCCTCTACGAGTCGGCGAAGAAGTACGTCGGCTGGCCGATCACGCCCGGCTTCGAGTTTGCCGGCACCGTCGCCGCGCTCGGCCAGGGCGCCTCCGATCTCGCGCCGGGGGCGCCCGTCTTCGGCGTGACGCGCTTCGGTGGTTACGCCTCGCGCGTCGCGGTGCCGCGCCACCAGGTCTTCCCGCTGCCGGCGCGGCTCACGCCGGAGGAGGCGGCCGGCTTCCCCGCGGTGTTCATGACGGCGTACTACGCGCTCTTCGAGCTCGTGCGGCTGCGGCCGGGCATGTCCTTGCTGGTGCACTCGGCCGCCGGCGGCGTCGGCAGCGCGCTCGTCCAGCTCGGCAAGATCGCGGGCTGCCGGGTGGTCGGCGTGGTGGGCGCGGCGCACAAGGTCGAGGCGGCGAGGCGCCTCGGCGCAGACGCGGTGATCGACAAGAGCAGCGAGCCGCTCTGGGCGGCGGCGGAGCGGCTCGCGCCCGAGGGCTACGACGTGATCCTCGACGCGAACGGGGTCGAGACGCTGCGGCAGAGCTACAGGCACGTGGCCTCGGCCGGCAAGCTCGTCGTGTACGGCTTCCACACGATGCTTCCGCGGCAGGGCGGCCGCCCGAGCTACCCGAAGCTCGCTGTCGACTTCCTCCGGATGCCGCGCTTTAACCCGCTCGATCTCTGCAACGACAACAAGAGCGTGCTGGCCTTCAACCTCTCGTATCTCTTCCACAGGACGGAGATCCTGCGCGAGGCCATGGATCGGCTCATCGGCTGGGTGGAGGAGGGGCGCCTCTCGGCGCCGCCGGTGAAGACGTTTCCGCTGGAGAGCGCAGGCGAGGCTCACCGGGCGATCGAATCGGGCAGCACGGTGGGCAAGCTGGTGCTCACGCTGTAAGGCGGGGGCGCCGGCGGCGGGCGGGACGATTGAAAATCAATCCCGAGGGTGTCGAGAGGTTCCAGGGAGGATTGAAATTCAACCCGGCGGGTGTCGACTCCTGTCGGTAGAGTCGGGAGAGATGAAATCCAACCCCGAGGGTGTCGAGATACGACGGCTACCTCGATGTTGCCGTCGGTACGTCACCGCCGGGATGCGACGTCCGCAGGGGGGCTCGACGTCGACAAGAAGCGACCGCACCAGCGCGCCCAGCAGAGGCGCGCTAGCTGCAACGCCGGCCGGTAGAGCAACGGTTTCGTGAACCGTAGATCTCGGGTTCAGGAGCTCCCAAGCTCGTCGCGTTGCTCAGACCACCAGGGCCAGCGGCCTCCTGCTCACCCACAGGCGAGCGAACACGCTGGCATTCACTTTGAGCCACCTTCGGGACTTGAACCCGAGACCTACGGTTTACGAAACCGTTGCTCTACCACTGAGCTAAGGTGGCACGCCTCTCGTTGAGGAGGCGCGCAGATTACCCACTCGGCCTGCCGAGTCAAGCTCTTTTATTTCCGTCCTCGAGCGACGCGGTTTCGCTCGCTGCTTCGGCTGCTTTCCCGGTTCCCTCGCCCGTCGCGTCCCCGGCGTCTCCTCCCGCGGCGAAGAACTCGCCCAGCCGCTCCGCCAGCTCCGCCGCCGCCGACCAGTGCATCATGTGCCCGGCCTCCGGCAGCTCGACGTGCACCGCGCGTTTGAGCCTCGCCGCCCGCTCCGCTTCGTCTTCCGGGTGCCACCCGGTCTGGCCGCCGCTCACGAGCAGCGTCGGGCACGCGATGCGCTCCAGGAACGTCATGAACGCCTCCACCTGGAACAGCAGCGGCGAGGTCGTCCGGTGCATCGGATCGTACGCCCACGCGAGCCCGCCGTCCGGCTCTTCCCGCGTGAGCAGCGGCGCGCGCGTCGCCAGCACGTCGCGCGGCACGCGCGGGTGGTTCGCCACGAGCCGCGCGATCGCGTCCCGCATCGACGAGAGCTTCCGCGGCGCGCGATCGAGCTCCGACATCTGGCGCAGCCATGCCTCGACGCGCACGACGGCGACCTCGGGCCCGCTCGCCGGCGGCCCCATGCCTTCGAGCAGCGCCAGGCGCTCTACGCGGCCGGGGCACGCGCCCGCGTAGTACACGGCGACCGCGCCGCCCATCGAGTGGCCCACCACGCCTAGGCGCGCCGGCGCGAGCGCGTCCACGAGCGCCGCGATGTCGGCGATGTAGTCGGGGAAGTAGTAGTAGCTGCCAGGTCCGACGCGGGCGCTCCGGCCGAACCCGCGCAGGTCCGGCGCGACGACGTCGTGCCCCGCCCGCGCGAGCGGCTCGGCCACGAGGTCCCACGTGCTCCCGGCGTCGAGGAAGCCGTGGAGCAGCAGCAGCGTGAGGCCCGTCGGCTGCGCGTGGTCGTCGCGGAAGCGATGGACGCAGAGATCCAACCCGTTGGTGTTCAAAAATTCCGACGACCTACGCACCACGCGCGCGCTCCCGTCAGCAGATCTCCCGTCAGCCCTCCGCGCGGCCGCGCGGTCCGCGCGCGACCCGCCGGCGCTCCTGCGCCGCGTGCGCGCGCGGGCGTCACCGCCTCCCCGGCGGACCTTTCGCCGGGGGCGCCGCGGGGGCCGCCGGGGGCAGCATCGTCCCCGTCGCCACCGGCGCGGCGGTGGCCGGCTCCGCCGCTCCCGCAGGCGCCGCCGCGGGCGCCGCCCCGGTGGCGGCCGGCGCCGCGGTGTCCGCTCCGGCCGGCGCTGCGCTGCCCGGCGCCGCTGGCGCGACCGGGAGCGCGGCGCCCGTGAGCTGCGCGGCGTCCTTCAGCACCTCGTCCGCGTGCACCCCGGGATCCACGTCCGGATAGACCTTCGCGATCTTGCCGTCCGGATCGACGAGGAACGTCACGCGCGCCGTCGCGCCGAGCCGCATCGGCACGCCGAACGCCGTGGCCCACGCGTGATCGGTGTCGACGAGGATCGGGAACGGCAGCTTGTTCTCGGTCGCGAACTTCTCGTGCGACTCGCGGGTGTCGGAGGACACGCCGAAGACCTGCACGTTGGCCTGCTTGAAGCGATCCCACGCGTCGCGGAACGCGCACGCCTCCTCGGTGCAGCCCGGCGTCCCGTCCTTCGGATAGAAGTACACGACCACGGCCCGACCCCGCTGGTCGGACAGCCGCTGGATCGCGCCGTGCTGATCCGCGGCGAACACGTCGGGCGCCGTCGCGCCGACCGGGATCAGCCCTTGTCCACCATCGGGTCGCTCGGCCGCGCCACACCCGAGCAGCGAGGCAAAGGCAAAGACGACAGCAAGTACGACAAAAACGACCGCAATCGGGAAGCGTCTCTTCATCAGAGCGCCACGTTAGCACGCACTCGGTAGGATCGATCCGACGCTTCTGGTACGTTCCCGCGCCAGGAGACGAGGCCGATGGCGATCTTCGGAAACGACAGCGGCGCCGCGCCTGGCGTGGTGCGCCAGGGCAGGGAGGTCACCTACCCCGATTTCTCTTCGCCCACCGTGGATAAGGTCATGGTCGAAGAGCGCGCAGCCGGGCTCGGCAAAAGGAGCATCAAAGGCCCCGCCAAGGTCGCCGGCCTCAAGCTCGCCATCTCGATGATGGACCTCACCACCCTCGAGGGGAAAGACTCCCCGGGAAAAGTTGAGCAGCTCTGTCAGAAGGCGCTTCGACCCCACGAGCGCGCGGACATCCCTTCCTGTGCGGCGGTGTGCGTCTATCCCAAGCTCGTCTCCGTGGCGAAGCGAGCGGTCTCGGGCTCGGCGGTCAAGGTGGCCAGTGTGGCGACCGCCTTCCCGAGCGGCCTCTCCACGCTCGCCGTCAAGCTCGCCGACGTCCGCCAGGCGGTCGAGCTCGGCGCCGACGAGATCGACATGGTGATCGACCGCGGCGCGATGCTCTCCGGCGAGTACCGCGCCGTGTACGACGAGATCGCCGCGACCAAGGAGGCGTGCGGGCACGCGCACCTCAAGGTGATCCTGGAGACGGGCGAGCTCGGGACCTACGATCGCGTCCGCAAGGCGAGCCGCATCGCGATGCTCGCGGGCGCCGACTTCATCAAGACCTCGACCGGGAAGATCACGCCGGCGGCGACGCCTCCGGTGACGCTGGTGATGCTGGAGGCGATCCGCGATCACGCGCAGGCGACCGGGCGGCGCGTCGGGATGAAGCCGGCCGGCGGGATCCGCACCGCGAAGCAGGCGCTCCACTACCTCGTGCTGGTCAAGGAGACCCTCGGCGACGCCTGGCTCACGAGCGACCTGTTCCGCTTCGGCGCGTCGACGCTCCTCAACGACGTGCTCATGCAGCTCGAGAAGGAGCGGACGGGCGCCTACCAGAGCGGGGACCATTTCAGCAAGGACTGACCGCGCCGCGAGGGCGGGTCCGCGTCGGTGTTCAACGCGCGGCCGCGGGCGTAGAGTGCGCTGCATGAGCGACAACAGCACCGCCGCGGCTGGCGGCGACGGGGGCTCGCCCCGGGACGCGACCGCGGCGCGGGACGCGGCCGTCGTGTTCGGCGACGCCTGGCGCTACGCGCCGGCGCCCGAGGGGCGCGACCACGTGAAGATCGCGCCGCGGTACGAGCTCTTCATCGGCGGCGCGTGGCGCGCTCCGGCCTCGGGCCGCTACCTCGACAGCATCAGCCCGTCGACCGAGGAGAAGCTCTGCGAGTTCGCCGAGGCCTCGGAGCAGGACGTCGATCTCGCCGTGCAGGCGGCGCGGGCCGCGTACGAGAAGCACTGGTCGCGGATGCGCCCGCTCGATCGCGGCAAGTACCTCTACCGCGTCGCCCGGGCCCTCCAGGAGAAGGCGCGCGAGCTCGCCGTCGCCGAGTCGCTCGACGGGGGCAAGCCCATCAAGGAGTCCCGCGACGTCGATCTCCCGCTCGCGGCCGCGCACTTCTTCTACCACGCGGGCTGGGCGGACAAGCTCGAGCACGCGTTCCCGGGGCGCGACCCCCGGCCGCTCGGCGTCGCGGGCCAGGTGATCCCCTGGAACTTCCCGCTGCTCATGGCGGCGTGGAAGCTCGCCCCGGCGCTCGCGGCGGGCAACACGTGCGTCCTCAAGCCCGCCGAGACGACGCCGCTCACCGCGCTGCTCCTCGCGAAGATCATCGAGGAGGCCGATCTCCCGCCCGGCGTCGTCAACGTGGTCACGGGCGCCGGCGCGACCGGCGCCGCGGTCGTCGGCCACCCTGGCGTCGACAAGGTCGCGTTCACCGGGTCGACCGAGGTCGGCAAGCGCATCCAGCGCGCGCTCGCCGGCACCGGGAAGCGGCTCACCCTCGAGCTCGGCGGCAAGGCCGCGAACATCGTGTTCGAGGACGCGCCGCTCGATCAGGCCGTCGAGGGGATCATCGGCGGCATCTTCTTCAACCAGGGCCACGTCTGCTGCGCGGGCTCGCGCCTCCTCGTCGAGGAGAGCGTCCACGACGCCCTCCTCTTCAAGCTGCGCGAGCGCATGGCGACCCTGCGCGTCGGCGATCCGCTCGACAAGAACACGGACGTGGGCGCCATCAACTCGCGGGCGCAGCTCGCGAAGATCGAGGAGCTCGTGGCGGCGGGGGAGCGC
Source organism: Sorangium sp. So ce327 (assembly GCF_051530205.1). Lineage (NCBI taxonomy): Bacteria > Pseudomonadati > Myxococcota > Polyangiales > Polyangiaceae > Sorangium > Sorangium sp. So ce327. The sequence continues at coordinate 7,450,582 of NZ_CP150330.1, read as the reverse complement.
GAGGGGGCCTCGCGCTTCTCGGTGAGCTGCGCGCTCCCGCAGCGGGGCTACTGGTTCGCGCCGACGCTCTTCACGGGCGTCGCGCAGTCGCACCGGATCGCGCGCGAGGAGATCTTCGGTCCGGTGCTCTCGATCTTGACCTTCCGCACGCCCGAGGAGGCGATCGAGAAGGCGAACAACACGATGTACGGGCTGTCGGCGGGCGTCTGGACCGGCAAGGGCTCGAAGAGCTTCTGGGTCGCGCAGCGCCTCCGCGCCGGCGTCGTCTGGGCGAACACCTTCAACAAGTTCGATCCCAGCGCGCCGTTCGGCGGCTACAAGGAGAGCGGCTTCGGCCGCGAGGGCGGGCGCCAGGGGCTGCTCGCCTACCTCGAGGTGGACTGATGGCGCTCGGCGACAAGGACAGCGGCGGCGACGAGGGGTGCACGCCGATCGGGGATTGCGCCGGCGCGGCCGCGCTCGACGCTCCTCCGGGCGAGGCGCGCGCGCGGGTCGGCGTGCGCAAGGCGTACAAGATGTTCGTCGGCGGCGCGTTCGTGCGCTCGGAGTCCGGGAGGTACACGCAGGTGCGCGATCACGGAGGCGCGGGCGCGGTCGAGAACATCCCGCGCGCCTCGCGCAAGGACGGGCGCGACGCCGTGCTCGCGGCGGCCGGCGCGCTCGGCGGCTGGTCGGCGCGCGCCGCGTACAACCGCGGGCAGATCCTCTACCGCCTCGCCGAGATGCTCGAGGCGCGGCGCGCGGAGCTCGCGGCCTCGCTCGAGCGAGGCGGGCAGGGCGCAGGCGCCGCCGAGCGCGAGGTCCTGGCGGCGATCGATCGCGCGGTCGCTTATGCGGGCTGGGCCGACAAGTACCAGAGCCTCTTCGCGAGCCTGAACCCCGTGTCCGGCCCGCACTTCACCTTCACGGTGCCCGAGCCGATGGGGGTGGTCGTCATCGCGGCGCCGCCGCGGCCGGCGCTCCTCGGCCTCCTGGGCGCTCTCCTGCCGGTGATCACCGCCGGCAACACCTGCGTCGTGCTCGCGAGCGAGGCGGATCCGCGCACGGCGCTCGTCTTTGGCGAGGCGCTCGCCACGAGCGATCTCCCGGGCGGCGTCGTCAACGTCCTCACCGGCCAGCTCGCGGAGGTGCTGCCGCACCTCGCCGCGCACATGGACGTCGCCGCGCTCGATCTCCACGGCGTGGACGCGGCGCTGACGAAGCGCCTCGAGGAGGCGGCCGCGGCCAGCGTCAAGCGGGTGCGCGCCCGATCGCTCGGCGAGGCGGAGTGGTTCGACGACAGGGCGGCGACGTCCCCCCGCTGGATCGAGCGGTTCGTCGAGATGAAGACGATCTGGCACCCGGCCGGGCCGTGACGCGGGCGGCGCTCGACGACAGGGCGCCGTGAACGGCGCCCGGGGCGCTCAACGACCGAGCACCATCCCCGTCTGGAGCGTCCGCCCGGCGACGAGGTCCGCCGCCGCGAGCGGCTTCCGCCCCTCGACCTGGGCTCGCACGATCTGGATCGCGCCCGCGCCACAGGCGACGATCACGACGCTGCGGCCGGCCATCACCACGGTCCCCGGCGGCGCGCCGGCCTGGTCGGCCTCGCTCTCGACATGCGCGGCCAGCACCTTGAGCGCCTTGCCGTCGATCGTCGTGAAGGCGCCTGGCCACGAGGTCATCCCCCGGATGTGGTCGTGGATCTGCCGGGCGCTCCGCTCCCACCGGATGCGCCCGTCTTCCTTCTTCAGGAGCGCCGCGTGCGTCGCCGCCTCGTGGTCCTGCGGCGTCAGCGTGAGCTCGCCGTCCACCGCGCCGCGGAGGTCCTCGCGCACGACGCGCGCGGCGAGCGCCCCGAGATCGATCGCGAGCTCGTCGGCGGTCGTGTCCGGGCCGATCGGCGTCCGGCGCACCGCGTAGACGGGCCCCGTGTCCATGCCCTCGTCCATCTGCATCAGCGAGATGCCCGTCTCGGTCTCGCCCCCGACGATCGCCCAGGTGATCGGCGCGGCGCCGCGGTAGCGCGGCAGGATCGACGCGTGCAGGTTCATGCAGCCGCGCCGCGGCGCCTCGAGCACCGCCTTCGGCAGGATGCGCCCGTAGGCGATCACCAGCGCGACGTCCGCTCCGGCGCCCGCGACCCACGCGGCGAACTCGGGCGTCCGGACCTTCTCGGGCTGCAGCACGGGCATGCCGAGCTCCAGCGCCTTCACCTTCACCGGCGGCGCCTTCAGCTCGAGCCCGCGGCCGGCGGGCCGATCCGGCTGACAGACGACGCCGACGACGTCCGCGATCGACGCGAGCGCCTCGAGCGACGGCACGGCGATGGCGGGGGTACCGAAGAACAGGGCGCGCACGCCCTGGCTTCTAGCAGGACCTGCGCCCGTCGTGCCGCCTTCTTCGCTCGCGGCGAGCGCCGCCGTGGAGGCTCGGCCTCAGGGCCCGGGCGCTCGGCGCCCGCCGCGCTCTTCGTTCGCGTCGCGCGCCGCCGCGCCGCTCGCGGGCCGAGGATCGGCGCAGCAGCGGAAGCCGGTCTCGTAGAACACGAACTTCGGATCGTGCGCGTCGTTCGTCCCGCGGCAGCCCGTCCACGGCTTGGCCCAGAAGCCCCCCATGAGCGCGCCTGGCCACCGGCGGCCGCGGCGCGAGGCGACCCACTCCTCGACGTTGCCCATCATGTCGAAGATGCCGAAGGTCGAGGCGCACCCGGGATGGGAGCCGCTCGGCGCGCCCTGCCAGAGCCGCTCGACCTCGCGCTGCGCCGCCTCGCCGGAGGCGCCGAGCTTCCGCTCGTCGACCGGCCGCCAGGCCTTGCCGCTGTTGCAGACCGCCTTGTCCACGCGCCAGCCGTAGGCGAGGGGACGCCGCTCGGGGCCCTCGCACGCGAGCTCCCACTCCTGCTCGGCGCACACCCGCTTGCCGCGCGCGGCGCACCACGCGGTCGCCGTCTCGAACGACTGCATGACGAGCGGCTTCGCCCCCCGCTGGTTCGGCGCCTCGAACTGGTCCATGCACACGGAGATCTCGGTCGACGGCCCCTCCTCGGCCGTGATGTCCTCCCAGTACGCGAAGCAGTGGGTCGCCTTGCCGCTCTTGACCGGCTCCACGCAGACGTGCTGCACCTCGTCGCGGTGCGTGCCGGTGACGAGCCGCATGTCGGCCGGGCACGCCGGGCTCGGCCCTGGATCGAGCGACGGCGCCGCCGGCAGGCCGAGCATCGCGATCGCGAGCGCGCCGAGGCCGAGCAGGGGATCGATCATCGTTCAGCGAGGGCCAGGGTGTCGCTCCGTGCCGGGCGCAGCCTCGGCTGCGCTGCGCGGCGAGGCCGAGGCGCGCCTCCTCCGCGCGCCGCGTTGACCCGGCCGCCGAGGATCCTGCGCCGCGCCGCGCGCGCCAGGTGGTGACGAGCGTGACGAGCGAGCGCTGCAGGTCGGAGTCGGACCTGACCACCCGCAGCGTATCCTCATTCAAAAAAATGGCCAGGGCTGTGGCACGCGGCATGCGCCGTGTCTATGGTGAGTTCCCGTAGCCTCGCGGGCTGTCTTCCACCAAGAGCTGCCAGCAGGGCTCCGCGTTGCACCATCCGCATCCGTCTGGATGCAAGCCAAGATGACCGGGGCGCGCGGTGGCCGCGCGGCCCGGCTGCGTGTTGATGAAGGGGTTTACCTCCCCCGGTCGGGTGCCTAGAGGAGATCGCCATGTCCGAGAAAAAGAACCCGCCGATGCCGCCGCGCTCCGAGGAAGAGGTCGTCTTCGGCGACGAGCTGCCGGTTCTGCCGATCCGCAATGCGGTGCTGTTCCCGGGCGCCGTCGCGCCCTTCGATGTCGGCCGCGAGAAGTCGGTCGCGCTGGTGGAGGATGTCGACAACCTCCCCGGCCCGGTCATCGCGATCTTCGCCCAGCGCGATCCGTCGACCGACGATCCCGGGGCGGAGGACCTGTACCCGATGGGCTGCGCCGCGCGCGTGCTGAAGGCGCTGAAGCACAGCTCGGGCAACTACTCGTTGATCTTGCAGGGCCTCACGCGGATCAGGCTCGATAGCGTCACGGCCCACACGCCGTACCTGCGCGCCAAGATCCGCCGCATGGACGAGCCGGCGACGGAGGACGTCGAGGCCGAGGCGCTGGCGATGAGCCTGCGCGACATCGCGAAGCAGGTCATCCAGCTCATGCCGGAGCTCCCGCGCGAGGCGGGCTCACTCATCGACTCCATCCAGGCGCCTGGCGCGCTCGCCGATCTCGTCGCGGCGAACCTCGACGCTCCGGTCGAGGAGAAGGCGCAGCTCATCGAGACGATCGACGTCAAGGAGCGCATCCGCAAGGTGCTGCGGCTGCTCACGCGGCAGCTCGAGATCCTGAAGATGCGCGAGCGCATCAACTCCCAGATCAAGGAGGAGATGGGCAAGAACCAGCGCGAGTACGTGCTGCGCCAGCAGCTCAAGGCGATCAAGGAGGAGCTGGGCGAGGACGACGGCGATCAGGGCGATCTCGACGGGCTCGAGGATCGCATCGCGAAGGCGAACCTGCCGACCGAGGCGGAGACCGTCGCGAAGAAGCAGCTGAAGCGGCTGCGCACGATGCAGGTCGGGTCGGCCGAGTACACCGTGGTGCGGACGTACCTCGACTGGATCCTCGACGTGCCCTGGACGCAGTCGACGCAGGACAACCTCGACATCGGCAGCGTCCGCAAGGTGCTCGACGAGGACCACTACGGCCTGGAGAAGGTCAAGAAGCGCATCCTCGAGTACCTGGCGGTCCGGAAGCTGAAGCAGGACAAGAAGGGCCCGATCCTCTGCCTGCTCGGGCCTCCCGGCGTCGGCAAGACGTCGCTCGGCCGGAGCATCGCGCGCGCCCTCGGCCGCAAGTTCCACCGGGTCTCGCTCGGCGGCGTGCACGACGAGGCGGCGATCCGCGGCCACCGGCGCACCTACGTCGGCGCGCTCCCTGGCCAGATCATCCAGGGCATGAAGAAGTCGGGGACGATCAACCCGGTCTTCATGATGGATGAGGTCGACAAGATCGGGCACGACTTCCGCGGCGATCCGTCGGCGGCGCTGCTCGAGGTGCTCGATCCGGAGCAGAACAACACGTTCGCGGATCACTACCTGGAGATCCCGTACGACCTGTCGCACGTGATGTTCGTCGCGACCGCGAACGTGGCGGATCCGATCCCGCCGCCCCTCCGCGACCGCATGGAGATCCTCGAGATCCCCGGCTACACGCGGAAGGAGAAGCTCGCGATCGCGCGGCAGCACCTGCTCCCGAAGCAGCTGTCGGAGCACGGGCTCACGACCGAGCAGCTGGAGGTCACGGACAAGGCGCTCGAGGAGATCATCGATCACTACACGCGCGAGGCCGGCGTCCGGTCGCTCGAGCGGCAGATCGCGGGCGTCATCCGCGGCGTGGCGGTGAAGGTCGCCGAGGGCGACACGCAGAAGCGGCGCGTCGACAACGAGGACGACCTGCACGAGTTCCTCGGCCCGGCGAAGTACACGAGCGAGGTCGCGGAGCGCACCGCCGAGAGCGGCGTCGCGACGGGCCTCGCGTGGACGAGCGTCGGCGGCGAGATCCTCTTCATCGAGGCGACGCGGATGTACGGCACGGGCAAGCTCCAGCTGACCGGCCAGCTCGGCGACGTGATGAAGGAGTCGGCGCAGGCGGCGCTGTCGTTCGTGCGCAGCAACGCGTCGAGGTACAGCATCGCGAAGGACTTCCTCGAGAAGAGCGATCTGCACATCCACATCCCTGCTGGCGCGATGCCCAAGGACGGGCCGAGCGCGGGCGTGACGATGTTCACGGCGCTCGTCTCGCTCCTCACCGGCATCAAGGTCCGCCACGACGTCGCGATGACGGGCGAGATCACGCTCCGCGGTCGCGTGCTCCCGATCGGCGGCCTGAAGGAGAAGGTGCTGGCGGCGCACCGCGCCGGCATCAAGCGCATCATCGTCCCCGAGCGCAACCGGGCGGATCTCGAGGAGGTCCCGAAGGAGGTCGTGGACGAGCTGCAGTTCTTCTTCGTCAGCCGGATGGAGCAGGTCCTGGAGGCCGCGCTCGAGCGGCTGCCCGAGCCCGCGCCCGTGACCGAGGAGTCGAAGGACGGCGAGAAGAAGGAGATCGAGAAGTCGGAGAAGAGCTCGATCGCCAGCAACTGATGACGGCCGTCGCCAGCGATCGCTGAGCGACCTGTCTCCGAGGCGCCGCGCGGCTTGAACGCGCGGCGCCTTTTTTCGTGCTTTTTTTCGTGACGACGCCCGCGCCGTAGCGACGGGCGCCCTGCCTCTCGGCGAGCTTGGCGCGCTCGCGTTGCAGCGCGTGGGAGCGGCATCGCATCGCCCGCGCAGCGCGCGCCGAGCTGCGCGGCGTGCTCGCGCGCTCTCGCCAAAGCGCGGCTTTCGCCTCGACGGATGTCAAGCGAATCGGTAGCCTCGAGATCGCATGAGGCCGTGTCCGAACTGCGCGTGGATGCTCAAGGAGACCGACGCTGCCTGCTCGATGTGCGGTACGAGCGTGGCGGGCGCATCGCCTGGAGCCTCTGTTCCGGTCGCGCCTCCGCCGGTGCAGGCGGGGGCTGGCGCCTATGCTCCGCCTGGCCCGCCGGGCTATCCAGGGCAGCCAGCCGTCGCGGGTTATGGCGGCGCGGCGTCGCCAGGCTACGCGGCGGGGGGCGCGCAGGGCGCCTATCCGCCTCCTCCTCAGGCCTACGGGGTCGGGGGAGGCGGGCTCGCGGTGCCGGCATCGCCGGGCGGAAGCGTCCCCTTCTCGACGGGCGGGGAAGCTCCCTTCCCGGTCTCCCCCTGGGCCCGAGCGGCGCCTTCCGCGGGGCTCACGTCGCAGCCGGCGTCTCCTCCGATGAACGCGCCCGGCGTCCCGCCGGTCCAGCCGGCGCTCGGGGCACCGGGGCCAGGCATGGTGCCTGGCGCGTCGATGGGTGGCGCGATGGGGCAGCAGCCCGTGGCGCCGGCGCCGGTCTTCGGCGCGCCTCCGCAGATGGTTGCGCCCCCGCCGATGGTCGTGCCGACGGGGGCGCCGGGGCTGGTCGCGCCGCCGATGGTGCAGGGGGGTGCGGTCGCGCCGCCGCCGATGGTGCAGGGGGGCGTGGTGGCGCCGCCGCCGATGATGCAAGGGGGGGCGGTCGCGCCGCCGCCGATGGTGCAGGGCGGGGTGCCGATGGTCGCTCAGGCCAGGGCGCCTGCGATCGTCGCGCCGCCGATCGTCCAGGGGGCGGTCTCGGGCGCGGTGCCGCAGATGTCGGCGCAGCCTGCGCGTGTCCTCGTCGGCTTCATCGTGACGTTCCAGAACGATCCCGGAGGCAGCTTCTGGCCGATCTACAGCGGCCGGACGCAGGTGGGGCGCGCCGGGGCGGACGCCGCGACGGAGATCGGGCTCGCGGATGCGAGCGCCTCTTCACGGCATGCGTCGATCCACGCGGATCCGACGACGGGTCAGGTCTTCATCGAGGACGACGGCTCGCGCAACGGCACCTTCGTCAACGAGCAGCGCCTCGGACAGGGCGAGCGCCGGCAGCTGCGCGACAACGACCGGCTGCGCCTCGGGAGCACGACGTTCGTGGTGAAGGTGCTGGTCGCCTGAGCGGAGAGCGAGGCTACTGGCCGTCGGCGCCGCCTGCACCGCCAGTACCATCTGCGCCGCCGGCGCCACCCGAGCCGCCGGTGCCGGTGCCTTCCGTGGGCCCTGTGCATTTGGAGAAGCCATCCACGATGAGGCACTCGAGCCCATCCGAGCAATCATCGCCGCCCCTGATACACGACTGCCCATCGCCGCACCGCGCTTTGCAGAGCGCGCCGCCACAGTCGATGTCGGTCTCCGTGCCGTCCTTCACGCCATTGAAGCAAAGCGGGAGGGCCGCCGGGATCTCGCAATTGAAATATTCCACCACCTCAGCCGAGGGGACCGCGTCGGAGCCCGCTCCACCATCGCCCCCGCCGCCAGTCCCCTCACTCCCCCCAGGCGCAATGATAGGTGGGTAGTGGATGCTGAAGGAAATGAAACCATTGTACTCATCGAGATCGTTGGGGTCCGCCTCCGGGGGGGGCTGTTTGCCTAGGCTCGTTTTGAGTATGGCCCTCGGAAGGAGCGCGTCGTAGCCGCCGCACTTCGTTTCGGCCTCGAGCCGGTTGAAGTGGTACTGCGTGCCCTCCGAGCAGCTCAGGTCGAGTGTTGCACGGCCTTCCGGCGTGATGACGGTCACTGCACCGCCGTCCACGTCGGCAGCCTCGTTGCCGCCCCCGCCAGCGGCGCCACCACCGCCGGCACTTGCGTTCTCGCATTGTGGGATGGTGGCGGCACCGCCGCTACCATCGGCACCGCCGCCGCCACCACCATCACCACCGGCACCGGTTCCATTCCCGGTCTGGACGCATGGATTGATGGTCACCGAGTAGCTGAACTCCCCCGAGTACGTGAAGGCGCCGCATTCCTGCGCCTGGGCGTCGAGGCGCTTGAATGCGATGCTCTTCGGAGGGAACGCGGCGATGTCGAGCGGCGGGTCGAAGACGACCTGACCTCCCTCTCTGAGGAAGCATATGTCGAGGGTTTCGCGGCTGGCGAACTGGCCGCTGGGCCCGTTTCCTGCGCCAGGTGCACCACACCGATTCAGAACATCGGCATGAAAATCCGCGTAGCAGTTGCTGCTGTCTTCGAGGAACGCGCAGACGTCATCGAATTCCTCTGCGCAGCCGGGCACGGAGACGGCTGCGGTCACGGCGAGGATCGGGGCAACGGCGGCGGTGAGCAAGACGTAACGGCGCATGGGCGCAGTCTACGCGTTCTCCCCGAGCGTGGGCCAGCTTCGCAGAGGTCTGCAGACGGCGCGCCGGCGGCGTGCGTCTCCGCCCCGCGCGCCGCCAGCTCCCCTCACAGCTCGGCGTAGGGCCCGGGGACGACGTACGCGTCGTCGTTGGCCGCGTACGTGAAGACCCCCCAGCAGACGAGCTTGTACTTGATGGCGAACGCCATCGCCTCCCTCAGGTTCGCCTTCGGCGCGAGCACGGCGAGGTTCGAGCGACGGACGCCCCACCAGCCTGGCCCGTGCTGCAGCACCGCGTCGTGGAGATCCTGCGTCGCGTGCTTGGAGTCCTCGAGCACCGCGAGGCGCAGGCGGACGAACGACTTGTCGCGCGCGGGGAAGTCGAACCAGTACAGGTTCGACCTCGCCAGCTTCGGGGTGATGCTCCCGGCGCCCTGCGCCGCGAGGAAGCGGCTGAGATCCTCGGGCGAGAGCTTCTGGGTGACCGGGTGCGTGTCGACGCCGCTGCACGTCTCGGGGCCGATCTTGAACTCACCCAGCGCGAGCGGCGCCTCGGGGCCGTTCTCGGGAGTCAAGAGGTACCGATCGATCGCGGGCAGATCGTCCGGGTACTCCACGCCGGCGTCGATGCCGCTGCACGCCGGGGCCCCCAGCGCAAGCGCGAAGGCTGCCGCGAGCGCGGGGCGCCGGGGCGCGCGGCGGCTAGACGCCGGACGCTCGTGGCCCTGGCTCGTGCGGGTGGAGGGGGGGCTCGGCGCGCTCGCCGCCGGTGCTCCGGCGGGCTCGCCCTTGCGACTCGGTTTGCTTTCGTTGGACATGTCTCTCTCGCGGCACGGGGTACCGCCTCGATCGGCGGGCGCAGCGCTGCCCGGGCCGGGCAATCATTCAATGCCGGGCACCCCGAGGGCAAACTCCTCGGCGAACATTTGGCTGGCGTGCCCTCGCTGGCCTAGAGTTCCCCCCGATGAGGCACCTCGGAATGCCGACGCTCGCGCACCTCCCCGCCTTCCGCGCCCGCCATCCGCTTGCCGCCGGAGCAGCGGGGCGCGCGGGCGTGGCCTGCGCCGCCGTGGCCGCGATCGCGCTGCTCGCCGGCTGCGGCGGCTCCCCGACCGCCCCCAAGCAGGACGACGTCTTCTACCTCCACGGCGCGGCCGGCTCCCTGAGCAAGGACTCGAGCTTCGAGGTGTACTTCCCGCCGCTCGACGCGCCGGCGACGGACCGGGTGCCGCGCCGGATCGGCGTGGGCCTCATGAACGGCGACGTCCGGATGAGCCGCCCGATGGACTGGAACGTCGGCGGCGCCGACTACACGCCCGAGCGCCGCTTCATCACGTACCAGTCCCCGCGGCAGTTCCTGTTCTCGATCTACGAGCGCATCGACAGCCCCGAGGATCCGTGGCCCGACGTGCTCAAGCGCTACGAGGCGGACCTCGAGGAGCAGGGCGCCGAGATCCTCTCCGGCCGCGCGCCTGTGGCCACGGCGAACACGCAGGGGCGCAGCTACCTCGTCAAGGCGAAGATCCCGTCGAAGCCGATCTCGGATGCCTTCGCCCACGAGATCCTGCTCCGGAGCCCCCGCCGCATCCTGCTCGTGCAGATCGTGCACCACGAGAATGTCGACGCGAACGCCGACGAGATCTCGGCCGCGCTGCAGAGCCTCACCGTTTACTGAGCGCAGGGCGAGCCCACGGCGCGAGCGCCGCCGCGCGTTCCGGCGGCGCGCGGCCTCGGTCACATCGGCGGGGGCTCGCCCCGATCGTCGTCGTCCTCGTCGTCGCCGCCCGCGAGGTGCTTGTCGTCGAGGGGGATCGTGATCACGAGCCGCTCCGCCGCAGATCCGCCGATCCACGCGGTGCGCTTGAGCGTCGCGGCGCGCGGCGAGCCGAGCTGGAACCGCGGCGCCTCCTCCGTGTCGACGTGGATCTCGAGCATCACGTCGTGGATGCCCGGCGTGAACGTCTCGATGACGCCGCGGACCAGATCCTGCCGCCGGCCCCCGGGCAAGAAGGAGAGGTACTCGTCGTAGCCGACCGGGCCGAGCACGACCTTGTAGCGGCCGGAGCCGTCGAACACGTAGCGCCCCAGGGTCAGGCTCTCGCCCAGCTGGTGGTTCATCACGCCGAGCTTGTTCCTGAACGGCTTCTCGATCTTCGTCCAGTGGCCGACGAACTGCTCGATCTTCACGCCGATGTTGCCGAGCATCTCGGACAGCACCGTCTCCAGGTTCCTCGCCGAGCGCGACTTCGAGGCGAGGACCGACGCGTAGCGGAGGAAGAAGAAGCGATCGAGCGGCGTCTCGTAGCCGCGGAAGCCGTCGATGCCGACCGCGCAGAGCATCCGGCGCGAGAAGGGATCGGCGCCCTGCTTGCGGTACGTGACGGGCAGGCGGTACTTCGTCCACGCGCGGTAGAGCAGCGACAGGAGCCGGTGGTGGAAGACGTCGAGGAGCTCGCGGATCGGCTGCGGGCCGCCCTGGTAGTCGGCCTGCGCGATCTGCTCGATGAAGTACGCCGGCAGCGGCGACACCGAGCCGTACAGGGCGAGGAACGTGGTCGAGACGCGGGCGCGCTCCACGCCGTCGGCGGCCTTGACCGGCGCGAGCTCGCTCACGTCGCTCGAGGCGAAGATGAGCGAGGGGTCGCCGCGCAGCCGGATGCGCTCGTCCTGCACCGGCCCGAGCTGGCCCACCGGCGGCGCGGCAGGGAAGAGCCGCTCGAGCAGGTAGATGAGGCGGTAGTACGAGAAGCGCGGCGCGGTATCCGCGAAGCGCCGGAGCGTCTCCAGCGCGACGGGGTCGGCGCTCGCGGCGCCTCTCGGCGCAGCCGGCTTCAGATCAGCGTCAGGCTGCCGCTCTTCGGGTCCCATTTGTGCACCACGCGTGTATTCGTGCCGGTGACCGTCAGCTGCGTGAACGAGTTCAGCGAGACGTAGGACCCGAGCATCTCGTTCAGGATGCTCGCGAACAGGTACATCTCCCCCTCGCCGACGAACCCGCCCTCGTCGAGCTCGATGTCGACCGCGACGCCGCGCACCGGCGCCCCTCGGTACAGCCGATCCGTCGGCCGCACCCGGATCGCCTTGATCGCGGCCAGGCGGAGCTGGTTCGCGCGCGCCGCCTGACGATCGACGATCGCCTGAAAATTGTAGAGATCGACCGTCGCCCGGAGCACCTCGAGCTCGGTGATCGAGCGGTAGCTCATCGCCATGTGGGCCAGCACGCGCCACTGCAGCTCGCGCCCGAGCGGCGGCGGGAGCGGCGCCGTGACGCCGGTCAGGTTGGTGAAGCTCGCCACCGCGGGTGAGGTCGCCGTCGGCACCCTGAGATCGCCGAGCTTCAGCTGCGCCGGCAGGCGGCGGTTCGTGCTCGTCGCCTCGATGCTGATCACGTCGAACTCGGGGAGGGCCCCCGCGTCCTGCGGGGAACCGAACGAGAGATACATGTCGATGCCGTCGCCGATGGCGGCCGGGCGGAGGTGCGCCTGGTAGAAGATCGTCCGCGCGGCGGCCTCGGGATCGAGCTCGTGCTGGAAGCTGAAGAACGAGGGGATCTCGACGCGCTGGCTCGTGCGCCGGGCGATGCCGACGACCTTGTCGATGCTGTGGATCTCGAAGGCCGCGGGCGCCGCGCCCGCCGGGCGGCAGAGGTACTCGTGCTTCGTGGCCTCGGGCTTGATCGGATCGCTCGTGTGCTCGAACAGGTTCACGACCGGCGAGCAGAACAGCCGGATGTTCTCCTTGCCGATCCGCGTCCCCGGCGGGAGCCCGTCCTTGAACTGCAGCAGGATCGCGAACCGGTCGGAGATCCGCTCCGCCGAGAGCGCCTGGAGGCCGGTCACCTCGAAGAACGCAAACTTCTGCGGGAGCGTGAAGAACTCCTGCAGGAGCCGGAACCCCGGGTAGACCGTCTTCGGGTACGGGATCAGCGACTCTTCATCGGAGAAGCCGGTGAGCCGCACGGCGCGCGCCGGGAGCGACGCGATCGTCGTGTCGCGCCCCGCGGCGTCCACCGCGGCCAGCGCGACGGTGTCGACGTGCGCCCCGACCCAGAGGCGGAGGTCGTCCTGCAGCCTGCGCTCGCCGTGGATGTAGAAGCGCAGCGAGGAGAGCGACAGGCCCGACAGCGCGGCGCCGCCGGTCAGGCGGAGCTCGATGCGGAGCGTCTGCGCGAGCTGCGCGCCCGTGTCGACGCGCACGTCCTCCACCGCGAGCGGGACGAGCTCGACGTCCTGCGTCGTGCGGAACCGGCACGAGACGCCGTCGACCGGCACCGACCCGACCTCCGCGTGCCGAGCGACGACGAGCTTCTCGCGCACCACGTTCGGGAGCGGCGTGAACTCGATGATCGAGGTCGCCGGGATCTGGCGGAGGTAGTGCGGAAAGAGCAGCGACGCGACCGAGTGGATCACCTCGGGGAGCTCGTCGTCGAGCTTCTGGCGGATCTTGCCGGTCAGGAACGCGACGCCCTCGAGCAGGCGCTCGACGTCGGGGTCCCCGCCCTTCTCCGCGAGCATGGGCGCGATCCCGGGGTAGGCGGCGGCGAACTCGCGCCCCAGATCCCGCAGGTAGGTGAGCTCGTCCTGGTAGTACTTGTTGAACATCCTCTCGCCACCGCCAGTCGACCGCCGGGGCCGAAGGCTGTCAACCGCCGTGAGCCAGGCCGCCGGGCGGGGGCTACGTCATCCGGACGTTGCCGCTCTGGTCCACTGCAGCGCCGAGCCGGAGCGCCTGCCGCCGGCCGTCGGGAAAGTGGATCTGCGCGGTGATCTCGAACTCGAGGACCATCGACTGGATCGCGTCGCTGCGCAGGTGCCGGACCTGCACGTTCTTCAGCCGCGGCTCGTAGGTCTGGATGCAGTTCTTGAGCGAGCGCTGCACCAGGCCGATCGCCTCGGGGAACTCATGCAGGACCTCCGAGACCTCCATGAGGCCGTAGTCCGGGCAGGTCAGCGAGCTCCCCTGGCGGGTGTTCAGCATGTGCCCGAGGTGCGTCAGGATGGCCGACTCGAGGTCGTGATCCCGGTAGGTGTGCCGCTCCGTCGAGTGCGGGTCCGCCGCGTGCGCGATTCGGGTGAGGAGGGAGGCGCCGGCCACCGCGGGATCGTAGATCAGCTCGCCCCTCGAGCGGAAGCCCGCCCGCTCAGCGCGGGGTGAGCCAGTCGTCCTCCGCGGAGACGCCCCCGTCGGTCCAGGTCCAGACGACCTTCTGGTACGTGAACGCGACCTCCTCCTGCTCGGGCAGGCGCGATTGCCCCGGGTTCCTCACGTTGAGCATGTGGAACTGGATGCTCGAGATGTTCGCGTTCGTGAGCTGGACCGTGAAGACAGGCTTCTCGACGCCGATCGCGATCGACCTGTAGAACTGGAGCTCCCAGCGGGGGATGCCCTCGTTGTGGCTGAGGATGCTGAGGAGGAGCGGCGTGGACCGGTCGAGGTCCTTCGTGACGATGAAGGGCTTGTGCATCCGCTTGCCCGTCGGGCGCCCGGTGACCGGGTCGCGCGGCCCCACCAGCGAGTGGAACACCTCGGTGACGAGGATGCTACCTTCTCGCCCCTTCTGGGTGACGGAGCCCCTGATTTCCCCTTGTCTTTCGCCGACGAGTCTGAGGTAGGCGCTGAGGGGCATGCCAACATTCTGAGCTTGCTGCGCGTGATGGCCATGCCTGATTTTGAGGAACCCCCTGATGCCCCAACGTCAGGACGACAAACGCAACCGGGCGACCCGAAGGTCGCCCGTGCGACGAGACGTCAGCAGCTAGGCGTCAGCTGCCCTGCGGCGTCTCCCAGTCGTCGTCCGCCTGACGCGCGCCGTCGCCGTCATCGAACGACCACTCGATCTTCTGGTACGTGAAGGAGACCCGCTCGTACTCCGGCCGATCCTTGGCGCCGTCCCCACCGCGCGTGTTGTCCATGTGGAAGTCGATGCTCGCGACCGTCGCGTTCGTGAGCTTGACCGTGTAGTGGTTCTGCTCCTTGCCGACGTTCTTCGATGCCGCGGTGCCCGGCGTGTAGAACTTGAGGGTCCACTCCGAGATGCTCTCGTTGTTGACCAGGGCGTTGTAGAGAAGGGGGGTCGACTTATCGAGCTCCTTCGTGATCACGAAGGGCTTGTGCTGGCGCTTCCCGCTGGGCAGCCCGGTCGCCGGGTCACGCGGGCTCACGACCTGATGCTGCACCGCGATGACAGCGATCGACTTCTCGCGACCCTTCTGGGTGACCGAGCCATCGATCGGGCCCTGGGTAACGCCCTTCAAAACGAGGTGAGCTTGCAACGCCATGATCAAATGCCTCTTCCTTCAAGAACTCGCCGCCTGGGCTCAGTCTACGCCCCATTGCGCGCTGGCAGACGGTGCGCTCCGTCGGGACTAGGAGTTCAGAGACGCAGAGATAAGACTCTTATCGTATCTCTACCCCTGTCTCTCTCAGGGAGTCCAGAAGGTAACTCCCTCTTTGGGAGCGTCAAGACTTTTGTGTCCGGGAGCAGCGCGGGTTTCTTGGCATTCGGTTCGCTTTGGGTTCGCGTTTGGTTCCTGAGCGCGCGCAATATTCCGTCACGAAGCCATCGCTTCCATAAGAGGACGCGGGCGTGTCCATCGCGTTGCGGGCGTGTGGGGAACGTGACGACGCGCAGGGCCACGGCGTGATGCTGGCATGCGCGCGACCGCCGACACGGAGAACGAGGCGGGCTGGCCGGCCACGGCCGTTGGCCGGCCATGGCCGTTGGCCGGCCAGGGCGTTAGGTCGCGAACTCGCCTTGGCGACGCCTTGCATGATACGAAGAGCGCGTGAGCATCGTTCGCTTCGGCTCCGTCGTCGGCCTGGGGCTCGCCGCCGCCCTCGCGGGCTGCGGATCGTACCCAGAGCAGCCACACGGCGAGCTCCAGACACGCAAGCAGAATCCGATCCCTGTGTGCACGACCCAGCTGCCGCCTGCGAAGCGCGGGGCGGGCGGCAAGGCGGCCGTCCGCACCCTCGACCCAGACCAGTGGCTGAGCGTCGTCATTCCCGGCTACAGCGAGGAACGAGGGATCGGGCCGACCGACGTCGACTGTACCGGCCAGTACGTGTTCGCCAACGAGACCCTTCGCGGCGGCATCTCCAAGTCCGGCTGGCCCCGCAAGATCGACCCCGACGAGGTCGAGATCCGCTCCGGGCCGGAGGGGCTTCGCGCCGTGTGGGTGCGCGTCCTCAAGTTCGAGAACGGCGACGAGGGCGGCCTCGTCGCGCTCGTGCGAGCGGCCGGCGATCGCGCGGACGTCTACGGGGTCGGCAGCTTCCGCGCGCCCGCGAAGGGGACCAAGCTGTCCCCGGTGCGCCTCGGCAACGACAACCTCGTCGTTGCCGAGACGAAGGACTGCCCTGATCCCGACGACTGCCGACAACGAGCGCACTTCTACCTTGCGCGAAGGGGACGGCTGATCGAGGCGGCGTCCGTCGACCTGGAGCGGACGGCGGTGGTGCCCTCCGTCACCGAGCGCGGGCTCTACGCCCGCTACGTGCTGCGCACCGACGTCTCCTACAAACCGAACGGCATTCAGCTGCTCGAGCAGGTGCGGGTGAAGATCGTGAAGCACGACGACGGCAACCGCGACAGCGACCGCGAGCTCCGCCGCGTGGAGTTCCAGCGATTCCTCCGGGTGGAGCGGGATACGCTCTTCTCGTCGAACGATCCGCTCTGGGAGCGCGTCGTCGGCCAGGACTAGAGCGGCGGTCGCCCGCTTCGGATACGGGCCCACCTCGACGTTTTCGGTGCTCAGCGCACAGGAGTGCGCTTGCGCGCCGAAAACGCCGATCTGGGCCCGTCTCCTGTGCGGGTGACCGCCGCTCTGCGACGCTCGTACCAGGGGCGGGCGGAAACTGCTGAAGAGCGGCGGCCGAGGCCAGGGGGGCGCGGGGGCGGGCGGCCCCCGCGACCCCTGGCTGCTCCAGCGAGCGGAGGGAGGCGTACCGGAGAGGCGGCTACCAGCAGAACAGCGCGTTGCCGTAGCCGCAGTTCGGGCGCTGGAGCATCGCGTAGGCGGTGCCGACGGCGAGGCCGCTCAGGAAGCCGGTGACGCCGCCGATCGCGATCTGACCGGCGTTCTCGTGCGGCCGCGTGTCGCCGGGGGCGACGCCGCGGGCGATGGTGGTGACGACCGAGGCGGTGAGGGGGAAGGCCACATTGCCGATGAAGGCGCCAGCGTTGAAGCGGCCAGACGAGTAGCGGAACGTGTCGACCACGAAGATGCCCGTGCCCGCGCCCGTCGCGCCCCAGGAGGCGAACGCGTGCGTCGACGGGCCGCCGAACGACTCGCAGCCCGAGTCGGACACCGCCGCGTTCGTCTCGTCGATCGAGCAGCCAGGGCGCGTCGACTCGAGCGCGTTCTTGATCGGCAGGTCCACGAGCAGCGTCAGCGCGGTCATCGTCATGGCGGGCGCCATGACCGAGAAATGCCAGCGCCCCTTCCAGCCGACCGTGGCCTCGGGATCGCTGTAATAGACACGCGGCATCAGGAAAACGACGGAGCTTCCCAGCACGAGGCTCACGTCCGAGACCGTGGCCCAGTTCTTATCGCGTTGGACCGTCGTCTGCGCGGCCGCCTCGCGCGGGGCGAGGAGGCACGCGGCGACGGCCAGACAACCTGCTGCTACGACTTTCTCCCTGATTCGCATGAACGGCGCCTCGCGTTCGGCCGCGCCTCCGGCGAAGATCGGCGAGCCCAAGGCGCGGCTCGCCGCGCGAAGCCCCGCCGTTTTGGGGCGCTAGCGTTTGTTCGGATTCCCAGAGCCGGGGAAGCGGACGATGCTCCGGCCTCCCGACTCGCCGGACGACCCATAGTCCTCTGCGGCGGTCGCAGCGTACGCCCGAGAGAACTGCTCGCCAAATATTTCCCGAAAAGTCTCCTTGTCCTCCCCCGAATAGTCGCCGTGGCGGCGCTCGTAGAGCTTCCAGAGCTCCTCGTACTTGTTCGAGAACAGCCCGCCTTTCTTGCCCGCGCGCTCGAGCTTCTCCTCGAGCGTCTTCGGGGAGAGCTTGACGAGCAGCGACCTCACGCCCCCCATCACGCCGTTCAGGAGCGCGATCTGGTGGCTCATGACATCCACGAAGATCTCGTGGAGGTGCCGCGCGGCGTCCGGGCCCCCGACCGGCGTGAGCAGGACCGTGCCGAGCTCCTTCGCGTCCTGCGCGTTCGCGACCTTGTCCGTCTCGGCGGAGCGATCGCGCGCCAGCACCTCGGCCTCGAACTCCTGGTAGCCGTCGCGCAAGCTCACGAAGCACTTCAGGAAGACCTCCATCGTGTCGCGGAGCCGCCGCGCGAAGTTGACGATGCCCGCGACGTCGTCCGGGGGCTTCGCGCCGGGCGCGAGGGCGCCCGCCAGCTCGGAGAGCGCCGCGAACGCCGCGTTCGCGGGGGCCAGCTCGCCGAGCGTGCGGTAGTCCACGCCGTAGTACTGAGAGATCTTCTGAAAATCCCGCTCCGCGAGCACGCTCGGGTGCTCCTCGCCAAGCCGGCGCAAGTAGCTCTGGCGCGCATCGGGCGGGAGGCGCGCGAGGTGATCCCAGATCATCCGGTAGACCGCGGCCCACGCGGTCCGATACGCCTCCAGGTACGGGACCACCTGACGCAGGTAGGGGTCTTCACCGCCGGGAGCGGCGCGTTTCTGCGGGCTGATCAGCGCGGAGAGGTTGTCTCCGCCCGTGCCGAGCAGCGTGCCGTCGTTCGGGCTCTCGGACTTCAGCGGCGCCTCGATGATGGCGAGCCGGATCTGGATCGGGCCGATCGTGATCTCCGGCTGGCCGGTCACGTCCACCGAGGTGTCGCGTGCCAGCCGGTGCCCCGCGAACATCGTCCCGTTGGTGGAGCCGAGGTCGCGCACGAAGATCCGGCGATCGCGGACGTCCACCGCCGCATGGAACTGGGAGATGTAGGGCCGGTCGATGTGAAGGTCGTTCAGCTGATTCCTGCCGATCCGGACAGGGAAGCGCTCGAACGAAACGTCGAAGCTTTGGTTGGCCTGGGTGTCGGACACGCGGGCCGAGAGCGCCGCCGGCATGGGGGCAGACTAGCAGACCCGCTCCGCCGGACGGGAGTGCCTGACGTCCATCCGCACCCTGCGGCCCGCCAGTCTGCGTGCAGCCCACCCAGAGGCCACGCCGAGGCCCGAGAGGGCGCCGAGGCCGACCCCCCAGCGGCGCGCCGAGCCCGGCTCGCCCGGGCCGGTCGGTTTGTTGACCGGTTTGCCTACATGGTGCGACGTTGAACCACACACCAATGAGCCTCGTCCACAAGATCCCTCCCCTGGTCTCGGCCCTGGCGTTTGGCTACGGGGTCGGGATGGCGGCGCCCCAGTCGGCGATCACGTCGGTCCAGTCGGCGGTATCGACCTACCAGCTGGGGGCAGCGCGGGCCACGGCGCCGGTCGGGGCGCTCGCCGCGGCGCCGCCGCCGAGCGCGGCGCCGGCGCGCGGGCTCGACGGCCCGGCAGCGCCGCCGGGGGGCGAGTCGCGGGAGCTGTGGCGGCTGCGCGAGGCCGCGGGGCGCGACGCGCGGGAGGGCGCCGCGTGCGAGCTCGATCGGCCGAGCTACTCGAGGCCGCCGCGCGCGTTCTCGGCCGAAGGCAGCTACGCCGACGACGTGGACGACCTCGACTCGGCCGGCGCCGAGGCGCTCTCGAAGCTGCAGCTGCCGGACCTCCGGCTCGCCGTGTCGCGCCGCACCCTGAAGTACGTCCGCTTCTTCACGCGCACCGACCGCGGGCGGCAGATGTTCGAGACGTGGCTGAAGCGGAGCGGGCGCTACCAGGAGATGATCCAGGCCGAGCTCAGGGAACGACGGCTTCCGGAGGATCTCATCTGGGTGTCGATGATCGAGAGCGGCTTCGACCCGCGGGCGAAATCGCCGGCGGGCGCCGTCGGGCTCTGGCAGTTCATGCCCGCCACCGGCGCGGTCTACGGGCTCCAGCAGACGCGGCACCTCGACCAGCGGAAGAACCCGCGCCTCGCCACGCAGGCGGCGGCGCACCACCTGCGCGATCTCTACCTGCGCTTCGGCAGCTGGGACCTCGCGCTCGCGGCTTACAACATGGGCTACGAGCAGCTGCTCGACCGCATCGATCGCTACGGGACGTCCGACTTCAACGAGCTGGCGCGCCAGGAGGCGATCCCCTCGGAGACGGCCGCGTACGTGCCGAAGATCGGGGCGGCGGCGATCGTGGCGAACAACCTGGAGCGGTTCGGGTTCGATGAGGTCGCGGTGAGCCGGCCGATCGACGCCGCCGAGATCGCGGTGTCCCCGGGGACGCCGCTCAAGACGCTGGCGAAGGCCGCCGGCATCGGGACCTCGACGCTGCGGAAGCTGAACCCCGACATCCTGGGGGACCGCGTGCCGCCCGGACGGGGAGACTACCTCGTGATGCTCCCGCCGGACACGCTCGCTCGAGCGCAGGCCGCCCTGCCCGCGATGCTCTCCACGGAGCTGCTCTCCACGGACGACGCGTCGATCCTCGATCCGGTCGATCTGCTCGGCGGACGCGACTTCGCGCCGCGGAGGGGGAGCCGGGACGACGAGAGCCTGCTCTCGCTGCTCCCGAAGCCCGCGCGGAAGCGGACGGCCGAGACGGCGGACGCGGACGACGACGACCGGCGTGCGCTCGGCAAGCGGCGCTCGATGCGCGATCCCGTGGCCACGTCCTCGCTCGACGACGGCGCGGAGGGCTCGTCCGACGACGACGCTGTCGACGTCTCGCGCGCCCCGCTGCGGGCGCGCGCCGCGCGCGGGCAGTCGCGGTCCGTGCGCGAGGTGATGCTCTACCGCGTCGCGCCCGGCGATACGCTGATCGGCGTGGCGCGGCAGTTCGTCATAGACGTCGAGGACGTCGCGCGCGATAACCGTATTGAGCCGGACCAAAAGCTCCGCGTCGGCGCCCTGCTCAAGCTGCGGATACGGCCCGACATGGTGGACCGCGTCGCGGCCGGCGAGCCGCTCGCCGCGCAGGAAAAGGACGACAGCGCCCACGACGCCGCGCCGGCGCCGCGAGGCGACGCGACCCGCGGGGGGGCCAAGCCGGCCGCGCGGGAGCGCGGAGAGGCGAGCGGGGCCGAGGGCCGCGCCCCGGAGGCCGCGGAGAAGAAGCGCAAGGGGCGAGGCTGACGAGGCGCTTTCGGACGAGGGCGCGCCTCGGCTAGCATGCCGCGCATGCAGCTCGTCGACACCAAAGCCATCGTCAAGCGACTCACCAAGAACTGCACCTCTGCCCTCGAGGCGGCGATTGGCCAGTGTGTCAACGCGCGCCACTACGAGGTAACGCTCGAGCACCTGCTCCTCGCGCTGCTCGATGACGCGAACTCCGACATCGCGTTTCTCGTATCCCACTATGATCTCGACCCCTCGCACCTCCGCGCCGCGCTCCAGCGCAGCCTGGAAGAGCTGAGGAAGGGCAACGCCGGGAGGCCCGTGCTCTCGCCGACGATGCTCGAGTGGATGCAGGACGCCTATCTCGTCGGATCCATGGAGTACGGCTACCAGCGGGTCCGGAGCGGCGTGCTCTTCCAGCGCCTCGTCCAGCAGCCGACCCGGTACTCGGTGAGCAGCATCGGCGCGTATCTCGAGGGCATCTCGAAAGACGATCTCAAGAACAACCTCCCCAAGATCGTCTCCGGCTCCAAGGAGGAGGCGGAGGCCGCCGCGGCGGCGGCGGGCGCAGGCGCGCCCGGGAAGCTGCCGGCCGGGATGGCGAGCGCCGGGCCCGACTCGGCGCTGGCGAAGTTCTGCGTGGACTACACGGGGAAGGCGCGCGCGGGGCAGATCGATCCGATCTTCGGCCGCGAGCGGGAGATCCGGCAGGTCATCGATATCCTCGCCAGGCGGCGCAAGAACAACCCGATCATCGTCGGCGACGCGGGCGTCGGGAAGACGGCGCTCGTCGAGGGGCTCGCGCTGCTCATCGTCGAGAGCACGCCGGAGAACCCGAAGGTGCCGCCGCTCCTGCAGGGCGTCGACATCCTCGGGCTCGACATGGGGCTGCTCCAGGCAGGGGCCGGCGTGAAGGGCGAGTTCGAGAACCGGATGAAGCAGGTGATCGCCGAGGTGAAGGGGTCGTCGAAGCCGATCATCCTCTTCATCGACGAGGCGCACACGCTCATCGGCGCGGGCGGCCAGCAAGGCGGCGGCGACGCGGCCAACCTGCTCAAGCCGGCGCTCGCCCGCGGCGAGCTCCGGACGATCGCGGCCACGACGTGGAGCGAGTACAAGAAATACTTCGAGAAGGACGCGGCGCTGGAGCGGCGCTTCCAGCCGGTGAAGGTCGACGAGCCGAGCGAGCCGGCGGCCGTCGTCATGCTCCGGGGGCTCCGGCCGAAGTTCGAGGCGGCCCACAACGTCATCATCCAGGATGAGGCGGTGACCGCGGCCGTGCGGCTGTCGGCGCGCTACCTGACCGGCAGGCAGCTTCCGGACAAGGCGGTCGACCTGCTCGACACCTGCGCGGCCCGCGTGAAGGTCGCGCTGCAGCAGCGCCCCGCCGCGGTCGAGGACGCCGAGATCCTCATCGTGAACACCGAGACCGAGCTCAAGGCGCTCGAGCGGGATCGCGACAAGGGCGTCCAGATCGATCAAGAGCGGGTCGCGGAGCTCAAGGACAAGCTCGCCAAGGCGAAGGCCGAGCTCGAGTCGGTGCGCGCCGATTACGCGAAGGAGACGGCGGGCACGCAGCGGGTCATCGACGCCCGCAAGAAGATGGACGAGGCCAAGACGAACGAGGAGCGGGACGCCGCGCGCCGCGACGTGGTGAAGGCCCTCGACGAGCTCAAGCAGAGCCAGGGCGAGGTGCCGCTGATCCGGCCGGACGTCGACGAGGCCATGGTCGCGAGCGTGGTCGCGGCGTGGACGGGCATCCCCGTCGGCAAGATGGTCCAGGACGACGTGAAGGCGCTCCTCGAGATGGAGGACCGGCTGACCCGGCGGATCAAGGGGCAGACGCACGGCATCGTGAGCATCTCGAAGGAGCTCCGGAGCGCGCGCGCGGGCCTGAAGCCGCTGAGCACGCCGCAGGGCGTGTTCCTGCTCGTGGGGCCCAGCGGCGTCGGCAAGACGGAGACCGCGCTCGGGATCGCCGACCTCATGTTCGGCGGAGAGCGGATGATGACGGTCATCAACATGTCCGAGTTCCAGGAGAAGCACACCGTCTCCCGGCTCATCGGCTCGCCCCCCGGCTACGTCGGCTACGGCGAGGGCGGCATGCTCACCGAGGCCGTGCGCCAGCGGCCCTACACGGTGGTGCTCCTCGACGAGGTCGAGAAGGCCGACCCCGACGTGATGAACCTGTTCTACCAGGTGTTCGACAAGGGCATGCTGAGCGACGGCGAGGGGCGGCTCGTCGACTTCAAGAACACGGTCATCATCCTGACGAGCAACCTCGCGACCGACAAGATCACGAACATGACGGTCGCGGCGCGGGAAGAAGACCCGTCGCGCCGCCTCGACGCGGACGGCGAGTTCATCAAGGAGATCGTCGAGTCGATCAAGCCGACGCTCTCCGCGCACTTCAAGCCGGCGCTGCTCGCGCGCATGACGACGGTGCCGTACCTGCCGATCTCGCCCGACGCGCTCGGCGAGATCACGCGGCTCAAGCTCGACGCGCTCGTCGACCGCCTGCGCAAGAGCCAGCGGATCGAGGCGTCGTACTCGGACGCGCTCGTCGAGACGATCGCGGCGCGCTGCACCGAGGTCGACACGGGGGCGCGCAACATCGACCATATCCTGCGGGCGTCGCTCCTGCCGCTGCTCTCGGTCGCCGTCCTCGAGAAGATGGCGGAGGGGCCGCTCCCCAAGCGGCTCCAGATCGGGGTCGACGCCGAGAAGAACTTCACGATCTCGTTCTCGGACTGAAACGGACTGAAACGGACTGAAACGGACCGAATCAGACCGATCGACGCCGCTCGCGCACCGAAAGTTGTACCGGCCGCGAGACTCCGCATAAATTGGGCGGAGCATGGTCCCGTTCGCCAAGCTCCTACAGCGTTCGATGTGGATCGGGGAGCCCCGTTCGCCCTCCCCCGCAGGGGAGGGCTCGGCGCGCCAGCCGGGGCCTCGACGTCGACCGGCGTCGCTCCTCCGCGGGGCGGCCCCGGCGAAGGTCGCGGCGGCCATCGCCGCGGCGACCTTCGCCGCCTCCCTCGGCGCCGCGCTGCCCGCCGCGCTCTCGGGCTGCACGTCCGCCGCGCCGCCGCCCGCGGCCCCCGAGCCGTGCGACGTCCAGATCGTGACGCTCTCGATCTACGCGTCCGACAACATCAACCCCAACGAGAACGGGAACCCGCGGCCCGTGGTCGTGCGGCTCTACCAGCTGAAGAGCAGCGCGCGCATGGAGAACGCGACATACGACCAGATCCTCCTCAAGGACAAGGAGACGCTCGAGGACGACCTCGCCAAGGTCGACGAGGTCGAGGTCTTCCCGAACGACCTCGTCGAGGTGAAGTTCGAGCGCCTGCCCGACGCGAGCCACCTCGTCGGCGCCGCCCTGTTCCACAGCCCGAAGGGCAACAGCTGGAAGACCTTCTACGAGTTCCCGCTCCCGCCCGGAGAGGCGCAGTGCGGCGGCCGCGAGCCCGACGCAGGTCCGCCCGTGGCCGATCCGCGGGTCGCGTTCTTCATCGACTCGACAAAGATCGACAACGGGGTCGAGTTCGACGAGTCGATGTTCCCCAACGCGAGCGCCGTTCGCCGGCTCAGCCTGCCGAAGAAGGTGGCCGCGCCAGAGGCGCCCGCTCGCCCGGGGAAGTGATCGCCGTGGCGCGCGCAGGTCGTCCTCCCAGCGGCAGTCCACGCGGCGTGCGCGACGTGATCGCGCGGCCGCCGGCGACGACGAGCGGCCCGATGCGCGCAGCGCAGCGTCGGCGCTCCCCGCGCCTGACCCGCTTTCGCGACGCCGCGCACGGCACATCTGATAAGACTGGACGGGCGACATGATTCACCCGCGCAAGCCGGTCTGGACCGAGGGGCTCTTCATGACCCCTCAGCACCTGCAGCAAACGGACGCCTACCACGAGACGCTGCTCCATGCGCGCCTCCATGCCGTCGTGGGCTACGACTGGGGCATCACGTCCGCCCAGTTCGATGAGCGCGCGCTCTCCGCCGGGCAGTTCAAGGTCGTCAAATGCCACGGCGTCTTCCCCGACGGCACGCCGTTCTTCATCGGCGATCGCGGCGAAGATCAGGTCGAGGCGCGGCCGCTCGAGGGCGCCTTCCCGGCCGCGTTGAAGACGCTCGACGTCTTCCTCGGCATCCCGAACCTGCGCGAGACCGCCGCGAACATCAGCCTGGACCCGGCGAAGGCGGGCCCCGCCCAGCGGTTCGTGGCCGCCCAGACGACGGTCCCGGACGTGAACTCCGGCCGCAACGAGCAGTCGGTCACCTGGGCCCGCACCAACCTGCGGCTCCTCTTCGGCACCGAGCCGCGCGACGCGTACCAGACCGTGCGCATCGCGCAGCTCGTCCGCGACAGCTCCGGCGCGATCGCCCTGCGGAAGAGCTTCATCCCGTCGGTCCTTCGCATCAACACGTCGGACCACATCATGTCCGGCCTCCGCCGCGTGCTCTCGGCGCTCGTCGGCAAGCAGAAGTCGCTCGTCGAGGGGCGGCGCATGCGCAACGCGGCGTCGGTCGACTTCCAGGCCTCCGATCTCACCAAGTTCTGGCTGCTCCACACCCTGAACTCGTACATCCCGATCGTGTCGCACCTCGTCGACCACGGCGGCGCGCACCCGGAGCAGTGTTATGTCGTCCTCGGCTCGCTCATCGGAGAGCTCTGCACCTTTGCGGCCACCGACAGCGATCCGACGACGATCCCCAAGTTCAACTACCTCGAGCTCGATGGCGTCCTCGACCCGATGTTCGACCGGGCCTGGAAGCTCATCAACGAGGTTGTCACGGAGCAGTTCGTCATCGTGCCGCTCGAGAAGCGCGAGGACGGCATGTACCTCGGCAGGTTCGAGGACCCGAAGCTGCCCCGCAGCCACGAGATGTTCCTCGAGGCGAAGGGCACGGACGAGGCCACGCTGCGCGAGCGGCTCCCGCGCCTGCTCAAGATCGGCTCGTGGACGCAGATCGGCCACATCCTGCACTCCGCGACGCCCGGCGTGAACGTCGCCATCGAGTACCGGCCGCCGGGCGCCATCCCGGTCAAGCCGGGGCTCGTCTACCTCCGCGTCAACCAGAACGGCGATTACTGGAACGATATCCTCGGCTCTGGCACGATCGCCATCTACCAGCCCATCGAACCGCAAAAGGTCGATCTCCGGCTGATCGCCGTGCCGGCAGGAAAGTGAACGTGTCAGGCCGCCCCTTCCGGGTGAGGAGCCCATGAGCCTCTCGCAGACGATGTACTTTGTGTGCTC
Source organism: Sorangium sp. So ce327 (assembly GCF_051530205.1). NCBI lineage: Bacteria > Pseudomonadati > Myxococcota > Polyangiales > Polyangiaceae > Sorangium > Sorangium sp. So ce327. The sequence goes on along the minus strand of NZ_CP150330.1, from coordinate 7,424,459 downwards.
CGACGTGCTCTCGCTGATCCTGCAGCTCAGGAACTCGCGCGACCTCCCGGCGCCCGACATCCTCCAGCGGCGCGTCCTCGGCCTGTTCGACACGATGATGCAGAACGGCCGTGAGGCCCGCATCCCCGAGCAGGACATGATCGACGCGAAGTTCGCGCTCGCGGCCTTCGCCGACGAGGTGATCTTCAACTCGAACTGGCCGGGGAGGACGCAGTGGCTCCAGAACCCGCTGCAGTTCCAGTTCTTCCAGCTGAACACGGCCGGCGACGGGTTCTTCACGAACCTCGACAACCTCTACGGCCAGCGCGGAAGGAACCACGTCGCGCAAATCTACTTCCTCTGCTTGGCCCTCGGCTTCCAGGGGAAATATCGTCTGCGTCAGCAGGAGGGCCTCGGCGCCGTCATCGAGGGCGTGGGCAACCACGTCGCTGTCGCCGAGGGCGGCGGTGAGGCCCTCGCGCCGAACGCGGAGCGCAAGGACGGCGGGGCGAACGCGGTGCGCCGCGAGCTGCCCTTCCTGGCCATCGCGCTCGGGCTGCTCGTGCTGGCCGTCCTCGTGGTCATCGTGCTCCGGCTCGTCGTGGCCTCGGACGCGGAGGGCGTGGCCGACCAGATCAAGAAGCTGATCAGCACGGGGACCTAGGCGACTCCGCCGTCCTCTGCTGTTCCCGAGGGAGACTTCCGATGTGGCTGTGGATCCTGAGCGCCCTGTTCCTCACCGCCGTGTGGGGAGTGTGGTTCATGCTGCGCACGGCGGCAGGGGAGGGGGCCGAGGCGTTCCCGATCGAGATCCCGCTCGTGGCGACGGCGGTCGTCCTCGCCCTGCTCGTCGGGCTGGCGGTCTATCGGCGCATCCGCGCGGCGCGCGCCGCGCGGGCGCTCGAGAAGGCGATCGCGCAGCAGGCGCAGGAGCAGGTGATCAACGCGAAGCCGGAGCGGCGCGCGGAGATCCAGGAGCTCAACCGGCAGATGCAGGAGGGCATCGCCGCGCTCAAGGCCTCGAAGCTCGGCGGAGGCAAGCGGGGCGCCGACGCGCTCTACGTCCTCCCCTGGTACGTGATGGTCGGCCCGCCCGGGGCAGGCAAGACCACCGCCCTCCGGCACTCCGGGCTCGTGTTCCCGTACATCGACCCCGAGCGCACCGGCGTGCGCGGCGTCGGCGGCACCAGGAACTGCGAGTGGTGGTTCACGAACGAGGCGATCCTCCTCGACACCGCCGGCCGGTACACGACCGAGAGCGACGACCACGACGAGTGGATGGCGTTCCTCGAGACCCTGCTGCAGCACCGCGAGCAAAAGCCGCTGAACGGCGTCATCGTCGCGGTGAGCCTGAGCGAGCTGCTCGACGCGAGCGACGAGCAGATCGATCAGACCGGCAAGAAGATCCGCGCGCGCATCGACGAGATGCAGCAGACGCTGCACATGGTCCTGCCGGTCTACGTGCTCTTCACGAAGAGCGACCTGGTGGCGGGCTTCACCGAGTACTTCGGCGACCTGAAGAAGAGCGAGCGCGCCCAGGCGTGGGGCGCCACCGTGCGGCTCGACGAGAACAAGGACGAGCCCGGGAAGATCTTCGACCGCGAGTTCGACGTGCTCGTCGAGAAGCTCCACGCGCGCCTCACGAAGCGGCTCATCAGCGAGCGCAACCGCGAGGTGAAGGAGAAGAGCTACCAGTTCCCGCTCGAGTTCGCGGCGGTGAAGCGCAACCTGTCGGACTTCATCGCGGCGGCGTTCGCGCCCAAGGCGGGCGCTGCGCCCACGCCGATCCTGCGCGGGTTCTACTTCACGAGCGGCGTCCAGGAGGGGCGGCCGCTCGACCGCGTGGTCGGGGCGATGGGGCGCGCGTTCGGGCTCCGCGCGGGGCTCGGCGAGGGCGAGGAGGACGCGGCGGCCCCGAAGGAGTCGAAGAGCTTCTTCCTGCACGACGTCTTCACCAACGTCGTCTTCCCGGATCAGGACCTCGCCGCGCGCTCCGAGGCGGAGCTCCGGCGGCGGCGGATGCAGCGGATCCTGGTGGCCGCGGCCGCGGCGCTCGTGGCGCTCCTGTTCCTCCTGCCGGCGGTGATCTCGTACTTCAACAACAAGGCGCTCGTCGCCGAGACCCGGCGCATCTCGGACGAGATCGCGTTCGTGGACTGGTCGGGGCGCAGCGGCACGCCGCCGAACGTGCGCGCGAACATCGACAAGCTCGATCGGCTGCAGGAGCACGTGGGGCGGCTCGACGGTTACGTCGAGAACACGCCGATCGAGTACGGCTGGTTCATGTTCCAGGGGGACAAGCTGTTCCCGCCGACGATGGGCCAGTACATCACGAGCCTGAAGCAGGGCTTCGTCAGCCCGGCGAAGGCGCAGCTCGAGGCGAAGCTCGAGAAGGTGCGCGAGGGGGAGTTCCTGGACGGCTACAACGCCCTGCGGAGCTACCTCCTGCTCGGCAAGGAGTACCAGGGCCACATGGATGAGCAGGCGGCGCGGTGGCAGACCGGGCGGCTCGTCCAGGTCTGGGCCGACACCCTGAAGCCGTTCACCGATCTGCCCGAGAGCGAGCTCAAGGAGCGGCTCACGCCGCACGTCGCGTACTACATCGATCTCGTGCGGCGGAAGAAGCTCGAGGCCGAGGAGCTGAACGAGCCGCTCATCGCCCGGGCGCGCGCCGACCTGCTGCGGGTCGACCCGACGAAGCGCTACTACGATCAGTTTGTAACGAGCCTGATCGATCAGAAGTACGACGAGTCGGGGCCGAACACGCCGGAGAACCTGAAGTACCCGCCGGTGTCGCTCAACGAGATGTTCGCGGATCGGCCCGAGGTGCTGACCGTCGTCCACAGCGCGCAGAAGAACCGGGGCGGGACGTGGTTCGAGGTGCAGGGGCCCTACACGGCCAAGGGGCACGCGCAGGTGCTCGAGTCGCTGAAGGAGGGGAGGAAGAAGCTCGAGCGCGAGCTCTGGGTGCTCCCCCTGTCGAGCGACGAGAAGCGGCAGGGCGATCAGATCCAGAAGGAGCTCGACCGCGTCCGGCAGGACTACGACAACGCGTACATCGCGCAGTGGGAGGCGTTCTTCCGCGACATCCAGGTCGACGTCCCGAAGACGAACCGGGACGCGATCCACGAGTTCAGGGTGCTCTCCACGCCCGACTGGCCCTACCGGCGGCTGCTCCAGCGGCTCTCGGACGAGACGCAGTTCGGGAAGGACGAGAAGCCGAGCCTGCTGACGGCGGACGGCGGCCTGCTCGACAGGGCCAAGGACATGATCGCGCAGAAGGTCGACCAGCGGACGGGCGTGCGGATCGACTCGATGCTCACGGGGAACCAGCGCGAGCACTACGATCCGGTGCCTGACAAGTTCGAGTCGATGGCCAGCTTCGGGGTGCCCCAGCCGCCGGCGGGCGAAGGGCAGCCCCCGCCGCCCCCGCCCAAGCTCGGCCAGTACGTGGGCCACCTCGAGCGGCTGGCAGGGGAGATGAGCGTCGTCGAGGACGGGCCGCCGGACGCGGACACCTCGAAGGCCACGGAGGCGTTCCAGGACGCGGTGAAGGAGACCCAGGGGCTGCTGCTCTCGATGGACCAGAACGGGCAGCGGCTGATGGAGCCGCTCCTCATGAACCCCCTCCGGCAGGCGTACAAGGCCGTCGTGCGGCGCGCAGGCGGCGCGGCGAGCGGGATCTGGGAGGTCGAGGTCTGGCCGCACTACCGCGACAAGATCAAGGACCGCTACCCGTTCAACCTCGCGTCGTCACGCGACGCGTCGCTCGAGGACGCGATGGCCTTCTTCAAGCCGAAGGACGGGGTGCTCTGGGGCTTCTACGAGACGTACCTCAAGGGCTTCCACTACCAGGTCGGGCACGAGTTCTTCCCGAAGGCGCACCTGTCGGGGCAGCCGCAGGCGGCGAAGCCGTTCACGCCGTTCAGCGCGAACCTGTACAACTGCCTGAGGCGCTCGAACGAGATCTCCGACGCGCTCTTCGGGAGCAGCGGCGGGGCGGATCCGAAGGTCGTCTTCCACATCAACATGAAGACGGTCAGCCCGATCGTGAGCGAGGTGGTCTTCGAGGTCGACGGCCAGAAGAGGCTCTATCGCAACGAGAAAGAGTTCTGGCACACCTTCAACTGGCCGGGCGAAGGCGCGAAGGGGGCGAGGATCCAGGTGCGCGGCGCGGGGGGGCTCGACGAGGAGCTCGTGCGCGAAGGGCCGTGGGGGATCTTCCGGCTCTTCGAGGCCGGGACGACCACCGCCCAGAAGGACAACGACGAGCTGTTCACGGTGACCTGGCAGATGACGGCGCCGCCGGTGACGGTGACCATGGAGATCAGGCCGACCCGGGGGAACCACCCGTTCCCGACGAGCTTCTTCCGGGCGACCAACTGCCCTGCAAGCATCGGCGATCGCTTCGGCAAAGGGTGAGGTAGGCAGCAGCAACGGAGCCAGCGGGGGAGGGGGCGTCGTGCGGGGGGCCGGCGGGGGCCCCTCCCGCGAACTCGCGCCTTTTGGGGGGCCGTTGCCGTGAGAACGGGGGGGACGAGACCGTGCGCGAGCGGCTCCGGGGCGGGCCGGCGCTCGGGTTCGCGGGGCCCTACCCCGCCGGCCCCCCGCACGACACCCCCTCCCCCGCTGGCTCTTTGTGAAAAGGGGGGGAGAGGGGGGCGAGGGGGCGTGGGACCTTGATGACGTGGTTCGGGGGGGCGCTCGCACGTTCCTGGCGCAACCGGGAAGGTGGTAGCGCTCGGTGAGCGGTTCGTGGTTCACTCCCAGCAGTCATGTTCTGGCGCCGCAAGAAGGGCCCTGCCGCTCCGCCGCAGATCGGCTGCTTCGGCAAGCTGCCCGCCACGGGCGATTTCATCCGGCTGAACGCAGGTGGAGAAGAGCTCGCGGCCTTCGACCGCTGGCTGGGCGCGTCCATCGATTTCGCCCGGCGCGCCATGGGCGCCCATTTCGATGCGCACTACCAGACGGCCCTGGGCCTCTTCGTCTTCCACGGAGAACCGAAAGGCGACGAGCCGCCCACCCGCGGGCTCGTGGGCGCCTGGGCCGCCAGCGGCGATAACGCCGGGCGGCTCTACCCGATGGTGGTGTTCGGGTCCTACGATTACGATCAACTCGTCTCCGCCGGGCCGTCGCTCCCCATCACCCTGTTCCCCCTCCTCGCCGCCGCCCACGACGCCGCGACAAACGGCAGGACCCTGCCCGTCGACGCCTTCCTCCACCGCGTCTCCCAGATCACGCCGCCGTCGCTCGACGACCCCGAATCGGCCCAGGCCGCCTACCGCGCATGGCTAAGGACCCACCCGATGAAGGCGCTCTGGGACGCCGGCTTCGGCACCGACGCGAGCCGCTTCTGGGTGCTGCAGAACATCCTCGACTCGGTGATCCCCTTCCGCGGTCAGGAGCTCCCGAGGACAGGGCTCGCCCTCAGGCTGCCGCTCGGCGCAGGAGACGCCTACGCCGCCGCCGTGTGGATGGACATGACCCGCCGCCTGTCGAAATGGGGACGCACGCTGATGAACGCGTTCTGGACACCCCAGCGGACCCTGCTCCTCCACCTCGGTACCCCCCACGTGGGCTCGTTCCGCGAGATGATCGCGCCCACCACCCAGGCCGAGCACATCGCCGACCTCTGCGGACCCCCACGCGTCGAGGAGCACGTTTCCCGACATGCGCTCGGGCCAGAGCTCGACGCGCTCGTCGCCCGGACCGACCTGTCGCTCGACAGCTTCCTGGAATCCCTCGGCTGAGCCGATGCCCGCGCCGAAGGCACCCGCTCCACCTGGCGCGCGGCCGCTCCGGTGCGCCGCCCAGCTCACCGCCGAAGTCGCCGTGCAGCCGTCGCGCGGTCGTCGTGCAGTCTTCGTCTGATTCGCCGTCCACACCCAGGACGCCTTGATATCCTGCGCGCCCCATGGCCGCTGAAGACGCCATCCAACAATCCAAAGAGCGGATCGAGGCGCTGTACGCGCCCATCAACGGCGGCGTCGGCGCCGACGTCACCTACGACGAGGCGTTCGAGGGCCTCAAGAACGAGGTCGACAAGCTGCAGTCGCTCGCGGGCGGCAAGGTCGACTGGGGGCGCATCGCGAGCGTCGCCGATGAGCTCCTGAGCGAGAAGTCCAAGGACTTCCGCGTCGCGCTCTACTACGCGGCGGCGAAGTCGCAGATCGACAAGCTGCCCGGCCTGCTCGACGGGCTCGTGCTCGTGCAAGAGCTGAACAACGCGTTCTGGGACACGATGTATCCCGCGATCAAGCGGCCCAAGGCGCGCGGCAACCTGTGCTCCTGGTTCGGAGACCTCGCGGCAGGGACGCTCACCGGCATCACCGTCTCCGCCGCGGACCGCGACGTGGTGAACGCCATCGACCAGGTGAGCCGCGCCCTGGACGTCGACCTCGCCGACAAGCTCGGCGACGCCTACGGAGGGCTCGGCTCGCTCCGGAACGCGATGCGCAGCCTCGTCGCGAGCCTGCCCGCGGAGGCGCCGCCTCCGCCGCCTCCGCCTCCACCCCCGCCGCCTCCACCTCCGCGGGTCGAGCCGCCGAAGGCCGAGGCGCCGCCGGCGGCCACGGTTGCGGCCGCCGCGCCGCCGCCCGCGCCCGCGCCCGTCGCCGCCGCGGGCGATCCGGCGCTCAGCCTCGAGGCGATCGTCGACGAAGACTCCGCGCTCGCCGCCCTCGGCAAGTGCTCGCCCCTGATGGCGCGCGCGGGCGACGCGCTGCGGGCGGCAGATCCGAAGCGGGCGTCCGCGTACCGCATCCTCCGGGTCGGGCTCTGGGTCGACCTCCTCGACGATCCGGGCGCGTCGTCTCCGACCGGCAGCACGGCGATCCCGCCGCCGCCCGAGCACGTGCTGCAGACGCTCCCGGCGCTCACGACCCAGGGGGCGTTCGCCGATCTGCTGCAGGTCGCCGACGAGTACGCGCAGAGCTATCCCCTCTGGCTCGATCCGCACAGGTACGTCGCGAACGCGCTCGAGCAGCTCGGCGACGACTACGCCGACGCCAAGCGGGCGGTGCTCGTCGAGGTGGGCGCCCTGCTGCTCCGCGCGCCGCTCCTGCCGACCCTCAAGTTCAGCGACGGCACGCCGTTCGCCGACGGCGAGACGCAGGCCTGGCTCTCGTCCGAGGTCGCGGCCGCGCTCGGCGGCTCGGGTGCGAGCGGCGCCGCAGCCCCGGCCAGGCCGCGGAGCTACCTCGACAAGCCGCTCTCCGACGCCCGAGGGCTCGTCGCGAACCAGCAGCCCATCGACGCGATGGCGCTCCTCGAGAAGGCCGCCGCCGCGGCTCCGACGGCGCTGGACCGCTTCCGCGTGAGGCTCGCGATGGCCCAGATCAATATCGAGCTGTCCCAGTTCCTCGTGGCGCGGGCGCAGCTCGAGGCGCTGGAGCACCTCGTCGACCACCACCGACTCACCACCTGGCAGCCAGATCTCTGCGCGGAGCTCTACGCCGCGCTCCACACGTGCTACCGGGTCCTGAACCAGGGCTACGAGGCCACCCCCGAGGCCAAGGCGAAGGAGACGCTCTGCTTCGAGCGCGTCTGCCAGCTCGACGCGGCGCTCGCCTTGAAGATGTCGCTGGGGGAGTGAGCCGGATGCCGGGGGGCAGGGGGGCAGCGTGGCAGCGTGGCAAAGACGGGGATGCGCGTCGCGCCGAGAAGCTTGCCCGAGGGGCGGGGGTTTTGTTCTATGCTCGTTCGGCCTGCGGGCGCTCCGCCCGCTGCTGACGGGGAAAGGAGCCTGCGATGAAAGAGGGATCGGTCGCGCCGAAAGAGCGCGTGAACATCACGTACAAGCCGGCCACCGGGAACGCGAAGGAGGACGTCGAGCTGCCGCTGAAGCTCCTGATGCTCGGCGACTACACGCAGCGGCCGGATCCGCGGCCCCTCGAGGACCGCAAGCCCATCAACGTGGACAAGGACAACTTCCAGAAGGTCATGAGCGAGCAGAAGCTCGCGCTCACCTTCAACGTGAAGGACGTCCTGTCCGAGCAGGAGAACAGCGAGCTCACGGTCAACCTCAAGTTCCGCCGCCTGAGCGACATGGAGCCCGAGGCGATCGCGAACCAGGTGCCGGAGCTCAAGAAGCTGCTCGATCTGCGCGCCGCGCTGACGGCCCTCAAGGGCCCGCTCGGAAACGAGAAGGCGTTCCGCAACAAGATTCAGCAGATCCTGAGCGACCCGGCTCAGCGCAACAAGATCGTGAGCGAGCTCGGGCTCGACAAGGAAGGGGAGTAAGCGATGGCGACGGAGACACAGGCCGCGGGGAGCGCGGGCGTCCAGACCCTCGAGGGGGGGTCGCTGCTCGACGAGATCCTCGCCGAGACGAAGATGACGCCCGGCGACGAGGGGTACGAGATCGCCAAGCGGGGCGTGCAGGCCTTCATCTCGGAGCTCGTCGCCCCGCGGCGCGAGGGCGAGAAGGTCGACAAGGCCTTCGTCGACGCGCTGATCGCGGAGATCGACGTCAAGCTGTCGCGGCAGATCGACGAGATCCTCCACAACCCGAGCTTCCAGAAGCTCGAGTCCGCGTGGCGCGGCCTCAAGTTCGTCATCGACCGGTGTGACTTCCGCGAGAACGTCAAGGTCGAGATGCTCAACTGCTCCAAGGAGGACCTCCTCGCCGATTTCGAGGACGCCCCCGAGGTGCCGAAGAGCGGGCTCTACAAGATCGTCTACTCGGCCGAGTTCGGGCAGTTCGGCGGCAAGCCGGTCGGCGCGATCATCGCGAACTACGAGTTCGGCCCGGGCCCCCAGGACATCGCGCTCCTCCAGAAGTGCGCAGCGGTCGCGACGATGTCGCACGCGCCCTTCATCGCGGCGGCAGGGCCGCAGTTCTTCGGCCTGAAGGACTTCCAGGGGCTGCCCAACCTGAAGGACCTCAAGGCGCTCTTCGAGGGGCCGCAGTACACGAAGTGGAACGCGTTCCGCGAGACCGAGGACGCGCGCTACGTCGGGCTCGTGATGCCGCGCTTCCTGCTCCGCCTGCCCTTCGGCGCCAACACCGTCCCGGTGAAGGCGTTCAACTACGAGGAGGACGTGGTCGGCAAGCACGACGCGTACTGCTGGGGCAACGCGACGTACGCCTTCGCCACCCGCCTCGCCGACAGCTTCGCCAAGTACCGCTGGTGTCCGAACATCATCGGCCCCCAGGCGGGCGGCTCCGTGGAGAACCTGCCGCTCCACCAGTACGAGGCGATGGGCGAGATCCAGACGAAGGTGCCGACCGAGATCATGCTCACCGAGCGGCGCGAGTTCGAGCTCTCCGAGGAGGGCTTCATCGGGCTCACGTTCCGCAAGGACTCGGACAACGCCTGCTTCTTCTCGGCCAACTCCGCCCAGAAGGCGAAGTTCTTCGGGCAGAGCGACGAGGGCAGGGCGGCCGAGATGAACTACCGGCTCGGCACGCAGCTGCCGTACATGTTCATCATGTGCCGCATCGCGCACTACCTGAAGGTGCTGCAGCGCGAGCAGATCGGTACGTGGAAGGAGCGCGGCGATCTCGAGAAGGAGCTCAACGACTGGATCGGCCAGTACGTCGCCGATCAGGACGTCGTCTCCGCGGCGACCCGCGGGCGCAGGCCGCTCCGCAAGGCGCGCATCATTGTGACCGAGGTGCCGGGGAACGCCGGCTGGTACAAGGTCGACATGCAGGTGCGCCCGCACTTCAAGTACATGGGCGCCTTCTTCACGCTGAGCCTCGTCGGCAAGCTCGACAAGGAGTGATCCGCCGGTCACGGCACCGCCGCCACGCGGGGGTGCCAGGCCGCGGCGCGGGGGTGCCAGGGCGCGCCGCCGGGGAGAAAGCTACCCTCCACGGCGCGCCGGACCACCGCTCCCCGCTTGGACGAGCTCGCCTGCCGGCGTAGGCTCGGGCCCATGAGAACGCTCTCCAGGATCTGCGTTTACTGCGGGTCGAACCCCGGCGCGTCGCCGGCCTACCGCGAGGCGGCCGTGCGGCTCGGTGAGCTCCTCGCGGCGAGAGGGATCGGGCTCGTGTACGGCGGGGGCCGCGTCGGGCTCATGGGCGTGATCGCCGACGCGGTGCTCGCGCGCGGCGGTGAGGTGATCGGCGTCATCCCGGGGTTCCTCAACCAGCGGGAGATCGAGCACCGCGGGCTGACCGATCTCCGCGTGGTCGAGACGATGCACCAGCGCAAGGCAGAGATGGCCGCCCTCGCGGACGCGTTCATCGCCTTACCGGGGGGCGTCGGGACGCTGGAAGAGCTGTTCGAGGTGTGGACATGGACGCAGCTCGGCTCTCAGGACAAGCCGGTCGGGCTGCTCGATGTGGCGGGGTATTACCGCCCGCTGATCGCCTTTCTGGATCACGTCGTGGCCGAGCAGTTCATGAAGCCGGCCCACCGCGCCGTGCTGCAGGTCGCCGAGGAGGCGCCGGCCCTCCTGGATCTGCTCGCCGCGTGGCGCCCGGGCGCCGAGCCCAAGTGGATGACGCCCGGCGAGCGGTAGGCGCCGCGGCGCCGTGTGATGCGCGCCGCGCTGAAACAGCCGCCTTCTGCGATCCTCGTCATCCGAGGGCGCCGCCCGTGGCCTCGGCGTCCCACAACCGCCCCGCCATCCACGAGAGCAGCAGCACACCCGCCGTGTCCGCCGCGAAATCGGCGAGCGACGAGGTCCGGCGCGGCGACAGCCCCTGCGCGAGCTCCTCGAGGCCGGCGCCGGCGAGCACGAGCGCCGGGCCGAGGCGCGGGAACAGGATCCCGCGGCGGAGCGGGCGGAAGTCGAGCGCCCCGTCGACGCAGGCGGCGAGCAGGCCGAAGCCCAGCGCGTGCATCGCGAGGTCGGCGTGCGGGACCGACGGGAGGGACGTGGGGAGCAGGCCCGTGTAGGCGCCCGCCGAGGCGGCGGCGACAAGCGCGAGCTGGGCGCAGAGCAAGAGGCGGAACTGGCTGCTTCGTGGGGTGATCATGTGCCCGGCATAACGGCGCTGCGCGCTCGGGCAATCCGCGGTGAGCGGCCTCCTCGGGAACTCCTCGCGCGCCACGGCTCCGCCACATCTCGTCCGCAGCGCCGCCTCGCGCGCCGGTCGCGCTTCGCGACGGCTGCGCGCTCAGAGCACGCGCGCGAGGACCACGACCGAGTAGCCGACCGCCGGCTGCTTGCCGGGGTTGTTGTACGAGTGGCGCTGATCGCCGCGGAACACGGCGACGTCGCCGGAGCCGAGCGTGAACCGCTCTCCGCTGACCACGAGCTGGAGCTCCCCCGACTCGCACGTCAGGTACTCGCGGGTGCCCGGGGTGTGCGGGACGCCCGTCATCCGCCCGCCCGGGGGGATCGCGATGCGATCCATCTCCATGCCCGGGATCGGGTCCGGCAGGAGCTTGCGGACGAACGCCTGCCCGGGAGAGCGCGTGGGGAGCGTGTCGCGCGCGTAGAGCTGGCACGTGGCGCGGGGCGCGGAGAGCATCTCCTCGATGGAGACCTGGAGCGCGGCGGCGGCCCGATGCAGCACGCCGAGCGTCGGGTTCGCCGCGCCGGACTCGAGGTGCGCCCAGGTCGCCCGCGGCACGCCGGCGAGCTTGGCCAGCTGCTGCTGCGTCAGCCCGCGCGCCTCGCGCAGCTGCTTGATGTTCTTCGCCAGCCGCCCCGCGAGCTCCGCGTCCTGATCCATGCCCGGAGATTAGCACTCTTCCAGGATATTGGCGCCCGCTCCAACGGGAGAACCCGCGCGGATTAGGCTGGTGTCGAGGAGGAAGGCACCATGAACGACGAATCGACCGGAAGCGAGGCGCTGATCCAGGCCGAAGGGAGCTCCCACCCGTCGCTCCCCCGCGCCGCGCGGGGCGAGCGGTTCGCGCCGCGGGCGGCGCTGGTCACCGGGGCGAGCCGCGGGCTCGGCGCCGCGCTCGCCAGGGAGCTCGCCCGGCAAGGGGCGAAGGTGGTCCTCGTGGCGCGCGAGCGCGCGCCGCTCGAGGCCGTCGCGGCCGAGATCGCCGCGCAGGGCGGGGAGGCGCACGCGCTCGCGGCGGACATCGGGGACAAGGGCCAGACGCACGCGATCGCGGGCGCGGCGGCGGCGCTGGTCGGGCCGATCGACCTGCTCATCCACAACGCGAGCACGCTCGGCAAGACGCCGCTGCCGATCCTGCTCGACACGGAGTGCGAGGATCTCGGGCGCGTGCTCGAGGTCAACGTGGTCGGCCCGTTCCGCCTGACGAAGGTGGTCGCCGGCGCGATGGCGCTGCGGCGGCGCGGGGTCGTCGTCCACATCAGCTCGGACGCGGCGGTGAACGCCTATCCACGGTGGGGCGCTTATGGCGCCTCGAAGGCGGCGCTCGATCACCTGAGCCGCACCTGGGCCGCAGAGCTCGAGGGGACGGGCGTCGCGTTCTACGCGGTGGATCCGGGCGAGATGAACACGCGGATGCACGCGGAGGCCATCCCCGACGCCGACCCGAGCACGCTGGCCGATCCAGCGGACGTGGCGAGGCGCATCGTCGCGCTCGTCGGCCGCGCCGGCGAGGTGCCGAGCGGCGCGCGCCTCGAGGCGGCGCGCCTCCAGGAGGCGCCATGAGCCCCGCCGTGTGGCCCCGCGAGAGCCCGCTCGAGGAGCGGCTCCTCCACGTCGATCCGCGGAAGGGGCGCCTTCGCGACGCGCGCATCGCGGATCTGCCCGCGCTCCTCGAGCCGGGCGATCTCCTGGTCGTCAACGACGGCGCCACGCTGCCGGCGTCGCTCCACGGCGCGACCGAGCGCGGCGCGGCGGTCGAGGTGCGCCTCATCGGCGAGCTGTCCGAGGGGCGCTACTCGGCCCTGCTGTTCGGCGCCGGCGACTGGCACACGCGCACCGAGGAGCGCCCGGCGCCGCCCGCCCTCGGCCCGGGGGACGCGGTGACGTTCGGAGACGATCTGTCGGCCGTGATCGAGCGCGTGTCTCCGGCCTCGCCGCGCCTCGTCGAGATCGCCTTTCGCGAGCGGGGCGCGCCGCTCTGGTCGGCGCTCTACCGGCGGGGGCGCCCGATCCAGTATGCGTACGTCGCGGCCCCGCTCGCGATCTGGCACACGCAGACGCGCTACGCGAGCCGGCCTCTCTGCGCCGAGCTCCCGTCGGCCGGGCGGCCGCTCGTCTGGGGGCTGCTGCTCGAGCTGCTCCGCCGCGGCGTGCGCGTCGCCTCGCTCACGCACGCCGCCGGGATCTCGTCGACGGGCGAGCCGGCCCTCGACGCCCTGCTCCCCTTGCCGGAGCGCTTCGACATCCCGGAAGAGACGGTGACGGCGGTGCGCGAGGCCAAGGCGCGCGGGCGCCGCGTCATCGCGGTCGGCACGACGGTGACGCGCGCGCTCGAGGGCTGCGCTGCCCAGCACGGGGGTGAGCTCCAGGCCGGGCCGGGGGTCACCGACCTGGTCCTTCACCACGGCTTCCGGCCGAGGGTGGTCGACGGGCTCCTGACCGGCGTGCACGATCCGACGGAGAGCCACTTCCGGCTCCTCGAGGCGTTCGCGCCTGCCTCGCTGCTCCACCGCGCGAACTCCTATGCGGAGGAGGCAGGGTATCTCTGTCACGAGTTCGGCGACTCCTATCTTGTTCTGAGCTGACGCGGGCGACGGAAAATCATCGCGCGGAAACCACGGCGAAACCCCTGTCCGCACATCATCCACCGCGTTGCGTGTCGGGCTCGGCCGGCGCGGCGAGCCCGAGCGCAGCCGCCTTCCCGGGCGCTCTCGTGACGGGAGGGCGTGTGGTACGGCCGCCCGCCGTTCGGGTCGGTGGGATTCGTCCGGCGTTGCCGTCGCCTCGGAGCGATCGATGGAAGGAAATCCGGTTCGGGTGAGTTTCGTCGCAGGTTCCGCCGGGGAGTGGCGGGTCGAGCGGATGATCACGGTGCGAGGCGAGGAGATGCCCGCAGCGCCGCGGCTGCAGCGCGTCGAGGGGAGCAGCTTCGTCGCGCCTCCGGGAGCGGCCTGGGTCCTGAACGGCGTGAGGAGCAACGAGCGCTACGTCGAGCTCGAGGAGAGAAAGCGCCTCGTCGCCGTCCAGGAGGACCTCGGCCGGGCGTCGAGCTCGCAGGCGGCGCTGATCCCGCTCAGGAAATCGAAGGCGTGGTGGGCGCTCGCGCAGGACGAGCGGCGGGCGATCTTCGAGGCGAGGTCGCGCCATATCAAGATCGGGCTGGAGTACCTGCCGGCCGTGGCGAGGCGGCTCTACCACTGCCGGGATCTCGGCGGCCCGTTCGACTTCCTGACCTGGTTCGAGTTCGCCGAGGGCGACGCCGGCGCCTTCGACGAGCTCGTGGGCAGGCTGCGCGAGACGGAGGAGTGGTCCTACGTGGAGCGGGAGATCGAGGTGCGGTTGTCGAGCGCATAGTACGGAGTTGCCGAGGGATGCGTTGATGGAGGGTGAACCGTCGCGATAGGGTGCTTCCCTGGAGCTGCGAGCCGAACCCCGCGTCCGCTTCGTGTCCACCCTGTTGCCCGCCCGCGCGTCGTGCCCGCGGAGCGGGCGGGGCAGCCCTGCGAGATCCGTGATAATTGTTGAGCTCGCCAGCTCCCCTTGGTACCCTCCTCAGCGGAGGCGGTCGCCATGGGAAACGTCGATTTTCTCTGGGATGGCAGGCAACTCCGCGATATGGCGGCGTTCGATAGCTACCTGTCGACGCTCGGCAAGCGGGGCCCCGCGTGGGTGAAGGGCATCGTCATTCACCACACGGAGGGATCCCGCAAATCGTGGAATGGGAACGTCGACATGCCCAATCTCATGGCGACGTACAAGGCCAAGCCCAAGTGGACCGCCGGCCCCCACCTCTTCAATGCGCCGGATGGCATCTGGGTCGGCACGCCTCCGAATCAGGTGGGCATCCACGCCGGGGAGTGGAACGCCCGGACGCTCGGCATCGAGATCGTAGGAAATTACGACAGAGAGACGATGTTGCCGGATCTCCGTAACAGGGCATTCTGCATGATCCGCTCTCTGATGCGGTGGTGCGAATTGCCCTTCAACGACATCACGGCGAACACGGTGCCTGGGCATCGCGAGTGCTCGTGGAAGGACAAGACGACCGGTACGATCATGTATCCGCCTACGTGGGACGGCAAAGGGATCAAGACGTGCCCGGGCCGGAACACCGATATGAACGTATTTCGAACCGACCTGGCCCGCTTTCTGAGGACCTACCGAGCGTCGTCGACCGGAGCCAACGTCTACAACGTGGATGCTCCGTCGCGCCCTCGGAAGATCGTCGGCAAGCTGAACCGCGCAGCGCTGGTCCAGGTCACGAGCTTCACCTACGGTGGTAGCTGGGCGCTGCTCGACTCCAAGATCCCGCGCATGGCGGGCGTGCCCAGCGGCCTCATGTACGTGGCGAAGAGTGACCTCACGGACATCACCGAGTCCCCTGGCGCTTCGAACGCCGTGATCCTCCAGGCCGACGCCTGGTCCACCTCCCTCTGTGGCCGGTGACACCGCCGGAGGGCGCGGATCGCCGCGTGGCGCGATCCGGGGCTCGACGATCGGTGGCGCGACGGACCCGGGCGCGGCGCTCCTCGGGGTCGAGGGGCAGGCGGTCGAGCAGAGCGCCCGCATCGCGCTCGTCGGGCCCGTCTGAAGTCTTTTATCGCCTCGAGGTCTGCTGCACCCCGAGAGCACGCCGACAAAACCAAGAAGGCGGCCAGGTCGCCCCGGGCGCTCTCTGCGCCGTCGCGATCACTCGCAGACGTGCGTCGTCGTGTTGCACGTGGCCGGCGAGGTGCAGCTCGAGTCGTCGTTGCACTCGACGCACGTGCCAGCCGCGAGCCCGCTGCCGCACACCGTCTTGCCGGGCAGGCCGTCGGCGGCGCAGTCGGTGCCCGCCGGCGCCGTCGAGAAGCTCGGCATGGCCGGCGTGCCCGTGCACGCGAGGTCCGTCAAGCAGACGGTCGCTGACACCGGGACATCGGTGACGTCATCGTCCGTCGTGGTGCCGCCGGCGCCGTTGCACACGCGCTGCTGGCAATCGCCCGGCGTCTGCCCGGACGGCACCACGGTGCCCGCTGCGTAGCGCTGGCAGGCGCCCGCACCGTCGCAGGACCCGTTGGTCCCGCACGACGCCGCGCCCGTGTCCGGGCACTCGTTGTCCGGATCGCCTCCGGTCGCGATGTAGTCGCAGACGCCGTCGGAGCCGCCGAGCTTCTTGGCCGCGGAGCACGCCTGGCAGGCGCCGGTGCACGCCGTGTTGCAACAGACGCCGTCAACGCAGCGCGCGCTGGCGCACTCGGCGTTGGTCACGCAGGACGCGCCGTCCGGCTTGGCCGCGCAGGTGCCGCCGCTGCAGAAGCCCGTTGTGCAGTCGTCCGCGACGCCGCACGTCTGCCCGACACCGCACCTGTCGCACGCCGGAGCGCCCTGGAAGGACGCGCCGCCGCAGTCGACGTCGGTCTCGTCGCCGTTCTTGTCGGTGTCCATGCAGCTGGGCGTCGCGCACAGGCCGGCCGTGTTGCAGTAGCCGCTCGCGCAGTCCGAACCGAGCGTGCACTCCAGGTCGTCGGCGCAGGGCGCGCAGCCGGAGCCGGCGTCGATGCCGCCGCAGTCGACGTCGGTCTCGCTGCCGTTCAGCAGGCTGTCGGTGCACGACACGTTGACGCACGTGTGCGTGCCCCCCGGATCGCAGAGCTGGGGCGCGGTGCAGTCGGTGCCCGAGAGGCAGCCGACGCAGGCGCCGCTACCGTCGCAGACCTTGCCGCCGGTGGTGCACCTCGTGCCAGCGGTCTTCGGTGAGCTGCCCGGAGTGCCGCCCGGGCACGTGCCGACGTTGCATTCGTCGTCGGCCGGCTTGTCGGTGTCGTCGCGGATCGACGTCGTGCCGCCGTTGCCGTTGCAGACCTGCTGCTTGCAGTCACCCGCCGCCTGGCCCGCCATCGTGACGGTGCCGTCGGGCACGTTGGTCGTACCGCAGCACCGCGCTTCGCACGTGGCCTTCACGCACTCCGTGGCCGGGGCCGGGCAATCGCCGATCGTGTCGCACGGTGTCGCGCCGCCGGGGCATGCCATTGCGCCACCGGTGCCATCCGAGCCGCCGTTGCCGCCCGAGCCGCCGGTGCCATCCGAGCCGCCGGTGCCATCCGAGCCGCCGGTGCCGCCGGTGCCATCCGAGCCGCCGGTGCCGTCCGAGCCGCCGGTGCCATCCGAGCCGCCGGTGCCGCCCGAGCCGCCGGTGCCTGACGACGAGCTAGCGCTGCTGCTCGTCGTCGTGCCGCCTCCGGAGCCACCGGCGCCGCCGGCGCCGCCGGCGCCGCCCGTGTCGGAGATCCGGCTGCGATCGACGGCGACGATGAGCTCGCAGCCGGTCAGGTTCACCGTGAGCGCGCCCGCCGCGAGCACCAACGCAGGGAGGAATGTCGTTTTCTGGTTCATGCCAACAAGCACATTGGCCAGGGGCCAGACCTGACCAGGGGCCGAGCCTACAGCAAGATGCCCAGGGAACCGCAGGTTTTCTCTGACGATGCCCGAGATGGGAGAGCGCGCGCCCGGCGCCTGGTCCACCGCGGGAGGGGGACGCGGCCAGGTCGCGCCCTTGACGGCCGCTCGTTCATGAGTAAATAAACATTTACCTGATGCCGGGAGACGAGAAAAAGGAGACGCGGCGGGCGCTCCTCGACGCCGCCGCCGAGGAGTTCGCGCGGCATGGGCCTGACGGGGCCCGCGTGCACGCCATCGTGGGGCGCGCCGGGGTCAACGAGCGCATGATTTACCATCACTTCGGGAGCAAGGAGGGCCTCTACCGCGCGGTCATCGAGGACCAGTGGTCCGGCCTCATGGAGGGGTGGCGGCCGGCGCTCGAGGCGTCGGCGGCGCTCGAGCCGCGCGAGGGGCTCTGGCACGCGTTCACGATGTTCTTCCGGCTGCTCCTCTCGCGCCCCCTGTGTATGCCGCTCGCGATGCACGAGGCGATGAGCGGCTGGCGAGCCGCGCCGCCAGCGACGCTCGCGATGCTGCCGTCGGAGCTGCGCGATCTCTACGAGCGAGGTCAAGCCGCAGGGGTGTTCCGGCGCGACTGCGAGTTCGAGCTCCTGTACTGCACCGTCGTCGGCGCGCTGGCCGGGATCGGCATCTTCGGGCCGCGCTTCTCGGACCTCCGGGCGCGCCTCTCGTGCGATCTCGAGCTCGCCGCGCGCCTCGGCGAGCAGACCGTGAGCCTCGTGCTGGATGGCGTGACCACGCCTGAATGGGGCGGCCGCGCGGGCGCATCAGAGGCCACGTGACGTGAGCCTCGTTCGTCCGTCGCCGCCCGCAGGTCGTCGCTGAACAATCGTTGTCAATCGATCGTTGCTCGACAAGGAGAACGGGTATGAATGTCGATGTCGTCATCGTGGGCGGCGGTCCGACCGGGTTGATGCTGGCTTGCGAGCTACGGCTGGCCGGCGTGCGCCCCGTCGTGCTGGAGCGGCTGCCCGAGCCCACGGGGCTCTCCAAGGCGCTCGGCCTCGGCGGGCGCGCCGTGGAGATCCTCGACCACAGGGGCCTCCTCGAGCGCTTCCGCGGGCAGCAGAGCGCCGCAGAGATGACGCGCTTCGTGCACTTCGGCGGGATACCGCTGGCCCTCGGCGGCGACCCCCCGCGCGTCTCCAGGCGCTTCCTGAGCATCCATCAGGCGCGCATAGAGGCGCTGCTGGAAGAGCGGGCGCGCGAGCTGACGACGGAGATCCGTCGAGGTCACGAGCTCATCGGGCTCGATCAAGACGGGGAGGGCGCGACGGTCACGGTCCGAGGCCCGGACGGCGACTACCCGCTTCGGGCGCGCTTCGTCGTGGGGTGTGACGGCGGCCGCAGCGCCGTGCGCAAGCTGGCCGGGATCGGCTTTCCTGGACTCCCGCCCTCCCGGCTCCTGCGCCTCGCCGACGTCACGCTGGCCGAGGGCGCGACGGAGGACGGGCACCTCGTCCTCTCCGGCGGCCGCCGCGTTCGGTTCGGGCTCGGCGGGATCGCCCTCGTTCCCCTGGGAGCGGGCGTGTTTCGCGTGGTCACGTCGGAGCCGTATCCGCCGGACTTCGACCGCGACGCGCCGATGACGCTCGACGAGCTGCAGGCCAGCGTTCGCGCGGCGCTCGGCGAGGATCTGCCCGTCCGCGAGGCGCGGTGGCTGTCTCGGTTCACCGACGCGAGCCGCCAGGCGGAGACGTACCGCGCGGGCCGCGTGCTGCTCGTGGGCGACGCGGCGCACATCCATCTCCCCGCAGGCGGGCCAGGCCTCACCACCGGATTGCAGGACGCGGTCAACCTCGGCTGGAAGCTGGCCGCGGAGGTCCACGGCTGGGCGCCGCCGGGGCTCCTCGACACCTACCACGCGGAGCGGCACCCCGAGGGCAAGCGCGTGATCATGCACACGCGGGCGCAGGGCGCGCTGATGATGCGGGACGAGCGCGTCGCCGCGCTGCGCGAGCTGCTCGGTGAGCTGCTCAAGCACGAGCATAGCCTGCGGTATGTCGTCGAGATGCTGGACGCGGCCGACGTCCGTTACGAGATGCCGACCGAGCCCGGCGAGCAGCATCCGCTGCTCGGGCGCTGGGCGCCGGACGTCGCGCTGACCACGCAGAAGGGGGAGACGCGGGTCGCGCAGCTCATGCACGGGGCCAGGGGCCTGCTGCTCGATCTGACCGGCGGCGCCGCGCTCGGCGGCGTGGCCGCGCCCTGGGGCGATCGCGTGGACGTCGTGAGCGCGCGCTGCGCCGCGCTGCCGCGCCCCGCGGAGGCGCTGCTGATTCGCCCCGACGGCTACGTGGCCTGGGCGGCCGCGGCAGGTGAGCCCGAGGCCCCCGCCCACCGCCGGCTGCGCCGCGCGCTCGCCGCGTGGTTCGGCGCGGCCTGCGGCAGCTCCGCGGCGGCCTGAGCCGGCGGCGTGCAGCGCCGGCGCAGATCCGGTAGAGGGCATCGCCCATGGCCGAGCCGTCCGAGACCCCTTTCGATCTGCTGGGCGGCGAGCCGGCGGTGCGCCGGCTCGTCGAGCGCTTCTACGACCTCATGGGCCGCGACGAGCCGGCGCTCGCGCGCCTCCACGTCTGCGACGAGGGCGGCCAGGTTGCCCGTGAGAGCCGCGACCGATTCGCGCTCTTCCTGATCGGCTGGCTGGGCGGGCCGCAGGACTACATCGCCGCGCACGGCCACCCGCGGCTGCGGATGCGCCACGCGCGCGTCCCCGTCGATGTGGCGATGCGCGACGCCTGGATGCGCTGCATGCGGGCGGCCATGGCCGAGCTCGACGTGCCCGCGCCGCTCCGCGCCTTCCTCGACCAGCGCTTCGCCGAGGTGGCGGACTTCATGCGAAACCGTCCGGGCTGACGGGAACCGCCGGCCGGCGCGGCGAGGCGCGCGCGTCTGGACGCCCCCATCGCTCCCCGATTTCCGTACGATACGTCGTCCGCTCTCTGAGGTCGCGCGAATCGCCTGCCGCCAGCGCCGCAGAATCCGCGGCGCCACGGCAGGCGTGCGGCGCCTGGAACCCGTGCGGGGAACGATGTCCCAACCGAACGAGCACCCGATGACCAAGCCCACGCTGCCGGACGAAGGGCGCGCGCTGCGGCAAGGGAGCACCCGCGTCGATGACGCGCCGGATCGGCAGGGGCCGCGCACCGGGCGGCGCAGCCCGTGGCCATGGGTAAAGCGCCTCCTTGACGAGCTGCATCCGCGCGTTCGGCGGCTCCTGGGGCCCTACTGCGTGATCGTCGCGGCGGTGCTGTTCAGGGTGCCGCCGAAGCTCGTCACCTCGGCACGCTGCTGACGATCCTGCAGTCGTGGGAGTCCGCCGAGAGGCCATCGAGGGACGAAGCCGTGTACCCCGACATCGGTCGGCTTCGCGCGCTCGAGGCCGAGTGGATCCAGGCGCGGCGCCGCGCGGCGAACCTGAAGCACGAGGCCGCGGGCGACGGCGATCCGCGCGGCGCGCACCTCGTCGGGCTATCGCTCTCCGGCGGAGGCATCCGCTCGGCGACCATCTGTCTCGGCTTCCTGAAAGGGCTCGCCACGGTCCCGACGAAGAGCGGTGAGGTGATCCTCAGGTACGTCGATTACATGAGCTCCGTGTCCGGCGGCGGCTGGGCGGGGGGCGCGCTCACGGCTCGGACGTCCGGCCCTCGGCCGGAGGGGGACGCGGAGCGTGAGCGCCGCTTCGACCCGCTGGAAGCCGCGTCATGGAACCGCCTCCTCGACAGGATCCGCCTGCGAGGCGACTACCTCATCCCCGGCGGAATCGGCCTCACCGCGAACACGCTCCAGCCCCTCCTCATGATCTTCGTCGGCGCGATCGCCAACGCGCTGTCGCTCCTCACCGCCGGGTTCGCGGCGATCGTGTTCCTCCACCACTCGAGCGCGAGATCGCCGAAGGCCTTCCTCGCGCGTGTGGTCGAGCACGGCGTGACCGCGGTGGTCTGCCACGTCGACGGAGCGCGATCTCTCTTCTTCACCACCGCCTCTGCTGAGCCAGGCACGTTGCCTGACGCGATCGCAAAACAGCTCCCCGTGCTCGACCTCCTCGTGTTCGTCCTGGCGCTGATAGGGGGTGTCCTTCTCGCCGCCCTGCTCGTCATGTACCTCGGGATCCTCTTCTCGTGGCCGTCCGTCCACGAGGCGGGGACCTGGCTCGCCGCTCGCGCGGCGCTGCTCGTGGTGCTCACGGGGGGGCTCCCTGCTTGCGCTGCGGGCCGACCCCCTGCTCACCCTCTTCGTGCTGTGCGCTGCCCTGGCCGCCGCGCTCGCTGTCCTGCTGAGTCGCCTGAAGCGCGAGCAGCTCCTCGCGGTCATCGGGGTCGCCATCAGCGGACAGGTGTTCGCGCTCAGGTTCACGGATCTCTACGATGTCGTGAAGGGCGTGACGTCGACATGGGCGAGCATGCTTGACCAGCTGCTCTTCGCGCCGATCAAGCTCGCTCGGTCGATCGACGGGCTCGTCCACGTGCCTGTCCAGCAGGACCCGATGAAGGTCGTCGAGCTGACGTTCGGGGCGACGCTGTGCCTGGTGTTCATCGGGCTCAGCTTCCTGACATCGAGGAACTACGCGGGGATCAACAGGTTCTGGGCCAACCAGATCCGCCGTGCCTACCTGTCGCTGCCGGGCGACTCCGGTCGGGCAGCCAGCGATTCGCCCTCCGCCTGGCCGCTCGCGGCGCTGAGGCCCTCGAACGAGCCGCGCGTCGAGAGGACGTACGCGGCGGACCCGGCGCCCTGGAACCTGGGCGGGCCGCGCCGCGGCGCGCCGCTCCACGTCGTGACCGCCACGGTCAACACCCCGGGGTCGGACGACCCCGTCCTCTACAAACGGGGCACGGCGCGGTTCGAGTTCAGCCCCTATGCCGTCGGCGGGCCCGCGACCGGGTGGGGGCCGGCCGAGGCCTATGGCGACGCGCTCACCCTGGCCCATTCGATCGCCATCAGCGCCGCAGCCGTGAACAGCCAGGGCGGCACGTTGATCCCGCGGTGGGCGCGCGTCGTCCTCACCCTGCTCAACTGCGGTCTCGGCGTCTGGGTCCGGAACCCGCGCTTCGCGAGGCGCGCCGGCGAGCAGCTCGTGCTCTTCCGGAGGTGGGCGCACTTCTGGAGCGCCTATCACGTCAAAGAGATCTTCGCGCGGAACAAGGAGAGCGACACGCTGGTCTTCGTCTCCGACGGCGGTCACCACGACAACCTGGGGCTGACCACGCTCGTCGAGCGAGAGTGTGAGCTCATCCTGTGCATCGACGCCGGCGCCGATCCCGAGTGGACGTGCGACGAGCTCGCGAAGGCGGCGCGCATCCTGCGCGTGGACCGCGGGCTGAACTTCGAGCTGAAGCGCGAGGACCTCGAGCGCGTTCGCCCGAAGGATCCGCGAGGTACCTGGGAGCAACGCACCCCGAGCACGCCGATCCTCGTGGGGAAGTTCAAGCCGGATCCGGGCGAGAAGACCGAGGCGACCAAGGAGGTCACGGTGGTCTACGTCAAGGCCGGCCTCTTGCCGGGACTGCCGCTCGACGTCCAGCGTTATGCGGAGTCTCACCCCGAGTTTCCGCACCAGACGACCGCGGATCAGTTCTTCGACGAAGCCCAGTTCGAGGCGTACCGGCTGCTCGGTGAGGCGCTCGCTCACGAGGTGGTGCGCACGCTGGACGACGCGACGGGGAGCGCGGGCAAGACCTGGGCGAGCACCGTGGAGGACCTTCGCCCCGAGCCCCGCGCCGTCGGACCAGGCGACGTCGCCAGCCGCGTCGCTCCGGGCTGAGCGCGGCGAGCGTGGCGCGGGTGAAGATCTCCGCGTGGATGCGTCGCGCAGGCGTGGACGCATCGCGTAAGCGTCGCTCGGTCGTTTTCTGCGCCGTTGGCGCAACGATTTCGTGAATCCTCCACCCCGCGCCGGGGCTTCTCCGGACGAAAGAAAGGTGGAGGAGCTCATGAAACGTAATGTGGGGAACATGGATCGGGTGCTGCGTGGTCTGGGTGCGCTTGCGCTGCTGGCGTGCGCCTGGGCGGCGCCGCTGACGCTCGCGACGCGCCTCGCCGTGTTCGGTCTGGCGGGCGTGTACATGCTGTTCACGACGCTCTCGGGCACGTGCTTCGGGTACGCTCTGTTGGGCAGATCCACATGCCCGCTCCAGCGGAGCTGAGGCGCTGAATGGACGCATCGAGATCCCACGATCCGGTCTTCACGGCGGCGGCGCTCGGCGATGACGGCGCGCTGGAGCTGCTCGTCCGCGCCTACCACGACCGGGTGTACCGCTTCGGGCTGCGCGCGTGCCGCGACGCCTTCGACGCCGACGATGCGGTCCAGGAGGCCTTCACGAAGCTCGCTCACCGCCCCGAGGTGGCGCGCGATCCGGGCGCCCTCTCCTGGCTGATGACGGTGGTCCGGAACGCGTGCCTGCGCATGCTTCGCCCCTTCGCGCGGGAGCGCTCGCGGCTGGGGGACCGGGTGGACGACATCGATGCGGTGCCATCGGGCGATCTCGACCCGCAGGCAGCCTTCGAGCGCTGGCGGCTGGTCCGCGCCGTGCATGAGGCGATCGCCGCGCTGGAGCGGCCCTATCGGGAGGTGCTCGTGCTGCGCGACGTCGAGGGGCTGACGGGCGAGGAGGTGTGCCAGAGGCTCGGGCTCGGCGAGGCGGCCATGAAGAGCCGCCTGCACCGGGCGCGGCAACTGGTGCGGCGGGAGGTCCTCCGGCAGGAGGGCGCGCCTTCCGCCTCGGGGGTGCGGGGAGGGGAGGAGAGGAGGAACAAGCCATGTTCGTGAGCAGGAGCCTTGTGGAGCACGTCGCGCGCGGGGCGATCTTCGTCGCGGCCCTCGTGGCCTCGGTGCTCGTCGCGCGCGCTTCCCTCTGGCTGGCGATGGCGCTGCTGCCGGTCGCGCTGGTGGCGGTGGGCGGATGCCCGATGTGCTGGACGCTGGGGTTGATCCAGATGGTCAGGGCCAGGGCGCGAGGGGAGCACCTCGAAGAGCCGTGCGACGACGGCGGATGCGCCTGGGCGCCGCCGCAGAGCCGCCGGTGAGCTAGCGCGAAGCGCTGGTCCCGAGGGCGCGCTCGGCGTATGGACACGGCCACCATGCATCGGGTGTTCATCGACGGGCAGGAAGGTACGACGGGGCTCCAGATCCGCGAGCGGCTGCAGGGCCGCCGCGACCTCCAGCTGCTCGAGATCGACCCCGAGCGCCGCAAGGACCCGGCGGCGCGCCGCGCGCTGATCAACGAGGCGGATGTGCTCATCACGTGCCTGCCCGACGACGCCGCCCGCGAATCCATCGGATGGATCGAGAACCCGAGGACGCGCGTCATCGATCCGAGCACCGCGCACCGCACGGCCGACGGGTGGGTGTACGGCTTCCCGGAGCTCCGCCCCGGCCAGCGCGAGGCCGTCCGCGGCGCGCGGCGCGTCGCCGTCCCCGGGTGTCACGCGACCGGGTTCCTCGCGCTCGTGGTGCCGCTCGTCGACCAGGGGCTCCTGCCCAGGGACGCCCGCGTGATCGCGCACTCGCTCACCGGCTACAGCGGCGGCGGGCGCAAGATGATCCAGGCCTACGAGCAGGCCGAAGGGGCGCGCCGCGAGCAGCTCCGCGGCCCGCGCCCGTACGGGCTCACCCTGCAGCACAAGCACCTGCCGGAGATGCGCGCCATCGCGGGCCTCGACAGGGCGCCCCTGTTCCAGCCGGTCGTGGGCGACTTCTACAAGGGCATGCTCGTCTCGGTGCCCCTGTTCACGGACGCGCTGGCCCGGCCGGCGACGCCCGCCGCGGTCCACGAGCTCTACACGTCGTATTACGCCGGCGAGCCGTTCATCCGGGTGATGCCGCTCGGCGGCCAGGGCGCGCTGGAGGACGGCTACCTCGGCGCGGTGGAGTGCAACGACACGAACCGACTCGACGTGTTCGTGTTCGGAAAGCCGGACCAGATCCTTGTCGTGGCGCGCCTCGACAACCTCGGCAAAGGCGCCTCCGGCGCGGCGGTGCAGAACCTCAACCTGATGCTGGGCGCGCCGGAGGCCACCGGCCTCGACTGAGCGTCACCCGGGTCACCCGGGTCACCCGGCGCGCGTGTAGAGCCGCGGCGCCGCGCTCTCGAGGGCGCCGATCAGGCGCTCCGCGGCGTCGGCCGACGCGCGCCGGAACGCGATCCGCCAGGGCCGGCGGAGCGGACCGGACGAGAGCCGCTTGACCAGAAGGTCGCCGCTGCCGAGGTAGGCTTCCGCCACCCATTCCGAGAGGGTCGCGATCCCCATCCCGGCGCGCGCCGCGTCGACCACGGCCTCCGTGAGCGGGAAGCGCAGGAGCTCGATCTTGGGCCGCTGCCGCCCGAAGACGGCGCCCATGAACCAGCGCGCCTCGGCCGGCGTTGCGTTCGGCGTGATCAGCGGGCCCTCGCGGAGGTGGTCGCGCGTGAGCGAGGCCCGCCCGGCGAGCGGGTGCGAGCTCGAGATCACGAAGACGACCTCGTCCGAGAAGAGCGGCCGCTCCACGAGCGCGCAGCCCGCCTCGCGGTCGCTCGGCAGGGACGACGTGGTGAGCAGCGCGACGTCGATGTCCCCCCGGACGAGCGCGGCGACCGGATCGTGGGTGTGCTCGACCGCGAGCACGATCTCGAGGCGGGGCAGCCTGCGCCGGAGGCTCGTCATCGCGGAGGGGAGCCAGCGGTACGCCGTGTAGCACTCGCACACGAGGCGGACGCGCGTCGTCGCGGCGACCGGCGCCGCGACCTCCCGCTCGAGCTCACGGAGCTGCGCGAGGACGAGCCCGGCCCCCGCGATGAGCCGCTCTCCCGCGGCGGTCGGCGTGACCCCGCGCGCGGTGCGCTCGAAGAGGCGCGCGCCGACGCGGTCCTCCGCCTGGGCGAGCGCCCGGCTCACGGCGGACTGCGTGATGTGCATCGCCGAGGCGGCGCCGGACGTGCTCCCGGCGGCCGCCAGGGAGAGGACGAGCTCCAGGTCGCGGATCTCGAGCTGTGGCCGCGGTCCGATCGCGGGAGGCGCAGGGGGAGACGGTATGCGTGACACGCATAGATCCTATCACGACGATGCGTTGGACGCACAGCCCCGCGAGGCGCACCTTGGGCGCCGTCAGGAGGTTTTCATGAAGCTCTATTTCGCTCCGCTCGCATGTTCTCTCGCCACGCGCATCGCCTTCTACGAGGCCGGCGCGGAGGCCTCGTATGTGGAGGTCGACCTCGAAACGAAGCGGACCGAGGGGGGCGCCGACTACCGTGCGATCCACCCGCTCGGGTTCGTCCCTGCGCTCGAGATCGAAGGAGGCGAGATCCTCGCCGAGAACGCGGCGATCCTTCAGCTCGTGGCGGATCGGTTCCCGGCGGCGGAGCTCGCGCCGCGGGATCCGCTCGGCCGGGCGCGCCTCCAGCAGTGGCTCGGCTTCATCGGGAGCGAGCTCCACAAGGCGGTCTACATGCCGCTCCTGGACAAGACGGCCTCGGCCGAGGTCAAGGCCCATGCGCTGGCCGGGGCGCCGCGCCGCCTCGGCTGGGCGGCCGATCGGCTCGAAGGGCGGGAGTTCCTTCTCGACCGTTTCTCGGTCGCCGACGCGTACCTCTTCGCGGTGCTCAACTGGTCCGTTGTCACGCCGATCGACCTGAAGTCCTGGCCGGCGCTCGCCGCGTACCACGCGCGCCTCCACGGACGTCCGAGCGTGGCGCGCGCCTTCGCCGAGGAGCGGGAGGGCTACTTCCGGGAGCAAGCGCGGCACGCGAAGGCCGCCGAGGCCGTCGACGCGCCGGCGCCGAACGTCTGACCCGAGCGGAGCGCGCACGGCGCGCCCGGCGGCGGGCGCGCTGGGTCCGCCGCGATCGCGGACCGGGACCGGGGCGACGATGCGTGCGACGCGAGCCGACAAAGTGGACGGAATGCGAGAGGAGGCGAGAGCGGTCGACGGCCGTTGAGGCGATGAGAAGCGGCGATGGAAGGACCGAAAGATTCGATGAATGATGGGAAGGGGCGGCGCAACCAAGGCATAGGCGCATGGGCATGGCCGGCCAATGGCCGGCCGATGGCCGGCGGCCAGCCGATGACCGGCGGCCAGCCGATGGATGACGATGACCGACGGTCAATGACCGACGGTCAATGACGCATGACCGACGGACGCGCGACGTCATGGCGCCCCTCACGAATCCAGCTTTTCACGCGCGACCGGCTCTGATACGAGAGTCATTATGAGACACTTGCGACAACTCTTCGTATGTTCGGTCCTGGCCATTGCTGCGATCCCGGTCGGCTGCACGGCGGACGCGCCGGAGGACGCCGAGCAGGAGTCCGAGGTCGGCTCGCTCAGCCTGGCCCTCGTCGGGAACAGCTCCTCGGGCGCGACGTACCGCCTGTCCCAAGCGTGGTTCGATATCTACGGCCCGACGGCGCGGACCATCTACGGAGGGGTCGACACGCCGGTGCTCGCGGAGGTGCTGCCGGTCGGCGGTTATAACGTGGCGCTCCAGCCGGGCTGGGTCCTCGAGCGGTGGACCGGCGGCGGTTACCAGGCCGTCTCGGCGTCCCTCACGTCGGCGAACCCGACGTGGGTCTACATCGGCGAAGGTACGACGTCGACCGTGGCGTTCCAGTTCCGGGCCGATGGCGACGTCATTTCGGTCGGGCAGGGGAGGCTCGACATCGTCATCGGGGTCGACGACACGACGCCGCCGCGCGAGGACACCGATGTGGCGTGCAGCAACGGTTACGACGACGATGGCGACGGCCGCCCGGATTGCTCCGATCCGGACTGCCAGTTCCAGCCGTTCTGCGGGCCGATCGGCGAGGACACCGATTGGGAGTGCAGCAACGGCTACGACGACGACATGGACGGCCTCGCGGATTGTTCCGATCCGGACTGCCAGGGGTATCCCTTCTGCGCGCCGGTGCGCGAGGACACCGATTGGGCCTGCAGCAACGGCGCCGATGACGACATGGATGGCCTCGCGGATTGCGCTGATCCGGAATGCCAGCCCTATCCGTTCTGCTCGCCGTGGCGCGAGGACACCGATTGGGCGTGCAGCAACGGCGTCGATGACGACGGGGACGGCCTCGCGGATTGCTCCGATCCGGAGTGCCAGTGGATGCCGTACTGCATGCCGGTGCGCGAGGACACCGACTGGACGTGCAGCAACGGCGCCGACGACGACGGGGACGGTGCCGTGGATTGCTCCGATGCGGACTGCCAGTCGCAGCCGTACTGCATGTCGTGGCGCGAGGACACCGATTGGGCCTGCAGCAACGGCTCCGATGACGATGCGGACGGCCTCACGGATTGCTCCGATCCGGACTGCGTGTGGTTGCCCGTCTGCGCGATGCCGGGCCTCGTCATCGAGGACTTCGAGGACGGCGATTTCCTCTTCTCCGCGCCGTACGCGGGCAGCGCCCCGCCGTTCACGGGGCCGTGGGTGACGTACGACGACGGGACCGTCCCGCCGGTCGACCTGTTCCCCGCTCCGGGGCCTTTCAGCTCGACGGCGCTCGCGGCGCACTCCCCGGGGGTGCCGTCCGCGTCGGGCGCTGGCGTGGCGCTGTCCTTCGAGATGTGGCCCGTCGATGTGTCGCCGTTCCAGGGCATCCGCTTCCACATCCGTGGCCAGGGCACGCAGGTTCGCTTCGACGTCGGCACGCTCCTTACGACGCCTGAGGGCGGGCTCTGCTCGGCTTGCTACGACAGCCACGGTATCGACCTCTGGGTCGGACCGGAGTGGGTCACCGTGGAGCTGCGCTGGTGGGATCTGATGCAGCAGGGGTGGGGCACGCTCGTGCCGTTCGAGCCGTGGAACGTCATGAACCTGAACTGGCGCACGCCCGTGGGACAGCCGCTGCGCATCGAGATCGACGACGTCCAGCTGTTCTGAGCTCGGGCGCCCAGGGAGCAGCGCCAGCGCTGCGCTGCTCCCGGGGGCCTCGTCCTCCGCTGTCGTGTCAGGCGACGTTGCGGGGGGGCGGCGCCGGGCGCGCGGTCAAACTTCGCATGCAGTGCATCAGGCCGGCCCGCAGGTTGGCCTTGGTCACGATGGCGCTGAGGTCGAGCCCCAGCGCCACCATCGTCTGCGCCACCGTCGGGCGGATGCCGCAGATGATCCCCTCGGCGCCGAGCAGCTGGATGGCCCGCACGAGCTTGATCAGGTGATCGGCGACCTTCGTGTCCACCATCTGCACGCCGGTGAGGTCCAGGACGGCGAACCGCGCCCCGCGGCTCGAGATCGCCTCGAGCAGGCTCTCCATCGCGTCGGCCGTCCTCGCGCTGTCGACGACGCCGATCATGGGCAGCGCCAGCACGCCGTCCCACACCTCGATGATCGGCGCCGCGAGCTCCCGGATGACCCGCTGCTGCGCCTCGATCACGTCGAGCTTCGTCTGGAGGGCCTGCTGCGCGCGCTGCCCCTCCGTCACGTCGAGCGAGAACCCGACGACGGAGCTGACGTGCCCCTCTTCCTCCGCGAGGGGGACCATCCAGCTCTCCCATACACAGCCGTGCACCTCGGCCAGCCCGTGCACCGGGTCACCGGCCAGCGCGCGCCTGACGGCGCCGTTGGCCTCGCCGTAGAGGTCAAAGATGTTCGCGCCGACGAGCTGTCCAGGTTGATGGCCGACGGCCTCCAGCCCCTTGCCTTCATGGTAGAGATACGTTCCGTCGGTATCGACGGCCCACATCGCTATCGGAAGAGCGTTGATCAAGGCGCGGAGCATCCTGTCCCGCGCCCTCAGCTCGGTCAGCTCGTCGAGCGCGCCGTCGCCGGCCGGCGCGTCACGGAACGAGCCGTAGACGAGCCCCTCCGAGCGCGCGCCGCGCACGACGCAGGCGAGCGGTTTGTAGCTGCGCTCCGCGCTCATGACGCGGCCGTGGACGTGAATGGGGGCCGTGCTCTCACGCACTTGCTCCCACCTTGTGGTGAGCGCGCCGCGGTCCTCCGGGTGGAAGAGCTCGGTCAACGGGGTTCCTTGCGCGAGCGCGGGCCCGATCGTCCGGCCCAGCGCGTCGCTCCATCGCAGCAGCGCGCCGTCGCCTCCGGCGACGAACAGCATCTCCGTGGAGTGAGCGATAAAGTCATCCAGCGAGCTCAGTGCTCCGTTTGCGTCAGCCATCGTATTCCCCTCCGCAACCGGACAGGCATACCGGGATTGCGCGTAACAAGGTAGATCGATGACCGCAAGCGAATAGTAGGGTGCAATCCGCGACGCGCACGAAGGCATGGCCTTACTCCAATCATCGGAGCGCACGAGGGGGACATACGGCCTCGGCCACGATCTCCGGCGATCTGTACGACCGGTACGTACCGGTTCGTCCGCGTCGGAGTGGCTCAGCCGCCGGCGTCGCGGGTGGGAATGCCGAGCAGATAGAGCTTCTTCGCTCTCCCGCCGATCACGCCCTTCTCCCATCTGTAATCTTCGTTCTGGAGCCCGCTCAACAGCTCATCGAGGTCAGCGAGCGTGTAGGTCCTCGCGTTCGAGACCGCCCCGTCCCACGCGAAGCACAGCGGGATGATCGGAACGATATAGGTGAAGACGAGCTGCCGCAGGGTCATGGGCCTCGCCAGGGGCGTGATGAGGAGGCACATCACGAAGTTGATCGGGAGGGCGAGCCACCCGAGGAACAGCGGATGACTGTTGTCGCTGATCTCGAAGATACAGAGGGGCTGCCTGCTCCGCTGGGCCGACTCCAGTATCTTCCTCGCGTTGTCCGGCCTCATGTGATGAAAGCTGCTGACCATGGTTCTGAGTCCGTCGAGGCCAGCCATGTCGCCGCCGATCTTCGTGGCGTCCACCGGGGTTGTCTGGTAGGATACATGGCTCCCTTCCTGGTTGTTGATGAGCTCCGCCGCCTCCTTGCTCGGGTACAGGTCCGTGAGCGTCAGTCGGGTGCCCTCGAACCCGGGCTTCTCGCGCAGGGTCCGCACGACGTCGATCATCGGCCCGCCGCTCCCGGAGCAGAGGTCGACGATCTTCGATGTGTTCGACTCCTTCAACGCTCTGGCGATCAGCTCGACCAGCGCCTCGCGCGTGCCCAGCGCCCTGTGCATGATCACGAGCAGGCGTGTCATGCAGGCCCGTAGCCACCCGGGAAACCAGCTGAAATCCTCTATCTCGAACAGGTGTATGCGCTTCATTCGCTCCTCGGGGTCGTGCGGCCTGACCGCGCGCGGCAGCGCGGGTCGCGTGCTGGCTCCGTCGGGCGGCCGGTCGTCTCTCCGGCTGCCCGCTCGGATCGAGTCTATTCAATTTTGCTCTGCGGCGCGATGGCATGGAGGTGCGGCGTGAAGCGCATGATCTTCGAGATGGAGACCGCGGACCCGGATGATTTCATGACGCTGCTCTGGCTCGCCGATCACCCCGACGTCGAGCTGCTCGGCGTGCTCGTCACGCCCGGCTCCGAGGATCAGTGCCGGCTGGTCCGCTGGGGGCTGGATCGCTGCGGGCGGGCGGAGGTCCCGATCGGCGCGCTGCACGGCCCCGCGTGGTGGGCGACGAGCGAGGGCAAGAAGGCGCGGGTCTCCGGCTTCCACCAGGCGTGCTACGGCCCCGGCATCCTGGAGCACCCGGCCGGCGAGGTCGCGGGCGGCCCCGCGCTGCTCGCCGAGCTGCTCCGCGAGCCGGACGCCACGGTGCTCGTCGGGGCCGCGCCCAAGAACATCGGCAAGGCGTTCAACGACGTCCCGGGGCTCCGGCTGGCTCGCTGGGTCCAGCAAGGCGGCTTCGCGGGCGACAACCTGGTCGCCGAGCCGCTCGAGAAGTTCCGCGGGCGCCTCACCTGCCCGAGCTACAACCCCGGCGGCGCGCCCCGGGAGACGCTCGCGCTGCTCGCCTCACCGCAGATCGGAGAGCGGAGGTTCGTCTCGAAGAACGTATGTCACGGGGTCGTCTATACCGAGGCCATGCGCGACGCGCTGAGCCGCCGGGTCTCGGGGCGATCGCCGCGGGGCGGCCTGACGAGGATGATCGACGCGCTCGATCGGTACCTGGCAGACAAGGGCGTGGGCAAGGCGATGCACGATCTCGTGGCGGCCGCCTGCGCGCTCGACGAGCGCGTCTGCGACTTCGTCGAGGTCGAGATCTACCGCGAGAAGGGCGAGTGGGGGGCGCGCGCCATGGAGGGCACGAGCACGCGGATCTCGGTCGGGTTCCACGAGGAGCGCTTCCTCGACGTGCTCGCGCGCTGAGCGGCCGGCGGAGCCCGCCTCACCGGGCTGCGCAGGTCGTGCGGAGGGCGCGCGCCCTGTCGATGCACGCGGCGAGGGCGTCCTCGGGCGGCTCGTCGGGGCACGCGGCCTCGAAGGCGCGGATGGCGTCGCGGAGGCCCCCCGCGCCGCCGGCGCCGAGATCGAGCTTGTGCTTGCGATCCTCGTCGTCGTCGTCACCGCCGACGAGCAGGAGCGTCCCGACGACCGCGCCCACGACGACGACGCCCGTGACGACGCCCGCCACGATCACCCCCGTCTTGCCGTCCACGTCCGGCGGCTCCGCGTCCGGGAGCGACGGCGTGCCCGCCGGGATCGGCTTGGCCTCCAGGCCCGCAGCGAGCGCGGTGGTGGCGATGCCGCCCGCGAGCCCGAGGCCGCCGATGACGAGGCTCGACACCGTGAGCGCGCTCGGCCCCGCGTCCGCGCGCGCGCTCACGCTTGCGGAGAGGCGCACCTGCGCCGCGTTGCACGCGGCGTAAGCGTCGAGGCGGTGGATCTCGAGCGACGCGCGGGGCGCGGTCTCTGGCGGCAGCTTCGCGGCGAGGATGATGTCGTCCGCCGATCGCCGGAGCGTGAGCGGTGCGAGCGGCTCGGGGGCGGCCGCGGGCCGCGTGGAGGCCTTGCCGCAGCCGGCCAGTCCACACGCGATGAGCAAGAGCGTCGTGCAGGAGAGGGCATGATCGCGCCTTCGGGTCATACAGCCACGCTACGCCGATCGAGCGCGGTTTCGTCGAGCGAAATGGGCCTCGTCGCGGTCCGGAACGACCGCCGGCGAGCGGGCTGAGCCAGGATGACAACGTGGTGTGGCCGACGCGCCGAGGAGCGGAAGGTGCGATATGCGCAGGCCTGTTGGCCGTCCCGAACGTGAGCTCCACCGCGTGTGTTAAGATACCCTCCCTGGCGGCCGGCCTCGTGTTTCGCGGAAAGAGGGCCGGTCCCGGCGAGGGGCTTCGCAGGATGGGATTCGAGCAGGCATTGCGCGAGGTCAGGAGATGAGCACGGCCGATCGCCGGCGACCGGCGGATGTCCTCGAGGCGCTTCTCCGGGAGCCGCAGCGTCGCGCGCTCTGGCAGGCGTCGGCCAGAGCGCTCATGCCGCTCCGCCGCGGTCCGGCGCCGGCCGAGCTCTCGGCCGATCTTCTCGTGCGGGTCCTCGCCCTGCGACGTCCTGCGGAGGGGTACGACGAGAAGCTCCATGCACGTCTGGACGTCGCGCACCTGCGCGGACACGTGGCGCGCACGCTCGGGAGGATGGGTCGTCGCGCCGCCGTCGCCGCGCCGGTGCTCGTCGAGACGCTGCGTGAGCCGCTGGGGGAGCGGTGCTCGCCCATGTGCTGCTCGGCTTCGTCGGTGCGTCACGAGCAGATCCTCGCCCGGGTCAGCGTGCTCGATGCGCTGCGCCGGCTGGGCCCGCAGGCGGGGACGAGCGTGCCGGCCGACGTCGTGGCGGAGCTCCTCGCGCCGGCGTCCCGCAGGATCGCCCTGAGCGCGGCGGAGCTCCTCGCGCGACATCCGGAGAGCGCGCTTCACCACCGCGCGGCGCTGCTCGCGGCGCTCGAGCATCCGTACGCGCCCGTGGTCGAGGCGGCCGCGCGCGGGCTCTCGCGGGCGGCCCCGAGCGCCGCGCGCGAGGCGGTGCGTCCTCTGACGACGCTGCTCCGACACGAGCAGGGCGGCGTGCGGCGCGCCGCGATCCGGGCGCTCGTCGCGATGCGCCCGGGCGCGAAGGGAAGCGAGATCGCGCGGGCGGAGGAGCGCTTCGCGTGGCTCGCCGAGCGCGATCCGGACGCCGCCGTTCGGGCGGTGGCCCGCCGCGCTCTCAGGTCGCTCGAGGGCCTGTCGGCGGCCGAAGGTGGCTAGGACTTCCGCTCGCCGCCGTCGCCGAGCATCCCTTCGGGCTTGAGCCCGACCACGAACTTCCCTCCAGCCTTCGCCATCTCCCCGAGCGCCTCGATCTCCCGCAGCTTGAGCAGCGCGGGGTTGTCGGCGATCGCCCGCGCCTCCTCGATCTGGGCGGTCAGCTTGAGCTGAATCCGCTCCTTTTCGGCCTCGGCCATGAGGCGCGTCTGTTGCATCGTCGCCTCGATCTTCTGGCGCGCGCGCTCGTTCTCCGCCTCGGCCTGGATACGGAGCGCCTCGGCGTCCTTGCGCGCCTGGATCACCTTGGCCTCGGCGCGCCGCTCGGTCTCGAGCACCTGATTCATGATCTCGCGGAGGTTGCCGGGGAAGACGAGGTCTTTCACGTCGGCGCGCACGATCTCCACTCCGTAGCGGGCGGCGGTGCCCTTCACGTCGTCGCGCACGGCGTCCGAGATCTCGTTCCGGTCGCTGAGGATCGCCTCGAGGCTCCGGCTTGCGAGAAAGCGCCGCGCGGCGAGCTGCACGTCCTCGTAGATGAGGAGGCCGACGAACGACTGCTGGATGATCACCTCTGTCTTCGTCTTGCTCATGGCGGGTGGGGAGGAGGGGGATGCGCGGCGCGGAGAGAGCGCCGGCGCCTACACGCTGGCGATGTGCAGTACGGGCCTGGGAGGACGACGGCTTCTGATCTCTTGGAAGGAGACCGATCGCCCCAGCCCGCTACGGCCAGGTGGGCGCCGACCGCGACAGGCTACGCGACCCGCCACGCAGCGCAAAGGCCCAGCCTTCGCGTCCCGCGCCCTCTGGCAGGTACGCCGCGCTCCTCCGGGGAAGCGGGATTGACATCGCCGCCGTTCGCCAGATAGCCTGAACAGGTTGGACGGACTTGGGTGGACTCACGGAACGGGAGTTTGGCCGGTGGATGGCTGGACGACGACCACCGGCTCGGGCGGCCCGAACCATCGCGCGACAGGTGTGAGCGCGTCGCACGTCGCCTCGTGACGGACGTGATTCCCACCGAGACCCCGACAAGGTACGCGGACGCCGAAGAGCCGGCCTGCGCTCCGGCAAGCATGCTCCGTAAGGCCTGGTGACGTGTTGTCGTGTCCGAACCTTCGAGAAGGTTGATCCAATGGGTGCCATCAGCGAATGGGATCGTGACTACAACCTCGTCGAGGCGAGGAAGCATCCGTCGAAGAAAGCCGAGGCGCCGCACCAGACGGAGGCCCTTGCGAGGCTCCGGGGGTGGTACGAGTCAGCGTCCACACCCGATGCGGGAGGACTGCTCGTGCTTCCGACCGGAGGAGGCAAGACCTTCACGGCCGTGCGGTTCCTCTGCCGCAATCCGCTGAGCGATGGCTACAAGGTGCTGTGGCTCGCGCACACGCACCACCTCTTGGAACAAGCCCTGGATGGCTTTGGAAAGCGCAGCGACGGGGCCGAGGCGATGGAAGTCGGCTTGATCCACGAGCCGAAGGAGCGGCTGCGGGCGAGGGTCGTCTCGGGGACGCCGGGGCACAGCAAGATTGCAGCCGTCAAGCGCGATGATGACGTGGTGATTTGCACGCTGCAGACCGCCGTGCGCGCGCACCGCGAAAATCAAGCTGCTCTGCGCGCGTTCCTGACCGCGGCGAAGGGGAAGCTGATGGTGGTGTTCGACGAGGCGCACCACGCGCCCGCCCCGTCGTACACCAAGTTCCTCCTCGCGCTGCGCGAAGAGGCGCCAAAGATGAAGCTGCTCGGGCTCACCGCGACCCCGATGTACAACGACAAGAGGGGAGAAGGCTGGCTGGCGAAGCTCTTCCCGCAGAGGATCCTGTTCGAGGTGAGCGCCTCCAAGCTCATGGCGATGGGCATCCTCGCCAAGCCGATCCCGATTCCATGCAGCACGAAGTTCGAGCCGAAGGTCGACGCCGGGCAACTTCAGCGGTGGCGCGCGACCTTCCAGGATATGCCAGAAGAGATCGTCACTCGGCTCGCGGAGAACCAGGAGCGTAACGACAAGATCTGGAAGACCTACGTCGACCGTCGCCAGGAGTTCGGGAAGACGATCATCTTTGCCGACAGGTGGTTCCAGTGCGACTACCTGCGCGAGAAGCTACGCGCGCACGGAGTGCGCGCCGATGTCATGTACTCGCACGTCGAGGTGAACCCGGGCTCTGTCGAGGCCCGAAATCAGCAGTCGCGCGACAAGAACGCCGCCGTGCTGAAGAAGTTCCATGAAGGCAAGCTCGACGTGCTGATCAACGTGCGCATGCTGACGGAAGGCACCGACGTTCCCAACGTCCAGAGCGTCTTCCTCACGCGACAGACGACGAGCCCGATCCTGCTGCGCCAGATGGTCGGCCGCGCCCTCCGCGGGCCGAAGTTCGGTGGAACCTCTACCGCGAACATCGTCCTCTTCATGGACGAATGGCGCGAGGCCATCCAGTGGGCGGAGTTCGATGACGTCTGGGGCACGGGCACCGACAGACCGAAGCCTGAGCCGAGAAAGAGAATGCCGCTCCAGCTGGTGTCAATCGCGCTGGTCCGGCAGCTCGCGCGGTGGATCGAGCTCGGCGAGATCGCGCCGGCGTCGTTCCTCGAGATGCTGCCGCTCGGCTGGTACTTGCCCGAGTTCGACGTCGAGGTGTCGGGCTCCGAGGACACCGAGCACGCGCGCCCGATGGTCCTTGTCTACGCAGACGAGAAGGAGCACTACGACGCGTTCCTTGTGCACGCGGCCAAGGCCGATCTCGGGCGCTTCGCGGATCCAGAGGTGCAGTACGACGCCGTCGAGGCGCAGATGGAACGCTGGTGCAAGAAGTTCTTCGCCCACGCGGGCAAGTCCGCGAGCGGGCTCGGCATGAACCTGTTCCATCTGGTTCGACATCTCGCGCAGACGGGCGGGAAGTCTCCGCCGTTCTCCCCGTTCGAGCACCGCGAAGAGCACGATCTGACGCCGCTGGCGAAGGTCGCCGCGGCGGAAGACTGGGGGCCTGCGCGGACGCGGCAGCAGCTCGAGGCGATCTACATCGACGAGCGGCGCTTCTGGCGCGCGATGATCCCCACGTTCGATCTCTTCCGCGAGCAGTTCCGCATGCTGGTCGAAGCGGAGATCCAGCGCACGACGGGCGCGGGTGGCGCTCGTCGGGCGGGTGGCGTGATCGCGCCGGCTCAGCGGCTCGTCGACCAGGAGCCGTCCGAGCAGGTTAAGCGGGAGGTCATCCGTCGTGATGGGGAGCGCTGCCTCTGCTGTGGCGAGACGCGGCGAAAGAGGCTGCAGGTGGACCACATCATCTCGCTCTATCACGGCGGGACGAACGAGCCCCACAACCTGCAGACCCTGTGCTCAGTGTGTAACCGCGACAAAAGCATCAAGGAGATGCACTTCCGAAAGACCGAGACGACCCTGAAGTCGGCGCCACCGCTGAAGTTCCCGGCCGGATTCGACTCGGCGGAGCTCGACCAGCTCACGCTCGACATCCAGCGCACGATCAACATGTTTTACCAGTGCGCCGCGGTCGATGAAATCGAGATGAAGAGCAAGGGAGTCAAGCGCAGGGAGTGGCGCATCCGGCTGCGTTCGAACAACCCGCGTGCGTGGTTCGAAGGGCATATGGATGCCCTTTTTGGTCGGGTTGTCGAGGCGCAGAAGGGCGGTCGAACCGAGCCCGTTCGCAGCATCGTTCTCGAGGCCCCAGGACACGAGGACGGCTTCTGCGTCTACTCGAAACAGATCGGCGATATTCAACCTCTCCGCATTTCCGAGATCCGGCCGCGGACGTCGGTCGCGGTCTACTGGCCCTTGGGGCCGGGGGTGCCGAACGAGCCTCTCGCCGCCAAGGTGATTCGCGTCGACGCCCGGCGGAGAGAGGCACACGTCCGTGCGACGATCGGCCGCTTCGCGCGCGAGCTCACGAACGTGCCGTTCGAGGCGCTGTTCGCCCCCGGCGCCGCGCTTCGCGAGGAGGAGCAGGAATGAACGCTCGCGCCCGGGTCTTTCACGGGGTGAATGCCTGCAGCAGCCGATCGCGCTGCGCCCGCAAATAGCGGATGTCCTCTTCGTACAGCGCAGGGTGCCCGGCCGCGATGTGCGCCTGGGACGCGACGTCGCCGGCCGCGGCCCGCGCGCGCATGGAGGCGAGCAGCGCCGCGAGTCGATCGGCCACGGTGTCGAGCAACAGGTGCCCTGGCGGGAGGCCATAAGCGCGGCAGAACCGAGCTGCGTGCCGCGCCTGGTCCTCGGGGCTGCCGGCGCTGTCCGGGTTGCTCGGCGCGTGCAGCGGCGCGAAACGGTAGACAGCATACGCCACGTCCCACACGCGCGGGCCGGGATGTGCGGTATCGAAATCGATGAAGCCGACGACCCGGCCGCCGCGGACGACACAGTTGTAGGGCGCGAGGTCGCCGTGACAGATCACCTCGGCCGGCGGGCGGGGCGGGAGCTGCCACCGGTCGTCCGGTCCTGGCACGAACGTCGCGCTCGCGTCGTGGAACCGGCGCAGCAGGGCGGCGGCGGACGCGAGGAGCTCGGGCGTGCGCAGCTCGGCCGGGAGCGGGTTGTGCACCTCGCCGTCGAGGTACGACAGCACCTCGTTCCCCTCGTCGTCGCGCCCGAGCGGCTCCGGCGCCGCGTCGAAGCCCGCCGCCCGGAGGTGCCGCAGGAGCCGGTGGATGGCAGGCGTGGCCGCCGTCGCGGGCCGGTGGACCCTGTCGCCGCGCCGGCGCACGGTGTTGACGCCGCCCTTGAATACCTGCTCGTCGACCATGCAAAGCCCTCTCCGCCGGGGCGCCAGCGCCGCGGTGGCGGAGTCGGCCCCTGTTTCGTCGCTGTCCGCGGAATAGCGGTCTCCCCTAACGCACCTCGACCCGCGCGCCGTCGTGGAGCTTGTCGTTCGGGTGCACCACCACGCGGTCGCCCTCGTCGAGGCCGGCGAGCACCTCGGCGGCGCCGCCGCTCCGCCTCCCGATCTCCACGTCGCGCAGCCGGGCGTGGCCGTCGGCCAAGGCGAACACCGCCCAGCGCTCGCCTCGCCGGAAGAGCGCGGTCTGCGGGACCTGGAGCGCGTCGGCGTTCTCCCAGATCACGATGCGGGCATGGACGCGGTAGCCGTCGCCGAGCGCCTTGCGGGCCTCGGGAGGGCCGGAGAAGTCGGCGATCACGTTGACACGCTGCTCCTCGATGCCGAGGGCGGACACCTTGGTGAAGCCGCTCGGCTCGACGAGGCGCACCCGAGCGCCGAGCGGCGCCTCGCCGCCCCAGCGCTCCACGCGGACCTCGGCGCCAGGCTGCACGGCGACGGCGTCGCTGGAGAGGAGGTCGATGACGATCTCGAGCGCGGCCGGATCGCCCAGCTCGAGGATGGGCGCCCCCGCCTGGAGGAGCGCCGCGCTCTCCTGGAAGACGCGCAGCACCGTGCCGTCGACGGGGCTCTGGATGGCCACGCTGGCGTCGCCGGCGCCGGTCTTCCTCGCGGGCGCGCCGGGCCCTTCGGGCTTCATGCGCACGAGCGCGGCCTCGGCCGTCTGCAGCTCGAACTGGGTGACACGGGCGCCGAACCGCGCGCTCTCGAGCTCGGCCTGCGCGGCGCGCTCGCGGAACTCGGCGGTCTCCAGCTCGGCGCGGGCGACGCCGCCGCTCTCGTGCAGCGTCCTGACCCGGGCGAGCTCGCTGCGGGCCTGGGCGAGGGCGGTCTCGGCGAGGGCGACGCGCGCCTTCACCTGCGAGACGCCGGCGCGGGCGCTCTGGGCGTGGGCCTCGGCCTGGGCCCGGGAACGGGCGTCGAGGAGCGGCGGGTCGATGGGCGCGATCTCGGTGAGCATGGCGCCGAGCTTCACCCGGTCGCCGGGGTGCAGC
Source organism: Sorangium sp. So ce327 (assembly GCF_051530205.1). Lineage (NCBI taxonomy): Bacteria > Pseudomonadati > Myxococcota > Polyangiales > Polyangiaceae > Sorangium > Sorangium sp. So ce327. The sequence goes on along the minus strand of NZ_CP150330.1, from coordinate 7,384,187 downwards.
TCCAGGCGGGGCATCTGGCCGCCCACAGGCGCGGAGATCACGAAGCGGTCCGTGATGCGGGTGCGGCCATCGCCGTCCACCGTGACGACGAGCGGGCGGCGCGTCACCGCGGAGGCCTCCACAAGCGCTGGCTTGGGGAGGAACGCCACCACGATGGCGCCGACGAGCAGCGCCGCGAACAGGGCATAGGGGATCTTCCGGGCGAGCTTCATGCGTCAGTCCCTGGTCTTGAGCACGCCCACGAGGTCGAGCTGGTCGATGCGGCGGCGCACCACCAGCGCCGAGAAGGCCGCGGAGACGAGCACCACCAGCGCGGCATAGGCGTACGTGGAGGGGTGGATGATCAGCGGGAAGCGGAACATCTCGGTGTCTTCGTAGGCCTGGCACATCGCCCAGGCGAAGTAGTAGCCGAGGCCCATGCCGAGCGGGATGCCGGCCAGCGTGGTCACGCCGAGCTCACCGAGCAGGATCCGGCTGACCTCGGCGCGCGTGAAGCCGAGCACGCGCAGGCTGGCCAGCTCGCGGCTACGCTCGGCGAGCGCGATGCGCGCCTTGTTGAAGACGACGGCGAACGCGATGATGCTCGAGAAGACGAGCTGGATCGTGCGCATCACCCCGAGGTTCTCGCCCATGATCTTGTCGAAGCTCTCCAGCGCGGCGCGGGTGGTGCTCACCCCCGCGACGGCGGGGGTGCGCTTGAGCTGCGCGTAGACGGCCTCCTCGCCGAGGCGGTCCACGGCGAGGTAGGCGCCGGAGATCACGTCGCCCTCGCCGAGGAGGCGGTTCAGGGCGTCGAGGTCCATGGTCGCGGAGGCGCCGACCAGGTCGTCGATGAGGGCGGCGACCGGGACCTGGCGCACCGGGCGGTGGCCCTCCAGGACCTCGACCGTGAGCTCGTCGCCGGGGCGGACCCCGAGCTTGCGGGCGAGGTAGGCGCCGAGGAGGAGGCCCTCGTCGGGGATGGGGACGAAGGCGCCGCGGCGATCGACCGTGCGGTGCAGGAGGGCGCCGGGCGCGGCGCCCGGGGGGCCCGCGGAGCCCCGGGCCAGCCCGAGGATGGCCGTGCGGTGCTCGCGGTGGCCGACGCGCAGGACGACCGGCGCGGCGCGCAGCGGCTCGGCGCGGAGGACGCCGGGCACGCTCGCGAGCTCGGTGAGGGCGGCGCGGGGCACGGTCCGGTAGAAGAAGACCGCCGCGTCCTCGCCCTGCACGAGGCGGAACTGCAGGTTGACCATGTAGTGGGTGGCGTCCTCGCTGAAGCGGCCGACCACCACGATGGAGACGGCGAGCGCCACGCCGGAGGCGGCGAGCAGGGCGCGCAGCGGGCGGCGCGAGACGTTGCGGAGGACCATCCGGGCCGCGGGCGTCATCAGGCGGCCGAGGCCGAGCCGCTCGATCAGGATGGGCCTGTAGCGCGCCGGCGCCTCGGGGCGCATGGCCTCGGCGGGGGGCAAGCGGGCCGCGCGCAGGACGGCGATCGCGACGCCGACCGTCGCGGCGGCGACGCTGATCAGCGCGCCGAGGGCGGCGGTGGCCGGGGTGACGCGCAGCTCGAGCACGGGGAAGCGGTAGTACGCGGCGTAAAGGCGCGTCATCCCGCCGCCGAGCCACAGCCCCACGCCGACGCCCGCGGCAGCGCCGGCGAGCACCAGCACGAGCGCCATCTCCAGGTAGTGCTGGCCGATGGCCCAGTTGGAGTAGCCGAACGCCTTGAGGGTCGCGATCTGCGTGCGCTGGGTGCTGATCACCCGGGAGATGACGACGTTCAGCAGGAAGGCGGCGACGGCGAGGAAGAGGGAGGGGACGATGGTGCCGGTGGAGCGGAGCTGCCGGAACTCGTCCGAGAGGAACTGGTCCGAGATCTGCCGGTCGCGGCCGTGCGCGCTGAGGCCGCCGTAAGGGGCGAGCAGGCGATCGAGGGCGGCGATGACGTCGCCCTCGGACGCTCCCTGGGCGAGGGTGAGGGTGAGGTCGTTGAAGGCGCCGCGCATGTCGAGCGCGGCGCGCAGGGCCTCCGAGCCCATCCACATCACCGCGAAGCGCTCGTCGTCCGGCCAGGGGCTGCTGCCGCTGATCTGGTAGACGTACTCCGGGGAGAGGGCGAGGCCGACGATCCGGAGGCTGCGCTTCCGGCCGTTCACCACCGCCTCCACGCTGTCGCCGGGGCGGAGGCCGCGCTTCTCGGCGAAGGCCTCGCCGAGCAGCACCTCGTCGTCGCGGCCGGGCTCGATGTAGCGGCCCTCCCGCAGGTAGAGGTCGTTGAGCATGGGGCCGCGCCGCTCGGGGATGGAGATGAGCCGCCCGGTGAGGGGCTCGGTGACGCCGTCGAGCGCGAGCGTGACGTCCATGATCACGCGGGTCTGCACCTGCACAACGCCGGGGAGCTCGGCGGCGCGCCGGCCGACCGACTCCGGGGCCCTCCTGGCCCGCGCGAAGACGTGGGCGAAGCGGTACTCCTCGTAGTAGGACGCGCGCGTCAGCTCCAGCGAGTCCAGCGCGCTGCGCGAGGCCACGAACACCGCGACGCCCGCGGCGACCACCATCATGATCGCCAGCGCGGGCCCCCGCATCTGCCAGAGGTCGCGCCAGAGCTTTCGGGTGAGGGCGCGCATCACCAGGCGATCTCCTCCGGGAGGAGCTTCTCGGTGTTGCGGCGCTCGGCGGCGATGCGGCCGTCGGCGATGGAGACCACCCGGTCGGCCATGCCGGCGATGGCCGCGTTGTGGGTGATCACCACCACCGTCGTGCCGAGGTCCCGGTTGACGCGGGCGAGCGCCTCCAGGACGACCTTGCCGGTGTGCACGTCGAGGGCGCCGGTGGGCTCGTCGCAGAGCAGCACGTTCGGGCGCTTGGCGACGGCGCGCGCGATGGCGACGCGCTGCTGCTCGCCGCCGGACAGCTGCGCGGGGAAGTGGTCGAGGCGCTTGCCGAGGCCGACCAGCCCGAGCGCCTCCGCGGCGGGCATGGGATCGCGGGCGATGTCCGTCACCAGGGCGACGTTCTCGCGCGCGGTGAGGCTGGGGATGAGGTTGTAGAACTGAAAGACGAAGCCGACGTGCTCGCGGCGGTAGCGGGTGAGGCCGGCGTCGCCGGCGTTGCTGAGATCGTCGTCCCGGTAGCGCACCGTGCCCTGGGTGGGCACGTCCAGGCCGCCGAGGATGTTGAGCAGGGTGGATTTGCCGCTGCCGGAGGGGCCGAGCAGGACCACGAGCTCGCCCGGGTAGAGGTCGAGATCGACGCCGCGCAGGGCGCTCACCTCGACCTCGCCCATGCGGTAGATCTTGGTCAGACCGCGGGCGACGAACACCGGCGGGCCCGCCGGGCCAGAAGGGCCGGGGGCTGCGCGCTCGGGAGGGAGATCAGCCTGGGTCATGGCGGTCGAGCTCCGTGCGCGTCATGTTCGCGGATCGGCGGCTCGATCGCCACTAGGCCGGTGAGCGAGCGCGACGGCGGTCGCGCCAGCGCGCCTCGGCGCGCTACGGCGGGATAGCGCGCCTCGGCGCGCTACGGCGGGATAGCGCGCCTCGGCGCGCTACGGCGGGATAGCGCGCCTCGGCGCGCTACGGCCGGAGGAGGAGCTCCTCGAGGACGGTGGTCAGCTCGTCGACCCTCACCGGCTTGGTCAGGTACCGATAGAACCCGGCCTGCTCGGCGCGGCGGGTATCCCGGGCCATCGCCGCCGCGCTGAGCGCGATCACGGGGATGTCGCGCGTCTCCGGCCACTCCTCGAGCTTGCGCATGGCCTCGTAGCCGCTCATCCCGGGGAGGTTGATATCCATGATGACGACCTCGGGCTGCCGCGAGCGCGCGAGCTCGATGCCGATCTCGGCGTTCGGCGCGGTGATCAGGTGGACGCGCTCGAACTCGGAGATGAGCTCCTCCATGAACGCGATGTTCGACGGGTTGTCTTCGACGTACAGGACCGAATGGCGGACGCCGCCGGGCGCGGCGAGCGGCGACGCCTCCAGGCGCGCATCCGCCTGCGCCGGGGCGGCGACCGCAGGCGGCTCCTGGTGCGCCGGGAGCTCGATCCAGAACTCGGACCCTTCGCCCTGGATGCTGGCGAAGCCGACGCCGCCGCCCATGAGCTCCGCGAGCCGCTTCGTGATGGCGAGGCCGATCCCGGTCCCCTCGATCGGCCCCGTCTCCTGGCCGGCGCGCTGGAAGGGCTGGAAAATCTTCGCGTGCTGCTCCTGGGGGATGCCGATGCCGTTGTCGATCACGCAGATCTTCACGACCCCGTCCTCCGGCATCGACACAGCGATCGTGGCGCGGCCCCCCCTGCGGCCGTACTTGATCGCGTTCGAGCCGTAGTTCATGAGGATCTGCGCGAATCGCGTGCGATCCGCCGTGATCTTCGGGAGCTCCGCGGGGAGGGGCGCGAGGGCGATCTCGATCCCGGCGCGCTGGGCCATCGGGTCGAGCGTCGTCTTCACCTCGACCAGCACCTCGGGGACGTTCACCGGCTCGATCGACACCGTGACGCGGCCCGCCTCGATGCGCGAGAGATCCAGGATGTCGTCGATGAGCTTGAGCAGGTGCTCGCCGCCCTTGAGGACGTGCTCTATCCGCTCCTTCTGGCGATCGGTGAGCGGCGTCTTCCTGTCGCGGTGCAAGAGCTGCGCGAAGCCGAGGATCGCGTTGAGCGGCGTGCGGAGCTCGTGGCTCATCGAGGCGAGGAACTCGCTCTTCGCGGAGCTCGCGGCCTCGGCGATGCCCCGCGCCTTGCGCAGCTCCTCCTCGCGCTGCACGTCGCCGGTCATGTCCCAGAGGGTGCATACCGTCCCGCCCTCGGCCGTGCGGCGCTCGGTCGCGCGCAGGCTGCGCCCGTCGCTCGTGCAGAGATCCAGCGTGCCATCCGGCTCCGCGTGGTAGGCGAGCATCCTCTCGCGGAACCCGGCCGCAGGCTCGCCGCCCAGGGAGAACAGCCCCGCGGCGAGGCTCTCGCCGAGGATCTCATCATAGCTCCGCCCGATCATGGGGCCGCTCACCCGCGCGCCGAGCCAGTGCCGGTAGACGCTGTTGCAGAGCGCGAGCCGATCCTGCGCGTCGAACACGGCGAACGCGCCCTGGATGCTCTCCACCGCGCTCCGCAGGAGGTCGCTCGTGCGTTGCGCCACGGCCTCCAGGCGCTTGCGGTCGCTGATGTCGCGGATGGCGCTCGAGAAGAGCATGCCCCCCTCGGTCGTCAGCGGGCTGAGGCTGATCTCGACCGGGAACTCGCTGCCGTCCCTCCGGCGGCCGAACAGCTCCAGCCCCGACCCCATGGAGCGCGCCCTGGGCGCGGCGATGAACGCCGAGCGGTTGGCGACATGAGACCGCTGGAATCGCTCCGGGAGCAGGATCTCGATCGCCTGCCCGATGAGCCCGCCGCGCGTGTAACCGAACATCCGCTCGGTCTGGACGTTGACGAACACGATACGTCCGTGCTCGTCGACGACCACCATGGCGTCGGGCGCCGCGTCGATGAGCATGCGGAACGTGCTGTCGTCGATCTGGCGAGCGCCAGGCTCATGGGGCGCCTGCTCGGGTGCTGACAGGCGTTCGACGGAGGAGATCTCATGTGTCATCGGGGAGCCTCACACAGAACACGGCGCCAGGGGCGTTGTCCTCGATCCGGATGTCGCCGCCGTGCGCCTCGACGGCCATCTTGCAGAACGCGAGCCCCAGGCCGCGGCCGGCGCGGTGGAGGGCCGGGGCGTCGCCGCCGAGCTGGACGAAGCGATCGAACACCTGCGCGCGCATCTCGGCGGGGATGCCCGGCCCCGCGTCCGCGACGCGGATCTCCACGTGGGCGCCGCGCTTCGCGGCGCCCACGGTCACCGCGGTCCCGGCCGGGGCGTGGACGATCGCGTTCTCGAGGAGGTTCTCGAGCGTGCGGCGGAGCAGGTCCGGATCGGCCTGGACGCTGGGCACCTCGACGGCCTCGCGCAGCGAGAGCGACCGGGAGCTCGCGCGCAGGTCGAGCGCGGCGAACGTCTCGAGGACGAGCGCGCGGAGATCGACGCTCGCTCGCCCGGGGGCGAGCAGCCCTTCCTCGCTCTTGCTGATGTCGAGCAGGTTGTAGATGAGCCGCAGCAGGGCGCGCGCCTGGTCGCGGATGTGCCGCGCCGAGTCGCGCGCCTGCTCCGGGAGCGCGCGATCCCGGAGCAGGAACTGGGCGTGCAGGTCCATGCTGCTCACCGGGTTCTTCAGATCGTGCACGACGAACGCCGTGAGCCGCTCCTTCTGGAGCTGGAGGCGCATCAGCGCGTCCCGCTGCTGACGGACGAGCTCGACGTGCTCGCGCAGCTCCGCGCCGAGCCGGCGCAGCCTCAGGGCGGCCTGCACCCGCACGAGCAGCTCCGAGGGGCGGATCGGCTTCGTCAGGAAGTCGTCGCCGCCGGCGCGCAGCGCGCTGTCGAACGTGTCGACGTCGCGGAGCGCCGTCAAGAAGACGATCGGCGTGCTCGCGCCCTCGGGCAGGCCGCGGATCCGGGAGCACACGGCGAACCCGTCCATCCCCGGCATCCGCACGTCGAGGAGCACGCAATCCGGCTTGTGGCGCTGGAATTGCTCGATTCCCTCCTCGCCCGTGACGGCGAGCACGACCTCGTAGCCGTCGTCCTCGAGCGTGGCCTGCGCCAGGGCGCGGTTCTGCTCGTTGTCATCGACGACCAGCACCCTGGATCTGGGCTCGTGCTGTTCCATGCGGCCTCGGCTCCGGGCGCGAGATTACATGAGAGGCAATGACTCTACAACCGCCGTCAGGCCATGCTCGTCCGCTGGACGGCTCGCCTCGGCCGGCGGGAAGCCTCATTTTTCCGTTACGACCTCGACACCGGTCCAGTCGGCAGGAGCGCCGTTGGCCATCAGATGAGCGATGCGCTGCTGATAGACATGGGCGGCTTTGTCGGCCGGGCTCTGCACGAGCACGCGCGCGATGCCCAGGTTCGCCTCCGCGAACCTCCGCGCGTAGTAGTCGGACAGCGCTTGCTCGAAGAGATCCCGGGTCTTCTGCTTGCGATCGATCGTCTCGGGAGGATCGCCGTCGAATACCTCGAAGACGGACACGGGCTCTCGCTTGCCCTTGAGCTGCACTCTGTCCAGAAAGCGGCAGCCGTGGCCGTCCCGAGCGTGCAATGCGGCCATGGTGCGCTCGCTCACCACGATGGCCACGCCGTACCGGACGGCGAGCCCCTCCAGGCGTGATGCCTGGTTCACCGTATCGGATATCACGGTCGCCTCCATGCGCTCTGCTTCGCCGATGGTGCCTAGCATCACGCTGCCGGTGTGAATGCCGATGCCCATGCCGATCGAGGGCAGGCCCACGCTTCGGCGCTCCTCGCTGAACCGCCTCACCGCGTGCTGCATCGCCACGGCCGCGGCCACGGCGTCATCGGCCTTGCCCGGGAAGAGCGCCATGATGGCGTCGCCGATGTACTTGTCGATGAAGCCTCCGTGGCGCCTGACGATCGGGCTGAGCCGGCCGAGATAGGCGTTGATGAAGGCGAACGCCTCTCCCGGCGTCATGCGCTCCGTCAGAGCGGCGAACCCACGCATGTCGGAGAACAGGACGGTCATCTCGATCGGCACGTGATCTCCGAGCGCGACGTCCGCGGCCCTGTCCCGGCCCAAAAGGCCGAGCATCTCGGTCGGCACGAAGCGGGCATAGGCCCGGTTCGTCGCGAGCAGCTCCTCGTTGAGCTGGGCGAGCTCGGAGGTCCGCTCGGCGACGCGGCGCTCGAGGTCGCTGTTGGCCTGCTGCAGGGCGCGTTGCAGGGCGCGCAGGGACAGGTGCGTCGTCACGCGGGCCAGCAGCTCATCATGCTGAAAGGGCTTGGTCACGTAATCGACGCCCCCGACCTCGAAGCCCATGATCTTGTGGGCCGTGTCCGTGAGGCTGGTCATGAAGATGACGGGAATGTCCCGGGTGGCCGGGTTGTCCTTGAGCCGGCGACAGACCTCGAAGCCGTTGACGTTCGGCATCATGACGTCGAGCAGGATGAGATCGGGGCTCTCGCGGCGGAGCAGCGCCAGCGCGCTCTCGCCGTCCTCTGCGGTGAGCGCGTCGATCCCGGCAAGATCGAGGTGCTCGACGAGCACCTGTCGGTTGGCCGGCGTGTCGTCAACGACCAGCACGCGGCGCCTCGACTCGCTCACCTCCGCGCTCCTCCAGCCATCGGGGTTCCTGTTGCAGCGTGATGCCGGGCTGTTCGACGGTCCGGGACCTCGCGGCTCGTCGCGTGATACGCGGGTCTCGTGCGTCTGTCCAGCGGAGGCGCCCAGCGCGCGCGGACGTCGCTCCTCGCGGCGCCCGCGCCTCGCGCGGTCGTGGCAAGCCGCGCGCCATGGCGGCCACCCAGGATGGCCGACGTCGTGCAACGTTCGCGTCGGCGCGCGTCGATTGCGCGACGAGATGCCTCTGCGCGCGGTGAACCGCGGGAGATCGCGCCAGAGGGGGGCTGGAACGGAGGGTGCTAGAACAAGGTTGGAGTGAGGCTAGAGCGAGAGGGCGAGGCGAGCGCGGCGCAATGCACTGAGAAGCGCGAGGAGGAGAGACGCGAGGAGAAGGAGACGTATTTCTCGTGCGAGCGCTCCTATGGCAGCTTCAGCCGGAGCTTCACCTTGCCTGCGGGCGTCGACGCCGAGAAGGCGACTGCCGCTCTGAAGGACGGGGTCCTGACCATCTCCGTGCCCAAGACGCCGGAGACGCAGCCGAGGAGGATCCCGGTGCAGGCCCCTGCGCCGACTGCTGGAAGAGAGCAGGGCACGAAGGTGTCGTGAGCGGACCACGAGACAAGGCCGCTGCTCAAGAACCTCGCGTCGGCCATGACCATGCTGAGGCCGTCCTCCGCCGTTCCAGGCGCGTCGGGGTGCAATCGCGCGTAGGCCTGGGGGGCGTAGTCGCCCTGCGCAGCGCCAGCGCCGCGAGCAGCGCGCACAGCCACGCGAGGACATAGGCGGCCGCCGGGGACGACCACGCGAGCCCCACGTAGAGCGCCGCGAAGAACGAGGCGAAGCCGAGCAGGCCGCGCACGAAGCCCGCGAGCAGGGCCACCGTGGCGGCCGCGCCGTGCCGGGGCAGGGTGAAGCACGGCAGGACGTTGCCGGTGATCGGGATCGCGAGCAGCAGGCCGCTCACGCCCGCCGGCGCGGCGCCAGCGCTGCGCACGATGCACCAGGCCATGGCCATCGCCGCGACCACCCGGCAGGCGAGCTCTACGCGCGGAATGGCCACCGCCGCGGGCGGCTCGCGCAGGCGCGGCAAGGAGAGCGCGCCCAGGGCGGGCGACGCCAGCGCCGCGGCGCACGCCAGCGGCGGGGGCAGCCGCAGCGCGAGCAGCGCCGCGCCCACCGACAGGAACGCCGCGTTGGCCGTGAGCAGCGCCACGCCCCAGCGCCGCCCCCGCCGCGCGCACCAGGCGAAGGTGAGCACATGACCGATCGTGGCGGGGACGCACACCAGCGTCGCGAGCGCGATCGCGCCCGCCTGGGCGGGCGCCTCCTGCAGCAGCACGAAGCCCATGATCGGGCCAACGATCATCGGCAGCCCGGCGAGCGTGCCGCCCACCGCGTGGCCGAAGCGGCGCGCCGCCAGCGAGGAGAGCAGCACCGACGCGCCCACCAGCGCGAGCTTCAGCAGCACGAAGGCCCGCGCCTCCATCGATCGCGCCGCACGACACGCATGGCTCGCGGGGCCCTGTAGGGCCACACCCCGTGTAAGACAATGCCAGAGGCTCTCCTGCTCGGCGCCGCGAGGTGGTCAGACCTCCGGCGCGCGCCTCGCGCCCCGCGGGGCCTCGACGCGGCGCCGAAGCGACGCTTCACGCTGCGCCCGCCCGCCGGAGGTCGGAGGCCGGAGCGGAGACAGCGCGCTCGCCGGTTTGCGACGCTCGGGGGCTCTGGGCTGCGCCGGGCTCCCCGTGTACGCTCTCCGTGGTTTCCTCATGTCGACATGCCCTACGTGCCGAACCGAGCATGCGGACGGCGTCGCTGCCTGCGCGACGAACGCCGAGACGCTCGCGGCGGAGCCCGCGCCGCCTGGCGCCGATCCGGAGCTCGCGCCGGGAACGCCGGTCGGCGAGTACCGCGTCGAGGCGAAGATCGGGGCAGGCGGCTTCGGCACAGTCTACCGCGCGATCCACCCCGTCATCGGCAAGGCGGCGGCCATCAAGGTCCTGAGCCGCCAGTGCTCCGCGAACCCGCAGCTCGTCTCCCGCTTCGTCGCGGAGGCGCGGGCCGTGAACCAGATCAGGCACCGCAACATCATCGACATCTTCTCGTTCGGCGCCCTCGAGGACGGCCGGCACTACTACGTGATGGAGCTGCTCGAGGGGATGACCCTCGACGCCTACCGCCGCAAGCGCGGGCGCCTCCCGCCCGCCGAGGCGCTGCCCATCCTCGTCAAGATCGCGCGCGCGCTCGACGCGGCGCACGCGGCGGGCATCGCGCACCGCGACCTCAAGCCCGAGAACGTGTTCCTGGTCTTCGACGAGGACGGCGCGATCTTCCCGAAGCTGCTCGACTTCGGCATCGCCAAGCTGCTCGGCGAGTCCTCGAGCACGGTGCACAAGACGCGGACGGGGCACCTGATCGGGACGCCGCTCTACATGTCCCCCGAGCAGTGCCGCGGCAAGAACGTCGATCACCGGACGGACATCTACTCGTTCGGGATCCTCGCGCACGAGCTGCTCGCCGGCGCGCCGCCGTTCGACGGCGAGAACGCGTTCGACCTCCTGATCAAGCACACGTCGGAGGCGGCGCCCCCTGTGTCGACGGTGGCGACGCACCTCTCGCCGGCGCTCGACGCGCCGCTCCTGCGGATGCTCGAGAAGGACCCCGTGAGCCGCCCGGCGTCGCTGATCGAGGCGACCACGGCGCTCGTGGAGGCCGCGCGCGGCGCGGGGTACGAGCTGCCCGGTGGCCTTCTGCGGGCGAGCGACGCCGCCGTCGGGCGAGGCGCCGGCGACGCCGCCGCGCGGCGCCGCGCGGCCGTGGAGGCGCTGGACGCTGGGCTCGCGCCGACGCAGCGCGGCCACGCCGCGGAAGCGAGCTCGGGGCTGCACGGGAACGAGACGTTGCTGCAGGGATCGCTGCCGAGCAAGCCGGAGAGCACGTCGACCACGGCGTCGCGGCGGAGGGCGGCGCTCACGGCGGTCGCCGTCCTCGGCATCGGCGCGGCCGCGGCGCTCACGCTGCACCTCGGGCACAGCGAGCCGGCGGCCGACGCCCCGCGCGCGCCCGCGTCGGCCGCGGCGATGCCGAGGACGGAGGCCGCGCTGGTCGCGCCCGTCCTGCCGGCTTCCGCCGCCGCCGAGGCCACGCCGGAGTCGGCCGCGCCGTCTCCGTCGCCGGAGGCGACCGCCGCAGCCGCGGCGAGCGCCGACGCGGCGCCGCCCGACGTCGAGCTCCGGATCCAGGCGACCCCGAAGGAGCTCGAGGTGTGGAGCGAGGGCAAGCTCGTCGGCAAGGCGCCGGGGCCGCTGCGCCTGCCCCGCGGGCGCGCCGTGACGCTCACCTTCAAGGCGCCCGGGTACCAGGAGCAGGCGCAGGAGGTCCCGGCCGAAGCGGACGGCGCGATCGCCGTGTCGTTGAAGAGGGCGGCGCCGACCGCGAGGGGCCCCGTCAGGAAGGGCGACCTGGAAAACCCGTTCCAGTGAGCATGCGCGCGCGGCCCAGCTCCAGGCGATACGTGCGCGCGATCGGGGGGGCCGCGGCGCTGCTCGTCGCGGCCGCCGGCTCCGCCGGGTGCGTGGAGCTCGGCGAGATCTCCCCGGGCGTGTGCGGCAACGGCGTCATCGAGCCGTCGCGCAACGAGGACTGCGACTGCTTCGAGGCCAGCGCGCCCTGCGAGGTGAAGACGCAGGACGCGCTGGGCGCGACCTCGACGACCTGGTGCAACCCGCGCGGAAGCGAGAACGAGTGCCGCTTCGTGTGCAACGACGTGGACCGCACGTGCCCGAGCGGGTGGGGCTGCGGGGTCGACGGCGTGTGCCGCGTCTCCACGGGCAATTTCAAGCCGCTCGGCGCCGCGCTGCCGCTCGGCGCGCAGCGGCTGATCACGGGTGATCTCGACGGCGACGGCCGCGGCGACCTCGTGGGCGTCGGCTCGACGAGCCTCGAGGCGCTCTATTTCGACGCGAACAGCACGGTGGGGACCCAGGTGTCGATCCCCTCGGCAGGGGACACGCCCGCGCTCGCGCGCCTCACCGACGACGAGACGACGGACATCGCGCTCAGCGTGGGGCCTGGCGTGGCGATCCTGAGCGGCGAGCCGGGCCGCACGTTCGCGCCGGTCCCCGTGCTCGCGTCGGTGTTTCGCCTGGGTTTGCTGCTCGGCGAGGCGTCCGAGACGACGACCCTCCGCGGCGCGTGGCTCTTGCCCGTCGGCAGCACGCGCGAGTACGGACAGACGTGGGTCGCCCTGGTCGCCGGGACCGACACGCGCGGGGCGGCGCCGGAGGATGTCATCGCCGTCGTGCAAGGGTCGGAGAGCGGCCCGCTGTCGTTCATCGATAGGCAGCGAGGGCTGCGCGACGTCGCCGGTCCGCTCGCGAGCGCGGAGCTCGGCGGCGGCCCGCTGCACGAGGTGGTCGTCGCCCTCGCGGACGACTCGGCCGTGCACATCTACTCGCCGGACGACGGCGCGCACACCGCGGTGGAGCTCCCGGCAGGGGCGCGGATCGCGGGCGCGGCCTTCCTCCGGGACGTGAACGGCGACGAGGTCCTCGACCTGCTCGTGGGCGCCACGTGCGCGCAGCCTGATCCCCGCTTGCCCGCGGGCGCGCCTTGCTACGAGCTCGACGTCGCGGAGGGCGCAGGCGGCGGCGTGTTCGGCGGCATGGCGCCGTACGGCGATCTCTCGTACCCGGCGGGCGACATGAGCGCCGGGCGCTTGCCCGGCTTCGGGGCCCCCGTCGCGATCGGCGATCTCAACGGCGACGGGGTGATCGACATCGTGGATCCCGACGCCGTGAGGCTCGGAAAAGCCCGGCCGTCTCCTCCCTACCAGGTCGAGTTCGACCGGCTCGCGCCGGCGAACGGCCGGCGCTGGACCAGCGCGGTGATCGCGGACCTGACCGGCAACGGCGCGCCCGACGTCGTCGCCGGCTCCGCCGACGCGACGGATCTGACATTCTTCAACGGCGTCCCCGGCGCGGAGGCCGCCGATTTCAAGCTCAATGAGCTCAAGATCCCGACGCTGGGCAACGTCTCGAGCTTCGTCGTGGGCGACTTCGACGGCGATCTCTTGCCGGACCTCTCGTTCGCCGAGAGCGCCGGCAGCTCGCTGTCGAGCGCGGAGCACCCGACGCTGGCCGTCTGCTTCGGCCGGTACATGAAGGCGCCGGAGCCGCCGGTGCGGCTCGGCGCCTTCGAGGGGCTCCTCGACATTGCGGCGGTGCGGCTCCCCGAGCCGGACGACGCCGTGGACGACATCAGCGTGCTCTTCTCGCACGGCGGCGACGTCGCGTTCAGCCTCATCGAGGGCAGCAGCTCGCGGTCGCTGCTGCCGCCGTTGCCGCTCGTCCGCTCGGACGACGTGCGGCACGCAGGCGAGCTGCGCGCCGTGAGGAGCGTCGCCGGCCGCTTCGGGGGCGATCGGGCGGAGGTCGCCTCGCTGACGATCGCTCCTCCGAGCCCTGGCTCCTCCCGGGGCTCGGCCGAGCTCTGGCTCTTGCCGGCGGTCGACTCGAGCGCCATCGCCATGGTCGACGAGGCCAAGCACCGCGTCTCGCTCCCCGCGGAGCTCGTTCCCTCCCGGGAGCCCGCGTGGGCGCTGGATGGGGTCGCCGTCGATCTCGACGGCGATGGAACCGACGAGCTCGTCCTCTCGCTGCCGATCGAGGTCGCGGCGGAGGACGCGGCAGCGGAGCCGGGGACGCCGGCCCTGGCCGGCGCGGTCACCCTCGTGCGCCGCGGCGCGAGCGCCGCCTTCGAGGCGCCGGAGGCGGCCTTCTCGCCCGCGCCTCACACGCTGTACGGGGGGCTCCGCGCCGGCGACATGGACGGCGACGGCCACGCGGACGTCGTGGGCATCGCGTACGAGCTGGCGAAAGGGACGCGAACGATCACGGCGAGCCGACTCGCCGTCTTCTGGAACACGGGCGAGGGCGCGCTCGACGCGCCGATCGAGATCGAGGTACCCGACCCCAGCCTCAAGGACCCGGCGAGCGAGGTCACCAGCGTCGACTTCGCCCGCGTCGACGACGGGAGGGGAAGGTCGCTCGTCGTGCTCACGCGCAGCGCGGCCTACGCGCTCGACGTGTGCGGCGACGGCGCGGCGGGCTGCCATGATCTCGGCCAGCACCAGCTCCGCAAGCTGGACGGCATCCCCGGCGGCTCCGCGATCGCGACGTGCGACGTCCTCGGCGATGGGGTCGACGATCTCGCGGTGCTCAGCGACGGCGCGCTCCGCGTCCACGAAGGAGTCCCGAGCCGCCGATGAAGACCTCGCTGTGCGTCGTGCTCGTGGCCTTCGCGGCGACCGCGCTCGCGCCGAGCGCGGCCTCGGCCGAGGAGGACATCGAGCAGGCGAAGGCGCTCTACAACGCCGGCGCCCAGGCCTACGCGGCGACACGGTACCGCGACGCGGTGCAGTCGTTCGAGGCGGCGTACAGGAAGGCGCCGCGCCCTGCTCTCCTGTTCTCGCTGGCCCAGGCCTACCGGCGCCTGTACGTGGTCGAGCAGAGCCCCGAGGCGCTGCGGGCCGCCATCGCGAACTACCGGCGCTATCTGGAGCAGGTCCCGCAGGGCGGGCGCCGCGCGGACGCGACCGAGGCCCTGAGCGAGCTCGGGGTGATCGCCGCGCGCCTCGAGGCGAGCGCTCCGTCGTCGCCCGCCGCGCCGGAGGCGGCGCCGCCCGAAGTCAGGCCGCGGACCCGCATCAACGTCACCTCGCCGACCGCGGGCGCCCGCGTGTCCATCGACGGCGGCGCGCTGGCCGACGTGCCGCTGATGGCCGAGGTGCAGCCGGGCAAGCACCGGATCAAGATCACGGCCGACGGCCACGTCGACGAGGAGCGCGAGGTGGTCGCGATCGAGGGGGACATCCTCGGGATCGACCGGGAGCTGCGCGAGCGGCCGGCGCTCCTCCAGGTGAAGGCCCCCGTCGGCGCGCAGGTCACGCTGGACGGGCGCTTCGTCGGCACGACGCCGCTGCCGCTCCTCCAGGTCGCCCCGGGCAAGCGGTTCTTCGTCGCCACGAAGAACGGCCACGGGCCGTTCTCCCGCGAGCTGTCGCTCCGCCGCGGCGAGCGCCTCGTCATCGACGTGGGCCTCACGAGCTCCTTCCAGCGGAAGATGTCCTATGGCCTCGTCGCGATGGGGGTCCTGTCCGCCGGCGTGGGCGTGCTGACGCTGGCCACGGGCCTCGAGGAAGAGGACCAGGCGCGCGAGATCGCGGAGAAGCGCGCGGCGCAGGGGATCTCGGAGAAGGAGCTGGGCGACTACCAGGCTCACCTCGACACGCGCGACGAGCTCGCGAACGCGACCGTCGGCCTGTTCGGCACGGCCGCGGCGTTCGCCCTCGGCGGCTTCGTGTTCTACGCGTTCGACACGCCGAACCCGCCGCCGCTGCCCGCGCGCACGGACCCCGCGCCCGCGCGCACGGGCGGCCCGATGCTCGAGCTCTCGGCCGCGCCGATCCTCGGGCCGGGGCTCGGCGGGGCGGGGCTCGTCGGCCGGTTCTGGTGAAGGCGCCGCAGCGCCCCGGGCCGCCGAGGGCGGCCATCGCGAGCTAGCGGCGGTATCTGGGAGGAGGTCGACCCGAGTCACGCGCCGTGCGGCGCCGGTGTCGCGGGCGAGCGGGGGAGGCGTCGAACGACGCCTTCGCCCCGCGCGCCCGCCTTCGCTCGATCAGTTGGGGAACCCGTCGAACTGGCAGGTCAGGCTGCAGCCGTCGCCGCCCGTGCGGTTGCCGTCGTCGCACGCCTCGTAGGCGCTCTGCAGCTTGCCGTCGCCGCAGTACGGGCCGTAGACGCAGCCCGGCGCGCACTTGCCGTAGCCGCCGGTGTTGTTGCCGTCGCCGTCGTCGCACTGCTCCGGGCCGTTGCGGATGCCGTCGCCGCAGCGCGGGCCGAGCTGGCAGCGCGGGCCGCACTGGCCGTAGCCGCCGTCGTTCTTGCCGTCGTCGCACTGCTCGCCCGGCTGGACCACGCCGTCGCCGCACTGCCCGCCGAGGCGGCAGTTGTTGCTGCAGCCCGTGGCCTCGTTCGGGGGATCGCACTGCTCGCCCCACTCCTCGTCGACCCGGCGGTCACCGCACTTCGCCGCCGGGCTGCAGTCGGGCATGCAGCTCCCGTAGAAGCCGTCGTTCACGCCGTCGTCGCAGGTCTCGGCGCCGTTGACGCGGCCGTCGCCGCAGTACGGCCCGTACTGGCAGAGGGCATCGCACCCGTTGTATTCGCCGCTGTTCTCGCCCTCGCCGAGATCGCAGTCCTCCTCCGCGGGCTGGACGATGCCGTCACCGCAGCGCGGCCCGAAGATGCACGAAGGCCCGCACTTGCCGTACTCGCCGTCGTTGATCCCGTCGTCGCACTCCTCGCCGAACTGCGGCTGGATCACCCCGTCGCCGCAGTGCGCGCCGAGCCGGCAGCTCACGCAGTTCGAGTCGGTCGCGCTGTCGCACTCCTCGCCCCAGTCCGCGTCGACGCGGTTGTCGCCGCACCTCGGCGCCGGCGTGCAGCCCGGCGCGCACGTGCCGTAGGTGCCGTCGTTCACGCCGTCGTCGCACGCCTCGGCGCCGTTCCTGATGCCGTCGCCGCAGTACGGCCCGTAGTCGCAGGTCGCGGTGCACCCGCCGTACCCGCCGGTGTTCTGCGCGCTGCCGAGGTCGCAGTCCTCCTCGGTGGGCTGGACGATGCCGTCGCCGCAGCGCGGCCCGTGGAGGCACGAGAGCCCGCACTGGCCGTACCCGCCGTCGTTGACGCCGTCGTCGCACTCCTCGCCGAGGGCCGGCTGCGTGACCCCGTTGCCGCACTGCGCGGGGAGCCGGCAGCTCACGCAGCTCGGGTCAGCCGCGTTGTCGCACTCCTCGCCCCACTCGGCGTCGACGCGGTTGTCACCGCACCTCGGCGCCGGCGTGCAGCTCGGGTTGCAGGTGCCGTAAGCGCCGTCGTTCACGCCGTCGTCGCACCCCTCGGCGCCGTTCCTGATGCCATCGCCGCAGTACGGACCGTAGTTGCAGGAGGCGGTGCACCCGCCGTACCCGCCGGTGTTCTGCGCGCTGCCGAGGTCGCAGCGCTCTTCGTCGGGCTGGACGATGCCGTCGCCGCAGCGCGGCCCGTAGAGGCACGCGGGGCCGCACTGGCCGTACCCGCCGTCGTTGACGCCGTCGTCGCACTCCTCGCCGAGGGCCGGCTGCGTGATCCCGTTGCCGCATTGCGGGGGGAGCTGGCAGTTCAGGCAGTTCGGGTCGGCCGCGTTGTCGCACTCCTCGCCCCACTCGGCGTCGACGCGGTTGTCGCCGCACCTCGGGGCCGCCGTGCAGTTCGCGTTGCAGGTGCCGTAAGCGCCGTCGTTCTTGCCGTCGTCGCACGACTCGGCGCCGTTCCTGATGCCGTCGCCGCAGTACGGACCGTAGTTGCAGGTCGCGGTGCACCCGCCGTACCCGCCGGTGTTCTGGCCGCTGCCGAGATCGCAGCGCTCTTCCTCGGGCTGGACGATGCCGTCGCCGCAGCGGGGCCCGTAGAGGCACGAGAGCCCGCACTGGCCGTACCCGCCGTCGTTGACGCCGTCGTCGCACTCCTCGCCGAGGTCCCGCTGCGTGGCCCCGTCGCCGCAGTGCTCGCCGCGCTGGCAGCTCACGCAGTTCGGGTCGGTCGCGCTGTCGCACTCCTCGCCCCAGTCGGCGTCGACGCGGTTGTCGCCGCACATCGCCGCCGGCGTGCAGTTCGGGTTGCAGGTGCCGTAGAAGCCGTCGTTGACGCCGTCATCGCACCCCTCGGTGCCGTTCCTCCTGCCGTCGCCGCAGTACGGCCCGATCTGGCACTCGCGCGTGCAGCCGCCGTAGCCGCTCGCCGTGTTGCCGGAGCCGAGGTCGCACGCCTCGTACGGCGCGTTGACCGCGCCGTCGCCGCACCGGGGCGGGGCCACGCACCCGGGCGCGCAGGCGTTCGAGGCGTTGGCGTACGTGCTGTTGTTGACCCCGTTGTCGCAGGTCTCCATGCCGTTCCTGACGCCGTCGCCGCAGTACGGACCGAGCTGGCAGTTGTTGCACTGGCCGTAGCCCGTCCCGTTCCTGCTGCCGTCGTCGCACTCCTCGCCCGGCGTCACGACCGGCGGGTCGACCCCGCACTGCGGCGTGCACACCGACGTGCCGGCGCTGAAGCCCGACAGCGTGAGCTGGTAGTTCGACCCGGTGACGTGGCGCTCGGCCTGGAACACCGCGATCTCGTAGACCTTGCCCGGCTCGAGGTTCAGGTCGACATCGTAGGTGGCGCCGCGGTCCGTGCAGCCGGAGTTGGCGGGGCAGGGGGTCACGCGGGCGTCGCCGTTGTCCAGGATGGTCACGCTCTCCTGGAGCTGCGCGTGAATGCTGCCGATGTCCGCGGTCAGCGTGTTCTTGATGAACACCCAGACGTCGTCGTCACCGAAGAAGGTGAGCACCGGATCGGCCGCGGCGCCGTTCGGCGTGAACTGGAACCAGTACCGGACCTCGCTCGTGAAGTAGTAGTTGTGCGAGGGGTTGCTCTGCTGCGCCCGCTCCAGCCCGGCGGAGACCAGGTTGTCGAGCGCGGGATCGGCGCCCGGCGGGTCGATGTCCACCGGCCAGAACGGGTTCCGCTGGTACACGTACCTGCCGGCCTGCGCGGTCAGCTCGATGCTGGTGACGAGCGTCCTGTTGTACGTCGGGTTGTCCCGGTACCACCACTGGAAGTTGTCCTGCCCCGTGGTCCAGCCGTTCGCGTCGCTCGGCGTGACGAAGCCGGGGCCGAACCTGCTCACGGGCTTGCCGGCGGTGTCGAGCGTCGGCTGGACGATCCTGTCGATCTGATTGCCGCTGGGGGTGATCTCGAAATCGAAGTGGCCGACGAGGTTGTCCGTCAGGTTGGCGTCGCACGCGGTGTTGCTGACGTTGCGGTTGTAGTCGGCCGGGCACCAGCCGATGAAGTCGCGGATGACCATCGGCAGCCGCATCTCGCTCGGCTGAGCGGTGCAGGTGTAGCCCGGCTCGATCGTGCACGTCGCGGAGCATCCGTCGCCGCTCACGGTGTTGCCGTCGTCGCACGCCTCGGTGGCGTCGCCGGGCAGGAGCATGCCGTCGCCGCACTTCGAGATGCACGCGCCGCGGCTGCAGTCCGGCTCGCCCTTGCAGTCCGGCGTGCAGCCGTCGCGCCAGTTGCCGTTGCCGTCGTCGCAGGCCTCGGTGCCCTCGCGGATGTTGTTGCCGCAGACGGAGAAGCCCGTGCAGTCCTGGGGCTCTCCGTTGTCGCAGACGCTCCCCGGCTCGATCCGGCAGGTCTCGTCGCAGCCGTCGTCCGAGAACGGATTGCCGTCGTCGCACTGCTCGGCGCCGTTCTTGAACCCGTCTCCGCAGACGGTCTTGCAGGGGAACCCGACGCGCGAGCAATCCCACCCATCCTCGATCGTCTGGCAATCGGCGCTGCAGCCGTCGCCGCTCGCCGGGGGCTGCTTCCCGTCGTCGCACACCTCGGTGCCGCCGATCTTGCCGTCGCCGCACACGGGCGGCGGCGGCGGGGTGCAGCGCCCGCCGCCCGGCGGGCACGTCCAGCCGACCTCGATCCTGCACTGCGCGGTGCAGCCGTCGCCGCCGACAGGGTTTTCCCCGCCGCCGTCGTCGCACTGCTCGCCGAGCTGCACCGCGCCGTCGCCGCAATAGGTCCTCACGGTGCAGGGCTGGCCGGGCTTGCAGATCCAGCCCTGCTCGAGCCGGCAATCCGCCGTGCAGCCGTCGCCCGACGCGGAGCCGCCGTCGTCGCACTCCTCGCCGTTGTTCACCCGGCCATCGCCGCACTGGAAGACGAGGACGCAGGCCCTGCCCGGCTCGGGGCACACGTACGCCGGGTCCACCGTCTTGCAATCCGCGCTGCAGCCGTCGCCGCCCGCGGTGTTGCCGTCGTCGCAGAGCTCGCCGGGGTTCACGGCGCCATCGCCGCACCGGAACAGGAGCACGCAGGGCTGTCCCGCGGTCGGGCAGCTGTAGAAGGACTCCTGCCGGCACAGGCTCGAGCAGCCGTCGCCGCCCGCGGCGTTGCCGTCATCGCACTGCTCGCCGGTCTCCTTGAGGCCGTTGCCGCAGGCCGGCAGCCGCGTGCACGGCTGGCCCGGCAGGTTGCACTGATACCCCGGCTCGCGCATGCAGTCCGCGCTGCAGCCGTCGCCGGACGCAGGCGGGGAGTCGCCGTCCTCGCACTGCTCGCCGTCGTTCACGCGGCCGTCGCCGCACCAGTAGTTGATGGTGCAGGGCTGACCCGGCGTGGTGCACGTGTAGATCGGGTCCACTCCGCTGCAGTCGGCGCTGCAGCCGTCGCCGCCCACGGTGTTGCCGTCGTCGCAGACCTCGCCGGGGCTGAGCACGCCGTCGCCGCACCGGATCAAGAACACGCAGGGCTGCCCCGGCGTCGTGCAGTTGTAGAAGGCCTCCTGCCGGCACAGGCTCGAGCAGCCGTCGCCGCTCGCCGTGTTGCCGTCATCGCACTGCTCGCCGGTCTCCTTGAGGCCGTTGCCGCAGGCCGGCGGCCGGGTGCACGGCTGACCGGGGCGGCTGCATTGATACCCCTCCTCGCGCATGCAGGTGGCGCTGCAGCCGTCGCCGCTCCGGGTGTTCCCGTCCTCGCACTGCTCGCCGTCGTTCACGCGGCCGTCACCGCACCAGTAGAGGCGGGTGCAGGGCTGACCCGGCCTCGGGCACGTGTAGATCGGGTCCACCGCGCTGCAGTCGGCGCTGCAGCCGTCGCCGCCCACCGTATTGCCGTCGTCGCAGACCTCGCCCGGGTTGATCGCGCCGTCGCCGCACCAGTAGAGGAGCGTGCAGGGCCGACCCGGGGTCGGGCAGGTGTAGAAGGACTCCTGACGGCACAGGCTCGAGCAGCCGTCGCCGCTCGCTGTGTTGCCGTCATCGCACTGCTCGCCGCTCTCCAGGGCGCCGTTGCCGCAGACCGGCAGGCGCTCGCACGGCTGCCCGGGCTTCGAGCACACGAAGCCGGACTCGCGCATGCAGGTCGCGCTGCAACCGTCGCCGGAGGCGGGCGGGTCGTCGCCGTCCTCGCACTGCTCGCCGTTGTTCACGCGCCCGTCGCCGCAGCGATAGAGGAGGATGCAGGGCTTCCCCGGCTCGGAGCACGCGTAAAGCGGGTCCAGCGTCTTGCAGTCGGCGCTGCAGCCGTCGCCGCCCTGGGCGTTGCCGTCGTCGCAGATCTCGCCCGGATCCACGGCGCCGTCGCCGCACCGGATCAGGAGCTCGCAGGGCTGCCCCGGCGTCGTGCAGACGTAGAAGGACTCCTGTCGGCAGAGGCTCGAACAGCCGTCGCCGCTCGCGGCGTTGCCGTCGTCGCAGAGCTCGCCGGCCTCCTTGACCCCGTTGCCGCAGACCGGCAGGCGCTCGCACGGCTGCCCGGGCTTCGGGCACACGAAGCCCGCCTCCCGCTTGCAGTCCGCGCCGCAGCCGTCGCCGGGCGTCTCGTTGCGGTCGTCGCACTCCTCGGAGCCGTTCACGCGGCCATCGCCGCAGTCGTAGAGCAGCGTGCACGCCTCGCCCGGCCTCGGACAGACGTACGAGGGATCGACGAAGATGCAGTCTGCGCTGCAGCCGTCGCCGTCCGCGGTGTTGCCGTCGTCGCAGAACTCGCCCGGATCGACGATGCCATCGCCGCACGCGATGGTCAGCACGCACGGCTCGCCGGGCGTCGGACATGCACAGTAAGGCTCGATCTCGCACAGACCGGAACAGCAATCGCCGGGCAGGCTGTTGCCGTCGTCGCACGCCTCGCTGCCCTGGTTGATCTCGCCGTCGCCGCAGGCGGGCTCCTGGGGCAAGAGGCACTCGGGGGGCGGGTCGTCGACGGCGCAGGGATCGGGCCCGCCGCCGCTTCCGCCGCCGCCGGAGGCGACGCCCGAGCCGAAGTCACTGCCACCGCCGCCGTCGCCGGAGCCGCTGGAGGTCACGCTCCCCGCGCCGCCCACGCCAGGATCGCCCGTGGTGGAGGGTGAGCCCCCTCCACAGGCGGCGAGTATTTGCAGCAATCCCACGGCCAAAGCCAGATAAGACGTTCTCAACCTCACGACACACCTCGACGAACACGAGCGGCTGCGCTCGGGCAGGACCAGGACGAACACGAGCGGCTGCGCTCGGGCAGAAAGGCCGACGACCCGTCTCCAGGGTAGCCCGGCCGCCCTTCGCACCCCTAGACGAAAATCGCCTCATCCTGCGCCACTCAGCCACATCCGCAGGAGCGCCCGTTCGCAGCGGAGCCTGCGGAGCACCGCTGGCGATTGACGCGCGTTGCGCGGCGCAGCGACGGATGGACACGGTGTTTCATTTCAGCTGCGGGTGCACAGGCGCGCGAGCCAGGCTGGCAGCCCGGTTCGGTCTTGACATTCGCCCTGCGACGGGAGCCCGGAGACGGTTTGGGTCCCAAGAAGGCGCGGAGATCTCCGCGACCCGCGGATCCCCGCTGTTGCGCGCTATCCGCCGGCTCGCCTGAGCACGCCGCCGAGGCCCATCCACTCGATGTACGCCCGCTGCACGTCCTCGGTCCTGCGGTTGATCTCCTCCGCGGCGCCGTTGCCCAGCGGGTCGAGCACGGTGCGCAGCGGCCGCTCCCCGGCCGGCAGCTGCGTGAGCTTCAGGATCGCGTCCGCGACCTGCTGCGGGTCCGGCGGACCCTGGCGCTTCATCGTCTCGATCACCGGCTTCCACAGCTCCGCGGCGAGCGCGAAGAGGGCGCCATACTCCGCCGCTCGGGCCTCGTCGGCCTGCATCGCGTTGGCCATCACGCCGGTCGTCGGGAACGCGCCCGGCTCGATGATGGCGACGTCGATCCCGAGCGGCGCGAGCTCGTAACTTGCGCACTCGGCCATCGCCTCCAGCGCGAACTTGCTCGCGCTGTAATGGCCGAAGAGCGGCGTCGCGACCCGCCCGACGGCGCTGCTCACGTGGACGAGGAGGCCGCTCTTCTGCCGCCGCATCGCGGGCAGCACGGCGCGGTTGACGCGCACGGCGCCGAGGTAGTTCACCTGGAACATCGCCTCGGCCTGCGCCACGGTGAACGCCTCGATCGGCCCCTGCGACAGGACGCCCGCGTTGTTGATCACCACGTCGACGCCGCCCGCCTCGTCGAGCGCGCGCGCCACGCCCGCGTCGACCGAGGCGTCGCTCGTCACGTCGAGCTCGATCACGCGGAGCGCGAGCCCCTCGCGCGCGGCGAGCTCCGCGAGCTCGGACGCCGGCCCCGCGTTCTTCGACGCGATCGCGCGCATCCCGGCGAAGACGCGGTGTCCCGCGCGGGCGAGGGTGACGGCGGTCGCGCGGCCGAAGCCGCTGCTGGATCCTGTGATGAGGGAACGGAGCTCTCGGGTCATTCTCTCGCTCGCTTTCGAAAGGGGGAGCAAGGAGCGTATCGCGCTGGATCCCCCCGTGGAACCGGAGAACGGCGATCGTCGGGGTGCGCGGGACAATTTGCCACGCCCTCATCTGGGTATCGTCGCGACAAGATCGATTTCACTGTGAAGTGCAGCGGTCGAATCGCAGGCTCGCGCGTGCGCGCCGAGATAGTTCCATCGGTCCTGGAGCGGCCGACTCGGCGGATGGCCGGGCGGCGCGATCCACCCATGGATTGCCTGCCTTGACCCCTTTGGGTTGAACCGTATAGTCAGCCAGACGGTCTGGCTGCCCACAAATCGTGTCTGCCGGACCGTCGAGCACACGACCGCTGCCCCGCGCGGGTCGCGGACGTGTGCGCCGTGGTTGCATCGTCCACCATCACATCATCGGAGGTTCGAATGGAACACCTGATTCGGCAGATCGCCCAGGATCGTCTCTGGAAGCAGTGGATCGCGGCCAACACGTCCAGCGCGCCGACGCTCGACGCCGGCTGCATCTCGCGGAAGGAGGGCTGTATCTCGAAGAAGGCCGGCTGCATCTCGCGGAAGGCGGGCTGCATCTCGAAGAAGGCGGGCTGCATCTCGAAGAAGGCGGGCTGCATCTCGAAGAAGGCCGGCTGCATCAGCTGACGGAGCCGCCGGGGCCGCGAGCGAGGCGGCAGGACCATGTGCATCTTGCCGTGGTCTTCTGCCTCGCTCGCGCGCGCCCGGACCGATGGGGGCCGCGCTTCTCGATGGCTGTTCAACCTTTTTCCTGGAGTCGACCGATGGACGCCCACGGACCGACGCTCGCGGCGATGATCGATCAGGTCAGGGACATCCCTATCTACCGGCGGTCGATCGAGAATGGCTCTTTCCCGATCCTGGACAAGCCGGAGATCGCAAGAGGCTTTCCGGACAACTGGATGACCCCGAGGCTCGCCGAGGCGCTGAAGGCCGGCGAGGCGGAGCTCGTGCTCTCGACCGGGACCAACCACGCGCGGATGCAGATCATCCGCCCGCCTTTCTTCCTTCTGAAGTCGTACTACCGCCTGTGGAGCGAGCACCCCGACATCGCGGTCACCTGGCATGAGGGCTGCCAGCGCGTCTCGATCACCACGGTGCTGGCGACCGAGCACGTGGCGCGGCTCGCCGCGAGGCGGCGCGGCGCCGAGGCGCCGGCGCTCCCCGGCCTCGAGGATCGCCGGCTCGACGAGCGGACGCTCTATATCAACCTGCGGCTCGACCCGGCGCTCTGGGATCGCGGCGACGTCGAGCGCATGCTCGGCGAGATGAGCGCCGTCCGAGACGCGCATCCGCGAGGCCTTTATCACCTCGACTGCGATGGCTACCACCTCGCTCACCTGGTGAAGAAGGCCATGGACATGGGAGCGTGGGAGCGCTTTCCGAGGCCGGCCAGCGTCGTTCACGCCTACGAGCTCACGCCGAGGAACGTGCGGCGGTTTTTGGCGGAGCACGTCGAGTGCCCGATCGTCGACCTGTTCGGCAGCACCGAGCTCGGATATCTGTATTACAGCGATCGTCACGGCCGCTACTGGCCTTACCTGGACCAGATGCACCTGGAGCTGATCCCTGTCGAGGAGGGCAGCGCGATCTACAGCCTCATCGTCTCGAGCGTGCGCAACCCCTGCATGCCGCTCATCCGCTATCGCTCGGGCGACTGCGCCGAGACGGTCGACGGCTCCCCCGATCCGCTCCGGATCCGCCGGTTCTGCGGGCGAGAGCGGGAGCTCCTCTGGGCCGAGAAGAGGGGCCCGATCTCGCAGGCCGATCTCGATGACTGGATCGCCGTCTCCGCGCCGTCCGTCTTCATCTATCAGCTCCACACGGAGGGGCGGCGGCGGGGCCGATTGCTCTATACCACCTTCGACGACGCGCCCGTCGGCCCGGCCGCGGCGCGCGCGCTGCGAGAGCGGATCTGGGAGGGCGCAGGCCTCGATTGCGTCCTCGAGCACCGCGCCCATGTCGCGATCGGCAAGTCCGGGAAGCACGCATGGCTGGTGCAGGGCGGCGAGGCCGCGGAGCGAGGTGGCTCGTGACGATGGAACGACCCAGGGTGACGGCCGCCGCGCTGAAGGCGCGGCTCGACGGCGCGTTCTTCTCCGGCGTGGTGCGCCATTTCGTGCGGACCACCGGCGAGGAGCCCGTTTATGTCGAGCGTCAGGTGCTCGAATGCCTGCGGTACCTCTACCTGATATCGCGCTATCCGGAGCCGCTTGCGGGGCTGTTCCTGCCCGTGGAGCAGGCGATCGACGAGGTCTGGCATTACCTGATCTTGCAGACGCGGGAGTACCGCGAGCTGTGCGAGGAGCGCCTCCCGGGCCGCTTCTTCATCCATCACCGCAGCCTGCCCTACGAGGACTATCAGGAGGGGCAGGTCAGCCGGGAGCAGGCGATCGAGGAGGCGCTGCGCTGGCTGCCGCTCTACCGCGACGAGTTCGGCCCCTTCGACGAGGGCGCGCTGCCTCACTGGACGATGGTGCGCTTCCTCCACGAGCGCCTGGGCCTCTCCCTCGAGGCGATCGCCGCGCTCGACGCGGGGAACGGGGCCGCCCTGCCAGGCGTGGAGCGCGACCGTTGAGCCGTCAGGCTGTCGTCACTGCGCCCGTGCCCGCCACGTCGGTCAACACGCTGGTCCTGCTGCTTTGCCAGGTCCTGGGGATCGCTTCCGTGGTGTCGGTCCAGTTCGCCGGCAGCGTGGTGGGTGAGCGGCTCGCGCGGGACATGCGGCTCGCGACGGTCCCGGTGGCCGTGCTCGTGCTGTCCTCGGCCCTGGGCACCTGGCCGGCCAGCCAGCTGATGCGCCGCTTCGGGCGCAAGCCCTGCTTCATCGCCGCGGCGCTCCTGTCCGCCGGCTGCCTCGCGCTCGCGGCGCGCGCGGTGGACCGCTCCGATCTCCCGCTGTTCTGCGCGGCGGTCTCCGGCGTCGGCCTGCATGGCGCCTTCGTGCAGCAATACCGCTTCGCGATCCTCGAAGGGCAGGAGAGTCACCGGGCGCCGCGCCTCTTGACGATGATCCAGCTCGCCAGCGCGCTCGGCATCGTCCCAGGCATCTCGCTCTTCGGCCTGCTCGAAGGACGGACGTCGAGCGAGCTGCCCTCTGCCCTGCTCGTCCTTTCGGCGCTCCAGGTCGTCGCGGCGCTCGCGTTCGTGTCGTACCGGCCGCAGGAAGCGCGGGTCGCGGAGGCCCCCGCCGCGCACGACGCCGGGGCTCGCGCGCTGTACTGGCCCATGGTGGCGATGGGCGCCGGCGCATTCCTCGTGATGAGCCTCATCATGGTGCCGACGCCACTGCAGATGTGCGGCGTCGAGCAGAGCTCGATCCGGCAGGCGGGCTGGGTGATCGAGGTGCACCTCCTGAGCATGTACCTGCCTTCGCTCTCGGTCGGCGCCCTCCTGAAGCGGATGTCGATCGCGGCGCTCCAGGGGCTCGGGCTGCTTTTCCTGCTGGCGGGGTTCGTGATCAGCCTGGCTCCAGGGTTCGAAGGGCACCTGGTCGGGCTCTCGCTGGTCGGGGTCGGGTGGTGTTATGTGTTCGTGACCGCGACGACCCTTGTCGCGCGCAGCCGGCCCGGCCCCGAGCGTTTCCGGGCGCAGGGCGTCAATGATCTGTGCGTGTTCGCCGCCAGCGGCGCGGCGTCGCTCGCGTCCGGCGCGCTCCTGTCGGCGCTGGGGTGGAGCGGCCTCGTGCACCTCGGGGTGGTGCTGGTCCTGAGCTTGATGGCGCTCGCCCTTCGCGTCCACCGCGCCCCACGCCCGGCGCCGGCGCAGGGCGGCGCGCGTCTCTGAAGCGATCGCGCGGGGCCTCGATCGGCCTCCCGCGCACCCATGTCCGGAGAGGGAGGCGAACATCATGTCTGACGTGCAGCCGAATCGTTCAGGGGACAGCCCCGCGCCGCTGGGCCGCGTCGACGCCGTCGTCGTCGGCGCCGGGTTCGCGGGTCTGTACATGCTCTACCGCCTGCGCCGGCTCGGCCTCTCGGTCCGCGTCTACGAGGCGGGCGGCGGGGTGGGCGGCACCTGGTACTGGAACCGCTACCCCGGCGCGCGCTGCGACATCGCGAGCATGGACTACTCCTATTCGTTCTCTCCCGAGCTCCAGCAGGAATGGACGTGGACCGAGCGATACGCCACGCAGCCGGAGATCCTGCGTTATCTCGAGCACGTCGCGGACAGGTTCGAGCTCCGCGCGCACATCCAGCTCCGGACGCGGGTGACCGCGGCCGCCTTCGACGAGGCGACGGATCGGTGGGTGATCCGGACCGACGACGGCGCCAGCGTGTCCGCCCGGTTCTTGATCATGGCGACAGGCTGCCTGTCCGCCGCGAAGGTGCCCGACATCGCGGGGCTCGAGGCGTTCCGTGGCGAGCGATACCACACGAGCCACTGGCCGCACGGCGGCGTCGACTTCACCGGCAAGCGCGTCGGCGTCATCGGCACGGGCTCGTCCGGCGTCCAGGTCATCCCCGCCATCGCCGAGCAGGCGGCGCGACTCTTCGTCTTCCAGCGGACCCCGTGCTTCAGCGTGCCAGCGCGCAACGCGCCCCTGGAGGCGGCCTATGAATCGTGGATGAAGGCGAACTACGCGGAGCACCGGCAGAGGGCCCGCGAGACGCGCGCCGGGGTCATCATGGACGTCGACCCGCGCTCCGCGCTCGAGGTGCCGCCCGAGGAGCGGGAGCGCGCGTATCAGGCTCGCTGGGAGCAGGGCGGCACCGGCTTCCTCGCCACGTTCTCGGACGTGATGCGGTCCCGGGAAGCCAACGAGACCGCCGCCGAGTTCGTCCGATCCCGGATCCGCGCGACCGTCCGCGACCCCGCCGTCGCCGAGGCGCTGTCGCCGAGGGGGTATCCGCTGGGGACCCGGCGGCTCTGCGTCGACACAGGCTATTACGAGACCTTCAACCGGGAGAACGTCACGCTGGTCGACGTCAGGGCGTCGCCTATCGAGGAGATCACGAAGACGGGGCTCCGGACGCGGAGCGCGGAGTACACGCTCGACAGCCTCGTGTTCGCCACGGGCTTCGACGCCATGACGGGCGCCTTGACCAGGATCGAGCTCCGCGGGAGGGGCGGCGAGCCGCTCACGGCGAGGTGGGCCGACGGCCCGCGCACCTACCTCGGCGTCGCCATCGCCGGCTTCCCGAACCTGTTCACGATCACCGGGCCTGGGAGCCCGTCCGTGTTCAGCAATGCGATCGTCTCCATCGAGCAGCACGTGGAATGGATCGCGGACTGCATCGCGTACCTGCGAGAGCGAGGCTTCGCGCGCATCGAGGCCACCGCCGAGGCGGAGGACGCGTGGGTCGCGCACGCCAGCGAGGTGGCCGGCGGCACGCTGTATCCGCTGGCCAGCTCCTGGTACGTCGGGGCGAACATCCCTGGCAAGCCGCGCGTCCTCATGCCCTACGCCGGGGGCGTCGGCGCCTACAGAAAGCGGTGCGAGGCGGTCGCGGCTCGGGGATACGAGGGGTTCTCCCTGTCGAGGGCAGGGTAGCCGCGTCCAGCCGGGGTGGGCCCTCGTGATGGGCGCGATCGGCGCGGAGGCCGAGCACGGCGGTCCCCGCTCGCCCAGCGCCCGATCGGCGCGGCTCGCTGGCTCGAAGGGAGACGCGCGAGGGGGCCATCTGCAGCGCACGGCCATCGGCTGCCCATCGCCTGGCAACTGTGGTAGCTGACCGCCGTGAACGCCACACACGAACCGTCGTACCTGGTCCCGGAGGCCGTCGCCGCCTTCGACGAGGGAGCGCGGCAGGCGGTCTACGACGTCATCGCCCTGCGGCGGGACGTGCGGCATTTCGAGCCGGGGCGCGCGCTCGACCGGGCTGTCCTGCGGCGCATCCTCGAGGCCGCCCACCTGGCGCCCAGCGTGGGATTCTCCCAGCCCTGGGGCTTCGTCGTGGTGCGTGACGAGGCGCAGCGCGCGCGGATCCGCGAGAGCTTCCTTCGCTGCCGTCAGGCGGAGGCTGCCCGTTTTCCGGAGGGCCGGCGCGAGCAGTACCTCTCCTATCGCCTCGAGGGGATCCTCGAGGCGTCGCTCAACGTGTGCGTCGCTGTCGATCTGAGGCCGCGCGGGGAGGCGATCCTGGGCACCATCGTCCAGCCCCAGGCGGTGCGCGCGAGCGCGTGCTGCGCGGTGCAGAACCTCTGGCTCGCCGCGCGCGCCGAGGGCGTCGGCGTCGGCTGGGTCAGCATCGTGGAGCCCGCCGTCCTCCGCGACGAGCTGCGCCTCCCGCCGGGCGTGGAGCCGATAGCGTATCTCTGCCTGGGCCACCCCGTCGCGTTCCGGCGGCGACCGATGCTGGAAGAGAGCGGCTGGCGAGAGCGGCGCGCGGTCGATGAGGTCGTCCACGAACATGGCATCTGGCAAGACCGCGACGGCGCCAGCGCGCCCGCGGCGGGCCGGTCGAGCGAGCCGCCGCGCTCATCGCTCCGCACGACGGCGATCTCACCGCTCGACGCCGCCGCCATGGAGGCCTCCCGTGCGCACCAGGCCACGCTCGGCCTGCCGGCGGGCAGCCTGGGGCGGCTCGGGCAGCTCGCGGCGTGGTGGGCCGGCGTGCGCAGCGATCTCCTGCTCTCGCCGCCCGCGCCGGGGTTGGCCGTGTTCTGCGCGGACCACGGCGTCGTCGCGGAGGGCGTGAGCGCTCACCCCTCGTCGGCGACGACGGCGAGGCTCGCGAACGTGATGGCCGGGGGCGCGGCGGTCTCGGCGCTGGCGGCGCGCCACGGCGTGCGGCTGGTCGCGGTCGACGTCGGCCTGGCGGGCGATCTCTCGGCGCTGCCCTGCGCGCCTGTCGTCCCGCTGGCGCCGCGGGTGGTGCGGCGTGGCACCGGCAACCTGCGGCGCGAGCCGGCGATGACGCGCGACGAGGCGGCGTGCGCGATGGAGGCGGGGGCCGAGACCGCCCGCGCGCTCGCCGCGGAGGGCGTCACGCTCGCGGGCGCCGGCGACATCGGCGTCGGCAACACGACCGCGGCGACAGCCGTCCTGTGCGCCCTCACGGGCGCGCCGCCGGCGAGCCTCGCGGGACCGGGCGCCGGCCTCGACGCGGAGGGCGTCGCGCGCGAGGCCAGCGTCGTCGCCGGCGCGCTCGCGCTTCACGTGCCCGATCCCACCGACCCTCTCGATGTGCTGGCGAAGGTCGGCGGGCTGGAGATCGCCGCGATGGCCGGCTTCGCGCTCGAGGCCGCGCGGCTGCGCATGGGCGTCGTCGTCGACGGGCTGACGGCGTGCGCCGCGGCCCTCTGCGCCGTCAGGATGGCCCCGGCGCTCCGCCCATGGCTCCTCGCCGCGAACCGCTCGGCCGAGCCGGCGGCGGCCCTCGCGCTCACCGAGCTCGGTCTCGATCCGCTCTTCGACCTGGGCCTAGGGGTGGGCGAGGGGATCGGCGCCGTGCTCGGGCTGCACCTCGTCGGCACCTGCGTCTCGACGCTGAGCGGGCTCGACCCTCGTCGCGAGCCCGCGGGCGGCTCCGGCGCTCACGGGGTCGTCGCTTCGGGCTCCGTCTCCGGCGCCGGCTCCTTGTAGAACGCCACGTCGTCGATCCACACGCTGAATGCACGGCTCGCCGAGAAGCGAAACTGGATGGCCCAGATCTTCGTCAGGTCGATCGCCTCGAACTGCTGGCCCCAGCTGGACTGCGCGAGGGCGGAGAAGGGCACCTTGAACTGAGTCCAGCAATTCTTCAGCGTGACGACCCTGGTGAAATGGTCGTCGCACCCGCCCCCTTCGGTGGTGCAGATGCCGCCCTTGCTCCAGGTCTGCACGTCGGCGACGTCAACGGTCACCTTCGTCGAGGCGGGGCCGTCCGCATAGGCAAAGAAGGTGATGCCGCTGTACGCGGAGGCGTCGTAGAGGCCCTGATTGGACGCCGAAGTGCTGTTCAATTGGAAGCCGAACAGGGCACCCCACTTCGAAAACAGGTCATCGCCCTCGACGTGCACTGCCAACGTGCTGTCGCCGCGCGGCGGCTCGAGGAGGCTCATAGTGAACGGCTCACCCACGTCGGGCGTTTGCGTCCCCTCGCCATCGTTCCCCACGTACCAGGCCCCTTGCCGGGGGTTCGTTTCATCCACCACTTTGATGATGGTGTCGTTGTCATCTTCCATGTCGTCGATCATCGACAGTTCCAGGGTGGGGTCGCCCATCGGCGGCTCCGGGCATCCTGCCCCCTCTCCGCCGCCTCCCGCGTCCCCGCCGGCGCCGCCTTCGCCGCCAGCGCCCCCGCCTCCCGCGCTCGTGCCGCTGGTGCTGCTGGTCGTACCGCCCTCGCCGCCGGCGCCCCCGCCTCCCGTGTTCCCGCCTTCGCCGCCTTCGCCGCCAGCGCCCCCGCCTCCGGTGTTGCCCTGCGCGACCTCGTACAACTTATCGAAGCCGAAGATCTGGGCACATCCAACCCCGAGCACCGCAATGAGGCACCCGCTGGTCCACCGCGCAAAAGCCAGCTTGCTGTTCATGGTCATGGAAGGGATCTCCGAGAAGCTTCAGCCAATCACGATAGGACGCTGCGTCCCAGAATGGAAGCGCGTCGGTCGCGACGCGAGCCGCCGCGGCGCGGGCTCGAGACAACGGTTTTCGGCCCCTCGCCGGCCCAGCGCTGCTCAGCCTGTCGGATCAAGGCAGCTCGGCTGCGCGTGCGCGGGGCGACCGTTCCCTACATGAGCTGTCTTCGTGAGGAAGCCTCCGCCATCGCCTGTTGGCGACTCGGTAGCTCTCGCGAGCTCCCTATGAGCACGAGTCAACACGCCCCTTCGGCGCGGCGGCCGCGGGCCGCGCCGGCGAGCGCGAGCCCGAGCAGCGCTGCCTGGACAATGCATGTCTCGACCGCAGGGTAGATGCCGAGCGCGGTGAGTCGAGGGAGCGGCATCCGGTGGAGCGGCAACAACCCGCAGAGCTGGAGGGCGGCCACGGCGCGGCCGGCGAGCGGGACGCACAGCAGACAGGCGAGCCAGGCGGGAGGGCTCGCCCAGCGGCGCGCGGCCGCCCGGCTCGCGCGGGTGACCAGCGCCGCGCCGGCCGCGAGCAGCGCGAGCGTGATCGACACCCCGGCCACGGCGGGCGGCGCGACGGGGAGCGACACCCCGAGCGCGGCGTCGAGCGCCGAGAACGCCGCGCCGAAGCCGGCCAGCAGCGCGGCCGCGAACACGGCCGCTCGGCCGCCTCGCGACAGGCCGCCATGCCATGGATCCTGCGAGCGCACCTGCAGCGCGCCGCGCCGCCGGGCGAGCGCCGCCGCGCCGGCGAGCGCCGCGAGCGCGAGCGAGATCGTCGCGCCTGCCGTGAGCGTTCGCCAGAAGCCGGTCATGTGCCCGAGCGCCGCCGCGACCCAGGCGGCGAGCGCGAGCACCAGCGCCGCGCCCGACGCGACGTGGACGACACGCCGGCTCCGCGACGACGCGACGGCGGCGAGCGCGGCGAGGAACAGCGCCGCAGGGGCGAGCTCGCGCAGCGCCAGGCGGCTCGAGACCTGGGCCACGAGCCGACCTGGCGCGACTCCGGACCGCGCGAGCGCGACCTCGGCGTAGGTCGCGTCGCGCAGGAGCGTGGCCATGCCCGCGTCGAGCGCGTCTGTCGTCGCGCCTGCCGCGAGCGCCGCTCGAAGGGCGAAGGCGCCGTCGCCGAGGTCGCTCGCGAGCGCCTCGTTCACGGTGCGGACGCTCGCCTCGGCCACGTCGATGCCGTCGAGCTGGGCTGTGCTGAGCGCCTCGCGCGCGTCGACGAGCCTGCCCTCGCGCAGCGCGGCGCGCCCCCTGTCGAGCGCGGCGCGCGCGATGGAGAGGGGGTGTGACGCGGCCTCGCCGCCATAGGCCACGCGCCGCCGGAGCTCCGCGAGGAGCGCCGCGTGCCGCTCGGCGGGGATCCCGCGCGCGGCGAGCTCGGCGCGCAGGTCCGCGTCGGAGCGGACCGCGAGCTCGACCATCGAGTAGCCCGGGAGATCGAGCGGCCTCGGGCTTTCACCGGGCTCGGGGTGGTGGAGGCCGGCGACGTGGAAGGCGAGGTCCCAGCGGTCGCGGGCGGAGAGAAAGGTGAACGGCACCATGGCCGTGCCGCTGACGCCGAATCGAACCGCGGACTCGACACCGATGGGCGCGAGCTGCTCGGCGATGATCGCGTCGTGGAAGTTCGCCGGGTGCGGGACCAGGCTCGCCGCGCGCCGGGTATCGGCGTGCCCCGTCGGGCCGTGGCAGGTGGCGCAGTTCTCCTGGTAGAGCGCCG
Source organism: Sorangium sp. So ce327 (assembly GCF_051530205.1). Taxonomy (NCBI): domain Bacteria; kingdom Pseudomonadati; phylum Myxococcota; order Polyangiales; family Polyangiaceae; genus Sorangium; species Sorangium sp. So ce327. The sequence continues at coordinate 7,350,424 of NZ_CP150330.1, read as the reverse complement.
CGCCGCGCGCCGCGTCGGGCCGCGAGAGCGGCGCCTCCGCCAGCCGGAAGGCGGACGCGACCCGGTCGCGCGCGCCCCTGGCCGCGATGGCGACTCGATCCGCGGCGACCTTCGCCTCGACGAGCTCACGCACGCCGACGATGCCCTGCGCGAGGTCGCCCGCCCCGCTCTCGAGCGCGGACGGCTGGATGCGGGTGGCGACCTGGATCGCCTCGCCGAGCAGCGCCAGCTGCTCGTCATACTCGATGACGCTGGTGACGGCGCCGTTCGCGACGCTCCCGCCGTAGTCCATGGCGACATAGCCGAGCACATGGACGAGGCGGCGCGCCTCGACCTCGGCCGGCTCCCCCGGATCCGCCAGCGCAGGGCGCTCGCCCAGGAGCAGGACGGCGGCCATGGCGGCCGCGCCGACCGCCGCCATGGCGGTGCGCCCGGCCGTCGTTGCTCGCGAGATACGCGGGAGTCGCGGGAGCCGTGGAAGGCGCGGGGTGGAGCCGGCCCGCGCCGGCGATCCAGCGCCCACCCCCGTCGCGATCATGCGCCCAGGTCGCGCGGCTAGGCGGCGGAGGCGGAGAACAACCAGAAATCGCGATGTCACGTATCCCTCATACAATCGAAAAAGAGTTCATGCTAGCTTCCCTCGATCCTGCAGCGACCCGCTGCTCGACGACAATGCTTTGAGGTCCTCATGATGATCCCGCAGCGTGGCGTTAAGGGGCGCCGCACCGGCTGGCCAGGGAGCAGAAAGGTTTTGCAAGACTGACCTACCGCTGTCGCGCGAGGCGGCTACGGGCGAAGGCCCCGGCGTCCATCCTCCGTGCGAGCGCCCGTGCAAGAGCGAGCGGACGCGACTGAGCGCTGGGACGACGAGCGCCCGCCGTCGGCGCCGGACACGTATTCAGTGTTGGCCAGTGTTGGCCAGTGTTGGCGCTCGCTCGACAGTCGCGACGGAATTCTGTTGTGCTTGAGCGCGCCCCGGCACTCGCTGCCCTCCGGCGCGGCTCAGAGACAGAGAACGGAGTGGTCTGCCGCCGGCGCGAGGCTCTCCGATTTAAGATGATCTCTCATGTGTGGTTTCGGTAAGATGGTAGCAGCGCGTTCACGTCCGATGCGCTGATCGCGAACGGTATCCGGCGCGATGCGATCGCTGACGTGACCGTGCCGGGAAGGCGCCCGGCTCGCCGCATGGCGAGCGTTTGTTGGAGGCAAGGCGGGATGAATCAGGAAGCTCGGAGGGTGAAGCAATGAAATTGAACCCCGGACATCTGGCCGCAGCGTCGGTGGCAGTGACGATGGCGTGGGCCGGCGAGGCGGCCGCTCAGTCGGTGATGAGGCAGCCCTATCTGCAGTCGTTGACGCCCAACTCGGTCTACGTGGTGTGGACGACCGACGTGGGCACGAACAGCCGCGTGCGCTACGGGACCGATCCGGCGAATCTGACGCAGACGGTGGACCTCGGCGCGCTCGCGACCCAGCACGAGGTGCTCATCAGCGGGCTCACGCCGAACACCCGTTACTACTACAGCGTCGGTACATCGAGCGCGGTGCTGGCGGGCGGCTCCTCCTCCTTCTACTTCGAGACGGCGCCGCCCGTGTCCACGCCGAAGAAGTTCCGGGCGTGGATCATCGGCGACACCGGCTACGGCGGCACGGCGCCCTGGGCGACGCGAGACGCGATGCTGAACACCGTCGGCGCGTACCGCCCCGACCTGTTCCTGCACATGGGGGACATGGCGTACAACTTCGGCACCACCGAGGAGTTCACCAACGGCTTCTTCAATCAGTACGCGGCGATCCTCCGCAACACGGTCGTGTGGCCGACGTTCGGCAACCACGAGGGCCTGAGCTCCGACTCGGCGACGCAGACCGGTCCTTATTACACCGCCTACGTGCTCCCCACCGCCGGGGAGGCCGGCGGGGTTCCCTCCGGTACGGAGGCTTACTACTCGTACGACTATGCGAACGTCCATTTCGTCGTGCTCGACGGCTATGGCTCCTCGCGTTACTCGAGCGGCGCGATGGCGGCCTGGCTCGCCGCCGATCTCGCCGCGACGGAACAGGACTGGATCATCGCGTACATGCACTTTCCGATGTACACGAAGGGCACCCACGACTCGGACGAGGACTGGCTGATCATCGAGCACCGGGAGTACCTCGCGCCCATCCTCGACGCGGGCGGCGTCGACCTCGTGCTCGCGGGCCATTCGCACAACTACGAGCGCTCGTTCCTCGTGGACGGCGCCTACGATACGCCGACCACGGCGGACGGGCACATCGTCGACGGGCACGACGGCAAGCCGCTCGGCGACGGCCCCTACGTGAAGCTCCCTGGCAAGGGGAGCCACGAAGGGGCGGTCCATGTCGTCGCCGGCCACGGCACGTACGTGGGCGGCTCGGGAGGCCACCCGCTCATGTACTTCAACGAGGCGCAGAGCGGCTCGTGCCTCCTCGACGTCGAGGACAACCGGCTCACGGTGTCCAACGTTCGCTACGACGGCGTGATCAGCGATCGCTTCGCGATCGTGAAGGGAACGGCCCTCGACGTCGCGGCGCCCGACGGCGGGGAGCGCCTGCCGCCGGGCGGCATCTTCCCGATCCGCTGGGCGACCGTGGGGAACATCCCCACCGTCCGGATCGAGTACACGACCGACAACGGCGCGACCTGGACCACGATCACGAGCAGCGCCGCCAACACGGGCCGCTACAACTGGGTGGTTCCCTCCACCGACACGACGACGGCGCTCGTGCGCGTCTCCGACGCCGAGCACCCGCTGCTCTCCGACGAGAGCAACGCCGGCTTCACGATCCAGAGCCTCCCCCGCACGGCGGTCTACTTCGGCGACTACTGGGTTTACGACGACCTGGGCGTCGACCGGGGTACGGCCTGGCGGAACCTCACGTTCGACGACTCCTCGTGGAAGGGGGGCTGGGGGCAGCTCGGCTACGGCGACGGCGGGGAGAGCACGGCCCTCTACCGGGCCACGCCGTCGTATCCCACCGCCTACTTCCGCAAGATCATCCCGATCGACGGGCCGGTCGCGCAGGCGACCATGAAGCTCATCCACGACGACGGCGTTGTCGTCTGGCTCAACGGCGCCCAGGTGGCATCGAAGCGCGTGGCCAACACGGCCTACGGTGACTATGCGTCCGCGGAGTCGCGCGACGACGAGCTCACCACGGTGACGCTCTCCCCGAGCTCCTTCGTGGTCGGAAGCAACATCCTCGCCGTGATGGTCAAGCAATCGGCCCCCAATTCGACCGATCTGTCCTTCGACATGGAGCTGACGCTCACCTATGCGCCACCCGGCAGCGGGAGCAGCAGCAGCTCGAGCTCGTCCAGCAGCTCGAGCTCGTCCAGCTCGAGCAGCAGCTCGAGCGCCTCGAGCACGAGCGTATCCAGCACGAGCAGCAGCAGCACGGGCGTATCCAGCACGAGCAGCAGCTCGAGCGCCTCGAGCACGAGCACAGGCAGCGTCATGATGAGCAGCTCGATGAGCGTGGGCAGCGGCGGCGCGGGCGGGGCCGGCGGCGCTGGCTCCGGAGGCACGCCCGTCTGCAGGACCGTGCAGCGCGGCGTCTTCGGCACGGTCTGGGACGCGACGCTCTGGTCGGCTTCGCCGACCTACAAGGATGGGTCGTACCCGTCGATCTACACGGGCGGAGCCGGCACCGGAGGCTTCCGTGCTGCGCTGGTCTGGTTCGACCTCTCGTTCATCCCCGCCGGCGCGCCGGTCTACTCGGCCACCTTGACGATGAATCAGGTGTACAAGTCGTCGGTCACCACCGTTCGTCTCCACGAGGCCCTCGCGCCCTGGGGCGAGACGACCGTGAGCTGGAACAGCTACAACCAGAGCTGGGAGCCGCTCAGCTTCGCGTCGATCGTCACCGTCAACGGCACCGGCGAGCGGACCGCCAACCTCACCGACCTGGTGCAGGACTGGGTGAGCGGCGTCCTCCCGAATTACGGGTTCGTGATGGAAGAGGACGTGGCGGGGGCGACGCAGTGGCGGGCCAGCGAAGACACCACGGCGTCGCGCCGCCCGCGCCTCGAGGTCTGCTACGCAGAGTGACCGCGCACGGCGACGCCCCGGCGGGCATCGCCGGCCCGCCTCGTCGCCCCGCGCGCGTCCACGATCTCCGATCCATCCCTGGTCAGCGCTGAGCGCCGCAAGAGCGCCCGGAGGGCAGGCTCGCGCCGTCGAGCCGCCTGCGGGCGCAACTGTCAACCGCAGGTTGACGTCGTTGACAGCGGGCCATGACAGCCGCGAGCGTGCCTGTTCGCCGGAGCCGGTGAAACGCCGTCTTTCGGCGGAAAAATGCAATCATGGTGCCCTGATGTGCTGCCGGTGGTGATGGCGCGCCGTGGCCTGGGCATTGCTCTCCACGTGAAGACAGGACAAGACATCACGTGGACATCGTGAGGACATGACGACCCGTGGGGGGAGGGGTGCGCAGAGGGGGTGAAGGGTGGGGGTCGTCGGTCGCGCGCAACGTTAATGATTGAGGGATGAACTCATGAGCTTGAAATTGACCTATGCTTTCGGTGCCCTGTTGTCGTTCGGCCTCGCCGGCTGCCTCGCGGCGGACGGCGCCGACCTGGATGTGGACGTGGACTCGGCGAGCGACGCGCTCAGCGCCGTGAGGATCGAGGCCGAGAACCAGAGCTGGTCCATCTCGTCGGGCGACAGGATCGAAGACAACGCGGACAACGTGAAGCTCCGCGCCAACCAGAGCGGGGACACCTTCAAGTTCTCCGCGTCGGTCGCGTCCGGCACGTACAAGATCGTCCTTCGTTACGCCACGCGGAACGTGTACGGCAAGTACGAGCTCGCCGTGAAGGGATCGTCGGTGAAGTCCTTCGACGCTTATGGCTCCTCCACCGGCGACAGCTGGACGACCGCGACGCTCGGGGAGAAATCGCTCTCTGGCAATGTCGAGTTCGCGCTCACGTGCAAGGGCAAGAACTCCTCGTCGTCGGGGTACGACCTGAAGGTCGACTACATCGAGCTCGTGCCGGTGGGCGGCGGCGACTCTGGCGGGAGCTCGGGCGGCAGCAGCTCGGGCGGCGGCACCACGACGGCGGGGAACGGCGGCGTCGTCAGCTCGACGATCATCGTGAAGGCGGGCGAGACGTTCGACGGCGGCGGCAAGCGGTACATCGCCGACAAGAACACGCTCGGGGACGGCAGCCAGGCCGAGGACCAGAAGCCGGTGTTCAAGCTCGAGGACGGCGCGAAGCTGAAGAACGTGGTCCTCGGCGCGCCGGCGGCCGACGGCATTCACACGTACGGCAACGTCACGCTCGAGAACATCGTCTGGGAGGACATCGGCGAAGACGCCCTGACGGTCAAGAAATCCGGCACCGTGGTGCTGAACGGCGGCTCCGCGAAGAACGGCGACGACAAGGTGTTCCAGATCAACGCGGCCAGCACGTTCAAGGTGTCGAATTTCACGGCGCAGAACGCCGGCAAGTTCATCCGGCAGAACGGGGGGACCGACTTCAAGGTCGACGTCTTCATCGACCGGTGCGACATCTCGAAGATGAAGGAGTCCATCTTCAGGACGGACAGCGGCAGCAGCAGCGTGACGATGACGAACACCCGCTACAGCGGCATCGGCAAGGCGCTCTTCATGGGCGTGAGCTCCTCGAAGATCACGACGTCCAACAACACGCAATACTGACCCGGCGGTTCTGCACATTTCCGCCAGGGCAGGAGCGTCCTCGCGGGCGCTCCTGCTCGCTCTCGCGCGGTGTCAAGGGTCAAGGGCCCTCCGCTCCGTCTCTTCCTCTCTGGCGAGCTGGCGAGAGGCGGGCGAGAGGCCTGGAGCGATGTGTCGCGTCAGGCGCGCTCATGTCAACGTTCACATTCTTCGATCACTCACTGTTCCGGGAAATGTACCGCTAAATTGCGGATCTTTGTCGCGAGGAGAGAAGCGACTGTCATCGCGATAGGAACGCCGGTGTGGCATCATGCGCCAATGCGTACCATCACGGATAGGCTCACACGTAGCGCTCGATACCTCGCCTTCGCGGCCATGCCATTCGCCATCCTGAACTGCTCCAGCAGCGATCCCGATGTGTCGGGGGACGGCGGCGGGACCGCGGCGAGCTCCGGCTCACCGAGCGCCAGCAGCAGCACCAGCAGCAGCGCCAACAGCTCGAGCTCGAGCGGCGGCGACGCCTCGACCACCACGACGTCGGGGGCAGGGGGCAGCGGAGAGGGTGGCGCGACGGGAGTCGGCGGGAGCGGAGAGGGCGGCTCCGGAGGGAGCGGCGGCGCGCCCTCCGAGGAGTTCGCGCTCGCGAGCACCAATCACGCGGAAGGCGCCAAGTTCGCCGACAAGTACACCTGCCAGACCGCCGGCTTCCAGAACAGCGTCATGCCGGAGCTCCACTGGACCGCGGGGCCCGCGGGCACGAAGAGCTACGCCATCACCTTCATCGATGTCACGCTGGCGCACGCGACGCCGTCGCAGCCCAACGGCTATCACTGGGTTCTGTACAACATTCCTGCCACCACCACCTCGCTGCCCGAGGGGTTCAAGCAGGCGGACGCGACGAAGCTCGGCGCCCAGCAGAACTCGAACTACCTCGGGCCTTGCCCCAATTTCGGCTCCAGCACCGGCACGAAGACCGACACCTACGAGTTCACGATCTACGCGCTCGCCGAGGAGTCGATCACGATCACGGGCAGCGGCACGGCTGCAGTGAGGGACGCGGAGACCAAGCTCGAGGCGAAGAACCTGGGCAGCGCGAAGCTCACCGGCACGTCCAACGCCTTCTCGAGTCGATGAAACGGCAGCTGCTTTCTCGGTCCTGAAGCATCCTCTCGAGTGTTTCGAGAAGATTCACAGGGAGGCGGGGAGGCGGGGAGTAAAATTTCATGAATCTCCCTGTCTCCTCGCCTCCCTGTTCAAGCTCCTCTTTCCCGGAATGCCAATAAGATGAGGGGATTTGTCAGCTCTACAGCTTGACCCCGGGGTCGCAGGTGCGATGTCTCGATGACCGTCGTCGGATGCGCAGCGCCTGCCGACTCGAGCGGTCCGTCATCCAGAAGTGGGGTCCCGGCGGCGGCCTTCCGGACGCTTCGGGGCCTGCTGCGGGGAAGACAGGGTCTCCGCGAGCTTGCCGCTCCCCTGTTCGAACAGCTTCTTCTCGTACCAGGGCCGTGTGGCGTGCGCGCGAGCGAGATACGCGAGCGCGAGGACGCCGAGGAGCGGCAAGGCGGCGTAGGCCACGGAGTGGGCCGTCACGTCGGGGCCGATGGCGCTGGCTGAGCTCCACGAGGGGACATAACGCGCCTTCACCGTCTCGCCCTCGCGGAGGCGGGCGAACGCGCCGTGGGACACCTCGTCGGAGAAGGCGGCGCCGCCATCGCCTCGCATCGTGACCTCGAAGCGGGTGTGGTCGCCGTCCTCGTTCTCCTGGAGCCGCGTCACGCGGACGTCCACCGTCTCGCCCAGCCAGCGGCGCGCGTGGAAGGCCGCGAACGCCATGTTGAACACGAGCGACGCGACGGCCGCGGCGATGGCCCACCGCATGTGGAACGCCGCCCTGCGCGCGAACCGCTCGCCGAGCGGCTCGGACGAGAGGAGCATGCGCCCCCCGCGCGGGGGCGCGAGCAGGTATCCCTGCGCCTGCTCGCGGTACCCCTGGGCCTGCGCCTCGGGATCGGGCGCGCGCCGGAGCTCGCCGATCGCGAAGACCCTCTCGCCTGGAAGGAGCTCGGCCACGCGGACGCGCCGGGTGAGATCGATCCGGATCATGCCGTCGAGCGCGTCGACGAGCTGCACGTCCTCGCCCGGCTCGACCCGGATGCGCGCGCCGGACGCGTGGCGAAGATAGAAGGGGTGGACTCGGACCTTGCGGCCGGTCTCGGCCCACTGGTAGGTCCAGACCCCGGAGGTCTCGGACTCGGACCCTTCCTCCTCGATCTCGACGCGCACCGCCACGTCCGCGCCTTGCTCCCGCTCGACGGTGCCCATGACGACGGCCTCGCCGGGGGCGAGCGCGGCGCCGGGCATGAACGAGGCCTCGGCCTGCGCGGCGGCGCGGCGCTGCCGGCGCGAGAGCCGGAGCGCGAGCGCCGCGAGGACGAGCAAGCCGGCCGTCGCGACGCCGTCCACCAGGAGCGACGACAGCCCGGCGTCGAGGTGGTATCGGCTCACGAGCAGCCAGATCCGGGGTTCCATGGCCGGCCATGAGAGCGCAAACCGGCGCGCCCGTGCGAAAAACCCGGCGCGCGCCTGCCTTCCGGAGGAACGATGTCTGCCACGCCGCCTCCCTTCGGCGTCCACGAGCCTGACACGGCAGGGCCGATCGTCGTCAAGCGCGCGCCGTCGAGCCCGCGCTGCGCGGCAAACGTCGCACAGGTGCGCTCTCGTCCCACCACCGGATCCGCTGTTCCACAGCACTCTCGTGGTGCATGCAGACGTTGACACCGCGACGCGACGCACGGAGATTCCGCCCTCAACACCAGGCCCGGGATGATGAGGCTCTCCATGCGCCCAGACGGTTTCTCGCTCTCGTGCTCGGCACTCGCCAGCGTTGCTTTCATCGGTTTTCGCGGTACCGAGCACGTCTCGCAGCCGTACGAGTTCGAGCTCTTCTTCTCCGTCCCGACGAGCACCGACGTGCGCAAGGCGGTGGGCGAGCGGGCGACGGTGCGCGCGAGCCGCGGCGACGGGAAGGACCCGCTCGTCGTGCACGGCGTCATCGCGAGCGTTCGCCTCTTGCACCAGAGCGCGGAGCGGGCGCTGTACCAGGCGCTGCTCGTGCCGAAGCTCTGGTTTTTGCGCCACTTCTGGCGCAGCCACGTCTTCACGAACCAGCCCGTCAAGGAGTTCCTCTCCGCGACGCTCCAGAACGGCGGGCTCGCGGGCGGCGAATTCCGCTTCTCGATCAACGACGGCGACTACCCGGTCGAGGAGTTCGTCGCGCAGTACCGCGAGACGCACCTCGCGTTCTTTCACCGGTGGCTCGAGCGCGAGGGCCTCTACTACTTCTTCGAGCACCCGGAGGACGGGCCCGGCGAGGTGCTCGTCATCGTCGACGATCGCGGGCTGCACGACGACTTCCCGGGCGGCGGGGTCGTGCGCTACGTCCCGCTCTTCGGCGACGACGTGACCGCGCCGCCGGGCCTGCACCAGATCGAGCAGACCGTGCAGTGGCTGCCGAAGACGGTGACCATCGCCGACTACAACTACTCGAACCCGTCCGCGTCGGTGAAGGGCGAGAGCAGCATCACCGCGAACGGGGTGGGGGCGATCCGCGAGTACGGCTTCCGCGTCTTCGTGCAGAGCGACGCCGAGCGCCTCGCGCAGGTGCGCGCGCAGTCGATCGGCTGCCGCGAGGTGACCCTGCGCGGGAGCGGCGACGCGCTCGGGCCGCGGGCCGGGTACCGGTTCTCGCTGGACGATCAGCCCGCCGACGTCGTCGACCAGTGGCTCGCGCTCGAGGTGCAGCACAGCGCGTCGGTCGCCGGGATCACGCCCGAGGTCGCGCGGCTGACGGGGCTCTCGGCCAAGGACATCTACGCGATCAAGCTGCTCGCGATCCCGGCCGACGTGCAGTTCCGCGCGCCGCAGGCGACGCCGTGGCCGCGCATCTACGGGTTCGAGAACGCGATCGTCTGCGGCCCCGCCGACAGCCAGTACGCGCAGATCGACGCCGACGGCCGCTACCTCGTGCGCTTCGAGTTCGACACGAGCGGCCTGCCCGACGCGCGCATCTCGACGCGGGTGCGCATGATGCAGCCGCACGGCGGGACGACCGAGGGCTTCCATTTCCCGCTGCGCAAGGGCACCGAGGTGATGATCTCCTTCCTCGGCGGCGACCCGGACCGGCCCTTCATCGCCGGCGTCGTGCCCAACGCGCACCGGCCGAGCGTCGTCGCGGAGCGCAACCTCAGCCAGAACATCATCCGGACGGGGAGCGGCAACCAGCTCGTGCTCGAGGACGAGCAGGGCAAGGAGTTCATCTTCCTCAGCACGCCGAACAACCGCACCGGCATCTACATGGGGACGCCGAGCGCCAACCACGGGGCGGTCTACACGGGCGACGGCGACACGCAGACCGGCACGTTCCTGTCCCCCGAGAACGCCGACCCGGCCATCGCCGGCAGCAGCCTCGTCGACGTCACGTTCAGCTACCTCGAGACGACCTCGGGAGACGGCGGCTCATGGATCGGCGGCGACTCCTGGGAGAACGTCAGCGGCAACAAGTTCAGCATGGTGGTCTGCAACCTCTGGGCGGGCATCGGCGGGACGTACACGCTCCAGGTCACCGCCGCGGCGACGGAGACCTACTACGCGACGCGCAAGACCACGATCAAGACGGGCCGCGAGGACACGGTCGAAGCCGGCGGCATGAAGCAGACCATCACCGACGGGATGACGCTGACCATCACGAGCGGCGGGATGAAGCATGACGTCCACGGCAAGTTCGAGCAGACGATCGAGCCGGAGGGCTCGTCGACGGTGACCGGGCCGTGGATGCACAAGGTCACGGCCGAGAACTTCGACGACTACAAGAGCTGGAAGACGGAGGTCGCCACCACCTGGAAGGGCCACTTCGGCGCGGACGTCGACCTGAAGTCCGACACGAACTTCCTGATCAAGGCGCCCAACGCGAAGATCACGGCCACCAACCTGAAGTGGGAGGTGCTCGGGCTGACGTTCGACCTCACGCCGAACAAGCACGAGCTCTTCGTCTACAAGGGGGCGACCGGCGTCATCAAGACGGACCACGCCGCGCTCGCCCAGCAGGCCTACTTGCTCAAGCTCGAGACGTCGTTGATCAAGCTCGACTTCGCGGCGATGGACAAGAAGGCTGTCGGCGCCAAGATGGATCAGTTCGGCACCTACCTGAAGCAGCAGGCGATCGCGCTGACCCTCGCTGGGGTCATCGCGTGGAACAGCGCCTTCACGAAGATCTGAGCGCGGATGCGAGTCGTCAAACCCCTCAAGGTCCCGGCGCTCACGCGCGTCGTCGAGGTCGCGCGGCGCCTCAGGTTCCACGTGGGCGCCATGATGGCGTTCCCCCTCGACGCGCCGCGCGCGCTCGTCGATGAGATGTCGTTCTGGCAGGCCGCGACGGCGGCGCTCGGGAGCCTCCCGCTCGACGACGGCATCACGAAGGCGCGCGGCGAGCTCCTCGTCGCGGGCCGGTGCTACGCCCCGGAGGGCCGCCGCGTCGGCGCGTCGTTCGTCCGGGCGCGGCTCGGCTCCGTCGACAAGCGCCTGGCCGTGCTGGGCGACCGGTACTGGAGCGGCCACGGCTTCACGGAGCCGGAGCCGTTCTCGGAGATGCCCATCGACTGGGCGCGCGCGCTCGGCGGGCCGAAGGACGCGGCGAACCCCTACGGGAAGGGGATCGAGGAGATCGAGCGCGGCGGGCAGCGCGTCCGCCCGCTGCCGAACGTGGAGCACTACGGCGCGCTGATCCGCTCGCCCGGCGACCGGCCAGGCCCGGCGTCCTTCCTCGCGATGGACGTGACGTTCGGCCAGCGCCGCGCCCGCGCGGGGACGTACGGCGCGGACTACGTCGAGAAGTGGGCGCCCGGCCTGCCGCCCGACGTCGATCCCGCCTTCTTCAACGTCGCGCCGAGCGATCAATGGCTGGCCGAGCCGCTCCGCGGCGACGAGGCGTTCCTCGTGGAGAACATGCACCCGACGCGCCCGCGCATCGAGGGCGCGCTCCCCGGCCTCGCCGCGCGCGTGCTCGTCACCCGCCGCGACGCGAGCGGGGAGGCGTTCCTGGAGCTGCCTGTCCGCTGCGACACGGTGTGGCTCTTCCCCTCGGCCAACCTCGGCGTCGTGATCTTCCACGGCTCGATGCCCGTGGCCGACGACGACGCAGGGGAGATCGTCGACCTCGTCGTCGCCTGCGAGGAGATCGGCCGCCCCCGGCCGATCGAGCACTACCGCGAGGCGCTCGCCCGGCGGATCGACAAGGACCGGGGCTCGATCGCGTCCCTCAGCGACAGCGATCTCATGCCGCCCCGCGAGTCGGGCGTCGCCGCGAACGTCGCCGGCATCGAGATGGTGCAGTGGCTCAAGAGCGAGAACCTCGCCATGCAGAACCTGCGGCGCGGCGCGGAGCGGGAGCGCGAGCGCCGCCGCGAGGAGCTGCTCGCGGACGGCATCGACCCGGCGCGATTCGGCCTCGACGCGCCGCTGCCGGAGGAGGAAGCGCCTCCGCCGGTCGACGATCTCGACGCGCTGGTGACGTACCTCGACGCGGCGTCGCGGAAGATGGAGGAGGAGAAGGAGAGGGCCGAGCGGCTGAAGAAGGAGGCCGAGGAGCGCTTGAAGGCGCAGGCCGCGGAGATGGACGTGTCCGAGGAGGCGCTCCGGCGCGGCCAGACCGGGGAGGAGCCGCCGGGCGGCCCGCCGCGCTTCTCGGCCAAGGCGCAGCTCCAGCAGTACGCAGAGCTGGCCGAGGCGGCGCGCCTCGGCGGCGTGCCGAACCTCGAGCTGGAGGCGATGCTCGCGGATCCAGGGTTCCCCGAGCAGCTGCTCCGCCTCGAGCAGGCGGCGCGCGAGGGCTACCGCGGCTCGGCGCACCTGCGATCCGCGGCCCTGCCGATGACCGCCGAGGCCTCGGAGATGGCGCGCGTCGTCGTCGACGCGGCGCGCGAGGCGGGCGAGCCGCTCGACGAGCGCGATCTCACCGGCGTGGACTTCCGCGGGGTCGACCTGCGGGGGATGCGCTTCGCGCGCGCGTTCCTCGAGGGGGCCGACCTGCGCGGCTGCGACCTCTCGGGCGCGGTGCTCGAGGGCGCGGTGCTCGCGAAAGCCGACCTCTCTGGCGCGAACCTGACGGGCGCGCGGCTCCGGGGCGCGAACCTGGGCAAGGCGAACCTCGAGGGCGCGGTGTTCGACGACGCCGATCTGACCGAGGCCGTCCTGATGGGCGCGAGGCTCGCCGGGGCGAGCCTGAAGCGGGCGAAGCTCGAGCGCGCCGACGCCCTCCAGGTGAGCTGGGGCGGCGTGGATCTCTCGGGCGCGGATCTCTCGCTCTGCTCGTTCCTCCAGACGAGCTTCGCCGGGGCGAACCTCGCCGGGGCGAACCTCGAGCGGGCGATGCTCCTCGAGTGCTCGCTCGACGGCACGGACTTCTCGGGCGCTCGGCTGCACAAGACGTCGTTGATGAGCTGCACCGGGGCGAAGGCCCGCTTCGCGGGGGCGCGCTTCTCCGAGGGGGTCGCCGTCCACAAGAGCGGCCTGCCGGAGGCCGACTTCCGCGACGCCGTGCTCGACAAGACCTGCTTCCGGACGACGGACCTGCGCGGCGCGCGGTTCGATCGAGCCCAGATGACGATGACCGATCTCTCCGAGGCGGACGCGACGGGCGCGACCTTCGACCGCGCCGTCATGAAGAACGCCCTCTTGATCCGGACGAACCTCGACCGCGCGTCGCTCCGCGGGTGCAACCTGACGGAGGCGATCCTCTCGAAATCGCGCCTGGCGGGGGCCGACTTCACGGGCGCGCAGCTCTGCCGGGCCGATTTCAGCCGCGCGCGCGGCGACAACCGCACGACGTTCGCCGAGGCGAGCGTCGAGTTCACCCGGTTCGACCGGCAGGCGGCGCCGGCTCCTGGAGGCGCGACATGAACCGCGACGAGGTGCTCGACAAGGTCCGCCACGGGGACCCGATCCAGGCCGTGGACATCTCCGGGCTCGACCTGACGGGCGCGGATCTCTCGGGCGCGGTGTTCGACCGGGTCCGCATGCCGCGCGTGATGCGGGGCGCGCTCGTCAAGGAGTCGACGTTCTCGGAGTGCGATCTGTCGGGCGTGGACGCGGCGGGCGTGGACCTGCACCTGACGACGTTCTTCCGGAGCCGCCTCGACGGGGCGACGCTCTCGGGGGCGAGGCTCATCGGCGCGACCTTCGTCGAGTCGAGCTTCGAGGGCGCGGCGCTGTCGGGCGCGGAGGCGCCCATCGCCAGCTGGACGACGTGCTCGCTGGAGCGCGCCTCGTTCGAGGGGGCGAACCTCGACCGGGCGAACCTCGTCGAGGTCAAGGCCGGCGGCGCGAACTTCTCTCGCGCGAACCTCGAGAAGGCGACGTTGTACAAGCTCGACCTGCGCACCGCGCTGCTCGACGGCGCGAACCTGACGCTCACGACGCTGGTCGAGGCGGCGCTGGGCGCGCGGGCGTTCCAGGGAACAAAGCTGTTCCGCACGCAGTTCATGCGCGGCAGCGTCGCTGGATCGAGCTTCGCGGGCTGCGACGCGACGCAGTGCAACTTCACCGGGGTCGACGTGTCCGACTGCGATTTCTCCGATGCGGTCCTGACGCAGGCGCTCTTCGTCGAGGCGAGCGCGGCGAAGGCGCGGTTTCCTCGGGCGAAGCTGCAGAACTCCATCTTCGAGCGGGCCGCGCTCGCGGAGGCCGACTTCTCGGGGGCGGAGCTCGTCGAGGCGTACCTCGCCTTCGCGTCGTGCGCCGGCGCGCGCTTCGTCGGCGCGAAGCTCGCGTACGCGGACCTCTCGCACTGCGACCTCTCGGGCGCGGACTTCACGCAGGCAGCGATGTTCCGCACCAAGCTGCACCGCGCTCGCCGCGACGGGGCGAAGGTGCCGGCGGGCGCGGGCTGGCTCGGCGACGACGAGAAGCTCGCCGCGATCGAGGACTGGAAGCCGCGCCGCGGCGGCGAGCGCGATGGGCAGCGCGCGTGACCGTGCCTGCTGCGCGCGCCGCGCGGAACCACGAGACACGAGTGCGCCCTGGGGCGAGGCCGCGTTCCACGAAATCCATTGATTTTTGCCGTGAAATCGTCGAAACTAGCGTTGCGGCGCGCACGTCCTGACCGGGCGGATCCAGGCCGAGGAGACCCGAGATGCAGAGCATGGCGGCCCGCGAGCCCCTGACGGTGGCACACGACGACAGCGCGCAGGACGACCTCCTGGCCGCGGTGGATCTGCCGGCGATCGAGCGGTCGCCCTCGCCGCGACGGGTGCCGTCGCTGGAGACGGGCGTCGTCCGGGGCACGGCGTCGGGGCTCGTTGTCGAGCTCGGCGGCGGGCCGGTCGCGGCGCGGCGCGCGAAGAGCTGCCTCGTCGCGCCGGACGCGGGGGATCGGGTGCTCTGCGCGGTGGAGGGCGAGCAAGTCTTCGTCCTCGCGGTGCTGGAGGGCGAGGCGGGCGCGACGACGCGGATCGTCGCCGAGGGCGATATGAAGGTGCAGGCGACGGGGCGGCTCGGGCTCGGCGCCGGCGACCAGATCGAGATCGCCGCCGCCAGGGAGGTCGGGCTGTTCGCGGGCAAGCTCCAGATCCGCGCGCAGGCGGCGGCGGCGGCGATCGAGGAGATCGGGCTCGTCGGCCGGTCGCTCGAGGCGCACTTCCAGAAGGCCGTCGTCGTCGCCGAGCGCATGGAAACGCGCGCCGACCGGCTCGTCCAGCGCGCGAAGCAGGCGTTCCGCTTCGTCGAGGCGCTCGAGCAGGTGCGCGCGGGCGTCTTCGATCTCCGCGCGGAGGGCCTCGCGGCGGTGCGTGGGGAGAACACGATCGTCGCCGCGCGGACGCTCGCGAAGCTCGACGGCGAGCAGGTCAAGATCGGCTGAAGGGGCGCGCCGCGCGAGGCCGCGGGCGCCAGCAACGACGAGGGGTGAAGCGATGCTCGCGAAGACGACCGCAGGGGGGATGTGCCTGGCGTTCCCGGACGTGTGCCTGACCCCGACGCCGGCCCCGGTGCCGATCCCGTACCCGAACATCTCGCTCCATCCGATGAGCGTGCTCTTCGTGCCGAACGTGCTCGTCACCTGCGCGCCGGCGCACAACATGCTGACGGTCGCGCCGCTCACGATGGGGGACAACCCGGGCGTCGCGCTCGGCGTCGCGTCCGGGATGGTGATGGGCCCGTCGCGCAACGTGACGGCGGCCTTCACGGTGATCGTCGGCTGCGCGCCCATGACGCGCCTGACGAGCATCTCGATCCAGAACAGCACGAACGCGCCGGGCATGGCCATCGTACCGAGCGTCACCACCGTCCTCGTGCTCGCGCCGTGAGGGTCGCGAGCAAGGGGTCCGCCACGGATTCAGGGACGGCGCCGGAGAAGAGCACGCTGACCGAGGCGCTCGCGAAGCTCGACGCGGCGATGCGCAGGCCGACGGGCAGCAGCGTCGATCCGGATCGGCGCCGCGTGGCGGCCCGGCTCGCGGATCTCGCTCGATGCGAGGACGACGAGCTCACGGCGTTCGCCAGGCGGCACCTGCCCGGCCGCGCGGCGGACGAGGCGGCGCTGCGCGCCGCGCGAGAGATGCTCCTGGCGATCGGCCGCGTCCTCGGTCCGGAGGGCGAGAGCGCCGAGGCGCTTGTCGTGCTGAAGGACGCGCACAGGGCGCTCGACGAGCGGCTGGCGGAGGCGAAGCGGGCCGCGGCGCAGCGCGCGGAGGACGAGGCGGCGGCGAAGCGCGCGGCGGAGGAGGCCGCCGCGACGACGGGCGCGCCGGCGCTGGTCGAGGCGCAGGGGCCGCTGTCTCGCCTGGGCGGGGGGCTGCCCTTCGTGCCGCCGACCGCGGCGAAGCATGAAGCGGAGGAGGTCACCGCGACGACGAGCGCGCCGGCGCTGGTCGAGGCGCAGGGGCCGCTGTCTCGCCTGGGCGGGGGGCTGCCCTTCGTGCCGGCGGCAGCGCCGATGGCGGCGCCGGCGGCGCCGATGCCGGCGCCGATGCCCGCGCCGATGGCGGTGCTGGGGTCAACGGCGGTGCCTGGGCCGGCGCCGCTCGGTGTGCCCGCGCCGATCGCAGCACCCACGCTGGCACCGATGGCAGTACCTGTGGCCGCGCCCGCATCTGTGGCCGCGCCCGCACCTGTGGCCGCGCCCGCACCTGTGGCCGCGCCCGAGCCCCCTCCGGCGCCTGCGTCCACACCTGCACCCCAATCCGTCACCCAGCCCGCGATCGTGCCTGTTCCCGCGCCTGCGTCGGTTCCTCGGACGGACCCGCCGGTGAGCGGCGCGGAGTCGAAGCCCCTGAGCAAGACGCTCCCCGATTCGCCGCGGGTCATCGACTCGGCGCTGCCCTTCATCCCGGTGGCCTCCGAAGAGCGCCCTCGGCCGTCCGTCGCTCGTTTCGACTCGGCGCTGCCGTTTCAGCCCGTCGCCAGCCCCGATGGACAGCCGGTGCGCGAGCCTGGTCCGGCGCCCGCGCACCACTCCGCGGCGGTGCCGCTCCACGACGAGCGTCATTCCGTTGCGGCCACGCCGAGCGCGCAGGCCGCTGCCACGGCGAGCCCGTTGCCGGTCGCTGCGTCGAGTGCGCCGCCGGTCGCCGCGCCGAGCGCGCCGCTGGTCGCCACGCCGAGCGCGCCGCTGGTCGCCGCGCCGAGCGTGCCGCCGGCCGCCGCGTCGGGCGCGCCGCCGGCCGCCGCGCCGAGCGCGCCGCTGGTCGCCGCGCCGAGCGCGCCGCTGGTCGCCGCGCCGAGCGCGCTGCCGGCCGCCACGCCGAGTGTCCCGCCCGCCTCCACGCCGGCCCCCGGGAGCGTGAGCGACCCGCTCAGCGCGCGCCCGCCACCCTCGCTCACGCTCAACCAGTACGCCGGGCTCGTCGTCGCGTGCGAGCTGTACCCCGCCTACGTGGAGAGCACGAACGCACGCTACGGGGTGCCGACCCCCGCGGCGCGCGCCTCGCTCGACGCCTTCTGGGCAGGCCGCTTCGCAGCAGATCCCGCCCTTGCCCAGCGCTGGCCCGAGCTCTGCGAGGCCGCGCGCAGGTACTTCCTGCAATCGCGCTGAACGCCGGCGCCGCACGCGCAGCGCCTCGCAGGAACACCTCGTGAAGCGGCGCCGGCGTTCAGCCGGCGGCGCTCGAGCAGGCTCGGATGAGCTCGGCCACGAGCGGCGGCAGCCGACCGGCGAGCGCGGCGCGCTCCGGCTGGAACAGCGTGGCGACGAAGAACGGATGGCCGTCGAGCTCCACGGCGCGCACGTCGCCGGCGTCGTCCTCGGCGCCGATGCGCAGCGGGCCCGAGACCAGCGCGGCCCGGAACTCCGGGTTCAGGCCGTAGCGGCACCGATATCCTTCCGTGGCCTCAGGGCGGCCGTACGCCCGCGCGATGCGGGTTCCGGCGTTGAAGCGAATCGTGCCGGTGGCCTCCACCAGCGAGCACGCAAGCGGCGCGATCACCGCGCGCTGCGCCTCCGGCGCGGTCTCCGCGTGCTCGGCGTCCGACCAGCCCAGCGCATGGCGCGCGTACTCGACGACCGCGTGCTGGAAGCCCCCGCAGGTGCCGAGGAACGGGCGCCGCTGCTCGCGGGCGAAGCGGATCGCGCGCAGCGCGCCATCCATGCTCCGGTACGGGCTCGCCGGAACGCACCACAGGGCGTCGTAACGAGCCACCCGCGAGGCGTCGGTCACCTCCTCGGTCGGCACCCATTCAAAGGAGAGCGGCACGGATAGCGCCTCTCCCGCCAGCCGCAGCGCCACCGGGATGGCCCGGTGGGCCGTCACGGCGTCGTCGTGGTCACCGATGAGCCCAACATGAAGCATCGTCTGCATCGTAGCCTCAGCGCCGCCAGGTGTACGGCGGCGCGGTCGTCACCTCGGTGACCGTCGAGACGCCCGCCCAGTCGGCGGGGACGAACCCGTAGAACGTGTTGCTCGATTTCGATGTGGCGACGAACTCGACATCCCCGAGCAGCTTTGCTGTTCCGGAGACGGACTGGCCATCGCCGAACCAGCCGAGCGGGTAGAAGGTGGTCTGCACGTTCGCCGAGCCGCTCACGTTGAACCCGCGCGCCTGGATGCCCGAGCCGCGTTGCCCGACCAGGCTGAGCGCGCCGACACGGCCGCCGGAGATAACGCCGTTGACGATGGTCGCGTGATCCTCGACGCGGACGTCGCCGCTCACCTCTCCGCCGAGGGGATGGTCGCGTAAGGACCGACGTAGACGCTCGACGGCGTGCCCGCGGGCGCGCAGCCGCCGCCGTTCGCGTGCCTCGTCGTGCCCCGCGGACACGCATCGAGCTGACCGTCCTGAAAGCCGGCGGGCCACGCTCCGACGAGCTCCACCATGTACGGATAGCGATAGATCGACGGGTACGCTGGCCCGTCCGACGGCTTCGTCCAGACCAGCTTCTGGTATTCGGCGTCGCGACCACGACCAGGTAGACGTTGCCCGCCGGGGCTGACGCAGAAGTCCATTTCGCCGTCGCTCCCGCGCTGCAGAGGGCTGTAGCGCGATGTGGTCAGCTCCGGGTCCGTCGCGACGAGGCCCCAGCGCCAGCCGGAGTCGGCGCCAGCCTGCGTCACGCCCCGGAACACAACGCGCACGCTGGTCGCGTCCGATTTCGGGTGCAGGCGCACGACGTTGTAACCCCAGCGCTGCGGTGCCCAGTGATACGGCGAGACGAAGCGGCGATTCTGAGCCCAGTCCGCGTCGAGCGCCTCGAGGCGCGTGAGACGAAGCCGGCGATCGGTGCGGCCGTTCGACGTCATGTCGGCCTCGATCGAGCCGTATTTCGTCGATACACGCCGGAGGGATCGCCTCCGTCCGTGGGCGGAGGGTCCTTGTAGTCCCAGGTGATGTTGTGCATCGCCCACTCGCCGAACTCGTCGTTGAGCCGCTCGAGGTCCCAGCCACGGCTCAGCATGAGCTTCTGCCATGGGTCCCCTTGGCCGCGCGGCGCCTCGTAGGCCCACATGTCGTTGACGGCGCTGTAGCAGTGCTTGTCCTTCAGGAACTCGAAGAACTGCCAGTTGCAATAGCGATTCCGGGTGTTGCCGTAGTAGAGGTGCGGCATGTTCGGCAGCATGTCCGAGCAGTGCACGTTGTCCCGCCCTATCTGATGCGGCATCCAGTTCGCGTGGCTCTCGAAGATCCAGCAGCCGTCGCCGCCGCAATCGGGGAACGCCTGCGTCGTCGACTGCACGCCGTGCATGAACTCATGCGCGAGCCCCCACGGGTCGCGGGCGGCGTCGGGGCCGATCCACATCCCCGTGTAGTTGACGCCGTTGCGGCTCCACCCGCCGCCCCAGAGCGGGAAGCTGTTGTCGAAATGGACCGCGGCCTTCCACTTGTCCGCTGATCTGCAGTACGGCTCGGGGAAGAAGATGGGACTGCCGAAGTACCCGCTCCAGATGCTCTCGAGCGTGTCCGCCGCCTCCTCCGCCTGGCTCAGGTCGATGTCCGTCCCCTCGGGCCAGTAGAAGGCGAAGTGCGCCGACTCGTGGCGCAGCGGCGCGCGCGTCTCGCCGCCGTCGCGCGGCGCCCTCCAGGTGCCTGCCGTGCAGCTGGCCCCCGCGGTCTGGCAGCTCGTCGCCCACGCCGTGCTCGTCGTGCCCTGCTCGCAGGCGCCAGGGTTGCCGCTTGCAGCCCCGGTCGAGCCGCCGGTTCCCGCCGCCTCGGCCGTCGATTCACCGGTGCCGCCGGCGCTGCTGGTGCTGCTGGTGCTGCCGGTGCTGGCTGCGCCTGACGTCGCCGTCCCTGAGGTCGCCGTCGTGCCGCCGCCGGACCCTGATCCCGGAGCAGGTTCCTCCGAAGCCTGACCGCACGCCGCGAGGAGCGCGGAACTACAGACCGACCCAGGTTGAGACATGATCCAGATTGGACCCGAAGGCCCGACCCAGATCGGAGACTCGACGCAGGTCGTTCCAAGACCCGACCTAGATTTGCTCCCAAATCTTAACCTAGGTTGGGTTTGGATTGGATGGGGGAGAGGTTGGTGGAAGGGGATGGGCTGCGATGTCTGGAGGTGGTGAAAATAACATCCGAGGTGGAAGACGGCATGGCGGTCGCCACCTCTGGCGCAGTGATCGCCACGTGTGGGGCGTGGCAAGTGCTCGAAATGATTGACTACAATCTCTGGCACAGCGTTTGTTGATACGGACGGGCCATGAGCCACCCCCGCGAGATCTCGCCCGGCGCTACCTATATGATCACCCGTCGCGTCTTGCGTCGGCACCTGCTCTTGCGCCCCGACGCAGCGATCACCCAGCTCTTGGTCTACGCCCTCGCGGTCTCGGCCCGTCGCTTCCGGATCGAAGTACACGCGTTCTGCGCGATGTCAACCCATCTACACCTGGTCGTGACGGATGTGAATGGCGTCCTGCCGCGCTTCTTGCAGTTCTTTCATCGCATTGTGGCGCTCGGAACCAAGGTGCTTCGCGCGTGGGAGGGACCGGTATGGGACCACGAAGCCACGAGCGTTGTGCGCCTCCTGACGCGCGCTGCAGTCGTGGAGAAGATCGCCTACGTGCTCGCGAACCCTGTGGCCGCTGGCCTCGTCCGGCATGCGCGTGAGTGGCCGGGGGCGAAAGTCGATGTGAGAGAGCTCGGCTGCGGCGTGCTGCATGCGGCGCGTCCTGTGGCGTATCTTGATCCGGAAAATCCACAGTGGCCCGAGGAAGTGATGCTGCCTCTCGCGCTGCCACCGGCGGTCGAGCAGGACGGCATCGATGACTTTCGGCACTTGGTCGCCGCCGCGCTCAAGGAACAGGAGGCGCAGGCCCATGCGGCGCTGCAGCGGCAAGGGCGTCGCTTTCTTGGTGCTGAGCGAGTCAGCAAGATCTCCCCGTACGAGCGCGTCACGAGCTTCGAGGCGCTGGGCGAACGTAATCCGACCTTCGCCGTTGGCCGCGAGCAGGGTGATGCACGGCGAATCGCTGGTGCTGCGGTGCGGGCGTTTCGTGCGTCGTACCGCGCGGCGCTTGAACGGTGGCGCGCCGGGGTACGCGGTGTGGTGTTCCCGGCGGGAACCTGGTGGATGCGCACGTTCCACGGCGCCAGCGTGACGGACCTCAGGCTCGTGGTGTAGATACCGCATGGCGCCGTTCTCCGCGATGCGAGAAGCGCGGGAACGGGTTCGGCGCGTTGTTGTCGTGTCGTGGAGGACGTCCGTCTGGAAAAGCCGGAGCGGGCGGAGCGCTTGTCTGGCGCTGCGCGTACGCCCAAGAGTGGGGTATGCCGGGTCGAGTGCGTATGCGGCGATTGGAGCGGTGACTTTAGATAGGCTCTGACTGACAGGGCGGCGCTGATGGGTCGATAGGTGAGGCGAAGCGATTGAATCAACCCCGGTCATTTATGGATTGGGGGCGCGCAGATCCGGTGACCGACAACCCGGGTCGAGTTTTCTCTTGCGTACGCTTTCGTTCGATGGCTCAACCCGTTCGATGGCTCAACCCGGGTGGGTCGTGCTGCGGGTCGGTCGGGTGATGATGGCTCAACCTGGGTCGGTCGGGGGTGGGGCGGGCCGCTGGGCCGCTGGGCCGCTCTCACCTGTACATACGGTCGATCCGCTCTTCGGGGGTGCGCGGGTCGAGCAGCAGGAGCGTTAGGTAGAACGCCCACTCCAGCGGCTTCATCGCGAGATAGACGAGATCCGCAGCCCAAGCGGCGCCGATGTATCGGCTCACGGGCAGCCCCATCCGGTCGTAGAGCTGGCGCGCCGCGCGGCCGAAGCGCGGCCAGCGCTCGTGCAGCAGATCCTCGAAGGCGTTGGCGATGGCGAGCTGGCGATTGACGAGGATCGGCGTGCCGCCCCGCCGTCCGAGCCGGATCGGGCGCACAAGCCAGGCGTGGCCGCGCGCAGCGACGGTGCACAAGTAGTGGCAATCACCGGGCAGCTTCACGATCGGGAGCTGCGACAGCGTGTACCCGCATGTGCGGGTGAAGACCTGGAGGGCGGCTGCCGGATGTCCCAGCCAGGCCGCGTGCAGGACGGCGTGAACCCCGAGCAGCAGCGGGGAAGCCGCGAGGGCGCGCCACAACGTGGGTCGGTGAATCGCGGGCCGCGGCGGGAGCGGGACTTGCGGCGGCCCCGCGCGATAGGCGGGATCGGCAGCGGCCAACGGAGCGGGCGCGCTGGCCTCGACGCCCCGCCTCAAGAGGCGAGCGCGCAGCTCGGCGGAATAGAAGACGACAGTGAACACCGGCGCTACGCACGGCAGGAGCAGCGGCGGCACGAGCAGGCCGGCCGCGACCCAGGGGCCGAAGTGCACCGCCAGCAGGACGTGGAGCGCAATTCCGACGAGCAGCGCTGCATGGACGACGAGCTCTGCAGGGCCAGGCAGCGCTTCTTTCCGGCGCCGTGACACGACATAGGCGAGCGCGGTGAGGGCGTGCAGCGCGATCAGGCCGTGGACTTCCGGCTCGGCGAGCGGCCGGAACGCCGTGGTGCCGGCGTCGCATGCCGAGACAGTGCACGTCCCGGGGGCATCATGGCTGTACGCCAGGCCCCAGGCGGGCAGGAGGAGCAGCGTGAGCACCTCGGCCGCCACCTGGAAGGGGTCGCGCCCCCGGCGTCGTATCGCGCGGTATGTCCATACGGTCAGGCCGATCCAACCGGCCAGCCCGAGCGCTCCGGCGGCGAAGATCGCGGCATCGAGTCGGACGAGCTGTCCCGCGCCGAAGAGCAGCGCCGCGAGCGCCGGAACGCCGTAGCCGGTGGCCACCAACGCGGCGAGGGCACCGTCTGTCAGTGAGAAGGGCCGCTCGGTCGGTGGCTGCTGCGGTCCGGTCGGTGACTGCTGTGGCCCGGGCGGTGACTGCTGCGGCTCGGTCGGTGGCTGCTGCGGCATGCGTCCACCATGCTAACGGCTCCAGTCCCAGGAGATCCATCCTGCGAGGTGGAGCGCGCGTGCCCATCGCCGTGACGTGGTTGGGTCCCGCGACGGCCCATGGCCCGTGGCGTGGTTGGGTCCCGCGACGCGCATCGCTCGTGACGTGGTTGCGTCCCGCGATGTCCCGCGATGGTTCCCGCGACGCGATGGACCGCGGGACGCGGCGCTAGCGCCCCGCGGGGCCGATCCGGCGGCCTTCGGTCGGAGGCTTCGGCCTGGAGGGCGTCTCCAGCACGAGCTCGCCGCCGTGGGTCAGCACGTGCCAGCGCGGATCCCGGGGTTCGGGGGGCGGGAGCCCCACCCTTCCTTTGACGTCCGGCGCAGGATTTGGACGCACGCGGAACCGCACCTGCCCGTCCCGCATCTCCATCAGCGTCAGGTCCTGGGAGACCTCCACGTCGCGCGCCAGGGGGAGCGCCGGCTCGAGCAGGAGCAGCGTGCCATCCTGCGCCGCGGCGATCCACTTGAGCGCCTCGGCCGGGGTCGCCTGGCTCCCTTCCGCGTGCCATGCACCTTGCGCGCCCCGCACGAAGAGGGTCGCGCCCCCGCCGCTTCCGCGGCAGATCAGCACGCCGATGCCGGCCGCGTTGTGCAGCGCGACCAGCTGCGGGCACCCCTCAGGCGCCGCGACTGGCATCACGGTGCTCGCGATGTGGTCGACGACCGCGAACGTCGGTGGCCGCCTGAGGTGCGCGGCGCAGGCGCTGCCGGGCGGTCGCGCGCTCGTTGGTTCGCAGATCCCGTCGCCGAACGTCGCGATTTGTGTGCGTGTCGGCTGTGGCCGCGGCGTGGCGCTTTCGAGCAGGCAGAGCGCGCCTCCGCACGAGACGCCAGCCGCGCCCATGAGTCCGATACCGCCCACGACGCCCCCGTCGTCGCTTTTGCACCGCGGCTCCCGCCCGATCGCGGTGTCGCCGCGCCGGGGCGGCTCGGGCGCTGGCGGGGCGACGGATGAGCGGAACGAGCCGGCCTCGATGACGCGGATCGCGGGGGAGAGGTGCAGCGCGATGCCCAACGTGGGTCGGGCGTACAAGGACGCGGTATATAAGGACGCAGCAGCGGTCCTGGTCCACGCTTGGCCGTCGCGGCTCAGCACGGCGGGGCAGTTCGCATTGCCGTTCCAGATCCAGGATCCTGCGCGCTCCATCGATCGCGGCTGGAACGCAGATCGCTTCCAGGTCTGCCCGCGATCCAGCGAGAGGAACGTGTCGGGCGCCACCGGCTGCTGACCACGCGCCGGCGCCTGGACCACGGCCGCGAGCACGCCGTCGGGTCGCACGAGCACCGCGCGCACCGCCTTGCCAGGCGCGACGACGGCCGAGGTGAAGCTGCGGCCCTCGTCGGCGGAGACGCTGACGCGCTCTCCGGCCGCGGCCGCGATGAGGGCGCCGGCGGCGTCCCAGGCCGTCGCGCCAGGCACGCTGCCGCGCGGCTCGAAGCCGTCCGCCCTCAGCGCATCGCGGACGCCGGCGGCACGGTGGAGCGCGCCCTCCGGCGTGGCCGCATAGAGCGCGTCGATCTGCGGGCCGCCGACCCCAACCCAGGTGAAGCCTGCGGGCAGCTTCAGTGGGCCGACGACGCCGAGCTTCTCGTCGACCGCGAACGCTCCGCCCGCAGGGTCGGCGCCGCCTCCCTTCGCGGCGAAGATCGCCACGTGCTCGCCGAGGGCGATCTCGGTGTGCTCGCGGAACGGGTCCCGACCGGCCCTGGCCCGCTCCTGCTCTCCCAGGGGCGGCTCGACCCAGGTTGCCGGCGGGATGGCGGCGATCGGCAACGCCAGCGGAGCCGAGGGATCCACGGCCGGCGCGCTCGCGGCGCGCGCGGGCGCTTCCAGCGGGGCGGGGGGATGGCGACCCAGGCCGGCGCGAGCGCCGCGGGGGCCGACCCGGCGGCGGGACCACACGAAGCCACGAGGAGCGGGAGGGGGAGGAGCGCGAGCCGCGAAGCCATCATGCAGGGAGGGTCACCTGGGCCACCTTTACCAGGCCCCCCGACGGGGATCACCAGGCGGGCGGTCGCCATGGGCCCCGCTGGCCATCGCCTCGGCCATCTGCTGAGCTGGACCCGTGCGCACACCGCGAACGCCGAGCCCCGCGAGCCTGTGCGCCGGACGAGCTGCAGGCGGCGCCCGCTCCTCGCCACGGCTCACCGACGTTGGGCGTGCAGGCGACGTGACGGGCGCGTGCGCCCCACGGACCACCGTGGAGCGAAGGCGCTTTGCCATCCTGGTCACGGCAGCGTGCGTCGCGGCGTGCACGCGAGAGCGCTCGTCCGGAGCGCCCGCCCAGACATCGCTCCCCATCCAAGCGTCGATCGCCGCCCCGCAACCCTCCGCGACGCCGCCGCCGGCGCCCGCACCGAGCGCCACCGTCGATGCGCCGTCGTGCACCCCGCACGACCGACCCACGAAGCTGTACTGGACGGAGGGGTGTTGCACGCCGGTCGTCGCCAAGGACGTTGTCGCGTGCCTCTCGGAGGCCGAGCGCGCCGCCGTCGGGTATGTGTCGGCCGAGCTCGTGAGCCACTGCGAGTGGGCCGAGCTGCCGGCCGACGACGCGAGAGGTCACCTGGACTGCCCGTATACCTCGGCCCTGGGCTTTGGCTATCAGTGCGAGGACAAACACCGAGATTTTCTGCGCCGCTGGTTCCAGGAAGACATGCCGAGCAGGTGTTCGCAGAAGCCGGATGCAGCATATCAACAGGAGGTCCTCGTCGAGCTCAATTTCTCCACCGTCGGCACGCGCACGACCGTCGACTACGACGCTGCCGGCACGACGGGGCCCGGCGGCAAGTCCTGGGCTTGGACCGAGACGCTCGTGTTCGAGCCCCGGGGAATCGAGCGGATGAAGCTTGTGCGCCGGACGGCCAAGGGAGACCGGCCGAAGGCATATTAGGCTGCACGATTGCCCGACGTCCGGAAATAGCTCGAAGGTGCGAACGCTCCTTCGGGGCCTGTGGCGTCGGAGCGAGGGATCCAGTCAATGGCGAGCGACCCCGAGGCCGGTGGGAGCCAAGAGGGTCGTCGCATGCAGGGCGGCGTCCACGCGCGAGGCGCGCCGTGACAGCCCTGCTTCTTCCGGGGATCTCCTGAAGATCGCGTCGAGGAGCACGCCGGCGAGGCGGCCGACCTCCGGGACCTCCCTGGCCCGTGGGCGCGGCAGATCCACCGCGACGCTCTCCACGATGCGCCCCTCGTCGAACACCAGCACGCGATCTCCGAGCAGGACCGCCTCCTCCACGTCGTGCGTCACCAGGATGGCCGTGAAGCGGCGCTGCGCCCACAGCGACTCGACGAGGCGTTGCGCCCCGATCCGCGTCAGGGCGTCGAGCGCGCCGAACGGCTCGTCGAGCAGCAGCACCTTCGGGTCGTGGACGAGCGCGCGCGAGGGCGACCCGCTGCCGCTGACCTCCCGAGAGCACGCCCGGGTAGTCGTTCAGCCGATCTCCGAGCCCGACCCGGTCGAGCACGTCGCGCGCGCGTCGCGCCCTCTCGGCCCGCCGATGCACGTGTTCTCCAGCACCGTGCGCCAGGGCAGCAGCCGGGGCTCCTGGAAGACGACGCGCACCGCCTCGCGCGCCGCGACCTCCCTCGAGGCCAGGACGCGCGCCGCGCCGCGCGTCGGCTGCTCGAGGCCGCACAGGACGCGGAGCAGCGTGCTCTTGCCCGAGCCGCTCCGCCCGACGATCGTCACGAACTCGCCAGGGCGGATGTCGAGCTCGATGCCCGAGAGCGCGAGCCGGTCGCCGTACCGCTTGTCGACCTGCTCCAGCACGACACGCGCGCCGGCGGTCTGATCGCCCGAACCGCTCATTCGCTCACCTCGCCTCGAGCCGCTGCAGCGGCGGCTGCCACGGCAGGAGCCGGCGCTCGAGCCACCGCGCCAGCGAGTCGGCCAGCTTGCCGAGGATGGCCCAGAGCACGATCGTGAGCACCAGGAGATCCATCTGCATGAACTCGCGGGCGTTCATCGCGACATAGCCGAGGCCCTGGCTCGCGCCGAGCGTCTCCGCGACGATGAGCACGAGCCACGAGAGCCCGAGCGCAAAGCGCAGACCCACGAGGATCGAGGGGAGCGCGCCAGGGAAGATGACCTCGCGGTAGAGCGCGAACCCCCGCACGTCATAGACCTGCGCCATCTCGATGAGCTGCGGATCCACGCTGCGCACGCCGTGGAACGTGTTCAGGTAGACGGGGAACAGCACCGTGATCGCGACGATGAAGAGCTTCGCGGTCTCGCCGAGCCCGAACCACAGGATCACGAGCGGCACGAGCGCCAGCGCGGGGATCGCCCGGAGCATCTGCAGCGGCCCGTCGATGACCAGCTGCAGCGGGCGCGAGAGCCCCGTGCCGAGGCCGAGCGCGAGCCCGACGGCCGCGCCGACGACGAGCCCGCCCACCGCCCGCAGCGCGCTCACGCCGAGGTGCGCGGGCAGATCGCCGCTCCTCGTGGCGTTCGAGGCGGCCACGAGCACCTCGACCGGCGACGGCAGCAGGCTCTGCGGGATGATCTGCAGCCGCGACAGCCCTGGGCGCCGGCGCGTCGCTGGCGGCATAGACGAAGGGCACGCCGCCCGCCTGCGCGAACACCGGCGGCGTCTCGCCGACGTGGCCGACGTCCACGGCGCCCGCGCGCATCGCCTCGAGCAGCGGAGGACCGGCCTGAAACTCGACCCACTCGGCGCGGGCGTTCCTCGCCTCGAGCGCCTTCGTCAGGGCCTCCGCGCGCTCCTTGAGGAGAAACGGCGTGCCGATCTTCTGGTACCCCAGCCGCACCACCACCGCCGCCCGCGTGTCCTCGGCCGCCTGCCCGGCGTTCGCCGCCTTCTCGCCCGTGGCGCCCGCCTCGCCGCCGTCGCGGCCGCACCCGAGCAGCAACAAGCTCGAGAGAGCTGCGCAGCCCAGCAGCGCGGAGCGGACCGTCGTGAACGAGATGTACCTGATCATGAGGGCTCTTTCGCCTCCTCTACAACCCACGTCAGCGCGTAAGGATGGTATTATGATGTAAAATTGCATCTATGGCGGATGCGTAGCGTAAACCTCGGTCCAGCAGCCGCTGTGCCAGGTCGAGGCGTGGCGCTCCGCGGGGGAGCACCCATGGAGGAGCGGTCGACTGCTGCTAAATCAGCAGTCGATCAGCAGTTGATGTTGCTGGGGGCGCAGCGGCGTCGCGGCGGCCTGCCCGGCGAGGTCCCTTGGCGCCGCGGGCTCCAGCGCGCGGCGGCGCGCGGTGCGGATCGTGCTCTCGCGCGCCTGACCCGGCGACTCACGGGCGAGGAGCTTCTCCATCGATGAACGTCTTCTGGTTTCTCCCGACGCACGGGGACGGCCGCTACCTTGGCACCGCCGAGGGCGCGCGCCCCGTCACGCTCCCTTATCTTCGTCAGATCGCGCAGGCCGCCGACGACCTCGGCTATCACGGCGTGCTGGTCCCCACCGGGCGATCGTGCGAGGACGCCTGGGCGGTCGCGTCGGCCATGATCCCGCTGACGCAGCGGCTTCGCTTCCTCGTCGCCGTGCGGCCGGGCGTCGTCTCGCCCACGTGGGCCGCCCGCATGGCGTCCACGGTCGATCGCCTGTCCGACGGCCGCCTGCTCGTCAACGTCGTGACCGGCGGCGATCCGGCCGAGTCCGAGGGGGACGGCGTCTTCCTGAAGCACGACGAGCGCTACGTCGTCACCGACGAGTTCCTCGGCATCTGGCGGCGCGTCATGGCCGGCGAGACGGTCGACTTCACGGGGCAGCACCTGCGCGTGAAGGGCGCGAAGATCCTCTTTCCGCCGCTCCAGGCGCCGCACCCGCCGCTCTACTTCGGGGGGTCGTCGCCCGCGGCGCACGCGCTCGCGGCGCGCCACGTCGACGTTTATCTGACCTGGGGAGAGCCTCCGGCCGCCGTGGCCGAGAAGATCGCGGACATGCGCCGCCGCGCGGCCGCGGAGCAGCGCACCGTGCGCTTCGGGATCCGCCTGCACGTCATCGTCCGCGAGACGGCCGAGGCGGCGTGGGCCGCCGCGAACGACCTGATCCGGCACCTCGACGACAGCACCATCGCCGCGGCGCAGCAGGCCTTCGGGCGCCTCGACTCCGAGGGGCAACGGCGCATGGCGGCGCTGCACAAGGGGCGGCGCGACGCCCTCGAGGTGAGCCCGAACCTCTGGGCCGGCGTCGGCCTCGTGCGCGGCGGCGCCGGGACGGCGCTCGTGGGCGACGCGGAGACGGTCGCGCGCCGCATGAAGGAGTACGCGGAGCTCGGGATCGAGACGTTCATCCTGTCGGGGTACCCGCACCTCGAAGAGGCCTATCGGGTCGCCGAGCTGCTCTTCCCGCGGCTCCCCGTCGAGCGGAGGACCGCAGGCGTCCGCCCGAACCTCACGGGGCCGTTCGGCGAGATCATCGCCAACGACATCGTCCCGCACCGATCGCAGAGCTGAGGCGGAAGGCCCCGCGCCGAGACGTCATTCGAGCTCCTCGGGGTCGGCGTCGTCGAGGGCGCGCCGTAGCAGATCGAGGTCGCTCATCGCCCTCTCGACGCACGACGCAAAGGCATCGAGGAGGGCCGGGTCGGGGCCCTCGATGAACGCGTTGCGCGGCCTGGCGGTCCGGGACGGGACCGCGGCGCCCCTGCGCGGTGGCTTCGTCCGGGAATCGGCGGGGCCGTCACGATTTCGTGAAGGGCGACCGGGCCTGGCCGCATCCAGTGAGCAGAAGAGGGTTCGATGAACCCGGTCCACGCAGGTCCCGCGGCCGGGGCTTGACGGCCCCGAAGCGTCTGGACCTTCCCCCGGGCCCGCTGCCTTCGAGGACTCCCTCGAAGGCGGCTCGGCCGATCGTCACGTCGTGAGCTCCGAGCCTGCGCGTGGGTTCGAGGTCTGGAGTCCTTGACTCCATGCACGCTCGCGTCCGGCACTGTCACGCGCTCTTTTCGACACCACAGAGGTACAATGCGCAACGTCTCGTTCACCCATCGCAGCGGGTTTCTTGCTCTCTTCCTCGCGCTCTCCGCGTGCGCCACCGCGACGGAGGGTGAGGCGGAGGAGGTCGAGTCGATCTCCGCCGTCCAGCAGCCGGCTGTCGTCGGCGGCTTCAAGGTCGCGGCGATCTTCATCCGATTCAAGAATCGCCCGGCTCCGACGTACACCCTCGATGACGTGCGGGACCGCCTGTTCAACAACGCGGATTCGGTCAACAACTTCTTCATCGAGGCCTCCTATGGGAAGATGCACCTGACAGGTCACAACAACCCCAATGGGGACTATTACGGCTGGTACACGATCAACGCGGATCCCGCAGACTGCGATCAGCTAGCGCACTACGCGGAGCTGGGTAGGGAAGCGGCCGCGAATTTGGGGGGCTACGTCGAGGCCAACTACGATAACACGATGCACTTTTTTAACGAGTTTCCGGCGGGCTGTGCCGGAGCTTATTCCGCGGGCTCCCAAACGTGGTTTCCCGGTCCCACCAACTCTGGCACCTATGCGCACGAGCTGGGACACAGCATGGGCCTGGGTCACGCCAATGTGCTGAATTGCGCCGACAGCGCTGGCAACTGGGTGTCGATGAGCACGAGCTGCGCGCAGCCCAATGTGCCTCCGTGCGCCAACCCCGGCCAGCTCAACGCGGGGAACACGAGCTGCGTCCAGGATATGGGAGACTCGTTCAGCTCGCTGGGTGGGGGGTACATGCACTACAGTGCTCCGGAGAAGGCGCTGTTCGGCTGGTTCGATCCGGAAAACACGGCGACCGTGAGCGCGAGCGGGCCGACCATCGTCAGCGTCGAGCCGATCGAGGAGCCTTCGGACGGCGTGCAGAGGCTCGTCATCCCCATCCCCGGCGGGGACGAGACGTACCAGGTTGAGTATCGTCAGCCGATCGGCTTCGACCTTTATCGTGTCGGCCCCGACAGGGACGATGGGTTCACGGCGAACGCGCCGGTCGCTCGCGGAATCCTCGTGCACCGAGGCCCGCTGGAGGGGAGCCCGACGGGCATCGTCAACATGACGCCCTCGTGGCCGATCATCGACTACGCTCATCTTCAGGCGGACGCCTCGCGCGAGGCGCTCCCCTGGGGTCATACGTTCGTCGATCGCGACGCGGATCTGGCCATCTCGTTGCTCGGGGTCTCGCCGTCCGAGGCGACGGTCAAGGTGACCCGCGGCACGGCGGCCGCGCCGATCCCCGCATGCGCCGACGCGCCCAGCCACTGGTACCTGAAGTGCGGCGCGACCGACACGACCTCGATGAACGCAGCGACCAAACTCACGGAGGACGACGGCGCTCTCGTGCTCACGTACCAGGTCAGCCAGAGCATCGCGACCCAGAATGGTGGAGACGTCTGCACGCTCGTCCAGACGCACACCGCCGGGCAGTGGGATCCGTGCACCCAGTACTGGGTGCCGGCCGGCGGCACGCAGGCGTCGGGCCAGACGAAGACCCTCTCGCCCGACCTCGCAGGGTTCCGCATCACCTATCCGGCGCCCGGGAACTACAAGGCGTCCCTCAGCGCCTCGGGCGCGCTCAGCGTGACGCCCGCTCCCTGATCGCGCTCTCGCCCCTCTCGGCGCTTCCGGCGGCCTCCGCTCAGGTCCGCTCGAGCTCGCCGCCGGAACAGCCCGCCTCAGGAGGTCAGCGAGGCCGAGCGCTCTCCGGGCTGACCGATGGCAACCCGCTCTCCTCCCGGCCGCTGCGTCGCGACGAACACCCCGAGCCCGACCACGAGCGTGGCGGCGACCCCGAGCACCGGGAAGTACTCCATCCACGTCGCCTCGGCGCCGTCGGGTCGCGGCCAGGCGATGTTCGCGATGAGCGCGACCCCCCAGGCCACGGCCGCGGCGTTCAGCGCGAGACCGGCGCGGCCTAGGGAGAACACCCCGGCCGGCGCCCCGGCGAGGCCCGGCCACCGGCGCAGCCGGCGGAGGAGCATCCCCGCCGTCACGACCAGGTACGAGAGGTTCACGAGGAGCACCGCCGTCTCCGTGATGAGCACGAACAGCTGCGCCTCGCCGTAGTTCACGACGAGCATGCCGCTCGCGAGCGCGCCGACAACGATCGCCGGGGCGACGGGCGTCTTCGTGCGCGGCGACACGCGCGACAGCGCCGGCGCGCACGGCAGCGCGCCGTCCCGCGCCATCGAGAAGGCCAGGCGCGAGGCGCCGGTCTGGATCGCCAGCGTGCAGACGCACACGGCCAGCGCCACGTCGACGAGGAAGACCTTGCCCAGCGCCGGGCCGAGCGCGCCGACGACCACATAGGCCAGGCCCTCCGTGGCCAGGCGGCCGTCGGTCAGGCTCGGCGCGGCCATCAGCGCCGCGACGAGGAGCAGCGCGCCGCCCACCCCGGAGGCCACGACGGCCTTCAGGATCGCCCGCGGGACGATCCGCCGGGGGTTCTGGGTCTCCTCGGCCAGCGAGCCAGCCGAGTCGAAGCCGTACAGCACGTACGCCGGCATCAGCGCGGCCGCGAGCAGGCCCGCCACCCCCGTGCCCAGCGACGACGGCGGGCCGTAGATGGGCTCCAGCACCACGCCCGGGCCGCGCACCGCGCTCAGGAACAGCGCCACGAGCAGCAGCGCGACGCCGCCGAGCTCCGCCATCACGCCGACGTCGTTGACCCAGGCCATCACCTTGACCCCGGCCATGTTGATCGCCGTCGTCAGCACGATGAGCCCCGCGCCGAGCAGCACGGCGTTCGCGGCGCCGTCGCGCGACGTGAGCGACGGGTCGCCTCCAAGGAGCTGGAACCCGCTCCAAATGCTCGGCAAGATCGCTTGCAGCGCGATGGCCGCCGCGGCGACGCTCACGACGTCGCCGACGAGCTTCAGCCAGCCCGCGAGCCACCCCGGCGCGCCGCCCCAGACGCGGCGGCCCCACGGGTACACCGAGCCGGCGACCGGGTAGCGCGAGCCCATCTCGGCGAGGTTGAGCGCGACGGCGAGCTGGCCGAGGAAGACGACCGGCCACGTCCAGAAGAACCGGGTCCCGCCGAAGGCGTACCCGATCACGAAGAGCTGGAAGACCGTCGTGAGGATCGAGACGTACGAGAAGCCCGCGGCGAAGGCGGACAGGCTGCCCAGGTCCCGCCGGAGCTCCTGGCGGTAGCCGAGGCGGGCGAGGTCCTCGGCGTCGCCGCGATCTTCCGCGGCCGGCGCAGAGGCCGGCGCGGCGGTCGAGATGGGGTCACGCATCGGCCGACACCCCCACGAGCGGCTGGCCCGCGCTGACCATCTGGCCCGGGCGGCAGCCGATCCAGCCGACCGCTCCGGCCACGTCGGCCACCACGGGGAACTCCATCTTCATCGCCTCGAGCACGGCCAGGCGCTGGCCCGCCTCGACGCGCTGCCCTTCGGCCACGTCGACCTTCCACACGCACGCGGTGAGCGGCGCCGTCACCGGCAGCACCCCGGCGGGGATGGCGTCGTCGGCGGCGGCCTGCGCGCCCTCGAGCCGGGCGCCCGCGCGGCGCACGCGGTCGAACTCGCCGTCCGCCTCCCAGCGGGCGCGCTCGGCGTCGAACGCCGCCCGCTGCCGCGCCTGCGCCGCGCGGATGGGCCCGGCGTTCTCGGCCAGGAAGCGGTGGTGCTCGCCCAGGTCGAACGTGGTCTCCTCGATGCGCACCTCGCCGCGCCCGGCCACCATGTCGGCGCGGAGCTCGAGCAGCTCCTCCGCCGACACGAGGTGGAAGCGGAGCTGGTCGAAGAAGCGCAGGAGCCAGGGCCGCTCGCGCGTGGTCTGCCGGAACGGCCGGTGGCGGCTCCAGACCGGCACCGTGCGGCCGAGGAACTGGTACCCGCCCGGCCCCTCCATGCCGTAGATGCACAGGTACGCGCCGCCGATGCCGACGGCGTTCTCGGGCGTCCACGTGCGCGCCGGGTTGTACTTGGTGGTGACCATCCGGTGGCGCGGATCGAGCGGCGTCGCGACCGGCGCGCCGAGGTACACGTCGCCGAGGCCGAGCACGAGGTAGCTCGCCGCGAGGAAGAGCTCCTGGACCGCCGCGATGTCGGGCAGCCCGTTGACCCGGCGGATGAACTCCAGGTTGCTCGGGCACCAGGGCGCGTCGTCGCGGACGGCGCGCATGTAGCGCTCGATCGCCTCGCGCGTCGCCGGGTCGTCCCAGCTGAGGGGCATGTGGACGACGCGGCTCGGGATCCGGACCTCGGCCTGGGCGGGCAGGTCGGCCTCGACCTCGCGGAGCAGGTCGAGGGCCTTGGCCACGGTGAGGCGCGCGCCGTCGACGTGCACCTGGAGGGAGCGGATGCCGGGCGTCAGGTCGACGACGCCGGGTAGGCGGAGCTCCTCGAGCCGCGCCATGAGCAGGTGCGCGCGCACGCGCAGGTCGATGTCGAGCACCGGCGGGCCGAACTCGACGAGCACGTAGCGATCGCCGCTCTGGCGGAAGACCACCGCGGGGCGGTCGTCGCGCGCCGGCACGCGCCCCAGCACGGGCTCGCCGCGCGGTCGCCGCGGCGCGGGCGCCACCGCAGCTTTCGCCGCGACCGTGGTTGGGCCGTTCGTGGCTGCGCCGTTCGTGGCTGCGCCGCGCAGGGCCACGAGCGCCTCGCACCGCTGCGCCAGCGCGTCGGCCTCCGCGGGCACGATCGACCGGAACCGCACCTTGTCCCCGGCGCTCAGCTGGCCGAGCTTCCACCGCTCGGCCGCAGCGACGGTGAGCGGACACACGAACCCGCCCAGGCTCGGGCCGTCGGGGCCGAGGATGACAGGCATGTCGCCGGTGAGGTCGACAGCGCCGATGCCGTAGGCGTTGTCGTGGAGGTTCGACGGGTGCAGCCCGGCCTCGCCGCCGTCGGTGCGCGCCCATTTCGGCGCGGGCCCGACGAGGCGGACGCCGGTGCGGGCCGAGTGGTAGTGGACCTCCCACTCGGCCTCGTAGAGCTGCTCGATCCCGTCGCGCGTGAGGAAGTCCGGCGCGCCGTGCGGGCCGTCGAGCACGGCGAGCTCCCAGGATCTGCGGATCTCCGGCCGGGCCTCGGGCGGCAGCGCGCCGGGGTCGAGGGAGGGGTCGACCTCCTCGCCGAGGCGCAGCACGTCGCCGGGGCGGAGCGGCCTGCCGGCGTGGCCGCCGAAGCCGCCGAGGGTGAACGTGGCGCGGCTGCCGAGGTGCGCCGGCACGTCGAAGCCGCCGCGGACGAGCAGGTAGGCGCGCGCGCCCGGCCCCCGCACCGGCCCGCAGGCCACGATGGCGCCCGGCGCGACCTCGACCGGTGTCCACGGCGCAACCTCGGTGCCGTTGACCAGCACGCGCATCGCGGCGCCCGCGGCGCACACGACGGCGTGCCGGTGGAAGACCAGCG
This sequence comes from Sorangium sp. So ce327, assembly GCF_051530205.1. Taxonomy (NCBI): domain Bacteria; kingdom Pseudomonadati; phylum Myxococcota; order Polyangiales; family Polyangiaceae; genus Sorangium; species Sorangium sp. So ce327. The sequence goes on along the minus strand of NZ_CP150330.1, from coordinate 7,314,549 downwards.
TGGGTCCGTGCACCTCGCACTCGAGCCCCGCGGCGCCACCCAGGTTGCCCACGACGCGGTTGCCGAGCCGGAACGACAGGTCGTCCATCGGCCCGCTCGGCGGGACGCCGATCGACCACAGGCCGAGGCGCCCGGGCCAGTCCTGCACGGTCACCGCGCCCGGCGAGGCGGTCACCTCGATCGTCGGCGGGCGGAACGGCAGCGACGCGAACGTGCCCGTGTGGTGCCGGACGCCGCGGAAATCGGGGTGATCGAGCGCGACCGCGACCCACTCGCGGTTGGTCTCGATCCCGCCGATCCGGGTCTCCTCGACGGCGGCGCGCAGCGCCGCGACGGCCGCGGCCCGGTCCGCGCCGTGCACGAGGAGCTTGGCGAGCAGCGGATCGTAGAGCGCGGAGACCTCGGTGCCGGTCTCGACCCATCCGTCGACGCGCACCCGCACGCCCCCGCCCTCGGGAGTGCGAACCTCGGTGAGCAGGCCCGCGCTCGGCAGGAAGCCCCGCGCCGGGTCCTCGGCGTAGAGGCGGGCCTCGATCGCGTGGCCGCGGAGCGCCGGGTCGCCGCCGGCGAAGAACGCGGTGTCGCCCGCGGCGATGCGCAGCATCCACTCCACGAGGTCGACGCCGGCGCAGAGCTCGGTCACGCCGTGCTCGACCTGGAGGCGCGTGTTGACCTCGAGGAAGTAGTGCTCGGCGCGGGCCGGATCGACGAGGAACTCGACCGTACCCACGTTGCGGTAGGCGACCTTCGCGGCGAGGGCGCGGGCCGACTCCGCGAGGGCGGAGCGCAGCCGCGGCGGCAGGTCGGGCGCGGGCGCCTCCTCGAGGACCTTCTGGTTGCGGCGCTGGACCGAGCAGTCGCGATCGCCGAGGACGAGCACGTTCCCGCGGCCATCGCCGGCGATCTGGACCTCGACGTGCCGGGGCGCGGCGAGGAAGCGCTCGAGGAACACCTCGCCCGAGCCGAAGTTCGAGCGGGCGAGGCGCTGGACCCGCTCGAACGCGGCCGGGAGCTCCGCCGGCCCGTCGCAGCGGGCCATGCCGATGCCGCCGCCCCCGGCGCTCGCCTTGAGCAGCACGGGGTAGCCGATGGCCGCGGCCTCGGCGGCGGCGTGGTCCGCGTCCCGGAGCACGCCGGTGCCCGGCAGGAGCGGCACGCCCGCCTCGACGGCGATCTCCCGCGCCCGGTGCTTGCTCCCGAAGGCCTCCATCTGGCCCGGCGTCGGGCCGATGAAGACGATGCCCGCGTCCTCGACGGCGCGCGCAAAGCCCTCGGATTCGCTGAGGAAACCGTAACCTGGGTGGATCGCGTCGGCGCCGGCGCGGCGGGCTGCGTCGAGCACGGCGTCGATGCGGAGGTAGCTCTCGGCGGGGGTCTGGCCGCCGAGGCGGACGGCGTGGTCGGCGAGCCGCACGTGGAGGGCGGCGCGGTCGGCGTCGGAGAACACGGCGACCGACGCGACGCCGAGGCGCTTGAGGGTGCGGAGGATCCGGCACGCGATCTCGCCGCGGTTGGCGACGAGGACGCGGCGGAAGGGCGGGGCCATGGCGCTCATGGCCGCACCACCACCGCGCGGATCGGGGTCGGGTTGAACGCGTTGCAGGGGTTGTTGATCTGCGGGCAGTTCGAGACGAGCAGCAGCAGGTCGAGCTCGGCCCGGAGATCGACGTGCTTGCCGGGCGCGGAGAGGCCGTCGACGATGCCGAGGGTGCCGTCGGCCTCGACGGGCACGTTCATGAACCAGTTGATGTTGCCGACGAGGTCGCGCTTCCCGAGGCCGTAGGGCGCGGCGGCGAGGAGGAAGTTCTCGACGCAGGCGTGCTGGTGCTTGGTGTGGTGGCCGTAGCGGACGGTGTTCGACTCGCACGAGCAGGCGCCGCCCGAGGTGTCGTGGCGGCCGCAGCTGTCGTCGGTGACGGTCATCATCACGCGGCCGCGGTTGGAGCGGAGCCGCGCGCCTGTGGTGAGGAAGATGTTGCGCTGGGCGACGATCGTGTCGGCGGCGCTGTAGCGCTCGGCGGTGTCGGCGAGGACGTAGGCGAGGAAGTCGACGGCCTGGTTGCCCTCGAGGTCGATGACGCGGAGGATCTCGCCGGCGCGGACGATCCTGGCCCACGGCGCGCGGGCCGGGACGATCTCGTCGGAGACGAGGGCGCCGGACAGGCCGGCGAGGGCGGGGTCGCGCAGGGCGGCGACCGGCTTCCCGGGGGTGGCGGCGGGGCTCATCGCGCGCCTCCTGCCCGGAGGCCGAGCGCGAGCTCCTCGGCGGTGTTCTCGAAGGCGCGGCGCGCCTCGGGGGTGGCGTTGCGCACGGGGTCGTCGTCGGCGGCGGGGCGGCCGCGCCACGCGGTCAGGCGGACCTTGCCGGCGCGGTAGGTCGGGCGCGGGTCGAGGCGGTGCGGCACGACGGCGACGCTGACGAGGACGTCCTGCTCGGCGCGGAGCAGCACGTGGGCGCCCGGCCGGGAGGAGTCGGGCAGGAAGGTGATGGCGCCGTCGGCCTCGATGCGGACGCCCTTGAAGAGGTTGATGGCCGTGGGCAGATCCCGCTCGGCGAGGCCGTGCTTGGCGAGGGCGAGGAGGAGCCGCTCGCGGCCGGCGCGGAGGGCGCCGCCGTGGGCGTCGCTGCCATGGCGGGACTCGATCTCGGCAGGGAGCGAGGTGCCGCAGAAGGTGTCGTGGCGGCCCGCGGTGTCCTCGAGGAGGGAGGCGAGGACACGCCCCATGTCCGAGAGGAGCAGGTAGCCGGGGCCGGGATAGGCCTGCCACTGGAGCTTCACGGTGTCGGGGAGGCAGAGCCGCTCGATGGGGCGATCCGCGCGGTGGAGCACGAGGGCGACGCAGGTGTCGCCCTCGAGGTCGACGAACCGGAGCCGGCTGCCGACGGGGAGCGTGCGCGCCGCGTAACCGCCGGCGCCGAGGGTCTCCTCCCAGAGGACGTCGCGCGCTTCGACGCCCGCCGGCGGATCGCCGATCGACGTGCTCGGCACGGTGGGTCGCGTCTCGACGACGCTGCCTTCCTGAGCGCGCGCGTGCTCGCGCGCGGCGTACGTTGTGGCCGTTTCAGACATTGCCCGCCTCACTTTCGATAGACAATCGAAACTACGTGCCGACTATCCGGGGCCAGGGTTTCCAGGCTGTTTCGCGAGGGTAAAATGCAGGGCGCGAGCGCTTTTTCCCGGAAGCGGTGAATTTTCTCGGTGACGGTGTGGGTGGTGGATTGGGTGATGAAGAGCGGATGGCGCAGGGGGGCGAGCGCGGAGCCGATTGACGCGCGGGAGGGCGAGGCGGCATGAGGGCGCGACGGCGATCGCGCGGCTGCGTGATGGCCACCTCGGACGATGACGATGAAGACAGAGATGGCTCCTCCTCCGAAGATCGACGGCAGGCACAGCGCCGAAGGAAGGCAGCCGGCGGAAGGGGGGCAGAACGCCGGAGGCCAGCAGAAGGCCGAGGGGAGCCCGCGCCGCATGGGCCGGCCGCGCAAGGCGCCGCAGCGGAGCGATCTCGCGCCGCGGGAGCAGATTCTGCAGGTGGCGGGCCGGCTGTTCGCCGAGCGGGGGGTGGCCGAGGTGTCGATGCTGGAGGTCGCGCAGGCGGCGGGGCTCCGGCAGTCGTCGCTGTATTACTGGTTCCGGCGCAAGGAGCTGATCGTCGCGGAGATCCTGCAGCAGGTGAACCGCCTGCCGCTGTCGTACGCGCGGAGCCTCGAGGCGACCGGCGAGACGGCGGACGTGCAGCTATGGCGCTTCGTGCGCTTCGACGTGCAGACGGTGTGCGGGTTTCCGCTGGAGATCACGGAGATCCACCGGTTCAGCGAGCGGGATCCGGCGGCGTTCGCGACGTACTGGGCCGAGCGGCGCGCGCTGACCGAGGCCGTGGCCGCGATGGTGGGGCGCGGGATGGGGGAGGGGAGGTTCCGCGAGGTGGACGCCTACCTGTGCGCGCTGACGGTGCTGGCGCAGGACGAGAGCGTGCAGAACTGGTGCCGTCCCGAGGGAGGAGGGCGCGTGCATCCGCTCGCGGCCAGCGATCCCGCGGCGCTGGGCTACGGGCCGGAGCAGATCGCGGAGCTCGTGGCGGATCAGACGGTGGGCGGGCTGCTGGTGCGGCCGTCGAGGCTGGCGGCGCTCCGGAGGAAGGCAAGGGGAGCCGACCGAGGTTGAGGCGATCCGACCGAGGCGATCCGACCCGGCGATCCGACCCCGGCGATCCGACCCAGGTTGAGCGGAGCGGACCCGACCGAGGTTGAGGGGACCCAGGCGACCGACCCGGGTTGACCCAGCGGACCCGACCCAGGTTGAGCAGGCGACCCGACCCGGGTTGACCCAGCGGATCCGACCCAGGTTGAGCAGGCGACCCGGAGCGACCCAACCCGGGTTGGCGACCCGACCCAGGTTGAGATTGCCCGACCCAGGTTGGGGCCGCTGGGCGACCCGACCCAGGTTGAGGTAACCATCCAGGTTGAGATTGCCCGACCCAGGTTGGGATCGCCGGATTGCCCACCCGCCCAGGTTGAGGCGACCGAGGCGACCCGACCCAGGTTGGGATCGCCGCCGCAGGTTGGGATCGCCGTGGCGCTCAGAGCGGGTTGAAAGGCGCAAGCCCAGGGAGGTCCTTCGGCTTGCGCCCTGCGGCGCCGACCGCCGGGACCTCCTTGATCTTCTCGCGAGCACGCCCCGTGCCGTCATCCACGACGGTCCATTCATTCCAGAAGTGACCGTCGACGACGAACAGCTGCGGGTGATCGAACGGCGCCTCCTCGAACCGGACCCGCTCGTCCGTGAGCGTCGCCAGGAACGCCACGAGCGCCTTCTTCTCCTCTTCCGTCAGCCCGAGCGGCTGAATGTTCGGAGCGAGGTTCGTCCCGTTGGGCCCAAACCCGGTGGTGTCACCGCCCTCCCGTTCTCGCCGGCCACCGCCACGGTTGTAAAATTCGACGACTTGCCGCAGCGTCAGCGCGCCTCCGTTGTGAAAATAGGGGCCCGTCAGCTCGATGTTCCGGAGCGTCGGGACCTTGAAGGTGCCGTCGACCGCATCGCGCTCGCCCGACGCGATCGGCACCCCTGGTTCGACCTCGAACGACGCCGGGTTGATGCCGAATACGTCCGGGGCGCCCTCGCCCGCGGCGAGCAGCTTCCCTTGCCGCGCGAACGAGAACGGATGACCGAAGGGGTCGACCCCTCCGGCGCCGATGTCCTCCTCGGTCGGCCGAACGCCAATGTTGTAGTAACCCCTGTCGTACAGCGCGGCGCCGCCGTCCCCGACCGGCATTCGCGAGATCAATCCGCCCACCTGCTCCTCGCGCTGCAGGCGGGTGGCGGCGCTGGTGAACTCGGGGCCATGGTGGCAGTTGATGCACCTGCCCTTGCCCTGGAAGATCGCGAGCCCCGCGCGCTCCTCGTCGCTCAGGGCGGCGCTGTCCCCGTCGGCGAAGCGATCGAACCGGCTGTTGTCGGACACGAGCGTCGCCTCGTAGAGCTGGATGGCGAGGCCAAAGAAGAGCGAGAAGTTCGCTTCCACGAGCGACCGATCGCCGACGCGCTGATCCGACCGCCAGTACGCGTCCACGAAGGCCTCTTCGACGAGCTCTCCATAGGACGGAGCGAGCCCTTTTCCGCTCGAATCGCGGAGCTCGCCGAGGATGCTGTCCGTGGGGTCCACGATCTGGCCAGCGAGCGGCCTGCGCGGCAAGAGCTTCGCGGCGACGTCAGCGTACGTCCTCCCCTCACACGACATCTCGAAGGCGTTGATCGGCGGGCCCACGGCCTGAGACGCGAGGCTCGAGTTCTCCAGGTCGACCCTCTCGCGGACCAGGACGCCGTCGCGCACGGCGTGGACGGCGGCGTCCGGATCTCGCCTGCCGAACGGGTTCACTCCGTTGAAATGGTTGCTCGCGCGTCCGTCCCAGAAGTTGCGGAAGTTGAACACCGCGTTGATGACGGTGGGCGTCTGCCGCGGCTCGACGCGCCGCACGTTCACCCCTTGCACCTGGAAGACGTCCGGCAGCAGCGTGCAGTCGTCCTTCTCGCTCTCGGGCACGATGCCGTTGAATCGAGCGTGGAACACCCCCTGTGAAGAGATGACGTCGTCGGCATCCGCGGGGAAGTCGCGGCGAAAAGTCCAGTCGCTCGCCACGAGCGCGTAGTTCGGTCCGCCCTTCCCGTCCGACCGCGTGGCTTCGAACCGCGTGCGCCGCTCGGGATCCTGGTTGTTGATACCCGGGTTGATCTGGTTTCTCTTGCGGTGGTCGACGCCGGCGTGGAAGTGGCACGTCGCGCACGCCACGCCGTCGCTGCCGACCTGCATGTCCCAGAACAGCGCCTTTCCGAGGGCCACGGCCGTCTCCCTGCTCTTGACGTACCGGGACAGGTCGCGCGGCTCCGGGACGGCGACGCCTCGGAGCGAGCCGAGGGATGGCGGCGGAGTGGCTGGCGCGGGCGTCGCGCCGTCGTCCGGCGGATCCGCCGGCGGGTCACCGCTCCCGGGCGTGACCGGCGACGAGGACCCGCCGTCCCCGAGCGACGAAGGCCCGCCGCCACCGAGCGACGATGAGCCGCCGTTCCCGAGCGACGAAGCCCCGCCGTCCCCGAGCGACGAAGCCCCGCCGTCCCCGAGCGACGAAGACGGTCCGGGCCTCCCGCATCCCGAGCACGGAGGCTCGCGTCCCTCGGGCCAGCATCCGGCGGTTGACGATAGACCCATCAGGACGACGAGGATCCACGCCCCGATCTCGCCCGTGCGCGGGTCTACAGAACGAGCTCTAACCATCACGAGGAAGCCTCCTTCGCTGCTGCGCGAGTGAATGACAGGCGGCGCGAGCCAGCGTCCTCGCGGGACTCCGCGGGTCGCCGGCATGGTCGTCCGTCCTGCGATGAGCGGATGTCGCGAGCGCCGACGCTCGACGGGGTTCCGCCCGGCATCGTTCGAGTCTCTTCAAGCCATCCGAACTTCAGAAAGACAGCGCGTGTCCAGGGCGCGCATCGACGCCTCGTCCTGTCTCGTCTCGGCCGGGCGTCTCCCCGTGTCGCGAGCGCATCGGCTCGCGCGGGGGATTCGAGGGAGAAGACGACCTCTGTCGAGGACCTGACGAAGTGGGATGAAGGGACAGGACATATCCCTTCCTCTTGCCGTCACCGCGCCGAGCAGGCGCGGCCGTGTGCGTCGCCGAAACCCTGACTCATCCACCGAGTTCGGGCAATGTCGTCGATGAGGAAGCGCGGGAGTGAGCCGATCGAGCGCGGATCGCCTGGTGAACGAGGCGAATGCGAGAGAGCTAGACTCTGGTCTTCGAGGAGGCCTCGAAGGAACGGAAAGCGCGCAGCGGGAGCTTCGCTGTCCGCGCCCGAGGCGACGTGGCGCCGCGCGACCGACCCGGGCGGAGCGCCCCCGTCCTCGACGGCGCCCCTCGGCGGGCTCCCCGCGTCAAGGCGCCTGGATCTTCTGCTTCACCCAGCGCCCCGACTCGGTCAGCTGGCCATCCGACCACGGGCCGCTGGCGCTCGCGCCGGGCCTGAGCGCGGCGCAGGACTCGGCCTTGTCGACGATCGACCAGTTGAGCCAGCTGATGCTGTTGCTGGCCATGAAGTCGAGCCACCGCTGCGCCTCGGCGAGATCCAGCGCGCCGTCCCCGCTGGAGGAGCAGGTGCCCCACTCGGTGACGAACAGCGCGAGGCCCGCGGACAGCGCGGTCCTCGCCTTGGCGCGCAGCCCGTCCTTGTGCGTCGAGGCATAGAAGTGGAGCGTGTAGGCGATGTTGTCGTAGCTCGTGATCGGGTTGTTGGCGGCGACGTCCACGTCCTGCGACCAGTTCGGCGACCCGACGATCACGAGGTTGTCCGAGCCGGCGCCGCGGATCTCCCGGATCACCTCCTCGGCATACGCCTTCACCTGCGCCCAGGTCTCGGAGTCGGGCTCGTTGAACACCTCGAAGATCACGGCGGGCTCATCGCCGTACTCCGTCGCCATCTCCCGGAAGAAGCGCTTCGCAGCCTCCTTGTTCCGGGGCTGGACCGCGTCGTGATCGTGCCAGTCGATGAGCACGTAGATGCCTCTGGCGATGGCGGCGTCGACGATCGCCTTGACCTTCCGCTTCTCCGCGTCCGGGTTGTTGACGTAGCCGAGCCCCGATGTGTTGGCGGTCATCGCGGCGCGGACGACGGTCGCATCCCAGTCGTTCGCGAGCGTGTTGACGGCGGACGCGTTGTAGAACTTCTCTCCCTCCCAGACGCTCCAGAACATGCTCATGCCCTTGAGCTGGAGCTCTTCGCCGTGCTCGTCGACGACGCGGTTGCCCATCACCCTCAGGCGGCCGTGCCGCTCCACCGGCGTCCTCGCGAGGGGGCCCGTGCCGGTCGAGGTGGTCGAGCTCATGCCGCTCGAGGTGGTGGTCACGCTCGACGTCGAGGCATCGCCGCCACCCATGCCGCCGCCCGAGGACGCGGAGGTCGAGGTCACGCTCGACGTCGAGGCATCGCCGCCACCCATGCCGCCGCCCGAGGACGCGGAGGTCGAGGTCACGCTCGACGTCGAGGCATCGCCGCCACCCATGCCGCCGCCCGAGGACGCGGAGGTCGAGGTCACGCTCGATGTCGAGGCGCCGCCGCCCGAGGACGCCGACGTGGACGCCACGGTCGACACGTCGCCGCCGCTGCCCGAGGACGCCGCGGTCGACGTGTCGGCGCCGCCTGTGCCGCCGGCGCCGCTCGCGGACGCCGCGGTCGACGCGCCGTCGCCTCCTGCGCTGCCGCCGGCGCCGCCCGCGCCGCCGGCGCCGCTCGAGGACGCCGCGGTCGACGCGCCGTCGCCTCCTGCGCTGCTGCCGACGCCGCCCGTGCCGCCCCCCTCGTCTCCGCCGCCCGAGGACGCCGCTGTCGAGCCGCCGCCGCCCGAGGATGCCGACGTGGACGCCACGGTCGACGCGCTGCCGCTGACCGAGGACGCCGACGTCGACGCATCGCCGCCGCCGGATGCCGAGTCTTCCGAAGAGCCCTCGCACCCGAGCAACACCATCGCCGGCAACGCAAGATGCAGAAAGGCGCGCGTCCACCTGGACCCGGTGAACAGCCCAGGGGTCAATTCATGGCTCATTGTATTCTCCAAGGAAGGCGTCTCGCACGATGCGCCTGCTCCGAGCGCGGGCATCAAGCGAGGATATCGACGAAGAAGGCGGCCCCCTGCATAGCAGGTCCGGCGCGACGGGTGAAGGCGAAAGTGGGAGAGTGATCGCGTCCTTGGCTCCTGGGCGCGCTATTCCTCGCGCTATTCCTCGCGCGATCGCGCGAGGAATAGCGCGCCCCTCGGCGCCTGATGGCGCGAGCGACCGACGGCCCTCGCCACGCGCGCCGGAGGATCTCGTCCCGCGCGCTCTCCAGCCCGCGCTCTCCAGCCCGCGCTCTCCGGGAGCGACCGACCCAGGTTGACCGGAGGCAGGCGCGGCGCGGTGTCCGCCGGGACCCGCGGCGGCCTGTCGCCGACGGCTGACCGCATCCCGGTAAGCAGCTCCAGCTCCCACCACGTCCCTCGAAGCTCGCCTCGCAGAGGCTCGACAGGAGGGTGGTTCTGTGTCTGAGCGGCGTCCGAGCATCGCGCTGCCGCGCCAGCTCCTCCGATGTCAGGCCTCGGTACCGAAGTACCGATCGCCGAAGTCGCCGATGCCTGGCATCATGTAGGCGTTCTCGTTCAGCCCCTCTTCGATGGATGAGGTGACGATCTTCACATCCGGGTAACGCTCGGTGACGGCGGCAATCCCTTCGAGGACCGCGATCAGGTTGACGAAGATGATGTTCGCCTCCGCGACGCCTCGGTCCAAGAGGACCTGGATGGCGGCGAGCGCCGTCCCTCCGGTGGCCAGCATCGGATCCAGCAGCAGGACGTGGCACCGCGCTATATCGCGGGGGAGAGACGAATAGTAAAGGCGCGGGAGCTTCGTCGTCTTGTCCCTCTGGATGAGGATCTTGCCGATGCGAACCGACCTGCAGACGGCGCGCAGCTCCGCCTCCATGCTCTCGCCTGCACGCGCGATGGAAACCCCGCAGAGCTGCGAGGCAAAGCGCCGGCCCTCGTACCTTCTGCCCACGGGCGTCTCTACCTCGCACGGCTCGAAGGGGAGAAGACCCAGGCCTGTTTCAATCAGCAGGCGGATGATCCTCCCCGAGTAAAAGACGAAATCCTCCCGGCGCGCGCCACGGTCGCGGATGATCGTGTGCAGCGCCCGCAGCTGATTCGTCTGAGGCAGCAGGTGTAGATTATCAATTTCGAGATGATTCCGGGTCTGCAACTTTCGCGCGGTTGACATGCTCGCGATCCTCCCAACGCTTGAATTCACTCCGTCGGCGGCTCTTCGAAAGACTCGGGCAGCTCCGGGGTCGTGGTGAAGCACGCGGCCGCGGCGCGGTAGATCGAGCGACCACCGGTCCTCTTCCACACCCGATGCAGCACGTACACCAACTTGGGGTTGTGCTCCTCTTCCTCTTCGATCGCTCGCGCGATGATCTGCCCCCAGCCCTCGCCCTCCAGCGGCTGCCCGGCGGAGTCGGTCGCGTCCTCGTACGTCACATGCAGCCTGGCCAGCGTGGACCTCTTCGGAAGGTCCGCGCGAGAGAAGAGGATGCAGAGCATACCTATCCAGAAGCACTTGACCACATACCTCCCCTGGTCCGCCGGAAGGCGGCGGGCGATCTGCTCCATCGCGTGCAGCGACGTGATGAGATGAAGGAGGACGAAGTCGCCAGGCTCGGCCAGGTACAGCAGGGTCACCACGTGAAAGAGCTGCTCCCAGCTCGTGGAGACGTCCTGGTCGTCGATCCAGGCCGGGGCTTCGTAGATCAGCGGGTGCCCTTCGGCAAGCAGCCTGGCGATCCGATACTGAAGCCCCGAGCGCGAGAGCTCGGGGTGTATCCCCAGAGCCGCGCCGGTTTCGGTGTCGGCGACCAGCGTCTCCACCCAGCGATGAAGCTCGTCGCGATCGTCGTCCCACGCCCCCGCGACGCGGAGCAACGAGTCGACCGCCCGCTCTCCCCTCGCGCCGCCGGCCGGAGCCGTGACCGCCCTCTCCGGATGGCACGAGACGTACGAGAACGCCATGTACGCCAGGCCTTCTATCGCCATCCGGCGGTGGTTCGCGTCGAGCGCCCACCCCAGGTGGATCGTGGCATGCGTGAAGGCGCCGACCCAGCCGGGCAGCAGCGCTGGTAAATAGCGTTTCAGCAGCCCGTCGATGCCCAGGAGCTCCTCTTGCTGGTCCAGGAACTCGCAATATGCAGAGAAGCTGGTTCGCTTCCCGAGGAGGCTATCCCAGTTGGACGCCGAGATGGCATGCTTCGACGCCCTGGGCGCTTCCAGGCCGTACCCATAGGGCGTCAGCCTCGCGTAATTGTCGTAGTATGCCTTGATCTTCGTCGGCGGCGCTCCGAGCCCGGCCAGCGCGACAACCGCGTGCTTTGCATGGTTCGTGAGGTGGCCGTTGAATTCGATGTGGTAGGTCCGGTCGTCCAGCAGCTCATTGATCAACTGCGAGTTTGTCATCACGATCTGTCCTGGTGACGAGGCGAACGCGCCACCCTGGTCATGTGAACGCCCAGGAGCACGAGGACGACGCCGAGGCATCGGGGCGCCGTGGGGGGCACGCCCTGGCTCTGGTAGTCTATCAACACAGCGGAGATCATCTGTCCGCTGATCACGAGAAGGAGGGCGTTCATCGCGCCGAGCCTGGGAAATACGTAGCTGTTCACGGCCACGAAGAACGCCCCGAAGAGCCCGCCGAGGTAGGCCGCGAGCGGCGGCGCGACGGGGGCGCCGAACCCCCAGCCGCCCATGACGGAGAGGACCGCCGTCAGGAACAGGAACCCGAGGACGTGATTCCAGAGGGATGCCTTGAAGGGGCCGAGCCGCTCGCTGAGCTGCCCGTTCATCGCGCGGCTCATGCCGATGAGCACGCCGTTGAGGAGCGCGAGCAATATATAGAGGGCCATCGCTCAGCCTCGTCCAAAGATGATGAGCCCGCTGCCCACCAGAACGAGCAGCGCCACGAGGAAATCTGCGGCGACGATGCGCCTCTTCGGGGTGCGGAGCAGCCCGAAGTGATCCAGCACGATTCCGAAGAGCACCTGCCCAACGAGCATGAGGGCAATGGTGCCCGAGAGCGTGAGGCCGCTGTTCACCGTGATCGCCGCCAGCACCACGGTGAGCGCGCCCGGGATGCCACCCAGATAGAACCAGAGCGGCGCCTTCCCCCGCTGCTCCTCGTCTCCACCTCGGGGGCGAGACAGCCGCGAGTGGAGCACGACGAGGATGAACGCCGCTGCGGCCCCTAGCCCATGCGCCGCCCAGGACGCGAAGAGCGGCGTGGTGTGTCTCGCCAGGAGGCTGTTGGTGTTGATCATCAACGCGAGGAGGAGCCCCCCCCCGACCGCCAGCAACCAATCTGTGGAACGTCCGCTCATGGGCATCAGCACCGTTCAATTCGACGACAGCGCCGCTCGCAGGCACGTCAGCACGTCTTCGAACGTGTCGGCCATCCAGGTCGGGCCGGACGAGGTCAGCTCCTGCACGCCATGCACGCCGTAGGTCACCGCGACGGAGCGCATGCCGGCGGCCCTGGCCATGAGCACGTCGTGCGTCGTATCTCCCACCATCACCGCGCGCCCGGCCGGGACCCCCAATGCCTGCATGATCAGCCGCCCCATCTCGGGATCCGGCTTCGGCCGCGTCACCTGGTCGGCGCCGACGACAAGGTCGAACTGGCCACGGAGCCCGGCCGCCTCCAGCAGCGCAGCGGCGCTCGCCGAGAACTTGCTGGTCGCCACGGCCAGGGCCACTCCATCATCGCGCAGCGCCTGCAGGCCCTCCGCGACCCCAGGAAACAGCATCGAGCGCGCCTTCGGTAGGATGACCTCGCGGAACGAGACCTGGTACCAGCGGATGGCCTCGGCCACCCGCGCGTCATGCCGCGGGACGCCCATCAGCAGGCTGAACGCCTGCTCGAGCGGGAGCCCGATGGTCGCCCGCGTGGCGGAGGCATCCCGTGCCCGGAGGCCCATCGCCGCGAAGGCCGCCGAGAACGTCTCCACGATCGCGCGGGGGGAGTCGATGAGCGTTCCGTCCAGATCGAAGATGGCTGCGCGGCTCATCGTATCTTCCTTAAGGATGGAGACCATCATGAGCCTTTCCTCCGGCGGTATAGCGCGTGCGCGGCCGCGAGGCGACCGGCCACCTCCGCTGTGCTCACGAGGACTGCCATGTTTGCCTGGGCGGACCTCCCCTCGGTCGCCTCGTCGACGGCGCGCATGAGGTATTTGGTGAGCGCATTGCCGCGGATTCCGTCCCCTTCCGCGGCGGCCGTCGCCCTCGTCAATGCCGCGTCGACCTCTCGGCCGTCGATGGCGTCCTCCGCCCTGACGGGGCTGGTGATCAAGACGGAGCTCTGGTTGCCCAGGGCCCAGTGGCTCTCGACGGCGCGGGCGATCGCCTCCTCATCATCCAGCCTGTGAGGGCTGCGGATCCCGCTGGAAGCGCAGTAGAAGGCCGGGAAATCGTCGGACCTGTAGGCGATCAAGGGCACGCAGTGCGTCTCGAGGTACTCCATGGTCAAGGCCAGATCGAGAATGCTCTTCGCCCCTGCGCAAACGACCGCGACCTTCGATCGGGTGAGCTGGATCAGATCGGAGGAGATGTCCATCGTCCGCTCCGCGCCGCGGTGCACGCCTCCGATGCCCGCCGAAGCGAAGAACGGGATGCTCGCCAGCTCCGCCGCGACCAGCGAGGACGCGACGGTCGTGGCGCCCATCCCGCCCTTCGCCAGGATGACGGACATATCTCGGCTGCTGACCTTGGGGATGCTCGGCGTCGCGCCGAAGCGTTCCATGTCCGCCGCCGTCATGCCGATCATGAGCCGACCGCCGTCGATGCCGATCGTCGCCGGAACGGCGCCGGCGGCCCGGACGGCTTGCTCTACCCTCCTGGCGGTGGCGACGTTCTCCGGATAGCGCAAGCCGTGCGTGATAACGTTGGACTCCAGCGCCACCACCGGTGCGCCGTCCCGGATGGCGTCGGAGACCTCCTCGCTGAGCGAGAGCGGTACGTTGGTGTGTCGATTGGGGCTCATTGTGATCGCTACGCTCGCAGCAGAGAGGTCAATATTTGGGGGCTTTGCACAGCAGCTCCTTGCGCTTCACGATCTGCGGCAGGTAGACCTGCTCGTTCCAGTCTGCCCTCTCGACCGGCTCGAGCGCGATCGAGATCGCCTCCTCGTTGCACCGGAACGCGCTCCTTACCGCGTGGGTGATCGCCGCGACCAGATCGGCCTGCTGCTGCTCGCTGAGTGAGACGGGGAAGTGCTTGATGTTGACGTGGGGCATGCGGATGTCCTCCATGGCTTCGGTGTTGTGTTCGGGCTTCGCGTCGGCGCGAAGTTGGCGGTGAATCTGCTCGATCAGCTCGTCGATGCCCGGCTCTTTGAGCAGGCCATAATGGTCCGCGTCGAGATCGATGAAGGTCGAGGCGCTCGTCGAGCAGCTATCATGTCCCTCGATGCCCTCGAAGAACGACCGGTCGTCTCCCCGCGCCCTGAAGATCGTCACGGGCGCGCGGATGCGCCGCTCCACGAGCTCGCAGCTGGTGTACTTGAACTCATAGGTTTGATGCACGATCCGGATGACCCTCTTCACCAGCTCCGGATCGAGGCCTGTGAATCTCCTGGCGATGAACGACGCGAAGCTCTCCTCGTCTCTCGCGACCTCAAGGCACTCGGCGAGCGCGGGGTCGGTGATGCTGCCGGCGAATACCGAGAAGAGGATCGTCGCATATTCCTTGTTGTCGTAGGTGGGCTCGCTGCCCGAGGTCGAGACGCTCTTCGCCCCTACCTTCGGCGACCCTGGGGCGATCAAGAACAGGCGCTGCACCCGCTCGCCAGCACGCTCGATCTGATGAGCCGCTTCGAAGGCGACACGAGCGCCGAACGAATACCCCCACAGCGTGTAGGGCCCGGCGGGCTGAAGTCGCCGGATGACCTTGATGTCCTCTGCGGCCATCTGCTGGAGGGTGGGGTAAGGGATCTCGCCCTCGTTGATCCCGTGAGCCTGCACGCCGTACAGGGGCCGATCGGCGCCCATCTTGCGCGCGAGCAGCCTCAGGTTCATGGTGTAACCGCCGAGGCCCGGCCAGCAGTAGACGGGGTTCCCCGCGCCTCTCGTCTGTAGCCGCACGAGCCGTGATGCTGGCTCGACGCCCGCGCCGTCGACCACGAGCGCGAGCTTCTCGATGGTCGGCGACCCGAACAGGACTTGCAGCGGCAGGGAGGTCTGGAACGCCCTGTTGATCTTGCTCACCAGTCCGACGGCGATGAGCGAATTGCCTCCGGACTCGAAGAAGTCATCTTGCACAGAGACCTCGTCCTGCTTCATCTCCTTGAGCCAGAGCTGCTTGATGCGCGCCTCGGTCTCCGTTCGGGGCGCCACGAACGGCCGATCGGCGAGCTCCACCTTGACGCGGTCCAGCGCCTTGAGGTCGATCTTCCCGTTGGCTGTGAGCGGCAGCCTGTCCAGCACGATGACCTTGTTCGGAACCATGTAGTCGGGAAGGAAGCTCCCCAGGTCGTCCCGGATCATCTCCGCGGGCCCCTTCATGTGAACGACGTCCTCCTTCATCCCTTCGCTGAGCGCCTGCTCCTCGCTGATGCGCCCGCCGACGAAGAAGTAGGAGGGGCCCGGGGCCCTGCCGCAGGCTTTCAGGATGCTGTCCATGCGCTTGGCCGAGGGCAGATCGTCCCCGGTCCTGGAGCTGTACCCCGAGGACATGAACCCGAGGTTGATGTCGTTCGCCTGCAGGTGCTGGAGCTTCCTCCCGAGATCGATGTACCTCATCCAGCCCTTGGAGGTCCTGCTGATGACCGTGATGCCGAGGCTCGCCCTCTCGTAGACTTGCTGGTTGATGGCGATGACATGCCGCTTCAAGATCAGCTCGTCCGATAGCTTCTCGAGGACGCCATCTCGGTACTGGTACTGACCCGCGGTGAGGTCAGCGACCTTGCCGGGGTGCACCTGGACGAAGATCTCGACCGCGTCGTCGGGGCGCCGCTCCGCGCGCGGGACGAGCTCGAACGTGCCGATGTAGTGGTCCTCATCCGCGGAGTCCAGGTGGCTCATCGTCGCGGGGGCATGGTCGAGCTCCTTGATGTCCAGCCCATAACGGGGCAGGACCTCCTCGAACAGGCCCACCATGTGTCCCGCTTCAATCTCCAGGACTTCGTGGATGTTGTTCTTGTAGGTGGGCTCGATGGCCCGCCTCTTTCCGACGAAATGCACCCTCGCCTGCGCCGCCGTGGAGGCGAGCTTCTCTCGCAGGAGGATCAGCTGGTGGTGAACAGGATGGTGGTAGTAAACTCCCGACTTCAGGCCGCATAGATTGTCCAGCTCGAAGTACATCTGCGTCGCGTACAGCGCTCCTGGCGACGCGTAGCCGTACTTCGGCAGCAGGCGCTCCGCGCTCAGGAACTGCCCGAAGTACCGCAGAATCTCCCCGAGCTGCGCGAAGCTCAGCGCCTCCAGGCTTCGGGCGTGGGCGCCCGCGAGCCTCTGGCCGGCCCGCCGGCCGAGCAGGCGCAGGATGTCGGCCTTCGTGATGCCCTCGCCGTCGAAGAATCGATAGGTCTTGCGCGCGAACACCTGCTGTCTCTGCTCCCGGGTCGGCGTTCGGCCGGGCAGGTCGAAGACCGCCTTGCCGCGGAGCTCCTGGGGGGCCCGGCATCCCGAGTTCGACAGCTGCGCCTTGACCTGGAGCTTGCTCTCCTTCGACGCGTGGTGGGCGCCGTGATGGCCCTGGTCCATCAGGGCTGCTTCTCTCGGGTTCAGCTCGATGAAGGCGATCAGGTTCTGGAAGCCGGTGCGGGGATCGTTCTTGACGGTGACCGCCGCGTGCTTGACCCAGTCGTGCAGCTCGATGGCCAGCCTTATTTCGTCGAGCTCGACCCGGAACCCGCGCAGCTTGATCTGGTTGTCGGCCCGGCCAGCGAACTGGACGGTGCCGTCGGCGTTCCAGTACGCGAGATCGCCGGTCCTGTAGAGCTTCGCGCGCTGGCCATCCGCCTGGAACGGGTCGTCGATGAACCGCTCGGCGGTCAGGTCGGGCCGGTTCAGGTACCCTCGTGCGAGCTGGGCTCCGCCGATGTAGAGCTCGCCGATCTCGCCCGCGACCATGGGCGACCGGCGCTCGTCGAGGATATGGTACTGCGTATCGTGCACGGGAGCGCCGATGGAGATCGTGCTGGGGCCGTCGTGAACCGTGCGGCGATCGACCGTGAACGCGGACGAGTTGATGGTGCATTCGGTCGGGCCGTACAGGTTGACCAGCTCGCACCCGGGCAGCACCTCGAGGCACCGGAGCGCGAGGCTCCTGGACAGGGCTTCTCCGCCGCTGAAGACCTGCGTGAGTGAGTCGCAGCGGTGGAGCGCTTCGGTGTCCAGGAGGGCCTGGAGCAGGGTCGGAACACACTGTAGCGTCGTCACGCGGTGCCTGATGATGGTTTCGATCAGCCGCTCCGGGTCCCGGTACACGCCAGGGCTGCCCACGACGACGGTGCTGCCGCAGGCGGGCGCCAGGATCTCCCACTGGGCCGCGTCGAAGCTCATGGGCGTCTTCTGCAGGACGACCCGCCTCCGATCCAGCCCATGGGCCGTCCGGAGCCAGCCCATCTGGTTGACGATGCTCCGATGCTCGATCATCACGCCCTTCGGCTTCCCGGTGCTGCCGGAGGTGTAGATGACGTAGGCCAGGTTGTGTGAGCGAAGGCCGGAGCCCAGGTCGCGGTTCTCGGCGCTCGCGTCCGAACGGCCGTGGGCCGCGGCGTCTTTCAGGGTGACGATCCTCGTGCCTCGCGGGGCGAGCTCGGTCAGCCTGGCCTTGAGGTCCTCTTGAGAGAAGATGACCTTCGTGCGGCTGTCCTCGATCATGTAGCGCAGTCGGTCCTCGGGGTACTCCGGCGAGAGCGGCAGGTAAGCGCTGCCAGAGAGAAGGGTCCCCCACGCGCCCACCATCAGGTCGATCGATGGCTCCACGAACAGACCGACGCAGTCGTCGGGAGCCACGCCGAGGTGCCGCAGGTACATCGCCACATCCGAGCTGCGCGCCGCGAGCTGGCGGTAGGTCAGGATCTCGTCCTCACGGACGACGGCAGCGCTGTCCGGCTGCGTCCGGACCTGCTCCCAGAGCAGGTCAGTGATGCACGACCCTGCGAAGGAGGCTGCTTCCATGGCGGCGTGTCGCGCTGGCTGCTCCCGCGCGTCAGCGACGGCGCGGGGCGAACGGATCATGGGTTGTTTCACAATCATCCTCTTGACGTGATGTCGATGGCCTCTGGATGAGCACCACGGATCATGCGCGCACGTCCCCCTCGGCACGCGGTCGGGAGCGCCGCAGGCGATCGTCGCGATATCCCACCGCGAACGTGCCCCAGCAGACTGCGTGCCATGCCGTCGCGGCGTGCTGCGGCAGCGGAGGCCTCGCAGCGACGACCGAGATACGCCCAGCTTCTCGCGCCCTCTCGATCTCGACCCGTCAGCGAGGCGACCGCCCAGCCGCGTGTTCGCGCAGCGCGTTGCGTGAGCGCGCTGCGTGGTTGGGCAGCCCGTTGCGCAAGTACACCTGGCGCGCCTGGGGGCGCGTTTCGCAGCTGCGCCGCGTGCTGCACGACCGCGCAGATCGCGAGGGCCGCTCCTCTCTCGGAGGTTGTGGAATCGAGCGAGAGACAGGCGTCCCGGCGGGGCGGCTTCTACCGGGTCCAGGTGGGCGCGAAGGAGGACTTCCTCCGGATCATGGCACCTCGCGCCTCTGCGGGACCCGGCGGTTGCCGGGCCGCTGGCCTTCCACGGGTGGCAATCTTTGCCTGAATGGCAAGGGGTGCCCGCAAGCGCTGCAGGCGGCGCCCTCGGCTCCAGCCTCGGCCGTCGCGATCATGCCAGAGGAGCACCGGCAAAGGAGCGCGTCCCTCGGCCCCTGCCGGCGCGAGGGGCCGAGGGCCCCTCCCTACGCGCGGCGGACGATGTCTTGCAGCGCGCTCTCCAGTCGGCGCTCGACGGCGGGGTCGTCGAGCGCCGGCGTGATCTCCTCGGGCACGACGCGCGCGCGCATGATGACCCGCGCATAGATGAACGCGTCGCGCGCGTTCGGAGGGTCCTTGTCGCCGAGACAGGAGCGGAGCAGCTGGTACGCTCGGCCTTTCACAGCGCCTCCGCTGTCCGCGCGCGCTCGACGGTGGTGATGATCCGGTGCACCGCGGCGATCGCGGTCTCGTGCGCCGCGAACGCGTCCCGCACGACGTGCGCTGCCCTCGCGGCGGCGCCCTCGTCGAGCGTACCCCCGAGCACGCTCTCGGCGAGCCGGACGAGCGGGCTGATCTCGACCATGTCCCGCGTGAGGGACCGCGTCGCCTGGGCGAGCTCGGACGCCGCCTCGGCCGGAGCGGAGCGCGAGAGGGCCATGGCGTCGTCGGCCAGCTCGGCCGCGATCGCGAACATGTCCCGGTAGCAGTCGACCGCCGCGCGAAGATCGTCCGGGCTCGGCGCGATCTGCGGCGCCTCCGGCAGCGTCGCCGCCGCGCGCTGCGCCTCGGCGAGCACCGGAGCGATGGCCAGGAGCGCGCGCTCCAGCGCACGCGCGGTCTGCCCGAACCGGCCGAGGCGCTCCCTCGCGGTGCGGCTCGGCGGCGGCGTGTCGCTCTCCAGCGCCTCGAGCCGCGCGCCGGCCTCGGCGGCGAGCCGATGGAGGCCCTCGACGACGCCCGGCTCGAAGGTGCGCGGGACGAGGTCGATCACGCAGAGCGAACCGACCACATGCCGGCGCACCCGCACCGGCACACCCGCGTACGCGCGGATGCCATAACGCTCCACCAGCTCCTTGGGTACGCGCTCGTCGTGCAAGGCGTCCTCGACCACGAGCGGCGCCTCGTGGCGCACGACGAGCTGGCAGAACGAGCTGCTCCGTGAGGTCGCGCAGCTGACGCCCAGGTCGGGCGGCAGGCCGCGGTGCGCGCGGAACAGCTGGATGTGTCGGACCACCAGGCTCACGAGCGCCATCGGCGCCCGGGCGAGCTCGGCCGCCCGCTCGACGCAGGCGTCCAGGATGGCGTCCGCGTCGTCGCGCAGCAGCACGTGGTGCAGCTCGGCGAGGCGCGCGGGATCGTTCAAATCGGCCATGGGGGTGTTCTTGCCGGGGCGACAGGGCGGGCTCAACCGCGAGCGCCGCCGTGCCCGCGCCCGGCCCACGATCTTACCGCAACCCGGCGCCTCGAGCTGCCCCCGCGGGCGCTTCATCGGCTCCGCGCTCCAGGAGACACGACCCCACCGGTGTCCACCTTCGAGCCGGCGGCTTCGCTGTCTCGCCGCCCCGGCGCCGCTCGCCCGCGCTCGCACCCGAAAGAAAGCCCTGGGAACAACCATGAACCAGCTCTCGGCAGCGCCGGTGCCGAGCTGGCGTCCTCCGCGGCCCCTGCGTCGACGCTCACGCTCGTCGGCCTCTCCACGGGGTTCCATGTCCCTCCACACGGGCCCCCGGGGCGTGGTCCAGGATGGATGCGTGATCTCGCCGAGACGCTCCCAGAACGTCCGAGGCGACCACACCGGCGCTGGGCCGTATCACCGCGATGCCGGTGTGCGGAGGTGATCGCGCCTCTCGAACAGGGAAAGCCATCCTTGACAGGGGCACGACAGACGATATCGTGCGCGGTCGCTCATTCGGTTTCTCGGGAGCGACGCACGAGATCAAATGGCGCTTTCATCGCGCTGCGCAGAGGGTCGTTCCTGACGAACAACGCCGTTGCCGCTGCGTCAGGCCACGGTCGCGCCTGGCCCACGATAACGGCGGGGATCCGTGCAAACGCCACGATGGCGAGTGCTCGCCGGCGCCCAGCTCGGCCGGATTGAACCCTCGACAGGAAGGTTCGCACATGAGCAAGAAGCGGTTTGCCCTGGGCCTGTCCGTGTCGGTCCTCTCGCTCCTCCACGTCGGCTGCGCAGCCGACGTGGAGGACGTCCAGCGCGCCGCGCTGGCGTCGCACGCCTGGGGCAAATACCACTGGGCACGAACGAGCAACCCCTTCACCATCAAGCTCGGCAACAACGTGTCCTCCGCGTGGGCCGAGCACCTCTCGGTCGCCGCCAGCGATTGGTCCAGGTCGTCGGTGCTCGACGCCACCGTCGCTGCCGGCGGGGGCGGCAGGCGATGCCGGCCCACCAGCGGGAGGGCCGAGGTCTGCAACGCGCGATACGGTGCCAACGGGTGGCTCGGACTGGCCACGGTCTGGGCCGACGGGGAGCACATCACCCAGGGCACGGTGAGGCTGAACGACACCTACTTCGACACGGCCAGGTACGACACGCCGGCATGGAGAGCCTCCGTGACGTGCCAGGAGATCGGGCATATCTTCGGGCTCGCGCACAACGACGAGGACTTCAGCACGACGACCGGGACGTGCATGGACTACTCGAACGATCCGGGGCAAAACCAGCACCCGGATCAGCATGACTACACGCAGCTCGAGGCCATCTACAAGCACCTCGATAGCATGACGACCGTCGGCGCTGCCGGCGCGGCGCCGCCCGCCCTGGCCGGCGTCGACCCCACCGACATGGAGCATTGGGGCGATCCGGTCGACGTGTCGCCGAGCGGGCGCGTGCATACCTTCGTCCGCGACCTCGGCCATCTTCAGGTCATCACCACCGTGACCTGGGCGCCCGAATAAGACTACTCGCGCGCGAGCGGCAGCGCCCAGGGCCCTCCGGCGCCGGCGCGAGAGATCACCTGGAGCAACGCGTCGCTCGCCCGCTCGGGCGCGTAGTCGTAGGGGGGCGTGAAGACGTCATCCGCTGGCTCCCCGTCTCCGCCCAGGTGAACGCCGCTCTCGTCGCGGTAGAGGTTCGAGCCAGGGGCGGCGAGGAGGAGCCCCCGGCCCGTCGCGTCGCTGCAGTCCGAGCGCCGCGTCGCCGCGTCGGCGTTCTCGAACACGCTCGCCTCGAGCAGCACCTGCCCCTCACAGGCGGCGCCGACCGCCCAGTCCGAGATGTTCGAGAACACATTGTTGAAGAGGTGGGCGCGCGCTCGGGATCCGGTGGCGAGGGGGGCGCGCGTCCTCACTTCATCGAAGCGACAGTGGTGCATCGTCACCTCGGCGTCGGTGATCGTGCAGGCCCAGCGCTCGCGGCCGCCGCACTCGGCCTCGTTGCTGCCGTCGAAGTGGCCGTAGGAGAAGGTGACCCCGCTCGTGCCCGCGTGGACGTCGGCGAAGGCGTCGCTGATCCGCTGGACGGTCGTGTGATCGATCCAGACCCTGGAGGCTTGCGTCAGCGTGAACGCATCGCCCGCTTCGTGCACGTTCGAGTTCAGATCGTAGAGGGCGACGTTGCGGATGATCACGTTCTCGCTCTCGTTGAGATCCATGTTCACGCCCGGCAGCGCCGCGCCGCGCCCGAGCCCGACGAGGGTCTTGTTGGAACCGAACTGGAGGACGCGATGGTTCCGCGTCGCCCCGACGAGCGGACGCTCACAGGTCGCATCCCCGGTGAGGACCTGATAGAACGTCTTCTCGGGCTCCCCCGAGCAGGTGCTCGGACAGACCTCGATGTCCTGGACCTCCGAGCCTGTGCGGCGGAAGTCGTAGAGGCCTTCGGCCAGCAAGATCACGGCCGGGTCGTCCGAGCGGGCGAGCGTCTCGAGCTCGGTCCAGCTCGAGACAAGCACGGGCGTCGCCCCCGCGCCCCCCGTCGTGCCCTCGCCAAAGCCGATCGCCTCGACCCGTATCACCTTGCGGAGGGCGATAGGCCCCCGCGTCCCCGGCGCGGGCCCGATCCAGCGAGCCTCCGTGCTCGCGGGGAAGGCCGCCTCGGGATCGCAGCCCGGCAGATCTCCAGCGCTCCCCAGCTCGCGCGCCGCCGTCCAGCCGCTGTCGCCGTAGCCGGGCGCGGTCCAGTCTCCTTCCGGCGCGGTGCTCAGCTTCCAGTCGCTGCCGCTCCCATGGCTGCGCTCGAGCTCGTCGAGGTGGACGAGCGCCGCGGGGGTCCCCGCTGCGGCGTGAACGCTCACGGCGATCACGTTCTCTCCCGGCAGCAAGGAGAGGGGCACGAAGATCGGAGCGCGCGCCGACTCGCTCGCGGCGATGAGATCCCCGTTGACGTGGACGCGGAAGGTATCGCGCGCCGTGATCGAGAGACCGGGGCCCTCGAGCGCCCCGTAGCTCGCGCTGACGAGCGGCGAACTCGCGAGCTCCTCTCCCTCTCCGAAGGCGGCCCCCGGAGGGAGCTCCGCCGCCGGCGGCTCGCCGTCGCAGGCGAGCTCCGAGAGGGTAGGAGAGCTGCCGCCGACACCCGCGTTGCCCGGGGGTCGGGTGGCCGTCTGGAGGAGCTGATCCTCACAGGAGAGCCCCCAGGCCAGGGCCGAGAGCGCGGCGACTCGGAGGAGCCGGGTGCGGCAGGAGAGGCGCATGACGAACAGGGCAAAGCTGCGGGGCGACGCCCGAGAGCGCAACCGAAATGCTCCGAGTCGCCTGCTCCGATCCAGCGTCCTGGCGGCGGGCGAATTTTTCTGGAGGCTCGGGATGCCCTTAAGTAACTAGGAGAGAGTGGCTCAACCCACGCGCTCCGCCCCGCCGCCCGGACCCACCTTGGCCCGCTTCCCCGCCGACAGGCGGTCGGACGCGAGCTTGGTCGCTGGCGCCGCCGCTGGAGAGCGGGAGGCCCTCGCCGTCATCTGGGACAGGTACTCGGGTCTCGTGCGAGGTGTGCTGTATGGGGCCCTCGGTCCCGATACCAGCCTTGAAGATCTGGTCCAGGAGGTCTTCCTGGGCCTGATGCAGGGGGCCGCGCGCATCCAGGACGGGGGGGCCCTCCGTGGCTATCTTGCGTCCATGGCGGCGCGGCAGGCAGCGCTCGAGATCCGGAAGCGCAAGATACGCCGCTGGGTGGGCCTTTCCCCGAGCGGAGAGCTCCCCGAGCGCGCCCTCGAGCGCGTCGACTTCGAGCATCGCGAGGTGCTGAGCGCCCTCCACCGTGTGCTCGACAGGCTGAGCACGCGCCGGCGCATGGCCTTCGTGCTGCGCCACGTGCAAGGCCTCGAAATGCTCGAGACGGCCGCGGCGCTCGGCGTGTCCGAGTCGACGGTGCGCCGTGAGCTCGAGAGCGCGCGCGCGTTCTTGCTCAAGGCGCGCGAGCCAGCCCTCCAGGAGTTCCTGTCCCGGTGTGAAGGACTTTGGCCATGAGCGAACCCGAACGACAGCTCGATCCCGTCGCGGCCCTCCTGCAGAGAGCCGCTCAGCTGAGCGAGCCGGAGCGCCGCGAGGCGCGCGCCGCCTTCCTGCGCCGCGTCGACGAGGCGCAGGCGCGCTCGAGCAAGGCGCGGGTGGTCGTCCGCTGGGTGGCTCCGCTCGCCCTCGCCGCGAGCGTGCTGATGGCCGTTTTCTTCTTCTGGCGAACGGAGCGAGGTCTCGATTACGTCGTCGAGGGCGCGGTGAACGAGAGCGGCTATGTGCGCGTACCCGTCGATCACCTGGCCGCCATCACCTTCTCCGATCAGACGCGGATCCGGGCCGCGGCGGGGGCGCGGCTCCGTATCGACGAGACCAGGAACGAGCGCGGCGCCCGCATCTCGGTCGAACGCGGCCGGGTCGAAGCCGAGGTCACGCACACCGGGCACAGCGAGTGGCGCTTCGTCGCGGGTCCCTTCGTGGTCCGCGTGGTGGGCACGCGCTTCGAGCTCCTCTGGGACGCTGACCGCGAGCGGCTCGAGGTGATCCTGCGCGAGGGGGCGGTCGAGGTGGAGGGCTACTCCGGCTCTGGCGCCGTGAGCGTGCGCGCAGGGCAGCGCTTCGTGGGGGACGCTCAGGCGAGGACCCTGCACGTCAGCGACACGACGGCTCAGGCCCCCGATACGGCGGCTCAGGCCCCCGACACGGCGGTGCAAGGCGCCGAGCCCGCGCCTCCCGCGGCGCAGGGGCAGCTCGCCGAGGTCGCTGCACCGCCGCCGGAGCCTGCTGCTCCCCCGGCGCCGAGCTCCGCTGAAACCCCGGCGCCCCTGGTCGCCCCGCCGAGCGCCAGACCGCCCTGGAGCAAGCTCGTTTCCCAGGGCGAGTTCCGGCGCGTCGTCCAGGAGGCCGAGGCGCGGGGCACGCAGAGCTGTCTCACCTCCTGTGATGCCGCCGATCTGAACGCCCTGGCCGACGCCGCTCGCTACGTGGGGCAGAACGAGCTCGCCGAGCAGGCCCTGCTCGCCCTGCGCGCGCGCTACGCGTCGACCGCGGGGAGCCGCGCGGCCTTCTTGCTCGGGCGCCTTCACGAGAGCCGCGGCGCCGCCGCGCGCGCCAGGACCTGGTACGAGACGGCCCTTCGCGAGGCGCCGGGCGGCGCCTTTGCCGCCGAAGCGCTCGCGGGAAAGATGCGCGCGGTCCAGAGCCTCGAAGGACCGGCCGCCGCGCGCGTGGTGGCGCAAGAGTACCTGCGCCTCTACCCGAGCGGGGTCCACGCCAAGACGGCTCGACAGCTCGCCGCTCAGCCCTGATCCATGATCCGGCGGGCGCGAACGCTCCTCGTCCTGCTCCTGCTGCTCGTCTGCCCTCGACTGGCCTGGGCGCAGCGCGTGCTCGTCGTCCGACCGGATCCGCGCGACGCCACGCTCTTCGAGGCCTTCGGGCGGCTCTCTGCCGAGCTGGAGCTCCAGTCCTTCGAGGTCATCGTGCTCGGGAGCGCCGCGCGATCGCCCGGGGCCGAGGAGCTCGAGCGAGAGGCGCAGGAGAGCCAGGCCTTTGCGGCTGTTGCGCTGCGGCGCGACGGAAGCGGCACGGCCGCCGAGGTGTGCATCGTGGATCGCGTGACCGGCAAGACGACCACGCGAAAGCTCCTCATCGATCCCTCCAGCGATGGCCCGATGCTCCTCGCCGTACGCGCCGTCGATCTGCTGCGCGCAAGCCTCCTCGAGCTGGGCCCGGGCCAGGCTCCCGCGCGGGATGTGCTCGGCGTCGAGGCCCAGCCGCCCGCCCCCGAGGTGCTCCGCTTCTCCCGGGAGCCGCCCCGCTTTCACGTGCGCACGGGGGGGCTCGTCCTCTTCACGCCCTCGGTGGGCGGCGGCGTCGGCGCGCAGATCGGCGCGCACACCCGCCTCGACGAGCGCTTCCGTCTCGGCCTGCTCCTCGGCGGTCCCCTCTTTGGCGCCGAGTTCCGCGCAGCAGGCGGCGCCGCCCGGGTGCGCCAGGAGCTCGCGCTCCTCCGGGCCAGCTGGAACCTGGGGCAAACGGCTGCCGGTCTTCACTGGGAATGGGGGCCGCTCCTTGGCGTCGGCGCCTACCACCTCCAGGCCACCGGCCATGTCGAGCCGCCGCTCCTGGGGCGCAGCGAGGAGTTCTTCAGCTTCGCCGCGGACGCGGGGCTGAGCGTCCAGTACTTCTTTCATCCGAGCGTGGGCCTCGGCCTCGAGCTCACCTGTCTCACGCTCCTGCCGCGCCCCATCATCGCCGTCGATGACGAGCGCACCGCTCCGCTCATCGCTCAAGCCCTGGGCACGCTCAGCCTGGGGGTCTCGTTCTGAGGGAGCATGGCGAGGCGCGCGCGCGTCCTCGAGGCGTCACGGGACGAGGGAGTTGATGTACTCCTCGAGGTTCGTCCAGCCGTCGCCGTTGCGGTCGCCATTGCGATCCTCCGGGTCGTGAGGATCGAGCGAGGCGGAGACCTCCCATGCATCGGGCATCCCGTCCTGATCCGTGTCCGCGGGCGCAGCGCCCCCCGGGATGTCTCCAACGGTGTTGGGGAGGCCGAGGCTCTTCTCGTCGCTGATCGTGGCGCCATCGGTCCCGAGGGACGCGAGCTCTTCCATGACGAAATCGTCGACCGGGTCACGCCAGAGAGACGCCCCGGCGTGCTTCATCACGTGGTCGAAGGCGTCCTTCGCGCTCATCGCGGGCACGTCGGGAATCTCGACGCTCGGCGCCGCCTCCCAGGTCACCGAGCCGAAGTCCCCCTGGCCGAGCGGGCGGCCGTTCAGGACACCGTCCTTGTTGCTGTCGTACCAGTTGTCGACGGCATAGAGGTGGTACTCTGGCGTGGGGCTGTCCAGGGTGCCGCCGTTCGTCTCCGGGCCGGGGATCAGGGTATTGCCGACCATCACCCCGTCCGAGCGCCCGCTCGTGTCGCCCAGGATGTACCCCGAGGTGACCCAGTTGTAGACGACGTTGTTGACGAACTGCAGCGTCCCGCGGGCCTTCGGGTTACGGGAATTGTTGTCGATGTACAAGGACCGGATGATCGACGTGCCGGTCGTGTTGACGATGCCGCCCGTGCTGTGCGTCTGGAGCCCCTGCGCGACGATCGAATCTTGAAGCGTGATGTTGTAGAGCTCCGCCCCGCTCTCCCGGTTCAGATCGAAGGTGCCGTCGCGCCCCCAGCTCAGCGAGCAATGGTCCCAGATCACATCGTGTCCGTTGGCCATGGTGACGGTGTCCTTGCCCGAGTCGCCGATCTTGCCCATGCGAAACCGCACGTAGCGAACGATCGTGTTCGACGCGCCGGAGAAGGAGGTGCCGTTGCCGTAGACGGTGATGCCGCCGCCCGGCGCGGTTTGCCCGGCGATCGTCTGGTTGTTCTTGAACACCAGGCGGGCGTCGATCTTGATGACGCCGCCGACGTCGAAGACCACGGTGCGATTCGGCTGGCTGATGGCATCCCGCAGGGAGCCGGGCCCCGCATCGTTCAGGTTGGTGACATGGTAGACGTCGCCGCCGCGCGCGCCGGTGGCCATCCGCCCGAATCCCTCGGCGCCGGGGAAGGCCCCGAACGCGACGGCGCCCGACCCGCCCGTCCCGGCGCCGCCGCCCACACCCGCGCTCGGTGCGCCGCCGCCCGCGCCCGGGCTCGGCGCACCGCCGGTCCCTCCAGCTCCCGTCGTCACCCCGGAGGCGGCGTCGCTGCCCGATGCCTCTCCGCCCGGCGTCGCTCCGCCCGCGCCAGCAGGCTCCGTCGAGGGAGCTCCGCCGCTCCCGGAGCCGTCGTGCGGTGTCCCGGAACAGGCCCACGCGGCCGCGCCCAGAGCGAAAAGTGACAGCCAAGAGATGCTCGCCCGGCCTGGCGGGCATCGCGCCCAGGTCTTCATGCGCCCGGAGTTGATCCGGCCCCTGCTCACCTTTCAGAATTCGTCACCCGCCGCGCGGGATGGCACGCGGCGCGGGATGGCGTGCTGGGTCGCACGCGACGCCGCGAGGGTCCTGGCAGTGTTGCCACCGGGCTCAGCGGAGGCGGGCGCGCCGAGCTCAGCGCGCCTGGCTCAACGCAAACGCGATGCCGCTCTGGAGCGAGCCCATCGTGACGATGCTGCCCAGATCGACGCCGAGCGCCACGAGGATCTGCGCGACCTCCGGCCGGATGCCGGTGAGGACCATCTGCGCGCCGAGCAGGCGTACGGCCTTCGCCGTCCGGATGAGCGCGTCGGCGACCTGGGAGTCCACGTTCGATACGCCCGTGATGTCGAGGATCACCACCTTGGACTGCTCGGCGCTGACGCCCTGGAGCAGCCGCTCGAGGACCGCCGCGGCGCGGCTCGAGTCCATCGCGCCGATGAGCGGCATGATGACGGCCCGATCGCTGATGCGGAGCAGGGGGGTCGACAGCTCCTGGAGGGTAGCGGCCTGGACCCGGATCACCTCGTCCTTCAGGCGGACGCGCTCTTCCTCGGCGCGCTTGCGCTCGGTGAGGTCCGCCGTCACGGTGGCCAGCGCCATGGGCTCCCCTGTCTCCGGGTCCCTGATCAGGAAGGAGTTGTAAAGGACCGGAACCGCAGCCCCGGTCTTGAAGTGCCGGAACCTGAACTCCCCGACCCAGCGGCCGTGTTCCATCGTCGCGGGCATGATGTGCTGCTCGATGTAAGGGAGGTCGTCGGGGAAGAAGAAGCTGCCAATCGTCACCTGCGGCAGCTCGCTCGCATCGAGGCCGACGAGCTGCATCCCCGCCTCGTTGAGGTACTGGGCGACGCCGTCCATCGAGGCGATGCCGATGAAATCCGAGCTGTTCTCCGCCACGGCGGCGAGCCGCTTCTGCGCCGCCTCGATCGTGAGGAGCTGCGCCACGCGCTCGTGCAGCGCCTGGATCTCCCGCCTGTGCTCGGCCAGCTCGCGCTCGCGCTGGGCCAGCTCCTGCTCCAGGCGGACGACGCGCTCCCGCAGCGCCGAGGCGTCGCTCGGATCGAGTCGGCCATCCATGCTCATGGAGCTCCCCTCATGCTGGCTCGTTCTCGCACGCTCGCCCCTGCGCGGCGCACAGCATCACAAGACGTGTTCCTGCGAGCCGCCGTGTCCCCGAGGCGCGATGAACTATAAGCGAGAGAACGGTCCTCGATCTACTGGAAAGCCAGGCTGGAGATCCTCGTCGCGGTCGTCGGCTCGCCTACACAACGCCGTCGTCCTCCTTGCTGAGCCTCCGCAATGAGCCCACAGCAAGCCAGGAGAACTCATCCGCAGCCGCGGAGATGCGGCGCAGGTCCTGCCCGCCGTACGGTGTTTGGTGACCGGACGGCCCGGTCCACCTTGGAGAGGATGGTAGGGGACACCATGGGCACACTGAGCACTTCCAAACGAATCCTGGTCACCGGCGCGTCGCGCGGGATCGGACGCGCGGCCGCGCTCGCGCTCGGCAAGCAGGGACACACGGTCGTGCTCGCCGCGCGCGACGAGCACGCGTTGAGGTCGCTCGCCCGCGAGATCGCTGGCGCGGGCGGGCGGGCCGAGGTCGTCGCGATGGATGTCACGGAGGACGGGAGCGTCGAGCGGGGGATCGCGCGGCTCCTCGAGGCGGGGCCGTGCGACGTCGTGATCAACAACGCAGGTTCCTGCGACCAGACGGATTTCATGGCGCAGGACATGAGCACGCGACGCGCCGAGATGGATCTCAATTACTGGGGTGCGGTGCGGGTGACGCGCGCGCTGCTGCCGTCGATGCTGGCGCGCCGCTCGGGCGTCATCGTGAACGTCTCGTCGTTGCTCGGGGTCATCGCTTCGCCGACGGCGGCCAATTATTCGGCGACGAAGGCGGCGCTCGGCGCGTGGTCGCATGCGCTCCGAGGCGAGGTGGGCCGCTTCGGCGTCAAGGTCGTCGTGTTCGTGGCGCCCCACACCGACACGGCGTGCGGCCGCGGCACCCGCTTCGACGGCGTGGTGAGCTTGCCTGTCGAGTACACGGCGAAGGAGCTGCTCCGCGCCGTCGATCGGGCGCCCCGGCAGTTTGCGGGGAGCCCCGTCTATCGGCTTCTCGTGCGGCTCGCCGGGCTCTTTCCGGCCTTCCTCGAGGCGCGGGTCGCTGCGTCGGCGCGGGCTCAGCTGCTGCCTGGCTATGGGCCGTAGGAGCGAGCGCCCCCATCGCCCTGGCGCGGCTCGGGCGATCGTGTATCTTCGACCTCGCAGAGGTAGCGCCATGAAGGTCTTCCTGTAGCAACGCGGTCGCTTCCGCCGGGCGGGTTCTCCCCGCTGCCCGCGTTGCTCGCGCTCCGGCGCCCCGTCGCCGTCCGCACTCCGTTCCGCTCGCCTTGCGCTAGCGGGGCGGCGTGTGTTCGACCTTCGACCTCCTGCCATCGGGCGACGCTCGTACGAGACGAGCGCCGCCCGGAGAGCGTGCATCATGGCGCCCCGTCTTCCGCTTTCCATCAAGCTCACCCGTCGCGCCGTCGCGCGACGAGACCTCTTCTGCGAGCTGGTGAAGAGGGCTGTCCGGCCGTCTCAGGCCGACGCCGCCTTCGCCTTCCATGCGTTCGCGTTCAAGGCCGATGAGGACGAGTTCGCGCGCGAGCTCATGCGCCGCCGGACCGAGCTCTGGCTCTTCCGCTCGAACCAGCGCGCCTCCTGCGGCGACTTCCTGGCCGTCGACATGTCGAGCCCCTGGGCGGCGCGGCGGCGATCCTACGTGATCGAGCTCAAGCGCGGGATGCCGGTGCGCATCGGAGGCGGCGCGGTGGGCGTGCAGCTCCAGAAGGCGGCGAGCGCCGTGCAGGCGCTCGCGCAGAAGGGCGACGTGCTCGGCGTCGAGGGAGCGTACGTGACGGTGGCGGGGGACGGGGCGGAGATCATCGCGATGTTCGCGAGGGGAGCGCGGCGCTAGCCTGCTCGACGGTCAGCGGCGCGATCCTGCGGGCTCGGCTACCGCAGGATCTCCTCGAGGAGCGCGTTCTGCACGCCGCGACGATCCTCGCCGAACGACGAGACGCCCAGGCCGTAGTACTGGTTCATGATGGTGAACCACAGATCGCGGAGCTGGCGATCGTTGCCGAGGGCGTCGTAGGCGACGTGCGCGTCGTTCAAGAAGACGCCGTCGCCGCCGAGGAGCACGATGGGCAGGTCGTACCCGTCGTGGTCGTGCGAGCGCATCTCGCTCATGTGCACCATGACGCAGTGATCGAGCACCGTGCCGTCGCCCTCGGGGATCGCGTCGAGCCGCTGCGCGAGCTGCGCGCTCTTCTGGTTGAGCCAGCAGTTGATCGCCGCGTAGTCGAGGTTGCTCTGCGCGAGGATCTTGTACTGGCCGTTCTGGGTCGCGCGGTCCAGGTTGCCGGCGGCGTGCTGGGAGGAGTGGAAGTGCAGGCTGGCCTCTCTCCTGTACGCGAGCCCCACCTTGGCGCGGACGTCCTCCGGGATGCACCGATACTCGAACTCGGAGCGCATGTCGTCGTGCATGTGGGTGATCACGCGCGTCACGTCGCATTGAATCGCCATGACGATGAGGTCGATCATGACCTTCGCGTGATCTTCGTGCTTGTACGGGCCGGCTCCCGTGTTGTCGTTCTCGTTGAGCCCCTCCGCCTGGCCCGGCGGCTCGGGGACCACGCCGGGCTGGCTGATCGGGGTGCAGCCCAGGCCCGTCTGCGGGGTCATCGTCGACTGGACGCGGGTCGCGTTCTTCTCGATCTCGCGCAGCGAGTCCAGGTACTGCTGGACGATCTTGCGATCGGCGGAGCCGACCCGGTTCATGAGCGAGTTCGCGTCCGCAAGCACGCCGTCGATGACGCTCTTCTCCAGCGCCGCGCGGCGCTCCGCCTCGATCCTGGCCTCCTCGTCGCTCTGCCCTGGCATGGACCCCACCGCGCCCGCGCCGACGATCGCGTCGAACACCGCCTTCGGGTTGACCGAGCGCTTCAGCGGCTCGCGCTGGCTCTTCCAGGAGAGGACCTGGTTGTAGGCGTAGCTGCGCTGGTCGAAGAAGCCGGGCTTGACGCCGAGCCCCGTCTGCAGCGACGGGATGCGGGTCGCCTGCTCCGGGCCTGCCTTCTGGACGATGAGCTGGTCGACCGAGACGCCGTTGCCCACCCACTCGCCGAGGTCCTGCCGCGCGTCCCTCCCCATCTGATCGGCGTCCACGCAGGTCGAGAGCGCCGCGCCGAGGCGCGAGTGGGAAGGCTCGATGTAGGGGTGCTTCTCCGTGCTCCACGTGTAGTTGCCGAGGCGGCTGATCATGAGCATCTTCGACTTCACCGGCGCGAAGTGCTCGAGCACCCTCGGCAGCTTGAAATCGGCGCCCTTCAGCGTCTTTCCGAACGCCGGGGCCGTCTCCCACCAGTGATGGGGCGCCCCGTTCGGGAAGGTGCAGAGCACGAAGCGCTTCGGGGTGCCGGGCTCCCCGCCGCGCGCGGTGCGCGGCGCGAG
This sequence comes from Sorangium sp. So ce327, assembly GCF_051530205.1. NCBI lineage: Bacteria > Pseudomonadati > Myxococcota > Polyangiales > Polyangiaceae > Sorangium > Sorangium sp. So ce327. The sequence continues at coordinate 7,281,908 of NZ_CP150330.1, read as the reverse complement.
GCTCTCGAGGAACGGCAGCGCCAGGCAGACGCCCGCGCCGCGCAACAGATTTCTGCGTGTCATCAAGCGTTTCATGTGCGCATCGCTCCTTCGTGCTTCGTCCTGTGCAGAAACAACGCGTGCGGCCTCACCGCGCCTACTCCTTCGCTCGAAGGCGGAACGCCTCGCTGGTCACCACCTGCTTCGCCAGATCCGCGATCGTGCCGCCGCTCCAGCGCGCGGCGATCTCCTTGATCCTGGTCCTGTCCCCGGCGCTCGGGCGCCGGCGCAGGGCATAGCTGAAGAGCTGCTCGGACGGGCAGGTCCCCGACCGGGCGGCCTCCACGAGCGCCGGCACGAGGCCGGAGATGTCCTCGAACGCCGCGCCCTCGTACACCCCCGTCGCGTCGATCGGGTCGCCGTTCGGGTACTGGGTCCGGTAGGCGCCGATCGGGTCGAAGTTCTCCAGGCTCAGCCCGATCGGGTCGAGCACGTCGTGGCATCCCGCGCAGTCGGGCGACGCGCGGTGCTTCTCGAGCTCCTTGCGCACGTTGGTGACGCCGCCCTCCTCCCCGTCCGCGGCGCCGAGCTCCGGGATATCCACGTTGGCGGGCGGCACCATGGGCGCGCAGAAGAGCTGCTCCAGGATCGTCTTCGCGCGGGACGTGGGAGAGGTCCGGTCGGCGCGGGACGACAGCGTCAGGAACGCTGGGAGCGTGAGGAACCCCTCGCGCACGCCCTCGGGGTCGTTCGCATAGAGCGGCTCGATCAGCCGGCTCTCCGGGTGGGGCGCGGTGAGGAACTCGGACCAAGGCCGCCCGCCGGTCGTGAAGCCGGCGAAGTACTCGTTGACCTGGTCGAGCATCGCGCTCTTCAGCTCATCGTCCCAGTTCGGGAACTGGCTCGTGTCGGCGTTGTGGCTGGGGAGCGTGCGCGTGCCGAGCCACTGCCCGTAGAAGTTCTGGAAGAAGGCGGCGCTCTTCGGGTCGGCCAGCATGCGCTCCACCTGCTGCTCGAGCTCGCCCTCGGTGGCCAGCTCATCGTCCTTCGCCGCGTCGAAGAGCTCGTCGTCCGGGAGCGAGCTCCAGAGCAGGTACGAGAGGCGCGACGCGACCTCGTAGCCGTTGAGGGCGCCCGGCGATCTCGCCGAGTCGGGGCCCAGCTCGATCCGGAGGATGAAATGCGGCGACGTGAGCACCGTCCGGACGACGTGCTGCACCGCCTCGACGGGGGACATCTCGAGGGTGGTCCGCGCGTCGTCGTACTGCGCCGCGTACCGGTCGACCTCCGCCGCCTCGAGCGGGCGCCGGAAGGCGCGCAGCCCGAAGCGCTCGATGATCTGGCGCGCACACCCGTCGCCCGCGCCCTCTGCCGGGTCGCACACGAGGATCCTGGCGCGCTGCGCCTCGTCCGAGAACGCGTCCTCGGCGAGCGTCCTGGCGGCGTCGTAATACCCCTGGACCAGGACCTGCGAGAGGTTCGAGAGCGCATTCACGTTTGCGTCGAAGCCCTTCGCGCCGAAGGCCGGGAATCCGTCCGCGGGCCGCAGGCTCGTTCCCAGCAGGTGGGCGACGGTGGAGTTGTACTCCGACGCTGTCATGTGGTGGAGGGGCATCCTGTCTACAGCGATGGCGGCACCCTGGTCCGGGGGCTGCCCTGGAGTGTCCTCCGAAGAGCCCTCGTCCCCGAGGGCGCCGGTGCACGAGATGCTCAGGAGGCATCCCCCGGCAGCGATCCATGGACTCGCGAACACTCGGTCCAGTCTGAATGTCATCGTCGGCTCCTGCGTGTGGAATCGGCAGTTATGTCTTGTGACCGGAGCGCACGTTTTTTGTGATCAAATCGACCGGGTGCGGGCATGGCCGTGAAGATCGCGGTGGGTCGTATGAATCCAGGGTTGGCGGCGAGCGCCCGCTCGCCAGCCCTCGGCTCATCCATGGCGACCTCCTCGGATCTTGGCGTGGTGGCGCTGCACCGCGTCGGAGAACGCCTGTCGAGCGGCCCTCAGCCGCGCATACACGGTGTTGATGTTCACCCCGATCCCCTCCGCGATCTCCGACGCCGGAAGCTCTTCCAGCTCGGCGAGGAGGAGCACCACGCGCTTCTCCTCGTCGAGCGACGCCAGGAGGTCGTGCACCACGCGCGCGGCCTCCGCCCTCTTCATGACCTCGTAGGGGCTGAGGTCGCTGGGCCCCGCGAGCTGCTCGGGATCCACGATCTCTCCTGTCCCGCGGTGGGCCGGGCTCTGGCGGCGCTGCGACCTCCGGTGCGCCTGCACGACGTTGACCACGATCCCGAAAACCCATGTCTTCAGCGACGAGCGTCCCCGGAACTCCGGGAGCCGCCGGTGCACGACGGCGAACACCTCCTGACATACGTCCTCGTGCGCGGAGACGTCCGCGACGAGGCGGCGCACGGTCCGAAAGACCAAGGGAAAGAGCTCCTCGTACACCTCCGCGAAGTCGAGCGGCGCGGCCTGCACGCCGGCCGCGGAGACCGCGCCGGCGGGCGGAGGCGTCGACGGAGCGGCCGCCGCGCGCGCGGTCACGGGCTGCACCTCGCCGCCGGTAGCATCGGAGCTCCCTTCGAGAGGAGTTGCAATCCGCATGGAACATCTCCCCCGTCCCTGGCTCAACCTCTCGAGAGTGCAGCATGGATGGCCCTCTCAGCGGGCCCGGACTTCAACAGGACAGCGCCGCGCGTCAGGGGCGGCGAGAGGGAGATATTTCTGACAAAGCGATGCTATATCAACACATGAACCGCAGCTGGTATCGCTGCTGTACAAAGGTTGCCACTGGCCAGGACTGCGATTCCAGCCGCGGACAAATTGATTGAGCTCACCGTCACTCGCTTCCGCGACGACCGAGCGAATCGATGCCGACGTCGATCGGGACATCGAGGTCTCGGCGCGCGTGGCGACCCCTTCAGCGGGGAAGCGAAAGGATACCCGCTGGCGCAGATTGTGAACGCTCACACGCGCAGTGTCAACTGCTATCGGCGGGACCGTGGGTATCCTCGATCGCGAGGGAGGGCACGGCTGGCGGGGCTCGTCAGGAGCGCCGCTGCCGGTCCGAGGGGCGAGGCTCGGCGTGCATTGCTATCGAAACGAGGCAGCCAGGCTGGACACGCGCGAGAGCATCCGGGAGGAGGGGTGGGAGATCCCGGCCCGTACAGCGGTCCCGGCGTGGACGGCGACACCCTCTTCGCCGGGGAGGCGATCTCCTGGGCTCACGTGCAGGACGGGGGGCGCGGGCCGCAATACACTCGGCGCGCAGCCATGCGCGCCCTCGTCCTGAGAGCCCCGAAGAGCCCGCTCGTGCTGGAGGATCGGCCCGCTCCGCGGCCTGGGCCGGGCGAGGTGCTGCTCCGCGTGCGCGCCTGCGCCGTCTGCCGCACCGATCTGCACGTGGTCGACGGCGAGCTGCCGGACGCCAGGCTGCCGCTCGTGCCCGGGCACCAGATCGTGGGCGAGGTCCTCGAGGAGGCGCCCGCGCCCGGCGACGGGCCGCGGTTCGCGAGGGGCGCACGCGTCGGCGTGCCCTGGCTCGGCTGGACCTGCGGTGTGTGCGTGTATTGCCGCGCAGGACGGGAGAACCTCTGCGATCGGGCGCGCTTTACCGGGTACCAGATCGACGGCGGGTATGCGGAGCTCGCGGTCGCGGACGCGCGCTTCTGCTTCCCGATTCCCGACGGCTTCCCGGACCTCTCGGCCGCGCCGCTGCTCTGCGCCGGGCTCATCGGGTACAGGACGCTGCGTCTGGCGGGGGACGCGGAGCGGATTGGCATCTACGGGTTCGGCGCCGCCGCCCACCTCGTGGCGCAGGTCGCCCGCTTCGAGGGCCGGCGCGTCTTCGGGTTCGTGCGGCCGGGGGACGACGCTGCGCGCGCGTTCGCGCTGTCGATGGGGGCCGAGTGGGCGGGCACTTCCTTCGACGCGCCGCCCGAGGAGCTCGACGCGGCGCTGATCTTCGCCCCGGCCGGCGAGCTGGTGCCGGCCGCGCTGCGCGCCGTACGCAAGGGTGGCGCCGTTGTCTGCGGGGGAATCCACATGAGCGACATCCCCTCGTTCCCTTATTCGATCCTGTGGGGCGAGCGGGTGCTGCGGTCGGTGGCGAACCTGACGCGCCGCGACGGCGAGGAGTTCCTCGCGCTCGCGCCGCGGGTGCCGGTGCGGACGGAGGTGAACGTCTATCCGCTGGCTGCGGCCAACGAGGCGCTCGACGATCTGCGGAACGGCCGCATGTCCGGGGCAGCGGTGCTCGTGCCGCCGTGAACCAGCGCTCACCGAGCGCCGCGCCGTTCAGCGGCAGGAGGTGTGCTGTGCTGTCTGGGACGTGTCGGCGATCCCATTCGCGACGCGTGACTCAGGCGCAGCCTGGTATTCGTTCCAACTTTGTCCGGATACGTAGTTAGTCCAGCAGGTCAATTCCATGGAGGTTCGTAAGGACATACGCTGGCCAAGGGGGGTGTTGCTCATGATGGTTCGAAGCGTCCTGGTTCTGTGTCCTGCCATGGTGACGTCGCTGGCCGCTTGCGTGAGCGTGCAGGAGGGGGAGGGCGACGAGGTCGGCGTTGGAGAGCAGACCGTTCTCGTCGAGAACGCGCTGACGTCGAACGCGCTGACGTCGAGCGCGCTCCGGGATCCGCTGGCGCGCCAGCTGCTCAAGTACGTCGTGAGCTGCGCCTTGTCGAGCGGGGCACACTTCGACGTCAATATCGATGGCGTCGTCTACGGATTCGACGGTGAGCTCGGTCTTCACAAGAAATGGGGCGACACGGGCGGCTCCTGCGACAACGCGTGCAAGACCTGGGTGTCCGCATGCGTCCTGTCCAGGATCAATCACCTCGGGCTCGCGACCCCTATCTCGATGCGAGGGAACAAGGGCGAGCTGTCCTCCGACTCCGCGGAGCAGACCACGTACTCGATACGCGAAGGGGCGTACTATGGCAATATCTTCGCGAATCCGCCGATCTGCTACGCCTGCGTATCGCCCGAGAAGACCTCGATAGAGCGGTGTGCGGGGCATCGCTGGACGAATGCGTTCTCACGGTCGTCGGCAGTTGCGACGACGCGTGCGACAAACCGCAAGGCGATGGGAGCTACCCGAACTGCCGCGATCGCGCGCGCGATTCGTACGGCAAGTTCCCGAGCGGCACGAACGCCTACTCCTCGGTCACCATCTTTTTGAAATTGAGGACGCGATGGCGGGCGCAGGGCCCCCCACGGGAGCTCAGCCCCTCTCCGCCCTGCGCGACGAACTCTCTCCTTCGATGCCCGCGCCGGGCACACCAAGAGAAAGGGGCGCTCGGTCTCCGAGCGCCCCTTTCGGTCTCATTGCGCCGTGCGATGCAGGAGACGAACCGAGACCAGGTTCGCGGTGATCGGGTTACAGCGCTTGCACCCGATGTTCCCGCAGGGGCCCGCCGCATGTTGCCTGGTGCGGACGGTCGCCTTTCGCAGCCGCCTCGCTCGGAGCTTCGCGCGCCGGCTCTTCGTGTTCTGCCCCGCCGCCTTCCATGCTTCGTACTTCGCTCTCTCGGCGGCCTTGCGCGCGCGCTTCGCCGCCCTCCGATGCCGCTTGGCCTCGGACTTCTTCTTCTTACTCATGGGACCACCCAACGCCGCTTCAGGGATCTCGCGGAGTAGGCGGCCGGGGACGGCGCCCGCGGCTCATTTCAACCGGGCGCGGCGTCCCCGAGCACGCCCGGATACGGGGTACCGGGCTAGCGCGTGACGATGCCTCCGCGTGACAACGTCACGCGCAGAGGACGAGGGTGTTCTTCATCGAGCTCCTCCAGCCGAGTCGCAGGTCGGTTTGACGACGCCAGAATGAGAGAGGCCGCCTCCGGATCCCCGGGGCGGCCTCTTGAACGCGTCGCGCGCTCCGTCGCCCGTCAGCGGGGCTCGCTCGCGGGATGGGCCGTGAGCGAGAAAGGGGAGGCGGCAAGGACGACCATAACGACGGCGGAAGGGTGCATCGAATCGAGCCGGCCGTCAAGGGTCTTGAGTCGAATCAGCACGTCTTCCATCTCCATTGCGCGCTCCTTTCCTCGTCGCCCTCGCGGAGGACGGGAGACGCCGGCATCGCTTAGCGCCGACCGGACAGCGCGCGGAGGCAGACCTCGATGCCGGCGCGGAGGTTGCCGTGTGTGGTGACGCCCGAGAGGTCGACCCCGATGCCACACATGGATTGGGCGACGGCGGGCCCGATGCCGGTGAGGACGCCGCTCGCGCCGAGCAGGCGGATCGCGCGGACGATGCGGACGAGGTGGTCGGCCGTCGCGGCGTCGACGCTCTCGATGCCGGTGACGTCGATGATGGCGAAGCGAGCGCCTGTGCGCACGACCTCGTCGAGGAGCTTTCCGGTGACGTCGGCCGCGCGGGCGTCGTCGAGCGCGCCGATGAGGGGCACGGCGAGCACGCCCTCGGCGACCTGGAGGATGGGCGTGGACAGCGCGCGGATGAGCGCCTGCTGGCGCTGGATGACCGCGAGCTGACCGGCGATGGCGTGCTTCTGCCGCTCGAGCTCGGCGATGGTGGCGGTCATGTGCTCCTCGTGCTCCCGCTGCGCCGTGATGTCCGTCCCAATGGCGAGGATGTGCGCCGTGCCGTCCTGCTCGACGAGAGGCACCTTGACGACGGACATCCACCGCGTCTTGCTGTTCGGGCGCGTGACGGGGTAAACCCGCGAGACCGGCTGCATGCGCGCGAGCACCTCCCGGTCCATCTCGCCGACGACGGAGAGCTCGGCGTGGGAGCGCGGCAGATCGTCAACGGTCTTTCCCACCGCGCCCTCCACCGTGGTGTTGTACAGCTCGGCGTAGCTCTTGCTGACGAGCTTCATCTTGCCGTCGCGATCCTTGACGGTCACGACGATCGGGATGGTGTCGAGCACGAGGCGGATGAACTGCCGCTCGCGCTCGAGGGCGAGCTCTGCCTCCTTGAGCGCGGTGGTGTCGATCCGCAGGCCGACGAAGCCGCCGTCCGGGAGGCGCCCGCTCTTGAGCGTGATCCAGCGGTCCCCGAACCGCCGCACGAAGACGTCCCCGGGGCGGCGATGCTCCGCGAGGCGAGCGGCGACCCACTCCTCTTCGCCGAGGCCGCTGTGGAGGTGGATCCCCTTCCGGCAGCCCTCGCGGACGACCTCTTCGAACGTATTGCCCATCTGAATGGCGGCGGCACATTCGGGGTAGAGCGATTTGTACGCCGCGTTGAAGAAGCGGAGCCGCTCCTCGGCATCGTAGATGACGAAGCCGACGTCGAGCGCCTCGATGGCCGCGCGCAGGCGCGCTCCTTCCTCGCACGCCGCCCGCTCGGCCCGGCGTTGCTCGGTCACGTCGCGCAGCGCGAGGAGCACGGCGGCGCACGCGCCCGCAGGGTCGACGAGCGGGCTGAGGCTGCCTTCGGCGAGGACGGCGCGCTCGTTCGCGAGGTGGAGGGTGAAGTCGGGCGGCAGGGCGCGCGGGGCGCGATCGCGGAGCACCTGCTCGAGCAGCGCGCCGAGGGGCGCATCGGGCCGCAGGACCTCATCGACGGGCCTTCCCAGCGCCGTCGCCCCGGGCGTGGAGGAGAGGCGCTCGGCGGCGGGGTTCAGCGCCAGGATCCGACCGCTTCCATCGAGCATGAGCAGCGGGTCGACGCTGCAGGTGAAGGCGAGCGAGCAGAGATCAGCAGGAGCGTCGCTAGGCATCGGGAGGAGCGTAGAGCAAGAGCCCCTCAGGGTGTCAGCCTCGGTGACCTCATGACGCATCGACAGGCAGCGGAGCCGCTGGTCGAGCTCAGCCCGGGCGCGGTCCCGTGAACCGCGCGAATCGTCGGACGACGGCCGCTGCCGGCGCCGCGCCACCTGGACCACCGCGCGCCGCGGCGCACCGGGTTGCCCTCCTGGCATTGCCCGCCCATGCACCCTCACACTGTGTGATTCATCCCTCCATTCCTTTCCTCGTCGCTGAGCTCGTCAGGTCACTTGTGCTGTTGTCGTCACCAGAAGGGCTGTCGGCCAGAGCGGGACGTTGGCCGCGAGTCGGCGCAAGCGCGAGAGCGGATCCAGAGAGCACCGCTCCACGCTCTCGACGAGGGGGCGTGTCGACGATCCGGCAGCCTCCGCGCCCGCCTCCGCCCCGACCCCCATCGCGGCAGCAAAAATCCTGTCGCCTGAGAACGGCTCGCCTCGAGGCATAGGCGGGTATGCCTATGCCTCGAGCCGGAGGGCTCGGGTACGAAGTCGTTGCATCACCGGGTCCGTCACGCTCCACCAGCTACGTTCAAACACCGCATCGGTTCGGCTGCCGCCGGCTGCAACCATCCCGGGCAACGGGAACGAAACGGGAGGTTTCCCCATGGGCGCATCGCCCCCTAACGCGCCGCGCGGCGCCGTCACGCTGTCGCTGTGCTTCTTGATCGCGCTGCTGGAAGGGTTCGACATCCAGGCGGTCGGCGTGGCCGCCCCCCTGCTGATCCCCGCCCTCGGCCTGACGCCAGGGCAGGCGGGCGTCGTGTTCGGGGCCGGCATGGTCGGGCTCGTCTGCGGCGCGCTGGCCGGCGGCTGGATGGCCGACCGCATGGGCCGGAAGCCGCTGCTGATGCTGGCCGTCGGCGTCTTCGGCCTGTTCACGCTGGCCACCGTGGTGGCGGGAGGGCCGGTGTCGCTGGGCCTCTACCGGCTCCTGGCCGGGACAGGGCTGGGGGCGGCGATGCCCACCCTGGTGGCCATCGCCCTGGAGATCGCGCCGGCCGACCGGCGGACCCGCACCACCACGTTGATGTTCAGCGGCATGCCGGCCGGCGGCGCGCTGGCGGCGCTGTTCGCGGCCGGCTTCCTGGCGCGGTTCGGCTGGCAGAGCATCTTCGTGGCCGGCGGCGTGCTGCCGCTGCTGCTGCTGCCGGTCATGGCGCGGCTGATGCCCGACAGCCGCACCGCAGCGGCCAGCGGCGCCCAGCGGCCGGGCGGAGGGGATGCGCTGTTCGGCGATGGCCGGCTGCTGGTCACGCTGCTGGCCTGGTTCACCTTCGGCCTGACGCTGCTGGTGCTGTATCTGCTGCTGAACTGGCTGCCGTCGCTGGTCGCCGCCAAGGGCCTGGGCGGAACGGGGGGCGCTGGCGCCGCCTTCGCGTTCAATGTCGGCAGCGTCATCGGCTGCTGGGTCATCGGATTGCTGGTGGACCGGCTCGGGCCGCGCCTCCCCATCATCGCGGCCTATCCCGCCCTGGCCCTGTCGCTGTTCGGGCTGGCGGGGGCGAGCAGCCTGCTTCCGGTGCTGGTGCTGGCAGGCCTGGCCGGTTTCTTCCTGCTGGGCGCGCAATATTCGCTCTATGGCGTCATCCCGCTCTATTACCCGGCGCGGGCGCGCGGGCTGGCCACAGGGGCCTCCATCGCCGCCGGCCGGCTGGGTTCCATCGGCGGGCCGCTGGTGGCGGGCCACCTGCTGGGGCAGGGCTGGGGCCCCGCCGGCGTGGCCATGGCCATGGTGCCAGTGGTCCTGTCGGCCGGCGTGGCCGCGGCGGTGATGACCATTCGTGGGCGTCATGCCGCTGATTGAGCAAAGGGCGGAGGCGATCCGCGCCCGGCAGCGCGCCGGGCGCCATCCGGGCGGCGGGGCCTTCGGCCTGCGCCGTCCCGGGGGTCGCCGCCCGCTGGATCGTTCGAGAGGACTGGCTGCTGCAGGCGCTGGCGGCGCTGTTCGTCGCGCGCTTCGCCCGCTTGGCGGCGGCTTCAACGAGGTGCGGCGTCGAGCCGCATGTCTGCGGGAGGACTCATGCAGGTAATCGTCGCGGGCGCCGGGATCGGCGGCCTGGCCGCAGCTCTGGCGTTACACGCCTCGGGTCATGAGGTGACGGTCTTCGAGGCCGTGCCCACCATCCTGCCGCTCGGGGTCGGCATCAACCTCCTGCCCCACGCCGCCGAGGTGCTGGACGAGCTGGGCCTCGTCGAGGCCTTGATGGCCCACGGGGTGGCGACCCGCGAGCTTGTCTATTTCAACCGCTTCGGCCAGCGCATCTGGGGCGAGCCGCGCGGCCGCTTCGCGGGTCACGCCGCGCCGCAGATCTCCCTGCACCGCGGCGCCCTGCAAGGCGTGCTGTTCGACGCCGCCGTCGAGCGGCTGGGCACAGACCGGGTGATCTGCGACCGGCGCCTCCTGGCCCACGAAGAGGGCGAGGGCCGCATCGTGGCGCGCTTCGTCGACCGCGAGGGCGTGGTCAGGACGGTTCCAGCCGATCTCCTGATCTGCGCCGACGGCATCCATTCGGCGGCGCGCGCCGGCCTCTATCCGGACGAGGGGCCGCCGGTCTACGGCGGTCGCATCCTGTGGCGGGCGACCAGCCTGGCGGCGCCCTTCCTCACCGGCGCCAGCATGATCATGGCCGGGCACCAGGACCAGAAGTTCGTCGCTTACCCCATCTCCCCACCGGGGCCGGACGGCCGCCAGACGATCAACTGGATCGCCGAGCTCACCGTCGCCGAGAGCCTGCGACGGGAGGACTGGAACCGGCGGGGCGATCCCGCCGACTTCCTGCCCAGGTTCGAGGCCTGGCGCTTCGACTGGCTGGATGTGCCCGGCCTGATCCGGAACGCCGACGCGATCTACGAGTTTCCGCTGGTCGACCGCGATCCGCTGCCGCGCTGGAGCCATGGGCGCATGACGCTGCTGGGGGACGCCGCCCATCCGATGTATCCCATCGGCTCCAACGGGGCGAGCCAGGCCATCCTGGACGCCCGCGCCCTGGTCCGCGCGCTCGCCGCCCACGCCGATCCCGTGGAAGCGCTGGCCGCGTACGAGGCGCAGCGCCTGCCCGCCACCGCCGCCATCGTCGCGGCCAACCGCGGCAACGGTCCGGAGCAGTGCATGCAGATGGCCCAGGACCGCGCGCCCGACGGATTCGACCGTATCGAAGACGTCTTCGCCCCCGGCGAGCTGGAGGCCATCGCCGCCCGCTACAAGGTGCTGACCGGGCTGAAGCGCGCCTCGGAGCCCCGCGCGTGAGCCCTCCCCTCATCCCTCTGATGACGCTCGAGGTGGCGGTGGCCCCGCCGGTCACCGTCAATCCGAGCTCGCCCGGCCGGCGCTTCATCCCGATTGTCGGCGGCACGGTGGCCGGCGGCCTCGAGGGGCGGGTGCTGCCGGGCGGCGACTGGCAGACGATCTGGGCCGACGGGCGGATGGACATCTCCGCCCACTACATCCTCGATATCGCCGGCCATGGAACCGTGGAGATCCTCTCCGAAGGCGTCCGCGCCGGGCCGCCGGAGGTGCTGGCGGCGCTCGGGCGCGGCGAGGCCGTGGACCCCGGGCTCTACTACTTCCGCACCGCCATCCGCATGCGCACCTCGGCGCCAGGGCTCCTGCGGCTGAACGCCCTGCTGGCCCTGTCCGTGGGCGAGCGGCTCGCCGACCGGGTGCGGCTCACGGTGTACGAGATCGGCTAGGGGGCGCGAGCGCGGCTGAGAGCTTCAAGGCCTCGGATGGCCTGACACGGAGAACGCATGAGCACACAGACGAGAGCGGCGAGACGCCGGGGCGATGTCGGCGCAGGGTTCTTGGCCGTCATCCTCGGCATCACCTCCTTCCATCGCCCGGCAGGGGCACAACCGCCGCCCGAGGCGCCGCCGGCGCCCGCGGGCGAAGCTCCGGCGATCGCGGCCCCCGCTGCAGACGCGAGCGCGGCGCCAGCGCCGCCTGCGGAAGCCAACGCCGGCGCGCCGGCGCCGCAGGGCGCTGCCGGGCCCGGTGCAGCTGCGACGGCACCGCCGGCGGACAAGGAGCCATGGAAGAAGCCGGTCAGCGTCGCGGCCTGGGCCCGCGTCGGAGGTCGCTTACAGAACCCCGGCGAGCGCGAGAAGATGGACCGGCTGCTCGGGGACGGAGAGCTGGATCTGTCGTTTTCAGGCGAAATCAACCGATTCATCGGCCTGCAGGGCGCGGTCGTCGCTCAGTTCGGGCCGACCCCGACCGGGGGCAACATCACGGGCAGCGTGACCATCCGTGACGTCATCGCCAAGTTCCAGTTTCATGATCTGCTGAACGTCTGGATCGGTCGAATGATCGTGCCGTCGGATCGCTCCGCCTTCTCCGGGCCGTGGTCGATGGGGCCGTGGAACTATCCCGGGTTCTTCGAGCCCTATGCGCCGCCGATCGGGCCGAGACAGGGGCCTTTCGGGCGCAACGATGGGGTGACCGCCTGGGGCAAGGCGGCGGGCGGCCTGTTCAAGTATTACGTGGGGGCCTTCAACCTGCATGACTCTTCGGTGAGCCCGCTTTACACGGCAAGGCTCAACCTGAGCGTGCTCGACCCGGAGCCAGCCTATTACCAGAAGGCCACGTACCTCGGGGAGAAGAGCATCCTCGCGCTCGGCGTGGCGGGTGAGGTGCAGAAGGAAGGTTCGGTCGAATCGCTGCCGCCCCCTGCGGCGGGCGAGCCCGCAGGCATCCCGCGCAAGGATACCTACGGCGAGGTCAACGCCGACCTGCTGTTCGAGAAGAACCTCGGCGCGGCGGGCACCCTCACGCTCGAGGGCGCGTTCTACAAGTACTTCGGAGACTTCGAGAGGTTCGACTACTCTTATTTTGCGCTCGCGAGCTACCTCACGCCGAGCAACGTCGGGGTCGGGAAGTTGCAGCCTCTGGTCCGACTGCAACAGGCGAAGCCGAAGAACGCCGACTCCTATCTGCTCATCGATGCCCAGGTGGGCTACATCATCGAGGGGCACGCCGCGCGTGTCGCGCTCGGCTATCAAAGGAGCGATCTGTCGGGGGCGAAGGGGAACGCCCTCTTCCTCGGTGTCCAGCTGCAGAAGTGATCCCCGGGACGATGGGGGGTTCGGGCCCGCGATCCACGGCATAGGCGCGTATGCCTATGCCGCGAGTCAGAGGGATCGGGTACGAGATCGTTGCAATCACCTCCATGGCGCGCCGCGCGAGATCGTGGGGCGCCGTGAAACCATCCAATCCGGTGTTCATGCGGATCCGTTCAACCGGTCACCCGGTGCACAGCGCGCAAACGAGGACGAGCCCCGGCAGGCGCGACGGGGTTCCTGCTCGTCTGGCGGAGACGAAGCGACTGCCGGCGCGCCATGGGGAGCTCGCACACGCATGAAGCTCGCCTCTCTCCGCGGCCCCGGCCGCGATGGCACGCTCGTCGTCGTCCGTCGCGACGGCCTCGCTTATGCCCCCGCCGGCGCCGCCCTCCCCACGCTCCAGGCCGCGCTCGACGACTGGGAGCGCGCCGAGCCCGCGCTCCGCCGCATTGCGGACGATATCGAGCGGGGCGACGCGCCGGTGACCCCGCTCGCCGTGGAAGATCTCGCTGCGCCGCTGCCCCGCGCGTACGAGTGGGTCGACGGCTCGGCGTACATCCACCACATCATGCTCGTGCGCAAGGCGCGCGGCGCCGAGCCCCCCGAGACGCTGACGACCGATCCGCTCGTGTACCAGGGCGGCTCCGGCGTCCTCCTCGGCCCGACCGACGACATCGTCCTGCGCGACGAGGCCTGGGGCCTCGATTTCGAGGCCGAGGTCTGCGCCGTCCTCGGCGACACCCCGCAGGGAACGCGCCGTGAAGAGGCCCACCGGCACATCCGCCTCTTCCTGCTGGCCAACGACGTGACGCTGCGCAACCTCGTGCCCGCCGAGCTCGCGAAGGGGTTCGGGTTCTTCTGCTCCAAGCCCGCCACCGCGTTCTCGCCGTTCGCGATCACGCCCGACGAGCTCGGGGACGCGCTCCGCGACGGACGCGTCCACCTGCGGCTCCGCTCGACCTACAACGGCGCGCTCATCGGTGATCCCGAGGCCGGCCCGGAGATGCATTTCTCGTTCTTCGAGCTCATCGAGCACATCGCCAGGACCCGCGGCTTCACGGCGGGGACGCTCCTCGGCAGCGGCACCGTCTCGAACCGGGACCCGGCGCGCGGCGTGTCGTGCCTGGCCGAGAAGCGCATGCTCGAGATCCTCTCGGACGGCGCGGCCACGACGCCTTTCATGAAGCCAGGAGACACGATCATGATCGAGATGCTGAATCGCGCGGGAGAGAGCCTGTTCGGGCGCATCGCGCAGCGGGTGGTATCCGGATGAGCGCCAAGGTGGAGTCGATCGGCATCAAGCGGGTGGAGGCGCTGCACTACTACGTGCGCGACCTGGAGCGGAGCCGCAGGTTCTACACGGAGAAGCTCGATTTCCAGGAGATCGCCGCGAGCTCGCCGGAGCTCACCGCGGCGGCGGCGCAGCGCTCGGTCGTCTTCCAGGCCGGCGAGTGCGTCGTCGTCTGCTCGCAGCCGATCGGCGAGGGCGGGCGGGCGTGGCGTTACCTGCGCAAGCACCCCGACGGCGTGGGCACGGTCATCTTCGAGGTGGAGGACATCGACCGCGCCTTCCGCCTGCTCGACGGCCGCGGGGGCACGCCCATCGACGAGATCCACCGGGCGACGGACGAGGGCGGCGCGTTCGCGTCGTTCTCGATCACGACGCCGTTCGGAGACACCACCTTCCGCTTCGTGGAGCGGCGCGGCTACCGGGCGCTGTTCCCCGGCTGCGTGGCCTACGACGCGCCGCGCGGCGGCGAGAACCGCCTCGGGATCACCCGGTTCGATCACATCACCTCGAACTTCCAGACGATGGCGCCCGCCCTGCTCTGGATGGAGCACGTGCTCGGGCTCGAGCCGTTCTGGCAGATCGCGTTCCACACGAACGACGTCGCGAAGGACACGGGCCACGGCTCGGGCCTGCGCTCGGCCGTGATGTGGGACCCGGCCTCGGGCGTGAAGTTCGCGAACAACGAGCCTTACCGGCCGCACTTCAAGAGCTCGCAGATCAACGTCTTCAACGAGGAGCACCGCGGCGACGGGGTGCAGCACGTGGCGCTCGCCGTGGAGGACATCCTCGCCGCCGTGCGCGCGATGCGCGGCCGGGGCGTGGAGTTCATGCCGACCCCGGCCGCCTATTACGACATGCTGCCCGAGCGCCTGCAGCGGCTCGGTATCGGGCAGATCGACGAGGACGTGGCGGCGCTGCGCGAGCTCGAGGTGCTCGTGGACGGCGACGGCGCGAGATCGTACCTCCTCCAGATCTTCCTTAAGGAGTCGTCGGGCACGCACCGCGATCCCGACGCCGGGCCGTTCTTCTTCGAGCTCATCCAGCGCAAGGGGGACCGCGGCTTCGGCGCCGGCAATTTCCGGGCGCTGTTCGAGAGCATCGAGCGGCAGCAGAAGGCGGGGCACGGCTGATGCTCGATCGCGTCGTCGCCGGGATCGTCCCGCCCAAGCACCACATCGCCCTCCGGAGCGAGGCGGGGGATCTCCGCTACGAGGAGTGCCTGACGCGGGCGGGCTTCGACGGCCCCTACACGATCGCCTACCACGAGCGCCGGCCGCACGAGCATCGGGTCGCGGAGGCCGCGCACGGCTTCACGCTGCCGGTCGCCGCGCCGGCGCGCCCGCTGGCGAAGCGGCACTACCGGTCGCAGGATCTGCCGCGGCGGGGCGGGCCCGCCGTCGACTGCCGCGTGCCGCTGCTCTTCAACGACGACGTGGTGATCGGGCTCGCCCAGCCGGACGCGGCCGATCCTGTGTACTTCGCGAACGCGGACGCCGACGAGCTGTTCTTCGTCTTCCACGGGGGCGGCGTCCTGCGCACGATGCTCGGCGATCTCCGCTTCGAGCAGGACGACTACGTCGTCATCCCGAAGGGGCTCTTCTACCGCTTCCTCCCGGACGCCGCGCCCCAGCGGTGGCTCTCGATCGAGGCCGCGGACATCCACCTCCCGCACAAGTGGCGCAACGAGGTCGGCCAGCTGCGGATGGACGCGCCGTACTCGCACCGTGATTTCCGGCGGCCCACGTTCGTCGGCCCCCTCGACGAGGGCATCCGCGCGCTCGTCGTGAAGCGCGGCGGCGCCTTCCACGGCTTCACCCTCGAGCGCTCGCCGCTCGACGTCGTCGGCTGGGACGGAGCGGTGTACCCGTTCGCGTTCCCGATCCAGCGCTTCCAGGCGCGCGTCGGGCTCGTCCACCTGCCTCCGGACTGGCACGGGACGTTCGCCGCGCGCGGCGCCCTCGTCTGCAGCTTCGTGCCGCGCCCGACCGACTTCCACCCGGAGGCGATCCCCTGCCCGTACCCCCACGCGTCGGTCGATTGCGACGAGTTCCTGTTCTACTGCCGCGGCAACTTCACCTCGCGCCGCGGCGTCGGCCCCGGCAGCATCTCGCACCATCCGGCCGGCGTCCCGCACGGGCCGCACCCCGGCGCGTACGAGGCGAGCCTCGGGGCCCGCGAGACGAGCGAGCTCGCGGTCATGCTCGACACGATCCGCCCGCTCTCGGCCACCGCCGCCGCGCTCGCGGTGGAGGACCCGGGCTACCAGGACAGCTTCATCGCGGGCCCATGATCGGGGTCAGGCGCTCGGCCTACGATCGTCTCGCTGAATTCCAGCGCTCGCCGTACGCCGTGAATCGACCAGGGACAGGCGACAGCGCGCTACTCGAGATGCCACACCACGATGGCGATCGTCAGCGAGCCGAGCACGCCCGTGACGTAGATCGCGGCCGCGTGCTCCGGGAAGACCGCGGCGGCCGCCGCGCACGCCGCGCAGAGCGCGGCGGCTAGCCAGCTCGCCCTCGGCAGGCTCGGCGCGGCGGTCGCGTGGACGGCCGCGAAGAGGAGCAGGTTCGTCGCGAGCGCGCGCTCCACGGGCTCGTCCGTGATCACGGCGAGCGCCCGGTGAAGGAGCATCGCGACGAGCAGCACCTTCACCACGTGGCCGATCCGCCGGTTCACAGCGCTCTTCGAGAGAGGGCGGCGGAAGACCCGGAGCAGCGTGAGCCCCGCGAGCGTCGTGACGCAGCCCATGGCGAAGAGGTCCACGGGGCGGACCACCGGGACGACGCGGCCGATACCCACCGTCGCCATCACGACGCCGAGGGCGCCGATCAGGAGGCCGAAGCGGATGCGCTCGCGCCTGGAGACCGTGAGATCGAACTCGGAGCTCCTCGCCAGCTCGTCGGCGAGGACGCTCAGCAGATCGTCGAGCCTCGGCCACCGCTCCTCGGGCCGAGCGCGGAGCCCGCGCGCGAGCGCGCCGCGGACCCGCGCGGGCACCTTCGAGCCGGCCGGCGCCGGCCTCAGGAGATGGCGCCGCGCCCCGTCGAGCCGCGCCCGGACGTCGTCGCCCTCGAACGGCGGCTCCCCGTAGAGCGCCTCGTAGAGCGTGGCGCAGAAGCTCCACTGATCGCTTCTCGCCGTCGCCGGCTTTCGCTCGGCCTGCTCGGGGGCCATGTACGCCGGCGTCCCCATGAACGCGCTCCCGGCCGTGAGCGGCGCTCGGAGCGCGTCCTCCCCGGGGATCTCGGCTCCGGGGCCCCCGCTGGAGAGGGGCCGCTCCTCCTCGACGTGGAGGCGGGCGAGCCCGAAATCGGCGATGCGCGCCCGGCCGTCCTTGCCGATCAGGATGTTGTCCGGCTTGACGTCGCGGTGGACGAGCCCCTCCTGGTGCGCCGCCGCGAGGCCGCGGCCCGCCTGGATCCCCGCGGCGAGCGCGGCCTCCCACGCGCGGGGCTGCTCGCCGCGCAGGTCGCGCAGCGTCCGGCCGTCGACGAACTCCATCGCCACGAACACGCCCCGCTCGTGCTCGCCGATCTCGTAGATGGGGACGACGTTGGGGTGCGAGAGCCTGGCCATCACCTGCGCCTCGCGCACGAGGCGGGCTCGGTCCTCCGGATCGAACCTCCCCGGCGCGATGAGCTTGAGGGCGACGCGTCGGTCGAGCTCCGCGTCGTAGGCCGCATAGACGACGCCCATCCCGCCCTGGCCGGCCTTGGCGAGCACCGTGAACCGCCCGATGCGCGTGCCGGGGCTCAGCGATTCGTCGCGGCCGGGGAGGGCGACGGCGGCGCCCTTCAAGAACCCGTCCGGCTGCTCACCGTCGCTCCGGAGCAGGCTCCACACCTCCCTGAGGAGCTCCGGGCGGCCCGCGCACCGCGCCTCGAGGAACGCCCGGCGGTGCTCGTCGCGCTCCTCGAGCGCCGCCTCGAAGAGCGCCTCTACCTCGCGCGGATCAAGGGGCGGGCTCATCTCCGCCGTGGAGCGCCCGGTAGAGCCACGCCTTCGCGAAGCGCCAGTCGCGCTCGACCGTGCGCGTCGTCACGCCCGAGAGCTCGGCGATCTCGTCCTCGGTCAGGCCCGCGAAGTAGCGCAGCATCACGATCTCGGCCTTGCGCGGGTGCTCCTGGCTCATCTTGCGCAGGGCATCGTCGAGGGCGAGGAGGTCCTCGACGGGGAGATCGAGCGCGAGGGGCAGCTCGTGGATGTCCTCCTCGGGGACGCGCACCTGATCGCCGCCCCGCTTCCGGGCGGCCTTGTGGCGCGCGTAATCGACGAGGAGATCGCGCATCGCCTGGGAGGCGGCGCCGAAGAAATGGGCGCGGCTCTGGAAGCGGGCCTCGCCGTCCCGGAAGAGCTTCTCGTACGCCTCGTGGACGAGCGCGGTGGGGCCGAGGGTCTGCCCGGCGCGGAGGTGGCGGACGCGGGCCAGGGCGATGGTCTTGAGCTCGGCATAGACGGCGCGGAGGAGGGCGTCCGCGGCGTCCCTCTGGCCCTCCTGGGCGGCGTGCAGGAGGCCCGTGATGGCCTCGCCGGCGCTCGGTCCGGGGGCGCGTCGGTCGCTCGCGTTCATGGGGTGCGCCTCGATCAGGCCGGAGCGTACACCAAGTGGCCGCGCCGACGAGCCCGACCGCGCGCGGCGATCTCACGTCGCCTTGCGCTTGCCCGACCGCGCCTTTTGCTGCGTCGGCGCCCTCTGCTTCGTCCGCTGGGGGTCCGCCGCCTTCTCGGGCCGCGTGGCCAGGGCCACGACGCGGCCGAGCTCCTCGCGGAGCGCGTCGGCCCTGCTCTCGCCGAGCTGCTCGCGGACGTGCTTCTGCGTCCGCTCCCACAGCGGGAACGCCGCCTCGATCGCGCGCTCTCCCTGGCGCGTGAGGGAGATGATGCGGACGCGCGCGTCGCCGGGCGCCCGCGCCACGCGGAGCAGGCCCGCCTTCTCGAGCGGCACGAGGTTCCTCGTGAGCGTCGTGCGATCCATGACGAGCCCGTCCGCGAGCGCGCTGAGCTGCACGCCCTCGTCGCCGCACGTCGCGACCGCGGCGAGCATCGTGAGCTGCGTCGACTGGAGCCCAGCCGCGCGCAGGCTGTCGTCGTAGAGCCGCGTCAGCGCGCGCGACGCGCGGCGGACGCGCACGAGGGCGCACTGGCTCGCGATGATCTGGGCGGCGCGGGCAAAATCGGTCACCAGTGTATCTACACCGTTTCGACCGGGTCCGTCAAATCACGGCCTGGATGGCGGCTTGACATCCGTTCAGGTGTAGCTACACCTATCTCGTCCTCGACGACGTGGATCCGCCTCGTCCGCACGACGCCTGCTCGGCTTCGGCGGTCCTGGCGGCCCCGGCGCGCGCTGGCCGATCCCTCGAATCGATCGGTCATCCGTCGCCAAGGGGCGCGGCGGCGCTGAGGCGAGCATCGCGGCATCACGCGCGCGGCCGGGGGCCATGGGCCCGCGGCGCGCTCCGAGCATTTACGTGTAGGTACACTTATTCGAACAGCCCGAGCGGCGCAACGGTGAGGAGCGCACGAACAGCGGCTGGCACGCGGTGCCAGGCGTGCGTCGGCGCCGCGTGCGGTCGGGCTGCGTGGAGAGGATCTATGGGCGAGTTCTTCGTCGTTCCGTACTGCGTGAAGTTCGAGGACAGCATGGCCTATGGCAGCCATCACTACCTCACGAACTTCCGCTTCCAGTGCATCGCGCGCGAGACGCTCTACTTCGCCGAGGCCGCGGACGGCACGCTCCCGCACGAGGAGGATCGCGCCGCGATCCGGCTGCTCACCACCGAGGGGTACAGCCGGAACCTCGCGCCGGTGCGCGTGGGCGAGCGCGTCGCGATCTTCATGAGCCTCGGCGCCGTGACGCGCTCGAGCGCGTACGGCTACTTCCGCACGGTCCGCTTCGACGGCGAGCCCGTGGCGTGCGGCTACCAGCGCATCGTCGCCGTCGCCTCGGCGAGCGACGAGCTCGCGCCGCTGCCCAGGTCGGTGACGGCGCACGTCGGGGCCCTCGATGAGCCCGTTTCGCACCAGCGCTTCGTCGAGCTCTGCCTGCGCGGCGGCTCCGCGCTGCGCGAGCTCTTCCCCGAGCGCCTGCTCCGGCACGCCGCCGAGGTCGCGCGGGGGCCGCTCCACGAGGCGCGCCCGCACAGGGCGCGGTGGGGCGCGGACGCCGCGGCGGGCGGGGAGGCCGCGCAGGGGCGCTCCGGGGAGGCCGCGCGGGAGGGCGGCGGCGTCGCCGGCAAGATCGCGCTGCTCCTGCCGGGCCAGGGCTCGTTCGACCTCCGGCTCCTGCGAGCGCTCCACGCGCGCTTTGACGCCGCGCGCGAGGCCGTGGCCGCGGCCGAGCCCGCGGCGCGCGAGCTGCTCGGCGCCTCGCTCGCGGCGCTCGTGACCGCGGGCGAGGCGGAGGCGCGGGCCGCCCTGGAGGCGTGCGTCGATCTCGATCAGCTCGGGATCCTCGTCCAGGACCACGTCGCCGTCGCGCTGCTCCGGTCCGCCGGGCTCGAGCCGGACGTCGTGGCGGGGCACAGTCTCGGGGAGATCGCCGCGCTGGCCGCGGGCGGCGCGTTTCCCCTCGCGACGGCCGCCGAGGTCGTGTGCCGCCGGGTGCTCGCCCTCCGCGGCGCGCCGCCCGGCCGCATGCTCGCCGCCCACACCGGCGCGGAGCGCCTGCGCGACGAGGTGCATGCGCTCGGCCGGGACGACGTGTTCGTCGCGGTGGTCAACGCGGCCGATCAGGCGGTCGCGTCGGGCACGGCGGACGGCATCGCGGCGCTCGAGCGGCGGCTCACAGGCGCCGGCGTTCGCGCGACGGTGCTCGCGAGCCGCTACGCCTTCCACTCGCCGCTGCTCGCGCCGGCGGTCGGTCCGTTCGCGAGCGCCCTCGCGCGCGCCGGCGCGGCGCGGCCCGCGCTGGCCACGTACTCGCCGATCGATCGCGTCCACTACGGCGACGGCCCGCTCGCGCCCGCGCGCCTGCTCCCGATGCACCTCGTGACGCCGCTCGACTTCGAGGCGGCCGTGCGCGACCTCCACGCGGCGGGGGTCCGCACCTTCGTCGAGTGCGGCGGCGGCGGCGCCCTGACCGCGCTCGCGCGTCGGAGCGCGCCGCCCGGGCCCGATCTGCGCGTGATCTCGGCGTTCCGCGCCGGGGAGGACGTCGTGGCCGAGCACCGGCGCGTGATCGACGCGCTGCGCGCAGCGGGGCGCGCGCTCACGGCGGTCGCGGCGCTCCCGGAGGAGGAGCCGGACGGCCGGCGCCCGCGCGAGGCCGCGAGCCCTGCAGCCGCCGCGAGCCCCGCCGCAGCCGCGAGCTCCGCGAGCCCCGCCGCAGCCGCGAGCTCCGCGAGCCCCGCCGCCGCCTCCGCTGCGGGTGCGACGCCGATCGCGATCGTGGGCATGGGCGCGGTGCTGCCGGGGGCCGGTGGCGTCGACGCCTACCTCGCGCAGCTGCTCGCGGGCACGTGCGGGATCGCCGACACCGGCGAGCGACACCCGGAGCTCGCGACCGACTTCCTGAACCGCGGCCGCGCCGCCGACAAGACCTACAGCCTGCTGGTCGGCACGGTCGACGCCCTCGGCCCGTACGCCGAGCAGACCGGTTACGACACGCGCGCGCTCGAGCGGCTGCCCAAGACGGCCCGCATGCTGGCGTGCGCGCTCGCCGAGGCCCGATCGCACGCGGCCGCGCTCCGCGGCGGCGCGCCCCTGCGGATCGTGTGCCTCCTCGGGTCCACGGCCGACGGCTCGATCGAGCACGACGAGGCCACGCTGCTGCTCGGCGTCGAGCGCGCGCTCGACGGCGCCGCCGCGGACGAGGCGGCCCGCGCCGCCGTGGTGGACGCGCTGGCGGCCGAGCTCGGGCTCGACGCCGGGCGGCGCGCGGCGTGCCGCGGCCACCTCGAGCCGCTCGCGCGCGTCGTGCGCGACGTGGTGGGGGAGGGCGCGCGCACCGTCCTCGTCGACGCGGCCTGCGCGTCGTCGATGCACGCGGTGCACCTGGGCGCCGCGATGCTTCGCCGCGGCCTCGCCGACATCGTGATCGCCGGCGGCGCCTACCAGCCCGGCCCGACGAACGCGTGCCAGTTCTCGCAGTTCGGCGGGCTCTCCGCGACCGGCAGCCGCCCCTTCGACGCGTCCGCCGACGGCGTCGTGTTCGGCGAGGGCGCCGCGGTCGTCGTGCTCGAGCGGCTCGACGACGCCCGAACGCGGGGCGATCGCGTCGACGCCGTGCTCCTGGGCAGCGGCCTGTCGAGCGACGGCCCGAGCCCGTCCGTCACGGTGCCGCAGCGCCGCGGGCAGGCCCTGGCGATGCGGCGCGCCCACGCGCGGGCCGGCGTCGAGGCGCGGAGCGTCCAGTACGTCGAGGCGCACGCCACGGCGACGCCGGTCGGCGACGCCACCGAGTTCCAGGCGCTCGCCGAGGTGTTCGCGAGCGACGCCGGCGACGCGGGCGCCCCGCGCATCGCCCTGGGCAGCGTCAAGTCGCTGCTCGGCCACACGGGCTGGACCGCGGGCGTCGCGTCGCTCATCAAGGTCGTGCTCGCGATCCGCGAGCGCACGCTCTTCCCGCAGCACGGGTTCCAGGCGCCGAGCGCGCGCATCGATCTGGCGCGCTCGCCGTTCGCCATCCCGACGGTGGCCACCCCCTGGATCGCCGAGGGCGGAGCCCCCCTGCGCGCCGCGCTCGACAGCTTCGGCTTCGGCGGCACCAACGCCCACCTCGTCGTCGAGGAGCACCGCCCCGATCGCCACCCCGCGCGTCCGCGCGCGCGCGGAGGATGCCGCGCGCTGTGCGTCGTCGGGCTCGGGTCCGTGTTCCCTGCCACAGGAGGCGCGACCGCGGGCGCCCCGTCGGACGTCCTCGCGTTCGACGAGGGCGCGCTACGGCTGCCGGCCCGCGCGCCGGTGCTCCCGGACGCCCTCGAGGCGATGGACCCGACGCAGCTGCTCGCGGCGATGGCCGCGGAGGAGGCGCTCTCGGCGCTGCCCGCGCGCGAGCTCTGCGAGCGCATCGGCGTCGTCGTCGGCCACGAGGGCAAGACGCGCCGCGGCGCGCGCGCCAACGAGCGCATCTTCGCCGACCGCGTGGCGCGGGCGCTCCGGGCGCGCGGCGTCAGCCCCGCGCTGGCCTCCGCGACGGCCGACGCCCTCCGCGCGGGATCGCCCGCGACGGGGCCGTACACGCAGCCGGGCAACATGCCCAACGTCATCTCCGGGCGCGTCGCCAACGTCTTCGGCCTGCGCGGGCCGAACTTCGTCGTCGACACCTCGGCGACCTCGCTGCTCGACGCGCTCGCGGCCGCCGATCTCGTGCTCGACGAGGACTGCGACGTCGTGCTCGCGGGGGCCGTCAACGCCTTCAGCGACGACGTCGCGCGGGGCGCGTCCGGTACCTGTGACCCGCGGCCGGTCGGCGAGGCGGCGCTGCTCGTCGCGCTGTGCACCGAGGACACCGCCGCGCGCCACGCCTGGCCGGTGCTCGCTCGCCTGCACCTCGTCGCCGGCGTGGCCGAGGGCGCCGCCGGCGCGGCGGGGCGCGGCCCCTCGGCCCGCGAGCTCGCGGTCGGCGGATCGAGCGCGCGGCTGCGCGGGGCCGAGGGCGCCGTCGAGCTCCACGCGGCGATCCGCGGCGCGCGCGCGCACGGCGCCGCGCTGGTGCGCTGGCCGTCCGATCCCCGCGCCGTCCAGGTCACGCCCCCCGAGGCCGCGTCGGTCGCGCCGGCGCGAGCGGCCTCGGGCTTCGCGACGGGCACGCCGATCCACGGCTTCGTCCCCGAGATCGCCCCCGCGCCGGCGAGGGGGCCGTCGGCGCGCGTCCCGTCCCGCGTCCTCTACGTCTGCACCGACGCGGCGCTCGCCACGGAGATGCGGCGCGCCGCCCGCTCCGACGAGGAGCGCGCGCGCGTCCTCGCGCTCGCCGTCGAGGAGGCGTCCGGCACGGCCGAGGCCGGGACCCCGCGCGACCTCGCGGCGCCTGGGGCCGAGGCGGCCGCCGGTGCGCCCTCGCTCGACGCCCGCGACGAGGCGCGGCTCGGCGCGTCGTTCGCGGCCCTGGCCCCGGACGACATCGACGCGGTCGTCGTGCTCACCCGCGCCACGGACGCGCTCGCGTTCGTCGACGGCGCGCCGGGCTCGTACAGGCCGGCGCTGCGCGCGCTGTTCGGCGCGGCGCGCCGCTATTACGGCGCCATCGCGCGCGGCGAGGTGGCCTTCGCCGCCGTCGTCGCCTCCGCCGTGGACCTCCACGGGCGGCTCGCGCCGGTGAGCGGCGCGGTCGGCGGCTTCGTGAAATCCCTGGCGCGCGAGCTCCCGGGCGGCGACGTGCGCGTCGTCCACACCGACGCGCGCGACGCCGCGGCCGCGCTCGGCGCGCTCTCCGAGGAGTGGCGCCACGCCCGGCCCGCCGTGCCCGAGGAGGTGGTCGATCTCGGCGGCGCGCGGCACACCGTGCAGCTCGCCCGCGCATCCGCGAGGCCGCGCGCGCGCGCCGTGCCGCAGCTCGGCGCCGATTCGGTCGTGCTCGTGACGGGCGGCGCGCGCGGCATCACGGCGGAGCTCGTCGAGGGCCTGCTCGACCGCTTCGGCTGCCGCGCCGTGCTCCTCGGCCGCTCGCGGCTGGAGGACGCTCCGGCCCGCGCGCTCGCGATGACCGACGCGGCGTTCGACGCGTACGAGCGGGACTTCTACGCCGAGGCCCTGCGCGAGAGCCCGGGCCTGCGGATGGGCGTCCTGCGCGACCGCTACGCGCGCCTCCGCGCGGCGCGCGAGGTGCACCGGGTCCTCGCCCAGCTGCGCGCCGGGGGCGCCGGTCGCCGCGTCGTCGACTACCACGCCGTCGACGTGACGCGCGGCGAGGACGTCGACCGCGCCGTCGCGGCGGTCGCGGCGGCGTACGGCCGGGTCGATCTGGTCGTGCACGGCGCCGGCATCCAGGTGTCGAGCCGGCTCACGTCGAAGCCGCTCGATCTGTTCGAGCGGATCGTCGACACGAAGCTCGCAGGCCTCTCCCACCTCCGCCGCGCCCTCGCGCGCCACCTGCCCGACGCGCGCCCGCACGTCCACCTCGTCACCTCGGCGTTCAGCGTGCTCGGCAACGACGGTCAGCCGGACTACGGGGCGGCGAACGAGGCGATGAACCGCGCGGCGGCGTACTTTGCCGCCGAGGCCGGCGCGGGCCCGTGGTCGAGCATCGCGTGGCTCGGCTGGAACGGCGTCGGCATGACCGCCGGGTCCGAGTACAGCGCGCTCGGCGCGGCGCGCGGGCTCCGGGGCGTCGAGCCGGAGGAGGGGAGGCAGATCTTCCTCGACCTCGTCGCCGAGCCGCCCGCCGGCGCGGCCCAGGTCCTGCTCAGCGACGGCGAGATCGAGCGCTTCGCTCCGCGCATCGTCGCGGAGGACGCGGCCGCCGCTGCGGACGGTGCGTCCGGGAGCCCGCCCGCGAGCGCGTGGACGCTCGATCCACGCGTCGATCCGTGGCTCTCCGACCACCGGGCGCGCTCGAGCGCCGTCGCGGCCGGGGCGTTCCTCGTCGACCTGGCTGTCCGGCACGCGCTCGCGACGTCGGGCGGCGGGGCGCTCGTCCGCGAGGTGCGCGACGTGCGCTTCCTGGAGTTCCTGCGCCTCGCCGACGACGCGCCGCGCGACGTGCGCGCGGTGACGACCCGCCGCCAGCGGCTCCCAGGCGGCAGCGTCGCGTGCGCCGTCGAGGTGCGCGGCGATTTCGTCCACCGGTCGGGCGTGATCCTCCGCGCTGGCGTGGTCTTCGCGACCTGCGTTGTCGAGCTCGGCCCGATCCACGTCGACCGCGGCTGCCTCGCTCCGCGGCACGCCGGGCGGGTCGACGGGCCCCTGGTCCGCGACCCCTACGCGAGCCCAGGTTCGCCGGTCCGGCACGCGGGCTGGTTCGATCACCTCGGCACCTTCGTGCTCGGGCCCGCGCTCAAGGAGGCCCGGTTCCGCCTCACGACCGACGGCGCCCTCGCAGGGCAGCGCGGGGCCGCCACGCCGTTCCTCCTGCTCGACGCGCTCCTGTCGCTGGGCACCCTGCGCCGCGACGAGGCGGGCGCGTTCCCGGTGTGCGCCGCGGGCGGCGTCGACCGGATCCGCTTCGGGACGGCGGCCAACGACCTCGCGCTCCGCGACGCGGGCGTCCCCGTCCGGCTCGTCGCCACGGTCCCGACCGCGGCGGGCGAGCGCGTCCTCGGCGCGTGGGCGCAGGCGCTCGACCCCTCGGGCGGCGTGCTTCTGGAGGTCGAGGGGCTCGAGGGGCGGGTCGTGGGGCACGTGGCCGCGGACGCCCGCCCGGCGGCGCAGGCGACGCTGACGCTGGGGGCGCCGTGACGCCGCCGCTCGCCATCGCGGTCGCGCGGGCGGACGCCGAGGCCGCGGCGCGCCTCGAGCCCTACCTGACGGCCGGCGAGCGCCGCGCGTGCGCCGCGCAGCGCGTCGCGGCCCGGCGGGCGCAGTCCGCGTGCGCGCGCGTCGCGGCGAAGTGGCTGCGCCTCGAGCTCGCCGCCGGCCGCGGCGCGCCGCTGGTCGCGCTGGACGCTGCCTCGCTCGAGGCCCACCCGCGCGCGGACTACCTCGCCTGCGCGGTGACGGGGCCGTCCGGCCGTCGCCCGCGCTTCGAGGACGGCGCGTTCGCGCTGTCGCTCTCGCACGCGGGCGAGCTCGCGGCCGCCGCGGTCACCACGGCGCGCGCGGTCGGCGTCGATGTCGAGCGGGTCGAGGCGCGCGCGGCGAGCTTTGCCGACGAGCACTTCACCCCGCGCGAGCGCGAGGGCCTCGCGCGGGGCGCCGCGGCGGGCGCCCCGCGCGCCGCCCTCGAGACGTTGCTCTGGAGCGCCAAGGAGGCGCTCTACAAGACGGGGGCGCTCGCGCTGCCGGCGCGGTTCTCGTTCCAGGACATCGACGTCGCGTTCCCGCCGGGGGGCGCGCGCCTCGCGCAGCCCTCGGTCCGCTCCTTCGCGCTGGGCGCGCGGGGCGGGCAGTTCTTCGGCCGGGCCGTACTGACCGGTGCGTTCGCGCTCGTCGCGGCCGTCCCGGTCGCGCCGGTCGCCGCTCTCGGATGAATGGCACTCACCAAACACGAGGTTTCGACGATGCAATCTCATGATCTCCTCGACCACGTTCGCTCCGTCTTCGTGCGCATGACGCGTTACCCCGACGAGGTCGTCGTCGCCGACGCCGATCTGGAGCAGGACCTCGGCATCGACTCCGTGAAGCGCGGCGAGATCCTCGCGACGCTGCGCGCCGATTTCGGTCTCGCGAACGCCCTCAAGGCGGCGCCCGACGAGCTGCGCACGGTGGCCCGCGTCAGCGAGTTCCTGTCGCGAACGATCGCGGCCAGCGCGGAGGCCGGAGAGCACGCCGATGGCCACGTGGAGACCGGAAACCACGCCAATGGCCATGTCGAGGCTGGAGGGCGCGCCAATGGCCATGTCGAGGCCAGAGCGCACGCCAATGGCCACGTGGAGGCTGGAGGGCGCGCCAATGGCCACGTGGAGGCGGTGAAGCACGCCAATGGTCCTATGGAAGCTGGAGGGCACGCCAATGGCCCCATGGAGGTCGGAAGGTACGCCAATGGCCATATTGAGGCCGGAAGGCACGCCAATGGCCACGCGGGCGAGGCGCTCCATGTCGTGGTCCAGGCGCTCGCGGACGCGACCCGCCACCCGGTCGATCTGCTCGTCCCCGACGCGCGCCTCGAGGAGGACCTCGGGGTCGACCTCCGCCGCCGCGACGAGCTCCGCGCGCTCCTCTGGCAGCGCGGCGCCCAGCCGGGCGTGCTCGAGGTGGCGCTCGACGAGGCCCGCACGGTCGGCGATCTCGCGCGCCTCGTCGAGTCCGCGCCGCCCGCGCAGGCCACCGCGGCGCGCGCCCCTGCGGCCCCCGCGGCGCAGCGGGCGCTCCCTGCCCCCGGCGTGGCGCTCGCGGGCAAGACGGTCCTCGTGACCGGATCGAGCCGCGGGCTGGGCCGCGCCATCGCCGCGAAGCTCGGGCGCGCCGGCGCGCGGGTCGTCGTCAACAGCTTCCACTCGCGGGACGACGGCGAGGCGGTCGCCGACGAGATCCGCGGGGCCGGCGGCGACGCCGTGCACGTCTGGGGCTCGGTCGCCAACCCCGCGCACATCGACAGGCTCTTCGACGCGATCGCGCGCGACGTCGGCGAGCTGCACCACTTCGTCAGCAACGCGTCGAACGGCCGCTTCGGCCCCCTCGAGCAGACGACCCCGGAGCACTGGGAGCTGGCCTTCCGCACGAACGTCATCGGCTACCACCTGTGCGCCATGCGCGCGGCGCGCCTGATGGAGCGCCACGGCGGCGGGCGGATCGTCGCGCTCTCGTCGAACGGCTCGTCGAGGTACCTCGAGCACTTCGGCGCCATGGGCGCCGTGAAGGCCGCGGTGGAGTCGCTCACGCGCGCGCTCGCCGTCGAGCTCGCCCCGCGCAACGTGCAGGTCAACTGCGTCTCCGCCGGGCCGATCTACGGCCACGTGACGAGCAACTACCCGGATCACGAGCGGATCCTCCCGTACTGGGAGTCGCGCACGCCGGGCGGCCGGCTCTGCACCGAGGACGACGTCGCCGAGGCCGTCCTGCTGCTGCTCTCGGACGGGGCGCGGAGGATCAACGGCGCGACGCTCACCGTCGACGGCGGGGGCTCGCTGTGCATCTGACCGCGGCGATGGGCGGCGCCGGGGTGCGCTCGGCGCAGGTCCGCGCGGAACAGCTCACGTCAGCTTCCTTGGAGCTCGCGAAGAAGGAGGAATCATGAGTGCCACGCTCGATCGGCAGCCCCCGGGCCCTGGCCCGCTCGCCAGCCTGCGGTACCTGGCGAATTTCAGGACCGGTGACATGCGTCATTACGAGGACCTCTTCGCGCGTCATGGCGACGTCGTGCGCCTGCGGGCGCCCGGGGCCGAGGACTTCGTCATGGCGTTTCACCCGAACGACATCGCGCACGTCCTTCGCACGAACGCCCGGAACTACCCCAAGGGCAAGCGCTACCACGAGCTCGCGCCCGTGCTGGGCTGGGGCCTCGTGAACAGCGAGGGTGAGCTCTGGCGGCGCCAGCGCAGGCACGTGCAGCCCCAGTTCAACCATGCCAACACGCTCAAGTTCGTCCCCATCATCGTCGACCACATGGAGGCGGTGCTGCGGCGCTGGGACGCCCAGCCGGGCGAGTTCGAGCGGGACATCAACGACGACATGATGGACGTGACGTTCGGTATCGCGGGCGAGGCGTTCTTCGGCGCCGCGCTGGAGGCCCACACGGACACCGTCCGCGAGGCGTTCAAATATGCGCTCTCGATCGCGCTCAAGCGGATGTACTCGCTGGTCAACCCGCCCCTGTCCTGGCCGCTGCCCAGCCACCTGCGCTTCCGCCGGGCCATGGACCGCGTGCACACCGTGATCGACGGCATCATCGACGGCTACCAGCGCGGCGCGGGCGGCGAGGACAACGTGCTCGTCCGCCTCATGAACTCCGTCGACCCCGAGACCGGCGCCAAGATGGACCGCGCGCAGCTGCGGGACGAGATCAAGACCATCCTGATGGTCGGGCACGAGACCTCGAGCGTCACCGCCTCGTGGGCGCTGTACCAGATCGCGCAGCACCCCGAGGTGTGCGCCCGCCTCACCGACGAGATCGATCGCGTCCTCGGCGGCCGGTCTCCGACGGCCAGGGACATCGAGTCGATGCCTTACCTCACCATGGTCTTCAACGAGTGCCTCCGGCTGCTGCCCTCCGTGCCGTTCATCCTCCGCAGCCCGCTGGAGGACGACGTCCTCGGCGGCTACCAGGTCGCCGCGGGGTCGACGGTGGCCATCGTCCCGTGGGTCACGCACCGGCACCCGGAGTTCTGGAGCGATCCGCTGGAGTTCAAGCCCGAGCGCTTCGCGAACCACCGCCGGAGCGCGGACGACAAGCTCGCCTTCATCCCCTTCGGCGCCGGCCAGCGGATCTGCCTGGGCGAGTTCATGGGGCAGCTCGAGGGCAAGATCATGGTCGCGATGGCGCTGCAGCGTTATCGGCTCCGGCTGGTCCCCGGCTTCGACCCGCGCTGCCGCGGGTTCATCTCGCTGCAGCCGGTGAACGGGATGCGCATGATCCTGAAGCGGCGGGAGCCGTCGAGCGCCGTACGCGCGGCGCCGGCGGGGCGGGAGGAGCCCGCGGCGGCGGAGCCTGAGGTGACGGAGCCCGTGGCGGCCGCCATGAGGTCTCACGGCTGCCCGTTCAGCGCCCGGGCCTGAGGGCCTGGGCTCGGTGCACCTGGCCGGCGGCGCGACCGCCCGGGCTCTCCTCCCGTCTCCTCCCGGGCGGAGCCCCCGCCATCATTTTTTTCTCGGCCCATGTCAGGCCCCGGGGAGCCGCGGCGAAGTAACAGGCAGGCAGGCGGACGGCTCGGGATGAACC
The DNA here is from genome assembly GCF_051530205.1 of Sorangium sp. So ce327. Taxonomy (NCBI): domain Bacteria; kingdom Pseudomonadati; phylum Myxococcota; order Polyangiales; family Polyangiaceae; genus Sorangium; species Sorangium sp. So ce327. Next base: position 7,251,424 of record NZ_CP150330.1, on the reverse strand, counting down.
CCTGAGCGCTGCCTTCTTTCACGGCACTGGCGCCGCCGGCGCGCCGCGTGCTCCGGCGAGGAGCGCGCGCGCGCCAGGCGAGAAAGGCATCCCTTCCCATGCGGACCCCCATGCTCACGGTATCTCGAACGATCGTCCTCACCCTGGCGGCGAGCCTCTCGGGCTGCGTCGCGGCCGGCCCTGCCGACGAGCCCGAAGACGAGGCGATCGCTGCGGCCTCTGGCCCGCTCGTCGCGGACAGGGCCAGTCTGCCGACGCCGGCGGCTTACTGGAGCTTCGACACCTGCGCGGCCGGCGCGATCGCGCGCGTTCGCGAGGACTCGGGCCGGGGGGCGTTCGGCGTGATGTCCGGCCGCCGCCTTTGCAGCCCCGGATGGTCCCTGTCGGCCGGTGATTTCGACGGGGCAGGGGATCGCGTGGAGATCAGCAGCGAGGGGAGGAGCTACCTCCACTTCCAGGACCGGATCACCGCGGCGGCCTGGGTCAACCCGCGGAGCGTGACGGGCAGCCGCACCATCGTCAACCAGTGGTACGCCGCGGACTCGTTCCTGCTCGGCATCGACAACGGCAAGTACTTCTTCTCCGTGGCCTTCCCCGGCGGAGGCTTCGGCCGGCACGCGGTCGTCCAGGCCCCGGCCGTCGCCAACGCGTGGGCGCACGTCGCCGGCGTGTACGACGGCGCGGCGCTCAAGCTCTACGTCAACGGCGTGCTCCGCGCGTCGACGCCCGCGTCGGGCGCGCTTCAGCAATCGACGCGGCCGATCGTCATCGGCGGACACCCCAGCTGGAACGCCTACAATGGCCTGATCGACGAGGTCCGCCTCTACCAGCAGGCCCTGAGCGACGCGCAGGTGGCGCAGCTCGCGGGGGGCGAGGTCTACCCGGTGAGGGCGTATTATGTCTATCCGAGCGACCAGCCGTATCACCAGGAGTACGTCGACGCGATCAACACGTACCTCGACGAGCTGCGCGGCTGGTACCGCGAGGAGTCGGGCGGCTCGTTCCACCTGGTGGGCTTCGTCCAGCCGGTGCGCTCGTCCCAGAACTACCTGACCATGCGCTGCGGCCCGACGCCGACGAGCGCCTGCCGGAACAACCCGCAGGAGCTCCCGAACTGGCTCAACGCGGTGTCGCAGGCCGTCGGCGGCTTCCCTGCGCGGCAGTCCACGCTGGTCTTCGCGCAGGGCGGCGGCGGCTGGGCGGGCGCCAACCTCCAGGGCGATTACACCGGATTCGCCCTCGTGGGCGACTGGGTGCTCGAGCCCCTCTCCGGCGTGCGGGAGCCGCTCGCGATCCACTGCGGATACGCCACGTGGCAGTGCAACGGCGGCGTGCCGAAGGGGACCGTCGCCCACGAGCTCGGGCACTCGTTCGGCCTGCACCACCCGGACGGCTACACGGGCACGACGATCATGGCGTGGCACGGCGACTATCCGACGACCGACTTCCTCGATCACGAGCAGAAGATCCTCCAGGAGAGCCCGATGCTCTCGTCCGGCGTGTTCGTGCGCGGCGGGCTCTGGCTCGACTTCAACAACGCCGACGTCATGCACTGGGGCACGGCGGTGAGCCTGACCGGATCGGGCTTCGGGCCCGGCGCGCAGGTCGAGTTCGTGGACGCCACGCACACCGCCCTCGCCAGCCCGACCAGCATCAGCGCGACGAGCCTCACGGTGCAGGTCCCGAGCGGCGTCGGCCCCGGGTACATCCGCGTGCGCAACGGGAGCGGCGCGAGCAACAAGGTGCCGGTGAACTTCCATCCATGAAGGGAGCGGCTCTCGAGGTGACGCCGCCGCGCTGACAAGCAGCGTCATCGCTGGCCACCTCGAGCGACGGCGCCCGCCAACCGTGGCAGGCGCCGTCGCGGTCTCTCGCGCAGCGCCGCTGCGGCGCGGGCCGTCGCTCTTCGCTCCGACGGCCCTGCGCGCGACCTCTCTTCAGCCTCCGATCGTCATTTCTTGTCCAGGGAGCCCCACCCGCCCCACGAGTCCAGCACGTCGGCGCTGAGCTCCTTCGCCGTGGGTTCCTTCGCCGTGGGTTCCTTCGCCGTGGGTTCCTTCGCCGTGGGTTCCTTCGCCGCGCGCTCCTGCGCCTTGCCCTGGGCTGTCCATTGCACGATGACCTCTGCCACACCGCCCACCGGCCCCTTGGGCACGACGTAGACGGCCCTCCCGGTGCCGTCGGGGACCGGACTGAGCTCGGACCTCTCGAGCGGCTCAATTTCCGACCTCAAAGATCGGAACTTCACCGAGACCGTGGGCATCGGGTCCATGTCAGCGAGGACCACGTACAGCTTTTGAGTGCGCAGGACGTATGCCGCGCATGCACCGCACTGAGGGATCGGCGGTCGTCGAGGTCTGTCCCAGACCGGGGGTGGCGGCTGCGGCTGCACAGGGGATGACAGCGCTTGCGCCGCCTGGCCGGTGTCCGCGGCCGACTCGACGGGCGTGGCGTGCATCGACGGACCGCACGCGGCGAGGAGAAGGGTGCTCAGACCGAAAATCGAGCTTCGCATGGTTCGGATCCTCCGTGTCGTTTCCGGGGTCGATCTGTTCTTCTCCGTCGCCTCCCGGCGTCTGACAGATCTCGAGCGTTCTTCGGGGTCGTCAGGGGACCAGCACCCGGAAGCTCGCCCAGTCGCTCGACGGATCCGCCCGCAGCGCCGCGAGGGTCGCCTCGCGCAGCTGCGCGCCCGCCTCTCCTCGCTCGCCGGCGTAGAGCGCGGTCATCACCCGTTCTGCCAGCGCGTCGTCGACCGGGCGCGTCGCCGCGATCACCGAGCGCGCGCCGGCGATGAGCAGCGCCTGGGCCAGGCCGAGCCCGAGCCCCCGCGCCCCGGACGCGGCCTCCGTGCGGGCCGTGTCGCAGCCGGACAGGACCGCCCGCGCGGGCGCTCGGCGCAGCGCCAGGATGTCGCCCACGGCGAGCTCGCTCCCGCCGGAGAGCGCGAGGCTGCTGTCCCAGCCGTCGAGGCCCCCGAAGAAGCCGTGGCCCGCGTAGTGGAAGAGCGCGAGCCCGGGCTCCTCCAGCGCGCCGGCCACCGCGCGGCGCGTGGCGAGCCCCCCCGACAGCCGCTCGACGCGCAGCCCCTTCCCGGTGAGCGCCGCCGCGACCGCGTCCGCCTCGCGCCGCGCGGCCGGCAGATCGCGCCGCGGATCCGCCACGACGAGCGCGCGCTCCAGCGCCTCGCCCGCGCCGGCTCCCTCCGCGGGCTGGGCGCCGCGCTGGGGGAGATCCAGGCCGTAGGTCACCGGAATGCGCGCGACGAGCGGCGCGCCGTCCCAGGGCAGGGCGTGGACGTCGACGCGATCGAGCTCGCCATGGGCGGCGACGCGGAGGCGCGTGGCCGCGCGCAGCTGCGCATCGAACGGCGCGAGCAGCCGCGTGGCCAGCGCCGCGCCGGGGGCGGAGACGTCGAGCGCCGGCAGCCGCCTGGCCGCGACGCCGTCGCGGGTGACGGCGAAGCCGGCCCACCCTTCGCGGATCGGATGGACCACGAGCAGCAGCTCGCCCTCTTCCAGCGCCGGCGCCGCCGCGAGCTCCGCCGCCGCCGGCTCCCCGTGCCGCACCAGGAGCAGCGCCTCGTCGACCAACGCGCGGATCGACTGCCCGCGCGACGCACGGGCGACCCGGGCCGCCTCGAGCTCGTCCGACGAGAGCCGCCAGTCGTCGCGCCCCTCCTCGTCGAAGGCCGCGCGTGCCTCGTGGTACGCCGCGAGGGCGCTCTCCCAGCGCGCCCGCTCCTCGCCGCCGAGCGCCTCGATGCGGTCGATCCAGCGGAGCGTCGCGAGAGCGCGCGCGCGTGATCGCCGCGCGGCGCGCAGGGCGCGGCGCCGATCGCGCCGGAGCAGGAGGTCGACGAGCAGCCGCGCGCTCTCCTCGAGGCGGCCGAGGTAACCGCCCCGGCCCTGCCCGAGCGGCACGAGCGCGCCGAGGTCGCCCCGCACCTCCTCCGCTTGCTCGTAGGCCACGGCGGCCGCGTCGAGCCGCCCCATCGCCTCGAGCGCCCGCCCGCGGCCGAGGGCCGCGCGGTAGCGGCCCTCCGCCAGGTCGCTCGCCTCCGCGAGCCGCGCGAGCCGGCCGTAGACCTGCAGCGCCCTCGCGGGATCGCCGCTGCCCAGCGCGATGCGCCCCTCGATCTCGAGCCAGTACATCGCCACGCCGGCGTCGGGGTGCGCGTCCGTCCGCCGGGCCTCGTCGAGGCGGGCGCGCGCGGCCTCCGTCTGACCGGCCTCGAGCTTCGCGAGGGCCAGGTTCGTCAGCGTGTTCGCGCGCTGCGCCGGCCTCGGGCACGCGGCCCCGTACAGCTCGAGCGCAGCCGTGAGCGGCGCCTCCGCGTCCGCGAGGGATCGAGGCCGCTCGGCGCGCGCGGGCTGCCCGCTGGACCCGCCGCTCGCCCACGCGATCTGGAGGGCGTTCCAGCCGAGGTCGTTCAGCAGGGAGGCTCGCTCGCACGGGGCCCTCCCGGCGGGGGAGGACGCCTGCACGTCGCGCAGCAGCGCCTGCGCCTCCAGCGGTCGGCCCAGGGTCTGGAGCACGTCGGCGCGCTCCTGGAGCACGTGCAGCCGGTGGTCGCTCAGGCCGAGGCGCTCCGCGCCCGCCGCCGACGCGTCCAGCTGCCGGAGCGCCGCGCGCAGGTCGCCGGCCTCGGACGAGAGCAGCGCCGCGTAGTACGGCTTCACCGCGCGCCCCTCGGGGTGGCTCGCCTCGAGCGGCCCGAGCGCGTCGAGCGCCGCCCGCGCCTCCGCGAACCTGCGCCCGTTGTAGAGGAGCGTGTACGAGAGCGCGAAGCGGTCGAGGAACTCGTCGGAGATCCGCCCCGCCGCCCGGTGCGCCCGGATCGACGCCTCGAAGCCCGCGATCGCCTCCGGGATCCTGCCGCGCGCGAGATCCACGCGCGCGCGCTTGCCGATCGCCAGGGCCTGGACGGCGGGGTCCGCGCCGGACGCCAGCGCGTCGAGCGCCGAGGACGCCGCGTCGAGGTCGCCGCTCCGGCGCAGCGCCTCGGCTTCCTTCAGCCGGGGCGCGTCGATGGCCGGGCGGAGCTCCAGGCGGAACGACGCGCGCCCGCCGCCCCGCTCGGCGGTCACCGAGAGGGCGCGGGCGCCCTCCGGGACGGGGACGCGCGCCAGCACGCCTCCCTGGACGCGCGCCCCATCGAGCGTGGCGAGCGGGGCGTCCGCCGCGACGGCCGCGTCGACGGCGATCGCGACGCGGGCGTCCGCGGGGGCCTTCACCCAGATGCGGAGGGTCCGGTCGTCTGGAAGCGCGCAGGCGGGTCCGGCGTGCACGGCGCTGCAGCCGGCGAACTCCACCTCGAGGGGCGGCGCGGGCGCCGCGGCGGTCGCCGGGGCCACCTCCGCCCCGGAGGTCGCCGGGGCCGCGGTCCCCGTCGGGCAGCGCGCGTCGCATCCCGGCGCCAGCGCCGCCGCGCCGAGGATCGCTGCGCCCAGCGCGGGCCGGAGCGCTCGCCAGCGCGTCACGGGTCCCTGGAGGGCGCGGCGGGTCGGGCGGTGGGGAGGGGGGGCGGCGTTGCGCGCGGCAGGAGGAGCACGTTGAATCGTAAGATTCGGAATTTATTATCTTTTTCTTCTTTGGGCGGCCGCGCGTCCGCCAGTCCGGCCGCGCTGTCTGGCAGCGCCGCCGGCCGTCCGATCGCGATCGCGATCTCCCACTCGCCCTCGGGCACGCCGGGGAAGAGCGTCTCCGTGTCGCCTTCGATGCGCGCAGCGCCCTGCTCCGAGAGGTCGGCGTGCACGTCCCAGGGGCGCGCCGTTTCGCCCTGGATCAGGAAGGCGCGCACCGCGACGGGGCCGTCGACCCGGGTTGCGGGCCGCAGGGTGATCTCGAGCCTCGATCCGGGCCCGAGCCGCGCGGTCGCGCCGGCGCCGCTGGAGGCGGAGCGCTCGCGGACCTCGCCGCCGGCGAGCGTCATGGCGTAGGCGGGCACCGGGAGCATGGCCACCGCGCCCGGATCGTCGAGCAGGCCGCGCGGATGGTGCCTGTCGCCCTCCAGCGAGAGCCGCACGACGAGGACCGCCGCGGCGGCCGCCGCCAGGGCCGTCGCCGCGATCCGCCAGGGCGCTCGGCCCGGCTTTCGCGGGAGCGGGAGCACCTGGCCGCCGCGCGCTTCCGCCGCGCGCTGCCCCGGAGGTGGCGGGCCTGCCGCCTCCGCCGCCTCCGCGGCAGCGCCTCCCGTCTCCGCGCCTCGCTCTCCCGCGCTCGCCTGCAGCCCGGCCAGGATCCGGTCTGCGATCCTCGCCCGCGCCTCGCCGTCCAGCGGGCGTGACGCTTCCCACGCCTCGCGGTCCTCCGGGGAGCGCTGCGCCTCGGCCTCCAGCGCGTCGCGCTCGCCGGCCTCGAGCGTCCCCAGCGCCCTTGCGGACCAGCGCGGATCGCTCGCCCGGTCCTGCTCGCGCGCGGCGCGCGCCAGCGCCTTCAGCAGATCGTCGTCGTTCATCGTCCCCCTCCCGGGCTCGCCGCGCTCGGCGAGGCGCCGTGCCCTCTTGGCTCTGCCTCGGCCGCGAGCTCCGCGGCGATCTGCCGGACGAGCCGGGCGATGCGGCTCCGCCACGCATACACGGCGTCCGCCGTCATGCCGGTGATGGCGCACGCTTCCTCGGTGGATCGCTCGTCGACGAGCAGCAGGTAGAAGAGCTCCATCCCGCGCTCGCTCAGCCGATCGCGGAGCGTTCGCGCGATCGCCGCGAGCAGCTCCCGCGAGATCGCCGCGGGCTCCGGCGACACGGAGGCGCCGTCCACGCGCTCGAGCGCGTCGTCCTCGGTGGGCTGCTCGGTCCAGGGGTTCCTGCGGCGGCTGCGCAGGATCGAGCACGCCTCGCGCTCGGCCACGAGCCCAACGAAGCTCGTGAGCGGCAGCCCCCGGCCGGCGTCCCACTGGCGCAGCGTGCGCCCGCCGTCCGCGAAGAGCGCGAGGAACACGCTCTGCGTCAGATCCTCGACCTCCTGCCGGACATCGCGGTGCCCCGCGGCCCGCCGGCGGCGGAGCAGCGGCCGCATCACCCGCTCCTGGATGGTGGGCGTCAGCAGATCGACGAGCGCCCTCACCGCGGCCGGCTCTCCCGCCACCGCCCGCGCGATGAGCGCGGCCTCCGTGCCCGGCGGAGCGGCGCCTGGGGATCCCCGCCGCGCGTCCTCGGCGATCGTCCGCGGCTGCGCGGGCAAGGGAGAGCTCGGGGCCATCAGCGCACGGATAGACGCGCTCGATACGCCCGTCAATCGAGCCACGTCTGCGCCGCGCGGGCCGCGCGGGCCGTTCGCCGAGCTCGAAATCCAATGGATCATCGGACGCTTCGCCGGCGCGGGACGCTCCCCTGGCGACGTCGGCGAGGCACGAGGTCGCAAGGTCATGACGCGCGCTTCCCACGCTTCCCACGCATCCCACCCAAGCTCCGGCCTCGTTGTCTGTATCATCGCCTCATGAGGCACCGCGGGGGACGGGGCTCGAGGGGATGGCCATCACGGCGGCTCGGGCCGACAGGAGCGCTGGCCGTCGCCGTCCCGCTCCTCTGTGCCTCGCTGTGGCCGTCGTTGGCCCGCGCCGACAGCTACGAGCGGTGCGTCCGCGAGGCGGCGACCCAGGCCGAGATCGACGCCTGTGCCCCCAAGGACGAGCCCATCGAGGTGAGGGTGCGGGCGAAGCCGCCGGCCCGGAGCGCCTCCGACGTCGAGGCGGACGCGCAGGTCCTCGCCGCGGCGCCGCACGGCTCGGGCGCCGACGTGCTGCGGGTCCTGCCGGGCGTCTTCATGAGCGATCGCGGCCTGCCCGGTCGCGCGCCGCACCTCTCGCTGCGCGGCTTCGACGGCACCTCGGGTCAAGACGTCGAGATCTTCGCCGGCAACATCCCGATGAACCAGGTCTCGCACATCCGTGCTCCTGGATATGCCGACATGCGCCTCATCATGCCGGAGGTGGTCCGTTCCGTCCGGATCGCCAGCGGCCCTCACGATCCGAGGCAAGGCGATTTCGGCGTCGCCGGCTCGCTCCGCATGGATCTCGGCCTGGAGGCGCCGGGCTTCTGGTTGAAGGGGGGAGTCGGCTCGTTCGGGACGAGGCGTGTCCTCATCGCGTTTGCGCCCGAGCACGACGAGATGATGGACACGTTCGCGGCCTTCGAGACGGACGCCACGGACGGGCCGGGCGGCGCGCGCGGCGGCGAGCGCAGCTCCTTCGTCGGGCAGCTCGGCGGGGGCAGCAACCAGGTCCAGTTCCGCGCGACGGTGGCCATCGGCTCGGCGCGCTTCGACTTTCCCGGCTACCTGCCGCAGGGCCCCGTGGAGCGGGGCGCCGCCCCCTACGCGGCGCAGCGGCCGCTCGGCCGCGACAGGACATCGCAGGCGCTCGTCGGCTCCGATGTCCTGTGGAGCCTCGGCGAGGGCACGATGGGCATCGGCGGGTTCGCGGGCAAGACCAAGACGACGTTTCACCAGAACCTCACCGGGTACGCGCTCGACCAGCTCGCCGGCGAGCCGATCGTCCGGAGCGACGACAGCGAGATGGTGAACGACGCCTCGACCTTCGGCCTCACGGTGCTTTACCGCCATGGCGTCGAGATCACCTCGAAGCGCGATTCCATCGAGATGGGCGCCTACGCGCGCGTGGACACGGTCGACCAGACCGACACGCGCCTGTTCGAGGACGGCACGAGGAACGCCGCGCTCGTCGACGCGACGATCGACGCCACGAACGTGGCCGCGTATGCCGATCTCTCGCTCTACCCGATCAAGCGCGTGGTCGTCCGCGGCGGCGCGCGCCTCGACTCGCTCTCGTACGGCGTGCGGGATCGCACGAGCAACGCCGGGCTCGAGCGCACCGCGCAGGGCTTCGTCGTGTCGAGCAAGGCCATGGCCGACATCGCGGTCAGCGGCGGCGTGCACCTCGTGGCGAGCTACGGCGAGGGGTTCCGTTCCCCGCAGGCGCGCGACCTCGACGAGGGCGAGCGCGTGCCGTTCACCAGGGTGCGCAGCGTCGAGGCGGGCATCCGGCTGAAGGAGGGCAAGACCTTCCAGGGCTCGGCCGTGGGGTTCGGCTCGTGGCTCGGCAATGACCGCGTGTTCGACGCGGCGTCCCGGCAGCACGTCGAGGCCCCGCCGTCGGTGCGCGCCGGCGCGCAGGTCGTGATGAGCGCGCGCTCCGGCCCGTTCGGCGCGCACCTGAGCGGGACGTACACCCACGCTCGCTTCACCGGCTCCGACGCGCGCTTCGCGGAGGGCGACCCGGTGCCCTATGCGCCGGCGTTCGTCCTGCGCGACGACGTGTTCGCCTCGGGGGTCGTCGGCCGGCTCTCCGGCAAGGAGGTGACGGTCCGCGTGGGCGCCGGCGTCGAGGGCATGGCGGGTCGCTCCCTCCCGGGCGGGCGGGACGGCAAGGACGCTGTCAGCCTCGATGCCGTCGCGGCGGTCGGCTGGCGCGGCATGGAGCTCGCCCTGAACGGCACGAACCTCCTGGGCCTGCAGTATTACGACGCGCAGTACGTCTACGCCTCGAGCTTCGTGAAGGACAGCGCGCCCCCGCAGCCGTCGCCGCACGTGCTCGTCGCGGCGCCGACTGCGTGGATGCTGACGCTCCAGATCCACCTCCGTGGCAAGGAGCGCGCGCCGGAGCAGGCCTATTAACAGCCCTTTTCAGCGGAGAAATTGAACAGGGAGGCGGGGAGTCAGGGAGTATTTGAAGATTTCCCTCCCCGTCTCCTCGCCTCCCTGTGAATTCTCCGAAGAATTGAAGGGAGTCCCTAGGCTGTCTCCTGCGTGGACGTCAACCGATCTCGCGGTAGTCGAACCAGTCGAAGTCCGCGTGCAGGCGTGTGCCGGCCAGGTCCTGGCACGCCATCCCGACGAAATTGCCCGTGAACCCGCAGGGGATCGCGTGCTCGTCCGACAGGATCGACGCGTCGTGCTCCCACCCCACCGCGTGGTAGGTGACGCCATCCCGCGAGTAGGAGAACGATATCCGCTCGTCCTTGATCTCGAGCCGCAGGAAGATGTTCTCCACCCCGTCCAGCACGTACTCCTTCTCGACCGGGAACGTCAGGTTCCCGCGCTCGCACTTCATGATCGAAAGGGCCTTCTCGGCGTGCTCCGCCCGGGAGACGTAGAGATAGTAGAACGAGTCCGTGCTGTAGAACGCAACGAGGCCCGCCATTTGCTGGAAGTGCTGAGGGGCGAACTGCATGCACGTCGTCGCTTGCACGTGTTTGGCCTGCTGGCGCCGCGCGACGAGGCTCTGCTCGAAGTTCGAGGTGATGCTCTCGCGCCCGATCAGGCGCAGGTACCCGGGGCGGGCGGCGAGGCTGCTCACGTCTGCCGGCAGCACGCGCGGCGACTGCCACTCGATGCTCAGCGCGGGCGTGTCGAAGTCGTCGCGCTCGGGTGTCTTCGGCCATTCGTGGCGAGCCAGCTTGGGCCCCTCGTAGACGTCCAGCGGAACCTGCCCGCCCGAAGTCAGCCGCGGCCACCCCTCGACCCAGGTGATCCCCTGGAGCGCCGTCTCGCGTCCCAGCGTCGACCGGCCATTCTTCAGCGGGCGACGGCACAGGTGCGCGAACGCCCACGAGCCGTCCTTGTTCTCCACGAAGCTACCGTGACCGGCGCTCTGGAGCAGCAGCTCGGGGTGGGACGCGCTGGAGATGAGCGGATTGTTGGGCATGACCTCGTAAGGGCCGTGAATCGAGCGAGAGCGGGCCACCGTCGCGGCGTGCGTGATGAACGTGCCGCCCTCCGCGGTGAGCAGGTAGTAGTAGCCATCTCGCTTGTAGAGGTGCGGCCCCTCCACGAGCCCGAGCGCGGTGCCTCGGAAGATGTTCTCCACCGGACCGACGAGCTTCTTCTCCGTCGGGCTGTACTCCTGGAGCAAGATCCCGCCGAAGGGGTTGTTGCCCGGCCGGTGATCCCACACCATGTTCACGAGCCACTTGCGGCCGTCGTCGTCGTGGAACAGCGAAGGATCGAACCCCGAGCTGTTCAGGTAGATGGGCTCCGACCACGGACCGGTGATGGAAGGCGCGGTGACCAGGTAGTTGTGGACGTCCTTGAACGCCCCCGCCCAGCGTCGCGAATTCGTGTAGATGAGGTGAAACAAGCCGTCCGCGTAGGTCAGGCACGGCGCCCAGATCCCGCCGGAGTTGGGGTTGCCGCGCATGTCCAGCTGCGAGTACCGCTCCAGCGGCCGCGCGACCACCCGCCAGTTGACGAGGTCTTTCGAATGGGAGATCTGGACGCCCGGGTACCACTCGAACGTCGAGGTCGCGATGTAGTAATCGTCCCCCACGCGAACGATCGACGGATCGGGGTTGAACCCTCTCAGTGCCGGATTTTCCACCTTGCTCATTCACTCACCTTGATTGTCTCGTTGTGTTCCAGGGCAGCCAGTCCTGCTTCCAGAGCTCGACGGATACGCCCGGCACCGCAGGCGCACCCTGCCCAGGTCCCACCGCTCGCGCGCTCGGGCGAGGCACCGGAGGTGCGTGTCCGCGGCAGCTCGGGACGCGGCGCGAGCTCGGGATGCGGCGTGGGGGAGAAGGCATCATAGGGGAACGTGGCGTCTGCAACGTCGCCCCTGCTGGTTCCCGCATCTGCCGTCTGTGGCCGCGCGGCAGGACCTGCCGGAGGAGCTCCGCCGTCGGCGCGCGAGGGTAGCACCGCGCGCGCGCGCGTCCAGGCGCTTCGTCTCGCTGCGCGGGCGCCTCCTTCGGGCTCTGGCGACCGCGCGCCCGCTCACTCCGCCGCCGCCGTGAGCTGCGCCGCATCCGCCGGCCGCGCGCGGTTCCACGCGGACGCCACGGCGGCGAGCGACGCCATGTCGGCGTCCCCGTGCGTCCCCGCCCCGAAGCTGCGCTTGCGCCCGACCGAGATGGCCACGTAAGCCGCCGTCTCGTCGCCGGCGCTCCTCTGGAGCGCGTGCGCCGCGTGCTCGTCCACCGCGATCGCCATCCCCGTGTGGCGCGAGAGCGCGCTCGCGAGCGCCTCGACGGGGCTGCCGCCGGCGGCGCTCAGCACGTGGGCGACGCCTCGGATCTGCACGTGGAACTCGTGTCGTTCGTCCGCGCCCTGGCCGACGCGCCTGTGCCGGGTGACGCGGAGCGTCCCTGCGCGGTTCACGTACTCCCGCTCGAAGATCGCCAGGATCTCGGCCTTCTGCACCTCGCCCTCGGTCCGCTCCGCCCTGCGCTGCACGGCCTGGCTCACCTCGACGGCGAGCCCCCTCGGCAGCGCGTAGCCGTGGTCGTGCTCGAGCACGTAGGCCACGCCGCCCTTGCCCGACTGGCTGTTCACGCGGATCACCGCCTCGTAGCTGCGCCCGACGTCCTGCGGATCGATGGGCAGGTACGGCACCTCCCAGCGCGGGCTCCCGCCCTCGCGCAGCGCCTTGAACCCCTTCTTGATCGCGTCCTGGTGCGACCCGGAGAAGGCCGTGTACACGAGCTCGCCGACGTACGGGTGGCGCGGGTGGACCGGCAGGCGGTTGCAGTGCTCGACCGTCTCCTTGATCGACTGGACGTCATGGATCTCGAGCTCGGGATCCACGCCCTGGGACATCAGGTTGAGCGCCAGCGTCACGACGTCGACGTTGCCCGTGCGCTCGCCGTTCCCGAGCAGCGTGCCCTCGACGCGGTCGGCGCCCGCCATCACGGCCAGCTCCGCCGCGGCCACGGCGGTGCCGCGGTCGTTGTGCGGGTGCACGCTCAGCACGATGCTGTCGCGCTGCTTCAGGTTCCTGTGCATCCACTCGATCTGATCCGCGTACACGTTGGGCGTCGACATCTCCACGGTGGCGGGCAGGTTCAGGATGATCTTCCGTGAGGGCGTGGGCTCCCAGACGTCCATCACGGCCTCGCAGATCTCCTTCGCGAAATCGAGCTCGGTGCCCGTGAAGCTCTCGGGGGAGTACTCCAGCGCGACCTCGGTCCCGGGCGACCGCGCCGCGAGCTCCTTCACCAGCCGCGCCCCCCGCACGGCGATCTCGGTGATGCCCGCGCGATCCAGGCCGAACACCACGCGCCGCTGGAGCGTGGAGGTGGAGTTGTAGAGGTGGACGATGGCGCGGCGCGCCCCGCGAATGGCCTCGAAGGTGCGCTCGATCAGCTCGGCGCGCGCCTGGGTGAGCACCTGGATCGTCACGTCGTCCGGGATGAGCCCCTGGTCGATGATCCAGCGCACGAAGTCGAAGTCGGGCTGCGACGCGCTGGGGAAGCCCACCTCGATCTCCTTGAAGCCCATGCGCAGGAGCTCGTGCCACATGCGGAGCTTCCGCTCGAGGCCCATGGGCTCGACGAGGGCCTGGTTGCCGTCGCGCAGGTCCACGCTGCACCAGCGCGGCGCCCTCTCGATCACGCGGCTGGGCCAGCGGCGATCGGGCAGGTGGATGGGTTGAAAGGGCTTGTACTTGTGGACAGGCATCGTGGACATGACAGGACTCCCTGAAAGCTAGCGATGGGAGTCGTCACGACACGACGACGAGGCGGAGGACCCCCACCGGGACCAAGAGAACCGAGGGGGCCGTACTGCGAGGAGCGACGTCGATCAGCAGCGCGCGCAAAGGCCCCCGGGCCGTAGGCCTAGGCAGGGGCGTAGGGAGCGCGCGCGAGGGACGGACATCGAGGGGGCAATCTAGCGAACGTTCGCTCGCCTGTCCAGCGCCGTGGGCGCGCCGCCAGCGCCGCCTTATGGCGCTAGAGCCCGACCGGGCTCCGCACAGCTCGCTAGGCCGGCGCGGCGCCGCGCTCCTCCGCCTCAGGCGGGTTCAGCGGGAGCTCCACCACGAACGTCGCGCCTGCGCCCGGCTTGCTCTCCACCCGGATGGATCCGCCGTGCGACGCCACGATCGAGCGTGCGATGTAGAGCCCCAGGCCCAGGCCGCCGAAGTTGCGCACCGACACCGCGCGCTCGAAGCGCTCGAAGATCCTGCCCTGATCGGCCTCCGCGATCCCGATCCCCTGATCCCGGACGACCAGCAGCGCGCGATGGGCCTGCCTCCGCACGCCGACGAGAACAGGCCTGCCCGCGCCGTACTTCATCGCGTTCGACAGGAGGTTGATGAGGACCTGCTCCATGCGAGAAGCATCCCAGTCCCCGACCACGCGCTCGTCCAAGTCGAGCTGGATCGGGCAGCGGGCGTCGGCGAGCTGCTGGCTCATCCGCTCGACGACCTCGCTCGCCAGCGCCGCCAGATCGACCGGCGCGGGCGCGAGCGTCAGCCGCCCGGCGTTCAGCCGCGTGACGTCGAGCAGCTCGTTGACCAGGTGGCCGAGCCGCGCGATCTGGCGATCGAGGAGCTGGAGCGCGGCGTCGATGCGCTCCGGGGCGACCTCCGCGCGCCGGTAGCGAGGCAGCAGCCGAGCGAGGAGGTGAGCCTGTATCTTCAGCGAGGTCAGCGGGGTGTTGAGCTCATGCGAGGCGACGACGAGGAACTCGTCCCGGCGCTCGATCGCCTCCTTGGCCTCGGTGAACAGACGGCTGTTGTCGAGCGCGAGCGCGGCGCGGCTCGCCAGCTCCTCGGCGAGCCACAGGTCGGCGGGGCCGTAACGGCGCCGGGGCGCGGTCGCCAGCAGGGTCATGGCCCCGAAGCGCCGGTCGCGCGCGAGGAGCGGAATCCGGAGGAAGGCGTGAATGCCGAGCTGCTCGAGGAGGGGCGCGGCGCGGACGTCGCCCACCTCGGCGCGGTCCGGCGAGGTCGCCGCCAGGGGCCGCAGCGCGTCTCTCACTGCGTCAGCGAGCTCGGCCGGCATTCCCGCGGTGACCGTGTGTCCCGGGGCGCAGTGAGCGAGGCCCACATCGATGACGCAATGATCGGCCAGCTCGGGCACGGCGAGCTGCGCCACGGTCTCGAGGGTCGCGCCGTAGCCGAGGGCCATGAGCTTGCGGCTCGCCTCGGCGAGGAAGCGCTCGGCCTGCTCGGCCCGCTTGCGCTCGGTGATGTCGGTGGAGATGCCGCAGAGCATCCGAGGCGTGGGCCCCTCGCCGAGAGGCACCTTGACCGACAGGAAGGTGTGCAGCCCGTCCTCCAGCGGCACCGTCTCCTCCCACTCCATCGGCGCGCCTGCCTCGAGCACCTTCTGGTCGTGATCGTGGATGGTCTGGCCGACCGGACCAGGGAAGAGCTCGGCGACCGTCTTTCCGAGGATCTCCGCGATCGGCAGGCGCAGGTTGTTGCTCACGTGCCGGTTGACGAGCAGGTGCCGGCCTTCGTGATCCTTGAGGTAGATGGACGCCGCCGAGTTGTCGACGATGGCCTGCAGCGTCGCCTGGCTCTCCCGGAGCTCCCGCTCCGCCCGCCGCCGTTCGGCGTTCTCCTGCTCGACATCGGCATAGAGCATGGCGTTCTCGAGCGAGATGGCCGACTGCGAGGCGAGCAGCTCGATGACGCTGAGCCGCCCGGGGGTGAAGGCGCCGGTGACGAGGTTGTTCTCCAGGTAAAGCAGGCCGATGAGCCGGGCCTCGCGCATGATCGGGAGGCACAGCACCGATCTCGTGCGCTTGCGTCGGAAATACTCGTCCTCCATGAAGGGGTGCCGGGCGGCGGCGTCGTCGAGCAGCACGCGCTCGTGGCTCCGGCGAACGTAGTTGAGGACGGCCTCTGGCAGCGCAGCCGACCGCGCCTCGCCCGCACCGAGCAGCCGTACCGCGCCCCCGGGCGCCTCGATCGCCGCCGCGGTCGACAGGCGGTCCTCCCGGAGCAGGAGCACATGCCCCTCCTCGGCGCCCGCGTGCTCGACCATGGTGCGCAGCAGCGTCTCGAGCAGCCGCGGGAGCTTGAGCTCACCGGAGATGCTCTGCGAGGCCTTCACCACCGACAGGACGTCGAACTGCTCGGCTCGCACCGCGAAGGTGATGGTGGGGGCGATCGGCTTGCGCGGGGCGAGGTGGGGATAACGCTGATCGAGCTGCTCCACCTTGGCGTGAGCGCCCCACGTGAAGTAGGCAGCGCGTGCCTCTCGCAGGTAGCTGTCGGCGGGCGTGGTGAGGCCGCGCGCGCGGTAGAACTCCGCGGCGAGCTCGCAGGCGATCGCCTCGTGCTGGACGAAGCCGGCCTCCCGCGCCGATGTGATGGCCTGCTCGTAAAGCCGGCTGGCCTCCGGCTCGTGCCCCCGGAGCCGGGCGATCTCGGCGCGGACCAGCGCGTGTTTGTGGAGGAAGTTGTCGGGGCCGCTCCTGGCCCACGCGCCGAGCTGCCGCTCGCAGTCGAGGAGCCTCTCGGGGAGCGCCCCCAGCGGGGACGGCTGCGCCTCGTGCGCGCCGTGCGGCGCGTTGAAGAGGGTCGCGAGCGCGAGCGCGAGATAATAGAAGCTCTCGGCGATGACCGCGTGCGGCACGACCCTGGGGGGGTGCTCGGCGATCGCGCGGGTCGCCGCCGCCAGCGCCTCTCGGGGAGAGCCGAGCACGAAGAGCGCCTGCGCCTTCAAGCTGTAATAGAAGTCGCGAGCGGCCTCCAGCTTCCCAGCCTCCTCCAGCCGCGCCTCGAAGGCCGGCGCATCCAGCTCGGACCCGTCCAGCATCGAGAAGCGGACCGGCCTCCCGCGCAGCGTCTGGATCATGGCGTGGCCGCCGAGGAGGGCGTTGTGCGCAAACGTGTAACCGACCCTGTGCACGAAGCCGAGGCGCTCCTTGACCTCGCGAAGCACGTCCTCCAGCGGCTCGCCAGAGAGCAGCGGGAACAGCGCGGCCCAGATGCAGTTGGTGCACGCCATGTTCAGGTCACCGGACTCGACCGCGGCGCTGAAGCCTTCTCGCGTGTACGGATACGTCTCTCTGTAGTGGCGTGTCCAGAAGACGACATGGTGTCCGAAGAGGACGACCACCACCGATTTCGTGGTCAGGAGGCCGCTCGCGTCCGCCAGGCCCTGGGCAAGCCTGCCGAACAGGTAAGCCTCCCGATATCGGCCGAATCTCGAGCTGATCACCATCGCGAAGGCGGCGTAGGCGACAGCGGAGGGCTCGGCGTTGCCGTGGCGCAGGCTGAGCTTGACCATGCGCATGACGACGAGGTTGTACAGGTTCGGGTCCACGAAGAACGCAGGGAGGGACACGCTCTGCAGGACGCCCATCGTGATCTTGATCTCCGGGTGCGTCATGGGGGGCAGATGGATCAGGTCCTCGATGGCCCGATCGCCCAGGGCCTGCCAGACGCTCTCGGTCTCCTTCTCGATCTGCGCGTCGGTGGGGTGGAGCGGCAGATCAACGTCGCACGCGCGGAGGCACGAGAGCCCGATCTCCACCGCGCGGGCGTAGTGCCCGCGGGTGACGTTCAGCGCGGCGACGAGCGCGGAGGCGGCGGCCGTCTCGTGCCGGGTCCTCGCGCGATCGCGGAGCTCTTCCAGGAGCCGCTCGGCCTCGCCGAAGGCGCCGGTGATGTACGCGACGTGCGCGCGCTCGAAGGTCAGGTCGTAGGTCAGCTCGTGCCGCGCCTCCCAGGAGGCCGGCGCGAGCAGCGAAAGGCCCGCGGCGAAGAGCGCGGCGGCGGATTGGAAGGCCGCGGCCGCCTTGGCCCTCCTGCCGGCGCGGAGGTTCAGCGCCGCGACCTCATCGCGCTCCGCCTGGGAACGCAGAAGCGCGGCGCCGTGGTTGAGGTGGCCGACGACGTCGAAGAGCGCGTCGTCGCGCTCCTCCGCGCGTTGCGCCGAGAGGAGCTGCCGCCCGATACAGAGGTGCCTCTCGGCGCGCTGTTCCGCCGGAATGAGCGAGTAAGCGGCCTGCTGTACCCGGTCATGGAGGAATCGATAGGCAGAGCCCTGGCGGAGGAGCAGCCCCTCCCGCACGGCCTCCTCGAGTGCGTCGCGGAGCTCCGCCGGATGGCCTGCGACCACCGCGAGCGTGTCGAGGTCCAGGCTGCTGCCGAGGCAGGCGGCGAGCGTGAGCGCTTCCCGCGCCGGGACCGACAGCCGCTTCAGCTTGCCCGTCATCAGCTCGACGACGTTGTCGGTGAACCCCTTGTCGCGGATCGCGGCGATGTCCCACCGCCAAGCCACCTCGTCCGCGTCGAAGGTGATGAGCGCCTCCTGGTGCAGCGCGATCAGGAACTGGAGCACGAAGAACGGGTTGCCGCCGGTCTTCTCGTAGACCAGCCGCGAGAGCGGCTCGACCTGATCTTCTGGCGCGTGCGGCGCGTGCGGCGCGTGCGGCGCGTGGACCGCCTCGGCGACGAGCGCCGCGACGTGGGCGGCGGAGAGCGGCTCGAGGACGAGCTCGGAGACGGCGGCGCCGCGCCTCCGCACCTCGGCCAGCGTGAGCCGCAGCGGGTGCGCGGGGCCGACCTCGTTGTCTCGATACGCGCCGATCAGCAGGAGATGCTCGGCCCCGGCGTAGGTGGCGAGCTGCTCGAGCAGCTGGAGGCTGGCCGCGTCGGCCCACTGCAGATCGTCGAGGAAGAGCGCCACGGGGTGCTCCTTCCGGGCGCACGCCGCGACGAAGCGCTGGAGCGTCGCGTGCAGCCGGCTCTGGGCCTCGGCGGGCGGAAGCTCGGGCACGGGCGGCTGGGGACCGAGGAGCAGCGTGAGCTCGGGGAGCACGTCGGCGAGCAGCCTTCCGCTTTCGCCGAGGGCCTCCCGCAGGCGCCGTCTCCAGCGCTCGACCTGCTCCTCGCTCGCGCCCAGGATCTCCTGCAAGAGCGCCCGGAACGCCTGAAGGAAAGCGCGGTAGGGGATGTCCCTCGCGGTTTGATCGAACTTGCCGGAGAGGAAGAAGCCCCGCTCCCTCACGATCGGCCGGTGCAGCTCGGCGACGAGCGATGACTTGCCGATGCCCGAGTAGCCCGACACGAGCACCAGCTCTGGCCGGCCCTGCGCTACCACCCGCTCGAACACGGCGAGCAGCGCCGTAACCTCGCGCTCGCGCCCGTACAGCCGCTGCGGCACCTGGAACCGGTCGGAGAGATCGCGCTGCCCGAGCGCAAAGGGCGGAATGGCGCCGCTCGCCCGCCACCTCGCGAAGCACTCGTCCAGGTCGCGCCGCAGGCCGGCCGCGCTCTGATAACGCTCCTCGGCGGCCTTGGAGAGCAGCTTGAGCACGGCCTCCGACAGGAGCGGGGGAATCGAGGGGACGAGCGCGTGCGGCGGCGGCGGCTTCTGGGCGATATGGCAATGGACCCACGCGACGGGATCGCTGGCCCGGAACGGCAGGCTGCCCGTCAGCAGCTCATAGAAGACGACGCCCAGGGAGTAGAGATCGGTCCGCTCGTCGATCCAGCGGTTCATCCGGCCCGTCTGCTCCGGGGCCATGTACGCCAGGGTCCCCTCGATGAGCCCGACGTGCTCGAGGTGCTGGAGCTCGCGCGGAATCCGGGTTGCAATTCCAAGATCGGTGATCTTCACCTCGCCGGTAGCGGGCTGGAGGATCAGGTTCTGAGGCTTGATGTCCTTGTGGACGACGCCATGCCGGTGCACCTCGGCGAGCGCCTCCGCCGAGCGGACGGCGAGCGGGAAGAAGCCATCGAGCGGCATCGGCCCTCGCTGGAGCCGATCGAGCGACACGCCGCCGAA
This sequence comes from Sorangium sp. So ce327, assembly GCF_051530205.1. NCBI lineage: Bacteria > Pseudomonadati > Myxococcota > Polyangiales > Polyangiaceae > Sorangium > Sorangium sp. So ce327. The sequence goes on along the minus strand of NZ_CP150330.1, from coordinate 7,231,934 downwards.
ATCCTCCAGGACCAGCGCCGGCTGATCGCCAAGCATCTCGAGCGCGTAGGGCTTGACGATGGCCGTGGTCTCGAGCGCCCGGGCGACCTCGTACTCGTGACGCAGCCGCTCGCGGGCACGGGGGCTCGCGTGATCGCGCCGGAGGACCTTGAGCACCACGTGTCGGCCGTCGCCCTCGCGTACAGCTCGGTAAAGAAGGGTGTCTGAACCCTCGTAGAGGACCTCGATGATTGCGTAACGGGACGAAGACCCCTGATCGGACGAGGCGGGTTGGGTGTCCACTGGAGTCCTGATGCCGGTGATGCGCGGCACATGCTGCCATGGTCGGTGCGCGCCGCCAACGCTTTGACTGGGCGAGTCGCCGGACATCATCCGTCCTCCTCCCTCCGCGAACCCCCGGCGCGCGCCACGCCTCACACCGGGGCCACCCTGTCGAGGACATCGTGGCAGGACCTGCCCCGCACGCTCGTTCGCGAACGCCGCAGCGCCGTCCGCCGCTCGACCGAGCTCTCGTGCGGCAGCGCGCGGCTGCCTCATCGTCGGTGTCCTAGGCCGGCGCGGCGTCGCGCTCCTCCGCCTCCGGTGGGCTCAGCGGGAGCTCCACGATGAACGTCGCGCCGGCGCCCGGCTTGCTCTCCACGCGGACGGATCCGCCGTGCGCGGCCACGATGCTGCGCGCGATGTAGAGCCCGAGGCCGAGACCGCCGAAGTTCCGGACCGACACCGCGCGCTCGAAGCGCTCGAAGATCCTGGCTTGATCCGCCTCTGCGATCCCCATCCCGTGATCTCGCACCACGAGCAGCGCGCGATCGCCCTGCCTGCGCACGCTGACCTGGACGAGGCCGCCGGCGCCGTATTTCATCGCGTTCGATAGCAGATTCATGAGGACCTGCTCCAGGCGAGACGGATCCCAGCGCCCGACCACGGGCTCGTCCAGATCGAGCTCGACGTGGCAGCGGGCGTCCGCGAGCTGCTGGCTCATGCGCTCGACGACCTCGCGCGAGAGGGCCGCCAGATCGACCGGCGCGCGCGAGAGCGTCAGTCGCGCGGCGTTCAGCCGCGTGACGTCGAGCAGCTCGTCGACCAGGTGCCCGAGCCGCGCGAGCTGGCGATCGAGGATCCGCAGCGCCTTGTCGATCCGCTCGGGGGCGAGCTCGGCGCGCTGGTAGCGGCGGAGCAGGCGATCGACGAGCTGCGCCTGCATCTGCAGCGAGGTGAGCGGGGTCTTGAGCTCATGAGAGGCGACGAGCAGGAACTCGTCCCGCCGCCGGATCGCCTCCTGAGCCTCGGCGTACAGACGGGCGTTGTCGAGCGCGAGCGCCGCGCGGCCGCCCAGCTCCTCGGCCAGCCGCAGGTCGGCGGGGCCATAGCGGCGGCTGGGCGTGGTCGCCATCAGGGTCATGACCCCGAAGCACCTGTCGCGCGCGATGAGCGGAACCCGGAGGAAGGCGTGAACGCCGAGCTGCTGCAGGAGGGGCGCGGCGCGGACGTCGCCCACCTCGGGCCGGAGCGGCGACGCCGCTGTCAGGGGGCGCAGCGCGTCGTTCAGCGCTCCCAGCTGCTCGCCGGGCACCCCCGCGGCGGCCGCCGGGCCCGGCGCCCCGTCGTCGCAGTGCACCTCGACGATGCACTGGTCGGCGAGCTCGGGCACCGCGAGCTGCGCCACGCTCTCGAGGGTGGCGCTGTAACCGAGGGCCATCAGCTTGCGGCTCGCCTCGGCCAGGAAGCGCTCGGCCTGCTCGGCCCGCTTGCGCTCGGTGATGTCGGTGACCATGCCGCAGAGCACGCCGGGCATGACCTCCTCGCCGAGGAGGAATTTGACCGTCAGGAAGGTGTGCGGTCCGTCCTCCAGCAGGACCTCCTCCTCGCATTCCACCGGCTCGCCCGAGTCGCGCGCCTTCCGGTCGCTGCCCAGGAAGCTCTCGGTGGTCCGAGCAGAGAAGAGATCGGCGTCGGCCTTTCCGAGGAGCTCACGGCTCGGCAGGCGAACGAGGTTGCCCGCCTGCTGGTTGGCGAGCAGATATCGACCCTCCCGATCCTTCAGGAAGATGGCAGCCGCCGAGTTGTCGACGATGGCCTGCAGCGTCTCCTGGTTGGCCTTGAGCGCCTGTTCCGCCCGCCGCCGCTCGGCGTTCTCCTGCTCGATCTCGGAATAGAGCAGGGCGTTCTCCAGCGAGATCGCCGACTGCGCGGCGAGCAGCTCGAGCACGCTGAGCCGCGCGGGGGTGAAGGCGCCGGTGACGAGGTTGTTCTCCAGGTACAGCACGCCGATCAGCCGGGCCTCGCGCACGATGGGGAGGCAGAGCACCGATCGCGGGCGCTTGCGCCTGAAATACTCGTCCTCCATGAACGGGTGCCGGCCGGCGGCGTCGTCGAGCCGCACGTGCTCGTGGCTCCTGCGAACGTAGTTGAGGACGGATTGCGGCAGCGCGGCCGAGGGCGCCTCGCCCGCACCGAACAGCCGTACCGCGCCCCCGGGCGCCGCGAGCGTCGCCGCGGTCGACAGGTGATCCTCCCGGAGCAGGAGCACATGCCCCTCCTCGGCGCCGGCGTGCTCGACCACAATGCGCAGCAGCGTCTCGAGCAGGCGCGGGAGCTTGAGCTCGCCGGAGATGCTCCGCGCGGCCTTGACCACCGACAGGACGTCGAACTGCTCGGCCCGCACGGCGAAGGTGACGGTGGGGGCGATCGGCTTGCGCAGGGCGAGGTGGGGAAAGCGCTGATCGAGCTGCTCGACCTTGGCGTGGGCGCCCCAGCGGAAATAGCCGGCGCGGGCCTGCTGCAGGTGGGCGCCTTCGGACGTGGACAGGCCGCGCGCGCGGTAGAACCCCGCGGCGAGCTCGCTGGCGATGGCCTCGTGCTGGACGAAGCCGCCCGCCCGCGCCGACGTGATGGCCTGCTCGTAGAGCCGGCTCGCCTCCGGTTCGTTCCCGAGGAGCCGGGCGATCTCGGCGCGGACCAGGGCGTGCTTGTGCAGGAAGTTGTCGGGGCAGCTCCTGGCCCACTCGCCGAGCTGCCGCTCGCACTCGAGGAGCTCGTCGGGGAGCGCCTCTCGGGGGGATGGTCCCGCCTCGCGCGCCTCGTCGACGAGGGCCGCGCGCGCGAGCGCGCGATAGTAGACGCACTCGGCGAGCATCGCCTGCGCATGAGTCTTCCAGCGCTCATCGACGATCACACGGTCCGTCGCCGCGACGGCCTCGCCCTTGGAGCCGAGCAGGAACAGCGCCTGAGCCTTCAAGCAATAGTGGATGGTATACGAGCCCTGCAGGCTCTCCGCCTGAAGCCGCGCCTCGAAGGCCTCCTGATCCAGCTCCGATCCATCCGGCATCGAGAAGCGGGCCGGCCTCCCCCGCAGCGTCTGGATCAGGTGCCGGGCGCTGACGAAGGGGGGCTGAAACCACGCGTGACCGACCATGGGCACGAAATCGAGGCGATGTTCGAGCCCGTGAAGCACGTCCTCCAGCGGCTCGCCGGAGAGCAACTGGAGCAGCGGGGCCCAGACGCAGTTGAGGCCCGCGCTGACGATGTCGCCGGCCTCGAGCGCGGCGGTGAAGCCGATGCGCGTATAGAAATAGGTCTCTCTGTAGTGGCGCGTCCAGAAGACGATCATCTGTCCAAAGGTGGTGAACACCGAGGATTTCGTGGTGAGGACGCTGCTCCTGTCCGCCAGGTCGTAGGCGAGCTTGCCGAACAGATAAGCCTCCTGGTATCTCCCGAACCTCGGGCCGAGCACCATCGCGAAGGCGGCATACGCGCGGGCGGACGCCTCGGTGCTCCCGTGACGCAGGCTGAGCTTCACCATCTGCACGGCGAGCAGATAGTAGAGGTCCGGGTCCATGAGGAAAGCAGGGATGACCGTGCTCGCCAGGACGTCCATCGCGACCTTGATCTCCGGGCGCGTCATGGGCGGCAGGTGGATCAGGTCCTCGATCGCCCGGTCGCCCAGCGCCTGCCAGACGCCGCTCGTCTCCTCCCCTATCTCTGCGTCGGTGGGGTGGAGCGGAAGAGCGATGCCGCAGGCGCGCAGGAACGAGAGCCCGATCTCCACCGCGCGGGTGAACTCCCCGCGGGTCGTGTGCAGGTTCACGGCGAGCACGACCACCGCGGCGCGCTCGAGCCCGTCCCTCGCGCGCTCCATGAGCTCGCCGATGAACCGCTCGGCCTCGTCGAAGCCGCCGGTGGCGTACGCGCAGTGCGCGCGCTCGAAGATCAGGCTGTAGGTCAGCTCGTGCTGCGTCTCCCAGCGGTCGGGCGCGAGCAGGCCGAGGCCGGCGGCGAAGAAGGCGGTGGCAGACTCGAAGGCCGCCGCGGACTTGGCCCTCCTGCCGGCGCGGAGGTTCAGCGCCGCGACCTCCTCCCGCTCCGTCCGGGAACCCAGGAGCGCGGCGCCGCGATTGAGGTGCCCTGCGATGTCGAAGAGCGCCTCGTCGCGCTCCTCCGCGCGCCGTGCCGAGAGGAGCAGCCGGCCGATCCGGAGGTGCATCTCCGCGAGCTGTCCTGGCGAAATAAGCGAGTAAGCGGCCTGCTGTATCCGGTCATGGAGGAATCGATAGGAACCGTCCCGATGGAGGAGCAGCCCCTCCCGCACGGCCTCCTCGAGCGCGCCGCGGAGCTCCTCCGCCGGGCGGCCCGCGACCACCGAGAGGGGTTCGAGCTCCAGGCTGCTGCCGAGGCACGCGGCGAGCTTGAGCGCTTCCTGCGCCGGGGCCGAGAGCCGCTTCAGCTTGCCCGCCATCAGGTCGCCGACGTTGTCGGTGAAGCCCTTGTCGCGGATCGCGGCGATGTCCCATCGCCAGCTGCGCTGCTCCGCGTCGAAGGCGATGAGCCCCTCCTGGTGCAGCGCGAGCAGGAACTGGAGCACGAAGAAGGGGTTGCCGCCGGTCTTCTCGTGCACCAGCCGCGCGAGCGGCTCGACCTGCTCTCCCGGCGCATGGACGGCCTCGGCGACGAGCGCCCCGACGTGGGCTTCGGAGAGCGGCCCGAGGACGAGCTCGGAGACGGCGGCGCCGCGGCGCCGCGCCTCGGCCAGCGTGACCCGCAGCGGGTGGGCGGGGCCGACCTCGTTGTCGCGGTAGGCGCCGATCACCAGGAGGTGCTCGGACCCGGCGTAGGTGGCGAGCTGCTCGAGCAAGAGGAGGCTTCCCGCGTCGGCCCACTGCAGGTCGTCGAGGAAGAGCGCCACGGGGTGCTCCTTCTGGGCGCACACGGCGACGACGCGCTGGAGCGTCGCGTGCAGCCGGCTCTGGGCCTCGGCGGGCGGGAGCTCGGGCACGGGCGGCTGCGGGCCGAGCAGCAGCTCGAGCTCGGGGAGCATGTCGGCGAGCAGCCTCCCGTCGGGGCCGACGGCCTCACGGAGGCGCTGTCTCCAGCGCTCGACCTGCTCCTCGCTCGCGCTGAGGATCTCCTGCACCAGCGCCCGGAACGCCTGACGGAAGGGGAGGTAGGGGACGTCCCGCTTGAGCTGTTCGAACTTGCCGGAGAGGAAGAGGCCCCGCTCCCTCACGATCGGCCGGTGCAGCTCGGCGACGAGCGACGACTTCCCGATGCCCGCGTAGCCCGACACGAGCACGAGCTCTGGCCGGCCCTGCGCCACCACCCGCTCGAACGCGGCGAGCAGCGACGTGATCTCGCGCTCGCGCCCGTACAGCCGCTGCGGGACCCGGAACCGATCGGAGATGTCGCGCTGGCCGAGCGCGAAGGGCTGAATGGTGCCGCTCGCCCGCCACCGGGCGAAGCACTCTTCCAGGTCGTGCCGCAGGCCGAGCGCGCTCTGGTAGCGCTCCTCGGCGGCCTTGGAGAGCAGCTTGAGCACGACCGCGGACAGCGCCGGGGGAACCGAGGGGACGAGCGTGTGCGGCGCGAGCGGCGTCTGGGCGATGTGGCAATAGACCCACTCGACAGGATCGCTGGCCGCCCGGAACGGCAGGGTGCCAGTCAGCATCTCGTAGAAGCTGACGCCGAGGGAGTACAGGTCGGTCCGCTCGTCGACCCAGCGGTTCATCCGGCCTGTCTGCTCAGGCGCCATGTACGCCAGCGTCCCCTCGATGAGCCGGGAGCGGGTGAGGTCCTGGAACTCGCGGGGCGAGAGGCAGGCGATCCCGAGGTCGGTGATCTTCACCTGCCCGGTCTCGGGGTTTTCGAGCAGGTTCTGGGGCTTGATGTCCTTGTGGATGACGTGGTGCCGGTGCAGCTCGGCGAGCGCGTCGGTGATGCGGAGGGCGAGGGGAAAGAAGCGCTCGAGCGGCATCGGCCCTTCCTGGAGCCGATCGAGCGACACGCCCCCGAAATCCTCCAGGACCAGCGCCGGCTGACCGCCGAGCATCTCGAGCCCATGAAGCTTGACGATGGCGGTGGTGTCGATCGCCCGGGCGATCTCGTACTCGTGAAGCAGCCGCTCGCGGGCGCGGGGGCTCGCGTGATCGCGCCGCAGGACCTTGAGCACCACGGGAAGGCCGTCGTCTTCGCGCACACTGCGGTAAAGAAGGGTGTCTGAACCCTCGGAGAGGACCGCGACGATGGCGTAACGGGACGACGCCCCGGGATCGGAGCAGACGGGAATGGTGCCCACGGGAGCCCTGCTACGGGGAATGTGCGACGCATGCTGCCATGGTCGGCGCGCATCGCCATCGCTTTGAGCGGGCGAGGCGCCGGAGTTGCAGTCACGCCGAGCTCGTCCGCTCCTGCGCTGCGGCGCGGCCGCGGCGTCGAGGCGGGATTACCGACTCACGGGACTAGGGCTTGTCGAACTCGGGGATGAGCTTGCCGATCTGGCGAATGCTGCTCATGACCTGCTCGTGCGAAAGGCGCCCGACCTGCTGGAAGCTCAGCAGGCGATCGATGCCGAGGTCCTGGTAGAATTTGATCTTCTGCCGGCACGTCTCCGGGCTGCCGACGATGAGCGAGTTCTGCTCCTTCAGGGCGTCGAACACCTCCTCGTTCGGGACCTCTTCGTTCTGCATGATGCGGGCGAGGACGGCGTTGGCCTTGGTCTCGGCCGGCGTCTTCCCCGCGCGGTCGCGCAGGAGCTGGCCCACGAGGCCGCCGCCCGCCGGGTCCTTGGCCAGCGCCTGCTCCTCGGCGTGGGTCCTGAGGAAGTGCTCCTTTGCCTCGAAGAACGTGAAGGATCCGTTCGTGTACCACGCTGCCGCGGAGGCGGCGCCGTTCTCCATGGCCTGCTGATCCGTCTCGGCGCAGTGAGCGAACGTGAAGAACCCGACCTGGTTGTTGATGAACGCGCCGACGGGCCGCTCACACCGGCGGATGGCCTCGCGGTAGATGCCGATCCACTCCTTCACCTGGTCGGGCGGCGCCCACAACGTGACGCCGAGCGCGCCGACCCCGTTGCGCCCGGCCTGCTCGAACGAGGCCAGGCTCGAGCAGGCCTGCCAGAGGGGCGGGTGGGGCTTCTGGTATGGCTTCGGGATGATGGGGACGTTGTTGATCTCGGCGTCCTCGCTCTTCCAGGAGAACCGCTCCTGCGTCCACATCTTCGGGATCATCTCGAACGCCTGCTGCATCTGATCGCGCGTCCGGTCCGGAGGGATGTTGAACGTGCGCCACTCCGGGATGGTCGAGCGGGCCAGGCCGAGCTCCAGGCGCCCGCCGCTCAGGTGATCGAGCATGGCGGCGCGCTCGGCGACGCGGATCGGGTGGTTGAACCGGAACGGCGACAGCACCGAGGAGTGCCCGAGCCGTATCGACGTCGTGTGCTGCGAGATCGCCGCGAGCATCACCTCCGGCGCCGACGAGTAGCTGAACTCCTCGGCCGTATGGTGCTCGACCTGCCAAAAGCAGCCGTACCCGAGCCGATCGGCGAGCTTCGCCTGCTCGAGGGTGTTCATGATGACCCTGTGCTCGTGGTCCTCCGACCACGGACGGGGACTCTGCATCTCTGTGAACAGGTCGATCTTCATGACTTCCTCCCTCGCGAGTGCTGCGCGCCAAGCATCGATCCGTCGCGTACAAAACGGCAATGTGTGGTTTGACGCACACTGATCTACATGTCGATGGATCGCCGGAGTCGGGCGCTCAGAGGATGGGATGTGCGTGTGGCCCGTCGCGGGAGACCTCCGGTGGAGGGCTTCTCGGGTGCCGGCGGTCCCGGCTCCGGGGCGCTCGGGAGGGCGCGAGCGATTGCCACGTCTTCGCCACAACCTCTCCGCGTTTGTTCCTCGTCGGGCGCGCGGGCGCGCCTCACCCGGGGGGTACGCCCAGGGAGGTCTGCGGCGGTCGTGACCAGGCCGCGCAGCGCTCACCCCGATGGAGGTCCTCGTGCAGGCGCAAGCTACCTGTCTCCCTGTAACGTCATCGCTCGAGGCCGGCACGGACGCCGGCGCGAACGAGCCCGCGGAGCGTCGAGACGACGCCTCCGCGGCCCCCGTGCCCGGCCCCGCCGCGGAGCCCACCGCAGGCGCCGGACACCGCAGCTGGACGGCCGCCCTCCTTGCGGAGCGGCCCTCGGTCTTGCTCCGCGAGGAGCTGTCCCGGTTCGGCGTCGGCCTCGGCCTCGCCTCGCTGTACGGCCTCTCGCTCGGCGCGCGGCAGGGCGGCGTGTCGTTCGTCCGCCACGCGGCCGGCGTCCCTGCGGCCATGATCGCCGTTGCTTGCGTCGGCGTGCCGGCGCTCACGATCGTGCTGACGCTCTTCGATGCGCCGCTCGACCCGCCACGCGCGCTCTCGGCGACGGCGCGCGCCGCCGCCGCGACGGGCCTCGTGCTCGGCGGCCTCGCGCCCGCCTCGGCGCTCTTCGTCGTGACGAGCGGGGCGGACGCGACAGCGGCCCTCATGGGGCTGCTCGGCCTCGCGGTGGGCGGCGCCGTCGGCATCTGCGTCCTGCTGCGTGACCTCGGCGCGGTGCTCCAGCGCGAAGGCGGTGTCGCCGGCGTGTCCCGGTCGACGGCGGCGCTCGTCGTGTTCGCGGCGTTCGCCGTGGTGCTCGCGCTGCGCGTGTGGTGGGGGATGCTGCCGATCCTGAAGGGAGGTGCCCTGTGAGCGCCTCCGTCGTGAGCCGTCTCCTCCGGGCGCCCTCCGAGGTGGCCGCGAGCTGCCGTGAAGACAGGGACATCCGCGCCATCGCGCTCGCGTCGCTCGGCGCCATCGCCCTCGGATCGGCCGTGTTCGGCGGCGTGATCGGGAGCTTCCGCGGCAGCGAGCAGATCGTCTTTGCGGCCGTCAAGGTGCCGCTGGCGATGCTGATCACGCTCGCGCTCTCGGTCCCGGCGCTCCACGCGTTCTCGGCCGTGCTCGGGCGCCCGTGGCCCATGCGGTCCGTCATCGCGCTCGCCCTCGCGTCGGCGGGCCGCTCGTCGCTGGTGCTGCTCGCGTTCGCGCCCGTGCTCTGGCTGGCCATCGACGTGGGGCTCGGCTACCACGCGTCGTCGGTCGCCGCCTGGCTCGCCTACGCCGTCGCGGGCCTCGCGGCGCTCGGCGTGCTCGTGCGGGGCATCGGCGCGGGCCGGGGCCGCTGGCTCACCGCGGTCGCCTTCATGGCCGTCTTCTTCGCCGTCGGCGGTCAGGCCGCGTGGATCCTCCGGCCCTACCTCGGGCGGCCGAGCGAGAAGGACGTCCCGTTCCTGCGCGCCCGCGAGGGGAGCTTCTCCGACGCGCTCGTGAAGAGCTTCCGCTCCTCGCTCGGGATCTACGACCGGGATCTGCGCTCGCTCGACGGCGTGGCGGAGGAGGCGCAATGAGCCTTCGCGATCTCGCGGTGCTGTACCTGATCGCCGGGCTCGCGTGCGCCGTGGCGGTGTACCGCGCCTCGCCCGAGGGGCGCCGCCGTGCCGCCCTGTCCGCGGCGCTCTGCGTGCCGCTCTGGCCCATCTGGGCGCCCGTCGCGCTCACGGCGGGCCGCGGGGAGGGCGGCGGGCGTCCGGTCGGCGCCGCGGGCGAGGCCGCCGCGCGCGTCCAGGGCGCGCTGCGCGAGGGGGTCAGCGCCTGCGCTGGCACCTCGTTCGAGGCGCTCCTGTCGCGCGAGGCGGCCTCGCGGATCGAGGCCGAGGTGGCGCGCGCCGCCGCCCGCCACGCCGAGCTCGACGCGCTGCTGCGCCAGAGCGGCTTCGACGAGGGCGCCGCCGCGGCGCGCGTCGCGGAGATCGAGCGGGGCGGCGGCGGTGCTGGGGGGCGGTCGCTGGCGACGGCGCACCTCCACCTCGAGAACATCCGGCGCCTGCGGGCGATGCGCGACCGCGACGCCCGCGCCCTCGAGGAGCTCGCGGATCTCGTCCAGGCGCTGCGCACGCAGCTCGTGCTGGCGCGCTTCGCCGGATCCTCGGTCGAGGGCGTCGGTGGTATCGTGTCCGAGGTCTGGGCGCGCGTGGAGGGCCTCGGCGCGGCGATCGACGCGCACGGCGCCGGAACAGAGGGACCGATCGCGACGTGAGCAAGCACATTCTGGTCGTCGACGATGAGGCGCGCATCCGCGAGGTGCTGCTCTACGCCCTGCAAAAAGAGGGGTACGCCGTGACGGCGGTGGCCGACGGGCGCGCCGCCGTCGAGGCGGCGGGGGCGGGCACGGTGGACCTCGTGGTGCTCGACGTGATGCTCCCCGAGCTCGACGGCCTCGAGGTGTGCCGGCGGCTGCGCGCCGGGAGCAGGACGCCGATCCTGTTCCTGTCGGCGCGCGCCGACGAGGTCGACCGGATCGTCGGCCTGGAGCTCGGCGGCGACGACTACCTCACGAAGCCGTTCTCGCCGCGGGAGCTCGTGGCGCGGGTGCGCGCGCTGCTCCGGCGGACCGAGGCGCCACCGCCGCCCGGGCCGGCGCCCACCGGCGCGCGCACCGCGGTCCTCCGCCACGGCCCGATCGAGGTCGACACCGAGCGTCACGAGGCGCGGTACCTCGGCCAGCCGGTGTCGCTCACGGCGACGGAGCTCGGCGTGCTCGGCGCGCTGCTGGAGCGGCCCGGCGTGGTGCTCTCGCGCGGGCAGCTCATGCAGCGCGCCTACCGCTACGACAACCTGATCACGGAGCGCACCATCGACACGCACGTTCGCCGGATTCGCGCGAAGTTCCGTGTGGTTGGCGGCGATCCGATCGCGACCGTCCACGGCGTCGGCTACAAGCTGCAGGGGGCGTAGCCGGGCCGCGATGCCTGGCCCCACGATGCGCACGATGATCGAGCGCCTGCGCTGGGAGCTCGGCCGGATCCGCGTCCGGCTGCTTGTCGTGAACCTGGTGGTGCTGCTCGTGCCCGTGGCGGGGCTCGAGTTCGCGCGCCTCTACGAGCGGCAGCTGCTCGGCTCGCTGGAGCGCGACATGGCGAACCAGGCGGTCCTGGTCGCCGCGATGCTCGCGTCGGATCTCGATCGAGGGCTCGAGCTCGACGCGCCCGAGCACGGCGACATCTTGACCCAGGCCGCGAGGCTCACGCGCACGCGCGTCCGGATCCTCGACAGGGCGGGCGCGGTCGTCGCCGACTCGCACGAGAACGGCCCGCCCGAGGGGCCCGAGCCGGCGGCCCCCGCGCTCGTGTCGACGCGCGGCCATCGCCCGAGCTCGGCGGACTTCCGGGAGCTCGCCGACAACGTGCAGCCGATCGGAAAGGGCGCGCGCGAGCGCTGGTCCGAGGTCCCGGATCGACCGGAGGTGCGCGAGGCGCTCGCCGGGCGCCGCGCGGCGCGGACGCGCGTCCGGCAGCAGGAGCTGGCGGTGTTCCTGTTCCTGGCCGAGCCGATCCGGCGGGGCGGCGAGGTGCTCGGCGCGGTGTACGTTGTCCGCTCGACGCAGCCGGTGCTTGTCGAGCTGCACCGGATCCGCTCGGGGCTCATCAAGGTCCTCGTGGTCGCGAGCCTGTTCACGGGCCTCGTCACGCTGGCGCTCGCGTGGTCGATATCGAGGCCGCTCGGCAAGCTGTCGCGCGCGGCGAAGCGCATCGCGGCCGGCGAGCGCGACGTCGCGGTGCCTGTGTCGGGGAGCGGCGAGATCCGCGAGCTCGGCGCGTCGTTTGCCGCGATGAACGAGCGGCTGGGGGCGCGGCTGCGGTACATCTCGGATTTCGCGGCCGATGTGGCGCACGAGTTCAAGTCGCCGCTGACGTCGATCCGGGGCGCCGCCGAGCTGCTCGACGAGGGGGCGGCGGACGATCTCGAGGCGCGTCGGCGCTTCCTGCGGAACATCGAGCTCGACGTGGCGCGGCTCGACCGGCTCGTGTCGCGGCTCCTGGAGCTGAGCCGGATCGAGGCCTCGAGCGAGGCGATGACGGTGCTCGATCTGGAGGCGCTCGTGGCGCGCGTGGTGGAGCGGCGCGCGAGCCCGGGGCAGCCGGTGGAGCTGCGGTACGAGATGCGGACGCGGCTGCTCCGGGCGCGGCAAACGGACCTGGAGACGGCGCTCATGAACCTCGTCGACAACGCGGTGAAGTTCTCGCCGCCGGGGGAGCCGGTGGTGGTGACCGTCGAGGACGGGGAGGGGAGGGAAGGGGAGAGGACGGCGAGGATCGCGGTGCGCGACCGGGGGCCGGGGGTGCCGCCGCAGCACCGGCCGAGGATCTTCGACAGGTTCTTCACGACGGACGAGGGCCGCGACGGGACGGGGCTGGGGCTGGCCATCGTGAAGAGCGTGGTCGAGGCGCACGGCGGGGCGGTGACCGTGGAGAGCGCGCCGGGGGAGGGGGCGAGCTTCGTGGTGGAGCTGCCGGTGCGGCAGTGAGGAGGGGGCGGGGAGAGTTGCCCGTGCGGCTCGATGTACCGGTCAGGGCGCTCGACGCTTTTCGTCGAGGGTCGCTTGGAGCAGAAGGAGCATCGCCCGATCCTTGGGCCTGGTCAGCTTCGCCTTGACCTCGATCAACCGTTCCAGCGACAAAACGCGGACGCGTACGCCGACTACCTCGAGCACCGTCGAGTCGGGCAGGAGATCGTCATAGGACGTCGACTCCTCGATCGTCGCCAGCACGTCGAGCAGACCGTGCTTCGTCTGGAGCAGCTTGTGCCCCGCCGAGCGCAGGTGCGACTCGTTCGGGACGAGCCGTCGTGGGTCGGTGCGGAAGACGGCTTCGAGGTCTGCCAGGGCCGCCATGAGCCGGACGATGTTCTCCTCGGAGCGTGAGTACACGATATCGATGTCGAGGGTGTTCACTGGGGCGCCCTGCAGCGCCGCAGCCATGCCGCCCACGACGATGAACTCGACGTCGTGGTGTACCAGCGCGTGCAGGACGTCAGCGAGCGCCATCGGATGGCTCGCGCACGCTCATGACCAGATCGATCGCCCCCTGCACCTGCGCCAGTCGCTCCGTGGGAGACAGGCTGAGCATCCAGCGGACGAGGGAGCGGTCCACCCCGTTCTCGTCGTAGGGGCTCTCGTCCCGCTCCTCGGCGGGAAGCTCCAGAGGTTCGGCCATGTTCCGAGTCTAGCACCGGGGGGCCGTTGGCACCTCCGTGAGGCGCTCGCCGGGAGCCTCGCCGGCCGGACGCCTGTCCGCGAGCAGCAACCGGCCGTCCCAAGGCGGAGCGCGCGGTGGTCGAGAAGGTGCGCGGGCTGCGCGAGCGCGGGCTGTCGCTGCGTGCGACTGTCGCGGAGTGCGCGAGGCTCGGGATCGCGTCGCGCTCGGGGCGCCCGCTCCAGCAGACGTAAATCGAGCGGCTGGTGCGCGCGGCGGCGCGAGGGTTAACGGTTCTCCTCGACCTCGCCGAGACGGGCGCTAGAGACGCGCCGGAGGTTGACGATGCACATCGGAGATCGAGTTCGCAACAGGATCAACCGAGCCCTCGGGCGGGTGGCGTCGATGCCGACCACCACGCCCGGTTCGATCACCGTTCTTCAGAACGACGCCACGACGGCGCCCTGGCCCATCGGCGACGCCGAGGTCGTCAAGCCGATCGCCGAGCTCATCGCGGAGCAGGAGGAGGTGCTCGAAGGGAACATGCGCACCGTCCACCAGGCCAAGACGGAGCAGAATCAATTCACGTTGGAGAGCGCATCGGCGCGACTTCGGCAGCTCCAGCGCGAGGCGCGCGGCCTGTTCAGCGACGACTGAGATCATGCTCCCGGGGAAGGGGTTAAGCGGACCAGCGCTGCGCAGCTTGAGGACGAGCAGGTTGCGCGGCGGAGTACGCTGGCGCCCATGGCACAGCTCAGATGGGAGTGCATCAAGACCGACAACACGAACAGGAACGACATCGAGACGTGGCGCGCGAAGGTCACGGGAGGGGGGCTCGTCTCCACGTGGGCCCTCCGCACTCGCGCGAACGCTGCGGGACCGGCGGTTCCTGGCGGCTCGAACTGGGGCGGCGGGTTGACCTTCGTACCGGGCACCGGGCACAGGTGGAAGGTGGACGTGGAGAAGAGCAAGACCACCCCCACCAGCGGACGGGGTTAAACTGCTTCATCCCCGGGATCGCGTGCCAGGTTCCGCTCCCGCGGCCGAGGATCGCGCGCTGGGGGCGCGGCTGAACCGCGCTGGAAAACGTGGGTCACCCTGTCCCCGTCGGACGCCTCGCCCGGGTCGGCCGGTTCGCGTCGGTAGACGAGCGTTTCCAGTACGGTCGGGGTGCGGTAGCCTCGCGGTTCATGCTCGACCTGATCAAGCGCGAGATAGCGGACGGCGGGTACTACCAGCAGAACTTCGCGAACGATGGCCAGCGTTTTGTGGCCTGGTATCTGCGGCGCATTCTTCTTCGTGACCCGATCGCAGCACGCGATGACATCACTGATGGCACGAACGACAAGCAGATCGATGCCGTGATCGTCGACGACGACGAGCGACGCGTCATCGTCGTCCAGGGGAAGTTCATCGACGCCGGAACTGTCGACAGCGAACCGCTCCGCGAAGTGCTGGGGGCGTGGATGCGGCTCCAGGACCTGCCGTCCCTCCAGAAGGACTGTAACGATCGCCTCAAGTCAAAGCTCGAAGCGGTACGACGCGCGCTCGACGACGAGTACCGAGTGGACTTCGAGCTGCTCACTACCGGGGTGCTCACGGATGCGGCTATGGCCGACCTCAAGGAGTTCTCTGACAAGCTTGAGGAATCCGACGACTTCGCGGCCGGGCTCCATCTTGTGGACACCGAGGTGCTCGGGACGAGGTTGGCGGAGGCTGAAGCACTGGAGCTGCCTTCCCTCGATCACACCTTGGTGGTCGATCCAGCGAACACGCTGATCACGAAGCTCGGATCAGCCCAGACGATTCTGACGGTCCTTCCGTTAAAGGACTGCCTTCGACTTCCGGGCATCACCGATGGACGTCTCTTCAGGAAGAACGTTCGGCAGTCGCTCGGCTCGAACAATAAAGTAAACCGCGCGCTCAAGGCCACGATTATGAACGGCGATCGTGTGCGCGAATTCTTCTTCTACCACAACGGAATCACCGCCCTCTGCGACTCCGTTTCGGTCAGCGATGACAAGGTTCACCTGAAGATCAAGGGCCTTAGTGTCGTCAACGGGTGCCAGTCGCTGTCCACCATCTTCTCGGCCTCCGAGCGCGTTCGCTCTCCGGAGGCGGTAGACGCGCGCATCCTCTTCCGACTCTATGAGATCCCTGATCGGGCGCTTGGAGATCGGATCAGCATCAACACGAACTCCCAGACGGCGGTGAAGCCACGCGACCTCCGAAGCAACGACAAGGTGATGGTCGGCTTGAAGCGGGCGTACGAAATGCTCTACCCGGACGGATACTTCATCACCAAGAGAGGCGAGGTCCGCCCTGCGGATCGCGACGCAGCCAAGACGGTGGATGCGGCAGTGCTTGCAAAGATGCTCATGGCCTGGCATTGCCAGCGTCCCAGCGTCTCGTATAACGAGAAACGCCTCTTCGACGAACACTACAAGACCCTCTTCAGGACCGGCTACGATCCGAAATCGATCGCCGCGCTCCTGACGTGGCTGAACGCCATCGACGAGACATGGGCGAGCCTGTCCCTGAACGATGTCCTCAAAGCCGGCAAGACGTACGTCAAGTTCCACCTCTTGTTCGCCGTCTCCGCGATCATCGCGCAAGTGAACAAGCAGCCGACGCTCGTGGTCAATCCGTCGGCGACGGCGAAGGCGGCCGAGCGCGCTAACGAGATCCTTCCACTTGCCGCGACGTGCGTGGAGAACGCCCTGCAGAGCGCACTCCAGCAGGCTCAGCTCAGCAACAAAGTATTCAGCCCGCAGAACTGGCTCAAGACCGTAGGCGCGGTCCAAGGTGAAACGCTGGTTGCAGGAACGATTGCGGGCATGTTGAACTCGTTCCCCAACGGGAAGACGCTCCTCGACGCGATGACCGTACCCGTCGCGTCGTTTGCGCCGAGGTGGTCAGCCGAGTAATGGGCCCTGCGGCTATGCGGCCAGGCGTCTCTCAAACGCCGGCGAAACAGCGATACACACGTCGTCACATCTCTCCCGTCACGCTACGTCGTCCAACCACGCAGACGCCTCGCCCGCTTCCTCCGCATCCGCGGAAGCAACCAGGCTTAACAACGTTCCAAGCCCCGCTCCAGACCGCAATGCAGAGCGCCCGCAGGGGCGCCGGACCCCTTCGGATCGCAACGCAGAGCGGCTGCTAGCGGATCGCCTATCGCTTCGTGCGTTGAGGCCCAACCCAGGTTGAGGCATCGCCCCCGCCGGAGGCCCGACCCAGGTTGAGGTATCGCCGCCGTCCACCGAGGTTAAGGCACCGCCGCTCCCCGCTCTCTGCGCCGCCCGCCCGGCAACGCTCGCGCGCCGAGCTGGCTCGCCCACCCTCGCCTCGCCGAGCGCGCGCGGCGCCCTCCTCGACCGCCACGCTGGCGCGTCGATGTGTCGCGGGACGTTGCCAGGTCGCGATCGCTTCGCTATCTTCTCCCTCGCCGAAAGAGGTAGGCCGGTTCAGGCGAGCCCCGGCCACTCCCATGACGGGAGCCCATGTCCCCTCCACCACGGAGTGAGGTCCCACGGCACCAGGACGCACGTGCGTCCTCCGTGGAGGCTCCCATGCAGCTCAATCACATCGATCTCCAGGTCCCCGACGTCCTCGAAACGGCCGCGTTCTTCGAGCGGCACTTCCAGTTCGAGGTCCACGGCAACCGGCGTTCGCCGGCGATCGCCATCCTCACGGGGCCCGACGACTTCACGCTCGTCCTCCAGCGCCGGCGCGAGGAGGATGCCCCTTATCCGGAGGGCTTCCACATCGGCTTCCTCGTCGGCGACGTGGCAACCGTGTACGACAAACACGCGGCGATCGTCGCGGCGGGCATCGACAGCGGCCCCGTGAGCGAGAACGGCCGTGGCGTGATGTTCTATTTCAAGGCGCCCGGCGACATCCTCGTCGAGGTGGGCTGCCGGCGCCGCCCGCTCCCCGCGGCGCGCGCCGGCGGTTGACGGCGGCGCGCCGCCGGGACGGTCCGTGCGCGCTCTCGGAAGGAAGCCACGGCAGGCGCCGTAGCCGATGCGACGAGGAGAAGGCGGCCGCGGCGGCTCAGATCTCCATTCGATACCCCAGCTGGAGCGTCCCGCCGGCGCTGTGCGACTCGCCCGTCGCCACGTGATCGAGCGGCCCCCACTCGAAGAGGAGCTCGCCGAGCAGGAAGCCGGGGCCGAGCGCGAGCTGCGCGCCCAGGGGCGCGAACACGCCCACCTCCGTCGACTGCTCGTGTGTCTCGGCGATCACGGCCTGTCCGGCGCGCCCCTCGGTCACGTTCTCGACGAGGTAGATCCTCGGCCCGATACCGACGTAGGGGACGAATCGGCCGAGCGACGTGAACCGGTAGTTCACCGTGGGGGCGATGACGAGCTGCTTGTGCGTGAGCGTCCACGCGTAGCTTCCACCTTCGACGCGCGGGTCGCTCTCCGTGCCGCTCGTGCTGGGGACCGTGTAGCCGACGTCCACGAGCAGCGAGAAGCTGCGCCGCATCCAGGGGGCGACATAGCCGAGCTCGGCGACGCCGACGAGGAAGGGGTCGAGGCCGTTGAACGGCGCAACGCCGCCGACCTTGGCCGCCACGACGAACGCGCCCCGGTCGGGCTTCGCGGGCGCCGGAGCGGCGCTCTCTGCCGCCTCCGCCGCGGGCAGGCCGACGAGCGCGAGCCCGAGTCCGAAAAGACAGGGAATGATTCGGTTCATGTCGTCTCGCCTCCTCACCAGACCACGAATTCGGTCGAGGTGCTCGCCGCGTCCGCGGCCGTTTGACCCGCCACGAGGAAGATGAAAGCGCTCTGGACCGCGCTGCCCATGAGATAACGGCTCTGCGTCATCGTGAGCCCCTCCGAGTTCCACGAGTTGGTCGCGAGCGACGGGGGCGGCGAGACGAGCGTCGCAGCGGCGGCGCCGCTCGAGGGCTGGCCGTTGCCGCCGCCGAACAGGAAGAGCTGATCGTTCGCCGCGCACACGCCGTAGCCGGCGGCCGAGGCGCCGATGTCTTTCGGCGTGTCGGACAGGGCGCCGAGATCGCCGCCGGCAGCGACCTTGCCGGCCTCCACCTTCCCTGTCAGCGCTCCGCCCGGAAGACGCCCGCCGCCGACGAACACGTACGTGTCGCCGGCCGCGATGTCGGTCGAGACCGCGCGGTCCGCGACCCAGGCGCCGTGCTGCCAGCGGGGCGTGGAGGTGGCCTGTGTGCCGGTGATCCACGCGCTCGCCGCCGTCTGCCGCCCGTTCGCGGCGATCGTGACGGGCAGGTACTCGTAGGAGGCGACACCCCCGTTTGCCTCATCCAGGCCGAACAGCGCGTAGATATACACGCGGCTCTTGTCGGCGGGGTCGAAGGCCATCGCGCCGGCCGCGCCCGTGCGCGCGCTCCCCATCGCGGGCAGCGGCGCCCAGCGGCCGAGGCTCCCGAGCGGCATCGGCCGGTCGATGCCAGGAGCGGCGGTGCCGTCGTCGGCGAACGTGCGCGCGTCGCCGTCGACCGTCGCGAGGAGGACCTCCCCGCCCGAGCTCCCGTTCACGGTCGGCGTCCGGTAGATGCGATAGCCAGCCACGTTGGGGAGCGGCTCTCCCAGCGAGTCGACGGGCGGCGTCCACGTGAGCACCACCTGGATGCGCGCGCCGGGGAGCGCCGGCACCTTCACGATGAACTCGTCGCTCGGCAGCGACTCGCCGCCCGGGTTCTCGGGGTCGTCCGCCGCGAACACGGCCGAGATCCTGTAGAACCAGTATCCCGGCTCGAGCCCCTCCGGCGCCGGCACGAGGTCGTCGACGTCGAGCTCCGGCACCTCGCGCGGGCTGAGGATCAGCGCGCGCTCCGCGCTCGCGACGGCGGAGCTTCCGTCGCTCCCGCCCATCACGTAGACGTAGCGGCCGACGGTCGCCGTCGCGGCGAAGCTCCGCGGCGTGCGCAGCGTCGTGCGGGCGGTCTGCCACGCCCCCATGTTCCCGAACAGGTCCACGGGCGCGAGCTCCACCGAGTCGAAGGGCGCGTCCGCGGCGGCGGCGCCGCCGTCACCGCCGATGGCGTAGACGAACCGGGCCGCCGGCGTGGCGTTGCCCGCGGCCGCGACGAGCGCGCGGCGGCCGACGTCGAGCGGTGTGCCCGCCTTCGGATCGGGGAGGTTCAGCGAGGGGTTCGTGACGCCGATGGCCGAGAAGTCGAAGAAGCTGCCGTCGGCGTTCGTGAGCCTGAGGACGCAGACCGAGCCTTCGACCAGCGCGGAGCCGTCGATGGTGACCTGCTTCGTGCAGCTCTGCTGGGCGTCGCACGCGTCCGCGGCCGAGACGGCGGGCGGCGGCGCCGTGGGGGCGCCCGTCGGATCGACGCAGGAGAGCGCGACCGTCGCGTCACGGAAGTGATGGCCCGCGACGAGGACCGTTTGCCCCGTGGCGCTGACGATCGACGAGCGCGTCACCGTCTCGACCACGGGCGGCGGATCGGTCTGCACCCGGAACGCGTCCTCGAGCAGGCCCACCGTCCCGTCCGGGTTGACGACCACGAGATCGTAGAGGCCCGCAGGGCTGTTCGCCGGCACGACCGCCGAGACCTTGTCCGCGTCGCTGAGCGCCACGGAGGCGAGCGGGATGGCGACGTCCGACGGCGTGGCGCCGTCCGGGTTGAGGAACGCGCGCGGCGTGGCCACGAAGGGCGCGTCGCCGGGCGCGGGAGCCATGGTGTCGCGGAAGATCTGCGCCGCGGTGTCGGACGCGGTGTCGCCGAAGGACGGCACGATGCGATCGATCGAGACGGAGAGGGCATCCGTCACGCGGACGGCGTTCGGCAGGATGGCCGGGCACCCCATCGCGTCGTTGATGGTGACATCGTAGCTGCCCGGCGGCTGGTCGACGGGCACGACGATCTGCACCCGGTTCGGCTTGCCCGGCACCGGCGTCGAGGCCAGCACCGTGACGGGCTCCGCGGCTCCGGCCGGCCGGAGCTCGACGGCGTTCGGCGGGAGCGGGAGCTCGAGCGTGGTCGCGTAGATCGTGACGCGCGTGTTGATGCCGTTGTAGACGATCTCAGGGTCCGCAAAGTACGCGATCGGCCCCGGCACCACCCTGACCGTCTGGTGCGGCGGGGTGTCCATGCAGCCGTCGGGGTTCTGGACCACGACGTCATAGGTGAGGCCGGCGGTCGCTCCCCCGGGGATCTGCGCCGTGACCTGCGTCCCGGCGGCGTCGAGCCCCACGCTGCTCGCGGTGATGGTCGGCTGTCCCGCCGCCTCGAGCGTCACCGAGGGCGTCGCGTTGAAGCCGCTCCCGCTGATGACGAGCCGCCCGCCGCCGCTGCAGACGACGCCGGGTGAAATCTCCGCGACGGCCGGCGGATCTTCCACGCGGAGCGCGATCGTCTCCTCCGAGGAACACCCGGCCGGCGCGGGGTTCGTCACGACGACGGGGTACTCGCCTTCCGTGAACGTGCCCTGAGGGATCGTGATCACGAGTCTGGCGCAGGTCTCGACGTCCCCCTCGGCGAAGGCGCCGGTCACCGCGGCGCAGTCGTCGGCGACCACATCGGACGCGCTGAAGGTCTCGCCCCCGAGGGTGACGGTGGGCCCCTCGCCGCCGACCACCAGGAAGCCGGATCCCGTGATCGCGAGCGTCCGGTCGGACTGCGCGTTGCATAGCGCGAGCGGAGAGATATCCGCGATCGACGGTGGCGGGGCCACATGCAGGTTCACCGGCTCCTCCGAGTGGCAGTCGGCCGGCGGCGGATTGACGACCATGACCGGGTGGTCTCCGGGCTGGAGCGCGTCGACCGGCACGGTGAGCGTCACCGTCGTGCAGCTCGCGATCTCGCCGTCGGCGAAGCTGCCCTGGACCGGCGGCGGCACCGGCTCGCAGCCGCTCACGGAGTCCGGCGCGAAGGTCTGGTCTCCGATGTGGACGACGGGATCTCGCGCGCCGATGGTGAGGAACCCGGCGCCGGTGAGCGTCAGTGTCTGCGCGTCCTGCGCGTTGCACACGAGATCGGGCTGCACGGAGAGGACCTCGGGCGGGGGCACGACGACGACGCCGATCGGATCGGTCGAGACGCAGCTCGCGGGCTCCGGGTTCGTGAGCGTGATCTCGTAGGCGCCCGGCGCGAGGCTCCCTTGCGGGACGACGACGGTCGCGGACGTGCAGCGCGCGACCTCGCCCGCACGACCCGGGATGTCCTGGCACCCCTCGAGCGCGCTCACGGGCACCTCGATCGTCGTGGCGCCGGCGGTCACGCGCGCGACCGGCATGGTCGAGCCGACGCGCAGGAGGTCGGTGCCGGTGAGCACGAGGGTCTGATCGGCGTCGGCCACGCAGAGGATGTCGGGCGCGACGGCGGTGAGCGAAGGCCGGGGCACCACCGCGAGCCCTCCCGTGAAGGTCGCCGCGTGCTCGGCCTTCTTGTCGGGGTTCGTGACGGTGATGTCGTAGAGCCCGGGCAGGAGCGCGAGCGCGGGGTCGACCTGGAACGTCATCTGCTGTCCGCTGATCCAATGGACCTTGCTCGCCTCGGGCTGGCCCGGATCATCGGCGATGAAGAACGACGCGGGCGCCTGGCTTCCGGTGAGATCGACCGTGCGTGTCAGGTCGATCGCCGGCAGGAGCAGCGCCGTCGGCGTCTCCAGGGCGTCGCTCGGCATCGGGGTGAACTTGTCCCCGGTCAGCGTCACGGCGGTCGTGAGCTGTTCATTGCAGACCAGGTTCGGCTCCACGCCGTGATCGGCCTTGGCGCTCGCCTTCGGGCTGTCGAGATCGTATCCACACCCTGCCAAGAGCGCTGTGCACGCGAGCAAGGCGGCTGGCTTCGTCACCATGAAACCTCCATCGAAGGATTCGAACCACCCATCCCCGGGCTGCACACCCGGAGGTACCCCCGCCTGGGCAGGCGTCGAAGAGAAGCGGTGGCGAGTGCGTAGTGCCGCCGGATGTTCGTCCACGGCTCACTTTTTTGCCGTGGCGAGATAGCGAGGTGTGGGCAGACGAGCCCATCCATTCGTCGGGGTGGGCAGAGGAGATGTGTGCTCGTGGCGCCGTGCGTACGGTGTCGTCGGCGGTGGGGGCCGGGGTGAGACCCGACCCTGGTCGAGGTTTCGAGGTTCCGGCGTGATGATCCCGGGAGACCCGACCGAGGTTGGCGCCCCGGCGGAGCCTCCGACCGGGGTTGAGGCCCAATTGACTGAATCGGTTCAGTTTTTCTGTGCGCTGCGGTGAGATCTCCGGTTCTGGCTTCCATCACGCGGCCTGATGATCAACGCTCCGGGGCGCGCGAACGCTCGCGCCCGCTCGTGCAGCGGCAAGGAGCCATCATGGGAAAATCTTCGTTCTTGAGCCTTAGCTCATCAGGCACGCTCGCTCTCCTCATGGCGATCGGATGCGACTCGTCGGACGGGTCGTCCTCCGGCGCCGGCGGCAACCCAGGCACCGGCGGTCACAGCGCGACGAGCAGCGGGAGCGGCACCAGCGGCATCAGCGGCACCAGCGGCCCCGGCGGTCAGGACGCGACGAGCAGCGGGAGCGGCACCGGCGGCGCCGGCGAAGGGGGCGGCGGCGCGGCAGGCACGGGCGGCGCCGGCGGCGCTGGCGAAGGGGGCGGCGGCGCGCCGCCGGCGCCGCTCTGGGACTGGAGCGGCATCGTCGGCACGGGACAGAGCCTCTCGGTCGGCGCGGAGGGCACGCCGCCCCGCACCACGACGCAGCGCTTTCACAACCTCAAGCTGTCGCTCGGGAACGCGAGCGTGCCCCCCTTCGATCCGGCGAACACGGCCCTCACCCTGGTGCCGCTCGTCGAGCCGATCCGCGCGTTCGCGACGACCTACCCCAGCGCTTACCCGAAGAACATCTATGGCGAGACGCCGCACACGGCCATGGCCGACCAGATCTCGTCCCTCGCGGA
Source organism: Sorangium sp. So ce327 (assembly GCF_051530205.1). Lineage (NCBI taxonomy): Bacteria > Pseudomonadati > Myxococcota > Polyangiales > Polyangiaceae > Sorangium > Sorangium sp. So ce327. The sequence goes on along the minus strand of NZ_CP150330.1, from coordinate 7,208,741 downwards.
GGCAGCCGCCGGCGGCGACCACGTCACGGTGCACACCGTCGTCGGCGAGAGCGGGCAGCCGATGAGCGTCCTCCGGAAGGGCGCCACCCAGACGGCCTCGGGCGACACGTCGATGGGCCGCGCCTACGCGGCGACCCTGTTCGAGGCGGAGGCCATCGCGCGCCTCGCCAAGGGTGCCGGCAAGACGTACGGCGTCGGCGCCGTCGTGATCACGCACGGCGAGTCCGACGCCGGCAGCGCGACCTACGGGGATGAGCTGGTCAAGCTGTGGTCCGACTACAACCAGGATCTCCTCCGGATCACCGGCCAGTCGCGGAGCATCCCCCTTATCGTGTCCCAGCAGAACTCGGTGCACACCGACGCCGGCACGCGGTCGACGTCGACGCAGGCGCAGTGGCGCGTGGGCGTCGATCACCCGGGCGACATCGTCTGCTCGGGTCCGAAGTACCAGTATCCGTATGCCAACGATCACATCCACCTGAACGCGAACGGCTACCAGCAACTCGGCGAGAAATTCGGCCAGATCTACTTCGAGAAGGTCGTCCTCGGGAAGGACTGGCAGCCGCTCCAGCCGACGCGCGTCGAGCGGAGCGGCAACGTCGTCACCGTGCACTTCCATGTCCCGGTGCCGCCGCTCGCCTGGGACCCCGCGCTGCCGTCTCCCCACCAGACCGCGTTCACGGAGTGGGCGCAGGGCCGCGGCTTCGAGCTCTGGAACGGCAACACCCGGATCCCGATCAGCGGCGTGGAGATCTCCGGCGATTCGGTGCAGATCACCGCGCGGAACCTCCCCGCGTCCGGCGTGATGGTCGGTTATGCGATGACGACCGACGGGACGTCGATGACGGGCGGCACGATCCGCTGGGGTCAGCTGCGCGACTCCGATCCGTTCGTTGGCTCGACGACGGGCAAGGCCCAGCCGAACTACAGCGTCGCGTTCGAGATGAACGTCCCCTGACGGGCGCCTCCGGCGCGGCGTTCCGATCGGAGAGCCTGCGGGCGGCGGTCCGCAGGCGTATCTCCGCGCTTGACAAGACAGACCTGTCTGTCTAGAACAGCCTCGTGCGGGACGCGCGCAGCCACATCCTCGAGGTCGCGGAGCGCCTCTTCTACGCCGAGGGGTACCGCGCCGTCGGCGTCGATCGCCTGATCGCCGAGGCGGACGTCGCCAAGGCCACGTTCTACCGGCACTTCCGGACGAAGGACGACCTGCTCGTGGCGGTGCTGGACGCGCGCGACGCGCGCTTTCGCGAGTGGCTGGCAGGGCGAGTCGAGGCGGCAGCGGACGATCCGCGGGACCGGCCGCTCGCGGTCTTCGACGCGCTCGCCGAGCTGTTCGCCGCGGACGACTTTCGCGGCTGCGCGTTCCTCAACACGATGGTCGAGGTCGCGAGCCGGAGCCACCCGGCGCACCAGGCCGCGCAGCGCCACAAGCAGCGGCTCATCGACTATTTCGAGCGGCTCTTGCGCGAGGCCGGCGTGCCGTCGGCCAGCGCGCTGGCGCCGCAGATCCTGCTGCTGATCGACGGCGCGATCGTGACCGCCGTCCGCGAGGGGGGACCGGGCGCTGCCGCGCGCGCGCGGTCCCTCGCCGAGAACCTCATTGCAACAGCGCGGCCAGGAAGGCGACGACGATGAACCGCATCACGGGTGTCCCGAGCAGGTGGAATGGACGTGCCGAGCAGCTCCCGCAGCCCGCCGGGGCGGAGCCCGGCGCAGGCGCGCCCTCGACGGGTCGCCCGCGCAGGCCACGGGCGCCCGTGGGCTCGGTGGTCGCCGCGCTGCTCGCGCTCTCCCTGACGGCCTGTGCATCGCCGGACCGCGGCGGAGCCAGCGCGCCGCCGGCCGGCGCGGCCGCGGCCGCCGCGACCGCGCCGCCGGCCGGCGAAGCCGCCGCAGCCGAGGCCTCGAGCGGGCGCCTCCAGTGGCGCGGCGGCCCGACGGCGATCCTCGAGCGCGACGGCCTCCGGCTGCTCACCGATCCCGTCCTTGGCCCGCGCGGCCCGGCGGCGTTTGCGCTCCCAAAGCACCCGTCGACCGGCGTCGAGAACGCGCCGGTCGCCCGCTATACCGATCCTCCGGCGGAGCCGCTCGGGCACCTCGACGTCATCCTCCTCAGCCACAACCATGCTGACCATTTCGACGCCGTCGCGAAGGAGACGCTCCCGAAGGACGTCACCTTCATCCTCCCTCCCGACGCGGTCGGCGCGGCGCGCGCCGCCGGATTCACGAAGCTGACGCCGCTCGATTGGGACAACGAGGCCGTGCTCCCGACCCGCGCCGGCCGCCTGCGGATCCTCGCCGTCCCGGCGAACCACTCCCACGATGCGGCGCTCGACGCGACGCTCGGCAAGGGCAACGGCTATGTGCTCCGCTGGGAGGGCGCGACGCCCTATTCGATGTACTGGACCGGCGATTCGGTCTTCACCGAGCCGATGCGCGCGGTGGCGGCTCGCTTTGCGCCCATCGATCTCTGGCTCCCGCACCTCGGCGCGGTCGGCGTCGACGGCGCGCGCGGCCTCCGCACCATGGACGCGGAGGAGGCGGTCGCCGCCGCCGCGCTGCTCCGCGCCCGTCACGTGATCCCCATCCACCACACAACGTTCGCCCATTACCGCGAGCCCGTGACGGCGTTCACCCAGCGCGCCGCCTCGAAGAACCTGCCCGCGCAGGTCCATGTCCCGACGGACGGCGCGTGGATGCCCCTGCCGCGCTGAGCCTGCCACGGCGCCCCCGCCGCGCCGGCCCTTCGGCGTTCAGACCAGCCACTTCAGGAGGAATAGACCCACGGTGGCGGCGAAGCCGATGATCCAGACAGCGGTCCGGGCAGAGGCCTTGTCGCCGATGTACATGACCAGATAGAGAACGCGCGCGGCGACGTGGGTGACCGCGAGGATGGCGCTCCAGCGAGCGTCGGCGCCCGCGAGGTGGGCCGTGAAGACGGCGGCGGCGAAGGGCGCAAACGCCTCGAAGCCGTTCTGGTGGGCGGCGAGGGCGCGGCGCCCGACGCCCGTGAGCTTGGCCTGCTGGTCGCGCGGGTTGCGGTTGTCCAGGCCCTCGGGCTGCTGTGACTGCGCCCTGGCGACGAACAGGCGGGCCACGTAGATCAAGAGAAGTGAGATGAAGACGCACGTCAACGGAATGGTCATCGGATCCCTCTCGAGCGCACAGGCTCCTCGAAGCGCGGAGCGACTCTAACGAGCTCTCGCCGCCGGCGCGAGCGCCAAGCGTCGTGGCCGCTCCCACGGCGCCTGCGCCGGAGCGGGCAGGGCGGTCCCGCGGGGCAGCGCGCGCGAGCGACGGACGCGCGCCGATGGCAGGACGGGAGCGGCCGGTCCGCGGTACGGCCCTGGGGAGCTTCGCGTGAAAAGGGGTTGCCGGGGATGAGAGATTCGAGGAAGGTTCGTTCAGGTGCACCTTGAGCGAAGATCCTGTCGTGTCGCGCCCGCCGCTGCCGCCCTTCACCGCCGAGACCGCCGCCCGGAAAGCGCGGCTGGCGGAGGACGCCTGGAACAGCCGGGATCCCGCGCGCGTGGCTCAGGCCTACACGGTCGATAGCCGCTGGCGGAACCGGGCGGAGTTCTTCCAGGGGCGGGCGGCGATCGAGGCGTTTCTGCAACGCAAATGGCAGCGGGAGCTGGACTACCGCCTGATCAAGGAGGTCTGGGCGTTCACCGGGGACCGCATCGCGGTGCGCTTCGCCTATGAATGGCACGACGACAGCGGCAACTGGTACCGGTCCCATGGCAACGAGCAGTGGGAGTTCGATGCGCAGGGGCTGATGCGGCGGCGCGAGGCGAGCATCAATGACGTGCGGATCGCGGCGGAGGAGCGGAAGTTCCACTGGCCGCTCGGGCGGCGACCCGACGAGCATCCTGGGCTGAGCGAGCTCAGCTTGTGATGGCGAGCGAGCTCATGTCCAGCTCTCCAGACAAACCCGAGGTCGCCACGGCCTACGATCGCTGGGCCGCGACGTACGATGACGATTTCAACCGGACCCGCGAGCTGGCGGCGGAGGTCCTCCGGCAGCGCGGCCTGGCGCTGGCCGGCAGGGACGTGCTCGAGATCGGCTGCGGCACCGGGCGCAACACGCAGTGGCTCGACGAGCAGGCGAGGAGCGTCCTCGCGCTGGATTTCTCCGAGGGGATGTTGCGTCGCGCGAGGGCCCGCGTGTCCTCTCCCCGCGTCCGGTTCGTGCAGCACGACATCCGCGCTTCCTGGCCCCTCGAGGCGGGCTCGTCCGACGTCGTGATTGCCATGCTCGTGCTGGAGCATATCGAGGACATCGACGCGGTCTTCGCCGAGGCTGCCCGCGCCTTGCGCGCGGGAGGGGAGCTCTTCCTGTGCGAGCTGCACCCCGTGCGACAGATGCGCGGGGGCCAGGCCAATTTCGTCAACCCGGAGACGGGCCAGCCCGAGCGTGTGACCGCGTTCCTGCATGACGTGTCACAGTACGTGAACGGCGGCCTGGGGGCTGGGTTCGAGCTCGTTCACCTGGGCGAGTGGCGCGACGCGGAGGCCGTCAGGAGCGACCCGCCGCGGCTCCTGTCCGTGCAGCTCAGGCGCACGGCACGCCATCCGCCTGGGGCTTGAACAACGTCCTGATCGACGGTTCCTGTTCCTTACCACGCTCGGCATCGAGGCATGCTCTGCCGTGAGCCGTCGATCGGCGACCACCTGATGAAGCTCGAGACGAGACCCCGGAGCGCGCTGCAGCGATCGCCGTTCGGGTGACGTGGGTCGGGCCATCGGTCTAGGATGGTCTCCATGAAGCTCTCGTCACGCCGGCGTCGCCGCGTGCTCGCGTCCTCATTCGTCGTCACGGTGGCCGGCGGCGCAGCGGCTTGTGGCACGTCTCAGCCGCAGCCCGATCCGCCGGAGCTGATCGCCAACCCGCCGCGCCTGGAGCTCATGCAGACGTCTTCGTCTGGCGTGGGGGACGCGGCCACGTTCAGCGACGCCGGGACGACGGAGACGCAGGACGCGGCGGTGCCGGAGACGTCGCAGGACGCCGGGACGACGTCGGCGCAGGGCGAGGAGGAGCCGCTTCCGCAGCCCGCGCGGGGAGCGAAGGTGGTCCGGGGCCCTGACGGCACGTGCAGGCAGTTTCTCCCGAACACCTGCCCGCCGCCTCAGCCCTCTCGCGACGGAGGCCCTCCCGTGGTCGTCATGTGCAACCCGCCGCCGCCTCAGCGGGTCGTGTGCCCGCCGGAAGGCAGCCAGCCCTGAGCGCGGGGCTGCCCTCTGGAGCGGACGATACGACTCCCGTAGATCCCGTTCTGCTCGATCGCGCTCTGGCGCTCTACGGGCTCGATCCGGCGACCTGCCGGCACATCGGCGGCTTCGAGTGCCAGGTGTTCGAGGCGCGGCGGCGCGACGGTACTTTCGTCCTGAAGCTCGGGGATCCCGGGCGCAGGTCCCTGGACGCGGTCGAGGCGGAGTGCGAATGGCTGGAGTACCTGACGACGCAGGGCGTCCGCGCCGCCCCGGCGATCCGGGCCGCTGACGGCAGCTACGCGGCGTTGCTCGGCGAGCCCGGCCAGGCCGTCTGCGTGCGCGCGTACGCGAAGGCGCCAGGCGCTCCGCTCTCTTCCGACGATCTGACGCCGGACGTGGCGACCGCCTGGGGGCGGCTCCTGGGGCGACTTCACGCCGCGACGAAGGTGTATGTTCCGCCGTCGGCGAGGCGGCGTCATGCGTGGCATGAGGACGGCGACTTCACCAGGCCGCGGGAGCTCTTGCCGGCAGACGAGCGCGACCCGATCGGCGGCCGGCTGGAGCGTCTCGTCGCGGAGCTCCGGGCCTTGCCGACGGACCGCGACGCCTTCGGCCTGGTGCACACCGACGCCCACTTCGGGAACGTGCTCAAGGACGGCGGCGCGCTCACGCTGATCGATTTCGACGACTGCGCCTACGAGTGGTTCGCGAGCGATCTCGGGATCGTCCTCTTCTATGTCGCGATCGACCCGCTCGGCCCCGGGCGGCCGCCAGAGCTCCTCCGGATGTTCCGCGACAGGTTCCTGGACGGCTACGCCCGGGAAAACGCGCTCTCCGCGCGGTGGCTGGCCGAGATGGACCGGTTCATGAAGCTGCGCGAGCTCGTGCTGTACACGGCGATCCGCCGGGTCAGCCGGCGCGAGGCGCCGGACGCCTGGTGTCGCGCCTATCTGGAGCGCCACAAGCCGCGCATCCTCGGCGATCAGCCGGCGTGGCCGGAGCCTGGTTGAGAGCGCGTCGCTCAGCCGCCCTGTCGAGCTAACCCACCACCCGAGGGCGGCCGCGGCGCGAGCATCGGGTGCAGCTCGGCGATCCCGAGCCGCGCGCGCCCCGCGAACTCGTAGGCGTCGTCGGTCGCGGCGATGTGCTGCGTCGCCGCGTGGATGTCCCGGAAGCACCGCTGCAGCGGGCTCGCCGCGTAGAGCGCGCCCCCGCCGCCGGCCCGGTAGGCGAAGCCCGCGACCTCCGCGGCGACGTCGGTCACATACGTCTGGACGAGCCGGATCGCCGCCCAGTCCTCGATCGAGAGCGCCTCTCCAGCGCGCGCCTGGTCCCACATCCGCCCGAGCACGTCGAACGCATAGGCCCGCGCCGCCGCGAGCTTCGCCTCCGCGCGCCCGAGGTCCATGTGGAAGGCCGCGTGGCTGCCCAGCGCGAGCTGCGGCCAGGCTTTCACGCGGCGCGGGGCGACCGCGGCGATCTCGTCGAGCGCGCGCCGCCCGACGCCGAGCGCGAAGCCGACGTGACCGGCCGCGAGCAGGGCAAGCAACGGCAGCGAGTACAGCGCGCCGCCGCGCCGCTGAGGCGCCGCCGGGAAGGGGCACGTCCGCGCCTCGGGCACGAGCGCGCCCTCGATCCGGTAGTGGTCGCTCCCCGTGCCGCGCAGGCCGGCCACGTCCCACGTGTCCTCGATCACCACCTGCTCGCGCGGGACCGCGAGGCTGATCATCTCGGGCGGCCCCGCCGGAGGGGCCCCGCCCTCCGGGGCCACGATGGCGCAGGTGAACACCCACGACGCGTGCCGCACGCCGCTGCCGAAGGCCCAGCGGCCCTCGAGCACGTACCCCCCGGAGACGCGCCGCGCGAGGCCGGTCGGGATCTGGAGCCCTGCGAACGTCGGGAATGGCCCTGCGAACACCTGGCGGGCCCCCTCGTCCGGCAGGGTGCCCCCGGCGAGGGCGGCGAGCAGCGCGCTGATCATCAGCGACCACCCCGCCGACGTGTCCGCGCGCGCCATTGCCTCGAAGACCTCGACCTGCGTCAGCGGGTCGCTCTCGACGCCGCCGAGCGCGCGCGGCGCGGCCATCGCGAGCAGGCCGCTCGATTGCAGGGCGTCGACGACCGCGGGCGCGAGCGTGCGCAGCCGCTCGGACGCCTCGGCGTGGGCGGTGGCGACGCCGCGGACGCGCTCCACGGCGGCAAGGAGGCGTTCGCGCTCGGGGGATCGACGGGGCTCGGACATACGGGGCTCCTTCCTGGATCAGGTGCAGCGCGCCGGCCACCGGCCGCCCGCGCGCCCGATGATGACACTGACAACATGGGAAAGTTTCCACTGCCTACATTTTCTTCGCGTCCGCCCGCAGCTCCTGAGCTCGCGGCCCTGTGCATCCGCGATCCCGGGCCCCGCGGCTCGGTGGGACCGCGGCCTTCGTGGTATCGTGCGCCTGCGCTGTGGCTTCCCCCGCAAGGCGCCGCCGTCCGCGCGCGCGCACCTCACCCGCAACCGCGTCGCGCCCTTCACCTGCGCCCGCGCCGCGCCCTTCACCCGCGCCCGCGCCGCGCCCCGTCGACCGGCCCTACCACCACGGCGACCTCCGGCGCGCCGTGCTGGAGGAGGCGCTCTCGCTGATCGAGGAGCAAGGGAACGCGAGCTTCACGCTGCGCGAGGTCGCGCGGCGCATCGGCGTCTCGCACGCCGCGCCTTACCGGCACTTCGCGGACAAGCGCGCCCTGATGACCGAGCTCGCCGTCCAGGCGAGCGCGGCGCTCGGCGCGCGGATCTCGGCCGCCCTCGAGGGCGCCGGGGGCGACCTCCGGGCGCGGTTCCTGGCCGCCGGCTTCGCCTACGTCGCCTTCGCGCTGGAGCACCCCGCGCCCTTCCACGTGATGTACTCCGGCGAGGTGGACGTGGACGACCCGCGGGTCGCGGCGGCCACCTCGCAGAACCTGGGGGTGCTCCTCGGGTTCATCGAGGAGGCGCAGCGCGCCGGCGCGTTCCCGCCCGGCGATCCGTGGGCGCTCGCGGTCCCGATCTGGGCGATGCACCACGGCCTCGCGACCCTCGCGGCGTCGGGGGCCCTCTCCAAGGCCGGGCCGGCGGCGCTCCGGAACCTGGTCGACGACGCCCACGCGCGCCTGCTCGACGGGCTGCTCCTCGCCACGCCGGGGCCGTCGCGCGCCTGACGCCCGCGACGGATTTCCGTGCCCCTCCGCCCCGGCTACGCTTGCGCCCCTCATGCGTGCTACCGCCGCGCTCGCGCTGTCCGCCTTCCTCGTCGCCGTCCCGTGCTCGCCGGCCGCTGCCGCCGACCCGTCCCCCGAGCTCACGTACCGGCCCGAGATCGATCTGCCCATCACCGTCGTCGGCGGCGCCGCATGGATCGCGTCCGAGCTCGCGAAGAAGGGCCTCGCCCCCGAATCGTGCCGCTGGTGCACGGCCAACGCCCTCGACACGTCGGTCCGCGACGCGCTCGTCTGGAGAGGCAACCCGAACACCGCTCATGATCTGAGCAACGTGACGGTCCTCGGCGTCGCGCCCGCCGCAGCGCTGGGCCTCACGGCGCTCGCCGCGTGGTACGACGGCCGCTCCGACAACATCGCCGCGGATCTCGTGATCGTCACCGAAGCGATGGTGGTGGCGATGAACATGAACCAGATCACCAAGTACATCGCCGGCCGCCAGCGGCCGTATGCCCATCACGACAACCTGGATGTGCTCCGCGCGGGCGAGGGCACCTCGGGCGCCCTCCCGCACGACGACGATCTCTCGTTCTTCTCCGGCCACTCGACGGCCGTCTTCTCTCTCGCCGCCGCGAGCGGCACCGTGGCGTCGATGCGCGGCTATCGCGCGGCGCCGTGGGTATGGGCGAACGGAATGGCGATCGCCGCGCTCTCCGGCTACCTGCGCATCGCCGGCGATCGCCATTATTTCACCGATGTGCTCACGGGCGCCGTATTCGGCGCCGCCTCCGGCGTGCTGATCCCGGCTCTGTTTCATGCCCCGCGCCCGGGCGTTGCCAGCTCTGGCACCCGGAGTTTTCGCCTCTCGCTCGCGCCGGCGGGCGGCGGCGCGGGCGTGGGCATCGCCGGCGCCTTCTGAGCCGGATAGCGCGATTTCGGCCATCGGCAAGCGGCAAGCGCTGCTTTCGGATGGCGTAAGTAAGCAGTGTTGACAAACCGGGTGTTCATTTTTACAATACGCCTGTCAGCTAGGAATGCTGGTGCTCGGGCCGTCGTTGCTGGAGCGCTAGCTCATTACGTCGAATACGCCGTGCCGCCCTGGCGGACATGGCGACGGCGAGCTGCGGTCCCGCAATGGGCACGCGCGTTTTCGCGGGCCCGTTTCGGCGGGGTGCCGCCAGCTCGGCCCCATGAAGGAGTCGACGACATGCATGTCGTTCACCATGCGTCACACACCCGGTGGATCGCGGGAGGCCTCGCCGCCCCGCTCTTCGCCCTCCTTGCAGGTTGCAGCGATCAAGCGCTCGGGGCGCCCGTGCCGGCGCCCGGCGCCGAGCTGCAGCCTCGGTCCGCGCCCGGCGTGGGCCGAGAGCTATCCCAGGGGAGCGCCGGTCAGGGCGAGCCCACGCTTCGGCCCGCCGCGACGGCGGCCGCGCTGCTGGAGCGCGACGAGCTGCTCCGGGAGGCCGAGCGGCTCGCGGAGATCAGGGCGGTGCTCGCGCGATCGCCGGAGGCGCCGCTCGCCCTGCTCGACGAGCACCGGGCCGAGTTCCCGGAGGGGCGCCTCGCGGCCGAGCGGGAGATCGTCGCGATCGACGCGCTCTTGCGCAGCGGGCGCGCCGACCAGGCGCGCGTCCGCGCCGGGGATTTCCTCTCGAATTTCCCGGCGAGCCCCCACGCGGACCGGGTTCGCCGCCTGACCGGCGCCGCGCCATGAGACGATCTCGACACCGTCGCACGGCGCCGCCGTAGCGCCGGACGGGATCGATCGAGGCTCGCGGCCGCAATGGCCGCTGAGCCTGGGCCCCCGCGCCCGCGGGGGCCTCAGCCCGCGGGCGCCGGCTCGGATTCCGGGGGGGCCATCCCGTCGACCACGACCGGATCGCTCTGCTCGACCAGGTGCGGCTTGCCCCACGTGTCGATGAAATGCCCCGATCGCTTCGCCTTGGTCTCCAGGTAGAAGCGGTTGTGATCGTTCGGCGGTATCACGTGCGGGATGCGCCCGGCCACGGAGACTCCGTATTGCGTCAGCTGCTGGACCTTGTTGGGGTTGTTCGTGATGAGCTCGATCGAACTCACGTTCAGGCTGCGCAGCATGTGCGCCGCGACCGCGTAGTCGCGCTCATCGTCCCTGAAGCCGAGCGCCAGGTTGGCCTCGACCGTGTCGAGCCCCTGGTCCTGCAGCGCGTAGGCCCGGATCTTGTTGATGAGCCCGATCCCGCGGCCCTCCTGGCGCAGATAGAGCAGGATGCCCCGATCCATGCTCTGGATCTTCTTCAACCCTTCGAGGAGCTGATCGCGGCAGTCGCAGCGCAGCGAGCCCATGACGTCGCCTGTGACGCACTCGGAGTGCAGCCGCGTCGGTACGTTCGAGGCGCCGACGACGTCGCCGTGCACCATCGCGATGTGCTCCTTGGCGTCTCGGTTGTTCCAGAACGCCACGATGCGGAAGTGGCCGGCGCGCGTCGGCAGCTCGGCGACGCCGACCACCCGCACGCAGACGTTCACGTGGCCAACCCCATCGCAGTCGTGCGCTCGATCGCGGGCGACGAGCTCCAGGAGCGCATTCATCGAGTCGGTCATGTCCTGCCTCCGCGAGGAGCCGCCTCGCGAGCCGATCCGTCGTGGGTAAAGGCGCGCACGTCTTACCAGAACACGACGGCCAGGCAACGCTCTGCAGCCGCGCGGGGCGGCCCCCCGCCGGAGCATGCCTGTCGACACGGCACCACGGCGCGTTCGTCCCGCCGACACGGGCCTCGCGCGGCGCGGAGCCGTCTCCGTCATCACACGACCGGAGCGAGGCGGCGGGCTCAGCTATTCAGGCGTCATTCGGGCTGCCCTCGGTGGGCTGCGCCGGCCGCGGCCACCTCCGGCAGCGACCCTGACCGCCCCGCGCGAAGCACGCGCAGGATCAAGCGAGGATCCAGGAGCGCCTCCGGCCCGTCGAGCATGTGCAACGCGCGCACGAAGCGCACGTAGACCTCGCGATCGACCTGCGCGGCCCGGTGCAGCATCCCGGTGTACCAGCGCATGATCGGCTGGAGGAAGGGCCGCCGGCCCCTGGTCTCGGGGTAAGCGAGGTCTTCCCCCGTGGACATCCGCCACGGCAGGTCGACCGCCCTCGCCGCGGCCGCGTGGTAGCGGCGGGTGAGGCCCGCGATCGCGCCGCGCTCCGCGCGGCCGCGCTGCTCCTTGAGCGCGGCGTCGAGCGCCAGCGCCTGGAGGCAGGCCGACGTCATCCCCTGGCCGTAAACGGGGTTGAAGCTGGCGAGCGCGTCGCCCAGCACGGCGAGCCCCTCGGGCATCCGCGCCATCCGCTCGTAGTGCCGCCGGAGGTGCGCCGGGAACTTGGAGACCGCGACGTCCGTCACCGGCTCGGCCCCGAGCAGCGCCCGGTAGAGCGCGTCGTTGGGCAGGCCCCGGGCGAACTCCAGGAAGCCCTCGGGATCGGCGGGCGGGTGATCGCCGAACAGGCCCGCCAGCACCACGATCCAGCGCCCGCCCTCGATCGGCGCGATGCAGCCGAACCGCCGGCTGTCGGACGGCGAGCCGAGGACGTACAGCGATTTCCACGGGAGCTCTGCCGGATCCCGCGGCCGGTACTGCCGGCTGGCGTACCCCACCCGGACCTGGATTGTCGACTCGTCGGGCCGCCGGTAGCCGAGCGCCTCGAGCCACGCCGGCGCGCGCGAGCCGCGCCCGCTGGCGTCCACCACGAGCTCCGCCGGCAGCCGCTCGATCTGGCCGCCCTCGTCGCGTTGCCGGAGCACGACGCCCGTGATCCGGGAGCGATCGCGAGACGCCGAGAGCTCCACCACCTCGCGCTCGTCCAGGCGCCGCACTCTCGGCAGCGCGAACGCGCGGCGGCGCACGTGCGCCTCGAGCAGCGGACGGGTCATGCACACGGTCCGCACCCCCGTCTCGAAGCGCGGCTTCCAGGCGCCGTGGTGGTGCCACGCCAGGCCGAGCCCGAAGTCGTACGCGATGGCTCCGTCCTGGAGCAAATCCCCGGTGAAGCCGGGGAACAGGTCGTTCAGGATCCGCTCTCCCTGGGCGAGCAGCCCGTGGAGCTGGCGAGCCTGGGGTACCCCCTTGCGGGCCTCGCGGAGGTCATCCGGGATGGCGTCGCGCTCGACGACGGCCACCTCGCCGAAATGGTCGGCGAGCACGCGGGCTGCGACCAGGCCCGCGATGCTCCCACCGATCACCACCGCCCTGCGGCCGGCGAACGGGCGATTGGAGCGGATGTCCTCCTGGGTGCAGGGCTTCATGAAGCCGCCAGGATTGCAATCCTCGGGCCGCCCCTGAGGACTGCAAGGCCGGCGCAATGCTCGCTTCGTGATGAGGCGCTCAACCCGGGTTGCGCGCGCTGCGCACATCGCGCGCGACCCGCGCGACGTGCCAGCGCCCGACTGAGCAGCTGCGCAACTACGCAACTCCACGCGCTCCGTCGAGATGAAAGCGACCATCACTCCCGCGCTCTTCGTCGCCATCAAAGATGGCCCTCCGGCGCGACAGGCGCGGAGAGGCCGTATCGAGGCGCCGCCGCCCGCCGGCAGGTGGCCGCTCCGCGGCGGGTGTGAGAGAGAGCACCGCTCACGATCCGGTCCTCGCGTCTTCGTGAGAGACGCTCGACGTGCATTGCAATGCCGCGCGCCCGGAACCGCGCGACGTGAGCCGTCGTCCCGCGATGGGCGCCGGGCTACTTCTTGCGGCAGCCGCAGTCGGACGTCGGCGCTTGCGGCGCCGCAGGCCGCTGGCACGTGGTCACGAGGGTGCTCAGGACAGCGAGGAGGATCGCGACGCGGAGCCGCATGCCGGCGATCCTCCCCCGCGCGCCGGGCGGCGTCAATCCGGGGCGCTCAGCCGAGCGGCATCTCGAGCGACACCTCGTCGAGCCCCACGCCGAGGAAGCGGCGCGGGCGCACCGTGACCGCGATCAGCGCGCCGCCCTCGCCGCGGCCCGCCTTGACGGTGAGCTCGATGCTGGCGGGCGGCGCGCTCTCGAACAGCGCCCAGAGGGCACCCTCGACGACCGGCTGGACCTCCGCCGGGTCGCTGTCCGGGGGCAGCTTCGAGCAGAGCGCGCGCAGGAACTGGACGACGCGCGCGACGAAGAGCTGATCGACGAGCGAGACGCGCTCGAGGCGCTCGTCCGGCTCGGCCGTCGGGCTGTCGTACGTGAGCTTCTCCGGCGGGACGTAGGCCGTCGGCGCGGCGAGGACGTACACCGCGTCGCTGTTCGGGGCCGACGCGAGCAGCAGCACGCCGCTCTTCGAGAGCTCGCGCTGGGTGTCCGTGGACACGAACGCCTCGGTCGGGATCGCGACGCCCTCGTCGCCCTCGTACGCGCCCTTCACCTCGTGCACCGGCAGGTCCCCGAGCGTGCCGCCGCCCTTCGCGCCCGTGACGCGGCAGGGCCACGCCGTCTCGCGGAAGCTCCCTGTGATCAGCGCGCCGACGACGTACGCCGGCGAGATCCAGACGCGGCCGCCCTCATCGCCGGGCTGCTCGGCGATCGCCGCTTCCCGGATCCGGGAGGTCGTCCGATCGTACGGCATCCGGCCGAGCACGCGGTTCATCGCGATCGCGACCCACCGCGCGCCATGCCGCGCTGCAGCGGAGCGCCACGGCGCGCGGTGCGGCGCCCGGAACAGCGCGGCCTTGTTGTCGAGCCGCTCGACGCCGCCGAGATCGTCGACCCCGAGCAGGCGTGCGTCGCCGTTCACCACGGCGGGGAGCGCGTGCGCCTCGGCGACGCGCGCGATCTCCTCGAGCCGCGCGAGCGACGCGGCGCTGCCGTCGATCGCGACGTCCACGATGGCGACCGACGCCGGCGGCTCGGAGCTCGCCGTCTGCGCGAGCACCCGCGCGAGCGCGCTGGCCGCCTCGTCCGGGCGCGCGCTGACGACGTCGAACCGGACGCCCTCGGCCGCCTTCGCGCGCTCCACGAGCAGGCTCAGCCCGCGCCACGCCTCCTCGAGGCGCCGCACCTCGGGGTGCTGCAGGATCGCGCCGAGCTGCGCGCCGATCGCGCGCTCGATCTGCGCGATCGCCTCCGCCGGCCGAGCGGGCTGGCCCGCGCGCGGGCGGGCGCTCGCCGCCACGGTCGCGATGAGCTCCGAGAACCGCCCTGCCTCCGCCGGCTTCTGATCGAGGCTGCCCGGCGTCGCGGGTGGGGGCGCCGCCTCGGCGCCGTCGCTCCCGCCGAGGTCGACCATCGAGAGCAGCGCGTCCACGTCCGAGCCGGGCGCGGGCGCGGGCGCCGCGGGCCGCTCCGCGGCGGGCGCGGAGCGGTCGGGCGAGGCGTCCCGGCGCTCCGGGAGGAGGCCCAGGATGTCGCGCACCAGCGGGGAGCCGCCCCAGAGCCGATCGAGCTCGGCGCGCGCCTGGTCGAGCGTGGCCGAGCCGTCGCGCAGCCGATCCAGGACCCGGCGGCCGTCGAGCAGCGAGCGCAGCAGCGGCACCTCGGCGCACAGCGCGTCGGGCCGGAAGCTCTTCAGCCCGGCGGGCGCCAGGTCGACGCGCACCGCCCGGCCCGCGGCGAGCACGCTCGGCACCTCGATCGCGAGCCGTGGCCGGAGCATCGTGAAGAGGTTATCGAAGCGGCTCGCGTCGACGCGGATCGCGCCCGCGGGCGGGCTCGCGCCGGCGTTGTGCGGATCGCGCGGGGTGAGATCGGCGACGACGAGCACGCGCAGCGGGAGCAGCGGCCCCCGCTCCACGGCGTCCCCGTCCTCGCCCACGTGGAACCTGAACTCGTCGCCCAGAACGCCCTTTTCCGTCATGGCCAGCGCAGCATAGGCGTCACCTATCGGCGCGAGAAGCGCTAAGCTCCGCGCGCATGAAGACGGAAGGCGGTCCGCCCTTGAACTTGAACCCTGAACCTCACGCCGCCAGCGATCGCAGGCGCCTCCGCGGGGGCGCCCCGATCCAGATCGGGCTCCTCGGCTGCGGGACGGTCGGCGGCGGCGTCCTGCGCCTCCTGGCCGAGAACTCCGGTTACCTGGCGGAGCGCGCGGGCGTCCCCCTCGTCGTGAAGCGCGTGGTCGTGCGCGACCTCGAGAAGGAGCGCGTCGCCGCCCTGGATCGCGGCCTGCTCACCACGAACCCCGAGGAGGTCGTCGACGACCCCTCGATCGACGTCGTCGTCGAGGTGATGGGCGGCGAGACGCCCGCGCGCGCGCTGATCGAGCGCGCCATCGACCGCGGCAAGGGCGTGGTCACCGCGAACAAGCTGCTGCTCGCCGCCCACGGCCCCGCGCTCCTCGCGCGGGCCTCGGCGCGCCAGGTCGACCTCGCGTTCGAGGGGGCGGTCGGCGGCGGCATCCCGATCATCCGGACGCTCCGGGACGCGTTCGCGAGCGACTGGGTCGAGCGCGTCACCGCGATCCTGAACGGGACCTGCAACTACATCCTCACGCGCATGCGCGACACGGGCGCGTCGTTCGACGCCGCGCTGCGCGAGGCGCAGGCGCTCGGCTACGCCGAGGCCGACCCGTCGCTCGACGTCGACGGCCACGACGCCGCGCACAAGCTGATCGTCCTGGCGATGCTCGCCTTCGGGGCGCAGGTCGACAGCGCCGACGTGCACACCTCCGGGATCCGGAGCATCGAGGAGGCCGATCACCGCTACGCCGATCGGTTCGGCTACACCATCAAGCACCTGGCGATCGGCCGCGATCTCGGCGATTCCATCGAGCTGCGCGTGCACCCCACGCTGATCCCGAAGCAGAGCGTGCTCGCCAACGTCTCCGGCGTGCTCAACGCCGTGCTGCTCGAGGGGCGCGCCGTCGGCCCGTCGCTCGTCTACGGCCGCGGCGCCGGCGACCTGCCGACAGCGGTCAGCGTCGTCTCCGACATCCTCGACGTCGCGCGCTCGATCGCGTCGGGCGTCGCGGGCATGCAGGGCCGAGGCATGTCGATCAAGCCCCGCGCGGTCCGCCCGCTGGGCGAGATCGTCTCCCGGTACTACCTGCGCTTCGCGGTCGAGGACCGGCCCGGCGTCATGGGGCGCCTCGCCGGCGCGCTCGGCGACGCGGGCGTCAGCATCGAGCAGATCGTGCAGCAGGGGCCGACGAACCCGGGCTCGGGCGCGGCGCCCGGGGGCGGGGCGGCCGCTCGCCAGCCCGCGGTGGACGTCGTGCTCATCACGCACGACGCGCGGGAGGGGCTCGTGCGGAACGCGCTCGACGCGATCGCGCGGGAGCAGTTCCTCCGCGAGCCGGTGCACCTGTTCCGCATCGAGGAGCCGTGACGTCCCACAGCGACGCGCCGCTCGGCGTGTTCGACTCGGGCCTCGGCGGCCTCACGGTCGTGCGCGCGCTGCGCAGGCGCTGCCCGGCGGAGGACATCGTCTACCTGGGCGACACGGCGCGGGTCCCGTACGGCACGCGGTCGCCGGAGACGGTGGTCCGCTACGCGCTCGGCTGCGCGCGCGTGCTCATCGGCCGCGGCGTCAAGGCGATCGTTGTCGCGTGCAACACGGTGAGCGCCGTCGCGATCGACATGCTCCGGGTCGAGCTGGATCTGCCCGTCCTCGGGGTCATCCTGCCCGGCGCCCGCGCCGCCGTCGCCGCGTCGCGCGGCGCGACGATCGGCGTGCTCGGGACGGCCGGGACCATCGCGTCCGGCGCCTATCCCCGCGCCGTGGCGTCGCTCAGCACCCGCACCGAGGTCGCCGGCCAGGCGGCCCCGCTGCTCGTCTCGCTGGCGGAGGAGGGATGGCTCGAGGGCGAGGTTCCGCGGCTCGTCGCGCGGCGGTACCTGGAGCCGCTCATCGGCGCGGGCGCCCGCTCGATCGTGCTCGGGTGCACGCACTTCCCGCTCCTCCGCGCCGCGATCGAGGCCGAGACGGCATCGCTCGCCGGCGGCCCCCTCCCGATCGTGGACAGCGCCTCGGCGACCGCCGAGGAAGTGGCCTCGTTCCTCGCGGAGCGGGGGCTCGCGACCTCCCGGAGCACGCCGGGCGGCCTCTCGCTCCTCGTCACGGATCTACCGAAGAGCTTCGCCACCGTGGCGGCCAGGTTCCTCGGGGAGCCGGTCGTCGCGGACGGCGCCGTCCGCTCCTCGACCCAGGCTGGCGCCGCTGTCCGCTCTCCGACCCAGGTTGGCGGCGACGCCGCTGGCCATTCTTCCCCTTTTTCCGCCCAAGGCGTCGACGTGGAGCAGATCGACCTGTAATACGCAGCAAGCTTCGCCCGGGGCTCCGGGCGCGGAGGAGGTTTTCCACACGATGACGCAGCTCAGGTGGCTTTCGGCCGGCGAGTCGCACGGGCCGGAGCTCGTGGCGACCGTCGAGGGTATTCCGGCGGGCATGCCGCTCCTCGCGGAGGACATCGACGAGGATCTGGCGCGTCGCCAGCGCGGCTATGGGCGCGGCGGGCGGATGAAGATCGAGACCGATCGCGTCCGCCTCGTCGCCGGCGTGCGCGGCGGCGAGACGCTCGGCGGCCCCATCGCCATGGTGATCGAGAACCGCGATCACGCGAGCTGGGCCGGGCGGATGGGCCCCGAGCCGTTCCCCGAGCCGCCCGAGGCGCTGACCCGCCCGCGCCCTGGCCACGCGGATCTGGCCGGCGGCCTGAAGTACGCCCGGCGGGACCTGCGCGACGTGCTCGAGCGGGCGAGCGCGCGCGAGACCGCGGCGCGGGTCGCGGTGGGCGGCGTTTGCCGCAAGCTCCTCCGGTCCGTCGGCGTCGAGGTCTTCGCCCATGTCCTGTCGATCGGCCCGGTGGCGTCGCCGACCTCCGCCGCCTCGGGCGGGGGTGAGCTCCCGCTCACCGAGCTCCGGGAGCGCGCCCGCGCCTCGGATCTCGCGTGCGTCGACGCCGTTGCCGCGCAGGCGATGCGCGACGCCATTCGCGAGGCCGCGCACCGGGGCGACACGCTCGGCGGCGTCTTCGAGGTGATCGCCACGGGCCTGCCGCCCGGGCTCGGGAGCCACGTGCAGTGGGACCGCAAGCTCGACGGACGGCTCGCGCAGGCGCTGATGAGCATCCAGGCGATCAAGGGCGTCGAGATCGGCATCGGCTTCGAGGCCGCGCGCATCTCGGGCTCCGAGGTGCACGACCCCATCGCCTACGATCAGGGGGCGCACGCGTTCACCCGCCCGTCGAACCGCGCCGGCGGCCTCGAGGGCGGCATCACGAACGGCATGCCGCTCATCTGCCGCGCCGCCATGAAGCCGATCGCGACGCTCAAGCGCGCGCTCCCGTCGGTCGACGTGCGCACCAAGGAGCAGTTCGACGCCGCCTTCGAGCGCAGCGACGTCTGCGCCGTCGCGGCCGCCTCGGTCGTCGGCGAGGCGATGGTGGCGATCACGCTCGCCGCCGCCCTGCTCGAGAAATTCGGCGGCGACAGCCTCACGGAGCTCTCGCGCAACGTCGACAGCTACCTCCAGCAGGTCCGCTCTTACTGAAGGCCATGGAATTCCTTTCCGACGCACCTCCGCTCCTGCTCACCGGCTTCATGGGGGCAGGCAAGTCCACCGTGGGCCGCATCGCCGCCGCGCGCACGGGGCTCCCGTTCCTCGATCTCGACGACGCCATCGTCGAGGAGGCCGGCGAGAGCGTCCCGTCGCTCTTCGCGAAGCGCGGCGAGGCTGGCTTCCGCGCGCTGGAGGCGGCGACCCTGCGCCGGCTCCTGGCGGCGCGCGGCCCGCGCATCATCGCTCTCGGCGGCGGCGCCCTGGTCGATCCCGCGCTCCGCGCCGAGGCGCTCGAGCGCGGCTGCGTCGTCGCGCTCACCGCCACCCCGCGCACGATCGCCGCGCGCACGCCGAACGGCAACCGCCCGCTCCTCGACGGCGCGCCGGATCGCGAGGCGCGCATCCGGGAGCTCCTGGCCGCGCGCGCCCCCGTCTATGCCGAGGCCCACGCGCGCGTCGTGACCGACGGCGTCTCCCCCGCGGACGTCGCGGCGCGGGTCCTCCGCGCCTACGCGGATCGCCCGCTCTTCGTGCCGCTCAGCGACAAGAGCTACGCGGTGCGCATCGCCTCCGACGGGGCGGCGTCCACGGCGGACGCCATCGCCGCGCTGGCGCCGACGTCCGTCTTCGTCGTCACGGACGAGAACGTGAGCCGCCTCTGGGGCGCGCCGCTGCTCGGCGCGCTCGCGGCGCAGGGGACGCCGGCCGCGGCCGTCACGGTGCTCAAGCCCGGCGAGGAGCACAAGCGGCTCGCGGCCGTCGAGGCGGCGCTGACGGCGATGATCGACGGCGGCGCCGATCGCGGCGCGGTGGTGCTCGCGCACGGCGGGGGTGTGGTGACCGACATCGGCGGCTTCGCCGCGTCCACGCTGCTGCGGGGCGTCCGCTGGGTCGCGGCGCCGACCACGCTCCTCTCGATGGTCGACGCCTCGGTCGGCGGCAAGACCGGGGTCGACCTCGGGCCCGCGAAGAACGCCGTCGGGACGTTCCACCAGCCGTCCGCGGTCGTCGCGAGCCC
Source organism: Sorangium sp. So ce327 (assembly GCF_051530205.1). Classification (NCBI taxonomy): domain Bacteria; kingdom Pseudomonadati; phylum Myxococcota; order Polyangiales; family Polyangiaceae; genus Sorangium; species Sorangium sp. So ce327. The sequence continues at coordinate 7,188,897 of NZ_CP150330.1, read as the reverse complement.
GGCGGCGCTCGCGACCGAGACCGACCGCGCTTACCGGAGCGGGCTCGCGGAGGTGGTGAAATCGGCCTGCATCGGCGATCCGGAGCTGCTCACGCTGCTCGAGCGCGAGGCCGACCGCGTCCTCGCGCGCGACCCCGGCCTGCTCGCCGAGATCATCCGCCGCTCGATCGCCGTGAAGGCGGCCATCGTCGCCCGCGATGAGCGCGAGTCGGGCGACCGCGCCCTCCTGAACCTCGGTCACACGCTGGGGCACGCCCTAGAGGCCGAGGGGGGGTTCGTCCGGCTGGCGCACGGCGAGGCGGTGGCGCTCGGCATGGTGGCCATATTCCGCGTCGGATGCGCGCTCGGCGTGACCGACCGCGCGGCGGCCGACCGGGCGACCCGCCTGCTCGCGCGGCTCGGTCTGCCCACCCGGATCGAGGACGAGCCGGTCTCCGCCGCGCTGCGCTTCCTGTCGCTCGACAAGAAGCGCCGGGGCTCGTCGGTCCGGACGGTGCTGATGCGGGACATCGGCAGCACGTTCGTGGAGCCGATGCCGCTCGATCGCCTCGCCTCGCTCCTCGAGCGCGCGGCCGCCGGCGCGACCTGATCCTCGGACGCCGCGCGATGCGCCTGAGACAGCCCTGCTCCGGGCGAAGCCCCTGCGTCGGCGCCGGACGCCCTCCTCGCTGAGCGCTACCGGCGCAGACGGCGCTTGCGCTGTCGGTGAATAAAATCGATGTGTTGCCAACGTTCTTCGGAAAAAAATTCCGGCACACCGCCCGCATCGTCCGCTCCGCGCTATCTTTCCCGGCGCCGATGGTGACCGCGACGAAGAAGAGAATCCTGGTGGTGGAAGACGAGCAGGACACGGCGGCGATGATCGCCCGGTTCCTCGGCGACGAGTTCGACACCGTGGTCGCGACGAACGGGGTCGATGGGCTCGCGCTGGCCCAGCAAGAGCCGCTGCCCGATCTGGTGATCGTGGACATCATGATGCCGAAGCTCGACGGCGTGAGCATGACGAAGCGGCTCCGCGAGCACGAGCCGATGCGCCGGGTGCCCATCATCTTCCTGACCGCCAAGTCAGATCCGATGGACGTCATCGCCGGCATCCAGGCGGGCGCACGCCATTACATCACGAAGCCCTTCGTGCTCGACGATCTCAAGAAAAAGGTCCGCAAAGCCGTCTACGGCCGCTAGAGCGGCGGTCACTCGCTTCGGATACGGGCCCACCTCGACGTTTTCGGTGCTCAGCGCACAGGAGTGCGCTTGCGCGCCGAAAACGTCGATCTGGGCCCGTCTCCTGTGCGAGAGACCGCCGCTCTGCCCCGGCGGACAGCGGGGCCGGGGGAAACGGCAGCAGGGGGCGGGGGGGACCGCAGCAGGGGGAGGGACTGGCTGGGGGTTCGCGGTGGGGGCCGCGCTGGTCAATGAGTCGAATGGCGAAGAGGTTGAGAGAAGGGGAGAATGCCGACTGGCGATCTTGGCATCTCCGAGGTCTCTCGCTTCGAGCAGGTCCGTTTCTCGCGTGCTGCTTGGTGCCGTAGGGGAGGAATCGCGGCGGTTTCTGATGCCGTCACGCGCCGGCACCGCGGGGCGTTCGCCTTGTGTTCTTTGAGGGTTCTTCGGAGAGCCCGTATCTCCGCTGGGGCTCGGCGCCGGTCGTGCGCGGCGCTGGCAGGAGGTGGCCGCGTCAGCTGCCGCCGCGGTGCGGGACGCTGCAGGCCCTGAACGCCTTCTCGAACAGCTCGAGCGAGCGGGAGATGCTCGAATGCACCCGGCGGATCTCCTCGGCGGAGGTGGTCGCGAGCTTCACGATCTCGAGCGCCTCGCGCGGGTGGGCATCATCGTAGTTCGCATGCGCGGCGAGCCACGTCAGCGACTTGCTCCCCTCGCCATAGAGCTTCGTAAAGCCCGGCAGCACCACGCGAGAACACTCGCCGATGACCCCCTCGATCGCATAGTTCACCGCGCCGACCGCCTCCGCGAGGGAGCCGCGGTAGGACACCGACCAGAGCCACTCGAAGAGCGACGCGATCTCCGGGCTCGGGCGGTGGCTCGTGATGTCCGAGGTGCTGTGCCCGTGCCACGCCGCCCAGTCGAGGTACCAGCGCACGTGCAGCGCCTCGACCCGGATGTTGCCGATGAGCCAGTCGCGCACCAGGGAGTCGCGCGGCGTCTGGCCATAGGTCGTCTTGGCGAGGCTGAGCCCCATGTACTTCGGGAACGCCTCGACCACGCAGAAGAACTCACGGAGGAGCCCCTTCCACATCTCCTGATCGACCGGCGCCGTCATCGTCTGCGCGATCGGCGGCGTGTAGACCGCGGCCTTCCACTGGTCGGCCAGAGATTCGAGCATGTCCTCGACCCAGACCGGGTGCGGCGTCGCCTGTAGGCTGTCCTTGACTTCCTTATGCCGCTGCGAGCGAGGTGACAGCATGAAATTACCTGTTGGGTTGCTGGGTCAATCCGCCTCGTGGCTGCCCGCCGGCCTCTACCCCACCGAACCCCCGAAGGCTGACCGGTCAGCGGCCGTCAGGAGACAATCCGCACAGCAGGCACGATGCTGACCCCGAGCACGAAGGACGAGAGGGGCAGCGCGAGGACCTCACCATGGGAGGCTTCGTGTACATGTGTCCTGCCTGCATCCAGTCTGGATCAAGGTGAAGGAGCAAGTCAATAGACAAACGAGGGCGCCGCCGCAACGACAAGAGGGCCGATCTCGCTCAGGTCGCTCACCATACGACCTCGGAGAGGCACTCCGTCGCGCCGCGGAACCGGCACCGCTGGTGGGTTACTTTGGGGGTGGATGCACCGCACAGGAGGAGCGCCTGCTCGACCCAGCCGCAGACGCCTTCTCCGCAGTTCATCGCGGAGGGCCCCTCGTCGTCCCCGGTCGGGCCTGTGATGGTCAGCACCCACTCCCGCGGCTTCACCATGCGCGGGAAGACCTTCCCGGCGTCGAAGTAGCGCGACCAGAACATTCCAGTCCGGGCGACGATCGTGTCGGGCATGGCGATCGAGAGCGCGAACTTCAACACCGTATTGAGGTCGCGATCCGCGACGTAGCGGGCAAACCGCTTGAGCTCAGCGGTTTGGTCGCTCGCAGTGCGCGCGTGCGTTCGCAAGGCGCGGTTCCAGACGCCGATCGGATACCAGCTGCTCGCGAGCAGCGGCTGAGAGAGTACGTCCCGGTCTGACTTGGGCAGCGACGTCACCAGGCGCTCCCATGAACCGGCGTCGCGGGTCGTCGTGACGAACGACCGGAGGTTGACCAGCAACGTTCCTTTGCATCTTCCGGCGGGGATCGAGGTCTTGGTCTTCGTCTCGTGCGTCTTCATCGCGGCGAACCTACGGCGGGAAGGCCCCGGCGAAGCTGAGCCCGATCGGGGGGGCGGCGCACGTACCCTCGGGCGGGAAACCCTGCCCGGGAGCACATCGTCGGGGCAACTCCAGGAGTCGTGGTTGTACCTTGCAGGGGAGCGTGAGTCGGGCTCGATGGCAAGAGATGATTACGTGGGAGCAGCCGTACGACACGAGCCGACGTGGCCCCGCGCAAGATCACGCCGGTTGTCCAGCTCTCCTTTCGACCCGAGACGCCAGACCCCCGGCGACCGCCGCAGACGTCAGCGCGCGCAATGGTGTGATGCGCATTACGTGATTTCGTGCGGCGCTCGTCGCTCGTCGGTCGTCGCGCCCGTCGACGGGCGCTCGTCGCGGTGACGGGGGCTCGCAGCGGCGACGGGCGCTCGCGGCGGGGGCTGCGCGTCGCCCGCGGAGGTGGTGCGCCTGGCAGTTGCCGTCCTCCGCGAACCTCGGTACCCCTACGCCCATGAGCGAACCCACCACGGGCCGGCCCGCCGCCGGCCACGCGGAGCCCGAGCTGCCGCACATCGACGTCGCCGAGCGGGGGGCGCCGCGCGACGGCCGGCCGCAGGTCATCGACGGCCGGCTGTTCATGCAGCTGCTCGTGTTCCGTTGCCCCGGCGACGCCGATCCGGCGGAGCTGACCCGCGCAGCCGGCCAGGCGCTCGCGTCGCAGCGCGTCGGCGCGGTCGTCTACGAGGACATCAACGATCCGCGCGGGATCGCCGTGCTCACGTGGGCGGAGGACCCCGCCGTCTTCGTCCAGACCGTCCGCCCGGCGCTCAACCGCAGCGAGCTCCGGGCCCTGGAGCTTCGCCCCGATTTCACCATGCTGGGGCGCACGTACTCGACCGGCTACGAGCAGGAGCTCGACTTCTGGCTGCTCCGGCGCCCGGCGGAGACCGTCTTGAACCCCGCCTGGCCGTGGGCGGTGTGGTATCCGCTGCGCCGCAGCGGCGCGTTCTCCAAGCTCGAGGGGCGCGAGCAAGGGAGCATCCTGCGCGAGCACGGCACCATCGGCAGGGCCTACGGCGCCCAGGACCTCGCCCACGACATCCGCCTCGCGTGCCACGGCCTCGACGCCCGCGACAACGAGTTCGTGATCGGGCTCGTCGGCAAGGAGCTCCACCCGCTCTCCCACATCGTGCAGACGATGCGGAAGACCCGCCAGACCTCGGAGTTCATCAGCCAGATGGGCCCGTTCTTCGTGGGCCGCGCCGCCTTCCGCAGCCCGGGCGGCTGACGGGGCCGCTCCCCCTCAGCCGATGCCGGCGAGGCCCGAGAACGCCAGGGCCAGGGCGTCGAGCCGCACCGCGGCGCGGGCCTCGGCGTCGCCCAGCGGCTCGTCCGCGGCGACCTCCTCGCGCACGTCGAAGTAGAACTTGATCTTCGGCTCCGTCCCGCTCGGGCGGGCGATGAGCCGGCTCCCGTCGTCGAGCTCGTACACGAGCACGTTGCTCGGAGGCAGCACGAGCGGCTCGACGAGGCCGTCGCTCGTGGTGCGCGTGCGCGCCTCGAAATCGCGCCACGCCACCACGGGGACGCCGCCGATCGCGGCCGGCGGCCTCTTCCTCAGCGCGTCCATGATCGCCGCGATCTTCTCGAGGCCGTCGACGCCGCGCAGGGTGTAAGAGCGCTGCCCGCTCATGTAGAGGCCGTACTTGCGGGTGATCGCCTGGAGCTCGTCGAGCAGGGTCCTGCCCTCGGCCTTGCGCACCGCCGCGAGCTCGGCGACCAGCGCCGCGGCGCTGATGCCGTCCTTGTCGCGCACGACCGGGCCGACGGTGTAGCCGAGCGCCTCCTCGAAGCCGAACACGAAGCGGGCCCCGGTCGAGCGCTCGATGTCCATCGCCCGGTTGGCGATCCACTTGAACCCGGTCAGGGTCTCCTCGTAGTGAACCCCGAGCGCCGCGGCGATGACGCCGAGCATCGGGGTCGAGACGCAGGAGGCCAGCACGAGCCGGCGCTCGTCCGCGCCCTGCGCGCGCCCCTCGGTGAGCAGGTAATGGCCGAGGAGCACGCCGACCTGGTTGCCCGTGAGCTGCACGTACTCGCCGTCAGGGCGCCTCACCGCCACGGCGAGCCGGTCGACGTCGGGATCGTTGGCGAGGACGAGGTCGGCGCCCTCCCGCTTCGCGAGGGCGAACGCCAGGTCCATGGCGCCCTTCTCCTCGGGGTTCGGGAACGCGACCGTGGGGAACGCGCCGTCCGGCTCGGCCTGCTCGGGCACGCTCGCCACGCGCGTGAAGCCGGCTTCGCCGAGCGCCTGGCGGACCAGGCGATTGCCGACGCCGTGAAGCGGCGTGTAGACGATGCAGAGGTCGCGATCCCCGTCGCTCCGCACCGCGAGGCCGCGGATCGCGCCGAGGTAGCTCCGCTCCAGCTCCTCGGGGAAGTCGCGCACCAGCCCGAGCCTCCTCGCCTCGTCGAGGGGCATGCGGGGGACCTCATCCGCCGGCGGCGAGGCGTCGATCGCCGTCGCGATGCTGGTGTCGTGGGGTGGGATGATCTGCGCGCCGTTGTCCCAGTACACCTTGAAGCCGTTGTACTCGGGCGGGTTGTGGCTCGCCGTCACCATCACGCCCGCGGCCGCGCCGAGGTGGCCGACCGCGAACGCCGCGACGGGCGTGGGGCAGGGGACGGGCGAGAGGTGGCTCGGGATGCCCGCGGCGGCGAGGGCGCAGGCGGTGTCCTCCGCGAACTCTCGGCTCATCCGGCGGCCGTCGTAGCCGATGACGACGCCCGCGCTCCGCGCCTTGTCGCCGATCGCTTCGAGGAGGTGACGGGCGAGCCCCGCGGTCGTGCGGAGGATGACGGCGCGGTTCATCCGGCTCTCGCCGGCGCCGAGGACGCCGCGGATGCCCGCGGTGCCGAACTCCAGCGGGCCGGCGAAGCGCTCGGCGAGCTCGGCGCGGACGCCGTCCTCGCCCGCCCTGGCCGCGTCGATGAGCCGGCGCAGCTCGCTCTGGGTCTCCGGATCGGGGTCGTGGGCAAGCCAGCGTTCGGCGGGCTCGAGGACGAAGTCGTGGCTCACGCCTGATATTTAGTTCATGCCGGCCGTGGTTTGCACCACGAGCGCGCGATTCGGCGCGGCGGCGGCGCGGGCGGCGACCGCCGCGCTGTAACCCGCCCGGCCCGGCGCCCGCCCGGCCCGGCGCCGACGTAGCCGGCGGCTCCCGGCCCGCTCAGCCCGCTCGGCCGAGCGTCAGCCCACCTTCTTGCCGGCGGCGAGCGCCTCGGCGAAGCGCGTGTCGTACTGCCCGCCGCGGAAATCGCCGTCCTGCAGGATCTGGCGGAGGAATGCGAGGTTGGTCGCGGCGGGCCCGGCCGGACCGGTGAGCTCGATCGTCGTCTCGGCGAGCGCCCGGTCGAGGCGAGCGATCGCCTCGTCGCGCGTCGGGCCGTGGGCGACGATCTTGGCGAGCAGCGGGTCGTAGAACGGCGTCACCTCGAGCCCCTCGGCGACGCCGGTCTCGATCCGCAGGTCGTCGCCGGCGGCCGGCCAGCGGAGCGCGGTGATGCGACCGGGCTGGGGGGCGAACTTCTTCGCCGGATCCTCCGCGTAGAGGCGCGCCTCGACGGCGTGGCCGCGGCAGGTGTGGCCCCGGACCTCCGGCGCGAGCGGCTCGCCCGACGCGATGCGGATCTGGTGCTCGACAAGGTCGAGCCCGGTGCACATCTCCGTGACGCAGTGCTCGACCTGGAGCCGCGCGTTGACCTCCAGGAAGAAGAGCTCGCCGCTCTCCGCCGCGACGAACTCGACGGTACCCGCGCCGACGTAGCCGGCGGCCGTCACGACCCGGAGGGCGCTGTCGTGGAGCTCCTTCCGGCGGAGCTCGCCCGCCGCTCCCTGGAAGAACGCGGCCGGCGACGGGGTCTCCTCGACGATCTTCTGGTGCCGGCGCTGCGCGCTGCACTCGCGCTCGCCGAGCGCGACGGCGCCGCCCTGCCCGTCGCAGAGCACCTGCACCTCGATGTGGCGCGGGCGCTCGATGTACCGCTCCATGTACACGCGCGGATCCCCGAACGCCGCGCGGCCGCGGTCGGAGCACGCGGTGAGGGCGCGCGACAGCTTGCCTGGATCGGTGACGACCTGCATGCCGATGCCGCCGCCGCCGCCCGCGGCCTTGACGAGCAGCGGAAAGCCGATGCTCTCGGCGGCGCGCTGGGCGGCCTCGACGTCGGCGGGGTCGACCGGACCGCCCGTGCCCGGCGGCGGGAACACGCCGGCCCCGCGCGCGTGATCCCGCGCGAGGATCTTGTCGCCGAAGGCGTGGAGCACCGCGGGCGGCGGGCCGATGAACGTGACGCCGGCCTCGACGACGGCCTCGGCGAAGGCCTGGTTCTCGCTGAGCAGGCCGTACCCCGGGTGGATGCCGTCGGCGCCCGTCGCGCGGGCCGCCTCGACGATCGCATGGATGACCAGGTAGCTGTCCCGGACCGGCGGCGGCCCGATGCGCACCGCCTCGTCGGCCATCGCGACGTGCGGCGCGCTCGCGTCCGCGTCGGAGTACACGGCGACCGTCGCGATCCCGAGCCGTTTGCAGGTCCGGAGGACGCGGCAGGCGATCTCTCCACGGTTGGCGACGAGGATCTTCTTCAACACGGCCGACAGCTACGCCCCCGCGCGGCGGCGCGTCAAGACGCCCGCTGCAGGCGGCGCTCGCCCGCGCGCTCCCGGGAGGCGAGCGGGCGTGCTCAGCCGAGCGCCCGCCGCACCTTCGGCTTGGCCCCGAGCAGCACGAGCTGCCCGCAGGCCGCCGAGACGTCATCTCCGCGCCGGCGGCGAACGAAGCAGGAGTATCCCGCCTGGGTGAGCACCTCCTGGAACGCCGCCACGCGCTCCTGGGCCGGCGGACCCAGCGAGGAGGCCTCGATCGGGTTCATCGGGATGAGGTTGATCTTCACCGGGAGCCCGCGCAGGAGCTTCGCCAGCCGCCGCGCCTCGGCGGGATCGTCGTTCTGCCCGGCGACGAGCGTGTATTCGATGGTGATGCGCCGACGCCGCGGCAGCGGGTAAGCGCGCAGCGCCGCGAGCAGCTCGTCGAGCGGGTGCTTGCGGTTGATGGGCATCAGCGCCGAGCGCGTCTCGTCGTCCGCGGCGTGCAGCGAGATCGCCAGCGCGATCTGCCCGCCAAAATCCGCTCCGAGCCGTGCGATCTCGGGCACGAGGCCCGACGTGGACACAGTGACCCGCCGCGTCGAGAGGTTGATCCCTTCCGGGTGCGTGAGCAGACGCAGCGAGCGAGCGGTCGCTTCGTAGTTGTGGAGCGGCTCGCCCATGCCCATGTACACGACGTTGCGGAGCTCCTCGCCCTCCTCGAGCATCGCCCGCCCGAGGAGCACCTGGCCCGCGATCTCCTCGGCCCCGAGGTGGCGCTTGAGCCCCGCCACGCCGCTCGCGCAGAAGCCGCACCCCATGGCGCAGCCGACCTGCGTCGAGATGCACTGGGTGACGCGGACGCGCGGCGCGGCGCCCGCCTCCGCGGCCGCATCGTCGTCCTCGTCGTCAGCCGCCGCCGCGTCGGCGTCGAGCTGCGCCTGCGAGCCGGGGCCCGACACCGACGGGAGCAGGACGGACTCGATGGTCGCGCCGTCGCGGAGGCGCAGGAGCAGCTTGCGCGTGCCGTCCTCGGAGCGATGAACCCGCTCGGGCGTCAGCACCTCGCCCAGCCCCTCCGCGGCGAGGTGCTCGCGCAGCCGCGCCGGGAGGTTCGTCATCGCGGCCGGATCGAGGACGCCGCGGCGATGGATCCACTGGAATACCTGCTTCGCCGTGAACGACCGCTCTCCGCGGGCAGCCAGCGAGGCCGACCACTCTTCAGGCAGCCGGGCGACGGGGTGGAGCGGCGTGGAGCGCACCTGCCTGGCCTACTGCGCGCCGCCCCCAGCGGCAAGGGGAGCAGGCGGGCGGCCAGGCCAAAGCGTCAGCCGCTCTGGCTCTCCACCTGTGACGTCGTGAGCTGCCCGTCGCGCTCGCGGCGCGCGCGCGTCCGGCTGGCGGCCTCGAGCACCTCGCGGGTGTAGCGCTCGAACGCCTCGGCCCGGTGCATCGCTGTGTGCTCGGCGAAGACGCGCTGCCTCGCCCGCTGGCCCACCGTGAGGCGCTTGTCCTCCTTCATCTCCCTGAGCTTCCGGAGCACGTCCTCCGGCGAGCGCACGAGCAGGATCTCCTCGCCGGGCTGGAAGAACGTCTCGATACCTGGCCAGGTGTCGCTCAGGACAGGGGTCCCGCACGCGGCCGCCTCGAACAGGCGCGCGCTCGGCGACCACCCGGACTCCACCATCGCACGGCGGGTCAGGTTCAGCGTGAAGCGCTGCGAGTTGTAGAAGATGCGGTGCTCGTCCGGCGGGAGGTGCTCCGTCCGGGAGACGTTCTCCGGCCACGCGAGCGACGTCGGGTACTGAGCGCCCGCCACCGCGAAGCGCCCGCGGCGCATGCGCCGCGCCGGCTCGAGGAGGAGCCGCTCGACGGCCGCCTGCCGGTCGTCGCTGTAGGTCCCGAGGTAGCCGAGATCCCAGCGCATCGGCGCCGGCTGGGGATGGTACACGTCCGTGTCCGCCGAGCAGTAGAGCGCCCGCGCGCGCACCGCGCCGTGGCTGCGCTCCAGCCGCTCCAGCGTCGGACCCCCCGTCGCCGACAGATAGAGATCATACCGCGGGATCAGCGCCGGCGTCAGGTACGCGTGATCCCCGTGCGCCAGCCGGCCCAGCGTGACGGGGGTGTCCAGATCGTAGAACGCGGCCTTTCCGCGGGCCTCTTCCGTGATCCATGCCCCGACCGTCGCCCCTTCCGGTACGAAGGAGCCGACGATCACGAGATCGGCTTCGCGCACGGCGCGTGAGAATCTATCGCGGAGCTCGGTAATGCTCGAGTACTGCTCGGTCGTGCCGTAAGGCGGGTTGGGCAGGTCGCGGTGCTGATCGTAGATGGGGAGGTTCCGCTCCAGAAAGAGCACCCGGTGGCCGCGCGACGCGAGCGCCCGGAGGAGCGCTCTGTACGTCGTGGCGTGGCCGTTGCCCCACGAAGACGTGATGGAGAGCCCCAGGAAGACATAGCGGTAGGTAGTTGTCGTCATAGCGTGGTGGCAGCAAGGGTTGAGAGATCCCAGACGGCGTGCCGGCCCGGAGTGCGCCGGTCCCGAGAGGTACACCGCGGCGGCCCCGGAGAGGCGAAAGACGCCTCGCGGACACCTGCGCAACGTGCGTAACGTGCGTAACGTGCGTAACGTGCGTAACGCGCGCAAAACGAGCGGCACGCCGATCCAGTTGCCCTGGCGCCGCGCGAGAGGGCGCGGCGACGAGCGCACCCGGGATTAACATGCGTGCTCACCCTCTGCAATGCTGTGAGATGCAGTTTCTTGATCGAAGGTGCGTATTCCTCGTCAGACGCCAGGCGGTAAGGTCCGCCCTTTTCCCGTGACGACGAAGCGCGCGAAATCGCCGCTTGCTCCGGGATAACGCGGCTCGTTCGGGTAAAGCACCCGACGGCAACCGTCCTCGCATCGCAGAGGAACCGGCCTGTGCGGTAAACGCTGTTCGGAAGCGATGATGGTGAGAAAAAGAGGGACGTTGTCGCAATGGTCTGTGACGGCTGCTGGTCGAACGGAGCGTCGACGGGGGAGCCCTGCTCCGGAACGCCGGGGCAGCGCTGGCGAGGCGCCGCCCAGGCCGGCGCGCGCTGTCGGACGCGTACGCCGCGGAGCGACGGGGCCTCTGGGCGCGGCCGGCGGCAGGGGATTCCGCCGTCCAGCTGAGCTCGCCGGCGAACCGGCGGCCTCGGCCGGGCAGGGGCGCCTGGCCTCGCGGAGAAATCGGGCGGGGGAGCAGGAAGGCAGCAAGCGCGCGGCGCTGTCCGGGTGCCTTCCTGTCGGCGCGGGGACGCTGCGGTGGAATCGGCAGGCCGGGTGTCCAGCCTTCAGCGGCGCTGGGGCCGCGCGAGAGCCGTCGAGACGTTCAGGCGGCGGGGCTCAGCGCCTGCCAGCCCTGGATCACCTCGGCGATGCTCGCGAAGCGGCGGTCCGGGCTGTGCGCCAGACCCCTGTTCACGAACACCTCGATCTCCCGGTCGACCGGCGGAGGCATCAGGCTGCCCAGGCGGCGCGGGGGCGTCCTCGTCTTGAGATCGGCGAGCATCATCAGATTGCGCGCGGCGTAGGGGAGCTCGCCGGTGAGCGCGTGAAAGATCACCGTCATGGCCGCATAGAGGTCGGCCCGGTGATCCACCGTCTTCCCCTTCGTGAGCTGCTCGGGCGGCGCGAACCTGAAATCGCCGAGACACCGGCTCGGTAACGTCGGCGCGGCGTCGGAGAGCCCGGGAGGGAGCTTGCACGAGCCGAGATCCAGGAGCGTCAGCCGCTCGCCGTCAGGACCCTGGTCGAGGAGCACGTTCGCGGAGCTGATGTCGCGGTGGATGATGCCAATCTCGTGCAGCTCGGCGATCGCCGACCAGAGCTGCCCGCCCAGCGGGTGAACGGCGCTGAACGGGAGCGGCCCCTGCCGGGAGATGCGCTCGCTGAGGAGCTCCCCCTCGCGTAGCTCGAAGACGAGGAGAGGACCGTGCGCCGGGTCCTTGCCGCCGTCGAGCGAGGGCAGTGTGTGCGGGCCCCGCAGCCGCTCGCACGCCACCGCCTCTCGCCGGAAGCGCGCCTCGGCCTCCTGCTGGGGCATGCGCTCTGGCGTGTTGAGCACGCCTCCCGGCTCCTGGCGTACCGGGGGCTCGCCGAGCACCTTGACCGCGACGCGCCGGCCGGCGCTCGCGTCCTCGGCGCTGAACACCTCACCGAGGCCTTCGCGGCGGAGATGACGTACCACGCGGTAGCGCTGGAGCAGAACGGTTCCGGGCACGATTGACAAGAGCGGCCTCCTTCGCTTGACAAAGGGGGTCCAGCGCGTTCCGGTCGCCTCCCCCCTCTCCCCAGACAAGCTCATTTATCACGCAGACGCGACAGAGGAAGCGCCGCGCGCAGCGTCACACGACGAAGGGCCCCCGCGCCTCGTTTTCCGGGGCGCGCCGCTACACATCGGCCGCCCGTCGCACCCGAGGTCGCCTGGACGAAAAAGCCGCGGGGGCATGGGGCGGGGAAAAATGGGGCGCGGCCCGCGGGACCACGGGGCGAATGCGGTCCGGGGAGCCGGAGCGCGGGTGGCCGGCCAACGCCCGTCGCGGCGGCGGGAGCGGCCAGCGCCTGGGCCACCACGGCCGCGCCGGTCTCAGCGGGGCCGCCGGCGCTTCGACGCTGCAGAGTTGCCCCTGGCCGCGCTCTCTGGTGACGATGCGCACCGGAGCGCGGCAATCGGTGGTGATTGCATGACAGCGGCGGCGCCTCTCGGCGCCCGCTTCCGGGGACACGCCCGTCACCCTGAACCGCTGGCCATTCAGGTGAACTTCGCGTAGCTCCCACACAGGGCGGACGATCCGGAGCGACGGCAGGCAATGCGAGCGGGAGACGTCATCGACGGCCGGTTCGAGATCATGGAGCTCGCGGGCGCCGGCGGCATGGGCCACGTCTTCCGCTCGCGCGACCTCAAGACCGGCGAGACCATCGCCCTCAAGGTCCTCCAGAACGCCGCCTCCCAGGACTCGAACCGCCTCGCGCGCGAGGCGCAGGCGCTCGCCACGCTGCGGGTGCCGGGGGTGGTGCGGTACATCTCGCACGGCCGCACGGAGCACGGCCACCCCTACCTCGCCATGGAGTGGCTCACCGGCGAGACCCTCTCCCAGCGCCTTGCCCGGCAGGCGTTCACCCTGGAGGAGAGCCTCAAGCTCGGCCGGCGCGTCGCGACCACCCTCGGCTCCGTGCACCGGCTCGGCGTCGTCCACCGCGATCTCAAGCCGAGCAACCTGCTCCTCGTCGGCGGCACCATCGACCGCATCACGCTCATCGATTTCGGCGTCGTCCGGATGTCCGGCATCGACCAGCAGCTCACCATGCCCGGCGCCATCCTCGGCACCCCCGGCTACATGGCGCCGGAGCAGGCCCGCGGCGAGGCGCACGTCGACGCGCGCGCCGACGTCTTCGCGCTCGGCTGCCTGCTCTACAAGTGCATCTCGGGGCGCGCCCCGTTCCGCGGCGCGCGCGGGCTCGCCGTGCTCGTCAAGGTGCTGATCGAGGAGCCGCCGTCGCTCCGGTGGCTCCGCGACGACGTGCCCGAGGCGCTCGACGCGCTGGTCCAGCGGATGCTGTCGAAGTCGCCCGAGGGGCGGCCGAGCGACGGCAACGCGGTCGCGATCGAGCTCGCCGGGCTCATGGATCCCGCGGCGATCTCCGTCCGCCCGCCCTCGATGTCCGTCCGCCCGCCTGAGCTCACGACCGGCGAGCGCAAGGTGATGTGCCTCGTCCTCGCGCGCGACGGCCTCTCCACCGCCGAACCGTCGCTCCCCGAGGTCGACGAGCAGGCGCGCGCGCAGGCGCTCTCGACCACGGCGGCGCGCTACAAGGGCCAGCTCGAGCTCGTCGACGCGCGGCTGCCGCTCGTCGTGCTGTCCGGGGCCGGCGCGACGACCGACCTCGCGGCCCGGGCCGCCCGCTGCGCGCTCGCCGTCCAGGCGCTCCTCGGCGGCGCGCCGGTCGCGGTCGTCACGGGCAGGGCGGAGATCGCCTCGCGCATGCCGATCGGCGACCTCATCGACCGCGTTGTCCAGCTGCTCCCCGAGGGCCGCGCGACGTCCCGCGCGCCGGCGATCCGCATCGACGAGGTGACGGCGGGCCTGCTCGGCGCGCGGTTCGAGATCACGTCCGACGGGGGCGGCCCCTGGCTCCACGGCGCGCGCGAGGAGCCGGAGGCGCCGCCCCACGTGCTCGGCAAGGCGACGTCGTGCGTCGGACGCGAGCGGGAGCTCGCGCTGATCCGGGACGAGCTCGCCCGCTGCATCGAGGAGTCGACCCCGAGCGTCGTGCTCGTCACGGGGCCGGCGGGCATCGGCAAGTCGCGGCTCCGCCACGAGCTCGTCCGCGCGATCCGGGAGGACGGCGAGCCGGTCGAGGTGTGGCTCGGCCAGGTGGATCCGATGAGCGCCGGGTCGGCCTTCGGCCTGCTCGCGCACGCGCTCCGCCGGGCGATCGGCCTCACGGACGCCGATCCCGTCGAGGAGCGGCGGCGCAAGGTGCGGGCGCGGGTCGAGCGGCACGCGGCGCTCGACGCCGCGCGGGTCGCGACGTTCCTCGGCGAGCTCGTCGGCGCGCCGTTCCCGGACGACGACGTGCAGCTCCGGGCGGCGCGGCGCAACCCGATGCTCATGGGCGATCAGCTGCGCCTCGCCTGGGAGGACTTCCTGCGCGCCGAGTGCGCGGTGCAGCCGGTCCTCCTCGTGCTCGAGGACCTGCACTGGGGCGACCTGCCCACGGTCACGATGGTCGACGCCGCGCTCCGGAACCTGAAGGACCGGCCGTTCATGGTCATGGCGCTCGGCCGGCCCGAGGTGCACGAGCTCTTCCCGAAGCTGTGGGACGAGCGGCGCGGGCACAAGCTCCGCCTCGCGGGGATCTCGCGCCGGTCGAGCGAGCGGCTCGTGCGCCAGGTGCTCGGCGAGCGCGAGAGCCCGGCGCTCGTGGCGACGCTGGTCGAGCGCGCGGACGGCAACGCCTTCTACCTCGAGGAGCAGATCCGCGCGGCGGCGGCGGGCAAGGGCGTGGACCTGCCCGAGACGGTGTTGGCGATGGTGCAGGCGGAGCTCGACGCGCTCGACGTGGGCGCGCGGCGGGCGCTGCGGGCCGGGGCGATCTTCGGCGAGACCTTCTCGCGGAGCGGGGTCGCCGCGCTGGTCGGCCGGGCGGAGGTCGAGCCGCTGCTCGCCGAGCTCGAGGTGCGGGAGCTGATCGTCCGGCGTTCCGTGGAAGGCGCGCCGGAGGCGGCCGAGTACCGGTTCCGGCACGCGCTCGTGCGCGAGGCGGCGTACGGGATGCTGACCGATCACGATCGCCGCCTCGGCCACCGGCTCGCCGGCGAGTGGCTCGAGCGGACGGGCGTGGCGGATCCGATGGCCCTGGCCGAGCATTTCGAGCGCGGCGGCGAGCCGGCGCGGGCCGCGGCGGCGACCCTGCGCGCGGCCGAGCAGGCGCTGCTGGGGAGCGACCTGGGCGCGGCGATCGAGCGCGTCGAGCGCGGCATCGCGCGCGGCGCCTCGAAGGCGACGGCCGGGGCGCTGCGGCTCTGCCAGGCGGAGGCGCACCTCTGGCGGGGCGAGTTCGCGCTGGCCGAGCGGCGGGGGACCGAGGCCCTAGAGCGGCTCGCGCCCGGGTCGGCGCCGTGGTTCTCGGCGCTCACGCAGGTGATCCTCGCGGCCTCGAAGCGCGGCAACCACGACCAGGTCGAGGGCCTGCTGCGCCTGGCGCAGGGCACCGAGGCGCGGCGGTCGGCGCGCCCCGCGCGCAGCGTGTGCCTGTGCGCGGGCGCCGGGCGGCTCGTGTTCGGAGGGCGGTACCAGCTCGCGGACGAGCTGCTCGACGGGATCGAGCAGGACGCCGAGGAGACCGAGCAGGAGGTCGAGGTGCTGGCGCGGCTCCACGAGGCGCGCGCGTACCGGGCGATGGCGGTCGGCGATCCCGGCGCGTGCCTCGCGGGCTTCGAGGCGGCGCTCGCGGCGTTCGAGCACGCGGGCGATCGCCGCAACGCCTGCTGGGCCAGGAACAACCTGGGCTCCTGCTACGCGGAGCTCGGCGATTTCGAGGGGGCCGAGGCGGCGCTCAGCGCGTCGCTCGCGGACGCGGAGCGGATGGGCCTGTCGGACGTCCGGCTCGGCGCGCTCCTCAACCTCGGTCCGGTGCTCGCGCAGCGGGGCCTCGTCGAGGAGGCGCGGCGGACGGCGGAGGAGGCGATCGCGACGTCCCAGCGCCTCGGCGACGCGCGCGGGGAGGGCGCCGGGCGGGCGTGCCTCGCGAGGATCGTGCTCCAGGCGGGCGATCTCGGGGGGGCCGAGCGCGAGGCGCGCGCCGCTGTCGCGATCCTGTACGGCGCGCCGCCCTTGCGGGCCTTCGCGTACGCGGTGCTCGGGCGGGCGCTGCTCGACGCGGGGCAGGCGGTGGACGCGCTCGCGGCGACGACCGAGGCGCTCTGCCTGCTGGAGTCGATGGGGGCCGAGGTGGGCGAGTCGCTGGTGCGCCTCTCGCACGCCGAGGCGCTCTCGGCCTGCGGCCACGGGCGGGAGGCGATGATGGCGATCGCCTCGGCGCGGGAGCGCCTGCTCGAGCGGGCGCGGAAGATCGGCGATCCGGTGTGGCGCGGGAAGTTCCTCGGCAATGTGCCGGACAACGTGGCCACGCTGGAGCTGGAGCGGCGCTGGCTCGACGCCTAGGCCGCTCTACGCCGCGGGCGCGCTCAGAGGAACTCGCAGAGGTAGCCGGTGGGCTGGGTGGCCCTGACGTCGAAGCCGCTCTTGCCTGCCACCTCGAACGACGTCCCTGCCGGATAGGCGCGCCACTCCGTGGAGCCGTCGATGCGGATCGCGAGCTCGCCGGCGACGACCGTCATCCGCTCCGGCGCCTCGGTCGAGAAGTGGAACTCGCCGGTGTCGATGACACCCACCGTCTGACGGCGCCCATGGCGCTCGAAGCCGACGCTCTGGACGTTGCCGTTGAAGTAGCTGTTGTGCTTGAGCATGGCGCCCTCCTACCGCGTCCCGCCGCGAGAGACCAGCCCGGACGGACGGGAGAGGTCCGCCCGGCGAGCTACGGCTTCCCGCCCGGGATCGGCACGTAGGCGTGCTGGATGAGGTGGTTGTCTGAGCCCTCGTGGCTCGTCGCCAGCGTGGTCCAGACGCCTTGCTTGCCGCTCTTCCATACGCCGACCAGGATCTTCGCCGACTCCGCCTGATGGCTGAACTTGTACGTGACGTTGGCGCTCCGCCCCGTCTCGCTGGTCGATTGGCTGGTGCGCTCGGTGCCGGATTTCGTCGCCTCCTCGTAGGAAGTCCCGAAGTTCGCGCTCGCAGTCTTGGAGTCTCCTGCCGAGAGGCCGAGGTTGGCGCCGCTCTTCGTCGCGGTCTCGGTATACTCCTTGAACGTCATGCCGAGCGTGATCTTCTCCGACGTTCCGGACGTCATCGATGCCTCGCTCAAGGTGCCGGCGATCGGCGTGATGACCATGATGCGCACCTCGTAGCCGTTCGAGGTCGTGAACGTCCAGTCGCCGACGCCGGTCGGAAACGTCCGGAGCTGCTTGTCGATCTCGTTCAAATCCCGCTGCGGGATGCTGCCCTCGAGCCACCTGCTGCTCGTCCAGAGACCCCAGTCGCGGTAGTAGATCTCCCCGTTCGTGGCGTCCCAGCGCTGCTTGATGTTATCGAGCGTGACGGCGTAATCGATGCCGGAGATCACCCTGTCGCCCGCCGCGAGCGCGTGGCTGTTCTCATAGCGGAGCCCGGTCTTGGCCCTCATCTCCGCCACGCGCTTGTCGTCCCCTCCCTCGAGCTCCGGAGGCGTCCTCCGGTTGTCCGCGTCGGTGCCCGTCGGATCGACGTAGCTGACCGGGTTGTTCCTGGCGTAGCCGTAGAGGTTGCACTCGGCCGGCGACGCGACGCACTTGTCGATGCTGGTCAAGAACAGGGGATCCGGCGTCCAGAACTGCCCGAGGAGCGGGTCGTAGTCGCGGACGCCCATGCGCACGAGGCCGAGATCGCGGTCATAGCCCTTCTGCACATAGTCGATCGCCTCGGCGAGGGGGCCGTACTCGATCCGCGCCCCGTAGGCCGAGGCGAGCGAGAGCGCGCCGGCCTCGTCGGAGATGCTCGTGCCGCGCGGGTCGAACGGCAAGCGCTCGAACACGCCGTTGTCGATCACGCCGACCGTGATGCCCGCGACGTTCACCGGCTCGACGAGCCCGTCCTCGCTGAGGTAGGCGCCCGCCACGTACCCCGCCACGGGCACGCCGTTCCTGTACTTGAGCACCCGCTGCCCTGCCTCGTCGTACGCGAAGCGGAGCTCGTCGGCGCCGCGATAGGCACGCTCGACGTCGCCGCTCGGACCATACTCGACCGTGAGGTCGTCGTGCGCGGTCACGCGGCCCATGGCGTCGACCTGGTAGCTCTCGCCGCCCGCCGTGATGGCCGCGGCGCTGCGCGCGATGGGCCGGTCGCCGAGCTCGTCGCTCGCCGACGCGATCAGCCCGGACGCGTCGTAGCTGTAGCTCGCCGAGCCCGCGCCGTCGGACGCGCCGACGAGGAAGCCGCGCGCGTCGTACCGATAGCCGCGGCGCAACGTGTCGTCGCCGAGCTCGAAGATCTCCGCCGCCATCAGGCCACGCGCGTTCTTCTCCCAGCTCACCGCGCCGGAGACGCTCCCGCTCATCTCATAACCTCGCCGCGCCCGCGTCATGGGGTCGTAGCTCAGGTCGAGCGCGCCGTCCGCGAAGTACACGGTCTCGGGCCGGCCCTCGCCGTCGTACGTCATCGTGAACAGGAGCGCGCCGTCCAGCCGGCAGCTGACCAGTCGGCCGTAAGCGTCGTAGTCGTACGCCCTCGTCGTCACGAGGAGGGGCGCGTCGTTGTGGTCCGACACGCGGAGCGTCACGCTCTTCGTCGCGCCGTTCGCGTAGAGCGAGATGTCCTGATCGAGCTTGCGCCACCCGTCGAGATCCCAGCGTGTCGCCGAGACCTTTCCGTCCGCTCGGCGCGTCGTGACCTTCGTGATCTCGCCGGTCGTCACCGTGGTCGCGAAGCCGAGCTGGCCAGGGAGGGTGAGGCCGCCAGGCAGCGCGCCATCCCAGCCCGTCTCGACCGTGCGGGTCTCGCCGCTCGACGACTTCGTCTCGACGGTGCGGGTGATGCGCCCGATCGCGTCGTGCTCGTACCTCGTCCTCCGGTCGAGCACGCCGGCCGTCGACAGCTCGCGCCGCTCGGTCATCCGCCCTGTCTCCGCGGCGTACGACCACTCGACGCGCTGCACGTCCTCGCGCTGGACGACCGAGGGGCGGCCGTACGCGTCGAAGTCGAGGCTGTGGACGCCGGCCGGCGTGTAGACCCGGCGGAGCCGGCCCATGGCGTCGTGGGCGTAGGAGGTCACCGCCCCGCTCTGATCTTTGAACCAGCGCGGCCGGCCGTCGGCCCCCGCGCCGGTCCTCGTCGCGTAGGCGCCGTTCTCGATCGCGGTCACCACCAGCTCGTCGCCGACGATCTCGCGGATCACCTCGTTCTCGCCGGTGACGCCGCTCTGCACCGTCGACCACGACGAGAGGTCGCTGCCGGCGCCCGTCTTCGTGGACACGCCGAGCAGCGTCGCGCCTGCGAGCAAGGACGCGTGCGTCAAGCCGCCCAGCGAGGGCATGGGATCGCGCGCGAACTCGCGCACCTCCGCGGACGAGCGGCTCACCTGCGTCACCCGAGACAGGCTGTAGCCGCCGGGCTGGAGCGCGGCCTTGGCCAGCACCGCGCCGTCCGCGGCGAGGAGGTCCGCCATCTCGGTGGCCGCGCCGGTTGCGGCGTCGACGAGGTGGCGCTCGAGGATCTGACCCGGCGCCGCGGCCGTCGCCCAGACATAGTCGATCTGGTTGAGCGGACGGGCGGGCGTGGCGCCGGAGAGGTCGTCCCAGGTGGCGCGCAGGCGCTCCAGGCCGTCATAGTCGGCGAAGTTGTTCCAGGCGGCGCCGCCGCGGGTGATCCGCGAGTGGACGAGCGCGTCCGTGATTGGATCGCGGCCAACCACGCTCTCCACCACGCCGTCGGGCGACGTCACCGTGCTGAGCTGCCCGGTCACGGGATCGTAGGTGTAGAACGACGTGCCGGCGCCTGGCGAGCCGATGGACGCGACCCGATGGTCGTCGTCATAGGCCACCTCCTGCAGCACGATCGGGCCTGTCGGCCCGGCCTGCGAGGCGCGGGTGACACGGCCGAAATCGTCCCGCTCGATGTCGACGCGGTAGTCGTAGTCGAGGGTCGCGTCGTCGTGTGTACCGATGACGCGCTGCGAGCCGGTGAGGCAGACGAGCTCGGGATCGAGCTCGGCCACCTCCATCAACGTCGTCTCCTGTCGGCCGATGCCGTCCGGCCCCGTGGTCTCGACCACGGTCGGGCAGATCCCGTCGTGGTACTCGCGGAAGTCGGTGCGCGCCGTCACCGCCGCGCTGCCGTCCTCCGCCTGCCATCCGCGCTCCTCCCACAGCACCCGGAGCCACGGGACGCCGTGGAAGGCGGCCGGCTCCAGACCCCGCTCCGAGAAGCGCACGAGGCCGGGGATGCGGTCGTCCTCGTCGCGCGTGCCAGTGACGACGCCCGCGATGTCGTTGTCGTTATGGAAAGCGACCGTCTCGTGCAGGTAGGGAGACGCCTTGCGCGCCTCTTCGAACCCGACAAGGTATTTGCCCGCCGTGTGCCATACGGGCGAGCCATACTCGTAGGTGTACGTGACAGGGTCGTAGCCCGAGGACTCGACGCGCATCGACGTGAGGATCGAATAGAGCTGGTTCACCCCGGGCGCCGGGCGCACCCGGCCGTAGCCGAAGTGGACGACGGTGCCCTTGCCGTCGTCGGACGAGAGCAGGAGGCCGGTGGACGGCCGCGACAGCTGCAGCACCTCGGCGTGCGCGCCGTTCGCCATGACGATCTGCTCGTTGCCCGAGCCCGACAGGTCGACGACCACCGGAAAGGAGACGGACCAGGGGATCGACGCGAAGGCGGACACCGGGGTCTCGACGAAGGAGCTGCCACGGTTCGTGAAGAGGAGGACCGTCTGGCCCTTGGTCAGGATGAGGTCGGACAGGCCGTCGTTGTTGAAGTCGCCGTGGCTGAACTCGTAGGTGGAGAGCCCCGAGAGAGGCAGTCCAGAGGCCGTGGTGAACAGGTACGAGGTCCCGGTCTGCTCGAAGCGGCCGGAGCCGACGCCGCGCCAGACCACCACGCCGCCGCTGTGGCGCACCATGAGGTCGGGCCGCCCGTCGCCGTTGACGTCGAGGACCCAGCTCGCCGTGGGCGTCACCCTCGGCAGGAGCGATGAGGTCGCCCCCGGCGCGAACGACGCCTGAGCGGGCGAGATCGAGGTGTTCCGCAGCACCTGCGCGCTGCCGTACGAGACCCGCACGATGTCCGGCCGCTGGTCGAGATCGAGGTCGGCGAGGCGGGTGTTCGGCCCGGTGGCCCAGGCGCCGGTGATCCACTGATCGAGCTGCGTGAAGCCGGCGCGATCGCAGACGATCACGCGCGTCTGCGCCCCCGTCGAGCTCGCGGCCGTCACGACCACGTTGGGCTCGGTGGCGTCGCCGTGCATGCGCGCCAGGAAGCGCGGTTTGTTCGTCGCCGACGGGGCCGGCCGGCAGAGCGGGTTCTCGGCGCCCGTGGGGGCGGGCAGCGCCTCGAAGACATAGCCTGTCTCCGTCTGCCGAACGAGCGTCTGGTCGAGGTGCACCTCCATGTCGGTGAGGCCGTTGCGCTCGAGGTCGGTCATGGCCGCCTTGTCGGGCTGAATGGCGCCTGATCCGTACGTGGCGAGGTACCCGTCGAGCGCGGGGGCCGGCTGGAACGTGGCGTTCGCCAGCTGATCGGTCGAGAAGTCGTAGCGGTAGGTGACGGGCGGCTCGGTCGCGCCCGAGGCGTAGCGCTTGGTCACGCTCGCCAGGTAGAACGCCGGGCCGGTCGGCGAGGTCTGGTACGTCAGGTCGTAGCGATAGCGCTCGAGGTACGCGCCGTTCCGGGCCGACACCGCGACGCGCGTGACGCGCCGATCGAGCAGCGTCTTCGCGCCCGAGACGAAGGTGGCGAACGGCGTGGACAGCGGCTCGTAGGTGAACGTCATCCGGTACTGGTTCCCGTCGAAGCGGCCGCCCCAGCGGACCTCGGAGAGGAACGCCCGTCCCGTATCGTTGTGAGTCCAGGTCAAGGTCGTCGAGTCGCCGAAGAGGGTCTCCACGCGGCTCAGGTTCCAGGAGTAGGTGCCGTCCGGCGTGACGCTGGCGTCCGCGGCGTCGAAGCGATGACGCGTGCCGTCCGAGGTCGTCGCCACCCACCCCTCGTCGCTGAGGCGGAGGCGCACCATGCTGCGCAGGCCGGCCGGGTAGTAGGCGCCGTCGTCGCCCTCGACCAGCCGGCCCCACGGGCTCGTGAAGGAGTCGCCCGCCGTGAAATCGATCTCGCCGACGACCCGGTGCCGCCGGATGGTCAGGTCGGTCTGCCAGCCGACGCCCCACTCGCCGACCCCGCCCTCGGCGGAATACGAGGGCACGACCGAGGCGAGGAGGCCGCCTCTCTCCGCCGGCGCGTCGATCGGCAAGGGCAGCGAATACGCGCCTCGCGCGAGCGCCGACGGTCCGAACGCCAGCCGCGAGAGGCTGCCGGCGATCGAGCCGCGCTCGGGCTGTGCGATGCTGGGCGGCTGCACCAGCTGGTCCTTGAACGGCCCCGCGGCCGCGGCCTCGTGGGCCCCGAGAGCGGCGGCGAGGCCCGCTGTCGCAGGCAAAGCATGACGTAACCAGTTCATCATGGGCTCCTGAAGGTGAGATGGAAAGGGTGTTGACGAACAACGCGTCCCCGCCGGAGGCGGGCGCAAAGGAGGACCGGTCGAGGGGCGCGCGCGCGCGGCCCGCGCGGGGGGGTCGCCCCGGGCGACCCAGCCACCGCGCGGTCCGCTCGCGCCCGCGCCCCCTCTGCGCTCGTGTCTAGAGCTCTTCCGGCGGCAGCTGCGGCGGCAGCTCTTCGATCAGGCCGCCTCCGGCGAGGTTCACGCTGTTCTGGCAGACGGCGGGCACGAAGCTGAGGCCGGTGTTCACGCGGCGTTCGACCTCGAGCACCAGCAGCACCGCGAGCGTCTCGTCGATGAAGGTCGCCGGCGGATCGGTGTAGAAGCTCGTGAAGTCGACCGAGAAGGTCGTGAACGGCGAGATGCCCGCGCCCGCGCCGAGCTCGTTGCTGGCCCCGAAGTCGCTGAGCACGTCGCCGCCTGGCCCGTTGATGACAGGCAGGCTGAGCGGGACGCCCGCCTCGGTGTCGGCCGTGAGCTCGAGGACGCCGCCGACGCGCGGGAACGAGAAACGCGCGGCGCCCGCGCCTGCGACGGCGGGCAGCTCGCGGCCGAGCGCCGTGAAGTCGATCGACGTGTTCACGGGGTTCAGCATGTAGACCGACGCCCGGCGCACGACCGGGGCGACGTCGTGGCACGACAGGCGCGCGTTGCCGCCCGAGAACGCGTAGAGGTCAGCGGCCTGCACCGCGAGCTCGGCGACGTGGCCGTCCTGCTCGATGCCGCGCCACGCCCGCTCCGACGCCTGCTCCGAGGCGCTCCGGAACTCGTCGCACAGGCCCTCGCACGCCCCGGGATCGCGCGGAAACGCCACCACGACCGTCCGGCGCGCGTCGCTCGGCAGCTCGAACTGCGCCGCCACCAGGCTGTTGCGGGCGCGGACCGCGAAGAGGCGCAGATCGTCCGCGACCTCGTCGAGCGGGGCGGCGAAGCTCACGCCGAGCAGCGCCGCGAGCTGCCCGGCCGCGGAGGCGCGGAGGCCGCCGAGGCCCGCGGGATCGCGCAGCTGGAAGATCGGCGCCGCGTAGTCCGAGAGGATCTCCCGCAGCGACTCGATCGCGGGGCGGAGCTCCACGCCGGCGAGGTCGCGCAGGCGCCAGCGCGGGATGAGGCGCAAGAGGCGCGACGCGGCCTCGGTGTTGCTCAGCTCGTGCTCGAGCGCGAGCAGGTCGAGGCCGATGCGCGCGATGTCGTGCTGGACGCGGTGGATCTCGCCGCGCCGGCCGAGGCTCGCGATCTCCTTCTCGATCCACGCTTCGTAGAGGTTCTTCAGCTCGACCGGCAGGCCTTGCAGGCCGTTGCCCTGCGCGGCGAGCAGGAGGGTGAGCCGGGACCACGCGTCCGCGCGCAGCGCGCCCGCGTCCTGGCTCGTCATGCCGCCCTGGGCGAGGATGTCCGAGGCCTGCGCCTCGATCGCGTCGATCGTCCGGGCCATCCCTGCGCCCAGCGAGCGCGCGACGAGCCCGACGGGCGTGATCACCCGCATGCTCAGCAGGAGGGAGTCGGCGGTCGGGCGCGCGCAGGCGCCCGTGACGTCGTTGACGAGGAAGTGGACGTCGATCTCCGTCTCCATGGCCGGGTCGACCGCCGGCGCCTGGATCGCGTCGCGCGGGTTGACGACGCGCACGTCGAGGATGACGTCCGGCTGGTCGTGCAGGGTCAGCACGGCAAGGAGGCTCCCGACCGGCGCCGCGGGCACCGGCACGATGGGCAGCCGCAGCCCGCCGTTGAAGCTGGCGCTCATGCGCGCGTCGGTGCCGAGCGTGTGCGAGGTCCCGTACGAATCGGTCGTACCCCAGCTCTCGCTCGTGCAGCGCCGCTCGGTGTACGAGGCCACGAGGGGCGAGCTGGGCAGGTCCGGGATGCTCGGCGGCCAGGAGGCGCTGAAGCCGGTGCACCGCTCGAACATCTCCAGGCTCGATTCGATCTGCGTGTGGCTCTGGTTCACGCCGTCAGCCTCGTAGTGCGTGTTCGACCACGTGATGTAGTAGCCCTCGGGGCCGGCGACGGCGCCGAGCACGTCGATGTCCGCGGCGGCGCCGGTGGGCGAGGCGATCTGGGAGAGGTCGAGCGCGCACGTGGGCGTCCACGTCCGGTCGGGCATGTCGACGTCGAGGATCTCGCCGGGCAAGAGGGTCACCACGGCCGCGTGCATCGAGGGCAGGTCGAGCTCGCCGCCGACGGGGAAGCGCGCGTCGTCCGGGCTGATCTCGACGGGCGGCAGCGTGTCGACCTGGTAGGCGGCGTCGGCGTCGAAGGCGCCCGACGCGATCACGGCCTCGAACGCGCTCATGAAGTCGCCGATCGCGGCGTGCTCTGACGCCTCGCGGGAGCGCAGGGCGTCGAGCCGGCCGAGGAGCGCGCGGGCCTCGTGCACCTGCGACGCCACGCGGTCGAGGACGCTCCGGGTCTCGCCCGCCGCGCGCGTCTGCGCGAGCAGGTCGTTCGTCGTGGCGAGCCGGGCGGCGGCGAAGTCGTCGGCCGCGCCGTCGACCGCGCTGACGCCGTAGTCGATGTACCCGACGAGCTGCTCGCGCTTGAGCACGGCCGAGCTGAGGCGCGCGGGCGACGCGGCGATCAGGCCGGTGGCGGCGTAGCTCGTGGCGGCGCCGCGCGCGGCGCGCACGAGCGCGGCCAGGCCCTCGGCCTCGATCGGCACCTCGGCGTTCGGGTCGGCGAGCGCGGCCAGGGACGAGCCGCCGGCCCTGCTCCAGGCCTCGGCGAGCGCCGCGTGCTGCTGGACCAAGGCCGCGAGGGCGGCGACGAGCGCGGGCTGCTGGCTGCCGAGCGCGCCGGCGTGGGCGAGCACGTCGGCGAGCGCCCCCGCGTCGTCGATGGCGGCGAGGGCGCGCCACGCCTCGGAGGCCGGCGTCGCGAGCGGCGCGCCGCCCGGCGCTGTGGGCGCGCACCCGGCGAACCTGCAGGCGACGTCGTGGATCGGGCTCACCTGCTGGAGGCGATCGAGCGTGCCGCGCAGCGCGTCGCCGACGATGAACAGGAGCGGCGGCGAGGCGATCGGCTTCGAGGGGTGGAACGCGGCGCGGAGCATCGCCCAGTCGACGGCGAGGCCCGAGGCGGCGACGTCGGCGAGGAGCGCGGCCGCGGCGGCGTCGCTGCCGGCGTTCGCGGGCAAGGGCTCGGCCGCCTCGTGGGCTCGCTCCCAGATGCGGCCGGCGAGGGCGCCGCTCTGCGCGCGCACCCAGCCGGGATCCCCGATCGCGGCGACGGCGCTGTACCAGGCATCGAGGTGGCGGAGGCTCTCGAGCAGATCGTCCTCCAGCCCGCCCGCCGCGCTGTACGTCGACGTCGTGCGCTCGATCAGGGTCGCGACGATCTCCGCGCCGACAGCGAGCAACGTCTCGCGGCAGGCGCTCTCGGGCAGCTCGGGCAGCTCGGCGAGCACGTCGAGGCAATGGGGGAGCTCGGCGCGAACGGCCTCCACGGGGACGTGGGCGGCGTCGAGGTCGGCGCACAGCTGGAGCTGGCTGGCGATGTTCATGCCGCTCGGGCTCACAGCCGACGCGGCGCACGCCGGATCGAGCGCGAGCGGGAGCTGGCACGCGGGCGCGCCCGCGAAGGAGCTGTAGAGGAGCTCGATCTGAGCGCGCTCCGACGCGCTGAGCCGGTGGGCGGCGAGCTCGAGGACCAGCTTGAGCCGGGCGGCTTGAGCCTGCGCCACGTGGGCGGGCGCGCCCGCCATCTTGTCGACGAGGCAGGCGGCCATCGCGTGAGCGTCGCTGTCGGCGACGAAGTCGGGATCATCGCAGGTGAGGCAGACCGGCGGCGAGCTCGGGGGGAACGTCTGGCCGGGGCCGCTCGGCGCGGTCGGCGCCGGCGCGTTGGGTGAGGGCGTGGTCAGCGTGGTGCCCGTCTCGCAGGCGCACTCGTTGGGCCTGTAGTCGTGACAGCCGCATTCGGGGGCTGGCCCGGTGTTGGGCTGCGGGAAGCTCGTGATGTTGAGCTCGCACCTGTAGGTGATCGTCCGTATCCTCTCCAGCGGAAAGCCTCCGCTCTGGGTGGTCCTGTCGCTGAGGATGACGGTCCGCGGCTGCACGTTGAACCGCGAGAGCCACGTGCTGTAATTGGGGCCGGTCGTCGGTACGACGGAGCTCCTGATCTCGTTCTTTCGGTTCGTGGCGAGGTTGCTGCAGATCGTCGTCGTGTCCGGGGGGCAGGTCGTCAGACCGTCATTGGGACCTCCGTACGTCGTCTGGCATGTCGAGGTGTACTGGGTGCTCGGGCGTTCGACGATGTTCGACTCGTTGATCCCGGCGCCGTAGGTCTTGCAGCTGTTGTAATTCGCGCAGACGCCCGAGTAGCCGCAGATCGCCGGATCCTGGCAGAGGCGCCGCCAGCTGTAGCGCCACGGGCCATCACACGTGCCCGCGGGCGACTCGAGGCCGGCGTCGGCGCACTCCGGGCTCGCCCATGTGGCTTGCGCCCAGGCGACGTTGGTGAAGAGGAGTGTCGTGAAGGCCAGCGCCAGGAAGATTGTCCGGCGCAGGCGGGGTGGGGGCGAGGTGGCGATCGCCCTGCTCGGTCTGGGTCGCAGTCGCGGTTGCAGGCGCAAGTGCATGATGTGCGCCACGCTGCAATCCCCGATCCATCGATGGCTGTCTCGGCCGCGCCGCGCTTTCGTGAGGACGAGTCGCCGCGCGGCGCGCGAGCTCGGAGCGCTCTTGGCCGGGGCCGGGCGAGCCGGCGACGGCTGTTGCGCAGACCTCGCGCAAAGGAGCGAAGGCGGGGCCCGACAGATTGCGCAGACCTGGCGCAAAGGAGCGAAGGCGCGAAGGCGCGGCTCGGAGGAGCCATCTTCGCTCGACGGCCTGCAGGGAGGCTATCGAGCGCCCTGTCTCTCTGGAGGAGACACCTGTTCCTGCCGGGGAACAGCGCTCAATCGAACGGCCAGGGCGTCACCCGCATCGGGCGCGAAGCGGCGAGTCGCGCCCGATAACGCAGCCGGCGCGTCATGCGCCTGCCGCGCCGACCGGCAGCCGCAGCGCGACCTCGAGCCCGCCGCCGTCCGCGTTCCTCGCCTCGACCTCGCCGCCGTGGATCCGCACCGCCCGCTGCGTGATGGCCAGCCCGATCCCCGTGCCGCCCGCGCCGCGCGCCCTGTGGTCGTCGACCCGGTAGAACGGCCTCCAGATGTCCCCGAGCGCGCCCTCCGGGACGCCCGGGCCGCGATCGCGGACGCGCACCTCGGCCGTCCCGCCGGAGCGCTCGAGATCGACGCGGACCGCGGTGCCCGGCTCGGTGAAGCGCACCGCGTTGCGCACGACGTTCTCGATGGCGCGCCGGAGCAGCTCCTCGTTCCCGTCCAGGGAGCACGCGTCGCGCGCCCCGAGCTCGACCGAGCAGCCCCGCTGCTCGGCCTCGAACGCGGCGTCCTCGACCAGCTGCTCCAGGAGCGCCGCGAGATCGACCCGCTCGGTGCGCTCCATGCCCCGGCCCGACTCCAGGCGGCTCAGCGTGAGCAGCTCCCCGATCATCCCGTTGAGCCGCTCCGTCTCCCGCTCGATCCGGTCGAACGCCGGCTCCACGTCCGGCGGCGAGCGCCGGCGAACGAGCTCGAGCGCGATGTTGAGCCGCGCGAGCGGCGACCGGAGCTCGTGAGAGACGTCGCGCAGGAGCCGGCGCTGCGTCTCCAGGAGCTCGTCGATGCGCTCGGCCATCCGGTCCATGTCGCGCCCGAGCGCCAGCGTCTCGCCGTCCGCGCCCGCGAGCTTCTGCGCGACGCGCACCGAGAGATCCCCCGCGGCCATCCGCTGCGTGGCGCCGCGCAGGATGCGGATCGGACGGGACAGGTACCGCGCGAGGAGCACCGCGACGAGCCCGGTGACGGCGACGATGGCGAGGAGCCGCTGCGGCAACGTCTCCGGCACGATGAAGAACATCCACGGCGACCGGACAGGGCCGGCCGCGACCGCGGCGAGGGCAGGGTCGCGGCGCAGGACGACCGCGACGAGCTCCCGCTCCTCGCCGACCTCGATGGCGATGCCGTCGGCCGAGCGCCTCGCCCTGTCCTCGGCGAGCGGCGCGCCGTCGATGGGCTCGCCCATCACGAGCGCGCCGGCCCGGTAGACCGCGACGCGCTGATCCCGCGGATCGAGCGGCGCGAGGCGCTGCTCGCAGCCGGGGAGCCCGTCCCGCGCGCAGGCGAGCGCGCCCTCGGCCCGGAGCTCGACGCTGCGCGTGTTCAGGCGGCGGCGCAGCCCGCTTGGCTCGGCGGAGAACGCCCAGCCGTGGATCACCGCGAGCAGGCCGACGAGCAGCGCCATGGCGAGCCACAGCGAGACGAGGAGGCGCAAAAAGAGGCTCTTCACGGCCGCCCTCCGGGGAGAAAGCGCTTCACCCGCGCTCCCGCGCGAGGATGTAGCCCGCGTTGCGGACCGTCTTGATGCGCTCGCCGCCGCCCGGCCCAGGCCCGAGCTTGCGGCGGAGGTTCGAGACGTGCATGTCGATGCCGCGGTCGTACGCCGCGAGCCGGCGTCCGAGGACGCGCCGCGCGAGATCCTCGCGCGAGACCACCGTCCCCGCCTGCCGCGCCAGGACCTCGAGCAGGTCGAACTCGGCCGTGGTGAGCCGGACCTCCTCGCCGCGGACACGGACGCGCCGCGCGGCGGGGAGCACCTCGAGATCGTCGACCGTCAGCGCGCCCTGCGCCTCGGCGGCGGAAGGACCGGCCGCCGCGCCCGCGTGAGAAGCGCGTCGATGGAGCGCCCGCACGCGGGCGACCAGCTCGCGCGGGTTGAACGGCTTCGGCAGGTAGTCGTCGGCGCCCATCTCGAGGCCGACGATGCGGTCGACGTCCTCGCCCCGCGCGGTGAGCATCAGGACAGGGACCCGCGAGCTCTGCCGCAGCCGCGTGAGGACCTCGAACCCGTTGAGCCCAGGCAGCATCACGTCGAGCACCACGAGCGTGAACGGCCTCTCCCTCTCCTCCTGGGCGCGCGCGAGGCCGGAGATCGCGTCGCGCGCGCTCTCCACGGCGTAACCCTCCTGACCGAGCAGCTCGGCCAGGAGCTCGCAGAGCTCGGCGTCGTCGTCGATGACCAGGATCTGGGGCGGATCCGTCATGTCGCGACTGTAGCGCGGCTGTCGCACCGCCGTGTAAGGCCTGGTCAAGAGGCGTCTTGACGAATCTTTACACGACCAGGACACCTCTTGAGACACTGCCCTCTAGGTTGCGGTGCATGACGTTCACTCGCTCCGTTCCCTTGCCGTGGCTGGCGACTCTCGCCCTCGCCGCCACGTGCTCGCTGAGCGTCGCGGCGCGCGCCGAGACGCTCACCGCCGAGGAGGCGGTACGCCGCGCGGCCTCCCAGAACCCGTCCCTCCGCGCGGCGCTGCTCGAGGCCACCGCGGCGCGGCAGGCCGTCGCCGCCGAGGAGGGCGCCCGCAGGCCCACGCTCTCGGCCTCGGTGACCGGACAGTACCAGGAGTCCTACGGCAGGGTCGCCGACGCCAATGGAGGCGCCCCGGGCAACGGCGCCGGCGCGCTCCAGCGCTCCGGCGGCACGTCCGTCGCGTCGAACGCGGCGCTGCGGTACACGACCGACGTCGGGACGAGCCTCGAGGTGGGCGCGTCGGCGCGCTCGCCCGCGGACGGGACCCCGGGGCCGAACTACGGCGCCCAGGCTTACGTCTCGGCGCGGCAGCCGCTCCTGCGGGGGGCCGGGACCGACGCGGTCCTCGCGCCGTACGCGCAGGCGCAGGCGTCGGCCGTCGCCGCGGAGCAGGAGCGCGAGCTCGCCGCGAGCCAGACCGCGCTCGACGTGCTCGGGGCGTACTGGGAGCTCTGGTACGCGGAGCAGGCGATCCTCGTGCAGGAGCAGGCGCTCGCGGCCGCAGAGCGGCTGCGAGCGGACGCGAAGGCGCGCGCCGAGACCCTCGGCACCGGCACGAAGGTGGACGTCCTGCGCTTCTCGACCTCGGCCGCGTCGATCGCGGACGCGCTGTCGCAGGCGCGGGCGACGCGCGCGGCGCGGGCCATCGCGCTCGGGCGCGCGCTCGGCATGGCCCCGGCGAGCGCGGCGTCGCTCGCCCCGACGGGCGCGCCGCCGTCGCTCGGGGCCCTGCCGCCGGCCGACGCGCTCGTGCGCGCGGCGAGCGAGCGGTCGCTGGAGCTCGCGGCGCTGCGCGCCGACCTCGACGCGCAGCGCGCGCGGGTGGGCGCGGCGGAGGACGCGGACCAGATCCGCCTCGACCTGTTCGCGACGGCCTCGATGGACGGGCAGTGGGTGCGCGACGGCCTGCCGGGGCTCTCGCTGCCGGGCGGCCGGCCCGCGTTCGGGGTGCTGGGCGGGATCGAGGTCGAGCTGCCGCTCGGCGGCGGGCGGGCATCCGCGGACGCGGCCCGCGCGCGCACGCAGCTCGCGGCCGCGGAGGCGCGGTACCAGGCGCGCGCCGAGGCGCTCGCGGCCGACGTGAGCTCGCTGCGCGCGAGCCTCGAGGCCGCGGCCGAGCAGGTCGCGCTGGCCACCGAGACGGCGCGCATGGCGGGCGAGCTGGCCGAGGCCGAGCGCCAGCGGCTCTCGCTCGGGACCGCGACGTCGGCGGACGTGGTGCAGGCGGAGCAGACGCGGAGGGAGGCGGAGCTCCGCAGGCTGCGGGCGGCGGTGACGGAGCTGGCGTCGCGCCTCCAGCTCGATCACGAGACGGGCGCGCTGCTCGTCCGCTTCGCGTCGGTGCTGCCCAGGAGGTCGTCATGAACAGGAACAAGAAGCGCTACCTGATGTCCGGCGTGGCCGCGTTGGCCGTGGCGAGCTTCGCGATCGGCGGGTACGCCTGGTACAAGCAGCCCGAGAAGACCCCCGCCGGCCCCACCGTCGAGATCCGCCGCGGGAGCCTGACCGAGACCGCGGCCGCGTCCGGGAAGATCGAGCCCGACGTCCAGGTCGAGGTGAAGTCGCGCGCCCCGGGGCAGGTCATCGAGGTGCTCGTGAAGGAGGGCGATACGGTCGAGGCGGGGCAGCTCCTCGTGCGCCTGGACCCGACGGACGCGGAGCGCGATCTCGCCGCGGCGCGCGTGGCGCGCGACCGCGTGAAGGCCGATCTCGCCGCGGCGAACGCGTCGGTCGCCGTCGCCGAGCTCGAGCGCAAGAACAGCCAGACGAGCCAGGAGGTCGCCGAGAAGAGCGCCGAGATGGGCCTCGGGCCAACCGACGCGGCCCGCACGGCGGCGCACTCGACGAAGGTCGCGGGCGCCAACATCACGCTGCGGCGGGCGCAGCTGAGCTCGACCCAGGCGCAGCTCAAGGCGGCCGAGCTGGCGGTGCAGGACGCCGAGACGCGGCTGAAGGAGACGCAGATCTACGCGCCGATCGCCGGGACGGTGCTCGACGTGGCCGTGGAGAAGGGGACGCTCGTCTCGTCGGCGCTCACCAACGTGAGCGGCGGCAGCGCCGTGATGACGCTCGCCGATCTGTCGAACCTGCGCATCGTCGGCGCGATCGACGAAGCGCAGATCGGGCGCGTCGCGCCGGGGCAGCGGGTCGACATCCGCGTCGACGCCTACGGGGACCGTGTTTTCCAGGGCGTTGTCGACCGGGTGAGCCCGCTCGGCAAGGAGGTGTCGAGCGTCGTGACCTTCGACGTCGAGATCGTCGTCAAGGACAAGGACGCGTCGCTGCTCCGGTCGGGGATGAGCGCGGACGTGGAGATCGTGACCGCGGAGCAGAAGGACGTGCTGCTCGTGCCGCTCCTGGCCGTGCAGTCGCAGGGCAAGCGGCGGTTCGTGCGGCTCGCGAACGGCGAGGAGCGGCCGATCCAGACCGGGGCGACGGACGGCTCGCAGATGGTCGTGACCGAGGGCCTGAGCGAGGGCGACGACGTGCTCGCGAGCGCGCCCGTCTCGAGCGCGGCGGGGCCGCAGGGGCAGGGGCAGGGGCAGCGGCAGGGCGGCGGCCAGAACCCGATGCGGGGGATGGGCATGGGGATGGGCGCCGGTCGAGGGGGGCGCTGAGATGGACGTCCCCGTCCTCGTGAGCGGGCTCTCGAAGGTGTACCACGCCGATCGCGAGGATCTCGCGGTGCGGGCGGTCGACCGGATCGGCTTCGAGGTGCGCCGGGGCGAGTCGGTGGCGATCATCGGGCCCTCCGGATGCGGGAAGTCGAGCCTGCTGAACATCCTCGGGTGCCTGGATCGGCCGACGGAGGGCACGTACCGGCTCGGGGGGCGCAACGTGGCGGAGCTCGACGACGACGAGCTCGCGGCGCTCAGGAACCGCCACATCGGGTTCGTGTTCCAGAGCTTCAACCTGCTGCCGCGGATGACGGCGGCGGAGAACGTCGAGCTCCCGCTGCTCTACGGGGCGGTGAAGAACAGCCGCGCGCTCGCGGAGGGCGCGCTCGATCGCGTGGGGCTCGCGGCGCGCGCGCGGCACCTGCCGTCGGAGCTCTCCGGCGGGCAGCGGCAGCGCGTGGCGATCGCGCGGGCGATCGTGACGCGGCCGTCGATCCTGCTGTGCGACGAGCCGACGGGCGCGCTCGACAGCAAGACGGGGCGCGACGTGCTGGAGCTGCTCCTGTCGCTGAACGCGGACGGGACGACGCTGATCATGGTGACCCACGACCTCGGCGTGGCGCGGTCGCTCTCGCGCGCCATCCACATGAGGGACGGGCACATCGTGGCCGACGGGCCTTCGGCCGACGTGGTGTCGGCGTTCCACGCGGGCGAGATGGAGGCGGCATGCTGATCAAGGAGACGGCGAAGAGCGCGTGGCGCTCGCTCGCCTCGAACCGCCTGCGCACGCTGCTGACGATGCTCGGCATGATCATCGGGACGGCGGCGGTCGTGGCGGTGCTCGGGATCGGGGAGGGCGCGCGCAGCAGCGTCGAGGGGCGGATCCGGTCGCTCGGCGCGAACCTGCTGATGGTGCGCCCGGGTTCCGCGTCGGCGAGCGGGGTCCGGTCGGGCACGGTGAAGACGCTGACCGAGGGCGACGCCGAGGCGCTCAAGGGGCTCGACGGCGTGGCGGCGGTCGCGCCGGAGCGGAGCGGCAGCGCGCAGCTGCGGTACATGGCGAGCAACCTGAACGCGTCCGTGACGGGGATCACGCCGGCGTACCTCGAGGTCCGCTCGCTGTCGGTGGCGA
This sequence comes from Sorangium sp. So ce327, assembly GCF_051530205.1. Taxonomy (NCBI): domain Bacteria; kingdom Pseudomonadati; phylum Myxococcota; order Polyangiales; family Polyangiaceae; genus Sorangium; species Sorangium sp. So ce327. Next base: position 7,155,011 of record NZ_CP150330.1, on the reverse strand, counting down.
GCGGCGTCTCGTTCTCCGACCTGGACGAGCAGCAGCGGGCGCGCGTTGTCGTGCTCGGGGCAAATGTTGCGCGGCAGCTCTATCCGGGGGCGTCGCCGCTCGGGACGCGGCTCCAGATCAACGGGAGTGCGTTCCGGGTGGTCGGGGTGCTGGCGGAGAAGGGGTCGGGCATGGGGTCGCCGGACGACGGGGTGTTCGTGCCGCTGTCGACGCACCGTTCGGTGCTGTTCGGGCAGGATCACCTGTCGACGATCTCGCTGCAGCTGGCGAGCGAGGATCGGTCCGACATGGTGATCGCGCAGCTGGAGCAGCTGCTGCGCCTGCGCCACCGGCTGCGCGCGGATCAGCCGAGCGATTTCGAGGTGCGGTCGCAGGCCGAGATGCTGGCGACGATGGGGCAGATCACGGGCACCTTCACGATGCTGCTCGGCAGCGTGGCGGCGGTGTCGCTCATCGTGGGTGGCATCGGGATCATGAACATCATGCTGGTCTCGGTGCGGGAGCGGACGCGCGAGATCGGCGTGCGGATGGCGGTGGGGGCGCGGCGCGGGGACATCCTGCGGCAGTTCCTTGTCGAGGCGGTCGTCGTGTCGCTCGCGGGCGGCGTGGCCGGGGTGGGCCTCGGGTACGGGGCGGCGGTGCTGCTGTCGCGGTTCGGGGAGTGGGCCACCATCGTGCCGACGTACGCAGTCGGGCTGGCGCTCGGGGTGTCGATCCTCATCGGGATCACGTTCGGCGTGGGGCCGGCGAGGCGCGCGTCGAGGCTCGATCCGGTGGAGGCGCTGCGGTTCGAGTGAGCGGTAATGGAGGAGGCACGGGTTGAAGGGGCGAGTCCTGGGCGTGCTGGACGATCAACCAACATGACCAAACCACATGACCGCCGGTCGTCGTCCCGAGATCCGAACTCGCTGGCCTGAAGGAGGCTCGTTCCCGCCGCCCGCGCCCATCGCGAGGGAATGCAGACGCCGCTGGTTCTGGGCCGCGCATCGCTTCACGCACACCCGAACCCACGCCTCGGTGCGGCGGTCCGTTCTGGCCGATCACGCAGCATTCGCCGGCGCAGCGCTGAGCTCGCCATTGCTTTTCAGTGCCGGCGCGCCGCCGGCTCGCTATCCTGTGGTGGGATGGATGTCCTGCTGCAGAACGACCACCTGACGGTCACCCTCGATCAGGAGATGTCGATCGTCCGCAGCACCCGCTCCGAGGTCCCCTATCCGTCTCCCGACGATTTCATCCGGGTCCACTCCGAAGCGCTCAAGGTCTACGAGTCGCTGGATCGCTGGTGCCTCGGCCACCTGCTCGACCTCCGCCGGGCTCCCATGAACAACGATCCGGCGTTCGAGGCCGCGACGATGCGCACGCGCAGCATGCTGGTCAGCGAGTTCGCCTGCGTCGCCATCGTCGTGCGGACGGCGGTCGGCGCCCTCCAGGTGAACCGGCTCCTGCGTGAGGAGAACAACGACCATGTCGTCGTGCTTCAGGACGACGACACCGCCGTGGGAGTTCTGCTCGAGGAGCTCGGAAAGCAGGTGCGCCGGTCCAGCGCGCCGCCGCACAGCCGCCCCCGGAGCTCCCATCCTCATCCCTGGATGCGCCCCGCCAGGCAGCGCTGAGCCCGATCATCCGTCCGGCGCTTTGAAGGTGGCGCCGGCGCCCGGAGCGAGGGCGCCTGTCATCGCGCTTCTCGTGAGCGCTCCGGGCCTCTAGACTCCCGGGGTGCGCGCCGATCGCAGCACATGCCCCCGATGCGGCCTCCTGATCAACGCCGAGGGGCGCTGTTACCCCGGGTGTCAGGGGCCGCTCGCCACCGTGCGCTGCGGCGGCTGCTACCAGCTGAACCTCCCCGACGCGGAGCGCTGCGACGGGTGCGGGCACGAGCTCGGCCTGGAGCCCATCCCCGAGCCCGACGCGCTCCTCTGCGCAGAGTGCGGCGTGCCCTTCTCGGCGTTTCGCGCCGCGGCCGGCCTCCTGCGCGACTGCGGCCGGTGCGGCGGCCAGCTCGTCGACCACGCGCTCTTGCGGGACCTCCTGGAGCGCCGGGAGAGCTATGGGACGAGCGCGCCGAGGCCGCCGCGGCGGCCGGAGCACGTCGACGTCCGCGTGCGCTACGTCCGGTGCCCGGCGTGCGGCCAGCCGATGAACCGCAAGAACTTCGCCGGCAAGAGCGGCATCATCGTCGACATCTGCAGGGAACACGGCACCTGGTTCGACCGGGGCGAGCTCCCGCAACTCCTCGCCTTCGCCGCGTCGGGCGGCACCGCGAGGGCGCGGCAGCAGCAGATCGACGAAGAGGCGCGGTCGCGCCGGGAGGCCGAGATCGCCAGGGAGGCGGCGCGTCGGGCGAGCGCCGTCGTGGCTGCCTCGTCCTGGGAATCCCGCTGGAACAACCGGCGGGCCGCCGTGCAGGAGCTGCTCGAGCTCTTATGGCAGATCACCCGCTGAGCGTCCGCGCGGGCCGGCCGCGCCCGTGAAGAGACGTTAAGGAGCGTGCAGGACGGACGGGGGCGTCGTATGACGTGCCGCCACGACATGACGTCCCTCGACCAGCGCCTGTCGGCGCTCGATCTGTCCGTCCTGCCGACCTGGGTCTACGACCACGGCCGGCACCGGTTCCCCTGGGTGAACGCGAAGGCCATCGAGTTCTGGCACGCGACGGATCGCGCCGAGCTGCTCTCCCGCGACCTCTCGGACCTGTCGCCGGCCGTCCGCGCGCGGCTCGACGGCTACCTCCGCGTCCTCGCGGAAGGGGGGACGGTGCTGGAGGACTGGACGCTCTACCCGCGCGGGACGCCCGCGACCGTGACGCTCCACGGGCAGCCGATCGACCTCGATGACGGGCGGCTCGCGATCCTGTTCCAGGCGCTCCCTCAGGCCGCCAGCGTCGGCGCCTCGATGGTGCGCGGCGTGGAGGCGGTCCGCCACTCGTCGGTGCTGGTCAGCCTCGTCGACCGGGAGGGGACGGTGCTCTTCCACAACCCCGCGGCGCTGCGCGCCCTCGGCGACGCGCCGACGATCGACGCGGCGTTCCCGGACGAGGGCGTGAGCGCGGCCGTCCGCGGCGCGATCGACGCCGAGGCGGCGTGGGCAGGGGAAGTGCGGGTCGTCACGACCGACGGCGAGCGGTGGCACCAGGTGGAGGCGCGCCCCACGACCGATCCCGTGACCGGCGCGCGCGCGGTGCTCGTGCAGCAGCTCGACGTCACGGCGCAACGGCGCGCCGAGGGGCAGGTCGAGGAGCAGGGCCGGCTCATCGACCGGCTGAACCGCTCGCTCGCCCTCGTCGAGGAGCAACGGCGGCAGATCCTCAACCTCTCGGCGCCGATCCTCGACGTCGGCCGGGGCACGCTCGCGGTGCCGCTCATCGGGCGGCTCGACGCGGAGCGCGGCGGCGAGCTCGGAGAGCGGCTCCTCCCCGCGATCGTGGCGCAGCGGGCGTCCCACGTGGTCCTCGACGTCACCGGCGCGGAGGCGCTCGATCCGGACGGCGCCGCGGCCCTGGAGCGGCTGGCGCACGCGATCCAGCTGCTCGGCTCCAGGCCGATCCTCACCGGCGTCCGCCCGGAGGTCGCGCGCGCGCTCGTCGACGTCGACCTCGGCGAGGAGCTGCTCGTCCTGCGCAGCCTCGGCCGCGGCCTGGAGGTCAGCCGGAAGCGCGCTGCGGTGCGGCGCCGGGCGTAGGCGCCGTCGCGCGCGGCGCTTCCCGGAGCGGCGTCCCCGCGGCGCCTGCGCCCGCCGTAGCGCTTTTCGAGCTGCCAGGCCGGACGGCCTCTGCCATAAGAGGCCGCCATGACGCTTGAAATTCGTGGAAAGTGGGCGCTTGTCACCGGCGCGAGCCGGGGTATCGGAAAGCGGATCGCGCGCGGCCTCGCGGACCTCGGCTGCAACGTCGTCCTGCACAGCCGCGACGCGGCGCACACGCGCGAGCTCGAAGGGGAGCTCGCCGGCAAGGGGATCCGGGTGAGCGCGGTCTCGGGCGAGCTGTCGGATCAGGCGGCGGTCGACCGCATGCTGGACGACGCCATCGCGGCGTCGGGCGGGATCGACCTCCTGTTCAACAACGCCGCCATCATGACGCCGTTCCGCGCCTCGCACCTGCAGACGCCGGCGGACGATTACCGGCTCAGCTTCGAGGTGAACGTCATCAGCCCGATACGGATCACGTACCGGCTGCTGCCGACGATGCTGGAGCGGCGGTTCGGGCGAATCGTGCAGGTGACCTCCGGGATCCAGGATCAGCCCGAGCTGATGGCCTACGCGGCGTCGAAGGCCGCGCTCGACAAGTTCGTGCGCGACATGGCGCCTTCGCTCCGCGGCACGGGCGTGCTGATGAACCTCCTCGACCCGGGGTGGCTGCGGACCGATCTCGGCGGGCCGAAGGCGCCGAACGACGTCGAGTCGGTGCTGCCCGGGGCGCTCGTCCCGGCGCTTGTCGACGGCGAGGTCCACGGGGTGCTCTTCCGCGCGCAGGACTACGCGCGTCCCGCCGCGCGCTGACACGCGCGGGGCGTGCTCCTGACGACCGCGCGCCCCGCGCGAATCGCGCCGGCTCGACAAGTTGTCCCGCGCCGCCGGTGCGCGCCTTGCTAGCGTCGTGGGAGATGAACGAGAGCTCGGGACCTGGGGCGGACACGGGACCTCGCGCGGCATGCGGCGCGGGGGAGGCTCCCACGGCGCTCGCGACGGCGGCCGTCGCGCGTGCAGCGCGATGGGGGCGCTGGGGGGCGCTCCTGCCGGTGCTGGCCTGCGCGTGCTCGCTGGAGGGGTTGTCCGCCGCGTGGGACGCCTCGCCGGCGGCCGCGGGAGGGGGGAGCAGCTCGCTCAGGATCAGGATCGAGGCCGAGGACTGCGAGCTCTCCGGCCGCTTCGAGCGCGTGGACGACCCGCTGGCGAGCGGCGGGACGTACGTGGCGGTCCCCGAGGAGGCGAATTGCGAGAGCGACCGGGTCGACTGCTCGTTCGAGGTCGGCGAGGCCGGCACGTTCCAGATCAGGGCCAGGGTCGCCACGGGGCCCGACGAGAGCACGGACAACTCGTTCCTGGTCCGCGTGGACCATGAGCCGGAGCTCGGAACCAGGTACGACTTCAACGGGACCGAGTTCCACGAGGATTACGTTCACGACTCGAAGGACGCGACAGGGCTGCTGCTCAAGTTCGCGCTCGATCCCGGGATGCACATCGTCTCGTTCGGGTGCCGCGAGGACGCGGCGAGGCTCGACTGGGTCGAGCTCGTTCGAATCGGCCCCTGATCCCCGGGAGGCGCCGCGGAGCCGAGCGCGGGACCACGCCGCGGCGCTCGATATCGCGGGCATCGTACAGCGCCAGGGCCGATGACGCGGTGTTGCACGTGTCCACCGTGTCAACCGGTGGTTGACAGCCTCGGTCGCGGCGCCTGCCCGGGAGCTCCGGGGGAGACGAGCGGCGCTGCAGAGATCCCTGCGGGAAATGCGGTGGAACGGTGCGATCCAGACAGGGCCGGTCCGCCCTGAACTGATGGCATGTGCGTTGCTGTGGAGCTCCAGCGAACGGCTTGTGCGCTGTCCGGCGTCTCCGCCCGCGTCGCGCGAGCTGCTTGGCCTTGGCTCATCACGGAAAGGTGACTTGCTCATGAAGTGCGAATCTCGAGTCGCTTGGGCTGCGCTGATCGCGCTCGGCATCCTCGGCGTTTCGGTGGTCGGGTGCGGCTCGGAGACGTCAGAGCCGGAGGACGACGCGGGGCAGCCGACGAGCAGCGGGAGCGCAGGCTCCACGGCGAGCGTCGGCGCCGCCGGGACCGGTGGGACCGGCGCGGGCAGCGGCGCCGGCAGCTCCAGCGGCGGGACCGGGGGCTCCGGCAGCGGTGAGGGCGGCTCCGGCAGCGGCGAGGGCGGCTCGGACGAAGGCACCGGCGGCTCCACCAGCGGCGCGGGCGGCTCGGACGAAGGCGCCGGCGGCTCCAGCAGCGGCGCGGGCGGCTCGGGCAGCGGCACCGGCGGCGGCGACCCCGGCGCGGTCGACTTCAGGCTCTACGGCTACGCCACGACCGGCGATGGCACCACCGGCGGCAAGGGCGGACAGGTCGTCTCCGTGAGCTCGCTCGACGCCCTGAGGAGGGAGGCCGCGAGGGACGGCGCCGTCATCATCCAGATCACCGGCAAGATCAGCGGCAGCGGCGACGACGTGGACGTCACCTCCGACAAGACCCTCGTGGGCGTCGGGTCGAGCGGAGAGCTGGAGGGGATCGGGCTCAATCTGAGGAGGGCCTCCAACATCATCGTCCGCAACCTGAAGATCCACCACGTGCTGGCCAGCAGCGGCAACGGCGACGGCATCCACATGGACGAGAGCCACAACGTCTGGATCGACCACTGCGAGCTCTGGGCCGAGTCTCCCGCCGTGAACTCCGACAAGGACAAGTACGATGGCCTCATCGACGCGACCCACGAGTCCTCGAACATCACGATCTCGTGGAGCTACCTGCACGACCACTGGAAGGGCATGCTGGTCGGCTCGTCGGACAAGGACAACAGCGACCGCCGCATCACCTTCCATCACAACCGCTTCCGCAACGTGAACTCCCGCGTCCCGAGCTATCGCGGCGGCAACGGGCACGTCTTCAACAACTACTTCGAGGACGTCCCCGCGTCGGGGGTGAACTCGCGGGTCGGCGCCTGCCTGAGGGTGGAGGGCAATCACTTCTACAAGGTGAAGAACCCCATCACCACCCTGGACAGCCCTGCCGGCGGTACGCACCGCATCGACAACCTGTTCGAGCAGACCACCGGGACGCAGGAGTCGGGTCAAGACTGCTCCTGGACCGCGCCGTACGAGTACCCGCTCGACCGCGCGGCCGCCGTCAAGGCGCTCGTCCTGGAGCACGCGGGCGTCGGCAAGACGGACCCGCTGGCGAACCTGCCCTGAGCGCCGCCGCCGCGCTCCTCGTCCCGGCGGCTCCACGTAGGAGCGCGCCCGAGCTCGCGTCCGCCGGCTGAGCCATTCCCGACCCGCCGGGGTACATAGTGAGCATGAACCCCGAGCCGCCCCTCCGCGCCTGGGTGCGACCGCCCCTCACCCAGGAGAGCGTGGCGCGCCAGTGGCAGCGCATCGAGGAGCGGCTCGAGGCCCGGGGCGCTCACCCTGGCCGCCGGTGGCTCTGGGCCGGCTCCCTCGCAGGAGCGCTCGCCCTGGGGGCGGCCGCGCTGTGGGTGGGGGCGCGCGGCGGCCGGGCCCTCCGCGCCGAGCGCCGACGCCGCGCAGAAGCTCTTCGAGGCGGCCAACCAGGCGCGTCGCGCAGGGGATCTCGCGCAAGCGGCGTCCACGTCGCCGCCGTGAAGGCCGCCTGCGCGCCGCGGTGATGGCGGCGGGGCGCGGGCTCGTGCTCCCGGCCCTCTTCACCGCCACCGCCGGGGTCGCGCGCGCCGAGGGGGACGCCTGCGGCGGCGATGCGCCGCCCATCGCCGTGCTGTGGCTCAGGGAGGGGCGCCGCGCGGACGAGCGCCTCGCGGGGGTCGAGCGCGAAGTCGCCCGTCATGGGCTCGGCGCGGCCGGTGTTGTCGAGCTCGATCCGCGCGATGAGGGCCGGACAGCACCGCTGGGCGACCTCGGCGGCCGGCGGAGTGTGGCGAGCGCCGACGATGTAGTCCGTTCAGCGCCGGAGGTCGTCTCGATGGTGTCTCGTGGCGTCCAGTGATTCCGTCGTCTCCTGATGTATAAGGGCCTATCGGGCCCCGCTGAATTGGGCGATGCGCCGCTCGGGGAGCTCGGCTCTCTCGAACGGCCCGGAACCTGGGGGAAGATCTCGTCATGTTGACCTTCGCGGCGCTTTGTGCTCAGAGCCGGGCGATTTCACGGATGGCGTTCGATCGGAAGTACCCGCACGCCTGGCTGCTCCGGGAGCTCGGCCCCGATGACCAGCCTCCTCCGTCGTTCAAGACCCTCGTCGCCGGGACCGCGCCCGGCATGAGCGGCCAGCCGACCTCGTCCCGTCACCGGATCTCGTCGGGGATGATCGCCACGTCGCACGGCTGCGAGCTCCTGCCGGTGGCGAAGCGCCCCGAGAGCCCCTGGCAGGATCGCATCCTCATCGGGCGGGCGCTGAACAGCGACATCGTGCTCCGCGACGCGTCCGTCTCCAAGGTCCACGCCCACATCTCGGTGCTGGTCGCGGACACCCCGATGCTCCACGCGAGAAAGAGCACCAACGGGACCTTCCTGAACGACCGGCTCATGGCGCCGTCCGGGGACGGCGTGCCCCTCCGCAGCGGCGACATGCTCCAGCTCGGCAACGTCCTCTGCGAGTTCATCGTGAACGCCGATCTCTACCGGCTCGTCGCTCGCTGAGGGCGGGGGCTTCCCCGCTGCTGCGCTCGCCCGTCGGATCGCCCGAGCCCTGATGACCGATTCGCCGGCGCTGCCGCCGGGATCAGCTCCGCTCCGGGTGGGGCGCGCGGAAGAGCACCTCCACCGGGCCCGCGTGCGTCTCCACGACGTAGCTCGCCTCCACCGGGGGGGCGCCGTCGCGGAACGCCTTCGTGATCTCCTTGCGCCGCTTCATCAGCTCGACAAGGCCGAGCGCGAGCGCCTCGGAGGCCGTGAGCTCCTTCGGCGTCGGCTTGCGGCCGATGAGGTCCTCGTCGACCATCGCGAGCGTGGGGTAGGCGTCCGGGTCGGCCAGCTCCCAGCGCTGCTCGGCGACCTCGGCGCGCAGCGCGGGGTGCAGGTCGCTCGCGCGATCGAAGCTCAGCGAGAAGAAGCTCGCCGGCAGCGACGCGGGCGGCGCGTCCGGGAGCTTGGCGGTCTCGGCCAGGTAGAGCTCGAACCCGTGCGCGCTCTCGAACAGGAGGACGCCGTGGCTCTGGCCCGCTTGCCCGACGACGCACAGCGCGAGATCGCGCGCGCCGAGCGACGGGATCGACAGCGCCATGATGTCGGCGTCGCTGGGCACCGCCTTCCAGGGCGTCGCGCGGTAGAGCGCGGCCGCCGCGCGGAAGAACGAGGCCATCGCCGGCGCCTCGATGCCGCCCCCGAGGAAGCTCGGCGTCAGGTGGCCGTCCCGCGCGCCCAGGTGGGCCTCGAGGTCCTCGGCCACGACGTCGATCTCCGGCGTGGGCGCGACGCGGACCTCGACCTCCGGGCCGAGCCGCGCCCGCAGGGCCTCCGCGAGCGCCGGCGAGGCCACGCGCACGCGCTGGGGCAGCCGCGGCTTGCCCTCCAGGGGACCTCTGGCGGCGGCCTCGAAGCTGTCGACCGCGCCCGTCACGACGTCGCCGGGGCGCAGCGCGGCGCAGCTCAGGACGAAGCCGCGCTCGGTCATCCAGACGACCGCCTCGGGGCGGTACGCATCGTCGCCCTCGTGCACGAACGCGCGCAGGGAGAAGAAGCCGCCGATCCACTCCTCATCCCTGCGAGGCAGCGAGCGCGCGCTCTTCTTGGACCGCTTCTTCTTGGGGGCTGGCACGGAGGACATCAGGGCACCTGTTCGCGAGGGCGCTCCAGCCGGTACGCTCGACGACCTGGGAGCGAGGGGCGAGACCGGAACCGAGAGGAACTAGAGGAACCTCGAGGAACTAGAGGAACCAGAGGAACCGAGAGCGGAACGCTAGCGCAAAGGCCGCGTGCGTCGAAGCTGGAACACGGCGCAAACGGTGCAAGGGGCGCGAAGGCGCGCGCAAGGGACGCGAAGGCGCGCGCAAGGGGCGCGAAGGCGCGCGCAAGGGACGCGAAGGCGCGCGGCGTGGCGGCTGGCGCGGGGGTCTTTCGTCTGGCGCTCGTCGCGGTGCCCTGTTATCGGTCGTCGTGGTCCAGCGCGGGGACCTGAAGCAGGTGTCGCTCGCCGACCTTCCAGGGGACTCGATGCCTGAAGCGATCAGCAGAGGCTCCCGGCGCTCCGCAAAGGGTGTGGGGCGCGCGGGGCGAAGGGGGCTTGGTCGGCCCGCGCTCGGTCTCCTCGTGACGCTGGCCGCCTGGGCGCAGGCGGGCGCGGCCCAGGCCGAGCCGAGCGCCGAGGAGGTGAAGGCGCTCCCGGGGCGCGCGGTGACGCTCGACGGCGTGGCCGCGAAAGGCGCCGGCGCGGCGCGCCCTGTCGAGCCGGGGAAGCGCAAGGTCATCGCGGCTGCGCCCGCGAGGTACGCCCTCGCGCGCGACGTCGAGGTGACGCCGCCGGGAGAGGTCGTCGAGGTCCCCGTGAAGGCGGTCGCGCCCAGCGCGGCAGCGCAGGATCCCGCGCCTTCCACCGGCGACATCGAGCCGCGCAGGCCGACTCCTTACGGCGTAAGGCCGGATCCGATCCACCGGAGCCTGATGTGGGTGACGGGCGGGCTCACGCTGGCGGGCATCGCGCTCGGAAGCACCTTCGGTGGCCTGGCGATCTCCACGTGGGACAAGGTCGACGACGCGGCGAAGACGGCGTGCGCGAATCCGAGGCGTTACCGGGACTGCGCGCAGCCGGTGCCCGATCTGTCCAGCAAGGCGATGTCGTATGCCACCGTGTCCGATTTCTCCTTCATCGCCGCGAGCGTGGCGCTCGCCGGCACGGCCGTCCTCTGGCTGACGCTGCCCTCGGACGGGCCGCGCGCGACCGCCCGCGTCCAGCTCGCTCCGGGCGTCGTCGGTGGCTCCGTCGTCGGGGCGTTCTGATGACGATGACGACGATGAGGCTCGAAAGGCGCGCTCGGCTGTGGCTTGCGAGCTCTCTCGTCGCGGCGAGCAGCGCGGGCTGCGCGGAGATCGTTGGCATTCAGCTCATCGACGAGCAGGGCGTCGGCGGAGGCTCGTTCAGCGAGCCCGGCTATACGTGCCAGTGGGTGATGTCTTTCGGTGACGCCGAGACCACGCTCGGCGGGATCGCGGCCGACGAGGACGGCACCCTGTGGCTGGCGGGCGGCTTCAAGGGAGACCTGACCGTTGCCGGCGGCGCCCCGCTCACGGCGGGCGGCGCCGGCAAGGACGTCTTCGTGGCGCACCTCGAGCCGGACGGGAACCACGTGTGGAGCGAGCGCTTCGGGAACGCGGAGAACGACACCGCGACGCACGTCCATCAGGCGACCGCGATCGCGCTGGACGGCGGCAGCGTCTACGTGGCGGGCGACTTCACGGGCAGCCTGTCGTTCGGCGCGGACTGCGGGCCGCCCGAGGGCGGCGGCGACGCGTTCGTGGCGCGGCTCGACAAGAGCGATCCCGGCGGGGTCGCGGCGTGCGTGACGCACGGGTCCAGCGGTCTTGACGAGGCGAAGGCGGTCGCGGCGGAGGGCGACCGCGTCTTCGTCCTGACGTCGCTCCAGGGCGGGCTGGACATCGGGTTCTCCAGCTACGATGCACAGACCCTCCTGAATCCGTGCAGCGGCGTCTTTGCGGGCCGTGAGGGCGCGCGTTTCTGGCCTCGCGATCTCCGTGTGGCCTCCGGCGACGCCTTCGTGATCGCCGATTTCGAGGGCCGGGTGAACGTGGGCTTCCCCGGCTCCGAGAGCGCGCTGCCGCCCGGCGGCGCGGCCTCGGACGGGATCGACGCGCTCCTGGCGTCGTTTCCGGCGTCGTGGATCTGCGATGGATGGAGCGCCGAGGGGGCGGACGTCTGGTATCGACACTACTCCGCTCTCCGCGGCGATCAGCGCACCAGCGCCGTGGCGATGCTCGAGGCGGGCGTCGTCCTGACGGGCTCGTTCGAGGGGCAGATCGATCTCGCCGGAGAGAGCATCTCCACCGGAGAGGACGGCTTCGCCGCGCACCTCGACCGGAGCGGCGCCGCCACGTGGGCCAAGCAGCTCGGGGGCAGCGGGGCTCAATCGGCGCAGGTCGTCGGCGTCGACGAGCTTGGAAAGATCGTCTTGGCCGGGCATTTCGATCAGCAGCTGAAGATCGATGACGTCGAGATCGGCGGGGAGGCGGGCGAGGGGGACGCCTTCCTCGCGCGGCTCCGGGCCACGGACGGCGAGGTCGAGTGGCTGGGCGCGCTCGGCGGCCCTGCGCTCCAGCGGATCCTGGCGCTCGCCGTCTCCGGAACGGACGTGTTCCTCGCAGGCACGTCCGGCGCCGACTTCGCGCTCCTGAACTGCCCTGTCGAGGCCGAGGACGGTCAGCTGTTCGTCGCCAAGCTGTCGGTCTCCTCGCGCTGACGGCCGTCCGCCGGGCGCGGGCGGCTGCGCTCGATGTTGCCGCCGCCGCGCGAGAGCAGCGCCCGCGCGCAGGGCGCGATGACCTGCGCGAGCGCGCGCTCCCGGATCGCGCGCCGGTGCTGCGGCGAGAGCACGCCGAAGCCGAGCAGCGGGCCGCCGTGGCTGGGCTCGCTCGGGGAGGGGAGCTCCGAGGAGGCCGCGGCGAGCTCGTCGACGATGGCGCTCGCGAGGGAAGGATCGCGGTCGAGGGCCCAGGCCGCGAACCGGAAGGCGAGCTCGGCGTGCCGCGTCTCGTCCTCGGCGATCTTCTCGAGCGCGCGCCGTACCGCGGGATCGGTCGCGTGGAGGGCGGCCTCTGCCGCCTCGATCGCGGCGATGGTCTCGCCGATGCACCCCTCGCGGAGGGTCGTCACGAGGATCTCGCGGGCGCCTTCGCCGCCGAGGGCGCCGTCGATGGCGAGCGGCCCTGGGCCGACGCCGCGTCCGGCGAACGCGCTGGCCAGCTCGAAGCACGTGCGCGCGTGGTCGGCCTCGTCGCCCATGGCCGCCTGCGCGGCACCGACGAGCTCCGGCGGCGCGCCGAGCGACAGGAGCTGCAGCGCGAACCGCGCGAACGCGGCGATCGACGCGTGCTCGAGGAGGGCGGCGCGGGTCCAGTGCTCGGCGAGGGCCGCCCGTTGCTCGACGGACAGCTCTGCCAGGCGAGGCGGCGCGTCCGGAGCGGCGGTCCGCCAGTCGTCGCGCGCGGCGGGCTGCGCGGTGCGCACGACGCCTTCCACGAGGAACGGCCGGCCGATCGCGCAGATCTCCGCCGTGCAGGTGTGCCGCAGGGCCTCGAGCGAGCATTGCTCGTCCCCTGAGCAGTCCTGGTCGCTGGCGCACTCGTCGGCGGCCGTCTGGCACGCGAAGGCGGTCCCGCCGCATCCCGGGTGCAGGACATAGCTGGAGCAGAGCAGCCTTCCACAGTCCTGGTCGCTGGTGCACCGCGAGGGCACGCACTGCCCGACCGGATCGCCGCACAGGCAGATCTGCCCCTCGCCGCAGTCGGCGTCGGTCGTGCATCCGTACTGGCAGAAGCACCCTGGAGCCACCTCGCCTCCGGTCATGACGTCGCAGTAGCCGTGTGGCTGCTCGGTGCAGTCGGCGTCAGATTTGCAATTCCCCGTCGCGCCGCTCGGGTCCGCGCAGGCCTTGGCACGCGGGAGCGGGCTGGGACAGGTGACGACCTCCGCGCGGTGGATCCAGCCGTCGGCGCAGCGCACGTACCCGGTGTCCTGGTCCGCGACGACGATGGGCTCCGGATCGTCGCAAGCGAACGGAAACCCTTCGGGCGGCAGGCCTCCTGTGCTGCTGGAGGTGCCTTCACCTGTGCTGCTGGAGGTGCCTTCACCGCTGCTGCTGGAGGCGCCTTCGCCTGTGCTGCTGGAGACGCCTTCGCCTGTGCTGCTGGAGGCGCCTTCGCCTGTGCCGCCGCCCGAGCCTTCACCGGACGTGATGTTTCCACCGCAGCTCAGCGCAGGCGCGATCGCCAGCACCGAGAGCAGCCTCGCACCCCAAGAGTCCATCGAGACGAGCAATCGCATGGTATGTCCCTCGTTCGAGGATCTTACCCGGGTTCGGCGCCGCGGTCGCGGGCGCCGCGAGCGTCGTTGCCGCGTCCGGCGCGCCGTGCGAGCGTCGCGTGATGCGGGCGTTGATCGCGGGCGGGGGGATCGGCGGGCTGACGGCGGCCCTGAGCCTGCATGCGGCCGGCATCGATGCGTGTGTCGTGGAGGCCGCGCGAGAGATCAGGCCGCTCGGAGTTGGCATCAACCTCCTCCCTCACGCCGTGCGAGAGCTGACGGAGCTTGGCCTCGCCGATGCGCTGGTGGAGACAGGGATCCCGACCGCCGAGCTCGTGCACCACGATCGGTTCGGGGGTCGGATCTGGGGCCATCCGCGGGGTATCTCCGCCGGGTATCGCTGGCCACAGGTGTCGATCCACCGTGGTGAGCTCCAGTTGATGTTGCTCGCGGCGGTGCAGCGGCGCCTGGGGGCCTCCAGCGTGCGCGTCGGGCTGGCGGTGGAGGGGTTCGAGCAGACGACGTCCGAGGTGCAGGTCACGGTGCGCGATCGGCGGACCGGTGAGCGCGACGTGGTCCCTGCGGACGTGCTTGTCGGGGCCGACGGCATCCACTCCGTGGTTCGCGCGCAGCTCCACCCGGCGGAGGGGCCGCCCAGGTGGAACGGCGTTCACATGTGGCGCGGCGTGACCGAGGGCGATCCGTTCCTGGGGGGGCGCAGCATGATCATGGCCGGCAGCAACATGGCCGCCAAGTTCGTCGCTTATCCCATCTCCCGCCGCGCGGAGCTCCGCGGCCGGGCCGCGATCAACTGGGTGGCGGAGGTGCGCCTGCACGAGGGGGCGGCGGTCGCGCCCGGGAGCTGGAACCGGCAAGGACGCCTGGAGGACGTGCTGCCCCACTTCGCGGTGTGGCGCTTCTCCTGGCTCGACATTCCGGCGCTCATCGCCGCGGCGCCCGTCATCTTCGAGTATCCGATGATCGATCGCGATCCGCTGCCGTGGTGGGGCGCTGGCCGGGTCACCCTGCTCGGCGACGCTGCACATCCCATGTACCCTGTCGGTTCCAACGGGGCCTCCCAGGCGATCCTCGATGCTCGCGTGCTGGCCCGGCACCTCGCCCAGGCGAGCGCCCCCGAAGAGGCGCTCGCCGCCTATGAAGCAGCGCGCCGTCCGCCGACGAGCTCCCTCGTCCTCGCGAACCGAGCGATGGGCGCCGACCGGGTCCTCTCGATGGTGGAGCAGCGAGCGCCGGCGGGCTTCGCCCGGATCGAGGACGTGCTGAGCAGCGACGAGCTCGAGGAGATGGGTCGCAGCTACACGGAGATGATTGGAACCGACGTTGAGGAGCTCAACGCCCGGCCGTCGTGGGGCGTCGGCGGGGGACGGGAGGCGCCGGGAGAGCGGAACGGCTCCAGCTGATCGGCGCGGTTCCGGCGACCCGGTGGCCGAAGGCCGCCAGGCTCCGCTGGCAGCGCTGCAAGCTACGACGCCACAACCGACAGGTGCACGTCTGTCGCTGTAGGGAAAGCATCTGAAATCAGGAAGGACGTCCTTGGCTCACCTCCTGCAAGAGACGCAAGCAGAGCGCCGGTGACGGTTTCCCCCACCGTCGAATGGGCGCTCTGTTGTTTTGTGCTCCTGCCATAGCGCCGGTGCGGGGCACGATGAGTCTCTGGCTCGGCTCATGGGGCCTGGCGACCGTCCATGGCGGATGCACTCGCGCCTGCTGGCCGCTTCCGGCCCTTTCTCAAGGCCAACAGCGACAGCGACACAACCACGGTGCGTGCGTGACCACGTGACCACGGTGCGGGCGTGACCCAAGACCAGGCGGGGGGCACCTACAGGGCCCGCACGCGAAGCCGACGTGGGAGAAGCATCCGCAATAACCGCTCTTCCACACCTACGTCCCAGCCGAAGTCATGGCAAAGCGGCTTGATCCGCGTTTCGATATGGAATACTAGGTTTTATGTATGCTGCCTCGTAAGAATCTATTTTCTTTCACCTCGAAAGACCCTTCGGCGTTCGGGATCCATCTCGCCGCTGCGGCGAGGGAGCACTCCGTCTATTTCGACGAGGGACTCGGCGTGCCGGTCGTACTCCGCGGGGCCGATGTGGCCGCGGTGCTGCGCGACAGCGAGACCTTCAGCACCCGGGCCTACGACACCGGGATCATGAAAGGGACGCTCGTGACGCTTAACGGGGAGTCGCACACGCGCATGCGGCGGCTCTTCAACGCGGTCCTCTCCCCACGCGTGATCTCCCGCTACGAGGAGGCGACCGTGACCCCGGTGGCGCGCAGGGTCGTGGAACGGCTCGTGCGGAAGGAGCGGGCGGATCTTTTTGATGATTTTGCGATGTCGATGCCCATGGGCGTGACGAGCGCCCTCTTCGGACTCCCGGAGGAGCGGATCGCCGAGAATGACGTGCTGATTCGCAAGATGATCCGCAGCGTCGTGATGCCGCAGGATCCCGTCGTCGTGGCCGAAGGGCGGAGCGCCCACGCCGCGATGGAAGCGCAGCTCCGGGAGATCGCCGAGCGCGAGGTGGCGCACCCGAGCGATACGCTGCTCGGCGAGATCGCGCGGGCGATCGTCGCGGAGGGCCTGGGCGGAGTGGAGGCGTGCGAGGGGGTCGTGCTCACGTTGATCCTCGCCAGCTACGAGACGACCAGCTGGATGCTGGCCAACCTGCTCGTGGCGCTGCTCGCCCACCCCGACGCGATGAACCAGCTGCGTCAGCAACCTTCGCTCCTGCCGCAGGCCATCGAGGAGTCGACCCGCTGGTGCAACAGCGCGGCGGGCATCGTGCGGTTCGTCGAGCGTGAGGCGACGATCAGCGGCGAGACGCTGGCTGCGGGGACGATCCTCTACCTGTCGCTGATCGCTCGCCATTACGACGAGGAGATCTACCCGCGACCGGAGACCTTCGACATCCATCGACGACCCGTGGGGATGCTGAACTTCGGCGGCGGTCCGCACTACTGTGTCGGGGCGCCGCTTGCGCGGATGGAGGCGAGGATCGGCGTGTCGCTCCTGCTCGAGCGCTTTCCGGCGCTGCGGGCCGATCCGACCGTGCAACCGACGTTCTCAACGGCGCCGCGCGGCGCGGCCGCGTTCGGACCTGACCAGATTCCGGCGCTGCTCGTGTAATTTTCGCGTCCCGCGACCTTGCGACCCGACCCGCGGCGCGACCGCGGCGGCTCGACCGCCGCGACCCGACCCAGGTTGGCGGCGGCCCGACTCCGGCGGCCCGACTCAGGTTGACGCCGACCCGCGCGCGATTCGACCCAGGTTGCGAGGCCGGCGGCGGCGGCGACCCGACCCACGTTGCGGACTTTATGGTGGACTTTACGAACTCTACCCGGGTCGGGCGATCCGAGTGGCATGGCGGCCGCCGCGGCGACCCGACCCACGTTGCGGACTTTATGGTGGACTTTACGAACTCTACCCGGGTCGGGCGATCCGAGTGGCATGGCGGCCGCCACCCCTGGCGTAGGAGCCGCCACCTGCGGGGCACGGCAATTTCTTGAAATGATTGACTGCGATCTCTGGCACAGCGTTTGTTGATGTGGACGGGCCATGAGCCACCCCCGCGAGATCGCGCCCGGCGCTACCTATATGATCACCCGTCGCGTCTTGCGTCGGCACCTGCTCTTTCGCCCCGACGCAGCCATCACCCAGCTCCTGGTCTACGCCCTCGCGGTCTCGGCCCCGCGCTTCGGGATCGCGGTTCACGCGTTCTGCGCAATGTCGACGCATCTGCACCTGGTCGTGACGGACGTGAATGGAGTCCTGCCGCGCTTCTTGCAGTTCTTTCATCGTATTGTGGCGCTCGGGACCAAGGTGCTTCGCGCGTGGGAAGGACCGGTATGGGACCACGAGGCCACGAGCGTCGTGCGACTCCTGACGCGCGCTGCCGTGGTGGAAAAAATAGCCTATGTACTCGCAAACCCTGTAGCCGCTGGCCTCGTCCGGCATGCGCGTGAGTGGCCGGGAGCGAAAGTCGATGTGGGAGAGCTCGGCTGCGGCGTGCTGCGAGCGGCGCGTCCCGTGGCGTATCTTGACCCGGAGAATCCACAGTGGCCCGAGGAAGTGACGTTACCTCTCGCGTTGCCACCGGCGGTAGAGCAGGACAGCGTCGATGACTTTCGCCACGAGGTCGCCGTCGAACTCAACGTACAAGAGGCGCAGGCCCATTCGGCGCTGCAGCAGCAGGGGCGTCGTTTTCTCGGTGCTGAGCGAGTCATCAAGATCTCTCCGTACGAGCGCGTAACGAGCTTTGAGGCGCTGGGTGAGCGCAATCCGACCTTTGCCGTCGGCCGCGAGCAGGGGGACGCACGACGAATCGCTGGCGCCGCTGTGCGGGCGTTTCGCGCGTCGTACCGCGCGGCGCTCGAACGGTGGCGCGCCGGCGTGCGCAGTGTGGTATTTCCGGCGGGGACCTGGTGGATGTGCACGTTCCACGGCGCCAGCACGAGCGATTTCGGGCTTACCGTGTAGATATCGGGTGGCGAGCTTCACAGCGGCGCAGAACAGGAAGGGGCGGCTCCGACGGGTCGTTGCTGTCTCGTGGGAGCATCCGTTTGGAGGAGCTGACGCGGGCGGGCGAAGTGTTCATAGGGCGCTGCGCGCACGCCCACGAACGGGGGATGCGGTGTCGATCGCGGATGGAACGGCCCGGGTGACGCTGATTGCGTTTGATCAGCGGACGCCGATAGTTCACCGGTTGTTGGGACGATCTGGAGCGGCTCGCCGTGCAGAAGGCATGCATGGCATCCGTTGAGCCGGGCCGTTGCGGACAATACTGTCGCGGTCAACCTGGGTCGCGCATCCGACTTGTTCCGACTGTGAGCCCCGAGAAGGCCGCCGCGAAGCGGCGCCGGAAATCCGTATCCACGATCAGCTTGTCGCGCAGGGTTCGGGACATCTCAACGTGGTAGAACGGTGCGCCCATCTGACGCGACCAGCGTGCTTGCACGTTCGTGGCACCGCCCAACCTATCGATCTCCGTGGGGTAGGCGAGGACCTTTCCATCGTTGATGAACGCCCGTAGAGGGGCGAGCAGCCGGTCCAGCGCGGCGCCCTGCCCCACCGCGCTGGCGATAATGGCGGCATTCGGAGCCGAACGGTCTTGAAAGCCGTGCAGCTGCACGGTGGGCGTGCCGGGGAAGCTCTGGAGCAGCGCCCGGTGCACGGACAGGAAGAACGAACGCTCGGCGTGGGCGACGTCGGCGAAGGCGAGCGACGCAATCAGCCGCTCTCTGGAAGCACGGTTATCTCCACGAGCGCTGCCGCCGGTGCCCTGGGCGCCGTCATTCGTGGTGTTGCCGTCGACGGCTTCATCACCGCCGTCCTCGCGACCAGCGCCATCCGTGCTCTCGTCACCCTCCGCGGTGTGACCCGGGTTGCGCCCGCCCCCGACAGGGGCACCCAGGTTGGGGCGCCCGCCTCCGACAGCGGCACCCAGGTTGGGGCGCCCGCCTTCTGCGCCGTCTTCGTCCGCGCTGGCGTTGCGTGGGTTGGGACCCCCGCCGTACCGGTGCGACGTATTCACGATCAGCGCGCGCGCCCGTTGCGCCTCGAAGATGGCCAGCGCGACGGGCAGCGTTCCCTGATCGAAGAACGTGTGCGGCGCCTCGACGATCAGCGGGACGGCCGCTCCTACGCGCAGCACGACCGCGGCTGCCCCGCGGCGGCGCGTGCCGTCCTCGGACAACACCCACAGGTCGCGCCCGCGGACCGCCCGCAGCGCGAACCCCGGTGGCGCGGCCGGCGGCGGCTGCCTGTTCTGCGCGGCGAGCCCTGCCGCCGCGATCCATGCGGCGTACGTCACCTCCTCCGCGTCGTCCGGCGGCTCCGCGATGAGGTGGCGCCCGCCCTTGCGCAGCGGGGTGATCTCCTCGTCCAGCACCTCCTGCTCGCCGCTGTTGACCGGGGCCGCCGTCACGGGCTCCTCCGCCGCTGCTCCCGGGTTCGGCGCCGCGCCCGGCGCGCTCCCGATGCTCCGACACACCCCCTGCGAGCAGCCGGCGATCGCGAACAGCACCACACAGCCTGCGCTCTTCATGGTCGTCCTCGTCGTCGGAGCCGCGATGCCCTCCGTACTTTTCTCATGCTACGGCCTCGGAAGCCAGGATGACGCTCTGCGATAGCGCGCCCTGCATCGTCTCCTCTTCCTCTTCGTCTGCCTCCGCTTCCGGAGCGGGGGCGGTTTGCGCTAGTAGCACTGCATGCCTCGTTCCTTCGAGCCCGTGCAGGCACCGCCGCTCCCCGAGCAGGTCGGTCGTACGTTTCCGCGCATGGTCGAGCTGATGCAGCGGCTCCTCGCACCGGACGGATGTCCTTGGGATCGCGAGCAGAGCTTCGCGACGCTCAGGCGCTACGTGCTCGAGGAGGCGTGCGAGGTCATCGACGCCATCGACGGCGGCGACCGCAAGGAGCTGTGCGCCGAGCTCGGCGATCTCTTGCTCCAGGTCGTCTTCCAGGCCGAGCTCGCCCGGGCCGAGGGGGCGTTCGGGCCGGACGACGTGATCGCTGCGATCTGCGAGAAGCTCGTGCGGCGCCACCCCCACGTGTTCGCGGACGAGAGCGCCGAGAACGCCGACGAGGTGCTTCAGAACTGGGAGCGCATCAAGGCGGACGAGCGGGCGAGGCAGGGGAAGGACCGCGGCGTGCTCGGCGGCGTTCCCCGCAGCCTGCCGGCGCTGACCCGGGCGCAGCGGGTGGGCGAGAAGGTCGCGCGCGTGGGTTTCGATTGGCCGGACGCGCGGGGCTCGCGCGCGAAGGTGGACGAGGAGCTCGGGGAGCTCGATCGGGCCCTCGATAGCGGCGATTCCGCCGCGATCGAGGAGGAGCTCGGGGACGTGCTCTTCGCGCTCGGGAACCTGGCGCGCCACGCCGGCGTCGACGCAGAGGGGGCCCTGCGTCGGACGATCGACAAGTTCACCCGGCGCTTCGATCACGTCGAACGGCGGGTCATGGAGCGGCACGGGGGCTGGCCTGTCAAGGCGTCCCACGACACGCTCACGCTGGAGGAGCTCGACGGCTACTGGGACGAGGCCAAGCGCGCGGAGCGGCAGACCTGACCGCGGCGCGCGCACGGTCTTGGCGAGATGCGCGCCGGGGAGACGCCGGCAGCATCCGGCGTCACCTATGCGGCCTCTCCGAGCGGCCAATCCAGGGGGAGCGGCGCGCTCCGGCGGCGTAGCACGCGGCCAATCCAGGGCGAGCAGCGCGCTCCGACGGCATAACAAGCGGCCAACCCCGGGCGAGCGGCGCTCCGACGGCGCTGAGACCGACGCGACGCTGCCTCGCTGGCTGGCCTTCGGAGCGGTCAAGTAGGCGCCATCGCATCAAAATTCGGCTTGATCAAGACGAAATTCAGGTGATCAGCTCGAATTTGTCGCGTCAATCTGTCGTTTTGTGCCGTTCTTCTCCGAAAGGGTCGTCGGCTCTTCCATCGCGATAGGCGCGTCTTCAAGGTTCTTGCGCCTTTCACGAGGCGGCCCACGGCTTGCTAGACGCCCGGGCAGCCATGGCAAACCGCTCCTCCGCCAGGTTGCTCCACGTCGCCGTCGTCGCGGACAATCCCGAGACGATCGACGCGCTTCATGCCTACTTCAGCCAGGCCGGGGTTGCGTCGAACGGCAAGAGGACCTTGAACGACGCGCACAGGATGGCGCCCGCGGCGACCGCCCTGGTTCTGTTTCCCGACGACTTCGATCCCGGCGACATCGTGACGTTCATCACGTCGCTGCGGAGCGCGCGACCGAGGCTCCTCATTCTCCTCGTGACGGGCACACCACAGTCCTTTCGCTCCGCGTTGGGGCCAGACGGCCGCTCCTTGCCACCCATGGTGCTGCCGAAGCCGGCGTTTGGCTGGACCATCCTCGACGCTCTTCGCGCGCACGCTCATTCGGAGTCCATATGACTGCTTCAATCATTCGGCGGAATTCACCTCCTGCCGGCGCGGCGCGACGCGCCAACCGACGTCGCGGGAGGACAGCAAGGTGACGGGATCTCTGCTCCTCAGCGTGCCCGTGCTGCTCGTCGGGGCGGCGCTCTCGCTGGGCCTGCGCTCGAACGGCGCTCGCGGCGCGGCCGCGATCGCCTCGCAGGCGATGGCCGCCGCGCTCGTGCTCGCGAGCGCCGTCCCCATCCTCCGAGGCGGCGACGCGCTGGAGATCGTGTGGCGCTGGCCGACGCCCATCGACAGCATGGCGTTCCGCGTCGACGCGCTCGGAGCGTTCTTCCTCGCGTGGTCCCTCCCGATGACGCTGCTCGGCACGATCTACGCCGTCGGATACCTCCGCCCCTACTTCGATCGAGGGAGGAACGGCGGCCCACACTTCGCTCTCTTGAACATGGTCGCCCTGTCCTTCGTGCTGATCTACTCGGTGCAGAACGCCCTCGTGTTCTTGCTGGGATGGGAGATCGCCGCCCTCGCAGCGTGGCTGCTCGTCATCTGGGATTACCGCAACCAGAAGATCCGCTTCGCCGGCTTCAACTATCTCATTTCAACCCATGTCGGGCTCTTCGTCCTCGTCGCGGCGTTCATGCTGCTCCACAGCAAGACCGACTCCATGGACCTCGCCGTGTTCGGCGAATTCCTGTCGAGCCAGGACCCGACGCGGGGGACGCTCTTCCTGCTCCTCGGGGCGTCGTTCGCGCTGAAATCCGCGTTCTTTCCGTTTCACACGTGGCTTCCCCGGGCCCACTCCGCGGCGCCGGCGCACATCTCGGCGCTCATGTCAGGCGTGATTCACAAGGCCGGCCTCTTCGCCTTCCTCCGCTTCACGCTGCTCATGGGACGACCCGACGAGTGGATGGGATGGAGCGTGCTCGGCTTCGGCGCGCTCTCCGCGTTCTTCGGCGTCCTCTCCACGTCGGCCGAACGCGATCTGAAGCGCCTGCTCGGGTACTCGTCGACCGAGAACGTCGGCATCGCCGCGATGGGCCTCGGGGTGGGATACCTGGGATGGACCTGGGGAGTCCCTGAGCTGACCCTGTGCGGCTTCGGTGGCGGCCTCCTGCACATCCTGAATCACGCGCTGTTCAAGTGCCTCCTGTTCTACGCCGCTGGAGCGATCTACCGCGCTGCGCACACGGTCGATCTCGAGCGGCTCGGCGGGCTCGCGAAGCGCCTCCCGCGGACATCCATCCTCTTCCTCATCGGATGCCTGGCCATCTCCGCGCTCCCGCCGCTCAATGGCTTCGTCAGCGAGCTCCTGATCTACGCCGGGCTCCTCGCGGGGCGCGCGCCTTCCAGTCAAGGCAGCGTGGCGACCATCGCAGCGGCGGCGGCGCTGGCCTTCGTCGGCGCGGTGAGCGCGCTGTCGATGACGCGGGCCTTCGGCCTCACATTCCTCGGCGTGCCCCGGGAGCCAGGGCTCCACGTCGGCGAGGACGCGCCGGGTTCGATGCTCTGGCCCATGGTGGTTCACGCCGCGTTCGTGATCTCCATCGGCGTCGCTCCAGACCTGGGCATCGCAGCGATAGGCGCCGCGCTGAGGCTCTTTCCCATCGAGTCCAGCGCGAGCACGCTGCCAGCCCTGCTCACCCCGTTCGCATGGGCCAGCCGCGCGCTCGCTGGCGCCTTGCTCGTCGCCGGCGTGATCGGCTGGCGTCGAGGTCTAGCGGCGCGGCGGAGCGTCACATGGGGGTGCGGAACCACCGCCGCCTCCTCTCGCATGCAGTACACGGGGAGCTCATTCTCCGAGCAATTCACGCGTATCTTCGCATCATTCTTGCCGTCGCTTCGAAGGGAGCGGCTGCCCGAGGGGCCATTCCCGCAGCAGCCCGGCCATCTTTCAACACACCACGTCGACGCCGTCGAGCGCCGCATGTTCGAGGTGCTCGGGCACGGAGAGAGCTTCATCGCTCAAGCCTTCGACCGCATCCCAGAACAGCCGCGCTTCGCGTTCTCCGCAGGGTTCGTCGCGCTCGTCATCATCGGAGCGATGGTGATCGGAGGGGTCGGCCGATGATGATCACCCGCCTCGCGAACATCGCCGCGCTCGTCGTCATGCCGTTCGTCCTCACCGGTGTGATCAACCGCGTGAAGTCGCTGTGGTCCGGGCGCAAGGGACCGCCGGTCCTTCAGCTCGCCCATGACGTGAGGCGACTTTTCCGGAAATCGTCCGTCTACAGCACGACGACGACGCCGCTATTCCGGATCGCGCCGTACGTGTTCCTGGCAACCGCGGTGGGCTCCGCCCTCATCACGCCTCTCCTCGGTTCGACGCCCCTCGCGTCGTTCCAGCTCGATTTCGTGTGGTTCGCGTACGTGTGGGGGCTCGGCCGCGTCGCCGTCATGCTCGCCGCGCTCGACACGGGGAGCTCGTTCGAGGGGATGGGCGCAGCGCGGGAGGCCGTGTTCTCGTCGCTCCTCGAGCCTGCGCTGTTCCTCGTCACCGGCGCGCTGAGCTTCGTCGGGGGCCGACGTACCCTGCACGAGGCGCTGGCGCCGCACCTCCACGCCGGCGCATCCGCGTTCGTTTGGGGCGCCGCGGTCGTGGCGATGCTCATCGTGCTTCAGGTCGAGACGGCGCGCATGCCCGTCGACGACCCGACGACCCACCTCGAGCTCACGATGGTGCATGAGGTCATGATCCTCGACCACAGCGGCCCGGATCTCGCGTGCATCCACCTCGGCTCCGCGATCAAGCTCTTCGTCGGCGCGTCCATCGTCGCGACGCTCCTCAACCCGTGGGCGGGCTTCGGCGGCGCGGCCTGCGCCACCGCGAACCTCGCCTTGACCCTCGCGGCCGGCGTCGTGATTGGCACGATCGAATCCCTGGTAGCCCGGCTGAAGCTACGCTCTGTTCCGCAGTACATCGTCGTCGCGCTCGCCGCTGGCGTCGTCGCGCTCCTCGCGACGGTGTGGCGGGCGGGGGGCCCCGAATGAGCCCTCTCTTGAATACGCTGCTCGGCGTGCTGCTCATCCCCCTGTTCGTCGCGACGTGGCGTACGAGCCTGGTCGGCCTGTCCTGTCAAGGGTTCTTGATGGGGTGGGTGGCGTACCGCCTGAATCCGGACCTCGACACCGTGGGTGACTGGGTCACCCTGGGCGATCTGGTCCTCCTGCGCGGGCTCGCCGCGCCGATCGCGCTCTACCGCGTGCTTCGATCGCAGGACGCGCCCAGGCGCAACGACGTCATCTCGCCGAACCTGCTCTCTTGGACGATCGCCCTCGGCATCGTCCTCCTCGCCTTCAACTTCTCCGAATCGCTCGTCCCCGAGCACGGAGAACGGCGAACGCTCGTCGCGGTGGCTGCTGCTGGGGTGCTGCTCGGCTTCCTGGTGCTATCGACGCAATCCGGTCCGTTCAGCCAGATGGTGGGTGTTCTTCGCATCGAGAACGCGATTGCCCTGTTCGAGCTCGGCGGCGCGCATGAGCATGACACGCTCGCCATTCAGCTCGGTCAGGTCGCCGTCGCCGCGGTGACGATCGCACTCTATCGCTGGTATCTCAAGATGCTCGGCGCGAGCACCGTCGCGCAGCCCGAGAGCCCCGTGGAGGGGCCCACGCTATGAGCTCGATCGCCCTCATCCTGCTTCCAGCGCTGGCATCCGTGGCGCTCCTCGCGCGCGCCGCCCGCGAGCGAGCCACGCTGGTCCTGGTCGGCGCTTCTGCGATCACAACCGCCCTCGCGATCATGGGAGCCGCGACGTCCCCCGACGTCCCGGGCCTCCTCGGGGGCTTCTTTCGCGTGGACGCGACTTCACGGCTCTTCATGACCGTCGTGGACTCGATCTTCCTCGGCATCTCCTTGTACGTGATGCATCGGGTGTACACGACCCCGGCGCTCCGCCAGGACGTCGCGCGGTTCGTGTGGCTGGCTCTGTTGTTCCTGGCTGCAGCGAACGCGGCGCTGCTCGCGAATCACCTGGTGTTGCTCTGGATCGCGCTCGAGGCGACCACCCTCGCGGCCGCGCCCCTCATCGTGCGACCCGGCATACCCGCGTCTCATCGAGCGTCATGGCGCTATTTGCTCTTTTCGTCCGTCGGGCTCGGCGTGCTCCTCGTCGGCTTCATCTGCCTCGGGCGCGGGCTCGAGTCCGGCGGCCAGGCTCCGACGTTCTTCCTCGATCGCCTCCTCGCGCCTCCCGCGATCCCGGTGAACAACTGGACGAAGCTCGGGGCCGCGCTGGCGCTCCTCGGGCTGGGCACCAAGCTCGGCCTCGCGCCGATGTACAGCTGGCTCCCGGAGGCCTACGACGAAGCCCCGCCGGCCGTCGCGGCGCTCCTCGGCGCCATCCAGTTCAACTGCGTCCTCGTCGCGCTCTTCCGCGTCGTTCAGGTGCTCCGACCGACCCATGCGGCGCTCCTGGCAGGCGAGCTCCTCACGATGGGCATCGTCTCGGTCGTCGTGTCGACGGTCGGCATCATAGCGACTCGCAACCTGAAGCGCCTCATCGCCTATGCGTCGATCAACCACGCTGGAGTGATCGCGATCGGCCTCGGCGTCGGCAAGTCAGCGTTCTACGGACTTCTGCTCTACGTCCTGAGCAACGCTTTCATCAAGGCGCTCCTCTTCCTCACGGCGGGCACGATCAAGGCTCACTATCATACCAAGGACACGCGCGCGATATCGGGCCTCATCGAGGACCTCCCGTACAGCGGTGGGTTCTTGATGGTCGGCACCTTCGCTCTGCTCGGCTTTCCCCCGTTCGGCAGCTTTCTCGGAGAGCTTCTGATCCTGTCTGCCCTCGTCGGCTCAGGGCAGATGCTCGTCTTCGCTGCCTTCTGCGTGCTGATCACGATGACGTTCGTGGCGACGGGACGAGCGGTGTTTCCGATGATCTGGGGTGAACCCACGAGGCAGCGCAGCTGGCCTCGGCAGACCCTGCCGGTCGCTCTGCCCAAGCTCGGGTTCCTCGTCGCGCTGGTCGTGCTGGGCGTCTACATCCCGCCGCCCATCAACGCGCTGCTCGCACAGGTGGCTGTATGCCTGGAGGGGCCGTGAAGGAGTCGATGACCGTCCACCAGGCCGCCGTCGGCGCGATCCCGAGGCTCGAGCCGGGACCGTGGCGCGACGAGCTCTTGAAGCAGCTCCGCGCGGACATGCGTGTGGTCACGCTGTACGGCAGGCGCGACGTCGACCGCGTCGCGGTCACGGCGGTCCTTCAGGCGTCAGACCGTTCCCTGCACGTCTCGAGGACCGAGGTGGCCGCGGAGCGCGGGTACCACGAGATGACGACAGAGCATGCCGCGCTTCACTGCTTCGAGCGCGAGCTCCACGAGCAGACCCGCGTGCGGATCGCCGGACATCCGTGGCTCAAGCCGATCCGCTACGAGGGGCAGGAGCAGTCGGCGATGAGCTCGCACCCGTTCTACAAGATTGAAGGGAAGGAGGTGCACGAGGTCGCTGTCGGCCCCATCCATGCCGGGGTGATCGAGCCAGGCTCCTTTCGCTTCATGTGCCTCGGGGAGCAGGTGCATCACCTGGAGATCCATCTCGGTTATCAGCACCGTGGCGTCGAACGCCGCCTCCTCGAGCGTGACCCGCGGAGCCTGACCCCGCTCATCGAGACCATCGCGGGAGATACCAGCGTCGCTCACGCATGGGCGCACTGTTCCGCCCTCGAGAGCCTCGCGGGATGCCGGCTGGACATCGAGGTCGAGCTCGCCAGGGCGGTCGCCCTCGAGCTCGAGCGGGTCGCGATGCACCTGTCGACGCTCGCCGGGATGGCGGCGGACGTCGGATTTCTGCAGGGAGCGACGACGTACGGCCGACTCCGAACCACGGCGATCAACACGATGATGCGGCTATGTGGCAGCCGCTTCGGCAAAGGAGCGCTGCGCCCCGGCGGAGTCCGGATGCGGCTGCCGCCGGAGACGCTGCCTGACATTCGGGCGAACCTCGACCTGCTTCAAGCAGATCTGCCGATCATCAACGATTGCTTTCTCATGGCGCGAACGGTTCAGCACCGCCTGCGTTCCACGGGAACGTTGACGACCGCGCAAGCGCGGGAGCTCGGGCTCGTCGGGCTGGCCGCGCGCGCCTCGGGGATCGAGCTCGACGCGCGCCACCTCACGGAGCACGGGGCATACAGCGTGGTGCCTATCCAGCCCGCCGTCTTGCCGGACGGCGACTGCTGGGCACGCGCGCGTGTCCGCATCGCGGAGATCGAAGCGTCCCTGTCGTGGGTGTCGACCGTCATCGCGCTCTACGCGAACTGGGAGCGCCCGCGGCTAGCGATCGGCGAGCTCGCGCCGAACCAGCTCGCCATCGCGGTCGTCGAGGGGTTTCGGGGAGAGGTCGTCCACTGCATCGAGACCGGCGCGCACGGTGAGGTGGTCCATTACAAGGTCCAGGATCCATCGCTCCGCAATTGGATGGGCCTCGCCCTCGCGGTGCGCGGGAACGAGATCTCTGACTTCCCGATCTGCAACAAGAGCTTCGACCTCTCCTACTGCGGGAATGATCTATGAGCATGTTCTTGTCGCTCCGTGTACGTGCCTCCCAGGGCACGCAGGCCATCGCGGATCTCCGCAAGGCAACGCCGACCGGGTTCCGCGGTCGCCCGAGGATCCATCGCGGCCCGTGCGCGGCCGATTGCAGCGCGTGCCGTGACGCGTGCCCGACCCAGGCCATCCGACTGGCTCCGGTGACGCTCGACCTGGGCCGCTGCGTCTTCTGCGACGCCTGCGCGGAGGGCTGCCCCGAGGCGAAGATCGAGTTCACGCCGGAGCCGAGGATGGGCGGGAACGAGCCCTCTGATCTCACGGTTCGAGAGGGTGAAGAGGAGATCGTGCGGGTCCGCGCCTCCGCGGCATTCTCGAGGTTGTTCGGGCGGTCTCTGAAGATGCGCCAGGTCTCGGCCGGCGGCTGCAACGCCTGTGAGCTCGAGCTGAACGCCGTCACCAACGTCAATTTCGATGTGCAGCGGTTCGGGATCGAGTGGGTGGCTTCTCCGCGGCACGCGGATGCGCTCGTCCTGACAGGTCCGCTCACGCGCACCATGAAGGAGGCGGTTCAGCTGGCCTGGGATGCGATGCCCGAGCCGCGGTTCATCGTCGCCGTGGGGGCCTGCGCCATCTCCGGGGGGCTCTACGACGGCGCCGTGGGCGTCGACCGCGGCTTCCTGGAGAGCGTCGGCCCTTCACTCTACGTCCCTGGGTGTCCGCCGCACCCGCTCACCTTCGTGAACGCGATACTCGATCTGCTCGGGATCGCGTGACGCGCGACGGTGCGTCGCGCGTCGTCGTGGTGATCAGAGCTCGTCCGCGCGTAGACCCGGACCGGCAGCCACGAGGCGCGCCTTTCGCCACATCCGCAGGACGTTCGGGAGCTCCCGATCGACGCGGACTTCGTCATAGCTGTCCGGTACCCGCCCGCCGAATCCGTTGTACGTCAGGAGATAGGTCCCGAGCGGCGCCTCGTTGAGGAGCTCTTCGGCGGCCGCGGTGTCGCGCTGGTATCGATCGACCCCCAGCTCGACGTCTTCATCGAGGTGGTCTTCTCGTCCGAAGAGATTCTCGCCGAACGGGTTAAAGAAGTAATAGGCGTCCGCGCGAGGAACTTCCGCTCTCCCCAGGGCGGCCTCGACGAAGCGAACGCGGTCCTCGATCTCGTAGACCCGCGCGAGGCCGCGCGCCGCCGTGACGAGCCGAGATCGCTGTTCGATCCCCGTGAAGTGGCTGCGTCCCGCCAGCGCCGCCGCCACGCAGAACTTGCCGGCGCCCGACCCGACATCGACGACGGTGCGAACGTCGAGCTCGTCCAGCCACTGGGCCGCGCGAAC
This sequence comes from Sorangium sp. So ce327, assembly GCF_051530205.1. Lineage (NCBI taxonomy): Bacteria > Pseudomonadati > Myxococcota > Polyangiales > Polyangiaceae > Sorangium > Sorangium sp. So ce327. The sequence continues at coordinate 7,125,612 of NZ_CP150330.1, read as the reverse complement.
AGCGACCTCGATCGGCGTCCAGAACTGAGCGGAGACGCGGCGCAGCTCGTCGGGAAGGAAGCGGTCGAAGTCGTGATTTCTGGGGCTGCGCCCCGCTCGCAGCGCCTGCGCGACGGCACCTGCCAGTGGTCCGGCCGCGCGGCCATCTACGGAGGAATGGTTTTGGTCGCGGCAGACGTTCGCCGCCGAATGTTTGGTATGGTCTTCCACGGGTCCTCCCTGCTCAGCTCAATGCAGCGAATCGTGCAGCCGCTTGACGAGCGATCGGTGCTCGGTCAGCAGCGCCGCGGGGAGTCGATCCGCGAACTTGCGAAGGAACTCGAGGACACCGTCGGCCTCCTTCAACCAGGCGCCGCTGTCGACCGCGAGCAGCTGGAAGAGCGCGTCTTTCGAGAGGTCCATCCCGGTCAGATCGATTCCCCGTTCATGCGGAAGGAGGCCAATCGCGGACTCGCGCGCGGCCGCCGTGCCCTCGACACGCTCGAGGATCCACTTGAGGACGCGGATATTGTCGCTGAACCCGGGCCACAGGACGCGCCCGTCGTCCCCCGTCCGGAACCAGTTGACATGAAAGATCTTCGGCGGACGACTGAGCCCTTTTCCGACGGCCATCCAGTGCGCAAAGTAATCGCCCATATTGTACCCGCAGAAGGGGAGCATCGCCATGGGATCGTTTCTGAGGACGCCGACGGCGCCGGTCGCCGCGGCGGTCGTCTCGCTCGCCATGGTCGCACCGACGTAGACGCCGTGACGAAAGCTCCGCGCTTCGTAGACGAGAGGGGCGAGCTTCGATCGGCGCCCCCCGAAGAGGATGGCCGAGATCGGCACCCCCGTGGCGAGGTCGAACGCGCCTGCCGCGCTGGGACACTGCCGCAGCGGGACGGTGAAGCGCGAGTTCGGATGCGCGGCGGGAGACGTCGCGGCGCCTTTCGTCCACTTCGCGCCGCGCCAGTCTTCGATGACCTCATGCTCGTCGAGCTGGGACATGCCCTCCCACCATACGCGACGGCCCGCGCGCAGCGCGACGTTCGTGAAGATCACATCGTGCGTGAGCGACTGCATCGCGTTCGGGTTGGTCTTGAGGCTGGTCCCTGGCGCGACGCCGAACATGCCGTTCTCCGGGTTGATGGCCCAGAGCCGTCCGTCGCTGCCCGGGTGCATCCAGCAAATATCGTCACCGACCGTCTCGACCTTCCACCCGGGGAGCGAGGGGACGAGCATCGCCAGGTTGGTCTTGCCGCACGCGCTCGGGAAGGCAGCCGTGACGTAGTGCGTGCGCCCCTCGGGGCTCGTCAAGCCGAGGATGAGCATGTGCTCGGCGAGCCAGCCCTCCGCGCGCGCTTGCGCGCTCGCGATGCGCAGCGCATGGCACTTCTTGCTGAGCAATGCGTTGCCGCCATACCCCGAGCCGATGCTCCAGATCTCGAGGGTCTCGGGAAAATGGACGACGAAGCGCCTGTCCGGCGAGAGGTCCCCGAGGCTGTGGATGCCACGAACGAAGCTCTCCGCAGCGCCGAGGTGACCGAGCGCCGCGCGGCCCATGCGCGTCATGATCCGGAGGTTGAGAGCGACGTACGGGCTGTCGGTAAGCTCGACCCCGACGCGGCTGAAGGGCGACCCCGCGGGGCCCATCAGGTACGGCACCACGTACATCGTCCGGTCCTTCATCGCGCCTGCGAAGAGCGACCATACGCGCGTCTGCGCCTCCTCTCGGCTCATCCAGTGGTTCGTGGGCCCCGCGTCCTCCTGTCGTGACGTCGAGATGAAGGTGAGGTGCTCCGTCCTCGCGACGTCCGTTGGATCCGATCGATGCAGGAATGAACGAGGGTGGGTCCGTGGATCCAGCTCGATGAACGAACCGGAGAGCGCCATGTCGCGCTCGAGGGTGGTCCGCTCCGCCTCGCTGCCGTCGCACCAACGGATGCGTGCGGGTCGCGTGTGTTCGGCGATCGCCTGGACCCAGGCGCGGAGCGCGCGGTTCGTCGTGGGAGCGTCGTTCATGGTCTTGGTCTTGGTCACAGCAGAATCCGTGCCGGAGCAGGGGCTGGCCGTGAACCGCGCCAGGAGCGCTCGAAGCGGCGCGCTTTCTCGGCATTTTCAAGGCGAACAGCCGACGAATTTCGCCAGTCGAGGGGCGACGTGGATCGCCGGAGCCGATCTCGCGGTCGGGCTTGCAGGTTGCGACAAGATCGCTCAGTATTTCTCGCGTGGGAGAGCGAAAACGACGACCTGACGTGGTGTTTGAGCCGATCATGCGCTCCCACGCCATGAAGAAGGCGGACCAGATCCTTCGCGCCGTCGCCGCGAAGGACGTCACCCTGACGCTGATCGGCGAGAGCGGCTCCGGCAAGGAGGTGCTGGCGAGGCGCGCGCACGAGCTTTCGGAGCGCCGGCGGGGGCCGTTCGTGCCCATCAATTGCGCGGCCATCCCCGACGCGCTCTTTGAAAGCGAGCTCTTCGGGCACGAGCGCGGCGCGTTCACCGGGGCGAGCGAGCGAGCGAAGGGCAAAGTCGAAGCGGCCGAGCGGGGCACGCTCTTGCTCGATGAGATCGGTGATATGCCGATGCCGATGCAGGCGAAGCTCCTGCGATTCCTCGAGAACCGCCGGTACATGCGCGTCGGCGGCGCGACGAAGATCGAGGCGGATGTCCGGTTGATGTTTGCCACGCTACGACCCCTCGATCAGGAGGTGCGCGCGGGTCGTTTTCGCGCCGACCTGTTCTATCGAATCCAGGGCATCACGCTCAATGTCCCCGCTTTGCGTGAGCGACGCGCTGACATCGCGCCCCTGCTGAATCAGTTCACCGCGCAGCACTCGGCGCGACACGGGGTTCGCCCGCCGAGGTTCAGCCGGCAGGCCAAGGCGCTGCTGCTCCGTTACGACTGGCCTGGCAACGTGCGCGAGCTCCGGAACGTCGTGGAGACGCTCTGCTTGCTCCGGGATGGGCGGCAGGTGCGCGTGGCCGATCTGCCCGAGAGCGTCCGTTCGCTGGTCGTGCCCGAAGATGCCGCCGCGGGCGTGTCGCGCGCCAGCACCTCGCTCGCGCTCGACCTCGACGACGGGTTGGAATCGCTCATCCAGCAGATCGTCGAGGCGGCACTGGAGCGCGACGGGGGCGACAAGATCAAGGCAGCGGCGCGACTTCGGATCAGCCTGAGGACGGTGCAACGCTACGTCGCAGCGGGGCGCGTGCGGGTGCCAAGTGGGCGTGTTCGTGGAGAGCAGAGGCCGTCGAAGAAGTGAACCGGAGCGCCTTCCCGTAAGGCGCTTCCTACCAACCTGGAAGGCTCACCCCGGAAGCGGTCGAGCGCCCGCGAGGAGTACCCCTTGAAGAGGAGTTGCGTTCACCGCCCGGACTACGCGCGAGCTCATCGGCAACGGCTGGGTCCAGCTCGCCTGTGTCGATCCGGCGACGCGCCGGATCGCGTGCTTCACGGGCCGCCGAGCGGGCGCGTCGTCTCGCGCGGGTTGCGGTAACACGTCACGCTGGGCTCAATCGCGTGCCGCTATCAGAAGGAAGCGCTCGCGCACGCGCGCCTCGTTCGACTCGTGACGGACGTGGATCTCGTACCGGCCCGGCTGAGCGACGGCCACGCTGAGCGGCGCGTCGCCGCGGTAGCGCGTCAGCCAGTGCGAGCAGCGCTGCTTCTGGCAGTGCTGCTCCAGCGCTCCACCATCGCCGTCAGGTAGCCGCACGCGCACGTGCTCGGGCACCTCGAGGTGAACTACCGCCGGCTCGTCCGCGTGGCGGTCGGTCCACAGATCGAGGTGCATCCACGCGTCCCCTTTCTCAGGCAAGGCGATGGCACGCTCCTCGGAGCGCTCGATCGCTGGAGATGTCGCGCCCCTGTCGCCCGCCACGACGACGGCGATCGCCAACGCCGCGAGCGCTGGGGCTGCAAGCAAGGCCCTCCACCCCCAGGGGCAGCTCGCCCGCTGCGACCGCGCGCCGCCTGTCGCCGCGGGGCACTCCGGTCGCTCGGGGAGCTTGCTCAGCGCGCGTTCGACGAGCGCATCGGATGGGTTCATCGAGCGCAGCGCCCGCACGCTCGCCTCGAGATCCCGCGGAATCGGAGGCAGATCGCGGTCGCGCCCGCTCACGTCGAACCCTCGCGCGCCGCGACGACGCGTGGCGCCGCCAGACGCTCGTAGGCATCGCGCAGCCGCGCGCGTCCGCGGGCGTGGCGGCTCTTCACCGGCCCCTTGGGGATCCCGAGGTGCTCGGCCACGTTATCATAGCCCACTTCCTCAATGTCGCAGAGCACTACCACGGTGCAAAACTCCTCTGGCAGCTCCTGGACATGCAAGGAGTACCTCGGTGTCCTGGTTCAAGATCGCGGCCGCCTCCGGGCTCGAGAGCTCGGCGCGAGGCAGGATACAGAGCGCTTCGGTGCACACCTCGACGAGCCGATCGAGCAAGCCGCGGCGCCGCGCCTCGGTCCGGTAGGCCTCCTGGTACTCGTGCCGAGCGATCCCGCAGCGCCAGACGCCGAGGTCCGAGCGCCCCTCGAAGGACGCCGCGTTGAGGTATGCCTTGAGCAACTCTCGGCCCATCCAGTGGTTCGTGGGCCCCGCGATCTCCTGTGGTGGCGTCGAGATGAAGGTGAGGTGCTTCGTCCTCGCGACGTCCGTTGGATCCGAACGATGCAGGAATGAACGAGGGGGGGTCTGCGGATCCAGCTCGATGAACGAACCGGAAAGCGCCATGTCGCGCTCGAGGGTGGTCCGCTCCTCCTCGCTGCCGTCGCACCAACGGATGCGTGCGAGTCGCGTGTGTTCGGCGATCGCCTGGACCCAGGCGCGGAGCGCGCGGTTCGTCGTGGGACCTTCGTTTATGGTTTCCGCCACAGCGGGCTTCGTGCACAGCAGGATTCGTGCCGGAGCACGGGCTGGCCGTGAGCCGCGCCAGGAGCGCTCAAAGCGGCGTGCTTTCTCGGCATTTCCACGGCGAACAGCCGACGAATTTCGCCAGTTGAGGGGGCGACGTGGATCGCCGGAGCCGGTTTCGTCGTCGGGCTTGCAGGTTGCGACCAGATCGCGCAACATTTTTCTCGCGTACGAGAGCGAAAACGACGACCTGACGTGGTGTTTGAGCCGATCATGCGCTCCCACGCCATGAAGAAGGCGGACCAAATCCTTCGCGCCGTCGCCGCGAAGGACGTCACCCTGACGCTGATCGGCGAGAGCGGCTCCGGCAAGGAGGTGCTTGGCGAGGCGCGCGCACGAGCTTTCGGAGCGCCTGGGGGCCGTTCGTGCCCATCAATTGCGCGGCCATCCCCGACGCACTCTTTGAAAGCGAGCTCTTCGGTCACGAGCGCGGCGCGTTCACCGGGGCGAGCGAGCGAAGGGCAAAGTCGAAGCGGCCGAGCGGGGCACGCTCTTGCTCGATGAGATCGGTGATATGCCGATGCCGATGCAGGCGAAGCTCCTTCGGTAACACGTCACGCTGGGCTCAATCGCGTGCCGCTATCAGAAGGAAGCGCTCGCGCACGCGCGCCTCGTTCGACTCGTGATGGACGTGGATCTCGTACCGGCCCGGCTGAGCGACGGCCACGCTGAGCGGCGCGTCGCCGCGGTAGCGCGTCAGCCTGTGGGAGCAGCGCTGCTTCTGGCAGTGCTGCTCCAGCGCTCCACCATCGCCGTCAGGCAACCGCACGCGCACGTGCTCGGGCACCTCGAGCTGGACCACCGCCGGCTCGTCCGCGTGGCGGTGGGTCCACAGATCGAGGTGCATCCACGCGTGCCCTTCTTCAGGCAAGGCGATGGCACGCTCCTCGGAGCGCTCGATCGCCGGAGATGTCGCGTCCCTGTCGTCCGCCACGAAGACGGCGCTCGCCAACGCCGCGAACGCCGGGGCCGCGAGGAGGGCCCTCCACCCCCAGGGGCTGCTCGCCCGCTGCGACCGCGCCCCTTCTGCCGCCGCCGGGCGCTCCGGTCGCTCGGGGAGCTTTCTCAGCGCGCGCTCGACGAGCGCATCGGAGGGGTTCATCGAGCGCAGCGCCTGCACGCTCGCCTCGAGATCCCGCGGAATCGGAGGCAGATCGCGGCCGTGCCCGCTCACGTCGAACCCTCCCGCGCCGCGACGACGCGCGGCGCTGCCAGACGCTCGTAGGCGTCGCGCAGCCGCGCGCGCCCTCGGGCGTGGCGGCTCTTCACCGTCCCCTTGGGGATCCCGAGGAGCTCGGCCACGCTGTCATAACCCACTTCCTCGATGTCGCAGAGCACCACCACGGTGCGAAATTCCTCCGGCAACTCCTGGAGGCACGCAAGGAGCACTCCAGTGTCCTGGCTCAAGATCGCGGCCGCCTCCGGGCTCGAGACCTCGGAGCGAGGGAGGATGCCGAGCGCGTCGGTGCACACCTCGACGAGGCGATCGAGCAGGCTGCGGCGCCGCGCCTCGGTCCGGTAAGCCTCCAGGTACTCGTGCCGAGCGATCCCGCAGAGCCAGACGCCGAGATCGGAGCGTCCCTCGAAGGACGCCGCGTGCAGGTATGCCTTGAGCAACGCGTTCTGGAACAGATCGTCCGCCTGGTCTCGCGCGCCGCAGAGCGAGGCGCAGAATCGATAGAGCCGAGGGAGCACCGGGCGCACCGCCGACTCGAACTCCGCGCGCGATTCGCCGAGGGGGGGTCGCGATTCGGTCATGAGGGCCGCTCGAGCATCTAGGGCGTCGAAGGCCGGAACTCTAGCGTGGAATGGACGGACGGGTAGCGCCCGCTGCTCGCGCCACGAGGGGGCGAGCGACGTCACCCCGAAGGAGGAAGAAATGTCCATCGGCTGCCCTGGGACGGAACGGATCCGCGCCGAGGTTCCTGGGCGCCGTACGAAATCGTCACCCCGAGCGGGAACCTCCGGCCGACTGGTCCCGTCCTGGGCCGTGTTCTGACGAACAGCGGGCCCACAGGGTGCCCCAACTCCAAGGCGAGCACCGCATGTCCAATCCGAACATTTCGAGGGCGTCGACGTCCTCGGCGTCCACATGGAGGAACGACCTGGTTTCAGGGTTCCTCGTTTTCTTGATCGCCCTGCCGCTCTGCCTGGGCATCGCCATGGCGAGCGGGTTCCCCCCCATCGCGGGCGTGCTCACCGCCGTCGTCGGTGGCATGGTCGCCACCTGGCTCGGCAGCGCGCCGCTGACCATCAAGGGGCCCGCCGCGGGCCTCATCGTCATTGCGCTGGGCGCCGTTCAGGAGCTCGGCGGCGGGGACAACGCCGTGGGCTACCGCCGCGCGCTCGCCTGCATCGCCGTCGCCGCGGTGACACAGATCGTCTTCGCCCTGGCGCGCGCGGGCACGCTCGGCGACTTTTTCCCCTCCTCGGTGGTCCACGGCATGCTGGCGGCCATCGGGATCATCATCTGCTCGAAACAGGTCCACACGCTCGTCGGCGTCACGCCTGCGGCGAAGGACCCGCTCCACCTGATCCTGGAGATCCCGCGCAGCCTGTTGCGCCTGAACCCCGAGATCGCCTCGATCGGCATCCTCTCGATGATCCTCCTCTTCGGCTATCCAGTGATCGCCAAGAGAGCTCGATGGATGCAGAAGATCCCCGCGCCCATGCTGGTGCTGGCGCTGTCCGTGCCGCTCGCTTATGTCTTCGATCTCGAGCACGAGCACACGTACACGCTCGCGGCGACCCACACGACGTACGCCATCGGGCCGAGCTTCCTCGTCAACCTGCCAGGCAACCTCGTCCAGGCGATCGTCTTCCCGGACTTCAGCCACGTCGGCACGCCCGCGTCCATCAAATATATCGTCATGTTCTCGCTGGTGGGCAGCATCGAGTCGCTCCTGTCCGCGAAGGCCGTCGACGCGCTCGATCCCGCGAAGAGCCGCTCCGACCTCGACAAGGATCTGCTCGCTACGGGCGTGGGCAACCTCATCGCGGGCCTGCTCGGCGGGCTGCCGATGATCTCCGAGATCGTTCGCAGCTCCGCGAACATCGGCTACGGCGCGAAGAGCCGGTTGTCGAACTTCTTTCACGGGACCTTCCTCCTCCTCTTCGTGGCCTTCGCGCCGGGCCTCATTCACCGGATCCCCCTCGCCGCGCTCGCCGCGATGCTCACCTTCACGGGCACCCGCCTCGCGTCACCCAAGGAGTTCGCGAAGACGCTCCGCATCGGCAGGGAGCAGCTCGTCATCTTCGCCACCACGGCCGCGATGTGCATCGTCTCCGATCTGCTCGTCGGCGTCGCGGCCGGCATCGCCGTGAAGCTGCTCATCCACCTGACGAACGGCGCGCCGCTGCGCGTCCTCTTCCGCTCCGATGTGGACGAGCGCGTCGAGGAGGGGCGGGTCGTGCTGCGCGTCAAGCACGCCGCCATCTTCAGCAATTACCTCAGCATCCAGCGGAAGATCGAGAGCCACGCGCACGTCTCGAACATCGAGATCGACTTCGCGAATGCCCGCCTTGTCGATCACACGGTCATGTCCAACCTGCATGAGCTCCAGGGCGTGATGGAGCGAAATGGGCGGACATTGACCCTCGCCGGCCTCGGCGATCATTTCCAGATGTCATCCCACCCGCTCTCGGCGAGGAAGCGGCCTGTCATCAGCCCCGTCGCCGAGCGCTGAATCGAGTCGAGACACCATGGCGCGAAAGGGGGGAGCGCGCGTGGGGCTCTCCAGGAACAACCGCCACTCGGGAACCCCATGAACAGCGAGCTCTCTCAGGATCTTCGCGCGAGCGCCGCCCGGCAGAGGCATCTGCGCGACGTTGTCGAGCACGCCGGACACCTCCTTCCGGCGCAGGGGCCTATCGGCGTGTTCGTCCACCACAACACGCTGCACGCGTTCCAGCACCTGCCGTTCCATGACGCGGTCGCCGCGGCGAGCGCGGTCTTCGAGGCCGAGCCGTATCTCTCCGAGGCAGACTACCGCGCGCACATCGCGTCGGGTCGGATCGGCGACGAGGACCTCGAGGCCGCGCTCGCGAGGCGGTTCGCCGCGCAGCCGGACGAGCGGAGAGGCCCGCTGTCCCGGCACGCGATCGAGCGGCTCGCGCTGCGCCATCCGATCGACGCCGAGACGGCGGCGGGCCTCCTGTGGCGTATCTCCGAGGCCGGGGAGACGCGCAGGCTCCGGGCCGACGTCCCCGACGAGCGACGCCGGCGCATCGTCTACAGCACGGAGCGCTGGCTCGAGGCGCGCCCGGAGATCGCGGCGCGCCTCCTCGACCGGGGGGGCCGCGAGCCGGATGCGCGCGCCGCCCTCGCGCTCTGGGACGCGTGCCGCGCCGTGCCGCTGCCGCCCGCCCCGCCCCTGGAGCCGCCGCTCGTCGAGCGCGTGGGCGCCGATCGGTCGCACCGCGATCTGCTTGTCGAGCTGGCTGGCGAGGATCCGGCCGAGCTCGTCGATGCGCTCATGATCCGGTTCCTCGGCGCCTACCTCGACGAGGGCATTGCACACTGGACGATGCCCGATCGAGCGAAGGGGCTCTGGCGCTGCTTTTGCGGCATGGCGCTCGAGGGCTCCCGGCTGGCCGCCCCGGCCTTCGTCGGGCTCGACGCGGAGCTCCGTCGCTTCGACGCGGAGGCGCTGTCGCCGCCCGCCATCGCCGTCCGCGCCCTCGAGGAGCTCTCCGTCGCCCAGGACCACTGGGACGTGTACGTGACACGCGTGCTGCTCGAGCTGCCGGGCTGGGCCGGCATGATCCACCGCCTCGAGCACACGCCGAGCGACCGGCCTGCGGGATCACCGCCCGTGTCGCTGGTCGAGTACCTCGCCGTGCGCCTCACGCTCGCCCGGTACGCGCTGCGCGACGTCGCGCGCCGGCGGCTGGGATACCGAGGACCGCTCGCCGGCCTCGTCGAGCATGCCCGGCGCGCCGCGCGGCCGCCCGCGCCGCCGTCGAGCTCGCCTGACCATGCTCGGCCGTTCCGTCTGTTCCAGCTCGCTCAGCTCGCCGGCCTCTCGGCCGCCGACATCGAGCCACTGTCCAAGGCGGAGCGCGTCTGGGCGCTCGAGGCGCTCGAGGCGTTCGACGAGATCGCGCGGCGCCGCGTCCTGCATGAGGCCTACGAGCACCACCACCGGACCGAGGTGCTGCACGGGATCGCCGCGAACCTCCGGCGCCCCGAGGAGGAGCGCTCCGTGGAGGCGCCCCGCTTCCAGGTCGCGTTCTGCATCGACGACCGCTGCGAGGGCCTCCGGAGGCATTTCGAGGAGCTCTCGCCGCGGCACGATACCTTCGGCGTGGCCGGGTTCTTCGGCGTGCCGATCCGCTACCGCGGGCTCGACGACGCAGGCCACGTGAGCCTCTGCCCGGTCGGCGTGGAGCCGGCGCACGAGATCGTCGAGCGGCCGCACGAGGAAGAGGCGGGCTGGCGACGAAAGGCTCGCCGCAAGCGCTGGGCGCGGCTCCTGCACGCGCTGGGGCGCGGTACCCGCACCATGGCGCGCGGCGTGCTGCTCACCCCGACCCTGGGCCTGCTGTCCACCGTCCCGCTCGTGGGACGCACCCTCTTTCCGCGGGCGGTGGCGAGGCTGCGCCGCGCCCTCGAGCGGCGCCTGCTCCCGCCGGTGCCGACGCGGCTCCACAGCCCGCATGACGAGGGCTCCGCCGCGGGCGGCGAGGGGCAGTCGTTCACCGCCGCGGCCAAGGCGGGCCGCGTGGCCGCCACGCTGGAGAACATGGGGCTCACGCGCAGCTTCGCGCCGATCGTGGTCGTGCTCGGCCACGGGGCGACCAGCGTGAACAACCCGCACCAGTCGGCGTACGACTGCGGCGCGTGCGGCGGCCGCCACGGCGGCCCGAACGCGCGGCTGTTCGCGGCCATGGCGAACGATCCCGAGGTCCGCGCGCTGCTCGCCGCGCGCGGGATCGACATCCCGGACGGGACCTTCTTCCTCGGCGGCATGAACAACACGACGACGGACGAGATCGTCCTCTACGACCAGCACCTCGTGCCGGCGTCCCACCGCGGCGAGCTCTCGGCGCTGATCGGAGCGCTCGACGCCGCGCGCCAGCAGCACGCGCACGAGCGCTGCCGGAGGTTCGCGTCGGCGCCGCGCGAGGGCGACGCCGCGCGGGCGCTGGCGCACGTCGAGGCGCGCGCCGCGGATCTCAGCGAGGCGCGGCCCGAGCTGGGGCACGTGACCAACGCGGTCTGCGTCGTCGGCCGCCGCTCGCTCACCCGCGGGCTGTTCCTCGACCGCAGGGCGTTCCTCGTCTCGTACGACCCGACCCAGGATCAGGACGGAGCGATCCTCGAGCGCATCCTGCTCGCGGTCGGCCCGGTCGGGGCAGGGATCAACCTCGAGTACTACTTCTCCTGCGTCGACAACCGCCGTTACGGCGCCGGCACCAAGCTGCCTCACAACCTCGCCTCGCTGCTCGGGGTCATGGAGGGTTCGCTGAGCGACCTGCGCACCGGGCTGCCGAAGCAGATGATCGAGATCCACGAGCCGGTGCGCCTGCTCGTCATCGTCGAGGCGAGCACGGACACGGCCGCCGCGCTGTACGCGCGGCAGCCGGCCCTCCGCGAGCTCATCGGCAACGGCTGGATCCAGCTCGCCTGCGTCGATCCGGCGACGCGCCGGATCGCGTGCTTCACGGGCGACGGCTTCGCGCCGTTCTCTCCGCCGGATCAACCCTTGCCCGCGGTCCAGCGCTCCGCCGACTGGTACGCCGGGAGGTCCGGCTTCGTTCCGCCTGCGCTCATTCGAGCCGCGTCCACGCGGCCACGTGAGGTCGTCGACCATGCTGTCTGATGTGCTCCTCGGAAGGCTCGCCGCGCTCGCCGTGCTCTCTCCGGCGGCGGCGTTCGCCGCGCTCGGCGCCTACCTGCTGCTCCTTCGCACGCCGAGCGAGCGCGTCGTGTCGCGCGTCGTGCTCTCCACGCTCGCGCTCTCGCTCGCGGCCTCGCTGGCGATATGGATCTCGGCCGTCGCGGCGCCCTACGCGTTCGTCCCGGTGGCGCTCGGCCACTGGTTCGAGCTCGGCGACTATGCGTTCGAGGTCGTCCTGCTCGTCGATCGGCTGTCGGCGACGATGATGCTCCTCGTCTCGCTGATCGCGCTCCTGGTCGGCAGGTTCTCGGTGGCGTACCTGCACCGCGAGCCGGGCTTCGCGCGCTTCTTCCTGCTCCTCGCGCTGTTCTCGACGGGGATGCTGGGGCTCGTGTCGGCGGGCACCGTCGACCTCCTCTTCGCCGGCTGGGAGCTCGTCGGCGCGACGAGCGTCCTGCTCGTGGCCTTCTTCCACGACCGCGAGGCGCCGCCGCGGGCCGCGGTGCGGGTGTACATCACCTACCGGCTCTGCGACATCGGGCTGCTCGGGGGCGCGGTGCTCATGCACGACGTCGCCCGCTCCTCGCAGTGGGGCGAGGTGTTCGGCGGCTCGCCCTGGCCCGGGACCGCCGCGTCGCTCGGGCCCGGCGCGGCCACGGCGCTCGCGCTGTGCCTGTTCCTCGCCGCGATGGGCAAGAGCGCGCAGTTTCCTCTGGGCAGCTGGCTGCCGCGGGCCATGGAGGGGCCGACGCCATCGAGCGCGCTCTTCTACGGCGCCATCTCGGTGCACGCCGGGGTGTACCTCATGCTCCGCGCGGCCCCGCTGCTCCAGCGCTCGCTCGCCGCGAGCGTGGTGATCACCTGCGTCGGGGCGGCGACGGCCGTCTACGGCACGATGGTGGGGCGCGTGCAGGCGGACGTGAAGGGCGCGCTCGCGCACGCGACGATGACGCAGGTGGGGCTCATGTTCGTGGAGATCGGGCTCGGGCTCTACTGGCTCGCGCTCGTCCACATGTTCGCCCACGCCTGCCTGCGCTGCCTCCAGCTGCTGCGCGCCCCCTCGGCGCTCCGCGACGCGCAGGACATCCGGGCCGCGCACGCCGGCGAGCCGCTGCCGCACCTCGGGCTCGCGGGTCGGCTGCTGCCGGCGGCGCTCGTGCGGCGCGCGTACTGGCTGTCGCTCGACCGCTTCCACCTCGAGGGGCTGCAGGAGCGGCTCGTCGCCGCGCCGCTGATGCGCCTCGGGCGCCTGCTCGACCGGAGCGAGCGCCGCTGGGTGGCGGCGCTGAGCGGCTGGCCCGAGCGCGCCCCCGCGGCGCCCGGCGACGAGGGCGCGCGCGAAGAGACAGAGATCGCGGCGGCCTTCCAGCCCCGCGCGCGCGATACGAAGAGGGCTCGCACGTGAACGCCTTTCCGCTCCTCGGGACGCTCATCCTCACGCCCGCGATCGCGGCGCTGTTCGCCGCCCGGGCGCGCAGCGACGAGCGCGCCCGCCGCGTCGCCCTCATCGGCGCGGCGCTCACCCTGATCCTCTCGCTGCTGCCGCTCGCGCTCTCGTACGCCGGCGTCGCGCTCACCGCCGGGGGGCCCGCCTTGCCGCTCCTCGGAGCGCGCCTCCGCCTCGGCCTCGACGGCTTCACCATCACGTTGCTCCCGCTGCTCGGCCTCGTCCTGCTCGCCCTGCTCGCCGCGAGCCCGCGCGCCGCGATCGATCCGCCCGGCGCCGCCGCGCTGCTCGCCACCGGCAGCGCCATCCTCGCCGTGTTCTGCGCGGTCGATCTCGCGGTGCTCGCGGCAGCGTGGGTCGCCGCCCTCGTGCCGGTGGATCGCCTGGTCGCCAGGAAGGGCGCCCAGGACCCGCTCCTCCGGCGCACCTGCCGCATCTTCCTGCTGGGGGGCACGGCGCCGCTCGTCGTGGCGATCGGCGCCATCGCCGTGCTCGCCGCGCGCCGGGGGGCCGCCCTGCCGTTCGACGTCGAGGAGATCGCCCGCGTCGGCGTCCCCGAAGCATGGCAGTCGCCGCTGTTCGCGCTCGTCGGCATCGCGGTGCTGATGCGCATGGCCGCCGTGCCGTTCCACGGCTGGCTGCCGGTGCTGCTGGAGCGGGGGCCGCTCGGCGTGACCATCCTGCTCGCCCAGATGCAGGTCGGCGTCTGCGTGCTCGTTCGCGTGGGGGTGACGCTCCTGCCCGTGGGCTCCGCCGACGGCATGCCGATCCTCGCCGTGCTGGGCCTGATCAGCGCGCTCCACGGCGCGGTGCTCGCGCTGGTCCAGACCGATCTGCGCCGGCTGCTCGGCTACCTCGTGGCGAGCCAGAAGGGGCTCGTGCTCCTGGGGGTCGCCTCGCTGAGCCCGCAGAGCGTGAGCGGCGCGCTCCTGCAGAGCGTCGCCCTGTCGATCGCGATCACGGGGCTCGCGATGGTCGTCGGCGCGATCGAGGCGCGCGCCGGCACGGCGGACACGCGGGAGCTCGGCGGCCTCGTCGCCCGGACGCCCCGCATGGCCGCCTTCTTCTTCCTGCTCGCGTGCGCCATGATAGGGATGCCGGGGGCGCTCTCGTTCGTGAGCGAGGACCTGCTCCTGCATGGGATCTTGCACGTCCATCCCGTGCTCGCGGTGCTGGCGCTGACGGCGGCGGCGCTCAACGGGATCACGCTGTTCCGGGCGTTCCAGCGGACCTTCCTGGGGCCGCTCCGGCGCCACCTGAAGGGCGCCGCGGTGGAGGCGCTCGTGCTCCGCGAGCGCGCGTTCCTGCTCGCGCTGGTCGCGCTCACCGTCGTCCTGGGGGTGGCCCCGGCGCGGCTGATCGCGATCCATGCGCCGGTGGTCGAGCGGGTACTCCACGACGTGTCGCACGGCGCGCAGGCGCGCCTCGCGGCAGCGGCGAACCGCCGCTCCATCGATGCGGACGGCCGAGCGCCCCTTCGTGACGGACGACCGTCGCCCTGAGCCGCGTCCGGCGGATGGCGCGCGCCGCGCTCGCCGCCGCCGGAAGTGGCTCAGAGGAGGTAGCGCTCTCCCGAGTCGGGCAGCACGGTCACGATCGTCCCGCGCACCCTGCGCGCGATCTCCACGGCCGCGTGGACGTTGGCGCCGGAGCTCGGCCCGACGAGGAGCCCCTCCTCGCGGGCGAGCCGCCGCGCCATGCGCGAGGCGCCCGCCTCGGTCACCGTCAGGATCTCGTCGATGAGCGATCGCTCGAGGATCGCCGGGACGAAGCCGGGGCCGAGGCCCTGGATGCCGTGGGGGCCGGGGCCTCGCCCCGAGAGCACGGCGCTCTTCGTCGGCTCGACGGCGCAGATGCGGACCGCGCCGCCGAGCTGATCCCGGAGCACGCGCCCGCAGCCGGTCAGCGTGCCGCCGGTGCCCACGCCGACGACGAAGGCCGCGATGTCGCCGCCGGTCTGCGCGAGGATCTCGAGGCCGGTGGCGCGCGCGTGGGCGCCGGGGTTCGCCGGGTTCTGGAACTGCTGGCTCATCCACCCGCCGGGGGTCGCCTCGCAGATCTCGATCGCGCGGGCGACCGCGCCGGCCATGCCCTGGCCCTCGGGCGTGAGGACGATCTCGGCGCCGTACGCGCGGAGGACGTGCCGGCGCTCGACGCTCATGTCCTCGGGCATGACCACCACGCAGCGGTAGCCGCGCACGGCGGCGATCATCGCGAGGCTGATCCCCGTGTTGCCGCTCGTGGCCTCGACGATGGTCGAGCCTCTCCTGAGGATCCCTTCGCGCTCGGCGCAGAGCACCATGCCGAGCGCCGCCCTGTCCTTGACGCTGCCGCCCGGGTTCATCGACTCGAGCTTGGCGTAGACGACGCCTCCGCCCTCGGGCGAGACCCGGGCAAGGCGGACGAGCGGCGTGCCGCCGATGAGCGACAGGGCGTCCGGCACGACCGGACCGACGCGGACCGCGCCGGCAGGCGGAGGAGCCGAGCTCTCACCAGGCACGTCGGGCGGACTCGGCGGTCCGTCGCCCGGTGCTCGAGGGGACGACATGCCGCCAGTGTACACGTGAACAGGGCATCCCCGGGCACGTGCCGGAGCGCACGCCCCGTGAGGGGCGCCGGCCCGGCTTTACATCGCGATCTCCGAGAGAACCCCGTAATGATCCGAAGCGGCGACGCCGTTGCGGATCTCCTCGAAGACGACCCTCGACGAGAGCGGCTTGCCTCGCCCCTGCGCGTCCGGGCCGCGGACGAAGACATAATCGATGCGGCGCGGGTACTCGTTCGTGATGGCCGCGAACGGGTTCCGCACGGGATCGAAGGTGAATCCGGGGCCCTTGCCCGTCTGGTCGAAGGTGTCGGCGAAGTACACGCTCTTCTGGTTCAGGGCGTGCAGCCCCTTCATGAACCGGATCTCCGTGGCCTCGGGCTGCGCGTTGAAGTCGCCGACGACGATGGGCGGCAGGCCCTCCATGGGCGCCTCGCGCATGACGATGTCGGCCACGGCCGCGACCTGCGCCTCGCGCACGGCGCCGTGGTGGAACTTCCAGTTGAGGTGGGTGACGAAGAACGGGATCGCGCCGTGGGGCGACCCGAGCTCGGCGAGCAGGATCGAGCGCTTCTCGTCGGTCTCGCCCGTGGGCAGGGGGAACGCCTGGCTCCGCGCGATCGGCCAGCGCGACAGCACGGCGTTGCCGAAGAGCACGCCGCCGCCGAGGTCGTGCGCGGCGCCGAACGCGACCTCGTAGCCGAGCCCGTCCGCGATGCCGTCGGCCAGCGAGCGGCCCTCGTACGACAGCACCTCCTGGAGGCCGACCACGTCGGGATCGAGCTCGCGGAGGCCCTCCCGGATGACCTCGAGGCGCGCCTCCCACGGGTCGTGGCGGTTCCAGATGTTCAGGCTGAGCACCCGGAGGGAGCTGCGAACACGGATGCCGGATCCGCCGTGCGGGGAGCCGCTGATCCCGGAGCCTTCTCGAGGACGTTCCATGTCGACGGGCTACGCCAGCTGCGCGCCCGGATCCAGCCGTGATACGAAGGGCCCGGCGCAGGCCGCTGCCCCTCCGGCGCGGAAGGGCGGCCTTGACCGGGAGAACCTGAATGATCACGTGTGCTCGTCGACGCGGGCGGCCTGGATCGGCCGCCTTCCGACCTCGGACCTCGCTCCGCATGACCGCCAGCTTCCTCCTGCTCGCGCTGGTCGCCGGTTGCGAGAGCAAGATGGATCCCAAGGAGTGCGACAAAGTCCGCGGCGACGCCTTCGAGATGGTGAACAAGGCGCAGCACTGCAACACGGACCCCGACTGCCGTCAGAGCGAGTGGCCGGGCTGTGCGAAGCCCATCAGCAACGCGACCTTCGACAAGATCAAGCCCCTCTCGGAGAGCTACAAGACGGGCAAGTGCGAGGAGCCCAAGGTGGACTGCAAGGCCCCGCCGGACTCGTACTGCAAGCAGGGGCTCTGCGTGCACCGCGAGATCGGCACGCCGGAGGGGGCGGGCAACACGCCCACCGACCAGATCCAGATCCAGTGATCCCCGCCACGCCGCCCGCCAGCGAGCCCCGCGGGCCGCTGCGCGGCGGCGCTGGCCGCGCCCGGCGCCCGCCGGCCAGCGCCGCGCTCGGGACTGCGCTGCCGGGCGCAAACGGGCGCGCCGCATCGGTACGCGCTTGACGCGCGAACCCGCAGGGGCCACGGACGCGGCCGTGAGCGAAGGCTTCTATCGCGGCAAGCGCGTCGTGGTGACCGGCGCCGGCGGGTTCATCGGCAGCCACCTCGTCGAGGCGCTGGTCCGGGAGGGCGCGCGCGTGAGGGCGCTCGTCCGGTACACCTCGGGCTCGCGGCGCGGGCACCTCGACCGGCTCCCCGAGGACGTCCTCGCGCAGGTCGAGGTCGTCCCCGGGAACGTGGAGGACGCGGGCGCGGTCCGGTCGCTCGTGCGCGGCGCCGACGTCGTGTTCCACCTCGCGGCCCTGATCGGGATCCCGTACTCGTACGTGGCCCCGCAGCAGTACGTGGCGACCAACGTGCAGGGCACGCTGAACGTCCTCGAGGCGGCGCGCGAGCACGGCGCGCGCGTGGTCCACACGTCGACGAGCGAGACCTACGGCACCGCGCGCTACACGCCGATCGACGAGGCGCACCCCCTGACCGGCCAGTCCCCGTACTCGGCCACGAAGATCGGCGCCGACAAGCTCGCCGAGAGCTATCACCTCTCGTTCGGCCTCGAGGTGGCGACCATCCGGCCGTTCAACACCTACGGCCCGCGGCAGTCGTCGCGCGCGATCATCCCGAGCGTGATGCAGCAGCTCGCCGCCGGCAGCGCCGCGCTCCGCATCGGCAGCACCACGCCGGTGCGGGACCTCAACTTCGTGACCGACACCGTCGCCGGCTTCCTCCTCGTCGGATCGAGCGCGCGGGCCGTGGGGCAGACGCTCAACGTCGGGAGCGGGCGCGCCATCTCCATCGGCGATCTGGTCCGCCTCATCTTCGAGGTGACGGGCAAGCGCGCGGAGCTCGTGACGGACGAGGCCCGGGTGCGCCCCGACGCGAGCGAGGTGCTGGTGCTGCTCGCCGATTTCCGTCGCGCCGCGGAGCTCGTCGGCTACGCGCCCCGCGTGCCGCTCGAGGAGGGGCTCGCGCGGACGTACGCCTACGTCGAGCGTCACCTCACCGATTACCGGCCGCGCGAGTACGCGATCTGACGCGCGCCGCCGCGCGGCCGGGGGCCAGCGCCTCGCGCGCCCTCTCCGCGAGGCGCCGGCTGGATGGATGGAAGACCATGTGGAAGATACCTCTCAGCGATCTCTCGTTCGGGCCTGAAGAAGCCGAGGCCGCGCGGCAGGTCGTCGCGTCGGGCTGGTTGACGATGGGGGAGCGGACGGCGCAGTTCGAGCGGGAGCTCGGGGAGGCGCTCGGCACCCCGAGGGTGCTCGCCGTGACGAACTGCACCGCCGCGCTGCACCTCGCGTACACCGCGCTCTCCGTGGGCCCCGGCGACGAGGTGATCTGCCCGAGCCTCACGTTCGTGGCGACCGCCAACGCCGCGCTCCTGTGCGGGGCCAACGTGGTGCTCGCCGACATCGTCGGCGACGACGACCTCGGCGTCGATCCCGCCGACATCGTCCGCAAGATCACCCCGAGGACGCGGGCGATCACGGTCGTCCATTACGCCGGCTACCCTTGCGACATGGACGCGATCTGCGCGATCGCGGCCGAGCGGGGGATCGCGGTGGTCGAGGACGCGGCGCACGCGCCGCTCGCGAGCTACCGGGGCAGGGCGCTCGGGACGCTGGGGGACGTCGGCTGCCTGAGCTTCTTCTCGAACAAGAACCTCGCGGTCGGCGAGGGGGGCGCCGTGATCGCGAGGGACGACGCGCTCCACGCGCGCATGCGGCTCCTCCGCGCGCACGGGATGACGACGCTCACCCTCGATCGGCACAAGGGGCACGCGTTCACCTATGACGTCGTGGACGCGGGCATGAACTACCGCATCGACGAGATCCGCAGCGCCATCGGCCTCGTGCAGCTCGGGCGGCTCGCGGCGGGCAACGCGCGTCGGCGCGCGCTCGTGGCGCGCTACCACGAGCGCCTCGCCGGGGTGCGGGGCCTCGGGCTGCCGTACAGCGACTTCTACGCGCGCGGGCTGGGGGAGAGCGCGCACCACCTCATGCCGGTGCTCCTGCCCGAGGGCACCTCGCGCGAGGCCGTGATGGAGGCCATGAAGGCGCGCGGGGTCCAGACGAGCGTGCACTACACGCCGATCCACCGCTTCTCGCACCACGGCGCCTCCGACCGGGTGCGCAAGGACGGGCTCGCGCGGACGGACGCGATCGCGGGCCGCCAGCTCACGCTGCCGCTCCACCCGCGCATGGCCGACGCCGACGTCGACGCCGTGTGCGAGGCGCTCGCCGCGTCAGTCCGGTAGGTACCGCTGCCGGTTCTTCTCGAACTCGTCCTGCGCCTCGGCGAAGTCGTCGCTCCTTCCGATGTCGAGCCAGTGGCCCCGGAAGGGGAAGGTGGCCACCGGCTCGCCGGCGCCGAGCAGCGCGTGCATCAGGTCGTCGAACCCGAACGGCCGGCCCTCGGGGATGAAGGGCAGCACGCCGCGGCTCATCGCGTAGATGCCCATGCTGACCCAGAACGTGTAGGTCGGCTTCTCGCGGAAGCTGACGACGCGCCCCTCGGGGCCGAGGTCGAGCACCCCCAGGTCGATCTTCGAGGCGCGCTCGCAGACGGCGACGGTGAGCGGCGATCCGGTCGACTCGGCCGTCCGGTGGAGCGCCGTGAAGTCGAGATCGCTGAGGATGTCGCCGTTCATCACGAGGAAGCGCTCCGGCAGATCCCGCTCGATGACCCGGAGCGGACCCACGGTCCCGAGCGGCGTGTCCTCGCGCTGGTAGGCGATGCGCAGCCCGTACCGGCTCCCCTCGCCGACGACCGCCTCGATGAGCGCGGCCTGGTGGCCGACGCACATCACGACGTCGGTGACCCCCGCCCGCGCCAGCTGCCGGAGGAGGATCTCGACGATCGTGTGATCCCCGATCGGCATGAGCGGCTTCGGGATAAGGGCGGTGTAGGGGCGGAGCCGGGAGCCTTTGCCGCCGGCAAGCACGACTGCCTTCATGCGATGACGTATACCCACGCGCTGCCCGGACGGGTGACCATTCCGCAGAATTTCACCCTCGCCCGGCCCGCGGCGTCCTCTCCGATTGACTCTCTTCGGGCTGCTCTATTACTGGTTGGAGAGCGTCCCGCGGCAGGTCAGCCCCGGCGTGGGGCGATTCACCCCTCACAGGCGACTTGGGCAGCAATCATGACGATGGTACCTCCGTCCCGTACCCCCGCCAGGAAGCGCCGGAAGCTCGGATATCGAGGCAGCGGCACCTTCGCCATGTGCAGCGCCGGCCCGCACCCGGGCGGTCCGCTCTTCCGGCAGCTGTGCACGCTCGCCGACCGCTTCAACGCGCGCGAGGACGATCCGGCCGCGGCGCAGATCGGGAGCGTGCTCTCGCTGCTCGCCCTCTACGCGACCCAGCCGAACGACCGGGATTTCCGGTTGCCGTTCGGCTCCTTCGTCATGGATCTCGCCCTCGCCGACGAGGCGCGCGCTCGGGCGCCGGGCGCCGGGCCCGTCCCGTACGGGCGCCCGCTGCTCGCTCGCTGACCTGGGCATCATGAGCACGCGAGAGCTACCGACACGACCGGCGGGGCGCAGCAAGCGGACGGCATCGGCCTCGGTGGTGCTCATCGTGAGCGCCAGCGAGCAGCTCGCGGAGCGTTGCCGGCGGCTGGTCTTCGTCGAAGGCGCCGACCTGCTCGCGTGCGATCTCGTGTCGCTGCGGGGCAGCGCGGCATGGCTGAACCCGCTGGCCATCGTGATGACCCAGGACGTGCGGGCGTTCGATCCGGAAGGGTTCATCGAGCTGTCGCGGCGCATCGGCGCCGAGCTCGTCGTGCTTCCCTCCGAGAACGTGTCGGACACACAGCTCACCGCGATGATCACGGCGGCTCTGGACATCGCCCAGCGCCGCCGGACCGACTGACGGCGAAGAGCGGCGGTCGAGGGCGCGTCAGTCGCGCGGCGGGAGGACGTCGCCGGACCGGCTCGCCCGCAGGCACCCCTCGTCGAGGCCCAGCTTGCACGCCTTCGTGAACAGCTCGACCGCCTTCCGGTCGTCGCGCTTCACGCCCTCGCCCTCCGCGTGGAGATGTCCGAGCTCGACGCAGGCGGGGGCGTTCCCGCGCTCGCAGACGCGCTGGAACAGCGCGGCCGCGCGCCCGGGATCGGCGCTCGCGCCCTGGCCGTGGAGGTAGGCCCTGCCTGCCGCGAGGCACCCGAGGTTCGCGCCCGCGTGGCATGCGCGCGCGTGCCAGTAGAGCGCCGCCTCGTCCGCCTCGCTCGCCCCGACGGCGCCGTCCGCGCGCGCGAGCCGATCGTGGTAGGCGTCGCCGAGCCGCAAGCAGCCGCGCGCGCTCCCTTCCGCGCACGCCTTCTCGAACAGCGTCATCGCTCGCTCCACGTCGATCGAGACGATCGTTCCGCCCAGGTACATCGATCCCAGCGTCACGCAGTCCTCGATCTGGTGGTCGGCGCAGCCGTTCGTACAGCCGACGAGGTCGTCCGCCTCGCAGGGCAGCCGCAGCGGCGGCGGGGCCGCCTCGGCGCTCGCCGTGGCTCGCGGCGTCGCCGCGCGCCCCTCGGGCGCAGGCCGGCCCGGATCCGCAGGGCGCCGCGCCGCGGTCGCGCTGCTGCAGCCGCAGAGGAAGAGCGCGCCGAGGAGCGACTGGGCGAGTTCGCGCACGTGCATGCTCGAACTCATGACACACAGGGAGCGCTCTCCCAACGCCGCCCCTCGGGCGCATTCAACCCCGGCGCGTTTGCCCCAGGCGCGCGCGTTTGCCCCGGGCGCGCTGGGTACAGGGGACGCTCCAGGGCTGGTCCCGCGCCGGGCCTCGGTGTACACGGAGACGATGCCCCAGATGAGCCCTCCTCCGCTGCAAACGCTTGATGAGCCGAACCTCGAGGCGCTCGTCGAGCTGATGTTCCTCGCGGCGTTCGCCGACGGCGAGTTCAGCCCGGAGGAGAAGATCCATTTCGCCCGGAGCGTAGAGTCGCTCACGGATCGACGGATCCCGCAGAGCACGATGGACACGCTCCTCCAGACCGTGGTGGAGCAGCTCCACAAGGAGGGCCGCGCGGCCCGGCTCGCGTCGCTCAAGGAACGGCTCGCCAGCCCGCAGGCCCGGAAGGTCGCCTTCTTCCTGGCCGCTCAGGTCGTGGTCGCCGACGGGATCGTCAGGAGCAGCGAGCGCGAGCTCTTGCTCGACGTCGCCGCGGCGCTCGAGCTCGATCAGGCCGAGGCCGCGGAGATCGTGCGGAAGCTCGCCGCTTCATGAGCGGCCGGCCGCCCTCGGCGCGCCGCGTGCGGGGGGACAGGGGCGCCCCCCGCGTCGCGGACGCGGGCCGCGCGCGGCGGGGTGAACGGGCGCCGGCGTTTTCGGTTACGATGGGCTCGCCGTGACCTGGTCCTCCACTGGCAGTTTCCTGATCCCGTTTCCGGTGCCGGGCTCAGCGCTGACCTCCACCCGGGGGACGTACGTGATCGGGGCGCTCATCGGCGACGGGCAGTATGGCTCGGTGTACGAGTGCAGCGGGCCGTTCGATCAGGTGTACGCCCTGAAGATGCTGCGGCCGGCGAACAAGCCCTACCAGGTCGTCAAGGAAGAGTGGTCGCGCGAGATGCTCCGCCTGGAGAGCTTCCGCCACCCGAACATCGTCTACATCCACGACGCGTTCGAGGTGAACTACCTGTTCTACCTGGCGCTCGAGCGGTGCGACACGAGCCTCCGGGCGCTGCTCGGCGCCCCGTTCCAGCCGCCGCTGCTCCTGGAGCTCGCGCGTCAGCTGCTGATGACGCTGCAGTACCTGCACGACAACGGCGTCGTGCACGCCGACCTGCACGCCGGCAACGTGCTCATCTCCCAGCTCGACCACAGGCCGCTCGTCAAGCTCACCGACTTCGGCGTGGCGCACCAGCTCGACGGCGTCACCCGCTGGTTCCGCCCGCAGGTCGCGAACCCGAAGATCCTCGTGCCGGAGCTCGTGACGGCGGGCTACACGACGACGCAGAGCGACCTCTACCAGCTCGGGCTGCTCATGTACCAGATGCACACCGGGCAGCCGGCCATCGACGTGAACGTCGCCTACGAGGAGATCACGCGGCAGATCGCCGAGGGCACCCCCCGGCAGAAGGCCGAGGCGCTCGGCACGCCGCTCAGCCAGGTGATCGCCAAGCTGCTGCGCCGCCGCGACGCCTACCGCTACCACTGCGCGCGCGATGTCTGGGACGATCTGCGCCAGCTCCGCTGGGCGTAGCGCAATCTCCGCTGCGTCCCGCGCGCGTTCCGGGCTAGATCTCGCGGCATGATCGCCGCCGCAACGCCACGCGTCGTCTCGCTCACGCCCGCGGTCTTCCACCTGCCGGACGCGGTGAACCAGGTCTCGCGCACGTACGGGGAGAGCCCGATCGTCCCGCGTGGCCCCCGGCTCCGGCCGCTGCTCGACCGGGCACGGCACGGCATCGTCGAGGCCCTCGGCGCGCCCAGCTACGAGGCCATCCTCCTCACGGGCTCGGGATCGACCTCCATGGCCGCCGTGCTCGGCTCCTGCTTGCGGCGCGACGAGCGGCTCCTCGTCGTCCGGAACGGCGCCTACGGCGACCGGATCTTCGAGTACGCCGCCACGCTCGGCCAGCCGGTCGTCGACATGTGCCTGCCCTACGGCGAGAGGCCGGACCTCGCGAAGATCGAGGCCATCCTGGCGGCGGACGAGGTCGACGCGGTGGCCATGGTGTACGGGGGCACGTCGACGTGCACGTTGAACCCCTTGCCCGAGGTGGGCGCGCTTGCCCGGAAGTACGGCAAGAAGCTCCTCGTCGACGGCATCAGCGCGCTCTTCGTCGAGCCGCTGGCCCTCGAGGGCTCGGGCATCGCCGCGGTCATGGGCTCGTGCAACAAGGGCCTGCACAGCCACCCGAACCTGACCGTGGCGCTGGTCCGGAAGGACCTGCTCGCCGAGATGGAGCGGATCCCCGCCCGCGTCCCGAGCCTGGAGCTCCACAAGATCTGGCGCGCCCAGCAGGGCGGCGCGCACCCCTACACGATCGATCCGATGAGCCTCTGCCAGGTGATCGCGGCGCTCGATCACCTCGCCGCCACCGGCGGCGTCGCCGGGCGTCACGCCGTGTACCAGGCGCGCTGCGCGATCCTGCGCCCCGGCTACGAGCGCCTCGGGCTGACGATCGCGCGCTGGGAGAACATGCCGCTCCAGTCGATCGGGACGGCGCTGCACATCCCGGCCGGGCGGACCTACGACGAGATGGCGAGCCGGCTCGCCAGCGAGCCGGTCGATGGCCACGTGTTCGAGATCTACGCCGCCCAGGGGAAGCTCTCAGACCGGCTGTTCCGGATCTTCCACATGGGTGAGTACCCGCTCGAGGCCTACGAGATCTTCCTCAAGGCGCTCGCGCGCGTCGTCTGAGCGCGGGGCGCGCGGCTCACTTCGCGCGGGGCCCGCGGCTCTCTTGGCGCGGCGGCCCGAGGCTCACTTCGCCTCCTTGGGCGCCTCCTTCTTCTCGGCCGGCGCGGCGGGCTTGTCGCCCTTGGCCGCCTTGTCGCCCGCGGGCTTGGCCGCCTTGTCGGCCGTGGTCTTCCCGGCCTTGTCGTCCCCGGCCGCGTCCTTCGCCGCGTCGCCGACGCCGAGCAGCTCGATGTCGAAGACCAGCGTCGCCTTGGCCGGGATCTTCGGCGGGCTGCCCGCGTCGCCGTAGCCGAGGCGGGAGGGGATCGTGAGCTTGCGCTTGCCGCCCACCTTCATCCCGGCAACGCCCTGGTCCCAGCCCTTGATGACCTCCGACGCGCCGAGCGTGAACTCGAACGGCTCGCGGCCGACGGAGGAGTCGAACTCGGCGTTGTTCTTCAGCAGGCGCCCCGTGTAGTGGACGCGGACTTTGTCGCCGTCCTTCGCCTCCGGGCCGGTGCCCACGACGGTGTCTTCCTTGATGAGATCGGCGGGCTCCGGCTCGGCGGGCTTCACCACCGGCACGGCGCTGCCCGGCGGCAGATCCGGCTCGGGGACCTTCTCCTCGCAGCCCGCGACCGGGCCGAGGAGGACAGCGCAGGAGATGGCGATGACGATGTGGAGGGGCTTCATGGCGCCACGTCTTACGCACCCGGCGCTGGGCGATCAACGGTCACCCGACGCGCCCGGGGGCTTCCCGGCCGTCCGGGTTTCCGTTGCAGCGCTCCGGCCCGCGCGGTTAGGGTGCGGCCACCTTGGCTCGCGCGTTCTCCGTCGCTGCCCTGGCGATCGCCGAGGGGGGCGCCAATGCCGTTGGCGCGGTGCGCTTCACCTGCGCCGAGGCGGAGCTCGAGGTCGAGCTGGTCCGGGTCGCCGGCTACGCCGAGGGGTTCGCCCTGGGCGCCGTGGCGGCGCCGGTCCGCTTCGGGGTGCCCTACACGGCGATCCGCGGCCTCTTCCGGCGCGGCAAGGCGCTCTGCGTCGCGCTCGATCCGTCCGCGTGCTCGCCGCACAACTGCTTCGTCCTCGCGCGCTTCGAGGGCGATCTGCCCGGCGTGCCCGGCGTGACCTCGCCGGCGGCGATGGAGGCGATGGAGAGCGCCTACCGCGCGCGCCTCAACGCCCGCATGGCGAGCTGGATCGCGCCGGCGCCGCTCGGCGTGCTCGCGGCCGCCCTGTCCCCCGACTATCTCGCGAGCGGCCCGCTCGGGACCGCGTCGCTCGCGTGCCTCGTCGCGCTCGCGACCTGGCTCGCGCTGCGCTTCGTCGCGCGGCTCGCGACCTGGGGAGGGCCGCCCTCGGACCGCCTGCGCGACGCGCTCGTGGCGGAGATGTCGAGCCGCATGGGCTTCGCGTCGGAGCGGCTCGCGGCCTCGTCCCCCGGCTCGCCGGCCGCGCCCGTGTTCGCGCCCCGCCCGACGCCGCTCGGCGAGCGGCCGGGGCGCGAACCAAGGCGCGGCGTCGAGGAGGGGATCGACGCGCTCCCGCTCCGGGCCCGCGTGCTCGTGCCCGCGGCGCTCGCGGTGATCGGCATCGTGGCGACGATGGCGTTCGTGCAGCGGTTCGCGGCCCCCCGCGATCAGCCGCCGGCCGAGCGGCAGGCGGCGCGCGGCGTCGGGCAGGCGACCCGCGGAGCCACCGCCGCGCTCCTCGCGGGCGAGGTCCGGGAGCGCGCCGAGCCGTCGTTCCCGCACTGCCTCTGCGATCGCGCCGACTCGCCGCTCTGGCGGGCGGGGGTGCCGATCCTCAGCCTGCTCGGATCGACGGGGCCGGACGACGGCGCCGGGGTGATCGCGCCGATTCTGCGGCGGGACCGCGCGGACGACGACGCGGAGAGCGAGGCCGGCGCGGGGCAGGGCGACGCCGCCGGGGAGCAGGGCGACGCCGGGGCGGAGCCGGGCGACGCGGGCCGGGACGGCGGCGTGGCGCGGCCGGCGCGCGGCCGCTACGACTTCGAGCTCGCGGTCGTGAACAACAGCGGCGCGCCCGTCAGCGACTTCCGCGTGCTGCTCACGTTCGCGCGGCGCGATCGCCGCGGCGAGCGCGCCGGCATCACCGAGCGCGGGCTGTTCTGGGAAGGCGCGCTCGGGCCGGGGCGCGCTGTGAAATGGCACGTCGAGGCGCCCGGGACGGAGGTGAAGATCGAGCCGGGCGTGACGGGCATGCTCGACGGCGAGACCGGGGTGGCGTCGCCCGACGCCTTCTTCCAGCTGACGCGCGCGCGCTACCGCGTTGTGCGCATCCACGCGGCGATGATGCTCGCCTGGCTCCGCGACCCGCGCGCCCGCGACGCGCTCGCGGCGCTCCTGCCCGCCGCGCCCGCGGAGGAGGCGATGCTCGGCCGGATCCGGCGCGCGACGGCCGATGTCATCCCGTGCTCGGCCGCGGTCGTCGAGGGGCGGCTGCGCGCGTGCCTCTTCAACGGCGGCGTGAATCCGGTGCGCGGCGTGACGCTGCGCGAGGTCGCTGCGGGCGAGGGCGGCGCGCCGCGCTCCTGGCCCGTCGCGGCGACCCTGCCGGTGCACGAGGGGGTGGAGGTGACGCTGCCCCTTGAGGCGAGCGCGGCGCCCGAGGAGCTCGAGGTGGTCCCGCAGGAGCGATGAGCCGATGATGGGGGGATGAAGAGAGGCTTCAGGGCCGCGCTCGCCCTGGTCGCCCCGCTCGCCGCGGCGCTGGCGCAGCTCGCGGGGGCTCGCGAGGCCGCCGCGTGGGCGCCGCTCGATCTCGAGGTCGTCCCCCGCTGGCGCGAGCTGCCGGCCCGCTACCACATCAACGGGGGGACGATCCCGGGGCCGCTCTCCAGCTTCGCCGCCGCCAGCATCGAGGCCGGCTTCGCGGCCTGGTCGAGCCCCGGATGCACGGCGTGGGAGGTCGAGCTCCTCGGCGACACGCGCGACGGCTACGACTTCGACGACGGCAAGAGCGTGTTCCTCTGGATCAGCGACGGCTGGCCTGGCGAGCTCGGGCAAGCCGACTCGGTGATCGCCGTCACGATGCCGGTCTGGGATGCCGACGGTGTCATCGGCGAGGCCGACATGATCTTCAACGACGTCGGCTTCTGCTGGAACGACACGGGTGATGGAGGCTGCATCGATGTGCGATCGATCGCCACGCACGAAGAAGGGCACTTCCTCGGCCTGGGTCACACGAACGTGCGCGGCGCGACGATGCTCGCGTTCTACCCGGGCGGCACGTCGGCGCGCACGCTCGAGGAAGACGACATCGAAGGGGTCTGCGCCCTCTACCCGATCGCCGGGACGAACGCCGCGAGCTCGGGCGGCGGCGGCTCCGGCGCGGGCGCGACGGCGGCCTCGGGCGGATCGGGCGGCGCGGCGTCGGGGGGCGAGGACAGGCCGAAGAGCGGCCATGTGGACGAGGCCGAGGGCGACGCCGGTTGCTCCTGCTCGGGCGCTGGCCAGCCGCCGATCGCTCCCGGCGCCCTGCCGATGACGGCGCTCGGCGCGCTGCTGGCCATCTGGCGCCGGCGGCCGCGCCGGACCCTGCGCGAGCGGCAGCGATCGGGCGGGGTAGGAGAGCGCGCCCCCCGCGTTGTCGCGCGGACGGGTGCGCTTTACAACCCAGCGCAGCCGGGGCAAACGTCCCGCCATGCCCGAGCCGAGCACCGCAGCGTTCGAGGCGGAGGTCGCGCGTGCCCTCCGCTCCCTTGAGGCCGACAGCTCCGTTTCCGCCCTCGATCCGCTCGGCGATCCGGCCGGCGCGGCGCGCGCCCTCTCGGCGGAGGGCGGCGGCGCGCCGCTGATCCTCCGGGCGGCGCCCGAGCTTGGCGCGCTGCGGCGGGAGCAGGATACAGGCTTCGGCCCGGCGCCGCGGGACCCCGTATGGCTCCGGATCGAGCGCGGTGCGAGCGTCCTCCGGCTGGCGCCGCTGAGGCTCGCGGGCGCCCGCCACGCGCGGCCCGAGGCAGGCGGGGCCGGGGAGGGCACGGCCGAGCCTCGCGACGCGGTGGGCGTCCAGGTGATCTCGGAGCGGCGCCCATGCTGCGGCGCCGCCACGTGCACGCGCGAGCGGACCTACGTCGCCGCCTGGCTCGCGCTCGCCGCGCCCGTGCCCGCGCGCGCCACGGCGGCGCGGCGCCTGCTCGTCGCCGAGGCGCAGGATCTCGAGGCCGCGCCGGCGGAGGCGCTCGTCGAGGCGGTGGCGGCGCCGCTCGCGGCCGCGCTGGGCGTCCCGCTGGAGACGCCGCGGGGGACCGAGCCGCCCGGCGCCATCGCGCCGCGGCCCCTCCCGGAGCCTGCCCCGACTCCGCCGCCAGCGCTGCCGGCCGCCGCGCTGTCGCGGTTCGCGATCCGGAGCGAGGGCGAGCTCCTCGTCTTGCGGGATTACGCGAGCCACGGCCCGCGCGGCTCCGCGGCCCGCAACGCGCTCATCGGGGCCGCGCTGCTGCTCGCCGCGCTCGCGTTCTGGATCCAGGTCATGCGGAGCGTCTCCGCGGGGGAGAGCGGCATCGCCATCGGCGTCGGCAGCGCCGCCGCGCTGCTCTCGCTCGCGGGCTACGCCTTCCTGGGCGTCGCCAGGTTCTCGTCCCGTTACGCGGCGCGCTCCGCCCCGGTCGTGTCGTTCGGCCCGGGCCGCTTCGTCGTCGCCCCCTGGGTGAGCCGCACCGGCGCCATCGACCTGCGCCCCGAGGGCCGGCTGGGCGCGGCCATCTCCGCCGGGGAGGTCCGCGACATCCGCGTGCTCCCGCGCGGCGATCGGTTCGCGGTCGAGATCGAGACCGACCACGGGCCCATCGACGCCCTCCTCACCGAGCGCGAGGACGTCGCGCGCTACTGGCGGGACGTGATGGATCGCGCCGTCGCCTCGGTGCGCCACGCCGGCGGCCCCTCCGCCAAGCAGCGCCTCCGGGCGCGCGCCCAGGCGCAGCAGGCCCCGGCGGCGGGCTGAGCCGTCCGTGAGATCGCCGCCTGACGAGAGGCGAACGACGAGGCCGCGCCTGCTGGCATGTGCCAATTGCGTGCCGGTGTATGCCAGGGGGCTCGAGCGCGCGGAGCACCGACCTGGCGTTTTTCGTCATGAGTTCGCGTGTGGATTCGTGCGGGGAATTCGTGTGGCGATGGGACGGCGCGCGGGTTGCTTGGGGCGGCAGTGAAACGTCGACTTCGATACGAAAGGATCTGCCCATGCCTTTACCCTTCCCGGTGCTCGTCCCTTGTAGCGCGTGCGGTTGCCACGCGCGCCCCGGCGAGGACGAGTGCCCGCACTGCGGCGCTGCCATGCGCACGGCGGACGGCGCTGTCCCGCGCACGAAGATCGCCATGCTCATGGGCTTGACGGCCGCGTTGCTCCAGCCGCTTGCCTGCGGCGGCGACGTCATCGAGCACCGGGACCAAGGCACCTCCAGCAGCTCGAGCGGGGGGACCGGCCGTGACGTCAACATCGGAGGAGCTTACGGAGGCGGTCCATCGGTCAGCACGAGCACGACAGGGGGCTTCGGCGGCGATCTCGGCGTCGGTGGGGCTTACGGCGGCGGCCTGTCGGTCGGCGGCGCTGGCGGCACGGGCGGCGCGGGCGGGACAGGAGGTGACATCGGCGTCGGTGGGGCTTACGGCGGCGGCCTGTCGGTCGGCGGCACGGGCGGCGCGGGCGGCGCGGGCGGGACAGGAGGTGACATCGGCGTCGGTGGGGCTTACGGCGGCGGCTTGTCGGTCGGCGGCGCTGGCGGCACGGGGGAGTGAGCCGATGATCGAGCCGACCACGGTCCCCGTCCGCGCGCTCATGCCTGCGGACTTCCTGGAGGCGAAGCCGATCTACGCGGTCTGGGAGCTCACGATGAAGTGCGACCAGCCGTGTCAGCACTGCGGTTCGCGCGCCGGCGCCGCGCGTGACGCGGAGCTCTCGACGGAGGAGGTGCTCGAGGTCGCCGCGAGCCTCGCGCGGCTGGGCTGTCGCGAGGTCGCGCTCATCGGAGGCGAGGCGTACCTGCGCGAGGATCTTGCCGAGATCATCTCGTTCCTCGCGCGCAGCGGCATCCGCGTGATCATGCAGACGGGCGGGCGAGCCTTCACCTCCGAGCGGGCGAAGGCGCTCCGCGCCGCGGGGCTCACCGGGCTCGGGGTCTCGGTTGACGGGCCGGCGCACATCCATGACGAGCTGCGCGGCAACGTCGGCAGCCACGCAGCCGCAATCCGCGCGCTCGACAACGCCCGGGCCGCCGGCCTGATCACGACCGCCAACACCCAGATCAACCGCCTCAACGCGCACCTGCTGCGCGAGACGTGCGCCGAGCTGCGCTCGTACGGCATCCAGACCTGGCAGGTGCAGCTCACCGTGCCGATGGGGCGCGCGGCCGATCATCCCGAGTGGATCCTCGAGCCGTGGCGCGTGGTCGAGGTCGTCGACACGCTCGCCGCCATCCAGCGCGAGGCGCTCGAGACGCACGTGGCGGGCGTGCCATTCAACGTGTTCGCGAACAACAACATCGGCTATTTCGGCCCGCACGAGCAGCTCATGCGCTCGAGGCCCGGCGGCGGGGAGGCCCACTGGCGCGGCTGTCGCGGTGGCATCAACCTGGTAGGCATCGAGTCCGACGGCACCGTGAAGGCGTGTCCATCGCTCCCGACCACGCCTTATGCCGGCGGCAACGTGCGCGAGCTCGCTCTCGAGCAGCTCTGGGAGCGCTCGGAGGAGGTCCGGTTCGCCCGCGATCGCGACGCGAGCGAGCTCTGGGGGCACTGCGCCACGTGCTACTACGCAGACGCCTGCCGCGCGGGGTGCTCGTGGACCGCGCACTGCACGCTCGGCAAGCGTGGCAACAACCCGTTCTGCTACCACCGCGTGACGCAGCTCAAGAGGCGGGGCATCCGCGAGCGGCTCGTCATGAAGCAGCGCGCGCCGCACGTGCCGTACGACCATGGCGTCTTCGAGCTCGTCGAGGAGGCCTGGGACGCGCCGGCCCCACCGCCGCCCGAGCCGGTGGTACCGAGGAACGCGCGCCGGCGACTGGCGATGGTTCCAAGAACGTAGGCGCTCGCACGGCTCCACGGGCGCCGGTCGCCCTCAACCCTGGAAACCCTCAACTCCGGACGCCCTCCGGACGCCCTCAACCTCGGTCGATCGGACGCGGACGCCCTCAACCTCGGTCGGTCCCAACCTCGGTCGGACGTCCACCCTCGCCATCGCCCTCAACCCCGGACCCTCAACCCCGGTTGGATCGGACACCCCAACCTCGATCGGTTGGACGGGACGCCCTCCGGACGCCCCAACCTCGGTCGGTTGGACGCCCTCCGGACGGACGCCCTCAACCTGACGACCTCAACCCCGGTCGGTCCCAACCTCGGTCGGACGTCCCTCCACAACCTCGGTCGGATGTCCACCATCGCCCTCAACCCGGGACACCCTCAACCCGGGTCGGGTCGGACGCCCCGGACGCCCAACCTCGGTCGGTTGGATGGTCGGTTGGATGGGACGCCCTCAACCCCGTTGCGCGCCGGGCCAATCAATTCCCTTGTGCATCGCTCTGTCCCGTGTAATGAACTCGTTCAGTGAACGCGTTCACTCAAAGACCCGGCCGGCGCGACGCCCAGAAAGACGCGACGCGCGCCCGGATCCTCGAGGCCGCGCGCGACCACTTCGAGCGCCACGGCTTCGAGGTCGCCAACGTCCGTGCCATCGCCGCGGACGCGGGTGTGGCCGCCGGCACGGTCCTCCTCCACTTCGCCGACAAGCGCGACCTGCTCCACGCCGCGCTGTTCGATGACCTCGCCGCCACCGCGGCCGAGGCCGTCAGCGACGAGGAGCCCGGCTCCCTCGAGCAGCGGCTCCACCGGCTCGGGGCCGCCTTCTTCGCGTACTACGCCCGCCGGCCGGCCCTCTCGAAGACGCTGCTCCGCGACGCCCTGTTCGCCGACCCGCCCTGGCAGGCCCGCTTCACCGAGCAGGTCGCCGCCGTGCACGGCCGCGTCGTCGAGCTCTTCAACGCCGCCCGCGCGCAGGGGGAGGTCGCCGACGACGCCGACCCCGCGCTCTTCGGCGTCGCCTTCTTCTCCTTCTACTACTTCGCGCTGATCGCCTGGGCCCAGGGCGCGCATCCGTCGCCCATCGCTCTGCTCGATCGGCTCGTCGCTCAGCACCTCTGCGGCCTCCGCCCCGCAGCCAACGTCAGGAGGGCTCGATGACGTCATCCATCATGTTCCGCAGTCCAGAGGCGCGCGCGCGCATCGCGGCGTGGTTCGACAGGTTCCACGAGAAGCTCCCGGTCCCGACCCGATCGCGCGAGGTCTCCACCCGCTTCGGCGCCACGCACGTCCTCATCGCCGGCCCCGAGAACGCCCCGCCGCTCGTCTGCCTGCACGGCGCGCTCGCCAGCTCCGCGCACCTCATGCCCGAGCTCGGCCCGCTCCTCGCGCGCTACCGCGTCCACGTCGTCGACGTCATCGGCCAGTCCGTCAAGAGCGCCGACGTCCGCCTGCCGATCGACGGGCCCGCGTACGCCGAGTGGCTCACCGACGTCCTCGACGCGCTCGGCCTCGCCCGCACCCACCTCCTCGGTGTCAGCTGGGGCGGCTTCGCGGCCCTGCGCATGGCCCAGGTCGCGCCCGCCCGCATCGACCGGCTCGTCCTGATCGTGCCGGCGGCTCTGGTGTCGGGCTCCGCGTGGCAAGGCCTCACCCGCATCGCGATCCCGATGGCCCTCTACCGCGCCTTCCCCTCGGAAGAGCGCCTCGCGCGCCTCGTCTCCGGGCTGTTCTCCACGCACGACGACATGTGGTGCTCTTATTTCGGCGACGCCGTGCGCAGCTACCGGCTCGATTTCCGCCCGCCGCCGCTCGCCACCCCCGCGTCCCTCGCCGGGTTCACGCGGCCCGCGCTCGTGTTCGGCGCCGACGACGACGTGAGCTTCCCCGGCGCGAAGCTGCTCGCGCGCGCGAAGGAGCTCCTGCCGCGCGCCGAGACCGAGCTGCTCGAGGGGTGCCGCCACTCGCCCCCCACGGACGACGCCTTCCGCGCGCGGCTCTGCGGGCGGATCGCGCGCTTCCTCGGGAGCGACGCCGCGCGTGACGCCGCCGCCGCCGACGTCGCGCCGCCCCCCGCGCCGCCCGGGATCGCCGCGCCGGTCGCGTGACCCTCCGCCGCGCTCCCGCCGGCGAGCCCCTCCTCAGTGCCCCGACACGTCGTCGACCTGCGCGAACGCCTGGATGAGACGCTCGCGCGCCCGCGCCGACAGCGGCGGCGCCTCGATCGAGCGCACGTTCTCCAGGAGGTGCTCCACGCTGCTCGTCCCCGACAGGATCACGTGCGCCCCGGGCTCGTCCCTGCAGAAGCGGTACGCCGCGTCCGGGAGCGACGAGGCGCCCTCTCCTTCCAGGAGCCGGTCCAGCCCCTCGTCGCCGAGCTCGGGCGACACCTTGCCGCGCGCCGAAAGGTCCGCGAGCAGCTCCCGCAGCCGATCGGGCCGGCTCAGCGCCCGCCGGACCGCGAACATGATCAGCGTCCCGATGTCCTTCGCCCGCGTCAGCGGGAACACCCGCGCTCGCGCCGACTGGTTCAGAAGGTTGAACCCGACCATCACGACGTCCCACACATCGTCGCGGAGCGCCTGCTCGAGCGTCGCGTGCGTCGGATCGGCGGCGAACGCCTCCGTGATGCCGAGGAAGCGGATCTTGCCCTGCTCGCGCAGGCGCAGCAGCACGGGGACGATCCGCTCGCGCAGATCGGCGTACTGATCCGGCAGCACGCCGTGCAGATGGTAGATGTCGACGTGATCCGTGCCGAGCCGCTCGAGGCTCGCATGCAGCGACGACACCACGTCTTCCGGCCGCAGCGGCGCCTCGAGGCGCGTCGTCTTCTTCGTCGAGAGCACCACGCGGTCGCGCGGCACCTCGCGGAGCGCCTTGCCGATGAGCCCCTCGGTCCCGTACGCCTCCGCCGTGTCGATGAAGTTCACGCCGCGCTCGATGGCCGCACGGACGAGCCGGAGCGACTCGGCCTCCGCGATGCGCCCGGACCCGAGCCGGCTGTCGCCGCCCGCGCCCAGGCCGAGCACGCTGACCTCGAGGCCGGTCCGGCCCAGGATGATTCGATTCACGATCGTCCTCTCCCTCGATGAACGGTGATCGTCACGGCGCCCGCGCCGGGCGCGGGCTCACTCCTTCGGGGCGACCTTCCACGACGTGAACCGCCGCTCGAGGCGCATGAGCAGGTGATTGAACGTCAGCCCGAGCGCCGTGATGGTCAAGATGCCGACATACATGCTCGGGATCTGGAAATTGTATTGCGCGTAGATGATCAGGTATCCGAGCCCCGCCTTGGCCCCGATCATCTCCGCCGCGACGAGGACGAGCAGCGAGTACGCGCCCGCCAGGCGGATACCCACGAAGATCGTCGGGACCGCGGCCGGCAGGATGACCTTGCGGAACAGCTGGAGCGGCGACAGCCCCATCGTGCGCGCCGACTTGACGAGCAGCGGATCGACCCCGCGCACCCCGCTGATCGTGTTGAGCAGGATCGGCCAGGTGCACGAGTAGATGACGAGCGCGATCTTCGAGGACTCCCCGATCCCGAGGAGCAGCAGGAACACGGGCAGGAGCGCGAGCGCCGCCGTGTTGCGCAGCACCTCGAGCAGCGGATTGAGCGCGTCCGCCACGCCCTTGTACCACCCGATCGCGAGCCCGAGCGGCACGCCCACCGAGATCGCCAGCGTAAAGCCGACGAGAGAGCGCGACAGGCTCGCCTTGATGTGGCTCAGGAGCTGCCCGTTCTGGAGCAGCTGCCACCCTGTCTCCAGCACCTCGGAGAGCGGCGGAAGGAACGCCCCCTCCACGAGGCCCACCCGCGGCGCCGTCTCCCACAGGGCGGCGACCGCGAGGAGGATCCCCGAGCGCGCGAGGGCGCGGCCGAGCCACCGCGCCGCGTCGCCCACGAGCTGCCCTTGCTGCGACTCCTCGGGCAGCGGAATCGATTGCTCCAAACTAGCCATTGACCGCCACCACGCCCGCCACGGGGCGGCTCTCCGCCGCGCGCTTCTGCCGCTTGCTCCGCTCCTGCTCCTCGGACTTCAGCACCTCCTCGCGCAGCAGCGTCCAGATCTCGTGCCGCAGCCTGCCGAACTCCGGCGTCGACCGCGCGTCCTCGTAGCCCCGGATCTCCTCCGGGATATCGATGACCCGCTTCACCCGGCCGGGCCGGGACGTCATGATCGCGACCCGCTGCCCGAGGAACACCGCCTCGTCGATGCTGTGCGTGATGAACAGGATCGTCTTGCGCGACCTCTCCCAGATCCGGAGCAGCTCCGCCTGCAGCGATTCGCGCGTCTGCGCGTCCAGCGCCGCGAACGGCTCGTCCATCATCAGCACCTCCGGGTCGTAGGCGAGGCTCCTCGCGATGGCCACCCGCTGCTTCATGCCGCCCGACAGCTCGTGCGGATACCGATCCTCGAAGCCGGAGAGGCTGACCAGATCCAGGTAATCCTGGGCGATCTCCTTTCGCCGGCTCTCCGGGACGCCCTTGGCCTCGAGCCCGAACTCGACGTTCTCGCGCGCCGTCCGCCACGGGAAGAGCGCATACTGCTGGAACACGATCCCTCGATCGAGGGCCGGGCCCGTGATCGGCTTGCCGTCGAGCAGGAGCTTGCCGCTGCTCGGCTTCGACAGCCCGCCGAGCAGATCGATGAGCGTCGACTTGCCGCACCCGCTCGGCCCGACGAGGACCATCAGCTCGCCGGCCCTCACGTCGAGGTTGAGGTCCTCGATGGCCGTGAACCGCGCGCCCTCCTTGGCCCCCGCCGGCCCTTTGACGGCGAATGTCTTGCTCACATTGTGGAACTGGATCTTGTTGCTCATGGCTTCTCCTGCTCCCGAACCTCGACGAGGGCGCCCCTTCACGGACCGCCGTTGAGCACGCCCCGTACCAAGCGTGAGCCGGCTCTCTGGACGCAAATCCGCTATAACAGATGGCGCCCTGCTGCTGGAGCAGCAGGCGCTTGCTCACGGAGTGTTGCTACAGCAACAGTGGATCCGTCCTTACGAACCCAGCGCGCTCTGCAGACTGTCCGACGAAGACGAATGGCAGTTATTTCGACGTGCGCGAACGCCCCGGGTAAATTTCACCCCATGACCGCCGCCACCACGTCATGGGGAGAAGTCGACGCCGAGAAACTCGCGGGCAAGCGCGCACGCCTCTTCGAGCGAGCGCCGCTCGCGATCGTCCAGTACGGCAAGGAGCTCACGATCGAGGACTGGAACGGCGCGGCCGAGCGCCTGCTCGGCCACGCGCGGAAGGAGGCGCTCGGCCAGCGCGTGGACGAGCTCCTGCCGGCGTCCGGCAGCCCCGGCGCGTGGCGGCAGCTCCTCGCGGAGGACGGGGCGGCCCCCCGGGTGTGGAGCCACGTCAAGAAGGACGGCGCCGTGGTGAGCGTCGAGTGGCGCCACGAGCGCATCCTCGACGAGCATGGAGAGATCATCGGCGTCGGCGTGTTCGGGCAGGACGTGACGGAGCGGACCGAGCAGGATCGCCGCCACCATCAGAGAGAGGTGATCCTGCAGGCCATCACGCAGTCGCTCCCGATCATCGTCTGGGCCATCGACCGCGAGGGGATCTTCACGTGCCACGAGGGCAAGGCGCTCGAGGGCATCGGGCTCCAGCAGGGCGCGCACATCGGCAAGAACGTGTTCGACCTCTACGCGAGCAACCCGCACGGGTGCGAGGTGCTGCGGCGGGCGCTCGCGGGCGAAGCGAGCCATTCGGAGTCCCTGACGCACGGGGTGTTCTGGGACAACTGGGAGGTCCCCATGCGCGACGAGCAGGGCGAGGTGTCCTCGGTCGTCGGCTTCACGCTCGATATCAGCAAGCCAAAGAACACAGAGCAGGAGCTCCGGGCCAGGCTGGACCTCATCGAGCGGCAACAGCGGGTCATCCGCGACCTGTCGACTCCCATCATCCAGGTGTGGGACGGCGTGCTGACCCTGCCGATGATCGGCGTGCTCGACAGCGCCAGGACAGCGGAGGTGATGGATACCCTGCTCGACGCGATCGTCCGCACGGGCTCGCGCTTCGCCATCCTCGATCTCACCGGCGTCGAGCTGGTCGACACGAAGACCGCGAGCTACCTCCTCGATCTCGTCGCCGCGATCAGGCTGCTCGGCGCCGAGGGCATCGTCGCGGGCATCCGCTCGAACGTCGCCCAGACCATCGTCAGCCTCGGGCTCGATCTGGCCAACATCACCACCCTCGGGAACCTCCGGGCGGCCCTCCAGTACTGCATCCGTCAGATGGGCAAGGAGCGCGCGGCCGGCGCGGCGCACGCTTCGCTCCACGGCGCCGCGCCGCGGCCCCAGTGACAGCGCCGCGCGGACGACCGCTCCGGCGCGGCGCTCCCTCGGCTCCCCTGCGATCCCTCACCATCGCCGCGCTGGCTCACGGCTTCCGCGGCGTCGGCTTCGCCGTCTCCGCGGCCCCCATCGCCCTGGCCAGCGCGTCGACGACGACGCGGACCGCGGCGCGCGCGGGCGCGGCGTAGACCGCGAAGCTGGCG
The DNA here is from genome assembly GCF_051530205.1 of Sorangium sp. So ce327. Lineage (NCBI taxonomy): Bacteria > Pseudomonadati > Myxococcota > Polyangiales > Polyangiaceae > Sorangium > Sorangium sp. So ce327. Next base: position 7,087,368 of record NZ_CP150330.1, on the reverse strand, counting down.
CGCTTCGAGGCGCCGTACTCCGGCAGCACGCGCCGCAGCGCGCCGCTCTCGAGCTGATCCTGGACGACGTAATCGGGGAGGTTCGCCAGGCCGACGCCGGCGACCGCGGCGTCGCGCAGCGTGATCGTGTCGCTGGAGCGGAACGTGCCGCTCACCGGGACGACGCGCTCGCCCTCGGGGCCCACGAGCGTCCACCGGGCGACAGGCTCGAGGTTGAGCGTGATGCAGTCGTGGTCGGCCAGGTCCTCGAGGCAGCGCGGCGTCCCGTGGCGCCGCAGGTACCGGGGGCTCGCGCAGAGCACGCGCAGGTCGTCGGCGAGCCGCCGCGCGACGAGGGAAGCAGGGGAGATCTCGGCGGCCAGGCGCACCGCCACGTCGATGCGCTCGGCCACCAGATCGACGATGCGGTCGGTGAGGTCGAGATCGATGCGGAGCTCCGGGTACCTCGCGCGACAGGCCAGCACCGCGGGCGCGACGCGGATCGAGCCGAGGACGGTGGGCGCCGAGATGCGCAGCGTCCCGCGCGGCGTCCCGTCGAGATCCGCGACCGCCCGCTGCGCCTCCTCGATGTCCGAGAGGATCCGGTCCGCGCGCTCTGCGTACAGATTCCCTGCCTCCGTGAGGCTCACGCGGCGCGTGGTGCGCCGGAGGAGCTGCGCGCCGAGGCGCTCCTCCAGCCGCGCGATCTGCTTGCTGACCGACGACGACGTGAGCCCGAGCGCCCTCGCCGCCGCCGAGAAGCTCTGCCGCCGCGCCACCTCCAGGAACGCCCTCATCTCACCGAGGTGACCGCCCGCCGGCTCCATCCCATTCGTTCCTTCCGCGACGCAATCCTCGTCGGCGGGCCAGCATTATCATACGCGCGTCGAAGATCTAGTTTCCTGGAGCGCGAGGCGATCGCCTCGCCGCGAAGGAGGCATTCATGCTCACGCAGGCTCGCGGGCACACGGGCGTCGCGCTGCTGCTCTTCATCCTGGCCGCCACCCTGGTCGCAGATCGGCTCGCGGCGACGCCCCCGGCGCAGGGCGGGTCGACGCCGCCGAGCGCGCGGTACGACCTCGCGCAGATCGACCCGCGGGGGCGCGCGAACGGCGGACCGAGCGCGGCCGGCGCCCCGGCGGGGGCTCAGGCCACGCGATCGATGGCCCCCTCCACGCCCTCCTGCTTGGAGCAGTGCGCACAGCAGTAGAACGCCCCGCCGGCCTCGATGCCGTGCCCCACGATGCGGCAGGCGCAATGGGCGCACACGGGCGCGAGCTTGTGAATCGCGCACTCGAAGCAATCGAAGGTGTAGCTCGTGCCGCTCACCATGATTTGAAATGCCTTGTCGTAGCTGTTGCCGCAGCAGTCACACGTGTTCATGCAAACCTCTCGACGGTTAGGGGATGACGTTGCGCCGCGCGCCGAGCGCGGCCGGCCCTCGCGATCACCCCGGGCTCCTTGGGCGGCTGTCCCGGCGCCGGCGGGTCTTCGATCTCCGGAGAGGGTTCTCCGGGCGCTGGTGGAGGGGGCGGGGGGTCCCGACGCGCCGGCTCGCCAGGATCGGGGTCGCGCCGCGGGGGCTCGCGCGGCGCCGGATCCTGCACCGGCGGACCCCGTCCGGGATCGCCGACGGGCTCGGGGTTGGGCGTTCCTCGGGAGGGGGGCGCATTCACCGGCATGGACGGTTCTTTCCTCGCGCGTCCTTGGCTGACCTCGTGTTGACGCGGTGCAAATAGGGCTGCATGAACCGCGCCACGAGCGCCTCCGAGCGGAGCGGCTCGACAGCGCGACGTGCTGTGCCCGCGCGGTCCTGAACCGCGCTCGCCGCGGCCCTCCACGGCGCGCATTCCTGTCACAGTGAGGCGCGGCTGCATGGCTGCGGCCGGCGCGGCGAGCCGCCCACGCACCTTCACCTCGACGTGCGCTCGCACGGCGAGGCGCCGTCCTCAGCACGCCCGCGCGCCGGATCGGGCTCAGCTGGCGGCCGCGAGCGAGCCGGATGGGCCCGCCCGTCGACCGCCAGCGCTTCACTTCGGGAGGAACTGAAGGATCTGTCCGAGCGCCTTGGTGAGGCTCTCGGCTTCCAGCACGTCGGGCAGCACAAGCACGCCGAGCACGCTGAGGCCGATGCCCATCAGCGAGCCTCCGGCGATCACGCCCGCGCAGATGGCCTCGGTGTTCTCCGCGGCGAGCGCGTACCAGGGCCGCGCGGGCGGCGCGTCCGAGCGCCCGCCCGGCGCCGTCTCGCTGAGCCGTGTCTCCTGCTCGCGCTTCTTGCGCCAGAGCGCGGCGCGCCGCTCGAGCAGCCAGAAGAGGAACGAGCCGAGGAACATCGACCAGATATCGGTGAAGTTCAGGATGAACGCGAGCCCCAGGGCGACCGCGGAGAGGGGGAATCGGTTCTTCGTGACCTGCCTCGTGATCTCGACGAGGATCCCGACGATCGCCCCGACCACCACCGCGGACTTGGCCGTCGGGTGGAGGAAATCGAGCCCCTTCATCAGCACCTCGGCGACGGCCTTCCACGTGAGCGCGCTCGGGACCGGCAGCCGCTCCGTCCCGTAGCGGCCGATGTCGCCCTGGATGAGCACGAAGTACCAGACGGGCACCGAGAGCACGAGCCCCGCGACCGTCCCGAGCACGTGCCCCATCGCCTGGTGGCGCGGCTTGCCGCCGAGCATGTAGCCCGGCTTGATATCCATCAGCAGGTTCGCCGTGTTGCTCGCGACCTCGGCGGTGATCCCGGCCGTCATCAGGTTCGTCGTGATGTTCTTCGGCGCGAGCGCGCCGTAGGTGAGCTGCGTCAGCTTGCCGAGCGCCCCGGTCGGGGTGATCGCCGTGATGCCCGTCGAGTTGACCGCGATGAGCGAGAAGATGAAGACGAGCGGGATCGCGAGCGCCCCGAGCCACCAGGAGATCCCGAACCAGAGCTGCCCGAGCACCACGATCACCGCGCCGACGACGGGTATGCCGATGATCGACAGCTTCACCGGGAGCTCGATGTCCGCGAGCACGTCGGTGGCTCCGCCCTTCTTGGTGAGGCCCTTGAACGCGTCGATGATCACCTTGGGCTTGGAGAAGAAGGCGTAGAGAGAGGACGTCGTCATGCACGCGACGCCACCCCACAGCGCCCAGAGGGTGATCGCCCCGAACCCGAAATGCCCGTTCTTCGGCAGGATGATCCCGCGCTCGATCAGCAGCGGGGCGAGGATCCAGTAGTTGAGGATGCCGCCGAGGAGGAGCGACACGCCGGTCCGGATGCCCATCAGGCCGCCCGTGGCGACGAAGATGATGCTCGTGTCGAACCGGATGGTGAGCTCGTTCAGGGGGGTGCCGCGGATGGCCGGCGAGAGGCCCCAGCGCTTGAGCAGATCGGCAAAGCCCCCGCCATAGAGGAACTCGTCGTAGTAATGCGGGATGTTCTTGAGCGCGAAGAGCGCGCGCATCACCTTGTCGTCGCGGAGGAGCTCGAGCGCGGCGCTCAGGAGGCCGCCGCCGAGGAGGAGCTTCGCCTTGAAGAGGCCCTCCTTCTCGTCGCTCTCGTGCAGCGCGTCCATCACGACGCCGGCGGCCATCCCCTCGGGGAAGGGCTGCTGCTCGTCGTTGATGAAGCGCTTCTTCATCGGGAAGGCGAAGAGCACGCCCAGGATGGCGAGGACGAACATCCAGACCATCGCCTGGCCCATGGGGATGATCGTCGTCGTGACCATCGAGTAGGCCGCCAGGCTCGTGAAGAGCGGCGCGTTCATGTATCCGGCCGACGTCGCGATGGACTGCATCGCGTTGTTCTCGAGCACGGTCATGTCGCTGCCGAGGCCGAGCCTGGAGAGCACCTTGAAGAGCCCGAAGGCCAGGATCACGCTCGTGATCCCGACGCCGAGCGACCAGCCGGTGCGCGCGCCGATGTACAGGTTCGTGAGCGACAGGAAGGCGCCGAGGAGCATGCCCGTGATCGCCGAGCGCCACGTCAGCTGGGGCATGTCGCCGCGGTAGACGTTCTTCAGCCACCATGCGTCCTTCTCTTCGAGCGACATGGTGTGAACCTGCTCTGGCGTGAGCTGTTTGATGGCCATTGCGCGGCGACCTCCTCGCACCTTGTACCATGGTGGGCGACGCGCCGCGCATCTCTTCGGCGAGCGCCTACGGCGCAGATCTCGCCGATTTCCCGTTCACGCCATCGCCCCCGCGCTCCGCCGCCGATCCCGGCGAACCCATGCTGCGACGGAATTGCTGGCTCCGTGTCACGAGGCTCGCGCCCGCCGGCGCCGTTCGCGCGCGCGGCCGGAGGCTGCCTCGCCTCCGCGGAGCGCTCCTGTCTTCCTCAACGTCGCACCGGCCTCCGATACCCGCTCTCGGACCTCGCCGCGCAGTGAGCGCATTGGAAGCACGACCCCTCAACGCGCCTCGGGGTGGAGCAGGCGGACCATCGCCTCGGCGACGCCCGCGGCCGACGCGGGGTTTTGCCCCGTCACCAGGCGCTCGGCGACGACGACCTGCTCCTGCCACGGCGCTGCAGGCTGGAAGAGCGCGCCGCGCTCGACGAGTCGATCCTGGAGAAGGAACGGCACCACGGCGTCGAGCTTCACCGCGCGTTCCTCTTCGTTCGTGAACGCGCTCACCGGCTTGCCGGCGACGAGGTACTGTCCGGACGAGAGGCGCACGTTCACGAGCGCCGCGGGCCCGTGGCACACGGCGCCAACGACGCCGCCGCGCTCGTAAATGCTCGCGGCGATACGCGCGAACGCCTCGTTGTCGGGGAAGTCCCACATCGTGCCGTGCCCGCCGGCGAAGAAGATCGCGGCGTAGCGAGACGGGTCGACGCTGGCCGCCGGCATGCTGTCGTGGAGGCGCCCCGCGAGCGCGCCGCCGTCGAGGAACGGAGCGCTGGCCGGTTCGGGCTTGTCGATCCCGTCGAGCGGCACGCGGCCGCCGCGCGTCGAGGCGAAGTCGACGGCGATCCCCGCCTTCGTGAACTCCGCGTACGGGTGCGCGATCTCGGGCAGGTAGGCGCCGGTGCTCTCCCCGGTGGCGCCCTTCTTGTCATGGCTGGTCATGGCGATGAGCACTCGCTGGTTCATCTCGTTCTCCTTGGCTTGTGTTTGGGTCGGGTGAGCGCTGTCCGGCGTTGTGCCGCCCGCGCACCCGGATGAGACGGCGAACAGGGCGGCGAGCAGCGTGGTCAACGCTGCGCGGCGCCCGATGTGACGATCCGGAGCGGTCATACCCAACACCTAGGCTCTTCGGCGCGAGCCCGGTAGACGACGACAGGGCGAAGCATTTGTACTAGGGTGTTGAGAATGGTCGCGCCTTCGCTCGCCGGCACGCTCCCGAACGTCGAGGCGTTCTGCCGCACCTACGAGACGGGGAGCTTCACCCGCGCGGCGCGGATGCTCGCCGTCACGCCGCAGGCGACGAGCCGGAGCGTCGCGCGGCTCGAGCGCAGGCTCGGCGTGACGCTCTTCCGGCGCACCACCCGGAGCCTCGCGCCGACCGACGAGGCGCGCCGCTATTACGAGCTGTGCACCCAGGCGCTCGCGCTCCTGTCCGCGGGGGAGCGCGAGCTCGCGAGCGAGCGCGCGTCCCCCGAAGGGCTCGTGCGCATCAGCGTCCCGACGACGTATGGCCACCACCGTTTGCTCCCGGCGCTCGGCGTGTTTCGCGAGCGCTACCCCGGCATACGCGTCGACATCCACGTGTCGAACCAGAACGTCGACTTCGTTCGAGAGGGGCACCACCTCGCGATCCGCATGGGAGCGATCGCCGACAGGACGCTCGTCGCCCGCAAGCTCGGCGACTTCGCGCTCGGCGTTTACGCGAGCAGCGGCTACCTGGCCCGCCACGGCGCGCCGCGCTCTCCCCCCGATCTCGAGAAGCACACGTGCATCGCGTTCCAGATGCCGCGCTCGGGTCGGGCGCTCCCGTGGGTCTTCCACCCCGGCCCGACCACGCTCGTCCCCGACGCCCGCTACCGGTGCTCGGAGGACGTGCTCGGCATCATCGGCCTCGCGCGCGCCGGCGTCGGGCTCGTGCAGACGTACGACTTCCTCGTCGAGGACGACGTCGCGCGCGGCACGCTGGTGCAAGTGCTCGTGCCGTTCCGAGGCGCGAGCCGGCCGTTCTCGCTGATTCACCCGAAAGGCACCGTCCTGTCGCCCGCCGCCCGCGCGCTCAAGGCGTTCGTCATCGAGCGCGAGGCGGCGCGCGTGAAGTGAGGGCACGAGCGCGGCTCGCTGCTTCACCATCGCATACGCCAATCCGAGCCGAGCCGCCCGCGCGAACCGGGATCGGGCTGTGTTAACCTCGGCTCGAGTCGGCGCCTGTCATCCGATCCGAGAGGACCTCTTCGTGACCACCACGACGTACGCCGTCACCGTCCCCGACTGCGGTCTTGCCGATGTGACCGTCGCTGCCCGCGGCGAGGGGCGGCCGATCCTGCTGCTGCACGGCGGCGCCGGGCCTCAGTCGGTGGACCGCTTCGCCCAGACCCTCGCCAAGCGCGAACGCGCCCGGGTGATCGCGCCCACCCACCCCGGCTTCCGCGGCACCCCCCGACCAGAATGGCTGGACAGCATTCCCGCCCTCGCCCGGCTCTACCGCGCCCTGCTCGATCAGCTCGACCTCACCGAGGTCACCGTCGTCGGCAACTCCATCGGCGGCTGGATCGCCGCCGAGCTCGCGCTGCTTGGCAGCCCCCGAATCCACGGCATCGTCCTCGTCGATGCCGTCGGCATCCACGTCGCCGATCAGCCCGTCGCCGACGTGTTCGGCTTGCCCAAGGGCCAGCTCGCCGAGCGTAGCTACCACGACCCCGCGCCCTTCCGCATCGACGTGTCCCGGCTGAGCGAGGCGCAGCGCGCCGCAATGGAGGCTTCGATCGCCAGCAACTTCGCCGCCCTGCGCATCTACGGCGGCAGCATGACGGACCCGACCCTGCGCTCCCGGCTGTCCGCCATCACCCTTCCCACCCTCATCGTCTGGGGCGACAGTGACCGCATCAGCACGCCCGACTATGGCCGCGCTTACGCGGCGGCCATCCCCGGCGCCCGCTTCGAGCTCCTCGCCGACACTGGCCACCTCCCGCAGATCGAGAATCCCGAAGCGTTGCTCACCCTGGTCTGGAGCTTCGCCGTCACCCACGCCACGAGGAAGCCGGCTGGCCACGGTTAAGCGCGCTTCGGTGACGCGGCCCGACCGTTCCACCGCCCAGGTTCTAGCGGCGCTGCCGCTGCTCGGCGATCGCCGCCGCGGCCTCCGCCTCGGCCTCCGCCTGGACGGCGACGTCGTCCGGCAGCGCCTGAACCGCAGGGAACCGCACGCCGAACACGCCGGCGCCCGCGGCGACCGGCGCCACGCGCTCGCTCGTGGTCCGCGCGTCGAGCTCGACGATCCGGTTCACCGTGCGCTGCATGGCGATGGCGACGAACAGCCAGGTGATCGGACCGGTCAGGAGCTGGATGTACGGGATGACGCTCGCCACACACGCCGCGATGACCAGGCCCCGCGGCACGCCGTCGGGCATGCCCCGCAGGCGGCACTGCAGGTTCACGCGATCACAGAGCCGGAGGCCGTTCCAGAAGATCCAGTAGTAGTTGAAGTACGGGGCGAAGTGCAGGCCGATGGCCTTCCCCACGGAGGGATCGTCGCGCTCTGCCTGCGGCAGCTGGGCGTGCATCGCGTTGAAGCGGATGAACGACACGATTCCGAACGTCACGACGTGCAGCAGCGCCGTGGCCCACACCGGAAACGCCTCGAGCTGATGCCGCGCCAGCGCGACCCGCTCGCCGGCGCCCAGCCCGGCCACGCCGCCGCGATACGTGTTGGAGGCAACGGGCTGCCGGCCGACGCGCTGCGCCAGCAGGGCATGACGCATGGCCTCGTTCTGTCGGCGCAGGCGCTCGTTCTCGGCCTGAACGTCGTCGAGCTTGCCCGCGAGCGCGTCTCGATCGGAACGGAACACGGGGCAAGTATAGCGCCGCGCCCGGGCCCAGCAGGCCGAAGCGGAGGGCCGAGCGAGCGTTCACGCCCCCATGGCGCGCACGAGATGGAGAGCCGTGGCGCTCCCGGCGCAGGTCAGATGAAGTATCAGTCGCCGTCTCGGCCGCTGCCTGTGAATCCGTCTTCCCGGCGCGCGAAGAGGACGTTGAACGTCGTGAGCGTCCCGTAACAGCCCGTGATGTACGCCTGGAGCTGGACCTTCTCCGCGTCGCTCAGCCCCTCGTGCCCGTTGATCTTCTGCTCCAGCACGCGCAGCTTGTCGCGGAGCATCACGATCTTGTGGAAGAACACGTCGAGCGGGATGCGCTTCTCGGCCGTGCCCTCCTTCCCGGGCCGGAGCACGATCTCCCCGCCTTCCCAGCGGCCGCCGATCTCCGCGCGGCCGACGCCGAGCTCCTCGGACAGCACCTCGCGCAGCACACGGCGGAACTCGTCGATATCCATGTCGATGTCGATCTCCCTTGGCAGCGGCGAACGGAAGGGCTGCGGCGCCGCGCTCGGCCGGCGCTCCGGCGACGGGGCGCGCTCGGGCGCCCGCGGCCTGACGCCAGTGCCGCGCGGCTGGCCCGCCGCCCGGGGTGGCGGTGGCGGCGGAGGCGCGCCCTTGGCACGGTAACGGGCGCACGTCGCTGTCGCCTTGATCGGCGGCGGGTACACCTCGAGGGCGCACTCGCCGACGCGGCCGCGCGCTGGATCGTCGTGCGCCCGGGTGAATGCCGCGCAGCTGCCGCACCGACCCGCGTAATCGTTCACTGCGGCGGGACTGTACCAGCTTTGCGGCTGTCGGGGAGCGCCTTGTCGACGCACCGAGGCGCCTGCCAGCGACGCCGCGATCCGGTCCCGGTGCCACGCTCGGTCCCGGTGCCGCGCTCGCCTGTCGCAGCGAGGGCGAGCCCGCCGCGGTTCGGCTACCATGTCTGGCCGTGCGTGCCCCGGCCCTGCTCCCCGCCCTCGTCTCCGCCGCCGCCCTCGCTGCCTGCGCCGCCGAGCCGCCGCCACGCGCGCCGGCGCCTCCAGCCGCCGCGCCGTCGCCGCCCGCCGCGGCGCCCTCGCCCGCTGCCGGGGCGGAGCCGGCAGCCGCGCGGCCGCCGCTCGAGTTCATCCACGACGACGTGCCGCGGGCGCGCGAGAAGGCCCGGACCGAGGGCAAGGCGCTGTTCGTCGATGCGTGGGCGCCGTGGTGCCACACCTGCCTGAGCATGAAGCACTACGTGCTGACCGATCCGTCGCTGCGCCCGTTCGCCGATCGGGTCGTGTTCGCGGACGTCGACACGGATCGACCGGAGAGCGCGCCGTTCCTGGAGCGGCACGAGGTGACCGTGTGGCCGACGTTCTTCGTCCTCGAGCCGGCGGGCGGCGAGGTGATCGGGCTCTGGCGGGGCGCCGCCTCGGTCGAGGAGCTGCGTGAGCTGATCCGCGAGGCGCTTCTTGCGATGGATTCCAAGGCTGCGTCGGCGCTGCCCGCGGACGATCTGAACCGCCTGCTTGTCGAGGCGAAGCGGGCCCACAGCGCGGGGGACCACGCCGCGGCGGTGTCCGCCTACCGGCGCGCCCTGGCCCGGGGCGGAGAGGCCTGGCCGCGGCGCAGCGAGGCGCTGCTCGGCCTCCTGGCGGCGCTCTACCGCAAGAAGGACGCCGCGGCGTGCGTGGAGCTCGGCAGCGCGCATGTCGGCGAGGTGAAGGGCGCGGCGCTGCCCGCCGATTTCGCGAGCGTCCTGCTCTCCTGCGCGGCGGCGCTCCCCGGCGGCAAGGCCCAGCGGGCCGCGCGCGAGGCGGCGGTCGCCCGGCTGCGGTCGATCGTCGCGAGCCCGCCCGCGGACGCGAGCGCGGACGACAGGGCCGACGCGTGGGGCCTGCTCGCCGAGGGGCTCGAGGCGCTCGGCGACGCGGGCGGGGCCCGCGCTGCGAGCGAGTCGAAGCTCGCCGTGCTGGAGCGGGCCGCGAAGGAGGCGAAGACGCCCGAGGCGGCCGCCGCGTACGACTACGGGCGCGCCATGGCGTATATCGCGCTCGGCCGCGGCGAGGAGGCGGTCGCGATGCTCTCGGAGCGCGAGGCGCAGATGCCCGCCTCGTACGAGCCGCCCGCGCGGCTCGCGCAGGTGCTCCACGCGATGGGCCGCGAGGCGGAGGCGCTCGCCGCGGTGGAGCGCGCCATCGGGCGCGCCTATGGCCCGCGCCGGCTGCGCTACCTGAAGCTCCGGGCCGAGATCCAGCAGCGGCTCGGGCGGGGCGCGGAGCAGATCGCCACGCTGCGCGAGGAGGTGGCCGGCTACGAGGCGCTGCCGAAGGGCCACGCCAGCCAGGCGGCCCTGGACGACGCGCGGCGGCGGCTCGCCGAGGCGGAGAAGGCCCAGCGCGGCGGCGGTGCGAAGAAGCGCTGACGGCGGCGCGCCGAGGCGGAGAAGGTCCAGCGCGGCGCGGAGGAGCGCCGCCCGTCGCTTCCGGCGCCCGCTACGTCTCGGTGCCTACGACAAGGCCCGTCACGCGGAGGCGGTCGCTCGCGTGCTCCTCCGGGAAGATCACGGTGATGTCCATGTCGATGGTGGAGGGCATGGAGGTGCTCCCCGAGGTTCGCACCGTCAGGCTCCCGGTCGCGCTGGTCGCGCTCACGGCGGCGTCAGCTGAGCCCTGGGCGTCCGGCGCGCAGCTGGCCGCCCCCTTGCGCATCAGGATGCGCGACACACGCCACTCCTCCGGGACCGTGACGATGTCGAACCCCACAGGCGACTGCCTGCTCGGCGCCTCGGCGTAGAGCACCACGCAGAGGTCCGCCTCTGGCCGGGCCCTGTAGACGGTGAGGTGATCGAGCCCGCCAGGCCAGTAAGAGGCGGTGTAGCGGCCGACCTCGGGCTCGATGCAGGAGGCGTTCGCCGAGACATCCACCCCGGCCTGCTGCGCAGCGCACGCATTGCAGTAGAACTGGTTGTCGCACCCGCAGACGCCCGGGCAGTCCTCCGGGCACCCCCCGGGCCGAGGGGTGCACCGGCCTGTGGTGTCGAACGTTCCGCACGAGTCGTCGGGGAAGTCGCAGAAGTCCTCCTTGCCGCAGATCCCGCCGCTTCGCCCGCCGCACGCGAGCGGTGTCGCGCCGCTCGAGGTCGAGCTGACGGAGCCCCCAGCACTGCCGGTGCTGCCGCCGTTGCCGGTGCTGCCGCTGTCACCGGTGCTGCCGCCGTTGCCGGTGCTGCCGCTGCCGCTGTCGCCGGTGCTGCCGCCGTTGCCGTTGCCGGTGCTGCCGCTGTCGCCGGTGCTGCCGCCGTTGCCGGTGCTGCCGCTGATGGACGGTATATCGACCGCGCCATCGCAGGCGGCGAGAAGAAGCCCGAAGAGAAGTGAGGATAGGCGCGCGTGGCTCATACGCGCAGTATGGCATGCGCGCCGGCCCGCCAAGAGCAGCCATGCCGTTCGCCGGAGCCGAGCGTGGTCCGCGAAGCTCCTGAAGGAGAACACGGCCAAGATTCCAGAAGACGCCAAGGTGGAATTCCAACCTTGGTGTCTTCTGGCGTTCTCACGGTTTCATCGACTTACCGTCCGCTTCACAGCGTCGGCAGCACGCCGCGGTCCCGGCCGAGCGGGAAGGCCGTCTCGAGGCGGGCGATGTCCTCGCTGCTGAGGCGCAGATCGCCCGCGGCCGCGTTGTCGAGCGCGTGGGCGGCGCTCGCGGCCTTGGGGATCACGAAGACCGGCTGGCGGCGGAGCAGGAAGCGCAGCGCGACCTGCCACGGCGTCGCGCGGTGGGCGGCGGCGACGGACGCGAGCACCCTGCCCGCCGCGCTGTCCGGCGCCGGGAACCGGCCCGAGCCGAACGGGCTGTAGGCGACGACCGCGATGCCGTGCCGCTCGCAGAGCGGCAGCACCCGGTGCTCGATCGACCGCTCGAGCAGGTGATAGAGCACCTGGTTGCAGGCGATCTCGCGCGCTCCGGCGATGGCGATCGCCTTCGACAGCTCCGCCTGGTCGAAGTTGCTGACGCCGAAATACCGGATCTTGCCCCGGTCCCTCAGGTCCTTGAAGGCGCGGAACGTCTCCTCGAGGGGGTGCGGCCCGGGCCAGTGGAGGAGGTAGAGGTCGAGCCTGTCGGTGCGGAGCTGCTCCAGGCTGCGCTCGCACGCCGCGATCGTGCCGGCGTAGCTCGCGTTGCTGGGCAGCACCTTGGAGACAAGGAACACCTCGTCGCGGCGGCCGGCGATCGCCTTGCCGACGAGCGCCTCGACAGCGCCCGAGCCGTACATCTCCGCCGTGTCGATGTGCGTCATGCCCGCGTCGATCCCCCGCCGGATGGCGTCGATGCAGGCCGCCTCATCGTCCATCTCCATCTGCCAGGTGCCCTGTCCGACGACCGGGATCTCGACGCCAGTAGAACCGAGTGCGCGTTGCTCCATGATGATGAACCTCCGCTTTTGTCCCCGGGGGCGTCACGCGCCGCCCTCGCCCGCCGGCAGAGCCGGCGGGGCCCCATCCCCACGCGGTCCGTGCTGGCCTCCCTTCCCGGAGAGCCGCATGGACACAGCGTTTTCTACCTGATCGGCGTTCCTGAGGCGCCCCTCCGCGCCGGGTGGGATCGCTGAATTCACCACGAAAAGCAAGCTCGAGCGCCTTCACCGGGCTGAGCCCGGCGGTTCGTGACGTCGGTCGCTGGCGCCGTGTCCATAGAAAATTCCTTGCTTGAGGACGTCGCAGACAGACGATGAGCCGCTGTGTAGATTGCGCTGCCCGCGGGCTCCGAGGAGGTGGATCGATGCGTTGCATGCTGATGGGATCGTTCGTGCTGGCCGCCGTGATGTCGTTCGCTGGCGTGAGCCGCGCGCACATCGACCTCACGTCCCCTGCGCCGAGGCACGCGGACGACCAGCAGAAGGTGGCGCCTTGCGGTGCTCGCGGCGACGCGCGGGGCGAGACGGTCACCGTGTTCGAGCCGGGCGAGACCATCACGGTGACGTGGAACGAGACGATCGATCACCCCGGGCATTTCCGGATCATGTTCGACGACGACGGCTTCGACGATTTCCCGGAGCCGGCCAATGAGAACGATCTCTGCGAGCCGGGCGTGGACAAGGGCTGCCTGCTCGACGGCATCGCCGACAAGCGCGGAGGGTCGTATTCCGCGGAGGTCACGCTCCCGGACGTGGAGTGTGACAACTGCACGCTTCAGCTCATCCAGGTCATGACGGACAGGAGGCCGGCCACCCTGTACTACCGTTGTGCGGATCTGGTGCTCAAGTCCTCCGACCCTGGCGCCGCGACGAGCGCCGCGAGCTCCGGCGCCGGCGCGGGCGGCGGCGCGACGGGCGCGGGCGGGGACGCGGCGACGAGCGCGAGCAGCAGCGCCACGGTGGGCGCAGGCGGAGACGCGACGACGGGCGCGGGCGCGGGCACGGGCGGGGGCGCGACGACAGGGGCGGGCGCGGGCACGGGCGGGGGCGCAACGACGGGCGCTGGCGTTGACGAGGGCTCCGGCGCGGCGGAGGACGACGGCGGGTGCAGCTTCGGCGGCGCGGCGGGCGGGGCTCCGGTCTCGGCGGGGCTCGGCGCGCTCGCCGCCCTCGCGCTCGCGGCGCGCGGGCGGAGGCGAGGCCGGCTGGCGCCGCGGCAGGACGTTGCCTGTCGCGGGTCGCGGCGCTCGTGATCGCGGGGCCGGCGCGCCGTCAGGAGCGGCGCGTCGGCCCTTCGGCGAACCTGGCGATCTCGATGATCTCCGCGGCGCGGTCGCTGGCCGGCGGGGCGAGCCAGGGGCCGTCGAACCGCGTGACCAGCGCGGTCACGTTGTCGCGGCCTCCGGCGGCGAGCGCGGCGTCGATCAGGGCGCTGGCGGCCGCCGCGGGGTCGGGGTGGGCGTCGAGCGCGGCGGCGATGTGCCGATCGTCGACGAGGTCGCTCAGCCCGTCGGTGCAGAGCAGCAGGGTGTCCTCGCGGCGGAGCTCGACGGCGGAGAGCGCGATCCTGAGGTGTTCGCGGAGCCCGAGCGCCTGGAGCATCACGCCCCTGTGCTCGAAGGTGGCGGCCTCTTCGGGCCGCAGCTTGCCGCTGTCGAGCAGCGACTGGAGGAGGGTCTGGTCGCGGGTGAGCTGGGTGAGGACGCCGCTGCGGAGGAGGTAGGCGCGGCTGTCGCCGACCTGCGCGAGCAGGAGGCGCTCATCGCAGAGCGCGGCCACGGTCACCGTGGTGCCGCTGTTCCGGTGCTGTGAGCTCCGGCGGGCGTTGTCGCGGACGGCGCGCCCGGCCTCGCCGATCGCCTCGAGGAGGCTCCGCTCGAGGGCGTCGCTCGATCGGGGCGCGGAGCGGGTGAGGATGGCGTGGACGATGCGCGCCGCGAGCCGGCTCGCCGCGTCGGGGGACGACGCGCCGCCGGAGCCGTCGTAGACGCCGAGCGACAGGGCGAGCGGCGGCGCGACGGACGCCTGGGCGGCCGCGGGCCCGTGGGCGAGCCCGCGCGCGAGATCGCTGATCAGGAAGGTATCCTCGTTGTGCTCGCGGCTGAGGCCCACGTCGGTCCGGGCCGCCACGGCGATCGCCGCGGCGTGTTCGACGGGGGACTTGCGGTACACGGGCATGCGCGCATCGTACCGCGGGGGCGCTGCCTGAGGGAGGGCGCTCGACGCGCGGCGCGCCTCGTGCCTGAAATGAAGAGAGACCGCATGAGGCTGCTTCCCAACCCCGAGCGCGCGTGGGAGCGCGCCGCGCACGTCCAGACCCTCGCGCGCGCCGAGATCGAGCGGCGGATCCCGCCGTTCACGGGCGAAGCGGAGGTGCTCTCCGGCGGGCACGCCAACGTGAACGTGCGCCTCGGCGCCGAGCGCGTGCTGCGGGTGTACCGCCGAGACGCGGCGGCGGCGCCGAAGGAGGCCAGCCTGCTCGCGCGGGGCTGGAGGTCGTTCCGCGTCCCGGCGGTCCTGTCGGCGGGTGACGATTTCCTCGTCCTCGAGCACGTCCCGCACGTTCCGCTCCAGGACACCGCGACGTGCGGCGCTGCGGTCGGGCGCGCGCTCGCGGAGATTCACGGCGTCGGCTACGACAGCGCGGGTTTCCTCGGGCCGGAGCTCGCCGTCTCCGTGCCGTTCGCCGACTGCATCGGCGCGCTGCGGGGTCATGTGGACGCGGTCCTCGACAGGCTGGCTCCTGCCCTGCGCGGCGAGCTGAGCGAGCGCGTGCGCGCGTTCCTCGACGCGAACACGGAGGCGCTGCGCGCGCTGGCGTCGGCGCCCGTGCTCCTCCACGGCGATTTCAAGGCGTCGAACCTGCACTGGCTGTCGTCGGGCGAGCTCCTCGTGCTCGACTGGGAGTTCGCGTACGCGGGCCCGAGCCTGATGGACGTCGGCCAGCTCCTGCGCTGGAGCCCGGGGCCCGAGTTCGTCGCGGCGTTCGCGGGCGCTTACCGCGAGAGCGCGCCGCTTCCCGAGGGGTTCGAGCGCTGGGCCGCGGCGTTCGACCTGTTCAACCTGGTGGGGCTCCTCGACGGGGCGGAGCCAGAGACGCGCCGGGCGGCCGATGTCTGTGGCCGCATCTCGGAAGTCGTCGAGCGTTGATCAGGGCTGTTCGCTCGATGCGAGAGAACATGTGGAACGGACGACTCCAGCGTGACGCGTCCAGGCACGGGCCACGAGGGCTGAGCCAGCAGCCCTCGTCGGCGAGCGTTGCCTATCCTCTCTGAATCACCCCCTTCTGTCGGGCAGACCGCTGCGGTAACTATGGATCGTGCAGCTTCGCCCCGGCGTCCGTGTTGACCGCTACACCTTGATGGAACCCCTCGGCCGGGGAGGGCAGGGGGCCGTGTGGAAGGTCCACGATCCGCTCGACGGGAGCGTGCGTGCCCTCAAGCTGTTCTTCTTGAGCGGCCTCGAGGGAGGAGCCGCCGAACGCGCCCGGCGCGAGGCAAGAGCCGTCGCCGGCGCCGTCCATCCGACCCTGGTTCCCTGCCGCGCCCTCTTCGAAGCGCCTGCGGACGGGGTCGTGGGCCTGGTCTTCGACTTCGTGCAAGGCCAGTCGCTCGCGGACGCGGCGACGCGTATGTCGCTCGCTCAGCGCGGCGCCGTGCTGGCTCAGATCGCGGCCGCGCTGGCCCATGTGCATGGTCTTGGCCTCTTGCATCGCGATCTGAAGCCCGCCAACGTGCTCATCACCGACGCGTTCTGGGGCGCCGCGGATGCGCCCGGCAGCGTGCGGCTCATCGACTTCGGGATCGCCGCGCCCGTCGGGAACCCTAGGCCGCTGACGGCCACGGGCGCGGTCATCGGCACCGTCGCGTACATGGCGCCCGAGCTGCTCGCGCCTGGGCGCTGGCTCCCGCTGCGCGAGGGGTTTACCCGCGACGTGTTCGCGTTCGGCGTTCTCGCGTGCGAGCTGCTCGGCGGAGCGCACCCGACTGGGCTCTCCGTCGATGCGTCGGTGGAGGCGTTCATTGACGCCTATGTCGCCGCGGAGGAAGGACATCGCCCCTGGCCGCCCCAGGTGCCGGACGCCTTCTGGGCCGAGGTGATCCGCGCGTGCCTCGAGATCCAGCCGCGGCGGCGGCCAAGTCATGGCGCTGCGCTCTTGGAGCGGATCGAGACCGCGGCGCGGGCGAGCCAGAGGCAGCTGGGCGTCGCGTTGCCGCGCGCGAGCGCGACGGACCCGCATCTCGGCCCGACCGAGCTCCAAGTGCAAGCAGGACGAACCTCCTGGCCCGGACCGCGCGCGAGCCACCCGCCCCGCACCACGCCGATGCCGTCACCGCCATCCGCGGCGCTGCGGCCCTCCCTCCCGACGCTCTCACCGGTTGACGGCTCGCGGCAGCCTTCGGCGACGTCCGTCCCCGCGCGGAGCACGCACTCCGTGCGCGCGGAGCCGCCCTCCACGCCTGGCAAGCCGGGTCGAACGGCGCTCCTCCTGGCGGTGGGGTTGGCGCTCGGGGCCGCGGCCTCTGCGGGCGCATCGATGCTCGCGGGTCGACCGGAGTCCGACGCCGGCGAGGTGGCGCAGATGACGCTGCCCGCCGCGCCGGGCGTGGTGTCCGTGCGGCCCGATCCGCTCCTGGTTGCGCCGCCGAAGCAGCCCGAGGTGACGCCGTGCTGCAACAAGCAGGGAGACTGCTTTTCCAAGGGCATGACCTGTCTGCCGGCCCCGTGCGAGGACGTCCCCTTGCCGGATCGTTCGTGGTTGCTGCGGCTCACGGGGGTTGCCCGGCGGCCGGACGGCGAAACGAGGTTCACCGAGGACATGTCCAGGACTCACCCGGCCGCACAAGCATGTGTGCGCCGCCAGTCCACCGGCGAAGAGATCTGCATCCCGTTCACGCAGGACCCCGCAGCGCGAGGTGAGCCCGAACGACTGCAGATCACGACGGCCGAGCTGGTGCGTGGCGAGGTCGTGATCCGGGTGACGGAGGCAAGCGTGCCGCTCTCGGAGGGGCGCGTCGCGGCCAACTACGACTGGCTCAAGAGCAGCGTGCTGTGCCAGGGCTTGCTGCTCTTCGTGGGCGAGAAGGCCAGCGCTTCGGTGCGGGTCGCCGTCGCGTTGGACGCAGAATGAGGACGGGGCGCGGCAGGCTTGCGAGGGAGCCGCTCCGAGGGGGCCGATGATGAGGGCGCGATGACCACCCGGCCGCCGCGCGATGCGCCCACCGACGAGCACCGGCCCCCGACTGGCACACGCCGCGATCGAGGAACGCCAGCGCTGCTCGCCGCCTTTCCTGCCAATATCGCCGTGCCTCTCCCGTCCCCCGGGGTTTACGTCGGACGGGCATGGCTTGCGGCGGCGGGCCTCAACGACACGAAGGTCTCGTCCAACCACCTTCGCCTGACGCGGGCGGGAGGGCGCCCGCAGATCGAGGATGTGGGCTCGCGCAACGGGACATGGCTCGACGGCCATCGGCTCCCAGCGGATGAGCCGGTGCCCATCGAGGATGGGGCCATCTTGCGCGTGGGCGAAACCCTGCTTGTTTATCGCGAGGCGTACGCGGGGCCAGCCGAACCGGAGCCGGCCATTGGCGGTCTTGCGGGGCCGTGGGGGCTCCGCGCAGCTCGCGCGGAGCTAGACCGGCTGGCCACGCGGCCCGTGCGCAACGTCCTCATCACAGGGGAGAGCGGTACGGGCAAGGAGATGCTTGCCGACGCGGTCGTGCGGGCGCTCAGGCGTTCGAATGGTCCTTTCACGCGCGTCAACGTGGCGGGCATCGCCGCGAGCGTGTTCGAGGGGCAGCTCTTCGGCTGGGAGCGCGGGGCGTTCTCGGGGAGCGGCGCGAGTAACCCTGGGGTGCTGCGAGCGAGCGCTGGAGGAGCGGTGTTCCTCGACGAGATCGGCGAGCTGCCGGTCGAGCTGCAACCCAAGCTGCTGCGTGTCCTCGAGAACCAGGAGGTGCTCGCAGTCGGCGCGAAGGAACCGGTGCACGTGGATATCGCCGTCATCGCGGCGACCAACCGTCCGCTCGAGGAGGCCGTCCAGCAGGGCAGGTTCCGCCTCGACCTGCTGGCGCGGTTTCCGGTGCGCATCTCGCTGCCGCCGCTCCGGGAGCGACCGGAGGATGTGTTCGCGATCCTGCTGGCGCTCTGGGAGCGCGCGTACGGCCCTCTGCAGCTCGGTCGCGTGAGGGTGGACGTGGAGGCCGTGGAGCTCATGATGCTCCACGACTGGCCCGCGAACGTGCGGGGCGTGAACCAGCTGGTCGCGGCGGCAGATCCGGCGGTGGGGCTCAAGCTCTCGATCGTGGAGCAGGTGCTCGGTGTACGCGCATCGACGGCCGCGCCGCCACCGACGACGCGGGAGGCGATCCAGGAGGCGCTCGACGCCTGCGGCGGTAACCAGAGCCAGGCGGCGAAGCGTCTCGGGCTGTCCCGGGCTCAGCTGCTCCGGCGGCTCAAGGCCATTCAATACGAGGCCGGCGAGCGGCCAGCGCGAAAGCGGTAAGCGGCGAGCTGGTCCCGAGAGCGGACGTACGCCGATGCATCGCCGTCGCGCGCGCGGGCACCATCGAAGGCGTCGCGCACGCCCTGGAGCTCCGGTGAGGCCCATTGCGCTGAACGAGCTGGGTGACGCTCATGCTCATGACCTCCTGCTGGGCGCCGCTCTGGAGCACCCGGCATGCCGAGGGCGCGCTGTGCGTTTCGAAGCGCGCAGCCTGCTCCTGCGACGCGAGCGCCCCAGCCCGTCGACTTCCCTCGCACCTGATCGCGATCACCCGCGCGGCCGCGCACCCTGAACGCGATCACCTCGCGGCGCTGGAGCCTGGCTTCGGCAACACGCGCCATCGGGCGTCGTCCTTGCTCCGTTCACGTGGCCGCGCGTGCATGGGCTTTCCGCGAGACGCTGGCCGGCGACTTGCACCTTCGGCCGAAAGCACATGACGACGCCCACCTCGAACGCTTCCACGTCCTCTTCTGTCTCGAGCCGTTGGCAGGTTGTGCTCGCGGCGATCGCGCTCGCCGTCTGGTCGCTCCTGATCGCCGCGCCGGCCGCGCTGCTCTTCTTGGTCCTTTGGGCCGCTGTCCTGGTCGTCGCTGCCGCAGGCCTCCTCGACGCGACCGGGGGAATGGATCCGCAGGGCTTCGCCGCCGCTGTCGATCTGACCGGCAAAGTGATGGTCTTCGCATCCGGGGCGGCCTTTGCAGGCAAGCTCGTCGAATTCAGGCAACGCCGTTCGAACGCTGTCGCGATGTCGTCGGCGACGCATGTTCCGTGGCTCTTCTGGCAATCCTTCGTCGGCCTGGGTTGCGCGTTGCTGATCGTTGATCTCGTCCTGTTGCCGCTCGCGTATGCGGGGGTCGTCGAGGTGCCGAGCTCCATTCGCGGCGCAGGCGTCGTCGGAGGGGCAGCGACGCTCGTTATCCTCACGTCCTGGGCGCTCTTCAACGCATGGTGGAGAGCGATGCGCGCGCTCTGGGCTGGCGCGCGTAGCTCGTCGTTCTTCGCAGGCATCCTGACGGCGTGCGGCCTCATCGCCGGTTTGAGCGCTTATGCTCTCGGGAGCGCTGTCGTGGTCCCTCTGCTCTTCCCCGCTGCGTGAAGGCGCATTGCCGGAATTCGCCCCCTTATCAGGCCTGCTGGCCAGCGGCGACGTCGTGGCGCTCTATGGGTGTCGAGCCCCTCGACGGCGACCGCAGCGCTCGAACCACCTCGGATCCGGGCGCGTGCTGCGCGAGGCGCTCGCCGATCTGGCGGCGATGCCGGAGGACGCCTGGGAGAGGAGCGTCGCCACGCCTCTCCTGGTACATTTCCAGCTCGGGCTCGATGAGCAGGCGACGAGCGAGGAGGACGACGTGAGCGCAGAGATCCGGGCGTGGTTCGAGGATTACCAGCAAAAGCTGCGCAACGAGGGGCGCGACGAGGGGCTGAAGGAAGGGCGCGACGAGGGGCTGAAGGAAGGGGGGCGCAACCTCCTGCTGCGGCAGCTCCGGGCCCGCTTCGGTGAGCTACCCGCTGCCGTCGTCGCTCGCATCGACGCAGCCGACGTGGCTGAGCTCGAGCGGTGGGGCGAGCGGGTGCTCGGTGCGCGGACGCTCGACGAGGTGCTCGGCGTCCCGAGCTGAAGGGCCGAGGAGGGCCCGCCGCGCCTGGCCGCCGGCAGCGCGGCCGCCCAGGGACGGCAGCGATGCGCCGGCGTCCCGGCGTCGCCGACCACCCCGTCGCTTTCTGCGCAGAAGACGCCCGTTCAGGGCAGGCCGGCAGGCGTCAGGACGACACCTTCACCCAGGCGGGACGCTCGCTGATCCGCTTCCACCACGCCGCGACGTTCGGCCGATCGGTGATGAGCTCCCCGAGCTTCGACACAACGAGACACTGGAGGTACGGCATCCACGAGATGTCGGCCAGCGAGTAGCTCGAGCCCGCGAGGTACTCGTGGCCGGCCAGCGCCTTCTCGACCACGTCGAGCGCCTTCGAGACCTCGGCCTTGGACGCATCGACGATCGCCTCGTCGCCCGGCTTGCCCTGCATCGGCAGGAAGACCCGCTGGAGGACGATCTTGACCGCCGGGGTGCCGAAGTACGATTGCTCCACGCTGAGCCACTGATCCATGAGCGCCCTGGCCCTGAGCTCGGTCGGCGTCAGCGAAGCTCCCGGAAGCTTGTGATCGAGGTAACGCATGATCGCCCTCGACTCGTAGAGCGTGAAATCCTCGTCCTCGAGCACGGGGATCACGCCGAACGGGTGGCGCGCGAGGTGCTCGGGCTGCTTGTGCGCGCCCTTCGTCAGGTCGACGAGCACGAACTGCGCCTCCTGGCCCTTCTCGGCGAGCACCGTCAGGACCTTGCGCGTACACGTGCTCATGGGATGTCCGTAGATCTTCATCGCGTCTCCTTAGACCTGTGTTCCGTCGCGAGGCGCCGACCGGCGGCTGCCTCCATGGCGCGCTAGCCTAAACGGATTTCTCCGACCGCGATCGCCCAGATGACGCGGGCCGACCGCGGCGCGCGATCAGCCCTCGCGCCGCCGATCCTCCTGCCACTCGGCGTCGCGGGCCGCGGCGAAGACAGGGAGGCGCGCGATCCATCGCTCGCCGGCGTTCGGGCGCTCGAGCGCGATGCGCAGGGCCGCGATCAGCTCGAGCGGCGCGGCGTCGAGGCCCTGCTCCTTCGCAGCCCATCCCAGGCCGGCGAGGACGGCGTTGGCGACCTCGTATCCCGGGCGGTGCATCGGCGCCGTGGGCACGGACGCGGGCGCGGCGAAGTGGCGCTCGCACGCGGCGGCGTCGAGGGAGCCCCAGGCCGCGCATACGATCGGGCGGACGGCGTGGATCGAGCAGGCGCCGCGCTCGTCGAGCAGCGGGCAGGGGACGCCGGCCTCGGCGCGTTCCAGGCGGGAGAGCCCGCGCGTCGCCGCGTCGGCGGCGCGGACGCGCTCCTCCAGCGCGGCGAGCTCCGCCTGGCTCCGCGTGGCGCGCAGGTGGGCCGCGATGCGGAGCACCTCCGGCGCCAGCACGAGCACCTTGCTGACGCAGCAGGTCGCGCAGCCGGCCCTGCAGGCGATGGGCCGATCGGGCGGCTCGGCGGCGACCGACGCCCCCTGCAGCGCCTCGGCCCGCGCGAGCGCCGAGGTCGCGGCCGACGCCGCGCCGGCCTCGGTGCGCGCGGCGAGCGACAGCGCGAGCGCGGCGCGCTCCCCGTCGGCGATCCCCTCGAGGACGGCGGGGGTGTACCGCGTCGCGGGGGCGAGCGGCAGGGAGCGCTTCCGCCGCGTCATCGCGGCGCTACGCCGTCTCCGGGAGCCGCCAGTCGATCTCGTCGCTGCCGCGGGCGCGGAGGGCGCTGTTGATGGTCGAGAACGGCTTGCTGCCGAAGAAGCCGTTCCTCGCCGACAGCGGCGAGGGATGCGCCGTCTTGATGACCGTGTGGCGCTTCGCGTCGATGAGCTTCGCCTTCTTCTGCGCGTAGCCGCCCCAGAGCACGAACACCACCCCGTCGGGCCTGTCGTTGACCTTCTTGATGACCGCGTCGGTGAACGACTCCCAGCCCTGGTTCTTGTGGGAGTTCGGCGTGTGCGCCCGGACGGTGAGCACGGTGTTCAGCAGCAGCACCCCCTGGGTCGCCCACGTGGTGAGGCAGCCGTGCCTCGGGATCGTGAAGCCCGGCAGATCCGAGACCGCCTCCTTGTACATGTTGGCCAGCGACGGCGGCGGCGTGATGCCCGGGCGCACGGAGAAGCAGAGCCCGTGGGCCTGCCCGTCGTCGTGGTACGGGTCCTGGCCGAGGAGCAGCACGCGCACGCTCTCGTACGGCGTGAGCTTGAACGCGGCGAAGACGTCCTCCTCCGCCGGAAACACCTGGTGCGCCTTCCGCTCGTCCTCGACGAAGCGCGCCAGCTTCTTGAAGTACGGCTGCTCGAGCTCTCCGGCCAGCACGCGCTCCCACGAGGCAGGTAGATCGATCTTCATCTCTCGTTCAGACCCCTTCCTTCGGACAGAACTCGCTCATCCGGCACTCCCCGCACTTCGGCTTCCTGGCGACGCAGGTGTAGCGGCCGTGCAGCACCAGCGCAGGGCCGAAGAACGTCCATTGGTCCTTCGGCACGATCTTCATCAGATCCTCCTCGATCTGCTCGGGCTTCTCGCGCTTCGAGAGGCCGATGCGCCCGCTGAGGCGGGCGACGTGGGTGTCGACGATGATCCCCGAGGGGATGTCGAACGCCGTGTTGAGCACGACGTTCGCCGTCTTCCTGGCCACGCCCGGCAGCGTGGTGAGCTCGGCCATGGTCGCGGGCACCTCGCCGCCGAAGCGCGCGACGAGCTCCTTGCACGCGGCCTGCACCGTCTTCGTCTTCTGGCGGTAGAAGCCGGTCGGCTTGAGCTCTTCCTCGAGCTCCGCCGTGGGCGCGTCGGCGTACGCCTGCGCCGTCGGGTACTTCGGGAAGAGCGTGGCGGTCACCCGGTTGACGCGCTCGTCCGTGCACTGCGCGGCCAGGATGGTCGCGACGAGCAGATCGAGCGGCGTCTTCCAGTCGAGCTCGTAACGCGCGTCGGGGTACTCCTGGCGTAGTTGCTCGAGGAGGAGGGGGATGCGGTCTCGGGCGTTCATGGGGGTCGTCGCAGCGTAACCCAGCCCCGGGCCGCCCGTCAGCGGGGCTCGGCGCCTCAGCGACGCCGGGCCACGGGCCCCGGGCGTCTCCGGCCGAAGTAGGTTTCGAGCAGCTCGCGCCCCACGAGGTTCGCCTTGGTGCGCCACGCGATGTCGTTGGCCAGCATCACGGAGACCGCGATCTCGGGGCGATCCGACGGCGCGAACGAGGCGAACCACGAGAACATCCGCGACGGGCTGCCGCCGACCAGCGTGCCGGTCTTGGCGGCGACGGGCATGGTGCCGAGGGCGCGGGTGCCGTCGGGCTTGCGGAACGCCTTGGCGCAGGTGCCCCGCCGCGTCGTGACCTCGAGCATCGACCGGAGGGTGCGCGCGACGTCGGCCCGGAGCCCGCGGCCGTCGGTGCTCCGTGGCCCGAGCGCGCCCGCGTCTCGGCGGTCCTGCGCGTCCTGCACGCCCGGCGGCGCGAGCAGCGAGAGGCGGACGCGCTCGCCGTCGTTGGCGATCGTCTGCATGGCGAACAGCGCGCCGAGCGGGCTGAGCCGCCCGCTCCAGAAGCCCGCGGCGGCGCGGGCGAGGCCGAGCCCGTCGGCCGGGATGTGGGCGGCGCTCGGCGCGACGGGGATGTCGATGGGGACCTCGCCGTCGAAGCCGAGGTCGCGGGCCTTGTTGCGCAGGTCGTCGGCCGTGAGGTGCCGGCCTGCGAGGCGGGCGAAGACGCCGTTGATGCTGCGGCCGAGCGCCTCGCCGAAGACGGTGCAGGTGGCGCCGCGGCCCTCCAGATCGGCCGCGGTGATCGCGCTCATGCCGCCCGTGTAGCAGACGGGCGTGGCGATGTTCACCTTGCGGCCCTCGAGCAGCGCCGCCGCGGTGACGATCTTGAAGAGGCTCGCGCTCGGGGCGAGCGGGGTGGCGACGTAGTCCCGGTCTCCGCGGCTCGCCCACACGAGGATGCGGCCGGTGCGGACGTCGGAGGCGACGATGGCGCCCTCGGGGGCGCCGGAGCGGGCCAGGAGGCGCTCGGCGGCGCGCTGGAGCTCGGGATCGAGCGTGAGGCGCACCTGCTTGCCCGACGCGCCGACCGTGGCGTGGACCGCGCCGGCCTCGACGTGGAGCTTTCGGACGCCCGGCGGGGCCGGAGATGCCGTCGCCGGCGCGATCCCGATGGCGATCGCGGCGGCGAGCGCGAGGAAGAGACGCGATCGCACCCCGCGGAGATGCCAGCGGGCGCGCGGGAGGGCCAAGTTCCGCGCGGCGTTCGCGACGGGCACCTCGTCGCCCGAGGAGGAGGGGGGAGCGGTTCATGAGGAGCAGCGCGCGCTCCCCGGCTTTGCCCTGGAGCGGCTCAGCGTTCTTGTTCCAGGGCGATCCGATGACCATCGGGATCGATGACCGTCACGGGCGAGCTGCCCTCGGAGCTGATGGCGCCGACCACCGCGCCCAGCGCTCGGAGCGACTCCAGGATCCGATCGAGGTCGGAAACGATGAGCCCCAGGCGGAGACCGGACGTCGGCTTGTCCGAGAGCGGATAGAGCTCGAGGACCATTCCACCCACATCGCATGAGTAGTGCTTTGCTCCGCTGCCGTGCTGCTCCGGGGACAAGCGCAGGCCGAGGCCTTCGTAGAACCGCCGCGAGCGCTCGAGGTCTGCGCACCGGAGAACCACGTAAGCAACACGGTGCACGCTCATTGGAGGGGAGCCGCGCGCGCTGACCGAGGTCAGCGCTGTCCTTCCGGCACGATGGTCTCACCGCGCGCCAGCATCGCCACCAGCGTTTCGATCTTCTTCGCGCGCCCGGCGGGCGTCTTGATGCTGTTCATGCGAAACGCCAGCGCGAAGAGGTTCTGGCGCCCGAGGGTCTGGAACGTCTTGCGCGCCCGTGGGTTCGCCTCGATGGCCGCGCGAAGATCGTCGGGAAGGGTGGCTTCGGTGGCGCTGCGGATGGGGGCGTAGGCGGCCTCCCAGCGGCCATCCGCCTTCGCGGCGTCGACCTGCCGCTGGCCGTGCGGGGTCATCCGGCCGGCCGCCGTCAGCCGCGCGATGTGATCCGTGTTGATCTGGCTCCAGACGCTCCTCGCCTTGCGAGGGGTGTACCGCTGCAGAAAAGAGAGGTCATCGAACGACTTCCGGATGCCGTCGATCCACCCCCAGCACAGGGCCACGTCCAGCGCCTGCGCGTAGGTGACCGTCGGCAGGCCCGAGTCCTTCTTGTGAATCTTCAGCCACAGCTCGGTCTCGCGGGCGTGGTTCGCGGCCATCCAGGCTTCGAATGCCGCCTCGGTGGGGAAGCTCTTGATCTTGTCTGGATTGGGAATGATCGGCGCCATGAAAAAGGTCCTGGTTGAAGCCTATCGATCAAGGAGCCACGGGAGCCGGCGCGCCGGGGGCACTGTACGTACCAGAGCTTTGCTGCGCAGCTCGGTGCTTACAGCCGATCTTTCCACGCGTCCGGATGGCGGTGCAGATGAAGCACCGCTATCACGAGCACCAAGGGTTCTTCGAGCACGAAGAAGACGCCGTAAGGAAAGATTCGAACCAGTGCGCGACGAATGCCGGGCTCGATCTCAGCAAACTGGAGAGGATTCTCCATGGTACGGCGGATCGTGACATCCACTTCAGACTCGAATCGGAATCCGAGATCGCGCCGCTTCCGCTCGTAGCGAAGCGCAGCGTCGAAGACTTCGACCTCCGCTTCCTGGCGGATCTCAAGCCGTCTCATCGCTGCGCGGCGCGCAGGCGCGAGAGCAGGTCTCGGCGGGCCTCCTCCCACGAGCGGCTCGAACCCTGACCAGCTCGGTGCGCCGCCAGGCGTTCAGCGAGGATCTCGCGATGCCACTCCAGGGCGGGAACTGCCTCAGGATGGAGCGCAACGCGGTCCCAGAGGGCCTGTAGGTAATCGAGCTTCTCAGCGGGAGAGAGGTCGTCGAAACCTGGAGGGGGCATCGCGGGGAGGGTCATATCCGAAATTATACCGCAAATTCGACCGGAGATCACGCCCGGCGGGCAGTGCCTCATGCCAGGATGTCCGTGGGCCATTTCGTCCGATTGCCCAATAATTCCAGCATCTTCTGCAGTGCCCGCGCCTGCCCGGGGTCGTGCCGGCCGAGAGGGCTCGGCCCACACGCGCGGGCAGAGCAGAGACAACCCTGCGCTCCGCGCGCGGGACGGAGAGAGCGGTCGGGAGTACGACCGACGAGACCTCCCTCTGGCTGCATTCTCCAGTCTCACGCACCGGCGTTCAGCTGCGGGCGCCACAGGAGCATCTGCGACCGGCGGCGACCGTCTGCTGCAACGCTTCGCTATGCAGCTTTCCGCTCATGGTTTCTATCTTGTTCTCTCGCGCACCGCGTTCAGATCTCGAAGCGAACTTCGATGCCCTCGGCTGCACAGGCGCGCTGCGTCGCGGAACGTCGTCCAACCGCGTCGATACAGGCACCGATGCGCTCCATCCGATCCGGGGATCGTGGCAACTGCCGCGCCCACCAGGTCAGCATATAGAGATATGCGTCACACGCCGAATATGCTTCGCCCAGCATGAAGGGCCCGGAGCCCCAGGCGTTCTCGATGACCTCAAAGGCCTGCATGGCTCGCGCCGCCGCCGCGGCTCGCACCTCGTCGACAGCCCCGCTGGTAGGGCTGTGCGCCGTCGCTTTGGGTCAAATTTGCCGCGTATTTTTCTGGGTAGCGGTAAGCCATGTACGCGGGCTGCACCGTGTTGCTCAGGAAGAAGAGCCACTTATAGAGATGCGCTCGTTCGCTTGACCCCAGAGGTGGGATCAGCCGTGCGCTCGGGTATTGATCCGCGATGTACAGGCAGATCGCCGCAGATTCGAAGAGCACGAGCTCGCCACAAACCAGCGTGGGGATCACGCCGTTGGGGTTGAGGCGCAAGTAGTTCGCGCTCTTTTGCTCGCGCCGGTCGCGATCGACGAGCACGAGCTCAAAGTCACAGCCCGCTTCTTGCAGCAGGAGGTGTGGCGCGAGGTTCGCGTTGCCGGGATAGTAGTAAAGCTGAATCTTCATTCTGTAGATCCGCCCAGCGACTCAGGGATAATGTGGTCGATCTCCATCGGTGTGCCGATGATACGCGCCGAGGTCAGGCAATAGCCGCAGCGATGGCGCGCCTCACCGGCGACCTGCTCACGCAGCGCCCTCCCGATGTAGCTACGGCTCATGTCCTTGATGAAGCCCCGAGACGTCATGACCTCGCTGTTTGAGCAGGGCGGCAGATCGGGAACGAACCAGCATGATGCGCGTGTACTCCTTTATGAGCGTCGCGAGCGCCTCGATGTCCGACGCGGAGAGCCCTTCGCTCTGGCGCTTGATGTGCAGATCCTCGAGGTCTGCTGCCTTCTCCGGGGCGAGGCGCTGCCTGGCGGCCCGCCAGAGATCCTCGTCACCTAGCAAGTGCAGCGCGGCGATGGCCTCCGCCATGTCGACCGGCAGCTCGTCGGATTCGTCAGGGAGGGAGGTCGCTACCGCGTCGACGAGCTCGGCCTCGACGGTTCGTTGCGTTTTCCACGCGCGGCGAGCCAGCCGCTCATACAGCGGCTCGGGCAAGTTCACGGTAACGGCTTGAACGGCCATATCCTAGTTTACGATGGGCCGTCGAGGCCAGCAAGCTCGGCGGTGCAAGGCGCAGCGCGACGCGCAGCCGGCCGTTCTCCTCTGCCGTGCCATGATCGGTATCCTCGTCGGCTCAACGAGTCGTCGACTGGTCAACCGAAGCCAGCGGACCAGGCCGGGAGGGATGGGCTGGTCCGACGGGCCCGCGTGCGGGAGGCTCGCCGCCGCGGCGGTCGTCGCCGAGCGCCGGGTCTGGTAGGGTGCGCGCAGAGGTGCCTGTGCTCAAGCTGCCGAAAGATCTCGTCGCCGATCCGCGCCATGACGCGGTGTTCGATCTCCTCACCAAGCACGCGGGCCTGCTGTGGGAGAGCGGTCGAAACCGGGTGGCGACGCTCCCGATGACCGACGCGCTGGCCGCGGAGCTCCGCGGCGCGCTCGCGGCCGAGCACGCCTGCCACGGCCTCGAGCTCATCGCCGACAAGCTCGCCAGGGAGCAGAAGGGGCTGGACGCCGCGGCCAGGAAGGCCCCGGAGAGCCCGCAGAACGCCCGCGCGTCGCGCATCCTCTTTCTCGCGAGCGACGGCAGCACCCGCTTCTATCGCGACTGCGACGCGCTCCTCTCCCGCTACCCCCAGCGCCTCCTGGCCTGCCGGCTCGAGATCGCCGGCGAGGCGCTGGGCGAGAAGCTCACGGGGAGCGCAAGGCTGATCCGGAGCGTGCTTGTCCTCGACAAGAAGGTCGCCGCCAGAGCGCTGCTCGCCCTGCTCCCGCCGGGCTGACGCCCGACGGCGCCACAGCACGTTCCAGCGCAGCGCGCCCTCCATCTACGCGGAGTTCGCTTGCAGGCAGCACCGTCGGCGCGGCCTCTGGAGGGGCACGCCTATGCGCCTGGAGGTCCTGGCCTCCAGGCCACAGCCTCCACACCGGCGCCTGGAGCATTCTAGCAGGGCTGTCGGCGTGCTCCCGTTCCGGCGCTCGCTCCACGAGCGCCCGCTCAAGATCACCGCAAATCCACGCCCGCCGAGCCGGCACGCTGCGTGCTCAGCGTGCTCAGGAGGAAGGACAGTCCGCCGATCCATCAAACCCCGACCGGAGAGAACCCGTCATGAAATCTACCGCATCCATCCTCAGCACCCTCGTTGTCCCCTTCGCCCTCGTCGGTTGCGTCTCGGACTCCGAACCTCACGACGAGGGGCACATGGACGTCGAGGAGGCCTCCGCCTTCCCCGAGGCAGCCCGCACCCCGGCGGAGGTGCAGCCGTCCGAAGGCATCGGTGCACAGAACACGGCGCCGGCCGCGGACACCCTCTCCGAGCCGACGCTGAGCCCTGTCGGGAAGTCCGGCGCAGAGCTCGTGGTCAGCTCCGGCGGCGGCGCGCAGTCCCTCGTCCTCCTCCAGCTCCCGATCGTCAACCTGCTGATTAACCCCGGCTTCGAGAACGCGCAGGCCGGCATCCCGTCGGGCTTCATCGATCATGGCAACGCCAACGCGTCATGGTTCGCCGGCTGGGGCACCGCGGCGGACTCCTGGCCTGCCACGAGCAATGACCTGAACTACGGCGCCATCGCGACATGGCTCAAGACCGACGTCGTGCACACCGCCAACAAGCGCAGCCTCCTCGTGTCGGCGACGACGACCAACGGCGGCATCGCCCAGCAGTACTGGACATCCGCCAGCCCGCCGCCGAACAACGCCTACCTGCGGTTCAGCGTCTGGGTCTATACCGTGACCGGGCAGGTGACGATAGGGCTCGGCAGCGGCGGGACGGGTTATACCACCAGGACCTCGACCCAGACCGGAAAGTGGGAGTACCTCCAGACCTGCGGCACGTCGTTCAACAACGAGGTCCTCATCTACACGATCGGCGGGCCGGCCGTGTACTACGTGGACGACGCCAACGTGTCGGCGACGCCTTCGCCGCTCCTCGACCAGTATTGCTCGCCCGGCGCCGTCGTCTTCTGAGCCACGCCGCCTCCGCGCGGCGCGCAAGTCGAGAGAACCCGCACCGGGCGCACCGAGCATGGGCTCCGCGCCGCATCGCTCAATCGGTGCAGCACGGGGCCCCGCCGGGGGCGTCGCAGGTCGCCGGATCGTCGCTGCACGGCAGCCCCCAGGCCACGGTGGCGCCGAGGACGACCTCCACCTCGGCCGTGTGCTTCGTCGAGCCGTCGTCGTTGCGCGCCTCCGCCGCGAGGATCACGTGGGTCCCCTCCTTGAGCACGGTTTCCGGCTGCCACTGCCTTCCGGGGAGGAACGCGATGAGCCCGAACGCGTGCGGGAACTCCCCGGGGAGGAGCTCGACCATCCCCTCCTGCGGGACGCCCGGGGGGAACAGGTCCCCGGTCGCAGGGTCCTTGACGCTGTACCGCACACGGACCCTCGTGCCACAATCGCTGCAGCCGACGGCGAACCAGAGATGGTATCCGCCCTGGGGCCCGGCCATCACCGGCAGCGTGGCGCCCTCCTCGATGCTCTCGAAGCAGGTCTCGCCGGTCCCGATCTCGAACACAGCGGGGTCGACCGGCAGGCGGCAGCCGCCGCCGCCGCCGCCCGCCCCCGTGGAGCTGCCGCCGCCGCCTTCCCCCGTGGAGCTGCCGCCTTCTCCTGCGGAGCCTCCGCTGCCTTCCCCTGTAGAGCCGCCAGCGCCCGATCCACTCGAGCTTCCGCCGCCGCCCTCGCCGGTCGAGGTGCTGTCGACGCTCCCCTCGCTGGTGGAGCTACCGCCGCCGCCCTCGCCGGTGGAGCCGCCGCCCATCGCGTCCGCCTCGACGCTCGAGCCGCAGTGGAGACACAGCAGCGCAAGGGTGAGCACGGGAGTCGCTTGCCAGTGGGTCAATGCGCGAAGGAAAGATCTCATGGGGAGCACCTGGAACACGCGAGGGCGCTGCAAAGGGGAGAGCCGGAGCGCTCCCTCCTTCAGGCGCGATGTCCCGGAGGGCCGCGGTGGGCTCGACGCGAGCGTCGGCCCTGGCAGACGTGGCAGCAACCGTTCCATCGCGCGCTCCGCGCAATCCGGGCGCTTTCCCTAGCGCGCTCGCCAGCGCGCTGCGCCACGTGTGCCAGGCGCAGACAGCTCTGGCACAGGGACCGGGCCCTCACGGCCCGGCCGGCGCGACGTGCGCGCTGGAGAGCTGCGGCGACGGCGCGCCGGCCCCGGCGGGCGTCTTCGAGACCCACGCCGTGCCTCGGCGCGCTATGGTGTTGTCTCCCGGCCGGGGGCCGGGGGTTCCTTGCCGCCCATGCCGACGACCCGCCTGTTGCACAGCGCCGAGATCCCCCAGGCCGACAACCTCGCGAACGTGCGGCGCGTGCTCGAGGCGCTCTCGGGCGGGGTGACCGAGAAGGAGCGGATCTCCGAGCAGACGGGCATCTCCTTGCGGCACGTCGGCTATGCGCTCGCCGCTGCCCGCGTCCTCGGCTGGCTCGTCGATGACGGCGCCTCGATCACGCCTGCGGCGCGCGAGCTGCTCGCAACCCCGTCCGGCTCTGCCGACGAGCGGACGCACCTGCGGCGCGCGATCTTCGCGTGCGAGGTCGTGAAGGAGGTCGCGCCGGATCTCTTCGAGCCCGCGGCGCCGACGCGGGAGGCGCTCGCGCGCCGCATCTTCCGCTTCACCGCGGGCATCGGGAAGGAGACGGCGCGCCGGCGCGCGCAGACCCTGCTCGCCTGGCGGAGCCAGGTGCTGGAGCGGCAGCTCCCGCTCTTTCCGAAGCGCCCGAGGAAGCGCGGCGCCGCGGCCGCAGCGAGCGCTGGCGAGGAGACAGCGCCGGGCGAGGAGACAGCGCCGGGCGAGGAGACAGCGCCGCGCCGCTGACGGGTCCCTTGCGCGGTGGGGGTACCTCGAAGCTCGGTCGCTCGCCTCGGGGCTACCGCGCCGCCGGCGGCTTGCGCGCGGGGCGCGCCGCCCGCAGCGCGTCGGCGCTCAGCGGGTGGCGGGCGTCCTTGCCCTGGCCCTGGTGCGGCGCCGGCTTGCCCCCCGTTCCGCCCTCCCTACGCGCCCCTCGGTCTTTTCCAGAAGAGAGAGCCCGGCAGGAGGATCCCGCTATTCCGGGTCGGGGAAGGTGCATAACCTGGGATCCTCGCCGCGCGGCGCCCAGCGAGACCGCGCTGGAACGCGCGCCGGGAAGGACGAACGCATGAACCCTTATGCACCTCCGACCGCATCCATCGAGCCTCACGCCGCGGGCGTCGAGCAGATCAGCCCGGAGCGGCGCCTCGAGATCCAGAAGAGGCTGAGTCGCTTCAGCACCTTGAGCTTCCTCTTCGGGTTGCCGGGGATCGTGCTGCAATCGGTAGGTCGCGCGACGGACAACGCTGCCATCTCGCTCCTCGGCGTCGCCCTGTTCATCACCGCCCTCGTGTATTACGCGAAGATGCGTGGCCGGAGCGGCGCGTGGGGTATCGTCGGGCTGGGCACCTGCATCGGCCTGGCGCTCCTCTACTTCCTGCCGAAGCACTGCCTGAACTGCGAGGCGAAGCACTCGTACCGAACGAAGGGTTGCGATCGCTGCGGCGCGCCGCTCGGCTCTTGATCGCCGGCGCTCGCCGGCGTGCCGCGGATCGCGGCGCCGCGGCAGGCGGACCGCGGGCCTCGATCTCGGGCCCCGTGCGGCGCTGCAAGGGGTAGGATGCCGCCCATGAACCGCGTTTCCAGGATGATGACGGTCACGGCGATCGCCCTCGCGGCGGTCGCAGCCGGCTACGGGCTCCTGAGCTCGCGCGCTTCCGACCCGAAGACGCTGGTGGGCCGCGTCTGGATCGAGCGGCTTCCGAGGGGCGACACGGACCTTGTCGAGCTCGTCGTGCTGCTCGCCGACGAGCCGATCGGCATCTTCCGGCGTTCGTCTCAGTACGAGGGCTCGTTTGCCCTGTTTCGTTACGAGCTCCGCGGCAACGACAAGGTGCAGCTGCTCTTCCCGCAGGACAAATCGAGGCACGAGGTCGCCTTCGATGCGCGGCCGTGCGACGTGAAGGGCTTCGACTACTGCCTCGATCTGAGCGGCGCTCCGCGGGGCGCGGCGAAGTACTACAGCCGGAAGGACTGGGAGATAGAGGGGAGCGACCTGCCGGCGCTGGAGAGCGCGCTGCGAGCGCTCGGCGATGAGCTGCTCCGTTCCGCGCCGGAGCCGTGAACGGAGCAGGCCGGCCACCGCTCTCCGCGTCGCGCGCTCTCCTTGGAGCTACCGCGCTGCGGGCGGCTTGTGCGCGGGGCGCGCCGCGCGCAGCTCGTCGGCGCTGACCTTGCCGTCGCGGTTCGCGTCCGCGGCCTTCACCCGCTCCCAGCGCTTGTCACCCACCTCGTCCCTGGTGAGGAAGCCGTCGCCGTTCTTGTCCTTCTTGGCGAAGCGCGCCTTGTGCTTCGCCGCCCGGTCCTTCATGCGCAGCTCGGCGTGCGCCTTGAGCTCCTCGGCCGACAGGGAGCCGTCGTTGTTGGTGTCGGCCTTGCCGAGCCGCTTCTGCGCCTTCTCGGGGAGCTCAGCGACGGTCAGCTTGCCGTCGCCGTTCTTGTCGAAGCGCTTGATGAGGCGGGCCGGGTCCTTGGGGCCGTGCTGGCGGCGGGCGTCCTTGCCCTGGCCCTGGTGCGGCGCCGGCTTGCCGCCCGTGCCGCCCGCGTCGTTCGCCGCGTAGGCCGCTCCGCCGCCGGCGAGGACGGCCGCGGTAAGGAAGCTGCCGAGGACGAGACGACGGAGCGCGGTGTGGGTCTTGTTGGAGAAGAGGGCGAGGGTCATGGGGTCGTGCTCCTTGATGCAAGGGCCAGCGTGTTCTTGCCGGCTTCTGTTCGTGAGACGCGCCCCGGGCCGCCCTCCCTACGCGCCCCTCGATCTTTTTTCAGCGGGCGCGGCCGTGGCCCAGGGCACCTCGCTCGGCGCCGGCCCGCCACCACCCGCCCGCGGGCAGGGGCCGCGCGCGGCCGCCGGTGTGAGCCTCCGCGCATCGCATCGAGGTCGCAGCGTCGGCTCCGGCAGACGGACGCTGAGATCCACGTCCAGCGGGGGTATAAAGGAAGCAGAGACGACGATGATCCTGTACCGACCCGTGGGCCTCGCCGAGCTCCGGCTCATCGCAGAGGCCGGCTATCGAGCGTTCCCGCCGCGCCTGTCGCATCAGCCGATCTTCTATCCGGTGCTGACGGAGGAGTACGCGCGCAAGATCGCCCGCGACTGGAACACCGCCGATGAGACCTCCGGGTTCGCGGGGTGGGTGACGCGGTTCGAGGTCGAGGACGATTTTGCCCGCAGGTATCCTGTGCAGATCGCAGGCGGCCGCTCCCACGAGGAGCTCTGGGTGCCCGCCGAGGAGCTGGAGGAGTTCAACCGCCATCTCGTCGGGACCATCGAGGTCACCGAGGTCTATTGCGGGCCGAAGTTTCAGGGAGACATCGATCCTGCGACCCGCCTCCCCCTCGGCTGGCTCCGCAACCCGCCCACGAAGGTCAGCTGAGGCCATGGAGCTCTCGACCCTCGCAGCGAACCCCCCTCCCCGCGAGATGGAGTTGCGCCTGGAGCAGCACCGGCAGGAGCTGACAGGCCACTGTTACCGGATGCTCGGCTCCGCGTTCGACGCGGACGACGCCGTGCAGGAGACGATGGTGCGGGCGTGGCGGAGCTTCGATCAGCTCGAGGGCAGCGCCGCGATGCGATCGTGGCTCTACCGCATCGCCACCAACGTGTGCCTCGACATGCTGCGGGGCCGGTCAAGGCGGGCTCGACCGATGGATCTCGGCCCGGCGGGCTCGGCCGAGAACCCGGTCCTCGACACGCTGGCGGAGGCGACGTGGGTGCTGCCGATCCCGGACGGTCGGGTGCTGGCGGCGTCCTGCGACCCGGCGGAGCTCGTCTCGTCGCGGCAGACCATCCGGCTCGCGTTCGTGGCCGCGCTCCAGCGGCTCCCGCCCCGGCAGCGGGCGGCGCTGCTGCTGAAGGAGGTCCTGTCCTGGGAGGCCGCGGAGATCGCGGAGCTGCTCGGGATGACCGTCGCCTCGGTCAACAGCGCGCTGCAGCGCGCCCGGGCGACGATGGGCCAGGAGGAGAAGAGCGACCTCCATGAGCCGATGAACGAGGCGCAGCGGTCCTTGCTCGGCCGCTACGTCGCGGCCTTCGAGCGGCAGGACGTCGACGCGCTGGTCTCGCTGCTGCGCGAGGACGCGACCTGGTCGATGCCGCCCTACCGGCTGTGGCTGCGGGGGCGTCCCTCGGTGCACGCCTGGCTCCTCAAGGTGGGCGAGGGGTGCAGAGGCTCGCGGCTCCTGCCGGTGGCGGCGAACGGATCCTTCGCGCTGGGGCAGTACAGGCCGAGCGGTCCTGGCGGCGCCTTCGTCCCGTGGGCGATCCAGGTCATCGACGTGTCCGCCGGGGAGATCGTCGGGGTGTGCTCGTTCCTCGACGCCGAGCGGCTCTTCCCGCTCTTCGGCCTGCCCCTGCGGCCCGAAACATAGCTCCGAAAAAAACTTCCGGACGACCGATGAGTCGGGCGCCGCCGCGGCGTCCTAGGGATCGAATCGGCCGCGCCGCGCCGCCATGACGCCGGGGCGGGAGGACCGATCTGTCCAGAGCGAGCCAGGAGGAGACGATGGAGACGAGGGCCTCGATGTCGGAGCAGCACGTGGAGCCGGTGGTTGTGTCGAACAAGAAGGTCTGGGCGGGGCGGATCCTCAGCGGCCTCTCGGTGGCGTTCCTGCTCTTCGACAGCATCGGGAAGCTGATGATGGTGCCCCAGGTGCTGGAGGGGTCCGAGCAGCTCGGCTATCCCGTGAGCTCGGTCCGCGGCATCGGGCTCGTCCTGCTGGCGAGCGTCGTCACCTACATGATCCCGCGCACCTCCGTGCTCGGCGCGATCCTGCTGACGGGCTTCCTGGGCGGCGCCGTCGCCACGCACGTGCGCGTCGACAACCCGCTGTTCAGCCACGTCCTGTTCCCTGTGTACGTCGCCGCGATGATCTGGGGCGGGCTGCTCCTGCGCGACGAGCGGCTGCGCGCGCTGCTCCCGCTCCGGAAGTAGCGGGGCGGAAGCAGCGGGATCGAGAAATGATCGCGCGACCGATGAGTCAGAGCGGGTCGCGCAGTCTGTGATGGAGGAGCGCCCGTCGTGCCGGGCGAGCACCCAAGGAGAGACGACGATGCGATTCTTGATGCTGTATCGGCCTGACAAAAGCCAGGAGCTCTGCGCACCCGATCCGGAGCACATGGCGCAGATGGGGAAGCTCATCGACGAGATGACGCGGGAGGGCGTGCTCCTCGGCACCGACGCGCTCCTCCCCACCGCGATGGGCGCGCGCGTCCGGAGAGCAGGCGCCGAGCTCACCGTGAGCGATGGGGCGCTCCCGGACATGAAGGATCCGATGGTCGGCTACGCGCTGATCCGGGCAGCCTCGAAGGAGGAGGCGATCGCGGGGGCGAAGCGCTTCCTCCAGGTCGCCGGGGATGGTCACTGCGAGGTGCTACCGCTGATGGATGGGCCTCCGCCCTCCTGAGCGCGCCAGCTGCGACGGTTGCACTATCATCTGAATTGTACAGCGTGGCGGCTGTCCGAGGCCTCCGGTTTGAGTTTCCTCTCTCCCGGGAGGGTCTCGACAACCTCCAACCTCCGAGCGGGCAAACCGCCCTTGACTCCGTGCGCGCGCTCACTTTTACGTGGTGTGCGTCGCCATCGCCTCTCCG
This sequence comes from Sorangium sp. So ce327, assembly GCF_051530205.1. Lineage (NCBI taxonomy): Bacteria > Pseudomonadati > Myxococcota > Polyangiales > Polyangiaceae > Sorangium > Sorangium sp. So ce327. Next base: position 7,050,686 of record NZ_CP150330.1, on the reverse strand, counting down.
CGGCGCCAAGGAGCCCAACCATGCACACACGCAAGCTCGGAACTCTCCAGGTCTCCGCCCTCGGCCTCGGCTGCATGGGCATGAGCGATTTCTACGGCGAGCGCGATGAGGCCGAGTCGATCGCAACGATCCACCGCGCCATCGAGCTCGGCGTCACGCTGCTCGACACCGCGGACATGTATGGTCCCTTCACGAACGAGGAGCTCGTCGGCCGGGCCATCGCGGGCCGGCGCGATCGCGTCGTCCTCGCGACCAAGTGCGGCATCGTCCGCGACCCGAACGACGTCACGGTCCGCGGCATCAACGGCGCGCCGGAGTACATCCGCTCGGCGTGCGACGCGAGCCTGCGGCGCCTGCGCGTCGATGTGATCGATCTCTACCAGCTGCACCGCGTGGATCCGAAGACGCCCATCGAGGACAGCGTCGGCGCGATGGCGGACCTCGTGAAGGCCGGCAAGGTGCGCGCGATCGGCCTCTCGGAGGCGAGCTCGTCGACGCTCCGGCGCGCCCACGCCGTGCACCCGCTCGCGTCGGTGCAGACGGAGTACTCGCTCTGGACGCGCGATCCCGAGGACGACGTGCTCGCCACGTGCCGCGAGCTAGGCATCGGCTTCCTCGCGTACAGCCCCCTCGGCCGCGGCTTCCTCACGGGGCAGATCCGGCGCTTCGAGGATCTCGCGCCGGACGACTACCGCCGCATCTCGCCGCGATTCCAGGGCGAGAACTTCCAGCGGAACCTCGATCTCGTCGCGAAGGTCGAGGGCGTCGCGCGGGAGAAGGGCGTGAAGGCGTCGCAGCTCGCGCTCGCGTGGGTCCTCGCGCAAGGGGACTTCATCGTCCCGATCCCCGGCACGAAGCGCCGCACCTACCTCGAGGAGAACGTCGCCGCGGAGGCGATCACGCTCGGCGAGGCCGATCTGCGGCGCCTCGAGGCGGTGGCGCCGAAGGGCACGGCCGCCGGCCTCCGCTATCCGGAGCTCGGCATGCAGTCCGTGAACCGGTGAGCGACGCGGCCGCCCGGCGAGCGCGGCTCGACCGCGCTCGCCGGGCGGCCGCGCGCGTCGCTCGCGATCGAGGGACCGGCGTTCTGTGAGCGAGCAGCGACCGTGCTTGCAGCACCCTACTGGCACGCGGTGGGCACGCTGCCCCAGTGGCTCTTGGCGACGACGAACCCGTCCGGGCCGGACGTGGAGTGTGAGCCGCACAGCCCATCGGCGTCGGAGATCACGGAGTCGATGCCGATGCCGTACTCCCAGTATTTGACCTCGAGGCTCGAGTCGTGGGTCGTGCCGCTTCGCGCCGGGATGGAGGGGACGAGGATGCCGCTCGACTCGAAGAACTCGAAGCCCTCGATCGAGATCGAGAGCGTCACGTTGCGCACCTGGCCGACGCAGGTCGTCCTGCACGTGGGGTAGCCGGCGGCGCTCTCCACCGTGAAGCCGGAAGGGCAGCCGGACGTATACGTGCAGTAGCCGGTGCATTTGACGGGCAGGGGCCCCGGCAGGTCCACGCACTCGTACTCTCCTCTGCCCTGGATCGTCTGGCGCCGGGTCTCGAACCCCCCTGACGTCACCGAGGTTCGGCTGCCGAGCTCTCGATACAACACGTAGTCGTTCTTGAACGACTCGTCGTTCGTGCAGAGGCCGCCGTTGCAGTGGGCGACCGCGGCGAACAGCCCGGACTCCTGGCCTTCCAGGAGGTAGCGCTCCCCCGCGATCTCGACCGCATGGTCTTCACCACCCAGCTCGCCGATCAAGCTCGCCTTCGCCACGGCGATCTCGTCGGGCGAGCCGATCGACACGCCGGCCACCTTGATGGGCCGGCCGCCCTCGTCTCGTTCGACCATCACCGGCCCCATCTCGAGCTCTTCGGCCCGCCTGGCGACCCACCCGAGCGCGTCGTGCTCGCTCGCGAAGCGCAGCCCGCCGCCAGCCGAGGGCTGGGCGAGAGGGGCGGCGTCGTCCGCCTCGGTCGACGCGGCGGTGCAGCCCATCATGAACGCCGCGGCGAGCAGAGGCGCGGCTCGGTACGTTCGGCGAGGCGTGTTGGCGAGAAGCCTGTGAGTTCTGTCGGTCATGGCGCGATCCTTTAATCACGCTCCGTGCCACGCCTCGCGTCGAGGGCCCACGACCTGGCCAGGCGCTCCGGGGACGCGACGCCGCGGTGCGCGAGCGCGGGGTGGCCTGCGCTGGTTTGCTCAACTTGAGCAGGGACTCGCGCAATCAGGGCGGCGTCGCGCAGGTATGGCCAGGCGCGCGGGCCACAGCGGCGGGGACATCCGCGCGGCACGAAGGCGCGTTGCACTGGGCGCCAGCCCGCGACGGATTGGGATGTGGGCCGGACGCCCCGAGGGGCGCGCGGCGATCACACCTCTTCGGGCACCCCGGGCAGCCGGAGGACGCACAGGGGACCCTCGGACGAGAGCAGACCGGCGAGCGCCGGATCGGTCATCACCTCGTGGAGATCGCGCTCCGCTTCGTCGACCGTGCAGCGCCGCCGCACGAGGCGGACGACCTGGGAGTAGTCCACGTGATCCGGATCGTGCGTGAGCCCGAGCGGTTGCCACAAGGTCTGCTGGCCGTGCCTGTGGGCCGCGCCCGGATCGAACCAGCCGTAGTTGGCGGCCCGGTCGGGGCGGTCCGCGAGGCGGTTGGTGAGTACCCAGTGCTTGCCCACGTTCTCGATGAGCCCGGTCCTCCCTGCGACCTGCTCCTCGAGGCGGCGGTGGTGCTCCAGCATGCGGGAGGTGCTCGCCATCGAGGCGTCCGGGGCGCCGATGCACGGCGGGATCCGCACGGTGGCCTGCTCCCACACGAGGTCGCAGAGGCGCGTCGTCAGCATCGCGCACTCGAGCAGATCCGCGATTCGCTGGGTCGTCCGGGCCGAGGCGTTGACGCGGACGGAGTCCTCCGCGTCGCCGATGCGGAGCGCGTCGGCGCTCACGAGGAACGTCGCGCGGCGCTCGTCGAGCTGGCTGTACACCGGGACCCACGAGATCGGCGCCAGGTGGCCGGCCTGCACCGCTCCGAGGATGGCCTCCTCGCGCGCGGCGCACGCGTGCTCTGGAAGGCCTGCGACGAAATCGGTGCCTCTCAGGACGTCTGTCATGCTCCCCCCTCCCGCGAGCGCGACGGCGGCGCTCCAGGTGGAAGCGTGAGCGGAAGCGGACGCGGCAGGAAGAGGTTTCGCGCTCTCGCCTGCGGCATGCCCACGGCCGCGCGCTCCTGCGCCGCTTTGCGCTGTCCGTCCGCTCGCCCTAAGCTCCGCCCCATGTCGCCCTCGGCGAGCCGTCCATCCCCCTCTTCTCGCTCCCTCCTCGTCTGCACCGCTCTCCTGGCCGCGCTGGCCGCCGGCTGCGGCTCGAGCGCCGCCCGGGGGCCCGAAGCGGGGGCCGAAGTCGCGTCGATCGACGCGCGCCTGCGCGGCAGCTTCCGGCTCGTCCGGTTCGAGCCCGAGGTCCCGCTCGAGCCGATGCTCGCGTCGATGCTCGAGTTCCAGTACGCGCACCTGGTCGTCCGCTTCGATGGCAAGCGCATCCTCGCGGACTCGCCCGGCCTCCACGTGGACCGCGCCTACGAGATCCGCGACCCCGCATGGGATCGGTTCAAGCTGGTCTCCTACGACGAGGCGGGGGTCGCCTACGAGGCGCTGTGCGAGTTCTCGGACCAGGGAGAGCTCGTCGTGCACGCGCAGACGCCGCCCTGGAAGGGCGTCGCCACGCTCCGGCGGGCGCAGTAGCGAGCGGCCTGTCCTCTCGCGTCGACGCAGGCGAGCGCCGAAGCGGGCGCAGATCCGCGGCGAATGCGCCTGCCATGCTCTCTTGATGAGACGAGGAGACGCACGCTCATGCATGCGTGATCTGGTGCGCTCCGGTGCGTCGATGGGACGACAGCGCATGCGCTGTAGGAAGCGCTGCGCGCGCCCTCGGCACGCTCGAAGTTCACCCGGCGGGGTCGTCCTTTGATAAGATAGCTAGGACGGACGTAACTGTCCACACGGCGCGCCAAGGAATCACCGGATCATGAACGACGGCGAAGCGAATGTTCTCGCTACGATGCGAGCGGAATTGGAGTTGCTCCGCCGGCGCAATGCCGAGCTCGAGAGGGAGCTCGCCGAGAAGCAGCGCGTCGAGAACGACCTGCGGGAGAGCGAGGCGCGCTACCGGGGCATCGTCGAGGACCAGACCGAGCTCATTTGCCGCTTTCGGATGGATGGCACGCTGACCTTCGTCAACGACATCTACTGCCGGTACTTCGAGAAGACGCGCGAGGAGCTGGTCGGCCACCGCTTCATGCCGATGGTCCCCGAAGAGGACGGGCTGCTCCTCGCCCGGCAGTTCGCGAAGCTCGGCCCCGAGAACCCGATCGTCCACACAGAGCACCGCGTCATCCTCCCGAACGGCGCGGTGCGCTGGATGCACTGGACCAACCGCGCACCGCTCGGCGAGGGGGGGCCGCTCGCCGAGTTCCAGGCGATCGGCGTCGACGTCACCGAGCGCCGGCACGCCGAGGACGAGGTGAGGCGCCTCAACGCCGAGCTCGAGCTGCGCGTCGCGGACAAGACGAAGCGGCTCGAGCAGATGGTCCGCGAGCTGTCGACCCCGCTCATGCCGGTGGCGGATCAGGTCATCGCGGTGCCGCTGATCGGCTTCCTCGACAGCGACCGCGCCGCGGCGACGCTCGAGACCGTGCTCAACGGGGTCATCACGCACAGCGCCAGGACGGTGGTCCTCGACATCACCGGCGTCGGGGTCATCGACTCCCAGGTGGCCGACTCGCTCATCCGGCTGGCCAAGGCGGTGAACCTCCTTGGCTCTCAGGTGGTGCTCACCGGCATCCAGCCGCGGATCGCGCAGACGCTGGTCGCGCAGGGCGTCGGTGTGGGTGGCGTCGTGACGCTCCGGACCCTGAAAGAGGGTATCGCGTTCGCCCTGCGGCGCGGGCTCACCGCCCCTCGACCTCCGGCCCGCCAGGGCAGCTAGCTCCGAGCCTCGGAGATCCCGCCAGGGATCACCGCACCACGGAACCAGAACAACCGCGGAGCGGACGCCGAGGCCCGGCGCGCAACATCGAGGAAACAAAGGAAACAAAAGGAAACAAAGCGAGCGCCGCTCGCGCTGCGCCTGCTCGTTCGGGCTCACCGGACAGCCGGCGTGCTCCGGCGACGGTGCGTCTGTCCACTATCCCGTCTCACGTGCGATCGTGTAGCCTCATCGACGATGGCGCACACGCAAACGACTGCTCAACCCGACGTGCATTCGGCTGCTCACGGCGCGAAGGCCAGCGAGGGCTTTCAGCAGATAGGAGGGGACATCGACTCGCGCTACATCAACGAAGATATCGCGCCCGTGCGCCTGGACCAGCGCAAATGGGGGATGAAGGACATCGCTGCGCTGTGGGTCTCCATGTGCGCATGCACCCCGACGTACATGCTCGCCTCGGGCCTGATCGCCGAGGGGATGAGCTGGGGGCAGGCCGTCCTCACGATCCTCCTCGGCAACGTCATCGTGCTCATGCCCATGATCCTCAACGCGCACGCGGGCACGAAGTACGGCATCCCGTTCCCCGTCTACTGCCGGAGCGCCTTCGGCATCCGGGGGGCGAACGTGCCCGCGGTGCTGCGCGCCCTCGTGGCCTGCGGCTGGTTCGGGATCGGGACGTGGCTCGGCGGGTGGGCCATCTACAAGATCGTGGCGGTCTTCGTCCCGTCGATAGAGCAGATGCCGCCGACGCCGCTGGGCATCAACGTCGCGCAGCTCGCCTGCTTCCTGCTCTTCTGGGGCGTCAACATCTGGATCATCCGCATGGGCATCGAGTCGATCCGGATCCTGCTGAACATCAAGGCGCCTCTCCTGATCGGCCTCGGCCTGGCGCTGCTCCTCTGGGCCTACAGCCGCGCCGGCGGGTTCGGCCCGATGCTCGAGAAGCCCTCGTCCTTCGGGGTCGGGCAGCCCAAGGAGGGCCAGTTCTGGGTCTTCTTCTTCCCAGCGCTCACGGCGATGGTCGGATTCTGGGCCACCCTGGCCCTCAACATCCCGGACTTCACGCGCTACGCGCATTCGCAGCGCGATCAGGTCATCGGGCAGGCGATCGGCCTGCCGCCCACGATGGCGTTCTTCTCGTTCATCGGCGTCGCCGTCACCTCCGCCACGGTCGTCATCTACGGCGAGACGCTCTGGGATCCGGTCGTCGTCATCACCCGCTTCGAGAACCCTGTCGTCTTGATCATCTCGCTCGCGGCCCTCTGCATCGCCAACCTGGCGACCAACATCGCCGCGAACGTCGTGAGCCCGGCCAATGATTTCTCGAACCTCTGGCCGTCGCGGATCTCCTTCCGCACCGGCGGCCTCATCACCGGCATCATCGGCATCCTGATGCAGCCGTGGCGGCTCGTCAGCGACCCGACCGGGTATATCTTCACCTGGCTCGTCGGCTACTCCGCGCTGCTCGGCCCCCTCGGCGCGATCCTGATCGCGGAGTACTACGTCGTCCGCAGGACCAACCTCGATCTCACCCAGCTCTACAAGCGGGAAGGGATCTACTGGTACGCGGGCGGGTGGAACCCCGTCGCGATCGTCGCCCTCGTCGCCGGCGTCTTGCCCAACTTGCCTGGCTTCCTCGGCACCATCAAGGTCGCGACGGTCCCCAAGGCATGGATGGATCTCTACAGCTACGCCTGGTTCACGGGCTTCGCCATCTCGTTCGTCGTCTACGTCGCCCTCTCGCTGATCCGCCGCCCGGCCAAGCTCGCCGCGGCCTGATCCGCGTCGCCTCGCGGCGAGGCGCGCGACCCCGCCGCCCCTCCAACTCCGTATCAGCGCGGGTCCACGGCGAACGCCGCGTCGTCCCCGCGGCGCGCGCGCCCGAGGCCGAGGAGCCCCTCTGCCTCGGGAGCGCCGCCGGCTCCTCGCCTGCGCGCGCCGCCCCGACAGGTCGTTTTTTTGTGTATGCGGGCATTCTTCTCGTGATCAACGACGAGGCTCGCTGATGGCAACAACGTTGTTGTGGGGCGGGGCCCCACCGTGGGAGACCTGTGGCGTGTTGTGGAGCGCTCCCGCCGCCGAGGCGCTCCGCGCTTTAAAAGTGTCTTGCCGAACAACGTGGGTTGATTCCATCCGTCTGTCTATTGCTCCGTGGGCGCCTTTCGATGGATCATAAAATGTCGCTCTCCTCCCGCCTTCGAGGTGCCCATGAACAAGCTCGTCCTCTGGTCGCTCCCGGCTCTCGCCCTGGCCGCATGCGCTGACAGCGGTACGCCTGTCGACGAAACCCCGACCGTAGCGAGGGCTCCGATCACGGTCGCCGCCGCCCGGCCCTACTCCCTCTTCGAGAGCGGCCAGGTCCGCCCTCTCGCCCTCTCGCCCGACGGCTCGATGCTCTTCGCCGTCAACACGCCTGACAACCGCCTCGAGATCTTCAAGGTCCAGAGCGGCGGGCTCGAGCACCGCGGCTCCGTCGCCGTGGGTCTGGAGCCGGTCGCCGTCGCGGCGCGCAGCGACGACGAGGTCTGGGTCGTCAACCATCTCTCCGACAGCGTGAGCGTTGTCGACGTCTCGAGGCCGAGGAAGCCCCGCGTCGTGCGCACCCTGCTCGTCGGCGACGAGCCCCGCGACATCGTCTTCGCCGGCGCCGGCAAGGGCCGCGCCTTCATCACCACGGCGCACCGCGGACAGAACAGCCCCGTGGATCCGGCGCTCACCACGCCGGGCGTGGGCCGCGCCGACGTCTGGGTCTTCTCGGCGGCGAGCTCGAGCCCCGCGCCGCTCAACATCATCACCCTCTTCAGCGACACGCCGCGCGCGCTCGCCGCCACGCCCGACGGCTCACGCGTCTACGCGGCGGCCTTCCACTCCGGAAACCGCACCACCGCGATCGAGATCAACCTGGTGAACCAGGGCCTCGGCCTGCCCCCGCCGACCACCAACGCCGCCGGGGCCCCGCAGCCCCCGATACCCCTCATCGTCAAGTTCAACGGGACGCACTGGGTGGACGAGCTGAACCGATCCTGGGACGACAAGGTGAACTTCTCGCTGCCCGACAAGGACGTCTTCGTCATCGACGCCCTGGCCAACCCGCCCGCGCCCGTCGAGGGGCCCGGGGGCGTGTTCCAGGGAGTCGGCACGGTCCTCTACAACATGGCCGTCAACCCGGTGAGCGGGCGCGTCTACGTGGCCAACACGGACGCGTTCAACGAGAATCGCTTCGAGGGCGCCGGCGTCTTCGCCGGCCACAGCGTGCGCGGCCGGTTCAACCACAACAACATCACGGTGATCGACCCCGCGACGGGCGGCGTCGCCCCGCGGCACCTGAACAAACACATCGACTACAGCGCGTGCTGCGCCCCGGTCCCGAACGCCGAGAGCCGGAAGAGCCTCGCGCTGCCCACGGGCATGGCCGTCTCCAGCAACGGAAAGAGGCTCTACGTCGCCGCGCTCGGCTCGGACAAGATCGGCGTCTTCAACACCGCGGCGCTCGAGGCCGACACCTTCGTGCCGAGGCGCGCGCGCCAGATCCCCGTCTCCGGCGGCGGGCCGACCGGTGTGGTGCTGGACGAGGCGCGCGGGCAGCTCTACGCCCTCACGCGCTTCGACAACTCCATCTCGATCATCGACGTCGATGCCAGGGCCGAGATCGCGCACGTGCCCATGTATAGCCCCGAGCCGGAGAGCGTGGTCCGCGGCCGCCGCTTCCTCTACGACGCCTCGTTCACGTCGAGCCACGGCGACTCGGCCTGCGCGACCTGCCATGTCTTCGGCGATCTCGACAGCCTGTCGTGGGACCTTGGCGACCCCGACGCGGCGAACACGCCGATGCCAGGCCCGTTCATCCTCGATCCGACGCTCTTCGGCGCGCCCGCCGAGTTCGCCGCGCTCAAGGGACCGATGACGACGCAGAGCCTGCGCGGGATGGCCAACCACGGGCCGATGCACTGGCGCGGAGACCGCACCGGCGGGAACGACGCGCCGAGCGCGCAGCCGGACAGCGGCACCTTCGACGAGGAGGCGGCGTTCAAGAAGTTCAGCGTCTCCTTCGTCGGCCTGCTCGGGCGGGACGCGCCCATCCCCGCGGCGGACATGCAGGCGTTCACCGACTTCGTCCTCCAGGTGATGTATCCGCCCAACCCCATCCGCGCGCTGGACAACAGCCTCACCGCCGATCAGGCGGCGGGCAAGGCATTCTTCACGCTGCCGGCCAGCGAGGGCGGGCCGTGCGCTTCGTGCCACGTGCTCGATCCCGCGGGCAACGCCGAGCACGGGGTCCCGTTCCCTGGCTTCTTCGGGACCGACGGGCGCTACACGTTCGCGTTCATCACGCAGAGCTTCAAGGTCGCCCAGCTCCGTAACGTCTATCAGAAGGTCGGTATGTTCGGCATGGTGGAGAACCCCCGCTTCAACGACCGGAATTTCGAGTTCCAGGGCGATCAGATCCGCGGGTTCGGCATTGGCCACAACGGGACGATGGATACGATCTTCCGCTTTCACGATCAGAACGGCTTCAACGAGGTGCCGGGGGTCAACGGCTTCCCGCCGGGCGCGGCGGGCGACGTGCTGCGCGGGCAGGTGACCGCCTTCCTTCACGCCTTCGACAGCAACCTGGCGCCGATCGTGGGCCAGCAAGCGACGCTCTCCGGCGTGGGCGACACGGCCGCCGAGCTGCGGGTAGATCTCCTGATCGCGCGCGCGGACGCGGGGGAGTGCGATCTGGTGGCGAAGGTCCGCAGGCACGGGGACGAGGAGGGCTTCCTCTATCAACAGGGCGCTGGCACATTCCTGCGGGACAGGGCGGCGAGCCCGGCGATCAGCGCGACGGCGCTGCGCGCGATCGCGGCGTCGGGCAAGGCGCTGACCTTCACCTGCGCGCCGCCGGGATCGGGGGTGCGGATGGCGCTCGACCGCGACAGCGATGGGGCGCTCGACGGCGACGAGGCGGACGCGTTGACCGACCCGGCCGATCCGGCGAGCGTGCCCTGAGGCTCCGCCTGCGGCGCGCCGCCTCCCGCGCGGTCATCCACGCCCGATGACCGCGCAGCTCACCGTGGCCGAGGCTTCCTCGCGAGCCACGCCCGGTCTCCCCACGGGCACGTGAAATCGAGCGGCTTCGTCAGGATCCAGAGCACCGGCAGCGGCGGCGGCGCCGGGGGCGTGGGCCCCGCGCCGTCCGTGAAATAGATCACGCCGGAGACCTTCCGCGCCGCCAGGAACTCCGGGGCGAACACCGGCCGCAGATCGGTCCCGCCGCGGCCGCCGACCTCGTCGAGCCGCCCGTCGAACGCGTACACGCGCCCGATCTCCACGTCGCACTCGACGACGGTGATGCGCGCCGACTCGCTCATCACCTGCAGCTGCCGGGCGATCTCCGAGAGCTCCTCGCGCCGCATGCTCATCGACGTGTCGATCGCCACGAGCACCGACGGCTTCGAGATCGCGCGGGGCGCGTACGTCCTGCCCGGGACCTCGCCGACGCGGCCCGGGAAGCGCCGGTTCGGCCGCGCGTACGTGTGCACAGGCGCGCGCTCCCTCGCCACGAACATCCTGAGCGCGGTCTTCCAGTCGAGCGGGTGCGCGGGCGGGCCCAGCGCGTCCGTCAGCTCCTCGATGAGCCGCCCCGGCGTCTTGCCCGCGAGCAAGAGGCCGGGCACGTCCGCCGGATCGCCGTCGTTCGCGAGCGCGTCCGCCTCCTCGGCGGCGCGCAGCAGGAGCTGCCGCGTCTGCTCCACCGCGCCCGGCTCCCGCGAGGGGCGCCGGAGCACGCGGTGATCGTCGACGGCCTCGCCGCCGCGCTGCGGGAGCTTGCCCTCGCGCGCCGCGCTCACGAGCAGCTCGTAGCGCTCGAGCGTGCTCTGGCCGCCGCGCAGGCCGATCGGGGCGTAGGGCTGCCAGCGGATCGGATCGGGCAGCGGCTCCTCGATGTACTCGTTGGCCGACATCTCCAGGGCGAGGTCCATGAGCTCCGGCTCGTCCGCGCCCGCGAACTTGGGGTGGCACAGGTGCCCGAGCGCGACGTGGTGCACCTCGTGGAGGAGCACGCCCCGCAGGAACACGGGCTCGTTCATGAACGACTCCACGTTGACGTGGAGGAAGAAGCGGCCGTCGAACAGCGAGACGGCCATGCGCTTGACCGAGGGGTCCGCGACCGGCGCGAGCCGCGCGAGGATCGCCGCGTAGCAGGGGTACCGCTCCAGGAAGCCGGGATCGCGCACGAAGGCGTCGAGCCACGCGGCGACCGCGTCCTCTGGCACCTCGCGCACCTCGTCGCGCCCCGCGGCCTGGCTCATTGCGGCCGGACCGGCGTGACGCCGTGCTTCTTCAGCGTCGCCGCGAGCCGGAGGGCCCAGCGCTCCGGCAGCTGCGCGAGCAGCTGGCCCAGGCACACGCGCGCGACGTTGCTCCGCCGCACGTCGACGAGCTTCGCCTGCTGGCCGAGGTGCGCCGACAGCGCGGTCACGACGAGCCCCACGCGGTGCTGCCGCAGCGGATCGGCGCGCCACGCCAGCACCTTCTGCTCGGCGGCGCTGCCCGCGTAGTTCTGGAGCAGCTCCTCGGGGCGGACGTCGATGAGCTGCGTGGCCGTCGCGTTGCCGCCGAGCGCGTCCTGGAGCCGCTCGCGGTGGTCGCCCGGCAGGTCGGCGAGCAGCGCCTCGAACGCCCCCAGCGACAGCTTGCGCTGCGCCGCGAGCACGCCGACCTCCGGCCCCTCGAGCAGCGGCGCGAGCCGCGTCGTCACCTCGTCGAACCGGTCGGTCTCCCCGCGCTCGCGCGCCCCGCGCAGCACCTTGCCCGCCGGCGAGCTCGGCCCGTAATCGGCGAGCAGCGCGCGCAGATCGAACGGCAGCCGCGTCGACCAGGTGTCCTTGGACGCGAGCAGGAGCTCGACCCAGCTCGGGGGCAGGTACCCGCCCAGGGCGTCGCGCAGCAGCACGCCGTCCGCGAGCTCCTCGGGGCGGAGCGCGCTCAGCACGTGCGACGCATAGGTCCAGGTGCGCGGGGGCACGTCGTCCAGGACGCGCTCGTGCCCTTGCGCGAGGGCGATCACGCCCGGGTGGAGCCCGTTCACCTGCGCCCAGGCGAGCCAGGACGCGCGGTCCGCGCGGACGTTCAGGTGGAGGAACCGCGCGCGGAGCGCGCGATCGAGGGGGGTCACCTGGTAGTCGGCCGACTCGGGGTTGACGGCGGCGAAGCACACCCACCCCGCGGGCAGCTCGTATTCATGCAGCCGCCGGGCGCTGAGCAGCTGGAGCGCCGGCTGCTGGATGTACCGCTCCGCCCGGTTGAGCTCTTCCAGCATCAGGATGCCGGCGCCGTCCTGGGGCAGCACCGACGGCGCCGCGTAGCTGGTCCGGCCGTCCCGGATGACCGGCAGGCCCACGAGATCGGGCGGCTCGAGGAGGCTCAGATCGAGCACGACGGTCGCGATGCCGAGCCGCTCGGCGAGCTGCCGGACGAGCTCGCTCTTGCCGATCCCCGTGGGTCCCTCGAGCAGCACCGCGCGGCGCGCGCGGTAGGCGAGCTCGAGCACGGCCTCGAGGCGCGGCCCGAGCGGGATGGGCGCGGAGCGTCCCTCGAGGAGGTTCGGTGAAGTCGCCGGGGTCGCCCTGCCCGGCGCGTTGCCATCGGATCTGGGCTTCGTCACGGATGAAGAGTGGGTGTCGCGCGAGGGCGCGAAGAAAGGACCGCCGGGGCCCAGGAGGCTCGGCCCTTCCGTACCCGACGGGCTTCCGGCGCGCATCGTCTTTCTTGCCGGGTCGCCCCGAGCTCTAGCAGCCGCTGCGCGACCTGTCATTCGCCACCGCCCACGCGACGGGGCGGGCCGCGGCGCGCTCAGGCGCCAAGGAGCAGCCCGAGGGCGGCTGCGAGCGCGGCGTCGCTCCACGAGGACAGCCCGCGGGGCAGGAGCACGGTCGCGTGATGAGGCTGGCCTTCGCAGCGCCGCGACCCCTCGTAGGTGCGCCCCGTCCGCGTCAGCTCGTAGCTGCAGCGCCCGATCGTGCCCGTGAGCTGCCGCTCGTCCAGCCGGTAGTCGGAGAGGGCGCCGGCCAGGAGGCCTTGCGCGCGGAGCCCTGCCTCCGCCCGGGTCACCGAGAGCTCCAGCGGCATGGCGCCGACGATGCCGGCCGCGCGCTGGCCCGTCGCTGTGACGTTCACGGTCCGGTTGAACGCCACGCCCCGGACTGTCTGCCCGTCTCGCCCTCTGTCGGCGGCGTACACGCCGAGGTTCACGTCCGGCCCGACGACGCGCCCCGGCTCGATGTCGGCGCTGACGAGCTCGCCCCGGGCGGTCAGCAGGATGAACTCGTTCGGCCCCGCGGCGCGGAAAATATCCTCGCGCGCCGGGGATTCCGCGCCCGGCGCCGTCCCGCACGCCGCGGTGAGCGCCAGCGCGAGCGCGAGTAGCCAGTGACCGCGTCCGGGGAGAAGGTTCATCCGCATCGCAACACCTCGCCGCCCGATCGGGTGTGCCCGATCGGCCACGCGCAACGTGATGCCGTCGACGCCAAATCGGTAGACGCCTGCACCGCCGTGAGCGCGCTTCCCGGATCCGTTCCCGATGCCATCAGGAACGCCCCTGGCAAGTCCGTCCCGGGGCCTCCTCCCACTCCGCCCGCCTCAGCCCCCTGCCGATCAGAGCGGCGGTCTCCCGCACAGGAGACGGGCCCAGATCGGCGTTTTCGGCGCGGAAGCGCACTCCGGTGCGCTGAGCACCGAAAACGTCGAGGTGGGCCCGTATCCGAAGCGGGTGACCGTCGCGCTAGAGGGGGAGATCGAGGGGGGCGCAGGTCGAGACGCCTGCGCCGACGATGCGGAAGCCGATGTTCGTCATGTAGTCCGTGTCGATCGAGCCGTCCGACGGGCGATAGCGGCTCACGTTGGTGGTGCGCGACGACCCGAACTCGCTCGGGGCGGTGTAGAAATAGAAGTCGCCACCCCAGAACGAGAACGCCCAGGCGCTCGGGGTCTCGATGCCCGGCAGGTCCGTGGCCTCGATGATCTCGCCGGTCTCCTTGTCGATCTCGGCGAGCTGAACCGGGGTGGTCGTGAAGAAGCCGAAGAGGCGTCCATCCCCGGTGCCGGTGAGCTCCGCCGAGATGTCGCGCATCGAGCCGCTGAACTCGCCGACCGGCGTCACGGACGCGCCGTCGATCCTCCCCAGCCCGATTCCCGGCGTGCCCGTGGCGCCCGCCACGAACAGCTCCTCGGTGTCCGGGCGCGAGAGGTCGCTCGAGAAGCCCATGCCGAGCCGGGACCACCCGTCGGAGAGCGTGGCCCCGGAGGGCTCGCAGCTCGCGTCCTCGGTGCTGACCTTGAACAACGTCCCCTCGCTGTCGTCGGGCTCCACGTAGTTGACCCACGCCACCGCGTTGCGATCGATCGCCATCGAGTTCGGATCCATGCCGGTCCGGCACCCCAGGACACCAATCTTCGTGAACTCCTTACGATCGGGCCTGAAGCTGTAGAGCTCGTTGTCCTGTGAGAGCACATACACGAGGGAGGCTCGCTCGATGCACCCGTTGTCAGGGGCCCCACTCCCGTTGCCCCCATTCCCGACGTCTCCGCTGTTCCCGCCGATATCGGTGCCGGAGCCAAACGGGTCGTCCTGGCCGCCCGCGCCGCTCCCTTCACCGCTCCCTTCGCCGCTCTCTCCGGCGCCCGAGGACGGGTCGGCCTCCGTCGCGGACGTGCCGCGGTTGGACGCGCTGCAACCGGCCGCGGCGAGCGCGATCCAGAAGCACCATCGTGCGATTCGCATATCCGCTCTCCCTTTCGCGTGATTCGCTCTTATAGCCGCGAAGCACGCGTACGGGTACACGAAGTCGCACCCTCGCTCAATGGGGCGTCCGGGTCGAACAGCTCGAACAGCCCTTGGCGGGCGGGGTCATCAGTAGATAGGGATGACCTCGTCTGACTGGCAGCAATAGTAAGCCGGGCTCTGCGGTGTCACCTGGCCCATGGCGACTCCTCCGGTCGGGGCGCACCGGCCTGGGTCGTCCCTGATCCAGCGCGCCACCATGCTCTCGAGCCGCAGATCCGGCCCCGCGACGCACTTCGGCCCGGCCATCGTCACCGTCTCTGCGCCGAGGAGCTCGCGACAGCTGCCGTCCTCGTAGACGGAGACGAGCGCGGCGCACGTGGCGTCCTCGAGCTCCTCGCACGCGCAAGGCGTGCAGCTGCGCGTGTCGTCGAAGCCCTCGGCGATCGCCAGCAGATCGGGATATGGCTCGGGGCACTCCGGCGTGTTCTGGAGCAGATGGCGGATGCACATCGTGAAGCCCCCGGATCGCTGCCTGGGGGCCGCGACACACATCATCGAGGGATCTCTGCACTTGTTCTCGTCGGCCGCGCCGGTGCACGCGCGCACCCGGGTGCTCGCGGGGGCGGCCAGCTCGGGCGGCGCTCCTCCGGGATCGTGCGCCGGGGCGCACGCGCTCACGGTCGGCGCCGGGATGAGGAGCGAGCTGAGCTCGCCCGAGGTCGCCGCGGCCGGCGCCGTGCACGCGCCGCTCCACCCCTCGGGGGCGGCGAACGACGTGGACGCCGTCCCGTCGCACGTGGCCGAGGCGCTCCCCAGAAGGCCTGAAGGCAGCTCGCAGGAGGGCTTCGTGCAAAGGCACGTCGGACACCTGTGCTCGCCGGCGAATCCGCTGTAACCGTCGAACAGGAGATCCGGCGCCTCCACCGGGCACTCCGGTGGGGACGTCCCGCCGGTCGCGTCGCCCCTCCAGAGCAGGATGGGATCGTCGAACCCGAGGGACGGCGGCGGCACGCACGCGCCGTCGCACACGGGGCACGGATCATTGCACTCGTGAGCATCCAGGCTGAAGCACGGCTCATTGCACGAATAGATCTGGACAGCGCCGCCTTCCCAGCAGCCCGCGAAGCTGCCGGCGCCGGCGAGCGCGAGCGCCATGCCGAACGGGTCCTTCCTTCTCCTCATCCTCCTCATCGTGATGGTCCTTCTCTCGCGTGTCGCGTTTCGGCTCTTCGGCAAGGGGCACCACGACGATCGCTCGGCGCTGCCCCAAGCCTCTCTTCCCGCTCCTTCACGCCGGCGCGGCGACCCGACCGGGGGCGCGCGGCGCCCTTGTCACTTCGGAGCCAAGGAGAGCTCGAACTCCTATTTCATACTTGGGCAGGCGCGGACAAGGAAGCCGAATCGGCCATGAAGGCGCGATGAATCGAGTGTATATCGAGTGTATTTCGATAGGCCCCGAGAAGAACTCAGCATTTGTTGGTCGTGCGCTTTTCGTGAGAATCTCACCGAGGAGGGTGGAAAGCACGGTGGCGCTGCCGCGCTGCCGGCGGGAATCGGGCCGCGCCGGGCGTGGCGGGCGGCGCGCGCAGGGAGTCGCGGGGCAGCGTGCGCGGCGGCGGGCGAGAGCAACCCGAGGCGCCGAGGGCCTCGCGCGGCTCGGGAGCGTCCGTGGCGGAGCGCCACAGCGACGGTCCCTGCGCCGTGCGTTCAGTGAGGCGCAGACGCTTGTCCAGTACCATACCATACCGTATGGTATGGTTTGAAGGTGAGGCCACGATGGATCCACTTCTCTCGAGCGCGGCGGTCGTCGCCCCGCTCCTCGTGCTGGTCGCCGGCGTGTCCCGGCTCGGAGCGCCGCGCGGCGTGTCGCCATGGACGCTGCTTGGCCTGCTCGCGATCCTGTGCGCGGCCGGGGCGCTGGGCGTGGGGGTCCCACGGCGGGACGTGCTTGCCCTGGCGTCGGGCGGCGCCCTCGGGGTGCTCGCGGCGATCCACGTCTACTGGGGCCTGGGAGGCGCGTGGCCCGGGGATGCCCGGCACGAGAAGGTGGAGATGGTGGTCGGCTTGCCCAAGGGCAGTCCCTTTCCTTCCCTCGGCGCATGTCTCGTCGTGGCGTGTCTCCTCGCGTCGTCCGCCGCGCTGGTGCTCGCCCAGCGGTACGGCGGCGGCGGTTCGCCGACGCTGCTCCGGCTCGGCGCGTGGGCCGTCGCGCTGGTGCTCGGGGCGCGGGGCGTCGGCGGCTACCTCGAGGCTCGCCTGCGGCCCGACACGGGCGCGCTGCCGTATCACCGGCTGAACCGCCTCGTGTACTCGCCGCTCTCGCTCACCCTCGCCGCCGCCGTCGCGGGCGCCACGCTCGACTGACCCGCATGGCGCGCACCTCGAGGAACGACTGGCTCGACAAGGGGCTCGACGCGCTCCGCGACGGCGGCGAGGGCGCGCTGACGATCGACGGGCTCTGCGCGAGGCTCGGCCGAACGAAGGGCTCGTTCTATCACCACTTCGAGGACATCGCGGCGTTCCTCGCGGCGCTCCTCGCTCGCTGGGAGGAGCGGCAGACGTCGGCGCCGATCCACCACGCCGAGGCGGGCGGGAGCCCCGAGCAGAAGCGGCAGCGGCTCTCCGCTGTCGTGCGCTCGCTCGACGGCCGGCTCGAGCTCGCCGTGCGGGCGTGGGCGCTCCGAGACGAGCGCGCCGCGGCCGTGCTCCGGCGGGTCGACGCGCGCCGCGTCGAGTACCTCGCGTCCCTGTACGCCTCCGAGGGGCGCGCGCGCGGCGCCGCCTTGCTGCTCGCGCGGCTGGAGTACGCGGCCTTCGTCGGCGCGCAGATGCTCTTCTCCGACCTCTCGGCCGAGGGCGCGCGCTCGCTGGGGCTCGCGCTCGATCGCGCGCTCGAGCTCCTGGCCAAGGACGAGCGTGTCGCGCGTCCGCCGGGCGCGGCACGGAGGCGGCGAGCGACGTGAGGCCTTGCGGCGCGCGCGCCTATCGCTGCGACCGATCGAGCGCGTCCACGGCGTCGAGCTGAGGCCGGAGCAGGGCGCGCTCCTCGTCGGAGAGCGGCGCCTCGTCGATCTCGTCGCGCAGGGCGCGGGCGCGCGCCTGTTCGCCCAGGGCGACGGCGAGCTCCAGCCGGGCGGCGAGGGCGCGGGCGCGCTCGAGGGGGTCGTCCGGCTCCTTCCGGGCGAGCGCCACGTCGAGGACCTTGGCGGCCGCCGCGTCGTCGTTCTTGAAGTCGCGCAGCCGCGCAGCCGCGCGCAGGGCCTTGCCGAGCCTCGAGTCCGAGCGCGACCCGGCGGCTTCCTCGTCGTCGTCCGGCGCGTCCCGCCGGATGAAGATCACCGAGTTGCCCGCGACGTCGACCACCGTGAAGCGGCTCTGCCCCTTCTTCATGCGCGAGATCCTGGGCAGGCCGGAGATCGGCAGCTTGCCGTACGCCCGCCGCAGCCCCTCCGCGAACGTCTCGTGGAGCCGCTCGACCTCGGGGACGATCACAAGGCACGTGCTGTACGCCTGCCTGGGATCCAGCCCCTTGAGGCCCATGAAGTGCAGGTGGACCTCCCCGCGGCGCGTCGCCGCATACACGTTCGGCGCTGTCTGCTGATGGGTGACCTCGAAGCCCAGGGCGCCGTAGAACGCCAGGGTTTCGGGCAGCGACGCGCACGGGAGCACGGGGATCGTCATCGCTTCGCTCATGGGATCACGCCTTTCGAGCGGGTCGCGCAGGCGACGCCGCGTCCTCTTCGAGCACACGTCGGGCCTGTCGCAGCGCATCGAGGGTCGCGTGCAGGATCGACAGGTCGAGCCGCTTGCCGATCCGGTCCGCCCACGCGGCGTGGCGCGCCTCTACCTGCCGCAGGGCCTCGCGCCCTGCCGCCGTCATCGCGATGAGCTTGGCCGTGCGGTGGTGAGGGTTCTCGACATACTCGACGAACCCCTCGCGCTCGAGGGCGTCCGCTATCTGCTGCACGCCCTGGCGGGTCAGCCCCATCGTCCGAGCGACGTTCGAGACCGGCGCCGGGCCGTGGTCCACGACGCCGAGCACCTGCCAGCGCGCGCTCGTGAGCCCCGCCGGCCTGGCCAGGGCGTCCCCGGCCTCGAGCGCCAGACCATTCAAGCGGAACACCTCGATCACCAGCTCGCTGAGCGCGGTCGCCTCCGCGGTGAGCCTCGTCATTGGAAACAACCTGTCATATTGACAACTATTTGTCAATTGAGCGCTGTGCCGATGTCCTCGGCCTGGCTTGCATCTCAGGGAGCTCGGCGCGGCAGGGAGGCCCGCCGGGATGTTTCAAGGCGCGGAGCCCATGCCAGGTTTGAAAGCAGAAATCTCAGAATCGAAAGGTGTCGGGGGTGTCCTTAAGGGTAACCCCAGGAACAGAGAAGGGGATGGCCTTGGCCCGTGTCCTGCTAAACACGGAAGCCAGAGCGCCCGTGACGGCTTCCCCCCCCCGCCGTCGAATGGGCGCTCTGTTTTTTGTCTCCCCGGATCGGGCGAGCAGATGCGTCGCCCGTCGATATGGCGGACGAGCGCCTCGCGAGCGCGGGGATGCGCGTCCAGGGCACGCTGGTGGCCGAGCGTGCATGGACTCCCTGGCTTCCGCCGAGCCGCTGGATTTGCTAAGTGCGGGCCGCCACGGGGGAGGTTCTCCCGGCTGCCCGGCGGCGTAGCTACGACATCCGCGTGAGATCCCCAGGCGCACTCTTCTCCCTCGCGCTCGCGGCCGCCGCGACCTTGCATGCGGGCGAGGCGCGCCCTCAACCTGCAGGCCGCCCGGCCGGCGAGCCGGCAGGAGCCGAGGCGGCGCAGGCGCCCGGCGCGGCCCCGGCCGAGCCGCCGGCTCCCGTGGTCCCTGACGGACAGGCCGTCGCGCCCGCCGGGATCGAGGTCACCGTCGAGGGCAACCGGGCTCCGCCGGGCTCCGTCTCGCTCACGCGGCGCGACGTCCGCGAGCTGCCCGGCGCGCTAGGCGACCCCTACCGCGCCATCGAGATCCAGCCCGGCGTGACCTCGATCGCGAGCGGCATGCCGTACTACTACATCCGCGGCGCGCCCCCGGGGAACATCGGCTACTTCTTCAACGGCATCCAGGTCCCGCTCCTCTTTCACGTGGGCGCCGGCCCCAGCGTCATCCCGGCCGCGATGGTCCAGCGCGTCGAGATGCACCTCGGCCCCTATCCCTCGGACATCGGGCGGCTCGCGGGCGCGGCGATCGAGGCCGAGAGCGCGCCGCCGTCCGACGTCTGGCGCGGGGAGGGGAGCCTCCGGTTCGTCGACCTCGGCGGCGTCGTGGAGGGGCCGATGGACAGCGACACCCACGTCCTCGTGGGAGGGCGCTACGCCGCCGGCGCGGCGCTCACCTCGGCGCTCGTCCCGAGCGTCGACGTGGGCTACGCCGACTACCAGGGCCGGATGACGCACCGGCTCGGGCCGGAGGAGCGCTTCACGGTCTTCGCCTTCGGCGCGTATGACTACCTCGCCAGCATCGGCGAGGAGGACGGCGCCGAGGCGACCGACGTCCTCCTCGACAGCGACTTTCACCGCCTGGACATGCGCTACGACCGCGACGACGCCGCCTCGGGCGCGCGCGTCAGGTCGGCGCTCACCCTCGGGCTCGACCGGTCGCGCGGGGTCGGCGTGGAGAGCGCCGAGGCCTGGAAGCTCAACGCGCGGATGAGCCTGGCCCGGCCCATCCTCGCGGGGCGCGCGCTCGTGCGGGTGGGCGTCGACGCCGCGGTCGACCGCTACGTGGTGACGCCGCGCCCCGGCGCGTCGGACGGCGAGCCCGGAGGCGGCGCGTCCACCGAAGACGACGCGCCCGCCGAGGGGACGGCCCAGCTCGACGAGAGCTTCCCGGAGCTCTTCCGCAGCCGCCTCGACCTCGCGCTGGGCGCGTGGGCCGACGCGCTGCTCGTGCTCGACGAGCGGTCGACGATCACGCCCGGCGTGCGCGTGGACCACTACACCTCGCTCGGCAAGAGCGCGCTCGCCGTCGACCCGAGGATCGTCGGCCGCTTCGGCGTCGGCGACCACGTGCGGCTCATCCCGGCGTTCGGCCTCGCCTCGCAGCTGCCCGGCCTCGCCCCGCTGCCGGCGCTCCAGATCGGCGGCATCCCTGGGGGGCTGCAGCGCAGCCTGCAGTCGAGCTTCGGCGTCGAGGTCGACGCGGGCCCTGTCAACTTCAGCGCCACGGTGTTTCGACAGGCGACCTTCGGCCTGAGCGATCCGATCGGGACGGGCCGAGGCACGACCCTCAGCACGGAGCGCTTTCTCACGCGGAGCCTCGGCGACACGTACGGTCTGGAGCTCGGGGCGCGCGGGGCGCTCCGCCGCGACATGTTCTTCCTGGCGTCGTACACGCTGTCGCGCTCCACGCGCACGCGGGGCAGGGCGACGATCCCCTCCGCCTACGACCGGACGCACGTGGCGCACCTCGCGCTGCTCTACGACCTCGGCGCGGGCTGGCGCGCCGGGATACGCCACGTCTTCTATACCGGCTTTCCCGCCGACGAGGCCGCCCCGGGCCGCCCCCCGAGCGAGCACCCGGATCGCGTCGCGCCGTTCTATCGGCTCGACATGCGCCTGTCGAAGCGCTGGGCGCTGGGCGCGCGGAGGTACCTCGGGCTCGTGCTCGACGTGCAGAACGCGACGCTGGCGAAGGAGGTGTTCGACGTGAGCTGCGATGACGGCGCGTGCACGCCGCGGAAGATCGGGCCCATCACGATGCCGGGGCTCGCGATCGAAGGCGGGTTCTGAGGGGAATCCGAGGGGAAAGCGGGCAGCGTCGCCGCGGCAGACCGGCTGATCCGGCGGCCGCGCGAGCTACCGGTGAAGCACCTCGAAGAGCTGCTTCAGCATGAGGTACGTCAGCCCCCAGACGACCCGCTCGTCCACGAGCAGACACGGGAGCTGGAGGACGTTTCCCTCGTGCGTGTACGCATAACGCGAGGTGCGCTCGCCGCGCGCGAGCGGCCCGAGCGGCGTCCAGAGCGCCTCGGCCACCTCGTCGCTCAGGGTGAGCTCCGGCGTGGAGCGCAGCGCGAAGACGAACGGGGCGACGATCATCCCGGCGCGCCGCCCGCGCGCGACCGCCGGGACCTCGGGCAGGCGCGCGAGCAGGGTCCCGTGCGCCGCCAGGTCGATCCCCACCTCCTCCCGCGTCTCGCGGATCGCGGTGGCGAGCAGGCTCTCGTCCGCCGGCTCGCGCCGCCCGCCCGGGAGCGCCATGTGCCCCGACCAGGGATCGGCCGGGTGATCGGCCCGGCGGATCAGGAGGAGCTCGGCCTCCTCGGGCTCCCGGCCCCCCGCAGGATCGAGCGCCGTGCCCGGAGACCCCGCCGGCGCCCGCAAGATCGCGGCGACCGCGGCCTGGCGCTCCTGCGTGAGCAGGTCGAGCGCGGCCTCGCGCGCGTCGAGGCGGGCCATGATGGCGGCGAGGTCGTAGGAGGAGAGCACCGTGGTCAGGATAGCATAATATCTATCGCTATTTAGCGCGCGGCGGCTGCGCTCGGGGATCGCGCTCGCGGCGGGCCCGGACTCAACACTCGAGCCGCGCAGGCCGCTCGCAGGGCCTCGGCCATCGCGTGACGCGCCGCGGCCCTCCGTGCGAGCACCGTCAGGGGGCCGCCGTGGCGAAGGTGTCCCACGCGTCGCACTGCTCTCCCTTCAGGCCGGCTTGCGGCGCGATGTCGCGATCGAGGGTGAGGCTCTCGTCCCCCTCCGCTCCATACCTCGGCCACGCGACGGCGCCCTCGCCGTTGGGGTCCCCGCTCGCCGCGTGGCGCGACCAGTACCCCATGATTTTCTGCGACATCTCGAGCTCACCCTCGGTCAGCGGCTCCGGCAACACCATCGTCGGGTTGCCGAACACGAACTTGATCTCGGCAGAATGGAAGGCGCCGAGATCGCCGAGCAGCGAGCTCTCGGGCGCATAGGTGAAATGATAGAGATACGTCGCCGCGCCGGCGCCCGCGATCGCGCGCGCCGCCCGCCGCGTCGGGCACACGAACATCGAATCACCCAGCGCCGCGATCGCCGCCGCCTGCGCCGAGCCGTAGGTCTCGCTCGGGTAGAGCGCCACCACCTCCTCGCCGTGGCCCGGGGCGAGCGTCTCGGCGAACGCCTCGAACGCGGCGTCGTCGGCGACCGCCGCGGACTCGCCCCAGAGCGTGACGAAGAGCGTGCCCTCGTCCGCGTTGCTGCCGAGGATGGTCGGCATCTTCTCGAAGCTCCCGGCCTCGAGGAGCTTGCCCGGCGTGTCGGGCAGGTTCCATCCGTCGACGACCGGGAACCACGTCGGGCCGGCGCCCTCGAGGAAGGCCGCGCCCCGCGGCAGCGCGCTCATGATCTCCTCGGCCGATTTGCCGCGAAGGCACTCGAGGACGGAAGGCGCGTCGGTGCAGCCCAGCGCCTCGACGAACTCTTGCCCCTGCGCGCTGGCCGTCGCCTCGTCCGCGGCGGAGTCGCACGGTCCGCTCTCGATGATGGCGGTCTGGAAGAGGCCTTTGCTCCTGGGCGACACCAGATGCATGCAGACGCTGATGCCGCCCGCGGACTCGCCGAACAGGGTGACCCTGCCAGGATCCCCGCCGAACGCGGCGATGTTGGCCTTGACCCACTGGAGCGCGGCGCGCTGGTCCTCCAGGCCGTACGCGCCCGTCGAGGGGTGATCGGGATCCTCCGACTTGAGCTCCGGGAGGGCCAGGAACCCGAGCGGGCCAAGGCGGTAGTTGAAGGTGACCACCACCGATCCTGTCGCCTCGGAGAGCGCCCGGCCGTCGTAATCGGCCTCCCCGCCGCTGCCGAGCTCGAAGCCGCCGCCATGAATCCAGACGAGGACGGGTGCGGACGAGGACGCCGGGCGCTCGGGCGTCCAGACGTTCAGGGTGAGGCAGTCCTCTCCCGAGATCTCATTGAAGCCCGGGGTGAGCAGGTTCAGCTGCGAGCAGGGAATGCCCACCTCGACGGCAGCCCGCGGCTCGGTCCACGGCTCGTGCGGCGCGGGTGATCTCCAGCGCAGGTCCCCGACCGGCGGCGCGGCGTACGGGATGCCCAGGAAGGTGCGCGTCGCGCCGACGAGCGCGCCCTCCACCGGACCCGCCTCCGTCTCGACGAGCGGCGCAGCCACGTCGCCGCCCCCCGAGCCACCGGCGCCGCCGGAGCCACCGGCGCCGCCGGAGCCACCGGCGCCGCCCGCGCCGCCGGAGCCCTCCAGAGCCGGCTCGCTCGAGCTGCAGGCGGCAGCGAGCAAGCCAAGAAGAATGGTGTGCGACAATGAAGGTCGAATGGGCATGATCGTCTCCGTCAAGAGCAAATCGTGAATGCGGGATCGTGGGAGGAGGAGAGCGCGGCGCCGAGGACGTAGGGGGCGATGAAGGCCGCCAGTCGGCGGAGCAACGTTCTGTGCACGCGGAATTCAACCATGAAGTGCGAGCGGTGGTGCTGGAATTTGACGTCGTTGTCTGAGAAGCTCCCACGTGACGGCTTCGTGCCGTGGGGCAGGGCAAGCTTGACATGGCGAAGGGCGCGAACTCCTTCTGTGCCCATGGCAACTCATCGGAGATACGGGATCGCGGGCGGCCCCGGGCGTCGAGGGGCTTCGGCGCATGGGTACCAGCGCCGCGCGGCCCGCATCGGGAAATCAGGCTGGTCCGGGCTGCTGACGTGCATGGTCATGGCCGGCGCCCTGGCCGGGAGCGCGTGCAGCTCGGATCCGGACCCCGGGGGGACAGGGGGAACCGGCGGCATGGCCGCGTCCAGCGGGAGCGCGGGCGGCGAGGGCGCGACCACGGCGACAGGCGCGGGGGGAGAGGGGGGTGGAGGCGACATCACGCCGGTCATGCCCGAGTTCGACCCGGAGGTGTTCGGCACGTTCGACACGTCGGAGCTGACGGTGTTCGCGTTCAGCCAGGTGGAGGTGAACGAGGCGGATCCCCAGGTGCTGGAGCTCGCCCCGGACATGGTGCCGAGAGCGTGGCAGCGCTGGCGCGACACAGGGATCCAGGCCGGCGATTACGACGCCGAGTACCTGGCGAGCTGCCGCGAGCGCGGCATCCGCTTCGTCGCGGGCAGCACCGCATCCATCGTCTTCGAGGACGAGGTCGACAGCGAGGAGCAGTTTCTGGAGCAGACAACGCGCAACGCCGCGGGCGAGCTCGTCGCCCACGACCAGATCGTGCCAGGCGCGCACCGATCGAGCATGGCGTCTCCGAGCTACCGCGCGCGGCTCGTCGAGATGGGCAAGCTCCAGATCGACCTCGGGGTCGACGGGCTGAACTTCGACGAGATCAACGGAGGCTACGGGGGCGCGGAGTACGACGGCAACGAGGGGTTCGACGATCACCATGTCGCGGACTTCGGAAACTACCTCTGTCGCAGGCACGGCGGCCGTCCGGACGGCTGGCAGCAGGGGTTCGATCTCCTCCCCGAGGACGGGCTCGACTGCGGAGGAGCGCCCGAGACCGCCGGGAGAGGCTTTGATTTCCGCGGTTACCTCCAGCGCGTGAACGCCACGGAGAAGCCCTTCGACAGCGGGAACGAGCTGCTCGTCGAGGAGTGGGGCCGGACGGTGGGAAACCGTCCAGACCCGCAGCTCGGGACCTTCGTCGAGGTCTATCCGGCGCTCGTCTACTGGCAGGAGGTGGTGCTCGCGCTCCGCCGCTACGCGCGCGAGCAGCACGGCCGCGAGATCTTCATCTCGTCGAACGGCATCGTGCCGTTCGTCGACATGCAGAGCGTGGGCCTGTACGACTGGAACATCGACGGCGACGGCCCGCGCGGCATGAACTGGGTGCCTGTCGTGGAGGGACACCTCGACGGGACCGTGTCGTTCCAGACGGCCCTGCGGGGGCTCAAGGCGCGCTCGAAGCGCGTTCAAGAGCTCGTCGGCGGCAAGGAAGTCCCGCTGATGCTGTTCCTGGACTGGCCCAATGACATGATGAACCGCTACTACGGGCTCCCGCTGGAGGAGCGGAAGGACTATTTCCGCATCTTCGCCGCGGAGGTCTACGCGAACGGCCTGTACTTCGCCCTGCCGCTGCACACGACGACGGACGAGAGCACCGCGACCGCGCTCGAGATGATGGAGTTCTTCGCGCGCTTCCGCGACTTCTACAAGTCCCACGAGGACCTGGTCCACGGGGCGACCGACGTCACAGGGACCGTGACCCTCTCCTTCGAGGAGTGCGCGTCCGCCGAGCAGCCCGAGGCGTGCGCGGGCGAGAAGAAGATGAGCCACAACCTCGTGCGCCTCGCGGACGGCCGCACGGTGCTCCACGTGATCAACCACGAATACAGCGCAGGTGTTGTGGAGCAGGTGGGGGTGACGGCGAGCTTCCCCATGGACGCGAGCCCGACGCAGGTCACTGTCGCGTCGATCGACTTCGAGGAAGATCGCGTGGTGCCGTTCTCGTACGAGGACGGCGTGGTCACGGCGGTGATCGGGGCGCTCCCGGCCTCCGTCGCGATCGTCGCGGAGTGAGCGGGGCAGCGCTGCGGGCTCAGCTGTCCACCCGGGACGCCTGGGGGGTGGTTACTGGCCTGTGACGTAGAACACGCCCCGCAGATCCTCGGTCGCGGAGATGGCGCCCGGCTCGCCGCCCGGGGAGCGCCAGGAGGTCACGCGGAACTGATAGTACATGCCAGGATCGAGGGGACCGCCGTACTCGACCGAGACCTCGTCGACGCCGCTCGATCCCGGGATGCTCGACCCAGCGCACGTCGGGTCGTCCCCGAGGCACCACACGAGGTCACCATAGGCGTTGTAGACGACCACGGTATAGAAGTCCTCGCTGGCGTCGTCTCCCCACCGGAGCGTGGGCGCGGCCGTCACCGGCTCGGGATCCGTCGCGCCCGGGCCGATCACCGGCAGCGACTCCGTGATCTTGAACGAGGTCGGCAGGGAGACGTCCTCGCCGGGGCTCGGCATCTCCACGGTGACGAGCTGCGTGCCGGCGATGTTCGGATCGGGATCGCGGACGAGGCTGTCGTTCTCGAACGCGGCCAGCACCACGTATTTGCCAGCGGGCACGCCGGAGATGCTGAATTCGCCGCTCACGTCGGGCGGCCCGCTGAGCGGCGTGCGCAGCCCTCGCGGCACCTCCCCTCGGACGAAGGCGTCGTTGAACGTGGACGCGACGACGACCACCACGCTGGTGGTCGAGCCGCCAGGAGCATTGACGATGTTGAGCGTGCCAGTCAGGGTGCCGAGGGCGGCGTCCGAGCGCGCCAGATCCACGCCCGTGACCGCCGCGTCCCCGACCTCCGCGGCCTTCGGATCGAGCGCGAGCCCCGCCGCGTAGCCGCTCACCGAGTAGCTGCCGGGCGGCACGTTGAAGATCGTGTAGGCGCCGCCGCGATCGGTCACCGCGCTGAACCCCTTGCCGCCCTCGTCCTCGGCCACGACGAGCACGCCGCCGGACTGCTCGTCCGCGAGCACCGCGCCCGAGATGCTCGGCAGCCCCCGCTGGTCCTCGGGCAGCGGGATCAGCGCGATATCCGTGAGCGCGGTCTCGATGCTCCACCCGTCGTCGCCCGACGTCGCCTCGCTGGAGGCGATCGGCAGCGCCGTGCGGAGCCCGCCCGGGAAGGGCTGGTGGTCCTGCGCGCTCGCCCGCAGCGTGAAGATCACGTCTCCGACCGGCGCGCCGTCCTCCGTGCGGGGCACCGGCACCTCGAGCACGTAATTCCCTGCGGCGTCGGTGGTCGTCACGTCCGTGATCGCGGTCGCCTGATCGTCGAGCGCGAGCACGAGCGCGCCCTCGATGCCCGCGGTGCTCTCGGAGTCGAAGACGCTCCCTCTCGCCAGCACGGGCGGATAACACGCATGGCCACCTGCGACGAGCTCGGCGCAGGTGAGCCCGCCTGCGCACAGCGGGGCCTCCGGATCGCACGCGCCGCCTTCAGCGATGCCGCAGATTCCCCCGCCGTCTCGCGTCTTGCCGCAAACCGCCTCGTCGAGGCAGAGATCGGGGCCCGCCGGATCGCACGCGCCGCCGGGCGGGGTCTGGCAGGTTCCGTCAGCGCCGCACGTCGTGCCTTCTGCGCAGAAGTCCTTCGTGTCCCCGGCGCAGGGGCCGCCGAGCGGGACTCGGCATGTGCCGTCGTCGCCACAGACGGCATCGCCCAGGCAATAGTCGGTGCCGCCCGCATCGCAGCCGGCGCCGGGCGGCGCATAACAGATGTGGTCCTCGCCGCCCTCGGCGCACACGAGGCCGTTCGGGCAGCCGTCATCCGGAGCACATTCATCGCCGGCGTTCTCCGGGTCAGGCCCGCAGCCCAGCGCGACGAGCGGGAGAGCGACGGCGGCGGCCTGCGCGGCCAGACGAGCGTACTCGGCAACTTTCATTGAAGTGTCCTCCCTCTTGTAAGTTGAAATGCGACGCGGTCGCCAGCGCGGCTCAGCGCTCACTCGCCCGGGCAATCTGGATGACGTGAGGCGATTGCCACTCTCGCCCTGGGCCAACGAGCTGGCCAGCACATGCCCCCTGCAGTGCCCGGGCGATCCGTGGACGGCTCAGCTTTTATATTGTCCGAGGAAGTGCCACTTTCCGGGCCAGCGACCACGCAGGCCGACACGCGCGCTCGCGCGACGCCGGAGGTGTGTCCGGCGGCGCGATGAGGCACACAGCAGCGCTATTGCGCGAGCGGCGGCGCGTGCCCGTCTGCGCGGGTGGCACCGGAGCGCGGCTCGACCGACATCTCGCCGGTGAGCACCGTCAGCGCGATCTTGATGGCGATCGTGAGCACCATGAACCCGACGGCCCAGATGCCCGCCGTGATCTTCCACTCGGCCATCGAGGGCACGTACTCGACGAGCTCGTGCAGGGTGCTCGGCACGAAGCCTGGGATGATGAGGCCCATGCCCTTCTCGATCCAGACGCCGGCGAAGGCGGCGACGCAGGCCGCGTTGAGGTAGGCGCGGCTCCCGCGGCTCGCCGGCAGGTGCAGGAGCGCCGCGGAGGTCACGTTCAGCGCGACCGCCGACCAGATCCACGGCACGAGCGCGCTCTTGCCGTGCAGGCCGAAGAACAGGTAGGTCACCGCGGTGCTGTGCGTGCCGCCGGTGTAGAGCGACGTGAAGAGCTCCGAGCCCAGCATGAACAGGTTGAGCAGGACGGTCACGCGGAGCACGGAGGTGAGCGTGCGGATCGGCCCGTCGCCCACGCGAAACCGGGTCAGCCGGGCGACGAGCTGGAGCAGCAGGATCACGAAGGCCGGGCCGGTGATGAACGCAGAGGCGATGAAGCGGGGGGCGAGCAGCGCCGAGTTCCAGAAGGGGCGGCCGCCGAGGCCCGAGTAGAGGAACGCCGTCACCGTGTGGATCGACACCGCCCAGCCGATGGACAGGAACACGAACGGCAGATACCACTTCCTGTCCGGCTTCCTGCCCAGGTACCTCGTGTAGATGAGGTAGCCCGAGATGTGCAGGTTGATGAACAGGTAGCCGTTCAGGACGATGACGTCCCATGTCAGCATCGAGATCGGCCAGTTGAACCGCCCGAGCCCGGGCAAGATGTGCCAGAACCTGTCCGGTCGCCCCATGTCGGCCACGATGAACAGGAGGCAGACGACGATGGCGGCGATCGCGAGCAGCTCGCCGAGGATCACGACGTCGTGCATCTCGTGGTCGTCGTAGAGATACGCCGGGATCACCATCATCACGGCGCCCGCCGCGAGCCCCACGCCGAAGGTGAAGTTCGCGATGTAAAGGCCCCACGAGACGTGGTCGCTCATGCCGGTGACCCGCATGCCCTCGGCGAGCTGGTGGGCCCAGGCGTTCGCGCCGACGAGGGCGATCGCCGTGAGCACGGTCATCCAGAGATAGAAGCGCCACGAGCCCTCGAAGCTCTGGCCGATGACCCGGAGCAGGAAGCGCGGGTAGGTGATGGCGTGCGTGTCGTTGCCCATCGTGGCTCCGCTCGCTCAGACGTCGAAGAAGTAGAAGAAGCGCGGCCGCGTGCCGAGCTCCTCCTTGAGGATGAAGATCCGCTTGTTCTCGAGCACCCAGCGGATCTCGCTCTTCGGATCCAGCAGGTTGCCGAAGACGCGCGCGCCCGTGGGGCAGGCCTCGAGGCAGGCCGGCATCCGGCCCTCGCGCGTTCGATGCAGGCAGAAGGTGCATTTCTCCACGACGCCCTGGGGCCGGATGCGGTTCGACAGGTAACCCTGGTCCGGGTTGATCTCGTCCGCGGGCACCTCGGGCTTCGTCCAGTTGAAGCGCCGCGCGTGGTAGGGGCAGGCGGCCTCGCAGTAGCGGCAGCCGATGCACCAGTTGTAATCGACGGCGACGATGCCGTCGGGCTCCTTCCAGGTCGCCTGGACGGGGCAGACCTTCACGCAAGGCGCGTTGTCGCACTGCTGGCACTGCACCGGCAGGTAGTATTTGCCCTTCGCGGGCACGGCGTGCTCGTACGTCGCGTCGCCCTTCTCCATGTCGAAGCTGCCCTGATCCATCTCGAGCACGCGGATGTAGGAGTTGTTCGTGCGCCGATCGTGGTTGTTCTCCACGTGGCACGCCTCCGCGCACTTGCGGCAGCCGATGCACACGCTCAGGCTGAGCGCGTAGCCGAACTGCACCCCTTCCTGCGGGCGGACGTCGCGGATCGTGACCTCGCGGCCGTACTCCTCGCGCGTCTCTCGCTCGAGGCGGTCGATGACCTCGGCGAGCTCTTCCCTCGTCATCTCCTTGTAATGGCGCTGCAGGAACTGATCGAGCGAGAGGTCCTTGCTCCACGCGCGGAGCGGCTCCATCGCGTGGGCGAACGCGGAGGCGCCGAGCGTGGCTCCGAGCACCTTGAGCGCGACGCGCCTGGATGTCTGGGTCATTCGTGGGCTCCTTCTCCTGCGCCGTGCGCCTCCACGAAGCGGTCGCGCGGGGGCAGGACAGGCATCGACGGCTGGAACGCCGGCACGTGCGGATCGTGGCAGTCGACGCAGTGGTTGCGCACCCGCGCGCCGCCCGCGTAACTGCCGTTCATCCCGCCATGAGCCCCGTTCGCGTAGTCGCGGAGCTGGGGGCCGTGGCACTGGGCGCAGAGCTGCATGGCGTCGCGCATCGGGAGGAGCGCGCCATCGGCCTTGCGCAGCGTGTCCTGCTCGCCGATCACGTGGCACGACGCGCAGCTCAGGCCGCCGTGCTCGAACCTCAGCCCGACGTGGAACTCGTCGAGCTCCGCCGTCGAGGTCGGCAGCGCATCGGGCCTGCGGAGCGAGTGGCATGTCACGCACGCCGCGCGGATCGGCCGGCCCAGCGAGTCCCGCTTGTCCGTGGCGACACCGGAGAGCTTGTCAGGGCGGTGGATGCTCGCGGAGGCGATCGGCGTCGCGTCGAGCGTGGGGCGCAGCCCGAGCGGCTGGTCGCGACCCTGGCAGCCTGCCGCGTGCGCCACGCACAGGAGGCCCAGGAGCGCGGCGGCCCCGGGAAGATGAAGAGAGGAGTGCACGGCGCGTTTCGCATCGCACGCCACGTGCCATCACGCGCGTCCGGGGCGGCGCCGCGGCCCGCGGCTCCGCGCGGTGCACGGCGCGCGTCCGGACGCACCGTTTGCGTTGCCCCGCGGTCCGCGCGCGCCAGGGATCTCCGGTGAGGCGCAGGGCGCAGCCCGCGATGGGCGGGCGTCCCGGCGTCGATCTCGCGTGGCGTGGACCTTGCGATGTCGTGATCCGACGCTCGACCCGCTCGATCACATCCACCCGATCAACCCCAAACAGGCGTTCCGATGCCCCTCAGTGCTCTTGTCATCACGCTCTCCGATGAGCCCAGCGCGCGAGCGCGGGCGTGTCGCTCTCTCGCCGCGGAGGCGGCGCTCTCGCTCGGACCGCCGTGTGGTTCGAGGCTGCCCGCGATCGCCGAGACAGCGACCCTGCTCGCGGGGGAAGAGCTCGTGGAGCGGATGCTCTGCACCGACGGGGTGGACTTCGTCGATGTGGTCTCGGTCGACTTCTCGGATCTGGAGCCATGATGGATCGCCGCGATTTTCTGAGGTGCTCCGCGATGGGCGCGGCGACCGTGGCCGCCAATCGGCTCGCGCTGGGCAAGGACGGCATCGCCGCCGCCCAGGCGGCGCCCGGGGCGGGGACCGCCTCCGATGTGATCTGGAACAAGGCGCCGTGCAGGTTCTGCGGCACCGGCTGCCACGTGCAGGTGGGCGTGAAGGGGGGCCGCGTGGTCGCGGTCGCGGGCGACCAGAGCGCGGACGTCAACAAGGGCCTGCTCTGCGTGAAGGGGTATCACGTCGGCCTCGCCCTCTACGGCAGAGACCGGCTCACGAAGCCGCTGCTCCGCAAAAACGGCAAGCTCGAGCCCATCGGCTGGGATGAAGCCATCGCGATCGTCGCGCGGCGCGCGATGCAGAATCCGGCGGGGTTCGCGCTCTACGGCAGCGGCCAGTGGACGATCCCCGAGGGGTACGCGGCGAACAAGCTCGTGAAGGCGGGGATCGGGAACAACCAGATCGACCCGAACGCGCGCCTCTGCATGTCGTCTGCGGTGACAGGCTTCCTCTCCACCTACGGCGTGGACGAGCCGGCCGGCTGCTACGAGGATCTCGACAAGTGCGATGTCCTCCTCATGTGGGGGAACAACCCGGCCGAGATGCACCCCGTGCTCTTCTCGCGCGTCGTCGACCGGCGATCGCGGGGCGAGCAGGTGCTCCTCATCGATCTCACGACGCGGCGCACCCGCACCTCGGCCTTCTGCCAGCACACGCTGTATTTCAAGCCGAACACCGATCTTGCGATCGCGAACGGCATCGCGCACCTGCTCGTCGAGCGCGGGACGTTCGACCGGGCGTTCGTCGACAGGTTCTGCAACTTCCGCAAGCGGACGGAGCACCCCACCCTCGAGGGGCAGCCGATGAGCTTCGAGGAGTACAAGATGGCGCTCGCCGAGTACACCCCGGAGCGGGTGGAGGCGATCTCGGGCGTCGCCGCGAAGGACATCCGGATGCTGGCGGATCTCTTCGGGCGCCGCGATCTGCGGATCACGAGCGTCTGGTGCATGGGGATGAACCAGCACACCCGCGGCACCGCGATCAACGATCTGGTGCACGGCGTGCACCTGCTCAGCGGCCACTTCGGCAAGCCCGGCGACGCCCCGACCAGCCTGACGGGCCAGCCGTCGGCCTGCGGCACGGTGCGCGAGGTCGGCACGCTCGCCCACGGGCTCCCCGGCGGCCTCGTCGTCACGAACGCAGAGCACCGGAAGGAGGCCGAGCACCTCTGGAACCTGCCCGATGGGCGGATCAACCCGAAGCCCGGCTACCACACGGTCGAGCTCTGGAAGCGCTTCTCGACCCCGAAGGAGCAGGGGGGCGACATCGACACCATCTGGGTGATGGTGACCAATCCAGGCCAGTCGCTGCCGAACACGAACGAGCTCTTCGACGCGAGCCGCAAGATCCCGGGCAAGTTCCTTATCGTGTCCGACGTCTACCCGACGGCCACGGTGCGCGCCGCGGACCTCGTCCTGCCCTCGGCCATGTGGGTCGAGAAGAACGGGATGTTCGGCAACTCCGAGCGCCGTACGCAGCAGTGGTTCAAGATGGTCGAGCCGCCCGGCGAGGCGCGGGACGATGCATGGCAGATCATCGCCGTGGCGCGCAAGCTCCACGACATGGGGCTCGCCGGGATGAAGGACAAGGACGGCCGTTTCCTGTTCGACATCCGGAAGGACGGCAAGGAGGTGCCGGTCTGGGACTACAAGCGTTACCACGACGTCAACGTCGACGAGCACCTCTTCGAGGAGTACCGCGAGTTCAGCCGGTTCAAGCACAAGGACCTGGCGCCGTACCGCGAGTACGTCAAGGCGCGGGGCCTGCGCTGGCCTGTCGTCGAGCAGCCCGACGGCTCGTGGCGGGAGACGCGGTTCCGCTTCGCGAGGTTCGACGACCCTTATGCCACGAAGGAGGAGATCCAGTTTTACCACTCGGTGACCAAGGACGACCGGGCGCTCATCTGGTTTCACCCCTACGAGCCGCCGCCCGAGTCGCCCGACGCGGAGTATCCCTTCTGG
This sequence comes from Sorangium sp. So ce327, assembly GCF_051530205.1. Classification (NCBI taxonomy): domain Bacteria; kingdom Pseudomonadati; phylum Myxococcota; order Polyangiales; family Polyangiaceae; genus Sorangium; species Sorangium sp. So ce327. The sequence goes on along the minus strand of NZ_CP150330.1, from coordinate 7,016,929 downwards.
CTGTGCACGGGCCGCGTCCTCGAGCACTGGCACACGGGGTCGCTCACCATGAGGATACCCCAGCTCCAGCGGGCGATGCCGCAGTCGTACCTGGAGATGAACCGCGAGGACGCGCGGAAGCTCGGTGTCGGCGACGGCGAGGTCGTGATCCTGGAGAGCCGGCGCGGCGCGCTCGAGCTGCCTGTCTGGATCGAGGGCCGTGGCGCGCCGCCGCCTGGCACGGTGTTCGTGCCGTTCTTCGATGAGACCGTGATGGTCAACCGCGCGACGCTCGAGGCGTACGATCCGCTCTCGAAGCAGCCTGATTACAAGAAGTGCGCGGTCAGGATCCGCCGCAAACCGCAGGCCAAGCGAGGAGAGGCGCGATGAAGGACGCTCGCGGCCTGCACGTCGGCCTCGCCGCGATCGTCGCTGTCGCGGCGGCGGGCTACTTCTCGGGAGTCCGCGGCACGGAGCAGGGGGTCGCCGAGCTGCACGGCGATCCCCCTCCGCCCTCGGCGAGCGTCGAGGCGCGCAGCTACGCCGACATGCGCGAGCGCGCGCACGGCCCGAACGCCGGCATGTACGAGGGCGCATTCGCCCGGCTCGAGGCGGCGGACGCCGATCTCTACGCGCCTGTCGAGCAGTCGGAGGCCGATCGAGAGGCGGCGCTCGAGCGGCGCGCTTCCCGCCGCGCCTACGACGGCGCGCCGCCCACGATCCCGCATCGCATCGAGCAGCTCGGCGTCCCGGATTGCCTGTCGTGCCACGAGCGCGGGCTGCGCGTCGCGAACCTCACCGCGCCCAGGATGAGCCACCGTCGCTACGAGAGCTGCACGCAGTGCCATGTCGTCGGCGACGACCCGAGGCCGCTCGCGGAGGCGCCGCCTCCGCCCGACAACACCTTTGCTGGTATGCCGTCGCCGCGGCGAGGCGCCCGCGCCTACGAGGGCGCGCCGCCCACGATCCCGCACCCGACGCTGATGCGCTCCGAGTGCGCGAGCTGCCATGGCGTCCATGGCGCCCTGGGCATTCGCTCGACCCACCCTTACCGGCAGAGCTGCACCCAGTGCCACGCCCCTTCGGCCGAGCTGGATCAGCGCGCGCCCACGCCTCTCTCCGCGTGGCCGCCGCCGAGCATGGGAGCGGACAGGCCATGAAGCTCCCCTCCACGGGTGAGACGGATGTCGGTCCCGAGATCCCGCTGCCTCCCTTGCAGGAGGCGGTGCTCGACGAGGCGACCCTTGATCAGCTCTTCTTCGACCTCGCCGAGGCCGCGGAGCTCGTCTCGGTGTCGTTCAAGGCCGGTGCGACTGCCCGCGCCGGCGATCTCCAGCGGGCCGGCAGCGCGGGCGGCGAGCTCGCCCTCGCCCGCCGCGCGCTCGGCGACGGGACCGCGCTCGGGGTGCAGATCCGTTATCGCTTCGCGGGCTCGGAGTGGTGGGACACGCTGCTCCGGGGGCCCTCCGGCGTGCGCCTCGTGCGCGTCCGGATCGAGGACGCTCTGGGATAGCGCGTCGCGCACGGGTGGCGCCGTCATTCGTCCTCATGCTCCTTGACGACATGATGATCCGAAGTCGCTGAGCGGACGCCGCCGGCGCGGCGCAGCGCTCTTCCGCATGGCTCATCCAACGTTGAACGGAGACCACCCACGCTTGCCTGGAGACCGGCCCGTCACCCGGGCGACCGCATGCCCTCTTCAGTGCCCGCGCGATCTGCCGACGGCTCACCTTTCGTAACTGGCCGAAGCCGTCCACGTCGTGGACGAATGAACACGCCGACCCAACAGGCACCCTCGGCCAATCCGCGCGCGGCGAGCGCCGCGCGCGAGGCGCGCAGCCGCCCGGACACGGGGTAGAACAGCTCGGTTCGGCGCGGCGGCCCATGTCCTTATCCTGGTCGGACAGTCCAGCGCCTTGGCTTTCCATTCCTTGCGTGATTCTCTTGTCAGCCAGCAAATCCCCCGTATACTGATTGTGAGTCGCGCTCCTGCCGTCCGCCATGTCGTCCTGAGGCGTGTCGCAGCGCTCGTGTCGATCCGCCGGATCGAGGCTCCGACCGTCCCAGGTCCGTTCCGGCGATGCCCTGGACGGCGCGCTCGCCGCTGGCGCTCGTGAGCTGAGCGGACGCCGGAGCGCTGCCGCCACCGATCTTCGCTGTGGTCAAAGGCTCTCGAAGGGGGAGGACTCATGTCAAACGTGGTGATCAGGGACGGACAGGACATCGACGTTGCCCGCTTCTCCCCCGAGCGCCCCCCCGCGCTCGTGTTGGGAGACATCACCCTGGTCCGGCCCCACGGGATGGCCGGGATCCCGGTCATCGCGGTGACCAAGGACCCGACCGACGCGGTCGTGTGCTCGCGCCACGTGAGCGCCGCGTGCCTCGTGCCCGGCTTCGACGAGGCGAGCCGGGCCGCGTCCGCGGCGACCCTGCTGCGCCTCGGGGCGCGGCTCCACGCCGCCCTCGGACGCAGGATCCCGCTGGTCTACGGCACCGACCCGCAGCTCGAGCTCGTCTATCGCCACCGGAGAGCGCTGGCGCAGCACTTCCTCTTCCTCCTCAACGAGGAGGACGTGTGCTGGTCTCTCCTCGACAAGGAGGGTTTTTACGACCTCTGCGAGGCGAGAGGCGTCCTTGCGCCGCGCACGCTGCGGCCGGGCGGCGATCCCGCGAGCCTGCGCGAGCCGCTCCTCGTGAAGCCGCGCCGCAAGTCGGCCTGGGCCGAGATCCAGCGCGATCTGCTCGGCGGCGCTGGCAAGGCGCGCCTCTTCGACACGCGCGCCGAGCTCCTCGCGCACCCGCATTTCGAGCGCCTCAAGCAGGACCTGATCGTCCAGGAGCACATCCCGGGCGGCGTCGTCGATCTCGTGTCGTTCCACGGGTTCGCGGACGAGGAGGGAGAGTTGCTCGCGTGGTTCTGCGGACGCAAGCTCCGCACCTACCCGGCCTTCGCCGGTGAGAGCGCGGTCGTCGAGATCACGGGCGACGAGGCGGTCGCCGAGGCCGGGCGCGACGTCGCCGCGAAGCTTGGGCTGAAGGGGCCCTTCAAGATCGACCTCGTCCGCGACGCAAGGAGCGGCGCGCTCTACACCCTCGAGGTCAATGCCCGGTATACCCTCTGGAACCACGTGGGCGCCGCGGCGGGCGTCAACCTGCCGCGCGTCGCGTACGACTACCTGGTCGAGGGCAGGCGCCCGCCTGCGCCGCCGCGCGCCGCCCCGAGCCACCGCTGGCTCGACCTCTACCGTGTCTACCGCGCGTTCCGGGAGCAGCGCAGCAGCGCGTCCCTCGCGGGTTGGCTCGGCACGGTCGCCGGGGCGCGCACCGTCTACGACGCGTTCGCCTGGGACGACCCGAAGCCCTTCGCGCGATGGGCCAGCTCATTCCTCACACGAAAGGTGGCAGGCCATGCTCTACGGGATCATCGCGGACATTCACGGTAACCTCGAGGCCCTCTCGGCCGTGCAGGCGTTCCTCGCGGAGCGGGGGGTGGAGCGCCTGCTCTGCCTCGGGGATATCGTCGGGTACAACGCAGACTCCGACGTGTGCGTGCGCCTGCTCGCGCGACCGCCGACCCTCGCGATCGCGGGCAACCACGACCTCATCGCGATCGATCGGATCGGCGTCGAGCGTTGCGGAACCAAGGCGACGTTCGCGCTCCAGCGCACGCGCGTCGCGCTCTCCTCAGACAGCAAGCGGGCCCTCGCCCTGCTGCCCAGGCGGCGCCTTATCGAGGGCGAGATCGTCCTTATCCACGGCGGCGTCGTCGACCCCTGTCAGTACATGGTGAGCCCCGCGCACATCGAGGCGAACGCGCTGCTCCTCAGGGAGCGCGAGCCGAGCGGGCGCATCTGCTTCTTCGGGCACACCCACGTCCAGGCGCTCTACGAGGTCGAGGCGGGGGTCGCGACGCCGCGGCCGACGGGCGAGCGGATCTCGCTCGGCCACGGGCGCCGGTGCTTCTTCATCAACCCCGGCTCGGTCGACGCGGCCCGGAGGCGCGAGAAGCTCGCCGAGCTCGCCGTCTTCGACTCGTCGCGACAGGAGATCTCGTTTCATCGGGTCCCTTATGAACACGAGCGCGCCGAGCGGCGCGCCGCCGAGGAGGGGTATCGAATGACATGGCTGGACAAGCGGTTCGCCGCGGCGCGGACGGCGCTTGCCCAGCTGCGGCCACGATGGCGCTGAGGGGAGCGACGCTGCCGCCGCGCCGCTGAGAGGCCCGGCAGAGCGGCGGCGGACGGCGTGCGGGGTTGTGCGGAAGGGAGGGGGGATGCTGCGGTTTCACCTGGTCACCGATGTCGCCGAGCTCGGCGCGATGCGTGGGGCGTGGGAAGAACTGATGGGGCGGAGCGGCATGAACGACCCGATGCTCACGCCGGACTGGATGCTCGCCTGGTGGCGCGTGTTCGGGGCGCAGGGCCGCTCGCTGCGCGCCGCGCTCTTCTTCGATGGGTCCCGCCTTGTCGGCCTCGCGCCGCTGCTGGAGCGCCGCTGCCGGCACCGCAGCGGCATCGTGTTCCGCCGGCTGGAGCTCATCGCCTCGGGGGAGGATCAGGCCGACGAGGTCTGCTCTTGCAACCTCGGTGTCATCGCCGAGCGGGGCGCCGAGGCCGACGTCGCGCACGCGCTCGCCGGCGCGCTCACGGGCGCGGCGCTCGGGGCCTGGGACGAGCTGGTGATGCCGGCCATGCGCCCCGAGGGCGCGCTCGCCGTGATCCTCTCGCGCGAGCTCCGGCAGCACGGCATCGACGCGCGGATCGAGGTCACGGACGCCTCACCCTACATCCCGCTGCCGTCCAGCTGGGAGAAGTACCTGAGCGCGCTCTCCGCCTCGCGCCGCTACCTCGTGCGCCGCTCGACGCGCGATCTCGAGGCGTGGGCGGGCGGCACGCTGACGTTCGAGCGGGCGAGGACGCGCGCGGAGCTCGAGCGCGCGCGAGAGATCCTGCTCCGCCTGCACGCCGAGCGCTGGTCGGCCGATGGGCGCGCCGGCGTGTTCGCCTCGCAGCGCTTCCGCGAGTTCCACGACGAGGTGATGCCCGCGATGTTCGAGCGCGGCGCCCTCGATCTCGCGTGGCTCTCGGCGCGCGGCGAGCCCATCGCGGCGCTCTATAACCTTGTGTGGAACAACAAGATCTACTTCTACCAGTGCGGGCGCAGGGTCGACCTGCCGAAGGGGCTCCGGCCGGGGACCGTGATCCACGCCTTTGCCATCCGCGCTGCGATCGCGGAGGGGCGGCACGAGTACGATTTTCTGGACAGCCCTTGCCAGTACAAGCTGGCCCTCTCGCTATCGGCGCGGCCGCTCATCGAGCTCCGGGCCGCGCGCCCCTCGGTGAACGACAGCGCCCGCCGCGCCGCGGAGCTCGCCGCGCACGAGCTCCGCGCGCTCAAGCGGCGCGTCCTCGCGACGTGGCGCGCCGCCGCCGGGTCGCTCGCGCGCGGGCCCGCGGATGGCCAGGAGACCCCGCGCGGCGAGCCCGCGGTCGCCCAGGGAGAGCCCGCCATCCCCCCGCGGGAAGCGCGTGAGCGAGCCGCCTCGGAGCGAGCTGTTCGCCAAGAACAGAAATCCTAGGCTCCCGTCCCGTGCTCTGTGGCCCTCTGTTCCTCTTCTGTGGGCAGAGGCCGGGGGCCGGAATCGGACGCTGCCCGGCGTCACTGTGCGTCTCTCGAGGTGGCTTCAGAGGCCGACGGTAGCCCGGAAGAACTGGCCGTGTCCCTCGATGGCGTAGCTCCCCGACGAGAACGGGACGAAGATCGAGCCACCCTGGCGGAGCTCGCGGGCAGCGCCGCGCGCGTCGACCAGCGAGGCCTGTCCCCTGGTGCAGAGGACGATCTCGGGGCCGCGGCGGTCATCGGTCCTCCAGGGGGCCGCGGCGTCGAGGTCGATGCGGGAGAGCCGGAACTCCGGTGCTGGGGTGTCATAGAAGGACTCCACGCCCGCCTGGCGTGGGACGATGGGCTCGACACGCCACGGCGCGAAATCGAGGACGCGAACGAGCTCGTCGACGTTGACGCGCTTCGGCGTGAGCCCGCCGCGCAGCACGTTGTCGGAGCTCGCCATGATCTCGATCCCGACCCCTTGCACATAGGCGTGCAGCCGGCGCGGCGGCAGGTACAGCGCCTCGCCCGGCTCGAGGTGCACGTCGTTGAGCAGGAGCGCGATCACGACGCCGACGTCGCCCGGGTAGAGCTCGTTCAAGCGGAGCGCCCAGCCAGCGGCCCGCGCGAGCCATCCGCCCGCCTGGGCGCGCTCCCGGCACGCCTCGACCACCGAGGACACGAGCTCGCGCCGGGCGGCCGGTTCGAGCGCGAGCAGGCCCTGGACGAGCCGCGCGACAGCGGCCGCGTCGATCCCATCGGCGCTGCGCGGGACGAGCGCGTCCCCCGGGCCTCCGGCGAGGAGCTCGAAGACCTCCGGCAGGGCCGTGGCGGGCCGGAAACCGCAGAGGGCGTCGAACGGGGTGAGCGCGCAGATGAGCTCGGGTTTGTGGTGCGGGTCGCGGTAGGTGCGCTCGGGGGCGTCGACCGGGACGCCGGCGGCGTTCTCCGCGTCGAACCCGCGTCGCGCCTGCGCTTCGTCCGGGTGTGCCTGCAGCGACAGCGGCTGGTCGGCCGCGAGCACCTTGAGCAGAAAGGGGAGCCGAGCGCCGAAGCGTTCGCGCGTCGGTCCTCCGAGGAAGGCGTCTGCGTGCCTGGAGATGGCGTCGATCAGGCGCTCTCGTCCCCCGTCGAGCTCGATGCACGAGGAGGCCGCCGGGTGGGCTCCCATCCAGAGCTCGGCCTGTGGCTTGTCGGAGGGGCGCTGTCCGAGCAACGTCGCGATGGCGTCCCGGGAGCCCCAGGCGTACTCCTGAACACGGTTCTCGAGCGAAAACATTGGGATAACGTGCTCCTGCAAGGCGCCACCCTACCTCATGGCACCGGAGAAATCAGCCCTTGAGCGGGCTGTGCGCAGGCGCCGTTCCGGCTTTACGAGGTCGTGCGAGCGCTCTACGCTGGCCGGATGACGATGCGCCAGGACGACGCGAGGTTCACGCCCATCCTCGCGAGGCTGCGCGACGCCGCGCTGGCCTATCCAGAGGCCGTGGAGGAGTTCCCCTGGGGCGACCGTGTCGCCAAGGTGCGCGGGAAGATCTTCGTCTTCCTCAACAGCCACGAAGGGAAGCTACGTGTCACGGCCAAGCTCCCGCAGTCGGGCGAGGCCGCGCTCATGCTGCCGTTCGCGGAGCCAACGGGGTACAACCTCGGCAAGAGCGGCTGGGTGACGGCGCGCTTCGGCCCGAAGGATCGCGTGCCCGAGGCGATGCTGCTCGAGTGGATCGAGGAGAGCTACCGCGCGGTGGCGCCGAAGCGAGCGTTGCTGTCGCTGGGTGGCGCGGCGCTGGCGCCGGGGAAGCCAGTGAAGAAGGGGTCTCCCGCCAAGAAGGTGGCGGCGGCGAAGGGAGCTCCGGAGAAGAAGGCTGCGGCGAAGAAGAGGACTCCCGTCAAGAAGGTGGCAGCCGAGAAGGGAGCGCCGGAGAAGAAGGCTGCGGCGGAGAAGGGGACTCCCGCCGCGAAGGCTGCGGCGAAGAAGGGGTCTTCCGCCAAGAAGGCGGCGGAGAAGGAGAGCCGGCGAAGTCCATGACGCTTGTGAACGAGGCGGCGCCAGCGGACGCGGCCAGCGCGCCCGGCCGGTGAGGCTGAGTGCGTTCGTCGCCGCCGCGCGTCGAGACGGACTCTACACCCCGACGGAGGAACATCGATGCGCCACCGCGAGCCATCCAGGGATGCGTCGTCCGAGCCGCAACCGCAATCCGCCAGGCGTCCTTCGTCCCCACCACGCTGGCGCCGGCTCCGGTTCGTCGTGCTCGCCGTCGCCGTGCTCTACCTCCTCGCGGTCGCGTCGATCTGGCTCGCCCTGCCCCTCGTGGGCGACCGGTGGTGGCCGGGGACGCTCTTTCTCTTCGGCCCGCGCCGGATCGTCGCTCTCCCTCTCCTCGTGATCGTGCCCGCCGCGCTCCTCGTGCAGCGCCGCGCTCTCCTCCCGGCGGCGCTGGCATCCGCGATCGTGGCCGGGCCGATCCTCGGTTTCACGTTCTCTCTCCGGGCCCTTACCGGAGACGCCGACAGGCACGATCTGCGCGTCGCCTCCTTCAACACGGGCAGCCGCGCGATGGACATCGATCGACTCAAGGGCTTCGTGGCCGAGACCCGGCCCGACGTGATCGCGATGCAGGAGTGCTCGGCGTCGGAGCCGGAGCTGAACGCAGCATTTCCAGGATGGTCCGTCCACGTCGATACCGGGATGTGCCTTGTGAGCCGGCACCCTCTCCTCAAGGCCGAGTCCAGGGATCGCCGTGACGTCTGGGATCAAGGCGGCCACGGCGCGATCCTGCGCTACGAGATCGCGCTGCCGGACGCGCCACGGCTGAGCTCGGAGGAGCCGCCCGGGACCCGTGTCTTCAGCCTGCTCAACCTGCATCTGGAGACGCCCCGCGAGGCGATCGAGGCGCTGATCCACGGCCTGTGGAAGCAGGCAGCGGAGCACGACCGCGTCATCGCATTGCGTGTCTGGGAGTCCGAGCTCGCGCGGCAGTGGGTCGACGAGGCGCCCTATCCGGTCGTCGTCGCCGGCGACTTCAACATGCCGGTCGACAGCGCCATCTACCGGCGCTTCTGGGCGGGCTTCGAGAACGCGTTCTCGCGCGCCGGCCTGGGGTTCGGCGCGACGAAGCGCACGCGCTGGTTTGGCGTCCGCATCGACCACGTGCTCGCCGGGCCTGGCTGGACGACCGAGCGCGCATGGATCGGCCCGGATCTCGGCTCGGATCACCTCCCCATCGTCGCCGACCTGCGCTGGAGCGGTACTCCGCGCGAAGGGCGCGCGGAGCGCTAGCGCGGCGACGCCGCGAGGACGAGCGGGGGAGGTTCGAGCCGGCCCGTCATGCGCGCGCGGGGCGCGGGCCGCACAGCGGGCGCAGCGCCTCGCGCTCGGCCGCGGACAGCACCGTGATGGGGTACTTCGGATCGCCGCTCGCGCGATCGAAGAACGGATGCGGCCACGCCTTGCCGCGGAGCTTCCAGCCGAGCAGCTTCCGGGCCACGTGCGCGAGGAATCGCACGCTCGGCCTCAGCGACCCGGGCGGCGGCTCGCCGATGGCGAACTTGCCCAGGATCGCGCCGCGCGGCGCGCCGAAGACCTCGTCGCACGGGCGCGCGCCCGGCGCTTGCTGGAACAGCTCTGTGACGATGCCGACGAACGGCAGTCGCGGCGTCAACGTGTTGCCGAGCGGCGTCTTGCAGCAGCTCGCGTACCAGCGATAGAGGCCCTTGGGCGTCAGGCGCACCGCGGTGACGAGCTCGCTGCCGCGGTCGAAGGAGACCGCCGAAGGAGCCACCTGCACGATGTCCGTGCCGCCCTGCTCATCGAGCAGGTCGGCGCGGCCGAGATGGTGCAGGAACGCCTGACAGTCGTCGCAGTAGCAGACGGCGCGGTTCACCGCTTCCGGCGATGCACCGCGCAGCCATCCATGGACCTTTCCGCAGCGACACTGGAGCTCGACGTCTCTGGACATTCGGCTCGCATAGCACGGCTCGACGCGCGCCGCGCGCGCTTCTGGTCGTCAGCGGTCGAGGAAGTCCATCAGCCACGTCATGGCCGGCCGCATGGTGCCGTTCGGCTGCTGGAGGCCCGTGTTGGCCCTCCAGGTGGAGCCGACGATGTAACCCCACAGCGTGACGCCGGGAACGGAAGGGTGATTCCAGAACATCGTGAACTGCTCCTGCATCACCCGGCGCTGCTCCTCGTCGTTCGCGATGCCGATATCGTACTCGGTGATGTACACGGGCTTGCCCAGCGACGCGAGCTTGTCGATGTACCCTTTCACCGTGTTTGTGTTGAGCCTGTATGCGTCGTGGGCCTGCGCGCCGAGCGCGTCGACCGGGGCGCCTGCGTTGATCACCGCCCTCGCGATCCGCATGAAGTTCTGGTGCTCACCCTCGTACTCGATGTTGTTGTAGTCGTTGAGGATCAGCTTCGCGTTCGGGCAGAACTCGCGAGCCCACTTGAAGGAGTTGACGATCCAGTCATAGCCGCTGGCGCCGTCGCCGCCGATGCCGTTCTTGTAAGAGGGCGTCGTGTGGGGCGGCGGCTCGTTGACGACGTCGATGTACTTGGTGTCGGGGTAGCGCGCGCAGAACGACCGCATCCAGTCCCTCACGGCCGCCTGCTGCTCCGACCCGGAGAGGCCCGCGAGCCACTCTGGCTGCTGGCTGCCCCACACGAAGGTGTGCTGCTTGAACGGGATGCCGTTGTCCTTCGCGTACTTGTAGATCGTGTCGAGCTTGCTCCAGTCTTTCTGGCCGCGCGCCCTCTCGACGGAGCCCCACTTGCCCTCGTTCTCGGGCGTGATCTGGTTCCAATAGTTCGCGAAGCCGGCGCGGACGGCGCCATTCGTCGTGATGTTGCCCACGAACTTCGCGCCGGTCGGGGTGCCGCCGCCGGAGCCGCCGGAGCCGCCGGAGCCGCCCCCGCCACCGGAGCCGCCTGCACCGCCCCCGCCGCTGCTCGCCGAGGAGCTCGAGGACGAGCTCGAGCTGCTGCTGGTCGATGAGGAGCTCGAACTGCTGCTGCTCGATGAAGAAGAGCTCGTGCTGGTGCTCGAGCCTCCATTGCCCTTGACCGAGACGATCGTGGGGCTCCCGGTGCCGCTCGCGCAGAACCCCCATGACGCCGAGCGGCCCGCGGCGATCGAGCCATTGTAGCTCTCGTTGGTGACGTTCAGCTGCCCGCCGGACGGCGTGTAGCGCGCGTTCCACAGGCTGGTCACCGTGGCGCCGTTGAGCCCGACGACCAGACCCCAGGACGTGGCCGGGCCGGTGCTCGTGTTCGTCACGGTCACGTTCGCGCAGTACCCGCCGGTCCATTGCGACTGGAACGTGAGCTCGGCCTTCATCGTGTTGTCCGGGCTGCTCAACCCCGACTCGAGGGCGTCGCTGTCCTCCAGGTCAGCAGGCTCCATGGCGCAGGCGACCAGGCAGCACGCGAACGAGAAGGAGACAGTGCCAAGTAAGCGATTGATACGCATAAGGTCCTCCATGATCCGGCCGGCCGAGCCGCAGGGTTGTGCTCAAAGCAAATAAGTAAAACAGAGTTGCGTCAGCGAGCCCTGCAGCCCATCGGGTCGAATTTGTAAGATTGCGACCGGAGCGATACGCGATCGACAACGGCCGTTGCACGATCACACCGTGACTGTCGAAGCAAGGTTTACACGTGCCATGCGCGGCGCGAGACGATGCCGAGCATGCCATGTGACTTAAGCATGCAACTGGGAACCGATGTCAAGCGCTTCGCGCGATCGGTCTCCTGATACAGTCACGTCGCATTCACTGGCCCGCGACGGAACGGCGTGCGTGCCGTCCGCCCTCCTGAAGCTGCAACGATGATTCGATTGTCGAACTATGCGCTCAGGGGGATACCGTCGCTCCCGCGGTCTGCGGGCGCGAGGTCAGAAGTCCGGGCGGACGTGTGGCCCGCGGGCCGCGCTCACCCCGCGGGGTGTGTCTCGGCGTCCGCGCAGCAGCGGAAGCCGACCTCGTAGCCGTAGTCGTCTTCCTTGTGAAAGGTCGTCATCGGGCGGCACTGGCTCCGGATCGGACCCCACCATCCGCCCTTGAGCCCGCTGCGGTAAGGGGCCTTCTGATCGGTGCGCACCACCCACTCGTTGACGTTGCCGTTCAGGTCGAAGACGCCCGCCCACGAGGCGCACTCCGCGCGCCCGCCCGACGGCTCGCGGCCGTCCAGGCGCGCGAGCTCGGCGGCGCATCGCGCGTTCTGCTGGCACGCTTCGTAGTGGAGCAGCCGCTGCGAGTGGTCCGGAAAGCGGTAGTCTCGGTCCTGATTGCACGTCTCGGCATTCCGCTCGTAGCCGTAGACGTAAGGCTGCGATTCAGGGCCTTCGCAGGCGAAATTGAACTCGGCCTCGGTGCAGAGCCGCTTGCCCTCCGCCGCGCAGAGCCCGGCGGCTTGCTCCCACGAGGTCAGCGTGCGCGGCAGCGCGCCCGGGACATTCGGGTACTCGTACCGGTCCATGCAGAACGAGAGGTGCTGGGTCTTCTCGGCGACGCACCGCGACGGCTCGCGGAATCGCAAGCATCGGGCGGCGACCCCCGGCTCGCCGTGGCGCTTTGTCCATTCGGGATGGTACTCGAGGCATTCCTGCACCACGGCGCTGCAATACTCGCCCTCCACCCGCACCATCCCGTCGGGGCAGCCCTGGGTCGAGCCGGGCAGCGCGATCGGCACCTCGATCATCGCCGGCTGGTCCAGCGGCTCGTCGTTCTCCGCGGCCGGAAGCTCGACCGGCAGCGGGTCCGAGTTCTCCGCCTCCGTCGCCGGCGTCTCGACCGGCAGCGGGTCGGACATCTCCGCCGACTGCTCGGGAATCTCGACGTGCCGGGCGTCGCCTCCAGCTCCGCCCCCGCTCCCGCCGCTGTCCGAGGGACCGGTGCAGCTCGAGGTCGCAACGCCAAGCAGTGTCAGTACCGTGAAACCCAGGATACGCACGTTAACCTCTTCCCACGTTTGGCTACATCAGCCTACAGGCGTGGGCCAAAATTGATGCTGACCCGGGCTCGCCTCGATTTCTCGCGAGCGTCGGGAGCCGTCCGGAGGCACTGCAAAATCTCGGCCTGCCTCCGCACCCCGGAAAACCGGTCTACGGGGCTGTTTGACGTGGCTTTATCCCGTGGCGTGGCCGCCCGGTGGTCCAGGATGGCCGGCCAGCGCGGCCACCCCGGCACATCGGCCAGCGCGCGAACTGCGCGCCCTGCGTCCTCTTGCGCCGCGGGTCGGTCGCCGCCGTCATGTCGCGTCGACCGAAGGGCTCAGGCGGGGATCTGGGCCTCTCTCTCCTGTCACGCCGGCACGCCGCAGGCGGGGCAACTCAGGAGGTCAAAGCGCGTCCAGTATCCGCGGAACTGCACGACCCTTGCAGGTCTGGAAGCCTCGGCGTGCGCCGCTGGCGCCGGCGCCGACGGCCGAGCGATGCGAACGGGCACCGCGGCGCCAAGGCGCTCGACGGGGATACCTGGATGGATCGGGCTCGGAACCAGTTCGCCAGGGCCGCTCTATCGAGTTTTGCAGAGGAGCGGGCGTGAGCGCAAGAATGGGTAGGGTTGTGTTACGTTATGGTGAATTGCACGAAATAATGAGTTGCCCATTGCGGGCGTCGAGGCCGGAGCCGCCGCTTCTATACGGGGTTCCCCTCGTCGTCCCACGTGGAGAAGCCGTGCGCGTCCGGGTGATGGGTCCTCACCACGCAGAAGCGCTGGCCGGTCGGCGCCTCGAGCACCCACCACGTCGAGGCCTGCGTGACCCGCTTGGCGCCGAGCCGCTCGAGGCGGCGCACCTCGGCTTCGACGTTGTCGGTCTCGATGTCGAGGTGAACGCGGCTCCCGTGCTTCACGCTCTGCACTTCGACCGAGAGATCGCGCGCAGACGCGTCCAGGCGGACGTAGGCCTCGCCGTCTTGGCCGCGCGATCGCATCCCGAGCGCCGCGCTCCAGAAGCGGGCGGCGCCATCGAGATCGTCGGTTCGGCAGTCGATGATGAACCCAGCCAGGCGACTCTTGTGCATGCGATCTGTTAGCACGGCCACCACGGTGCGGCGGCGACGCAGGGCGCCCACGTGAGATTGCTGCCCACGCACCAGCTGATGTGGTGCGTCGCCGTGGTCAGAGGTCCAGCGTCGGCTCCTGGAGCATCAGGCTCACGTCCGCCACGCCGGGCAACGCCTGCAGGCTCGTCACGAGGCCGGCCCGCATGTCGGGGTGGCGAACGCGGATCTGGTAGGCGTGCTCCATGACGGTGCCCTGCGCCGCCTCGCGCAGGGTCACGAGCGAGAAGGTGCCGCAGTGCTCGCGGAGGATGCCCGCGATCGGGCCGGCGATCTCCGCGCCGGCCTGGCCGGCCGGCGCCACGAACCGGAGCAGCCCGTCGGGCTGCCGGCGCGACCCGTAGCCGGTGACGTGGAGCAAGAGCGTCGCGACGCCGAACATCGCCGCCCCCGCGATCGCCGCGCCGTAGGCCCGCGCGCCGCTCGCCATGCCGATGGTGAGCGACGCGAAGACGAACACGACGTCGCGCGGGTCGCGCAGCGTGGTGCGGAACCGGATCGCGGAGACACCCCCCGCGATCCCGATGCCGGCCGCGATGTTGTTGCCGACGGCGAGCATGAGCGTGCACGTGATGATGCTGCCCAGCGCCATGCTCTGGACGACCGTCCGGGAGTACGAGAGGCCGCGGAACGTGAGCATGTAGACGCCGGCGATGCCCTGCGTGAGCCCGAAGGCGACGAGCAGGGCGAGGAGCGCGTCGCGCCACTCGACGGCCTCGCCGTGCGAGAGCGCCGCCAGCCAGTCCATCATTGCCACCCTGCGACCCGGGTCGCCCGCGCTTCCGGGAGCATCAGCTGCGCGGTGACGCTGTAGCAGTACTTGGAGAACGAGTGCCGGACGAGGTCGAGGCGCCGCACGAGCGCCACCATCCACGCAGGCGGCCTGCGCTCGAACTTGAGCTCGAGGACGCAGACGGGCTCCGGCGTCTGCGTCTGGACGGGGTGGTCGACCGGGCGCCACCCCCCGTCGGAGGCGTCGAGATCCAGCGTTTCCCTGCGCTGACAGACGATCTTCCGGTCAAACGTCAGGCGCGCGTAGGTGTCGAGGGTGCTCTCGTACGCCTCGCGCTCGTAGTCGACAAGGAGCGTCGGTCTGAGGTCGTGGCGGTGGAACGCGCCGATGAACTTCTCCGCGCCCTTCCGCGCGCCCGGCGAGAGGTGATCGAGCGAGACGGGGCGGCCGTGCGCGAGCAGATCGCGCCACTCGCTCGCTGGCACCGCCGCGCGCGACTTGATGATCACATCCTGGACGCGCCGCTTCACCTCCAGGAAGGCCGGGCTGGTCTTCCCGGGATAGGTGCGCACCCGCAGCTTGAAGCGGTCGCGCTGCTCCCGGGCGTTGGCCCAGTAGAGGTCGAACCCGCGGGTGTCGAGGTAGAGCGACCGGATGCGGTACACGCCGCCCGGGCCGGCGTACCGGTCCAGCCGGCCGATCGCGCAGGCGGTGGCCCGGATCGCCGGGACCAGACGCTCCGGCACCAGGTATTTGAACTCGTATCGTTCGATGACGTCCAGGACTCTCGCCTCCTCGGTCGTCAAGGGCAAGCGCGCCGCGCTGCTGCGCGTCGCAAGGTTGTTACGGTAACCGCGCAATAATGACACAAATTTCGCCGGCGTCCGCAAGCGGAATCCATGGCCGCTCCGCGAGATCTTTGTGCTTTCCCTGCAACCTGCGCGCCTGCGGCAGCGCGGCTGGGGAGCGCCCGGCGCGGCTGGGGGCCAGCGCGGGCGCTGCTCCTTGCGGTGGGCGGACAGGGGCTCGGGGCCGGCGCCAGCGGGGTGGGCCTTCGGCTGCCGGGGTGACGCGGGCCGGCGCGCTCCCGCGCCTGGGGCGGAGGTCGCTGCCTGTTTGTGCCACGAGCGCCCAGCTCATGATCGCGTCGTCATGAGTCGATGTCGTGAGCGGCTCCTCGCGAGGCGCGCCGCCGCTCGGCCGCGCAGTCTCTTCCGATCCCTGATTGACCCGATCGATCGATCGATCGATCGATCTCGCGCGAAGTTGTTGAAGGCCGCCTGGATCCAGGCGAGATCGTGGAACGATACGCATGCGTCAGGTACCCGACCTCCTCGCCGTCCTCCAGCAGATTGTGCGGCGGGCCGTGGCCGTCCTCCCGCACGCGCCGCGCGGGAGCCTGCTGCTCCGCGAGGGCGACCGCTTCGTGGCCCGAGCGCTTGTCGGGTTCGACGCGGCGCCTGGGGTCTCCTCGCGCGTTCCGGTCGGCGCGGAGGTCGAGGGGGGCGCGCTCGGCACGGCGGCGCCTCCCGACGGCGCGCACGGGAGCCGCATCGTCGATGCGCGGGCCTGGTACGGGACGTACCTGCCTTTCGCGATCGAGGCGGGCTGCGGCGTCCCCGAAGGCGCCGGGGTGCTTGTCGCGCCCATCCAGCTGTGCGGCGAGCCGGCCGGCTATCTCGCCATCGAGCAGGCCACCATGGAGTCTCCGGGCGAGGAGCGCCGCGCCATGATCGAGGTCCTCGCGGGCACGGCCGGAGATGCGCTGGAGCGGCACAGGCTGTATGACGACAAGGCGAGCGCGGCGCAGGAGATCCGCCTGTTCGAGCGGCTGCTCCACGCGGTGGGCACGACGCTCGCGCTGCACGACCTCATCGAGACCATCGCTCACGGCATCAAGAGCGTGCAGCTCGATCCGAGCTGGGACACGGTGGAGATCTGGCTGCTCGACGAGGACCGCGTCGGGGACGGCCCCGAGCTCGCGCGGGGCGACCTGTGCGCCCGCGTCTACCGGGCCCCGGCGTCGGAGCCGACGACCTACTTCCAGAACATCCGCGCCGGCGCGGACAGCGCAGCGCGGCCCCTCGGCGTCTCCATCGACTGGCGGACCGGCCATGGCGGCGACGGCGACGGCTCTCAGCGCGCCCTGCTCGATGAGGCGATCGGCCGGCGCATGTCCGGCATCGTCGTCGCGCCCAGCAACCCCGAGAGCGCGGAGGAGGCGTTCCGGCGGGCGGCCGAGAGGGACATCCCGGTCGTCGTGATCGACACCCCTCCGATCCCGGGCAGCCGGGCGCCGCTCTACATCGGGACGGACAACGTGGCGTCGGGCAGGTTGGCGGCCGAGGTGATGAAGCGGCTGCTCCCGGGCGGCGGCGTCGTCGCGTCCCTGGGCGCCGTGGGGCTCGCGCTGAACATCCGCGAGCGCGTCGAGGGCTTCCGCGTCGCGGCGCTCGGGTCGAACCTCACGGTGCTGCCGACGATCCCGTGCGACTGGGATCAGGAGGCCGGGACGAGGCTCGCCACGGCGGCGCTGGAGGGGCGGCCCGACGTCGCGGGCGCCTTCGGCGCCGCGGCGGACAACGGGCCGTCCTGGGGCCGCGCGGCGCGAGCCCTCGGCAGGGCCGGAGATCTCAAGATCGTCGGCTTCGATCTCGTCGCCCGCACGGTCGCCCTGCTCCGGCAGGGGGCGATCCACGCGACGATCGTCCAGCGCGAGGACGACATGGGCTTCCGCGCCATCGAGACGATCCACCGGATGATCACGCGCGGCGTCGGGCCGACCCTCGCCGAGCTGCCGCCTTCCCGTGTCCTCCACACCCGCGTCGATTGCGTCACCCTCGAGCAGACGCCGTGGTCCACGACGCTGAGCGACTACCTCTCTCTCGAGGCCGCCCGCCGGGCCGCGGCCGGGAACGGCGGGCGGATCGCGCCCGTCGCCCCTGCGATCGAGGTCATGATGATCGGGGTCGCGCCCCCCACGAGCTCCGTCGTCGAGGACCAGGTCTCGATCCCGGCGCGCTCGCTCGTGCGCTGCGCGATCGCGTCGGGCCGCCCGGTCGTGATCGACCCCGCCGAGGGGGGCGCGGACGCCGCCCTGCCTGCCGCGCACGACGGCGCGCGCACGGCCATCGCGGTGCCGCTGCAAGGCCGCGGCAACGTCCTCGGCGCCCTCGTCCTGAGCAGCGCTCGCAGGGAGGCGTGCGGCGCGGGCGACGTGGCGTTCCTGGTCCGCGTCGCCGGCACGGTGGCGATCGGCGTCGAGAACGCCCGGCTGCTCCGCCGCATCTCCGCGCGGAGCGAGGAGCTCGAGCGCGCCAACCTGCAGCAAGCGGCGATGCTCCAGACGATCCGCGAGCTCTCGAGCCCCGTGGTGCCCATCGCGGACGGCATCCTCGTGATGCCCGTCGTGGGCGTCATGGATGCCCGGCGCTCCGGCGACTTCATCGCGTCGATGCTCCGCGAGATCGACGCGAAGCGCGCGCGCGTCGTGCTGATCGACGTCACCGGCATGGCGTTCGTCGACGCGACGGCGGCGTCGCGGCTCGTCGAGGCGGCGCAGGCGGCCGCGCTGCTCGGCGCCGAGGCGGTGCTCGTCGGCATCCGGCCGGAGGCCGCGCAGATGATGGTCCGGCAAGGCCTGGACGTCGGCTCGATGGTGACGCACGCCAACCTGGCGAGCGGCTTCCGCCATGCGCTCTCGAGGGTGCGCCGCCGCGCGGCGAAGCGCCGCTGACCGCGCGGCGGCTACTCCGCCCCGGCGGGCGGCGCCTCGATGGGGTGCGGCTCGGCGGCCTTCGCCTCGCCGGCGCGCCGGGCGCGCCGCTGCGCCTGGGCGACGTGCACCACCTGGTCGAAGACGACGGCCACGAGGATGACGGCGCCGATGATGATGAACGTCCAGTTCGGGTCGAGGCGCCAGATGCGCGGCACGCCGGCGTCGCTGTGGCGGATCTGGAACATGTTGATGCCGTTGTCGATGACCCGCATGAGGGCAGAGCCGATGAGGATCCCGAGCGCGCCGCCCTCGCCGCCGCGCAGCGAGCAGCCTCCGAGCACGGCGGCCGCGATCGCGTAGAGCTCGTAGCCCATCCCGACCTGCTGCGACATCTGGCCGATGTAGGACGCGTAGCAGACGCCCGCGATCCCGCCGGTGGCCGACGAGATGACGTACGTCGAGACCTCCACCCGGCGCACGTCGATGCCCGAGTACTCGGCGGCCTCGCGGTTGCCCCCGATCGCGAACATGTAGCGCCCGAGCACGGTGAAGTGCAGCACGTACGCGCCGGCGGCGAGGACCACGAGGAAGATGACGAGCGGGTAGGGGATGAGCGCGTCGCTTCCCACGCGCAGCAGCCCGCCGTTGGCGAGGCCGAGGAACGGCGAGTCGCCGAAGCTCAGCGTGCCGCCCTCGGCCACCGTCTGCGAGACGCCGCGCACGAGGAGCATGCCGCCGAGCGTGACGACGAACGGCTGCAGCTTGAGCCGCGTGATGAGCAGCCCCTGCGCGAGCCCCACCAGCATCGCGGCGGCGAGCGCGGCCGGGATGCCGACCCAGAGCGGGTAGCCCAGGCACCCCATCCCCGAGGACGAGATCTTGGCGAGCAGGACGCCGGTGAAGCCGATCACCGAGCCGATCGACAGGTCGATGCCGCCGGTGATGATGACGAACCCCATGCCCATCGCGAAGATGCCGAGCATCGCGATCTGCCGCGTGGTGTTGACGACGTTCGATTGCCCGAGGAAGTCGGGGTTGGAGATCCAGAGCCCCGCGCACATCAGGAAGAGCACGACGCTCATGCCCAGCTCACGTCTCATGCGGTCACCGCGCTTTCCACGTCCCCTTCCGCGCCCCTCGCGCTCCCCGTCATCAGCGCGGCGACGCGCTGCTGCGTCAGCCCTTCGCGCGGGAG
Organism: Sorangium sp. So ce327; assembly: GCF_051530205.1. NCBI lineage: Bacteria > Pseudomonadati > Myxococcota > Polyangiales > Polyangiaceae > Sorangium > Sorangium sp. So ce327. Next base: position 6,997,643 of record NZ_CP150330.1, on the reverse strand, counting down.
CACGCCCGTGATCCGGCGCTCGTGCATGACGACCACGCGATCGCTCATGCCGAGCACCTCCTCCATGTCCGAGCTGACCATCAAGAGCGTGATCCCTTCCGCGGCGAGCGCGGCCCCCCAGAAAGGCTATTTCTTCAGCTCCACGAGCTTGGCCTTGAACTCCGCCACGTTCTCCTTGCGGATCACGTCGACGCCGGTGTCGACCATCTTGTCCTTGGGGATGGCGGCCATGGCCGCGTCGCCCTTCGTCGCGAGCTCGTGCATCCACTTGCTCGACAGGTAGCCGAACTGGAACGGCTTCTGCACGACGGTGCACGCCACCGTGCCGTTCTCGATGCCGCTGAGCGTCACGTCCTCCTCGTCGAACACGGCCGGGATGACCTTGCCCTTCTTCCCGAGCGCCTCGACGGCCGCGATGATGGCCGGCCCGTTGTACGACCAGAGGCCGGTCGCGACGTCGAGGTCCGGGTGGGCGTTGATGATGTCTTCGACGTTCGCGCGCGCCTTGGCGCGATCGGCGTTGTCCTCGCGCTTGTCGACGATCTGGATGTTGTGGGCGGTGACCACGTCCTGGATGCCCTTGAGGCGCTGGGTCGCGTTGTCGACCGCGAACATGCCGACGAAGACGGCCATCTTCCCGCCGTTCGGCAGGATCTTCACGATCTCGTTGCCGAGCGCCTTGCCGGCCTCGTAGTTGTTCGTGCCGATGTAGAGCAGCCGGTTCGACTTCGGGGCGTCGGAGTCGAACGTGATCAGCTTGACCTTCTCGGCGACCCTGTTGAGCACGGCCACCTGATCGTTCGGCGCCAGGACGGTCACGGCGACGGCGTCGTATCCCTGGCTGGCGAGGCTCTCCAGGATCTGGTTCTGCTCTTCGGGCGTGCCGTTCGGCGGCGCCTTGATGTCCACTTGAATCTTCGCCTCTTGCTCGTACTTGTGGACTCCGGCCCCGGCGATGCGCCAGAACTCGCTCGTCCCGCTCGTCACGAAGGCGAGCTTGACGACCTTGGCTGTCGTCGGGGCGCTCTTGCCGTCGCCGTCGTGGCCCTTGGCCGCCTCGTCTCCGCCCCCCTGAGCGCAGCCGGCGATCCATGTCATGGACAGCACCGCGAACGCTGCAAACGCTAGCTTCCAGAAACGATTCTTGTCTTTCACGGCAGTTCTCCCCTCCTCGCCTGCGAAAAGCGCGTCGATGTCGGTGTCGCCGAGCCGCGACACAGGAATCCCCCGGCGCGAGGTTAGCGGACGCACCCCGTCGATGTCGCGCCTCGCGTGAACGACCCAAACGGAAAAGTCGGGGACAACGTGTCCGAGTTGCGAGCACCTCAGGGGGCGGGTCGTGTGCGAACCCACCTGCTCCAGGGAGCGGGGGCGACATGCGCTCATGATGTGGGGGTGCAGCGCGGCGTTTGATCCGCGGGGGACTCAGGGATCAACGACGGTCCTGGAAGCTCATGGTCGCCGTCGGCCTCCTGCCCGCGGCGCGATCACTCGGGGCACGCCGCGGCGCAAGCCGCGCCGCCGCAGTCGACGCCGGCCTCGTCGCCGTTCTGCACGCCGTCGGTGCAGGTCGGCGCCTGGCAGACGCCGCTCCAGCACACGCCGCTCAGGCAGTCTGCGCCGGTCTCGCAGCCCCCGCCCACCGGGCAGCGCGGGCACCATAGCTTGCCGCAGTCGACGCCGGCCTCGAGGCCGTTCTTTATCCCGTCGCTGCACGTCGGGATCATGCAGCTTCCGTTCGTGCACACGCCGCTCTCGCAGTCCGTGGCGGCCTCGCAGCGCTCGCTCGATGGGCAGGGACGGCATGAACCGCCGCAGTCCAATCCTGTTTCGCGGGGCCCCTCATCTCGCGCGCCGTTCACGCAGTGCTCCGGCACGCACCAGACACCATCACACGCGAGCCCGCCAGGGCACAGCAGCGTCGGGTCTGTGTCCACGCACTGCACGCACGCGCCCTCATGGCATCGTCCGGCGCCCGAGGCGGGACATGCGACGCCATCCAACACGAGATGTCGCGGCTCGTCGATCTCGCAGGCGTCGAGGGTGCACTGGTTGCCGTCGTCGTAGGGGTCGACGGCCGTCACGCTGACCACGCGGCCCTCGGCCGTGCACTCCTCGACCTTGCAATCGCCGCGGATCTGCGAGGCGATCGGGCCTCGCTCGATCTCGACGACGCACGCGCCGTCCGCGCACCTCCCGACCCCGCACCGCGGGTCCGGCGGGCCGGGGCACTCCGCGTCACCCTCGCAGCTCCCGGGCGGGACCGGCACCCCCGAGCACTCCTCCGTGCCCTCGGCGCACTCGTCGCAGGTCCGGCACTCCTCGAAGCAGCTCGGCGTGTCGTCGCCGCGCGCGCAGCAGATGACCTTCCCCGGTTCGCCACACTCGCAGTGCTCATCGACGCAGATCGTGCCCGGCACATTCTGCTGGTCCGACTGGCAGTGGTCCGTGGTCGCGCACCTTCCACCCACGTAGGGCCCGTCGCCGCACGCAAAGAAGGTCGCCGAAATGATGAGAAAGAGCAGAGCAGCAGCACAACGCGCGATGGGTCTACCCATGCGTCCAGTCCTCCGGCACGAGGCTGTGGCGCCGGCACCCAGGCGGCCCCAATCCGCCGGGGTGTCGTTTGCCAGGTCGTCTCGGGGCGCAGTATGCCGCGGTCAGGCGGCCGCCGTCACGCAAGTTTTCACAAGATCGCGCAGCGTGCGAAGCGTCCGTCGATCAGAGCGGGCGCATGGTCGAAGCGCACATCAAAACGAGCTCGTCAACGTAAGTCCGTTGGCCGACACCGTGATCTCCGCTGGCCCGCGCGGATAGAATGTGTAACCGAGCGTGGCGGCCAGCACGGCCCCTCCCGCGATGAGGCCGGCGAGGCCCACGCCCCGGTAGGCGATCGCGTCGTCGTAGGCCGACGCCGACTGCTGGCAAATCGGCCGGGTCAGCCGGAAGCAACGGTTCGGCCCTGCGGAGAGCGCGGCGGTGTCGCCCGCGTCGTCCTTCTTCTCCGCGCCGACGAGCATCACGCCGCCGATCGCCGCCAGGGTGGCGGAGAGCCCGAAGCCGCCGGCGACGAGTTCCGGCCGCGGCCCGGGCCGGGGAGGCGAGGGGGGAAGGGGGGAGGCGCGGGGGCCGGGGGGCGGCGCCGGCGCGCCTGCGGGCGCGGCCGGGAGGCCTGGGAGCGGCGCAGGGACGCCGGCGGGCCGGGCAGCGAACGTGAGCACGACTTCCCGCGCCTCGCCGCGCGGCACGTCGATCTCGGCCGTCGCGACGTCGCCGTCCAGCACGGCGCGCACCACGTGGTGGCCGGGGGCGACGGGGATGGGCTTGTCGCCCTCGAGCTCGGCGGGCGCGCCGTCGATCGTGATCTTCGAGCCCGCGGGGGCGACCACGTGGAGCTCGCCGGCGAGCTGCCGCGCGCGGGCCAGGTCGCTGAGCCGCGACGCGACGAGCGCGCGCTCCGCGGGCGTCCTGGGCGCGCGCATGATCTCCTGGCAGAGCGACAGCCAGCGCACGGCGGCCGGCGCGTCGCCGAGCCGGAGCGACAGCGCCCCGATGTTGCACGCGGCGACCTGGGCGCGCTCCAGCCGCCAGACCGCCATCCACAGGTCGCGCGAGTCGGCGAGCCGATCTTCTCGAGCGGCCGCGTTCGCCTGCGCCATGAGCCGGGCGACCGCCTCCGGCGGGGCCTCGGCGCGACCCTCCGCCGCGCCGGCCAGCAGGGCGATGCACAGCGGGAGCGCGGCGACGCGGCGTGTGTTCCTTAGCACGGGTGCGGATCTCCTTGGCCGAGCCTCGGTCTGAAGGGCCGCTCCGGAGCCGGGGCCCCGGGCGACGGCCCCACGTACCAGAAGGAGGCTGTCGGTGGAAGCCCCGGAAGCCGCCGGGTTGTCGGGGGGCCAGGCGATGGAGGTTGACCAGGCGTGATCTCGCGCGCTGTGGCGGTGCGCGCCAGATCTACAGCCGCCATCAAGGGCTGAGCACCGGCGATTCTTTACGATGCTCGTCTCGAGGCCTGGCGCGAGGTGGGGCGAGCGGGCAGCCCTACTTGACGAACACCAGCAGCTTTCTTGACACCTTCGACGTCGAGCACCTTGACCGCGACGACATCGCTGACTCGTCCTCGTATCGCCGCTTATTCACGGGTGATGCCAGCTTTGCGTTCAATGGCAGTGTCTGGAATTGTCGGGGGACCTCAGGCGACGAGTCCCGCCCTTCTATCGCCCTCCCGCGTCACCCCACCGCCGGCCCGGCCTTCCGCTGCGCGCTGTCGCAGACCCACCGGACCACCCCAGGAATGACCCCCTGCGCGATCGCGCTCACGCGCGAGCCGACGTCGGGGTAGATCTCGAACCGCCCGCGCGCCATGCCGTCGGCCATGCTGCGCGCCACGGCGTCCGGCTCGAGCGTCTTCACGTTGCCCGCAATGGCCTTTGTCTCTGCCGGCTTGTACTGGTTCTCGAACGCCAGCTGCGGAGTGTCGGTGTCGGGCGGCATGCACACGCTCACCCGCACGCCGTGAGGCCACATCTCCGCGCGCAGCGCCTGCGAGAAGCCGATCAGCGCGAACTTGCTCGCCGCGTACGGCGTGTACCCGTAGATGCCGATCACGCCCGCGAGCGACGAGACGTTGAGCACATGACCGCTGCCGCGCGCCGCCATCGCCGGGAGCACCGCCTTGCACAGGTGCACGGCGCCAAAGAAGTTCACGTCCATCATGCCGCGGAACTGATCCACCGGCAGCTCGAGGAAGCGCCCCGGCATCACCACGCCCGCGTTGTTCACGAGGTGATCGATCGGCCGCTCGGCGAGCCGCGACTCCATCGCCCGCGCCACGTCGTCCGCCCGGCTGATGTCGAGCTCCAGGACGTCGACCCGCGCGGACGGGTGCTCGCGCCGGATGCCCACGGCGGCCTCGTCGAGGAGCGCGCGGCGGCGCGCCACCAGCGTGACCGCGGCGCCGTATCCCGCGACGAGCCTGGCGAACGACAGCCCGATGCCGCTCGAACCGCCGGTGATGAGAACGCTCTTGCCCTGGAAATAAGTTCGGGTGTCCATCGGCGGCCGAACCTACCCCAGGACCGCCCGAGGCGCGAGGCGGTCGTGCAGGCCCGCGGCGGCGCGCCTCATGACGGCTGCGCCAGCTCGACGTCGGGGTGAGCTCTCCCCGATACGCCATTGGCCAGCTTCAAACCGCACAGCGCGCCCGCCCACGCCCTCACCTTCCGGCTCACGGCGGTCTTCGCGCTGCTCAGATAGTTTCTCGCCTCACCGCTGTACAGGCCGGCCGCGAACACCGCTGCGAGGCTCGCCGCCGCGGCCACCGGCCGGAGGGCCCTCCGGGCGAGCTTGTTGAGCTTCCTCTTTTGCTTCTTCGAGAGCTTCGCCTTCATGATCCCATCAGCTCAGCAGGGGTCGTGCCATGGCGATCGAGGCCCAAGCGGGGTGACGAGCGCAATGCGCCCCTGTGACACGCGCCCCGCAGACAGGACGTTTTGCCTCGGTGGGGAGAAAATGTCCCTTCCCACGCTGGCGCTGATGAGCGATGTTTGGCAGCTCACACTTCGATCGGGCTCGCAGCCGCCGGCGGGCAGCCTCGTCCGGCCGCTGGGGGCGGAGTCGCTGGCGATCGGGGCCGAGTTCGTTTACTCCGTTGTAAGCAGGCTCATGCGAGGTCTCAGGTAAGGCGGGGACGAGATGCGCGTGGGAGACGTCATCGACCGTCGCTTCCTGATCGAGCGCCTCGCCAGCTCGGGCGGGATGGGGGACGTCTACCGCGCCTGCGATCTGGTCACGAACGAGCCGGTGGCGCTGAAGGTCTTGCAGCGGCGAGGGCTCCAGGAGGCGATCCGGTTCGCACGCGAGGTCGAGGCGCTCGAGGCGCTCACCGCGCTGCGGCACCCGGGCATCGTGCGCTACATCGCGCACGGCGCGACCGACGCGGGGCAGCCCTACCTCGCGATGGAGTGGCTCGCCGGCGAGACGCTGACCGAGCGGCTCACCCGCAGCTCACTCACGATCGCCGAGAGCATCGCGCTCGCGTCGCGCATCGCGTCGACGCTCGGCGTCGTGCACCGCGCCGGCATCGTCCACCGCGACCTCAAGCCGAGCAACCTGCTCCTCGTGGGCGGCGCGATCGAGGGGGTCACGCTCATCGACTTCGGCGTTGTGCGCCTCGGCGCCATGGACCGGCACCTCACCATGCCCGGCACGATGCTCGGCACCCCGGGCTACATGGCGCCGGAGCAGGCCCGCAGCGAGCCGAACATCGACCCACGCGCCGACGTCTTCTCGCTCGGCTGCGTGCTCTTCAAGTGCCTCACCGGGCGCTCGGCGTTCCAGGGCGCCGACGGGCTCTCGGTGCTCATCAAGGTCATCCTCGAGGATCCGCCGCGGCTCCGGGAGCTGCGCGGCGACATCCCCGAGGCGCTCGACGACCTCGTCGCGCGCATGCTCGCGAAGGCGCAGAAGGACCGGCCCCGCGACGGCGACGCGGTCGCGGCGGAGCTGCTCGCGCTCGACGACGCGAGCGTCGGCGCCGCGAGCAGCCGCCCGTCGAACACCCTGCGCGGGGGCGAGATCACCACGAACGAGCGCAAGATGATGTGCCTCGTGCTCGCGCGCGACGCGAGCGGCGACGCCGAGGCGACGCGCTCCCAGGAGGAGGACCTGGAGCGCAGCAAGGCGCTCATCGCCGTCGCCGAGCGCTACCAGGGCGAGCTCGAGATCCTGGAGTCCCGCTCGCCGCTCATCGTGCTCACCGCCGGCGGCGCCCCGACCGACCTCGCGGCGCAGTCCGCCCGCTGCGCGCTCGCGCTGAACGCGCTGCTCGGCAGCGTGCCGGTCGCGCTCGTCACGGGCCGCGCGGAGATGTCCGCGCGGCTGCCGGTCGGCGAGCTCATCGACCGCGCGGTCCACCTGCTGCCGCCCGCGCACGCGCCCGCGCCGGCCGGCGCGCACGCCGTCTGCATGGACGAGGTGACCGCGGGGCTGCTCGGCGCCCGGTTCGACGTGACCCGCGACGCGGGCGGCCTCCGCCTGCACGGCGAGCGCGAGGAGCTCGCCTCGACGCCGCCCCTGCTCGGCAAGCCGACGCCGTGCGTCGGGCGCGACCGCGAGCTCGCGCTGCTGGAGGCGGCGTTCTCGCACTGCGTCGAGGAGTCGACGCCGAGCGCCGTGCTCGTGACCGCGCCCGCGGGCGCAGGGAAATCCCGCCTGCGCTCCGAGCTGATCCGGCGGCTCCGCGACCGCGGCGAGGACCTGGAGGTGTGGATCGGGCGCGGCGACCCGATGAGCGCCGGCTCGGCCTTCGCGCTGCTGGCGCCGGCGCTGCGGCGCGCCATCGGCCTCTTCGAGGGCGAGCCCATCGAGGCGCGGCAGCGCAAGCTCCGCGCGCGCGTCGCGCGGTACGGCCACGCCGAGTCGGCGCGCACCGCGGCGTTCCTCGGGGAGCTCGTCGGCGTGCCGTTCCCCGACGGCGACAGCGTGCAGCTGATGGCGGCGCGGCGCAGCCCGGTGCTGATGAGCGACCAGATCCGCGTCGCCTGGGAGGAGCTCCTCAGGGCCGAGTGCTCGGCGAGGCCCGTGCTGCTCGTGCTCGAGGACCTGCACTGGGGCGATCTGCCGAGCGTGCTGCTCGTCGACTCGGCGCTCCGCAACCTCGGCGATCAGCGGCTGATGGTGCTCGCGCTCGGCCGGCCAGAGGTGCGGGAGCTCTTCCCGAAGCTCTGGGCGGGGCGCGGCGTCCACGAGGTGCAGCTGTCGGGGCTGCCGCGGCGCGCGAGCGAGCGGCTGGTGCGCCAGGTGCTCGGCGAGGACGTCGCGCCGGAGCTCCTCGCGATGATCGTCGACCGCGCCGACGGCAACGCGTTCTACCTGGAGGAGCAGCTCCGCGCGGTGGCCGACGGCAAGGGCGCCGACCTGCCCGAGACGGTGGTGGCGATGGTGCAGGCGCGCATCGAGGCGCTCGACATCGAGGCGCGGCGGGCGCTGCGGGCGGCGAGCGTCTTCGGGCAGACGTTCTGGCAGGGCGGGGTGTCGGCGCTCGTGGGCGGGGCGCAGGTCGCGCCGACGCTGGTCGAGCTGGAGCAGCGCGAGGTGATCTCCCGGCGCGGCGAGGGCAGCCTCCCCGGCGAGGTGGAGTACGGCTTCCAGCACGCGATCGTGCGGGAGGCGGCTTACGGGATGCTGACGGACGGCGACCGGCGGCTCGGGCACCGGCTCGCCGGCGAGTGGCTGTCGCGCGCGGGCGCGGGCGCGGTGGACGCGATGGCGCTCGGCGAGCACTTCGAGCGCGGCGGTGAGCTGTCGCGGGCCGCGGCCGCGTACTGCCGCGCGGCGGAGCAGGCGCTGCGGGCGCAGGACCTCGCCGCGGCGATCGAGCGCGCCGAGCGCGGCGTCGCGTGCGGCCCGAACGCGCAGGCGCTCGGCGCGCTGCGCCTCGTGGAGGCCGAGGCGCACGTCTGGCGCGGGGAGCTCGCGCTCGCGGAGCAGCGCGGGACCGAGGCGGTGGACCGGCTGCCCGCCGGCTCCGCGGCGTGGTTCTCGGCGATCAAGCACGTCGCCATGGCCGCGGGCAAGCTGGGCGGCTTCGAGCGGGTGGAGCGCTGGATGAGCGCGGCGCAGGCCGCCGAGGCGGAGGCGGAGGGCGCGCTCGTGGCGAAGCACATGTGCCTCGGCGAGGGGGCGCTGCTGCTGGTGTTCGGGGGGCGCTACGCGTTCGCGGACGCGCTGATCGACGCGATCGAGGGCGACGGGACGGATCTCGCGGAGCGGGAGGTCGAGGTCGTGGCGCGGCTGCACGCGGCGCGGTCGGCCCGGGCGCTCGTGAGCGGCGATCCCAGCGCGTGCCTCGCGGGGCTGTCCGCGGCGCTCGCGGCGTTCGAGCGCGCGGGCGACCGCGGCAACGCGTGCGCGTTCCGCATGAACGTCGGGTACATGCACGCGGAGCTCGGGGATTTCGCGGGCGCGGAGGAGGTGCTGCGCAGCGCGCTCTCGGGCGCGGAGCGGATGGGGTTGCACGATCTCGCGGTGGCGACGCTCAGCAACCTGGGGCACGTCCTCGGCTACCGGGGGCGGATCGAGGAGGCGGAGCGGACCGAGCGCGAGGCGATCGCGCTGTCGCAGCGGCTCGGGGATCCGCGCACGGAGGGGAGCGCGCGGACGTACCTCGCGCGGATCGCGCTGCTCGCGCGGGACTTCGAGGGGGCGGAGCAGGAGGCGAGGGCGGCGGCGGAGCTCCTGCAGAGCGCGCCGCCGCTGCGCGCGGCGGCGGTGGCGGCGAGGGCGAGGGCGCTGCTCGGGCTGGGGAGGTTCGACGAGGCGCTCTCGGCGGCGGGGGAGGCGTTCTCGATGCTGAAGGCGCTCGGGGCGATCGAGGAGGGGGAGTCCGCGGTGAGGAACGTCTACGCGGAAGCGCTGGCGGCGAACGGGATGGAGGCGGACTGCGCGGCGGCTATCGCGGCGGCGAGGGAGAGGTTGATGGAGAGGGCGGGGAAGATCAGCGATCCGGTGTGGAGGGAGCGGTTCCTCACGATACCGGAGAACCAGCGGACGCTGGAGATGGCCGCGCGGTGGGCGGGATAGGGAGAAGAAGCCCGCCCCCTTCCACCATCGGTTACCAACGTGAACGTGAACGTGAACGTTCGGATGTAGGAGAACGCGGCGCGAAGCTTGGTTGGCGCCTACGGGACCGGGCTCAGCCCTCGCGGGGCTCCGCCGGAAGGCCGGCGTTCTTGCGCAGGGTGGCGATCAGGCGGTCCATCGCCTCGCGGTAGGTCTTCTGGGCCGCGACGATGCGCTCCTCCATCGTCTCGTCGATCTGCTTCGCCTGGGTCGCGGACGAGTCGAGCATCGCCTTGCTGCGCCCGAGCTCCTCGATGCGCGCCTCCGACGCCTTCTTCTCCTCGTCGGTGCGGCTGCCTGAGGACTGGAATGCTCGCTCCGCCTCGACCGCCTCGTCGATCGACTTCTTGATGGTCTCGATCTCCTCGAGCATGCGGCGGAGCCGGAGCTTGTGCTCGACCATGTCGATGTGGACGACGTAGCTCACGAAGCTCACGGCGTCGGCCTGCTTCTCGAGCGTCGCGGCGTTCTCCTTGCCGAGCGAGGCGCGGTAGCGCTCGATGCGGCGGTGCGCCTCGCTGCGCTCGCGGACGTACTTCTCGAGCTGGCGCTCGACGCCGTCCTCGAGCGCGTGCGCCGTGGCCCCGGTGACGTCGACGTCGCACCCCTTCTGCTTGACGACGTACTGCGCGGCGCCGCTCACCTTGCGGGTGAGGTCCTCCTTGTTGTCGTTGAAGAACGCCGCCGCGCCGTCGACGGCGCGCACGCGCTCCACGTAGTCGTAGCTCCGGCCCGCCGCGTCCGCCTGCTCGATGACGTCGAGGACCAGCTTCCAGTCCGGCTTCTTGAGCTGGTCGGGATAGCCCGCGAACTGCTCGGTGGCGCGCTTCGCGAGGTCGACGCGCTCGCCGAACGACGTGGCCGTCGCCTGGAGCTCGGCCGGGTAGCGCTCCGCGTAGCCGCTCTGCGAGGCCGAGGACGCGATCTCGGGCTCCGGCTTGGGGGCGCTGCAGCCGAGCGCGAAGAGGTGGCCGGCCAGGAAGAGCGCGCCGGCGATAAGGTACGGTCGGTTCATGGACGCTGGCCTATAGCCCATCTCCGCCGTGGCCGCGCGCTCCGCGCCGACGCCACCTCGGTCGAGGGTGACGTGACCCACATCCGCGCAGCCCGGCGCGACCAGGGCGACGCACGCGCGACATCACGGCACAAGGAGCCATGTCGCGCGTCGTGTGCGCGTCGTGTGCGTGTCGTGTGCGTCTCGTGTAGAGGCGCGTAGAACGCCGGAATCGCTTCCCTTTCGTACCCGCCCTTGGCATCGTCACTGGCCCGCTCTGCGCGCTCGATTTGCGCTCCAGACGGTCGAAGACGGTTGTTCCTCAACTCTGCATTTCACAAGCGCCGGCGCCTGTCACGGAGGCGCCGGCCACCTTCGCGAGGGATGTGAGGCATGGGAGCTCTGAAAGACAAGGTCGTCATCGTCACGGGCGCGAGCTCGGGCATCGGCAGGTCGACGGCCGTCGCGCTGGCCGCCGAGGGCGCCAAGGTGGTCGCGAGCGCGCGGCGCGAGGCGCAAGGGCGCGAGCTCGTCGCGGCCGTCAAGGATCGCGGCGGGGAGATCGCCTGGGTCACCGCCGACATGCGGGTCGAGGGCGACGTCGAGGCGCTCGTGAAGGCCGCGGTGTCCACCTACGGGCGCCTCGACTGCAGCTTCAACAACGCCGGATCCGGCTTCTTGATGCCGCTCGCCGACATGTCCAACGCCGACTACGACCTGGTCATGGACACGAACCTCCGCGGCGTCTTCTGGTGCATGAAGTACCAGATCAAAGCCATGCTCGCGAGCGGCGGGGGCTCGATCGTCAACTGCGCGTCGGTGGCCGCGTCGCGCTTCTTCCCCGGGCTCGCGGTCTACGCTGCCTCCAAGGCCGGCCTCGTCGCGCTCACGCGCACCGCCGCGGTCGAGTACGCGCAGAAGGGGATCCGCATCAACGCGGTGAGCCCCGGCGTCGTCGAGTCGGAGATGTCGACGGCCGGCTGGCGCCTCGACGATCCCCAGGGACGCGCCTTCGCCGCGTCGCTCCACGCCATGAACCGCGTCGGCGGGCCCGACGAGGTAGCCGCGCTCGTCGCCTTCCTCTTCAGCGACAAGGCCTCGTTCATCACCGGCCAGGACGTCGCCGTCGACGGGGGCCTCCTCTCGGCGGCGTGGCCCGCCAACTACGCGGGCGGGGGCTGATCCGCGCGCCGCGGCGGCGCCCGGGGGAGCGCGCCGCGGCGGAGCCCGGCCGGAGGCCACGCGCCTCACCCCGCCGCGCTCGGATCCTCCGAACCCCGGGTTCCCGGGCCTTCCGCGCCCCATACTTCGGCCATGGGTCAGCCTGAAGCGGAGCCGCCGCCCGCGGCGGGTCGTGGTGAGCGCTCGGCGGCCTCCGCCCCGTCGCTGTTGCGCGCGCTCCGCCACCGCAACTACCAGCTCTTCTTCGCCGGCCAGCTCGTCTCGCTGGTCGGCACCTGGATGCAGTCGGTCGCCCAGTCGTGGCTCGTCTACCGGCTGACGGGCTCGTCGCTGCTGCTCGGCGCCGTCGGGTTCGCGACGCAGATCCCCGTCTTCCTGCTCGCCCCGATCGGCGGCACGGTGGCCGACCGGCGGAGCCGCCACCGCATCCTGCTCGCCACGCAGTCCGCCGCGATGGCGCTCGCCTTCGGGCTCGGCGCGCTCACCCTGAGCGGGCACGTCCAGGTCCCGCACATCCTCGGGTTCAGCGTGCTCCTCGGCGTCGTCAACGCGTTCGACATCCCGACGCGGCAGGCGTTCGTCGTCGAGATGGTGGGCAGGGAGGACCTCGCCAACGCCATCGCGCTCAACTCCTCGATGTTCAACGGCGCGCGGATCCTCGGCCCGGCGGTGGCGGGCATCCTCGTCGGCGCGATCGGCGAGGGGTGGTGCTTCGTCGCGAACGGGGTGAGCTTCCTTGCCGTGCTCGGGAGCCTCCTGGCGATGCGCGTCGCGCCCCGTCCGGCCGCCGCCGGGCGCGTCTCCGCGTTCGCCCATACGGTCGAGGGCTTCCGGTTCGTCGCGCGCACCAGGGCCATCCGCGCGCTGCTCGTCCTGCTCGGGGTCGTGAGCGTCACCGCGATGCCGTACGCGGTGCTGATGCCGATTTTCGCCGATCGGATCCTGCGCGGGGGGGCGCAGGGGCTCGGCATCCTGATGGGCGCGTCGGGCGTCGGGGCGCTGCTTGGCGCGCTCGTCCTCGCCAGCCGGAGGCGGCTCCGGGGCCTCGGCCGCTGGGTCGCCGCGGCCTGCGCGGGGTTCGGGGTGGCGCTCGGGCTGTTCGCCCTGTCGCGGTCGTTCTGGCTCTCGGCGCTCCTGCTCGTGCCCGTCGGCTTCTCGATGATGGTGCAGATGGCGGGGTCGAACACGCTCGTGCAGGCGATGGTGCCGGACGCGCTCCGCGGGCGCGTCATGGCGGTCTACGCGATGATGTTCATGGGGATGGCCCCGCTCGGCGCGCTGCTCGCCGGCTGGCTCGCGGGCAAGATCGGCGCGCCCGCGACCGTGGCCTCGGGCGGCGCGTGCTGCGTCGCAGCGGCGGCGGTGTTCGCCGCGAGGCTCCCCGGGCTGCGGCAGCAGGCGCGGGAGCTGATCGTCGCCCAGCAGATGGCCGCCGGGACGCCCTCCGAGCAGCTCACCCAGCCGGTCGCGGCGGGGGCCGCCTCGGGGGAGCAGGGCGCGGCGCGGCCCGCGTGAGCGGGCGGGGCCGGCGCGGTCCGGCACCTCGCATGCACGCCGCGGGTCGAGGCGGGCGTGTGTGCGGTCGACGCACTGCGCGCCGGGCGAGGGAGGGGATCATGGGGCAAAAGGCCAAGCAGCGGTCCGAGGCGCAGGCGCAGGAGAACAGGCGGTTCGACGAGGTCGATCAATCGAAGGGGATCTTCCGGCTCGACGGGCCGCACCCCAAGGACGCCGAGCTCCGCGCGCCGGGCTCGCTCGGCGGCGGGCCGTACGAGGAGTCGGGCCGCGGCGGCCCCGCGGGCTCGCTCGAGCTGCGGGAGACCGGCGCCGAGGCCACGGCCGAGGGCGCGGCGGCCCCGCCCGAGGAGGAGCCGCCGCCGGAGAGCGGCGCGACCGAACACGCGCAGCCGAGAGGCGCGTTGCCCCAGCACGAGGAGCCGGGCGAGAAGGACCGCAAGGCCGCCGGGCAGAGATAGCGGGGCGCTTGCGCCGGCGCCTCGCGCGCTCACCGCGGGGCCACGGCGCTCGCGACGCCGAGGGCGACGTACCTGCCGACGGTGCCGAGCGCGCCCATCTTGTCGCGGAAGCCCTTCATGAGCCGGTCGGGCATGACCAGATCGTCGAGCAAGAAGCCGCCGAGCGCCGACAGCGCGCCCGTGAGCGCGCCGCTGCGCCGCCCTGCTGCGTTGAGCGCCGTCTCGTAGCCGATGCCCCACATGAGCATGCCCATGGAGAGCGCCGCGACCCCGGTGGGCGTGGCGACCGGGTCGAACCGGTCCTTCACGCGGCGACCGCCGAGGCCGACCGCCGCCACCATGGCGTTCATCGCAGCCCAGGGCGATCCGCGCTTGAGGGTGGACGCTGCCATCATCGTGCACATCGTCGCTGCCGTCAGCACGGCGCCGGTCCGCAGCCCGCGCGTGACGATCTCGCTCATCCGGAGCGCCTGCTGAGGGCGCTGCGCCGCTGCGCGCGGCGTCGCCCAGGGAGACTCGGGCGCCGCCGCGGGCGGCAGGGCGGTCGCCTCGGGCGGCAGCACCGTCACCTCGGGGGTGACGGACGCGGCTTCGGGCGGCAGGGTGGTCGCCTCGGGCGGCAGCGCCGTCGCCTCGGGGGTCACGGACGCGGCTTCGGGCGGCAGGGAAGTCGCCTGGACAGGTGACGTCACCCGCTCCGAAGGCGGGATCAGCGCCTCGGGCTGATCCGACTCCGCGCCTTCCCGGCGGCCGACATGGAGGTAGTCCTCGCGACCGTCATGGTACGTGTAGGGGACCGGCCTGGGACCCTGGTGCTCCGGCTCCGCCGTTCCTGCGGCGCGTTCCGGGTTCATTCGATTGTCCATCTGGCACCTTTCAGCGATTTCTGCGGCTACGTGGGATCCTCGCATGTGCCAACTCCATGCCAGGCCCGACGTGGCCAGCTCACGGAGTCGGGAGCTGCCAGATCGCGCCGGCCGGCGCGGCGCCGCGGCGGCGAACCGGTCGCCCCGCCCGCCCGCTGGATCCGTCCTCCGCCGCCCGACGGCTGTGGTTTGCCGCTCGCATGGGGGCGCGCTCAGGAGGATTTCATGAGCACAGCCCGCCCGCTCGAGATCACCACCGCCACGAGGACATCACGCGCCGTGAAGACGGCGGGAGTGCTCTTCGGTATGGGCGCAGGTGGCCTGATCGACGGCATCTTGTTTCATCAGCTCCTGCAGTGGCATCACCTGATCTGCTTCAGCTGCCATCCAGGCGCGACCATCGACGATGTGAGGCGGAACATCTTCGCCGACGGTCTGTTCGGCGTTGTCGCATTGGGCCTCACTGTGGCAGGTGTGTTCAAGCTCTGGGGCGCCCTGCGCGTGGGCGGAGCCGAGCTCCCGGGACGGATGCTCCCGGGCGCTGCCGCCATGGGCTGGGGGCTGTTCAACCTGGTCGAGGGGGTGATCGACCATCACCTCCTGCAGATCCACCATGTCCGTCCAGGTCCGGGGCAGCTCGGCTGGGACCTGGCTTTCCTCGCGTCCGGTGTCCTGCTGGTGCTGGTCGGCCGGCGCCTGATGCGCGAGGCGCCCGCGTCAGCCGCCGCGCCGGCTCGGACCTGACTCGCCCCCGCACCAGGCCAGCTGGACCAGGCGGTGCAACAGCGACAGCGAGGGCGCCTGAGGGCCCGCCTCGAGCGACGGGAACGCGCTCGTCAGCTGGGCCGCGGCGAACGGCGTCCTCCTGGCGATGAGCAGCTCGCAGCGGCCGTTGAACACCGCGGGATCCCGGGGCGAGGCGGGGGGAGCCAGCGAGAGCCCCGCCGGGAGCTCTGCGACGGCCCGCCTCAGGTCGTCGAGCTCCTCGAGCGCGAGGCGCCGCTCGTGCGGCGCTTCTGCGCCGTCGCCGCCCGCGCGCAGCAGCGCGTGCCCGCTGGCCTGCGAGCGGAACGGGCCGTCCGAGGAGGGGGACAGCGAGAGCTCGACCTTGACCCAGCGGCGCCCTCCGCCGGCCGGCGCGATGCCCTCGAGGACGAGCAGCCAGTCGGGGGCCGCGGGCCGGCGCGCCAGCGCGCGCCTCGCCCAGCGGCGCTGCGCTGCTGGCCCGACCCACGGCGAGAGCCCCGCGTGCCACGCGCGGAACGCGAGCTCATCGCGGTACGCCGCGCCCGGGAGCCACCCCCTGGCCACGCCGATCGACTCCCAGACCGCGAGCCCGGCCGCGAGCGCGGGACCCACGCTGATGCACTGGACCAGCCCCGGAATGCAGGCGCCGGCCGCCGCGAGCACGGCGCCTCCGGCCGCCGCCGAGGCGGCCAGCTGGACCGCGCCGAGCCCGAGCTCCCACGGCTTGCAGCCCCGGCACCGCTGCCGCAGCTCGGCGGTGCTCAGCTCGCTCGGATCGCGCAGGTCGCATGCCGCTCTGGTCATATCCCTCGTCGCCGCCCGGCGCCGGACCGGAGGCGAGCTCTGCCATCATACCGCGGATCCGGCGGCGCGCGCGTTCAATCCGCGTCGCCGCCGGGCGACGCGTTCAATCCGCGTCGCCGCCGGGCGACGTGTTCAATCCGCGTCGCCGCCGGGCGACGCGATGGCGCCGACCTTCGCCCTCGTCGCGCGCAGATAATCGCCGGGAGCGACGAG
This sequence comes from Sorangium sp. So ce327, assembly GCF_051530205.1. Lineage (NCBI taxonomy): Bacteria > Pseudomonadati > Myxococcota > Polyangiales > Polyangiaceae > Sorangium > Sorangium sp. So ce327. The sequence continues at coordinate 6,981,240 of NZ_CP150330.1, read as the reverse complement.
GATCTGCGTGCCGCGCACGCCGGCCGAGATGGAGACGACCTCGAAGAGCTCGATCGTCTCGTCTGCATAGACGGGATAGGCCTTCTTCGCGCCCAGCGCCGTGACCCCGCCGCGCACGTAACCGGTGAGCGGCTGGACCTCCTTCAGCGATACCGTGTCGACCTTCCGGTCGCCGGTGAGCCTGGCCATCGCCTTCAGATCGAGCTGGGCGTTGCCCGGCACCACCGCGAAGCAAACGCCGTGGCGATCGCCGCGCGCCACAAGCGTCTTCCACACCTGCTCCGGCGGCAGGCCGATCTTCCTGGCCACGGTGCCCGCGGTCAGGTCGCTCGGGTCCACCTCGTAGGTGCGCAGCTCGTACGCGATGCCGAGGCTGTCGAGGATGCGCGCGGCGTTGGTCTTCATGGGGGTGGGCCGGGCCATGCTATACGCGCCGGCTGCGCCGATGACGATCGAGAAGAAGCTCCCCGAGGGCCGGCTGAACCGCTTCGTCCGCCTCGCGGGCCTCGGGGCGCGCGCGGGGGCGGCCCACCTGCTCGGGCGGCGGGGCGACGCCGCCGCGGACGCCGCGGCGCACGTGGCCGAGGTGCTGGGCACGATGCGGGGGCTCGCCGCGAAGGTCGGCCAGATGGCGAGCTACGTCGATGGCTTCGTCCCCGAGCCGGAGCGAGCGGCCTACGAGGCCGCGCTGCGCTCGCTCCGCGCCGCCGCGCCGACGTCGTCGCCCGCGGCCATCCGCGCGGTCGTCGAGGAGGACCTCGGGGCGGACATCGGCGAGCTCTTCGCGGCCTGGGATGACGCGCCGTTCGCGAGCGCCTCCATCGGCCAGGTGCACCGCGCTGCGCTCGCGGATGGGCGCGCGGTCGCGGTGAAGGTGCAACACCCGGGGATCGACCGGGCGCTCGCGAGCGACCTCGAGAACGCCGGCGTGCTCCAGGCGATCGTCGGCGCGGTCGGGCCCAGGGCGCTCGACTCGAAGCGGGTGCTCGAGGAGGTCAGGGCGCGCTTCCTCGAGGAGCTCGACTATGTCCTGGAGGCGGAGCGACAGCGCTATTTCGCGGGCGTCCACCGGGGGGATCCGACCATCCATATCCCCGAGGTCATCGCGGCCCGCTCGTCGCGCCGCGTGCTCACCGCCGAGCTCGCGCGCGGCGCGACCCTGGAGGAGGCCGCGACGCGCGACGAGCGCACCCGGCGCGCCTACGCCGAGACGCTGTGGCGCTTCGTCTTCAAGGGCAACCTCGTCGGCGGGATGTTCAACGCGGATCCGCACCCGGGCAACTACCTCTTTCACGAGGACGGCCGGGTCACCTTCCTCGATTTCGGCTGCGTGGAGCCGCTCGACGGCGCGCGGCTCGAGCACGGGCGAGCGATGCACCTCGCGGCGCTCCGCAAGGATGAGGCGGCGTTCGCGCGCCACGCGGCGCTCATCCTCGGGACGCGCGGCGGGCGGTTCGAGGAGCTCTCGCTGGCGTACACGCGCCGGTGCTTCGAGCCGCTGTTCAGCGCGCCGTTCCGCGTCACGCGGGCCTACGTGACGGGGCTCGTGGAGGGCGTGAAAGCGATCAAGGAGCAGATCCTCGTGAAGGACAGCGGGTTCGTGCAGCTGCCGCCGGGCATGTTGTTCCTCAACCGGCTCCAGTTCGGGTTCTACTCGGTCCTCGCGCGGCTCGACGTGGAGGCCGACTACGCCGCGGTCGAGGGGGCGTTCCTGCGGGAAGCCGGGCTGCTCGGGTAGGCGCCGCTCGGGTAGGCGGCCGAGCGCGCGGCACCGGCTCAGCGCGGGCGGCGGTCGTGGAAGAGGAGCATCTCGATGGTGCCGGCCTCGCGGAGCCAGGGCTGGTCGTGCGGGCCCGGCAGGACGCGGAGGGTGCGGGGGATGGACCGCTTCGCGAGCTGCGCGGCGAGGGCGGCGTTCGCGTCGCGGAACGGGTCTCCCTCGCTGGTGAGCAGGTGGAGAGCGCGCGGGCCGGCCGCGGCGACGGCCCTGGCGAGCCGGTCGGCGTAGGCAGGGGCGCGGTGGGCGCTGATGGCGGACTGCACGCCGCCCCAGGCGCCGAAGAGCTCGGGCCGGCGGAGGAACACCTCGATCCCGATGAAGCCGCCGAGCGAGCAGCCGTCGAGCGAGGTGCGGGCCGCGTCGTCGAACACGGGCGCCTCGGCGCGGGCGCGCGGCAGGACCACCTCCGCGAGCCAGCGCGCGTAGCCGTCGAGCGCCGCGGCGGGGTTCGGGGCCTTGTGGACGTTGGGCGTGAAGGGGCACGCGATCGCGAGGCCGCGGAACGGCCGCGCCGCGAGCGCGGCGTTGACCTCGGCGAGCCGCGCGTCCGTCCAGTCCTTGCGGCGCGAGGTGCGCCCGAGCGGCGGGCGGCGCAGCCGCTCGTAGGCCGGCCCGAGGCCGTACCGCTCCAGCCACGCGAAGGCGCCGAGGCGCTCGTCGCCGGTCTCGCCAAGGCCGTGGAGGAGCACGAGAAGCGGCACGCGCTCGCCCGGGGCGAGGTGCTTCGGGACGAGCAGCGTGAACCGCCTGCCGAGGGCGCGATCGCCGGGGACCTGGAGGTCGCGGATGTCGAAGGCGGGCGGGGAAGCGGGGGGCGGCGGCGAGGGCGGCGCGGCGCCGGCGGGCGGCGGCGAGGGCGGCGCGGCGCCGGCGGGGTCGGCGACGGCGGTGCTCGGGGCGAGGGCTGCGGCGCACACGGCCAGGAAGGGGCGCCGGTGGAGGAGCATGCGCGGAGTGTCGCAGCTCCGCGGCCGTCAGCCAGCCCGCGGCGGAGGTCTGTGGCGATCCAGACCTGCAGCGGCGCTTGAACGACGCCGTTGCCATGCCTCCCTCGGACTTGAAGGGAGGTGGTCCAGCGCCGTGAGGGGCTGACAGGAAATGCCCGAGATGCGCGGGAGGGGGTGGACGCGCCGGGCGCGCGGCGGGTACACCGACGCGTCCATGGACACGACGCACGATGCGACGGACGCGGCGCACGACGAGGTCGGGCAGACGCACCCGATCCGTCCTGAAGATCAGGACCCGAAGCTTTGGAAGGGGAACGGGTGGACGGCGCGGGTCATCAAGAACGAGGACGACGATGGGTGGGCCGTCGAGATGACGTGCGACGGCCAGAGCGAGCCCTCGCTGGTGGGGCCGTGGACGATGGGGCGTGACAAGAAGAACCCGAAGCCGCTCGACGCGAGCGCCTTCGCCACCCTGGTGAAGACGGCGAACGAGATCCTCTCGCGGCACGACCAGCAACGCCGGGCGCAGCTGCACCGGAGCGTGACGACGGTGGTCGGGGGCGGCGCCCGGATGCGGGTGGACCTCGACATCGTGCCCGACGAGGACGATCCCCACGCCATCCTCACGGGGCGAGACGCGGCAGGGGAGACCGTCAGGCGGTCGAGGGTGCCCCCGGACTTCAAGCTCACCGCCGAGAGCGCGCGGACGTGGCTCGAAGAGGGCGTTCCGGAGCCGTGACGGCCGGCGCGCTCGACGCTGGTGATTGCGCCTGGGCCCGAGCGCGTCAGCCCACTTCCAGCGGGAGCGCGGGATCCGCCGTCCACTCGGCCAGGGACCCGTCGTAGACGGCCACGTTCTCCGCGCCGAGCAGGCTCAACACGAAGGCATCGCTGCACGCCGCGATCCCGCCGCCGCAATACGTGATGATGCGCTTGCGCCCCAGGGCTCCGGCTGCCTCGAAGCGGTCCCGCAGGATCGCCGGAGCCAGGTACGCGTGCGAGCTCGGATCGACCAGAGCGCCTGCGGGGACGTTGACGCTGCCCGGAATGCGCCCGGGCCGCGCGACGCGCGTCACCTCTCCGGCGTGCTCCTCGGCCGACAGCGCGTTGACGATGCATGTGTCCGTGTCGCCCACCGCGGCGAGCACCCCGCTCTTACCGACGATCCAGCCGGCGCGAGGCCGGGCCACGAACCGCGCCCGAGCATGCCTGACGGCGTCGGCCGATACGGGTCGGCCCTCCGCCGTCCACTTCCGCCACCCGCCGTCGAGCACGGCGGCGTGGTCGAAGCCGAACGCCCTCAGCATCCAGAAGACGCGGGCCGCCCACATGTTCATCGAGGCATCGTAGAGCACCACCCGGACGCCGTCGCCGACGCCGTAGCTGGACATCGCCGCCGCGAACTGCTCCGCAGGAGGCATCATCACCGGCGATGGATCTCCTCGGTCCGACAGATCCGCGAGGAGGTCGGCGAACGCGCTGCCCGGGATATGCGCCTCGGCCCACGCGGCGCGCCCGCTCTCGACGTGGACGCCGCCCGACGTCGGTGTCAGGAAGACCGTGCAGTCCAGGATGCGCAGATCGGGGTCGTCGAGGTGCTCCTGCAGCCAGCCGGTGTCGACGAGAGCCTGTGGGTTTGCGAACGTCATGGATGAAGACCTCGGTGACAGGTAGGCCGTGGAGGACGGCGGCAACACGCATCCAGAGGCGCCGGACGTCGGTCGCCGTCAGCCGTCGCGCCTGGTGCCCTTCAAGGAATCGTTGAACCGCTTGTTTTCCATCGTCAACGTGTAGACTCGCACGGCGGTCTCGATCGACGTCAAGATCCTGTTGATGTCACCGTCCTTGATGACATAGGCGAACGGCCGATGTTCTCTGATGACCCTCGCGGGGTCCTTGATGTTCTGGTAGGCCGAATAGAAGATGATGGGGATATCGGGCTGCCTCTTCCGGAGCTGGTCGCACGCCCAGAAGCCGTCGTGCCCCTCCATCTTCACGTCGAGGACGACCGCGTAGACGCCGTCGCGCAAGGCGGCCAGCCCCTCCCTCGCCGACGCGCACAGCAGGACGTCGTACTTCTCGCTCAGGATGAAGTCGAGCGAGTCTCGCGCCGCGGCGTCATCGTCGATCACGAGGATCACGGGGCGTGGCGGCGCGTTCGCCGGTGGTTCGCTCCTCTTGCGCCATGAGTATCTCAGGTCGTTGAACGCCATTGCCCGCATCCTTGCAGCACGGGGCCACCCTCTCGCCGGTTCGTGCTCACCCCGGCTCTTCGCTCGCTCACGATGCCCATCACCTACGACACGCCCGCCGTCGGCAGGGTCACCGTGAACCGGGTGCCCTTGCCCCATTCGCTCTGCACCTCGATGGTCCCGCGACTGGCGTCGATGATCCGCTTGACGACGGCGAGACCCAGGCCGGTCCCGGTCGCGGGTTTCGTGGAATAGAACGACTCGAAGATGTTCGGTAGATCCGCCTCCCGGATGCCCACGCCGTCATCCGTCACCTGGAGGACGCACGCACCGGCCTCCTCCCTCGCCGAGATCTCGATCAGGCCCGCGCCACCTCGCCCGCTCCTCTCGAGGATGGCGTCGCGCGCGTTGTTCAGGAGGTTCTGCAGGACGGAGTAACACTGCGTCGGATCTGCCACGATGCTGATGGTCCCCGCGATGTCGGCCTGGACCGAGATGCTGGATCCTCCGGTCGTCTCCCTGAAATCGACGAGCGCGCTGTCGATCAGCTCGTTCAGGCTGATCCGTTCCCATGAGCGCTCGCCGCCCGTGATCCTGGAGAAATCAAGGATCGCCTTGGTGATGGTGAGCACCCGGGTGGTCGCCTTGAGCACGAGGTTCAGGGCGGCGTCGAGCGCCTCCTGGTTCTCGAAGACGCGCTGGAGCCGCGCCGTGAGCGGACCCAGCGCCTCGCCCGGCAGATGCTCGGCGAGCTCCTCGTGCAGCTTGCCGAGCTCCACAGCCGAGTCGAAGGTGAGGCTGGGGCGCGAGGCCGTCTCATCCTGCCCGAGGACCCTCGCGAGCACCAGGCTCGCCCCCGCGAGCGCGTTCCGGATCTCGTGCGCGAAGGCGCCCGCCATCCGCTTCTCCGTCGCCTCGCGCTCCAGGCGGATCAGCTTCGCCTGGGCCTCCTGGAGCTCCGCCGTGCGCTCTTTGACCTTCTCTTCGAGCCTGCCGTACAGGCGGCTGTTCTCGATCGAGATGGCGGCCTGCGCGGACAGGACCTGCAGGACCTTGATGCGCGCCGGCGTGAACGCGTCCTCGAGCAAGGTGTTCTCCAGATAGAGGACCCCGACCAGCTTGCCTTGCTGGACGATCGGCGCACACAGGATCGATTTCGGCTTCTTCCGCGCCATGTACGGGTCGGACAGGAATGTGCTCTCGCGCGCTGCGTTGGCGAGGACGACGCGCTCCTTCGTCTTCTGGACGTATCGCACGACCGCCCGCGAGAGGCCCTCCACCTCCTCGAGCGGCACCGACTGGAGGACGCTGCTGGGCGGCTCCTCGGCGTCCGCCGCCGCCTCGACGTACAGCTCGTCGTTGTTCGCGAGCAGCAGGTATCCCTTGCTGGCCCCCGCGTTCTCCATCGCGGTCCGCATCAGCCTCTCGAGGAGCTTGCCGAGCTCGATCTCTCCCGAGATCGCCTGGGAAGCCCGCACGACGGTCGCGAGATCCAGCATCTCGCCGGCCCCGACGATCGTCGCTATCTCCGTCGGCCCGGCAGCCCTCGCCGCCCCCGCGTCCCGCGGCAAGAGCTCCGCGTACTTCTCCTTGAGCTGCATGGCCTTGGCCGCGGCGCCCCAGCGCGTGTAGCCGTAGAGGGCGTCAATCATGTAGACGCGCGCGATCTTCGCCCTGCCCCTCGCGAGGTGGAACCTCGCGGCGAGCTCGTTCGCCAGCGCCTCGTGGTGCGGGAACTCGTTCTCGTGCGCCGCCATGATCGCCCGCTCGTAGAGGTCCATCGCCGCCGCGTCGTCGCCGGCGATGCGCGCGCGCTCGGCGGATAGCAGGAGACGCCTGTGGTGGAAGTTCTCCGGGCAGCTGTCCGCCCACACCGCGATCTCGGCCGCGTACCGGTCGAACTCTCTCTCGTAGCGCTCTCGCTCGGCGGGCGCCGCCGCCGGGTACAGCGCCAGCATGATCAGGCTCCCGTAGAACGGGATCTCGGTCGAGATCCACATGTGGCCCAGGTACGGGCGCAGCCGCTCCGCGAGGGCGACGAAGGACAGCGCGCGCTCGTGGTCCTCGTAGAGGAACGCGAGCTGCGCCTTGTGGACGTTGTAGTATGCCGCCATGTGCTCGAGGCCCGGGGCCGCCATCTCGGCGTCGAACGCCGCCTCGTCGAAGGCGCCATCGCTCAGGGTGTGGCGGCCATGCGTGCGCCCTCGCAAGCTCGCGACCATCTGCTTCGCCGAGGTCACGATCAGGATGGCCACGACGTTCTTGGTGCGCTGGAGGAAAGGGGAGCCCCTCTCTATCTCCTCGGCGATCGCGGCGAGGTTGTTGCCGACGCCTATCCCGTTGACGATCCCGTGCATGACGGAGTAGCTGGCGAACTGGATGTCCCCCACCTCCAGGCCGTCCTGGTACGCCTGTGAGAGATACGAGAACGACAGCCGGAGCGGCTCCCGGTAGTGGGCGATGAACACCGCGAAGCTGGACTTCACCTTGGACGCCGTGTCGACACAGCCCATCTTCTCGTTGAGATCCATCGCGAGCTTGCCGAACTCGTAGGCTTCCGAGTACCGACCCAGGCCGATCAGGATGATCGCGTAGACCAGGTAGCCGAAGGGGGAGCCCTCCGCGTGGCCGTGCTTCAGGGAGATGTTGGCCTGCTTGACGCTCGCGAGCGCGTGGAGGGAGGGATACCCGAGGAGGAGGGCCGCGCTCGCGTTCGTCAGGATCGTGAGCGCCGCGCTCTGCTCCGGGTCGGTGAGCGCCGGGGCGTCGAGCAGGTCCGTGATCCGGCGGCCCGCCAGGTTCGATGGCACCTCCGCGAGCTCCGCGGCGAAGGCCGCCTTGATCCGCTCCTCGTCCTCGGGCAGCTCGATCCCGAGCAGCGCGAGGGCTGCCCGCGCGCTGCTCACGGATTCGGCGAACTTCCCGGCGACGTTGAAGAGCGGGATGCGCAGGGCGTGGACGTGCACGCGATCGAGGCGGGTCCTGGCGCGGTCCAGGACGACGTTGAACAGCGATTCGGCCTGCGCGACATGGCCGCTCAGGAACGCGCAGCTGGCTCGCTCGGTGTGGAGCGCGAACGCGAGATCGTAGTCCTGCTCCCACCCGCGCTCGTCGAGGAGCGACGTCCCGGCCCCGAGGTAGGTGGCGGCCACGTCGTAGGCCGCGGACGCCTTCGCCCTCCTGCCGGCGGTGAGGTTCAAGCGCGCGAGGCTCGTCCGCTCGCCCTGCGAGGAGATCCGCGCGGCGCCGAGGTTGAGGTGATTGACCGTGTCGAACAGGTTCTCTTCCGTGTCGCCGAGCTCCCGTTGCGCGAGCATCAGGCGCCCGATCCTGAGGTGCAGGTCCTCCTTGCGCTCGCCGTCGATCAGCGAGTAGGCCGCCTGCTGCACGCGATCGTGCAGGAACCTGTACGAGACGTTGATGTCCCAGGGGGCCGGCTCGCCATCTCCAGGCTGGTCGGGCGCGGCGTGGAGGAACCGGTACTCGGCGTCCAGGGGCAAGACGAGGTTCTCAGCGAGCGCCTCCCAGAGATCCGCGGCCGTGCTCCCGGGCGGCCGCTCGTCGATCATCGAGAGCGTCTTCAGATCGAACCGGTGGCCGATGCAGGCGGCGAGCGTGAGGATCCGCTGCGTGCTCGGCGCGAGCCGCCGGAGCTTCCTCGCCATGAACTCGGCCACGTTGTCCGTGATCGCCGCGCTCCGGATGCGATCGAGATCCCAGGAGAACGAGCCCGATGGGACGTCGAAGGCGAGCAGCTGGTCCTTGTGCAGCGAGGTCAGGAATTGATTGATGAAGAACGGGTTCCCCTGGGTCTTTTCGAGGACGAGCGTCGCCAGCGGGGCGGAGCGCCGCGGATCACAGCCGAGCGCGTCGACGAGGAGCTGGTTGATGTCCGGCAGGCGCAGCGGATCGAGGGTGACCTCGGCCATGTCCGTCCCTGCCTTCCGGAGCTCTGCCCGGGCCGTCGAGAGCGGGTGCCCCGCGTCGATCTCGTCGTCGCGGTAGGCGCCGATCACGAGCAGGTGGCCGCGCTCCGGATCCGACAGGAGCTGCGTGAGGAGCCTGAGCGAGGCGAGATCGGCCCACTGGAGATCGTCGAGGAAGAGGACCAGCGGGTGGTCGGCCGTGGTGAAGACGCGGAGGAAGCGCTGAAAGACCAGGTTGAAACGGTTCTGGGACTCGGTCGACCCGAGCTCGGGCACGGGCGGCTGGGGGCCGACGACGAGCTCCAGCTCCGGCATCAGGTCGACGAGGACCTGCCCGCTCTGGCGCAGGGCGGCCGCGAGCTTGCGCCGGAAGAGCGCGAGCGTCTCGGCGCGCTCGGTGAGCAGGTGCCGGATGAGATCCTGGAAGGCCTGCGCCAGCGAGGCGTACGGAACGCTCCGGTTGAGCTGGTCGAACTTGCCCGAGATGAAGTGGGCTCGCCGTCCGGCCATGACCTTGTACAGCTCGCTCACGACCGCCGATTTGCCGACGCCGGCGTGGCCGGAGATCAGCACGAGCTCGGCCGCGCCTCGGCTCGCGCGGTCCCATGCCGAGAGGAGCGCCGATATCTCCGCCTCGCGGCCGTAGAGCTTCTGCGGGATGAGCAGCCTGTGGTCGCGGTCGTACCGGCCGAGCGGGAAGGGGGCGATCTGGCCCGTCGCCTCCAGCTGCGCCAGGCACTCGCGCAGGTCGGCCTTGAGCCCGTGCGCGCTCTGGTACCGGTCCTCGGCCGCCTTGGACAGGAGCTTCATCACGATGTTCGACACCGCCTCGGGGACCGCGGGCGACCGTTCGCGCGGCGGCGTGGGCCTCTTGGCGATGTGGCAGTGCAGGAGCTCCAGGGGATCCGTCGCCTGGAAAGGCAGCGTGCCCGTCAGTATCTCGTAGAGGGTGACGCCGAGGGAATACAGGTCCGTGCGGTGATCGAGGGTTCGATTCATCCGTCCGGTCTGCTCCGGCGACATGTAGGTCAGGGGCCCTTCCAGGGAGTCGGGGCTCTTCGCCTGCTGGATCTCCTGGGAGAGGCGCGTGGCGATGCCGAAGTCGATCAGCTTGACCTGACACGTATCCATGTGGACGAGGATGTTGTGCGGCTTGATGTCCTTGTGGATGATGTGACGCCGGTGGATCGCCTCCAGGGTGTCTGCGATGGATTCGGCGATCTGGAGGGAGGTCTTCAAGCCGAGCTCCTGCGTCCGGAGGACGTCGTCCAGCGGCCGTTCCTCGAGGTTCTCCATGACGAGCGCCAGGTTCGTGCCGATCCGCTCCAGGCCGTACACCTTCACCACACCAGAGAGGTCGAGGCTCCTGGTGATCGCGACCTCGTGCCGTAGCTTCGCGATCTGACGGGAGCTAGGGTATTCGCTCTTGAAGAGCTTGATCGCGACCGGCGCCCGATCCACGTTCCGGTACCCACGATAGACGATGGTCTCGACGCCGCTGTGGATCTCGTCCGTGATGGTGTAATGGGGAAGGCTGATCATCGTGTCTCCTACACGGAATCGGTGCAATCACTCTCGCTGGCGAGTCGATTCGCGGGTGGTCGAGGCTGAAGAACGTCGATTGAGCTCTGGTCGGCGTGGGTGGAGAGAGCAGAGGGTGGAGCCCCGACGCGCCCTGGCGCAGCCGCGGGCGCGCGGGATGTCGCTCGGAGTCGATTCGCTCGCTCTCCGACGGTCGTCGCGCGCATCGACGCGGGTCGACTGCAGAGTTGTTGCCTCGCTACTTCCCCCCTATCCACATTGCACGTATAGCATTCTCGCACCATGCGAGGAAACGGAATTCCACCAGAGACGTCCGGCGATCCAGCGCCGACTCCCGGCGATCCAGGGCGACTCGACGAGGGCCCCATCGAGTCGCGTGCGGACCGGTGATGGTGGTCACATCACGGTCTCGGCTTCCGATCCAGGGGACTGTAGGAGCTTCGTGGACGGTGTGGGCGGGAAGCGCGGCGGGCTATCGCGTTACGTCGTCGATTTCTCGTCTGAATGTCATCGATGAAGAGCCGGCTGCGTCACGAGGACCGGCCGCGCCGCGCCGCGCGGCCGATCATCCATCGACATCGAGCGCATCGCGCGGGCGCGCGTCGCGAACGCCGGCTGCCGTCAACCATCGCGCTTGGTGCCCTGCAAGAGGTCGATGGACCTCTTGTTCTCCGTCATTGTCGTGTGGACTCGCACGGCTGTGTCGACCGTGGTCACAATCCTGTTGATGTCACCATCCTTGACGACGTAAGCGAATGGCTGGTGCTCCCGGACGACCCTGCTGGGATCCTTGATGTCCTGGTAGGCCGAATAGAAGATGATGGGGATGTCGGGCTGCTTCCGGCGGAGCGCATCACACGCCCAGAAGCCGTCCAGCGGCTCCATCTTCACGTCGAGGATGACCGCGCAGACATCGTCGCGAACGGCGGCCAATCCCTCCGTCGCCGATCCGCACAACAGGACGTCGTACCTGTCCTGCAGGATGTAATGAACGGACTCTCTCGTCGCCGCGTCATCGTCGATCACCAGGACCACGGGGCGCGGCGCTTCGTCCTTCGGTGGCGCTCTTCTCTTGCGCCATGCGTCTTTCAGATCCTTGAACGCCATCGTAGGCACCCTTGCAGCGCGGGTCCAACCTGCCGCCGGTTCGCGCTCACCCCGGCGCTCCGGTCGAGAGCGACGATCGAGCGCCTGCTCCACCCGGCGGCGGCCTGCGCGAAATGGCCGCGCAGGACCTCGCATCCGGCGCGATCGAGGCGGAGCGCGGACGCCAGATCGTATGCCTGCTCCCACGCTGCATCATTCGCGCTTGGCCGCAAATTTGCCGCTGGATCGTTCTTCCCGCCCACACCATGTGAATAGCATTCTCGCATCTTGCAGGTAAACAGATTTTGACCGACGTCGTCGTGCGCCCCGACGCCGACTCCGGGCGAACCGGGGCGGGTCGACGAGCAGCATCATGCAGTGCCGCTTGGATCGCTGTTGCGGTCCCAGGTCGAGGGGGGAGAGTTTTGCTGCCGGTGTAAGCGACCCGTGAGGCGCGACGGGACGCCGCGTGGGGAGGGCGGAGCGAGCCAGGTGAGCGGCTCGCACGTCGCAGCTCCCCGCCTGGCGCACTGCGTTCAGCCCGAGTGGATCGGCGTCCAGGCCGGCGGGTCGCTCGCCGGGAACGACTCGTCCGACGCCTCGTCCTCGGGCTCCCACGCCTCGCGCTCCGAGGGCGCCCCGCCGCGATCGAGCGGAGTCTGCGGGCTCCGCTCCTTGCGCGTCTTCGCCCTCGTCGCCTCGGGGCCGGCCGCGGCGCCTTCAGGCGATTCCGGCTGTCGCTCTGCCGCCTTCTTCTCGTTCGTTCCCATGCGTCACCCTCCGGCGCTCCCGTGCCCGACACGACAGGTGGAGCCGGCGAGGCGCGCCGCAAGGGGACCCCGCGCTGGATCGAGGCCGCTCTCGCTCGCTCCTCCTCGCTCAGCGCGCCGGCTGATCCCCGACGAATCGCTCGAACACGGCCTTGCGCAGCAGCTCCGGCGGCAGGATCCCCTGGGCGAGCACGAAATCGTGAAATCGCTGCGCATCGAGGCGAGGGCCCATCATGGACTCGACCTCTGCCCGGAGCTCCATCAGCCGGATGAACCCGTAGAAATACGATGTCGCCTGTCCCGGCGAGCGGAACGTGTAGCGCTCCACCTCGGACCGAGCGAACGGCGCCGACAGCACCACTTCCTGCTCCAGGAAGGCGCGCGCGGCCTCAGGCGTGATCTTGCCGGTCTGGAGCTCCGGGTCCAGGAAGGCGCGCGCGGCCCGCAGCAGGCGGTATTGCAGCGAGACGAGCTGACCTTCGGGCGGCATGAACGGGAACACGAGGGCCTCGGAGTACAGCCCCCACCCCTCGACGTTGGCGCTGTTCATCGCGAAGACCGCCCGGGCGATCGAGACGCCGCGCTCGACGAGCGAGGCGAACTGGAGCTCGTGTCCGGGGCGCGCCTCGTGGGCGGTGAGCGTCCACGACGCCGCTGCATGGGTGAAGTCGTCGACCTTCTGCAGATCCTCCGCGGCGCCGGGAGCGCCCGGGAGGCTGAGCGGCAACACGAACTCCCCCACTTCCCCCTGGTTGCCGAGCAGCCGCGGCGGCCGCATGTGCGGCGCCGGCGTCTCGGCGCTCTCGGCGGCGGTGCCGAGACGGATGCGCGCGGGCCGCTCGGGCAGCGTGACGAGGCGCTCTTTCCTGATGATGTCCTCTATCTGGGCCAGCCGCGCCTTGTAATGCGGCAAGATGGCCTCGCCCACCAGCTGCTCTTTCTTCAGGGCGCGGAGCACGTCGCGGTAATCCGCGCCTGGCAGCTTGCGCGTCCTGGCGACCGAGCTCGAGAGCTCCTGCATCTGCGCCGTCAGATCCTCGAAGGCGGCGTGGGCCAGGGGCGCGAGCTCGGCGGGCGGCAGATCGACGCCGTACGACTCGAGCGCGAACGCATAGAGCGGCCGCGGCAACGCGAAGTCGGTCCGCGCCCGGGGGAGCACGTCGCTGCGCAGCGCCGCGTCGTACGCCTCGAGCTGGCGATTCAGCGCCGCGAGCGGCTCGTCATGGCCGCTGATGCCGTATTTCCTGAACAGCTCACCGATGCCCTGCCGCACGCGGGCATTCGTGGCGAGGTGCCGCTCGATCTCCATCCTGGGCGGGGCGAGCAATCCGGGCTTCTCGAGGTCCTGGAGGAGCCTGGCCATGGCCTGCTCGGCGATGGGCACGTAACCCGCCTCCATGCCGGCATAACGCCGGAGGCGCGTGCGGGCCGCAGCCCGCCGCGCCGGGGATACCCGGTCGTCCAGGAGGTTCGAGATGCCGTCGAACACGAGCCCTGTGACGTGCACGTAGGTGACGCTGTATTTCTCCGCGAGCTCCGAGCTGCGAACGGCCCGGTCCGCGGCGTCCAGCAAGATCTGCAGATCTTCGGCGACCGCCGGGTCCTTCTCGGTCTCTCGCCGTTTCTGGAGCTCCACGATGGCCGCGCGGAAGGCCGCGCGTCTCTGCGCCTCGACCCCGGGCGAGAGATCCGCGATCTCCCGATCCGCGCGCTCGATCCCCAGAGCTCCGGCGCGCTCCGGCGAGAACCGGACGAGCACGTCGAGGAGGACCTTTGCGTGCTCGTTGCTGCGCTCGACCCAGGCGGGGAGTCGCCGGGCCGCTGCAGGTGCCGAGCGCGCGGCGGGCGCGGTGCTCGCGGCCTCCGAGGGCGCCGGCGAGGGCAGGGGAGCCGGCGCGGCGGCAAGAGGCGGGGCGCCTCGGGCGCACGCAGCGGCGAACAGGGGGACGAGGACGAAGGTGCGAAGTGCGCGCAGGGTCATGCCGCACATCTTGCGACGGCGCCGCTGCGCGCCAGCCGCAACGCGGGGCAAATGCGGCCGGCGCGAGCCCAGCTCAGCTGTGCTCGAGCGGAAGCCCCGCCTTCACCCAACCGCTCGTGCCGCCATCCAGGTTGTAGAGCTGGTTCAACCCGAGCCGCTCGGCGAGCTTCGCCGCCGTCAGGCTGCGGGCGCCCTTCGCGCACACGAACACCACCCGATCGCGCGGCAGGGCCCGCTGCGGATCCGCTCTCAGTTGATCGAGGGGCACCAGCCGCGCGTGCGGCACGTGTCCGACCGACCACTCGCGTGGCTCACGCACATCCACAACGTCCACCTCGCCGCTCTTGATGAGCTCGTCCGCGTCCCTGGGCGATATCGTCTGGATCATCCGTCCATTATAACGGACGCGTCCGACAGTGGCAACCCGGGGGACACAAGTTCGCCGTCGAGACGAAAACCTGCGAAATCCCATGTGTTCAGCCTGTTTCGAGGATCCAACCAGGGGGTTGGACGGTGAGGGCGGCTGGCAGGGAGCCCGGCGACGTCCGCATCAGCGGATAGCCGCCGGGCGGCCAGTCAGCGCGACCTCCCGATCTGGATCCTATGCAGCGCGTCAACCAGCGCGTCGATGTCCTCGCAGGTGTTGTAGGGGGCGAGCGACGCGCGCACGGTGCTCTCCAGGCCGAAGCGGCGCAGGATGGGCTGCGCGCAGTGGTGGCCCGAGCGCACCGCGATGCCCTCCCGGTCGAGCGCTCCGCCCACGTCCTCGGTGCGCTGCCCATCGAGGACGAAGGAGAGCACGCCCGCCTTGTCGGCCGCGGTGCCGATGAGCCGCAGCCCGGGGACGGTCGCGAGGGCGTGGGTGGCGTAGTGGAGCAGCTCGTGCTCGTAGCGGCCGATGTTCTCGATCCCGATCCGCGTCACGTAGTCGAGCGCGGCCCCGAGGCCGACCGCGTCCGCGATGTTGCCGGTGCCGGCCTCGAAGCGCGCGGGCGGCGGATGGTAGATCGTCCGCTCGAAGGTGACGTCCGCGATCATGTTGCCGCCGCCCTGCCAGGGCGGCATCGCGTCGAGCACCTCGCTCTTGCCGAAGACGGCGCCGATGCCCGTGGGACCGAACACCTTGTGGCCCGAGAACACGTAGAAGTCGCAGTCGAGGAGCTGCACGTCCGCGCGCATGTGGGACACCGCTTGCGCGCCGTCCACGACCACGCGCGCGCCGTGCCGGTGCGCCATCGCCACCATCTCGCGGGCGGGCGTGATGGTGCCGAGCGCGTTCGAGACCTGTGTGATCGAGACGATGCGCGTCCGCGGGCCGAGCAGCTTCTCGTACTCCTCGAGGATCACCTGGCCCCGGTCGTCCACCGGAGCGACACGGAGCCTGGCGCCCTTCTCGGAGCAGAGCTGCTGCCACGGCACGATGTTGGCGTGGTGCTCGAGCCACGTGATGACGATCTCGTCGCCCGGGCCCACGTTCCTCCGGCCCCAGCTCTGGGCGATCAGGTTGATCCCCTCGGTGGTGCCGCGCACGAACACGATCTCGCGCGTGGACGGGGCGTTGATGAAGCGGCGCGTCGCCTCGCGCGCCGCCTCGTACGCGTCCGTCGCGCGGGCCGCGAGCGCGTGCGCCGCGCGGTGGATGTTCGAGTTCTCGTGCTCGTAGAAGTACGAGAGCCGATCGATGACGGCCCGGGGCTTCTGGGTCGTCGCCGCGTTGTCGAGCCAGACGAGCCGCTTGTTGTGGACCCGCTCCTCGAGGATGGGGAAGTCGCGGCGGATCGCGTGCGGGTCCAGGATGCCGGCCGAGCCGCTGACGCCGCGGACCAGCGCCGGATCCACGGCGCGGATCTCGTGCGCTTCGACCTGGGGAGGGCCGACCGGCGACTCGATGCCCAGCGCGGGCGCGCCGGGCACGAAGTACGGGTCGGCGTCGCGGCCCGCGAGATCGCCCAGCACCGGGATGCGGAGCACCTCGTCGGCCGCTCCCAGGCTCAGCGGATCGGAGCCCACGAGCGGGACGCGGACGAACCCGGCGCGCACCGTCGAGTCCGGCAGCGACACCTCGCCGGGGAAGGCGGGCGTCGCGCCGGAAGAAGCGAGGACCGAGCCGGGAGCCGGCAGCGCCGCGCCGGAATAGGGGGGAACAGAGCCGGAGTAGGCGGGGACAGAGCCGGAGTAGGCGGGGGCCGACCCGGGGTACACGGGGGCCGCCGCCGCGGACGGTCCCGGTACAGGTGCCGGCGCCGCGCTAGCCGCCGCCAGGTGCGGGACGGGCGACTGCGACGGCGCGGCGCCAGGCAGCGGCGCCGGCTGCGCAGCCGCCCCCTGATTGACCGGCGCGCCGAGCATCTCGTTCGCGAGCTGCGCGATCACCGCGGCCAGGGAGGCGGGGTCGAAGCTGGCGACGGCGGGCGCCGGCGCGCCGCCCGGCGCCGAGAGCGGCACGTTCAAGGGCGCGATCCCAGAGCTCCCTACGGCGCGGGTCACCTGCGGCAGAGCACCCTGGAGATCCGCTGTCTGGATCTCACTTGTACTCATAGTAGCTGTCCACCTGGACGCCCTCGAGCACGCCGAGCGCATCTTCGGTCAGAACCGCCGCCGAGCAATAGAGGGACGCGAGGTACGAGGCAGCCCCGAGCTGGTTGATGCCCATGAAGCGAATCGACAGGCTCGGGCTCACCTCGCCCTGGATCCCCGGCTGGAACAGGCCCACGACACCGCGCTTCTTCTCGCCGGTGCGGACCAGGAGGATATCGGTCTTGTTGCCCGCGAGGTGCAGCTTGTCGGTGGGGATGAGCGGGAGGCCGCGCCAGGTGAGGAACGGCGAGCCGAACAGGGTCACCGTCGGCGGCGGAACACCGCGCTTCGTGCATTCGCGACCGAACGCCGCGATGGCCCGCGGGTGCGCCAGGAAAAAGGCGGGCTCCTTCCACACCTTCGTGATCAGCTCATCGAGATCGTCCGGCGTGGGGCCGGCGCCGCGCGGCTTGATCCGCATGCTCTCGTGCACGCTGTTCAGCAGGCCGTAGTTGCCGTTGTTGATCAGCTCGTCCTCTTGCTTCTCCTTGAGCTTCTCGACGAGGACGGTGAGCTGCTCTTTCACCTGATCCATCGGGCTGCGGAACAGGTCGGAGATCCGGGTGTGCACCTGGATCGTCGTCGTCACCGTGTTGAGCACGTATTCGCGCGGCTGCTCTTCATAGTGGATGCGCGCCACGGGCAGCTCGGCCGCGTCATCCGGGCTGCAATCGACCGCGAAATCGTTGCTGCAGACCCGGTTGAGGCGGTACACGCCTGCTTCGACGGGCGTCCAGGGGAGCAGCTGCACGAGCCAACGCGGGGTGGAACCGGCCCACTGGGGCGGCGTCTTGCTCGTGTTGGCGTG
The DNA here is from genome assembly GCF_051530205.1 of Sorangium sp. So ce327. Classification (NCBI taxonomy): domain Bacteria; kingdom Pseudomonadati; phylum Myxococcota; order Polyangiales; family Polyangiaceae; genus Sorangium; species Sorangium sp. So ce327. The sequence continues at coordinate 6,963,631 of NZ_CP150330.1, read as the reverse complement.
TTGCCTTGCGGCGCGCTCGCCAAGCAAATGGCTTTCGTGGTTTGTCATGGCAGGGCTTTTCCTCGAGCTTTGACGAGTGGGGGGAGAGCTACGCCAAAGCTGAGCCATTACTACAGCTTCTTCCTACGTTGCCGCAATGGCGCTCGTGACGCCCTGGGCGCTTTCCTCCTGTAAAGCAGATGTGCTTTCCAGCATGCTGGACTCCTGTAAAGCGGAGCTTTTTCCGTAATGGTGGAGCGCAGCAGCACGCGCCGCGGCGGATGGCGACACCGGCGGACGTCAGCCGAGGTCGAGGCTCACGGGTGTTGCGGTGTTGTTGCGGTGTCGTTGCGGCGTTGTTGCGATAGCGTCCGACATGAAAGATAGGAGTCAGGCGATGGAGCGCCGGCCCCGAGCAACCGACCCCTGAGCGGCCACCGTCTCCGGCAGCGCACAAAGCGCTTGGCGGATTTCGTCCGTTATGTTAGATGAACATCCGCTGGTAATCAAGCGCGGCGTTCGCTGCCCGCTCGACATCCTCGGACATCGAGGACGCGGAGGCATGCCGTCGCACCCCAGAGGGCCCATGTCGAACGTCACACGCGGCTGGTTCGAAGACAACGCAGAATCCATCGGCCGCACGCCGCTCGTGCGCCTCCGTCGCGTCGTCGAGGGCGCGGGCGCGCTCGTGCTCGCGAAGATCGAGGGTCGCAATCCGGCGTATTCCGTGAAGTGCCGCCTCGGCGCGGCGCTCGTGTGGGACGCCGAGAAGCGGGGGCTCGTGTCCGGCGTCGGGACCGGCGGCACGATCACCGGCGTTTCGCGCTTCATCAAGCACCAGAAGGGCAAGGCGATCACCTCCGTCGCGGTCGAGCCCGCGCACAGCCCGGTGCTCACGCAGACGCGCGCCGGGGAGCCGCTCAGGCCGGGGCCGCACAAGATCCAGGGGATCGGCGCGGGCTTCGTGCCCGACGTGCTCGATCTGTCGATCGTCGATCAGATCGAGCAGGTGACGGGTCCGAGCGCGCCGTCACGGAGCGCTCGTCGCGGGCGAGATCCGGCTCGTGCCCGGCGCCGGCGCGGTGTATGAGCGCCGGCCTTCCGCCGAGGTCGCCCCGCGATGATCCCCCGCCGCCGCCTGCACCGCGCCGTCTTCGCGCTGGCTGCCCTCTACAACGCCTGCTGGGGGCTCTACGCCGCCGCCGACCCGCAATGGCTCTTTCGCTTCGCGGGCATGGAACCCCTCAATCACCCGCAGATCTTCGCCTGTCTGGGGATGGTCGTCGGGGTGTACGCCATCCTCTACGCGGAGGTCGCGCGCGCGCCCGAGCGCGGGTTCCTCCTTGCAGGCGTCGGCCTGCTCGGCAAGGTGCTCGGGCCGATCGGCCTCGCGGCGCTGCTCGCCACCGGGCAGTGGCCGCCTCGGTCCGCCGTCCTCTGCTTGACGAACGATCTCGTCTGGTGGATCCCCTTCGGCCTGTACCTCCACGACGCATGGCCGTTCTTCGTGCGGCAGTGGAGGGATGCGCCGGGGAGCCCGTAGCTCCTCCGGGGGGCTGACCTCCGGACCGAGCCGGGGACGAGCTCGGCCGGCATGTGTCGTTCGTGCGGGCCAGGACAGGCTATACGCTGCCGCGGTTCGCCGGCGCGAGGGGCCTCGCTCCGCGGCGGAGCCCGCTTCGCGTCCCTCGCCGTCGGCAAGTTCGGCCTGCGCGCCGTCGCGCAGTCGCTCGCGCGCGAGCTCGGCCCGCGCGGCATCCACGTGGCGCACGTCGTCATCGACGGGCTGATCGACACCCCGCGGGTGCGCGCGATGGTGCCCGGGAGGAAGGCCGACACCCTGCTATCGCCGGAGGCGCTGGCAGAGACCTACTTCCAGCTCCACGCCCAGGCGCCGAGCGCCTGGACCCACGAGATCGACGTGCGCCCGTCGGTGGAGAAGTTCTGACCCTGCCCTGGGCGGCGGGCCCGAGCGCGCCGGGCGAGATCCCCGATCCATCCCGCGGAGCCCGGGGGTAGAATCGTGGCGAGCTGGCCGTGGCGCCCGCCGGCGAGCGTGCAGACGCGGAGGCGGGCGCGCCCCGCGTGGAGGCGCGGCCCGCCCGCAAGGAACGAAGGATGACAGAGAGAGACAGGCAATCGACCCCCGCGGCGGCGGAGCTGTGGGGAAACGGGCGCGGTTACGGCCCGATCTCGCCGCGGCACCCGCTCGGCGGCGAGATGACGGACGTGGTGCGCGGCATCTTCACGCGCCTCAGGCTCCCGTGGCTCCTCCAGCGCTACGCCAAGATACCGGTGCTCGCGGTCTTCAGCTGCGTGAACGGGTTCGTGAGCATCGGTCTGATGGCGGCCCTCGCCGTGGTGACGAAGTCGCCCTTCGTCTTTCCGTCGCTCGGGCCAACGGCCTTCCTGTTCTTTTACACTCCCACGGCGGCGTCGGCCGCGCCGCGCACCACCATCGTTGGGCACAGCATCGGCATCGCGGTAGCGTACATGAGCCTGCTCGTCACCGGGCTCACGCACGCAGGTCCGGCGACAGCGACCGGGGTGACCCTGCCGCGCGCCATCGCCGCGGCGCTCTCGCTGGGGCTCACGGCCGGCCTCATGGTGCTCGCCCGCGCGCCACACCCTCCCGCGGGCGCGACCACGCTCATCGTCTCGCTGGGCATCCTGTCCCGGCCCCCGATGCTCCTCGTGCTCCTCGGCGGGGTCGTCCTGCTCACGCTCCAGGCCATCGTCATCAATCGCCTCGCCGGCGTCGACTACCCGCTGTGGGCCCCGCGGCAGGCGCGTCCGGAGCAGGATCCGCCGCCTCCGCCTCCTCCTTGATCCAAGGGCCTCCCGTTGCCGGGCGGCCGAGGACGGGCGACTCGCGTCGTCGCTCCATGCCAGCAGGGCGCCTCGTCGCGCGTCGCGCCGCGTCTGTCTGCGATGTCACGATCGCGGTGTGACATGTCACGATCGCGGCGTGACATGTCACGGTCGCGGCGTGACATGTCACGGTCGCCCATCGGAGATGGGGTTGGGCTCCGAGCTCCCGCGCGTCCAACGAAAGGGCCCGATTCGGCAGGATCCGCCGCCCGTTCGGGCCGCGGAGATCGACGTCGAGCGGCTGCAGCGGAGAGGTCGTGGTTTCCCGGGCGCTGGCGCACCGGTTGCTGGGCCGCTCCGCCAGGGGCCCTGGGGCCCGGCCCGGCGGCGATCGCCGCCTTGGTCGTTGCTTCGGGGCCCCGCACGTCATGTGGGGAGTCCAGCGACGGAGGTTTTGTGAAACATTCATGTGTGATGGTCGGGACGCTGCTGCTCGCAAGCCTGGGAACCGCGGGCTGCGTGGTGGAGAGCGTCGAGAACGAGGGAGGCGAAGACGCCCTCGGCGAGGCAGAGCAGGCGCTGGCGTCCAGCCCGGCGCTCCGTGACTTCGGGCAAGTTCAGCCGCAGACCACGGCCTGGCGCACGGTCACCGTGGACAGCCAAGGGGTGACCCTCACAGGTTGCCAGTGCAGCGTCTCGAGCCAGCACTTTGGCGTCTCGAACTGCCCGGTCTCCTTCAAAGGCCAGCGGAACGTCGACGTGTCCTTCACTGCGCCAGGGTCGCCGGGGACCTATACCGCGACGTTCAACATCACATGCGGAGGGCCGTCCTCGCCCTTTGCCAGCAGCAATCTGAGCGCCGTCGCCCCCATCGGCGTCAACCACAACGGCACGCTCCTCCGGGCCGGCGGCGCGAAGCCGAGGGCCGGGCGCAAGGCCGCGCGGCAGGCGCGGACCACGGGCTCGGCGCCGTCGAGGCGACGCTCGCGGTGAGCCGTCGCGCGGCGCCGAGGGCCAGAGCCAGCGACGCGCCACGCTTCGATCCGCCGCGACCGCGCGGCGTGGTGCTCGTCAGGCCACGATCGAGCCGGCATGACCCGCCTCCGCCAGGTTCTCCCGGCAGGCCGCGATCGTCGGGTGGCCCGGGCCGAGCGTCGCCATGTAGATGGAGAGCGCCCGCTCCAGCAGCCGGCGCGCCGACGCCCGCTTGCCCTGCCGGAGGCGCAGCACACCGAGGTTGTTGAGCGCCATCGCCAGGTCGGGGTGGGTCGGGCCCAGGAGCCCCTCCATCGTCCCGATCGCCTTGCGGAACAGGCGCGCTGCGGCGTCGAGCTCGCCCTCGGCGTAGAGGAGGGCGGCGAGGTTGCTCGTGGTGAAGGCGACCTCGTGGTGCGCGGGGCCGTACGCGCGCTCGAAGATGGCGAGCGCCCGCCGGTAAAGCGCTGCCGCCTCGCCGCGCTTGCCCTGCGCGTCGAGGATGGCCGCGAGCGCGGCCGCGTCCTCGGCGACGAGCGGGTGCTCGGGCCCGAGCGCCGCCTCCCGCAGCGCCACCGAGCGGCGCGCGAACGGCTCTCCGCGGGCCGCCCGGCCGCGGGCGTGCTCGAGCCCGCCGAGGTTGTGGAGCAGGGGTGCGAGATCGGGGTGATCCGGCCCGTGCACCCGCTCGAGGACGCGGATCGCCCGGCGGTAGAGCCGCGCTCCCTCGGCGAAGCGCGCGCGGTACTTGCAGCTCATCGCCAGCTCGTTGAGGCAGGCGGCAACCTCGAGGTCGCGGGCGCCGAAGGCGGCCTCGGCCAGCCGGAGCGCGTGGCGGGCGCGCGCCGCCGCGTCTGCGTAGCGCCCCTGGAGCCGCGCGGTCGCGGCCAGGGCGAGCCACGCGTGGACGCGGAGCCGCTTGACCTCGCCGCCCCGCCGCGCCCGCGCGAGCACGAGGACGGCGCGGCGCGCGTGCGCCTCGGCGGCGGGAGGGTCGCCGGACGCCGCCGCGATCCGCCAGTGCACGAGCAGCGCGCCGGCTGCCTCCGGGTCGGCGGGCCCGAGCTCCCGCTCGACGAGCGCGAGCGCCTCGCCCGCATCCGAGCGGGCCTCGCCGAGCATGCCCATGGAGAGATGGTGGAGGGCGCGCTCGCGGAGGGCGCGGGCGCCCGCAGCGGCCTGTCCCCGCGCCGGCCGCGCCGCGCGAGGGGCGGACGCGGGGGAGGCGCTCACGAGCTGTCGGCGCCGCCGGTCAGGAGGGCGATCGTGGAGGCTGGCATGGGGCAGGGAGGATCGGCGATCCGGCGAGCGCGCGCCAGGGGGCGGTGAGCGCATGAGGGAGAGGCGGATTGACCACATGGCACGAGATGCGGTTGGCGGCCGCGCGTGGGTAGGCGGACGCCGGCGCGCCTTGACGTCTGGCGAGCGCTCGTGTGCTCTCGTTCTGCTGCTCTTCGCGCGACGCCGAGCGGCTCGACCAGGAAAGGGAGGAATCATGCTCACGCACAGCTACACCTACGAGGCGGCCCTGGCGGATTCACACAAGATCACCTGGCGCGTCGAGGACATCATCGGCGGCGACAAGCAGCTCGACTTCTCGAGGCCCTTCCTGCCGGAGTCGCTCGCGGGCACGGCGTCGATCCGCTGTCTGAGCGCGCGAGAGAAGCTCCTGCTCAACCAGATCCGCGGCAACAGCTATCTTTACCTCTTTGGCTTCGTGGAGGAGTTCATCCTGCCGTTCGTGCTCGATCAGGCGCGCACCGCGGTCCACGGAGCCGACGCGGTCGAGGTGCGCGCGCTCGTCACGTTCGCCGACGAGGAGGCGAAGCATATCCACCTCTTCCGCCGGTTCTCCGCGGAGTTCGCGCGCGGCTTCGGCGCGGAGTGCGGGGCCATCGGCCCCGCGAAGGACGTCGCGGCGGCGATCCTGAAGCACGGCGCGCTCGGCGTCGCGATGGTGACCCTGCACCTCGAGTGGATGACGCAGCGCCACTACCTCGACAGCGTCAAGGAGGGGGACGCCGAGGGCCTCGACCCGCAGTTCTCGAGCCTGCTCCGCCACCACTGGATGGAGGAGGCCCAGCACGCCAAAGTCGACACGCTGCTCGTCGCCAAGCTCGCCCGCGAGGCCGGGCCGGAGGGCATCGCCCGGGCCTTCGACGACTACGTATCCATCGGCACGATGCTCGACGGCGGCCTCGCCGCGCAGGCCAGGCTCGACATCGAGGCCCTGGAGCGCGCCGCCGGCCGCACGCTCGCCGAGGCCGAGAAGGCCGAGATCTTCGAGGCGCAGCAGCGCTCCTACCGCTGGACGTTCCTCGGCTCGGGCATGACCCACCCGAGCTTCGTCCGCGCGCTCGGCGAGCTCAGCCCCGCCGGCGCCGAGCGCATCGCCGCCATGGCGAGGGCGCTCTCCTGAGCGCCCCCTGGGCAGCGACGCTCCGCCGGGCGGCGCGCCAGGCGCCGCGGCGTCACTCCGCGAGCGCAGCGTCGCCCAGCGTGTTCACGTAGCCCGACTCGATGATCCTCTTGAGGAGCATCAGGAACACGCCCGCGTCGCGCCAGCACTCCGCCGGCAAGCTCGCCACGCCGCCGCGCACGACGTCGACGAATCGCTCGACGACGCGGCCATCCCCGGCGCTGTCGTCGGCGGCGAGGTCGCGCAGCGTCGCCGCGATGACGTCCTCGTCATCGACGCCGACGAACCGCAGGGTGGCCTCGACGAGCCTCCGGTTCGGATGGTTGAAGAGGTTGAGATCGAACCGGCCCCGGGCGCCCGAGCGCCCATCGACGTCCTGATCTCCCACGTCGTCGAAGATGCGCGAAGCCGCGTCGGCGAACCGCTCGCACACGCGCCTGATCGCCGGGGCGGCCAGCACCTGTCCTATCGTGGGGAGCTCGGGGCTCGCGCTCCGGTAGAGGCTGTAGACGACCGCGACCGTCCCGGCCGTCTGAATGCTCCCGATCGCATGCGCGACGAAATCGTCGGCGTGCTCGTCCCAGAACGCACCCTCTTCGCGCTCGAGATAACGCTGGCTGAGCTGCCGCATGGCGGAACCATGGCTCAGGAAGCCGGCGACGGGCGACTCGATGAGCGCGCCCGCGTCCTCGGGAGAGCTCAGGCGAAGCAGCAGGCGCGCCACCTCCGCGAGAGGTCGAGCGCGCGCCGCGACGAGGGCAGGATCGGGGCGCGGCGCCAAGGCCGCGTCGAGCTCGCTCCGGAGGACGGCGGACGCCAGCTGCTCCGCGTCGTTCGCCGCGGGAATGTGCAGGCGCGGCGCGTGAACCTCGATGAACCGGTGCGTCGCGGCCACCATCGCCAGGTCCCCGTCATCCATCAGGCCATCGAACAGGAACAGGAGCCCAAATACGATGGAGACCTCGGCGAGGCGCTCGACCTCCTCGATTTCGATCGCGATGGCGGCGCAGAACGCCGTCGCCTTGGGGCCGATCTGGCGCACGACGCGCTCGACGTGCTCCGGATCGAGGTCGGGTAAGGCGCCCTGGACGATCGGGCGGAACCTCTCGAGAAAACACGCGTGGACGGCGCGCATCCTCTCGGAGAGCGCGCGACGGCCGACGGCGGTCGGGTAGGAGTCGCCGAAGACGTGGCTCTGCCACGTCCTTTCCATCAGATCGTCTAGCTTTCCCATGACGGTTGCGACACGAGCAGCGCGCCGAGGACCCACGCGCGGTCCACCCGCGCCGGGCAATACAGCTCCTTGCCGATCCAGCGGAGATCTTCCTGACCGGCGCCGACGTCATGGTTCGACATCAGCCAGTCGCGCCCCCGTCGCCAGGCGCCCCGCGCCATCGATTCGAGCTCGCGGTTCCTTCGGGCGGCGCGGAGCGCGAGCACGGCGTAGGCCGTCTCTGCCGCGGTGGGCGCGCCGCCGGCTCCCCAGCCGCCGTCGCCGCGCTGGGCGCGCAGCAGCGCCTCCACGCCGCGCTTCACGGCGGGCAGCTGCCCCTCGTGCGAGAGGGCCAGGATGACCTGGCTTGTCGTGTACAGCCAGGAGCTGTGCCACTTGTCGCCGACCCACCGCCCGTCCGGCTGCTGACGCTCGAGGAGGTACCGCGCCGGCTCCGACGCCTTCTCCCCGCGGGACGCGAGGGCGTGCATCGCGTGGGCATTGGTCGTGAGCGAGGGTTGCAGCTCGTTCGCGTACGTGATGAACATCCCGCCTCGCTCGAAGCGCCGCAGCGTCTCGATGGCGCGGGGCGCGGCGAGCTCTCCCAAGGTGGCGATGACCGTCGAGGTGATGTCGCCGTCCTGCGTGAACGCGTCGCTCATGCCGACGCCCTCGGGGCGAAGCGCGGCGCCGAGGTCGAGCAGCTGCGGCCGCGCCACGTCGCCGAGCCGGGGATGGTCGAGGAGATCGAAGGCCCGCAGCGCATACAGGACCCAGGTCTGCTCGAATCGGCGGATGGGCCACACCGTGGGGACGACGCCGGGGATCCCGACCTCGGTCGCGTCGCTCGCTCGAAGCAGGTACTCGCGCGCCGCCGCTCGTGCGCCCGCGAGGCCGGCCTTGTCCCGGGATGCGTGAAGCCAGGCGGCCGTGGCCGCGGGGCTGTGCCCGACGCCGCCGCTCACGTCGAGGAGGTCGGGCGAGGGGCCGCTCCCCCAGCCTTCCCACGAGTGCGAAGCCGCGCTGCCGGCCGCGGGCCGGGCCTTGCCGATCAGGGCCCGGCGCCGCTCGCCGAGCGCAATGAGCGCCCTGTACGGGCCCCAATCGACGCCGAGGCCGAGCGAGGAGGCCCGGTCGAGGAGCCTGGGCATGAGCAGCTCCAGCCCGACAGGGATGTCGTCCGGCAAGGACGTCCCCCAATGCGCTGCCTGGTTGCGCAGGAACGCAAGGCCCCCCTCGCAGGCGCGGCGCGCCTGCGGCATGAGCTCGCGGCAGGGATGGAGGGCCACGAGCGACGCCAGCGTCGGGAGATCGCGCGCGCGCGGCACCGATGACAGCCCCCAGCCCCCATCCGACCGCTGCTGATCCAGGAGCCATGGAATGATGCTCGCCCTGGCATCGGGAAAGACATCGAACATCAGCACGGTGGCGGTGTCGTACACCGACGGGCTGACGAGACCTCCGCCACGCCCGAGCTCCGCCACGAGCTCGCGAAGAACGGCCAGAGCGCGATCGGAAGGACTCGAATGCGGTGAGGTGTTCATGTGCTGATCCACCCGGTGAGGGCCGGCTGCCGCCGGCGACCGTGTTGATGGTGAGCAGCGTCATCCCGTCGGAGATCGCGGCCGATGGCTCGATGCAATGGGCGCTCGATCTTTGCCCGTTCAGCACCGACGAAAGGCGACCCGTGTCGCGGCCGTCGGATGCCCGGTCGGGAAGTACACGTGCTTCGGTGAAGCGCCCTCCAAGTGTGGAACGAGCCCGGCGCGGCGCAACGCCCGGACGAGGAGGAACTGAAGCTGGAGCGCCTCGATGCAAGCCACGTTGTATCCAAGACAGAAGTGCGGCCCCCCGCCGAACGCGGCCAGCTCCAGCGCACCCGGCGGGCTCGAGCGATCTCTCCAGCGGTTCAGATCGAAGCGATCGGGGTCCGGGAACAGCGATGAATCATAACCGAATTGCGCGGGGCTGAGGGCCAGCGGCGTGTTTCGAGGGATGCGCCTACCGTTCAGCGTGATCGTCTCGGTGACCGTCCGGAAGATGAACCAGACCGGCGTGTACATCCGCAGGACTTCCCGGAAGATGGCGTTGGCGACGGGGAGCCGGTCCGCCTCTCTCGCGGACATGGGCACGGACGCGTCCGGCGCGGCCGCGTGCTCATCGCAGAGCGCGCTCCACACCTCGCTCCGGCGCGACAGGACGATGACGATCCAGGCCAGGATGGAGGCGCTGGTCTCGTGCCCGGCGAGCAATATCGCGCGAAGGTTGTCGACGATGTCTTGGTCCGACAGGGGCACGCCCTCGTCGTCGCGAGCCTTCGAGAGCATCTCGACGAGGGAACCCGCGGCGCCGCCCCCGCGAGCGAGCGCAAGGAGCTTCCGCAGGCGGTCGTCTATCCAGGCGCGCGCACGATCCGAGCGGTACGCGGGCATGCCCGGCAGACGACCCGGGATCGGGTAGACACCCAGGAACAGCTCGCGATAGGCCCGGCTCCACGCGCGCACATCCTCTGTCGGGACCCCGCAGATTCGAAAGATGATCTCGAGGGTCAGATCCCGCATGGCGGGATGGACCGCGAAGCTCTCTTGCTGGAGCCAGGCATCGATCTTCGCGGCGAACGCGGAGGCGATGGTGGCGGAGGCCTCCTTGGCGAACCCCTGAGGGGAGAACGAGGGGTTGATGGCCGAGCGCATGTGCCGGTGCAGGGGCCCGTCCTGCGCAGCCATCGAGCGGCCCACGATCCCCTTCAGGTGCTCCGGATGGTCCATGACCACCTCGGGCGCGCGCAGGAGATCGAGGGCGTCGGCTCCGACATAGAAGAGCCGGCGCTGCGCGAACCCGAGGTTGACCCAGAAGAGCGGACCCAGCGCGCTCCTGCTGCGGCGCAGCAGGCCGACGGCGTCCCGGTGGAGGACGGGCAGGTGACCGATCACCGGCAGCTCTCCCGCCGCGGTGGGGAAGCTGTCTCGGTCGGTTCGACCCCGGGAGAGCATGGCGCGCAAGCAGGAGGGGAGGGGCCGCGGCTCAGCGGCCCGAAGCGCCGCTCGTCGCCGACGCCGACGCGAGCTGGCGCATCTGGTTGATGCAGAACATGATTCCAGCCCGCAGGTTCGACCGCGTGACCATGCTGTTCAGATCGAGGCCCAGCTCGACGATCGTCTGCGCGACCGACGGCCTGATGCCGCAGATGATCCCGTCCGCGCCGAGGAGCCGGATGGCGTTCACGAGCTTGAGCAGGTGATTCGCCACCTGCGTGTCCACCATCTCGACGCCCGTGAGATCCAGGATGGCATACCGCGCGCTGGTGCGGACGATCTCGTCGAGCAAGTTCTGCATGACGTCGGCGGTCCTCGCGCTGTCGACGACGCCGACCATGGGCAGCGCGACCACCCCGTCCCAGACCTGGATGATGGGCGTCGAGAGCTTGCCGATGACCTCCTGCTGCTTCTGGATCTGCAACAGCCGTAGTCGGAGCTCCTCTTCGGCTCTCTTCGCCTCCGAGACGTCGAGCGAGAGCCCGATCACGGACTCGACGTTTCCGAGCGGGCTCTGGATCGGCACCATCCAGTTCTCCCAGAACGAGTTGTTGCCGGGGACGTGGCTCATGGAATGGGAGGGAGACCCGCGGAGCGCCCTCCTCACGTTCTCCGTGCCTTCGGGAGCGTTGGCAAAGACGTCGAAGAGGTTCGTCCCGACGAGCTGCCCCCGCTTGAGGCCGAGCCCCGCCAGGCCCTTCCCGTCGTGGCGGGTGATGACGCCCGCCGCGTCGCATGACCAGACGATGACAGGGAGGTTGTCGGAGAGGGCGCGGAGCATGTCCGCGTCCTCTCCCTTCCCGGGCTCGGCGGCGGGGTGATCGTCGGCGCCGGACGTCGCGTGCAGCGAGCCGTAGACCGCCTGGCCGTGCGGCGCTCTGCGCAGCACGCAGGAGAAGGACGCATACACGTTCCCGGCCGTCATCACCCGCCCGCGGAGCTCCACGGACCCGGTCGCCTCCAGAAGCCCGGACCACTTCGCCCGGGCCGCCTCCCGGTCGTCGTCGTGGAAGAGCTGGAAGAACGCCGTCCCCGGCGTGGCCGCGTGCCCGACCGTGTGGCCGAAGGACTCGCTCCAGTGCGACAGCGTGCCATCGACATTCGCTACGAACAGCGCCTCGGGGGAGTAGAGATAGGCTGCCTCCCACGTGTCGCGTGTACTCGTGTAATGCTGTGTCATGACGAATGTTGCCCTCCCCCAAGCCCGATTCAGGCCTCCTACCTGTGCTCACCTCGTTCGTAGGGGCCGTGGATCGCGCGTGATTTTGACCAAGAATCGGCGTCAGCAGACTCACCCCTCTCAGGACCCGCGAGCGCGATGACGAGCGCTCGGAGATGTGCAAACGCTTCGATCCCAGCGAGGGTTCCAGCTTGCATTGGGAGATTACAAGCCGCACATCTCCGGCTGAGGCCGGGTAGATCCGGAACTCGCGCTAAGGCCATTCCCGATGTGTGTTCGTGATCGGCGTCCAGGATGCTGTTCAATCCGTTCGGCCCGGAAGCGCTCGCGAGGCGAGGGGGATTCAGACGAGATCATGACGGTGCCTCACGTCGGTGCCTCATGACGGTGCCTCATGACGGTGCCTCACGACGGTGCCTCACGTCGATGATCGAGCGGACGCCGCCCGGAGTTTCATGGGGTCACCTATGCTGTCGTCCCGCCAGGGGAAAGGACTTGACTTCCACGAACCGCTTGGATGTGCTGTCCGGAAGTGCGGCTGCGCCGCTGTGAGCTTGACATGGAAACCGAGACCGCCCCGAGCCCCTCGCCCGAGCCGATCGACCTCTCCGCGCCTTCGGTGATAGCCGATCCTTACCCCGCGTACCACGCGCTGCGCGGGCGATCTCCGGTGCTCTATGCGCGCGTGCCCGCGGGCGGCGCGGCGGGCCTCGACGAGCCAATCCATGCCTACGCGCTCCTGCGCCACGCGGAGGTGCTCGCCGCGCTGCGGGATCCCCAGACGTTCTCGTCGAACGTCACGGACAAGATCCGTGTCCTGCCGAGGATCACGCTGCTGCACGACGATCCGCCCCGGCACACCCACCTCCGCAGGCTCGTCAGCCGATCGTTCACGCCGCGGCGCATCGCTGAGCTCGAGCCGTGGATTGGCCGCCTCGCCGCCTCGCTGCTCGAAGCGACGGGCGACGGGCCGTCAGACCTCATGGGCACCTACGCGATGCCCCTGCCGATGATGGTAATCGCCACCCTGCTCGGTATCCCGGCGGAGCGCTATGTGCAATTTCGGAGCTGGTCCGAGTCCGTGATGTCCTACAGCGGTATACCGGCGGAGGAGCGCGCGAGCCGCGGTAAGGCGATGGTCGACTTCTTCGCGGCGGAGATCGAGGCGCGACGGCGCGCGCCGTCAGGCGATCTCATCTCGGCGCTCGTCGAGGCCGAGATCGACGGCGCGCGCCTCGACACGCCCGAGGCGGTCGGCTTCTGCGTAGGCCTGCTCGTCGCCGGCAACGACACGACGACGAACCTCATCGGCAACATGGCGCACCTCCTGTCCGAGCGGCCCGAGCTCTACCGGCGCGCGCAGCAGGACCGGCGTCTCGTGGAGCCGATCATCGAGGAGACGCTGCGCCATTCGAGCCCGGTGCAGCGCCTGCTGCGCGTCGCCACGCGGCCGGTGGACGTGAGCGGCGTGACGATACCGGCCGGACACCTTGTCGACGTCGTGTTCGGCGCGGCGAACCGGGATCCGGCCGTCTTCGAGGCGCCGGACGCGTTCCGGCTCGACCGGCCTCCGGTGGAGCACATCGCGTTCGGGCAGGGGACCCATTTCTGCATGGGCGCGGCGCTGGCGCGGATGGAGGCGCGGATCGCGCTGAACGCGCTCCTCGACTGCTATGAGTCCATCACGCCCGGCGAGGCGCCTCCGCTGCGGCAGACGCGGGCGATCATGCCGCTCGGGTTCGAGTCGCTTCCGCTCGTCCTGCGCCGGAGCCGCGCCAAACCCTGATCTCGGATCGCTTGCTCCGCAGCGGCCTTATCAGGTGATCTCGTCTCATGCGTCGAGTCGCCGACTGGCGTGCAGCGACGAGGCGCGCCGGCCCGTCACACGCGCGGGAGGAACGTCACCTTGCCGGTCTCGAGGGCGTACTCGGCGCCCACGATCAGCATGCCTTCCTCGGTGCACAGCCGCTCGAGAAGCCGGCTGCCGTGCCGGAGGTGATCGCACGAGTTGCGCACGTTGGCGCGCACCGCCTCGCGCAGGAGAAAGCTCCTGTCGGCGTGGCGGCCGGCGGCGCTCACCACCGTCTCGACGGGAGCTCGGCAGCGCTCGACGATATCGCGGATGTTGTCGGTGAGGTGGCCGCCGTGGTCCTCGTCGAGCAGCTCGCTCAGCGTGGCGTCGATGGCGCCGCAACGCGAGTGGCCCATCACCACGGCAAGGCGGGTCCCGAAGGCGGCGGCGGCGAACTCCACGCTGCCCACGAGCGAGGGCGCCACCACGTTGCCCGCGACCCGGATGACGAACAGGTCCCCGAGCCCCTGGTCGAAGATGAGCTCCGACGGCGCCCGCGAGTCCGAGCAGCTGAGGATGATGGCGAAGGGCTGCTGCCCCTCCACGAGGGCGGCCCGCGCCCGCGCTCCCATCACGACGTGCTCGCCGCGGACGTTGTCCACGAAGCGCCGGTTGCCCTCGATCAGGCGTTCCAGCGCCTGATCGGCCGTCACGACGGGAGAGGCGGGCGGAGCGTTGCTGAGTCCCATGCTGACCGGCCACGGTGGGGGACCGGGCCGCGGGCGTCAATGGGTGAAATTTCCGCCTCACATGTCAGCTGCCGGGCTCATGGCTCATCGCTCACGCAGCGCCACCGCCGCGCCGCCGCCTCGCAAACGCCGCGAGCGCCGCGGCGGCCCCGAGCGCGGCCAGCGGCCCGCGCGGCGCGCCCCCCGGGATCGCGCACCCGCAGCCTTCGCCTTCAGCTTCCGGCTCCTTCGCCAGATCGACCACCACGCTGACCTGGTCGGTCGCCTCCAGGATCCCGTCGCTGACCGTCACCTCGAACGTCAGGGCCGTCGTCGCGGCGACCTCGGGCGCCACGAAGGTCGCCCGCGCGCCCTCGCCGGTCAGCTCGACCGCGGGCCCCGCCGTCTGCACCCAGGAGAACGTCAGCGTGTCCTCCTCGGGGTCCGAGCTGCCCGAGGCGTCGAGCGTCACGAGCTCGCCGATCGCGACCGCCTGGTCCGCCCCCGCGTCGGCCACGGGCCCGCCCTGGCAGGAGGCGGTGTCCTCGACCACCGTCGCGAACGGCTTGTTCTTCAGGCCCGCGAACCCGATGTCATCGAGCTCCCAGCCGGCGTCGCCCGCGGCCGCGTCCGTGCCGACGCGGAACCGCACCTGCACCGTCTTCCCGGCGAACGCGGTCCCCAGGTCGATCGCCACGTGGTCGACCTCGGGCCACGAGGGGCTCTGGCCGACGAAGGCCCTCCGCCTGCCCAGCGGATTGCCCGACTCGACGGTGACCCTCCCGGTGTAGCCGGGCTGTGCGCGACTCCCGATGTCCCGCCATGTCGCGCCGCCGTCGGCGCTGATCTCGACCACCGCGCCATCCCAGAACGTCTCGTCGCTCGTCTCGAACCGGTGCCGGTGCGCGAACGTCAGCACGAAGCGCTCGGACTCGCTGACCTCCAGGGCCGGCGACACGAGCGCCGTGTCGGACACGCTCCCGAGGTTGACGCCGCGCCACACGCGGTTCGGCGCGGTCCCCTCGGCGCGCGACCAGACGAGCTCGCTGGAGAGCCCCTCGACGCGCCAGGTCGTGCGCTGCGCCTCCACGTCGTCGACCGCCGAGGACGCCGGCAGCTCGTCGAAGTTCACGCGGCGCACCAGGGCCTCGACCCGCACCGGCGTGCACGCCGCGGCGCTCTTCAGCGTCAGGCTGAGCTCGAGGTCCTCGGCGGGCGCCACGGTCCGGTCGAGCTTCACCGCCACGGTCGCGGTCCCGGTCGCGAACGGCGC
Source organism: Sorangium sp. So ce327 (assembly GCF_051530205.1). Classification (NCBI taxonomy): domain Bacteria; kingdom Pseudomonadati; phylum Myxococcota; order Polyangiales; family Polyangiaceae; genus Sorangium; species Sorangium sp. So ce327. The sequence goes on along the minus strand of NZ_CP150330.1, from coordinate 6,948,226 downwards.
GATGTCGCCGAACGACGCGCGCGCGCCGTCCGGGAACGTCACCCCGGCGGAAGGCGCCTCGATGGACGCCACCGCCCCGGTCAGGGGCGCCGCGCCGCGGTTGACGATCTCGATCGCGATCGTGCCGGACTCCTCCGCGTCGAGCAGCCCGTCGCGGTCGCAGGAGCCGGCGCTGTCATCGAGCTCCGCCCGGACCAGCGAGATCTCGGGCTGGACGCCGAAGCTCTCCACGACGCCGGAGAAATCGTGCGAGTCGGCGCGCGGGGACACGGCGCACGTGCCGGCGCCGCGCCGGGCGAACGCCTCCGCCAGCGCGAGGAAGTCGCCCTGATCGCTGGCGAGCGCGGCGGCGAGGAGGGCGTCGCGCTGCTCGGTGTACGTCGGGCTCACCGGCGCGAGCTGCATGCCGGCCACCACGTAATCGCTCATCCGCCGCCGGGTCTGCTCGAACGCGCGCGGCGGGGTCAGGCCGCTGCCGTGCCGGATCAGCCCGACGTAGGCCTCGAACAGCATGCTCGCCCAGACCTCTCCCGCGTTGTGCTCCTCGGAGTTGTCGGAGAACGAGGAGCTGAGCGGGTGGTCGGGGAGGCGGGCGCCCTCCGAGATGTGCTTGAACGTCAGCCCGTTCCTCGTGAAGTCGACGGAGTAGGGGGCGCGGCGGATGCCGAAGTAGCTGTCGCCGAGCGCCGCGCTCCCGTAGCTCGAGAGCGGGAAGACGCCGTCGAGGTCGTCGCCGTCGCGCAGCGCCATGTGCAGGGCGATGAAGTCGCCCCACCCCTCGCTCTGCGCGCCGCACATCTTCGTGCCGCACGCGACCTGACGGAGGTGGATGTAATGGCCCCACTCGTGCGCCACGATGGTGTTGTCGATCGTGCCGTCGCGCTCGACGCCGGGCTCGCGGGTCATGGTGACCGTGAGCGGCGCGTCCGCGGCGGCGAGCGCCGCCTTGAGCGCGCTGCCGTCCTCCTGCGAGACGCTCTGGGCGGGGGTCGTCACCTCGGGGGCCTCGCCGGACAGCCGCGGGGCCCCGTCGCTCTCCCGGTTGTTGGCGATGATCACGCCGATGGCGCCCGCCGCCTGCGCGCTCTGCGCCTTCTCGGCGAAGGTGCACCCGCCCCGGTCGACGAGGGCGATCTTGCCGGCCACGTCGCTCGTGATCGGCCCGCACGCGTCGCCGCGGGGCTCGGCGCCGTCCTGGGCGAGGGCGAGCTCGCCGGTGACCTCGTAGCGCCGGGGCCCGAACAGGGCGGTGTTCGACGCGTAGCTGGCGTTCTGCGGCGTGACGCTCAGCGAGCGCTGATCCGGCCCGGACCACAGGTACATCTGCATCCGGGGCGACGCGCCGTCGTACGTCGCGTCCATGTTCGCGTTGTCGCGGCTGCCGCCGGTCGCGTCGTCCTGCGCCTCCGCGAGGAGCGGATCGCCGTCGAGGCCGCCCCGGCCGAGGTTGTCGCGCTGGGCGTTGCCCGCGGCCTCGGTGAAGCCGGAGTCGTAGTACCAGTCATGGAGCCAGTTCGTGACGTAGAAGATCTGGGTGACGGCCGCCATGGTCTGCTCGGGCGTGGCGAGCGGATCGGCGAGCGGGTCATAGAGGTGATCGAACGAGCCCGGCCCCGAGAGCGCCGCGCGGATATCGCCGCTGGAGAACCCGTCGGGCGCGTTGTGGTCCGCGTAGGCGTCGACGTTGTTGCCGCGGGTCGAGGTCGCGCCGGCCGGCAGCCACGGATCGGCCCCGCCGTCGAGGTTCGTGTTGAAGCCATCGATGGAGATGAGGCTCGGCGCGACGAACCGAGGGACCTGGCCGTCGGGCCGCCCGGTCGGGTGCGGCGAGAGATCCGCGAGGGGGCCGTCGAGCGGCGTGTGATCGCCCCCTTCCTCCGCCCAGACCCGGTAATCGAACGCGGCGTGGGAGAGGTTCTCCCGGGAGAGCATCTGCCCGTCGCTGGCCCCGAACACCCAGGCGTACGCCGCGGAGCTCGTGCCGCTGGCGTCGCCCGAGACGAGCTCGACGAAGTAGCCGGCGACGAGCCGGTCGGGCAGGGGAAAGAGCACCTTCCTGACCCGCGCCGGCTGCGTGAAGCGCAGGCTCCCGGCGCGCTGGCGCGCGTGATCGGTGTCCGCGATGTCGAAGAGCCGATACCCGCCCTTCGCCTCGCCGAGCTCGCGGAGGTCGGCCGTCTTGATGTCGATGCGGTGCGCGTCGCGCAGGGCGCGGACGACCGCCTGCGCCGGCGAGCCGGAGAACGCCCGGCCGCGGAGCGCGCCGGCCGCCGGCGAGGCGGCGCCGGGCGGCAGGGGGACGGCCGACGCGTGGAGGTTGCCCGCGAGGGCGACGAGCCCGAGGTCGCGCTTCATGAGCACCTTGAGCCCGCTCCGGAAGACCGGGATCCCGTCGACGTCCTGGCCCAGCGTCACGACGATGCCGCCGCGCCCGGTGTCGTGGACGTGGCGCACCACGGCCGTATCGAGCGCGGCCTGCGGAAGACCGTAGAGGCGCGCGTACCGCTGCACGTACCACCGGGCCGCGGCCTCGGGCGTCGCGTGGGTCGCGGCCGGCGGGCGGTGGCCCGGGGACGTCGCCCACACGAAGGTGGGCACCCCGCGCTGCGGATCGGTCGACGCCACGACGGCGCGCGTCGTCGACGCGCGCTCGTCGACGTCGATGACGCGCGCGCGGACGGGCGGCGCGGGTGGGGCCTTGAAGTATGCGTCGTAGTTCGGGCGCTCCCGCGCATGGGCGATGGGGCCTGCGAGCAGCGCGAGCGATAGCGCGGTGTACCGAACTGAGACCTTCATGTTCATCGATTCTCCGACTCCGAGGGGACGACGCATGACCGGCTGCGCGCGGGTAGGTCGCGCGCTGCCTCCCCGGGCGCCTCGCGCCCACCCGTCGAATCCGCGGCGCGAGGCAACCTAGCCCCAGCGTGCGCGCAGGGAAAGCGCGACGGCTCTCGCTCTGTCCGGCGTCGTAAGGCGCCTCTCATGCGATTTCGTCCGGGCGCTCCGCAGAGCGCGAGTCACGCGGCGCCGACACCAGAATGGAATAGAGAAGCAATCCTTGCTGGCGCATCGCATGAATCCATGAATTGCCGTGTCATGCGTCCTCGCGAGGCGAGCCGAGCGGTTCCCTCGGTCGCCGCGGGGTGGGCAGGAGGGTGGTTGTCGCGCCCGCGATCGGCTCCAGGACCTGGACGGCGTCGGGTCGGCTCGCGCGGCGCGTCGTGCAGGGCCGGCTCGTGGGGTGTGGACTCGCGCAGTGCGTCGTGCGGCGCCGGCTCGTGGGGTGCGGACTCGCGCGGTGCGTCGTGCAGCGCCGGCTCGTGGGGTGCGAGCTCGTGTGGTGCGGACTCATGCAGGGCTGGCGCCGCGAGCCAGCTCACGCGCGGGGTGCCGGTATGACGAAGCGCTGACATGGCGCCCGACGCCCGGAGATTATCTTCGCAAAACCCAACGTGATCCACGCCTTGCACATCGAGACCAAGCTCGTCTCCGAAGAGCTCTGCGTACTGTTGCGTCAGGTCGATCCCGCCGTCTTCGTCTTCCACGACGAACCCGAGGTTCGCGCCCGGGTCGAGCGTGTGGCGTCGCGGCTCCGCGAGCTCGTCGTGGCGGCCGAGCGCGACGATGCCGGGGGCAGGATCGAGCGGCTCCGCGAGCGGCTCCGCGTGCTGCTCGCGGCGGTCGAGCGGGCGACCCCGACCGGAACACCCTCGCCCAAGGCGGCGTGGATTGCGTTCCAGCGAGAGGTGCAGCCTGCCTACGAGTCGCTGCTGCTGACGCTGCGCGGCGTGGTTGCCGCGCCGCCGAGCGTCAGGCCCACGAACCATGTGCGCAGCCTGTGGCACGTGGGCATGGGGCTCCTGGTGCTCGGGCTGATCCAGCTCCTGCCGGAGCGCGGCTGGCTCGTGGCCGCGAGCGGCGCGTTCGTGGTGGCGGTGTGGTCGATGGAGATCGCCCGCCGGGTCAGCGAGCGGGTCAACGAGCGGCTGATGGGGGTCTTCCGGCTCGTGGCGCACCCGCACGAGCGCTACCGGGTGAACTCGTCGACCTGGTACGTGACAGCGCTCTTCTTGCTGGCGCTGTTCGGGACGCGGCTGAGCCAGTCGCTCGCCGTGGTGGTGCTGGCGGTGGCCGACCCGGCGGCGGCCCTCATCGGCCGCCGCTTCGGCCGCACGCGGCTGCGCGACGGCCGCTCGCTGGAGGGCACGCTCGCCTTCTTCGCGGCGGGCGCGCTGAGCGCCCTCGCCGTGATGTGGGCGCTCGGCCCGGCGTCGCTCTCCTCGCGGCTCCTCCTGGCCGCCGTCGCGGGCCTGGCCGGGGCGGCGACCGAGCTGTTCTCGACGCGGATGGACGACAACTTCACGATCCCGGTCGCCGTGGCGGCCGCTGTGACGGTCGCCGGCGCGGGCTGACGTCAACTGACGTCAGTTGGCGTCAGCTTACGTCAGGCCCCATCTCGCCGCCGATCTCCAGCGCGAGGCGAGCGAGGTACTGTCTCATGAACTCCGCGCGTCGCGCGCCCTCGCGGCGCCCTGCGGCCGTCGTGAGGCTCTCGGCGGTCTTGAACAGCTTCACGTGGAAGTGGTCGATCGCGTTCACCCGGTCGTCCCACGGCCTCCGCTCGGCGAACGGATCCCCGGGATCGTAGAACCGCACGCCGAGCAGGCCGCCCACGGCGAAGCAGCGGGCGATCCCGATCGCGCCCAGGCCGTCGAGGCGGTCGGCGTCCTGGACCACCCTGGCCTCGAGGGTCGTCGGCTCGATCCCCGCGCTGTAGCTGTGGCTCTCGATGGCGTGGGCGATGTCGGGGAGGAACGCCTCGGGGTACTCCACGCTCCGCAGGAAGCGCAGCGCCTCCTCCGCGGAGAGCCGCGACGCCTGGGAGCGCCTGGGGTCGTTCTTGGGGACGTTGACGAGATCGTGCAGCCACGCCGCGGGGACGACGATCTCGAGCCTTGCCCCTTCGTCCGCCGCGAGCGCCTTGGCCGTGGCGACCACCCTCGCGAAGTGCGCCAGATCATGGGCCGGATCCTTGCCGAGGTCGGTCTCCTCGAGCTTCTTTGCGAAGAGCGCTTCCCAGTCCTTCATCTCCCGCCTCATAGACGCGGACCCCGACCCGCGCAACGGCTCTGCGCGGCGCCCGAGTCACCGGCACACCTCGAATTGCCCGAGGGGGTGCGCCACGCCGTTGACCATCACATCGATGCTGTGGCGACCGGGATAGTGACGGCGGGTCGTCAGCTCCTCGAAGGAGACCTTGCCGGTGATCTCGGCTCGACCCGACGGCGGCAAGACGAGCTTCCGCAGCTTGAAGACCTTTGGCCGCGTCGCGCCGTTCGCCTTCACGAAGTGCACGGCGCAGTCGACGATCAGCTCCTGGTCGCGCGGGGCCGTCGACGCGAGCTCGAACGAGAAGCGTAGCTCTCCGCCGAGCTTCACCGATCGCGGGGACAGCGCCGCCGAGGCGATCGCGACGCTCGGCGCCGCGCCGAAGCCGAGCGCGTCGAGCGCGCCGCGATCACCCTTCTTGACGAGCGAGCGCAGCGCGTGGCGCACGATCCATTGCCGCCCGGGTGGCGCTCCGTCGAGCCAGCGCCGGCAGAGGCTCGCCGCGACGTCCGGGTGGTCCTTGCCGATGTCATTGATGTTGTTGGCGACGGAGCGCTGCACGTAGCGCTCCGGATCGTCCTTCAGGAGCTCGAGCAGCTCGATGACCGGCCCCGGATCCTGCTGGAAAGCGCGGAGCCGCGGGGCCCACGGCAGCCGCGGGCGCGTCCCCTCGGAGACGAGCCGGCGCACATGGACGTTCGGGTCCACGGCCCACGTGCGGAGCCGGCGGAGCGTCGCGTCGGGGTACCTCGTCAGGAACGCGCGGATGCTGAACTCGGCGGAGAACCGCTTCGTCAGCTCGACTTGCGCGGTCATCGCGTCCTCGAAGTGATCGAGACCGCGCTTCGCCACATAGAACACGTGCGGCATGTACTGCAGCGGCGCGAGGCCGAACACGTCGCTCCGATCGAGCTCGGGCCCGAGGGAGGCGACGATCACCCGAGCTGCCTCCGGAAAGGGCTGCGGCAGGTGGTGGTGCATCACGTCCGCGATGTGGGAGGCGCGGCCCGTCAGCTCGAGATCGGAGAGGCCGGCCAGGCAGTCGCGGGCGAAGCCGCGCTCGTCGAGGCCAGGGTGCGCCGAGCGGAGGTTGCGGGCGATCGAGCGGACGCACCGCTCGTCGAAGAGGTCCTTCAGCCGGTCAGCCATGGGCATCGGTCGGTGCGAGGACGACGAGGCCGATTGGCCAGGTTTTCGTCAGGTTGGACATGGGCGTTGACTAGCGTGAGACCCTGACAGATTCTGTCACCATATGTCGCGCGCCGTCCGCGTCATGGAGCTCTCCGACCTGCTTCGCGCGCGGGGAGCGACGACCGTCGGCGAGCTGGCCGCCGCGCTCGGGGTCAGCGCCCGCACCGTGCGCAGGGACCTCGCGACGCTGAGGGAGCGCGGCCTCAACATCGAGGGCGAGGCCGGCCCCGGCGGGGGGATCCGGCTCGACGCCGGCCGGGGCGTCACCGCCGTGCACCTCTCGGTCGCCGAGATCGTGACGCTCTGGCTCTCCGCGCGCCTCTCTCAGGCCGCGAGCGACCTTCCGTGGAGCGACGCCGCCAGCTCCGCGCTGGCCAAGCTGCTCAGCAGCCTTCCTCCTGAACGAGCGCGAGAGCTGCGCGCCCTCTGCCGCAGGGTCATCGTCGGCGATCCGGCGAGCGGGCCAGTGCGCGCCGGAGCCGGGGCGCCCCCTGCAGAGCTGGTGAGGCTCTTCGAGGAGTCGTTCTCCGCCGGCGTCGGCCTCGGGTTCGACTACAAGGACCGCGAGGGGAGGACGTCGAGGCGACGCGTCGAGCCGCACGGCCTCCTGATCCAGAGCCCTGTCTGGTACGTGCTCGCCCTGGACACGGGGAAGAACGAGCCGCGAATGTTCAGGATGGATCGCATCTCGACCCCCCGCGTCCTGCGGGAGATCGCGTTTCGTCCAAGCGCCGACGTCATCTGGACGCTCCTGCCGGAGGAGTGCGCGTGGCGGCCGCTCCTCGGCGACCGACCATGAAGCTCGGCCAAAACGGATGGACACCGTTCAGGCTCCGATCCTGTGCCCCCAACGGTTCGACCCGGCGGAGCCTGGGAGTCCCGGTGTCGTATGGTTGCGCGCATCGGCTCTGCCTGATAGCTTAGGTTTGATACAACACACGACATCCTGGCGAGTGACCAGAACGAAGCGCGACGTCCGGTACACGGGGTGTGTGCTCGATTCCGGGCGATTGCAGAGAGAGCTCCCGCCGAGCAGTGACCAGCGATCGATGGCGCACGGCCCTCATGCCCCCTGAGGCCGTGCTCGCCTGCGTGCGGTGGCCGGTGTCGCGCGGGTAGATACGGGCTTCGTGCTCGCCGAGGTGGTTGATCCACGCCTCTCGTCGCTGGATGGCCCCCCATCCAGTCGACGATCAAGGGGACATCGTGTGTGATGGCCATCCTTGAGGACTCGAACCAAGGAGCTTGAATGAACCGTTCAGCCGCGAGATGGGCGACCATCTCCTTCGCTGCCCTGACTGCCTCTCTGTTCGGCGGTCCGGCGTCCGCGCACGTGCCGGAGGGAGATCCGCCGGACAGGGACGCGGTCCTCGACTGGAACGCCGTCGCTCTGGACGCGGTCGCGGAGGACACCGCCCGCGCGCGCGGGCGGGACCAGCGCGGGCCGACGCGCGTCTCACGGGCCCTCGCGATCGTCCATGCGGCGATCTTCGACGCCGTGAACTCGATCGTCCCGAGGTACGAGCCGTACTCCATCCTCCTCGACATGCCGGATGCGTCCATCGATGCGGCGGTGGCCACGGCAGCTCACCGCACGCTGACGGCGTTGTTCCCGAGGCAGAGGGCGCTGCTCGACAGGAGGCTCGACGAGTACCTGGCCGAGATCCCCGAGAGCGACGCCAGGGAGGACGGTCGCGCGCTGGGCGGCGCCGTCGCCGACGAGATCCTCGCGGAGCGGGAGAACGACAGGTCAGACGCCCCGATGCCTTACACCCCAGACATCGCCCCCGGCCGTCATCGCGTCGATCCGCTCTATCCCGATCAGGGGTACTTGACCCCGAGGTGGGGGAGGGTTCGGCCGTTCGCCATCGAGAGCGGCGCCGAGTTCCGGTCTCCGCCGCCGCCGCCGCTGTGGAGCCTGGAGTACGCGTTGAGCTTCTATGAGGTCTTCCTGCTGGGTGGCGACGGCCAGCGCACCCCGACCGCGCGCACGCCGGAACAGACCGTCATCGGGATCTTCTGGTCGTATGAAGCCGCCCCGCGCCTCGGGGAGCCGCCCCGGCTCTACAACCAGGTCGCGCGGGTCCTCGCGGTCGAGGAGTGCAACTCGGAGGTCGAGAACGCTCGTTACTTTGCGCTGGTCAACGTCGCGCTGGCCGACGCCGCCATCGCCACGTGGGAGACGAAATACCACTACGAATTCTGGCGGCCGATCGTCGCGATCCGTCGGGCCGACAGGGATGGCAACTCGCTCACCGTAGCTGACAGGCGGTGGACGCCCCTCGGATCCCCCGGCAGCAACCAGGGCCCGCCGCGCATGACCCCACCGTTCCCGGCGTACACCTCCGGGCACGCGAGCTTCGGAGCTGCCATGTTCCAGGTGTTGACCCGTTATTACGGGACAGATCGTATCCCCTTCTGCTTCATGTCCGACGAGTACAACGGGGTAACGACGGACGAGCGGGGCAACGTCCGCCCCGAGATCACGCGCTGCTATTCCAGCTTCGAGGAGGCGTCCCGGGAGAACGCGGTCAGCCGCATCTACCTGGGCGTCCACTGGAGGTTCGATGGCGAGCAGGGGATCCGTCAGGGCAAGCGCGTCGGAGACGCCGTCTTCGACAGGATCCTCCAGCCGCTTCCTTGACGAGCTCGCCAGGGGAGCCGCTCGATCCATCGAGAGGAGATCCGTCGCCTCACCGCGGGTCTCCCCGGCCCCGGCCAGCCTCTCAGTTCATGAGCCGGGAGCGAGCGGGGGCCCACCGCTCGGGCCGCGGCGCGGAGAGCGGACCCGCGTGGTGGTGGACCATCTTCCATTGCCCGTCTTCGAGGACGAACACGTTGGTCGCGCACAGGTGTGCAGGCTCGTCGCCGCTCGCCTCGTAGCACGTGACGAAGGCGAAGTCCCCGAAGAGGTGCGCCGAGGCGCCCTGGCAGCGCATGCGCAGGGGCGAGGTCTGGCGCAAGAGCTGGCTCCAGCTCTCGAGCACGCTGGCGCGCCCCGAGAGCGCCTCCATGCCGGGATGGGCGCAGGCCAGGGGCGCCCGCTCGGCCCACACCCGGCACATCGCCTGGTAATCCCCGGCGCGGAACGCCTCGTAAAAGGCCTCGTTTGCGGCCAGGACAAGCCGTTCCGCCGCGACGCGCTCCTCGACGCTCATGCAGCGACCATGCTCCCCGGCCAGCGCGGGCGCAAGGGCCTCGACGGCGTCGTCTCGGCGCCTCGCCCGTGTAGCGGAGCATCGACGAAAGGAACCGCGCGAGCGCCTGATCCAGGTGCGTCCTGGTCAGGGACGTGACGGCGAACCGGTACGCCCATTTGCTCGCGAGACCACCCGCGGCGAGGATGATGATGGCGGTGGCGATCGCCCTGAGCGTGGCGGCGGAAGGTACGAATTCCTCGGGGTGCATGGTGCGGCGTGCGCGCCGCCCGGGCGTAGAGGATCTGCCCGCCGGCCTCAAGGGCTGCCGAGCAGCGCGCCGCCGCGCGCGCGGCCGACGCGCGGTCGACAGCGCGTCAGGCCGTCGGGTGAATCTCCGAGCCCGCGGCGCGGTGGGGAGGCGCCGCCGCGAGCTGGTTGATGTGCACGTGCTGGCTCGGTACGGGGAGCCCCAGCTTGCCGAGCTCCTCGCGGATGATCTTGGTCGTGGCGAAGTAGACGTCCCAGTAATGATCGGTGTGGCAGAAGGGCCGGACGGCCAGCACGGGCCCGGCGAGCGTGAAATCCAGGATCTCGACGCTGGGCGCAGGGGTCTTCGCGACGTTGGGGATGAGCGCCAGGTGCGCCTTGAGCCGCGTGATCGCCGCCTCGTGATCCGCGCCGTGGGCGAGCTGCGCGGTGCAGTCGACGCGGCGGACCGGGTTCGTGCTGAAGTTCTGGATCGTGTCGCTGAAGATCTTGTTGTTGCCCACGATGGTGCGGACGTTGTCGGGCGTGTCGAGGGTGGTCGCGAACAGGCCGATCGAGTGGACGGTGCCCGTCACGCCGCCGGCGGTCACGTAATCCCCGGTCTTGAAGGGGCGCAGGAGGATCATGAAGATGCCGGCCGCGAGGTTCGACAGGAGGCCGGACCATGCCATGCCGACGGCGATGCCGATCGCGGCGAGCAGGCTGGCGAAGGTGGTCGTCTCGACGCCGAAGACGCTGAGCACGGCGATGACGAGCAGGATATTCAGCAGCACGGACGCCGCCGACTCCAGGTAATGAGCCAGCGTCGTGTCGAGCTTCTTCAGCGCGGAGCTGCGCTGCATCATCGACAGGATCCCCCGGATGATCATGCGGCCGATGACCCAGACCAGGATCGCGCCCACGATCTTCCCGCCGACGCTCACCCCGAGCGCTACCCCCATGTCCACGTACCGCTGAACCCTCTCGTCCATCTCAAGCCTCCTGACGACGTATGCGCCGCTCGCGGGGGCGTCCGTGCAAGGCGCATGCGCGACACGCCTTGCTGGATCTGCCCCCCGGCGGCCAGCCTTATCACACCGGCGGGCCGCTCCGCGAGGGGCGTGAGCGAGATTTTCGAGCCTCAGCGCTGCGGCCTTCAGACATCAGGCGGCCGCGGAGCGGATACCTCGTTGTGGCGAAGGAGCAACGGGCGGCGGGGCCGCGCACCAGGCGGGCGTGTCCAGCCAAGGAGCAGGCCGAGGCGATCTTCGTCGCCGCCGAGGTGATGCTCGACGAGCGGAGAGCGGCCGCGGGCCAGCGGCATGGGCAGAGAACGGCGTGGCCGGCGTACGGGGCTGTGAACCGGCTCAATGAAGACTATGTCCAAAGGCCCTCGGGTTGATCGGGAATTTCAAACCAATGACCAGCCCGTACTCCGTGCCATAGGAAGGTATCGTCGCGCCAGCTCCCCCGTCGAACGGAAGGGCGAGTCGAAAGCCCGCGTAGGCGATGGGGAGCGCGATGAAGGGGACGATCTGCGCCCCATACGTCCGGGCGTTCGACCGGCCCGCGCCCTCGGTATACATCGAGAGCTCCGCGCCGACAGGGCCGAACCCACCCTGGAAACCGAGCGCCAACCTCTCGTGGACCGGCCGGTCGGCGACGAGCTGCGCCTGCACGACGGCGCCTATCCAGGCGAACGAGCGCTGTCCGTACCACGCGAGGCTACCCTCGACGCCGGCGCCAACGGCGTCATCGGCGTTCTCGCGGCCAGTATAGCTGAAGAGGCCCCCCACGCTCACGACCGGGTCGCCAGGGCGCCCCACATTGGGCCAACCTTCCGCGGGAACCACCACGGGGGGAGGGCTCGTTGCGGGGGGCACGCCGTCCGCCTGCGCCGATGCGGAGCCAACGAGAAGGCAAGCGCCGACGAGGACCGCCGTGACCGACGACTGGTTCATGCATCTGTGATCTAGCCCATGCGACTCGGCCCGTCACGATGCAGGCGCAGGCGAGCGGAAGACGCGCTCCGGGAGCGCCGTGCTAGGCTCTCCTGCCATGGTGCAGCTCTCGCGCGCGGAGCAGGTCGCGGCGCTCGCGCGGATGATCTCCGCGCTCGACGCCCGGCCGGCGCCGCACTTCGACGCCTTCGCGGCCCTGTTCCACGGGAAGAGCCTGCGGAAGGGCGAAGCGTTCGTGCGGGCGGGCGAGGCGAGCGACTCGGTGGCGCTCGTCAACTCCGGCATCGCGAGGATGTTTTACACGCGGAGCGATGGGAAGGAGTTCAACAAGGGGTTCATCTCCGCGCCGGACTTCATGTCGGTGCTGGAGGCGCTGATCACAAGGGAGCCCGCCCGGCTGACGATCCAGGCGCTGACCCCGATGCAGCTCTTCGTCGCGCCCTACTCGCGGCTGAGCGAGCTCTGTGAGCGCGACATCTACTGGGAGCGGGTGAGCCGCCGGATCGTGGAGCGGGTGTACCTGAAGAAGGTGCGCCGCGAGGCGTCGCTGCTGATGGATCCGGCCGCCGAGCGCTATCGCGGGTTCCTCGCAGAGCACGGGGCCGTGGCGCGGCGCGTGCCCGACTACCACATCGCCGCCTATCTCGGCATCACACCCGAGGCCCTGAGCCGCCTGAAGCGCGCGGCGACCAGGTCCGCTGCTTCTTGACCTAGGTCAAGGTGCGATCTCGCTCCGCTGGTCATGGTCTCCCGCATGACGACGGAACGAACCAAGCGAGACGGCGAGCGCACAGCGACGGAACCCACGCGCGGCCCGGAGCGCCGCGGAGCGCCGCGGGGCGCGGCCCGAAGGACGGCGCTGATCGCGGGCCTCGCGGTCGTGCTCGCCGGCTCGGCGCTTGTCGCGTGCGGCGCGGCGGCGCCGAGGCTCCACCCCGTGTTCCCCGAGCGCCCGGCGGCAGAGAGACCCAGAGGGAAGATCCTGTTCGTCCTCAGCGCCGCGCGAGAGCAGACGCTCGCCGACAGCTCGAAGCGCGCGACCGGCACCTTCCTCGGCGAGTTCTACGAGCCGTACCTGGCCGTCACCGGCGCGGGGCACGAGGTCGTGTTCGCGACCGACGGCGGCGCCGCCCCGGCGATCGACCCGGAGAGCCTCGACGAGCGGTACTGGGGAGACGGAGCGCGGCGCGCGCAAGCGCAGCGCTTCGTCGAGCGTGCCCCGGAGGTCCGCGCGCCGCTCAGCCTGAAGGCGGCGCGCGCCGCGGCCGACTCGTTCGACGGCATCGTCGTTCCCGGCGGACAGGGGGTGATGGTCGACCTGCTCGACAACGCGGATCTGCACGCGCTGCTCGCTCACTTTGGCGCGAAACACCAGCCCGTGGGGCTCATCTGCCACGCGCCGGCGGTGCTCACCCGCCTGCGGCAGCCGCATCCGCTCAGCGGTCGGACGGTGACGTCGGTCTCGTCGCTCGAGGAGTTTTATATCGAGACCTTCGTGATGGGGGCCGACGCCCAGGTCCGGGGCATCGGCGAGCAGCTCGAGGACCACGGTTACGAGCACGAGGCCGCATTCCCCGGGAGCGCCTATGCGCAGCGGGATTGCAACCTCGTGACCAGCCAGAATCCCTTCTCCACCGATCGGTTCAGCGCGCTGTACCTGGAGGCCCTGGCCGACTACCGGCGCGGCGCTCGCTGCGCCGAGGATGCCGGCGAGGGCCATCGATAGGCCTGCTCGGCGGAGCGAGGGCCATGGATCTCCCTGGCCCGTTCGGGCGCCGGCGCTACGGCTCGCGCGCCGCGATCTCCTCGCGCGACTCGCAGATCACCCGCTCCACATCCCGCAGCGCCTGCACCGCCGGGATCGACCCAAAGCCGAGGTGGACGCGGAGCTTCAGCTCCACGGGCGCCGCGGTCGCGGCTGGGAGCGCGCGGGGAGCGGGCCGCGCTGTTCAGTTCAGCGGGAGCAGCAGGCGATCGGAGTTCACCGCGGGATTGCCGCCCTGGAGCGGCGGAGCCTCCGCCGGAGAGCGGCCCCCATCACAGCGAGGTAGAAGGCGCTCGCGCCGTTGCCGGACGCCCCTTGACCCATGGTGCAGCCAGTGTCTGCCGGCTCGTCCACTCCGGGGCCGCTCGAAGTGCTCGTCGGACCCGGGGTTTCATCGCCGCCGGCGCCGGCAGCGCTGCTGGATGCGGTCGCCGTCCCCGAGCCGCCATCGCCGCCAGCGCCGGCGGTGGTGCTCGTCGAGCTTCCGCTCGCCGAGCCGCCGCCCTCGCCTCCGGCGCCAGCATCGCCGCCCCTGCCGCCTGCACCAGCGACATCGCCGCCAGCGCCGCCCATGCCGCCAGAACCGGACTCACCGCCGCCGGCGCCGCCGGAGCCGCTGGTCCCGGATCCACCGCTGCCAGCGCCGCCAGTCGTGGACGTTCCGCCGCCAGCGCCGCCAGTTCCCGGCTCACCCCCGCCAGCGTTGCCAGCGCCGCCAGCACCGGAATCACCGCCGCCGACGCCGCCAGTTGCCGGCTCGCCCCCGCCAGCGCCGCCCGCGCCGCCAGCACCGGGAACACCGCCGCCAGCGCCGCCCTCTCCGCCAGCGCCCGTGCTGCAGCCGTTGTCCCCGGGGCCGTGCCATCGAGGATCGTACAGCTCCGCGTCCCTGTTGGGGCCGACGATGAGGACATGGCCGCTCGGCAGGAGCGCGGACGTGGAAAAGCCGTGCGAGAGCAATGTCGACGGCGCAGCTGTCCAGGAGTTCGTCGCGGGGCTGTACATCTGCGCCGTCGTCCCTGAGATGACGAGCACCTCGCCTGTCGTCAGCAGCGTGGCAACATGGCTGACACCCGACAGCTGGCTCATGGACCCTGTGGGAGTCCAGACGTTCGTCACCGGGTCGTAGGTCTCCGCGGCTCCCCCGACGACGAGCACGCGACCGTCCAGGAGCCGCGTCGCCGTGGGCTTACCCCGAGGCACCGTCATGGGCGCCACGAGAGACCAGCGCCGGGTCGCGGGATCGTAGATCTCGGCGCTGGCGATCGGCTCCGCGGTCGAGATGTCGAAATCGTCGAATCCCTGTATCCCGCCGACGACCAGCACCCTGCCGTCGTTCAGCAGCGTCGCCGCGTGCTCCGCCCGGCTTGCTTTCATCGGCTCGACGGTGACCCAGGTGTCGTCGGCTGGACGATACAGCGCGGCCGATCCGGTCCTGCGGACGCGGAACGGCTCCATCGGGTAATCCATCACCGCGCCTCCCGCGATGAGCACGTCGCCGCTTCCGAGCAACGTCGCCGTGTGGTTGGATCGACGCTCCTCGTCGGGCGCGGCCAGCGTCCAGGCATCCGCCGCCGGGTCGTAGATTTCGTTGTACAGATCCGTCTCGGAATCATCGAAGCGGCCCCCGCTGATCAACACCCTGCCGTCGGCGAGGCGTGTCAGGTCGGGGAGAGCCCGCTCGAAGCTCAGAGGCGCCGCCAGGGAAAACGTCATGCTCGACGGATCGTAGAGCTCGGTTGTCTTCGTACCGGCGTTGCCGCCCGCGACAAGGATCTTCCCGTCCTCCAGCTCCACGGTCTTCGCGTAATTCCGCAAGGCGTTCAGGGGGCCGAGCTGCGTCCCCGAGGGCGCGACCGATGGGTCATAGATCTCGGCGCCCGGCGCGGTCGAAGTCCCGCCGACCAAGAGGACCCGTCCATCCGGGAGCAGCGTCGCCGTGGCGCTGCCGCGGCTCACTTCGCTCCTGGGCGCTGTCGAGAAGGTCCGCGTGCTCGGATCGTAAAGGTCGGGCGGCTGGTTGCCAGAGACGAAGACCCGCCCGTCGCACAGCCGCGTCGCCGTGTGCCAGCCGCGCCGAAAGCTCATCTTGTTCTTCGCGAGCGTCCATGTGTTGGCTTCCGGATCGTAGGTCTCGGCCTCGGAATCCCAGTCATAGCCGGTCACCAGCACGTCACCGTCCTCCAGCAGGGTCGCCGTGAGCATCCACCTGGCGCGGAGCATGTTGGGCCCCGGGGTCCACGCGCCTGTCGCGGGATCGTAGATCTCGACGCTCGACACCACGCTGGCTCCGATGATCCTGCCTCCGGCGACCAGCACGCGGCCGTCCTGCAAGCGCCTCGCCGCGTGCTCCCTGCGCACGACCAGCGCCGCGGGCGTCGGCGTCCAGGCGTCCGACACGGGATCGTAGAGCTCGGCGGCGGCAGCTGGTGCGGCGCCAGCCGGAGCGCCCCCGGCGACGAGCACCCGCCCGTCCGCGAGCTCGGTCGCTGTGTGTCCGGAGCGCTCCGAGGTCATGGTCGCGGCGGGGGTCCACGAGTCGGTCGTCGGATCGTAGAGCTCCGCGGTGGCGACCCACGCGGCGCCGGTCATGGCGCCGCCCGTGACCAGCACCCTGCCGTCGGCGAGCAGGGTCGCCGTGTGAGCCGACCGCGGCTGGCTCATCGGAGCAGCGGGCAACCACGCATCGAGCGCGGGATCGTAGATGGCCGCGCTGGCGAGGTGGTACTGGTCTGACGAGCTGAGCCATCGCCGCCCGCCCGTGATGAGCACCCTGCCGTCGGGCAGCGAGGTCGCGGTGTGCTCGTGGCGGAGCGTCGCCTCGGAGGCGGCCGTGACGGTCCATGACGGGTCCACGAGGAGCGGCGAGCCCGTCTCCTCGACCCAGAGCGAGATCTCATCGCCTTCTACCTCCAGGCGCGTCGGGACGCGCTGGAGCGGTGACGCATAGGCCTCGGGAGCCGCCACGATGATCCGCGGCTCCCCTGCCGCGTCGAGGACCTCCACGTTCGCGCCGCGGCGGCGGAGGCGCGCCCCCTCGACTTGCCATGACGCAACAGGTCCCGCGGCGGGCGCACCGTCGGGGAACCAGAGCCACTCTTCCGCGCCGTGCCGCTGCGCCGTCCAGAGCGCGAAGCCGCCCGCGCGCGGGTACGCGAGGGCAGCGCCGATCTTCTGGACCTCACCGAGCGCGCCGCGCTCGCGCACCTCGATGCCGAGGCCACCCGGCAGGTCGAATCGCATGGCGCCGCTCCCGTCCGCGGGGAACGCGAGCGTCAGGCCGCCGCGCGACGGGCTCGCCGCGAGCTCGAAGCCCGCTGGGGTGGGCACGAGCGCGTCGTCGCCGCGGAGCGCGGCGCGGGCGCGCTCCGCGAACTGCGCCTCCAGCGCCTCGACGTCGAGCGCCTCGCTCGAGGGCGCCGCGCAGCCGAGCGCGCATATCAGATAGACGATCCAGAGCAGCGCCACGCATCGCGCGGAGCGCCACCCAGCCCAGGGAACCTTGCTTGAGCCCATACCCTCCTCGATTCTCGCGAGCGAGCCTCGTGCGAACCCATCGGCCTGTCGCGCAGCGCGCCCGGCGCTCCGTGGGGTGCAGCTCGCATCGCAAAAATTCAGAGGTTCGCGACGGAATGTTGCAGCGTTCGCCGGAACGTTCGACTTGTCGCGCCTGCTCGAGGTGGGTGGCATTCAACCGCGCAGAAGGGGGGCGGAGGCCGCGCGGGAGAGCGCCGCCTCCGCTTTTCGCTACGTCGTGAGCGACAGGCCGCGCACGTACTCGGCGAGCGCCCGCTCGGCGCTGGCCACCGCCTCCCGCGCGCCCGGGAGCTTCGCCGACACCGCCGCGATCCGGTCTTCCTGCTCGCCCAGCGTCTTGAGGTAGCGCTCGTGGAGCGCGCTCCCCGGAGGCACGACCTTGAGGTTGTCGCGCACGCGCGCCTGCTCGGCGCGCAGCGCCTCGATCTCGGACTTGAGGGCCGAGAGCGCGCGCTGCTTTTCGGCGAGCGCGGCCCTGAGCTCCGCGAGCCGCGCGAGCGCCGCGCGCAGCGCCTCGGGGATCTCGCGCGACGACAGGACCACCTCGAGCTGCTCGCCGGAGAGGCCCGAGAGCGCCACCGTGTGCGAGATGGGCTGCTCCAGCGCGACGGTCACGCGCGCCGTCTCGCCCGCGGCGACCTCGCGCCGGACGCGGTAGCGGTCGCGCGTCGCCTCGACACCTTCCCTGGGCTCGGCGAGGTCCCAGCCGGCGATGCGCGGGTGCTCGATGAGCAGGACGCGCGGCTCGCGCGCCGCGCCCACGATAGTGTAGACCGTCACCTTGCGGGCGGTCCTGACGATCTCGAGCATGCCGCCCTGGATCGTGGCGCGCGAGAACACCTCCTCGCCCCGCTCCTCGCGGTCGATTCTCACCTTCCGGTCCACGGCGAAGCTCACGATCCGCGATTCGCCCGGGGGCAGCGGCGAGAGGCGCGCGTCGCCGACGTAGGTGACGATTCCCCGGCTCGAGCGCTCGTAGACCGTGATCGCGCCGGCCGGGAGGGTCGTGTCACCGTCGTTCCTCAGGCGGACCGAGGCGAGCGGGCTGCGCGCGCTCGCCTCCGGCTGATAGAGCCACAGCCGCTCTGCCGGGATCTCGCGCTGGACGATCGGGAGGAGCGCCGTCTGCCCGCTCGCGATCGTGAGCGGCGCCGGGAAGTGGAACACGACCTGCGTCGCCGCCTCCGCGGGCTCCGGCTCGACCTTCTCGGAGGGCACGGTGACCGCCGCGGCGGGCGCGCGGGCCTCGTCGGCGCCCCCGCCGGCGCGGTAGCC
The DNA here is from genome assembly GCF_051530205.1 of Sorangium sp. So ce327. Taxonomy (NCBI): domain Bacteria; kingdom Pseudomonadati; phylum Myxococcota; order Polyangiales; family Polyangiaceae; genus Sorangium; species Sorangium sp. So ce327. The sequence continues at coordinate 6,930,002 of NZ_CP150330.1, read as the reverse complement.
CATGCGCCGCGCCGCCCTGGCCGCGAGCCCCGCGGCGCCCTCGTCGAGCCGCGGCAGCACGCGCTCGGCGACGTCGACGGGCACCTCCGGCCGGGCCACATAATAGATCTCGTAGAGCGCCTGGCGGAACGTCACGGGGTCTCCCGACACCAGGGTGAAATCCACGTTCTGCCAGTCGCTGCCGCTCTGGTTCTCGACGACGGCCCACCCGGCGAGCGCCCCGGTCTTCGTCTGCGCGTCTTCCGGCACCGTGAGCCGATACGTCGTCTTCCAGAGCGGCACCTCGATGACGTAGGCCACGCGGACCACCCGCTCGCCCTCGCCGGCCGTGCGCACGACGAGCTCGCGGCGGTTGCGCTCCCGCCGGCTCGAGAGCCCGACCAGCGCCGCGCCGACCTGCTGCCGCAGCCGCTCCTCGACGAGCTCCACGCTCTCCAGCTCCTCCAGGACGACCTGCTTCAGCGCGCCCTCCGACATCAGCGAGAGCCGGTGCCGGTCCTCCGAGCCGCCGTGCGGCAGCGCCGCCTGCGCCGTGGTGACCCCGACGATGCGCCCGGCGATGGCCCCTTGCGCCCCTCTCGTCCGCACCTCGGCGCCGCGGAGCGCGTTCAGCAGGGCGGCCTCGGACTCGAGCGCGCCCTCGTCGAACGGGAGCTCGCGGAACAGATCGCGCAGCGGCTCCCTCCCGGGAAGCGTGATATTCCCCGTCACGCCGCGATCGTCATAGACAACGATGCTCTTCAATACATCGTCGACCTGATCGAGCCGCACCTCGAGCCGGAGCTCGGCGTCGCCGCGCACGCGCGCCTCGTGCTCGAAATATCCGACTCCGCCCGTCGAGAGCACCACCCGCCTTAGCAGCAGCGTGTCCGACGAGGCCCCCGATCGGGCCGGATCCATCGCGGCGGCCCGCAGCGTCGCTGCGGTCCTCAATCCATGGTTCATCGTCGCCTCCCCCGGCGGAGGCGTGCGATGGCCCCGCCCTGCGGGTGTCCATAACGCCCCTCCGGGGGGCGTCAACGACGGTGGCTGGCCGGGAGTTCGGGCGCGGCGCCGCGCGTCAGCCGCGCGAGGCCTCGAGCTGCTTCACGACCGCGAGCGCCTCGTCGACGTGGCGGGTCGCGCGGAGCTGGGAGGAGAAGGCATGTCGAACGATGCCGTCGCGATCGATGACGAACGTCACGCGGCCCGGGAGGAGGCCAAAGAGCGACTTGACGCCGTAGCGCGCGGCGGTCTCCCCGCCAGGGTCGCTGAGCAGCGTCATGGGCAGGCGGTATTTGTCGGCGAATTGCTGGTGAGACCCCGCCGAGTCGGCGCTCACCCCGAGGACCTCGGCGCCCGCCTCCGCGAACGCATCGTAATGGTCGCGGAACGCGCACGACTCCGCCGTGCATCCAGGGGTGTCGTCCTTGGGATAGAAGAACAGGACAACGGTCTTCTTGCCCCGGAAGTCGGAGAGCTTGACCGTCTCCCGCTTCTGCGATTGCAGGCTGAAATCAGGGGCTGTCTCACCGACGGACAGGGTGGATTTTCCGAGCATGGTGTCTCCTCTACCCGATGCGCCGCGCCGCGTCCAAGGCCCCCGCGGAGCGCGGCGGCTCGCCGGCGAGCCGCCGCGGGCCGCCTGCCGTGACGGCCTCCTGCGCCCTGGATCACGAAGAACTTGAGGAAGCGGTCATGAACGCCCGCTGGGCGCGACGGACGCCGGCCGCGGGCGGGAGATCGGGTTACCCTGTGCGCCCCATGGCCACCACGTTCGCTGCGTTGATCTTTCGACCCGCCGATATCCCGGACCGCGCGCTGTCCCAGGGCTTTGCCGTGGCGCTCGGTGGCTGGGACGTCGCCTCGCCGCGCCTGTTCATCGCGCCGCTCCCTGGCGTGCCCGGGCACGCCGCCGCGTTTTACTCGAGCGGCGAGCCCGCCGGCGGCGGGGACGACGAGCTCGACCACCTCGCCGAGCTCTTCGAGGACGAGCTCTCTCCGCCCGTCGCCGTGCTCGACGCGGCCGCCGAGCTCGGCCACCCCGGCGCCACGGTCTTCGCGCTCGTGTTCTCGGAGGACGTCGTCCACGACGACGGCTGGCGCTTCGAGGCGAGCGGGTTCGTCCGCCATTTCGTGAGGGAAGGGGACGAGGGCGTCGAGGCCGGCGTGGAGGCGCCCGACCGCAGCGACATCGTCGAGGTCGACGTCGACCTGCCGGAGGGCGCGACAGCGGCGGAGGAGCGCGAAGCCATGGACCGGGCGATCCGGCCGCACCGCGGCTCGACGTTCCTCGCGGCCGAGCTGGGCGCCCCGGTGCTGGGCGCGCTCATGGGCGGCTTCTTCGCGCCCGAGCGCCGCCTCCAGGTGCACCTCGTCGCGCCGGGGCCGGGGTCGATCGCCGACGAGGTCGCGCGGCTCAACCGGGTGCTCCGCCGCGAAGACGGCCGCGGCGCGCCCGCGTCCCCGCCGCCCGTCCGCGGCGTCGCCCCGCCGGCGACGTATGCGGCGTTCGTGCGCGCGTACGACTGGGCCGATCCTGCGGATCCGGAGGACCTCTACCGCGAGCTCGCGATCGGATCCATCGAGGGCACGCTGCGCTTTCTCCGCGAGGGCGAGCTCCTGGGCCACGACCGCGAGCCGGGCTGGGAGGCGGCGGCGGCGCGGCAGCTCTACCCGATCGCGCGGCTCTCGGGCTCGGCGCTCGGCGGCGGCGCGGCCCATCGGTCGGTCGTCGCGCTCGGGGCCGACGGCGAGCAGCTCTGGGTCGTCCGCGGCGGCACGAGCGCGGCGCCGGCCGGACCGACGTTCGGCGAGCTGCTGCGCTACCTCTCGCTGGGCTGGTCGCGCCGGAGCGACGCGGAGGAAGACCTCATCGGGGCGCTCATGCTGCGCGCGCGGCTCAGGTCGCTCGGGGGTTGAGCCCGCGCCCCGGCGTGGGATCCGCCTGCCGGGGTGAGGCGCTTTGCCTCGCGACGCGCGCCTCGGCTCAAAACGACGTGTCGTACACGTGGTGCCGGTGGGCTTCCGTGTGGAACGACGTCATGTGCGGGTCGTCCAGGACCAGATGGAGCAGGCCGACGTCTCGCTCGCTGCGCGCGAAGACGCTCACCAGGATCCCGCCCTGCCGGACGCCGGCCTGGTAGCGTTCCGCCCAGTGCCTCGGGACGCCCGCGGTGATCAGGATCTCGCGCAGCCCGCCCGTGATCCCGGCGCCGACCGCGCTGGCCACGACCGCGGCCAGCGGCCCGGCGACCACGAACCCGAGGTCGGGGACCACGACGCTCATCGCGACCGCGGCGCCGAACGTGTTCGACGGCGGCGCCACGTCCGGGCTCGGAAAGCACCTGTCGCGTGTCGCCTCGGTCATCAGCAGGCTGACCTCCTGTCGTGTGTAGCCGCAGTCGATGATGCGTTCCGCCGCGGCTTCCGCCTCGTCGTGCGTCTGCACCAGGCCAATTACGAGCTTCTCCATGGAAGAGACCTCCTTCGCGTTGAGCGCGTCCCGCTCTGGGCCCCGGCGACGGATACCGCACGCTCTGTGCCAATCCGAAATTCTCACGCCTCGATGCGTTCGCGCCGATTTCTGTGCCCCTTCCGCTGGAGGAGCGAGGCGGGATGTCGCAGTGCGCCCCGTGGGCCTCACCTTCCGATGTCGACATCGCCCGTGCCAGCGCGGTTGATTCCATCTTTTGCCGTCGAGCGGCGCGAGCGCCCCATTTCAACGGGCTCCGTCTGACCAGGTCGTCCGAAGGCCGCGACCATGGGCGCCCGGGGCGGCCGGTGCGCGATGAGGCCGGAGCCGCGTCAGAAGCCGATCGTGTCCTCGACCGGCGCGGGCGGCTTCGTCCCCGTCGGGCGGCCCGTCGACGCCTCGCGCGGCGTGGGGCGGCCGCGCCCCTCCGAGGTGCCGCGCGGCGCCGCCGTCGCACCCGGCCTTGCTGCCGCGCCGGTGCGGGCAGCGCCCGCCGGCTGCGCGGTCGCAGCCGTGGCCGCCGGCTGCGCGGTCGCCGCCGTGGCCGCTGGCTGCGCGGTCGCCGCCGTGGCCGCTGGCTGCGCGGTCTCGGCCGCGGGCGTCGCGCTCGCCGGCTCTGCCGGCACCGGCGCGGCGGCGCTCGGCGGCGCCGGCACCACCGGCTGCGCCGGGACGGGCGCGGCCTGCCGGGCCGGCGCCTCCGACGAGGGGGTCACCTCGGCCGTGGGCGATTGCTTCGTTGCCAGGAAGACGACCGCCGCCACCAGCGCCCCGAACGCGAGCGCGGCCGCCAGGATGGCCGGCGCCCACCGCCGGGCCCCGTCCGTCCCCGAGGTCGCCATGCCGGCGAGCGTCCGCCCCGGCGCGCCGTCCGTCGAGAGCCGCGCGCCCGGCGCCGACGACGGCGGCGTGCCGGTCGTCGAGAGCCGCGCGCCCGGCGCCGGCGGCAGCGGCGTCGGCTCCCCGAACAGCACCGGCTGCGACGCGCTCCCGTGGAGGGGTCGCTCCCCCGCGGACGAGGGCTCGGTCGTGAACGCCGTGCGCGCGATCCCGAGGACCGCGCGCTCCAGCGCCTCCGCCATCTGCCGCGCCGACGAGAAGCGCGCCGCCGGATCGTGCGCCAGCGCCTTCTTCATCCAGGCGTCGATCGCCGGAGAGAGCTCCGGCCTCACCTCGCTCGGCGGCGTGAAGATCCCGGTGTGGAGCACCACCGACAGCGCGCCGAGCGTCTCGCCCCGGAACGGTACCTGCTCGGTCAGCGCGTGGTAGGCGACCACCGCGAGCCCCCAGAGATCCGCGCGGAAGTCGACGTGCTTCGCGCTGAGCAGCTGCTCGGGGCTCATGTAGAGCGGCGTGCCCAGCACGCTCCCGGTCGACGTCATGCCGAGCTCGCCCTGGACCCGCTTGGCCACCCCGAAATCGAGCACCTTCACGAACAGCTCGCCCTCGACGTCGAGCAGGAAGATGTTGTCCGGCTTGATGTCGCGGTGGACGATCCCGACCTGGTGGGCCCGGCCGAGCGCCTTGGCCGTCTGCGACACGATCGTCGTGACCTCGACGGGCGGCAGCGCGCCCAGCCGCTGCATGCGGCTCTTGAGGTCCTCGCCCTCGAGCAGCTCCATCACGATGAACGGCACCCCGTCCGGCGTGACGCCGTGGTCGAAGACCTGCGCGACGTGCGGGCTCTTGATCTGCGCGGCCGCCATCGCCTCCCGCCGGAAGCGCTCCACGAAGCCGGTCTGGTCCGCGTAGGCCGGCGCCATGAACTTCACCGCCACCTGCGTCCCGAGCGCGAGGTGATCGGCCACCCACACGCTCCCCATCGCCCCCTTCCCGAGCTCGCGCGCCAGCCTGAGCGTGCTCGTCACCTGCTGTCCGGGGTTCATCGGGGGTCCCTCTTCGATCGGCCGAGCCGGCGACCCTGGGGGGCGTCCTGTGCGGGCGGCGCGGCGCTCTCGGTGTTGGCGCGTGTTGGCGCGTGTTGGCGCGTGTCGGTGCGTGTCGGCGCGCACAGCGTACAACAAACACCCTGGACCGTCACCACCGAGCGCTCGCGCCGCGCACCTGACGGGAGCTCTCGGATAAGCTGGCACCATGCGCGAGGGCACGCTGGTTTCCGGCCGGTTCGAGGTGCACCGCCTTGCCGGCGCCGGCGGGATGGGCACGGTCTACCGGGCGATCGATCAGCTGACCGGGCGCCCCGTCGCGCTCAAGGTCGCGCCCCCGGAGCTCGCCGCCCGCTTCCGGCGCGAGGCGCGCATGCTCGAGGCCGTGCAGCACCCGCTCATCGTGCAGCACATCGCGCACGGCACGGGCGACGACGGCGCCCTGTGGCTCGCGATGGAGTGGCTCGAGGGCGTCACGCTCGACGCGCGCCTCCAGGACGGGGCGCTCCCCGTGGCCGACGCGCTGCTCGTCGCGCACCAGATCGCGGAGGCGCTCGCCGCCATCCACGCGATCGGGATCACGCACCGCGATCTCAAGCCGAGCAACGTGCTCCTGCGCGACGGCAGGGTCGACGGCGTCGTCCTGCTCGACTTCGGCGTCGCCCGGGCGGCGGCGTCGACCTCGCTCGTCACGGAGGCCAGCTCGCTCGTCGGCTCGCTCGGCTACGTCGCGCCCGAGCAGGCGCGCGGCGACGTCGAGGTCGACGCGCGCGCCGACGTCTTCGGGCTCGGCGTCCTGCTCTTCGAGTGCCTCGCCGGGCAGCGCCCCTTCGCGGCCGACGACCCGCTCGCCGAGGTGTGCCGCATCCTCCTCGAGGAGGCGCCGCGCCTCGTCGAGCGGCGCCCGGACGTGCCGCCCTTCCTCGACGAGCTCGCCGCGCGCCTCCTGGCGAAGGACCCGGCGGCGCGCCCCGCGGACGGCCGCGCGGCGGCGGCCGCGCTCGCGGACGCGCGCGCCCTGCTCGCGCGCGCGTCCAGCGCGGGCGCGGACGGCGCGCCGGCGTCGGTCACGGACGACGAGCGGCGGCTCGTCAGCGTCGTCCTCGTCGATCTGGGCGCCGCCGACCCGGAGCCGGCGAGCGATCGCGGCGTCGAGCGGATCGTCGCGGACCTCGCCGAGGCGTTCGGCGGCGAGCGCGTGCGGCTCCCGGGCGGCACGCGCATGGTGCTCCTGTCCTCGCAGACCGACGAGGTGTTCTCCGGCCGCGGCGGCGCCGGCACGATGGCCGTCTTCGACCTCGCGGCGCGCGCCGCGCAGTGCGCGCTCGCGCTGAAGGCGCGCCTGCCCGGGCGCCCGGTCGCGCTCGCCACGGGCCGCGCGCAGGTGGGCGAGCGCCTGCCCGCGGGCGACGTGATCGACCGCGCGGTCGCCCGCCTCCGCGAGGCCGAGGGCGACGTGCGCATCGACGAGGTCACCGCGGGGCTCGCGGCGCCGCGCTTCGAGGTGATCGGCGACGGCCCCTCGTTCCTGCTGATGGGCGAGCGCGACGGCACCGAGCCCGAGCGCACGCTCTTCGGCCGCGTCACCTCGTTCGTCGGGCGCGACCGCGAGCTCGCGACGCTGCGCGGCCTCTTCGAGCAGAGCGCCGACGAGCCCGTGGCGCGCGCCGCGCTCGTCCTCGGCGAGGCCGGCATCGGCAAGACGCGCCTCCGCTGCGAGCTCATCCGGGCCGTGCGCGAGCGCGACGCGCGCGCGTCGGTCTACGTGGCGCGGGGCGACCCCCTCGGCGCGGGCGCGCCGTTCGGCATGCTGGGCGAGATCGTCCTCGCGGCCGCCGGCTGCCTGCCCGGCGAGGCGCTCGAGGCGCGCCGCGCCAAGATCCGCGAGCACGTCGCGCGGGCCCTTCCCGCGCCGGCCGACGACGCCCCGCGCGTCGCCTGGTACCTCGGCGAGATCGCGGGCACGCCGTTCGACGACCCCGACGCCGAGCCGCGCGCCGCCCGCGGGGACGCGGTCGCCATGGGCGATCAGGCCCGCCGCGCCGTGCTCGAGTGGCTCGCCGCGCGCTGCGGCGAGGGGCCGGTCGTGGTGGTGCTCGAGGACATGCACTGGAGCGATCACGCCTCGGTCGCGGTGCTGGACGAGGCGCTCCAGGCGCTCTCGGATCGCCCGCTCCTCGTGCTCGGCTTCGCGCGCCACAGCGTGATGGAGACGTTCCCCGGCCTCTGGGGCTCGCGCGGCGTGCAGCACATCAAGCTCGGCGCGCTCAGCCAGCGCGCGGCCGAGCGGCTCGTCCGCAGCGTGTTCGGCGAGGAGCTCTCGCTGCCCGAGGTGGCGCGGCTCGTCGAGCACGCCGACGGCCACCCCTTCTTCCTCGAGGAGCTCATGCGCGCGCGCGCGGAGGGCCGGAGCGACATGCCGCCCACGGTCGTGGCGCTGATGCACGCGCGCATCGAGGCGCTGCCGGCCGAGGCGCGGCGCACGCTGCGGGCGGCGAGCCTGTTCGGCGGCAGCTTCTGGCCGGACGGCGTGCGGCAGCTGCTCGGCGCCGGCACCTCGGCCGAGTCGCTCGACCGCTGGCTCAAGAGCCTGCTCTCGGAGGAGCTCGTCGCCCGGCGCGGCGTGTCGCGCTACCCCGGGCACGACGAGCTCACGTTCCGTCACGCCCTCGTGCGCGACGCCGCCTACGGGATGCTCACGGACGGCGATCGCACCGCCGGCCACCGGGCTGCGGCGCGCTGGCTGCGCTCGGTGGGCGAGACCGACGAGCGGGTGCTGGCCGAGCACGCCGAGCGCGGCGGCGACGCCCCCACGGACGCCGAGGGCCTCGTCGCCCGCGGCCCCGCGCAGGATCGCGGCGGCGGGGGAGGGGGAGGACAGGGGCGCCCCCCGGAGCGCAAATCAGAGCGTGAACGGAACGAAGCGCGAGGGGGCCAAGGTTGATGAACAACCATTGACGTGATAACCCGCCGCCCGGAGCAGTGAGCATGGATTCTTCTGACCTGGGCGCCGTCGGTCCTTACGAGCTGCTGTTGCAGCTGGCCAGGGGCGGCTCGGCCGAGGTCTTCATCGCGCGTCGCGCCTGCGCTGCAGGCGGAGGGGACGCGGGTCCGGAGCGCGGGTCGCTCGTGGCGGTGAAGCGGATCCGGGCCGATCTGCGGTTCGAGTCGAGCTACGCGAGCATGCTCTTCGACGAGGCGGGCATCGCGTCGCGCGTCGAGAGCCCCCATTTCGTTCCTGTCCTCGGTTACGGTCTCGACGAGGGCGCGCCGTACATCGTCATGGAGCTCGTCGTGGGGGTCACCCTCAAGCACCTCACCCGGGCGCCCGGGGCGCTCGGGGTCGGCGACGCGATCGAGCTCATCGCGCAGGCCGCCGAGGGGCTGCACGCGGCGCACGAGGCGCGCGACAGCTCGGGGGAGCTGCTCCAGGTGATCCACCGGGACATCTCGCCATCCAACATCCTTGTCGGCGTCGACGGCCGGGCGTCCATCTGCGATCTCGGGCTCGCCTATGCCCTGCGCCGCACGACGCGGACGAAGACCGGGATGGTGAAGGGGAAGCTGAGCTATTTCTCGCCGGAGCAGGCGAACGCGAGGCCGCTGGATCGGCGCTCGGACGTGTTCTCGCTCGGGGTCGTGGCGTGGGAGGTGCTGGCGGGCAGGCGGCTGTTCGCCGGCGGCAACATGGTCTCGACCCTCCACGCCGTCCTGGAGCGCGAGGTGCCGCCGCTCTCGACCGAGCGCGAGGGCGTGGGCCAGCCGGTCACGGCCGCCGTCGCGCGGGCGATCGAGCGCGATCGCAACGCGCGCTGGCCCACGGCGGCCGATTTCGCGCAGGCGCTCCGGGCCGCAGCCGAGGAGGAGGGGCACGCGGCGTCGCGCGACGCCATCGGCGCGCGCGTCGCCGAGGTGCTCCCGCCGCCGCTGAAGCCGCTCGCGCCGTCTTACGTCTCGGGCGGGCTGTGCGTCACGGAGGAGATCGTCGCTGCCTTGCAGTCGATGCGCGCGGCGGGACCGGTGGGCGAGGGGGAATCGGGCGGGCTCCTGGAACAGCGGCAGCCCTCGCGCGGCTGAGCCCGCTGCTGCGGTTCCGGCGTCCGCGGGGAGCCCGGAACCTGGGTATTCGCTCAACACCACGACCCGGAGGATCAACACCCTCCGTGCGACGTGGTCGTTGGTCGTGAACGTGGTCGTGGTCGTGGTCGATTACGACACGGTCGTAAACGTGAACGTTCCGCCGCAATGCTTGGTCGACGGAGGGGAGCGGGACGACGGAGCGAGACGTTCACGACCGAGCCGTCGACGACCACGACCACGTTTACGTTTACGTTGACGCTGACATTGATGACCACGGTTCGGCGGCTGCTGTTGACGCGGCGCTCCGGAGGACCGCTTGCCGGCCTTGTCCTTCCTCGGGTTGGCGGACGCGCGCGGAACGGTCGATAGGCGTTGACATCCGGGATGTGAGCGTTCACATTGCAGAGGTATCCTTTCGCTTTGCTCTGGGTGGGTCGCCATGCGTATCGCGAGTTTCGTGGTCGGGTATCGGGTCGATCCTGGTGCCGGTTACGTTCGATCGTTGCGCAGAGGATTGCCGAACGACGGCGGTCGGCGCTTCGCCAGGAGTGAGCCACCGGAGAACGCGACAGACCTCGGTTGTTCCACGATTGTCGTGAAAAATCATGGACGCTGCTCACCGGTAGCGTCGGTGCGCAGGGGGTGGTCCGCGCGAGCGCGGCTACCTCGATGGTCGTGTCACCGCAATCCACATACATCTCGTCATCGTCGTCGCTGATGCCTGCATTGTGAGTCGTTTCCTTACCATCCCGACAGGAGGCCACATGGCTTTGATGACGAGAGGCAGAGGCGGGTGATGGAGGAGCAGTTCACGATGTTCTGGGACCACGAGAACGCCAAGGGCATCACGCTCTGGGGCCACATCCATGGCACGACATGGGTGAGGGAGTCGGGCCTCATCAGGGGCGGCCAGCCGCGCCCCGCCATGCAGTGGTCGATGGATTTTCTCGGCAGGTAGTAGAAATTTCTTCAGGCCGAACTGGCCACGAGCTGTCGCGATACGGGCGAGGGTAAACACCAGATCCCGCCTGCGCTCCACTTTAGCGTGCCCACAGCGGGCGAGGAGAGAGAACATGGTTAGGCCCTCAGATCATGAGAAGGCGCTTCCTCTCCTGGGCTCTCGGTTAGCTGTCTCGATCGCGTTGATCGTGGCCAGCGGCTGCACGGGAGACCTGGGCGGGTTTGGCTCCAAGGATTCCACACCGAACGACCCGAACGACCCGCCGAGCACCTCGACGGGGACGGGGACGGGCACGGGCCCGACGGACCCGGCCGCTTGCGAGGACGGCACGGTGTACCCCGGGCGAGCGCCGCTGCGGCGGCTGACGCGCTACGAATACAACAAGACCGTCCGCGACCTCCTGGGCGACACGACCGATCCAGCCATTTCGCTTCCGAGCGAGGATGTCGGGAACGGCTTCGGCAATGACGCGGACACGCTGTCGGTCTCGGGCCTGCTCGCCGAGCAGCTGGGCACCGTCGCGGAGGGCGTCGCCAAGCGCGCGACCGCCACCCCGGAGGCGCTCGCGAAGCTCGACCCTTGCGCGCGCGGCGTGACGGCGGAGGGCGAGGAAGCGTGCGCGCGCACGATCATCGAGCGACTCGCGCCGCTCGCGTACCGGAGGCCGCTCGCCGACGGCGAGGCGAACGAGCTCCTCGGGCTGTACAGCGCCGGCCGGACGGACGCCACGTTCGACGTCGGCATCGCGACGGTGATCGAGGGGCTGCTTCAATCGCCGGATTTCCTCTACCGCATCGAGTTTGGCGCGCCCGACGCGGAGCGCCCCGACCTCCGCCGGCCCACCGGCGACGAGATGGCGACGCGCCTATCGTACCTGCTCTGGGGCACGATGCCCGACGAGAAGCTGCGCACGGCGGCGCAGGCGGGTGAGCTCTCGACCAAGGAGGGCGTGCGCGCTCATGCCGAGCGCATGCTCGAGGATCCCCGGTCGCGGGCCACCGTCCGGTACTTCTTCGACAACCTGCTCCCCATCAGCAGCCTCGCGGATCTCGAGCGAAAGGCGGAGTTGTTCCCGACCTTCTCGCGGACGATCGGCTCGCTCCTGCACGAAGAGACGCAGCGATTGATCGAGCACGAGATCTTCGAGGAGAACGGCACCTGGGCGTCCGTCTTGACGGCCCCGTACTCGTTCATGAACGGACCTCTCGCGGCGTTCTACGGCGTCTCCGGCGTGACGGGCGACGAGTTCCAGCGGGTGCAGCTCGACACGACCCAGCGCCTCGGGCTCCTCACCCAGGCGGGCGTGATGGCCGGGACGACGCACTCGAACAACACGAACCCCGTGGTCCGCGGCGGGTTCGTGCTCGACAAGCTGATGTGCCAGAAGATCCCGCTCCCCACCGGCGACATCCTGGAGAGGGTGAAGCCGCCGGATCCGTACACCGGCGCGACGGCGCGGGATCGCTTCAGCCAGCACAGCAAGGATCCGGTCTGCGCGACGTGCCACCAGTTCTTGGATCCGGTCGGGTTCCCGCTCGAGAACTACGACGCGGTCGGGCTGTTCCGCACGACGGAGAACGACGTCCCGATCGACGCGAGCGGCGCGGTCCCGGGCACGGACATCAAGGTGAACGGGCCGGTCGAGCTGGTGCAGGGGCTCGCCCAGACCGAGGCGGTGCAGAACTGCTTCGCGACGCACTGGGCCGAGTACGGCTATGGTCTCACGCTTCGCGCCGGGGACGCTTGCACCAAGAAGGCTGTCACGGACGCCTTCAAGGCGTCCGGATACAATGTAAAGCAGCTCCTGATCGAGCTCACGCAGACGGATGCCTTCCACTACATGGCTGCCCAGGAGGAGTGATGGTTATGTCGAACTTTCGTATGAGCCGACGTGCCGTGCTGCGCGGCGCTGGCGCCATCGCCATCGCGCTCCCCTGGCTGGAGATCATGGGCCCCGAGCGCACGGCGAGCGCGCAAGCCACCCCCGCCAAGCGTTTCCTCAGCGTCTACACGCCGGGCGGGACCGTGCTCAACCGCTGGCGGCCGACCGGCAACGAGACGAACTTCACCCTGGGGCCCATCCTGTCGCCGCTCGCGCCGGTGCAGGACAAGCTGATCGTCGTCGACGGCCTCGACATGAAGAGCGCGATCGGTGAGCAGCACCAGGCCGGGATCATCGCCTGGCTCTCGGGCACGACCCAGGCCCCGAACGGCGGCTACGGGGGCGGACCGTCCGTCGATCAGGTGATCGCCTCCCGGATCTCCGCCGGTCAGAAGGCGAAGGCGAGCATCGAGATCGCGGTGCGCTGGGCGACGGGCAAGTCCCACGGCCTGCTGTCACCGATGAACTCCGCGAATTTCGAGAGCGCCGCGCCGTTCAGGCCGATCCCGCCGCGCCTCGATCCGACGGAGATCTTCACCGAGCTCTTCGGGACGCTGGATCCCAGCGCCGGCAACGACGCCGCCCGCCGGCTCGCGCGAAAGAAATCGATCCTCGATTTCCTCGACGGGCGCTACTCCGCCCTGTCCTCGCGGCTCGGCGCCGCCGACGCGCAGAAGATCGACCAGCACCTGACGAAGATCCGCGAGATCGAGAAGAGCCTCGACAGCGTGCCGGTCGAGACGAGCGCGTGCAAGGCGCCGACGAGGGTCGACACGTCCGACTACAACCCGCGCACGGGGCTCAACGCGGACAACGACGGCAAGGTCAAGGACACCTCGACCGACGCGGCGATCCCGAAGGTCGGCAAGCTGATGATGGACATGATGGTGATGTCGCTCGCCTGCGACATCACCGCGGTCGGCACGCTGCAGTGGAGCGACACCGAGGCGAAGCACACCTTCCCCTGGCTCAACCTGAGCGAGCACCACCATTTCTACCAGCACGACGGCGGCTTCAGGGCGGCCGAGTGCGAGCGCATCTGCAACTGGTATTCGCAGCAGCACCTCTACCTCCTTCAGGAGATGGCGAAGATCGACATGGGGGGACACTCGCTGCTCGACGAGAGCGTCGTCTTCTTCGGGTCCGAGCTCCAGGATCCGCCGAGCCACAACAAGTCGAACATGCCGTTCTTGCTGGCCGGCGGCGGCGGAGGCCTGCGCGCTGGACGCTGGCTCCGGTACAACAATCGCCCGCACAACGATCTGCTCGTCTCGATCTTGAACCTGTTTGGCGACAGCCGGAACACGTTCGGCGACCCGAAGTTCTGCACCGGGCCGCTCACGAACCTGACGTAGCCGTCGAAAGGCCGGAGCGCCGGCCGGCGCGAGCTCAACGACGCCGGCCGGCGCTCCTCGAGGTACTGGCCGGCGCCGTCACGCGACGCGGCGCGAGCAATAGGGTCGCGGGGGGAAGGCGCGACCGCGACGTCGTCTCACCGCAAGAGGTCGCCGATCGCCCCGTACCAGACGTTCGCCACGCGCACGTAGCCGGCCTCGTTCGGGTGGTTCCTGTCCGGGAGCTCCGCTGTCGGAAATCCGGTGTGCGTTCGCCTTTCGATTTCAGCGGAGGTACGGACTCAACGCCTGGAACCAAACCTCGGCCATGCGGTTATACCCTGCCTGGTTCGGGTGGAGATTGTCGGCGAAGAGGGACTGCTTGTAGTTCGTGTCGTTGGTGAACGCTGTGTACATGTCCACCAGCACGATGTGCTGCCCCTTGCTGACGCGCGTCGAAACCAGGTCGGGCATGGCCGCGTTGTAGGCCTTGACGGCGTTGTTCGTGCCGTCCGTTCTCGTCGGCACGATCTGCGCGAGCACCACGAGGATGTTCGGATCACGCATGAAAATCGAGTCGAGCAGCTTGCCCAGGCGATTCGGTGCGTCCGCAAGGTTGATGTTGCCGTTGATGTCGTTCGTTCCGATCATCAACGTAATGATGTTGGGCTTGTAATTCGGAATGCTGGTGCCCACGAGCTTCGCGATGCCGTTGTTGCCCTCGATCGTCCAGCCGCCGTGACCCTCGTGGTCCCTCGGGAACGTCACTCCGTCCACCATGGGCACGCTGTAATCATTGGCGGAACCGACGAAGGTGATGTCGCGGTTCGCTTCGAGCGCGAGGTGGAACAGCGGGGCGCGGTAGCCGCCGGCGACGTTGAAACCCTGCGTGATTGAATCGCCGAAGGGCATGATCTTACAGGGGCCGCTCGCCGGGCAGGGCTGGAATGCCGGGCCGCCGCCCGCGCCAGCGCTGCCCCCTGCACCTCCGTCGCCCGCGGTACCTCCGACACCGTCGGATGCGCCGCCCATGCCACCCGAGCCCGCTCCGCCGGCGCCCCCGGTGCCGCCGTCGCCGCCCGAGCCTGCCGAGCCGCTCGTGGCGACTCCCCCTCCAGCGCTCCCGCTGGTCACGCCGCCGCTCGTCGCCCCCTCGCTGGTCGCGCCCGTCGTAGCGCTTGCGCCGGGTCCGGAGCTGGTCGACGTCGCTCCTTCCGGATCATCGGAACACCCGCTGAACATCGCCACCAGCGCGGCAGTCCCCACCAGCGTGGCCCACCTCGAGCGGCGCGGTCTCCGGATCTCCGCATCGTTCCGCTCGCGCGACCCACACAGCGAACCATTCTCTTGAACCATACGCATCGCATTCCTCCGTCCCACGCACGCCGAAGCGGAGAGCCGCAGGATGCGAGCTCCGCTGCGCCGTCGGGATGATCGACCGAGAGCCGCCGAAACGACACGCGACGCCCTCGCGACCTCGCCGTTGCTCGCGTCCGCGACGACCAGGCGAATGGAATCGGCGCAGAGGGCGAGCCCGAGCCCAGGGACGAAGGGCCGGCGCGAACGACGGCCTGTTCAGGGCAACGCGAAAGGAAACCCCGAGGCGCAGAGTGAGCGTTCACACTGCTGGTGTCAAAGAAAATGGACCGGCGGCGGCCTTCGAGCACGGCGGTCACGCCCGGCGCGTTCGCGAGCGTCGGGGCGAGCTCGTCGCCGGGTCGCGCGCTTTAGTCCCCGCGCGGGGGAGGGGTCTCGGCCTCTTTAGGATGCAGCCATGGCGCGCTTCACCGGGCGACGCGCGGGCGCTCCGTGGGCCGGAGCGCGTAGGCGATGCCGCTCTGCAAGGTGCCCGTCGTGACGATGCCGGTGAGGTCCGCGCCGAGCTCGATCAGGGCGCGCGCCACCTCGGGGCGGATGCCCGTGAGCACCACGCGCGCGCCGAGCATCTGGGCGGCGCGCGCGGTCCGCGTCAGCGCATCGGCGACGAGCGTGTCGACGGCGCGAACGCCGGTGATGTCCAGGATCGCGGTGTGGGCGCGCTGGCTGCTGATGCCGGTGAGCAGCGTCTCCATGATCTGCCCCGCGCGCGCGCCGTCCACCGTCCCGATGAGCGGCATGGCCAGGACGCCGTCGGCGAGCGGGATGAGCGGCGTCGACAGCTCCCGCAGCGCGTCCTGCTGCGCGGCGATGATCTGCTCCTGCAGCGCGGCCCGCTCCGCCTCCGCGCGCCTCAGGTCGGTGTCCTCTCTCACGACGCCGCCGACGCCGACCAGCTCGCCGCGCTCGTTGCGAACCGGGAACTTGACCGTGGAGAAATAGAAATTCTCGCTGCCGTAGTCCAGGACCTCCTGGTACCGCATGGCCTGGCCGCTCTCGAACACCTCCCGTTCCTTCGCCACGATCCGGTCGGCGACGCCGGGCGGCGTGGCGCCGAACTCATGCTCGTCCTTGCCGAGGAACTCGATGGCGTGCCGCCCGAGGGCCCGCGCATAATGGCGGTTGACGAACACGTAGCGCCCCTCCGCGTCCTTGATGAACATGACGTTCGGCGAGTTGTCCACGAGCTGAAGGAGCATCTGATAGCGTTCGTGCAGCAGGCGCTCCCTCTGCCTCGGATCGTCGCCTTCATCCACGATGGCCGCGATCTCTCGGACGTCGCCTCGCTCGTCGCGCAGCACGGCGTAGGTCCACCGGCAGGTGATCTCGTTTCCCTCTCTCGTCCTGCCCGCGCTCGTGGTCGTCGCGAAGAGGCTCTCGCCAGGATCGTGGTTGAACGCCTCCACCTCCTCTGGCGACACCGGATCCGCGGCCACGAGCTCGGAGAGCCGGCGGCCCACGGCCTCGCCCTCGCTCCAGCCGAAGAGGTACGCCGCGGCGTCGTTCCAGCGCGTCACGGTGCCATTTTGGCGCCAGTGGATCAGCGCCGGCACCTGCGTGGCGCCCAGAGCGAACGGAGCGTCGAGGTACGCCGCCGCCGCGCTGGCCAACCCTCTCTCGCGCCCGAGCTCGCCGCGCCGACTGGCCAGCTCATTCTCCAGCTCCTCGACGCGCGCGCGCAGCGCCCAGCACGCTGCCTTGTAGTCAATCTCGCCATCGATGCGCGCGGACACCCCGCCGGGCGCGAGGCCCCCGTCGAGCTGGCAGGGCCCGCCCGCCGTGCTCCCTGCGTCCGAGTCGTGGTCCCCTCCCGACCCCCCATCCCCGTCCGCGCGTCCGAACGGTCCGGAGGTCCGCTCGCCCCTGTCGCGACCCATGCTCGCTCCTCCGCGCGCTGATCCACGAGCCCGCCGCCCGAGTCTGGGAGCGCGGGTCGCGCGCCGCACGTCAGTCCATGTTCTTCGACTCGATGGTCCATGCCCGGTCGGTGCACAGGCCGCAATTCGCGCCGACGAACATGCCCTTGCCGGTCGCGCCCATGTCACCCTTCAGCTGCCAGCCCAGCCAGGCGACGCCGACCTTGCCGAAGACTCCGCCGTTGTCCTGGCCGTAGGTGCCGCCGTGGCCCACGTTGGTGCTCGCAAGGACGGCGGGCACGTCGCGGGTGTTCCGGTAGTCTCGGGTCCCGTTCGGGTAAGCGACGTCATCGGGGCCGCCGAGGATGAACGCGATCGGCGCGTGGAGCGCGTCGAGGATCTTCTGATCGGGGTTGATCATCCCGCTGCTCCAGATCACCGCGGTCGTCACGCGCGGGTCACCGGCGGCACCCTCGGCCATCAGTCCGCCGCAGGACCAACCCATGACCGCGGTCTTGTCGGCAGCCAGGCTCCGGTAGTACTGGCTGCACGCTCGCCCGTTCTCCTTGATGGCCCAATCCAGGGACTCGATCAAGGGCTTCCCCATGGCCTTGTAGTCCTCGACCATGGGCCTCGATCCGGAGCCGTTCGGTTCGCCATCGGAGATCACCAGGTACCCGTGCGACGCGAGCTCGCCCAGAAAATCTGGGTTGGTGGTGCCGTTCAAGGAACAGGCGCCCTCTCCCCAGGCAACGATCGGGTACCTCTCGGCGCCGCCCAGGTCCTTCGGCCTGTAAATCGTGCGGCCAGACAGACCAGGATCCTTCTCGACCACGACCTCGTGTGAGCCGGTAAACGCGGCCCCCATGGCTCTCACGTTGACCGGCGTCGGATCGGGGGTCTCGTCCGCGGGGTCACACGTCGCCGCGCCACCGGCGCCTGCCCCCGCGCCACCCGCTCCTGCCCCCGCGCCACCCGCGCCACCGTTGCCCGTCGCTCCGCTGGAGCCGCCCGCCCCTCCGTCGGAGGCGCCCCCACCCGCTGTGCCGCTGGTCGCGCTCACGTCGCCGCCGCCGCTGCCCGCAGCGCCTGTGGTCGCAACGCTGGCGGAGCCGGTGGAGCCGGCAACTCCGCTCGATCCCGCCGGGGTGCCGCTGGTCCCCGAGGGCAGCGCGTCGTCAGCACCGCAGCCGAACAGGATGACGGCGATGGCCGCTGCCATTCCTCGCGTCATTGCTTGCATCAAGATCTCCTCTCGTGCGATCGCCACGCTCACGACGTGCGTCGTCTGCTCACGGGTGTCTCCCGGAGCCCATGGGGGCGTGCACAATTCTGTGTGACAACTTGAGGAGGCACGCCGCGGGCGGTGCCGTTCAGGCGAGCATGCCGTCGATGGGCCCGGAGCCCTTGCCCTCGCCGAAGTTCTCCGTCCACTGGGTCTTGTCCCGAACGGCGGCGGCGATGAGGCCGTTGAAGAGCCGGTTGTTCGTGACGCCTCCGGCGTCGATGTAAGCACCCTGCTTCAGGTAGCCGCCGCCGTCCCCGGCGATGATCGTCGGAACGTTCTGGAAGCTGTGCGACGGGCCGTCCGACACGTGGTTCGTCCACATGATGATGGACTTGTCGAACAGGCCGCGCGCCTTGAACTGATCGAGGCCGTGGAGCAGCGTCTGCATGCGGAGCACGTCGATCTCGGCGTGCGCTTGCTCGGCCGTCGGGTTGCTGCCCGAAGAGGCGTCCGATTGCACACGATGGCTGATGTGGTGGAAGGGCCACCCGAGCGTCGCGTTCGACGGCACCGCATACTTCGTCTGATCCGTGCCGTCGCCGTGCTGCAGCGTCGCCACGCGGTTGAAGTTGCAGGCGAACGCCAGCGCCACGAGCTCGAGGTGGAGCTTCGCGACGTCCTCGATCATGCCGTTCGTCTTGAACGCGAAGCCGCTCTTGAGCGCGTCGAGCTCCGACGTCGAGAGGCCCGCCTGGCTGCAGGCCCCGGCGGCCATCTCGCCCATCGTGACCTCGGCGTCGCGGATGGCGTCGAAATGCTGCTGGAGGCGGTGCTTGTCGGCCGAGCTCAGCGCCGACATGCGCATCAGGCTGTTCAGCTCCTCGCGCACGAAGTCGTTCGCGCTCTTGCGGCTCCGGATGAGCTCATCGGCGACCTGCCCGCCGCTGCCACCGCTGCTGCCGCCGCCGCTTTCCGCCAGGCCGACGAGCTTGGAGTAGAGCGTGTACGGGTTGTCGTCCGCAGAACGCACCTGCCCGGAGCCGGCGCCCTTGAACGAGATGCGCTCGGCGATGTAACCGTTCTTGCGGTTGCCGGCGTAGAGCGTGAGCGGCTCGGCGCCGCCCTCGTTCACCAGCTTGGCGACGACCACGTCCGCGGACACGCCGCCCGAGGATGCTGTCTTGCCGCCGCCCTGCGCCGGGCGCGCGGTGAGCGACTGACACAGACCCTGCGCATGGCCGCAGTTGCTGGGCCCATTCATCGGGAAGTTGATCCCGCGGATGAACAGCAGGTTCGGGGCGTGGGGCGCGAGCACGTGCGTCGCCTTGTCCGTCATGGCGGCGAGCCCGTCGGTCGTGAGCTGGCCAGTCTTGTCCGGGAAGAACTTCTTGCCCACCACGCCGCACGCCGCCACGATGTAGAGGCTGAACACGGGCGTGCTGTCCGCGGCCCAGGCGGAGCGCGACGGCAGACCCTCGAGGAAGGGAAGGGCGATGGCGACGCCGCCCGCGCGCAGGAACGCGCGCCGATTCATGCCGCGCCGGTGCGCTGCGTTCGGAGGAGCGAGGTTCATTGCGATCTTGGGGTTCACAGCGTACCTCCCATGCGAGTCCGGAATGCTTCCTTCTTCACGAGCTCGAGCATCATCTCTTTCACCGAGCCGCTGGCGCCGCGGCTCACGTCGGCGAGCGTCTCGACGAGCGGCAAATCCGACGGGACGACGTCGCGCTGGAGCGCGAAGCTCGCGAGCTTCTTGGCGTAGCAGAGGTGAGCCTGCTCGCCCTCCGCCATGTGGTGCATCAGCTCGCCGGCGTCCGCGAACGACTTTTCCCCTTCGGAGAACGTGTAGACACCGCTGCTGTCGATCGGCAGGCCTCCGTTCTCCTCGTCTCGATATTGGCCCATGCCGTCGAAGTGCTCGAAGGCGAAGCCGACGGGGTTGATGAGCTGGTTGTGGCACGCGCCGCCGCAGCCGGAGGTGAGCCGCGTGATGCGTTGACGGTTCGTCTGCCCGGGCTCGAGGGGCGGGACCGGCGGGATGTCGGGGGCCGGCGCGCCGAGCGGCGCGCACAGCACGTCGAGGTTGATGCTGACGCCGCGGTGGATCGAGTCCGACTCATCGTTCAGGGCGTTCAGCGTCAGGTAAGGGAGCTGCGAGAAGAAGCCGACG
This sequence comes from Sorangium sp. So ce327, assembly GCF_051530205.1. Classification (NCBI taxonomy): domain Bacteria; kingdom Pseudomonadati; phylum Myxococcota; order Polyangiales; family Polyangiaceae; genus Sorangium; species Sorangium sp. So ce327. The sequence goes on along the minus strand of NZ_CP150330.1, from coordinate 6,909,774 downwards.
CGATCGGGACCGAGGTCTCGCTCCACGACGCCGCTCCCGCTCGGCGAAAGGCCGTAGAGGCTCGCCATCCCCGGCCCCACGAAGCCCTTGGTGGACGTGAGGATCTCCTTGACGCCGAGACCCTCGGCGAAGATCTTGTCGAAGAACAGGTACGCGCTCTCCTCGTACTCCGCGTTCAACGATTCTTTGTAGCTCGGCACGCCGAGCTTGCTGATCGTGGCGTAGCGATCGAAGTGGAGCAGCTCGCGATGGAAGTACCGCATGCCCTCGGCCGCGGTGGGCTCCTCCAGCATGGTCTTCGCGACCGCGGCGATCGCCTCCGGCGTCGTGAGCGTGGGCGCCCTGTCGAGCAGCTCGTCGCTCGGCGCGGCGTCGCGCAGCCAGAGCGAGAGCTTGGCCGCGATCTCGTAGCCATCGAGCGGCTTGCGATCCTCGCCGAGCTCCGTCCGGTAGAGGAAGTGCGGCGACTGGAGCATCGTCCGGATCACGAGCTGCGCGCCCTTGGCGAACGTGCTCTTCGCGCCGGACATCGCCGATCCGGCCTCGAAGAGATCCGCGTACCTGGCGGTCTCATCGTCCGTCAACGGACGGCGATACGCGCGGCGCCCCACGGCTTCGATGAAGCCGGCCGCGTCCGTGCCCGGGTAAACATCGGCGAGCGCCTCCTCCGAATCCGTCACCTCGTCGGCGAGCGCCTCCGCCGCCGATTGGTAGTCGCTCCACGAGCGCTGGTTCACGCTCAGCAGGTGCTCGTTGTTCGTGAAGTCCGTCGTGCCGGCGACGGGCTTCTCGAACCCGTCGGACAGCGACGGCGGCGCGGCGAGGTTCAGGACCACCTGCACGCTGCGCGCCCACTGCGAGTTCGTTAGGCGCACGAACCGGTGGTACTTCGGCCCACCCGGCATGTCGATGCCGCGCGCCACCCCGCCGGTGGGTGGGTCGCCGCCGACGTCCGGAGGAGGACCGCCGCCCCCCTCCGGATCCGGATCGCCCAAGGCGCCCGTGCATCCCGCCAGCAGGAGCGCGGTGACGCAGAGCCCCGCGCCCAGCGCCCGCATGCCACGTGGCAAGCCGGTCATTAAAAAAGACGGTGGGGTCATCATAGCCTCCTGACCAAGCTCGGGTGACGAATCAGCTATTCCAGCGCAGTTACAATGCAAACATCAACCAGTGACTGTCTTGTTCATCTGAAAATCGAGAATCCATGCATCGAAGAGATCTCGTTCAGTCCACCGCCTGCGGAGGCCGCGTTCACTCACGGCCCGCGCGGCTCACTTGAGCGACTGGAAGAAGCGCCAGGCTCGCCCGCCCGCGCCGGACGGTACGTTGTGACCGCCGGAGTGCGTGCAGTACACGACCGGCTGGCCCTCCTTGCAGCCCTGGTACTCGACGCACGCGTCGCCGAAGCTCGACCGCATCGTGGTCGCCTGGCAGCCGTTCCGGCCGCGCCAGAAGTCTCGGGTCGCCTGTCCCAGCTGGGGGGACACGGTGGTGTCGGAGTCGCCTTGCGTTTGAATGAGCGCGTGCGCGGCGCTGGCGTCGCTGCACGTGGGCTGGGAGCCGTTGGGGCCCCATCCAGCGACCGGGGCGAGGCCGCGGAACACGGAGGCGCGCTCGCAGCCGAGCGTGTTCGTCATGAAACCACCTTGGCTGAACCCGACCGCGAAGACGCGCTTCGTATCCACGCAGTAGTTCGTCTTGGCATGCTCCACCATGGCATCGAAGAACGCCAGGTCGGCCGTCATGCGCGCCTGATTGGCGTTCGGCGGCGGACCGCCCCAGTTGGAGTCTGCAGTGCCCCACTGCGACTCGGTGCTCGGAGGCCTGGATTGCCCGTTCGCCGGCAAGCCCTGCGGGTAGATGAGCAGCGCCTGGTTGTTGGTCTCCTGGATGAGCTGGAATCCGCTGTTGTCGTGCGCGGCCCACACGTTGTTCATGTTCAGGCCGTGGATACCGAAGACCAGCGGCAGCGGCTTGCTCGGATCGTAGTTCTCCGGCACGTGAATCAGGTAGTAGCGCGTCACCCCACCGATCATCAGCGTCTGCTGCGTGCGAGGGTTGGGGCGCGTCACGGCCTTGCCGCAGCCCATCGAGCCGCCGTTGCCAGGGTCCATCGTTCCGCCGTCGCCGGAGCCCGTCGAGCCGCCGTCGCCGGAGCCCGTCGAGCCGCCGTCGCCGGAGCCCGTCGAGCCGCCGTCGCCGGAGCCCGTCGAACCGCCGTCGCCGGCGCCCGTCGAGCCGCCGTCGCCGGCGCCCGTCGAACCGCCGGCGCCGGCCGAGTTGCCGCCCGTGCCGGCCGAACTGCTCGTGTTCGCGGCCGTGCCCGCGCCGCCGCTGGACGTTCCGCCCGACGTCGCTCCCGAGGTGGAACCGCCGCTCGTGGATGCGCCAGAGGAGCCGCTAGCGCCGGGGTCGACGGGATCCGCCTCCGAGCCGCATGCGGCCAGCCCCGCCGCCAGGCCCACGGTGAAAAGAACGTTCAGTCCGAACACAGATCGACTCATAAGGACACCATCTCGCTCGCTTCTGCTCGCCGGGGGCTCGGGCGATGGCGGGTCGTCCGCCGCGCCCCCCGGCTGGTCGATGCACGCGTCATGCACCGGGCGCCGCCGGGCCAATCATGGCTCTCAGTAGGTCGAGAACAGGCTCCAGAGGAACTTGGGCGCGAACGCGGGCCAGCCATGATTGGTGTTGTTGTAGTTCGGGTCTCCGTGCTGGCACCAGTAGACCGGATAGTCCTCGTCACAGCCCTGAGCCAGGACGCAGTTCGAGCGATCGTCCGTGTACCCATCGACCGGCGTCGTGCTCGCCTCGCAGTGGTTCAGCTTGGTATAGAAGTCGCGCGTCTTCGGGCCGTTGTCCGTTCCGACCACAGAGTCGCGCTTTCCGTGGATGACGACCGCCGTGACCTGCCCGGTACACTTCCGGGTGTCGGCGTTGAGCGGGTACTGCTGTACGTTCTTGGTGGCGCACGGGCCCACAGCGCGCAGCTTGTCCGCGTGCTCGCAGCCGAGGATGCTCGAGAAGTCGCCGCCCGAGCTCTCGCCCGCCGCGAACACGCGAGCCTTGTCGATGCACAAGTTGCCGGTGATCTGATCGTAGAACGGCTGAAAGAAGGAGACGTCGTTCGCCCCCCAGCCGGAGCTGGAGTTGGCCGGGTGCGGGTAGACGCGGATCCAGGCTTCCTTGGGGCCGGTCACCTCGAAGCCCGCGTTCTGCTCTGCCCAGCTGATCGGGTTGCCGGTCGGGTTGAACATGATCATCACCGGATACGGCTTGCTGGCGTCGTAGTTGGTCGGCAGCTTCACGTAGTACTGGTGACCCGATACGGTGAGCGGGCTCTGCGCGCTGCCCGTCTGCGGGTTGGCCTTGCCGCAACCCGTGCTCGGCTCCGGGGGGGCCTTGCCTCCCATCGATCCGCCCTCACCGCCCGCTCCCGGCGAACCGCCGCTTCCGCTCGTGCCTCCCTCACCGCCCGTTCCACCGGCGGTCGCGCCGCCGTTGCCGGTCGTGGTGCCGCCGCTGGTCGTGGCGCCGCCCGTCGTGGTGGTGGTGCTGCTGCTGGTGCTGCCTGAGACGGCGGCCCCGCCCGTCCCGGCGTGAGGGTCGTCGCCTGACGAGCTCGCGCCGTCATCGGCGCCACCTGCGCAAGCCGAGAGAGCGCAAGAGCCGGCCAGCGCCGCGAACAATGTGGCTCGAACGAGTGTAGATTGGTTCGTCATCCGAATACCCAGGCGCGATTTTTCCCTCACCAGCGGCGTTCCACGAGGAGGCGCGTCCGCAGCGTGAGGCCGTTTTCAGTTGATTGAAGGATCCGAGTCCGACGGCCGAGCTGGGATTCAGCGAGAGTTCGCGACTTTGATGTAAACAAGCCGTCTCGCTGGATTTTCGCTCGCCGCGCTTGCGGCAAGGTGTTCATTGTGATCGTTCACAAGATCGATGTCAACTCCTGTCGACGGGACCGCGGAGTTCCTCGAGCCTGAGGGAGGACAGGGCCGGCGTGGCTCCTCCGACGAAGCGGCGCGTCAAGCGGGGCACCGGGCCGCGCGTCACTAGATGGCCTGTACGACGAGGGTGCCAATGGCATCGTAACAGTCGCCCCGCAGCGCAACAGAGGCGTCGGCGGCGGACGTGCTCCGCCACGTCATCTCCGACCGGCCTGTGGGCGCTGTGTCGAGAGAAGGCCGGTCGATTCGAGCGCGGTGGTCGCCGTCGACCCGCACGGCGGTGAGGCGGCCGTGAGCCGCCATCTCCCCGATCGGGGCCATCGGACGGTGGGGCACCTCACCACGTCGCGCAACTGGCTCGAAGCCGACCAGCACACTCGGGATCAAGGAGACCCGCGGGCCGGTCAATTTTGTTTGACGCCCTGAATGTGATCGTTCACCGTGCGCCCTCGGGGGTCCTGCTGCTGACATCGTATTTGCGCAGGCACACGAGCCGCGATGCGCGAATCGGTGGTCCAGTGGAACGGCTCAAGGCATCGCGCCGGGAGCCGACGGACTCTGCGGGCGCCAGCAGCTTGCTCGTGACGCGAGCTTGATTGGTGTCAGTGCATTTTTCTGCGATACGTGAACAAGCCATCGAGTCGCGCGCCACGAGGCCTCGGAGAGCCACGATCGCTCGGCAGCGCGTCCAGAACGGGCTGATCTCGTCCCCGGAGTGAGCATGACGACACGTCGATTCCTTTCGTCACTGGCCTGCATCGGCTGCGCGCTGTCGCTCGCCGCTTGCGGGAGCGATGATGCCGGCAGCGGCGCGACCTCCACCGGCCAAGGTGGGGGCGGCGCCGGCGCGCCGGACGCCGCCTCCACTGGCCCCGGCGGGGGCTCTCCTGGAAGCGCCTCGGCCAGCGCGGGAGGTCAAGCGGGCGCCGGCACGGGCGGCGAAGCGCCCAGCGGCGGGACGACGGCGGCCGGCGGCGAAGGCGGCGCCGCAGGGGTGGGGGGGGCGGGCGGCTCGGACGAATTCGGGCCGGTGACCATCTCGTTCGGGACAACGCTCGATCCGCGCACCCAGGTGCTCGAGGCGCGGGCGCTCGCCGAGTCCGTCGCCGATCCCGGCTCTCCGCAGTGGCGGACCAAAGGGGACCAGCGCAGGACGTATCGCTTTCCAGAAGCGGGCGCCGACGTTCCTTACCGCGTCTGCGTCCCGAATGGCTGGGACGGCTCGTCGAAGCTGCCCCTCGTGATGTTCTTGCACGGCGCAGGGAACGACGAGAGCTCGTACCTGGATCAGAACAACAAGCAGATGGTGAATCTGGCCGACCAGCATGGCGTTCTCCTGGTCTCGCCGCTCGGCTACCAGGGCGCCTACGGCACCTTCCTGCGGCTGCCGGCCGTGTTCGGGCAACCCGAGGAGGCCGAGAAGCTCCTGGCCATGCGTACGCCCGAGCGAGAACGCGCCCAGGAGCTCAGCGAGAAGGACGTCATCAATGTCCTGGAGCTGGTGCTGCACGAGTACCCGATCGATCGCAGCGCGATGTTCCTCACCGGACACTCGATGGGGAGCGGCGGCACCTGGTACATCGGCGCGAAGTACGCCGACTACTGGACGGCTCTTGCGCCCATGTCCGGCCCCTTCGTCCAGGAGTCGGGCTATCCATGGGACCGGCTGCTCGACGTGCCCATCTTCGTGACGGAAGGGACCGGCGCCACGCCTTCCCTGACGGGCAGCCGGGCGCTGCGTGACTGGATGATGGCTGGCGGCTACACGATCACATACAAGGAAGTCGATGCGGACCATGCAGGCATGGTTCCGCTCGTGCTGCCCGACGTCTTCGACTTCTTCGACCGCTAGCTGCCTCCGCGCGCGTCGCGCGCCTTCACGTCGCGCGCCTTCACGTCGCTCAGCGTACGCAACGGCGCTCTCAGCATGCGTGTTGCCGGCGGAAAGTTCCAGTCCTCACGGTCCCTCGGCCATGCCAGCGTCCTCAGCTCGGGCCGGAGGGACCATGTGGGTGGGTCGATTGGGTTTGACATCGATCTTGTGATCGTTCACATTGCTTCGGAGCGGTATCCTCTTGCTTCGTCTTGGGTGGGTCGTCACGCGGACCGAGACCTTCGTCCTTCGATGGATGTCGGCGCCGGCACCGCTCGCTCGGCGGTGCGCGCCGCGGGCGGCGGGTCGGCCCCCCGCAGGCCGTCGGGCCGACCTCTCGAGACCGCGCGCTCTCTCGTGATCATGTTCGTTTGCGAGCTCACGAGTTCCGATTGTGTTTGAATCGTCCAGTGTTGAACGGCTGCGGGTCCCATGCAACAGGCAAGATCGACGCCGCGCTCGATGACGGAGTGAACACAACGGCCTCTGTTGGATGGTCGTCGCGTTGAGAGCCACGCTGAACTGGCCGCCCGGTCGCCAGCGCTTCACCAGGAGAGAGAGACGATGACCCCACCGTCTATTTCGATGATCCTCCTGCCACGCTGGAGGCGCGCGCTGGGCGCGCCGCTCTGCGCTGCGGCGCTCCTGCTCGCGGGGTGCACGGGCTCTCTGGGCGCCCACGACCACGACGAGGGCGACGGCCCCTTGCCGGGCGGCGCGGCGGCGCCGCAGGTCGCCGAGCGCAGCATGTTCCCGCGGCTGAGCCACGCGCAGTGGGAGAACACGGTGCGCGATCTCCTGCGCCTCGACGACAGGCCCGGCCTCTCGGCGTCCTTCACGAGCGATCCGCTCGGCGGGGTGTTCGACAACAACGAAGCCGCGCTCCTGGTGACGCCGGGCCTCTGGAGCGATTACCAGCGCGCCGCCGAGGAGCTCGCGGCGATGGTGACCGCCGACGAGGACAAGCTCGGCCGGCTCGTGCCCGCCGACCTGCCGGTCGAGCCGGAGGCGCGTGCGCAGGCGTTCATCGAGCGGTTCGGCGAGCGGGCGTTCCGGCGCCCGCTCACGGTCGAGGAGCGGGACACGTATGTCGCGCTGTTCCGTCGCGGCGAGGCGCTCTTCGAGGGCGAGGAGCCGTTCGCGGCCGGCGTGCGCGCGGCGCTCGAGGCGTTTCTACAGTCACCCCATTTCGTCTACCGGGTCGAGCGCGGCGCCGGGCCGGCGAAGGGCGGGCTCATCCCGCTGAGCGGCCACGAGATCGCGGCCAAGCTCTCGTACCTCTTCTGGAACTCGATGCCGTCCGACGCGCTCCTCGAGGCGGCGAAGGCGGGCGAGCTCTCTACCCCCGAGGCCGTCCGGGCCTACACCGAGGGGATGCTCGAGGATCCGCGCGCCCGCGAGATCGTCCGCGCGTTCCACCGGCAACTCTACGACTACGAGCAGTACCACGACCTCAACAAGGACCAGGCGCTCTACCCCGAGTTCGTCCCCGAGATGGGCGACGACATGCAGCGCGAGGCGGAGCTCTTCGTGGATCATGTCGTCTTCGAAAGGGAGGGGGGCCTCACCGAGCTGCTCACCTCGCGCACGGCGTTCGTGAACGACCACCTCGCGGCGGTCTACGGCGTCGAGGGCGACTTCTCGGACGAGTTCGCGCAGGTGGAGCTCGACGAGGCCGAGCGCTCGGGGCTGCTCACGCGCCTCGGCTTCCTCGCGGCGAAGGCGACGGCGCGGCAGCCCGACTCGATCCACCGCGGCGTCTTCGTGAACCTCAGGATCCTCTGCGCCGCGCTGCCGCCGCCGCCCGACGACGCGACCTCGCTGCCGCCGGGCGAGCAGGCGACCAACCGCGAGCGCGTCGAGGCGCACACGGGCAAGGGGACGTGCGGCGCGTCGTGCCATGGGGCGCTCATCAACCCCGCCGGGTTCGCCTTCGAGCATTACGACGCGATCGGCAAGTACCGCACGACCGACAACGGGATGCCGGTCAACTCCGCCGACGCCTACACGCTCGGCGGCCAGTCGCGGGAGTACGCGGATGCCATCGAGTTCAGCCGGCTGCTCGCCGAGAGCAGCGAGGCGCACGCGTGCTACGCGGAGCGGTGGATCGAGTTCGCTCACGGCCGCGACGCGGACGTGAAGGACAGGGCGTTCGTCAAGCAGCTCGGCGAGGCGTCGCGCGGCGGCTCCTCGACCAAGGAGCTCCTCCTCGAGATCGTCTCGTCCACTCCGTTCCTCGCTCGAGTCCCCGCGGAGGCGCCATGATCACCCGACGACGTGTGCTTCGAGGCCTGTTCGGCGTCACGGTCGCGCTCCCGTTCCTGGAGACCTTCGCCCCGCGGCGCGCCTCGGCCGGCACGGGCGACGTGCCGCCCTTCGCGATCTTCATGCGCCAGGCGAACGGCGTGGCGCAGGCGGCCGGCGACGAGCCCGACATGTTCTGGCCCAGCGAGACAGGCGCGCTGACCGCCGCGTCGATGGAGCGGGACAGCGACCGCGCGGTCAGCGAGCTCAAGGACTACGCGAGCAAGCTCATCATGCTGCGCGGCGTGGATTTCGCGTTCAAGGCCAATGGGTGCGGCCACTCCGGCGGTGGCAACCAGTGCCTCACGGCCGCGCGCGTGTCGGACCAGCCGGCGGGCAACGAGTCGCTCGCGATGGGCGAGTCGATCGACAACCGCATCGCGACCGAGCTCAACCCGGCGGGCGTCGAGCCGCTGACGCTCTACGCGGGCAGGATGTCCGGCTACATCAACGAGGTGCTCTCGTACCGCGGGCCGAAGCAGCTGCGCGCAGCCGAGCGCAACCCGGCCAACGCGTACAAGAAGCTCTTCGGGCTCGCCGACGTGGACACCGAGGTCCAGCAGTCGCTCGTCGAGCGCCGCACCAGCGTCAACGACCTCGTGCGCGGGGAGATGAAGGCGCTCATGAGCCGGAAGGACATCAGCAAGAGCGATCGCGAGCGGCTGCAGCTCCACTTCGACAGCATCCGCGATCTCGAGGTCGCGCTCGCCTGCAAGCTCCCGGAGATGCAGGTCGCCGAGATGGAGGCGATCTCGCCGAACGTCGGCAAATCCGAGAACATCGAGGCCGTCACGCGGATGCAGATGGATATCATCGCGCTCGCGATGGCGTGCGGCGTCACGCGCGCGGCGACGCTCCAGGTGGGCGACGGCAACGACGGGACCGAGTACACGATCAACGGCGTCCGGCAGAAGAGCTACCACAAGATCTCCCACCGCATCGACAGCGACGGCACCTCGGGCCCGCCGATCGAGGGCGCTCAGGAGCTGCACCACCAGATCGACCGGATCCACGCGCGGCTCTTCAAGCACCTGCTCGACAGGCTCTCGTCGTACGAGCTCGGCTCGGGGACGCTCCTCGATCACGGCGTGGCCGTGTGGCTCAACGACAACGCCGACAAGTACCACGGGTTCCGGAAGGTCCCCTACATCCTCGCCGGCGGCGCCGCGGACTACCTGAAGACCGGCCAGTTCGTCGACGTCAAGATCACCAACAACAAGCTGCTCAACACGATCGGCGCGGCCGTAGGATGCACCAACAGCCAGGGAGGGCCGCTCGACGACTTCGGCGACGAGAGCCTCGAAGGCGGGCTCGTCGACTCGATCATCGCCTGAAGACATCGCCTGAAGAATCAAAGAATCCGGACGTTTCGGAGATCGAGCCGCTGGCTATAGGCTCGCCGCTCAAAGCATCGCCATCTTCAATCGCTCACTTTGCGGAAATCCAACATGAACAAGAACCGTTCTACTCGATGGCTGCGCGGTACGACGTTGATCGCGCTCGGGCTCGCGACTCTCTCTGCGTGCGGCGATGGGGGCGACGGCGGTGGCTCGGGCGGCTCGGGGGGAGCCGACAGCACCACCACGAGCGCCGGCACGACGGGCCCCGGCTCGACCAGCGCCGGCACGACGGGCCCCGGCTCGACCAGCGCCGGCACGACGGGCCCCGGCTCGACCAGCGCCGGCACGACGGGCCCCGGCGCGACCAGCTCCAGCAGCAGCGGCTCGAACGAGGGCGGCGGCGGTTCGGATGCCTCGAGCAGCACGAGCACGTCCGCCGGAGCCGGCGGCTCCGAGCCCACGGGGAAGTTCGTCGGCAACATCACGACGCGCGGCGCCGTGCGCGACGGCTTCGCGAATTACTGGAACCAGATCACGCCCGAGAACGAGGGGAAGTGGGGCGAGGTCGAGAAGAGCCGCGGGAACAAGGACTGGAGCAAGCTCGACAGGATCTACAAGTACGCGCAGGACAACAACATCATCTTCAAGCACCACGTCTTCGTGTGGGGCTCCCAGCAACCCGAATGGATACGGAACCTCCCCGGCAACGAGCAGCAGGCGGCCGTGCGGGACTGGATGAAGTCGTTCTGCGAGCGCTACCCCAAGACGAAGTACATCGACGTGGTCAACGAGCCGCCGCCCCACACCACGCCCTCGTACAAGAACGGCATCGGCGGTGACGGCGCCAGCGGCTGGGACTGGATCGTCAACTCCTTCAAATGGGCCCGCGAGTTCTGCCCGAACGCGGTCCTGATCCTCAATGACTACAACAACATCGAGTATCAGAACGACCACAACAACTTCATGAAGATCGCGCGGGCGGTGATCGCAGCGGGCGCCCCGGTCGACGCCATCGGCGCGCAGGCGCACGACGCGTACAAGATCAACACCAACACGGTCAAGGGCTTCGTCGACCAGCTCGCCTCGCTGGGCAAGCCTGTGTACATCACCGAGTACGACATCGGCGAGGCGAACGACAACAGGCAGAAGCAGATCATGGAGGAGCAGTTCACGATGTACTGGAACCACCCCTCGGTCCAGGGCATCACCCTGTGGGGCTACATCGTCGGCACCACCTGGCGGGACAACACCGGCATCCAGTATGATGACAACAGGATGCGGCCGGCCATGCAATGGCTGATGGACTTCCTGGATCGTCAGTGATTGATGTCACGCTGAAGAACAACGGCTGGGCGGCGCGAGTGCCGCCCGAGCCGGCCAAGGGCAGCGGCGCGCACAGCTGCGCTTCGTATGCGGGCTGCTCTATCGGGCACCCCACGCGCTGGTGTGCGTTGGACGGGGATCACACCCCCTCGCCGAAGGACAACGGCCAGCCGTCGATCCAGGATCCTCGCGAGGTCTGGGATTTCCTTACGCAGCTCTGAGCTGAGGGTCGAGCGGCGGCGCTCGGCGCGCTTCGTCGGAGGGTCGCCGGGCCGGGGAGCTCGAGCGTCGTCTGCCGCCGATGCTCACCTTCCGCGGAAGACGATCACCCCCAGCGCGCCCCGCGGGCTGTCTTCACGGCGAACCACCCGGCGGGATGCGCCGGAGCGCGGCGAGCCGAGCGACCCACGACATGGACAATGCCTGACCGAGTTTCAGGAGAGCAGCAAGGATTCAAGAATGGCGACGAGCACGAACTCCCTCCAACGTGAGCTCCTCGGGGCGGCGTTGTTGCTCTGTGGCGTGACCGCGTTTCCGTCGGTCTCCCTGGCAGACAACCCCGTCGTACAGACCATCTATACACCCGATCCCGCTCCCATGGTCCACGATGACACGGTATACCTCTATACCGGGCATGACGAGGACAGCGCCACGGACTGGTTCACGATGAACGAATGGAGGGTGTACTCCTCCAAGGACATGGTGAACTGGACGGATCACGGGTCGCCGCTGAAATTCAGCGATTTCAGCTGGGCAAAGGGAGACGCGTGGGCAGGCCAGGCCATCCACAGGAACGGGAAGTTCTACTATTACGTTCCTGTCACGAGCCGCTCACTGAACAGGATGACCATCGGCGTGGCCGTGTCGGACAGCCCCACCGGTCCGTTCAAAGACGCCCTGGGAAAGCCGTTGATCACGGCCGATTGCGGAGACATCGATCCGACGCCGTTCATCGACGACGACGGCCAGGCGTATCTGTACTGGGGAAACCCGAGCGTGTGCTACGTGAAGCTGAACCAGGACATGATCTCCTACCAGGGAGACGTCGTGCGCGTGCCCATGACGGCGGAGAGCTTCGGACAGCGCACCGGGAATGACGATGGTCGCCACAAGACCAAGTACGAAGAAGGTCCGTGGCTCTACAAGCGCGATGGGCTGTACTACCTGGTGTACGCGGGGGGCCCTATCTCCGAATACATCGCCTACTCGACGAGCACCAAACCCACCGGCCCGTGGACGTACCGGGGGGTCATCATGCCCACGGAGGGCAGCAGCTTCACCAACCACGCAGGAGTCATCGACTTCAAGGGGAGCTCCTACTTCTTCTATCACAACGGCGCCTTGCCGGGCGGTGGAGGCTATCACCGTTCGGCGGCCGTCGAGCGGTTCACGTTCAACGCCGACGGTACATTCCCGACGATCAAGATGACCAAGGAGGGCCCGCCCGGCGTCGGCAGCCTGAATCCGTATGTCATGACGGAGGCTGAGACCATCGCCTGGGGATCCGGGGTCGAGACCGAGGTATGCGGCGAGGGGGGAATGAATGTCGGGTCGATCGAGAACGGGGACTACATCAAGGTGAAGGGCGTCGATTTTGGCACCGGCGCGGTGTCCTTCGACGCGAGGGTGGCCTCGGCGACCAGCGGCGGCAGCATCGAGCTGCGCCTCGACAGCGCGACGGGCACGCTGGTGGGGACCTGCACGGTTCAGGGGACCGGCGGCTGGCAGACCTGGGCCACCACGTCCTGTGCGGTCGACGGTGCGACAGGGAACCACGATCTGTACCTGAAGTTCACCGGTGGGAGCGGTTTCCTCTTCAATGTCAACTGGTGGCGGTTCACTCCGCTCGACGCCCCGGATCCGACCGGCGCGGGGGGCGCTGGCGCGGGGGGCGCTCCGGACGTGGGTGAAGGGGGAGCGGCGGGCAGCGGCGGGTCGGGCGAGGGTGCGAGCAGCAGCAGCGCAGCGACGACCGGCAGCGGAGCAACGGTGGGCAGCGGAGCGACCGCGGGGAGCGGCACGGGCGGCGCTGGCGGTACCCCCGCTGACGGCGAAAGCGGCGACGAGGGCGGGTGCGCCTTCCGGGTCCAACCGGGGTCCAGCTCCCCCGCGGGCGCGCTCGCCGCCTTGATCGCGCTGGGCGCGGTCGCCGCTCGGCGGCGTCGTGCCGGAGGAGCCGGGCGGAGCGGATCCGCCGCGAATTGACGGTCTGATGCAATCATTGGAGGTTTGATCATGTTCACGAGAGTCCGCGCAGGTCTGATGCTCGCCGCTGCCTCGCTGGCGCTCGCGGTCAGCTCGACCGCGGCAGCGAAGCCGTACAAGGGTGCAGAGATTTACTCGGCCCAGAGCTATCTTCACGGTCGCATGGAGATGCGCATGCGCATGGTGCGCGGGAGCGGCATCCTGTCGACCTTCTTCACCTACAAGAACGGCTCAGAGATGTCCGGCGCGTTCTGGGAGGAGATCGACATCGAGGTCTTCGGGAAGAACAACGCCCGGAGCTGGCAGTCCAACATCATCACCGGGATGGGCACGCGGGTGACGTCGGAGGGGGTGCACGACGCGGGCGTCTCCCTCGCGGACGGCTATCACACCTACACGCTGGAGTGGACGCCGGACTACGTGTCCTGGAGCATCGACGGGCGAGAGATCAAGAGGTCGACGGGGGCGCAGGTGACCGCCCTGAAGAATGCCCAGTCTTTCCGCTTCAACACGTGGTCCTCGGAGGCCACCGAATGGGTCGGACCGTTCGACGATTCCGTCCTCCCGGCGCACCAGTTCGTCAACTGGATCAAGTATTATCGCTACAACAACGGGAACTTCGAGCTCGCGTGGCAGGACGACTTCAACTCCCTGGACAGCGCGCGATGGAGCAAAGCGGACTGGACGTTCGACGGGAACCGCGTGGACTTCGACCCGCAGAACGTGACGGTGAAGGACGGCACGCTTGTGCTGTCGCTGACCCGGGAGGGCCAGACCGGGTTCAACGGGAATGTGCCCCGCGATGAGGACACCGGGTCGGGCGCGGGCGGGGCGACGACCGCGGCCAGCACCTCCGCCACCGGCGCGGGCGGGGCGGAGACGGCGGCCAGCTCCTCTGGCAGCGGCCAGGGCGGGGCGGCGACGGCGGCCAGCTCCTCCGGCAGCGGCGAGGGTGGGGCGGCGACGGTGGCCAGCTCGTCCGGCAACGGCGTGGGCGCGGCAGGGACGGCGGCCAGCTCGTCCGGCAGCGGCGACGCATCGGGCGAGGGAGGTGGGGTCGGCGGAACCACGCCGGACGGGGAGTCCTCCGACGCAGGTGGCGGGTGCGCCGCCGCCGGAGCCAGCTCCACGGCGAGCTCGTGGGCCGCGGCGCTCGCCCTGGGGCTCTCCGCCCTGGCGATGCGGCGGCGCCGGCCCCGCGGCTGACCTGATCAGGATGCTCGAAGGCGCCGCGGGGCGGGGGAGGGTGCCCCCGCCGCCGCGGCCGTGACGAGGGCGGGCGCCGCTAGACCTTCTCCCAGCGCCTGCTCTCGGCGGAACGGAACAGCGCGTCGATGACCCGCATGTTGCCGACCGCGACCTCGATCGAGTTCTCGACCGGGCTGCCCGTGCGGATGGCGCGCGAGAACGCCTCGCTCTGCAGGTGGTACTGGTCGACGACGGGGAACGAGGTGACCTTGGCCGAGCTGCAGTTCAGCGTCGAGCCGTCATCGAGGAAGATCTTGCACGGCTGGTCGGCGGGGGCGTTGAACGGGATCTCGATCTCGATGCGGCCCTTGGTGCCGAGCGCGTTCACGCGCTGGTAGGCCACCGCCTGCGTGCTGCACGTGAACGTCAGGTGCGCGCCGCCGTAATCGAGCAAGCCCGAGGTCAACCGATCGGTGCCGAACTCGGGATCGCGCTCGACGAGCACCATCGCCCGCACGGGCTCGCGTCCGAACAGCAAGCGCGACGTGTTCACGGCGTAACAGCCGATGTCGTAGAGCGCGCCGCCCCCGACCTGTTCCCTGTTGCGGATGTTGGTCGCGTCACGGTTGAAATACGAGAACGCGGCCTGGACGCTGACCAGCTCGCCGATCCGGCCGCTTCGCACCCAGTCCCTGGCCTGCTGCCACTGTGGGTGATAGCGGACCATGAACGCTTCGGCGATCAGCTTGCCCGTCTCGTGCTGGACGTCGGCAAGCGCCGCGGCGTCCTTGGCGCTGAGCGCGATCGGCTTCTCGCACAGGACGTGCTTGCCGGCGCGGGCCGCGCGCGCCGACCACTTCACGTGCAGGTGGTTGGGCAGCGGGATGTAGACGGCCTCGATCTCCGGATCGTCGAGCAGCTCATCGTAGCTTCCGTACGCCTTCGGGATCCCGAGCGACTCCGCGGCGGCGCGCGCCTTGTCCATGTCGCGCGACGCCAGCGCGGCGACCTGGGTCAGGGGCCCCCGCCTCATGCTGGGCAGGCTGACCTTCAATGCGAAGTTGCTTGCGCCGAGGACGCCCCAGCGCACAGGGGTGATGGATTCGCTCGCCTTCGGATCTTGCGCGGATGTGGACATGGACACCTTGCAACGCGCGACGCTGGTGGCTGACGGCGCGCCTGAGAACGCTCGACGTGAATCGACCCGACGGGTCAGGCCAGGCGCTGGAGCGAGAGCGCCCGCCCTGCGCGAGGAGCGGAGAGGGCGAGAGCAGGGCGCGGTGCCTCAGAAGGCGTCGTCACGGCGCTTCGCCTCGTGCTCCGCCTTGTACAGAACCGTTCTGATCCAGCCCCTGTATCGGACAGGCTCTCTGTCCTTTGTCGCCGCAGCTGAAATCCTTCCCTTCGGCGACCGATGCGGGGACGTCCGCCGTCCCGCCAGCGGCCCATGCTGCGCCCGCAAAGCCGCCCGCAAACCCGAAGGCAAAGCCAGTGCCGACGCTCATCATCACGGCACCCACCAGCTTCACGCTCATCCACATCCGATGTCTCCTGATCAGGGAAGGGGCAAGCTCAGCCGCATGATCGCAGCTCCGAGAAGAATTGTGATCGTTCACATGATGAGGGTCAATCAAAAATGACCGGTGCGCGGCCATCCTCCGGCCGCAATCGATGCGTGGCGGCGGCCGGCGACGCGCGGCGGCGGCCGGCCGCGGCGTCCGCGTGAGCTGTCACACGAGCTTGGCTTGTGCGAGATCGTAGGTTCCGGGGAGCCCGGAGGGTGCTCTTGCGCTGTTCCGGCTTGCCCTCGACCAGGACGCGCGCGGCTCTGGAGGACCCCACCAGCGTCGTCCTCCCCCCGGGCTCGAGGGGGCCCTCGTGCCGGTCGATTGGCGTTGACTCCTGGGATGTGATCGTTCACATTGCGCTCAGGGGCCTCCTTTTGCTTTGCCCTCGGCGGCGTATCCTGCGCGCCGAGATCTCGTCTTCTTGATCGGTCCCGGTGCCGATTCGGTTCGCTCGGCCGTCGCTGAAGCGATTGCCGTTTGATGGTGTTTGGTGTCTCGCCAGAGGTGATTCACCAGAGGCCACGACAAGCCTTGCTGATTCGACGGCTGTCGTGAACCCCTAGGTGCTGTTCACTGGAATTTTCTGGGTGTCCGGCGAAGCGGCCGGATGGCGGCTTCGGGTGCGGCGTGACCTATGTTGCGGCGGGCTCTGCTCAGCCTCTCCTCGGACGCAGCAGTGTCATCACACCGGCCGGGTCCGGTATCTGGTGCTCCAGGCTCCATCACGCCGGGCGAAATGGGCTCCGTGATGCGAGCGCCTGCTCTGTGGCATGGTCGCGAGATGTGGGTTCCCGCGCGTCGTCACCCCCCTTGCATTATCGGAGAGCAAGATGAAGAAGCCGTCATGGCACGAGCTCCGTTTCTCGAGAGAAGTCGCCGCCGTTTGCGCGCTCGCGTTCGCGGCCGCGTGCACGGGCGCGCTGGGTGATCCGACGGAGGGCCCTGGGGCATCCTCATCCGGGGGAGATGAGCCGCCGACGGGCTCGGACCCGCCGCAGTTCCAACCCGCGGCCGGGATGCTGCGCCGTCTGACGAGGACGCAGTTCCGCAACGCCGTGCGCGACATGCTGGGCGTCGAGGTCGATATCCATCAGCTCGACGCCGACAGCTGGAACGGGAACTTTGCGGTCATCGGCGCCGCGACCGTCGTGACCTCGGAGCGAGGCGTCGAGCAGTACCACGCGGCCATCGAGGGCGCCGTCGACGCGGTGTTCGCGGATCCCGCGAGGCGAGGCCAGTTCATCGGCTGCGCGCCCAGCGGCGCGGAGAACGACGCTTGCGTGCGCGGCTTCATCGAGGCGCTGGGGCGTCGTGCGTGGCGCCGCCCGCTCGAGGCCGCCGAGGTCGACCGGCTCGCGGCCGTCGCCGCAAACGCCGCGACCCAGCTCGAGAGCGCCGTCGAGGGGGCCCGCTGGGCGACGGTGGCCCTCTTCACGTCTCCGAACTTCCTGTATCGCCCGGAGCTCGGCGCTCCGAGCGCCGACGGCTCGCTTCGCTTGACGGGCTACGAGATGGCGTCCCGGCTCGCGTTCCTTGTGTGGAACAGCCTGCCAGACGAGGAGCTGCTCGACCAGGCCGCGAGCGGGGCGCTCGGAACGGTGGAGGGGATCCGCGCGGCGGCGACGCGGCTGCTCGAGGCGCCTGCCGGGCGCGAGGCGGTCGGCGCCTTCGCCGAGGAGTACATGCGGCTCGATCGGCTCAGCACGCAGGCAAAAGACACGGGGCTCTTTCCGGAGTATAGCCCCGCGCTGCAGGCGGCGATGGTCCGCGACATGCGAGGCACCTGGGAGGTCCTCGCGTTCGACGATCGAACGAGCGCGCTCGACCTGTTCTCGACAACGAAGGTCGTCGTCAACAGCGAGCTCGCCGAGCTCTACGGTATCGACACGGCCGGGCTCGGCTCGGGCGCCTTCGAGGTCCGCTCGTTGCCCGCGGACGGCCCGCGCGTCGGCATCCTCAGCAAAGCGGGCTTCCTCTCGCAGTTCGCGAACCAGAAGGAGGGCTCTCCCACGTTGCGCGGCAAGTTCATGCGTGACGCCCTCATGTGCACGCCCATCCCGCCGCCCCCCGGCGACGTCGCCCTCGAGCTCCCGGAGCCGCCCGCGGACAGGCCCCTGACGAAGCGTCAGCGGCTCGAGATCCACCGGACCGAGCCCGCCTGCGCCGGCTGCCACTCGTACATGGACCCGCTGGGCCTGCCGCTGGAGACCTTCGACGCGATCGGCCGCTTCCGCACGACCGACCACGGTCTGCCGATCGACCCTAGCGGCGAGTTCGACGGGGTGCCGGTCGCCGACGCGCGCGCGCTCGGCGTGACCCTCAGCTCGGACGCATCGGTCGCGGAGTGCCTCGTCCGCAAGTACTACACGTATGCGGCGGGTCACGAGGAGAGAAAGGTGGACAAGCGCGTGCTCAACGCGCTGACCGCTTCGTTCGAAGGGTCGGGGTACAGGCTGCGCGAGCTGGTCCTCGACGTCGTGACCAACGACGCTTTCTCGTCCGTCGCCCCCCAACCCTGATCGCAGGTACCCCCAATGACGAACAAAGCTTTGAGCCGACGAACTGTTCTCCGGGGCATGCTGGCGACGGGCGCCGCCGTCACCATCCCGCTCCCCTTGCTGGAGATCATGCTGAACGAGAGCGGCACGGCGCACGCTCAGACGAAGACGCCGGTGTCGCCGCTCTACGTCACGTGGTTCTTCGGGAACGGCACGCTGCCCGGTCGCTGGAAGCCGACGCGCACGGGCTCCGGTCAGGCCTGGGAGCTCAGCCCGGAGCTCCAGCCGCTCGCGGATCTCAAGTCGTACCTCACGGTGATCAGCGGCCTCGAGAACAAGCTCGTGGTCTCCGGCGTCGAGCACCCCACCGGGTCGGCGGGGGCCACGACGGGCGCGCCGCTCAGCGGGAACGCCGTGCGGGCCCCGTCCATCGATCAGGTCGTCGCGAACGCCATCTCGGAGGGGGCGCCGTACCGCTCCCTCGAGGTGGGATTGACGCCGGCGACGCCGGGCGGCCCTCAGGACTCGTTGCACACGGTCTCGCACAGGGGGCCGAACGCGCGCAACAACCCGGAGTTCGATCCGAAGGCCGTGTTCAATCGATTGTTCATGAGCGGCTTGCCCGAGCCCAGCGACGACGGCGCGGAGCAGGCCAAGAAGCTCGCGAACGTGCGGAAGAGCGTGCTCGACTCCGTCCAGCAGGACGGCGCGAGCCTGAAGCAGCGGCTCGGGGCGGCCGACAGGCATCGTATCGAGGAGCACCTCGAGTCGATCCGGGCCATCGAGCAGCGCCTCGATACCATGTCGTCCGGCGGCGGTGCGACAGCAGCGTGCAAGAGCCCGACGGCGCCCGCCGTTGGCAAGGACTCGCAGAGCGAGGCGCCCCCTGCGGTGAACTCCGCCATGGTCGAGCTCTCGGCGCTCGCGCTCGCCTGCGAGAGGACCCGCGTGCTCTCGTTCATGTTCTCGCTGCCCGCCGCGCACGTCTACTATCGGCACCTGGCGCAGGACATGAACGACGACTTCCACGACACCATCTGCCACGGAGATGCCGGGGATCAATCGAGCCAGCCTCGCGTCGACAAGGGCGTGATCTACACGATGCGCTGCCTGAACGAGTTCTTGACGAAGCTCAAGAACACGCCGCACGGCAGCTCGAACCTGCTCGACAGCTCGCTCGTGTACGTCACGTCCGACACCGCGTGGGGCAAGGTGCACACGAGGACGGAATGGCCGGTGCTCTTCGCCGGGAAAGCCGGAGGGCGGCTGCGCGGCGACGAGCACCGCAACTTCCCCGGCGACAACCTGAGCAAGGCGCTCCTGACGGTCGCCCAGGTCATGGGCGTGAACGTGACGGAGTTCGGTATCGACGCGGGGCGGGTCACGTCGCCGCTCGCGGGCATCCAGGTCTGAGCGCGGCGCCGCCGCGTCTGGAAGAGGCGCTCGGCAGGCGCTCGCCGCCTGCCGGCGCCGCTCCATCGTCCCCGGCTCCAAGACAACCCACCTCGCGAGCGTGCCGGAGGGCTCGCTGGACGTGCCGTTCGTCAAAGGCGAGTGAGGCTCACCGGCACGGGAAGTCGTCGAAGCGGCCGCAAACGGACAGGTCGGTGCGGCCAGCGCCCACGGATAGATCCCACGCGATCGCCGAAGGCGTCCCGACGTAGGGCTCGATCGTGAGCGTGCCGGTGACGAGATCGGGCTGCACGCCCCTGGCGGCCAGCGCCACGCCGTGCGGAGTCTCGACACCGAGCGTGAACGTTCCCGGCTGCCCGTCCCACCTCACGATCCCGAACACGAGCACATCGTCCAAGACGTCGGCCGCGGGCACACAGCCGGAACCCCTCGGCGACATCTCCACGAGGAGCGTCGAGCCGGCGGGCTCGCAATCGATGTGGCTGTAGACCCGATCGGGCGGCACCGTCCAACCGGGTGAGGAGGACGAACTGCTTGTGTCGCTGCCTCCGGCCCCTGGAGCAGACGTTCCGCCGTCGCCGCCGCCGCCGCCGTCGCCGCCGGCGTCGCCGCTCGTGCCATGGCCGTCCTCGCGAACGACGACGGTGCTGTCACAGGCGCTCGCGAAGAGGAGCGCACCCAGGAGGACCACCCGCATCATGCGGTGCCATGTTAGCACGCGCGAAGGATCCCAGCGAGGGTCGCCTCGCAGGCTATGGGGTGAAGGCGGCGAATTTCTCGGGACTCCGACGTGAACAGTGTTCTACAGCGGTTTCCGCCACCTCAGCACCATGGCGATCAGAGCGGCGGTCTCCCGCACAGGAGACGGGCCCAGATCGGCGTTTTCGGCGCGCAAGCGCACTCCTGTGCGCTGAGCACCGAAAACGTCGAGGTGGGCCCGTATCCGAAGCGGGTGCCCGCCGCTCTAGCGGACCGCCTTCAGCAGGCCGAGGCGGTACGGGAGCTGCGAGTATTCGCCGCCCGAGCTCGGGTTGCGTCCTTGATACAGGAACTGCAGATTGCAGGTGTCGATCGTCGCGGTCTCGTCGTTGCCATCGCGCACCAGCTCGCCATGGCTCACGTCGTCGCTCCAGTCAGCCACGCCTGACGCGTAAGTGACGTTGTTTTGACCTGCGAAGGGCGCGTTCCAGGTATGCGCGAGCGGGGTCCACGCGCCGTCGAGGCGATCCGCGGTGAACGAGCGATAGAACCTGGCGCCCGTCGGGCCGATGGCCTCGATCAGCGTCAGATACTTGTTCATGCCCTTGATCTTGTACGTGGAGCTCCCCTCGAACAGATTGTTGCGATTCGAGTCCTGAAGGGCGATCGAGACCGGGCCGAACCCGTTCGGGAAGTTCTGCACAGTGGTCTGGCTGCGGTACATCCGGCCGTCGTCGCCGGTGAAGAAGAGGTAACAGTTGGCGCTGTCGCAGATCACCCAGTAATCGATGGGCAGGCTGGGCATGCCGGCGGGCGTGGACGCGAAGAAGTTCTGGGGCCTGGTCCAGGTGTCCGGGCGGCTCGGGTCGCTGGTCGTGGAGAACTGCGGCGGCTGCGATTGATAGATGAGGTACCACTTGTTCTGAGGCCTGAAGAAGAACATCTGCGGCGCGCACCGATAGCCGCTGAAGCCAGGCGTGCGATCCATGTAGTAATGCGATGCGGACGCGGCCTGGGACCAGTCGGTGAAGTTCAGGTACGTCATCTGCCAGTTGCCGGCGGTGTTCGCCGTGGTGGCGTAGATGTGCCAGCGATCGTTGAAGAAGGAGACCGTCGGATCCTTGATGGACACGATGTTGTGAGTCGCGTCGGACTTCGGGCTCACCAGCGCGCTGCTCGACTGCCAGCGGAAGGTGGTGGGCAAGCCACAACCTTCGCCGCCCCCGCTGCCGCCGGCGCCCCCGCTGCCGCCTGTGCCGCCGGTGCCGCCGGTGCCCCCGCTGCCGCCGGTGCCGCCGGTGCCGCCGGTGCCGGTGCCCGAGCTCACGGGGGTGATCCGGAATTGCTGGTTGGTGCCGCCGTTCGATGCCCATTGAATCACGGCGGTGCCGTCCGCGGTGCCGCGGGCGTAGACGTCCAGGGACTTGCCGCTGTTGCGTGCGGTGAGGCGCACGACGCCGCTGGCGACGTCCGTGAAGGACCACTGCTGGTTCTCCCCGCTCCAGCAGGAGTATTGCTGGATGCGGGCGCCGTCGCTGGTGGAGGCGCCGGCGACGTCCATGCAACGGTTGCTGTTGACGTTGCGGATGCGGTAGTAGCCGCCGCCCGCCGATTCCATGCGGAACTGTTGCCGCGTCGAGCCGTTGCAGCTGGCGATCTGCATGGCCGCCGCGTCAGCGGTGCTGCCTCCAGCCACCTCGACGCACTTTCCGCTCTGGACACCGGTGATCGTGTAGGTCGCCGCGGTGTCGATGGTGACGCTCTCGGCGAGCTCGTCGAGCTCGGGGCCGTCTTCATCGAGCTGCTCGGCGGAGACGCACGCGGCCGTGGCGGCCAGCGTCGCGAGCAGCGCCCATCGTCTGAATCGGATTCTCATCATGATCCCCTCTGTTCAAAGGCATAGGAAGCGGGAAGTAAGACACACGAAAACGCGCCCGGGATCGGCTGCGCAAGCGCGGGCCTCGCGGGTCGACTCCGTCGACCTGCGATCGAGCCGACGAGCCTGCGCAGCGATCTCCGGGCGCGTGGTTCTCCGTGAACCGCGCGTCAGCGCGTCCGGCGTCAGCGCCCCAGGTAGCTCATCAACCAGGACATGGCGGGCCGCATCTGGCCGCTGCTGCTCATGAGCCCTGAGTTGGTCACCCACGTCTGGCCGCTGATGTACCCCCACAGCGTGATGCCCTTCACGCTCGGATGCTCGTAGAACATGGGGAACTGGCTCTGCATCACGTTGAGCTGCTGCGTGTCGTTCGCCAGGTTGATGTCGTACTCGGTGATGTAGACCGGCAGGCCGGTGCCGGCGAGTTTATCGAGGAAGCCCTTGACGGTGCTGGTGTTGAGCTTGTACGCGTCGTGAGCCTGAGCGCCGATGCCGTCGATGGGAGCCCCCGCCGCCCGGATCCGATTGACGATGTTGAGCGTGTTCTGATTGTCGCTGTTGTACTCGATGTTGTTGTAATCGTTGAGCAGCAGCTTGGCGTTCGGGCAGTACTGCCGCGCCCACTTGAACGCTTGCACGATCCAGTCGTAGCCGCTCGATCCCGCGCCGCCGAGGGCGTTCATGTACGACGGGGTGGTGTGCGGGGGCGGCTCGTTCACGACGTCGATGACGGCGACGTCCGGGTAGCGCTGGCAGAACGCCTGGATCCACTCTTCTACCTCTGCGCGCTGCTCGCTCTGCGACAGATTGGCGATCCAGCCCGGCTGCTGGGCACCCCAGATCAGGGTGTGGCCCTTGTAGGGAATGCCCTTCTGGCGAGCGTAATCCCGGACTCGGTCCATGCCGGCCCAGTTCATGACGTCCCGCGTGGGCTCGACGGAGCCCCACTTGCCCTCGTTCTCCGGGCTGAGCTGGTTCCAGTACCGGGACAGATCCGCTCGCACCTGCCCGCCGGTCGTGATGTTGCCGACGAACTTGCCGCCGCTGCTGCTGCCGCCGCCGCTGCCGCCGGCACCGCCGCTGCCGCCTGTGCCTCCGGTGCCGCCGGTGCCTCCGGTGCCGGTGCCTCCGGTGCCGGTGCCCGAGCTCACGGGGGTGATCCGGAACTGCTGGTTGGTGCCGCCGTTCGATGCCCATTGAACCAAGGCGGTGCCGTCCGCGGTGCCGCGGGCGTAGACGTCCAGGGACTTGCCGCTGTTGCGTGCGGTGAGGCGCACGACGCCGTTGGCGACGTCCGTGAAGGACCACTGCTGGTTCTCCCCGGTCCAGCAGGAGTATTGCTGGATGCGGGCGCCGTCGCTGGTGGAGGCGCCGGCGACGTCCATGCAACGGTTGCTGTTGACGTTGCGGATGCGGTAGTAGCCGCCGCCCGCCGATTCCATGCGGAACTGTTGCCGCGTCGAGCCGTTGCAGCCGGCGATCTGCAAGGCCGCTGCGTCCGCGGTGCTGCCTCCAGCCACCTCGACGCATTTTCCACTCTGGACGCCGGTGATCGTGTAGGTCGCCGCGGTGTCGATGGTGACGCTCTCGGCGAGCTCTTCGAACTCGTAGCCGTCTTCATCGAGCTGCTCGGCGGAGATGCACGCGCTGAGCGCGATCGTCGTCAGCAGGGTCCAGCGTTCAAATCGCATTCTCATAAGGTTCTCCTGTGCTTAAGCGGGAATTTCGTAGTGGCGTGAAACCGGCCCCTGCGACGCGTAGATAAGTTGTTGAGTTGGCGTCGCTCTCCCGTGGAGCCGGATCACATGGAAATATGTTCTGTCAACGCAGGGCAGCTCCCAAAGGTGGGGCTTGACGTCTCCGAAGCGTTTGGATCTCCTTCTCCCCCGACGCGCCGGTCCAGGTGTGCCTGGTCGAGCCGGTGTCGGCCGAGTCGAGCTCCGCGCGCGGGTCATCGTCGGACGTGCCGACCCCCCTCGGGGCGGCGTCGTCGCCGGCGCCGGGGCTCAGCGTGCCGAAGAGCTCGGTGGAGATCGACGTCTCATGGATCAGCCCACTGGCCCGCGTGGCCCGTTCTCGTGGAGATCTCAGTGCGCATGGCCACCCTTCCGATGCGAAGCAAAAGAATACCGACGAGTGCCAATGTGAGCGCTCACATCTCCGATGTCAATCGCGGAAGGCTGTTGAGGGAAGGCGGCTCCTTCGATTCATGGGTAAGTTGTTGATATGCTGTCTCTTTTTCAGGGAGGCTGGATTGCGTGGAAGAATGTTCTGTCGGTCCAGGGCAGCTTCCGCAGTTGGGACTTGACGTCTCCGGAGGGTTTGGACTTCCCTCTCCGTCTCTCCACATTGGGCTCCCTTCTCCCACATCGGGTCTCCCTCGTTTCCTACATTGGAGTTCCTTCTCCCCCCAGCAAGCGCGAGCTGCGCCGCGCGCAGACGCCGCTCGTCCCGAGGGTGTCCTCTGGGCGGTAGGGGACAGAGCGCGAGATTCACCTGACACGGCCGCGTGTCCCGCGATATCTCGGCTCGTCATCGGTGCTGGCCCCGCTCTCGCCATGTCCTGCAGCGAATCGTGGCGAGTTATTGCAGCCCGAGCAGCGTTGATTCCGATCTTTGCTGGACCAACAGCGCCGTCAGCCGCGCGGTCACGGTCAACGGCACCAGGTGCGATCCACGGCGATCGGTAGGCGGCGGCCCGCCGCGCTCTTCTCCGCGTCCGCGGCGAGCCGCCCAGGCGAGCTCGGCCGCCCTCGGGCCGGTCTCGCCTGGGCGCACCCTCGCGGGGACGATACCCTGGGCGAGGATGGAGCCCATCTTCGTCCTGATGATCATCTCGGGGATCGCGGGGCTCGCGCGCTTCTTCGCGTACGCGCGCAACGACGCGCGGCGGGCGGCCGAGGCCCGCTGGCGGCTCGCACGGCCCCTGTGGCAGCGCGCGGCGGCCCTCGTCGGGGGGGAGTTCCGGTCGGGTCCGGGCCCATCGGGAGACCCGCGGATGCAGATCTCCGTGGTGCTCGACGGCGTCGCGCTCCTCGTCGACCACGACGTCGATCGCGGCGGCGCGGCCGTCGTGCGCTACAGCACCCGCATCACGGGCACGGTGAGCAACCCGTCGGGCCTCAGGCTCCGGGTCAACGAGCAGCAGCTCGACCGGCCGAGCGGGGGGGGCTTCCGGGCGCGGCGGGTGGACGCCGGCGACCCGGCGGACGACGGCTCCTTCGTCGTGCAGGCGAGCAGCCCGGCGCTCGCGCGCTGGTGGCTCACACGGGAGCTGCGCGAGGCGCTCCGCGCGGCGACCGAATACCAGCTCACGCTCGAGGCGCACCGGCTGACCGCGATCCGCGCCGGGCTGGAGGACGACGCCGAGAAGCTCGCGAGCGCCATCCGCGCTGCGGCGCTCGTCGCCGGCCGCGGCCGGGGGCTCGCGAAGGAGCTGCGCGCGCTCTCGCAACAGCTCGGCGGGCGCCTCCTGTCCGGCGCCGGGACCACCTCGCCCGGAGGCATGACCATCGAGCTCGAGCACCGCGGCCGGCGCCTCGCCGTGACGTTCGGCCGGGATGGAAGGCGGGGGGCGTTCGGCACGCAGGTGCGCGTCGCCCGCGCCGCGTCCCCGTCGGAGCGGTTCATCGTGAGGCGCCGGCAGAGGCGCGGGCCGGACCGGGCGAGCTCGGGGCAGCCCGACGACGGCGGCCTGTCGCGGGCGTACGAGGTGCAGGCCGAAGCGCCGGACCGGGTGGCGTGGCGCCTCACCGACGAGGTGAGGCGCGAGATCGCCGCGCTCCGCCCGGCGGCCGTCGTGGGCGATGAGGCCGCGGTCAAGCTTGTGTTCGGCCGCATCGAGACGGGGCGCGACCGGATCGAGCGCGCGATCGCGATCGTCTCGTCCCTCGCGGCGCCCGCGCCGCAGGGGCCCTACCGCTGACGGCGCGGCGAGCCGCCCCGCCGGCTCGGGGCGCCGCGACAGGACGACCAGCGCGTGAGCTTCGCGCGCCTGAGCTTGCTCCACTGGCTGGCGGGGCGTGGTAGATCGTGGCCTGCGGCATGCAGCCTCGGGTCGATTCCCTGGCGCCTCCTCCGTGCGCGGCCTGCCAGGGGCGGAGAGGGGCAGGATGAGCGCGGGTCGGGACGAGCCGTCGACGCTGGTCCGCACCCGGCGGCGCGCCGGCTCCGCCGCCGAGCCGCGGCCGTTCCTCTTCCTCGTCTTGCAGTGCCAGCGGCCGATGGATCCGCCCGCGCGGCTGGCGCTCGACGGGGTCGACGAGGTGCGGTTCGGGCGAGGCCCGGTGCGCTCGATCGACCGGCGGACCGAGGCGGACCGGGCGCTGCTCGACGTGCGCCTCGAGGACGGCTGGGTGTCGTCCCGCCACGCGCGGATCACGCGCGACGGCGGCCAGCTCTGCCTGGAGGACCTCGGCTCGACGAACGGCACCTTCGTGAACGGCGTGCCACGGCGGAGCGCGACGCTCGCCGAGGGGGACCTGATCGAGCTCGGGCACACGTTCTTCCTGTTCCGCCAGGTCGCGGTGCCCGACGAGGCGGCGAGCGACGCGGCCCAGGCGGCGGATCAGCCGTTCGGCCTCGCCACCTTCTCGCCCGAGCTGGCCGAGCGCTTCGCCTCCCTCCGGGCCGTCGCGCCCGCGCCCATCCCCGTCGTCCTCCAGGGCGAGAGCGGCACCGGCAAGGAGGTCGTCGCGCGCGCCGTCCACGCGCTGTCGGGGCGGCCCGGCCCGTTCGTCGCCATCAACTGCGGCGCGCTGCCCGAGAGCCTCATCGAGTCCGAGCTGTTCGGCCACAAGAAGGGCGCCTTCTCCGGCGCCGCCGAGGACCGGCCCGGCCTCATCCGCGCGGCCGACCGCGGCACGCTCTTCCTCGACGAGATCGGCGATCTGCCCGCGGCGTCGCAGACCGCGTTCCTGCGCGTGCTGCAGGAGTCGGAGGTCGTCGCGGTGGGCGCGACGCGCCCCGTGAAGGTCGACCTCCGCGTGGTCGTGGCCACGCACCGCGACCTCCCTGCGATGGTCGAGCGCGGCGACTTCCGGGGCGATCTCTTCGCGCGCCTCTCGGGCTTCGTGCTCGAGCTGCCGCCCCTGCGCAGGCGCCGGGAGGATCTCGGGCTGGTCATCGCCGCGCTGCTCCGCCGCGCCGCCCCGGACCGGGCCGCGTCGATCGCGCTCGGCTGCGAGGCGGCGCGCGCGCTCCTCCTGCGCGAGTGGCGGCTCAACGTCCGCGAGCTGGAGAAGTGCCTTGCGACCGCGATCGTGCTCGCCGGCGGCGGCCGGGTGGAGCTCGATCACCTGCCGCCGCCCGTCGTCGTGCCGCGGAGCAGCCACCCGCCCGAGGCCTCGAAGCCCGACGCCCAGCCCGCCGAGCGCCAGCGGCCCGCCGAGGAGGACCAGCAGCGGCGCGAGGCGCTCATCCGCCTCTTCCGCGAGCACCGCGGGAACGTCAGCGCGGTGGCGCGGGCGATGGGGAAGGGGAGAACGCAGATCCACCGGTGGATCGCGCGTTATGGCATCGAGCCAGGCGACTACAGGGACGGGTGAGCGCGCGATTGGGTGACCGCGCGACCGCGCGGCCGCCGGTCAGGGACAGTACAGCGCGCCGACGGGCAGCACGCTGCCGGGCAACATCGGCGCGAACGGGGAGAACGGGAAGTCCCGGACGACATCCGACGGGTGGTTGAGAAACACGGTGATCGGATGGCGCCATGTGCGCCCGCCGCCCTTGCACTGCTGGAAGTCCCTGTCGCCCTCCACGAGCACCCCGTCGTCGACGGCGCACTGGTGGAGCGTCGGACACTCCGCGACGAGGAGCGATTCGTCGCAGGCGCCGACCGGGGTCGCGACGCAGTCGACCTCGCCCTCGGCGCCGGCGCAGAGGCGTTCCCCCACGTACGCGGCGTGATCGGTCCAGTATTCACCCGTGCAGGCGAAGGCGTTCTGATAGATGGCCTGCCCGGAGTCCTCCCCGGGGGTCGGAGCAGGGTGGAAGTTGCCCTTCTCGTCCACTTCATTCATCCCCACCTGGAGCCGGGGGTGGAGGGGCTCATTGCCCCACAGGTTCCCGAAGAACGCGCCCTCGCGCCAGCCGAAGACATCGACCTCCGCCGCCGGATACACCGCAGGGCGGAACGTCGCCTCGTTGATGGAGACGGCGCCGGGCGGCGGCGGGGGGCTCGGCCGCGGGTGGCTCGCGACGCTGAAGCGGCGGCTCCTCTGGAGCACCGCGGCGACGCCTCCGCCCGGCGCCAGGAGGCCGGCGCGACCGCTCGTCCGCGGGCCGCTCATGAGGCTGAAGTAGCCGAGTTTAGGGCAGACGAAGCGGAGCGCCGGCTCGGCGCGGCTGTCGCAGCGCACCTCGCTCGGATCGATGTGATCGGGTGAGTCGGCGTCGCAGCCCCGGATACCGCTGCAGACGCGAAGCACCGTATCGCTGACGGGCAGCCCGGCGGCGCTCGCCGGGTCGTCGGAGCAGTCGGTCAGGGGCGCATCGCCGGTCGCGATGAACACGGTCGAGCCCGGGGTGCACGAGCCGACGTCCTGGGCCGTCCATCCACAGTTGCGCGACGCTCCCTGGGACTCGATCGCGCACCGCCTGAAGCTCGGAATGGTGTCGCCGTCCTCCGTGTTCCTCACCACGCGGACGGAGGGCGCCGGCGTGAGGAGCCCCGGCCGGTGCTCCGGGAACGCCTGGCCTCGCAGCGAGACGGTGATCGAGCGGCCCAGGGCGTTCACGAGCGAGAGCATGCACGCCGAGACGAGCTGCTGGCACTTCGGCCCCGCCTTGTCGACGGCCCAGATAGGGCAGACCCCGATCTTGCCGTCGAATGTGAATTTCTCGCCTGTCGACGTGTCGGTGTACGAGACGCTCTGGTCCTGCTCGAGGGCGCAGGCGACGAGGTAGTCCATCACCTCGCGCGTGGGCTCGTGGCGGAGCTGATAGCGGAGCTCCGGGTACTTGCTGTCGTCGGCGTAGCTCTCGGTCGCGAGCGGGACGGACACCATGACGGGGTTGGCACGCGGGTTCGTGATCAGCGCGTTGCGGGTGAGCGCCTCGGCGGAGAGTCCGTTGCCCCAGACGCCCTGCACCGCGTCCGCGATGTCCGCCACCAGCCCGCTGGCCGACCCGCCGCTGGCCGACCAGCCGCTGGCCGGCCCGACGACCGACCCGGTCGACGAGCCGCTCCCCGCCGGCGCCGCGCGCGGCGGCCCGTCGAGCGGGGAGGCGTCGCCGCCGGCTACGGCGCAGCCCGTGCCCACGAGCGAGAGCCCGAAACACAGCGCAATCAACCCTCGTGTCCGGTAGATCTTCACGCGGTCAGATTCCTTTCTTGTCTCTGGTCCGGGCGATCCGACCGGTCGGTTCACGCGGCGCCGGTCGCTCCGGGCGTGAGCAGGGCGCGCTCGATCTCGTCGAACCGCTGCTGCCAGAAGCCCGCCGACATCGCCCTCGCCTCGGCGAGGAACAGGCGCGCTTCGCCGCCCTCGCCCGCGCGGAGCGCCGAGAGGGCCGCGCTGTGGAGCGCCTCGGCGTGCTCGTGAAGGATCGCGGTCTGCCGCGCCTCGTCCACGAGCGCGCGCCATGCCGCAGCGTCGAACCGACCGGCTGCCCGGTCGTCTAGAGCCTGTTGCACCAGGCGTGCCAGCGTCCGGGCGCAAGGGGTGAGGTCGGGTTCAGGGAGGCTCGCGCGGGCCTCGGCCAGGTGGCGGGCCGCCTCGTCGTGCTCGCCCCGGGCGAGGTGGATGCGGGCGAGGAGGAGGACGTCGTCCGGCGAAGGGCGCTTGTTGAAATAACGCCGCTGGAGGTCGAGGCTGCGGCGCGCGAGCGGGAGAGCCTCGTCCGGCGCGCCCAGCCAGTACCGCAGCTCCGCGAGGTTCAGCGTGGCCCAGCGCTCGAGCTGGGCATGCCCCAGCTCGCGGGCGAGGCGGACGGCCTCCCGCTGGTCCGCGACCGCGCGCCCTTCCTCCCGCCGCTTCACCCACATGAAGACGCGGTTGATGTACGCGGTGCACAGGTGGAAGACGTCGCCGGCGCGCAGGCAGGCCTCGACGACGGCCTCGGCGTGGCGCTCGGCCTCGTCGAGCCGGCGGGCCATCGAGAGCGACGCGACGAGCACCAGCCGGGCGATGACGTGCGCCTCGTGGTCGCCGACGGCGAGCGCGCCGCGGGCGGCCCGCTCCAGCTTGGGGATCCCCTCGTCGACCCGCTGGTCGCGGCAGTCCGAGCGGCCGCCCGCGAGCAGGCAGCGCGCGTCGAGGCGGGCGTCGCCGAGGCCGGCGCAGAGCTCGGCGGCGCGCGCCGCGATCGCCGCGGAGGCGGGGAAGTCCTCGAGCCAGTCGAGCGCGGTCGCCTCCTCGAGCAGGAGCTCGGCCGCGCGGGCCCGGTCGCCCGCGGCCTCGGCCAGCGCCCGGGCGGCGCGCAGATCGGCGAGCGACTCCTCGAAGCGCTGCAGGCGGTAACGCGCGCGGCCGCGGCCCGCGAGCGCGCGGGCGCGGGCGCGGGTCGAGGCGTCGTCGCGCTCGAGGAGGCCGGCGAGGCGCAGGGCCGCGGTGAAGCGCTGCTCGGCCTCGACGACGTCGTGCCGGGCGAGCGCCTCGTCCGCGAGCTCGGCGTGCGCCGCCGCCGCCGCGGCCAGGTCTCCCGCGGCGGCCGCGTGGCGGGCGATCCGGGCGCGCGCCCCCGCGGCGCGCGGCGCGCCAAGGAGGCCCTGGAGGACGGCGGCGTGCAGCGCGCGGCGGCGGGCGGGCGGGATGCGCGCCTCGATGGCCTCGCGCAGGAGCGGGTGCCGGAAGGCGTAGCGCGGCGGCGAGGCCGAGCGCGCGACGAGCACGCCGGCCCGGGCGAGGCGCGCGAGGCCGACGCCCGGGTCCAGCGCGCCGGCCGGCGGCGGCGCGTCGGCGGCGCGATCCAGCGCGCGCAGGGCGGCCTCGAGCTCGGCCGGGGAGAGGTCGTCGCCGAGGATCGCCGCGCCCTCGAGCAGGTCGACGAGCGGCGGCGGCAGGGCCGCGAGCGCGCGCTCGGCGAGGCGCTCGCCGAGCGGCGCGGCCGACAGGGAGAGCAGCTCGTCCGGCGCGAGCGTCCAGCCCTCGCCGCCCCGGGCGCGCTGGATCGCGCCGCCGACGCGCAGCGCGTACGCCACCTCGACGAGGTCGCGCGGGACGCCGCGCGCCAGCGCGTGGAGGCGATCGAGCACGGCGCGGGGGACGAACTCGACGGGGCGGAGGCGGTCCTGGAGCAGCGCGCCCGCGGCCTCGGCGTCGAGCGGGCCGAGGTCGAGCGCCACGCGGCGGGCGGCGCGCTCCCCGAGCCCCGGACGGAGCGACGCGATCGAGGGCCGCGCGGCGAGCACGATCGCGAGGCGCGCCGCGCTGCCCTCGGCCGTGGCGAGCTCGATCGCGTCGAGCGCGGACGCGTCGGCGAGGTCGGCGTCGTCGAGCAGCAGCGCGAGCGGCGCGGCGGCCGCGAGGGCGGCCGCGAGCGCGCGGGCCTCGGCGTGGCGGCGCGCGCCCGGCGCCGCGAGCAGCGGCGCGGCGGCCGGGTCTCCCGGGGCGAGCCGCCCAAGGGCGAGCCCGACGGCCGGCCAGGCGCGCGCGGCCTCCGCCGCGCCGAGCCGCTGGACGAGCGCCTCCTGGGCGCTCTCGTCGCGCTCGCCGCTGGCCGGGAGATCCAGGGCCGCGCGCAGGAGCGCGACGAGCGTCGCGCCGTGCTCGGCCGCCTCCGGCCGGAGGGCCGCCGCGGCGTGCACGGCCGCGCCGCCGGCGCGGAGCGCCGCCGCGAGCGCCCCGAGGAACCGGCTCTTTCCGTGCCCTTCCGCGCCGAGCGCGGTGACGAGCGCCGGCCCGCCGCCGGCGAGCGCCTCCTGCGCCGCGGCGAGGGCCGGGCAGAGCGCCGCGTCGCGGCCGCGCAGGGCGGTCTCGCCGGGCTCGTCGGGGGGCGCGTTGCGCGGATCGGGGGCCACACCGCGCGGAGAGGGCGGGGTATCGTGCGGGCCGTCCGCGAGCGCGCGCCGCGCTTCGGCCGTGAGGATCGCCGGCGGCATGGCGTCCGCGTCCCCCAGGCCGGCCCCCCAGGTCTCCGCGTCCTCGAGCGCAGCGCCCGCGAGCGTGACGCCGTGCGTGCCCTCGCGCACCCGGAGCGGAGCCAGGTGGACCACGAGGGGCGGCTCCGCTGCGCCGGCCGCGGCGACGCGCTGGGCCACCCGCACCGCCGCGCGCACGCCGTCGCCTGGCGCGTCGGCGGCGGGGAAGGCGAGCACCATGCGCTCCCCGCGAAAGCGCGCCAGGATGCCGCCTCCGGCGCGGGCGATGTCGACGAGCGCGTCCGCGCGCTCGCGCGTGCGCACGGCGAGCAGCGCCACCGCGCGGCGTGGGCCGGGGGCGGGGGCGGGCGCGCCGGAGGAAGCCGCGCGCCCCCGGGACGGGGCGACGCGCGCTTCGAGCGACGCCGCGAGCGCGCGCGCCACGTCGCTGGCGCGGGGCGGGCGGGCCTCGGGATCCTTCGCGAGGCAGCGGAGGACCGCCTCGTCGGCGCCCTCCGGCAGCGGCGCGAGCGAGGAGGGCGGGTCGGGGCGGCGCGCCACGTGGGCCTGCCGCACCTCGGCCGCCTCGCCGACGAACGGCGGCCGGCCGGTGAGCAGCTCGAAGATCATCGCGCCGAGCGCGTAGATGTCGGCGCGCGCGTCGACGGCGCGCCCGCCGAGGCACTGCTCCGGCGCCATGTACGCCGCCGTCCCAAGGATCGCCCCGGTCTGCGTCAGGTCGGGGCCGAGCGCCGCGCGCGCATCGCCGCCGGCGCGCGCCTGCGCGGCCAGGCCGAAGTCGATCAGCGCGACCTCCCCGCCCGGCCGCAGCCACACGTTCTCGGGCTTGAGATCGCGGTGCACCAGCCCGGCGTCGTGCGCAGCGTCCAGCGCGACCGAGAGAGCGCGCGCGATCGCCGACGCCTGCTCGATCGGCATCGCGCCGGTGCCCGGCAGGTCCGCGAGGCAGCGCGCGAGCGAGCTGCCCTCGAGCCGCTCCAGCACGAGGAACGGGCCGAGCTCTCCCGAGCGCCCGCGGCCGAGCAGCGCGGGGACCAGCGGCGGCGCGAGGCGGGCGAGCGCCGCGGCCTCCCGCTCGATCCGGCCGTCGTCTCGCCGGCGCGCCACCTTGAGCGCCACGGCGCGGCCGTCGCCCTCGCGCGTCGCCGCGTAGACGCGCGCGAACCCCCCTTGCCCGAGCAGCCGCTCGATACGGAACCCTTCGACGAGGAGCCCGGGGACCAGCGGCGACGGATCCTGATCGAGCGCCTCGTGCTCGCGCTCTTCGGCGCTCGTCACCGGCGATGGAGCCAGAGGGTGCGCCGGGCACGCGGCGCCAGCCCGCGCTGGGAGGCGGCGATGGCACTCGGAGCAGCGCATCGGGCGCGAGTATACTGGGGTAGGTGCCATGCGGACGCCTGCCGAGCCCAACCAGGACGAGACAGCCGTCATCTCGGGCCGACCGCTGGAGCTCGAGGCGAGCGCCGCCGGCGACGCGCTCCCCGCAGGGGCGGTGGTCGGGGGTTACGTGCTCGACGACGTGCGGCTCGGAGGCGGCTTCGGCGTCGTTCACCGGGCCGTCCCGGTCGGGGGAGGCGCGCCGGTCGCCCTGAAGGTCCTCCGCCGCGGCCTGTCGCTCCTGCCGGCGATCCTCCGGCGCTTCCAGCGGGAGGCGGAGGTGCTCGCGCGGCTCAAGCACCCGGCGATCGTCGAGGTCCGCGGCGTGGGCGCCCTGGACGACGGCCGGCCGTACATCGCGATGGAGTGGATCGAGGGCCGGAGCCTCGCGGCGGAGCTGAGCGCGCGGGGCGCCTTCTCGCCGCCCGAGGCGGTCGCCCTGCTCGAGGAGGTCGGCGGCGCGCTCGCCGCCGCGCACGCGATCGGCGTCGTGCACCGCGACGTGAAGGCCCAGAACGTCATGGTCTGCCCTGGCGCGGGCGGGATCGGCGCGCCGGGCGTGAAGCTCGTCGATTTCGGCATCGCCAAGCTCCTCCGCCCTCTTGGCGCCGCGCGCGGCGCCAAGAGCAGCAGCCTGATCCTCGGCACGCCGCTCACGATGGCCCCGGAGCAGATCCTCGGCGGCGCGGTGGACGCGCGCACGGACATCTACGCGGTGGGCCTGCTCGCCTACCAGCTCGTGACGGGCGAGCTGCCGTTCCAGGGCGCCGATGCGGTCGAGACCGAGGAGATGCACCTGCGCGCGCCGCCGCCCTGCCCGAGCGACCGCGCGCCCGTGTCGGCCGCGTTCGGCGCGGTGGTGCGCCGCTGCCTCGCCAAGGAGCCGGCGGACCGGTACGCGGGCGTGCCCGAGCTGCTCGCCGCGCTCCGCCAGGCGGTCGCCGCGCCGGGCCGCCAGACCGTGGCGCCCGCGGCGCGCTCGCCGGCCGACGCTCGCCTCGCGGGCGCCTGCGCGCAGGGGCGGTGCGCGCCGGGGGGGCCGCGCGCCGCGCTGCTCGTCGAGGCCCGGCTCTCGGCGCCGGACGACGCCGGCGACGAGGCGCTCGCCGACGTGGAGCGCCTGGTTCAGGCGGCGCGCGCGGCGCTCGTCGGGCTCGGGGCGACGCTCGTCGTCGAGAGCGCCGACGCGCTGCTGGCGGCGCTGCCCGCGCCGTACGATCGCGCGCCGGAGCGGGCGCTCGGCTGGGCCCTGGAGCTCTGGGCGGAGCTCGGCGCGCGGGCCGGCGCGAGCCCCGAGGTCCTCCCGCGCCTCGCGCTGCACGCGGCCGAGCCCGAGGCGCTGCGCGGCTGGGCGCCCGCCGCGACCGGGGCGGGCGTGTTCGTGACCGACGCGTTCGCCGAGGGGCTCGCCGGGGAGGCGGGGGAGATCGACCGCGCGCCGCTCCGGGGAGAGGGCGGCGCGCTGCGCCGGGTGGTGTCGTGAGCGCCGCGGCCTGACGCGGGCGGCGCGCTGACACGGCCGCTGCCACAGGGTGTCACAGGGGCGGTGTGACAGGGGACAGCCGGGATGTGGCAGGCGGGGCACCTCTGCGGCGCGGAGCCGTCCTGCTGCGAGCACGGCGACGGCCGCGAGGGGCGCGTCGGCGGCGCGTCGCTCCCGGGTGATCGGTGGGAATCGCCCTCGGGGGGCAACGCGAGGTCGCCAGCGCCGCGCGCTGGCAAGGCGCTTGCGATGAGGCTCCGCCGCGAGGCGCCGCCGCGGCCGCGCCGCTCCCGGCGCGCTGCGCGGCGGGCTGCCTCCGCTTCGACAACCAGAAAGCTCGAGAGAGCTGAGGAGATCTCGTCATGCGCATCATTCGCTCTGCGTTCCCCCTCGCCGCCCTGTTCGCCGCCGGCTGCGCCGTCGAGGCGGCCGACCCCGAGCTCATGGAGGACGCCCCGTCCCTCTCGGAGACCTGGACCGTCAGCAACGCCGCGGACAACGAGCGCTGGGACTCGGGCCTGAACGCAAACCTCTCGGCCTGGGAGTATATCCACTGCCACATCGATAATGGCGCTGGATTCATGTTGACCGACCTCAGCGCGTTCCAGGAGCCCCTCACCGAACCTGACGAGTTCATCGCCCGGATGTCCGGCGTGTGCCGGGAGTTCGACCTCTTGCTGCCCAACCTCCCGCGGACCGGCGCGATCGACGCGGAGACCATCTTCTCGTGGCCGGGCGGCTTCCGCACCGGCGCGCTCAGCACCGCCATCCCGGTCGCCAACTACCCCACGGGTCTGCGGCTCAAGGTGGACGGCGCCAACACCTATGTGAAGGACGTGCGCATCAACTACGCTCCCAGGAACGCGGCCAATACGGCCCTCGACCTCGCCGCGTCTTCCCACACGAGCTATGCGATCGGGTACGCCGGGAACAACGTGACCCTGAACTGCCCGGCCCAGCAGGTGCTGACGGGGCTGGATCTCAGGTACGATACGGTCGAGGGGAAGATCCGGGTCCTGGAGATCCACTGCAGAGCGCTGCAGCCCTGAGGGGGGCCAGCGAGGGGCAGCGCGCTTTCGTTCTGAAAAAAGGAAAAGAGAGCTTGCCGCACATGGCAGCTGCCCGCTCTTCCGCCCGCGGCGTTCCACGAGGCCGAGCGAACACACGCTGACGACGACGTGGGGTGATCAACGCAGCCTTCATCACCAAGGTATTCCACGAGGGCCCCGGGGTTCCGTCGAAGGCGGCGCAGCCGGCGACATTCACGATCGACACCTTGACCGACGTGTCGTCGTAATCCACGATACCGCACTTCCGTCGGCCGCATTCACGAGGATTGCGCCCGCCGCGTGCCATCGAGGTGCTTGGACATCATCTCTGTGTCGCTGGGAGGCGACCGACGACGCTGCCGCTTGACGCGCTCGACGTCGGGCACCAGAGCGGACCGATGTTGGGTATCCGAGCGCGGCAATGGCTGGGTCGAACGTGGCAATGGCTAGGTCGAACGCGGCAATGGGTGGGCGTCGGCCTCCTCGCGGCGCTCATCGTCCTCGGCACACAGCTCCTCAAGCGGCGCGCAGGCGCTGGAGCCCGCTCCGCAGCCACGGTGACATACGCCTGGATGCAGCGGAAGGGGCCTGATGGGCCGAACGTCAGCGTCGATCTCTACGCCCCGCCGCGCGCGAGCAAGCGCGGCCCGCTGGTCGTCCTCTTGCAGGGGAACGAGCCCTCGCAGCCCGACGAGCGACTCGCGTTCGCCGCGAACGTAGGCGACTCCCTGCAGCGAAACGGGGTGGCCGCCGCCGCCCTCTCGTTCAACATCCACGCCGGCTACACGCTGCGCGCGTGCGCGGCGGACGTCGCCCGGGTCTTGCAAGAGATCACGAACGCGCGCAACCCGACGCGCGTGGTCCTCGCCGGCCGCGGCCTCGGCGCGTGGATGGCATCGCTCCTTGCGCTCGATCGGCGGCTCCTCGAGGGGGCCGGCATGGATCCCGGGCGCGTCGATGGCGTCATCCTGTTGCGTGGCACCTACGACCTCGGCGAGGCGGCGCTCGAGGGGCACCCCGACGCGGCGTTCTTCGGGGCCTCGGTCGAAGATCGCAGGGAGTCCTCGCCCATCACGTACGCGCGGTCCGATGCGCCGCCGTTCCTGATGCTGTTCGGCGCGGAGGACGACATCGGCTGGGCGCGCCTCGCTCGCCCCTTCGCGCGCGCGCTCCAGAACGCGGGCGCGCCCGACATCGACTACTTTGTCGTCCCCAGGCGCGATGCGCACAGCATCGTGCACTGGGGCGGAAGGGGAGACATGGTCGGCGATCTTGTGTTCCCCTTCGTCGCCTCGGGCCTCAAGGACCTTCCCATCGACAACCCCTTCGGCGTGCTCCGCCGCTGGGGTTCACGGCCGCCGCGCGACATGGCGGAGCTCCGCAAGGATCCCCGGGCCATCGCCACCTACCCGGTCGACGCCGCGCTGCGGGAGACGATCAGCGGCCTCCTCGGCAAGGGGGGGCTCGAGCGCTACCCCCTGCCCGGCAAGACGTATCAGGCCATCGATCTGCTCGCCTACCTGGCCGAGCGGCCGAAGTCCGAGGTGGGCGAGGGGGACTGGCTGGTGGTCTCGAACCTTCGGGGCGAGCAACAGTACTTCTCTCGCGAGGTGCTGAAGAAGGCGCAGGCGGTCATCGTGGTCGGACTCGACGACGAGGACAATCTCTACCGCATCGTCGACTTCTACCGGCTGAAGCGCGCCTACTCGTGGATCAAGGGCGAGGAGCCGATGCCGATGATGATCCGGCCGCTCGGCGCGTTCCTGCACTTCCGGACGCCGCTGCCCGCGGACCTGGGGAACAAGACCTACGCGGCATTCGGGCTCGATGCGGCGAGCTTTCACTGGGTAGAGAGCGATCCGCTCGCGCCGCTCCGCTCGCTCACCGGCGGGCTGCGCGAGGCGCTGATCGGCGAACAAGGGTGCGTCAAGTGCCACAGCTTCCGCGGCGTCAACGCACGGGCGCACCACGCGCTGGCGCTCGACGGCACGCCGTACGGGGCGTACGCGCTGCCGCTCCAGGAGTATCCGACCGAGGTGCTGCGGCGCTTCTTGTTCGAGCAGGACGCGGTGGCAGAGGGCTTCGGGGTCATGCCGATCCGGGTGGAGGAGACCGTCGCCGGGCAGCTCCTCGACATGGTGAACCACGAGAAGAACGAGGAGAAGCAGCGGCCCTAAACCTCAGGGTTCTACTTGCTCGTAGAGCGCCGCCGCCCACTCGGCGTGCGCGCGCGCCGAGGGGTGCAGGCCGTCGCTGGCGAGCATCTTCGCCTCCGCCTGCTTGTGCATGAGCGGATAGAGGTCCACGTAGCGCACGCCGGCGGCTCCTGCCTCGTCGCGCAGAATGGTGTTGAAGGCGACGATGCCCGCGCCGATCTGCCGCGGATCTCCGAACGAAGCGGCGGCCGGAGAGAGCGACCAATCGGGCTGCGGGAGCGCCACGATCCGATCCGGCCCGACGCCAGCGTCGATGATCGCTCTGAGGAGCGCGCGCACGCGCGAACGGTAGACGTCCGCGCTCCAGCGACGCACGTAGTCGTTGGCGCCCACCGCGAGCGTCACCAACGTGGGGCGAAATGGCGCCACCTCCGGGATCTCCCGCTCTTGCACGTCTTCGGTTGTGTAGCCGTTGACCGCCACGTTCTTGAGGGTCACCCGGCGGCCCTGCGCGCGCCAAAGGTCAGCGAGGCGCGAGGGGAACGCGTCGGACGGCGGGTTCCCGGTCCCCGCCGTGAACGAGTCGCCGAGCGCCAGATAGCGGATCTCCTCGAGCCCGCGCGTGGGAGCGACATCCTCGCTGGCACCGGTGATCGCGCTCCGTGGATAGCTGCCGATCAGAAGCAAGGCGAGGAGAGCCCCGCCGAGCAGGAGCAAAACGGGCAGGAGAAGCGGGCGGATCGAGCGCATCAAGAAGGATAGCATCACACGATCGCCGATCTAGATATCCTTCGAATCGCTCCTCGCGGTCTGAACACGGGCCCAGCCAGGGGGCATGGTGACGTGGACGATCCGTCGATTCACGGCGCGCCATCCGTCCGAACCGGGCTGCGGCGCCACCCGCGAGCCTCGTGGTGCCCACACAATCAGCCTCACGCCGTTCTACTGGACGGCGGCGCCGTTCGCCGAGCTTCAGGCGCTCCCGAGGGACGGAAGCCCGTTGTCCTGTGAGACGAACGATCGGAATGAGGAGTGGACCGATGTCGTGACGGGGATCCGACGCTCGGTCGACACGCTCGCAGGGCGAGCCAGGGTGAGGTGAGGGGAAGGACGTTGCCCATCGGGTGCGCCCCCGGGGCGTATCTTTCCACGGCGGGATCGTGCATCATCGAACGATGGTGCCCTGCGGATGCGCCGCGATCCCGCGGCGGGGTTGGACGGAGGACATGAGCACATGACGACCCCCCTCCGCCCCGAGGAAGCGCTCGCGAGCCTGCGCCGCGCGGGCCTCGCGACCCAGATCGACGCCGCGGCCTTCGCGGCGGCGTGCGACCAGGAGCGAGGCGGCGCGCCGCTCGACGCCGAGATCGCGCTCTCGGCGCTGGCCTCGGTCTACGGCGTGCGCGGTCCCTCGGAGGCGAGCGCCGTGGACCGCGCGTTCGTTGTGGACGAGCACGCCGCGGCCGACCCGGCGGTCCTCGGGGCCGCGTGGCTCGCGCTCGAGCGATGGCTGGAGCACCCGATCCCCGTCTCGGTGGCGACCGACCTCGACG
Source organism: Sorangium sp. So ce327 (assembly GCF_051530205.1). NCBI lineage: Bacteria > Pseudomonadati > Myxococcota > Polyangiales > Polyangiaceae > Sorangium > Sorangium sp. So ce327. The sequence continues at coordinate 6,869,877 of NZ_CP150330.1, read as the reverse complement.
AGCTCGTCTCGTATGCGGGCGACGTGGGCTTTCTTCGTCGGCACGCCGACGCCGCGGGCGAGGCGCCGTATCTCTTCTCCATCGACGGGTGGCGCACGGGCGATGACACGCCTTACTCGCTTTACGTGCTGCGGAGCGACGGCGCGCCGCTGGTTGCGCTCGGCGTGCCGGTCCAGTTCCACGTGCACCCGGACACGGAGGCCGCGGCTGCCGGCATCTTCCGCACGGACGGCCTCACGCCGAGCTACCGCGAGCACGCGCCGGGGTGCGCCGCGTGCCGCGACGCGCTCGGGCGCGCCGCAAATCGAGGTGTCCTGCCCGATGTGTTCCGGCCGCTCCTTGGGTAGCGGCACGGACAGGTGGCGTCAGGGCGCCTTCACCTCGACGGGGACCGTGGAGCTCGCCCCGGCGCCGTCGCCGAGCTGACCCAGGGTGCCTCTGCCCCAGCACAGGACCTGGCCAGGGCCGGTGGGGCCGCACGCCCCCTCGACGATCGCGCAGGTGTGGAAGAAGCCGGCGCTCACCGCGACGACCTTGGCGAGCGCGGTGCCGTCGCCGAGGACGACGGGGTCCATTCGCATAGGATCGGCCCTGGTCGGCGTGCTGCGACCGAGCTGCCCTTGCTCGTTGCTGCCACGGCAGCGGAGCTGCCTCTGCTCGTCGATCGCGCAGACGAAGACGTAGCCGGTGGACATCGGACCCCAGACACCCGGGATCGCGGCCGCCGTCCCGGCCGGGGGAGCCTCGGTGCCGTGCTGACCTGAGCTGTTGTTCGTCCCCCAGCAGAAGAGGCCTCCCACGTCATCGCGCGCACAGCCGAAGTTCGTGCCATAGGAGATCTCGGAGAAGGGCAGCTTCGCTCCCGCCGCGATCAGCGGCATGTGCGCGCTGTAGTTCGCGCCGCCCTCGGAGCCGGCGGCGGTGTTCGTGAGGATGTATCCGCCGCCCATCGCGCCCCAGCAACGCAGCCCGTCCTCCGCGGCCCCGGTCGAGAAGCAGGTGCCTATCGAGCCGATGCCCCGCGCGAGGATGGCCCTCGGACCGGCCGTCGCGGTGAAGTTGAACGCCTTCACCGGGACGAGGCTCTCCTCGCCGGTCGCCTCCGGCCCGAGGCTCGAGAACAGGTTGGACCCCCAGCAGTAGATGCTGCTGGTCGAGGTGAGCGCGCACGCCGAGTACCACTCCGGTGCGATCTTGCGCACGAGCAGCGGGGCCGCACCGTCATTGACGATCGCGGGCACGTCGTGGGCCATCGCGTCCTTGGAGCCATTCCCGAGGATGCCGGTCTCGTTGTTTCCCCAGGCCCAGAGTCGGAGCTGGCTGTCGATGGCGAAGGTCGCCTGCTCGGTCAGCGCGATCTGCGTGATCGTCGCCGCGCCGAGCGACGCGGGAAACCGCACGCTCACCGGCGTGCTCGAGGAGACCGCCATCGCCTGCGGAACACCCAGCTGGCCGAACGAGTTGTCCCCCCAGCAGGCGAGAGAGCCGTCATGCCGGATCGCGCACGTATGGCTGCCGCCCGCGGCCACCATGATGGCGTCGGCGAGCGTGGGGCTGTCCGGCGGGATCTGGCATCCAGGATCACCCCCGCCGCCGGACGCGACGGCGCCGCCCTCGCCCCCACCGCCGGATGCGCCGGCGCCCCCGCCGCCCTCGCCCCCGCCGCCGGACGCGCCCCCGCCGCTGCCGCCAGACGCGCCGGCGCCCCCGCCGCCCTGCGCATCGATCGGACCGCCGCCCGTTCCGCCACCCGCGCCGCTGTCCGAGAAACGCCGGTCAGCAGCGGTGCATCCCGCCCCCGCGGCGAGGGTGGCGGCGACGACGAGAAAGGAGCAGAAATTCGGTCGCGTCTGGGTGTTTCTCTTCATTTCAAGCATCCGGCTACACTCCCAGCGTCCCTCAAACAGCCTTACCGCACGGAGCGCAAGAGGGGAAGGGCCACGCTGGCGACCCGCGGAGGGCGCGGATATACACCGGGCCGATGTCCCCCGCGCCGTCGCCGGTCGATACCGTCCACAGCCTGATCTCGGCGTACGGCGCGAGCTTCGCGCCCGGCGACACGGCGCCTCCGTACGAGGTGAGCCTCGATGGGCCAAGGATCCGCCTGACCACGAGCCGCGGCGTGCTCGAGGAGCACGCGTCCGAGTGGAAGCGCCTGTGCGGCCGGCTCTGGGTGCAGGCCCTGCCGGACGAGCGCGCGCGAGCGCTCGAGGTCCTGCTGCCCACGCTCTCCGACTTCGACGGCGCGGTGTGGGCGCCCATGCAGCGCCTGCTCGAGGCGGACGCCGTGGCGTCGGCGCTGCGCACGCTCGAGGCGTCCCTGCCGGATGCGCTCGAGGCCCTCGCGTGTCGATGCTCCGCCTCCTTCGCCGAGTCGATCCACGGCGAGCACCCGTTCGCCCGCGGCGCGATCCCGGCCGCGCAGAAGGCGGCCTTCGCGAGGAAGAGCGCGCTCTCGACCGTGGAGCTCGTGGAGATCCCGCTCGAATTCCTGGGCAGCGCCAGCCCCCTCGAGCGCCTGGAGGCGCTCTACTGGCTGCGCGATGCCATGCGCGAGAACCCGACGAGGGTGCTCGGCATTCATCGCTTGCTCGTGCAGCACGTGCTGCCCGTGTGCCGCCAGGGCGTGGGGCTGTGGCGCGAGGGCGCCATGGGCGTGATCGAGCGCTGGGTCACGCGCCTGGTCTCGCGCGCAGCCTACCCGGAGGCGCTGCCGATGCTCGACCTCCTGCTGGCGTACGGGGTGGCGATCCCAGGCCTCCTGCCGCTGCGCTACGAGGCCCTGCTCGCCTCGAACGAGCCGGCCGAGGCCGAGCGCACGCTGCTGCGCCTGCGCGCCATCGCCGACGGCTCGGGGCACCTGCGCTCGCCCTGGGTGCGGGCGGACAGCCACGTGGACGACCTCTGCGCCATCACCTCGTGGAAGGTCGCCAAGGTGTTCCGCCAGGTCGCCGACGGCGCGCACCCCTTCGCGGAGCGGCGCCTGAAGAACGAGCCCTGTCCGCCGGCCGTCACCGCGTCGGAGGCGGCGGAGATCAGCCGTGGCCTCGCCGCACACGCGCTGGAGCTCTTCCGGCGCCGCGCCGCCCAGCCGCCCACGGTCGCGTATCCCCCGCGCTACGATGTCTACATCGCGTGGGCCAGGCAGCTTGCCGACTAGCCTGGATTTTCACCGAGATAGTTCGCCTAACGGCGCAGCATGAGGCCGGCCCTCCGGTTCGGTAATCGAGGGACACGGTTTTACGCCGAACGGCGTGAGACAGGCAAGCGGTGGCATCAAGGATGCCGTGAGGGGAAAGGGTGCGCTATGGGCGAATTTCTCGTCCGTCAGCCTCTCCCCCTCAGCGGACGCAGCTGATGCGCCGGCAGCGCCGATCGACCTTGAAATCCAGCAGAAATCGGCTTCATCGCTTCTCTGCACCGCTCTCCTCACCTTGACGTGATGCCTTATGTGTGGGTCACGTTTTTTGCGATGAGCGCACCAACTGCCCTAACTGACCCCGCCCGCTTCTTCCTGGCGCCCACCCAGGCGCGGCACCGCCAGTACGAGGCGCTGCGCGCCTACTTTGTGGAGCGTCGCTCGAGCGCCGAGGTCGCGAAGGCCTTCGGCTACACTTCCGGCTCGTTCCGCGTGCTCTGCCATCAGTTCCGGCACGATCCTGACCGTGCCTTCTTCGCCGAGCCGATGCGCGGCCCGCACGAGCAGCCGAAGAAGTCCCGCGCCCGGCGCCTGATCATCGCGATGCGCAAGCGCAACCTGTCGATCTACGACATCGCCGAGGAGCTCCGGGGCCAGCACATCGAGCTCAGCCCCACGGCCATCACCGAGGTGTTGCGCGAGGAGGGCTTCTCCAGGCTGCCGCGTCGCAAGGACGACGAGCGCCCCGCCAGGACGCGCCCCGAGCGCGCCAGCCGCGCCGATGTCCGCGATTTTCAGCTCGTCCCTGCGACGTTCGAGACCCATGTCGGCGGTTTGTTCGTGCTCCTCCCGCTGCTCGTCAAGGTGGGCCTTGATCGGCTCGCCGACGAAGCAGCCCTGCCTGGCTCGAAGGCGATCCCGGCAGCCCACGCGCTGCTTGCAGCGCTCGCGTTGAAGCTGACGTCCATCGAGCGCAAGAGCCACGTGATGGATCTGGTCTTCGACCAAGGCCTGTCGCTGTTCGCGGGGCTCAACGTCATCCCGAAGACGACCTTCCTCGCGCAGTACTCCGATCGCCTGGGCCGCTCCAGTTCGGTGCGACTGCTGCGCGGCTGGCTCGAACACCTGCGCGCGCATCTCGCGCTCGCGGGCGCGTCGTTCAACCTCGACTTTCACGCCGTTCCCTTCTTCGGGCAGGACGAGTTCGTCGAGCGTCACTACCTTTCCAAGCGCAGTCGCCGCGACAAGGCCGTGCTCACCTTCATCGCCCAGGACGCCGCCACCGACGTGCTCTGCTACGCCAACGCCGACCTGCGCAAGGGAGAGGAGAGCGATGAGGTCCTGCGGTTCGTCGACTTCTGGAAGAAGGCGCACGGCCAAATGCCCCCGCACCTCGTGTTCGATTCGAAGCTCACCACCTACAAGAACCTGAGCCGCCTCGATGCCCAGGGGATCACCTTCGTCACGCTGCGCCGCCGCACGGATGTCCTCAAGCGCCACGTGCTGAACGCTCCGGCTGCAGCCTGGCGCCGGGTGGAGCTTGATGTACCGCACCGCAAGTTTCGCAACCCCAAGGTCCTCGACGAGACGATCCGGATGGGCAGGGACTATCCCGCGCCGATCCGCCAGATCTGCGCGCGCGATCTTGGTCACGACGAGCCCACGGTCCTGCTGACCAACGACACCCGCTCGACGCCGCGCACGATCCTCGAGCGCTACGCTCGGCGCATGCTGATCGAGAACAACCTCGAGGACCAGGTCCACTTCTTCCACGTCGATGCGCTGTCGTCTGCGGTGGCCATGAAGGTCGACTTCGACGTGACCTTGACCGTCATCGCCACCGGTCTCTACGGGCTGCTCGGCAAGCACCTGCACGGCTTCGAGCACGCCAAGGCGCGGCAGATCTTCCGCCGCTTCCTCGACACGACGGCGAGGGTCGAGGTCAGCCCGCAGCGCGTTCACGTGCGCCTCCCTCGTCGGGCTCACAACCCGATGCTGCTTGAATCCGGCTTGCTCGCGACGCCCGTCGCTGTCCCCTGGTGGGGAGGAGCTTCGCTCGAGGTCGCGTTCGCTTGACCGCCGTCAGTGGCCTTTATGTTAACCGATCTTCTGCTGTGAAAATCCAGGCTAGAGCGACAAACGGGTTGAAGCCGCACGCAAACAGCGAGAAGTTGAGACGCCAAGAGACGCCAAGATTTATTGTTTTCTTGGCGTCTTTTCTCCCGGCGGCGAGCGAATGCACGCCCCCGATCCGCCGATTCTTCTCGTCGAAATGGGAGGACCATGAGGCCTGGGTCTGCGCCACGCTCGATGCCCGATCCGTGCATGGCTCGCCCGACACGAAGGCTTCGTGCGCCTCGATTCGCGGCCTCAGCAGATGCGCGGGAGCTGCTCGCCGGAGAGCAGATCGAGCGTGCGGCGGGTCCCGAGCCGGGTCCTCAGGACAACGCTCCCTTTCCCCTCGCCGACGACCCGACCGATGCGCGCGGCCCCCCGGCCGAGCCGGTGGTCGCGCAGGCTCGCCAGGGCGCGCTCCGCCTGGGCTTCCGGCAGGAACGCGACGAGCCGCCCTCGCACGCCACGTAAAGCGGGTCGAGCCCGAGGAGCTCGCACGCCCCGAGGACCGCAGGTTCTACCGGGATCTGCGCTTCCTCCACCTCGACGTGGACGCTCGCGTCGCGCGCGATCTCGTTGAGCACGGCCGCGAGCCCGCCGCGGGTCGGATCCCGCAGGCAGTGGACGTCGATCCCCGACGCGAGCAGCGCCGCGGTGAGGCCTTGGACCGGCGCGCAATCGCTCTCCACGGGCTCCTCGAACGCCAGCGCCTCACGCACGGACAGCACCGCGATCCCGTGCCGCCCCACGTCGCCGGACACGAGCACGGCATCACCCGGCCGGACGCGGCGCGGCGCGATGACCACACCTTCGGGCACCACGCCGATGCCGGCGGTGTTGATGAACAGCCCATCTCCCTTGCCCCGATGGCCTGGATCCGCCGTGCGAGCAGCATGCCCAGCGGACCCCCCTCTCGCGTCGGCGCAGAGCCTGCTGGTCCTCCTGGTTGAGCTGGAGCCCCTGAACCTAGACCTCGGCTGCTTTCGTTCTTGGCTCACACCCGCCCAGACGCACGAGCCGGCAAAATGGATCGTCAGTACTGAGGGGCGGCACTCGAGTAGACGGCCCGTAGCGCAGGGAATTGCATGGCGGACGACATGGTCATCGTCGGCGTCGCGGTGGCGACGCTGAGCCGCCGCAAATTCCAGGAGAGGGTGGGACGGTGGCTCAAGCTGCTGAGCGGCGCGATCATGGTGCAGTTCGGTCCGCTTCTGCTGCTCAAGTCCGACTGGCTAGCCACAGAGCGCCGCGGCAGACACACCAACTCGAAAGCCGTCGCGAGGCGTCCGATGGCCGCGTCGTGCATACTCCGGGTATGCACAGGGGCTCGAGCGCGGAGCGCGCGGCCACTTCTGCAAACGCCGATGGGCACTCACGGGCCACCTCGCTGCCCATGAGCATGCCGCGCACGTGCACCGCTTCAGGGGGATGAATCGCGGTCGTGCGACCTCGTTCGCAAATTGACCGGCACGCATCTTGCTAACAATATTGACGAGAGAGCCAGCGTCGCAAACAGGGCTCTTCTCAGGGGTAACGATGATCTCCCAATCCATCCTGCTGCTCGCTGCGTCAAGCGCAGCTCTGCTGACGTCAAGCTGTTACGAGATCGATCTGGGGCTCGGCGGGGACGGCTTCTCGGGCAGAGACGAGGACGTCGTCACGGCCTTGCGGGCTGCGACGACGTTGTACGACGTTGGCATCATCCCCGATACCCCCGACTGCCCTCACGAATCCGAGCTCATCCACATCTACATGGACGATGAGGACAAGAACAACAAGAACCATACATGGGGCTACACCGGAGCGATCGTGAATGACAAAAATACTAGATTTAGCTTCTGCCGACTCGACGGAAGGCAACTCAAGCCGCTCACGTCGACCCCCGATCCGCGGCGCTACTACGCTGTCCTCCAGCTTGGTCCCTATTGTCCGACGGGATCGACCAGCTTCTCGCGTCACTTCGACAACGAGGACGACGACAACAAGAACTCGAGCAGCGCCAGCTTCGGGAGTTCGATATTTCCGAACGTCAGCAATCGAAACACCACGCTCTATTTCTGCCTCTTCACCCACGGGAGCGACACCATGGCCAGCTTCCCCGACATCGGGATCGGCTACGGCGTGCTCGCCGCGAGCGACTTCCTGGGCGACCTCGGGAAGGGGGCCATCGACATCGACGACGAAGACAAAGACAACAAGAATAAATACGATGTTCCTGACAGCATTCGCGACGACGCGCAGAGGATCGTCTCATCTGGACGAAACACGACGATGAGCTTTGCCAAGGTCCGCTAGTCCAGCAGTCACGGCTCGGGTTCTCGGGGTTAGTGATGGGAAGCTCGCCGGGGCTCGCATCGAATGCCACGCGAGAGAGCTCGACACGACCCAGCTCGGTTCATTCCCACCCCGTGGTGTGTGCTTCCCCATAGCAGAGCACGCACACGACAGGCTCGATGGCGAGGAGTTCGCCAGTGCTGTGGGCGGCGATGCCGCGGGCCGCTGCTGCATCCGTCGAAGAGCCTATCTCGTCGGCAATGAGGCGTGCTCCGGTGCCAGTTTGCAGCCTCATGGGGCCAGCTTCCGAGGTTTTTTGCAGCCTCATGGGGCCACCCCAAACGCAGGAGGATGGGGCCACCCGCGCGGGGGCGTGACCCGGTTTTTTGCAGGGTCATGGGGCCAGCTTCCGAGGTTTTTTGCAGCCTCATGGGGCCAGCTCGGGACGCCGCGGTCGGGATCTGAGACGGGCTCCTTCCGAGGACGGCGCGGGTCGCCGTCGGAAGGAGACCGATGCCCTACCGAGAGCTGATCATGGTTGACATCAAGGAAATGCTCCGCCGTCGTGCGGCGGGGCAGAGCGCGCGTCACGTGGCGCGCGAGACGGGCGTCGATCGCAAGACGGTCGGCAGGTACTTCGAGGCCGCAGCGATGTTGCCACTGTCGCGCGATCGCGAGCCGACGGACGAGGAGATCCACGCGATCGCCCAGCGTGTGCAGGCGCGCCCGGTGCCCGACGCAAGCGAGGAGTGGAAAGAGATCGGCGCGTATCGCGCACGCATCGAGGCCTGGCTCGCCCAACCTCGGCCGTTGAAGCTGACGAAGATCCACCTGCTGCTCAAGCGCGACCACGGCGTCAGCGCGAGCTACGACACACTCCGGCGCTTTGCCATGGAGGAGCTCGCGTGGCGCAAGAAGACGCCGACGGTTCGCGTCGCGGACACCGAGCCTGGCGAGGTCGCGCAGATCGACTTCGGCCTGATGGGTAGGCTGTTCGACCCAGCGACGCAGCGAGCTCGCAATCTGTGGGCGCTCGTGGTGACGCTCGCATACAGCCGCTACCAGTTCGTGTGGCCGTCGTTCGAGCAGACCACTGCGGCGGTATGCGCGGGCCTGGATGCGGCGTGGTGGTTCTTCGGCGCGATGACGCGCGTGATCCTCCCGGACAACATGAAGGCCATCGTGCTGCGCGCCGACGAGCTCGCCCCCGTGCTCGTGCCGGCGTTCCTCGACTACACGCAGACACGCGGGCTGTTCGTGGATCCTGCGCGCGTCAGGTCGCCCAAGGACAAGGCGCGTGTCGAGAACCAGGTCGCGTACGTGCGCGAGAGCTGGTTCGACGGCGAGTCGTTCTCGAGCCTCGACGAGGCGCGCGCGTCCGCTGAGCGGTGGTGCCGTGACGTCGCTGGAGCGCGAGTCCACGGCACGACACGCGAGGTGCCGCGCGAGGTGTTCGAGTCACGCGAGAAGGGCACCATGAAGCCGGCGCCGGCAGCGCCGTTCGACGTGCCGCACTGGACTGACGCGAAGGTGCACCCCGACCATCACGTGCAAGTCCTGCGGTCGCTCTACAGCGTGCCCACGCGCTACGTTGGAAGCACGGTGCGCGTCCGCGCCGACCGCGCGTCGGTCAGGATCTACGCGGGCACGGAGCTCGTGAAGGTGCACGTGCGCGTCGCGCCGGGCAAGCGCTCCACCGATGCGAGCGACTACCCCGTGGGCAAGGACGTCGCCGCGGTGCGCGACGTGGCTTCGCTCATCACGAGCGCGAAGAAGTGCGGCGTGCACGTCGGCATCTACGCCGAGCGGCTGCTCGATGTGCCGCTCCCCTGGACGCGCATGCGGCTGGTCTATGCGCTGCTGCGGCTGTGCAACAAGTTCGGCAGCGGGCGCGTCGAGGCGATCTGCCAGAGCGCGCTCGCGTTCGATGTCGTCGACGTACAGCGCGTGACGCGCATGCTCGAGACGGCGAAGACGCCCGCGTCGCCGCTCGCGGATGAGCGCAAGGTCGTTGCGCTCCCCACGCCGCGGTTCGCGCGCAGCACGGAGCACTTCGCGACACGCACGCTGGCGGCTGCCGCGACGAAGGAGGAGGCGTGATGAGCTTCAGCGAAGTCGACCCCGCGCTCGTCACGGCGCTCAAGCGCCTGCGCCTCGGCCGCATCGCTGCGACGCTGCGTGAGCGGCTGCTGCTGGCCGAGAAGCAGTCGATGGGGCACGAGGAGATGTTGCTCATGCTGCTCACCGACGAGATCGGGCGCCGCGAGGCGAGCGCGACGGAGAGCCGCGTACGCGACGCCGGGCTCGATCCCGGCATGCGCCTGGAGCTCTGGGACAAGGCCGCGAAGGTCAGCTTCGACAAGCGTCTGCTCGGTGGGTTCACGAGCCTGCGCTTCCTCGAAGAGCACAAGCACATCGTCATCCTCGGCTCGGTCGGCGTGGGCAAGACCTTCCTCGCGAACGCACTCGGACACCTCGCGTGCCAGCACGGCTACAGCGTGCGCTTCCTGCGCGCCGACGCGATGCTGCGCAGACTGCGCCAGAGCAGGCTCGACAACTCACGCGACGCCGAGATGGTCGCGCTCACGACTGTCGACCTGCTCATCCTCGACGACTTCGCGCTCGAGGTGATGAGCAAGGAAGAGAGCCGCGACGTCTACCAGCTCTTCCTCGAACGCACGGGCCACGCGTCGATGATCGTCACGAGCAATCGCGACACGGCCGAGTGGCTCGCGATGTTCGACGACGTGCTGCTCGCGCAGAGCGCCGTCGATCGGTTCAAGAACGCGGCGTTCGACTTCATCATCGAGGGCGAGTCGTACAGGCCACGGCTCAAGCCGAAGCTCGACGAGAGCAACACGGCCGCGCCGGTGCCCGCGCGCAGCAAGCCGCCCACCCATCCACGCAACAAGCGGCGATGACCGCTGCGGCCCCGGTGAGGACGTCGATCCCGGGGCCGCGCCGCTGCCCCCCCTCGCTCCACGCGGCGCGCCTCGCCCACCGTCGTCAACGTGGCCGCGAGGGGCGCCGGGGGCGGGGTAAACGTTCCTGCTCCTGAGCGTCGCGGCCCCTACGCCGGACCTGCCAGAGGGCCCGGGTGGCCCCATCACCCTGCAAAAAAGAGGGACGTCGCCGGTCGCTTCGCGCCCGGCTCCGGGGACCTCGACACGCTTCGCGGTCTCGGGCATGGTCGAGGCCGATCACGTCGTCTCCCCCTGGCCCCATGACCCTGCAAAGGGGTGGCCCCATGACCCTGCGACGTGGCACTCCGGTGTGCGCGCCGGGACCGAGCGCGGGACACCGCGGTGCTCGCGCACCGCCTCGAGCTCGTCTTCGAGCGTCATCTCAATGATGCATGCAGAGCGTCGAGCCGGGTGTGAGGTTGGTCATGATGACGTCCGTTCCATGGAACGAACGACGTTGCCTGTACGGTCTGCCGACAGGGACGTCGATTTCCCGGTCCGAGAACCCGTACGAGAAGATGAGCCTTGCCCTCGCATCAATCGAGCCGCCGTTCTCGACGATGATTTTTGAGCTGCCAACGAGGGAAGTGCCGCAACGCACCGAATTGCCGAACGTCGCGCATCCACCGCAACTTTGCTCGGCGGCGCTGGCGACTGATCCTGTCTCTTCATGTTCGGGCGTTTCGAGCTCGGCTGCGCACGCCAGCATGCTGGAGACAACAATTCCGAGAGCAGCAGCTCTCCATTCGATAGCCATGGATCCCCTCCCTTGCCCCTGGAACGACCATCAACCTCGAGCGAACGACCCATCGGAGCCGCTTGTCGCGCTCCGACGTTGAGAACACGTGTTGTGACATGCCGCACGAGATCGCGCGGCGCCGGGCGGCGCATCGGCGAGCACCCGTGGCCTCAGCGGGTGCACCTCCGCCACATGAGACGGTAGGTCTGCTCGCTCACGGTCATCCGACCTGTCCCCGTGAGATTTCGCTGGTTGTCGATATCGACGGACGTCCTGATCACGAGCGGCGCGATGGCGCCGCACGGCGACCATACAGCAGTGTGTGGCCCGAGCGCGTCGCGGTGGGAATAGGTGGCATTGTAGGGTCCACGAAGCACCGTCCTGAACTCGGGCTCCTCGCCGGGAGGGGAACCGGAGAAGTAGTAGGAAGCTCGCTGCGTCCCGACGATCCCGGCGCCGAGGTCCGCAAAGCCTCGAAAGTCGACATCGGCGACCGAGAAGCTGAAACCCTCCGGGAAATCCAGCTCGACAGTGAGCGCGCAGAATTTCCGCTTCTCGACGACCTCGACCGAGGGGCCGACGCTCGCGACGAACCTGTCGAACGAGAGGATGGATCCGTCGGCGGTGATGCTCGCGGCGACGCTCCGTTCGGGGCACCCCGATCCGCCGTGCGTGAAGGAGCGGACGCGCGCGTACGGAGGAGTGTCCTGCGCGTGGGAGGAGCCGGTGATTCCGATCCCGGCCAGCCCCGCCGCAAGGAACGCCATCGTGGTGAGCTTGTGGTTCATCGTCGTCCTCCAGCAATGCAGGCTGACGCGGCGAGCGCGGGACCGCAGAGCCGCGTGACACGGGCCTGGTGACCCCGCCCCGCGCGACCGAGCGCACCGGCGAGATCCGGTGGCGTCAGCGGGGGCACCTCCGCCACCTCAGGTGGTAGATCTGCTCGACCTTGAGATCCGTTGTGTCCACGCTCATAAGGCCCGTCCCGGTGAGATTTCGCTGGTTGTTGATATCGACGGACGTCCTGATGACGAGCGGCGCGATGGCGCCGCACGGCGACCATACGGCGGCCAGCAGCCCCAGCGAGTCGCGGCGCGAGTAGTTGTCATTGTAAGGCCCCCTGAGCACCGTCTTGAACTCGGGCTCACGGCCGGGGCGGAAACCCGCGAAGTAGTAGGAAGCTCGCTGCGTCCCCACGAGCCCGGCGCCGAGGTCGGCAAAGCCTCGAAAATCGACATCGGCGACCGAGAAGCTGAAACCCTGCGGGAACTCCATCTCGACAGTGAGCGTGCAGTTTTTTCGCTTCTCGGCGACCGCGACCGCGGGGCCTACGGTCGCGACGTATTTGTCGTACAAGACCGTGAGTATGCGCCCGTCAGCCGTGATGTTCGCGCCGACGCTCCGTTCCGGGCATCCCGAGCCTCCGTGTGTGAAGCTCCGGATCCTTGCGTACGAAGGATTATCCTGCGCGTGTGCGGTGCGAGTCAATCCGGTGCCGGCAAGGCCCGCGGCAAGGATCGCGAGCGTGATGATCGTGTGCTTCATCGTCGTCCTCCAGCAATGTACAGACTCGCGCGGCATGCGCCGCTCCGCCGAGCCGTGCGACACGGGCCTTCTGATCCCGCCCCACGCAGCCGGCATGAGTCCTCCGGCGGCGAGGAGGGGACGCATCGAGATCTCGAGGCCCTCCCACTACAGCATGTAGTCACCACGGCCGTGCAGTCGCAAGAGGGCCGAAGGCGCGGAGAGGACCGTCTTGAGCTCGGGCTCCTGTTCCCGCCGGGATCCGGAGAAGCCGTAGTGCGCGATACTCGCTGTTCACCCGCTCATCGAGCGGTGCTCATCGAGCCGATTCGCTGCGTCGCTCGCCCGGCCCGCATGCTTCGCGCGCTCCGACCCGCGCTCTCAGCAGATGCGCGGGAGCTGCTCGCCGGAGAGCAGATCGAGCGTGCGCCGGGTCCCGAGCCGGGTCCTCAGGACAACGCTCCCTTTCCCCTCGCCGACGATCCGACCGATGCGCGCGGCCCCCCGGCCGAGCGGGTGATCGCGCAGGCTCGCCAGGGCGCGCTCCGCCTGGGCTTCCGGCAGGAACGCGACGAGCCGGCCCTCGCACGCCACGTAAAGCGGGTCGAGCCCGAGCAGCTCGCACGCCCCGAGGACCGCAGGTTCCACGGGGATCTGCGCTTCCTCCACCTCGACGTGGACGCCCGCGTCGAGCGCGATCTCGTTCAAGACGGCCGCGAGCCCGCCGCGGGTCGGATCCCGCAGGCAGTGGACGTCGATCCCCGACGAGATCAGCGCCGCCGCGAGCTCGGCGACAGGCGCGCAGTCGCTCTCCACGGGCTCGTCGAACGCGAGCGCCTCACGCACGGACAGCACCGCGATCCCGTGCCGCCCCACGTCGCCGGACACGAGCACGGCATCGCCCGGCCGGACCCGGCGCGGCGCGATGACCACGCCCTCGGGCACCACGCCGATACCGGCGGTGTTGATGAACAGCCCATCTCCCTTGCCCCGGTCGACCACCTTGGTGTCGCCCGTCACGAGCTCGACCCCGCACGCGTCCGCAGCGGCGCGCATCGACAGCGCGATCTGCTGGAGCTCGCCGATGGACAGCCCCTCTTCCACGATGAAGCCGGCGCTCAGGTAAGCGGGCCGGGCGCCCGTCATGGCCAGGTCGTTCACCGTGCCATAGACGGACAGCTTGCCGATGTCACCTCCGGGGAAGAAGCGCGGATGCACGACATAGGTGTCCGTGGTGAACGCGAGGGACGCGCCGCCGAGCCGCACCACCGCGCCGTCGTGGCGGGCCGAGAGCGGAGCGCTGTCGAACGCGGGCAGGAAGACGTGCTCGATGAGCTCACGCATGAGCCGCCCGCCGCCGCCGTGAGCGAGCTGGACCGTCCTCTGGCGCAGCGGCGCGGGGCAGCTCATCTCGAACCGTGCGGCGGGTCCGCCCTCCGGTAACGGTAGTAGGCCGCGCACGCGCCCTCCGAGGAGACCATCGTGGCGCCCAGCGGAGTCTCCGGCGTGCAGCGCACACCGAACGCGGGGCAGTCCGGCGGCTTGAGCACCCCCTGGAGCACGAGGCCGCTCTTGCAGTCGGTCGACGCCCGGGGCTCCGGGTCGCCTGCCGGCGCCCACCGCCGCTCTGCGTCGTGGTCCGCGTACGGCGCCCGGAGCCCGAGCCCGCTCCCGGCGATGGGACCGATGCCTCGCCAGGTCCGGGGCACGATCTCGAAGACCTCCCGGATCATGCGCTGCGCGGTCTCGTTGCCGGCCTCACGCACCGAGCGGGCGTACTGGTTCTCCACGTCGGCGCGGCCCTCCTCGAGCTGCCGGACGCACATGAAAATGCCCTGGAGGATGTCCAACGGCTCGAAGCCCGTGACCACGATGGGGACGCGGTGCTCGGCGGCGAGCGGACGGTAGGCGTCGATGCCCATCACCGTGCACACGTGGCCCGCGGCGAGGAACCCGTCGACGCGCCGATCCGGCGCCCTGAGGATCACCTCCATCGCGGGCGGGACGAGCACGTGCGACACGAGGAGGGAGAAGTTCCGGATGCCGCGGCGCCGCGCCTCGAACACCGCCATGGCGTTCGCGGGCGCCGTGGTCTCGAAGCCGACCGCGAAGAAGACGACCTCGCGATCCGGCAGGCGCTCGGCGAGCGCGAGCGCGTCGAGCGGCGAGTAGACGACGCGCACGTCACCGCCCCTCGACTTCACCGCGAACAGGTCGTCGGTGGAGCCGGGGACGCGCAGCATGTCGCCGAACGAGCAGAACGTGACCTCGCGGCGCGAGGCGATCTCGAGCGCACGATCGACGAGCTCGACCGGCGTGACGCACACCGGGCAGCCAGGGCCGTGCAGGAGCGTGATCTCCGGGGGCAAGAGCTCGTCCAGGCCGAAGCGGACGATGGCGTGCGTCTGACCGCCGCAGACCTCCATGATCGACCAGGGGCGAGAGACCACCCGCCGGATCGCCTCCACGTACGGCCCGACGCGCTGCGCGTCGCGGTACTCGTCGATGAACCTCATCGCGGCTCCTCCCCATCGCCCGCTGCGCCGAGCTCGTCGAGATAGGAGAGCGTCCGTCGCGCCGACGCCTCGTCGATGCGGCTGATGGCGAAGCCCGCGTGCACGATCACGTAATCGCCGGCCTCCGCCTCCGGCACATAGGCGAGGCAGATCTCCTTGACGATCCCGCCGAAGGCGACGCGGCCGAGCCGGAGGTCGCCGCCCGTGACGCCGAGGACCCTGCCGGGGACGCCGAGGCACATCGTCACACCTCCACCACGTCCGATTCCACGTCCGATTCCGCGTCTGTGCCGCGCCGCGCGGCCACGAGGACCTGGCCGAGCGACAGGCCGCCGTCGCCCGGCGGGTAGAGCCTCGGCGTGAAGACCTCGACGCCCCGCGCGGCGAGGCGCTCGCGGATCGACGCGGCGAGGAGCGCGTTCTGGAAGCACCCGCCCGCGAGCACGATGCGCCCGAGGCCGCTCGCGGCGGCGAGCGCCTCGGCGACGTCCGCGAGCGCCGCGTGAAAGCGGGCCGCGATGACGCCGGGCGGAACACCGTCACGCCGATCGCCCAGCACCGCGTCGATCAGCGGGCCGAAGTCGAGCTCCGCCGGCACCCCCGCCGCGCTTGCGCGCAGCGGCAGCGGATAGCCCGCCTGCTCGCCGGCCGCCTCGGCCAGGCACTCCAGCTCCATGGCGGCCTGCCCCTCGAAGCTCGCCGCCCCGCGCAGGCCCGCGAGCGCCGCCACCCCGTCGAACAGGCGCCCCACGCTCGTCGTGCGCGGCGAGCCCGTCCCGCGCGCGAGCATGGAGAACAGCGGGCCGAGCTCGGCCTCGCGGAACCAGGCGCGCGCATGGTCCCGGGCGCCCTCGCCGAGGAGCTCCCAGAGCAGCCCGAGCGCGGAGCGGCGCGGCTCCCTCATGGCGCGCTCGCCGCCCGGCAGCGGGAAGGAGCGGAGGTGCGCCGCGCGGCGGAAAGACGCCCCGTCCACGATCAGCGCCTCGCCGCCCCAGAGGGCGCCGTCGAGCCCGTAGCCGGCGCCGTCCCACGCGAGGCCGAGGACAGGTCCGTCGAGGCCGTGCTCGGCCACGCAGGCGGCGACGTGCGCGTGGTGGTGCTGCACCCGGATGAGCGGCGCGCGGAAGGCCGCCGCGAGCTGCTCGGCGATGCGGCTTCCCGCGTAGTCGGGGTGGAGATCACAGGCGATGCGCTCCGGCCGCACCCGGAACAGGCGCAAGAGGTCGAGGGCCGTGCGCTCGATGAGCGCGGCGCCGTCCGCGGTGTGCGCGTCGCCGAGGTGCTGGCTGACGACCACCTGGCCGTCGAAGAAGAGCGCCGTCGTGCTCTTCAGGTGGCCGCCGAGGGCGAGGATCGGCGGGGCGGCGACCCGCAGCGGGAGAGGCAGCGGGGCGAAGCCGCGCGCGCGGCGGAGGAGCTCGACGCCAGCCGGCCCGACGCGGGCCACGGAGTCGTCGAGGGGGCGCACGATCGGCCGGTCGTGCACGAGGAACAGGTCGGCGATGCCGCCCAGGCGCTCCAGCGCGTCCGATGTGTCGGTGCAGATAGGCTCGTCCGAGAGGTTGCCGCTCGTGCAGACGACGGGCCGGCCGACGAGCTCCAGCACCAGCCGGTGGAGCGGCGTGTAGGGGAGCAGCGCGCCCAGGCGCGGCGTGCCCGGCGCGACCGCGTCGGCGAGGGCGACCCGCGCGGCGGCGGGCGAGAGGCGCCGCAGCAGCACGATCGGCGCCTCGGGGCCGCGCAGCGCGTCCGCCTCGGCGGGAGACACACGGCAGGCGCCGCGCACGGCGTCGAGCGAGCCGAACATCACCGCGAACGGCTTGGCGTCGCGGCGCTTCCGCCGGCGCAGGAGCGCGACCGCGTCCGGCGATGTCGCGTCGACCAGCAGATGGAAACCACCGAGCCCCTTCACCGCGACCACCTTCCCCGCCAGCACCGCGGCCGCGGCCTCGCGGAGCGCGCCGTCAGGCGACCCGGAGCCCCGAAGGCCGGGCTCCATCGGGTCTCCGGCTGCGGTGACGAGCTCGACGCGCGGGCCGCATGCCGGGCAGGCGATGGGCTCCGCGTGGAAGCGCCGGTCCGAGGGATCCGCGTACTCCGCGGCGCACGCGGGGCACATCGGGAAGCGATCCATCGTGGTCCTGGCCCGGTCGTACGGGAGCCCCGAGAGGATCGTGTAGCGGGGACCGCACTGCGCGCAGCTCGTGAAGGGGTAGCGGCGGCGGCGGCCGGTCTCGCTGTCCACCTCGCTGGCGCACTGCTCGCAGACGGCGAGATCCGCGGGCACCGACGGGCGCGCCCCGCTGCCCGCCTCGCTGCCGAGGATCTGGAACGGGCCGGCGTCCTCCTCGGCCCGCCGCTCGAGCTCGATGCGCTCGACGCGCGCGGGCGCGCTGGGCTCGTAGGTCAGGCCGGCGACGAAGGCGTGCAGGCTGCGCTCCGGCCCCTGCACCTCGATCTCGACCCCGCCGGGGCGGTTCCGCACCCAGCCGCCCAGGCCGAGCGCGGACGCGCACCGGTAGACGAACGGCCGGAAGCCCACCCCCTGGACGATGCCGTACACGCGGAGCGCGAGGCGCGGCACGGCTACTCCACCTCCATGGCATCCAGGCCGAGCCCCAGGCGCCCGAGGAGCGTCGCCTGGTCGCCGCCGCAGCGCGGGCAAAGCAGCACGTGATGGTCGGGCGCGTACGTGCCGCCGCACGAGAGGCAGCGCGCCTCGACGCGGTGGAGCCGCAGATCGAGGCGCGCCCCCTCGGCCGGCGTGCCGCGCGCGTGCGCCGCGAAGTGGAGCGAGAGGCTCTCCGGCGAGAGCGCCTCGGCCTCGGCCACCCAGCCGCGCACCGAGACGACCCGCGTCGCCCCCTCGGCCGCGGCGCGCTCCAGGGCGGCGGAGAGCAGCTGTCGAGCGATGGACGACTCGTGCACGGGCTCACCCTCCGAGGAACGAGAGGACGCGGGCGACAGCCCGGGGGACCGCCGCGGCCACGTCGGGCGACAGGCCGGGCTCGTCCAACGCTCGGGGCTCCGGGTCGCCTGACGGCGCCCTGTGCCCCGAACCCCGCTGATGAGGCATCATGCCGATGCTCACGCCGACGATGCGGATGTCGGGCGAGAGCCGGTCCGGCGCCGTGATGCGAGCGAGCTCGATGGCCTGCCCGACGCCGAGGCCGTGCGTCGAGACCGGGACAGGCGCACCGGCGGCGAGGTCCGAGGGCGAGAGATCGAGCACCTCCCCGGGCGGTGACGCGAGCACGGCGTCGACGACCACGACCGTCGAGGGCGTCTGGAGGAGCGAGACGAGCGCGGTCGCGTCCCTCGCCTCGACGACCTCCGCGTCGCCCGGCAGACCCCGGCGGCGCAGCGCCTCGAGCACGGCGAGCCCGGCAGCGTCGTCGCCGGCCGCGCGTTGCCCGAGGCCGATGATCCGCGCGGTCATCGCGGCGCCTCCTCGACGCGCAGGGTGAGGAAGTGCGTCGCGCAGGAGATGCAGGGGTCGTGGTTGCGCACGGCCTGCTCGGCGCGCGCGGTCGCCTCGCGGAGCGGCAGCGACGCCAAGGACGGCGACAGCGCGCAGAGGTCCTCCTCGATCGAGAGCTGGTTCTGCGAGGTGGGCGGGACGATCTTGGCGTCCAGGATCGTCCCCTCGGCGTCGAGCGTGTAGCGGTGGTACAGGAAGCCGCGCGGCGCCTCGGAGCCGCCGTAGCCCTTGCCCGCGCGGACCGCGCGAGGCGCGACGAACGGCGCCAGCGGGGGCGCGTACGCCTCGATGATCCGGATCGACTCCTCGAACACCTGAAGGATCTCCACGAGGCGCACAAGCAGGCTCCGGAACGGGTTGCGGCACGGGACGGCGAGGCCGGCGGCGCGCGCCGCGTCCTGGACCTCGGGGAGCAGGCGATCGAAGCTCAGGTTGAAGCGCGCGAGCGGGCCGCACAGATAGCTGCCACTGCCATGGATCCTCGACCTCAGCGCGGTCGACCAGGAGACGTGCTCCTCGACGAAATGGGCGTCGTAGTCGCGCACCTCGATGTCGAGCCCGCCCGAGGAGACGAGGCGCCCCTCGGCGATCGCGTACACGTCGTCGCTGCGGAGCGCGACGAACTCGTAGGGCCGCTCGAGCTCCGGGCACGGCAGCGTCGCCATCCAGGAGAGGCACGCGCGCGCGCGCTCACGCCCGGCGCGCAGCTCGGGGAGCAGGCACTCAAGGTCCGCGCGGGACGGCGCGCTGTAGAAGCCACCGACGCGGGTGTTGACCGGGTGGATCTCGCGGCCCCCGAGGAGCGCGACGATGGCGTTCCCCGCCTTCTTGATGGCGAGGCCCTTCGCGACCCAGTCGCGGTGGTCGCGCGCCATGGCGATCGCGTCCGGGTAGCCGAGGAAGTCGGGTGCGTGCAGCAGGAAGACGTGCAGGGCGTGGCTCTCGATCCACTCGCCGCAGTAGAGGAGGCGCCTGAGCGCGCGGAGCTCCGGGCCGAGCTCGATGCCGAGCGCGTCCTCCATCGCGCGGCACGCGCTCGTGATGTACGCGACCGGGCAGATGCCGCAGATGCGGGACGTGATGTCGGGCGCCTCCGCGTAGCCCCGGCCGCGGAGGAACGCCTCGAAGAACCGCGGGGGCTCGAAGATCGAGAGGCGCGCCTCCTTCGCCCGCCCGTCCTCGAGCACGAGCGTCAGCGAACCCTCGCCCTCGACGCGGGCCAGGTAGTCGACCGCGATGGTGCGCGTTTCAGCGCTCATGCCGCTCGCTCTCCGCGCGGAACGCCGGGGCGTTCGCGTTGAAGGCGCGGTGGAGCCGCACGAGGTCGCGCTCCGGCACGCCCGCCGCCTGGAATGCGCGCGAGAGCGACTCCATGTTCGGCGCCTCCATGGGCCCGAAGCAGCCGTAGCAGCCGCGCTGGTAGGTCGGGCAGAGCGCGCCGCAGCCCGCGTGCGTCACCGGGCCGAGGCAAGGCGTGCCGGTCACCATCACGCACACGTTGCCGCGGATCTTGCACTCGACGCAGACGCTGTGGCTCGCGACATTGGGCCGGCGCCCGTGGAGAAAGGCGCTGATCACCTCCAGGAGCTGGCGCTTGTTCACCGGGCAGCCGCGCAGCTCGAAGTCGACGGGGACGTGGTCGGCTATCGCCGTGGAGGTGGCGAGGGTCTCGATGTACGCGGGAGAGGCGTACACGACCGACAAAAACTCACGTACATTCGCGAAGTTGCGTAGCGCCTGGATGCCCCCGGCCGTCGCGCAGGCGCCGATCGTGACGAGCGCCTTCGACAGCCGCCGGACCTCGCGGATCCGCTCGGCGTCGGCGGGCGTCGTGATCGACCCCTCGACCAGCGACAGGTCGAACGGCCCCGCGCGCTCGAGGCTCGTGGCCTCCTTGAAGTAGGCGATGTCGATCGCGGCGGCGAGCGACAGGAGCTCGTCCTCGAGGTCGAGGACGCTGAGCTGACAGCCGTCGCACGAGGCGAACTTCCACACGGCGAGCTTCGGCTTCGCGCTGCGCGCCATGGCGCTCACAGCTCCCGGACCGCGAGCAGCGGTCTCACGCGGTCGTAGCGGAGCACGGGGCCGTCCTTGCAGACGAAGCTCGGCCCGAGCTGGCAGCGGCCGCAGATCCCCACCGCGCACTTCATGTTCCGCTCGAGCGAGGCGTGGACGCGCTCGCCGGGGACGCCGCGGCGCTCGAGCTCGCGCGCCGTGAAGCGCATCATCACCTCCGGCCCGCAGACGAACGCGACCGCGCGGCCTGGATCGAAGTCGGCGAGGCGCAGGAGGGCCGGCACGACCCCGACGTGCCCGCGCCACCCGGGGCCCGCGCGGTCCACGGTCACGAGCACCTGCAGGTCGGTGCGACGGCTCCAGCGCTCGAGCTCCCTGCGGTAGAGCAGGTCCTCGGGCCCGCGGGCGCCGTAGAGCAGCGCGACGCGGCCATAGGCGGCCCGGTGCCGGAGGATGTGGCAGAGCGCCGGCCGCAGCGGCGCCATCCCGAGCCCGCCGGCGAGGAGCAGCACGTCCGCGTCGCGCGCCTCGTCGACGGGCCACGGATTGCCGAACGGGCCGCGCAGCCCGAGCGCCATGCCCGAGCGGAGGCGGCCGAGCGCGCGCGTGACCGAGCCCGCCTCGCGGATCGTGTGCAGGAGCCGATCGGGCCGCGCGGGATCCCCGCTGATCGAGATCGCGACCTCGCCGACCCCGAAGGCGTAGAGCATGTTGAACTGGCCGGGCGCGAAGACGAGGCCACCCGGGCGGCCCGGCAGGTCGATCGTCGCCGTGAAGGTCGTCTCCGTCTCGCGGTGGACGCGCCGCACGCGCGCCGGCTCCGGCGCCCAGGGGTTCGGCGCCCTCAGGCGACCCGCAGCCCCAGGCGGCGAGCCGGGGTTCGGCATCGCGGCGTCCGGAGCGAAGGGCAGCGGGATGTCCCGCGGCACGAAGGTCATGGCTCGGCCCCGTAGACATCGAGCCGCTGCAGCCGCACGCGCTCCAGCCGCGCGTAGAGCTGCCGCAGGAGGCGCAGGGACACGGCGTACCCGAGCGCGGGATCGGCGTCCGAGCACGCCCGCAGGTGCGCTGCGTCGAGCCCGATCGAGCGGACCGGCGTGACCGCCCGCGCGTCGAGCACCCATCGTCGCGGCGGGAAGAGCCAGTGCAGGCCCAGGATGTCCCCGCCCGCCAGGCTCTCGACCTGCACCGCGTCGCGGCCGGGGCGGTGGATCTCGAGCGTCACGCGCCCCTGCGCGAGCAGGTAGAGCGCGTCCGCCTCGCCTCCCTCCCGGAGGAGGAACGCCCCCTCCGGGAAGCTCCGCGCAAATGCGCCCTCGGCCAGGCGCGCGAGGTGCGCGGCCGGGAGCCCGTCCAGGAACGGATGGGCTCCGAGAAGGGGGACGAGCTCCTCGGCCTTCATCGGCGCCTATCCCTTCCCGGCGGCGACGGCGCCGTCTCCGGCCCGGATGGCGGCCGCCTCTTCGGTGATGTCGATCCCGACGGGGCACCACGTGATGCACCGGCCGCAGCCGACGCAGCCGGACGTGCCGAACTGATCGATCCACGTGGCCAGCTTGTGCGTGAGCCATTGCCTGTAGCGGGCCCGGAGCGAGGCGCGGACGCTGCCGCCGTGCAGGTACGAGTGGTCGAGGGAGAAGCACGAGTCCCAGCGCCGGAAGCGCTCGGCCGTCTCGCCGGAGTCCCGACCCATGTCCCGGCCCTCGTCGACCGGGAGGTCCGTCGCGTCCTCGATCGTGCTGCAGAAGCACGTCGGGCACGCGAGCGTGCAGCTCGTGCATCCGAGGCAACGCTCGGCCACGTCGTCCCAGCGGGGGTGCTCGAGGTTTCGATAGAGGAGCTCCTTGATGCCGTCCGTCTCGAGCTTCCTGCCCATCTGGCTCGCCGTGCGGCGCGAGACCTCGGAGGCCGCGCGGGCGTCGTCCTCGCCCGCGCGGGGCGCGCCCACGCGCGCGAGCAAGGAAGCGCCGGCGTCGCTGCCCACCTCGACGAAGAAGCGGTGGCCACCGTCGAGGAGCTCGGTCAGCGCGAGGTCGAAGCCACGCTCGGCGCGCGGCCCCGCCCGCATCGACGCACAGAAACACGTCCCGCCGGCCTGCCCGCACTGCACCGCGATCACGAAGAGGCCCCTGCGGCGCGCCACATAGTCGGGATCCGGATGCGGGCCGTCGACGAAGACGCGGTCCTGGACGTCGATCGCCGCGAGATCACACGCCCGCGCGCCGAGGACGGCGAGGCGCGGAGGGGCCTCGGCCTCGTCGGTCCGGGAGATGGCTCCGCCGCGCCGCCTGAGCTGCACCAGGCGCAGCCGGGGGACGAACAGGAGGTGCTTGAGCGACCGCGGCCCGACCGCGTAGCCGAACAGCGCCTCGTCCGCGCGCCTGGCGAGCCGGTAGCGGCCGGCCTCCTGCTGCTCGGTCCAGCCGGCAGGGAGCTCCTCCGCGCCCTGGATCTCGTCGTACACGATGGCCCCGCCGCGGAGCGTGGGACCGATGAGGCGGTACCCGTCCTCGCGCAGGCCCTGGAGGAGCGCGGCGATCCCCGGCCGGCCGAGCACGGCGCGATCGCCAGGATGAAAGCCGGTCTCTGCGCCGCTCATGCGGGGCCGGTGAGCACGGTCCGTGCCGCTGGGTTCGAGCAGCAGACGACCAACACTCGCACCGCGGCGGGTCCGCTTGTTGCTCCGACGCACGCACGGGCGATCGAGCGTCCGCCGGCGCATCAGCGCCGAGCGGAGGCATCCAGATCTCGATGAGGAGACACGGTGACCGCGCACGTCCTCTGGTTCGATTCATTGTCTCGCGCGGATGTCGCGTCCGCCGGCGGAAAGGGCAGCAACCTCGGGGAGCTCACGCGCGCCGGCCTGCCCGTGCCTCCGGGCTTCGTCATCAGCGCGGACGCGTACCTCGCGGCGATGGACGCCGCGGGCGTGCGAAAGCAGCTCGTCGCGCTCTTCACCGAGGCCGATCCGAGCGACCCGGCCGCGCTGCGCGCGACCTGCGCCGCGCTGCAGCGCCTCGTCCGGGCCGCGCCGCTCCCGGCAGAGATCCAGGCGGAGATCGTCGATGCCTACCGGAGGCTGGGGCTCGACACCATCGTGGCCGTCCGGTCGTCCGCCACCTCGGAGGACTCGGCATCGACCTCGTTCGCCGGCATGCACGAGACGTACACCAACGTGACCGGCGATCAAGCGTTGCTGGATCGCGTGCGCGACTGCTGGGCCTCCGCCTTCGGCGAGCGCGTGGTCAGCTATCGGAAATCCCAGCGCCTGACGGAGGAGCCCGCCCTGGCGGTCGTCGTGCAGCGCATGGTGAGCTCCGAGCGCTCCGGCGTCATCTTCACCGCGGATCCCGCCACGAAGGACACGTCACGCCTCGTCATCGAGGCGGCGTTCGGGCTCGGCGAGGTCGTGGTGGGCGGGCAGGTCGAGCCGGACACGTACACGGTCGCGAAGCGCGGGCCGCAGCTGCTGGAGGCGCGCGTCGGCCACAAGGCGTTCAAGCTGGTGCGCGCGCCGGACGGCGGAGAGCTGCGCGTGGATCTGCCGGAGGACGAGGGCGCGCGGCGCGTGCTCAAGGACGACGAGGTGCTCGAGCTCGCGCGCCTCGCGCTGCAGGTCGAAGGGCATTACGACGCTCCCCAGGACATCGAGTGGGCTGTCGAGGGCGGGGCGACGTACCTGGTGCAGACCCGCCCGATCACCACGCTGGGCGCGCCGCACCCCGCCCCCGGAGAGCTCCTTGTCTCGGGGCTCGGCGCGTCCCCGGGCACGGCGTCCGGGACGGTGCGCGTGCTCCGCTCGCCGGAGGAGGGGCAACGGCTGAAGGCCGGGGAGGTCCTCGTGGCGCCCATGACGTCGCCCGACTGGGTGCCCGCCATCCGGCGCGCGGCGGCCCTCGTCACGGACAGCGGCGGGATGACCTGCCACGCCGCGATCGTCAGCCGCGAGCTCCGCATCCCCTGTGTCGTGGGCACGCGCGCCGCCACGCGGACCCTGCGGGACGGCGAGATCGTCACCGTCGACGGCGCGCACGGCAAGGTCCTCGAAGGGGCCCGGCCCGCCGCGGAGGCGCCCTGGGCCGCTCCGGACGGGGCGCCCGCGGGTGCGGGAGCCGGGGCCGCCGCGAAGGCCGAGGCGCCGGCCGAGCGCGTGCCGGCCGCCGCCGGCTCGCGCGCGGCTTCGCCGGCGGTGCTCGGCACGCGGCTCTACGTGAACCTGGCGATCGCCGAGCGCGCCGAGGAGGTGGCCGCGTTGCCCGTCGACGGCGTGGGGCTGCTCCGGGCCGAGTTCATGCTGCTCGACGCGCTCGGCGGCGTGCATCCGAAGGCCCTGATCGCGTCCGGCGGCCGCGACGAGTTCCTCCAGAAGATGTCGGCCTCGCTGCTCCGCATCACCCGCGCCTTCCAGCCCCGTCCGGTCATCTACCGGACCTACGATTTCCGCACCAACGAGTTCCGCGGGCTCAAGGGGGGTGAGCAATTCGAGCCCGCCGAGGAGAACCCGATGATCGGATACCGCGGCTGCTACCGGTACGTCCGCGAGCCGGAGCTGTTCGCGCTCGAGCTCGAGGTGCTCGCCCGCGTGCGCGAGGAGACGCCGAACCTGCATGTCATGATCCCGTTCGTCCGCACGCGCTGGGAGCTCGCGGCCTGCCTGGAGCTCGTCGATCGGAGCCCGCTCGGCCGCCAGCGCGGGCTGCACCGATGGGTCATGGCGGAGGTGCCCTCCGTCGCGTTCTGGATCCCGGAGTACGCGCGCATGGGCATCGACGGCGTCTCGATCGGCTCGAACGATCTGACCCAGCTCATGCTCGGGGTGGACCGCGACTCCGCGGTGTGCGCCGAGCTGTTCGACGAGTCCGACGCGGCGGTGCTCGACGCCATCGGGCGGATCATCCAGGCGTGCAGGGCGGCCGGGATCACCTCGTCGCTCTGCGGCCAGGCGCCGTCGAACCGCCCCGAGTTCGCCGAGCACCTCGTGCGGCTCGGCATCACCTCGATCTCGGTGAACCCGGACGCCGAGCCCGCGGCGCGCCAGGTCATCGCGGCGGCCGAGCGGCGGCTCTTGCTCGACGCGGCGCGGCGGCCGTGACGGCGGCGACGAGCCCTGCTCGCTACCCGCCGGCTCATCGGTTCTCGTTGCATCGGGGCTCGCCTCCGGGAGGTCCAGGTTCCGCGCGGCACGTCTCGCGCGTTTGCGCCCGAGATCGGTGATGCCTGCGCACGCCCGGGCCCGCGCCCCGACAGCATGAGATGCCGTCGCTGCCACCGCGTCGCCGACGACTGCGAGGACCACGGCGACGGCTCGCGATGTCTAGGTGGCGCCGAGCGATGACAGGAGCGCTGGCTGCGGTCCGGCGGCGCAGGGGGATCTCGGGGCCGTCGCCGCGCGCGGCGCTGGATGTCCCGGGAATTCCGGTGCCCTGCCCTCCGTATGCTTCACCGGATGAACGAGGGGCGTCTCCTACGAAGTCACCTTGAATTCTAAGGGCCGGCTTCCTGCGCGCTCTCAGGCGGCTGTCCCGACGGGCTCGCGGTCGTCGGCAGGGCGCCGGTTCGCAAGATCTCTACTTGCCGCCATCTCGCCTCCATCGCCGAGCGCTCGTACTGCTCCGCAAGCACCTCGAGATCTCGCGCCCTTCCCCTCGGGATGGCGCTTGCCTCTCTCACCGGGGCCCGCCCGACGCTGAGCAAACCTGCGAAGTCATCCCGCTGCTTGCCTTCCAGGGCGCGCAGCAGCGTCTGGTCCCTCTTCGTCCGAGCTTCAAGCGTGCGAGCCTCGAGCTCCAAGGCTGCCGCGAACTCGGAGGACGCGCGTAGCTCACGCCCGACCCGCGCGTCCCGCTCCTCGGTGATCGCTTCCTTGCGCAGCTGAAGGAAGATACGCTGGCAGAACGGCTGCGTGTTCTTGCCCAGCAACGAGGGCATCTCCTCGCGCCGCCCGTCGTACTCTCCCATCGATGTGTCGATGGCATCCATGCAAGGCTCGACCTGAGGGCTCACCGGTACACCGGCGAAAAACGCCTTCCAGATGGACCTCGTGATAGGCAGCGAAGCGTAAGGATCCGTACCGCGCAGCGGCAAGGGTTGCATCTGCCCCTCGGCTGGTACGGGCTCCTTTGCCGGGACCGCGAAGGGGATCCGGCGGCTCTCCCCTGTGCGCAGATCGATGAAGCCTGCAGCGAGCGCGACCACCTTCTCCCCGACGAATATCGGGGCGCCGCTGTCACCGCCGTAGATGATCTGGCCCGTGTGGTTCGGATCGTCGAGCTCGACGACGGGGAGGCGATCTCCGCCCGCGATCCAGGGAGGGAACGAGCCCAGCGCGCGCAGCGTGATCTGCGGCCCCATGAGGCTGCCTTTCACGACGCGAGATGTCGACCTCCGGCTGTAGCCGATCAGGGAGACGTCGACCTTGTCCCTCCTCCTGCTGGGGAATGCGTAGCCGCTGTCCCACACCGCGGCGTCGGCGAAGGCACTCCAGTACGTCGTGTCGAGGAGGAGGAAGGCCACGTCGTGCTCGAAGCGCGCGAACGCCTTCTTCACAGGCACGTAGCGATCGTATCTCTCCAGGTAGACGTAGACGTTCGTCTCCCCGGCGAGCACGTGCGCGCACGTCGCCACGATGGGCGGGTCCTTGCTCACCACGACGCCGCTGCCGAAGTCGGCATAGTCGACTGGCTGACCGACGGTCACGCGTACCACGAGGTCCTCGGGTCCAGCGGACGCGGCGGACGGCCATGCACAGGCGGTGAGCGCTGCTGTGACGAGAGCGAGCCGATTCATTGAACGGCCTCCAGCATCTTGGCGAGGAGACTGGCATCTACGTTGAGACCCACGAAGAGAGGAGCGCCCTCCGCCGACCACCGACGATCGACGGGCACCTCGCCACTCGGGAAGCGGTCCCCCTCGACGTAGCCGCCGGCGAGCGAGGGGACGGTCTGAAAGTGGACGCCCCCGGTCACGCCGAACCCTGGCCACGGCTCGACGAGCAGCCCCAGATACAGGTGCTCGAGCGGCTCGGCCAGCGAGATGCCGAGCGAGAGGCCAAACCACTCGGATATGCGCCGCTCGCGCCGCGTGTCCACGAGCACGGGGCGGAACGTGATGAACGGAACTGGCGGAGAGAGCCCGATGCGGTGCTGGTCCCGCACGACGACCGGCGTGTTCTCGCCCTTGACGGACGCTGCTCGGAACTCGACCTCGCTACTGAAGTCGTAGATCAGTCCCAGCCCTACCGTGAAGCGGTGCAGGGCCAGCGTCTTCACCTGGATATCCTTGCTGCTCACCTCGTTCTTGAGCCGCACGACCGCCTTAATCCCGCCGTCCGCACTGCATTCCTTCGCGATACGCAGCCGGTGCATTGGCTCCTGCCCGGGGAGCCCCTTGGCGTCCGCTTCTGCTACGCCAGGCAGCTTGCCCAGGCCTCCGACGCGGACCGGGGCGGCGCCGTTGCACTCCGTCACGCGAAGCTCCTCGATGGGCTTCGCCGGGTCGGAGGGCACGACCACGAGGACGACCGTATCATCCTCATCGATCAGAGGCACCGGCTCGACCGGTATCACGTCCGAGAAGAAGAGCACGTACACATCGTCGCCGCGATCGGCGATGTGGTGCCGTTGCTGGTTCCACTCGCTGAAGGGCTTGTGGGGGGAGCTCTGATCGACGCTTCTGGGCGACAGGCCAGCGGCCCTGAGTCCGGCGTCATACGCCTGGCACCAGCGCAACTGGTCACCGGCCGCGACCCCGGCGCAAGGATCGCTCCCCCCCTGGGCCGAAGCCTCGGGCTTCACGTCTGGCTCCGGAAGAGCAGGAGCGGGAGCCTTGAGCAACGTCGCCACGGGCTTGAGCCAGCTCGCGGCGCCGGTCGAAGCCTCCTTCCATGGCGTGCCGTCCGCGCCGGCGACGACGACAACGAGGTTGCCTGCGGCCGGGTCGAGAGGTGGAACGTCGAAGCACTGCGCTCCTGGTACACGGGTCGGCGTGTCAGCCCCGCACTGGCGGGGGGTGATGGACGTTGTATTGACGCGTATGCTCAGCGGTGGGTCGTCAGGCAGAACCACCGTGCCGAACAGTCGACTGGCACGGTCGCAGAGCAATGGCTGGACCATGAATGAGCTCGTCTTCGGGTCGATGTCCTTGATGTCGAGCAGCTGACACGCTGGCTGCGCTGCGCCCTGTGCCTCCCCCTTCACCATCAAGGTGATCCCCAGGCCGGCCGCAAGCGAGATGCCCAGCTTCAGGAGACGTAACGCTGAGCGTATTCGCCGGACCATTCCATCCAATCCCAGTGCACCCATTCTCAACCTCCGCCCCCGCCGTCCTCTGCACCGCCCCCGCCACCGGCCCCCCCCGCGCCGGCGCTGCTGCCACCGGCCCCCCCCGCGCCAGCGCTGCTGCCACCGGCCCCCCCCGCGCCGGCGCTGCTGCCGCCGGCCCCCCCCGCGCCGGCGCCGCCCCCGCCGCTTGCCGATCCACCGCCGTCCTCAGGCGTCCCGCTGCGGTCGATCCGCGCCGCTGCCATGGCGAGGAGCTGACTCTTTGCGGGCTCGCATTCTGAAGTGTCTTCGTCGTGTGCGTACACTGTCGCCACGAGCTGAACGTCCCTGTCTCCCGCCGGAACATTCACCAGAAAGCCCGCTTGCCGCAGGTTGCGCTGCTCGGCCGGCGCGAGCAGCGCAACGTCCGGCAATGTCAGATCGGCGTTCTCCGGCGTCGCCGCCCCGCCGCCCATCCCGCCGGGACCCCCGCCTCCAGATCCCTCGGCCGGTGGCGCCCCACCGCCGCCTGTGTCCGCACCCCCTCCACCGGCGTCGCTCCCGCCGTCCGCTCCGCCGCTGCCGCCTCCAGCGCTGCCATCGGAGGCCGTCCTGCACAGCACCGGACCAGGCAGCGCGTCGGCCTCCGCGCCGCTTGCGCGCACATACGCGATCACATGGGTCTTCGCGTCCGTCGGCAGCTCCAGCTCGACGAGCACGAACACCGGGCCCCCCACCTCGTCGATCTTCGAGATCTCGGGGATGAGGCGCACCGACGTACGGGGGACGGAGTAGACCGGCAACGGTCCTTCGCAGGACGCGGTCAACGCTGCGACCGCGGCTGCAGCGAGCGCCGAGGGGCCGATTCTCATCCTCTCCCACCGAGAGTTCCACCGAGAGAGCAGCTCTCGTTTCATCTATCTCCTCGAGAGCGCATACGAACCCCCCCCAGGGTCCTTCGTTGCGCGAACGTCATTGATTGATACCCAGAACATGCGCTTTCACGGACACGGCGCGTACCAGGAGTCGCACCTCAACACAACACCACTCGCCCGCCGCGCACCGCAGGTCGCCGGAGGCTCGCGCCGAGCGCAGAGCGGCGCCGTATCGCGGAACGCTGGCGGCACGGAGTGGATGAATGGCTGACTTCCCCTGAAAGCACCTGCATCCAGCCCTGAGCACAAGCCGTGCCGCGTCCGCCATGCGCGCCTGACGCGGCAAGGGAGGGCTCTGGTCCGCAAAGCCAGCCGCGCCGCGTGGACAGGCTGGACGCCGGGCGGAGAGCTCGTGCGCCACGAATGGCGTACCGCGCCACGCGTGGCGCGCCGGAGGAGGCGCCCTGATCGGCGGGGTGGCCGCCTCGCTCGACAGTGTATGCTCCGGGCCGCCGGCGTGGGCGGCGTGGCTCCTCATCGTGCCTTGGAGCAGCGCCGGGCGGATTTTCGTGACGCGCAGCCGCGCCCCGCGCAAAGTGAGCACTGGAGGATCGATGAAGAAGGCAAAGGTCGTGATCGCTGGCGGCGGGCTCGCGGGTCTGGCCGCCGGCTGGACCCTGCTTCACAACGCGCGCGGGCAGCTCGACGTGATGATCGTCGAGCGCGGTCACGTGCTCGGCGGCAAGGCCTCGTCGATGCGACACACGGCGGGCGGCAGCAGCTATGACGTCGAGCACGGCCTGCACGTGGTATTCGACTACCCCAACCTCAAGCGGCTGCTCGCGGAGGCCGCGCCTCAGGCGCTCTCCCACCTCAAGAAGAGCGAGCGCGGCGCGAACGTGGTCACCCGGGCAGGCAGGCTCGCGACGCTGAGGCCGCTGCCCCTGCCTTCGCCGCTCCATCTGCTCGGCGGCGCCGGTGTCCTCCCCGCGCATGAGGCGCTGGCGCTCGCGCGCCTCTTCCTCGCAGCCTTGATGTTGCGACCGGAGCGGCTATCCCCGCGAGAGCGACGCAGGCTCGATGAGATGTCGTTCGGGCAGTTCGCAAAGTCACTGGGCATCTCCGATTCGACCCGAACATCGACTCTCTTCCGGATGGGCGAGCACGCGATGTTCAACCTGGCCTACGACCCGTCCGCGCTGGCGATGCTGCAGGCGCTGCGGCTCACGCAGCAGAACCGCACGGCACAGGAGGTGAACTACCTCGATGGGCCCTCCGGCGAGGTGCTGGTCGCCCCCCTCGCGCGTGCCTTCGAGCAGGCAGGCGGCCGTATTCTTCGCTTCCACCCGGTCCGGCGCATCACGCGTAACGGGGCGCGGGTGACCGGCCTCCATCTGGAGGCGCCGCCGGGATCGCCTCATGGCAACGAGGCGAGCCACGAGGGCTCCTACCACCTCAGCTACTACAACAGCACCGTCACGCCTCAGCCCGAGGCAGGGGAGCCGCTCACCGGCGACTACTACATCGCCGCATTGCCGCCGAAGGCGCTACGCCTCGCGCTCGACGACGAGCTGCTCACGACGCCGTTCTTCGCATCGTTCGACCGCCTCGTGGCGCAGCCAACGATGGGGTACCAGATCTATTATGATCGTGTCGTCACCCCCCCGGATCTACAAGATATGGTGATCGCGCTGCCCGGGCCCTTCGCCACGCTCATCGACAGGGCGCACGTTTGGAGCGCGCCCGACGGCCCGGGCTCGGTGCTGGAGCTCGTCGGAGAGGAGGAACTCTGGAGCAACGAGTCCGACCAGGAGGTGCTCGAGACGGCCGAGCGTGCCATCGAGAGGGTGTTCCCGGAAGCAAGGCGAGAGCGCATCGTGGCGCGGTGGTTCCACCGAACGAGGCACGACGACTACTTCATCACGACCTGCGGATCCGACGCGGAGCGGCCGACCGTCGCGACGCCCCTCTCGAACCTGTTTCTCGCCGGCGACTACACCGCGAACAGCTTTGGTGTCGTTGGGATGGAGGGCGCGGTCGTGTCTGGCATCGAGGCGGCCAACTTCGTCTTGCGTGAGATCGGTCATCCGACGCGGCAGGTGACGCCGATGTCCGAGCCGGGGGGGCTCGTGCCCCTGCTGAGGAGCGCCCTCCAGCTGAGCGGGCTGTTCCGCGCCGTGGTCGGGTACCGCGAGCAGATGCAGTGACCACCGCGCGGATCAGGCGATATGGTGCGGACCGGCACCCGGGCACTCGCTGTGAGCCTGCATGATCCAGTAGGCCAGCATGCTCTCGAGGCCGTGGGGGTCGTACTCGAAGAGCTCGCCGATCGACTGTCCGCTGCGGACCACGACGCGCTTCTTGATCGTGACCAGCGATAGCGTTTGCTCCTGTTGATCGACCGGCGCGACGAGGATGCTACCTTCGTTGATAGAGAGAATGCCGCTTCGATCCTCGACCAGCGTATACTCCACCAGGGCGCGTCTCCCGGGGATGCAGGAGTACTTGACGTCGAGCTCGCACTTGAGCGTGGCCGCGCCCAGCCTGACGGGGTGCGTCAGGTTCACCGTCTCGAGCATCCGCGCCCGCCACTCCAGCCCGCTGGTCACCGCGCCATCGAGGAATTCGATGTCCGCGACCTGGCGGATGCAGCTCCTCCAGAACTTCGGGTGCACGACCCACGCGATGCGATCCAGCCGCTTCCGGATGGGCACCTTGGCGTAGGCGCGCTGTTCGGGGCCGTCCGTCTCCAGCACAATATGGTGGCGCCGAAACAGCGGTGTCCACTCGGGGACACCCGCGTCGGTCAGCGCTCGCGCGGCCCTCAGGAGCGCATCGCGTGACTTGGGCTTGTTGGCCAGCTGGTCCACGGCGGCGAGATAGTGGTCGATCGCTCGCGCCTGGTCCGCGGTCACATCGAGCAGCGCCAGCGCTTGTGCGGAGATGGCCGTCGCCTCCTCGTCAGGCATCGCCCACGCCGCGGGGGGCAGGGACCCGAGGCCCGCCGCGGCAGTGAACCGGAGCGCCCCCGTGTGCTGCGCGATGCCGTTCAGCCGGTCGCGAATGTCGGTCGGAGCGGTCCCGAGCTCGCCGCGGCCCTGTGCCGCGTACTCGATGAGCTCGATCCACCTCTCGGCGTCGCCTTTGCTTCGTTCCTGGTTGTCAACCATCGCCTCATTTCCTCCTGCTCTGTCTATGATCCGCGAGCTGCACCCGAACAGCGGCGGGCTGCTCACCAGCGAACGCGCCGCGCGACCACCCGGCGGAACAGGCTGGCCGCGAGCGCCACGGGCGCATGCCCGACGTCGAGGAGATCGCTGACGAATTCCTCGACGCTCCTCGTGATCTGCGCCTCGGCGTCGAGCCGCGCCGCCTGGCTGCCCCGCAAGCGCGCTGCGGTGTACCACGCCAGCGAGCGGAGCTCGCGCACGCGGCGGTCGAGGAAGACGTCCGCGATCTGGCCGTCGAGCAGATCCAGCCAGCCGTAGAGAGAACCGTAGGTGTCCGCGAAGCGCTGCTTCATGTCGGCGACCTGCTGGGACGCGACCTCGTTCACGACCTCGAAGTCCTCCAACTGCTCGCTCGAGCCCGGCGCGGCGCCCACGTCGCAGAGCGCGTGCGGCAGATCGGCCACGATATGCGCGAACATTGTCAGGGCGAGCGCGTCTATCTCGGTGAGCGCTCGCGTCTTGAGCGTGTCGAAGACGAGCGCCCAGTGCCTGGGGGTGTACCGGCCGCGCTCGTACGCGTCGACCGCGCCGAGGTACCGGGCCACGAACGCCTCGGCCAGCGCGGCTACCCAGTCGGGATCGTTCACCTTTTTCACGATTAGGCGCGGCTGCGTGGCGACCTCGATCTCGCGCTGCTGTAGGACGCGTGAGAGCGCGTAGGACATCTGCGCGTAGACGCCGGTGAATACGGCCTTCATGTCACGGCGGCTCCGCTGCTCCTCGGTCAGCCGGTCGAGCTGCTCCGCGATCGCGACGAGCCGCATCTCCGCGTCGCTGACGGAACGTCGCAGGAGCGGGGCGGCGAGCTGGGTCTTGCGGACGGTATATTTGAGCTCGCCCCATGCGGAGCTGTACCGGACGTGAACTTCGTCGGATGTCGGCGCCACCTCATAGACACCCTGCCACGCCGAGCCGAACATCGTGCGCTGATACTCCGCGCGCCTGCCCTCGTCTGTGATCCTCGCGGTTGCCCGGGTGTCCCGGTGGAACAGGAGCGGGATCGGACCGAACTCCTCGCGCATGCGAACAACGACGTTGGTCCCGTCCGGATCAAGCTGGTAGTGGCCACGGAGAGCATAGAGGCGAACCGGCGGCGTGAAGACGAAGGTGTTCGCGGTGACCACCGCCCAGCTCCGAGCCACGCGGCTGCCGGGATAACCCAGGATCGTGGACGTGATCACCTGCTTCTGCGCCAGGCGGCAGGCCAGGTGCAGCGCGACGGCCCAGAGCTGCTCCGGCAGCGGGGCTTCGCGCATGAGCCGCCCGAAGTGCACTATCTTGAAAGAGAAATTCCCCGTCCAGTTACCATGAGCTATCTGAAAGTAATAGATCTCGTTGTCCTGCATGGTGATCCTTCCGGGCATGCTCCTCGCGACGAATGGGGCCCGCTCGATTCCGGTGGTGCCGCTACGGCGAATGCACGCTCCGGGCCGCTGCGGCGTCGTGTGACTCCGGCGAGGCGCCCGCAACTCCGGGTGGAGGCTCTGCGCGGCCCATGGCCTGGAGCAGCTCGTGTGCGGCCCTCGCGTGCAGCGCCTGGCCTGAGGAGCGCTGCGGGAGCACGCGCGCGAGGGCAGCATGCGCAAGCGCTGCGTCGAGGCGCATCCCGAGGGTTGTCGCGGCGTCGAGGCTGCGCCGGTAGGCGTTCACGGCGCGGCGCTCTCGGCCGGCGACCGCGAGGATGCCGCCGCGGCATCGCCAGAGCGCCGGTGCGAGAGCTGGAAAGAGCCGCGTCGCGGATGCCAGGCGAGAGCAGGCCACGGCGGCGGCTCGGAGCGCGGCGCGAACCGTCGGCTCACTGCGCGTCGGCGCCTGCTTTGCCAGGGCGAGGTGCGTCGCGATCACGCCCTCGTATCCGTGTATGATCAAGAAGACCGTTGGGCGTGTCCGGCGCAAGAGCGCGTCAGCAGCCTGTGCTGCCGACGTGGCCGCGTTGAGATCGCCCCCGGCCGTATGCGCGCTCGCGAGCAGGCCCCAGCAGACGATCTCGGAGACCTGATCCGTCAGCGCGTGGAGTAGCCCTTGCGCCTCGCGCAGCAGCTCGATAGCACGCTCGTGCAGGCCGAGCGCGAGCAAGCTACGCGCCATGCTGTACAGACCCCACGCCTCGCTCTGCAGGTTGTGCCGGCGGCGGGCTGACCCGAGCACCTGTGAGCACCACACCGATGAGCTGGAGAGGCGCCCCTGGAAGTAGTCCGGGTGGCTGAGCAGCGTGCAGACGAGCTCGGTATCCTGGGGATCACAGGTCTCCTTGCACAGGGCGAGAGCGGACATGAGCGCGCCGCGCGCCTGGTCCCATCGTCCGACGCCGAGCAAGTAGACCGCCTCCGAGGTCAGCGTGAACATGAGCCCGGGGAGATCGCGTGTCTCATGGCCGATGCGGCGCGCGCGCTCGAAGTAATGTCCCGCGAGCTGCCGTGCCCCGAAGAGGCCGAGCATGAACCCGAGGCCGGAGTAATTACGGGTCGTCTCCACAGCTCCCCCGGCTTGCTCCGCGAGGTTCACGGCGAGCAGGCTGGCGGCGACCATCCGTACCGGATCGCTCGCGAAGAACCCCACCCGGGCGACGGCGCCTGCCGCCTGGGAGGCGTCCGTGAGGATCGCCCGTCGCGCGGGGCGCTCGTAGGCGCGCGCGGGCATGGCGAGGTGACCTAGCTGACGGACGAGCTGCGTCGCGAGCAGCCCGGACCAGCGTAGCCGCGAGCGCGGCGCGACACCGATGAGCAACGCGAGCGCCTTGCAGCCCTGCTCCTCGCACCGCTCGAGCTGGCCGAGGCCGAGGTAAGCCTGAGAGAGACGACGATGCCATGTGCCCGCGCGCTCCGGCGGCATGGGCCTGCCCGGGCCGCAGCTCCGCACCCGGCGGAGCCCGCCGTGCAGCGTCGTCACGGCATCACGGTAAGCACCGGTGCGAAGCAGGTGGTCTGCGTGACGCTCCATGTAGCCGAAGGCCCGCTCGTCGTCGCCCGCGGCGCTCCAATGGTGCGCCAGCAGCGCGCAGGACGAGTGCGCGATCTCGCCTCCGGCTGTGCGCTCCAGCGCCTCCGCTATTCTGCTGTGGAGCTCTTGCCGATCGAACTCCGGAAGCGAAGTGTAGAGGAGCTCCCGGAGCTTGTCGTGCAGGAAGCAGAACTGCCCGGGCAGCGTCTCATCGAGCACCTGCCGCGCGAGCAGCTCGCCCACGGCGTCCATGAAGCTGAGGTCGTCCAGGCGTGACACCTGCGCGAGCATCTCTTCGTCGATCTCGCGGCCGATGACCGACGCGACCGCCGCGAGCGCGCGCGCCTCGCCTGAGAGCAGATCGAGGCGACGCCGCACCAGCTGGCGAAGCGAGCCCGGCAGGGGCAGCTCCTGTTCTGGCGCGTGATCGAGCTGCCAGCTCCCCGTGCCCGTACGCCGGAGCAGCCCCTCGGCCAGAGCTGTGCGCAGGTACTCTCCGACGAAGAACGGATTGCCGTCAGCGTGGCGGTGGAGCAGGTCCGAGAGCAGCTCGGAGCAGCGCTCGATTCCAAGCATCCCGGCGGCCATCTCGGTGACCGCGCCGCGCATGAGCCTGTCGAGGACGACATCGGCGTCGCCGCCGGCGTCGATGAGCTCGCGGAGCGCCTCGCCGACCTCCTCGCTCCGGTAGGTGCCGAGGATCGACACGCGCTCGCCCGCGATGGTGCCCGCGCGCATCGATGCGAGGAAGCGCAACGAGAGCTCGTCCGCCCACTGGAGATCGTCCAGGACGAGTAGCAACGGCGCGTCCTGCGCGAGCGCGCGCAGCGCTGCGTCCAGCGCCTCCAGCAGCCGCGCGCGCGCCTGCTCGGGAGGCAGCGCTGGCGGAGCCGGGTAAGCAGCGTAGCCAGGAACCGAGGAGAGGGCGGGCTCAACGGCCGAGAGGAGCCTGCAGCGCACGCCCAGCAGGCGCGCGGTCTGCTCTGGGCCACCTTCGCGGCAGCGATCGGCGATCACCTGCAGCGCGCTGCGGAACGGGTGCAGCGTCGCCGTCGGGCCAGCGCCGCCGTCGATTGCGAGGGAGGCGCACTCGCCGGTGATGATACGTGCGCCCCTCGCGCGCGCTCGCCGCGCGAGCTCTATCACCAGGCGGGTCTTGCCGATGCCGCATTCGCCGCCGACGAGCGCGAGGCCGCCCTCGCGATCGGCCCGATCCACGAGCCAGCGGTCGATACGCTGCACCGCTGCGTCGCGGCCGACGAACGCGGGTCTGTAGAGGAACGGCCGCGGGGCCACATCCACGGCGGCGTCGCGCGGCGCCACGCCCAGGCGGGCGAGCGCGCACGCGATCTCGTGGGCGTGGCCGATCCGGTGCTCTGGGCGCTTCGCGAGCAGGCGCAGGAGCAGCGTGTCGAGCTCGCGAGGCAGCCTCGTGTTGAGCCGCGACGGTGGCGTGGGCGCCGCCTCGATGTGCTGGCGGCGTACCTCCGCCCAGGTGCCCTCGAACGGCAGCCGCCCCGTCACGAGCTCGTACAGGATGCATCCGAACGCGTACAGATCTGTGCGCGCGTCGCTGTGGTCGCCTCGGAGCTGCTCGGGCGACATGTAAGCGCAGGTGCCTGCCAGGACCGAATCCACCTCGAGCGGCTCGCGGCTCTCCGCCCCGCCGAAGCGCGACGCGAGCGCAAAATCCACGAGCACGGGCGTATCATCCCGGCGCACGATGATGTTTTCAGGCTTGATGTCGCGATGGACGAGCCCCTCTCCGTGCAGGTAAGCGAGCGGCTCGCAGAGGCGGGCCATGAGGCTCAGGCGCGACTCGATCCGGGGACCGAGCGAGCTCATCTGGTGGCCATCGATCGAGGATCGAGGCGATACCCCGCCGGAGTCCGAGGCGGGTGTGGTGGGCTGCTGGCCCCGCTCGGCAGCGCTCTCCTGCGACGCGCTCCTCATCCAGCTACGGAGCGTCGCCCCTTCGACGATCTCCATCGCGTACCACGGACGCGCGTTGTCCACAGCTTCGCCGAGGATGCGCACCACACCTGGGTGGCGGAGCGACGCGAGCGTGCGGACCTCGCGCCGGATGGCGGCGAGCGGGAGCTCCTGGGACACGCGCACCGTCTTCAGGGCGACGAGCGCGCCTGTCTGCCGGTGGCGCGCGCGGTACACGACGCCCATACCGCCCTGGCCGATGAGATCGAGCACGGCGTAGGGGCCCGCTCCCTCGAAGAGGGGCGCCTCGGCGGGCGCCGCAGCGCATGCACGTTCTCCGGACTCCGAGAGCGATTCACGGGAGCTCTCGAAGGCCTCGCGGGGATTCACGTGTTGTGTCGGCATCTAACTCATCCTGCCCCTGGAGCGGAGATGGCTGATCTTTCGGACAAAGGTCCGCAGAGGCATGCCCATGCGCCGCGCCGCCTCGGTCTGGTTGCCGCCTGCGGCGCGCAGCGCGGCCAGGATCACCTCGGCCTCGTAGTCGTTCAGCCGCGTCTTGAGCTCTCCGACGCTCCCGACCTCGGGCGACGCCAGCGCGGGCGCCGGCTCCGTCAGCCCGCCCGACGGCGGCGCGGCGCCGGCGGTGGCGGCCGCGCGGATCCGCTCCGGCAGATCCTGATCGGTGATCTCGTCCGCCCGTGCGATGACCACGGCGCGCTCGATCACATTACGAAGCTCACGGATGTTGCCCGGCCACGCGTAGCCCTGCAGGAGCAGGAGCGCCTCCACGTGCACGGTCCGGATGGAGCGCTCGCTCGCCCTGCTCGCCCTCGCTAGGAAGCGCCGCGCGAGCGGCTCGATCTCATCGACGCGCTCGCGTAGAGGGGGCAGGACCAGCGTCATGACGTTCAGGCGATAGAAGAGGTCGTAGCGGAAGTGCCCCTGCGCGCACATCGCTTCGAGGTCGCGGTGAGTTGCCGCTATCAGGCGGACATCGATATCGATCGCCCTCGTCGATCCGACGCGCGTCACGCTCCGGGCCTCGATCGCCCGCAGGAGCGCGGCCTGCGCGTGCGGCGACAGCTCGCCGATCTCGTCGAGGAGCAGCGTCCCTCCGTTCGCCGTCTCCAGCACGCCCCTCTGCTGCTGGATCGCGCCCGTGAACGCGCCGCGTTCATGCCCGAACAACGTGCTCTCGACGAGTTGCTCCGGGATGGCCGCGCAGTTCACGTAGACCATGCTCTTCGTGCCCCTCGGCCCCCGCTCGTGGATCGCCCGGGCGAGGACCTCCTTTCCGGTCCCCGTCTCCCCGAGGATGAGCACGGGGATGCTCGCGGCGGCGAGGCGGGGGACCTGCTCGAATATCGCTTGTGTGGACCGGCCGACGATCGGTTTGCTCTCAGCCTCGAACGGATCTAGCCTTGCGCCGACAGCCCAGGTACCCGCGTGAGCGTGGTGGACCGCGTGCTCGGCCACGGCGCTCTGCGCCGCGCTGCGGCACACGTCGAGCAGGCGCTCCGGTGTCGACGCGGCGTGCGGGAACATCGCGGTACCGACGAGGAGGCGGTGACCGCCGTCGCCGTGATCTCGGGCGATGCTCTCTGCCACCTCGGCTGCTTGAGCGGGGCTCGCCTCAGGCAGCAGGATCTCCAGCATATCGGAGCTGTACAGCCCGATACGGTCCACCGGCCTCAGCCGCGCGCGGACACGCGCACACCAGCGGTTCACATGTAGCGCAGGCTTCTCGGCAGCGCGGACCATCATCAGGGCCAGGGTGCGGCCAAAGTGCCTTGCTCGCGCGATCTCCTGCTCGAGGGCGAGCCGGAACGCTTCGTGGCTCTCGATCCCGAGGGCCCCCACGCTCGGGGCCGGGCTGCGCTGGATCGAGGCGAGGACGCTCCCGAACAGGAGCTCGTCGCCGGGGCGCAGCTCCGCCCGCCGCACACGCTCTCCCTTCACCCACGTACCGTTCGTCGAGCCGAGGTCGTCGACCATCACGCCGCCGCCGGTCAGCGTGATCCTGGCATGCTCGCGTGACAGGCTACAATCCGCGACGAGCGCTGTGGATGGAGCTTCGCGTCCGAGCACGACGGGGTGCTCCTCGTGCAGCACAATCGCCTCGGCGCCGCGCCGGTGATACACGAGCAGGACCCACGAGCTTTTATCCAGCGCAGGGTCACCCAGCGGCGGCCCGGGCCCGTCCGGTATCGGCTCCGTCGGCTGCGAACGAGCGTCAGGCGTCTCGGGCGGGCTCATCCTGGATGACCGCGCAGTTTACCGGAGATCGGGTCGCAGCGGCGATCTTCTCACGCCAACCCGTGAAGCATCGTCTCCTCGGGGCGATGGGGCGCGCACCCGCCGGAGACCTGGCCGCCCGCCCGACCTCTCAGCGCGCGCCCCGCGCCAGCATGGCGCGCCGCAGCGCATCGACGAGCACCATGACCGCGGCGCCGCCGGGCAGCCAGAGGAGCCACGCCGGCCCCACCGGGGCCATCGCAAACATCCGATTCAGTCCAGGCACATAGAGCAGCGCTATCGCCAGCGCGACCTCCATCGAGAGCCCCGCGGCCACCCACGGGTTCGACCAGAACGCGAGACGCTTCAAGAGCGGCCCGTCGCGCTGCGCCAATAGACACCCTATCTGGCCCGAGACGATCCCGACGAAGGTCATCGTCGCCGCCTCTCGCTCCAGCGCACGAAGCGGCTCGAGCGACGCGAAAGGTCTCCAGCCGTGCACCCAGTAATAACCGAAACACGCAAAGACGCCGACTAGCGCCTCGACGGCCCCGTAAAGGAAGAACGTCCGCAGCGCGAGCGCCCGGGTGAGGATCGGCTTGCGGGGCGGCTCCGGAGGGACGAGCAACGTCGCGGGCGACGCCGGCTCCACGCCGAGCGCCAGCGCGGGGAGCACGTCGGTCCCGAGATCGATCGCGAGCACCTGCACGATCCCGAGCGGGAGAGGGATCGGAAAGAAGATGTAGAGCAGGAACGGGACGAGCTCCGCGACGTTGCTCGTGAACACGTAGCTCACGAAGCGGCGGATATTCTGCTTGATGGCCCGGCCTTCCTCGATGGCCGCCACGATCGTGGCGAAGTTGTCGTCGGACAGGATGATGTCGGCCGCCTGCTTGGCCACCTCCGTGCCGCGCAGGCCCATCGCAACGCCGACGTCGGCGGCGCGGAGCGCGGGGGCGTCGTTCACGCCGTCGCCGGTCGCCACGACCACCTCGCCGGACCGCTGCAGCACCTGCACGACCCGCAGCTTCTGCTCCGGCGTCGTGCGCGCGAGGCTCGCCCCGGCCTGGAGCAGCTCGAGCAGCGCCCGGTCGTCCATCGCGTCGATCTCGGGCCCCTCGACCATTCGGTCCGCCGCATCCAGCCCGATGGCGGCGGCCACGGAGCGCGCCGTTGCGGGGTGATCGCCCGTCAGGATCACGACCCGCACGCCCGCGCGCCTGCACGCGGCGATCGCCGCGGGGACCTCCGGTCGCGTCGGGTCGTGCAGGCAGGCGAGGCCCAGGCACGTGAGCGGGCCGCCGGCCTCCCTCACGGCGAGCAGGAGCACGCGCTCGCCGCGCTCGGCCGCGCCCACCACCGCCTCGTCGAGGCCTGCGGGCGCCGGCGCGCCGCTCAGCGCGACGACCGCCTCGGGCGCCCCCTTCACGAAGTCCCGCGTGGCGCCGCCCTCCGCGCACGTCACCGCCATGTAGCGCCGGCGCGCATCGAACGCGGTGTCGGCGATCCGAGGCCACCGGGCGCGCGCCTCGGCCAGGTCCACTCCGCCGGCCGCGGCCCAGCGCGCGAGGGCCACGTCGACCGGATCGCCCTCGCAATCGCCGCCCGCCGGCGCCGGGCGCGCGTTGTTGCACAGCGCGGCCGCGAGCCGCGCCGCCTGTTCCGCGTCCGGGGGCGCGCCGCGCGCGGGGATGAAGCCGCGCACCGAGAGCGCGTTCTGCGTGAGGGTCCCCGTCTTGTCCGTGCAGATGGTCGTCACCGACCCGACCACCTCGACCGCGGAGAGGCGCCGCACGGGAGCCCCGCGCGCCGCCATCCGCTGCGCGCCGATCGCGAGCGACACGCTGAGCGTCGGGAGCAGCCCCTCGGGGACGAGCGCCACGATCACGCCGATCGCGAACGTGAGCGCGCCGAGCGGGCCGACGCGGTGGAACGCCTGCGCGAGCACCAGCGTGGCCGCGCCGGCGATCACCGCGATGGCCGCGGTGACGTGCGAGAGCTGCGCGACCTGGCGCTCGAGCAGCGAGCCCTCGCGCCCGCCCTGCTCGAGGAGCCCGGCGATCTTGCCCGCGGCGCTCTCCGCGCCCGTCGCGAACACGAGCGCCTCGCCCGCGCCCGTCACCACGGACGCGCCGCTCGGGAGCAGGCTCGGGAGCGTGAGCTCCTCCGCGCCGCGGCCCGGCGAGGCGATCGGCGCGGCGTCGCGATCGACCGGCGCCGTCTCGCCCGTGAGCATCGAGAGGTCGAGCGAGAGGCTGTCCGCGCCGAGCAAGATGCAGTCGGCCGGCACGATCTCACCTGCCGCGAGCCGGACCACGTCGCCCGGGACGAGCTCGCGCGCGGGCACACGCCGCTCGATGCCTGCCCGGACGACGCGGGCACGCACCGCCACACGGCGCATCAGGCTGCTCACGACCTGCTCGGCACGGTGCTCCTGGATGAACGCGAACGCGCCGTTGAGCACGACGACAGCGATGATGGCGAACCCGAGCTCCGGGGCGCCCGCGGCGAAGGCCAGCCCGGCGCCGAGCCAGAGCAGCAATGCGAGCGTATGGGTGAGCTGAGCGAGCAGCGTCCGGAGCGGACGTGAACGCCGGGGCGGCGCGAGCTCGTTGTCGCCGTGAGCGAGCCGCCTCCTCGCCGCCTCCGCGTCGCGCAGCCCCTCCGGAGCGGACCGCAGTGCCTGGATTCGCCCCTCGACGGGGAGCGCGGCGAGCTCCAAAGGACGGATGCGTGGCTGAGCGCAGGTGCCGTGAAGCGGCTTTGCCTGTCCGGCCGCGGCGCCAGGAGGACCAGGAGGAGAAGACGAGCGACTCACTTCCGCGCGCCTCGGCCGAGCCCCCTTGCCACGCGGCAGCGCGGGGACCCAGGGATCAGCGTCACGGGCTCGCCGTCATCGCGCTGTGCTTGCGGCTGTAGCCGAAGTAGATCGCGAACCCGAGCAGGAGCCAGGCCGCGAGGCGCAGCCAGTTCTCGGTGGGCAGCGAGAACATGAGGAGGAGACAGATCACGATCCCGAGGATCGGGGTGAGCGGATAGAGCGGCACCCGGAACGGGCGCGGCGCGTCCGGCGCCGTCCGGCGCATGATCAGGACCGCCGCGCAGACGAACAGGAACGCAAGGAGCGTCCCGATATTGACGAGCTCCGCGAGGATCCGCAGCGGGAGGAGCGCCGAGAGGGTGGCGACCACGAACCCGGTGAGCAAGGTGGACTTCCACGGTGTCTTGAAGACCGGGTGCACCGATCCGAAGAAGCGCCTGGGCAGGAGCCCGTCACGGGCCATGGCGAGCAGCACGCGCGGCTGGCTGAGCATGAGCACGAGCAACACGGAGGTGATCCCGGCGACCGCCCCGAGGGAGATGATGAACTGCGCCCACGGGAGGCCGACGCGCGCGAAGGCATCGGAGACAGGCGCGTCGATGCTCAGCTCGGTGTAGGGCACCATGCCCGTCAGGACCGCCGCGACGGAAACGTAGAGGAGGGTGCAGATCACGAGCGAGGCCACGATGCCCGTGGGCAGATCGCGCTGCGGGTGCTTCGCCTCCTCGGCGTGGGTCGACACCGAATCGAACCCGATGTAGGCGAAGAAGATGGTCGCGGCGCCGGCGAGCATCCCGAGCGGCTCTCCCCCTTTACCGGTCTCGCCGAAGACCGTGTGACCGAAGAAGCTGAGCCCCGCGAGCCCGAACGGCGCGAACGGCCGCCAGTTGTCCGGGTCGACGTAAAACGCGCCCACCGCGATCACGAAGAGCACGACCGCGAGCTTGAGCGCGACCATCACGGCGTTGAGCGTCGCGCTCTCGTGGATGCCCTTGAGCAGGATCACCGTGACCGCGATCGTCACGAGAGCGGCGGGGAGATCGATGATCGCCCCCGTGGGCACGAGCTCGCCGAGCGCCGGTTGGTAGTCGAACGGCGCGCTCCTGAGCTCTCTCGGCAGCTCTATCCCGAAGATCCCGATGAAGTCCTGGAAATAATGGGACCACCCGTG
This sequence comes from Sorangium sp. So ce327, assembly GCF_051530205.1. Taxonomy (NCBI): domain Bacteria; kingdom Pseudomonadati; phylum Myxococcota; order Polyangiales; family Polyangiaceae; genus Sorangium; species Sorangium sp. So ce327. The sequence goes on along the minus strand of NZ_CP150330.1, from coordinate 6,825,645 downwards.
CGCCACGGTGGCGGCGCCGACGGCGTACTCGAGGACGAGATCCCACCCGATGATCCACGCCGGCAGCTCGCCGAGCGTCGCGTACGAGTACGCGTAGGCCGAGCCCGCGACCGGCACCATCGCCGCGAACTCCGCGTAACAGAGGGCCGCGAACACGCAGGCCATCCCCGCGACCACGAAGGAGAGCATCAGGGAAGGACCTGCCTTGTCGTGCGCGGCCTGGCCGGTGAGCACGAAGATGCCTGTCCCGATGATGGCGCCGATCCCGATGCTCGTGAGCTGCAGCGGCCCGAGGACCCGCCGGAGGCGGTGCTCCCCCTGCAGCTCTTCTCTCATGACCGACAGCGGTTTGCGGACGAAAAGCCGGCTCCCCATGGCCTTCGGTCTGCTGGCTCTGCGGCCCGGCCCCCGGCACGTCAAGCCGGAGGCACGTAGAGCCAGGAGCGGCCCCGCGCCGCCGGACAAGCGGAGCCTGCCGCGCCGAACGCACCCGCGCCCGGAGACGGCCCCGCGACGCCCGCAGCTGGCTGCGGCGTGAAGGCAGCCCTTCGAGACGCAGCCCGGGCGGCTGAGGACCTCGCTCTCTCATCGACCCGCGCCGATCCCCGGCGTCGGAGGGCTCTCCGCGCTCAACATCGATCCCGAGAAAGCGGCCGACACGTATCGAGAGCGCGTGATCGTCGACACAGCGCCGACCGGACACACGCTGAGGCTGCTCAGCTTGCCGCGCGCCTGGTCCAGCTTTCTCGGGTCGGCCACGCACGGCGCTTCGTGTCTGGGCCCGCACTCGGGGTTGAAGATGCAAGCCACGCGGTTCGCCGCCGCGGTCGAGGCGCTGGCTAACGGGGAACGGACAACCATCGTCCTCGTGACGCGGCCTGATCGCGCTGCGCTCCGCGTGGCGCGCGCGGCCGATCTCAGCGAGCTCACCGGGCTCCTGCTCGACCAGGCGATGGAGCTCGGCGCGCGCGGTGCCTACCTGCTCCTGGCTTCTGAGGACACCGGCGAGCTCTGGCTCCATTCCCACCGCCACGTGCCAGCCGACATCCGTCTCTGCCTCGCGCGGGTGGCGCGGGGCGCGCCGCTGCTCGATGCGTGGGCGGCGAGGCTCTTCGCCCGCTATTACCGGACGCGCGAGGCGAAGGCAGGAGGCGCCGCCGGGCTGGGCCTCGGCCTCTACATCGTGCGAGGGCTCGTCGAGGCCCACGGGGGGCGGATCTGGGCCGAGAGCGCGCCCGGGAAGACGACCTTCCAGTTCACGCTGCCGCTGCGGCAGCGCGCCCCGTCTGCAGACCGGGAGCCCTGGTGACACCCCGGCGCGGCGGGCGAGAGCCCGCGCCACAAGAGGAGCCGGAGCGCGCAGCACGCCCTGGCCCGAGCCGTGCAGCCATGGAGCCCATGGCCGGGTGGATCAAGCCCAACCTCGATCTCGTGCCCAAGCAGGAGATCTCCAGCTTCCGCAAGCTGGCGATCGGCACCTGGCACACCGCATACGATCCATCGGTGTACGGCACGCTCACCCTGCGCATGGATCGCGCGCTCGAGTACATCAAGGCGTTCCGCCACAGCACCGGCCGCCGGCTCACGGTGACACACCTGGTCGCCAAGGCCTGCGCCGAGGCGCTGCGCCGCTGCCCCGACGCCAATGCGATCTTGCGCTGGAACAAGGTCTACCTCCGGCGCGGCGTCACCGTCTCGGTGCTGGTCGTGCAGACGGCCGGCGGCGACGGCGAGGTGGATCTCACCGTGACCACTATCGAGCGGGCCCATGAGAAAAATCTGGTTCAGATCGTCGACGAGCTGGACCGGACGATCGAGCGCGCCCGCCATCGGCGCGACAGGGCGGTGGAAGAGACGAAGCGCGCGATAGGGCACATCCCGTTTCTCTTCATGAACGCCTTCCTTCGCCTGCTCTCGTTCGTGATGTACACGCTCAACCTGGACCTGTCGAAGCTCGGGCTTCCGCGCGATCCGTTCGGCGCGCTCACGGTGACCAACGTCGGCTCGCTGGGCCTGGAGAACGCCTATGTGCCGCTCGTGCCCTATACGCGGACGCCGGTCCTCGTTGTCCCGGGCGCGGTGAGGGACGAGCCGGTGGTGGAGGACGGCAAGGTGGTGCCCGGCAAGGTGATGCGCGTGAGCGCCACGTTCGATCACCGCTTCATCGACGGCTTCCACGCGAGCATGCTGGCGCGCACCGTGCGCGAGATGCTGGAGGACCCGTTCCGCTGCTTCGATCGGCTGGATGCCGAGATTTCCGCTTCTCGCTGACACACATCACGGCCGCCGGCGCCGCGGGCGCAGGCGAGCCGTCGATCTCTCGGGAGACGACGATCGGAGCGCGCGATCGGCACCCGACAGAGCCGGCCCTGAGGTTGCATCCTCGACGGAGGCCACAGAAGGTCGGCCGCGCTCGTCCAGGAGGTCTTCAGCGATGCCCCACAAGCAACTCCTTTTCCACGCCGCTGCTCGCGAGAAGGTCCTGCGCGGCGCCACGGCGCTCGCCGACGCGGTCCGCGTGACGCTCGGCCCGAAGTCGAAGAGCGTGCTCATCGGACGCGCGTGGGGGCGCCCCACCGTGTGCAACGATGGTGTCTCGATCGCCAAGGAGCTGAGCCTCAAGGACCCGGAAGAGGACGTCGGCGTGCAGATCATCCGCGAGGCGGCCGAGCGCACGGGCGACGCGGTCGGCGACGGCACGACGACCTCTACGCTGCTGGCTCATGCGATCTTCGCGGAGGGGCTCCGCAACATCGCCGCGGGCGCGAGCGCGATCGACCTCAAGCGCGGCATCGAGCGGGGACTCCACGCGGCCGTCGACGCGGTGCGGTCGCTCTCCCGCCCTGTGCAGAGCCGCCAGGAGAAGATCCAGGTCGCCACGGTCGCGGCGCACAACGACGCTGCCATCGGCGAGCTCATCGGCGACGCGGTGGAGAAGGTCGGTGGAGAGGGCGTCATCAGCGTCGAGGAGGCGAAGGGGACAGAGACGGCGGTCGAGGTCGTGCAAGGCATGCAGTTCGACCGCGGGTATCTCTCGCCCTACTTCGTAACGGACCCGGAGCGCATGGAGTGCGTGCTGGAGGAGCCGCTCATCCTGATCCACGAGAAGCGGATCGGCGGCATGAAAGACCTGCTCCCCCTGCTCGAGGAGGTCGCAAAAGAGGGGCAGAGCTTCCTGCTCATCGCGGAGGAGGTCGAGGGCGACGCGCTGGCCACGCTCGTCGTGAACAAGCTGCGCGGCACGCTCGCGTGCGTCGCGGTCAAGGCGCCCGGCTTCGGGGACCGACGCAAGGCGATGCTCGAGGACATCGCGATCCTGACCGGGGGAGAGGTGATCGCCGAAGAAGCAGGGGTGAAGCTGGAGCACGTGACGCGGGACCAGCTCGGGCGGGCGGCGCGGGTCGTCGTGAAGCAGGAGAACACGACGATCATCGGCGGCGCCGGCGACGCGCACGCCATCCAGACGAGGGTCGAGCTGCTCCGGCGGCAGAGGAGGGAGGCGAAGAGCGACTACGATCGCGAGAAGCTCGAGGAGCGCCTGGCGAAGCTCGTGGGGGGCGTGGCGGTCGTCCGGGTCGGGGCGCCGTCCGAAACGGAGATGAAGTCTCGGAAAGAGGCCTTTGAGGACGCGATCAGCGCGACCAAGGCGGCGGTGGTCGAGGGCGTCGTGCCCGGCGCGGGGCTCGCGCTCCTGCGCGCGAGCGTCGCGGTGGAGCACGAGGAGCAGCGCTGCGACGGCGATGAGCGCACCGGCGTGCGCATCCTGCGCCGCGCGCTCGAGGCTCCGACGCGGCAGATCGCGGAGAACTCCGGCGTCGACGCCGGCGTCGTGCTCGAGCGGATGCGCGCCGGCAGCGGCAATCTCGGGTTCGACGCGGCGCACGGCACCTACGTCGATCTCGTCGAGTCGGGCATCATCGACCCGACCAAGGTGGTGCGCGTCGCGCTCGAGAACGCCGTGTCGGTGGCGGGCGTGCTGCTCCTGACGGAGGCGACGTTGACCGATGTGCCCGAGCCGGCGGCGAAGGAACGGGCGGCCGCGCCCCCGCTCGAATGAGCGGCGCGTCGGGGTCATCAGCCGTCAGGCGACCTTGTCCATCCGAGCTCTCGAGAAGAGGACCGGCAATCTACGAAAGCCGCGGAACATGACGCTCTCGCATCTCCGCACCGGCGGGCTCTGTTCGTCGAGCTTCAGGCCTGGCATGCGGCGAATCAGGCTGGCGAGCCCTACCTCGAGCTCCCGGCGCGCCAAGCCGGCACCCAGACACCCGTGCGGACCAAAACCGAACGCGATGTGCTTGCCCGGCGCGCGGGTGATGTCGAAACGATCGGGCTCGTCGAAGATCTCTGGATCCCGGTTCGCCGATGCTATGCCGAGGAAGACCGTCTGGTGTCGCTGGATGCGCTTGTCGCGGATCTTCAAATCTTCTGCCGCGACCCGGCAAACGAACGGCACCGATCCGTCGTAGCGCAGGCACTCCTCTACAGCGGATCTGATGAGCGCCGGGTCCTCACGCAGCTGGTTCAACTGGTCTGGGTGCATGAGGAGCGCATGGACCGCATTGCCAAGCTGGTCGATGGTCGTGACGTGTCCGGCCGCGAGGACCAGGATGCACTGAGCCGTGATCTCCTCCGCCGACAGCTTTCCTTCCTGCTGGCCGGCCACGAAGAGGCTCACCAGGTCGTTGCTCGGGCGCATGCGCCGCCCGTCGACGATGGCGAGAAAATAGCGCTCCAGATTGCATATCGCCTCGTTGGCTGATCTGGCGTCCTCCTCGACGTCCAGCGTCGTGCCGCCGAAGAACCGCGCGACGTCCTCAGACCACTTCTGGAACGACCCCCGATCTGCGTCAGGGATGCCGAACATGTGGGCGATCGCCGTGGCTGGCAATGGTTGAGCCAGGTCGCGCACGATATCCATGCGACCGAGCGGCTCTACCTTGTCGAGGATCTCGTCCGTCACGCGCTGGAGGATCGGCCGGAACCCGTCCAGAACGCCCTGCGTGAACCCCTGGCTGCCCACACGGCGCAGGCGGGCGTGTTCCGGGCCGTCTTTCATCAGCATCATGCCTCCGAGGAGGCGCACGAAATCGCGGGCGACCTCGCGCTTCCCCGGTGGCAGCTGCGCGTCGACGATCGCCTGCGGCGGCCTCTGGCGCAGGCGTGGGTCTCGGAATGCCTCGACAACATCGTCATAGCGCGTCAGCACCCAGCCGTGCAGCGATTCAGACCAGCGGACCGGCTCATCGTGGCGCCAGCGGCGGAAGTAGGGAGAGGGGTCGAGCAGAAACTCCTGGATTGCCACGTCGTCTTGGATGAGCGCTTGCATGATCGTTTGGGATGAATGCCTCGGATCGGTGTGGTAACGCCCGCTTTTCCCGACCTACTCGAGAACGTGCGCGGCCGGCGGCAGCCTCGACCGCCGAGGTGGTTCAGCGCATCTGATAGCGCCCCGTCTTCTCCACGGGCTCGATGTAACCTACGACCGCGCCGCGCGCCCCCACGTAGGCCCGGTGGCCAAGCCTGTCGTTGTCGTCGGCGGACGCCGCGGACGGGCGGGGCCAGGCGTCCTCCTCGGCGAGGAGGGACGCCAGCCGCGCGTGGATGCGCTGTCGGCCTTCGACCGCCTCCTGCGCCTTGAGCTCGCGGAACACCCCGAACACGATGACGCTCTCCCAGTCGGCGAGGCTCTGGATGTGATCGACCTGGAAGCAGACCTCCGGATTCAATCGCATCATCCGGACCTTCGTGCCTTCCGCCGAGCGCAGGTAAAGGCGGCCCTTCTCGTACGCGTAGCCCATCGGCACGACGTACGTCCGTCCTTCGGCGTGGCAGCCCAGCCGGCCGAAGGAGCCGCGCTCGAGGAGCACCTCGATCCGCTCCGCGCTGAGGGTGCCTGCCGCAGGAGCCTCCGGAGGCCCCCCTCCTGCGGGCACATCGAGCATGCGGAACTCGGCGCGGCAAGCGGCGCAGAACTGGTACTCCGAGCGCACGCCGCACCGCAGGCAGCGAAACCGCGAGGCGTGCGGCGGCGGACCCATGATCACCCCCGTCCCGCGGGTTTCCTTCTCCGGAGGCACCATCAGCACGGGGCGGCTCGAGGTGCGCGCGACGCGCTCGGCGACGCTGCCCAGCAGCACGCCCGTGGTGCCGGTGTGCCCGTGGCGACCCATCACGATCAGCTGGACGTCGTCTTCCTCAGCACACCTGACGATCTCCTCCGCTGCAGACCCCACCCGGACGAGCGGGACGATGCGAACCCCGCTGCCGAGCTCCGACGCGAAACGGCGCAGCGCGTCTGCCGCGTCCGGCTGCGCTTGCGCGGACGCCGCGACGTGGAGGATCCGGAGCTCGGCGCCCCAGGAGCGCGCTTGTTCCAGGGCGACCCTCACGGCCGCGATCGAGAGCTCCGAGAGATCCGTGGTGGCCAGGATCCGCTGCACAGGCTGCATGCTGCCTCCGCTGGTCCATGTCCCATCACCGTGGGACCGGCGCTGTGCGCGTCGTATCCACCGATCGCAGCAATCTCCGTGCCCGGCCTCACCCCACCCGCACCTCGCGCTGTCTGTGCGCGTCCTGCGCGCCAAGGAGACGACGGGTCACTCCTCCTCGAGGAGCCCGCGAAAGACGTCCACATAGCTGACGATGCCGACCAGCGCACCTTCTCCGTCGACGACCGGGAGCGCGCCGATCTTGTTGTCGAGCATGAGCTCCATGAGCTCGATCACGTCCGCGTCCGGACTGGCGCTCACGACATTGCCGCTCATGATCGTGGACACCGGCCCGCGGGCCTTCCGCAGCGCCCTGTCGACCACCGCGGCGTCCTCCGAGTAGGGCAGCTGGAGCGCGCGCAGGTCGCGATCGCTGAGCATCCCGACCAGCTCACCCTGCTCGTCGACGACCGGCACGTGGCGGAAGTCCATCGTCTGGAGCACGTCCACTGCCTCGCCGATGGGGTCGTTGACCCGCACGGTCCGGGGGTTCTCGGTCATGAGCTCGGCGGCGCAGATCTTGGATAACGGCATCTCCTCCTCGCTCAAGGCAACTCGCGGACCATCGGATCCCGCGATGAGCCGCGCCGCCGGAGGAGCTCGTCCGCCGGGCCGGCGGACGCGCGTCCGGAAGCGTCGGAGCGTCGACGGACTACGTCGTGCTGGGCGAGAGCCCCGGCGAAGAGGTCCAGAAGGCAAGGGCGCTCGGCGTCGCCCTGCTGACGGAGGGCGAGCTCCGGAAGCTCGTCCAGGCGTGAACGGGGGGCGCATGGAGAACGTCGACATCGCGCGCATCTTCGAGGAAGTGGCGGATCTGCTCGAGATCCAGGACGAGAGCCCGTTCCGCGTGCGGGCCTACCGCACCGCGGCGCGCACGCTGGCGGCGCTCGGTGAGCCCGTGGCCGGGATTGTCGAGCGCGAGGGCGCGGGCGCGCTCACCGCGCTGCCTGGAATCGGCAAGGATCTCGCGGGCAAGATCGTCGAGCTCCTCGAGACCGGCGAGCTGCCGCTGCTGAAGCAGCTGGCGGCGAAGACGCCCGAGAGCCTCGTCGAGATGATGCGGATCCCGTCGCTCGGGCCGAAGCGCGCGCGGCTGCTGTACGAGAGGCTCGGCATCGAGACGGCGGACGAGCTCGAGCAGGCCGCGCGGTCGGGTCGCCTCCTCGCGGTGCGCGGCTTCGGCGAGAAGCTCGCCGCGACGATCCTCGACGGCTGCGTGAAGCGGCGGGCGACCGCCGGGCGCGTGCGGCTCGCGGACGCCGAGGCGCAGGTCGCGCCGCTGCTCAAGCACCTCCGGGCGGCGCGCGGGGCCCTGGCCGTCGAGGTGGCGGGCAGCCTCCGGCGCCGCAAGGAGACGGTGGGCGACGTCGACATCCTCGTGTCCGCGAGGCAGGGCGAGCCCGTCGACAGGCTCCGCCGGACGATCGGCGGGATCGCGATCCTGCACGGCGCCGAGGTCGACATCCTCGAGGACGGGTCGCTCGACCTCGACGACGCGGCGCTGGCAGCGCTCGATTACGTCGTCGCCAGCGTGCACGCGAAGCTCACGATGCCGGAGCCCGCGATGACGCGCCGCGTCCTCCGCGCGCTCGAGAGCCCGTTCGTGACGGCCCTCGGCCATCCGACCGGGCGCCTCCTCGGCAAGCGCGAGCCGTACGCGCTGGACGTCGCGCGGATCGCGCGCGCCGCGCGCGAGCTCGGCGTGCTGCTCGAGATCAACGCGCAGCCCGAGCGCCTGGACCTGTGCGACGTCCACATCCGCCTCGCGCGCGAGGCCGGCGCGAAGCTCGTGGTCGCCACCGACGCGCACGCCGTGGGGGAGCTCGACTTCATGCGCCACGGGATCGATCAGGCGCGGCGGGGCTGGTGCGCCGCGGCGGACATCGCGAACACCGCGCCTCGCGCGGAGCTCCTCGAGCTCATCGGCCGGCGCAGGCGCGACGGCCCGCTGTCATCGGCTGGATGAGCGCCCCCTGCGCCGCGCGCTGCGCGGCGGCGACGACCGATTCTCTCCGCGGTTCAGCGACAAGACGGCAGATGCCCGCTCATTTCAGCCGCGAGCATATAAACGGCATAGTTCACGCTCAGATCGGGAGCCCCTTGTTGATGACCGGTGAATCGATTCATCTGCTCTGACAGCGATCCTCCGGGATCGATGTGGTGATGCGCTCGACCCAGGAACGCGTCCCCTTTGCGCCGGAGCGCGCCGACGACCTCGTCGAAGCGCGGGTCGCCGAGGAGGAGCTCCTCGCCTGGGCGGAAGCGCGTGTCTTCCAGCGGCAGCCTCTGGAAGAACGGCAGGCTCGTGGAGGTGAGGACGGCCCTCTCCTGCCTCAGGTAGCGTTCGGCCAGCTTGTAGTAATACGCAGCGAAGGCGATCGTGAGACTTGGCCACGGGTTACCGAGCGAATCCCCGCGATATCCATCGTAGCGGTCTTCCGGGTAGCGGCCGATGGCGGTCCCCTCGATACGCCTCGACGGATCGTTGATCGGGTACATGGCCTCGAAGGTGCGCTCCAGCGCCGCGGCCGTCGCGAGCACCTGCTCCTGGTCCACTGGATAAACACAACTCCCTTCGGGGTGGAGGTCGTCCTCCGTGGCATATCCGCCCAACGTCGCGGCGACGACCGAGCTGTCCAGGCCGCTCCGGGGGCTCGGCCGTCCGTCCGGCTCACGGGTCGCGACGAGGTGATTGCGCCCGGGATCCCAGTGCAAGAGCAATTCATCGCCCAGCGCTCGCGACTGCTCGAGATACCAGCGGGCCGCGCCGGCGTCCTCGAGCTTCATTGCGAGCGCGGCCCCCTCGATGAGGGCGGTCCGCTCCAGGAGCCGCGTGAAGAAATGGTGTCCCCACACCTCTTCCCAGAGATCGAAGCAGGGCTCGCGCCAGTGGTGCGAGATGTATTCCAGGTCCGTCTTGATCACCGAGTCGGTCGGCAGCTTCGCATCGTAGAGCTTTTCACGCACCAGCTCCCGCTTGCCCTCGCTCAGAAGGACGAAGGCCAGACGCGTGAGCTCGATGGCTCGAATGGCAGGTCCGTCGTGCTGCGGACGTCCCCATGGCCCCGAGTAGGGCTCACCGTCTATCGTGAACTTCGGCTCACCCAGCCCGGCAGGGCTGTGCAGGGCAGTCCGCTGGATGTGCCTGGAAAAATCCACGGAATCCATCAGCAGGTTGAAATACCGTTGCCGGGCCGCGGGTCGCGTCGTCGCCGACTGGTACAGGGAGAGGACGGCCTTCACCGCGATGCCGGAGTCCCGAACCCAATGGAAATAGTAGTTCGGGTTCGAGCGAGATGGGGAAGCCACGATGGCTCCGGGGATGGATCCCGGAGGCGATACATTCTTTAACAGGAGCACCTCGGCGCGCTCCGTGTCCCGCTGGAGCCATTCTCGCAGGCCCTGTGCTCTCACGTCGACCTCCTGGAGCTACAAACGGTTTAAAACTGCCTGAAAAGCGCGGGCTTCCGGCCGCCAAGCGCACCGAGTACGCCAAGAACGGAGAACACTCTTGGCGTACTCGGCGGCTCATTTCTCGCTTGGTCAACAGGATCGGTGTCCTATCCACCTCGCACGGAGGCGATCTCGCTGCGCCCGGCCTCGAACCGGTCGATCCACCATGATCCGAAGGGCGATCCGGGAGGAGCCATCGTTGGCGAGCATTGCAAGAGCTGGGCTTGGCCGGCGGCCTCCTGGGTCCGCGGAGCGCCGTCGTGAGGGCGTCTCAGACGTCGAGGCGACGGTCACGGCTGCGCCGTGAGAGATCTCCGTGATCTCGAGGTCGTGCAGCGTCGCGGCCTCGACCAGGGATCTGGGAACTTCGAATTCGGCCGCAGCGGCGCTTCGATGCGGCCGCCGCAGCAATGGGAGACGGGTCACGCCTCCCCGAGGATCCCGCGAAAGACGTCCACATAGCTGACGATACCGAGCAACACACCTTCTCCGTCGACGACCGGGACCGCGCCGATCTTGTTGTCGAGCATGAGCTCCATGAGCTCGGTCACGTCCGCGTCCGGACTGGCGCTCACGACATTGCTGCTCATCATCACGGACACCGGCACGCGGGCCTGCTGCAGCGCTGCGTCCACCGCCGCGGTGTCCTCCGCGTAGGGCACCCATAGCGCGCGCAGGTCGCGATCGCTGAGCATCCCGACCAGCTCACCCAGCTCGTCGACGACCGGAAGGTGCCGAAAATCCGTCGTCTGGAGCACGTCCACCGCCTCGCCGATGGGGTCGTCGACCCGCACTGTCCGGGGGGTCTCGGTCATGAGCCTGGCGGCGCGGATCCTGGGCAATGGCATCTCGCTCCACGCTCGGTGCAACTCGCGGGCCGATCGATCCGTCGATGAGCCGCGCCGCCCGCGTGAGCCACCTGGTCTCTCCCTTGCAACTCGTGCAGGTCGATGGAGCGGCGACCCATGATGCAAGGCGCGGCGAGGGAGCGGCCCCAGGGCACGTCGACTGCGGGTGATGTCACCATCTCTCTCTGCGGTGACGTGATGACCGGCCGGGGGATCGATCAGATCCTGCCGTGCCCCAGCGATCCGGTGCTGTACGAGCTGGCCGTGGAGGACGCGAGGGGTTACGTCGAGCTCGCCGAGCGCGCGAGCGGCCCCATTCCCCGGCCCGTCGATTCCTCCTACGTCTGGGGGGCCGCGCTCGACGCGTGGAGCCGGCGGGCGCCCGCCGTCCGGCTGGTCAACCTCGAGACGGCGATCACGACCAGCGATGAGCCGTGTCTCAAGGGTATCAATTACCGGATGCACCCGGGGAACGTCTCGTGCCTCACCGCGGCGCAGATCGGCTGCTGCGCGCTGGCAAACAACCACGTCCTCGACTGGGGAGTTGCCGGGCTGATTGACACGATCGCCGCGCTCCGGTCGGCGAACGTGACGACGGCCGGCGCGGGCCGCGACCTCGATGAGGCGGCGGCGCCAGCGCTCATCGAGATCGAGGGCGAGGGCGAGGGGAGGGTCCTCATCTTCTCGCTGGGCTCGGAGACCAGCGGCATCCCGCGGCGCTGGGGCGCCTCGGTGGACCGCCCGGGCATTCACCTGGTCGATGAGTCGTCTCCCGTGGAGGTCGGTCGCGTGCTGGCCGCGGTGCGGGCGGCCAGGCGGGAGGGCGACATCGTCGTGGCCTCGATCCACTGGGGCCCCAACTGGGGGTACGAGGTCCCGGAGGAGCAGGTCACGCTCGCCCACGCCCTCGTCGACGTCGCCGGCGTCGACGTGGTTCACGGGCACTCCTCGCATCATCCGAAGGCGATCGAGGTCCACGCGGGGCGGCTGATCCTCTACGGCTGCGGCGACTTCGTGAACGACTATGAGGGCATCAGCGGACACGAGGCCTATCGAGGCGATCTGGCCATGATGTACTTTGCCACGCTGCGCGCGGGGACCGGCGAGCTCGTCGGTCTGGAGCTGGTACCGCTGCGGATGCTGAAATTTCGCCTCCACCGCGCCGCGCAAGAGGACGCGCTCTGGCTGAGGGACGTGCTGAGCCGAGAGGGCGCGCGGTTCGGGACGAGCGTCGAGCTCGGGGAGGAAGGCAGCCTGCTGCTGCGCTGGAGCTGATTCCGCGAGCACCGCGCCGCTGCTGCCCTCGTGCGGTTACGCGGTCGCCTCGAGCGCCCGGGGCGCCAGGTAGCGAACGAACCACGCGCTCGCCGCGCGCGCGACCTCTTCCAGCGTCCCTGGCTCCTCGAACAGGTGCGTCGCTCCCTCCACGATCGCGAGCTGTCGCGGTCCGCGCAGGAGCTCGAGCGCCTGCCGGTTCAACGCGAGCACCTCGGTGTCCGCGCTCCCGACGATGAGCAGCGTGGGCGCGCGGACCTGCTCGAGGTACGCGCCGGCGAGATCGGGGCGCCCGCCCCGCGACACCACGGCGTCCGCGAGATCCGGCCGCCTCGCCGCGGCGACCAGCGCGGCCGCGGCGCCGGTGCTCGCGCCGAAGTAGCCGATCCGGAGCGCGCTCGTCTCGGGTTGCTCGCGCGTGGCCAGGGCCGCGCTCATGACCCGCCCCGCGAGGAGCTCGATGTCGAACCGGAGGTGGCCAGTCCGCTCATCCACCGCCTCTTCCTCGCCGGTGAGGAGGTCGAAGAGCAATGTGGCCAGCCCGGCGCTCTGGAGCACCTCGGCGACGTACCGGTTGCGCGGGCTATGCCGGCTGCTGCCGCTCCCGTGCGCGAACAGGACGATGCCTGTTGCCCCGGCGGGGATCGTCAGGCTGCCCTGGAGGCGCGCGCCGTCATCGAGCGCGAGCTCGACGGAGAGCTCTTCTGCCGGCTCCGGCGGGCCAGCCGGCCCCTCCTCGCCTTCCGCGCCCGCGCCGCCGCCGCGCGCCCGCTCGAGCAGCTCCACGACGTCATCGTCCGTGGTCTGGCGGAAGTCCTGGTAATAGGCGCCTATCGCGAACAGGTGCGGATCCGCGTCGAGGCAGACCACCTCATCGACCTCGGGGCGCAGGGATTCGAGCGTCGTTGCGGACGCGACCGGGACCGCGAGGACGAGGCGCCTCGGCCCGCGCCGCCGGATGGCCCGGAGCGCGGCGCGCACGGTCCCGCCGGTCGCGATGCCGTCGTCGACGACGATGACGGTGCGGCCCTCGACGTCGACCGGCGGCCGGCCGCGCCGGAAGCGCCGCACGCGCGACTCGACCTCGGCGGCCTTGCGGTCCACGATCTCCGCGACCTCCTCCTGGGGGACGCCGAGCTCCGCGAGCACCTCCTCATTGAGGTACACCTCTCCCCCCTCCGAGATGGCGCCCATGCCCAGCTCTTCGTACCCCGGGGCGCCGAGCTTGCGCACCACCCAGACGTCGAGCGGCGCCTTGAGCGCCCGAGCGACCTCGTAGGCGACCGGGACGCCGCCGCGCGGGAGCCCGAGCACGAGGGGCGTGTCGTCGCGGTAGCGACCCAGCGCGAAGGCCAGGCGGCGCCCCGCATCAACGCGATCTCGAAACAGCATGAAGCCCCTCCTCCGGTCGCGTGCTGGCCGTGACGTCCTCGCCCCTGACACACCCGGCCCTCAGATCCTCCTCTGCGCTTCCCGCCGCTGCTGCCTCGTCACCAGCGCGCTCAGCTCGGAGAGCTCGTCCGACAGGAACTCGAGGAGATCGTCGAAGGCGATGATTCCCTGGAGCACCCCCTCGTCGTTCACCACCGGCACGCGGCGGATGCTCTCGGCGCGCATCCTGCCGAGGACGTCCAGGAGGTCCTCCTGCTCTCGCGCTGTGATCAGCGGCTCGGTCGCGACATCCGCCACCTGGAGAGACTCCAGGTAGGGACTCGCGTTCGCCACCACGCCGACCACGATGTCGCGATCGGTGATGATGCCGGCAGGCACGGTCCTCCCGGCGGGCTCGTCGACGATGACCAGGCTGCCGACGTGGTGCGCCCGCATGCGGCGGGCGGCCTCGATCACGGTCTCGGTCTTGCCGATGGTGACGACGCGCCGATTGCAGAGCTCTCCCGCAGTTGTCACGGCATTCCTCCCAACGAACGCTCCATGGAGCCGGCGTCGGCTCCGGGAAGCCCATGCCCGAAGGGTCATGGAGGCCGGTGCGCTTCTATGGCACGTGGCGAGCAAACAGATCAGGCGGAAAGGCGTGATGACGCGGAGGCGGGCGGACGTTGCTGGACAGATCAGGCCCTGGGGTTGCATCTGGAGAGCGGTCACAGCTCGAATGAGCAGCGCCATGAGCCCCCACGACACGGAAGGCGGCGCAGCGGAGCAGCCATGGAGATCTGCCTCTTCGCGGGCAACGCGAACCTCCCTCTCGCCCAGGCCGTGGCGGAGCGCCTCGGCGTCGGCCTGGGCGATGCCCTGGTGCGCCGCTTCGCGGACGGCGAGCTTCACGTGCAGCTACGGGAGAGCGTGCGAGGGCGGGACGTGGTTCTCCTCCAGCCGACGAGCCCACCGGTCGACGAGCACATCGCCGAGCTCCTGTTCCTCGCGGACGCGTGTCGCCGCGCAGGGGCTCCGCGCGTGACGGCCGTCGTGCCGTATTTCGGCTATGCCCGCCACGACCGCCGCGCTTCGGAAAGGGAGCCGGTAGGGGCCCGGCTCGTCGCCGATCTCTTCAGGACGGCGGGCCTCTCGCGCGTGGTGGCCGTCGACCTCCACAACGCCGCGCTCGAGGGGTTCTTCTCCATCCCGCTCGAGCACCTGAGCGCCGCGCCGCTGCTCTCGGACGCGGCGAGACCCTTTGTCTCCGAGCGCAGCGTCATCGTGGCGCCGGACCTGGGCGCCGCGAAGCTCGCGGATCGCCATGCCCGGCTCCTCCGCTTGCCGGTCGCCGTCGTGCACAAGACCCGCCTGAGCGGCGAGGACGTCAGCGTCCACGCCATCACCGGCGAGGTGCGGGGACGGTCGCCCCTCCTCGTCGACGACATGATCAGCACCGGCGGGACGATCGAGGCCGCCGTGAACGCCTTGCTCGCGGCGGGCTGCGCGCCGGACATCGCCGTCATCGCGACGCACGGCCTCTTCGTCGGCCCGGCGATGGCCCGGCTCTCCGCGCTCCCGGTGCGCCGTTTCCTCGTGACCGACAGCGTCGCTGCCGCCACAGGCGCGGCGATCCCCGTCGAGATCGTCCGTCTGGATGGGCTCCTGGCCGAGGCCATCCGGCTCCTCCACGACGGCGGGTCGCTGGAGGCGCTGCTCGCGCGCGGCGAGGCCGCGGGCCTTCCGCGCTGAGCCGGCACCCGAGCAGGAGGACCCATGAGCGGCGCCGACGACGGGAAGCGCCCGCGCCGGTACGATCGTTGCCCGAACCGAGCCCTGTCGCGGAGGTGTGCTGGATGGAGGCGCTGGTGCCGAGCAGGAGGCTGCGTCGTTCGAAGGGGCCCTCATGAGCTCGCTCGGGATCCCTCCTGCCGAGGCGCTCGCCGTCCTCCGGGCGATGCTGCTCATCCGCCGCTTCGAGGAGCGGTGCGCCGAGCTGTACACGCTCCAGAAGATCCGCGGCTTCCTCCACCTGGTCATCGGTGAAGAGGCGGTCGTGGTCGGGGCGATGCGGGCGCTCGAGGACGACGACGCCGTGGTCGCCGCCTACCGCGACCACGGCCATGCGCTGCAGCGCGGGGTCTCGCCCGCCGCGGCGATGGCCGAGATGTACGGGAAGGCGACGGGCTGCGCCCGCGGGCGCGGCGGGTCGATGCACCTGTTCTGCGTGGAGCGGCGCTTCTACGGCGGCTACGCCATCGTGGCCGGCGGCCTGCCCATCGCGGTGGGGCTCGCGCTCGCCGACAAGCTCGCCGGCCGGCGGCGGGTCACTGCGGCGTTCTTCGGCGACGGCGCGACCGACGAGGGGGAGTTCCACGAGTCGCTGAACCTCGCCGCGCTCTGGAGCTTGCCGGTGCTCTTCCTCTGCGAGAACAACCAGTACGCCATGGGGACGGCGCTCGCGCGCCACGCCGCCAACCCGCGGCTCATCGACGTCCCCGCGGCTCACCACGTGCCGGCCGAGCAGGTCGACGGCATGGATGTGCTCGCCGTGGAGCAGGCCACGCGGCGCGCGGCCGCGGCCGTGAGGGAGGCGGCCGGCCCCCGCTTCCTCGAGCTGCTGACGTACCGGTTCCGCGCGCACTCGATGTACGACGCCGAGAGATACCGGGACAAGAGCGAGGTGGCCGCCTGGCGGGAGCGCGACCCCATCGACCTGTTCGTCGCGCGGCTGCGCGCCGACGGGCTGCTCGACGACGGCGCGCTCGCCCGGATCCTGGGCGAGGTCGCGGCCGAGGTCGAGGCGGCCGTGGAGGCCGCGGAGGAGGCGCCGATCGAGCCGGTGGAGGACCTGACCCGCTTCGTCTACGCCCGGGAGGCGGCGTGACCGCGCCCGCGAAGTGCGGCGAGGAGAAGGCGGAGTTGGTGGGCGCATGGACGCGAACGCGCAGCGGCTCTCGGGCCTGCCCGTCGCGGCGCTGCTCGAGCGGCTCGGGACCTCACCGCGCGGGCTGACGAGCGAGGAGGCGCGGCAGCGGCTCGGGCGGTTCGGCCCCAACGAGCCCGCGGCCACCACGAGGCGAGAGGCGGCCGTCGTCCAGGTGTTGCGCCGCTTCGCGAACCCGCTCGTGATCATCCTCCTGCTCGCCAGCGTTGTGTCGGCGGTCCTCGGCAACCTGACGAACGCGGCGGTCGTCGTGGTCATCGTGGCGCTGAGCGTCGCGGTCGAGTCGGTGCAGACGCGGCGATCCCACCGCGCGGTCGAGCGGCTCCGCGCCCAGGTCGCGCCCACCGCGACCACGCTGCGAGACGGGGTGTTCCGCGAGCTCCCGCGGCGCGAGCTCGTGCCGGGCGACGTCCTGCGGCTCGCCGCGGGCGATCTGGTCCCCGCCGATGCGCGCCTGCTCACGGCCAAGGACCTGCACGTGCACCAGGCCGCGCTCACCGGCGAGCCGCTGCCCGCCGAGAAGAGCCCCGACCCTGGGCCCTCGACCGCGAAGGGCCCGGACGAGATGACCCAGGCGGTGTTCCTCGGGTCGTCGGTGGTGAGCGGCACCGCGACCGCGGTCGTGTTCGCGACCGGCGCCGACACCGCCTTCGGCGGCATCACCCACATCCTCGCGAGCCGCCCTCCGCAGACCGAGTTCGAGCGGGGCATGGCGCAGTTCGGGGCGTTCATCTTCAAGCTCGTGCTCTTCCTGGTGCTCCTCGTCATCGCGCTCACGGCCGCGCTCGGGCGCCCGCCGCTCGAGTCGCTCCTCTTCGCGGTGGCCCTGGCCGTGGGGCTGACGCCCGAGTTCCTGCCGATGATCATCACCGTCACGCTCGCGCAGGGCGCCGTGCGGCTCGCGCGCGAGCGGGTCATCGTCACCAACCTCTCGGCCATCCAGAACTTCGGCAGCATCGACGTGCTCTGCAGCGACAAGACGGGGACCCTCACCACGGGCGAGATGGAGCTCGAGGCCCACGTGGACCCGCTCGGCGAGCCGTCGGAGAGGCCGTTCCTCCTCGCCTACCTGAACAGCTACTTCGAGAGCGGCGTGGACAACCCCGTCGACGCGGCCGTGCTCCGCAGATCCCCGGTGAACCCGCTCGACGCGGCCGTGCTGCGCCACGAGCACCCCGACATCGACGGCTTCCACAAGCTCGACGAGCTGCCGTTCGACTTCGAGCGGCGCCGCGTGAGCGTGGTCGCCGAGCGCCAGGGCGAGCGGCTGCTCGTGACCAAGGGCGCGCCCGAGAGCGTCCTCGCGATCGCGACCTCGTACGAGGCCAGCGGCGAGGTGCGGCCGCTCGACGACGCCGCCCGCGCGCGGTGCGAGGCGGCGTTCCATGCGCTCGGCCAGCAGGGCTACCGGGTGCTCGCGGTCGCCTACCGCGGCGTGCCGGCCAGGCCGGCGTACCGGCGCGACGACGAGGTCGATCTCACGCTCGCGGGGCTGCTCGCGTTCGTCGATCCGCCGCTCCCCGACGCCGCCGGGATCGTGGGCGCGCTCCGTGAGGAAGGGGTCGACGTGAAGATCCTGACGGGCGACAGCGAGCTCGTCGCCGGGCACGTCTGCCGGCAGGTCGGCCTCGATCCCGGCGAGATCGTCCTCGGCGGCGCGATCGATCGCCTCGACGACCCGGCGCTCTCCCACCTCGCCGAGCGCACCCGCGTGTTCGCGCGCGTCTCGCCGGCGCAGAAGAACCGCGTCCTCCGCGCGCTCAAGGCCCGCGGTCACGTGGTCGGCTACGTCGGCGACGGCATCAACGACGCGCCGTCGCTGCACACCGCCGACGTCGGGATCTCCGTCGCCGGCGCCGTCGACGTGGCCAGGGACGCCGCGGAGATCGTGCTGCTCGACCGCAGGCTCGACGTGCTGCGCTCGGGCATCCTCGAGGGGCGGAAGGCCTTTGGCAACGTGATGAAGTACCTGCTCATGGGGACGAGCTCGAACTTCGGCAACATGTTCAGCATGGCCGGGGCCTCGGTGCTCCTCCCGTTCTTGCCGATGCTGCCCGCGCAGATCCTCCTGAACAACTTCCTCTACGATCTCGCGCAGATCACGATCCCGACGGACAACGTCGACGCGAGCTTCGTCCGGAAGCCGCGGCGGTGGGACATCGCCTTGATCCGCCGCTTCATGATGGTGATCGGGCCGATCAGCTCCCTGTACGACTTCCTCACCTTCTACGTGTTGCTCCGCGTGTTCCGCGCGCCGGCCCCGCTCTTCCGCACCGGCTGGTTCGTCGAGTCGCTGGCCACGCAGACGCTCGTGATCTTCGTGATCCGCACGATGGGCAGCTCCTTCAAGAGCTCTCCGAGCCGCGCGCTCGCGGCGACCACGCTCGGCGTCGTGGCCGTGGCCCTCGCGCTGCCGTACAGCCCCTTCGCCGGGCTGCTCGGCTTCGTGCCGCTGCCGCCCGGCTTCTTCCTGTTCCTCGCGGGCGCGACGCTGACCTACCTCGCCATCGTCGAGGCGATCAAACGCGCGCTGATGCGGCGCATCTTCGCGTGACACGGGGCCGCCGCTCGGCCGCCGGTGCCCGGACGCCGGGCCGTACCGACTTCACGAGATTCCGATCCGCCTCACTCGCATGCGGCCGGCGTCCCCCTCGCCTGGGCAGCTCGATCAGCTGGTGCGCACGAGGGGTAGCGCGTCGACGTACGCCTCCAGGCTCTTGCGATAGGGGTCCTCGAGCTCGTCCCGATGCGTTCGCAGGTCGTCTACGCAGCGCGCGAGAAATTCCCGGGCAGTCGCCACCACCTGGAGGTCAAGGCCGAAACGCGCGAGGAATTTCTCGACCCGCGTGAAATGCTCCCAGCCAATCCGGAGCGGATCGCGCTCTTTCACGAGCGGCAGCGCGAGCTGATCGGTGGGGAGATACTGGCGCACGAATACCAGATCATAGGCGGGGGCGAGCCGCGCGCCGCGTCGGTCGGGATAGACGAGCGACCAGTTCTTGAGGTGCATGTCGGTGTTGCCCGACACGATGGTGAATACCACGCGTCGCACGAACTCGAGCAGATCGTCGTGTCCGCAGAGATCACCGATGAAGCGGGCCAGCGCCTCGTAGCTCGCTCCCCCGTACTTCTGCTCGGGGAGGATGCCGCGCACCTGGGCGAAGTCCTCCTGGTGGATCCGGGTGTCGTCGCCGGCGCGGTCGTAGCGTTCGATCGCGAAAACGTACCTGTCGAGGGCAGCAAACCTGGGGTCCAGTCCATGGATGGATGCGACCTCGATGAGCTCGTTGCGCGGGACGGCGAGCCCGCACCGGGCAGCCCATTGCATCGTCCAGTGCTCGTTCTCAGGAAGCCCAGGGTAGGTGGGCGATCCGAACTTGAGGATCCAGCGGCCCCCTCGGCCGCGAAAGGGCAGCGTGAAGCGATTGCTTGGATCGCGGACCGCCGAGAATTTGAGCTGCACCCCCGCCAGCGAGAAGCGCAATCCTCCCGGTCCGATGGAAGAAGGGGCGACGGGCGGCTCGTCAAAGGTCCGGTCGCCTTCGGTCGCCTTGGCCGACTCGGCTCCGGCGGGCCGGACGACGACGGCTCCCGGGAGGTCCTCGCCCACGACAGCCAGGGTGGAGGCCTCGTCGTCCGCAAGGTGCTGCGACGCCACGATGGCCTGCAGGGCCCCCTCCGGCAGCAGGTTTGCGAAGAACGTGGGGAGCCTGCCGAGGCGCGCGGCCTGGCGGAAGACGCGGTGGTCGCGGCGGTCCTCGAATTGCTGTCCAAGAACAGGGCGGTTTGCGTCCTCCATGTAGGCTTCCTCGAGGACGAGCGAGATGATCCGGGTCGATGGTTCGCGAACCAGCGTACCCACGCGTTGGCCATGGAGCAGGACGTCGAGCATCAGGCGTCCCCGTCCGAGAAATACGCGTCGAGCGGCGGGCGATCGCGGTCGGCCGCTCCGATCCCCGCTTGTCCTCTGAGGAACGCGCGCAGGTGCAGGAGCAAGCTGCCGGCGCGACGCCGCTGAAATTCTGCGACGTCCCCGGCGAGGAGTGCCCGGAACCCAGCAGGGTCGATCGCGTGCGTCGACAGGAGCTCGTCGCACGGATCGATTTCATGCAGGGCCTTTTGATCCATGGGGGCGTGCAACAGGAAGAGGGCGCTCGTCTTCTCCTGGCCGGGCACGGGCTCGGCGATCTGCCACGGGAACTCTGGATTGCTGATCAGCGATGGGATCGAGATCTCGGCACCTCGGTCGTCGCCGCTCAGCACCCGCGGCCCGAGCGCGAACATCGCGAGCAACTCAATGTCGACCCGAGCGGTCCCGCGCCGGAACGGCGCCAGCGACTCGGGGAGACTGTCCTCCGTCACCGCCGGAAGCAGCTTGAGGAGGGCTTGCACCGAGGCGTGCTCGTCCGCGACGATGGCTCTCCATCTGGGCCGGTCGGCCTTGTTGTCGGTGCGATGGTGCCCGGTGAGGGTGCCGCGCCAGAACCAGCGCCGGAGGAGATCACGATTGCGAGCATGAAGGGTCGGGTGTTCCGCAAAGAGCCGCGCCAAGAGCGGCAGGGGCCCTCCGTAGGGTAGGAGGTCTACGTGGGGCACGCCCGCATCGTTCGCGAGGAACTCGATCGCAGCGGCGAGGCTCTTCAAGACCCGGTCGAACAGCGCCGGAACCTGCGCCTCGGGAACGTCCCTCTCGAGAGAGCCCCCCGGTTCGCCGCCGGCGACGGCCAGGGCCGCGCGCTCCACCTGGCGTGCGTCGATGGGCCCGAACCCCATCTGTGCGAGGTCGTCGCGCACGCGGTCGATGGGGCCCCTCGCGCCGAGCACGCTCGCGTGCAGGGCCTGGAAGACCTCGTAGCTCTCGAGGGCCCTGCCGCGCCGATTGATGCGGGCGAAGATCTGCTTGAGCAACGCGTCGTTGCGCCCATCGTACGGAACGAGGTACGCGGGGACCGTGTATTCGCGGATTCGCCGCGATATCTCGTCGGCGCGGTCCGAGATCCGATCCGACATCGCCCGTTCGCGTAGCCATTTGTTGAGGGTCGACGAGCTCGATAGCGTGTGCACGGGCACCCAGTGCGGCGGAGGAGCGCGGCGCCGGGTGCCGATCTCGAAGCGCTCCGTCTCGAGATCGAAATAGATGGCACGGTAGGCACCTGAGTGATCCTCGAGGAGCGCCGTCGCCAGGGTGCTCAGGCGCTGTTGCCCGTCGACGACCCAAAGCGCGTCCGGGGTAGGGGGTACATCGATCGAATATCCGCCGAGGGTGACCCGGTCGGCCGGTGCCTCGCCGCGAGCGAGCAGGAGCGTGCCAATCGGATAGCCCGCCTGAAGGCTGTCGAAGAGCAGCCGGCGATCTTCGTCGCTCCACCGAAATCCACGCTGGAACCGCGGAATCCTCATGCGTCCGGTGCGGATCGCGTCGAGAAGCTTGGCCACGCTGAACGTCTTCGTTTCGAGCTCGATCGCGCCCGTGGCGTGGGAGGCTTGAGTCATCGGGGCGAGCATACCAGCCGCCTCGTGCGGGTGCAGGTGGGACGCGCGTACACTCCAGCAATCGATACTGGTAGCGGCTGTACCAGCTCGTGGGAAGCGCACACGGCGCGGCACGCCCATGCGCAGGTGCCCAACTCGACGGCGGCCGACGTCCGGCCGCCCCCCCATCAGGAGATCACGGCGCACCTCGCCGCTGAGCTCGCAGCGCCGAGCGGGCCAGCCCCGAGCGCCTCGGCGCCGGTACGCTCGTTGCTCGGCCGCGTCTCTCGGAGCCTGAATGTGATGAGGGGAGGCACCCGGCCAGACCAGGAACGCGCGCAGCACGGCAGGGCCCGCCCCGCCGGTCGAGGCCCTGACCCGCTTGCTCTGCGCCCGGGAGGACCCGTGACATGAAGCGGACGGCGACCTACCGCGAGGCGGTCCGCTCCGGGCTGCGCGAGGCGCTCCGGCGCGAGCCGCGGGCCTTCCTGATGGGCGAGGACGTGGGCCGCTACGGCGGCGCCTACGCGTGCAGCGCCGGCCTGCTCGAGGAGTTCGGCCCGGAGCGGGTCCGCGACACGCCGCTCGCCGAGTCGACCTTCGTCGGCGCCGGCATCGGCGCCGCCCTCGGCGGGGCGCGCCCGATCGTCGAGGTGATGACGGTCAACTTCAGCCTGCTCGCGCTCGACCAGATCGTGAACAACGCGGCGACGCTCCGGCACATGTCCGGCGGCCAGTTCACGATCCCGCTCGTCGTGCGCATGGCCACGGGGGGCGGCCGCCAGCTCGCCGCGCAGCACTCGCACAGCCTCGAGAACTGGTACGCGCACGTGCCCGGGCTCAAGGCCCTCGCGCCCGCGACGGTGCAGGACGCGCGCGACATGCTGCTGGCCGGGCTCGACGATCCGGACCCGGTGGTCGTCTTCGAGCACCAGTACCTCTACCCCATGGAGGGCGAGCTCGACGACGAGGCGCCCCCGGCGGCTCCCTTCCGCGCGGAGGTGCGGCGCGCGGGCCGCGACGTGAGCCTGATCGCGCACGGCGGCTCGGTCCCGAAGGCGCTCGCCGCGGCCGAGCAGCTCGCGGGCCGCGGCGTCGAGGCCGAGGTGCTGGACCTCCGGTGCCTGCGGCCGCTCGACGAGGAGGCGATCCTCGCGACCGTGCGGCGGACGCACCGCGCCGTGCTCATCGACGAGGGGTGGCGGAGCGGGAGCCTCGCCGCCGAGGTGAGCGCGCGGATCATGGAGGGCGCGTTCTACGAGCTCGACGCGCCCGTCGCGCGGGTGTGCAGCGCCGAGGTGCCCATCCCCTACGCGCGCCACCTCGAGGAGGCGGCGCTGCCGCAGGTCCCGCGCATCGTCTCCGCCGTGGAGAGGACGGTGCGGCGCGATGTCTGAGTTCCTGATGCCCTCGCTCGGCGCGGACATGGAGGCCGGGACGCTGGTGAAGTGGCGCCGCGCGGTGGGGGACCGCGTCGCGCGCGACGACGTGATCGCCGAGGTCGAGACGGAGAAAGGGCTCGTGGAGGTCGAGGTGTTCACGAGCGGCGTCATCGACCGGCTCCTCGTGGAGCCCGGGCAGAAGGTGCCCGTCGGCACGCCGATGGCCGTGATCCTCGAGGGGCGTGAGGCTGCGGCCGGCGCGCCCCCACCCGCCGCGCCTGCCGCGCCTGCCGCGCCCGCGCCGCCGTTTCCTCCCCCGGCGGTCGCCGGGGCGCCGCGCGAGGCCGCGTCGCCGCCCGCGGCCCTCGCGCAGGGGCCGCGCGTGTCTCCCCGCGCGAGGCGGCGGGCGCAGGAGCTCGGGGTCGACCTTGCGCGGGTCCAGGGGACGGGACCGGACGGCGCCGTCGAGGCCGTGGATGTCGAGCGGGCGGCGGCGGCCGGCACGAAGGAGGCGGCGGCCGATGCCATGACCAAGGAGGCGTCGGCCCGCATGCGCCGGGCGATCGCGGCGGCGATGGCCCGATCGAAGCGCGAGGCGCCGCACTTCTACCTCGGTACGACCATCGACCTCCGCACGGCGATGTCCTGGGTCGAGCGGGAGAACGCGGAGCGCAACGTGGCCGGGAGGCTCCTGCCGGGCGCGCTCCTCCTCAAGGCGGCGGCGCTCGCCCTGCGTGACGTCCCCGAGCTGAACGCCCGCTGGGAGGGGGATGAGGCGCCGCCCGCCCCGAGGATCCACCTCGGCGTGGCGGTGTCGCTCCGGGGCGGCGGGCTCGTGGCGCCGGCGCTGCACGACGCGGACCGGCTGCCGCTCGACGAGCTGATGGCCGCCTTGAAGGACCTGGTCCAGCGCGCCCGGGCCGGGACGCTCCGCAGCTCCGAGATGAGCGACCCCACGATCACCGTCACGAGCCTCGGGGAGCGCGGCGTGGAGACGGTGTTTCCCGTCATCTTTCCGCCGCAGGTGGCCATCGTCGGGCTCGGGAAGATCGCCGAGCGGCCGTGGGTCGTCGACGGCCGCGTGGTGCCGCGGCCGCTCGTGAACGCGACGCTCGCCGCGGACCACCGGGTGACGGACGGCCACCGCGCGGCCGCCTACCTCGCCTCGCTGGGCGCGCTCCTGCAACGACCGGAGGGACTTTGACCGATGAACAAGGACGAGATCGAGGCCGTCGTGCGCCGGGAGCTCCAGCGCATCGCGCCGGAGGCGGACGTCGGGGCGCTCGGCCCCGACCGTGACGTCCGCGAGGAGCTCGACATCGATTCGATGGATTTCCTTCGCTTCGTGACGGCCCTCGACGCGGCGCTCGCCGTGGGCGTGCCCGAGTCGGATTACCGGCGGATCGCGACGGTCCGCGGGTGCACCGACTACCTGGCGAAGACGCTCGCGCAGCGCGCGGCGTAGCGTCAGCCGTGCCCGCGGTCACCGCGCCGGAGCTGGCGCGCGACGTACCGCCACGCGCTCGTGCAGCCGAGCGCGAGCCCGAGCAGACCGAGGCCGGCCCGGAGCATGACGCCTGTCCGCAAGCGCGCGTCGAGCCAGCTCCCCACGAAGAGCCCGAGCAGGGCCGGCAGCACGACGAGCCACCCGAGGCCGACCAGGGACAGCGCGAGCCCCAGCGGCCGCCCCCGCTCCCATGCCCAGCGCCTGCGCCGCTCGCCGAACCGGACGACGCCCTCGTGCAAGGGATCGGGCTCCCTCGGCGCGCGCCCCGGTCCCTCGCTTCCCGGGGAGGTCACCGCGGCTCCAGCCGAGGGACCCCATGGCGCGGCCCCGTGAGCCGCAGGTGGTCGGCCACCCGGCACAGCAGCGCTCCCTCCAGCCGGCGCAGGCCGCGGGCGGCCTCCTCCTCGGCGGCGGCCGTGCGGCGATAGCGGACGAGCACGTCGCGCTCGAGCTGGTCCAGGTCGTCGCTCGCGACGGCCTCGCGGGTGAGGACCTCGACCGCCCGCCGCTCGCGGACGGTCAGCACACCGCCGCGCACCGCCACGAAGCGCTCGCGCCCCGCCTCGTCCCGGTACACGAGCACCGAGACGACGAGCACCGTGAGCAGGTCCGCGTGCCCCGGGAGGATCCCGAAGGAGCCCGTCGGGTCCTCGGCGCGGACGTGGCGGACCGGATCCACCTCCGCGATCAGCGCCGCCGGCGTCACGATCGTGAGCCTCATGATCCCTTCACCCGCGCGCGCGCCTCGTCGAGCGTGCCCACCATGTACAGCGCGGCCTCCGGCCAGTCGTCGCACTCTCCGGCGAGGATCGCGTCGCACCCCCGGATGCACTCGGCGACCTCGACCCTCGCGCCCGCGCGCCCCGTGAACGGCTGGGTCACGACGAACGGCTGCGTGAGGAACCGCTGGAGCCGCCGCGCCCGCGCGACCGTGCGCCGGTCCTCCGGCGAGAGCTCCTCGATCCCGAGCATCGCGATGATGTCGGCGAGCTCCCGGTACTCCGCCAGCGTACGGCGGACCTGCGCGCTGGTCCGGTAATGGCCTGCGCCGACGACGAGCGGGTCCATCAAGATGGAGCTCGAGGTCAGGGGGTCGATCGCCGGATAGATCCCATCGCTCGACAGCTTGCGCGAGAGCACGATCGCCGCGTCGAGGTGCGTGAGGATCTGCGCGACCGCCGGATCGGTCATGTCGTCGGCGGGGACGTACACGGCCTGGATCGACGTCATCGATGCGCGCGCGGTGGAGGCGATCCGCTCCTCGATCTCGGCGATCTCCGTGGCGAGCGTGGGCTGGTAGCCCACCCGGGAGGGCAGGCGCCCGAGGAGGCCGGAGACCTCGCTGCCGGCCTGGACGAAGCGGAAGATGTTGTCGATGAGCAGCAGCACGTCCTGCCCGCGCTCGTCGCGGAAGAACTCGGCGTGCGCGAGCGCCGTCATCCCGACGCGGAAGCGCGCGCCCGGCGGCTCGTTCATCTGGCCGAAGACCAGCACCGTCCGGTCGAGCACCCCCGAGGAGCGCATCTCGAGCCAGAGCTCGTTCCCCTCGCGCGATCGCTCGCCGATCCCCGCGAACACAGCGACGCCGCGCTGCTTCGAGATCGTGCTCCGGATGAGCTCCATCAAGAGCACCGTCTTGCCGACCCCGGCCCCGCCGAAGAGCCCTGCCTTGCCCCCGCGCGCGAGCGGCGCGAGCAGGTCGATCACCTTGATGCCCGTGGGATAGGCCTCGCGCGCCCGCACCTCGGCCTCGAGCGGCGGCGCCGGTCGGGAGATCGGGCGGCGCGGGGCGTCCGGCGGGAAAGCGCCGCGCCGATCGAGCGGGTCACCGAGGACGTCGACAAGCCGGCCAAGCGCGGCCTCTCCCACGGGCACCGTGATCGGCGTCCCGGCGGCCGCGACGCGCGCCCCGCGCTGCAGGCCCCCGGTGAACCCGAGGGCCACCGTCCGCACGTGCTCGGGATCGAGCTGCTGCTGCACCTCGAGCACGAGGCGGCGGCCGTCGACATCGAGCGTCAGCGCCTCGCCCGTGCGTGGGAGCGCACCGGCGGGGAACGCGACGTCGACCACCGATCCCCGCACCCTGCGCACGGCGCCCTCGGCCCGCCCCGCGCCGGCTCCGTCGCCGCCCGCCATCGTCACCCCTCCGCCTCGCGCAGCGGCTCCGCGCCGGCGGCGATCTCGAGGAGCTCGCTCGTGATCGCCTCCTGCCGCGCGGTGCGCTCCGCGCGCGAGAGCTCGTCGAGCTCCTCCCGCAGGCTGCGCTGCGACGCCTCCATGGCCGCGAGGCGCGCCGCGCGCTCACACGCGAACGCCTCGCCGAGCGCCCAGACCACCTGGGCCAGGCAGTGCTCCTCGATGATCCGCGCGACGAGCGCGGCCGCCGGCAACGTGCGCAGCGGGGGCTCGCCACGCGCCGCCTCCGCCCCGGACCCGCGCTCCGGCGGGAACAGCCGGAGCGCCTCGGGCCCCCACCCGAGCGCGCCGGCGCGCCGCGCGAACACCAGATCGACGCAGGCGATCGCGCCGCCGGCGATCGCGCCGAACACGTCCCGCGTGAGCCGATCCGCGGCCGGGCCGACGCCGGAGATCGTCGACGGCAGCGGGCCCGAGGCCAGCGCGGCGACGCCGCGGTCGCGGCAGAGCCGGAGCCCCCGCGTGCCCAGCGCAGCGAGCTCCGCCGGCCCCGGATCCTCGCCGGCGACGCGGAGCGCCGCGTCGAGCAGCCGCTCGTTGAGCGCGCCGACGAACCCATGCTCCGAGAAGAGGACCACGACGCGCCGGGCGCCGGCGGCGCCGGCGGGCTTCTCGAAGGGCGCGCGCCCCTCCTCCGCGTCGAGCAGCTCGAGCGCCTGGCCGAGCGCCTCCCGCGTCGCCGCGGCGTAGCGCTCGAACCCCATGAAGGCGTCGTTGGCCTGCCGCCGGTGCGACGCCGCGACCGAGCGCATCGCGTCGACCACCTTCGCCGCCTGCGAGAGCGTGCGGATCCGCGCGGCGAGCTCAGCCGCGTCCATCGCCTCGCCCCTCGTCGCCGCGAGCTCCGACCTCGGCCGCCATCGCGGCCAGCTCGGCGAGGAGCGCGCGGCGCTCCTCCGGCGTGGGCTCTATGCCCGCCTCGATCCGCGCGAGCGTCGCGGGACACCGCGCCGGGAGCCCGCGGTCGAGCGCCTCGCGGAACGCGTCGATCGCCGCCGCCGGGAGCGGGTCGAGCAAGCCCTCCTGGAGCGCCGTCAGCAAGGCGATCTGCCGCCCCGCCGACAGCGGCCGGTGAAGCGGCTGCGCCATCGCCGCGCGCGCCCTTCGACCGCGCTCGAGCGCTCGCTTCGTGGCCTCCTCCGCGCCCCCGCCGACGCGCGCGAACAGCTCGAGCTCCAGGAACTGCGCGTACTCGAGCCGGAGGCTCTCCGCGACGGCGCGCATCGCGGGCGTCTGCGTCTTGCCGCCCACGCGGGACACGCTCTTGCCGACGTCGATCGCGGGCTTCCATCCCTCGTTGTAGAGGCGCGGGTCGAGGAAGATCTGCCCGTCGGTGATCGAGATGAGGTTGGTCGGGATGTAGGCGCTCAGATTGCTGGCCTGCGTCTCGGCGATGGGCAGCATGGTCAGGGAGCCGCCGCCGAGCGCCCCGGTCAGCTTCGCGGCCCGCTCCAGCAGCCGCGAGTGCAGGTAGAACACGTCGCCCGGGAACGCCTCGCGCCCCGGGGGCTGGCGCAGCAAGAGCGAGATCTGCCGGTGCACGAGGGCGTGGCTCGTGAGGTCGTCGAGGACGAGCAGCGCGTGCCCGCCGCGCTCGACGAAGTGCTCCGCCATCGAGCAGGCCGCGTAGGGGGTGAGCCACTGGAGCCCGGCCGTGGCGTCCGGCGCGGCGACGACGCACGTGGTCCGGTTCTTCGGGCCGTAGCGGCGAACGGCGTCGATCACCGCGCCGACCGAGGACGAGGTCTGGCCGATCGCCGCATAGATGCAGACGACATCGGTCTCCCGCTGGCTCAGGATCACGTCGACCGCGATCGCGGTCTTTCCGGTGCCGCGGTCGCCGATGATGAGCTCGCGCTGGCCGCGCCCGAGCGGGAGCATCGCGTCGATGAGGAGGATCCCCGTGAAGAGCGGCTCGGCGATGGGGGCGCGATCGACGATGGACGGCGCCCGGCGCTCGATCGGCGCGCGCGCGCGGGAGAGCGCCGCCCCGCCGAGGGGCCCGCCCCCGTCGATCGGCGCCCCGAGCGGGTCGACGACGCGCCCGAGCAGCGCCTCGCCGACGGGCACGTCGATCACCCTGCCCGTCCCCTGGACGGCGGAGCCCGCGGCGATGCCCCTGTCCGGACCGAGCAGCACGCAGCCGATCGCGCCGGGATCGAGCGCCACCGCGAGGCCGCGCGTGCCGTCCTCGAAGACGAGGACCTCGTCGAGCTTCGCGCTCGGCAGGCCGCTGACGGTCGCGATGCCGTCGGCCACGCGGAGCACGCGCCCGACCTCCCGCGCCTCCGGCCCGAGAGGGAGGCCGCGCGCGCGGTCCCTCGCCTGCGCCACCCAGCCGCCGAGGTCCTCAGCAAGCCCCATCCCGCACCTCGAGGGCGGCCGCGATCCGCTGGAGCCACGCCCGGTAGCTGAGCTGCCACACCCCGTGGGGGAAGCGCAGCGCAAGGCCCGCGACCATCGACGGATCGACCTGGAACACCAGGGCCACGGGGCGCGCGGCGACCCCCGAGAGCCACGCGCGGAGCCGCTGCTCCGCGTCCTTCCCGAGCGGGCTCGCCGAGACCACCTCCACGCGCGCCTCGTCGAGCTGGTCGAGCTGCCGGGCGACGAGCCGCCGCTGCTCCGGCTCGTCCAGGGTCTGCATGGCCCGGGCGACCAGCAGGGCGTCCTGCCCCGCCGACGCCTCGCGGAGCAGCCTCTCCGCGATCGCGATCGCGAGCTCGGTCGCCTGCGCCTCGAGCTCGCGGAGCGCGCGCGCCCGCTCCTCCGCGATCTCGGCCCGCGCCTGCTCGAGCAGGCAGCGCGCCTTCTGCTCCGCCTCCTCGCGGGCCCGCTGCGCCTCCCCGTCGGCGCGGCGCAGCGACGCCTCGAGCGCGCGGCGCCCCTCCTCTTCGAGCGCCGCGCGCCTGACCTGCGCCTCCTGCTCGGCCCGCTGCGCCCGCGCGCGCTCCTCGCGCGCATCGCCGAGCAGGGCCGCGGCGTCCCGCTGCCGCGCCTCGACGATCCTGGCGACCGGCTTCCACAGGAAGCGCTGGAGGAGCCAGGCGAGCACGAGGAAATTGACCGTCTGCAGCGCGATGTTCCAGCCGGAGACGTGCATGGCTCAGCGCACGAACGGGTTGGCGAAGAGCAGGACGAGCGCGACCACGAGGCAGTAGATCGCCGTGGCCTCGATCATCGCGAGGCCGACGAACAGGGTCCGCGCGATCGTCGAGCTCGCCTCCGGCTGGCGGGCGATCGCCTCCATCGCCGCGACGATCGCGCGGCCCTCGGCGAACGCCGGCCCGACGGCCCCGGCGCTGACCGCGAGCACGGCGCCGAGGATGCTCAGGCTCTCCGCGCTCACGCGGCCCTCCCGTCGACCTGCTCCTCGATCGCCGCGCCGACGTAGACGGCCGCGAGCACGGTGAAGATGTACGACTGCACGATCCCCACGAACAGCGCGAACGCCATGACGGGGATGGGGACGAGGAGGCCGGCCACCGAGACGACCACGGCGAGCACGAGCCCGTGGCTCATGATGTTCCCGAGCAGGCGCATCATCAGGGAGAAGGTCCGGGTCGCCTGCGAGAGGAGGTGGATCGGCGCGAGCAGCGGGCTCGGCTCGAGGAAATGCTTGAGATAGCCGAGCGGGCCGTGCGCGCGTACGCCGTAGCCCGCGACGGAGAAGAAGACGATGAGCGCGAGCGCGAGCGGCGTCTCGATGCGCTCGGTCGGCGCATGGACCATGGGGAGCACGCCGGCGCAGTTGGCGGTGACGAGGAAGAGGAAGAGCGTGCCGAGGAGCGGCAGGTAGGGCGCGGGATCGCGCCGGAGGATGGCGCGGATCTGATCGCCCATCGCGACGACGACGACCTCCGCGGCGGCCTGGAGCCTGCCTGGCCTCACGGACAGCCGCCGTCCGATCAGGGCGCTCGCGCCCCCGAGCGCCGCCGTGATGGCGACGCTCGTGAGCGTGCTCTCCGCGAAGGGCACGGGACCGACGTGGAAGAGGGCGGGCTCGGCGAGCGGCGAGCTCATGCGCGCCTGTCCTCCGCCGGACGCGGCCATGCCCGCGCGACCATGCAGAGCGCAGCCTGGACGAGCGCGAACCCTGCCGCGACGGGCAGGAGGGCGCGGCCGTGGAGCCGCGCGATCGCGGTGAGCGCCGAGAGCAGCAGGATCCACCGCCCCGTGTGCAGCAGCAGCGCCCGCGCGGTGGCGCCTTCGGCGAGGAGCCGGCGGACGGAGCGGGCGAGCGCGCCGAAGAAGGCCGCCGCGAGCGACGCGCCGACCAGGGACCAGATGAGGGACGACATGCCGTGCTCCTTGCGCTCCGGGCCGCCCGCTCCGCGCGCCGGCGGCGTGCCGGACCAAGCCGGATCAATAAGAGAGCGGCGCCCGATCGAAAGGCGTGATCCCACGGCCCCGGAGCGGAGGTGACGGCGACCCCGAGCTCTGGGGCGCTCGCGGCGAAGGCCAGCCTGGCGCTGCGGAAGCGCCGCAGCGCGCGTGTGCGTGCGTTGCGCGAGCAGCGTGCGGAGCGGCCGTGGCCGCCTGGGCGGCGTGGGCTCTTTGTCGCCACTTCGGCGCCGAGGGCAAGAGCCCGCGCCCGGTACGGCGGTTGCGTGCCGGTCAGGGGAGGCGATGATGGAGGCGCCGAGGCAGATCACGAAGCTTCGCGGCGCGGGAGAGCCGCCGCCGAACCTCGCCGACTACACGGAGGCGTGCCGCCGCTTCTCGTGGGCGGAGGCGCGGGCCGAGCTGACCGGGTTGCCCGGCGGACAGGGGCTCAACATGGCCTACGAAGCCGTGGACCGTCATGCCGCGCGCGCCGGCAGGGATCGCGTCGCGATCCGCTGGCTCGGCAAGGACGGAGAGCGGGTGGACATCCGCTACGGGGAGCTCGCCGAGCTCACGGCCCGCTTCGCCGGCGCGCTCGCCGGCCTGGGGGTCCGGCCGGGAGATCGCGTCTATACGCTGCTCGGCAGGACGCCGGAGCTCTACGTCGCCGCGCTCGGCGCGCTCAGGCACCGGGCGATCTTCTGTCCCCTGTTCTCGGCCTTCGGCCCCGAGCCGCTGCGCGCGCGGATGAGCATCGGCGAGGCGCGCGTGCTGGTGACCACGTCGCGGCTCTACGCGCGCAGGGTCGCGCCGATCCGCGGCGAGCTGCCGTGGCTCGAGCACGTGATCCTCGTGGACGGCGAGGCGCCGGGGACGCTCTCCTACCGTAGATTGCTCGACGGGGCGCCCGCCGCGGCGCAGGTCCCGCCGACCGACCCGGAAGCGCCGGCCCTGCTGCACTTCACGAGCGGGACGACGGGCACGCCGAAGGGCGCCCTCCACGTCCACGCAGCCGTGCTGATGCACCATGTGACCGGGAGGCTCGCCCTCGACCTCCATCCGGACGACATCTTCTGGTGCACGGCGGACCCGGGATGGGTGACAGGCACCTCCTACGGCATCCTCGCGCCGCTGACGAACGGCGTGACCCTGGTCGTCGATGAGGCCGATTTCGACGCCGAGCGCTGGTACGAGATCCTCGAGCGAGAGCGCATCACGGTCTGGTACACCGCGCCGACGGCGATCAGGATGCTCATGAAAGCCGGCGTGGAGCCGCTCCGCGCCCGCGACCTCCGCGCGCTGCGCTTCATGGCCAGCGTGGGTGAGCCCCTGAATCCGGACGCGGTGTCATGGAGCAACGAGGTGTTCGGGCGCCCCTTCCATGACGGCTGGTGGCAGACCGAGACGGGGGGGATCATGATCGCCAACCTCGCCTCCGTGGATGTCCGCCCGGGATCCATGGGGCGCCCGCTGCCTGGCGTGGAGGCGGCGATCGTCCGCCGCACACCCGAGGGGGGTGTCGAGGTGATCGAGCAGCCTGACGTGGAGGGGGAGATCGCGCTGCGCCCCGGCTGGCCATCGATGTTTCGCGCCTACTGGAACAACCCCGAGCGTTATGCGAAGTGCTTCGCGGGTGGCTGGTACCTGAGCGGCGATCTCGCCCGGCGAGACGAGGATGGATACTACTGGTTCGTCGGGCGCGACGACGACGTCATCAAGAGCGCCGGGCACCTCATCGGTCCCTTCGAGGTGGAGAGCACGCTGCTCATGCACCCCGCCGTGGCCGAGGCCGCCGTGATCGGGCGGCCGGACCCGATCGCCGGCGAGGTCGTCAAGGCGTTCGTCGCGCTGAAGCCCGGGCACGCTCCGTCCCCGGACATCGAGCGGGAGCTCATCGGCTTCGCGCGCAAGCACCTCGGGCCGGCGGTCGCGCCGCGCGAGATCGCCTTCGCCGGCTCGGTGCCGCGGACGCGCAGCGGCAAGATCATGCGGCGGCTGCTCCGGGCGCGCGAGCTCGGTCTGCCCGAGGGCGACCTGTCCACGCTCGAGGCGGCCACGGGGACGAACGGCACGGCCGGGGAGGAGGCGCCGTGAGCGCCCCGCGGACAGGAAGGCGCCCGGGCGGCTGAGGGCCTCGCCGCGCGGGCCGACGAGAAGGCATGACGCGGCGCGATGCGCCGTGGCTTTCGATCTCACGCCTCGCGAGCGATTCCGGCGGTGACGCAGCCGAGCGGCCCGGCTCGTGCACACCGAGCCAGCAGAGCAGCGCGGCGGGGAGCGCGGCGGGAGGCCGTCGCGCCGGTGCACGCGCTGGACGACGCGGGGCCGTGGACATGAAGACGATACTCGATGCGATCGGCGAAACTCCCCTGCTGACGTTCGACGGCGTTCACGTAAAATGCGAGTACCTCAACCCCTCTGGCTCCGTCAAAGACAGGCTCGCCAGGTACATCATCGAGAAGGCGGAGAAGGCAGGGCTCCTTCAGAAGGGCGGCACGATCGTCGAGGCATCGTCCGGAAACACGGGAGCTGCCGTCTCCATGGTCGGCGCCGTGAAAGGCTACAAGGTGACGATCTTCATCGCCGAGGGCCTCTCCGAGGAGCGCTACAAGATGATGAAGGCGTTCGGCGCCGACGTGCGGACAGTCCCGCGGGATCGGACGGATATCGCGGTGCAAAGGGCGAGCGCCATGGGAAAGGAGAAGGGCCATTTCCATGTAAATCAGTTCGCCAACCCCTGGAACGCCGAAGACCACGACAAGCACCTCGGCGGGGAGATCCTTCGCGCCTTCGGTCGCCGGCGGATCGACGCGGTCGTCGCGGCGATCGGCTCCGGCGGGACCCTGATCGGCCTCGCGAGGGCCTTCAGGCGGGTCAACCCCGAGGTCAAGGTCTTCGGCGTCGAGCCCGCCCGGTGCGCCCTCGTCTACGGGCGCCTGCGCGGCCGGCCCGAGGTCTGCCGGCCCCACCGGATCGAGGGCATCGCCGACGGGTTCGTGCCTCCGCTCATCGAGGACAACATCGAGCTCATCGACGACGTCATCCGGGTCGAGGACGGAGAGGCGATCGCGGAGGCGAGGCGGATCGCGAGCGTTCACGGCTGCTTCGTCGGGGTCTCCTCGGGCGCGAACCTCCTGGCCGCCAGGCGGGTCAAGGAGAAGAGCCCTGAGCTGAAGAACGTGGTCACCCTGTTCCCGGACGAAGGGGAGAAATACCTGAGCGAGTCCTGGTTCTCGCGCTGAGCGCGGACAGCGGCGACGAGGAGCACGGCCACGAGAAGCATCAGCGCGATGCCCGCCGAGAGGACGCGGACGTGCTCCTCCCGCATCGATCGCCGCCCGGGCGGCCTCGATCCGACGAGCACGAAGTGCTCTGCGTGCACGCGCCCGCCGGGCACGGCGCGGTCGCGGAGCGCCCGCTCCACGACATTCATCATCGGCTCGGGGCCGCACACGAAGACCTCCGCGCCCGCGTACCGGTCGGTCAGGTGGTGGTCGAGGAGCTCGCGTCCGATGAGCCCGCCCTGCCCGGTCCATCCGGGGGGCGGTCTCTCGATGACGTGCACAACGCGGAGGTCCATGGCGCGGGCGAGCTCGTCGAGCTCCTGCGCGAACACGATCGTGTCGACGGTGCTGCTCGCGTACACGAGGAGCACTGGACGGCGATCACCCCGGTCGTGCAGCGTGCGGATCATGCTCATCATCGGCGTGATGCCGATCCCGCCGGCGACGCAGACGAGCGGGCGCGGAGCCCGGAGATCGAGCGCGAACGCGCCGTAGGGCCCGGCGAGGTACGCCCGCGTCCCCACGGGGGTCTGCCCGATCGTGCGCGTGAAATCGCCGAGCTCCTTGATCGTGAGCTCCACGCGCCGCGGCGAGGCCGCGCTCGACGCGATGGTGAAGGGGTGCTGCCGGGGCGAGAACGGCGACCGGCCCAGCGTGAGCCAGACCGATTGGCCGGGCTGGAACCGGAGCCCGTCATGCCCGGCCGCCTCGAGGACCAGGGTCCAGACGCGATCCTGCTCGCGGCGCACCTCGGCGACGCGCCACGGTCGCCGGAGCGCCAGCAGCGGACGCAGCAGGTGAGACGCGACCAGCGCCGCCGCCGGGACAGCGACGAGCGCGGTGATGGCGGCCTGCTTCACCGGCGTCGCGCTCGCGCGTCCGAGCGTGAGCACGTGCCAGAGCGCGATCCCCACGACGGTCACCGCCAGCAGCCCATGCCCGACGCGCCACGCTTCGTAGGGGATGCGCAGCCGGGTCAGCTGGCGCGGGACGAGCACGAGCAGAAGGAGACCCATCAGCGCGAAGGCCAGGGCCAGCGCGCGCGGCGCGCTCGCGGAGAGGTCGAGGAGGTGCGCGACGTACCAGGGCTCGGCGACGGCGAGGAGCACGACGTGCGCGGCGACGAAGGCCGCGGTCCACAGCCCGGCCTGCCGGTGGAAGAGGAGCACCGCGTCCAGGCCGAGCGCGTTGACGATGCGCCGCGCCCGCGCCCCCAGCGCGAGCTGCAGCGAAAGGAGCGCCAGCGCGACGTAGCCGAGCCCTGCCGCGATCTCCACCGCGAGTCCTCGTCCTTTCGGGACGGCGCCGACGAGCAGCAGCAAGAGGACGCTCGCGGCGAGCGCCAGGTAGGCGGCGATCCAGAGCAGCCGAGCGACGCGCGCGCGTGCTGCCCGCGGTGCCTCCCATGCTTCCACGGTCGAGGCTACTCCGGCGCGCCCGCCTCGATCCACGCGCGCACCAGCCCGGCAGCGTCTCCCCACGCGGCCGGATGGCGTTCCGGCAGGGTGTAGTAAAGGCTCTCGTCGGGCTTGCCGGGCGTGACCAACGATCTCGCGGTGCGGTATGCCGCCATGGATCCGCCCGGCGCCGTGGCGTGGCAGCCGTCACATCGCTCGGCGGCCAGCCGAGCGATCCGATCGGTGAACCGCGCCGGCTCCGGCGAGGCGGTCGAGCGGGTCTCGCCGCACGCCGCGAGACCTACGCAGGCCGCGCAGGCGAGCAAGCCTGGCTTCCAGGGCATGGAGGTTCCAGGCGCGATCGAGCGCCTGGCCTGTCGCGCAGCGGCGGACGGCTCGGCGTCGATCGGGCTCTGGCGCGTGCTCATCACAGGACATCCGGGATACGCAGCAGACGTGCGTTCACGCCCCGTCATGCAGCCCGCGGGCCATGGCATGAAGCGGTCGCACACGCTCAGGCAAGTGGGGTGTCGGCAAGACGCAAGACAGCGGTCACGACCAGGTGCACTGCGTCGACATCGCGCAGAGGGCATGAACCTCGACGTCGTAGCGGCGGACCGCGACAGCGGGGGCGTCGTCGGCGGCACCGGGCGGCGGGCCTCCCGGAGGGCTGCTCGTCGCCGCCATCGCGGCGCCCTTCGTCCTGCGATCCCGCGGCCGCGCGCGGAAGGCCGCGCCCCTCGTCGCGCCCCTCAGGTCGGTTGTCCCCGCTGGACGGGGCCGATGCGGTACGGCCGCATCATCTCGTTGTCTTCGTGCTCGAGGATGTGGCAGTGCCACACGTACTGGCCCGCGGTGAGGAACCGCGCCCGGATGCGCGTCACCTCGCCTGGATAGGCGATCACCGTGTCCTTGTAGCCCGTCTCCCACGGCTCCGGCGGACGTGCGGCGCCGACGAGCGGCGGCAACTGCCCTTCCGGCGGGGCCTCGATGTCCAGGGCCTGCCGATTGACCACCTCGAACACGGTCTCGTGGATGTGGATGGGATGGGCGTCGCCCGTCAAGTTGTGGAGCTCCCAGACCTCCGTGTCCTCCACCTGCGGATTCTCGGTGACATCGTCCTCCCACGCCAGCAGCTTGACCTTACCGTCCTCGCTCCTCCCGAGCAGCGCCGCCACCGGCGCATCCGGGAATTCCACCGGGAAGTCCACCGACGTGACCTCGCTCAGGACGAGCGGTCGCGTCCTGGTCGTCTCGCGCGGCAGCGGCGGAGCGGGCGGCAACAGCAGGAAGCGCGGCGGTGTGCTGTGATCGCATCCCGGCGTGTGCATCACGTCGAACGCCATGATCTGCCCGGTGGAGGCCCGGTCCGCCGGGGCGAAATCGACGACTGGCGCGCCGCCGCCGAACGGTTCGTCCGGGCCGACGTTGGCGAGGATGTGGCGGCCCTTCGGGACACGGCCGAAGTCGACGATGAGATCCGCGCGCTCGGCCGGCGCCATGAGCAGCCTGTTGCCGTTGGTCGCCGTGAGGTTCACCGGCGAATCCAGAAAGCCGCCCTCGTTTCCGATCATCCAGACTTCCACGCCCCGGATCCGATTGAAATCCAGGATCAAGAAACGCGACTGGCAGCCGTTGAGGAAGCGGAAGCGGTAGCGGCGCTGTTTGACCGCCAAGAACGGCCAGGTGTTGCCGTTCACCATGATCATGTTGCCGAAGAACTCGGGATTCCAGATCGGCGGGACGTCGCTTTGCGGGATGAACGGACCCGTGATGTCGCCGAAGAAGGCCCGGGTGTCCGGGTAGAACAGCGACCCGTCCGAGTTGAACGAGCGATCCTGGATCGCGATCGGGATCTCGCGATAGTGGATGTTGGGGGCGTCGCCCCGCGAAGGGGCCGGGCCGGGGAGCACGGCCGGCCTGTGGGTGCGCGCGTCCAGCACCACGTCGCCCTGGCCGCCGCGGACCAGGTAGAAGCCCGCCGGGCCGGCGTACACGTTCACGCGCGTCATCCCCAGGGTGTGATCGTGATACCATTGGGTGGAGGCCCGACCCGCGTTCGGATACTGGGCGATCGCGAATCCAGGCCCCCAGGTCACGCCGAACTTGGCGAGCGCCTTCGCCGCGAAGAAATCGTACCAGGTCCCCTCGGTCGCGTACCCCTCTGGGAGGTTGGCGGCGTCGGGCAGATACCACGCCTCGGCGTAACCGTCGCTCTCGTCGCCGACGCTCACGGCGCCGTGCACGTGGGTGACGATGGGCACGGGGCCGGTGTAACGTCCCGGCGTCTCCTGCATCTCGTCGAGCTCTGGGCGCATGTCGCGGCCCGCCATGCCTCCCGGCGGATTCGCCCAGTGCAAGGTCTGGTCGACCGGCAAGAGATGAGGCAAGTAGTTGCCGCCGGCGTCCACCAGCTCGTTGATCCATTTGATCCGCACCGGTCGTTCGTGATCGGCCTCGATCGTGAGCGACGGCGCGTGGAAGATCCGGGGCTCGCCCTGGGCGACCTTCGGCCCGTATCCCCACACGGTCGTCGCGGGGTAGGGAGGAGGCAGGATCTGTTGCTCGAACTGCCGCACGGCGATCTCGTAGTAGTCGATGAACCTGCCGCCGTGGAGCGTGATCTTGCCGGCGCGCGGCATCGCGGGCGGGACGAGCAGCGGCGTCACGTACTTGTCCACGCGCAGCGGGTCGGGCGTGCCGCCGGGGATCGCCGCGCACGCCGTGCGAACGGAGCCGCCGACCCTGTCGAGGAGGAGGAGGGTCGTGCCCCCCGCCCCGATCTTGAAGAACTGACGTCGTGTGAACATCCCCCCACCCCCCGTGTCGAACACTGGCGCGCAAGCATAGAGGCTGTTCGCTTCGACGCAACCACGATGTCCTACCACGCGACTCTTGTCATCGAGGCCGCAAGGCCGCGCCCGATACCGATGTTTGCAATCACACGCGCGCCTCGGCGCAGGGCCTACGGCCGCGCGCCGAGGCGCGCGTCAGCACACGACGTTGACGGTGATAGGCTGCGTCATGCCCTCGATCGGCTCCCCTCACCGTTCCGGGCAGGGACGTATCGGCTCGACAGCGCGCAACCCGTCGCGGCCGCACCGAACCCGTGACCCGGATCCGACACGAGGTGCACTGACACGGGCTTTACGTCCGGGCGCGCCAGGGCCTCGCGCGCCCCGGCAATACCGCTGCAGCGTCCGCCACGTGGTTGCCGTCGACATACGCCTTACCGTCGTTCGAGCGGTTGACGGTGAGCATCGCCTTGGCCGACAGCCCGGACGCCTGCGACGGCGCGGCCACCGGCGTCATCCTGCCGGGGCGGGGGCTCCACGCGCTCCACGCGCTCCACGCCCAGAGGACGAACGGGGTCGGGGTTGACCAGCGTGCCGCAGTCGATCGCCGCGACGACGCGGTGCACGCGGAGGCTCGGAGAAGTAGCTGAGCGAGCGATGGTTCTCGCGCTGAGCGCGCGGCGACCGCCGCCCCGGCGTCGCGCCTGGGTCAATACGAGAGGGAAATGACGTCCCCGCGCAGCTGATCGAGCACGGCCTGCAGGGCCGCGGGCTTGGCGCCCTCGACGAGCTCCTCGGCCTTCACCCCTGCAACCTGCATGCAATGCGGGCAGACGAACACCTTGGCTCCCTTGGCCATCGCGGCGGCCAGGAGCTCCTTCACGGGGCGCTCGCCCGCGAGCGCGACGCTGTCCGAGAGATTTCGAGACACGAGCGCGGGTGCGTGCACGTTGAAGTACAGGATCGTCGACCACCCGGCATCCAGCGAGTTGCTCGCGGCCATGAGGGCCATGGTCGCCGCGTGCACATCCTCCTGGCCGCTGGTCACGTTGAACAACAAGGTCCGCTGGCGGGCGTCCTCCGCGGTGGCGGGCTGCTTCGGCGGCGAGGCGCAGCCGGCCCCGGCCGAGACGGCGGAGGCGATCGCCAGCCCCAGCATCCATGCGCGATACACAGCTCGATTCGACATTGCGGCTCCCTCTCGATCGGCGCCGCCGACTCGGGTGGACTCTTCAGTGAGTCTCGCGTCGCGGCCAGCGCGCGCTCGATCGCACGCCTGCCACCTCGTGGTACAGTCTGGCGGCTCAGCAGGATGGATAGGCAGCCCGCGTGCCGCGGCGCTCGTCGCGGCCAGACCAGAGCGGCCCGGTGGTCTCAGGCGCGATGCGTGGCGAGACAATTGCACCCTGCACCGAGCGCCGCCGGAGATCCCAGCGACGCCGGATGGAGAGGGGAACATGCCGTTTCGAGATCGGGCCGACGCCGGCCGCCAGCTCGCGTCGCGGCTGACCGCCTATGCGGGGCGGGAGGACGTGACCCTCCTGGCGCTGCCGCGGGGCGGGGTGCCAGTGGGCTTCGAGGTAGCGAAGCTGCTGCGGGTGCCGCTGGACGTGCTGATCGCGCGCCGGATCGTGGCCCCGGACAATGATCACATGACGATCGGCGCCGTCGCGAGCGGCGGCGTTCGGGTCGTCGATGAAGAGCTCTGCCGTGCGCTGGGGGTCTCGGACAGGACGGTGCAATGGCTCGTCGACGTGGAGGCCCGGGAGGTGGAGCGCCTGGAGCGCGTCTATTACGGCTGCCACAGGGCGCCTGACATCCGGGATCGGACGCTTCTCCTCGTCGACGACGGCGTGGCGACCGGGGCGAGCATGCGCGCCGCCGTGACGGCCGTCGAGCAAGGCGGCCCGGCGGGCATCGTCATCGCGGTCCCCGTCGCATCGTATGCCGCGGTCGCGCAGCTCTCGGGGCGGGCACGCGAGTTCGTGTACTGCTATATCCGGGATCCCGTCTATTCGGTCGGGCTCTGGTACGAGGATTACTCGCCGGTGTCCGAGCAGGATGTCTGCCGGCTCCTCGGAGAGACGCTCGATCCGACCGCATCGCGCCACGGCGCCGCCGGCGCGTCTGCGTGGTAGCGCTCGCTCAGCGACGCATAGAGCTCCTCCTCTTGCGCGAAATGGAGCCGCAGCACCGCGTGGAGCCCGTAAAGGATCCGCTGGAAATCCTGCACGTCCGCGGCCGTGGGCCCGCGCGGGTCAAGCTCTCCGAGCAGCTGCTCGTACAGCCGGATCAGGTGGAAGATCTCCCGGTGCGTCGCGCTCATGGGCGCCAGAGGATCCTCGCCGCCGAGCAGCCTGGAGATGACCGGATAGACCTCGGCGTCGTCGGCGCGCTCGTGCGGGAGGAGCCGCTCGCGGAGGAAGCGGTCGAGCGCGTCGAGCTCTGCGCGCGCCGCCTCCCTCGCCAGGTGGTCGATGCGCTCGGCGACGACCCGCACCCGATCGAGCATCGGGATGAGCTGGTCGTGCTCCAGCTCCAGCCGGCGGCTCATGGCCTCCCCGAGGGCTGGCCTCCTCGCGCCGCGCCCGCCGCTCTGCGCCCGCAGCGCGCTCAGGATCGCGGCGACGTCGATCGCCTCCTGCAGCAGCGCGCCGGCGGCGGCCGGCAGGAAGCCGAACGCCGCCGCGCCCATCGCGACAAGCGACAGCCCCATGCCGAGGATCGCGCTTTGCGCGGCGATCGCGCGGGCGCGGCGCGCGATGGTCACGGCCTCGGCGAAGCGATCGAGCCTGTCCACCACCAGCACCACGTCGGCCGCCTCGGCGGACGAGGTGGCCCCGCGCGCGCCCATCGCGACGCCGACGTCGGCTGCGGCGAGCGCTGGAGCGTCGTTGATCCCGTCGCCGATCATCACGGTGAGCCCCTCGGCGCGCGCCTCGCGCACGGCGGCGACCTTCTCCTCCGGCGAGCGCTGGGCGAGCACGCGATCCACGCCGAGCGTGGCGCCCACCGTCTCGGCGACGAGGGGGTGGTCGCCCGTCACCATCACGACACGGCGAATGCCGACCCGCCGCAGCGCCCGCAAGGTCCGCGGCGCATCGGGGCGGATCGGGTCGTCGAGCGTCAGCGCGCCGATGACGCGGTCGTCCACGGCCACGAACACGGTCATCGCACCGGCGCGGGACGCGCGGCGCCGGAAGGCGAGGGCGTCCTCCGGGAGCGGCGCGCCCTGCGCCGCCCATTCGGCGCTCCCCACGCGGACGGCGCGCCCGTCCACCCGGCCCGTCATTCCGGCGCCGGGCGCCTCCTGAGCGCCCTCCGGGAAGGACAGCCGGAGGCGACGCTCGCGGGCAGCGTGCACCAGGGCCGCGGAGAGCGGGTGCGACGAGATCTGCTCGAGGGACGCCGCCAGGCGGAGCACCTCCGTGTCGTCCTCGATCGACCGGAAGCACGTCACTCCGGTCACGCGCGGGCCGCCGAACGTGAGCGTGCCTGTCTTGTCGAGGAGCAGGATCTCGGCCCGGGCGAGGGCCTCGAGCGCGGCGCCGCTCTTCACCACGATGCCGCGCCGGGCCGAGCGCGAGATGCCGCCGACGATCGCGATGGGCACCGCGAGGAGCAGCGGGCAGGGGGTCGCGACGACGAGCACGGCGAGCCCGCGGCCGGCGTCGCCGGAGAGGCCCCACGCCGCGGCGGCCATGGCGAGCGAGAGCGCGGCGAACACCATGGCATGGCGATCGGCGAGGCGGGCGAGCGGGGCCTTCGAGGCGGACGCCTGCTGCACGAGGCGGACGATGCCGGCGTACGTGCTCTCGTCCGCGCTCGCGACGGCGCGGAGCTCGAAGGCCGCGCCGGCGTTCGTGGTCCCGCTGCCCACGCGGTCGCCAGCCGCCTTTTCGACCGGCCGCGGCTCTCCGGTCAGCGCCGATTCATCGAGGAGCGCCCGCGCGCCCACGACGACCCCGTCGACCGGCACGATCTCGCCCGGCTTGACCAGCAGGCGGTCGCCGGGGGCGACGGCGCCGATCGGGATGGTCGTGACGTCGGCCCCCTCGCGGCGGTGCGCGGTGCGGGGAGCGCGAGCGAGCAGGGCAGAGAGCTCGCGCCGCGCGCGCGCGGCCGCGTACCCCTCCAGGGCGCTGCCAGTCGCCATCATCGCCCCGATCAGCGCGCCGGCCAGGTACTCCCGGAGCAAGAGCGCGCCGCCGATGGCGAGGAGCGCGATGACGTCGACGCCGGCCCGCTTCTTCAGCACGTCGGCCAGGATGCGCGCGCCCACCAGGGCGAGCGCGATGAGCGCGCCGGCCGCCCAGAGCATGTCTCCCAGACGCGCGTGTCCTTCGAGGTGCG
Source organism: Sorangium sp. So ce327 (assembly GCF_051530205.1). Lineage (NCBI taxonomy): Bacteria > Pseudomonadati > Myxococcota > Polyangiales > Polyangiaceae > Sorangium > Sorangium sp. So ce327. The sequence continues at coordinate 6,782,548 of NZ_CP150330.1, read as the reverse complement.
CCGCGGCTCCGCCCAGCAAGCCGGAGAGCGTCGACACGACGAGCGCGCGGCTCCTCACGGACGGCCGCTCGGGCCCAGGTGCGTCGCGCTGTGACACCATGGAATATGCCCGCGGCATCGCTGTGATGTGTCTGCCAGACCCAGCAATCGCTGTGCCCCGTCGACGCGCGCTATGCATCACGAGCCACGTTCGAGGCCGCTCGCTGCGCTCGTGAACTGCGCTTGTGGGCTGCGCTCGTGGACTGCTCACGTGATCCGCTGAGCATGCATCGTGCGACGGCCGCTCCGCATGCGACCTGCCGTCGTCGTGCGAGCGCTGGTGACGTGCGTGCTCGCCTTCTCGCTTCTCTGGAGCGACTTCGCGCGAGCTGCGCCGATCGAGCCGCGCGCCGATGTGGAGCTGTTCGCGCGTGAGGGATGCCCTCGATGCGACGAGGCCAAGCGCTTCCTGACCGAGCTCGAGGGCCGTCGGCCCGGCCTGCGTACGATCGTCGCGGATGTCGTCGAGGACCGCGCGGCGCTCGACCGGCTGAGGGCGATCGCGGAGGGGCAGTCGACCGCTGCCGTGAGCGTCCCCGCGTTCTATGTGCGCGGGGTGCTCGTCGTCGGGTACGCGGGGCGCGACGCGACGGGCCGGCGCATCGAGGCGTTGCTCGACAGCGCGCCGCCGCCGCCCACCGCGGCCGGCGAGCCTGCCGCGTCGTGTCCGCTCGCGCCGGAGCAGCCGCCGTGCCCAGCCAACGGCGCCGCGCCGCGCGCGGGCGTCGTCGACGTGCCCGTCCTCGGGCGACTGGACGTCCGCGATCTTGGCCTGCCGGCGTTCACCGTCCTCCTGGGGCTCGTGGACGGCTTCAACCCGTGCGCCATGTGGGTGCTCCTCTTTCTCCTCTCCTTCCTCGCCACGCTGCGGAGCCGGGCGAAGATGCTGCTGATTGCCGGCGTGTTCGTGCTCGTGAGCGGTCTCGCCTATTTCGCCTTCATGGCCGCCTGGCTGAACTTCTTCCTCCTGGTCGGCGCCTCGCGTGCCGTGCAGATCGCGCTGGGAGCCATCGCCGTGCTCGCCGGTTCGGTCCACATCAAGGACTTCTTCGCGTGGAAGCGGGGCGTGTCGCTCAGCATCCCTGAGCCGGTGAAGCCGGGGATCTACGCGAGGATGCGGGCCGTCGTCAGGGCGGAGACCCTGCCCTCCGCGCTCGCCGCCGCGGGCGTCCTCGCCGTCATGGTCAACGTGGTCGAGCTGCTCTGCACCGCGGGCTTGCCGGCGCTCTACACCCAGCTCCTCGCCGAGAAGCGCCTCCCCGCGTGGCAGCACTACGCCTATCTCGGGCTCTACAACCTGGCTTACATGGCGGACGACATGATCATGGTCGGTATCGCGGTGGCGACGTTGAGCCGCCGCAAGCTGCAGGAGAAAGAGGGACGATGGCTCAAGCTGCTGAGCGGAGCGATCATGGTGCTGCTCGGTCTGCTCCTGCTGTTCAAGCCCACCTGGCTGGCCTCATGATCGCCGGGGAGGGGTCCTGGCGGCTGGTGGATCCTGGACGAGCCGAGGCGCGTCCACCCCGGAGACGGGTGCGACCCATCTTTGTTGGATCGCGCCGGCCCGGCGGGGGGACGCGGGCGGCGGTGACGCTGCCGTGCGGCCAGGCTTGTGGTAGCGTCCGCCCCGGAGCTCCTCTGCCATGAGCAACGCCCCGATCGCCACCCTCCGCGGCCACGCGGTCTCCAGCCGCGTGCTGACCCCGCCGCCCGCGCAGAATCTGGACGATGCGGTCCGCCTCTGCGACCCCTACTCGCCGCTGGACCCGCGGGAAGATTCCAGCCTGTTCGCCAACCTGACGGCCATCCGCGGCAGCGATCGCCTCGGCCGGATCGTCCGCAACATCCGTCGGTCCGGTGGGATTCCAACCCTCCACTTCGTCAGCGGTCACCTCGGGAGCGGGAAGACCACAGAGCTCCTTCGAATGAAGGTCCAGCTGGAGACGGCCTCTCACGGCGCGCCGCTCGCGACGGTCCTGTTCCTCGACGCCGATGTGATGCTGAACCGGACCGACATCGACCTCGAGGACATCCTCCTCGCGCTGTGGAAGCTCGTTTATGAGCAGCGGAAGGCGGCGGCCGTGAAGGTGCTCATGCCGCTGTGGAAGGACCAGATCAAGGAGGCGCTGAGCAAGACGATCACCAATCTTCCCGGCGACATCTCGGAGGCGCTCACCCGGATCCTCGGCGAGGTCCGCCTGCCCAGCGCGGAGCGTCGGAAGGACATCCGCACCGCCCTGCGGTCCACGACGGCCGTGCTGATCGAGGGGCTGAACAAGGCCTTCGCCGCGACCAGGGAGGCGCCGGACGACGGCGCGGGTCCGCTGGTGGTGCTCATCGACAACATGGAGAAGCTGAGCCAGGCACACCACGAGGGGGTGGAGCGGCTTTACCGGGAGCGGATGGGCGCCCTGAAGAGCCTCGACGCCCACCTCGTCATCACGGTTCCGCTGTATCTCTGTTACGCGCCGGCCGGCGCGGGGCTGAGCGGGCTCTACGGCGGCGAGATCGTCGTCGTGCCGATGATCGAGGTCCGCCGGCGCGCCGCGGAGGGCGGTGGGGACAACCAGGGCGGCGTGTCCGCGCTGGCAGACTTGCTCAGGAAGCGAGTGCGGTTCGATGGTCTGTTCGAGGAAGGCGACAGGGCCGCGGACCGAATCGCGCGCCTCAGCGGCGGCTGCATCCGGCACGCGCTCCACATGGTGCGGGCAGCCAGCAATGAGCACGATGACCCCCCGGTGACCGCGGCCTCGGTCGATCGTGCCGCGGCCATCTTGCAGGCCGATTTCGAGCGGGCGCTGCCTGAGCGATACGTGCCGATCCTGCGCCAGATCGCAGAGACGAATCGATTTCCGGACCAGTGCGAGGAAGGGGTGAAGCGCGACCTGCTGCTCAACCTGTTCGTCCTCGAATATCAGAACGGCGGTCCGGACCCGTGGCACGCGGTCCACCCGCTCGTGGAGCGGTGCCGGAAGTACCGTGAGCACGGGTGAACCTGCGGGCGGGGGGTCGTATTTGCCAGGGTCGGCTGGCGAGCCCATCGCCAGCCTGACCGACGAGTCCGAGGAGCGGCTCAGGGCGCTCCGCCGGGGACTGCGGCGCGCGGACCGGTTCACGTTGTTCGTGGTGCTGGCGTCTGGCGCAGCGCGGGCCGAGGTGTTGCGGCGGATGCGAGGATGGAGCGGGCAGGACGGGCTCCCGGCCTTCCAGTTCCTGCCGGAGGGAGCGCAGGGCGCGCGCGCCGTGGAAGAGCTCCTGGAGACCGCGGGTCCTGTCCAGCCTCTCCGGGGTGTCGTCGTGCCCGATACAGCGTCGTTGCTCGACACTGCGGAAGGTCGCGCAATTCAGGCGCTCAACGTCGCGCGCGATACGCTGGCACGCGTGATCGTGGGACCGCTCGTGCTGGTGCTCTCGCGGGACCGCGCCGCCGATCTGCCTCGGGTGGCCCCTGATCTGTTCGACGTGCGATCAGGGACATGCGAGGTGGATTCGCTCCCAGGCGTCACGATGGGCGACGAAGCGAGGCTCGCAGCGCCGCCCGACGAAGCGCGACGCCCGGCGGGATCCATCGATGAGCTGGACGAGCTGAGGGCGACGGCAGCCCGACTTCGCGAGACGATGGCCTCGCCGGAGGCACCGCCGCCAGCCGCGCTGGCCGATGCATGGCTGAATCTTGGGCGGAAGCTACTGGCTCATCACCATGCCCTCGACGAGGCGCTGGCTAGCTCGAGAGAGGCGAGGCGCCTGGCGGAGGGTATCGGCTATCATGGCGCAGTTGCGGCTGCCTTGGTCCTTGAAGGCGACGTGGCGATGTACCGTGACGATCTCGAACGCTCGAGGAAGGCATACGAGCATGGCCTGGAGATCTCTCGAGCGGCCCAGGATCGCCTCGGCGAGGCCAACTGCCTGAAGAGCCTCGGCGACCTCGACATGCGCGTCGATGACCTCGATGCCGCTCGCGCCTCGTACACCCTCGCTTTGCCCATCTTTCGCGAGATTCGCGATCGCCGCTGCGAGGCCAACTGCCTTCAGAGCCTCGGCGACGTCGACAGGCGCGTCGACGACCTCGATGCCGCTCGCGCCTCGTACACCCTCGCTCTGGCCATCTTTCGCGAGATTCGCAGTCGCCTCGGCGAGGCCAACTGCCTTCAGAGCCTTGGTCTCCTGGCGCTTGCGGCCGGCGAGCCCAAGGAAGCCTTTCAGTGCTTCCTGGAGGTGCTCGCCCGCCATCGCGAAATCCGGACTCAATTTGGCGAGCAGGCTGCTCACGGCTACCTCGCACGCACAGCCGCGGCTGTCGGCGCTCAGGACCAGGCGTTGATCCTCGCAGAGCGCTCCCTGGACATCGGCCGGCGGATACACTCTCGCTTTGGTCAGAGACTCACACTGGAGCTCCAGCACCGGCTCTTCTCCAGCCTGCAGGACGGCCGGGCATCCCTCGCCACCGCCCTTCTACTCCGCGATCTCTGCACCTCCCTCCGCGAGGTCGAACGCGCCAAGCGCTACGCTGCCCTCCTTGAAAAGGCACAGCGCACGCTGCCCGCCGAGGCGTGGGCCGACCTCCAGCAACACGCCGAAGCCATCCGCCAGGCGGCCGTTGCTGCAGCCTCTCAGCGTCTCCAGGACGCCGGCCGCGACCCCTACGCGCTCCCCAGCCCCCGTGACGCCACGACTCCGTGACGTCCCAGAACCCCCGCCACGCCGGCCACTTCCGCCACCTCGTCGAGGTCGCCCTCGTCGTCCAGCACCTCGGCATGTTCAGCCTCCCCAGCCGGACGGGCCTCCTCCGCTCTCACCACGGGCGCGCTGCAGGGCCGGCCAGGCCAGCTGTCGCGGCGCTGGCGACAGGGGCTGTTCGGGGCGCGGGCCCTCCCGTGCCGCTTTCGTGCTGGCGAGGCCCAGGCTGGGAGGGGTGATGTATACGCGAACGAGGCGCCGCGGCGAACGCTCCCTGAAGGCGCAGGACTCGCGGCCTTCTGCCGGAGGTGAAGCATGTCGATGCGCGCAAAAGGAATGGTGCTTTTCATCATCGGCCTCGGTTGCGCGAGCTGTGCCAAGAGCGAGGAGGAGATTCAGGAGGAGTTTGATGTGATCGTCGCCGAGTCGAACGCGTGCAATGACCCCTCGGAGTGCGTCTATGCGTCGCCCGGCTGCCCGCTCGGGTGTTTCGTGCCCGTGAACAGCGCCAAGAAAGCGTATGTGGAAGAGGAGGCGCGCGAGCTCATCGAGGACAAAGAGCGCTGGGGGACGTACTGCCAGTACGAATGCGCCGTGCCGGGCCCGCTCGAGTGCGTCGAGGGCCGCTGTCGGGAGGGCGCCTCGCCCTGACGCACGTGTCGCTCGCCGCAGCTTCGAGCGACACGACGGAGCGACAACGCAGCGCTGTGGCACGACGAGCGTAGATGGCGCCTTGAAGACGTGCCCGCTGGGCGGATGCAGCAGAGGGCGCGCCTGGGTTCCCGGACCGGGCGTCTGGGTTCCTGGACGGCCCCGCCCGCGTCCTGACGAGGTGGCCGCGGCGCGAAACCCGCGATCAGGGCGTTGTACCCTGGCGTTCCAGGAGGCGCGCCGTCATCGCCTGCGCGGCGTCGGCGACCCGGGCGGCGGCGCGCGCCGTGTCGCGGACCACCTCGTCCACACGGCGCGCGCCGTCGCTCCCGGCCCGCCCCCAGAGCAGCGCCGTGGGCAGCGCGATCCCGAGCACCAGCGCCGCCCCGGCCGCCGCGACGCGCCAGCGCCGCCTCCGCGGCGCTGCCGGCGGCGCCACCGGCACCCCCGCCGCGGCCTCGAAGGCGGCGATCATCGCCTGGACGCTGGGGAACCGCTCCGACGGGCTGATGGCGAAGGCGCGCGCGAACCACGCCTCCAGGGCGGGCGGCGCTCCCGGGCACAACGTGGCCAGCGGGGGGCGCCCGCTGACCAGGATGGCCGCGAGCACCGCGGCCAGGTTGCGGCCCGGGAACGGCTGCCGCCCGGTCAGCGCCTCGTGCGCGACGACGGCGAGCGACCACATGTCGAGCTGCGGGCCGCCCAGGCCTTCACACGTGTGCTCCGGGCTCAGGTAGGCCGGCGTGCCCAGCACCACCCCGTCCGCGGTGCGGCGGCGGAAATCGGCCGGCCGATCCTGGCCGACCCACTTGGCGATCCCGAAGTCGGTGATCTTGGCGCATAGATGGCCGTCGCTCCCCTCCACAAGAAGGATGTTCGACGGCTTGATGTCCCGGTGCACGACGCCAAGGCCGTGCGCCACCGACAGCGCCTCTCCCAACTGGCGGAGCAGCGACGCGAGCTCGACGGCGGGGATCGTCCCTCGCTCGTCCAGCAGCTGACGCAGCGACCTGCCGCGCACGTGCTCCATCACGATGTACGGGCCCGCCGCCAGGTCCTCGCCGGCGTCGAGCACGGCGACGACGCCGCGGGTCTTCTGTCCGAGCTGCGCGGCGACCCGCGCCTCCAGGCGGAACCGCTCGATCGCATCGACGTTCCGTCCGCCCCGCGCCACCGTGAGGAACTTCAGCGCGACATCGGCGCGCCGGACGCCGTCGTGCGCGCGCCAGACCTCGCCCATCGCGCCGCGCCCGAGCAGCTGATCGACCTGGTAACGCCCGTCGATGAGGCGGCCTCGCAGCCGTACGGAGCGGCGCGAGGAGGCCGGGCGGGAGTCCGCCGGTCGATCGGCGAGCGCGACGGCAGCGCGCGCGCCGTCTCTCCTCTGGGAGTCAGGTTGTGAATCGAACGAGGAAGGATGGAACACGATCGAGCACCTCCGTGCCGCCTCTGTGTCCCAGCCACGTCGGTGTCCCTTCCGGGCGACGCGCTGGGATCAGGGACCGGGGCATGCCCAGAGCGTATCGCGAACACGCGACCCTGGGAATCCAGGACAGCGCACTTCCAGCAGAGTGCCAATCGCGGATACGCGCTCACAAGGTCGTACGATCGCGCCGGATGTCGGGTCGGGCGCGCAGCGCGGCGCAGAGCCGGCGCGTCGCCTCGCGCAGCTCGCCTTCGTCGAGCGACGCGAACCCGCGCCGCGCGGCGCCGCACCCTACAGCGCGCTCGCTCCCGGGGGCAGCGCGCCGGAACCCCTTGAACCGGGCCCTCGCACCGACGACGTTACGCCGCCCGTCATGCCCGGCGACACCCAGGCCGTTCCCCCCGCAGCCCCCGCGGCGCCCTTCGAGACCCGCGCGGCCCTCCTCGCCTGGCTCGCGCAGCACGGCGTCGCGCACCTGGCCCGGCTGAGCCTCGAGGCGGTGGCGCCGCGCGTCGACCCCACGCTCTGGCCCGAGCTGCAGCTCCTCGGCGCGCGGCGGCGCCTCATCGACCTCGCGAGCTCCGAGTCGCTCGCTGGCGCGCTCGCGTGGCTCGCGCCCTCGCGCCTCCGCGACGTCCTGCCGCCCCTCGTCGCTCGCTTCCTGGAGGACGAGCGCGACGACGCCGCGCTCGCGCGCTCCGCCGTCGCGTCGCTCCTGCGCGCGCCCGAGGAGCCGCGAGCCCAGTCGGCGCACGAGCGGCTCTGCGAGCTGCGCGCGCGCGTGCCGGAGGCGGCGGCCCCGCGCCCCGAGCGGGCGCTCCGGGCCGCCGCGCTGCGGTTCGACGCCGCGCTCCCCGGCTTTCGCCTCGACGACCCGCGGCCCTTCGAGGCGCACCGCGCGGGCGCCGGCTTCGTCAGGCCGGAGGCGCGGCTGACCCTCGCGCCCGGGGCTCTCCGCGCCGAGTGCGACTGCGGCGCGGCCGGCTGCGTCCACGTGCTGGCGGCCATCGACGCCGCGCTGCTCTGGCTCCGCCAGCCCCCGAGCGAGGCCTTCTTCCAGGCGCTCGACGAGCTCGGCCGCCCCGCCTGGGAGCGCGCCTTGCTGGCGCTCGACAGGGCCCTCGACGAGGGCCCGGGGGCGCGCGGCGGCGTCGAGCTCTCCTTCCGGCTGGACGTCGTCGAGGCGGCCGGCGTCGTTGTCGCGCCCTGGATCCACCGGCTGGGCAAGAAGGCGCAGCGCGGCGCCGGGGCGCGGCTCGGCAAGAAGCGCCTCCTGCTGGAGCACGGCGGAAAGCTCTCCCCCGAGGACGCCCGCATCGCGTCCCTCCTGCCCGAGGGCAACGCCTTCGCCTCGCGGGCGCTGCTCGAAGCGCTCATCGGCCACCCGCGCCTCTTCCTCGACGAGGCGCCCGACGTCGCCGTGCGGATCGAGCGCGCGCCGGTGGGCGTCGTGGCCGAGGAGCGCCACGGCGCCGTGCGGGTGAGCGCCGGCGTCGAGGGCACGGCGCTGCCCCCTGCGCTGCTCGATCGCGCGCGCCGGGCCCGGCCCGAGGAGGTGCTGTTCCTCTGGGACTGGGACAAGGGCGCGCGGCGGCTCACGCTGCTCGACGTCAAGGCCGAGATCCGGGCGCTGCTCGACGTGCTCGCGCGCGAGGGCGACGTCTTCCCGCCCGAGAGCCACGGCGCGCTGCTCGCCGCGCTCTCGCGGTGGGCGCTGCGCGTGCCCGTGGCCATGCCGCGCAGCGTGATGGGCGAGTCGGTCCCGCCGGAGCTGCTCCCGGTGCTGCGGCTCACGGCCCAGCCCCGCGGCGCGGTAGAGGTCGAGCTGCGCGTGCGGCCGCTCGCCGACGCCCCGCCGCTCGTGCCGGGCGCGGGCGCGCGCGACGTCCACGTGCGGCGCGGCGACCGGGCCCTGCACGCGGTGCGCGACCTGCGCCGGGAACAGGACTTCGCCGCCGCGCTCGCCGCCGAGCTCCCGCTCGCCGGGGCTGAGCCGTTCGAGGATCGCCCGTTCCACTACCGCTTCGCCGGCGCGCAGGGCGCGCTCGATCTGCTCGCGGCCTGCGCGCGGCGCGAGCCGCCCCCGGAGCTCGAGTGGGTCAGCGAGCCCCTGCGCGTCGTGGGCGACGGGGGCCCCCGCGCGCTCAAGGTCGTCCTCGAGAAGCGGCGCGAGTGGTTCGGCGCCCTCGGCGGACTGAGCGTCGCGGGAGAGCGCGTGGAGCTGGCCCGGCTGCTCGACTCGGCGCGCCGCCACGAGCGCTACGTGCAGGTCGAGGCCACCACCTACGTGGAGCTGGGCGAGGCCCTGCGCGCCCACCTCGAGCGCCTGGCCGATCATGTCCACGACTCCCCGCACGGCCTCTCGGTGGGCCCCTCGGCCGCCGCGGTGCTGTGGGAGCTCGAGCGGGCCGGCGCCGCGATCGAGGCGGACGGCGCGTTCCGGGGGCTCGTCGAGCGGGTCGTGGCCGCCGGCGAGCTCTGCCCCGCCGTGCCGGCGTCGCTCGCGGGCGAGCTCCGCCCTTACCAGCTCGACGGGTACCGCTGGCTCGTGCGCCTCGCGGCCTGGGGCGCGGGGGGCGTGCTCGCCGACGACATGGGCCTCGGCAAGACGGTGCAGGCGCTCGCCGTCCTGATCGAGCGCGGCGAGCGCGGGCCGGCGCTCGTCGTCGCGCCCACCTCGGTGGCCTTCAACTGGCAGGACGAGGCGCGGCGCTTCGCGCCCTCCCTCCGCCTCACGGTCTACGCGGACGAGGCCGATCGCGACGGCGCGCTCGCGCGGCTCGGCCCGGGCGACGTGCTGGTGCTCAGCTACGGCCTGCTCGTGCGCGACGCCGCGCGCCTCGCGGCGCGGCGCTTCGCCACCGTCGTCTTCGACGAGGCGCAGAGCCTGAAGAACGCGACCACCCAGCGCTTCCGCGCCGCGAGGGCGCTCCAGGCGGACTTCAGGTTCGCGCTCTCGGGCACGCCGATCGAGAACCACCTCGGCGAGCTCTGGAGCCTCTTCGCGCTCGTCTTCCCCGGCCTCCTGGGCGGCTGGGACGCGTTCCGCGACCGCTACGCCATGCCGATCGAGCGGCACATCGACCCTGCCGCGGGGCCCGCGCTCGCGCGCGTGCTCGCCCCGTTCCTCCTCCGGCGGACCAAGGCGCAGGTGGAGGCCGAGCTGCCGGCGCGCACCGAGGTGCGCGTGCCGGTCGTGCTCTCGGGCGCCGAGTGGCAGCTGTACGAGGACGCGCGCCTCGCGGCGCTGTCCGACCTCGAGACGCCCCGGGCGGTCCGGCGCGAGCAGGAGCGGCGCGTCGAGGTGCTGGCGGCGCTCACGCGCCTCAGGCTGCTCGCGTCGCACCCGCGCCTCTACGACGCGCGCTCGACGCTCGACTCGTCCAAGCTCGCGCGCTTCCTCGGGCTCGTCGAGGAGCTGTGCGCGGAGGGGCAGCGCGCGCTCGTGTTCAGCCAGTTCACGTCGCACCTCGCGCTGGTGCGCGAGGCGCTCGAGGCGCGCGGCGTCGCGTACGTCTACCTCGACGGCGCGACGCCCCGGAAGGCCCGGGCCGAGCGGGTGCGCGAGTTCCAGGAGGGGTCGTCGCCGCTCTTTCTGATCTCGCTGAAGGCGGGGGGGTTCGGCATCAACCTCACGGCGGCCACCAACGTGATCCACCTCGACCCCTGGTGGAACCCCGCGGTCGAGGATCAGGCCTCGGACCGGGCGCACCGCCTGGGCCAGCGGCGGCCGGTCACCATCTATCGCCTGGTGGCGCTCGGCACGATCGAGGAGAAGATGCTGTCGCTGCACGCGGAGAAGCGCTCGCTCGTGGCGCAGGTGCTCGGCGGCAAGGACACCGCCGGCAAGCTCTCGACGCAGGAGCTCGTCGACTTGCTCTCGGCGCAGCTCCGGGGGCCGGACGGCGGCGAGGGCGGTGACGGCGAGCTCTCGGACTCCCGCCCTCCGAGTTGCGCTCTTTGACTCGGGATCTCTGACTCGGGATCTCTGTCTCGTGCCGTCCGACTTCCGCGCTCCGTGGACCGAAGGTGGGCGCTGCGTCCGCCCAGCTGAAGCATTCCCCTCGGAATTTCCGAGAAAATTGAACAGGGAGGCGGGGAGACGGGGAGGGAAATCTTCAAAATACTCCCCGTCTCCCCGCCTCCCTGTTCAATTTCCCCGCTGAAAAGGGCTGCAAAATGAGAGAGTTTATCCGGTCGCCCAGAGCACGGCGAGATCGAGCTCGATGGCCTGGAAGGGCGTGGCGCGGACGCTCGCGGTGTCGCGGTGGGTGGCGATCGGCGCCCAGCTGCGGTCCGCGGCGAGCGTGAAGATCTCCAGGGTCCGCTGGAGGGGCGCGATCAGCCAGACGTGCCGCACGCCCTCGCGCGCATAGATGGGCATCTTCTCCTTGCGATCGTGCTGCTCGGTCGAGGGGCTCAGGACCTCGCAGATCCAGTCCGGAGCGAGCGAGAAGTAGGGCGTGTCGGGGAGCTCGGCCATGCGCTCGCGACGCCACCCGGCGAGGTCCGGCACGACGACATCCACGTCGCCTGGCGAGGCCGGATCGGGGAAGTGGATCTCGGGCTCGTCCAGGATCCACCAGCCACCCGGGCCGTTCTTGCCGTGATCGAAGGGACCGCCGAGCTCGATGCCCAGGCTCGAGGCGGCGCGCGCGTGCCGCGGCGCTGGCCGGGGGAAGAGGTGAAGCTCGCCGCCGATGAGCTCTGCCACCTTGTTCGGCGGCGCCGCCTCGAGGTCGGCGTACGTCGCGCGTCGACGTTTCTCGGCGGGATGGCCCATGGGTCCAGCGTGCCCTGAGGGGGGCGGCGAAGCAAGGTGCAAGCCCCAGGCCTCCGCGCAGGGCGGCCGGTCTGCAGGCGCTTCGCCGCCCTCACGCCTCTCCGACCTCGCTCGCAAACGCCTGCGCGGGGTCGGCCTGCCTCGCCGCGTCGCCCGGAGGCGCCTTGTGGACGAGGGGCCGCTTCCATCGCCCCGAGGCGTAGTAGGCCGTGCCGGCGATCATCGACACGACGAAGCTCGCCGCGATGGCGTACCAGACGCCCTTCACGCTGCGCATCTCGCGCGAGAGCCAGTACGCGAGCGGGGCGCGGACGACCCAGAGGCTGAGCAGCGTCGTCGCGGTCGTGATCATGGTCGCGCCGGCGCCGTTGATGATGCCGTTGCTCACGAAGGTGAGGCCGAAGAACACGTAGCACGCGCCGACCGTGTGCAGGTACGACACGCCGAGCTCGATGACGGCCGGATCGGTGATGAACACCCTGAGGAGCGCCTCGGGGAACGCGACCGCCACCGCCGAGATGAGGAGCGTCATGCCGCCGCTGAACACGCACCCCCACGCGAAGATCTCGCGCACGCGGCCGTGGTGCCCCGCCCCCAGGTTCTGCCCGGCGAGCGTCGATATCGCCATCCCCATGTTGATCGCCGGCAGGAAGGCGATCTGGTCGATGCGCGAGGCCGCGCCGAACGCGGCGGTCGCGATCTCCCCGAACCCGTTCACGATCCCCGTCACGACGACCATGCCCAGCGCCACCACCGACTGCTGGACGGCCGCCGGCACGCCGATTCGGAGCGTCTTTCGCATCGTCGGCCCGAGCTGGCCGAAGCGCGGCCAGCGCGGCGCGATCGGCGACCTGCGGGCGTGGAGGTACAGGTTGAGCGCCACGAGCGCGATGGCCTGAGAGACGAGCGTGGCCCACGCCGTCCCGTTCAGGCCGAGCTCCGGCAGCCCCAGCCGCCCGAAGATGAGGAGCGGGTCGAGGACGGTCGTCAGCACGACGGAGCCGAGCAGGAAATAGAGCGGCGTCCTGGAGTCACCGGTGCCTTGCAGCATGCTCCGGAGCGCGAGCATGCCGAAGCTGAACGGCAGCGAGAGCAGGTAGATGCGGAGATAGCTGACCGACGGCGCGAAGACGTCGGCCGGCGTGTCCATCGCGCGGAGGATCTGGGGCGTAAAGAGCTCCCCGAGGGCGGTCAGCAGGAGGCCCAGGCCGTAGATCAGCACGGTGGAGCCGTCGACCACGCGCCGCAGCTCATCGAACCGCCTGGCGCCGAAGCTCTGCGAGACGAGGATGTTCGTCGCCAGGGTCATCCCCATCCCGACGCCGAAGATGGTGAAGACGATCGGGAAGCTCACGGTGACGGCCGCCAGCGCCGCCGTGCCCAGGTACTGACCGACCCAGATGGCGTTGATGAAGCTGTAGGTCGTCTGAAGGAAGCCCCCGATCAGCATCGGGAGCGAGAACGTCACGATATGTCTCGGGATGCTGCCTGTCGTCAGATCGGTTCCAAACTTCGATTGCATCAGGTTCCTCGCCTGGGAGCGGGTGGAGAGCGGCCTCGTGGTGGGCTGTTCAATCGCGGCGTAACGTAGGGAACGCGCGGCGACCGTCCACCACCCACCCCGCTGGCGCGCAGCTTGCAATCGGCCGACGCCGCTGAACGCTCCAGGCCTGTCGACGAGCGCCAGCGAGGAGAAACGACATGCCGAAAGCGAAGTCCGTGAGCGCACCCCGGACCCCGGGAGCGCGGCCCGGGCCGTCCGAGCCTTCCGAGGCGTCCCTGCCGCTGGCGCTCACCGCCGCCGAGCAGGATCTCCTGGGTCGCGCTCTCCGGTTCCTCGTCAACGTCCAGGCCGCGCCGTTCATCGCGCGGGCGCGTCGCGAGGGCTACGCGGCGAACGATCACCGCGAGGGGTGGCGGCTATTCAAGCTCGCCGCGGGCGAGCAGCGCCCGCTCGAGCACCTCTTCGCGGAGGCCGCGAGCGGCGGAGGCGTCGAGGGCGCCGAGCGGATGCAGCTGCTCCGGGAGGTCGAGGTCTTCGAGAACACGTGGTTCCCGCGAACGCGCGCGATCATCCGCCGCGTGGTGCAGCGCGAACGGCGCGACGGCTTCGAGGCCGCGTTCTTCAAGCACCTGGAGCCGCAGCCGCTCGGGTCGACGGTGGTCATGTCGGTCGGGACGTACCTCCGCCGCCTCGAGGGGCTCGCCAGGAACAGCGATGGCGACGCGAAGAAGGTCCACAAGACGCTCGCGGCGCGCGGGCTGACCGAGGCGAAGGTGCAGCAGGTGCGCGATCTGCTGGCGAAGCTCGAGGCCGGCGCCGGGGCGCAGGCGCAGCCGCCCCGGGTGCCGGCGGCCGAGCTGGCGAGGGCCTGGCGGGAGCAACGGGAGGGGATCGAGGGCCTGCGGGGCTGGTTCAACGATTGGGCGACGACGCTGCGGCAGGTCTTCCCGGTGAATGCGCAGATCCAGCTCGGCCTCACGGCCGTGAGGCGCACGGCGGCCGCCGGAGTGGTGATCGAGGAGGACGTGTCGCTCGACGAGGACGAGGGCGCCGACGGCGAGGTCACCGGCGCGGAGCCGCCGGTCGGCTGACGCTCTTCGGCCGCCGCGGTGCCGGACCAGCACCCGCGGCGCCCGCGCTGCCAGCGCAGATCCCGCGCGCAGGCCGCACAAGTGGCGGGGGATGGGAGCCTGCGCGGCGCCAGGCCGCGGAGGCGGCTACGCAACCGCTTGCTCTCTTCCGCAATGGTTTGCGGCATCCAGCAAAAGGTTGCGCTCCGAGGGCCCCGGCGGAACACGTCCCGCACGGCACGAGCACGGCTGCGTGCAGGCGGCCGCGCTGCAAGGGAGACTCGCCCCGTCGACTGGGCTCGTCGTCCGAGCCACGACTCGGTTCTTCGCCTGAACGACGATTCGGGCTCGTCGCCCGGGCCATCCCTGTGCCCGTCGCCTGAGCCACAGCCCGGCTCCTCGCCTGAGTCTGAGCGATGACTGGGCTCTTCACCTGCGCGATGACTGGACTCGTCGCCTGAGCCACAGCCCGGCTCCTCGCGTGTGCCACGGCTCGGCGCCTGGGAATTGCCGCAATGCCGAGCGCCCTGAAATGACGGAAGAATAGGAGGAGAACGACGGAAGCCCTGGTGTGAAGAAGAGGGGCTGACGCATCCGAGGCGCCGACACCGGACGATGTGGGGGGGTATGCTATAGAACCTCCCAACAGGCAGCGACGGTTGGCTGCTTGAGCATCGGTCCGGGTACGCCGTCGGGTTCTCTCGCCAGAGCGGCGCGACGAGCTCGAGATTCGGGAGCGTTGCGTGTCGACAGGGGGTGGGGACGTTTCGCCCAGGGCCGCCGCGCGGGCGTGGCAGCGATCGGAGGGGCCAGGATGAGCCGCGAGACCCTCGCGCCAGGGACGGTGTTCCAGGGTCGCTATGAGATCCTGTCCTGCTGCCGAGCGAGCGGCCGAACGGTCGTTTACAGGGGCCGGCGCATCAGGGGCGGTGTGCCGATCGTGCTCCAGATTCTCCGTCTGCCTCGCGATGGAGAGGGCAGGCACCCTGCGCGGCGCTCCGTCTCGCGGTTCCTGCGGGAGATGCGCTCTGGCACGCGGCTCCACCACGCTCCGATCGTCCGGCCCGTCGACTGGGGGCACGCCGGCGAGGGGCGGCTCTATACCGTCTTCGAGCTCATGCCGGGACACACCCTGCGGGAGGTGATGCCGTCGGAGGACGACCTGCAGCAGCACGCGCTCGGCGCGACCCTTCCGCAGGCGACGCTCGAGCTCAAGGAGACCCCGCGCCGCGACGCCGAGGCCCAGGAGCACAGACAGCCGGACCGGCCGGGATCGGGCGGAATGCGCGGCGAGCGTGGCGAACCGGTCGAGACCACGCTCGCGCTCGCCGGCCTGGCACCCACGGAGGCGTCGGCCGGCGTGACGCCCGAGGAGCGCGCGCGCGAGGCCGCAGCGCCGTCGGTAGACGACGCGCACGACGCGCACGGCGCAACCACGGTGGGGGGAGCGACGCCGACGGGGCGCGGTCCGGGATCCGCGCTGCCCGACGTCGGCGGCACGATCAAGCATTACGAGATCATCCGCAAGCTGGGCCGGGGCGGCATGGGGATCGTGTACCTGGCCCGCGACACGAAGCTCGGGCGCCTCGTGGCGATCAAGCTGCTGCTCGAGTTCAGCGGACAAGGAAACGAGCGCTTCCTGGACGAGGCGCGGGCCACGGCGCGCTGCCGTCACGAGAACATCGTGGTGATCCACGAGGTCGACGAGATCCGCGGACACCCGTACCTGGTGCTGGAGTACATCAAGGGCCGCACGCTGAGCGAATGGCTGACCCAGCGCGAGCACCCGAGCGCGCCGGGGCCGCTCGCCGCGATAGGGCCGTCGGGCCCGATGTCGCCCGGCCAGGTGGTGGAGGTGATGATCCCGGTCGCCCGCGCGCTGGTCTGCGCGCACGAGCTCGGGATCGTGCACCGCGATCTGAAGCCGGAGAACATCCTCATCGACGACGCAGGGAGCATCAAGGTGCTCGACTTCGGGATCGCGAAGCAGCTCGACGCCAGGGTGATGTCGACGCTCACGGGCACGCAGGCGACGCTCGCGCGAGGCCACGGCGATGGCCACCGGAGCGGGCTCATCGGCACGCCGGCCTACATGTCGCCCGAGCAATTGCTGGGCGGGGACGTCGATCCTCGCAGCGACCTCTGGGCCGTGGGCATCCTCCTGTACACGCTGCTCGTGGGGGCGCACCCGCTCGACCCGTTCTCCGTCGCGCGGCTCGCGGACATCGTGAAGCTCGATCTCCCCATGCCGCGCGTGAGCGCGCGGCGCCCGGACGTGGGCGCGCTCGGCGACCTCGTCGATCGGTGCCTTAAGAAGCGCCAGCACGAGCGCATCGGCTCGGCCAAGGAGCTGCTCGCGGAGCTGGAGGCGCTGCTGCCCGGTCGAAAGGCGCTCGAGCTGGGCGACGACGAGAGCCCGTTCGCCGGGCTGTCCGCGTTCCAGGAGTCGGACGCGGCGCGCTTCTTCGGCCGCGATCGCCAGATCGCCGCCACGACGACGCGGCTGCGCTACCAGCCGCTCCTCACGGTCGTCGGGCCGTCGGGGGCGGGCAAATCGTCGTTCGTGCGCGCGGGGGTGATCCCCGCGTTGAAGCGCGGTAGCGAGCGGTGGGAGACGTTCATCGTGCGGCCGGGGCGCCGGCCGCTGTCGGCGCTCGTCGATGTGCTCGCGCAGGTGGTCGAGTCCGAGGTGGCCAGCACGGGGTCCGGGTCGGCCGAGCTCCCCGACCACGACGGGATCGTCGCCACGCTGCGCGCCCAGCCGGGGCACCTGGGCGCTCGCCTGCGCGCGCGCTGCCGCCGCGAGGGGACGAGGCACCATGTCCTGCTCTTCGTCGATCAGTTCGAGGAGCTGTACACGCTCGGCGCCAGCCGCGAGGAGCGGGCCGCGTTCGTGGCCTGCCTGGAAGGCGTGGCCGACGACGCGTCATCGCCCCTGCGTGTGCTGCTCGCCGTCCGCTCGGACTTCCTCGATCACATGGCCGATGACCACGATTTCGTGATCGACGTGACGCGCGGTCTGTCGCTGCTGCCGCCGATGGGGCGCGACGGCCTGCGCGACGCGCTGACGAGGCCGCTGGAGGCGGCCGGTCATCGCTTCGAGACGCCCGAGATGATCGAGGACATGCTGGGCACGCTGGAGAGCACGCGGAGCCCGCTGCCGCTCTTGCAGTTCACGGCCGCGAAGCTGTGGGAGGCGCGGGATCGCGAGCACCGGCTGCTGACGCGAGACAGCTACGAGCGGCTGGGCGGCGTGGCCGGCGCCCTGTCTGCGCACGCGGACGCGGTGCTCTCGGCGCTGCCGGTGCGCGAGCAGCGGCTGGCCCGCGCGGTGCTCGTGCGCCTTGTCACGCCGGAGCGCACGCGCGCGGTGGTCAGCCTGGAGGAGCTCCATGGCGTGGCGCAGAGCGGCGGGGCTCCTGCGGGCGAGGCGATCGACCAGGTGGTCCAGCACCTGGCCGCCGCGCGGCTGCTGCTGATCGAGACCGGGGGCGAGCGCGAGGGCACGACGGTGGAGCTGGTGCATGAGTCGCTGATCGAGCGGTGGCCCAAGCTCCGGCAGTGGCTCGCCGAGGGCGAGCAAGACGCGCAGTTCCTGGCCCGGCTGCGCGCCTCGGCGCAGCAGTGGGAGGCGAGCGGCTGGGCCGAGGGGCTGCTCTGGCGCGACCGCGCGGCCCAGGACGCGAGGGCATGGTACGAGCGCCGGCGCGCCGCGCAGGGCGCCGATGGGCGAGCGGGGCTGAGCAAGCGCGAGGAGCGCTATCTCCTGGCCGTCGTGGAGCTCGCCGAGCGCGCGCGGCGCTTGCGACGGCAGTTTGCTGTCGGCCTGATCGCGACGCTCAGCGCGTTCGCGGTGATGGTGTCGTACCTGGCGATCCGCGCGCAGGCGGACGCGCTCCTGGCGCGCAATGCCACCCGCATGGCCGCTGCGCGCGAGCTGCAATCCGATCCCACGACGGTGCTGGCGCTCTTGCGGGAGGTCGAGCCGCCCGAGGTGCCGCGCGGGTGGGCCACCCTCGCGCGCTGGGCGCTGCACAGCTGGGTCGCGCGCGTGGTGCTCACCCATCCCGATTTCGTCATCCGCGCGGCGTTCAGCCCCGACGGCAAGCACATCGCGACGATCTGCGCGGACAGGGCCGTGCGGGTGTGGAACGCCGACGGCACGGGCGAGCCGCTGGTCCTTCGTGGCCACGACGCGCCGATCAACTCGGTGGCGTTCAGCCCCGGCGGCGAGCGCATCGTGACGGCGTCGGACGACAGGACCGCGCGGGTGTGGCGCACGGAGGGTGCGGGCGAGCCGCTCGTCCTCCGCGGTCACGAGGACGGGGTCTATTCGGCGGCGTTCAGCCCCGATGGCGGGCGCATCGTAACGGCGTCGTTCGACCGGACCGCGCGGGTGTGGAAGGCGGACGGCACGGGCGAGCTCCTCGTCCTCCGGGGTCACCCGGAGCCGGTCTATTTCGCGGCGTTCAGCCTCGACGGCGGGCGCATCGTGACGGCGTCGTTCGACCGGACCGCGCGGGTGTGGAAGGCGGACGGCACGGGCGAGCCGGTTGTCCTGCCCGGTCACGAGGATGCCGTCTACTCGGCTGCGTTCAGCCCGGATGGCAAGCGCGTCGTCACGGCGTCGTGGGACAAGACGGCTCGGGTGTGGAACGCCGATGGGTCGGGCGAGCCCCGGATCCTGCGCGGCCACGAGGATGTCGTCTACTCGGCGGCGTTCAGCCCGGATGGCGAGCGGATCGTCACGGCGTCGTGGGACAAGACGGCGCGGGTGTGGAACGCCGACGGGTCGGGGGAGCCTCGGATCCTGCGCGGCCACCAGGATCGGGTCTACTCCGCGGTGTTCAGCGCCGACGGCGGGCGCATCGTCACGGCGTCTTATGACAAGACGGCGCGGGTGTGGAACGCCGAGAGCACGGGTGAGCCCCTCAGCCTCCGTGGTCACGAGGATGCCGTCTACTCGGCTGCGTTCAGCCCCGATGGCAAGCGCATCGTCACCGCGTCGTGGGACAGGACAGCGCGGGTGTGGAACGCCGAGGTCGCGGGGGCGCCCGTGATCTTCCGTGGCCACGAGGGGGAGGTGTTCTCGGCTGCGTTCAGCCCTGACGGCGAGCGCATCGTCACCGCGTCCGACGACAAGACGGCGCGTGTGTGGAACGCCGACGGCTCGGGGGAACCGCTGGTGATCCGTGGTCATGCGGACAGGGTTCGCTCTGCGGCGTTCAGCCCCGACGGCAAGCGCATCGTCACGGCGTCCTTCGACAAGACGGCGCGCGTGTGGAGCGCCGACGGGTCTGGAGAGCTCGTGGTGCTCCGTGGTCACGCCGACAGGGTGCGTTCGGCGGCGTTCAGCCCCGACGGCGAGCGCATCGTCACCGCCTCGTATGACAACACGGCGCGTGTGTGGAACGCCGATGGCACGGGCGAGGCCGTGGTCCTGCGAGGGCACGATCGTTGGGTCGTATCGGCGGCGTTCAGCCCTGACGGCAAGCGTGTCGTCACGGCGTCGTGGGACAAGACGGTGCGGGTGTGGAACGCCGACGGCACAGGCAAGCCCGTGGTCCTGCGTGGTCATGAGCACCTGGTCAATGCTGCGGTGTTCAGCCCTGATGGCAAGTATGTCGTGACCGCGTCCGACGACAAGACGACGCGGATATGGAATGCCGACGGCACGGGCGAGCCCCTGGTGCTGCGCGGGTCCGACGCGTCCGTCAACGCGGTGGCGTACAGCCCCGATGGCAAGCGCATCGTGACCGGGTCCGACGACAAGGTCGCGCGGGTGTGGACCGACCTCGACCCGCTCCGCGGCGTCGATGACCCGAAGCTGTGGACGGCGACGACCTACTGCATGCCCGTCGAGCGGAGGATCGAGCTCCTTCGTGTGCCCGAGTCGGCCGCCCGGGCGAGCCAGGAGGCCTGTCTGCGGCAGGTCGCCGCGGTCCGCGCGGCGGGGCCGGGGGGGCAGGCGGACTCGGGGGGCCGGCTGCGCGGCACGGCCGGCCGATGACGAGCCTTATCGATGCGGGGTGAGGATGTTTCGCCTGAAGCTGGCGCACGAGGCGGCGGCGAGCCGAGGAGCCGGGATGAACCGGCGGATCCTGGCGCCCGGGATGGTGTTCCAGGGCCGCTACGAGATCTTGTCATGTTTTCGGGCGAGCAGCCGAGCGGCCGTCTACAAGGGGCGGCTGATCGAGAGCGGTCAGCCGATCCTCCTTCAGATCCTGCGCCTGGCGCGGAATGGAGCTGGCGCGCATCTGGTGCGGCGTGGCCTGGCGCGATTCCTGCGGGAGATGCGATGTTGCACGCGGCTCCACCACCCCCGCATCGGCTGGCCCATCGACTGGGGGCACGCTGGCGAGGGGCGGCTCTATGCGGTCTTCGAGCTCGTGCCCGGACGTGCGGCCGGCGTGGAGGGCAGCGGGCGGGAGGGGCTGGAGCCGAGAGGAGAAGGGGCGAGCGGAGATTCCGAGATTCTTGTGCGGCGACGGCCGGACCACCCGATCGCGAGCGGAGCTCCTGGCGAAGAGGCGGTGCGCACGCTCGCGCTCGCCGGGATGGCGCCCACGGAGGCCGCGGCCGACCTGGTGCCCGAGGAGCAGGCGCAGAAGGCAGCGCTCCCGCCGACGCAGGATGGGAAGACGCTGGTGGGAGCGACGCTAGGCGAGCGCGCTCTGGATTCCGTGCTACCGGACGCAGGCGGCACGATCAAGCATTACGAGATCATCCGCAAGCTGGGCCGGGGCGGCATGGGGAGCGTGTACCTGGCGCGGGACACCAAGCTCGGGCGCCTCGTCGCGATCAAGCTCCTGAGCGAGCACAGCGGGCAAGGGAGCGAGCGCCTTCTGGCTGAGGCGCGGGCCACGGCGCGCTGCCGTCACGAGAACATCGTGGTGATTCACGAGGTGGACGAGATCCGCGGACACCCGTACCTGGTGCTCGAGTACATCAAGGGCCGCACGCTGAGCGAATGGCTGACCCAGCGCGAGCACCCGAGCGCGCCAGGGCTGCTCGCTGCGATAGGGCCGTCCGGCCCGATGCCGCCCGGCCAGGTGGTGGAGCTGATGATCCCGGTCGTCCGCGCGCTGGTCTGCGCGCACGAGCTCGGGATCGTGCATCGCGATCTGAAGCCGGACAACATCCTGATCGATGACGCAGGATGTATCAAGGTGCTCGACTTCGGCATTGCCAAGCAGCTCGATGTCCAGAGGATGTCGACGAACACGGGGGCGCGGGCGGCGCTTGCGGGAGGCGGTGACCTGGGCCATCGGAGCGCGATCATCGGCACGCCGGCCTACATGTCGCCCGAGCAACTGCTGGGCGGGAACATCGATCCTCGCAGCGACCTCTGGGCCGTGGGCATCCTCCTGTACACGCTGCTCGTGGGGGCGCACCCGCTCGACCCGTTCTCCGTCGCGCGGCTCGCGGACATCGTGAATTTGGATGTTCCAATGCCTGGCGTCAGCGCTCGGCGCCCGGACGTGGGCGCGCTCGGCGACCTGGTCGTCCGGTGCCTCAAGAAGCGGAAGCAAGAGCGGATCGGCTCTGCCAAGGAGCTGCTCGTCGAGCTGGAGGCGCTGCTGCCCGGCCGAAAGGGGCCCGAGCTCGGCGAAGGAGAGAGCCCGTTCGCAGGGCTATCGGCGTTCCAGGAGTCGGATACCGCGCGCTTCTTCGGTCGCGATCGCGATGTCGCCGCCATGACAGCGCGGCTGCGCTACCAGCCGCTGGTCACCGTCGCCGGTCCCTCCGGGGCGGGCAAATCGTCGCTCGTGCGCGCGGGGGTGATCCCTGCGTTGAAGCGCGGTAGCGAGCGGTGGGAGACGTTCATCGTGCGACCAGGGCGCCGGCCGCTGTCGGCGCTCGTCGATGTGCTCGTGCAGGTGGCCGAGCTCGAGGTCGCCGAGCACGACGGGATCGTCGCCACCTTGCGCGCGCAGCCGGGGCACCTGGGCGTTCGGTTGCGAGCGCGCTGCCGCCGTGAGGGGGCGAGGCATCAACTCCTGCTCTTCGTCGATCAATTCGAAGAGCTCTATACTCTTGGCGTCGCGCCCGAGGAGAGGGCTGCGTTCGTGGCTTGCCTGGAAGGCGTGGCCGACGACGCGTCGTCGCCCCTGCGCGTCCTGCTCGCCATTCGCTCAGATTTTCTCGATCGAATCGCCGATGAACACGATTTCATGGGCGATGTGACACGCGGCCTCAGCCTGTTGCCGCCGATGGGGCGCGAGTGCCTGCGAAAGGCGTTGACGAGGCCGCTGGAGGCGGCTGGTCATCGCTTCGAGACCGCGGAGATGGTCGAGGACATGCTGGGTACGCTCGAGAGCACGCGCAGCCCGTTGCCACTCCTTCAGTTCACGGCCGCGAAGCTGTGGGAGGCGCGGGATCGCGAGCGCCGGCTCTTGACCCGAGACAGCTACGAGAGGCTGGGCGGCGTGGCTGGCGCCCTGTCCGCGCACGCGGACGCGGTGCTCTCGGCGCTGCCGGCACGCGAGCAGCGGCTGGCCCGTGCGGTGCTCGTGCGCCTGGTCACCCCCGAGCGCACGCGCGCGGTGGTGAGCCTGGATGAGCTTTACGGCAGCGCGGCGGGCGGCGAGGAGGGGGCGCTTCTGGCGATCCCCCAGGTGGTCCAGCACCTGGCCGGTGCGCGGCTGCTGCTCATCGAGACCAGCGGCGAGCGCCAGGGCACGACCGTGGAGCTGGTCCATGAGTCCTTGATCGAAACGTGGGCGCGGCTCAGGCAGTGGCTTGCGGAGAGCGAGCAAGACGCGCAGCTCCTGGCCCGGCTAAGGGCCGCGGCCCAGCAGTGGGAGGCGGGCGGGCGCGCCGAGGGGCTGCTCTGGCGCGACCGCGCGGCCCAGGAGGCCCGAGCATGGTACGAGCGTCGCAGCGCTGCGCAGGGCGCCGAGTGGCGCGTAGGGCTAGGCAAGGGGGAGGAGCGCTATCTGCTGGCCGTCGTGACCCTCGCCGAGCGCGCGCAGCGCTTGCGGCGGCGGCTCGCGATGGGCGCGATCGCCGCGCTCGTGGTGATCGCGCTCCTCGTATCTTACCTGGCGCTCCGCGCCGACAAGGAAGCGGAGCATGCGCAGACCGAAGCCCTTCAGGCGCGCAATGCCACCCGAATGGCCGCTGCGCGCGAGCTACAGGCCGATCCCACGACCGTGCTCGCGATCTTGCGCGAGGTCGAGGCGCCTGATGTGCCGCGAGGCTGGGCCGCTCTCGCGGGCTGGGCGCTGCACAGCTGGGTCGCTCGCGCGATGCTCACCCATCCGGACGGCGTCGTGTGTGCGAGCTACAGTCCTGACGGCGAGCGCATCGTCACCGCATCCTGGGATAAGACCGTGCGTGTGTGGAACGCGGATGGTGCGGGCGAGCCCCTGGTCTTTCGAGGTCACGACAGCGTCGTTCGTTCGGCGGTGTTCAGCCCTGACGGCCAGCGCATCGCGACGGCGTCGCACGACAAGACGGCGCGTGTGTGGAACGCGGATGGTACGGGCGAACCCCAGGTCTTCCGGGGTCATGAAGCTCCGGTCCATTCGGTGGCGTTCAGCCCCGACAGCAAGCGCATCGTCACCGCGTCCTGGGATAAAACCGTGCGTGTATGGAACGCGGATGGTACGGGCGCACCCCAGGTCTTCCGGGGTCATGAAGCCCCGGTCCATTCGGCGGCGTTCAGCCCCGACGGCAAGCGCATCGTCACCGCGTCCATGGACGGGACCGCTCGGGTGTGGAATGCGGATGGCACGGGCGAGCCCTTGGTCCTCCGTGGTCATGAGGAGGGGCTCTATTCGGCGGCGTTCAGCCCCGACGGCAAGCGCATCGTCACCGCGTCCCTGGACAGGACCGCGCGCGTGTGGAACGCGGATGGAATCGGCGAGCCCCTTGTCCTCCACGGCAATGAGGAGCAGGTCTCTTGGGCGGCGTTCAGCCCCGACGGCAAGCGCATCGTCACCGCGTCCCTGGACAGGACCGCGCGCGTGTGGAACGCGGATGGAATCGGCGAGCCCTTGGTCCTTCGTGGCCACGACGATGTCGTCTACTCGGCGGTGTTTAGCCCTGACGGCAAGAGCATCGTCACCGCGTCCTTGGACAGGACCGCGCGCGTGTGGAGCGCCGGTGACGTGGGCGATCCCGTCGAGCTTCGCGGTCACAAGGATCCGGTCGTTTCGGCGGAATTCAGCCCTGACGGCAAGCGCATCGTCACCGCGTCGTTGGACAGGACCGTACGCGTGTGGCGCGCGGATGGCGTGGGCGATCCTTTGGCGCTGCGCGGTCACAAGGCCCCGGTGTTTTCGACGGCGTTCAGCCCCGACGGCAAGCACATCGTCACGGCGTCAGGGGACAAGACCGTACGCGTGTGGAGCGCGGATGGCGTGGGTGATCCCTTGGTGCTTCACGGTCACGGGGATCCGGTCTTTTCGGCGGCGTTCAGCCCCGACGGCGAGCGCATCGTCACGGCCTCATGGGACAAGACCGTACGTGTGTGGAGCGCGGATGGCGTGGGCGATCCCTTGGTGCTTCGCGGTCACGAGGATCCGGTCGTTTCGGCGGCGTTCAGCCCCGACGGCGAGCGCATCGTCACGGCCTCATGGGACAAGAGCGTACGTGTGTGGAGCGCGGATGGCACAGGCGAGCTCCTGGTCCTGCGCGGTCACGAGGGTCCGGTCTTTTCGGCGGCGTTCAGCCCCGATGGCAAGCGCATCGTGACTGGGGCATGGGACAAGACCGCTCGCGTGTGGAACGCCGACGGTACGGGCGAGCCCCTGGTCCTGCGTGGTCACGAGCACTGGGTCAGTTCGGCGGCGTTCAGCCCCGACGGCACGCGCATCGTCACCGCGTCCCGGGACCACACGGTGCGGATATGGAATGCGGATGGCACGGGCGAGCCCTTGGTCCTTCGCAGCTCCGATTCCCCGGTCAACAGCGTGGCGTTCAGCCCCGATGGCAAGCGCATCGTCACGGCGTCTGACGACAAGATCGCGCGGGTGTGGACCGACCTCGATCCTCTCCACGGCGTCGATGACCCGAAGCTGTGGACTGCGACGACCTACTGCATGCCCGTCGAGCGGAGGATTGAGCTCTTCCGCGTGTCCGAGGCCGTCGCTCGGGCCCACCAGCAGGCCTGTCGGCGCCGGGTCGACGCAGCCCGCGCGGCTGCCCCTTGAACTCGGCCGTTGGACCACGCGGCACGGCCGACCGATGACGGGCGTTGTTCCCCCGCCTTGTACATGCTGCCAGGGCGGGCCGGCGCGCAGCGCGGGATCGCGGTCTGCCCGGCGGCCAGGTTGCTCACCCGAGGTGCGACTGCAATAACAGGGTGCCACGAACAACAAGACCATTGCGCGGAAATCGCTGGAACGTCGAGTGAACTGAGATTGTGGGGAAGGGAGCCGCCCGGGCATCCAGAGCGGCGATGCCGGACGGGGCGGGGGGACGATGCCATCGAGCAAGGATAGGCAGCAAGGCTGCCTGAGCGTCGAGCCGGATGCGCCGTTGAGCTCTCTCGTCTCGCGCAGCGCTCCTGGTGAAGAGGCGGTGCGCACGCTCGTGCTCCCCGAGCTCGCGCGCGCGGAGGACCGCGCGGAGGACGTGGTCGGCCGAGTGCCCGAGGAGCGAGCGCAACAGACCGCGGTCCGCCCGTCACCGGGGTCGACGACGCTGGCGGGCGCGACGATGGCGTACCGCGCTCAGGGCTCATCGCTCGTGGAGGTCGGCGGGACGATCAAGCACTACGAGATCATCCGCGAGCTCGGGCAAGGCGGCATGAGCATCGTGTACCTGGCCCGGGACACGAAGCTCGGGCGCCTCGTCGCGATCAAGCTGCTGATCGAGTACAGCGGGCAGGGGATCGAGCGCTTCCTGGCCGAGGCGCGTGCCACGGCGAGCTGCCGGCACGAGAACATCGTGGTGATCCACGAGGTGGACGAGCTCCGTGGACACCCGTACCTCGTGCTCGAGTACATCAAGGGTCGGACGCTGAGCCAGTGGCGAGCCGAGCGCGAGCGCTCCGGCGCGCCGGGCCCGATGGCGGTCGAGCTGGTTGTCGAGCTGATGATCCCGGTGGTCCGCGCGCTGGTCTGCGCGCATGAGCTCGGGATCGTCCACCGCGATCTCAAGCCGGAGAACATCCTCATCGACGACGCAGGGTGCATCAAGGTGGTCGACTTCGGGATCGCCAAGCAACTCGATGCCAAGCTGCTATCGACGCTCACGGAGGCGCGGGGGGAGCTCCCGGGAGATGATGAACAGAGCTTTCGGAGCGCGCTCGTCGGAACGCCGTCCTACATGTCGCCCGAGCAATTGCTGGGTGAGGACGTGGACGCGCGCAGCGACCTCTGGGCCGTGGGCATCCTCCTGTACACGCTGCTCGCGGGGGCGCACCCGCTCGACCCATCGCCGATCGAGCGGCTCGCGGACATCGTGAACTTCGACGTTCCCATGCCGCGCGTCAGCGCGCGGCGCCCTGATGCGGGCGCGCTGGGCGCCCTCGTCGACCGGTGCCTGAAGAAGCGGAAGGACGAGCGCATCGGCTCGGCCAGGGAGCTGCTCGCCGAGCTCGAGGCGCTGCTGCCCGGTCGCAAGGCGCCCGGGCTCGGCGAGGACGACTGCCCGTTCGCGGGGCTCTCCGCGTTCCAGGAGTCGGACGCCGCGCGCTTCTTCGGCCGCGATCGGGACGTGACCGCCATGACGGCGCGGCTGCGCTACCAGCCGCTCGTCACGGTCGCCGGCCCCTCCGGCGCGGGCAAGTCGTCGTTCGTGCGCGCGGGGGTGATCCCGGCCTTGAAGCGCTCCAGCGACCGCTGGGAGACGTTCACCCTGCGCCCAGGGCGCCACCCGATGGCGGCGCTCGTCGATGTGCTCGCGCAGGTGGCCGAGTCCGAGCGCGCGGGCGCGCAGGCGGGCCCGGTCGAGCTCACCGGGAACGGCGGGATCATCGCCACCTTGAGCGCGCAGCCGGGCTACCTGGGCGCCCGGCTGCGCGCGCGCTGCCGCCGTCAGGGGACAAGGCACCACGTCCTGCTCTTCGTCGATCAGTTCGAGGAGCTGTACACGCTCGGCGCGAGCCGCGAGGAACGTGCGGCGTTCGTGGCCTGTCTGGAGGGCGCGGCCGACGACGCCTCGTCGCCCCTGCGGGTCCTGCTCGCCATCCGCTCGGACTTCCTCGATCGCGTCGCCGATGACTACGAGTTCATGACCCACGTGACACGCGGTCTCTCCTTGCTGCCGCCCATGGGGCGGGAGGGCTTGCATGACGCCTTGACGAGGCCGCTGGACGCCGCCGGTCTTCGCTTCGAGACCGCCGAGATGGTCGAGCACATGCTGGACACGCTGGAGAGCACGCGCAGCCCCTTGCCGCTGCTGCAATTCACGGCCGCGAAGCTGTGGGAGGCGCGGGACCGCGCGCGCCGGCTGCTGACGCGGGACAGCTATGAGCAGCTCGGCGGCGTCGCCGGGGCGCTCTCGGCGCATGCGGACGCGGTGCTCTCGGCGCTGCCGGTGCGCGAGCAGCGGCTGGCTCGGGCGGTGCTCGTGCGCCTTGTCACGCCCGAGCGCACGCGCGCGGTGGTCAGCCTGGACGAGCTGTGTGAGCTCGCACAGGACAGCGAAGGCCACGCCGGTGAGGCGATCGCGCAGGTGGTCCAGCACCTGGCCGGTGCGCGGCTGCTGCTCACCGAGGCCGGTGGAGAGCGCGAGGGCACGACCGTGGAGCTGGTCCACGAGTCGTTGATCGAGAGGTGGGCAAAGCTCGGGCAGTGGCTGGCCGAGAGCGAGCAAGACGCGCAGTTCCTTGCCCGGCTGCGCGCCGCGGCCCAGCAGTGGGAAGCGAGCGGTCACGCCGAGGGGCTGCTCTGGCGCGATCGCGCGGCGCACGAGGCCCGAGCGTGGCGTGAGCGCCGCCGCGCCGAGCAGGGCGCCGAGTGGCGCGTCGGGCTCGGCCAGCGCGAGGAGCGCTATCTCCTTGCCGTCGTGGCCCTCATGGATCGCGCGCGGCGGCTGCGGCGGCAGATCGCCATGGGCGTGATCGCGACGCTCACCGCGATCGCGCTCATGGTGTCCTATCTCGCGATCAGCGCCGATCGGCAAGCCAGGCGCGCCGAGCAGCAGGCCGCGCGCGCCGATCAGGAAACGGCCCGTGCGCAGGCCGAAGCCCTGCAAGCGCGCAACGCCACCCGCATGGCCGCGGCGCGCGAGCTGCAGGCCGACCCCACGACAGTGCTCGCGATATTGCGGGAGGTCGAGCCGTCCGATGTCCCGCGAGGGTGGGACTTTCTCGCGCGCTGGGCGCTGCACAGCTGGCTCGCTCGTGCGGTGTTCACCCATCCGGATGGGCTCAATTCTGCGGCGTTCAGCCCCGACGGCAAGCGCATCGTCACGGCGTCGTGGGACAAGACGGCGCGGGTGTGGAACGCCGATGGCGCGGGCGAGCCCGTGGTCCTGCGGGGGCACAGCAAGGCGATCTGGTCTGCGGCGTTCAGCCCTGACGGCAAGCGCATCGTCACGGCGTCGTGGGACAAGACGGCGCGGGTGTGGAACGCCGACGGCACGGGCGAGCCGCTGGTCCTTCGTGGCCACGAGGAGCGTGTCGCGGGCGCGGCGTTCAGCCCCGATGGCAGGCGCATCGTCACGGTGTCCCAGGACAAGACGGTGCGGATATGGAACGCCGACGGCACCGGAAGTCCCCTGATCCTCCGGGGCCATGAGAATCTGGTTCGTTCCGTGGCATTCAGCCCCGATGGCAAGCGCATCGTCACGGCGTCGTGGGACAAGACGGCGCGTGTGTGGAGCGCCGATGGCACGGGCGAGCCGCTGGTCCTTCGTGGTCACGAGGACGTGCTCAACGCTGCGGAGTTCAGCCCTGACGGCAGGCGCATCGCCACCGCGTCGTCGGACAAGACGGTGCGGATGTGGAACGCCGACGGCACCGGCGAGCCCTTGGTCCTCCGGGGGCACGAGCAGGAGGTATCCCATGTGGCCTTCAGCCCCGACGGCAAGCGCATCGTCACCGTGTCCCGCTGGGACAAGAGAGTGCGCGTGTGGAACGCCGATGGCACGGGCGAACCCATGATCCTTCGCGGTCACGAGGATGGGGTGTATTCGGCGGCTTTCAACCCCGACGGCAGGCTCATCGTCACCGCCTCCAATGACAGGACGGTGCGCGTTTGGAATGTCTCCGGTACGACGGAGCCGTTCGTCTTTCGGGGACATGAGAATGCGGTCTATTCGGCGGCGTTCAGCCCTGATGGCAAGCGCATCGTCACCACGTCGTATGACAAGACAGCGCGGGTGTGGAACGCCGACGGGTCGGGTCAGCCTTTGATTCTCCGCGGTGAGGCTCCGGTCTATTCGGCGGCGTTCAGCCCTGATGGCAAGCGCATCGTCACCGGGTCGTATGACAAGGCAGCGCGGGTGTGGAACGCCGACGGCTCCGGTGAGCCCATCGTGCTTCGTGGTCATGAGGACCGGGTCTGCGCTGTGGCGTTCAGCCCCGACGGCGAGCACATCGTCACCGGGTCGTATGACAAGACAGCGCGGGTGTGGAACGCCGACGGCTCCGGAGAATCGACGGTGCTGCGTGGTCACGAGGATTGGGTCCAATCTGCGGCGTTCAGCCCTGACGGAAGGCGCATCGTCACGGCGTCCCGCGACGAGACGGTGCGGGTATGGAATGCCGATGGCACGGGCGAGGCGCTGGTCCTTCGTGGTCACGAGGCTCAGGTCAACAAGGCGTCGTTCAGCCCCGACGGTGAGCGCATCGTCTCGGCGTCATGGGACAAAACAGCGCGGGTGTGGAACGCCGGCGGCGGGGGCAAGCCCCTGGTCCTCCGGGGACATGAGCACTGGGTGCTGTCTGCGGCGTTCAGCCCCGATGGCAAGCGCATCGTCACCTCGTCCGAAGACGGAACGATACGGGTATGGAATGCCGATGGTACGGGCGAGGCGCTGGTCCTCCGCGATTCGGAGTCTCCGGTCAACAGCGTAGCGTTCAGCCCCGACGGCAAGCGCATCGTGAGCGGGTCGGACGACAAGGTCGTGCGCCTGTGGACCGATCTCGAACCGCTGCACGGCGTCGATGACCCGAAGCTGTGGACCGCGACCACCTACTGCATGCCGATCGAGCGGCGAATTGAGCTCCTCCGCGTTCCCGAGGCCATGGCCAGGGCTCATCAGGAAGACTGCCTGCGCCGCGTCGAGGCGGCCCGCGTGGCCGGCCCTGGGTCCCAGCCAGGCTCGGCTGCCCGACCGAGCGACACCGCCGGTCGATGACGAGCACCCTCCCTCGAGCGCGCCCTCACCCCGCCCGCAGCCTCCACACCGCGGGCCGCAGCAGCAGGAGCGGCGCTGCAAACCCCGCGATGACGAACGCCCAGACCGTCGCCTCCACGCCGAGCCGCCCCGCGAGCCAGCCGGCCGCCAGGGTGCCCGCCGGCAGGAGCGCCCCGGTGAGCACATGGAGCGTGGCGTCGACCCGGCCGAGCACGTGCAATGGCAGGATGGATTGCCGGGCGCTCACCGCGTGGATCATGAACGCCATGAGGAACGCGTCCCCGATGAGCTGGTGTACCACGAGGGCAGGCACCGCGAGCCGCCCGAGCTGCGCCGCCAGCGGGATGAGCGCGCAGCTGGCTTGACTCATGAACAGGCTGAGGATCATCGCCGGCCCGGCGCCCAGGCGTCGGCCCAGCCAGCCCGCGAGGAAGCTGCCGCCCAGCGCGCCGATGCCGCCCACGCTGATGATCAGCCCGACCGTGGTCGTGTCCAGCCGCAGGTGCTCCAGGAGATAGAGCATGTACAGCGCGGAGAAGACCCCGCCGAGCAGGAGGGCGTGGGCGGCCATCGCCAGGAACGTCGCCCCGACCACGGGGTGGCCCAGGCCGTGGCGCAGCCCGACCCGGAGATCCTCGACCAGCGAGGCGCCCCCATCGCCTCCGCCGCCCGCGGGGACGGCCGGCGCCTCCGCCGCCCGGATGCGCCCGAGGAGCGCCGCCGACACGAGATACGACAGCGCGTCCACCACCATCGTCACGGGCGCCGTCAGCGCCTGGATCAGGATGCCCGCGGCGCCGGGGCCGGCGATCTCCGCGGCGGCCTCGGTCCCCTCCAGCCTGGCGTTTGCCTTGACCAGGTGGTCCTGCCCCACGAGCGCCGGCAAGTAGGCGTTGTCGGCGATCTGGAACAGCGACGTGGCCATGCCCACCAGCGCGGCCACCACGGAGAGCTGGAGCAGGGTGAGCGTGCCGGTCCAGGCCGCGATCGGGACCGAGAGGATCAGCGCCGCGCGCGCGAGATCCGCGCCGACGAGGAGCGGCCGCTTGCGCGAGCGATCGACGAGCCCGCCCGCGAAGAGCCCCACGAGGACGGCCGGCGCGGTGGACACGGCGGAGAGGACGGCCACGCCCGACGCGTCGGCCCCGAGGCTCACGATGGCGATCACGGGCAGCGCCGTGCGGCTGACGCGACTGCCGACCGCGCTCACCGCCTGCGCTGCCCAGAGGCGCAGGAAATCGGGATGATGGGAGAGGCCGGCGGGAGCAGGGGACGGAGGGGACATCGTCTGGGGCGGGAGCAGAGCAGAAAAGAGGAGGGAAGGAGAAGCGCGCACTATCGAACACGGCGGATCGGAGGCCGCGCGATCACCGCGCACGGCTTCGTCGGGTTCTCGAAAGACACCGCCGTCCTCCCCGGACCGTCCATCGAGAACGCAGCTCGCTGGATTGCGCCGGGGCGCCCGCATCCCGCTCGCCTCTCCGGGCAGGCGCGGCTACGAAGGCAGCCCTGGAGTCCCACGCGACCATGCCCACGCTGCTGCGTTCACCGGCCACCAGGCTCGGCGCCGCGCTCGTCGCGATCGCGATGGCGCTCGTCGGCTTCCTGCCCCTCTTCGACGGCCCCGGCTACGAGAGCGCGCTCGCCGCCGGCCTGATCGTCCCGGGCGCCGCGGCGATCGTGACCGCCCTCGACGTCGCCGCGCATCGGCCGCCGCCTGTCGAGGCGTTCCGCCGCGGCGTCGCGAGCGGCGCCCTGCTCGCGGTCGTCGCGTACGCCACCACGCTGGTGCACGGCCTGCGCGCGGGCTTCTGCGATGTGCTCGGCGGCTCGGCGCACTTCGCCCTCGGACCCGGGCTCGGCGCGGCGCTCGGCGGCGCCTGGGGCGCCGTCGCGGGCGAGCTCGCCGCCGGCATCCGCCGCGACGACGCCGCGCCTCCCCGCCCGGCGTGGCGGCGCCGGCTCATCGCCGTCCTCGCGGCGCTCGCCGCCCCCCTCGGCGCGATCGGCGTGAGCGCCGTCCGCTTCTACACGAGCCCGATCGTCTTCGCCTACGACCCCTTCGCCGGCTTCTTCAGCGGCACCCTCTACGACACGGTCGTCGACGCGTCCGGGCTGCTGACGTACCGCGCGGGGACGCTGGCCACCCTGTTCGCCGCGTCGGCGCTCGCGCAGCACCTCGTGCACGACGCGGGCGGGCGCGTGTCGTTCCAGCCGCAGGGCCGGCCCGGGCTGCTCCTGCTCGGCGTCGCGAGCGCCGCGCTGAGCGCCGCGACCGTCCTGGAGGGCGCGCGCCTCGGCCACTTCCAGACCTCCGAGAGCATCGCGGCCGAGCTCGGCGCGCTCTCGAAGGGCCAGCGCTGCGAGGTCGTCCACCCGCGCGGCGTGCGCGAGGCCGACGTCCAGCGCTTCGTGCGCGAGTGCGACGCCCACATCGAGGCCGGCGAGCGCTGGCTCGGGGCGCCCGCGGTGGTCGACGGCCAGCCGCTCCGGGTCCGCGCCTACCTGTTCGAGAGCGCGGCGCAGAAGGGCGCGCTCATGGGCGCGTCGCGCACGTACGTCGCGAAGCCGTGGCGCCGCGAGGTGTACCTGCAGGCCGCCGGCTACCCGCACCCGACGCTCGGGCACGAGATCATGCACGTGCTCGCCGGCGCCTTCGCCCGCGGCCCGTTCAAGGTCGCCGGGCGGCTCGGCGGGTGGCTCCCCGACCCGGGGCTCATCGAGGGGATCGCCGTCGCCGGCTCGCCAAGGGAGGGCGAGGACCTGAGCCCGCGCGCGTGGGCCAAGGCGATGAAAGATCTCGGGATCCTGCCGCCGCTCGCGCGCCTGTTCGCGCTCGGCTTCCTCGCCGAGAACTCGTCGACCGCCTACACCGTGAGCGGCGCGTTCGTCGGCCACGTGCGCGCGACGTACGGCGCAGACGCGGTGCGCGCCTGGTACGGCGGCAAGGCGCTGCCGGAGATCACCGGCGCCTCGTGGGAGGTGATGGAGCGCGCGTGGCACGCCGATCTCGACGCGCTCACGCTCCCCGACGCGGCGAAGGCGCAGGCGAAGGCCCGCTTCGATCGGCCGGCGCTCTTCGAGCGGCGCTGCCCGCACGTGGTCGACGCGTGCACCCACGAGGCGGAGGAGCTGCGCGCGCGCGGCGACCACGAGGGCGCGATCGCCGCGTACCGGCGCGTGCTGTCGCTCGACCGGAGCCCCGCGCCGCGCATCGCCATCGCCGAGACGCGGCTCGCCAGCGACGCGCCCGGCGAGCGGAGCGAGGGGATCCGCGAGCTCGAGCGCATCGCCGGGGACGGGTCGATCCCGCGCCACCTGCGCGACCGCGCGGCGGAGCGGCTCGGCGACGTCGCGCTCGCCGCGGGCGACCGGGAGCGCGCGGCGGCGCGGTACGGCGAGGTCGCCGGCCGGCTCGTCGACGAGGACCGGCTCCGGACCCTCGACGTGAAGATCGCCGCCGCGAACGACGAGCGCGCCCGCGCGGCCATCGTCGAGCTGCTGATCGGCACGCGCGGCGGCGCGCCCGACAGGATCCGTGCGGCGGAGCTCCTCGGCGCGTGGACCGCGCAATCCCCGGGCGACGGCCTGCCGAGCTACCTGCTAGGCCGCCATTACCTGAGCGACGGCCGCTTCGATGAGGCCGCCGATCGCCTGGATCGGGCGCTCGCGGCCCACCTGCCGGTCCAGCGGGTCTGGATCGAGGCCGAGCGGCTGCGGCTCGTCGTCGCGTGCGGCGTCGAGGACGTCGAGACCGCCCGCAGGATGTTCGCCCAGTACGCAGCGCACGACGGGGCCGCCGGCACGGGGCCGGCCGTGAGCGAGGAGCGCCGGGACGCCGCCCTCCGCCTGCTCGAGCGCTGCGCCGGCGCGGCGGCCCGGCCTACGTCCCCGGCGACCGCGGGCGACCCGCCGGCCGGAGAAAAGTGAAGAATGCCTCTCGTCCCTGCGCGCTGACGTGGTGAGATGTCGTGGAAATGCACGCAGAGCCTGCGAGCGAGAGGGTTGGCCGCCTCGTCGCGTTGAACGCCGTCCTCACCGTCGTGGCCCGCCACTCGAACCTGCTCCTGCCGAGGCCGTTCGAGGAGCTCGCCGGGGCCGTCGGCCGGTTCGCCGCGTTCCAGCTCTTCGCGGTGGTGTTCCCGGAGCCGGAGGGCGGGCTCCGCGCGTACTCGGTCTTCCGCGGCGACGC
The DNA here is from genome assembly GCF_051530205.1 of Sorangium sp. So ce327. Lineage (NCBI taxonomy): Bacteria > Pseudomonadati > Myxococcota > Polyangiales > Polyangiaceae > Sorangium > Sorangium sp. So ce327. The sequence goes on along the minus strand of NZ_CP150330.1, from coordinate 6,747,946 downwards.
GCTCGCCGCCGCGCCGTTCGGCGCGCGCCTGCCGGCGCCCGCGGCGCTCTTCCGGCGGGTGTTCGCCGAGGGCGAGCCGTTCTCCTGCGACGACGCCCGCGCGGGGAACGCCCTCGCCCAGATGGGCGCCAGCGAGGGGTGCCTCTCGTACGTCGCGCTCCCGGTGCGGGCCACGCCTCCTGGCGCCGAGCCCGGCCACCCCGCCGCGCGCTCCGCGCCGGCCGGCGCCGGGGCCGGCGGCTTCGGCTGCCCGATCATCGCGGCGCTCGTCGTCGGCTACGGGGGAGCCGGCGCGGCGGCATCGGCGCCGATCCCGCTCCTCGAGGAGATCGCCGACGCGCTCGGCGCCGGCCTGGATCGCTCGCTGCGCGTCGTCGCCGGGGAGCGCGAGGCCGCCGAGCGGCTGCTCAGGATCCGCGAGCTCGAGGAGCAGCACCGGAACCTCCTCGACAACGCGCCGCTCATCATCTTCCGGCTCGATCCCGAGTCCGGCGAGCTCTCGTTCCTGAACCGGCACGCCGAGCGGCTCCTGGGCGTGCCGGTGGCCGAGGCGCTCAGGACGCCGGGCTTCCTCGGGGAGGCCCACGCCGATCCGGAGGGCGTGATGTGCTTCGAGGACGCGGTCGCGCGGGCCAAGCTCGGGGCCCCGTCGGCCTCCTACGAGGCGCGCCTGCGGCGGCGGGGCGGCGACGCGATCACCGCGCGCGGCACGGTGTACCCGCTCGTCTCGGATCGCGGCCGCGTGGTGGCGATCGAGGGCGTCCTCGCGGACGTGAGCACCGAGCACGCGGCGCGCACGCGGCTCATCCAGGTCGATCGCCTCTCGACGCTCGGCACGCTCGCGGCCGGCGTGGCGCACGAGATCAACAACCCCGCGGCGTTCATCCTGCTCGGCCTGGACATGCTCGACCGCCTCCTGCGCGGCCCGAACGTGCGCATGGAGGGCAGCGCCGCCTCCAGCGCGTCGGAGCTCGTGAAGGAGCTGCGCGACTCGATCAAGCGCATCGTCGACATCGTCCGCGATCTCAAGCTGTTCGCGAGCCCGCCGCAGCCCGAGGGCTCGCGCCGCACGCTGACGGACGCGAACCGCACGGTCGATTCCGCGCTGAGCCTCACGCGCGGCCAGATCATCGAGCGGGCGCAGATCGTGAAGAACCTGTCCGAAGTGCCGCCGATCCTCATGGATGACGGCCGGCTCGGCCAGGTCATCGTGAACCTCCTCGTCAACGCGGCCCAGGCGATCCCGAAGCCGGGCTCGAAGCACGAGGCCCGCGATCAGACGGTGACGGTCGAGACGCGGAGCGACGGGGAGACGGTCGAGATCGTGGTGAGCGACACCGGCGCCGGCATCGCGGAGGAGAACCTGCCGCGCATCTGGGCGCCCTTCTTCACGACGAAAGGCCCGGAGGTCGGCACGGGGCTCGGGCTGTCGATCAGCCGCGAGATCATCGAGCGCGCGGGCGGGCAGATCACGGCGGAGAGCCCCGTCCCGGGGAGCGTCCCGCCGGGCGGCGCGCGCTTCATCATCTCGCTGCCCGCGGCGGGGCGGACGGACGAGGCGACGCCGAGCGTCTCCCCTGTGCCGCGGCTCGTCTCGAAGCGGGTGCGCGTGCTCGTGGTGGAGGACGAGGCGTCGCTCGCCCGCGCGCTGTCCGAGCAGCTGGGCCGCGTGCACGAGGTGGCGCTCGCGCCGAGCGCCGACGCCGCGATGGGGATGCTCGCGGGCGGGCAGCGCTTCGACGTGGTGCTCTGCGATCTGCGCATGCCCGGCATGTCGGGCGACGTCTTCTACACGCGGATCCGCGAGAGCGATCCCGTGCTGGCCCAGGGGTTCATCTTCATGACCGGCGTGGGCTTCGGCGCCGATGTCGAGCGGTTCCTCGCCTCGTCGGGCCGCCCGCTCCTGGAGAAGCCGTTCTCCGCCGAGGACGCGCTCTCCGCGATCGCCGAGGTCGTCTCCGCGAACTCCGCGCCCCGCCCGGAGCCGCGCGACAGCAGCAGGTAAGAGGCGCCCGCGCTGTCGCCGTCCACGCGGCGCGCGATCAGCCGAGGAGCTGCACGCAGATCTGCTGGAGCTCCCGCAGCACGTCCGGGGTGGCTTGCAAGGTGATCCGGGAGCGGTGCTCGCCCTCCTGGTAGCTCAGCGTGAGCACGACGACGGGCGCCGCGATCTTCGCCCCGCGGCTCGCGGCCGCGATCGTGTCGACGCGCCAGTCGACGCCGGTGAGCAGCTTGCCGTGGTCGAGCAGCGCGCCGCGGACGATCTCCCGCCGCACGACCGCTCGGGCCTGGTCGTAGCCGGCGAGCAGGATCGCCTGGAGCTCCTCGGCGCCCTCGTCCGGCGCGAGCGCCGCGAGGTCGGCCGCGAGCGCGGCGCGGTCGAGGTCGCGCTTGCTCGCCTCGCGGACGAGGAATCGGCACGCCTTGAGCACGCGCGCGAGCGCCTCGGAGCCGACCTCGTGGCGGCGGCAGAACGCGTCGAGGAGCCGCTCCACGGCGGCGGGCACCGGCTCGCCGAGGCTCGGCCCGAGCGCCTCCCAGAGGCGCTGCCGCGCGCCCTCGGGCAGCTCCAGGAGCCGGCGCAGGTCGGCGGCGAGCTCCGGGGGCGGCGGCGCACCGCCGAGGCAGCGGAGCTCGGTACCGCGCGGGCTCACTTGCTCAGCTGGATCGGGACGTAGAGCGCCCGCATCGTCGCCGCCGTGCCCGCGCGCGTGTACCCGGCGAGGCCGAACAGGACGTTCCACCAGTGACCTTCCGGGGTCTCGCCGTACGAGAACAGGGGGACGAGGTGGAACTCCCACTCCTTGCCGTTCCGCACCCGGTGCTCCCGGTACACGGTGTTGAGCGCGACCTGCGTCACCGAGTTTGGATCCGCGAACCGGAAGAAGAACGGAAGGGCCACCGTGGTGCGCGACGTCGGCGACGCGAAGTCCCAGAGGAACGGCGCGACGACGAGGTGCGTCGCGTCGCGGTTCCTCCCCGAGTAGAAGAACGGATAGATGTCCGTCTCCCAGCCTGTGAGATCCCGCGTGTGCCGCACGAGCGGCGTGAGCCACGTGGTGTCGCTCAACCCGTGGCGCTTGAAGCGGCCATAGAACGGGAAGAGCACGAGATCATCGCTGCGCGGCGAGGTGTTCCGGTAATAGAACGGGAGCAGGAACGTCCGCTCGAGATCGATGGACGGATCACGGTATTGCCAGAAGAGCGGCGTGATCATGTCGAGCTCCGTCCGCCCTCGGTAGCGAGCGTAGCCCCAGGTCGCGAAGGTGCTCTCGCCCTCCTCGCCGCGCGCCTTCAGGAAGAGCGGCGTGATGAGCAGGCTCTTGTTGCCCTCGTACCCGTAGTGGAAGAACGGGAACAGCGTCGTGCGATCGTGGTTCTTGCCCCAGCTGTGCCAGTAGAAGGGCATGATGTTGAACACGTCGCCCTTGCGGGAGTGCTGCCACATCAGCGGACCCCACACGTTCGTGGAGCGGTCTCCGACGTCGCTGTAGTGGTAGTAGTGCAGGAGCGGCGGGATGACCTCGTACTCGCTGCTCTCGTCGTGGCCGTAGAAGTAGAGGGGGGCCAGGCCGAGATCGATCTTGTCGGCAGAGCGCGTGTCGCACGCGGGGCCGCCCTTCCAGCTGCAGAAGAGGGGGCCGATCAGGTTGAAGCCGCTCCGCGCCGTGTGATGCGTGAAGGTCAGCAGGGGAGGGATGTGGAAGTAGCCGCTCCCGTCGTCGCGCTTGCCCTCGAAGAAGAGCGGCGCGAGCCAGTTGTCGTGCCGGCCCGGCTCTGCCTTCCGCCCCGGGCTCGCGGGGCGACCCTCGGACTCGCGGTGCATGAACGGGCCGACGATCGTCGTGTACGTGTTCTCGTCGCGGAGCTTCCAGAAGAAGGGGAAGAGCACGTCGGCGTCGACGTCCTTGCTCCGGCGGTTGTAGTAGAGCGGCGTCACCATCGTGGCGCGGTCGCCGGGCATCCGGCGCTCCGCCCACAGGGGGAAGACCGTCCTGAACTGGTAGCTGCCGCTCCGCTCGCTGTAATAGGGGCCGTACCAGTCGCGCTGGATCTCCTCGGCGCGCCCGCGCTCCCACTCGCCGACGTCGTTCGTGCCGATCTGCTTCTTGACCGCGGGCGGCACCGCCAGCGGGTCCTCCGGCAGGGTCGGCTCCTGGGTCTGGATCGGGCTCTCCTCGGACGTCGGCGCCGCGTGCGTCTCCGGCGTGCCGGGCGGCGGCTTCGGCGGCGCGCTCGCGGGCGGCGGCTGCGTCATGCCGGGCTGGCCGAAGCCGAGCTGCGCCGCCGCCACGGACGGCGCGGCGAGCGCGGCCAGCGCCGCGGCGAGCGACAGCGCCGATCCCGCGCGCCGAGCGCGGCCCCGCCCCTCGCTCGCCGACGCGCAGAGCGCCCCTCGCGAGCAGCCCTGCGCTCCCATCGCCTCGGAGGTCAACGCGCTCCCCGCTGGCCGCCGGGCGACGCCTCGAGGGCCCGATCCGCGAGCACGCGCGCCGCGCCCTCCAGCGGGATCTCCTCCTGCACGTGCGCCACCAGATCCTTGATCTGGAGCACGCCGCGCTCGATCTCCGCGTCCCCCAGGATCACGCAGAGCCGCGCGCCGAGGGAGTCGGCGCGCCGGAGCATCGCCTTGAGCCGCCCGCCGCGCCCGTCGAGCTCGACCGGGACGCCGAGCGCGCGCAGCTGCTTCGCCAGCACGAGCGCCTGATCCGCGCCGCTCTGGCCGAGCGGGGCGAGGAAGCAGCCAGGCCTCCGGCGGGGCGAGGCGCCGGGCATCATCGTGAGCAGCCGCTCCATCCCCATCGCGAAGCCGATCGCGGGCACGCTCGGCCCGCCGAGCCCCGCGACCATGGCGTCGTAGCGGCCGCCGCCCGCGAGCGTGCTCTGGGCGCCGAGATCGCCCGCGGTCGCCTTCACCTCGAAGAGCGTGCGCGTGTAGTAGTCGAGCCCCCGCACGAGCGACCGATCGACGACGTAGTTCACGCCGAGCACGTCGAGGCAGCGGCGCACGCCTTCCCAGTGCGCCCGGTCCGCGTCGTCGAGCAGGTCGAGGATCGACGGCGCGTCGCGCGACACCTCGTGATCGCGCTGGTCCTTCGAGTCGAGGATGCGCAGGGGGTTCTTCTCCAGGCGGCGCTGCGAGTCCTCGCTGAGCTCGGCCTTGCGCGGCGTGTAGTGGGCGAGCAGCGCCTCGCGGTAGCGCTCGCGCGTGCCCGCGCTGCCGAGCGAGTTCACGTGCACCACGAACTCGCCGACCCCGATGTGCTGCAGGAAGCCGGCGACGAGGTCGATCGTCTCGGCGTCGCAGAGCGGCCCGGGATCGCCGAAGAGCTCGCACCCGGCCTGGTAGAACTGGCGGTAGCGCCCCTTCGCCGGCCGCTCGCCGCGGAACATCGGGCCGAGGTAGTACCAGCGGGTGACCGGCTCCTTCGCGTGGACCGCGTGCTCGACGTAGGCGCGCGCGGCGCCCGCGGTGCCCTCGGGGCGGACGGTGAGGTGATCGCCGTGGCGTTCGAAGGAGTACATCTCCTTCTCGACCACGTCCGTCGTCTCTCCCATCTGGTGCCGGAAGAGCTCCGTCGGCTCGAGCAGCGGCGTGCGCACCTCGGCATAGCCGTGGAGCTCCGCGTGGAGGCGGAAGGCCCCCTCGAGCTTGTGCCAGCGCTCCACCTCTTCGGGGAGGATGTCGTTCATCCCCCGTACCGCGCGCAGTTCCATCGCGCGGCGCTTATGGTCGGTGCTGGCGAGCGGGTCAAGCCGGTCGGATGCTTCCCGGTTACGCTCGGGTCTCGCCGGCGCGTCGCCCGAGGACTATGGGGTCTTTCCAGAGGCATGGCGAAGGCGAAGGCACGCGCTGCGGCGATCGATCTTGGGAAGGCCCGCGTGGGCGTGGCGGTGACCGACGAGCTCGGGCTCTACGCGCACCCGCGGCCGCTGCTCGACGGGCGAAACCGGAAGGCGCTCCTGGAGGCCCTTGCGGCGCTCGCTCGGGACGAAGGCATCACCCGGTTCGTCGTGGGGCTGCCGCTCGAGATGAACGGGGACGAGGGGCCCGCCGCGCGGCGGGCGGTGGCCTTCGCGCAGGCGCTGGCGGACGCGGCCGGCGTCGAGGTGGAGCTCGTCGACGAGCGGCTGACGACGGTCGAGGCGGCACGGCGGCTGCGCGACGGGGGCGTCTCGGGGCGGAAGAGCAAGGAGCGCGTCGACGGGGCGGCGGCCGCGCTGCTGCTCCAGGCGTGGCTGGACCGGCGCTAGGGCGGAGCTACCGGCTCTCGCTGCGGAGCAAGAGGTACGCGCCGGCGGCGCCGACCGCGCCGACCGCGAACAGCACGACGTCCCACATGGGCCACGCGACGCCGGCCGCGCGCCGGAGGACGACGGCCTCCACCACCCGCACGAGCAGCGACGCGAAGCCGTACGCGCACAGGCCGACCACGATCGGCCGGCGCAGGTTGTCGGCCAGATCGACCGCCTTCATGCTGTTGTTCCAGACGGTCTTGCGCACGTGGCTCGCGCTGATCAGCGCGGGGGTGATCAGCGCGAAGCCGATCCCGGACGCGAGCAGGACGGCCTCGAGGCCCGTCAGGTTGTCGGTCACCTGGCCGCCGCGCGAAAGGCGGATGATCGCGGTGACGAGCGTGACCAGGCTGCCGGCGACCCAGAAGAGGCCGAGCGCGAAGAGCAGCAGGATGAGCGGCCTCGCCATGCTCACCTGCTGCGCCTGGCGGAGCTGCATCGTCGGCGCCACGCGCGGCGCCGACGGCATCGACACGCGCGGCCCGGGCGACCCGGGGGCGTCGAGCTCCTTGGGCTCGGCCTCGCTTGTGTCGTAGAGCGCGAGCTCCGCGTCGAGCTCCTCCATCGTCTGGTACCGATGGCTGGGCTCCTTCGCCATGGCCCGCTGGATGATCATCTCGAGCGGCTCGGGGATGCTCGGCTCGAGCGAGCGCGGGCGGGGCGGGTCCTCGGTGAGGACCGCGGTGAGCGTCGCGGTCGGATCGTTGCGGTCGAACGGGCGGCTGCCGGTGAGGGCGCAGTAGAGGATCGCGCCGACGGCGTAGATGTCCGCCCGGTGATCGACGCGCTCGCCGCGGGCCTGCTCCGGCGCCATGTACGAGGGCGTGCCCATGATCATGCCGGTCTGCGTGAGCGCGGCGCCCGGCGCGTCGTCGACCTTGGAGATGCCGAAGTCGATCACCTTGGCCGTCGGCATCGCGAGGTCGCCGGTGAGGAACACGTTCTCCGGCTTCATGTCGCGGTGCACCACGCCCTTCGCGTGGGCCGCGGCGAGCGCCTTGCAGATCTGCCGGACGATCCGCACGGCGGGGCCGGTCTTCATCTTGCCGGCCTCGTTGAGGTAGTCGGCGAGCTCCTTGCCTTCGAGGAACTCGTTCACGAGGAACGGACGGCCCTCCGCGGTGCGGTGGACGTCGAAGACGGTGACGACGTACGGGCTCTGCACCGCGGCCGCGGCCTCGGCCTCGCGCTGGAAGCGCGAGATCACCTGGGGCTGCCGCGCGAACTCCGGGTGGAGCATCTTGATGGCGAACCGCTTGCTGGAGATCCGCGTGTGGCGCGCCTCGTAGACGCGCCCCATGCCGCCCTCGCCGACGACGCGCACGACCGTGTACGTCTCGTTGAGCGTCTTGCCGACGAGGTCGTCGCGGACCGCGTCGTCCTCCGACTCGTCGAGCGTCGCGGCGTCGCGCGGGCAAACCCTGAACTCGGCCGGGTACCGGACCCCGCAGGTGGGGCAGACCTTGGGGGTCGAGTTGTCGCTCCCGGTGGTCGGGAGCGCCGTGGCGGAAGCGGAAGCGGAAGAGGAGAGGCTCGTCATCGCGTTCGCGATATGAAGGTCCGACTGCGAGCCGCGCGCGTCCGACTGCGCTCGGGAGGCTTCGTCGGGGGGCCGGATGGTGCCGGGCATCGCCGACCGAGGGTAACCAATCGGCCGTTCTGGGGGTGACAAATCGCGCGGCCGTGTCGACCGCGTTGACGGACCGAGGCACCTGCGTATACTCGCGCGCTCCTCAGCTCACTGGCCTGAACTTCGCGGGCTCCCGCCACTACGGGCGTGGGGCTCACATTCAGGCGTCACTTGGCCAGCCGCCGGTCCCGTTCTTCCGTTTTCTTCGGAGAGGACGAGCCGGCCCGGACGCTCGGTAGCGCACCGGCAGGGCCATGGAGAGCCAGCCATGCTGCACTCGGTTCAGAAGACGGACATCATCCAGAAGTACGCGATCCACGACGGCGACACCGGGTCGCCGGAGGTCCAGATCGCCCTCCTCAGCGAGCGGATCAACCAGCTGCAGGAGCACTTCCGCACGCACCAGAAGGACCACCACTCCCGCCGCGGCCTGCTGAAGCTGGTGAGCCAGCGCCGCCGGCAGCTCGACTACCTGAAGCGCGTCGACATCGAGCGCTACCGCGGCCTCATCAGCCGCCTCAACCTCCGCAAGTAGCGCGATCCTCGGGCCGATCAGGCCTGAGGTCCCGGCGCGAGGCGTGCGCCGCACGCCCGCGCCGCGCGAGAGCAGGCGACCTCGCCTGCCATCAGCCCGCTGGGCCTGTCTGTCCTACCTGCTGCTTCACCCCACCACCGGCGGTTTCCCCCAGCGGCTCGTCCGCGTGTGATCGGTCCTGCTCGCGGCCCGCACGCGCTCGGTCCGCCTCATCCGCGGCTCCGCACGCGCCTTTCTGCACAAGCACCCCTGCGCGCGCGGCCGTTCCGGTCCCTTCCGTTCGGGAGGTTTGCGGGACGCACCCCTGAACGCCTGCGTTTTGCGCTGGCGAGAGTGGAGCGGACGCTCTAAGGAGGTCACTCATTGACCACGGACCGGCGGGGCGATCGGGCCTCGCCGTTCCCGAGCGCGGGCTCCGCGCGTCTTCGTCTTCGCTTCGTGCGCAGCAGGTCGGCTCCTGCGCAGGAACCGAGGAAGAAGAGCAGCCCCTCGCGCTCGGCGTAGCGCCGCACGCAGCGGCCCTCGCGATCGCGCGAGAGAGAGCTGAAATCCCAATGTTCGTTCGTGAATCCGTCATGGTGGGCGGCCGTGCCCTCACCCTCGAGACCGGCCGCCTGGCCAAGCAGGCTCACGGGGCCGTGCTCGTCACCTACGGCGATACGATGGTGCTCGTGACCGCCGTCTCGCAGGACGAGCGGCCGGGCCTCGACTTCTTCCCCCTCACCTGCGAGTTCGTCGAGAAGACGTACGCCGCCGGCAAGATCCCCGGCGGCTTCTTCAAACGCGAGGCGCGCCAGCGCGAGGAGGAGATCCTCTCGAGCCGCCTCATGGATCGCCCGCTCCGCCCCCTCTTCCCGGAGGGCTTCAAGCGGGACACGCAGATCATCGCGACCGTCCTCTCCAGCGACAAGCAGAACAAGGCGGACGTCCTCGCCCTGACGGGGGCGAGCGCCGCGCTGCACATCTCGGACATCCCCTGGCACGGGCCGGTCGTGGGCGTGCGCGTCGGCCGGCTCGACGGCGAGTTCGTGGCGTACCCCACGGTCGCCGACATCGAGCGCTGCGACATCGACCTCGTCGTCGCCTGCTCGCGCGACGCGATCGTGATGGTCGAGGGCGGCGCCGCGGAGGCGACCGAGGCGGAGATCATCGACGCGCTGATGTTCGCGCACGAGACCGCGCAGCCGGTCATCGATCTGATCGAGAAGATGCGCGCCGCGGTGGGCAAGCCGAAGCGCGAGTTCGTCGCGCCGGCGCTGCCGGACGAGATCAAGCGGCGCGTCGCCCAGATCGTCGACGAGGACCTGAAGGCCGCGACGAAGGTGACCGACAAGAAGGCGCGCTACGACGGCTACAGCTCGCTCAAGAAGAAGCTGACCGAGACGCTGAGCGCCGAGCTCGGCGCCGAGAAGCTCCTGCCCCTCCAGGGGCTCGTGAAGGCGGAGTTCGAGGAGCGCAAGGCGCACGTCGTCCGCACCTACGTGACCGAGGAGGGCAGGCGCATCGACGGCCGCGACGGCAGGAGCATCCGGCCGATCATGTGCGAGGTCGGCCTGCTCCCGCGCGTGCACGGCAGCGCCCTGTTCCAGCGCGGCGAGACGCAGGCGATCGTCACGACGACGCTCGGCACCTCGACCGACGAGCAGAAGATCGACGGCCTGATGGGGGAGACGTGGAAGCGCTTCTACCTCCACTACAACTTCCCCCCCTTCTCGACGGGCGAGACGAAGCCGCTCCGCGGCCCCGGCCGGCGCGAGATCGGCCACGGCGCGCTCGCCGAGCGCGCGCTCTCCCGGATGATCCCGGCGCCGGATCAGTTCCCGTACACGATCCGCATCGTGTCGGAGACGCTCGAGTCGAACGGCTCGTCGTCGATGGCGGCCGTCTGCGGCGGGTGCCTCTCGCTCATGGACGCGGGCGTGCCGATCAAGTCGCCCGTCGCGGGCATCGCGATGGGCCTCATCATGGAGGGCCAGCGCTACGCGGTGCTCTCGGACATCCTCGGCGACGAGGATCACCTCGGTGACATGGACTTCAAGGTCTGCGGCACCGCGCGCGGCGTGACCGCGATCCAGATGGACATCAAGATCGCGGGCCTGAGCCGGCAGATCCTGGCGCAGGCGCTGGATCAGGCGCGCGAGGGGCGGCTCCACATCCTGGGCAAGATGCTCGAGACGCTGCCGACCACGCGGCCCGAGCTCAGCCAGTACGCGCCGCGGATCACCACGGTGCGCGTGAAGCCCGACCAGATCCGGCTGATCATCGGCCCCGGCGGCAAGACCATCAAGGGCATCGTCGACCAGACCGGGGTCGCGATCGACGTCGAGGACGACGGCACGGTGAACGTCGCGTCGGCCGACTCCGACGCGGTGAAGAGGGCGCTCGACATCATCAAGGGCCTGACGGCCGAGCCCGAGGTCGGCGCGACCTACAAGGGGACGGTCAAGCGCATCACCGACTTCGGCGCCTTCGTCGAGATCCTCCCGAACACCGACGGCCTGCTGCACATCTCGGAGATGGCCCACACGCGCGTCGAGCGCGTCGAGGACGTCCTCAAGGAGGGAGATTCGCTCGACGTGAAGGTGCTGAGCGTCGATCGCGAGGGGAAGATCCGGCTGAGCCGGCGCGAGCTGCTCCCGCTCCCGGAAGGCGAGGAGGGCGATCGGGCGCGCGAGCGCATGGCGCAGGCGCGCGACGCCGGCCCGCCGCCGCGGCGCGATGGGCCGGGCGGGCGAGGCGGCGATCGCGGCGGCGATCGCGGATCGCGGCCCGGCATGGAGCGCGATCGTGGCGGGCCGCCGCGCGAGCGCCGAGAGCGCCGCTCCTAGTCACAAGACCCCAAGGCGGGACCTCATGCCGCGCTGCGGCGCGCGCCCGAGTCGTCCCGCCGCTCACTCCCCCTCCGAAAGATCTCCGATTCGCAGCGATCCGCGGCCGTGCGCGCGGGTCGATGCTGCGCACGGCCGGACGCCGCGCTCCGCTGCTGCGTTGACGCGCGCGTGCGCCGCGCCGCGCAGCGGCTCATTTCCCAGCTGCTTTGTTGGAATCCGGTGAAGTCCGCATGGCCCGTTCACAATCAGGGTAGTGTCGCGACCCCTGCTCGTGGCATGCTCCGCCCGTGCTCGTACGCAGAGCGAAAATCGTCTGTACCATTGGCCCTTCGTGTGACTCTCAAACGACGCTGGAGCAGCTCATCCGCGCCGGTATGGATGTCGCTCGACTCAACTTCTCTCACGGCTCGCATGAGGATCATGGCAAAGCAATCGCCACGGTCCGCGCGGCTGCGGAGGCATGCGGGAAGCCTGTGGCTATCCTGCAGGACCTCTGCGGCCCGAAGATCCGAGCCGGTCGCTTCCCCGGCAACACCTTCGAGGTGGCTGACGGGGCTTCGGTCACCCTGATCGAGGCGAACAGGGACAGCCCAGTCGCCACGCCCGGCGAGATCCCGATCCTCTATGAGGGGCTCGCGTCCGATCTGCAGCCGGGCGATGTCGTCCTGATCGACGACGGCCGCGTCGTGGTCACCGTCACCAAGGTCGACGGGGAGCGCGTCCACGCCGGCGTGACGCAGGGCGGACGCCTGCGCGATCGCGTCGGCGTGCACCTGCCCGCGAGGCGCGTGCGCATCTCGGCCCTCACCGAGAAGGACAAGGCCGACCTCAGCTTCGGCCTCGCGCAGGGGGTCGATTACGTCGCCCTCTCGTTCGTGCGCAACGCGGACGAGGTCCGGCACGTGCGCGACATCTGCGAGGCCTGGGGTCGCCCGACGCCGATCGTCTCGAAGATCGAGACGCCAGGCGCCATCGACAACCTCGAGTCGATCATCCTCGCCTCGGACGGGGTCATGGTGGCGCGCGGCGACCTCGGCGTGGAGTTCAACCCGGAGCGGGTGCCGATCATCCAGCGCGAGATCCTCGGCCTCGCGCGCGTGCACCAGAAGCCGGTCATCGTCGCGACCGAGATGCTCCAGTCGATGGTCACCGCGACGCGCCCGACGCGCGCCGAGGCGAGCGACGTGGCGACGGCCGTCTTCGACGGCACCGACGCGGTCATGCTCTCGCAGGAGACCGCGACCGGCGCGCACCCGCCGCTCGTCGTGCGGATGATGGCCCGCATCGTCACCGAGGCCGAGCAGAGCTCGTTCTACCGGTATCTCTCGAGCGAGCAGCCCGGCCAGCGCGCCAACGTCCCGGAGGCGACCGCGCGCGCCGCGTGCGACATCGCGAAGGACATCGGCGCGAAGCTCATCATCGCGTTCACCGAGAGCGGCCTCACCGCGCGGTACGCGTCGAAGGCGCGCCCCGTGGTGCCGATCGTCGCCTTTTCGCCGAACGACACGACGCGCCGGCGGCTCGCGCTGCTCTGGGGCGTGGTGCCGTTCCCCGTCGACGCGCTCCGGAACTCGGACGAGATGATCGAGCGCGCCACCGGGTACCTGCTTGCGAACGGCCTCGTCTCGCCGGGCGACAAGCTCGTCACCATCTTCGGCGCTCCCGTCGGTGTCTCGGGGTCGACCAACACGATTCGGGTGAAGGTCGTTGAATGAGCCTGCCCGCCCGCGATAGGGGCTCGTCGGGCGAGCAGGAATCCCTCTCCAGAAACGCGGGCGCAGAAGTCCTCCCGAAGCTCGAGAAATACGAGCTGATCGAGGAGCTAGGCCACGGCGGGATGGCCACGGTCTACCGCGCCCGCGACCCGCGGCTCCGCCGCGAGGTCGCCGTCAAGATCATCCACAAACACCTCCGGGAGAACGCGGAGGTCGGCACCCGCTTCGTCGCCGAGGCGCGCGCGGCGGCGAAGCTGCGCCACCCCGGCATCGTCGAGGTGTACGACGTCTCCAGCGAGCAGGACCGCGAGCGCTACCTCGTCGTCGAGCTGCTCCGCGGCGCCACGCTGCGCAAGATCCTGGGCGCCCACCGCGAGATGCCGGCCGAGATCGGCGCCGCGGTGGTGCTCGAGCTCTGCGACGCGCTGGAGCACGCGCACGCGTCGGGGATCATCCACCGCGACGTGAAGCCGGAGAACGTGCTCGTCGAGCTGCCCTCCGACCGTGCCGGCGAGAGCCGGGACGGCGCGAGCGTGGTGATCAAGCTCACCGACTTCGGCATCGCCAAGATCCTCGACGCTCAGGGCGTCACGTCGACGGGGCAGGTGCTCGGCTCTCCGGCGCACATGGCGCCGGAGCAGATCGAGGGCGGCGAGGTCGACGCGCGCACCGACGTGTTCGCGCTCGGGGTGCTCTTCTACGAGTGTCTCGTCGGGCACCTGCCGTTCGAAGGCAAGAACCCGGCGCAGGTGCTCCGCAAGGTGCTCGAGGGGATGTACCCGGAGGCCGAGCGCGAGCGAGCCACCGTGGGCGCGCGCTGGAGCCGGATCGTCGCGGGCGCCCTCGCGCACGACATCGCCGCCCGCCCGGCGACCCCTCGCGCGCTCGCGGATCAGATCAGGGCCGAGCTCACGGCGCTCGGGATCGCGGAGCCGCGCGCCGAGCTCGCCGCCTACTTCGCCGACCCGGCAGGCTACGCCGAGCGGCACGTCGCGCGGCTCGTCCCGCGCCTCGTGGCGCGCGCGGAGGCCGGCCGCAAGCGCGGCGACGTGCCCGGCGCGGCCGCCGACTACAACCGGGCGCTGGCCCTCGCGCCGAACGACCTCACCATCCTCAAGCGGCTCACGAAGCTGAACGCGAGCCGCAACCGGCAGAAGCTCGCGCTGCGCGCGCTGCTCGTCGCGCTGGGGTCGGTGGCGCTCGGCCTCGCTGCGTTCACGATCGCCCGCGCGCTCCGCGACCCGCCGCCGGTGGACGGGGACGCGCTCGCGGCGGCCGAGCCGCCGCCGACGCGCCCGACGCCGCCGGCGCCCATCAACGCCCTCGTCCCGTCGCCGAACGTGCGCGCGGTCGCGCCGAGCGCCACGGAGGCCGCGAGCGCGCCGCGGCCCCGCGCGCGGCCGCCGTTGCCGCACATCCCGCCCTCGGCCGCGCCGACGCAGGACGTTCCGGCGGTGCGCGACGTCGTCTTCCAGATCGTCCCGAGCGGCGCCAGGCTGGTGCTCGACGGCGTCGAGATCAGCTGGTTCGGCGCGAACAAGGTCACGCCCCTCAAGATCGGCACACACACCGTTCACATCAGCGTGCCGAACTCGCGGTGCTGCAAGCCGTACGCGGGCGTCATCTCGGTCGTGGCGCCGAAGCCCGGCGTCTCCGCGCCGCAGCGGATCATCCACAAGCTGGAGATCCTGCCCAGCACGGTCGTCCTGAGCGGCGCGCCGCCGAGCGCGCAGGTCGCGTGCCCGCAGATCGGCCTGATCGGCTACGCCGGAGCCCCGCAGGCCGTGACCTTGAACGACGTGTCCTGGAGCGGGAGCTGCCTCTTCACGCCCGCGACGCCGGAGGCCGCGCCGCGCGTCGGCAACGTGACGCTGGTGGCCGGCGAGCCGAACACGGTTTCCTGGCCGTCCGGCTGACGGCATTGCCGTCATTGTGGCGTCCGCTCCGGAATTCTCAGCATCCCCGTCCAAACTCCGCTACATCACGGCGCACCCCTTCCGCATGGCTGCGCGAACTCCAGGCAGGAGATCTCCCGGCGCTCGCTTCCCATCGGTCGGGGGCTGCCGCGCCCTGCGCGCGCCGCGGCGCCTCGCGGCGGCGGCGGCAGCCGCCCTCGGGCTCTGCTTCGCGGCGCCGGCGCGCGCCGACGACGTGCAGCAGTTCGAGCTCGCCAAGACGCGCTTCGACGCCGGGCACTACGAGGAGGCCGTGAGCCGCTTCGCGGCGATGCTCGATCCCGCGAACGCGCCCTGCGAGCGCGGCCCAATCGAGGCGGAGGGCAAGCCGTGCAGGATCTCCGAGCCCGGCCTGGTCGAGCGGGCGCGCGGCCTCGCCGCCGCGGCGCTCCTGGCGCTGCGGCGCACGAGCGAGGCCGAGGCGTACATCGAGAAGATCCTCCTCGACAACCCGGGGTACTCGCCGAACCCGGCGGTGTTCCAGCCCGAGGTCATCGATCGGTTCACCGCGGTCCGGGCGCGCATCCGGGCGCGCATCGAGGAGGTGACGCGGCAGAAGGCCGAGGCGCAGCGCGCGGCGCGGCTGCGGGTCGAGCGGGGCCGCGAGGACGAGCGCCGCTGGGTCGCCGAGATCCATCGCCTCGCCGGGCGCGAGCGGGTCGTGGCGCAGAACTCCCGCTGGACCGCGATGCTGCCCTTCGGGGTGGGGCAGTTCCAGAACGGCGACGATGGGCTCGGGTGGTTCTTCCTGGTGAGCCAGGCCGTCGCCGGCGGGACCTCGATCGTCTCGGCGTTCGCGCTGGCCAGCTACGAGAACGTCGACATATCGCAGAGGCCCTCGGGGCAGAGCGTCGACATCGACGCGCTGAACAGCCGTATCGGGACCGCTGCCGCCGTCAACCGCGTGGCCTTCGGGGCGTTCGCGACGCTCGTCGCGGCCGGGATCGCCCACGCGCAGATCACGTTCGTCCCGGAGCGGGTCTCCTTCCGGACGCGCCCCGTGCCGCCGCCGCCGAGCTTCACCGCCGCGCCGACGATCTCGGTGGTCCCCGGCGGCATGGTCGCGGGGCTCACCGGACGGTTCTGACCGGGGGCGCCGCGCGGCTCACGCCTTCCGCGCGGCGGCGATCCAGAACCCGCCGAGCTGCGCGAGCGGCGTGTCGCACAGCGCCCACTCCGCCCTGTGCAGGAGGCGCCCGAGGCCCGGCACGCGCATCGCGGCCGCGAACGGCGTCACGATGCGCACCCCGCGCGAGGCGACGACGCGCACGCCGTCCGGCATCAGGGCGGCGGCGGCGCTCGGCGCGTCGAAGCGCGTGAAGACGGCGCTCTCCCGGGTCCTGTCGCTGATGGCGCCCGCCGGGCCGAGCCGCTTCACGAGCCCGCGCAGGCTGTAGGGGTTGTAGAACTCGGCGATCACGTGCCCGCCGGGCCGCACCACGCGCGCCATCTCCGACAGCGCGCGACGGACGTCCTCCACGTGGGCGAGCACCTTGAACGAGCACGCGACGTCGAAGCTCTCGTCAGCGAACGGCAGGTCGGTCGCGCTCCCCTCCACGACGTCGAGCCCGCGCTCCCTGGCGCGCTCGAGCATGCCGGGCGAGAGATCGACCCCGCGCGCGGCGCGCGCGAACGCGCCGATCCGCGCGAGCAGGAGCCCGGTCCCGCACCCCACCTCCAGCACGTCGCGGCCCTCGCCGAAGCGGCGCACGAAGTCGACCTCGAGCGCGTCGACGAGGTCGTGGTAGCCCCCGGGATCGCGCCCTCCGCGCCGGGCCTCGTAGCGCGCCGAGAACTCGTCGTAGTACGCCCGCGTCGCGCGCAGGTGCTCGTCCGTGCCGACCTCTACCGTCTGGGCTCCCATGGGCCCGCTATAGTACTCCGCGCCGCGGGCTGCCCGCGCTCCTTGCGCTCCTTGCGATTCACCGCGCCGGGCGGCATCTCTCCTGCGAGGTGACCCATGAAACCCGGCGACCATCCCGATTTCTTCCGCTTCGCGCCGCCCCCAGGGACCTCCCGCGAGAGCTCGATCCGGCTCGATCGCGAGGGCCGTTTCTGGCACGACGGCGCCCGGGTCGACCATCCGGCGATCGAGCGCGGGCTCCGGTCCTGGATCGGGCGGCACCCGGACGACGGCCGGCCGATCCTCACGAACGGCTACGACTGGTGTTACTTCCAGGTCGACGACGCGCCGCTCTTCGTCGACGCGCTCCGGATCGGCGAGGGCGGCGCGGTCTCGCTGCTCCTGTTCGACGGCACGGAGGAGCCGCTCGATCCGGCGACGCTCTCCGTCGGCGAGGACGGCGTCGTGTACGCGCGCGCCCGGAGCGGCGCGCTCGAGGCGCGCTTCTCGCGCCACGCGCAGACGCAGCTCGCCCCGCTGCTCGTCGAGGCCGAGCCGCCCACGCTCCGCGTCGGCGGGCGCGATGTCACGCTGCCCCCGCGGGCCGCGCGCTAGCCCCGCGCGCCGGAGCTCCCGAGGGGGTCGCTGTCGCGCGGGGCCGATGCGGCCGCGCTCGGCTCAGTACCGGTACTGCCAGAGCAGGTCGAGCATGCCCGAGGTCGCCTGGCGCGCGTCGACGCCCACCGTGCCGCGGAGCGTCCAGTGCTCGCTGAAGCGCCAGTCGATGGTGACCTCGGTCTGCGTGCCGCGCTCGCTCGCCGTCCCGCCAGGGGTCGGCCCGCTCGAGACCGTCGCGGCGCTCTGCTGCGCGCCTTCCTGGAAGGTCGCCTGCGCCGTCAGGTTGTCGCTCAGCCGGTAGACCAGGCTCGTCCGCAGCGCGCCCTCGGACGTCGTCCCGAACCGCGTCGTCAGCCCGCGCAGCGGCGCGATGCCGCTCAGCAGCGCGTTGAACTGCGCCGACGCGATCTCGCTGCCGACCGACGCCGCGACGCCGCCGGCCGCGAGGCCCGCGGGCGTCTGGGAGCCCGCGGCCTGCGCGCCCTCCGAGAAATCGGCGCCGAACAGGAGCCGCGCGAGGATGTCCTGCTGCGAGCTCGGCGGGCTCGAGGTGAAGCGCAGCGACCTGTCGGTGATGGGCCGGAGGTTGCCGTTGAAGGCGACGTGGATGCGCGTGCCGTCGGGGGCGTCCCAGTGCGCCGTGACGTTCAGGTGCGGGTTCGACGCCTCCTCCTCGCGCAGGCGCACGCGCCCGCCCTCGATCTCGAACGCCTTGCCGTAGATCTCGAGCTCGCCCCGCGTGACCACGATGCCGCCCGACACCCGCGTGTCCTCTCCGATCACGACGCGCGGCGGCGCGTCCTCGGCGCTCTGCAGGCGCAGCCTTAGCCCCGCGCCGCTGACGAACGCGTCGCGCACGTCGAACGCCACGGAGTAGCGCAGCGCGTCCGCCGCGCGCCGCTGCTTCGCCGGCCCGAGCGGCTGCGAGACGGAGATGTCGGGGTTGTCGCCGAGCGGCTGGACGTCGCGGCTGCTCGTCGCCGGCAGCGAGACGCGGAGCGTGGGGACCGTCGCGTACAGGGCGAGCTCGCCCGGCTTCTTCTCCGCGATGAACGACAGCGCCCCGGAGGCGGTCCCGAGCGGCACCCCCTCGAGCGTGAGCGGGAGGGCCTGGTCCTCGGCGATGGTCAGCGCCCCGGCGCCGTCGCGCAGCGAAAGCCCGGCGAGGCGGAACAGGGCCCAGCCCTGCGCCATCCCGGTCGTGCCCGCCGCGCGGAAGCCCTCGATCCGGACGACGCCGCCCTCGGCCGTGACGCGGGCGGCCACGTCGCGCAGCTCCTGCCCGAGCTCCGGGATGTGCACGACGCCGTCCCTGACCTCCAGCTGGGCGCGGAGGTTGCCGTCGGCGTCGGACGGGCCGCCGAGCTCGATGCGGAGGTTGCCGTCCAGCGTCCCGTCGACCTTGCTCAGCAGACCGCCGACCAGCGGCTGGAGCGCCGCGAGCCGGAAACGCTCCGCGGAGATGGCGAGGTCCGTGCGCTCGCCGTCGAGGACCGGGATGAACCCGCCGCGGAAGCGCACGCTCGCGAAGGCGTTCGCGCGGAGCTTGCCGCCGCGCTGGCCCTCGAGGGCGAGCTCGGTGACGCGGAGGTTCCCGCGCCCGGCCTCGCGCATCGGGTCGATCCGCAGCGCGAGCACGCCGCGCTCGAAGGCGAGGTCGCTCCCGAGCGTGACCCCCGGCACCGTAAGGCGCGCCCTGAGCGACGGCGCGATGTTGAGGCCGCGCATCTCGATCTCGCCGCTCACGCGCCCGGCGATGCCGCTGTCGGCGAGCAGGGGGATCTCGCCGAGCGGGACCTCGCGCAGCGTCGCGCGGAAGGAGCCCGTCCACGCCGGGGGCGGAGGCGCGCCTTTGAGCGCGCGCGCCGGGACGTCCGCGAGCAGGCGCTCGAGCGGCGCGAGCACCTGGGCGCTCACGGTCGCGATCTCGGCCGCGCCGCGCGTGACGTGCGCGTCCAGCGTGGCCTTCTCGCTGTCGTACGTGAGCCACGCGTCGAGATCGGTGGGGAACAGGAGATCCGTCGCGCTCGAGGCGCCCGGCGGCGCATAGGTCAAGCCCCACCAGAGGGTGCGCGCCGTCAGGAACGGACGCTCGATCGTGCCGCTTGCGTACGCGTCGATCCGCACCTCGCCGGCGAGCGGCGGGAGCGCCTCGCGCACGAACGAGGGCAGCGTGGTGAGCTGGTCCATCCCGCGCCGCGGGATGGCGGCGTGCGCGGCGATGGGCGAGCGCAGGAGCGACGACCAAAGGGCCGCGGGCGGCCCCGTGAGCGCCTCGAGATCGAGCTCGATCGCGCCGGAGACGTCGGCGAGCAGCCCGCCGTCGTACAGGGTCAGCGCGGCGTCCGCCTTGCCGGTCGCGCCGCTGAACGAGCCCTTGAGCTGCGCGTCGACGAAGCGCGACTCCCAGGCCGGGCGCTCGGCGCCCAGCCGATGAGGACCGGCGAGCGCGAGGCCGTGCGTCCGCACGAGCACGTCGTGCAGCGAAGGCAACGGCTCGCCGGCCGCGCGCGACACCCCGAAGCTGGTCGTGAGCTTGCCGCGCACCTCGCTCACGATGTGCCCGATCGGCATGAGCTGCGCGAGGCAGCCGAGGTCCCAGTCGTTCGCGGCGACCTCGGCCTTCCCGACCAGGGTCGTCCAGGTCTTCGCGCGCAGGAGGGGCCCTTCCAGCGTGCCCTCGGCGCCGGACACACGCACGCTCGCGAGGGTGCCGGCGCACCGCGGCAGGGCGTCGTTCCACGCGCGGTTCGGCGGCTGCCCGCCGTTCCCGTTCGGTTGCGGCGATTTCGCGTCGATGCGCACGGACCCGTCGGCCTTGATCTGGTCGCGCTCGAAGGTCGCCGTGAGCTGCGCCGAGATGCCGGACAGGAACGCGATCTCGCCCCCCGCAAGGCCGAGCCGTACGTGGCCCGAGCGACCGGCCTCGCGGTCCCGATCGAGCGCGACGTCGACCTCCGCGCGCCCGCGCACGCGGATCGGGAGCCCGAGGAGCCGGGCCACGCGGCCGACGTCGATGCCGTCGCCCCGGAGGCGCCCGGTCACGTCATCGCCCCGCACCGCGAGCCGGCCCTTCAGCGAGCCGAGCTCGGCCGAGGAGAGATCGAGCCCCTCGACGGCGAGCCCGCCGGCCGAGGAGGTGATCGCCGTGATCTTCCCCGCGACCGCGGCGCCGTCGCGCTTCAGCTGGAGCTCGAGGTCGCGGAGGGCGAGGGGAGTGGTGGCCAGCCGCGCGGAGGCGCTCAGGGAGTCGTCGCCGTCGGTGAGCGTCGCGCGGAGCTTCGGCGAGGCGAGCGGGCCGGAGATCTGCGCGGTGACCTCGTCGACCGTGTGGCCGCCGGCGAGCGCCTCCTTCCCGGAGAGCGAGGCGTCGATCGAGAGCGCGTCGATCGGCCCGGAGACCCGCCCCGCGACGCGCGCGCTGGCGAGCGCGACGTCCTGGCCGACCCGGAGGCCGGCGAACGCGCCTTCGACGCGCGCGTCGAGCGCTCCCTTGCGCAGGCTCCCCTCGACGCGCACGCGGCCGGCGCCGTCGACGGGCCCGGCGAGGCGCGGCGCCGCGGCGATCGCCGGGATGTCGGCCGTCGCCGCGAAATGGAGGCCCTGCCCGCCCGGCAGGAGGGAGACGGCGGCGTCGATCGGCGCGCCCGGCTCGTGGAGGTGCACGCGCGCGTGGAGCTCGCCGCGGTCGAGCACGAGGTGGACGTCCGCCGCCGGCACGCGCTGCTCGAGCAGCGCGGTGGGCTCGGTCCGCGCCTCGACGGAGAGCCGGAGCAGGTCGCCGAGCTCGACGTGCACCCGGCCGTCCGCGGTGATCACGGGCGCCGGCTCGGAGCCGCGCTCCAGCGCGGGCTTCGTCGCCTCGGCGCGGAGCCGGGCGGGCGCAACGCGGGGCAGGGCGGGCACGGCGTGGGTCAGGGTGGGTACGGCACGGGGCCGGGCGGGCGCGGCTGGGGTGGGCGCCGCGCCGGCCGGTACGGGCGCCGTGCCCGCCTGCGTCGGCGCTGCCCCGCTCGCCGTATCGGGCGAGAGGCGCACGCCGAAGAGCCGCAGATCGACGTCGCGCGCCTGCACCTCCGCGTCGAGCCGCACGGGCCCCGCCACGTCGAGCCGCCCGGTCAGGGCGAGGCCGCCGCCCGCCGGGCCCGCAGGATCCGCCGTGGCCGAGGCCACCACGTCGAGCTGAGGGAGGTGCCCGTCCACGGCCACGCGCGCGGAGATCGGCTCGGTGAGGGGGTGATCCGGGAGGAGGCTCCGCAGCTGCTCCGGCGTGGCGCGCGGGACGCTCGCCTGCGCCTCGAGGTGCTCCTCGTCGAGCACGGCCCGCGCGGTGATCTCGACGTCGGCGAGCCGACCGGCGAAGCTGCTCCACATCCGGACCTTGTCCCCGGCGCGGAGGTGGTAGTTCGCCGTGCCCGCCGTCCTGGCCGGCAGGAACGCGCGATCCACGAGGCCCGTCTGATCGACGTCGACCGCGACGCCCTCCGGGCCGATGTGCACCGACCCGAAGAGCCGGCTGACATCGGCGTCCAGCGCGCGCGGCGGAGCGAGCTGCCCGTGGACCCACCCGCGCCCGATCTCGACGTGCGAGAGGGCGACGACGACGTCGCGCGGAGGCCCCTCGGGCTTGGACGAGGGCGGGCTTCGCGGCGGCAGCGGCGTGAACGTGTCGCCGAGGGTGACGCCCCCCGCGCCGTTGTCCTGGACCAGCACGTCGGCCTGCTCGACCCGGATGTACGGGACCTCGATGTGGAGCGCGCCCGCGCCGAAGAGCGCGCCGCGGAGCATCGCGAGCACGTCGGCGCGCGCCTCGAGGCCGCTCGCGCGGATCACCTTGTTCCCCCGTGGATCGAGCGCGACCGCCGATCGGATCCGCACGCCGCCCAGGCCGAGCGCGTCGATCTCGTCAGCCACGATCCGCCCCTGGAACAGCGAGCCGAGGAGCCGGTTCGTGGCGTCGCGGGCCACGCGGCGCGCGGCGGGCGTGTCGAGGTGGAGCGCGACGCCCACGGCCGCGGCGCCCGCGAACGTCAGCGTGAGCCCGAGCGCCGCCGCGACGGCGGACGCAGCGCGGCGCGCGCGTCCCGGCGCGCGCGGCGGGCGCGGTGCCGAGGAGCGCCGCGCCTCGGGTGCGGGATCGGGCGTCACGGCGGGTAGCTTAGTACGCACGGGGCGCGGCGACCGTGCTGGCGCGCGGCGCGACGGCAGGCGGCGGAGGAACGCCGCGCCGCCGGGTCGAGCTCCGCGGGGGCGCATCCGAGCCCGATCCACGCGCGCCGAAGGGAAGTCCTCGCCGGAGCGCCTCGACCTGCGACACGCGGCCACGATGTGCGCCCGAGCCGCGCCGGAGCGGAGCGATCAGCCGGCGAGCCGCTCGAGCTCCACGAAGAGCGTGCCGAGCTCCGGCTTCGACCGGAGCGGCGCGCAGAAGCGGCTGGCCAGGTGGAGCAGCTCGGCGTCGAGCTGATCGACCCTCCGCCCGATCTCGGCGATGCGCTCCTGGGACTCCCGTCGCCGCGCCTCGAGCTGCCGGTCGAGCTCTTCGAGGCGCTCGCGCAGCTTCTTGATCTGCGCGTCCACCTCGGCCACCTCGTGCTCGCGGGCGATCGCCTCGCTCTCCGCCTCGTAGTCCGCCTTGCGCGACGCATACCAGCCCTCGACGAGCTCGGCCAGCCTGCGGTAGCTGGCGGCGAGCTCGAGGTAGGGCTCGGCGAACCCGCACCGGCCCTCCCAGCGCACGGCCTCCTTGTGCGCGATCAGCACCTCGGGGACGAACGCCTGCGTCGCCGCGCTGAGCGGCGCCACCCTGGCGCGGAACGACCGGGCCTCCTCGCGCGTGAGCGAGGCGTCGACCGTGAGCGCGTCCATCGCCCGCCCGATCTGCATCCGGCCGTCGCGCCACTCCTCGGCGACGCCCTCGAGGCGCCGCTGCTCGTCGAGGGCCCTCGAGCGGAGGTCGGCGTGCTCCCGCACGACGCCGCGCAGCGCCTCGAGCTGCCGCTGGATCTCCCCCGGCGCCGACGCGCCGAACGCGCGGGCCGTCATCCGCTCGAACAGATCGAGCCGGCTGACCCAGGGATCGCGCCCGGCGCCCCTCGAGCGCACCGCCGAGTCGCGCGGCATCGCCTCCGGCGGCGGGGGGAGCGCGATCCGGCTCGCGGCCGCGATCTCCTCGAGCTCCGCGAGCACGCGGTACGCGTCGACGGGGCGCTCGGACGGCTCCTTCGCCATCAGGGCGCTGACGAGGCGGTCGAGCGCGTCCGGCATCTCCGGAGCGAGCTCCTTGAGGTGCGGCGGCTGCTCGTTCATGTGCTTCAGGATCCAGCTCGCCGGATCCGGGGCGTCGAACGGCAGCCGCTGCGTGATCATCTCGAACATGATGACCCCGAGCGAGTAGAGGTCCGCCGGGGGGCCAGCGTCGATCGTCGTGCTGCGCTCCGGCGCCATGTACTGCGGTGTGCCGAAGATCTCGCCGAGGTTCGTGAGGCGCGCGTCCTGCGCGCAGCGGGCGATGCCGAAGTCGAGGAGCTTCACCCAGTCGCCCTTCATCAGGAACACGTTCTCCGGCTTGAGATCGCGGTGCACGACGTCGAAGTCGTGCGCTCGGCCGAGGGCGCGCGCCATCTGCACCCAGATGGGCAGGGCCCGCGCGAGCGGCACCCGGCTGCGCTCCACCACGTCGGCGAGGCTCGTCCCCTGGAGCAGCTCCATCACGAGGAACGGCAGCCCGTCGTCGGTGTCGCCCTGATCGAAGATCTCGATGATGTTCGGGTGCGCGAGCCGCTGCGCGTGCCGTGCCTCGCGCCGGAAGCGCTCCCGCGTCGTCGTGTCCTGCGCGAACTCGCGGTTCAGGATCTTGATGGCGCACGGGGTGCCGATCAGCTTGTTGTATGCCCTGTAGACCGTGGCCATCCCGCCGATCCCGAGGCCGAGCTCGATGACGTAGCGACCCGCGATCGACGTCCCGATGCGGGGATCCTTCTCGGAGACGAGCGATGAGCCGTCGATGAAGCAGAAGGCGCTGTCGGCCGGGTAACGCTGATGGCACTGCGGGCAGGTCTTCATAGCGGGCACGTCGGCTGCAAGGCTACACTCTACGGGGGGCCGCTCTCGAGGGTCAACGCTCGGCGCGCGCCTCGGCGCTTTGTCGAATCGTGGTGTGCTGCGCTGCCTTGCCCTGCGTGATTCCGCGTAGCCCGATGTCTCCTCGCGCGGCCCCGCGTCCTCCCACGTGGCCCACGCGCCTCCTCGCATCCCGCGGCCACCCCTCACGTGGTCTCGCGTGGTCTCGCGTGGTCTCGCGTCTGCTAGCGCCTGCTAGCGCCTGCTAGCGCCTGCTAGCGTGATTCCAGCGCGGTTTCCGCCAGATTGCCGGCGGCGCGGCGCGCGCAGCGCGGGCTCTCCGCGATATGTTCTCGTGACGTCATGGACGAGGCTCCCTTGCGCGCGGTGGTGATCGGCTCTGGCGTCGGCGGCGCTGCCGCGGCGCTCCTCCTTGCGCACGCCGGCATCCCGACCCTGCTCGTCGAGAGGGAGCGCCGCCTGGGCGGCTCCTCTGCCGCTTACGAGAGGGACGGCTTCCGTATCGACACAGTCACGCACATGCTCGGCTGTGGCGAGCAAGGCCCGCTCGGCGACGTGCTCCGCCGCGTGGGCCAGGGCGACGCCATCACGTTCCAGCAGAGCGACGAGCCGGCGGCGCTCTGCTTCACGGGCGCCCGCGCCGGGGCCGCGCGCGCTCGCCGCGTCGTCCTGCAGGCAGATCTCCTCCGGCTCGCCGGGACCGCCCTGGATCTCGCGCGCGGCCTCGACCTCACGCCGCTGGAGGCCGCGGGCGCCGCGCGTCTCTTCGCGCACGCGGCGGCGATGCGCGACGTCGATCTGGCCGCGTGCGACGACGTGACGGCCGAGGCGTACGTGGCCCGCTTCATCCCGCGCGCCGCCGCCGCCGCTCGGCTCGGCGGGCTGCTTGGCCTGCCGCTGCTGCTGCCAGGGGCCGAGGCGTCCGCGGGCGAGGCGCTGTTCTCCTTGCGCCGGCTCGCCCGCGCCGGCCGGCAGCGTTATCCCGAGGGGGGCGCGTCGCGGATCCCCGAGGTCTTCTGCCGCCTGGCCCGGGAGCTCGGCGCTGCCGTGTGGACGGGCGCGACCGTGCGCCGCGTGCTGGTGCGCGATCGTCGCGTGCAGGGCGTCGAGCTCGAGGACGGAACGGCGCTCCCTGCGCGCATCGTGGTGAGCGCGGCCGGGCTCCTGCGCACGGTGTCGGGCCTTGTTGGCGAGCCGCACTTCCCCGACGCCTACGTGGCGCGCGTCCGTGCGATCGCGCCCCAGCCGAGGCTCGTCGAGGTCAAGATCGGGCTGCGCAGGCGGCTCGTCCCGGCGGGCGCGCTCGCCGGTCTCGCCGGCGGCGCCGGCGCGCCGCAGTTTCCGTTCTACTGCCTCGCGCCGACGCGCTTCGACCCGTCGCTCGCGCCGCCTGGACATGAGCTCCTCTGCGCGTGCGCCGTACCGGGTGGGAGCGGCGGCGCCTCGCGCGGCGGACCCGGCGCGACGGTCGACGAGCTCTTGCGCGCGCTGTCGGCGGCGGTGCCCGGCGTGCTCTCCCAGGCGATCTTCGTCGACGGATCATCCGCGGACGGAGAGGCGGGCGCTCCCGGCGGCGAGCTCGCGTCGGGGACGGCGCAGACGCCTGGCCAGGTCGGCCGCGCGCGGCCGGCGGTGTACACGCCCGTGCGGGGGCTGTACCTCGCAGGGCGCGCGGCCGGCGGGCGCGGCGCGGGGATGGATCTCGCCGCCTCGAGCGCGATGGAGTGCGTCGACCGCATTCTCGTCGATCTCGGCCGCGATCTCGGCGCGCCCGCCCCGCCCGCGCTGATCGACATCGCCGGCGATCTGCTCGGCCGCGCCGCCGGCTCCACCGTCTCGTGGCTCACGCGCCGCTAGAGCGGCGGTCACCCGCTTCGGATACGGGCCCATCTCGACGTTTTCGGTGCTCAGCGCACCGGAGTACGCTTGCGCGCCGAAAACGCCGATCTGGGCCCGTCTCCTGTGCGGGAGACCGCCGCTCTGGTGCCGCTCTGGTGCCGCTCCGCTCTGGATGGGCCGCTCTGCTCTGGATGATGCAGAGGGGGGCAGGAACCGCTCTGGCCTGCGCTTCAGCGCGTGGTCGTGGTGCCGCGGTTGCCCCGCGCGAGCGCGTCGAGCGGCAGCTTCTGATCCTCGAACACGGCGTCTAGCTCCTCGCTGCCCCGCTCTCGCACGCCGGAGCGCGGCGACAGCTCGGGGCGCACCGAGGATGCCGGAGCCATCCGCGCCGACAGGGGCCCCATCGTCTTGATCGACGGCGGGGGCTCGGCGCTCGAGGGCATGCCGGGCGGGACGGAGCGCACGGAGGGGGGCGAGCTCGCCATCGTGCGCAACGACGGCGGGCTCGGCAGGCTGCGCCTGGAGGAGGGCGGCCCTGCTTGCGCGCTCGACGGCGTCGGTGTGGGTCGACGCGCCGCAGGGCCCCCTGGCAGAGGGCGCGACGAGGGGACCGGCGGCACGCTCGGCTGCGCGCGCGTCGACGGAGGTGGACCCGCCAGGAGCTGTGAGCGCATCGACGGAGGCGGGCTCGACAGGGGCTCGGGGCGCGACGACGGAGGCAGGCTCGACAGGCGGCCGCTCCCGGCGGTCTCCGCGTACGCATGCGCAGGGCCCGAGAGCGAGCGGGCGGAGGGCGGCGGTGTCGATGGTGATCCGCCCGGCACGTACGCGCTCGGCTGCGTGCGCGCCAGCGGCGGCGCGGAGGGCATCGAGGGGGGCGAGCGGAACGAAGGCGGCGCGCTCGACGGGGGCACCGGCGTGAGCGCGTGGCTCGCGAGGGGCGCCCGGGCCGACGGCGGGGCGGCGGAGCGCGCCGATGGCGGCGGCAGCGTGCTCTGGCTCGTCGACCTCTCGCGGACCTGCGGCGCGAGGCGGGGATCCGCGCTCGCGCCCGCCCGCTGCGGTGCGCGGGAGTCCGCGCTCGAGGCCGCCTTGTGGCCGAAGGTCTCGCTGCGCTGCGCCCCGATCATCGTGTAGCGCCCGCCGCCCTCGTCGCGCCGACCCGCGTCGCGCTGCGCGTTCGTCTCGCGCGTCTCGCGCAGCGCGCCGTTCAGCATCGCCTCGAGCTCTCGCTCGCTGACCTCCTCATCGAGCCGCAGCAGCGTCGAGTGGACGTCCCGGGCGAGCGCCTCGAAATCGGCGGGATCCCTCGCGTAGATGCTGTTGGACAGGAGGATCGCGAGCGGCCGCCGCTCGGCGGCGATCGTCGCGGCGGTCGCCGCGTCGCAGCGGTGCAGGAGCACCCCGCAGCCCGGCGCCACCGCGAGGCACAGGCTGAAGAGCGCCGGCCACGCGGGATCAAGGACCACAAGAATGCTGGGCACATGAAGCGGGGTTGCGGTGATCTGCGCGCGGCGGTCCATGGCAGCCCGAGGATAAACGAAACTGCCCGAGCGTTCGTAGTTCTCTTTCTCTGAATCGGTCATTTTTACTCTGCTTGTGCGTTCTGCGATGAGGCCAGTGGCGTCGATCTCCTACAGCTCGATTGCGTGTGCGCCAGTCATTGCGGCGTCGCGTCATCACGTCGTCGCGACGTCGCGTCATCGCGTCATGGCGTCACGGCGTCGTCGTCGTGACATCGACCTTTCGGCTCCCGCGTCCACCCGGCGCGCGTCCTGCTCCGGGCTGGGCGCGCGCGCCGCGCGCCCCCGCCGGGATGAGCGGCGGAGGGCGCGCGGCGTGGCAACGCCGGTGTCGCGGTGGGCGTCGCGGTGGGCGTCGTGGGCTCGGTGGACGCCGGGAGACGACGTGGTGTGACGTCTGCGCGGCGCCGCCTCGCCCCGCGGCGCCGCGATCACAGCCCGGTATAGATGGTGGCGAAGGAGGCCGCCTCGCCGCGGAGAAGCAGGCTGAGCCGCGGGTTCGGCACCTTGAAGGTGTGAATCTTGGCGTTCCGCACGTCGAGCACCGCGAAGGCGCCGCCCGGCGTGCTCTCCGCGAGCCCGTTCATGAGCAGGTTCAGCACGACCGAGACGCGCTTGGACGACAGGGGCTCCCCGCGGAAATACATCTTGATGACATGCGGCGTCCCATCGATGACGAGCCCGAGCTCCGGGTTGACGTTGATCTCCAGATCGCCGAGGCGGTACGTGGACGCCGGCGGCTCGAACCACGTCATCCTCGTCGAGGCGAGGAACTTGCGATATCCGTTCACCACCGACGGGTAAATGCGGCGGCGCCGCTCGTCGTGCTGCGCGGCGAGGAAGCCGTCGAGCACGCTGGTGGGCTTTCCGCTCCTGTGCATGTCGACGATCGCCTCTCGCACCTGCCTGTAAAAGTCCGTGTAGAGCTCGTCCTTCCGCTCCTTGAACTCCCTGACGCCCGTCAGCTTGGGCGTCCCGGCCTTGAGAACGAAGTCGACAAAGTACGTGAGCGAGATCTTTTCCATGAAGTCTCCTCCAAAACGAAGCATTCCGGCGCGCCATTTACACGCTCGTGCGAGAGACACGCCGTCGCGCCGCGTTCTTGATGTCTACCATGGATAGTCATCTTCGACCCGTCGGGAAAGGGATCGATCGGACGGACATTGTCCCAACCCGTCAGGGGCGGACGGCGGTGCCTGTTGCCGTAGAAATCGTTGTGATTACGAATTGTTGCGTGTGTCGTCGGGCGCCGGTTCACCCGGTTCACCCTGCCGCGCGCGGCGTTCCGCTAGGCTGTGCGAATGGCCATGACGAGAAGAGGCGCGCGCGGCGAAGGTAATCGACAGAATCCAGCTGTTGTCCAGGGGATGTCCTGTGGAGAAGGCCTGTGGAGAACCGGAGAGGAAGGGGCGCTATCGAGGCGTCGACCCGGTGGGACATGGTCTGTCATAGCCGCGTCCTCTCTGGCGCTTGACGCGGCTCGCGGGCGGGGGATCGCGCCGGACGCTGCCCCTCGCGCAGGCCGATCGGCGGAGAAGCGTCGGCCCGGCGGGGTGCGTCGATGATGGACGTCAGGCCGGAGCGCGCGGGCGATGAAGCGGGGATCCGCGCCGTTCACCTCGCGGCGTTTCCCTCGGCGCTCGAGGCGGATCTCGTGGACAGGCTGCGGGACGCGGGGCGCGCGGCCGTCTCGCTGGTCGCGGTGACGGACACGGGCATCGTCGGACATGTCCTGTTCAGCCCCGTGACGATCGCCGGCGACGGCGTCCCCGGCAAAGGCGTCGGCCTCGCGCCGCTCGCGGTCTCGCCCGGGCTCGAGGGCCGCGGCATCGGCTCTGCGCTGGCGCGACAGGGGATCGCGGCGTGCACGGACGCCGGATTCG
Source organism: Sorangium sp. So ce327 (assembly GCF_051530205.1). NCBI lineage: Bacteria > Pseudomonadati > Myxococcota > Polyangiales > Polyangiaceae > Sorangium > Sorangium sp. So ce327. The sequence continues at coordinate 6,718,194 of NZ_CP150330.1, read as the reverse complement.
CGTTCGCCGTCGTCCTCGGATCGCCGGAGTACTACGCTCGGTTCGGGTTCAAGAAGGCCAGCCTGTACGGCCTCGGCAACGAGTACGCGGCGGACGAGGCGTTCATGGCGATCGAACTCGCGCAGGGGGCGCTCGAGCGCGCCCGGGGCGTGGTCATCTACAGCCCCGAGTTCGGCGTCTTCACGACCTGAGCCCGAGCCCGGCGTCTTCACGACCTGGTCTCGCGTCCTCTCCGCCAGATCGCCCCGCCCGTCCCGACGGCGGCCCCACCCCGCGCGCCCGGCGCCGGCCAGGTGACGATCGGGCTTGCTAACATACATTCGAGAATGTATATGGGGTGGGTGCGACGGACGAAGGAGGAAGCAGCGGCGACCCGCGAGCAGATCCTCGACGCGGCGCTGCGCGTCTTCAGCCGCAAGGGATACTCGGCGGCGACGCTGCAGGACGTCGCGGCGGAAGCCGGGCTGACGCGGGGCGCGGTCTACTGGCACTTCAAGGGCAAGGTCGAGCTCTACTCGGCGCTCATCGGCGAGCGCTTCGCCAAGGCGAACGAGGTCTTCGCGGAGGCGCTCTCGCCCCGGTACGCGCCGCTTGAGTCGATCGAGCGCCTGCTCACGCGATCGCTCGAGTACCTCGAGGAAGATCCAGAGTACCGCGCGGTACTCTCCATCACGCTGTTCAAGACCGAGCTCACGCCCGAGCTGGAGCCGGGATTCCAGCAGAAGATCGCGAACGCGCGCCGCCTCGTCGACATGGTCGCCGACCTCGTGCGAAAGGGCATCGCGGCCGGCCAGATCGACCGCGCCACCGACCCGAGGGCCGCGGCCCTCGCGGCCGTCAGCCTCGTGCACGGAGCGACAGCGCTGCACCTCATGGACCCGACGGCGCTGGAGTCTAGGGCCGTCGTGCGCCGCATGGTCGCGACGTTCCTGCGCGGGCTCCGGCGCTGAGGGCGTTTTTTTAGATCGATTTACATACATTCATGAATGTTTGCTGGAGGTGAGGTCATGTTCCTCAGGGAGTACTGGTATGTTGCCTGTGCGTCCTCGCAGCTCGGGGATGCCCCCCGCGCGATCCGGGTCCTCGATCGGGACATCGTTGTATTTCGCGGAGACGGCCGCCGTCCCCGCGCGCTCGCGGATCGCTGCTGCCACCGCGGCGTCAAGCTGTCTCTCGGGCGCGTGACCCGGGGAGAGCTGGCGTGCGGATACCACGGCTGGAGGTACGGCGGCGGCGGCGAGTGCGTGCACATCCCGTCGCTCGCGGGGGACAGGCGCATCCCCGAGAGGTGCGGTGTCCCCGCGTTCCCGTGCGCGGAGCAGGACGGGTATGTGTGGGTCTGGCTCGGCGAGGGCCACGGCGGAGCGCCGCCGCCCGCGCCGAGCATCGACGGCTTTGCGGCGCACCGCTGGGATCAGGGCTCGGTGGAGCTCGGGTGCTCGTCCATCAAAGGCCTGGAGAACAACCTCGACTGGTGTCATCCAGCGTTTGCGCACCCGTGGACCCACTGGCAGTTCTACACGGCGCTCTTCCGCGGCCTGCGCGAGGAGCTCCTCGAGCTGCGGCCGACGCTCGACGGGATGACGCTGCGCGGGCCGGTCCGCGAGGACGGCGGCGCGCCAGGGCAGCGGTCGGTGCAGACGCTGCTCTCGTTCAAGCTCCCCGACCGCGTCGAGGTGCGCTCGCTGGGAGGGCCCTCGCGCCGGATCGTCCTGCACTTTGTCCCGACCGCGCCCGATCGGTGCCGCCTGGAGTGGATGAGCGCGAGGGCGCTGCCCTTCGGGGCGCGCGTGCGCTTTCGCCCGGAAGAGCCGGCGATCCTCCGGCAGGACCGGCTCCTCCTGGAGAGCGCGGAGCTCGCCTGCGCGGAGCAGGGGGCCCTCCGCGAGCACCACGTCGAGGCGGACGCGCCAGCGCTGCTCCTGCGCCGCATCCTCGAGTCGGCGGCGCGCGGCGAATGGGCGCAGCGGCGGGAGAGCCTGCCGGAACGGCGGGTGATCCGCGTGATGGCGTGACGGCGCGTCCGCGCAGGCTCCAGGCCGGCGGCGCTGTGTGCGAGGGCTGGCGGGGTCCGGCTCAGGGGGCGCGGCCGTCTCGCGGCGCCGCGCGGCGGCTGGGAGGCGTCCGGCTCAGGGGGGCGCGGCGGACCTGTCGGGCGCTGTCGCCGCGCGCCACGCGGCGGTCGCGTCGAGGCCGTGCTCGCCGAAGCGAGGCGCGTAGTCGCGCTCCACGGCGCGCTCGAGGATCTCGCCGTACCGCGCGGGCGGCATCAGGCCCCAGGCGCGGTCGTCGTCGGAGATCGCCGCGCGCCTCGCGCCGCCAGGGGGCATGTAGCTCCTGCGAAGCCGCGTGAACATGGCGTGGAGCTCGCGCTCGACCAGCTGCCGCACGGCCGGCGCGCACGGCTGCTCGAGCAGGTAACGGAGCAGCGTCCAGCCAAAGTCGCGGTGCCGCACCTCGTCGCGCAGGATGCGGTCGAGCGCCCGGCGCGCGACCGGCACGGTGCACCCCTCGCGGAGCACCTTGAAGAGCGGGACCGCGACCGTCTCCCCCAGGCAGAACACCTCCACGCCCGCCCGGGCGACGGCCATCTCGAGCGGCTCGTCCCCGGTGCTCCTGAGCCCGAGCGTCTCGCGGCGGAGCGCCGGCAAGGCGCCGCCGCCCGCGCGGGCGTGGACGCGATGGCTGAGTCGCGCGTGCGCGAGCTCGTCCTTGACGATGCGGAGGCCGTCGTCGATGAGATCCGGCGACGCGCCCATCTGGATCAGCCAGAGCGTGAGGTGCTGCGTGATCGCCGCCGAGCGGTACTCGGCCTCGACGCGCCGCCCCCACTCGGCGCGCACCGCGTCGCTCGCGGGAGGGAGGGGGGCGCGCTGCCCGCGCGGCGCCTCCGCGTCAGCGTCGCTGTCCTGCTCTGCGTCGGGGGCGTCCGTCATGGGATCACGCTAGGCGGGGAGTCCGGGGGCGGCAAGACGGCAGACGGGCGCTCGCCGCCCCCGGAGGAGCTCACGGCGACGTGCTCGGGCGCCCGCCTGGCGGCGCGCACACCTTCACTGTCGAGCCGCAGGCGTCACAGGCCTGCTTGTAACAGGGGTTGATGACGAGCTCCTGGCAGAGCGTCCCGCCCGGACACGCCTCGTCGACCTCGCAACCCTGGCTCGGGAAGCAGCCCGCCTTGGCCAGCACGGGGGTCGTCGAGGCGTCGCCGCAGCCTGGCGTGAGCCAGCGACACGCTGGCCCGAGGTTTTCGCACGCGTCCTCGGTGGCGGCGTTGAGACAGACGTCGGGGGGCGGCGGGTTGCAGAAGATCTCGGCTACCTGCCAGCTCCAGGTGTCCTTTTGCTGAACGCACGCGGCCTCGGTCGGCATCGGGCCGCAGCCGGTCATCATCTCGTAGGGGCAGGGCCCGCTCGCCGCCACGCAGGGATCCCCGTCGGTCGGCATCACCTCGGGACACACCGGCGGCGGCGGGTTGCAGGCCGGTGAGATCGGTTCGGACCACGTGCCGTCGTCACCGCAGCTCACCAGCGCAGGGCAACTGGTGGCGTCATAGTTACAGGTCTTCCCGGGCTCCGCGCAGGCGCTTCCGGCCTTCGGCATCTCCACGGGGCACTCCGGCGGCGGCGGGTTGCAGGCCGGCGAGATCGGCTCGGACCACGTGCCGTCGTCACCGCACGTCACCACCGAGGGGCAACCGGTGGTGTCATAGTTGCAGGTCTTCCCGCGCTCCTCGCAGGCGCTGCCGGCCTTCGGCACCTCCGCGGGGCACTCCGGCGGCGGCGGGTTGCAGGCCACCGTGGGGGCCCGATCCCACACCTCGCCCATACACGTCCTGTAGATCGGGATGCCGCACGACTCCTCACCATAGTTGCACGAGAGGCCGTCCTCCTCGCAGCTCGATCCGATCTCCGGCGCCGACTCGGGGCAGCTGCCGTTCGTCACCGTGGGATCGCACCCCGGCAGGGCCACCGCGCCCGCGAGCGAGGCCGCCGCGGCGACGGTCACGATGAACGGCGCCTTCAGCACCTTTCGCTTCTTCTGCATGGACATGGTTCGACCGGTCCTTTCTTTGGCACAGGTTGGCGCAGGGTTACGTCCTCGCGCGCTCCAGGGCTGGGTTGAGCAAGCGAGGTGCCAGGGCGAGCCATGGCGGAGCCGGGAGCGAGATTTGTCAGCAGGAAAGGAAAATGACGCCCTGGGTGTGTCTTTTTACAGCGCTCGCGGGAGCCCGCGAGCGCTCTCCCGCTCGGGCCATGAGCCGATTCAGCGGCAGGCGCTGATCTGCACGTCGTCGATGTTCCAGCCCGACATGGGCGCGCCGCCGAAGGCGATGACGGCGCTGTAGCCGAACCGCACGCGCAGGCTCGAGCTCTTGTAGGGCGTCAGATCGTAGGTGACGCGCTTCCATCCGGACTCGGTGACATCGTCGTGCGGAGACTCGTAGACGATCCGCCAGCGCGATCCGTCGAAGACCTCGACGCGGGCCTTGTTGCGGTAGGTCGTGTTCAGCCATCGCCAGAACGACAGCGTGACTTGCCCGCTCACGAGCGCGTCGACGGCGGGGCTGGTCAGGTAGCGCTGCGGGTGCGGCGCGGTGACGCTCGGGCTGCCGCCGAGGACCACGCCCGCCACGCCGTCGTCGCCGGCCTCGGTGTGATCGCTGGCCGGATCGGGGAACCCCGCGCGCTGGTCGCTCGACGCCCTCGCCGGCCCGATCTCCCACCCCGCCGCGAGGCTCCACCGGGTCGCCTTGTCCGCGAAGGCCTCCGTGAAGAGGACCCGCGCGGAGCACGGCGCGCTCGGGTCGACGTTCCCGGGGGCGCCGCGGAACGCCGTCGGAGAGGCCGCCGCCCAGTCCAGCGCCAGAGACCCGTCCCCCTCCGCGAGCCATGGCGCGTCCGCCGGGCCGGGCGTGCACGCGGCCGCGGCGAGGCCGCACAGGACAGCGGTCCGCCCGATCCATCTCTTCATGGTCGCTCCTACGAACGTTCAATGCCGGAGGCGCAGACACCCTTCCGCAGGGCCGTCGCGCGGCATCGAGAGCACGTGTTTGTAGGCCCGAACCGGGGCGGCGGATAGCCCACGTGAGCGGCGGCAGATGCGGTGAGATCGGCGTCGCGCCCTCCGACGACAGCGCGGCTCCCGCGCCTACGGCCCGCGCCGGCGGGCGCGCTCGCGCGATGGACGGATCATCGGGATGCAGCCGTCATCGGGGCGCGGCCGTGGCCCCGGGCAGCGGCGATGGCGGGATCGGCCTGCGGGTGATCGTCTCGCGGCTCGTCACGTCGCTGAGCATCAGCGTGAGCAGCAGGCCGAGCAGGAGCGCCGCCACGATCATCGGGAGCGCGTTCGCGAAGCGCTGCTCGATGAGGTGCATGAAGAAGAGCAGCACGAGCACCGTCTTCACCGTGGCGATGAGCAGCGCCGCGACGACATCGGCCTGGCCGAGGTGGGCCAGCGAGAGGAGGTACGAGGCCAGCGTGAGCCCCATCAGGAGGAGCCAGACGATCACGTAGGTCCGCGAGGAGAGGTGCTTGACGGTCATGGGCGCAACGTCCCGTTAGCGGTGCATCAGGTAGAGCATCGGCCAGAGGAATATCCAGATCACGTCGACGAGGTGCCAGTAGAGCCCGCCGAGCTCGACGTGCGTCTCGTTGCCCGCGCCGTACCGGCGCCGGAAGCACCCCCACGCGAGCCAGCCGAGGACCACGAGCCCCGCGGTCACGTGGATCGCGTGGAGCCCGGTCGTCAGGTAATAGAGCGTGAAGAACATCTTCGCGCCGGCATACGGCAGCTCCTCGAAGCGGTAGCCGGCCCCGGGAAAGATCCCCTCGTGGAAGTGCGCCGCGTACTCGACGCCCTTCAGCACGAGGAAGGCGAGGCCGAGCGCGATCGCGCCCAGCAGGAGGCGGCCGGCCCTCGCCGGCCGGTCGAGGCGCACGGCGTAGACGCTCAGCGCGACGAGCAGGCTGCTCGTCAGGAGGATCCCTGTGTTGGCCGTCCCGATGACGGCGTTGTTGTGCGCGATCCCGGCGGTGAACTCGGGGCCGAAGACCGCGCGGTAGGCGGCGTACAGGCCGAAGAGCCCGCCGAAGAGCAGGACCTCGCTGGCGAGGAAGATCCACATGCCGAAGTGCGCGGCGTGGGTCTGCTTCTCGAGGTCCTCGAACTGCATGGCCAGCCGCGCCGGGGCGAGCGGCTCAGCGGGCGGGTGAGACTCGGGCATGGGCCTCCTCGTCGGTCAGGTGGTAATCGTACGGGCCGCGATCGACGACCGGCGTCACGGGGAAGTTGTGCTCCGGCGGGATGGGCGGCGTCATCCACTCGTAGCTCCGGGACCTCCATGGATTGGCGGTGGCGCGCGCCCCCCAGCGCAGGGCGACAAGGAGGTTCACCAGCGCGAGCAGGAGCGCGCCCGAGAGCAGGAAGGCCCCGCCGGTCGAGAGCACGTTGAGCCACTGGTACTGCTCCGGGTAGCTGTAATAGCGGCGCGGCATTCCGGCGTTGCCCGCCAGGAACTGGGGGAGGAACGTCAGGATGAACCCAAGGAACACCCCGAACGACGTGAGCAGCCCCATCGACTCGGAGTAGGTGCGGCCGAACATCTTGGGGAACCAGTAGTGCGCCGCCGCGAGGAACGCGGTGAGCGTGCCGCCCACCATGATGAAATGGAAGTGGGCGACGACGAAGTACGTGTCGTGCCAGTGGACGTCGAGCGACTGCGTGGCCACGGCGACGCCCGTCATGCCGCCGAAGACGAAGAGGAACAGGAACCAGAAGAAATAGAGCATCGGGGTGTTGAACTGGATGGACCCCTTGTGCAGCGTCGCCACCCAGGTGAACACCTTGATCGCGGAGAAGATCGCGACGAACATCGAGAGCGCGCCGAAGATCCCGGCGTCGAGCTCGCTGATCCCGGCCACGAACATGTGGTGCCCCCACCCCGTGAACCCGATGAACGCGATGCCGAGCGACGAGAGGGCGATCGCCCAGTAGGACGCCGGCTGGCGCTGCGCGAAGGTGCAGACCACCTCGCTGATGACCCCGAGCGCCGGGAGCACCATGATGTAAACCGCCGGGTGGGAGTAGAACCAGAACAGGTGCTGGAACAGCACGGGGTCTCCGCCCAGCGTCGGGTCGAAGATGCCGAAATGGTAGATGTGGTCTATCCCGACGAGCAGGATCGTCAGGCCGAGGACGGGCGTCGCGAGCAGCATGATGATGCTCGTGCTGTAGATGGCCCACACGAAGAGCGGCACGCGCCCCCAGCCGATCCCGCGGGCGCGCATCGTGTGCGTCGTGGCGATGAAGTTCACCGCCGTCATGATCGACGAGGCGCCGAGGATGAAGATGCCGATCACGACCGGCAGGACGCCCGCGGGCGTCGTCGTGCTGTACGGCGGGTAGAACGTCCAGCCGGTGTCGGCGCCCCCGGCGATCGTCGCCCCCAGCGTGATGACGGCGCCGATCGCGTAGACGTAGAGGCTCGCCAGGTTGAGGCGCGGGAAGGCGAGATCCTTGGCGCCGATCATGAGCGGGAGGGCGAAGTTCCCGAAGATGTTCGGGATCGACGGGATCATGAAGAGCCACACCATGACCACGCCGTGGAGCGTGAACATGCGGTTGTAGGTCGCCGCGCTGATCACGGTGGGCCCGGGGGTCAGGAGCTCGGTCCGGAGGACCAGCGCGAAGGCGCCGCCGAGCATGAGCATCGGCACGATCAGCGCGTAGAACATGAGCCCGATGCGCTTGTGATCGGTCGTGAGCAGCCACGAGCGCACGCCCGCGCGGGCGCGCAGATAGTCGGCGTCGTGCGCGCCGTGGATGGGCGCGGTCCCCTCGATCTCGTGGGCTGTCATGGCGTCACCCCCTCCGGCGCCGCGGCGCCCGTGTCGCTGACCCCGCCGTCCCACGGCACGACGGCGCCGCGCGGCACGTCGCGGATCGATTTCATGAGCTCGATGATCGCCGCGACGTCGGGCGGCGTGATCTGTCCCCGGAAAGACGGCATGACCGGCGTGAACCCGCGGTGCACCGCGGCGAGCGGATCCATGATGGACTCCGTGATGTAGGCCTCGTCGGCGACGCGCTCGCCGCCGCCGTCGAGCGGCACGACCGAGCGGTAGAGCCCGGCCCAGGTCGGGCCGACGTGCTGTGTTCCATCGAGGGTGTGGCAGCGGAGGCAGCCGTGCTTCGCGGCGGCGTGCTCGCCGCGGCTCGGCATCGTCGGCTCCGCCTCGGCGAGCTCGTTCTCCGCCTCGGCGGCGGCCTCCTGCGCGAACGCCGGGGCGCTCGCCACCCCGCCCGCGAGCCAGCGCTCGTAGTCGGCCGGGTCGAGCGCGATCACCTGGCCGCGCATCTCCGAGTGGCTCGTGCCGCAGAACTCCGTGCAGAGGATGGGGTACGCGCCGGGCTCGATCGCCTCGAACCAGACCGTCGTGTACCGGCCCGGGAGGACGTCCTGCTTGATGCGGAACGCGGGCACGTAGAAGCTGTGGATGACGTCGCGCGACGTCATGATGAGCCGGACCGGCCTCCGCGCGGGGACATAGAGCACCGAGATCTCGCTGTCTCCCCCCGGATAGGCGAACTTCCACATCCACTGCTTGGCCGTGACATAGACGTCGAGCGCGTCCTCCGGCGGCGTGCGCAGGTCGACGAACTGGCGCGTGCCGATGGTCCAGAACGTGAGGAACACGAAGCCCAGGCCGAAGAGCGACACCGTCTCCAGGAAGAGCGCGGGCCGCGCGAAGACCCCGGGGTGCGGCCGATGCGTGTCCTCCAGCCGGCGGCGATAGCGGATCAGGAAATACCCGCCGATGAGCGTGATGAGGGCGGCGCCGCCCATCGTCACGGAGATGACGAAGTAGTGCAGCCCGTCGATCTCTCGGGCGAGCGAGGAGCGCTGCTCGGGCAGGAAGAGCAGCTGTCGCAGGAGCTCGTTCATCGCGCGCGCCCCTCTCCCCTGCGCCGCCGCCCTTGCCAGCCGAAGAAGGCGATCACCGCGGCGGCCCACGCCAGGATGGCGGCCCCGCCGAGCCGCAGGAAGCCGGCGACATACGGGCCGTAGCGGCGGCTCGCGGGGTCGTAGCGATAACAGGTCATGAGGACGCGCTCGAGGGGGGTGCCGATCTGCCCGCGGCTCGCCTCGAGGAGCGCGAGGCGGAGATCGAGGGAGGAGAACTCGATGCCATAGAGGACCCGTGAGATGCGGCCGTCCGGCGTGAGGACGAAGATGGCCGCGGGGTGCGCGTATTGCTCCGTCTGCGGGTCGTACCCGAACCGGAAGCCGAGATCGCCCGCGAGCGCGCGGATCTCGGGCTGCGCGCCGGTCAGGAAGGGCCAGGTCTCGCGCGCCGGCGCGCCGGCCATGCCCAGGGCCGACAGCGCGGAGGTCCTCTTCCGCGCCGCGGACGCCGGGGTGTCCCGCGGATCGAAGCTCACCGTGAGCGCGCGGTAGTGCTCTCCCAGCCGGTAATCGAGCTTTGCCATGCCGGTGACCAGGCCGCGCAGCACGAGGCCGCAGAGCGTCGGGCAGCGGTAATAGGCGAGGACGAGGACGACCGGCCGGCGCCCGTCGAAGTGCTCGGAGAGCGGCGCGCGCCGCCCGTCCATGTCGGTGAAGGGGAGCGTCGTGTCGATGGCGTTCCCGAGGCGCTCGTCGATGTCGGCCTCGCGCGCAGCGGGCGGGAGCAATGGCCGATCCGCGGCGGCCGTGAGCGGCGCGCCCGTGAACACGAGCGCGAGGAGCGCCGTGGTGGACAGGTGGTGCATCCTCATCAGCGGCTCTCCTCCACGACGAGATTCATCGCGTCCTCGATCGGGATCTGCACGAGCCCGCGGCCGCGGTCGGCCCAGCCGAAGCGCCCGAGCTCCTCGCGCTTCCGGTGGTTCAGCGCCGTGCCAATGCCCTCCTCGCCCATGGCCTCGCGCCGGAAGATCCGTTGATCCACCCCGGCCACCTCGCCGCGCGGCAGCGAGATCTCCTGGGAGCGCTCGGCGCTCCTCCCCGAGGGGCGGAGCTCCGCCTCGCGCCCGTGCAGGAGCATCCAGGACCAGAGGCCCAGGACGACGAAGATCACGACGACGGCGAACGCGACGGCGAGGATCGTCTTCCAGGGGACGACATCCTCTTCCTGGCGCACGTCGGGACGGCGGTAGTGGGACGTCATATGCTCTCGTAGCGGAGGGCGGCCGGCAGCGCCGGGTCGTTGACGGGGACGAGCGGCCTGCCGCGCACCCGCAGCGCGGCGAACGCGACGCACGGGCCGATCACGGCGAGGAGCGCCGCCACGTCGAGCCAGTGGAACGGCGCGCGAGCGCCCGGGACCTCGGGCGCGACGAGCCAGTGCATGTCGAGGTAATGCGCGACGAAGATCCAGGCGGCGACGGCCGACAGCCAGGCTGGGCGCCGCTTGATCCCGTAGTTGAGCAGGATCGCGAAGGGGATCACGAACCGCGCGAGCACGAGCACGAGGGACGCGATCGCCCACGGGCCGTGGGCGCGGAGCACGTAGAACTCCGCCTCTTCGGGCTTGTCCGCGATCCAGATCAGCATGAACTGGAAGAACGCGGCGTAGGCCCAGAAGATGGTGAACGCGAGGAGCAGCCGGCCGAGCGCGTAGTAGTGCGACGCGCTCAGCCCGGGCAGGAGCCCGGCGCGCTCGGCGGCGAACGCCAGCACCGTGAGCAGCGCTATCGCGGCGACGAAGCCGCCGGCGAACACATAGACGGGGAACATCGTCGACACCCACGTCGGCGCGAGGGACATGAGCCAGTCGAAGGCCGCGAACGAGAGCGTGAGCCCGACGAGCGGGAGGCCGGCGACGCTGATCACGCGGAGGCGCCGGCTGTCGGCGAGCGCCGGGGTCGCGTCGCCCTGGATCGAGCCGCGCCGGAGCAGGGCGCCGAAGACGATCCACACCGTGAAGTAGATCCCCGTCCTCACGAGGAAGAAGGGGAGGTTCAGGTAAGGCGTCTTGTGGAGCACGACGGCTCGAACGTGCTCGTCGCTGATCGACTCGGGGTGGAGCCACTCCCCGTAGAGCGCGCCGAGGCCGAACAGGAGCGGGACGAACAGCGCGCAGAGCAGCGGCAGCGCCCCGACGATCGCCTCCGCGAGGCGGCGGACGGCCACTGGCCATGTCGCGGCCATGGCGTGGCAGATCATGAGAAAGAGGAGCGCCCCGACCGCCGTGGTCACGGCGAAGGCGTAGGCCGCGAGGTACGCGTAGAAGAGCCGCTCCCGGTCCACGAACGCCCCGATGACGAGGAGGAGGGCGCCGAGGAGCGCGAGGCCGAGGGACCGCGTCACGATCGCGCGGCCGCCTCGGAAGACGGGGAATCGCCGGTTCACGGGAGCTCCTTCCGGGCGCGCTCGCGGAGGGGTGGGGGGAGCGCGTCGAGCGCGGTGGCGCGGCTCTTCCCGAGTGCCTTCACATAGGCCACGATCGCCCAGCGCTCCCTGAGCGGGACGTGCGGCTCGTACGAGCGCATGAGCCCGTAGCCCTCGACGATGACCTGGTAGATGCGCCCGGGCGGGAACGCCTGGACGCGCGGGTCGACGAGCGACGGCGGGCGCCGCAGCGTCATGTTGCGCGCGACCTCCGACTCGCCATCTCCGGCGACCCCGTGGCAGGCAGCGCAGAAGATCTCGTAGCGATCCTTCCCGCGCCGGAGCAGCTCGATCGTCACCGTGACCGGGACGCGCGCCACGTACGCTCCGTCCGCGATCCCGAGGGTGAGCCCGGGATCGCCGAGCACGCGATCGGTCGGTACGGTGCCCTCGGGCGGGCGGCGCATGGCCGAGCCGTCGTCGAAGAGCTCTGTCTCCTGGTAGGCCGTGTAGCGCCGCTGGCGGAGCATGCGCTCGAGATCCAGCAGGTCCGCCTCGCCGGGCTCGGCGTCGGCCGAGGTCACCGGCGTGCAGGAGAGGCACAGCGCCGCGGCCAGGCAGGAGAGCGAGAGGGGCAGTCCGCGCGTCATGATCGCTCCTTCCCGGCCCAGGCCACGGTGAGGGCGCCGAGATCGGTGAGATCGCGCTCGGTGATGGGGCTGATGAGCGCCGGGTCGCGGGCGTCGATGCCGATCCAGAACCGATCGAGGGAGGCGCGCTCGAACCCGGGCACGTCGAACACCGGGTGCGAGAGCTCGGGCAGCCGCGCGAGGACGAGCAGGATGACGAACCCCGAGAGGGCCGCCGAGAGCACCATCATCTCGAAGGTGATCGGGATGAACGCAGGGGCCGCGTGCGCCGGCCGCCCGCCCACGTTGAGCGGGTAGTCGAACGCGTTACAATACCACTGGACGAGGTAGCCTCCCGCGGTGCCCGCGAGCGCGAAGGGCAGGACGAGCCAGGTGAGCGGCGAGCGGCGGAACCCGAGCGCCTGCTCGAGGCCGTGGATCGGGTACGGCGTGAACGCGTCGAGGCGCCGGTATCCGCGGCTCCTGAGCTCCGCGATCGCCTGGAGCAGCGCCTCGGGCGTCTCGAACTCGGCGAGCAGACCTCTCCTCATCTCAGTGCTTCTCCTTGTGGCGGAGCTCGTGGTTCAGCTCCTTGACCTCGGCCACCGGCACGAACGGGAAGAGGCGGAGGAAGATCAGGAAGAGGAGCAGGAAGAAGCTGATCGTCCCGGCGAACATCGAGATGTCGACCCACGTCGGGCGATAGGCGTGCCACGCCGAGGGGAGGAACTCGCGCTGCAGCGACAGGACGATGATCACGAACCGCTCGGACCACATCCCGACGTTCACGAGGATCGAGATGATCCAGAGAAGGATCATGTTCCTCCGGACCTTCGGGAACCACAGGAGCTGGGGCACGAGCACGTTGCAGATCATCTGCGCCCAGAAGACCGCGGCGTTCGGCCCCGTGGGGCGCGCGACGAAGAACTGGTAGATCTCGACCTCCGACGCGCTGTACCAGGCGGCGAAGAGCTCGATGATGTACGAGTAGATGACGATCCAGGCGGTGACGAGCGTCATCTTGCTCAGGTTGTCGATGTGCCTCTGGGTGACGACGTTCCCGAGGTGGAAGATCCGACGCGCCGGGATGAGCAGCGTCAGCACCATCGCGAAGCCGGAGAAGATGGCCCCGGCGACGAAGAACGGAGGGAAGATCGTCGCGTGCCAGCCCGGGACGAGCGCCATGGCGAAATCGGTGCTCACGATCGAGTGCACCGAGAGCACGAGCGGCGTCGCGAGCCCGGCGAGCAGCCCGTAGAGGAGCCGGTAGTGGCGGTGCGCGGACGCGGAGCCGCGCCAGCCGAGCGACAGGACACCGTAGATGATCCGGCGCCGGCGGTCGGGGGCCCGGTCGCGGAGCGACGCGAAGTCGGGGAGGAGCCCGACGTACCAGAAGACGAGAGAGACCGTGAAGTACGTGAAGATGGCCGCCGCGTCCCACGGCAGCGCGCTCTTGAACTGGGGCCAGGTCCCCAGCGTGGAGGGGTAGGGGACGAGCCAGTAGGCGAACCATGGCCGGCCGAGGTGCAGGAGCGGGTAGAGGCCCGCCTGCATGACGGCGAAGAGCGTCATCGCCTCGGCGAACCGGTTGATGCTCGTGCGCCAGCGCTGCTCGAGGAGGAGCAGGATCGCGGAGATGAACGTCCCCGCGTGGCCGATGCCGACCCAGAACACGAAGTTGATGATCCCGAACGCCCAGCCCACCGGGATGTTGTTGCCCCAGACCCCGATGCCGGTGGTGATGGTGTAGAGGACGGAGATCGCGAGCAGGACCGTCCCGGCGCCGGTGAGGGTGAACGCCGCCCACCACAGCCTGGATCGCGGCTTCCAGACGACCGACAGGAGCTCTTCGGAGAGCGCCTCGTCGGTGGGTCGCCCGAGGAGGAGAGGCTCCGTCACGGCTCTTCGATCTCCGGGTTCTTGTTGTTGACGCGCGCGAGGTACATGGTCCTCGGCCGGGTGCCCTGGTCGTGCAGCACCGCGTAGCTCCGCGGCTCGCCCCGCCACGCCACCATCGCCGTCTCTTCGTGCGTGAGAGAGCCGAACTGGATCGCCTGCGTCGGACAGGCCTGCTGGCAGGCGGTGACGACCTCTCCCGGGCGGATCGAGCGGTCTTCGACCCGCGCGGCGATCTCGGCGCGGCGGATCCGCTGGACGCAGTACGTGCACTTCTCCATGACGCCGCGCTCCCGCACGGTCACGTCGGGGTTGCGCTGGAGCCTCGAGAGCCCGGTGTTGAACGCGTGGAGCTCGCCGTAGTCGAACCAGTTGAAGCGGCGGACCTTGTACGGGCAGTTGTTCGAGCAGAACCGCGTCCCGACGCAGCGGTTGTAGGTCATCTCGTTGAGCCCGTCGGGGCTGTGCGTCGTCGCGTTCACGGGGCACACGTACTCGCACGGCGCCTTCTCGCAGTGCTGGCACATCATGGGCTGATGGACGACGGCCGTGTCGCGCGGGTCGCTCGATACGTACGAGTCGATGCGGAGCCAGTGCATCTCACGGCTGTTCAGGACCTCCTCCTTGCCCACCACGGGGACGTTGTTCTCGGCCTGGCACGCGACGACGCACGCGCTGCAGCCGGTGCAGATCGTGAGATCGATCGTCATGGCCCATTGCTCCTTCAGCGGCGTCCCAGGCGCGGCCACCGCGGGCATGAGGGACGGCTGCGGCCCCTTCAGCGCTTCCGTGAAGCCGGGGTGCTCGCGGTAGACCGTAAGGGGGACCGAGAGCGCGACAGGGCGCCCCTCCAGGCGAAAGTGCGTCTGCGTCCTGGCGAGCTTGTGCTTCTGGTCGGGCCGCTTCGTCACCGAGACGCCCGCCGCGAAGAACGGCGTGGCCGCGGCGCGGAGCCGGTACGCGTCGGACCCCACCCCGGCGGCGATCGACTCGGCGCCGCTCCGCCCGTAACCGAGCGTGAGCGATACCGTCCTGTCGGCGTGCCCCGGCGCGACGAGGACCGGTATCGATATCTTCCGCCCCCCGAGCTCGAGATCGACGACATCCTCGCTCTCGACGCCGAGCGCCTTCGCCGTCTCCGGGCTGACCAGCGCTGCGTTGTCCCAGGTGAGCTTGGTGACGGGATCCGGCAGCTCGAGCAACCACGGGTTGTTGGCGAACCGGCCGTCATAGACGCTCGCGTCGACCGAGAAGGCGACCTCGAGGGCCTCCGCCGGCGGCGGGGCCGCCGCCGCGAGCTGCGCGAGCGCCGCGATCACGCCGTCGAGCCGCAGCGAGGCGCTCTCGCGCGGGGCCGCGGTGCCCTCGACGAGCCCGCGCCGGAGCGCGTCCTCCCAGAACGCGTCGAAATCGGCGCCGCCGCGGCGCGCGGCCCACGCGTCGCGCAGGAGCTCTCGCGCGCTCCTCGGCGGCTCGCCCGCGAACACCGCCAGCACCTCGGAGGTGGTCTTGCCCTGGAAGAGCGGCTCGATGAGCGGCTGGACCAGCGAGGTCGTGCCGTCGTACGCGCGCGCGTCCCCCCAGGCCTCGAGATCGTGGGCGGCGGGCACGAACCAGTCGCAGACGGCGGCGGTCTCGTCCTCGTAGAGGCCGAGGTAGACGCGGCTCGGGACGGAGCCGAGCAGCGCCGCGAGCTCGAGATCCGCGGGCGCCGTGTACGCCACGTTGTTCTCGAGGAGCACGAGCGTGTCGACGGCGCCGCGGCGGATCTCCTCGGCGAGCGCCGTGAGGTCCTGCTCGGCGGCGCCGGCCGTGATCAAGGTCCCCGCGGTGGTCCACGCCGCGCGGTCGTTGCGGAGCGCCGTGTTCATGAGGTGCGCGAGCGCGTGAACCCCGGGAGGCTGCCGCTCCCCCGCGACGACGACGCTCGCCAGGCCGCCGCGCGCGAGGTCGCGCGCGAGCGCCCGGACGAAGCGCCTCTCCGCCTCGCTGACCCGCGCCCGGAGCGGCTCGAGCGCGCCGAGCGCCTGGGGAGGGATGAACCCCGGCCGCGCGCCCTCGGTGAGGAGCAGCTCGGCGGCGATCGCCGCGGCGATCGCCGGCACGTCGCTCGGCCGCTTGCGCAGGCGGTGATCGGCGATGCTCCCCGTCGAGGTCAGCCCGGGCTCGATCACATAGAGACGGTTCATGGTGCCCGTCGGCGAGCCGAGGCGCCTTCGCTCGGCGAACTGGCGCGCATACCGCGCGTGGAAAGGCATCGACGCGAGGAAGTCGGCGTCGAGCGCGAGGATCACGTCCGCCGTCCGGAAGTCGTACTGCGCCTGGAGCGGGGCGCCGAAGGCGAGCTCGGCCCCGCGCGCCGGGTGCGCCGACCTCGCGGGCGCGTGGAACGTGAACCGGGCGGCCGGATAGCGCGCCTGGACGCGGCCGATGAGGTCGAGGACGAGCGGAGAGCCGGTGGGACGAAGGACGAACCGGAGCCCGGCGCCGCCGTCGCTCCGCGCGCCCCCGAACTGCTGGACGAACGCCTGCCACGTCGCCGGGTCGTGGCCGCGCCGCGCCGCGCGCGCGCGGTGCTGATCGTACAGGCCGAGCACCGACGCCTGCTCGTAGGCGCCGGTGGAGCCGAGGCTCGCCGGGTGCTCCGGGTTGCCCTCGATCTTCGTCGGCCGCCCTTCGTGGCTCTCGACGAGGACGCCCGTGGCGAACCCGTCGAGATCGAGGCTCGTGGCGTAATACCGGAGGACGCCGGGCGTCACCTCGGGCGGCGTCGTCACGTAAGGGACGATCTTGTCCGCTGCCCTCGATCTGCACCCGGACACGCCGGCGAGCGCCATGCTCGCGCCGAGGAGCTTGAGCCAGCTCCGCCGGCTCACCGCGACGGGCTCGCCGCCGCCGCCCGGGAGCTCCCGCGCCGCGGCCTCGCGGAGCTCCGGTGACTCGAGGAGCTCCGCCAGGCTGCGCCAGTACGCCTTACCGGTCTTGCCGTCGAGCGCGGGGCTCCACGGGGTCTGTCTCTGATCAGCCATCGTCCCTCTTCAGGTCATCGGTGGATCGGCGCCGCCGCCGTGGCGGCGCTCCGCTGCTCGCCGCCTGTTGGCCTTCTGTCTCGCGTGCTCTCGCAGGCTCCCTTTGTGTCTCGCGTGGATCCCTCGTTGGCCTCTCGCGTTGCGCCCGCGCGCGCTCACCTGTGGCAGGTCGAGCAGTGGACGAGGCTCCGCGCGCCGACCTCCTGCGCGATCTGCCGGCCGATCCGCTCCGCGTCGGGGCCGGGGTCCCAGTCCATGTCCACGATCGCGGAGAGCGGGCGGAGGTGACGCTCCGGCGACCTGTGGCAGTCGAGGCACCAGCCCATCGTCATCGGCGTCGCCTGGCGGACGTCGGGCATCTGGTCCACGCGGCCGTGGCACGTCACGCAGCCGACGCCCTTGTTCACGTGGATCGCGTGGTTGAAAAAGACGAAGTCGGGCACGTCGGTGACGCGGTTCCAGACGATCGGCGTGCCCGAGAAATAGCTGTTCCGGACGAGCTCGAGCTTGGGGCTCTGATTCCAGACCTGGCTGTGGCAGCCCATGCACAGCGCCGTCGACGGCATGCCCGCCGTGGCCGTCTGCTCGACCGTGTGATGGCAGAACCGGCAATCGATGGCGTCGTCCTGCACGTGGTGCCTGTGGTCGAACTGCACCGGCTGCTGCACGGGCAGGTGCCGCCCGGTGTTCCAGTCCGAGCGCACGTAGATCATCGGCGCTGACACGGCCGCCGCGCCGCCGAGGAAGACGGCGGCGATGGCGAGTCGGAAAGCGGTGTTGCTCCAGCGCGGAAAAACGGATGCCATGCTCTCGTGTGCTCGGCCTCGCTCGAAGTGCGGCGATGGGGCCAGCTCCATCGATATCGATGCGTGGATCGCGGGGCTCGTTTCGCGATCTCGCCACGCCCCGAACGCCGGCGCAGGCGCGTCAGGGGGGCCCGCAGCGGCGCCGTCCGGCGTGCGCGCGCGGCGGGCGCCCTCGATCGCGCGCGGGGCGTGCGGGCGCCTCCAACACCGGATCTTCGCCGCCCTGAGCTTCGATCTACGATATCGTCAAGCCATGAGGCCGTCGAGCTCAGCCCTGTCGCCCCTTCCGCTCATCGCGCTTTCTCTGGCGGCCGAGCTCGCGTTCATCGCCTGCTCGCGCGAGGCGTCGATCTCTCCGCTGCCGCCCGGCACGACCGGCGGGGCCTCGTCGGCCGCAGCCGGCGGAGCGGGCGCGAGTGGAGGTGGCGGCAACGGGGCTGGCGCGAGCGGCGCTGGCGGCAGCGGGGTGGGCGGCAGCGCCGCTGGCGGCGGCGGGGCTGGCGCGAGCGGCGCTGGCGGCAGCGGGGTGGGCGGCAGCGCCGCTGGCGGCGGCGGGGCTGGCGGGAGCGGCGGTGGTGAGCCCGCGGCGGGATTCAGCTGCGCGCCGCCGAGCGAGGACGAGGGCGCGCTGAAGCTCACGACGCTCGTCTCCGGCCTCGATCACCCGCTCCTCGTGAAATCCGCGCCGGGCGACCCCACGCGGCTCTTCATCCTGACGCAGCCTGGCCAGATCCTCGTCCTCGACGATGGAGCGACGGAGCCCAAGGTGTTTCTCGATATCCGGGATCGCGTCCTGTTCAATGACAACAACGAGCGCGGCCTCCTCGGGCTCGCCTTCCACCCCGATTACGAGGACACCGGTCGCTTCTTCGTCCACTACACGGACGAGGCGACGGGCGGCAACGCGCGTGTGGTCGAGTTCGCGCGGGGAGAGCGACCGGACGTGGCCAGTCCAGACCCGGTGGCCATGTACCTCGAGGTCGTGGATCTGCATCGAAACCACAACGGCGGTTCGCTCGAGTTCAGCCCGATCGACGGCTTCCTCTATCTCGGGCTAGGCGATGGCGGGGACAACAACGACGCGGGCCCCAACCATGCGGACATCGGCAACGGCCAGGCGCTCACGACCCTGCTCGGGAAGATCCTTCGCCTCGACGTCTCGACACACCCGTACAGCATCCCGGAAGGGAACATGACGGGCGAAGGCGTCCTGCCCGAGATCTGGGACTATGGCTTGCGGAACCCGTACCGCTTCAGCTTCGACGCGTGCACGGGCGATCTCTACATCGCGGACGTCGGTAACCGCCTCTGGGAAGAGATCAACATCGAGCCGGCCGGGCAGGGACGGAAGAACTACGGCTGGCGCCGGATGGAGGGCGCGCACTGCTTCATCCCCGCGGAGAGCTGCGATCTCGAGGGGACCATCACGCTCCCTGCCGTCGAGTACGGCCACGCCGGGCGGGTCATCGAGGATTGCTCGGTCACCGGCGGCTACGTCTACCGGGGCAGCGAGATCCCGTGGCTCCGGGGGAGCTACTTCTACGGCGATTACTGCAGCGGCAGGGTCTGGACGCTCACCTACGAGGCCGGGGTGGCCTCCGCGCCCGTCGACCGAACGGACGACCTCGGATCGTTCGGCTTCAGCATCGCCAGCTTCGGGCAGGACGGCGCCGGCAGGGTCTACGTCGTCGATCTCGGCGGCACCGTGTACCGGATCGATCCGGAATGAGCGCTCACGGCGCCGCTCGCCCCTCGCCGCGGCGGCGCACCGCCGCGCGCGCCGGGCCGGCGCAGCGCCGCGCCGGCGCTCACATGGACCAGCGGAGCCCGGCGTAGCGCGGGCCAATGACGAGCTCGGGCGGCGGCGCCGGCGTGGAGGCAGCCTGCTTTTCGGGCTGCACCGGCACCTTGCGGCCCCCGATGATGGCGAGCGGGATGCCGACGCCGGCGAGGACGAGCCCGCCGACGACGAGCCCGACCCCGGCACCTTCCGAGCCGTCCTCCTCGTAGCCCGCGTCGTCGGCGAACGGGTCGCTGGAGTCGTACTCGCAGCCGTCGCCGGAGCACGAGGGGGTGGAGGCGATCACCAGGCCCCCTCCGAGGAGGGCGATGGTGCCGAGGCTCGTCAGGACGATGCCGGTGACCATCATCCCCTTGCTGCGGCGCTTGGTCAGCGGCGCAGCCGGGGGCGCCGGCGCGTGCGCGGCGACCGGCGCGAACGGGGCGCCGCTCGCTCGCGGCGCGGCGGGGCCGCTCGGCGGGGGCGCGGCGGCGCCCGCAGGCGCGGCGGGGCCGCTCGGCGGGAGCGCGGCGTCGCGCGCCGGCGCGCCCGCGGGCAGCGGCGGGATGGCCAGCGTCTCCGAGGCGCCCGCCCGGGTGAGCTCCATGGATCTCGCGAACGGCGCTCGGCCGGCGGCGGAGGCCTCGACCGTGTGCTTCCCGGGATCCACGGGCACCGGCGTGCCCCACTGCGCGCGCCCCACGAGGGCGCCGTCGCGCTTCACCTGGAGGTCGGCCGGGGAGTCGGCCGGCGCCGTGATCGTCAGCCGGATGAGCCGCGGCTCGAGCGCGGCGGCGCGCTGCCGCGCGACCTTCTCGCGCTCCACCTGGCCGGCGGCCCTCGACGCGCCGGCCACCTCGAGGAACATCGACCACGCGCTCGCCGTCCGGCCGAGCTGCTCGTAGCAGGCCGCGAGGTTGAACTGCGTGCCGATCCCCGGGTCGAGCCGCTGGCTCTCCTCGAGCTTGGGGCACGCGTCGGCGTATTTGCCCTGGGCCATCAGCTGCTTGGCCGCGTCGAACAGGGCCTGCGCGGCCGCCGTGTCGGCCCTCGCGTCGCGGCCGCCCGAGAGGAGGGCGGCAAGGAACATCGCGAGCGCCAGCAGGCGCCCGAGGTGCTTCACGGGCAGGCTCGTCATGGTGGTGTCCTCACTTGCGATCGTCGAACAGGTTGCCGCCGGGTGGGGCGGCGGGCGGCCGGGTGGCCGGAGCCTGCGTGGCCTGCGTGGCGGCCGGGGGTCGTGGTGCGGCGCTCGGCCGGCGCGGCGCCGCGGGCTTGCCGCTGGCCGGCGCCGCGGGGGGCGCAGGGGGGATCTCGGCCGGGCCCGGCGCCGCCGTGCGGTCGTCCACCGGCGCGGGGGCCTCGGCGCCGCCGGGCGTGACGGTCGGCGAGAGCGACGCGGGCGCGGTCGCCGGCTGTGCCGCGGCGTCCGCCGGCGACCGCGCCGCCGACGCGCTGGCGGCCGGCTCGGTCGCCGCGCCGTCGCCGCGCGAGCGGGACGTCAGGAACGCGAAGACCGCGAGCGCGGCGATCAGCGACACGAAGGCGCCGGCCGCGACGGCGAGCCCCACCGGCCGCTTCCGCGGCACGACCGTCCCGCTCCACGTCGGCGAGGTGTTCAGCGACGTGTTCACCACGGTCGGAGAGGTGGTCACCCCGTTCGCCGAAGGGAGCTCCGGCCGCGGGGGCCCCGAGCTCCGCGAGATCCCGCTGATCCGGTCGACGGAGAGCCGGGCCCGCCCGGTCGCGAACGGCGCGAGCGCCTCGGCCAGCTCCCCGACGTGGCGGAACCGCTGCTCCGGCAGCTTCTCCAGGCACCTGCGGATCACGGCCTCGAGCGCCGGGGGCACGTCGGAGCGGAACGCGGCGAGGGGGCTCGGGATCCCCTGCATGATCGCCACGCAGAGCTGCGGCATCGTCGCGCCGTCGAACGGCGGCGCGCCGGTGAGCAGCTCGAACAGGATGACGCCGAGCGACCAGATGTCGGTGCGCGCGTCGACGTCGCGCGAGGACTTGAGCTGCTCGGGCGACATGTAGAGCGGCGACCCCATGATGGCCTTCGTGTCGGTGATCCGCGGGTCGGAGCCGCCGGTCGCCACCTTCGAGATCCCGAAGTCGAGCACCTTCACGCACGGGGAGCTGTCCGCGCGCCGCGTGAGGAACAGGTTCGCCGGCTTGAGGTCGCGGTGGATGATGCCCGCGGCGTGCGCCTCGGCGAGCGCCTCGCAGGCCTGGAGGACGTACTCGACGGCGGCCTGCGGGGTCATCGGCCCGCCCGCGCGGAGCGCGTCGGCGAGGTCGCTGCCCGACAGGTACTCCATCACCATGTACGGCGTGCCGGAGTCGAGCGTCCCGACGTCGGTCACGCGCGCCACGTGCTCGCTCTTGACCTTCACCGCGGCGCGCGCCTCGCGCACGAAGCGCTCGGCGAGCGTGCGCGACTTCGCCGCCTCGGGCAGGAGCAGCTTGATCGCGACCCGCTCCTCCAGCTGGAGGTGGGTCGCGGCGACGACGACGCCCATCCCGCCGGCGCCGATCACCCGCTCGACGCGGTACTTCTCGGCGATGACCTGCCCCGGTCGCACCAGCCCTTCGGCTTCGTCGTGTGTCGGCGCGGTGCTCGTCATGGCTCGGTCCCCTCGCACGCCGGACCGCGGATCCCTTGAACAGCGCGATCTTCGCGGAAAATCCGGTGCAAAGCCAGCCCACGATAGCCGCCGGGCGTACGGCGATCAATCTCGGGGCTGGGCCCCGTCGCGCGGGCGCGGCCCGCGCGCCGTCGGGTTCGTGCCATCGCCAGCGCGCCGCCGCGCCCATGCCAGCGCGCCGCCACACCCGCGCCAGCGCGCCGCGCCCGCGCGCCGTGGCGTCCCCATGGTCCCTCCCGGCCGCCCGCCAGGACGCTTCCCCCGGCCATGAATCCGGGAGAACATCGCTCACCTCATGGAGCACGGTCACCCCAGCGGCGCCGGTGAGCGGCGCCAGCGGATCCTCGAGGCGACAGAGCGGCTCCTCCGCCGGTACGGGCCCGCCAAGACCACCGTCGCCGATATCGCGCGCGAGGCCGAGATCGCGGTCGGCGCCGTGTACCTGGAGTTCGCCTCCAAGGACGCCATCGTCGAGGAGCTCTCCCAGGGCGAGCACCGCGCCGTCATGGCCGCGATGCGCGCCGCCGCGGCCAGGGACGACGTGCCCTTTTGCGACCGGCTGCGGGCGGTGTTCGATGCCCGCGCGCGCGCTTTCCTGGAGCTTGCCGGCTCGGGCGCGCACGCGTGCGATCTCGTGCATTGCCAGAGCCGCGCCGTGAAGGCGGCGCACGCCCGCTTCCTCGACGAGGAGCGCGCGCTCCTCCGCGATCTCGTCGTGCGCGGCGCCGGCGCCGGCGAGCTCGACGTTGCCGACCCCGAGCTCACCGCGCGCGCCCTCCTGCGCGCCTATGCGAGCTTCGCTCCTCCGTGGCTGTTCCAGGGCTCCCGTGAAGAGGTGGAGGCGATGCTCTCCGCGGTCCACCGGATCGTCGTTTACGGCCTCGTCGGCCGCGAGCCCGCCCGCTAGCCGAACCTGTGACAGCTGCAGATGGCTGGCCTGGCGTCCACCTTCCTGCTGGGGGTCAATCGGAGCCTCGCCAGAACGGAGTCTCCGGAGCAGGCGGGCCGGATGAACCGGGCGCTCGCCTCGCGTACAGACCTCTACTCGCTCGGGTCGTGTTCCACGTGATGCTCGCAGGGCGTCGTCCGTTCGATGGCTAGGGGCCGCTCGAGCGGATGCACGCCCACCTCGCCCGGCCTCCCGCGCCGCTGCCCGCGGACTCCGTGCATCCGGGGTTGTCGGCCATTGTCATGAGGCTCCTCGCGAAGGACGCGGAGGAGCAGCACCAGAGCGCAGAAAGCCTGTCGAAGGACCTCCGCAGGCGCCAACGCTAGAACCATTCCGGTGCTCGATCCAGACGATGAGCGAGCGGCAGCGGCTCGGCTCGACGATATCGTCTCGAGGCGTTCCACAAGAACTTGTCCGCCGCCTGCTACTGACAGATACCCCCCACGCACAGGCCGCTCGTGCAGTCAGCTCCTACCGCGCACTGCCCGCCTACCGGGCATGCCGGACAGGTCCCTCCCCCGCAGTCGACGTCGGTCTCGTTGCCGTTCTTGACGTTATCGGAGCAGCTCGGCGGTTGCCCGCAGACGTTGGGGATGCCGCCACCGCCGCAGATGGCGGGCGGGCTGCACGTACCGCAATCGAGAGTCCCGCCGCACAGGTCGGAGAACGACCCGCAGTTCTTGCTTGCGATCGTGCATGATGTCGGAATGCAGTGAGCGGAGCACGGTTGCACGAATGCGGAGACGAGCGTTCCCTTGGTGATGACGCCGCTCTGTCGGAGCTGAGCAACCGCGCGCGCTACGCACGTCATGCACTGGTGCTCGTTCGTATAATCGCCGGCGCATGCCGCCTGGACCTGCTCGAACGGAGTCAGTGCGCTCAATGCCTCTCGCGCGACGCCCGGAACGGGCTCGGAGTCGCTGCATGCGCCAGCGATGACCACGATGGTGAACGCGATGCCGAAGAAGAACGTTCGGCCAGGACTCATGCTCTCCACTCCCCATCTGCGGCCATGTACATTCCGAGCCGCGCACCCCCTCACGACCGCTGTGCTGGCGGTGCCCTCCGTGCGCCTTCAATTCGGTTCTGGCACCTGAGCATTCCGCGGGCAAGCTCCGCAACGGGCCTAACCGGAAGCACGCGCGCCCGAGGCGGCAGAACATGTCCGATCGTCATCGCTCCGATTCCACCCGGACACGCTCCCTCCGCCGCACATGGGCGTTTACCATCGGCGTGGGCGAACCCGTCGAGAGAGCCGTCGAGCTGGCCGACGCACATCTCCTTGGAACGCCCCAAGTGGAACAAGAATGTCTCTGTTTGTGAGGCAGAACGCGGACGAAGCCCGCGCCGCGCGGAGTGCCTGCTCAACGAGCTTGCAGACGCCCCAGGACTCGTCGACGACGTTGGCAGTGAGGCGCCGCGACGCCCGGCGAACCGCTCGAGCGAGGGGCGGAAGAATGATGCCGGACGGGGGAGACCCTCTTGAGAGGTGACCAACGTCCGTGAGAGCTGTCCCAGCAGGAGCTTGATGTAGCGCCACGTGGCGATGATGTCGTCGCGGAAATTCGGCAGCTTGGAGAGGCCGACGATCGACCTGTCTCGCTTGCTCTTCAACTTGAACTGTCAGCGCGCCCGGTCCCTGCCGCCGCGATTTCACGGCCGGCCCAAGGCGCCTTGGCGAACGTCGCGTTCGACTCCACCACGCGGTTCAGCTCAACGGCTGCTCCCTCCCGCTGCATGCGCCTCACCCGGAGCTAGCAGCCCGGCCGCCAAGGTGAACTGGCATGCAGGGGCCTATCGTGGGCGCGGGATCAAGGACGAACATGGGCGACGCGGTACGAAGCCGTCGTGGACCGGAGTCCGTGAGAGGCCGCGTCAGAGGGAGCCGCCCCCGGGGAGCGCCCCGCGGCTCAGGTGCAGAGCCCCTCGATGCACGCGCTGCCGCTCGGGCAGTCGCACGACGTGAGCGGGCCGCGGCTCAGCCGCCGGGCCTGCGCAGGCTCGCGGCCTCGGATACGACCCAGTCCCTGAAGGCGGCCACCGGCTTGCGCCGCAGGCTCGCGCGCGTGCTCACGAGGTAGTAAGCGAGGCCCGTCGGCAGCGCCGGGAGCCTGGGAAAGAGCAGCACCAGGCGGCCGAGATCGAGCTCGGCGGCCGCGAGCGACCAGCGCGCGAGCGCCACCCCCTGACCGCGCACCGCCGCGTCCACAAGCATCGACGAGTCGGTGAGCTGGCTCTGGCGCACCCGGGCCGGCAGGCGGCGCGAGCGCTCGCGAAACCAGCGGCCCCAGGCGTCGGGGTGGTCGTCCCCGAGCAACACCTCGTGGCTCAGGTCCTCGACGCGCCAGCGAGCGCGCTTGCTCGCGACGCTCGGCGCGGCGGCCACGATCAGGGCGTCGTCCGCCAGCTTGACGGTCAAGAGGCCCGGGTAGCTGCCGAGTCCATAACGAATGCCGATGTCCACCGGCTCTCTCGCGAGATCGATGAGGCGTTCGGTGGCGGAGATGCGCACGTCGACCTCCGGGTGGCTCACAAGGAACTGCCCGAGCCGCGGCACGAGCCAGCGCGCCCCGAACGACGGCGTGACGCTGACCGATACGGCGGGCCGCGCGTCCGCGGCGGGCCGCCGCAGGCGGGCGTTCGCCTCGCGCAGCCTGGCGAACACGACGCCCAGCTCCGCGGCCCAGCGCTCGCCGTCCTCCGTCAAGCTGATGCCGTGCGGCGAGCGCCGAAACAGCGCCGTCTCCAGGGTGTCCTCGAGGGCGCGGATCTGGTGGCTGACGGCGGCCTGGGTCACGCCCAGCTCGCGCGCCGCGCGGGTGACGCTCGAATGGCGCGCCGCGGCCTCGAACGCCTGAAGGGCGGTGAGCGACGGCAGCGGCGGAGGGGGATCCCCCGGGGCGGGGCTGGTCATGAGAATTTCTCATGTACCATGGAAAACATTCGTTCGCTCGTCCAGGCGCGCCGGGGTATCCCGGAAGCCATGAAGCTCTACCGACTCCGATACAGCCCCTTCGCCCGCAAAGTTCAGATGCTGCTCGACCTCCTGGGCCGCCCGTACGAGCTGGTCGAGGTGCCGTACGATGATCGCGACGAGCTGGCCCGCGTGACCGGCGGCTACATCTACGTTCCGGTGCTTGTCGGCGACGACGGCCGGGTGACGGTCGAGTCGCGGCGGATCTGCGAGCTCCTGCTCGAGGACCCTGCCGCCCGGCGCTTGACGCTCGACGTCCTCGAGGGCCCGGTCTGGGCGTACGCGGACTTCTGCGACGGACCGCTGGAGGACGTGCTGTTTCGAATCGCGTCGCCGCGCATCCGCGACGCCTGGGAGCGGCCGGGTCAGCGCGCCCTGTACACGCTGATCAAGGAGCGCAAGTTCGGCGCCGGCTGTATCGAGCAGTGGGAGCGCGACACCCCGGCGCTGCTCGAGCGCGCGAAGACCCTGCTCGCGCCGACCGTCCGGACGCTGAAGCGATCGCCGTTCCTGTTCGGCGAGGCCCCGAGCCTCGCGGACGCGGCGCTTTACGGCAACCTGGCGATGTTGTTCGAAGCGGACCGGGCGCTGCCCGGAGCGCTGGCGGCGGAGCTGCCGGGGTACATGTCCCGGCTCGAGCGGCTCATCCCGTCGCGGTGAGCCTGGGCTCCCCGCCGCGCTGATTGCCCCGCTTCGCGGAATTCACCAGTTCGGCGATCAGGAGTCGGGCTGTGGGGTAGGAGGGCGCGCAGCTTCACGAGACGCACGATGCGACGCGCTTCGAGCTCAGGGCTCTGCGGCCCCGGGGAGCGCCCCGCGGCTCAGGTGCAGACGCCCTCGACGCACGCGTTGCCGCCCGGGCAGTCGCAGTCCGCCTCGCAGGAGATGGCCGGCTCCGGCGGGGGCGCGCAATAGCCGTCTTCGCAGGACTCGCCCTCGGCGCAATCGCACGAGGCCGCGCACGGCGTCTTGCAGATCCCCTCGACGCACGCGTCGCCGCTCGGGCAGTCGCACGCCGCCTCGCAGGCGATCGGTCCCCCTGGGGAGCTCCCGCCCGCGCCGCCGCTGCTGGCGCTGCTCTCGCCGCCGCTGCTGGCGCTGCTCTCGCCGCCGCTGCTGGCGCTGCTCTCGCCGCCGCTACTAGCGCCTTCCTCACCGTCGTCGTCATCCGTGTCCTCGTCATAGTCCGGGCGCTCGAAGTCGGGACCGTCGGGCGCGTCGATACAGTCGTCGTCCCAGTCGCAGTCCTCGCCAGTCTCGATGTAACAACCGACCGTCGTCATCGAGAAGAAGGACAAAGAGAGACCGAGACCCCACTCGAAGGCCGTGCGCATGCTCATGTGTCATCACTCCTGATCAGCGATGGATCCAGGGCAGCGGCGCGGCTCGTCGGCGCGGCGCCCTCTGCCCACTCGGAGCTGCGTGCCCGCTGCCACGCGCTCCGTTCAACGGGTCGTGCGCCTGCGCACGATCTCGACGGCGCCGGTCCGGAGCTCCCGGGCGGCGGGGTGGACCGCGGCGGTCGATCGCGCTCCCTGGCCGCTGATTTGAGCCGTCCGGACCCCTGGCGGTCGATTTCGACCACCGGGGTTGAACGTTCCCGACCCCTCCGGGCACGAAACCGACGCGCCGACCATGAACGCTCTTCTCCACGCCGGGCACGACGGGGTGTGCCTCACGCCGACCCGGGCTCTCCGACGCTTGTTGATGGCAAACGGGCAACGCCGCCGAGCGCGTTCGGGTGTAACGATGATGGCGCAGGGATGGACCGAGATGGGACGGATCGAGCAGCGGGTTTTCCGGGGGCACAGCCGTCCGGCGACGCCGAGCCCCCGCGCGCCGGGGAGAGGTGGCGCCCGATGAAGACCATGGCGCTCCTCATGCCGTTCTTCTTCTCCCGCGGCGCCGAGCGCGCGCAGGACGCGGAGGAGGAGCTCGTCGAGCGGCTGCGGCGCGGGGACGCCGCGGCGGTCGGCGAGGCGTACGACAGGCACTACGGCGCGGTGCGCGGGTTCGCCCGCCGCCTCACCGGCGACGACGCGTCCGCCGAGGACCTGGCCCACGACGTCTTCATCAGCCTGCCGCAGGCCGCGCAGCGGTTCCGCGGCGGCTCGTCGCTCAAGACGTTCCTCATCGCGATCGCGGTCAACCACGCCCGCCACCACCTCCGCGCGGCGGCGCGGCGCCGCGCGGCCATGGAGCGGCTCGCCCTGGAGCCGGACGAGGAGCACGCGTCGAGCCCCGAGCGGGAAGCCGGCCGCGCCGCGCTCGCCCAGGCCCTGAACCGCGCCCTCGACGCGCTGCCGACGGCCCAGCGCGTGGCGTTCGTGCTCTGCGAGGTCGAGGAGCGCAGCGCGCGCGAGGCGTCCGAGATCATGGGCGTGCCCGAGGCCACCGTGCGCACGCGGCTGTTCCACGCCAAGCAGAAGCTCCGGACGCTGCTGGAAGAGAGGGCGCCGTGAAGGAGAAGGACGACGTGCTCCGCGAGGCCGCGCGCGCGCTGCGCTCGGAGGCAGACGCGTCGCGCAACCGCCGCGACGAGACGCGCGCCCGCGTGATGAGGAGCCTGAAGGCCCAGCGCGCCCGCCGCCTCGCGATGATCCGCGTGGTGGTCCCGCTGGCCGCCGTGCTCGTCGGATCGGTCGCGTGGGCCTCGGCCGCGCGCTGGTTCCCCGGCGGCTGGGACGACCTCGCGTCGCGGCTCGGGCTGCGCGTCTCCGAGGCGCCCACCATGCCGCCCGCGCCGCCGCCGCAGCGCGCGCTGTCCGGGCCGCGGCACGCGGCCGAGGCGCCCACGCCGCCCGAGGCCGAGGCGAGCGCGCCGCCCGAGGCCGAGGCGAGCGCGGAGGCTGTCGCGCCGGAGCCGCCGCCGCTGCCTGCGCCGATCGCGGAGCCCCCGATCGCCCCTGCGCCGCCGCGCGCGCCGGTGCTTGCGGTCGCGCCGGTCCGGTCGGCCTCGCGCCCGGTCGCGGCCGTCGCGCCGCGCGCCGCGCGCCAGCCGACCGCGCCGCGGCCGGCTGCGGGCGATCCGCAGGCCATCGAGCGTCCGCCGGCCGGCCCCGACGCGGACGCGCTCTATCAGGCGGCGCACCGCGCGCACTTCGCCGAGCGCAACCCGGCGGCCGCGCTCGACGCGTGGAACGCGTACCTGGCCGCCGCTCCGCGCGGCCGCTTCGCGGTGGAGGCCCAGTACAACCGCGCTCTCTGCCTCGTTCGCCTCGGCCGCAAGGACGAGGCGCGGCGGGCGCTCGATCCGTTCGCGCAGGGCGCCTTCGGCGGCTACCGGAAGGACGAGTCGCGCTCGCTGCTCGAGGCGCTCAGCGGCGCGGACGAGTGAGCGTGGCGGCGCGTGAACGAACGCGCGGCGAGCGGGCACAGCACGGTCGATGAACACACCCGACACCGCTCCTCTCCCCGCGGCTCCGAGGGGCTCGCCGCGCCGTTCCCCGGGGCTCGGCGCGCGCCTCCGCGCGGGCGTCCTGCTGCGCGCCCTCGCGGCGGCGGCCGCGTTCGCCGCGATCTCCGCGCCTCCCGCGGGTGTCTTCGCCGAGGAGCCGAGCGCCGCCGGCGTCGATCTCGTCATCGACGGCGCGCCGTGGACGCTCGATCCCGTTGCGGTGAGCGCGGCCATCGGCCGCGAGCTCGGCGGCGGCGTGACGCTGGCCCCCGCGGCGATCGCCGGGCGCTCCACGCTGGTCCTGCGCGGCGAGCCCGACGGCCGCGTCACGCTGACGTACCGCGCCTCGGACGGCCGCCGCATCGAGCGCACCATCGACGTCCCCGAGGATCCCGATCGCGCCGCCGAGGCGATCGCCTTGCTCGCGGGCAACCTCGTCCGGGACGAGGCCGCGGAGCTCGCCGCGGCGCTCGGCAAGCGCCCGCCCGAGGCGCCGGCCGCGGCGCAGCCAGCGCCCGCGGCGCCCCCCGCGCCGCCCGCGCCGCCCGCCGCCGGCAGGCCACCTCCCCGCGCCGCGCGCCCCGCGAAGGGTGCGCGCCCCGCCCCCGCGCCACCGGAGCCGCCTCCGTGCGCGTCCCCCGGCGCGACGAGCGTCCTCTTCGGCGCCGACGTCCTCCCCCTCGTCGGCTCCTCGACCTCCACCGGCACGAACGTGGTCCGCCGCTACTCGCTGAACCTCGTCGCCGGGTACACGGCGGGCACCACGGGCATCGAGCTCAGCGCGGGCGCCAGCATCTCCTCGTCGTTCCTGTGCGGGGCGCAGCTCTCGACCGTGGCCAACCTCGTGTTCGGTCCGGCGCGCGGCGTGCAGGTCACGAGCGGCGTCAACGTCGTCGGCTCGCTCCGGGGCGCGCAGATCGGCGCGATCAACGCCGCCGCCGGCCAGGTCGCGGGCGCGCAGGTCGGCGTGCTCAACGCCGCCGGCCAGGTCGACGGAGCCCAGGTGGGCATGGCCAACCTCGCCGTGGGAGCGTCGATGGATCTTCAGATCGGCGTGGCCAACGTCGCGGTGAGCAAGGCGACCGACGTCCAGATCGGCCTGGCCAACGTCGCCGTGGGCGAGGCGACGGACGTGCAGCTCAGCCTGGTCAACGTCGCCGCCGGCGGGTCGGCCGACCTGCAGGCCGGCCTGACCAACGTGGCCGCGGGCGAGTCGGCGGACGTGCAGATCGGGCTCCTCAACATCGCCACCGGCAAGGTGGGGGGCGCTCAGATCGGCCTCGTGAACTACGCCGACGACTCGCCGTTCTCGCTCGGGTTGTTCAACTTCATCCGCAAGGGCCGCCTCCACGTGGACGTCTGGGGGCTCGAGTCCGGCATCGTGGTGGCCGGCGTCAAGCACGGGAGCGACCACTTCCACAACATCTACGGGATCGGCCTTCGCACGATCGGCAATCGCCCTCTCCTGGTTTCCGCGCTCGGCCTGGGCGGCCGCTTCTCCATCCACCAGCGCGCCTATGTCGACGTCGACGTGCTCGGGTACACGCTCCACGAGCCCTCGACGCTCGAGTCCGCGGCCACGATCGCGCAGGCGCGCGCGCTCCTCGGCTTCCGCCTCTTCCCGGAGCTCGCGATCTTCGGGGGCCCCAGCTTCAACGTCTCGTTCGGCGACACCCCGGCGGACGCCCGCCTGAGCCCCTACGGCAGCACCCCCCTCGGCTCCGACGCCACCAGCACCAAGCGCGCCTGGCCCGGCCTCGTGCTCGGCGTACAGGCGTTCTGATCCGGCCGTCGCGCTCGCCGGGGGGGCGGGTTGACGGATGCGTGAACGAATTTACTTTTCGTTCATCGATTCATGGAGCTCGCCCGAGCGGTTGCTCGCGGCGGTCTACGTGAGCCCATCCGCGCGCTGCGCTGCCCTGACGGGCGGAGGCGCAGCGCGCTGTCCACGCAGTCCACCTGACCTTCGACCGATCCGGCAGGGATGGCGCGAGCCGACCGCTGCCACAGGAGTTCGCATGAGCCAGCTTCGCAGCGGCGCCAGCGCGCCTCGTTCTCCCTTTCCCCTGCTCCCGCTCCGCACCGGCGTCCTCTTTCCCGGCACCGTGCTCACGCTCCCGGTGGGGCGCCCCCGCTCGGTGGCGCTGCTCAACGCCGTCCACGCCGGCGACGTGATCGGCGTCATCGCGCAGCGCGATCCGAAGCGCGAGGATCCGCGGCGCGAGGACCTCCACGACATCGGCACGTTCGCGCGGGTCGTCGACATCTCGCGCGTCTCGAACGGCTACCGGCTGGTGATCGAGGGGCTCGATCGCTTCGCGCTCTCGGCCCTGGTCGAGACCGAGCCGACGTGGCGGGCCGAGGGCACCCTCGCGCCCGAGTTCCTCGGCGAGGCCGAGGAGGCGCGCCTGCTCGCGGCGTCGCTGCGCGAGCGCGCCCGCGAGGTCGGCCCGAAGACGGGGACCAACCTCGCCGAGATCGCCGCCTCGAGCCGGGCGGAGCCGGGCGTCTTCGCGGATCAGGTCGCCGGCGCGCTCGGCCTGCCCACCGAGAAGGAGATGGAGGTGCTCTCCGAGCTCCGCGTGGTGCCGCGGCTCCAGCGGGTCGCCGGCCTGCTCGCCGAGGCGTCCGCGCTGGCGGACCTCAAGAAGAAGATCGACGGCGACGTGCGCCGCGAGCTCGGCAAGGGCCAGCGCGAGGTGATCCTCCGCGAGCAGCTCCGGGCCATCCAGAAGGAGCTCGCGGGCGGCGAGGAGGGCGAGGACGAGCTGTCGGCCCTCCGGCGGCGCCTCGACGAGGCCGGGCTCCCCGAGGAGGCGCGCGCCGTCGCCGATCGGGAGCTCCGCCGGCTCGAGTCGGTCGGCCCGCAGAGCGCGGAGCACAACGTGATCCGCACGTACCTCGAGTGGATCGCGGACCTGCCGTGGAGCGCGAGGGCGGAGGTGAAGGACGACCTCGACGCGGTGAAGGCGAAGCTCGACGAGGATCACCGCGGCCTCGACGACGTGAAGCGCCGCATCCTGGAGCACATGGCGGTGCTCAAGCTGACCGGGAAGGCGCGCGCGACGATCCTGTGCTTCGCGGGCCCGCCCGGCGTGGGCAAGACCTCGCTCGGCCAGTCGATCGCCGACGCCACGGGCCGCCCGTTCGTGCGCATCTCGCTCGGCGGCGTGCACGACGAGGCGGAGCTGCGCGGCCACCGGAGGACGTACGTCGGCGCGCTGCCCGGCCGGATCGTGCACGCGCTGAAGAAGGCCAAGGTGAAGAACCCGATCGTGCTCCTCGACGAGGTCGACAAGCTCGGCGCCGGGTGGCGGGGCTCGCCCGAGGCGGCGCTGCTGGAGGTGCTCGATCCGGAGCAGAACCGGACGTTCGTCGACCACTACCTGGAGCTCCCGTTCGATCTGTCGGAGGTCGTCTTTCTCTGCACGGTGAACGATCTCGGCGCGCTCTCGGCGCCGCTGCGGGACCGGCTCGAGGTCATCGAGCTGTCCGGCTACACGCCGGACGAGAAGATCGCGATCGCGCGGTCGCACCTCGTCCCGAAGCAGCTCAAGGAGCACGCGATCGACCCGGGGTCGCTGTCGATCACGGACGAGGCGCTCGCGGCGATCGTGCGCGACTACACGCGCGAGGCCGGGGTGCGGCAGCTCGGCCGCGAGATCAAGAAGCTCTGCCGGGCGGTCGCGCTGGAGATCGCCCGCGCGGCGGACGGCAAGGCGCCGCGCGTGGTCGTCGAGGCGAGCGATCTCGGGACGTACCTTGGCAAGGTCCGGTTCTTCAGCGACGTGGCGGAGCGGACGAGCGTCGCCGGCGTCGCGACCGGGCTCGCCTGGACGCCGGTGGGCGGGGACATCCTGTTCATCGAGACGTCGCGGATGCCGGGGAAGGGGAGGGTCGAGATCACGGGTCAGCTCGGCGACGTGATGAAGGAGTCGGCGAAGGCGGCGCTCACCTACGTGCGCAGCCACGCCATCGAGCTCGGCGTCGACACGGCGAAGCTCGAGGCGGAGGACCTGCACATCCACGTCCCTGCGGGCGGCGTGCCCAAGGACGGGCCGTCCGCGGGCGTGACGATGTTCACGGCGCTGACGTCGCTCCTCTCCGCGCGGCGGGTGCGCTCGGACACGGCGATGACGGGCGAGTGCACGCTGCGTGGGCGGGTGCTGCCGGTCGGCGGGATCAAGTCCAAGGTGCTCGCGGCGCACCGCGCGGGGATCAAGCGGGTCGTCTTGCCGCAGAAGAACGCGCGTGACGCCGAGGAGATCCCGAAGGAGGTGCGGGCCGAGCTGGAGCTCATCTTCGTCGAGGACATGAGCCAGGTGATCGCGGCGGCGCTGGAGGAGGCGCCCATCGAGGCGGCGGGCGCGGGCGGCGTGACCGGGGCGGCGGCCGGGGAGCCGGCGGCGGCCGCGTAGCGGAGAGGGGGTGAGCCGAGCCGCCGCGCCGGCGGGGGGCTGTGCGCGGCGGCGCGCGGGTGGGCGCTCGGCCATCCGCCAAGGCCGGGGCGGGAGAGCTTGCGCATGAGCCACCGCCCGGCATGTCTCACTTCGGGCCATGCCTTCTGAGACGTCTCGTCGCGCGCCACACAAGGCGCGCCTGGGACGTGGAGCTTCCTGAGAGCTTATGGCACCTCGTTCGGTGCTCGCCGCGCCCACCCGCGCGCCGCCGCGCACAGCCCCCCGCCGGCGCTCACGTTGTCTCGGGGGCGCCGGTCGAAGGGCGTCGAGCTGCACGGCGGTGAGGCATGCGGATGCGATTCATGATGTCGGCGCGAGCGCGGCGAGGGCGGCCTCGACGGCGAGCGACTTGACCTTCTCCATGGGCACGTCGGTGAACTCGATGACGCAGTCGGAGAGGCCGCCGATGGCGACCACGGCGCGGGCGCGGGCGGCGAGCGAGGGGCGAGGGCCGATGAGAAGGCGCATCAGGCGGCGGCGCCACTCGATCATGCGTATGCCCAGGTCGAGGTAAGCGAGCGTGGCGAGGTCGCGGACCACCATCGTGAGGGTGTCGCGGTGGCGGTGCAGGAGATCGAAGTAGTCGGCGAGAAGGACGCGCGGGTCAGGCTGCGGGCCGCCCTCGCGCTCGGCGACGAACGCGTCCATCTCCGCGAGCAGCGGCTCGACGATGCTGGCGACCAGCGATTCGCGCGAGTCGAAGTGGTAGTAGAGCGCGGGCTTGGTGATGCCGAGGTGATCGGCGATCTCGCGCAGGCTGGTCCGCTGGACCCCCTGGCGCGCGAACAGCTCGCGCGCCACCGCCTGGATTCGCGCCTTGGTGTCGGAGGGCCTGGCTCGGGGCACCGGCGCAGCGTAGCCGCTTACTTACCGTTCGGTAAGCCTTGTGCAGGGTTGGGCCGCATGCTTACCTATCGGTAAGTAAGGAGGGGCTCATGGAGATCCTCATTTCGGGCGCCAGCATCGCCGGTCCGGTGCTGGCGTACTGGCTCAAGCGGCACGGGTTCCGGCCCACGGTGGTGGAGCGCGCGCCGACGCTGCGCAAGACGGGCGGCCACGCGGTCGACCTGTTTCGGCCGGCGATGGACATCGTCGAGCGCATGGGCGTGCTGGCGCGGGTCGAGGCCAAGAAGACAGGCACCGAGCGCATGACGCTGCTGCGCGAAGGGGTGCAAGGGCAGGTCGACATCGACGTCGGCCGGTTGATGCACGCGGTGTCCGACCGCCACGTCGAGATCATGCGCGACGATCTCAGCGAGATCTTCCACGACGCGACCCGGGGCGACGTCGAGTACGTGTTCGGCGACTCGATCGCCTCGCTCGCCGAGGACGAGGCCGGTGTCGACGTGACGTTCGAGCGCGGCGCGCCGCGGCGCTTCGACCTGGTGATCGGCGCCGACGGGCTGCACTCGAACGTGCGGCGGCTGGTGTTCGGCGAGGAGCGGCAGTTCGCCCGCTTCATCGGCGCCTACCTCGCGGTGATCTCGATCCCCAACTACTTGGGGCTCCACGACCACGCGATCGTGCTCGGCGGGGTCGGGCGGATGGCGGCGATCTACGGCTCGCACACGATCGACGACGCGCGCGCGGTGTTCCTGTTCCGCAGCCCGCGCGAGCTCGATGTCCACCACCGGGACGTCGCGCGGCAGAAGCAGTTGCTGCGCGAGGCGTTTGCCGGGGCCGGCTGGGAGGTGCCGCGGCTGATGGCCGAGCTCGATCGGACCCCGGCGTTCTACTTCGACTCGATCACGCAGCTGCGCATGGACTCGTGGTCACGCGGGCGCGTCACCCTGGCCGGGGACGCCGGCTATTCGCCGGGGCCGGCGGTCGGCGGCAGCACCAGCCTCGCGGTGGTCGGCGCCTATGTCCTCGCCGGCGAGCTGGCCGCGGCCGGCGGCGACCACGCGCGCGCGTTCCAGGCCTGCGAGCGCAAGCTGGCCGACTACGTGCGCCGCAGCCGGGTGTTCGCGCTGAACGCCGCCAGGCGCCTGGTCCCGGGCAGCCGGTTCGACCTGTGGGCGCTGGCGCAGATCGGCCGCCTGGTCAGCGTGGCGCCGCGCGGGGTGTCGCGCGCGCTGGCCAAGCTGAGCAGCCACGGGGTCCGGCTGCACGACGCGATCACGCTCAAGGAGTACGCGCGCGCCGACGGCGGTCCGCCAGCCTGCTGTCCTCGCGGACAGGCCGTGACGCGGGTGGATCCTTGATGTGCCGCTCCGCGACGTCGATCTGCGGCGGGAAGGTGATTGCCCCGTCGACGCACTCCTTGCCTGGACTGGTCGGAGCCATCGACCTGCTTTCGCCACCGCGAGCGCGCCTCGACGTGCGGAGGCGCGCTCGTGTGCGAAGCTCAGAGCCCGGCGAGGGCGACGGGAAAGCTCACCCTCGGGCTGCCATTGCCGAGTTGACCCACGCCCACCGCGCCCCACGCCGCGATCGAGCCTGTCCGGCGGAGCACGGCGGTGTGGTTCGTTCCAGCGCTGATGCTCACCGCATCGGTGACGTTCGAGACCGGCACCGGCGTCAGCGCATCGGCCACCGAGCCGCGTCCGAGCTGCGCGCTGTCACCGCGACCCCAGCAGAACGCTCCCCCGAGGGCCGTGACCGCGCAGGTGTGCGAGGAGCCCGCGCTCAGGTGCACGACATCGCCGAGGTTCGAGACCGGCATCGGAATGGTGGCGCCCGTCGTCGTGCCGTTCCCCAGCTGTCCATTAGAACCGGAGCCCCAGCAGCTCACCGAGCCCGTGCTGTGGACCGCACACGTGTGAACCCTCCCCGCAGCGAGCCCGACGGCGTCGCCCAGGCCCAGCACCGAGACCGGCGTCGACGAGCTCGACAACGTGGCGTTTCCAAGCCCCCCTTTGCCCCAGCATGAAACAGCGCCTGACGCGTGCAAGGCGCACGTGTGCTCGCCACCGGCCGCGACGTCGACAGCGTCGGCGATGTTGAGCACGGTGACGGGCCTGGTCTGGGAGGTCGTGGCCCCGTTCCCGAGCCGACCGTCCCAGCCCGCCCCCCAGCAGGACACTTGCCCGTTCTGGCGCACGGCGCACGTGTGGAGAGGGCCTGCGCTGATCGCGACGGCGTCCGACAGGGCCGACACCGCGACGGGCGTGCGGCGGTCATCAAGCGTGCCGTTCCCGAGCCGGCCATTGGCGCCCTCCCCCCAGCACTGGACCTGCCCGCTCTGAAGCAGGGCGCACGTGTGGGATGCGCCCGCGGTGACCTGAACGGCGTCGGTGAGGTCAGACACAGGAGTGGGGGTCGTCTGGTCCACCTCGGAACCATTGCCGAGTCGACCGTGGGCCGCCTCGCCCCAGCACTGGACCTGGCCGTTCCAGCGCAGCGCGCACGTGTGGGATGCGCCCGCGGTGATCTCCACCGCGTCATCGAGGGGCACCACGGGGACCGGCAACGGTGCGGTATCGATCGTTCCAATCCCGAGCTGCCCATAGCCTGCCGCCCCCCAGCAGCGGAGCTCACCGGTGCTTCGCACGGCGCACGTGTGAGTTAGGCCCGCCGCCAAGGCGCGCGCGTCGCTCAGGTCCAGCACCGCAGTGCCGCCCCGGTTCGACGACAAGAACCTTCCAATCCCGAGCTGGCCATCGGCGCCATTCCCCCAGCACACGACGGCGCCGTTCCGGCGCAGCGCGCACGAGTGGCCCGTGTCCCAGCCGCCGCGCGCATTGCTCGTCTCGAGCGCGACCGCATCCGAGAGGTTCAATACCGCGACGGGCGTGAACATGGTGATCGCAGAGCCGTTGCCGAGCTGGCCAGCGAGCCCGTTCCCCCAGCAAACGGCGCCGCCGTTCGCCCGCACGGCGCAGCTGTGCCCCGCGCCGGCCGAGATCGAGATCGCGTCGTTCAGGCCGAACACCGGCAGGGGCGTCGACTGGTCCGCCGTGAGGCCATTGCCGAGCTGGCCGTCGTGGGCATCTCCCCAGCACACGACGGCGCCGGTGGCGCGCAGCGCGCAGGTATGTGCGCCGCCCGCGTCGATGTCGACGGCGTCGGTGAGGTCCGAGACCGTGACCGGCGTCGTCGCATTCGCCGTAGAGCCATTGCCGAGCCGGCCCGAGTCGCCACGACCCCAGCACACGACGGCGCCGGTCGCGCGCCGCGCGCACGCGTGATCGGCCCCGACGTCGAGGGCCACGGCGTCGCTGAGACCGGACACGGGGACGGGCATCGTCGTACTCGCGGTGGACCCGTTCCCGAGCCGACCGTCGCTGCCCGACCCCCAGCAGACGACGGCGCCGGTCGCGCGCAGCGCGCACCCATGGGACGAGCCAATCCCGACGCTCACGGCGTCGTTCAGGTTCGAGACCGGCGTCGGCGTGCCCACCGAGATCGTGGTGCCATTGCCAATCTGTCCGTTCGCGTTGTAGCCCCAGCAATAGACCTTCCCACCCACCACGGCGCACGTGTTGTACTCGTTCGCGCTGATCGGGCTCGTCTCACACGCCCCGTCCTCGTCCCATAGCCCCTCGACGCACGTCGCCGACTGGACCCCGCCGGGACACGTCGCGAGCGCCACCTCGCCGTCGACGCACTCGTCGGGATCGATGCACGCGCCGGTGTCCGCCCAGGCGCCCTGCGTGCAGGTCTGCTGCTGATCGCCGCGACCGTTGAGCCCGCACGGGACGTCCTGCGTCGTGCCGTTCGTGCAGACGTCGGGGTCGACGCAGGCGCCATCATCCTGCCACTGGCCATCTGCGCAACGCTGCAGCCTCGTGCCCGCGCCGTTGTATCCGCAGCCCACCTCTTGCGTCGCGCCGTTCGTGCAGACGTCGGGATCGGCGCAGGCGCCATCGTTTTGCCATTGCCCTGACGTGCAGACCTGGGGCCTGGCGCCGGCCCCGTTGAGGCCACACGCCGCCTGCTGCGTCGCGCCGTTCGTGCAGGCGTCGGGATCGGCGCAGGCGCCGTCGTCCTGCCACTGGCCGTTCGCGCAACGCTGCGGCGTCGTGCCCGCGCCGTTCAGCCCACAGGCGGTCCGCCGCGTCGCGCCGTTCGTGCAGGCGTCGGCGTCGGCGCAGGCGCCGCTGTCCTGCCATTGCCCTGCCGCGCAGACCTGGGGCTTCGTACCGGCCCCGTTGAGGCCACACGCCGCCTGCTGTGTCGCGCCGTTCGTGCAGGCGTCGGGATCGACGCAGGCGCCGTCGTCCTGCCACTGGCCGTTCGCGCAACGCTGCGGCGTCGTGCCCGCGCCGTTCAGCCCACAGGCGGTCCGCCGCGTCGCGCCGTTCGTGCAGGCGTCGGCGTCGGCGCAGACACCGCTGTCCTGCCATTGCCCCGCCGCGCAGACCTGAGGCTTCGTACCGGCCCCGTTGAGGCCACACGCCGCCTGCTGTGTCGCGCCGTTCGTGCAGGCGTCGGGATCGACGCAGGCGCCGTCGTCCTGCCACTGGCCCGCGGTGCAGATCTGGCGCTGCGCGCCGGCCCCGTTGAGCCCGCAGGCGAGCTGCTGCGTCGCGCGGTTCGTACAGACGTCGGGATCGACGCAGGCGCCGTTGTCCTGCCATTGCCCTGATGTGCATACCTGGGGCTTGGTTCCGGCCCCGTTCAGGCCACAGGCTGCTTCCTGCGTCGTGCCGTTCGTGCAGACGTCGGCATCGACGCAGGCGCCCGGCTGCCAGACGCCGCCCGTGCAGACCGAGGTCGCTGTCCCGGCGCCGTTGTGGCCGCAAGGCTCGCTCTGCCGGGCGTCGTTGACGCACTCGTCCGGATCGTCGCACGCGCCCTCGTCGACCCACACACCGTCGGTGCAGACCTGCGTCTGCTCCCCGTTTCCATTGAGGCCACACGGCGCGCTCTGCGACGCGCCCGCGGCGCAGCCGGGGTCCCCGCCGCTGCCGCCCGCGCCGCCGGTCCCGCCCGCGCCGCCCGCGCCGCCGGTCCCGCCCGCGCCGCCGGTCCCGCCCGCGCCGCCAGCGCCGCCGGTCCCGCCCGCGCCGCCGGTCCCGCCCGCGCCGCCCGCGCCGCCGGTCCCGCCCGCGCCGCCCGCGCCGCCAGCGCCGCCCGGACCGCTCGTGCTGGCTGCCGCGCTGCCGCCGGTCCCGCTCGGGTCGCCGCTGCTCGTGCTGGTGTCGTCTGGCTCGTCGCCGCACGCCACGGTTACGAGAGCGACGAGGGCGACGAGCATCCGCGCGAACCGCGCTCGACCCGCACCTCGACCAGCTACAGCCCTGTTCCCGTCGATGCGAGAGCGCCGTCGAGTGTCCAATGCAATCCTCCGTCTGGCCGTGATAAGCGTCACAGGAAACTACAGAATTTTCTTCCTCGTTACACCACATCTCTGTTGCGGCAGCACACGAGGACGCGTCCCAGTGGCCCGGGGGGACCGTGCCAGCAGGTTATGGACGCTCGCCAGCAGGTCCGGAGCCCTTGCCAGCACCCGCTGGTGCAGCTCCCGCGAGCTGCTGGTGTCGCTCCTCCGACCCGCTGGTGCAGCTGCCCCTTCGCGCGGATATCGCTCCTCCGACCCGCTGGTGCAGTTTTCCTGCGCTGCTGGCCGCGCTCCCCGATCCGCTGATCCCGCTCCCCAGCTCCGCGGAGCCGCGTCCCGGAAGCGCTGGTGCAGCTCCCCGGTGACGCAACCATGCTTTCCGGTGCGTCGGGCGCTGCTGGTGCGCGCCGAGCTCTGCTGTCGTGCTACGACCGCCCATTGGCCATGATATCCACACTGACCACCACCACCAACGGAGGTAGGTTAAGGGAATCGAGCTATCACAAGAGCAACTCGCGGTTCTGAAGGAGACCCGCGCGGTCGGGACCCCTGCGGAGTCTCAGGCCCTCCTCGAACAGGCGCGTCCAGAGCTCGACCGCATCGTCCGCGAGGTCATGGAGCCGAGTCAGCCCATCTCGACGACCCTCACGGAGGACCAGGCGTTCGTCTTCGAGCCGGACGTCGCCGAGCAGTTCGATGACGTCAACTCGAGCGGCACCCTCGACGAGGAGGTCAGCGACCTCGGCATGCTGCTCCGGCTCGCTCAGCAGCACCAGGCCGAGGCGAAGCGCCGCCTCGCTCCGCAACGCCCTGCGAAGGCTCCGCCCGAAGCGCCGGGCCAGCGCCGTCGCGCCGGACGAGCCGGCGCCGCTCGAACCCACGCCCGCCCGCTCCAAGCCCGCGCCGGTCGAACCCTCGCCGATCTGATCTGGGCCGGATCCCGTAGCGCTCAGCGAGCGCCGTAGATGCGGAGCACGGTGATCGTCCGCGCCTCGCGCTCGATCGTGAGCACCGCGTCGTGGAAGCCCGCGCTGAGGAGGTAGTAGGGCGCCTCCCACGCGAGCTCGCCTTCGCCCGTCTCCGCGAAGCGAACGACCGCCCGGTCGATCATGAAGGCCGAGTGCATCGGCAGCCTGTAGAACGTGACCAGCGCAGGGAAGTTCCAGACGACGCGGAAGCTCATCCGCCGTGCTCGCGGGCCAGCTCCTCCAGGGCCCGCGGCAGATCCTCGTGAGCGACGAGGCGCGCACGGCCCGCCGCGATGTCGGCGAGATCCTGATCGAGCTCGGCGCGCTGCTCCGGCGTGAGCCTCTGGACACGTGGCGCGCGCTCGATGGCCGCGAGGATGGGGTCGCTCGGCAAGGAACTGGGCCGGGTAGACATGGGTTCAGCGTGGATCAGAAGGGGGCAGGGATGCAAGAGCGCGCGCCTCTGGCACGAAGCGCAGGATCTGTGCCCGCCCGGCGGCCGTCCATCCGGCGTCTGGTCAGCCGACGTTCTCGAGGCTCCCCGCCGCCGCCGACAGCGCGCCCGCCCTAGAACAGCTCTCCGATGCGCCGGAGGAAGCCGCCGCTCGAGAAGAGCGCGCGCATGCCTCGCTTGAACCAGCTGTACGACGACGCGGTGTAGGGGAACCAGGTCGGGTCCTTCGACCCCAGCGCGATGCGGTCCGCGTTGATGTGCTTGACGTCGCACATCTGCCGGAGCCCGTCCTCGCCCATCACCCGGCCGAAGCCGCTCTGCTTGACGCCGCCGAACGGCGCGTCGGGGAGGGCGCCGTTCATGAGCACGTCGTTCACCAGCACGCTGCCGGCCTGCAGGCGCTCGGCGAGCCGGCGGGCGTGATCGGTGTCCTCCGAGAAGACATAGGCGTTGAGGCCGAGGTGCGACTCGTTCGAGAGGCGGATCGCCTCCTCCTCGGTCGCGACCTGCATGAACGGCACGACCGGCCCGAAGATCTCCTCGGTCATCACCGTCATCGCATGATCGCAGCCGGCGATGATCGTCGGCTCGAAGAACTGGCCCTGCCCCGGCGCGCGCTTGCCGCCGGCCTTCACGGTCGCCCCCTTGTCGACAGCGTCCTTGATGTGCCGCTCGGCGACGTCGATCTGCGGCGGGAAGATGATCGCCCCCACGTCGACGAACTCCTTGCCCGGATCACCCTGGTTCAGCCCCTTGGTGATCTCGACGGTGCGCTCGAGCAGGCGATCGTGGATCTCGCGGTGCGCATAGACCCGCTCCACCGCGACGCACACCTGCCCCGCGTTCGCGAAGCCGCCGAAGACGATCGCCTGCGCCGTGCGCTCGATGTCCGCGTCCGCGCAGGCGATGAGCGGCGCCTTGCCGCCGAGCTCCATCACGCACGGGATGAGGCGCTCGCCGCAGGCGGCGGCGACCTTCCTCCCGGTGCCGACGCTGCCGGTGAACAGGAGCATCTGGATGCCGCTGTCGATGAGCGCCGCGCCGGTCGGCCCGTAGCCGGTGACGACCTGGAACAGATCCTCGGGCATGCCCGCGCCGTCCCAGATCTCCTTCTGCTTGAGCGCGATGAGCGGCGTCACCTCGCTCGGCTTGAGCACGGCGGCGTTGCCGGCGACGATCGCCGCGAGCACGTCGCGCAGCGCGAGCTGGAACGGGAAGTTCCACGGCGAGATCACGCCGACCACGCCGCGAGGGACGTAGTGGACCCAGCTGCGCCGGTGCTTGAACAGGTGGAGCTTGATCTCGTGCGGCTCGAGCGCCTTCGGGGCGACCTGCGCGAAGTACGTCGCCATGTCGGCCGCGACCAGGACCTCGTGCAGCAGCGCCTCGTGGCGCGGCTTGC
Organism: Sorangium sp. So ce327; assembly: GCF_051530205.1. Taxonomy (NCBI): domain Bacteria; kingdom Pseudomonadati; phylum Myxococcota; order Polyangiales; family Polyangiaceae; genus Sorangium; species Sorangium sp. So ce327. The sequence goes on along the minus strand of NZ_CP150330.1, from coordinate 6,675,241 downwards.
CGCACTCGCGCGAGAGCAGATCGACGATCTCGTCCGTGCGATCGACGATGGCGTCGCGGAAGCGCAGGACGCGCTGGCAGCGCTCCTCGACGGGCAGCGCGCCCCACGCCTCCTGCGCGCGCCGCGCCCGGGCGACCGCGGCACGCACCTCCTCGGCGCTGGTGTTCGGGGCCTCTCCAAGGAGCTCCCCGGTCGCGGGCGCGTAGCTGCGGATCGCCGCGCCTCCGTGCCCGTTCATGCCAGGACCGCTGCCGTTGCCCCCGATCGGGCGTTCGCTCACCACCTGACCCATGTTCGATCCCTCCGCCTGTCGAGCCCGCATCGCTTGCCGGATGGCCTCCGTGGCTCGCCGCTCGACGCCGGGACCCTACCCTTCCCGAGAAGGTACAGCAAATGAGCATTTGCGCTGTTTCCCGATGAATCCCGACGATTCTCGGCGTGCTCGCGGTCGATCCGGCCCCCCGACATCCGCTGTTGCGCTGCGGACAAATGGTGAGCACACCGTGGTTGCGCCAGGGGGGACCGGCGCCGCAGGCCGCGCCGGTGCGCCCGGGTGAGCCTGGTCGGCGTCTCGGGCGGACTCTCGGCATGACGTCGGCGAGTGGAGCCGCTATAGGCGGACCCCGACATGTTGGAACAACGAGAACTCGATCTCATCGCGGCAGTCGAGCATCCGGATCCGCACCACGTGCTCGGCGCGCACGAAGACGAGGACGACCTGGTTGTCCGCGTCTTTCGGCCGGACGCCACCGAGATCTCGGTGGTCCCGGGCGACCCCAGGCTCCGGAGGCAGCCGATGGAGCGCGTCCACCCCGCGGGCCTCTTCGAGGCGCGCTTCCCCGGCGTGTCCTACCCCGCGGACGGACGCTTCCCGTACCAGCTCGAGCTGCGCTTCGCGGACGGCAACTCCTCGGTGGAGCTCGACCCGTACGCGATGCCGCCGACGCTCGGGGACATCGATCGCCACCTCCTGGCCGAGGGGCGGCACTGGGAGCTCTACCGCGTCCTGGGCGCGCACGTGCGCGAGGTGGACGGGGTCTCCGGGACGTCGTTCGCGGTCTGGGCCCCGAACGCGCGGCGGGTGAGCGTCCTCGGCGACTTCAACCACTGGGACGGCCGCCGCCACGCGATGCGCCGGATGGGCGAGGGCTTCTGGGAGCTCTTCATCCCGGGCCTCGGCGAGGGCGCGCTCTACAAGTACGAGATCAAGACGCCGGAGGGGCACCTCACGGTGAAGACCGATCCCGTCGCCCAGGCGATGGAGCTCCGGCCGGCCACCGCCTCGCGCGTCTACACGAGCCGCTACGCGTTCCAGGACGGCGACTGGATGCAGGAGCGCGGCAGGATCGACTCCCGCAAGAAGCCGCTCACGATCTACGAGGTCCACGCCGGCTCCTGGCGGCGCGTGCAGGGCGAGGGCCCGCCGTACGAGGGCGGGATGCGCTGGATGACGTACCGCGAGCTCGCCGACCACCTCGTCGAGTACGTGGCCGAGCTCGGCTTCACGCACATCGAGCTCATGCCGGTCATGGAGCACCCCTTCGACGGGTCATGGGGTTACCAGGTGGCGGGCTACTTCGCCCCGACCAGCCGCTTCGGCGATCCCGACGACCTCCGCTACTTCATCGACCGCTGCCACCAGCGGGGGATCGGCGTGATCCTCGACTGGACCCCCGCGCACTTCCCCAAGGACGCGTGGGCGCTCGGGCGGTTCGACGGCACGGCGCTCTACGAGCACCTCGACCCGCGCCTCGGCGAGCACCGCGAGTGGAACACGTACATCTTCAACTACGGCCGCCACGAGGTGCGGAACTTCCTTGTGGCCAACGCGCTCTACTGGCTCGACGAGTTCCACATCGACGGGCTGCGGGTCGACGCGGTCGCCTCGATGCTCTACCTCGACTACGCCGCGCAGGGCGGCGACTGGGTGCCGAACCGGTATGGCGGCCGCGAGAACATCGAGGCCATCGACTTCATCCGCGAGCTGTCGAACCGGGTGCACGAGCGCTGTCCGGGCGCGATCCTCTGCGCGGAGGAGTCCACCGCCTGGCCGTCGGTGACCCACGCGACGTACGTCGGCGGGCTCGGCTTCGACTTCAAGTGGAACATGGGGTGGATGCACGACACGCTCGACTTCTTCAAGCACGAGCCCATCCACCGCGCCTTCCACTACCACCAGCTCACGTTCGGGCTGATCTACGCCTTCTCCGAGAAGTTCCTCCTGCCGCTGAGCCACGACGAGGTCGTGCACCTCAAGCGGGCGCTGCTCTCGAAGATGCCCGGCGACTACTGGCAGATGCTGGCGAACCTGCGCGCGCTCTACGGCTACATGTGGGCGCACCCGGGCAAGAAGCTGCTCTTCATGGGCGGTGAGATCGGCCAGTTCGCCGAGTGGAGCGAGAAGACGGAGCTCGACTGGGGCCTGCTCTCGGTGCCCGAGCACGCGGGGCTCAAGCGGCTCGTGACGGAGCTCAACGCGCTCTACAAGAAGTATCCGGCGATGTACGAGCTCGACGACGAGCACCACGGCTTCCGGTGGATCGACTGCACGGACCACATGCAGACCGTGATCTCGTTCATCCGCTACGGCGACGGCGCGGGAGATCAGATGTCGCCCTCGGGCACGCACGTCGTGTTCATCGGCAATTTCACGCCCGTCCCGCGCCATCACTACCGGATCGGCGTCCCGCGGCGCGGCGCCTACCTGGAGGTGCTCAACACCGACGCGGTCCAGTACGGCGGCAGCGGCGTGGGCAACCTGGGTCGCGTCGAGGTCGAGGACGTCCCGAGCCATGGGTTCCCGCAATCGATCGTGCTCTCGCTCCCGCCGCTGGGGGTGCTCTGGCTCGTCCCCGAGCAGGACGCGCCGGGCTGAGGCCTCGTCGGGCGCGCTGGTGACCAGGTCCCCAGGGCGCCTTCGCTCGTCGGGGCGAGCGCGCTCCGCGCGGGGCGCGCGCGGCGGTTTACTGGGCCTGGGCCTCGTCGGCCGGCGCTGCCTCGCCTCGCCGCGAGCGCCTCGGCAGCCACATGTCCACCGTCGAGACGACCGCCATGGCGCCGAGCGACAGCAACATCGCCACGCCGGAGACGGGCATCAGCGCAGCGGCGCCGGGCGCGCTCCGGATGAGCCATGGCGCCGCGATGTGCAGCCCGCTCGTGACGACGGCCGCCGCGACGCCCGCGGTGTGGAGCCACGACGGCAGGCGCGCGAGCAGCCAGAGGTGCGCGAGGATCAGCACGTAGACCGGCACCGAGAAGAGGTGGAAATGCGTCACCTCGAGCAGCTTCCGCTCGGAGATCTGCTCGACAAGGACGCGCGGCGCCTCCGGCGTTCCGGGGAGCTCGATCTCCGGGCCCAGATCGAGCGCGGGCCCCTCGGCCGCCGCGGGCGCCTGGGTCGGGGCAGGCGGCGGCGCGGCGACCGGCGCGCCCGCGTAGTACGCGGCGGCCCCCGCGTCCTGGACCATCGCGCCGTAGAGGCGCCACGACACGAGCAGCCCGATGACCGACGCGAGCGCGAACGCCGAGTAGAGGAGCTTCGCGCCGAGCGAGAGCGACCTCAGCCGACCGGCTGAAGCTGTGAAATCCCTCACAGACCGCCGCGCTTCAGCGCGAGCTGGAGGACGAGCGCGTCGCGCTTGACGCCGAGCGCCACGGAGCGGGACGAGATGGATGCGCCCGACACGATGTCGATGTCCTTGCCCGCGGTGATCGGGTCGACCGCCGTCTTGCCGCGGAACTGGGCGCGGAAGCGATCGCCGCGGACCTCGTCGCCGTACGCCTCGCGGTACTCGAGGATCTCGATGCGCTCCACCGCGCCGGCCGTCGAGAACTGCACGGCGAAGTCGATCGGCTCGTGCATCCCCTTCTCTTCGTCCTTGATCGCGTAGCCGTCGATCTTGCCGTCGGACTCCGCGACGTACACCACCCACTCGCGCTTGACCGGCGCCCCCAGCTTCTTGCCGAGCTCCTGCGCCTCCGCGTCGCCGAGGACGACCTTGCGATAGCCGACCTTCTTCGAGCTCGCGAAGAAGCTCTTCAGGACAGCAGGGACCGTCCAGTACGTCGCGCCGTGGGCGGGCAGCGCCGCCAGGATGAACGTGAGCGCCGCTGCTGCAGCGAAGTGGGCGGTGTGGAGGTCACGAGAAGGACGCATCAAAGCTCCGACGAAGCTGTCATTCGTGAAAGTCAAAGTCAACGGCGTTTGGGCCGCGGATTTGCGGCGCGGGCGTCAGTCGCGTCAGTTGCGTCAGTTGCGTCAGTTGCGTCAGTTGCGTCAGTCGCGCACCTGCACGTCCAGGTAGCGCTCGGCGTTCAGCGCCCACGCTTCCGGGCTGCGGCCGGCCTCGACGTGCGCCACCGCGTCGGCCGCGATCGCGGCGCAGTGATCGAGGTTGCAGTGCAGGAAGAGCGCCTGCCGCCCGAAGGGGATCACGCCGAGCGCGGCGGCGCGGCGCATCGCGGCCCGCCAGTCCCGCAGCCAGCCGCGCCGGTAGAGCGGGTACACGCGGGGCACGAAGCGCTGCCGGGCCTCGAGCGGCGCCACCCCGCGCGGGGCGATGCCCGCGCGCACGAGCTGGTCGAGCAGCGCCTCGAGCGGCGGGCCCGAGGCGAAGTCGCGCCCGCTCCCCCAGGCCCCCTCGGGGATCTCGACGCACAGCACCGTCTCGCCCGGGCGGCGGAGATCGGGCGCGTAGTTCTGCAGCTCGGAGACGCGGCCGAACCAGAAGCGCGGGTCGGGGCAGTAGTACGTCTCCGGGGCGCCGAGCCGCGCGCGCGGGTACGCCAGGTAGACAAGGTAGAGCCCGCGGTGCTCGAGCGGCGCGTCGGGCACGAGATCCGCGAGATCGCCGGCGAACAGGATCGGCGCCGCGCCGGCGCGCGCGCCCGCCCCGGCCAGACCGAGGGCGGAGCCGCACTCGGCCTTGACGCCGGCCTCCGCGAGGCGCGCCTCGAGGTACGTGACGAGCGACGAGATGCCCGCCGGCGGGTAGATGAACCGCGCGAGATCCGCCGAGGCGCCGCCGCGGCCGCGGGCGAGCCCCTTGAACAGCGCGAGCGGGCTCGTCGTGCTGATCCGCTTCTTCGCGACGGTCTGGGAGAGCTCGGACGGCGGGAGGCCCCAGACCTTCTCGGCGTAGGGCCGGTAGAACGACGCGTAGGCCGCCGCGCCGACGCGGTCGCGCACGAACCGCTCGAAGCCGACGTCCTCGCCGGCGAGGGCGCGGTCGTGCTCCCAGCGGGCGAAGGCCGCGCGGCGGCCGCGCTGCGCGACGAACCCGAGGCCCATGGCGGCGCCGGCGCGGAGGCCGAGCGCGCGGAGCATCGAGGGCGCGCTCGGCGGGTAGGGGACGTGGCGCTCGCCGAGCACGAGCACCCCGCGGCGCGGGCGCGAGAGGAATGGGGAGCGCGCGTGCACCTCGCGGAAGAGCGGCTGATCGAGGGCGGCCGGGTGGAGCCGGTGCGAGCCGAGATCGCACGGCAGGCCGCGGAACGTCTCGGCGCCCGCGAGCCCGCCGGCCCGCGCCGCGCGCTCGAGGAGGCGCACGCGCCGGCCGGCCCGCGCGAGCAGCAGCGCGGCGTAGAGGCCGGAGATGCCGGCGCCGACCACGAGGCGCTCGGGCCCGGCGTCGTCTGGGCGGAGTGACATCGTGTGCCCGCGTCCCGCGCGCTCAGTACATGAACCCGAGGCCGAGATTGAGCTGCGTCTGGTCGAACCCGAGGGTGCGGTCGCGCAGCTGGTAGTCGGCCTTCACGACGACCCCCTGGGTCGGCCGGTACGAGGCGCCGAGCGTGAGCTCGCGGACGCCGTACGAGGCGTTGGCCTTGTAGCCCTCGGGCACCGCGGACTGCGTGTCGTACGCCTCGACGCGCGCGAACGGCAGGAGCTCGTGGCCCACGCCGAGCGGGCGGAGCACGTCGAACGCGGCCTCGACATAGCCGCCGCGGATCCGGGAGGCCACGGGGCTCGTGGGATCGATGAAGTTCGGCGCGCCGCTCTCGTTGAACGAGACCATCAGCGCGCGCGCCTCGGGGAGGTGCCACTCGGCGAACAGGACCCGCGTCTCCAGGCCGCTCCTGCGCCAGCGCGCGTCGAGCGACCAGCCGAGGACCGGGACCGACAGATCCACCGGGGTGCCGTCGCGAAGGAAAAATTTTCCCTCGCCGTTCGGCCCAGCGTCGCTCGCGTACACCGAAGCGCCCGCGACGACCCCGAGCAGCGGCTCGGCCTCGACGCGCGCGACGGCCGCCCATGCGTTGGCGCGGGCGAGCCCGCCGCTCTGCCGCCCGCCGGCGAGTCCGCCCGCGCGGAAGCCGAGCGGATCGAGGCCGGTCATGGCGTAGGCCTCGAAGCGCAGCCAGTCGAGCGGCTGCCCGAACGCGCCGATCCCGATCTCGCGCCACGTCGAGGGGATGACGAGGGTGTCGACCTTGGGCCTGACCACGCCGTGGAACACCGGCGGCTCGTGCCACTGGTTGATGATCCCCATCGGGACGAGCACGAGGCCAGCCCGCAGCCCGAGGGCGCGGCCTGCCGCGTTCCACTCGATGTAGGCCTGCTCCAGCTCCGCGGCGCCCGGGCAGCTCGCGCAGGAGATCGAGTGTTCGACCTCGAGCTCGACGTAGGACCGGATGTCGGCCGTGAACTCGTGCGCCACGAAGAGCACGAGCCGGGGGATGTCGGCGACCCACGCGCGCTCGCCCTCGCGGCCGGTCGTCGTGCCGCGGACATGCACCTCGCCGTAGCCGCCGACGGAGGTGCTGCTGGCGCTCGCCCCGGCGCTGCGGAACCGCTGCTCGGTCAGGCCGCGGACGAGCTCGTGCTCGGGCGCCTCTCCGGCGCCGAGACCGACGGCGGGCTTCCGGGGCTCCGGCGGCGGCGCGGCGTCCTCGGGCGGCAGGTCGAGGACCGGGCCGTCCGGCGTTGCCTGGGCGGCAGGCGCTGGCTGGGCGCCAGGCGCTGGCTGGGCGGTAAGCGCGGGCTGCGTGGCGGGCGCGGGTTGCGTGGCAGGCGCCGGCTGCGCGGCAGCGGAGAAGGGCAGCAGCGCGCCGAGGACGACGCCCGCGGAGCGAGGCCACAAGGACGTGATCGCTTTCATGACGAGGACCGGGAGCCCGGAGGGGCGGGAGTCTTCGCGCCCTTGAAAACGGAGGTCAACCTCGTTTTCAGCGAGGGGGCGCGCCGCGCGGCGCGCGCGAGAGCGCGCCGCCTGCTGGAGGTCCGGCGGGCAGCGCCTCGAGCAGCGCGAGATCGCTCCAGAGCGCGTCGACGTAGCGCGAGCGCGGGCGCGCGAAGCGGATCGCGATCGTGTAGCCGCGGCCCGCGAGCGCGTCGCGCGCCTCCCGCGACAGCGCCTCGCTGGTGATGAGCGCGCCGCCCGGCCCGGCCTGCTCGACGTAGCGGACGAGCGCGGCGTCGTCGCGGACGCGCACGGGCAGCCGGCCCGGGGCGCCCTCCTGGATCATCCGGTCGAGGTCGCGCGTGAGCACCGGGCGCGGCGGCGCGCCGGCGTCGCGGAGGAAGCGCACGATCGCGGCCGCCGGCGAGGGCGCCTCGTGCTGGCGAGCGAGCGAGATCGCGTCGGCGAGCCATTGCGCCGCGAGGGCCGCGACGAGGGCGAAGGGCGCGGTGGCGCGGAGCGCGCGGTGGCGCGGAGCGCCCTCCGCCGCGGGGCGCGCCGCCGAGAGGGCCGCTGCGCCGGCGGCCATGGCGACGAGGAGGAGCGGGACGAGCGGGAGCCAGTGCCGCGGCTTGAAGGCGATGTTTTGCCCGAGGAGCGCCCAGAGGAAGTAAGCGAACGCGGAGACCCAGAGCTCGGGTTGCTCGCGCAGCGCGCGCGCGGCCCGCTCCCGCGACGCGACCCGGAGCGCGCCCGCGGCGAGGAGCGCGATCAGGAGCGGCGCGCCGAGCCAGCGCGCCGCCGGCGCGTCGGGCCACGCTCCGCCGAGCCCGTTGGCCCAGATCCCCCAGATCACGCCGCGGAGGCGATCGAGCGGCGACGACACGGTGATCGCCGTCCCTCCCCAGCGGGTGAAGTGCCCGAGCCCCTGGACCCACGTCGTCGCGACGAGGTCGCGCGGCGTCGCGATCAGCAAGAGCGGCACGAGCCACGCGAGCGCGCCGGCCGCGAGGTCGCGGCCGCGCGCGAGCCACGCGAGGCGGCCGCCCTCGTCGCGGGCGATGACCGCGAGGCAGGCGAGCGCGAACGGGAAGTACGAGAGCCGCACGCCGAGCCCGACGCCGAGCAGCACGAGCGCCCAGGTGCGCGCGCGCGCCGCCGCGGCGGCGGTATCCGGCGGCGCGCCCGGAGCGGCCGCCCGCGCGTCGCGGAGGCGCCGCGCGCGGGCGCACAGCCAGAGCGCCGCGGTCACCGCCGCGGTGCCGGCCATGTCGCTGAGGAGCTTCTCGGACGACAGCCAGAGGAACGGCGAGGCGAGCGCGAGGACCCCGGCGAACACCGCGGCGCGCCGCCCGGCGACGTCGCGCGCGAGCAGGGCGGTGAAGGCGACGGCGGCAGCGCCCGACGCGGCGCTGACGAGGGCGAGCGCCGCGCGCGGCGTTGCGCCGAGCAGCGCCAGCCCCTTCGCCGCCGCGACGAACACGGGGTAGTACGGCGCGTGCGGGCGGAGCGCGGCCACGTCGAACCGCTCCACGCCGAGCGCGAACCGGAGCGCGTCGATGTCCTCGTCGTGATCGATGCGGAAGAGCAGGCGCGAGGCGAGCGCGGCGGCGGTGAGCGCGGCGAGCGCGAGGAGATCGCGCCGCTCTTCCCTCACGAGCCCGAGCCGGATCCCGAGCCGGGCGCGTGCGTCGGCGCGCCGCAGTCCGGCTGATCCACGCTGGCCGCCCCGGCGCTCGTGGTGGCGCCCGAGCCCGATCCCGAGCCCGGGAGCGGCGCCGCCGGCGTGTCGCACTGGTCGAACAGCTCCTCGCCCGCGTAGTCGAGGCACGCCGTCGCGAGCGACGCGACGACGAACGTGGCGCCCGCCACGACGAACGCGGTGCGAAGCGATGCCCAGGAGCCCAAGCCAGTCACGCAAGCACCGTGCCGCTGACCCAAATGACTGTCAAGCGCGTGCGTCCCCCGGGTTGCGCCTGCGCGGCGGGGCGGAGCGTCGCTCGTTTTTTGCTCCTTCCGGCGCCGCGCGCGTAGGGTCGCGCGCATGGAGTGGCTCGAGTCGATGCACCGCATCCGCGCGCTCAAGCTGGAGCTCGCGCGGATGGATCCGCGGCAGGGAATGCCGATCGCGCCGCCGGCCGGGGCTCCCGAGGAGGCGATCGCCGGCGTCGAGCGGCGCCTCGGAATGGCGTTGCCGACGAGCTATCGGGAGCTGCTCTCGCGGCACGACGGCTGGCCGCAGCTGTTCGCCGGCGCCAGCCTGCTCGGGGTGCGCGCGCTCGCGCGCGGCTCGTACATGGACGTCGGGCGGATGGTGCTCGAGCACTGCGAGGGCGAGGAGGCGCGTGGCGCGGGCGACCGCGACGGCGCGCCGGCGACCGTGCGCGGCCGCTATGGTGCGCGGAGCGCGCTCGTCCCGTTTGGCATCGACGCGGCCGCCGAGACGGTCTTCGCGTGGGATCCCGAGGCGAGGGCGCCTGACGGAGAGCTCGAGATCATCCTCTGGACGAACGACGTCGGGCTGCGCCTGTCGGGCTTCCCGGAGCTCCTCGACATGGTGAAGGACATGCTCGCCGCGGAGCTCGACGATCGCCGGAAGCGCGCCGCCGCGCAGGTCGCGCAGATCGAGCCCGCGGCGCTCGCGCGCGGCGCGGTCGCGTCGAGGAGCCGCGTGCGCGCGGTGGCGGTGCCGCTCACACCTGCACCTCGGCCGTTCATGCGGAGCGCGCTCACGGGCTGAGCGAGCCTCGCCTCCGAGCCTGGCCGCTGCGATGCCCGCGTAAGGCTGCGTCCAGGGGACAGGGCGCGCGCTCGTGCGCGAGCGTGCGCGAGCGTGCGCGAGCGTTACAGACCGCATTCTTTGCGCGCCTCGCTCGCGGGCTCCGATGAAGACGAGCCGGTTGTTTCCGCGCGCAGCGTGGGACGTGGTGTACTAGGTGGACCATGACGGATGCCCACCAGCAGCAGCGCTACCGGGTCATCGAGCGGCTAGCTTCGGGCGGCATGGCCGAGGTCTTCCTGGCGGAGAGCGCCGGGATCGAGGGGTTCAAGAAGCAGGTCGCGATCAAGCGCGTGCTCCCGCACCTCAGCGAGAAGAAGCGCTTCATCGCGATGTTCCTCGACGAAGCGCGGCTGTCGGCGCACCTCTCCCACTCCAACGTCGCGCAGGTGTTCGACATCGGCGTCGGCGACAACGCGTACTTCATCGTGATGGAGTACGTGGACGGCGCCGACCTGAAGGCCGTCCTCGAGTCGATGCGCAAGGCCGGCCGCACCCTCCCGGTCGAGTCCGCCGTGTTCATCACGGCGAAGCTCTGCGAGGGGCTCACCTACGCCCACGAGCTCAAGTCGGCCGACGGGCATCCGCTCCAGATCGTCCACCGGGACATGTCGCCTCCGAACGTGCTCATCACGAAGTACGGCGAGGTGAAGATCGTCGACTTCGGCCTCGCCAAGGCGACGAGCCAGCTCGAGAAGAGCGAGGCCGGGATCATCAAGGGCAAGTTCAGCTACCTCTCGCCCGAGGCCGCGCAGGGCCAGGAGGTCGATCACCGCACTGACATCTTCGCGCTCGGCGCGATCCTCTGGGAGATGCTCTCCGGGAAGCGGCTCTTCCTCGGCGACACCGACTACCAGACGGTCAAGCTCGTGCAGCAGGCGCAGATCCCGCCGCTCTCCGAGAGCAACAAGGCGGTCCCCCCCGAGCTCGATCGCATCATCGCCCGCTCGCTGGCCCGCGATCCCGCGGAGCGTTATGGCTCGGCGCGCGAGCTCGGCCGGGATCTCACGACCTTCCTGTACAGGTTCGGCAGGCCCGTCAGCGCCTACGACATCGCCGAGCACGTCCGCAGCGCCATGGCGCTCCGGAAGCGCGCTCCCACGTCGGACAAGGCGTCGTTCATCGACCGGCTCATCGAGGAGACGCTGCTCGAGTTCACGTCGCTGCCGGACGACAAGGCGGCGCCGAGCACCACGCGCTTGAACGAGCCGCTCAAGATCTCGGCCTTCGAGGACATCGGCAAGTGGGCCGACGAGATCAAGCTCTCGGCGCCGGGGGACAAGCTCTCGGCGCCGGGCGAGGACGTCATGCGGCGGTCCCTCGCCACCGTGTCGGTCGAGGAGGGCAACCTCGCTGCGCTGGAGGAGACGGGGTTCGGCCTTCCGCTCGCCCCCTCGTCCAGGCCGGCGGGTCCGCTGCTCGCGCCGCCTGTGCCGGCGCATCCGCCGTTCGAGAGGCGAGCCGTACCGACCCTGGCCTCCCCGCGGCCCGTACCCGAGATGCAGCGCCCTGCGCCGCCCACGCCGGCGCCTATCGCGCCGCTCGTCCCGGCTGCGCCGCTCGACCTGGAGCCGGATCTGGCCCCTCCAGCCAGGACCGGGGGCGGCGCGGTGAAGGCCGTGCTGCTCGTCGCCGCGCTCGCCGCCCTCGCCGCAGGCGCGTGGTTCGGCGGCCTGATCCCGCACTGACACGGCGAAGGGAGCGTGCTCCTTGCGGCGCCCATGGCCGAGCCATGGGCGCTGCGTGCTGCGCGGCGGCCAGCGCCACGAGCGCTCAGCGCATGTCAGCACGCGTCGACACGCCGCCCTTGCGAGGCGCGCCGCACCGTGATCGGTGTCGTGGCGCGCTCTCTCGCCGGATGCGTTACTCGGTCCCCTCCGCCTCGTCGTCCTCCTCGTCGTCCTGCTCCTCGAGCTCCCTCTCGAGCTTCTCGATCTCCTCGTCCTCCGTGTCGTCCAGGGCAGGAGCGGCGCGCCCTTCCTGGATCGCCTTCTGACGCGCCTTCTCCGCGGCGGCGCGGGCCTGGGCCACCTTCTGCAGGATCGCCGGCTTGGGCGCCATCATCAGCGTCATCGTGCGCTGCTCCATCATGGGGCGCACCTCGACGTTCGCGATCTCCTCGCAGTGCTGGACGATCCAGTCGAGCTGCTCCTGCGCCTTCTCCGGGTGGGTGATCTCTCGGCCGCGGAAGCGCACCGTGAACTTCACCTTGTGGCCTGCGCCGAGGAACCGGTGAGCAGCCCTGGTCTTGAACTCGAGATCGTGGTCGTCCGTCTTGGGACGGAGCTTGATCTCCTTGATCTCCACCACACTCTGCTTGCGCTTCGCCTCGCGGGCCTTCTTCTTCTCGTCGTACTTGTACTTGCCGAAGTCGAGGATCTTGCAAACCGGGGGATCCGCCTTCGGGTTGACCTCGACGAGGTCGAGCCCCTTCTCCTGTGCTCGGCGCAGCGCCTCGTGGGTCTGCATGATGCCGAGCATCTCGCCATCATCACCGATGACGCGGATCTCCGGGACGCGGATGCGCTGGTTGATGCGGATCTGCGGCCCCCGCTGGGCCTGCCGAGGGTCGAAGCGTCTCATCGCCATGTGATATTTCGCTGCCTCCTTGTGTGCTGTGCTCTTGAAAGCGACGGTCCGCCGCTCCGCGACCGAGCCCGGTCGTGGCGTCCATCACCACGACAATGTCGCCTGACTCTGCGCCGCAGGCAACGGCAGCAAGCAGGACGAGCGCCGCGGCGCATCGGCGCTCCGGGCCATGGCGCGCCGGGCTCGACGGGGGTGGGGAAGGGACTGCCGGGCGAGAGAGGCCGGCCGGAGCGGCAGGTCACGAACCCGATGCGCTCACGGCGAGCCGGGGGAGCTTCCGCGCTGCGGCTCGCCGGTCGGCGAGCTCCGCGAGCGGAATCGCCCCGAGGGCCTCGTCGAGGTCGCGCGACCGGGGGGCGGCCACGGCGTTCGCCGAAGGGCGATCCGGAGCGCTCGTCCGGACCAGCCCGATCGGGGCCGAGTCGTCGAAGTGGAAAGGGGTGTGAAGCTCGATGAGGCGCCCGTTGACGTGGGCGCCGAGGATGGGGCGGTTCTTGGCGATGTCGTCCGCGAGAGCCTTGCGCACCGTGGTGCGGGCCGCCGGGGCGGCCAGGGCTGTCTGATCGAGGGCCATGAAACCTCGCAGGCTAGGTCTCCTGCTGATTTGTAGGCGCGGCCGGTTTCGAACCGGCGACCCCTACCGTGTCAAGGTAGTGCTCTACCACTGAGCTACGCGCCTATGTCCCGCCCGCTCGGCCCGAGGCCGACGAAACGGAGAGCGCCTCCTATCAAGGGGGGGGGAGTCCGTCAAGCGATATGTTTCCTGGGGGTCGCTTTTGTCGTGGCGGCCCGGTGCCTGGTGGTCGGTTTCTGGTGTTCCTGGTGAAGGCTCGGGCGGCGGCCGTCATCGCCCCGCCGCCTTGGTCGAGCAGCCGGTTCGCCGAACCGTCGATGCCATCGAGCGGTCGACGAGGCCCGGCGGCAGCCACAGGCCAGGCGCGGCAGGCGTCCATCGCGCGCTCGACGCGCCGGGCGAGCGACCGGTCGGGAGCCGCGTGCGGCGGACGCTCATTGGACGCTCATTGCGCGGTGGGAGCGTGAATTCTCGGAGTTACGTCCGGACACGGACGAACACTGACGACCGCGATCGCCGCGCTACTCGAGGCCGGCCGCTGCGCGGAGGCCGATCGCGCTCGCGCTTGACCTCGCGTGCGGCTCGGGCGACGAACGATGGGATGGCAGGGCCTGACGGTCTAGGCTCGCCGCCGGATCCGGCGGCGGTGATCGCACATGTCGAGGTGGCCGCGGGGAGCGCGCTGTTCGCCGCGCACGCAGCCGTGCCCGGCAATCTGCCGATCGAGCGCGCCGCGTGCGCCACCGAGGCGATCCGCGGCGCCGCTGCGCGCACGCGCGCCGGGCAGCGTGCGAGCGTCGTGCTGGGCGCCCACGAGCTCGTCGGGGCGCTCGCCGCGCTCGGCGAGGCGGCGGCGGTGCGGACGCCGGTCACCGTGCACGTCATCGAGCGCCGCGGCGGGCTCGCCGTCGGGCGCGACGAGCTCGCGCCTGCGCTCGACGTCGGCGCGGGGGTGCTCGTGACCTGGAGCAGCCAGGAGGCGGCCGACATGACGCTGGTGGCGCGGCGCGCCGCCGAGGACAGCGAGACGCCGTTCCTGCACCTCGTCGATGCGCTGCCGTCGGACGTGTCGGCCCTCGGCGGGGCGCGCGAGCTCGCGGCGCGCTTCCTCGGCTCCGAGCGGAGCGCGCCGACCTTCACCGACGCGGCGCCGGGTGAGAGCGACGGCGACGGGGGGCCTCGCCCGCAGGGCCGCGGCGTCGTCCGGAAGCGGGCCGAGCGGGGCTTCTGCGCGCGCGTTCCGTTCGCGCTCGCCAGCGCGATGCGGGAGCTCTGCGAGCTGACCGGCAGGCCGCTCGGCGCGATCGAGCGCGTCGACACCGCGGACGCGGAGGAGATCTTGGTGGTCGTGGGCTGCGCGTTCCCCGCGGCCCGCGAGGTCGTGCGCAGCCTGCGCGCGCAGGGCCGCCGCGTCGGCCTCGTGGGCGTGCGCGCGCTCCGCCCGTTCTTCGGCGCCGACGTGGTGAAGGCGCTCGCGCGGGCCAAGGCCATCGTGGTCCTGGAGCCGCTCGACGTGCCGCTCGCGCCGTACGGGCCCGTCGCCGCCGCGGTGAAGGCGGCGTTCGCGGACGCGCTCACCTGGGCCCCGGGCTTCCCCAGCGTCGGGCGCATCCCGCCGATCCTCTCCGCGACGTTCGCGACGATCGACGGCACCATCACCGAACGCGACGTGCGCCTCTCGCTCGCCGAGATCGCGAGCGGGGAGCGCGCTCGCCGGCACATCGTGTTCGGCAGCGACGGCTGACGCCGCGCGGCAGCGGAAGCGCGGCAGGGGACGGAAGCGCGGAAAGGGCCGCCAGGTCGCATTCCCTGGACGCCCGGGTGAGCCTGCCCGCCTAGCTCCTTGCGCGACCCTTGGATCCTGGGTATGGAGGCGGGCCCCGGGGGGTTGGGAGAGGCCCGCAATTTGCGGGCGAGCCCGTCGGGGCCCGGAGACACGCGTCACCTTGGCAAGCTCAAACTGGTTCCAGCCGAACGCCGCCCCCGGGCGAGCGGGCAACGCGCCCGCGACGCCGGTCGAAGGTCAATCGCCGCCGTCCGGAGGGCAGGAGGCGCCGCCTTCTTCGCCGTTCGGCGGAGGGGCCTTCCAGTTCCTCATCCTGGCGCTGCCGCTGCTGCTCATCTTCGTGATGACGCGGAGCCAGAGCAAGAAGCAGAAGCAGCTCGAGTCGAGCCTCAAGGCGGGCGACCGGGTCGTCACGCAGTCCGGGCTCCTCGGCAAGATCATCGACATCAGCCCGAACTCCCCCAGGGTCAAGCTGGAGATCGCCCCCGGCGTGAACGTGCAGGTCCTGAAGAGCGCGATCCAGGGCCCCGATCCGGGCGAGGTCGCCGCGGCGGACGCCAAGGTCGCCGACGCGGCGAAGGAAAAGAAGTCGTAGGCCGGCGCTCGGCCCAACAGGAAGCTTTTTTACCGCCCCCGCGGCGCCAGACTCCATGCTCCTAAACATCTTCCAGTACGGGTTCGCCGGCGTCGCCGGCCTGTGCCTCCTCGGCGCGTGGCTCAGCCGAGCGAAGCGCGGCGTCTTCGCCTGGGCGGCGCTCTCCGCCGGCGCCGCCGCGATCGCGGCCCACTACCACGTGTTCTGGGCCCTCGCGACCTTCGGCCTGATGGTGCCGTGGGCGCTGCTCTGCGTCGGGCCGTGGATCGATTTCGCGTGGCGGGTAAAGACGGGCTTCGTCCTGTTCCTGGCGCTCGGCTCGGCGCTCGCCATCTACCCGACCTACCACGACGAGCGGTACGGCCGCCCCGTCCACACCGGCCTCTCGTCGGAGGAGGTCGCGGAGCAGGAGACCCGGGCGAGGGCCGGCGAGCTCGGGTTCAGCCGCTTCCTGACGTCGAACATCCCGTTCCGCCTGGTGCGCGGGCTCGATCTGAAGGGCGGCCTCCGCCTCGTCTACACGGTCGACGTCGACGAGGCGATCAGCGACAAGCGCGATCGGTACTACGACGATCTGCGCGCGGCGCTCGCGAAGTCGTTCGGGTTCCACGAGGGCGACAAGCCGCCGACGATCGAGGAGATGCAGAAGCTCCAGACGAAGCTCCGCATCGAGAAGTCGCGCGAGCAGGCGGACACGATCGCGATCACGTTCGACGACCCGGCGGACTCCGAGAAGATCAACGACGAGTTCCTGGCGAAGTTCCTGCACGAGCTGCAGCTCCAGCGGTCGGCGGATCGCCGCGTCGCGAAGTTCCGGATCCGCGACGAGGTCTCGAGCAGCATCCGTGAGCGGGCGGTGTCGCAGGCCAAGGAGACGGTGCTCCGCCGCGTCGACGGGCTCGGCCTCAAGGAGGCGAGCGTCTCCACGCGCGACGAGGACGTCATCATCGAGGTCCCCGGCGACGACGAGGCCGCGTTCACCACGATCCGCGAGATCATCAGCCAGACCGCGCGGCTCGAGTTCAAGATGGTCGACGACGACCAGGACTTCTTCGAGCCGATCGCGAGGAGCGCCAAGGAGGAGGACCTCCCGAAGGGGCTGACGTTCTCGATCGAAAACGCGCCGGTCGGCCCCGGGAAGACGAAGCCGGTCCACTTCGCCCGGATGGTGCGCGCGGAGCACGAGGAGCTGCGCGACACGCTGAAGCGGCTGCGCGAGTGGGTCGGGACGCTCCAGGTACCGGCGGACAACGAGGTCGGCTACGGCAAGCTGTACGAGTACAACGAGGAGAAGGACGTCGTCGAGGAGATCGGCTGGCGGACGTACTTCCTCTTCAGCAAGGCCGAGATCACGGGCGACATGGTGCGCGACGCGCAGGCGCTCCCGGATCAGAGCGAGGGCGGCCTCGGCGGCTGGTACGTGTCGATGGATTTCACCCCGACCGGCGCCGACCGGTTCGAGGACATCACCGGCAGGAACGTCAAGCGGCGGTTCGCCATCATCCTCGACGAGAAGGTCGAGAGCGCGCCGGTCATCCAGACGAAGATCGGCGGCGGCCGCGCGCAGATCACGATGGGCTCGCAGAACCCCGATCAGCAGCTCCAGGACGCGCGCAAGCTCGAGCTGGTGCTCCGATCGGGCGCGCTGCCGGCCCCGATCTCCCCCTCGAACGAGCAGCGCATCGGCCCGTCGCTGGGCAAGGACGCGATCCAGCAGAGCATGAAGGGGGCCATCGCGAGCGGCGTGCTCGTCGTCGTGTTCATGGTGGTGATCTACAGCCGCGCCGGGCTCATCGCGGACATCGCCGTCGTCTTCAACCTCATCCTGCAGATCGCCGTCCTCGCGATGTTCGGGGCGTCGATGACGCTGCCCGGCATCGCCGGCCTGGTGCTCACCATGGGCATCGCGGTCGACGCCAACGTGCTGATCAACGAGCGCATCCGGGAGGAGCTCAGGAACGGCAAGAGCCCGCGCGCCGCGGTCGACGTCGGCTATGACAAGGCGTTCAGCGCGATCCTCGACGGCCACGTGACCACGCTGATCTCGGGGCTCATCCTGGCGCAGTACGGAACCGGCCCCATCAAGGGCTTCGCGATCACGCTGATCGTCGGCATCGCGATCAGCCTGTTCACCGGGGTCGTCTGCACCCGCCTGATGTTCGACTGGGCGGTCCGCGGCCGAAAGATCAAGACGCTCTCGCTCGGCTGAGTACGGGGGCGCGCGAGCGGATCTCCGACCTTTGAGGGAGAACGCGCGAGCGGATCTCCGATTGAGACACGACGATGGAACTCATCAAACCTGGCCGTCAGTTCGACTTCATGAGCAAGCGCTGGCTCTTCATCGGGCTCAGCGGGGTGCTGCTCATCCTGTCGATCATCTCGTTCATCGTGCCGGGGCCGAAGCTCGGGACCGATTTCAAGGGAGGCACCGAGGTTGAGGTCGCCTTCCGGGCTCCGGTCTCGAGCGCCGAGGTCCGCGAGGCCGTCACCAAGGCGGGCTTCGACTCCCCGGA
This sequence comes from Sorangium sp. So ce327, assembly GCF_051530205.1. Taxonomy (NCBI): domain Bacteria; kingdom Pseudomonadati; phylum Myxococcota; order Polyangiales; family Polyangiaceae; genus Sorangium; species Sorangium sp. So ce327. The sequence continues at coordinate 6,657,284 of NZ_CP150330.1, read as the reverse complement.
CATCGTGTCCGTCGCGGATCAGGCCAACCCGAACCGCTACCTCATCCGGGTCCACGAGGTCTCGGCCCTGTCGGAGCAGCAGAAGGGCGCGGTGCGCGATCGGCTGTGCCTACCGCCGGAGAACGGCTCCGTCCCCGAGGACCGCTGCCCGCCCGCGCTGCGCGCCACCGAGGTGAAGTTCAGCCCCGGCGGCGACAAGATCTCCACGCGCTACGACACAGCGCCCGACCTGGAGGGGATCAAGAAGCAGCTCGAGGGCATCGAGGGGGTCGAGCTCAGGGCCGGCGCGAACAACCCGCTCGTCGTGAGCGAGCGCGACCACAAGGTCGAGCTCCACCTCAAGTCGAAGGGCGACCAGCTGATGGACGGCCTCCGGCAGCACCTCGGCGCGGACAAGGTGCCCGAGCAGGCGCTCCGGGTCGAGTGGATCGGCCCGAAGGCCGGCGCGCAGCTGCGCGACGCGGCCATCAAGAGCATCGCCATCACGATCTTCTTCATCATGGCGTACATCGCGTTCCGGTTCGACATCCGGTTCGCGCCCGGCGGCATCGTCGCGCTCGTGCACGACGTCGGCATCGCGCTCGGCGCGATGGTGATCACGCAGCGGGAGATCACCCTGTCCACGGTCGCCGCGCTCCTCACGATCGTCGGCTACTCGATCACGGACACGGTCGTCGTCTACGACCGGATCCGCGAGAACCTGGGGAAGCACCGGGACATGAGCTTCTCGGCCGTCATCAACTTCTCGCTCTCCGAGATGCTCGGGCGCACGATCCTCGTGTCCATGACGACGCTGCTGTCGCTCGTCATGTTCCTCTTCTACGGCACGGGCGTCATCCGGGACTTCGCGTTCACGCTCGTCGTCGGGATCGTCGTCGGCACGTACTCGTCGATCTACGTCGCGGCGCCGCTCACCGAGTGGATCGACCGCCGGTTCTTCGGCGCGAACGGGAGCAAGCGCAAGAAGGTCAGCCGCGTCCGCACGCAGAAGCGCGCCGACGCGGTCGTCTGAGCGCCTCGCCGTGGCCGCGCGGTGCCGCGCGGCCTGAACCGCCCCAGGTCATGGACGCACCCCTCTCGTCGGTGTACCCGCTTCTGTGATGAGCACCGCCACGGAGGCCTGGAGGGAGCTCCCCGAGCGCGAGGCGCAGGCCTCGGCTTCGCACGGCGCGGGGGGCGCCGCGCCCGTCGCGGATCCGGGCGAGGCGTCCGCCGAGGCGCTCGTGATGGCGCGCCAGCTGGGGCTGTCGATCACGGTAGCGGACATCTTGCACCGGGCCGGCTGGGCGCCTGACGAGGCGACCCGGCGCTTCCTCGACCCGCGGCTCTCGCACCTCACGTCGCCCGACGCGATGGCCGATCGCGAGGCGAGCGCGGAGCGGATCGCGCGCGCCGTGCGCGTCGGCGAGCGGATCGCCGTCTTCGGCGACTACGACTGCGACGGGATCACCGCGACCGCCATCATGACCGGCGGGCTGCGCGCCCTCTCGGGACAGGTGGTGCCGCTCCTCGCGACGCGCGCCGAAGGCAGCTACGGCCTCTCGGCGCCCGCGCTGGAGCGCGTGATGCGCGCCGGTCCCACGCTGCTCATCACGTGCGACTGCGGATCCAGCGATCACGAGCGGCTGGCCGCGGCCCGCGCGGCCGGCGTCGACTGCGTCGTCATCGATCACCACCTCGTGCCGGCCGAGCCGCTCCCCGCGATCGCGTTCCTGAACCCGCACCGCGCCGATTGCGGCTTTCCGTACAAGGGGCTCGCCTCCTGCGGGCTCGCGCTCTCGCTCCTGGCCGCCGTGCGCAAGAAGCTCGGCTCGTCGCTCGATCTCCGCCCCTACCTCGACCTCGTGGCGATCGGCACGGTCGCCGACGTCGCTCCGCTGACCGGCGACAACCGCGCGCTCGTGCGCGCCGGCCTTGGCGTGCTCCAGACCGGGCCCCGTCCAGGGCTCCGCGCGCTCGCGGCGCTCGCCAACCTCGATCTCGGGCGCGGGGCGTCCGCAGAGGACGTCGCCTTCCGGATCGCGCCCCGCCTCAACGCGCCCGGTCGGCTCGGCGATCCCGACATCTCCCTGGAGCTCCTGCTCGCGCACGACGGCGTGACCGCCTCCGCGCTCGCCGCCACGGTGGAGCAGGCGCAGATGAAGCGGCGCGCGATCCAGGACGAGATGTTGACCTCCGCGCTCGCCGAGATCGAGCGCGCCGGGTTCGATCGGGATCCTGCGATCGTCATCGCGCGGCAGGGCTTCCACCCCGGCGTGGTCGGCATCGTCGCTGGCAGGATCACGGGTCGCTACGGCAAGCCGACGATCGTGATCGCGCTCGAGGGCGCGAAGGGGCGTGGCTCGGTGCGCGGTCCAGCGGGCGCGCGGCTGCACGACGCGCTCACGCGGTGCCGCGCCGAGCTCGTCGGCTTCGGCGGCCACCAGGCGGCGGCCGGCGTCGAGGTGCGCGCCGATCGCGTCGAGGCGCTCCGGGCGGCGTGGTGCGACGCCTTCCGCGAGCAGGACCTCCCGGCCGCCGCGGCGTTCGCGGCCGCCCACGTCCGGCTCGACGATCGCGACGATCCAGCGGCCGTCGCGCGCGATCTCGAGCGGCTCGAGCCGTGCGGCGAGGGCAACCGCCCGTCGTACGTCCTCGTGGCGGGCGCGGCCGTACGCTCCGCGAGGAACCTGAAGGGCCACCTCAAGCTGGAGCTCACGTTCGCCCGCCGCGAGATCTCGTGCTTCGGGTTCGAGCTGGGCGAGCTCGCGCCGCGGTTCACCGGCAAGCGCGTCGACGTGGTGGGCCGCCTCCGGCGCGACGCCTGGCGCGGCGGGGACGCCGTCGAGATCAGGATCGAGCACGTCGCCGCGTCCGACTGAGCGTTCGCGGCGGGCCTCCGCGGCGTGCTAGCGTGAACGCGTGGCTGAGCCGCTGATCCGGTTCTCGCGTGTGCGCAAGGCCTTCGGTCCGAAGGTCATCTACCGCGACCTGAACCTCGAAGTGTACCCGGGCGAGACGATCACCATCATGGGCGGCTCGGGCGTCGGCAAGAGCGTCATGCTCAAGCTGCTCATCCGTCTGCTCGACGCTGATGATGGATCTATCCAGTTTCACGGTGAGGAGATCACGCGCCTGAGCGAGTCGCGCATCGCCGGGGTGCGCCAGCGCATCGCGATGCTCTTCCAGGGCGGCGCCCTGTTCGACTCGATCTCGGTCGGTGAGAACGTCGCTTACGGCCTGCACGAGCACTACCGGAAGGAGATGACCGAGGCGCAGATCGCGGATCGGGTCAACTGGGCGCTGTCGCTGGTCGGCCTGCCGGGCATTGAGCAGATGCGCCCGGGGGACCTGTCCGGCGGCATGAAGAAGCGCGTCGGCCTCGCGCGCGCCATCGCGGTGCAGCCCGAGGTGCTGCTCTACGACGAGCCGACGACCGGCCTCGATCCGATCAACACCGAGCGCATCAACCACCTCATCAAGGGGCTGAAGCAGGCGCTCAACGTGACGAGCATCGTGGTGACACACGACATGAAGAGCGCGTTCTCGATCTCGGATCGGATGGCGATGATCTTCCGCGGCGAGGTCATCGCGACCGGCACCCCGGACGAGTTCCGGAAGTCTACCGATCCGCATGTCGCCGATTTCATTACCGGGACCGCTCCGGTGAATGAGGACGTCCAGACGCTTCTCGGCGCGTGACGATCCCCCCGAGATCGCGCAAGATGCCCTTCTGCATGGGCAGAGCGCGCGATCTGAAGGTCGGACTCTTTGTGCTGGCGGGCCTTGTGCTCTCCGCCGTAGTCATTTTCCTGATAGGCGACGAGCGGCGGCTCTTCGACTCTTCCGTCAGCTTCACGACGAACTTCGGCGACGTCCAGGGGCTTAAGCCGGGCGCGCCCATCCGCATGGGAGGCATCGACATCGGTCACGTCGCCGAGGTCGGTTACGGCCCTGATCCGAAGGACACCAAGATCTATGTGAAGCTCGAGATCGTCGAGAGCGAGGCGAGCCGGATCAAGACGGACAGCGTCGCCCAGATCGCGAACAAGGGCCTGCTCGGCGACAAGATGCTGGAGCTCACGAAGGGGCAGAGCCCGGACTCGGTGCCGCCCGGCGGCCACATCCCCGGCGAGGTGCCGACCGACGTGATGGGGAAGGTGACCGGCATGGCCGAGAAGGCCGAGGCGACGCTCGACAACATCCAGAAGGTCTCGGAGAGCATCGCCGACGAGAAGCTGCACAGGGATCTCCGCGAGACGGTCGCCTCGGCGAACACGCTGATGAAGCAGGTGACCGAGGGGGAAGGCTACCCGCACCGCTTCCTGACCGATCCCGAGGAGGCCGAGCGCATCTCGCGCACCGTGCAGAGCCTCGACCGCCTCAGCACGGAGCTCGCGAGCGCGGTGCGCGAGGTGCGGGGCGTCGTCTCGCGGGTCAAGGAGGGGCCGGGGTTCGCGCACGACGTCATCTACGGCGACGGCCCGCAGAAGCAGATTCAGCAGTTCGGGAGCGCGGCGGACGAGGTCGCCATGACGCTGCGGGGCATCCGCGAGAGCGACAGCTTCGCGCACGACGCGCTCTATGGCGGCAAGGGCGACGGCGCCGAGGCGCTCGCCAACGTGACGGCGATGACCGGCGATCTGCGGGCGATCGTGCACGACATGAGGGCGGGCAAGGGGACGCTCGGCGCCCTGCTTGTCGATCCGTCGATCTACGAGGACATGAAGAGCCTCCTCGGCAATGTGCAGCGCAACGACGTGCTCCGCGCGCTCGTGCGCTACTCGATCAAGCAGGACGAGCAGAAGCCCGCGGTCCAGGTCGGCGGCGCCACGCCGTCGCCCTAGCGGCACATCCGAGCCGCCCGCGCAAGCGCCGGAGCGGTAGCGCCTTGCGTTATCTCAGGCCGCCCTTTATTCCTCAGTGTCTCGATGCCCAGGAAGCTCGCTGACCGTCTGTCGGCCGTCGCGCCCAGTGCAACGCTCGCCATGGCGGCGAGGGCCGCGCGCCTCCGCGCCGACGGGCACAAGGTCTTCTCCTTCGGCGTGGGCGAGCCTGACTTCGACACGCCGGAGCACATTCGTACCGCGGCGAAGGCGGCGCTGGACGCCGGCGCCACCCACTACACGGCCGTGTCCGGCATCTCCGAGCTGAAGTCGGCGATCTGCGCGGCGACCGAGCAGCACCGCGGCTGGCGGCCGCTGCCGAGCCAGGTCACCGTGAGCTGCGGCGCGAAGCACGCGTTGTTCAACCTCGCGACCGCGCTCTTCGAGCCGGGAGACGAGGTCGTCATCCCCGCGCCCTACTGGGTGAGCTACCCGGAGCAGGTGCGCCTCGTCGGCGCCACGCCGGTCGTCGTCAACACGACCGAGGAGATGGGGTTCCGCCTTACGGCGGACGCGCTCCAGGGCGCGCTTTCTCCGCGGGTGAAGGCGATCATCCTGTGCACGCCCTCCAATCCGACCGGCTCGGCGTATGCGGAAGAGCACCTGCTCCCGCTCTTGGGCGTGCTGCGGCGGCATGACTGCTGGATCGTCGTCGACGAGATCTATGCCGATCTCACCTACGACGGGTTCCGGCACGTGTCGCTCCCCGCGCTCGCGGAGGACCTCGCGCCGCGGGTGATCGTCGTCGATGGGGTCAGCAAGACCTTCGCCATGACGGGCTGGCGGATCGGCTGGAGCATCGCGCCGGCCGAGGTCGCGAGGGCGCTCGACGTGGTCCAGGGTCAGAGCACCACGAACGCGGCGGCCGTCTCCCAGGCGGCCGCTGTCGCCGCCCTGAACGGGCCCCGCGACGCGGTGTTCGCGATGCGCGCGGCGTTCGCCCGGCGGCGCTCGCTGATGGTCGAGGGGCTCAACGCCGTACCGGGGGTGCGCTGCAGGACGCCGGAAGGGGCGTTCTACGCGTTCGCCGACGTGCGCGGGCTCTGCGGGCGCGCTTTCCAGGGGACGACGCTCGCGAGCGACGAGGACGTGGCGACGTGGATGCTCGAGCAGGCGCACGTCGCCGCGGTCGCCGGCACCCCCTTTGGCGCGCCTGGGTACCTTCGCTTCTCGTATGCCTGCGATGAGGACCACATCGAAGCAGGCCTCGCCGCGCTCCGGCGCGCCGTCGCGACGCTCGATTGACCGCGCGCGTCGCTCTGCGCCGGTGTCCACGCGCGCGCTCGAAGCGCAGCGGCGCCCGTCCCCGCTCGCCCGACCGCGACATGGCGCGGACGCGGCGGCCCGTCTGGCTCCCGTGCCCCGGTCGCTCACGGGCGGCGCGCAGCCGGCCCGCGCGAGCCCCGCGGCCGGCGCGCTGGCCGCGGCCGCAGGCGCGCCTTCACCGGCGACCCGTCGGTTCGGGCCTGGCTCCGGCCTGAAGGAGCTCCGCGAAGAAGTTCGACATCGGCAGCGAGTTCTTCTTGTCGAACGCCGATGTTTGGGTTAAAAGCGCCACGTCTTTCCGAAACGGCCGGGCGACAACCGGCTGGCATCGGGCGCATAACTCAGCGGTAGAGTGCGTCCTTCACACGGACGAAGTCGCAGGTTCAAGTCCTGCTGCGCCCACCCCGATTCGCTCCCCTGGTGAGCTGGTTCCACGCGTCGAGCTGTCTGCGTGGCCGTGCCGCTCCCAGCAGGTGTTGAGCGGTTGCTTCGGAGCGATCGAATCGCCCGCGCGGCCGTGCCGATGCGCTCCCTCCGTGCCTGCAGCTTTGCGGGGGTGGCGCGGAGAGAAGCCGCTCGGCGCCGTCACGTCGGGGCGTGAAAGCGGCGAAGCGAGGGGGCGCAGGCCGGTTCGGGGTTGGCGAGACGAAGGCGTTCAGCGAGCAGCGCTCGCGGCGGGCGGCGCTGCCGCCGCCTTGTCGTTCTTGCGCTTCTCGATGACGCTGGCCGTCGCGCGGAGCTCCTTCTGGAGGGGGCCGCACCTGAGGCACTTGCGCGTCCGATGGCCCCGGCATGGCTGGGGGGTGCCCAGCGCCTTGATGTAATGGAGCGCGCGGACATCGCCCTCCTCGCGCACCCTGGCGAGCATCGCCTTGGTGGGGCACTCCGTGAGGCGGCGCAGATCGTCGGCGACGAGCAGCGCCGGCGACGCGAGCTGCCGCACGCTGCTCTCCATCAGCCGTGTGCTCGCGTGGTCCCTGGGCCAATCGCCGAACTTCGGCGCGGTCACCACCTCGTAGAGCAGGTCGGGACCGCGGCTTCCCATGTGCTTGGCCATCAGATCGAACGCCGTGAGGGCGACGTCCGGGGTGCCGTTCGCCGCCCTCAGGATGATCTGCTTGAGCTCGTCGTTCCCGGCCTCCTCGGGAGCGACCTCGAACAGCCGCTGCGCCGTGAGCAGCGCGGCCGCCATCGCCTTCTCACGCCCCTGCGCGACCGCGAGGGCCCGGAGGACCGCGGGGTCTTCCGGATACCGCTGCGCGAGCGAGCCGAGCGCCGCGCTCCCCGCGGCCTGGGCGCTCTCGAGCTCCGCGGGCTGAGCGCGGGCAGGCGGCGCCTTCGCCGGGGTCTCGGGCTCCGCGGGCGCGAGCGCCGGCGCCGGCTCGGGGGCCGGCGCGCTGCTGCTCTCGCGGCCGCTGCTGCTGGGCGCGGCGGCCGGCGAAGGGCCCGGCAAGGCGCTGGCGCCCCCCTCGAGCGCCGTCACCGCCGTGGGATCGCGCAGCGCGACCGCGCCGCAGACGAGCCCGGTCGCGGCCAGCAGGCCCAGCGCGGCCAGCGTGGCGGCCGCCTTCGAGCGGCCCAGCCCTGATTCACCGACGTGACTCACCGAGCCGCTCATCGCAGCTGCCTCTCCCGCGGAGGACCCGCGGCCTGGTCATCAACCGTAGGGATCGTCGTTCTTCGGCGGCTTCGGCGCGGCCGGCCTGGGCCTAGGGGCCGCCGGCTTGGGCGCCGCGGGCGCCGCCGTCGCCGTGGGGGCCGCGGGCTCTGGCGCTGGGGTGGTCGCTGCAGGCTCCGCCGTCGGCTTGGGGGCCGCGGGCTCCGCCGTCGCCGGGGCTGCAGGCTCGGCCGTCGCCTTGGGCGTCACAGGCTCCGCGGTCGCGGTGGCGCTCGCCGTCGGCGCCGCGGGCGCTTCGGCGGTCGTCGTGGGCGCCGCCGTCGCGGCGGGCGCAGCCTTGTCCGTCGCCGCGGGCACGACCTCCGTCGGCTGAGGCTTCTCCGCCGGAGCCGCAGGCTTCTCCGCCGGAGCCGCAGGCTTCGCCGCGGGCTGCTCGGGCGCGGCCGGCGGGGTCGTGGAGGGCTTGTCGCTCTGCCCGAAGACGAGCCAGAGCGCGCCGCAGAGCGCTGCCGCGACCAGCAGGATCGTGAGCAGCCGCCCGGTGCCGCTGCTCTCCTCTTCCTGCGCGAGCGGAGCCTGGGCCGCGGGTGCGGCCTTGGCCGTGGCCGCCTTCTCTTCCTTCGGCTTGGCGGCCGCCGGCTTCGCCTTCGCCTGATCGTCGGACGCCTTCACGTCCTGGCGCGCAGGCTTGCCGTGCAGATCGTCCGCCGGCGCCCGGTCCGCGATCTCGGCCGGTCTCCTGGCCGCGGCCGCCTTCGCTGGTCTCGCCTCGGCCGCGGGCGCCTCGTCCCGCGCTTCCCGCTCGTTCGCCAGCTGGGCGACCGCCGGGACCGGGATCGCCGCCGGCTCGGCCAGCGGCCTGACGTGCTCCTCTTTCGGCGCCGGAGCGGACTCGGCCTTCTTCGGCGGGGCGGCCATGAGCGGCTCCTTGGACGGGCCGATCTCGTCCAGCGAGCCGCCGGCGTCGGCGAGCGCTTGCTTCAGCAGCTCGGCCGCCTGCTTCATCATCGTCCGCTCGTCGGGCGGCGGCATCTCCTTCTCGGGGTTCGTCTGCGGGAAGAAGCCGCCGCCCTCCGCGACGTCGGCCTTCTTCGCCTCGCCCTTGCCCGCGTCGGCCTTCGCCCCGATCGAGCCGAGCCCCAGCATCGTCGACGCCCGCTTCACCTGCGCCTGCGCTGCCTTGGAGGCCGCGGCCGCGGGCTCGGCCTGCGGCGCGCTCGCGGTCGCCGACGGGGCCGTGATCTCCTGCACGTCGTCGCCCAGATCCGCGCGGTCGGTGATGCCGGCCTCGAACGCCGACCCGGCGCCCGCTTGCGCGTCGACGAGCCGGGTGATCACGGCCTTGGATTTCTCATCGATCTTGATGAACTTCACGCCCATGCCCGCCGGGTGCGCGTCGCTCCCCTGCGCGGGCTCGCGCTTCCACACGACGCGGCCGACGCCGGCGATCACGGCTTGCTCGTCCTGCAGACGGATCTCGAACTTGAGCAGCGTGCCGGCGGGGAAGGGCGACGGCGTCTTGATGAAGATGCCGCCTCGGCTCACGTCATGCGAGTGGTGCTCGATGAACTCGTCGACCGTGGCGCTCTTGTAGCGGACGGTCATCTGCAGCACTCTCGCTCGCGGATCTTTGCGTGTGTCCTGGGCCATCAGGGTAGAACTCCCGTCTACTTCGCGACTCGCTCGCGACTCGCTCCAGCGGATGTGGTCCGCATGTTACCCAAGGTTCGCCGCGAAGCCCAAAGGCTAACACGTGACGGTCGCTTTACCGAACGCAGCCATGGGCGACCGGGCGAGCATGCTGTTCGCGCGGCGCGCGTGGTCGCGCCTGCGCCCCTGCGCCGCACGGCTTGGCGAACCGAGCGTGTGCGCGCGTCTCTCGTGATATGTTCGCGTCGACTGGAGAATGCGCCAGGATGGCTGTCCGGGACCACTTTCGCGTTCACGCGAGGCGACGCGTCGATCTTGGGGCGACGCTGCGCGATCGCCAGTCGATCGAGGAGCACGGCGTTCGCATCCGCGATCTGGGGCTGGGCGGCGCCGGCATCGAGCTGTCCGAGGCCCAGCTCGCGTCGGAGCTCCTGGATCCCGAGGCGTCGGTGACGCTCGAGGTCACCGCCCCGAACCTGTGGGATCCGCTGAGCCTCCGCGGTCGTATCGCCTGGATCCGCCGCGGTGCGGCGGGGCGGCCGGCGCGCGCGGGCGTTCGCTTCGAGCACCACGACGCCGGGTCGCTCTACGGCCTCTACCAGCTGCTCGGCACCGAACACTTCGACCTTTAGCGCGAGGGGCGCCCGCTTCGGATACGGGCCCATCTCGGCGCTTTCGGTGCTCGGCGTACGTGAGTACGCCTGCGCGCCGAAAACGCCGATCTGGGCCCGTCTCCTGTGCGGGCACCCCCCGCGCTGCGGCTGGGACGGGGGAGGGAAGAGGGGCTCGGCTGCCCCGACGCGCTGCGCTGGAGCACGTCTGCGCGTCGGGAACGTCGCTCTGGGTGCGGGAGACGGGGCTAGAAGGCGAACACGGGGCTGACGGTGGGGGCCAGGACGAGGCCGAGCGTTGGCCACATCAGCATCACCTTCATCTCGGCAGACACTCCGAAGTTCTGGGTGATGCCATAGACCACACCGGCGCCTAGCGCCGAGAAGTTCCGCCCGGTGATCTGGAAGGCATCGAGATTCTCGACGTAGCGGGTGTTCGCCGGACACCTGTTGCTGCTGCTGGTGCGCACCAGATCCCCTTCCTCGGTGCGGCGATCGCACACATCCACAGGCACCGAGGCGTTCACCTGGGCCAGCCCGATGGGCGAGGCGAAGGCATAGGGGCGGAACCCGCCCTTCTCGACAATCCGATCCCCCAGGAGGAAATACGTGGCGCGGAGCTCCGCATGGAGCGGCAGGAAGCTGAGCGCCTGGAGGTGCGGGTTCTGCAGGTCATTGCCCGCCTCGTCCGTCCACGGGGTCGGCCCGTTCTTGGAAGACGGCGAGCCGCCGAACGCGAATCCGACCCGTACGCCGAGGAGCAGCGACAGGTCCGAGAACAGCTGCCGATCGTACGACAGCATCACCCGCCACCCAGCGAGGCTCAGGCCGCCCTTGACCCCGTTCGTTCCCTCCAGATCCGCGGGCTCGCCGTAGAACTGCCGGCCCTCGCCGCCCGGATAGAAGCAGGCGTAGGCGGCGTCGCTGCCCGAGCAGACGTAATCCGTACCGCGCACCAGGAGCAGGTCGAGCTGGCCGGAGACGCCGACCACGTTGCGGTTGCCCTTGCCCTTGCCCTTCGACGCCCCGCCGCCCTCGTCGCTCCCCTGCTCGCAGGTCCCGTTCACGCAGGCGAGCCCCGACTGGCACTCCTCGGTCGCCTCGCAGGCCGAACCCCACGTCTTGTCCCCGCGCTTGCCGCCGGCCTCGGGGCAGCCAGGCAGGCCCGGCGGGCAATCCTCCTTCGCGGCGCACCGCTTCGGCGGCTCCTGGCCAGGCAGCGACGGCTCCTGCTCGATCTCGTTCTTGATCGGCACCCGGTGAGGCGCCTGCATCGAACCGGCGGTGCCCACCGGATCGCCCGCCTCGTCCCTCAGGATGACGAAATACCGGATATCGCCGGTCGTCGTGACATCCTCGCAGGGGATCTCCACCCCGAAGCCGCTCTCGATACGCCTCATCTCGAGCGACTTCCACTTGGGCGAGCCGAACGGCTTGTAGCGGACCGTCGCCTTGGACGCGTCGATCTCCTCCGGGATCTCGACGTACACGGGCACCGGCGTGTTCACCGCCTGCTCCGCCACCGGCGTGTGGGGAACGTCGCCCGCCGCGGCCTTCGTGGCCTTGCCGCCGCCGTCGCGAGGCGCCTTCCCGGCGGCCTGCGCCTCCTTCTGGGCCTCCTTGAACGCCTGGGCCAGCTCGGTCGTCGTCAGCGCGTCGATGAGCGCCGCCTTCGGATCGGCCTGGAGCGCCAGCACGAACTCGGCCTTGGCCTGCTGGAGCTTGTTGCCGCCGCCATACACCGTGCCGAGCGCGATGTGCAGCTTGCCGACCACCGGCTTCGAGCAGGCGTTCTTGTCGCACTTCTTCAGGGCGTCTTTGAGCTTCTTCTCCGCCTTGTCGAACTCGACAGAGAGGTAGTCATCGTCCATCGCCTGGTTGTGCAGCTTCATCGCCTCCGCGTCCTTTTCGCCGGCGGCGCCGGCGACCGCCGGCGCGCCGAGGACCCACAGCGAAGTCAGTGCAGACGCGAGACGAGCGCGGCGTGAACGACGGAAAAACACGGGTTCAGACCTCCAGGGTGTGCTGGGGAGGGGCTCTTGCTTTCAGGAGGAGGGGGCCGGGTCCGGCCCCCTGGACTGCGCGGTCGAGAGCGACCGTACCCCGACACGCCAGGCGGTGCTCCCGCGACGGCTGGACTACTGCGCGCCCTCCGTACGGACGAACTGCACGCGCCGGTTCAGGGCACGGTTCTGGTCGGACGTGTTCGGCACGATCGGCTGCTCCATGCCGTACCCCTTCGATGTCAGCCGGGCCTCGTCGATGCCCTTGGCGACCAGGTACTTCTTCACCGAGGCCGCGCGCCGATCCGACAGCTTCTTGTTGTAGGCCGCGGCGCCCTTGTTGTCCGTGTGCCCCTGGATCTCGATCTTGATCTTCGGGTTCTGCTGGAGGACCTCGACCACGGCGTCGAGGATCGGGAAGCTCTCGGGCCGGATCTTGTCCTTGTCGAACTCGAAGTGGATCTGCTGCGTGATCTTGATCTCCTTCTCGGTGACGATGACCAGGCTCGGCTTCTTCGGGCAGCCCGGCTTGTCGCCGCCGACCACGCCCGGCTCGTTCGGGCACTGGTCCTCGAGATCGACCACGGTGTCCTGGTCGTTGTCCGGCTCGGGGCAGCCGTCGGCGTCCTCGTAGCCGTCCGGATCCTCCGGGTCGTTCGCGCAGTTCTTGCCCGTGCTGTCCTTGTCGTTCGCGTCGAGGACCGTATCGAGGTCGTTGTCGAGCTCGGGGCAGCCGTCCTCGTCGAGGTAGCCGTCCTTGTCCTCGGGCAGGAGCACGCAGCTGTCCTTGCCGTCCGTCAGGCCGTCGCCGTCCGTGTCCGGATCGTCCGGGCAGCCGTCATCGTCCTGGAAGCCGTTCCAGGTCTCGGCGTCGCACGGGCACTTCTTGTCCTGCGGATCGAGCAGCCCGTCGCCGTCGCAGTCTCCGGGCTTGGGCGGCGGCGCCTCCTCGACGAACCCGCGCTCGGCGCACTTCTGCGGCGGCGAGAGGTCGTACGCGGCGTGCGTGTTCGCCTTCGCGATGTCGAGGTGCTCCTTGGCCCGGACGAAGAAGCCCTGATCGAGCTCGACCGAGGCGAACGACAGGTGCGACTTCGCCATCGCCAGCTCGCGCGGCGCGCAGCGGAGCGCGCCGTTGCGCTCCGCCTGCTTCGCGATGGTGGTCAGCGCCTCGATGTCGCCGCGCATGACCGGCACCTGCGTGCACGAGAAGGCGGCCCCGGCGATCGCCACGACAGCGACGGCACCTGCGCGACGGGCGCGGCGGGAACTGCGGCGCGTCATTCCAATGCTCATCGACCCGCGCCCTCGTGCGCCTGTTTCGCTAGGGTGATCGCCTTGTCCGCGTACTCCTCTGCGACGTCGGCGAAGTCGATCGCGTCGCCGTAGTCGGCGGCCGCGGCCTCCTCCCGAGCCTTCCAGAGGTGCTCGCGCGCGGTGTAGTACTCGTACGGCGCATACTTCTCTGCGCCGAGCGCCTCGGCCGTCTCGAGCTTGCTCGAGGCCGAGTTCGCGGTGAACGCGTAGAGGGTACCGCCGCAGCCGCCCGTGAGAGCCGCCGCGAGCACCATGCCCGCGCCTGAAATCCAAGTCCCGAATCGCCGCCCGTGCGTCGTCACGATCGCGTTCTTTCTGGAGCGGGCACCTAAGACCGTCTGCCCGGCCGTCGCGACGCTATCAAGGCCGCTCGGCGCGCGTCAACCGGCTCGGGGAAGGGAAGGGTGAGGTCAGAGCTTCCGGTAGACGCCGACGACCACGCCGAGGAGCATGGCGGGCTTGAAGTCGCTCGCCCGGACCAGGATCGGCGCCATCGCCGCGTTCGCCGGCTGGAAGCGCACGTAGTCCTTCTCGGGGAAGAAGTATTTTACCGTCGCCTCGTCGCCGATCAACGCCACCACGATGTCGCCGCGCTGCGCGGTGAGCTGCCGGCGCACGAAGATGTAGTCGCCGCTGAAGATGCCCGCCTCGATCATCGAGTCGCCGGTGACGCGCAGGCCGAACACCTCGCGCCCGCCGCGCACGAGCGTGCGCTCGATCCGGACCGTATCGAGGACGTGCTCCTCGGCGAGGATCGGCAGGCCCGCGGCGATCCGGCCGACGACCGCGATCTCGACGAGGTCGTCCTCCTGATCGTTCGCAGGGGCGTCGTTCCCACCGTTCACGAGCGCGCCGCGGAGATCGGCGCCGCCGCCGGCGCCCGCGCCGTCCAGATCGCGCGGGCGGAGCGCGCGCGACTTCATGTCCTCGCGCGTGAGGTAGCCCTTGCGTTCGAGCGCCCGGAGGTGATCGTTCACCCCGTTCGTCGAGCGAATCCCCATATGCGCGCCGATCTCGCGCAGCGTCGGCGGGTAGCCGCGCTCGCTGATCGACTGCCGGATATAGTGAAGCACCTGCTGTTGTCGCTCGGTGAGCCCCTGCATCGGGCGGAACCTACTGAACGGTTGGGTAGATGTCAAAAAAGTGTGGAGCCCCCTCTCCAAAACCTCGATTTTACTGCGATTTTCTGGATGCCAGCGGCGCTCGTCCGACCGTCCGCCCCGCCTCCCGCCGCGCCGCGCCGTGAGCCGTAAGGCGGGTCGAGCGTGCAGGGTGAACCGAAGGGCAGGGCGCCGCTGTGGTCAGGGCTGCTTCGGGCCGTTGTTCCGCGAGCTCACCGCCTGACGGGGCTCCAGCATCGCCCGGATCTCTTCGCCGTCGGCGGCCGCCGCGAACGCCTCCTCCAGCGTGATCATCCGGCGCTGGTAGAGGGACACGAGCGACTGGGCCATCGTCTGCATGCCGCTGCCGGACTGGCCCACCTGCATCTGCGAGTAGATCTGGTGGAGCTTGTCCTCGCGGATGAGGTTCCTGATCGCCGCGTTCGGGATCATGACCTCCATCGCCATGACGCGCCCCGGGCCGTTCGCGCGCGGCAGGAGGAGCTGCGTCATCACGGCGACGAGCGTGAACGAGAGCTGCTGGCGCACCTGCGACTGCTGGTGCGGCGGGAAGACGTCGATGATGCGGTTGATCGTCGAGATCGCCGAGTTCGTGTGGAGCGTGGCGAACACGAGGTGGCCGGTCTCGGCGATCGTCAGCGCCGACTCGACGGTCTCGAGGTCGCGCATCTCACCGACGAGCACGACGTCCGGATCCTGGCGCAGGGCGTACCGCAGGGCGTCCTTGAACGACGCGGTGTCGGAGCCGATCTCGCGCTGGTTCACGAGCGACAGCTTGTGCGGGTGCAGGTACTCGATCGGATCCTCGATCGTGAGGATGTGCAGCCGCTGCTCCGAGTTGATCTTGTCGATGATGCTCGCGAGCGTGGTCGTCTTGCCCGAGCCCGTCGGGCCCGTCACGAGCACGAGGCCGCGGGGCTTGGCGGTGATGTCGAGCACCACCGGCGGCAGGCCCAGCTCGTCGAAGTTCATGATCCGGAAGGGGATCTGCCGGAACGCGGCGGCGACGGCGCCGCGCTGCATGTAGATGTTGGCGCGGAAGCGGGCGAGCCCCTTCATGCCGAACGAGAGATCGAGCTCGTTGCGCTGCTCGAACGCCGCCACCTGCTCCTCGCTCAGCACCGAGTAGCAGAGCTGCTTCGTGTCGCTCGGCATGAGCGGCGGGAGCTTCAGCGGCACCACCGTGCCGTCGATGCGCAGGAGCGGCGGCGTGCCGCTCGTGATGTGCATGTCGCTCGCGCCCTTCTCCACCATCGCGCGGAGGAGCTGCTGGAGCGTGTACCGGAGGCCTTCCTGCTGTCCGACGAGCTCGGTGGTCATGCGCTCAGTCCCCCATCGTCACGCGGCCGACCTCCTCGGTCGTGGTGACGCCCGCGAGCACCTTCTCGATCCCGCTCATCCGGAGGGTCAGCATCCCGCCCTTGATCGCGGCGGCCTTGAGCTCGGCCGTGGACGCGCCCTGGAGGACCATCTCCTTCAGCGCGTCGGTGAAGCGCATGACCTCGTAGAGCGCGACGCGGCCCTTGTAGCCGGAGCCGTTGCAGGTCTTGCAGCCCGCGCCGCGGATGAGCTCCGCGCGCGCCACCTGCTGCTCGGTGAAGCCGAAGTCGAGGAGCACCCTCGCGTCGACCTTCAGCGGGACGCGGCAGTCCGGGCAGATCTTGCGCGCGAGGCGCTGGGCCAGCACGAGGTTCACGCTGGCGGTGATGAGGAACGGCTCCACGCCCATGTTGAGGAGGCGCGAGATCGTCGACGGCGCGTCGTTCGTGTGCAGCGTCGAGAGCACGAGGTGGCCGGTGAGTGCGGCCTTGACGGCGATCTCGGCCGTCTCGAAGTCGCGGATCTCGCCGACCATGATGATGTCCGGGTCCTGCCGGAGGAACGACCGCAGCGACATCGCGAAGTTCAGCCCGATGTCGTCGTGCATCTGCACCTGGTTGATGCCGTGCAGGTTGTACTCGACAGGGTCCTCGGCGGTGCTGATGTTCGAGCCGATCTGGTTGAGCTCCGACAGCGCCGAGTAGAGCGTCGTCGTCTTGCCGGAGCCGGTCGGGCCGGTGACGAGGACCATGCCCCACGGCTGGCCGATCGCCCACTTGAAGTCGGCGAGCGGCTTCGGATCGAAGCCGAGCTTCGCCATGTCGAGCTGCAGGTTCGACTTGTCGAGGAGGCGGAGGACGATCTTCTCGCCCCAGATCGTCGGCAGCACCGAGACGCGGAAGTCCATCTCCCGGCCCCTGCCCATCTTCAGCTTGATGCGGCCGTCCTGCGGGAGCCGCCGCTCGGCGATGTCGAGCGAGCTCATGATCTTGAGGCGGCTCGAGATCGCGTTCTTCAGCTTGATCGGCGGCTGCATCTCCTCCATCAGCACGCCGTCGATGCGGTAGCGCACGCGGAGCTTCTTCTCGTACGGCTCGACGTGGATGTCGCTCGCGCCCTTCTTGATGGCGTTCAGGAGGATCGCGTTGACGAGCCGGACCACGGGCGCGCCCTCGGCGGCCTTCTCCAGCTCGAGGACGTTCACGTCGTCGGCCTCGACCTGGAAGCCGACCTCCTCCTCCCCGAACTCGCTCAGCACCTCGTCGTAGGAGGGCCCGACGTTGTAGGCGCGCTCGATCGCCTCCGTGATGCCGGTCTCGGACGCGACGACGGGCTCCACGTTGAAGCCCGTGAGGAACTTGATGTCGTCGATCGCGTGGAGGTTCGTCGGGTCGGCCATCGCCACGACGAGCGCCGTCCCCGACCTGGAGATGGGGATGATCTTGTGCTTCTCGCAGACGTCCCGCGAGACGAGGCGCGAGACCTCCGCGTCGATCTCGTACTCGTCGAGGGCGACGGCCGGGACGCGGTACTGCGTCGAGAGGAAGCTCGTGATCTCTCCGTCGGAGATGTACCCGAGCTTGGCGAGCGCGTACCCGAGGTTCTGACCTGTCTTGCGCTGCTCCTCTTGGGCTTGCCTGAGCTGCTGGAGGCTGATGAGCTTTTCGCGGACGAGCAGTTCGCCGAGGCGGTTCGTTGTCGACATCGAGGCCGCAAATCCTGCGGGTGACGAGGGAGGGAGTCAACGCTGGCGGTTGGGGCCGGCGCGCATCAAGGGTAGGATGTCGGATGGGGGCGAGGATGGCGCTGCGTGAGTCTCTTTGAGTGGTTCGGGCTCAGGCGGGGGGACAGCCGACGCAGGGCGGCCGAGGCCAAGGAGCTCGCCGGCGATCTCGCGGGGGCGGTCGAGCTGTACCTCGACGCCGGGATGCCGGACGACGCGGCCCGGGTCCTCCTCCTCCGGGCGGACGCCGAGCGGAGCGTCGAGAAGCGGATCGCCTTCTGCGCGTCGGCGTCCCGCATGGCGGAGAGCCCGGAGCTCAAGCGCGCGGCGCTCGGGCGCAAGGCGCTGCTCGCGTTCGATCTGGTGCGCGCGCGGGGCGCGAGCGTGATGCGGAGCGAGGCGCTGGCCGTCGCGCGCGAGCTCGAGGAGGCGGGCGAGCTCGAGCGCGCGGCCGACGCGTACGCCCTGGTGGGCGACACCGAGTCGGAGACGCGGGTGCTGGCCGCGGCGGGCGCGATCGAGCGGCTCGAGGAGCGGCTCCGCTCCTCGATGACCGTCGAGAGGGACCAGCGAGAGCTCGCCGCCGTCCTGCGGTCGATCGCGGATCTCGACCGGATGGCGGAGCGCCGCGAGGCGATCGCGGTGGCCGAGGCCTGGATCGCGGGGAACCGCGGCGGCGAGCAGGTGGCCGACGCCCTGCGCGCGATCCGCGCGCGGCTCCTCTCGGGGCCGATCCTCTCGCTCGAGCTCGGCGGCGCGCTCCTGCGGTGCGCGCTCGGCGACGAGGTCACGATCGGCCGCGGCGAGGCGACCGTCGTCGTCGCGTCCCGCGCCGTCAGCAGGACGCACGTGCGGATCCGGCGCGGCCCGTCCGGCGTCGAGGTCGAGGACCTCGGGACGCGCAACGGCACGACGCTCGCGGGCGCGCGGCTCACGGGGCCGCTGCCCGTCGGCCGCGGCGTGCAGCTCCTGCTGGGCGGGGAGGTGCCGTGCGCGATCACGCCGGGGACGGGGGAGGGGTGCGTGGTGGAGATCGCGGGCGATCGCTTCACGGCGCCGCTCGGCGATCTGCCGGTCGGCCCCTGGCGGATCCGCGTCGATCGGGCTGGGGCCTCGGCGTTCGTCGCGCTGAAGACGCCGCCGGGGGCGCCGCCGCCGTTCCTCGGCGACTACCAGCTCGCGCCGTCGGTCGAGCTGTGCGCGGGCGACGCGATCGCCTCGGCGCGCGGGGGAACCGCGGTCTTCCGGCTACCCCCCGCGGGCGAGGCTCCGTCGATCCGGCGTGGCGGCGCCGAGGGCGGCGCGGCGTGAGCCTGTGGCGGCGGCTCAAGGAGCGCCTCGGCGGCGCCGCGGCGGACGGCGGTGCGCCGGCGGACGCGCGCGGCGCCGCCGGGCCGGGCGGGGCGGACGTCGGGGGCAGCGCGCATCCTGCGCGAGCGGAGCGGCCGCAGGCGCACGCGCGCGCGTCGCGTGAAGGTGGAGGCGACGACATCGCGCGCCTGCGGAGCTCCGGCACGCGGGAGGGGCCCTCGACGGACGAGGTCATCGCCGTGCTCCGGCGGGCGCGCGGGACGCTCCGGGAAGCCGAGGCCGTGGCGCACCTCGTCGCGGCGATGGAGGAGCGGGTGCTGCCCGATCCGATCCGCGTGGCCTGCGCGGATCTGCTCGCGGCCCGGGGCGACGAGCAGGGCGCGCTCGCCGTGCTGGAGGGCGCCGCGTCGCGCGAGCGCGGGGGCGCGTCGCGCGCCCAGCCGGTGTCCTCGACCGAAGGCCTCGTCCTCGCGGCCGATCTCTACGCCTCGCTGGGGCAGCTCCCGCGCGCGGTCGGCGCGATCGAGCGGGTGCTCGTCCGGGAGATCGGCGCGCCAGGCGCGCGCGAGCGCCACCAGCGCTGGCGGGCGGCGCTCGGCGCGGATCGGCCCGCCGCGGTCGCCCGGCTGGAGGATGTGACCGTGGTCGCGCCCTCGGCGGGCAAGAGCCCGTTCCGCCTGCTCCGGGAGGTGGCGCGCGGCGGCGCCGGCGCGGTTTACGAGGCCGAGGACGAGGTGCTCGGCCGGCGCATCGGGTTCAAGGTCTACCACGGGCGGGGCGGCGACAGGGCGCACCTCACCCGCGAGGTGCGGCTCGCCGCGGCGCTCGGGGGCCCCGGCGTCGTGCGGGTCTTCGACGCGGACCCCGAGGAGGGGTGGATCGCGCTCGAGTGGATCGCGCGGGGGTCGGTGAGGGACGTGCTCCGCGCCGGCGACGCGGCGGCGCTCGCGCCGATCGCGCGGTGGGCGCGTCCGCTCGCGCGCGCGCTCGCCCGAATCCATGAGCGCGGTTACGTCCACGCGGACGTGAAGCCGGCCAACGTGCTCCTGCGCAACCTCGGCGAGCCCGTGCTCACCGACTTCGGGCTGGCCAGGCCGCGTGGCGCGCCGTCCGCCGGCGGCAGCCCAGGGTACGTCTCACCGGAGCGGCTCGCCGGGCGGGCGAGCGATCCGCGCGATGACATCTACGGCTTTGGCCGCGTGCTCGAGGACGTCCTCGTCCACCTCGAGCCGCTCGGCGGCGAGGGCCTCGCTCCCTGGAAGGACCTGTCGCTGCTGTGCCTCGGCCCGGACGACGACAGGCCGCCGGACGGCGCCGCGCTCGTCCGGGCCGCCCGCTGAGCGACGCGGCGGGCTCAGCAAGCTTCGAGGCAGCGCTGGTACCGATCGAACGCGGCCGCGTCGGTGCCATCGAACGCGCCGCAGGGAGCCTCCGCCGCGCACGCCGACGCGCACCGGACGCGGCCGTCGCACGACGCCTCGGCGGAAATGCCGCTGCCGTGGAAGCCGCACTCGTCGGTGTGCTCCGTCGCCTCGTCGCACACGCTCCCGCAGCCGGACACGAGGGCGACCGCGAGCGCAATTGACGCGGCTGACGCGGCTGACGCGGCGCGAGCTGCTCGTGCGCTGCGGGGTACTTCCGTCCACCAACGACGCCTGCCTTCGCTCATGCCTGTTCTCTGCCGGCTGATCTCTCGTGCGGGGGACCTCACGCTGCGGCGTGGTGCGGCGCAGCGTGGCAACCCGCTTCGCTTCGGGCGCGGCCCTGGGTAGATTGCTCGCCTGCATGCGCGTACGCAACGAGAAGAGGGCGCCCTGATGCGCTTGGCCGTCGTCGCCACGCCCAGCCTGCACCGCGATCAGCGGCCGGCGCCCGGCTCGCTCGACGGAGATCTCATCCGGGCCCGCCTCTCGCTGGACGACGCGGGCTTCCGGGTGATCGACGTCGATCCCGCCCGGGATCTCGCGGAGCAGCTCGACGCGCTGTTCGACGAGGTCGTTGCGACGCGGAGGACCCTGGTCGACGCGGAGGACGCCGCGCGCGACGACGCATCCACCCTGTTCCTCTTCTACGCCTCCAGCGCGGTCGCGCTGTCGCCGGACGGGGAGCTCTTCCTCTGCCTCGACCCCGAGAACCCCGGCGTGGGCGACGCGCTGGGCGACATCGCCTCGGTGTTCCGCGATCGCGCGCGCGGCGAGGTGCTCTTCGTCCTCGAGTGCCATCACGGCCCCGGGGCGACCTCGCGCGCCGTCGTCGCCGCCGCGGAGCAGGCGGTGGCGTCTTCCGTGACGGGGGTCGAGCTCCTCGTCGCGGCCCACCCGATCGGCTCGCTCGACGCGGATCTGCCGTCGGTGCTCACCCGCGCCTTCGTCGAGCACCTCGACGAGGCCGAGCCGGAGCGCGGCCTCACCGCGGAGGCGATCTTCCGCCGCGTGGAGGGGAACGCCGACCTCGCCAGCGCCATCCCGTGCTTCGCGCGGACGGGCGGGCGGGGCTCCTTCTCGGTGCTCGTCCCGCGCGGCGGCGCCCCGGGCGCGCCCCCGGCGGAGAGGCCCGAGGCAGCGCAGCTGGTCGTCGCGGACGAGCGGGACGCCGCCACCACGCCGGCGCCGGCGCCGGACGATCCGGTCGCGCAGTACCTCGCGGCTGGCGACATGCTCGCCACCGCCGCGGACCTGGAGGGCGCGCTCACCGCGTACAAGAAGGCGCTCGCGCTCGTCGGCGTCGCGCACCGGGACGCCCGCGCGGAGGTGCATCTGCGCATCGCCCAGACCAGGTGGCGCCAGGAGCGGCACCGCGAGGCGATCGAGAGCTTCGACAAGGCGCTCGCGCTCGCGCCGGAGCACCGGCCCGCGCTCGAGGCGCTGGTCGAGCTCCACCTCACCGGGCGCGATTTCGTCCGGCTGCGCATCGCGGAGGAGCGGCTGCTCACGCGCGTCGAGGGGGACGGCGATCGTTTCGGGCTCCTCGTCCAGTTCGCAGAGCGCTGGGAGAGCATCGCCGGGGAGCCGGCGCGCGCGCTGGAGCTCCTCGAGCGGGCGCGGGAGCTCCGCCCCGACGACCCCACGGTCTTGCGCGGCCTGGGCCGGCTCTACCAGGCAGCGGGCGACGTCGATGCGTCGATCGTGGCGCGCCGATGCCTCATCGACCTGATGGAGGAGCCCAGGGAGCGGGCGGTCGCGCTCCTGGAGCTCGCGCGCACCGCGATGCAGGGCGAGGCCCGCGCGACCTTGACCGAGGTCACGCGGGAGCGGGACGGGATCGAGCTGCTCGAGCGCGCGCTGGACGCAGATCCCACGTTCCTCGATCCGCTCTCCCTCATCGCGATCCTCCTCTCGGCGCGGCAGGAATGGGGCGAGCTCGAGCTCGCGTACCGGCGGATGCTCGAGCGGGCGCAGCGCATCGCCGACCTGCGCGTCCGGAGCGACGTCACCTGGGAGCTCTGCCGCCGCCTCGGCATGCTCTTCCGCGATCACTTGGAAGATCCCAGCTCCGCGCTGGAGGCGTTCGAGGGCGCGGTGGATGAGCGACCGGACGATGTCCCGGGGCGGCTCAGCGCGGCGTCGCTCGCGCGGACCGCCGGCCGGCTCGAGCGCGCCGCCGCGCACCTCCAGGCCGCCGCGGTGCTCGATCCCGGCAACGTCCAGGTGTTTCACGACCTGTTCGACACGTTCCAGAAGCTGAGGCGGGTGGACCAGGCGTGGTCCGCCGCGAGCGTGGCTGTCTACCTCGGCGCGGCCGAGGCGCGGGAGCGCTTCATCTTCGAGGAGCACCGCCCGGCGGGCCTCGTCCAGCCTGCGCGCGGGCTGAGCGTCGCGACGTGGGACCTCCTGCGCGCGGGCGATCGCGATCGCGCGCTCGAGGAGGTCCTCGCGTCGGTCGCCGGCGCGGCGATCCGCGCGCGCTTCGCCCAGCGCGTGCGGGAGAAGCGGGTTCCCCAGCTCGATCCGGCAGCGCGCTCCGACGCGGAGCGGAACGCGGCCGGCGTGGTTCGCCTGTTCTCGTGGGCGAGCCGGTGTCTCGGGATCGCCGCGCCGGCGGTCTACCTCCGCAAGGACGCGCCGATCGCGGTCGCCGCGGTGCCGGTCGAGGAGCCGAGCATCCTCGTCGGCGGCGAGGCGCTCCGCGGGAGGACGGCGGCCGAGCTCGCGTTCCTGGTGGGCAGCCACGTCGCGTACCACGTCGGCCCGCACCGGCTGCTGCTCCATTTCCCGTCGCTCGAGGAGCTCGGCGTCTGCCTCGCGGCGGCCGTCAAGGTGGCGCGGCCGTCGGAGCTCGTACCCGCCGACCTCGAGGGCGCGGTGCTCGGGCTGGTGCCCCTCCTCGACGAGCACCTGACGGAGAGCGAGCGTGACGCCCTGGAGGCCGCGGTGTTCGAGCTCTACGAGATCCGCGCGCCGCTCGATCTCGCGCACTGGGTGGGATCGGTCGAGCGGTGCGCTGCCCGGGTCGGCTATCTGCTGACCAGCGATCTCTCGGTGGCGGCGTCGTCGCTCTCGCGGGGAGACGCGCCGGGCGTGCTGACGGCCGAGGAGAAGATCGGCGATCTCCTCTCGTTCACGGTCTCGGACGCCTACCACGCCTTGCGCGAGGAGCTCGGCGTCGCGATCGAGCCCTGAAGCTGCCCGTTCACTCCTTGCCCCGGAGGTAAGCGAGGTACGCGTCGTGGCTCGGCGGGCGGCCGAGGAAGCGGGTGACGAGCGCTCCTGCCTCGACGCCGCCGCCCTTCGCGAGCACCTCGTCGCGGAACGCGCGCGCGACGGCGGGGTTCAGCAGGCCTTCCTGCTTGAAGCGGGTGAGCACGTCGCGCGAGAGCGACAGCGCCCACTGGTAGCCGTAGTAGCCCGCGTCGTAGGTGATGAGGTGCCCGAAGCTCGACTGCAGGTGCGTCCCCTTCACGAAGGCGAAGGACTCGTTCGCGCGCTGCGCCTGCTCCACGACCACGGTCGCGTCGAAGCCCGGATCGCGGGTGTGGAGCTCCAGATCGATCGACGCGAGGGTGAGCTGCCGCTGCGTCGCGAGCGCTCGACCGAAGCCTCGCGCGCGGGTCATCGCCTGGAAGAGGGCGTCCGGGATCTTCTCGCCGGTCGCGTGGTGCTTCGCGAACAGATCGAGCACCTCGCGCGACCACGCCCACTCCTCGAACATCTGGCTCGGCGCCTCGACGAAGTCGCGCACCGTCGCGGTCCCTGAATAGGAGGCCAGCTCCGAGCGCGTCAGGAGGTGGTGCAGCACGTGCCCGAACTCGTGGAAGAACGTCACCACGTCCTCGTGGGACATCAGCGCCGGCTGCGCCCCCGGCTTCGGGAAGTTGCACTCGAGCGCCGCGACGGGGCTCTGCCACGACCCGTCGTCGAGCAGCTTCGCGGTCCGCACGGTGAACATCGCCGCGTGTTTGTACTTGTCGGGCCTGCTGTAGAGGTCGAGGTAGAACTTGCCGATCAGCTTGCCCTCGGAGCGCACCTCGTACGCGGTCACGTCGGGGTGCCACGCCTTCGCGGGGACCTCCTTGTACTCGAGGGCGTACATCTTCGCGGTGATGTCCATGAGCCCCTGCTTCACCGCGCCGAGCTCGAGGTAATCCGAGAGCGCCTGCGAGTCGAACTGGTACGTGGACGCGCGGACCCGATCCTCGAGGAAGTAGCGATCGGAGGGGGGGAGCTTGTCGGTCGGCTTGCCTCCGAGCCGCACGTGCTCCTTCATCAGCGCGGCGAACTCGGCCTTGGCGGGCTCTTTCAGCGCGGTCCTGACCTGGTCGAGGAAGCCGCGCACGGCGCCGCTCGTCTTGGCCATCCGCGGCTCGATGGCGTAGTCCGCCCAGCTCTTGTAGCCGAGCATCTTGGCCTTCTCGGAGCGGAGCGCGAGGAGGCGATCGACGAGCTTCACGTTCTTCTCGCCGCCGCGGTTGGTGAACAGGACGTAGAGAGCGAGCGCTGCCTTGCGGTCCTTGGCGTAGGTGACGAACGGGAAGAAGTCGGGGTAATCGGTGGTGATCTCGACCTTGCCGTTCGCCTTGGGCGCGTGCTTCGCCACGTACTCCTTGGGCAGCCCTTGGAGGGACGCGGGCGCGATCTCGATCGATGCGGTCGACGCGGACAGGTTCGACATGAACTCCTGCCCGATGCGGGTGATCTGCTCGTTCACGTCGCGGAGGCGCTGCTGTCGGTCGACCGGCAGCGACAGGCCGTTGCGGCGGAAGTCGCGCAGGACATCGGAGAGCAGCCGGGCGCGCTCACCGTTCAACGTCTCGCGCGCGTCGCCTTTCTCGGCGTACGCCTCGATGACGGCGGCGAGATCGGCGTCCAGCCACATCGCGGTCGTGAACCTGTCGACCTTCGGCTCGCAGAGCCTTGCGGCCTCTCGCACCGCCGCGTCCGGGTGCGCGACCCCCATCAGGTAGGGGAACTCGCCCGCGCTGTTCACCTCGAGCGCGGCGTCGTCGAACCGCCCGAGCGTCGCGGCGTAGGTGAGCTTCTCCGGCGGCGCGCCTCGGAGCGCCCTGATCGCGGCGAGGTGCCCCTCCGCGGCGCGCAGGTGCTCGTCGCAGAGCTGCTTCACGCCCTCCACGGTGAGCCCCTGCGCCACGGGATCGAACTCGGCGCGCGTCGGCGTCTCGGACGGCGCGGTCGTCGCCGGGGTCGACGTCGCCGCCTGCGGCGCGGCGCTGCCGGCCGTGGCCGGCGAGGAGACCCCGCCGGTCTGGGTGCCAGCGTTGCAGGCGACGAGCAGGAGAAGTGAGAGGAGCCCGGAGCGCGCGGGGGTGGTGCCGACCTTCATGTCGGTCGGGCTATACCACGGGGAGCGAGGTGCTTCAGACCGTCACTCGGTCTCCGGCGGCAGGTAGGCGAAGAGGCAATTGTATCCTCGGCTCGTCACGTCGGCGGCGGGCGTCCCGGCCGATACCCTGACGAGCAGCCGGTTGTCCGCTGGGGCCTCCGGGATCGCGACCCGCTCGACGTACAGGTTTTCGTCCTCGGTCTCCGTGGCCGAGTAGGTGGCGGCGTCGATCGATGTGCCGTCTCCGTTCAGCACCTCGGCGCTGAGCTCGCGGACCCCGGACCCGTTGCGCTGCGCTTCGCAGACGACCGAGAACGTCCAGCCCTCCTCCACGTCGTCGAGGGGGACGGCATAGATGTCGACGTCGGCGGTCTCTCCGTCGGCGAGCTGGCCCTCGATCGCGTAGCTGACGCCGCCTCCTCCGTTGGCGAAGGAGACAAGGCCGCCTTCCGGCGTCTCCACGACACCGTTGGTCTCCTCCTCCGCCTCGAGGGGATCGGAGCTCGTGCGGTTGTGCAGCACGATGTAGAAGTCGTTCTTTCCTACCTCTCCCGCAGGGCGCTTGACGAAGACGAAGTACTCTTGCCCAGCTTCCACCGGGAGGGCGATATCGCCGCCCGTCGAGGGGTCCACCTTCGCGTACGCGTTGGTCAGATCGGTCGAGGCGAACACGGCGATCTCGCTGACCTTCACCGTCGAGCCGTTGCCCTCGACCCCTGTCGGCTGGTCGACGATCAGCTGGGCGAGGATGGCATTGTCGACCGCAGGGGTCTCCGGCGGGGTGAACGAATACACGTCGACGTCGGTCGCGCTCTCGAAATTGCCGAAAGCGAAGGTGGTGAAGTAGCCCGACTCGTCGTTGTTCAGCTCATAGTGCAGCTGCACGGCCTGCTCGGCGTCATTGTTGGGCTCGGTGTCGCTGATGAGGCTGTCGGTATCGCTCTCCGCCACATCGAGCGCGAGGAGCGCCACCCCGTAGTCGAAGCTCACGACCTCGGCGGGGTCGAAGCAGCCGTTCGGGAAGGCGAACTGCGGGAAGGCGGCGTTGCAATCCTGGACGACGATGACGTACTCGCCGTCTGCTGGCAGGACGGTGAGCAGCTCGCTGTCATTGGTGAAGCCCTGGGCCGGGTCGTCGTTCTGCGCGAGCTGGTTCCCGTCGGCGTCGAGCAGCGTGATGACGGTATCCGGGTATGTCGGATCCCGCTCGTCATCCGAAGGCCTCGCGTCGCTCAGGATGTACACCGGCTGCCCCTTGGCTCCGGTGAAGCTGTAGTAGTCAGCGTCCTCGTCCAACGGCTCGAGCGTCCCCTCGAGCCAACCGTCCTCGGGTTGGATCGGCTCCGCTTCTTCGGGGCTGTCGTTCCCGTCGTCCACCTCGCCTGAGCCCGTGGAGGTGCTGCCGGCGGTGGGGCCGGTGGTCGCGGAGGACGTCGTGGTGCCCCCGGCTCCTCCCTCGCCGCCGCCGCCTCCGTTGCCCTCGTCGTCTCCGCCGCAGCCAGCGGCGGTCGCCGCGATCGTGCTGAGCACGAAGAAACCCAGAAAATGCATCGACTTCATGGCACCTCCAACGTTTTCTATCCCACAGCGACTCCAGGTGTAGCGGCGTGGGAAATATACACCTACGCTTCTGCTCGTCCTGCGCGCCATGGGAGCGCACGCTTTCGACGGGCGGAGATCTGGAGCATACGTAATGGCCGGGTGCTGCTCCACAGCCGAATGGCCGAGTTCGGATCGCCCTGTAGAGCTCGGTGGTTGGCGCGTCGGATGGCAATGGCTCCGGGCATGACTCCCTGAGAAGAGCCTCCGTCTTCGTTGGTGCGATTGACGACTCGGGCGGAACACGGAGTTCGCCGGTGGGCTCACCGGCTCGATTCGCCTCCGGCGGCGTGCGCTTCCAGCAGGGATCCGGGGCAGGGGCGAGCCGGCGCCGCGCGGCCGCCCCCTGCTCGCCTCTCGCCGCCGGCTCGGCCGCGTGCTCCGATGGCCGCTGGAACTTTCGCCATGCCCCGTCCCGCGCTCGTCCTGGCCCTGCTGCTCTTCGCTCCCACCCCTGGATGCTCGTCGGACATCGACGCGTGCGAGGTGGTCTGCACCAAGAACGCCGAGTGCCAGACCGACAGCCCTGGAAAGGACACGTGCGTCGCGCTGTGCCTCGAGCTGTCCGACCGCGCGTCCTATGCCACGGCCATCGAGCGCACGGCCGAGTGTTACGAGGAGGAGGCCCGGTCCTGCGCGGATCTCGCGGGTGGCGTCTGCGACTACTCGCCGGAGGATTGAGCGACGAGGCCCGCCGCCTCTCCGGCGCGGGGCGCGCTTCCTACTCGGCCGCCATGAACGGATAGGCGACCGCGCGCGGCGGGGCGAACGTCTCCTTCACGACCCGCGGGGAGACCCAGCGGAGCAGGTTGAACAGGCTGCCCGCCTTGTCGTTCGTGCCGGAGGCGCGCGCGCCGCCGAACGGCTGCTGCCCGACGACTGCGCCGGTCGGCTTGTCGTTGATGTAGAAATTGCCCGCGGCGAAGCGGAGCGCGTCGCTCGCCGCCTCGATGAACGCCCGATCCCGCGCGAACACGGCGCCGGTCAGGCCATACGGCGACGTCTCGTCGCAGAGCGCGAGCGCCCTGTGCTCCTCGCCGTCGGGGTAGACCCAGACCGTGAGCACCGGCCCGAACAGCTCCTCCGCCATCAGCGGGTGGCGCGGATCCGTGGTCTCGATCAGCGTCGGCTCGACGAACCAGCCGTCGCTCCCGTCGTGCGCGCGCGCGCCGCCGCCGCACACGATCGAGCACGCCGCGTCCGACTTCGCCGCGGCGATCCGCCCCGTGAGCCGGGCGTGCGCGCGCTCGTCGATCACCGCGCCCATGAAGTTGCGGAAGTCGGCGACGTCCCCCACGCGGATCGCCCGGATGTGGCCCACGAGCCGGTCCTTGAGGGCCGGCCAGAGCGAGCGGGGGATGTACGCGCGCGACGCGGCCGAGCACTTCTGCCCCTGGAATTCGTAGGCGCCCCGGACGAGCGCCACGGCGAGCACGTCGACGTCGGCGCTCGCGTGCGCGAAGACGAAGTCTTTCCCGCCGGTCTCGCCCACGATCCTCGGGTAGCTGCGGTAGCGCCCGATGTTCTCCCCGATGCGGCGCCAGATCGACTGGAAGACCGCGGTCGAGCCGGTGAAGTGGATGCCGGCGAAGTCCGGATGATCGAGGCACGCGTTCGAGACGAGCTCGGGCGGGCCCATGACGAGGTTGATGACGCCGCGCGGGAGGCCCGCCTCGATCAACAGCTCCATCACGAAGTGCGCCGAGTACAGCGCGTTCGCGGACGGCTTCCAGACCACCGTATTGCCCATCAGCGCCGGGGCCGCGCACAGGTTGCCCGCGATCGCGGTGAAGTTGAACGGCGTCGCCGCGAACACGAAGCCCTCCAGCGGGCGAGGCTCCGCGAGGTTCCAGATGCCGGGCGCGCTCGCCGGCTGCTCCGCGGCGATCCGGTGCGCGAAGTGGACGTTGTAGCGGAAGAAGTCGATGAGCTCGCACGCCGAGTCGATCTCCGCCTGGTACGCCGTCTTGCTCTGCCCGAGCATCGTCGCCGCGTTCAGCGTGGGGCGGTACCGGGTCGCGAGCAGCTCGGCCGCCTTGAGGAACACGGCGGCGCGCTCGGTCCACGGCGTCCTCGACCAGGCCGGGTGCGCCCGCCGGGCGGCCTCGATCGCGCGCGCGACGTGCTCGGCGCCGCCTTGATGGGCGCGGGCGAGGAGGAGGTCGCGTCGGTGCGGCGCGCGGACCTCGTCGAGCGCGCCGGTCCGGAGCGCCTCCCCGTCGATGACCATCGGGATCTCGATCGTCTCCCGCGCCCGGCGGTCGAGCTCCGCCTTGAGGGCCGCGCGCTCCGGGCTGCCAGGCGCGTACGTGAGGACGGGCTCGTTCAGGGGGCTCGGGGGCGTGGCGATGGCGTCGATCATGACGCGAGTCTAGCGGCGGAGCCGAGGGCGCGCAGGCTCCGGCGCCGCTGCTCTCCGCCGCGGCGTGAGCCAGATGGCCGCGGAGGAGAGCGCTCGGCGCAATCACGCGATTCGCACAACTCTGGCGATGTCAGGTTTCCGGCGTCGCTCGCCTTGGGCGGCGACCACGTCGCCGCTACTCTCGTCCGATGCGCGAGCTCATCACGCCGCCCGATACGATCCTCGACCCGAGCACGGGAGCGGCGCGCGTCGGGTCCTACCGGGGCGATCTCCCGCGCGTCGACCCGGCGCTCCTCGCGCCGCGCAGGCTCGATCGGCTGCTCAAGCACAAGCGATGGGTCTACGTGGCGATCGCGTCCGACGAGATCTTCGTCGCCGTCTCGGTCGTGCACCTCGGCTACCTGTCGATCGCGTTCAGCGTCGTCTTCGACAAGGCAGGCCGTCGATTGCTCGTGGACCGCGCGACGTTCGGGCCGCCGTTCGCGGTGAGCGTGGGCGACGCGGGCGGCGAAGGCCGCTCCGCGCGGGCGTGGCTCCCCCGCGCGCGCCTCCGGATCGAGCGGCCGCGCACGGACGCGACGACCGCGGTGACCGCCGCGCTCCGCGGCGTCGAGCTCGAGGCGCGGCTCGACAGCCGCGCGGCCCCGCCGGCGCTCTCGGCGATTGTGCAGGCCTCGGACGGCTTCCTGATCACCACCGAGAAGCGCCTGCTCCTCGGCGTCGAAGGCGAGGCGTCGGTGCTCGGTCGCCGCATCTCCCTCGACGGAGCGATCGCCAGCTACGACTACACGAGCGGCCTCCTGCGGCGCCGCACGACCTGGCGCTGGGCCCTCGCGCTGGGGCGCGCGGAGAGCGGCGAGCGCGTCGGCCTGAACCTCGGCGAAGGCTTCGTCGGCGACGCCGAGTGCGCGATCTGGATCGACGGCGAGCTCATCCCGCTCGCCGAAGGCCGGTTCACCTTCGACGCGGCCCGTCCGCTCGATCCCTGGCGCGTCCGGACCGCGGACGGCGCCGTGGATCTACGCTTCGTCCCCGGCGCGGCGCACTCGAACCACACGAACCTCGGCTTGCTCGCGTCGGAGTTCATGCAGCCGATTGGCCTCTACTCGGGCACGATCCGCCTCTCGGACGGGCGGCTCCTCGAGCTCCGGGACGTCCTCGGCGTCACGGAGGACCAGGACATCACCTGGTAGGGGCCCGACGGGTCGAGGCCGCGGCTCGCCTCGGTCAGCCGCCGCGGCGCTCGGCGATGAGCTTGTCCAGATCGTCCTCGGTGATGAGCTTCGTGCCGTACTTGCGCGCCTTCACCGCCTTGCTCGACGTGGACACCACGTCGGCGATGACGAGGTAGTTGAGCTCCTTCGTGACGCTGTTCAGCACCCGGCCGCCGTTCGACTCGACGAGGTGGGTGAGCTCGCCGCGGGGACGCGCGCCCGCGCCGGTGAAGCAGAACGTCAGTCCGGCGAGCGGGCCTTCGGCCTCGGGCGCGACCGGGACGATGCCGGCGGCGAGCAGCCGCCCGATCTCGTCGCTGCGGGCGCGCAGCCCTCGAACGATGCTCGCGGCCTTGATCGCGCCGAGGCCCGGGATGCCGGCGAGCTCGTCCTCCCTGGCGGCGAGCAGCTTCTCGATCGTCGTGTACCCCGCCGACACGAGCAGCCGCGCGGTCTGGATCGCGAACCCCTCGATGCCGAGCGCCGCGAGGAACACCGGCAGCGCGAGCGGGAGGCGGCTCTTCAGCTGCTCCAGGCACTTCGTCGCGCTCTTCTCGCCGCGCCGATCGAGGTCGGCGATGCTCTTGACCGTGAGCTTGTAGAGGTCGAGCGGCTCTCGCACGAGGCTTGCGGCCACCACCTGCTCGATCAGCTTATCGCCCCACTCCAGCGCGCCGATGGCGTCGATCCAGTTGTGGATGCGCCCCTCGATGAGCGCGCGGCACGCGGCGTTCCGGCAGAGGAGGTACTCTCCCTCGACGACGAGCGGCGCGCTGCAGACCGGACAGACCGATGGAGGGACGGCGGCGGGGCCGCGCTTCTCGACGACCTCCTCGACGTACGGGATCACGTCGTTGCGGCGCGAGACCAGCACCTCGTCGCCCACGCCGATGCCGAGGCTCCGCACGTTGGCCGAGTTGTGCAGGGAAGCGCGCCGGACGTTGGCGCCGGCGAGCTCGACCGGCTCGACGATCGCCACCGGGGTGACGCGGCCGCTCGGCCCGGTGTCCCACTGGATCGCCACGACCGTCGTCACCTTGGCGGGCGACGCGAACTTGAAGGCGACCGCGCCGCGCGGCCGGCGGTTGACGTCGCCGAGCAGGCCCTGGAGGTGGAGCGAGTCCACGTAGACGACGAGCCCGTCGATCTCGTAGTCGAGGCTCGCGCGGAGCTCGCTCGAGTAGCGCCGGTAGAGCTTCACGACGTCCTCGACGCTGCCGTGCGCGGTCTGCGGCGTCGCGAAGCCGAGCTCGCGCAGCCAGGCGAAGCGCGCCCGGCACGTCGGGATCTCGAGGTGCTCGGCGACGTCGTAGAAGAGCACGGTGCAGTGCTCTGCCCCCTGGCCGTCGAACCGCTTGGCCGCGCCTGCGGCCATGTTGCGCGGGCTGGTGACGCCGGGGAAGTGGCGCTTCATGTCCGAGAGGCGAAGGATGATCTCTCCGCGCACGGACAGCCGGCCCTTCTCCCGGATCCGCGAGGGGATCCCCTTCATCCGCGCGACGTTCGCGGTGATCCGCTCGCCCCACTCGCCGTCGCCGCGCGTGATGGCGTCGACGAGCTTGCCGCCCTTGTAGATGACCTCGATGGAGATGCCGTCGAGCTTCTCCGCCACGAAGAGGTCACCCGCGACGCTCGAGGTGGAGCCCGGTGCCGGCGGCGCGGCGCCCGTGCCGCCGTCGCCGTGCCCGTCCTTCACGAGGATCTCGTCGCACCGGGCGACCCAGCCCAGGAGCTCGTCCTCGGAGACGACCTTGTTGAGCGAGCCCATCGGGATCTCGTGCCGCGCCTTCTCCCACTCCGTGATCAGGGAGGCCGAGCCGACCCGGGCGAGCACCGGATGCGCCGGATCGAGGGCGCGGAGCTCGTCCTCGAGGGCATCGAACGCCGCGTCCGAGATCTCGGGGTGCCCTGCGTAGTAGCTCGCCCTGTATTTCTCGATGCGCTCGGCGAGCTCCTCGATCCTCGCCTTGTGCTTCGGATCCGTCGCGAGCCCGCCCTGCAGCGGGTTGCGCGCTCCGGCGTCGTCGTGGTGTGCCTGCGTCATCGCTTGCCTCGGCTCACTCGAGCTCCGTGTCGCCGGCGCGCCGGGCGGCGGCGAAGAGATCCCCCATGCCCATCGCGAGCTCGGACGGGAGCTCGTCTTCCCGGAACAGCCTGACCTCGCGGATCTCGAGCGGATTTTGCGGAGGGCGCGTCGGCGCGGCGATCCGGGCGGTGACGACGACCGTCACGGCGTGGAAGCGAATGTCGCGATCAGGCCGCGAGTACACGCCCACGACCCGCCCGAGCTCGACCTCGGTGACGCCGGCCTCCTCGGCGAGCTCCCGCACGATGCTGTCGCGGAGCGTCTCTCCCCATTCCAGGGTGCCTCCCGGGAGCGCCCATGTTCCGGTGTCGCTGCGGCGAATGAGCAGCCACCGGCCGTCGGCGGTCTGAGCGGCGGCGGCGATCCCGACGACAGGCCGCCGGAGCAGCGCGCGGGCGACCTCCTTGGCGAGGGCGAGCACGGAGCGCGGCAACAGCGACAGGGGAGCGATTTCCATGAGAATTTTTGTGGCGTGCGGGCAAAGCATAGGAGCGATCGGGCGCCGCCGGGAGAGGGTTCCGTGCGGCCTCGGCGGATCCTGCGGACATCCATGAGCCGTGCGGCTCAGGCTCGGTCGCGGGAGAGAGGCAGGCTACGCTCGTCCTCATCATGGCGATCGTGCGGAGGGCGATGCGCGCTCCTGTCGGGTTGTACGGCTGGGCTGTCCTCAGCGGCGTGATGGCCTGGGGCGCGGCGCTTGCGCTTGCGTCGCTCCCGAGCTGCACCGACGAGCGGCTCGCGTCGCCTCGCCCTCAGGCAGGCGTCTCCGCCAGCGCGGGCGCCTCGGGGGGGGCGCTGCCCGATGCGGGCGCCGACGAGGGGCCGGCGAACCTTTGCGAGTGCCTCGCGGCCTATGGCGGCGAAGCCGGACGCTGCGGCGATTGCTTCAACGAGCATGCGTCCCGCGGTGGGCGCTGCGAGGCGGAGCTCGCGGCGTGCGACGGGGAGCCTGAGTGCAGGCCGATCAGCCTGTGCCTGAAGGGGTGCGGCCACAACAAAGCCTGCCAGACGGCGTGCGTGTTCCCGGACGATGCGGGCGCTGCTCACCGGATCTTCCAGCGGGTGCTCGCCTGTGTATGCGCCGCGTGCAGCGCCAGGTGCACCTACTCCGGCGCGCCGCTCGAGTGCGCCGCGCCCACCGAGGTGGACGGAAGCGGTGGAGCCGCGGGCGCCAGCGGGGCAGGTGGCGCTGGTGCCGGTGGTGCCGGTGGCGCTGGTGCCGGTGGTGCCGGTGGCGCTGGTGCCGGTGGGGCAGGTGGCGCTGCCGGGGCAGGTGGCGCTGGTGCCAGTGGCGCTGTGGGCGCCGGCGGGGCAGGTGGCGCTGGTGCCAGTGGCGCTGCGGGAGCGTCCGGAGATCGAGGAATCTGACGAGCCCTGCGCTCCCGTCGGCGCGTGGTCCACGCCGGGTCCCCGTGCGGTAGGCTTGCCGCATGGAGAAACCGGTGATCTGGGCGGCCCTTCAGCTCTCCAGCCAGGAGAACGTGGGCGAGAACCTGGCGCGGGTCGAGGTGCTCGTCGTGGAGGCGGCGCGCCGTGGGGCGACGACGGTCGTGCTGCCCGAGAACTTCGCGTACATGGGCAACGAGGAGGGGAAGCGCAACATCGCGGAGGACCTCGACGCTGGCGGCGGTCCGATCGCGCGTCGTCTCGCCGACGCGGCGCGCTCCGCCCGGGTGACGATCGTGGCCGGCGGCTTCCCTGAACGCGCGCACGATCCGGCGCGGCCGTACAACACCTGCGCGGTCTTCGGGGCCGACGGCCGGCTCACCGCGCGCTACCGGAAGATTCACCTCTTCGATGTCGAGATCGCCGACGGAACGAAGTACCGCGAGTCGGCGTCGACGACCGCCGGGGAGCGCCCCGTCGTCACCGAGATCGACGGCGTGAAGCTCGGACTCTCGATCTGCTACGACGTCCGGTTTCCGGAGCTCTACCGTGCGCTGTCGTCCGCGGGTGCAGAGGTCATCGTCGTCCCTGCGGCGTTCACCCTGCTCACCGGCAAGGACCACTGGCTGGTCCTGCTCCGCGCCCGGGCCATCGAGGCCCAGGCGTACGTCGTGGCCGCGGCGCAGTGGGGCAAGCATCCTGGCGGGCGGGCGACGTTCGGGAAATCGTGCGTCATCGATCCGTGGGGTGAGGTGATCGCTCAGGCCTCGGAAGGGGAGGGGATCGCGATGGCGATGCTCGACCCCTCCTACCTCGATCGGGTCAGGGCGAACCTACCCTCGCTCACGCACCGGAGGCTCTGATCGTCATGTCATGGGGGTAAGCACTTTGTCCTCGCACCGGAGGCGGCGGTGCCGGCGCTTCATATGGCCGATCTCTGCCGTCAGCTCACTCGGCAGAGGCGTCGCTCGGCTCCGTCTCTGCGGCCGGGGGCGGCGTGCTGCCGCGCTTGGACAGGAGGGCGCGGAGCTCCGCAGGCCTGCGGAAGCCGATGCGGCGGGCGACCTCTCCCTCGGTTAGCCCCTCATGAAGGAGCGTTCGCGCGCGCTCCGCACGCACCTCATCGTAATAGACGTGGGGCGATGACCCGAAGGCGGCGCGGAAGAGCCGCGCGAAATGAAACTCGGACAGATCGAGGTCCAGCGCGACCTCGTAAGAACGGATCCTCTGGCCTGCTTCCGCGGCGCTGCGGATGCGGTCGCGGCCGAGCAGGATCCGCTCCGAGGTACTGCGCGGGAGCGGGGCTGCCGAGCGCGGTGGTGGCGTGGATCGGGAGGCGCCGGTCGCTGCAGAGCGCTCGCGCGGCGGCTGCGCGCTGTGGCTCGGCGCAGCGACGCCAGGCGTGGGGAGTGACGCCGGCCGTGCGGCAGGCGCGCCGCTCGGAACCGACAGGGAACATGCGGCCGGCATGCTGTGGGACGAGGAGGGTGCGATCGGAGTCGAGATAGGAAGCGCAGTCGTCACGAGTACCTCTCCAGCGGTGAAAGGGCGGTGTCTCGCGGTCATCGCGGCCACCGGCGCGACGTATTGCAACCAGCAGGCCGCAAGCTGATGCAGCGCTCTCGGCTCACGCGGTTCGGCGTTCAGCAGCACAAAATCCCGCGATTGCCCGGCCACCTGCTCGCGACGTCCGACGGGGTGTGGCCTGCCGTTCACGTGGCACAGGCGCCAGAGATCACCCGCGGTTGGCACATTGTGTCTTCGCGACGTGCACGCCATGGCGGTCGCCTGCATCGCGACATCCTCGCGGCGAGCTCATGGGGGTCAGGGAGGATGAATGCGGGAGCGCGGCGCCGCATCCAACGAGGTCCGCGCGAGGCGCGAAGTCGCCGCGACCTCTCGAACGAGGGATCGATGTCAGACGTCGATCTCGGCGTTCGGCGCGCGCTCCATGATGAAGCGGAAGCGCGCCTGGGCGTCCTTGCCCATCAGCTCGTTGAGGATGCGATCGGTCTCGATCTCTCCCTCGATCACGATGCGCAGCGCGCGCCGGCGTCGGATGTCGAGCGTGGTCGCCTTGAGGTCCTCCGCGGGCATCTCGCCGAGCCCCTTGAACCGCGAGATATCCGCCTTGGCCGTCTTGGGGAGCTTCGCGAGGACCCGGTCGCGCTCCGCGTCGTCGAGCGCCCAGTGCGTCTCCTTGCCGACGTCGATCCTGTAGAGGGGCGGCTGCGCGAGGAACACGTGCCCGCCGCGGAGCAGGCCGGGCAGGTGCCGGTAGAAGAACGTCAGCAGCAGCGTCGCGATGTGCTGGCCGTCGCTGTCGGCGTCCATGAGCAGAAAAATCCTTCCGTAGCGCAACTTGGAGGCATCGAAGTCCTTTCCAAAGCCGCAGCCCAGCGCGCTCACGATGTCCTGGAGCTCCTTGTTGCCGAGCACCTTCGAGGTCGAGGCCTGCTCCGCGTTGAGCACCTTGCCGCGGAGCGGGAGGATCGCCTGGGTCCGGCGGTCCCGGCCCTGCTTGGCCGAGCCACCTGCGCTGTCGCCCTCGACGATGAAGAGCTCGCTCTCGCTCGGATCGGTCGACGCGCAATCGGCGAGCTTCCCCGGCAGGTTGAGCCGGTGCGACACCGGCGTCTTGCGCAGGACCTGCTGGGTCGCCTCACGCCGCGCCTCCCTGGCGCGCGCCGCCAGGATCGCGCGGGCCACGATCGACTCGCCGGCCGTGCCGTTGTGGAGCATCCACTGCTCGAGCGCCGGCCGGACCAGGCCCTCGACCGCCGGCCCTGCCTCCGCGTTGTTGAGTCGATCCTTCGTCTGCCCCTGGAACTGCGGGTCCTGGATGTAGATGGACAGGACACCCACGATCCCCTCGCGGATGTCGTCGGCCGTCAGCGTCACCCCTTTCGGCTGGACCTTCTTCGCGTCCATGAACGCGCGGACCGCCTTCACGATCGCGGCGCTGAAGCCGGACTCGTGCGCGCCGCCCGCGTGCGTGGGGATACCGTTGACGTACGACTTCACGTACTCGTCGGTCGACTCGGTCCACTGGAGCGCGGCCTCCAGGCGGATCTCGCCCTCGCGCGCGACGTAGAAGATGGTCGGGTGCGTGACCGCCTTGCCGCGCTGGGCGACCAGCTTCGGCAAGAAGTCCGCGATGCCGTTCGGGTGGAGGAGCTCGATCGACTCTCCGGACGAGAGATCTCGGAACGCGATCTCGAGCCCTCCGTGGAGGTACGCCTTGGCCTCCAGGCGCTCGCGGATGGTCTCGGGATCGAAGCGCCGGCCCTGCCCGAAGATCTCCGGATCGGGCCGGAAATGGATGCTCGTGCCGTGCTTGCGGGTGGGCGCGCCCTTCTTGAGCTTGCTGGTCGGCGCGCCGCGCGAGAACGTCTGCTGGTGCTCGAACCCGTCGCGCAGCACCCGGACCTCCACGAGCTCGGAGAGAGCGTTGACGACGCTCGATCCGACGCCGTGGAGCCCGCCTGAGACCTTGTAGTTGTCGCTCGCGAACTTCCCGCCTGCGTGCAGCGTGCAGAAGATGAGCTCGAGCGCGGGGCGCTTGTACCTGGGATGGACGTCCACCGGGATCCCGCGCCCGTCGTCGATCACGGTGGCGCCCTGGAGATCGGCGTCGAGCGTCACCTCGATCCGCTTCGCGTGCCCGTTGATGGCCTCGTCGACGGCGTTGTCGACGATCTCCCAAAGCAGGTGGTGGTAGCCCCTGGCGTCGGTGCCGCCGATGTACATGGCGGGGCGCTTGCGGACGGGCTCGAGCCCCTCGAGCACCTCGATGTCAGCGGCCGTGTAACGTGCGCCGGAAGCGGCGCGGACCGGGGGATTCGTGGCGGCCATGTTCAGCTCACCTCCAGCGTCGGTACGACGACGGCCGGCGGCACCACGCGGGCGAAGCGGTCGCGTCGTGCGACAGGCTCGCCCTGGGTGCCGCGCTGGCCGGCGATTTTGCTCGCGGCGATCTCGAGCGTCTTGCCCTTCTCCGTCTCGACCGTGATCGCGTCGCTCGGCCTGAGGGCGAGCGCGGCGCCGACCAGGCGCTCACCTTCGGCGACCCGCATGACGACGGAGCCCTTGCCCGGGCCGGAGAGCAGGGCGAGCTCCTCCACGGCCACGCTGAGCGCCCAGGCGTCGCTCGAGGCGCAGAGCACCCGGTCGGCGCCGTCCACCGCGTGGACGAAGAGCACCTCGTCGCCCTCGTTCAGCTTGGCGAAGCGGCGCCCGGAGCGCGTCGATGGATCGCGGTGCGGCCGCAGCGAGAACCTGAAGCCGAGGCCTCCTCGGGTGATCGCCAGCGCGAAGGGCGGCTCCGGCTCGGCGGAGTCCGGGGTCTGCGCCGGGACGTCGAGCGCCCTCGGATCGAAGGACATCAGCGCGATCAGCCGCTCGCCGTCGGCCAGCTTGAACAGCTTCTGCACGGGATCGCCGTAGCCGGTCGACTGCGGCACCTCGTGGATGCGGCACACGTAGCACGCGCCGAGGTTCGAGAAGAACGCGACCGTCGACCGCGTCGAGCCGGCGACGGCCGCGAGGACGCTGTCTCCCTCGCGGATGCGCGTCGAGGCGAGATCCTTCACCTCGCGGACCCGCTTCACCCAGCCCTGCGCCGAGAGGATCACGTTCGCGTCCTCGGCCACGATGAAGTCCTCCGCCTGGTACTCGGGCTCGTCGATCGAGCCGACCACCTTCGTGCGGCGCTTCTCGCCGTAGGATCCCTTGATCTCGACGAGCTCGTCGCGGACGATCCCCCAGCGCTTCGCGTCGCTCCGGAGCAGCCCTTCGATCCGCTTGGCCTCCGCGCGCTTCTCGCCGAGATCCTTCTGCACGAGCTGGATCTCGAGCCGCGCCAGCCTGTAGAGCTTGAGCTCGAGGATCGCGTCCGTCTGCTCCTCGTTGAGGGTGAAGCGCTTCATCAGCTTCTCGGCCGCGTCGGCCTTGCCCTCGCTCTTGCGGATGATCCGGATCACCTCGTCGAGCGCGTCGAAGATCTTCTCGAACCCCTCGAGGATCGTGATCCGCCGCCTCAGCTCGCCGAGCTCGAACTCGAGCCGCCGCGTCACCGTCGCGTAGCGGAAGTCGAGGAACTTCGTCAGGATCTCGTGCAGGCCGAGCCGCCGCGGGGCGGCGATCTCCGCGTTGTCGGTGGGCACGAGGCAGGTGAGGTTCACCTGCACGTTGATCGCGAGCGGCGTCTGTTTGTAGAGGTACGCCATCACGAGCTGCGCGTCGGCGCCGCGCTTGAGCTCCATCACGATGCGCACCTCGCCGGTCGACTCATCGCGCACGTCCACGAGCGTCGGCAGCTTCTTGGAGAGGATCACCTCGGCGATCTTCTCGACGATCGCCTTCCGCTCGACGCCGTACGGGATCGAGGTGATCACGATCTGCGGAGCGGCGCCGCGCTTGCCGTCGCCCTCTTCCAGCTGCCACTCGCCGCGGAGCTTCAGCGAGCCCTGGCCTGCCGTGTAGATGGCCTCGAGCTCCTTCTTCGTCGCGTGCAGCTGACCTCCGGTCGGGAAATCCGGCCCCTTCACGTACGAGAGCAGCCGGTGCGTGGTGAGCTCGCGGCTCTCGATCAGCGCGACGCACGCGTCGATCACCTCGCCCAGGTTGTGCGGCGGGATGCTCGTCGCCATCCCGACAGCGATCCCCTGCGAGCCGTTCACGAGGAGGTTGGGGAAGCGCGACGGAAGGACGATCGGCTCGAAGCGGGTCCCGTCGTAGTTGGGACGAAAGTCCACGGTGCGCTGGCCGAGCTCGCTGAGCAGCTCCAGCGCCAGAGGCCGGAGCTTCGCCTCGGTGTAACGCATCGCGGCGGGCGCATCGCCGTCCACGGAGCCGAAGTTCCCGTGGCCGGCGATGAGCGGCGCCCGCATCACGAAGTCCTGCGCGAGCCGGACCATCGCGTCGTAGATCGCGACGTCGCCGTGCGGGTGGTACTTGCCCATCACGTCACCGACGACCGCGGCGCTCTTCCGGTACTTCGCGTCCGGCCCGAGGTGCAGGTCGTGCAGCATCGCGTAGAGGATGCGGCGCTGCACCGGCTTCAACCCGTCGCGGACGTCGGGCAGCGCGCGCGACGTGATGACGCTGAGCGCATAGTTCAGGTACCGGCGCTGCGCCTCGTCGGCGAGCGAGGTGTCGGGCGCCGGGGGCGGCGGCGGCTCGCTGTCACCGGGCCGGCCGCCACGGCGGCCCTTGCGGGACGCGTCACCGTCGGACGGAAGGGAGGGGGTTCGAGACACGCGATGCTCCAGGGAGTGCGCGGGCACCGGACGAACAGGTGCTCCGATGTTCAGGTGAACGCTGGCGAGCCTCGGCAATTACCCAGGGGCTCGCGCTCGGTCAAGGCTGCCTCGCGGGAATTTCTCGCAGCGCGTGCTCGCCTGCGCTCGTGCGGACCCTGGCATAGCGTCAGATGGCCGCGAGATCGACCCGAACGCGGGCAGCGCAGCGCGGCCTGACGGCGACGCCTTGATTTCGGCGTCCGCCCTTGAGACTCACGGCGCGCTGGGCTACGGGGTGGCGCCTTGTACGCGACAGGCACCCGACCCATGCTTCGCCTTCTCGGCCGCTGGCTGCGGCTCGTCTGGCTCGGCCTCTTCCTGGTGTTCGTTGCAGTAGCGGCGATACGGCCCCGGCTCGCGGCAGCTCAGGTGCCCGGAGGTGCTCCGGGCGCGCAGCCCCCCCGGGGCGGCGCCGCGCCGCCTCCCGCCCCGGCCAGCGCTGCGCAGCCGCCCGCGCCGGCCGACGCGACCGCAGGAGCCCAGCCTGGCGCCGGTACACCTGCGCAGGTCGCCGCCGACGCCGTCGAGCCGACGATCCATCTGGCGCCCACGGAGGCCGAGCTCGCTCGGGGGCAGCCGGTCGTTCAGGTCGCCATCGCCGGCAACCGGCGGATCTCGACCGAGGACGTGCTCGTCTACCTCGGGCAGACGCGGGTCGGCAGGCCGTTCACCCCCGAGGGGCTGGCGCGCGACGTGCGCGAGCTCTGGGACTCCGGCCTGTTCGACGACGTCGAGGTCGACCTCACGCGCCGCGACGACGGCGTGAGCCTGAGGGTGCTGGTCCGCGAGCGCCCGAGCATCAAGGCCATCGAGTTCTCCGGCAACAAGGAGATCGACGGCGAGGACCTCACCGAGGCGCTCTCGGTCGAGATCAAGACCGGCACGATCCTGAGCTACGCGGCGATCCGGCGTGGCGTGCAGAAGCTCCGCGACAAGTACGCCGAGGAGGGCTTCTTCCTCGCCGAGGTCAGCTACGAGGTCAAGCCGGAGCGGGAGAACCAGGTCACCGTCAAGTTCACGATTAAGGAGCACTCGCCGGTCACCGTCCGGCGCATCACGTTCATCGGCAACCAGAACATCTCGGACGAGGAGCTCCGGGAGGTCATGATCACGGGGCAGGGGGGCTTCTTCGCCTTCGGCACCGGCGGTCCGTTCCGCCAGGACGCGTTCGAGCGCGACGTCCTCGTGATCAACGCGCTCTACTACGATCGTGGCTTCCTCGCGGCGCAGGTCGCGACGCCCAGGGTGATGCTCACGCCCGACCGTACGGGCATCGAGGTCACGATCACGATCAACGAGGGGCCGCGCTTCCGCATCCGCTCGCTCCGCGTCTACGAGCGCGACGCCGACGGCCGCGAGATCGAGCCGCTCGGCGGGCGCCGCGCGCTGCGCGAGATGGTGCGGGCCAAGCCGGGCGACTGGTTCAACCGCGCCGAGCTCGCGAAGGATCTCGGCGCGATCCAGACGCTCTACCGGGACGCCGGGTACGCCAACGTCGAGGCGTCGCCTGACACCCAGCTCGACCCGGACAGGCGCGAGGTCGACATCACCGTCGGCATCCGCAGAAACCAGCTCGTCTACTTCGGGCGCATCGAGATCCGCGGCAACACGAAGACGCGGGACAAGGTGATCCGCCGCGAGATGGAGGTGGAGGAGCGGCGGCTGTTCAGCGAGACGAAGCTGGAGCGATCGAAGCAGCGGATCACGGCGCTCGGCTACTTCGAGCGGGTCGACATCTCCACCGAGCAGGGCGACGACCCCCAGCACATCAACGTCAACGTCGACATCGGCGAGAAGCCGACGGGCACCTTCCAGATCGGCGCGGGCTTCTCGAGCGTCGAGAACTTCATCGCGACGGCGCAGGTCCAGCAGGCGAACCTGCTCGGGAGCGGCCAGTCGCTGTCGCTCCAGGCGCAGATCTCCGGATCGCGGCGCCTCATCGACGTCCGCTTCTTCGAGCCGTACCTGTTCGACAGCCCGTTCTCCGCGGCGGTGAGCGTCTACAACCAGCTGCGGACCTACACGGAGTTCTCGCAGACCTCCACCGGCGGCTCGCTCACGCTCGGCTACCCGCTCATCGAACCGGAGCTGCGCGCGCAGCTGACCTACACGCTGGAGAACGACGAGATCTCGTCGGCCACGAACACCGGCCTCGGCACGGCAGAGGAGCGCGCCTCGTTCCAGCGGCTCCCGCTCTACAACCTCTTCAACGCCGGGCTCACGTCGAGCATCCGCCCTGCGCTCACCTTCGACACGCGCAACAACCAGCTCTTCCCGACCTCGGGCATTTACCTGCAGGGCTCGGTGGAGCTCGCCCACAGCGCGTTCGGCAGCGAGAACGAGTTCCTGCGGTACCGCGCCACGGGGAGGTTCTACTACCCGATCACGGACAGCCTGGTCCTCAAGCTGAACACCGAGGCCGGCATGGTGACGAGCCCCAACCCGCAGGGCGTGCCGATCTTCGCCCGCTTCTTCCTGGGCGGCATCCTCGACGTGCGCGGCTTCGAGATCCGGGACATCGGCCCGCGCCTCCCGCTCCGCGAGTCGCTCGATCCGAACTCGCTGCCCATCGCGAACGGCGCGAACATCGGCGGCAACCTGATGTACTACCAGAACCTCGAGCTGGAGTTCCCGATCCTCGAGGCCGTGCAGATCAAGGGCGTCGTCTTCACGGATCTGGGCAACGCCTGGAACCTCGAGAAGCTCTACTGCAACGCCGCCCCCGCATCGCCGCACGACGTCACGAACCCGTGCTTCTCGGCCGAGCGCCTCCTCGACGTCCGCACCTCGTGGGGATTCGGGCTCCGGTGGTTCTCCCCGCTCGGACCGCTGCGCTTCGAGTGGGGCTTCCCGTTCAAGCGGCTGCCCTACGAAGAGACGTACAAGTTCGAGTTCAACATCGGCAACTTCTTCTGAGCCGCTAGCCAGCGGACGCAGCAGGGACGTGCGCGCTCCCGGGGGGGCTGCCGGGGTGACTGTGCGCGGCCGGGCGGGCCCTGCCCCGGAGCGTCCTGGATGGCGCGCAGCGGGCGTCGCGGCCGCTGGATGGGGGGCGGCGCCGGGCGGATCGCCGTGGAGTCCGGGGGCAGCGGTTGCTCGTCGGGGGCGCCGCTGTTAGGTGGAGATCCATGCGCCCGGAGCACAGCTCGATGGGGTTCCCCAAGCCAGGCAAGGCCCTGCTGGGGATGATGATCGCGATCGGCTGTATCTGGGTGATGTTCACCCTGGGCCTGAACTGGGGGGGCGCCGGCGAAGGCGTGCTCCGTCCGTTCCTCGGGATCAGCGAGAAGGTGCTCCACGGTCAGGTGTGGCGGCTGCTCACGGCGCCGCTCGTCCACAGCCCGAGCAATCCCTGGCACTTCATCTGGACGCTGCTCGGCCTGTACTTCTTCGGCACCTCGCTCGAGGAGCGCTGGGGCGCCGGTCGCATGGTTGCGTTCCTCTTCGGCTCCGCGGCCTTCGCGTTCGCGCTTCAGGTGGCCGTCGGCGCCATCTTGCCGCAGGTGGAGCAGCCCGTGTTCTACGGCGGGTTCGGGATGGTCGGGGCGGTCTCCGTTGCGTGGGCGCTCGCGCACCGTCACGCCACGGTCCGCCTCTTCTTCGTCATCCCGGTGACGGGCACGATGCTGCTCGTCTTCATCTTCGCGATATCGGTGTTCTACGTGATCTCCAAGACTGCGCCGCCCCCGGAGGGGCAGATCACGCCGTTCGGCGCAATGCTCGCGGGCTACCTCTTCGGTGACTTCTCTCCGCTGCGTCGCTTCTATCTACGGATGCGCTTCCGCCAGCTGCAGGCGCAATCCGCGGCGCTCCGTCGCGTCCCCGCGGCGCGCGGCCGCTCCGGTGGCGTCCCGCTCCGGGTCATCCCCGGCGGCCAGAAAGACCCGCCGAAGGACAAGCGCTTCCTGAACTGAGATCGCCGCGGCGCGCCCGTCATGCCCCTCAGGCGCGGGCGCACGCGTTCACGGCGCGGCGCACCGACGGAGCTCCTCGAGCGTCTTCGCGCGCGTCAGGCAGCCGAGCTCGCCGGGGTCCACCT
The DNA here is from genome assembly GCF_051530205.1 of Sorangium sp. So ce327. Classification (NCBI taxonomy): domain Bacteria; kingdom Pseudomonadati; phylum Myxococcota; order Polyangiales; family Polyangiaceae; genus Sorangium; species Sorangium sp. So ce327. The sequence continues at coordinate 6,612,714 of NZ_CP150330.1, read as the reverse complement.
TGCTCCCGGCGAGCTCCCGCTTGCAGTCGGATGTCCACTCCGACGAGAGCCTCTCGCCCTCGCTGTCGATCACCACGGAGGCTTTCCCCGGGCCCCCTTTCGCGGCGGACCCCACCCGCTTTGCCTCCGCTGCCCACGCGGCGCGCATGCCCTCGCCGATCGTGCGGCAGTCTTCTTCGGACATCGTCTTGGTGCAGCAGCCGAGGACCGCGCTCGCGAGCACGAGGAGGGCCACGGCGGCGCGCTGCTCGCCGAGCGAACGGCTGCCCACGCGAGCGCGTGCTTGGCCAGCGAGAGGCCGGCAGCGCGGCCTGCGCGGGAGAGCTGCCTTCATTGGGCGAGCAGGCCAGCCCACGGACTAGCTGTCGATGAAGCTCTTGAGCTGCTTCGAGCGGCTGGGGTGCCGGAGCTTGCGGAGCGCCTTCGCCTCGATCTGCCGGATGCGCTCGCGCGTGACCTCGAAGTCCTGACCGACCTCTTCGAGCGTATGGTCGCTCTTCTCGCCGATGCCGAAGCGCATCCGGAGCACCTTCTCCTCGCGCGGCGTCAGCGTCTTCAGGACCTTACGGGTCTGCTCCGCGAGGTTCATGTTGATCACGGCCTCCGCGGGCGAGATCACGCTCTTGTCCTCGATGAAGTCGCCAAGGTGCGAGTCCTCTTCCTCGCCGATGGGGGTCTCGAGCGAGATCGGCTCCTTCGCGATCTTCAGGACCTTGCGCACCTTGTCGAGCGGGAGCTCCATCTTCTCGGCGATCTCCTCGGGGGTCGGCTCGCGGCCGTACTCCTGCACGAGGTAGCGCGAGGTGCGGATCAGCTTGTTGATCGTCTCGATCATGTGGACCGGGATGCGGATCGTCCGCGCCTGGTCCGCGATCGCGCGGGTGATCGCCTGCCGGATCCACCACGTCGCGTACGTCGAGAACTTGTAGCCGCGCTTGTACTCGAACTTGTCGACGGCCTTCATGAGGCCGATGTTCCCTTCCTGGATGAGGTCCAGGAACTGGAGGCCGCGGTTCGTGTACTTCTTCGCGATGGAGACCACGAGGCGGAGGTTCGCCTCGACCAGCTCCGCCTTGGCGCGCTCCGCCATCCGCTCGCCCTCGCGGATGTTCTCGTAGGTATCGCGGATCGCGGCGACGTCGATGTTGAGCTCTTCCTCGACCTTCTTCAGGCCCTTCTGGGCGTTCTTGATGGTCGATTCGAAGTCGTTGAGCTCCTCGCGGTTGACGTTGAGCTTCTTGGCGAGCCGCCCCTCGAGGGCGCGGTTGCCCTTCACCTTGATGAGCTCGCGCTTGAGCTCGCCCTTCGAGAGCCCTGTGCGCCGCTCCAGCTCCGTCGCGCCCGCCTCGGCCTTCTCGACCTTCGAGATGAGGCTCTTCAGCTTCTGGACGATCTTGTCGATCGTCCGCTTGTTGAGGCGCATCTCCTCGAGCGTCGTCACGAGCTCGGCTGTCGCCTGCGTCACCTCGACGTCGATCTGCTTGCGGCGGACCTCCGTCTTCACCTCTTTACGCTCCTCCAGGAGCTCCGCCTTCTTCTTGTCGACGCGCTTCACCTTGTCGATGAGGCGGATGATGCGCCGGTCGGCCTCCTCCTCGTCGAACTCCTGGTCGTCGTTCTCGGCGTCCTTGATGAGCTCCTTCACCCGGATCTTGTGCTTCCGGAGCTTCTCGCCGAGATCGATGATCTCGCGGACGGCGATGGGGGAGTCGAGGATGGCGGCGTTGACCTTCTGCTCGCCGATCTCGATCCGCTTCGCGATCTCGACCTCGCCCTCGCGGGTGAGCAGCGAGACGCTGCCCATCTTCCGGAGATACATCCGGACGGGGTCGTTCGACTTCGAGTAGTAGTCGACGTCCTCTTCCTCGCGGTCGGGCGTGACGACGAGCTTCTTCTCGCCCGCCTCCTCGTCCGCGATGCGCTTCGGCGCGATCTTCACCTGGGTCGCGCCGTCGACGATCTCGATGTCCTCGTCGCCGAGGGCGCCCACCACGTCGTCGAGCTGATCGGGCGCGACGTCCGCGGGGAGCGCGTCGTTCACCTCGTCATAGGTGAGAAAGCCTTTGCTCTTGCCGGTTTCAACGAGCTTTTCGAGCGTCTTCCGGTCCTTCTCTGACCGCTCGGCCCGGATGCCCGCGTCTCCTTTGTTGCTAGGGCGCGCCCCCCCCTCGGCGTGCCCGCGTGTCGATGCGTGCCGCGCGCCGTTCAGCGCGCCGCCCCCCGCCGCCCTCGCGACCCCGCCTGCCCGACCGGAAGATTGCTTGGCCTTGCTCGCCATTACCTCATGCTCCACTTACGGCGATCAGCTCGCCGCGACCGACAAGACACCCAATGACTCCGATAAACTCTAGGGATCACGCACGTCGGGTCGCCACGGCGAGGCGACCCGGAACGCATCAAGGAAGACCGAGACCCCCCGCTCTTCGCTGGAATAGCTCACGCAGCAAAGCGTTTTCAGCATCAGCGTCGACGGCGCTCTTCTGGAGCTGGCTCACGACGGCTGCTTTTTGTCGCGCTAGGGCTTGTCTGCTCAACTTTTGTGAATTCTCCAAGAGCGTCGCCTTGGCCGTTGAGGCCGCTTCGAAGACAGGCGAGACCAGCCGTCCAGCCGCGAATGAATGGATCGGAGCCGGGACTTGCGCAAGAAATTCGCTGGCGGCAAGACCCATTTCAAAAGTGAAATTGTGACGCGCCGCAACAATCGCCAGGGCGACGTCGCCTTCGAGGCACTCCAGCGCCGTCTGGAGATCGTCGTCGGCCAGCAGCTCGGGAAAATCGAGGATCGCGCCCAGGATCTCCAGGCTTACTTCCTGGATTTGCGCGCGTGAGCGAGCGCGCTCCCACGTCTCGGTCGTCTGTCCGGAGGGGATCACCTCGCGGGTGGGCTGGCTCCGCGGGCGGGAGAGGGACTCCTCGACGACGCGCTCCAACTGCCGGAGGTCGTCCGGTGAGCGGCCGCCGATCACGAGCTTCGAGGAGAGGCGATCGGCGTAGAGCTTCGCCATCATCCTGAGGTTCGGGTCGTCCTCTTCGGCGAGCAGCGTCGTCACGGCGCGCACGCGGGCGAGCTGCTCGGGCAGCGACGAGCCTCCGAAGCTGTCGCCGTCGAGCGCCTCGTCGATCAGGTGCTCGAGCAGGCCGCGCGCCGCCTTGACGATGCGCGTGATCGCCTCCGGGCCGTGCTTGCGCGCGAGGTCGTCCGGATCGACGCCCGAAGGCAGCACGGCGACGCGCGCGCTGAGCCCCGCCTCACGGCACGGGGCGCGCGCCGCGCGCGTGGCCTTCTTGCCGGCCGCGTCGCCGTCGAACAGCAGGATGACCGCGGGAGCGAAGCGCTTAATGAGCTTCGCCTGTCCGGGCGTGAAGGCGGTCCCGAGCGGAGCGATCGCCTGGCCGATGCCGCGCGCGTGGAGCGCGACGACGTCGAAGTTGCCTTCCACGAGGATCGCCTCGCCGCGCTGACGGATCGCCTGGCGCGCCTGGTGCAGCCCGAAGAGGTGCTCGCCCTTCGTGTAGATCGGCGACTCGGGGCTGTTGATGTACTTCGCCGGCGCGCCGTCGGCCTGCGGCGCAGGGCCGGTGAGGCCGAGCGACGAGAGCTCGGAAGGGCTGGGATCGGGCAACGCGCGTCCGCTGAACGCGATCACCCGGCCCATCACGTCGGTGACGGCGAACATGAGCCGGTGCCGGAAGCGGTCGTAGTGTCCGCTCCCCGACGAGCGCGGCACGAGGAGCCCGACGCGCTCCGCGAGGACCGGGGAGACGCCTTGCTGTCGCAGGTACGTGGAGAGCCCGTCCCATCCGAACGGGGCGTAGCCGATCCGGAACGCCTGGAGGGCGTCGGCGATCGGATCGGTGGCTCCATCGCCGTCGCGGAGCGGCAGGCCGCGCCGCTCGAGCTCCTCGTGAGCGTGGCGCGCGAGCGGGTGAGGAGTGCCGCCCGGCCCCCCGCGGAGGCTGTGCTCGAAGAACGTCGCGGCGAGGTGGTTGACGGCGTAGAGGTCGTCCTTCGACCTGCGCGCCGCCTGGGCCTCGCGCCGCTCGGCCTCGGTCAGCGACTCCGCCACCTCGATGCCGGCGCGCTCGGCGAGCGCGCGGACCGCCTCGGCGAACGTCCGGCCTTCGAGCTTCATCACGAAGTCGATGGCGCTGCCGGTCTCCTTGCAGCCGAAGCAGTGGTAGAACCCGCGGTTCGGGCTCACGTGGAAGCTAGGCGTCTTCTCCTTGTGAAAGGGGCAGAGCCCGGTGAAGGAGTGCCCTCGGCGGGCGAGGCGCACGCTTTCGCCGATGAGCGCTACGAGATCCGTGCGCTCTTTCACGAGCGCGATCGTCTCCGGAGAGATCATGGGCTGCCTTGGGGGCTCCGTGCGTGCGGGGCCCGCAGATCATCACGGGTGGACTCAGACGGCGTGGCGGCGTCCGCGCCAGCGCCTCGGCGGTACGGGCGGCTCGCGAAGCGGGAGACCCCCCAGTCCCTCGCGGCCTGTGTGGAGACAAGTGTCCTGTGCGGCGGCCGCACGTGCAAGGCGGTAGCCGCCAGAGACGTCACTTAGGATCGGGGAACGGAGAGCCGGGCTTCTTGTGGTCCGTCAGGCTCTCGTCGGGCTGGGAAGCCTCGACCATCTCGTCAACCGGCGGCGCCTCGGCGTGCTCGGCCAGGAAGCGCGTATCTTCGCGGACCATCGGAGGGGGCGGATCGCCGATGAGCTCGAGCTCGGTGGCGAGCCACTGCTCCTCTTCGATGAGCGCCCGGCGGCGCGGATCAGTCAGGTCGCCTTGCCAGTGGTCGAGCTCGGTATCGACCTCCTTGAGCCGGCGGCGTACCCTCACGACGTCGACGTCGTCCTTCACCGCGAAGCGCTCGGTGAGGAGCAGCGCGGTGTCGCCGGCGACCTCGACGAAGCCGTGATGGACGGCCAGGCGGTGCTCCTGACCGTTCTGGTGGTAGGTCACGAGGCCGGTCCGGAGCGCGGCGAGCAGCGGGAGGTGACCCGGGAGCACACCGAACTCGCCGGCGACGCTCGGCGCGGTCACGTCCGTGACCTGCTCGCGCAGCGCGACGCCGGTCGGCGTCACGATCTCGAGGAGGATTGTGTCGGCCATGGCTGCGTCAGGACGCCCTCTGCGACGCCTTGGCCTTCACGTCCTCAATGCCGCCCACCAGGTAGAAGTCCTGCTCCGCGACATGGTCGAGCTTGCCGTCGAGGATCTCCTCGAAGCCCGCGATCGTGTCCTTGAGCGGCACGAGCTTGCCCTCGAGCCCGGTGAACTGGGCGGCCACGAAGAACGGCTGCGACAGGAACTTCTGGATCTTGCGGGCGCGCGCCACGACGAGCTTGTCGTCCTCGCTGAGCTCGTCCATGCCGAGGATGGCGATGATGTCCTGGAGGTCCTTGTAGCGCTGCAGCGTCTGCTGGACGCGCCGCGCGACGGAGTAGTGCTTCTCACCGACGATCTGGGGGTCGAGCATCGTCGAGTTCGAGTCGAGCGGATCGACGGCGGGGTAGATGCCGAGCTCCGAGATCGCGCGCGACAGCACGGTGGTCGCATCGAGGTGGGCGAAGGCCGTGGCCGGCGCGGGGTCGGTCAGGTCGTCCGCGGGGACGTAGATCGCCTGGACGCTGGTGACGGAGCCCTTGGTCGTCGACGTGATGCGCTCCTGGAAGGCGCCCATCTCCGTCGAGAGGGTCGGCTGGTAACCGACGGCGCTCGGGATGCGTCCGAGGAGCGCGCTCACCTCGGAGCCGGCCTGGGTGAACCGGAAGATGTTGTCCACGAACAGGAGGACGTCCTGCCCCTCCTCGTCGCGGAAGTGCTCGGCCACGGCGAGCGCCGAGAGCGCGACGCGGGAGCGAGCGCCCGGGGGCTCGTTCATCTGGCCGTAGATCAGCGCGGCCTTCGAGATGACGGGGCTGCCGTCGGCGAGCTTCGACTCGCTCATCTCGAGGAAGAGGTCGTTGCCCTCGCGCGTCCGCTCGCCGACGCCGGCGAAGACCGACACGCCGCCGTGCGCCTTCGCGACGTTGTTGATGAGCTCCAGGATGAGCACCGTCTTGCCGACGCCGGCGCCGCCGAAGAGGCCGATCTTGCCGCCCTTGCGGTAGGGGGCGATCAGGTCGATGACCTTGATGCCCGTCTCGAAGACCTCGACCTTGGTCGACTGCTCGATGAACGGGGGCGGCTCCCGGTGGATCGGCGCCACCTTCTTGGCGTGAACGGGCCCGGCTTCATCGATCGGCACACCGACGACGTTCAGGATCCGGCCGAGGCACTCGTTGCCGACCGGCACCATGATGGGCTTGCCCGTGTCGCGGACTTCCATCCCGCGCACGAGGCCGTCGGTGGAGTCCATCGCGATCGTGCGCACCGACGACTCGCCGAGGTGCTGGGCGACCTCGAGCACGAGGTTGTCTGGCTCAGCCGAGATGCTCGGGTTGCTCAGCTTGAGCGCGTTCAAAATCTTGGGCAGCTGGCCAGCCGGGAAATCGACATCGACGACCGGTCCGATGACCTGGGTGATCTTTCCAACAACCATGGAGCGGGAGCCCTCCTCGTACGTGCTTTGACGAGTCGCGGGGCCCACTAGCACGGACCTGCGCGTCCGACTAGTGCCGTCTGCCAGAAATTCTGCGGGATTTTTGACAGCCGCGTCGCTGCGGACGCGCGGCATTGGGCGTGTTTTTCGGTCGCTAGGCTCCGTACGCGACGTCGGGGCGCAACGTTCATCCGCGCTCGCTCACCGGCGCTGGCGAGGGGGCGCCCGCGCGCGGCGGGCGCTCAGCGTCCTCTGGAGGCGGCAATCCGCGCAAACGCCTCCACGCTGAGCGTCTCGCCGCGAGCGTCGAGCGAGATGCCGGCGTCCTTCGCGTGCCGATCGAGCTCCTGGGAGGACCAGCCATAGAGGTTCTTCCAGGCGTTCCGGAGCGTCTTGCGGCGCGCCGAGAACGCGGCGCGCACGGCCGCTCGGAAGGCGTCCGTCTCCTCGGCGCGCCGCGGGCGCCACGGCGTCAGCACGACGACCGCCGAGTCGACCTCGGGCCTCGGGTAGAACGCGCCGGCGCGCGCGATCAGGAGGCGGCGCACGTCGAACGCGGCCTGCACGAAGACCGAGAGCGCGCCGTAGTCGGCGCTGCCCGGGGCGGCCACCAGGCGATCCGCGACCTCGAGCTGCACCATGAAGACCGCGCGATCGATCTGATGCGCGACGGTGGTCGCCTGCTCGAGGAGCCGGCCCGTGATGTGGTACGGGAGGTTGCCCGCCACCGCGTGCGGCCGCGCGTGGCCGGAGAGCGCGCCGACCCAGTCGACCTGCGCTGCGTCGGCCTCGAGCAGCGTCAAGCGGCCTTCCTCGATCGGTCCAGCGAGCTGCTCGCGCAAGATCGGGACGAGGTCGCGATCGCGCTCGATCGCGACGACGTGCGTGGCGCGATCGAGGAGCGGCCGCGTGAGCGCGCCGAGCCCTGCTCCGATCTCGATCACCGCGCCGCCCTCCGTCGTCGTGGCCGCCTCGGCGATCCGGCGCGCCGCATCGACGTCGACGAGGAAATTCTGCCCGAACCCCTTCTTCGGGGAGAGACCGCGTGTGCGCAAGAGCTCTGCGATGGCCATCGCCCGTCCTCAGATCTGCGGTGGGTGCGCCCCGTCGTGGGCTACGTCTGCGGCTCTGCTCGGCGCGGCCGCCGCGCGCAGCCGCACCACGCGCACGCCGACCTTGCGGAGCACGGCTTCGCGGCGGGTCTGAGCCACCCGCGCGCGGATGAGCACCGCCTCGGCCGCGATCGGCGCGAGCTCCTGGAACGCCTTGTTGGACGGCGTGGGGCCGCTCTGCCCCTCGTCGCCGTCGCTCTCCTGCGGTCGCGGCGCCTCCCAGGGAGGCCCGAGCCCTGGCTCGAGATCCGGGAGCGTCCACACCACGTGAACAGCCTTTCGCGAGAGCCGACGCACGGCCTCCGAGAGCTGGCCCAGCTGTGCGTCGGCCGGAGGCGACGCGAGGACATAGACCATGCTCGCGCGCGGCTTGACGCGCGCGATGTGCGTGAGCGACTCGGCGACCGCCACGGCGGGATCGCGCCGATCCGGCTCGGCGCGCGCGGGCGACTCGATGCCGTAGCTCGCGAGGTAGCGGCGCAGCGTCCGTTCGCGCTGCGAGCGCCCGAGCGGCGCCGGCGCCGAGAACGGCGCGCGCGCGCGCATCGACTCCGCGCGGGCCGCCAGCCGGTCGAGGTCGCCGCGGCGCAGATCGTCGAGCCCGCGCGCGTCGAGCGGCCTGAGGTGCTCGATGACGCGCGCCGCGACGTCCGACTCGTCGAGCTCGCTCCGATCCGCGTCGTACGTGCCGCACCCGACGGTGAGCGCCTGCGCGATCTTGTGACCATGTCCTGGGCCGTGATCGGGCGCGATCGTCACGCGCGGGCCGGGGGCCAGCACGATGAGCCCGACGCGATCGCCGCGCCCGAGGTGCCTCGTCGCGATGGCCGCGGCCTCGTCGATCATGAGATCGAGCGGAGCGCGGCCGAGCGGGCCCGCCCAGAGCTCCACGGCCGCGTCGACGAGGACCCAGACCACATCCCGCTCCTCGCGCTCGAACTCCCGCACGAGCAGTGTGCCCCGGCGCGCGCTCGCCTTCCACGCGATCTTCCGGAACGGGTCCCCCGGCTGGTGCTCTCGCAGCTCGCGCAGATCGTCTCCTTCGCCGCGTATGCGCCCGGGCTTGCCAGAGGCAGCGAGGAGGTGACTGCGTCCTCCGCGCGGCTGCGTCAGGTACGGCATGAAGGGCCGCGGGAGCACCTCGATGCCGTACGGGTTCGCGAAGGTCAGGGGCACCTCGAAGAGGCCCGGGGCGCCGTGCACCTCGAGCGCGAGCCCGTGGAGCCCGTGCTGGCCGACGCGCGGCGTTCGCACGATGACCTTCACCTTGAGCCGACCCGAGGCGGAGACTTCGCCGCGGTTCGGCTCGATGCGCACGTCGAGCTGCGACGAGGCGATGGTGCGCAGCTTGACGTAGCGAGCCGCGAGGGTGTCGCGGTTCCGGACCTCGGCCTCGATCTCCACGGTGCCTCCGCGCGCGGAACGGAGGATCCGCCGCGAGCCGCCCCAGAGCATCTCGAACCCAGCCGCGCGGATGCGCGCCACCGACACCAGCGTCACGCCGCGGGCGAGCGCGATCGCGACCAGGATCGCCCCGCCCCAGCCGACGATCGCCGGCTCGCGCGCGATGAGCCCGGCGCCCATGACCGCGACGCCGGCGATGGCCAGGTGGGCGGCGGTGCGCGTGGGGTAGAGCTGCATGCGGGTTTACGCCGGCCGCGCCGCGCGCCGGTACCCTACGCGCTGAACCGCCTCGTCGATGATCGTGTCGCGCGCCTTGGGATCGACGTCGGCCTCGGGCACCAGCACCAGGCGATGGGCCAGCGTCGCTTGTGCCATGCCGCGCACGTCGTCCGGCGTGACGAACGGGCGCCCGCCGATCACCGCCGCCGCCTTGGCCGCCTGGACCAGCGCGAGCGTGGCCCGGGGCGATGCGCCGAGCAGCACGCGAGGGTGCGTGCGCGTGAACGCGGTGAGGTTCACCGCGTACTCGTACAGATCGTCCTCGACGTGGATCCTTCGCGCGACGCCCTGCAGCATGAGGAGGTCCTGGACGGAGAGCGTCGCCCGCGCCCGCGGCGCCTCGACGTTGTGCGCGCGGAGCATCGCCACCTCGTCCTTGTGCTGCGGGTAGCCGAGGCTCACGCGGATGAGGAACCTGTCGATCTGCGCCTCGGGCAGCGGGTAGGTCCCCTCGAGATCGATCGGGTTCTGCGTCGCGAGCACCATGAACGGCGACGGCAGCTCGAAGCGATCGCCCTCGATCGTCACCTGTCGCTCCTGCATGGCCTCGAGGAGGGCCGACTGGGTCTTCGCCGGGGCGCGGTTGATCTCGTCGGCGAGCACGAGGTTCGCGAAGATCGGACCGGGGCGCAGCGTGAAGGTCCCCTCCTTGGGCGACAGGACATAGGTCCCCGTGATGTCGGCGGGCAGGAGGTCGGGCGTGAACTGGATCCGCCGGACCGTCGCGCCCAGCGCGGCCGCGAACGCCTTGACCAGCGTGGTCTTCGCGACGCCGGGGACGCCCTCCAGCAGCACGTGCCCCTGCGCGAGCAGGGCGGTGAGCATCAGATCGAGGGCGCGTGACGAACCGATGTAAACGCGCGTGATCTCTCGCCGGACCGCCTCGATCCGCTCCTTGGCCGCGGAGATTTCGTCGACGGCGACGGCCTGAACCTGGTTCATCGAGCGCCTTTGTCTGAGTGGGGTGGTGCGAGCTTCGCGTCTGTTGGCGACGGGGACGCCGTCGCAGGATCGGGGGGGGCGCCGGGGTGACGTCCGCGCGGTGGCTTCCGGCCGTCGGCGCCGCAGGCGGCGAGGACATGTCGCACGACGTCGGCGGCGTGCGAGAGCGCGGGCCTGGACACGTTCGCCGGTTTGCCGGCGACGACGGACGCTTCGACTCGGTACATGGTGCCCAGAACATCCTTGAAGGCCGAGAGGGCTCGCTCGTCAAGAGATCCCTCTCGCGCGACGAGCCGCGCGACCGTCTCCTGCGCCGGATTCGCCTCCAGGCCGAACCGCAAGGACAGCGCCTCGAACAGGGCGCTCTTCAGCTCGAGGAACGCGAGGCCCCGCGGGGAAGAGGGGGCGGCGAGGACGGCGAAGCGCCCAGCTGCGCCTCCCTGCGCGACGAGCGGCGTCGGACGGGCGTACCGGGGGAGCGGGCTCCGGTACGGCCGTGCGGAGGCGCGCGCGGTCCAGATGGCGAGGCCGAGGCCGGCGAGCGCCGCGAGCGCGAGGAGGGCGCCGCCCGGAAGCCCGTCGCGGCGGGCGTCCTCGACGGCGCTCGCGAGCGCCTTGAGCTGCGCGTCGAAGTCCTTTCGGAGCGACGTCTCGCCGCCGAACGAGCTCTCTTCATCGAACCGGTTCGCGACGATGTGGAGCCGCCCTCGGCGCGGCTGAGTTCCATCCTCGTCGACCAGGTAGCGCGTCAGGCCCGAGGCGAAGGCGCGGTTGCCCGGGTACCTGAGCATCATGTTCATCAGCGCGGACGGGTCGCCCATCGCGAAGAGCCGGCCCTTGCCGACCTGCCCGGCGACGGCGAGGATCACGTCCGGCTCGCTGACAGCGCGGATCCGCAGCACGGGCGAGAGGTTCGGATGCCGGAGGCCGGTCGCGTGGTTCGTGACGAGCCGCTCGACGTGGCTGACGACGGGGTGCCGGCCGACGGAGTGGCCCCCGACGGTGTCGGCGACCGGCTCCGCGATCGCGAGGGAGGGTCGGTTCCGGAGCGCGGCGAGCGGCCGGGCTGGCGTCGGGATGCGCTCGATCTGGAATCGTCGGAGCGTGTCGTCGCCGCGGCCGAAGTCGTCGATGATGGCGAGCCGCCCGCCGGCCTTCATGAAGGAGGTCGTCTCGTCGGCGTCGAGCGTTTGCAACGGGTGGAGGACCAGGATGCCGTCCTCGGGGCCGACCTGGCTCCAGTCGAGCACGGCGACGGGATGGACCCTCGCGGCCCCCAGCTCCGCGCGCGCGATCTCGAGAAGCTCCGAGCAACCCTCCCAGCTCGGGTCGTTCACGTCGAAGGCGGCGCCTGCTGCTCGGGCGGGCGCGAGCAGCGCCATCAGTGCGACGAGCGCCGCCAGGAAGGAGCAGGACGTGACCTGCGAGCGCACCGGCCAACGCCGATCTTCCCGAACAAGTTCGGAAGCGGAGCGGGAACCGGAACCAGAACTGGAACCAGAACCCGACCCGGGACCGGATCCTGAGGAGCATGCGTGCGCAAACCACGCGCCGTGCCGCGTCATGAGCGCTGCGAACATACCACTGTCGGCCCGACCGATAACCTTGACCCGCCATCCCACATTGCTAGATTCGCTTCTAAGAGCGGGGTGCTTTCTCGCAGACCTCGTTCCACCAATTCAGCCGAGCACTCTACGAGGTGGAGGGGTTAGTCGATGCTTCCTCCGTTCATCATCGAGCAAATACGGCAGCGCGAAGAAGAGAAGGATCGGTCCAGAAGAGAAGAAATTCGACCGCGCCTCGAGCTGCCGATCGAACGCTACCCCGCACCTCGTCGTCTTCCGGACTCGGAAGAGGACGATCCCAACCGGGGCGTCATCATCCTCGATCTGGGCTGACGCCACGTGTAGCACGCGCTCCCCCGTGAACCCCCTGGAAGCGCTGCTCCAGCAATGTGTCCTGGACGACGTACCTCCGAGACATTCCCCGTTTTCCTCGCAAATTCCACGAAGTTGGCGACCGTGCATGCACGCGGACCTCGGCTCCGCGCTCGCACCGGGCTCGTCCGGCGATGACGGTTGGCGACGGTTGGCGACTGAGCGCAAGGGGCTTCGAGCAGGCCGCAGGGGCCCGAACGTTGTCCTCCGCGGACGTGCCCTGCTCGTGCGGGGTTGACCCTCGGCAGGATCTTCGCATAGGTTGCGCCCCCACTTCTGGCGCCGAGCACTGAACGAGCTACGCTCCGGCGCCTCCAGAGCAGGCCGTGCACAACGTGGGCACGGGCTCTTCCATATCGATCGAGGTTCTACAGATGGCCGTTCATATTCGCCTCGCCCGCGCGGGCACCAAGAAGACGCCCTTCTACCGCATCGTCGTCGCCGACCAGCGCAGCCCGCGCGGCGGCAGGTTCATCGAGCGGCTGGGCACGTACGACCCGCGCAGGACCGAGATCCGCCTCGATGTTCCCCGCGTGAGGCACTGGATCTCGAACGGCGCCCAGCCGACGCACACGGTGGCGCTGCTCCTGAAGCACCCTGGCCTGGCCCAGGCGGCCGCTCCCGCGGACGCCGCGAAGTAGCATGGCCTCGTCGACGTCTCCGCTGGTCGATCTCGTCGCGCTCGTTGCCCGCGCGCTCGTCGATCAGCCGGACCGGGTCGTCGTGCGCGAGGTCGCGGGGGACCGCTTCCCCCGGATCGAGCTGACGGTCGCGCGCGAGGATATCGGCAAGGTGATCGGCAAGGACGGGCGCACAGCGCAGTCGATCAGGACGTTGCTGAGCGCCGCCGCGAGCAAGTCGGGGCGCCGCGCGCACCTCGACATCCTCGACTGAGAAGAGCCCGACGTGGAGCGACGCTACGTTCCCGTCGCGGATGTCGCCCGTCCGCACGGCGTTCAGGGGGAGCTGCGGTTGCGCCTCTACAACGAGGCGTCCGACCTGCTCCTCACGCGCCCTCCGATCAGGCTGCGCCTTACCGACGGCTCTGCGCGGGACGCGAAGATCGTCGCGACGCGGCCCGTCGACAAGGCGCTGCTCGTGCGGATCGCCGGGATCGACGATCGGGACGCGGCCGAGGCCCTGCGCGGAGCGACGGTGTGCGTCCCTCGGGACGTGTTCGCGCCGCTCTCCGAGGGCGAGTTCTACGCCTGCGACGTGGAGGGGGCGCGCGTGATGACGCCCGATGGCGATCTGCTCGGGCACGTGAGGTCGCTCCAGTCGTACCCGACCTGCGATGTGCTCGTCGTGGAGAGGCAGGGCGCAGATTCCATCGAGATCCCGCTGACCGAGAGCTTCGTCAGCAGCGTGGACGCGGAGCGGCAGGTCGTCCAGCTGGCGACGCTGGAAGGCCTCGTCTGAGCCGCCGTTCCACGCAAGGGAGCCGTCCTCGGCAAGTTCGATGCGCATCGACGTAGTCACCCTGTTTCCGGAGCTGTTCGAGGGGTTCCTGGCGATCGGCATGGTCGGGCGCGCGCTCGCGTCGGGTGCTCTCGCCGTGCGGACGCGCAGCCCGCGTGAGTTTGGCCTCGGCCGACACCGGAGCGTGGATGACACGCCTTACGGCGGCGGCTCCGGCATGGTGATGCGCGTCGACTGCATCGTCCGCTGCCTGGAGGCGCTCGACGAAGCCGCCGCCGAAGGCGACGCGTCGAGCGCGCCTCCGGGGGCCGAGGCGACGGCGTCCTCGGGGCCTCTGCCGCGCGCGCACCGGGTGCTGCTCACGCCGCAGGGGCAGCCTTTCCGTCAGGAGAAGGCCATCGAGCTCGCGGTGCGCCCTGCCGTTGCGCTCGTTTGCGGTCGCTACGAGGGGTTCGACGAGCGGGTGCGCGCTTTCGTCGACGAGGAGATCTCGCTCGGCGACTTCGTGATGACCGGCGGCGAGGTTGCGGCGATGGCGGTGATCGATGCGTGCGTGCGCCTGCTCCCAGGGGTGCTCGGGAACGCTGTGTCGGCGGAGCACGAGTCGCACAGCCCCGCGCTGGCAGGGCTCCTGGAGTACCCGCAGTACACCCGTCCCGTGGAGTTCCGTGGGCACAAGGTGCCCGACGTGCTGCAGCAAGGAAACCACGCGGCCATCGCGCGCTGGCGACGAGCGGAGGCCGAGCTGCGGACGGCCCAGCGCAGGCCCGACCTCTGGCGCAAGGCGCGGGGGGGAGAGCCGCCCGCGGACGAGAGCGGCGAGGCGCGGCGATGAGGCTCGCGCTCGCGCTCGTTCACTACCCCGTGCTCGACCGGTCCGGGGAGACGGTGACCACGGCGATCACGAACCTCGATCTGCACGACATGGCGCGGAGCGCGCGCACGTACGGCGCCGAGCGGCTCTTCGTCGTTCATCCGGTCGCCGCTCAGCGCGCGTTGGCAGAGCGGATCAAGGAACACTGGGTGCTCGGCTCCGGCAAGCGCCGGATCCCGGATCGCGCGGTCGCGCTCGATGTGCTGAGCGTGGTCCCCAGCCTGGACGACGTGTACTCCGCGCTGAGCGGCGCAGGTCGGCGCGGCGTCGAGGTCTGGACGACCGCGGCGGCCTCGCGAGGGCTGCCGGTGACGAGCTACGCAGCGACCAGCGCGCGCCTCGCGCAAGCGAGCGACCCGGTGGTGATCCTGTTCGGCACAGGCTGGGGCCTCGCGCCAGAGGTCATCGCCGATGCCGACGTGCGGATCGAGCCGATCAGGGCGGGGGCGAGCACCGGCTACAACCACCTGAGCGTGCGCGCGGCGTGCGCGATCACGCTCGATCGGCTGCTCGGCGACCGGAACGCCGGGTGATCTCGCGTGGCGCGCGGTCGTCGAGCGTGGCGCCAGCACCGCCGCGAGGCCTTCCGGTCCATCCTCCTGCGATGAGCGAGCGCGATGCCGATCGTACCGCCGGGGAGGCGAGCGCGGCGCGAACGACGCCCGACCGGCTGGTGCGCGAGCAGGCGTTCGCGCTCGGCTTCGACGTCGTGGGCGTCGCGCGCGCCGACGAGCCGCTCGGGGTCGAGCACGCACGGTACCTGGAGTTCGTCGCGCGCGGCATGCACGGGGAGATGGGCTACCTCGCGGAATACGCGGAGCAGCGGCGCCGGCTGGACACCAGCGCGATCCTCGAAGGAGCACGCTCGGTCGTGTGCGTGGGCCGCAGGTATGCGCGGCCCAAGGAGAGCGAGCGGCGCGACCCGCCGCTCGCGCAGAGCGTCGCGCGGTACGCGCGCGGGCAGGACTATCACAACCACCTGAAGCGGCGGCTCCGGCGGCTCGCGGCGTTCATCCGCTCGCTCGCGCCATCCGTGCTCGCGCGGCCGCTCTGCGATGTCGAGCCGGTCATGGAACGCGTCTGGGCGGCGCGCTCTGGCATCGGTTTCGTCGGCAAGAACGGGCTGATCATCACGCCGGGGCAGGGGAGCTACCAGCTGCTCGGCGAGGTGGTCACCACGCTGGATCTCGTCGCCGACGTGCCCATCGCGGAGCGCTGCGGATCGTGCACGCGCTGCCTCGACGCGTGCCCGACCCAGGCGTTCGACGCGCCGTTCGTGCTCGATCCGCGGCGCTGCATCGCGTACCTGACGATCGAACAGAGGAACGCGCCGGCCGAGGCGCTGCGGTCCGGCATGGGTGAGCACCTCTTCGGCTGCGACGTCTGCCAGGAGGTCTGCCCCTTCAACAGGACCGCGCCCCCGGCCCTCGAGCGCACCGCGCCGTTCCATCCTCTAGCCCGATGGGAAGCGCGGGACGTCGACGACCTCGTGGCGCTCGACGAGCAAGCGTTCGACGCGCTGACCGTCGGGACGCCGGTCCGGCGCGCGCGACGCGGCGGGCTCGCCCGAAACGCGACGATCGTCGCTGCGAACCGGCTGGCGAGCGGCGCAGAGGGCGCGGCGGCAGCGAGCGCGAAGCGCGCGCTCGTCGCGGCGCTCGCCCATGACGACGCCTCGGTGCGCGCCGTCGCGGCGTGGGGGATGAGCCACGCAGCGGGCGGCGAGCCGGCGAGCCCGGGCGCGCCGAGGCCTGACGGGCCGAACGAGGATCCCGGTGCAGGTTGAGGCGCGCCGCCCGCCGCGATCGAACGCAGCGCGGGAGCGCGGCGGTGCTCGGGCGCTCTTCGCGGGGGCCCGATGATCCGCTACGGTGTGCGCCGGCAAGGCGCCGCGCGCACGAGCACCAACGTGGATCTCCCCTCCAGGCTCCGAGCGCTCCTCGACGATCTACGCCGGCACGATTCCGTCCTCTGGCGGCGGGCGGTCGACGCTGGGGTGACCTACGGCCCGGACCTCCTCGTCCGGCACAGCCCTGCGTTGTTCGGGCTCGTCGTCGGGGCGGTGTTGCCGGAGCAGCGGAGGGCCGTGCGCCGGAACCTGCAGCTGGCGCTGGGCGAGCGGGGGACGCTCGACGAGTACCGCGACGTCGCCCGGGTGTTCATCAACTTCGCCAGCTGTCTCACGGACGCGTTCATCGCGGGCAGCAGCCGGCCCGATCGGCTCACCGGCCTGTGCGTGAACGACGAGCACTTCACGAACGCGTTCCGGCGGGGCCTCGGCGTGATCGTCGTCACGGCGCATACCGGCGGCTGGCAGGCCGCCGCGCCGCTGCTGCGATCGGTGCACGCGGCCGACGTGCTCATCGTGATGCAGCGCGAGCGCGACGAGCGAGCGCAGGCCATCCAGGACGGCACGCGAGATCGGGTCGGCGTACGGATGCAGCACGTTGCCGACGATCCGCTCGCGGTGCTCCCGCTGCTGGCGCACCTCAGGCGGCAGGGCGTCGTGGCCATCCAGATCGATCGCCTTCCGTCCGGGATGCGCGGGCGCGACGTCGAGCTCTTCGGGCGACCCTGGCGCGTCCCGGAGGGCCCGCTTCAGCTGGCGGCGGTCAGCGGCGCGCCGATCGTCCCTGTGTTCACGCGGCGGACCGGCTTCATGGAGTACGAGATCTGCATCGCGCCGCCCATCTCGCTCCCCCGCAAGCCAGGATCGTCCGAGCTCGACGTGGCAGCGCGGCAAATCACGGCGGAGATGGAGCGTTTCCTCCGGGACAACCCGACGCAGTGGTTCCACTTCGAATAAATCAAGGATTTTGCTCCTCAAATGAGAAATCGCGCCGCCGTCGGGCACGCGCTGCATCGGCGCGCAAGCTGGGTTAAGAGTCCGCGCTGATGGCCCGCCTCCTCGTCGGACTGCCCTCGCTCAAGGGCGATATCCAGAAGTACAAAGATCGCTTCGATCTGGTCGAGCTCCGCCCGCTCGATACGTCGCTGCCTCGCGCGACGACGCTGCGCAAGTGGCGCAAGGCGGTGCCGCCGGGCTTCGTCTTCAGCGTGGTGCTGCCGCGCGTTGTCGGCGAGCTCGCCGGCGGGCGCGACCTCGACGAGGCGCTCTCGGCCTCGCTCGAGGTGGCGGCCGTGCTGGAGGCGCGGTGCGTCCTGCTCCAGACGCCGGCGTCGCTCCGGCCGACGGCGAGCAACCGCAAGAAGCTCGCGGCGCTCTTCGAGCGCCTGCCCGCCGAAGGGGTCGTGCGCTGCTGGGAGCCCTCCGGCATCTGGGAGCGCGACGACATCGTCGCGACCGCGCGCGCCGCGAAGGTCATCCCGGTGCTCGACGTGGCGCGCGACGCGCCGCCGCCCGGGCCGATCGTCTATACACGGCTGCGCGCGCTCGGGCGGTCCTCGTCGATGGGAGCGGCCGCGCTCGAGCGGGTCGCCGAGCGCCTGCGCGGACGGCGTGAGGTGTTCCTGGTCGTCGAGGGAGACCGCGCGCCGCAGATCAAGGCGCTGCTCGCGGCGGCGCTCGCGCGCACGCCCGATCGCTCGACGGCGTCGGCTGTGGTAAGGCCGACCATGCCCATGCCCAGCACCCTCGTCGCCGAGGACGAGGAGCAGTGATCCGCGGCGCGGCAGCCACCGCGAGCGACGCTTTTGCGGCTTCGGCCGCGCGGGCCGCGCTCGAGTCCTCCGGCAGCGCGATCGACGCGATCGTCGCCGGCTTCTTCGCTGCAGCTGGCGCGCAGCCCGACGTGCTGCTCGCGCCCGCCGTCGCGCTGGCGGCCGGCGTCGGCGTCGGCGCGAGGGCGTTCGATGGACGGGCGATCCAGCCTGGGCGCGGCGCGCCGCGGCCGCGCGGGTTCGTCGATGGGCAGAGCGTCCCGGAGGCCGCGCACGTCGCTGTTCCGCGCTCGCTCGGCATGCTGGTCCTGCTGCATGGCTATCTCGGACGGGCGCGGCTCCGTGAGCTGGTTCGCTCCGGTGTGGTCGCGGCGGAGCGCGCCGGTGCGACCGGGCGCGCCGCGCTGCTCCGCGAGGTCGGCTCGCTCGGCGCGGTGGCGCTCCGGGCGCGCGATGTGGAGCGGGCGCTGCTGGCCGTCGGCGGGGCGGTCGCAGGGGGGACGCTGACCGCCGAAGACATCGCCGAAGCGGTGCCCGCCGAGGTGGAAGCCGCGTCGACCACGATCGCGGAGGGGGCGACCGCGCTCCAGGCGCCGTGGCCGGTAGGGGATGTGGCGCGACCCACGGACGCCATCGTCGCCTGCGACGGCTGGGGCACGGTCGCAGCGCTCGCCTACACGCGCACCGACGATGGCATCACCGTCCCCGAGCTCGAGATCGTGCTCGGCCGCGACGCCGTCCCGGTGCGCCGCGGGATCACGCGCCTCGCCCCCGGCACGCCCCTGCCCGCGGCCGCTCCGATCGGGATCCTCCAGCGCGGCGCCTTCGGGGCTGCGATCGCGCTCGCAGGCAAGCCCACGATCGAGGTGAGCGTCCTCACCGCGCTCCTCGGCGGCAACGCGCTCGAAGCTGCCCTTCATGATGTCCGCACGCAGCAGGGCGCCAGCGCCGCCATCGCCGTCCTGCGCGACGAGCGCGACGCGCGCACGGCCAACCTCGCAGCCGGCTTCATGGCGGGGGCAGGGACGCAGCCAGCGGAGGGGTGAGCGCAGCGGGCGTCGGTCGGCCGAAGCGGAGATCGGCCGGCCATGCGGCTTCCGTCAGCCGACGCGACGCGGGCCATCGAGGGCGCCGTGGAGGCGCGCCGAGGCGGCAGGGAGGTACAGCGAGCCGCTGCGCAACGTGCGCTGCGGCCGACGCCTGCCAGCTCGCACTGGCTGCATGCGCCGCGTGCCGTCACGCACGCGGCACTTCCAGGGCCGGAGATGGATGGAGGTGAACCCCGAGAGGGGGAGAACAGAGCGCGGCGCGCATCCAGCCGCGAAGCGGCGGCCGACATTCAGGCCGGCCGGCGCGCTGACGCTGGGCCTAGAGCGCGACGCCGTAGCGCTTCGCGTAGGCGACAACGCCGATCTTGTCGATCGTGCGGATGTCGCGCGTCGTGAGGTTGAGCTTCACGAAGCGGTTGAGCTCGGGGACCCAGACGCGCCGGGTCTGGATGTTCACGAGCTGCCAGCGCTTCGTCTTGATGTTGGAGTGGGAGACATTCTGCGCCAGAAGCTTCCGCTTCCCAGTGATGTCGCTCTTCGCCATGACGTCCTCGGTTGGAAGGGGCCCTGCGTCGGTGCCCCGACCGTAAATCGAACCAGCTGGCCGGGCGCACGCCCTGCGCGGGGGAGCAGGGGGGCTCGGGAGCGCGGGAAAGTGAAGGAAGCCGGGGGACATGTCAAGCGTCCTCCGGGGGGTTCATCGCGGCCGCTGGCTGGAAATCTCTGTCGGAGGGGTTGAGCGCGCGCTGACGCCGGCCGGACGCAGAACGGGATGGGGAAGCGCGGGTCGCAAGCCGGCCCGGACGAGCCCTTCCCCTCGGTATCCCCGACGCCTTACGCGCCTGCTGACGCGCGGCCTAGGTCAGCCACTCGCCGCCCGAGGGCGGACGCCGATCCCGCCCGTCCTTCTCGTTCTCGGGGCGGCGGGAGTGCAGATCGATACGCCGGGCGTCGGCTGCCAGGCGCCAGGCCAGGATCTGGAAGAGGCCGAGGCTCGTGATGGCGGACGTCGCCGCGAACGCAAGGCCCGCGGAGAGCACGATGACGATGTCCCGGGGCGAGAAGGTGTCGAGATGCGCGAGCCTGCCAACGACCAGGTCGGCCGTGAAGGCAAGCACCACAGCGACCGCAAGGATCGACCCGGCGCCCGTCGTCTCCGCACCCATGAAACCGGTAAGGCTGGATAGGACCGCCAGGATCACCAGCAAGGCGCCGAGATGGCCCAGGTGCGGGTCGTGCAGAGCCAGCTGTCCGATCGCATGCCCGAAGGATGGGAGCGTGACGAGGAAGGCGGCGACGAGCAGCCACCGCGCGCCGCTGTAGGCCCTGTAGCGAGACCGGAAGACGAGCGCCGCCGGGAGCGCTATCGCCGCGATGGCCCGGGCGGTTCCCCAGCCAACTGCGGTCCCCGAGCTCTGGAGGCCGAGGACGGTCGCGATCGCCCCGAGCACCACCATGGCGACGGCGCGCTGCCGGTAGCTCACCGACGTGAGCGCGGTGAACAGCGCGACGATGCCCAGGACGAACGCTGGCGGCCCCGCGACAACGCCGTCCGGGCGGAGCCCAGCGAGCGACAGGCCGCCGAGCAGAAGGAAGCCGGCGCCCACCGCAGCACACCAGATCCGCGCCGCGTCCTGCGCTGGACGCATCGGCGCCAGGTCCTCCATGAGCGCTTCGGACGCGAGGAGCGGCTTGGTGACGTGCTCGCGCGTGCTCGGGGGCGCCACCTCGATCGGGATGGCCGGGTTCGACTCTAGGCGCCGATCGACCGGCGCGACGCTGATCGACGCCGCAGCCGGTCCCTCCTGGGCGGGGTCGGCCGGGCTGTCGCCGGCTGGGGCGCCCTCCGGCTGGGCTGGCGCGGCCTTTTCCCGGTCGGCGATCGCGCGACGGCTCGCTGGCGGGCGGTCGCGGCTCGCCTCTCCGAAAGGCTTTTCCATTGATGGAGCTGGATCAGATCTCACGGGCGTCGAAGGGAGGGCTGCTGCGGAGCTGACCGAGCAGCTCGGCTGAGGTGAGCCGCGCGACCAGGGTGCGCCCGAAGTCTCGCACGGCAGGGAATCCTTGCCCATCCATGGCAAGGGATTGCTCGTCCATGTACAGCCGGCGTGCAATCTCGATTTGCACGGCGTGGACGGCACGGTGCGGTTGGCCGTAGTGTGCGGTGCTGAAGCCCCCTTTATAGGGGTCATCATGGCGCACGGAGAAGCCGCAGGCGCGCGCGTGCTGATCGACCACGTCGATCACCGCGCTCGCGGCGGTCGTCCGCCCGCGCGTGCCGGGGACGATGTCGGCCCGAGCGATCGCGCCCTCCGCGTGGCCGCGGCGGCCCTGGCTCGGCATCGAGTGCGCGCAGAGGAGGATCGCGAAGCCGAAGCGCTCGCGCTTGCGGGCGAGGAGCGCGCTGAGGGCGCCGTGGTAGGGGCGATAGAAGCGGTCGAGCCGGCGCTCCACCTCCTGCCGCGGCAGCCGAGCGGCAAGGATGGGCTCGCCGTCCGTGGTCATGCGCCAGATGAGCCCCCGCGGGTAGGGCGCCCGGCCGCCGCCCTCGACCGCGTCGCCGTCGCAGTCGGTCTCGCTCCGGTTGAGATCGACGACCAGCCGGCTCATCCTGGAGAAGAGGAGCGTCGCCCCCTCGGCCGGAGCGTCCTGGAAGAGCGCGTCGACGTACAGGTCCGCGTCGCGCCCGATGCTGCGCGCCGGCGCGATGGTCCAGGACAGCGACTCTGGGTCCACGTGGACGCCCGCGTGCGGTACCTCGACGAGGACCGGGCTTTCCGCTCCGCGGGGCTCGATGACCTCGAAGGCTGACACCACGGGGCCCACTGTGACGCATTCCGCGTCCGGCTGGAACCAGGACGGGGAGGTGAAACGCCGGAAGGGAGGAAGACGTATTGCCGTTCGGGGCGTTCTGGGTCGATCCGCTCCGGCCCGGCTTTCTGGCGCGCTTCGCCGCTTTCGACGTACCGTTGGCCGTGGACCTTGCGACCTGGGTGGACGCCTACCTGGATCACCTTCGCGTCGAGCGGGCTCTGGCGCCCCTGACGCTCGAGGCCTACGGCCATGATCTCGCCAAGCTCGTCGCCCATGCCGAGGCGAGCGGCGTCACGACCGTCGACGGGCTCGACCAGGCGCTGATCGGCACCTACCTGGTCGCGCTCGGCCAGGCGGGCATCAGCGCCAGCTCGGCGGCGCGCCACCTCTCCGCGGTCCGCGGGTTCATCCGCTTCCTGCTCCGCGAGCGCCGCATCGAGCGGGATCCGTGCGCGCTGGTCGAGCGACCCAGGGTCGGGCGGCGGCTGCCCAAGGTGCTCTCGTTCGACGAGATAGCGCTCCTCATCGAGGCGCCCGAGCAAGGGACGTTCAAGGGGCTGCGCGATCGCGCGATGCTCCACGTGATGTACGCGGCCGGCTTGCGCGTCAGCGAGGTGGTGCGCCTCAAGCTCGCGGACATCGACCGGCGCAAAGGGATCGTGATGGCGCTCGGCAAGGGGGGGAAGCGGCGGCTCGTGCCGCTCGGCGAGCCGGCGCTCGCGGCCATCGACGCCTACCTGGAGCTGCGCGCGACGCACCCGCGCAGCGCGGCGAGCCAGGTGCTGTTCCTCTCGCCGCGCGGCGGGCCGCTCACCAGGCAGGCGGTGTGGAAGCTCCTCGGCGGATACGCGCGCGCCGTGGGCATCGCCAAGCCGAGCTCGCCGCACAAGCTCCGCCACTCGTTCGCGACGCACCTGCTCGAGGGGGGCGCGGATCTCCGGAGCGTCCAGGCGCTCCTCGGTCATGCGAACGTCGTGACGACCGAGATCTACACGCACCTCGCCGACGACCACGTGCGCGCCGCGTACCGTCGGGCGCACCCTCGCGCGTGATCGCGCGCAAGACGGCTACTTGCAGCGCTTAAGGAATTTGCCGCAAGGCTTGCTCGCCGGCTGCCCCGCTGGCTGAGCCGGGGGGATCTCGGTGAGCTGGAACTCTTGCACGAGCGGCGTCCCGGCCTTGACGACCACGCTCAGGCTCCGCGGGAAGTAGCCGGTTCGCTTGACGCTCACCTTGTGAACCCCAGGGGTGAGCCCGAGCTCGACCTCCGGGGCCTGCGTCACCTTGCCGTCGATGGTGATCTCCTCGCAGGCGACGGGCTTGCAGGAGATCTTCACCGTCGCGTCGGTCGCCACGCCGGCGTCGGTCGAGGCGCCGGCGTCGATCGGGGGCTCGGCGGCCGGGGTCCCGGCGTCGGCGGCCGGCGCGCTGTGGGCTGGCTCCGGCGGAGCGGGCTCGGCCGACGGCGCGGGGGGAGCCGCCGCGGAAGCGCTGGTCGAGGCGCTGGGGCTCGGCTGCGCCTTGTCCTTGCGGTCCAGGACGTACCACGCGGCGGCCGTGCCCCCGACGAGCAGCACACCAACGATGCCCACCATCAGGGAGGCCGCCTTGCCCCACGGCGACCGGGGCGCGGTGCTGACCGCCGTCAGCGCGGGAACGCCGCTTCGGCGGGATGCGGTCTGGCTCTGGGCCGAAGGCGACGGCGCCTGTCCGGCGGGCGCGTCGGCAGAAGGCTGCGGCGAGGGCGCCAGCGGCGGCGAGGGCGAAAACGGCGCGTGCGACGGCTGCGGCGAGGGTGAAAACGGCGAGGGCACCAGCTGCGTGGCGTCGCCGGGCGGCAAGGGCGCGGGCGCGCTCGCCGCGGTGACCGCGACGGCCGGCGGCGCGGGCGCGACCGCCTCGTTCACCGAAGG
Source organism: Sorangium sp. So ce327 (assembly GCF_051530205.1). NCBI lineage: Bacteria > Pseudomonadati > Myxococcota > Polyangiales > Polyangiaceae > Sorangium > Sorangium sp. So ce327. Next base: position 6,588,815 of record NZ_CP150330.1, on the reverse strand, counting down.
AGACAGAGCGAGCGTCGAGCCCACCTCGATCGCGGCCGCCGAGAAGCCGCTGAGCATGGCCGCGAGCTCGCTCGCCGAGCGGAAGCGCTCGCGCGGATCGTGCGCCAGCGCGCGCGCGAAGGCGCCGTCGAGCACAGGGCTCAGCGGGACGCCGAGCTCCGCGGCCCGCACGGACGCGGCGAGGCGCGGCGCCATGAGCTCGCGCTGCCAGCCCTGGACGTCGACCTGACCCTGGCAGGAACGCCAGTACGAGCGGCCCGTGAGCGCGAAGAAAGAGACCAGCGCCGCGGAGAAGATGTCGGCGGCTGGTCCCGCCTGGCCGCCCGGCTGAAGCTGCTCGGGCGCTAGCCACGGCGCGGAGAGGAGGTACCCCTCCTGCGTCGGCACCATGCTCCGCGCGAGGGACGGCCCGAAGTCGGTGAGCTTCACGCTGCCCGGAGCGCTCGGGTCGATGAAGAGGTTCGTCGGCTTGAGGCCGTGGTGGGGGACCTCGCGGGCGTGGGCAGCGTCGAGCACCGCCGCGAGAGAGCGGAGCATCGAGCCGACCTCCTCGAAGCCCATCGGCCGGCGACGCGCGAGCTCGGCGAGCGACGGAAACGGGATCATGTCCGTCACCGTGAAGGGCGCGGCCGTCGCCGGGTCGTAGCCGGCCTCGAGGATGTGCGCGGCGAGCTCTGGCGGCAGCCTGTTCGTCTCGGCCACGTACCGCTGGAGGTGCTGCATCGCGTCCGCGCGCTGACCGACGACGGGCGAGTACAGCTTGATGGCGACGTCGCGCGCTTGCGCCGTCACCGCGCGGAAGGTGGCCGTCGCGCCCCCGTAGCCGAGGAGCGAGCGGACCGAGAACCTCCCCGCGATGACGCTGCCCGGCGCGACGTTCGGTGCCGTCACGCGATCACTCCGCCGCGACCGAGATCGACTCGATCGATTGCAGGATGGTCTCGTCGGCGCCGGAGTTGTCGTCCTCGGGGACGAAGCCGAGCCCCAGCACGATCTCCCCGTCCTTCCCGGCGTCGCCGAAGATCAGCAGCGGGCCCTTCCTGGCCCCGCGGGTCGCGCCCTCTTTCTGCCACAGGCCGATCTTCCGCCCGGCGACGTCCTTGATGTCGTCGGGCTTCTTCCAGTTCACCTTCTTCTTGGGCAAGGTCACGTTGATCTCGCGCGCCAGCGCCTCGAGCGCGGCGTCGCGCTTCTCGATCGCCTGCTTGCCTTCGCCCGCGTCGATCTGCGCCGTCGCGAAGGCCGGGCCCTCGTCGGCGGCCTGCGCGATCGTGGCGCTCTCCGCCTGGGCATAGGTCCAACCCTTCGCGGGCGTGAACACGAGTGAGCTCTGGGCGATCTTCGCCCGGGTCGATGCCTCTGCCTGGCACTGCTCGTCGAGCGCCTTGCAGGGCTTCGGAGCAGGGGGAGGCGGAGGCGGAGGCGCCTCAATCACGGCCGGCGGCGGCGCTACGGGTTGCGGTGGAGGCGGCGAACCGCACGCCGTCGCGAGCGCCGCCGCAGCGCTCAGCGCTAGGGTAGGCAATCGTCGGAAGAACATTGCGCCCGAGCGTTGCAGGACCGGACCCGGTACGGCAAGTAAAGAGCGACTGGGGGGCGACAGCTTGCGCCGCAGGACGCGGCCGGCGCCTCGCGGAAGGCTGACCGCGCCGACCGCGCCGGGCGGCTACTCCGGCGCGGTCGCGAGGCGCAAGGGCTACTTGACGACGGCGCCGACGTCCTGTTCGACCTGCTCAGCGACGCCTACCGGCACCTTGCCGTAGAGGCGGGTGCGCTCCGTGACCAGGAAATAGTCGGGCTTGCCGCTCGCCCCGGGGGGGCCCTTCACGAGCTCGGCGAAGCCGATGTCGCCAGAGCGGCCTGTGTACTCGATCCGCACCACGACCTCCTTCTGCTCCGGGGCAACGGCCACGTACTCGGTCGGACGGAGACGGTCGAGCTTGCTCATCCAGTTGCCTACCGTCTCGTCGTTCTGCTCGGGGCTCGCCGGATCGGCCCAGAACTTCTTGCCCTCGTCGCCGCTGCGCACGACCTCGCGGCGCTTGTCCCCGGCGATGACGCGCGCCCTGGCGAGATCGACGTCCTTCCACTCGTGCAGATCCCGCTCCAGGAGGCGTGACTCCGCGGTGTCGAGATCGCGGTAGATGTCGCCCTTGATGGCGTACACCTCGCCCGTGGCCTCGTCGCGCGCGTACCGGTCCGCGCCGCCGGGCGTCGCGCCGCCAAGGACCAGCTTTCGCTCGGCGCCGCGCAGCTTGACGGTGAGCGTGCCCTCGGGCTCGGCCAGCCCGAACTCGGCCGCGCGGTCGTCCGCGATGCGGCCGATCGAGCGCAGCGCCTTCAGCGGCGCGATCGCCTCGGCGAGCTTGTTGCCGGCGGCCACCGAGACGAACGTCGTCGTCTTGACCGTCGGCTCAGCCTCCGCGGGCGGCTCGTCGTCGTGCGCCCCGTCGTCGGGCTTGTGCGGGTCCTTCGGCTTCTCGGCCGGGGGCGTCGTCTTGCGCTCCGCCGTGCCGACGAAGTAGCGGCCCTCCTTGTCCTTCTTCGCCTCGAGGACGACCGTCTTCGATTTCCCTTCGAAGGCGATGCGCTCGACATCGTCGGCCCGGCCGGTCCAGACGGTCACGTCCGCGACCGAGAGGGCGGCCGCCTTCTCGTCGCGCGTCCAGACGAGGACCGCGGACAAGGCCGCGACCACAAGAAGGCCGAGGTGCACGAAAAAGCTGCGTTCCAACCTCATGCGCGCCTCCCGCTCGCGCGCCGCCCGCGGCGCGTGATGAAGAGCCCGAGACCCAGCACCATGGCCGGCGCCACGAGGATCGTGGCCCAGAACCACACCTGGTCCTTCTCCTTCGTGTGCTCGATCCGGACGTCCTCGCTCGTCGTGATCTCCCCGGCGTAGCTCTCCTCGCCGCCGAGCCACCGGAGCGCGTCCAGCGCGAGCACGATGTTGGGCTCGTTCCTGAACGCCGCGTCGCTGAACACGTCAGCGTCGGCGACCACGAACGCGCGCAGCTCCTTCTTCTCCTTGTCGTCCCCGCCAGGCGCGAGCTCCTTCGAGACCGCCGCCGCGAGGTTGTAGACGCTGCGCTTCTCGCCGCCTTCGTCGAACTTGAAGTTGCCGTTCGCGTCGGCGAACGTCTCGCCCAGCGAGCGGACGACGAAGTCGATCTTGAGGCCGCCGTCCTCGCGCTTGTCGAGCGACGACGCGCCCGGGAAGATCGTCGGCGCCTGCTGCGAGTGGCGGCTCAGCGTCGACACCGAGGCGTGCGAGGAGTACCGCGTCGTGACCAGCATCCCCTGGTCCGAGTCGTTGTAGCGCCGCCGCACGTACACCCGATCGTTCGCCAGGACCTCGGGCTTCCACGTGAGCCCCACGGCGCCGGCGAGCGGATCCAGATCGACCTTGGCGTCCGGATCGAGCGCGAGCAGGAGGTGCCCGCCCTCATCGGCGTGCCGCTTGAGCGCCGCGACCTCCTCCGGGAGGAACGCCTTCTGCGGGCCGAGCACGATGACGACGCTCGCGTCCTTCGGGATCTCGCTGCCGAGCCCCTGGGCGAGCCCGAGGTCCTTGATGACGTAGTTCTGGGACTCGAGCAGCTTGCGGAGGTTCTTGGTCGTCCGCCCCTCGGGGGAGCTGGCCGACTCGTTCAGCTCGCCGTGGCCGACCGTCAGGTAGGCGGTGCGCTGCGGCCGGATCACCTTGAGCAGCACCTTCTGGAAGTCGGCGTCGAGGCTCTTCAGCTTGGCGCCCGCGCTCTTGATGTCGGAGCCGACGGTGAGCGTCTCGCGCGAGCCGTCGCGCGAGAGCACGATGACGCCGTCTTGCGTGACCTTCGCCTCCTTGGCGAGCGCGGGGACGAGCAGGCGATCCTGCACCTCCACGGTGATCTGCGGCGACGCCGCCTTCACCTCGCGCAGGTAGCCCTCCACCTCGGCGCCGACCTCGTTCTGCTGCGGGTAGAAGGCCGTGATCTTGAGCGGCGCGGTCAGGCTCTCGGCGACGCGCTTCGTGGACTCGCCCGGGCGGGCGGTGCGGTAGTACGAGAAGTCCGCCTTGAGATCGAGCTTGCTCGCGGCGAACACGAAGAGCGCGGAGTAGACCGCGGCGAACCCGAGCGTCAGGCCCGAGAGCGTCGCGGCGCGCACCCGCCGGCCCTCGATGCGCTCGGCGCGCCGCATCGGCGCGAGCGCCGCCTCGCCGAAGAACAGCGGCACCGTCGCCATGACGAGCAGCGCGACCCAGGCGACCGTCGTGGCCGCGTCGATGCGCCCGCGCAGCTCGGGCGCGGCGCGCGAGACGCCGACCATGGCCTGCCCCGCGTCGGTCGTGGTGAAGTAGGCCGCCACCGCGACGACGCCGAGCGCCGACAGGATCGCGAGCGCGCGCTCGACCGCGCGGCGCTCGTCCGACTCGCGCACCGCGGTCGCGAAGCGCAGCGCGGTGACGAGGACCAGGGTCAAGAACCCGAGCCCCGACAGGGCATAGCGGAGCCACTCGATCGTGGGCACCACGCGCTCGCCGAGGAAGAGGGCGAGGAGCGCGCCCGCGTACGCCGGGACCATCCAGCCCCCGGCGCGGAGCGCGGGCGGCGCGGGCGGCGCGAGCGGCGCGGCGGGCGCCGGCTCGCCGGCCTGCGGGGCCTCTCGCCCTGCGTCCGGCAGGGACGCGGAGCCCGCTCCCTCGCCGCGGATCTCGGCCTCGTCGGCCTGAGCTTGCTTGTCCTTCACCGCCACCTCCGCGCCTTCAGGGTGTGGGTCGCGGCGAGCAGGAAGAAGTACGCGACCGCGACGTAGTACACGACGTTCTCCAGCCGGAGCACGCCGTTCAGGAACGGCTTCTGGTTGAGCGGGTAGAGGTTCAGCGCGCTCACGAAGTCGTTGAGCGGCGGCTCCGTCACGCGGGCGACGAGGAACAGGAAGCCGAGCGTCCCGATGATCGCCGCCCCGAGGATGACCGCGATGACCTGGCTCGCCGCGAGCGTCGAGGCGAAGAGCCCGATCGCGAGCGACGCGGCGCCGAGCAGCAGCACCCCGGAGTAGCCGACAAGGATGTGCCCGACGGACACCTTGCCGTTCACGAAGATGAGCAGCGGCATGTAGATCGTGATCGCCGTCATCAACGAGACCAGCGCGAGCGCGGCGAGGAACTTGCCGACGATGATCTCGCCGTCGCGCACGGGCGCGGTCTTGAGCAGGATGAGCGTCCCGCTCTCGCGCTCGCCGGCGATGAGCCGCATCGAGAGGATGAGCGCCGCGACCATCGTGATGAACGCCGTGCCGTCGAAGAACTTGAGCAGCACCTCCGCCGACAGCCGCGCGCCCGAGCCGAGCGCCGCGACCTGGAAGTAGATGCCGTCGATGAGCAGCGCAGCGGCAGCGACGACGTACCCGAGCGGTGATCTCAGGTACGCGGACAGCTCCCGCCGCGCGACGAGCAATGTCCCTCTCATGTCTCGCCCTCGCCTTCCTCCGCCTGCTCCTCCGCAGGGGCCTTCCTTGCGTCGCCGCCGGCCCTCGCCCTGCCGGCCGCGGCGGACCTGTCCTTCGCCCCGGGCGCCCCACGCGAGGCGAGCCGCAGGAACACCGACTCGAGCTCGCGCTCGCTCCGCTTCACCTCGAGGATGCCGATGCCCGCCTGCACGAGCTCGGCGCACAGCGCCGCGCGCACGTCGCGGTCGGCCTCGACCGCGAAGCTCACGACGTCGCCCCCCGGCTCGGTCGTGGTGAGCTGCTCGACGGACGTGACGCCCTCCACCGCGCGCGCGAGTTCGAGCGCGCGCGCCGCCTCGCCGCGGTCCGCGCCCTCGGGGCCGCGCACCGTGAGCTCGACCCGGACGCCGTGGAGCAGCTTGGCCGAGAGCTCCTGCTCGGTCCCCTGCGCGCCGATCTCGCCGTCCCGGATCACGAGGATGCGATCGCACGTCTCGCTGATCTCGGAGAGGATGTGGCTGGAGAGCACGATGGTGTGCTTGCCGCGCAGGCTCCGGAGCAGGGCGCGCATCTCGACGATCTGCACGGGATCCAGCCCGCTGATCGGCTCGTCCAGGACGAGCAGCCGCGGCTTGTGCACGATCGCCTGCGCGATGCCGACGCGCTGCTTGAAGCCGTGGGACAGCGAGCTGATGGGATCCGCGGCCACGTCGTCGAGCTGCGTCACCGCGAGCGCCTCGGCCACCCGCGCGTCGGCCGCGCCGGCGTCGACGCCGCGCAGGCGCGCGGCGAAGTGGAGGAAGGCGCGCACGCTCATCTCGTCGTAGAGCGGCGGCCTGTCGGGGAGGTATCCGATGCGGGACCGCACCTCGTGGGGGTGGTCGACGACATCCAGTCCGTCCACGAGCACACGGCCCGCGGACGGGAGCAGATCGCAGGCGAGGATCCTGAGCGTCGTCGTCTTGCCCGCGCCGTTCAGGCCGAGCAGACCGACGATCTCTCCCGCCTCGATCGAGAACGACAGGGGCCCGATGGCCTTCCGGTCGCCGTAGTACTTGTATAGGTCGCTGATTTCGATCACGGCCGTGCACCCCTCCGCGAAGGGAAGAAGCTCTCCGCGCCGGCGATTCGGACGCCGCAGAGCGCGGCGGCCCAGGCGCCAGCGGCCCCTTACAACAGCGGGAGGCGGAAATCATTCCCGACGCGGCGCGCGCGGGGGCTTGCTCCGGCGGGGGTCTCTCTCCCTCCAGACGAATCGAGCGGGACACGCGGTAAAGCGGTGAGCGAAGCGACCAGGACGTGATGGATCTCAGCCTGCAGCGCGGCGGGGTCGGTGATCCGGCAGCGCTCGTCCCGCCGTCAGCAGTGCTCGGCGATGATCGCCCAGCAGGCGTCCGCGAACTCGCGGTACGTCGATCGGTCGAGCGTCGCCTGCGTCACGGGCATCACGTCCTGGTGCTCGGCGAGCATCGGGCGCAGCGCGCCCTCGATGTCCGCGCTCGTCTCGATCCACAGGAACTCTTCGATGCCGTCGGTGATCTGGCCGCGGATGAGCTTCGGCACCTCGCTCAAGCGGACCTTCTTCGGGCTCCGCCGCGCGATCGACGAGGCGATCTGCTCGGCGTGCGCCGGCCACCGCTTGAGCGCGTTGTGGAACGTGGAGCCGACGAGCCGGAGGATCTGCTGCGCGAGCATCGCCACGCGCGGGCGCTGCACGCGCTCCTCGTTCTCCGCCACCATCGCCAGGTAGTCGTCGCTCAGGAGCTTGCGCAGGTCGCACGAGAGGATCTGCTGCGACTCCGGCGTCATCCGCAGATCCGCGACGTGCGCGAGGAAGATGTCCCGCAGCATGGTCAGCCGCGCCGTCACCGAGCCGGTCGGCGTCGTGTCGAGGATCTCGGCGAGCGGGTCGATCAGCCGGCGCCCGAAGGTGGTGAGGATGTGATCGAGGATCCGCTTCTGGTGCTGCTTGTGGCCGAGCACGGACAGCGCGCGCGCGATGTGCGCCTTGCTCGGCGCGTCGACGAGGATCTCCAGCGGCTGGTCCTGCGGCTTCCCCTCGTACATGCGCAGCGACGCGAACATCTCGCGGAACGCGTCCGCCGCGGCCGCCCCCTCGCCCGGCTCGCCGTAGACCCGGATGACGAGCCCCGAGTCGGGACCGGCGTCGAACAGCCGCCGGAGCTCTTCCCGGATGTCCTCGTCCGTGACGAGCGGCCCCGGAGGGAGCGATTTCCCGCGTGAATCCATGAGCGCCCAGCCTACGGCAAAGCGCAGCGCACCTGAACCTCTGTGCCCCGAGAAAGCGAGCGCCGGGTGCACGCTCGCGGTCCGGTGAGGACGTGCCTGCGGCGGATGTCGTACCCCGGACCCAGGTCAGGCCGGCGTGGCCTCGGGCGGCGCGCTTACATCAGATAGGAAGAGGAATCAGATGAAGACGACGGGCTGCTCCCAGATCGCGAGGACGATGCAGCCCTCGGCGCTCGAGACGCTGTGGCGGCTGCCCGGGGCGTTCATCACGAGCGTGCCGGCGCGGTGGTGCCCGCGCTCGTCCGACTGCGAGCCTGTGAGCACGAAGATGTGTTCATGGCCGCGATGGACGTGCTGCGGCACGGATGCCCCCGGCGCGTAGCGCAGGAGCGCGGCGGAGGCGCCTGCGTCGCTGCTGCCGTAGAGGCGGTGAATCTCGACGCCTTCCCGGAGGCGCCGCCAGGGGACCGACTCCGGATGAGCGGCCATCGTTGCCACATTCGCAATGATGAATGGCAACTGCACAGGCACGAAATCCCGCGTCGCTGCTGGAAGTGTAGCTGTCATCGCGAATCTCCAGTCTTGATGGAACCATGCCACAGCGCGCGGTGCGCGCTCAACGGCAATCACGCGAAACGCGCAAAATTCATGCGTGGGAAAAGTTCCAGAAATGAGGAGTCGGTTACACATCCATGGCGTGAAGAGCACACCGAGAACTCCTCTGTTCGCCGTGTTCCCCGCGGCCGGCGTGGCACGGGGGCAGCGCTTCCTCGCCATCCTCCGTCCACTGCTCCTCTCGCTCTCGCTCCTGCCGTCGGCCGGCTGCAGCAAGGAGGGGTCGAGCGATCAGCCGCTCACGGTGGGCTTCATCTACGTCGGCCCCAGGGACGACTACGGCTACAACCAGGCGCACGCCGAGGGGGCCGCAGCGCTCGCCAAGCTGGCCGGCGTGAAGACCCGTGAAGAGGAGAACGTCCCCGAGACGGTCGCCGTGCAGAAGACGCTCGAGAGCATGATCAACCTCGATGGCGCGACGGTGATCTTCCCGACGTCCTTCGGCTACTTCGATCCGCACATCCTCAAGGTGGCGGAGAAGTTCCCGGACAAGACCTTCCTCCATTGTGGCGGCCTCTACGACGGGTCGAAGCACCCGAGCAATGTCGGCAGCTATTTCGGTTACATCGACGAAGCCGAGTACGTGTCCGGCGTCGTCGCGGGGATGACGACGAAGAGCGGCAAGCTCGGGTTCATCGCGGCGAAGCCGATTCCACAGGTGCTCCGCAACATCAACGCCTTCACGCTCGGCGCCCGGAGCGTGAACCCGAGCGTGACGACGGCCGTGATCTTCACCGGCGACTGGTCGATGCCCGTCAAGGAGGCGGAGGCGGCCAACAGCCTCATCGATCAGGGCGTCGACGTCCTGACCGGCCACGTGGACTCGCCCAAGGTGATCATCGAGCTCGCGGAGCGGCGCGGCGCGTTCAGCACCGGCTACCACACGAACCAGGCGACGCTCGCCCCGAAGGGGTACCTGACCGGCGCCGAGTGGAACTGGTCCAAGGTCTACACCGACTACATGACGTTCATCCGTGAGGGGAAGCCGTATCCGCACCTCCTGCGCGGCGGTTTCAAGGAGGGGTACATCAAGATGTCACCGTATGGCCCCGCCGTCTCCGAGGAGGCGAAGAAGAAGGCCGATGAGGCGAAGGCGAAGCTCACGGAGGGAACGCTCACCATCTTCCAGGGGCCCATCATGAACAATGAGGGCAAGGTGGTGATCGCCGATTCCGTCGCGCAGCAGCAAACCGACATCGCGCTCGAGAGCATGGACTATCTCGTAGCCGGCGCTCTCGGCTCCACCCACTAGAGCGGTGGCCACCCGCTTCGGATACGGGCCCATCTCGACGTTTTCGGTGCTCAGCGCACGGGAGTGCGCTTCCGCGCCGAAAACGCCGATCTGGGCCCGTCTCCTGTGCGGGTGACCACCGCTCTGGAAGCGGTATCGAGCAGCCGCTCTGGAAGCGGTATCGAGCAGCCGCTCTGGAAGCGGTATCGAGCAGCCGCTCTGGAAGCGGTATCGAGCAGCCGCTCTGGAAGGGGCGTCGATCAGAGCGCTTCGAGGACGGCGGCGGCGGGGGCGGTCCAGCCGATGATCGCGCCCTGGGCACGGACCATCTCCAACGTCGCCGCCTTGAACTCGGGGAAATAGCTCTCGGTGGCGTCCTCGATCAACAGGCACTCGTAGCCGCGATCGTTCGCCTCACGCATCGTGGTCTGGACGCAGACCTCGGTCGTCACGCCGGCGATGAGCAGGTGGGAGACGCCGAGCGCCGCCAGCCTGGCGTCGAGGCCCGTCCGGTAGAATGCGCCTTTTCCGGGCTTCGGTACGACCAGCTCCCCGGGCGCCGGCGCGAGCTCGGGCACGAAGTCGTTGCCCGGCTCGCCGAGGACCAGGATGCGCCCCATCGGCCCGACATCGCCGATCCGCATCCCAGGAGCGCCCCGGCTCCGCTTCGCAGGGGGGCAGTCCGAGAGATCCAGCCTGTGACCCTCCTTCGTGTGAATGATGGGCAGGCCGTGGTCGCGGAACGCGTCGAGGACGCGCCGGACCGTCGGCACGATGCGCTGGAGCCGCTTGACGTCGTTGCCGAGCGCCGCGCCGAAGCCGCCGGGCTCGAGGAAGTCGCGCTGCATGTCGATGACGAGCAACGCCACGGCGTCCCGATCGGCGACGCGGAAGGGGTACGGCCTCGCCGCGATCTCGAGGGGCCGCGCCGTCATCGGTGCCCCGCCATCGCGCGGCCGATCTCCGCGACGTCGGCCGAGGCGATCGGCGACTCGTGGACGACGCGCCCTTCGCTCATCACGAGGACGCGGTCGGCCATGGCGAAGATCTCGTCGAGATCCGCGCTCACGAGGAGGACGGCGGTCCCGCGGTTGCGCGCCTTCAGGATGCGGGAGCGGATCTCGGCCACGGCGGCGAAATCGAGCCCGAAGCAGGGGTTTGCGGCGACGAGGAGCGCGATGTCCTCGTCCATGCCGAGCTCGCGCGCGAGGACGGCGCGCTGCACGTTGCCGCCGGAGAGCTTGCCTATCGGGGCGTCGACCGAGGGCGCCTTGATGGCGTACTCCGCGGCGAGGCGCTCGGCCGACCGCCTCAGGGCCGCCCGGCTCACGCCCCAGCGGAGCCTCGTGAAGGGCGGCCTGTCGAAGACGCGGAACCCGATGTTCTCGGCGACCGACATCGCGGGGACGCAGGCGTTGCGCAGCGGCTCCTCGGGCAGGCAACGCACCCGGTGCTGATGGATCTGCGCGCGCGCGGCGCCGTACGGCTCGCCATGGACGAGCACGCTGCCACCCCGCGCGGCGCGCTGCCCGGCGAGGACCTCGACGAGCTCCTCCTGCCCGTTGCCGGAGACACCGGCAATCCCGACGATCTCGCCGCGATGGACCGTGAGCGTCACGCCGTCGAGCGCCGGCCGCCCGCGATCGTCGCTCGCGGCGAGCCCCTCGATGCGCAGGATCGGCTCCCCGGCGGGCGCGTCGCCGCGCGCCGCGGAGACCTGCGCCGGCTGCGCGCCGACCATCATCTCGGCCATGGCCGCGGGCGTGAGGTCCTTGACCTTGCCCCGGCCGGCGACCCGGCCGCGCCGCAGCACCGTGACCTCGTCGGCGAACGCCGTCACCTCGCGGAACTTGTGCGAGATCATGAGCACGCTGATCCGCTGCTCATCGGCCATGCACCGGAGCATCCCGAGCACCTCGTCGGCCTCACCGGGCGTGAGGACCGAGGTCGGCTCGTCGAGGATGACGATCCTGCTGCCGAGGTAGAGCTGCTTCAGGATCTCGAGCTTCTGCTTCTCACCCGCGGCGAGCGCGCGGACGGTCCGCTCCGGATCGAGCCGGAAGGGCATGCGATCCATGAACGCGCGGATCGACTCGCGCTCCTTGCGCCAGTCGATCACGAGGGGGAGCGACGCGCGCGCGAGCACGAGGTTCTCGGCGACCGTCATGTTCATCACGAGGGTGAAGTGCTGGTAGACCATGCCGATCCCCAGCGCCTGCGCGTCACGCGGGCTCCTGATGGACAGGGCCGCGTCGCCGACCCTCACCTCGCCGGCGTCGGCCTGGTGATAGCCCATGATGCACTTGACCAGCGTGCTCTTGCCGGCGCCGTTCTCGCCGAGGAGCGCGTGGAAGCTCCCGGGCGCGAGGCGCAGCGAGACGTCGTCGAGCGCGAGCAGCGGCCCGAACCGCTTCGTGATCCCCGCGGCGGAGAGCGCCGGCGGCGGCGTGGGAGGGCTGGGCTCCCGGGCGGCGGCGCGGGGCGGCCTCGCCGCGGGGCTCGAGGAGACGCGCGGGTCCATGGTCACGGGAGCGCCTCCAGCAGCGCGGCGGAGGTCGAGACCGCGCCGAACACGCCGTTCTGCATCTTGATCATCTTCAGCGCGGCGGCGTGGTTGCCAGGATCCGTGGCCGCGCAGCAGTCGGAGAGCAGCAGGCACTCGTACCCGCGGTCGTTCGCCTCGCGCATGGTGGTGTGCACGCAGACGTCCGTCGTGATCCCCGTGAGGATCAGGTTCTCGATGCGGCGCTGGCGGAGGATGAGATCGAGATCCGTCGCGCAGAACGAGCCCTTGCCCGGCTTGTCGATGATCGGCTCGCCGGGCAGGGGCGCGAGTTCCGGGATGATCTCCCACCCAGGCTCTCCGCGGACGAGCACGCGCCCGCACGGCCCGGGATCGCCGATGCCCACGCCCGTGCCGCGCCCGCCGTCCGTCCGGCGGGAGCGCCACCGCTTGTTCGCCGGGAGATCGGAGAGGTCCGGCCGGTGCCCCTCGCGCGTGTGCAGGACGTGATAGCCGCGGCGGCGCAGCTCCGCGAGCGCGCGCTGGATCGGCGCGATGCACGCCCGCGTCAGGGAGATGTCGTAGCCGAGCAGGTCGATGTACCCACCCTTCCCGCAGAAGTCGGTCTGCATGTCGATGACGATCAGGGCCGTCGTCTCGGGGCGGAGCGCGCCGTTGTAAGGCCAGGCGTAGGGATCAGCGGCCACGTAGGGCATCGGTCGAGTCCTCCTGTCATTCAGCGTTTCGCTCGTCTCGTACGGTTCGCTCGTCTCGCGGGGCTCGCTCCTTTCGTTCGTCTCGTCCGTTTCGTACGGTTCACGCGGTTCGTCCGGCGCGCGTCGCGTCGCGCGATCAACGCGCGAGCGTCAGCTCGGCGGGCTGATCGCGCAGGGTCTGGGTCGCGGAGCTCGCGGCGACCATGATGGCGAGCGTCACGATGTACGGCGCGGCGTTGAAGAGGTGGTATCCCCAGGTGATCCCCACGGACTGGAGCGCCGGCCCGAGGGCGCTCGCGCCGCCGAAGAGCAGCGAAGCGAGGAGGCAGCGCACCGGGTTCCAGCGCGCGAAGATGACGAGGGCGACGGCCATGAGCCCCTGTCCGCTCGAGAGCCCCTCGTTCCAGCTGCCAGGGTAAAAGAGCGAGAGGAACGAGCCGCCGACGCCGGCGAGGAAGCCGCCGGCCATGGTCGCGCGCCGCCGGACCAGGTTCACGTCGACCCCCATCGCGCGGGCGCTGTCGGCGCTCTCGCCCACGGTGCGGAGCACGAGCCCGAAGCGGGTGCGGTTCAGCGCCCAGAGCAGGAGCGGGGCGAGCGCGGCCCCGATGAGGAAGAGCGCGTTCACCTGGAGCGCGGAGCGGACCTGGGGGAGATCGCTGAAGAAGCCGAGCGAGATTGCGGGCAGGCGGGGCGCCGTCGGCTGGATGAGCGGCTTGCCGAGGAAGAAGGCGAGGCCAACGCCGAAGAGCATGAGCGCGATGCCGACGGCGATGTCGTTGACGCGCGGCTTCGAGCACAGCCACGCGTGCAGCGCGCCGAGCGCGGCGCCGATGGCGCCGGCGGCGAGCACGCCGAGCCAGGCAGATCCGGTGAGGTAAGAGACGCCATAACCTCCCATCGCGCCCATGACGAGCGTGCCCTCCAGGCCGAGGTTCACGCGGCCGCTCTTCTCGGTGAGGCACTCGCCGAGGCTCACGAAGAGGAATGGCGTGCTGATGCGGATGGCCCCGGCGGCGACCGCGAGGGGGATGCCCCAGAGACCGAGCGCAGCTGCGTCGCTCATCATGCCACCGACGGCGCCGGAGCCGGCTGACGGACCTTGGGCTCGCGGGCAGAGAGGGAACGGCCATAAAGCGTCTCGCTGGCGAGGATCGCGATGAACAGGATCCCCTGGAGCACGCTCACCGTCGCGTCGGGGAGCCGCGCCGTCCGCTGCAGCAGGCCGCCGCTCGCGCCGATGCCGCCGAGCAGGAGGGCGACCGGCATGATCGCGAGCGGGTTGTGGCGCGCGATGAACGCGACGAGGATGCCGGTGTAGCCATAGCCGCTGACCAGCGACGCGTTGGCCCGGCCGTGGACCGCCGCGACCTCCACCATGCCGGCGAGCCCGGCGCACGCTCCGGCGAGCGTGCAGGTGAGCACGACGAGGCGCTTGACCGGCAGTCCGGCGAGGAGCGCCGCGCGGACGTTGCCGCCGCTCATCGCCGCGCCGAAGCCGAACGTCGTCCGGTGCATCAGCACATAACAGAGCGCGCAGGCGAGCACCCCGTAGGCGAGGCCCCAGTGGACCTCGAGGCCGGGCAGGCTCCCGAGCGCGTTCTCGGCGCCGATGGAGGCGGTCGAGGGCTTGTTGAGGCTCGCCGGGTCGCGCAGCGCGCCCTCGACGAGGTGGTTCAGGATCGCGATCCCGATGTAGTTGAGGAGGAGGCTGCTGATCGTCTCGCTCACGCCGCGGTAGACGCGCAGCGCGCCGGCGAGGCCGATCCAGAGCGCCCCGGCGGCGAGCCCGGAGACGAGCATCGCGGCGAGCACGGCGGCGGGCGGCGCGCCCCACGCCCGTGCGGCCAGCGCCGCCGACGCGGCCGAGAGCCCGCCCATGGCGAGCGCGCCCTCGCCGCCGATGACGATCAGGCCGAGCCGGGCCGGCAGCGCCGTGCAGAGCGCGGTCAGCATGAGCGGCGCGGCCCGAAGGAGGGTGTTCTGGAGCGAGAACCACGTGCCGAAGGCGCCGCGGACCATGTCGTGATAGACGCTCAAGGGGTTCACCCCCTGGGCTGCCACGAACGCGCCGAACACGAGGAGCGAGGCCGCGAGGGCCCCGAGGGGGATGGCGATCGCTTCGGTCGTCTCACGCCCGAGCAGCCCGTGCGAGATGACTTTCACGCTGCCGAGGATAAGGCCTCCATTATTTCCACACGTTTTCGGGGAGCTTGCTTGTCGTGACAGGACGGACAGGACGGGCGCCTCGCGCCGGGACAACCCGCTCCGGCCGGCGAGCGACGCGCCGTTGTCATGACGTGCGACACCCCGGGGGCTCACCGGGTCGAGTGACGCTGTGGTGGGGTGGCCGCGCTGCGATGTGGCGGTAACGCGGCGATGTGGTGGCCGCGGCGACCGCGAACGGTTCGCACAGCGCGGCGGTCTCCGCCTTGCACTCGCCGTCGCGTGCCGGTGAGTTTGCTTGGCGTTCATTGCGTGGACGGCGAAGAGAGCGGCGAGCGCTCGCGCGCCTGAAAGATCTGGGAATGCCGAGGTCCGCGCCGTGCGGCCCCGGCGAGCCTCGTTCCTGTGCCCACGTGCGCCGCGCGCCGCGCGCCGCGCGCCGCGTAGAGGACCGCCGATCGATCCCACCCGCAAACCCCTGACTGGAGGTAACGCTGTCATGCGGTTCGAACGAACGATTCTGTTCCTGCTAGGCGCCGGTGTCCTCATGGCGTCTCGCCCGGCGGTGTCGGCGGACCTGACCTGCTCGTCGAGCGCGACCCTGGAGGCGCTCGTGACGTGCATTCGCGATCAGATGCCCGGCAGGGACTCAGGCATCTTCGTCACCCCGAGCGCGACGCAGCTGACCGCGTGGCGGAGCGTCGTTCGCACCATGATGGGCGGCAGCTGCACTATCGTGCTGCCGTCCAGCCTGTCGTCGTCCGCGCGGATCCGGCTCCTCCGCGACGTCAACAATGGACGAAGGTACTGTGTGCTCATGGAGGTCGGCGATCGGAACAGCGACGGGACCGTCGATATCGGGCTGGGCACGTTCATCGTGGACGCGGCCGCGGAGCGAGAGCTCGCTCATTCGGCGCCGCATGCGACAGCGGACCTGGAGACGGAGATCCAGGCCGTCAGCATCTTCAAGGCGACGAGATCCCGCAGCTTCCTGATGGCCGGCGCTCACCGCGATGCGAGCTTCACCGACAGCGTTTGCCAGAGCTCGACCATGGTCTCGGACGTGGCCCACAACGTGACGAATGCGTTTCACGCGACCTACCTGGAGCTCGCGGCCTTTTATGGATCGAATCCCTGGTGGGGCGTTCAGTGGCATGGCATGGCGAGAGACACCTGCGCGGAGGACGTGTTCGCCTCGCACGGCATGGATGTCGCCCCCGTCTCGGGTGACAAGATACTGGAGCTCAAGCGCAACTTGCTGGCGAGCAAGCCCACCTGGCGGGTCGGCGTTCCCGGCAGCAGCGATTGTTCGCTGAACGCGACGACCAACGTTCAAGGCAGGCTCCTCAACTTCGTTTCGGCGAGCCAGGTCTGTGGCCGCTCCGCCACGAGCTACAGCGGGCGCTTCGTTCACATCGAGCAAGATCCGGCCTTTCGCCTCGCGGACTACTGGATCAATGCGGTCAAGGCCACCTGGCCATGAGGGCCGCTCCTCGGCCGCGCGCTGCGGAGCGAGCCTGGCGATGAAGTGAGGAACGTATAGGTCTCGCTCGCGCGCTCGAGTCGTGCGCGTCGTGGAAGGCGCCCTGGAGATTTCGCGTCGCGCGGAAGGCCGCCCGGGTGAACAGCGACGCGCGAATTCAGGTTTGCCTCGGAAACGATGGAATCTTTCAGCGATAACGAAGTGAATGCGGTTCGACGGCAGGTTCTACAAGGGGCGCCTCGATATCGGGAGCAATGACCAGAACGTCGACAACAACGCGGGCTTCTTCATGTACCAGAAGGCCGAAGGGGGCGACGCGCAGACGAAGCGCCTCGACAAGGACGGCCTGGGCCAGGGGCAGGCGACGTACTCCTCGCACTTTCCGCGCTCGAGGCGCTCTGTTCAACGAGCTCTACTACTACGCCATCGCGGGCACGTACTGGGAGGCCGGCGCGGCGTCCGGCCAGCCGGACGACCCGGACGACCCGGACGACCCGGACGACCCGGACGAGGACATGTTCACCAGCCTCGAGTCGTACATCTACCCGTTCTACGGGACGTCGGACGTGCGCTTTTACGGCTCATGGGCGCTGTTCGCGCCCTGGCCGGACATCGACAAGCAGGAGGTGCGGCAGTTCTGCGACAGCGTGACGACCACGGCGCTCCGACAGGCCGCGCGCAATCGGGACGACCGCGCACGATTTCGGAGACACCGACAGCCTCTTCCGCAAGTGGAACGCGTACACGTACCGCGACTCGACCAACTGGAAGGACCTCAACTCCAAGCTGGCCCTGATGGTCTATCGCGACTGGGCGCTCACCGGGAAGACCGATACGGAGTTCCTCAGCTACTGCTGGCCCGCCGTGAAGATGGCGATGCAGAAGGTGAAGAGCCAGGACGACGGGACGAGCAACCAGACGCGGGAGTGCTGGGTGGGCACGTCCTGGGGCGTGGTGGCCGGCATGATCCAGGAGGGGCTCGCCCAGCAGGCCGGTGAGATCGGCGCTAGCCTGGTCGACACCATCTGGAACACCGACGGCCTGTGGTTCCGCACGCCGGAGGCCTGGGAGGCGAACGGTAACATCCGCGCTCCCTACTACATGCGAGCCACCTCCGCGTGGGCGGCGAAGCACGCGTACGACCTCAGCCCCTAGACGTCGCCACGAGCGCGCTCCGAGGGCCTCGAGAGAGAGGTATGGCGAGGTCCTCCGCGTGCTGGCTCCTGCCGCGCGGGGCGACACGAGAGACGTCGTGCCGCCACGGCATCCCAACCGGTAAGCCGCCGAGGCCGGCCGCCGCGCGCGGACGCTGAGTAAAGCCCCGCTCGCCCGGCGCACCGCATGCGCGCGCGCGGCAGGATCTGCGTGCCGCGACTTGGCGCATGTCCGCATGGTCGAGCTCCAGGATGTGGCACTGTTCGTGCTATGATTGTCAGCTCCCATGGATAGGACGATGTCAGATGAGCTCATCGCCTCCAGCGCGGAGCGCGACATCGATGTACCCCTCGCCAAGCTGCTGGAGGCGGCGCCCGACGCGATGATCGTGGTCGATGAGCGTGGAACGATCGTCTACGTCAACGGCGAGGCCGAGCAGATCTTCGGCTACGCGCGCGAGGAGCTCTTCGGCCGGTCGGTGGACGTGCTCACGCCGGTAGAGATCCGCGACCGGCACAAGGGCCAGCGGGACCGGTACGCCCGGAACCCACACGGCCGGCCCATGGGACAGGCGCTGAACATCATGGCCCGGCGCAAGGATGGGACAGAGTTCCCGGCCGACATCAAGCTGAGCCCGCTCACCACGCCGCGCGGCCTCCTGGTGACGGCCGCCCTGCGCGACATCTCGCTGCAGAGGCAGACCGAGGAGCGGCTCCGCACCTACGCGCGTCACCTCGAGGTGCTCCAGGCCGACATCGGGAGGAAGAACGTGGAGCTCGAGCAGCGCAACCGGGAGCTCGAGCAGTTCGCCTATGTCTCATCGCACGATCTCCAGGAGCCGCTCCGGAAGATCGTGGCCTTCGGCGATCGCCTCAAGGAGCGGTGCAGCGAGGCGCTGGACGATCGCGGCCGCGATTACCTCGAGCGGATGCAGAGCGCCGCGCGGCGGATGCAGCTCCTCGTCAGCGATCTCCTGGAGTTCTCCCGCCTGACGACGAGGGGCAAGCCGTTCGAGGTCGTGAAGCTCGACCAGGTCGTCCAGGCGGCGCTCTCGGATCTGGAGGTGGCCATCGAGCGGAGCGGGGGGAAGATCGACGTGGGCGAGCTGGCGACGATCGACGGCGACTCGGTGCAGATGCGTCAGCTCTTTCAGAACTTGCTCGGCAATGCGCTGAAGTTCCATGGCAAGGGCGTCCCGCCCCGGGTGAAGATCTGGGGACGCGTGGAAGACGCGGGCGAGGCGGGCGCTCCGGCGATCTACGAGCTCCATGTGGAGGACAATGGGATCGGCATCGATCCGAAGTATTCCGAGCGCATCTTCACGGTCTTCGAGCGGCTGAATCCGCGCGCCGAGTACGAGGGGACGGGGATCGGCCTGGCGATCTGCAAGAAGATCGCGGAGCGCCATCACGGCAGCATTCAGGTGAAGAGCGAGCCAGGGCGCGGCAGCGACTTCGTCATCCGGCTCCCCATGACCCACCCGAGCCGGACCGACGGTGCAGGCAAGAACATGAAGCCACAGCAGGCCGAGGCGGCGCCCGCACGGGCGAGCACGGGGCGCCACGCGGGGGAGACATGACCCTGAGCAAGCGATCCATCACCATCCTCTACGCCGACGATGATCTCGACGACCAGCTCCTCGTCCAGGAGGCGCTCGACGAGGCGCGGCTCCTGAACAATCTGCACTTCGTCAACGACGGCGAGGAGCTCATGGACTACCTCCGCCGGCACGGGCGCTTCGCGGATCCGGAGGTGTCGCCCCGCCCGGGGCTCATCCTGCTCGACCTGAACATGCCGCGGAAGAACGGCCGCGAGGCGCTCGCCGAGATCAAGCACGATCCGGATCTCCGGAGGATCCCCATCATCGTGCTCACCACCTCGAAGGCGGAGGAGGATATCTATCGATCTTACGATCTCGGGGTCAACTCGTTCATCTCGAAGCCGGTCACGTTCGCGGGGATGACCGCGGTCATGAAGGCGCTAGGGAACTACTGGTTCGAGATCGTCGAGCTCCCGCCGGACGTCGAGCACGCGCATGAATACGGGAACGATCAAGGTTCTTCTGGTTGACAACGACGAGGAAGACTGTCTCCTCGTCAAAGACATCCTCGCCGAGGTCCGAGCCACACGCTACGACGTCACGTGGGTGAGCACCTGTGAGGCCGCGCTCGTCGCGCTCAAGGAAGGACGACACGATGTCTGCCTCCTCGATTACCGCCTCGACGGCTGCACCGGCATCGAGATCCTGGAGGCGGTCCACCCGCCGGGCTGTGCGATCCCGATCATCATGCTGACCGGCGCGAGCGATCGCGAGATCGACGTCGCCGCGATGAGCGCCGGTGCCACAGACTACCTCGTCAAGGGGCGTATCGACGCGCAGCTCCTGGAGCGCACCATCCGGTACGCGATCGGCCACAAGGCGGGCGAGATCGAGCTCAAGCGGAAGAACCGGCAGCTCGTCCGGATGCACGAGGAGCTCGCCCAAAAGAACGCCGAGCTCCAGCGGCTCAACGAGGAGAAGAACGCGTTCGTGGGGATCGCCGCGCACGACCTCCGGAACCCGCTCGGGGTGATCATGGGGTACAGCGACTTCTTGCTGTTCACCCAGCGTCAGCGGATGAACAAGGAAGAGCTCGAGATCGTCGACAAGATCCGATCGTCGAGCCGCTTCATGCTCTCGCTCCTCAACGATCTCCTCGAGATCTCGACCATCGAGTCCGGCAAGCTGAACCTGGACAAGCGGAGCGCCGATCTCGTCCAGCTGGTGGAGGCAAACGTCGGCCTCAACACGGTGCTCGCGAGCCGCAAGAACATGGAGCTCCGCTTCGAGAGCCCGAGCGAGGTGCAGCGGGTGGAGGTGGACACGCTGAAGGTGGAGCAGGTGCTCAACAACCTGATCAGCAACGCCATCCATTACTCCCCGCACGGCACGGTGATCCGGGTCATCGTGCGGTGCGAGGGCGCCGAGGTCCTCATCGCGGTCAAGGACGAGGGGCCCGGCATTGCGCCCGAGGACGTTGGCAACCTGTTCCGGCCGTTCGGCCGCGCGAGCACGATGAGCACCGGCGGTGAGCTCTCGACGGGCCTCGGGCTCGCCATCGCGCGCAGGATCGTCGAGGGGCACGGCGGGCGGATCTGGGTCGAGACCGAGCTCGGCCGCGGGGCGACGTTCTTCGTCTCATTCCCCGTCCCGGCTCCTGTCCCGGAAGCGACCGAGTCGAGCGTGACGGGCAGCGGCGGATCCGCGGCCGCGGGGAGCGCGACCGCAGCGTAGCCGTCGTGCCGCGGCTCCGGCCGCGCGTGGCGCGCGTCACCGGCGCTCGTCGGGTGTGTCTCGCCTGCCACATCACCCGCCCGGATTCCGCCGTGGACTCGCCTCTTGCGCCCGCGGCATCCCCATTGCTGAGTCGCGGCCATGTCCGTCGCTCCGCGCCTCCGATCTGCGCCCGCCGTTCTCGCGGTCATCGCCCTCAGCCTGGCGTGCGTTCAGGGCGCGCGCGCCCCCAACGTCCCGCCTCGAGGGACGCTCGCGCCCGGCGCGCTCGAACCGGGCGGAAAGGCCGCGGCAGGGCCGTTCGCGGTGGTGTTCGGCGCGCCCCGCGGGCAGACCACGAGCCCCGCCGAGATCAGCCTCGTCTTCAACCGGCCGATGCGATCGCTCGATCTCGCGGGCAGCGAGGCCGCGGCGCCCGCGGTCCTGAAGCCGTCCGCGCCTGGACGCTGGCGCTGGGTCGGCACGAGCGGCCTCACGTTCGTCCCCGAAGGCCGCCTGCCGCGCGGCACGGAGTTCACCGTCGAGGTCCCGGCGGGCACCCGCGCGCTCGACGGCAGCGCGCTCGCCGAGCCGTACTCCTTCACCTTCCGAACCGAGCTGCCCGCGGTCGCGCGCGTCGAGCCCTGGTCGGGCAAGGACGACCTCAAGCCGGAGGCGAGGTTCGAGCTGCGGTTCAACCAGCCGGTCGACACCGCCGAGATCGCGCGGCGCGCGTCCCTCACGGTGGGCGATCGAAAAGACAAGGTGGCGTTCGAGGTGCGGCGCCCCGACGCGAAGAACGAGATGCTCGCCGAGCTCGTCCCCCGCGCGCCGCTGCCGCGCGACAGCGAGATCGAGATCGCCGTGGCCGAGGGCCTCCGCGGCCGCGAAGGGCCGCTGCCGGCCGGCGAGGAGCAGCGGTTCACGTACCGCACCTACGGGCCGCTCCGGGCGCTGCGCCCCCAGTGCGATCGCGACTCGCCGCAGGGGCGCTGCGCGGCCGACGGCGGGTTCACGCTCGCCTTCTCGAACCCCATCAAGTTCGCGGACGCGAAGCGGGCGATCTCGGTGGAGCCCGCCGTCAAGCTGCTGTGGCCGTCGTGGATCGAGGACGACGAGCCCACGAGCCACATCCCCCTCGGCGGCGCCTTCGCCCCGGGCCGCAGCTACCGGGTGCGCGTGGCCGCCGGGCTGCGCGACGTGCACGGGCAGGCGCTCGCCGGCGTCGTCACCGAGGAGATCGCGTTCGACGATCGCTGGCCCGAGGCGCAGATCGGCCTCGTCGGGAGCGTGTTCGAGCCGGCCCAGCGTCGCGAGATCCCGGTCGTGTCCGTGAACGTGCGCGAGCTCTCGCTCGCGGTCGGCGCGATGACCGAGGAGATGATCCTCGCGCTCCAGGGTGATCCGCACAGCCCGGGGCGCAGCCCGAAGATGGGCGAGATCGCGGCGCTGCCCTCCGGCAAGCAGACGGTCCTGCGGCCGGCCGCCGCGACCAACACGCCGGCGACGCACCTCGTGCGCGCCGCCGAGGTGCTGGGCGGCGAGGGCAAGCGCGGGCCGCTCGCGATCGGGATCAGCTACACAGCCCGGCCCGGGACGCGGCACGCGCGCACCACCTCCGAGGCGGTGATCGCGCAGGTGACCGACCTCGGGATCAGCGCGAAGGTCTCGCCGAGCGGCTCGCTCGTGTGGGTGACGCGCCTGTCGACGGGGGCGCCGGTGCCCGGGGCGCGCGTGTGGATCCGGGCACCGGGCGCGCCCGCGCCCGCGGCGGTGTCGACCGACGCCGAGGGGTTCGCGGTCGTCCCAGCGACGGCGCACGGTCCGGAGGCCTCGACGACGCTCGGGCGCAGCGTGGTCTTCGCGCGCGCGGGCGACGACTGGACGTACCGCACGGTCGCCGACTCGCTCAACGGGTGGCGCTTCGGCGCGGCGTCGGACTTCAGCGAGGCGCGCCCGTTCGGGATGATGTTCTCCGATCGCGGCATCTACCGGCCGGGCGACACGGTGCGCGTGAAGGGGATCTTCCGCGAGGAGGGCGCGCGCGGGGCGAGGACGCCGGCCGGCAAGAGCGTCGCGCTCAAGGTCGAGGGGCCCGACGGCGAGGCGCTCGTCTCGCTCTCCCCGACGCTCGGCGCCTTCGGCACGTTCTCGGCCGACGTGAAGATCCCCGAGAGCGCGCGGCTCGGCACGTACAGCCTCGCCGCCACGGTCCAGGGCGGCGAGGCGGGGTGGCCGGACGTGATGGGCAGCGTCGAGGTCGCCGAGTACCGCCCCGCCGAGTTCAAGGTCGGCGTCGAGAGCGACAGGCCGAGCTACGTCCGCGGCGACAAGGCGCGCTGGACCGCGCGCGGCGATTACCTGTTCGGGGCGCCGATGACGAACGCGGAGGCATCGCTCTCCGTGACGCGCGCGCCGGCGTCGTTCTCGCCGCCGGGGATCGAGGGGTTCACGGTCCGCGAGGACGAGCTCACCGACGCGCTGCGGGACCAGGCGCCGCGCGGGTTCGAGGTGCAGAGCGCGCGCGAGAAGCTGGACGCGGCCGGGCAGGCGTCGATCGGCGCGGCGCTCTCGATGCCGGGGCAGCGCGGCACGGAGCTCGTCACGTGCGAGGCGTCGGTCACCGACGTGTCGCGGCAGACGATCGCCGGGAGCTCGACGGCGCTCGTGCACCCGGCCGAGTTTTACGTCGCCCTCAAGGAGCCCGAGCTCTTCGCGAAGGCGGGCGACGTGCTGCGGCCGGAGATCCTCGCGGTCGATCCGAAGGGGGCGCGCGTCGCGCAGGTCGCGGTCCGGGTCGAGCTCGTGCACCGGACGTGGACGCTCGCGCGGGAGGAGAGCGGCAGCGCGTACCGCAGCGTGAGCGCGCCGGTCGACAAGGTCGTCGCGCGGTGCGGCGTCACGACGGCGGCGGCGCCGCGGAGCTGCGAGCTCACGGTCCCGTCGGGGGGCTATTACCTCCTGCACGCGACGGCCAGGGACCGCCGCGGCAACCCCGTCGGCGCCGCCGCCGGGGTCTACGCGCTCGGCGAGGGCGGCGGGGGCTTCGGCGACAGCGACGAGCTCAAGGTCGACCTCGTTCCCGACCGCGACAGCTACGAGATCGGCCAGACGGCGCGCATCATCGTGAAGTCGCCGTTCGCCTCCGCCGACGCGCTGGTCACGGTCGAGCGCGCCGGGATCTCGACGCACCGGAAGGTGACGCTGTCGGGCGCCATGCCCGTGATCGACGTCCCGATCACGGAGGACCTCCGGCCGAACGCCTTCGTCTCGGTGCTGCTGCTGCGCGGGCGGACGAAGCCGCAGCCCGCGCCGGGGAAGGGCGGGGCGCCTGGGCCCGACGTCGGGGCGCCGGCGTTCCGCCTCGGCTACGCGCCGCTCCGCGTGAACCCGGAGGCGCAGCGGCTCGCGGTGCGCGTCCGCGCCGACAAGGCGGACGCGCGCCCCGGCGATCCGATCCGCGTGGACGTCGACGTCCGCGATCGCGCCGGCCAGCCCGCCCGCGCGGAGGTCACGCTCTACGCCGTGGACGAGGGCGTGCTGTCGCTGACGGGGTACACGACGCCGGATCCGATCCCCGTGTTCGGCGCGCCGCGCCCCCTGAAGGTGGCGACGATCGAGACGCGCGAGGCGCTCGCCCGCGTGCGCAACCCGTTCGCCGACCTCGGCGCCGACAAGGGGCGCGCGGGCGGCGGCGGCGCCGAGGGCGGCACGGGCGTGCGCCGCGATTTTCGCCAGAGCGCCTACTACAACCCCGCGCTCGTGACCGACGCCTCCGGGCAGGTGCACGCGAGCTTCAAGCTGCCGGACTCGCTCACGACGTACCGGGTCATGGCGGTCGTGGCCGCCGAGGACGATCGCTTCGGCTACGGCGAGTCCCGGGTGACGACGAGCCGCCCGCTCATGGCCCGGCCCGCGCTGCCGCGCTTCCTCCGCGCGGGCGACGCGATCGACGCGGGGGTGGTCGTGACCTCGAAGGGGCTCGCGAAGCCGGCGACGGTCGAGGTGGAGGTCACCGCCTCGGGGCTGACGCTCGCGGGCGGCGCCAAGCGCTCGGTCGAGCTCGCGCCGGGCGGGTCGGCCGAGGTCCGCTTCGCGCTCTCGGCGCCGCGGGCCGGCCCCGCGACGCTGCGCTTCCGCGCCACCGGCGGCGGCGCGTCGGACGTTGTCGAGGTGAACCGCGAGATCAAGGCGCCCATGGCGCCGGAGGCCGTCGCGCTCTACGGCGACACCACCACGGCGAGCGCGGAGCGGCTCGGGGACCTGTCGGCGATCCGCGACGACACGGGCGGGCTCACGGTGAGCCTCGCGCCGACAGCGCTCGTGGGCCTCGGCGGCGGCGTGGAGCAGCTCCTCGAGTACCCGTACGGCTGCACCGAGCAGCTGACGAGCCGGATGGTCCCGCTCCTGTCGCTGCGCGACCTCGCGAAGGCGTACGGGATCGCGCTGCCGAAGGACCTCACGGCCGTCATCGGCAAGACGGTCCGGGAGATCCTCTCGCACCAGCGCGGGGACGGGGGCTTCGGCTTCTTCGCCGAGTCGGACAGCGCGGACCTGTGGACCACGGCGTACGCGCTGTGGGGCCTCACCGAGGCCAGGCGCTACGGGGTCGCGGTGCCGCCCGACGCGGCGGAGCGCGCGACGTCGTACCTGCGCCAGGAGCTCAACCGGATCGGCGCCGACCCGCTCCTCCGGGCGACGGCGCCGTTCCTCGTCGACGTCCTCGCGGCGAGCGGCGCCCCCGACCCCGGGCGCGCGAGCCAGCTGTTCGACGAGCGCGACAAGCTGCCGCTCTTCTCGAAGGCGCTCCTCGCGCACGCGATGGTGATCGGCAAGAGCGACAGGGCGTCCGTGGATCAGCTCGTCCGCGAGCTCGAGGGCGCGCTGCGCCTCGACGGGCCGGTCGCGCGGGCCGTCCACAACCACGGCGACGCCTACGCGGTCCTCATGGACTCCGAGGCCCGCACCTCGGCGCTCGTGCTGCGCGCGCTGCTCGCGGCGCGGCCGGCGCACCCGCTCGCGCCGCGGCTCGCGGCGGGGCTGCTCGCGGATCGCCGCGGCGGTACGTGGCGCAGCACGCAGGAGACGGCCTGGGCATTGCTCGCGCTCGATCAGTACCGGAAGGCGCAGGAGAAGACGGCGCCGGACTTCGACGCGCGGGTGTTCCTGGGGCAGGCGGAGCTGTTCTCCGCGCCGTTCCACGGCCCCACGACGGAGCAGGTCAAGACGTCGATCCCCGCGGCGAGGCTCGCGAGCGCCGCGGGCGCGCCGCTCGCGTTCGCGGTCGACGGGCGCGGCCGCCTGTTCTACGAGGCGCGGCTCCGCTACGCGCGCAAGCAGCTCCCGACGGAGGCGCTCGACCGCGGCTTCTTCATCGAGAAGTCGCTCCGCGCGCTCGCGCCCGAGGACCTCTCCGCCGTCGTCGGCGGCGCGGCCGGCGCGGCCCCGCCGTCGGTCGCGTTCGCCGGCGGCGACCTCGTGCTCGGCGAGATCGTCGTGGTGACGCCGTCTCCGCGCGACTTCGTGGTCATCGACGATCCGCTGCCGGCGGGCCTCGAGGCGGTCGACGCGCGGCTCGCGACGTCCGCGCGCTCGCTCGACGTCGACGCGGCGGAGGCCCAGGCCGAGGCGGACGACGCCGACGCCGATCAGGACGACCTGCGCGCGACCGGCCGCGTCTACGACCCGAGCCGCTTCGTCCGAGAGATCCGCGACGATCGCGTCCTCTTCTTCGTCGATCACATGGCCGCCGGGATGTACCGGTACCGGTACCTCGCGCGCGCCACGACGCTCGGCTCGTTCGTGGTCCCGCCCGCGCGCGCGGAGGAGATGTACAGCCCCGAGGTCTTCGGCCGGACGGGCTCCGTCACGGTCCAGGTCGGGAGCCGAGGGCCGGACGCGGCGCCGCGTCCGCGCTGAGCCGTGCGCGCGCCCTCCCCGGAAGGACCCGGCCGCGCAGGGCGGTGGCTCGCGCGCCTCGGCCCGCGCGCGCGGCGGATCCTGCGCCGCGCGGCGCAGATCGCGGTCGCCCTCGCCGTCGCGCCGTGGCTCCTGCTGGCCGCCCTCGCGGCGCTCACGCCGCTCCCGCCGGAGCTCGGAGCGCCGGAGGATCACGCCGTGTCCACGGTCCTGCTCGACCGCCACGGCACGGTGCTCCGCGAGCTCCGCGCTGGCGACGGCGCGCGCGCGCGCTGGCTTCCGCTCTCCGAGGCCGGCGATCGCATCCAGCGCGCGCTCCTCGCCGCGGAGGACAAGCGGTTCGCGCGCCACCCCGGCGTCGATCCGATCGCCATCGCGCGCGCCGTCGGCCAGCTCGCGGCGGAGCGGCGCGTCGTCTCGGGCGGGTCTACGATCACGCAGCAGCTCGCGCGCACGCTCGTCCCGCGCCCCCGCACCGCGCGCGGCAAGCTCGGCGAGGCGGCGCTCGCGGTGCGCATCGAGGCGTCGCTCTCGAAGCGCGAGATCCTCGAGCAGTACCTGAACCGCGTCGCGTTCGGCCCGGGCCTGCGCGGGGTCGAGGCGGCGAGCCGCTTCTACTTCGACAAGCCCACGCGCGACCTGTCGCTCGCCGAGGCCGCCGCGCTCGCCAGCATGCCGCGCGGCCCGGCGCTGTACGATCCGCGTCGCGGCACCGGGCCGCTCGAGCGCCGCAGGAACCGCGTCCTCGATCGCATGCTCGCGGCCGGCCTCGCCGGCGAGGCCGAGGTGGCCCGCGCCCGCGCGGAGCCCATCGCGCTCGCCCCCAAGGGGGGCGGGCTCGGCGCGCCGCACCTCGTCCGCGCCGTGCTCGGCGGCGCGCTCGGCCCGGGCGCGGGCCTCCCCGCCGAGGGCCCCGGCGCCGCGTCGCGGATCGTAGAGCGCCGGGCGACCTCGATCACGCTGACGATCGACCGCGGCCTCCAGCGCGAGATCGAGGTCCTCGCGCAGCAGACCGTCCGCGGCCTCTCGGATCGCGACGTCGGCGCGGCGGCGGTGGTGGTGATCGAGAACGCGACCGGTGAGATCCTCGCGTACGTCGGCTCGCACGACATCGACGACGCCGCCGGGCTCGGCCACAACGACGGCGTCCTCGCGCTGCGCCAGCCCGGCTCTGCGCTGAAGCCGTTCGTCTACGAGCTCGCCATGGAGAAGCTCGGGTTCACCGCCGCGACCGTCCTTCCCGACGTCGAGCTCTCGTTCCCGACGGCGGACGGCAACTACGCGCCGCGGAACTACGACGGCCGCTTCCACGGCCCCGTCCGCCTGCGGGACGCGCTCGCCAACTCGTACAACGTCCCTGCGGTCTGGGCGGCGGCCGCGCTCGGCCCCGAGCGCGTCCTCGCGCGGCTCCGGGAGCTCGGCCTCCGCTCGCTCGATCGCGAGCCGTCGCGCTACGGCGTCGCCATCGCGCTCGGCGACGGTGAGGTCCGCCTTGTCGACCTCGCGAACGCTTACGCCACGCTCGCGCGGGGAGGCTTGTACCTGCCGGTGCGCGCGGTGCGCTCGTTCGCCCCCTCGTCGCCTCCGCCCCCCTCATCACAAGCGGCCTCTCCCGTGTCACCCGCGTCCAGCGGTAGCGGCACGCCCGCCGAGCCGCCCGCGGTGCTTCCCGAGCGCGGCGCGCGCGTCCTCGACGCCGCGCGCGCCCGGGTGGTCGTCGACATCCTCGCCGACGACCGGGCGCGGCTCGCGTCGTTCGGCGAGGGCAACGCGCTCGATCTCCCGTTCCCTGTGGCCGCGAAGACGGGCACGTCCAAGGGCTTCCGCGACAACATCGCGGTCGGCTTCACGCCCGACGTCACCGTCGCCGTCTGGGTCGGTAACTTCGATGGCTCGCCCATGGGCGGCGTCAGCGGCATCACCGGCGCGGGCCCGCTGTTCCGCGACGCCATGCTCGCCGCCGCGCGCGTCCGGCCGCCGCGCCCCTTCGATCCGCCCGATCCCGAGCAGCTCGCCGAGGTCGAGGTCTGCGCCCTGTCCGGCATGAGGCCGACCGCCGCGTGCCCGCACCACCGCCGCGAGCTCCTCCCGCGCGGCGACGCCGCGGCGCTCTCGCCGTGCGACATGCACGAGACCGTGCGCATCGATCGCCGCAACGGCCTGCGCGCCGGGGCCTGCCCCGACGCGACGGTCGAGGAGCGCGTCTTCGAGCGCTACGACGCGGAGCTCACCGCATGGGCGCGCGCCGCCGGCCGCCCCCTCGCGCCCGATGCGGCGTCGCCCCTCTGCGGCGCGCTAGCCGGGCTCGACGGCGCACCCGGCGCTCCTCCTGCCGGCGCCGGCGCCGGCGCGCGCGTCCGCGTCGCGTACCCGCCCGACGGCGCCCGGTTCGTCCTCGACCCGTCGATCAACTCGCTGCAGGCGATCCGGCTGCGCGCCGACGTCCCTCCGGGCGTGCCCCGCGTGCGCTTCGTGCTCGACGGGCGCCCCATCGAGGTCGGCCCGCCGTTCGCGCTCGACTGGCCGCTCGTCGCCGGCGCGCACCGGCTCCGCGTCGACGCGGACGGAGCGACCGCCAGCGAGGAGATCGCGTTCTCGGTGGAGTGAGCGGCGGGCGAGGCGACACCCCGTCTCCTCGCCCGCCGGCTCCGATGACGTCACCCGCGCTGCAGTCGATGGCGTCGATGGCGGGGCGGCGCGCCGCCCGCGGGCCCCATCACCCGAAGATGGGCAGATCTTCTTCCTCGGAGAGCGGGAATCGCTCCACGAGCGGATCGTCCGCGATCCCCGCCAGCTTGCGGAGCGCCTTGTGGATGTGCCCCGGCTTGAGCCGGACGCCGCCCTCCTTGGGCGCGAGCGTGACCGGATCGACGTCGAGCGGGTTGTGCCGGTCGTCCGTCGCGCCGATCACCCGGTTCCCCGCGATGCCCGCGCCGGCCAGGATCATGCTGGTGATGTTCCAGTGGTCCTTGCCGTTGCCCTCGTTGTAGCCCGGAGTCCGCCCGAAGTCCGAGCCCACGACGAGGACGATCCGGTCCGCGATGCCCTGCTCCTCCGCGGCGGTCAGGAGGAAGTCGATCCCGTCGCAGATCTGGTCGAGCCGCGGGATGTGGTTGTCGTCGTGGTTCCCGTGCGTGTCGAACCCGCCCACCGACAGGTTGGCGCTCACGCAGATGCCGGCGCGGTAGGCCGCGAGCGCGACCTGCGCCTGCCGCCGCAGCGAGGCGCTCTCGAACTCCGCGGGCAGGTACTGGATGAGCTGCTTGAGCTCGTTCTGCCCGACGCGCGACGTGAACAGCGTGCTCATCGCCTGCTTGACGTGGGGCAGCCGCTGCTGATCGAGCTTCGCCGCGTGCCGCGCCTGCCGCGCCTCCAGGAGCCGCGTCATCGTGGCGTCGGTGTGGTACTGCTCGCGGTTCTCTTCGTTCCCCGGATCGATCCTGTTCGGATAGGCGAGCCGCTGCAGGAGGCCGGTGTCGGGTATGCGGGTGACGGCCACGACGTTCGCCGTCGTGTCGTAGCCGCCGTTGCTGATGAACCCCATCGGCAGCGCGCCGCCGTGGACGCCGGCCACGAGCGCCGCGAAGGCGGGTTTGCCCTCGCGGAGCGTGCCGCACCACGTGTTGCGGACGCCGGCGTCGTGGCTGTTCGTCCCTGTGTCGATGCCGTTGATGACGAGCAGCTTGCTGTAATGCTTCTTGAAGAACGCGTCGTTGCCGCCGACCGGCGCGTACTTGAGATTGCCGGCGGTCCCGATCGCCGCGCTCAGGTAGCTGCGGTTCATCGCTTCCCGCGTCTTCTGCTCCTCTTCGTCCCGCGCGCCCTTGGGATCGCAGAGGCTCGTCGGGTCCCAGCCGCCGCTCGCGTGGATGTGGACCCAGAGCGGGCCCGCGTAGGGGCCGGCCGCGGCGGCGTCCCTCGACAGCACGCCCGCTGCGACGACGCCGAGGCCCGCCATAGATGCCAGTTTGAGGAAATCTCGACGTTCCATGGCTGCTCCTACTGGTAAAGAAACCTGAAGTCCGAAAGGAGATAGGTCATGACGCTCATCCAGGCGCGGACCGTGTAGTTCTCGTCGCGCGTGAGCTTCTCTTCGTCGGGGAGCCCCTCTCGAGTCCAGTAGTCGTTGTGCACCTGGCAGGGGCCGGGCAGCGACCTCGAGAGCCTGCCCTCCTCGCCCTCCGGCTTCGCCATGCCCGCCTTGCCCTCCTCCCACGTCTCGAGGAAGACCTTGTATGTCCGCTCGATCTCGGGATCGCCGAGCTCGAGCGACTCGCCGAGCACCCGCTTGTGCAGGTACTGGATGTTCTGCTTGATCCCCTCGACGGCCGGCAGCACGTCGAAATCGTTCGTGTCGCGCGGCTCGAACGTCGTCTCGACGTACGGGAAGAGGAGCCGCTCCTCCTGCGGGAGGTAGAGGTCGCGCGGCACCGCGACGCACGCCATCTCGTTCGCCATCCGGTCGGCGATGTTGGCCATGATCCCGTTCGGCTCCGTGATCCGCTGGATCACGTCCTGCGAGTCGATGCCGCCGTACAGCATGCGGTAGGCGTCGCGCCGGAGCAGGAAGTCGTAGCGACTGCCGTCGTCCTCGAACGCCCGCGGGCGCCACGGATACCCCGTCACCGCCCAGATCTTCCGGTGCAGCTGCTCGGGCCCGAGGAACCGCGTGCCGCCGAGCTGCGTGAGCGCCTCGCCCCGAGACGCCTGCGCCACGTTGCGCGCCCGGAAATAGGGGCTCTTGACGATGGCCTTGACGACCGTCTTCAGGTTGTAGCCGCCGTCGGCGAAGTCGTGCGCCATCGTGTTGAACGCGTGGTACTGGGCGAGGTACGCCCGGAACTTGGCATTGAACTCCGGATCGTCGTTGCTCGGCGCGGCGAGCGGCTGTTGCCCGGTGAGGCCGGTGTACATCGTATAGACCGCCGAGAGCGCGAAGCGGGGGTCGTCGGCGACGCGCTTCGCCACCCACGAGAGCGCGGTCGGGAACTCGCTGAAAGGCACCGACTCGGCGCCGAAGCCCGGCGGCCGCATGTCCTCGTACCAGGTGTCGTCCTCCCTGTACCGGCCCGCGGAGTCGAAGCTGTGGAACCCGCCTGACAGCGGGTCCAGGGCGGCGTGGCAGACGGTGCACGCCGCGTTGTTCATCGTCGGGTTGAAGTCGGTGATCTTCGTCTGATCGAGCGGCTGCTCGGCCGTCTTCAGGATGTCGGTGCCGAGGAAGAACTGATAGACCATCCTCGCTCGGTGGCGGTTCCTGTTGGTGTTCGTCGTCGGGTGCCTGGACAGGAAGACGGGGGAGGTGAGCACGCCGGCGAGCGGGATCGGATCGCGCTTCGCCGGGACGAACTCGTCCGGATCCGCGTCGTTCTTGAACTCGGCCGTCACGCCGTACGCCTTGGCGGAGAAGGGGCTCACGACCGTGTAGTCGGCGGTGAGGACCTCCTTGAAGGACCTGTCGTTCCGCACGATGTAAGCGATGAGCTCGAGCGGCTCCCTCCCGACGGCCCGGTTCGTCCAGCTCTTCAGCTTGTTGGCGACGTCCTCAAGGTCCCGCGCGCCGTACCTCGCGACCAGCGCCGGATCCTGCGGGAGGCTGTTGTACCACTTCGGATCGTACGCGTCGCTCCGCAGCAGATCGACGGCCTCCTCGCCGTTCAGGTAACGGTCGGTGAGGAAGAGATCGTTGTAGATCTCCTTCAGCCGCACATAGAACGTCTCCTCCGTGAGCAACTGGTCCAGGATCGGATCCAGCGCGGCCATGCCGCTCTCTGCGACGGCCTCCTCCTCGGCCTCGGTCGGCAGGCGCCCGGCGAGCTCGAGGCTCGCCGTGCGGAGCGTCTCCTCGGGCCCGCTCATCACCACGCCGGCGAAGGAGGCGTTGACGTCCGTCTCGCAGGACGACGGCTCCTTCGTCCGCTCCACCATCGCCCGGAGCGCCTCGACCTCGGCGCTGTCCGAGGCGAGGACCTGGCCGCCGCCGTGCTCGATGGCCTTCGTCGGCTTGAGGAGGACGTACGACTCGCCGCCGAGCTCGAGCCCGGCGAGCGACTTGAACGTCGCGAGGTTCTTGTCGAGGAACCCCGCCTCGCTGCTCCCGGCGAGGATCAGCTTGGACTCCGCCGCCTGCCCCTGCGGGTTATGGCAGCCGATGCACTTCGTCGAGAGGATGGGGACCCACACCTTCTCGGCGAAGAATTGCTCGTCGGAGATGCACGGGCCGTCGGCCTCGCTGCTGCAACCGGCGGACACGGACGCGAGCGCGCTCGCGCCCGCGGAGAGCCCCAGGAGCCCCAGGGCCGTCGCGGCGCGCTTCCGGAGTAACCATCCTATTCTCGGCATAAGCATCCTCGCCGGGAGCGCTCGCGCGACTCCCACGTTGAGGGGACCGGGAGAGCGGAGCCCCGAATCGCGTTGAAAGAACACACACCGACAGCCCCTATCGCAGGGCGCATCCACCCCGCGATGGCCGGGTCCTCGTTCATCGACCATCGACACCCGATGAGGCGAGCTGGACGAACGCCCGCTTCATCGCTTGCGTAGACCACGTACTCTACCCTCTCGAGGGCCTCTCCCGCTATGCGCTCAGCACATTGCTTGATCAGAATTTCTGGTTGTTACCTCTAGTGGTTGTGAAGTTTTTCGACGGGAGGCTGCGGCTCCTCCGGAAGCCACGTACCCGGTGCGCCCAGGTGGGCGCTCCCGCCCGTGGGCGCGCGGGGCGTGCGTGGATGTGGTCAAGACCAGGGAAATCGAATAACCGTTGGATATGAGCTCGACGAGGGATGCGACCCGCGCTCGCGCGGTTCAGTGGTTTGTTCGCGGCGGCACGCTGCGCTCGGCGGGCCGGGATCCCGTCAAGATCGGCATCGCGCCGATCGTGGTGGGGCGCGATCCGAGCTGCGGTGTGGTGGTCGACGATCCGGAGGTCAGCTCGACGCATTGCGATCTTCGCGCGGAGGGGCCGGGCGTGCTCG
The DNA here is from genome assembly GCF_051530205.1 of Sorangium sp. So ce327. Lineage (NCBI taxonomy): Bacteria > Pseudomonadati > Myxococcota > Polyangiales > Polyangiaceae > Sorangium > Sorangium sp. So ce327. Next base: position 6,555,114 of record NZ_CP150330.1, on the reverse strand, counting down.
TCCGCGATCTCGGCAGCAAGAATGGGACGTTCGTGTCGACGGTCCGCATCCGCGAGGCGATCTTGACGGCCGCGTGCGCCATCCAGGTCGGCGGCTCGGTGCTGAGCTTCGAGCCGCTCGACAAGGAGCGCGTCGACGTCGGCTTCGACGAGAGCTTCGGCCCGCTGATCGGCGCCTCGCCGCGGATGCGCCACCTGTTCCGCCTGCTGCGCGAGGTGGCCTCGACGGAGCTCTCGCTGCTGATCACCGGGGAGACGGGCACGGGCAAGGAGCTCGCGGCGCAGGCCATCCATGACGTCTCGAGCCGGCGCGGCGGCCCGTTCGTCGTCGTCGACTGCGCCTCGCTGCCGGGCGCGCTCGCCGAGAGCTTCCTCTTCGGGCACGAGCGCGGCGCCTTCCCCGGGGCGAACGAGCGGAGGAGCGGCGCCTTCCACGAGGCGAACGGCGGGACGATCTTCCTCGACGAGCTGGGCGAGCTGCCGCCCGATCTCCAGCCGAAGCTGCTGCGCGCGCTCACCGAGCAGAAGGTGAAGCGCGTCGGGTCACGGATCTACGAGCCCGTCGACGTGCGGATCATCGCGGCGACGCGCCGCGATCTCGGCCGCAGCATGAACACCGGGCGCTTCCGGAGCGATCTCTTCTTCCGGATCGCCCAGATGCGCATCGAGCTGCCGCCGCTCCGCGAGCGGCGGGAGGACATCCCGCTGCTCGTCGAGCGCGTCTGCGAGCGCCTGGGGTGCCCCGAGCGCGCCGTGGAGATGGTCAATCTCATCACCACGACGCTCGGCCAGCACGATTTCCCTGGCAACGTCCGGGAGCTCATGAACGTCACCAGCGTGGCCGCGAGCCTGCCGCCCGGGGCCGAGGCGATCGCCTCGATCCTGCCGCTGGAGGGCGGCGGCGACGTGGTCGTCCCGACGTCGGCGTTCGGCGAGGCGAAGCGGAGCGCCGTCGCGGCGTTCGAGCAGCGTTACTTCAGCGAGCTGATCCGGGCGACGGGCGGCAACGTCAGCGAGATGGCGCGCCGCGCGGGCATGGAGCGCCACCACGTGCGGATGTTCTTGAGGAAGCACGGGCTCACCGCGAAGCAGTGAGGGCCCCGAGCGGCGAGGGCGCGGATCGGCGAGGGCGCCGAGCGTGTCCTAGGCGCCGCCCGCGCCGCCGCCGCCGCCCGCGCCGCCGCTGCCGGTCGGGTCGCCGCCCGCGCCGCCGTTGCCGGTCGGGTCGCCGCCCGCGCCGCCGCCGCCGGTCGGGTCGCCGCCCGCGCCGCTGCTCGTCGTGGCCGCTGCCGTGGTCGTGGCCGGGTTCCCGCCGCAGCGCTCCACGCCGCTGCAATCCGCGCAGGAGCACCCCTCGAAGTACTCCGCGCACGAGCCGTTGTCCGTGCAGTGATCCGTGCACCGCGGGGTGCTCGTGCAGTCGGGGCAGGTGCAATCCTCGTTGGCGTTGCACCCCTCGTTGTCGTTGCACCCGCGCCTCGGGCTGCACTCCGCGACGGTGCCCGCGCAGTCCTGGCAGGTGCAATCCTCGCCGTCGGGGGCGTCTGGCCGCATGTCGCAGGCGCCGTCGTCGTTGCAGCGGCCGAGGCAGCTCGCCGTGTCGGAGCAGTCGGGGCAGCTGCAGCTCTCGGGGACCTGGGCGAGGATCGTACACCGCCCATCCGGGCTGCCGCCGAAGCAGCCGAAGCCGAGCGAGCCGCCGGCGCCGGCGACCGTGGCTGCCGCCGTGGTCGAGGTCGTGTCGGTCGCTTCATTGCTCGAGCAGCCGCCGCTCGCGGCGAGCCCGAAGACGATGGAGGAGGCGAGGAGTGCAAGAAAGGCGCGCATGTCTGGCAGCATCCCTCTCCAGCGCGCGCCACGTCAACACCGCACGTCGCGCTGCGCCAGGAAGGCGCTCAGCGGAATGCCACGCTCCTGTCCGCCGTCTTCGCGCGGACGGCCGCGCGCTCGCGCGCGAGGAACTCGCGCACAGCGGCGTCCAGGCGTGGATGCGCGATGTGGTGCGCGCTGTGGGTGACGCTCGGTGCGAAGCCGCGAACGAGCTTGTGCGACCCTCCTGCGCCCGGCTCGAAGCGGCGCAGTCCCCGGGCGATGCAGTCCTCGACCGGGTGATAATAGCAGACGTTGAAATGCAGGAACGGGCGCTCCTCCGACGCGCCCCAGTAACGGCCGTAGAGCGTCGTGGGCCCGGCCAGATTGAGCGCGCCCGCGATGGGGCGTTTGCCTTCCCGCGCCAGGACGATCTCGACGCCTCCCTGCGCCCCGCCGCCGCGCAGCCGGGCCGCGATCTCCTCGAAGAAGGCGCGGTTCAGGTACTGCCGGCCCCAGGCGAACTTCTCCACGGTGGAGACGTAGAAGCCGAACATGGCATCGACGATCTCCGGCGTGATCTCGGCGCCGCGCAGCGTGTCGATCGACAGCCCCTGCCTCGTGGACTCGCGCATTTCGCGCCGGATCTGGTGCCGCCGCTTCGCGTTGAAGCGCGCGAGGAAGTCGTCGAGCGTTTGATACCCCTCGTTCTCGAACTGGAACTGGACGCCGCAGCGGTGCGCCATGGCGGCGTCGGAGAGGGCGGCGGCCTCGTCCTCGGTCGGGAACAGGACGTGAGCGCTCGAGATGCGGCTCCGCGCCACCAGCTTGCGGAGCGTCTCGGCGAGGACGGGCAGCAGCGCCGGGCGGTCCTCCGGCCGCCGCACGAGCAGCCGCGGCGTCGTCGCGGGCGTGAACGGCACCGCGACGACGAGCTTCGGGTAGTACGGCGCGCCGATCTGGTGGGACGCAGAGGCCCAGCCGTGGTCGAAGACAAACTCTCCCTCGCTGTTGTCCTTGAGGTAGGCGGGCGCCGCGGCGAGCAGCGCCCCCTCGGCCCGGAGCGTGATGTGGTGGGGCAGCCAGCCCGCCGCCTCGCCCACGCACCCCGTCCGCTCGAGCGCGTCGAACCACGCCCAGGTGAGGAACGGCGCCTCACTCACCCCGTCGAGCGCGTTCCACTCGCTCTCCGGGATGTCGCGGATCGTGTCGTGGACGTGCGCTTCAAGCTCCATGGCCGATCATAGCAGCGCGCGTCGCGCCGCCTGGTCGGCTCACGAGGTCCTGGATCGACCGCGCGCCGGAGCGGGCCACGAGGTCCGAGAGCCCGCGCGCGATCGCGGCGGGGAGCAGCGGGCCGCCGTAGATGAAGCCGGTATAGATCTGCACGAGGTCGGCGCCCGCCTGGAGCTGGTCCATCGCGTGCTCCGCCGACTCGATGCCCCCGGCGCCGATCACCGTGACGTTGCTCCCGAGGCGCGCGCGGATGCGCCGCACCATCGCGAGCGAGCGCTGCCGGAGGGGCGGCCCGCTCAGCCCGCCCGCGCCCATCGCCTCGACGGCCTCCGGGCTCGTCGCGAGCCCGTCGCGCCGCACGGTCGTGTTGGTCGCGATGACGCCGGCGAGGCCGACCTCCTCGACCACGGCGAGCAGCGCCTCGAGCTCCTCGTCGCCGAGGTCCGGGGCGACCTTGATGAGCAGCGGCAGCGGCGCCCCGGCGGCGCGGTTCTCACGCGCGATCGCGGAGAGCAGCGCCCGCGCGATCGCCGGGCCCTGCATCGCGCGGAGGTCCTTCGTGTTCGGCGACGACACGTTGATCACGACGAAGTCGGCCGCGCGCCGCGCCTCCCGGAAGCTCGCGAGGTAGTCGTCGATCGCGGGCTCGATGGGATCGAGCGGCGCGACCCTGGACTTGCCGATCGAGATGCCCACCGGCACGCCCACGGCCGCCGCGCCGCCGCGGCCGAGCAGGCGCTCCGTGACGCGGGCCGCGCCCTGGTTCGGGAACCCGAGCCGGTTGATGAGCGCCCGGTCGGCCGGCAGCCGGAAGAGGTTCGGCGACGGGTTCGCGGCCTGGGGCTGCGCCGTGACGGTGCCGAGCTCGACGAAGCCGAACCCGAGGGCGGCGAGCGCGCGGGCCCGGCGGGCGTCCTTGTCGAAGCCGCCCGCCACGCCGAGCGGGGAGGGGAAGTCGAGCCCCATGGCGCGCACCGCGATGCGCCCATCCCGGGGCGCGAGGCGGGCGTGCACGAGGGCGCGGAGCGGCGCTGCGTGCTCGATCGGGGCGAGCGCGAGCATGCCGAGCTCGTGCGCAAGGCTGGGCGGCAGCGCGAAGAGGAGCGGTCGGACGAGGCGGTACATCGGGGCGCGTCTCCGTTGCGGGTTGCGGCGCGCGGCGTCGGAGGAGGTCCTGCGAGCGGCGCGGTGGTGGCGGATACCATGGCGCACCGGCCGCGTGGGCCGCCATCTCGGCGTTGGCGAGCGCGCGCCTCCGCGCGCACGGAGGCGCGCGCCGGCGCGCCGGGCGAGGCTCGGCGGCTCTGCTAGACTCCGCGCCCTCCATGACGCCCCCCGAGATCCTCGATCGCGCAGGCGATCCCAGGCCACTGACCGACCTTGGCGAGCGCTTCGCGAGGAGCGCGGACGAGATGGCGGCGCTGCGCGAGCGCGGCGTCGCGGCCGCCCGCGACCTCTGCGCCTTCATCGATCGCTCGCCGACGCCGTACCACGCCGTGCGCGAGGTCGCCTCGCGGCTCGTGGCCGCCGGCTTCTCGGAGCTCGGGGAGCGCGACGCGTGGGCTGTCGCGCCGGGCGATCGCCGCTTCGTCATCCGGGGCGGGTCGACGATCGTCGCGTTCGTGGCCGGGGCCGAGCACCCGGCGCTCGGCGGCTTTCGCGTCATCGGCGCGCACACCGACTCGCCGAACTTCCGGGTGAAGCCGAGCGCCGAGCTCTCGCGGAGCGGCTACCAGCAGCTCGGGGTCGAGGTCTACGGCGGCGTCCTGTACTCGACCTGGCTCGACCGCGATCTCAGCGTGGCCGGCCGCGTCCACGTGCGCAGGGACGGGCGGATCGAGCGCCTCCTCGTCGACCTGGGCCGCCCGGTCGCCCGCGTCCCGAACCTCGCGATCCACCTGAACCGCGGGGTCAACTCCGAGGGGCTCGTGCTGAACGCGCAGAAGCACCTCGCCCCCGTGATCGGTCTCGGCAAGGAGGCCGATCTCAACGCCCTGCTCGCGCGCGCGGTCGACGCGCCGCGCGACGCCATCCTCGGCTTCGATCTCTGCCTGTACGACACGCTCAAGGCGTCGCTCGGCGGCCTCTCCGACGAGTTCATCTTCGCGTCCCGCCTGGACAACCTCGCGAGCTGTCACGCCGCGACGGCCGCGCTGATCGGCGCCGCTCCTTCCGCGGCGACGCGGGTCATCGCGCTCTACGACCACGAGGAGTGCGGCAGCCGGAGCGCCGTGGGGGCGGCGGGGAGCGTGCTCCGCGACGTGCTCGCGCGGATCGTCGACGTCTTCCCGGGGCGCGAGCCGCAGGCGTTCGCCCGCGCGATGGCCGGGTCGCTGCTCGTCTCGGCGGACATGGCCCACGCGGTGCACCCGAACTATGCCGATCAGCACGAGCCGCGCCACGCCCCGCAGATCAACCGCGGGCTCGTGATCAAGTCGAACGTGAACCAGTCCTATGCGACCGACGGCGCGACGGCCGCCGCGCTCGAGGCGCTCTGTCACGACGTGGGCTACGCCCCCCAGCGCTTCGTCGTGCGCAGCGATCTCCCCTGCGGCAGCACGATCGGCCCGATCACGGCGGCCTCGCTCGGCATCGCCACGGTCGACGTCGGCGCGCCGATGCTCAGCATGCACTCCTGCCGCGAGATGGCCGGCACGCTCGACGTCCACCTCTCGATCGAGACCTACCGCCGCGCGCTTTCTTGAGGCGGGCACCCGCGGCGGATACGGGCCCACCTCGGCGTTTTCGGTGCTCAGCGTACGAGAGTACGCTTCCGCGCCGAAAACGCCGATCTGGGCCCGTCTCCTGTGCGGGTGCCCGCCGCGATCGCCTCGTTGGGGGAGAGTGCGCGCGTGCGCGCGGAAGAGGGCGGGATGGAAGGGGCGACGCGCTCGCTTCGTTAACGGGTGCGGGTGTCGTGGGAGAGGAGGGTGAAGCCGATGAGCTTGTACAGGAGGCGGGCGCCGACGTTGCCGTCCCAGTCGTCGGCGTCGTCCTTGGGCGCGACCTCGTTCAGGTCGAAGCCGACGATGCGCCGGCCGCTCTTCTGGATGCGGCCGATCAGGGCGACGGCTTGCTGGAACGTCAGCCCGCCGGGGACAGGCGTGCCGGTGCTCGGACACAGCGTCGGATCGAGGCCGTCGATATCGAAGCTCACATAGACGTCGTCGGGGAGATCCTCCACGATCGAGTCGGCGATCAGGTGGAACGGCTCCCCCTCGAAGAGCCGATCGGCGATCGAGGCGTCGATGTGGGCGACGATGCGCCCGTTCGACTCGCGGATGAACCGGAGCTCGTCTTCGCTCATGTCGCGCAGCCCAACCTGGACGATCCGCGGGATCTTCGGGTGGTTCGTCGCGACGTTGTGCATGATCGAAGCGTGGGAGTCGGTGAATCCCTCGTACGCGTTGCGGAGATCGGCGTGCGCGTCGATGTGCAGGATCCCCATTCCCGGGTAACGCGCGGCGTGCGCCGCGATCGCGCCGTAGGGGGCGGAGTGATCTCCGCCGATGACGCCGACGAGCTTGCCCCGCTCCATCCATCGCATGGCGATCTCCGTGACGCGCTCGTTCAGCCGCCGGGAGAGCGCGTTGACCGCCGCGAGGCGCGCCTCCAGGTCCCGGTCGCCAGCGACCTCCCCGTGCGCCGCGATCACCGGCTCGGCCGCGGCGCACGCCTCCGCGTTCCAGCGCACGATGTCCGGATCGACGTCGAGCATCGCGATGCCCTGCTCGTACGGTCTGCCCGTGTGCAGGTCGAAGAGGTCGACCTGCCGGCTGGCCCGCAGGATCGCCCCCGGGCCCTTGGCGGCGCCGCGGCGGTAGGACACCGTCGGCTCCCACGGCACCGGGACGAGGACCACCCGGGCGTCCTCGGCAGTGTGTGGCAGCCCGTAAATCCCGTTTCCGATGGCGGGACCGTTCGGATCGAAGCCGAGAGGGGATGAGCTCACGCGGCCACGTTGGCGGTTCGCGACCAGGTCGTCAAGCGCGAGCCGCCTCCGGCCCAGCGCACGCCGGAGCGCGCCAGCGCACGCCGGAGCGCGCCGGAGTGCTCCGCCGCACGCGCCGCCGAGCACCGGCGGAGCGGCTCCCTCACCGGCACACCGGCGCAGCGGCTCCCTCACCGGCACACCGGCGGAGCGGCTTCCTCACCGGCACACCGGCGGAGCGGCTCCCACGCCTGAATACCGGCGCGAGGTGCGTAGAGACGATCGCACCGAGCGCGAGACATCGGCGTGAAACACGGATGTCGGGTGGGGATGGCGCGGAGCGCTCGTCGGAATGCAACTTCGGGCTTCCAGCTGCGACGAAATGCGCTAGGAAGAGCGCCGAGAAGATGGGCCGCTGCGCCCGTCCGGGCCGGCCTGCGCTGCTCGGCGCTGCCGGTCGGTTCGGCGCGTGGTCCTGGTAGTAGCAGCGAAGAACAGCCATGCTCCGGTACCGCGCCGATATCAAGACACTCCTCTTCGTCGCGACGTATTTCGTGCTCGTGGCGGTGCAATGGGTCTACGCGCCGCGCGCGCTATGGCTCGCGATTCCGCTCCTCGTCACGACGTGCGTGTTCTCGTTCCTCGGAGCGGTCGCGACCCACAACGCGGTCCATTGCCCCGTGTTCCGGCGGCGATGGATGAACCGCGCGTTCCAGGTCGTGCTGACGCTCACCTACGGGCACCCCGTCAGCGCCTACGTCCCGGGCCACAACCTCAGCCATCACAAGTACACGCAGTCCCGGCGTGACGTGATGCGGACGACGAAGGTGCGCTATCGGTGGAACCTGCTGAACGGCCTCTTCTTCATGAGCCGCGTGGTCCGGGACATCCTGCCCGCCGACATGCGCTACTTCAAGGCGATGTACCGGCGGAACCCGCCGTGGTTCCGTCAGATGCTCCTCGAGTCGGCGGTGTTCCTCGGCGCGATGGGGGCCCTGCTCGCGCTCGACTGGCAGAAGTTCCTCCTCTACGTCCTGATCCCGCACCAGTACGCCGCGTGGGGGATCGTGACCATGAACTACCTCCAGCACGACGGCTGCGACGAGGACAGCGAGTACAACCACTCGCGCAACTTCGTCGGCCGGCTGGTCAACTGGTGGACGTACAACAACGGCTTCCACTCCATCCATCACATGGAGCCCGGCCTCCACTGGAGCCTCCTGCCGGCCGCGCACGCGAGGCGCGTGGCGCCCTTCATCCACCCGGGCCTCGACCAGCCTTCGCTCCTCGCCTACCTCTTCCGCAGCTTCGTCTGGCCTGGCAAGCGCCTGCGCTACGACGGCGCCCCGGTCGTGCTCCCGCCGGAGCAGCCCGACGAGGAATGGATCCCTGGCCCGAAGGAGACGCCCAGCGACGTCTCGCTGGGCGCGATCGCGCCCGGCTGACCCGCCAGCTCCTGCCTCGCGCTGGAGGCTCGGCGCCGCCCTCCTGGGGCGGCGCGCCGAGCGTCTGACCGAGATGTGCGGGGGCGGCCACGCCGGCGCGGCGCGCGCGGTCCTGTGGCGCCTGGAGACCTCCCGAGAGGCACCTTGCGGCGACGACCGGGAGGCCAGGGTCGTGGCCGTCGCGTGGGGTAGGGGGCTGGCCCGGCGCCGGGGGCGCCGGGCCCTGCGCGTCCCCCGGTCAGCGCGGCTGATTCTCCCGCGGCTGGTCTCCCCGCGACTCGCCGCCACGACGGCCAATCTCGGCCATGTGCTGGCGATCGCCGCTCACGGCCTCGCCGCCTTTGCGGCCGATCTCGGCCATGTGGGCCCGGTCCTGGCTCACGCGCTCGCCGCCACGGCGCCCGATCTCGGCCATGTGCTTGCGGTTCTGACTGACGACCTCGCCGCCCTTCTTGCCGGCGGCGCGCGCCTCGTCGCGCGTGAACTCGTGCGCCGTGCCCTTCTCGTGGGCTGCCTTCCCGCCCTTGCTGGCGATCTTGCGCTGACGGTCCTCGTCCATGGCGGCGAAGCCACGCTGCTGCCGCTCGTTGGCAGCCCGCTGCGACGCTGACGAAGGCGGGGGTTCGCTCGGCGAGGCCCCTCTCTCCTCCTGGCCCTCCTCACTCCTGGAAATCATACGATCATCCATGCTCGCCATCATCCTCTCCTTACGGTTGGCTCGCTCGATTCAGGTCTCCGAACGGGGCCTGCGAGCCGGTAAAGGACGGCGTTCCCCCCGTCCCCTCCCGGGCCGGTCGAGACCGGCGATGGCCGCTCTCTCCCGGTGCTGGTCAGGGAGCGGCGTTCGCCGTCCCCTTCCGGCGTTGGTCGGGGAACGGCGTTCGCCGTCCCCTCCCGGCGCTGGTCGGGGAGCGGCGTTCGCCGTCCTCTTCCAGCGCTGGTCGGGGAACGGCGTTCGCCGTCCCCTCCCGGTGCTGGTCGGGGAGCGGCGTTCACCGCCTCCCTCCCAGCTGCGGAAAGGCCGACAGACCCTTTCCGCGAAGGCCTGTTGTGCCGGGCGGAACAACGTCAAGCGGGCTGAAGGTTGGGACGCGACGAATTAGGGGGAGGTTCACCGAGCGTGTTTTGGAAACAGCGGCGAACCTGGAAATACCGAGAACGTCGTGCTCCCGCCGCGAGTCAACCCCTCTTGGCGAAATCCCGCATGAACGCCGTGAGGCGCTCTACCGATGCAACGGGTACTGCGTTGTAGATCGAAACCCGGATACCCCCGGTCGACCTGTGTCCGGCGAGCCCCACCATACCCTCCTTTGCGGCCTCGGCGACGAAGCGTTTTTCCATCTCCTCGCTGGCCAGCCGGAACACCACGTTCATGAACGAGCGGCTCTCCTTCTCGACAGGCGCCCGGAACACGTCCGGGTGCGCGTCGATGGTTTCGTACAGCAGCTCACCCTTCTTGCGATTCCGTCGCTCGACCTCCTCGAGCCCACCGATCTCAAGCGTATACGCGAGCACGTTGCGCATGAGGTAGATTGCGAATGTCGGAGGTGTGTTGTAGAGCGAGTTGTTGGCAGCGTAAGTGGCATAACGGAAAATGACGGGAATGTCTTTTCGCGCGCTGTCAACGAGATCCTTGCGAACGAGCACGACCGTGATCCCGCTCGGCCCGATGTTCTTCTGGGCACCGGCGTAAACCAGGGCAAACCTGGAGATATCCATCTTCCGCCACAGGATGTCGGACGACATATCCGCGACGAGCGGCACATCGCCCGTATCGGGCAGCCAGTGCCACTGCGTGCCGAACAGCGTGTTGTTCGTCGTCATGTGGACGTAGGCGGCGTTCGGATCGAGCGAGAGCTCTCCCTGGTGGGGGATGCGGGTGTACCGCTTGTCGACGGCGGTGCTCCCGGCCACGCGCACCGTCCCGACGCGCTTCGCCTCCTCCAGGGCCTTCTCCGACCAGCCGCCGGTCAGGATGTAGTCGGCGCTCCTGCCGGCCGGCAGGAGGTTCATCGGCACGACCGCGAACTGCATGGCCGCGCCGCCCTGCATGAACAGCACGTGGTAGTCGTCCGACAGGCCGAGCAGCTGCCGGAGCAGCGAGATCGCCTCGTTGTGCACCGCCTCGAACGCCTTGCCGCGGTGGCTGTGCTCCATGATCGACATGCCCGTCCCCTCGAAATCGAGGAGCTCGCGCTGCGCGCGCTCGAGGGCGGGGAGGGGGAGCCCGGCAGGGCCGGCGTTGAAGTTGTGGACACGCGCCATGGTGCTTCTCCTGAGGTTCAAGTCGGCGGTTCCTGATGCCGCCGTGTCGGCCGTATACCACGGGGGGCGCCGCCTCCGCCGGACGGGCCGAGCAGGAGCGCCGCCGCGGCGGATCGCGCCGCGCCGGGCCCTTCGCCTCGGACCTGCCGGCGGCCGCGATCTGGGCTAAATTCACCGCTCCGGAGGGCGAGTGATGCTGGTGACCCGCGAAGAGATGGCGTTCGATTTCCAGGGCGCCAAGCTCGATCCCGTCAAGGACAAGGACGTGATCGTCTGGGCCGTGCAGCAGTTCCTCTACGGGGAGATCACCGGCGTCCAGATAGGGCACTGGCTGTACAACGCCCCCGACCTGGAGTCCGCGCGCTTCCTCGCGCGCCAGGCCGTCGAGGAGTTCCAGCACGTCGGCAACTTCCTCCGCATCCTCGAGATCCTGGGCGCGCCGCCGGACAAGGCCGCCTGGAGCGTGCGCTTCCTCGCGACCGGGCTGATGGGCGGGGACTGGGCCGAGCACGTCGCCCTCGAGATGGCCCTGGGCGAGGGCCTCGTCCTCCAGGCCTTCTACGCGATGATCGAGACCGTGGATGAGCCGGAGATCGTCGCCATCCTGAAGCGCGGCGTGCGGCAGGAAGAGCGGCACGTCGACTTCGGCGAGCAGCAGACGAGGAAGGCCATCGCGGGCAGGCCGGCGCTCCGGAGGCGGCTGCTCGGCCTCGCGCTGGTGTCGCTCTGGGGCGTGTCGCGGCTCGAGGCGTTCATGAAGAAGCGCCTGCCGATGGACCACCCGGCGCTCAAGCGCCTGCCCGATCTGGTGCGCCACACGGTGCGGATCGCGGAGCTCCGGCTCATGCGGATCGGCCTGACCGAGGCGCCGATCTCGTCGATGTCGGCCGGCCGCAAGCTCGCGCTGGTGGCGGAAGCGTACGGGGGCAAGCTCGCGCTCGGCCTCGCGTCGTGGGTGCTCTCGGTGCTGCTCTTCCCGCTCCGGCTGCTCGGCCTCGCGGGGCCGAAGCGGCTGACGGACACCTACCTGCGCGATCCCCTGGTCGCGCGCGGCGGCCGCCTCGGCGCTGGCGCGGAAGCCGGCACGGAAGACGACCCCGGCGACGCCGGTGAGCAGGCGGGCCCGGGCGGCAGGCAGGCGGGGCACGGCGCGGCGGCGCGCGCCTGAACGCGAGGTGGAGCGTGGCTGACGGCGAGGACGAGGAGCGAGCCACCCGCGCCGGGGCGGCGGGCGCGGCGGGGCCTCCCGGAGCGCGCCCTGCCGCGTTGCCCGCGTTGCCCGCGTTGCCCGCGTCGCGGGAGCTTCCGCTCTTCGCCGAGCTGCCCGAGCTCTCGGGGCAGGTCCCGTGGCGCCCCCTCGCGCACGCGCCGACGCCGGTCGTCCCGTGCGCCGCGATCGAGGGGTACCTCGGGCGCGGCGGCGTGTGGGTGAAGCGCGACGATCTGATCTCGCCGCTCTACGGCGGCAACAAGGTGCGTCGCTTCGAGTTCCTGCTCGCCGACGCGGAGCGGCGCGGGGCGAGGACGCTCGTCACCGTCGGCGGGCTGGCGTCGACGCAGGTCACCGCCACGGCCCTCTTCGGCCGCGCGCTCGGCTTCGCCGTCACCGCGGTCCTGTTCGATCAGCCGATCACCCGGTTCGGCCGCGGCGCGCTCCTCGCCGACGCGGCCAGCGGCGCCGAGCTCGTCCATGGCGGCGGGTACGCGACCACCGCGGTCCGGGCGATCCGGGCGCTGCGGCGGGCCGACCGGCCGTATTTCATCCTGCCAGGCGCCTCGTCCGCCCTCCCGTGCCTCGGCTACGTCGACGCGATGCTCGAGCTCGCGGAGCAGGTCCAGCGCGGCGAGGCCCCCCGGCCCGATCGCATCGTCGTCCCCTCGGGGACGGGCGGCACGCTGGCGGGGCTCACGCTGGGCGCCGCGGTGCTCGGCTGGCCGACCACGATCGTCGGCGTTCGCATCACCGAGCGCATCGCGTCGAACCGCGCCGTCGTCCGGTACGAGATCGGCAGCATGAAGCGCCTGCTCGCCCGGCGCGCGCCGCGCTTCACCCGGCGCCGGCTCCCGCCGGTCCGCTTCGAGATAGATCACCGCGCGATCGGCCCCGGCTACGGCATGCCGACCCCCGCCTCCATCGCCGCGATCCCCGAGGTCGAGCGGCTGATCGGCGTGCCGGGGGAGGTCACGTACAGCGCCAAGGCGCTCGCCGCGCTGCGCGGGATCGCGCAGGAGCGCCCGCGGGAGACGATCCTGCTCTGGCAGACGCTCTCGAGCGCGCGACCGCCGCTCGCGGAGGGCGGCGCGGCGGCGCTCCCGCCGGCGTTCGCGCGGTTCTTCGACGGGGAGATCGCGTACTGAGGGCGCGGCGCGCGGTCGACGCGCCGCGCGGTGGCGTCACTTCACGCGCAGGCTGTTCACGAGCTTGTCGAAGTCGGCGCGCGCCCCGGTGACCGTCTTCTCGGGGCCGGTCATCTTGAAGAACCAGGGATCGCCGGAGGGCGTCTCGACGATCGCGCCGAGGAGGGCGTAGTTCGGCTTCGGATCCGAGGCGGGCATGCCGGGCATCCCGGAGCCGGCGAACGTCCCCTTCACCTCGACGATGGTGACCTTGAGATCGCCGGCCTTGAGGTCGGTGCGCTTGGGCGAATCGTCGCTCTTCTGGGAGAACTGGCCGGCCCAGCGCGTGATGTTCGCGTCCACGCTGCCGCCCGCCTGGCTGACGCTGAGCTCGGCGTCCTCGGCGTCACCGGCGGCGCGCTTGATCTTGTACGTGGCCTTGCGCATCGAGTTGGGGTTCGGCGCGCTCTCGAAGCTCGCCGGGGCGTCCCATGCGAGCGCGCCGCCCGCCTGCTGGCCGCTGGCCGGCGCCGGCTTCGGAGCAGGCGCCGCCTCGGCGGGCGCGGCGGGCTTGCTGGTCGCCGGCGCCTCGGGCGCGGATGTGGCTGTCGGCTCGGGGGTCTTCGAGCACGCCGCGGTGAGCGCGGCGACGAGCGGCAAAACCATGGCGGAGCGGAGCTTGATCATCGTGGAGGCCTCAGCGGGGTTCGCGGCGACTGTAGTCGCCGTGTCCGCGGCCTCAAGCCGGATCGGACCGCAGGGAGCCCCCGGCGCGCTCTTGCTGGAGGCGTCCGGCGGGTCGTTCAGCCGCGCGCGTTGCCGTGATACCACCAAAATACAAATACATGGACCCCACCTTCCGGCGCGCGTTCAACGCTGCCTTCGGGCCGTCGACCTACGCGGACTACCTCGGCCGGCTCGAGCGGCGGCTCGGGTGCGCGATCCCGTTCCGCGTCGCCGAGACGCCGCTGTTCCTGCCGCACAGGCTGCGCGACGACCTCGAGCGCTCCGCGACGGAGATCGTGCGACAGATCTCGAGCCCCGCGCTCATCGCGCAGATGAAGCGCGCCATCCCTGCGCACCTCGACGTCCCGGGCATGGATCCGCTCCCCAACTGCGTGCAGGTCGACTTCGCGATCGTGCGCGGCCCGGACGGCGAGCTCACGGGCAAGGTGGTCGAGCTGCAGGCGTTCCCGTCGCTCTACGCGCTCATGCTCGTCCAGGTCGAGATCATGGCCGAGGTGCTCGCCGGGATGCCGGGGCTCGACCGGCGCTGGTCGTGCTGCTTCGGGGGCCGGAGCACCGCCGACGTCCTCGCGCAGCTCCGCCGCGCGATCCTCGCGGGAGAGCCCGAAGAGTCGGTGGTCCTGCTCGACCTCGCGCCGGAGAAGCAGAAGACGTACCCCGACTTCGTGGCGACGAAGCTCCTCGTCGGGGTCGACGCCGTCTGTCCGACGGCGCTCGTCCGGGAGGGGGACCGGCTGTTCCGCCGGGTGGGCGGGCGGCTCGTCCAGGTCCGCCGGCTGTACAACCGCGTCGTGTTCGACGAGCTCCAGTCGAAGCGGGTCGAGCTCCCGTTCCGGTACGGCGATCCGCTCGACGTCACGTGGTGCTCGCACCCGAACTGGTACTGGACCTGGTCGAAGTACACGCTGCCCTACATCGATCACCCCGCGCTCCCGCGCGCGCGGACGCTGAGCGCGCTGGACGGCGCGCCGCTGGATCTCGAGCGTTACGTGCTCAAGCCGCTGTTCTCCTTCGCGGGCTCCGGGGTGAAGGTGGATGTCACGCCCGAGGACATCGCCGCGATCCCGGAGGGGGAGCGCTCGGGCTGGCTGCTCCAGGAGAAGGTCGCGTACGAGCCGGCGCTCGCGATGCCTGACGGGAACGGGGTGAAGGCCGAGGTGCGGATGATGTTCCTGCGCGCGCCGGACGAGCCCGAGCTCTCGCTCGTCCTCAACCTGGTGCGGCTCTCGCGCGGGAGGATGCTCGGCGTCGATCAGAACCGCGACCTGACCTGGGTCGGCGGCACCGTGGGGATCTGGCCTGTCGACTGAGGTCGCGCTCAGGCGATGAGCGCGCGTCATGCGCCGAGGACGAGCGCCGCGGTCGTGCGCTCAGGTGATGAGCGCGATCTGCCACGCGCCGAGGACGAGCGCCGCCGCGGTCGCGCCCAGCGCGACCTGGACGACGGGGCGCCGCGGCGCGGGCCGGTTGCGCAGCGACAGGCCGGCGACGACCCCGATCGCGGCGCCGCTGAGCAACCCGAAGGCGTGCGCGCCGAGGTCGGAGCGTGGGCTCGCGCCGAGGGCGCCGAGGAGGGCGAGGCCTCCCACGAGCGGCGCGACGAGGTGGAGGAGGTGGCGCTTCTCGCCGCTCTCCTTGTCGTGCGCGCGGTCGAGCATCAGCTGCGTGGCGGCGAGCAGCCCGATCGCGCCGAACACCGCGGTGGAGGCGCCGATCGAGGCGTGGTGCTGGCCCATGCTCTGGTGCCAGAGCGCGTTCGCGAAGTTCCCGATCGCGCCCGAGGCGACCACGGCGAGCGCGGCGCCGCCCGGCCCGAGGCGGCGCTGCACGGCGGACGCGAAGACCGTCCCGGAGATGACGTTGCCGATCACGTGGGCCGAGTCGGCGTGCAGCGTGAGCGCGGTGATGGCGCGCCACGGCTCCGGTCCCACGACGAGGTCGGCGACGGAGGCGCCGCGCTGGAACCAGCGTCCGCCGCCGCTCGCGGGCCCGGTGACGAGGAAGAAGAAGAGGGCGAGCGCGGCGAACGCGACGCCGGCGACCATGGACGGAGGGTGGCGCAGCCGCTCGCGCGGGCGGAGCGGGGGCCAGTTGCGGTTCTCCGCTTCGTACCGATCGATCGAGCCTGCGGCGAGGGCGTAGTCCTCGTCGCGCACGAGGAGCACCCAGCCCGCCGGCGTGTACCGCACGGCGTGCCAAAGCTCGCTCGACTGGAGGACGAGGGCCCACTCGCGGATCTTGCGCTCCGGCATGACGGGGCCGATGGCCGTGAGCCCGAGGCCCTGATTTTCCGCCTCTCCGGAGGTGGGATCGCCGTTCTGGATCATCGCCGCCCTCTCGCCGCGCCTCGGCGGCAGGATCGCGATCGGGACGAACGGCTCGCCAACTGCATCTCGAACACAGATACGGTTCTGTTCGCCCACGGCGGGTCCTCCACGGTTCGTCGACCCAAGGTTCACCGAAACGTGCGGATGAGGCCGGAAGCTGTCAACGCCGGGTCTCCGGGAGCCCGGCCGTCTCGTCGTCACACCGAGCCGCGGCGCTCCGAGCCGGTTGCCGCCTCATGTGCGCGCGCTGCGCGGCCGGGCCCTTGTGCGCGCGCTGTGCGGCCGGGCCCTTGTGCGCGCGCTGCGCGGCCGGGCCCTTGTGCGCGCGCCGCAGCGGTGGCAGTGCGTGGTTGTGTCGACGGCCATCACGCAGGGCATCCGGGTCACCGTCTCGACGGTCTACGTCCCCACGCAGTCATCCCCGACGGAGCACCGCTACGTCTTTGCTTACACCGTGCGGATCGCGAACGAAGGCACCGAGCCCGCCCAGCTGAGGACGCGGCACTGGATCATCACGCACGGCAGCGGGAAGGTGGAGGAGGTGCGTGGCCCTGGCGTCGTCGGCCAGCAGCCCTCGCTCAAGCCTGGCGAGCACTTCGAGTACACGAGCGGCTGTGTGCTCGAGACCCCGCGCGGCACGATGCGCGGCACCTACCAGATGCACCGCCCTGACGGCCGCGTCTTCGACGCCGAGATCGCGTCGTTCACCCTGGCGATGCCGCACTCCCTCAACTGACCCCGCCCCCCAACCCCCCTTGGAAGAGCCAGCAGGGAGGGTGCCCGTGCGCGCGGGCGGTGGGGTAGGGCCCCACGAACCCGAGCGCCGGCCCGCCTCGCAGCCTACCGCTCCCGACCCACCTCTCCCGCACCCACGGCAATCGCCCCCCAAAAGGCGCGAGTTCGTGGGAGGGGCCCCCGCCGCCCGCGCGCACGGGCACCCCCACCCTGCTGGCTCCGTTGCTGCCGTCCTAGCCGACGGCCTCCGGCTCGACCGCCGTCCCGTTCACCTTCGCCTTCTCCGCGCCCCCCCCGTTCGCCGCCGAGAACTTGAACGTGAACTCCCCGCCTTCGAAGTCGACCGCGACGTTCCCCCCGTTCTCGAGGGCCCCGAAGAGCAGCTCGTCCCCGAGCCGCCGCTTGATGTCGTTCTCGATGACGCGCCCGAGCGGCCGCGCCCCGTTCGCCGGATCGAACCCTCGCGTCGCGAGCTCCGCCCGCGCCCGGTCCGTCACCTCGACCGTCACCGATCGATCCGCCAGCATCGCCGCGAGCTCGCCGACGAACTTGTCCACGATGCTGCCCATCACCGACGGATCCAGCGCCCGGAACATGATGCGCGCGTCCAGCCGGTTCCTGAACTCCGGGCTGAACGTGTTCTTGTAGGCCTTGTCGTCGTCGCCCGCCGTCCCTCGCTCGCCGAAGCCGACGCGCGCCTGCGCGAGCTCCCGCGCGCCCACGTTGCTCGTCATGATCAGCACCATGTGGCGGAAGTCGCTCTTCTTGCCGTTGTTGTCGGTCAGCGTGCCGTGGTCCATCACCTGGAGCAGGACCTGGAACACGTCCGGGTGCGCCTTCTCGATCTCGTCGAGCAGCAGCACCGCGTGCGGCGTCTTCGCCGCCGCCTCCGTGAGCAGGCCGCCGCGGTCGAAGCCGACGTAGCCGGGCGGCGCGCCGATGAGCCGCGAGACGGTGTGGCGCTCCTGGTACTCGCTCATGTCGAACCGCAGGAACCCGATGCCGAGCGCCTTGGCGAGCTGCTTCGCGAGCTCGGTCTTGCCGACGCCGGTCGGCCCCGAGAAGAGGAACGAGCCGATCGGCTTCTCCGGCGCGCGCAGCCCCGCGCGCGACAGCTTGATCGCCGACGCGAGCTGCTTCACCGCCTCGTCCTGGCCGAAGATCACCGAGCGCAGCGACTGCTCGAGATCCTTGAGCTGCGCCTTGTCCGACGTCGACACCTGGCGCGGCGGGATCTGCGCCATCTTCGCGACGACGAGCTCGATGTCCGCCGCGTCGACAGTGTACCCGTCGCCGTGGCGGAGGCGCGCCGCCGCGCCCGCCTCGTCGAGCAGATCGATCGCCTTGTCGGGCAGCCGGCGATCTTGCAGGTACCGCGCCGACAGCTTGGCCGCGGCGTCGATCGCCTCGGCCGTGTACGTGATCTTGTGGAACTCCTCGTAGCGCTTCTGCAGGCCCTTCAGGATCTGCGCGGTCTCGTCGACCGAGGGCTCCGACACCTCGATGCGCTGGAAGCGCCGCGCGAGCGCGCTGTCGCGCTCGAGGTGGCCGCGGTACTCCTGGAACGTCGTCGCGCCGATGCAGCGCAGGCGGCCCGAGGCCAGCGCGGGCTTGAGCAGGTTCGACGCGTCCATCGTCCCGCCGCTCGCGGCGCCGGCGCCGATGATCGTGTGGATCTCGTCGATGAAGAGGACGGATCCCGGCTGCTTCTCGAGCGCGCGCAGCACCGCCTTGAGGCGGTTCTCGAAGTCGCCGCGGTACTTCGTGCCGGCGAGGAGCGCGCCCATGTCGAGCGCGTAGACGGTCGCGTCCTTGAGCGGCGCGGGCACGTCCTTCTTCTCGATCCGCTGCGCGAGCCCCTCCACGATCGCCGTCTTGCCGACGCCGGCGTCGCCGATGAGCAGGGGGTTGTTCTTGCGCCGCCGCGCGAGCACCTGGATCGTGCGGGCGACCTCGTTCTCGCGGCCGACCAGCGGGTCGATGCGGCCCTCGGCCGCCTCCTTGTTGAGGTTCATCGTGAACGCCGCGAGCGGATCCTTGATCGGCTGCGCGGCGCCGGGCTCGCCGCCCTCCTCCGGCGGCTCCTCCCGGAGGCCGTCGTCCTGGCCCGTCTTCGAGATGCCGTGCGAGATGTAGTTCACGACGTCGAAGCGGCTGATGCCCTGCTCGCCGAGGAGCGTCACGGCCGGGCAGTCGCGTTCGGCGAACATCGCCACCAGCACGTTCGCCCCCTTGAGCTCCTTCTTGCCCGAGGACTGCACGTGCATCGCGGCGCGGCCGACCACGCGCTGGAACCCGAGCGAGAGCGTCGGGCTCGTGTCCGCGTCCTCCGGCAGCACCTCGATCTCCTCGTCGAGGAAGCGCTCGAGCTTCTTCTTGAGCAGCGGGGTGTCGCCCCCCGCGTGCCGGAGGACCTCGGCCGTCTCCTCGTCGAAGAGCAGCGCGTAGAGCAGGTGCTCGATGGTCACGAACTCGTGCCGGCGGCGCGAGGCCTCCCGGGTGGCGAGCGAAAAGGCGATCTCAACTTCGGGGCTGATGCGCATGGTCATTCCGGCTCGGCGGTCAACCGAAGGGGCATCGCGTGCTCCTTGGCGAAGTCCTGGACTTGGGCGACCTTGGTCTCGGCGACATCCTTCGTGTACACGCCGGCGACCCCGTGGCCGCGATGGTGCACGCTCAGCATGATGTGCGTGGCCTCCGTCTCGGTGCGGTGGAAGAACTTCATGAGGACGAGCACGACGAACTCCATCGTCGTGTAGTCGTCGTTGTGGAACACGACCTTGTAGCGGCGGGCCTTCTCGACCTTCCGTTCCCGCTCGGTCGCGAGGTCGCCCTGTTTGTCTTCTCTTTCCTCAGGATCGTTCGGCATAAATCCGTCGGGAAGGATAGCAAGAGCCCCGCCCCGGCGAGCGGCCGACGAAGAGGGCTCACGCCCCGGAAGCATGCTCCGCCGCGGCGCCCTTCGCCACGCGCGGGCCTGGATTTTCCGTCCGCCGTGGCGCCCGGCTCATGGAACCGGGCCGAGGGTGCTGCTGGGTTCGTTCGCGGGCGCCGGCCTTGTCCGGCTGGCTCCGTCCGGCGGGCGCGGCCGCCCCGCCGCAGGCGCGCGAGCGGCCCGCGGCGGAGGGCGCGCCGGCGCCGTCACACGAGCGACATGGCCGCGCCGAGGTCGATCTCGACGGGCGTGAGGCCCCAGATGTCGCGCGCGTACTCGCGCACCGTGCGGTCCGAGGAGAACTCGCCCACGCGCGCGATGTTGAGCGCGGACTTGCGCAGCCAGCTCTGCCGGTCGGCGTAGGCCGCCTCCACCTCGCGCTGACAGGCGGAGTAGGCCTTGAAGTCGGCGAGCATCATGTACTCGTCGCGGCCGAGGAGCCGGTCGAGCAGGGGCTGGAAGAGCTCGCGGTACTCCGGGGAGAAGAAGCCCGACGAGATGAGCTCGATCACCTCGCGGAGCTCCGGGTCGGCGGCCACCGCGGTGCGCCCCTCGAAGTGCTCGCTGCGGCGGGCGATCACCTCGTCGGCGGTCAGCCCGAACAGGAAGAAGTTCTCCGGGCCCACCGCGTCGCGGATCTCGATGTTCGCGCCGTCGAGCGTGCCGACGGTGAGCGCGCCGTTCAGCGCGAGCTTCATGTTCCCGGTGCCCGACGCCTCCATGCCCGCTGTCGAGATCTGCTCGGAGACGTCGGCGGCGGGGATGATGCGCTCGGCCAGCGAGACGCGGTAGTTCGGCATGAACGCGACCCGGAGCCCGGTGTGGCGCCGGTCGCCGTTCACGACGTAGGCGACGGCGTGGATGAACTTGATGATGAGCTTCGCCTGCCGGTAGCCGGGCGCCGCCTTGGCGCCGAAGATGAAGGTCCGCGGCACCACCGGCTCGCCGCGCTTCTGGCGCAGGTAGAGCGCGACGATGTGGAGCGCGTTGAGCAGCTGGCGCTTGTACTCGTGGAGGCGCTTGATCTGGACGTCGAAGATCGACGAGGGGTCGACGTGGATGTCGAGCTCCTGCGCGATGACCTTCGCGAGCGCCACCTTGTTCGCGCGCTTCACCGCGGCGATCCGCTCGATGAACTCCGGGTCGTCGAGGTGGCGCTCGAGCTCGCGCAGCCGCTCGAACTCCGTCACCCACTTCGGGCCGACCTTCTCGGTGACCAGCGCGGCGAGCGCGGGGTTGCAGGCGAGCAGCCACCGCCTGAACGTGACGCCGTTCGTCTTGTTGTTGAACCGCTCGGGCCAGAGGTCGTAGAAGTCGCGGAGCAGGTCGCGCTTGACGAGCTCGGAGTGGAGCTTGGCCACGCCGTTCACCGAGTGCGAGCCGACGACCGCGAGGTGGGCCATGCGCACGTGGCGCTCGTGGCCTTCCTCGATGAGGGACATCCGCGCCACGCGGTCCTGGTCCTGCGGGTGGGCGTCCATGACCTCGCGCAAGAACCGCCGGTTGATCTCGTAGATGATCTCGAGGTGCCGCGGCAGGAGCCGCTCGAAGAGCGCGACGGGCCAGCGCTCGAGCGCCTCGGGCAGCAGGGTGTGGTTCGTGTACCCGAAGGCCCTGACCGTCTGCTTCCACGCGTCCTCCCAGGCGAGCAGGTGGTCGTCGATGAGGACGCGCATCAGCTCGGCGATCGCGATGGCGGGGTGCGTGTCGTTCAGCTGGATCGCGTTCTTCTCGGCGAAGCGCGAGAAGTCCGGGTGGACGCGGTTGTAGCGGTTCACGATGTCGGCGATCGAGCAGGCGACGAAGAAGTACTCCTGCCGGAGGCGCAGCTCCTTGCCCTTGTCGAAGTTGTCGTTCGGGTAGAGGACCTTCGAGATGACCTCCGACTGGTTCTTCTCGTGGACGGCGTGCACGTAGTCGCCGGCGTTGAAGAGCTCGAAGTCGAACTCCTCGCCCGCGCGGGCCGACCAGAGGCGGAGGGTGTTGACGGTGTTCGACTGGTAGCCCGCGATGGGCGTGTCGAAGGGGACGCCGATGACCTGCTCGGACGGGCGCCAGACCACGCGGAAGCCGCCGCGCTTGTCGGGGACGCGCTCGGTGTAGCCGCCGAACGAGACCGGGACGGCGTGCTCGGGGCGCTCGACCTCCCAGGGGTTGCCGAAGCGGAGCCACTCGTCGGCGCGCTCGACCTGGTAGCCGTCGCGGATGACCTGCTCGAAGATGCCGAACTCGTACCGGATGCCGTACCCGTAGGTGGGCAGGCCGATCGTGGCCATTGAGTCGAGGAAGCAGGCGGCGAGCCGCCCGAGGCCGCCGTTGCCGAGCCCGGCGTCGGGCTCCTGCTCGACGAGCTCATCGAGGTCGAGGCCGAGCTCGCCGAGCACGGTCTTGAAGCTGTCGTAGATGTCGAGCGCCTGCAGGTTGGCGACGAGCGCCCGGCCGAGGAGGAACTCTGCGGAGAGGTAGTAGCCGCGCTTGACGTCCTGCTCGTAGTAGGTGTGCTGCGTCTTCGTCCACCGGTCGACGAGGCGGTCGCGCGCCGCGAGGGCGATGGCGACGTACCGATCGAACGGCGTGGCGGACAGCGATTCCCGGGCGCGCGAGTAGTGCAGGTGATCGGCGAAGGCGCGGCGCAGCGCGGCCGGGTGCATGCCGGTGCGGGCGTCCGGCGCCGAGTTGCCGCGGAAAAATGCGGCGGGGGTGTCGCGCTGCTGGGTGGTGTTGTCTCGCTGGGCGGGGGTTTCTCTCTGACGGTTGGGGTCGGCGTCGATCGGGTTGGCCATGGCGGCGCACTTTAGACGGATCTGGCCCGCGCTGGTTGGCTGCGCGACGTGCTCGGATGAGGTTCCGTGTGGGCGGGGGTTGCCGATGGTCCCCGGGCCAAAGTGCGGTGAGAGCGGAATCCAGCCCGGCGACCTGGTAGGGGGGAGCGCGGTCAACCGGTGCCGCGGGAGAGCGGTGGGATGGCCGACGGCTGGCGGGGCGCGGCGGCGTGAGCAGCGGCGGGCTCACGATCGCTGACGCGGGCGGCGGCCAGGTGCGTCGACCCGGTCCGGCGGTGGAGTTGGGCGCGCTCGCGTCGTCTCAGCGCGGGCAGCCGCCGATCAGCGCGGGCAGCCGCCGAGCAGCGGCGCCCCGAGCAGATCGAGCTGCTCGACCGCGCGCTGCGGCCGGCGCGCACGCAGACCCGCGCCCGTCCCCGGGGCGGCGCTCCAGGAGCTCGCCCGCAGGACGAGCTCCTCGCGGAGCGCCACGAGCTCGCGCGACGGCAGGGTGCTCGTGTCCGTCACGAGCCGCGCTCCGTCACGGTAGCCGGTCCACACGGTGTAGCCGTCCCGTGTGACCTCGATCCCGAACCTGGGGCCATAATCCGTGATCTCGTAGCTGCGCCCCAGGGCCAGGAAGCTCCACTTCTTCATCGCGACCGTCTCGCCAGTGTCCGTCGAGGCGGCCGGACCGGCCAAAAAACCGGGGGGCGGCCCCGCGCAGCGCGGCCCGCGGGCGTGATCCCCGCGGAATCCGCGAGGAGTCCGGGTCACCCGGGCCCGCGCGTCGGAGCGGCGCACCCACACGAGCCGCCTTCCCCAGCCGCTTCGTTTCGCGAGGTGCCTGACGTCGTGGGGTACCTGTCGTGATGGCGGACCCACGCCATCGTGTAAGGGAGCGCGGCCTCGTCCCGGCCGAGGGGCGTGAGATCCAGGTAGTTGTAGGTGCCGATCAGGACGTCGAGCCCGCGCGCATAGGTCGAATAGGTGTGGAAGACCTCGTCGCCTTCGCGGGCGAAGACGCTCAGCCCAGGGGCCTCGGGGAAGGGGGAGCTCGCCTTCTTGAAGTTGTACTCCATATCTCCTCGAGCGCGCTCCTCCTCACGGAACGAGACGTGATAGTCATAGTTGAAGTCCGTCTCACCCGAGGAGACCCACGGGAACGTCCAGCCCATTCGCCCCTTGAACGCCTCGATTCTGGCGAGCGGCGCGCGGGAGACGGCGCAATACGCCGTGTCGCGGGCGGCCAGGTGGACGTGGCCACCCTGGATGTTGTCGGCCACGTACGAGCAGCTCTTGCAGCCTTCGTCCCAGCTCGGCGCGAACATGAAATGGTAGACGAGGAGCTGCCGGCGCTCGCCGAAGAGCTCGCGCAGCGTCAGCTTGCCTGAAGGGGCGTCGAACACATAGGCCTTGTCGACCCTCACCCACGGCAGCTCCCGGCGCGCGGCGCTCAGCGCGTCGCGCCGCCGATCGTGCTCTTTCTCTCTCTCCAGCAGCGCCAGGCGGGCCGCCAGCCACTCTTCCCTCGAAGCGATCTTGGCGCGGCTCATCGGCGCTCTCCCTTCGACGCGGGGGCGCTGGCGGCGCTCCTGCTCTGGCTCCGGTTCCGGAGCTTCTTGACGGCGATGGCGGTCACGGCGCCGGCGGAGGCCGCCTGGGCGAGGACCCATCCGATGGACGCGAGGCACGCAGGGCACATGGGGATCTCCTCCTGTGGGCGGCGCGCGCGGCGCCTCGCCGCGCCGGCCGCTGACCCGTGGAAATGACCACGGCGCCTCTGGCCGCGACAGCAACATCGATGTCGCGATCCGTTGGCGCGCGCCGCCGGGCGTGCGACGCTGCCGCGATGGATGCGACGGCCGAGGTCCCCGCCGAGCTCGGCGCGCTGGCGGCCCGCTCGCTCGCCGCGGGCGACGCGCTCGACGCGCTGAAGGTGGTCGGCCCCTTCGGAGGTCCACACGCGCTCGCGCTCCGCGGGATCGCGCTCGCGCAGATGGGCGCCTATCCGGAGGCGAAGGCCGCGCTTGGCCGCGCCGCGCGGGCGTTCGCTGCGGCGGGCGCCGAGCGCGCCCGGGCGCGCGCGAGCGCGGCCCTCGCGGAGATCGCGCTCGCGCAGCGGGAGATCGGCGAGGCGTGGCAGGGGCTCGTCGAGGCGGGTGACGCCCTCGAGCGCGCCGGCGATCCCACGAACGCGGCGTGGGCTCGCCTGGGCGCGGCGCGGGCCGCGCTCCTCGAAGGCCGCGTCGCCGAGGCGGAGCGGGCGCTCGCGGCCGCCGAGGCCACGGTCACGAGCGACGCGCCGGTGTTCACCAGGGCCGCGCTGGCGCTCGTGCGCGCCGAGGTGCACGCGCGGCTCGTGCGCGCGTCCTCGGCGCGGCTCGCGGCCGAGCAGGCCGCGGCGTGGGCGCGGGCGAGCGGACATCCGCTGCTCATCACCGAGGCCGAGCGCTTCCTCCGCGCGCACGACGAGCCGGTGGCGCGCCTCGTCCAGGGCGGCAGCGACGAGCCCGTGCGCCTCGCCGACGTCGAGGCCCTTGTCGCCGCGCCCGCGGGGTGGGTCGTCGTGGACGCGCTCCGCCGCCGCGTGCTCGACGGCGGCGAGGTGCGGGCCGACCTCGCGCGCCGGCCGGTCCTGTTCGCCCTGCTCGAGGCGCTCGCCCGGGCTCACCCTGCGGCGATCGCGAGCGACGACCTCGCGCGCGCCGCGTTCGGCGTCCGCGCGGTCAACGAGTCCCACCGGCGGCGGCTGCGCGTCGAGGTGGGGCGCCTGCGCGCCGAGCTCGGCGGCGTCGGGGTCGTGCGCGCGCTCGGGAACGCGTACCGCTGGGAGCTCGGCGCGGGCGTGGAGGTGGTCGTCCTCGCGCCGCTCGAGCCGGGCGACGCGGGCGCCATCCGCGCGCTCCTCTCGGACGGCGCCGCGTGGAGCGCCTCGGCCATCGGCGCCGCGCTCGGCAAGAGCGCGCGCACGGTGCAGCGCGCGCTCGCGGAGCTCTCGCTCGCGCGCGCCGTCGAGGTCACCGGCAGCGGCCCCTCGCGGCGCTACGCGAGGCCCAGAGCGGCGCTGTCGATCGCGTCACAAATGTTGCTCCTCGGGCTCGCGCTCCCTGGTTGAGTGCGCGGGGCGAGGAAGGAGTGGACCGTGAAAGCCCGACAGGCCGAGATCATCGCGGAGCGCACGTTCGAAGGGGTGGAGTCGATCCACGGGGTCGCGTTCGACGGACAGGCGGTGTGGTTCGCGCACGGCGATCGAGGAGACCTCGTGTCCGCCGAGCCCGAGAGCGGCCGCGTGCTGCGTCGCCTGAAGGCGCCCGCCAGCGCGGGGGTGGCGTTCGACGGGCGCCACCTGTGGGTCGTCGGGGGCGGAAGGATCCGGAAGATCGATCCCGCGAGCGGGGCCGCGGTCGGCGAGGTGCCGGGCTTCGACGCGACGCCCGTGAGCGGGCTCGCGTGGGCCGACGGCGCGCTTTATGCGGGCATCTACCGCGAGCGGAAGATCCTCAAGATCGATCCCGAGCGCGGGGCCGTCCTCCGCACGCTCGTCTCCGATCGGCTCGTCACCGGCGTCACGTGGACCGACGGCGATCTCTGGCACGGCGTGATGTGCGAGGAGGAGGGCGCGCCGTCGGAGCTCCGCCGCGTCGATCCCCGGAGCGGCGAGGTCCTGGACCGGCTCGCGCTGCCGGAGAGCGTGCGCCTCTCCGGCGTCGAGGCGGACGCGAGCGGCCGCCTGTGGTGCGGCGACCCGGCGACAGGCAGGCTCCGCGCGGTGAAGAAGCCGCGAAAGGCGGTCTGATTCACCCTGGGTTCGACCTGCCGGCTGCAGCGGGCCAGGGGGTTCGAGACAAACTTACAGCGTGAGTGGCACCGCGCCGACCGGAAACGGCTGGGCCGCTGCGCGCGGCGATGATCAAAACCGAAACCTTCGGGAATGTGAAGGCGCGCAAGGTGCGCGCAGATTTCTACGTCGATACGATGCCTCCAGGAGAGGCGGTTCGAGAATGCGACGACACCGGGCGCCGCGAGCCGCCCGCCCGGGGCACGGCGGCCCCGCCGAGAGCAAAGTCAAAGAAGGTGCCGCTGGCGAGGGGAGCGGGGCCGCAGCGGGACCTTCGCCATCCACTGCAGCGCAACAATAACGCTGTATGGGCGGCTTCGGGCGGTTTGACTCACGGACAGCGTTTGGACTCCCAGCCTCCTCGACGGGAGCGGTTTCGATCGGCGCCGCGTACCCATGTGGAGATCCGATATGCATCTTCGATCGTTTGGCTGGATCTTCGTTCTGGGTTCTCTGGCGCCCGCCTGCACCGGGCAGCTCGGCGATCCGTCCTCGGGCGCGGCTGGCGGCGAGATCGGCAGCGACGTTCCCCCGCCGCAGGCCGACGGGAGCTTGCCGTACGCGGCGCCCACGCCCGCCTCCGCGGCGCTGCGCGCCCGCACATGGCTGCTCACCCCGGAGGAGTACGGTCGCTCCGTCCAGGGCTTGCTCGGCGTGTCGATCGACATTTCGGACATGGAGCCCGTGCCGGACAACGGCATCTATCCGAACATGTCCACCAGCGGGCTCGTCCGCGTGACCCTGGCCGAGCAGTACGCGGCCAAGGCCGAGGCCGCGGTGCTCGCGCTCGGCGACCGGCAGCTCAGCGCATTGATTCCGTGCGGCAAGGTCGACGCGACGTGCAAGGCGGACTTCGTGCGCGCGGCGGTCAGCGAGGCGTTCCGGCGGCCCGCGACGGCGGAGGACCTGACCAATTATGGCGAAGTGTTCGATCTCGCCGCCGAGTCCGGGGATCCGGCGCTGCCGTTCCGCTGGGTGTTGAAGGGCGTGCTGAACTCGCCCTATTTCTTGTACCGGACCGAGATCGGCGCGCCGAGCGACGAGGCGAAAGCGGCGTTCCGGCTGACTGACCACGAGATCGCGACCTTCCTTTCGTACAGCGTGCTCGGCGAGCCGCCCTCTGCGACGCTGGCCGCCGCCGCCGATCGCGGCGAGCTGGCCGATCCCGCGCTGCTTTCCGGGCACATCGACCAGCTGCTCTCGACGCCGGGCGCCGCCGACCAGCTCGGTCACTTCCTCGTCCAGTGGTTGCGGTTGCACACGTTCGAGGCCGAGGTGGAGAAGTTCGAGGACGTGTTCCCCGGCTTCGCCGATGTGAAGGGGGCGATGTCCGCCGAGACGCAGCGCTTTCTCCGCGCGAACGGAGGCATGGAGGGCTCGATCGCGAGCCTGCTCACGGCGCCTGTACCCGAGGCCGATCCAGCGCTCTCCGCGTTTTACCGCAGCGACGCCTCGGGCGCGACGGACACCGCGCGGAGCGGCCTGCTCTCCCTCGGCTCCGTGCTCTCCAAGACAGCCAAGCAGTACCTCACGTCCCCGACGCTCCGCGGCCTGTTCATCCGCGATCAGCTGCTGTGCCAGCACATCACGTTGCCCGAGAACTTCACCCCGCCGCCGATCGAAGAGAGCGAGCTGCGCATGACCCCGAAGACCACGCGCGAGCTGTACGAGACGCACGACGCGCAGGCGGTCTGCAAGAGCTGCCACGCGCTGATCGACAACGTCGGCTTCATGCTCGAGAATTTCGACGGCGCGGGCCGCTATCGGACGCTCGAGCAGTACAGGAGCCCGTCGCTCACCGCGCCCATGGCCGCGCCGCAGCCGATCGACGCCGCGGGCCGGCTGCTCAACACCGACGTGGACGGCGAGTACGACAGCGCCGCGGGGCTGGGAGAAGCGCTGTCGCGCAGCACCTGGGTCCGCGAGTGCGTGGCGCGGCAGGCCTTCCGCTTCTATTTCGGCCAGGTCGAGTCTGCGCGCGGTATTCCGCCGGTCGTCCAGGGCACGGCGGCGCTGGATCGCACCGGTCTCCTGCGCGACCTGCTCGTGGCGCTCCTGTCTTCGCCGAGCACGGTGGAGCGCGTGCGCGAATAGCTACCGCCATCGAGGATCGAACATGCCCAGGCCCTTCGACGTATCCAGGCGAGACATCCTGAAGACCGCGGCCGGCGCGATCTTCCTGGCGCCGCTGCTGCGCCACCGCGAGGTCGAGGCGCAGACCGTCGTGCCCAAGCGGCTGGTGCTGATCTTCACGCCCGACTCGCACCCGCCCGAGTGGTGGCCGACCGGCAGCGGGTCGACGTTCCAGCTCCAGGAGCCGCTCGCCGATTTCCGCGGCCTCGAGGGCGACATGTTGTTCTTGCGCCGGCTCGACCATGCCTGGACGGTCGGGAATCACCACGAGGCGGGCATGGCGCAGCTGTTCACGGGCGCGCGCTTCATCGACGAGAGCTCACACCACGCGAACGGCCCCTCGCTCGATCAGATCGTGCTCAAGAGCTCCGACCTGCGCGGCGGCACGCCGATCGCGAGCATCCACCTGTGCGTCGCCGATCGCGGCGGCGCCGACAAGCGCCATATCATCTCGTACAGCGGCCCCGGCCAGCCCATGACCCACACGGCCGACCCCGCGCGCGCGTTCAGCACGATCTTCAGCGGCGTCACCTTCGACGGCGCCACGCCGACGCCCACGCCCGGCGGCATGCCGGATGCCGTCGCGGCCGCGAAGCGCAAGGCCGACCAGCGGATCCTCCAGATCAACACGCGTGAGCTCAAGACCATCCAGGGCTTCCTCGGCCAGGCCGAGCGCCAGAAGCTCGAGCTCCATGTGGAAGCGCTGTTCGAGCTCGAGAAGCGCATCGCGGGCATGGGCGGCGGCACGTCGGTCCCGGCCGGCGCGGCGTGCGAGCGCGCGGACACCTCCGGCTACAACGGCAGCACCAACAACGCGACGACGATCACGCGCTGGGCGCAGATCCAGGCCGACATCATCGTGAGCGCGTTCACGTGCGATCGCACGCGGGTCGCGGACTACCACTTCAGCTTCTCCGGCGGCCACCACGAGGGCCTCCTCGGCTTCGGCCAGAGCTGGCACGACGTGGTGGCGCACGTCAGCCGCACGAACGACAGCGTCAGCGTCGGTGGTGAGTCGATGACCACGCGCCAGGCCTTCATGCTGTTCGATCGTTTCTGGGCGAGCCATATCGCCTACCTGGCGAAGCGGCTCGCGGGCATCCGCGAGGGCAGCGGCACGATGCTCGACAACACGATCCTGCTCTGGGGCGTGGAGAGCGGCACGAACCACAGCCACAACCCGCGGGACATGCAGTACCTGGTCATCGGCGGGAAGAACCTGGGCGTGAACGTGGGCCAGTACATCAACAACACCACCGCGCAGAGCTCGAACAAGCTGCTCACGTCCGTGATGAACGCGCTCGGCCACGCCGCGACGGGCATCGGCATCGAGCCGAACTGCGGGCCGCTGCCGGGCTTTCTCGCCTGAAGCCCGCTCGGGGGCGGCGCTGGCTCCACACCGTCCTCTCTCGAGCGAGAGACCGGGAACAAACCGCCAGGGCGCCGTGTTCCGTCGGCCATGGCGCGACGTGTGATGGGCTGGGCCCTGATTCTGTTCACGCTGGCCCTGGTGGGGTGCGATCATGCGACCAAGGCGGTCGCGCAGGCCGCGCTCGAGCGACGAGGTCCCCTGTCGATCGTGCCGGGGGTGCTCGATCTCCGCTACGCCGAGAACCACGACATGGCCTTCAGCCTGCTCCGGGGCATCCAGTCGCCGGCGAAGGTGGCGGTCCTCCTGGTGTGCTCGATGGTAGTCCTCGGCGTGGTGCTCCTGGGCTGGTGGAGCAGCCGCCGCGCGTCGGTCACCGAGCAGGCCGGGTACGCGCTCATCGTCGCCGGCGCGGTCGGGAACGCGATCGATCGCGGCGTCCGCGGCTACGTCATCGACTTCATCCACCTTCACCGCTGGCCGGTGTTCAACGTCGCTGACATCGCCATCGTGGCGGGCGGGATCCTGCTCGGGATCGCGATGTTCCGGCGCGCGCGCCAGGAGCCACGCGAGGTGTCCTGAGAGTAGCGCAGCTGGGCTCAGTTGCAGAGCAGCTTCTTGAGCTCATCCGTGGTCTTGGGCTTCGTGCCCGCCAGGGCGGCGGAGGCGATCTGCTGCGTCTTCTTGGCCCTGGAGCAATCGTCAGGCCGGTTGGGCGCCTGTTCCAGCAAGGGGCCGAGCTCCTCCGTGGGACCTTTCGCGTGCTTCTTGATGCAGAGCACGGGTTCGCCTTCGTGCACATAGTACCGGCGCTGCGTGACGCTGCTCGTCGTCGCCGGCTTGTCCGGCGTACCCCTCGTCCCGTCAAAGGCCCAGGATCCGTCGTCGTGCAGCGCGAAGACCAGCTGGCCATGGTCGTAGTAGAACTGGTACGTCGACTCGCCGTGCCCCGCGTCGGCGGACGCGATCTCCGCCTTCTGGATCGCGCCGTCCGCCTGGTATAGCCGGAGCTCGCCGCGTCCCTCGGCGCCGGCGCACTCGAAGCGGAGCTCGCTTCGCGTGAGGTCCTTGCGGGCCTGGATGTCCTGATACCGGGCCCTGATCTTCTGGATCCGCGGATCGTCGAGGCTCGCCTTGGAGCCGTCGGCGGTGTCGGTGGCGGCCTGGGGTGCTGCCGCGGGCGCCGGGCTTTCCACGGCGGAGGTGCCGGCCGGGGGCGTGGTCGCGCCGGGCGCCGGAGCTCGGCCTGGCTCTGCAGGAGCCGCGGAGACGCTCGCCGACGGGGTGGGAGAAGGCGGGCTACACCCGATGACGGCGGCGACCAGCAGGGCGATGGAGGATCGGCTCATGAGGACCCAGAACGCTCGGTGCGACCGTCCCATTCAGCGGGCCGGGTTACCCGCCCTTGCGTCGAAACTCCACGAAGAACCGCACCGGGCCGTCGGGGTCGACGTGGTGCAGCACCTCGGGGACGACGATCC
The DNA here is from genome assembly GCF_051530205.1 of Sorangium sp. So ce327. Classification (NCBI taxonomy): domain Bacteria; kingdom Pseudomonadati; phylum Myxococcota; order Polyangiales; family Polyangiaceae; genus Sorangium; species Sorangium sp. So ce327. The sequence continues at coordinate 6,523,762 of NZ_CP150330.1, read as the reverse complement.
CTGGGCTCTCTGGATCGAGAGAGAGCTCTCGACCGCCGAGCCCATCGATCCGGTAGCGCAGCCGCCCCGAGATCACGTGGATCACCCCCCATACGCCGGGCTTGGTGGAATGGTTCTTTCGCAGGCCGGAAGGGATCGTGACCTCGTCGAACTCGGCCGTGCGCTTGTACGCGACCAGCCCGTCGGGCATCTCGAGCCGATCGCAGCGCACGCAGTCGAGCTCGGTGCCGAGCATCGATGCGCGGCCCTCGGACGTGACGACCCAGGGGCGCAAGAAGAGCGGCGGCTTGTGCCGGACATGCTGGCCATGTCCACAGCTCAGCTCGGCCACCCAATCGTTCACATCGTCCTGATGGTAGCCTGTGATCGTTCGGCGCATCGTCTCGATCTACTGACCGTCTTCTGGATGTTTTTCCACTCGATCTGCGTGCGGCGTGTGCGGAGCGAGCTGCGCCTGCGCATCGTCCATCTTCCACGTTCCACCTTCCGGTACACGTCGGATCGCGGCCTCGCTAGGACCACGCGCCCAGCAGCGCGCGCATCGCAGGCGCGATGACCTCCGCGACCGCGCCGCGGTGAGAGGCGGCCAGCGCCGCGCCGTCAGGGCGCCCGTGGGCGGCGAGGGCGTCGGCCTCGGCGTCCGGCGCCGTGGCGGCCGGAGGAGGCGAGGCGAGGGCCGCCTCGAAGGCCTCGGAGACCGCCCGGCGCACCGGCTCGCCGCCCGTCTGGAGCGCCCAGGCCACGAAGCGCCACGCGAGCTCGGCGTGCCGGGCCTCGTCCTCGGCGATCGTGGCAAGGGCGCTCCGGACCGCGGCGTCGGCGGCGCGCGAGCGCTGCTCGCTGGCTTGCACGGCGGCGAGCGTCTCGCCGACGCAGCCCTCGCGGACGGCGCGCGCCGCGAGCTCGGGCAGGCCCGAGGCGACCTCGACCCGCCCGCCGAACGCGAACGGCGCCGGCGCGAGCGCCGCGCCGGCGTACGCGCTCGCCAGGCCGAAGCAGAGCGCCGCGTGGCGCACCTCGTCGCCCGCGGCCTCGTGCGCGGCCGCGAGCATGTCCGGGGGGGCCCCGACCGCCATCAGCTCCAGCGAGAACCGAGCGAAGGAGGCGACCGACGCGTGCTCGAGCAAGGCGTCGCGGAGCCATGCCTCGGCCAGCGCGGCGCGGGTCGACTGCGTCAGCGCCGCCACGTCCGGGGGCGCCGCGGCGCACCACCCGCTCGCCGCTCGCCGCTCTGCCCGCGCCGTGCGCGCGCGCTCGCCCACGAGGAACGGGCGACCTGTGCCGCCGCAGGTCGCGACGAACTCGTAGCAGCACTCGCTGCCTTGGAGGACGCCTTCACCGAGGCTTGTGTACCAGCACCCCGCGGGCGCACCGGGCGGCGACCCCGGGACGGAGGAGCCGTAGGGGTCGAAGGTCGGGCACGTGACCGCGGGTGAGCCGCCGATGCCGCCCTCGCCCGCAGTCCCCCCTTCGCCGGCAGCTCCCCCGACACCGCCCTGTCCTCCCTGTCCCGAGGGCCCCAGGGCGACACAGACCGTTCCCTCCTCGGTCCACTGCACACCGCCTGCCTGGATTGACGTGAAGGAATCGCCGCCTGGCCCGCCATTCCCGCCCATCCCTCCGCGCGCCCCCGAGCTCTCGTCGCCCGACGCGGGGCCACCGCCTCCGCCCGACGCGCGCTCCAGGGTGACGTCGCCGCCGCAGGCGGCGCCTCCAACTGCCACGTTGAGCGTCGCGGTGGCGAGGATCGCGCGTGTCAGCTGGTGAGCGAGCGCGATCCGGAATTGAGCCGGAGAAGAGGGGGGACTGGCCATGGTGCCAGAGAACAGCAGCATCCATACCAGCGCAGGATCCGCGGGCGCAGCCTCTCAGCGCGGGGATGCCCGGCACAGCATGGCACAGGCCTGGTCTGCATCGATTGCGCTGGTGCCGCGGCGAGCCCTCGCGGGCGGCGTGACCCGTGCGCGCGTCGACGTCGCGCTGCGCTGCGCCCGCCTGGCGTCGAGCCGGCCGCCCGGGTCCCGGCGCGCGGCGCCTCCGGCTGTGCTCGGCGCCGCCGTCGCGCGGAGCTCGGCTCCGCGGTTGCCGCGTCGCCGCTGCGCACCGAACCGCGGTCGCCGCTGGTATAGAGGCGCTCATGACCCTCCTCCGAGACGTCCTTTCAGCGCTCGAGTCGATCGCGCCGCTCCGGTTCGCGGAGTCCTGGGACAACGTCGGCTTGCTCGCGGGCGACCCGGCGCGGCCCTCGTCGGCGGCGCTCCTCGCCATCGATTACACCCCCGAGGTCGCCCGGGAGGCGCGCGATCTCGGCTGCGATCTCGTCGTCGCCTACCATCCGCCCCTCTTCGAGGCCGTGAAGCGCGTGGTCGCGCCGAGCCCCATCTTCGCGGCCATCCGCGACGGCATTGCGCTCTACTCGCCCCACACCGCGCTCGACGTCGCCGAGGGCGGCACCAACGATGTCCTCGCCGACGCGCTCGGTATCTCGCCGGACCGCGCGCCGCTCAGGAGGGCGCCCTCCAAGGCGTGGCAGCACAAGCTCGTCGTCTTCGTCCCGGAGGATCACGCCGACGCGGTGGCCGACGCCCTCGCCGAGGCGGGCGCGGGCCAGATCGGCCGGTATTCGCGCTGCAGCTTCCGCACGCTGGGGACGGGCACGTTCTTCGGGGAGAAGGGCGCGAACCCCACCGTCGGCGAGAAGGGCCGGCTCGAGCGCGTCCCCGAGGTGCGGCTGGAGATGGTCTTCCCCCGCGACAGGACCGCCGCGGTCGTGCAGGCGATGCGCGCAGCGCACCCCTACGAGGAGGTGGCGTTCGACCTCGTCGAGCTCGCCGCCGAGCCGCTCAGGGCCGGCATCGGTCGGATCGGGCCGCTCGCCGGCGCGACGCCGGTCTCCGAGCTGCTCGGCCGCATCAAGGAGGGCCTCGGGGTCGACGCCTTGCTCGTGGCCGGCCCCGAGCAGCGCGCCGTCTCCCGTGCGGCCACGTGCGCCGGCGCGGGCGGCGGGCTCCTCGAAGACGCCATCGCACAGGGCGCCGAGCTCTACCTGACCGGCGAGCTGCGCCACCACGACGCCCTCCGCGCGGCGAGCGCGGGTGTCACCGTGGTGTGCGCGCTGCACTCGAACAGCGAGCGCGCCGCGCTGAAGCGCCTCGCCGAGCGCCTGCGCGCCGCGGTGCCGTCGCTGCGCGTCGCCCTCAGCGCGCGCGACCGGGATCCGTTCTCGATCCGCTGAGGCGCGGCTACCTTGACCTGGGTCGTATCGCCGCCCCAACGGGCGAAGAAGGCACATTCTGCATATGCGTACGGTGTTTAAACTCCTGCTTGCTGTCGCCGGGATCGCTCCCGCTGCTTGTTCTGGATCGTCTCGCCCCGAGCCCGGCTCATGCACGGATGCGCCTCTCATCGGGTTCGCCAACCAGGGAGCACTGTACCGACACGATGCGTCTGTCAACGTCTTCACCGAGGGGGTGGACCGTGCTCGCCAGCTCGGCGCGCGGGCAATTCACGTCTCGCTCCGTCCCGACAAGTCGACCCACGAAGGGACCGTCGACTCCGAAAGGTGGCTCTCGGTCAGCAGTCCCTTGGAGGCGGCGCAGCGGCCCTTCGTCACCCGCGCGCTCGGCGACCCCAACCTCGGTCTGGTTGCGATGAGCGTCTCCGCCATGACCGGGCCGGGGAGGTACATCGAGAACATGTACCACGGAGGCAGCACCGGCACGCCGGAGACGGTGCTGCAGCTCGAGAAACGACAGCATTACGAGCTCGCTCGCTACCTCCTCGAAGAGTACAACGGAACGAAAAAGACGTTCATCATCAAGAACTGGGAGGGCGACTGGCTGTTCCTCCGCGCTCAGGCGAGCTGCTTGCCCCAGCCGCCAGCGGCAGACGTGAAGAAGGCGATTGAGTGGTTTCGCGCGAAGCAGGAGGGGGTCGCGCAGGCTCGTGCCGCGGTGGCTTCGGACGTCAAGGTCTACTTCGCGGTGGAGGTCAACCGCGTGCGCGAGGCGCTGGGACTCGAGTGCAATGGCGAGCAGCTGCGCCTGTCGCACCTCCTGCCGTTCATCGGGCCGGACATGGTGAGTTACTCGTCGTACGACGCCATGCTGCAGGGGGTGAACGACGCCCAGACGCAGATGGCCTTGACCCAGGCGCTCGACTTTCTCTATGCCGACGTGGCGCAACGTAACGCGTTCATTCGACTCGTGCCTGAGCTGGCCGATTTGCCGACCTTTCCGACGGATCCGATGGCCCTCGGCAACGGGCGGATCATCCTCTCCGAGTTCGGCCTGCCGGAGCTGGAATATCCAGAGGCCGAGGTGCGACGTCGCATCAACAATGTGCTGAACGTCGCACGGGGTGGGCGGCTGGCTGCAGCGTTCTACTGGCAGCTCTACGACAACGAAGGCCGGGGGTTCTATCTCTACAAGCCGGATGGGACGGAGTCGGTCGCGCTCGACGAGCTGAAGCGCAAGGCGGGCTGGTGCCCTGGGGGAGATGGAGGTGGGGGCGGCGGGGCAGGGGGCGCCGGCGGCAACGGTGCAGGCGGCAGCGGCGGGGCAGGGGGAGATGGCGGCAACGGTGCAGGCGGCAGCGGCGGGGCAGGGGGCGCCGGCGGCGACGGGGCAGGCGGCAGCGGCGGAGCAGGTGCCGCCGGTGGAGCAGGGGGTGCCGGCGGCGACGGTGGAGGCGGCAGCGGTGCAGGCGCCGGCAGCGGGGCAGGTGGCGCCGGCAGCGGATCGGGCTCGGGCAGCGGGGCAGGAGGATCGAGCGGAGGGATGCCTGGCGCGTCCGCCGTGGGTGACCCCCACATCGTCACGTTCGATGGATTGGCCTACGATTTCCAGGCGGTCGGCGAGTTCGTCGTCCTCGAATCCACCTCGGGAGCACCGCTCGTCGTTCAAGCCCGCCAGGGATCTCTGGGCGCATCGCGTCGCGTCTCCGTCAACACGGCCGTGGCAACCACGCTGGGCGCCGACCGCGTCGCGCTCTATGCGGGGAGATCGCCTCCGCTCTATGTGAATGGAACCGCGACGGCCCTCGCGGACGGCGCCGCCATCACCCTGGCCGGTGGAGGCCAGGTGCTCCTCGAGAGCACCAAGTACACGCTCCTCTGGCCTTCGGCCGACGGCGAGCGAGCCGAGATCACGGTGGCCGCGGATCACCTCGATCTTCGGGTCCTGCTTCCGCCATCACGGAGAGGGCAGGTTCGCGGGGTGTTCGGCAACTTCAACGACGATGGCTCCGACGACGTCGCCACGCGCACCGGCGCGGTCCTGATCTCGCCGACGTTCCAGGAGCTCTATGCCTCCTTCGCCGAGAGCTGGAGGGTCGCCCGGGAGGAGTCTCTGTTCGACTATGCCGAGGGAGAGAGCACCGACACCTTCACGGATCGGACGCTCCCCGAGCGGCCCGCCTTGCTCCGCGATGTGCCGGACGACCAGCGCGCGTCGGCGAGGCAGGTCTGCAGCGACCGGGGCGTCACGGACCCCACGCTCCTGGAGTGGTGCACCCTCGACGTCGCGCTGAGCGGTGATCCAAGCTATGCCTCCAGCGTCGCGGCGGCCCAGCCTCCGAGCTCGACCTTCGAGGTGCTCGTCAACCTCGCAGCCGCGAGGCCCGTCACGGCGGACGGAGCGCCTCGAGGAGATCTGCAGTTCGTCACCGATGCGATGTTCGCGCCGGAAGGTCAGCCCTGGGATGATCCGATGTATTCCGTGGTCACCCCCGAGGGCACGTCGCTCACGGTGGACCTGGGAGCGATCTACTCCCTCGCTCGCGTCGTCGTGCAGGCCGACAACAACGACGAGTACCTCGTCGAGTCGTCCACGGATGGGGCGACGTGGGTCCCGCTGGCGGCCGTGCCCACGTTCGGGGGGGGCGGGACGCGCACGCGGCCGGCCCATGCTCTCCCGGAGAGGGTCGAGGCTCGCTACGCGAGGATCCGGGCGACCTCCGGAGACGCGTCGTACTCCGTCTCGGAAATCGAGCTCTATGGGCCGGTGAACCCCGTCGGGCCGTGAGGTGAACCGCGCGCGGCCAGCGAAGCCGCTGGACGAAGCGGCTTGCAGCGATCAGCTTGCCGGCCCTCATGCGCGACCACGGCACGCCACCCGCCCCCGACCTGCGCGCGGACGCTCTTGGTCCCTCGCCGCCCTCGCCCGGCTCGCGCCGCGGCGCGGGCGTCTGGTCGACGCTCCGCGACGCGGTCCGCGGCGGCGAGCACGACTTCACCACCGGCTCCATCGACCGGGCCATCGCGCTGCTCGCGATCCCGATGGTCATGGAGATGCTCATGGAGTCGCTCTTCGTCGTGGTCGACGTCTTCTGGGTCTCGCGGCTCGGCGCCGACGCCGTCGCCGCCGTCGGGCTCACGGAGTCGCTCCTCGCGCTCGTCTACGCCATTGCGATGGGCCTCGCGGTCGCCGCGTCCGCGACGGTCGCGCGGCGGGTCGGCGAGGGGCGCCACGAGGAGGCGGCCGCCATGGCGGGGCAGGCGATCGTGCTCGGCCTGCTCATCTCGCTGCCGATCTCGGCGGTCGGCGCGCTGCTCGGATCGCGGCTGCTCGCGGCGATGGGGGCGACGCCCGGGGTGATCGCGATCGGCGCGCCGTTCGCCTCGATCATGCTGCTCGGCAACGCGACGATCCTGATGCTGTTCGTCATCAACGCGATCTTCCGCGGGGCGGGCGACGCGGCGCTGTCGATGCGGGTGCTCTGGCTCTCGAACGCGCTGAACATGGCGCTCGGCCCGTGCCTCATCTTCGGCCTCGGCCCGTTCCCGGAGCTCGGGGTGGCCGGCGCGGCGGTCGGGACGACCCTTGGCCGCGGGACCGGCGTCGCGCTGCAGGTCTTCTTCCTCGCGCGCGGCAGCGGCCGGGTGAAGGTGCGAGCGCGGCACCTCGTCCCCGACCCGGGGGCGCTCGCGGCGCTGCTCCGGCTCTTCGCGAACGGCGCGCTGCAAAACGTCATCGGCATGGCGAGCTGGAGCGGCCTGGTGCGCATCATCGCGCCCTTCGGGAGCGCGGCGCTCGCCGGTTACACGATCGGGATGCGCGTCATCGTGTTCGCGATCCTGCCGGCGCTCGGGCTCTCGAACGCCGCCGCGACCCTGGTCGGGCAGAACCTTGGCGCGGGGCGCCCCGACCGGGCCGAGGCCGCCGTGTACCGCGCGGGCATCTGGACCACCGTCATGCTCGGCGCGGTGGGCGTCGTCTTCGCGGTGGGCGCGCGCGCCATCGTCGGCGCGTTCTCGGACGACGCCGAGGTGCTCCGGTTCGGCACGCAGACGCTGCGGATCCTCTCGTGCGGGTTCCTGTTCTACGGCTTCGGCCTGGTGTTCACGCAGGCGTTCAACGGCGCCGGCGACACCTGGACGCCCACGCTCCTGAACTTCGCCTGCTTCTGGCTCTGGGAGATCCCGCTCGCCTGGGGCCTCGCGGGCGCCGCGGGGCTCGGCCCGGCGGGCGTGTTCGTCGCGATCGCGGTGGCGTTCTCGACGTTCGCATTCGCGGGCGGGCTCGTGTTCCGCCGCGGCGCGTGGAAGCTGCGGCGCGTCTGAGGCGCCGCTACCGCGCCGGCCGCGCGAGCCAGGCCTCGATGAGCTTCCGGGCGATGCTGAGCGGCGGCGGGAGGAGCGGCAGCGCGTCGCGGTGGAACCAGCGCGCGTCCTCGAGCTCGCGCGTGTCGACGCGGAGCTCGCCGCCGGCGTAGCGCGCGGTGAACCCGACCATGATCTGGTGGGGGAAGGGCCACGGCTGGCTGCCGAAATAGACGATGTCGGCGACGTCGACGCCCGTCTCCTCGTGGACCTCGCGCGCGACGCAGGTCTCCAGCGTCTCGCCAGGCTCGACGAACCCGGCGACGAGGCCGTACATGCCCGCAGGGAACCGCGCCTGGCGCGTCATCAGGACGCGCGGGCCGTCCTCGACGAGCACGATCGTCGCCGGCGTGATCCGGGGGAAGTAGTTGCTCGCGCAGCGGACGCAGCGCTTCACGCGCTCGTCCTGCCCCGCCTCGAGCGCGGCGCCGCACGCAGCGCAGTACTGGTGCGCCCTGTCCCAGTGCTGCACCTGGTACGCCGTGCCCGCGATCTCGAACAGCTCCGGATCGATGCGCCCGTGGAGGCGCCGCAGCGAGACGTAGGCGTACCCCGCCGGCGCCGGCGCGCCCTGCGCGAGCTCGGCCGAGCGGCAGGCGCGCCCGTCGAGCTCGCCGAGCGGCTGCGCGCGCGTGACGGAGACGCCGAGGTCGGCGAGATCGGCCGCGATCGGGATGTCGAAGCGATGGCCGCCGTCGCTCGGCGCGCGGACGAGGAGATCGTCGCCGTGGAACGCGAACCACGCGATCTCGGCGGGCGCCGAGCTCGGACGGCCGAGCCCGGCGCGGAAGCGGGAGGACGGCATGGCGTTACCTGGGGCAGAGCCGCGCGGGCTCCCCGTCGAGGCGTCGCTCAGGTGCGCCGATCGGCTGCATGCAGGGGAGCCTAGCGCCTCGATGGAGGGAGGGATACCGCGACGTCGCGGGAGGAGGAGGTGCGGGCGTCGCGTCGCGGTTCAAGCGCCGCGGGCTCACGCGGGGCCGGCGAGCGTCGCGGCCCAGGCGAGCGCCACGAACGCGACCTCGACGTCGTTCTTCTTGGGGACGAGGCGCTTCGTCTCGATGCCCTCGCCGGCGCGGAGGGGGAGCTGCTCCAGCGTCGCGAGCTCGGCGGCCTGCGCGGCGTGGAGATCGCGGAGCGCGGCGTCCGCCTCGGTCCACTCCTGCCGCGCGCGCTCGAGCTTCGCGGCGGCCTTGTCGCGCTGGGTCCCGGCGCGCCGGGCGGTGTCCCGGCCGGCGACGAGCCCGAGGAGCGCGGCGCCCATTGCGCCGGGGAGCGCGGCCACCTCGGCCTCGGCCTGGCCATACCGCGCCTTCGCGGCGGCGATGCGCTCGCCGAGGCGCGCGATCTTCGGCGCGAACCGGCCGACGACCTGCTGCTGCTCGGCGGCGGCGAGCCGGGCCGCGGCGGCGCGGCAGCGGGCGGCGAACGCCTCGAGGGGCTCGCCATCGTCCTGCGTGAGCCCGAGCTCCTTGTGGACGGCCACGGCGGCCTCGGTCGTGCGGTAGGCGTGCTCCCGGAGCGCGCGCGCCGCGGCCTGCGCGGTGGCGCGCTTCGCGAGCGGGGCAGGCAGCTCGGCGAAGCGGGCGCCCGCGGCGGGCGATGTGGCGAGCAGCGAGGCGTCGAGCCGGGAGACGCGCGAGAGATCCGGCTTGCCGTCGGGCAGGAGCGGGGCGGCGAGGAGCTGGCTCCGGTTGAGGGCGACGCCGAGCTTCGTGTCGCGCAGGTGGGCAATCACGGAGACAGCAACCCAGGGGACGTAACGGAAGCCCTCCGGCGCGGCGGCAGGGGCGTGCGCGTAGAGGCTCCGCCATCCATCGGGCGCTGGCGGGGGCGCCGTCGCTGCCGGGGGCGGCGGCGCCGGCGCGCGGGCGCCGGCGTCCGCACGAGCCGCCGCGCTGCGCCGCGCGGGCTGCGGGGCGGCGGGCGTGTGGCGCGGGTCGAGCACGACCGTCCCGCCCGGGCCCACGGGCGCGCGCTGGGCGGGGCTCGACGGAGCGGGCGAAGCGCGCCTCGGATCGGGAGATGCAGGCCTGGGATCGAGAGAATCGGCCCTGGGAGCTGGATGTACAGACCTGGAATCGAGAGAAGCGCGCGCCGGATCGGGCGCGGGCGGGGGAGGGGAGATGCTCCGGACGAGGCGGCCGATCTCGCGCCGGGTGACCGGGCCACGCAGCCACGACAGGCTGAAGCGCGTCTCGGCGAGGAACGACGGCGGCTGCATGTGGACGTCGCGCACGAAGAACGTGCGCGGGGGGAGCGCCTTCAGCGTGGCCGAGAGGGCCGCGGCCTCGACGCCGCCGGCGCCGCCGTCCGCGCCCGAGAGCCCCTCGACGACGCGCTCGCGATCGGCGTCGGTCTGGAGCCGGCCCACGAACCACGCGCCGGCGTTCGAGAGCGCCTTGTAGTCGAGGTCCATCGGGTTCTGCGTGGCGAGGACGACGCCGACCCCGAAGGCGCGCGCCTGCTTCAGCAGCGCGAGCAGCGGCCGCTTCGTGGGCGGGTTCGCCGGGTGCGGGGGCAAGAAGCCGAAGACCTCGTCGAAGACCACGAGGGCGCGCAGGTCGCTCGTGCCCGAGAGGCCGCGCACCCACGAGAGCAGCTGATCGAACAGCAGCCCGAGGACGAGGAGCCGCTCGTCGTCGTCGAGGTGCGCGACGCTGACGATCACCGCCGGGGTCTTGCCGCCGCCGCTGCCGCCGGCCTGCGGCGCGAGCCACGCCGCGACGTCGAGCGGCGCGCCCTTGCGCCACGTGGCGAACGTGGGCGAGGCGAGCAGGGTGTTGAGCTCGCGGGCGAGCGCCTGGCGCTCCTTGGGGGCGAAGAACTCGTCGACGCCGAGGGCGCCCACGGCGGCGATCGGCGGATCGGCCAGGTCCGCGAGCAGCTCCTCGAGCCCCGCGGCCCGCCGCCCGCGCAGCCGCCGCTCGGCGAGGTGCGCGAGCAGCACGTGCTCGCGGCTCCGGGCCGGATCCGGGTCGCGGCCGACGAGCCGGAGCAGGAGCGACAGCGAGGCCGAGAGCGCCTCGCGGGCGGCCTCCTCGTCCTCGTCCCAGAGCGGGGAAGGGGTCTCGAGCGCCGACAGCACGTGGACCGGCTCGCCCGCCGTGGTGCCCGGCGTCAGCAGGCGCGGGGCCATGCGGGCGCGGAGCGCGGCGACGTCGGCTGGCCCGAGCCCCGAGGAGGCGAGGCCGTCGCGCCAGCGCGCCGCGAGCCCCTCGGCGACGTCGGTCGTCGAGCGGCCGTCGCGCGCGGCGGCGGAGGGGTCGATCCACGGCTCGAACTCGGCCGCGGAGAGCTCGGGGAACGTGAAGAGCAGGTTGGGCAGGTCGCCCTTCACGTCGACCATGAGCACCGGGACGCCCGAGCGCAGCGCCTCCTCGACGAGGACCATGACGAGCCCGGTCTTACCGCTGCCGGTCATGCCGACGACCACGCCGTGGGTCACGAGGTGGTGCGCCGGGAGCTCGAACGGGCGCGCGCCGGCGGCGCCGGGATCGCCCGAGAGCGGGCGGGAGCGGCCCAGGGTGAAGGGGCGGGTCGGCATGAGGGCGGGCTCGTGCCATGGCGAGAGGGCTGTCGCAATGCTGGTGGGGGCGGGGGTGCGCGGTGACGCTTGGCGAGCGTGCAGGGCGGGGAGTCTCCGGATCCATGAGGCACACGGCTCTACAACGTCGGGAGAAACGGGAGCGTGTCGGCACGGCGCGCGGTCAATCCCGGGAGAGAGCGACGATCTGACGTCGAGCGTGCCACTCGGTGGTACGATCTACGGATGAACGCGGACGACATCCGGGCCTACAAGAAGCGCTGGGAGATGGTGGCGGAGGTCGAGCAGGAAGAGCTCGAGGCGATGTCTCCGGCCAGGAAGTTCTGCGACCTCGCGATGCTCATGGGAGTGGCCCGGGGACTCGGTGGCTCGATCGATGCAGACAAGGAGGTGGAGCAGGTGCGCCGGCGCTGGAACCTGCTCGCAGAGCGCCTGGGTGTCTGATGAGCCGCTCGCTGGCGGAGCTCGAGGACGCGGTACGCGCGCTCCTCGCCTGGTCAGAGGCATCCGGCGTCCCCATGCGGATCATCGGCGGGGTCGCGGTGTCGATCCTGAGTAAGCCGCGCACGACGAGAGACGTGGATGTCGTCGCGTGGCTTCCGAACCACAGCGAGTGGCCCGTCTTCCTGGCCGACGGGGAGCGGCATGGCATCGTTCCCCGCATCCCAGATGCGCTGGGGTTCGCCCTCAACTCCCGCGTCCTTCTGCTTCGACATGACCGATCCGGTGTTCCCATCGACCTCTCGATGGGGCCTTGCCGTTCGAGGAGAACGCGGTTCGTCGCGCAGTCCCCACGGATCTGGGCGGTTTGCGCGTTCCGCTTCCAGTGCCCGAGGATCTCCTCGTCATGAAGGCTATAGCCCATCGCTCGCGCGACATGGTGGACATCGAATCCATCCTGAGCGCGCATGCCGATGTTGACGAGAAGTGGGTTGTCTCGACGGTTCGTGAGTTTGCCGAGGCGCTGGACGCGCCGGAGCTCGTGACCGATCTCGTGAAGTTGCTCAGCCAGCGGACTCCGATGAAGGTCAAGAAGAAGACTCGTCCTCGCAAGCGATGATGCGTCGCGGGAACTTGATGGAGGGGTGCTCGTCCCGAAGTCCGCCGTGGCACGGGTGACGGTGCGCCTGCTCCAGCTCAACCACCGGCGCCGGCGCGCGGAGCGACGGTTGTTGGTCGCGGCAGGGCTGCTCCCAGGGCCGCGGTAGCTGCCAGGGGCGAGCGCGGGGGGGGGCGCGTGAGGACGTCTGGGCCTCGCGAGCCGCGCGTGGCCGATGGCGCCCACCATGGGAGTGATGGAAGGTGCGCGGCCCGCCTACGGCGACCCTCGCGACCGCGTTCCGCTGCCCCCGCATCCGGCCGCCCCCACCCCCGGCGCCCCGCATCTTCGCGTCAAAAAATGGGCGAGCGCGGCTATAGTGTGCCCATGGAGGTCGGGCCATCGGAACCGGAGGCCCCCGCGTCGACGGCGGGCATCCCAGCGATAGGCGAGGTCTTCGCGCAGAAATACCGCCTCGAGCGCAGCCTCGGCCGGGGCGCCATGGGCGTCATCTTCGCCGCCGAGCATGTCTCGCTGCGCCAGCGCGTCGCCGTCAAGTTCCTCCTCCCCCGGGCGATGACGCTGCCCGGCGCGAGCGCCCGCTTCCTGCGTGAGGCGCGCGCCGCGGCGGCGATCCGCAGCGAGCACGTCGCCCGCGTCATCGACGTCGGCACGGCCGATCTCGGCGTCCCCTACCTCGTCATGGAGTACCTGCGCGGCCGCGATCTCCAGCGGGAGATCGAGGCGCGCGGCCCCTTGCCCGTGTCCGAGGCGGTCGATTACGTGATCCAGGGCTGCGAGGCCATCGCGGAGGCGCACGCGCGCGGCATCGTCCACCGGGACCTCAAGCCGGGGAACCTCTTCCTCACGACCGGCGCGACCGGCGCGCCCATCGTCAAGGTGCTCGATTTCGGCCTCTCCAAGTCGGCCGCCGCCGAGGACGACGGCAAGCTCACGGCGTCGGAGATGATGCTCGGCTCCCCCTGCTACATGTCGCCCGAGCAGGTGCGGTGCTCGAAAGACGTCGACGCGCGCACCGATATCTGGTCGCTCGGCGTCATCCTCTACCAGCTCCTGACGGCGCGGTTTCCCTTCGAGGTGTCCAGGATCTCGGCGCTCTTCGTCGCCATCGCCATGCAGGCGCCCACGCCGCCGCGGGTGCACCGGATGGATCTGCCGGCCCGGATCGAGGACATCATCCTGCGCTGCCTCGAGAAAGAGCCGGAGCTGCGCGTCCAGACCGTGGCGGATCTCGCGCGAGAGCTCGCGCCGTTCGGCTCGGAGCACTCCGCCCGCGCCCTGGCGCAGATCGAGGCGATCGCCCGGGGCAAGGCCTTTCCGTCGTCTCGGCCCGTCGGGCCCTCGGGCGACGGCGTCGCGAGCACGCTCCCCGCCGCGGCCAACGACGGCCCGGGCGCGTCGTCGACCCTGCCGGACGCCGACAAGGGGGCGGGAGCCGGGGCAGGTCCCTGCTCGACGGCGCTCTCGCCCGGCGGCGATCACGTGACCACCCTGCCCAGCCCGGGCGCGGCGGCGGCGACCTCGTCCAGCGCCGACGCGCCGTCCAGCGAGCGTCGCACGCTCCCCCTCGTGGCCGTCGCGGAGCGGCCCTCGCTGGCGCTGGCGCGGAGCGGCGGCCCCACGACCCCGGCGCAGGACAGCAGGCCCACGCTGAAGATGGTGCGGAGCGACCGGTCCTCGCCCGGGGGGAGCTCCGAGGACGGCCCCACGCTGACGATGTCCCGAAGCGACGGCCTCGCGCTGAAGATGGCGCAAGGCGGCGGTTCCGTGCTGGCGACAGCGCAGGGCGGCGGTGCCGCGCTGAAGATGGCGCAGGACATCGGCCCCGCGCCGGCGACAGCGCAGGACAGCGGCGCCGCGCTGAAGACGGCGCAGGACAGCGGCATCGCGCTGAAGACGGCACCCGAGGACGGCCCCACGCTGACGATGGCGCGCGAGGACGGTCCGACGCCGACGCCGACGACGGCGCGCGAGGAAGGCCCCACGCTGACGATGGCGCGCGAGGAGGGCCCCACGCTGACGATGGCGCGCGAGGAGGGCCCCACGCTGACGATGGCGCGCGAGGACGGCCCCACGCTGACGATGGCGCGCGACGACTCCCCCACGCTGACGATGGCGCGCAAGCGGGGGGCGCCGCTGCAGCAGCTCGGCGCGGGCAAGCGGGCGGTGCCGCTGACCCAGCCCGACGAGAAGGAGATCGCCTGGAGCCCGCGCGAAGGGACCGAACGCCGCCGAGATCGGTGGCGCTCCCGCGCGTTTCTCTGGCGCCGCAACGCGGGCGCGTGGATCGTGGCCGCCGCAACGCTCCTCGCCGCGGTAGCGCTCGGCGCGGCGCGCTGGACAGCGAGCTCGAGCGCGCCGGTGGCCGCGAGGTCGCCGGCGGGCCAGGACGCGCCGATGACCCTCGCGAGCACGGCCGGCCCTGCGCCGTTCGACACGCCCGCGCCCTCCGGCGTCGCGCCGGCCCCGGAAGCGCCCTCGCAACCCGCGGATCCGGCCGGGGCCGACTCGCCCTCCGCGGTCGACGCTCCCGCGACGACGCCCGACCCCGCGGCGGTCTCCGAGCACCGCCCGCAGGGGGTCCGGCCCCCCAAGGTGCGGCGGCCCGGCACCCTCCGCTCGCGCACCGTCTCGCCCGAGCGTGACGTGTACGGCGGAGGCGCCGAGGACGTGTACGAAAGCCTGGAGACGATCCGCGACAAGCGGTAGACCCGGCCTCGCGCTCCCCGCACGGGCGGCGTCTCCGCACCGGCGGGCCGCAGGGACAGGCATCATGGCGAAGAAGAAGCTCTCGGCCCGCGCCGCCCGGCGCGAAAGCGATCGCACGTCGGCGAAGCTCACCCGCGATATCGAGCGGCTCGCGCTGCTCGAGCCGGGCCACACCCCCGGGCGCGCCATCCCCCTCGACGCGGCCTCGCAGGTCGAGGTGGCCGCCCGGTCGATCCCGTGCCCGCGCTGCCGCGGCGCCTTCCGCGTGGAAGACCACACGGCCGAGACGCTCGACGGCGTCCGCCTCCGCGTCGCGAAGGTCGCCTGCAGCGCTTGCGGCGCAGGCCGATCGCTCTACTTTCGGCTCGGCGCCGCCTCGCTCAACTGAGCTCGTCGATGGGGGATCAGTACCTCGGGACGCTCTCGTCGATGTGGATCGACCACGCGTCGATGCCGCCCTGGAGCGAGGCGACGCGCTCGTGGCCGAGCTTCTCGAGGAGGGCGGCGGCCGAGAGGCTCCGGACGCCATGGTGGCAGTAGGCGACGACCAGCGCGCCCTCGCCGGGCGCGACCTCGTCGGCCCGCTCGACGAGCTCGTTCAGCGGGATCAGCGTGCTGCCCGGCAGCGCGGCGATCTCGTGCTCGCCGGGCGTGCGCACGTCGAGGAGGTACACGGGCTCGCCCGCCTTCAGCTTCAGAAAGAGCTCTTTCACGGAAATCTGTTGGACCATGACCGTGCTCGCCATCCCGCCGCGGACGGCGCCGTAAAGGCTTCTACCTAATCCAAGGAGCTCCCCCGGAGCAACCGCCGCTCATCGGCTCGTCCGATCCGTCGGAGCCGTCTCGTTCGTTCGATTCGTCAGATTCGTCGGATTCGTCGGATTCGTCAGATTCGTCTGGCTCGCCCGATCCTTGGCCAGCGCCGCGATCACCCCGACGAGCTCCGCCGGATCCAGGGGCTTGGCGACGTGCGCCTGGTACCCGGCGCCGAGCGCCCGCGCCTTGTCCTCGGCCCGCGCCAGCGCGCTGAGCGCGACGGCCGGCGTCGCCCCGCCGCGCGCCTCGCCGAGGCCCCGCACCCTGCGGATGAGCTGGAAGCCGTCCTCGCCCGGCATCCCGAGGTCGCTGACGATGACGTCGGGCCGATCCTGCGAAAGGATGGCCAGCGCCTCGGCGGCGGATCCCGCGGTCGTGACCGTCGCCTCGCACTCCTCCAGCACGCGCTGGGCGACCTCGCGCGCGTCGGGCTGATCGTCGACCACCAGCACCCGCATGCCGGCGAGCGACGCGCCCGGGTAGTCGGCCAGCGCCTCGGCGCACGCCTCGCTGGGGCGCTCCGCCGCGTCGGGCGCCTCCTGCGAGACGCCGGCGAGCGGAAGCGTCACGGTGAAGGTCGCGCCCAGATGCTCGCCCTGGCTCGCGACCTCCACGGTGCCGCCGTGCAGCTCGACCAGGTGCTTGACGATCGACAGCCCGATGCCGAGCCCGCCGTGCTTCCTCGTCGAGGACGCGTCCGCCTGCCGGAAGCGCTCGAACAGGTGGGGGAGGAACTGCGGGGCGATGCCCATCCCGGTGTCGGTCACCGACAGCGCGGCGTGCGCGCCCGCGCGCCGCAGCGCGACGTCGATCCGCCCGCCCGGGGGCGTGAACTTCACGGCGTTCGACAGGAGGTTCCAGACGATCTGGTGGATCCGCGCGGGATCCCCCCTCAGGGAGCTCGCCTCGGGGTCGATGCTCGAGGCGACCGCGATCCCCTTGGTCTCGGCCGCGAGCTGGATCGCCTCGAGCGCGCTCTGGATGACCGTCGGCAGGTCGACCGGCTGCACGTCGAGCCGCAGCTTCCCCGAGACGATCCGGCTCATGTCGAGCAGCTCGGACACCATGTCGGCCTGGAGCCGCGCGTTGCGCTCGATGACCTCGAGCCCCCGCGCGAGCGTCTGCGCCTCGGGCGCCCGGCCCCGCAGGATGCGCGCCCAGCCGAGGATGGCGTTGATGGGCGAGCGCAGCTCGTGCGAGAGCGTCGCGACGAAGTCGTCCTTGACCCGGCTCACCCGCTCCGCCTCGTCGCGCGCGGCGCGCTCGCTCTCGAGCAGCTTCTGGCGCTCTTCCTCGGCCAGCCGCTCCGCGGTGACGTCCTCGGTGATCCCCATGAACGAGTCCACGGTGCCCTCGGGCCCGAGCTCGGGGATGATCCGGGCGCGGAACCGCCGCCCGCCGAGGCTGAACTCCATCCGCTGCGGTCTGGCCGTCGCGAGCGCCTCGCGGCACGCGGCCTCGCTCACCTCGATCACCTCGGCCGGGAGCCCGTTCTCGCGGGGCGTCCTGCCGATGTAATGCTCCGGCGGGAACCCCATCACCGTCCACGAGGTGGGCGACATGAAGGTGCAGCGCAGGCCGAGGTCCAGGCGGTAGATCACGTCGGGCGAGTTCGCCATCAGCGACGCGAGCTCCCGCTCGCGCGCGCGGAGCTCGTCCTCCAGGCGCCCGCGCTCGGCGATGACCCGCTGCGCCTCGTCGAGCGCCGCGCGGAGCCGGCCCTCGCTCTCGCGCAGCGCCTCCTCCGTGTGCTTGAGCCGGCTGACGTCGAGACAGATGCCGACCCAGGCGGTGATCTCGCCTCGCTCGTCGCGGACCGGGACGCCCCGGTTGAGGACGGGGTGGACGGCGCCGTCAGGGCTGACGTAACGGAGCTCCTCCTCGAACGGCTCACCCCGCCGCACGCACTCCTCGAAGATCGCGACCTTCTGCCGGTCGTCCGGGTGCAGCGTCTCGATCCACCCATGGCCCGAGCACTCCTCCTGCCTTATCCCGGCCATCTGGAGGAACGCGTGGCTGCTGTAGATGTTCTGTCCTGCCGGGTCGCTGACCCAGAGGCCATAGTCGATGGATTCCCCGATGGCGCGGAAGACCTGCTCGCACCGCTGGACCGCCGCCTCCGTCTGCCGGAGCGCCGTCATGTCGAGCACGATCGCGAAGCCGGCCTCCTCGTACCGCTCACCGGGCAGCAGACAGCCGCTCACCAGCATCTTGAGGCGCGTGCCGTCGCGCAGCACATAGGTCCTCTCGAACGGCGTGAACGTCCACCGGCTCGCCCGCAGCTCCGCCAGGGCGCGGTCGCCGGCGGCGCGATCCTCCGGCGACATGTCGGCATCCCAGCGGACCAGGCCGGCCGTGACCTCTTCCCGCGTGTGGCCCACGAGCTTCAGATAGGCGTCGTTCGCCTCGATGATGCGCCCGTCATGCGTCCAGAAGGCCATCGGGGCCATGTTGCTGTGGAAGATGTTCCGCAGCTTGGCCTCGCTCTCCGCCAGCGCCTGCTCCGCGGCGAGCGCCCGCTCCTCCGCGTTCCTCGGCTCGGTGATGTCCTCGACGAACACCACCGCGCGATACGGCCTCTGCCGGACGTCACGGACGAAGACGCCGGTCACGTGGAGCGAGCGGACGCCGCCGTCCTTGCAGCGGCAGCTCATCTCGAAGGTGAGCTCCTCCTCGTCGGCTTCGAGGAGCGAGCGCCACGCGGCCAGCGAGCCCGCGCGGTCTTCCGGCAGCGCGAGATCCGACAGCTTCTTCTGGAGCAGCTCGCCCTCCGAGTAGCCTAGCAGCAGGCAAAGCGAGCTGCTGACGCGCAGGATCCTCCCGCTCGACGCGTCGATCCGCGCGGTCCCCCTGCTGGGCGTTCGCGTCGCCCAGGCTGGCTGTCCGGCCATTTCCCCCATCCGCCGCCCGCTCTGATCCTCCATGCACCCGCCCGCTCGGCCGTGTGTGCATGGCGTTCCCCCTGTTGTTTCGTCCGGCCACGCTATCACGATCGCGTGACGCTGCGGGCGGCATGGTGCTCCGATCGCCACCGTCCTCTGCTCGTCCGGCTTGCCTGGGCGGAGCTTGCTGCGTCCGCTCCGCGTCTTCCGTCTGCTGTGTCGATTGCGCCACCGCGACAGCGGTGTCGGTTGCGCCTGCTGCGTCGGTCCCGCTCCGATCGCGCGTCGCAGGCGATCCGACCTGGACATGGAGGAGTTTGCTTGCATTCTCGCTGAAACCAGGCTTCTGCATGGTGGGCGCGCGCCCATGGGCGCGCGCCCGACAGCCGCCATGGATCAAGCCGCCGCTCCGCTCCTCGCTCGCCTCCCGCCGTCGCCTCACGACTTCACGGCCGACGACCTCCTCAACGGCTTCCTCGACTATGTCGCCGAGCGGGGGCTCGAGCTCTACCCGGCGCAGGAGGAGGCCATCCTCGAGATCTTCGGCGGCAAGAACGTGATCCTCAACACGCCGACCGGCTCGGGCAAGTCGCTCGTCGCGGCCGCGATGCACTTCAAGGCGCTCGCCGAGGGGATGAAGTCGTACTACACGTGCCCGATCAAGGCGCTCGTCAGCGAGAAGTTCTTCTCGCTCTGCAACGACTTCGGCCCCGAGAACGTGGGCATGTTGACGGGCGACGCGGCCGTGAACCGCGACGCGCCCATCATCTGCTGCACCGCGGAGATCCTCGCGAACATCGCGCTCCGCGAGGGCGAGAAGGCGCTCTGCGACTACGTGATCATGGACGAGTTCCACTACTACTCGGATCGCGATCGCGGCGCGGCCTGGCAGATCCCGCTGCTCACGCTGCCGCAGGCGAGGTTCTTGCTCATGAGCGCCACGCTCGGAGGCACCGAGTTCTTCCAGGAGGAGCTCACGCGCCTGACGGGCGAGCAGACGGCCGTGATCAAGTCGACCGTGCGCCCGGTGCCGCTCGACTTCGAGTACCGCGAGACGCCGCTCCACGAGACCGTCGCGACGCTCGTGAAGGGCGGCAAGGCGCCGATCTACATCGTGAGCTTCACGCAGCGGGGCTGCGCCGAGGAGGCGCAGAACCTGATGAGCCAGGACTACTGCACCAAGGAGGAGAAGCGGGCGATCACCGCCGCCCTCGCGGGCGCGGGGCCGGGGTCCGCGTTCGGGGGCCCCTTCAAGTTCTCGAGCCCCTACGGCCGCGAGGTGCAGCGCTTCGTCAGGCACGGGATCGGGCTCCACCACGCGGGGCTCTTGCCGAAATACCGGCTGCTCGTCGAGAAGCTGGCCCAGCAGGGGCACCTCAAGATCATCTGCGGCACGGACACGCTCGGCGTCGGCGTCAACATCCCGATCCGCACGGTGCTGTTCACGAAGCTCTGCAAGTTCGACGGCGAGAAGACGGCCATCCTCAGCGTGCGTGACTTCCAGCAGATCAGCGGCCGGGCCGGCCGGAAGGGGTTCGACAACCAGGGGAGCGTCGTCGCCCAGGCGCCGGAGCACGTCATCGAGAACATGAGGCTCGACGCGAAGGCGGGGAACGACCCGGCCAAGCGGCGGAAGATCGTCAGGAAGAAGCCGCCGGAGAAGGGGTATGTGCACTGGGACCGGCAGACGTTCGAGAAGCTGATCCAGTCGCCGCCCGAGCCGCTCGTTTCCCGGTTCCAGGTCACGCACGGCATGCTCGTGAACGTGCTCGGGCGCGAGGAGGGCGGCTGTCTGGCGCTGAAGCGGCTCATCCGCGGCACCCACGATCGGCCGGCGGTCCGGCGCCAGCACGGCAGGACGGCGATGCTCCTCTTCCGCTCGCTCGTGGAGGCGCGCATCATCGAGTTCGTCCCCAGGGAAGACGGGCCGGGCAAGCGCCTCCGCATCAACGCGGATCTCCAGGAAGACTTCTCGCTGAACCACGCCCTCTCGCTCTACGTCCTCGAGACGGTGGGCAAGCTGGATCCCGACAGCGGCACCTATCCGCTCGATCTCCTGACGCTCGTCGAGTCGATCCTCGAGAACCCCGACCTCATCCTGCAGAAGCAGCTCGATCGGCTGAAGACCGAGAAGCTCGCCGAGCTGAAGGCGGCGGGCGTGGAGTACGAGCAGCGGATGGAGGAGCTCGAGAAGCTCGATTATCCGAGGCCGAACCGCGAGTTCATCTACGGGACCTTCAACGACTTCGCGCGGCGGCACCCCTGGGTGGGGCAGGAGAACATCCGCCCGAAGGGCGTGGCGCGCGAGATGTACGAGCAATACCTGTCGTTCAGCGAGTACATCCGGGAGTACAACCTGGAGCGGGCGGAGGGGCTGCTCCTCAGGTACGTCTCCGAGGTGTACAAGGCGCTCGTCCAGACGGTGCCCGAGTACGCGAAGGACAGCGACACCGGCGAGATGATCGCCTATTTCCGGGCGCTCATCCGCGGCGTGGACTCGAGCCTGCTCGACGAGTGGGAGCGGCTGCGCGACCCGTCGTTCCAGCCGCGCGCGGCGGCCCCGGGCGGCGCCGTGGAGCCGGCCGCGTTCGACGTCACGCGGAACGTCAAGGAGTTCACCGTGCTCGTGAGGAACGAGCTCTTCTTCTTCCTGCGCGCGCTGGCCCGCCGCGACTACGAGGTCGCCGCCGAGATGGTGGAGGGGGAGGAGGCGCCCTGGACGGCGGATCGGCTGGACGAGGCGCTCCGGGGCTATTACGCGGAGCACGCCGCGATTCGCACCGATCCGGCGGCCCGGAGCCCGAGCAACACGATCATCCACCCCGCCGAGGACGGCGGCTCCTGGGTGGTCCAGCAGATCATCGCCGATCCGGAGGACCACAACGACTGGATGCTCGACTGCAAGGTGGACATCGATCGTTCGCGCGAGGCGGGGCGGCCGGTCATCGTGCTCCGGCGCATCGCGAGCTGACCGGCCTCCATGGCGTGCGATGGAGATCGCGTGCCGAGGCGCTGAGCGCGCGAGAGGGTAGCCGGCGTTTGACATTCCCCGCCGCGTCGAGCGAAATCGCGGCCATGCGAACTCCGCCGCGCCCCGCACTCTGGGGGTTGCTCCCCCTCCTCCTGGCCGCCTGCGCCCCGCCCACCGGCTCGTCCCCGCCGAGGGCCGCCCCGCCCGCCAAGGCCGCCCCGGCCGGGGCCGCGTCGGCGGTGAAGCAGGCCGCCTCGCCGGAGAAGACGCGCATCGCCGGGCCGGAGGCGAGCCGGATCACGTACGCCCACCTCGGCCGGCAACCGCCGCTCGGAGCGCGGCTGCCCAGGGCGATCCAGTACGCGCCCGGCGGCAAGCTGATCACCTACCTCCAGCGGCAGGCGGACCGGCCGGAGCAGTCTCTCTTCGCCTTCGACACCACATCGCGCGAGACACGGCAGCTCGTCGCCTCGGGCGACCTGCTGAAGGACGCGAAGCCGCTGTCCCGCGAGGAGGAGCTCCGCCGCGAGCGACAGCGCATGTTCTCCAGGGGGATCACGGCGTATTCGTGGGCGAAGCGGGCAGAGGTCCTGCTCATCCCCTTCGGCGGCGACCTCTTCTTGCGCGACGCGCGCGACCCGAGAGGGGCGATCGCGCGGCTCACCGACACCCCCGAGCCGGAGATCGATCCGAAGGTGTGCGACGGCGGCGAGCGGGTGGTGTTCGTCCGCGGGCGCGAGCTCTTCATGATCGACGTCGCCTCGCGCCGCGAGACGGCGCTGACCCGGGGGGCGCCCGAGGGGGTCTCGCGCGGCCTGAGCGACTTCAACGGTCAGGAGGAGTTCGATGAGCCGAGCGGCTTCTGGATCTCCCCCGGCTGCGACCGGGTGGCTTACCTGGAGGTCGACGAGCGAGAGGTCGAGAAGGTGCCAGTCCTCGGCTTCCGCGACGGCAAGGAAGATCTCATGATGGCGCGTTACCCGCGCGTCGGCGGCAAGAACCCCCGCGTCCGGGCGGGCATCCTCGATCTCGCCACCAGGAAGACGACATGGCTCGCGTGGAAGGGCGGCGATGGCGAAGGCGAGCGCTACCTCGGCCGGTTCGCCTGGGCGGAGGACGGCAAGGCGCTCTGGTTCCAGACCCTCTCGCGCGACCAGAAGCGCCTCTCGCTCCTCCGCGCGAGGCCGCGCTCGGGCGAGGCCGCCGAGGTCGTCGTCGAGACCTCGCCGACGTGGGTGGACTTCGCCGACATGCGGCTCCTCGAGCGCTCGCCGAGGTTCCTCTGGTCGACCGCCGAGGGCGGCCACCGCCACCTCGCGCTGCGGGACGCCGGCTCGGGCGCCGAGCTCGCGAGGCTCACCGCGGGCGACTGGGATATCACCTCGCTCCTTCCGCCGGACGAGGAGCGCGGCCTCGCGCGCTTCGTGGCGACGAAGGACGGCCCGACCGAGCGCCACCTCTACACCGTGCCGCTCGCGGGCGGCGAGGTGAAGCGGCTCACGTCCGACCCGGGGATGCACCAGATCACCGTGGATCCGAGGGGGCCGGGGTACGTCGAGCTCCACGCGGCCCTGGATCGCCCGTGGAGAGGGGCGGTGAGGGGCGCGGACAACGCCGAGATCGGCGCGCTGCCGGCGCCGGTCGACCGCGAGCTCGCGGAGCTCGAGCTGCGCGCCCCCGAGATCGTCCAGGTGCGCGCCGCGAGCGGCGACACGCTCTACGGCGCGCTGCTCGCGCCGCGGAGGATCGAGCCCGGCCGCCGCTATCCGGTCGTGGTGAGCGTGTACGGGGGGCCCGGCGTCCAGACGGTCTTCAACTCGTGGTCTCCGTGGCTCCTCTGGAATCACCTCGCGGACCGCGGGGTGGTGGTCTTTCAGCTCGACAACCGCGGCTCGGCGAACCGCGGGCGCGCGTTCGAGTCCGCCATTTACGGGCGCCTCGGCGAGGTCGAGCTCGCCGACCAGATCGCGGGCCTCGATTTCCTGAAGACGCTGCCTTACGTCGACGCGGGCCGCGTCGGGATCTACGGCCACAGCTACGGCGGCAGGATGGCGCTGGAGGCGCTCCTCATGGCGCCGGACCGCTTCCACGTGGGCGTCGCGGGATCACCGGTGAGCGACGATCGGCTCTACGACACGGGCTACACGGAGCGGTACATGGGCCTCCTCGACAAGGAGGCCGCGCGGTACGAGGCGACCGATCTCACGAAGCGCGCGGGCAACCTGCGCGGCAAGCTGCTCCTCATGCATGGGCTCATGGATGAGAACGTGCACTTTGCGCACACGGCGAAGATGATCGAGGCGCTGATGGGAGCGGACAAGCGGTTCGACACCCTCGTGTTCCCGGGCGAGCGGCACGGTTACCGGTCGCCGGCCGCGAGCCATTACGCGAACCGCGCCATCGTCGAGTACCTGACAGAGCACCTCTGATCGCCGCGCGCCGCGCCCGGCCGGCGCTCTGCCCGCCTCGCCGCCTCGCAGGCGCGGCGGCCTGTGAATCGCATGCGCCCCGGTCGGAGGCATCCATGAAGAAGCTTGCACAGACGAACAGGGACAAGGCCATCGACCTGCTCAGCGAGCGGCTGACCTTCGAGCGCGCGGGCGTCAAGCTGTACGACTCCATCGTGGAGAAGATCGGCCGCGCGGCCGATCCCCTCCTGATGACCCGGCTCGGCGAGCTCAAGGAGCACCGGGACCAGGAGAAGGAGCACGAGGAGTGGCTCGAGGCGCAGATCCGGGCGCTGGGCGGGGACGCGCACGCCGAGACGGACATGTCGCGGCTCGTCACGGTCGAGTCGCGGGGCATCGAGCAGATCGTGCTCGACGGAGACATGAACCCGACCCACCTCTTCCACGCGCTGCTCACCGCGGAGCTCGTCGACAACGCCGGCTGGCAGCTGCTGCTCGAGCTCGCTGACGAGGCGGATGACAGCGAGGCGAGGCAGGCGTTCCGGCGCCGCCTGCACGAGGAGGAAGATCACCTGATCTTCACCCGCAGGATCGTCGAGCGGCTCACGCGCAAGGAGCTGCTCGGGTCGCCGGGCGAGCTGTTCACGATGGCGCACCCGGTGTGACCCGGCGCCGGACGGCGCGTGTGGCGGAACTAGCGGGCTAGGCTCGCTTTGCGGCGGCGGGCTTCGCGGCGGCCTTGGCGGGCTTCGCAGCAGCCTTGGCCGACTTCGTGGCGGCCTTGGCGGGCTTCGCAGCGGCCTTGGCGGGCTTCGCAGCGGCCTTGGCGGGCTTCGCAGCGGCGGCCGGCTTCGCCGGCTTCCTGGCCCAGATGCTCTCGATGTACGCGGTCGCGTCGGGCGTCTTGCAGCTCGTCTCGCCGTGGTCGATCTCGACCTTGCCGATGCGCCGCGCGGCCGTGAGCGCCATGCCGCGGAGCGGCTCGTTCCGCCCGCCGATGCTGATGAGCGCATTGTTCATCCCCTCGCGGGCGCGGTTCTTTGCCCGGCGGATGGACGCCTCGAGCACCGAGAGCCGCTCCTCGAACACGCTGTCGGGAAGCGACGGGTCCTCGGTCGCGAGCAGGCCGAGGAGCGTCCAGCCCGCGCGGCCAATCCACTCGTCGTTCGACGCGGTCCAGCGCGCCATCGCGTCCCGGGCGAACGGCGTCTTCAGCGCCACGCGCTTCATGAGCAGGTCGATGAGCAGCGGAGAGCGCAGGCCGTCGAGCCACGCCTCGAGCTTGTCCCAGGTGAAGCGCCCCGGATCGGCGATCGCCACCGCCAGAGTCCTCGCGTCGCCGTTGCCCGTCGCCCAGAGCGCCTCGGCGAGCTCGTGGTCGCGCTTGATCCGCTTCTCCAGCGCGTTCATGTGGGCGAAGCTCACGCCGAAGAGCGGATCGGTCATCCCGTGGCGCCGGTACACCTTGCGGTTCTGCTCGGTGCCGAGCCGCTCCAGCTCGCCCATCACCTTGGCGAAATCCATGGGCCACACCTAGCCCTTCTGTCCATCGTGCGCCACGGCGCGCTCACCCCGCGGCGCCCTCCGCGGCGCCGCGGCCTCGGTCCGCTCCGCGAGCGGCCGCTCACCCCGTCGGCGGCAGCCGCCCCCGCATCGGGCCGGCGCTCCCTGTCGATCCGTTGCCCTCAACAGTGCCCAGCAGCGCCCGGCGCACCAGGGTGCCCCGCTCCTCGGCCACCCGGACTCGCTCCTCGTAAAGGGCCAGCAACAGCGGCTGGTTCCGCTCCGCCGCGCGCGCCGCCATCCGCCGCGCCGTCCTCGATCGGGAGGTGGTTTTCCACCGGCGCGACGTAGACCCGCCCTCGCTCGATCGGCTCGCCGCCGGCCGCCGCCCCCACCCGCAGCCGGGTCGACCGCCCGAGGATCTCGCTCGGGGCGAGAAGACGAGAAGAGCAGCGACGGAGCCCCGCGCGCAGGCGCCGCCTACGAAGGCGGGCGGACCACCCGCGCCATCGTGGAGGGGAGCACGCCCATGCTCGATCGCCCCGTGACGGTCCACTGCCATGGACCGGGTGTCCACTCGTGTGGACACGTCATGGCACTGCGAGCGCCCTGCCGCGGCTCGACGCGCCCCGTTCGGAGCCCATTCCAGGACGCCACGGCTTGCGCCGCCAGCGCGGAGCCTGCTCGCACGCCTGGCACGCCGGCTGCTGAGCCCGCCGACGGAGAGGTGAGAGGTCGCCTCTCGCTCAACTGCGGGCTGCAGGCCGGCGAAGGATCACTCGGCGCCCGCCGAAGGGGCCATCGAACGTTCAGCGCGGCCTGATCGACACCAGCAGTGCACCCGTCACGCTAGGGAGGAAGTTGCCATGTTCATGCATTTTACGATTCATGGGATCAAGGCTCATCGAGTCTCTGATCAGACCTTCGATCCGTTCAATAAGGCGGTTGAGCTCTACCAGACGTGGCACCTGTCGGAGATCGAGCCGCTCATTCCGCTCGCCAACAAACCCGTCGGGAGCTGGACGCGGCTCGGCTTCAGCGCGCGCGGCGGACCGGATGACGGCGTATCTTTCAGGTCGGGAGACGCGAGGATCGTCGTCGATCCACAGATCATCTTCGGCCTGCCCGACGCGGTCTTCGCGAGGGACAACAAGGCCCGCTTCGTCCTCGACTACCACCACTGGGAGTCGGACAGCTCGACCGCGAGGGTCAGGGCCGCCTTCTCGAACGGCACGCTGGAGTTTCTGCTGAAGGTGTGGAAAGAGTCGAATCGCGACCAGGCCGCGGCACGAGCCAAGCTCGAGGGCTGGTTCAAGGACAACTGGCAGCAGGTGCTCAAGACGGCGATCGCAGTCTCCGGCGTGGCCGCGTCTCCGTGGGTGGCCGTGGGGACGAGCATCCTGCCCGTCGTCGACCTCCTCGTCGACGTCGCGAAGCACAACAGCGACGACTACCTCGACATGCACCGCTTCGCCGTCGAGCTGAACGGCGAAGGCACACCGGGCGCGTCGAAGTGGCGCGTGATCCCGCCCTCGGGCGCGACGCCCCCATGGATCACGGGACAGGGCAAACAGGAGTTCGTCGTGCGCACGCAGGACGGCGATGGCCGAAATGTGTACGACGTCCGGTACGCCTTCCGGATGATCGACTGACTCAGAACACAGGAACGCTCTTTCGCCTCGGGATCGGGGGCTCAGGGGCCCCCGAACGAGAGCCCTCGGAGCGCAGCGATCCCGAGCCTCTTCTGCTTCGCCTGGACCTCCTTCGCCCACCCGTACAACCACGCTCCGTCATCCTTGATCGCGCGGGCGAGCGACGCCTGGAATCCGACGAGCGCGGCGCCGCCGGCGAGCCAGCCCGAGACGCCGTCGGGCGCGCCGGCGCCGAGCGCCTCGCGCCAGAAGCCTGGCCCGTGAACCAGGGCGCGCACGAACATCTCCGGGGTGATCGCCTCCCGCGCCGGGATCACGCCGCCGAGGATGCCGCCCGTCACCTCCGCGTAGCGCGCGTCCTTCTGCGCGGTGAGGCTCATCGTCCGGAAGATGGCGAGCCACACCGGGAGCAGGTGCCTGTTGCGGATCATGGTGACCGCGAGATCGCTGATCCCGAGATCCGGGTCGAAGCGCGCACGGAAATCGGCCTCGTAGCGCGCGAGGAAGCCCTTCCCGAAGCGCCCCTCCTGGAACGCCGCGCGGACCGTGCGCGCCGCCACGTGCGCGCTCGAGAGCGCGAGCGGGATCCCCTCTCCGTTGATGGGGTCGACGAAGCAGCCCGCCTCCCCGATGAGCAACCCACGCTCGAAGTGGTTCTCCGTCGCGCCGCCGTAGCTCCGGATCGGCCACCCACGCTGGGGTCCGATCTCGACGCGGGCGCCCTTCGCGCCCGCCAGGTGGTGGACCAGCCTCGTGAGCTTCGCGTAGAAGTCGCCCAGCTTCAGGCCGCTCCTGACGAGCGGCTCGCTCACCATCCCGACGCCGATGTTGCAGAGCCCCGGACGCACCGGGAATACCCACCCATACCCGGGGAAATACTTCTCATCGAAGTACATCAGCGTGTGATCGAGCGTGAGCCCGTGCGCGTAGGCGCGGATGGAAGCGAGGGTGTAGCGCGGATCGTTCATCCGCAGGCCCGCCGCGTTCGCGACGGCGCTGGTCGCCCCGTCCGCCCCGACGACGAGCCTCCCCTCGACGCGGCACGCCTTGCCCTCGTGGGTCGCGCTGACGTGGACCCCACGCGCCGTCACCTCGAACCCCGTGACCCGGCACGACTCCCGGACCACCGCACCCGCGCGGATCGCTCGCCGGAACAGGATGTCGTCCAGCTCCTTTCGCGGGATGGCGTGCCCGTGCGCCGGCAGGCCGGCGACGCGCGGCAACACCCCGGAGACGAGGTGATCCCGGTTCAGGTACAGCCGCGACTTCCGGATCGGCGTACACTCGAGTCGTCCGATCGCCTCGCCGCAGCCGAGCGCCGCGAGGCGCGCGAGGCCCCTCGGGCTGACGTAATCTCCACACACCTTGTCCCGGGGGAAGCGGGCGGCGTCGCAGAGCAGCACCGAGTACCCCTCCGAGGCCAGCTCGATCGCGAGCGCGCTCCCCGCCGGCCCGGCGCCGGCGATGACCGCGTCATAGACCGTCACGCGACACCCGGGCCGCGGAACGCCTGCTCGACCCCGGGGGCGATCGCCCTCGCCAGAGGCGCCATGTCGGGGACGCCCTCCGTGGACATCCAGGTGCCCGCCTCCTCGATCAGGCGAGCCCCCTCCCGGCCGCCGGCCACCCTGCCGAGCGCCCAGCGGGCCACCTCCCGGTGAATGGCCATCTTCGCCGCCGTGTACCCCTCGAGCGCCGAGCGCAGGTGAGCCTGCGCCTGCCCTCCCTGGCCCGCGGCCCCGGCGAGGCCCGCGCGGAGCAACGATGCGTGCGGGCGCGACGCGGGCACCGTGGCCCGGCCGACGGCCCGCGTGAGCTCCTCCACCTTGCGAAGGAGCGCCCTCCGCTCGCGCCCGCCCGTCTGTCCGGCGAGCGCGAGCGCCGCCCGCGCCCGGGTCCACCGCAGCTCCATCGCGGGCAGCTCCATGCGAAGGAACAGGCCATCGCGCAGCTCGGGCCAGTCCCCCTCGATCCGCGCAACAGCCGAGCTCGGATTGCCCACGTACAGGTCGAGCGCCACGCCGGAGAAGACCCGGTGATACGCGTGCATCTGATAGAATCCCGATCTCCAGGTCTCCACCACCTTGCGCAGATCGGTCGCCACCTCGTCCACCCTTCCGGCCGCGAGCCGCCCGACGCCGTGGAACCCGCCCCGGTAGTTGTTGGCCGCGAACAGGTCGCCGCGCGCCTCGGCCTCGCGGATCGCCGCGGGGATCCGAGCGACGAGCTCGCCGACCCGGCCCGCCTGTCCGAGCGCCTGCAGGCTGAACACGATCGCCACCGCCGCCTCGTACTCCGCCCCCCGGCACTCCGCGCGAAACTGGGCCGCGGCGGCGTCGCACAGCCGCGCCGCCCGATCCCAGTCGCCGTGAAAGAAGGCCGATGAGCCGGCGCCGAGCAGGTAGAACGCCCGCTCGTAGGGCTCGCCTCCGCCGCCGAGGACCCGCTCGTTCCGGCGCACGAGGTCCCGCGACTTCGCGCGCAGGAAGTCGCCCCCGATGAGCGCCGCGAACGCCGCCTCGTACCCCAGCGAGCGCGCGACATGGGCAGACTCCCCTGCGCGCAGCGCCTCGAGGAAGTGCAGGAGGCCGACCCCGTCCGCGCGGACCGGGTCCATCATCGACAGGGCCGTCGTGGCGGCCCACAGGTCGTCGAGCCGCCGCCGGGCGCCGGGAGGGATCTCCGCGGGCGGCCGAGCCTCGAAGTCGAAGCCGCGCAGGTACAGGCGCAGCCGGTGCCCGGCCGACACCATGAGCGCGCCCTTCCCGGACTTCGGCAGCCGGACCCGCGATTCTCCGAGGAACGCCTCCATGAGCCGCAGGCCCTCTTCGAAGCGCCCCGCCTTGAGGTACTGCTCGCCCGCCCTACGCCGGAAGAGCCCTCGCTGCTCGATCGCTCGCGGAGACTCGTCCGCGAGCGCCCGGGCGGCGCGCTCGAACTCGGGTGCCGCGTCCGTGCTCCGTCCGGCGTTGGCCAGCGCCTCCGCGAGCAGGGCGTGGAGGTCCGCGCGGGGAGCGTATCCGGCGGCGTGCTCCAGGGCGATCCGGTAGAGGCGAGCCGCCTGTTCGAAGGCGAGCGCCGCCTCGGCGCGCCGCGCCGCGGTCATCGCATGGCGGCGCGTCCGGGGCCGGTCGCCGGCGGCGAGCGCGTGCGCCATGAGCCGCTCCGCATCGTCGGAGCCCGCGGCCTCCATCGCCGATACGAGCGCCGCGTGGTGCCGGACGCTGACCTCCTTGGGCAGCGCGCCAGCGACGAACTCCCGCAGGCGATCGTGGTAGATCTGGAGCGTCTCTCCCTCGCCCGCGTCCGCCCACCGGAGGAGGCGCAGCAGGCACAGGTCCCGGAGCCGCCGCCGGTCCCGGCTCCCCGCCGCTTCGAGCAGGACGCCGGCGCTCTGGGCGGCCCCGGAGAGCGCGGCGACCTCGACAAGCGCGCGGTCCTCGTCCGAGAGCGCCTGGATGCGCTCCTGCAGGAGCGATGTCGCCGTCGTCGTGAGCCCCCGGGGGCCGTCCCCGGTCCGCTCTGCCGCAGCGAAGTGCGCCAGCTCGGCCACGAGGTACGGTACGCCGCCCGCTTCTTCCACGATCGCGAGGACGGCCTCGGCACCCGCGCCCGCGCGGCCGGTGATCGCGCGCGCGAGCGCGACGGCCGAGCCTGCGCCGAGGGGCGCGAGCTCGATCTCGAACGATCTCCCCCTGGATCGGGCGGTGGAGAGGGCCGCCAGCAGCGCGGGGTGAGGCGCCTCGCTCGCCGGGCGGCGCGACAGGACGAGGGCCACGGGGGGCGGGGCGTCGCCGCCGAAGACGCTCTCCACGAGCGCGATGCTGTCGGCGTCCGCCCACTGCGCGTCGTCGACCCAGAGGAGCACGGGCTGCCGCGCCGCCGCGTGCGCGAGCACGACCTGGAGCGCGGCGAACCCGGACTGGCGCAGCGCGCGCGGGTCGCCGCGGACCTCGCCGGAGCGCGCCCTCGCGTCGACGACGGGCACCCTCCGCAGCTCGGGGAAGAGCAGCGCCAGCGCCTCGGCGCCCTCGGCAGGACAGAGCGCCGCCGCCGCGGCCTCGTCGAGGCCGATCCAGTACCGGGCCAGATCGTCGATCGCCGCGTCGAACGCCTTGTACGGGATCGACTCATACGGGTGGCACCGCGCTTCCAGCACGAGCGGCGGGATGGAGTCGGAGCCCTGGACGTCCCGCAGGAACCGCCGGACGAGCATGGTCTTGCCCATCCCCGAGGGACCCACGACGTCCACGGTGACGAGCTGCCCTTCCGTCGTGGCGGCGAACGCGTCGCGCAGGACGGCGAGCTCCGCCTCGCGCGCCACGAAGTCGAGCTCGGCCTCTGTCGCGAGCGAGAGCCCGCGGGCACGCACGCGCGGCGCCTCGGCGTGCTCGTGCAGCGCGCCCAGCACCTCCGCGACGGGCATGCGCCGGCCCGGGTCCGGCTCCAGCAGGCCGAGCACGAGCCGATCGACCGCCGGAGGGATCGAGGGCGCGTGTCGCGACGGCGGAGGGGGCAAGCGCTGCTTGGCGAGGACCTCGTCGGAGGGGTCGTCTCCGAACGGGAGCCGGCCGACGAGGGCCTCGTAGAGGACCAGGCCCACGCTGTACCAATCCGAGGCGGGGAGGGGCTTCGGGTCCCAGTACTGCTCGGGGGCGAGGTAGGGCAGGGTCCCGAGCACGACGCCGCGGGCCGTGTCGAGCAGCCTCGCGCGTGACACGGGGGTCGCCATTCCGAAGTCGAGGAGGGTCACGTGCCCCTCCTCGGTGACGAGGACGTTGGTGGGCTTGACGTCGCGGTGTGATTTTCCGAAGGCGTGGACGGTCGTGAGCGCTTCCGCGAGCTGGAGCCCTGCCTGGCAGATCCGGCGGATCGCGGCGGTCTGCTGCTCCTCCGGCGCCTTCGGGTCGAGGCCGAGCCGGTCGGTGAAGGGGAGCCCGCCCGGGATCACTTCCATCGTGAAGAAGCACTGTTCACCCTCCACGTGGAGCTCGTGCAGCCGGACCAGGTTGGGGTGGACGATGTCGCGCAGGGCCCTGTATTCCGCCTTGAGCCACTGGCGTCCTTCGGGCGTTGTGTCGAGGAGGGTCTTGAGGGCGACCTCCTGGTCCCACCGCCTGTCGAGCACGCGGTAGACGATCCCGAAGGCCCCGGAGCCAAGGACTTCCCGGACGACGTACCGTCCCGCGGCGTCGAACGGCCCGCCGACGGGCACGGCGGGGCGCGCGGCGCTCACGGCCCCTGCTTCCCGAGGCCGATCTTGCCGACGCCCAGCGAGGAGAGGAGCTTCTCGAGGTTCGGCTGGGTGCCGCTGAGCGAGCCGGCGAGATCCTTGCCGGCGCGGACGATCTCCATGAGCCCATTGAGGCTCCCGGCGAGGTCGTTGGCGTCGGCGCCCCAGTCCTTCTGGAGGGTGGCCCCGAGCGCGGCGAGGAGCGACTGGCCGGGGCTGGGATCGGGGTGCGCCACGTCGGCGAGCTTGTCGAACTGGAGGATGTCGGCGATGTGCGGCTTTCCGGCCTGGAAGAGCATCTCGTCCACGCGCTTGAAGAACGCGAGGTCCTCGAGCTCGTGCTCCTCGATGTCCCAGATGTCGCAGTAGTCGCCGGTGATCCCGGCCCTCGCGAGATCGTCCGACCTGCGCGTGGAGGCCATGTGATCGAGGATCGCGTTCACGGCGTGGCGCGCCGACTCGTTCGCGGCTTCCATCGTGTTCATGCGGGTGAACGTGCGCATGTACGATCCGCAGAAGACGACGCTGTCTTCGTGGACGCGGTAGCCGCCGTGGGGCGCCTGCCAGAGCCCGGTGCCGTCCGTCCGCGCGCCGTCGCCCAGCTTGCTCCTTCCGGGCACCCACGGCGCGCAGCGCGGCCGGTTCTCCCAGTCTCCGACGTTGTTGATCAGGAACGGGGTGCGGTTGGCGCGCAGCGCGCGGTCCGCGAAGGCGAGGTTCGAGTCGAGGTGGCAGTAGCGCGGCTCCGGGAGGGGGAGGTTCGTCACCGGCGCGGCCAGGCCGCGGGTCGTCCGCAGGCTATCCTTGATCTGGCGCCAGACCTCTCGCTCGATCTCGACGGGCGAGGATTCCAGGAGGCTCTTGCCCGTGAAGGAGGAGCGCCGGCGGCAATTCCCGATGTCCACCGACAGGACGCCGCGGATTTTCGGATCGAAGTCCTCGAAGTGCTTCCCCACCCAGAACTGCGACTGGGACACGGCGGAGAGGCCCCACTCGGTGTCCGGGAAATACACATGGCCGCGCACGAGCTTGAAGTCCTGATCGAAGTAGTACTGGATCCCCGTGAACGTCTGGAGCCGATCCTCGGGCGATTCGCCGTACCGCTGCTCGGGCAGGCGCGGTGTCCTCACGCGCACTGCTTCCGGGAACCGCTGCGCGCGCTCGCTCGTGAGCCGCACGTCCTCCGCAGGGGGCGCCCAGCGGCGGAGGACACGCTGCAGGATCTGCGCTTCGTGCGGACCGACCTTGCGATCGAACCAGAAATGGATCCGCAGCTCCGGTACGCCCTCCGGCTCTTCCACCACGTGGCCGGTCGAATAGGCCACCGAGCGGAACGCGGATCGCTCCCGTTGCGCCAGCGACGCGTCGTCCTCGGCAAACTGGACGCGGCGGAGGAGGCTCCGCAGCTTGTCGTCGGCCTCCTGCGGCGAGAGCGGGCTCATGTAGGTGACCGCGATCTCGTAGCGCTCGAGCCCGGCAGGCAGCTCGGTGGTGACGTGGCTGGTGAACCCTCGCAGCTCCCGGGGTACGCCGTGGTGCGGGACACGGCTGGTCTCCTTGGCGTCCCACCATCGCGTCACCCGCTCGGCCGCGACCGGGTCGAGCGCGACGACATGGTAGTTGGCGCGCGGGAGCTCCTCTTTCGGAGGCAGGACCAGCACCTCCGGACGCAGGACCAGCACCTCCAGCTTGTCATCCATTTGCTCGATGCTCAGGAGCTCACCCGGATGGAAATCGACGCCTAGGTTCTCCTTGAGGTGCTTGCGCCACGGGACGAGCCAGGCGTCGCTCGTCGGGCCCGAGAGGATGTTGTCCGTGTACTGTCCCCCGAGGACCTGATCGAGGAGGAGCTGCAGGTAAACGTTGCCCTGAGTGCGCGCGTCGCAGCGCTCCGCGGCCATCGCGACCAGCGCCTGCGGCGCGGCCCGGATCGACTCGATGAACGGTTCGGAGTAGAAGCCTTTCTGATCCGCGCCGAAGAACGTGAACAGCGACATCCCCTCGTACTCTTTCGCCCTCCTCGCGCTGCACGTCATCATGTAGCGGACGAGCTTGAAGAAGAACCTCGCGAGGTCCCGGCGGCTGAAGCCGAGGCCCTGCGTGAGGCGCATGTACTCCGTCCGGAACGCCTCCACGCTGCGCGGGCGCTCGCGGCTGAGCGGGATGAAGCCCTTGCGGGCGGCGAACACCTGACGGAAGGTAGGCTCCAGCTGATCGAAGGCCGTCGGACGGTGGCCAGGCCTCGGCTCCCCGACGGGCGTGCGCTTCATCGTGTCGAAGATGTGCCGGTAGAAGCTGGGGAAGAGGCGATATCCGTGCTCACCCGGGACCAGCTTGCGGTGATCTTCTTTTGCTGCGGGGTTAGGATGGCATTCGTGTGGACGGGCCCATTGGGTCCGAGCCATGCCTCCTACCCGGAGGTCGGTCTCGACGAGCGGGAGGTCGGTTCTCATTTTGTCGAGCGTCCATGGAAGAACTTTCCTCGGATCGGGCGGCGTAGACTCAAAGACGTGGACCTTGAAATTGCGCTCTGCGAGCTCGTGGGCTGCCGTGAGCCCCGCGATCCCGGCACCGTACACGAAGACCGTGGGCTTGCTCCAGCCGGTCGTCGCTGTGTCGATCTTGCATATTTTCCAGCCATCACGGAGATTTCGGTTGCACCACTGCGAGAGGCGCTTGGGTTCGTCTCCTTTCAAGAGTGCCGCCTCGTCGAGGTGCGAAAATGAAGCCCACCATATGCGCTCTGCCTCTAAACGATTGTTGAAGTATTGCTGTGTCTTGGACGGCGTAGAACCTGGGCATGGTGTGCCTTGGTGGCCTGTTGGTCTACTCGTGTTTTGGGGCACTTCCACGTAAGCGTCGATGAATATACTCAGCTCCTGTTCGAGGACGTCCGCCGACCAGGCGTCCCGCTCGGTCGACCTCGTGTCCTTCTCATGTTCCTTATCGGTGCCGGTTGCTGTCAGCGCGTAACGGGCTGCGTTAAGGAAGTTGCGGACGCGGTCCGGTTCGTAGAACCACGGCAGGCGTCCCTCGGGGTCGATGTTGGGGACTTTACGTCTCCCGGCAGCACCGAACAAACTGACGCTCCAGGCCACCAGATTCGTCTCCGCCTCTCGCTGATTCCCTCTTCCTTTTGTCAAGAGCTCGTCCACGGCGTGGACGATGGATCTCGGCTTCTGAAGGAGGTACCAGTAAGGGTTCGGTCGATCTGTGGACGAGTAGAAGGCGGAGTTCAGCAGCTGTTCGATCTCGCGGCGGGCGGGCACCTTCCATTCCTTTTCCGTGTTTTCGCGGTCTCCAACAGGTTCATTTTCGCCGGTGTTCACGCCCGAGCATTCATTGGGGAAATCACGTGCTGTCTTGAGGCTTGCTTCGTACGCGAGTACCCCCATGTCTCCCGCGATTCGTCGGTTCACCAATAGCTCGAGTAGCGCAGCATCGTAGAACGCGAAGAGCTCTGCGGGAATCGCGGCGTACCATTCGTGGGCGCGAATTCTGATGTTTGCCAGAGCGTCGCGTTCCTTGTTGGACGCAGATTGATCTGCTTTTTCGCATTGGCGGAGCAATATGTACATGATCTGCTGCCGTACGAAACGCCTCACGAGGCCCTCCGCACGTTCGGCGATTCGCGTGAGATCGTCCGCCTGCGCGCCGCTGCCGGAGTCGTAGCCCTCAGGCGCACGGTTGGGGAACTTCAACCACGTGTCGTCGTCTGCCTCCAAGGTGGAAAACGAGCCTCCGGCGTCGAAGTTCTTGAGCGCCCACAGGATGGTTGTTCGCCATCGGTCGCTCTTGAGGACATCCTCCAGTTTCGTCTCTGACTCGGGTTTGGTTGGGAGCTTCCCAGTTCGCAAGCAGAGCTCGAGGAACTCGGTTCGCTTGCGGAGCCCATCGAGCAGGCACGTGCGCAGCTGTTTCACCGCCTCGTTCTCGTCCTGCTTTGTGTTACCGTTCATTCCCCGCTCTCCAGCTCCAGGCGGAGCTCCTCCGCCTCGTCGATCCGCAACAGCGCTCCCACGAAATACTCGAATGCACGGAGGCCCCGCGAGAGATCCTCCGTCTTTCCGGCGAGACCAACCGCCCCGCTCCGCAGCGACTGGCTCAGCGTCCGGCTCCCCGACAAAAGTGCCCGGATGCTCGCCCGATCCGTCGCGATCCGGATCGCCGCCCGCCCCGGTGACGGCACCTCGACGACCTCTCGCCCGACGCCGCCGATCACCACCGCCGGCTCGGACGCGACGTCCACCGACACGGTGAGCCCCTGGAGCCAGCTCGCCATCGCGGCGCTCGCCTCCGGCTGCCCCTCCGCGATCAGGCGGAGCGCGCGCCGCAGCGTGCCTGTCACCGCCTCAGCCACGGACCACCTCCAGGAGGCAAGGGCCCTCGAACTCGAACGCCTCTCCCGCGCAGATCCCGCGGATCCAGGCGCGCGCGTCGACCTCGTTGAGCCGCACCACGCCGCGGACGTCGGTCTCGGAGGGCACCAGGATCTGGCCGCGCACGAGCGCCTCGACCTCCCCCGACAGGGACTCTCCGCCACGACAGGCATCGAGCCGCGTCCACCGGGGCACGTCCCGGTCCTGGTCCGGCAGCAGCAGCGCCGCCGCCGCGGGAACGCGCCCCGAGGGCCGCGCGTCGACGATGCCCTCGGTCGTGAAGCGCGCCTCGGCGTTCCGGAAATACCGCACGATGTCGCCGCCCCGGAGGAGGAACACGCTCGTCGCCGTGGTGCGGGTGCGGGCGCGATCGTTCATCCTCGAGAAGACCACCATCCACGGGACGGCGGCGTCGGGCGGCACCGCGCAGCCCCATTCCCAGGAGAAATCGCCCCCCCAGCGGAAGCGACCCCAGTTGTGGTCGTGGTACGCGAGCCTGTCCTCGAAGGAGACGCGCCGTCCCCCGATCTCCACCCAGCCCGAGGCCAGCAGCCGCGGCACGAGACACCAGCTCAGGTGAGACCCGGACCCGACACGGATGTCGTGGCTGAGCGAGGGCACCGACGCGGGCGCGAGGACGACCTCCATCCGCGGGCCGTCTCCCTGGTTTCGGATCTCGTACCGGCCGCCGCGCCACCGCATCGCCGCCCGATCGAACGTCGCGTCCAGGCGGCCTGGGCGTACATCGGGCCTCCGACATCGCGCCACGTGGCCCTGCCACTCGCCCTGGCACACGATCGTCGTCGCCTTTCCCGCGCCGCCTTCCAGGCTGAGGTTGAAGAGCAATGTCCAGCCCTCGCCGAAGACGACGAAGTGCTGCCACTCCTTGTAGCCCTGCCTCGCCTCGAGCTCGAACGGCAGACCGCGCCACGGGTCGGCGTCGGCCGCGAGGGCGCTGAGTCGCGCGGCGGAGCGGCTCACCGGAGGAGATCTTCCAGCGGCCCGACAGGCACCCTCGCCGGGAGCGGCCCTTCCGGGGGCGACGGCCTCTCGGCCCACGCCTCCGCGATCCGCTGCGCGCGCCCGGTCAGCGACAGGAGCCCCAGCAGCGCGAGCAGCGCCGCATCCTTGGTCTCGCCGTCCTCGGGGACAGGGCCTCCGTCGCTCTCACACGCAGGTGGATCCGCCGCCGCCGCGCCCGCGAGAGACTCGATTTCCCGCCTCGCGCCGAGCAGCCCGAGCACGGCGTGCAGGAATCCATCGTGTGTGTCGAAATCGAGCTCGGGGGCGGTGACGCTCACGGCCGGTCCCTTGCGCCGCCCAGGTCCGCCAGCACGCCCTCGAGATCGCGGTCGAGGGCGCGCAGGAAGGCGTCCACATAAGCCGAAGGCACCGCGCCGCCTTCCTCGCTCACGATGCCTCCGGCCAGCCCCTCGAAGAGGGTGCGCGCCCGGGCGAGCAGCGGAGATCCCGCGAGGCGCCGCTTCCAGGTGCGGCCCTCGTCGGTCTCCGAGAACCGCCGGCCCTCCCGGACGAGCGCATTGAAGGCAGCCTGCCCTGCGATGGGGTACTTGACGAGGAGCGCCTGGGCCGCGCGCAGGCGCTCCAGCACGGCGTCGCCGGGCTCGGCCTCGCCGCTGGCCCGCCGCCCGAGCGCCTCGTCGAACTCCCGGCTGTACCGGACCAGGAGGCGCTGGTACTCGCCGAGCACGCGCAGGAGCGCGGCCACGATCGCGTCCCGCTCGCCGCCAGGCGGGGCGTCGGCGCCGGGCTCGGCCCCGAGGCGTGGCTCGCGAGGTGCGCGCTCGCGGCCGAGCGACGGCGCCGCGGGCACCTCCAGGGGCTCGGCCACGGGCGGGTCGGCCGAGAAGTCCGGGAACTCGTCCCCATCGCCGGGGGGCCCGCCTTCGCCGGCCTCGCGCGCGAACCTGGCGAGCCGCGCCTCGGGGCCGTCGTTCGCGCTGGCCTCGCTCTGAACGCGGCAGAGCGCATCGAACATCGCCTTGATGTCGACGAGCTGCGTCTCGGCCAGGCCGTCGTCTCGGAGAGACATCGATTCACCACGTTCGCTGGACGACATAATCCTTGAGCCAGGCAATGAACCTCGTGTGAACGGAGTCCGCGAGCACCTCCGCGAGCCGCTGCCAGCCCACCTCGGCCGACGCCGCGTGGCGCCGCGCCACCGCGCGGGCGTGCTCGATGCCGCCGTGACCGTCGATCAACCGCCGCAGGAACAGGACGTCGCCCTCGGTCTTCTCGCCCGGCGGCGCGGCCCGGCGATCGAGATACCCGAGCATCGCCGCACGAGCGGCCTCGTCGATGACGCGCTCGTCCACCATCTCTCTCAACAGATCGGCGAGCCCGACGTCGGAGGAGCCAGCGGTCGGGCGCGGTTTGCGGAGGATCCGGAGGGCCTCTTCGCGGTCGGCCTCCGGGGCCGAGCGGAGCGCGTGGAGCAACATGAGCGTGCGCTTTCCCTCCCAGAGATCTCCGGCGAGCTCCTTGCCGTAGTCGGCGCGCCCCTCCTCGAGATTGAGGACGTCGTCCTGGATCTGGAAGGCGAGGCCGAGGCTCTCCAGGAACGACACGAGGAGCGCCTCCACGCTGGGCTCCGCCCTGGCCACCGCGGCCCCCACGAGGCCCGGCGCGACGAAGCTGTAGCTGCACGTCTTTCGCCGCACCATCGACTCGTAGTCTGCGTCGGTGAGCTGCCACGTCCCCTCGTCGATCCACGAGAGCTCCTGCGCCTGCCCCTCGAACGACTCGAGCACGGCGCGAGCGTAGATGTCGAGGATCCGAAGGGCCCGGCCTAGGCCGAGCCGGTCCGTGTTCCCCAGCAAGGGGCCGAGCGTGAGCGCGAGGAGGCCGTCTCCGCAGTTGACCGCCGCGGGGATCCCGTGGGTCCGGTGGAGCGCGGGCCCGCCCCTCCGGGTCAGCGAGCCATCCTCGATGTCGTCATGGATGAGAAAGGCGTTGTGGTACATCTCGACCACCGCGGCGGACGGGAGGACCTCCTCGAACTCCCCGCCGAGCGCGCGGCAGACAGCGATGCAGAGGGCCGGACGGAGCCCCTTCGCGCGGCGCAGCGGGTAGTCCAGCATCAGCCGGTACGCGCGATCGTCGCCCGGCGAGCCCTCGCGGACGATACGGCGGATCTCCTCCAGGACGAGCTCCCTGTGCTCCTCCAGGTACACCTCGCCGATGTCCTGGACCGGGCCAGGCGCTGCCTTCGGCGTGGAGCTCGGACCCCGCAGGTCGACCGAGCTACACACCTTTCGGACGCTCCAGCCCGAGCCCTCGGATCAGGTTGTAGACGTGCGACCGCGCGATATCGAGCCGCGCCGCCGCATCCGAGGCGTTCCAGCCCACCTCGTCGAGCACACGGCGGACGAAGCGCGCCTGGAACGCCCGCGTGGCTGCCTGGAGGGTCTGCTGGACAGCAGGCCAGTCTCCGCCCAGGGGCTCGCCGGCGTCGCCGCGGTCCGGCTCGGGCTCGGGGAAGAGATGCCGTTGCTCGACGCGGAGGACGCCGTCCGCCGCAGCCCGGATGACGGCGGCCTCCACGGCGTGGGCCAGCTCGCGGACGTTGCCTAGCCACTCGGCGTTCTCGATGGCCCGCAGCGCGCCGATCGAGAGCTCGATCGCGGGAAGGTTGTGGGTGCGCACGGCCTGCTCGCAGAAGTGGGCTGCCAGCTCCGGCAGATCCTCGCGGCGCTCGGCGAGGGAAGGCACCCGGACCGGGAGCACCTGGAGCCGATAGAACAGGTCCTCTCGAAAGGCCTTCTTCCCCACGGCCGCGCGCAGGTCGGTGTTTGTCGCGGCCACGATGCGCACGTCGGCGGTCACCGGCTTGGACCCCCCGAGCGGAAAATACTCTTTCGACTGGAGCAGCTGGAGGAGC
Organism: Sorangium sp. So ce327; assembly: GCF_051530205.1. Lineage (NCBI taxonomy): Bacteria > Pseudomonadati > Myxococcota > Polyangiales > Polyangiaceae > Sorangium > Sorangium sp. So ce327. The sequence continues at coordinate 6,483,101 of NZ_CP150330.1, read as the reverse complement.
GCGGCCTGTGCCGTCAAGCTCAGCTCCGCGACCTCGTCGAGGAACAGCGTCCCTCCCTCCGCTGCGTCGACCTTGCCCGGGACTCTGCGGCTCGCCGTCGAGTGCGCGCCCGGCAGGGCGCCGAACAGCTCGCTCTCGATGAGGTTCCCGGGGAGCGCGCCGCAGTTGATCTCGACGAAGGGCTTGCCTGCCCGAGGGCTGTTGCCGTGAAGGACGCGCGCGACGGCGGTCTTGCCGCTCCCCGTGGGCCCCAACAAGAGGACGCTGACGTCGAGCGGCGCGACCAGGACGAGCTGCTGGAAGAGCCGCGCGAGCGCGGGGCTCCTGCCACGGAGGCCGTCCGCGCGCAGCTTCTGTCGAAATGGCAATGTGGGGTTCGCCGACTCGGTGCTTCGCCGCCGCAGGAGCAAGCGATCGGCGAGCGTGGCGACGTGGCGCGCCAGGAGCTCGACATGCGTCCGGTCCTCGTCGCGAAAGGGGCCGGGCTGCACGCGATCCTGCAGGTAGAGGACGCCGATCGGCGGATCGGCGCCGATCGGCGCGCAGAGCACCGCCTCGATCCGGTGCGCGCGCACGCTGCCCCGATCGCGAAACCTGGGGTCGTTGAGCGCCGAGCTCGTCACGATCGTCTTCCCTGAGGCGACGGCCTGCGCCATCACGCCGTGCGAGAGCTGCGCGCGCACGCCGGCGATGTCCTCGTCTGTGCAGCCGCGGGCGATCCAGAACGGCGCCTTGCCGGCATCGGCGCCGTCGTCCCGGATCTCGAGGTAGCCGCGTCGAGCGCCCGCGATGTCCACGACCAGCGCGAGCGCCTCTTCGAGGAACGGCTCGATCTCGTTGTTCCCGCCGAGCTCCACGAGCTTCCGGTACAGGTCCCGTTCGCGTCGCACGCGCTCCGCATCGGCTGGCTCGGAACCGGCGGGTGGTGGACCGGAGCCCTGGTGTACCATTCCGACAATCTACCGGACGAGCGACGCACCTGGGAAGCCCTGCCGTGGGAGGGGCCGAGGGCACTGGCAGCAACGGCCCCGTCGGACATGCGCCGCGCCGAAGCCTCTGGACGATGGCGTGCCCCCGAAGCGCTGAAGCCGTCGTTTGGCGCTGAAGCTGCCGTTTGTCGTGCGAGCGCCGCACCAGCGGCGCCGCCCGCGGTGGCCCCCGAGCTTCGCATGGCCTGGGTTGCGTGCAATCTTCCTGTTTCACGCCACGTCGTCCTCCGGCGCTCGCTCGCGGCTGTTGACGCTTTCGCAAGCCGAGTGCCAGCCGTGGACGCCGGAGCAGGCGTGGTGTCTCCCCGTGGACAGGTCACGCCTCTCCGTCGTGGCTCGGCGCGACGCCTTTTCGAGCGCTCGCAGCGGCGCGGCAGTCCACTGCATTGGATCACGTGTCCATTCGCGTGGACACGTCATGGCCACGCGAGGGCCCCGCCGCTCCGTTCGCGCCGCGGCTCGACGCCCCTCGCGTGGCGCTCGCGCCGCAGGACACCGTCGGCGCCCCCCGCACCGAGCCCGTTCGCGCGCCTGGCACGCGAGCTGCTTCCACGATGGTTCACTTTTTGAAACTGGAGCATCATGAACAAGCAGTTATTCATATCTCTGGCCATTGCGTGCGTCCTCACTGTCTCCAATGCGCGAGCGACGGCGCCGCAAGTCACTGAAATGGCCGCTCAAGACCTGCGGCAGAAGTTGAATACGGGCTCCGTTGCAACGTTCTACTGCGGGGGGCAGGGTCTGCCCGGAAAGGATCCACGAAATCAGATACAATTGACTACGCTCAAGGACGCTGCTGCCTGCGCGTTGGATTTGAGATGGTCCAGGTCTGCGGAGGTTGACGATGTTGTCGCGACGCCGAAGAAAGTGGTGATTATAAAGAAGGGCAGCGTTTCGCCGACTGACTATTTGTTCGAGTATCCACTTGGTAGCGCAGGTGTCGCATATCGTCAGTTTCAGTCGCAAGAATGGTTTCGTGCGGATAAGTTTGTGCTCGGACAGGAATATAATATTTGGGTCATCTATGGTGTGTCGCAGAGGGCTCAACCTTCCGGAGCGGAACCTGCCGCATCGGCGCCGGTTTCGGGTCCAAGAGTAGAGCTTGATGATCAGATTGTTCCCGTGTATCACTTCAAGCCTGTCAAGAGTCGATGGGCTTTGCAGGTTACCGGCAAGGTCTTTACTGCCTGGGAGATGTCTGGATCGGAGAACCGGTCCTTCATCGTTCCTGGTCTTGCGGCCGGCGGGGCGTGGCGCGTAGCTAGCGACTATAATGACCAGGATGTCATCGGGCTCAGGGCTGTCGTCGCAGCTGGGCCAAACCTTGTTCCGAAATTGCAGTCGACGACGGATGCAGATGGCAATACGACGACTACTACTGCGCCTCAGAAGCTGCAGTTGCTCGCCGGACTCGAGCTGGTGCTCGCGAGGTATGCATCGATCGGGCTGATTTGGATTCCGCTAGGCGGCGATTCCTCCTCTAGAGGGACTCCGCTTTTTTTTGCTGACGTATGGCGAGTTGTATCCATCCATTTCGAGCAAATAGATTTCGCCGCATGATCTCGGATCTGAGACGTCCATGAAAGGTCCTTCCCACGGGTGCGTCTCGATTCGGGGAATGGATCGGGAATGGGCGACCATCGAGGCGGTGAGATGGTGGGATCTGAGATTTCGTGAGAATTGGGGGGGCGCATCCGGAACGCACGCGGCGAAAACGGGCCGACGGCGGGGACGTCTGCATCCACCCCGGCTTCCTCGCCTTGGTCCGTACCGACTCCGTGATGGAGGCGCACGGACCTCTCAGGAGATATCTCTCACGAACAGGGATCGAGATCGGGATGAAGGGCGGGCACGCCGCGCGCGTGTTCGCGGAGTTGGAGGGAGTCCCACCGGCACGCTGTACTCCTGGAGTTGACGGCTGCGCCAGGGTGCGGAGCGAGTATCGGCGGCGTTCGGAGAAGGCGACGGTGCCCACGTCGCTCCCCCCATGAGTCACCCGCTTCCCGCCTCGCCCCCTTCCCGGAGCGCCTCCGGCAACGCCGACGCCACGGCGGACCTGCACGCCTCCATCGAGGCGTGCAGCGCCTCGATCGACGCCCCCGGCGGGTCGAGCGGCGGGTGCACAACGACCCGCACCACGCCGGGCGCGGCGGCATAACGTCCCTTTGGCTGCAGCGCGCCCGCGCCGTCGATGGTCACCGGCAGGACGCGCGCGCCCGCGGCCGAGGCGGTCCGGAACGCGCCCAGCCGGAAGGGCAGGAGCCGGCCCGTCGCGCTCCGCGTGCCCTCGGGGAAGAACATCGTCGACCACCGCTGCATCAGGTTGCGCTGCGCCTCGCCGAGATCCGCGAGCGCGCCGCGGGCGCGCGCGTGCTGCCGGTGACGATCGACAGGCGTGTGGCCGTACAGGCGCATGCCCCAGCCGAGCACCGGCACGCGGAACAGCGCGCGCTTCGCCAGGAACCGGAGCGGCGTGCGCCCCTGGAGCACCACGAGCAACGCGAGGATGTCGAGCGTGCTCTGGTGGTTCGCCGCGATCACGTACCGCTCCCCGGGCCGCGCGTGCTGGACGCCCTCGGCCTCGACGCGCACGCCGACCAGCCAGAGCGCCCCGCGCGCCCAGACGACCGAGAGCCGGTCGTGCATCTTCTGCCGGGGATCGAAGGGAAAACAGAGCAGCCCGACGGGGAGCAGCACGACGAGGAACAGCATCGCCCAGGCGTGGGCGAGCGCCGTGCGCACGACCTCGACCGCGCCGGCCGGCGCCGTGGCAGCGCCCGCGCAGCGCGCATCACGCTCACCGTCCGCCGTCGAGGCGACCTTCGAAGCGGCCGCGGATCCCTGCTCGCGCAGCCCCGCCCGCGTGGCGCCGCCGTCCTCCGCCGTCACTTGGCGACCGGCGGGGCCTCCGGCCCGTCGAAGCGGGGGACGAAGCCCTCCACCGAGGCCAGCGTCTCCAGCAGCGTGACGTGGCGGAGGCGCGGGATCGCCACGATCGTCGGCCCGCCGAGCTCCTCTTCCGGGACTGCGATCGTCGCCGCCGCCGCGAGCTCCGCCACCGTCGCGCCCACGATCTGCGTCGTGCCGACGTTGCTCGGGCCCGCGCTCCGGACCTCGCGCGGTAGATCGACCCAGTACGCCCGCGGGGGGCCCTGGAACGCCGCCTCGGCCGGGACGCGCGGCCAGAACGTCGGATCCGTCAGGCCGAGCTCCTCGACGAGCGCCGCGCGCTCGGCGCGGACGCCGCGCGCAGCCCCCCCGTCGCCCAGCGCGTCGAGCGCCTCGGCGTGACGCTCGAGCGCCGTCACCAGCAGCGTCCGGTTGCCCGACGCGCGGATGAGATCGAGCGTCTCCCGGCCGTACGCGGCGAGATCGCCGGCCTGGCCGGCGTCGTCGGCGAGCAGCGCCCGCGCGTGCATCCGGCCGACCCTGCCGAGGCTCACGGCGTACGCGTCGCCCGTCCCCGCCGAGCCGATCTCGATCGCCCGCTCGTAGGCGGCCAGCGCCTCGCGAAGCAGGCCCTGCACGAAGTACACGTCGCCCAGGTACCCCTCCGCCCAGCCGCGCCCCATGCCGATGCCCAGCACGCCGCTCAGGTTGACGGCGTTCGCGATCAACACGCGGGCCCGCGTGAGCTGGCCCATGTGGAACTGGTGCCGGCCCGCGTACATCGTCCCCATGTACAGATAGAGCCCGCTCAGGCCGTGCTCCTCGGCGTACGAGAGCAGCTGCGCTGTCGACCGGACCCCGAGATCCCAGTCGAACCGGCCCTCCGCGAGCACCGCGTGGTAGAACCACGTGCCGAGCAGCCGCACCGGGTCGCGCAGGCGCTCGGCGAGGCGCGCGGCGTCCGCGGCGTTCTGCTCGGCCTCGGCGTAGAAGCCGGACTGGCTCAGCGCGACGCAGAGGATGCCGCGCGAGTGGCAGAGCTCGACGTACTCGCCCGCCGCCTCCGCGAGCTCGCAGCCGCGGCGGAGCGGCTCGGTCGCCGGGCCCACCTTGCCGGCCGCGCACAGCGCGCGCCCGAGGATGTTCGCCGGCAGGCACTGGTACGGGCGCAGCTCCGGGCTCGATCCGATCGCCTCGAGCGCCTTGCGGCTGTGGGCCACCGCGTCGGCGAACTCGCCCCGCACGTAGTGCACGCGCGACAGCGCGCTGGAGAGGGCCGCCGTGACGAGCGGCGTCTCCGGCAGCGCCCCCTGCGTGCGGCGGAGCAGATCGAGCGGCTCCGCCGTGCTGCCGAGCAGGCACGCCACGCGCGCGAGCTCGTGCGCGCAGCGGGCCCTCAGCTCGATCCGCCCCGGGTCGAGCGGCAGCCGCTCGAGCAGCGCGAGCGCCTGCTTCAGCCGGCGGCTTGCGCCGTGCGGATCCTGGAGCCGATCGGCCTCGCCCGCCGCGAGCAGGTACGTCGACGCGGCGCGGTCGAGATCGCCGGCGCGCTCGACGTGGTGCGCGAGCGTCCCCGGATCGCCGCCGCGCAGCTCGATGCGCCGCGCGATGCGCCCGTGGTAGTCGGGGCGCTCCTCGGGCGGCACGCGGGCGGCGAGCTGCTCGCGCGCCGCGTCGTGCGAGAACGACGCGAGGCCTCCGTCCTCGCCGAGGCAGACGTAGTGCGCCGCGGCGTCGCGCAGGGCGCTGTCGACCTCCGCCGGGTCGAAGAGCCCGAGCTCGACAAGATCGTCGCGCAGGAACTGGCGGCCGATGAGCGCGGCGACGCCGAGGACCTGGACCGTCGTGGGATCGAGCGCGTCGATGCTGCGCGAGAGGACGTCCGAGACCGACGCGGGCGCGAGGTAATGCGCGTCGGCGCGGGAGATCTCGAGCGCGCCGCTCCGGCTGCGCTGCAGGAAGCCCTCGGTCTCCATGTTGCGGACGACCTGGATGTTGAAGAGCGGGTTGCCCGCGGCGAGCAGCGGGACGCGGCGCACGAGCTCCTGGACGAGGTCGTCGCCCGCGCCGCGGCCGAGCGCGGAGAGGAGCGCCCGGTTCTCCTCGGGCCGGAGCGGGCCGAGGTCGAGGCGCTCGACGTCCTTCCACGCGAGCCACCCCGCCGAGCGCGGCGTCATCGGCGACGAGCCCGGCGGGCCGCGCAGCGCCGACGAGCCGGGCGGAGGCAGCAACGAGCCGGGCGGGGGCAGCGATGACCCGGGCGGAGGCAGCGACGAGCCGCGAGCGAAGGGCGGCCGCGCCGTGCCGAGCAGGAGCACCGGCATCTCGCCGAGCTGATCCGAGAGGCGCAGCAGCACCTCCTGCGTCGCCTCGTCGGCCCAGTGCACGTCCTCGATCGCGAGCACGACCGGGATCTCCTCGGAGATCGCGCCGAGCAGCCGCAGGATCAGCTCGGCGACCCAGCGCGTTCCGCCCGGGCCGATGGCGCCGCCCTCGTCGGCGAGCCCGACCGCGCGCGTCAGCTCCGGCACGAGCCCCCGGAGGAGGGCGGCGTCGTCGGCGATCACGAGGCTCACCAGCCGGCGGATGCGCGCCGCCCGGCTGTCGCCGTGCCGCTCCAGCCAGAGCGCGATCTGCGTCAGCGCCTCGCGGATCGCGGAGTAGGGCACGAGCCCGGAGAGCTCCCTGCACCGGCCGTACGCGACGATCGCCGTGCCCGCCTGCTCGGCGCTCCGGAGCAGCTCGGCGACGAGGCGGCTCTTGCCGACGCCCGTGTCGCCGACCACCACGGCCGGCCGCGGCTCGCCGCGCACCGCGCCCTGGACGAGCTCGATGAGCCGCCCGAGCTCCTGCTCGCGGCCGACGAAGGGCGCGTCGTGCGCGTCGTCGAAGGTCTCCGGCCCGGCGGCGTCGCGCTCGTGCGCTTGCGCCTCGGCCCCGGCCGGGGGCTGCGAGGTGCCGTGGAGCGTGACGTAATAGAGCTCCTTGAGCCGCGCGCAGAGCCGGGCCGCGCTGGAGAAGCGCCGCGCCGGGTCGCGCTCCAGGAGCTCCTCGACGAGCGCGACGACGGGCGCCGGCGTCTCGGGCGCCGCGTGGGCGAGCGGCACGAGCGTGCCGTAGACCTTCTGGTTGATGACGCTGTTGACGGTGCCGTCCGAGAACGGGAGCCGGCCGGCGAGCAGCTCGTAGAGCATGACGCCGACCGCGTAGAGGTCCATCCGGGGGCTCGGGCGCCCGAGCGCGCCCCGCTTCAGGCACTCGGGCGCCAGGTACGCGATGGTGCCCGCGTTGACGCGCGTGTGCTCGGGCTGGAAGCTCACGGTGAGCGTCGCCAGGCCGAAATCGAGGATCTTGAGCCGGGGCTCGTACGGATCGGTGAGGACGATGTTGCTCGGCTTGAGGTCGAGGTGGAGGACGTTGAGCGCGTGGCAGTGCGCGAGCGCCTCGGCCACGCGGCGCGCGATGCGCAGGGCCTCGATCGTGTCGAGCGAGCCCATCCGTGCGAGGTACCGGTCGAGCGTCTCGCCCTGCACGAGCTCCATCGCCAGGTAGAGGCCCACGCCGTCCAGGACGCCGTACGAGGAGAGCTTGACGAGCGAGGGGTGGCGCAGGCGGAGCAGCGCCTCGATCTCGTTCTGCTGGGCGAAGAGCTGCCCGGCGTTCTGGGCGCTCACGTCCTTGAAGATCTTGATGGCGGCGTCGTTTCCGGCCCCGTCACGGCCGCGGAATACGGCGCCGAAGCCGCCCTCGCCGAGGCGATCGGCGATCGTGTACTCGCCGATCCTGGCGCCGCGCTCGATCAAGGGATCGCCGACCATCGCTCCTGCCCTTCCGAGTACCCCGTCATCGTTCGCCGACGCACCATGATACCCCGGACGAGCGCCGCGACAGCGCGCAATGGCCTGGCCGCCTGCCTGAGGCACGCCGCCTCGACGGCTCGCCGCATCGCGGCTGTCTGGCCAAGAAACCTGCGTGCAACGTTGGGCGGCGCATCCGGCGCCGATCTCGGCCATCGCGCCCCGCGCGCCGCGACCGGAAAAGTGAGCTCGCATCCAGATCTGGGCCGCGAGCCCGGATTCGGCGCCTGAAATGACGACGGCGGCAGCCCCCGGGAGGGGACCGCCGCCGCGTCCGCGCTCAGGCCGCGCCGGGGATCAGGTCCCGCCGCTGGCCGAACCGCTCGCCGAGCCGCTGACGCTCGCGCTCGCCTTGATGTTGACGTCGATCGAGGCCGTCGCGCTGGCCGACGCGTCGACCGCGGCCGCGACGCAGGCGACCGCCTTGCCGCCGGCCTTGAGCGCCACGTCCTTCACCTCGACGCCCGCCTTGCCGACGCCGGACACCGCCGCCGCCAGCTTCTTGCCGGAGCCGAGCTGCACCTTCGCGATCGCCGGGAGCGACGTGCGGAGCGCGGCGACGAGCTTCTGCGCGTCGGCGTTCACCTTGCCGGTCGCCACGATGCGGACGTTCGGCGCATCGCACTTCGCCTCGCCGGCGGTCTTCGCCGTGCACTGCATCTGGCAGCTCGGGTCGACGCTCGGGGGCTTGAACTCGCCCGAGCACTTCGGCTCCTTGATCTCGGCGCTGCAGCCGCCGGAGCACGAGCCGGAGCACTTCGCCGCGGCCTTGACCTCGCAGGAGCCGGAGCAGCTGCCCTCGCAGGTGCCCGAGCAGGAGCCCTCGGCCTTGGCGTCGCACTTGCCCTCGCAGGTGCCGGCGCACGCCGCGCCCTTCGAGTCCTTGCCGTCGCACTTGCCGTCGCACTTGCCGCCGCAGGTGCCCTTGAAGCCGACGTCGCACTTGCCCGAGCAGCTCGCGTTGCAGGTGCCGGTGCACGCCGCGCCGGCCTCGACGCTGCACTTGCCCTTGCACTCGGCGTCGCACTTGCCGCTGATCTCGCCGCCCTCACAGCTCGCCTCGAGCTTGCCGGGCTGCACCGGCGAGCCGCAGTCGCCGAGGCACTTCTGCATGGCGGTGATGTCGGCGTAGCACTTCGGCGGATCGATCTGGACGGTGATCTTCGCCTCGGCGTTCGCCTTGACGGCGGCGTTCACCTTGGCCGAGACCGCGCCGCAGACCTTCTCGGCGCCCTTGCCGCCGCTCGGATCGGCCTTCAGCTCCGCCTCGCTCATGCCGAGGTCCTTGCCGAGCTTGGCGCACGAGGCGATGAGGTCCGCCTCCATGGCGACGGTGAGCTTGTCGAGCGACGCGGCCGCCTCGAGGAAGCCCTTGATCTTGCCCTCGACCTCGGCGCCGCCGTCGAACTTCAGGTTCGCGATGCCGCCGTTCTTCATCTCGTCGCAGCCGCTCGCGGCCGACGCCAGGTCACCGGCGGGGCCAGGAAGGCTGTCCGCACCCGGGATCCCCTTGCCGCCGCAGTTCACGAGGAGAGGCGAAGCCAGGCCGAGAAGGGCCACGGGCATCGCAAACAACTTCCATCGATTGACGCTCATCTCAGAATCCCTCCGGCACCTCGATCGGTACCCCATGGAGCGCGGACCCTATACCAGCAGCCGCGAACTTGAAAGCTGGGACAGCCGCGATCCTGCGCGACGGTCACTCGTAATGCCGAGCAGCCCCGCACCGCGGGCTCCAGCGACGGACGGCCCTCATTGCCCCAAGTCAGGATGGCTGTAAAGAATCAAGCTGAGCTCATCGCGCGGGGACGGCGGTCTGCATCGCAGGTGGCGCGAGGCGTTTCACATATATATATGGCCCGAGGGAGCTCGCGCGGCGCGCACGGCGTCTCGCCCGCGGCGCCTCACGCGCGGCGCGCGCCCCGTCCCTTGCCGGCCGCGCCCTCTCGGGCGCCGCTCACTCGTCGTCCTCGTCGAAGGGGAGGTTCAGCTGAGAAAGCGGGCGCGCGCCGACCGTGGGCCCGCCCTGCTTCTTGAAGAGCAGCTGCTCGCGCGCGATGTCGGCCTCGATGAGGTCCTGGTTGTCGTACGCGAACGCGAGCGCGTCGAGCACGCGCGCGGGCCCGAGGTTCGGGTACCGCTTGAGCAGCGTCTCCACCGACGCGCCGCCGCGGTGCCACGCCCAGAGCCGCCGGACCGGGACGCGCGACCCGAGGACGTGGGGGCTCCCGGCGAGCACCTGGCTATCGCTTCGCACGTGGGGGTGGGGGACGCGGATTCGCGGGAGCACCGGCGCGGCCATCGCGCGGAGCAGCCTAGTACCGGTCGCGATCGGATGGAAGGGCGCCGCGAGCCGACGGGCACGCTCGGCGCGGGCGCCGGGCTGTGCGGGCACGCTCGGCGGGCGCGCTCCGCCGGCACGCCCGCGCGAGGTCGTCGTCGCGCTCGTCGCGCGACCTCCGGCATCGTTCTCGCTTCGTTCCGCGCCCGCGCGTGCGATCCGGACTACCCTACGCCGCGGAGGCGCGCGAGCATCGTGCCCGTCGTCGTCACCGACCGGAGCTCATCCACCATGACCCAAGCCGAGAAGAACCCGCTTCGCGAAGGGATGCCCGAGGAGCGCACCGCCTCGCCGGCCGCGCTCGTCATCTTTGGCGCCTCGGGCGACCTGACGCGGCGCAAGCTGCTGCCCGCGGTCTACAACCTGACGCTCAGCCGGCTCCTCACCGGCGGCTTCGCCGTCGTCGGCGTGGCGCGGCGCCCGAAGCCGGACTTCGCGAAGGAGATGCGCGAGGCCGTCGGGAAGTACTCGCGCCGCCCGCTCGAGGAGGCGACCTGGAGCGAGCTCGAGAAGGGCATCAGCTACGTCCAGGGGGCGTTCGACGAGGCCGAGACGTACACCCGGCTCGCCGCGGAGCTCGAGCGGCTCGACGCCGAGCGCGGCACCCGCAAGAACCGGGTCTTCTACCTGGCCGTCGCCCCCGATCAGTTCGCGCCCATCGTGCGCGGCCTGCGCGCGGCGAACCTCGTCGCGCCGCCGTCGCACGAGAAGGACGCGCCGTTCCAGCACGTCGTCGTCGAGAAGCCGTTCGGCGAGGATCTGGAGAGCGCCCGCGCCCTCAACCGCGACCTGCTCGCCCACCTCGCGGAGTCGCAGATCTACCGGATCGACCACTACCTCGGGAAGGAGACCGTCCAGAACCTCCTCGTCCTGCGGTTCGGCAACACAATCTTCGAGCCGCTCTGGTCGCGCCAGCACGTCGATCACGTGCAGATCACCGTGGCCGAGGAGATCGGCGTCGAGGGGCGCGGCAAGTTCTACGAGAAGGTCGGCATCACGCGGGACATCGTGCAGAACCACGCGCTCCAGCTGCTCACGCTGGTCGCGATGGAGCCGCCGTCGTCGTGGGACGCGGACGCGGTGCGCGACGAGAAGGTGAAGGTGCTCCGCACGCTCCGGCCGATCGCGGGCCCGGACGCGCTGTCGTCGACGGTGCGCGGGCAGTATGCGCCCGGCATGGTGCGCGGCGAGAAGGTGCCCGGCTACACGGAGGAGCCGGACGTCGCGAAGGACTCGACGACGGAAACCTACGTCGCGATGAAGCTCCACCTGGACAGCTGGCGCTGGGGCGGGGTGCCGTTCTATCTGCGCGCCGGCAAGCGGCTGGCGAAGCGGGTGGCCGAGGTGGTGCTGCACTTCAAGCCGCTCCCGCACGGCCTGTTCAAGGGCGCCCCCGGCGCCACCGAGGAGCCGAACGCGCTCGTGATGCGCCTCCAGCCCGACGAGGGCATCTCGCTCCGCTTCGCGGCGAAGATCCCGGGCGGCGGCATCGCGATCCGCGGCGTCACGATGGATTTCCGGTACGGCGCCGCGTTCGGCTCCAGCACGCCCGAGGCGTACGAGCGGCTCCTGCTCGACGCGTTGCGCGGCGACGCCACGCTGTTCACGCGCGCCGACGAGGTCGAGGCGCAGTGGGGCTTCGTCGATCCGATCTTCGAGGGGTGGCGGGCGCAGAGCGCGCCGATCGCGCGCTACGCCGCGGGCAGCTGGGGCCCGCCGGAGGCCGACGCCCTCGTCGAGCCGTCGTCGGACGACGTGCGCGCCGTGTGCGGGGCCGGCGACGGGGGGAAGGCCCCGGAGCGGGCGTGGAGGCGGCCGTGAGCCGCGTCGCCGACGTCATCAAGCGGGTCGAGTCGGAGCTCGCCGAGTTCTGGTCGGCGCCCGACGAGTCGCGGGCGGAGCCGGCCCCGAAGACGCGCGCGTCGACCCTCAATTTCGTGGCGGTGGGGAGCCGCGCCGAGGTCGAGCGCCTGAAGGAGCAGGCCGAGGACCTCGCCGAGACGCACGCGGGCCGCACCCTGCTCATCACGCTCGACGACGGGCTCGACCCGCTGAGCGTCCAGGCCGACTGGTCGGCCACGTGCCGCCGCGCCGGCGAGGTGCCGATCTGCTACGACCGCGTGGAGCTCACGTTCGGGGTGGCCGCGGCCGAGCGCGTGGCTTCGGTCGTGAGCGCGCTCACGATCTCCGACGTGGCCGTGATCGTCGAGCTCGCGCCTGGCGCGCCGAACGTGCTCGGCGACGCGCTCGCGCCGATCTGCGATCGGCTGGTGTTCGACTCGGCCGAGACGTGCATCGAGCGCATCGCGGAGGTCGCGCGCGGGACGAGGGCGCCGCTCGCGGACCGGGCGTTCGTGCGGACGTTCTCGTTCCGCGAGCTCGTGGCCCGGTTCTTCGACGACATGCCGGAGGCGTGCCGGGCGATCCGGCGGGTGGAGATCGCGCGCAGCGCGGGGGCGAAGCCGGATCCGGCGGCGCTGTTCCTCGGCTGGATGGGCTCGCGGCTCGGCTGGACGTTCGAGTCGCGGGGGCCCGCGCCGTCCGGCGGCGTGGTCGGCCAGGCCCGCGGCGCGGACGGGGCGCCGATCGAGATCGCGCTGATCGACGGGCCGCCGGCGCCGGCGGACGCGCAGGCGTGGCGGCGGCTCGACGGCGTGCGCCTGTGGACGTCGCTGCGCGGCGAGCCGCTGGCGCTCGGCTGCGTGCGGCTCGACAAGGCGCCCGGCACGGTGCGGTGGACGATGGAGGGGGCGCGGTCGGCAGAGCACCTGCACCCGCTCGGCTACCGGGACGAGACGTGGGTGCTGGCGAAGACGATCGACTCGCTGGAGGGCGATCGGCTGCTGCGCGAGGCGGTGCTCGCCGCGGCGAAGTGGAGCGCCCTTTGACGAGCGCCGACAGGAGGACCGAGATGAACGGTGGTGAGGAGACCCTCGTCGCGGCGGACGCTGCGGAGCTCTCGCGGCTCGGGGCGGAGCTCATCGCGCGCGCCATCGTGGCGGCGGTCGACGCGCGCGGCGTCGCGCGCGTCGCGCTGTCGGGCGGGAGCACGCCGTCGGAGGCGTACCAGCGGCTCGCGGCGCTCTCGCTCCCATGGGCGCAGACCGAGTGGTTCTGGGTGGACGAGCGCGCGGTCGCGCCCGATCACCCCCGCTCGAACTACGGCGCCGCGCGCCGGGATCTGGCGGCGGCCGCCATCCCGGAGGAGCGCTTCTTCCGCATGGAGGGCGAGGCGCCGGACCTCGCCGGGGCCGCGGCGCGGTACGAGCGGCTCCTGAGGGCGCGGTTCGGGGTCGCGTCGGCGGTCTCCTTCGACGTGATGACGCTCGGGATCGGCGACGACGCGCACACGGCCTCGCTGTTCCCCGGGACGGGGGCGGCGGGCATCGAGGACCGCCTGGTCGCCGCGATCCCGGCGCAGCCGGACAAGGGGCTGGAGCCGCGGCTCACGCTGACGGCGCCGGTGATCCAGGAGGCGCGGCTGAAGCTGCTCCTGGCCCGCGGGGCGGGCAAGCGCGGGGTCGTGGCGCAGGCGAAGCGGCCCGGCCCGGCCGATGAGGTGCCGGCGCGGGTCGTGCGCGGCGGGCCCGGGCGGCTCGTCTGGCTGCTCGACGCCGCCGCCGCGCAGGCCGGGTAACGTCACGTCACGACGGGGATCGCGCACTGCTCGCGCAAGAACTCGGCGAGCGCCTCGGTCTTCATGAAGCCGCGGTCGCTCCCGTCACGCAGCCGGACGGTGGCGCCCTTCGCCTCCACCTCCTTGTCGCCGATGACGAGCATATGCGGGATCTTCTCGACCTGCGCTTCGCGGATCTTCGCGCCGAGCTTCTCCGAGCTCCGGACGAAGCTCGCCCGGATGCCGTGAGCGCGCAGCGCCTGGGTGACCTGTTCGGCGTGGTCGTTGTGTTTGTCCGACACCGTGACGACGCGCGCCTGCTCCGGTGAGAGCCACGCCGGCAGGGCGCCCGCGTGGTGCTCCAGGAGCACGCCGATGAACCGCTCGATCGAGCCGAGCAGCGCCCGGTGGAGCATGATCGGCTGCTCGAGCTCTCCCTTGGCGTTCACGAACCCGAGCGTGAAGCGCTCGGGGTTGTTGAAGTCGTACTGGAGCGTCGAGCACTGCCACCTACGCTCGAGCGCATCGACCAGCTTGATATCGATCTTCGGCCCGTAGAACGCTCCGCCGCCCGGGTCCACCGTGTACTCGAGGTCGAGGGCCTTGAGGGCCCCCGCGAGGGTGCTTTCGGCCTTGGCCCAGTCATCGAGGCCGCCGACGTACTTCTCCGGCCGCGTCGAGAGGTTGATGTCGAACTGCTCGAACCCGAACGTGCGGAGCATCTTCAGGATGAAGCGAAGCACGCGGTGGATCTCCTGCTCGACCTGGTCCGCGCGGCAGAACAGGTGCGCGTCGTCCTGGGTGAACCCGCGCACGCGCATCAGGCCGTGCATGACGCCCGCGGCCTCGTACCGGTACACGGTCCCGAGCTCCGCGAGGCGCATCGGGAACTCGCGGTAGCTCCGCGTCCGGCTCTTGACCATGAGGATGTGAAACGGGCAATTCATCGGCTTGCAGCAGTAGTCGTGGCCGTCCACCGACATGGGGGAGAACATCCCCTCCCGGTAGAAGTCCCAGTGGCCCGAGGTCTTCCACAGGTCCGCCTTGGCGATGTGCGGCGAGTAGACGATGTCGTAGCCCTCCTCGAGGTGCATCTTGCGCCACTGGTCCTCGATGATGGTGCGCAGGAGCCCGCCCTTCGGGAGCCACATGACGAGGCCGGCCCCGATCTCCTCGACGAAGTGCGGCTCGAAGTGCACCTCGACGTCGGCGTCCTTCCGGGCGCTCACCGCCGCCCTGAAGGCGCTCTTCGACTCCTGCGCCGCCGCGCCGCGGAGCCGGACGTGCAGGCGCGGGCGCGCCTCGTCGCCGCCGCCGCCGCCGCCCGCCGCCGCCTTCGGCGCCTCGCCGAACTTCACCGTTCGCCGGAGGGTCCGCCCGGGGAACGCCGAGGCCGCGGCGCCGAGGGTGTGCTCCACGAGCGCGCGGTCGAGGGGCGCCTCCGCGTCCACGCCGACGTAGAGGTCGATCTCGTCCTTCTCGGAGTAAGCGTGGGAGTCGTAGCGCTCGGAGACGAGGTAGAGCTCGAGATCCCGCCCGAGCGTCCTGTGGTCGCGCTTCTTCGCCTCTTCCAGGCGGCGCACGTACTTGTCGAGGTCGTCCTTGTTGGGGAACGCCACGCCGCGCACGCGCTGGAGCGACTGCTTCGTGGCGTCGGCGCGCCAGTAGGCCGCCGAGGACGAGGTGATCTTGAACCCCTTGATGAACCCCGCGTGGGGCAGGTGCGGACCGCGGCAGATATCCATGAACTCGCCGCAGCGATAGATCGATATGCTGTCCTCGGGGATCCAGGAGAGGATCTCCTCCTTGTATTCGTTCTTCTGCCCGAAACTCTCGAAGTAGGTCAGCGCGTTCTTCTTGAGGACGGAATGCAGCTCGAACTTGACCTTCTGCTCGATGAGCTTCTTCACCTCGGCCTCGATCATCTCGAGGTCGGAAGGGGTGAAGGTCCGACCGGCAACGTCGAAGTCGTAATAGAACTCGTCACCATGGCTCTTCGGGCCCATCGTGACCTTGGCGCCCGGGAACAGCCGGAGCACGGCCGTCGCCATGAGGTGCTCGGCGGAGTGGTTGATCGTGTCCCTGCCCTCGGCCGTGTCCGGCTTCAGCAACTCCAGCTTCGCGCCGTCCCGGAGGGGCACGCGGAGGTCCTGGACCACCCCGTCGACGCGCGCGACGACGACGGCCTCGGCGAGCCTCGGCGAGATGGCCCGGGCGGCGTCGAACGCCGTGCCGCCATCCTCGAGCGCGAGGACCTTCCCATCAGGTAGAACGACCGAAGTTGCCATGACGTGACCTTCTTTTCTCTTTCCCCCGACTGTACGAGCGTCAGGTGTGTCGGTCTTAAAGCACCGTGCCACCAGCGTGTCAACGCCGCGAGGCCGCGCGCGGCCGCTCGATTCGAACGTGAGGGGGAGCGTGCGGCCGCGCGCGAGGAGCTCGTCCGCTCCTGCTCGGATCCTGCTCGGATCGTGCCCGGCGCGAGGCGGCGCCGCGCGATATGGCCTCTCGGCACCCCGGGGCGAACTCGCGCTCATCCGCCTCGGACCGACAGCGCTGCTCGATTCGGAGGCATGGAGTTGCGCGCGCGACTCCATGCCTCCGTCGTGGGCACGAGGACACGGGGCGTCAGGGCCTCCGGGCCGCCGCGCGGGCCCGGGGCTGCTCCGCGGCGGCGAGCTCTCTGGCGACGGCGAGCGCGCCCCGCACGCCGACCAGGGGATCGGTGACCACCGCGACGGGCACGTCCTCGAGGAGCGGCCTGAGGCGCCCCTTCTTCACGAAGGACTTCATGAACAGCTCGCGCCGCTGGGGGACGAGGTTCCTCGCGATGTTCCCGAGGACGAAGACCCCGCCGAGCGCGAGCTCGCGCAGGGCGAGGTTGCCGGCCTCGGCGCCGTAGATCTCGACGAACAGGTCGACCGCGCGCGCGGCGGGCCGGAACGCGCGGGCGAGCCCGAGCTCGGCGATCGCCGCGTTGCGGTCGCCCTCGGCGAGGCGGCGCTCGATCGCGCGCGGCACGCGGGCGGCGCGGGCGAAGAAGTCGAAGAGGGCGCCGAGCCCGTCGCCCGAGAGGACCCGCTCGTAGCTCACGTGGTCCGGGTGGCGCTCGGCGAGGAACTGCCACAGCTCGACCTCGACCGCGGAGCGCGGGGCAAAGTCGGCGTGCCCTCCCTCGGTCGGGAGCGTGACGTGGCGGGCGCCATTCCAGAGGAGCCGGGCCTCGCCGAGCCCCGTGCCGGCGGCGATGACGGCCACGTTGTTCCCCTTCGGCCGCGGCCTGCGCTCCGTGAGCGGCTCGATGGACGCGCGGGCGACGTGCAGGCAGCCCGTGGCGCCGACGACGAGGTCGTTGACCAGGAGCACGCGCGCGATCTTGAGCCGGCGCGACAGCTCGCGCTCCGCGAGGCGCCAGGGCAGGTTCGTGACGGTGGCGACCTGGTCCTTGATGGGGCCCGCGACGCCGAGCACGGCGACGGCGGGGTGAGGGGCGTCGCTGCGCACGAGGAACGGGAGGGCGATCTCCTCGAAGCTCGCGTGGTCGCGGCTGCGGAAGACGGCCTCGGAGAGGGGGCGGCCGCCGGAGCCACCGTAGAGCGCGAGCCGGGTGTTGGTGCCTCCGATGTCGCCGACGAGCAGCGACGGGGCGACCGATCTGTTGGTCCTTGCCACGCGGGCGCCCTGCCAGCGCCGTGCCTCGGCGGCAAGGCGATCGATCATCGAGCGAGCCCGGGGATCGAGGATTCCGGGCGAACTCGAGCGCGCGTGATCGCCTGGAGGCGACGGCGCCTGGCTCGCGGGCTGCCTGCCGAGGCCGTTTCATGTCCTGCGCCGCTTGACCGGCGGCCTGCCTCCGGCCGAGAGTGCCTGCGTGCAGCGGCTGTTCCCCGCGCTCCTGGTCGCGCTTGCCGGCCTCATTGCTCCCGCCGGCGCTGCGTTCGCCGGGCCGGTGCAGGCCGCGTCTGCGCCCTCGCAGGCCGCGCCCGCCCCCTCGCAGGCTGCGCGTGCCCCCTCGCAGGCCGCGCCCGCCCCCTCGCAGGCTGCGCGTGCCCCCTCGCAGGCCGCGCCCGCCCCCTCGCAGACCGCGTCCGCGCCCTCGCGGGCCGCATCTGCGCCCTTGCAGGCTGTGCCCGCGCCCTCGCAGGCCACGCCCGCCTCCTCGCAGGCTGCGCGTGCCCCCTCGCAGGCTGCGCCCTCTCCCTCGCAGCTCGCGCCCCCGTTGGCCTCGTTCGAGCCCACGCAGCTCGCGCCCCCGCCGGATTCTTCGGTCCAGCCGCCGCTCGTGCAGGTCTTGCCACCGCCCGCGGAGGCCCCGTCGGCGTCCGCGCAGGTCGTGCTGGCGCCCGCCCCGGTCGCTCGCCCTCCGGCGCCGCCGCCTGCGCCGGTCGCACCGGCGTCCGCGCCGGTGGCGCCGCCGGCCCCGGCCGTTGACCAGGGCGAGCCGGTGGCTCCCGACCCCCAGCCTTCACCTCCCGTGGTCGAGCAGCCCGAGGCGCGCGTCGAGCTGCTCGGCAGGACGGTCTTCGCCCTCCGCGTGCACCGGGGCAGCCTCTCTCCCCCGGAGCGCGCCCGTGAGGCGGCGCGCGTGCTGGAGCGCGCCGCCCAGGAGAAGGCGGTCCCCGAGGTCCGCGTCAACGAGCAGGACGGCGTGGCGGTCGTCTACGTCGGCGACCGCCCGCTCGTCCACCTCGGCCCCGAGGACGCGGCGGCGGCGGGCCACACAACGGTCGCGGGCCACGCCGCCGCGGTCGCCGGCACGGTGCGCGACGTCCTCGCCAAGGAGCAGAGCCGGAGCCGCCTCGCGACGAGCGTCTTCTCGTTCTCGCTGCTCGTCTTCTCCGGGCTGATCGCGCTGCTCCTGCTCCGCAAGGTCGGCGAGCTCGTCGAGCGAGGGCGCGCCTGGGTCGCCGAGCACCCGGAGCGGCTCCCGGCGCTGCACGTCCGCGGCATCGAGATGCTCCGGCCCGCCGCGTCGCAGGGCGCGCTCTCGGTCGCGCTCGGCGCCGCCGGCGTCCTCGTCCGGCTGGGCATCGCCTACATCTGGATCCTCTTCGCCCTCTCCCTGTTCGCCTCCACGCGCGGCACCAGCGAGAAGCTCACCGGCTTCGTGCTCGCGCCCATGTCGGAGCTCATGGGGCGCATCGCGCGGAGCGTCCCGGTGCTCGTGCTCGCGATCCTCGCGACGCTCGCGGTCATCGTCCTCATCCGCTTCGTGGGGCTGTTCTTCGGGAGCGTGAGCCGGGGTGAGACGTCGCTGGGGTGGCTCCCGTCCGATCTCGCGGTCGCCACCGGCGTCCTTGTCCGCTTCGGCATCCTCGTGGCCGCGCTGCTCCTCGCGGCCCCGCTCATCACCGGCACCGACGAGGGGGCGTTCACGCGGATCGGCTTCGTCGTGCTCGCGGCGGCCGGGCTCGCCAGCACGCCGCTCATCGCGTCGGCGGCCGTCGGCCTCTCGGTCATCTACGGGCGGCGCCTGCGCGTCGGCGACATCGCCGACGTGGGCGGCCGCGCCGGGCGGGTCCGCGAGCTCACGCTCTTCGAGGCGCGCCTCGAGGACGAGGACGGCTGCGTCGTGCGCGTGCCGCACCTGCTCAGCCTGTTCCACCCGACGCGCATCCGCGGCCGCCCTCCGGTCGTGTCCGTCGAGATCAGCGTCGACCCCGCCGCCGATCTCGATCGGGTGCGCGAGCTGCTCCTGAAGACGGGCTCGGGCCTCGGCAGCCGCGCCCGCGCCGCGCTCGTCGCGATCGACGAGGGGGGCGCTCATTTCCGGGCCACGATGGCCTGCGACGGCGACGACGTGCGCAGCCGCTGGCTCACCGCGGTCGCGCAGGCCCTCGTCGCCGCGGACATCCCGCTCGGGCGCGCGCCGGCGTCCTCCGGCGGCGCGCGGCGCGCCGCGCCCGCGCCCGCGCCCGCGCCGGTCGACCGGAGCGCCGCCTCGTGAACGCCGTCTGGCTCCTGATGGGGCTCCTCGTGCTGTCGTACCTCGGCAGCTCGCTCGTCAGCGGCCGCGTGCTCCGGGGCATCGGCCTCCCTTCCGGCGCCGAGTACGTCGTGCTCGGCTTCGTGCTCGGGCCCTCGGCGCTCGGGCTGCTCGAGCCCTCGTCGCTCGCCGCGTTCGAGCCCGTGGCGGGCGTCGCGCTCGGCTGGCTCGCGCTGGTCGTCGGCCTCGACTTCGGCTTCGTCGGCAGCCGCCGCGTGCGGCCGTCCCGGATGGCGCTCTGCGTGCTCATGAGCCTCCTGACCGGCGGCGCGGTGGCCGCCGCCGTCTGGTTCGCGGCGGCCCACGGCGCTCCCTCGCTCGATCGCGGCGACCGCGCGCTGCTCGCTGCGGGCGTGGGCGCCGTCTCCGCCGAGACGACGCGGCACGCCGTGCTGTGGGTCACGCAGCGCTACAGCGCGAGCGGCAAGCTCTCGGATCTCATCGCCGACATCGCCGACTGCGACGATCTCGGCCCGCTGCTCATGATGGGCGGCGCGTTCGCGCTCGTCCCGCAGGCGACGGCCCAGTGGCCGATCCCGTTCTGGGGGTGGACGGTCGTGACGGCGCTCATCGGCGTGGTGCTCGGGCTCATCGCGGTCGTGCTCCTCGGGAGCGATTTCCGCCTGATCCAGAGCTGGGGCGTGCTGCTCGGGGCCTCGCTGCTGACGATGGGCACGAGCGCCCGGGTCGGCCTGTCGCCGCTGTTCGCGGCGTTCGCGATGGGCGTGACGATCGCCGCCTTGTCGCGGCACCGCGACGAGATCGTCGCCATGGTCGCGCCGACCGAGCGGCCGGTCATCCTGCCGGCGCTCCTGCTCGCGGGCGCGCACGTGAACCCGAAGGCGGCGCCGTTCCTGCCCTGGATCGTGGCGATCGCGCTCGGGGCGAGGCTCGTGGGCAAGCTCGCGACCGGGCTCGTCTTCCGCGTCGTGTCGCCCGACGCGCGCGAGACGTCGCCGTGGCTCGGCCTCGGGCTGCTCTCGTCCGGCGCGGTGGCGATGAGCGTCGGCCTCGCCTTCGCGCTGCGCTTTCCGGGCCCGGTCGGGCACACCGTCCTCTTCGCCGCGACGGCCGCGGCCGTGTTCGGCGAGCTCGTCGGGCCGCAGGCGCTTCGCGCCACGCTCCGCAAGGCCGGTGAGCTCGCCGCGCCCGAGCGGGAGTCTCTCTACTTCGGCCGCGGCCTGGCCCGCGCCGGGCGCGGCGCCGCGCCCGGCGACGGAGGCGAGAGGGGCGGCCCGTCGTCGCCCGCGGCGCAGCGCGGGGGAGGGATGAGGAACGAAGAGGTGTCTCCGTGAGCGCCGCAGCACTCCCTGACGTCGAGCCCGCCTCGCCCGCCGGCCCGGCCGCGCCGGCCGATCCGGGCGCGCCCGCCGAGCAGCAGGGCGCGCCCTCCGCGCGGCACCACGGGTCGGCCCCGAAGGGGCCGCTGAACCACCTCACGCACGCCGTCGCGCTCGTGATCCTGTTCGGGCTGCTCTACGCCACGACGCGCGCGGTCCCTCACGAGCACGGGCCCGCGGGGGCGGTCGCTTCGATCGGCTTCCTCCTGCTCGCGGGCACGCTCGCGAGCGAGCTCGTCGAGCCGCTCCGCCTGCCGCACATCTCGGGCTACATCTTCGCGGGCATCGTCGCCGGCCCGCACGTCTTGAAGCTCGTCGACCACCACGCCGTGGAGGAGATCTCGCGGGTCAACGCGCTGGCGCTGGCGCTCATCGCGCTCGCGGGCGGCGCCGAGCTGCGGATCGACGCCGTCAAGAAGAGCCTGAAGAGCATCCTCCTGCACAACCTCGTCCAGACGGTGCTCGTCTTCGTGGCGATGACGGGCGTCTTCTACGCGGCGCGCTCGCTGGTGCCGTTCGCGGCCGAGCTCTCGACCACGGCGGCGCTCGGCGTGGCCGTCCTGTGGGGCGTCATCGCGGTCACCCGCAGCCCCTCGGCCGTGCTCGGGATCCTCTCCCAGACGCGCGCGACCGGCCCCGTCGCGATGCACACGCTCGCGTTCGTGATGACGTCGGACATCATCGTCATCATCGTGACGGCGGTCGCGCTCTCCACGGTGCGGCCGCTCCTCGAGCCGGGCGCGACGATGTCGATGCACGAGATCGAGCTGCTCGGCCGCGAGATCCTGGGGAGCATCTCGATCGGCACGACGCTCGGGCTCGCGCTCGCGGCCTACATGCGGCTGATCGGCCGCCAGCTCATCCTCGTGTTCGTGGCGCTCGGCTTCGGCGCGACGGAGGTGCTGCGGTACCTCCGCTTCGACGCGCTGCTCGTGTTCGTGGTGGCCGGCTTCGTCGTCGCGAACCTGTCGAAGCAGGGCGAGAAGCTGGTGCACGCGGTCGAGGACGCCGCGAGCGTGGTGTTCGTGCTGTTCTTCGCGACGGCCGGCGCGCACCTCGACCTGCCCCTCTTGCGGCAGATGTGGCCTGTCGCGCTGCTCTTCGGCGTCTCGCGCGCCCTGGTGACGTGGGTCGCGAACCGCATCGGCAACCGGCTGGCGGACGATCCGCCGCTCCTGCGGCGGTGGTCGTGGTGCGGGCTGGTCTCGCAGGCCGGGCTGACGCTGGGGATCAGCGTGACCATCGAGCGCGCGTTCCCGTCGATCGGCGCCGGTTTCGGCGCGCTCGTCATCGGTTGCGTCGCGCTGAACGAGGTGTTCGGCCCGATCCTCTTCAAGTACGCGCTCGACCGCGCCGGCGAGACGGCGGTCGAGGCCTCGCGCGGGTCGCTGCCGAACCTCGGGCGCCACGGGTGAGCCGGGGCCCTGTCACGGGGTGAACCGGAGCGAGTAGCTCACCACGGTGGGGCCTTTCCTCGGCTTGAGGAAGTCGATCTGCTCGAAGACGCCGACCACGCACTTCGTGAACGCCTGGCCCTTGAGCGCCGTCCGCGGCTTGCGCACCTCGGCCTTGCCGCCGTCCTTCTCGATGCGGAGATCGATGCCGAAGTCGCCGCCCTTGGCCGGGTCCTCGGCGAGCGCGAAGCAGCGGCGGAACTCGTCGAAGTGGGGCGCGACCGAGCGCTTGATCGGCTCCTTGGTGAAGTCGTCGTGCGGGCCGCCGCCGATGTGCATGCCGATGTTGGCGACCTTGACCTTCGGGAGCGGCCCGGCGTCGGCTGGCGCCGCCGCATCGGGCGCGGCGCTGGCGGCGGGCGCGGCACTGGCGGCGGCGACCGTCGTCTCGGCGGCGGGCGCAGCGCTGGCGGCGGGGGCAGCGCTGGTGGCTGGCGCGGCGCTGGCGATGGGGGCAGCGCTCGAGGCCGAGTCGGGGGGAGCGGACGGAGCGGCGGTCGCGGAAGCGGCCTGCGTCACTTCGGCCGGGGGCGCGGTGCGCGGCGAGCAGCTGGCGACAGCGGCAGCGAAGGCGAGGGGAGCGGAGAGCGCGAGGAGGAACGGAGCGGGACGGCGCATGATGGCGCGCGAATCTACACCGCGGCGCGCGCAGATCCAGGAAGCGGGGGCGGCGCGAGCGCGGCCGAGGCAACGCGAGGAATGACGATCCGATCGCTGCGCGTGGAGAGCCGCCGTGATGCGCGTGAGGGACGCCGTGACGGAGGGAAGGGGTCCGTCGCGCCCGAAGGCGCAGTTTGTGCGCTGGATTGCGTTCGTGTCCCGCGCCTAGGGCGCCGTCGCGTCCCGGCGCTTCTGCACGGCGTCGTTGTGGTCGTCCAGGCTCTCGCTGAACCGGTGGCGGCCGCCGCCCGCGGCCACGAAATAGAGGTACTTCGTCGCCGCGGGCGCCAGCACGGCCGCGATCGACGGCGCCCCTGGGTTGGCGATCGGCCCGGGCGGCAGCCCCGGGTGCGCGTAGGTGCTGTAGCGGTTCTTCGGATCCCGCACCACGGCGGGCGTCGGCTTGCCGCCCCACTCGGCGCATGACGGCGCCTCCTCGGGCCAGGCGACGCAGCCGTAGAGCGCCGTCGCGTCGGACTGCAGCTTGCGAGAGCGGAAGCTCGGATCGAGGAGCCGGTTCAGGAACACGCTCGCGATGAGCGGCCGCTCCTCCTCGACGACCGCCTCCTTCTCGATGATGGAGGCCAGCGTGAGCACCTCGCGGCGACCCCAGCCGAGCGTCGCCTGGAGCGCCGCGAGCCCGTCCTTGCCCTGCGCCGCGAGCGCGCTCCACCGCCGGTCGGACTCGGCGACGAGGCGCCGCGCCACGTCGCGCGCGTCGGAGTCCAGCGCGAGCTCGTACGTCGCCGGGAAGAGGTACCCCTCCGCGCTCTCCGCGCCCACGGCGCCGCCGCGCTCGATGCCGAGCGCGTCGAGGAACGCGCCGTCGGCGGTGGCCGCGAGGAACGTCTTGCGGCCGGCGATGCGCAGCTTCTCCAGCCGGGCGGCGATGTCGAAGCGGCTGAAGCCCTCGGGGATCGTGAGCTTCGCCGTGGGGCGCCCCTCCGCGCGCGCGAGCAGCTGCCGCAGCTCCCGCGGCGTCGCTCCCTCGAAGAGCAGGTGAGGGCCCGGCACGAACGCCTCGGTGCCGCCCGTCGCGCCGAGGTAGAGCGCCATGGCGCGCTCGCTCTCGACGAGCCCCTCGGCCGCGAGCAGCGCGGCCGCCTCGCCCGCGTCGAGCCCGCCCGGCCAGTTGATCTCCACGACGCGCCCCCGGTCCGGCGCCCTCGCGCGCCCGAAGCCGAACACCAGCGCGAGGAGCGCGGCGCACGCCGCCATGACCACGCCCGCGAGCCCGAGGAGCAGCGCGCGCCCGCGCCCGGTCCGGGGCTGGGCAGGGCGCCGCGACGCCGGCGAGCGCTGCCCCGCGCCGCGCGAGCGCCGCGCGGGGGTCGCCTTCCGGGTCGACGGCGGCTCGCGCGGCGGCGAGCCCTGCGCGCCGTCGCCACCCGTCCGGCGGTTTCCCGGCCGGCTCGCCCTAGGTCGAACGCCCACCGCCGGGAGTCAAAACCCGAAAGCCCGACGCGTGTCAACGCCCCGCGTGGCCGCGGGGCAGGGGCCGGAGCGCGCCGTCCGCGCCGCCCGCGCCGGGCGCCGCGCGTCAGCGCGCCAGATCGAAGGCCTCCGCCTCGTTGCGGCGGACGGCGCTCTTGCCCTGGCGGGACTGCGCCGGGGCGGGCCGCGGCGGCGCTGCCGCCGGGGCCTGCGCGAAGCCGCCCGGCCCCGCGGCGGCGGCCGGCGGCGGCGTGGCGAACGCCGGCGGTGTGGCGAAGTCCGTGCCCGCGCGCTCCAGCGCGGCGAGCTGGCCCTCGAAATCGGACGCCACGTCCTTCGCGCGGTTCGCCGGGGCGCTGGCCTTCGCCTTGTCGGCCGCCTTCTTGAGCGACGCCTGCTGCGCGTCGAGCTTGCTGCGCGCCTCGTCGAGCCGTCCCTGCTCGAACAGGAAGTTGGCCTGCTTCAGCGCCGCCGCCGTCTCGCTCCGCTGCACGCGCCCCGCGACGAGCGCGTCGAGCTCGCTCGCGTCGGCGTCGCTGTCCGCGATCGCGACGCCGAGCTTGCCCACGCACCGGGCGTCGGTCCTGGCGACGAGGTCCCGGTAGGTGAGGCCCACGTCGGCGACGGGGGACTCGCCGCGCGCGTCGCCGCCGGGGCCGCCGAGGCCGCCGAGGCGCACCTTGAGCAGGACCGTCTTCACCTCCCCCGCCGCGAACGCGCCGAGCGGCACGATGACCTGATCGCCGGCCCGCCGGAACGAGCGATCGAAGACCCGGTCGAGCTCCACGCCGGGCGCCAGGTCGATCGCGAGCTCCGCGCCGCTCGCGACCGACGCCGTGAGCTGCTCGGCCTCCGCCTCGAAGATGCGCGCGAGCGCGGCGTCGTTCTCGACGAAGTAGTGCCGGCCGTTCGAGTCGAGCGCGATCGCCGACAGGATCTTCTCGTTGTAGTCGACGTCGACCCCGATGGTCGTGATGGCGACGCCGCGATCGCGCGCCCGCTGCGCCATCGCGCGGAAGCCGGGGACGTCGCGGACCCCGTGGTTGGCGTCGCCGTCGCTGAGGACGAGCATCCGGCTCACGCCGGCGCTCGACTGACCGAGCAGCGAGAGGCCCTCCTCGATGCCGCACGAGATGCACGTGTCGCCGCCGAGCGAGATGCCGCGGACGCTCGCGAGGATGCGGCCGCGCGTGTCCGGCCCGACCGTGGTGGGCGGCACGACCACGCTGGTCCTCGTGTCGAAGGTGACCACCGACACGACGTCGCCGTCGTTCAGGCGGCTCACGGCCGTCGTCGCCGCCTGCACGGCGTTCGTGAGGCGGGTGCCCTTCATCGAGCCGGAGCGATCGATGACCAGCGAGAGGTTCGCCTGCGCCTGCGACCTCGCGGGCGCCCCGTCGCCGCGGACCTCGAACATCAGGAACGTCTCCTGCGCCGAGCGAGGCAGGCGCGCGTGACCGACGCGCCCCTCCAGCATCAGCCTCGATCCGGTGGTGAAGCGGCTCGGATCGAGCGCGGCCACGGCGCCGCCCGTCACCTCGGGGATCTGGCGGGGCGGCTCGGTGATCACCTCCGGGACCGCCGTGACGGAGCTCCCGCCCCCGGACGGGGCCAGGGAGTAGACGGAGAGGCTCGTGAACATCATGCCGAGGGCGGAGAACAGGGCGACGTGGGTCGGCTTCATGGCTCCTCCAGAGAACGGCCTGGGCCCCCCGAGCTTACGATGGACTCACGGCGCGGGGACCGCGGGCGTGGTCCCTTGTACGTCGCCGAGCTCGGAACGATCTGACGGCTCCGCGGTCGGCCGGACACCGGCGGCGCGGAGGGCGCTCCACGGCGGGATGCTCCCGATCAGGACGAGCACGGCGTCGCAGGGGTGCGGCCGGGCCCCCGAAGGCGACGCGAGGGTCGCCACGAGCGCGCCGCGCGGATCTGCGGCGAGGGCGGAGACGTCGGTCTCGAACAGGAGCGAGAGGCGGGACGCCGCCGCAAGCCGGCGTAACTCCTCGATGTTTCGGGTCTTCCCGCGGCGGAACCCGGCGCCCCGGTAGACGACGGTGACGTCGGTGGCCGGCTGGCGGGACAGCGCGATCGCGGCTTCCATGGCGACATCGCCGAGGCCGACGATCAGCACGCGGCTTCCGGCGAGGCTCCGGGCGTCGGCGAGGTGGTAGTACACCCGACCTTCCACCTCGGCGGATAGCTCGAACGGAAGCCGGCGCGGCGAGCCGCGCTGGCCGATGGCGAGCAGCACGCGCCGCGCATGGCGCTCGGTGCGCGGTCCGCCCTCGCGCGGCTCGGTGACGACGACGAAGCCGGCCGTCGCGTCGACAGCGTCGACAGCGCGCGCGCCTCTGCCGGCCGTCACGCCGACGGCGGGCGCGCCGGCGCTGGCCGCGCGGGCGACCGACACCATGCGGGTGTCCTGCAGGATCGGCAGCCGCTCCTTGCGCACGATGCGGAGCCAGTGGGAGAGCAGCTCCTCCTTGGTCGACTCCTTCAGCCACAGCTTCCCGGTCATCGGCAGGTCGAGCGGCTGATCGAAGACCAGCTTGCCGCGCGGGAAGCTCTGGATGCTCTGCGCCACGCTGCCCTGCTCGATCACCTCGAACGAGAGGCCGAGCTCCTTGGCGCGCAGCGCGGCGCTGATCCCGGCGGGCCCCGCGCCCACGATGATCAGATCGAGCTCCTGACCGCCCGCGCCGCGCGGGCCGGCCTGCCGCAGGTCCTCCGCGATGCGCGTCGCGGCGTGCGCGCCCTGGTGGATGGCGTTCTTGATGAGCGGGAGCCCGGTGACGTCGCCGGCGAGGTGCAGGCCCGGCACGTCGAGGCTGCCGAGGTCGTCGCCGAGGCGCGGGCGATCGGCGATCGGCGCGCCGCCCTCGATGGTGAGCGACCCGTTGGGGCAGCGCTGCTCGCACAGGGTGAGGCCGCAGCACGCCTCGGGGCGGGCCACGACCGCGACGTACTTCTCGATGGCGAGCACGTCGTACGGGCACGCGTCGACGCACGCGTAGCAGCCGAGGCAGGTGGTCGTGTCGATCCGGGGCAGGCGCA
The DNA here is from genome assembly GCF_051530205.1 of Sorangium sp. So ce327. Classification (NCBI taxonomy): domain Bacteria; kingdom Pseudomonadati; phylum Myxococcota; order Polyangiales; family Polyangiaceae; genus Sorangium; species Sorangium sp. So ce327. The sequence goes on along the minus strand of NZ_CP150330.1, from coordinate 6,455,478 downwards.
CGCGCGCCGCGGGGCGGAGCATCGCGTCCTCGCCCCCGGCGTCGCTCGCCGCTCGCCGCGCGCGGCGCGCGCGCAGCGCCTGGCCGCCGCGGGCGCCCGCGAACGCGAGGGCGGCGGCGGCGAGGCCTGCGCCCATCCAGAGCAGGGCGGGCGCGCCGGGCGTGGCGCCGGCCTTCACGACGGGCAAGGCCGCCGCGGCGTCGCGCGCCGCGTCCCAGGCGAGGGCGCGGTCCTCGGTGTGCTGCCCGCTGCAGACGCCGGCGGGGCGTGTGTCGCCGCCTGCGCGACCGGCGTTGCGGCCCGCGGGGCGTGGGTCGCCGCCCGCGCGGCCGGTCGCGGCGTCCTCGGGGAGGGCAGGGCGGTGCTCGTCGAAGCAGGTGATCGGACGGGCCTCGCCGAGCGGCGCCTGCGCCGCGACGAGGCAGCGCGCGATGGGATCTCGCGGCGCGGCGAGGTCGTGGCACGGCGCGCAGCTCCCGGCCGTGACGATCGCCACGGTGGCCGGCTGGCCCGGGCGGAAGGCCGACCTCGGGAGCTCGACCTCGGCGCCCGGCGCGAAGCGCACAGGCGGCCTCGCTGGATCGAACACGACGCCCTGATCGCCGCGGTGGATGGGGTGGCAGGTGGCGCAGCTCAGCGCGCCGCTCGCGAGCAGCTGCCCGTGGCTCCTGCGGGTGGAGCCGTGGGCGCCGTGGCACCCGACGCAGGCCTGATCGATGCGCGCGCCTGCTGCGGCTCCGCTCGAGGGAGCGGCTTCCCGGGCCGCGGCGGCCTCTCGCGGCGCGGCGGGCGCCTGCTCGGCGTGGCACGACGCGCACGCGAGCTGCGCGCGCGCGTGGGGCAGCGAGAGCGGCCCCGGCGCCGCGTGCCCCCCCGGCGGCGGGAAGAGCAGCGCCGCCGCGCCCGTGGCGACGGCGCCCGCGAGCGTGGCCGGCAGCACGCCCCGGAAGCGCGTGACGTCGGAGGTCGCCTCGGCGCGGCGCGCGGCGCGCCCCCGCACGACCTCCCGCGGCTGGGCGGCGCGCTGGCGCGGATCGGAGAGATCGGCGCGGTAGAGCGTCCGCGTGGGATCGGGCAGGCCCGCCGCGTCGTCGGCGTCGCCCGATGGCGGCGCCGCCGGACGGCGGCCTCCGCCGGTCGGGCTAGAGGAGCGTGACATTCAATCGATAGAAGAAGGTCGCGTCGGGGACGAGCGACGCGGCGCGGACCCTCACATGATACGTGCCCGCGGCGAGGTCGGTGAGCGACGCGTAGGAGCAATTGCCGACCCCTGAGTCGTCGTCGGATGCGAGCACGGTGGTCCCGTCCTCCCCGAGGATCTCGATGAAGCTGTCGATCTGCCCCTGCTGGCAAGCATTGGTGCCGTTGTCGATGACGTTCGCGTGCAGCGTCGAGCGCGGCCCTGGCACGGTCACGGCGATCACGTCGACGTCGCCTGCGGGCGCGATCTCCGCGAGCCACGGGTCCGCATACGCATTGGCCTGCGCTGGGGCGCCGTTGGGCTCCGCCTCGTCGAGCTCGAAGCGGCAGGTGGCGCTGCATCCATCGAGGGGATCCGTGTTTCCGTCGTCGCACTGCTCGCCGGCGCTCATCGTGCCGTCCCCGCAGACCTCGGGGACGAGCGTCACGTCGAGGCGGTACGGGAACGTCTCCGCCACGGAGCCGAGCACGGACGTGACGCGAACGTAGTAGTCGCCCGCGGCGAGCCCCGGCGCGACGGCGCGGGCGCAAAGGCCGTTGTCCCCGCGGTCGCGTCGCACGATCAAGTTGCCGCTTCCATCGAGGATCTCGATGACGCTGTCGAGCCGGCCGGTCAGGCAGTCGGAGCTCGTGACAGCCGCGGTCTCCGCGGTGAGGACCGTCGGCCCGCTCGGCACGGTGACGCGCACGACATCGACGTCCGGGACATCATCCATCGGGGCGCCGATCGCGGCGAAGAACGGATTCTCATAGATGTTGGCGGAGGCGATGTCCTCGTTGGGCTCCACCTCGGTCGGCTCGAGCTCGCAGCTATCGCTGCAGCCGTCGCCCGGCTGATCGAGGGCGTTGTCGCACTGCTCCGTCGGATCCTGGATGTTGTCCCCGCAGACGGTCTGTCGGCTTCGCACGCCGAGGTCGAACGCCCCTGCCTGGCTCGCGTCGGCTCCCGTGATGATCACATAGAACGCATCGCCCTCGCGGACGGGCACGGTCAGCCGGTTCTCGATCCCCGCGCCGAGGCTGGGCCTGCCGCAGTCGCCCACGATCGTCGAGGGGTCGGCGCAGGCGCTGCGCAGCTCGGCGACGAGCTGCGCGTCCGTGCGTGGGGTCACCACCACGTCGAGGAACCCGGTGATCGTCGCCGTGAACGTGTAGGCGACGCCCGGGCTCCCCGGCCAGCATTCGCCCTCGACAGCCGCGTGCCCGAAGGTATCGCCGGTCGCGGTCCCGGGATCCGGGAGGGCCACGGGCGCGGCGCACATGTCCGCGCAGGCCGCCTCACACTCCGGATCGCCGCAGTCGATGCTGTCGTCTCCGTCGTTGTCCCGCCCGTCCTGGCACGCCTCGACGCCCGAGCAGCTCGACGCGTCGAGGGTGCACTCGGGGCTGCACCGGACCTCGCCGCTATCGAACCCGACGCTCTGGCAGGTCGCGCCCCTGAGATCGGGTCCGTCGCACGCCTCGTCCTGCTCGGCGACGTCGTTCCCGCAGTCGCCCGGTGGGGCCCCCCCGCTGCCCGCGCCCCCGTCGCCGCCTCCGGCCGCGCCGGCGCCGCTCGAGGCCGACGGGGCCCTGGGCCGCGACGCGTCGTCATCTCCGCTGCACGCCGCGACCACCCCTGCAGCGCAGAGGAGCGCGGTCACCATGGTGCTTCGGCTCACTCGGTATCTGGACATGAATACGTGATCTCCCAGTCCTGCACCTGAACGCCGCCCCCTCCGCTGCTCGTCGGATTGAGCCTCATCCGGACCTCCAGGTACTCTGTTCGAGCGTCCGGCAGCTCTTGCAGCACGTCGAAGAGATCGATCGCGCACGGCGGCATCGAGCCCTCATCGCAGATCCGGGTGTCTGTCGGCGTGGCGTGGGCGGTCGCGGCGAGCCTGACCGTCGCCGAGGCGAGGTCGGCGGGATCATCCGCCGCTCTCACGAAGAACTCGACGCTCGAGTCGCCAGGGGTCGTCGTCCTGTACCTGAGGTATCCCCACTGGGTCTTGGTCCCCGGCGGGCAGACGCCGTGGTACTGCTCCCACGCCGTGTTCATCGCCGTGACGCTCGTCGTCGTGCAGGGCACGACGGCCCGGACCTTCCCGCCCGGGTTCTCGCGGACGGTGGAGCAGGTCGCCGGGCAGAGCTTCACGTTCGTGTTCCCGGAATCGAAGTACCAGCCCCCCGCGCCGCAGCTGCCGACCCCGGCCCGGGGCGTGAGCGTCGTCTCCACGCCGGCGGCGTTCTCGTAGACGACGGACACCGACGCTGGATCCGAGACGCCCGCGATGGGGACGGTGACGTCGCAGGGCAGCGCCTCTCCGCGGATCGAGACCAGCGCATTGAGGAGCTTACCTTCCAGAGTCGAGCCAGCGCTGAGGTTGAACGCCTGTCCTCCGCCCTGGTCCGCGATGAGGTTGATGATCTCCGCGTTCGAGTTGCCGAAGCCCACCGCGTGCACGCGGACGCCGTGGTTCACGAAGGCGTTTCGTGCCAGGTTTCCGATCGCGTTGGGGACCGTGCCGCAGCTCGACGGGATGCCGTCGGTGACGAACACGACCGCGACCTCCTCCTCGGGATGGGCGTTCCTGTAGTTGATCGCCCAGGCCGTGGCGCCGTCGAGCGCCGGGTGCATCGGCGTGTCGCCGTTGGGCGTCGGGAAGTTGATGAAGGCCTGCATGAGCTTGATCTCTTGCTGGTCCCCCATCGCAGCAGACTCCTCGGTCAACCTGTCGGCCGCGGCGCCGTTGAATGGGACGAGCGGCAGCGCACAGCCGCCCCCGCCGGCAGGCGGACAGGACGGGTTGTCGTTGCAAGGGCCCGGGTTGTCGTGCGGCCAGAACCGGAACGCGACACCGAGCCCCGCCGACGCCGGATCCTGGAAGAAGGACTTGAGCGCGTTCGTCGCCGGAATCCATCGATCCGCGCTCACGTCCACCCCCGACAGCGTCTCCCGCATCGAGGTGGATCGATCGAGCGCCACGAACAGGGTGACCGGCCTGACCAGCGACACGCTCGCCGTGGCGATGCAGGCGGGCGACTCGCACATGGCCGATTGATAGATGCTCCCGTTGTTGCCGCACCGGCACTCGGCGATGTGCCCAGCGCCAGGGGGATTGACGATGAGTTCCACGCCGTCGGCGACACCGGTGCAGCCGGCCACGCTGATGCACTCACCCGGGGCGATCGGCTGCGCCGTCGTGCAGGCGAGGGTGCCGCCGGTCGGGTTGCACGCGTTCAGGACCCGGCTCGGGGCGGAGGACGGCAGCTGGTTGGCGGTGGAAGCATACCGGTGGATGGCGATTCCCGCCGGGGCCGGGGTGGTGCCGCGGTTGCAGACCGGGATCGTCCCGCCGCAGGGAACGCCGATCGTGAGGTCCGGCTGCGTGCACGTGGAGTCCGTCTCGTTCGGCTGGTACGACTTGCAGAGGCCCTTTTGCGGGCAGGTCTCGCCGCAGACGCTCTCCACGAGGTCGACGCAGTTCTGTGTCCATCCGCCGTCTGGCCCCGTATCGCAGCAGCTGGGGGCCACATCGCAGATCAGCCCCACGCACGCGTTGCAGCCCGGCAGCAACCGTTCGCCGGTGTAACATTTGTCGTGCGCGCAGCCGGGATCGGTGTCGCAGGTGGAGCCGCACAACGACCCGGCCAGGGCGACGCAGCTCGCGTCCCATTTCGGCACGGTCGCGCTGCACGTCTTGGGGGCGCACTCCGTGGGAACGTAACCCGCGCAGGTCGCGCTCCAGATCCCGGTGCAGCGGCCGCCCGACAGCACGGTTCCCGGGGGACATGCGCCGCTGGGCGCGGTGCAGCGGCCTGGGAAGACGCAGGTGCTGCCCGTGCCGATGACCGCAGTGCACTGCGCCGTCGTGCTGCACGTGATATCGCAGCAGCGCGGATGGTTCGCGCAGATGGTCGCGATGCACGCGTCGCCGCACGTCGTGGTCATGTTGGTCGCGGCGCCGGGAGCCGCCACGCAGGCGTCGTGACCGCAGTCGGCGGGTATGGTCGTGAAGGTGCAGCAGTTCGGGTTCGCGTTGCAGACCTTCGTGGCGCAGCCGCTGCAGTTCGACAGCAGCGACACGCCTGTCGCGCACGGGTCGTGATCGCACGCGCCCCTCGCGGGGTCGTCGCAGTACTGGTCGAACTGGCAGTCCTCGCTGGTCGTGCACGGCTGGTGCGTGCCCTCCCGCGCGACGGCCTCGGGCAGCTCGTTGATGTCGCCGACCGACCACGTGTACGTCGGGCCGGTCCCCGCGAGGCTGATGGGCCCCCCGTCCGGCGTCTCCTCGAACGACTGGCACGTCGGGTCGCACGGGTTGGTCGCGCACAGGCCGCCGTCGGAGGCATCGGAGTTGGCGAGCGGGCGCGGATACCCGCCCTCACCGCTCCCCCGCGGCGCCGAGCCGAACGGCGACCTCCGCATCGTCATCGTCCCGTCGCAGCTGCCGTAACGCCCGTCCTCGCAGCGCCGGATCCCATCGAGGCACGTCAGCACACCTTCGTGCTCGCCGACGGTGACGTGACACTCCACCTCTTCGCCGTCGACGCACGGGTCGCCCGTTCCCGGCCCAGCGTCGGGCCAGTCCGTCCCCGGCTTCGGCGGCTCACCGGCGTTGTTGCCTCCACGGCACGATCCGGCGATGAGGGCCGACGCGGTGAGCAGCGTCACGAGCAGCAGCGCTCTCGGCGCCCACGCGCTGGGGGAGCCTGATCGGGAGAGCGCTCCCATCCACTTGGTCGAAGGACCAGCCATCGGCTTCTCTACCTTCCACTAGGGTGCTGTCGGGAAAATTGTACCTGGGTGCAGAAGGCAAAGTCCAGGCCTCTCGCCTGCGCGCCGCCTGCCGCGCGTCTTCGCCGACGCGGCGCTCGCGTGAGCGCGTCGATGCGCGCGTCGCGACGCCGGCGGAGGCGCGCGCGGCGCACAAAGAAATGCCGTGCCTCGCAACCATTTCATAGCGAGTCCGGGGCGTCCCGGTGCGCTGTCCCGCGCCGCGCCAGCGGCCGTGTGGGGCGGCGTGCGCGCGCTCCCGGTCCGGCGCGCGCTCATCGAGGCACGCTCGCCGCCGTCATCGCGTGGAGCACGAGCAGCGCCGCGGCGACGCCGAAGGTGATGATGTGCGCCGGCAGCCCTCCGCGGAGCGCGGCGAGAAGCGCGCGCTGGGCCGGGAGCGCGCGCAGCTCCACGGCGAGGCGGATGAGCTCCGCCAGGCCGGCGAGCCGCTCGGCCCCGCGCCCTTCGAGGACCGCGTCGATGCGGGCGCGCAGCGCGCGCTCCTCCTCGCGCAGGCCGCGCCCCGAGGCGAGCAGCGCGAGCGGGCCGAGGGGGCTTTGCAGGTAGGGCACGAGGATCTTCTCGACGATCTTCTTGACCAGATCGCTGCGCCCGCTCACCTCGCGGTAGAAGCGGTCGAGCAGCTCGCGCCGGGCGGCGCTGAAATCCTCGGGCAGCGCGGCGGTGCGCTCGATCCGGGCGAGGCGCCGCGGCGCGAGCCGGTACGCGATGGCGGTGAAGGCGCCGGCCGCCGCGGTGGCCCAGAACACGAGGTGAAGCGCCGCGCCCAGCGTCGGGCGGCCGGACCGGGGCCACGGCGCGTGCGCGAGCGCGAGGCCGGCCGTGACGAGGCCGATCGCGAGGTGCCCGGTCAGGTGCGGGCGGAGCCGGCTCTTCACGGGCGCGGCATCGCCGCCCTCCACGGCCGTGTCGCCGCGCCGCCTGGGCCGCATCCACGCCCATCGCCCGGCGCGCTTGGGGACCGCGTAGAGCAGGAGCAGCGCCATGCCGACCGCGGCGGCCACGCCCGCCGAGAAGGCGGCGCCCTCGCCCGGGCGCGCGCCGCCGCGCGCGTGCGCCGACAGCCCCGCCGCGCCGAGCCCGGCCGCCGCGAGAGCGCTGCCTGCGACGACCGCAGCGCCGCTCCGTGGCGCGGCGGCGCGCTCCTGCTCGCGCCGCGCCCCGCCGAGCAGGTCGCGCACGTCGGCGATCTCCTCCGCCGGGTTGACGCGGAAGATCGAGCCCGTGGGGCAGGCCTTCACGCACGCGGGGCCGTCGTGATCGCGGCAGAGATCGCACTTCACGGCGATGTCCGCGAAGCCCGCGCCTCCCGGGCGCGGCGCGGCCGCGGGGCGCGGCGCCATCGCGATGTTCTCCCACGGGCACGCCTTCGCGCAGGCGCCGCAGCCGGTGCAGAGCGCGTCCCGGATGAACACCTCTCCCCCGGTGTCCTTGCCGATGGCGCCGGTGGGGCACTCGATCATGCAGGCGGGGCTCTCGCAGTGCTGGCAGGAGTTCGGCAAGAGCAGGCTGCGCGGCGCCTCCTTCTGCGCGCCCTGCTCCGCGTCGTCCACCCGCGCGCGCACCTTGTCTCCGCGCCGCACGAGCCGTGAGACCCCGTGCACGTCGGCGCACGACCACGCGCAGTGTCCGCAGCGCGCGCACGTCTCGAGATCGATGACCAGGAGCGACCGCGCGACCTGAAGGCGATAGAGGTCCCTGAAGATGTGCGCTGTGTGATTGCGCGCATGGCCGGCGATGACCGCCTCCTGCCTTTCGTGGTGCTCGCCGGTGATGCGCCGGAGTCGGGGGATCAGATCAGGGTGCTTCCGCGCGAGCGCGGCGAAGGTCTTCGACGGTACGGCCAGGAGCGCCGTGGCGCCGCTGGCCACGGCGCTCGCCGCCCGGCAGCGGCCCTCGTCGAGCTCGACGTCTCCAAAGAAATCACCCCGGGTGAGGTACGCGCGCACATGAATCCGATCTCCGTCCTCGGTCTGAATTTGCACCATCCCTTCAGCGATGAGCCAGAGCTCGGCGGCCGGATCGCCTGTGCGATAGATGGCCTGACCGCGCTCGAAGCGCCTATGACTCACTGCGTCAAGAAGAATTTCGACGTCGTCTGAATCCAGGTCACGCGTGAAGGCGAGGGTGCTGAGGAGGTCGCGTGTCGCGCTCCTCCGCAGCGCGCGCTCGAGCTTCTCGGCGATCTCGGCCTTGCCGGAGCGACCGGCGGCGCGCCGGAACAGGTGGACCGGGATCTCGGCGAGCACGCTGGGGGCGAGCGCGACTGCGGTGGTCCTGCGCGACATCCCCACGACCGCCTCCTCGCCGATGACGTCGCCCGCGGCGGCTGTGCGCACCTCGGTATCGCGATCGTCTCCGCGGCGCGTCGCGCGGAGGGCGATGCGGCCGGACGCGACCACGAAGAAGGCGTCGCCGGCGTCGCCCGCGCGATAGGCGACCTCGTCCGGCGACAGGGAGCGGAGCCGCCCCGCCCCGGCGATCTCACGCCGGGCGCGCTCGTCGAGCCCTCGCAGCAAGGGGGCGTCGAACACCGCCGGCGGCCATGCCTTGGGGCGGTCAGACCCTGCGTCGCGCGCGCCGCCGTGGGTGTGGTCCGATGAGGGCATCAGCAGGTCTCCTGGTCGAAGGACGCAGGCCGCCGCTCCTCCCGACCCGCCCTCGCCGCGCGAACACGGCCCGAGCCGCCTCCCGGAGCGAGGTCGACAGGAGCGGGGCAAGCTGGGGAAGGCGCGGCGCAAGACGCGCAAGGCGCACAGTCGGCGCGAAGAACGTGGACGCGGACGTGGACGCGGACGTGGACGCTGAGCAGACGAGGCCGGCGTGTCATGGCGTCGGATACCGTCGCTCCACACCGTCGCGCATCCGCTGTCTTAAGGGACGACATGGTCTTACTTCACGTTCACGAAGGTGCAGAAAAAGGACGAGCGCCCCGAAAATACCTTGACACCCAAGCCGATTACAGTGAATATCCATCCTGCTAGACTCGGCATCTTCGGCGCCAGGGTTCGTTTGAGGGTTCGGCATGAAATGACTAGCATCTGTTCTTGAGTGCACATGCAATGTCATTCCAAATCAACGAGGTAGAAGTATGAGTAGGCGCACGACGAGTTTGGCTGTTGCTTCCCTGGCTGCCGCGTCTTTCATCACGCTCGCTTCGGCTTCCGCGAGCGCGAAGGGCCCCGAGGATTGGGCGCTCGAGTTCATCGACAACTCCGTCAGCAACGAGTGGGGCACTGAACCCGAGTGCTTCATGAACTGGGACGACGCTGACCAGTCGAAGGCGTGGACCGGGATGACCAAGGCCGCGTGCTTCTTCACGCTGTCGCTGCAGAAGTCGATGGGGTACGCGCAGCAGGACATCTATGCGATGTGGGGCAAGAACAGCCCGACGTCCGATTATTATTTCGATATCGTCAACGCGAGCCCGAAGGTCGGCGCGACCCCTCCCGGGTTCGAGACGTACTTCCGCCGTGTCGAACGGGCGGTCGACATCCAGAAGGGTGATGTCTTCACCATCGGCGCCACGGCCACCTTCGCCGGCCACACGATGATCATCACCGGCGCGCCGGAGAGGATCCTCCCGCAGATCAACCCCCGCTACTCGGGGACGGAGCAGTTCGCGGTGCCGATCGCGGACTCGACAAGCTCGTCGCACGGGTGCGCCGAGGGCAAGTACAAGGACAGCCGGTGGAGCGGGCAGTGCACCGGCGGCTACATGACGCCGGGCGCCGGGACGGGCTACGTGCGTGTGTACACCGACTCGCTCACGGGCATCCTGCTCGGCTTCACGTGGAGCGTCACGTCGTCGCAGACGAGCTACTACTCGCCCTCCACGCGCCCCTACCGGATCGGCAGGCTGTTCAAGCTGCCCGATCCGCTCCCGACCGAGCCGCCCCCGCCCCCTCCCTGATCGACGGCGACGCTCTTCATGACCACGGCGCGCTGAGCTCGTCAGCGCCTGACCAGCGAAGCCCTTACCCCGCAGGCCGGGGTAGGGGCTCGCCCCTTTTTGTCGGCAGGCGCGTCGAGGGGCCTGCCTCGTCCGTCGCGTGGTTGGCGTCCGTTGCGTCAGTTGCGTCAGTTGCGTCTGTTGCTTCCGTTGCTCCATCGCGGCGACCTCGGTTCAGGGGATCTCGACATCGACCCGCGCGAGCTCGACGATCTCGAGGCGTTCGAGCATCGCGTCGGTGACCAGCGGGCCGGTCGGCCGCAGGCCGCGCCGCGCCTGCTCCCGCTCGTACGCGGCGAAGGCGCGGATCAGGAACGGGGGAAACGCCCGGAAGAGCAGCCTCGCCTCGGCCCGGAGCGGGCCGCGCCGCTGGCCGGTGCGAAGATCGTAGACGTACCGGATCGGCACGCCGGGCGGCACGGAGCGCGTATCGATGATCGCGTCCGGCCCTTTGACGACGCCCCGGCTCGCGTCCAGCGCGCCGACCGGAAAGTAGATCTCGAGAAAGGCGTTCTGCCCCGACAGGTTCGAGCCGCAAGCGCCGGTGTCCAGGTCGTAATCGCCGTCCGTGAACCGATCGGCGTGGTGCAGCCCCTGGCCGGGCCCGGCCTGGCAGGTGCCGTCTGCGGCCACGACGCCGATGCATCGGACACAGCGCAGAAAGCCGTTCTGAAAGTTGATGAGCCCGCGGCCCCGGAACGAGGTGCCGCCGAGCCGTGGGGGTGGGGTCCAGAGGGGGACATCAGGCCCGTCGCGCACGTCCGCGCCGAACAGCCCGCCTTGAGCGCCCGCGGGCGCGAAGGGGCTGTTCGCGTCTGGATCGGTGGTCACCCGGGTGAACACCTTGTCTCTCAGATCCTCGTCGGCGCGGTCGATCCGGCCGACCTCGTAGATCACCCGCCCCTCTCCATCCCTCACCACGAGGTGAACCCAGAACTCGCGCTCCTGGCTGAAGCCGGCTGGCACCTTGTGCCCGGCGCCGGTGTTCTCGATCTCGACCGGGATCTCGACGCGATCCCCTGCCGCGCCTGCGCGGCGCGCGGCGCCGAGCTCGAAGCGGAACGTGTGGCGGAGCAAGAGATCGCGGCGGCGGCGCGCGCCCGCCGGAATGCCGTGCACGTCGAGCGACGGCTCATCGATGAGCGCGTCGGGGAACTCGTCCGACAGCGGCACATCCACGCCGGAGAAGTAATGGGTCGCGACGTCCGCCGGAGCGGTGGAGTGATCCGCGATCCGGCCCCGCGGGCGCGCGCCGGGCCTCCGCGGGGCGAAGCGCGTGCCGGGCGGGCACTCGGGATCTCCCGGCGACGCCTGCGCGGCGCCCGCCGCCGGGGCCGCCTCGCAGACGCCCGGATAGGTGCTCATGTGGCAGTCCTGGCAGGTCGCCGCCGGGCGGCCCGCGCGCTCCTCGGACCTCGCCCAGTCCGACCACTCCGTGTAGGCGTTGCGCAGCCGCTTGAAGTGCTCGCCCCGCGCCGCGGCGAGGCTGTCGCTGCCGAAGAGGCGCACGTCGTGGCAAGCCCCGCAGAACTCGCTGGAGCGCAGGTACGCCCTCGCGCTCGCCGACGGGCGACCGTGCACCACGGGCTCGACAGCGCCCGCCGCTCCCGCCGGCTGGAGCCCGGCGCGCGCGGCCGCGCCCTGACCCGAGGGGAGCAGCAGCTCCTCGGGGCGGAGGTCGTAGCCGCTGTTCGCGATCCCGAACAGGCCGCGGCCGTCCTCGGGACGCGCAGCGAAGACGGCGCCCGTCACGAAGGATGTCCATGTCGGGTTGCCCTGGTACCCGGCGCGCCCGCGCGGGCCGACCGGGCCGTGCACCTGATGGCAGAAGCTGCAGGAGATCCCCTCCAGGCCGCGCCGGGTGAGCAGGTCGCGCACGGGGAGGCGCGCGCGGGGATCGCCGCCGGCGCGGCCGTCCCACGCGGGCATCGCGGCGTCGAGGTTCTCCGCCGGGCTGTGGCAGTTCACGCACCAGTGCTCGCCGCCCGAGCCGGTGACGGCGACGCCGCTCCGCCCGTCGCGGCAGGCGCGCGCGGGATCGGCCTTGCGCAGGATGCCCGCCCCGTTCGGGCAGTCGGCGGTGCGCCCGACCTGCTCCTCGATGAGGCTCTCCAGCGCGTTGAAGAGCGGGCTCTTCACCGAGTGCGCCATCACCGAGCGGCGCCACTCCGCGGCCTGGCGGCCGTGGCACGCCGCGCAGTCCTCCGCGGCCGTCCGCGCCTGCGCGAGCGGCGCGACCGGCGCGACGGCGACCGCGCGCGGCGCCGCCGGATCGGGCTCGCCCCGCGAGAGCGCGAGCGCGGCCGAAGCGATCAGCGCCCCGGCGCCGAGCGGCGCGATCCGCCATAGCCGCGCCGCGGCGCCGGCTGGGCCGCGGGGCGGGCGGTGGTCGCTCGCGTCGCCCGCGTCGCCCGGGCGCGCGCTCGCGCGCGGCGCGGGGCCGGTCCTCGCCGAGGTGGCCGCGCCAGCGCGACGGGAGGTCCGGGCGGCGTGCACCGGAGGCGCCGGCGGGCGCTCGTCGAGGTACCCGCTCAGCGCATCGGCGATCTGCTCGGCGCGCTGCGGCCGCTCCGACGGATCCGGATGGAGCAGCCGCAGCGCGTAGCCCTGCAGGCCCGCGGGGAGCGAGGTCGCGACGCCCTCGATGAACGGCGGCGGCTCCGCGCGGGCGGCCTCGCCGAGCGCGTGCCGCAGACCGGCGCCCGCGAACGGGTGCTCTCCCGCGAGCAGGCGGTAGAGCACGAGCCCGAGCGCGTACCGGTTCGCGGCGCTGTCCCAGATCGCGCCGTCGGCCTGCGCGGGCGGCGTCCAGAGCGGCGGGATCTCCGAGGACACCCGCGCGCCCTCGCCGCGGGGCGCCGTGGCGGCGCCGCGGCTCGCCGACGCGCCGACGAGGGCGGCGACGAGCGCGCTCGCGGGCAGCGTCACGCGGCCCGCGTCGTCCACGAGGACCGCGTCGGGCGAGAGCGGACCGGGGAACAGGCTGGCGCGCTCGCACGCGGCGAGCGCGCGGGCGACCTGGATGGCGAGCCCGAGCGCCTCCTGGAAGGGGACGGGCCCGCGCCGCCCGCGCATCCAGTCCGAGAGGGGCGCGCCCGCGAGCCGCCGCGCGAGCCAGACGCGCGCGCCGTCCGGGCTCGCCGCGGCGGCGCGCTCGCCCTCGGCCGGCGAGGCGACGCCGCCGTCGATGAAGCCGCCGACGCCGGCGCTCCCGAGCGACAGGAGGCGCGTCGCGACGGCCTGGTGCTCGGGCCCTGCCGGAGCGTCCTGGTCCGCCGCGCCGAGCCGCCACAGCTCTTCTCCGGAGCCAGCGCCGCAGCGCCATCGCGCGGCGCAGCCCACGGCCGGGAGGGGCGCGCCCTCCGTGTAGCCTGCCTGCTCCGGCGACGCTCGCCTCACCGCGCCCCCTCCGGGGCGGCCGGCGCCGCGGTGCTGGCGGGCGGCTCCGGCGCGCCGCTCGTCGAGCGCAGCGCGCAGGTCCCGAGGCCCGCGAGCGCCGACAGCGTCGCGATGATCGCGATCGCGAGCCTGGGCGGGATGTCGCGCGGCCGGTCGATCTGCTCGACGAGCGCGATCGTGTCGGCGCGAGGCGCGTCCGCTCCGCCGGTGACGCGCGCGGCGCCCGGCGAGCTCGTGCGGTCGTGGCCGTCGCTGCGGTGCGGCACGCTCGCGCTGTCGCGATCGCCGGTGCGCTGCGGCGAGCTCGCGCTGTCGCCGGCGCGCTGCGGCGAGCTCGCCCGGTCGGGGTCGCCAGTGCGGTGCGGTGAGCTTGCGCGCTCGCGGTCACCGGCGCGGAGCGGCGTGCTCTCGCGGTCGTGATCGATGGCGCGCTGCGGCGCGCTCGCGCGGACGCGGTCACCGGCGCGGAGCGGCGCGCTCACCGCGGTCTGGAACGGCTCCAGCCGATCCACGATGTCCTGAGCGAGGTACGGCCGATCCTCGGGCGCCTTCTCGAGCAGCTGGAAGAGCAGCTGCTCGACGCCGCGGGGCAACCCGCTCCGCACGTCGTCGCCGAGCGGCGGCGGCTCTGCCGTGCATTGCAGGTTGAGCAGCTCCCGCGGCGACGCCGACTGGAACGGCGGGCTGCCGGACAGCGCCTCGTACAGGATGAGCCCCAGGCAGTAGAGATCCGAGCGGTGATCGATGGATCGCGCGTCGATCTGCTCCGGGCTCATGTACTGCAGGGTGCCGACGCTCTGCGTGTTGGTCTGGTTCATCGCCTCCACGACCTTGGCGATGCCGAAGTCCATCACCTTCACGCCGCCATCCCGCTGCACCATGATGTTCTCGGGCTTGAGATCGCGGTGGATCACGGGCGGCTGCTGCCCGTGGGCTGCCGCGAGGGCGCTCGCCACGCTGGCCGCGATCCGCACCGCTTCCTGCCAGGGAAGGCGGCCGGCGGCGCCAAGGACGGAGCGCAGCGTCTGGCCGTCCAGGTACTCGAGCACCATCACGAGCTCGCCGGAGGCCTCGATGCTGGCGAGGCTCCGGACGATGTTCGGGTGCTCGAGGTGCGCGAGGATCTGCATCTCGTTCAGGAAGAGCCGGCGTCCCTGCTCGCTCCGGGCGAGCTCGGGGCGGAGCACCTTCAGCGCGACGCGCCGGCGCGACAGGCGCTCCTCGCCCTCGTAGACCTTGCCCATCCCGCCCTCGCCGACGAGGCGTCGAACGAGGTACTCGCCGATCTGATCCATGCGCGCCGTCTCCTCTCCACTCTCCCTCGCCGGGGCGTCTCTTCTACGTGCGAGCAGGGCCGATGGCTTACACCCGAGCCCGCGCGCGGATCGCGGCCGGGCCCCTCCAGCGAGCGCGACGTCCCCCGCTCGGGCGGCTCGTCGCCCGAGAGGAGAGGATCGCGGTTCTCTGCCGCGCGGGGTATCGAAATCCTGCGCCTCGATGGAGGGCGCGGTGGTAGAACCGCCCCCATGCTCCCACGCCGGGTGTCGATCGCTCGATCGGCGATGATGGCGCTCGCGGTCTCGGCCTGCTCGAGGACCCCGGCGGAACCGGAGCCGCCGCCGGCCGTCTCCAGCGCGCCGTCCGCCGCGCGGCTCGCGTGGGACGTTCCGGGGAGCTGGGCTGCGCTCGACGTGCCGCGCGCCGGCCCGAGCAAGGCCCTCTACAAGGTGCCGAGGGCGGCGAACGACAGGGAGGACGCCGAGGTGCAGGTCCTCTCGTTCGGCCTGGGGAGCAAGGGAGACGTCGACGCGCGCTTCGACGAGTGGTTCG
Organism: Sorangium sp. So ce327; assembly: GCF_051530205.1. NCBI lineage: Bacteria > Pseudomonadati > Myxococcota > Polyangiales > Polyangiaceae > Sorangium > Sorangium sp. So ce327. Next base: position 6,440,314 of record NZ_CP150330.1, on the reverse strand, counting down.
CGCAGTTCGATGGCGACGTCGGGGCGAAGGCCAGGCGCGCGTCGTTCGAGGTGCGCGGCATGCCGGTCGAGCTGGTCGAGGTGGCCGGCACCTACAAGATCGCGCTCGCGCCGCAGTCCGGCGCCCGCAAGCGATCGCCCGTGGAGATGGTGAAGGACGACTACCGGCTCGTCGGCGCGGCGGTGAGGACGCCGGATCGCGGAAACTGGTTCTTCAGGATCGTCGGGCCTGACGAGACCGTGCAGTCGGCGCGGTCGGCGTTCCGGAGCATGATCGAGTCCGCGCGGTGAGCGAGCGAGAGCCGAGCGGCCGCGAGCGCGGCGCTCGCAGCGCGCGCCGAGCACATGATACGTTGCGCGCCATGGACGACCGAAAGCGAGAGGCGCGCACGCCGGCCGAGATCTTCCGTGTCGAGGCGGAGGCCGAGGCCGAGCAGAGCCGGCTCTGCGAGGAGAGCAAGCACCAGCTCGCCAACCGCTGCCCGGAGTGCGGCAGCCTCGGTAGCATGGAGCTCGTCGACGGGCTCATGCGCTGTATCGATTGCGACGAGGTGGTGGCCGCAACCCGCCAGCTGCCCGGCTTCGGCCGCCGCTGAATCCCTGTCGCGCCGCCGCGCGACCTCCCGCGGAAATCCCGATGAAATCCCAGTAGATCCCCGTTGAAACGAAAACCGACGCTTGAGCCCCTGCCGGAAAGAACCCACCGGGCGTGGCGCTTTCCAGGTGATTTTCAGTAGGATTCGTGACTATTCTGCGAACATTGGCGTTCTCGCGCCCGGTTCAGTTTTCGCCCCAGACGCGGTGCACGGAAGTCCACGCAGGTCAGCCGGCCGGGGCGTGAACAGCAGGACTGAAGTCTTGAAGGAGTTGGAGATGAAGCGGATCTCAGCGGAGAGCTCGGACCATCCGTCGCGGGAGACAAGCCAGGGATCCCGGGCGAAGACGGCACGAGGCGCGAGCGGGGGCCTGCTCATCCTGATGATCGAAGACAGCGCGATCACCAGCTTCGCCACGACGCCAGAGGGCGAGTCGACCAGCGGTCCGCGCCGGTCCCGCCCGAAGCACTGACCCGGAGCGCCGCGAGGCGCCTTGCGGACGTGCGCTCCTGCCGGAGCGCCGGCACATCGCGACGCGGTGCTGCCGCACCTCAGGGATCCCTGATGAGATCTCGGGACCTCGGGATGGCTGTGCCCCGGACCCCACGTCCAGCGCGCGGCGACGAGCCCTCGTGAGCCGGGCGCGAGCCGCTGGGTCGCTGGCCGTCGGGTTGCCGTTTTTTCGCCCCCTCCGCTGAATCGTGGCACCTCGTCGGTGTGGACACCCGGGGAACGACACGGAAAACCATGGTCCTGGCGCTCGCCGCCGCCGTTCTCGGCGGGGCGGGGCTCGGTTGCAGCGATCCGAGCGAGGCGATCGCGCGGATCTCCCGGGAGGAGCTCCCCGCGCTGAGCCGCGCGGCGGAGGGGAGGCCAGGCGGCGGGTCCGAGGGGCAGGCGAGCGCGGCGGCGGCGCCGGTCCGGGCCGCCGCGGGCGGCGCTGCCGCGGACGAGGGCCGCAGCGACGCAGACCGCCTCGACGCGGCGGACGCGTCGCCCGCCCGCGGCCCGGGTCGGGAGCGTCGCCGCAGGTCGGGGTCGGCTCAGGAGGCGCGCACCGCCGCGGGCGCGGCGCAGGGCGGCGTGGGAGAGGGCGCCGCTCGGGCGCCCGAGCTCCAGGTGATACGGCTCGTCGTCTCGAAGGGCATCGCCGGCCGCGAGCCGATCGAGCCGGCGACCTCGTTCGCGAGCGCGGAGATCGACCGCCTCTACGCCTTCGTCGAGCTCTCGAACAAGGACCAGGCCACCTCGGAGATCAGCGTCGCCTTCACGCCCCCCGATGGCGGCCCGCCGCTGCGCATCCCCCTCGCGGTCGGCGCGCAGCGGCGCTTCCGTACGTGGGCTGCCACGCGGAAGGCGCGCGCGGCAGGGCTCTGGTCGGTGACGGTCAGCGACGCGGCGGGCAAGGAGCTCGCGCGCGCCTCGTTCACGATCACGAAGTAGGAGGCGCTCGTGGCTCGCATGTTGTGCTCGCGCTCCTCCGCTCTCCTGGGCGCTCGCCGCGCCGCCCTCATGGCCCTCGCGCTCGTTGCGGGAGGCTGCGTCTCCCGGGCCGCGCCGGCGCCCGAGCCTGTCGGGACGCCTCGCCCGCCTGCGACCGCCCCCGCCCTCGGCGCGCAGGTAGGGTGGTTCGGCTTCTGGGTCCCCGACGGTCCCGCGGCCCGGGTGCTCTCGCTGCACATCCAGGAGAGCGACGAGGTCGAGCCCCCCGACGCCGAGCCGCCCGACGCCGAGCCGCCCGCGCGCGCTCCGGCGCCCGGCGCGACGCCGGCGGAGGCCGACGAGGAGCGCCGCTACGTGGTCCTGCCTGGCGTCGAGCTCGCGCCCGCCGTGGAGCAGAAGGTCGCGGAGATCGCGTCCGCCTACTTCCGGCGAACCGGAAAGGAGCTCGTGGTCACGAGCGGTACGCGGGATCCCGCGCGACAGGCCGAGGCGATGCACGAGCTCTTCCGGCACGGCGCCGATGTCCTCGGCCTCTACAAGGACAAGACGGCGGCGCGCGAGATCAAGAGCGCCTACGAGGAGGGGCGCTCGGCCGAGCACCCGCCGGAGGCCATGATCGCCGCCCTCGAGCGGGTGATCCGCGCCCAGATCGATCGCGGCGTGTTCATCTCGGCGCACCTCCGGGAGGGCGCCGTCGACATCCGGAACCGGGACATGACACCCGCCGAGAAGCGCGCCTTCCTCGAGGGCGTCGACGAGGTCGGGGGCGTGTTCGCGCTCGAGGAGTCGCGGCCGCCCCACTATCACCTGCAGATCGATTGAGCCCAGGAGGGCCCGGCGGTCCGCGCGAGGCGGCCGCCAGGCCGGCGGCTGCGCGTCACTCGTCGTTGAAGCGGACGATCTGTCCCGAACCGGAGTTCGTCCAGTAGACGCCCGTCCCGTCCGCGGCGATGCCCGTCGGGCCCTCTTGATTCGCCGCGATCTGCTGCGGACCGCCGGCGCCGTCCTTGCGGAGCCGGTAGACGCTCTTTGCCTCCTGGACGGTGATGTAAAGGTAGTCCCCGTACGTCGCGATCCCGGCGGGAGCGCTCGGCAGCTCTTTGTCGAGGAGGAGCACTGCGGCGTCTCCGTCCGCTCCGCTCCGCGGCAACCGCATGACGTTGTTCCCGTGGAGCCAGTAGAGGTTGGCCTCATCCAGCGCGAGCAGCCCCGGCGGTTCGAGCTCCGTGAAGAGGTCCTTTTGGGGGGCATCACCGCTGATATCGATGACCGAGAGCGTCTTGTTCTCGGGATCGGTCCAGTAGACGACGGAGCCGTCGAGCACGACGTAGCGCGGCTTGCCGCCCTCCGTCAGATTCGTTCGACTGCCGCCTTGCTTGGACACCGAGGTGATGCGGTTGGCGTTCGGCCGGGCGCTGTAGACGTTGTCGGCGCTCAGCGCGATCGCGGTTGCGGCGCCGCAGCTGCCCCACAGCATCTCCCCGCCAGCGGCGGGAATCGGCGCCGCTTTCGGTAGCTTCAACAGCTTGTCTCGGGTATCCCCCGCGTCGGGGTCGCAGTCGTCTTTGATGAAGGCGGCGTCGGTGCTCGACCAGTAGACGTGAGTCGCGTCCAGCGCGAGCGCGTCCGGCACCTCGTCGGAAGGCCCGAGCAGATCGATGACCGCCCAGTCATCCTTGATCTGCCTCCGGAGCGCGCCGCCCTTGAAGCTCCCCTGACTCCCGTCATTCCCCGTGTTGATCCAGTAGATCGCCTCCTCGTCGAGCGCGATGGCGCGAGGGGCCGCCTGGTTTTCGGCGATCGTCATCAGCTGGATCACCTGGCGATCCTCGAGCCCCGCGATCTCCGCGCAGCCGTTGAGGCCAGGCGCGAGCGCGGCGAGGGCCAGCGTTACGGCAGAGCGCTTCGAGCTTCGCATCACCAATGGCCTCCGAGCACCACGCGCCCCCCGTCCGAGGCGACGCTGGGCGCGACCCACACGCGCTCGCCCGTGGCAGCCTGCTCCGGCGAACGAGGCGACATCAGCACCATCGCGACGCCGGCCCCGAGGCACACCAGCCCGGCGCCGAGCGCGATGTTGGAGACCATCGCGGTCGTCCGGGCGCTCTCGTTCGCCTCGACGTCCGCGCGGCTGCAGCGGAAGCTGCCGCTGCACCCCTCCTCGACATCCCCCGCTTTCTTTATCGTCAGCACCCCGAACACCGCCCCCACGCCGATCCCGGCGATCCCGACGCCGCCGGCGACGAAGCCGAGCGCGCGCATCGGGTTGCCGGTCGCCTCGGGCTTCGCGGCCTCCGGGCGGGCAGGCGGCGGGGCAGGGGGAGCCGCCTTCGCCTCCTGAACGGCGACGTCCGCGAGCGGCGGGATGGTCACCCGCGTCGTGCTGGGCCCGGGGTCGAGCGTCACCCGGTGCGACCAGGGCTGCTTGCCCGGCGCCTTGGCCTCGATCGTCGCCGTGCCCGGATCCACGGGGATGCCCGAGCCCGTGGCCGCGGCGGCGCTCAGCTCCTTGCCGTTCAGCGTGATCGTCATCGCAGGAGCCGCCTGCGTCGCCTGCGCCGCGTCCAGGACGAGACGCGTCAGCTTGGCCTCCAGCTCGGACGCGCGCTTGGCCGCGAACTGGGCGCGATCCTGCTGCCCGGCGCTCGCCGCGAGCGAGGACGCCTCCGTGAACTCGGCCCATGCGCTGGCCGTCTTGCCCTCCTTCTCGTGGCAGACCGCCAGGTTCAGCAGCGTCCCGACCGTGGGGTCCACGCGCTGGCTCTCTGCGAGCTTCGGGCAGGCCTCCTGGAGCTTGCCCTCGTCCATGAGCTTCTTGCCGTCCTGGAACAGCCCCTCGGCGAGCGCCTTGTCCGCCGCGGCCGGCTGCGCCAGGAGCGGTGAGGTCAGGCTGGTCCCACAGAGCAGCGCGAGCCATGCGCCCGCGTGTCGCGCTCGTAACGATCTCAATGGCGGCTCCTCAGCATCTCGTCTTCGCTGGTCGACCTCGGCGGTCTCGGCGGGTGGCCCGGCTTGAGCGGTGCTCCGGAGGCGGCCGCCTTCGGGCGCGCGTCGGCCGCGGCGCTGCCCGTGGGAGCCGCGCTCGGCGCAGGGACCGGCGGCGCCGCCGGGCTCGACGCCTCGGTCGTGGCGCTGGCGGTCGCGGCCGGAGCGCCCGGCGCTGCAGCGGGGGACTCGGGCCCGGGCGCGTCGACCGCGGCGCGCTCGGGCTGGTGGGACACGGCGGCGCCCGGCGCCTGCGACGCCACGCGCACGCTCGCGACCAGCCACACGCCCGCCCCGGCCGCGCCGGTCAGCAACGCGGCCACGCCGGCGGCGACGAGCAGCCTGCGCCGCGAGCGGCGCCGGTTGCTCGTGTGCGACCATGACGCGCCGGACAGCCTGTCGCTGTCCTCGGCCGCCCTCGAGTTGAGGAGCGTCTGTCCGGCCGGCGACGCCGCGCCGATCGCGCTCTGGATGCGCGAGGTCGAGAGCTTCGCGAAGCTCGACCCGAGCGGCTCCAGGGCCTGCGCGAGCTTGCCGACGTTGGCGTACCGCTCGCTCACGTCGCGCTCCAGGCAGCGCGAGACGATCCGCTCCAGCGTGGCCGGCGCGTCGCTGCGCTTGTCGCGGAGCCGCGGCACCGGCTGGTGCAGGATGTTCGCCATCACCGCGGCGACCGTCTCGCCCTGGAAGGGCGGCTCGCCCGTCACCAGCGTGTAGAGCAGCACACCGAAGGACCAGACGTCGGCGCGCCCGTCGACGGTCCTCGGCGCCATCATCTGCTCGGGCGACATGTACCCGGGCGAGCCCATCACCTGCTTCGTCGACGTGAGCCCCGGCTCCGCGGGCGAGTCGAGGCCTTGCCCCTTCGAGATGCCGAAATCGAGGACCTTGATGTGCCGTGTGCCGTCCGCGTGCTCGGCGAGGAACAGATTCGAAGGCTTGATGTCCCGGTGGACGACGCCGGCCGCGTGCGCCTCGGCCACGGCCTCGAGCGCCTGCAGTACGTAGTCGACAGCGTCCTGGATGGACAGCGGACCGTGGGTATCGATGACCTGCTGGAGATCGAGCCCGGTCAAGAACTCCATCACCATGAAGGGCACGCCGGACTCGGTGGTGCCGACGTCGAACACGCGCGCGACGTGCTCGCCCGACAGGCGCGCCGCCGTCCGCGCCTCCCGCAGGAAGCGGGTGACGGCCTCCTGGTTCGCGAGGGCGTCCTGGCGCAGGATCTTGATGGCGACCTTCTGGTCGAGATCCTCGTTGCGCGCCGCCAGCACGACGCCCATTCCGCCGATGGCCACGACCCGCTCGACGCGGTACTTGGCTGCGATGAGCTCTCCCGGCTGGGCCAGCGGTGCGAGGAGCTGCGCGGTGCGGTCGGGGGTCACGGCTGGCGTTCAAGCCTACATGAACGGACTCGGTTTTCCGAGCGCCGCGCGAGGCCCAGCGCCCTTTGTCGCGCGCCCGCTGGTTTTGGAGCGCCGCGCGCCGCCCGCTCGGGCCATGGGCGCGCGCCGGACGTCACCGCACGCCACCGCGCCGCCATTCTCCTGCGGTTCTCTCGTCAACCGCGCGGCCCATCAACCGCGCGATCCATCAACCACGCGGCCCATCAACCCCGGGGGAAGAGACCGTGCCTGCCCGCCGCGCGGAGCTCGTCCAGCCCGGCCTCCATGCGCGCGACGATCCGCGCGAATGCGCGCTCGACCTCGTCCGGGTCGCTCGCGGCCTCTCTCGGGAGCCCGAGGTGCAGCGGGCGGAGCACCCTCGTGTGGATCTTCACCGGCAGGGGCACATGGGGGATCGGGATGCCGACGATGAGCCCCCACGGCAAGGCGAAGCCGAGCGGCGCGACGTTCGAGCGCGCGAGCTCGGGGAGGCGGAGCCACCTGGCCAGCCTGCTCCCGTCCGTGGCGATGTAGAGGGATTGGTGCGCGCCCACGCTCACGATCGGCACGATCGGCACGCCCTCGCGGATGGCGAGCCGGACGAAGCCGCGGCGCCGGCCGAAGCGGATCGTGTACTGCGCCGAGGTGGGCTTGCACGCGTCGAGATCGCCGCCGGGGAAGACCAGGACCGCCGCGCCGCGGGCGAGCGCTCGCCGCCCGTTCTCCGGGCTCGCGGCGATGGCGCCGCAGGCGTTGAGCCAGGCGCCGGCCTTCGGGACGTTGAACGGGAGATCGTGCATCAGCCCGTAGGACAGCCGCGATGGCCCATAAAGGCGCCAGAACGCCGTCATGTGGCAGTACATATCGGGCATTCCCGTCATCGCGTTGTGGTTGCTCACGGCGAGGAAGGGGCCGTCGGGCAGCTGCTCTTCGAGCTCTGTCTCGCAGCGGAAGTAGTCGTCGTAGAGGAGGCCGAGCAGCGGGAGCACCCGGGCGATGAACGCCGGGTCGCGCGCGTCGAGATCGTCCGGGCGGGCGCGCCCGCGGCCCTTGAGCGCGAACGCCGCGATCGCGTCCTTCACGAGGTCAAGGGTGGGGCGAGGCTCTCTCGGTAAGGTCAGCACCGTTCACGGTGCCCTAGCGTGCGGCCGAACCGAGGGGAAGCGGTTCGTTCAGGACGCCTGTCGCGCGGCCTCGGCGCGGGATCGCGTCCGTCATCCGCTGCGCGCCGCGCCCTCGAGCGGCTCCGGTGGACGCCGGAGCGTCGCCGCCGGCTCGTTCACTCGACGTCGCGGCAGCACCGGAAGCCGGTCTCGTAGTAGCGGAACCCGTCCCCGTGCGCCGGGTTCGTGGAGCCGCACCGCGGCTTCGCGCCGCCGAAGCAGCCGGACCAGTAACAGCCCTTGAGGACGTGAGGATACTCGTTGACGTGGTATCGGGTGCGCACCACCCACTCCTCGACGTTCCCCGTCATGTCGTGGACGCCGAACGCGCTCGCGCACCCGGGCCGCGCGCCGCTCGGCTCGGCCTGGTACAGCGCCTGGACCTCGGCCAGCGCCTCGTCGGAAGGCCAGGAGCCGAGCGCGCCCTCGTCGGGCGCTCTCCACGTCTTGTTGTCGTTGCAGCGCTCCGCTTCGTGGGTGTTCCCGTACGGATAGACGGACGCCTCGGGGCCCTGGCACGCCGCGTCCCACTCGTCCTCGGTGCAGAGGCGCTTTCCGCGCTCCTCGCACCAGGCGCGCGCCGAGACGGCGCTCTCCATGACGAGCGGCAGGGCGCCTTCCACGTTCGGCGCCTCGAAGCGATCGATGCAGTATCCCTGGACCTCCACCATGTCGGGCGGGCAGGGCGCCGGGGGCGTCGTGTCGAGGGGGAAGTCCTGCTCGTCGGTACCGCCGTTGCCTCCCCCGACACCGCCTTCTCCAGGCCCCCCGCCGTCTCCCGCGCCGCTGCCTCCGCCCGATGTCACGGAGGCCGACGAGGCCGACGAGGACGATGCCGCGCCCCCGCCGCCCGGGGTGTCGTCCATGCCGGTGCCGAGACCGCCGTCGCAGGCAGCGCTGAAGATCGCCACGAGCCCGAGCAGCGAGGTGAGCCGAGCGGCGAGGGGGAGAGCTCCAGAGCGCATTGCGGGCTCCTCATCGAACAACGTGTCAGAGCGACCGTCGCGCGTCGAGGGCGCGCCGCGCTTCGCGCCGTGGTTCATCGCGTCAGAGCGTCCTCGACATCGACCTTCGTCCTCCGCCTTCCTCTCTCATCGATCCTCGTGGCGCTCGGACGGAGTCCACCCGCAAAGGGCGGCAGCGCGCGACAGCGGCGCTCGGACGCGACAGCGCCGAGAAAAAGCAGTTCAACCGTTGAACCGCGACCGGGGTACCTTGAATGCCAGGAAGAGAAACTTCCACGTAGTATTCGCTTCGTTGGTGCCGTACCGATCTCTCCTCCCGGGATTCGGGTTCTCGGTTCCGGGTTGCGTGACCCGGCGCGGCCGAGCGATCCGCTAGAAGCGGAGCTTACAGCGGAGGATCGCGCTCGGCGTGACACGCGCGGCGGTCAGCCGGCTCGCGCGCGCGTCGACGCGGACCTGGACCGCCACCGAGCCCGCGAGCGTGCGGCTCACCAGGTCACGCGCGAGCAGCCCTACGGCGCCGGTCAGGTGCGACATCGCGGCAGAGCCAGCAAGGAGCGAGCATGGGATGGATCCAGACAGATCCATCGCGATCGCGGCGTCCGCGCCGTTGCGCTCGACGGTGCCCGTCCCTTTGAGCTTCAGCGCGCCGGCGGCGACCTCCACGCCGCTCAGCGCGACGCGCTGGCGGTCCGCGGAGAGGCGCGCGTCCGCCTTGACGGTCGTGGTGTTGCCGAAGAGGAGCCCGTCGAGCTCCCTGGGGTGGGGCAGGGTGAAGCCCTTCACCGTGAGCGCGATCGGCCCTTCGAGCGGCGCCTTGGACAGGGCGGTCCGGTCCGCCCCATCCGCGAGCCGCAGCTCGAGCGTTCCGGCGACGACCATCGTCGAGGCGCCGACGTCGACGCCGAGGAGCGCGCCCACGGCGGAGAGCGGCGTCGGCGCGAGCTCGATCGAGGCGCTCGGCGAGGGGCGCGGCCGGAGCTCGGCCCTGAGCGGCGCGGAGACGAGGTCCTCGCCGCCGAGGCCCAGGGAGATCGACGCTGCGCCGATGGACCAGGCGATGTCGGTCCGCGCGATCTCCTTGCCGGCGACGAGCACGCGAGCCTGCTTCAGGACGCCGAGCTCCGGCCGCGGCGCGCCGGGCGGCGCGGCGGCGCCCTCGACCGGAGCGGCCGCGCGCCGCTCGAGGGCGCCGTCGGCCAGCGCGAGCACCTCCGGTCCGCCTTCGTGATCCCGGAGACCCAGGCGGACGCGGCCCGTGGTGAGCGGCAGCGCCGCCGCGCGCGGGCCGTACTGCGCGACCCACGCCGGCAGATCCTCCAGGGCGTCGGTCCCCACGAGGGTGAGCTCGACGCCTTCCGTCGCGATCCGCGCCGGCGAGAGGCCGCGCAGCTCGATGGTGGCGCGCGCCACCGTGCCCGAGATCCCGCGCACCCCGAGGAGGGAGAAGCGGCCGTCGCGCAGGCGGATCGAGCGGAGATCGACGTCGATCTTCCCGGGATCGAGCGCGACGCCGCGCGCGCGGGCCTCGGCGATGATGCGCCGGCGGAGCGCGGGAGGACCGAGCACGACGAGCGCGGCTATGGCGGCCGCGACGACGGTGACGACCACGAGCGCCGCGATCAGGGCGCGGCGGCGCCGCTTGCCGCGCGCGCCTCGCGGCGCTCCGCCGCTCTCGCCAGGGGCGCGCGGCGCGGCGAGCGGCACCTCGGCGTCGGTGTCGGGGGAAGAGGCGGAAGCGGGGCGAGGGGAGGGCGCCACGAAGTGAGATCCCTGTAGCGTCGTTCGAGCGCCGTCGCGAGCGCTTCGCGCGGCTCGGCGCGCTTGCAGCCGAGCCCTCGCCTGCGCTACGGGTCACAGAGCCGCCTGTAGTCCGGTCCCGGAGCCCGGTATGAAGATCACCATCATCGCGAGCGGGAGCGGAGGCAACGCCACGCTGTTCGCTTCCCGCGGCACGCGGGTCCTCGTGGACGCGGGCGTCGGGCCGCGGGTGCTCGAGCAGTGCCTCTCGGCGGCGGCCGCGGGCGGCGCGGACGGCAGGCTCCTGCCCGACGCGATCGTCATCACGCACGCGCACGCCGACCACGTCGGCGTGGCCGCCAGGTACAACAAGAAGCACAAGATCCCGATCTACGCCTCGGAGGCGACCGTGCGCGCGGCGGAGCTCGGCGATCCAGAGCGCGTCCGGGGCTTCTCGTCGCGCGAGCCGTTCGCGGTGGGCGCGCTCACGTTCTCGCCGAGGCCGCTGCCGCACGACGCGGCGCAGGTCGCGCTCGTCGTCGACGACGGCGCGCGGCGGGCCGCGCTCGTGACGGATCTCGGCGAGGTCCCTCCGGGGCTCCTGGAGCACGTCGCCGGCTGCGATGTGGTGATGCTCGAGTCGAACTACGACGCGGGGTTGCTCGAGGCCGGCCCGTACCCGCAGCACCTCAAGCGCAGGATCCGCTCGGCGCGGGGCCACCTGTCGAACGCGCAGGCGTGCGAGCTGCTCGCGGCGCTGCCCGGCGGCACGCACACGGTCGCGCTGATGCACCTCTCCGAGGTCAACAACCGCCCGGAGCTCGCGCTCGACGCCGCCCGTGACGCGCTCGTCGGCCGGCGCACGCGCCTCGTCGCCGCGCCGCCTCGGGGGCCGCTGGTCCTCGACGCGGCGGCGCCGCCGGCCCCTCCGCCCGGCGCGGCGCGCTCGTCGCTCGGGCCGCCGGCTCCCCCGCGCCAGCTCGGTCTGTTCACGGGGATATGAAACGACGCTCCGGCCGAGGAGCCGCCGCTCGGGCGCGCGTCAGATCCCCTCGAGCCGCACCTTCTGGCCCGCGACGACGCCGTGGCGCCGCGCCCAGCCGGCGTTCAGCTCGAGGACGTACGTCGACGGACATCCGACGTCGAAGGTCGAGTCGGTGAGCGTCGGGGTGTTCTCCTCGATACCGACGATCGTACCGTCGCTGTCGATGAACAGCATGTCGAGCGGGATGCACGTGTTGTGCATCCAGAACGAGTGATTGTTCCGCTGCTGGAAGACGAAGATCATCCCGCGGTTCTCCGCCATGCTCGTCCTGTACATGAGGCCGCGGGCGCGCTCTTGCTCTCGCCTGGCGATCTCGACGGTGACATCGGGGGCCTTGGCCTCGAGGAAGGTCACCTTGCCGGTCGCGAGCTGGAACGGGCCGGTCGGGTCCTCGGGGCACGCCGGATCCGGGCCGGTGAGCTTCGGAGACGGCCGCTCGGGCGTCGACGGCGTCGGCTGGATGCAGCGGCCGGCGTCCCGCTCCACGGTCGAGGCGGGCGGCGTCCCGGTCGAGGCGGGCGGCGCAACGTCGCCCAAGTTGCTGCTGGGCGTGAGCGGGAGCGGCTCGTCGACGCGGCGCTCGCACGCGCCAAGGGCGATCGCGAGCAGCAGCGCGCCCAGGGCGGGAACGAGCGAGGCGAGCGCGGCGGGAATGGCCAGCGAGGCGGACGTGGCGGACGTGGCGGACGTGAACGGACGGGTCGCGAGGGCGCAGCGCGAGCTCATGCCGCTTCCTACCACGGCGACGCTCGTCCTTGACCGCTGGACCGCGACGCGGGAAATCGTCGCACGATGAACGCTCGAACCCTCGCCATTCAGTCCCTCGCCACCCTCGCCACGCTCTCGGCCCTCGCGGGATGTTCGAAGACCCCGGAGCCCACGGCCGAAGAAGCGCCGAAGCCGAAGACCACGCCCGCGTCGACGGGGCTGGCCGGAGGCAAGGCGGAGACGGCAGAGAAGGAGCGCCCTCAGCCGCAGAAGCGCAAGGTCGCAGCGAAGCCGGTCGCCGAGGTCAAGCCCAGCGAGGACGACCCGGTCAAGGGCAAGTGGACGCTCGACGACGCCACCAAGGGGCTCCCGCCGGGCAAGACGTTGACGGCGTCGATCGAGACCGATCTCGGCACGCTGTCCTGCAAGCTGCTGGACGACAAGGCGCCCATCACCGTCGCCAATTTCGTCGGCCTGGCGCGAGGGATCAGGCCCTGGAAGACGCCGGAGGGGACATGGGAGAAGAAGCCCGCTTACGACGGGACCATCTTCCACCGCATCATCAAGGGATTCATGATCCAGGGCGGGGACGCGAAGAAGAACGGCACCGGCGAGGCCGGTTACGTCATCCCCGACGAGGTCTGGGAGGACGGCAGCCACGATCGCGCAGGGCTCCTGTGCATGGCGAACCGCGGCAAGAACACGAACTCCGCGCAGTTCTTCATCACCGACGCGGCGGCGTTCCACCTCGACAACGGCTACACCATCTTCGGTGAGTGCGGGCCCGAGGAGCTCGTCCACAAGCTGGCCGGCGTCGAGGTGAAGGGCGAGCGCCCGGTCACCCCGCCGGTCATCAAGAAGGTGACGATCACCCGGCAGTGATCGGTCCGAGGCGCCCCGCGCCGAGCCCGGGCTCCCGCCGCCCCGCGGCGAGGAGCCGAGCTCGCAGCGGGCGCGCTCACGGGCAGTCGTTCTCTTCGCCGGGCGTCGGCGTGGACGCCACGGTGAAGCTGATGTCGAGCCACTCGCTCGTCTCGTCGTGCCCGCTGATGCCGTTGCCTTCGGTCAAGAGCTCGCCGACCTCGAGATCGCTACAGCGGACCATGCTCGACCCGCTGGCGGCGGCCGCCGCTGGCCGCTGGCTGCCGCGCGCGGTGTCATCGGCATAACCGGTCTTGCCTGTCTTGTACACCATCGCCGAGTTCCCCAGCTCCTCGCCCCAGATGACGTAATCGACGTCCTTGAGCGGGCTGCGCTCCGTGCCGTCCCACTCGAAGAGGATCACCATCTCCGCGCCGTCGGTGAGCAGCGCGCCGGATTGCGCCCCGAGGGCGCCGTTCGTGGGCGCGATCATGGGCGGCACGTCCGCCCCCTCGCAGGGGATGGGCGTCTCGTCCAGGGCGAAGTCGGCGCACCGCTGGTACTGGAGCTCGAAGCCGTCATCGCTCGCCAGCACGAGGCGCGCGCCCGCCGCGATCATGGTCCCGGGGGGGAACTGGACGAGGAAGTCCGTCCCTGCGCTGCCTGTCGGCGCGAAGGCGGTACCCGTGGTGATGGCATAATAAACGCTGTTGTCCGAAAGGTAGTAGTTGGTGAGGTCGATCTCGGCCTCGGTCGGGTTCCAGATCTCGATGAACTCGCCCGCTCCAGGTTTGACGGCCACCTCCGAGATCAGCAGGTGGCCGGCGGGCTCACCGGGGACCACGCCGCCGCCGCCGCCGTCTCCACCGCCAGCGCCGCCCGCGCCGCCAGCGCCACCTTCACCGCCGCCGCCGGCCTCACCGCCGCCGCCGCCTTCGCCGGAGCTGCTCGAGGTGGTGCTGGAGGAGCTCGCTCCACCTCCTCCCGTCTCGTCATCGCCGCCGCACGCCATGAGGGGGGCGAGCGCCAGAGGGGGAGCTGCGAGGAGTGCGATGGTGAGCAGGTTGCGCGTGTGCATTGTTGAGAGATACATCAGAGCGCCGGCCAACAGGCAAGTGGGATTGCAGCCTGGGGGAAACGATCCACCGCTCGTCGTGGCGTCAGGACACTGCCATCGCTGCCAAATGCATGGCGGGCGCGCGAGGAATCGATAGCATGGCGACATGCGACGGTGCTCCTCGCTCCTCCTGACACTCCTCTGCGTACCGCTCCCTGGGCTCGCTCTCGCTGTCGGTTGCGGCCAGACAGTCATCGTGGACGATCCGTCCGCAGACGGCGGAGGCGGCGGCGAAGCCGGCGCTCCGCCCGTCCCGACCGGCGGGGGAGGCGGCTCGGACCCGGGGAGGGATCCGCTCGAAGAGTACGAAGACCCCGGCTGTCCCGACACCGGGCCGCCGATCACCGATTTCGCGTGCGATCCGTACGATCAGTCGAGCGACTTTTGCGCCCCGGGAGAGGGGTGCTTCATCTATGTGCAGTATCCGGACGAGCCGTGCGGGCAGGAGATCTACGGCGCGTACTGCGCGCCGGCCGGTCCAGGCCGACAGGGCGATCCGTGCAGCGGCGGCAGCCAGTGCGGCGCCGGGTTCGCCTGCGTGGTGACCGGCTCGGGCACCCAGTGCGTCGAGCTCTGCGCGCTCAGCGGCGACGACAACTGCGATCCGGGGTTCGTGTGCGAGCCGATCGACGTCGCGGGGATGGGCGGATGTCTGTGACGACGTACGCCCTGGGTCGGCGCGCGCGCCGGAAGGCGGCGCTGGCGGCGGCCCTCCTCGGGACGGTTCTTGGCGGCGGGTCGCTCTCGGGAGGGTGCGGGGCGCGGACGGGGCTGAACATCCCGCCGCCCGCGCCGGAGTGCGAGGTGGACGCCGACTGTCCCGGCATCGAGGATCTCTGCAAGCCTGTGTTCTGCCAGCTCTTCGAGGCGGGGCAGCCCGACGGCGGCGCGGCGCCCTCGCCCGAGGGCGCGGCCCCGCGGCGCGGCGGGGAGTGCGTCGCGCTGGAGCCGGTGGAGTGTGACGACAGCGATCCCTGCACCAAGGACACGTGCGAGAGCGCGACGGGAGCGTGCGTCTACGGGCCGTCGACGCTCGACATCGACGGCGACGGCTTCCGCGCGGCGCTGCCCGGCACGATCCCTGGCGAGCCGCTGGCGTGCGGCGATGACTGCGACGACGCGAGCGCCGCGGCCTTCCCTGGGGGGATCGAGATCTGCGACGGCGTCGACAACGACTGCGACGGCACGGTCGACAACGGGGCGCGCTTCGTGCCGCTCGACACCGACGCGACCCGCATCTCGGGCGACATCGCGCCGGCCGGCTCTGGCGGGCTCGCCTGGAGCGGGGTGTCGTACGCGTCGCTCTACACCGGGACCACGCAGGGCTTCAACCTGTACCGCTCGATGATCAGCGTCGACGGGCAGCCGCTCGCGCCGGGCGAGGAGATCATCACGCCGAAGAACGGCGACGCCTCCGGCGGGCCGATCGTGTGGGTCGGCGATCGGTACGGCGCCGCCTGGCAGGACCGGCGCGACGGCGACTACGAGGTGTACTTCTCCCTCCTCGACGAGGACGGGCAGAAGGTGGAGGGCGGCGATCGGCGGCTCTCGAAGGCGCCCGGCTTCTCCGTCAACGTGACGCTCACCTGGAACGACACGGAGTTCATCCCCGTCTGGCAGGACGAGCGCAACGGCCTCTTCGATCTGTTCGCGCAGCGCATCGACATCGACGGCAACCTGATCGGCGACAACATCCAGCTCACGGAGGCGTCGAACGGCTTCGGCAACGAGGCGCCCTCCGCGGCGGCCGGCCAGGGCGGCATCGGCGTCGCGTGGTCCACGGGCGACGCGGCCACGCACTTCATCCAGTTCCGGACGTTCACCGCCGAGCTCGATCCGCGCTCGGAGGTCGTCACGCTGACGACCGGCGAGACCGACGCGGTCTATCCGACGGTGGTCTGGAACCGTGATCGCTACGTCATCGCGTGGTTCGACAAGTCGGCGAGCCTCAAGGCCATCTACGCGGCGGCGGTCTCGGAGGACGGCGAGATCCTCACGCCGCCCACGCCCATCTCGGACCCTGGGCCCTTCCGCTCCAGGTACCCGTTCCTGCGCCCGCTCGGCGATCGGCTGCTGGCGATCTACTCGGACGACCGCGATCAGAACGACGGCTACGAGCTCTACGCGGTCACGGTCAACGCGGATCTCGCGCCGATCAGCGCGGAGCAGCGGCTCACCTTCGCGCCCCGCGACAGCATCAGCCCGGTCGCGACGTTCGGGCCGGAGGGCGACGTGGGCATCCTCTTCCGCGACGATCGCGAGGGCGGCGAGCACCACGTCTTCTTCACGCGCCTCGGGTGCATCGCGGGCGACTGACGGCGGCCTCGCGGTCCGGGCGCGGCGCTGGGCCGCGCTCAGTCCCGGGTCGGCTGACGGCGCAGCCGGAACGGGCCGGCGCGGTGGACCTTGCCCGGGAGCGGGCGGCCGATGACCTGCTCGGCGACGTTCCCCGCCTCGATCACCTTGTCGAGATCGACGCCGGTCCGGACGCCCATCCCGTGGAGCATGAACACGAGGTCCTCCGTCGCCATGTTGCCCGCCGCGCCCGGCGCGTAGGGGCAGCCGCCGACGCCCGCCACCGACGCGTCGAAGTCGCGCACCCCGAGCTCCAGGCCGACCAGGATGTTCGCGAGCGCCGTGCCGCGCGTGTCGTGCAGGTGCAGCGCGAACCGCTCGGGCGGCATCGCGTCGAGGAAGCGGCGGACGATGTCGTGCGTCTGCCGCGGGGTGCCCACGCCGATCGTGTCGCCGAGGGAGACCTGGTAGCAGCCGAGGTCGATGAGCCGCTCCGCGATGCGCACGACCCGGGCAGGGTCGACGTCGCCCTCGTACGGGCAGCCCCACACGGTCGAGACGTAGGCGCGCACGGCGAGGCCCGCCTCGCGCGCCGGAGGGACGATCTCCGAGAACACCGAGAGCGTGTCGTCGATCGACTTGTTGATGTTGGCGCGGTTGTGCGCCTCGCTCGCGCTCAGGAAGACGGCGATCTCGCGCAGGCCCACCGCCAGCGCGCGCTCGAGGCCGCGCGCGTTCGGGCACAGGGCGCTGAAGGTCACGCCCCGCTCCGCCGGGAGCGTCCGCGCGAGCTCCTCGGCGTCGGCGAGCTGCGGCACCCACTTCGGCGAGACGAAGCTCGTGATCTCGATCCTGCGGAGACCGGCGCCGACGAGCGCCGCGATGAGCCGCCGCTTGCCCTCGATCGGGATCATCGCCGCCTCGTTCTGGAGCCCGTCCCGCGGGCTCACCTCGTAGATCGAGACCTCGTCGGCGACGCGGGCGAAGAGCGGCGCCGAGGCGGCGGCGCGATCCGCGCTCTCGT
The DNA here is from genome assembly GCF_051530205.1 of Sorangium sp. So ce327. Taxonomy (NCBI): domain Bacteria; kingdom Pseudomonadati; phylum Myxococcota; order Polyangiales; family Polyangiaceae; genus Sorangium; species Sorangium sp. So ce327. Next base: position 6,422,985 of record NZ_CP150330.1, on the reverse strand, counting down.
GATCGGCGGTCCCCTCGGCCATCGGAGGACCCTCGGCGCCGGAGCGGGGCAGCGTCAACCGCTCACCATCCGTAGCTGCCGGTTCGGCGCGGCCGGCGTGAAGGCGATCGGGTAGGTCCCGGAGAAGCACGCGTGGCAGTAGCTCTCCGCCGACGGCCGCGCGCCCGAGGCGTCCCCGGCGCGCGCCTCGAGGGACCGCACGCTCTCGACCAGGCCCTCCAGCGAGAGGTACCCGACGCTGTCGGCCGTCAGGTAGCTGGAGATCTCGTCCACCGAGTGGCTCGAGGCGATGAGCTCCGACCGCGTGGGCGTGTCGATCCCGTAGTAGCAGGGCCATCGCGTGGGCGGGCTCGAGATGCGGACGTGCACCTCGCGCGCGCCGGCGTCGCGGATCATCTTGACGATCTTCCGGCTCGTCGTCCCGCGGACGATCGAGTCGTCGATGACGACGACCCGCTTGCCCTCGATCACCGCCCGGTTCGGGTTGAGCTTGAGCCGGACGCCGAAGTGCCGGATCGACTGCTGCGGCTCGATGAACGTGCGGCCGACGTAGTGGCTGCGGATGAGCCCCATCTCGAAGGGGGCGCGCGCGCGGTCGGCGAAGCCGATCGCCGCCGGCACGCCCGAGTCGGGCACGGGGATCACGACCAGATCGTCGCCGGGCTCGACGGGCTGCTCGGCGGCGAGGCGCCGGCCGAACGCCTTGCGGACCTCGTAGACGCTCACGCCCTGGATGGTCGAGTCGGGCCGGGCGAAGTAGACGTGCTCGAAGATGCAGAGCTTGCGCGGCTCCTGCGCGAAGGGGAACTCGGAGCGCACGCCGTCGGCGCTGATGATCAGCATCTCGCCCGGCGCGATGTCGCGCACCTTGCGCGCGCCGATGAGGTCGAACGCCGTCGACTCGCTCGCGACCACGTGGGTGACGCCGCTGCCGCTCGCCATCTCGCCCAGGCAGAGCGGCCGGATCGCGCGCGGATCGCGCACGGCGATGAGCTCGCGCTCGGTCAGGAAGAGCAGGGAGTACGCGCCCTCCACCTGCGTGAGCGCCTCCGCGATGCGGTCGCGCAGCTCTTCCTTCTTGCTCATCGCGATGAGGTGGACGATCGACTCGGTGTCGCTCGCGGTCTGGTAGATCGAGCCGCGCGCCTCGAGCCGATCGCGCAGGGCCTCATGGTTCGTGAGGTTGCCGTTGTGCGCGACCGCCAGCGAGCCGCGCGCGTAGTCGACCCCGAGCGGCTGCGCGTTCTTCAGGTGCGAGCCGCCCGCGGTGGAGTAGCGGACGTGGCCGATGGCGCGATCGCCGGGCAGCGTCGCGAGATCGGTCGGAGAGAAGCCGGACTGCACCCGCCCCATGGCGCGGTGACCGAAGAGGCGCTCCCCGTCGCTGCTGACGATCCCCGCGGATTCCTGCCCTCGGTGCTGGAGCGCGTGCAATCCGAGGTAGGCCATGTTGGCCGCCTCGGGGTGGCCAAAGATTCCGAACACACCGCACATGCCGCCTATCTAGTACGAAAACGGTGCATGACCCACCGTCATGGCGATCTGTCGTCGAGGATGAGGCGGCCGAGCGCCGGCGCAGGCTGGAAGTGGACGCTGGTGCGAGATCGGAGCGCAGGCAGGCCTCGGAGCCGCTCCTGCTGAAAGGTAAGGCCTCTAACGAATGACCGACGAAGATGGCGAGGAGGCTTCGCCGGATTCCGTCGTGTCCCGCTGCTGGACGAGCGCCTCGCGCGTCGTCCAGGCGGCTCCCGTCATTTCGGGATATTCCAGAGTTTCTCGATGATCTTGGTCTCCATGGCGTCGCCGTGACACGTGCCGCACTCCATGTCCTCCTTGTTCGCCCGGGCGACCTTGTTTTGGTACTCCTCCTCCATGAACGCCTGCAGGGCCTTCTTGTCCTTGCGGTTCAGGACGTGCTCGTTCCCGGCGTGGCAGCTGTCGCAGAAGAGGGTTCCGCCGCTCTCGCTGCGGAGCGGCACCACGAAGTTGCGCCACATCTCGCGGGCGATCTTCATGTCCCGCGTCTCTTTCTTGAAGTCGCCCTCGACGTGGCAGCCCTCGCAGGTGTCGTAGCCGAGCGCCTTCTGGAGCAGCGGCATCACCTTCTTCTTCTGCCCCGCCGGGAGCTTCTCGAGCTCCGGGATCTTCTTGAGGTTGATCCCGATCTTCTTCAGATCCGCCTCGAACTTGGTCGCCTGGAGCGGCGTCGACTTGGCGGGAGCCTCGTGCTCCTCCTCGTGCGCCTCCGCGGCCTTCTCGGGCTTCGCCGGCTTCGCCCCCTCGGCGTCGGCGGTCGCCTTGCCCTCGTCCGGGCTCGACTCGCCGTCGAAGTCGTTCTTGTCGGCCGCCGTCTCGGGCGGCGGCGTGCTGGAGCCGCAGGCTCCTGCGAAGGCGCCCATCCAGAGCGCGAGGGCGAGCGCTGCGTGCTTCATTCTGGCTGCCATAGTCCTCCAAGGAACGTTGAGTTCGAGCCGAACGCCGCCCCCCGTGCGGCAGGCAGCGCCGCGATGGCGCGCGCCCACGGTCGCCGGGCGATCTGGCCGGCACTCTACTCGAATTTGCCTGAGACGGAGAGGAACGTGAGCTTGTTGTTCGTCTCGCGGAGCCGCTGGACGAGCATCCGGACGACGTTCCAGAGGACCTCGTACGCGAGCTCCTTGTGCAGGAAGAGCAGGTCCTCGAACGCGTCCTTCGACACGGTGAGCAACCGGCAGCGCTCGTGGACGCGCGCGTCGGCGGAGCGGGGTGCCTCGTCGAGCAGCGCCATCTCGCCGAACACGGCGCCTGGGCCGAGCACCGCGAGCGCCTCCTCGCCGATCCCGGCGATCTCTCGGCTGATCCGGACCTTGCCTTCGAGCAGGATGTAGAGCTTGTCGCCCGGATCCCCGTGCTGAAAGATCTTGGTGCCGAGGGCGTGCGTCTCTTCGCTCGCGACGCGCGAGATGAGCTCCAGCGCGGCCGGGGTGAGGCCCTTGAAGAGAGGGACCTTCGAGAGCTGCTCGATCCGTTCGGGGACGATCACAAGCCGCCGACGAGGATAACCGAGGCGAAGGGCGCGGAGCGAATTTAAAGGGAGCTCGAGGCGGGGAGCTAGCGCGTGAACGTCACCGTGATGGGCGGCGTCGTGGCGGCGATCGAAGCGCCCGAGCGATCTTTGCCGGGGTTGTAGCGGCGGCCGAGCGCGCACATGCGCGCGGAGCGACCAAAGCCGTGTCCAGGATCACTGACGACCTTGACCGAGAGCGGGCTGCCGTCGGGGCGCACCGTGACCATGAGGACGACCTTCGCCTGGTCGATCTGGTCGACGTCGGCCTCCGGAGGGAAAGGACAGTTCCAGTTGCTGCTGCCGATCAGCCCGGGCGGCGCGGAGCGGTCCGGCCCTGCGGGGGGCGGGGGCGGGACGGGGTCGCCCGTGCCCTTGCCGCCGACGACGCCTCCGACCTTCGCGTTCGGGTTGAACGTGGGGGTCTTCGCCGTGCCCGCGCCGGCCACCTGGCCGTAGCCGACGCCCTGCCCCTCGCCGCTCGCGATCCCCTGATCGGTCATGTCGAGGACCTCGTCCGGATCCGGCTCTTTCGTCAGGACCTTCGAGGCCTCGGCGGCGGCCGGGGGTGGATCGTACGGGTCGTCCTTGGGCGGCGGGGTGTTCGCCTGCGGAGGCGGCGCGACCTTGGGGACGGGCTCGGGCTCGGGCGCCGGCGGCGGCGGCTCGGGCTCCAGGGGCTTGGGCGCCTCGACCTTCGGCGGCGGGATGTCGACCTCGTAGATCGCCCAGAGGTAGTCGTGGATGCCTGTGCGCATCTCCTCGACCACGTGCCGCATGTCGCGCAGCGACCCCGAGACGATGGCCCGGGCCGAGGCCGCGCCGTGGCTCGTGACCGCCAGCGTGACCCCGAGAACGGCGCCCACGCGCGACGCGCGGTCGCCGAGGGCGAGCACCGCGGCGAGCGGATCCGCGCCGCGCCGGCGATCGCCGGCGCGGGCAGGCGCCGGCGAGGCGAGGGGGGCCGAGGGCTCGAGGGCGCCCCCGGGCTCGGCGCCGCTGCGCTTGCCTCGGCGGCGCCCGTCGTGGACCGCCCCCGCGGCGCGATCGCTCGTGACCTGGCTCATAAGGTCTCGCTCGGCGCGCTCACGGCGCGGGGCTCGGGGTTGCGGGCGCGGGGGCCGCCGGGGGAGGCGCGGCGGGGGAACCCGGCGCCGCGCCCGGGACCGCGCCGGCCTCGGGCGCGATCGGCGTCACGCCGAACGCGATCTTGGAGACGCCGGCCTGCTTCAGCAGATCGAGCGCGCGGATCACCCGGCCGTGCGGGACCGTCGTGTCGGCGCGGATCACGGCGCGGAGCTCCGGGTTCTTCGCCTGGGCCTCGCGCGCGATCGGCAGGATGGCGTCCTCGCCCGCGAGCTTCTTGCCGTCGGCGAGCGTGTCGCCGTTCGCGTGCAGCTCGAGCCCGAAGATGAGCTGCACCTCCTGCCCCTGCGCGGCCTTCGGCAGGTCGAGGGGGAGCGACTGCGAGACGATGATCTTCGCCGTCACCATGAAGATGATGAGGAGGACGAGGGTGATGTCGACGAGCGGCGTGACGTTGATGCCGCTGATCATCTCGTCATCGTCGTTGCGGCTCGTGGCGGCCATCAGCGCTCCTCCTCGCCCGCGCCGCCCTTCTTGTGCTCGTCCTGCCGCGACGCCCTCGCGGCCTTGCCACGCGGCTGCTCGACGGCGGCGGCGGGCGCGGCCCCGGCGAACGCCGGATCGATCTTGAGGTGCGCGAGCAGGACGCGCGTCAGCGCCTCGGTGTTGGCGAGCGTCGACTTGATCATGCGCTGGAAGAAGTTGTTCGCGGCGACCGCCGGGATGGCGACCGCGAGGCCGACCGCGGTCGCGACGAGCGCCTCGGCGATGCTCGACATGACCGCCTGCGGCGCCATGGCCTGCGACGTGGCCTGCGCCACCGGCGTCTTCGCCGCCTGGCCGAGCGCGTCGAAGGCGCCGACGACGCCGATGACGGTGCCGAACAGCCCGATGAACGGCGCGTTGTTGCCGAGCGTGCCCAGGTAGGCGAGGCGCCGCTCGAGCTTCATGCGCTGGAGCGCCGCGGCGCCGGCCATGGCCTCCTCGGCCGCCTCGGGCCCCTGGTGCGCCACCGCGAGGCCGGCCGCGACGACCGCCGCCTCGGCCGAGGGAGAGGCGTCCATCCGCCGCCGCGCCGCCTCGATCGAGTCGTCGAGGGACGTCTTGAGGTCCCGCGCGAGGACGGTGAGATCGTCGCGGAGCGACCAGAAGAACCAGGCGCGCTCCAGGATGATGGCGACCGAGACGACGCTGAGGGCGATCATCAACCACATGACCCAGGCGGCCCCGAATCCGACCATGATGCGCTGCAGCCACTCGACGAGGTTCATCTTGTTCCTTGGTGCCTTTCCGATGGGGGGTGGGGGGGAGCCGCGCTTCGAAGAGCCTCTACGGGTCGACGGCGGGCTGCCCTTCCTCGACTTCGTCCCCCTCCGGAGGAGGGGCGCTGCCCGCCCCCGGCCTGCCGATGGAGGGCCGGGGGGCGGAGGCGTCGACGAGCTGGAAGACTCGCCCAAGGACGGTCGTCGCGTAGCCGCCCTTCGGTAGCACAAACGAGACGACGATTCCGTGCCGTACATCCGGATCGTCCGCGGCTCCTGGCGTGGCGGCGCTCACCGCCGCCTCCCGGGCGGCCGCCTCCAAGGTGGATACCTCGAGGCCGTCCACCTCCAGGCGCAGCGGGCGCCGCGTGCCTTCTCCGGCGTGGGCGAACGCGTCGAGCTTGCGAGGGTCGCCGATCGCCGCGGTGAGCACCTCGCGCTCCAGCGCGCCCGGGGCGCCCTCGGGCCAGCGCATCTTCCGGCCGAACATCGGGCCCGTCGCCGAGATCGCGAGCGCGGCGGCGCGCGCCTCGGCGTCCGCGAGCTCCGGGCCCTCGAGCGGCACGAGGAACAGCCCGCCGCTGTCGCGCTTCTTGGCGAGATCGCCGGGGAGCACGGCGCTCCAGGTGCCGTCCGCCTCGCGGCGCGCGAGCACCTCGTTGAACCAGAGCGACTGGAGCGCCGAGAAGAGCAGCCGCTGCTCGCGCTTGTCGCGGGGCCCGCGCTCCCGGCCCGCGATCCACGCGAGCGCGCGCTCGGGGTTGTCGCCGTTCCTTCCGAACCGCTGGGGCCCGAACGCGTTCGGCACGCCGGCGCGGCCGATCTCGGCAAGGCGGCGCTCGGCGAGCGGGAGCGCCGCGGGAGCGATGCCCCGGAGCGCGATCCGGAACCGGTTGCCCAGGAGGTGCCCCGGCTTGAGCTTGTTGTCGTGCCGGGCGACCGTGAGGACCTCGATCCCGGGCAGCTCGGCCTTCTCGAGCAGGGGCGCCGGATCCTGCGCGAGGGGGAGCTGGAACGATGCGGTCTGCGTGGTGATCGCGTGACGGTCCTTCATGCCGGCGAAGCCGGCGCCGCCCGGGTCGGCCCCGAGCGCGAGCGCGATGGCCCGGACCGCGTCGAGCGTGGTGCGCCCCGTCTTGCGGAAGGTCACGAACACATGCTCGCCGCGGCCGCTCGGCGCGTAAGCGGGGAGCTCCTCGACGATGAAGTCGGCAGGGGAGCTCCGGAGCAGGGCCGCGGGAAGATCGCCGGGCGAGCCCGCGGGCGCGGGGAGGTCGCCGCGCGAGCCCGCGGCCGTGGCGCCGGCGGCGGGCGGGACGGTGGCTGTCATGGGAGCGCCAGCGTGACCGAAATCGCCCGCTCGTCCAGCGCCAGCAGCGCGCGCGTCCGGGCCCGTCTCCGCCAGCTGCGGCGATTTGCCCGCCGCGCCGGGGATCGGCTATGGCCAGGAGCTCGCCCCGGGCCTGGGCCTCTCCGCGATGCGACCCCCTTTCCCGTCTCACCCCCTCGCGCGCCGGCCCGCCCTGTCCCTCGCGCGCTCGCCGGTCTTCGCCGCGGGCGTCGCGGCGCTCGGCCTCGCGGCCCTCGGGCTACCGAGCCCCAGGACGGCCGCCGCCGCGCGCGCCGCGTGCCCCGCGGGGATGGCCTCGGTGCGTGGGACGTTCTGCATCGATCGCTTCGAGGCGAGCACCGTCGAGCTGCTCTCCGGCGGCGGGAAGCGCCGGCACTCGCCGTTCGAGCCGGTCGGCAAGCTGAAGGTGAAGGCGGTGAGCCGGCGCGGCGTGAAGCCGCAGGCGTACATCAGCCGGGATCAGGCCGAGGCGGCCTGCCAGAGCGCCGGCAAGCGACTCTGCACGGACGACGAGTGGGTCACCGCGTGCAGAGGCAAGCGCGCCACGGTGTTCCCTTACGGACGCGAGCGGGAGCGCGGCGCCTGCAACGACAGCGGCGTCTCGTCGTTCAACCGCTACTTCGGCCAGGGGGGCGAGGCCCCGCAGTCGGCGTTCACGTGGGCCAACATGAACGACGCCCGCCTGAACCAGCTCCCGGGCACGCTGGCGTCCTCGGGCGCGTTCCGCCGCTGCAAGAGCAGCTTCGGCGTCCACGACATGGTGGGCAACCTGCACGAGTGGACGAGCGCGCCGCGCGGCACCTTCCGCGGCGGCTACTACCTCGACAGCGCCAAGCACGGCGACGGCTGCGAGTACAAGACCACCGCGCACTCGCGCGGGTACCACGACTACTCGACCGGCTTCCGCTGCTGCAAGTGATGCGGCGCAGGCCGCGCGCCGCGCCCCCAGGCTACTTGGGGATGGGGGGGCGTCCGCCGCCGGCGCTGCCGGACATGGGCCCCTGCACCGTCGTGCACTCCTCGTCGCCGGTGTCGACCGTGGTGACGTCGTAACAGCAGAGCTCGCCGTCGAAATCCCCCTCGCTGTCGATGGACTCGATGGAGCTCACGCAGCCTGGGTTCTCGAAGAACACGCGCGCCTCGCCGCTCGACGGGCACGCCCCTTCGAGCTCGGTCCAGTGAAAGCAGGCCCGCTTGCCGCAGCCGGCGGAGCCGGCGACGAAGAGGGCGGGGGCGACGAGCGCGACGAACAGCGGGCGGGGGCGGGCGATGCTCATGGCGATCTCCTCATGCGGCGCCCGCGCACCGGCGCGGAGGCCTCGGCGATCAGAGCTCGTGCGGCATCAGGTCGCGCGGGCTCCGGTAGTACTGCAGCGGCGAGTAGGCGAGCAGGTTCGAGACGCGCGACGTGTAGATGCAGGCGTACTCCTCGACCTGATCGCCGAAGCTGGACGTCTCGTTCGCCTCCTTGAGCAGCGAGCCCCAGTAGGGGTGGAAGCGGCGGGCGATCTCGCGCTCCAGCTTGCCGACCTCCGCGTCGACGGCCCGGAGCTGGCCGCGGATGCGCTCGACCGCGCGCTTGGTGCGGCCCCGCTCGGCCTCGTAGAACGATGTCGCGTAGTCGATCTGGACGTGCTCGCCGTTCGCCTCCGCGAGCAGCGTCGCTCCGCCCCCGTTGGTCGCGCCGTTCTTCTTCTGCTGCTCCTCTTCGATCTTGCGGGTCAGATCCTTGTAGCGCTGCTGGTAGAAGCGCAGCTGGTCCTCGAGCTCCTCGCGGCGCCCCTCGAGCAGGGCGCTCTCCATGTGCTCGCGCCGGCACGACTCGTGGGCGGCGACCTCCGCCTCCATCTCCTGGATGATCATCGCCGTGCGCCACGCGCTCTCCTTCTTGGAGCGGAGGATGTCGCCGTAGATGTGATCGCCGACGTAGAGGACCCGGTCGCCGGAGATGTTCAGGAACTTCTCGAAGTCGTTGAGGTTGCCGCCCTCGTAGATGGCGCCGCGCTCGAGCGGGGCCGTGGCGGGGCGGGGCTCGGCGCCGTCGCGGATGAGGAGCGGGCGGCGCTCCTGGAAGAACGCCGGCTTCTGCGCGGCGACGACGATGACGTCGAAGTAGTGCCGGAAGCTCGGGTACTCCGGCATCGCGTCCCCGAGCAGGTACGTCATCATCTTCTCGGTGAACGGCCAGCGCGAGTTCGTGAGCAAGAAGAGCTTCTTGCCCGCCGAGCGGAACTTGTGGAGCGTCTGCGCCAGGTTCGGGTCGCGCTCGACGAAGCGCGGCAGGTCGGACAGGACGACGTCGAGGATGGTGCCGTCCCGGTGCGCCTCGTCGATGCACTCGCGGATGTCGGTGAACAGCCGCGCGTAGTCGAGCGCGACGCCGCGCTCCTCGAGGGCGTCGACGATGCCGGCGTAGAGCGTGGCCTCGCTCAGCGCGTAGAGCGTGTCGATCCAGTGGTAGCGGGCGGTGTTCGGCCGGATCTTGCGGTGCTGGTAGAGCGACCGGAGCTCGTCCTTCGTGAGCTCCCGGAGGCCGTGGTACCCGCGCTGGACCACCTTGAACCGGTCCATCTTGAGCACGTGGCCGAAGCGCTTGTCGATCAGCAAGCCGCGGATCGGGAAGTGGATCGGATAGCGGAGGCGCCGCAGGAGCTCCTCGGGGTAGCCTCGCGCGGCGAGCTTCGTGACGGTCCCCTGGATCGAGAGGTTGTCCATCTCGGTCTGGTTGTAGATCGCCAGGGTGTAGTCCATGTCGAAGCCGACCCAGTCGATCCCCGCCAGCTTGAGGTTGCGGTTGACGAAGACGCGCCGGGTCCGTGGGATGCGCGTGGGCTCGGTCTGGGGATAGAGCCCTCCGAGGGGGAGCTCGAGCTGCTCGAAGAACACAGTGGGTCGACTATGGTATCCCACCCGGAGGGGCGTACAAAGCGCGCCACGGCGACGAACGCGCGCCTCGGCCTGCGCGGGGGTCTCGCGCGGCGCTGCGTAGCGTCGCGTACGGTCGCACGGCGTGCGTGTGACCCCCGAGCGCCATGCCCCTGCCCCCCGGGTCGTCCGCCCGGCGCCGCCCGTCGCCGTCCATCGGCCCGTCGATCGACCGCGCAGGGATCCGTCGCGCCCGAGCAGCCTTCCGCCCGCGGCGCGCCCGGGCGCGCCGCGCTCCCGGCTGCGCCGCGCCGAACAACTGCGCTATGGTGCCGCCCGTCCCGTCGTGCGCGATCGAGGAGACGGCTCCTCATCCGTCATCGACGGGGTCCTTGCCCGATGCTTCTTGCAGCGTCCCAGCCGATCTCCCGCAAGCCCCCCGTCCAGCGCGCCACCTCGTGGTGGCTCAGCATGCTGCGCCGCCGCGCGGAGCGGATGTACGAGGAAGAGCTCGACCTCTCCCGGCCGATCCCGTGGGAGAGCGAGGGAGAGCGCCAGGCCGCGATCGCCTTCTTCAACGCCGCGTTCCGCGCCGAGGAGTCCGGCCTCATGCAGGCGCATGCGCTGGCCGACGAGGTGAGCGTCTGGGACCCCGAGCTCGGCGAGTGCCTGCGGCTCTACGGCGACGAGGAGGGGTGGCACCGCGAGCTGCTCACGAAGTTCCTCGCGTACATCGGCGGCGAGGTCCGGCCCATGGGCCGCGTCACCGGCACCTTTTATCGCCTGTACGGCCGCGCGAAGCGGGTGGAGACGATCGTGCTCACGAACCTCATGTTCGAGACCATCGGCTCGACGACCTACCGCCTCGCGCTGCGGGAAGCCCGGTACCCGGCGGTGCGCCAGATGCTGACGATCCTGACGCGCGACGAGTCGTTCCACGTCCCGCTCAACGTCCACTTCCTGCGCGAGGCCCTGAAGCGCAGCCCGGCCTCGATGCGGATCAGGCTCCGCGCCATCTATACGACCCTCTTCGCGGCGCTGCTCGGGTCGGCGGCCGCGAGCCGCCGGCGCGCGCTCGCCTTCGACAGGATCCCTTTCCAGGTGCTCGCCAGCGCCTACGCCGAGCACCTCGGGCGGCTCTTCGTCCACGAGAGCGATCTCGACTTCGCCCCGCCGGAGCTGCTCCTGCGCCTGTTCGGGCACAGCCGGCGCGCGCTCGCGTCGTCCGAGGACCCGTCGGCCGTCAGCGTGCTCTCGGCAGAAGCGGCGGTCGATCGCGAGCGCGTCGTCGTGACGGCGCTCGGGGACGCGCGTCACCCCGATGGGCCTCGCGAACCGTGGGAGACGCCGCCGAGCGCCCTTGCCGCGGCGCGGGGCGCGGGAGCTGACGGACGCTGACATCGCGTGAATGGCGCGTAAAAGGCATGTAAAAGCCGCCTAAAAGGCGTGTAAAGCACGCGCAAATGGCGCGCGCACGGCGCGGCGCGGTCGTCGCGGCGCGCACGGCGAGCTTCTCTCCGGGGCATTGTAAGCAGTACACTTGAAGCTCCGGCGTCGTGGGGCCTGCGTGGGGCGGGCGACCGAGGCGTGGCGGGGCGTCGATGGCAGGCAAAGAGCAGCGCCGGAGCGGTCCAGAGAGCAGCCCCGGCACGAGGAGCAGCGAGTCCGCGGAGCGCGCGCTCGCGCCGCAGGAGCCGGCCGCGCGGCCATGGGCGCTCGCCCATGAGGAGGGGGAGGCGAGCGCGGTCGCGCAGATGCGGCACGAGATCCGGACGTTGCTCGGCGGGATCGTCGGGTTCAGCAGCCTCTTGCTCGACAGCGAGCTCGACCCGGAGCAGCGCGCCTGGGCGCGGCGCATCCGGAGCAGCGGCGACGCGGTGCTCTCGATGGTCGACGATCTCATCTCGCTCGGCCAGCCGGACGGCCGCGGGCTGCCCGTCGATCACGCCGACTTCGATCTGCGCCGGGCGATCGAGGACGCCGCGGAGCTGCTCGGCGATCGCGCTCATGACGAGGGGACCGAGCTCGTGCTCGACGTCGAGCCGGACGTGCCGGCGGCGGTGCGCGGCGACGCCGCGCGGCTGCGGCAGATCCTGCTGAACGTCGTGGCGACCGCGATCGGCGCGGCGCCCCGAGGCGAGGTGCTGGTGCGCGCCGCGCTGGACGCGGCCCGCAACGACGAGGCGAAAGGCAGGCTCGACGGTGCGCCCGAGCGAGCGCGCGCGCGGGTGCGCTTCGATGTGCGCCTAGCGGGCGCAGGGCGGGCGGACGGCGCGGCGGCGCTGGGGGCGGCGGGCGCGCCGGGCGGGGGAGCGCGGCTCGCGTCCGGGCGAGACCTCGGCGTGGCGTCCGGCATGGCCGTCGCGAAGCGCCTGGTCGTCGCGATGGGCGGCGAGCTCTGCGAGCCCGCGGACATCGACGCGCGCCGGCATGGGATCTCGTTCGCGCTGCCGTTCGAGCGGCGCGCGCGCGGCGCGGAGCGCGCGCTCATCCCGCGCATCGACCTGCCCGGGAAGCGGGTGCTCGTTGTCGACGACAGCGGCTCGGTGCGTCAGGTGGTGCGAAAGCTGAGCGAGGAGCTCGGGCTCGCGTGCCGCACCTCGGGCAGCGGCGCCGCCGCCCTGGCCGCGCTGCGCGAGGCGGCGGACGCCGGCGCCGCCTACGACATGGTGCTGATCGACCTCGAGCTGGCCGATCTCGACGGCCTGATGCTGCTCCAGCGCATCAAGGCGGACCGGGCGATCGCGCCCGTTCGCGTCGGCCTCATGACCTACGCCGGCCGGGAGGCGCCCAGCCGCGCCGAGGTCGACTCCGTGCTCATCAAGCCGATCCGGCGCGCGCAGCTGCACTCGAGCCTGCGGCTGCTCGCAGGGCTGCCGCCGGAGCACATGTCCGCCGGGGCGCGCGCGCACCCGCCGAAGTCGGCGCGGGCGACGGCCTCATCGAAGCCGCCGAGGCAGGACGAGGCGGACCGCGGGCGGCGGCCTCCCGGCGCGGCGTCGCGGTCCGGCGCGTACGAGGCCGCCCACCCCGACGGCGCGCCGCCGAGCGTGGAGCTCGCTCCGCCGACCCTGGTCACGCCCTCGCCCCCGTCGACGTCGAGGCGCGGCCAGCCCGCCTCCTCGCGGCCGCGGGGCGGGCTGCGCGCCGTCGAGCCCGACGTCGTCACCGAGGTGATCGAGCTCTTCCTCACGGAGGCCCCGACCCGGGTGGCCTCGATGCGCGAGGCCGCGGCGCAGGGCGCGCTCGGCGAGCTCGAGCGGCTCGCCTGGGCGCTCTACGAGAGCGCCGACGCGCTCGCGGCCTCGAGCTTGAAGGAGCTCTGCGCCCGGCTCGATCGCGAGGCGCGCGCGGGGACGCTCGAGAGCGCGACGGAGGCGGTGCGGGCCATCGGCCGGGAGGTCGAGCGCGTGCAGTCGTCGCTCGCCGCGGAGCTCAAGAAGCGGGGGTTCCGGTGAGCCGGGGGCCCTTCCGTTCAGGTGAAGCCGACGAGCCTCGAGCTCATCTCCCAGAGCCGCGAGGCCGCCTCTGCGTCGGTCGCCATTCCCTTGAGAGGCCTCGCCCTGGTCCGCTCGAAGAAGGCGGGGCTCCCGGCGGGCGCCGTCTCGGCCAGGATCGCGAGGAGGTTCGCGGCCGCCTGCGCCGGCGTCGCGCCCACGACGTCGATCAGCGCCTTGAGGACGCGCGAGGTCCCCTCGAACAGCCCTGAGCGCACGAGGCCAGGGTAGTAGCAGAGCACCTGGGCTCCTGTGCCCGAGAGCCTCTCCGCGAGGCGGCGCGCCGCGAGCACGAGCGCGAGCTTCGACCGCGCGGAGGCGGAGAGGAACGAATACGAGCGCTTCGACATGAGATCATCGAAGTCGAGCCGGATGCTGTCCACCGGCGCGACCATGTTGACCACGCGCGCGTCGCGCGCGGCCTTGAGCCGGTCGAGCAGCAGGTTCGACAGCAGGAAATGCGACAGGTAGTTCACCTGGAACGTCATCTCGAGGCCGTCGGCCGACTCCGCGCGTTCGCGCAGGAACACGCCCGCGTTGTTCACGAGCAGGTGAACGACCCCGCACCGGTCGGCCACCTGGCGGGCCGCCGCGCGCACGGACGCGAGCCGGCCGAGGTCACACTCGACGAGGTTGACCTCGCCGAGCACCTTCAGCGCGGCGAGCTTCCTCGCGCCGTCGGAGCCGGTACGGCGACAGAGCACGGTCACCCGGGCGCCCTGCCGCGCCAGCGCGGATGCCGTCGCGAGCCCGATCCCCGAGGTGCCCCCCGTGATCACGGCGACCTTCCCCCTCATGCTCCCCGCACTCCCCATCCCCGTCTCCTCGTCCTCGTCCATCTCATCGCCTGCGGCGGGCCGGTCCCGAAGCTCCGGGAGCTCGTCGGGACAGAGGCACGGCGGACGGACGTCGATGCGCCGGCGGGCGCGGTGCCTGCCGAGGACCCGGAATAGGAAGAGTCATCGCCCCCGCCCGCGACACAGGTACGACCATGCGTGCATCACGTCAAGAAAGCTTTGCGCAATGCAGCACAGTGGCAAAGAAAACCATGTTCCAGGTTTTCTGATGCAGGAAGCCGATCTGTCCGCGTCACAGCCGTGCCCGTGGACGGCGCCCGGGAAGCGCCTGGCGAGGAGCGTCAGGGGGCGGGCGTCTCCTCGAAGACGCGCAGGCCGTACTTCTCGAGACACCAGAGCACGCCGATGATCAGGCTCCGCTTGTCGTCCACGAACGACGGCTTCTTCCCCTCGAAGCAGTGGCCCGCGAACTGGAAGCCCCAGCCGGTCGCGAACATCGCGGCCGCGAGCGGGAGGCCGATGAGCGTCGCGCCCACGGGGAAGCTCGCGACGATGAGCGGTATGCCGACCTGGTGACACGCCTGGTTGCGTGGATCCTGGTGGTCTTCCTTGTACCGGCGGAGCACCTGTGTCCATTCGGCGTTGAGACGCAGCATCCGACCTCCTTACCATGCGGACGCCCCGCGCGCGCTTTCGTCGAAGACCGGGGGCGCCGCCGCTTCCCGGTTGCCGTTGGGAGGAATGAGGCGTAGTTGGGCAGTGTGAGCGGTTACAGGACCGGCCCCATGGCGACGACCGCGCCGCTGTCCATCAAGACAGGGGAGCTCCTCCAGGACGCGCGCTCGGAGAAGCGGCGTGTGCTCCTGCTCGTCTATCATCATGACGGCGTCGAGATGGCCCCGATGAGCCCCGGCGTCGGCGTCGTCGTCGGCAGGGAGGCCCCGGCCGACGTGGTGATCCGGGACAGGAGCATCTCGCGGCGGCACGCGCGCTTCACGCTCGTGGGCGGCGAGGTCGTGGTGGAGGACCTCGGCTCGCGCAACGGGACGCGCATTTCAGGGCAGCGGGTCGAGAGCGGCGTGGTCAAGGCCGGGGACGAGGTGCTGCTCGGCGGCATCGTCGCGTCGGTCCATGTGCTCTCCGGGGGCGAGATGCCCCCGTTCGGCCTGGAGGGCTCCGACGCGCTCCGCTTCGCGCTCCAGGCCGAGATCGTGCGGTCCAGGTTCTTCGGCCGCAAGTTCGCGCTCGTCGTGGTCCGCTCGCTCGGCGCGCAGGCGAGCCACCTCCGCCACTGGGGGCTCCGCGTGCGCGAGGCGCTGAGGCCCGTCGATCGCGTCGCCTTCTACAGCGCCGACACCCTCGAGATCCTGCTCCCCGAGGTCACCCCCGAGCTCGCCGAGGAGCTCGCGAAGGCGATCGTCGCGCGCCGCGAGGGCGAGCCCTTGCTGGTCGCGGGGGTCGCCGTGTCCCCCGACGCCGCGACGTCCATCGACAAGCTCATCGAGGTCAGCCACGAGGCGTCGCGGAGCGCCACCCCCGCCGAGCCCGTGCGCCTCGCGTCCCCGGAGGGCGCGCTGGTCTACGTCACGCCGAAGGTCGACAGCACCCGGCCGCCCGACGAGGCGGGCCCGCCGGGCGCGCCGCCGGAGAGCCAGTGGGAGGCCGACGGCCACCTCCTCGCGACCAAGAGCCCGCTCATGCGATCGCTCGTCGAGGTGGCGCTGCGGGCCGCGCGCTCCTCCATCCCCGTGCTCCTGCGCGGCGAGACCGGGACGGGCAAAGAGGTGCTCGCGAGGTTCATCCACGACGGCAGCCCGCGCCGCGGCGAGCCGCTCATCTGCGTGAATTGCGGGGCGATCCCGGCGCTGCTGGTCGAGAGCACCCTGTTCGGCCACGAGCGCGGCGCCTTCACCGGGGCGAGCCAGCAGCACAAGGGCGTGTTCGAGGCGGCCGCGGGCGGCACGGTCCTGCTCGACGAGATCGGCGAGCTGCCCGCGGCAGCGCAGGCCGCGCTCCTGCGCGTGCTCGAGACCAAGCGGGTGACGCGCGTCGGCGCGACCAAGGAGCTGGAGGTCGACGTCCGCGTGATCGCGGCGACGCACCGCGACCTCGACGCCATGTGCGACGCGGGCACGTTCCGGCTCGATCTGCTCTACCGGCTGAACGCGATGACGCTGAACATCCCGCCGCTCCGCGCGCGCCGCGACGACATCGCGACGCTCGCGGCGGGCTTCCTGGCGCAGGCGAACTCGGCGAACCTCAGCAGGGTCCAGTCGCTCGCGCCCGAGGCGCTGGCCCTCCTGAAGTGCTACTCGTGGCCAGGCAACGTGCGTGAGCTCCGGAACGCGATCGAGCGGGCCGTGGTGATCGCGGAGGGCGACGCGATCATGGCGCGCGATCTCCCGGAGCGCATCCGCCTGGCGGTGACCTCTCCCAGCTCGCCGCCCACGCCCTCTCGCGCCGTCGACGTCTCGCGCTCGTCCGAGCCCGGCGTCGCGCCGGCCCTCTCCCTGCGCGCGTCCGAGCCGCTGCCCTCGCGCCCGTCCGAGCCGCTCCCCCCGCGCGCGTCCGATCCGGGGCAGGGGGCGGCCCCCGCGGTCGGCCTCAAGACGCGCCTGGAGCAGATCGAGGCCGAGCTCCTGCTCGAGGCGCTGCGCGCGTCCGACTGGAACCAGACGGAGGCGGCGCGTCGCCTCGAGCTGCCGCTGCGAACGCTCCAGCACAAGATCAAGGTCTACGGCATCAAGAAGCTCGGGTACGGCGTCGCTCGCTAGGTCCGCCGCCGCCCGCCCGGAACCCGGCCAGAGGGACGGCCGGACTCCGGCGCCGCGCTCGTCGTTTTGCCGAGATCACTGAGAGAACCCTTCCAGCATGTAGTGCGCCTCGATCCGCTTGAGCGCGAGCACCATCGCGGCGAGCCGCATCGGCAGGCGCTTGCCCACGGCGAGCCCGGTCGAGTCGTGATCTTCCGAGCGGCGCGGCCGGTCCTCCGCGATGTCGCAGATCAGGCGGTAGTTGCTCTTGATGGCGCGCTCCAGCCGCGCGTTCACCTCGCCCTCGGTCCAGTGCTCCATGCGCTTGTTCTGGATCCACTCGTAATAGGAGACGGTCACGCCGCCCGCGTTGCCGATGATGTCGGGGATGACGCTGATGCCGCGCTCCGCGAGCACCTTGTCGCCCTCGGTCGTGGTCGGGCGGTTGGCGCCCTCGGCCACGAGCTTCGCCTTCAGCCGCTCGGCCACCTCGCCGGTGATGGCGTCGCCGAGCGCGGCCGGGATGCAGATGTCCGCGTCCACGCTCCAGAAATCGTCCCTCGCGATCGCCTGGGCGCCGCTGTAGCCGGCGACCGACCGCCGGAGGTTCTGCGGGTTCTCGTTGACGTGCGCCATCAGCGCG
This sequence comes from Sorangium sp. So ce327, assembly GCF_051530205.1. Taxonomy (NCBI): domain Bacteria; kingdom Pseudomonadati; phylum Myxococcota; order Polyangiales; family Polyangiaceae; genus Sorangium; species Sorangium sp. So ce327. The sequence goes on along the minus strand of NZ_CP150330.1, from coordinate 6,405,688 downwards.
CCGACGTCGACGCCGTTCGGGTCGTAGATCGCGCCGTCGGCGTCCTGCACGGCCACGCACCGCGCGCCCATCCGGCACAGGATCTCGGCGGCGGCGGAGCCGACGTTGCCGAAGCCCTGCACGATGAAGCGCGCCCCCGCGAGGGGGGCGCCGCGCTGCGCGTACCACTCCTCGATGCAGTACGCGAGCCCCTGCCCGGTCGCCTTGACGCGCCCCTCGGAGCCGCCGATGCGCACGTCCTTGCCCGTGACGACGCCGCGGTGGTTCACCCGCTCGCGCTCGCCGTCGCTGTACTGGCGCAGGAGCCACGCCATCACCTCGGCGTTCGTGCCCACGTCCGGCGCGGGGATGTCCACGTTGGGCCCGATGAGCTGCTTCAGCCGGTACATGTACCGGAGCGAGATCGCCTCGAGCTCCTCCTTGCTGTGCTCGCGCGGGTCCATGCGAATACCCCCCTTGCCGCCGCCGAACGGGACATCGGCGATGGCCGTCTTCCAGGTCATCTCGGCGGCGAGCGCGTTGAACAGGTCGAGCGACACGGCCTTGTGGAAGCGCAGCCCGCCCTTGTAAGGCCCTCGCGCCTGGTTGTGCTGGACCCGATAGGCCTTGAAGCGCACGAACGCGCCGGGCTGGATGCGGTAAAGGCCCTGATCGGCGAGGCGGATCGTCCCGTCCTGCACGTGGATCGAGCCGCTCCGGAGCGCCTCGGGGCGGAGGATGAGCTTGCCGTTGAAGAGCGGGGTGATCGCGGCCCGGTTCGGGATCACCGACGCAGGGAGCCGCTCGTAGGCCGCGGCCGCCTCTCCGCGGAAGGGGACGAGGCGGTCCTGGAGCTGCGTGGTGATGTAGAAGATGTGCTCGTAGTCGGGCTGCTCGAGCTCCAGCCGGATGCGGGGAGCCAGGCCGATGAGGTCCGCGGCGGTGTGAAACACCACCATGGATTCGCCGAAGATGTTGGTCTCCGGCTCGCGCTCTAGGAGGGGGGCGTCTTCCATCGCCGTATGCTGCCTCGACCGCGCGGCGGGGGTCCAACGTTTCGCGGGCCCCGCGCTCGACGAGGGCGGCCGCTCTCCAGAGGCCGGTCGACGGACGGGCCGCCCGCCTCGCGGAGAGCTCGGGTGACTCTCCCCGCAGGTTCGGGCGGACCCTCGTACCGATTCACCACGGCGCGCGGCGGCAGCGTGGCCGTCGCGCCCGGGGAACGACGTCAGGGAAAGAGCGATCCAGGGAAACCACCCCCGCCGCAGCACCCAGCGCCGCCGAAGCCGCCGAGCGGCACGCCGAACCCGCCGGGGAAGCCGAAGCCGCCGTACGGATAGCCGCCCATGCCGAGCGGCCACCCGAAGCCGCCCATGCCCGGCAAGCCGCCGAGGCCGGGGATCCCGCCCATCTGCCCGACCGGGCCGCCGGGCATCTGCCCGACCTGGCCGACGGGGCCGCCGGGGCCCTGGAGCGGGCCGCCGCCCTTGATGGGGCCCTGTCCGATGTCGCCGGGGCCCTGGAGCGGGCCACCGGGGCCCTGGAGCGGGCCACCGGGGCCGCCGATGCCGCCCTTGATGGGACCCTGTCCGACGCCGCCGGGGCCCTGGAGCGGGCCGCCGCCCTTGATGGGGCCCTGTCCGATGTCGCCGGGGCCCTGGAGCGGGCCACCGGGGCCGCCGATGCCGCCCTTGAAGGGGCCCTGTCCGACGCCGCCGGGGCCCTGGAGCGGGCCACCGGGGCCGCCGATGCCGCCCTTGATGGGGCCCTGTCCGATGTCGCCGGGGCCCTGGAGCGGGCCACCGGGGCCGCCGAGGCCACCCTTGAAGGGGCCCTGTCCGACGCCGCCGGGGCCCTGGAGCGGGCCACCGGGGCCGCCGAGGCCGCCCTTGAAGGGGCCCTGGCCGATATCGGTCTTGCCCGGCGCCCCGGGCGCGCCGATCAGGCCGCCGCCCCGCGTCTCCTCGTCCGTCGCTTCCTCGTCCTCCAACGCCTGCTCACTCGACGCCACGTCGACGTCAGCCTGGTCCAACTCGGCCTCTTGCGGAGCCACCGCGTCGACTGCGCACCCGGTCATCAACACAGAAAAGAGCATCGCCGCGTGCGCCATCTTCATATCGATTGAGCGAACCATCCGTCCTCCTTCCATGCCCTGCTACGGCCCTCGGGCCCGCGCCGGCATGTTGAACGGCGTGGAGAGCAGGCTGCGTGCCTGACTCCTCGTGTGCAGAGCCTGCCGCGTCGGCGACGGCGAAAGTGCATTGTCTGAATCCGCGCCGGGTGAGCGTTCTGCCCCGTTTCATCGCGCCGGGGAGCCGCCGCGCCGGCGCGCGCCGGCGCCGCCTCGCAGCGCCGATGTGGGAGCCTTTCGAGCGCTGGAGAAAGGCAAATGTCGACGTCCATCGCAGGGCGCCCCCCGCGCGTCGCGCGCGGCGGGACGGCATGAGACGGGGGAGGACGACCCGACTTGCGGCTTTATCGCGCTCGGCAAGCCGCATTTCCGAAGACCTGGTGGATCCCCGCAATCAGGGGCTGCAGCGACTCGACATCTGCGCTCGTCGGCGGCGATGTTCTCATCGCTTGCGGCCATCTGGTCACGCCGTGCGCAGCCCACTTGGGCCGACAAGGGCCCTGTGCGGCGCTCCTCCTGCGGCAACCTCGCCGTCGTCGCGTGAGTGTGCCGCGCTCTGCGCCGCGCCGCGCGTCACCCCGTCGTCCGGAACGACGGCGCGGCCGCCGGCTTCAGCCGCGGACGGCGGGCTCGCGATGCAGCGGGAGCGGCCGCCTGCGCGGGGCGTCCCCGCGCCGCGTTCGCCCGGTTCAACGTGGTTGACAGAAGACGTCTGACCCACACGCTCGGCCGCGCGCGAGCCTCGTTGTCAGCGAGGTTCGCGCGCCCACGCCCGGGAGACCCGGCGCGGCGCAGCCGTCCGTGGCGCTGCAGCGAAGGGAAAGTCGGCGCGATCACGGCTCCTTTGCCTGGCAGGAGCGCATCTCCCGTTGTAGGATTCATTACGCTAAAGGAGCTCGCGCAGCGCCGCACAGGCGCACAGGCGCACAGGCGGCGTCCTCGTCACCCTGGCGCGGGCTCCTCGACGATCTCGGGCGCTCGGAGCGCCTGTTCATGGAGGCTACGCGCGGTCTCCGCGCTGCTGCGGGAGCTCTGGAGAGCTGTTCGCCCGAGGAGCGGGAGCCCGCGGCGCGCGAGGCAGCGCTTTCCAAGGAGGGGATTGCATGCGCTTCTGCGCGACGCGCGCGGGTTCATCTTGCCTGGCCGCCTGCATCGCGGCCCTCTTGCCGCTCGTCGCGGCGTGCAGCGACGCCTCGGGGAGCTCCGGCGCCCCGCTCGTATGCGAGGGCGTCGCGCCGCGCGCGCCGAGCTGCGCGCCTGGGCACGTCCTCGGCCCCGCGGACGCGTGCATGCCGGTGGGCATCCAGGGGTGCGCCGAGCTCTTCGTGGAGGACGACGGGCTCTGCCATCCATCGATGGAGAAGTGCCCTGCGGGGACGATCCCGAAGTTCGATGAGGGCTGTATTCCCGCTGGCATCCCCCGTTGCGCTCCGGAGCTCGCGGGCGACGACGGGCTCTGCAGGCCGGCCATGGCGAGGTGCCCGACAGGCACGTTCGCGACGCCGGAAGCGGGGTGTGTGCCGGTCGACGGCCCCGCCGGCTGCGGGCGCGGGCCGTGGGGGAGCGTCCCGCGCGTGTCCGGGAACGTCTATGTGGATCCGAGCTACTCCGGCGCGGACGGCGACGGATCCGAGGCGAGGCCGGTCACCACGATCGAGGCGGCGCTGGGGCTCGTCGACGACGGCGGGACGATCGCGCTCGCGGCGGGGACCTACGACGAGCCGGTCGTCATCACGAAGCCGCTCGAGATCGCCGGCCCGTGCGCCTCGCGCGTGCGGATCCGCGGGGTCAGCTCGGCCGTGCGTCCTCCCGCGATCGTGGCCGTGCTCGACGCAGGGGAGGTGACGCTCCGGGGGATCGAGATCGGCGGAGACGGCGCCGGCGTCGTGGCGACGGGCGCGAGCGCCGTGACGCTCGAGCGCGTTCACATCAAGGACGCCATGCATGCCGGCGTCCTGTCGGGCGATGGCGCCCGCCTCTCGGTCGCGCAGAGCTGGATCGAGGGGACGCGCGACGGCAGCGCAGGAACCGGCATCGGCGCCTTTGCGGATGCCGGCGGCGCGCTCCTCGTGAAGGAGAGCGCCGTGACGGGCAACCGCGCGGCGGGCGTGGCGGCGCTCCAGGCGGGCGCCACGGCGTCTGTGGTGGGCAGCCTCGTCGAGGGAACCGTGTCTTCTGGGCGCTACCCGGCGGACGGCCAGGGGATCGTCGTGCAGGACGGCGCCGAGGCGTCGATCGAGAGCACGGCTGTCGTTGGAAACCAGCTGTCCGGGATCCTCGTGGCGGCCAGCGCGTCCGCGACCCTCTCCGGCGTGCTCGTCGAGGGGACGGGCCCCGGGACCTCCGACCCGCCTTACGGCGTCGGCGTGTATGCGGCGAGGCAAGCGCGCGTCGCCATCGACTCGAGCGTGGTCCTCGGCAACACGGAGATCGGCGTCGCCGTCATCGGCGAGGGCAGCGCGGCGACGATGACGCGGAGCCTGGTGCAGGGCACGGTGGCGGCCCCGACCGGGTCGTTGCTCGGCGGATTCGGGGTCGCCGTCGCCCGCGGCGCGGCGATGCGCCTCCACGACAGCGCGGTCGTCCGGAACCGCGGCACCGGGGTTCACGTCGGCGACTCTTCCGCCGAGCTGATCGCCGGCGGCAACCTCATCGAAGGCACCATCGCCGAAGGCAGCTGGGGGGACGGCGCCGGGCTGACCGTGGCGGAGGGCCGGGTGACGCTCGTGTCGAACGCCATTCGCAGCAACGAGGGCACCGGCCTGCTCGTGGGATATGACGGGTCCGAGGCGACCGTGACAGGCAACCTCGTCGAGGGGCATGTCGCGCCGGACCGCCGCGCGCCGGTGGGGCAGGGGATCGTCATCTACAGAGGCGCCACCGCCGTGCTCGCGGGCAATGTCGTGAGCGGCAACCGCTCCGTCGGCGTCTTCGCCGGCACCGAGGTCCTCGGCAGCAAGGTCGAGATCATCGGGAACCTGATCGACGGCACCTCGGGCGGCGAATCAGACGACGATGACGACGATGACGACGATGACGACGACGGCGGCGACGACGACAGCACGGGCATCGGCGTCGCTGCGGCGGGGTACGAGATCCGGCTCGCTTCGTCCATCGTCCGCGGGAGCCGCACGGCCGGCGTTGTGCTGTTCGGCTCGGAGGCGGAGATCTCGCAGACGGTCGTCGACGGGGTGACGGGTGATCCCCGCGCCGCACAGGGCAGGCGGCGCGACGAGCTCGTCGCCGACGGCGTCCTCGCGCTCGCCGGATCCACCGTCGCGCTCGATGACGTGCGGGTGGAAGGCTGTGCGCGCGCCGGCATCCTGTACGACCGGAGCACGGGTCGCCTCTCCCGCGTTCGCGCCCTGGACAACCGCTTCGGGCTGGTCGTGCAGGGCTCGCCCGAGCCTCAGCTGAAGCTGGGTGAGGAGAGCGCGTTCCTCGACAGCTGCACCGCCGACGAGCTCTTCGGCAGCGAGCTCCGCGTGCCAGCGTCCGCTCCCCCGCTTCCATGAAACGCGCTCGCGGCCGCTCGTCTGGACCGCGCCCGCGCCCGCGCCCGCGCCTGTGCGCGAAACATTGATGACATCGAAGGGAGCCTTTCCTGATACGTGGTACTCACGGCCACGGCGGAGAGGACCAGCCCATCAGGCGTCGAATAGCGGCCCGCACACCAACGCTGAGCGCACCCGGCGCTCCGCCCGCGTCCGCCCCTGATGCGGCCTTCCTTACTCTGCCCGCCCAGGGGGGGTGTCCGCGCTCGCCCTGGGAGCGCACCCCCCTGTCCACCGGCGCGAAGTTGGAAATTTCTGGTCTTGTAATCGCCCGCGGACGTCTGTATAGACCTGCCCCGGACGCGCGTGGACGGCGGCGTACCTCAGGTGCCCGAACCGACGCAGTCTGTGACTGCTTACTTTCTTTCTGCGACCAAAGAAAATAACAGTGCAAGTGCTTAAGCCATCATTCCTCATGACGCGTGATGACACCATGAGCACCACATGAGACGGAGTTGCTGCTGCGAGACATGACGCACCACGACATCTCCCTTGGAAACGCGCCTGAGTAAGCGGCGCGAGAACTTGACAGCGACCTCGAATCCCCGTTGACACTGCTGTGCGAAAACGGCTACAGTGCCGACGCCTGGATGCTGGTATGGCGCACTGCGTCGCGGTGTCGAATTCCGGCGAGCCGCTCTGCTGCGTGGTGGCTTCCAGGGAGATTGAGGAGTGGGAGAGGGACGGTGGGCGCTCGGGCGTATCCACGAGGGCCCCGCGAGGAGCATTCTCATGAGGAACTGGTTGTTGCCGCGTCGGACGTTCGTGTTGTCGACGTTGCTGCTTTCGGTCGGTGTCACAGCGGGGTGCGGGAAGACCGAACCGACCAAGGAGTCCGCGGGCGGCGCGAGCACCGCGCCGGGTGCGGGCAAGCCCTCTCCGGCCGCCGACACCTTCCTGACCGTCTCGATCGAGCAGCAAGCGTCATGGGTGCGGAACTTCAATCCTCTGCTCGCATCAGGCAACGTTCGCTGGCCAACCGTCGCTGGCATCTACGAGCCGCTCCTCGTTTACAACACGATGAAGGGCGAGTTCACCCCCTGGCTCGCATCCAAGTACGAGTGGGGTAACGGGAACAAGACGCTCACCGTCACGACGCGGTCCGGCGTCAAGTGGTCCGATGGCCAGCCGTTCACGGCGAAGGACGTGGCCTTCACCTTCGGGCTCCTGAAGAAGCACGTCGCCCTCGACCTGCAAGGCGTCTGGAAGTGGCTGACCTCGGTCGAGGCCAAGAGCGACTCCACGGTCGAGTTCACGCTCACGCGGCCGTACGTCCCCGGGCTCGTCTTCCTCGGCCACCAGCCGATCGTGCCGGAGCACAAGTGGAAGGACGTGGCGGATCCGGTCACGTACACGAACGAGAACCCGGTCGCAACGGGGCCCTTCACCGAGGTGAAGACCTTCCAGAACCAGATCTACGAGCTCGGCCGGAACCCGAACTACTGGCAGCCGGGCAAGCCGGCGATCAAGGGGCTCCGCTTCCCGGCGTACCCGGGCAACGACCAGGCGAACCTGGCGCTCCTGAACGGCGAGGTCGACTGGGCCGGCAACTTCGTCCCGGAGATCGAGAAGGTCTACGTCGGCAAGGACCCGGCGAATCACCACTACTGGTTCCCGCTCGTCGGCAGCACGGTGTTCGTCTACACGAACACGACGAAGAAGCCCCTCGACGACGCGCGGGTGCGCAAGGCGATCAGCATGTCGCTCGACCGCGAGCAGATCGTCAAGGTCGCCATGAACAACTACACGCGGCCGGCGGACGCGACGGCGCTGAGCGACGCGCACGAGCGCTGGCGCAGCCAGAAGACGGTCGAGGCGGGCGACTGGGTCAAGTTCAACGTGGCCAAGGCGAACCAGATCCTCGACGAGGCGGGTTATGCCAAGGGGGCCGACGGCATCCGCGTGAAGGACGGGAAGCCGCTGCGCTTCGATCTCAACGTCGTCACGGGCTGGTCCGACTGGGTACGCGCGGCGCAGATCGTCACGCAGCAGGTGAAGCAGATCGGCGTCGAGGCCACGCTGAAGACGTACGACTTCAGCGCGTTCTTCGAGGCGCTCCAGAAGGGCACGTTCGACCTGTCGATGGGCTGGTCGAACGAGGAGCCGACGCCCTACAATTTCTACCGAGACCTCCTCGGCACCGCGACCGCGAAGCCGGTCGGCGAGACGTCGGCGCGCAACTGGCACCGCTTCGGCGCCAAGCAGGCCGACAGCCTCTTCGAGGCGTTCGAGGCCGCGACCGAGCCGGCGGAGCAGAAGAAGATCATCGAGCAGCTCCAGGAGATCTTCTCCGAGGCGGCGCCCTCGATCCCGCTGTTCCCCGGGCCGTCCTGGGGCGAGTACAACACACGCCGCTTCACCGGGTTCCCCAGCAAGGAGAACCCGTACGCGAAGCTGTCGCCCAACAACCCGCCCGAGTACCTCCTGGTCCTCACCGAGCTCAAGCCGAAGTGAAGTTGGGCGTGACCTGATCCGGAGCGCAGGTTAAAAGAGAGAGCTTCTGTGCGTTACCTTCTGCGACAGCTGGGCTTGTACTTCATCGCGGCGTGGGCCTCGCTCACCCTCAACTTCCTCATTCCGCGCGCCATGCCGGGCGATCCAGCCTCGGCCATGTTCGTGCGCTTCCGGGGGCAGCTGCAGCCGGAGGCGATCGAGGCGCTGCGGAAGGCGTTCGGGTTCACGGATGAGCCGCTCTACAAGCAGTACTTCACCTACCTGAGCCACATCCTGGTCGGCGATTTCGGCACATCGATCGCGCACTTCCCGGCGAAGGTGACGGAGGTCATCGCGACGGGGCTCGGCTGGACGCTGCTCCTGTCGGGCGCCGCCGTGATCGTCAGCTTCGGCCTGGGGACGCTGCTCGGGATCGTCGCGACGTGGAAGCGGGGCGGCTGGCTCGACTCGATCATGCCGCCGGTCCTGATGTTCCTCGGCGCGTTCCCCTACTTCTGGCTCGCGATGGTGTCGCTCTACCTCCTCGGGTTCGTGCTCGGGGCCTTCCCGCTGCGGCACGCCTACAGCGACACGCTCTCGCCCGATTGGAGCCTGGAGTTCATCGGGAGCGTGCTCTCGCACATGATCCTGCCCGCCCTGTCGATCGTCATCGCCACCATCGGCGGCTGGATGCTCGGCATGCGCAGCGCGATGGTCACCGTGCTGTCCGAGGAGTACATCACGATGGCCCAGGCCAAGGGGCTCTCGCAGTGGCGGGTCATGTTCACCTACGCCGCGAGGAACGCGCTCCTGCCCAATGTCACCGGCTTCGGCATGGCGCTCGGCTTCGTCCTCGCCGGCTCGCTGCTCACCGAGATCGTCTTCTCGTATCCGGGGCAAGGCTATCTGCTCATCCAGGCGGTTCGAAACCAGGATTACCCGCTCATGCAGGGGATCTTCCTTACCATCACGTTCGCCGTGCTGGGGGCGAACTTCCTGGTCGACGTGATCTACGTGTTTCTTGATCCCCGCGCCCGCGGGCGCTGACGGCTGGGTCCAGGAGAAGCGATGGCTGCGCAACAAGGCAACAGCGGGGGCGGCGGCTCCCGTGCGGCGGGGTGGCTCCGCCTGCTCCTCTCGAATCGCAAGGCGATGGTGGGCACGCTCATCGTGCTCTTCTTCCTGCTCCTCTCGCTGCTGGGCCCCTCGATCGTGGGGCAAGATCCGCACGCGTTCGTGGGCATGCCGCACGAGGCTCCCTCCGCCGAGCACCTGTTCGGCACGAACGGCCAGGGGCAGGACGTGCTCGCGCAGACGATCGTCGGCGCGCGGACCTCGCTGGCCGTCGGCTTCGCCACGGGCTTCGCGGTGATCGCGATCGGCGCGGCGATCGGCATGGCCGGGGGCTACTTCGGCGGCTGGATCGACAGCGTCCTCTCGCTGCTCACGAACGTGTTCCTGATCATCCCTGGCCTGCCGATGGCCGTCGTCATCGCGGCCTACCTGCCGGCCGGGCCGATGACGATCCTGTTCGTCCTCGTCCTCACGGGCTGGGCGTGGAACGCGCGTGTGCTCCGCTCGCAGGTGCTCGCGCTGCGCGACAAGGACTTCGTGTCCGCGGCCCTCGTGAGCGGCGAGAGCAGCGCGCGCATCATCTTCGTGGAGATCCTGCCGAACATGACGTCGCTCCTCATGTCCGGCTTCATCGGCGCGACGGTTTACGCCATCGGCGCCCAGGTCGGCCTCGAGTTCCTCGGGCTCGGCGACCTGAGCGCCATCACCTGGGGCACGAACCTCTACTGGGCGAGCAACAACGCCGCGCTCCTCACGGGCGCCTGGTGGACCATTGTCCCCACCGGCGTGTGCGTCGCGCTGGTCGGGTTCGCGCTCACGCTCATCAATTACGCGATCGACGAGATCTCGAATCCGCGGCTCCGCTCGGAGGGAGCCTGGTCGCGTCTCCTCAGGAGCCGCAAGGTCACGGCGGGTTCGTCAACGCCGGTGGTGAGGACTCATGGCGCCTAGTCCGCTTCTCTCGGTTCAGGATCTCCGGGTCGAGTTCATCACCCCGACGGGTCCGGTGTGTGCGGTCGACAACGTCTCCTTCGACATCGCCCCGGGCGAGGTGCTCGGCCTCGCGGGCGAGTCGGGGAGCGGCAAGTCGACGGTGGCGATGGCCATCATGCGGCTTCTCCGCCCGCCGGCGGTCATCACGGGCGGGCACGTGTACTTCGCCGGGCAGGACGTGCTGGCGATGAACGAGGAGCAGCTCCGCGCCTTCCGCTGGCGGAAGATGGCGCTGGTGTTCCAGAGCGCGATGACCGCGCTCAACCCGGTGCTGACGATCGGCGAGCAGATCGCGGATCCGATCATCGCGCACGACGGCGTGACGCCCGCTCAGGCGATGGAGCGCGCGGCGGCGCTGCTCAAGCTCGTGAACATCGACTCGTCGCGCCTGAACAGCTACCCGCACCAGCTGTCGGGCGGCATGCGGCAGCGCGTGGTGATCGCGATCGCGATGGCGCTCAAGCCGCCGTTCCTCATCATGGATGAGCCGACGACGGCGCTCGACGTGGTCGTGCAGCGGGAGATCCTGCAGCAGATCGCCGAGCTCAAGGAGCGCCTCGGCTTCTCGATCCTCTTCATCACGCACGACCTCTCGCTCATCGCCGAGTTCTCGACGCGCATCGCCATCCTCTACGCGGGCAAGCTCGCGGAGACCGCCCGCGCCAAGGACCTCTTCAGCGATCCGAAGCACCCGTACACGCAGGGGCTCCTCGGGTCGTTCCCCTCGGTCCGTGGGCCGCGCCGCAAGCTGCAGGGCATCCCGGGCTCGCCGCCCGACATGCGCAACCCGCCGGCCGGCTGCCGCTTCCACCCCCGGTGTCCGCAGGCCTTCGCGACCTGCCAGAACGAGCTGCCCGTCCTTCGTGAAATCGCGCCCGAGCACCGCGGCGCTTGCCACCTCTACTGACGATGACGATGACGCAACCTTCTGTCTCGCCTGTCCTCGACGTGGTGCGCCTGGGGAAGTACTTCCCCGTCGGCGGCGGGCTGCGATCGCAGCAGCTCCGGGCGCTGCACGACGCATCGTTCTCGCTGGCGGAGCGTGAGGTCATCGCGCTGGTCGGCGAGTCGGGCAGCGGCAAGAGCACGATCGCACGGCTCCTCGCGCGGCTGATGCCGCCGAGCAGCGGGCAGATCGTGTTCAAGGGTCGCGACGTGCTGAAGGAGGAGCCGACCCGCGCCTCGCTCGCTTACCGCGGGCAGGTGCAGATGATCTTCCAGGATCCGTTCGGCTCGCTCAACCCGGTGCACACCATCGGCTACCACCTCGAGCGGCCGCTCCTGCTCCACAACAAGGCGCCCACCCCGGCGATCCTCCGGGAGAAGGTGCACGCGCTCCTCAAGACGGTCGATCTGAACCCGCCCGCGGAGGTCGCGCTCAAGTTCCCGTACCAGCTGTCGGGCGGTCAGCGGCAGCGCGTCGCGATCGCCCGCGCCCTCGCGGTGGATCCCAGCGTGATCCTCGCGGACGAGCCGATCTCGATGCTCGACGTCTCGATCCGCATGGGCGTCCTGAACCTGATGGAGAAGCTCAAGGAGGAGCGCGGCATCTCCTACCTCTACATCACGCACGACATCGCGAGCGCGCGCTACGTCGCGGATCGCACGATGGTGATGTACGCAGGCCACATCGTGGAGGGCGCGCCGAGCGAGGAGCTGATGCAGCAGCCGGCGCACCCGTACACGAAGCTCCTGCTCTCGGCGGTCCCGGATCCGAACGGCTCGATCCGCGGCGATCTCCCCGCCCGCTCCGGGGCGCCGAAGCTCATCGACCCGCCGCCGGGCTGCCCCTTCGCGGACCGCTGCCCGAGCGTGATGAACACGTGCCGGGAGCAGACGCCGGGGCCTGTCGACGTCGGATCGGGGCACTGGGTCCGCTGCCATCTCTACGCGCCCGGCTCCGTCATCGCGCCCTCCGCGCTCTACGATCGCAAGGTGCCCGCCTCCGTCGAGGCCGGACCTCTCTAGAGCGGAGGTCACCCGCTTCGGGTACGGGCCCATCTCGACGTTTTCGGTGCTCAGCGCACCGGAGTGCGCTTCCGCGCCGAAAACGCCGATCTGGACCCGTCTCCTGTGCGGGTGACCTCCGCTCTGTGACGTTCGTACCAGGCTCCGCTGAAAACCGCTCTGAGGAGAACCACAGATCGACATGCCGTCTCTGAGATTTCCCGACAATTTCGTCTGGGGGACCGCGACGTCCTCCTATCAGATCGAGGGGGCTACGAACGAGGACGGCCGCAGCGAGTCCATCTGGGATCGCTTCGCGAAGACGCCCGGTCAGATCGTCGACGGGACCAACGGCGACGTCGCGTGCGACCACTACCACCGGTGGCCCGAGGACATCGCGCTGATGAAGAGCCTGGGCATGATGGCCTACAGGTTCTCGATCGCGTGGCCGCGCATCCTCCCGAACGGCCGGGGCGCGGTGAACCAGAAGGGGCTCGACTTCTACAGCCGGCTCGTGGACGGCCTGCTCGCGGCCGGGATCGAGCCGTACGCGACGCTCTTCCACTGGGACCTGCCGCAGGTGCTCCAGGACCAGGTCGGAGGCTGGCAGCACCGCTCGACGGCGGACGCGTTCGTGGAGTTCACCGACGCCATCTCGCGGAAGCTCGGCGATCGCGTGAAGAAGTGGATCACGCACAACGAGCCGTGGTGCACGGCGTTCCTCAGCTACGAGAAGGGGATCCACGCGCCGGGCGGGCGCGATTTCAAGAAGGCGCTGGCGGTGAGCCACCACCTCTTGCTCTCGCACGGCCTCGCGGTGCCCGTGGTGCGCCAGAACTGTCCCGGCGCCGAGGTGGGCATCACGCTGAACATGAACTACGCGATGCCCGCGTCCCCCAGCGCCGCCGACTACGACGCGTGCCGCCACTACGACGGGTATTTCAACCGCTGGTTCCTCGATCCGCTGTACGGCCGGCGTTATCCGGCGGACATGATCGAGGACTACATTGCGCTGGGCTACCTCCCGCCGGAGGGGCTGACCGTGTGCAAGCCGGGCGATCTCGAGATCATCGCCACGCAGTGCGACTTCCTCGGCCTCAACTACTACTCGCGGGCGGTCCTGCGGAGCAGCAAGGTGCCCGAGGAGCAGAACCTGCCGAGGACGGTGCACGTCGCGCCCCTCTCCGAGCAGACGGAGATGAACTGGGAGGTCTACCCGGAAGGGCTGCGGCGGCTGCTCCTCCGGCTGCACGTGGAGTACGGCGTGCCGAAGCTCTACGTGACGGAGAACGGCGCGGCCTACTCGACCGAGCCCGATAAGGACGGCCGCATCCCGGACACGCGGCGGCTCGAGTTCCTGCGCGATCACTTCGTCGCCGCGCGGCGCGCGATGGACGCGGGGGCGCCGCTGGCGGGGTACTTCGTGTGGTCGCTGATGGACAACTACGAGTGGGATCGCGGCTATTCGCAGCGGTTCGGCATCGTCTGGGTGGACTACGAGACGCAGCGGCGCATCCCGAAGGACAGCGCGCTCTGGTACAAGGGCGTCATCGCCGCCAACGCGGTCGACGACGGCTCCTCGCCGGCGACCTGACCGGCGGCGCGCCGCGGATCGCAGGGCGAACCGCGGCGCGTCTGGCAGAGACGCTCGGCAAGACCTCCTCCAGAGCGGGGAGCGTCACGTCACGCGGAGCACCTCGTCGAGGGAGGTGAGCCCCTCCTTCACCTTGGCGAGCCCGGCCTCGCGGAGCGGCACGAGGCCTACCCTGCGTGCGGCGTCCCGGTACGCGCGTTTCCCCGCCCGCGCCTTCACGAGATCCCGCAGGTCGTCGTCGAGTTCCAGCATCTCGAACAGGCCCATGCGACCCCGGTAGCCCGTCAAGTGGCATGTCTGGCACCCGACGCTGCGCTTCAGCTCGGCGCCCTTCTCGATGAGGACCTTGTCCTCCTCGCCCGTCACGGCGGCCTCGAGCTCGTACGCCTCCGCGCACTCCTCGCAGAGCTTGCGGACGAGCCGCTGCGCGACCACGGCGAGCAGGGCGTTCGCCACGATCCACGACTCCGCGCCGAGGTCCACGAGGCGCGCGACCGTGTCCACCGCGTCGGAGGTGTGCAGCGTCGACAGCACGAGGTGCCCCGTGAGGCTCGCCTGCAGCGCGATCTGCGCCGTCTCGGGATCGCGCATCTCGCCCACCATGATCACGTCCGGGTCCTGCCGGAGGATCGCGCGCAGGCCCGTCGCGAACGTGAAGCCCTGCCTCGGGTTGGTCTGCCCCTGCGTGATGTCGGCGAACTCGACCTCGATCGGATCTTCCAGCGTGACGATGCTCAGCTCGCTCGTCTTCATGACCTTGATCAGCGAGTAGAGCGTCGAGGTCTTGCCGGATCCGGTCGGCCCGCACACGACGATCAGCCCCGAGGGCCGGTCGGCGAGCCGCTCGAGCCGCGGCAGGTCCCCCTCGGCGAGCCCGAGCTTGTCGAGCGGGATCAGCTGGTGGCTCAGCAGCACGCGCAGCACGAGCGTCTCGCCGTGGATCGCGGGGAACGTCGAGGCGCGCAGGTGGATGAGCGGGTGGCCGTGGAGCTCCAGGCTGAACTGGCCGTCCTGCGGCAGGCGCCGCTCGGTCATGTCCATCCGCGCGAGCACCTTCACGCGCGAGGTGAGCGACGGCGCGATCTCGATCGGGATCTGCCCTTGCGCCACCATCACGCCGTCGACGCGGTAGCGCACGCGGATGCCGTCGCGCTTCGGCTCGACGTGGATGTCGCTCGCGCCCATCGAGACCGCGCGGCGGACCAGGTGATCGAGCACCTTGACCGCGTCGAGCTCCTCGGACGCCGTGGGGGGGCGGCTCTGGCTCATCGTGCGCCTCCCTTGCCGACGACGTCGATCGTGCGGAGCGAGACCATCTTCAGCTCGTCCGAGGGGGGGAACGTCGCCCAGACGCTGACGCCGTAGAGCCCGGGCCGCCCGCGGTCGTCCAGCGGGACCTGGATGTCGAATCGATTGCCGGTCACCTGGAGAGGAATAGGCGTCTTGAAGCCCTTCGGGAAGAACGTCGCGTAGGGGGGCGGGATCGGGTATCCGCCCATCTTGAGCAGCTTCTCCGGCTTGATCGGCTTCGCCGGCTCGACCCGCGAGATCCCGACGCCCGCGATCTTCGCCGGCGCGGCGAGCTCGCCGCTCACCCGGATCCGCTCGCCGATCTTCGCCCGCCTGGGCAGCGGCTGGTACGTCCCGTAGTCGTCGACGAACTCCTGCGCCAGGCAGGCGATGTCGAACCCCTTCGCCTTGGCCAGCCCGACCCCGAGCGACGTGTGCGACGCTGTGAGCACGTTGCGCCGGTGCCCGTCGGCCGGGGGCTTCTCGTTCATGAAGGCCTGGTGCACGCGCTCGAGGCTCTCCGCGGAGAAGCGCGGATCCGGATCGAGCTCGCGGGGGGTCGCGTCGGCGAAGCAGCCGGCGTTCTCCATCGGGAACCCGTCGCCGCCCGCGGCCGTGTAGCGCTCCTCCGGGACCGAGCCGTCGCTGCCCCAGTGGCCGGTGAAGCCGATCCGGACCATGTCCTCGGCGTGCCGCCGCCCTGCGCGCGCCGCGGTCTCGTCCCACCGGACGGGAGGCAGCTTGTGCGCCGCGCGATCGCGGTTCACGAGGCCGAGCACGTACCGCGCTGCCTCCGCGCGGGTCATCTGCTGGCTCGGCGCGGGCGGGGCCTGGGTGCCCTGGGCCTCGCCGCCGGCCTCCACGCCGGCGGGCTTGCCCTCCGAGGGGCGCGCGCTCTCCTCCGCCGCTCCCTCCCAGGCCGCCTTGCCCCCGGAGGGCCCCTCCGCCGGCTCGTTCGCGGCGCTCGCGCCGCACCCGAGCGCGTGGGCGCTCGCGGCGACGAGCCCGAGCCAGAGCGCCCCGGATCGGCGCTCCCGCTGACCATCCATCGCTCCTGTCCTGCTTCTCCTCGTGACTCCGATGATCGCGCGCATCGTTGCGACCGTAGCGCTTCGATGTCGCGCACGCACCCGGGAGCGCCGACGCCTCCGGGCGCACGGCGGCGTGTACGGCGGCGAGGTCGAGGTGGTAATCGATGCGCTACGTGAGCACGTCGTCATCGTCGCAGGGCGCGGTCGCCGCGCACCCGCCCGGGGCCTCCGCGATCGTCCTCGCCGCGGAGCGCGAGGAGCGCGCGGCGCACCCGACAGCGGGCGTCCTGTGGATGCTCCTGGCCCAATCGCTCTTCGCCGCGATGAACGTCCTCGCGCGGCTCTCTTCGGAGCACGCCCCGTGGCCCGAGGTGGCCGCGTCGCGAACGCTGGTGGGCGCGGCCACCGCGCTCGGCGTCGCGCTCGTCCGCCGTGCGCCGCTCTCCGTGGGTCGAGGCGACCGGCGGCTCGCGTGGGCGCGCTCGCTCTGCGGCACCGGGGCGATGCTCTGCGGCTTCTACACGCTCGGCACGCCGCAGATCGCGCTCGGCGACGCGGTCACGCTCGGCGCGACGAGCCCGATCTTCGTCGCGCTCCTCGCGCCGCGCCTGCTCGGCGAGCGGACGAGCCCGCGCCTCTGGCTCGCGACCCTGCTCGCCTTCGCGGGCGTCGGGCTGGTCGCCGCGCCGAGGCTCGCGATCGCGGGCGAGATCGCGCTCATCGCCACGCTCGGCGCCGTCTTCTCGGCGTTCGCGATGATCTGGCTGCGCAGGATCGGCGCAGGCGGGGAGCGCGCGAGCCCCGAGGCGATCGCGCTGCATTTCTCGCTCGTGGCGAGCGCCGCGATGGTCGCGCTCTCGATCCCGGTCTGGCGGACGCCCGACGCCTTCGGCGCGCTCCTCCTGATCGGGACGGGGCTCGCCGGCGGCCTCGCGCAGCTCGCGATGACGCGCGCCTACGCGCTCGACAGCGCGGCGCGCATCGGCGCGATCGGTTACGTCGGGGTCGTCCTGTCGCACGTGCTCGCCGCCGCCTGGCTCGGCGAGAGCCCGTCGGCGGACCAGCTGCTCGGGGCGGCGCTCGTGACGGCGGCCGGCCTGTGGCTCGCTGCCCAGGCGCTCCGCGACGCGCGGCGGCCAGCGCGTTGACCGGCCTCCACCCCGCGTGGGATAGCGGATCTCCGCTCAAGGAGGATCTGCATGAAAGCGTTCGCCATCCAGGGTTCGTTCGGTCTCGACGCGCTCCGCCCGATCGATCTTCCGGATCCTGAGCCGGGGCCTGGGCAGATCGTCCTCCAGATGAAGGCGGCGTCGCTCAACTTCCGCGACCTGCTCGTGGCGAAGGGGCTCTACAACCCGAAGTTCTCGCTGCCTCTCATCCCGCTCTCCGACGGGGTAGGGGAGGTCGTTGCCGTGGGGGACGGGGTGACGCGGGTGAAGGTCGGCGATCGCGTGAGCCCCATCTTCCACCAGCGATGGATCGACGGGGAGCTCTCCGCGGACAAGGCGCGGGGGGCGCTCGGCGGGGAGCTGCCGGGCGTGGCCGCGGAGCGGGTGCTGCTCGATGAGGAGGGGGTCGTCGCGGTCCCGCAGCACCTCACGGACGAGGAGGCCGCGTCGCTGCCGTGCGCCGCCGTGACCGCCTGGAACGCGCTCTTCGTGGCGAGCCACCTCAAGGCGGGCGACACGGTCCTCGTGCAGGGCACGGGCGGCGTCTCGATCTTCGCGCTGCAGTTCGCCCGGCTCGCGGGCGCCCGCGTCATCGTCACCTCGAGCAGCGACGAGAAGCTCGAGCGCGCGAGGTCGCTCGGGGCGTCCGAGACCATCAACTACCGCGCGAACCCCGACTGGGACGCGCCCGCGCGCTCGTTCACCCGCGGCGCGGGGGTGGATCACGTGATCGAGGTGGGCGGCGCGGGCACGCTCGCCCGTTCGCTCCGCGCGGTCCGGTTCGGCGGCCGCGTGAGCCTCATCGGCGTGCTCACGGGCGGCGCGCTGGGGGATGTCGGCCTGTTCCCCATCCTGATGAAGCAGATCACCGCGCAGGGCATCTTCGTCGGGTCGCGGGCGATGTTCGAGGACATGAACCGCGCGATCGCGGCGAGCGGGCTCCGGCCTGTCGTCGACCGCGTGGTCCCCTTCGCCGAGGTGCGCCAGGCGATCGAGTCCATGGCGAGCGGCGCGCACTTCGGGAAGATCGCGATCCGGTTCTGAGGGAGCCGGCCGCGGCGCGTCGCGTCCCTCCGGCGCCGCGGCCTCCCCTCCGGCGCACCGGCATCCCTCGGAAGTGGCCTCGTCGGCCCAAGTCGTTTACGAGTCGTCTACGAACGGATTCCGCGGCCGGCCACCCGCCTGCGCCGCGCGAGAGGTGGTGGACGATGCGGCTCGATCTGGAGCTCGAGGTCCTGTGTGGTCAGCTCATCGTGGGCGGCTTCGACGGCGCGGAGCCGCCGGCCCGGTACCTGAAGGCCCTCGCCGAGGGGCGGCGGGGCGGCGCGATCCTGTTCCGGCGCAACGTCCCTGACGTGGCCGCCACGGCGCGGCTCTGCCAGGCGCTTGCCGCGGCGGGCGGCCCCGATCGGCCCCCCTTCATCGGCATCGATCAGGAGGGGGGCCGCGTCACCCGCTTGCCCGCGCCGTTCCTGACGCTGCCGTCGATGCGCTCGCTCGGCGAGCTCGCGGACCTCCCGCTGCTGCGCCGCGCGGCGCGCGCCGTCGCGTCCGAGCTCCGGGCCGTCGGCATCAACCTGAACTTCGCCCCGGTGCTCGACGTCGACTCGAACCCGGCGAACCCGATCATCGGCGATCGCGCGTTCGGCCGCGACCCCGGCGCGGTCGCGCGGGGCGCCGTCGCGTTCCTGGAGGGGCTCCAGGAGGAGGGCGTGCTCGCCTGCGGCAAGCACTTCCCGGGGCACGGCGACACGGCGCTCGACAGCCACCTCGCGCTCCCCACCCTCTCGCACGCGCGCGGCCGCCTCGACGAGATCGAGCTGCCGCCGTTCCGCGCCGCCTGCCGGGCCGGGGTCGCGTCGCTCATGACGGCGCACATCGTCGTCGAGGCGCTGGATCCCGGCGTCCCGGCGACGCTGTCGCGCGCCATTTGCACCGACCTCCTGCGCGGCGAGATCGGCTTCGAGGGGGTGCTCTTCTCGGACGATCTCGAGATGGCCGCGATCGCGGCGCACCACGCCGTCGAGGAGGCCGCCGCCGCGGCGGTCTGGGCGGGCTGCGACGCGCTGCTCGTCTGCCACAGCGAGGACCTGCAGGACCGCGTGCACGAGGCGCTCGTGCGCAAGGCCGAGCGCGAGCCCCGCTTCCGCGAGCGCTGCGTCGAGGCGGCCGCGCGGTGCCTGGGCCTGCGCCGGCGGTGCCCGCCGCGGCCGGTCTCCTCGCCCGCGGCGTTCGCCGAGATCGCCGGCGGGCCCGCGTCCCGGGCGGTGATCGAGGACATCGAGCGGGCGCGCGCCGCGGGGGCGGCGACGTGACGGCGCCGCCGGGGGCCGCGCGAGCGGAGGCCGCGCAGCACCCTGAGCGCCCGTTCGCCATCACCGCGCGCCGGCTGGTCACCTGCGACGCGTCGCGCGCCTCGGCCGGCGATCCCCTCGGCGTCATCGAGGACGCCGCGATCGTCGTGCGAGGCGGCGCGATCGACGCGGTCGGCCCGCGGCGCGAGGTCCTGCGGCCCGAGGCCGGCGTGCCGATCGCGATCGAGGCCGCGGGGGTCGTCACGCCGGGGCTCGTCGACTGCCACACGCACGCGCCCTGGATCGGCTCGCGGGACGCCGAGTACGCGATCCGCATGGCCGGCGGCGACTACGAGGCGATCGCCGCGGCCGGCGGCGGCATCGTCGCGAGCATGCGCGCGGCGCGCGCCGCGACCGCCGGCGACCTCGCGGACACGCTCCGCGCCCGCCTCCGCCGGATGGCCGCGCTCGGCGTGACCGCCGTCGAGGCCAAGAGCGGCTACGGCCTCGACGAGGCGACGGAGCGCAAGCAGCTCGAGGCGGTCTCCGAGGCGGGGAGGGACGCGCGCCTGCCCCGCGTCGTTCCGACGTACCTCGCGCTGCACGCGTTGCCCCCGGAGGCCGGCGGCGACCGCGCGGCCTACGCGGGGACCGTCGCGCGCTCCTGGCTGCCCGCGATCGCCGCGGCCGGCCTCGCGCGCTACGTCGACGCGTACATCGACCGGAGCGCGTTCTCGGTGGACGAGGCGCGGCCGGTGCTCGAGCGGGCGCGCGCGCTGGGGCTCGGCGTGCGCGTGCACGTCGGGCAGTTCGCGGACGTGGGCGGCGCCGAGCTCGCGGCCGCGCTCGGCGCCGCGTCGGCCGACCACCTCGAGCACGTCGCGCCGGCGGGCATCGCGGCGCTCGCCCAGGCGGGCGTCGCCGCCGCGCTGCTGCCCGTGGCGAGCTTCACGCTGCGGCAGGAGCCGCCGCCCGTCGCCGCGCTCCGGGCCGCAGGCGTCCCGCTGATCGTGGGCAGCGACGCGAACCCCGGAACGGCGCCGACCGAGAGCCTTCCGCTCGCGCTCGCGCTCGCGGTGCGGCTCTACGGGCTCACGGTCGCCGAGGCCATCCTGGGCGCGACGCGCGAGGCGGCGGCCGCGCTCGGCCTCGGCGGCGTGTGCGGCGCCGTCCGTCCGGGGCTGCGCGCCGATCTCGCCCTGTGGGACCTGCCCCACGAGAACGCGATCGTGCAGCCCTGGGGCGCGCCGCGCGCGCGGGCCGTGCTGCGCGACGGCGAGGTCATCGCGGCGGCGGGCTGAGGTAGACAGCAAGTCAAGCCTGGACGCGCGTGCACCCTGCGCGTATGCCGCGCCCATGACTGAGACGCAGAGCCCTGTCGCTGTCCCGAGCCGCGCGGACAGCTCGTTCGATCCGGTCCCGCTCCTGGCCGAGGAGCTGAGCCTCCCGCGCCAGGGGGTCTCGGCGGTGGCCAAGCTGCTCGCCGAGGGGGCGACGGTGCCGTTCATCGCCCGTTACCGCAAGGAAGCGACCGGCGGGCTCGACGAGGTGCAGATCCGCGCCATCGAGGAGCGCCGCGCCTACCTCATCGAGCTCGAGGAGCGCCGCGCCACGGTGCTCACGGAGATCCAGAAGCAGGGCAAGCTCACCGACGCGCTCGCCTCGAAGATCCGCGCCTGCAGCACCAAGGCCGAGCTCGAGGACCTCTACCTCCCCTTCAAGCCGAAGCGCCGCACGCGCGCCATCATCGCGAAGGAGCGGGGCCTCGAGCCGCTCGCGGATCGCATGTGGTCGCAGCCGGGCGACGGCAGCCCCGAGGAGGAGGCCCGCGCGTTCGTCAGCGCCGAGAAGGAGGTCCCCGACGCGGCGGCCGCCCTCGCCGGCGCGCGCGACATCTGCGCCGAGCGCATCGCCGAGCACGCCGACGTGCGCAAGCTCGTCCGCGAGGCCTACGCCAAGGAAGGCGTCATCAAGGTCCAGAAGAACGAGGAGCACGCGGCCAAGCAGACGAAGTTCGACATGTACGGGAGCTTCGAGGAGCCCGTCGCGAACATCCCGTCGCACCGCTACCTCGCGATCCGCCGCGGCGAGGCCGAGGGCGTGCTCCGCGCCTCGATCGAGCTCGCGCCCGAGCCGCTCGTCCCGCCGATCCACGCCGCGGTGGGGCTGAAGCCGAAATCGCCGTGGGCCGGCGAGCTCACGAAGGCCGCGGACGACGCCGTGAAGCGGCTCCTGCTCCCCGCGGTCCAGAGCGACGTGCGCGTCGACCTCAAGATGCAGGCCGATCGCGCCGCGGTCGAGGTCTTCGCCCAGAACCTCCGCGAGCTCCTCCTCGCGGCGCCCTTCGGCACGCAGGCGGTGCTCGGCATCGACCCGGGCCAGCGCACCGGCTGCAAGTGCGCTGTCGTCGACGAGACGGGCAAGCTCCTCGAGCACACGACGATCTACCTGGTCGGGAGCAGCGACTCGCTCGAGCGCGCGCGCCAGGACCTGCGCCGCATCTGCCGCAAGTACCCACTCCGCGCCGTCGCCGTGGGCAACGGCACGCACGGCCGCGAGACCGAGGCGTTCGTGAAGGACGTGCTCGCGTCGGAGGGCCTGAAGGAGCTGTTCTGCGTCCCGGTGAGCGAGGCGGGCGCGAGCGTCTACTCGGCGAGCGAGGTCGCGCGCGAGGAGTTCCCGGACCTCGACCTCACGGTGCGCGGCGCGATCAGCATCGCCCGCAGGCTGCAGGACCCGCTCGCGGAGCTCGTGAAGGTCGACCCGAAGAGCATCGGCGTCGGCCAGTACCAGCACGACGTCTACCAGGGCCTGCTCGCGAGGAAGCTCGACGAGGTGATCGAGAGCTGCGTCAACCTGGTCGGCGTCGAGCTCAACACCGCCAGCGCCCCGCTGCTCGCCCGCGTCGCCGGCATCGGCCCGAGCCTCGCGAAGAAGATCGTCGCCCACCGCGACCTGAACGGCGCGTTCAAGAGCCGCAAGGCGCTGCTCGACGTGCCCGGCGTCGGCCCGCGGACGTTCGAGCAGGCGGCGGGCTTCGTGCGGGTCCGGGGCGGGGAGCACCCGCTCGACGCGAGCGCCGTGCACCCGGAGCGCTACGGCCTCGTCGAGCGCATCGCGGCGGATCTCGGCGTGCCGGTCGGGTCGCTCATCGGCGACACGGCGGCGATCGCGCGGATCAATGCGAAGAAGTACGAGGCCGGCGACGTCGGCTCGTTCACGCTGAACGACATCCTGAGCGAGCTGAAGAAGCCGGGCCGCGACCCGCGCGCCACGTTCGAGCCGCCGAAGTTCCGCGACGACGTGCGGACCATGGAGGATCTCAAGGAGGGCATGGAGCTCGAGGGCGTTGTGACCAACGTCACGGCGTTCGGCGCCTTCGTCGACATCGGCGTCCACCAGGACGGCCTCGTGCACGTCTCGCAGCTGGCGGACAGGTTCGTTAAGGACCCGAACGAGGTCGCGAAGGTGGGCGAGAAGATCAAGGTGCGTGTCCTCGAGGTCGACCTCGTGCGCAAGCGCATCTCGCTCACCGCGAAGAAGGGCGGCGCTCCCGCCGGCGCGCGTCCCCAGGCGGGCGGCCCGTCCGCCGGCGGCGACGCGCGCGGCCGCAACGATCGCGGCGACGGCCGCCGGCCGGCCCAGGGGCAGCAAGGGAAGGGGCAGGGGAGCTCGTCGGGCGGCTTCCGCAACAACCCGTTCGCGGACCTCCTGAGGAAGTGAGCGGTGGGCGCCCGCCTGGCCCCGGGCCAGGCGGGCCGCGCTAGAACCCGTGGTCGGCGAAGAAGCGCTCGATCCGGAGCGACACGAGCTCGGGGAACTCGACCGCGGTGGTGTGCGTCCCGCCGCGGACCACGAGGATCTCCGCCATCGGGATGCGGCGCGCCATCGACTGCGCCAGCGCCCGCGGGGTGAACGCATCGCGGTCGCCGGTGATGAGCAGCGTCGGGACGTCGATCTGCTCGAGCACGTGCTCGGCGTCGTGGGCGTCCAGCGCGCGGAGGTTGCTGAAGAGCCCGTGCATGTCGAGCCGGCCGAACGGCTGCACGAGCTCGGCGAACGCCTCGCTGTCGAGCGTCTTGCCGAGCAGCCCCATTCGCTTCAGCCAGAGCACCGCGTCCGGCGGGCCGATGGTGCTGCCCGTCATCCGGGCCGCCAGCGTGTGAGCGCGCGCCGCGAACGCCACGAACGGCGGAAACAGCCGCCCGAGCCCCGGCAGCGGCCCCATCGTCTCCAGCGGCCGGCGGTAGGTGCCGTTCAGCAGGACCAGGTTCGCGGCGAACCCCGGGAGCCTGCGGAACGCCTCCAGCGCCACCTGGACGCCCATGCTCCATCCCATCAGCGCGCCGTGCCGGATCCCCTCGACGTCGAGGATCGCCTCCAGGTCGCGGACATGGTTCGCGACCGCATAGGCGCCCGGAACGTCCGGTGACGGGCGCTTCGACGCGTACATCCCGCGGTAATCCCACGTGATGAACCGGTACTGGTCGGAGAGGTACTCGACCTGCGCCCGCCAGGCGAGGTACGGCCCGCCCAGCCCGTTGACCAGGACGACCGTCTTCGCCCCCTCGAACGGGGGCGGCGTCACGCGGTAAGTGATGTCGGTTCCATCGAAGCTCGTGACCCGCCGGGTCTCCATCCGGAGCGATGGCCGCCGCGGGGGCGACCCGCGCCGGCCCCCGCTGGAGGCAGGAGGGGGCGGCGCCTGCCGCCCGCCGCTGGAAGGCGGGGGGGACGCCTGCCGCCCGTCGCCAGAGGAAGCCGCGGGCGGCGCCTGCGGTCTGTTGCCGGTGGATGAAGCTGGCGGCGCCTGCGGTCCTTTGCCGGAAGGAGAGCGGAGCCGCGGCGGCCGACCCCCGCCGAACTTGAACGAGACCATGAACCCCCTGCTTCCTACCCGGTCCCTTCGCCGAGGGCCAGGCTGCCGGCGGTCGCCCGCAGGATGGGCGGGGGACGCCGGCGCAGACCCGGCGAGGGCGCAGCTGCAGGCCGGCGGAGGCTGCCGTGGGGCCGGGTGGCCCGTGTGGCCTGGCGATCGCCTGTCGAAACACATCCTGCGCCGCGATCGCCATCGCGTTGACATTCCAGGCGGCGCGCCGCTAACGTGCCCGGCGGGTTGTCCGCTCGCCCGGCGCTCCCGTCGTGTTGCTGATCTTTCCCTCCCCGCTCCCATGTCGGTCTGTTGGAGGCCGGCCCGTGTCGTCTTCTGTTGCCGCTCGCGCAGGGGCAGCTCCGGTTCGGGCCGTGGTGGGTCGATTCCCTCGGGCGAGCTGGAGTTTTCAGCGCGAAGTGGTGCAGCGATCCCGTCCTCGAGGAGCCGATGGCTGAAGAAAAGAAGAAGAGCAAAATCGATCTGAAGGCTCGGCTTGGCAAAACGGCGATAGGCGGGGCGCCAGGAGCGGCCGTCCCCCTTCCCGTGCCTGGTTCGCAGCCCGGATCGGGGCCGCCTCCCGACATGAACGCGGGCCCGGTCGGCATGCCCTCGCCGCATCCGAGCGCGCGGCCGCCGATGCCCTCCGTGGGGGGCATCGCGCCCCCGCCCGGGATCTCGCCAGGCATCCCGCTGCCTCCGTTCGCGCCGGCGCCGCGTCCTGTGATCCAGACGCCTCCGCCCAAGCCGACGGCCGCCGCGCAGACCATCAAGGTCGAGGTCGGCGAGGAGGTCGAGCAGGAGCGGCGGAAGGCCTCGAAGAAGACGGCGCTCTACGCCGGCCTCGCGGCGATCGTCGGCATCGGCGTGGGCTTCGCCATCGGCGGCGCGAAGGAGCGCGGCGATCGCGGCAAGCTCGCGGTCGAAGGCGCCGCGGCGCTCGCGAAGGACGTGAAGGCCGCGAACGAGAAGATGGTCGAGCTGAAGGAGAAGCTCGATGCGGGCCGGACGGCGCTCGAGGGGAAGAAGTTCCCCGCGCAGCTCGTGGCCGAGCTGGGCGGCATCAACGTCCCGTTCGATGCCACCAACCTGGAGGGCAAGCAGATCGGCGGCCTCCCGGGGCGGGTGATGCGCCAGGTCCTCGCCTACACCACGGCGGTCCAGGATCTCAACAAGACCAAGGACAGCCTCAAGAACGTCCTCTCGGCCGCGCAGGCGCCCGTCGAGAAATCGTGGAAGGAGCAGGAGGAGCCGGTCGTGAACTTCTCGGTGGTCTTCCGCCGGGACGGCGACAAGACGCTGGCCGAGCTCGTTCCCAACAAGGCGCCGTTCCCGTTCGGCAAGGACTGGCCGGCGAAGTACACGGTGAACCGCCTCGAGCGCACGCAGCAGGGCATGAAGGCTGCCGAGAAGGAGGCCACCCGCTGGACGAAGGGCGACATCGCCGGCGGCGATCTGCAGGCCCTCCCGGTCGATCCTCAGTCCGTCGCTGGCCTCACGAGCGAGCAGATGGTCTTCAGGCTCGCCAGCGCGATGGCGGACATCCGCAAGCTGCTCGAGGGCAACAAGGACAACCCTGTCGAAGAGACGCCCGGCCTCATCAAAGAGGGCGACGATCTCGCGAACGAGCTCCGCAAACTCTCCCTCGCCCGCTGAGCGGCACGCGCCCGCTTCGGATACGGGCCCACCTCGACGTTTTCGGTGCTCAGCGCACCGGAGTGCGCTTGCGCGCCGAAAACGCCGATCTGGGCCCGTCTCCTGTGCGGGCGCGCGCCGCTCGGCCGGCGCAGATCTGAGGCATCGCCGGCGCTGCGGGAGGCGTGCCTGGGTTCACTGTCTATTGGGGGAGCCGAGGGGAGGGGCCGCGATGGCCGCCCTCCGGCGGGCTGGGTCGGCGCGGGGCGATTTAGGCGGCGCCGCCGGCGCCCATGGCGCGGGGGCGGACGATCTCGACCTTGCCGATGTGGCGCTCGTCGCTGTCGCGCACGATGAAGCGCAGGCCGAACTTGCTCACGGCCGTGCCGACCTCGGGCACCTTGCCCACGTGCTGCGTGAGCATCCCGCCGAGAGATTCGTACTTCCCCTCACGGTCGAGCTCGGCGCCAAGATAGGCCGAGAGATCACTCATCGATACGGCTGCGTCGGCGACCAGACGGCCGTCGCCCAGATCCTGGATGGCAGCGCCGTCGTCCGTCTCGTCGTGCTCGTCCCGGATGTCTCCGACGATCTCCTCGAGCACGTCCTCCAAGGTGACAATCCCCGACATCCCGCCAAACTCGTCGACCACGATGGCGAGGTGCTGTCTCCGGCTCTTCATCTCCCGGAGCAGCGAAGAGAGAGGCTGCGACTCGGCGACGAAATTGGCAGGGCTCCGCGTGATCTCCCGGAGCGTCGTGTTCTTGAGCCGACGCTCCTCGAGGACCTTGAACAGGTCCTTCGCGTAGAGGAGACCAGCGATGTTGTCGGTCTGATCCTTGTAGACCGGATAACGTGAGTGCCCGCTCTCGGTGACGATCTCCAGCACCTTCTCCAGCGGAGTGGAGATCTCGATGGCCTCGACCTTGGATCGCGGCACCATCACGTCCCGCGCCGTGAGATCGGCGAACTCGAGCACATTGCGGATCATCTCCGCCGGCTCTCGCCCGAAGAGACCAGAACGCTCGACCTCATCGACGAGGATCTCGACCTCCGCCTCGGCAACCCTCGGGTCCGACGGCTGCTCACCATCCCGCGGCCCCAGCTTGGAGCCGATCCAGCCGAGCGGTACGGCGAGCGGCAGCATCGCGATTTCGAGAGGGCGCAAGAAGCGGACCGCCAACGATGCGGCCCGATCGGCGTGCTTGCGGCCCAGCGTGGAGCTGACCTCGTAAAGGGCTCCGCTGAGGACGATGGTGGTCGCCAGCCCGAGATAGAGCGCAGCGCCTGGGGCAACCCGCCGGAAGAAGAGGTCGAAGCAGGCGGCTGTCAGGCTGGTCGATACGACCCAGCCGAGCAGGTAGCGGGAACGGAGCTTGGCGTCTTCCTGACGAATCCGCTCGTAGGCGGCCTTCGTGGGGCCCGTCGCCTGCTCTATCAGCGCGCCGAGCCTCGTCGCGCTCAACGTCGTCAGTGCGGTGTCGGCGCCGACGAACAGCGAGCCAAGTACAGCGGAGAGAACTGCAGCGCCGAGCGCTGGCAATGGAACGAAATCGGGACTCAAACAGAGGCTCCTAACGGACGAATCGTAACGGAACAGGCGAGGGGAGCGCAACCGGACCGGGACGCGAAATCTCAGGAGATGACGGAACCACGCGTTCTTGCCGCTCTCGCCCGAAGGCGGACTCCCCAGCTCGACCGATCCTGCCGAGCGTTGCCAAGGACATGCGCCGTAGATCTGCCGAAGTCCAGGGAATTGCCGTGTGCTGTGGGTTTCTCTTATCTAGCAGCATTCCCACGCATGTCTGGCGCTTCGGAAAAACCGCGCAGGACGGAAAACCGTATCGGCGACGGTGCTGGATGGCCCTCACCGGCGTCCACATCGGCGACCTCCGAGGCGCCGAGCGCCACGACAACCCCGTCCGGATCGAGCCATACAGCGGCGCCAGGGTGCGCAGGAGCCATGGAGAAGTCGGATTCGGTGAGCGCTTGTCCCATGCGCGCGCGCCGGGCGCCGTGCTCGGTCAGGCGGGCGACCGGGAGGCTCGCGGCGGCTGCGTCGGCGAGCGGGCGCAGCGAT
This sequence comes from Sorangium sp. So ce327, assembly GCF_051530205.1. Taxonomy (NCBI): domain Bacteria; kingdom Pseudomonadati; phylum Myxococcota; order Polyangiales; family Polyangiaceae; genus Sorangium; species Sorangium sp. So ce327. The sequence continues at coordinate 6,377,614 of NZ_CP150330.1, read as the reverse complement.
GCGCGCAGCGCCTCGGCGTCGGCGTCGAGGGACACGGCCTGCTCCACGGTGAAGCTGCCGCTCGCCGTGCGGCGGAGCGCGGACAGGTGCGCGGGGACGTCGAGGTGCGCGCCCAGGTCGCGCGCCAGCGAGCGCACGTAGTAGCCCTTGCTCACCCCGAGATCGAGATCGAGGGTGGCCGGCGCGGCGCCCGTGGCCGGCGCAGCGCCCGCGGCAGGTGCACCAGGCTCGCCGCGCGAGGCGCCGGTCACCTCGAGCGACCGGACCTCGACGGCCCGCGCCGACAGCTCCACCGCCTGGCCGGCGCGCGCCAGGGCGTAGCTGCGCTGCCCGGCGACCTTGATGGCCGAGTAGGCCGGCGGCGCCTGCTCCCGCCGCGCGCGCTCCGCGTCGATCGCGGCGGCGATGCGCGGCGCCGCGCGCGCGAGCGCCTCGCCGCCGGGAGGCCCGCCGGCCCCGGCGAGGGCGCCGAGCTCCGCGTCGAGCCACGGCGGCAGGGGCTGCGTCGCGGTGATCTCCCCGTCCGCGTCGAGGGTGTCCGTCCCCACACCGAGGACGACGCGCGCCGTGTAGCGCTTGTCCTGCGCGGTCAGGTACGGGGCGAGCTTGGTGGCCTCGCCGACGAGCACCACGAGGACGCCGGACGCCATCGGGTCGAGCGTCCCCGCGTGCCCGATGCGCTTCACGCCCAGGGCGCGGCGCAGGCGGGCCACGACGTCGTGGCTCGTCGGCCCGCGCGGCTTGTCGATCACCAGCACGCCCTCCGGCCGCGCGCCCCTGCTCGTCGCTCGCTCGGGCTCGGCGGGCGGATCCCCTTCGTTTCTAATTTCAGACATGGAGTGAGGATTCGCCTCGGCAGATCGCTTCATCCGAACCAGATCGACTTCCGGGTGGCCAGGGTCTCGTCGATGAGGCCCTGGATCGTCGCGCGCACGCGCTCTGCGAGGCGCCGCACCAGGATCTGATCGTCCGCCGCCTCCGGGCCGTACGCGTCGAACCGCACCGGATCGGCCAGGCGGATCTTCCACTTGGTGGGCGCCGGAATGAGGCCCAGCGGCCCGAGCGCGGGGAAGGTCGGCGTGATGGGCAGGTACGGGATGCCGAGCGCGCGCGTGAGGTGCTCGACCCGATAGAACAGCGGGTTCGTCTCCTCGGCCCCCACGATGGCGCACGGGACGAGCGGCGTGCGCGTGCGCAGGCAGAGCCGGATGAAGCCGCCGCGACCGAACCGCTGGAGCTGGTAGCGGTCCTTGTAGAGCTTCCCGCTGCCCTTGACGCCCTCCGGGAACACCGCGATGAGCCGCTCGCCCGCGAGCAGCCGCTCGGCGTTCTCCTGGCAGGCCCGCACGGCCCCGAGCCGGTTCAGGATCGTGCCGGCGAACGGCAGGTAGTACACGAAATCGTCGGCCAGCCAGCGGAGCTCCCGCCGCGCCGGGTGCTCCCGCCGCACCGCGGCCCGCAGCATGAGCCCGTCGTAGGGGATGGGCCCGCCCGAATGGTTGGAAACCACGAGGCACCGCCCCTCGGCGGGAATGCGCTCGATGCCCTCGATATCTATCCTGAAATAAACCCTGTGCAGGAAGTCGAAGAGCGACCTGTACCGGGCCTCGTACTTGGGATCGAAGCCGAACTCGTCGACCTCCTCCGAGCGGCGGCGCAGGCCGGCGCGGCCCCACTGCCGCAGGTAGAAGTCGGTCGACAGGACGTCGCGCGCCGTCCCGGGCTCGGACAGCGGCGGCTCGCTGGCGAAGCCGGCCGACACGGCGGGCGCTCCGCCCAGGCGCGGGCTCCGCTCGGTCTCGGGCATGCCTCCCACCGCGCCGCTCGCGTCGGGCGATGGCCCCCCGGCGAGCATCCGCTTGAGCCGCGCCTCGAGCTCCCTGATCTGGCGCTGGAGCTCCTCGGCCGTCACCGGCACGACCGGGGCGTGCACCTCGGACGACTGCGTCTTCCGCCCGTCCGAGGGCTCCGTCGGGCCGATCGGCGCCAGGTACCGGGTCTCCTCGTCCTCGACGTCGACGCTCGGCACGACCTGCCTGGGCCCCGTCCGATCGGGGCGCCCGCGCGTCGACGGCGGCGATCCATTCCCTGCCCCTGCTTCCTCGAGCTCTCGATCGTGCTCCGTGCCCATCGCTCACCCCCCGAACCGCATCACGCAGGCGTCTCTTGCAGCAGGCGCACGTCCCGCAGCCGCTGCGCGCTCGTGTAATCGAGCAACGCCTCGCGCGTCGTGTAGACCGGCCGGAACCCCATGACCTGCGCCGCCTTCTCGCCGTCCGCCACGCAGAGATAGCGCAGGTACCGCAGGAAGCTGGGCGGGGCGATCGCCGCATGCGCAGCCCAGAGCGCAGAGGCGAGCGGCCCGGCGGCGCTGTGCAGCACCGGGACCGCCGTCCGGCCCGCGAGGCGCACGATCGTGGAGAGCGGCAGCACGCCGTCGCCCACGATGTTGAAGGTCCCGGGGAAATCGCTGTCGATGGCCAGCTTGAAGGCGGCGATGGCGTCGACCTCGTGGATGAACTGCCACAGCGGATCGAAGCCGAGCATCGTCATGACCAGGCGCCGCGCCAGGAACCGCGTGACGTAGTTCTGGACGGTCGGGCCGAGGATCGGCGCGGTCCGCAGGATGGTGACGGTCGTGCCCTTGGCCTTCGCGCCGAAGGCGTTGAGCTCCCGCTCGGCGGCCATCTTGTCCGCGAAGAAGCGCTCGTCCGGGTCCGCCCGGAGCGGGTGCTTCTCCGTGAGGAAATTGGGGTTGGTGGGGTGCGCGCCGTAGAGGATCGTCTGGCTCCAGAGGATCAGCTTGCGCAGGCTCGCCTGGCGCGCCCCGTGGAGCAGGTGCATCGTGCCGACCGACTCGAGCTCGTGGGCCCAGGCGGTCGCCGGGGTGGGCGACGACAGGAAGCAGAGGTGGACGAGCGTGTCCACCTGCTCCGCCGCGAGCACCTCGGCGACGCGCTCCTCGGACGCGGGCTCCGTCAGGTCGACCGTGTGCATGCGCAGCTTGGAGCCGCCCGTGTCCGGCCGCTTGATGTCGATGGCCACAACGCGCGCGATGCGCGGGTCTTCCTCGAGGATCCCGATCAGGTTGCGCCCGAGGAAGGACGCGGCGCCGGTGAGCGCGATGACCCGGCCCCTTGGGCCCGACGACGCGCGCCGGCTGGTCGGCGAGGCCTCCGCCGCTGCGGACGCCGGGGGCTCGCTGGCGCTGGCCGTGGCCGCGCCCGCGGTGGAGGCAGGCGCGGCGTGATCTGCGCCGGCGGTGGAGCTCCGCTCGGCGGCGTCGCGGGCCGCGGCTTCAGGGTGCTCGGAGGTGGGAGCCATGCGCCGGGCGCGACACTACCTGGTCGGCCGGCGCGCGCAAGCGAAGCGCGACCCCGCCGGGGCTCGCCGCGGCGCTGTCACAACACCCGACGCAGGACCGGATACGGCTCGAACGTGTGCACCTCGGCGAATCCGTTCCTCGTGAACGCGGAGACCGGGCCGGTCCACAGCTCCTCGTCGCTCACCGGCTCCTTCGAGCGGCGCGGCAGGGCCTCGAGGGCGCGCGCGCCCCAGGAGGGCGCGAGCTCCACCGCGCCCGCGACGAGCGCTGTCGCGACGCCTCGCCGCCGGTGGCCCGGGTGCACGACGGCGCAGCCGATCAGGAAGACGCCGGCGCGATCGCCCGCGAAGCACGGTAGTCCGCGGTAAAGGCGGCGCTCGTACGCCTTCGCCACGGCCGCCGCGGGCGCGACCTTGAGCCACCCGACGACGTGCGGCGCCTCCGGCGCGAGCGCCACGACGCCGCGCGCCTCGTCGCTGCCCGAGGCGAGCGCCTCGGCGAACTCCCGGCGGTTCTCGCCCTGGCCGTCCGAGCACCGCGCGAGCCACTCGTTGTTGGTGCCGCCGAAGTGGTAGTACCGGCAGTAGCAGGGTGTGCCGGCGGCCTCGAAGAGCGCCTCGAGCCCCGGGAGGTGCTCGGGGCCGGCCGCCGCCACGGTGATCGCGGAGCTCATCGGCGCGCTCCGCTCGTCATGCGATCGACGCGCGCAGCCCGCGCACCGGGGAGATCTGCTCCCATGCGTAGGCCGCCTGGCAGAGCCGCGCCTCCTCCAGCGCAGGGCCGATGAGCTGCAGGCCGACCGGCAGCGGAGGCCCGCCGTCCGGCGCCTGCGCGGTCGCGCACGGGACGCTGATCGCGGGCAGCCCCGCCATGCTGGCGGGCAGCGTGTAGACGTCGGCCAGGTACATCGACAGCGGATCGTCCACCCGCTCCCCCAGCCGGAACGCGACCGTCGGCGAGACCGGCGCCGCGATCAGGTCCACCTCGCGGAAAGCCTCGTCGAAATCGCGCCGGATCAGCGTCCTGACCTTCTGCGCGCGCAGGTAGTACGCGTCGTAGTAGCCCGCGGACAGCACGTACGTGCCGAGCAGGATCCGGCGCTTCACCTCCCGGCCGAACCCCTCACCGCGCGTCCGGCCGTAGAGGGCCTGGAGGTCCGCCTTCCCGCCGCGGTCGCCCTCCACGCGCAGCCCGAAGCGCACGCCGTCGAAGCGCGCCAGGTTGGACGACGCCTCGGCCGTCGCGACGATGTAGTAGGCCGCCACGGCGTACCGCGTGTGCGGCAGGCGCACGGGCTTGATCTCGCAGCCGAGCCCGCGCAGGCCCTCGATGGCCTCCCGCACCTTCGCCTCGACCCGCGCGTCGATGCCCTTCGCGAAGTACTCCTCGGGCACCCCGATGCGCAGCCCCGCGACGTCGCGGCCGCACGCGGCCTCGCAGGCGCCCACCGGGGCGTCGAGGCTCGTCGCGTCGCGCGGATCGCGGCCCGAGATCACCTCGAGCAGGCGCGCCGCGCCCTTCACGTCGTGCGCGAACGGCCCGATCTGGTCGAGGCTCGAGGCGAACGCGATGAGGCCATAGCGAGAGACGCGGCCGTACGTCGGCTTGATGCCGACGACGCCGGTGAGGCTCGCCGGCTGGCGGATGGAGCCCCCCGTGTCCGACCCGAGCGAGCCGGGCGTCATCCCCGCCGCCACGGCGACCGCGCTGCCGCCGGACGAGCCGCCGGGGATGCGCGACGGGTCCCACGGGTTCTTCACCGGGCCGAAGGCGCTGTTCTCGTTCGACGAGCCCATCGCGAACTCGTCCATGTTGCACTTGCCCGGCAGGATCGCGCCGGCCTCGCGCAGGCGGGCGACGACCGTCGCGTCGAACTGCGGGCGGAACCCGCGCGCCGGGTCGGGCGCCTTGGACGCGCCGTCCCCGCCCGCCGACGCCCGCGTGAGGATCTTCGAGCCGGCGGTCGTCGGGGCGCCCTCGGTGCAGAGCGCGTCCTTGAGGCCGATCGGCACGCCGGCGAGCGGGCCGAGCGCTTCGCCCCGCGCGCGCCGCGCGTCGAGCGCGCGCGCCGCCGCGACGGCCTGCTCCCCCTGCACGGTGAGGAAGGCGCCCAGCGCGCCGTCGCGCTGCTCGATGCGCGAGAGCGCGGCCCTGGCCACCTCCTCTGCGCTGACCTCGCCGCGCTGCACGAGCGCCGCGAGCTCCGGGATGGATCGATCGAGGATCGCTGTGTCCATCGGCGTCACCCCTCGTCCACGAACGCCGGAACGGCGAACCCGTCGTCCTCGACCCGCGGCGCCTCCCGCAGGGCCACCTCGCGCGGCAGGCTCGGCGCCTCCTCGTCGGCGCGCAGCGGCAGCCGCTCGATCTGCACGTGCGCGGTCGGCGGCACCGCCGAGACGTCGAGCTCCTCGAGCTGCCGGACGTAGCTGAGGATGTTGCCGAGATCACCGGTAAGGCGCTCGATTTCCTCGGCGGAGAGGTCGAGGTGGGCGAGGCGCGCTATCGTCAGCGCCTCGTCGCGGCGGAGAGGGGGCGAGTCAGCGTTCGACATGGGCGCGCCCGATGTAGCACCGCCGGTTCGGCGGACGCTAGCGCCGCGCGCCCCCGAACCTGGCCGCGGTACAAAAACGGTGATAACGGCTGCCGCGCGCGCGCCCAGTCGTCCTCGACCGCCCGGGCAGGAGCCCCGCCCCTCCGCGCGTTGTCCGCGAATGCAGTCCCCGAAAACGCCCTCCCTGCGCCGCGAGCGCATCGGCATCCTCGTCCTCTGCGCGTCCGCGGCCGTGGCGATGTCGCCCGCCGTCGGCGTAGGCGCTCGCGACCGCTCGACCGCGCTCGCCGCGGAGCTCGGAGAGCGGGGCATCGCCGCGGCGGCCGGCGACGTGCTGTGGGTGGATCCGCCGCGCGGGGGCCTCCGCCCGTTCGGCGTCGACTCGCGCGCGGTCGCGCGCGGCGTGCGCGCCGGCGGCGAGCGCGGGGAGCCCACCGACCTGTACCTCGTCGACGCGAGGCTCTCGCCGGAGGGCGTCCTGCTCGACGTCTCGGCGATCCACAACCTCACCGAGACGAGCGGCGCGGACGAGTCGAAGCCCGTGCTCCGCGGCGAGGCCCTCGCCTACGTCTCGCGCCCGCTGATCGAGGCCGCGTCGCCCACGGTGCACGTGCTCGATCTGGACGGGCTGGACGGGCAAGAGCTCTCGGGCGGCGCGGACTGGTCCCTCGTCGAGCGGCTCCAGCACGCCGTCACGAGCTGGCAGGCGACAGGCCGGCTGCGCGGGATCGGCCGGCGGACCTTCGCGATCGACCTCGCCCGGAGCGAGGAGAACGGCGCCGAGGAGCCGCACCCCGAGGAGCAGGGCGCCGAAGAGCCGCGCGCCGAGGAGCCGCGGAGCCGCCGCGGCCCGGACGCGGGCGACGTCGCCGTCGCGCTGGAGGACGACAGCGCGGTCGTCGTCCGCGCGGGCGGCCGCGAGGCCCGCCTGCCGGTGCGCGGCGTGGACGACGCGGCGCTGCCCGCGTGGATTCGCGCCGAGGCGTCCGAGGTCGCGCGGCCAGGGAACCTCGTCACCTGGGCGGTCGACCGGGTGCGCCTCGTGATCGGCGACGCCGCGATGCAGACGGTCAAGGCCGTGGCGTTCACGGCGCTGGATTTCGTCCTCCGCAACAAGGAGGCGGTGACGGGCGACACCGGCGCGGAGGACATCGCCTCGGACCTCGGCAAGAGCGCGCTCGATCCGCCCGTCCGCCAGACCCCGATCGATCCCGAGATCGGCTGGCCGCCGGCGCCGCTCGATCCCTGGGTGACGCCGCCGCTGCCGGGCGAGGGGCAGTGGAACCCTCAGGGGGGCGACGCCTTCGTGCGCCAGCTCGACGGGCTCCCGCCGGCGTTCATGACCACGTTCCTCCGGACGGATCGCTCGCGCAAGGCGACGCGCGTCTACATTGCGCTCTGGGACCCGCGCCAGGTGGAGCTCCACATGATGGCGGGCACGGTGGAGCCCAAGGGCGCGACGGGCGAGGCCGGGCCGGGGCTCATCCCGCGCACGCCCGAGGTCATGAAGCGCGTGGTCGCCGCGTCGAACGCCGGCTTCCAGGCGATGCACGGCGAGTTCGGCATGATGGCCGACGGGGTGATGTACCTGCCGCCGAAGCCCTACGCCGCGACGGTGGCCGTCCGGCGCGACGGCAGCACCGTCTTCGGGAGCTGGTCGGAGGACGAGACCGTCCCCGAATGGATGCTGTCGTTCCGCCAGAACATGACGGTCATGGTCGAGGACGAGAAATGGAATCCCTTCGGCCGGACGTGGTGGGGAGGCACGCCGCCCGGGTGGGCCGACAAGACGCACACGGTCAGGACCGGCATCTGCCTGACCCGGGAGCGCTTCGTCGCCTATTTCTATGGCGCCGACGTGAGCCCCGAGGCCCTGGCCCAGGCGATGATCCAGGCCCGGTGCTCCTACGGGATCGCGCTCGACATGAACGCGGGCCACAGCGGGCTCGAGTTCTATCGTGTGGCGCCGAGCGGCGAGCTGCCGCCGCTCGGGCGCCCGCTCCAGGGGGAATGGGAGACCGAGGGCGACGTCTCGGGGCTCTCGGGTTACCGGTTCCGCGGCCGCAGGCTCATCCGTGGCATGGGCCTGATGAACTTCCCCCGCTATATCCGGCGGGAGGCGCGCGACTTTTTCTACATGACGCTGCGGCACCTGTTGCCGGGGCCGGCCTTGGCGCCCCGCGCGGCGCCGGCCGAGGCGGGGGAGGGCGCCTGGCGCACCCAGGGGCTCCCGCAGCACGGCTTCCCCTACGCGCTCGCGATCACCGAGATCCGCCCCGATCCCGCGCGGCCCGATGTCCGGCTGCGGGTGCTCAAGGTGGACCCGCGGACCGTCACGGCCGCGCCGCTGGGCGAGCCCGGGGCGTCCCCGCCGGCCGGGGCGGGAGCGACCGTGGCGGTCTTCAGCGACGGCGCCGCGACGCCCGGCGCGGGGCAGGGCGAGGGGTCGAGCATCTGGCACTCGGCCGGGTCCTTCTCCGCCTCGCCGGCCTCCCCGGTGCGCGGCGCGGTCCGGATCGCGACGGGGGCGCTCGGCAGCGCGAGGGCCGTGGCCGCGCTGGGCGTCAACGACGAGGATGGGATGCTGATCTACGTCGAACGGGCCGCGGCCGGGCCGTCCAGCGCCCCGGACGCCGCGCTGGCGCCGGACGCGTCGGCGCCGCCTCCGGCGCTCGTCGACCCGCACCCGCGCGACGCCAAGCTGCTCCAGGATTTCCTGTCGGGGCTCGGCTGCTCCTCGCGGATCTACCTCTCTCGGCCGCTCTCGGTGGCCCTCGGCGGCGATACCGATCTCTCCGGCGCCGCCGTCCATCCGCCGTCAGGCCCGCGCGCCGTCCGGCTCACGCGCGCCGAGGCGCCTGGCGCTGGCCGGATGTTCGAATCCACACCGATCGTTCCGCACAGCGTCTGGTACCCGCTGCAGCAGAAGCGCGTTCGGTACTTCAAAAAGCCGAAGAAAGAGGAAACGGCAGGCGGCGATCACTGAGCGTCACGGCGCCTTGGCCCTTCCCTGACGTGCAGTAGGCGCTTGTGCGCTGGCGGCCCGACGGACTAATACACGTCGGCCGGTGCATCGATTGCGATCCTTCGGAGCTTGCGACATCTCGGCGCGGATCTGCGTGGGCTCGCCGGGCGGGGGCGCGCGCGCGATGTGCGGGTGGTGGAACGCGCGCAGCGTCGCATTGCGGAGCGCGGCGGACGTCGCGCGCGCAGCGGACGTCGCGCGCGTCGCGCGTCGCATCGCCGGCGGTGGAGCGCTGGATCCGCGCGAGATCGCGGCGCGCGCGGCGCCTCGCTGCCGCCGAGATCCTCCCGATGGCGCTCGCGAAGTCACCGGACCAGCGGTACGCTGCAGCGGATCAGGGGATTCTAGCGCGCTCCGAGCTCGCCCGCGACGAGCGCTTGTACATCGAGCTCACGCTCGTCGCGCGGACCATGCGCGATCGTTTCCGTTTCCGGGACGCCGCGGCGAACGGCGCCGCATATCCTGAGGAGTTCTCGACCATGGCGGACAACAAGGGCGGCAGCGATCTGGACGTATTCGAGGGGCTCGCGAAGAAGAAGTCGCCCGCCACGAGCACCGCCCTCGTACCTCCCTCGCCGCCTGCGCGGTCGCGCACCCTCGTCGGCGCGGCGGTGCCGCCGCCGCCGAACCACGCGGCGACGCTCCCCAGCGGCGTGCCGTCTCCGCTTCCGCCGCCCGTGACGCAGAAGGGGGCCGGCCCGTCGTCGCTCCCGCCGCCCGTGCTGTCGAAGGGGACGAGCCCGGGGTCGCTTCCGCCGCCGGTGCCGCCGAAGGGGACCGGTCCGGTGTCGCTCCCACCGCCGTCGCTTCCGCCGCCGTCGCTCCCGCCGCCGTCGCTCCCGCCGCCGGCCGTGACGCAGAAGGGGACCGGTCCGGCGTCGCTTCCGCCGCCCCTGTTGGCGAAGGGGACGAGCCCGGGGTCGCTTCCGCCGCCGATGCCTCCTTCGGTCAAGACGGGCTCCCTGCCGCCCGTGGTGCCGCCTCGGTCGCGCCAGCCGTCCCTGCCCGCGATCAGCGCCCCGGCCCTGCCGTCGAAGAGCCCGCTGCCGCCGCCGCCGGTCAGCGGGGCCTCGGGCTCGCTGCCTCCGGTGGTCCCTCCGCCGGTGCGCCTGCCGTCGGTGAAGCCGCCGCCGAAGGCGGGCGACGACGCGAAGCCTCGCTCGGCCAAGGGCACCGCGGTCGACATGAACTGGGACGACGACGAGGAGTCGACCCACGTCTACGACAAGCAGGGGAACGACTACAATCCTGGGCGCTCGAGCGCGCTGCCGGCGGCGGGCTCGCCGTCGATCCCGAAGGCGGCCGCGGCGCTGGTCGCGAGCTCTGGCGGCGCGGCGTCGGCCTCGCGGGTGCGCACCCCTGTCCCGGCGCCGCCGCCGATCCCGAGCGCCCCGCCCGCGCCGGCGATGCCGCCGGACCTCGGGCTCCGCGCGCTGTCGCGCAAGGACGAGCCGACGGAGATCCGCCCGCGCCACGTGGTGCAGCAGGGCGCCGGCAAGGCGGGCGTGCTCCTCGGCGGGCTCGCGCTGGTCGCCGTGCTCATCCTGGCGGTGGTCATGCTGGTCCCGAAGAAGGGCGCGCTGACGATCGACCTGAAGACCCCGAGCGGCGGCGCCGTCGACCGGGCCGAGATCTTCCTCGACGGCCAGAAGCGCTGCGACACCGTGCCTTGCGTCGTGCGCGATCTCGAGCCCGGCTCGAAGGTGGTCAAGATCCTCGCCCCCGACTTCCCGCCGCGCGACGCCGTCGAGATCGTCGAGGGCGGCAAGGACAAGGTCGTCGTGATCACGCTCGACGCGGCCGGCGCCGAGCGGTCTTCCACCAGCGCGTCGACCACGACCGGCGTGAAGGCGTCGGGCGCGCCCGGCGTGAAGGTCTTCATCGACGGCGAGGAGAAGGGCGTGCTCCCCGTCGAGGTCAGCGTGCCGCCGGGGGAGCACAAGCTCCGCTTCGACGGCGGCGAGCGCTTCGAGCCCCTGGAGCAGACGGTGGAGGTCGGTCAGGGCCAGATGAAGGACCTCGGCGCGGTCGCGCTCAAGGTGCTGAAGGGGCAGGTGACGCTGGAGCTCGCCACGTCGGGCGCCTCGGTCAAGCTGGTGAGCGCCAAGGGCACGGAGAAGAAGCTGCCCGATTCGGCCTGGAAGAAGCCGCCGGTCAAGGTGGATGTCACCGCGTCCGAGCGCTGGAAGATCGTGGCGACGAAGAGGGGGCACCAGGACTTCTCTCAGGCGATCTCGTTCGAGGACGGGCAGGCCGAGAAGACGATCCGGATCGCGCTCGAGGAGGCGCGCAGGTCCGAGCCGGCCGCCGCCGCGCCAGCGCCTGCGCCCGCGCCTGCTCCGGAGCCGGCCGCACCGAGGTCGGAGCCCGTGGCCGCCGCGCCGAAGGCGGAAGCGCCGGCGGAAGCGCCGGAGCCTGCGGCTGCTGCCGGCGGTGCGACGCTGAACATCAACTCGATCCCGGTCTCGAAGGTGGTCCTCGACGGGCGGCCGCTGGGGAGCACGCCCAAGGTGGGCGTCAGCGTCCCTGCGGGGTCGCACACGGTGATGTTCATCCATCCGGATCTCGGGAAGAAGTCGGTCACCGTCACGGTGAAGGCAGGCGAGACCAAGACCGCGGCCGTCAAGTTCGAATGAACACCTAAGCCGCCAGGGACGCCTGAGGGCCCGCCAGGGACGCCTGGAGAGCGGCCAGGGACGCCTGGACGAGCTGCCAGCGAGTCCAGGCGCTGCCGGACGCTGGCCGTGCTGGCTCCGGCGGTTCACTCGGCTCGCTCCGGGGACGTGCCGGCGTCCGGCGCGCGCCGCTTCAGGGCCCGAGGCAGCTCACTGCTCGCCCTCGACCCGCTCCGCCCAGGCCCGCCAGGTGGTCGCGCAGCGCGGCTCGTCCGCGTGCGCGCCGCCGGCGCAGTACGCCGGGTCGCGCGGGGGGCCCAGCACGAGGATCGCGGTGTTGCTGACGAACGGCAGATCGCGCCGCCAGAGCTCGCGGAACCCGTCGAGGCGCCGGCGGTACTTCTCTGCGTCGCGCGCGTCGAGGAGCTTGTCGAGCTGCGCGCGGATCTTCTGCTTGAGCTCCTCGTCGTCGGTGACGGCGAGCGTGCGCTGGAGGAACCGGATCTGCGCCTCTCGCTCGCCGGCGCGCCCCAGGATGCCCGCGCCGCCGAGCGCCTGCCAGCTGATGTTCGCGTCCCCGCCGCCGAGCTCCGCGGCGCGCGCGAGCATCCTGGCCCCATCGAGGCGCCACTGCGCCTTCTCCTCGGGATCGGTCAGGTACGTGGCCGGCGCGATGAAGGCGACGAACTGGCCGAGCGCGAGCCAGATCTCGCCGTCGAGAGGGCGGTTCTGGACCCCGCGCTCCATGATCTCGCGCGCCTTGATGACCTCGTGGCGCGGCGTCGCGCTCATCTGGAACGTGATGAGCGCGTCCGCGAACAGGTAGGGGTCGCGGAAGGTCGGGTCGAGCGCGTTGATGGCGTCGAGCAGCAGGGTGAGGTTCTCGAACCGGCGGCGCTCCATGGTGTGCATGCCCTGCGAGACGAGCACGTGCGACCAGAGCAGATCGGCCAGCGCGGCGCGGTAGCCGAGCGACAGGGTGACCACCTCGTCCGGGGGCGGCAGGACGTACACGTCGGAGGTCTCGGCGACCCGCCGCTCCAGGTCCGCGGCCGGCGCGCGCACGCTCCCGATGGCGACGGCGGCGGCGGCCGAGAGCGCGACCGTGACCAGCGCGTCGCGCGCGCCAGCGAGGCGGGCGAGGCGCGAGGGGGCCGCCGGAAGGGCCCCTGGCCCGGGCGCCGGAGGGTCGCCCATCATTCCACCTCGCGGTCCACGAACATGCCCGGCAGCACGCGGGCCGGCTCCCCGGGGATCCGCTCGCCGCGCACCTCGAACGTGGACAGCACGCCGTCGCCGTCGAGGTCGCCGTGCGCGGTCGCGGTGAAGCGCATGGCCTTCGACGCGTCGAGCTCGCTCGTGAACTGGAAGGAGAACGCGTGGGGCCCCTCGAAGCGGAAGTCGAGCGACCGCCACGTGAGGTGCTCCCACGACTCCGGCGGATCGACCGCGCGCACGCCGCGCGGCACCTGGGCCGGGGTCAGCGGGGCGGACGGGGGGAAGCTGATCTCCTGCGGCCGCGACTCGGCGTAGGCGACCGCGCTCGTCACCAGCCGGTCGAGCCCCTCGATGGGCTCGCTCAGCTTGGACGCGCTGAGGTTTCGGAAGAACGCGGGGACGGCGACGGCGAGGACGCTGCCGCCGACCGCGAAGGCCGCGCTGAGCTCCAGCGCGCTCCAGGAGCGCCAGGTCATGGGCTCTCTCTACCTCACCCCTCCACGATCGAACAAGCGCGAGGGAGGCACGGTTCGCGTCAGTCGGAGTCGATGTTCGTGTAGATCGCGGTGCTGGTCACGATCTCGCCGTCGTGCACCTCGCCGGTGCGGGCGATCGTGTACGTCTGCCCGTCGCCCCTCAGGTCGCCGACCGCGCCCACCTCGAACCCCTCCCCGCTGGGGAGGGGGGCGCCAGGCAGGCCCTGGCTGACGTAGCTCCCGCCGACCTGGTACGAGTACTGGAAGTAGATGGGCTGGCTGATCGAGAAGCCGAGGCACTGCCACCCTGCGAGCGTCGAGCCCGAGTTGAAGTCGAGGCCGGGCGCGCTGCTCGGCTGGTACTTCTTCCCCTCGACGGAGGAGAAGGCGAGCGGGACCGGCGTCGCCGAGGTGCAGAGGAGGTGGGTGTTCGCCGCGAGGAGGCCCGCGCCGGACAGGATCTCCGAGATGTCGCGCTCGCGCTCGTACTGGGTGATCGCGGTGCGGGTGATGGCGCCGACGGTCTGCTTCGCTTCAGCCGTCTTCGCCGTGACGAGGTAGTTGCGTACGCCGACGATCGCCAGCACGGCGAGCACGCCGGCGATCGCGATCACGATCATGACCTCGATGAGGGTGAAGCCTCGTCCACGGACCGATGTCGTGCTCGACATAACACGCCCCTTCCGCTCGCAGACGACGCCGGTGAACCAGGGCTGCCCGGCTCACGCGAGCCGGACAGCGAGGGGCTCACTCGAACTCTTGGGTGATGTAGACCTGCGTGGCCAGCGCCAGCTCTCCGCTGTTGATGGTGCCGCCGCGCGAGAAGCCGCTGAACGTGCCGTCGCCGTCGATATCGCCCACGGCGCTCGCATCGAAGCCGGTGGCACCGACTCCGGGTGAGCCCGGGACGTCGGCATCGTTCTCGCCGCGGTGATAGTCGTACTGATAGTAGATCGGCTGCGACATCGTGAACTTGAGGCACTGCCAACCCGCGGTCGGCGTGCCGCTGTCGGCGCCGGCGGCGAAGTCAGCCGTCGGATTCGGCTGGTACTTCCTGCCCGGAGGAACCGTCGCCGGAATCTGTACCGCGTCATCGCAGAGGTCGTGGCTCGCGGCCGCCGACGTACCGGAGAGCAGGATCTGCGAGGCGGCGTTCTCCCGCTCGTACGCGGCGGCGGCCGCGCGGGAGATCGCGCCCACGGTGTTCTTGGCCTCGGAGGTCTTCGCGCTCGCGAGGTACCGGCGCACGCCGTAGATCGCCAGCGCGGCGAGGACGCCGATGATGGCGACGACGATCATCAGCTCGACGAGCGTGAAGCCTCTCCTGTCGTATCGCTTGATTGCACGCATGAGTGTCGATCCTCCGTGATGCTTTCTTTAATTGGATGCTTTGCCGAGACTGACCATGATGTCGCCTGATGCGAGCTCGGCGGGCCCGCAGCGCGAAAATCTCTCCCACGGACAGGCGCTCTCGGCGCCGCGCCGGGGCGAACACTCCTCTACTCCGCGTCGTTCTCCCAGTAGATTTCGGCCATCGTGGATGCCGTCAGGAGCAATGCCAGCGTTCCATCCGCGTCCCTGTCGCCAGCCGCCTGGACGACATACCAGGGCCCGTTGGGCAGATAACTCGGATTCACCAGCGGGTTCCCGGGGATTCCCGCCCAGCTGAAGCCCCCGCTCGGCGTCACCGTGAAGGCGTTGCCGACGCCGGCCTTCGTCGCATACCCGAAGCGGACCGCGCCGTCCGTCGAGACGTTGAGCAGACGCCAGTTGGCCTGGCCGTCACCCGCGCCGCCCCAGGCGCGCTTCCGATCGCCGAGAGTCCCTGCAGGATACCATGATTCGAGCGTGGTCGAGACGTCGAGGTACACGAGCATCTCGGCCTTGTAGGACTCCTGCGCACCGCGGATGCCTTGAATGACCGCCTTCGGCTCAGCGATGCCCGCCGCGTTCATGTACCTGCGGTATCCGACCATGGCGAGCGCCGCGAGGACACCCACCATCGCGACGACGACGAGGAGCTCGACGAGCGTGAACGCTCGGCTCGCTGCGCTTCGCTGTCGCCGCCTGCTCCGCATGCGCCCTGACGCTTCAGCAGGTGACGTGCCAAGGAGCGCGCGGCGCGGCGTCGTCTTCGAGTTGCGCGAGAAGCTCATGAGTTGCCTCGGTTTTCCTTGAGGTGAGGAGGGCAGGGTGCCGGAGGTGTGGGGTTGTGTTCTTTTGCGGCGGTGACGAAAACCGTCACTGCAGGGCGCCCGGCGGTGACGATTCTCGTCGGGATCCTCCCTCCGGGTCGTCATCGCCCTCCCCATCGGCGGCAAGGGCGTGCTTGGCGAGGCGGTAGCGCAGCGACCGGAACGAGACGCCGAGCAGCTTCGCGGCCGCCTTGCGGACGCCGCCGGTGCGCTCGAGCGCCTGCAGGATGAGCCGGCGCTCGACCTCGCCGATCACCTCGTCGAGCGCGCACCCCTCGGGCGGGAGCTGCGCGAGCAGCGGCGCCGGGCTCGCGCTGAGGCCGGCGACGGCGCTCGGGAGGTCGCCGAGGCCGATCGTGGGCCCTCCGGCGAGCGCCACCGCGCGCTCCATCATGTTCTCGAGCTCGCGCACGTTGCCGGGGAAGCTGTAGGCGTCGAGCGCGCGCACCGCGTCCGTCGTCAGGCCGCGGACGTCCTTGCCGAGCTCGGCGGCGAAGCGGCGGAGGAAGCGCTCGGCGAGCCGCGAGATGTCCCCGGGGCGCTCGCGCAGCGGCGGCAGCTCGATGCGGATGACGTTCAGCCGATAATAGAGATCCTGCCGGAACCGGCCCTGGCGGACCTCGGCCTCCACGTCGCGGTTGGTCGCGGCCAGGACCCGGACGTCCACCGAGATCTCCGCGGCGGCGCCGACCGGGCGGACCTTCCGCTCCTGGAGCACGCGGAGGAGCTTCACCTGAAGTGCGGCCGGCAGCTCCCCGATCTCGTCGAGGAGCAGCGTCCCGCCGTCCGCCTCCCGGAACAGGCCCATCGAGCGCGCGCCGGCGCCCGTGAACGAGCCCTTCTCGTGGCCGAACAGCTCGCTCTCCATGAGCGCCTCCGGGAGCGCCCCGCAGTTGACGACCATGAACGGCCTGGCCGCGCGATCGCTCTGATCGTGGATCGCGCGGGCGACCCGCTCCTTGCCGGTCCCGCTCTCGCCCGTGAGCAGCACGGTGGTGCGCGTCGGCGCGATCTTGGCGATCAGCTCGGAGATCCGCTGCATCGCGGCGCTCGTGCCGAGCGGCTCGCGCGACGGGAGATCGAGCCGCTCGAGCTGCGCGCGCAGGCGCTGGTTCTCCGCGACGATCGAGCTCTTCTCGAGCGCCTTCGCGGCGAGCGCGGTGAGCTCCGCCGGCGAGAACGGCTTGGTCACGAAGTCGTACGCGCCGTGGCGCATCGCGTCGAGCG
This sequence comes from Sorangium sp. So ce327, assembly GCF_051530205.1. Classification (NCBI taxonomy): domain Bacteria; kingdom Pseudomonadati; phylum Myxococcota; order Polyangiales; family Polyangiaceae; genus Sorangium; species Sorangium sp. So ce327. Next base: position 6,360,979 of record NZ_CP150330.1, on the reverse strand, counting down.
CGCTCTCCACCGTGGAGTGCGCGGTCATCACGATCACCTCGGTCGCGTTGCTCCGCGCCTTCGCGGCCGTGAGCACCTCGATCCCCGAGCCGTCGGGCATCACGAGGTCGGTGAGGACGAGCGGGAACGGCTGCGGGTTCTGGCGGATGGCCTCGATGGCGGCGCGCGCTCCGGGCGCGACAACGACCTCGTAGCCCTGGCGGTGGAATGCAATGTGGAGCACCTGGCGGAGGCCCGGCTCGTCATCGACGACCAGCACCCGGGTGGCGTTCTGCGGGATGCTCGGCGGGATCGACGCCATCACGCCAACACCCTATCACGATGCTCCGCTCACGCGTCGAGAGCGGCCATCGGGCGCGGCGCGCCGCGTCGTCACGTCACCGCGTCGTCACGTTGTCGTGTCGTCCCTATCCCACTTGGGCGCATGGAGCTTCGTCGCGCGCTCAGGGGCAGACGTCGTGCACGACGCCGAGCGGTGTGCGCTCCTCGACGACAAACGATTGCGCCTCGCTCTCCTCACCTCCGTTGCCCTCCAGCTCCTGCCATACGAGCAGGGTGTCGCAGACCTGGGCCTCGATCTCGAGGAAGTAACGGCCGTTCCCGTCGGTGTCGTCCTCGATCACGCCCCGCTGCGTCCGCTCGTTGAAGAGGCTGACGCGCGCGCCAGGGCTGCAGTTGCCCGAGATCTGCCACACCCCCTCGCGATCTGCGGCGGGCCGCATCGTGTCGGCTGGCTCGGGCGGGGGGAGCGGCAGCGTCGGGCTCAGGCACGCCGCACCGGCGAGCAGCGAGATCGCGAGGGCTACGGCGAGGTGAAGCGCAGCGCGGCGGAGCATCGGCACGGCTCGGCGTCATAGCACACCGTGTGCCGCGCCCCCTCCGCCGCGGAGCGCCCTGATGCAGCGGGATTTTCAGCGATCGCGCCGCGACCCGATCGCCGGACCGTCAATTCTGTTGGCGCTCGCGTCCATCGGTTTGCAGCACGCGCAGGGCGACGCGCCGCTTCGCCGTGACGGCGCCGAGATCCGCGGCCGGGGGGAGCCCGGCGCCGCGCCCGCTCTCCTCGTCGTCGAGCAGCTCGCCGACGAGATCGTAGTCGCTCGCCTGCGTGATCCGGACGCGGCACATCTCGCCCGGGCGGACCTCGCCGCCGGAGAGGTAGACCTGTCCGTCGATCTCGGGCGCCTGACCGGCGTGGCGGCCCATGAGCACGTACTCGTGCTCGTCGCTCGTCCCCTCGACGAGCACCTCGAGCTCGCGGCCGATCATGGCGGCGCTCTTCTTGTGCGCGATGCGGCGCTGCAGCGTCATGAGGCGGCGGTAGCGGCTCGCGGCCGTGCGCGCGGGGACCTTGCCCTCGAGCTCGTAGCTGCGGCTCGCCTCCTCGTCGGAGTAGCGGAACACGCCGACGCGCTCGAACTCGGCCCAGCGCACGAAGTCGCAGAGCTCCTCGAACTCGGCGTCGGTCTCGCCGGGGTGGCCGACGATGAACGCGGTGCGGAACGTGAGGTCGGGGACGCGCTCGCGCAGCGTGGAGACGACCCGGCGGAGGCGATCGCCGCCGTGGCCGCGCCGCATCCGCCGCAGCATCGCGTCGGCGGCGTGCTGGAGCGGCATGTCGACGTAGGGCACGACCCGCGGGTGGCCGGCGAGCAGCTCGACGAGGTCGTCGGTCATCGTCTCGGGGTACAGGTAGAACAGCCGCACCCAGCGCACGCCGGGCACGTCGGCGACCCGCTCGACGAGCTGCGCGAGCGTCGCGCGCGCGCCGTCCTCGGCGCGGCCCGCCGCGTCGCGGCCGTAGGCGATCGTGTCCTGCGAGATGAGGTTGATCTCGCGGACGCCCGCCGCCGCGAGCTGCTCCACCTCGCGCACCACGTCCGGGATGGGCCTGGAGCGCTGCGCGCCGCGCAGGTCCGGGATCACGCAGAACGAGCAGGTGCGGTTGCAGCCCTCGGCGATCTTGACGTAAGCGCTGCCGCCGGGGGTCGAGAGGGTGCGCGGATCACCGGCCTGGATCAGCCACTCCGCCGGGTTGCCGACGAGCATCCGCTCCGCGTCGCCCGCGAGCACCCGGCCGAGCTTGAGCATGTCGCTCGACCCGAGGAAGTGATCGACCTCGGGCATCTCGCTGGCGAGCTCCTCGGGGTGGCGCTGCGACAGGCAGCCGGCCACGACCAGGCGCTTGCAGCTGCCGTGCTCCTTGTGCTGCGCCATCTCGAAGATGGCGTCGATCGACTCCTTCTTCGCCTCGCCGATGAAGCCGCAGGTGTTGACGACGATCACCTCGGCCTCGGAGGCGTCGTCGACGTGCGCGTAGCCGGCCGCGCGGGCGACGCCGAGCATCACCTCGGAGTCGACGCGGTTCTTGGGGCACCCGAGGCTGACGAAATGGACCTTGCGCGAGCTCATGTCGCCGCTCCCTCGCCGTCGACGAAGACGACCCGCCCCGAGGCGAGCGTCATCTTGACGCGGCCCGTGAGCTGCCGGCCGAGGAACGGCGTGTTCTTGCTCTTCGAGCGGAGGCGCGCCGGGTCGAGCACGAAGCTCAGGTTCGGATCGACGAGGCAGAGCTCGGCGCGGGCGCCGGCCTTGATCGTGGGCGTCTCGAGCCGCGCGATGCGGGCGGGGGCGCGGGTGAGGGCGTCGACGAGCCGCCCGAGGGGGAGGGCGCCCTGCCGGACGAGGTCGAGCAGGACCGGGACGACGAGCTCGAGGCCGATGAGGCCGGGCGACGCCTCGGCGAACTCGCAGTCCTTCTCGAGCGTCGAGTGGGGCGCGTGGTCGGTCGCGACCGCGTCGATGGTGCCGTCCGCGAGCGCCTCGCGGAGCGCGTCGACGTCCGCCTGCTCGCGCAGGGGCGGGTTGACCTTGCACGCCGTGTCGTAGCCGAGCACGGCGGCGTCGGTGAGCGTCAGGTGGTGCGGCGTCACCTCGGCGGTCACGGCGATGCCGCGGGCCTTCGCCTCGCGGAGGATGCGGACCGCCCCGAGCGACGAGATGTGCGCGACGTGGTAGCGCGCGCCGGTGGCCTCGGCGAGCAGCACGTCGCGCGCGACGATGATGTCCTCGGCCACGCGCGGCCAGCCCCGGAGGCCGAGCCGCGTCGAGATCGCCCCCTCGTGCATCTGCGCCCCGTCGGTGAGCGCGTGGTCCTCGGCGTGCTGGATGATCGTGAGATCGAAGGTCTTCGCGTACTCGAGCGCGCGGCGCATGACGGAGCTCGACGTCACGCAGCGGCCGTCGTCGGAGACCGCCACGGCGCCGGCGTCCTTGAGATCGGCCATCTCGGTGAGCTCCGTGCCCTTCTGGCCCATCGTGATCGCGCCGATGGGGTGGAGCGCGGGCCCCCCGATCGCGCGGGCTCGCGCGATCATGGCCTCGGTGATGGAGCGGGTGTCGTTGACCGGCCGCGTGTTGGGCATCGCGCACACGTGAGCGAAGCCGCCGGCCGCCGCGGCCGCCAGCCCGGAGGCGATGTCTTCCTTGTACTCCTGCCCGGGCTCGCGCAGGTGGGCGTGGAGATCGACGAACGCGGGGAGGAGCAGGAGCCCATCGCCCTGGATGATCTCGGCCCGGTCGGCGCGGCGCAGCTCGTCGGTCGCTGCGCCGCGTCCGGCCCGGGTGATGACGCCGTCTTCCACGACGACGTCGATCACGTCGTCGAGCTGTTGTGCCGGGTCGACGGCGCGCACGCCGACGAAGAGAAGGAGGGGAGGAGGTGAGCCGATGGCCGCCATGGGAGCGCGCTCCCCTAGCACAGGCGCTCCTCGCCGTGCACCGGTGCGGCGTCGGCGGGGGAACCCAACCGGACGGAACCGCAGGGAGAAGAAAAACGCTCGGGGCGTGATACAGCGCTTGACGGAACGCGAGGGGGTGAGGTAGTGATGCCGTCCCCGCTCGCGAAGCTGGCGGAATTGGCAGACGCGCTGGATTCAGGTTCCAGTGGGGTAACTCCCGTGGAGGTTCAAGTCCTCTGCTTCGCACCAAGCGCTCTTCTTATCCTGCTTCCCTAGCCACGACTCTTGCCAAGGTCGTGGCTCTGTCCCTGCTCGCCGTCTCCAGCAGTTCCTGTGATCGCCGCTCCTCCCCCTCGGCGGGAGGAGCCGCGAGTGCAGCCCCTGGTCCGAGCGCCTCGGGGGCGGTCCTCGCTGCCGCCGCTGCGTCGAGCGCCCCGACCGAGCCCGCCGTGGCCACTGCGCCGGCCGAGCCTGAGCTGCCGCGCGGGACCGGCGTCCAGGAGTTCGTGCCCGTCGGCTCCCTGGAAGGGTGCAAGGCGAAGTCGGGTGATATCGCGACCTACATCCTGCGCGAGGGGATGGGGATCGCCGGGCGCGCCGACGGCTCGTTCGGGGCCGTGTGGCTCGTGGACCTCAAGGGAGGGGACGCGCAGATCGCGTTCGCTGGCTTCGATAGCGAGGCCCGGCAGGTCGCTCGCGCGAGGGCGATCTCGAGCACGCGAGACGCAGGGCTCCGGATCTTCTCCTCGGGAGACCAATGGGTGGTCACCTGGTTCGACGCGGAGGGGCTGGCGTACGCGCGGCCCCGCTGGGAGACGAACCCGCCGGTCGAGATCCAGCGTGTCGGCGCGATCGGGAGGGAGGTCAGCGACCATGTGGCCCTCGCGCCCGCTCCAGGTGGCGCCCTGGTCGCAGCGGCGCCCTTCGGACCGGACCGCCAGCGCCTCGGGGTGTTCCAGTTCGCGCCGGTGGATCCTGCGCAGCCGCAGCTCAAGGCGGTCGGGGTCACGCGAAGCGCCAAGAAGCCGCGCTGGCCGACGGTCGCTGCCGACGCGTCCGGTGGCTACCTCGTCGCCTGGCAGGACGAGGAGGACGGGAGCATCCGGGCCTCGCGGTTCGACGCCGCGGGCAGGGAAGGGAATGCTCACGTCGTTGCGCAGCGACAGGGCGGCGACCGACCGGCTGGCGCCGCTCAGGAGACACCGGACAGGGATCAGCGGCTCGGCCTTGTGGCCACGGGCAGCGCCGGCGCGCTGCTGGTCTGGAGCGAGGGAGCCACCTTGATCGCCCGCGCGCTGGACGCCGAGGCGCGGCCGCGCGGGGCGCCCTGGGTCGTTGGCAAGGGCAAGTGGCGCGCGCTCGCGCCGAGCGGCGACGGGGCCCTCGTGGCGTGGGTCGGCCACGACGGCAAGGTGGAGGGGCAAGCCCTCCTCGCGAAGCTGGCCGCCGACGGAGCGCCCTCTGCTCGAGGGATCCGGGTGTCGGATGGGGTGTTTCCCGTAAAGGATTCTCCCAGCGTGGCGCTCGCCGGTGAGCGGGTGGGCGTCGCATGGACGGAGCCCATGAGCACCGGTGTGAGCACGAAGCGCGCAGTCTTGCGTGTGCTCGATCGCACCTGCATCCCCTGAGCGCTCACGCGACGAGAGGGCCCGTGCGGCGGGCGTAGCGCGGCCTCCGGCGCTAGGATGAAGAGCGTGAGCCACGCATTCGGCCCGACTCAGCCACCGCCGAACCGCGATGCGAACGAGCCGCCTGCAGCGCTCAGGGACGCGCAGGCGGGCGCCCTGCCCTGCGAGAGCGAGCCGCCTGCCGGAGTGCCGCCCTGCGACACGGTCGCGGCCCGCGGGCGCGTCGCGCTCGCGCCGGATGCAGCGCAGCCGAGCCGCGCGCGGGCGGCTCGGCTGATCATCCAGGATCCCTACCTCACGCCGCCGCCCCCGCCGGAGCGACGGCAGCTCTCCACGCTGGCCGTGAGCTCGCTCGTCGCGGCGCTGTTCGGGCCGCTCGGGGCGATCGCCGCGATCGCCTTCGGATGGGCGGCTCGCCGCGAGATCGAGCAGGCCCCGGCCGTGCGCAGGGGGTACGCGCTCGCCAGCGTCGGGCTCGCGCTCGGCGTCCTGCTCACCCTCTGCTGGAGCTCCGCGATCGGCTTCGGCGTGTGGATGTGGAGCACCCATCACAGCGGAGAGACGGCCTCCGCCCTCCCGGAGGGGGAGGCCTCGCCGGAGCCGGCGAGCACGGCGTCGCCGTCGATGCCGCTGCCGGAGGCGCCTCCTCCGGCGGTGCAGCCGAGCGGCAGCGTCCCTCAGCACACGACCCACCGGCGCATCGGCGGGGTCTCCATCGTCGATATCGGCGTCGACGTGTCCGTGCTCAGCGAGGAGCTCGCCAAGCAGCGGGCGGAGGCATACGCCCAGGGCGAGAAGGTCCTCGTGATGACGACGAGCGATCCCTGCGAGCCGTGCCGCGGGGTCGACCGCTCGCTCGGCGATCCGCTGATGCAAACGGCCCTCCGGAGCGTGCGGCTCGTGCGCGTGGACATCGATCTCTTCAAGGAGGATCTCGATCAGATCAAGGTGCCGCGGCGGCTCTATCCGGGCTTCTTCCTGCTCTCGCCGGATCTTTCGCCGCAGGACGGGATCAACGGCGGCGAGTGGGACGACGACATCGCGCGCAACATCGCGCCCGTGCTGGGGGCGTTCGTGCGGGGCCAGTACACGACCCGCCGGCAGCCGTGGAACCCGCTGCCCGGCTCGGGCATGCGGCTCTGAGCCGGGTCGCGCGCGGCGACGAGCCCCTCGCGCGCCGGACAGGGTAAGCTCCGGCTGTGAAGCGCTTTGGCCAGCTCGCCCTCTTCGCCCTCTGCGTCGCGTTCAGCGTCTCGGCGGTCTACAACGTCGTCTCCGACAACGCCGACGTCGAACGGAGGGCGGCGCTCGTCGCGTGCGGCGAGGACGGCGCCGCGAGCGCGCCGGAGCGGCGCCGCGCGAGCGAGGGCTGCAGAGCGCAGATGACGCGGCTGGAGCGGACGCCGTTCGGCCAGACCTTCGAGTTCACCACGGCGAAGCGCGCCGTGGGCGTCAGGTGCGAGCGGGCGCTCGTGTTCGCCGGCGAGTACAGCTGCAAGCTCAGGTGATCGCCGGGGCGGCGGCCTTCACCCCGCCCGCCGCAAGACGCCGTTATCCGCGCGGAAGTTACGCTATGGTGGGCGGCCGTGACGAGCCCCACAGCGCGCTTGCCTCGCTCGATCCGCCCCGAGGCCGGGCGCATCGTCGTGTGCTTCGCCTCCGCGGTCGCAGCCGCCGCGGCGGTCGCCCACGGCGCGCCGCCGGCGCTGGCGGCGCAGGTGCCCGCGCCGGAGCCGCTCAGCGCGCCTGCGGTCGCGCCCGCCGCCCCGCCCGCGCAGCCGCCGCAGGACGTCGGGCCGAGCTCTCTTGCCCCGCCGCCGCAGGGCGTCGGGCCGAGCCCTCCGGCCCCGCCGCCGCTCTCGCGAGACGAGGAGGAGAAGCGGCTCCGCATCGAGCGAGCGACGGCGCTGCACGACGAGGCGCAGCGGCGCTACCAGCGCGGCGAGTACCGCGCGGCCATCGCGAAGCTGGAGGCCGCCGTGGCGCTCGATCCCGAGGGCAAAGAGCTCATCTACAACCTGGCGATGATCCACGAGCGGCTTGGCGAGATCGACGAGGCCGAGCGCTACTACCGCCGCTACCTCGACATGGAGGCGCTCCCGAAGGCGCGTGAGGAGGTGCATGCGGTCCTCAAGCGGCTCAAGGGCGCGAAGCGAGAGCTCGCCAGCGCGAAGCCGCCGCCGTCCGCGCCCGCGAAGGCCGCCTCGGTCTCCACGGCGCTGCCGTATTTGCCGCGCTTGCCGCGCCATCCCGTCGCGGTCGGCATCGCGACGCCGCGCGCGACCTGGCTCGGCGTCAGCGGGGGCATCGCCGCGGGGTCGCTCGTGGTCGGCGGCGTCTTCGCCGCGCTCGCCCTGGCGCGGGATCCCGGCGCCGGCGAGCGCACCGGGGCCGGCGTCTCCATCGCCGACCTGCAGGCCGACGCGAGCGCCGCCCACCGGTGCGCCGTCGCCGCAGACGTCGCCTTGCTGGTCGCCGGGCTCTCCGGGGCAGCGGCGCTCTACCTGTACCTGGCTCCGGGGGCTCCCGCGGCGAGCCCGGCCGCTCGCGGGGCCTCGGCCGTCGGTTCGCGCTCGCTGACGCCGGGGCAGGATCGCCGTCTCCCTCGCGGCGCCGGTGCAGGGGCGCAGGGGATCCGCCTGTCGCTGGGCGCCGAGGGGGCCCGGCTCCGGGTGCAGTTCTGATGCGCCCCAGCGCCGCGCGGCGCAGGCTGCTCCGCGGGCTCGCCGCGCTCGTGTCGCTCGGCGCCGGGTGCGAGGTCCTCGTCGACGGCACGCTGGGTCCGGTGCACTGCACGGACGAGGGCGCGCTCGGGCCGCCGGCGTGCCCCGAGGGCGCCGTTTGCAGGGACGGCGCCTGCGCCGAGCAGCAGCTGGAGCGCGCGCTGGGCGCGCGCTGCGCGCGGGACGAGGACTGCGGCGCGCTCGATTTCTGCCTCGATCCCGCGCTGTTCGACGTCGAGGGGCCGCGCGTCTGCTCGCGCGCCTGCTGCAGCTCGAGCGACTGCGGTCCTGCCCGGGATGCGGTCTGCTGGATCCCCGACGGCGGGGGGAGCGGCCTCTGTCGCGTCGGCCGGGAGGTCGGGCGGCCCGACGTGGGCGCGGGGCTCTCCGGCGCGCCTTGCGCCGCGCCCGGCGACTGCCGATCGGGCATCTGCGACGACGGCGCCTGCGTCGACGCCTGCTGCTCCGACACCGGCTGCGCGACGAACGGGGCGGCGTGCCGGCTCACGACGGGCCTCGTCTCGTCCGGTCCGGCCTGGGCGTGCCAGGCCGCCGCCTTGGGGGATGGAGGCTACTTCGAGCCGTGTGCTGGGGACGAGGACTGCGCGTCCGGGCTCTGCGCCGAGGTTGAAGGGAGCGGCCGCTGCACCATCCCGTGCTGTGGCTCGGAGATGTGCCCGGACACGCCCGGCGAGGTGAGGCAGCGCGTCGGCTGCGCCGAGCTCGCGATCGACGGACGCTCGACCGTCCGCGCGTGCATCACGCTGCTGTCCGGGGACAGCCACGCGGCCGTCGGCGTTCCGTGCACCACGCCCGAGGACTGTCGGAGTGGTATGTGCATCAAGGATCCTGAACAAACGCAGCGATTCTGTAGCGACGTCTGCTGCAGCGATGCGTCCTGCGGCGACGCCGCGTTCTTCGGGTGCCACCCGCGAGCGACAGGCGAGTCGTGGGCCTTGCGATGCGAGCCCAAGTAACGGACGATCCCCCCATCGCGGTGGTAGTTCGTGCAGCTGACGGCCAGTTCCCAGCCAGCGCCCCCGGGTCGCCCGGCGAGCCCAGCAGGGCCATGGCGCTGATTTGCCCGCGCTGCCACCACCTCGGGGCCGTCGCGCTGGAGGGGAGGAGCTCGTCCAGCCAGCTTCCGTCTCCCGCCGGCGAGCGTGGCTCCCAGGACGGCCAGAGCGCGAGGCTACCTCGTTGCCCCCACGACGGGCTGGCCCTCGTGAGCCGCGAGGTGCTCGGCGAGGCCGACGGAGATCCGTTCCTGGGGATCACGATCGCGGATCGGTTCGTGATCGTGGGCAAGCTCGGCGCCGGCTCGATGGGCACGGTGTACCGCGCGCGCCAGGAGGCGATGGGCCGCGACGTGGCCATCAAGATACTGCGGTCGGACAGGGCCTTCGACGCGCAGGCGAAGGCGCGCTTCACCCGCGAAGCGCGCGCGATGAGCCTCCTCAGGTCGCCGTACACGGTCACCGTGTTCGATTTCGGCGAGGTCGTGGACGACGCGACGGACGCGGCCTTCGGCCGTGGTCGCTCCGCGGAGCAGAGCTCGCCCGGGGAGGGGACGACGTCGAGCAGCGGCTCCCTCTACCTCGCGATGGAGCTGCTCGAGGGCGAGTCGCTCGGTCAGCGGCTCAAGCGCCTGCGGCGGCTGCGCGTGGGCGACGCCGCCCGCTTCGCGCGGCACGCGCTCCTGTCGCTGGCCGAGGCGCACGACAAGGGGATCATCCACAGGGACCTCAAGCCGGACAACCTGTTCCTGGCGAGGCCCCCCGCGGGCGAGCACGAGGAGATCTGCAAGGTGCTCGATTTCGGCATCGCGAAGGTGATGACCGGGACAGAGCGGCCGGTCGACGCCCTCGAGACCCAGGCAGGCACCGTCTTCGGGACGCCGCGGTACATGTCGCCGGAACAGGCGCAGGGCAGGCCGCTCGACGCGCGGAGCGACCTCTACTCGCTCGGCGTCCTGCTCTATCAGATGCTGGTCGGGAGGCCGCCGTTCATCGACGACGATGCGGTCGTCGTGATGGCGAGGCACATCACGTCGTCGCCCGTGCCGGCGAGCGAGGCCGCGCCGGACGCCAGGATCCCGCCGTCGCTCTCGCAGCTCCTGCAGCGCGCCCTCGCCAAGCGGCCCGAGGAGCGGCCGCGGAGCGCCCAGGCGTTCATCGCCGAGCTCGATCGCGCGATGGACGAGGCCAGGCCGAGCCTCGACCGCGAGCGCCTCGGCCCGGCTCAGCCCGCCGAGGTCGGCGCCACGAGCGAGCTGCTCGCGGTCGTGGGCGACGGCGAAGGCGCCGCGCAGGCGCCGAGCACGCTGCGTCGCGCGCCGCGGAGGCGCACGTCGCGCGTGGCCGTCGGCGCCGGCGCCCTGTCCCTGATCGTCATGGCGCTCGCCGTGCGCGAGCTCCGCCGGCCTGCTGCGGACGGCAGCGCGCGCAGCCTTCAGAAAGGGGTAGCGCTGGAAGCGAGGGCACTCGCGAGCGCGGTCTCGCGCGTCGACCCGCCGCCCGCCGTGCCGACGGCGCCGCCGCCGCCCGCCGAGCCGACGGCGCCGCCGCCCGCCGACGCGCCGATGGCGCCGCCGCCCGCCGCGCCGACGGCGCTGCCGCCCGCCGCGCCGACAGCGCCGGCGCTGCCGCCCGCCGCGCCGCCCGCGGGTGTTGCCAGCGCGGCGCCCGCGCCCACGGGCGTACCATCGGCGTCGACACCGAGGCGAAAGCCAGCGCAGCAGCGCAAGCCGTATGTGAAATTCGACTGATGACGGCACGCGCGCGGCACCGCTGCGCAAGGCCGACGTGGGCCCCCGAAGGCCCGCTCTTCCATGGAGTCCCGTCGCGCGAGAGGCAGCGGCGTCCGATCGCGAAGGACGCCGAGAGTCGCTGTACGAGCCGGAGGCTAACGTGTAACTTCGCCGCGCACCGATGGATCCCCGTGAGATGGAAACGCTCGTCCAGCGGCTCGTCACGAATCCGCATGACGGGGAAGCCCTGGCGTATGCTCACCGAGCCGGGGAGCAGGACCCACGCTCGTACGCCATGCTGCTCGAGCGCGTCGGCAGCTCCACCGCAGATCCATCGTACGCGGCGCACTGGCTGAGCGAGGCCGCGAACGTGTGGTCGACCACCATCGGCGACGCGCACCACGCCGCGCGGACGCTCATGATCGCCATCGACAAGGATCCGACGCAGCGGACCGCGGCGGAGCGGCTGGCGCAGCTCTACCGCGACAAGGGCGATCAGAAGGCGCTCGTCGCGCTCCTGGAGCGGCTCGTCAAGGCGCTCACGCCGCTGCTCTTCGAGCGGCCCGAGGTGCGCGCGCAGGTCTCGACCCTGCACGAGGAGCTCGGCCGGCTGTGGAGCGAGCCGCCGCTCTCGCGGCCGGAGCGCGCCCTCGAGAACTGGCGCCGCCTGGCGGAGCTCGATCCGCACAACGTCTATGCCATCTACGCGGCCCGCGAGATGCTGAAGGCCCAGCAGCAGTACGCCGAGGCGATCCCGTACTTCGCGATGGAGCAGGCGCTCGTCGACGACCCGGATCGGCGGCTCGCCCTGCTGCGCGACGAGGCCGACATCCGGCGCCGCGCCGGCGATCTCGCGGGCTCCACCGTGGCGCTGCGGAACGCGCGCGCGTTCGTGCCGCACGACGTGGGGCTCGTCCAGGCGCTCGGCGTCGCCATCGTCGACCGCATCGAGGCGGGCGAGCCGGTGCCGCAGCCAGAGCGCGACGAGGCCGCGGAGCTCTTCGTGGCGCTCGCGGAGACGTACGACGGGGAGTACGGCTACTCGTACTCGGTGTACGCCCTCCGCGCGGCGCCGGGGCACGATCGCGCGATGCAGCTCGCCGACCATTACGGGAAGCAGCTGGGCCGCATCGCGGAGCTCCGCCCGCGCTACCTCGCCTACCTCCAGGTCAACCCGAACGGGTTCATGGCCCCCGAGGCGCGCAAGCGGGCGTCCGTGCCGCCGCCCCCGCGGCTGCCGTCGGCGCCGCCGCCGCCCCTGGGCGTGGCTGCCGCGCCAGCGCACCGGTCGTCGGTGCCGCCCAGCGCGGGTGCCGCCCATGCGCACGCGTCCGTGCCACCCTCGGGCGTCCTCTCGTCGCCGGCTGCCGCCGGCCTGGTCGAGCCGGGGGTGGCCGCGTTCGCGCCGGCGTCTTCGTTCGCTCCCGCGCCGGGGTCGACGGCGCCGGACACGCTGGCTTCGCCCGTGGATGACGCGGCGCCGGCCTCCGGGGGGGCGTACGGCCTGGCCGGCGCCGCGCCGGCGCCCGATGCCTTCGGCGGCTCGGCCCCCTCGGAGGCGCTGCAGCCGCCGAGGGAGGAGCCGGCCGAGCTCCGCAAGCCGCTGACGCTCGCCAAGCTCCGCGAGGTGCTCAAGGGCGAGCCGGCCAACCCGGACGTGCTCGCGCAGGTCGAGGAGCAGCTGCGCCAGAAGCGGATGTTCGTCGAGCTGCGGGACGTCCTGCTCGCGGCGGCGCGCGTCCCCGAGGCGCCCGTCGAGCGCAGGAAGGCGCAGCTGCGCGACGTCGCCGGGCTGTGCGAGGCGCAGCTGCGCGACGTCGACTCGGCGGTCCAGGCCTGGAAGCTGCTCTCCGAGCTCGATCCCGGGGACGCGCAGGCCCAGGCCGAGCTGAGGCGGCTGCTCGAGCAGAGCTCGCGGTGGGATGACCTCGCCGCGCTCCTCGAGCACGACGCCGCCGCGACGCCCGACGTCGCGCAGAGGGTCGAGATCGAGAAGGCGCTCGTCGTGCTCCACGAGCAGAAGCGCCGCGACCCCATCGCGGCCGCGGAGGCGTGGGTGCGGATCGCGGGCCTCACGCCCGACGACGGCGCGGCGCTCCTGTCCGCCGTCAAGCTCTTCGAGCGCGGCGAGCGCTTCGATCTCGCGGCGCGGGTCCTCGCCGACGCGACGTCCTGGTTCAAGGGGAAGCTGAACCACGGGCCGCTCCTTCAGAAGCTCGGCGAGCTCCGGATGCGGCTCGATGAGCCGGGCGCCGCGGGCGACGCCTACGGCCAGGCCGCCGAGCTGCTGCGCCAACCGAGGCTGTGGGAGCTCGCGCAGAAGGCCTACGTCGCCGCGGGGCGGCTCGCCGAGGCGGCGAGGGCGCTCTGCGAGCGCGCGCTGCTCGCGGACCGCAAGGCGCGCCCGGCGCTCCTCGTCCAGGCCGCCGAGCTGCTCCTCAGCGCCGGGGACGTCGACGGCGCGCTCGACCGCGTCGAGCGCGCCGTCGAGATCGATCCGGCGACCGACGCTGCCCCCGCGATAGAGGATCTCTACCGGCGCGCCCATCGGTGGCCCGAGCTCGTGCGGTTCCTCCTGAGCCGGGCCGAGGTGCTCGGCGACAGGGCGGAGCGCGTCGCGGCGCGGCGAGCCGCGGCGGCCCTGCAGCGCGAGCTCGGCGATCGCGACGGGGAGCGCGCGACGCTCACGCTCCTGCTCGCCGACGGCGATGACGCCGAGGCCATCGAGCGGCTGGCCCAGGACGCAGGCGAGCGTGGCGATCACCAGCAGGGCGCGGAGCTCCTCCGCAAGCTCGGCGATCTGACGGACAGCGAGCCCGGCAAGATCTCGCTCGCCCTGCGCGAGGCGCGCATGCTCGCGGAGGGCCCCGGCGACCTCGAGGCCGCGATCGCGCGCTACGAGGCGGTCGTGGCGACGCTCGATCCGCAGAACCGGATCGCGCTGCAGGGGATCGCCGACCTGGAGGAGCGGCGCGGCAACCCGAGGGGGGTCGCGGGCGCGCTCGAGCGTGAGCTCGTGCTCGTGTACGGCCACGACCAGGTCGACATCGCGCAGCGGCTCGCGGCGCTGTACGAGGGCCCGCTCGACGATCCGCGCGGCGCCGTCCGGGCGCTCGAGATCGTCCACGCCGTCGAGCCGGACGACCTCGACGCGGTCGCCCGGCTCCTGCGGCTCGCCGAGCGGCTGAACGACTGGCCGAAGGTCGCGCGCCTGATGGCGATCCTGATCGAGATGGAGGGCGACGACGACGAGGCGTCGCAGATGACCCGGCGCCTCGCCGAGATCCTCGACCAGCAGCTGGGCAAGAGCGACGAGGCGCTGGCGCTCCTGGAGCGGCTCGCCGATCAGGGCGACGAGCCGTGCCGAGAGGTGTACGTCGCGCTCGGCGATCGGCACGGGTGGAAGGGGATCGTCGCGACCAAGCTGGTCGCCTGGAACGAGTCGGTCGCGCGCGCGGGGCGCGAGGTCGCCCTGCGCGGCGCCTTCGAGCGGTTCGTGGAGGTCGGTCGCCAGAAGGACGCCGCGCGCGTGGCGATGGAGCTCGCGCGCTCCCGCACCGCCGACGCCGGTCTCGCGGAGAAGCTCGAGGCGATCGCGGTGGAGCTCCAGGATCGCGAGGCCCTCACCGTCGCGCACGAGCTCCTCGCCAGAGATCTCTCCGGCGTGGCCCGGGCGGCCGAGCTCGTGCGGCAGGCCGAGGTCCGGGTCTCCGTCGGCGCCGATCCGCTGGAGTCGATCCACCACGGCGAGGGCGCGCTCGCGAGCGTGCCGACCGCCGAGGTCGAGCCGCTGCTCCAGCGGCTCGCGGCGCTGGCCGAGGCCCCGGGCCTCATCATCGACCTCTTCGAGCGCCAGGTGAGCCGGTGCCGCACGCCGGCCGATCGCCTCGCGGCGCTCGTCCGCGCCGCCCAGATCGCCTGCGAGCGCGGCGCCACCGACCGGGCGAGGAGCTTCTTCGAGCTGGCCCTCGGCGGCGGCGTCCAGGAAGAGACGATCGCCACGCTCGAGCAGGTGGCGCGGGACGACGACGAGCGGTCGCGGTCGACGGCGCTGCGCGCGATCCTCGCCGAGGCGCTCGCGGCCGGCGGCCAGGGCTCGCGCGACGGCGGCCGCACCCGGGCGGCGCTCCTGCGCCGCGCGGCCACGATCGCCTACAAGGATCTCGGCGACGTCGACCGCGCCTTCGGCTGGCTGGGCGGCGCGGTGCTCACGCAGGTCGACGACGCTTCGCTCGACGCGCTGGAGGCCCTCGGGCGTGAGGTGGGCGACCTGCCCCGCGTCGGCGCGACGCTGGACCGCGCGCTGGACGAGGTCTTTGACGGCCCGCTCGTGCGCAAGCTCCTGCAGCGTCGCGCCAGGCTGCGGCGCGACGTGCTCGGCGACCGGCAGGGCGCCGCGGCGGATCTGAAGAAGCTTCACGATCTGTCGCCCTCGGATCAGGACGTGATGAACGACCTGTCGGGTCTCCTGCTGGAGCTCGGCGATCACCGCGGCATGATCCAGCTCTACGAGGACCAGATCCTCCGCGGCCGCGATCCGGCGCAGCGGGCGGAGCTCGCGCGCAAGGTGGCGCGCCTCTGGGAGGAGGAGCTCGGCGAAGCGCGCGAGGCGGCGGACGCCTGGCGCCGCGTCCTCCGCATGAAGGCGGGCGATCCGGACGCGACCGCGGGCCTCGAGCGGGCCAAGACCGGCAAGCTCAAGCGCACCCCGCCGCCTCCTTCGCTGCCGACGCGCGCGCCGGGCCCGCCGCTGACCGAGCCGCCGCTCGCGCCCCGGGCGCCGGCGCTCGAGACGCTCGGCCTCGAGGCCGGCGCGGTGGCGGCGGCGAGCAACGGCTACGCGGCCTCCGAGGCGCACGAGGGCTCCGAGGCGCACGAGGGCTCCGAGGCGCACGAGGGCTCCGAGGCGCAGCCGGTTGCGGAGGCGCAGCCGGCGGCGGAGGCGCAGCCGGTTGAGGCGTACCCGGTGGCAGAGGCGTACCCGGCGGCAGAGGCGTACCCGGCGGCAGAGGCGTACCCGGCGGCAGAGGCGTACCCCGCGGCAGAGGCGTACCCCGCGGCAGAGGCGTACCCGGCGGCGGAGGCGTACCCGGCGGCGGAGGCGCTGTCGGCTCCCCAGGCGCAGCCGGCGGACGCCGCCGCCTCGCAAGCGCTGCCGGTCGAGCCGGAGCAGCAGGTCTGGGCCTACGGCGTCGCTGCGCACGCCGACGCGGGCAGCGGCGCTGCCCATGGCGATGTGGTTCTGCGCGAGGGGCAGAGGCTCCCTCTGGATAGCGCCACCCAGGTCCTCCACGTCGCTCCGGCTGCGTATTCCGATGCGCCAGCCGCTCCCGCGCAGTGGTCGGAGTTCGACGCGCACGCAGGGCCCCCGACGCTCGGCGACGTCGACAACGGCGACGCCCATCGAGCGCACGATGAGGCGCCCCTCTCGGCCCCTGTGCTGCCCGTCGCGCCCGCTGCCCCCACGGCGCCAGTCGTGCCGCCCTTGCCTGGCTCCGACGCGATCGACGTCGACACGGATGCGGAAGACGTGGAGTTGATCGACGACGACCCTGGTGCTCGCTAGCTCTCGCCCGCCGATCCTGCCCCCGGCGCTCCGGCCGGGCGATACCGTCGCGGTGATCGCCCCTTCCAGCCCGTTCGAGCACGTCCTCGCGCGGGTCGGCATCGGCTGGCTCGCCCAGCGCTACCGCGTCCTCTTCGACGCGGGCGAGGGGCCTCCGCCTCCGTTCGACGGCGACGGTGATGGCCGGCGCGGCGCCCCGCCATCGCTGTCGGCGCCCTCCCATCACGGGCTGTTCGCGCGGGCCGGGTACCTGGCCGGCAGCGACGCCCGGCGCAGCGACGAGCTCGCCCGCGCGCTCTCGCACCCCGACGTCAGGGCCATCTTCGCGGCCCGCGGCGGCTACGGTGCGAACCGGTTCGTCCACCGGCTCGACTGGAGCGCCCTCGCTGCGCACCCCCGCTGGATCGTCGGCTTCTCCGACGTCACGGCCCTCCACGTCGAGGCAGCGCGCGCGGGCGTGGCGTCGCTCCATGGCATCCATGTCACCGCGCTCGGGCGCGGCGACGCCCGCGCCCGCGCCGCGCTGATCCGCGCCCTCGAAGATCCGCTGGGTGAGCGCCGCTTCGACGGCCTCACCACGCTGCGTGCCGGGGTGGCCGAGGGGCCGCTCTTCGGCGGCAACCTGGCCCTGCTCCACGCCTGCGCCGCCGCGGGGCGGCTCCGGGTCCCGGAGGGGTGCGTCCTCCTGCTCGAGGACGTCACCGAGCGGCCCTACCGCATCGATCGCATGCTCGCGACGCTCGAGGTCGGCGGCCACCTCGCCCCGGCCGCGGCGGTGGTCCTCGGCGACTTCGATCAATGCGCACCAGGCCCCGACGGCATCACGGTGGACGAGGTCCTCCGCGACAGGCTGCTCCCGCTGGGCATCCCCGTCGTCGCCGGGCTGCCGATCGGCCACGGCCATCGCAACGAGCCCGCCATCCTCGGCGGCCTCGCGCGCGTCCTCGCGCACGGCCCCGACGCCGCGGTCACGCTGGCGGGCGCCTGAGCGCCCGCGCGGTCACGCGATCACGCGGTCACGCGATCACGCGGTCACGCGATCACCAGAAGACGCTCTTCCGCTCCTTCAGGCCGCGGTTCAGCATCGACTGGATCCGACCCTTCACGAGCGCCACCTTCTCCTGGATCACCGCGTCGTCGTCGTCGGGGTCGCCGTGGAACGTCATCGGCTCGCCGAAGTAGATCCGGTATCGGGTCGGCAGCGGCATCTGGCCGCCAGGGAGCAGGAGCTGTGGGATGATCGGGAACGTCGGCATGCCGAGCGCCTTCGAGACCGACTCGAGGTTGCCGAGCGAGATGTACTGTTCCTCGCCCCCGATGACCGCGATGGGCACGATCGGCGTGTCGGTCTCGAGCGCGAGCCGCATGAACCCGAGCCCGAAGTCGAGCAGCTGATAGCGGCTGGAGAACCCCTTCGAGATCCCCTTCGTCCCCTCCGGGAACACCAGGATCGCCGCGCCCATGTCGAGCAGCCGGCGCGCGTTCTCGGGGACGCCGACCACCTGGCCCACGCGCGAGAAGAAGGTCGCCACGAACGGCAGCGTCTGCGTCCACTTCTCGACCATGCTCCGCATCACGCGCGGCGGCTCCGCGTCCAGGAACAGCGAGGCCGCGATGAGCATGCCGTCGAACGGGAGCTGGCCCGAGTGGTTCGCGATGAGGAGCACACGGCCGGGCGGGACGCGCTCGATGCCGAACACCTCGGTCCGGAAATAGAAGCGATGAAAGAACGCGGCGACCCCGACCGCGTACTTCGCCCACTCCCGGTCGAGCCCGAACGGGTCGACCCCGTCCGCCGCGTGAGGCAGCGCGACCCGGCGCAGACGGTCCTCGAAGTCCTGACCGAGCAGCCGGATGGTCGCGTCGTCGATCGTGCCGCGCAGGCTGTCGACCCCGACGCGCGCCAGCGGCAGCGCGCTGTGGGTGACGAAGTGGCTCAGCCTGGCGAGCGTCGTTCTGCTGGCCATGAGCGGCGGACGATAGCAAAACTCGCGTGGGCCTGCACCGGCACGAAGGGCTTGACCATCGGCCTCCTCGAAGCGACCGTCGCTCCGATGAGCGAACGAATGCTCGGTCGAGGCCGCCGTCCCGCCGCGGACACCGATCCGTCCCTCCGGTCCATCCTCATCACCGGCATCTGTGGTCGCCTCGGGCGGCGCCTGGCGCGGCGCCTCCACCGCGAGCGGCGCGTGATCGGCGTCGACCGGCGCAGCTTCGAGGGGCGCCCCAAGGACATCGAGCATCACCAGATCGACATCCGCCGCAAGAAGACCCAGGACATCTTCCGGCAGGAGCAGCTCGCCGCGGTGGTCCACCTCGGGGTCATGCACGATCCGCGGGTGAGCCAGATGGAGCACCACAGCTGGAACCTCGCCGGGTTCCAGCGGCTGCTCGAGTTCGTCGCGCAGTACGACGTGCCCAAGCTCATCGTGCTGTCGAGCGCGAACGCCTACGGGCCGCGCCCCGACAACCCGCAGTTCATCACCGAGGACGCCCCGCTGCTCGGCGGCGCGTCGTTCAGCGAGATCCGCGACCTCATCGAGGTCGACATGCTGGCGCAGTCGTTCTTCTGGAAGCACCCCCAGACCGAGACGGTCATCCTCAGGCCGGTCCACATCCTCGGCTCCGTGCGGAACGCGCCGTCGAACTACCTCCGGCTCAACGTGATCCCGACCCTCCTCGGCTTCGACCCGATGGTGCAGGTCATTCACCAGGACGACGTGGTCTCCGCGATCCTCGCGGCGCTCCGCCCCGGCGTGCGCGGGATCTTCAACCTCGCCGGGCCCGCGCCGCTGCCGCTCTCGCGCGTCATCGAGATGACCGGCCGGGCGCGCGCGGCGATCCCCCACTTCGTCATGCAGACGATCATCCCGCGGCTCTGGCGGTTCAGGGCGACCTCGTTCCCGGCCCCCGAGCTCGATCACATCCGCTACGTGTGCATGGTCGACGATCGGCGGGCGCGCGACATCCTCGGCTACACGCACGAGCACGACATCCAGGAGACCGTCCAGGCGGTCGACGACATCACCTGAAAGGCGTCATGAAGCGAGCGACCCGGATCGAGCGGCTCGTCGACTACTACGAGGACTTCGCGCCCGACTACGTCTCCACCTGGAAAGACATCCAGCACTACGAGAAGCCCGTGCGCGCGTTCCTGCGCGAGGTGGTCGCTGACGGCGCCCGCGTGCTCGACGCGGGCTGCGGCCCGGGCCACCTCACGCGCGATCTCCCGCCGTCCGTGGAGGTCGTGGGCTTCGACATCGCCGAGGGGATGCTCGAGATCGCGCGCAAGAAGCGGCCCCACGGCGCCTATCACCGGCACGACTACCACCTCCCGATCCCCCGCTCCTGGGGGCGGTTCGACGTCGCCCTCGCGCTCGGCACCCTCGAGTTCTGCGACGATCTCTCGCTCGTGCTCAAGAACCTGGCCGGCGCGATGCGCCCCGGCGGCCGCCTGCTGGTGAGCATCGTCGAGCGCAGGCCGAACGTCCGGCTCCACGAGCGCCACGCGCGCCCGCTCTCCGACGCCGAGCTGACCGGCGTGAAGATGTATCTTTACACCTTCGCCGAGCAGACGGACGCCATCCTGGGTTCTGGCCTCCTCCCGCGCAGCTACCGGCTCCACCCCGGCTGGCGACACACCGAGTACGACGTCGACGTGCTCTACGCGCTCTGGGACCTCGAGGTCTCACGCGGCGGCCGGTGATCACCCTGGGCAGCGCGGCGAGCCTTTCCGCGCCGGGCTGTCCAGGGTATCTCGTGGAGAGTCGTGGAGAGGAGAGCCACGGTTCGATGGACGTGAAGCTCGGCGGCACCTTCCTGACCTGCGCGATGGGGCCGCTGCACCACGCCGGCGCGTGCATGCAGGCGAGGCGGGTGCCGGAGGGGCTCCGCGAGCTGGCGCCGGAGGGGCTCCTCGGAGGCTTCCAGCGCGGCGTCGATCAGGCCGCGAAGCTCGCGGGCGTGCGCCGGGAGGACGTCGAGCGCCTCCTCCCGATGGCCGACGTGCGCGAGGCCATCGAGCGGCTCGGCGACAGCCAGTCCGAGGCGCTCGTCGCCTGGGATGTCTACGCCGGGCGCATCGGCGGGCTGCTCGAGGGCGTCGCCGAGGTGACCGACCACGGTCGGGCCCCCGACGCCGGCATGTGGCTCGAGCGGCTGGCGAACAAGGTCCGGCGCGATCGCCCGTTCGCGGAGCCGCTCCAGGTGCTCGCCGAGGACATCGCGCAATGGCAGGCGATGATCGGCCGCTGCCGCAAGCTGCTCGACGAGAGCGGCGGCGGCGCGCTGGCCAAGGCGTATCGCCGGCGGAGGCTCCGCAGGATCGCGTCGATCGTCGTGTCGGCGCTCGTCATCGTCGCGGCGCTCTCGGTGATCGTGCGGCTCCGCGCCGCCCGCGCGCGCGTCGACGCGGTCCTGGAGCGCCCGGAGGTGTGCGCGGTCCGCGACATCGCGGAGGACGATCTCGGCCGCGCGGCGAGCGAGCAGCAGCGGCGCGTGGCCGCGCGGCTCGAGCAGTGCGCCGCGGTGGAGGCCCGCGAGGCGCACGAGCGCGAGGAGCGGCTGCGCGCCGAGGAGAGGGCCCGCGAGGAGCAGCGGCTGCGCGCGGAGCGCGACGAGAAGTGCGCCGCGCTCGCCGTGCGGTTCAAGGCGGGGGCGTTCTCGGACGACGACGGCAAGATCGCCGGCGTGGAGAAGGATCTGCTCCGGCGGATCGCGGGGCGGAGGCTCCTCGCCACCGACGTCGGGCCGGTCGGTCCGGCGCTGCCGTGCGAGGGCGCGCGCGGCGGCGACGAGCTGCGCGCGGCCTTCGCGGACGCCCTGGTCGCGTCGGTCTGGACGTGGGCGCCGGCCGCCGATCCCGGCCCGAAGCTCGGTGATTTGCTCGTGGCGCGGCGCGCGGAGCTGCCCCCCCGCGCGCAGACGATGCTGGGGGTCCGGACTGGATACGAGTCCAAGCGGGCCATCGTATCGGGCGATCCGGCGGCGCTCGGGCGGGCGTCGCGCCTGTGCGCGCTCACGGTGAAGCTCGAGATCGCGAGCGGGGCCGGCTGCGCGGCGCTGGCGAGGCTGGCCGCCAAGCCCGCGCCGTGAGCCGGCGGTCCGAGGGATCGCGGCGTGAGCTTCGCTGATCTCGGGGCCGCCGGTCGGGCGCGTCGTCGCGGACGCGCATCACCGCTCGCTCGACCATCGACCATCGACGGCGCTGCGCGGAGAACGGGGGCTCTTCGAGCCCGCCGCCTTCGGACGACCAGGGATGCGCCTGGGCGATGACGTTTTACGGGAGGTGAGGGGAGAGGGGCCGGAGGAGCGCAGGCGGGGCGATGGGCGCCCCGTCCGCCAGGTTGCCTACTTCAGGGCGGGGATGGAGTCCGCGTCGAGCACGCACAGGCCCGCGCCAGCGTCGCACTTCACCTTGAGCTCCGGGGAGATGCGAGGATCCACGCAGAGAGCTTCATCGACCTTGTCCGTGGGGATCGGAGCGCCTCCGGGCTCGGGATTCGGGGCGTAGACCCGACAATCGATCGCCGGCCAGACTCCGACGACCTTGTACGTCGCCGAGCAGCTCTCCTCCGAGTAGGTGACCTCTGCCTCGAATTGATTGCCGAGGTTGGCGGCTGTCACGTACACGCGCATGTTGCGCCACTCGAGCTTGTGCGATCCCAGCGCCACCGGCGGTACGCCGCCGCCTTCCCCACCGCCGCCCTCGCCCGCACCGCCACCGTCGCCGGCACCACCGGCTCCGCCAGCGCCGCCTTCCCCGGCGCCACCAGCACCACCGGCTCCGCCAGCGCCGCCTTCCCCGGCGCCACCGGCACCGCCAGCGCCGCCCTCGCCGGCACCACCGGCTCCGCCAGCGCCGCCCTCGCCGGCACCACCGGCACCGCCCTCGCCGGCGCCGCCCTCGCCGCCGGCGCCGCCCTCGCCGCCGGGCAGCAACACCACCTCGGCGGGATCGAACGTCGGAACCGTGCAGATCTCATTGTCATCCGGTTCGCGCGCCGTGAAGGCACCGATCGCGAACGGGTTCAGATCCGGGTTCGGGTCGATCGCGGCGCCGCCGCGGTACCAAGTGCCGAATTCCAGGGTCTGGATCGCGACGCGCTTCGGGTCCGCGTCGGGGAGCTGGTCGCCATTCTCGTCCCGATCGTACACCTGCATCCCGGCCAGCTCGACAGTCCCGTCCTTCCGAGCACAGGGGCCCTCGGCATCCCCGTCGATCCGGGTGAACTTCGCTGCGAACGGGGACGCAAGGGCGCCGCCGACCGTGCACTCGGGCTTGGGCTGCGAGCAGCCCGGAGACATCGCCGCGAGCGGTGAGAGCGCCGCGAGCCCTGCCATCCAAACAAGCCATCGCTTCTTCATCGCTTGCATCCTTTCCCGCGCGCGCCGCGCCTAGAACGTCACCCGCGCGCCGAACCGGAACTGCCGCGGTGTCTGGAACTGCGTCGGCTCGCCGTAGTTCGGGTTCACGGCCTTGGGATCGAGCGGCTCGCCGGTGTTGTGGTTCTTCACGCACGTCGTGCCGCTGCTCGGGTTCAGATCTTCCTTCGTTCCACCGACGCAGGGGTCGACGGACTCGGCCGTGTAGCGCTGGTCCACCTGGACGGTCTCCTGGAAGTTGAAGAGGTTGAAGACATCCATGGTGACGGTGAGCTCGCTGTCCTTCGCGAGCTTGACCGAATAGCCGATGTGACCGTCGATGTTGTGGATCCAGGGGAGGCGGCCGCCCTCGCCTCGAGGCAGGACGAACGTCTCGTCGGGGCCATACAGGTAGTGCGCTCCCCAGGTGTCGATGGGGGCGCCGGAGCGGGACCTGTACGTGAGGCCGAGGTCGAGGACCATTCCCTTCGGGAGCTCGATCGCCTTCGCGCCGTAGATCTTGATCTCGTGCGTGTTGTCGCCGGGCAGGGCCCCATCGCGGTTGACGAGGAGCGACGCGAGATCGAACTCCGTGTTGATGTTCGGATCGAGCTGGTCGGTCTCGGGCTTGAAGAGGCCCGGATAGTTGCCTCGCAGGTACGACAGCGTATAGCTCACCTGGGCGAGCCACAGGTCGGAGAAGGTCTTGTTGAAATAGAGGGTCAGCGCGTCGTAGTCGCGCCTCGCCTCCGGGAAGTCCTTGGCGATCCCCTTCCCGGGGTTGCCGAGGAAGTAGGTGTTCGCCTCGTCTCGGCTCATGTCCTCGATGACGTTGTTCATCCAGCGCTTCGTGTACATCGCGCCGACACGCCCGTTCGGGAGGATCTCGTATTCGCCGCCGAGCACGAGCTCGTCGGACGACTGGGGCTCGATGTCCGGATCCACCGGGGACTTGCCGCCGCCGAACGTGAACCAGTTCTTGTTCGGGTCGTGGTTCAAGGCCCCCGGGGCGCCGAAGGCCTCGTCGAGCGGAACCCGGTTGTCGTCACTCCGGCACTGCCCTGCGCCATAACCCGTCGCGTCCTCGGGATTTCCAGGGTTACAGCCGCTGGCACCCCCGCGGTGGAAGGAGCGGGTGTACCGCTCGTTGCCGAACGCACGATCCAGCATGTCGAGGGGGACGCTCTCGTAATACCGCGCGTAGTTCGCGAACACCTTCGACCGGCCCTCCTGCGTGATGTCGTAGACGACGCCCACGCGCGGAGACCACTGGTTCGCGAGCGCCAGCCCGAGCGCGCCGTCGCTCGCGTACAGGTACTGCGCGTCGTAGCGCACGCCGATGTTCAACGTCACCCGGTCGAGGATGCTCCAGCTGTCCTGTGCGAAGGCGCCGATCGTCGCGCCGAGCGACGACACCGTGAGCTTGTCCTGGATCACATAGTCCCTGGCGCCCGGGCCGGTCGACAGGCCGTCCGGGCCGGTCAGGAAGCCGAATTGTCGCTCGTCATGGGAGGCTTCCCACTCTCCCTCCTCCACGTAGGTGGTGCCGCCCGCGTACGCCTTGATGTGCTTGTAGGTCGTGATCTCTCCGTCGATGCCGGCCTTGACCACGTGGTGCCCGAGCCCCTCGAAGATGCTCGTCACCATCGCCTTCAGCTGGAAGCGGTTGAGCGCGGCGTCGTCGATGAAGTCGGGGCCGCCTTGCCAGTACTGGCGCACCGCGCAGGGCACCGCGGCGATCTCGCCGGTCTGCGTCCTCAGCGGCTTGCACATGGCCCGGGCCTCGGGCGAGAGCTTCTCGAAATCGTCGATCGAGTACGGGTTCGGGGAGTACCGCTGCCAGACCATGAGGGGCACGCCCGCCAGGCCCTCGCGCGTCCCGAGCTCCGAGCCGTCCGGGGGCAGCCGCGCGCTCCGCTGGTTGTGCCAGCCGAGGGTCGCGTCGAGGAGCAGGGTCTTGTTCTTGAACGCAGACGACCACTTCAGCGCGACGTCGGTGGACGACGCCACGTACTCGTGCGCCATCGCGCCGTACTCGCCGATGATGTTGGAGAGCTCGGTCACGCCCTGCTGCGGGTCGAACCCGAACGTGCCATTGCCGCCCGAGGTGGAGGGCGAGCCGTAGACGGAGAGCGCGACGCTGTGGTCCGGATCGATCTGGTAGGTCAGCTTCCCGAGGTACTGCAGCGTCTGCTCCTCGGCGCGGTAGAAGCGCTGCGTCCCCGGCAGCCGGTCGACGACGTTGAGCCCGGTCGCGCGATCCGTCACCGGCTCGAACGTGGTGGGGTCGTAGCGCGTGGCGAACAGGTTGCGCTCCATCGAGTAGCTCTTGAACGCGAGATCCGCGCCCGCGTAGAACCAGAGCTTGTCCTTCAGGATGGGGCCGCCGACCTCGAACCCGTAGTCGCGGATCGACGACAGGGTCTCGTCCGTCTGGATGGTCTCGCCCTGGCGACGGACCGCCTTGGGCGCGCCCTCGAGGATGCCGGGCGTGATGTTGAAGAAGACCGAGCCCTGGAACGCGTTGCCGCCGCTCTTCGTGACGACATCGAGGACGCCCCCGGTCGCGCGGCCGAACTCGGGCATGTACCCGCCGGCGATCACGTTGACCTCCTTGATGAACTCCATCGTGAGCGGCGTGCCGACGATCCCGTAGGCCGGGTCGTTCACCGACAGGCCGTCGATCACGTACTGGTTCTCGGGGGAGGAGGTGCCGGCGATGGACGTGCCGAACTCGTCGGCCTGCGCCCCGGGGACGGTCGCGGCGACCGACTCGAAGGAGCGGGTCGTTGCGCCCTTCCCCGTGGGGGGCGAGACGGCGATGCGCCGGGTGAAGTCCTGGGTGATGCTCTGGCTCACGCTGCTCGAGCCGACGTCGACCGTCGGCGCGCGGCCGACAACGACGATCTCCGCCGCCTTGAGCGCCTCCGGGAGCAGCTCGACGTTGACGCGGATGGTCGTCGCGGCGCGGACCGCGATCCCGCCGCGCGCGTACGGCTTGAACGCGTCCTTTTCGAAGCGCAGTGTGTAGTCGCCCGGCGGCAGGTTCGGGATACGGTACTGGCCAGTGCCGTCCGTGACGACCAGCTGCTCCCCTTGCAGCGCTGGCGATGTCGCCGTCACGACCACATCGGCGGCCGGCGCCCTGTTCGACGCGTCGACTACCCGCCCGAGGAGCACACCGCTGCCCGTCTGCGCGAACGCAGGGTACGCCGTCAACAAAGTCATCGCGAGCAGCAGCAACGCCGCCCACGGCCCCAACGGCGCACGTGAGCGCCCTCCGTGTTCCAGCCTCTTTTCGAGAAACTTCACGGAATTCCCTCCAGAAGTGTATGCCCCTCGAGTCCTTCCTTACCCTAGACAGGAATCGCGCCAGACAATAGACTTTTTTGTAGGACTCGCTCGCTTGTACACTCCGGGTAGGCGCCGCACGCTTCCATACGTCGCGGCTTCTCTACCTCGATCGGCTCGAGTCCTAGGAGTTACGACCCCTCATGTTCGACTCGGTACTCGGTCGCGCTACCGCCACCCAGGGGCGGCTAGGGACGGGGACAGCGCTCTCCATCGTCGCCCACGTGGCGATCGCGGGCGCCATCCTCTGGCAGGCCACGCGCCCCCGAACCGAGAAGCCGAAGGACGTCGAGGTCACATTTTTCGCCCCGGCGCCGCCGCCCCCTCCGCCGCCGCCACCGCCGCCTCCGGGCGGCGGCGCGAAGCGCCCGCCGAAGGTGGAGCGCATCGAGCAGCCGAAGCCCGTCAAGACGCCTGACACCATCTACGACATGCCGCAGAAGCCCAAGGCCAAGGCGCCTGAGCCAGCGCCAAAGCCGGAGCCGGTCAAGGAGGATGCGCCGGAGCAGCCGGGCGGCGTCGAGGGTGGAGTCCAGGGCGGCGTTCAGGGGGGCACCGTCGGCGGCGAGGTCGGCGGGCAGATGGGCGGTCAGCTGGGCGGCAAAGTCGGCGGCCAGGTGGGCAGCACGGCGCCGCCGCAGAACGTGGTGCTGGCGTTCGGCGCCGGGATGACCCGCCCTTCGAAGATCGCGGGGCGCGACCCGCAGTACACGCGCGAGGCGCTCGCCGCGCGCGTCGAGGGGCTCGCGATTGTCAAGTGCATCATCAAGCTGGACGGCTCGCTGAGCGGCTGCCGGATGGCCAAGTCGCTTCCTCACATGGATCGGGCGATCCTCGATGCGCTCGCGACGCATCGCTACACCCCCGTCATGTATCAGGGGCGTCCGGTCTCGGTGGACTACGTGTTCCCCATACGGCTCAAGCTCCCTTGACGTCCGGACGCGCAGGGGTGTTATTGAACCGCTGGAGCACGTAGTAGAGAAGGGTACGGGTAGGTCCGCGCTGCGGTGCTGTCGAGTCCGCTCGGTGTCCAGCAGAGGGGCTGTTCCAGCATAGCCAGAACCATCACGCCACATGGGGCGCCGGGAGGCGCGAGACGATGCAATTCACGTTGATCGAGCTGTGGGGCCACATGGGGCTCTTCGCGAAGCTGATTGTCTTCGCGCTGGCCATCATGTCCGTTGCGTCGCTGATCGTCCTGGGCGAGCGCATCGTCGTGTCGTTCCTGTCGCGCGCCGCCTCCCGCGCGTTCGCGGCGCGGGTCGGGCCGATGCTCGCCCGAGGCGAGCTCGAGGGGGCCTGGACCGCCGCGCAGCCGGGCGGGGAGAGCGGCTATCTCGGGCGCGTCATCGGCGCCGGGCTCGCCGCTTATGCCTCGAGCACGCCGTCGCGGCTGCCGGCGCAGGGGCACGAGCGCGACGGCGTGTTCGAGTCGGTCTCGCGGGCGCTCGAGCGGCAGGCGCAGCGCGAGGTGCTCAGCCTGAAGCGAGGTTATGGCCTGCTCGCTACGGTCGGATCCACGGCGCCGTTCGTCGGGCTGCTCGGGACGGTCATGGGCATCGTGACGGCGTTCCAGCAGATGGCGGCCGCTGGCTCCGGCGGCCTCGGCACCGTCTCGGCGGGTATCGCCGAGGCGCTCATCACGACCGCCTTCGGGCTGATCGTCGCGATCCCGGCTGTCATGGGCTACAACTATCTCCAGGGTTGGATCGAAGCCCGGGCGATCGACATCGCGGAGTCGTCGAACGAGCTCCTCGACGTCGTGGCGAAGCGGCTCGACGGGCGCCTCGCGCCGGCCGCCGAAGAGGCTGCTTGACAGGGGACCCGCGCGACACCGCGCGCGCCTCTCCGCGGAGCGCGGCGCCCGGCGCCTCACGCCCGCGGCGCGGCGGGCGGTGACGCGCCCAGCAGGGAAGCGAGCGTTCCGATGGGGATGGGTGTCGGCCCGCAGAGGGGCCCCAAGAGCGAGATCAACGTCACGCCGCTCGTCGACGTCGTCCTCGTCCTGCTCATCATCTTCATGGTCGTCACGCCGATGCTCCAGCGCGGCAAGGACGTGAAGCTGCCGCAGGCCGCGAAGGTGGACGAGGAGAAGAAGGAGGTGGACCCGCTGATCCTCTCCGTGACGCTGGAGAAGACGGTGTGGGTCGAGAACGACAGATACGATGACGCCGGGCTCGCCGAGCGGCTCTCGCGCGAGTTCGCGGCGCAGCCGGGGCGCAAGGTGCTCGTCAAGGGGGACCAGCGCCTCTCGTTCGGCGACGTCCGCAGGGTGATGGAGACGGCGCGCAAGTCGGGCGCGAAGAGCGTCTCGCTGGCGGTCGAGGAGCTGAAGGGGAGATAGCGGCGATGAGCGCGAAGAGGAAGTTCGTCATCAAGCCGGCGGTGCCCCTGAACTCCGACATCAACGTGACGCCGCTCGTCGACGTCGTGCTGGTGCTGCTCATCATCTTCATGGTCGTGACGCCGCTGCTCGAGAAGGACATCGGCGTGCGCGTGCCGGACACCGAGCAGGTCAAGCAGGACACCCCGCCGCCGCCCGACCAGCTCGTCGTCCGGGTGAGCGCGCAGGGCGAGCTGCGGGTGAACGACGAGCCGGTCGAGCGCGCCGAGCTCGTGGGCAAGCTCAGGCCGCTGCTCGAGCGCTACAGCAGGCCTCAGGACAGGATCGTCTTCGTCGTCGCCGACGACGGCGCCGTCTACGGCACCGTCGTGGAGGTGCTCGACGGCGCGAAGGCCGCCGGCGCCCAGACGCTCGGCATGATGACCGAGCTCCCCGAAGCGCCGCCTCCCTGACAGCGGCGCGCGCGTGGACAGCGGCGCGCGCGTGGACAGCGGCGCGCTCGCGGCGAGCGCTGGGCGAGCGCTGGGCGAGCGCTGGTGGAGGCGCGTTCTCTCGCCGACTCTAGGTCGGGCGGCCAGGCGCGACGCGGCGCTTGCGTCGCGCGCGGTCGCGACCTAAACCGCCCACCTCGAAAGCGAGGTCGTCGATGTTGCGGTCCGAATGGGTGAGCAAGCGCGCCGGGAGCCCGAACCAGAGCCAGATGCACTTCGCGAGGAAGGGCGTCGTCACGGAGGAGATGGAGTACGTCGCCCGCCGTGAGAAGCTCTCGCCCGAGCTCATCCGCAGCGAGGTCGCGCGCGGCCGGATGATCATCCCCGCGAACAAGAACCACCTGAACCTCGAGCCGATGTGCATCGGCATCGCGTCGCTCTGCAAGGTGAACGCGAACATCGGCAACAGCCAGACCACGAGCGACGTGAGCGGCGAGCTGGAGAAGCTGCGCTACGCCGTCAAGTACGGCGCAGACACGGTGATGGACCTGTCGACCGGGGGCGACATCGACGGCATCCGCCGCGCGATCATCGCGGACTCCCCTGTGCCGATCGGGACGGTGCCGATCTACCAGGCGCTCGAGGCGTGCAAGGGCACCGCCAAGATGACGGCCGCGGACCTCATCGACATGCTCGAGCACCAGGCGAAGCAGGGGGTCGATTACTTCACGATCCACGCGGGCGTGCTGCTCGAGCACCTGCCGCTCGTGAAGGGCCGGATCACCGGCATCGTCTCGCGCGGCGGCTCGATCATGGCGCAGTGGATGATCGAGCACCACAAGCAGAACCCGTTCTACACCCATTGGGACAAGGTGCTCGAGGTCTGCGCCAAGTACGACGTCACGATCTCGGCGGGCGACGGCCTCCGCCCCGGCTGCCTCCACGACGCCAGCGACGCGGCCCAGTTCGCCGAGCTGAAGACGCTCGGCGAGCTCACGAAGCGCGCCTGGGAGAAGGACGTGCAGGTGATGATCGAGGGCCCCGGGCACGTGCCGTTCGACCAGATCGCGATGAACGTGCAGAAGGAGATGGAGCTCTGTCACGAGGCGCCGTTCTACGTGCTCGGCCCGCTCGTCACCGACTTCGCGCCTGGTTATGACCACATCACGAGCTGCATCGGCGCCACGATGGCCGGCTTCGCGGGCGCCGCGATGCTCTGCTACGTGACGCCGAAGGAGCACCTCGGCCTGCCGAACCCCGAGGACGTCAAGCAGGGCCTCATCGCCTACAAGATCGCGGCCCACGCCGCGGACGTGGCGCGGAAGCGCCCGGGCGCGCGGGATCGCGACGACGCGCTGAGCCGCGCCCGCTACGCCTTCGACTGGAAGCAGCAGTTCGCGCTCTCGCTCGATCCGGAGACGGCCCAGGCGATGCACGACGAGACGCTCCCCCAGGAGTACTTCAAGACCTCGGAGTTCTGCTCGATGTGCGGGCCGAAGTTCTGCTCGATGCACATCAACCGGGTGGTCGACGAGTACAACGCGCGGCAGGAGCCCGAGAACGCGCCCACGAAGCGGTCGCTCTCGATCCTCGATCAGCCGTGAAGCAGGGGAGGGGCCGCGAGGGCGTCCGCCGCGCGCGGCGGAGGGGGCCTGTCGCGGCGCGCCTCGCGCTCGTCGCGCGCCTCGCGCTCGTCCTGCTCGCGCCCCTCGGCTGTCGCCGCGAGCAGGGGAGCGCCCCTCGCGACGCTGCGTCGCCCGCCTCGGCCGCCGCCTCGCCCTCCGTGGCGCCGCGCCCGCCGAGCCCTCGGCTCACCGATCCCCGCTGGCGCCTCGCCGCGGGGGACGACCCGCTGGACTGCGCCCGGCTGGCCGAGGCCGAGGGCGCCTCCGGCCTCCTCGCCGCGCTCGACGACGGCGGCGACATCGCGCTCACGGCCCTGCGGGCGCTGCCGTACGCCGATGACGCCGACCTGGCGCTCGGGCCGCTCGCCGAGCGCGCCCGCGCGGCGTCCGGGCCGTCGCTCCCGCCGCTGCTCGAGGCGCTCCTCGGGATCGCCGGGCGGCCGCCGCGCCCGCGCGAGCCGCTCGACCCGGACGGGGCGCGCGGCGCGGCCGCGGCCCTGGTCGAGCTGGCGGGCCGGCGCGACCTCCCCTCGGACCAGCGCGCGCTCGCGATCTCGGCGGCGCGCGCGCTGGCCGAGCGGGGGCTCGTCGATCCTCTCCGTATTCCGGCAGATCTGGATCCCGAGGGCTCCGTCGCGGGCGCCGCGGGAGGCCCGGCGGCGCCGCGTCCCTGACGTCCCGCGCGGCGGTCCCGGGCCGCGCGGCCGTCCCGCGCGGCGGCGCGGCGCCTGTGGGCTTTCGGTTCGTGCAGCCGCGCTTTGGGCCGGTCGGGTTCCAATTTGGTACCTTGCCCCCCGTGACGACGCCGTACACCTCCGAGGCCTTCCTCCATCAGCTCCTCGGCAAGGCGCTTGCCGCCCACGCCAGCGACATCCACCTCAAGGTCGGTCAGCCGCCGGGCGCGCGGGTGCGCGGCGACATGGTCTACTTCCGCGTCGACAGGATCCGGCCCGAGGACAGCGAGGCCGCCGCGCGGGTGCTGCTCGCCGGGCGCCCTTCGCGCGAGCTGCTCGCCACGCTCCAGGAGCTCGACGCCGCGTACGTCGTCCCGGGCCTCGGCCGGTTTCGCGTGAACATCTATCGCCAGCGCGGCTCGCTCGCGATCATCCTGCGGAGCATCCCGCTCAAGATCCCGACGTTCGAGGATCTGGGCGTGCCCTCGGCGGTCCGGGCGATGGTGGAGCACGATCACGGCCTCGTCCTCGTCGCGGGCACGGCCGGCAGCGGCAAGAGCACGACCCTCGCCGCGTTCGTCGGGCACATCAACGCGACCGTGCCGCGCCACATCGTCACCCTGGAGGATCCGATCGAGCACGTGCACGAGGACAACCGCTCCAGCGTGAGCCAGCGCGAGATCGGCGTCGACACCGCGGATTTCCCGACCGCGCTGCGCTCCGCGCTGCGGCAGGACCCGGACGTCGTGCTCATCAGCGCGCTCCGCGACGGCGAGTCGCTCGATCTCGCGCTCCACGCCGCGGAGACCGGGCACCTGGTGCTCGCGGCGGTCAGCTCGGCGGACGTCACGCGCGCGCTCGGGCGGCTGATCGCGCTCGGCAAGAGCCCGAGCGAGGTGCGCGACCGGCTGGCCGACTGTCTCCAGGGCATCGTCGCGCAGCGCCTGCTCCCTCGCCGCGACGGCGCGGGGGAGGTCCTCGCCGCCGAGGTGCTCGTCGGGACGGCCGCGGTGCGCGAGGCGATCCGCCGGCCGGAGGGGAGCCCGTCGCTGCGCGAGCTGATGGAGAAGGGGGTCACGCCGTACGGCATGCAGACCTTCGACGCGCACCTCAGGCAGCTCGTCGCCCAGGGGACCATCGCCAAGGAGACGGCGAAGGCGGTGACAGCGCTCTAGAGGCGGCAATCGGGCCAAGACCGCCAGAACAGAGCAGAATCTCGGACCGCGAAGCCGCCAAGCAGCCAGGAAATCCCTTCCTATCGCGCCTTGCTTGCGGCGGCGCCTCAAGCCCGGCTATGAGCGAGCCCATGCTCGAAGGGATCGAACGAGAGGCGGCGGAGCACAGGAATGGATGCAGCGGCCCGGCCGCCCCGCCGGCGGGCGCGCCCCGCCACGACTGGACCGTCCAGCAGGCGGTCGCCCTGCACGACCTCCCGCTCTTCGAGCTGATCGACCGCGCCCGCGCGGTCCACCGCGCGTTCCACGGCGAGCACGAGGTCCAGCTCTGCACCCTGCTCAGCGTCAAGACGGGCGGCTGCCCCGAGGACTGCGCCTACTGCCCGCAGTCGAGCCACTACGAGACCGAGGTCGGGCCGGAGCGCATGCTCGACGTCGGCGCGGTCCTCGCCGCCGCGGAGCGCGCCCGCGATGGCGGCTCGACGCGGTTCTGCATGGGCGCCGCGTGGCGCGAGGTGAAGGACGGCCCCGCCTTCGAGCGCGTCCTCGACATGGTGCGCGGCGTGAAGGCCCTCGGCCTCGAGGCGTGCTGCACGCTCGGCATGCTCACCGACGACCAGGCGCGCCGCCTGAAGGAGGCCGGCCTCGACGCCTACAACCACAACCTCGACACCTCGCGGAAGGCCTACAAATCCATCATCTCGACGCGCACGTACGACGAGCGGCTCGTCACCCTGCGCAACGTCCGGCGGGCGGGCATCACCGTCTGCTCGGGCGGCATCATCGGCATGGGCGAGTCGATCGCCGACCGCTGCGAGATGCTCGTCGAGCTCGCGCGCCTCGACCCCCACCCGGAGAGCGTGCCCATCAACGCCCTCGTGCGCTCGCCGGGGACGCCGCTCGAGAGCCTCCCCCCGGTCGATCCGATCGAGTTCGTCCGGATGATCGCGGTCGCGCGGGTCATGATGCCGCGCGCGATGGTGCGCCTGTCCGCGGGGCGGACGGAGCTCTCGCGCGAGACGCAGCTGCTCTGCATGTACGCGGGGGCGAACTCGATCTTCTACGGAGACAGGCTGCTCACCACGCCGAACCCCGGTGAGGACGAGGACCGCGCGCTCATCGAGAAGGCGGGGCTTCAGCCGATGGCGCCCGCCGCGGCGCGCGCTGCCCGTTAGCCGGACCTCCCGCCGCGGCCCCCTCCGGCTGCGGGAGCTCCCCTCCGCGCGGCGCGACGTGCAGCGTGTGCGTCGGGTACGCGAGCCTCGACCCGGCCATGTCGATGATCTGAAGGAAGGTGATCAACATCGCCTGCCGGAACTCCCGGAACTCCCCGAAGTCGGTCGTCTGGAACCAGGCCATCACCTCGACGTCGAGCGACGAGGGGCCGACGCCGATGAAGCGCACAACGACGTCCTCGGTCCAGATCTTCGGGTGCTCCCGCAGCGCGCGCTCGCACTCTTCCACGATGGCGCGGAGCTGCTCGGGCGACGTGTCGCGATCGAGCCCCAGCACGCAGGCGAGGCGGATCCTGTCGCGCGCCGTGAACGACTCGATCTGGAGATCGGCCAGCTTGCCGTTCGGGATCGTGACGACGGTCCGATCGAGCGTGCGGATCCGCGTCGAGCGGAGCCCGATGCTCTCGACGGTGCCGAGGAGCGCGTCCACCTTCACGAAGTCGCCGACCTGGAACGGCCGGTCGATGCCGATCGCGACCGAGCCGAAGAGGTTCTCCACCGTCTTCTGCGCGGCGAGGGCCAGCGCGACGCCGCCGATGCCGAGGCCGGCGATGAGGCTCGCCACCGGGTAGCCGAGCTCCGAGAGCACGGCGATCACGCCGATGATCACGATCGAGACCTTCGCGATCCGCCCCATGAGCGGCACGAGCGAGCGCGCCGCGGGGTTGTCGCGCGTCGCGGGGGCGGCGAGCAGGCGGCCGCCGACGGCGTCGATCGTGCGCAGGGCGAACCAGAACACGGCGACGAAGACGCCGGCGCGCAGCACCTTGTCGAGGAACTCCTCGGCCGGCAGGTAGAGCCCGAGCCACGGGAGCGCGGCCGTGATCACGAGGAGCGCCGCCGCGAACGTGAACGGACCGCGCGCCGCGAGGAGCACCGCGTTGAGCGTGGACTCCGTCTGCGCGATGACGCGGCGGAGCACGGCGCGGACGAGGTAGCTCAGCACCGCGCCGACGAGCCAGCCGACCAGCGCGAGGACCGGCAGCGCGAGCCACTGCCACCAGAGCAGCTCGCGCGGGCCGGGGCGCAGGAGCGCCGGCGGCAGGTGATCGCGGAGCCAGCGATCTTCGAGCCGCGCGTACCACTCGTCGACGCGCTCCACCGTGGCGCGCGAGAAGATCCAGCGCACGCCGTCGGGCGTCGTGCGCCGCACGAGGCGCACCGGCTGGGACCCCGTCCGCGTCGGGATCTTGCCGAGCTGCTCCACGCTGGCCCCGAGGTTGTCCTGCGTGTCCCCCTGCGGCTGCGGCGAGAGCGTCTCCACGTCCAGCCAGAGGTGCCGATCGAGCACCGCCTTGAGCTTCTGCGCGAGCTCCGCGCCGTTCGCCCTCGGCGGCACGTCCAGGTAGCGCGCGGCCTCGGCGTAGTCGCCCGCGCGGCACAGCTCGACGAAGCTGCGCATGGAGGCTCGAGGCGAGTCGGGCGCGACCGGGGTCGCCTCCGGCTCCGGGCCGACCTCGGCGCTCGCCGCGGGCGGCGACGACGGCGGGGGCGGCGGAGGGGACAGCTCTCCGGCGCTCGCTCCCAGAAGGGCGCACCCGAACACGAGCGCGAAGGCGAACGCGGCGCGGAGCCACATCGCCGGCGGCCAGAGGCGGAGCCTCCTCGGCGCCTTGGGGTGATCGGTCGAGGGCATGGGCCCTGCTATTCCATCGCCCGGCGGCTCTGTCGACCGGGCGGCGCGCGCGCCACGTGCGCTCGCTCGCAGCGGGCTCCACGTGTCGGAGATCGCGCAGGGGATCGCGGATGCGCGGAACCGACCTACGGAACCGAGGGAACCGACGCGCGGCCGACACGCGGAGCCGACGCGCGGCCGACACGCGGAGCCGACGCGCGGCGCTACCTCGCGGCGGCTGGCGGCTCGCCCGGCCGCGCCGCGGCCACGAGCGCCGCGAGCGCGCGGCCGTAACGCGCGAGCCGTCCCGCGCCGAGCCCCGGGATGCGCGCGATCGCGGCGGCGATCGCCTCGTCCCCGGCGTGGCCCTCCGCCAGCGCGATCTCCGCGATCTCCTGCGCGCAGTGACCGGGCAGCACGACCTGCTCGTCCACCTTCCGCGCCTTCGCCTCGGCCCTGCGCCACGCCGCGATCCGGGTCTCCACCGCGCGCCGCGCTGCGAGCTCCTTCCTGGGCGGGCGGGCTTGCTGAAAGAGGGCGCGCTCGTCCTCGGGCACGTCGCCGTCGCTGCGCCCCTGCTCGACCGCGCGGAGCCACGCCGCGACGCACCCGGCCGCGCGGCCCGCCGCGGCCCCGCGGATCGCGCGCACGTCGTCTGCGCTGGCAGGCCTCCGCTGCGCGAGCTCGAGCAGCACCTCGCTGGCGACGATCTTGAAAGAGGGCACGTCGGCCCCCTCGGCGGCCGCCTCGCGCGCCGCCACGAGCCGCCGCAGGATCGCCCGGCCCTGCGGATCGAGCGCCTGGGCCCCCTTGATGCGCGCGTAGGCGGGCCGCGGATCGCGCGGCGGCCCGAGGGCGGTCGCGAGCTTGTAGGCGCACTCCTCCTGGATCTCCTCGTCGATCCCGAGGGCGCGGCTGCGCTCCGCGAGCCGCGCGCGGAGCGAGAGCAGGTGGCGCACGTCGTCGGCCAGGTAGCGCAGCTCGGCCTCCTCGATCGGCCTGCGCCCCCAGTCGTGCTGCTGGAGCTGCTTGTCGACCTTCACGTCGAGCTCCGACAGGAGCAGCGCGGCGAGCCCTGTCGCCGCGCACCCCAGCATGCGCGCGGCGACCGAAGTGTCGTGCGCGCCAGCGAGCGGCGCGCCCGCCTCGGCGAGCATGCGCGCGTCGAAGGTGAGGTCGTGCAGCACCTTGGGCGGGCCCGCGGCCCCGAGGAGCCGCGCGAGCGGCGCGACAGGCACGCGGAGCGCGTCGACGACCCCGACCGCGATGTCGTCCCCCTCGCGAAAGGCGAGCTGGACGGTGCAGAGCCGCGGCCGGTACGCGAACAGCCCGTTGGCCTCCACGTCGACCGCGAGCGCTTCGGCGCGGCCGGCGCGCTCGACCAGCCGGGCGAGCTCGCCTTCGCGCTCGACCAGGACGGGAGGGCTCTGGCTCAGCAGGCCTCCTCCCGGCCCGCCCGCGCTGCCGCGCCGCGCCTCGCCCGCACGGCCACGCCGACCAGCGCGAGCGCGGCGAGGACGAGCCCTCCGCCGCGCCCGCCCTGGCCAGCGTTGCCGCGCGGGGCCGCGGCGCAGCCGTCCGACTCGTTCACCTCGGGCTGATCCGCGGCGCACAGGGCAGAGAAGCCGTGGCGCGGCGTGGGGTCGCAGCCCTTGATCGGCTCCCCGGGCGGGTACACCGCGCAGATCCCGTCGCGGTCGTCCTGGGAAAGGTCGCGGAGCGAAGAGCGGTAGTTGGCGAACATGGTCGCGTCGTGCTCGATCGAGTGCGAGAGCCCGAGGAAATGGCCGGCCTCGTGGGTGGCGATGCTCAGGAGGTCGAACGAGACGCCGTCGGCTCCCTGGGAGAGCGACAACGAGTTGATCTCCATGTCCGCGTCGTAGATCTCGCCGGTCTTGAGGTGGTAGGTGACGGTCGTGAGCGCGAGGGTGTTCCCGCTGTCGACGTACGGCCACCCGTCGTCCCGGAACATGACGATGTTCGCGTTCGCCTTGCGCTTGTTGTACTCGTGCGCGTCGCACGCGACCGGCCCCAGGTAGGTGACCTCCATGCGCGGGGTCTGCCCGTCGCCGCAGTCGGCCTCCGTCCACGCGGCGAACGCCTGCTCGAAGATCGCCTCCGCCTCCTGGAGCGACACCTGGACCGAGGCGTCCTCCTGGAGGGAGTAGCTCACGCACGGCGAAGGCCAGGCGAGCGGGGTGCCGCAGTCGTTGCCCTGCGGCGGCGTGCAGACCGCCGCGGTCTCCGCCTTCCCCGACGCTGTCTCCTCCGGCGGACAGACGCTCGTGCGGCAGAAGGCCAGGGCGTCCCCGGGGTAGGCGAGCGCCGCGGCGACGAGCGCGCTGCAGGCTGCGGCGATGGCGTGGGCGCGCGCGGGGCGGCGCGCGCCAGCGGGGCGCGGCGCGAGGTCACTTCTGCGCATGCTTCGCCTTCCATGCCTGGTTCACCGTGTCGATCGCCGCGTCGATCGCCGCGCCGACGAGCTGCTCGCGGGCCGAGATGGCGGGGCCCGGCCGGGGCAGGACGGTCCCGCTGTCGGGGCTCGCGGCCAGCCGCCGCACGGCGATGCGCCGCGCGCCGGCCCCGCCGGCGACCCTCGGCTTGTCCTCGCCGTCGACGACGGGGTAGTGGCCCTGGGCCATCCCGGAGACGACCAGGGCCGAGCCCACCTTGGAGACGAAGACCATCGCCTGCGCGCCGATCGCGAGCTGCGCGTCGCCCGACACGTGCTGTCCGACGTCCCCGACCACGCCCCCGAGCGTCCTGACCCAGACCTCGCCGTCGGGCTGTCCGGCCACGGTCCGGTCGATCGACAGGCGGGTGTAGGTGACGATCCTCCGGGCTCCGCCGAGCTCTTCCCACTGGCTGCGCTGCTCGATCGCCGTCGCGACCACGACGTACGAGGCCGCGGCGACGAGCTCGTCCAGCGAGAGCTGAATGGCCACGGCCGCATGCGCCGCGCGCGGACCGGACAGGAGCGCGCCGCGGCTCACCCCGGCGCGTTCCTGGCCGGCCTGCGCATGGCTGTCCGCTGTCGGCAGGGGCGTGAGCGTGAGCGCTGGAGGCAACGCGACGAGGAGGGCTATGCCAAGAGCTCTGGGAGACATGGGCGCAAAGATACCATGCTGCCGAGCGAGGCGCGCCGGAAGCGCCGGTTTTCGTCGACGCGCTGGACCCTGTGTCCCGGTCCGACTAGCAGATCGTCTGGGTCGAGACCCGAGGAGCCTGCGATGACGAGCGACGCGTTGACGATCGGCAAATACACGTTCACTTCCCGCCTCTTCGTGGGGACGGGCAAGTACAAGGACCTGGATGAGACCCGTCGCGCGCTCGAAGCGTCCGGCGCGGAGGTCGTCACGGTGGCCCTCCGCCGCGTCAATCTGAAGGAGCGGGGCGAGGGGTCGATGATGTCGCTGCTCCAGCAGGGACGCGTCACGATCCTGCCGAACACGGCCGGTTGCTATACCGTCGAGGACGCGGTCCGCACCTGCCGGCTCGCGCGCGAGCTCGGTCTGTCCGAGCTCGTGAAGCTCGAAGTCATCGGCGACGAACGGACGCTGTTCCCGGACAACGAGGCGACGCTCGAGGCGGCGCGGATCCTGGTGAAGGAGGGCTTCACGGTGCTGCCCTACTGCATGGATGACCCGATCGTCTGTCGTAAGCTGGAAGACATCGGGTGCGCGGCCGTGATGCCCCTGGCGGCGCCGATCGGCAGCGGGCTCGGCATCCGCAACCCGTACAACCTGATGATCATCCGAGAGACGGCGAAGGTGCCGGTGATCGTGGACGCGGGAGTCGGGACAGCGAGCGACGCCGCGGTGGCGATGGAGCTCGGGTGTGATGGGGTATTGATGAACACGGCCATCGCGGGCGCGCGGGACCCGATCTTGATGGCGCAGGCGATGAAGGACGCGGTGAGGGCCGGTCGGATGGCGTATCTCGCGGGGCGGATGCCGAAGAAGCTCTATGCGACGGCGTCATCGCCGGAGCAGGGCAAGATCGCCGCGCTGTAGCGCGGCGCTGCGGGTGTGGCCCCGCACCTCGATCCCCGCGCGCTCGCGTTCCCGGCATATTCCACCGATGCGGGAGGCGCTCGCGGGCGCGATGAGGGATGATGAACGAGCAAGTCCGACGTCCAGCACGGCGCTGCTGCGGCGCCGCCAAGTCAAGCGAACAGCATCCGCATGTCATGATACGCTCACTTACCTGAGCCAAAATGACACGGAACGCTCATCGCACGGTCGACACGCTGTCGTGGCGCGTCACGACGCTCTGACGACGACCGCGGCGACCTGACGGTCCGCTCAGGAGAATATGAGCAAGCCCAACGTCTGCATGGTCGTGAACAACCTCGAGGTCGGCGGGCTCGAGAAGGTGGTCCTGAGCCTCCTCGATCGCCTCGGCGATCACGGCTTCGACCTCTCGCTGATCTGCCTCGACGGCGAGGGACGGCTGTTCTCGGAGGTCAAGCTCCCCCGCTCGAAGTGCCTCGTGATCACGAAGGACCTCCGGCCGGTGCTGCCGGGCCTCAAGAGCGACCCAGAGGCGCTGCTGTGGATCCGGCGCTTCTTTCACCAGCGCTCGGTCGATATCGTCCACGTCCACAACCGTGCTCCGCTCATCTTCGCTGGCTTCGCGGCGCGCCTGCTCCGGAATCGGCCGCTGGTCGTCTACTCGGAGCACAACCAGATCAACCGGGCGAAGGGCTTCGATCGGCGCAAGTTCGGCTACTACGCCTACCTCGCCGACGAGATGGTCGCGGTGTCGCACGACCTCAGGCGCATCCTTGTCGACGACGTGAAGGTCCGCGCGCCGGTCCGCGTCATCCACAACGGCATCGACGGGACGCGCTTCGCCCGCGCCCGCGAGAGCGGCGCGGGCGCGCGCGTCCGCGCGGAGCTCGGCATCGGCGAGCGGGAGTTCGTGTTCGGGTGCGCCGTTGTGCACATCGAGCAGAAGGGGCTCCGTTACCTCCTCGAGGCGGCGCCCGAGGTGCTGCGGCGCGCGCCGGAGGCGCGCTTCATCATCGCCGGCGACGGCCCGCTCCGGCCGGAGCTGGAGCAGCAAGCCAGGGACGCGGGGCTCGGCGACCGGGTGATCTTCCCCGGGTATCGCTCGGACGTGCCGGAGCTCGTCTCCGCGTTCGACGCCTACGTGCTCCCGTCGCTCTGGGAGGGGCTGCCGCTCGCGCTGCTCGAGGCGCTCGCGCTCGGCAAGCCGATCGTGGCGAGCCGCGTCGGCGGCGTCCCCGAGATCGTCGAGCACGGCGTCGACGGGTTCCTCGTCCCGTCGAAGGACCCTGGCGCGCTGGTCGAGCACCTCTCGCGGGTCGCCCGTGACGGGGAGCTCCGCGAGCGAGCGCGCGCGCGCGGCCCAGCGAAGTTCACCGAGCAGTTCAGCCTGGAAGCGATGGTCGACGGGCATGTGCGCCTGTTCGACGAGCTCATCGCCAGGCGGCGCGGGGGCGACGCCCCGTCCCGGGCGCGCGCGTGGTCGACCCCCGCGGGGGCCTCCGGGCCGGCCGCTGGACGGGACGACGGCAACGGACGGGTTGGTCATCGGGTCGGTCTGGACGTGTAACGACATACGACACCAGGTGAGACTGAATCGAACCTGACCAGGGCGAATACGATGCTGAGCGAGGCAAAATGGGACACCGAACGATGCTGAGCGAGGCAAAATGGGGCGCTGGACGGGGCTGACCGAGGT
This sequence comes from Sorangium sp. So ce327, assembly GCF_051530205.1. Lineage (NCBI taxonomy): Bacteria > Pseudomonadati > Myxococcota > Polyangiales > Polyangiaceae > Sorangium > Sorangium sp. So ce327. The sequence continues at coordinate 6,320,051 of NZ_CP150330.1, read as the reverse complement.
TGGCGAGACAGAGTGAGATTGGCGGGATTGACGAGACTGAGCGAGACTGGCTAGACCGAATACGAGACCGAGCGTGAACGACGTCCTCTTTCGAGGCGCTCGCCCACTCGGAGAGGAGGAGCTCTTGCGGCGGATGCGCGTTTTGCTGATCACGAAGATCTTTCCGAACGCGGTTCACCCGGACGAGGCGCCGTACAATCGGCGGCAGTTCGCCGCGCTGTCGCGCTACTGCGACGTCCGGGTGCTCGCGACGATTCCGTGGTTCCCCGGCATGGCGCGCCTCTCGAAGTGGCCTATCGGCGCCAGCGCGCCGCGCGAGGAGGTCATCGACGGGCTGGCGGTCCGGCACCCGCGGTACCTCTATGTGCCGAGGGTCGCGCCCGCGCTGAACGGCCCGCTGTATGCGGCGTCGATGCTCCCGGAGCTCATCGGGCGCGGCCCGTTGCCCGACGTGATCGTCGGGGCTTTCGCCTACCCGGACGGCTTTGCCGCGGTCTGTCTGGGGCGACTGCTCGGGGTGCCGGCCGTGATCAAGACACACGGCTCGGACATCGACGTGATCCCGCGCGACCGGCGGCTGCGACGGCCGCTCGGCTGGGGGCTCACGCGCGCCGCCCGGGTGGTCGCGGTCAGCCGCAAGCTCGCGGACGGGGTCGAGGCGCTCGGCGTGCCGCGCGATCGCATCGACATCGTGATGAACGGCGTCGACGTGAAGACGTTCCAGCCCCGCAACCGCGCCGAGGCGCGCGCCGCGCTCGGCAAGTCGCCGAGCTCGCGGCTGATCGTCTTCGTCGGCCACCTGAGCCGCGACAAGGGCGTGCTCGATCTGATCGAGGCGTTCGAGCGGCTCGCGCCGGTCCACCCGGACATCGAGCTGGCGCTCGTGGGCAGCGGCGCCGAGGAGCAGGCGTGCAGGGCCGCCGCCGCCCGTCTGGGCGGCCGGCTGACGGTGACCGGCTACTTGCCGCACGATCAGGTGTCGCTGTGGCTCGGCGCGTGCGACGCCCTCGCGCTCCCGAGCAAGCACGAGGGGACGCCCAACGTCCTGCTCGAGGCGCTCGCGTCGGGGCGCCGCGTGGTCGCGACGAGCGTGGGGGGCATCCCAGACGTCCTGCGCAGCGCCGAGCTCGGCGAGCTCATCCCGCCGGGGAACCGGGGCGTACTGATGGATGCGCTGCTCCGCGCCGCCCGGGCCGACTACGACCCGGCGCGGGTCGCGGAGCTCGCCGGCCGGCGCGACTGGGATGACAGCGCGCGCGCCCTCCACGAGTCGCTCCTGCGCGCCTGCGGCGAGCCCCTGTCGAGCACCGGCGGTCAGGACACGGGCGACGCGCCCTTCGGCGCCCCGGCCTCGAAGGGCGGGCTCGAGAACGGCGCCGCCCGGACGGGCGCGTCCCTCAACTAGCCCCGTTTCCGGCCGGCCCGGCCGAGCGGGCCCGCGCGGCTCGGCCGGAGGAGCGGCGTCGCCGGGGCCGCGGCGTCCTCTTGACGCTCGCGCTCGTTCATCGGCGAATGCCGCTCGTGTTCACCGGCTTCCGCGCGGCCTTCGGCTCCATCGCGATCCTCGCCGCCGTCGCGCAGGCGCCTTACCAGTGCGCGAGCGAGGTCGACCCGGATCGCCGCGTGTACGAGGACCCGAGCGAGGCCCTGTACGCGCTGGCCGAGCGCTTCAAGGCGAGCGGCGATCGCCGCGCCCAGGTCGACACCTTGCGTTTCCTTGTCGAGCGGTATCCTGCCAGCCGCTTCGCCCGGATGGCCCGGCAGGATCTCGAGGGGCTCGGCGAGGCGGGCGCCCCGGCAGAGCGCCCCCCGGGATGACGGAGCGCGATGACGCGCCGCCGCCGGCGCGCTGGAGGACGGCCATGCTCACCCCGAGGTTGACCCTCATCACCCAGGCGGCGGACGTCCCGGAGCCGGTCTTGCTCGCGCGGCTCTCGGCGTTCGGCGCCCTGCCCCCCGAGGCCCGCGCCCGCGTGGCGGTGCAGCTCCGCGATCCCGAGCTCTCCGGCGCGGCGCTCCACGCGTTCGGCAGGCGCCTGCGCGACGCCACCGCCGCGCTCGGCGCCTCGTTCCTCGTCAACGATCGCCTGGATCTCGCGCTCCTCCTCGGCGCGGACGGCGTCCACCTCGGCCGCCGCTCGGTCGCGGTGGCCGACGCGCGCGCCCTGCTCGGGGCCGGCGCCTTCGTCTCCGTCGCGTGCCACGGCGTCGACGACGTTCTCCGGGCGGCCGAGGCCGGCGCGGACGCCGCCGTGCTCTCGCCGATCTTCGCGACGCCCGGCAAGGGCCCGCCGCTCGGCCTCGCGGCCCTGCGCGAGGCGCGGGCTCGCCTGGCCGCGGCCTCGCGTAACGTCGCGCTCCTCGCCCTCGGCGGCATCGATGCGGCCTCGGCGCCGGCCTGCCTCGAGGCGGGCGCGGACGGGGTGGCCGCCATCCGCGCCGATTTCGGCGGCGCGCTGCCGGCGCCGCGCGCGGGGTGAGCTGCGGCTCTGCCGCCCGGCCCGGCCGGCGATCACCGCGCCCAGAGGTCGGCGAGCGGCAGTTCGATCGCGTCGAACGGCTCGGGCCGCACGATCTCGTCGCCTTCGTACGTGTCGAGCAAGGACCACCGGCCGTCGTCGATCCGGTAGACCTCGAGCGTCTGCGCGACCGGGTTGATCAGCCAGGCGTGGCGGACCCCTTCGCGCCGGTAGATCCGCATCTTCTTGCCCCGGTCGACGCGCTCGGTGCGCGGGGAGATCACCTCGCAGACCCAGTCGGGCGCGATGTCGTAGTGCGCAGGCGCGTCCTCCGGGCCGAGCGGGTCGGGCATGCGCTCCCGACGCCAGCCGGCGAGATCGGGGACGACCTTGTCGGGCCGCGGTCCGAGGTGGAGCTCGGGCTCGTCGAGGATGACCCAGCCGCCAGGTCCGCCTCTACCGCGATCGAAGGGGCCCGTGAGACTTGAGCCCAGGAGCGACGCCGTCCGCGTGTGCGGCCGCCCGGGCCGAGGGAACGTGTACAGCTCCCCGTCGAGGATCTCGGCGACCATCTCGTCCGGCACGGCCTGGAACGCGGCCTCGACCTCGGGCGCATTGCCTGGAAATAGCGGGTGCTGCGCGCTCATCGGCAGATCCTAGCACCCCTGCCGTTCATCGCGCGCTCCGCGCCGGCCAGCGCTTCCCTCGACGCTGGCAATGGGCCTTGCTACTAGGCCCGGCCATGTCCGAAGCGTCCTCGAAGAAACCGACCGACGGCCCGCCCGAGCCCCTGTTCGACAGGGTGGCGACCGAGCTGAACTTCCCCGCCGACGAGGCGAAGATCCTCGCCTTCTGGAAGCAGCGCCGCATCTTCGAGAAGACGCTCCGCGCCGAGACCCGCGCCACCGGCCCCTCGCGGGGCACGTTCGTCTTCTACGAGGGCCCGCCGACCGCCAACGGCATGCCCCACAACGGCCACGTGCTCACGCGCGCCGTGAAGGACGTCTTTCCCCGGTACAAGACCATGCGCGGCTACGACGTGCCGCGGAAGGCCGGCTGGGACACGCACGGGCTGCCGGTCGAGGTCGAGGTCGAGAAGGAGCTGCGCATCCACGGCAAGGCCGATATCGAGCGGTACGGCGTCGAGCCGTTCATCTCGCGCTGCGTCGACTCCGTCTTCCGGTACACCGAGGCGTGGGAGAACCTGACCGACAAGATCGGCTTCTGGGTCGACCTCGACAGCGCCTACGTCACCTACCACCGGAGCTACGTCGAGAGCGTCTGGTGGGCGCTCTCCCAGCTGCACAGGAAGGGGCTGCTCTACCGCGGCCACCGCGTCTGCTGGTGGTGGCCCCAGGGCGGGACGGCGCTCAGCGCGGCCGAGGTCGGCTCGAACTACAAGACGGTCGACGACCCCAGCGTGTTCGTCGCGTTCCCGCTCGTCGACGAGCCGGACACCGCGCTTTGCGCCTGGACGACGACCCCGTGGACGTTGCCGTCGAACGGCTACGCCGCGGTCCGGCCCGAGTTCGATTACGTCGTCGTGGACGCGGGCGCGCCCGCGGGGGGCGCGGCGCCCGTGGCCGGCAAGCTCATCGTGGCCGCGGCGCTGCGCGAGGAGCTCGCCAAGAAGTTCAAGCGGGACCTGCCCGTCCTCCGTGAGCTCAAGGGGAGCGAGCTCGTCGGCAAGCGCTACCGCCCGCCGTTCGACGCCTTCACGAGGTCGCTCGAGGGCGCCTCCCTGCGCAGGAAGGACGGCAAGGCGGAGCCGCTCTACTGGGTCGTCCTCGGCGCGGATTTCGTCACGCTCGACTCCGGCACCGGCATCGTCCACGTCGCGCCCGCGTTCGGCGAGGACGACTTCAACGCGCACCGGCGGCGGATCGCGGAGCTCGCCGAGCCGGGCGCCGACGTCCCGATGCTCTGCGCGGTGCGGCCGGACGGCACGTTCGAGCCGGGGCTCACGGCGTTCTCGGGCCTCTGGGTGAAGGACGCCGATCCGCTGATCATCAAGGATCTCTCGGCCCGCGGGCTGCTCGTCCACGAGGAGAAGTACCGCCACGACTACCCGTTCTGCTGGCGCGCGGACGACGACCCGCTGATCCAGCTCGCGCGGCCGGCCTGGTACATCAGGACCCGGGACAACATCGACAAGGCGATCGCCAACAACCGCGCGGTCCACTGGCACCCGTCCCACATCCAGGAGGGCCGCTTCGGCGACTTCCTCGCCAACAACGTGGACTGGGCGCTCTCGCGCGAGCGGTACTGGGGGACGCCGCTCAACGTCTGGGTCTGCGCGAACGACGAGGAGCACCAGCTCGCCCCGGCCTCGGTCGCCGAGATCGAGGCGCTGAACCCGCGCGCCTTCGACCACTTCCGCGACGCCAAGAAGGCCGACCCCGGCCTGAACGATCATCTCATCGTCCACAAGCCGTGGATCGACAAGGTGACGTTCCCCTGTCCGTTTGCGGCTGGGGGCCCGCCCGGCGAGCCGGGCTCCGCCCCCAGGCCCCCGTGCGGCGGCGAGATGCGCCGCGTGACCGAGGTCATCGACGCCTGGTTCGACAGCGGGAGCATGCCGTTCGCGCAGTGGGGCTACCCGCACGCGGAGGGCTCGAAGGAGCTGTTCGATCGCGCGTTCCCGGCGGACTTCATCAGCGAGGCGATCGATCAGACGCGGGGCTGGTTCTACTCGCTGCTGATGGTCTCGACGCTGGTCTTCGACGAGGCGACGCAGGAGAAGCTCGGGCTGTCGCGGATCCGGAGCTACCCGCACCCGTACCAGACGTGCGTCGTGCTCGGGCACGTCTGCGACCGCGAGGGCAAGAAGGAGAGCAAGTCGAAGGGCAACTACACGCCGCCCGAGGTCATCCTGGAGCGCGTCCGGATGGAGTTCGCGGCGGCCGACGGCGGAGGCGCCGGGCTCGGCGCGGCGAAGGACGGCGTCGCGATCATCGCGCGCGAGGACTATGAGGGGCTCGATCTCACGGGCGACTCGGCGAAGGTGCGGGTCTACCGCGCCGATCGCGAGGGCGCGGCGCTGACGCTGGAGCTCAGGCCGGCGACGGGCAACAAGCGCCTCCCGCGCCGCATCGTCGCGCTCTCGCGCGGAGACCTCGATCGCCTGGGCCTCTCCCCGGCCGACAAGGCGCTCTCGGTGATGCCCAACGACGTGCCCAGGCTCCCGCAGGACCAGCGCGTCTTCATCGAGGATCCGGCGACGCCCGCGCCCGGGGCCGACGCGTTCCGCTGGTTCTTCTACGCGTCCTCCCCGCCGTGGACGAACACGCGCCACTCGCTCACGAACGTGCGCGCGTACCAGAAGGAGTTCGCGGTCAAGCTCCGGAACGTCTACTCGTTCTTCACCATCTACGCGAACATCGACGGCTTCTCGCCCGCGGAGGGGAACCCGGGCGCGACGGACACGTCGCCCGCGGCGCTCGCGGCGAGCGCCGGCTACAGGCCGGCGCGGGAGCGGTCGCTCCTCGACCGGTGGATCCTGTCGGAGCTCGCGCTCTCGACGCGGGAGGTGACGGCGCACCTCGACGAGTACCGGCTCTACGAGGCGGCGCAGCGGCTGGTCGACCTCGTGGACGCGCTCTCGAACTGGTACGTCCGCCGGAGCCGCGCGCGCTTCTGGGCCCCTTCGATCGGCGATACATTGGAGGTTGCGCCGGGGACCGTGCGGGCGGCCCAGGACAAGCGCGACGCGTACTTCACGCTGTACGAGGTGCTCGTCGCGCTCGCCAAGCTGAGCGCGCCGTTCACGCCGTTCCTCGCCGAGGCCATGTACCAGAACCTGGTGCGGCGGCCGTGGCCCGCGTCGCAGCCGGAGAGCGTCCACCTCGTGGCGTTCCCGGAGGCGGACGCCGCCGCGGTCGACGAGCCGCTCGCGATCGAGATGCGCGCGGTGCGCGAGCTCGTCTCGCTGGGCCTGCAGGTGCGCACGGCGAACAAGCTCAAGGTGCGGCAGCCGCTCTCGCGGGCCGACGTCGTGCTGTCGCAGCAGGGGCTCGCGGCGGCGCTCGCCGAGCACGTGCCGCTCATCGCCGAGGAGCTCAACGTCCACGAGGTGCGCTTCCTGAAGCCCGGCGAGGAGGGGAGCGCGGTCCGCTACGTGCTCAAGCCGAACTTCCGCGCGCTCGGGCCGAAGCTCGGCAAGAAGGTGCAGCTCGCGAAGCAGGTGCTGGCGAAGGCCGACGCGGCGGCGCTCCGCGCGGCGCTCGCGACCGAGGGCAAGATCGCGATCGCGCTCGACGGCGAGCAGGTCGAGCTCGGCCCTGAGGAGATCGACGTCGCGGTCGAGGCGGGCGAGGGGTTCGCGGCGGCCGGCGGCCGCGCGGGGGTCGTCGTGCTGCACACGGCGCTCACGGACGCGCTCCGCGACGAGGGGCTCGGCCGGGAGATCCTCTCGCGGGTGCAGGGGCTGCGCAAGGAGCTCGACCTCGGCTTCACCGAGCGGATCCGGCTCGCGCTCGACGGCGGCGAGCGGGCCCGCAAGGTCGCCGAGGCGGCGCGCGAGATGCTCATGCAGGAGGCGCTCGCCGCCGAGCTCGTGCTGGGCGCGGCGCCCGCGGCGTGGGGGCAGGCCGAGCGGCGCGAGGTCAACGTCGACGGCGAGGCGCTCGCGATAACGCTCTCGCGGACGGCGTGAGGGCGCCGGGGGGCGCTGCCGCGACGGAGACTCGGACGAGCGCCCCCACGGGCGCTCGGTGCGTGCTCAGTACCGCTCGCTGTCGTTCTTCGGCGCCATCGGCCATGCCGGCGCGCTCTCGCCGTTGATCGTCGTGCCGCCGTTCATGAACGTGCCGGCCACGCGCAGGAAGCCGGCGGGGAAGTCGAGCGTCGGCGCCGAGAGCGCGTCGAGCGCGGCCACCTGATCGGGCGCGAGCTTCACCTCCAGGGAAGCGAGGTTGTCGTCGAGCTGCGCCAGCGTGCGCGCGCCGATGATGGTGGACGTGACGCCCGGCCGGGCCACCACCCAGGCGAGCGCCACGCGCGCCGGCGTGGTGTCGAGATCCCTGGCGATCTCGACGAGCTTGTCGACGATGGCGTACGCCTTGTCGGTGAGCGCGGAGAGCACGAACGGGCCGCGATCGGTCTTGTGCTTGCCGGCATTTTCCCGCGTGTACTTGCCGGAGAGCACGCCGCTCTTGAGGGGCGACCAGGGCGTGACGCCGAGGCCCAGCTCGCGCGCCATGGGGATGAGCTCCCCCTCCACCGTGCGCTCGAGGAGCGAGTGCTCGATCTGCAGCGCGATGAACTGCGCCCACCCGCGGAAGCCCGCCAGGCCGTGCGCCTGCGCCACCTTCCAGGCCGGCGTGTCGGAGACGCCGACGTAGCGGACCTTGCCGGCCGCCACCAGATCGTGGAGGGCTCGCACGGTCTCCTCGATGGGCGTGTTCCTGTCCCAGACGTGCATCCAGTAGAGGTCGATGTAGTCGGTCTGCAGGCGGCGCAGCGACTGCTCGCACTGCGCGAAGATGGCCTTCCTCCCGGCGCCACCCCCGTTGGGGTCGCCGAGGTAGAGGTTGGCGGTGAACTTGGTGGCGATCACCGCCCGGTCGCGCTTGCTCGGATGGCGGCCGATGTGATCGCCGATGATCTTCTCGGAGTGGCCCTTGGTGTAGGCGTTGGCGGTGTCGATGAAGTTGCCGCCGCGCGAGAGGAAGCGATCGAGGATCGCCTCGGACTCCTTGACGCTGGATCCGAAGCCGTGGTCTTCGCCGAAGGTCATGGCGCCGAGGCACAGGGGGCTGACGCGCAGCCCGGAGCGGCCGAGGGTGACGTAGTGGTCGAGGTTCATCGTGGTCCTCCTGGGGGTTCGGGCTGAAGCGCCCTCGCTGGACCGCACCGTGCGCCCGTGCCGGCGTGCAATCTTGGAGGAAACGGCCGAGACGGGGCCGGGTGGGTTGATGGCTGTCCGACGCGAGCCCACGATGGCGAACGTGGTGGGATCGATCGAACAGGCGATCGCGCGGCGCGCCCCGCCTCCGGAGGCCGGCGCGCCGGCGTCGCGTGTGCTCCGCAATTTCGTCGTCGCCGTCCGCGCCAGCGCGCCGCCGGTCACGAACCTCGACCTGCTGCCCGATGGCACGACGTCGCTGGTCTTTCGCCTCCTCGACGCGGATCGCGCCGACATCGTCGTCCTCGGGCCCAAGACGCGCGCCGTGTACAAGCGCGTGCCGCGCTTCCTGCTCGCGGTGCAGGTGGTCTTTCGACCTGGCGGCGCGTACCCCTTCTTCGGTGTGCCGATGGACGAGCTCGCCGATCGCATCGTTCCGGCGCGCGATCTCTGGGGCCGACGCGCCGACGCACTGCTTGAGCAGCTGGTGGCGGTCGGGGCCGGCGTCACGCGGGACCCCGCGCGGGCTCGCCTGGAGGCGATCGAACGCGCCCTCGAGGGCCGCATGCTCGGTCCCGACGTGTTCGAGCCCGCATCGGCGGCCGTCGCGCGCGCCGCGCTCCGGAAGCTCTCGCTCGGAGGGATCACCGTGGAAGAGACGGCGAGCGCGCTCCACGTCAGCCCCCGGAACCTGCGGCGCGCCTTCGTTGCGACCGTCGGCGTTTCGCCGAAGCAGTACGCGCGCATCGCCCGCTTCCAGCGCGTCGTCTCGAACGCGCAGGTCGCCCGCGGGTCGTGGTCGGAGATCGCCCTCGCGAGCGGGTACTGCGATCAGCCGCACCTGGTCAGGGAGTTCCGTGAGCTCGCGGGGCTCTCGCCGGTGGCGTTCATGAAGCGACGCTCGACCGGCGAGATCAGCGGCTCAGGTGGAGCGCCGTAGGGAACGCTCCAACGGGGCTCCAGCGCGTTCGATGCGACCGCGCGGAACGCGGGCCTCCTGCGCGATTACGTGCCGGGCCTTACGATCCTGCGGGTGTGACCGCCTCGCATCGAGGGGCGGCGCTCCTTCCGCAAGGATCTTGTTGCGGACATCGCTGGCGAGGCGTTCGATGATCCTCGTCGGGTGGGGCGCATCGGAGACTTTCAGGACGGTACCGAGACCGAGGGCCGCGTATCGCCGGCCCGTGACGGGCGATGGTCTGCCCGGACGGCAGGCTCTCTCCGTGGGGGGTGCACGTCCTCGAACCGAGGCTCCGCGCGGCGATGATCACCCACGTCTACGTCAGCAACTACGGCAGCGTCGGGGCTGGGATCGAGCTCACGCTCGGGTCGCTGACCGCGCTCGTCGGTCCGCCGGGCTCGGGCAAGGGCTGCCTGCTCGACGCGGTGCGGTTCCTCGCCGAGTGCGCCAACGGGGCGTTCGATCTGGCGGCGGCGAACCGGCGCGGCGGCGCGCTGGAGGGCGCGCGCGGCGACGGCGCGCTCACCACGCTCGGGGTCGCGGTCTCCAGGACCGAGGGCCACGGGTTCTGGCTCGTGCAGCTCGCGCCGGGAGAGCGGGAGGGCGAGGCGCGCGTCAAGAGCGAGACGGCCGCGTGGTGGCAGCGCAGCGCGCTCACGCGGCTCGTCAAGCCTGGCCTGCGCGAGGTCTTCGACGCCGGAAGCGACGCGCCCGAGGTCTCCTTCGACCGGCTGAAGGGCAGCCCGAAGGGGTTCTCGCGCAAGGACAAGGGGCGCAGCGGCACGCTCGCGTACCGCGGCGTCGCCCCCATCGCCGTGAGCGGCACGAAGCTCGTCCTGCCGCTGCTCTCCGATGGACCGCTCACCCCGATGCTCGACGAGCTGCGCCGGGCGGTCCTCTACTCCCTCGCGCCGCGCACGCTGCGCTCGCCCCAGAAGCTCAGCGCTTCCCGGCGCCTCAAGGCGAGCGGCGACAACTGGGGCTCGGTCCTCCGCGCGCTCGCGAAGGAGCGATGGCAGGACCAGTTCCTCGCGGGGCTGTCCCAGGTGATCGGCGACGTCGACGGCGCCCGCGCGTCGTCGTCCGGCGGGTTCCTCGTCCCGGAGCTGCGCCACGGCGTCGACGGCGACGGGCGCGAGCGCTGGCGGGCCGCCGCGGACGAGCCGGACGCCACGCTGCGGCTCGCCGCCATGGTCACGGCGCTCTCGCAGGAGCCCCCGCTCGTGCTCGCCGGCTTCGAGCACCCCGACGCGGGCGTCGATCGCGCCGCGCTGCCTGCGCTCCTCGAGTACCTGCGCGGCGCGTCCGCCCAGCGCCAGCTCCTGCTCACGACCGAGAGCCCCGCGCTCCTCGACCTCCTGCCGCCCGACGCCGTCTACTCGGTGGAGCGCCGCGACGGCGCGACCGCCGCGTCGTCCATCGACGAGGCGCAGCGGAGGGCGCTCCGGGAGCGGCTCGGCGCCCCGGAGAGCCAGCGCTCGGTGGCCGCGCGCGCGGCGCGCGCCGCGCGCCCGCCCGGTGCCTCCTGAGCCCGCCCGAGCGTCGCTACGACGCGAGCCGCTCCCCCGGCGGCGCGAGCGGCGACGCGCCGTAGCGCGCGAGGAGATCCTCCGGATCGAGGTAGATCGCCGCGCACCCGGCCTCGAGGAGCTCCATTTCAGGGAAGCCTCCGCAGAGGAGCCCCACCGAGAGAAGGCCGAGCTTCGCCGCGGCCTCGGCGTCGGACGGCGCGTCGCCGACGAGCACGACCTCGCGAGGATCGACGCTGCCGAGCCGGTCGAGCGCCGCCTCGAGGACGTCGGGGCGCGGCTTCGACCTGTCGGCGTCGTCAGCCGATACCGTCCACGAGACCAGATCGCCCACCCGGGCGAGCTCGACGCTGGCGTCGAGCTCGCCGCGCGGCGTCGGCGAGGCGAGGACGATCCGGCGCCCGTCGCGCGCGACGCGCTGGAGCAGCTCGCGCACGCAGGGGAACGCCCGGGCGCCCGGGAGGAGCTCGCGCCCGTAGATCTGGTCGCGCAGGGAGGAGATCCCGGCGCCGATCCAGCCGAGCTCCTCGGGCGAGAGGAACGTCTGCAGCAGCTGGTCCGCGCCCTTGCCGACCTGGCCGCGCAGCTTCTCCCGCGGGACCTCGCGGCCGAACCGCCGGAAGGCCTGCTGCCAGGCGGCCGCGTGCAGATCGACGGTGTCGAGGATCGTGCCGTCGACACCGAAAATGACGGCGCTGACGCTGACCATGGCGCGACACGTGGCGCAGGGCGGGACGCACCGCCATCGGAGGGCTCCCGACGGCCCTATCGCGCCGCGGCGGCTGCGCTCGGCCGGAGTCGCGATAGACTGGCCGGGGAGGGCGAGCGGGCAGGGCGATGACGACATGAACAGGCGGCTGTCTGCACTCGCGATCCTCCTGGGCGGGCTGCTCGGCCCGGCCGGCGCTGCGGCGGCCGAGCCGGCGCTTGTCGCGGTCGATCTGGACGACGACGACGCCGACGGCGTGCCGGACGGCGAGCAGCCCCGCGCGCCGCCTGCCCCGGAGCTCCTGGCGCTGCGCGCGCCGCGCGGCGCGAGCCAGGCGCCCGCGGCGATCCCCGCCGGCCTGCGGCTCCTCATCGACGGCAGCCCGGTCAAGCCCGGCGCGGCGATCCCCGCGGGCGCCCGCCGCGTCGAGATCCAGGCGGTCCGCGCCGGGCGCAGCGAGATCGCGCTCTTCGGCGAGGCGCGGACGATCAGCGCGTTCGAGGTGCGCGCGATCGACGGCGCCGGGCGGCGCATCGACATGGCGCGCTCCCACGCCTCGCTGCAGCGCACGCCCCCGGACCGGCTCGGCGACGATCCGTTCGCGAACCTCGACGATCCCGACGCGATCCGGCTGCTCGTCATCGGCGCGCCGGAGGATCTGCCGCTCACGCTCGACGTCCACTCCGCGGCGCCGTCCGGCGGGGTGATCGATCGCCTCTCCGACGTGCCGCTCGGCCACGTGCGGTGCCCGGAGGACGTGCCGCCGGGCCTCGTGTGCGGATCGACGCGCCCCCTCCGGGTGGTCGCGGACGATATCGATCGCAGCCACCCGATGATCGTCGATCGCTCCGTGAAGGGCGAGGTCGGCGGGGCGCTCGTCGTCGCCCTGCCCGGCGGGCCGAAGGTCCAGATGATCCGCGTCGCCGGCCCGCGCGCCTCGCCGCTCGGGCCGCTCGGGCGCACGCGCGCGCGCCTCCGGATCGTCATGGTGCGCCCCCGCGCCGGCGGCCCGCCGCCGATGGGGGGCGACGACGCGGGCGCGCTCGCCATCGCGCGCGCGGAGGTCGAGCGGGCGAACGCCCTCTGGGGCGCGTGCGGCGTGAGCTTCGGCCCGCCCGAGGCGCTCGACGTCACCTTCGTCGATCCGCCGCGCCCGCACCTGCTCGCGATCGGCTGCGACCACGGCCTGCCGGCCAGCGGCGGCGCGATCCGGGTGCGCGTCGACGGCCACGAGGTCACCGCGGCGATCGCGCCCCGCGCGCGCCCCGACGCGGCGGCCCGGGCCGTCGCCGCGGCGATCGGCGCGGCGGGGTTCTCGGTGCGCCTCTCCGACAACCCGGTCATCGGCGCGGGCGCCTACGGGACCTCCGACGTGCTCGTGCGGCGGCCGGGCGGCGCGCTCGCGACCATCGAGCCGCCGGCGGCGGGCGCGCTGAGCACCGACGCGACGCTCACGGCGTGCATCGGCGCCGTGGACCTCGACGACGGCCTCCAGCACTTCAGCGACACGGACGCCATCGCCGGCACGGTCGAGGAGCGGGCGCTGCTCAAGGCGTTCGACGACGGCGACCCCTCGACCGTCGATGTCGTGATGGTCCCAAGCTTCGCGGGCGGCGGGCGGATCGGCGAGTCGTTCATCTTCGCCGACGGCGGGGCGATCCGGAACACGATCATCGAGGATCGCGCCGGCCTGCGCGCGGATCGCGCGTCGTTCGCGCTGGCGCACGAGCTCGGCCACGTGCTGCTCGACGAGCCGGGGCACCCGGACGATTTCGGGATCGACACGCCGACCCGGCTGATGGACGCCGACGCGGCCAACGCCTCCGCGTACGGGCCGCGCCGCCTGACCGTCGATGAGTGCGCGCGCGCGATCCGACAAAGCGGCGCGGCGGCGCCGCGCCTGGGCCGACAAAGCGGCGCGGCGGCGCCGCGCCTGGGCCGACAAAGCGGCGCGGCGGCGCCGCGCCCGGGCCAACAGAGCGGCGCGGCGGCGCCGCGCCTGGGCGGGCACCCGCCGCGCGGCGCGAAGGGCGCTCCGGCGGGGGCCGAGGCGGAGGCGCAGGGCGGCGCGCCCGGGTTCCGGCCGAGCGGCCCGGTGCCGCTGCTCGCGCCGTGGCCGCTCGCCCCGCTCGGTCGAGAGAGGTGAAACGCCGCTTCGCGCTGTGGTAGGAGCGGGCCCATGCGGGTCCCCCAGCGGAGCGGCCTCTTCAGCGGCGTCGCAGCCCTCGCGTGCGCCTCGGTCCTGCTCGAGATCTCGCTCGCGCGGATCTACGCGGCGCTGTTCGGCGAGATCCACGCGTTCCTCGCGCTCTCGCTGTCGCTCGTCGGCGCGGGCGTGGGCGGCGCGCTGCTCTACGTCGTGCCGTCGCTCGCCCGCCCGCCGGCGCTCTTCGCCCGCATGGCGACCCTCGCCGCGCTCGCGTCGGGCGCGACCCTCGCCGCGGTCATCCTGCTCGCGCACCGCGAGCCCCTGTCCGTCCCCGCGCCGGGGTCGCTCCCGTGGCTCGCGCTGTGCTATGCGGCCTCCACGGTCCCGTTCGCGCTCGCGGGCCTCGCGCTCGCGGCCGCGATCCGGCACGCGGCGCCGGAGATGCCCCGGCTCTACCTGCTCGATCTCGTCGGCGGCGCGCTCGGCGGGCTCGCCGCGGCCGGCGCGCTCCGCGCGGGCGCGCCCCGCGCCGCGCTCGCGGCGGCGATCTTCTTCGCGGTGGCGGGCATCTTCTTCTACCTCGGGTCGCGCTGCTGCGAGGGCGAGGAGCGGGCGCCCGGCGGCCTCGTCGCCACGTTCGTGCTCGGCTCCTTCGTGCTGCTCGCCGGCGACGTCGGCGCCCCGTGGCTCCGGCTCGCCGGCATCCGCCGGCCGTCGCCCGACCGGACCGAGCACGAGGCCTGGACCGAGCGCTCGCTGATCTCCGTCGATCGACCGAAGGCCGGCGCGGCGCTGATGCGGCTCGGCGGCGCCGCGGCGAGCCCGATCCTCGACGCGAAGACGACGCCCCCGCCGCAGCCCGAGGACATGGCGTACGCGCTGCACAAGGACCAGGGCCCCGCGCTCGTCGTCGGCGCCGGGGGCGGGCGCGACGTGCGCGCCGCGCTCAAGGCCGGGCAGAAGGACGTGGTCGCCGTCGAGGGCGACCGCGGCGTCCTCGAGGTGATGCGCGGGAGGTACGCCGCGTTCAGCGGCAACCTGTTCGATAAGCCCGAGGTCCACCTCGTGGTGGGCGACGGGCGGAGCTTCGCCCGGCGCACGCCGCTGCTCTTCAGGAACATCGTGATCCCGTCGGCCGACACGGTCGAAGCGTCGACGACCGGCGCGCTCGCGCTCTCGGAGAGCCGGCTCCACACGCTGGAGGGCGTCGGGGACTTCCTTTCGCGCCTCCTGCCCGAAGGCACGCTCGTCCTGACCCGCGCGGACGCGGACTTCGATCGGCTGCTCTCGCTCGTGACCGCGGCGCTGCGCCGCGCGGGCGTGGCCGCGCCGAAGGACCACCTCTTCGCGTGCAGCGCCGCGCAGAGGACCGCGCTGCTCGCCCGGCGCACGCCGCTCGCGCGCGAGGACGTCGACGCGCTCCGCCGCCACTGCCGCAAGCACAGGTTCTCGGAGGTCCTCGCCCCCGACCGCCCGGCGACCCCGGTCCGCAGCCTGCTCGTCGCGGCGGCCGCGCCCACGGCCCCCGCGGCGGCCGCGCGCGTCGCCGAGGGCGCGGCCGCGGAGGCCGATCTGACGCCGCCCACCGACGACAGGCCGTTCTTCGCGTACACCGTCCCGGCGCGCCGCCTGCCCGCGGTGCTCGGCGACGTCGGGGCCCTCCGCGCCGGGCACACCGCCCTCTTCGCGCTCGCGCTGCTGCTCGCCGTCGGCGCGGTCCTCTCCGCGCTCGGCGTGCTGCTCCCGGCGCTCGCCGCGCGCCGTCGGCGCGGGCGCCTTGCGCCGCAGGACGCGCCCGCGCCGACGGCGCGCGCGTCGACCGCGTCGTCGACGCCGCCCGCCCGAGCGCTCGCGTTCTTCGCGGCGATCGGCGCGGGGTTCGCCCTCGTGGAGCTCGCCGTGTTCCGGCACGCTCTCCTCCTGCTCGACCTGCCCGCGCACGAGCTCCCGGCCGTGCTCGTGATCCTCCTTGTCTCGGCCGGCGTGGGCGGCTACCTCACCGCCCGGGTGGCCCCGGGCGCCGCGACGGCGGTCTCCGCGAGGGTGGCGGAGGCGCTCGCCGTGGCCGCGGCGCTCTCGGCGGTGGGCCTCGTGCCGCTCGCGCGGTGGGGCCTCGGGCTCGGGGCCTTCCCGCGCGCGCTCCTCGCCATCGCGATCCTCGTGCCGTTCGGCGTGCTCGCGGGCTCGCTCGTGCCGCTCGGGGTCAAGATCGTGGACTCGGTCTCGTCGGCGCTGCTGCCGTGGTGCTGGGCGCTCTGCGCCTTCGCGGGCGCGACCGCGATGGCCCTCGGCGCCCTGTGCGCGCTGAACCTCGGCTACAGCGCCCTGCTGCTCGGCGCGGGCCTCGCTTACCTCCTCGCCGCGGCGACCGTGCCGCCCGCCGCGGCCGGGGCGACCGCCGCGGGAGACGACGAGCGAGCGGTGTCGCCCGGAGGCGCCGCCGCCGGCGAACCACCGCCCCGGAACGCCGCAGGGGCGCAGCCCGAGACCCTCGAGGCGGCGCCGATCGCCTGAGCGCCCGGCGCCGCCGGCGTCACCGCCGCGCGGCCAGCAGGAGGTGCGCGAGCAGGCCCGCGATGTTGTGGGCGTCGTCGACGCCGCGGTGGTGCGTGCCCGCGAGCGGCAGGCCGGCGCGCTCCAGGGCCTCGGCCATCCCCACCTCCCGCGACAGCGCGTGCGTCACCGCGAAGAGGCTCTTCACGTTGAGGTGGCTCGGCCCGAACGGGAGCGGCACGCCGCGCGACTGGCACTGCCGCTCGAACATGCGCCGGTCGTAGTCGCCGTAGCTCGCCCAGAGGCGATCCTGCGCCTTGAGCTCGCTCCGGAGCGTCGCGCACGCCTCCCTGAACGACACGCCCGCGTCGACATCCGCCTGCGTCAGCGTCGTGAGCCCCGTACAGAACGGGCTCACGCGCGAGCGCTCAGGGCGCACCAGGATCGAGCGCCGCTCCCGGCGCCGGCACGAGGAGACCTCCAGCGGGCACACGCCGATCTCGATGATCTCGTTCTCTTCGCCCGGCGGCGGGTCGCCGTCCCAGCAGGTCGATTCCACGTCGATCACGAGAATGAGATCAAGACGCTTCGCCACGTCGTCGCCCTCGGCATGTAGTGAGGAGTGCGCCGCGAAGGTAACGGGGATCGGGACGCAATTTCCTTCAGGATTTTCCTGACCGTCCGGAAACGCCTTGGGCGGTTCGCTTCGTCCGGGCAAAAACTGAGTAGAAACGGGACATAAGCCGGAGGTGCACCCACACGTCGTTGGTCGTTTCGGCACCCAATCCGCTTGCTTGGCGGGCCTGGTCCATGGACACTCGTCAGGTAATTTCTGACGAGGTTCTCTACGTGGATCCTGGCTCCCAACTGCGTTGCTCCTCCGGTTCGGCCAGGGAGAGGTCCGTGATCGCTGAGGCGCTGCCTGACCCTGCCGACGCGGGCCGCGGTCCAGCCGAGGAGCGACAGTTGCCGCCTCGTTCCGGGATCGTCCGCCACGCGGGCCGCGAGCGGGGGGCGCCGAAGGGGCTCCCGCCGGGGCGTGGGGCCGGGGCGGTAGGCGGGATCACCACGGGGGCCTCGGCGTGTGGGCGGCTGGCCGTCGACCCGCTCGTCGGTCGTACAGAGCACGGACTGCACATCGAGCGGCTCATCGCCGAGGGGGGGATGGGCGCGGTGTACGCGGCCCGCCGCGCCGCGACGGGAGAGCCGGTCGCCCTCAAGGCGCTCCGGCGCGTGCACGCGGGGGACTCCGGGATCGAGAGCCGGTTCGCCCGCGAGGTGCGGCTCGCCCGCCGCATCGACCACCCGAACGTTTGCCCCGTGCTCGGCGAGGGGCGCCTCGAGGACGGGCGGCCGTTCTTCGTGATGCCGCTCTTCGACGGCGTGACGCTGAGCGAGGAGGTCCGGCAGCGCGGCCCCTTGCCGATCGGCCGCGCGCTCGTCCTCGCCGACCAGATCCTCGCCGGCCTCGCGGCGATGCACGCGGCGAAGGTCGTCCACCGCGACCTCCAGCCCGGCAACATCCTGCTCGTCCCCGGGGCGCGGGGCGCCGGGGCAGGGGAGGGCGCGACGACGGTCAAGCTCATCGATCTCGGCTTCGCGCACGAGCCCGGCGTCGACACGGGCGACGGCGTGACGCCGGACAGCCCCGGGTCGCTCGTCGGCACGCTGCTCTTCATGTCGCCGGAGCAGGCGCTGCGGAGCCGCGCGATCACCGAGCGGAGCGACCTGTTCGCGGCCGCGCTGCTCATCTACTACGCCCTCTCGGGCAAGCTCCCGTTCCGGGGCCGGGGCGATCTCGACGTGCTCGTCGCGATCGTGCGGTCCGCGCCCGTGCCCCTCCGGCGGGAGCGCCGTGATGTCCCGCGCGTGCTCGACGAGGTGCTCTCGCGGGCCCTGTCCAAGCACCCCGACCACCGCTTCCCCAGCGCCTCGGCGATGCGCGACGCCCTCGCCGGCGTGCCGGTGTAGCCAAGGCAGCGCTCCGCGCGCCCCGGCGCCGGCCCGCTCCTTGCCACGACGGTGCCGCCTGCACCGCGCCGCCCGGCACCGCGATCCGGGGCTGTGCACGCGCTGCTCAAGCGCGGCGGCGCGGGGCGGTGAGCTTCACGCGAGGGGAACCCCATGGACGCACTCGATCTCTTGGAGCAGCAGCATCTCGAAGTCAGCGCCCTGATGGCGCGCATCGCCGCCGAGCCCAGCCCGGGCCTCCGGACGGCGATGGTCGCGCAGCTCTCCCGGATGATCGACGCGCACGTACGCATCGAGGAGACGTACCTCTATCCGGTGTGTGCCGAGCGGATGGCCGGCGACAGGAAGCCGCTCCACGACGCGTACGAGAAGCACGGCCTCGCGCGCTTCGCGGCGGACAACCTGCTGCGCACGCGCGTGACCGATGTGCGCTTCGAGGCGCGCCTCCGGCTTCTGCGGGACATTTTCGCCCACCACGCCGACGAGGAGGAGGACATCCTGTTCCCCAAGGCGAAGCGGGGCCTGACCGACGAGCAGCTCGACGTGATCGGCAGCGATCTGGAGCGTGCTTACGAGGTGCTGCTGCGCGTCGGCGTGCCCGCGGGCGCCCCGCTCGCGCGCTCGCAGCGCGGCTGGCCCCGGCGCGGCGCCCACGCCGTGCGCGCCCTGCGTCCGGTGTCGCGCCGGAGGGGCGAAGCCCTCCGCGTCCGCGGCTGCTAGCTGCTAGCTGCTAGACCAGCACGGGGCCGCCGAACGCGCCGAGGAAGCGCGCGATCCAGACGGCGAGCATCAGGACCGCCAGCGCGATGCCGAGCCGCGTGATCCACGCGCCCTTCATCCCTTCGGCGGCCGCGATGCGGCCGTCCTTCACGTAGATCGCCGCGTTGTACGCGAGCGCGGCGATCACGAGCGGCGCCATGACCGGGGAGAGAGGGTGGAGCCGCAGCGCGTCGGCCAGGTGGCCCTGCGCGAGGGCGAGCGTCGCGCGCGTGAGGCCGCAGCCGGGGCAGGGGTGGCGGGTGACGATCGCGAACGGGCAGAGCGGGGCGCCGCACGCGACGAGGAGCCCGAGCACCGCCGCCACGGTACCAAGGCGCGCAGCGCGGCCGCGCACGTGCGCCGCGCTCCATCGGGACAGGGCCGACGGAGCGGGCGAACGGGCTTCGGTCGAGCTGGACGGCGACACGGCGGAGGACCGCGGCGCGGATCAGGCGGCGTTCGGGTCCCAGACCTCGTTGAGGTCCTTCGCGAGGGCGTAGAGCGGCAGGAAGACGTAGAGCACGATGCCCTCGGCCTGCTGGTTGCGCGAGCCGGCCATCTGCTTGGCCCGGGTCACCTGCTCCGGCACCTTCACCCAGAGGAAGTAGTAGTTGAGGAACGGGATGAAGAGGTACCAGGGCTTGAACTCGGGGTCCTTCGTCGCCTGCTGGAGCTCGTTCAGCATCGCCCACATCTGCCAGAGGGCGTAGAGGAAGCAGACCATCCCGATCACGCACACCGTGACCGGGTTGCGGATCTCACCCTTCGCGCCCGGGGCCATCGAGCCGCCGCCGCCGTACACGCCCAGGTTGCTGGCCGCCTGGCCGAACTGGCCGGGCGCCGACATCTGAGCGCCGCCGGGCGACCCGCCGTAGCCGGGATCGCTCACGCCCGGAGGGCTGCCGTAGCTGCCGCCGGGCGACCCGCCGTAGCCTCCGCCCGGAGGGCTGCCATAGCCGCCAGCCGGCGACCCGCCATAGCCGCCGCCCGGAGGGCTGCCGTAGCTGCCGCCCGGGGGGCTGCCGTAGCCGCCGCCCATCGGGTCCTGGCCCGGAGGCGGCCCGTACCCGCTGGCGCCGTGCTGCGGAGGCTGCCCGTAGCCGGGAGGCGCGCCGCCAGGCGGCTGCCCGTAGCCGGGAGGCTGCCCGTAACCAGGCGGCTGTCCGTAACCGGGCGGCTGCCCGTAGCCGGGAGGCGCGCCGCCGAGGCCGCCCATCGGGTCCTGGCCCGGGGGCGGTCCGAAAGGATTCCCACCCGGGCCGCCCTGCGGGGGCTGCCCGTAGCCGCCGGGCGGAGGAAACGCGCCGCCGGGCGGAGGAAACGCGCCGGGCGGCGCGCCTGCGGCCCCGCCCATGCCGCCGGGCGGCTGGCCCGGGGCGCCGTACCCGGGCAGCTGGTCGATCGCCATGGTGCCGCCGAGCGGGTTCACGCCCTGGGGCTGCTGGCCGAACGGCGCATAGCCGCCCGACGGGCTCGCGGCCGCGCCGCCGAAGGCCGGGCCAGACGGCTGCTGTCCGCCGGGGGACGGCGAGCCGTAACCCATCCCGGGAGGCGGCGGGGCAGGGGGAGGCCCCGCCGAAGCGCCGAGCCCCGCCGGCGGGACGCCGACCACCGTGCCGGCGAGGCCCTGCGGCGGGCTCGGGATCGCGGCCATGCCCGGCGGCGCTCCGGCAGGAGGCGCCGGAGGCGGAGGCGCCCCCGGCGCGCGCGGTCCCGCCGCGCCCGCCCCGGAGGACGGCTGACTCATCAGCATGGTGCCCTTGAACTTCGGCGCGGCGGCGCTCTTCAGGTTGTAGCCGCACTTCGTGCACGTGGACGCCGTTTCCGAGTTTTGCGTCCCACAATTCGGACAGAACACGCACCACCTCCGGCGGGGGATTCGCTGTTACGGATGTCCGCGCCCCTGCGCGTCGTAATGGGCGCCGAGGGTAGTTGAAGCGCGTTCCGGTTCTCAAGTGAAAGACGAAGAACGCTGCGGACTTCTCGGCAGGCTACGCGGTCTTCGTCAGAAAACCCAGGGAGTACCGCGTGGCCACGTGCTCCAGGCGGGGGCGGGGACGGGAGGGGGGTCCAGGCGGGGGCCCGCGTCTACGACCACGACCACGACCACGACCACGACCACGACTAACTAGGAGAACGATCGAGGGCAGGGGCACCTCGGGGGGAGAGGTCCGGTTTCTGGGCAGCGGCAGGCTTTGTGTGGTCCGCTTTATGTTTCCCCCCCGGCGCGCCTTGACAGTGACCACCGTCGCTCACTAGCGTGCCCGCGCCTCGGGACGGCTCCGTACGACGGACAACCGAATGCCCGGCCGCCGGTGCGCGGGGCTGTCCGCCTCCGGCAGGCGCCTCCAGATCGGAGGCGCACGAGGGTGCGCCCGGTCTGCCGGGCGGACCCTCGTTGAAAGGGACCCGCGTTGCGGGGTCCCGACTGCATGTGGAAGCGGGCACGCCGCGAGCGCGGCGCGCCCAGGGAGCCAGCGGACCGTGCCAACAGCCGACATGACCGAACAATTTGCTCTGACCGCCGAGCGGCGAACCGAGTTCGAGAAGATCCTCGCGCGCTACCCGAACCGCCAGGCCGCGTGCATCCCCGTGCTCCACCTCTGCCAGGAACAGGAGGGGTGGGTCTCCGAGCGGGTGCTCCGCTGGGTCGCCGAGCAGCTCGGCCTCTCGGCGGCGCACGTCCAGGGGGTCGCGACCTTCTACACGCTCTTCAACAAGGAGCCCGTCGGCAAGCACCAGGTCTGGGTGTGCCGCACGCTGAGCTGCGCGCTCAACGGCGCGGATCAGGTGCTCCACCACTGCGAGAAGCGGCTCGGGATCCACGCCGGCGAGACCACGAAGGACGGGAAGATCACCCTGCGCACTGCAGAGTGCCTCGCCTCGTGCGGCACCGCCCCGATGATGCAGGTCGATCGCGACTACCACGAGGGCCTCACGCTCGAGAAGGTGGACGCGATCCTCGATCGGTTGACGAGGTGACGAGATGCTCCGGCTGACGCGCTATCTGACCAAGAACTACGACACGCCCGACGGCCACAAGCTCGCCGTCTACGAGAAGGGCGGCGGCTACCAGCAGGCGAAGCGCGCCCTCGGGATGACGCGCGAGGCGCTCGTCGAGGAGATGAAGGCGGCGAACATCCGCGGCCGCGGCGGCGCCGGCTTCGCGATGGGCGTGAAGTGGAGCTTCATGCCGTGGCCCCCGAAGCCCGAGCGGCCGCACTACCTCGTCATCAACGCGGACGAGGGCGAGCCCGGCACCTTCAAGGACCGCACCCTGATGGAGAAGAACCCTCACGCCGTCGTCGAGGGGTGCATCATCGGGTGCTTCGGGATCGGCGCCCACGCCGCGTACATCTACGTGCGCGACGAGCTGCACCTCTCGAAGGCGCGGCTCTGGGGGGCGATCGAGGAGGCGCGCGCGAAGGGCTACCTCGGCAAGCGCCCGTTCGGGATCGACTACCCCGTCGAGGTCTACGTCCACACCGGCGCCGGCGCGTACATCTGCGGTGAGGAGACGTCGCTCCTCAACTCGCTCGAGGGCAAGCGCGGCGAGCCGCGGCTCAAGCCGCCGTTCCCGGCCCAGTTCGGCGCGTTCGGGATGCCGACGACCGTGAACAACCTGGAGACGATCGCGGCCGTGCCCACGGCGCTCGAGCTCGGGGGGGAGAACTTCTCGAAGCTCTCCTCGCTGCACCACCTGAAGGACGGCGGCTGCCGGCTCTTCGGCGTGAGCGGCCACGTGAACAACCCCGGGATCTTCGAGGCGGCCGTCGGGGTCACGCTCCGCGACCTCATCTACGAGTACGGCGGCGGTGTGAAGCACGGCAAGCTCCTCGCCGTCATCCCGGGCGGCTCGTCGTGCCCGATCCTGCGCGCCGACGAGGTCGTCAACGCGCCGAGCGACAAGTCGCCGCTCCACCCGTGGCACGGCCAGAGCGTGCTCGACGTGCCGCTCGGCGTGGACACGTTCCGCGCGCTCGGGACGATGCTCGGGACCTGCTGCGCCATCGTGCTCAGCGACAAGGCGTGCCCCGTCCTCGCGATGCACAACCTGATGCGCTTCTACCGCCACGAGTCGTGCGGCCAGTGCACGCCGTGCCGCGAGGGCAGCGCCTGGATCCACCGGATCCTCGATCGCATCGTGCACGGCGAGGGGACGATCGAGGAGCTCGATCGGCTGCACGAGATCGCCGACAACATCATGGGCAACACCATCTGCGCCTTCGGCGAGGGCACGGCGATGCCCGCGCTCGGCTTCCTCCGGAAGTTCCGCAAGGAGTTCGAGGCGTACATCCAGACCAAGGGCCGCTCGTCGACAGGGGTGCTCACGCCGTGAAAATCTTCGAGTTCGCCTTCTTCGGGCTGGCGTCGCTGCTCGTCCTGCTCGGCGGCCTGGCCACGGTCGCGGCCAGGAACCCGATCCGCGGCGCGATGGGCCTGCTCACGTCGATCGTCGGCATCGCGGGGCTCTACCTGATGCTCTCGGCGGAGTTCCTCGCCGCGATCCAGATCCTCGTGTACGCGGGCGCGGTCGTCATCCTCTTCCTCTTCGTGATCATGCTCCTCGGCCCGTCGGCGACGTCGCCGCGCGACGCCCGCACCGCGGTGCCGCGCTACGTGGGCGCCGGCGTCCTCGGGGCGAGCAGCATCGGCGCGCTCGCCCTGGTCGCGAGCGCGTCGAAGCCCGGGGTCTTGGCCGTCCCGGCCGCCCCCGAGTCGCTCGGGACCATCGAGGCGCTCGGGCACGAGCTCTTCACGAAGGGGATCGTGCCGTTCGAGCTCTCGGGCGCGCTGCTCCTCGTCGCCGTGATCGGCGCCGTCGCCGTCGCCCGCGGCAAGCAGGTCGACCCGACGCTGCTGCCCGCCGGCGAAGGCCCGGACACCGCGTCGCCGGAGCCGGGTGATCAGGGGGCCGCGCAGCCGGGCGCCCTCGCGGGACACGCCACCCTGCCGGCGAAGGAGCCGCACTGATGATCTCCGTCCCCATCGAGTACTACCTCGTCGTCGCGGCGGTGCTGTTCGTGATCGGGTCGATCGGCTTCCTGCTGCGCAGGAACCTCATCGTCCTCCTGATGAGCATCGAGCTGATGCTCAACGCCGTGAACCTCACGCTCGTCGCGTACAACCGGGTGCACCCGCACGATCACGCCGGGCAGATCTTCACCTTCTTCGTCATCGCCATCGCGGCGGCGGAAGCCGCAGTCGGTCTCGCGATCGTGCTCGCGTTCTACCGCATCCGGAAGACGATGCGCTCGGACGACGCCGATCTCCTGAGGAGTTAGCGTGGAAGCCCTGAGAGTCTTATTCCCCGCGTCCGAGTTCGCGCTGCTCGCGGTCATCCTGGGCCTGCCGGCGCTCGGCGCGTTCGTGAACGGCCTCTTCGGCAAGCGCCTCGGCAAGGACGCGGTCCGGCTGATGGCGCTCGCCGCGCTCGGCGGCGCCTTCCTGGCGGCCGTCACGACGTTCCTGATGCTGCCGCACGAGGGCGGCAAGCTCACCTGGACGGCCTGGCGCTGGTTCTCGATCACCGGCCGGATGGGCCAGTCGATCCCGATCGACGTCGCCTTCAGCGTCGACGGCCTGAGCGGGACGATGATCCTCGTCGTCACCGGCGTCGGCTTCCTCATCCACCTCTACTCGTCCGCGTACATGCGCGAGGACCCGGGGTACTACAGGTTCTTCGCGTACCTGAACCTGTTCATCTTCTCGATGCTCGTGCTGATCATGGGCGACAACCTCGCCGTCCTCTTCGTGGGATGGGAGGGCGTCGGCATGTGCAGCTACCTGCTGATCGGGTTCTGGTTCAAGGACGACAAGAACGCGAGCGCCGGCAAGAAGGCGTTCGTCGTGAACCGCATCGGCGACTTCGGCCTCCTCGTGGCGATGGCGATGCTCGCCTACTACACGGGCACGCTGAACTTCGACGGCATCGCGGCGAACGCGGGCAACCTGCTCGCCGCGGTGAAGATCTGGCCGATCGGCAACATGTCGGTCGACACCGTGCCGGGCTTCCTGAGCTTCCTCGTCCCGTCGCAGCCGGTGCTCGTGTACGCGGGGACGCTCGCCGCGCTCGCGCTGTTCCTCGGCTGCGCCGGCAAGAGCGCGCAGATCCCGCTCTACGTCTGGCTGCCCGACGCGATGGCCGGCCCGACGCCGGTCTCCGCCCTGATCCACGCCGCGACGATGGTGACCGCGGGCGTCTACCTCGTGGCCCGGCTCTCGGCGGTGTTCGTGCTGTCGCCGTTCGCGATGGCGGTCGTCGCGGTGACCGGCGTGGCCACGGCGCTGTTCGCGGCCTCGATCGGGCTCTTCCAGAACGACCTGAAGAAGGTGCTCGCCTACTCCACGGTGAGCCAGCTCGGGTTCATGTTCATCGGCGTGGGCGTCGGCGCGTTCGCCGCCGGCTTCTTCCACGTCCTCACGCACGCCTTCTTCAAGGCCTGCCTCTTCCTCGGGGCCGGCTCGGTGATCCACGCGATGCACGCCCGCATCCACGACACCGACCAGTCCCAGGACATGCGCAACATGGGCGGCCTCAAGAACCACATGCCGCTGACGCGCTGGACCTTCCTCCTCGCGTGCCTCTCGATCGCGGGCTTCCCCGGGTTCGCCGGGTTCTGGTCGAAGGACGAGATCCTGTGGCGCGCCTTCTCCGGCCGGATCGAGTCCGTCTCGACGCGCGGGCAGCCGGTGTGGCAGTGGCCCGAGTGGCTCGGCCCGGCGATCTACTGGGTCGGCATCCTGGCCGCGACGATGACCGCGTTCTACATGTTCCGCGCGTACTTCCAGACGTTCCACGGCGAGTTCCGCGGCTGGACGATCGTGCGCGGCTGGAAGGACCCGCACCCGCACGGCCACCACGACGATCACCACGGGCACGCGCACGGCGAGAAGCTCGAGGGCCCGGAGCCGCACGAGTCGCCGCTGCCGATGACGATCCCGCTGATCGTGCTCGGGGCGCTGTCGGTCTTCGCCGGCTTCCTCATGGCGGAGCCGCTCGTGCACCTCACCCACAACCACGCGTTCGCGCCGCTCGCGCACCTGCTGGAGCCGGTCTTCTCGCTGACGGAGCGGGCGGTGAAGGTGCGCGAGGGGGTGGAGGGGCTGCTCTTCCCGATGATGCTGCCCGGCGTCGCGGCCTGCTTCACCGGCATCGGCCTCGCGATGCTCGTGTACTGGAACAAGCGCGGCGAGCCCGAGCGGCGCTTCGCCGAGAGCGTCCCGGGGCTCTACCGGCTCATCTACGACAAGTGGCGGATCGACGAGCTCTACAACGCCACCGTGGTGGGCATGGTCGACGCGATCGCCGACATCTTCACGATGGCCGACAAGTGGATCATCGACGGCATCATCGCGAAGCTCTCCGCGGCGCTCGTCGGGTTCTTCGGCACGGTGCTGCGCGCGCTCCAGACGGGCCGCGTGCAGGTCTACGCCGCGTCGATGGTCGTCGGCCTCGCTGGCGTCGGCTGGTTCCTCGTCAAGCCGCACGCGGACGCGAACGTCGACGACGCGGAGCTGCGCCGGTCCGGCGAGGTGAGGCTCTCGGCGGCGCCGGGGCTCGGCTACCGGTACCGCTGGGAGGCGCCCGGCCTGCCGGCGCGCGACTTCTCCGAGGCGGCCGACGTCACGGTGAAGCTCGAGCCCGGCGAGACCAAGGACGTCGTCCTCCGCGTGCGCAACGCGTTCGACCGCGAGGCGACCGAGACCTTCTCGTTCTCCAGGCCGGCGGGCCGCAAGACCCCCGCGGGCCCGACCACCATGCTGGGCTCGGACGTGCCCGCGCTGCCCCCGGGGGCGACCCCGGCGGAGCAGATCCATGACCTGATCCAGCCGAGAGGCCTGCAATGAGCGCGCTCGACCTCGTAACGCAGTACTGGCCGGCGCTCGCTGCCGGCGTCGTGGGGGCGATCCTCCCGCCGAGCGACGTGCAGGGCGCCGACGGCGCCCACGCCGGCGACGATCACCACGGCGGCCACGGCGACGACCACCATGGCGACGACCACCACGGCGAGGCCCACGCGGCCGCGGGGTACACCCCGTGGCAGCGGGCCGGCCTCGGGCTCATCGCGGCGCTCACGGTGCTCTTCGTGCAGTGGCTCTGGCCGTCCGGCGCCGCGGCGGAGGCGGCGGGAGCGACGGGAGCGACGGACGAGTGGCCGTCGCTGCTCAACGTGCTCATCGGGCTGCCCTTCGTGGGCGCCGCCGCGGTGCTGTTCGTGCCGCGGCAGCTGCTCTCGCTGCTCCGGGGCTTCACGCTGGCCGTGCTCGGCGCGGGCTTCCTCGCCTCGCTGTGGCTGCTCACCGTGCCGATGACCGTGGGCTGGCACTTCCAGTCGATCAAGGAGTGGATCCCGACGCTGGGCATCCGGTGGCACGTCGCCATCGACGGCATCAGCCTCTGGCTCGTCCTGCTGACGACGTTCATCGCGCCCATCGCGGCGTACGCGTCGTTCGGCTCGATCAAGAGCCGGATCAAGGAGCTCTGCTTCTGCCTCCTGTTCCTGCAGGGGGCGATGCTCGGCGCGTTCGTCGCGCTCGACCTGTTCCTGTTCTTCCTCTTCTGGGAGCTGATGCTGGTGCCGATGTTCGTGATGATCGGCATCTGGGGCGGCGTCGAGAAGATCAAGGCGGCGATCAAGCTCTTCGTCTACACGATGGCGGGCTCGATGCTGATGCTCGCGGGCATCGTGTACCTCGTGTGGGCGAACCAGAAGCTCACGGGCGCCTACACGTTCGACTACCTCGCGCTGTCGCGCGTGGTGCTGCCCCGGAGCGCGCAGATGCTCTGCTTCTGGGCGTTCTCGATCGCGTTCTTCATCAAGGTGCCGATGTGGCCGGTGCACACCTGGCTGCCGGACGCCCACGTGCAGGCGCCGACCGGCGGCTCGGTGATCCTGGCCGCGGTGATGCTGAAGATCGGGACGTACGCGTACCTGCGCTTCTCGATGGGCCTCTTTCCCGGCCCGGCCTCCAGCCTCGCGGCCAACCTGGCCGGCATCGCGATCCTCGGCGGGGTGATCTACGGCGCGCTCGTCGCCTGGAAGCAGTCCGACGTGAAGCGCCTCGTGGCGTACTCGTCGGTCGCCCACCTCGGCTACGTGATGCTCGGGCTCTTCGGCGTCACGCCGAGCGGGATCCAGGGCGCGGTGATCCAGATGGTGAACCACGGCGTCTCCACCGGCGCGCTCTTCCTCCTCGTCGGCGTGATCTACGACCGCCGGCACACCCGGGAGGTCTCGGAGTTCGGCGGCCTGGCCAAGGTGATGCCGGTCTACGCGACGCTCTTCCTGATCGTGACGTTCGCCTCCGTCGGCGTGCCCGGCACGAACGGGTTCATCGGCGAGTTCATGATCATCATGGGGACCTACGCCTCCGAGCGCCTCGGGACGTTCAGCGGGATCCACACGATCGGCGCCGCGGCGGGCGTCATCCTCGCCGCCGTCTACATGCTGAGCGTGGTGCAGAAGATGTTCTTCGGGCCGCTCACGAACCCGAAGAACAAGCACCTGCCCGACGTGACGCCCCGCGAGGGCCTCGCGCTCGCGCCCCTGATCCTCATGATCTTCGTGATCGGCCTGTTCCCTGCGATCTTCCTCGATCGGATGAAGGAGTCGGTCCTGTCTACTTACAACCAGTTCAAGGTCGTCTCCGGGCAGGCGATCCTCTTCGCGGACGAACGGAACGCGAAGCTCCTGCCCGAGGACACGTTCTCCCCCGCCTTCCTGAAGGGCGCCCCCTCGCTGGGCTCCGGTGAGGGCGCGGCGGGGGCGGGTGAAGACGAGCAGGCTCGGCGCGATCGGGGCGCGCGCCGAGGAGACGGCGCGCTCGCGGCGCGCGCGGGGGAGGCGGCGCGATGATCCTCGGACCGTACATCGCGGTATCGCCGCTCATCGTCGTCTCGCTCGGCGGCGCGCTGCTGATGCTCGCGGAGGCGTTCTCGCACCGCCGCGAGGAGTCGCACGATCGCCGCTCCGGCCCCTCGTCCGACATCGCGCTCGGGACCGCGATCACGCTCCTCGCCGGGGCGGTGTTCTCGGGCGCGGTCGGGTTCGTCGGCCCCGAGACGCTGGAGGGGTTCGACTCGCTCGCCCCCTACCTGGTCATGGACCGGTTCACGCTGTTCTTCTCCTTCGTGCTCTGCCTGGGCGGCGCGCTGGCGGCGCTGCTCGCCGGGGGGTACCTCCCGGAGCACCGGCTCGATCGCGGGGAGTTCTATCCGCTGCTGACCTTCTCGACGGTCGGGGCGATCATCCTCGCCGGCGCGGGGGATCTGCTGACGCTCTTCCTCGGCCTGGAGACGATGTCGCTCGGGGCGTACGCGCTGACCGGCTTCCGCCGGACGTCGCCGCGGAGCACCGAGGCGGCGATCAAGTACTTCCTGCTCGGCTCGTTCGCGGCGGCGCTGCTGCTGTACGGCGGCGCGCTGATCTACGGGGCGACGGGGCACACCGACCTCGCGGGGATCGGCGAGGTCATCGCGGGCGCGAAGGGGGCGGCGGCGCCGAACCCGGCGCTGCTGCTCATCGGGGCGACGCTGGTGCTCGTCGGGCTCGCGTTCAAGGTGAGCGCGGTGCCGTTCCACATGTGGACGCCGGACGCGTACGAGGGCGCCCCGACGCCGGCCACGACGTTCATGGCGGTGGCGGTGAAGGGCGCGGCGTTCGCGACGCTCCTGCGGGTGCTGCTCGGGGCGTTCGGTAGCCCGGCGCTCTCGTCGTGGGCCGCGGGCTGGCCGCCGGCCGTGGCGGTGATGGCGCTGCTCACGATGACGGTCGCGAACCTCATCGCGGGCCGGCAGGAGTCGGTGAAGCGGATGCTCGCGTACTCGAGCATCGCGCACGCCGGGTACCTGCTCGTGGGCGTGGCGGCGACGGTGCGGGCGAGCGAGGACGCGCAGGCGAGCGTGATGTTCTACCTGCTCGCCTACACGGTCTCGACGGTCGGCGCCTTCGGGACGCTCATCCTCTGCGGCAGCCGTGGGGCCGAGGCGGTGAGCTACGAGGACCTCTCCGGCATCGGCAAGCGGCACCCGGTGGCGGCGCTCGCGTTCTCGCTCTTCCTGCTGTCGCTGGCCGGCGTGCCGCCGACCGCGGGCTTCTTCGGCAAGCTCTACATCGTCAAGGCGGCGATGGGCGCCGAGCTGTACACGCTGTCCGTGGCGCTGCTCCTCAACAGCGTGCTGTCGGCCTACTATTACCTGCGGGTGCTCGTGTACATGTACATGCGCGAGCCGGCCCCCGGCGCTCCGATCGCGCGGCCGATGCGCTCGGGCTACGTCAACGCGGCCCTGGTGGTGTCCGCGGTGCTCGTGATGGTCCTCGGCATCTGGCCGACGACCTCGCTCGGGATCGCGGTCCGCGCGGTCCTCGCTTCTCGCTAGACCTCCTCGACCACTCACGTCTGTCGCTGGTTCCGCCGGGGGGCTCCTCTCCGAGGGCCCGCCGCTGTCATCCGCAGGGCACCGCGTCGCCAACTGATATGGCACCGGGCGGGGCGGCGCTCGCCGTGGGGGCCCGTTTTGGGCGATGAAACCGCGATGCTGCGCGGGGCGCGCGAGTTGCTAAAGTCGGCGCCGATGCGAACCGGCGAGAAGCTGCAGAGAAGAGCGGGGGATGGAAGGATGCGAGCGGCGTGCGTCGCGCTGCTCGGGGCCCTGGGGTGTCAGGGAGGGAACGCGAGCGGCGGCGCGACCGCGGGGAGCGCGACACCGGCGGGGAGCGCGGCGCCTGTGGCCGCAGGGAGCGCAGGGCCTGTGGCCGCAGGGAGCGCAGCGCCGGCGGCCGCAGGGAGCGCGAGCGCCGGCGCGGCGGCGAGCGCGCAGGCCGGGGCGGGTCAGGTGGACGCGATCTCGCTGACCTCCGAGGACGTCGTGAAGGTGATGAACCCGAAGCGACGGGCGCCGTACAGCGGGCCCACGGGGACGCTGCGAGGACGCGTCACCATCAAGGGCGACCCGCCGCCCGATACAGGGCTCAGCTTCCCGATCGGCAAGTGCGGCGAGGCCGCCGCGACCTACGGGCGGCTGTTCCGCGTGGGACAGCAGAACGGGGTCGCCGACGCGCTCGTCACCGTCGTCAACTACAGCGGCTACGTGCCGGAGCGCGAAGAGGCGGAGAAGGTGACCATCCACGGGTGCGCATTCTCGAAGCGGACCGTGGTCATGACCTACGGCCAGCGGCTCGAGGTCGCGAACCTCGATCCCCTGGAGCCGTACATGCCGAACCTCGAGGGCGCCCCCTTCATGGCGGTCCTCGTCGCCGTGCCCCAGGGCGATCCGGTGAAGTTCTACCCGCCGCAGCCAGGCTACTACCACCTCGTGGACAAGCTGCCGAAGCCGTTCCTCAAGGCCGAGGTCTTCGTGCTCAAGTTCGCGACCCACGACGTGACCGGGCTCGACGGCAAGTACGAGATCAAGGGCATCCCCGTGGGCAAGGTGCTCACCGCCGCCCTGCTGCCGGCCATCGATCAGGACGTGAAGCGGGAGATCGAGATCAAGGAGGGCGAGAACACGCTCGATTTCGAGCTCAACTTCGACCTCAAGAAGCACAAGGAGAAGCCGCACACCAAGCCCTCGCCTTGAGGTACACGGCGGGGGCACGCGGCATTGACGCGCCCATCAGGGGGCGCCGCCCGTGAGCTCTCGGTGGACGCGCCGCTCGACCTCCTGGGACAGCGCATCCCCGGCGACGAGCGCGGGGGGCGGCGGGCCGAGCCAGGTGAGCGCGGCGTCGCGGCCGACGCGACGGAAGAGCAGCTCGGCAAAGAGGAGCCGGGCGAGCCGCGAGGGGGCCACCGCGGGGCCGCCCGCCGCCGCGGACAGGTCGAGGGCGTCGCAGGCCCGCGTCAGCGCATCGAGATCACCGCTCAGATCGGCCGCCACCGCGAGCGCCACGAGCGCCTCGGCGCTCGCCGGATCGGCCGCCGAGACGAGCTCGGCCTGCTCGCGGGCCTCGCCGAGGCGGCCCAGCGCGGCCGCGCGCACCGCGACCTCGGCGGGCGTCAGCTCCGCGTCGCGCGCCAGGCGGCGGGCGCGGCGGAGCTCGCCCAGGACGAGCGCCTCGTCGACCTCGGCCAGCTGCCTCCCTGACGGCGTCGGCCGCCCCAGGACGGCTGCCCCCGGCGCAGCCAGCTCCCGCAGCCGCCGCGCAGCCTGCTCGGCCACCGCGTGATCGCCCGCCTCGACGGCCGCCGCGTGCAGCGCGCGCCACGCCTCCGTCGACCAGGGGCGCCGCACCACGAGCGCCCGCAAGGCGAGGCGCGCGTCGTCCGTGCGGCCCAGCCGCCGCAGGATCTCGGCCCGGAGCAGGGCGCCGTCGTCACGATCCGGATCGAGCACAATCGCCCGATCGATCCGCCCGAGCGCCGTCTCGAGCCGCCCCGCCGAGAGATCGCAGCGCGCCTGCTCGCGGTAGGCCGGCTCGTAGTCGGGCTCGATCGCGCGGGCACGCTCGAAGGCGGCCCCCGCGGCCTCCCCGCGCCCGAGCCGGCAGCGCACCGACCCGATACGCGTCCAGATGTCCGCGCTGTCGGGGTCTCCGTCCTCCGCCAGCTCGTACGCCTCCAGCGCCGTCGCGAGATCGCCGCGCGCCTCGGCCTCGGCGCCGATCGCATACAGCGCATAGGCGTGCGCCGCGATGGTACGACCCTCGATGATCTGGCCGTCGATCGAGCGCGCGACCCTGGGCGCGGCGCAGCCGGCAATGGAGGTCGACGCCGTCAACGCCATCAACGCCGCCAACGCCGTCCGCACCGCGGGCTCCGCGAACGTCGCGAGGAACACGCGCGGCGCGCGCCGCGCGGCGGAGACCGCCACGGCTACGCGCACGCGGCGATCTCGGCGAGGAGGCGATCGTTCTCCTCCGGGAGGCCGACGGTGATGCGGAGCCGGTGCGCGAGGCGCCCTCCCGCCGCGTGGAAGCTGCGCACGAGGACGCCGCGCGCGGCGAGCGCCTCGAAGACCTCGCCGGCAGGGCGGCGCGTGCCGATCCAGAGGAAATTGGCGTGGCTCGGCGCGACCGAGAGGCCGAGCTCGGCGAGCCCGGCCGCGAGGCGCTCGCGCTCGGCCGTCACGGCGGCGGCGGCGCGGCGGAGCTCGCCGCCGAGCTCCCGCAGGGCGAAGGCGGCCGCGCGCTGCGACGGGGTGGGCAGGTTGTAGGGCTGGCGGACCTTGTCGAGCTCGGCCACGAGCTCCCGGGCGCCGATGAGCCAGCCGATCCGCAGCGACGCGAGGCCGATCTTCGAGAGCGTCCTCAGCACGGCGACGTTCGGGTGCTTGCGCAGGAGGGCGAGCTGGTCGCGCGGGGCAAAGTCGATGTACGCCTCGTCGACGATCACGAGGGCGTCCCGCGCCGCGGCGACGACCGCCTCGAGGCGGTCCTCCGACATGAGCGCGCCCGTCGGGTTGTTCGGCGAGGCGATGAAGACGACGTTGGGGCGCGCGAAATCGACGGCGCGCCCGAGGCCCGCGACGTCGAGATCCCAGCCGGCGTCGAGCGGGACCTCGACGACGCGCATCCCGCGCGCGCGCGCGCTCAGCTTGTACATGACGAACGTGGGGCTGACCGTGACGACGCTCGCCGCGTCCGCGCCCTGCCGCGGGCGGCTGAGCGCGGTGAGCACGATCGAGATCACCTCGTCGGAGCCGACGCCGGCCAGGATCTCGTCAGGATCGGCGCCGCAGTGGGCGGCGATGGCCTCGCGGAGATCGAGGGCGCGCGCGTCGGGGTAGCGGCCCCAGTCGTCGGGCGCCGCGGCCCGCGCGAGGGCCGCCCGCGCCTCGGCCGAGAGCAGCGGCGGGCTCTCGTTGGCGTCGAGGCGCACAGGGAAGTGCCCCGCGACCGGGGTGTAGGCGTGGAGCTCGGCGAGCTCCGGACGAAGCAGCGCAGGGAGGAAATCGGGCAGCGGCATGGCTCGGTCCACGGTCGTCGCGGGCGCGGCGATGAGGGAGGAGGAGAGCGGTATACACCCCGCGCCGGACCGGGAACACCTCGACGTGCGCGTTTCCTGGGCGGCGGGGCGGCCGTGGTCCGCCGAGCGCTCCGGCGCTGCGGTCGCGGTTCGCCGAGCGCTCCGGCGACGTGGCGGTGGGCGCGAGGTCATCTTTGCCGTCGGTGGCGCCGCAGGTATAGAGCGTCCATCTCAGCTCAGCGCGCTCCGGAGATGTGCACGAAAGCGGGGGAGCACCGCCGATGGATCTCACGCGTTATCAGGACGAGGTGACCCCATGCCCGTGGTGAGCCCTGCGACCGTGCTCGTGCCGTCGCTGTCCTCTCCCATCCCTGAAGGCCTGAACCTGATCTTCTCCCCGGACTTCCCTCTGGAGGAGCGAGGTGGCGAGGCGGTCGCCGCGCCGCACGCCGCCGAGGCGCCGTGGTCGGTCGCGCGCGTCGGCAGAGCAGATGAAGCGCTCCGGGATGTAGCGCAGGAGATCGCGCGCCGGTTCGGCCCCGTCCCTGACGGCGCGTTTCCGGAGCGCGCGCCCGGGGACGTCCTCGGAGCGTACGCGTTCTCGTTCGTGCGTCCGTCGTTCGTGTCGCCCTTCGCAAGCCAGCGTGAGGGTGTCTTCTTCGGCGAGCGTGTCGTGCCGGTCTTCGGGCTCTGGAAGGACGTCGATGACGTGACGTGGGCGAGGGCCGCGGCGCAGCTCCGGATCCATCGCTACCGGGACGTGGATGACTTCATGATCGAGATCGACGCCAGGGGCGATGAGCGTGTCGTGGTCGCCCGGTGCCCGCGACGTGAGACGCTCGGGGCCGCCGTCGCGGAGGTCGTCGCGTCTGTGCGGAAGTCGCGGAGCTGGCGCGGCCGATGGTTCGGCGCGAAGCCGTTCGACTGGAACTGTGCGCTAAGGATTCCCCCGCTCGACCTGTGCGCAGTCCGTGTCCAGGAGGAGCTCATCGGCAAGCCGCTCGCGGGCGGGGACGGTTCCCCGATCGGCGACGCCCGCCATGCCGTCCGCTTTCGCCTCGGCTGGGACGCGCTCCCGCCGAGCGAGCCCGGGCCGATCACCCTCGGGCGCGGCGATATGTACGAGCGCCCCTTCGTCTGCAACGGCCCGTTCCTCGTCGTCGTCCTGGGCGCGTCGCCGCAGGACGAGGTGCGGCTCGCCGCCTGGATCGATGCGCCGGAGGCGCTGGAGGGCGCAACCCCCGACGCATCTTGAGCGGCGAGCCGCCGGTCACTGCCCGAACGTGTACCAGCGCGGCTTGATGTCCTTGATCAGGTGCCCGCCGCCGTTGACGTGCAGGTTGCCCGGGGCGTTGCCGGATCCGAGGCCGGTGGGCATCCCGCTGACCAGGCCGGAGGCGCCCGCGTTGCCCATCTGCCCAGCGGAGGCCACGCCCGGGACGCCCTTCGCTGTCGCGCCGGACGTCGTCGCTCCGGTCCGGTCCGCGACCGCCTGGGCGACGCTGCGGCCCATGAAGTTCGGCTTCGTCCCGCCGTTGCACGTGACGACGTCCACGCGCGTTCCTGGCATTTTCCCGTTGAACCCGGCGGCGTTCAGCTTGTCCGCGAGCTGGGCCCCCGAGATCTTCTTCCCCGCCCACTCGACGCTGCCCGGCCAGCCGTGGGTGTCGACGACGACATCCGTCTCCCCCTTGAGGCTGCCAGGCACGACCTGGTTCGGCTTGAGGATCGTCGCGCCCGGGTACTTCGCCGCGTACTGCGAGTAGTACGCGTTGTGGAGCTTGGGATCGTTCGAGGCCGTGATGATCGTGAGCAGCCCGAGCGGATCGATGAAGAGCGTCGGGTTCGGGACGAAGCCGATCTCCTGCAGCGAGCCCGAGAGGCCGATGGGATCCGGCGAGATGAACACGCGCAGATCGGGCGCGTAGTAGCGGTACCGGTTGTAGTGGAGGCCGGTGAGCTCGTCGGCGCGCTGCCCGGCGAAGCGGAGCGCGCCCGGCTCGCCGCGCTTGTGGGCGACCTCGCCCCAGGTGGTGAGATCGATCTCGGTGATCTCGCCGGCCGCGTCGAGGGTGAGCCATGGCGTCCCCGCGGCGTCGGTCGCCACGAGGCGGAAGCCCGCGCCGCCCTGCGACTCGAGCAGCGGCATGTGACCTGACGCGTCGAAGACGCGGCGCGTGACCTGCCCGCCCGAGGTGCGCTCCTCGACGATGCTGTCGCCATCCCAGCCGAACCACGTGCTCCCCTGGCCGACGATCTCGGCCACGCGGCGGCCGAGCGCGTCGTAGATGTACTGGATCTTCAGCCCGTCGCCGCGCACGGCCTCGGTCAGCCGATCGTTCTCGTCGAAGGCGTACCGCCACGTGCGCCGCGGATCGGGCGCGTCCCGGCCCGAGAGCCGGCCAAGCCGGTCCCAGGTCAGGACCTGATCGCCCGCCGCGCGCGGCCGTCCGCCGGCGCCGACCGACGCTTCACCCCGCGTGATCGCCGTGCCGTGCGGCGAGTAGGAGAACGCCTCCGTCGCGCCGAGCCCGCGGACGTCCGCGGGCCGCCCGTGCGCGTCGAGCTCGTAGCGGCGCTCGCCGCGCTCGCTGTCGATCACGGCGGCCAGCGCCCCGACCGGGTGCCAGCGGTAGGCGCGGGAGCGGACGACGTCGCCCGACGCGCCCTCCACCTGGATCTCCACCGGGAAGCCCTCGGCGTTGCGCCGGGTCAGGATGGCGCCGACGCCGCCGTCGCGCCGGCGGGCGCGCTCGCCGTCCTGCTCGTCGCGCTCGAAGACGAAGCGCTCGGCGGCGTCCGGATGGCCGACGCCCATCGCGGCGACCCGCCCGTACGCGTCGTGCTCCAGCGCCACGCGCCAGCCGGACGAGTACCGGCGCGCCACGAGCTGGCCGCCCTCGTCGTAGTCGTAGCTCGTGACGAACTTGAAGCCGCCGCACGTCTGGGTGTCCCGCAGGATCGCGCCGCGCTCGTCGTACGCGAGCTCCGTCGTGCAGGCGCCGTTCGTCGCGCGCGCGACGCGCCCCAGGGCGTCGTACTCGAAGCGCTCGACGAGGCCCGACGAGTACTCCCGCGAGACGACGTTGCCCGCGCCGTCGCGCGAGAGCCGCACGATCGACTCGTCGGGGCGGAGGATCGACACGAGCCGGTCCGCGCCGTCGTACTCGTAGCGGTACTGGAGCCCCGTGAACGTCGTCTCGCGGACGAGGTTGCCGGCCGCGTCGTACTCGAACGAGCGCCGCTCGCCCGCGGCGTTCTGCATCCAGCTCAGCCGGAGGAGCGCGTCGTAGCCCATGGTCCAGCGGGAGCCGTCCGGCAGCGCCTGCTCGACGAGCGCGCTGGCCACGTAGCGGTAGTGCGCGCGGCCGCCGCCGGGGTACGACGTCGCCGTGCACAGCCCGAGCCCGTCGAAGGCGTGCTCGGTGCGCTGCCCGCTCGGCCCCACGGCGCTGACGATGTTGCCCGAGGAGTCGTATTCGAGCGTGGTCGCCGCGCCGCCGGGCGACTCGATGCGCACGGGCATGCCCAGGAGATCATACACGTAGGTCCACACGCGCTCCCCCTGGGCGTAGCGGACGAGGTTGCCGTGCGCGTCGTACTCGAGCGTGTCGACGAGGCCGCTCGGGTACGTGATCTTCGTGTTCTTGCCGCGCGCGTCGTACTCGGCCGTCGTCTTGCCGCGCGCGTCCTCGATCTCGATGACGCGCCCCCGGCTGCGCCGCTCGGTGGAGCGGTGGCCGTTCGGGGCGATGGTGGTGACGCCCTGTTGCTCCTCGTCCGTCTGGTACCGGACCGTGCCGCCGCCGTCGCTGAGGGAGATCAGCCGTCCGGCGAGATCGTGGCGGCGTCGCTGCGTGGCCCCGGCGCCGTCGGTGACGGCGATGAGGCGCCCGACCCCGTCGTACGTGAACAGCATGGAGTAGCCGCGCGGGTCGACGTAGCGCTCGACGAGGCCGAGCGCGTTGCCCTGGTAGCGATGCACGTGGCCGAGGGCGTCCGTCACCGTCGTCTGGTGAGGCTCGGGCCCGTACGCGACGCGCGTGTGGAAGATGCCGCGGGGACCGCCGGCCACGTGCGCCTCGGGGGCGCCGAGCGCGGCGAGGAGGTCGCCGCCGGGCAGCTCACCCCAGGTCTCCACGCAGCGCCGCTCGCCGCCCGCGTCCTGGTACACGAAATGGAAGACGACCCCGTCGGCCCGCGTCTCGGAGCGCAGGTAGTGCTCGTCGTCGTAGCTGAACCGGGTCTCCGCGCCGCCCACGTCGATGACCCGGACGAGGTCTCCGCGCCCGTCGAGCTCGTAGGTCACGAGGCGCCGGCGGTGCTCCTTGCCGGCCTCGTCCGCGACGGCGACGGACCAGATGCGAAGGTTCCCGTCGCGGGAGACCTCCGCGCGGCGGCCGACCGAGTCGGTGATGGCCACGACCTCGTCCTGATCCCAGTCGATCGTGGCCGCGTTGCCGAAGGCGTCGCGCAGCTCGGCGAGCGCGTACGCCCGCGGATCCGCGGTGGGCCGGAGGACCCGCACGAGGTCGTCGCCGAGGTCGACGACGATCGCGTCTCCGTCGAGGTGCACCTTCCGGCCGTGGGGGAGGAGCAGCGCTTCACCGGCCCCGGGCAGCTGCATCTCGGTGCGGCGCTGCTGGTCGTCGACGAGGACGAGGTGATCGCCGTTGCGCTCGGCGCGCCAGGCGAGGCTGTGCGACCAGCCCCACCCGAGGCCGCAGCGGTGGCGCACGGCCGAGGTGCTGTAGGTGCGGATCCACTGGACCCAGAGGAACCCGGTGAGCGTGAAGTCGGCCGCCGGGATCGTGAACAGCGTCCCGGTCACGACGTCGATCGGATGGCCCGCGGCCGCCTGGCCCTCCGCGCCCGGCGGCGCAGGCGGGCTCGGCGGCGCGGCGCCGCTGTTGCTCCCGCCGCCGCCTCCGCCGCCGTTGCCGCCGCCTTGCGGGCCGCCGCCGCCCGGGCCCCCGGCGCCGCCGCCGCCGCCCCCACCGCCGCCGCCGCCCCCGCCAGCGCCGCTCGCGCTGGCGCCGGCGCCGACGGTGATGCTCTTGTTCATCTGGCCCATGCTGCCGGTGATGCCGGCCATGCCGAGCTCGATGATGACGTTCGGCGCGCCGAGCCAGGGGAAGCAAGGCCCGCCGGTGTTGAGGCTGACGACCTCCTTGAGCGTGCCAGGCTCGTTGCCGTGGCACGCCTTCATGCAGCCGCCGACGGTGAGGATCTTCGCGCCCTCGATCTTCGTGCGCATGCACGGGTCGATGATCCCCTCCGCGACCGTGCCCATGGTGGGGTAGGGGATCGGCAGCGGGCTGGGCGCGGCCGGGGTCAGACACACGCTCACCGCCATACCGGTCATCTGGTGACCGGATTTCTCGGTGATGGTGTCCATATGGAGGGCGGTGACCTTACCCATGGTGACTGGATGGTCCCACGGTCCCGCGATCGTGTGCAATCGCGGCCATCGTGAGCCCACCGTCCGACAGCCCGGGAAAGCTACATGGCGCGGACGGCCTCGCCGCGAGCGCGGCTGACGTGCGGGAGAGGGAGATGATCAGGCGGGAACGTCGGGCTCGTGCTTCTTCCTGGCGCTGGCGGCGCGGGCCCGCTCGGCGCGCCGCTCCTCTTCGGCCGCGTCCTCGTACGGCGACAGGAGGCGGTCGCGGAGGAGCGCGTGCGTCTCGTCCTTGTCGTCGTCGTACTCGGCGTGGACCTGGACCAGGAGCGTGCCGTAGGCCTCGTGCCACGCCTCCACCGCCAGGATCGCCGGGTCCGCGCTCTTCGCCTGGGTGACGCCGAGCTTCTGGCCGTAGAGCGCCGTCCAGCGCCGGAGGCGATCGACCTCGGCTGCGAGCCCGAGGCGCTCCACCGCCGCCTTCACGTCCTTGCCGTCGAGCGCCTTGATCATCGCGCTCATGCGCACCCACTGCTGGGAGTACACGAGCTTGACGAAGCCCGTGCCCGACGACAGCACCTCCGACCGCACAAGCGCGGCGTCGGCCCGGCGCGCGGCCTCGTCATCGCTCAGCGGCAGGATGTCGTCGTGGTCGAACGAGCGCTCGATGCCGTCGAGCTGGGCGCCGAAGGCGGAGATGCACCGGTCGGCGCCGCGATCGATCTCCGTCATGGTGGCGTCGGAGCTCCCGAGCGCCTCGACGGCCTCGGTGCGCGCGATGACGGACTGGACCGCAGCGTCGACCTTGGGGGCGAGCTTGATCTTCTTCGATTTCAGCGCCTCTCGGTGAGACGCGAGCCTTGTACCTGCGACGATGCACCCGCTCGGTGTGAGCCGGCGGGCGAGAAACGCGGCTTTTCCCATGATGGCGGGGGTATCACGGTCGCGCGGGTGCGGAAGAGGCGGGCAGGATTCCGGCCATGGGAGGCAGCTTTGCGACGTGGGCGTCGGCGACGCGGGGGCGGCGATCGGGAGCGCGTCGTCGACGCGGCGGCGGTGACACGGCGGGCGTCGTCGACGCGGCGGCGGTGACCCGGAGCGCGTCACCGACGCGGCGATGCGCCTGAGGACCTCCTCGTCGTCAGCGCCCCAGGTGCAGCGGCCGCATCATTCCCAGCCGCGTGTGCGCTCGAGCGCCGCGCGCAACGCGCCGCACCGGCCCATGCGGTCCACGCTCTCGGCGAATGATTTCCTCACGTCGTAGGCGAGCTGCGTGGGAAATCCGTTGGATGCGAGCTCCCTATTGTAGGCCTTCTTCAGGCACAGCGCCTGGTCGGGCGCCGGTAGCTCGTCGAACTCCTCGCGCTTTCCCTGCCACGCCTCGATGTCCCCGGCGTGGCGGCCCCCGTGCTCGCGGCGGCAGATCTCGCTCGCGCGTCGAATGTTCTGGTACAGCCAGGCCTCGATGCTCCGGAACGGGCAGACCAGAAGGAGATGCTCGATCTGCAGTGCGGGAGCGGGCGGCTCGGCGCCATCCTTGGCTCGCTGCCTGGTCCGAGGCGCATTGGCGCGACCGCGCTCGACCACGTGCGGCAGCTGCGTGACAACCTTCCGGTCGAATTTCGCGATGTTCTCGCAGGTGCCGCGCTCCGCCCACGGCTGATCCCCGTCGATATGAAAGAACACGAACGTGTCGGGCAACGAGAGCTTGCGCGCGATGTATCTCAGCAGCCGGACGCGTCGATCGTGCTCGATCGGGTTCTTTCCATCGGACTTCCAGACGTTGCCGCGCATCGCCTCCTCCTCCCTCGGCTCGCTCGGAAGAAAGTCGACACGATGGCGTCCATACCCGGGAACGACGAGCTCGAGCATCCGGCCGACGAGCTCCTCGACGGTTGGGCGACCGTCCTCGCCGCTGTCCTCCGTGAGAATGACGATCGAGAGGCGGGTATCCTCCGGGCTCACCACAGCCCCCGCGACTGGAGGATCTCGCTCACGTGCTCGACGCCGACCTCATAGGCGGCGAAGAACTCCGCGGCGTCCTCCTCGCTCATGTTCGCCCAGCCCCAGGCCGGCCTGCCGCCGCGCCGCTCGCCGCGACAGAGGACGAAGCTATCGTGGACCTGCTCGGGCGAGGTGATGGGGATATAGTCGAGAAGGAGTGGGTTCTGGCTCGTCAAGAACGCTTGACGCTGTCCGAGGGCCTCGACGCAGGCCGCGATCCAGTGGTGATGCAGGCCGTTCACGAGCTCGTCGGCGATGACGATGTCGTCGTTGCAGGCGAGGTAATAGAAGAAGGTGAGCAGGCGCTTCTGCCCATAGCTCAGGCGCGTGTGGGTGATGAACTCGCCGCCCTCCCACCAGAACCGGAACACGAGATCTCCGAGCGTCAGATATTCGTGAAGTTCACCCCGCGCGTTCCTTTCGGTCACGTCCACCTTCAGCTCGGCGGCGTCGAACCCCATGATTCCCTTGATGGTGGCAAGGAAGTCTAAATCAGAGTGCTTGAAGGTGTAGTCAGACCTTGACGGCTCATACATCGACCCCAGTTGTCGGAGGAGGGCATTCGGTAGGAGATCGGATTTGATTCCAGCGTACAGCACCCTCTCTCGCAGAACGAAGACCCTCCTGCGAGCATCGCTCGACCCGGTGAGCCACGTAAACAGCTCCAGTGACTCGTCGAAGCGTCTCGCCGAGCTCGCGTCACGAACCCTGTTGTAGGTGGGGGTTACGATGAATTCAGGATCCAGCAGCATGTAGGCCCAAAGGAATCCTGCGTTGAGACATGAGATCTCCCAACCTCCTTCGATCGGCTCGTGGTCTCCGACCGTGAGTCCACGCTCGACGTCGTACCGGATGCGGCGGCTAGCTCCGGGTGACGAATCCTCGATCGTGACGTCCGCAACAGGAAACCAGCGCTCCGGTAGGTCAATCCGGGGGCGGTCCTTTGTCCCTACAAAGCCCGTTTTCTCTTTGTTGCTGACCGCGACGGTCACCGTCGCTTCTTCTGGAACCGCGAGCTCGTACTCGACGGCGAACTCTTCTCTGGCCAGGCTGCTGAAATCCGACCTCACAACCATCGAGATCAGCTCGAGCAGCGTCGTCTTTCCGGTCCCGTTCTGGCCGAGCAGCACGTTGAGCCCGTCCGAGAACCGGAGCTCCGTGCCCGGCGCCACGCCCCGGAACTTCTCGATCCGCAGTCGCCTGAGCTTCAGCATCGCGCGCCGACGTTAGCCTGCCGCGCTGCGCCGTCAACCGCAGCGGCCCCAGCGCAGCGCGGCGCGCTCCCCCGAGTCGCCGAGCGATCGCGCCCGCGAGCGCCGCCGACCCGCGCCCCTCAACGCGCCACGAGGCGCATCGGGGGGCGGCTGTGCTGGATGTGCTCGGTCTCGAGCTCCTCGAGCTCGAACGCCCTGTCCATGTCCATGTCGAGCTCCGCGAGCTCACGCTGCGTGCTCTCGCCGTTGTCGAGATCGTCGAGCTCGCGCATGAACCTGTCGATCTCCACGCACGTCGCGGGCGAATCCACGGGCGTCATCGACTGCTCGTGCATGAGCTGGATGAGCTCCAGGATGGTGGCGAGCTTCTGCGACACGACCTCCAGCCCGTCGCGGGTCTGGCTCCAGCACTCGGCGCGCCGGTAGGCGATCGAGAGGCGCCGCTCGGACAGCCCGCGGGTCCGCCCCGCGGACGTGCTCCGGACCGCCTCGAGCGAGCGGATCGTGTCCATGAGCTCGCCGTGGTTGGTCATCGCGAGCGACTCCTGGCCGGCCTTGTGCGCGATCGCGAGGCGGATGTAGCTCATGATGAGGCGGCTCAGGCCGAAGCCCTCGTCGAGCAGGGGCGGGATCGATCCGCCGCGGCGCCGGATGTTCTCGCGGGTGCGATCGATGAGCCGGTCGAGGCGCGCGAGCTCCTGCTGGTGCCGGATGTCCATCTGCCGGATCAACGACTCGCGCGCCCGCGACCAGGCCGCCCGATCCACCTCGTCGAGCTGCGCGTCGATGCTGCGCCGGAAGAAGCCGCGCCAGGGGACGACGCACAGGATCACGAGCTCCGCCCCGAGCCCGAGCAGCAGGAGCAGCGGGCTCCAGCCGATGAAGCTCAGGAGGAGCGCGCTCCCCACGACGAGCAGGTTGTACGGGTGGACCAGCACCCGCCCCAGGTACGTGCTCGCGGTGCGCCTCCGCAGCGGTGCGACCTGGACGCCGAACGCTGCCAGCATGGCCCTCGACTCGGCCATGCTGGCGCCAAGCACATCCTCCAATCGGCAAAGCTCTCGATCGCACGTCGTCATGGAGCCCCCCTCCTCACCTGGTCCTCTGGTCCTCGTGCCACCTCACCCCGTTCACCACCCCCCGCGCCCGAGCCGCGACCGACGGTCGGCGGTCCGGCGCGCCTGCGCGCGCCCCCGCGCCGATGCATCAGCGCGCTGTGAACGCAGGTCACGCCCGCCGAGCCCGCGCCGGCAGCCTCCTGCCCGCGGAGCCCGCCTTGGAGGACGG
This sequence comes from Sorangium sp. So ce327, assembly GCF_051530205.1. Taxonomy (NCBI): domain Bacteria; kingdom Pseudomonadati; phylum Myxococcota; order Polyangiales; family Polyangiaceae; genus Sorangium; species Sorangium sp. So ce327. Next base: position 6,276,360 of record NZ_CP150330.1, on the reverse strand, counting down.
GGCGCCCACCGCGCTCATCGGCCGTCCAGGCGGTATCACCATGAAAACTCAAGCTTTCACGGCGGCGCTGCAGCATCGCCGGCTCCACGAAGTCCATGCTTTCCCTGCTGTTCGCGTCCCGAAGGCCTCATGAAGGACCGCGGTGCGTCGCCCGAGCGCAGCGCCGCGGTCGATCCGGGAGCGAGCAGAGCGGGCTCCGTGCCAAGCGCTCCGGCACCGCGCGGCGCACGATCGGCGAGGGGACGCGCTCAGGCAGGGAGCGGAGGGGCTGCGTCCAGCACGTGGACGCCGGGGGCGCCGAGCGACATCGGCACGCGCTCGAGGCCGGCTTCACGCGCCGCGGCAAGCCATGCCGTCGAGGGCGGCGCGCCGCCGACGAAGAGGGAGACGTCGCCTCCGCCCGCGCCGCTCGGCGCGATCGCTGCGCCTTCGGCGGCCGCGGCAGGGCGGAGGCGCCTGAGCGCGGGGGTGACGATCGGCGCGCCCGAACGGTCGCCGAGCTCGGCGAGCGCGTCGACCTGCCGATCCAGCGCGGCCACGAGCGTGCAGGCGTCCGCGGCCTCGATCGCTGCGCGCGCCCCCTCGGCGGCCGCGCCGAGCAGCGCGCGGTGCGCCTCCGGCTCGCGGGCGGCGAGCGCGCGCACGCGCTCGAGCATGGCGCTCGTGCGCGCCGAGGCGTCGCTGGCGAAGACCTCGATCACGAGCCCGCCCGGCAGGGCGTGCGGCGCCACGTCGAGCTCGCCGCCCGGCCCGAGCCGGCAGCAGAGCACGCCGCCGTAGACGCTCGCCGCGACGTCCACGCCGCTGCCTCCGCCCTGCGCGCGCCGGTGCGCCGCGAGCGCGTCGAGGAAGAGCGCGCGCGGATCCCACGCGGGCGCGCCCTGGCCGCCCGGCGCCGCCCGCGCCTCCAAGACCGCCGCGGCGCGCGCGGCGAGCGTCGCGACGAGGATGGCGGCGCTCGATCCGAGGCCCAGCTTGCGGCTCGCCTCGCGGGGCGGCGCGCCCGGCGAGGCCAGAGGCGGCTCCGGCGCCGCCGAGCGGAGCGCGGACGCGTCGAACCACGCCGCCGCGTCGAGCGCGCCGGCGTCGATCGCGGCCTGGACCTCCTCGGTGACGAGCGCGGCGGGCCGCGCCGGGTCGGCGAGGACGTACCGATCGACGGCGGCCACGAGCGCGGGCGCGCCCTCGAGCACGGCGTAGGCGCCCGAGAGGACAAGCTTGCCAGGCGCCCGGACGATCACGCGCCCCCGGAACCGGAAGAGGGCGCGAGGCGGGCTCCGCCGCCGGGGACGGCCGTGATGGTGCGGAGGACGCCAGGGACGGCGAGCAGCGCCGCGCCCACGGCGGCCTGCGCCTCGGGCGTCGTGAAGACCTTCACGTGCGGGCCGGCGTCGATGGTGAAGAACGCCGGCGTCCCCTGGGCGCGGAGCCTCCGCACCGCGGCGATCACCTCGACGGTGGCGCCGGTCCAGTAGAGCAGGCCCGGCGAGGCGGCGATGCTCGAGGCGTGCATGCACAGGGCGCTCGCCTCGGCCGCGGCGCCGAGCGCGGCGAGGTCGCGCGCGAGGACCGCTGCGCGGACCGCGTCGAAGAGCGACGGCGCCGCGTCCACCCACGCGGGGAAGTACGGGCTCGTCATCGCGGTGTGCCGCATGCCGTCGCTGGAGCCCACGTCCTTCGGGCCCTCGCGCGTCACCGCGATCACGACCGCGAGCGGCCAGTGGTCCTCGGGCGCGAGCGGCGTCGCGGCGAGCGCCTCGTCCCCGGGGCGGCCGGCGCGGAGCTCGACGAAGCCGCCGAACGCGGAGCGCGCGGCCGAGACCGAGGTCTTCCTCGCGAGATCGCTCACCAGCGCAGGCGCGGTGGGCAGGCCCGCGGCGGCGCTCGCGGCGAGCGCGAGCGCGGCGAACGCCGACGCGCTCGAGGCGAGGCCCGCCGCGGTGGGGAAGTCGTTCCGGCTGACCACGCGGGCGCGCTCGCGCCGCCCCGAGGCGGCGCGGACCCGGTCGAGGAGGCCGGCGACCCGGCGCGTCGCCTCCGCGTCCGGCGGCAAGGCCGCGCCGCCGAGGTGGAGCTCGTCGCGGTCGAGCGACGCGTCGAAGGCGACCTCGGTCGTCGTCTCCATCCCGGCGAGCGTCACCGAGAGGCTCGGGACGGCGGGCAGGTTGTGGCCATCGGCCCGCTTGCCCCAGTACTTCGCGAGGGCGATGTTCGGATGGGCGATCGCGGTCGCCCGGCTCACGACGCTCATGCTTGCTCCTGTGGCTCCGTCCTCGTCACGCCCGCCTTCACCCGGGTGACGAAGCCGCTGTACCCCGCGTCGCGCCAGGCGGCGAGCACGCGGTCCGCGGCGCTGTTCGACGCCGCCGCCCCGCCGTCGCCCGGCGGAGGCGGCGGGAGCAGCGCGATGACCGAGCCGCCGCCGCCGGCGCCGGTGAGCTTGGCGCCGAGCGCGCCGGCCTCGCGCGCCAGCTTGCACAGGGCCTCGATCGCCTCGGTCGAGACGAACATGCCGGCGAGGAGCATCTGGTTCAGGTCCATCAGCCGGCCGAGCGCGACCGCGTCGCCCGCCTCGATCGCGAGGGCGGCGTTCTCGACGAGCGCGGTGATGCCCGCGATGGACGTCGCGGCCAGCGTGGGCTTGCGCTCGAAGAGCCTCGCCACGAGCTCGACCATGCTGCGCGTGGACGACGACACCCCGGTCGAGCCCACGCAGAGCCACAGGTCGTCGCGCGGGGCGACGGGGGTGGCGCCGTGCGCCCGGGTGAAGCGGAAGCAGCCGCCGCGGGCCGCGGCTGTGGTGTCGATGCCCGACGGGTTGCCGTGGAACACGCGCTCCCAGGCGGCGGCGGCGTCGGTCACGGCGGCGGCGTCGGCCGCGGTTTCGGCCGCGGTCCGCGCCGCGGCCGCGGGCGCGCGCGCGAGCGCGGCCACCGACCTGGCGATCGCGACCCCGAGCGCGGCCGAGCTGCCCAGGCCGCCGCCGGGCGGCAGATCGCTCTCGGCCTCGACGCGCACCGGGCCGACGTCGGGCAGCGCCCCGAGGAGCGCCGCGAACGCCCGCGCGACGTCTTCCTCGGCCGGCGCCGCGCGGAGCTCGCGCCCGCCCAGCCGGAGGGCGCTCGCGCCGGAGCAGCGGGTCGCCCGCGCGCGGGCGCCGCGCTCGATGCCGGCGGCGAGCGCGGGCGCCCCGTACACGACGGCGTGCTCGCCGAGCAGGATGACCTTGCCGGACGCCTCGCCGAGCGCCTCGGTCATGCGCCGGTCCACCGGAGCGCGCTCGCGGCCCCGCACAGGATCTGCCGCGCCGACGCGCTCACGGGCAGCGAGCGCGCGAGGACCTCGGCCTCGCCGCACAGGGCGGAGAGCCGCTCCTCGACCGCGCGCCGCGCGCCGCACGCCTCGAGCGCGAGCGTCGCGGCCGCCACGGCGTCGTCGCTCGCTTCCTTGCGGCCGAGCGCGCGCTCGACGGCGCTCCGGCCCGCGGGGTCGAGGCGCCCCTCGGCCGCGGCCAGCACGGCGGTGCGCTTGCCGGCGCGCAGGTCGTTGCCGACCGGCTTGCCGGTCGCGGCGGCGCTCCCGAAGGTGCCGAGGAGGTCGTCGCGCAGCTGGAAGGCGACGCCCACGGGCGCCGCGAACCGCTCGAGCGCCGCCACGGTCTCGGCCGGCGCGCCGGCCAGCGTGGCGCCGAGCGCGAGCGGGCCGCGCACCGTGTAGCTGCCGGTCTTGAGCGCGTGCATCTGCTCGACGTCCTCGGCCCGGCCGACGACGTCGAGGTGCTGCCCGATCACGACGTCCTCGTGCATCTTGCAGAACAGCCGGACGGCCGCGAGCGTCGTCGCCGGCGGCGCGTCCGCGCCCGCGAGCGTGCTCAGCGCGAAGCTCCAGGTGAGGTCGCCCGCGAGGATCGCGGACGAGGCCCCGAGGTGCGGATCGCCGAGCGTCTCGCTCAGCGCGACGTGGACGGTGCGGTCTCCGCGCCGGACGGTGTCGCCGTCGATCCAGTCGTCCTGGATGAGCAGGTACGTCTGGAGCAGCTCGAGCGCGACGCCGGCGTCGATCGCGGGGCCGAGCGGCGCGTCCGGCGCGACGCCCTGGTAGGCGGCGACGAGCAGCCCCGCGCGGAACCGCTTGCCGCCGCGCAGGGTGAGGCTCCGCGCCTCGGAGACCATGGCCTCGACCTCGCGGCCGTAGCGCTGCACGGAGGCCGCCTTGTCGCGCCAGCGCTGATCGAGCGCGGCGTCGACGCGGGGGCGGATCGAGGAGAGAAAGTCGAGGAACAGGCGCGCGCCGGGATCCGCTGTCCCTTCGAGCGTCCGATCGCCGGCGCCGGGCGCGCTCTCTCCGTCCTTCGTGTGCGCTGTCATGGAATGCGCGGCAGCCTAGGAGCCGGACGCGAGGCGGTCAATCTCGGCCGAGAGCGGCCGGAGCCCGGAGAGTCGCGCCGCGGAGCGGCGCGGCCGAGGTGGCTTGGGTCGTGCAATGCGAGGTGCTCGCGTCGCGGGCCGCGAGCGCCGCGCGGAGGCTCCCTGCGAGATCGCTCGTGCGGAGTTGCGCGCCGAGCCTCGCCGTGGCCGCAGGGAAAGGGGGACTTTGATGAAGAGATCACCGGATGGGGTGCTGGGCGTCTTTCTCCTCGTGGCCCTCGGCGTCGCCGGGTGCGGCGGCCGCGACGCCCGCGAGGCTCTCCCGGAGAGCGCCGATCGCGGCGTGTTCCGCGCGGCGTCACCTGCCGCGGGGTCGCCTGGCAGGGAGACGCGATTGCTGCCCGCATACCGCGTGATCGGCGGCGGCGCCGACGTCGCGCGGGCGTCGGCGCTCGCCGGCGCGCTCGGGCTCGCGGAGGATCCCGCGCGGGGGGGCGCCGCCGCGCTCGTGGCCGGCGGCGCGATCCGCTACCTCGACAGCGCGCGATTCCAGCGCTTGCCCACGAGGAAGGCCGACGCGCCGCCCGCGCCCGGGTTCCGCGACGAGCGCGGCTTCGAGACGTCGGCGGGCGATGACGCCCTGGATTTCGAGGCGCTCGCGGCGCTGCGCGTCCTGCCGGAGCCGGACGCGGCGGCGCGGGCGTGGGCCGCGCTGGACGCCGCGGGCTTGCCGGTCGGGAGCGAGTTGGCCGTCGGCCACTCGCTGCTCGAGGCGGTCGACGCGGAGGGCCGAACTGTGGCGCGGGCCGAGCTCGACACGCAGGTGAGCTTTCGCGACGAGCTCGAGGGGATCCGGCTGATCGGCCCCGGGGCCAAGGTCCGGGTGACGTTCGACGGCGAGGGCGCCGTGACGCACCTGATCTACGCGCGGCGCGAGCTCGCGCGAGGGGAGGACGTCGCGATCGTCTCCGCCGCCGAGGCCCCCGCGCTGTGCGCCGGCGCGCTGGGCGGCGGCGCGGTGATCGCGGCCGAGCCGGAGCTCGTCTATTACGCGCCGCCGCTGTCCCGCGAGGTACGGCGGATCCTGCCCCATTACGTGTGCAGCGCACGGCGGACGGTCGGCGGGGAGGTGATGGACGTCCGCAAGAGGATCGTGCCGGCCGTCATAGACGCTCCGAGGGCCGAGATCTCGGTGCGTGTGGACGGCGCGACCGCGCTCGCGGAGGCGAGCGTCACCGGCGGTGCTGCGCCATACACGTACAGGTGGGTATCGTCGGCGCGCTCGCTCGACGCGGTCGACGAAGGGCGCGAAGGCGGCGCGCGGGTGAAGGTGTCTGGCGTCTCTGGTCTTCGCGGGGAGACGGAGACGCTCTCGCTCTATGTCACGGACGCCGACGGTCTGGTCGCGACGGCGGCGCAGCGGCTCTCGTTCGGCCGCGCGTCGGCGGGGCTCGGCGCGGCGCGCCCGCCGCTCCCGCCGCCGGTCGACGATGGCCGCGCGGTGGTCGGCGCCGAGTGGGTCGGGCTCTGCGGCGGCCTGGATCACTCGGCGGCGAACGTCGATGGGCTGATGAAGAGCTTCCGGGAGGGGGGAATCGACTCTCGCTTCAACTGGGGCGATCAGCGCGCGTGGGAGGTCGATTTCAAGGATCCGGCGCTGGGCGGCCAGGACGCGTCGTTCGCGGATTCGGTGGATCTCACCTTCTACACGGGGCACGCGAACGGCGTCGGGTTCATGTTCTGCAGCGCGATGAACGACCGGGTCCTTCATTTCAACGACGCCCGGTGGGGCAACGCCAACCTGGAGTGGATGGTGGTGGCCGCCTGCGGCCCGCTCCAGGACGACGGCGGCGCGTGGCGCTACCGGTGGGCGGGCGCGTTCGATGGGCTGCACCTCTTGCTCGGCTATGCGACGGAGTCGTTCGACGACACGACCGAGGGATCGATGTTCGCGCGTTACCTGCTCGACGACGCCAGCCCGGCGCCGGTGCGGCAGGCGTGGGTGACGACGGCGATCGAGGTCCAGCCGGACGACGAGGTGATCTACGCGGTGATGGGGGCATACGGGCAGGGGTGGACGGTGCCCAACTACGATGACCATTTCTGGGGGAAGGGCCCGGTCGGGCCGGATCTGGCGGGGGCCGCGAGGATCGGGTTCTGGCGGATCTCCGGGCCGACCTAAGACTATGCGAGAGGTTCGTCGCGGAAAGCGAGGAACCGCCAAGAGTCGCCATAAGACGCCAAAAAATAATGAAAAATCTTGGCGTCTTATGGCGACTCTTGGCGTCTTATGGCGTCTTATGGCGTCCTCGCGGTGCCATCATTCCGGCAGGCTAAGCCGGCAAGCCGGCGTCAGCTCCCCTCAGTACCCGAGCCACTTCGCGTCGAGCTCGATCGAGCAGTGATCGACGAACCGAAACCCGACGCCACCCCCGTCCGCGGCCCCGATCGTGTACACCGACTCGTTCGCCTGCGGCCGATGGTCCGTCGCGCTGAACGAGATCGGCCCCGCCGTCATCCCGTCGAGCACCACGTTCTGGAAGCCCTCGAGCGCGGCCTTCAGGTCCTCTCCGGTCGGGTGCGTGCGGCCGGCGTCGATGGCCCGCTCGACGGCCTTGCGCCACATGAGCGCCGCGGCGTGGCCTTGGACGTAGGGCTGGTCCTGGTACAGCTCCAGCGGGTGGCCGTCCTTCTCCCGGTAGGCCCTGTGGATCCGCAGCATCTCCGCCATCCCGCTCGAGTGCTGGGTGTCGCCGTAGACGGGCACGGGGAACAGCCCATAAAAGATCCCCGCGCAGTCGGCCCCGCAGATCGCCAGTGTCCTCTCGCCGATGCCCCAGTTGTTCGCCATCACGCGCAGCTGCCAGCGGTTCTTCTCCGGCCCCGGGAACGCCTGCTGGATGAGCTTCTGCGCCGCGGCCGCGCCCTTCCCGACGAAGGACGAGGAGAGGACGCTGTTGCCGGCCCAGAACCAGCTCGCCGGCACATACGACGGGTCCGCTCGCTTCTTCTCGATCTCCCGCTTCACATAGCCGATCACCGCGTCGACGATGCGCCCCTCATCCTCGAGGGACGACGTCTGCGGGACGATGAGATCCTGGCCGAGCAGCATCCCGGGCAGCTCCTCCACGTAGGCCTTGCCCGCGGCGAGCGGATCGACGCAGTAAAGACACTTGTCTATCGTGTCGTGCACCATCGCGATGCGCCCGGGCGCGATCTTCCAGGCCGCCTTGATGCCGATGCGGATCGCTGTCGAGTAGTCCGTGGCCGGAAAGAAGATGTAGGGATATCCAGGGCTCGTCTTGTGCTCTGTCGCGGAGGCGCTCTGGCCCAGGGCGTTGAACTCGGCGTGGGACACGTCCGCCGAGATCGGCACCGGCGTGGCGAGCGAGCCGGCGTACGAGCCGGGAATGATGAGCTTCTTCTCCTCCGTGAGCCTCGGGGCCACGCGGGTCGTCGGCCCGGTGCCGAACACGAACAGCGTGGAGACCTCGCTCCACCCGGGCTGCCGCCGCCACGCCTCGATGACCTCCTCCGTCCTGGCGGGGTCGTACTGCGCGTCCCGCATGTCGACGTCGATGGGACAGCCCCGGAGACCTCCCTGACTGTCGTTGAGGTGACGCAGGTAGTCGTAGACCCCGTAGTTGTACGGCGGCGAGATGTCGGTGGCAGTCCCCGTGTCGCCGGTCGTGATCCGGACGCGGAGCACCCCGGTGCAGCGAGGGCCGGCGTCCGGCTCGACGAGCACGGCCGCGGCGGAGCCGGCAGCGGGTGGCTGCCCACCAGGGCGGCGCGTCGAGAACGCCGCGGCCGCGACCAGCACGGCCGCGCCGAGCGCCCCGATCCAGTAGCTGCGCTGCTGAGGCGCGGCGGCCGTGCGGAGGTTCGACTTCAGGCTCGTCGAGTCCGAGGCGGAGCGCCCTGGGCCCGGCGTCCCCGAGGTCCTCTGCCCGAGCTCCTCGTCGAGGGCGATCACGGGCTGAATGCGCCTCCCTTCTGCGCCCTCGAAATGGCTCACGCGAGAGGGGCGGGGCTCGACGGGCACGCTCGGGCGGTCCACGCCCTGCGCGCTCTGATCGAGGTACGCCTTGACCTGCCGCTGCATGCTCGCCCGGCGCTCCGCGAACACCCCCAGCATGCTCGCGCCGATCTCGTCGGACCCGACGTCCTCGCCCGCCGCGCGCAGGTAGTCCTCGAGCGCCGCGCGCATCTCCTGCGCGGTCGCGAACCGCTTCGCCGGATCGCGGTCGAGCGCCCGCGTCACGATGGCGTCGAGGGCCGGGGGGACGTCCGGCCGGAGGAGCGAGGGCCGCGGGATCTCGTCCACGGCCGCCAGCTTCCAGAGCGCGCTCACGGCGTCGCCCCCGAAGAGCCGCTCCCGCGTGAGGAGCTCCCAGAGCACGATCCCCGCGACGAAGATGTCGGCCCGCCGATCGGTCGACCCGCTGCCGACGGCCTGCTCCGGCGCCATGTACGACGTCTTGCCCTTCAGCTTCCCGGTCTCGGTGAGGTCGGTGTTGATCGACGCCTTGGCGATGCCGAAATCGAGCAGCTTCACCGCGCCGTCGTACGTGACGAAGATGTTGTGCGGGGAGACGTCGCGGTGGACGATGCCGAGCGGCGCGCCGTCGTAATCGCGGAGCTCGTGCGCGTAGTGGAGGCCGCTCAGGAGGTCGGCCACGATCCTCACCCAGACGCCGCGCGTGAAGCCCGCCGCGCCCGGCTCCCCCTCGGCCACCGCCCGCATGAGCGCGCTGAGCGGCTGGCCCTCCAGGTACTCCATCACGGTGAAGTAGCCGGCGTCGTCGTGGTCGACCTCGTAGGTCTGGACGATGTTGGGATGGTTGAGGCGGGCGGACAGCTTCGCCTCGTCCAGGAACATGGCGACGACCTTCTCGCCGTCCCCGCCCGCTCCGCCCACGCCGCGATGGCGCTTGACAACGACGAGCTTGTTGAAGGATCCCGGCCCGCGCGCGATCGCCAGGAACACGTCGCCCATCCCGCCCCGGCCGAGCTTCGCGATCAGCCGGTACTTGCCCATGATCGCCGCCTGGGTCGGCTCCGCGTCCGAGGTGTCTTGACCCGTGCCCACCATGTTACCGGCCGTCCTCAGGGGCGCGCCATGCTCCGAGCGGACTGGGTATATGAGCAAAGCCGGTTATCCTTGTCAACCGTCCCCGCGGGCGGGGCCACGGCAGGCTGCCGGGGTCTTGCGCGTCTTGCGCTAGCGCCCAGAGACCCATGCAAGAAAAGCATATTTACCATCGAGACGAGCTCCCCGACGCCTTCCGGTGGCAGGCCGTGTCGTTCATGCGGGCGGCGTGGCCGTCGATATTCACGGGTCCACTCCGGCTGCTCAAGCACACGTATCCGTCTGACATCGGCACGGCGCACTTCACGATCAGCGAGGAGGAGGTGCTGCTCAGCTACGCTTCGGTGATGCGCCTCTCGCTGCCCCACGCGGGGGAGGAGCACGTCGTCTATGGCCTGGGCAACGTCTTCACGTCCCCGCCCTACCGGGGCGAAGGCCACGGGAGGCAGGTCGTGGAGATGGCGACGCGCTTCCTCCAGGACAGCGACGCCGATGTCGCCGCGCTGTTCTGCAACCCAAGCCTCGAGCGCTTCTACGCGGGATGCGGCTGGGAGGCGCCGCCTGGCGCGATCACGCGCATCGGCACGCCGGAGCGCCACTCCGAGTACAAGGAGCTCAGGATGATGCTGTTCCTCTCGGAGAAGGGGCGTCGCGCCCGGGCGGCGTTCGCGCGGGAACCGCTGTACGTGGCGTGGCCATGGTGAGCACCGGCGCGTAGGCACGCACCGGGGGCATGGGCGGGCGGCGCGGCTGCCCGCGAGGCAGCCCTCGGGGCCAACCGCTGGACGGATTTCGGTCGGATTTCGGGCGGATCGACGACCCAGCGCGCGGCGCAGGGCTCGCCCCGCGGGCGCACCTGGTGCGCGCAGCGCTGCTGTAGCGATCGGGCTCAGGGAGAATCAGGGCAGCCTTCCGGCCGCATTTCGGCCAGAATTGCCGTCGAGGGCGGGCAGGGCCTGCGCTTTGCAGAGCGCGTTCGACCCAGAGAGCCAGGAGGGTACGCAAGTGTCCGTAGCAGCCAGCCAGAACAGCCAGAGCTCGTTCCACTCGGAGCCGCCGCCGCCGGTGTCGATCCCCGGCCTGCGGGCGAAGATCACGAACGAGAAGCTCAGGCAATGGATCGCCGAGGTCGTCGCGCTGTGCCAGCCGGACAACGTGCACGTGTGCGACGGCTCGAAGGAGGAGTACGACGCGCTGTGCGACCAGATGGTCAAGGCGGGCACGCTCATCCGTCTGAACCCGGAGAAGCGCCCGGACAGCTACCTCGCGCGCTCGGACCCGAGCGACGTCGCGCGGGTCGAGGACCGCACGTTCATCTGCAGCCGGCGAAAGCAGGACGCCGGCCCCACGAACAACTGGGCCGAGCCGCAGGAGATGAAGGCCACGCTGCGCCGGCTCTTCGCCGGGTCGATGCGGGGCCGCACGCTCTACGTCATCCCGTTCAGCATGGGCCCGATCGGCTCGCCTTACGCGCACATCGGCGTGGAGCTCAGCGACTCGCCGTACGTCGCCGCGAGCATGCGCATCATGACGCGCATGGGGCGCAAGGTGCTCGAGGCGCTCGGAGACGGCGATTTCGTCCCCTGCCTGCACTCGGTCGGCATGCCCCTCGCCCCGGGACAGGCCGACGTGCCGTGGCCGTGCAACGCGGAGCACAAGTACATCGTCCACTTCCCGGGAGAGCGGCTGATCTGGTCGTACGGGAGCGGCTATGGCGGCAATGCGCTGCTCGGCAAGAAGTGCTTCGCGCTGCGCATCGCCTCGGTCCTCGGCAGGGAGCAGGGGTGGCTCGCGGAGCACATGCTGATCCTGGGGGTCGAGTCGCCGAAGGGAGAGAAGACGTATGTGGCCGCGGCCTTCCCGAGCGCCTGCGGCAAGACGAACTTCGCCATGCTCATCCCGCCGAAGGCGTTCGCGGGCTGGAAGGTCACGACGGTGGGCGACGACATCGCCTGGATGAAGCCCGGGCGGGACGGGCAGCTCTATGCGATCAACCCCGAGGCGGGCTATTTCGGCGTGGCCCCAGGGACGTCGGACAAGTCGAACGCGAACGCGATGGCGACCATCCGGAAGGGGACGATCTTCACCAACGTGGGGCTCACGCCCGACGGCGACGTCTGGTGGGAAGGGATGACCGACGAGCCGCCGCCGGAGCTCATCGACTGGCAGGGGGAGCACTGGACCCCGGACTGCGGCCGCAAGGCGGCCCACCCGAACGCGCGCTTCACGACGCCTGCGTCGCAGTGTCCGTCGATCGATCCGCGCTGGGACGACCCGAACGGGGTGCCCATCAGCGCGATCGTCTTCGGCGGGCGGCGCGCGACGACGGTGCCCCTCGTGGTCCAGTCGTTCAACTGGAGCTTCGGCGTCTACACGGCAGCGACCATCGGCTCGGAGATGACGGCGGCGGCCGCCGGCAACATCGGCCAGGTGCGCCGCGACCCGATGGCGATGCTGCCCTTCTGCGGCTACCACATGGGCGATTACTTCAACCACTGGCTGCAGATGGGGCGCCAGATCGTCAATCCGCCCCGCATCTTCTCGGTGAACTGGTTCCGCAAGGACGACCAGGGCAACTTCCTCTGGCCGGGCTTCGGGGAGAACATGCGCGTCCTCAAGTGGATCGTCGACCGCGTGCACGGCCGCGGCTTCGCGGAGGAGAGCCCGCTCGGCTGGATGCCGCGCTACGAAGACATCGAGTGGCGGGGCATGGACCGCTTCTCGAAGGAGCAATTCTACCAGCTGATGGCCGTCGACCGCGAGGCGTGGAAGGTCGAGTTCGGCTCGCACGGGGAGCTCTTCGAGCGGCTCTACGACCGGCTGCCCAAGGAGATCCTGCTGATGCGCGAGCTGCTCCTGTCGCAGCTCTGGCGCTCGCCGGAGCGGTGGGAGCTCGCGCCCGAGCGCTACCTCGAGGAGCACGAAGGCGACGACGCGGTCGACGAGCCCGGCGCGTAGAGGCCTCCCCGGGTGAGGGCGCCCGCGCGGCGCGGCACACGGCGGCGCGGGCGGCTCCCCCGCGTCGGCGCCCAACGAGCACGAGGCGGGCGGCCGCTCACGCCGCTCGGCGGCATGACGAGGCGGGTCGCGCGGACTCGACCGCGCCCGAGTCGACAGCTGCCCCCATGTCCTGCTAGACCGCCAGGATCCAGCGCTCCACGGCGGGCCTTCCGCATGGGGCTCGCCATGGACGTGAGCGCTCCCTCCTACCTGGTCACCGCGACGCTTCACGAGGGCCAGCGGACCCGCCTGCTGCGCGCGGTCCGGAGCGCCGATGGCCGCCCGGTGGTCCTGAAGGTCCTCGACCCGAGGCGCAGCCGCCCGAAGGACGTCGAGCGGCTGAAGCACGAGTACGCGATCGGCAAGCTGCTGGACCACGAGGCCGTCGTGGCGCCGCTCGCCCTCGAGACGCACGAGGGGCTGCCGGCGCTGGTCCTGGAGGACTTCGGCGGCGAGCCGCTCGACCACCTCATCGGCGCGCCGATGGCCGTCGAGAGGTTCCTCGATCTCGCGGTCCGCATCGCGGCCTGCGTGGCGGCGATCCACGAGCGGGACATCCTCCACAAGGATCTCAAGCCGCAGAACATCCTTGTCAACACGGCCACCGGCCAGGTCAAGCTCGCCGACTTCGGCCTCGCGTCCCGCTCCTCCCGCGAGCTGCCGCCGGCAGGGCCTGCGCGGCTCGTCGAGGGGTCATTGCCGTACCTGTCTCCTGAGCAGACGGGGCGAATGAACCGGGGGATCGACGGCCGCGCCGACCTCTATGCGCTCGGCGTGACGTTCCACGAGATGCTCACCGGGCGGCTGCCGTTCGAGGCGAAGGACCCGCTGGAGTGGGTGCATTGCCACGTCGCGCGCCTCCCGCCGGCGCCCTCGACGCTGGTGCCCGAGCTGCCCGAGGTGCTCTCGACGCTGGTCCTGAAGCTCCTGGCCAAGATGCCCGAGGATCGCTATCAGACCGCCCGCGGCCTCAAGCACGACCTCGAGCGGTGCCTCTCGCAGCTGCGGGCCACTGGCCAGATCGCGCCGTTTCCCCTGGGCGAGCGCGACGTCTCCGGTCGCTTCCAGATCCCCCGGAAGCTCTACGGCCGCGAGAGCGACGCGGCCGCGCTGCTCTGCGCGTTTGACCGCGTGGTGGCCACGGGCTCCCCCGAGCTCGTCGTGGTCTCCGGCTACTCCGGCATCGGCAAGTCGTCGCTGGTGCACGAGCTCTACAGGCCGATCGTCCGGGAACGAGCGCTCTTCCTCTCGGGGAAGTTCGACCAGTACAGGCGCGACATCCCCTATTCCACGCTGGTCCAGGCGTTCCGGGAGCTCGTGCTCGAGATCCTCGCCGAGAGCGAGGAGCGGATCGCGGTCTTCCGGCGGCGATTGCTCGGCGCGCTCGGGAGCAACGGGCAGCTCATCGTGGACGTGATTCCCCACGTCGAGCTCGTCATCGGCCGGCAACCGCCTGTCCCCGAGCTCCCGCCGGCCGAGGCGCAGAACCGGTTCCGGGTCGTGTTGCGGCACTTCATCGGGGTGTTCGCCCGGAAGGAGCACCCCCTCGCGATCTTCCTCGACGATCTCCAGTGGACCGATTCGGCCAGCCTCGGGCTCCTTCGCGATCTGTTGACGCACCCCGAGACGCATCATCTCCTCGTCATCGGCGCGTACCGAGACAACGAGGTGAGCCCCTCGCACCCGCTCATGGTGGCGATCGAAGAGGTCCGGAAGGAGGGCGCGCGCATCTCCGACATCGCGCTGGGCCCGCTCTCCCGGGAGCACCTCACCGCGCTCGCCAGCGACGCGCTCCACTGCAGCCGCGAGGCCGCCGCGCCGCTCTCGGACCTCGTCCACGAGAAGACGGGCGGCAACCCCTTCTTCGCGATCCAGTTCCTCTCCGCGCTGCACGAGGAGCGGCTGATCGCGTTCGACGAGGACGCCGAGGCCTTCCGGTGGGATGTGGCGAGGATCCGCGGAAAGGGCTTCACCGACAACGTCGTCGACCTGATGGTCGGCAAGCTCGCGCGGCTCTCTCCGAGCGCGCAGAGGGCGCTGCAGCAGCTCGCCTGCCTGGGGAACACCGCGGAGGTCGCCCTCCTCGCGATGGTCCGCGGCCGCACGGAGCAGGACGCGCACGCGGACCTCCGGGAGGCCGTCTCCGCGGGGCTCGTCCAGCGCCTCCCCGGCTCGTACAAGTTCATCCATGATCGGGTGCAGGAGGCGGCCTATTCGCTCATCCCCGAAGGCGAGCGGGCTGAGGCGCACCTCGCGATAGGCAGGCTGCTCGCCGCGCGTACGGCGCCGGAGGAGCTCGAGGAGAAGATCTTCGAGATCGTCAATCAGCTCGACCGCGGCGCTCCGCTGATCACGTCACGGGAGGAGCGAGAGCGAGGCGCCAGGCTCAACCTCGTCGCCGGCAGGCGCGCCATGGCGTCGGCGGCCTTCGCCTCGGCGCTCACCTACCTCGTCGCCGGCGCGGCGTTCCTGGAGCCGGAAGACGACCGCTGGGAGCGGCAGTACGAGCTCGCCTTCGCGCTCGAGCTGCGCCGCGCAGAGTGCGAGTACCTGACGGGGGAGCTCGGCGCGGCGGAGGAGCGGCTCTCGACGCTCTCGCGCCGCGCAGGGAGCCTGGTCGACGCGGCGGCGGTCGCGTGTGTGCGGGTGGACCTCTACACGACGCTGGATCGGAGCGAGCTCGCCGTCGAGATCTGCCTCGAGGTCCTGGGGCGTCTCGGCGTCGCGTGGTCGCCTCACCCGACGCAGGACGAGGTTCAAAAGGAGTACGAGCGGATGTGGGCTCAGCTCGGGAGCCGGCCGATCGAGGCGCTCGTGGGCTTGCCGCCGATGACCGATCCGGTGATTCGCGCGATCATGGACATCCTCACCTGGGGCCAGGCGCCGGCCTTGTTCACCGACCAGAGGCTGCACAGCCTCGTCGTCGGTCGCATGGTGAATCTGAGCCTCGAGCACGGCAACAGCGACGGATCGTGCTTCGGCTATGTCCATGTCGGCGTGGTCCTCGGCTCGCGCTTCGGCGACTACCGCGCGGGCTACCGCTTCGGCAAGCTCGGCCTCGATCTGGTGGACAAACACGGGCTCGGCCGCTTCAAGGCCCGCGTCTACCTGGACTTCGGAGTGCTGGTCAATCCGTGGACGAGGCACGTGCGCACCAGCATCGAGCTCCTGCGGCGCGTCTTCGACATGGCGAGCGAGACCGGCGATCTCACCTTCGCAGCCTTCGCCCGCAACGCCTCTCTCGTGCTGCTGATCGCCAAGGCGGAGCCGCTCGGGGACGTGCAGCGCGAAGCCGAGAGCGCGCTCGCTTTCGTACGGAAGGCGAGGTTCGGCCTCATCATCGATTGTGTCATCGCGCAGCTGCAGCTCATCCGGTGCCTCCGCGGTTTGACGCCCAGCTTCTCCTCCTTCAATGACGTGAGCTTCGACGAGGCCAGGTTCGAGCAGCACCTGGAGAGCGATCCGCGGCTCTCGGTGGCCGCCACCTGGTACTGGATCTGCAGGCTCCAGGCGCACTTCCACGCCGGCGATTACGCTGCTGCCCTGGCCGTGGCGACGAAGGTAGAGCGGCTCCTCTGGGCGGTGCAGTCGTTCTTCTATGTGACCGACTACCATTTCTATGGCGCGCTCGCGCGGGCGGCGCGCTGCGAGGTGGCGCCCGCGTCGCCCGAGTCGAACGACGAGCGGCGCCGGCACCTCGCGGCGCTCGCCGCCCACCACGCGCAGCTCGAGGTCTGGGCTTCGAGCTGCCCCGAGAACTTCGGCGGCCGCGCCGCGCTGATCGGCGCCGAGATCGCGCGCCTCGAGGGCCGGGCGCTCGACGCCGAGCTCCTCTACGAAGCGGCGATCCGCGCTGCGCGCGAGAACGGCTTCGTCCACGGCGAGGCGCTCGCGTACGAGGTCGCGTCGAGGTTCTACCGGGCGCGGGGGTTCGATCTGGTCGCGGACACGTACCTGCGCGAGGCCCGCGCCTGCTACACCCGCTGGGGGGCGGACGGCAAGGTCAAGCAGATCGACCAGCAGAATCCCCGCCTCTGGGATACGAGGCCGCTCGCCCAGGCCGCCACCTTCGCGGCGCGGTCCGAGGAGCTCGACCTGCTCTCGGTGATCAAGGCATCACAGACAATCTCCGGCGAAATCGTCCTCGACCAGCTCCTGCGCACGCTGCTCACGTCCGTCCTCGAGCAGGGGGGCGCGCAGCGCGCTTGCCTCCTACTGTGTCAGGACTCGCGCCTCGCCATCGAAGCGGAGGCGACGCTCGACGAGCGGGGCGCCTCGACGGCGATCCGGCCGGGTCCGGCGGAGGGCTCTTCGCCCCGCATTCCCATGTCGCTCGTCCGCTACGTCCACTGGACGAAGGAGCGCGTCATCCTCCACGACGCGGCGGCCGACGCGGGCAAGTTCTCCGGAGACGAGTACTTCGCGCGGAATCGGCCCAGATCGCTCCTCTGCGTGCCCGTCCTGAGGCAGGCCGAGGTGGCGGTTTTGCTCTACCTCGAGAACAACCTGCTCGCGGGCGCGTTCACGCAGGAGAGGCTCACCGCGCTCTCGCTCCTCGCCACACAGGCGGCGATCTCGCTGGAGAACGCGCGGCTCCTCGCCAAGGAGCAATGCGCGCGGACCGCGGCCGAGGCGGCGGAGCGGCGCGCAGCCTTCCTGGCCGAAGCCGGGGAGATCATCTCCGCGTCGCTCGATCACGGAGAGGTGCTGTCCCGCCTCGCGCGGCTGTCGGTGCGATCGTTCTGCGACTGGTGCGTCATCGACTTTGCAGAAGGCGGGGAGACCCGGCGAGCTTTCTGGGCCCACAGCGACCCCGCGAAGGAGCCTTTGCTCGAGGAGCTGCGACGGCGATACCCTGCTGACCGGCACTCGCCCCACCCGTCGGCCCGTGCCTTTCGGGACGGGGGGCCCCTCCTGCTCCCCGAGATCTCCGACGAAATCATCCGGAGGCACGCCGAGGACGACGGGCACGCGAGGCTCATCCGCGAGCTCGGGACGCGGAGCTCCGTCATCGTGCCGCTCGTGGCGCGGGGACAGACGATCGGGATGCTGACCGTCGTCTCGTCCGCGCCGGAGCGCCGCTACGGGGACGCCGATCTCGCGCTCGTGCAGGAGGTGGCGCGCCGGGCCGCGATAGCGATCGACAACGCCCGGCTCTACAGCGCCGCGCAGGAGGCGGTGCGCATGCGGGACGAGTTCCTGACCGTGGCGACGCACGAGCTCAACACGCCGATGACGTCGCTCACGCTCACGCTCGAGGCCATGGAACGGGCCCTCCGATCGGGTCGAACCTGGGATCCGCAGGCCATGGGCCGGCAGGTCGACCGCGCGCTGCGGCAGGCGGCGCGCCTGACCCGCCTGAACAGCGAGCTGCTCGACGTCTCGCGGATCAACGCGGCTCGGCTGAGGCTCGATGTGGCGGAGGTCGACCTCGGGGAGGTCGTCCGCGACGTGCTCGCGCGGTTCAAGCTGGATCTGGCGCGCGCCGGGTGCTCGGTGTCGCTGCGGGAGTGCGGCCGGGTCGTGGGCCTCTGGGATGGTTCCCGCGTGGACCAGATCGTCTCGAACCTGCTCGCCAACGCGATCAAGTTCGGGGCGGGCAACCCTGTGGAGATCTCCCTCGGCGAGGAGGCGGGGACGGCGCGGCTCTCGGTGCGGGATCACGGGATCGGGATCGACCCGGCGCGCCAGGGGCAGATCTTCGAGCGGTTCGAGCGGGCCGTATCGGACAGGCACTACGGCGGGCTGGGGCTCGGCCTGTACATCAGCCGCAGGATCGCGGAGGCGCACGGCGGCTCGATCCACGTCGAGAGCGCGCTCGGCGCGGGAGCGACGTTCGTCGTCGAGCTGCCGCGGACCGGGCCGCCGCGCGGGGCCGAGCCGCGCGGCCTGCCGGGCTGAGCGGCGCTGCCGGGGGCCCTCACGCGGGCTCGTCGCGCTCGGGGTCGATGTGCACGAGCACCTCTGCGTCCGGCTCGATGGCGAGGATGGCGTCGCGCGCGCGGTCGCTGGTCGCGTGCGCGCGCGCGAGGGGGAGGTCGCCCGGGAGCTCGATGTGCACCTCCACGAACAGCGTGCGCCCGGCGATCCGCGTGCGCAGCCTGTGGTGGCCGAGGAGCTCGCCGCGCGCGCGCATGGCGTCGAGCGTGTCCGCGATGGCGCCGACGCGCTCCTCCGGGGCGCTCGTGTCGATGAGGTCGCGCACGCCGAGCCGGAGGAGGGTCCCCGCGGACGTGAGGATGTAGACGGCGACCGCGACCGAGAGGACGCCGTCGATGCGGGAGAAGCCTGTCGCGTAGGTGAGGGCGACGCCGGCGAGGACGGCGAGGTTCGCGGCGATGTCGGTGCGGTAGTGGACGGCGTCGGCCTGGATGGCGCTCGAGCCGGTGCGCGCGGCGACCCGGCCGAGGTAGGCCACGAGCGCCGCGGTGATGAGCGCGGCGGCGGCCATCGCGCCGAGCGTGACGGCGGCGAGGCGGAGCGGCTCGGGCGCGAGCAGCCGCCGGATCCCCTCGATGAGCAGGTAGACCCCCGAGCCGCCGATGAGCAGGCCCTGACCGGCGGTCGCGAGCGTCTCGATCTTCGCGTGGCCGAACGGGTGCGAGCGGTCGGGCGCGGCGTGGGCCAGCTGGATGGCGAGGGCGTTGGCCGAGGAGGCGAACAGGTCCGTGAGCGAGTCGACGGCGCTCGCGGTCACGGCCATCGACTGGCCGAGCTGGCCGGCGATGAGCTTGCCGAGGGCGAGGCCGCCGGCGGTCAGCGCCGCGATGCGCCCGGCGCGCAGCGCGGCGCGGGCGCGGTCGGCGGGGTCGAGGCGGCGCTCGGCGGAGGGAGCGGCGCCGCGATCGACGGCGCGGGCGGCGGGCGCAACGCCGGGGTCAGGGCGGGCGGCGGGGTCGGCGCGGGCGGACGGGTTGGGGCGGGCGGCGCGGGCGGCAGGACGTGGTCCGCTCATGGCCGGGAGGCTACCCCGCGACGCCCTTGCCCGTCATGCGCGTGGTGGTCAGGATCACCCGATCGGGTACACCGCCATGTCGCACGCGTCCCGACCGCGAGATCGTCGAACGGATGGCCCCGCGGCCCTGGCCGAGACGGCGGAGTACAAGCCGCTGAACGAGCTCATCGACTGCCTCGCTCATGGGCTGTCTCACAAGGACACCGGCAGCTCGCGCGCGGGCCCGAAGGCGCTTGCGACGGAGAGGTCGCTCTCGATAGGTATGCCGAGACGCCCCCTGCGGCGCTCCGGGGGACCTGGGTGGCAGGGGGGTGGGGGAGATCCGATGACCAAGACACTCAAGAGACCCATCGAGACCCGGACCGGCATCCGCGTCGTGCAGGACGGCGACGTCGTGGAGACGTTCAACGTCGTTGGCGAGCGCATCCACCGCATCGAGAAGCCTGGCCGCATCCCCGGGGTCTTCGTGGCGCGCTGGTATGGCACGCCGCTCGACGAGGAGATGAAGGAGATCATCGGCGGTCATTTCTACGAGGTCTTCCTGGAGTGCGGGGGCCCGCTGTGCCTCATCGACATACGCGACTGCAAGGCGAGCTGGGACGGCATCAACGACTGGCAGCGAGACGAGATCATGCCGAAGGCCTACGCGGCCGGGCTGAAGCGGGTCGCGACGCTCCTGCCCACGGCAGCCGCGGAAGGCGCGGAGCAGGTCGTCGAGAACCACGAGTTCGCCGCCAGCCGGTTCGCGGAGGACGACGCGCGCATCGCCGCGTTCTTCTCCGAGGAGGAGGCGCTGGCCTGGCTGCGCAGGGCCCACCCGCCGGGGGCGGCGTGAGCGCGGAGCCCGCGCGCGAGGCTCCGGCATGACCGAGCGCGACACGCCGGGGGAGGGCGCGGCGCTCGAGGCCTTGCGGGGCGTGCTCGACGCGATCCGCGACGGCGTCCTCGTCTACAGCGGAACGGGCGATGTCGCGTTCGCGAACGCGCGGATCCGGGAGCTGCTCGGGGACGGCCTCGCCGGGCCGGAGGCGCTGGCGATGCGCGGGGGGGCGCTGGCGAGCGGGCACCCGCTCGAGCCGCTCGGGCGGGCGTGGCCGGACGTGCTCGGCGGCGCGCGCAAGCGGTTCACCTGCCGCGCCGCGCGCGAGGACGGCCGCGCGGTCGACCTCGAGGTGCTCGCGCGCAAGGTGAGCGCCGCGGGTGAGGAGCTGATCCTCGTCGAGCTGCGCGATGTGACGCGAGAGAAGCAGGCCGAGCGGGCGCTCCTCGAGAGCAAGCGGCAGGCCGAGGGCGCGGTCCTCGTGCGCACCGAGGAGCTGCAGAGGAAGATTCGCCTCGTCGAGGAGCAGGAGCGGGCGCTGCTCGAGCTCTCCACGCCGGTGATCCAGGTCTGGGAAGGCGTGCTCGTCCTGCCGCTCGTCGGCACCATCGACCACCGGCGATCGTCGCTCATCCTGGAGAGCCTGCTCGGCAGCGTCGTGGAGACCTCGTCAGACCGCGTGATCCTCGACGTGACGGGCGTGTCGGTCACGGACGAGGTCGTCTCGAGCTACCTTCTCAAGGCCGTCCGGGCGGCGCGGCTGCTCGGCGCGGCGTGCTCGTTCGTGGGCATCTCGCCGGCCATGGCGCAGGCGCTCACGCAGCTCGGGCTCGACTGGTCGGGCGTTGAGACCTTCCGGGACCTGCGGGCGGGCCTGAAGGCCGCGATCGCTGACCGGCAGCGTGCCCCGGCCGCAGCGCGGCGCGCAGCGAAGCCCGCCTGATCGCCGCGGCGAGCGCTCGCGAAGGCAGCGGCCCGCATGCAGGTCCCTGCTCGTCGGGGCCCGCGACGTGCACCGCGGAACTGCCGGGCCTGACCCGTGGTACCTATCGATAGAGGGGGTGCCGGGGTGGCACGATCGTGGGAGGCCGTGACAGAGAATGCGGTCCCCGGCGGGCGTCATGGGCTCACGCCGGTCGTGTGGCAGCGTCGTCTCGGCGAGGCGCGCGGACTCGAGCGCTCCGGCGCCGACGGCAGCCCCAAGGGGCCGCCAGGCGTCCGGGCGCCAGCGCTTCACGGAGTGCCTTCCCCATGGGGATGAGCGCCCCCTCGCCATACACGATCGTCGAGACCCTCCACGAGGGCCTGAGGACCAGCTTGCTCCGCGCGGTCCGGCGCTCCGATGGCCGCTCGGTGATCTTGAAGATCATCGACCCGAAGCGCAGCCGCCCGCAGGACGTCGAGCGCCTGAAGAACGAGTACGCGATCGGCAAGATGCTGAATCACGAGGCCATCGTGAAGCCGCTGGCCCTCGAGACCTACGAGGGGTTGCCAGCGCTCGTCCTGGAGGATTTCGGCGGTGAGTCGCTCGATCACTTCATCGGCGCGCCGATGCCAGCCGAGCGGTTCCTCGAGCTCGCGGTCCGCATCGTGGCCGGCGTGGCGGCGCTCCACGAGCGGGGCATCCTCCACAAGGATCTCAAGCCCCAGAACATCCTCGTCAACGCGGCCACCGGCCAGGTCAAGCTCGCCGACTTCGGCCTCGCGTCCCGCCTCTCCCGCGAGCCGCCGCCGGCGGGGCCTCCCCGGCTCATCGAGGGCTCGTTGCCCTACCTGTCTCCGGAGCAGACAGGGCGCATGAACCGGGCGATCGACAGCCGCGCCGACCTCTATGCGCTCGGCGTCACCTTCTACGAGATGCTCACCGGGCGCCTGCCGTTCGAGGCGCGGGACCCACCGGAGTGGGTGCACTGCCATGTCGCCCGCGAGCCGCGGCCGCCCTCCGCGTTCGTCCCGGAGCTGCCCGAGATCCTCTCCGCGATCGTCCTGAAGCTCCTGGCCAAGATGGCGGAGGATCGCTACCAGACCGCGAGCAGCCTTCAGCATGACCTCGAGCGGTGCCTGGCCGAGCTCCGGGCCAATGGCAGGCTCGATCCGTTCCCCCTGGCCGAGCGCGACGTCTCAGGCCGCTTCCAGATCCCTCAGAGGCTCTATGGCCGCGAGGACGAGGTCGCCGCGCTGCTGTCCGCGTTCGAGCGCGTGGTCGGCACCGGAGCCCCGGAGATCGTCCTGGTCTCTGGTTATTCCGGGATCGGCAAGTCTGCGCTGGTGAGCGAGCTGCACAAGCCGATCGTCCGCGAGCGGGGATTCTTCCTCTCGGGGAAGTTCGACCAGCACAAGCGCGATATCCCGTACTCGACGATCGTCCAGGCCTTCCGGGAGCTGGCGCTCGAGCTCCTCGCCGAGAGCGAGGAGCGGCTCGCGGTCGTCCGGGAGCGGCTGCTCGCCGCCCTCGGGGTCAACGGACAGCTCATCGTGGACGTGATCCCGCAGGTCGAGCTCGTCATCGGGCGGCAGCCGCCGGTCGCCGCGCTGCCGCCGGCCGAGGCGCAGAGCCGGTTCCGCGTCGTGTTCCGGCGCTTCATCGGGGTATTCACCCGGAAGGAGCACCCCCTCGCGCTCTTTCTCGACGATCTCCAGTGGGCCGATCCCGCGAGCCTCAGGCTCCTCGACGACCTCATGACGCACCCCGAGACGCGGTGTCTGCTCGTCATCGGTGCCTACCGCGACAACGAGGTGACCCGCTCCCACCCGCTGACGCTGGCGCTCGATCAGATGAGGAAGGGGGGCGCGAGCGTCCGGGAGATCGTGCTTGGCCCGCTCTCCCGCGAGCACCTCGCCGCGCTCGTCAGCGACACGCTCCACTGCCGCCGCGAGGACGCCGCGCCGCTCTCGGATCTCGTCCACGAGAAGACGGCCGGCAATCCCTTCTTTGCGATCCAGTTTCTCATGGCGCTCCATGAGGAGCGCCTGATCGAGTTCGACGTCTACGCAGAGGCCTGGCGGTGGGACGTCACGAAGATCCGCGCCAAGGGCTTCACCGACAACGTGGTGGCCCTGATGGTCGGGAAGCTCATGCGGCTCCCTGCCAGCACCCAGGAGGTATTGAAGCAGCTCGCCTGTCTGGGACACGCCGCAGAGGTCGCGCTCCTGGCGATGGTCCATGGCCGCTCGGAGGGGGTGTTGCACGCGGTCCTCCGGGAGGCCGTCCGCGCAGGGCTCGTCGTCCGCACGGACGGCGCGTACAAGTTTCTCCACGACCGTGTCCAGGAGGCGGCCTATTCGCTCATCCCGGAGGACGAGCGCGCGGTGATGCACCTCGGGATCGGCCGTCTGCTCTCGTCGCGGACGCCGCCCGAGGAGATCGAAGAAAAGATCTTCGAGATCGTGAACCAGCTCAACCGCGGCGCCGCGCTGATCACGGCGCGGGAAGAGCGCGAGCGCGTGGCCGAGCTCAACCTCGTGGCGGGCGAGCGCGCCAGGAGAGCCACGGCCTACGCCTCGGCGCTGAGCTATCTCACGGTCGCCGCCGAGCTTCTCAGAGGTGAGGGCTGGGACACGCGGTACGAGCTCGCCTTCGCGATCGAGCTCCACCTGGCCGAGTGCGAGATCGTCACCGGCGCCCCGGCGGCGGAGGAGCGGCTCTCCGCGCTCTGGCGCCGCGCGCGGGACCTCGTCGAGGCGGCCGCCGTCGCGCGCAAGCGCGTTGAGCTCTTCACGACCCTGAACTGGAGCGACCGCGCTGTCGGCGCGTGCCTTGAATACCTCCGGCGCGTCGGCGTTGCGTGGTCGCCGCACCCGACGGACGAGGAGGTCCAGCGGGAATACGAGGGGCTATGGGAGCGGCTCGGGAGCCGCTCGATCGAGGAGCTCATCGACCTGCCCCCGATGACCGATCCGGCCTCGCGGGCGACCGTGGACGTCCTCACGTCGACCATAGCGCCAGCGCTCTTCACCGATGCCAACCTGCTCGCCCTCATCCTGGGTCGCGCCGTGAACCTCGGCATCGCGTATGGCAACAGCGACGCCTCGTCCTTCGCCTACGTCTACCTCAGCACGTGCCTCGGCCCGCGCTTCGGCGACTACCAGGCGGCGTACCGCTTCGGCAAGCTGGGCTTCGATCTGGTGGAGAAGCACGGGCTGCTCCGCTTCAAGGCCCGCGTCTACGCGACCTTCGCGTTCATGGTCCTGCCCTGGACGAGGCACCTGCACGCCAGCGTCGAGCTCATGCGGCGCGCCCGCGACGTGGCGCAGGAGACCGGCGACCTCGCGTATGTGGCCTATACCGGCAGCTCCCTGGTCTCGCTGCTGCTCTCGGGCGGCGATCCGCTCGACGAGGCGCAGCGCGAAGCCGAGAGAGAGCTCGAGTTCGCGCGGAGGGCGAGGTTCCATCTCATCGTCGACATCTACACCGGAAACCGGCGGCTCATCCGGACGCTCCGGGGCCTCTCGTCGGACTTCTCCACCTTCAACGACGCGGAGTTCGACGAGGGCCGGTTCGAGCAGCACGTCATGAGCGATCCCACCCTGACGGTCGCCGCCTGCTGGTACTGGATCCGGAAGCTGCAAGCGCGCTTCTACGCGGGCGACCACGCCTCCGCCATTGAGGCGGCGTCGAGGGCAGAGCAGCTCCTCCCGTCGTCGTCGGCGTTCTTCGAGGCGGCGGAGTACCATTTCTATGGCGCGCTCGCGCGGGCGGCTCACCACGACGCGGCGACCAGCGACGAGCGGCCCCGGCACCTCAATGCCATCGTCGCCCACCACCACCAGCTCGAGCGATGGGCGACGAATTGCCCCGAGAACTTCGGGAACCGAGCGGCGCTGGTCGCCGCCGAGATCGCGCGCATCGAGGGCCGGCTCCTCGACGCCGAGCGCCTCTACGAAGAGGCCATCCGCTCGGCGCGCGATAGCGGCTTCGTCCACAACGAGGCGGTCGCCTGCGAGGTCGCGTCTCGGTTCTACCGATCACACGGGTTCGACAGGTTCGCCGACACCTACCTCGGCGACGCGCGGACCTGCTATGCCCGCTGGGGCGCCCGCGGCAAGGTGACGCAGATCGACGGGCAGAACCCGCGCCTCCGCGAGCCGGGGCCCAGCCCGTTCACGGCCACCTTCGCGGCTCGGCCCGAGCAAATCGACCTGCTCTCGGTGACCAAGGCCTCACAGGCCATCTCGGGCGAGATCATCCTCGACAGGCTCCTGCGCACGCTGCTCGAGGTCGTGCTCGAGCAGGGCGGCGCGCAGAGGGCCTGCATCCTCCTGAGTCAGGACGGAAGGCTCTCGATCGAAGCGGAGGCCGCGATCGAGGAAGGAGGGGCGGTGGTGAGCGCCCTCCAGTCGGGGCCGGTGGATTCCTCGCAGCGCCTCCCCTCGTCGCTCGTCGACTACGTGTGGCGGACCGAGGAGCGTGTCATCCTGCACGACGCGGCCGCCGATGCGGGCAGGTTCTCCGGCGACGCCTACTTCGCGCGGAATCGGCCCAAATCGCTCCTCTGCATGCCCATCCTGAGGCGGGCCGAGGTGGTGGGCCTGCTCTTCCTCGAGAACAACCTCCTCGCGGGCGCGTTCACGCCGGAACGGCTCACCGCCCTCTCGCTCCTCGCCTCGCAGGCGGCGATCTCCCTGGAGAACGCGCGGCTCCTCTCGAAGGAGCAGTCCGCGCGGACCGCGGCAGAGATGGCCGTGCGGCGCGCGGCCTTCCTGGCCGAGGCCGGGGAGATCCTCTCCGGGTCGCTCGATGATGGGGAGACGCTGTCGCGGCTCGCTCGGCTGTCGGTGCGATCGTTCTGCGACTGGTGCATCATCGACGTCGTGGAAGGTGGAGCGACCCGGCCCGCGGCCTGGGCCCACAGAGATCCCGCGAAGGAGCCTTTGCTCGCGGAGTTACGGCGGCGATACCCTCCTGGCCGGGACTCGCCCCACCCGGCGGCCAGCGTCCTGAGGAGCTGTGAGCCGCTCCTGCTCCCCGAGATCACCGACGAAGTCATCCGGCGACACGCCCCGGACGACGGGCACGCGAGGCTCCTCCGCGAGCTCGGGGCACGTAGCTCCGTCGCCGTGCCGCTCGTGGCGCGGGGACAACCGCTCGGGGTGCTGAACGTCGTCTCGTCCGCGCCGGGGCGCCGCTACGGGGACGCCGATCTCGAGTTCGTCCAGGAAGTGGCGCGCCGGGCGGCGATGGCGATCGACAATTCGCGGCTCTACCGTGCTGCCCAGGAGGCCGTCCGGATGCGGGACGAGTTCCTGACCGTGGCGACGCACGAGCTCAACACGCCGATGACGTCTCTAACGCTCACGCTCGAGGCGATGGATCGGGGCATCCGGTCGGGTCGGCTCTGCGACCCGCAGGCCATGGGCAGGCAGGTCGACCGCGCGCTGCGGCAGGGAGCGCGCCTGACCCGCCTGAACAGCGAGCTCCTCGATGTCTCGCAGATCGACGCGGCTCGGCTGAGGCTCAGCGTCGCCGAGGTCGACCTCAGGGAGGTCACCCACGACGTAGTCGCGCGATTCAGGCTGGATCTGGAGCGCGCCGGGTGCTCGGTCTGGCTCCGGGACGGCGGCCGCATCGTGGGCCGCTGGGATCGCTCTCGCGTCGATCAGATCGTGACGAACCTCCTCGCCAATGCGATCAAGTTCGGCGCGGGCAAGCCCATCGAGGTCGTCCTCGGCGAGGAGGCCGGGATAGCGTGGCTCTCGGTCAGGGATCACGGGATCGGCGTCGATCCGGCGCGCCAGGAGTGGATCTTCGAGCGCTTCGAGCGCGCCGTGTCCCACCGGCACTACGGCGGGCTGGGGCTCGGCCTGTACATCAGCCGCAGGATCGCGGAGGCGCACGGCGGCTCGATCCGCGTCCAGAGCGCGCCCGGCGCCGGCGCCACGTTCATCGTGGAGCTGCCGCGCGCTGGGCCGCCGCGCACCGTCGATCCGAGCGCTCTGCCGAGCTGAGCGCCGCGTTCAGGGGGTGGGCGCGGCGCCTCCTTGCGCAGGCGGCGCCGGGCTACGCGACGGCGCGGTCCAGGTGGGCAGGCGCCCCCGCCCGCGACGGGCGGAGCTCGACCTTCACCCACCCGGCGTCTCGCCGGTCGAAGGCCTTGTAGGCGTCGATCGCCGACTCCAGGGGCGCTTTCTTGGTGAGGATCGTGGTGGGATCCACCTGGCCGGTCTGCACGAGGTCGACGAGCTTCGGGATGTACTTCCTGTGATTGCAGTTGCCCATCTGGAGGGTGAGGTTCTTGTTCATGGCCTCTCCGATGGGGAACGTGCGCGACGTCTGCGGATAGACGCCGATGACGGCGATGGTCCCCGCCTTGGCCACGCACCGGACGGCCCACTGCAGCACCTGCGACGGCCCGTCGCCGGCGCGGAAGGCGTCGCCGGTGGTCCGCGCGTTGGGGGCGATCTGCTTGACCTCGAGGTCGAACGCCTTGGCCTGCTGCTTTGCCTCCTTGTGGGCGGGGCCTTCGTGCGGGCGCTCGGCGTCGACGCCCACGGCGTCGATCGCCCGGTCCACGCCGATGCCGCCGGTGAGGCGCAGGATGGCCTCGATCGGGTCCTCGGCGGAGAAGTCGACGGTCTCGGCGCCCTGCTCGCGCGCCATCTCAAGGCGGTCGGGCACGCGATCGACGGCGAGGATGCGCCCCGCGCCCATGAGCTTGGCGCTCGCGATCGTGAACAGGCCGACGGGGCCGCAGCCGAAGATCGCGACCGTGTCGCCTGGCTTGATCTCGGCGAGCTCGGCGCCGAAGTACGCCGTCGGGAAGATGTCGGAGAGCAGGATGGCCTGGTCGTCGCTGACCCCGTTCGGCAGCTTGACGAGGCCGACGCCCGCGAAGGGGATGCGCGCGAGCTCGGCCTGCAGCCCGTCGAACGGGCCCGACATGGCGGGGCCGCCGAAGAACGCCGTGCCCGCGTGCTTGCCGTTCGGGTTCGCGTTGTCGCACTGCGCGTAGTACGCGGCGCGACAGTACGAGCAGTAGCCGCACGCGATCGTCGAGGGCACGACGACGCGATCGCCCTTCTTCAGGTTCCGCACGTCGGCGCCGAGCTCCTCGACGACGCCGACCGCCTCGTGGCCGAGGACCGTGCCCGGCACCATCCCCGGCATCGTGCCGCGGACGAAGTGGAGATCGGTCCCGCAGATGGCGCTCGCCGTGATCCGGAGGATCGCGTCGGTCGGCTCCTTGATCTTCGGCTCCTTGACGTCGTCCATCCGGATGTCGCCGACGCCGTGAAACACTACCGCCTTCATGGGTTCTCGCTTTCTCCCTCAAGGGGCGGCGCGCCGGCCGGCCGAGAGGCACAGGCCGCCGCGCTCTGCAGAGATGTCCGAGGTTCTAAACGCCGCGTGTCCGTGCCGATCCCGTGCCAGCCTGCGCGTGCAACCGCGGCGCGGAGGGCAGCAACCGAGGTGCCAGCGGGACATCGCCCGGAGATCCGGCTCCGGCGCGCTGCTCGCATCCGCGGCGCGCTGCTCCTCGGGCAGTGGGGCGATCGTGACAATCTGCCCCGTCCGAGGCCGCCCGCCGCAGGGGAGCCCGGTTATCCGGGCTCGCTGGCGTGGAAAGAGGGTCTCAGCCGCAGGCGGCCCACCTGGAAGGAGGTCAAGCGAGCCGCGCCGCTGGCCGCGCCCCGTGGCCGAACCGGCCGCCGGGCCGCCGTCGTGGCATCACCGCCCTTCGCGCCGCCGATCCGCCGCGTTCCCCCGCGCAGGCGCCGCGGCGTGCCGCGCGAGCGCGCGCCGGACCGGGCCGCGATCGGCGCCGCCGGCGCGCACGGGATCGGCCTCGCCGACCAGCACCGACAGCGCGCGCGCCTGCGTCGTCGCCGCGGCCGCGAGGGTGCGATCGCCGTTCCGCGCGGCGAGCGCCGAGAGCCGCCGCGCGACGCCGAGCGCCGCCGGCAGCGCGCCCGCCGCCACGTACGCGGCCGCGAGCTCCTGGAGCAGCTCGCCGTCGTCGCCCCGGAGCGCCGCCGCCGCTTCCAGATCGGCGATCGCCTCCTCGCGCCGCCCCTCGCGCGACCGCAGCGCCGCCCGGGCGCGGTGGCCCTCGACGAAGCCGCTCACGTGGTCCAGCCCCACGGTGTACGCGCGCTCCGCCTCGCGCGGATCGCCCGCCCGCTCGTACAGCGCGCCCAGCCCCAGGTACGCCGGGCCGTAGGTCGCGTCGAAGCGGACCGCCTCCAGGTACCGCCGCAGCGCCACATCGGCCTCGCCGGCCGCGGCGCGTGCCTCGGCCTGGCGCGTCAGCTCGGCGGCCTGGGCCGTCGCCCAGCCGACCCCGTCCGCCCGGGCCGGCGTGGCCCCGTGCAGCAGCGCCGCGGCGAGCGAGGCGGCGGCGAGGGCGCGCGCTCGCGCGCTGTTTCGGGGGCGCGCGCCCCCCGCCTCTACGCACCGCGCCGCGCACACAGGGCCGAGCGTACCGGCGCCCGGCCCCTCGAGCAATCGGACGGCTGCTCCGGAAGGCAGCCGCCCGGCGCGAGTTCGCGTAGGATGCGCGCTCATGGGTGAGGATCTGCGCTTCCCGGACGGGTTCCTGTTCGGCACTGCCGCCTCCGCCACACAGGTCGAGGGGCACTGCGCGCAGAGCGACTGGGCCGCGTTCGCGCGCGAGCCGGGGCGCGTCCGCGGCGGCGATACGCCGGACGACGCGTGCGACCAGCTGCACCGCTTCCGCGAGGACGTCGCGCTCCAGGCGCGGCTCTGTATGGGGGCGCACCGGCTCTCCATCGAGTGGGCCCGCGTCGAGCGGGAGCCGGGCGAGTTCGATCCGGCCACGTGGGACCACTACCGGGACGTGCTCGGCGCGCACCGGGACGCCGGGATCACCCCGATGGTCACCGTCCATCACGTCACCCTGCCGCGCTGGGTCGCGCAGCGGGGCGGCCTGCTCTCGCTGGAGCTGCCGGCGCTCCTCTCGCGCTTCGCCGAGCGCGCCGTCGAGGCGCTCGGCGACCTGTGCCAGCTCTGGGTCACCATCAACGAGCCCAACATGCTCGCCCTGCAGGCCCACCTGCTCGGCGTCTGGCCGCCGGCGCGGAGCTCGCCCGTCGAGGCGGTGCGCGCCCACCAGAACCTCTTCCGCGCCCATGCCGCCATGTACCGCGCCATGCACGAGGCCGCGGGCCGGCGCGGGCATTCCATCTCGGTCGGCGTCGCGCACCACCTGCGCGTCATCGAGCCGGAGCGGTTCGGGCGGCTCGCCGACCGCATGTGGGCGGCCCTCTTCGAGCGGCTGTTCAACGACGCGTTCGCGCGCGCCGTCTGCGACAGCGGCCTGCACGACTTCTTCGGCGTGAACTACTACAGCCGCGACCTTGTCCGCTTCTCGGCGGCGCACGCGCGCGCGGGGTTCCTCCGGCGGCTCGTCCCCGAGGGGGCGGAGGTCAGCGATCTCGGCTGGGAGATCTACCCGGAGGGGCTCGGCTACGTGCTCGACGCCTGGTGGCCCCGCGCCCGGGTCCCGATCTACATCACGGAGAACGGCATCGCCGACGCCGACGACGACCAGCGCCCGCGGTTCCTCGTGCGGCACCTCGCGGAGGTCGCGCGGGCCATCGAGCGCGGCGTCGACGTGCGCGGGTACATGCACTGGTCGCTGCTCGACGGCTTCGAGTGGGCCGAGGGGTACGCCCCGCGCTTCGGGCTTGTCGAGGTCGACCGCGTGACCCAGGAGCGCAGCCCGCGGCCCAGCGCCGAGCTCTACGCCCGGATCGCGCGCGCGCGCAGCATCGAGGCAGACGGCCCGGGCGGCGCGCAGCGGGAGCGCGGCGCCGCGCCCGCGTGACGGACGGCACCGGAAAGGCAGGATCGATGCGCATCGCGCTGCTCTACCCACCGCCCTGGAAGATCCCCGCGCCTAGGGAGGCGCCCGACACGAGCGGCGACGGCCCGCCGGCCGAGTACCGCGAGGGCGATCTCGACCCGGACTTCCACCAGACCCCGTACGGGCTCTTCTCGCTGGGCGCGCAGGCCATCCGCGCGGGCCACCAGGTGAAGGTGCTGAACCTCTCGTCGTACCCGTTCTCGCAGGTCGAGCGGGTCGTGCGCGAGCTCGGCGCGGACGTGTTCGGCCTGTCGTGCTGGACCGCCAACCGGCGCGGCGTGGCGCTCACCGCCCGGTGCATCCGGCGGCTCCACCCCGGGGCGCACATCGTCGTCGGCGGGCCGCACGCGACCCCGCTCGCGGCCGAGATGCTGCGGCACCACCCCGAGATCGACACGGTGACGCTCGGCGAGAGCGAGCACTCGTTCCTCGAGCTCCTCGATCGCCTCGAGGCCGGCCGGCCCGCGCTCGGCGTCCCCGGCACGGCGTACCGCGTCGACGGCCGGGTCGAGCTCGGCCCGCCCCGGCCCGCGATCGAGGAGCTCGACGCGCTCGCGTCGCCGCACGACCACTTCGCCACGCACATCGTGATGACCTCGCGCGGCTGCGCCTGGGCGTGCACGTTCTGCGGGGCCGAGGCGACCTGGGGCCGCGGCTTCCGGGGCCAGTCGGTGCCCTACGTGCTCGACTCCATCGAGGCCGCCGTGGCGAAGCTGCCGGTGAAGATGGTCCAGATCAAGGACGACACCTTCACGACGAACCGCAAGCGCGTCATCGAGATCTGCCGCGGCATCCGCGATCGGAAGATCTCTTTCCTGTGGAGCTGCGACACGCGCGTCGACGTCCTCGGCGAGGAGCTGCTCCGCGAGATGCGCCTCGCGGGCTGCCAGCGCCTGAGCCTCGGCGTCGAGTCGGGCTCGCCGTCCATCCTGAAGAACATCGACAAGAAGATCACCGTCAAGAAGATCATCGAGTCGACCGAGCTCGCGAAGAAGTACGGGATCCAGGTCCGCTATTACATGATGCTTGGCAACCGGGGCGAGACGGCGGAGACGTTCCGGGAGACGCTCGCGTTCCTGGAGGCGGCGAGGCCGCACCAGTACATCTTCTCGTGCCTGTCCATCTACCCCGGCACGCGCGATTTCGACGACGCCGAGGCGGCCGGCTGGCTTCAGCGCGACGTCTATTTCCGCGGCGACTTCCAGGAGCTCAAGACGCCGTTCGACGCCTCGGAGGAGGACACGGCGCTGATGAGCGCCTGGTTCGAGCAGAACAAGGGGCTGCGCGAGCTCTACCGCGAGGGGGTGGGGGAGCGCAGGGCGATCCTCGAGCTCCTCGGCGATCACCACGCGGCGCACCTGGAGCTCGGCGTCGCCTACCTCGACGCGGGGCAGCTCGACCTCGCGGAGCGGCACGCCGCGCGCGCGCTGGAGCTCGGCCACCCGCTGCCGGGGCTCGCGCTCAACGCGCTCGCGTGCGTCGCGGCGGGCCGGCGCGACTGGCAGGCGATGCAGGATCACTTCACGGCGGCCGCGAAGCGCGACCCGCAGCACGCCGTGCTCATCCGCAACGTGCAGGCGGCGCGCGCGTGGTTCGCGAAGGGCGGGCCGGGCAAGGGGCTCCCGCTGGATCTCGTGGCGCGCTGCGACTTCCAGCTCCTGGAGCGGACGGCGCAGCCGGCGCTCCCGGGGCCGCTCCCGGAGGACTTCGCGGTGTGGCCGCAGGCCGTGGCGCGGCCGGCGCCGCCGCGCGCGGCCGAGGCCGCCGCCCGCGACGCAGCGGCGCAGCGCGGGCGGCTCCGGGTGCTGCCGTCGTAGCGCCAGGCGGCGCGGCGCCCCGGTTCCTCCGGCCCTCCCGGCGTGCTACCCGCCCTTTCATGTCGACGAGCACAGACCACGGCCGCCCCGGCGCCGGCCCGGATCCGGCGGCGGACCCACCTCTCCAGGGCGCGAAGGCGCCGAGCCACGCGGAGCGCTGCCGCACGCTGGCGCAGCGGGCCCGCGCCGCCACGCTGTGCACGCTCGCGCGGGATCCCGCCGGCTATCCGTACGGCTCGCTCGTCGCCGTCACCGTGGACGCGCACGGGCGCCCGCTGCTGCTGCTCTCGGCGCTCGCCGAGCACACAGGCAACCTCAAGGTCCGCGCCGAGGCGTCGCTGCTCCTCGCCGAACCGGCCGAGGGCCTGGCCGACCCGCTCGCGCTCGGCCGGATGACCCTGATCGGCCCGTGCCGCCCCCTCGAAGGCGCGGAGGCGGCCGCCGCCCGGACGAGCTTCCTCGCGACGCACCCGCGCGCGTCGTACTACGTGGATTTCACGGACTTTTCTTTCTACCGCCTCGACCCGGTGTCGATCCGCTACGTCGGCGGCTTCGGCCGCATGTCCTGGGTCGAGGCCGACGCGTACGCGGCCGCCGAGCCCGATCCGCTCGCGGCCGACGCCGCGGGCATCCTCGAGCACATGAACACCGATCACGCCGACGCGGTCCTCGCGTACGCGAAGGTCCTCGCCGGGATCAAGGACGCCACCGGCGCCACGATGACCTCGGTCGATCGTTACGGCTTCGAGCTCGATGTCATCACGCCGGCGGGGCCGAAGGCGACGCGCCTCCCGTTCGGCGCGCCGGTCTCGGCGACGGACGAGGTGCGGAAGGCGATGGTGGCGCTGGTGCGCGAGGCGCGCGGCCGCACCGCCTAGCGGCGCGCCGCGCGGGCGCGCCCTGCCGCCTCCGGCGCGGGTTAGGCCGCCGTCCGCCATGGCGGCGCCAGCCCCGGAGCGCGCTCCTCTCTGCCAAGACGACGCTGATTCCGGCGCTCCGGCCCATGGCATGCGATCTGCCGAGATCGCGCAGCATGGGAGACGCCGACATCACGTTGCGCCACATCGCCCGACGGTTTCCTGACGACCTGGCGTGCGTCTTTGTCCCCGAGGACAGGTCGGTCGAGGTTCTCGGCTGGATCGACACCCAGGTCACAAAGCTCGAGCGGCGCCTCGACAAGGCGCTGCGCCTGCGCGTCGGCGCCGAGCTGCGCGTGCTGCACGTCGAGTTTTGCTTCGCGTTGCGCGACGACGTGCCCGACCAGATGTTCGAGTACCTCGGCTTCCTCTTCTCCGCGCTTCGGCGCGAGGCTCCCGGAGCGCCGGTACCGCCGATCGAGAGCGTCGCCGTGGTCCTCTCGGGTCGCAGGCGGCGTCTGCCCGCGACAGGGAAGCGCCGTACCTCCTGGCGGGGGCGGCGGTTCAGCGGCGCGCACTTTCGTGTCGACGCGGTCTACCAGCGCACGATGGCCGAGCTCCGGGCGCGAGGCAGCGTGTTCTGGCTCGTGTTCGCCCCGCTTACCAGGGACGCCACCGCCGCGGCGATGCGTGAGGTCGTCGCGGAGATCTCCGCGCGGGCGGCGACCGTCGAGGAACGGATCGAGCTATATACAGCGCTCCTGGTCATGGCCGCCATCGACCCCTGGGGGCACAACTTGCGGAAGGAGCTCGTCATGCTGATGGAGGACAGGGAGACGGAGAAGAAGCTGCTCCGGACCATACCGATCATCGAAGAAATGCTCGCCGAGGCCGAACAGGAGGGCGCGCAGGAGGCCGCGCGGGCGGGGGCGCAGAAGGCCATCGCCGAGCTCCTCGGCCGTCTCTTCGCACGGCGAGTCGGGCGCCAGCCGACCGCCGAGGAGGAGCGCTCGATCGTCGAGCGCGCACAGGCCATCGGGCCGGGCGAGGTCGAGGATGCCCTGCTCGATCTCGATAGCGATGCGCTGGTCCGCTGGCTCGCCGAGCCGATCCGCCGCTGACCCGAGCGCGATCCTGACGGCGACGCCTCGCCGGCCAGGATCTCCGCAGCCCGTCACCCGTCGCGGCGCCGCGGGCCGCTCGCTCTCCTCCCGCCGCCGCGGCGCGAGCGCCCCAGCGCGTGGTGGAGCCCGCTCTGGAGCGAGCTCAGCGTGACGATCTCCCGGAGGTCGATGCCGATACCCACCATCGTCTGCGCCACCTCGGGGCCGACGCCGGTGAGGATGACCTCCGCGCCGAGCAGCTTGACCGCCTGGGCCGCCCTGATCAGCGAGTCCGCGATCTCGGCGTCCACCACCGGCACGCCGGTGACGTCGAGGATGACCGTGGCCGCGCGCTGCGCCACCACCCCCTGGAGCAGGCGCTCCAGCAGCTGCTCGATGCGCACCCGGTCGAGCCGCCCGACGAGGGGCATCACCAGGATCCCCGCGTCGAGCGGGATGAGCGGCGTCGAGAGCTCCCGGATGGTCGCCTCCTGCGCGTCGATCATCTGCGCTTGAAGCGCCGCGCGCTCCGCCTCGGCCCGCCGGAGCTCGGTCACGTCGTACCCCTCGGCGATCAGCAGGACGCTCTGGCCCAGCGTGTCGAGGATCGGCTTCATCTTGAGGTCGAGCGTCGCCACGCGCCCGCCGGGCCCGTGGATCTTCACCTCGCACGAGGACGGCTCGCCCGAAGCTGCCCGGCGGACGCACTCCCTGATCCGCTCCCCTGCGCTCGCTCCGCCGACCCAGAACGGCGCCTGCCAGAGCGGCCCGCCGTGCGCTTCGCCCGGCCGCGCCCCGGTGAAATCGGCCATCGTCCGGTTGCGCTCGATCAGGTCCCCCTGCGGGGTGAGCAGGCCGATGAACATCGACGTCTCGTCGAAGATCGCCCGGAATTTCTGCTCGCTCTCGCGCAGCGCCTGCTCGCGCTTCAGCTGCTCCGTGAGGGGGCGCGAGAAGGCCGAGAAGAACTGCTCATCACCGCTCTGGACGAGGTGAGAGCTCACCTCGACGTCGATCAGGTGGCCGTCCTTGTGGCGGTGCCTCGCGAGGAAGCGGAGCGACCCCCTGGCCTTGATCTCCTCGATGACCATGACGACCTCGTGCGGCGGCCGCGGGTCGATCTGGCCGATGTTCATCGTCAGGAGCTCGCTCCGGTCGTAACCCACGATGCCGGCGAAGGATGGATTGCAGTCGAGGATCTCGCCGTTCATCCCGACGACGTGGAACCCCTCGCCGGCCGCCTGCAGGATCAGCCGCGTCCGTTCCTCCTGGCGCCCCAGCTGCTCATGGAGCCTGTCGATCTCCTTGCGCAATCCGGCGTTCTCCGCCCGGAGCCGCTCGATGCTGTCCTGATCCGTCTCCACGTTCGCTCTTCCTTCCATCCTTCCGACCGCCCCCCCTCCCACCCCGCCGAGGAGCCGCTCGCCCCTCCCGCGCGTCTCCAACGAACCAGGAAGATAGCCGATCCCGGCGTCACGCCGCGCGCTCGTCGGCTGCCCGGGCGCGCCGGGCGCGCTCGACCGGAGCGGACGAGCTCGACGCACTTCCGCGCGGTTCACGGCGTGCCGCGACGTGTCGCCGCGGCGTTGCGCCCATGACATCAGCGCGGGACGCGCCTGCGCGATACGAGCACTCGCCCTCGACCTCAGGCCCTCGGCCGGCGCCGGAGCGCGAACGTGCGATGACTCTCCTTGCCCCTGACGCTGCCCCTGACGCTGCCCGTGACGCCCACGATGAGCCTCTCCGCGGGGCGCGATCCCGCCCGGGCGCCGGCGCCGTCGCGCTGAGGTGGCTCGGGGTCGCCATCGCGGCGGCGGCGCTCTGGAGCACGCTGCGCGGCGCGGATCTCCCGGGCGTCGCGGCGCTCATCGCCTCCGCGTCCGCGCCGATGATGGCGCTCGCCCTCGTCCCCAACCTCGTCGCGCGGCTCTTCCAGGCCGAAGCGAGCCGGCGCGTCTTTGGCACGCGCACGCGCAACCCCGCGTCCGGCCGCCACGCGCCGTTCTCCCGGTATCTCGCGCTCACGCTGTCGACCGAGGCGCTCACGATGAGCGTCCCCGCCGGCGCCGCCCTCTCCGAGTCGGTCACGTTCTATCTGCTGCACCGGTGGTGCGGGATCCCGGGGCCGCAGGGCGTCGCCGGCATCGCGGCGCGCAGGGCGCTGATCGTCCTCGCGAACGCGGTGTATGTCGCGATCGCCCTCGCGCTCGGCTTTGGCCACCTGGAGCGCGCCTCGCGGCCCCTGATCGGCGGGCCGTGGCTCCCGTGGCTCGTGGTCCTCTCGGGGCTCGGCCTGCTCGCCGTGGCGCTCGCGCTCGGGGGCGCGCTCCTCTCGGGCACGGTCGCGTCGCGGATCTTCGCCTGGCTGAAGCGCCTGCCCGGCCAGCGCGTGAGGGCCTATGTCGAGGCGAGAGAGGCGGCCTTCTCCGCGACCGACCGGCACGCGGCCGCGCTCGGGGAGCGTCGCTCGGCGCTCGCGGCGGCGGCGCTGCTGCTGCTGGGGATGTGGCTCGCCGAGGGGGCGGAGACGTACTTCTTCCTCCGGCTCCTCGGGGTCGACGTCTCGCTCTCCGAGGTCCTCTCGTTCGAGGTCGTCCTCGCGCTCCTCCGCGCCGCCGCCTTCATGGTGCCTGCCGGGCTCGGCGTGCAGGACGCCGGCTATGTCGCCTTCCTGACCGCGCTCGGCGTGCCCGCCGCCGCCACGGTGGGCGCCGCCTTCGTCCTCATCAAGCGCGCCAAGGAGCTCGTGTGGATAGCGCTCGGCCTGCTCGTGTTCTTCGGCGGCCGGGCGGCCTTCCGCCCGGCGCCCGCCCCCATGGGGGGAGGCGAGGCGGCGAGATGACGAGACGGTGTGGTGAGGAGATGACAAGGCCGTCGCCGCGCCACAAGACCACCACATGGGGCGCGCAGCGAGGCAATTTGTCACACATCTGACGACCGCCTATCGCCGAAATTCCGGGGGTTTTGGCCCCGGTGAAGGCGCTCGCCAGCGGCCACAGCCCGGGCACGCTTGCTGCTGTCGAGGTCGGCTATGTCGACCGAGCGCGAGGTGCGCGACGCCACAAAGACAAGAACCCGCACAGTCCGGCCAGAAGTAGCGCCATACGTTGTAGGGATCGGCGCTTCGGCGGGGGGGCTCGAGGCGCTCGAGCACTTCTTCGCGAACATCCCGAAGGAGAGCGGGATGGCCTTCGTCGTGGTCCAGCACCTGTCGCCGGACTTCAAGAGCCTGATGGACGAGATCCTCGGGCGCCGCACCGAGCTGCCCATTCACCTCGTCGAGAACGGCATGCTGGTCGAGCCCGACCACGTCTACCTGATCCCGCCGAAGAAGGAGATGATCATCTCCGGAGGCCTCCTCCTCCTCAGCGAGAGGGATCGCGACCAGGAGCTCGCGCTGCCCATCGACGTGTTCTTTCGATCCCTCGCCCAGGACTGCGGCCCGCGGGCGATCGCCGTGGTCCTCTCCGGGGGCGGCAGCGATGGGTCACGGGGGATCCGCGCGGTCCACGACGCGGGCGGGCTGGTCGTCGTGCAGGACGTCGAAAGCGCGCAGTTCGATGGGATGCCGAAGACCGCGCGAGACGCCGGTGTGGCCGACTGCGTCCTGCCTCCCCAGGACATGCCGCGCGTCCTCCTCGATCACGTGAGGTCCAAGGGGCGCCGGCCGGAGCGGGACGCGGCCAGCGTCGATCAGGGGATGAGCGCGGTCTACAGGATGCTCGAGGAGCAGTTCGGCATCGACTTCACGCACTACAAACCGAGCACCGTCACCCGGCGCATCGAGCGGCGGATCCAGCTCGCGCACACGGACGATATCGAACAGTACGTCAAGCGCCTGAGGAGCAAGTCGAGCGAGCTCGACGTGCTCTACCGTGATCTCCTCATCGGCGTGACGCGCTTCTTCCGGAACGAGGAGGCGTTCGGCATCCTCGAGCGCTCGGTGCTCCCCGATCTCCTGCGAGCGGGGCCG
Source organism: Sorangium sp. So ce327 (assembly GCF_051530205.1). Taxonomy (NCBI): domain Bacteria; kingdom Pseudomonadati; phylum Myxococcota; order Polyangiales; family Polyangiaceae; genus Sorangium; species Sorangium sp. So ce327. The sequence goes on along the minus strand of NZ_CP150330.1, from coordinate 6,237,553 downwards.
CGCGACGCTCCGTTCCGCGTCTGGGTCGCCGGCTGCGCGACGGGTGAAGAGGTCTACTCGCTCGCCATCCTCCTCCACGAGCTCACCTCCCGGATCGGCCACCGCCCGTTCAAGGTCTTCGCGACCGACGTGCACCATGGATCGCTCGAGGTCGCGACGCGCGGGCTCTACGAGGAAGAGGCGGTGATGAACGTCTCGCCCGAGCGGCTCGAGCGGCATTTCATCCGGCGCGGACGCAGCTATCAGGTTGTCCCGGATCTCCGCCAGGCGGTGGTCTTCGCGCACCACAACGTGATCAAGGACGCGCCGTTCACGCGCGTCGACTTCATCAGCTGCCGCAACATGCTCATCTACCTTCAGCCGCCGGTGCAGCAGAAGGTCCTGAGCCTCTTTCACTTCGCGCTCAACCGCGGGGGCGTGGTCTTCCTCGGGCCCAGCGAGACGCCGGGGCAACTCGCGCACGACTTCGAGATCGTCGACAAGCAATGGCGGATCTACCGGAAGTACAGCGACCGGCGGATGCAGGTCGAACCCCGCTTCCAGCCGGTGTCGCCGAAGGCCCGGAGCGCCCCGCGCTCGGGGATCACCGCGCCCGTCACGCGCCACCCGCCGTCGCACCTGCTCGGGACCTACGACGCGCTGCTCGACGAGTTCATGCCTCCGAGCCTCCTCGTCACTGACACCGGGGAGCTCGTCCACGCGTTCGGCGGCGCGAGCCGGTTCCTCAAGGTCAAGGACGGCAGACAGGGGCTCGACGCCTTCGAGATGCTGGACTGCGACCTCAAGATGGTGCTGACAGGGGGCCTCCGGCGCGTCATCAAGGAGCGCACGGCGATCGTGTTCAAGGGGGTGCAAGCGGAGGGCGGCACCTACAAGATCACGATGCGCCGGGTCGAGAGCCGGCGAGGCACATTGCCCCACGTCCTCATCACCTTCGAGGCGATCGACGGGGCGCCGCGGCGGGCGGCGATGCCGGAGATCGAGATCGACCTGGACGACGTGTCGCGCGAGCAGCTCGGCGCGCTCGAGGCGGAGCTCGGGCACACGAAGCAGACCTTGCAGGCGATGACCGAGCAGCTCGAGGCGAGCAACGAGGAGCTGCAGGCCGCGAACGAAGAGCTCCTCGCTTCCAACGAGGAGCTGCAGAGCACGAACGAGGAGCTCCAGAGCGTCAACGAGGAGCTCTACTCGGTGAACGCGGAGTACCAGCGGAAGATCGCCGATCTCACCGAGCTCGGAAACGACATGGAGAACCTCCTGTCGAGCACGGACATCGGCACCATCTTCCTCGACAGGGAGCTCAAGATCAGGAAGTTCACGCCGCAGATCGCGGAGAGCTTCAACCTGCTCTTGCAGGACGTCGGCAGGCCGATCGAGACGTTCACGTATGCGGTCGATCACCCGGAGCTCACCGCGGATCTCAAGCGCGTGCTCGCGACGGGGGAGCGCGTGGAGCGCGAGCTGCGCGACCGGCATGGTCGCTCGTTCTTCCTTCGCATCCTCCCCTACCGCGCCAAGGGCACCATCGCGGGGGTCGTGCTCACGCTCATCGACGTGAGCGGCCTGAAAGCGGCGGAGGACGCGCTCTTCCACGAGCGCTATCTCCTGAACAGCCTGCTCCGCAGTGTGCCCGACGCGATCTACTTCAAGGACGCGCGCGGCCGGTTCATTCGCACGAACCACGCCATGGCGGAGCGACTCGGCCTCTCCGATCCAGGCGAGGCGGCGGGGAAGACCGGCTTCGAGCTGCCTGGGTACGAGGCGGCGCTCGCCGTTCACCAGGAGGACGAGGTGGTGCTGCGGACCGGCGAGGCGCAGCACTACAAGCTGGAGCAGCGCGTGCGGCAGGACGGCTTCGTGGAGTGGGACCTCGTCACGCGGCTCCCGCTCATCGATGCGGCGCGCCACATCGTGGGTATCATCGGGATCTTCCGGAGCGTCACCGCGCAGAAGCGATCGGAGGAGCAGATCAAGGACGCTGTGCGCAGGCGCGACGAGTTCCTCGCCATGCTGTCGCACGAGCTCCGCAACCCCCTTGGCGCGATCGTCCACGCCACGGCGCTGCTCAAGGAAGACTGCTCCGCGCCGGACGGCGCGTCCGGGCTCGACGAGAAGGTCGTCCAGATCCTCGAGCGTCAGTCCGCGCAGATGGCGCGCCTGCTCGACGATCTGCTGGAGGCGAGCCGCGTCACGCAGAACAAGATCGAGCTTCGAAAGCGCGTGCTCGATCTCGGCACGGTGGTGAAGGACGCCGCCGATGCGGTCAAGAACCTCATGGACACGCGCGGCGTCGATTTCTCGGTCGTGGTCGATCCCGAGCCGATCTGGGTCGAGGGCGACCCTGCGCGGCTCCAGCAGGTCCACGTGAACCTGCTCAACAACGCCGCGAAGTACACCTCGCGAGGGGGGCATGTCACCCTGGAGGCCAAGCGCCTGGACGGGCACGCGGTGGTCCGCGTGAAGGACGATGGCGTCGGGATCCCGAAGGACATGCTCGACACGGTGTTCGAGCTCTTCGTGCAATCGAGCCGCACCCTGGACCGATCGGCGGGAGGGCTCGGCGTGGGGCTCACCCTCGTCCGAGGCCTCGTTGAAAAGCATGGCGGCACCGTGAGCGCGCGGAGCGACGGGGAGGGCAAGGGGTGCGAGTTCGAGGTGCGGCTGCCGATCTCCGAGCCGTCATCCGAGGACGAGGCGACGCGGGGTTCGCTCCTCGCGAACTCCCCCAGGAGATCGCGGGTCGTCGTCGTGGAGGACAACGACGACGGCCGCGAGGCGCTCTGCGCGCTCCTGGCGCGCGCCGGGTTCGAGTGTCATTCGGCGTCTCACGGGATCTCGGGGATCGAGCTCATGGACGAGGTGCTCCCGCACGTGGCCATCGTGGACATCGGGCTGCCGGGGATCGACGGCCTCGAGTTCGCGCGCCGCGTCCGGGAGAAACCCCAGCACAAGGACGTCTATCTGATCGCGCTCACCGGCTACGGGCAGCAGGGCGACCGAGAGAGGGCGCGTGCAGCCGGGTTCGACGAGCACCTCGTGAAGCCCGTCGATCTCGGCACGCTCAAGCGGCTGCTCGCCGAAGGCGAGCCGGCGACGGGCGAGAGCGGCGCCGGAAGCGCTCGCCCGACGGGCCGTTCCTGAGCGCCATGCCTCCTCGCCCCGCGAACAAGCTCATCGACGCCGGCGGGCTGTCAGAGGCACTCGACGAGGCCGTCGTAGAGCGATCTGTCCGTTCCGGGGAGCGCGGCGTCGATCGCCCGACCCGACGGCGCCGCGAGCGCCTCGACGAGGTCGGTCACGGCGGTCCCCGGGGCGATGGGCATCTCGCAGAGGAAGATCCTCGCGTCTACCTCCACATCCCCCGTGGAAGGCACGATCTCCTCCATGCTCGCGGCGAGGATCCACACACAGCGGCCGATCGTCCCGGCGTGCTCCTCGACGGAGCAACGGAATCGAAGCGGCTCGTAGTTGCTGAAATCGCCTTCGCAGAACGTGTCGCCGCACACGACGTCGAAGTCGTCGTTCAGCTCGCGGAGCAGCCCATACCAGGCGTCGATCTCCTCCGAGCTCGTGAAGTACGACGCGGCGTCGACGAAGCTTTTCGCGCTCGTCGAGCCGGCCGGCGCCGCTGCGCCGTCGTGCTGCGGTGGGGTGCTCTCCGGTGGCTCCGGGGCGGCGCCTTGCGCGGTGGAGCAGGCGAGCGCGAGGACAGGGAGACTCATGGACATGGCATGACGAACCGGCATGGGTGCCTCCATCCGAGCGCGGCGCGTGGCGCCGGCTCGGGCTAACACGCCGCTTCCGGGCTTCGCGCTGCCCCGCAACGGCGGGGACCAGCGCGAGGTCGGACCTCGCGGCGTTTCGGTTGGCACGTATTGCGAACGGTATGCCGCGGTCTTTTTGCGGGATATTTGGTCCCTCTCCGCGCTCCGGGACCTGGCGGCCGCCACCCGCGCCGCCAGTTTCGCCAGCTGGGGGCCGTCGCGCGCGGCGCTCGGATCAGGGGAAGCTCAGGATCTCCACCCAGTGGGGACCGCGGCCCACCGGGGTCGACGTCGAGGAGGTGAGCCGGCCGCTCTCGCGGTCGATCGCGTGCACACGCACCGCATGCGAGAGCTGCCCGGCGGCGACGAGCCAGCGGCCGCCGGGGTCGATCTGGAAGCCGCGCGGCTGCTGTTCCGTGGGCGCGTGCGAGACCAGGCGCAGGCGGCCGCTCTGCGCATCGACGCTGAACCCGGCCAGCGTGCTGGAGGTGCGCTCCGACGTGTAGAGGAAGCGGCCGTCGGGCGTGAGGTGCAGATCGGCCGCCCAGGGCTTGCCAGAGAAGCCCTCGGGCAGCGTGGAGAGGCTCTGCACCGGCGCCAGCGTCCCGCGCTCGGCGTCGAAGGCCAGGACGTCGACGCGCGCGTCCAGCTCGTTGAGCAGGTAGACGAAGCGCCCGTCGGGAGCGAACGCGAGGTGGCGCGGGCCGGCCTGCGGACGCACGGGCAGCGCCGGCGGATCGTTCGGTGTGAGCTGGCCCGTGGCCGCGTCGAAGCGCCACTGGACCACCACATCCGAGCCGAGGGCGCTGACGAAGACGTAGCGGTTCGATGGATCCACCAGCGTGGCGTGCGCGTGGCGGCCGGTGAGCAACACCGCGGCAGGCGCGCCCACCGTGCCGTCGCTTCCGAGCGGGCTGATGCTGGTCATGTGACCGCCGTAGGAGGCGCCGAAGAGATGGCGCCCGCTGCGATCGGTGATGAGGTGCGACATCCTGTCGGGCAGCGGCGCCGCCGACAGCGGCCTCAGCCGCCCGCTCGCCGCGTCGAGCGCGAAGCTCTGCACCGCGTGGGGCTCGGTGCGCAGCGCGACGTAGAGGAAGCGCCGGTCCGGCGAGACCGCCAGCGGCCCGGCCTGGCCTTCGATGCCGACGGTCTGTACGGGCGCCAGCGACCCGTCGGCGGGGTCCAGGCGCAGCACCGAGAGCTCGGAGCTCTCGGCGTTGGAGACGTAGACGTAGGTGGCGGCTTGGGTCATCGCGGCGAAGAGGCTGGAGGCCAGCGCCAGTATCCACCATCGGGCCGGCGTCGCGCCACGGATCCTGCTCCGGGCGGCGCGCCTGCCCACGTCGCAGCGACGCGCGCCATCAGGCAAGCAGAGCCACAAGGGCGTGAGGCGCCGATGCGTGAGCGGTGACGGCAGAGGTGAAACCTCATGGACGAATCGCGGAAGGACCGGCACGATGCCTCGCCATGGGACGAAAGAAGGCGCATGCTGCGGCGATGAGCCGCTCGCCGCGGGCGTGATGGTCTGTCTCGGTGGTTGGGCGCGGAGGTGCAAGGTCCGATGCTGAAATGGCTGCTCGTCGGGCTCGTGGTGTTCCTGATCTACCGGTTCGCGATGAAGCGGCCGCGTTACGCTCGGCTGTTCTCGCCGGATCACCTGATCGAGCTCTCGCGCGGGCTCGGCCGCGCCAAGGACACCGCGCTCAAGCGCCCCGGGGGGGGCCCGCCCGCGGACCCGTTCGCCGAGGGCAATGCGTTCATCACGTCCGCCGATATCGCCGTGGTGTATACCGTCGCCGAGGCCAGCGAGGCCGGACGAGAGCACCACGTCTCGCTCTCACTTCGCGGCGGCGCCCTCGCTCGCGCCGCCGCGGGGTTCCTTGCCGCGGCGCTCTGTCGATTGCTCGGCCTGGGGGAGACGCAGCGCGTGCTCGCGGCCTCGAACAGCGGCGTTTACCACCTGATCTTCCAGGTCCCCGCCGCGGACGAGGCGCGATTCGCGGCGCGATCCGTCCCGAAGCTCGACGACGCGTCTGCGCGGAGGCTCGTCGGCGTGGCCATGGAGGATCGGGGGCCGCTGCTCGCGCGCCTCGGCAAGCTCGACGTCAAGGTCCCGAAATGATGCTCTTGCCGGAGCTGAAGGGGAACGAGAATCCTCTATTCGCAGTCGACGAACACGACGTCGTACGCGATGGTCGCCGAGATTCCGGAGACGCTCACGGAGTAGGTGTTGCCGGCTTCAGGGTCCCAGCCGTTCGGCACGATGCGGATGGCGTTCGTGGAGCCGTAGCGCCCCTGGAGCGGCTCCACGTCGACGGCCAGCGGGGCTCCGCCGCTCGTGATCGTGACCTCGGCCTCCTCGAGCTCGATGTCCTCGCTCTGGATCGACCAGCCGGTGTCGCTGAGTGAGCTCCAGCGGTCGCTGTAGGCCTGAATCGGGAACACCCCGGGCGGAGGCCAGGCCGTCCACTCCTTGCCGGCGCGCCCCGTCCCTCCGATGTTCTGCATGCAGGAGGCGCCGTTCTTGCCGGTAGAGCCGAGGCCGATCGGGCCGAGATCGTTCGCGAGGATGATGCGCCGGTGGCCAAAGGTCGTCTCGTTCCCGGGGTCGATCAGATAGCCCTGAACGCTCGCGACGCCGGGGCCACTCGAGATGTTGCTCGTCCTCGCGCCGTCCGCGCCTGTTTTCGAGTAGCACTTCCAGCTCTCCGGCGGCTCGTGCGAGAGCGAATTGTTCGCGTCCATCATGAGCGCGCAGGCCTGGGCCTGCGCGTCGCGGGTGGGCTCGGTCACGACCGGGGGCAGGTCCGCAAGCCAGCGGTACAGGTTGAAGAGCCGGAGCGCGTTCGCTCGACCCTCGGCAGAGATGTCTCCCGGGTCGCACCCGGGGTCCAGCGAGCCGCTCCACGTGCCCTCGCTCATGTCGGCGGTGTCGGCGTTGAAGCGCGCGCAGGTGCCTTCCGGCGAGCGATCGCCCGTCTCGGGTGTCGACCCTCCCGACCCTCCCGATGCCGTGCCTGCCGATCCGCCGCCCCCTTCTCCTGTGCTGACGGCTGACGAACCTCCCGTAGAGGTGCCGCCAGCTCCTCCGGCGCTCGAGGCGTCCGAGCCTGAGCCCGCGCCGCCGCTGCTCGCGGTCGTGCCACCCGTCCCGCCCGACCCGGCGGCTGGCGGTGAGCCGCCCGACGAACCTGACGCGCCAGGATCGGCATCTTCGCTGCTGCAGGACGCGGCCGCGATGAGGAGCGCGGTGGATGCGACGAGTCGAAAGCGAGTCAAAGCCGTCTTCATGGTAGGGGAATGAAATCCAAACGTTTCGGAGACGTCAAGCCCCGAGGGCAACTGCGGGTTGAAGACGGATGGAACGGTGTACTGCTGGGGGGAGAGCGACTACCACGAGCTCTGGCTGCCGCTGTTACCTCGGTCACGCAGCAGATCGGCGACGGCGGCGGACCACCGCGCCAAGGCCTGCCACGAGCAATCCGACGAGCGCGCCGCCGGGCAGCTGACCGCTGGAGGCCGCGTTGAAGCTGCACCCACCGTCGTCCGACGCGCTGTCGCCGCCTGTCGTCGTCGGATCGCTGTCTCCGGAGGCGGTGCTCCCACCCGCGTTGCTCGTCGAGCCGCCCGTGGTGGCTCCGCTGGTGCCTTGCGCCGCGCCTCCGGTGGTCGCTCCGCTGCTACCCGTGCTGCCGCTCGCGTCGCCACCCGTGCCTGAAGTGGCGCCGCTTGCGCTGCCACCTCCGGTCGATGTGTCGCTGCCGCCGGTGCCATCACCGCCGCCCGCGCCGTCCCCGGGGGGCGGAGGATCCATATCGAGCCCGAAGAAGCGCACGACGTCCTTCCACAAGCCGCGCCCCGAGAGATCGTGCGGGGCACCGTCCGCGTAGTTCGCCTCCAGGAGGAGCGTGCCCGCGGCGTTCGTGTAAGAGTACCGATGCCATGTATCTTGGGAGCCCATGAAGATGCTCGTCTTGCTGTCGGAATGACCGAAACCAAAGACGTCCGTCCACTGCGCGATCTGGGCTCGAAAGTTCGGCTCGTAGTTGAGGGTGGTGTCATCCGCTCCGTGCCAGATCTGAACGCGAGGCCGTGCGCCGGTGAAGCCCGGATCCGCCTTGCGCACGATGTCACCCCACTCGGGGGCGGTCCTGTCGGGAGGGGTCATCCAGCCATAGGCGTTGCCTCCCGTCCAAGCTCCGGCGGGGACACCGGCCAGCACCGAACCCCCAGCAAACACGTCCGGGTAGGCAGCGAGGAGCGCGTTCGTCATGCAAGCGCCGGAAGACGCCCCCGCAGCGAAGACTCGGGTCGCGTCGGCGTCGTGCCGTGAGACGGCGTACTGGACCATCTTGGTGATGGCCTCTCGCTCACCGCTGCGCGCGGGCGTCGCGTCAAAGCAGTCGCCGCCTGCCTGGGGCGTGATGATGAGGAAGCCGTGCTGATCCGCCAGACCCTGGAACCAGCCGTGAGCGTTCGCCGCGTTCCCGCTGCAGTAGTGCAGCGAGACCACGACCCCCGGCGATACGTCGACCTTGTCCGGGACGTAGAGGTCCATGGGCGTGTTCCCGCCGTAGTCGACCCGGGTCTGCCACGAAGCCGCCACTGACGGCGAAATCGCGAGCAACACGGTTGCAAGGGAAGCGGCGGCGGGCGCGACGAATCGAAGGGTGGTGGTCATTGGCTACCTCGCTATCACTATGTCAATAACAGCCGATGAGTAGAGCGGAAGTCGCGACTCGCCGACGTCCGATCGGTCGCTCCTGAGTCTGATGTGCATCGCCGCGACGCGGCTTCCATGCGTGAGGATATTCGTATCATGTTTTTGCAGGCAAGCCGAGGCGCGTAGTCGAGCCAAGCCCGATCGCTGGGCGAGGAGCTGTGTCGTTTCGTAGCAACTCGTGGGGGTGTGTCGTTTCGTAACAATCGGTGGAAGGATCGGCGGAAGAAATGGAAGGGCCCGTCAGCGCCGCGGCCATCGCTGAAGATCAGGTCGTCGTCGCTCTCCTCCCGGCGGGTCGCGACGGGTCAGGTAGCAGCGGCCGCGACAGGAGACAGGATAGGCCAATCTATAGGGTAGCGCTGCCCGGCTGAGGCCGGCGCAGCGGAAAATTGCATGAGCCTCTGACCGTGACGTGGCATAGTGGATGCCCTTCTTCCGCCCTGGCCTGCCATGTCGAGCCCTGACGAGACCACGATTGCCCCCGGGGATGTCCTCCTCGGCAAGTATCGCGTGGAGAGCGTCCTCGGACGAGGCGCCATGGGGCTCGTCGTCGCCGCGCGCCACCTCGCCCTCGACGAGCGCGTCGCGATCAAGGTGCTGTTGCCGAAGTACGTGCGGGATCCGGAGATCCTCCAGCGCTTTCTGAGGGAGGGGCGCGCCGCCGTGCGCGTCCGCAGCCAGCACGTCGTGCGCGTCGCCGACGTCGGCACGCTCGAGAGCGGCGCGCCGTACATGGTGATGGATCACCTCGAGGGGAGGGACCTCGCCGCCGTGCTCGCGGAGAGCGGGCGCCTCGCGGTGCCCGTGGCCGTCGAGCTGGTGCTCCAGGTCTGCGAGGCGCTCGCGGAGGCGCACGCGCAAGGCATCGTCCACCGGGACGTGAAGCCGAGCAACCTGTTCGTCACGCGGAACGCGGACGGCTCGCCGTGCGTCAAGGTGCTCGACTTCGGGATCTCCAAGATGACGCACGCGGAGGACCACGCGTTGACGCGGGTGGGGGGAGTGCTCGGCTCGCCCCTCTACATGTCCCCCGAGCAGCTCCGCTCCTCGAGCGACGTCGACGGCCGCGCGGACATCTATTCGCTGGGCGTCGTCCTCTTCGAGCTGCTCACGGGGAGAACGCCGTTCTTCGCGCACGAGCTCGCGCAGCTCGTCTACCTGGTCACGCAGGGGGAGCCGCAGCGGCCGCGCGCCCTCCGCCCGGACCTCCCGGAGCCGCTGGAGCACGTGATCCTCGCGGCGATCGCGCGCGATCGCGATCGCCGGTTCCCGACCGTCGCGGATCTCGCGCTCGCGCTGGTGCCGTTCGCTCCGCCGCACGCGCGCGCGGCGGCCGAGCGCCTCTTCGGCGCGCTGCGCGGCGCGCTCCCGGCCGGGGCCCTGCCGCCCGGCGCCGCTCGCACCGCCACGGCGGTCACTGCGGCCGGGGCGACGCTCCCCGCGTCGACCGTGCCCCTCGGCGGGGGAGCGCTCACCATGGCGCCGCTCGGTACGACGAACCGCAAGCCAGCGTCGCGCGAGAAGCGCGCCGCCGCGATCGGGCTTGGCCTTGCGCTCCTGAGCGGCGGCCTGCTGCTCTGGCGCCTGTCGGACCGGGCCCCGCCCGGCATCGAGCGCGAGACGGCGTCGTCGGCGGGCCCTCAGGGCGCGGTCCCGGAGCCGCGCCCCGAACAGCCGAGCGCCGGGCCGGAGCCGCGCCCCGAACAGCCGAGCGCCGGGCCGGAGCCGCGCGCCGCGCAGCCCAGCGCTGCGCTGGACGCGGCCGTCGAGCCGGCCGCCAGCGCCGTGCCGCCGTCCGGCGCCGCTCCCGGCGCGTCGGCCGAGGGGCCGCCGCCCGACGCGCGCGCCCCCGCCACGGGCGCCCCCGCCGCGCAGAAGCCCGCGAGGCCGGGCGGCTCGGCGCAGCCTGCGAAGCGCGGCGCGCCGCAGGGGAAGCGGCCCTCCAGCGCCGACCCGTTCTCGCGCGATGTCTTCTGATACGTTTGATACCTTCGCCGACACGATGACGCCGCCGCAGACGAAGAGCCGACCGAAGCGCGGGCGCGCCGCGCGTCTCTGCGCGATCGGCATCGGCCTGGCCGCGGCGATCGCGGGCGGGCGCGCCGCGAGGGCCGAGGACAAGGCGGGCGCCGTGGCGCTGTTCCGGGAGGCGGGGGCGCTCGTCGACGCTGGCCAGGCGTCGCGCGCCTGCCCCAAGTACGAGGAGAGCCTGCGCCTCTACGACAGCGTCAACACCCGCTATTTCCTCGCCGATTGCTACGAGCGCATCGGCAAGATGGCCTCCGCGTGGGCGCACTTCCTCGAGGTCGCCGCGCGGGTGCACGCGAGCGGCGATCGGGTGAAGGAGGCGAAGGCGCGCGAGCGCGCGGCGGCCGTCCAGCCGAAGGTCTCGCGCCTCTCGGTGGTCGTCGAGGCCGCGAGCACGCCGGGCCTCGAGGTGAAGCGCGACGGCACGCCGGTCGGCCCTGGCCAGTGGGGCGTGCCCATGCCGGTCGACGCGGGGATCCACGTGGTCCAGGCGAGCGCGCCGGGCAAGCGGGCGTGGACGGCGCAGGTCGAGGTGAAGCCGGGCGGCGTGACCTCGACCCTCGTCGTGCGCGCGCTGGAGGACGACCCCGCGGCGAGCGACGCGGGCGGCGCGGGCGGCGGGTGGGATGGCCGCCGCACGATCGCGCTCGTCACGGCAGGCGCGGGGGTCGTCGCCGTGGGCGTCGGGGCGGGGCTCGGCTTCGCGGCGAAGTCGAGGTTCGACGAGTCGCGCCCGTTCTGCAACGGCGATCGCTGCGATCAGCGCGGCATGGACATCCGCGGCGGCGCCGTGGCGCGCGCGAACGTCGCGACCGTGGTCTTCGGCGTCGGCCTCGCGGCCATCGCCGGCGGCGGCGTGCTGTGGCTCACCGCGAAGAGCTCGACCCAGGGCGCGTCGCTGGCGATCTCGCCCGCGGTCGGCGGCGCGCTCGTGCAAGGCAGCTTCTGATGCGCTCCCAGGTGCTCACGATCGCCCTCTGCGCGTCGGTGTCGCTGAGCGGATGCGGCCTCGTCCTCGGCATCTCGCCCGGCGAATACGACCCGGATCCGTTTGACCTCGATGACGGCGCCGGGGGAGCCGGCGGCCCGGACGAGGGGGCGGGCGGCGCCGGCGGTTCGGGCGGCTCGGACGCGGAGCCCGAGCTCCCTTCCTGCACCGCGCTCCTCGACGACCTGGAGGACGGCGACGGCGCGATCCTCCGGTGCAAGGACCGTGTCGGCAGCTGGTACACGTACAACGACGGCACCCGGGGCGGCGCGCAGACCCCTCTGCCCGGCCGCCCGTTCGTACCGGTCTCGCCCGGGCACGACCCGAGCGAGTACGCCGCTCACGTCGCGGGGAGCGGCTTCGTCTCGAGGGGGGCCGGCATGGGGTTCGACCTGAACTTCGCCCCGGGGGGAGCGAAGCTCACCTACGACGCTTCTGGCTACTCGGGCCTGACCTTCTGGGCCAAGGCGGCGGCGCCGACGCACATCTACGTGAACTTCCCCGACCGCAACACCGATCGCGAGGGCGGCGTGTGTGAAGGCACCGGCTGCGGCGACCACTTCGGCGAGGGGATCGACATCACGACCGAGTGGGCGCAGTACACGGTCATGTTCGAACTCCTCAGCACGGACGGCTGGGGCGTGCCCGCGCCCCCGGCGTTCGACGCTTCGCACGCTTACTCGATCGAGTTCCACACGGCGAAGTCGACCGTGTTCGACATGCTCGTGGACGACATCGCGTTCGTCCCGTGACGAACGCCCGCCCCCACCCTCGGTCACGAGAACGTTCGTGAGCCATGGTGGGGGCCTGGTCCGAGCCCGACCGAACGAGCCTGGTGAACCCCGCTGCCCTCGAGCAGGCGGCTGCCTATTCGTAGGTGACGTGCAGGACGTGGTTGCTGTTGGTGTGGACGAGGATGGCCGTGTCCGTCGCGGGATGGGTGTCCAGTTGAAGGGACGGGTTATAGCCCGCGGCGGTGGGCGTGACCGTGCCGGTGGTGCTCCACCCGCTCGTCCCCCGCTTGGCCAGCCAGGGCGCGCTGCCCTTTCTGTAGGCGATCTGCGGTTTGAAGGCGTCATCGATCACAAGGGATAGATAGGAACCCTGAACCGCCGTGTCGACGGTGCTCACCGTCCAGTTCCCGGTCAAGAAGCTCCACGAGGCGGACTTCAAATCATTGTTGCTCGTGTACACGATCTCGCGACGGAGCGACCTGGCGTCCATCGACACGTAGCCCCCGCCGTTCGCGTCGATCAGGGTGGTCGTCCAGGTGCCGAGAGAGGGCCCGACGAACCGGCTCACCTGCACCCCGACCGAGCTCTCGGCGAAGGCGACGAGCGGCGTCGCGCCATCGAGGGCGATCGCGTCGGAGGCCAGCCTGATCGGGTTCGTGTTCGCCTTGATCGTCCCGGTGAACCACGGATTTCCGCCGGTCTTCCCTGCGTATTTCAGGCTCCGGACGCCAGCGCTCGTCTCCGTGGTGTAGACGACGTGGACGATGTAATCCTGGAGCCCCGCGTCGTACCTGACCTCGATCGAGGGGGTACGGACCACATCGACGGAGTCGACCGTCTCGCAGTCCCACTGGCTGAGGACGCCGCAGTTGCCGGCGTTTCCGCCCACCCGCCGGGCGACCTTCAGACGATGCGTGTCGACGTCGACGTACGCGATGAACTCGGTGCCGTCCTCCTTGCCGATGGTCATCGAGAGGCCGTTGAGGAAGTTCACGGATTCATCGACCGTCTCTATCACCCAGGGCAGCCATCCGGAGGGGAAGCCGACGTTGGCCTCCCGGCGGGCGACCATGACGACATCGCCGGTGGTATCGCTGTAGGCGACGCTGTGCCACTTGCTCCAGGCGCCCCCTCCCCAGTCCTTCCACGCATAGCCCTGCGCCGTGTGTCCGACCGCGCTGGTGCCGGGGATCGGCCCCGTGGACCACGCCATCGCCTCGGAGCCCACCAGCAAGACGGCCGCCGCCATCGTGAACCGAAATCCTCTGAGCATGACCCGTCAACCTCCGATTGCATCACCGTGTAAGAAAGCCAGACGGAGCGCCGCCCCGTCGACACGGGCATTCGACACAGGTATTGGCAAGCTGCATGCCAATAAAGCGAACCTCTCTCGACATCCAAGCACGAAGGGGGCCACCGGGCGGGCCGCGAGCGCGTCGTCCTCTCGTTCGCGCTCTGGCGTCCGTGCGCATCGAGCGCGCCTGCCGGATCCGTGACATGTCACGCGACATGTCACATGACATGTCACGATATCGAGCCATCGAGATGGCGCCGTGGTGCCTGAAGCCGAGGAGGTGCAGGCGGGCGACGTCGGCGCCGGCTCACATCGCGGTGATCGCGATGTTGTCGACGAGGACCGGATCGCCGGTCGAGACGCGGATCTGCAGGTTGTTGTCGTCCGACGGCGGGGTGAACGTCGCCGAGCAGGTGGTGCTCCACGCGCTCGAGGGCGAGAAGCTCGTCCACATCACCTGGGCGCCGCCGCTCACGACGCGGAGCTCGGCCTGGGAAGACCCGCTCGCGGTGGTCCTGCGCGCGTCGAAGCAGATCTGGTACGGCCGCCCCGCGGCCAGCGCGAGCTGGCGGTTGCGCACCGGGTAGCCCGTCGCGCTCTGCGTCACGCGGACCGCCCAGTTGGGCGTGCCCATCACCCGTCCGTCGGGGACCACCTGCGCCCGGCTCCCATCGACGTCGTTGCGCCAGTTCGTGCGCTTGTCGAAGGTGTCGAAGTTCATGACGGCGGTGCTCTTCACCACGCTCGGCGCGGACACGAGGATGTCGGCGGTCCCGAACACGCCGAGCCCGAGCGTGAGCCCGTCGGACGGGGCGTTCACCTCGAACGTGTGCGTCTGCCAGCCCGATCCCACGGTGTTCGCCACGTACTCGCCCCCGAGCGACGTCGTGCCGCTCTTCAGCCCCACCCACAGCGAGCTCGCGTACTGGCTCGCCTGCGTGTAGGTCATGAGCGTGATCCGGTAGCTGCCCGCGGCCAGGTTCAGCTTGCCGTGCGAGAGCGCGTCGGCGTAGCCCGCGCCGGTCGTGCGGTTGATGCGCGCCCACCGGTTCGTCACGTCGAGGGTCGCGAGCGCGGTGAGGTCCCAGAGCGCGTTGCGGCGCTGGCTGTCGAAGCCGAGGTTGTACCAGTCGCGCCGCGCCTCGCCGCGCAGCCGCTCGAGGTCGCGCTGGATGTCGAACTCCCAGTCGAGCTCCTTGTCCGCCCAGCCGTAGTAGTTGGCCGGGGTGAGGCCGAGGCTCGTGACGAGCGAGACATTGACCGTGGGGCCCTGGGCCGCGGGGTCGAAGCTCGGGTTGACGTAACCCCAGTAGAGCAGATCGCGCATGGAGAGGGCGTTGCGTCCCCAGCACCCGCCGGAGCACGCCGTGGAGAGCGGGGCGATGATCATCTTGCCGTTCGCCGCGTTGAAGTGGGGCGAGCCGCTCATGCCTCCTTCTCCCCAGACGTTCATCTCGACGCCGGTGTTCGGCGCCGAGGCCGGGGTGAACCAGTGCCCCGCGCCGGTGACGCTCGTGACCTGGCCATTGGCGTACATGCGCGTGTCGAAGGGGAGGCTGCCGTTCTGCTGGTTGTTCGCCGAGATGCTGTAGATCTGCTGTCCGACGGCGGGCGGCGACACGTCGAAATCGACGTAGCCGTACTTGTCGCCGGGATTCTCGCCGGCGGCGTTCGGCCAGCAGAAGAAGAGCACGCCGTCCGTGTCGTTGAACGTCTGCTCCATCGCGTCGCACGTGAAGGCCTCCGTGTCCGACGCGGCCGTGCTGCCGTTCCGGTACGTGCGGAAGGTGATGCTCGTCGGCCCGCCCCCGCAGTGGGCCGCGCTGAAGAAGACGTTCGGGCCG
The DNA here is from genome assembly GCF_051530205.1 of Sorangium sp. So ce327. Taxonomy (NCBI): domain Bacteria; kingdom Pseudomonadati; phylum Myxococcota; order Polyangiales; family Polyangiaceae; genus Sorangium; species Sorangium sp. So ce327. The sequence continues at coordinate 6,222,175 of NZ_CP150330.1, read as the reverse complement.
ATCATCACGCCGTTGCAGTAGCCGCCCAGCGACGCCTCGGCGAACTGGCTCACCGCGACGTCCGGGTTCGTTGTGTAGAGGCTGGCGGCGTTGACGATCCGCTGGTTCGGGCCGAGCGTCATCTCGGTGGCGAGCGCGCTCTCGGCCTCTCCGACCGGCTCGTCGTCGAGCTCATCGACGCCGGCTGTCGCGGCGCAGCCGGTGGTGACAAGGATTCCGAGGAGCGGTGCGGTGCGGAAGAAGTGCTTCGACATGGTCGTCTCCGTGGGCTCCTGCGCTCTCGCGCGGCGCCGCGGCGCTGGCTGGCGGACACGCAGCGACGCGCCTGGATCGCTGTGCGTTCGACGCCCGGCCAAGCAACCGATATGCCGTCCACGAACCGCGGAATCCGCGTTGCTGTCGGCGAGTTTGTCGCGCGGCCGTCGCACCGCGCCGCGCGGGTGTGGCCTGCGCGACCACAGGCCAGAGGCGCCCCGCCTCGATGCCCCTGGGGACCGCGCTTGTCGGAACCGCGAGGACGCCATAAGACGCCATGAGGCGCCACAAGACGCCATGAAAATATTATAAGTATCTTGGCGTCTTGTGGCGCCTCATGGCGTCTTGTGGCGTCCTTTCAGTTCGAACTTCTGCGCTTTTCAGGCAGTTTCAACCGTTTGTCGCTCCAGCGATGCCCCCGCGAGGCGTGCGCCCGCTGGCTCACTGGTCGCGGCTTCGAGCATCTCGAGCCCGGTGAGGTCGCTCAGCCTCCGGTTTCCGGTGACCCACAGGGCCTTGAGGACGTGATTGTCGGGGTTGAGACCGGTAAGGCTCAGGAGATCGGCGTTGTCGGAGACGGAGCGCTCCTCGTCGATCTTGACGTTCTCGAGGCCCTCGAGGTTCGTTACGGGAGCTCGCGCTGACCCGCGCGCAGGACGGCGCGCACGGCGTCGGTCGTGTCCAAGGACGCATTGAGGAGCCGCGGCGGATCCTTCGGTTTGCTCAAGGCATCCTCGTCCCAGCCGTGGCGCGCCGCCTGACGTTCCTCGGGTTATTTCCAGTTCTTGCGCTGGGGATTCTCCCAAGGCGCCTTGCACAACACGCAATTATCGCCGAAGAAATGGTCCCGCGCGCCCATGTCGTTGTAGATCCAGTAGCGCATCCATGCGACGATCGCGGGCCGCTCTTCGCCGCCGCCGTCGCTCTCGATGTATGCATGAGGCGCGCCCGTCAGCGTTGCCAGGAATGTGGGCACTTCGGACATGTCGTAGGTGGCCTGCTGGAGGGGCATGCCGACAGTATCCCGGGTGCCAGTCGTCTGCAGCATCGTGCCGTGGAGGTCGGCCGAGGCCCTGTGGCCGTGGATCGAGACGACAGTGGCCACCGCCTCGTGACCGCCGAGTTGCACGGCCGAGGTGCCGCCGACCGAGAAGCCCATCGAGACCGCGTGATCGACGTAGAGCTTGCCCTGATATTTGCCTGGCGCGTCGTTCTGCTCCAGGATCCAGTTGAGACCATCCTCCATCTTCTTGAGATTGCCTGCGTCGCCGGGGCCGCCGCTGAGGACGGGGCACCCGACGACCACGAAACCGTGAGAAGCAAAGTTCGTCAGCATGTTCGTGTGCACCGCCACCTGCTGGCCGATGCCGGGGCCGAAAACGATCGGAGCGTGCAAGAAGCCGTCCACACCCAAGGGTTCGGGCCTGAACACCGTATAGGCTCCGTTCGGCCCCACGTTCCGCTCCACGGTCGTCGCGAACGGACCCTTGGCAGAGTAATCCGTGATGGGTGGGAGCGCCGAACCACCGGCTCCGCCGGCTCCAGCGCCGCCGTCACCTGCTCCGCCCGCGCCTGCTCCGCCCGCGCCTGCTCCGCCCGCGCCTGCTCCGCCCGCGCCTGCTCCGCCCATTCCACTGGCGCTGGTGTCGGCACCGCTACTGGCCGCGCCACCCGACCCAGCGGTTCCGCCGGTCGACGCCCCGCTGGTGGTGGCTGACACGCTGGAGCTGCCCGCACCGGCAGCTTGTGCCGCGCCGCCGTTGTCTTCGCCGCACGCCAGCAGCGCGACGCTCGAGAGCAAGCAGAAGACATTGAAGCGCCTGACGGCTTTCTTTTTGTTGTACATGAGGCCTCTCTGGTTACGTCACGCCAGCGTCAAGCGCCTGCTTCAGGCCGACGATGACGAAGTTGGCAGACAGGTGGTTGCCAGGCGTTCCGCCTTGGAACCGTTGCAACGCTCCCCTGCATGCTGCTCATCTGGAGCGAGAGCCGACCGTCAGGGTCAACGCGCATGAAGAAGAAGGGCTCGATGCGCATGACGGTCTATGCAGGGTTAAGCGGAAGAAACTCCAGAAAGCCAATGTGAACGTTCACATTGCCGGCGTCAATCAAAAACCGCCGCGCGGCGATCCTCGATGATCCGATGGGTGCGCAGCGGCGACCGGCCTCGTGAGATGCAGCGGCGCTCCGGGCCGTACGGCGGACGTGGCTTCGGTGGGTAGGCTTTCGCGCGCGGCGGCGAGCAGGGACATGCGCTGGGGTGAGTGGACGCGCGGCGGACGCGTTTTGAGAGAATCGACGCGGCCCGGTCACGGCAGCTCGAGGCCGAGGTCCAGGATCGCCGATACCGGCGACCCCTGGAAGGTATCGTGCCGTGCCGCTGCGGCGTCGTTGTAAAAATGGACGTTTTGCACGGTCGGCGCCGCGATCCCGAGCCCGACGGCCCCGAACCGCGGCACCAGGAAGCGGTGCCCAGCGCGGCCCCGTCGAGGAGCGCGAGCGCCGCGGATCTCAGGTCAGGATCTCGACATACCCGTCCGTTCCATGCACGCGGATGCGTTGCCCATCCCGGATCCGCCTTGTCGCGTTGTCCACGCCGACGACCGCCGGCAAGCCGTATTCCCGGGCGATCACCGCGCCATGCGTCATCAGGCCCCCCACCTCGGTCACAAGGCCCTTGATGGACACGAACAAGGGCGTCCAGCTGGGATCGGTGAAGGTGGTGACCAGGATATCCCCCGCCTCCAGCGCCGCGTCGGCCATGTCCAGGAGGACGCGGGCTCGCCCCTCGACGACGCCGGAGGAGACCGCCAGGCCGACGAGGGCTCCGGCGGGGAGATCGGCTCGTTTGTGCGCACCGGCCACGATTTCCCCATCGGACGTGATGACGAGCGGCGGCGACAGCTTCTTGTGGAGCTCGTGTTCGGCCCTCCGCTGGCTGACGATCCGGTCGTCCACCTGATGCGTGCGCACGACCTCGCGGAGCTCGTCGAACGTGAGGTAGTAGATGTCCTTGGCGTCGTGGATCACGCCGGCCTGCACGAGCCGCTCGGCTTCTCGCAGCAAGGCCTGCTTGTAAATGAAGTAGCGATTGACGAGGCCGTACTTCGGATACTCGCGATAGCCGATGAAGCTCCGGAGCCGGTCGATCATCCGCTGGGCCTCGCTCGCCTTCTGCTCTCCGTCCGGCAGCTGCCTCAACCGGCCTTGCAGCGCTCGCGCCCGCCGCAATGCCTCCTGACGCCCCTGCTCGAACCTCCGCTCGCCGGCGCGAGGCTCGAAGTTCTTGATGTTGCTCAGGATCAAGGGGACCAGGGTCGCCGGCTCCTCGCTCCAGCGGGCCCTCGTGATGTCGATCTCCCCCACGCATCGCATCCCGTATTTGTCGAGGTAAGCTTGGATGGCGTCCCGGGCTTCCTTGCCACCATCGAGCGCGGCCAGCTCCTCCAGGAAGCCATCGTGCTTCACGTTCTGCAGATAAGCGACCACGTCCGGATAAGGACGGATCACGTCGGCGACGTCCAGCAACGCCAGGCCCATCTCCGACGTGATGTTGTTCGACACGGACTGGGAGAGCGTATCCGCGACGCTCTTCTCGCCGAGCCACGCCAGCATCTTCTCGTTGATCCACGAGGAAGCGTTCATGCCCGCCATGATCGCGCCCATGCTCCGCGGACCGAACATGGACTTGCTCAGCGCCTGGATGTCCTCCCGGATGAAGTCGAACAGCGCCGTTCCGGTCCTTGTCCTGATGTCGCGCTTCAGCTCCGCGAGCCCGGCCTGGGTGCGCTCGATCAGCTCGGCGACGATCGCCGGGTCGTCCTCGACCTGCGCGTCGAAGCGCCCCGGCGCCTGCTTGCCCTGGCCGGGGCGCGGGGCCGCCGGATCGTCGGGCAACGGCTCGATGAAGTCTCCCCGATCGAGGATCGTCGAGAGGGCGTCCCTGAGGAGCGGATGGGAGCGCCCCAGGAGAGTCAGAAGGGCGTCCCGGCTGGCCGGTGAGGCCAGCTGCTTCGTGGGATCGACGAACAACCTGCCGCCCGCCGCGAGCATGCGGCCACCCGAGGTCAGCTGGAACAAGGACAGCCCCAGGGGCCTCATCGCGTCGGTCATCATCTGTTGATGGCCGACGGAGATGTAGACGTGGTTGCCTCGATCACCGGCTTCGGGGATGGGGTACAGGGTCGTGATCGGCCGGCTCTGGACGATGTGGAATTCCTCCTCGACAAGGCACCACTCGATGTCCTGGGGATGGCCGAAATGCCCTTCGATCTGCCGGCCCAGGCGCTCGAGCCGCACGATCTGCCCGTCGGCCAGCACCTGCCCGTCCTGCCGCTCGGGCTCGATCGCCCGCTCTTCGGTGCCGCCCTCCTCCAGGGCACGCGTGGCCAGCGTCTTTCTGGCGATCGCCTTCTCGATGACCTGGCCGTTCCGCACCTTGTAGCGATCGGCGCTCGCCAGGCCGGCGACAAGGGCCTCCCCCAGGCCGAAGCCAGCCTCGATCGACGACACCTTCCGGTTCGACGTGACGGGATCGGCCGTGAAGACGATCCCGGCGGCCTGCGGGAAGACCATCTTCTGCACCACCACGGCCATGTGGACCTTGCGGTGATCGAAGCCGTGCTGGATCCGGTAGGTCACCGCCCGCTCCGTGAAGAGCGATGCCCAGCACCGGCGGACGTGCTGCAGGATCGCCTGCGTCCCGAGGACGTTCAGGTACGTATCCTGCTGGCCCGCGAAGGAAGCCCCCGGCAGATCCTCCGCCGTCGCGCTGGACCGTACGGCGTAGGCGTCGCCCGCGCCAAGCGTGGAAAGAGCCCGGGTGAGCGCCTCTCGCAAATCCTCGGGGATGACCGTCCCTTCGATGATCCGGCGCAGCTCGGCGCTGAGCTCCCGGATCCCGTCCCGGTCCTCCGCCGCGAGCGACGACAACCGATCGAGCAACCCGCCGATCGACGGCGCTTCTCCCATGATCCGCTGGAAGGCCCCGGTCGTGACGCAGAAGCCGGCGGGCACGCGGATGCCCTCGATCCTGGAGAGCTCTCCCAGGTTCGCGCCCTTCCCCCCGACCACGTTGGCCTTCGTTCGATCGACCTCCTGGAGAGCAAGCACATAGGTCCGCATCCGTTCACCTCCATCAGGGCGTCGGCAGCTCGTTCGCGTCGACGGATCGTCACGCCCCCTTCGTCGAAGGGCGCCACGATAACGCGAACCACGGATGGGCTCTACCGAACGAAACCCCACGATGGCGACCTCTTCAGGTCGGCGGCAGGCATCCATGCTTCCGGTGGCTCGACGCGCGCAGTAGCATCGCTCCGGAGCCAACCCCCGCAGATGCGCTGCACCCTCTGTCACCGCAGGATCGGTGTCGTCACGGGTTGTCCGCTGCACGGCGGCGCGGCCCCGAGCGCCGCGAAGGAAGAGGCCGGGGCGGGGGAGGTCGCGCCCCGGGTCCCAGGGTTCGATGGGCTCCGCCTCCTCGACGAGGGCGGCTTCGCCCGCGTGTTCGCGGCCTCGCGGCGCGAGGACGGCCTCGCGGTGGCGCTCAAGATCGCGCGCCACCGAGGCGATCCGCGGTTCTCGCGCGAGGCGGCGGCGCTCCGCAGGGTCGGTCCGCCGGCGGTGCCGCGGCTGCTCGGCGAGGGCGAGAGCGACGGAGGCTTTCCGTATCTGGTCCTCGAGCTCCTCGAGGGAGAGACGCTGGCGCGATGGATGGAGGCGCTCCCCGGGGCGGGCGCCGCGGCGCCGGTCGAGGCCGCGCGGCTCCTGGACGCGCTCGGCGCCGCCGTGGACAGGGGCCACGCGGCCGGCGTCGTGCACCGGGATCTGAAGCCGGAGAACGTGATGGTGCGGCGGAAGCAGGGGCCGGCGCCGGAGGTCGCGCTCCTCGACTTCGGGCTCGCGCGGCTGGGGGAGGGGAACGGCGCGACGGAGGAGGGGCGCGAGCCCACGCACACGGGGCTCCGGCTCGGCAGCGTGGTGTACATGGCCCCGGAGCAGTGCCTCGACGCGCGCGACATCGACGCGCGCGCGGACCTCTACTCGCTCGGGGTCCTCGCGTTCGAGCTGCTCACCGGGCGGCCGCCGTTCGTGGGAGATGCGTCGGCCGTCGTTCACGCGCACGTCTCCCGGCGCCCACCGCGGCCGTCGGAGATCGCGCCCGTCCCCCGGGGCGCCGACGACGTCCTGCTGCGCGCCCTGGCCAAGGCGCGCGAGGAGCGCTTCGGGTCGGCCCGCGCCTTCTCCGAGGCGCTCAGGGCAGCGCTCGAGGGCGTCATGGCCCCGCTGCCGCCCCAGGAGGCCGGTGAACCGCCCCAGAGGCCCGGTCACCCCCCCCGCCGCGCCGCTCCCGGCAGGCCCGCCCCGCCGCGGCGGGGCCCCGTGGCGCTCCTCGCCGTCCGCAGCGGCGCGCCGGTGGACCAGGTCGTCGGCGTCGCCTCCTCCTTCGGCGGGCGGCTCTCCCGGGTGCAAGACGGGCTCTACGTCATCGCTTTTCCCGGGGCACCGCGCCCGGGCGCCCGCGCCGCCCTCCAGGCGGCCCGCCGGCTCGCCGCCGCGCTGGACGAGGCGACGTCGGCGGTGGTGCACGTCGCTGAGCTCCAGGTGCGCGAGGGCGCCGCCGGGATGGTCTTCGCGGGGCCCGCGCTCTCGCAGCCCAGGAGCTTCTGGCCCCCCGGCGCGCCGGATCCGGTCGCGATCACCCCCGAGGCCGCCGCCCTCCTCCCGGAGGCCGCCCCGCTCGACGAACGCGCCGAAGCAGCCAGCGACGACAGCGCGAGCGCAGGCGTCGCCCCGGCGGCACCCCCGGCCGCCGAGCTTCCGCTCCGCGGGCGAGACGAGCTCGTCGCCGAGATCGCCGCGGACGCGCGCGCCGCGTGGCGCGACAGCGCGCCGCTCCTGCTCACGCTGCTCGGCGACGTCGGCCACGGCAAGACGCGCCTCTGGGAAGCGGTCGCCGCGGCGCTCTCGTCCGAGCCTGGCGCGCAGGCGATCGCCGTCGCGGCGAGGCCGCCCGCCGTCGCGGAGCCGGCAGGGCTCGTCCGCGCGCTGCTCCGCGCCGCCCTCTCCCTCGGCGGCGGCGCGCGCGCCGAGGCGATCCGCGCGGCGTGCGTCGCGCGGCTCGGCCCCGAGCTCGGCCTCGCGTCGTGGCCGGCGGTCGCCTTCGCGCTCGACGCCCTGCCCGAGGCCGAGCCCGCCGTCGCCGCGGTGCTCGCCGCGCCGGGCGCGCTCCGCCAGACGCTGGCCCGGGCCGCCGGCGAGGCGCTCCGGCGCGCGTCCGAGGAGCGCCCGCTCGCGCTGGTCGTCGACGACGCGCAGTGGGGCGATCAGGCCGGCCTCGACGCGATCGAGATCGCGACCCTCTCGGGCGCCCGCGCGCCGCTCGCGATCCTCGTGGCGGCGACCCCGGCGCTGGCCGAGATGCGCCCGCTCCACGGCGAGCGGGCGGCGCGCTCCGTCCAGCGGCGCCTCCCGCCGCTCGACCCGGGCGCCGCACGCGCGGTGCTCCTCGACCGGCTGCGCCCGGTCGAGTTCGTGCCGGATCCGGTCGTCGCGGGCCTGCTCGAGGCGGCGCAGGGGGTCCCGCTCTTCCTGGTCGAGCTCGCGTCCGCGCTCCGGCAGGCGGGCGCGATCCGGCAGGTCCGCGGCGGGCCGGGGTGGTACCTCGCCGGCGACGAGATCGCGCGGGGCGAGGCGGCGCCGGTCATGGACCGCCTCGCGCGGCGCGCGCTCGCGGGCCTGCCGCCGCCGCTCGCCGAGCTCGCGGCGGTGTGCGCCGTGGCGGGCGACGAGCTCGCGATCGACGAGATCGGGAGCCTCCTCGACGAGGCGGCGCGGGAGCGCGCCGTCGGCGCGTGCGGGGACCTGGATCCCGGCGTCGGCCTGTCGCGCCTCGCGCGCCGCGGCCTGCTGCGCGTCGTGGACGGCGTCGACGACGTCGACGCGCGCCGGCTCGCCTTCGCGCACCCGCTCCTCCGCGAGGCGATCGAGGCCGAGGCGCCGCCGGCGCTGCGGCGGCGGCTGCACGGGATCGCGCTCCGGCGCCTGCTCGCGGCGCCCGCGGAGCGAGGCGCCCACCTCGCGCGGATCGCGCGGCACGCGGCGGCGGCGGGCGCGCACGCCGAGGCGGCCGCGGCCTGCTTCGAGCTCGCCGAGGACGCGCGGCGGCGGCACCTCTACGTCGATGCGGAGCGGCACTACTCCGCGGCGCTCGACGCGCTGGCCGCGACCGAGGCTGCGCCCGCGGCGACCGTGCCCGCAGCTGCGCCCGCAGCTGCGCCGGGGAGCGCGATCCGCCGGGTCGCCGTCCTCGCGGGCCGCGGCAAGGTCCGCTACCGGATCCAGCGCTTCGACGACGCGGCCGGCGACCTCCGCGCGGCGCGGGCGCTCGCCGAGGCCGAAGGCGACCTCGCCGCCGTCGCGGATCTGCTCCTCGAAGAGGCCACCGTCCTCGACTGGTGCGACGATTACGCCGGCTCGCAGGCGCTCGTCGGCCGGGCGGTGCCCCTCGTGGTGCGGCTCGGGGACGCCGCGCAGCGGGTGCGCTGCGAGGTCGCGGTGGGGCGCGGGCACTTCCGCCGCCAGGAGCTCGAGGAGGCGATCGCGCGCCTCGCGCCCGCGATCCGGGACGCTGGCGCGCTGGGCGATCACGAGAGCTGCGTCATCGCCCTGCTCCTGCTCGCCCCCGCGCTGGTCTACGCCGGCCGCCTCGACGAGGCGGAGGCGCGGTTCCGCGAGGTCATCGAGCGCTGCGAGCGCGTGGGCGATCGCCTGCACCTCGGCATCGCGCTCATGAACCGCCTGACGCTCCGCCTGGTGCGCGAGGATCCGGAGGGCGCGCAGGGCGACCTGCGGACCGCCGTCGCCCTGGCCCGCGAGCTCGGCAACGCGTACCTGGAGCGCGGCCCGGCCCACAACCTGGCCGAGCTGCTCTACTGGAGCGGCGAGCTCGCCGAGGCGCTGCCCCTCGCCGTCCGCGCCTTCGAGCTCCAGCAGCGGTTCTTCCAGGCGACCCCGGTGCCCGACTACGCGCTGCTCGTCGCGCGGATCCTCGCCGCCCGCGGCGAGCTCGCCGCGGCCGCGCGCCACCTCGACTGGGCGCGGGAGCAGTGCGACCTCGGCGCCGCGCCGCCGGTCACGCGGGTGCTGCTCCGGCTCTGCGCGCAGCTCGCGCAGGGCGGCGGAGGGCAGGGCGGCGGAGGGCAAGGCGGGGGAGGGCAAGGCGAGGCGTGGGAGGCGCTCATCGCCGAGGCGCGGAGCGCGTCGTTGCTCAGCGAGCGCATCGAGATCCTCTGCTTCGCGGCGGCCGACGCGCTCCGCCGGGGCAGGCGCGAGGAGGCCCGCCGGTGGCTCGGCGAGGCGACGCAGAGCTCGTGGGGCGAGCGCTTCTGGAAGGGGCGGCTCGCCCACCTCTCCGCGCAGCTCGATCGGCTCGATCGGCTCGAGCCGCCCGACGACGCGCCTCCGTGAGCGCCGCTCGAGGGCGCCTGGGGTCGCCGGAGCGACAGCTGCCCACCGGCTGTCGCCGCGCAGGCGACAGCGGGCCCCGGCGGAGGCCTGAAGGGCGCGGGATCCGGGCCGGGTGGCGCTGGCGCGACGCGTGCTAATGCGTTCATCGCGGCCCATCGCGTCCCTCTTGCGATGTCTCGCGCGCTGCCGCGCGACGTCGCTCCGTGATCCCTTCTCGTGAAAGGCGCAACGATGAACCTGAGATCCGCTCGCCTCGCCTTCGCTGTCTCCTCCGCCCTGTGCCTCGCGACGAGCGTCGCGTCGGCGCTCGACACGGTCGTGCCCAGCGGCTCGATCCTGACCACCTCGGCGTCTCTCAAGATGATGGTGATCGGCAATCACCTCCGGCTCGAGGTCCTGGCCGGCAACCTGCTCACCACCAACGCGGCCAACCTTCACGAGCTCACCCAGCTGCCGCTCGCGAGCGAGTCGTTCGAGGAGGGCCCGCTGCACCTGGCCCTGCTCGATCCGCACGCGCGCGACGTGATGCAGGTCCTCGTCGAGTGCGCGCTCGCGCCGGATGAGAGCGTCGTCTGGACCACGACCGCTGCCGAGCTCTCGGCCGTCGACGCGGGCGCCACGGTCAGCTCCCCCGAGAGCGACCTCTCGTGGGCGGCGCCGCTCGGCGCGAAGCCGTCGCTCGCGCCCGTGGAGGTCGAGTGGCGGGGCGCCGCCGGGCTCTGCCCGAGCTGGGCTGACGGCGCGCCGTCGCTCGAATGCCAGGAGCTCGTCTCGGCGTGCCTGCTCGCGAGGAACAACGCGCGCGGCGCGCACGTCAACCTCTCGCTCCGCTGGGAGCCGCTCCTCGGGGAGGACTCGCCCGGTCAGCTGGCGAGCTCGCAAGCGATCAACCTGGTCCAGCGCACGTATCCGGTACAGGAGGGCGCGTTCTTCGGCAATCTGCTCGACCCCGCGAAGCTGAACCCCGCCGCCGAGGTGACGCTCGTGAAGACGTTCGAGAAGGGGCTGACGCTGGGTACGACGAAGATCGTCTACCGCGTCGAGCGGCCGTCGCTCGCGGATGTGAAGATCGTCTATCAAGATGCTTTCGCCTGCTCTCCTCCCGATCCGTTGCCGGGCGTCGTGTGGAACAACCAGCGGTTGCTGATGCAGTCGCGCATCTGCGCCATGCCCGGCGACCACGGCTGGGGTTGCGTCGCGCAGCCTGCCGGCTCGTGCGCCGGGGAGCCGGCCTCGAACGAGCCGCCCCCGCCCGTGTGCGACGGCGCGACCGAGATCGGGTCTTACCCCGCCTGCAATGGCGGCGACGCCACGTGGATGCACCCCGTGACGGTGTTCTTGAACGACCCCTGTCAGCTCTACTCGTGCAGCGGGCCGCCGCCGTGGACCGAGCAAGGTCCGTACATCTACCCCCCCGAAGATCCGTTCTGGTTTCCGGCGGGCGGCATGCTGCCCTACAATCGATACGGGTACCCGATCGATGACGTGTGGAACGAGCCGGGGGTGCTCGACCCGCGGGTGCTCGGCGAGCTCGGCGCTCCGGACGCGCTCGGCGGGCAGGGCCCGCTGCCCGACCCGTAGCCGCCGTCCCCTCGGGTGATGGGGCGATCGGGCGGCTGTTCGGCTTGCGATGCGCCCGCCGGGGGGGCGCAGCAGAGCCTCAGGGCCGATGGCGTCAAGCGTCGCCGAGGCCGTCACCGTCCACGTCTTGCTGCATCGGGTTCGGGGCGTACACGACAGTTGTCGTCGTGGTTCGGCAGATGCAGGCCTCGCGTCGTCACGGCGGAGCGGCGCGCTTGCATTCCGGGGTGAGCTCGGGCGATCTCGTCCCACCATGGCGGCGACCACGAGGCCTCACGACCCCACCGGCACCGTCGCCGACGAGGAGCCGGGGGCCGCGGACGACCTCGCCCCCGGCACCCTCGCCGGCGAGTTCCTGGTCGACGAGGCGCGGAGCCGCGGCGGCTTCGCGGTGGTCTACCTCGCCACGCAGCTCGGGACAGGCCGCCCCGCCGCGCTCAAGGTCCTCCGCCGCCGTCTCGCCGCAAGTACCCGGATTCTTGAAAGATTTCAGCAAGAAGCCGCGGCCCTCCGGCGCCTCGCCCACCCGCACATCGTCGAGATCCTCGGCGCCGGGGACCTGCCCGACGGCCGGCCGTACATCGCCATGGAGTGGATCGAGGGCCGGACGCTCCGGCAGGAGCTCCGCGCCCGCGGCGCGCTCTCCGCCGCGGAGGCGCTCGCCGTGATCGAGGAGGTCGGCGCGGCGCTCTCCGCCGCGCACGCGCTCGGGATCGTCCACCGCGACGTCAAGGCGCAGAACATCATGGCGATCCCGCGGGGCGGCTGGTTCACGACGCGCCTCGTCGACTTCGGGATCGCCAAGCTCCTCGAGCCCGAGCGGCTCGGCCGCGGGCCGATCTTCACGCAGAGCAGCGTGCTCGGGACGCCGGGCAGCATGGCGCCCGAGCAGATCGCCGGCCGCCCGGTCGACGCGCGGACCGACGTGTATGCGCTCGGCCTCCTCCTGTACGAGCTGCTCACGGGGCAGCCCGCGTTCCACGCCGACAACCTCGTCGAGCTCGAGGAGCTCCAGCTCTTCGCGCCGCCGCCGCGGGCGGGCGATCTCGTGGCGGTGCCGCCGGCCTTCGACGCCGCGATCGCGCGCTGCCTCGAGAAGTCGCCGGACGCGCGCTACCCGAGCGTCGCCGAGCTGCTCGCGGATCTCCATCTCCGCGCGGCGCCGCTCGCGGCGAGGGACGAGGCGCGCGTCCGCCCGGCGGCGGCGCTGCACGCCAGCGTGCAGATCGAGGGGGAGGGCGAGATCGACGAGGCGGCGTTCGACGACGCCGAGGAGGTCCTCGCGACGGTCCGGCGCGCCGCGGCGGACGCGGGGCTCGTCACGATCGTCGACGGCGGCGGGGTGCTGGTCGGGGCGACGGCGCTCCCGGTCGATCTCGAGGGCAGCCGCGCCGCCCGGGCCCGGCTTGTCGACGTCGTGCGCGGGCTGGAGACGACGATCGCGGCGAGGCCGGGGCCGAGCCCCGCGGTCCAGGTCGTGCTGGTGCTGCACGCCGCGCCCGCGAAAGTCGAGGGCGCGCCGGGCCAGCAGCGGTTCGCGGGCGGCGCGCTCCTGCGCCTCGACGAGTGGACGACGGGGCATTCCCGGGGCGGCCTCGTGATCACGCCCGCGGCGCGCGCGGGGATCGACGAGGGCTAGCTCCCTGGGCCGAGACGGTCGACCTCGGACACCACCCGACCCCGGGAGGGCGACTTCACTTCAAGACGAGCTTCCCTGCCGGCGTGATACACGATCTGTTGGGCTCGGGCGGCGTGTCGCCAGATTCACACTCCGCCGGCACCTTGTAGTCCTTGCCGACCGTCCCCTTCGGGTACCAGCACTCCGCGTCGAGGTAGCGTGTCAGGTAATGGTCCCCGTCGCTCGACGATGCCTCGTTCGTCTTCCAGTCCGTGCCCGTGTAGAGGATGATCGCGCCCTCCCCGCACATCCTCTCGGCCTCCTTGACGAGCTCCGGCTTCCAGATGGGAGCAGGCGTCGTGCCCTTCTCCGGCACCTTGTCGCACGCCGTGAGCTCGCGCGAGCCGTCGTCCTGGGCGCGGAGGTTCACCCGCTCTACCGTATCGAAGTTCAGGGCGCCGCTCACGCTGGTGGTCCAGTCCATGCCGGGGCGCTGCTGTCCGCCTTGCACGCGGAGCGAGGCAAAGCCGCAGCCCTGTTCTCCCGAGTCCTTCTTGCGGAGCGCCGTCAGCATCTCGGCGCATTTCTCACGCGCCTGCTCCACGGACATCTTCCCATCCACGGTGTCGGCCATCCACTGGTTGGCCAGCGCCAGCTTGGTCTTGTCCGCACAGCTCGCGGCCACGACGATCGCGTTGAAATACGCCTCGTTCGTGTCGAGGCTCTTCTTCGACGCGGCGGCCGTGTCGTTGTACCTCTTCGCGAACTCGTCGAGCTGAGCCTTCTCCTCGGGGGCGAGCGACGGGATGAACGCGCCGCAGCCGAGCGGCGCCGCGCACGACAGGAGCAGGATCGCCGTCAATGCCTTTGACATGGTTCCATTCATGGGGCGGTGCGATAGCGTCCAACGGATATGACGTCAACGCGAATGCGCGCCGCGTTCGACGTCGCGCCGGCGCGCGCCTCCGCAGGTCGCGCGCTGCCCTCCTGTGCGGCGGCGCCGCATCTCCGCCCACCTGCGCGGCGATGACCTTCTCGTCGGGCATCATCCCCGCCTCGGACTCCTTCGTTGCCTTGACGAACACGATGACTTTCACGGCGCTCTCCTCCCTGGACTCAAGCTACTTCGTCAGGACGACGTGGGTGGCGTGCTCCGAGGAGGCGTGCTCCGTGCATCGGTAGCCGAGGCTCACCGTATCGATGCCGGCGAGGAGGTGCTCGCCCCGGCCGAGGAGCACGGGGGAGATCACGAGGTGGAGCTCGTCGATGAGCCCCGCGGTGAGGTACTGCCGAACGGTGGCGACGCCGCCGCCGAGCCGGATATCCTTGCCCTGGGCCGCCTCCTTCGCGCGCTCCAGCGCGGCGTGGATACCCTCGGTCACGAAGTGGAAGGTCGTTCCGCCCTCCATGGTGAAGGACTCACGAGCGTGGTGCGTGAGCACGAAGACGGGCACGTGGTAGGGCGGGTTCTTGCCCCACCATCCCTGCCAACCGTCGTCGGGCCAGGGGCCTCGCTGCGGCCCGAACATGTTGCGGCCCATGATCCAGGCGCCGAGGTTCTCGAAGCCGCGCGCGGCGAAGTCGTCGTCGACGCCTGTCCGGCCGACCGTGTCGCCGATCAGCGAGGCAGCGAAGTCGGCGGACATCCTCTGGAACGTCTTCGTGCCGAGGACCCACTTGTGCAGCGCCATCCCTCCGACGCCCATCGGATTGGCCAGATTTTGGCCGGGACCGGCGCCATGGCCGTCGATCGAGATCGAAAACGCGTTTACCCGAAGCCTCGACATGCGCGCAACTCCTTCCGACGCAGGCGTCGCCTGCGACCCGTCTGACGACCGTTCGTCCGAAGTGGCGACGAACGAGCCGGGGCCGGATCGACACGCCGACGAATTTTTTTTCTCTCGCTGGCCGATCGTCACATGAAAGCGCTGTCAATTCAAAGGTTTAGGAGGTTCCGGGCGGGCGGACCGCCCCTGGAGCCGCTTCTCGTGGCGCTCGATTCGTGGCGCTCGGTTCCGATTGTCGCCCCAGCACGCGACGCGGCGGCTCTGGAGCAGGGCACAGGAGAACTGCTACGCTATCGGCAGGTCAGATCCTCTCCGCCGGCACCTGTGGGCTCGCGGGCGGGGCGGTCGCGTCCGGCAGTACGTGGATCCGGATCAAGCGTGACGGCGTCGACGTGGGCAGCAACGACGAGGGCTCTCTCTGCCGCTATGGATCTCTGTCGCTCGCGGCCGCGACACCTGGCGTCTACGTGATTCATGCGGGATGCGTCAATAACACAGCGTGTTCTGGCACCGTGGCGTGGCAATACTGACGAGGCGAACGCGTACTGACGAGGCGAGCGAATGGCGATCTGGAGGTTCAACGCACATGAGACGCAGGCTCAAGCTCGTCGCGATCGAGGCCGTCGGTGCGGTCGCGTTCCTGGTGCCGGCGCAGGCGCAGGCGTCGTCCGAGGGGTCGTTCAACCCAGGCTTCCTGCTGTCCGCCGGCAGCGGCGAATGCCCGGTCGGGGTCGGCATGGAGATCAGCGGCATGGTCTTCCCGAAGGGAGACCCGGGCTCGATCGGTTACGGTGGTTTCTTCCAGGCGCAGACGTATGCCGGCGACTATGGGCGGCTGGCGTTCGGGTTTCAGCTCGGAAACGTCGTCGGTGGAGAGCTCGGCTTCGCGGGTCTGACCCGCAGCGATCTCCACACGTCGACGTTCGCTCTGCACACGGGCGTCTTCGCCTCGGCCGCGGTGCTGGGGACGGGTCTGCGCGTGACGATCCCGATGAGCGGCTCCGATCACGGGCTCCCGGCCCACGGCGTCGAAGTGTCGTGGGTCTTGACCCTCAAGGTTCCGATCTACAGCGGCAGGGTCTTCAACTCGTTCGGCCGGCCGCTGCGAGACGAACAGGGCCCCATCACGGCCGCGGCGCGCGAAGCGAGCGGCTGGGCGGACGTCAGCGACCCCGCGCTGGTCGCGCACCTTTCGCCCCGGGAGCGGGGAGAGCTCGCCGCCCTGTGGGTCGAGGCCGCGCTCGCCGAGCACGCCTCGATCGCGACGTTCGCCGCGCTCGCGCTGGAGCTCCTGGCGCTCGGAGCACCTGCTGACTTGCTCGCGGCTTGCCAGCAGGCGGCGCAAGACGAGCTCGAACACGCGCGCCTCTCGTTCGGTCTCGCGAGCACGTACGCGGGGCGACCGCTCGGGCCGGGCAAGCTGCCGTTGCCGGCCACCGGGCTCTCGGGCGACGCCGCCGCCGTCGCGTACCTGAGCTTCACGGACGGCTGCATCGGTGAGACCTTCGCCGCGGCGCTCGCGCGGCGAGCGCAGCGCCGCGCGATCGATCCGGCCGTCGCGCGGGCGCTCGCGCGCATCGCGGCGGACGAAGCGCGGCATGCCGCGCTCGCCTGGCGCATCGTCGCGTGGTGCCTGACGCTCGATCCCGCGCGCGTCCGCGCCGCGCTCGGCGCTGCGCTGGCGGCGCCGGAGCTCGAAGCGCCCGCCGCCCCGCTCACGGATGTCCTGGGGCTGCCGATCGTGCCGGCGGCGCGCCACGGAGCGGTGCCCGTCGACGAGCAGAAGCCCCTGCGGCGCCGCGCCGAGCGGACCGCGCGGGCGCGCCTGAAGCGCATGCTGCGGGCGCCGCGCGAAGCGCGGGCCGAGGGAGGCCCCGTGCCCTGAGCGGGGCGCCCTGCGCGAGCCCCCGCGCCTGACACACAGGTGAGCCGCCGCGGAGCTGCGCCGTGCTCAGCCGCGCTCCACGCGGGCCGCCAAGGTCCGGCCGGGCGTGCAGCCCCGCGAGCCGTGGCGCTTGACCGAAATATGCACCGTGGTGTATATACATATTCATGCAACTGGATGTCTTCCAGGCCCTGGCCGATCCCACGCGCCGCCGCATCGTCGAGGCTCTCCTTTCTGGCGAGCAACAGGTGGCCGAGGTCGTGGAGAAGGCTGGCATCCACCAGTCGGGCGTGTCGCGGCACCTGCGCATCCTCTCGGACTCAGGCTTCGTCTCGATGCGACCCGATGGGCAGCGGCGCCTCTACTCCCTCCGTCCCGAGCCGTTCCGCGAGCTCGAGGACTGGCTCGGCCGCTACCGGCAGCTCTGGGAGGAGCGCCTCGATCGTTTCGGTGCCGCGCTCGAGAAGAAGCGCGCGCAAGCTCAGAACAACCCGGCCGTTCAAGGCGGCCCAACCACGAGGAAGCGACCATGAACAGCGCAGTCAAAACCCAGGCCCGATCCAAGGTCAGAGTCGAGCGCACCTATCGCGCCACGTTGCAGGAGGTCTGGGACCTCTGGACCACGCGAGAGGGCTTCGAGTCCTGGTGGGGGCCGCGAGACTTCCGGGCCGCCGTGGCGGAGCTCGACGCGAGGCCGGGCGGCGCCCTGCGCTACGAGATGATCGCCGCCACGCCCGAGATGGTCCGCGCCATGGCGGAGGTCGGCCGGCCGCCCTCACACGCCGTCACCTCCACCTTCGCCGAGCTCACGCCCATGACACGGCTCGTGCTCCGCAACGTGATCGACTTCCTGCCCGGCGTACCGCCCTACGAGAACGACATCGATGTCGAGCTCACGGAGATCGGCGACCGCGTGAAGATGGTGGTGCTGCTCGACACCCTGCATAGCCCCGAGTTCACCGAGATGCAGAAGGAGGGCTTCACCAGCCAGCTCAGCAAGCTGGACGAGAGGTTCGGGGCGGGGTGAGAGCTCCCGCGCCTGGACGAGCGGCGTCGCGCGTCAGTAGGCGAAGGCCTGGTAGACCTCGGTCTCCTCGGTCTCCTCGCGCGCGTCGAGCGATTCGACGATGGGATTGAAGCGGAGCATGCGCTTCGCCCGCTCCGACAGGTGGGAGAGGCTCTCGCGGGGCACCCGGATCGAGACCTCCGGGCGGAAGAGCCAGCGGCGGCTGTAGCCGATGACGACCATCGGCCGCGGCTCGCGCGAGCGGTTCGGGGTCCCGCGGTGGAGGCCGCGAACGTCGCGGACCATGACGTCGCCGAGCTCCATGGCGATCGGCTCGAGCGCGACCTCGCCCTGCTCGAGGCGCCGCATCCCCTCGGCCTTGGAGAGCATGTGCGTGCCGCGGGCGATCTCGATCGGGCCGTTCTCGGCGGTGACGTCGACCAGGGGGAAGTTGACGGCGAGCTGGAACGCGGGTGTCTCTCTCCCGGTCTCGGGGAAGAGCGGCGGCGTGTCGCGGTGGACGTCCTGGTAATCGGACCCGAGGAGCGGGGTGTCGGTCGCGAGCTGGACCATGGTCATGTCGGCCCCGACGAGGCGCTCCACCACGCCAAGGATCGTCTCGTCCTCGTAGATGCGCGGCTCCGCGAAGGGGGTCTTGAACGGGAGGGTCACGTAATAGCGACCCGGCCCCCGGTTCTTGAGGTGCCCCTCACGCGCGATGTGGGCATCGAGGAGCGGCGCGAAGGCCTCACGCCACGAGCGCAGCAGGCTCTTCGGAAGGAGGTTCTTTATCAGGCAGAACCCATCGCGCTGCGCTGCGCGGGCAAGCTCATCCATCTCGGCGCTCGTGTGGCGGGCGTGGCTCATGGCTCGGGCCGAGCTTGGTGGATCGAGCGGAGTCGTCAAGCTCGGCGCTCGCTCTCCGGCGGTTCATTCGCGTCCCACCGCCGCCGGAATCATCGTCTTTGGAGGAGAGTGCGGCGCTCCAGGCGCCAGGCCCACGCGCGCGGGACGGGCGAGTGATCTCAGCCTGACGAGGCCGACGCCCGCGCGGCCCCGCTCTGCATCAGCTCAGGCTGGTCGCTCTCATGCCTGGACGCAGAGCGGCCTCGACGCCGCTCTCGCGGGAGCGCGCCGGTCACAGCTTCGAGGCGGCGTGGTCCCAGTTCACCAGGTTCCACCATGCCTCGACGTACTTCGCCCGGGCATTGCGGTAGTCGATGTAATACGCGTGCTCCCACACGTCGCACGTGAGCAGCGGCGTCTTGCCCTCCGTGAGCGGGCACCCGGCGTTGCCCGTCTGCACGATCTCGAGCTTGCCTGAGCCATTCTTCACCAGCCAGGCCCAGCCCGAGCCGAACTGACCGATGGCCGCGGCGGTGAACTTCTCCTTGAACGACGACACGCTCCCGAACGCCTCGTCGATCGCCGCACGGAGCGCGGCGGTAGGCTCACCGCCGCCCTGCGGCTTCATGCTGTGCCAGTAGAACGTGTGATTCCACACCTGAGCTGCCTGGTTGAAGACCCCGCCGGACGTCGTGCGGACGAGATCCTCGAGGCTCTTGCCCGCGAGCGCCGGGTCCGCCGCCACGAGCTCGTTCAGCTTCGTGACGTAGGCGTTGTGGTGCTTGCCGTGGTGGAAGTCGAGCGTCTCGGCCGAGATGTGGGGGACCAGCGCGTCTTTGGAGTAGGGGAGCTCGGGAAGAGTGAAGGTCATGGTTCAGTTCCTCGTGTTGCGTGTCGGCGGCTACGCGCTCGTCGCAGCCCGTTGTGAGTAGCTCGGCGAAGACCTTCGGGTGGCGCTCCGGCCACGGATCGAACGTCCGCGCTTCGCGGCCAGACGGCCGCTCCACGTCGCCGGGTCCGGCGGCAGCATAGCAACCTCGGTGGGCGCGCGTGGCGCCTTGCCAATGAGTTGGCAGTTTTCCATCCATTTGGAGAGACGGCCTCCCGGCCAGCGGGCTCAGCGGCTCCGCAAACCTGCCAGAGCGGACGGCGCGCGGCGCCGCCGATGCCGCCGCGCGTGACGCGGCTCTCACGGAGATCGAGGAAGGCATCGATGCACGTCCGGCGATGCGAAGATCCCGCGACGCCCCCGGACGGCGCCCCGGAACGGCCGCGTTCGAGGAGCGAACCGTCGAGGGAGCTCGACGATCTGTCCGGTCTGTCGGTCCGGTTGCTATCATCGAGCCCGTGCACCTCGAGTTCATCGGCGCCGCCCAGACCGTCACCGGATCCATGCACCTCCTGAGGACGCGTGATGCGACCGTCCTGCTCGACTGCGGCCTCTACCAGGGCCGCCGCGCCGAGTCGTTCGAGCGCAACCGCCACCTCCCTCTCCCCATCCACGAGATCGACGCCGTCGTCCTCTCCCACGCGCACATCGATCACTCCGGCGCCCTGCCGATCCTCGTGAAGAACGGCTATGAGGGCCCCATCTATGCGACCCCGGCGACGCGCGATCTCGCGGCCGTGATGCTGCGCGACGCCGCCGCGATCCAGGTCTCCGACGCGCGCTACCTCAACCGCCGCGCCGAGAAGCAGGGGAGCGACGAGCCGCGCGTCGAGCCGCTCTACGAAGACGACGACGCGGTCGAGGCGATCTCCCGCTTGGTCGCCGCGCCCTACCACCACCCGATCGAGATCGCGCCGGGCGTGCGGCTCACCTTCCTCGACGCGGGCCACGTGCTCGGCAGCGCCGTCTCGCTGCTCGACGTCGTGGAGGGCGATGCCCACAGGCGCGTCGCCTACACGGGCGATCTCGGCCGCTACGAGCGCCCGATCCTGCGCGATCCCGAGGTCGCCGAGCGCGCGGACGTGCTCGTCTGCGAGAGCACCTACGGCGATCGCCTGCACGAGGGGACCGACGAGCTCGACGAGGATCTCGCGCGCGTCGTCCGGCGGACCTCCGAGCGGGGCGGCAAGCTCTACATTCCCACGTTCGCGCTCGAGCGCGCGCAGGAGGTGATCTTCGCGCTCAAGAAGCTCCGCCGGCACGGCCGCATCCCGCCGCTGCCGGTCTACGTCGACTCGCCGCTCACGGTGAAGCTCACCGACGTCTTCCGGCTCCACCCCGAGTGCTTCGACGTCGAGACGCGCGCGCTCCTCCGCGGCTCAGGATCGCCCTTCGATTTCGAGGATCTTCGCTACGTCGAGGACGTCGCGGGCTCGAAGGCGATCGACGCCGAGCCCGAGCCATCGATCGTCATCGCGGCCAGCGGCATGTGCGAGGCGGGGAGGATCCTCCACCACCTGAAGGCCGGGATCGAGGACCCGAAGAACACGATCCTCATCGTCGGTTATCAGGCGCAGCACACGCTCGGCCGGCGGCTCGTGGAGGGACGATCGCGGGTGAGGATCTTCGGCGTGGAGCGGGACCGTCGGGCCGAGGTCGTGGTCCTGAACGGCTTCAGCGCGCACGCCGATCAGGGCGACCTGCTCCGCTACGCGGACCGCTGCCGCGAGCGCGGCCCGCTCGGCAAGATCGCGCTCGTCCACGGCGAGCCGCGGGCGCAGGAGGTCCTCGCGAAGATGCTCCGCGCGCGCGGGCACGGCGAGGTCGTGATCCCGGCGCCCGGTGATCTCCTGGAGATCGCCTGACCGGTCGTGGCCGGTGATCGTGGCCGTGCTGCGCCCTGCGGCGTGAGCCGCGGGCGCGCCCAGGGCCGCGGTGTCGCCGGATCGCAACAACCTCCCTGCCGCCTTGTGGTGAGAGATTCACAGGCTCACGGGGACGCGCCGCGGTGCCGTGGCCGCTCGGCGCTGCAAGCCACGTACTTCAGTAGGCCCCCTTCGGCTCGAGGCCCAGCATGTGCTGGCCTACCATCGTGGACACGGCGTCCCAGTTGAGCGTGATGTGCTGCGCGATCGCGTTGCCGTCTCGCCACATGCGCTGGATGGGTTGACCGAGCGCCAGGCTGCTGCCACCGACGCACGAGAACAACGATTGAATGGCGGCGTGCGACAGCTTCGCCGCATAGGCGTGGCCTCGCCGGTTGCGGATGCGCTTCTCGACGCTCACGGACCTCCCCTGGGCCGCTGTCAGCTCCACCTCGGTGATGTCGCGGTCGAGGACGAGCCTCGCCGCGTCCACGGCGGCGGCGGCGTCGGCCAGACGCGACTGGACATGAGCGAACTGGCTCAGGAGCGCCCCCGCGCCGCCGATGCCGCCGCGCGTGAGGCGGTTCTCACAGAGATCGATGAAGGCGTCGATGGCGCCTTGGGCCGTGCCCAGGAGCGGGGCCACGAGGCAGACGGGGATCGCCGAGAGGAAGGAGATGCTGTAGATGCGGTTGGGGTTCACCGCGGCCCCGGGAGGCGCACCGGACGCGGCCTCCGCGAAGGTGAGCTTCCGATGACCCGGGACGAAGGTCGGCTTGTCGATGACCACGGTCTTGGACCCGGTGCCAGCTTGAGCCGCGACGTACCAGTCGTCCTCGATCGACCAGTCGGAGCGGGGCGCGAGCAAGAAGCCGGCGCTGGGGGCGGCGTCGCTCTCCTTCGGGAGCTGGACGCCCAGCATGGCCCATTGTGAGTTGTCGATGTTCGAGGCGAAGCGCCACTTGCCCTGGATCAGGTACCCGCCATCCACCGCCTGCGCTGAGGTGACGGGCGAGTAGGAGCCGCACAGGATGGCCCGGGGACTTTCCCTCCACACGTCGTCCTGCGCCTGCGCCGGGAACAATCCGAGCAGCCACTGGTGGATGGCCCCGAGCGAGCACGCCCAGGCGGACGAGGTGCAGCCCCGCCCGATCTCGCTGATCACGTCGAGCAGCGCGGTGAAGCCGTACTCATAGCCGCCGTAGCGAGCCGGCTGCATCAACCGGAAGAAGCCGGCGTGATGGAAGAGCTGGTTCGTTTCCTCCGAGACGCGGCGCTCGATCTCCGTCTGCTGGGCCCGCTCGCGGAGGCGAGGGACGAGCTCGCGCGCAGTGGAGACCAGGCTCTCGAGCGGCGGCGCGTCTGCGGCGGGGCTGATCCGACCGGGGGCCTTCATGCCCGCGGTTCTGATCGACGAGTGTTCGAGATTCATAGGTTATGCCTCGCGGGGCGAAGATTGGCCGGCTGGCGCGACCCGATCGGCGCGGCCAGGGGCGCGCGCTGCGCCCTCCGGGGCCTCGGGGGAACTGGCATCGCCGACGGCGGCGCCGCGCATCGGCGCGGATCGCCGCGAGGCGGGACGCCGCGCCGGCGCCGCCACGCTTAGGATCACGTCCGGAGTATGCGAAGATGCCCACGACGGCGCCAGATGGCGCCCTGGAACGGCCGCGTTCGAGGAGTGGAACGTTGAGGGAGCCCGATGATCTGTCCGGTCTGTCGATGTTCGTGCGCATCGTCGAGGAAGGCTCGCTCAGCGCGGCCGGCCGGGCGCTCGGGCTGCCCAAGGCGACCCTCAGCCGCAACCTCGCGCTGCTGGAGAAGCGGCTCGGCGCGCCGCTGCTGATCCGCTCCACGCGCGCGCTCAGCCTGACGGATACGGGCAGGCGCTTCTTCGACAAGGTCCAGCCCATCGTTCAAGAGGCGCAGCAGGCGACCGCCGAGGTCAAGAGTCTCCATGCGGCTCCCTCCGGGCTGCTGCGCGTCACCGCGCCCGTCGCCTATGGCCAGGCGGCGATCGCGCCCCGCCTGCTCTCGTTCATGAGGCGTTATCCGGCGGTCCGCATCGACCTGCATCTCCATGACGGGCGCGTCAACCTGGTCAACGGCGGCTACGACCTCGCCATCCGGATGGGGGCGATCGAGGACAGCGAGCTGATCAGCCACAAGCTGGCCGACGTCACCATGGTCATCGTCGCCTCGCCGAACTGGCTGGAGCAGCACGGCATGCCCCGGAGGCCCGCCGACCTCGCCCAGCACGCCGCCGTCGTCACGCGGCCGGATATCGTGCAGTGGAAAGTCGGCGGGGAGACCGTGCGCGTCCCCTGGCGCATGAGCACCGGCAACATGATCGTCACGCGGGACGCCGCGAGGGCCGGGCTGGGCATCGCTTTCGTGCCCGAGTTCCTCGTATTGCGTGACCTGGAACGAGGAACGCTGGTACGCCTGCTCCCCGACGTCGAGCTGCCGGTGATTCAAGCGACAGCGCTGTACACCCGCGCCGCCAGCCAATCGGTGGCGCTGCGCACCTTGCTCGACGACCTCCTGGCCAGCCGACCCATCGAGGTCGACGCCGCGCCGTCGTGACCCTGCCCGGGCGCGGGTGGTACCCCCCTCTGCTGCGACATGCGATGTCGGTACACCGGCCTTTGGTCAGGTGGGGTGGAGACGAACGGGCCGGCGGCCTCAGAACCGATCTGCCAGCGTGAGCTGCGGGTGCTGCGCCGGGAAGAGCACCGGGACGAGCCGGGCGGCGTCTCCGGTAAGCCGGAGCTTCCCCGCGTCGCACACCTCCAGCGGCGCGTCCGAGCCGAGGAGGAGCCGCGCCACCGCCCAGCCGCCGCGGATAGCGCTGCGCGTCCCCGCGGCGCTCCGCCCGCGGGCGACCTCGACGCGGCCGCGGTCGAGGCGGAGCGTCGCCGTCTCCTCGGGGCTGGCGAGGGTGAGCGCGCCGCGGTAGCCCGCGAGCTCGGACGCGGCGAGCCGGGCCGAGAGCTCCGGCGCCATCGCCGCGAGGCATCCGGGGAGGTCGACGACCCGGACCATCGCGGCGCCGCTTTCCGCATACCGCTGCTCGTGGCGGCTGTTCAGCGTCCGGAGCCGCGCGGCGAGCGCCGAGCGGTAGGGGAGCGTGTCGAAGCGGATCTCGGGGAGCGCCTTCCGCCGGCAGAGGGCCCCGAGCGCCGAGAGCGCCGCGTCCGGCGCGCCGGTCGCCTCGGCGCACACGAGCCGGCTCCTGCCCGCCTGGACGACGACATGCCCCTCGGGGCGCTCTCGATCCGCGCCCCAGCACCAGGCCTCGACGTCCTTGCGCATGCCGCTCCACGAGCGCAGAAAGGTCGGCCGCACCGCCGTGCCGGTGAGGCCGGCGTTCCACCGGTTGTGCAGCCGCACCAGCCCCGGCGTGGGCGCCGCGGGGATCCGGCGCAGGCCGCGCAGCCGAGGCAGCGTGGCCGGGAGGTCGGCGAGCTTCAGGCGCCACCGCGACTCGGGCCAGGCCGGCACATAGCCGAACCGGTGGTAGAAGTCGTCGATCCCGAACAGGATCGAGAGGTGATAGCCGCCGGCGCGCATGCGGTCGAGGCTGTGCGGAGCCGTGCGGGCCATGAGCCCTTTCCCGCGGTGGGCCGCCTCGGTGGCCACCGCGCCGATGCCGCCGCAGCGCACCTCCGCCCGACCGATCCGCATCCGGTAACCCCACACGCCCCAGTGGGTGACCATCGCGTCACCGAGGAACCCGATGACCGAGGCGTCCCAGTCATAGTGGCTGTGGTTCACGTACCAGGCGGCGCAGTCCGCGCGGAAGCTCGCGTAATTGCCAAAGGTGCGCGCCGCGATCTCGATCACCGCCGTCGCGTCGGCGACCGGAGCGGGGGACCGGACGGTGAGGGACGGAGTCTTCAGGAGCGTATCCGCCATCGGTAGGAGTGGTTCGCCCACGGCGTGGGATCGAGCATGGTCCCTCGTATCCGGACCCCGCCGGCCCTGTCCAAGTTTCTGACGCCGCGGCGCTACCCCTCCGGCTCGCGCTCCGGCCCCAGCCCGTGCCGGTGGAGCAGGCGGTACAGGTACCGCCGATCCAGCCCCGCGGCGGCCGCGGCCCGCGAGACCTTGCCGTCGTGGGCGCGGAGCAGCGCCTCGAAGTAGCGGCGCTCGAAGTCCGAGAGGACCCGGTCGCGCGCCTCGGCGTACGGCACGCTCGCGTCGACCGGCGGCGGCGCGCTCACCGGCGCGAGCTCGCTCACCGGCGGCGGCGCGCGGAACACGAGGTACTGCTCCACGTAGTTCCTGAGCTCGCGCACGTTGCCCGGCCACGCGGCGCGCGTCATGCGGGCGATCACCCTCGGGTCCCGCAGCGTCGCCGCCTCGTCCGGCGTCGCGTGGAGCGAGGCGAGGAGATCGTCGAGCAGCGCCGGGATGTCCTCCGGGCGCTGCCGGAGGGGCGGCATCGGGATCCGCACGACCGCGATCCGGAAATAGAGATCGGCGCGGAAGCGGCCCGCGTTCACCTCGGCGCGCAGGTCCCGGTGCGTGGCCGCGATGACGCGCACGTCGACCGACCTCGGCGTGTTCGTCCCGAGGCGGCGGATCTCGCGCGCCTCGAGCGCCCGCAGGAGCTTCGGCTGGAGGTCGAGCGGCAGCTCGCCGATCTCGTCGAGGAAGATGGTCCCGCCCGACGCCTCCTCGAAGGCGCCGATCCGCTGCTCGCCCGCGCCGGTGAACGCGCCCTTCACGTGGCCGAAGAGCTCGCTCTCGATGAGGTTCCCATGGATCGCGCCGCAGTCGACGACCACGAACGGCCTGTCCCGCCGCGCGCTCTGCTCGTGGATCGAGCGGGCCGCCTGGCTCTTTCCGGTGCCGGTCTCGCCCTCGAGCAGCACGGTGACGTCGCGCTCGGCGGACCGCGAGAGGAGCGCGAACACCGCCCGCATCGCCGCCGACGCGCCCGAGAGCGCGCCGAACCGCGCCTCCTCCCAGAGCGGCAGGCGGTTGTGCTCCGTGCCGAACTCGAAGCGGGCGACCGTCTTCCCGAGCCGGATGAGGCTGCCGGTGCGCAGCAAGGCCTCGATCACGTGCACCCCGTCGACGACCGTGCCGTTGTGGCTGCGGAGATCGCGGACGCGCGCCCCGGCGTCGTCGATGCGGATCTCGCAGTGAAACCGGGAGACGGTGGCGTCGACGACCACGAGGTCGTTGCCCTCGCTCGACCCGATCGAGCACCGATCGGCGGAGGAGTCCCAGACAGCACCCTTGGCCGGGCCCTCCACGAGCTCGACGCGGAACCGGCGGACCATGCCCGCGCTGTCGTCCGGGCGGGCGCCCGGGTGGGTCAGCGTATCGCCGCCGCTCTGGGCTGCTCTCTTCGGGGGTCCGCTCGCCATGGCGCCACGATACCACGGCGCCGTCGCCCCCCGCGCGGCGGCGCTGTCGCCGCCCAGGCCACGCCGGCGCAGCGGAGTGCGACTGGCGCGCGACAACCGCGCTCCGCGACCGGGCGATCCGCGCGGGACGCGGCTGGCACGCTCGATGCTCAACGGTGAACGAACGGTGACCGGTGAACGGTGAAACGTCAGCGGACCAGCGGTCCGCAGACAACGGTCCACGGTCAACGGTCCATGGACGACAACACCTCGAACGCGCGGTGATGGGGCGCATCACCGGCAGCGCGTCCACCAACAAGCGCCCGAATGGAGAATCTCATGAAGCCCATCCTCAAGCTCTCGATGCTCGCCGTCGCCTCCGCCCTCGCCACGGTCAGCGTGGCGCCGGACGCCTCGGCCAGGAACACCGCCGCATTCATCGGCCGCGCCAGGGACGCCGCCGAGGCCAGCTGCTTCAACGAGAGCTACGGGAGCCTCATCAACGACGGCTTCGTCGGCGGGCAGCGCTGCGGCAACTCGGTCATCATCCTCCCCCTCGTGATGGATCCCGGCCCCTTCAACAACTGGGCGAGGGTCACCGTGACCGCGAAGAAGCCGACTTGGACCACCACGATGAGCTGCGCCACGTTCGTCTTCGACAAGGCCACGGGCGGCGGCTGGTCCGGCGGGGGGGTCGACCTCGCGACGACGGGGTGGCTCGAGAACATCAAGCTGCCGGACACCCCTTATTATCCCGACACCTCGCCGTTTGCCGCCTGCACTGTCGGTCCGGGCGCGCAGGTGGTCCAGCTCGTTTACTGAGAGGGTCCGCGGCCGCCGTGGGAGCGCGACGCGCGCTCTCACGGCGTCGGCCCGCCTCGCCGTTCGACGGAGGGAGTCATTTCGACGGAGGGAGTCATGAAGAGGATCTGGCAGGTTCTGATCGCGCTCACGGCGGCCGGCGCCGTCGCGACGCTCGCCGTCGAGAGGCGGCGGGACGAGGCGGAGATGGCGCGCATGCGCGAGGACATGGGCGCGCTCTCGCGCGCCATCGAGGCGACGAAGAGCGGCCCGGCCCCTGCCGGCGCCGCGCCCCGCCCTGAGCGGTGGATCGAGGCCGCCGCGCAGCCCTCCCCGGCTCCGCCGGCGGAAGCGCCCGCGGCACCCGCGCCGGAGCCCCCGGGCGACGCGAGCGAGAGCGCCCCGACGGTCGAGCAGCGCGCGGCCGCGCTGGCCGCGGTGCGCGAGCGCCTGGAGGACACGTTCACGCAGCAGGGGACCGACGCTCGGTGGAGCGCCGAGGCGCGCGAGGCGGCCCGGGAGAAGCTGAGCGCGGCGCTCCCGGACACCTCGTCGCTCCGCTCGATCGAGTGCCGGAGCTCGATGTGCCGTGTCGAGACGGTGCACCAGGACTTCGAGCAATACGAGCAGTTCGTCCGGAGCGCCTTCATGAACCCGCAGGAGGCGCTCTGGAGAGGGGGATTCTTCACCTTGCCTGTCAACGACCCGCGGGAAGGCGAGCTCGTGACCGTGGCCTACGTCGGTCGCGAGGGCGCGCCCCTCCCAATATCCCTCTAGAGCGACGGTCACCCGCTTCGGATACGGGCCCACCTCGACGTTTTCGGTGCTCAGCGCACCGGAGTGCGCTTGCGCGCCGAAAACGCCGATCTGGGCCCGTCTCCTGTGCGGGTGACCGCCGCTCTGCTGCGGCTCTGCTGCGGCTCTGCTTGGTGGAGAGGGGGGGCGGAAGCCGCTGTTCTTGGCGTCCTTGGCGCTCCCCGGAAGAGATCAGAAGAACCCGATCGGGCCCGGCGACCAGGGCAACTTTATCGTCTCGCCGGCCGCGGGCGGCGGGACGCGGCGGAGCCTCCCGTCGCGCCACGCCAGGATGACGAGCCCCGGATCCTCGAGGGGCGCGCCCAGGTCGACCTCGAGCCGCACGGGCCTCCCGTCCGCGACCTCGGCGACCCGGATCGTGGCGCCGCACTGGCCGACCTCGTAGCCCGCGGCGATCGGGGAGGACGGCGCGCGGTAGAGGGTCTCGAACGCGCCGGTCAGCATCGTCCCGTCGATGCGCCCCAGGGAGAACGAGGACGGGCCTGTGCGCGTGAGGCGGTGCGTGCCCTTGTTCATCGAGAGGATCGACCAGCAGGAGAACGAATCGGGCGACTCCAGGGCGCGGATCGCCTGAGGGTAGATGGCTGCCATGGGATCCGAGGCGGCCGCGATGAAGACCCGCTTGCGGGGCGGCGCCTCGATCTCCGCGGTGCGGGCGATGTCCTCGAGCTTGCGCGCGATATCGATGCTCGACGAGGTGGCGGCGAGGAACAGGAGCGGCGCGATCCCGAGGTGCACGGCGGCGAGGAACCCGGCGCCGGCGCGGCGGGGCCAGGACGCGGCCCCGGGCGAGGAGGCGCGGCGCAGACCGCGCAGGACGACGACGGCGAGGAGCGGCGCGATCCCGAGGCCCGGCATCAGCAGCAGGCGCGACCCGGGGAAGCCCCCGAGGCTCGTGAAGAACGCGAGGAGCGCCCCGGGGACGAGCCAGCGCAGGGCGGCCCGCTCGCGCTCGGGGACCGCAGGGAGGCATGCGCGGTAGAGGAGGGCGACGCCCGCGGCCGCCGCGAGCCCGACCGCGATGAAGGGGAGCTTGGGGAGCGGGACGGAGAGATCCGCGGGCACGGCCACGAGGGCGCCGCCGATCAGGATGGGCAGCCGCTCCGCCGCGGCGGCCACGAAGGCGAGGGGGCTGCTGAGCGGGTCGATATACCCGCCGGTGTGCGCGGCGCCGCCGCCGAACGCCTTGTACGCGGCGAAGTACCCGAGGAGGCCGAGCACCGGGAGCACGCTGGCCGCCCGGGCGCGAAAGCCGTCCGCGCGGCCCGGCGGTACGGGACCGGCGAGCTGATAGGCGATCCAGTACGCCGCCCCGCCGAGCGCCGCCTCGCCGCCGAGGAGCCCGATCCCGAGCCCGAGCGGGCCGAGGTACAGCCCGGGCCGCCACCCTTCCTCGCGGTAGCGGAGATAGGCGAGGAGCCCGAGCACCACCGGGAGCGCCGCGAGCAGCAGGTGCTGGCACGCGATCCAGCCGACCGGGTGAACGTGGTTCCCGCTGATCGCGAAGATCAGCGTGGCGAGCGCCGCGGTCGCGCCCGGGAGCACCCGCAGGAACAGCCTGCCGACGGCGGCGACCAGGGCGACGTAGAGCCCGATCGAGACAAGGTGGTACCCGAGCGGGGCGTGGCCGAAGACCGCGCGCTCCAGCGTGAACAGCGCGCTCGCCAGGGGGCGGACAAGGTGGATCCTGAGCTCCGGATCGGTCCACCACGGCAGCCCGGAGATGGAGACGGCAGCCCGTGTCTCCTCCGGAACGCCGGGGAAGAAGTTGTAGAGATCGTACCAGGGAGGCGAGCCAGGGATCAGCTTCGCGAGGTAACAGAACAGGATGTAGTCATCGGCATAGAAGGCGATCGCCACCGTGGGCAGCCCCAGGGTGAGCGCGAGGAGCAAGACAGCCGTGAAGAAGCGAGGGTGGCTGAGCCACCGCGCCAAGCGATCGGAAGGATCCGGTTTCATTCGGGCCCACAACGTAGGGTAGGTCGCGCGCGCCGTGTAGATGGCCCCGAGCGCCCCGAGCGGCGCCGCTGCACCTCCGGCGCACTCCGCCTGGAGGCGCGGGCCGGAGGGGAATGTGATTTTTCTTACGTTTATGCGATGGCGAGGTCTCCCAAGGAGCTGCGCCGAACGAGCCCTGTTGCCGAGGCGCGCAGCGTGATCCGGACACATGATCCATCCGTTCTCCGCGCAAGATGGCCAGATCGCGCCGCTCGGTGACATACGTGCTTCGTTCGCGGCGAGCGCGACAGCGCGCATCGCGGCCGATGTTCCGGCTGGACCCGGGCCGAGCCAATGAGGCTCGTCAACCTGCCTCAGCCCTTCTCAGGCTGCTGCCTGGCTCCTCTGTTTGGGAATTTGCACGACAGCCGCCCTGTGCGCTTTCAGCGAGCGGCGACCGAGACGCACGACGCCGCGGTGTCCCGCGACGCTCCGGAGCTCTCCAGTTTGCTCTGCGCGCACCATCGTTTGACGGCGTCGGAGAGAAGATGGCGGCGTCGGAGAGGAGAAAGTCAACGCTATGAAATTTGTTGATCCTCGGAGTCTCATGACTACCTTTCGTGACCGTGATAAGTCGACAACGCGCCGCGATGATGCGTGCTGCGTGTCGACAAGGGGGGTTGATTTATGAACAAGATCATCGGTTACGGTGCTTCGCTTCTCCTGCTTGCCGCTACCGGCGGCCTCTTCTTCGGTGCATCGACGGCCGAGGCCGGCAACACCACCACCCCGCCCACTACGCCCCCCGCGACGGATCCCTGCGACGAGATCTGTCAGTGCGTACAGGATGTCGTGGACAGCATCGTGTTGCCGCCCGGCCAGGGTGGCACGCCGGGCGAGGCGCCGGGGCAAGGCCCTAAATTGGCTGACGTCAAGGCCGCCCTCGAGCAGTGTCTGGAGGACTTCTGCCCCGCTGAGAAGCCGTGTCCTCCTAAGCCTACGAAGTAGCCGATCCTGAGCCAGATGCGAGCGAGCCAGGCGGGGTGTGGCCGGCTGCCTTCGGAAAGGGCCGTCCGTAGCCAGCCTGCAACGTCCGGTGCTCGCCCGCGCTCTCGGTCTCGCGGTCGAGGCGAACGCGGCGCCAGGGCAGGGTCAACGTCGTCCCATAGATGATCGTTGGCCCGCCCTGCGCCCGGAACCAGTCGAGATCCTCTCCGTCCAGCGGAGAGGCGTAGTTGTACACGGTCATCTCATGCTCGCCGGCGTCGAGCGCCGAGGCGACGCACGTGTCCCCGCGCGACGGCAGGTCGAGGACGAAGGAGACCGACAGCGCGTCAGGGTCGACCTTTCAGCGCGAGCACCATATGGGCTCAAGCCCCTGGAAGACCGCGCACCCGGGCGGGCGAGGGCGAAACCCGTGGCTGTGTCCTGACGGCCGTCAGCGCATCTCGGCGGCGGCGCCGCGGATGAGCTGCAGGAGGTCGCGCCGCATCTCGCCGCTCACCGAGTGGCCGACGCCAGGGTAGCTCACCAGCCTCGCCTTGACGCCGCGCCCGTCGAGCGCCGCGATCGCGTCGCGCGTCGGGCCGATCGGGACGCGCCGGTCGTCCTCGCCGTGCAGCGCGACGATCGCCGGAGGCGCTGGAGCCGCCGCGCCTGGGCCGGGCAGCACCGCCGGGGGGACCCAGCCGCCCATGGGGAAGGCGGCGCCGACCACGCGCGGGTGGTGAAGAGCGAGCGCGAACGTGAGCGCGCCGCCCTGGGAAAAGCCGGTCACGATGGCCTTTCCCCGCGTCGGCCGCTCGGCGGCGACCCGCTCGATCGTGGCCGCGAGCGCGGCGGCCGCGCGCAAGATGCCCTGTCCCACCTCATCGCTCGCGAGCGCCTGCTGGAGCGGAAACCACGAGTAGCCGCCGCCGTACGGCGTGAGCCCGCGCGGCACGATGAGGCGCACCTTGACGTCGGCGCCCGACAGCAGACCCGTGAACGACTCGGGCCGGTCGCCGAGCCCGTGAATCGCGACGACGAGGGGGAGCGCCTCGTTCCGGTCCGCGCCGCCCGTGATCTCTTCGAGGTACTCGACCGCGGCGGTGGGGACCATCGCGCTCGCGGCTGGCGCGGCGGGAGGCGCCTGCTTCTCGGTGCCCGCAGCGCCGCCCCCGGGCGGGGCTGCCCGTCGCTCGCACGCGGCGAGCGAGACGAGCGACGCGAGCGCCAGCGCAGACCAGGCGTAGCAGCGGCGGAGGTGAGTGGGGCGCATCGAGGAGATGCTTGCTGGACCCGCCGCTCGGCAGCAACTGCGAACTCCCCGCGGCGGCGACTCCGCGCCCGCCTCGTCAGGAGTGACCAGCCATCGAGATCTCCTGCCATGGCCGGCATGCATGCGAGATCACACACACGCGCGCGACAGGTTGCGTGCCGTTGTATTTGTCTGCTCCAGGGCGATCGCCGCGCGTCTGCCCACCGACCAAGATTTTTTTGGGTTGTTAGTAAAGTGTATTTCCTACATAACTGGATCTGGCTGCTTGGCTTAGAGCGAAGACACCTCTTGTCGCCGGGCAGCCGATGGTAGGCGCGTCGCGTCGTTGCTCCGTGTCGCCCTGTTTCAGCAGGGCGCCTCGTCGCACCTGTCGCTGCGCCCACCCTCGGCTGCCTGGCGAGGTCCCGATTGGTTCGGAGCCTTTCTTCAGGAGAGGTCGGCGACCTCACTGGCTTATCGATTGACCACCTCGTCGCGGTGGCGGACGAGGTGAGTCTCCTGCGTACACAATCGATCTGCTCATCAGGAGAGCTCGATGATCTCACTGGCTTGTCGATTGACCGCCTTCCCGCGGTGGCGGCGGCTGCTCGGCGCGCAGCTGAGCGTGGCCGCGCTCCTGCTCTCGGGGTGTACGGGCGCCGTGGGTGATCCGCGGGAGGGCGACGGGGATGGCGTCATTCCCGGTGGGCCGACTGGGCCTGAGGTCGCCGAGCGCAGCATGTTTCCGCGGCTGACCCACGCGCAGTGGGAGAACACGGTGCGCGACCTCCTGCACCTCGACGACCGGCCCGGCCTCTCGGCGTCGTTCACGAGCGACCCGCTCGGCGGCGTGTTCGACAACAACGAGGCTGCGCTCCTTGTGACGCCGGGCCTCTGGGGCGATTACCAGCGCGCCGCCGAGGAGCTCGCGGCGATGGTGACCGCCGACCAGGGCAAGCTCGGTCGGATCGCGCCCGCGGACCTGCCGGACGGGCCGGAGGCGCGGGCGCAGGCGTTCGTCGAGCGGTTCGGCGAGCGGGCGTTCCGGCGGCCGCTCACGGTCGAGGAGCGGGACGCGTATGTCGCGCTGTTCCACCGCGGAGAGGAGCTCTTCGAGGGCGAAGACCCCTTCGCCGCGGGCGTCCGCGCGGCGCTCGAGGCGTTTCTGCAGTCCCCCCATTTCATCTACCGCGTCGAGATCGGCGCCGGGCCGGCGGAGGGCGGGCTCATCCCGCTCGGCGGACACGAGATCGCGACCAGGCTCGCCTATACCCTGTGGAACACGATGCCCTCCGACGCGCTCCTCGAGGCGGCGAAGGCGGGCGAGCTCTCGACCCGCGAGGCCGTCCGCGCCTACGCCGGGGGGATGCTCGACGACCCGCACGCCCGCGAGGTCGTCGGCGCGTTCCACCGGCAGCTCTACGATTACGAGCAGTACCACGACCTCAACAAGGATCAGGCGCTCTACCCCGAGTTCGTCCCCGAGATGGGCGACGACATGCAGCGCGAGGCGGAGCTCTTCGTGGATCACGTCGTCTTCGACGAGGAGGGCGGGCTCACCGACCTGCTCACCGCGCGCACCGCGTTCGTGAACGATCACCTCGCCGCGGTCTACGGCGTGGAGGGTGACTTCTCGGACGAGTTCAAGCGCGTGGAGCTCGACGAGGGGGAGCGCTCGGGGCTGCTCACGCGCCTCGGCTTCCTCGCGGCCAAGGCGACGGCGCGGCAGCCGGACTCGATCCACCGCGGCGTCTTCGTGAACCTCAGGATCCTCTGCGCCACGCTGCCGCCGCCGCCCGACGACGCGACCTCGCTGCCGCCGGGCGAGCTCGCGACCAACCGCGAGCGCGTCGAGGCGCACACGGGCAAGGGGACGTGCGGCGCGTCGTGCCACGGGCTGCTCATCAACCCCGCCGGGTTCGCCTTCGAGCACTACGACGCGATCGGCAAGTTCCGCGCGACCGACAACGGCGCGCCCGTCGACTCCGCGGACGTCTACACGCTCGGCGGCCAGCCGAGGAGCTACGCGGATGCGGTCGAGTTCAGCCAGCTCCTCGCCGAGAGCAGCGAGGCGCACGGGTGCTACGCGGAGCGCTGGCTCGAGTTCACCCACGGCCGCGGCGCGCGCGCGGAGGACCGGGCGCTCGTCGAGGAGCTCGGCGAGGCGTCGCGCGGCGGCGCCTCGACCAAGGAGCTCATCGTCCGGATCGTCTCCTCCACTCCCTTCCTCGCTCGCGTTCCTGCGGAGGCACCATGATCACCCGACGACGTGTGCTTCGAGGCCTGTTCGGCGTCACGGTGGCGCTCCCGTTCCTGGAGACGTTCGCGCCGCGCCGCGCCGCGGCCGGCGAGGGGGACGCGCCGCCCTTCGCGATCTTCATGCGCCAGGCCAACGGCGTCGCGCAGCAGGTCGGCGATGAGCCGGAGATGTTCTGGCCCAGCGCGCCGGGCCCGCTGACCGCGGAGTCGATGGCCGCGGACGCCGATCGGGCGGTCAGCGAGCTCAAGGACTACGCGAGCCGGCTGATCCTCGTGCGCGGCGTCCGCTTCGCGTTTCCGGGCAACGGCTGCGGCCACTCCGGCGGCGGCAACCAGTGCCTGACGGCCGCGCAGGTGTCGGAGGACCCGGCGGGCAACGAGTCGCTGGCGATGGGCGAGTCGATCGACAACCGCATCGCGACCGAGCTCAACCCGGCGGGCGTCGAGCCGCTGACGCTCTACGCAGGCAGGAAGTCCGGTTACATCAACGAGGTGCTCTCGTACCGCGGGCCGAAGCAGCTGCGCGCCGCCGAGCGCGACCCGTACAAGGCGTACCAGAAGCTCTTCGGGCTCGCCGAGGTGGACGCCGCGGCCGCGAAGGCGCTGGCCGCGCGCCGCGCCAGCGTGAACGACCTGGTCCGGGAGCAGATGCAGGCGCTGATGCGCCGGACGGACCTCAGCCAGGGCGACCGCGAGCGGCTGCAGCTCCACTTCGACAGCATCCGCGACCTCGAGGTCGGGCTCGCCTGCGCGCTCCCGCCGGAGCGGGTCGCGGAGATGGAGGCGATCTCCCCGGACGTCGGCAGATCCGAGAACGTGGAGACCGTCGCCCGCATGCAGATGGACATCATCGCGCTCGCGATGGCGTGCGGCGCGACGCGCGCGGCGACCCTGCAGGTCGGCGACGGCAACGACGGGACCGAGTACACGATCCACGGCGTGCTGCAGAAGAGCTACCACAAGATCTCTCACCGCATCGACGGCGACGGCGAGGTCGGCCCGCCGATCGAGGGCGCGCAGGAGCTGCACCACCAGATCGACCGCATCCACGCGCGGATCTTCAAGCACCTGCTCGACAGGCTGTCGTCCTACGATCTCGGCTCGGGGACGCTCCTCGACCGCGGCGTGGCCGTGTGGCTCAACGACAATGCCGACAAGTACCACTCCTACTCGAGGGTCCCGTACATCCTCGCCGGCGGCGCCGCGGGTTACCTGAAGACCGGCCAGTTCATCGACCAGCGGGTCACCAACAACAAGCTGCTCAACACGATCGGCGCGGCCGTCGGCTGCACGAACGGCCAGGGCGGCCCGCTCGATAACTTCGGCGACGAGAGCCTCGAAGGCGGGCTCATCGACGCGATCGTGACCTGAGAGAGGAGCTCGCCCGTAGCGGGCGAGCTCCGCCGACGCCTGGATAACTCGGGGATGGGGCGGGGAGGGGCGGGTCAGCCGAGGAGCTCGACCGCGACCTCGATGGTGGCCTTCTCTCCGTTGGGGCCGCGGAGCACGTCGACCTTCACCTTGTCGCCCGGCTTCTTGCCGTCGAGCGCCTGGTACAGCCCGTCGTAGTCCGTGACGGGCGTGCCGTCGATCCCCACGATCACGTCGCCCAGGACGATCCCGCGGTCGCCCTCGGAGAGGCCGCGCATGCCCGCCTTGTCGGCGGGGCCGCCCGGGACGACGGTCATGATGATGAGGCCGCGGATGCCGTTGCGACGCTCGAGGCGGCGGGACTGATCGAGCTGGATGCCGAGGCCGACCTGCTCGGCCTTCCCGGTCCGGATGATCTGCGGGACGATCCGCGCGATCGTCGTCGACGGCACGGCGAAGCCGATGCCGGCGGAGCTGCCGCTCTTCGAGAAGATCATCGTGTTCATCCCGATGAGGTGCCCGCTCGAGTCGAGCAGCGGGCCGCCCGAGTTGCCAGGGTTGATCGCGGCGTCCGTCTGGATCATGTCGCGGATGGTCACCTCGCCCACGCCCTGGACCTGGCGCCCGAGCGCGCTGATGATGCCGGTCGTCAGCGTGTGATCGAGGCCGAACGGGTTGCCGATCGCGATCGCCTTCTGCCCGACCTCGAGCGGCTCGCGCAGGGGCGCGACCTGGATCGGCTTCAGCATGTCCTTGGGGGCGTCGATCTTGATGACCGCGATGTCCTTGCGCGGCTCGACGCCGACGAGCTTCGCCGGGAACGTCTTCTCCCCCTGGAGCCGGACGACGAGCGACTGCGCGCCGGCCACGACGTGGTAGTTCGTGACGATGTGCCCGTCGGCGTCCCAGACGAAGCCGGAGCCCGAGCCCGCGGGCACCTCGACGGCGGTACCCCAGAAGCGGTCCACCACCAGCCGCTGCTGCGTCACGAACACCGTCGAGGGCGCGACGTCGCGGAACACGGCGATCGAGTTGCGCTCGTCCTCGATGAGCGCGCCCTTCGAGGGCGGGACGGGCGGCGGCGTCGTGTCGATCGTCGCCGACGTCGCCGGCGCGTCGGGGACCTTGGTCGCGTCGGGCGACGGGCCGCTGGGGCCGGGCTTCCCCTTACATCCGACGGAGGCGGCGAGCGCGGCGACGACGAGGACGGCAGGGAGTCGAGCGTGGCTGCGGTGGCGCATGCGGCGCAATCTAGCTTGCGATCGGCAAGGCGTCTCCCCTGCGGCGCGCCGTCGGCCTGCGCGGCGGCGCGGCAGTCTGCCGCGCGCAATGAATGCGCGGAACCCATGCGCGGAACCGCGCGCGGAACCGATGCGCAGGACGGTCGCGCTCCGGCATCGGCGCGCGTCGGCGCCGGAGCGGATCCTGGGATGCAAAAGGGCGAAGTTGCGGTAGAGGTGGCCCTGACGGATGAAGCCCATGACGCCCTCAGCAACGAAATTCCAGACGACCCCCCCTGTCGCGAAGGAGCCCGTCAAGGTGCTCCTGCTCGAGAACATCCACCAGAGCGCGCACGAGCTGTTCCGGTCGCGATCGTTCGAGATCGAGACGCGGAGCTCCGCGCTGAAGGAAGACGAGCTCATCGCCGCGCTCGCGGGCGTGGACATGCTCGGCATCCGAAGCAAGACGCACGTCACCGCGCGCGTGCTGGAGAAGGCGGACAAGCTGCTCTCGATCGGGTGCTTCTGCATCGGCACGAACCAGGTCGACCTCGACGCGGCGAACCGGCGCGGGGTGCCGGTGTTCAACGCGCCGTTCAGCAACACGCGCAGCGTCGCCGAGATGATCATCGGCGAGTCCATCATGCTGGCCCGGCAGCTCGGGGACAGGTCGCGCGAGGTGCACGCGGGCACATGGAAGAAGGTCTCGAAGGCCTGCTACGAGATCCGCGGCAAGACCATCGGCCTCATCGGCTACGGCCACATCGGCCAGCAGCTCGGCGTGCTCGCCGAGGCGATGGGGATGCGCGTGGTCTACTACGACATCGCCCAGAAGCTCCCGATGGGCAACAACCGCGCGCTGCCGACGCTGCAGGCGCTGCTCGCCGAGTCGGATTTCGTCTCGCTCCACGTGCCGGCCACGCCGGAGACGCACAACATGATCGGCGCCGCCGAGCTCGCGCACATGCGCAAGGGCGCGTACCTGCTCAACGCGAGCCGCGGCTCGGTCGTCGTGATCCCGGCGCTGGCCGAGGCGCTGAAGAGCGGCCACCTCGCGGGCGCCGCGATCGACGTCTACCCGGAGGAGCCGGAGTCGAACTCTGACGGCTTCCTGACCGAGCTGCAGAAGCTCCCGAACGTGATCCTGACGCCGCACATCGGCGGCTCGACCGAGGAGGCGCAGGAGGCGATCGGCCGCGAGGTGTCGCGCGCGCTGACGCAGTTCGTGACCACCGGGGCGACTACGGGCGCGGTGAACTTCCCGAACGTCGAGCTCCCGCCGCTCAAGGCCACGCATCGCATCCTCAACGTCCACCGCAACGTGCCTGGCGTGCTCCGCGACGTGAACCGCATCGTGTCGGACGTGAACGCCAACATCGACAGCCAGGTCCTGTCGACGGACGCCAACATC
The DNA here is from genome assembly GCF_051530205.1 of Sorangium sp. So ce327. Classification (NCBI taxonomy): domain Bacteria; kingdom Pseudomonadati; phylum Myxococcota; order Polyangiales; family Polyangiaceae; genus Sorangium; species Sorangium sp. So ce327. The sequence goes on along the minus strand of NZ_CP150330.1, from coordinate 6,183,563 downwards.
GGTTACCTCATCATGGACCTGTCGCAGGACGTGTCCGCCGAGGTGAGCCGGCGCATCGGGGCGCTGGAGACCAGCCTCCGCACCCGCGTGCTCTACTGAACGTGCGTCGGGCCAGGGCGCTGCCGCGCCCCGGCCGGAGTCCCCGGCCCCGAGAGGTGCCCCGCCTTGTCGCCACCGTTCACGATCCAGCCGGGGCCGCGGCCGCAGATCCGGATCGAGGAGGTCGCCAAGCGCGCTCGCGTCTCGCCCGCGACCGTCAGCCGCGTGGTGAACGGCAGGGGCAAGTACAGCGCGGAGACCCGGGAGCGCGTGCTGGCGGTGATCGACGAGCTCGGCTACGTGCCGAACACCGCCGCCAGGAGCCTCGCGCAGGGGAAGACGGGTGTCCTCGGCCTGCTCCTGCCGAACATCAGCACCGAGTTCATCTCCAGCCTCGTGCGGGCCATCGCCGCCTCGGCGGCCGAGGCGGGCTACGACGTGCTGCTCTCCGTGAGGCCGGAGGCGCCGGCGCGGCGCCTCGTCGGGCGGCACAACACGGACGGGGTTCTGATCTTCGGCCACTACGTCCACGAGGCCGATCTCCGGCAGCTGATCCACCAGAAGTGCCCGGCGGTGCTCATGTACCAGTCGTCGCCCGCGGACGCCCCGCTGCCCAGCGTGATCATCAAGAACGCCTCCGGCGCGCGCGCCATCGTGGGGCACCTGATCGAGGCGCACGCCCGGCGCCGGATCGCCTTCCTCCACGGCGTCCCCGAGAGCGAGGACTCGACGACGCGCGCGGAGGGGTACCGGGAGGCGCTGGCCGAGCACGGCATCGCCGTCGATCCGCGCCTGATGCGCCGCGGCTTCGACGCGCGGGAGGCGCGGGCCGCGACGCTCGCGTGGGTGCGCGAGGGGGTCGACCTCGACGCGATCTTCGCGTGGTGCGACCACGCTGCCGCGGGCGCGATGGAGGCGCTGCGCGCCGCGGGCAAGCGCGTGCCCGTGGAGGTCTCGGTCATCGGCTTCGACGACGCGCCGTCGGCGCGACACCTCGAGCCCGCGCTCACGACGGTGCGCGCGCCGACGGACGGGGTGGGCTACCGCGCGGTGCAGGCGCTGGTGGACCTCATCCAGACGGGCAAGGCCGAGCGGAGGATCGAGCTGCCGACAGAGCTGATCGTCCGGCGGTCGTGCGGCTGCGATCTCTGAACCCGGCGAGGATCCGCGATCGGTCGATCGAATTTCCGGAGAAATTCACAGGGAGGCGGGGAGACGGGGAGACGGAGAGTAAAATCCCATTGATCTCCCCGTCTCCCCGCCTCCCTGTGAATTTCTCGCTAAAATGCCAATAAAATGAGGGGATTTGGCAGGTTTCGACGTTGAGCGCCGCGATGGACCCCGCCGTGGAGACAGCGATTATTCATTCCAGACCGGGACGCTGACGCGCTCTCCGGCGCTGCGCCGCGCGGCCGGGTCGTCGCCCGCGAAGACGACGGTGAACACGACGAACGCGGCCCACAGCGCCGCGAGGTGGTAGATCATCGCGATGCCGCCCGCGGCCTGGTAAATGGCGCTCGACGCCGGAGGGCCGAGGAGCATCCCGGCGGCATAGAAGACGTTGTAGAGCGAGTTCGCGCGGCTGTAGTCCCGCGGCGCGGTGACGACGCCCTGGAGCGCCAGGCTGAGCGGCGATATCGACGCGAGCGTCGCCCCCGCGACGAACACGGCCACGCACATCGCGTCGTAACGATCGAGGTACACGAAGCCGAGGATCATCAGCGTGCCGATCGTGCCGAGCGCGCGCATGAGCAGCAGGTGGCCGCGGCGGTCGCCGATCCGGCCAAAGACGTTGGTGAAGAGGAGCATGCCCACCGCGAAGTAGGCGGGGATCTGGATCGTCTGGTCGCGCGTGACCCCCTTGGAAGCCATCAGGTAGAGCGGGAGGAACAGCACGACCGACGCCTGGAAATAGCCGTAGGCGAAGGTCGCGAAGCACGCGGTCTTGATGCGCCAGAGGATGGAGGCGGAGGACGCCGAGGGCTCCGCCCCGCTCGCCGCGCCGGCCTTCCCGTGGGCCTCGGACATGCCCGGCAGGTCGCGATCGAGGCGCGCGAGCACGAGGACGGCCGACATCAGCGAGATCACGCACGAGAGGAGGAACGCCGCGGGCATCGAGGAGAGCGCGACGATGTGCGGCGCGCAGAGCGGCCCGAGGACGTAGCCGAGCGCCATCGAGACGGCGTAGAGGCTCGTGACGAACGCCTTGTTGTCCTTGTCCGACCGGGCGAGCAGGATCGTCTCGCAGCTCACCCAGATGCCGACCGAGCAGGCCCCGTCGAGGAAACGCACCGCGGCGATGGCGGCGAAGGTCGGCAGGAAGGGGAAGGCGCCGACCGCCGCCGCGTACCCGACGAGCGCGAGCACCAGCGTGGTCTTCGCCGAGAACCGGCGGATGAGCGTGTCCATCGGCAGCGAGAGCAGGACGATGCCGAGCGCGAAGCACGACGCGAGCAGGCCGATGTCGGTCTTGGTGAACCCGCGCGCATCGAGGAAGACCGCCGTGAGCGAGATGGCGATGCCGTACGCGAGACCGAGGAGGAAGATCGAGCCAAAGACGAGCCAGATGTTGCGATCGGGGATGCGGCGGAGCATGAGCGCCCGCCAGGTTCGATCGGTCGCTCCGCCGTGTCAAACGGGTACGTGCGTCAGGAAACGTGCCTCGCCGGCGGTCGCGCCGCGCACGCCCGCGAGCGCCCCGCGCGCGATCGCGCTTCAGCGACGGCGTCAGCGCAGGAACTCGAGGAGGAGCTGATTGACCTTCTCGGGCCTGTCGTAGTGCACGAAGTGGCTCGCGTCGGGGATGCGGGCGACTCGGGCGTTCGGGACCAGCTTCGGATCAGGCGTAGCGAGCTCGGAGCCGAGATAGCGATCGTGCTCGCCCCAGATCACCTGCACCGGGATGTCGATGCGGGGCGGCTTGCTGGCCTCGCGAAGGCTGCCCGGGCGGAAGAGGGCCCGGTAGTAGTTGATCATCGCCGTGAGCGCGCCGGGCTGCGACCACGCCTTCACGTAATGGGCGAGATCCTCGTCGCTCACCGCGCCCGGGCGTCGCGGATCGTCCTTCACCGACGCGCGCAGCTGCGCGAAATCGTCCCTCTGCGCGGCGAGCTCCGGGAGCTTCGGGAGCTGGAAGAAGAACATGTACCAGCTCTTGCGGAGCTGCCGGGCCGTGCGGAACCCGGCGAACAGCCGCTCGGGGTGAGGGCAGTTGAGGATGACCAGCCGCTCGAGGAGCGCCGGATACCGCGCCGCGAACCCCCAGGCGACGCCGCCGCCCCAGTCGTGGCCGACCACCGCGGCGGCGCGCTCCGCGCCAGAAGCCTGGATGAGCGCGGCCACGTCGGCGGTGAGCTCGGCGATCGCGTACGCGGCGACGCCCTCGGGCTTGTCCGAGAGGTTGTAGCCGCGCATGTCGGGCGCGATCACGCGGTAACCCGCCTCGACCAGCGCGGGTATCTGGTGGCGCCACGAGTACCAGATCTCGGGAAACCCGTGGAGGAGCACGACGAGCGGCCCGTCGCCCGCCTCGACGTAGTGGAGGCGCACGCCGCCGTGCTCGGTGAACCGGTGCGAGAGCTTGGATTCGTCGAAGGTCATCGTGTCTCCTTGCGCTGATTCCGTCGAACGGCCGCCGGCGCTCTGCCGCGCGGTCACGGGTTGAGTCCCGGGATCCTACACGGTGCTCCGGGCGGTTCGACGTGCCAGGCGCCGCGGCGGACGCCCCTGTCGAGCGACGCCGCGGTTCTGTCATTGCAAGAAAATTGCGACTTCCGGGCGGCGCGTGGCTCACCCGTGGTGCCGTGTCATCGCGACGAGGGTGGCGACCAGGAAGATCACCAGCCCGAGCGCCCCCGCCGCCCCGAGGAGCAGCGTTCGCTGGAGCTTCGCGACGCGCTGGGCGGAGAGGATCTCCTGCTGGATGCCGTTGCAGATCTTCTTGGTCTCGCGCAGGAGCTGCCGCGCCGCCGTCGGATCTCTGGCGATGCGGCTCGCCTTCAGGCTCTCCGGGCGGCCTCGCACCATCGCGCGCAGGATCAGCACCATCAGCTCGTCTTGCCAGAATTTCTCGGGGATGGCGTTGCGGCGCTTCACGTAATGGTCGTTCTTCGCCAGGTGGCTCGGCGTGAGGGGCAAAGGCACGTCCTCCAGGGAGCCCACGAATTTGCCGAGCGCCTCCACGTCCTGTTGCTGTTCGGTCAAGATGAAATAGAAGAGCGCGCCGACCGCGTAGAGATCGTGCGCCTCGCCGAGCCGGCGCACCAGATCGAACTGCTGGTTGTTCGGATCGAGCGGCGGCTCGCCTCGGAAGCAGGCGATGAGCTCCCCGCTCGACGGATCTCGCTCGATCCGGATGATCTCGAGATCGTGATCGTGCCTCGGGTCGCGCTCATCGGCCAGGATGTCGGTGTCCATCAGGTCCGCCGCGAGGGGCTTCGGCACCCGGAACCGATCACCGTCGAGCGTGATCCGCTGCGCGATGCGGAACTTGCGGCGGCAGGCCTCGGGCGAGAGGAAGGGGTGCTTGATGCTCCCGCCGGCGACCTCGTCTTCGTACCAGCTGCGGGTGAGCTCGTCCTTGTCGGACAGGCCGAAATCGATGACCCGCACGTGGAATCGCGGGGAGCTGATCATGTCGTCGAGCGCCTCGCGGAGGTCGCTCGCGCCCTCGCGCTGGCGCTCGGCGGTCGTGGCGCTGGCGGGGGTGATCATCAGGTTGTCGGGGGCGAGGTCCTTGTGCACGATGGTCTTCTCGCCATGCAGCCAGGCGACCGACTCGGCGAGCTCCACCATCAACCGGACCTTCTCGAGCAGGATCGCCTTGTGGAAGAGCGTGTGGGACCGGTCTTGCCGCCACACGTCCTCGATCCAGGTGAACGCCCGCCTATGCCACGGATCGCCGCGCTGGGCGCGGGTGTCGAGCTCGACCCAGGGCTGGCCGTACCGTGCCCACAGGGCCTGCAGCTCGCTGCGGCGGCGCCCGACGAACTCGACGAGGCTCACCTCGAGGAGCTCCATCACGACCGCTTCGCGATCGACGAAGTTCAGGATCCTGCCCGATCTGGCGGTGGGGCCCTGCTGGCAGCAGCGCTTCGCGGGGTACTGGAGCAGCTCGAAGAACTGCCCGTTGATGTAACGGCCCGAGAGCTCGTATCCGCACTCCTTGCAGTGAAGCGATGGGTGGCTCTCCGTCGCGATGTCCTTGCGCCGGAGCAGCGTATTGCACCCCCTCGGGCAGGCGGGGTGGTAGATGGTGCTGCAGCCGCACAGCACCATCGGCTCTAGCTGGATGATGTCGAGCGTGCAGACCACGTTCACGCCGGCGTCGGTCGTCATCTCCTTCAGCAGCTTGATCTCCTGGCTGAACAGGCGCTCCTCGGAGAGCTGCGCGAAGTCGTGGAGCACCTTGATCGCGACGAACCGCACGTTCTGGCCGGCGCTCAGCTGCATCCCCTTGTAGACCTTCGCAAACTTGCCGCGGCCGAGCTCGATCGGCGAGCAGAGCCCCGTCGCGTCGCGGGTGGTGAGGAACTGGTAGCTGACGTTGGCCTGGACGGCGTTCAGCGCCGCGCCGGGCGCGCTCCTCGGCGTGGAGGAGGCTCCGGCGCCTTGCTCGCCGGGGATCGGTTGCGTCGACTCCGGCGTCTGCACCAGTGTCAGCATGGTCATCACCTCATGAGTCCAGGGTTCGATCGCCGCGCTCGCGCGCGTGAGCGGCGGCCTAGAAGACGTTGATGCACGCGAGGTGGGCCGTCCCGGTGGCCGGGTCGACCGCCGACAGGACCACGAGCTGCTTCGCGGCGCCGTCGGCCACGATCGCCGCCGCGAGCCACGGGATGTCGACGCGGAGGCGCGCTCCGCCGGCGGCCGCCTCGGCGCTGTCGCAGTGGAGCCGCTGTACCCGGGCGCGCCGGTGCCCCACGTCGAAGCGCACGTCCCGCGCGACCTCGGGGAGGAGGAGGCCCTCGCAGCGCGTCGAGGGGTTGCTGGCATCGTGATAGATGCTCGGTCGCGGCCCGCCGGGGGAGACGGCGCGCCGCTCGACCTCGATGAAGAGCGAGCCTGCGCGCGGCGACACGAGCAGCGGCGCGGGCAGGAGGTCCGGAGCGGCCGCGAAGAGGATGGGTGTCTGGAAGCGGTCTCGCTCGTCGACGGCCACCGACTGGAGCATGAGCCTCCGGCCCTCCGTCAGCGAGCGCGCCTCGCAGGTGCCAGCCCGCGGGGCGGCGAGCTCCAGCAGCCCGGCGGCTCGCGGGGCCTCGACCCCGCCCTCGGGCTGCGCCATCGCAGCTGCAGGCGGAGCGCCGCGCCCGGCGTGGACGAACCAGGGCGCCGCGCGGAGGGGCTCGGCCGCGCGCCCAGCGAGGCTCGCCCCGAGCGCCGAGAGCTGGCGGGCAGCTGCCTCTGGATGGACGAAGCGCCCGCCCGCCTCCCAGACGATCGCCTCGAGCTCGTCGGCCACGACGGCGGCGCTCTCCGGCCGAGCCGCTGGATCGCGCGCGAGCGTGTGCAGCACCAGCTCGTCCAGCCGCCGTGGCACGTCGGCCCGCAGCGAGCGCACGGGCGGGGCGGAGGCCTCGAGGACGGCCCGGATCGTGGCGATGTCGGTGTCGCGCCGGAAGAGCGGCTGGCCGGTCAGGAGCTCGTGAAGGATGACCCCCACGGAGAACAGATCGGATCTCCGGGTCAGCGGCGACGCCGAAGCCTGCTCGGGCGACATGTACGCGAGCTTGCCCTTGACCATCAGACAGCCCGTGGACTCCACCAGCCGGTGCTTGGCCCAGACGATCCCGAAATCGATGATCTTCACCGCGCCATCCGGGCAGCACATGATGTTCTGCGGGGTCACGTCGCGGTGGACCAGGTCGCGGTGATTGCCATGCTCATCGCGCAGCTCGTGCGCCGCGTGGAGTCCCCGGCACGCCTGGGCGAGGATGGCGGCCACGAGGTCCGGCGGCAGCACCCGCGCCGCGGTGTACAGCTGAGCTCGGAGCGAGGCCAACGTCACGCCGGGCAGGTACTCCATCACCATGTGGAGCGGCTGGTGCTCGTCGCCGAAATCGAGGATACGAACGACGTTGTTGTGGTTGATGCTCGCGAGGACGCGCATCTCCTCGAGGAACATCCTGGCGGCGTCCGGTATCTTCCCGGCCAGATCGGGCAGCATCACCTTCAACGCCACGTCACGGATGAAGCCGCCAGGGCCCTTCTGCCGCGCCAGGTAGACGGCGCCCATGCCCCCGGAGCTGAGCTCTCCGATCACTTCATAGCGACCGAACATGGGACGGAACGTCATGTGCCGCGCCGCTTCTTTCGTTGATAAACCGCCCGTCGTGGCCGGAAAGGCCATGTCCGTCGTCATGGCCGACTAGGTATGATTCGAATTCTATGGCCCTGGTAGTGGTATCGAGCGCAGGCGTGAAAAATCCGGGAAACGCCTTGCGTCCGGGGCAAAGGTGCCGGTTCGTCGCGCTTTTCTGGGATCAGGCGACGGCCGCTCGATTCGTCAGGTATCGCAGCGGGGCGCCGGGGGAGGGGCGGAGCGGGAGGCGCTCAGACGTCGATGATCTTGCCCGGGTTCATGAGGTTCAGCGGATCGAGCACCCGCTTGATGGACCGCATGATCGCGAGCTCCTCTACCGAGCGCGAGTAGGGCAGGTAATCCTTCTTGAGCAGGCCGATGCCGTGCTCGGCGGAGATGCTGCCGTGGTACTTCTTCACGAGCGAGAAGATGGCGTGATCCGCCTCGTGGGTGCGCTTCAGGAACTCCTCGCGCGTGAGGTCGTCGGGCTTCATCACGTTGATGTGGAGGTTGCCGTCGCCGATGTGGCCGAAGAGCGCGATCTCCCACCCTGGATAGCGGGCCTCGAAGAGGCTCTCGAGCTCGGAGCAGAAGCCCTCGAGCTCCTGGATGGGGAGGGACACGTCGTTCTTGTGCGGGAGCCCGGTCGCCGACAGGCTCTCGCTGATCCCTTCGCGGAGCGCCCAGAGCTCGGCGGCCTGCGCGCCGTGCTGCGCGAGCGTGCCGTCGGTGACCAGCCCGCGCTCGAACAGCGAGGTGATCCACGCCTCTAGCGCCTCGGGCTCGCCGCGCTCGACCTCGATGAGCACGTAGTAGTCCGACGGCGCGGAGAGCGGCACACGCACGTTCCTGTGGCGGCGCAGGCGCGCCTGGCACTTCTCGGTGAAGAACTCGTAGGCCATCACCACGAACGGCCCCGTCCGGGCCTCGCGGAACAGCGCGAGCACGCCGGCGAGGTCGGGCACCGCGAACAGGAACACGTTGAGCGCCTCGGGCACCCGCGTGAGCTTGAGCGTCGCCTCGGTGATGATGCCGAGCGTGCCCTCGCTGCCGATGAACAGCTGGCGCAGGTCGATCCCCGTGTTGTTCTTCTCGAGCGCGCCGTTCAGCTCGAGCACGGCGCCGCTCGCGGTGACGACGGTGAGCCCGAGCACCCACTGGCGCGTCAGGCCATAGCGGATGACCTTCACGCCGCCGGCGTTCGTGGCGATGTTGCCGCCGACCTGGCTCGACCCCTTCGAGGCGAAGTCGACAGGCCAGGTGAGGCCGTGCGGCGCGACGTGCTGGTGCACCGCCTCGGTCACCGCCCCTGCCTCGACGCGCACGGTCGCGCCGAGGACGTCGACCGGGCCCATCTTGCGCATCCGATCGAGCGACACGACGAGCTCGCCCCTGGCCGCCACGGCGCCGGCGGCGAGCCCCGTGCGACCGCCGGAGGGCACGATCGGGACGCGGTGCTCGGAGCAGAGGCGGAGCAGCCGCGAGACCTCGTCGGTCGACCGCGGCAGCGCGAGGGCCGAGGGCCTGGGCTCGTGGACCTTGGTCCAGTCGCGGCCGAAGGTCGCGAGATCGGCGGCGTCCGTCGAGAGGAAATCCGCGGGGAACTCACGCTGGACGGCCTCGAGGAAGGGGCCGGGGAGGCCAGTAAGTGGGGTCATGGTCGGCTCGGTACTGCGGCATCGCCGGGAGGGCAAGGGCAGGCGGTCTTCGCCCTTACCCGGGGGGCAGGCGCGCCGAGCGGGTCGCTTCGGCGGCGGGGCGGGAGTCCTCGTGGCGCAGGCGCCGCGAGAGCGTTGCCGCGCCACGACCGACAGGGCATCTTGACCGAGGAGCGCGCATGGACAGGGCAGACCGCGCGGCAAGGGTGGCAAGCATGGCGGTGCTCGCGCTGGTCGCGTGCGAGCGCGCTGCCAGCGAGGCGCCGCGTGGATCGGGCGCCGCCGGCGGGGGCGGCGCTGCCCCGGACCCGATCGCGGCGAGCAGCGGCGCGTCGGGCGCGAGCGAGCAAGGGAACGCGGGCGAGCAAGGGAACGCGGGAGGGCAGGGCGGCGGGGGCGGCGGCGGCGGCGAGCGCGGCGCGCTGAGCTGGGAGCCGGTCGAGACGGACTGGTGCTCGGCAGGGTGGATCGGCCTGGACGACCACACCTGCTTCCATGTGCCGGAGACCGCGCTCCGCGGCGCGCCGATCCTTTATGTGCTGCACGGGGCCATGGCGCCCGACTCGCTGCCCGTGGGCCTGCAGGCAACCGCCGCGGAGGCCGCCGAGGCGCTCGGCGCCGTCGCGGTGTTTCCGCGCGGAAGACCAGGACTCTGCACCTGGGATCCGTCCGTGGAGACCTACTCCTGCTGGCCGACGCGCCGCGAGACCGTCGACGCCGCGGCGCCCGCCCTGCTCGAAGAGTGGATGCGCGCAGAGGCGTTGATGGAGCGGATCCTCGGCGGGACGTTCGGCGGGCGTTATGTCATGGGCTTCTCCAACGGCGGCTATTTCGCGAGCTACGTGGCGCTGGAAGGCCTCGTCGCCGTCGACGGCGCAGCGCTCGTCGGCGCGGGGCGCATGGTCATCGAGGAGCACCTGTTCTCCGAGGAGAGGCCGCCGATCTTCATCGCCGTCGGTGAGCTCGAGCTCGCCTCCACCATCGCGAGCGCCGAGAACCTCGCCGACGTGCTGACCCAGCACGGCTGGGAGCACGAGCTCGTTGTGCACCCGGGGCGCGGCCACGAGATCCACGCCGACGACTTCTCGAGAGCCTGGGAGACCTGGATGGCCGCGCCCTGAGCGGCCCCGCGCCGCCGCCGCGCTCGCCCGGCGGAGGATGGGGCCGACTCGACTCGATAAGACCCCTGACGCGCGCAGCGCGGGATGCCCGGAGCGTCCTTTTTGAGCACTCTTGCGTACATGAGCGCAGGGGAGATGGGCCGAGCGGGGCGGCGTTGATCGCCTGAGGACGGCGAATGCACCTGCGGTGTTATCGCCCCTTGTCTCATGTTGTCAGCGCGGAGGCTCGACATCGTCGGAGACACCTCGTCGGCGCGCGCTGCGCCGAGAAATCCGCAGCGCGCGAAAGGCGTGTTATTGCCGGAGCCGCCGCGTTGCGCGAGGCGCTCCCGGCGGGCGCCGAGCGCGCCTGGAAGCGCCTTCTCTGCGCAGTGATCCGGCGCGGGGGGACACGGAGGATCACCGCGGGGTCGTGCGCTGTTTAGGAATGTCGGTTTGTCGTTGCCTCGCGCCCGCGGCGCGCGCCCTCGGGCGGCAGGCTCTGCACACCAGCTCTCGGGCATGAGCGCTGCTCTCTCCGCAACCCGACTGGCGCGACGGTCTTGCAGACGTCGCGGGCAGGGCAAGGAGGAGAAATGGTCGAGCTGTTGAATACCAGGTTGATGTGCGTCGCGATGGCGATGGCGGCGCTGGCCACCGGGTGCGCGGTGGGCGCGGGCGAGGCGGACGTCGACGAGAGTGATGCGGACGAGGCCGTGACGGTGGAGGAGGCCTCCCAGGCGCTGTGCGGCGACGCCAGCTGGGCGCGGAGCTGCGGGGCCTCCGGGGGCTTCGCCGATCCGAGCTGGGGCTGGCCCAACGGGAACTTGGGCTTCCCCAACGGGAACTGGGGCCTCCCGGGCTGCGGCAACGGGAGCTTCGTCGGCGGGAACCCCTGGGGTAACCCGGGCTGGAACAACTGGGGCAACTTCGGGAACTACAGGCCTTGCGGCTGGAACGGCCCCTGGGGCGGCTTCAGGCCGCCGTGCGGCAGGCCCGGCTGGGGCGGCGGCGGCGGCTGCGGCAGGTTCTAGCCCGCTGGCCCGGAGTCCATCCGCGGCGACGACGGCGAGCGCGGGCCCTGGACCGGCGCACGACAGGCCCTCGGAACACGAGGGGCCCCCTGCGCGCCCGGCGCCCGAGCCGCGGCTCGTCTGACGGATCGCCCGGGCCGAGCCGGGACACTGGCCTCCGGGAGCTCGCGGCAGGCGCGAAGCTCCTGGAGGTCAGGAGCCCCGGGGGTCTCCGGATCGGCGACGGCCGTGCGCCTGGCGGCCACGTTCCGGGGCCCCCACCTGTCGCATTTTAGGACATCGCCGCCTGGCACGCGCACCTGGGTCTGGCGGCTCAGCCGCTGCCCAGCCCGTTGCACACCTCGGCGCAGATCGCGCGCCGAGGCGCGGTGCCTGCGCTTGCGCCAGGCCTGGCGGCCCTCGTCCCATGGCGGATCGCTTCTTGCTCCCTCTGGAGCGCGCCGGATCGCCGGCGTCCTCGAGGAATGCTCGCCATGATGTCTTTTGCGACACCCGTCTCGCGTTACATGACCTGTGAAGTCATCGCGGCGTCCGACATGACGCCGCTGCCAGAGGTGCACCGCACGCTGGGCGAGCGCGCGATTTCCTGCGTTCCGATCCTGGACGCGGCGTCGCGCGCGATCGGCGTGCTGTCGCGCACCGACCTGCTCCGGCTCGGCAGGTTCGAGACGAAGACGAACAGCCGAGGAATGCTGCTCACCTTGCCCGATGTCCCGTCGCGGGCCGTGCTGCGCCCGGGCATCATCACCGTCGGGCGCGCGACGCTGGTCGGGCAGGCTGCGAGCGTGCTGCTGAAGCACCGTATCCATCGCGTGTTCGTCCGCGAGGACGAAGCCTTGACGGGCGTGTTCAGCACCAAGGATCTCCTGCTCTCCCTTGTCGAGGCGCGGGACCCGACGCCGATCGGCGGGCTCATGTCGGCGCCCGCGTACACGATCCCGCTCGACGCGCCGCTCGCGCTCGCCGCCGACCGGCTGACGACGGCGCAGGTGAGCGGGCTCGTGGTGGTGGATCCCGGCGGGTGGCCGGTGGGGATGTTCACCCAGACCGAGGCGCTGCTCGCGCACGGCGTGCTGTCCGATTCACCGGTCGAGGACGTGATGAGCCCGGCCATGGTCTGCCTCGACGTCCGGACGCCGCTCCACCGCGCCGCGGCCGCCGCGCACGCGGCGCAGGCGCGGCGCGTGCTCGTCGTGCAGGGGCGGCGGCTCCGCGGCGTGCTGACGGGGCTGGACTTCGCGCGCGCCGTCGCTGGGACGGGCGTGATCTCCATGGCCGCGAGGTCCAGGGCGGGATAACGCCGGCCGCGGCGAGCGCGGCCTCACCGCGCGGCGGCGCGGGTCGCCATCCGCTCGACGACCCCGTCGGCGTCGGCGGTCAGGCGCGCGGCGAGCGCGCGGGCGGCGGCGGGCGAGGCGGCCGCGACCCCCTCGACGGCGCCGAGCCGCGCGCGGCGCGGGAGGCGCGGGTCCGCGGCGAGGGCCTGGAGCTCCGCGATCACGCGCGTCGAGGCGGAGGCGGAGGAACGCGTGGCGGCGCGGCCCGCCGCGGTGAGGGCGCGCGCCCTCACGTACGCCGGCGCCCCGGGATCGCGGCCGACCGCGAGCAGCCGATCGGCGTCGGCGCCGGCCGCGCGGAGCAGCTCGTCGAAATCCGCGCCTCGGGCAGCGCTCTGGCCGCAGAAGTGCCCCGCGAGCAGCGCCGCGGCGTGCGGCGGGAGCGCGGCGGTGGAGGCGAGGCGGTCCGGCGCAAACGAGCGAGCACCCTCGCCCGGAGTCGGCGGCGCGATGGGCGCTCCGCTCGCCGGCGTGTCCGCGTCGGCCGGGAGCGGGACGGCCGCCCCGCCGCCCTGCTCGACGATCCCGCGGTAGAGCGCGCTCGCCCGCACGACCGCCGTCTGCTGCGGCGTCATCGTGCCCGAGAAGTCGCCCCCCGTCGGGAACATGAGATTCCCGAAATCCGGGCAGCGCTCCCTCCGTGACCTCATGTTGCTGCACTGCTCGGTGTCGTCCAGCGGGTCGCCGAAGTCCGCGTCGAACTCGGTCGTATGGAACAGCCCGGCGAGATGGCCGAGCTCATGGCGCAGGATGAAGCTGTCAACCGAGGGCTCCTCGTAGAGCGTGACCACGATGCCGCTCAGGTGGGTGCCGTGCTCGACCGCGACCGAGGGCACGGCGGGCGTCACGCCGGACGCCTGCACGATGCTCCCCCCGAACGCCGTCACCGCGATCACGTTGAGGGCCGGACGGCCGGGGGCGCCGGCCGTCTGCTCGAGCAGGCCGGGGAGGAGCTCGTCGTCGATGAACTCCCACTCCGAGCCCAGGTGGCGGACGTTGATGCTGCCCACGCCGAGGCCCACGTACCCCTCGTACGCGGCGAGCAGCGCGCGCCGCATGTACTGCTCGGAGACCGCTTCTCCGGCGATGAAGGCGTTGATGTCGATCTTCCCGCCGTGAAAGCGCCCGTCGAGCGTCCGGCGGTGCCACACCGAGAGGCGCACCGGCTCTACCAAAGGGCCGACTCCGCCGTTGCCGAGCTTGATCCAGTAGACGCCCGGCGCGAGCGGCGCGGATGCGTCCGCGCCGGTCTGGGGGACGGCCGCCGCGCCGATGCCCTGGTTGAAGAAGGCGGCCATCGTGCCTGGGATGGTGTAGTCGGCCGCCAGCAGCCTGCCGTCGGGGCCGCGGATGCTCTCGATCCCGATGGGCTCGAAGCTCGGCGATGACGCCATGATCTCGGCGACGGCCGTGAAGCCCAGGGTGCCCGGCTGGATGGTCACCGGGACGGCGCCGTCGATGTCGACGTTGTCGTGCTCTTCCTTGACGAGGGGCGGAATCGGCGGGGCCCCCCCCTCTCCGATGCTGCCGCCTAGACCGGCCCCGGAGGAGCCTTGCGGCGCGGAGCTCGCCGTGTCTCCGGAGCTCCAGGAGCCGCTGGAGCCGCCGGAGCCGTCGGGCGGCGGCTCGAACCCGTCGACCACCACCCTGCCGCCGCAGGCGCCCGCGACGAGGGCCGCGAGCGCGCCCGCGGCGAGGAGAGCGCCTCCGCGAACCTGCGTTGCCCGGCGCTCGCCGCCCGGCTTCCTCCCGTCCACGCGAGACGGATCGAGTGCGCTCGATGCCGGTGCAAGCGACGTTGACATAAGCATGCTCCTGCGTCGGTAAGGGCCCTCCCTCACCGCGCGCGCAGTATGCGCGGGCCCTCGCGCGGTGTCACGCGCTGCGCACGCTCGTGACCTCGGCGGGGTGTGCGATGGCGTGAGCGGCGCTCATTCCACTTGCTTGACGCGCATTCTCACCCGACCTGGAGATGCTTCCGTCGCGCCCTCGAAGCGCTCGATGACGATCACGAAGCGCGACACGCCGTCCGCGCCCTGGACGAGCCACGCGGCGTCCTTCGCCGGCGCGGGGGGCGTCGCGCCGGGCTCGATCCACCGCCCCGTGAAGGCGGTCGCGATGTGGTCGCCGCGGTACGGGACGGCGGGATCGGAGAGGGCCGCGTGGTCGGCCGCGTCGAACCGCGCCTGCTCCGACGCGGCGGTGCGCGCCTTGACCTCGGCGAGCTCCTCGGAGCCCGACGCATCTGCCTGGAGGTCGGCGGCGCGCGTGGTCCCGGGGCCGCCGAGCTCGCCGTTGACGCTGACGAGCGACCTTCGGAAGCAGACATTCCAATCCGTCGACGCGCGCGCCTCTTCCGGCGTGAGCATCAGCTGCCGGTTGCCCGCGAGGTCGAGGCAAGCGCTCGGCTCGGTCTCGGGCGCGTCGATGCCGCCCGCGGTCGCGTCGAGATCCTGGATGTCGACGGTCGGGCCGGGGCCGTCGGGGAGCACCTCGGCGTAGCGGAGCTGATAGAGCGCCGTGACCGGCGCCCCGTCCACCTCCCCGTAAAAGGAGACGATCTGGAGCTTCCAGTACCGGCCCTCGTGCTCGATCGCGTGGACGTGGTAGCGGCTGAAGGCGACGTGCTCCTCGCCGTCGTAGGCGTACCAGCGCGAGAAGGCGCCGCCGGAGTCGTCCGTGAGCAGGAAGGGGGTGCTCGGCAGCTCACCCGCTCTGTAGTCCTCGAGGCCGATCGGCAGCGCCCCGCCGTCGCCGGGGCCGCTGAGGCCGCTGTTGGTGAAGACGTCGTAGCCGGAGAGCGCGAGATCCCAGTCGGTGGACGCCGCGCCGTCGCCTTCCGGGAGCGCGATCTCCGGCGTGGCGAGACGAAGGAAGACGCGGCCGGTGGACGGCACGTCGACCTCGAGGAGCGCGCCGTCCTGCGTAGTCCCGGGGTCTCCGCTGGAGGTCCCCGGGTCTCCGCTGGAGGTCCCGCCGCCGCCGCACGCCGGGGTGAGCAGGAGAAGCGCTGCCGCGACCGATCCTCTTGTCATGAGTCCTCCCACGGTAGATCGGCGCGGACGCCGACGTAAAACGTGCGCCCCTCGAGGGGCCGGTGATCGCCGCGGCGCTCAGGGTCCTTTTGCGCGCCAAGCAGGTTCCTTACGCCGAGATACGCCTGCGACGAAGGCCAGAGCGGCCGCGCGAGCCGCGCGTCGAGCGTCGTGAACCCGGGGGCGTGCACGTCTTCCTCGGCGCGCGGGTCTCTCTCGACGAACGCGCTGGTGATGGTCCGGAGACGGGTGACGAGCTCGAGCCGGAGCGGCAGATCGGCGCGGAGCGAGGCCTGCGCCGTGTGCGGCGGTTTGCCGGAGAGCGGCTGTCCGGGATCGGCGGTGTCATCGCGTGTCCAGAGGTAGGCGTAGCCGGCCTCGACGCGGAGCCACGGTGTGGCCTGGAGCGTGGCCGAGAGATCGAGGCCCGCGGTGCGCGCCTCGGCGATGTTCGTGTAGGTGTACGTATCGACGCCGTCGGAGGAGCTGACGGGCTTCGGGTCGACGTCGATCAGGTTGTCGACCCAGTTCGAGAAGGCGCCCGCCCGCGCCGTGATCCCCTCTCGGGGGATCCATGTGACATCGCCGTTCACGCCCCAGGACGTCTCGGGGGCGAGCTCCGGGTTGCCCTCGAGGATGTAGCCGAGGCTCGAGTGGTCGAACGAGAAGCCGAGCTCCTTCGCGCTGGGGGCGCGGAACCCCCGCCCGCCGGAGACGCGCAGCGTGAGCGACGGTGAGGGCCGGTACGCGAGGGCGAGGCGTGGGGCGACGACGCCGCCGTAGCGGACGCGGAGCTCGCCGCGAATGCCGGGCATGAGGGTGAGCTCGTCGGTGAGCTTCCACCCGAGCTGGCCGTAGAGCGCGGCGCTGCCGAGCCGGGTGCTGGGCACCTCGTCGTTCGGCGGGATCTCCTCGGTGCCGGAGGTGGTCACGGTGGTGATCTTGAGCACCTGGTCGAGCGTCTCCACCTCGGCGCGCGCCCCGGCGACCCAGGTGCGCTGCCCGTCGGCGACGGTGGCGATCGCCTCGTAGCTCTGGAGGGTGCCCGAGCGCTCGCGCAGCTCCTCGTAGGGCGAGCCGCGCTGATCGCGGCCGCTCGATCGGAAGCCCCATTGTTGGCCGGCGGCGAGGCGCAGGCTGGAGCCACCGCCGAGGTCGAGCGTCTCGGCGAGGTGCAGGGTGATGCGGTCGGTCACCTCGGGGAGGTCGTAGAGGTAGACCCCCAGGACGGGCCGTTCTTTCTGCTCGACGCCGTCCTGCTCGTCGTGGATCCAGCGCGCACGGAGCCGCAGGTCGACGCCCCTTCCGAGCGCGGCGCCGGCCCGCAGGCCCAGGAGCGTCTGGGCGCGCTCGGGAAGGGCGGTGGGGGCGTCGGCGCCGGCCTCGGGATGGGCGAGATTTTTGGCGGGCTCGACGAGGGAGAGGTTGTCCTCCCGCTGGAACGAGGCGTCGGCGCTGACCCAGGCGCGCTCGCCCCGGTAGGCGCCCGATCCCTGGAGGACGAGCCCGGCGCGGCTCCGGCCTTCGAGGCGGGCGCGGCCGCTGAAGCCGGGGTGCTCGGGGGGCGCGGAGAGCACGTTGACGACGCCGCCGATGGCGCTGGTGCCGTAGAGCGAGCTGGTCGGCCCGGTGACGAGCTCGATGCGGGAGGCGTCGCCGAGCGGGAGGGACGAGAGGTCGATGGCGCCGCCGGCGTCGCCGATGACGCGCTCGCCGTCCTCGAGGACGAGGACGCGGTCGAGGTCGAAGCCCTGGATCTGGATGGCGCTCGGGTTGCCGAGCGCGCCGTAGGCGCTCGGGTTGACCTGGACGCCGAGCTCGCCGTCGAGCGCCTCACCGACGTTGGTGGCCCCGCGGCGCTCGGCCTCGTCGCGGGTGACGACGCGCGTGCGCACGGTGGCGCGCTGGCTGCTCTCGGGGGTGCGGGTACCGGTGACGACGACCTCGAGGGGAGGCGGCGCGGCGGGCGAGGGGGGAGACGATGGCGAGGGACGAGGCGAAGCGGGAGAGGAAGGCGAAGAAGCGGGAACAGGAAGAGGAGAAGGGGAAGGGGGCGCGGCCGAGGGCTGCGCGGAAGGGAGCTGCGCGAGCGCAGGGCGCGAGGACGCGGCTGGGACGAGCGCCGGGAGCGGGCAGAAGGCGAGCAGCGCGGCGCGCGTCAGGCGCCGGCGCCGGGGCACGGTCCTCCCTGGGACATCGGAACGGCAGGCTCGAGGCGCGGGGACGGCGGCATGGGGAGAGCTCGGCCTGTGCGGCGTTCGGTGGATCGGGTGAGGTGGGGTGGGGGATGGTCGCCCGGTTCAGGGCGGTCGTCCAGCGGTTCGGGGGGCGGGCGCCGCGGCTGCGGGGGGTCGCGGGGCGGGACCGGGCCCGACGGCGGAAACCCCAACGGGCGACGCGAGTTGGGCTTGCATTGCTCGACGACGGACGGTAGGGTCCCGCGCCGAATCGCCGGTCCCCATCGTCTAGCCCGGCCCAGGACTCAGCCCTTTCAAGGCTGCTACGCGGGTTCGAATCCCGCTGGGGACGCAATTCATTCATCATTTCAAGCGCTTGCGACGCGTTGAGCGTCGGCTGGAGGTTCAGGTAGATGCCGCACGAAGCGCGGCAACGCTACTGGGCCTCCGGGTCTCCGAGCGTTCCTTCTCCGGATTCAGGACCGAGCAGCTCCACCTCGCTCCAGAGCGCGTCGAGATCGAGCGAGAGTCCCTCCAGGCCGGGGATACTGCCGACGATCCCGTCGGCCGCCGAGCGCGCGTGCACGTAGCGGCGATCGGTTCCTAGCTCGAGGAGCTCGAGCGTCCTTTCCTGCGGGTCGATGATCCAATACCAGCGCACCCCGAAAGATGCGTACTCGTGGAGCTTCTCGACACGGTCGCGTCGAGCGTCCCGCGGGGTAGGAGAGACCACCTCGACCATGATGTCGGGCGGAGCGTGGAGCGTTCCGCGCCGAGGTGGCTTGCGGCTCCGAGGCATGTACGCAGAGGCGTCGGGCTTACGGCCAGAGACAGCGCTCACCGCGTACTTCGCTTCGGAGCCCAGCACGAGCCCGCCCTGCGGAATGAGCCAGCCCCCGAGCACCCTGATCACCCAGGCCACGATCACTTCGTGAACGGCGTCCGGCGCCTCTTCCTCCACGAGCCGCCCGTCGACGAGCTCGCCCGGTTCATCTTCAGGCAGACTGGTCCACTCGGCGAACGTGACCCTCCGCTCGACCGCGACCTCGGTGCGTGCGCTCTGGCTGATCACCTCGCCACGGTAGCACAGCGTTCCGCGTGCCGTCGTGTCGGCGTCGGAGCAGGGCGCCCCGACGTCGAGCTCGGGGGAGCTCGGCGCCCCAGTCCCCAGCGCTGGCACCCCCTCGGGCCTGTCTGCTGAAGGGAAGCGGATGGGCGAGGGCTTGTCCTGGGCCGAGCGGTTCCTTGGCCGGCCAAGGGGCTCAAGTAGACAACGGACAGGAAGGACCTTGTTGTGGCTGGGTTCGTCCACGGCGTGCCGGGTGCTACCAGCAACCGCGGGTGACACATTGCTTGTCCGGCGAGTTTACGAGGTCAGCACGAGAACGGCAATCGATACCCAGGCTCGGTCACGCTCGAAACGTGGCGTCCGTGTTTTTGACAACGAGATGGACGTCTCGTTGTCAATCACCGTGCGCTAGGTCGCGGTCGACCTGCGGTGCCGCTAGCATCCTCGTCTACCTACCGCGGCGGCGACGCTCCGCCGCGAGGTCGATGACGCCGCCTGCGTCCGCGCCCGTCGCGCCGAGCAGCCGCCCGATCGCCTCGTGGGCGATGCGCGCCGCCTCGACGTCGCCCGCAGCAAGCGCCTCCCTCATGCCTTCCGCCAGCTGGCCCAGCAGCGCCGACCGCGGGTCCGCCGGTTTCGTCCGCGATTCGTCCGGTCCACGAGGTTCCGCGCACTTAGCCGCCACCGTCTGCATCGTCACCTCGCCGCCAGCATGCGGAACCCTACGTGATTCTTGCGGATCTCGACGTGCTTCCAGGGTTCGAATCCCGCTGGGGAGCCGGGTGTCGTTAGCGCTGCTCGTCGCGCACGGGGGACCCGAGATCAAATGAGGTGAGGCTCCGGGGGGAGCGCGCATGGGGGCCATGTCACTGCGGGCTCCTACTGCGCCTCCCGGTCCTCGGCCGAGCTCGCGGGGGCGGGGGGTTAACACCCGCGGCGAAACGTGACAGAGTCCACCCTGCCGAGCCACCGAACACGAACCTTCGCCCTTCCAGCAACCGCGCACATGGAACCTCATGAACATCATCGCCGATCGGTCCGCTCAGCGAGCGCCTCAGGGGGCGCCCTCCTGGTCGCGGGCCTCCTTCTGTGTGGCTGCGATGCCGCTTCGTCTACCCCGGGGGAGGGAGACACCGGACCGCGATGTGCTCCCGGCTCACTGTCGCTCGAAGGATCCATGTCCGGACAGGCTGTGCGAGAGTCCTATGCGTGGAGCTCCCTGGCTGGACGCGTGGAGAGCCTGCGCTTCGATTTCGGCGCTGGTGGTGAGCTGCATCTGTTCGGACGGGAGATGCTGCGAGAGGGCGTCGAGCTGAGCGCCGCTGGGTTGATCCGGATGCCCTCCGAGGGGTCGAGCCCTGATACGTGGTTCCATGATGCCGGCGGCTCGACTGTGATCCGGGACGAAGCTGGCTACAGGTTCTCCATGGCATCGCTGGTCAAGCTTGGCGCGTGCCCCGGTGAGCCCATCGCCGGTGAGATCGTTTACGAGTTCGAAGCGGATGTGCTCTCGGGGCCAATCGAGGGAGCGCCGAACGGCGACGGCCAGAACTCGAGCGAGTTCTCGTATGGCCCGGATGCGCATGGCGGCCATGTCTATTTCGATCTTGGTGGAGTGCTCCATGTCGAGGTCGACGGGAACGAGATCGTCAGCGGTTATCTCGTGATCCCGGGAGAGCGCCTCGGCACCCCGACGGTCTACTGTGTCGGAGGCGGCTCCTACAGCAAACGTGAAGACTCCGCTTTCCCTTTCCCCCGGGACGCAGTGTACGTGATGACGGATCTGTCCCGGCTCGGCGCGGGGGCGAGCATGGCTCCAGCCGCTGGTTCTCTGCAGGGATGCTACGACTTCACGAATCCATGAGCTGAAAGCGAGGCTCAGCGGTCGCGGCGCGTGTCCTCAGGAGATGGGGACCGCCGGCGAGCTCGGGCTCTCCGGCGACTCCTTGCACCGCGCCCATCACCCGAGCTGCACCACCGCGACCTGTCGGGCTTCGCGCGGAGGACGATCGCCCCGAGATCCTCGGGTGTCGTGAGCTGCCCCTCGGCGATGAGCGTGGCGCTGATCTGCTGCGTCGGCGGGCTCGGCAGGTCGCCGATGCGGCCCGACGCGAACTGGACGTTCTGCGCGGCGATGGCGGCCGACACGTCGGCGGGCCAGAGCGCGAGCGCCGCGTTCAACGCACCGCGACGACCTCGTGCGTGAGCGGAATCTTCTACTCCGGGAGCGCGGCGTCGGCGGTCTGTTCCATCTCCGCAGCGCTGGTGGGTCTCGCAGCTTTCACGCGCTTGAAGGGCCGGATCCCGCCGGACGAGACGAGGCTGTACTCGGCGCCCCTCGCTGTCCCGGCTCTCGCCACGCGGCCGCGAGCGACGAGCGTGCGAAGCGTGACGTACACGCTCCCGTTCGGTAGCCCGCTGCGCGCGGCGATCTCCGTCGCCGTCCCTCGCACGAGGGATCGAACGGTTTCGAGCACCACAGCCTCCCGATCGCTCGTGGAGTCTCCCGTCGCGGTCATCGTGCCAGCCGTGGTTCGCTCCGCGCCGGATGCCGGTGCTGAGGTCCTCCTCGTGGACGGTGCCGCCGTCGAGGAGCTTGACGCTGCCGAGAGCGCGCCCTGCTTCCCGCTCCTCGTGGACGGTGCCGCCGTCGAGGAGCTTGACGCTGCCGAGAGCGCGCCCTGCTTCCCGCTCCTCGTGGACGGTGCCGCCGTCGAGGAGCTTGACGTTGCCGAGAGCGCGCCCTGCTTCCCGCTCCTCGTGGACGGTGCCGCCGTCGAGGAGCTCGACGCTGTCGAGAGCGCGCCCTGCTTCCCGCTCCTCGTAGGCCTCGCCACGCTCCTTTGGGCGTGCGCGGGCCCCTTCCGGGGGGGCTTCGGCCCCTTCCGGGGCTTCGGACGGCGCTCCGAGGAGGCGTTCGCCGCTGGCCGTCCCAGATCGGCCAGCATCGTCGTCACAGTCCGGTGCGCTGCGGCGCGGTGCTCCTCCTGAACTCGTTCGACCAGGCTCAGGATGTCCTTTATAAAGCGGTCCACCCGCTCCTTGATCGCGTCAGAGGCGTTCATGGGGGGCGCCGTAATAGCACGAACGCTCCGACAGTCGAGAGCTTGCAAGCAAGCTGGGCCGGTCTGGGCAACCGGTGGCGTCGCCTACGTGCGCAAGGAGCCGGATCCCGAAGGCCATCCGCGCGCGCCGCGCCGGCAAGTCTTCGGCACCCTCGAGCGCGCTCTCGGGTCAGGCCGCGCCGAGCGGACTCTCCAGGCGCGCGGGGACAAGCGTCCGGTCGAATGCCGCTGCCGCGCGCCTCCCGGCATCCGGTCACGCCATGGAGGTGAAGGGAGCGGGGAGGGCCTTCCGGGCATCCCCGGGGTGGCGGTCAGCATCGAGCGCACGCCATCGATGCGCCTCTTCACCTCGGCCGCCGTTCAGCGGACCTGGTGGTTTCTCCCCCGGAGGCTCGCTCCCCGCTGCGGCAATCCAGCGAGGCGACGTCATGGACACGCGTTCGGCGCGGCGGTGCAGTTGCCGAGCGCCGCGCACACATAGGAGCGCGCGCACGTCCTGGCGTCATCCGGGGAGTACGCCGCGACGTGCTGGGTCGACCTCCCGAAGGGACTGGTGACGCACATCGCGTACGTCCGCGCCGCCCCCGCCGGGGCTAGCTGAACCCCCTGGAGCACGGCCCTCGCGGCGGCGCATCCCAGCGCCTCCACTTCCGAGTCCGCGAAGACCACGAGCCCCGGGCCCGCGCAGCGCGTGTCCGACAATGCGGTGTTGAACGTATAGCGATTGGCCCCACGGCAATCGGTGAAGCTCGGTTCGCGCGTCTGGGTAGCGCCGCCGCGAACCCCGCTGGCATCGCTTCGTCCGTCCTCGGCCGAGCTGCCGCCGGCCGAAGGCGATCCGCTCGCGGGGGTCATGGTGAACAGCAAAAAGGCACTCCAGGCATGTAGCGCCGCTGGAAGCAATCTCATGGATCGTCTCTTGTCGTGACCGCCCGACCGAGCTCGTTCAGAAGTTGAGTGTTGGCAGGCAGCATGTTTGTTGGCATATCCCGTGCCACGCCGCAGGGCTCGCGTTTCGACGTCTTTCCCGCGGATGGAGGTCGCAACCAGGGGGCGCGTAGCCCTGTCCTCTTTGCTGATCACCGTGAGCATGACGCGTCCTTTTGCGCATTCGAGCAAGATCTTGATGTTGGCTCCGTCTTCCTTAGTCCCTAATTTCCGAGCTCGCAATGTCGTCCGGGCCGAAGGTGCCGGCAGTGACAGCGCCTTGAACGTCGCCATGGGAGTTCGTGGCGCGACGCCGGTGTCTGGCGCGGTCGAGGAGCTACCCCAGGATGCCGCAGGCGATCGACCTCTGCCGTTGACACCGCATGCGCAGTGCGAGAGGATGAGCCGACGCAGCGACCATGAGGGCATCCACAGGCCCAGGCGTGATCCCGCGCTCGAGCTCGGTGAACGGCGAGGTCGGTTTACCATGACCCATCCAGTAGACGACCCCCTGGACGCGGGCTTCATGCAGCTCGCCGTGGACGCCTCGAGCGACGCCCTGCGCGCCGGCAACATGCCGTTCGGCGCCGTGCTCGTGCAAGGCGGCCAGGTGATCCATGTGAGCTTCAACCAGCGGCGCACGGCGAACGCAGGGCAGGGGGACTGCACCGCGCATGCAGAGGTGGTGTTGATCCGCGAAGCAACGGCGGCGCACGGCCCGGAAGCGCTCGCGGGCGGCACCGTGTACGCCAGCGGGGAGCCTTGCGCCATGTGCTCGGGGGCGTTGTTCTGGGCGGGGGTGAGCCGCATCGTCTACGCCGCCAGCACGCCGGACATCATCGCGGTGCTCGGCGGGCCAGCGCTGCCGGTGCGCTGCCACGAGGTGCTGGCGCAGGCCTCGCCCGCCGTGCGCGTGGACGGGCCGATCCTGCGAGAGGCCGCCGTGGCGCTGCTGCGGAGCGCCGTGGAGCGGTCGTAGCCCGCTCCGCGCTCGACAGGCCATCATCCTGCCCGCTGTCCGCGCGGCGCCCCTGAGCGCATGCGCCTCGAGGTCATCCGCTCAGAATGCGATCGTGGAGTACGGGCAGCGCTTCTTGATCTCGTCCACATCGCACGCCTGAGGTGGCATGCAGTTGAACGAGGGCGGGCAGCTCGGGTCCTGCTCGCAGCCGCAGCCGCACTCGTTGGAGACGTGGGTCAGGCCTCCGGTGCAGGCGAAGTCGATGAGCGCGCACTCCTCCGGGCTGGTGCTCACGTACTGGCGCCACCACTCGCTCGACGGGTCGCATCCGCAATAACGCTCGGTGCACCTCACGCCCCCGCCGGCGGTGCAGGTGCAGGTGTTGCAGCCGTCGAGGGAGGGGAAGCTGTCGCCCTGCTCGTACCCCACGCCTCCGTAGGTGCAGGCCTCCAGACAGCCCTTCTCCGTGCATGCGACGCTGCCATCCCCGCCGCACGTGCAGGTGTTGCAGCCGTCGAGGGCCGGGAAGCTGTCGCCCGGCCTGTACTCCACGCCTCCATACGTGCAGCCCTCGGGGCAAGCCACGTCCGTGCACACGATTTCGCCGTCGGCGTTGCACGTGCAGCTGTTGCAGCCGTCGTCCGGTGGGACCGGCGCCCCCGCCGCGTAACCGATGCCGTCTCGTTCGCAGCCGTGACACCCGATCTTGGTACAGCCGACGCTCCCGGAGCCCGAGGGATCGCAGGTGCAGGTGTTGCACCCGTCGGACGCCGGGAACGACTCACCGGGCAGATAGGCGAGCCCTTCGTAGATGCAGCCGTCGGTGCACTCGATCAGCGTGCAGGCGACGTTCCCGTCCTCCATGCAGAAGCAGCTGTTGCACCCGTCCCCGGCAGGGAACGACTCGCCCTGCGCGTGCGTGACCCCTCCCCACGTGCACTCGGCGATGCACGCCATATCGGTGCAGGAGACGTTCCCGTCCTCCGAGCAGAAGCAGCTGTTGCACCCTTCCTTGTCACGAAATTCGTCGCCGGGGCTGTACTCGACGCCGTCGTACTCACAGGTCGTCCAGCCGAGCGGTCCGCAGCCCGCGAGCGCGCCGGAAAGGGCGATCGCGAGCGAGAACACGGGGCCGAGATGAAGCCACGTCGGTCGAAGGTCTGTCATTGGATTCGCTCCTGTGCCAAAGAGTGCCAGGGCCGCGCGTCGGGGGATCCCTAGAAAAGCGCGCGGTTTGATGCAAGACAGCGTTCTAGAAAAACTCGTGCCAGGAACGTCGAGGGCCACGCGTTCTGGCGCATACGCGAGTCCGTCGGCAAGAAGGAGGGCTTGTATTATAGCGGATGTTCGTCTAATATAACGGATATGACTCCTCCGCGTCCCCTTCCTCCTGGCCTGCTCCGCGCCGCGTGGCCTGCGGTCCTCCTGTTCGTCGTGCTGGTGTCGTGCGCCGCGGGGGGCTGCTCGCGCGACGACGCCTCGCGCGCCTCCGCCGCCGGATCGGAGGGCGAGTTCGAGACGCTCGAGCTCCGCTATCAGGGCAACAACGGCACCGTGTCGCCGATCGAGCTCGCCGAGGATCTCGGTTACCTCGCGCCGATCCGCCTGAATTTCATCGGCAGCACGGTGAGCGGCCCGCAGAGCGTGCAGGCCGTGGTCACCGGCGACACCGACTTCGGCGGCGCCTTCAACGGCGCCATCGTCAAGCTGATCGCGGCCAAGGCGCCCATCATCGCCGTCGCCGGCTACTACGGTGTCGACGAGCAACGCCAGAGCGGCTTCTACGTGCTGAACGACAGCCCTCTGCGCACGGCGCGCGATCTCCTGGACAAGACGATCTCCATGAACACGCTCGGCGCTCACAGCGAGTTCATGATCAAGGAGTTTCTGTCGCGTGGCCAGCTCGCGCCGGAGGAGGCCCGGCGCGTCACGCTGCTCGTCGTCCCCCCGGTGAACGGCGAGCAGCTGCTCCGCGAGAAGCAGGTCGACGTGGCGACGCTCGGCGACATCTACCGCGATCGCGCGCTCGAGCGCGGCGGCATTCGATCGCTGTTCTCGGACTATGAGCTCTACGGCAAGTTCACCGCGGGCAGCTACGTGATGAAGACGAGCTTCATCAAAGAAAACCCGAAGACCGCGCGGCGCTTCGTCGAGGCGACGGCCAAGGCCATCGAGTGGGCCCGGGACACCCCGCGCGAGACGGTGGTGGCGCGCTGCATCGCGCTGATGAAGAAGCGCGGCCGGAACGAGGAGGACTCGGCCATCAAGTTCTGGCGCAGCTACGGCGTCGCCGGCAAGGGGGGCCTGATCGCGGAGCGCGATTTCCAGGTCTGGATCGACTGGATGGTCAAGAGCGGCGAGCTCAAGCCGGGCGAGATCGCCCTGAGCCGCGTCTACACGAACGAGCTCAACCCCTACGCGAACGACCAGGCCGCGAAGTAGTCGTGGTCGGTCGCCCCCCTGGATGCGTCAGGGCAGCGCGCGGGGCTTCCAGAAACCTTCGAGCTTCTCCTCTCTCAGGGCTTGATCGAGGAAGCTGCGGTCGACCCAGGGCTCGAAGTCGAACGTCGTGCGGATCAGGCCCAGGCGCCTGGCGTCGGCGATGCTCGCCTTGTAGCGAGCGACCACGTACGCGTCCACGAGCGGGCTGTCCCTGTCGCGCGCCGACTCGCCACCTCGAGTCCTCTGGATCCAGGAGGAGCATCGGGGTGCCTCGTCCACGCCACAGGCCGCCTAGCGAGGCACCTCGCCGCGGATCACCTGCCGCACGGTCAGGACGGCGACGCGGCCCGCGTCGCGCTCCTCCGCGAGCCAGTCGAGGAGGGTGGAGAAGTCCTGTCTGGAGATGCTGTACGTGCCGCAGGCGTCACAGACGTGGTGGAAGATGAGCTGTATCCATCCGCCGTCCTGCTGCGCGCTGCGGATGAGAGCCTTGATCGTGGGGACGCCCTGGCTGCGGGTGAGCGATCCGGGCGCGCGGGTGGCGGTCGGGTCGGGGGGAGGGATGGACTCCGTCCGTGGGCACGAGATGCATGAGGCGAACGCGAGCCCGCCCGCGCGCCTTCCGCTGTCGTAACCGCAGGCGCGCACCAGCGCGGTGCTGACGCTGTCGTGAGCGCCCCAGGGGTAGGCGAAGTCGCTCACGGCGAAGCCAAGCGCGAGGAGGGCGCGGCGATCATCGCAGATCTGCCGGCGCTGCTCGCTGGCGCTGAGCCCGGGCAGCCGCATGTGATTGACGGTGTGACCGCCGATCTCATGGCCGTCGGACGCGAGCGCGCGGAGCTGCGCGACCGTCAGGTAGCCGGGGCGGCCGAGCACACCGCTGTTCACGAAGAACGTGGCATGCATCCTGTGCTGGGCGAGGATGGATCGCACGGAGAGCTGATCCGCCAGCGTGTCGTCGAATTCGATGGACACGACAAGGGCGCCCGGGTGACGCCCGGTCACGTGGACCGGGGAGAGGAGGACGGCGGCAAGGCACGCCACGACGAACGCCAGCGCCGCCTGCCGTCGGCGCGTGGCGGGGCGCCGCGCACAGCCGCTCTCCGTGGGCACGATCTCCACGGAACACGTCGCCGTATCATCGACCGTGCCCGGGCCTCCGGCGCCCTTCCGGGAAGACCAGCGCGCTCTGCGCCTTCCAGGAACGCCTGGAGATGCTCCCGGGACCGCGCGCGGCGGCGAGCGGCTGCGGCGCCGAGGCATAGGCCAGTATGCCCATGCCTCGAGCCGGCGACCTCGGATATGACAGCCGCGTGCATCGGGTGATGTGACCACGGACGGCGAGCCGGGAAGACGAGGGGCGGCGCTGTCTCGCGCTTCCGAGGACGTGGCCCGAGCACCGGATGGCGGTCTTGAACCCACCGGACAGAGGTGCTGACCAATGACGTACGGACGAACGAGTTTACCGAAGCTGATTCTGGTGCTGGGAGCGCTCGGCATCTCCCTCTGGGGCTGCGGTGGTGACAGCGATGGGACCACCAGCGCCGGCGGCGACGGCGGCGGCCCCGCCGCGGGCGCCAGCACGAGCAGCAGCTCGGGCAGCGGGAGCGTGTCGGCGGGCACGACGGGCTCGACCAGCAGCAGCACCGGCAGCGATGGCGCCAGCACGAGCGGCGCCGGCGGCGACGGCGGCGGAGGCGGCCCCGCCGCGGGCGCCAGCACGAGCAGCGCGGGTGGCGGCGCCAGCACGAGCAGCGCGGGTGGCGGCGCCAGCACGAGCGGCGCGGGCGGCGGCGAGCCCATCACCTGCCCGTCGACCGCGCTGAGGGCCGGCGACACGAACAAGACGATCACGGTCGGCGGCTCGAACCGCAGCTATGTCCTGCATGTCCCTGCCGCGTACGACGGCAGCAAGCCGGTGCCTCTCGTGGTGGACCTCCACCCCCTCGGCGGCTCTGGCCCGTCGGAGCGATCGGGCTCGCCGTATCCGGCGCAGACCGACCCGGAGGGCGTGATCATGGCCTTCCCGTCAGGGCTCGCCGGCCCCTCGGGCGGCGCCTGGAACGTGGGGCCCTGCTGCGTGAAGAACACCGACGACGTGGCCTTCGTCAAGGCGATGGTGGCCCAGATCCAGGAGACCGCCTGCATCGACCCCAAGCGCATCTACGCGGTCGGCTTCTCGATGGGAGGTGGAATGTCCCACTACCTCGCTTGCCACGCGGCCGATACGTTCGCCGCCGTGGCGCCCGCCGCCTTCGATCTCCTGCAGGAGAACATCGCCGATTGCAAGCCGTCGCGCCCCATCACCGTGATCTCGTTCCGCAGCACCGGGGATCCGATCGTGCCTTACGCCGGTGGATACTCCGCGGTGGTGAGCGGCATGCCCATCACGTTCCTCGGGGCGAAATCGACCCTCGAGAAGTGGGGCCAGATCAACAAGTGCACGGGCTCGCCATCGGCCGAAGACAGCAAGGGCTGCTCGACCTTCTCGAACTGCGAGGGCGGCGTCGAAGTGGCCCTCTGCACGAAGCAGGGAGGGGGCCACGACTACGGCAACGCCGCGGTCGGCTGGCCGGTCCTGAAGCGGCACACCATGCCGTAGCCTCTTCCTGACGCGCGCTCTGCGTGCTCGACGCGGCGCGTCCCCCCACTCCCGTGCACGGCGTCCCTCGATCGTCGCCGTCCTGCCCACACCCGCCTCCACGCTCGAGCGACTCCGCTGACATCGAGGTGCGACCCGCTGTGGGATGCGATGACGCTGCGCATCCCACAGCGCGGTCTGTCGGCCTGCAGCGCCATCAGAAGAATCTGCTGCCGATGCGCGAATACCGCGTGATCGTAGCTGCGGCGTGACACGCGAACTCGCGCGTTGGTGGCCGACGCCTTGATCGTTCGACGTGGCGAGTGATACTTTGGGAGCCTGCCTCCCGAGCGGTTTCGTCGTCCAGCGGGAGGCGTCAACGAGCTTCCCATGAAGGTCAGCGGAACCACAATCCTGACGCGGAAAACCTTGGTGAGCCGGAGATTCGGCTCGGAAGCGTGGCGCGGCCTCTTTCGTGACATGGCGCTGAGCCACCCGTGGTTCAGGCAGCCGATCACGGCCAGCAGCCTGGTTCCGCTGCCCGAGTTCCTCACGTTCCACGACGAGCTCGTGCGGCGCTTCTATCCGGACCGCAAGGACGCCCTCTTCGAGCTCGGGGCCGAGTCGGCGCGCTGGGCGCTCGTCGATGGCCCGCTGAAGCGCTTCGTCCGAGATCCGGGGATGTCCTCGCTGGTCACGGCCATTCCCACCCTCTGGCATCGTTACTTTTCCGAGACCGACAGCCGCTCCGAAGCGGCGCTGCGGGACGCCGGCGTCGAATTTCGAGTTCACGACCTCCCGGCCTGGCACCCGTATTTCGAGCATTTCGTGATCGGGTACACGAAGGAGATGCTGGAGCTCTATTGCGCCAACCCGATCTGGACCCATCGCCTCGCCGGGGGGCGCGGGACGACGTACAACTACCTGCTCGCCACCGATCCCGTTCCGAGCGCTCCTCCGAGCGGAGAGCGCGCCGGCGGCGGGTGCGCTCGGCCCGTCCGAGCACGAAGGGCGCTCACGGCGCGCGAGCTGGAGGTGCTGCGGCTCGTCGGGGTCGGCAAGACCAACCGCGAGATCGCCGTCGTCCTCGACATCTCCCAGAAGACCGTGCAGCACCACATCGCCCACGCCTACGACAAGCTCGGCATCTATAGCCGCGCCGGGGCGACGCTGTGGCTGGGCGAGCGGGGGCTCCTGGGCTGAGGGGCGACGCGAGCGCGCGCCCGCGCAGGCCGCGCTGCGGGGGCAGGTCGCGCCAGCCCTCGCTCACGTTGCGCAGCTTTCGCCCGATCCGGGCGGCCCCTGACGCCGCAGCCGGGCGTGCCCGCCGTGGAAACCGCGCCGCCCGACGTGTGGCCTGACTCCTGCCAAGGGGACTGTGCCCCCGCGGCGCTGCGACCGTCGGATCGAGGTCTCATCGCACGTAGGTCGGGTCGAGTTGACTCTCATGCTCGCCGACCGATCGACAGGGGGATGACAGGGATCACGCGCCGCGCAAGGCGCCCTTTCTCTCCAGGGGAAAGGCTCGTGCACGGTCATCGCTTTGCCGGGAGCGGCGAGGCGACATTGGAGGAAACATCATGAACGTTCAGGCTTGGTTCAAGGCCAGTCGCATGGCATCCGTCGTCTGGCTCGCGCTCGCCATGGCCCCGCTCGCCGGGGGCTGTCAGGTGGAGGTGGCCGACGATGCGCCCGAATCGATCGACTCCGAGTCGAGTGAGGTGAGGGGAGGCGGCGGGCACCAGGGCGGCGTCTGCGGCGGCCTCGCCGGGATCGCGTGCGAGCGCGGCTCCTTCTGTGACTACGACATCAAGGCGCAGTGCGGCGCGGGCGATCAGACGGGCGTCTGCGCGCCCATCCCGCAGGCGTGCACCCAGGTGTACAATCCCGTTTGCGGCTGCGACGGCAAGACGTACAGCAATGCATGCTTCGCGAACGCGGCAGGCGTCTCCGTCGCGTCGCCCGGCAAGTGCGGCGCGCCCTCGTGATCGCGCGCCGCGGGGGGCCTGACGTGCCGCGTCCCCCCGCGGCGTCGACTCGATAGCTCTCGCCGTCCTCCCGCGTCGATGTCGACTTACCTCGCTCTCCCAGGGGAGCGGAGAGGCCTGCGCGATCGCCGCGGGAGGGCGCGCGGCGCGCCTGCGCCGCCCTCCTCCAACGTGGAAATCTCCGCTGCATCATGGTTGGAAGAATCCACCGCGATCGATGCGGAAAGTTCCACCTCACGCCAGCCCTGCGCCTCGGTCCGATCTGGCCGATGACGGCATGCCGCACGCTTCTGGCGCGAGGTTTCGTCACACGATCGATCCAGAATTGACATAATATCGCCCCGAAACGCGAGCTGAGGAGCGATCGATGACCTTGAGAATTCTTCGTTGCCTGTTGCCTGTCGCCACGCTGGCGGCCGCGCCTCTCGTGGGCTGCGGCTCGTCCGACGACCCCGGCGCGACCGGGGCGGGCGCCGGCGCGAGCAGCAGCACCGGGGGGCAGGGCGCGGGAGGCGACGGCGCAGGGGGCGACGGCGGGGCGGGCGGCGTCCCCACGGAGCCGCCGGACTACGCCGCCGCGTTCCCGCAGGACCGGGTTCCCCGCATCGACATCACCATCACGCCCGAGCAGTGGCAGCAGATGGTCGACGACATGACGGACTTGGCCGGCGAGTTCGGCTCGCAGGGCGGTCCCTTCGCGCCGCCTCCGGAGTGGGTCACGGCCTGCGATGGCCTCGTGGCCGGCGACGCCTGCACGATAGACCTCTTCGGGGCCGCCACCGAGGGAGCGTGCACGGAGCTCCCCGGCGGCCTGACCTGCCAGCCGCCCCCGCAGGAGCCCGGGGAATTCGTGCCGCCGCCGGACTGGATCGCCGCCTGCGAGGGGCTGGCGGCGGACGCCGACTGCACGATCGACATCTTCGGGACCGCCACCGAGGGGGCGTGCACCGACGTCGAGGGCGAGCTGACCTGCATGCCGCCCGGCCCTGGGGGCGGCGATCCGGGGCTCATCAGCAGCGTCGAGCTGCTCCCGCGCACGCCGGTCTACGTCGAGTGCGACGTCGCCACCGAAGATCGGCAGTGGAAGCACGTCGGCATCCGCTTCAAGGGCAACTCGAGCCTGCTCCTGCCCTGGAACGCGGGCAACTGGAAGCTGCCGCTGCGCCTCAACTTCGACCGATTCGAGGACGAGTATCCCGAGACCAAGAACCAGCGCTTCTACGGGTTCGACTCGATGTCGTTCGCGAGCGGGTACCTGGATCCCTCGCTCCTGCGCGAGAAGATCGGCACCGACATCTTCGCCAAGGCGGGGATCCCTGCGCCCGCGACCGCGTTCTACCGGGTCTTCGTCGATCACGGGGAAGGGCCCGTCTATTTCGGGCTGTACACCGGCATCGAGCTCCCGTCGGACGAGTCGTTCCTCGACACCCATTTCGGCGGCCACAAGGGCAACCTCTACAAGCCCGATGGCACCGGCGCGCGGTGGGAGACGTGGGACCCCGACACCATCGTCAAGGAGAACAACGAGGACGACACCGATCTCTCGGACGCGCGGGCGCTGTTCGACGCGCTGCACGCCGACAGGATCGACGCCGCCGCGTGGCGCGCGGGGCTCGAGGCGCGCCTCGACGTCGACGGCTTCCTGCACTGGTTCGCGCTGAACGCGGTGATCGAGGACTGGGACGTGTACGGCCGCCTGCCGCACAACTACTATCTCTACGCGGACCCGAACAAGGGCGGGCAGTTCACGTGGATCCCCTGGGATCACACCTTCGCGTTCTCGGACGCCGACGCGGGCGTGACCATCGGGATGACGGCGCTGTCCCTCTCGATGGCCGAGGTGACCGAGCAATGGCCGCTCGTCCGGTTCCTGCTCGACGATCCGGTCTATCTCGAGGTCTACCGCGGCTACGTGGCGCAGGCCGCCACCAAGGAGTACGAGGCGGCCGCTTCCGAGGCGTGGTTCAAGGCGGCGCACGACCTGATCGCGCCGTATGTCGTCGGGCCGGAGGGCGAGATCGAGGGGCACACGCACCTCACGACGCCCGAGGACTTCGAGAACGGACTCGCCACGCTGATCGCCCACGCCAAGGGACGGACAGCGGAGGTCGCCCTCTACCTCGAGCAGTGAGGGTCGAGCCGTCTCCGCACAGGGCGAAAGAGTCCTGTGCCACGGATAGCCGACCTGTCCCCGCGATCGCGGGCGCTGCACTTCGTGGGTCGCGTGGCCGACCCGTCGGCGTAGCGCCGCGAGGCCGCGCGTCCGGCGCGCGGGCGCGGCTCGCCCGGCGGTCGCCTCGCTCGGCGGGGCGCTCGCCTCCGCGCCCCGCCCGTCGAGCCTCCGGAACTCCCGGCCGATCAGGGGGATCACGAGCACGAAGATCGCGATGTCGATCGCGGCGTTCGCCCAGAACACCCCGCTCACCCCGGCGATCCTGGGCAAGAGCCACATCAGGGAGAGATAGAACACGAGCTGCCTCAGCAGGGCGAGCGCGCTCGCGAGCTTCGCCCGCTCCACGGAGGGGAAGAGCGCGAGCGCCATGAAGACCCACGGCATGACGGGCAGGGCGAGGACGGAGATTTGGAAGTCGAGCAGCTGCTGCGCCGCGAAGTCGAACCCCGGCAGCATGGAGCCGAGGACGACCTCAGCGGGCGTCTCTATCGCTCATGGCACGGTCGGCGCATGGTCTGAAAGAACGAACCACGCCTCGGCCGTCGCCGATTCCGGCGTCGAGGCGTCATCTCGAAGGGCTGCGCGGCTTTCGCCGACGCGCCGGGCGCCGCCGCGAGGCTGCCCCGAGGCGCTTTTGGATCGCCGCCTGCGTCTCGCGAGGCAGCGTCGCGATGTACTCCGCGGACAACGCGCGGAGCATCGCGTCCGGCAGGGCGAGCACCGCCTGCGCCTCGGTGAGCCCGGCGAGCCGCTGCTCGGGGGCGAGCCCGGCGAGCCGCTGCTCGGGGGCGAGCCCGGCGAGCCGCTGCTCGGGGGCGAGCCCGGCGAGCCGCTGCTCGGGGGCGAGCCCGGCGAGCCGCTGCTCGGGGGCGAGCCCGGCGAGCCGTTGCTCGGGGGCGAGCCCGGCGAGCCGCTGCTCGGGGGCGAGCCCGGCGAGTAGCTGCTCGGGGGCGAGCCCGGCGAGCCGCTGCTTGGGCGGCACCCGTGCGACGAGGCGCTTGAGCACCTTCTCGAAGCTCTCGACCACCCGTTTTTCGTCCTTCATGTGCCGCTTCCTCTGCCCCGGGAGCGGACGTCGAAGCTGCTCGACATGCTCCAGGAGCGCCCAGAACACCGCGATCTCCGCAGGGGAGAGCGCCGGGATCCCGCCGGGGTCGGCGACCATCCCAGGCGTCACAGTGTACAGCAGATGGTCGCCCTCGCGAGCGTTCGCCGGCACCGTCTCCACCACCCGCAGCGGAAAGACGCAGAGCCGACCCTCGTGTGTGCCCGGTCCCGTGGGCGTGAGCGCGCAGCCGAGCGATCTGAGCGCCTCGACGAAGCGCGGGGTCAGGCGGGGCGCGAGCACGCGGAGGGCGACGGAGGCGGGGTCCTCAATCTCTGCAACGACGAGGTACTGCAGCGCGTAAGCGAGGAGCATGCGGGCGTCATCGCGTTCGAGCTCGTCGGTCGGCCCCTTGAAGTGCACCAAGGTGTGCTCGGCCAGCCCGCCCACGACGCTGGTGAGAAGGCTCGGCCTGGGCGGAGCGCCGCGCCGCCGGCGCCGAAGGATGACGAGGTCGACGCGGAGCGGCTCGCGCGCGAGCTGAAACTCCGAGATGCACTGATACCAGCCCGCGGGCAGCACGTGCTCGAGGAGCGCGACGAGTACCGGGTGCCATGCCGTGTACACGCGGACGCGACGGCGCCCCTGCGGGGAGCGCGTCCCGCTCTTCGTCGCCGTTCGCGCGGCTTTCGCCATGCGGAGCAGCGTTACCACGACCGCCGTCGACAGGCGAGCTCGTGGCGTGAAGCGGTGACGCCGGCGGCACAGCGCGGTCCCCCGACATTCATGGCTAACAGCACGATTACGTGACGCCCGGAGTCGTCGTTCCGGTAAAGGCATCCCAGGCCCGAATGTAAGCGCGCGCATCGGGTCCCAGATGAGAGACGACGCGCGCAACGGCGGCAGGGGCATCGACGCCGCGGGCGCAGATGGCCTCCAGGAGCCCCGTCGCGACCGCATCTGCCTCTGGGCCACTTCCTGACAGCGAACGCTCCACGAGCCGCGAAACCTCATCAAGCGTGGTGTCATCGAGGTCGGATTCAAGCTGGACAAGCGCACGACCGATGCGGCCGAAGACGACCGTCACAGGCGCCGAATCGGGCTCCCAGTAGGCAACGACCTCAGACACCGCTTCCCGCAGCTTCGGGTGGCAGGCGGCGAAATCCTGGTACGGGTTGAGCGAGTCGGCCATCAACGTTCTCCTGCTCTGAGAGGGCTCCCCTCGACGTTCAGGCGGTACGGGGCCGGGGAGAGCCTCGGTGACGAGGTCGTTGAGATTCCGATGGAGATATGTGCGGTCGGTCTTGGACCGTGGAGAGACATGAGCCCGTCGCTCGATGAAATGGCGTTCAGGGTGGCCCCGTCCAGCACCGTCGCCGCTGGGCTGTCGAGTGCGCCGCCCGGCCGTCGCACCCCTGTCCCATGAGCCGCCCCCATGGGGACGATACTACAGGGCTATGCCGCTTCTGTAAGGGCGATCTTCGTGTCGGCCGGGCGCGGTCGAGGCCGGTCCGACTGGCGCCGAGGCGGCCTACAGCGGTTGCGCACGACGGCCTGAACGCCGCTGGCGCGCACGAGCAAAATATTGGCTTCTGGAAGGAAGCGCGCCAGCGCCGATCTCCGCATCTTCTCCCCCGTCTCCGGGGCAGGACGCCCCGCGATGCCATCGAGAGAGGAACCCCCCATGTCGAAGCTCATCCGCGCCGCCGCTTTCGCCTCGTTCACTGCCCTCGCCGCCTGCGCCTCGGAGGCCGCGGGCCCGGGCGTGCCCGTGGAGGGCCCCACCGGCGCGCCGGCCGCGCGGCTCGCCGCGTTCACGTCGGACGCCGCCGGCTTTGATACGCGCTCGTATTACTACGACACCGGGCGCGAGGTCGTCGTGTTCGACGCCCAGTTCACGGGAGCGTACTCCCGCGCGAGCGGCGTCACCGCGAAGACGTGGCAGTCGACGCGCTCCTCGCCCTGCGGGTCGCCGGAAGGCAGCGGCACCTGGGTGAGCCGCGGCGACAGGCACACTGTCCGCAGCGCGACGGGCGCCGCGGCGTGCGCGCGGTGCATGAAGTGGGCCGCGATGAACGCCGCGCGCTGCGGCGGCAGGATCCAGTGGGCGCTGCCGACCTCGAGGTGCAGGACGCCCGGGCTCGCGTAGAGCAGCTGGTGGTTGCGGTGCGCGTGCACGTCGCCGCTGAACGGCAGCACATCGTCGGCGAGCCCGAACGCGGGCAGGTCGACCGCATCGACGTCGACCTGCCCGCGCGGATGGTTCGGCGGGCGGGTGCTGCGCCGGGAGGACCAGCCGGGGGTGTGCACATCCTGATGTTCCCGCTCCGCGCGCTTCGAGGGTAGGATGGCGGAATGACGCGTGTGATCGTCGCCGGCGCTGTGGCGTGGACCAACCTGGATGCGATCCGGCGCGAGCTGGCGAAGCTCCCGGCAGGGGCGACCGTGATCCACGGCGACTCGCCGGGCGCGGACGCCCTCGCCGGGCGCGTCGCAGCCGAGCTGGGGCTCGACGTGGAGCCGATGGCGAAGAACAAGGCGGACTATGCGAAGTACAAGCGTGGTGCCTGGAAGGGGCTCAACGAGCGGATGCTTGCGAGCGGGGTAGTGCGGGTGCTGGTGTTTCATCCGGCGGTCGACAAGAGCCGCGGGTCGGGACACCTCGTCGGGCTGGCGAAGGCGGCTGGTGTCGAG
The DNA here is from genome assembly GCF_051530205.1 of Sorangium sp. So ce327. Classification (NCBI taxonomy): domain Bacteria; kingdom Pseudomonadati; phylum Myxococcota; order Polyangiales; family Polyangiaceae; genus Sorangium; species Sorangium sp. So ce327. Next base: position 6,146,935 of record NZ_CP150330.1, on the reverse strand, counting down.
GTGAGCGTGTTCGTGGAGTGAGGGGCACGGAGGGCGCGGCTGGCAGGAGCGCAACGGAGGAGAGGTTCCGGGACATGACAGCAGCTTGGCGACAGCACCCGAGGCTTGAGGGCCGCTTCCACGTCGACCACCCGGACGACCTGCAAGTCCTGGTTCACGACGGCGGGCCGCGGCTCACCGATCGCCGTCCGGAGCTTGTCTGGGTGCGCGTCACCGCATGCCACGGCGATGTCTTCACCGCCCGGTTGCTGAACCAACCGCACCAGAGGTCGTCCAGACGCGTGAAGGGCAAGACGTCTCATGTTTCCCGCCTCCCGCGATGACGCGAGGTCGCTGCTCGCGACCCAGGGCGCTCCGCCTCACTTGCTGCTGCACGTCGAGCTCGTCGGGGAAGCGGCGGATCTGCTCATCGTCCTCTTCCGCGAGCAGGGCATTCCGATCGACGAGGACTTTGTGCGGGTTGGCGTGGTGCTCCATGACGCCGGCAAGATCGAGCACCCTCGAGAGCTCACGGGGCCTGGCAACGAGCACGAACCCGCAGGCGAGCGAATGCTCCTCGCGGCTTCCGTCACGCCGGCGCTCGCGAGGGTGTGTCTGTCGCACGCGCGCTGGCAGCAGATGGCCTCTACACTGGAGGAGCTCATCATCGCCCTGGCCGACAAGCTCTGGAAGGGAGTGCGCGCGCCGGATCTGGAGGAACGAGTGCTTCTGGAAGCCACGGCGCGCGGCGGCCGTGATCGCTGGGGCCTGTTCATCCCCTTCGACTCTTGCTTCGAGAGGATCGCTGAACGAGGGCACTTGCGACTGGAACGTAGCCGGCACACGCGCTGACTCCCGGATAGATCCGCCGGCGCCTCTCGCCGCGGCTCAGCCGAGCGTTCGGAGGGCACCGCGACCTGGGGCGACCATGATGGCAGACATCAGAGATGCCGCTGGCGATTCACGAGGAAGAAGGATGACGTCATGATCACATTTGCTGTCTCGGACGTAAAGCGTTGCGAAAGCGGACGACCCTCCATCACGCTCGAAGAGTCGCTTCAAATCCGGTCGGAGCGGGGTTTCGAAGCCGCCGCGTGCAACCTGCCCGGTCTGATTCAGTCGAGAGCCCACGGGTTCGTCGAGGCAGTTTACCTGGCCTTCTATTGGCACTACCCGCTCGTCTTGTCGCCGGACGACGTCTGGCTCTGTCTCGCGCAGGGGTTCGCGACGCATGTCAAGCTCCACGCCGAGGCGCTGCGCCGCCGGTTCGTGAGCCACGACGACAGGCTCACCATCTCCGTAAGTCGCGACGATTTCGTCAAGGGCTCTCCCTCGAATGACTGGCCGGCAATGTTCTCCGAGCTGTCTGGTCGCATCGGGGAGCATGTCGGCAAGACGAGGGAGCTCGTCGTGGCGGACTTCTCGACGACCGGTGCCATCGAACGAGCCGCGTCCGAGGTCGTGCTCTTCGACGCCATGCAGCGATATTTCGATTACTTGGCCGTCTCGCTCAGCGGCATCCCAGAGATCACGCTCCTCGGGACGGTGGACGACTGGCTGTCGATCCGGAGAAGAGCCGACATGTTCAGCGAGTTCGATCTGACTGGCTGGACGGCGACGCTGTTGCCCGTGCTGGACCGGATCGTGCGGACCGCGCGCGGCGACGTGGATCGCGCCTTCTGGCAGTCCTTCTACAAGCAAAAAAACCAGTCTGGTGGACCCTATGTGAACGGCTGGATCAACGTTCTCTTCCCCTATGTCGAGGGGCAGGGTGCTGGGACAAATAGGCGCGAACCGTCCCCGAACCTGTATGCCATGCGCTGGGAAGAAGGTCTGAGCGCCGAGGTCGGCGGTGGCCCGGCCATGCACGACTTTCCGAAGGGGCTTTCTTCCGCCCCTTTCACGTGGGAATACCTGGGAGCCAAGATTCCCATGGTCTTCATGGGCGGCTTCACGGGCGTCTCGCAGGACGCGACCACCGGGGCCGTCAGGCCGGCGATCGGCTGGGCGATCGGCGAGCGATGACGATGGGTGATGGCCTGGCACCATGAGCATCTACGTCACACGCTGGATCCTGCGGTTCCCTCGCCACGGTGACGCTCATACCGGATGCGGTTGGATCGATGTTCATGGGCAAGCCATTCCCGAGCATTGCGGCCCTGTGCGCTCGCCAGCGGGTCCGGTTCGTCGGAGACGCGCGCGGGTCAGCGCGCGGCCATGCCGGGAAAACCCGCCGAATGCACGGTGCGGGTCCCCTCGATCCCCTTCAGATCGACGTGCGAGGCGCGCGGCGGCGTCCAGCCCTCATTGGTGAGCAGGCCGACGAGCTCGGCGTCGGCGGCGAGCGGCGCGGAGACGGTGAGCTCGCCGCCTGCCGAGACGCCGAGCAGGCGCGCCGCCGTGTTCACGGTGCGGCCGAAGTAGTCGAGGCGCTGGTTCAGGTTGACGAGCAGCGCCGGGCCGCGGTGCATGCCCGCCCGGAGCACGAGGCGCTCGCCCTCGGGCCGGCCGGCGTTGTGGCCGAGCATCCCGCGCATGGCGGCGCTCAGCGCCGTCACCGCGGACCGCTCGTCCAGGAACGTGGCCATGACCGCGTCGCCGATGGTCTTGACCACCGCGCCGCCCCGAGCTTCGACGGCGCCGATCACAACGTCGAAGTGATCGCGCACCAGGTTGTACGCGGGGGCGTCGCCGATCCGCTCGTACAGCCGCGTGGAACCGCACAGATCGGTGAAGACGACGAGGACCGAACGGACCGTCAGCCGCTCCCGCGCCGACAGCACCATGCCGCCGAAGTAGCGCCGGTACTCCGGCACGTGGAGCAGCTCGAGCCCGCTGAGCCGCCGCGGCAGGCTGGCCGGATCGAGCTCGTCCTTCAGGTCATCGCGATGAACGATGAAGCCGCACTGCGGCCAGCCGACGTTGGTGAGCGCGATCGCGAGCGGGCCCGGCCGCACCGCGAGCTCCGTCACGTCGTAGTGGGGTCCCGCGAGCTGCGAGATCGCGACGGCCTGCACCTCGTCCGTGGGCTCACCCTCGACCCGGAGAATGCCCTTGGCGCGGGTCAAGGGGCAGAAGTAGCGATAGCGGCCCGCGGGGAGCACCTCGGTCGCCGCCGCGGTCTCGCCGAGCGCGGCGGTGATGCCATAGCGGGGCTGGAGGGCCGACGGCGGCTGGCAAACGGGGGGGAAGCCGAGGTCCTCGATGGACCGGCCGAGCGAGAACGTCACCTCGACGCGCGCCGCCATGTCGACGTCGAAGGAGTACGCGCACATCGGGCAGAACGAGACGGCGGCGGCCATGGCGAGGTCGTCGATCGCCTCGGCCAGCATGTTGCAATGGCCGCAGTGGACGTCCCAGTGCATGTCGAAGAGGCCAGTCTGGGTGCCGTGCAGCAGGACGCGGATGACCGCGTGCGCGTCGAGCGCGGTGTCCGCCGCGACCACGTGGGGGTTGATACGGTAGCGACGGATCAGCGGCGCGTCGTGGAGCCATCGCTCGACCGCGTCGATCTCGCCTGCGTTCACGGGGTGCTGCTGCCTGAGCCGCTCGAACAGGGTCTTCAGACGGTGGGTATCCATGGCTGCTCCCCGAGCATGCGCATGTCTCGTACGCGGCGGGAAGCGCCACGTGCGTGCCCGGCCGCGCCGCTCCCCCACGTTCCCACGAGGGCTCCAGCAGCGCGGCTGTCGCACAGGACCTATCGCGCCTACAGCGTCAGCTCGGCCCTCGCGGTCGAGTCCCCGATCTCGCGCGTCACCCGGAAGCCGAGCTTCTGCGCCACGCGCTGCATCTCCACGTTCTCGGCCAGGATGTCGGCGCTGATGCGGGAGAGCCCCTCGTCGCGGCCGATCTGGACGAGGAGGGCGAGCAGCCGGGAACCGAGCCCCTGCCTCTGGTGCTCGTCGCTGATCAGCAGGGCGAACTCCGCGTCGCGCGTGCCTGGCAGCTTGCTCAGCCGGCCGACGCCGATGATCTGCCGCTGCGCGCCGCCCGCGGGCGGCTTCTCGACGACGAGCGCCATCTCGCGGTCGTAGTCCGCGAAGCAGACGCGCGTCAGCCGCTCGTGCGCGGTGCGCAGGTCGAGCTGCATCGGGTAGAAATACCGGAGCCGCACGGTCCGCTCGGACAGCTTCTTGTGGAACTCGACCATCTGCGGCTCGTCCTCGGGGCGGATGGGCCGAATCGTGAACGACGCCTGCCCGTCCTTGCTCTTGAGCTCCGTCACATACTGCGTCGGATACTCGCGGATCGCCGACCTGGGGAGCGCGGACTCCGGCGTGTCGGGCGGGTGCAGGACGACGCGAGCGTCGAGGGCGATGGCCCCCTCCGCGTTCACGGAGAGCGGGTTGATGTCGATCTCGCTTATCCATCGCTGCTCGATCACGAGCTGCGAGAACCTCACGAGCAGGTGCTCGAGCATCGTGAGGTCCACCGGCTTGCGGCCGCGCACGCCCTGGAGCGCGCGGTAGATCCTCGTCTGCTCCATCATGCGCCGCGCCAGCGTCGCGTTGAGCGGCGGCAGGCCGAGCGAGCGGTCCTTGAAGATCTCGACGAGCTGCCCGCCGGCCCCGAACAGGAGCACCGGGCCGAACTGCGGATCGACCGAGCTGCCGAGGATGATCTCGTAGGCGTCCTTCAGCGAGATCATCGGCTGGACCGTCACGCCCTGGAAGTGCTGCGCGCCGGCCAGGCGCGAGACGCTCTCCTGGATCTCCTCGAACGCCCTGCGTACGGCGTCATCGTCGCGCAGACCGAGCTTCACGCCGCCCACGTCGGTCTTGTGGGTGATCGTCGCGCTGTACAGCTTGAGGACGGCCGGATACCCCATCTCCCTGGCCATGGCGATGGCCTCGTCCGCGCTCCTCGCGACGGCCGTCGGCACCGTCGGGATGCCGTACGCCGCCATGAGCTGCTTCGACTCCACCTCATCCAGGAGCGTCCGGCCCGACGCGCGGACGCCGGCGATGAGCTCCCTGGCCCTCTCGCGATCGACGTTCAGCGCCCGCTCGTCCGTGCTCGGCGTCTCGTACAGGGCGCGGAGGGCGTACGCGTAACGGAACATCGAGCAGAACGAGCGAGCGGCGGTGTCGGGGTACTCGAACGTCGGGACCCCGGCGCGGTTCAAGATGGCTTTGCCCGCCTCCACCTCCACGCCGCCCATCCAGCTGGCGAGGACGGGCTTGCCGTCGACGTGCGCGTGCTTGCGCAGCGCCTCGGCGGTCTGGGTCGGCTCGGTCATGTCCTGCGGCGTGAGGATGACGAGCACGCCGTCGTTGTTCGGGTCCTTCGCGCAGATCTCCAGGGCCTTCGCGTAGCGGTCTTCGCCGGCGTCGCCGAGCACGTCGACCGGGTTGTTGCGGCTCCACGCGGCGGGGAGGAAGCCGCTCAGCTCGCCAAGGGTCTCCGGCGAGAGCGGCGCCAGCTCGCCGCCGTTCGCGACGAGCGCGTCCGCCGCCAGCACGCCCGGGCCGCCGGCGTTGGTGACGATGCACAGCCGGTTGCCGCGGGGCCGGGGCTGCTTGGCCAGCGTCTCGGCCATGGAGAACAGGTCCGCGATGTCGTTCACGCGCAGCACGCCCACGCGCCGGAACGCCGCGTCGAGCACCTCGTCCGAGCCGGTGAGCGAGCCGGTGTGCGAGGCGGCCGCCTTCGCCGCCGCCTCGCTGCGGCCTGGCTTGATCACGATGATCGGCTTGGTGAGCGCCACCTCGCGGGCGGCCGACAGGAACGCTCGCGCGTCGCGCGGGTCGCCGATCGACTCCATGTAGATGAGGATGCTGCTCGTCTTGGGGTCGTTGCCGAGGTGGTCGATCAGGTCGCCCCAGCCGACGTCGAGCATCGAGCCGACGCTGACGAACGCGCTGAAGCCGACCTGCTCCTTGAGGCTCCAGTCGAGCACCGCGGTGCAGAGCGCGCCGGACTGGCTGATGAACGCGACCTTGCCCGGCCGCGCCTGCCCCTTCGCGAACGTCGCGTTGAGCCCGCCGATCGGGTTCATGACGCCCAGGCAGTTCGGGCCGATGATGCGCATCTTCCCGCGGGCGCGATCCATGATCTGCCGCTCGAGCTGGACGCCCGGGGGGCCCATCTCCTTGAACCCCGCCGAGATGATGATCGCGCCGGGGACGCCGGCGTCCACGCATTCGCCGATGAGGCCCGGCACGCTCCCGGCGGGCGTGACGAGGACCGCGAGATCCACCTTCGCCGGCACGGCCGCGATGCTCGGATAGGCCTTGATGCCGAGGACGCTCTGCCGCTTCGGGTTCACCGGATAGACGGTGCCGCCGAACGGGTTGCTGATCAGGTTCCAGAGGAGCGTGCGGCCGACGGCGCCGCTGTTCTCGGTCGCGCCGATGACCGCGACGTTCCGCGGCCTGAAGATGGGGTCGAGGCTCTGAGGCTCCTGACGAAGGACATCGTGGGCACGGTCGGTCATGGGTACGGAGTCAGCCATGAAGCTCCTCGAGGGTGGATGGGGCGAACGCACCAGGGGCCGTTGCGCCGGAACGACGATGGCCGTCGTGCCACACGGCCGGCCTTGGCGCATGGGGAGTCTCTGCGAACACAGCAGGGGGCACGTTCCGTGCCCTGAACGCAGATTGCCAGGCCGCGCAGCGCCTTGATACCCTGCGCCGGCGCCATGATCCGCTCTCGACTTTTTCTCTTCGGGCTCCTCGGTCTGTGTTCGATCGCCTGCGAGGGCGCCGGGACGGCGGACGACACAAGCGCCGAGGCGTCCAGCGGCGCCTCGACGGCCGGCGCCTCGACGGCCGGCGCTTCGACCAGCGGCGGATCGACCGGCGGCGGATCGACGAGCGGCGCGGCTTCGGGCGGCGGCGGGTCGACCAGCAGCGCGGCGTCGGGCGGCGCGGGAGAGGGCGGCGCCGGCGCGGCCGGCGGCGGCGGCGAGGGCACCGGCGCGAGCCAGGGCGGCGGCGGCGCGGGCCCGGTCGACCTCCCAGCCGGCGTGAGCGCGCTGTTCCCCGCGCCGGGCGCCCGGGGGCTGTGCCCGGATCCGCCGCTCCGCATCACGTTCCCCGGCGCTCCGAAGCTGGGCAGCGCGGGCGCCGTTCGCGTGTTCAACGCCGCCCGGCCGGGCGCGGCGGTCGCGACGGTCGACATGGCCTCGATGACCGTGAGCGCCACGATCGGCGGCAGGACGTTCAACGTACCTCGCCCGGTGTACGTGGACGGCAACGATGCTGTCGTGTCCTTGCCGTCGCGCGCGCTCGACTACGGCCAGTCCTACTACGTCACGGTCGACCCCGGCGCCATCGTCCCCCCGGGGGGCGGCTCGTTCGCTATCGCGGACGCGACGGCGTGGCGCTTCGACACGGCGGACGCAGGCCCGTCGAGCGTCTCGTCGCTCGATGTTGCGCTCGACGGCTCCGGCGACTTCTGCTCGGTGCAAGGCGCGCTCGACGCGGTCCCGGCGAACAACAGGGACAGCGTGCTCATCACCGTTCAGCGCGGGACCCACCACGGGGTCGTCTACTTCGAGGGCAAACACAAGATCACGCTGCGCGGGGCCGATCGCAAAGGCACGGTCCTCTCGGGTACGAACAACAACAACCTGAACCCGAGCACCAGGGGGCGCGCGCTCGTCGGCGCCGACAAGGTGAGCGACCTCATCATCGAGAACCTCACCATCCACAACCTGACGCCGCAGGGCGGCTCCCAGGCGGAGGCGCTGCGACTCCAGGACTGTGACAGGTGCGTCGTGCGTGACGCCGACATCCTGAGCCTCCAGGACACGCTGCTCTGGTCCGGGCGCCTCTACGCGGACAACTGCACGATCTCAGGCAACGTCGACTTCGTGTGGGGCACGGGCGCGGCGTATTTCAACCGGTGCGAGATCAAGACGGTCGGTCGATCCGGCTACATCGTGCAGGCGCGCAACGGCGACGCCGGCTACGGCTATGTCTTCGTCGACTCGCGCATCACGAGCGACGCGGGCATCACGGGGAACACGCTGGCGAGGATCGACGTGAGCCAGTATCCGGCGAGCCACGTCGCGTACGTCAACTGCACGCTCGGCAGCCACATCTCGCGGGCGGGGTGGACGATCACGGGCGGGTCTCCTCCGCGCACCCTCCGCTTCTGGGAGTACCAGAGCCGGGACGCGGATGGACGCCTCATCGACACCAGCGGGCGTGTCGCCGGATCGACGCAGATCTCCGCGCAGCAAGCGGCGATGATGCGCGATCCAGCGGTCGTGCTCGGCGGCTGGGTCCCTCCGAACTGAGCCGGCCGCGCGGCGCATCGAACCCTGAGCTCTGCGCGGGATGACCCGTGACGCTGGAAGGACCGGAACGATGAAGATGACCTTTCGCTGGTACGGCGAGAACGACCCCGTGAAGCTCGAGTACATCCGTCAGATCCCGGGCATCTACGGCATCGTCTCGGCTATTTACGATGTGCCGGTGGGCGAGGTGTGGCCGGTCGAGCGGCTGCAGGCGCTCAGGGCGCGCGTCGAGGGCGTCGGCCTCCGGTTCGAGGTGGTGGAGAGCGTGCCGGTGCACGAGGACATCAAGCTCGGCAAGCCGACCCGCGAGCGGCTGATCGACAACTTCTGCCAGAACATCCGCAACTGCGCGGCCGCCGGCGTGAAGGTGATCTGCTACAACTTCATGCCGGTCTTCGACTGGACCCGCACCGAGATGGCCAGAGAGCTGCCCGACGGCTCGCTGACCCTGGCCTTCGACGCCGCGGCGGTGGCCGAGATCGATCCGGAACAAGGCATCTCGCTGCCTGGCTGGGACGCGAGCTACAAGCCGGAGCAGCTCCGCGCCGTCCTCGACGAGTACAAGAACGTCCGCGAAGAGGCCCTGTGGGCGCACCTGGAGCACTTTCTCCGGCGCGTCATCCCGGTCGCCGAGGAGGTCGGCGTCCGGATGGCCATGCATCCGGACGACCCGCCCCGGCCGATCTTCGGCCTGCCGCGCATCGTCAAGAACCGCGACGACCTGATGCGCCTGGTGAAGACCGTCGACTCTCCGGCCAACGGCATCACGCTGTGCTCCGGCTCGCTGGGCGCCGATCTGTGCAACAACATCGTATCGCTGGTGCGCGAGTTCGGCGGCATGGGCCGCATTCCCTTCGGTCACCTGCGCAACGTGGCGGTCCAGGAGGATGGCACCTTCTTCGAATCTTCCCACCTGTCCTGTGAGGGGTCGCTCGACATGGCCGCCATCGTGAAGGCGTACCATGACGTCGGCTTCAACGGCTACGTGCGCCCGGACCACGGCCGCATGATCTGGGGTGAGACCGGCAAGCCGGGATATGGGCTGTACGACCGCGCGCTGGGCCTCGTGTACCTCAATGGGCTGTGGGAGGCGACGTGCAAGCTCTCGCCCGGGCCCGCTGCCAAGGCGCCTGCCCCTGGATGAGCGGGTGAGCGGGTAGGGGAGCAGGACGCCGCGACACCAGCGGAACGCGCCCTCACGCGGGCACCGGCGCTCCGTACCCGCCGCCCCCCGGCGTCTCGATCACGAACACATCGCCGCTCCCCATCTCGACCGATCCGATGTGCCCCAGCACCTCGACCGAGCCGTCCGCGCGCACCACCAGGTTGCGCCCGGGCGCGCCTGCCTGCCCGCCCGCCAGGCCGAACGCGGCCGTCGAGCGCCCGTTCGACAGGATCGACGCCGTCATCGGCTCCAGGAAGCGCACGGCGCGTGTGCCGCCGTTCCCGCCAGGATAGCGCCCGGCCCCGCCCGAGCCCTCGCGGATCTCGTAGCGATCCAGCCGCACCGGGAAGCGGTGCTCCAGCACCTCCGGATCCGTCAGGCGCGAGTTCGTCATGTGCGTCTGCACGACGCTCGTCCCGGCGAAGCCGCGCTCGGCGCGCGTGCCACCGCCGCTCCCGCCGAGCTCGATGCCCGCCCCCGAGCCGCCCGAGATCGTCTCGTAGTACTGGAGCCGCTCGTTGCCGAACGTGAAGTTGTTCATCGTCGGCTGGCTGCTCGCGAGTACGCCGAGGGCCCCGTACAGCGCGTTCGTGACGCAGGTCGACACCTCGACGTTGCCGGCCACCACCGCGGCCGGGGGGCGCGGGCTCAGCATCGAGCCCTCGGGGATGACGACCTCGATCGGCTTCAGGCAGCCCGCGTTGAGCGGGATCTCGTCGTCCACGAGCGTGCGGAAGACGTAGAGCACGGCGGCCATCGTCACAGCGCGGGGCGCGTTGAAGTTGTTCTCCATCTGCCCGGACGTGCCGGTGAAGTCCACGACCGCGGCGCGGCGCTCCCGGTCGATCCGGAGGACCACCTCGATCGTCGCGCCGTTGTCGAGCGGCAGCGAGAAGCGCCCGTCGTGGAGGAGCGCCGGGTCGAGCCGCGCGATCGCGAGGCGCACGCTCTCCTCGGCGTTGTCCTGCACGTGCTTCATGTAGGCCTGCACCGTCGGGAGGCCGAACTGCGCCACCATCGCGGCGAGCTCCTGCGCGCCCTTCTCGTTCGCCGCGATCTGCGCGCGCAGGTCGGCCAGGTTCTGCTGCGGGTTGCGCGCCGGGTACGGCCCTGCGCCGAGCAGCGCCAGGATCTCCGCCTCGCGGAGCCGGCCGGCCTCGACCAGCTTCACGTTGTCGAGGAGCACGCCCTCCTCCTCGATCGTCCTGGAGAACGGCGGCATCGAGCCCGGCGTGATGCCGCCGATGTCCGCGTGATGGCCGCGCGACGCCACGTAGAACAGCACGTGAGCGCCCGCCTCGTCCCACACCGGCGTGACCACGGTCACGTCCGGCAGGTGGGTGCCACCGCGGTACGGATCGTTGAGCGCGTAGACGTCCCCCGGCTTCATCCCCGGGTTCCGCGCGATCACGGTCTTGATCGACTCGCCCATCGAGCCGAGGTGCACCGGCATGTGCGGCGCGTTCGCGATCAGGCTGCCCTCCGCGTCGAACAGCGCGCACGAGAAGTCGAGCCGCTCCTTGATGTTGACCGAGTGGGCGGTGTTCTGGAGCCGCAGGCCCATCTGCTCGGCGATGTTCATGAACAGGTTGTTGAACACCTCCAGCATCACCGGGTCGACCTCGGTGCCCACCGCGCGCCGCGCCGGGCGCGGCGCCACCCGGGTGAGCACCATGTGGCCGAGCGCGGTGATCTCGGCCCGCCATCCCGGCTCGACGACGGTCGTCGCGTTGGCCTCGGCCACGATGGCCGGCCCGTCGATCACCGCGCCGCGCCCGAGCCGCTCGCGCCGGTACAGCGCCGCGTCGTGGAGCGCCCCCTCGGCGTACATCCGCGCCCGGGCGTCGGCCTCGGGGTGGTGCGGGCGCGCCTCCGCGGGCCGCTCCTCGGCGGCCTCGCCCGGCCCGATCGCCTCCACGGAGACGCTCTCCAGGACGAGCGCCTTGTCCGGCATCAGGAAGGCGAACCGCCTGCGGTAGGCCGCGTCGAAGGCGGCGCGGATCGCCTCCGCGCTGCCGTCGGGCACGACGAGGGCGGTGTCGGTGCCCTCGTAGCGCACGTGGACGCGCCGGACGAGCCGCACCCGCTCCGGCGAGAACCCTTGCCCCACGAGCTCGGCCTCCGCGTCGCGGCCGATGCGCGCGAGCGCCTCGCGCGCCGCGGAGAGCCCCGCCTCGTCGAGGCGCCGCTCCACGGCGGCCTCGCGGATCGCGCTCTGGTCCGAGAGGCCCATGCCGTAGGCGGACAGGACCCCGGCGAGCGGGTGGACGAAGACGCGGCGCATGCCGAGCGCGTCGGCCACGGCGCACGCGTGCTGGCCGCCGGCGCCGCCGAAGCATTGCAGGGTGTACTGGGTGACGTCGTGCCCGCGCGCCACCGAGATCTTCTTCACCGCGTTGGCCATGTTCGCGACGGCGATCTGCAGGAAGCCCTCGGCCAGCTGCTCGGGCGTGATCGGGCGCGACGTGTCGCGCTGCACCTCGGCCGCCACGGCCCGGAAGCGCTGCTCGACGACCTCGCGGTCGAGCGGCGCGTCGGCGCCCGGGCCGAACACGTGCGGGAAGAACTCCGGCTGGATCTTGCCGAGCATCACGTTCGCGTCGGTGACGGCCAGCCGCCCGCCGCGGCGGTAGCACGCCGGCCCCGGGTTCGCGCCGGCCGACTCCGGCCCCACGCGCAGCCGCGCGCCGTCGAAGCCGAGGAGCGAGCCGCCCCCCGCGGCCACGGTGTGGATGCTCATCATCGGCGCGCGCATCCGGACGCCGGCCACCTGCGTCTCGAAGGCGCGCTCGAGCTCGCCGGCGTAGTGCGACACGTCGGTCGAGGTGCCGCCCATGTCGAAGCCGATCACCTTCTCGTGCCCGCCCGCGAGCGCGGTGCGCACCATGCCGACGATGCCGCCCGCCGGGCCGCTCAGGATCGCGTCCTTGCCCTGGAAGCGGCCGGCCAGCGTCAGCCCGCCGCTCGACTGCATGAAGTAGAGCGGCACGCCGGGCATCTGGCTGGCCACCTGCTCGACGTAGCGGCGCAGGATGGGCGACAGGTACGCGTCGACCACCGTGGTGTCGCCGCGCGAGACGAGCTTCATCAGCGGGCTCACCTCGTGCGACGCGGAGACCTGGGTGAAGCCGACCTCGCGCGCGATCTCGGCCGCCCGCCGCTCGTGCGCGGCGAACCGGTAGCCGTGCATGAAGACGATCGCGCAGGCGCGGATGCCGGCCTCGAACGCCTCCGAGAGCGGGCCGCGCAGCGCCTCGCCGTCGAGCGGCTCGGCCACCTCGCCGCGCGCGCCGACGCGCTCGCGGGCCTCGATCACGCGCTCGTAGAGCAGGTCGTGCAGCGCGATGTGGCGATCGAACAGGCGAGGGCGGTTCTGGTAGCCGATGCGCAGCGCGTCGCGGAAGCCGCGCGTGGTGACCAGCACGGTGCGGTCCCCCTTGCGCTCGAGCAGCGCGTTCGTGGCCACCGTGGTGCCCATCTTCACGCACTCGACCTCGGCGGCAGAGATGAGCTGACCGGGCGCGAGGCCGAGCAGGCGGCGGATCCCCTCGACCGCCGCGTCGGCGTACTGCTCGGGGTTCTCCGACAGGAGCTTGGCGGTGGTGAGCGAGCCGTCGGGCCGCCGGGCCACGACGTCCGTGAACGTGCCTCCGCGATCGATCCAGAACTGCCACTTGTGCGAGGTCGAGGTCATGGAACCCGCTCCTTGCCGGCCGCCTCCTCCGCCGCGCTCCGCCCCGTCCTGCCAGCCGAAGGGCGGCAAGACTAAGTTTTCATTGAACAATCTTCAACCGTCGGGAGGGTCGCCCCGCCCATGCCGATGGAAGCTCGCAGCACCCCGCCGCGCGCAAGGGGGGCGCCGCGCCGTCGCCCCGCGCGGCCTGCCGCCTCGCCACGACCCCATGGCCGCGTACGCCCGCCCGGGAACCGGCGTTCAGCGCTGTACAACCGTTCGTGCGGCGTGATAAGCGCTCCATCAGCCCTCGAAACGAGAGGATCTGCTCGAATGTCCAGCAAGCAACCTCCTCCGCACGTCACCGCCGCCCACGCGGCGGGGCTGGCCGCGCTGCTCGGCGCGACGGACGCTGCCGCGGAGAACGAGCGCGCGGGGAGCGCGGAGCGGCACTTCGAGCGGTCACGAGGGGTGCGGTCAGCGCGATCTGGGCCGCGCGCGAAGCCCGCCGCTGGCCCCCACCCGCCGGGTGGCCCCTCGAACGCGGGCGGCGCGCGGGAGTACGTGTGCGCCGCGCCGACGCGCTCGCCGGTGCTGAACGCGTTCCTGAGCGAGCTCGGCACGGAGGGCGAAGCGCTCGTGCCGGCGCACGTCCACGTCTTCGACGAGCACACCCTCGCGCCGAGGCTCGTCGAGCTCGCGCGCCAGCGGGTGGTCTCCATGCTGCTCGCCGTGGGCAGGACCGAGGTCGCCCTGACCCTGGCGCAGATGCCGTCGATCACCAACGAGCGCGCCGCGCGGCTCTTCATGCGGCAGGCGGTCCACGTCGGCGGCGATCTCGGGGCGATCACGGGCGACTACGCGCGGCACTACCGGCGCTCGGGGGCGCCGGAGCGCGACGACCAGCGCGCGGGCTGCATCATGGCCGCGTTCGCGGGACGCCTGAGCGCCATGGCGGAGAAGCTCCTCGGCCCGCACGTGCGCGCCGAGCTGCGCGCCGCCCTGGAGGCGCTGACGGCGCAGGGCAGCCCTCCCGCGCGGCGGGCGCGCGCGAGCGATCTCCGCGCGCCGCAGGGCGCCGGGCGAGGCGCCCCCGCGGCGCGCGACGCCGCGAGCTCGGCGACACGGCCGAGGCGCAAGTAGGCGGCGCGCGGCGCCGCGAGCGCGGCGATCCGGTCGAGCCGCAAGCAAGCGGCGCGCGGTCCGGGTCGGATCCCTGTTGCCGTGGGGTCGTTCGTTTGCTTCGTTGGGCGCGAGGCGCCCCGGCTGCTCGACTCTGAGCCCCTGGGGCGCGCGTTCCCAGCGAGAGGCCGAGGCTCATGAATTCGCTCGCAGAAGGCAGCGTCGTCGCCGGAAGATACCGCCTCGAGCGGATGCTCGCGCGGGGCGGGATGGGGGCGATCTGGGTGGCCCGGCACCTCCAGCTCGACGCCACGGTCGCGGTCAAGCTCATGGCGCCCGAGTACGCCGCCTCGTCCGCCGCGCGGGCGCGCTTCGAGCGGGAGGCGAGGGCCGCGGCGCAGCTCAAGATACCGAACGTCGTGCACGTGCACGATTACGGTCTCGAGGGCGACACGCCTTTCCTCGTGATGGAGCTCCTCGACGGCGAGGATCTCGAGACGCGGCTCTCGCGGGAGGGGCGCCTCTCCACCGCGACCACGCTCGGCATCGTCACGCAGGTGTGCAAGGCCCTGCGTCGCGCGCACGAGGCGGGGATCGTCCACCGCGACCTCAAGCCCGCGAACCTCTTCCTCTCGCGGCAGGACGAGGACGAGCTCGTGAAGGTCCTCGACTTCGGGATCGCCAAGGCCCAGGGCACGCTGCTGGCCGGCAACGAGACGAAGACAGGCACGCTCGTCGGCTCGCCTTACTACATGAGCCCCGAGCAGGTGCGCCGCAGCAAGACCCTCGACTGGCGCAGCGATCTCTGGTCCGTCGGCGTGATCGCCTATCGCTGCCTCACCGGCCGTCTCCCGTTCCCGGGTGAAGAGATCGGCGAGGTGTTCGTGGCGATCTGCACGGAGGATGTCCCCCCCGCGTCCAGCGTCGTGCCGGAGCTCGGGCCCTCAGTGGATGGGTTCTTCTCGCGCGCGCTCGCGCGCGACCCGGCGCATCGGTTCCAGGGCGCGAGCGAGCTCGCCGAGGCGCTCGGCGCGGCGGCCTCCGCGGCGGGGTCGGAGACCCGACCTCTCCAGCCGTCGGTTCCCGCGGAGGGCCCGCCTCCGCTGCTCGCCGTCCGCGGCGGCACGATGGCCGCGAGCCCAGATGCGATCGGGGCGCGTCCAGACGCGTCAGGGACGGGTCCAGATGCAGCGAGAATGATGGGACCGAGCCCCGGCACGATGGGCGCCGCCTCCAGCGCGTCAATGCCCACGCTGCGGAACCAAGCAGGGTCCCCCTTCCACGGCTCTCCTAGCGGTGGCGCCTCGGAAAGCGCCACGCCGGCGTTCCAGGGGGCCATCAGCACATTGACGTCGGCAGGAAACACCCTCGCCCCGCGGAAAGCCGACAGCCGCCGCGCCTGGATCTCGCTCGCCCTGGGCGCGAGCGCGCTCGCCCTGGGGCTCGTCACGTACGCGGTCCTTCGCGCCCCCGCGCCGGACGGCGAACCGGCGTCGCGGCCCGACCCGGCGGCCTCGCCTGCCTCCACGCCCGCGCTGCCCGCAGCCGCGCCGTCGACAGCGTCACCGGAGCCTCCGCCGCCCTCCCACAGCGCGATGGCCGCGCCGGGCGCGACAGCAGCCTCCGAGGCGCCGACCAGCGCGCCCGTGCGCACGCCGCCGGCGGTGTCATCGTCCGCCAGAAAACGGGCGCCGCTGCCGCCGAGGCCCCGGATCCCTCGGGACGATCCTACCGAGCACATGTGACCTCCTCATGCGCTGCTCCGAGCAGCGCCCGCTCCGTCCTCCTGCCGGTTGCGCAGCGCAGGGCTCATGCGCTCACGCACGAGGTCGAGGAACACCTTCACCTTCGGCGACAGGTGTCGCGTGCCTGGATAAACGGCGTGGAGCGGCACGTCGGCCGGGCTCCACCCGTCGAGCACGCGCGAGAGGCGCCCCTCGCGCACGTCCAGCTCGCAGCGCATGGCCGGCAGCATCCCGATGCCCACGCCCGCGAGCACGATCCGGTGGAGCACCTCGAGGTTGTTCGCCGTCGCCCGCGGCGTCACGCGCACCTCCGCGCGCCGCGCGCCGCGGTGGAGCACCCACCGCGCGCCGGGCGCCTCCCCCGCGCGCGCCCCCGCGGACACGAGGACGTCGTGGCCCGCGAGGTCCTCCGGCGCGCGCGGGGCGCCGCGCCGCGCGATGTACCCGGGGGCCGCCACGAGGCAGCGCGGGAGCGCCCCGAGGCGGCGCGCGACGAGCGAGGTGTCGCTGGGCGCGCCGATCCGCAGCGCCGCGTCGAACCCCTCCGCGACCAGGTCGACGATGCGATCCGTACAGACCACCTCCACGCTCGCGTCGGGGTGATCGCGCAGGTACTCCGCGACCACGCCGCCGATCCACCCGAAATGCAGCGGCGCCGTGATCCGCAGGAGCCCGCGCGCCCCGTCCTGCATCTGCGTCACGGTCCGGTCCGCGTCGTCGACGTCGGCCACGATGCGCGCGCAGCGCTCATAGTACACGGCGCCGACGTCCGTGAGGCTGAGCTTGCGCGTGGTCCGCCGGAGCAGCTGCGCGCCGAGCCGCGCCTCGAGCTCGGACACCTTCCGGCTCACCGTCGACTTCGGCATCCCGAGCTCGCGCGCAGCCCGCGTGAAGCTGCCCGCCTGGACGACCCTGGTGAAGACCGCGATCTCGTTGAGGTCAGGCAACATCGAATTGTTCCAGCTATCGAACTGTTCTTCCTGCAGGTCAACACTAATCAAGGCCGTGGAACAGTCGTAGGTTCTCTCCCGGACGGGCGGCTCGGCGCGATGGAGACGCGACGGCTCACGCGCGGCGCGCAGGTTGATCCGAGGTGTCCACATGGAAGGAGACACGCATGTACTTGGTCACGGGTGCCACCGGGAACGTCGGGAAGGAAGTCGTCGATCAGCTCCTCTCCGCCGGAGAGAAGGTCCGAGTCTTCACGCGCGATGAGCGCAAGGTGGCCCACTGGGGAGCCAGGGTCGAGAAGGCCGTGGGAGACCTCGGCCGACAGGACACGATCGCGCCGGCGCTCGAGGGCGTGACGGCGGCGTTCCTGCTGCCGGTCGCGGACGCCGATGGCATCGATCACGTTCGAGGCTTCCTCGCAGCAGCGCAGGCGAGCGGCGCGCCCCGCATCGTCCTCCTGTCGAGCATCAGCGCCGGCGCGCCGACGGTGCAGCTAGCTCACCGACATGCCGAGCGGGAACACCTCGTCAAGGCGTCGGGGCTCCGCTGGACGTTCGTCCGCCCTGGCACGTTCATGTCGAACACCTTCCAGTGGGCCCGGTCCATACGCGCCGAGCGCACGGTCTACAACCCGCATGGGGACGGCAAGACCGCGCCCGTCGCGCCGCGCGACATCGCCGCGGTCGCCGCGCGCGCGATGCTCACCGGAGAGCTCCTGGGACAGGCGCTGGAGGTGACGGGCCCCGAGCTCCTCAGCACGCCGGATCAGGTGGAGATCCTCGCGCGTGTCCTCGGCACGCCGCTGCGGCGCGTGGACGTCTCGGTCGACGCCGCCAGGCGGAGGATGATCGAGGCCGGGGCCCCCCCGTCGCTCGCCGCGGCCGTCGGCGAGCTCATCGAGCGCATCCGCGCGGGCAACGGCGCCGTGCGGACCGACACCGTCGAACGCGTGACGGGGCGGACACCGACGACCTTCGAGGCCTGGGCGCGCGAGCACGCGCGGGCGTGGACCGGAGGCTGACGCTGGCGAGGACAGGCGATGTCGGCCCCGAGCGCCCGAGCGCGTCCATGCCCCGCGCGCGGGGTTCACCCGCCCGGGTGGGTGTTCTTGTACAGCCGCAGGCTGTTCCGGATCGCCATCGTCACCGTCATGGGGCCGACGCGGGGCACGAACACGCTCGCCTTGCTCTGGATATCGTCGCTGAAGTTCTTGAAGGTGGAGAAGTTGATGCAGAGGGCGCCCTCGCGGATCTCGGCGCCCTGCACGACCGGGAAGCTCCGCGACGGCACGCCGGTCACCACGATGTCCGCTTGCCGCAGCGCGCTCGCCCGGTCCACCGTCGTCTCGCGCACCTCGTGCATGTCGCCCGAGGAGCTGGGCACGAAGAGCAACGGACCATCGATGTCGAACGACGTCACGTGAGCTCCGTCGTGCGCCATCATGCTCGCGAGCGGCCTCCCGACGACCTCGCTCCGGTTGAAGATGCACACGCGCCGGCCCTCGAGCGGCCGCTCCGCCTCGCCGAAGAAGCCGGCCGCCTCGACCAGCTTGAGGATGGCCAGCGGCGTACACGGCAGGATCGCCTTCCTGGTCTTCGCCTCGTCCAGGAAGCGCTGGTTCTGGTACAGGCAACGTGCCCAGAACGTGTGGAGCCCCTCGATGTCCTTCGCGGGATCGACGCTGTCCCGCAAGTACACGTCCTGCTCCGTGCCGAAGATCGGGTAATACACCATCATCCCGTGCACGCGCGCGTCCTCGTTCGCCGCGCGGATGGCGTCCTCGGCGTCGAGCCGCGTCGCGTGGCGGATCTCGAAGCGGATCCCCACGTCCTCGCACGCCTTGCGCGTGTACTCCGCGTACGTGTACGACGGCCCGTGATCCGCCGCGAGCACACCGACCAGGACGAGCGGCTCGGGCAGCGCCGCGAGCTCCGCCCGGATCTCGCTGCGGAACGTCTCCGCCACCGCGGTCGGATCGAGGACGCTGGCCGTGCGCGTGCCAGGGCTCGGCGGAATGTGGTGAGGGTCCATCCTGGGGCGGAGACGAGCACGCGCGAGCATCGGTGTCAAGTTTCCGGCGGGGCGACTCTCTCTCAACTCCACCTCTCGGAGACTCCATCCTTTCGGAGAGCCGCCGTGCCTGGCTCACGAGCTCATCGCGAGGAGGACCGCCGCTCCTGGCCCGCGTCCACCACGGGCGCCGCCACGCGGTTGCTCTCGGCCTCGGCGGGGCTGCCGGCGCCGGGCACGCGGAGGAGCATACCGCCCTTGCCGCGCAGCTCATCGACGAAGTTCGCTCCGAACACCTCTTCGGGCGTGTCGCCGTCGCGTCCGCCCATGCCCGAGAGCCCCTCGAGGCTCGCGACGTTTCCGTCCCGGCGTCTGGGCGCCGGACGAGAGCGCAAGATATCGTCCCGGGTCACCTTCAGCGCCACCACGTCCTCGCGCATCACGTCGATCCAGGATGCGGGGAAGTCGGCCTCGGCGCCCGCGGGGCCGCGCACGCGGAGCCGCGAGATGTCGTTGCCAGGATCGTTCGCGCCGATGCCAACGAGCTGCGCCTCGGCCTCGTCGGCGGTCATCACCCGCGTGTCGGGGCCGAGCTCGACCGTATCGTCCGTGACCCCGAGCGCCTCCTCCAGCTCCTGCCTCCGCTCGGGCGGCTGCGGCACGAGCGAGGTATCGACGCGCCCCGGCGGCTGCGCCGTCGTCCGCCCCTCGTAGTACCGAGGCAGCGCCAGGAGCTCGTCCCGGCCGGGCCGTAAGCGGAGGTGCCCGTCCGCCGTGCCCTGCACGAGATCCATCGAGATCAGCAGCTCCTCGCTGGCCAGCGGAGAACGGAGCACCACGTGGGTCAGCACCCCCCGCTCCCGGTCGACCAGGACGCGGTCGAGCACGCCCGCATCGAGGCCGCCGTCGGCCATCACGGGCATCTCGAAGTCGATCTGCATCGTCCCCTCCTCTGCGGCGAAACGCCTTGCGCCCGGGCGAGAACCTGAGACGGTCGGATCCCGATGTCCAGGGGAGCACGGCGCGGACCCTCGTGACCGGTCGACCCCATCCCATGGGCCGGGCACGCCGCGCGACCTCACCATCGCGGGGGCTCGGCGGTCCTCGGCTCGTCGAGCCATCGAGTTGTCGAGTCATCGAGTCATCGAGGCGTCGCTATTCCCCCATGGGAACGGACACCCGCACGCGGTGGAGGCGCGGGTGGGCTAGAACCTTGGCACAAGGTGGCGCACATCCTGCGCGCGGTCCGCGTCTATTCCCGCGGATTCGCTGCTCGATGGCGGTGGTTCGTCTTGGTACGGTGGATGCAACCTACGCGCCGGCCGCTGGGGATGTGCCAGCGCCGATCGGGAGGATTTGGACTTATGCGTGTACGCTTCGATGCTCTCCGCCGACGCTGGAGCTCTCCCCACCTGCTCGCCGCGCTGGCGCTGGCGAGCGCGTTCGCGGCGGGGTGCTCCTCCGATGAGGCCCCGCCAACGTCGCTTGGTCGCCCGGATCAGCCGCGGAACGGCACGCTCGAGGTCGACGAAGCGAGGCTGCTGGGCGTGATCGACGGGAGCGATCTGCGCCTCCAGATCCCGGTGCGCAACCTGACCGCCGGCGCGACGAGCGGCCACCTGCGCGTCACGCTCGTCGATCTCGGCGCGGACAGGGAACAAGGCACGACCGAGGTCGACCTGGAGATCGCGGGCGGGACGGCGACCACCGCGGAGGCGCGCCTTCCGGCGCCGGCCGTGAGCGCGCAGCCGGGCCTCGCGCGGTACCTCGTCCGCGTCGACGACGGGTCGGACGAGGGGCTGCTCGTCACGCGGAGCCTCCTGCGCGTCATCCCGCCCTATGACGTGCAGCTCGAGGGGCCGGCGCGCGTGGTGCGCGGGCGCACCGCGAGCTACCGCGTGCGCGCGACCGACGCTTTCTCCCATCAGCCGGTGCCCAACGTGGAGGTCGAGCTCGCGGTGGGCGAGGGGGCGCGGCCGCTCCGCGGGACGACCGACGCGCTCGGCGCCGCGGTGTTCGAGGTGGAGCCCGGCGCGCTCGGCGCGCACCCCGTCTCCGCGCAGGCGCTCGGCTTCGGCGTCAACGCGGCCCTCACCGCGAACATCACCGTCGAGGGCCCCGGCCCGAAGCTGCTCCTCACCACCGACAAGCCGCTCTACAAGCCCGGCCAGACGATCCACCTGCGCGCGCTCGCGCTCGAGCGGGGGAACAACGCGCCGCTCGTCCGCGAGGCGATCACGTTCGAGGTGGAGGACGGCAAGGGCAACAAGATCTTCAAGAAGCCCATCGAGACCGACGCCTACGGCGTCGCCGCGACGACGTTCCGGATTGGCTCCATCGTGAACACCGGCGAGTTCAAGGTGCGCCTCGTGAGCGGGGAGACGACGACGGAGAAGGTCGTGACCGTGGGGCAGTACGCGCTGCCCAAGTTCGAGGTCGCCGTGAGGACCGACAGGCCCTGGTACACCGCGGGCGACACGCTGACCGGCACCATCGACGCGCGCTATTTCTTCGGCAAGAACGTCGCCGGCGGCAGCGTGACCATCGAGGCGGCGTCGCTGGACGTCGGTCAGACGACGTTCCAGCGCATCGTGGGCGAGCTCGACGCCGAGGGCCATTACGGCTTCAGCCTGACGCTTCCGCCGAGCCTCGCGGGCCTGCCGCTGGAGCAGGGCGACGCGGCCGTGACGCTGACCGTCACCGTCGCGGACACGGCGGGGCAGGAGGTCACGAAGGCGATCCCGGTCAAGGTCGCCGCCGACGCGGCCACGATCGTGCTCGTGCCCGAGGCGCGCGAGCTCGTCCCGGGGATCCCCAACACCCTCCTTCTCTTCGTCACCGACCCGCTCGGGGCGCCGCTCGCCGACACGGCGGCGGTCATCACCGCGCCGGACCGCACGCAGCTCACCGCGCGCACCGACGCCTTCGGCCAGGCCGCGGTGAGCTTCACCCCGCCGGTCGCCACGGCGGAGGGCGCGTTCGAGGTACGGGCGACGGTAGGAGAGCGGGCGGTCACGCGGAAGTTCTCGTTCGGCACGCAGACGGGCGGCGAGCACCTGCTCGTGCGCACCGATCGGGCCGTGTACGAGACCGGCGAGACGGTCGAGGTGACCATCGAGTCGAGCGAGGAGTCCGGCAGCGTCTATGTCGACTGGCTGAACGACGGTCAGGCCGTGGACATGCGCTCTCTCGAGCTCGAGGCCGGGCGCGCCCGTTTCACCATGCCCGTCGACGCCGGCCTGCTCGGCAGCAACCGGGTCGAGGCGTACCTTGTCGACGACGATGGCAATCTGGTCCGCTCCGGCCGCACCGTGTTCGCGCGGGGCGACTCCGCGCTGAGCGTCGAGGTCGAGGCCGACAAGCCCCTGTATGCGCCGGGGGAGACCGCGACGCTGCGGCTGTCGGTCAAGGACGACGCGGGGAACCCGAAGGTCGCCGCGCTCGGCGTCCAGGTGGTCGATCAGGCCGTCTTCGCGCTGGTCGACGCCCAGCCCGGGCTGCTCCGCACCTACTTCGAGCTGGAGGACGAGTTCGCGAAGCCGAGCTACGAGATCCACGGCCCCGCCGCGAACCTCCAGGACCTGCTGTTCAACGCGACCGCGAGCGAGGATCCCGAGCAGGCCGAGGCCGCGCAGGTGAAGACCCAGGCCTCGCTCGCCGCGCTCGCGGGCACGTCGCTCACCGGTCTCCAGGCGCGCACGTGGCCCGCCGTGCTGGCGAAGGTGCCGGAGGAGCTCGCTCCGTTCAACGAGCGCCAGAAGGGCGTGATGAAGCCCTGGCTCGCGGAGGCCACCGCGGCCGCCGCGCAGGAGCTGAAGGCGCTCGGCTGCGACAGCACCCAGTTCAGCTGCAACGGGCAGGGCGTGTACGTCGAGCTGCTCGGGAGCCGGGTCGCCGAGCGCCTGCGCGCCTTCGACGTGTGGGGCAACGCGTACCGGGTGGCCTCCAGCTGGAGCGGGTTCACGCTGCAATCGTCGGGGCCCGACGAGGTGGAGCAGAGCCCGGACGACGCGACGTTCGCGTTCACGTTCGGCGATCTCGGGGTCCCGGTGCCCCCGCAAGAGTGGAATGAAGGGGGCATCCCCGGCGACGCGGACGGCGGCTGGGCCAACGGCGCCGCGTCCGCATCGAGCGGCGGGACCGGAGCGGGCGGCGGCTCGGCCGGGGATCCCACCGCGGAGCCGGGCGGCGACGGCGGGCCGCGCGTCCGGCGCGAGTTCCCGGAGACCCTCTATGTCAACCCGAGCGTGATCACGAGCCCGGACGGCACGGCCACGTTGAGCATCCCGCTCGCGGACAGCATCACCGAGTGGCGGCTCTCGGCGCTGGCGAACTCCACGGACGGCAAGCTCGGCGGCATCCAGAGCGGGTTCAAGGTGTTCCAGGACTTCTTCGTCGACGTGAGCTTCCCGGCGACGCTCACGCGCGGCGATGAGGTCGAGTTCCCGATCGCCGTCTACAACTACCTGGAGACGCCGCAGACGGTCGATCTCAGCCTCGAGCCGGGGAGCTGGTACACGCCGCTCGGCTCGACGTCGACGACGGTGTCCCTCGCGGCGGGCGAGGTGCGCGGCGTCCGGTTCCCGGTGAAGGTGAACACGGTGGGCGTCAACTCGCTCACGGTCACCGCGCGGGGCAGCGCGGGCGCCGACGCCGTGGCCCGCACCGTGCGCGTGGTCCCGGACGGGAAGCCCTTCGCGGAGAGCGCGTCTGGCATGCTCGCGCCGGGCAGCGCCGATCACGCGCTGTCGTTCCCCGCGGACGCGGTCCCGGGCTCGAACCAGCTCTATCTCGAGATCTACCCCGCGTTCCTGTCGCAGGTCGTGAGCGGCATGGACAGCATGCTCCAGGTCCCGAATGGCTGCTTCGAGCAGACCACCTCGACGACCTGGCCCAACGTGCTCGTCACGCAGTACATGAAGCAGACAGGCCAGATCACCCCGGAGATCCAGATGAAGGCCGAGTCGCTGATCTCGGCCGGGTACCAGCGATTGCTCACGTTCGAGCACTCGGGCGGCGGCTTCTCGTGGTTCGGCGAGCAGGACGGGCATCCGTACCTGTCGGTCACCGCGTTCGGCGTCATGGAGTTCGCTGACATGATCAAGGTCCACACCGTGGACGAGGCGATGCTCGCCCGGACCGTCAACTGGCTCGCCGGGCAGCAGAAGGCGGACGGCACGTGGGAAGGCGACCAGACCGAGTTCTTCAGCTTCCACACGGGCACGCTGCGCAACAGCGCCTTCGTGCTCTGGGCGCTCGCGAGCGCGGGGTACACGGGGCCCGAGATCGGGACGGGGCTCGCCTACCTGGGCCGCTCGCTGAAGCCGGCGACCGACGACCTGTACACGCTGGCGATCGCCGCCAACGCGCTCGCCGTGGCCGACCCCTCCGGCGCGCTGACCGACAGCGTGCTCGACGCGCTGGACCAGCGCAAGACCGCGGAAGGAGACGCATTTTACTGGGATGACGGCGGCACGCAGACCTCGTTCTACGAGTCCGGGAACGACGCGAAGGTCACGACCACCGCGCTCGCGGCCCACGCGCTGCTCTCCGCGGGGGCCCACCGGCCGAGCGCCGACGGCGGCGTGAAGTTCCTGACCCAGTCGAAGGATCCGAACGGCAACTTCGGCTCCACCCAGGCGACGATCTGGAGCCTGCGCACGCTGCTCCTCGCCGCGAGCAAGGGGACGGAGGGCGCCACCGGGACGGTGACCGTCGCGGTCGACGGCGCGGCGGCGGGCACGGTCTCGCTGCGCGCGGACCAGGCCGACGTCATGACGACGGTCGACCTCACGCACC
This sequence comes from Sorangium sp. So ce327, assembly GCF_051530205.1. Taxonomy (NCBI): domain Bacteria; kingdom Pseudomonadati; phylum Myxococcota; order Polyangiales; family Polyangiaceae; genus Sorangium; species Sorangium sp. So ce327. The sequence goes on along the minus strand of NZ_CP150330.1, from coordinate 6,122,243 downwards.
TCGCGACTGCGGGCGCGCACGATGTCACGCTCTCGTTCGCGGGGGAGGGGAAGCTCAGCTACAACCTGGTGAGCCGCCACAACCTGCCGTGGAGCGCGGTCCCGAGCGACGCGGGAGGCCCGCTCGCGGTCAGCGTGACGTACGACAAGACCCAGCTGTACGTGGACGACATCGTGACGGCGTCGCTGACCATCCAGAACAAGACGGACTCGGTGCAGAGCATGGCCCTCGTGACCGTGGGGCTGCCGCCCGGCTTCCAGCTCCTGACCGAGGATCTCCAGGAGTACATCGCGGCGGGCCAGCTCTCGAAGTTCGAGATCACGGGCAAGCAGCTGATCCTCTACGTGAAGGAGATCGCCGCGGAGCGCGCGGCCACCTTCGTTTACCGGCTGCAAGCGACCATGCCTGTCAGGGCGGAGGACGGCGGCGCCGAGGTGCACCCGTACTACCAGCCGGAGCAGCAGAGCTTCTCCGGAGCGCAGACCTTCGAGGTGGCGGGGGAGTGAGGGGCTGAGCGGGCGAGGGGCGCGCCCGCGGGGGCGCGGCCGGCGCCCCTGCGCCGGCGCGTGGATCAGGGGCAGGCGACGCGCCATGCGTCGAGGTCGAGCTTCTTGATCAAGGTGGAGAGCCCGAGCGGCTTCGTGGCGGCGCAGACGGCGTTTGCCTGCGAGGCGTCGACGTACTCCGCGTGGAACACCGCCTTGCCGGCGCGGATGAACGGGGTGAGCATCTCGCACTCGTCGTATTCGTGGCACTCCTCGTTCAGGGCCCAGTCGAAGCTCCCCACCAGGTCTTTCACCTGATCGAGATCGTTCTTCAGCCCGATCGACAGCCCGCGCGCGTGCGCCTCGGCGGCGAGGAAGCGGTTGTAGTCGAGCTGCGTCGCCGCCGTCAGCGGGAAGCCGGGGCTGTTGGTGTAGCCGTCGACGTTGTCGGGCTCCACGCCGTCGCAGCGCCGCTGCACCGCCAGGTCCAGCCGGGCCTTCATGACGTCGCGCACGCCGGCGTTGCGGGTGTCGAGCCACCGCTCGCCCGGCCAGCCGTCGAGCGGGTTGCCGAGCGCCGCGGCGGGGAACTTCGACGCGTCGTCGCGCCAGTCCTCGCTGCTCCCCGCGCTGAAGTAGCAGATCACCTTCTTCCCGGCCGCGCGCAGCGTGTCGATCTTCGCCTGCGGGGCGTCGAAGAGATCGATGTCGTACATGGCGACATCGAGGCTTGTGTCGATGGTGCCCGTGAGCTGCCATTGCCACGTCGTGCCCGGCGCGGGGACCCAGATGCCGCCGGTGGAGCCGCCGGTGCCTGTGGAGCCGCCGGAGCCGCCGCTACCGCCGGAGCCGCCGCTACCGCCGGCGCCGCCCGAGCCGCCAGCGCCACCGCTGCCGCCGGCGCCACCGCTGCCACCCGCCCCGCCGGCGCCACCGCTGCCACCCGCCCCGCCGGCGCCACCGCTGCCACCCGCCCCGCCGGCGCCACCGCTGCCGCCGGCGCCACCGCTGCCGCCGGTACCACCGCTGCCGCCGGTACCACCGCTGCCGCCGGCGCCGCCGGAGCCGCCACTCGTCGTGCCTGTGAGGACGAGCTTGTCGAGCATCGAGCTGTCGGCGGAGCTGCTCGTCGCGTACCGGATCTTGAGGGTACCGCCCGCCACGAACCGCCCGAGCGACCCCGGCAGGCCAAGGCTCGCGTTCGTCCAGGACCAGTCGCGCGCGAACGCGTTGTCGCCGACCGCGACCCACGCGCGGGCGGCCGCGTCCCACGCCTCGAAGGTCCAGCGCATCTCCGATCTCGCCGGGCCGCGGTAATTCACGCTCAGCGCGAGGGACGCGAGCTGCGCCGCCGAGGTGCCCGAGGGGAGCGTGTACTCGCACGTCGCGCTCGTGTTGGGCCCGAACTCGACGTACTTGCTCCACACGTCCTGCTGGCCCGTGAGTTCCCCCGTCGCGAGCGCGGCGGCCGTCTGCCCGGCGCCGATGCTACCCCGGCTCACCGTCAGCCTGGAGCAGGTCATCGTGAGGGCGCCGGTGACAGCATCGCCGCTCGCCGCCGAGGCGATCTCCGCGTCGGAGCTCGCATCTGCGCCGCACCCCGCGGCGGCGAGCGTCGCGGCCAGGCTCACGAGGGCATGGCGCAGGGCGCCGCCGATCGCGAGAGAGGACGCCGGTCGGATGGGATAAGTCATGCTCGTCTCCTGTCGTGTTGGTCGTTGGTGAAGCCAGGCGCACGTCGGCGCGATGCGTCTCCAGACGCTCCGGTCCCCGCGATGGCTCCGGGCGATGGTGGTTCCCGCAGGTTCCCGCAGCGTCTGCGCGCGCCGTAGAGGCGCTGGTCCGTGCGCGCCGCAGAGGCATTGCAAGGCGGGGACCAGCGCGCGATCCGCGTCTTCCGCGCGGCGGCGCGCGCCGCCGTTGCCGAGGGTTGTGCAAGCGTCGTACACTTGCGCAACCTTCGAACGGCATGGCGGAGCGAGACCCTCGTCGACAGGAAGCTTCTCCGCCGAGCGCGGAGCCGCCGCGTGCCGCGGTCGAGGTCGCGACGGAGCTCGACGCCGCGGAGAGCGCGCCCGGCGAGGGGACGCCGCAGGGTCAAGCCTCCCTGATCGTTCGCGCAGGTGATGGCGCGGCGCGGGTGATCGATCTCACCGACGGCGATGTGGTCGCGGTCGGCCGCGCGCCGGAGTCCACGGTCTGCGTCGACGACGCCCGCGTCTCGCGCAACCACGCGCGCGTCGCGCGGCGGGGCCAGACCGTCGCGCTCGTCGACCTCGGGAGCCGCAATGGCACGTCGGTGAACGGCGCCGTCGTGCGCGGGGCGGAGCGGGCCCTCGCCGGCGGCGACGTGATCCGCATCGGCCCGGCCGAGATCGTCGTCGCGATCGCGGCGCCGGCGCCCGTCGAGGCGGCGCCGCCGGGGGCCGCGCCGGAGGCGCTGGAGGGCCCGCCCTCCGGCGCCGGCGCCGGGTTCGTCGTCGCGGACGAGGCCATGGTGAAGGTCTTCCAGGTGGTGCAGCGCCTCGCGCGCGCGCAGACGACGGTGCTCGTGCTCGGCGAGACGGGCTCGGGGAAAGAGGTTGTCTCCGAGCAGCTCCACCGCGCCAGCCCGCGCGCCGGGGGTCCGTTCGTGAGGCTCAGCTGCGCGGCGCTGCCCGAGGCGCTACTAGAGAGCGAGCTCTTCGGGCACGAGAAGGCCGCCTTCACCGGGGCGGATCGCCGAAAAATCGGCTACTTCGAGGCGGCGCAGGGCGGCACGCTGCTGCTCGACGAGATCGGCGAGCTGCCCCTCGCCATGCAGGCCAAGCTGCTGCGCGTGCTCGAGAGCCGGCGCGTGGCCCGGATCGGCGGCACGCAGGAGATCGAGCTCGACGTGCGCGTCGTGTGCGCGACGCACCGGGACCTCCAGGCCGAGGTGGCGGCCGGGAGGTTCCGGCAGGATCTCTACTATCGCATCAGCACGTTCGTCCTCCGCGTCCCGCCGCTGCGCGAGCGGCGCGCCGAGATCGCGCTGCTCGCGCACCGCTTCGCGCAGCAGGTCGCCGGGCGCATGGGGGAGCGGGCGCCGCGCTTCGCGCCCGCGGCGATGCAGGCGCTCGAGGCCCACGCGTGGCCCGGCAACCTGCGCGAGCTGCGCAACGCGGTGGAGCACGCCGTCGTGCTGGCCGAGGGCGGCGTCATCGAGGTCGAGCACCTTCCGGCCTCGGTGGTGGAGGGCGCCGAGGGCGCCGCGCCCCCCTCGAGCGCGGGCGCGCCCCCGGCGAGCACGGGGGCGCCGCCGCCGTCCGCCGACGGCGGGACGATGCCGGCGCGCCTCGCCGAGCTGGAGAAGAAGAGCATCGAGGACGCGCTCGCCGCCGAGGGGAACAACCAGACGCGCGCGGCGAAGCGGCTCGGCATTTCGCGGCGCGCGCTGCTCTACAAGCTGGACAAGTACGACATCAGGCGGTGAGCCCCGGGGAGCGCGCATGGGCGCCGCGCCCGGGAGCCGGCGCGCTTCGGCGAGGGGGGATGCTGGTGGAGTCGCCGGTGGCGAGCCGGCGCGCGAGCTCGGCCAGGTCTCGCTCGAACGCCTCGGCGTGCTCCTTCCCGACACGCCGGGTGATGGCGACGTGGATCGTCAGGCTCATGCGCGGGTTGCCTGGTTCCGCGTGTCAGAAATCCCGCCAGAGAAAACGGTCGATGACGAGCGGTCGCTGGAAACAGTAGCGATGTTCATAGTTTCCGCCTGTCTCCCCGTCGAGGGCAGCTCCGATGTGGCCCAACGGGGCGCCCTCCGCCGCCGCGTCGTCAACGGGGCGGCGTTCATTCCACAGTCTGCGGCGGCAGGAACAGGATGCGCCACCGTGCCGGCGCTCGATCAGCGCGTGGCCTCGCTCCGCTCGATGCTCAGCTCAGGGTGGTTCGCCTGGATCCATGCGAGCGCCTGCTCGATCACCGCAGGTTCGTCCGCGTAGAGGATACAGGGGGACACGCAGAACTCGAGGTAGGCGGGCGTCGACCAGATCACCAGGTCGTCGCTCGTCCAGAACGACTGCGTCTGGTCGCTGAGCTCGGGTGCGCGCGGGACGCCGAGAGCCCGCGCCAGCGCCTCGCCCACGTCCTCGGAGAGGCTCGCGCGATGGCGGGCCGGCCACTCCGGGATCACGTCCGGAGCCTCGTGCCCCAGGGCGAACCGCTCCAGGAAGATGCGCCACGAATCGGCGAAGACGAAGCGCTCCACCACCCCGTCGTCGGCGAGGATCGCGCCGTCGGCGGCCATGAAGTACAGGCCCCTGGAGAAGGCGCCGATCGGCACCAACCCGTTGCGGGGCAGGACGCCGCCCTCGATCTCGAGCGCGGGGCCCAGCCAGGTGTGCTCTCCGTGGTCGCGGGAGACACAGAGGCCGCCCGCGTGCTGCTCGAACGCGAACAGTGGTTCGCTGGCCGCGACGCCGTGAGGTGCGAGCAGCTCCTCGAGGCGGGCGCGCGAGGCGGCGCGCTGCGGATCCCGGAGTACCCCCCGCGCGCGCAGGGCGTTTACCGCGCGGTCGGTGAGCACGCCCCGGAACCCCTCGGCAGCGAGCATCCATCGCGTGTGCGCGAGCCGGTCGCCCACCGGCGGGAGCTCGCGGCGCTCGAGCACACGCCCGCCGAAGTCGCGCTCCTGGACGAGGGAGACGCCTGACGCGGTGCGCTCGATGCGCAGTGCTCCCCGCTCCTCGGGCCGGTCCAGGCCGACGGGCACGAGCCCGCGGCTCGCCGGCGCGGGGGCTTCGCCCGGATCGCGAAGAGCCACGGTGATCTCGTCGCAGGCGATCGCCGCGACCGCCGGCGAGCCCGCGAGCGCTTCGACTGCCCGGGCGAGCCGCTCGACCGATCTGGCGAAGACGAGCGTCCGGTCCGGAGCGGCGCCCGAGGGGTGCCCGTCGAGGATGACAAGATCCTCGGCGTCCCAGACCGTGTGGTAGGCATCGCTCGCCACCGCCACAGGCCGGGCGCCGAGCGCCTCCGCGAGCCGGGCGCCAGCGCGCGGGCGGGCTTCGAGGCGCAGGTGGTGGAGGCCGCGCTGCGCGATGTCGAGGAAGCGCGCGAGCTTCTCGACCAGGATCACGGGGGACGTTGCGTAGGGCACCAGTGCGTTCCCTATCGAGAAATCTCGCACCGAGACGGTGCCGTCCTCAGCTACCAGCACATCGACCATTCTCCGTGAACGTTCCGCGCGGTCATGTGAGACATGTAGGTACGGGTCAAGCCCCGCGAACGCCGCGAAGGGGGCGCTGATCCCGATGGGCCAAAAGCCATCTCGGACCAGAACCCTCGTTATGTTGCGTTCCAGCAGCGCACCTGGACCCAGGAGGATCTCCCACCAGTCAGACGAGGGGGGACCGAACGACCCGCCGATGGCGAGTTCCAGCGGGTCTCGCGCACGGTCCGAGCCGGCAAAACCGCCGATCGCCGCCTCGGCGGCGAACAGAGCCTCATGGGCGGAAAACCCATGGAGACGCAGCAGCTTTTCCAGCCGATCGCGGCCGGCACGATGCGCCTCGCTACGGGTAATACCGCGACTGGCGAGCGTTTCGATGGCAAACCGGGAGATCTCCATGATGGTCCTCAGCGCGGCATTTGCACCCGCAGGCTGGCCGCATTACGCGGGTTCATGAGGCTCCGCGCACTCCTCGTCGGGGCGCGCCGGTCCATGGCCTCCTGCCAACCCGTGTTAGGCTCCTCGATCCCCGGGAGCGTACGGCGGGCGAGATTGACCAGGTCGTCCGATGGTGCGCCCTGGTTGGCCTGGTTCTGAAGGTTGCGGATGAGCACGCCGCAGTTCGGGCAAGCCTTGCGCGGCCCGCCCCCCTCCTGGATCGAACTGATCTCTTCGATTTCTCCGAGCGCGTTGCGGAGGTGCTGGTTGTTGGGGTCGCTGCCCGAACCGCAGGTTCCGCGCGGCAAGTTGTTCCGTCGCTCGTAGTCATAGAGGTGCTCGCTCAGCGCCGCCGGTTCGGAGCAGTTTGCCGGGGGGCGCGTCGCCTGGGGGAATTGCCAGTTCGTCGAGCCGTTCGCGGCCTGAACCGGCACCTGCGGCGCCATGTTGTTCCAGACTGTCGGGTGGATGTCCACCGGGTTGTCGGGATCGCGCAGCCCCATGCTCACTCCGCTCGCGTTCGGCAGCGGCGTGCGGCTGCCGTCCGGGTTGATCTGGGAGCGCCGGATGGTCGTGGTCATCGGCTGCAGGCCGTCGAGGTCCACCGTGTTGAGCGGCGAGTTGTCGGCGAAGCCGTAACGGCGGACGATCTCGACGGGATCCGGGCTGATGTAGCGGCCAATGTCGGGGTCGTAATAGCGATGTCTGTTGTAACAAAGGCCGGTCTCCTCGTCCGCGTACTGGCCAGGAAACCGCAGCGGCGTGAAGGCCTCTCCCTGCACCGCGCCGAACGCGCGCGCCCGCTGCTCGGCCGCGATCTGACCCGAGGACGTCACGAGAAGATCGGGGAATCCGTTCGGTGCACTCACGTAGAACTGGAGCGTGCCGCCGTCATCGATGTGCGCCAGCGGGGCGAAGCTCCCATCCGGAAAAACGTACGTTCGCGTCTCGGTTACCGGAACCCCCGGGGACGCGACGCGCATACGCTCCTCGTGAAGCAGGCGCTGATCGTCCCAAACGAAGCGGGTAAGGGCGAGGAGCTGTCCTTGGCTCGAGCGAACCCGCTTTGCAAGCCGCCGGCAGAACGCGTCGTAAATGAACTCCACGACGTGCCCGTCGGGCGCGACGACCGAGGCCAGGCGTCCGCGTCCATCCCAGGTGTACTTCCAGCGGCTCCCGTCGGAGAGGCGTTTTTCCACGAGGCGCGCGCGCTCATCGTAGGCGTAGGCCGTCTCCCCCCGCCGCAACAGGGCACCGCCGCCATCGTACGCGTGCTCGCCGGCCTCGGTGGCGTAGAGGTTGCCGACCTCGTCGAAGCCGAAGAGCTCCGCCCTCCCGTGGGCAGGGATCTTGGCGAGGAGCTGTCCCATAGGATCGTACCGGTATCCCGCCACGCCGAGGCGCGCGTCGACCAGCTCGCCGGTGCTGCTCCGCCACTGCGTCAGCCGGCCGAACAGATCGCGCCGGAAGTCGTGCGTGCGACCGTCCATCAGCTCCTCGCGGATCACGTGCCCTGCGAGGCTCCGCACGAAGCGATGAACCTGCCCGCGCTCGTTGTGCACCTCGAGGAGGTGGCCTTCGCGGTTGTAGCGGTACCGGATGGGCCCCGCACCGTCGTGCTGCACATCGCAGAGCACGTTGAGCCCGCCCCAGGTGAGCCTGCCGACGCGCCTGGCCGCATCGACGAGCCGCGCCAGCCGTCCCTCGGCGTCAAACTCGAACGTGGTGACTCCGCCCGCTGGATCGGAAACGGTGCGCAGCAGGCCGCGCGCGTCGTACGCGTAGCGCGTCACGGCGCTGAGCGCATCCATGGTTGCCACGACGCGGCCGAGGTCGTCGTAATAGATCGTCTTCTTCGCGCCGTTCGGCTCGACCACGGCCGTGCGGTTGCCGTGCGCGTCGTGCTCGAAGCGGGTCACTCCCCCGTTCGGGAGCGTTGCCACGCTCACGAGCCCACGCTCGTCGTAATCGTACATGACGATGGCGCCGCGCCGGTCCTCGACCGCGAGAAGATTGCCCAGATCGTCGCGTGTATACCGGAGCACGCTCCCATCCGCGCGCACGAGCTCGGTCAGCGCGCCGCGATCGTCGAAGGCATACTGCGTCCGGCGGCCGAGCGGATCGACGACCGCTCTGACCCGCCCTGCCGCGTCGCGTTCGAAGCGCGTCATCGCGCCCATGGCGTCCCGAAAAGCGACGATGTTCCCGAGGGAGTCATACTCGTGCAAGAGCACGCCCGCGCCCCATGTCGACTTGTCCACCTTGCCGTGCTTGTTGCCGAAAAAGCGCCGGACACGGAGCGAGTCCGCGACTTCGGAGTAGCCGTCTCCCGAGAACTCCAGCTTGCAATGGAATATGCCACGCGCTCGCGTCACGCCGTCCGCGAGAAACATAGGCACCCCGGCCGCTAGGCTTGGGTCCTCCTGAGCGGGGTATTCACCCCAGGTCTCGATGCAGCGTCCCTCACGGTCGTACCGGTATTGGACCACGAGCCCGCTGCGGTATGCGTGGGTGACGAGGCGGTGCTCCTCGTCATAGGCGTACCGGCACACATGTCCCTCGGCGTCCGTAGCCTCGACAAGATCCCCGCGCTCGTCATAGCGGTATGTGAAGAAGGCGTGCCAGCCGGAGGGGCTCGTGGTCGTGCGCACCTCGAAGGCCGCGATTCGGCCCGAGCGCTCTCGCCGGACGCGCACGAAGCGCTGAACGCAATCGCGGATCCACGCGAGGCCGGAGACATCGTAGCCCAGCTCGATGCAGTTCCCGTTGCGGTCGAGGAGCGCGGTCAGGCGGTAGCGCGACCCCAGCTGATGGCGCTCGTTGAACAACAGCGTGAGCCCGTCCTCGGTCGTGAGCGCGAATCCCCAGGCCGCGCGACGCAGCACAATCTGCCCCACCAGCGGCCGCGTTTCGCCCTCTTCCAGCAGCGGGGCCGTCACCACGGTGCCGTCGTCCTGCGTGATCCGCACGGCGCGTCTGGAGAGCTCGATTTCCCAGGCGAGCGAGTGGCTCCACCCGAAGCCAAGGCCCATGTCGCGATCGCGCGCAGAGGACGAGTAGCCCCGCTGCACTACGAGCGGCAGCGGACCGGGCAGGCCGAGGTCGAGTGTCGGCAGCGTGAAGACGCGGCCGGTGACCACGTCGACCGGATCTCCGGCGGAGGTGCCACCGGAGCCGCCGTGGACCGGGTTGGAGCAAGCACCGGCTCCCCGTCCATTTCCGCAGCCGTTGGCCCCCTTGCCGCCGCCGTCAGGGTTGTTGCCGCCGTGGTTACCGCTCCCGCCCTGACCGTCTCCATTCCCACTGCCGCCCCTGCCGCCCTTGCCCCCACCGCCGCCTCCGCCGCCCATGATCCAGACGCCAGGGTTCATTCCAGGGATCGCAGGGATGTTCGGGACCGGAGCCGTGCGCGCCATTCAGGCATGGTCCCCAGCGATTCTCACCCCTGTCATGATGAGAACTCGGGTGCCCAGACGCGACCCGGGAAGCCCGCGCGAGACGCTGGAGCATCATCGAACGGGACTCCTGCCAGAGTGGATCCTTTCAGGTGCAGCGCGCGTTGTCACGGGAGACTCAGGCGATGACGTGCTACCCGCCCCGGCGGCGGGGGGTCGAGGTCGTGGGTGGTCGCCAGCGCCGGACCCGGGGCCGGCGGGAGCCCTCCTGCTCGGAACGTCAGCGGCACTCGCTACAAGAAGCTCGTCGGCGATGGCCCCGAAGAGCTCGTAGAACTGCTCGTCCTGGAGCCGCGACCCGCTGCGGAAGAGCCCTCGCTTGAACAGCGACCAGATGACCGCGGCCGGCAGCAGCGCGCAGCTCCCAGCGGTCGTAGCGCCCTATGACATCGACATGGTCGGCGACTACGCTCCCGGCCAGCTCGTCCGGCGAGCCCATTGCCAGCGCCATTCCCGGCCGGGTCGCCTCGCGGATGTAGTCGAGGCGGCGCGGGGGGCGGCGTAGGCGTCAGGGGTGCGGGCATGACTCGGTCATGCATGGAAGAGCTCTTCGCCGGAGACTTCACCCACGGCGCAAGATGCACCGCACCCCGTCCAGCCTAGCTCACCCCTCCGATGCCGCCGGCAGCCCGAGCAATCGACCGATCGCCTCGTGAACGACCCGGGCCGCCGCCTCGTCCCCGAGGGCGACGGCGCGGCTCAGCGTGCCGGCGAGCGAGGCGACCACGGCCGCCCGAGGCGACGGCCCGGTCACGGCGAGCTCTCCAGGCCCGAGGCTTGACGCTTGGGCCCGGGTTGAGCCCATGCCTCCCAAGGGGGCTCGATCCGTCATCACGCCCTCCCAAAATCCCGGGGCATCCGACGGATCGCGACGGTTTGCCCCCGCGGAATCGTCCCGCCAGAGACACCGGTCGATGACGAGCGATCGCCGGAAATAGTAGCGATTTTGATAGCTTCCGCTTGTTTCGCCGCCGAGGGCGGCTCCGGTGTGGCCCAACGCGGCGGTCGCGGCGGTCGCGGTGGAGCGCCGATCTCCCGCTGTTCTGCGCGGCGGTCTGCGGCGTCGGTCTGCAAGGCGCGTTCGTGCAGCAGTATCGCTTCGCGATCCTCGAGGGGCAGCCCTCCTGAAGCGGATGTCGATCGCGCAGCTGCAGGGCGTGGGGCTGCTGTTCCTGCTCGTGGGGTTTCTGGTCAGCTGGGTTCCGGGGTTCGAGCGGGCACCTGGTCGGCTGGCGCTGGTCGGGGTCGTGTGGTGTTACGTGTTCGTGACCGCGACGACCCTTGTCGCGCGCAGCCGCCCGGGCTCCGAGCGCTTTCGCGCGCAGCGCGTCGCGCGTCGCGCGTCGCCTCCGGGGTGCTGTATGCTCGGCCGAGATCAAGCTCGGATCGGTACGGGAGCAGCGGAGCGCATGGAGTCCTCGGAGAGAAAGCCGGCAAGTCCAGAAGATTCGGTTCGCCAGATGCTCGTCGAGTTCGCGCGCGCCTTCGAGCGAGGCGACGTGGACGCGTTATGCGACATGTTCGTACGTGACGATGCCCTGATCTTCTACGGCACACACGACAAGCTGCACTTCACGCGCTGGGCCGAGATCGAGGCCTCGTTCCGGCGGCAGAGCGAGATCCTGAAGGACCTCGTGTGCAGGATCACCGGCGATGTCCAGGTGCGTCTGCTGGCCGGGGGAGCGGCCGCCTGCGCCGGGACGGCCGGCTTCGGTATCCACGCCACCATGGGCGGCGTGCGCTTCGACCTGCCCGCGCTCCGACTGACCTGCACGGTGGAGCGCCACGGGGATCACTGGCGGTTCGTGCAGCTCCACCTCTCCGTGTCGGACAGGCCGTTCCTCGACAGCGTGGGCCACGTGCTCGAGAGCGCCTGAGAGCGCGTGAACGCCGCGCCGCCACACCACGCCGGTGCGGCGGCGCGGCCCGCGCCTCACGTGGGGACGTCGCTCGACTCCGCCAGATCCCGGAGCGCCCTCTCGCTCCGGCGCAGCGCCTCCTCGGTCCGCTGGACCTTCAGCGCCTCCTGCTCCAGCTCGCCGCGGAGCACGGTGTTCTGCAGCGACAGCGCGGCCAGGAACTCGAGGAGCGGCAGCCGGCGCAGGATGAACGCGCCGTGGACCAGCCGGTTCTCCAGGTAGAGGAGGCCGCCCACCTCGCCGGGGTTCTTCATGAGCGGCATGCACAGCACCGACTTCGGCCGCTCGCGCACGAGGTACTCGTCCCCGGCGAAGGCGCCGCTCGCCCCGACGTCGCTGAGCACCACCCGCTCCCGCGTCCGCTCGACATAGTTGACGATCGACGCCGGGACGCGGGTCGCGAGCGGCGCCGTGCTCCGCTCGTACACGCGGATGCTGATGCCGTCGCGGTCCACCACGGCCTCGGCGGCGAGCCGCAGGCCGTCCCCGGTGAGCAGGAGACAGCACCGCTCCGCCCCCTCGTGCTCGACGACGAGCCGCATGAGCGACTCCATCATCTCCTTCGGCGTCATGTCGCTCGAGAGCGACCGCGAGACCTTCACCGCGGTCTGCGCGTCGATGGCCTCCGCCGCCATCGTCATGACGCCGCGGCTCGTCGCGCGGCGCTGCTCCTGGTTCAGGACGAGCGCATGCCGCTGCTCGAGCTGCCTCACCTTCTCGCTCGCGCCCCAGCGCGAGTACGACGCCACCGCCTCCCGCAGGTAGAGCCCCGGCAGGCCGCTGTAGCCGCGATCCAGGTAGAACCGGGCGGCGAGCTCGCTCGCGAGCGCCTCCTGGTGGATGAACCGGGACTCGCGGAAGGCCACGATCGCCTTGTCGTAGAGCGCCGCGGCCTCGTCGTGCCTGCCGTCGACGCGCGCGCGCTCCGCCGCTACGAGCGCGTGTTTGCCGGCGAAGTTGTCGGGGCAACTCTCGGCCCAGACGCGCAGCTGCTCCTCGTGGCCGGCGAGCGACCGCCGGAGCCTGGCCTGCTCCTCGGCCGGGGCCCCGAAGAAGCGGGCCGCCCGGGCGAGGGCACAGTAATAGTGGCACTCGGCCGCGAACAGCGACCCGCTACCCCCCGCGATGTTGCGCTCCGACGCCTCCGCGGCAAGGGCCGCCCCCTCGTCGTTGCACGCAAGGAGGTGCTGCGCGGTCTTCATGATATAAAAGACGAGCCGCACGCTCGGGAAGCTCTCCTTCTCGAGGCGGGCCTCGAACGCCTGCTCGTCGAAGTCGTCCCCGCTCATCGTGCCGAGGTGGCGCGTGGCGCCCCTCAGCGCCTGGACCAGGCGCAGCATGCTCGTCACGGCGTCCACGGCGAACGTGATCTTCGCCTTCGTCGCGTAGTCGAGCGCGCTCACCGCGACCTTGTACGTCTCCTCGATCGGGTCGCCCCGCACGAGCACGTTCAAGGTGAGCTGGATGTTGCTGAAGCTCCCCCACGTCAGGTTCCCGACCTCGTTCGCGGCCTGGATGCTCGCGAGCTGGCAGGCGATCCCGGTGTCGATGTGGCGCGTCCAGACCGAGATCAGGCAGCCATAGAGGTTGGCCACCTCGGGCTTGTAGACGAGCGCGTTCATCTTCTCGGTCAGCTCGTATCCCACCCTGCCGATCCGGTCGCCGTCCTGGTACGCGTTGAGCCTCACGCACAGCGCCTTGCCGAGGCTCGTGTACCCGATGCCGGTCGACTCCGCGTTGCCGTGGAGCAGGCTGAGCCGGACCATCTGACAGACCAGGAGGTCGTTGAGGTTCGGATCGGTGTAGAACGACGAGGCGTACATCACCGCCATCACGCCCATCGCCGCGACCATCGGCGGCGCCGTCATCCTCGGCTGGCCCAGGATCTCGTCGGCCGTGCGATCGCGCAGCGCGTCGCGCAGCGCCGTGATCTCCGCGGTCACCTCCTCGTCGGCCGGCTGCCTCCGGAGCTTGATGCCGAGCAGCGCGAGGCACTCCAGCCCGACGCCGATGCACGCGTCGTGCTCCGACCGGGCCATGTGGTTCTGCATCAGGACGCGGTAGGCGGCCGCCTTGTCGAGCTGCGTGCGCGCGCGCTCGAGGAGCACCGAGCAGAGGCCGACGGACCGATCGAACTCCCCGTTCACGCTCGCGCTCTCGGCGAGATCGAGGTGCAGCGCGAAGGCGAGCAGATCGTCGGCTCCCGCCCAGTCGTCCTCCCCGATCAGCGCGCAGCCCGCGGCGAAGTAGGCCACCGCGGAGCCGTGGGCGCCGGACGCCCTCGCTTTCCTGCCGGCGCGGAGGTTCAGCTCGGCCGTCCTGCGCCGCTCGCCCGGATCGGTGATGAGGGAGGCGCCGATGTTCAGCTGGTTCGTGATCTCGAACAGCCGGTCCTCCAGCGCCTCCTCCGGCGTCTGGACGAGCAGCAGGCGCCCGATGCGCAGGTGCGTCGAGGCGTGGTTGCCCTCGCGGATGAGCAGGTACGCGGCCTGCTGCACGCGGTCGTGGAGGAACTTGTACGTGCCGCCCCGGCGCGCCACGAGCCCCTCGCGGATGGCCGGGGTGATGGCGGCGTGCGTCGCCTGCGTGGACTCGCCGTACATGGCCGAGAGGACCTCGGCGTCGAAGCGGGCGCCGAGGCAGGCGGCGAGGGAAAGGACCCGCTGCGTCTCGCCGTCGAGCCGCCTGAGGCGAGTCAGCACCAGATCGACGACGTTGTCAGTCAGGTTCTGCGCGGCGATGGCCTCGATGTTCCAGCACCAGACGGCGCTCACGGGGTCGACCCAGACCAGCTTCTGGCGATAGAGCTCCGTCAGGAACTGGCCCACGAAGAACGGGTTGCCGCCCGTCCTCTGGACGAGGAGCCTGGTGAGCTGAGCCCCCTGCTCGTCCTCGCAGCGGAAGGTGTCCATGACGAGCTCGAGGACGTTCTCGTGCGGGAGCGGGTCGAGGCTGAGCGTCGAGACGCGCGCGCCCGTGGCGTGGATCTGCCGGAGCACCTCCATGAGCGGGTGCGACGGGCTCACCTCGTTGTCGCGGTACGCCCCGATCACGAGCAGGTGCCGCTTCTCGGGCACCGCGACGATGTCGCGGATGAGCCTCAGGCTGGCGGGATCCGCCCACTGCAGGTCGTCCACGAACAGCACGAGCGGGTGCCGCTTGCGCGCGACCACGCCGAGGAACGCATGGAACACGCGGACGAAGCGGCTGCGCGCCTCGTTCGGCGCGAGCGGCGGCACCGGCGGCTGCTCGCCGAGGATCAGCGAGAGCTGCGGGATGATGTCGATGATGACCCGCCCCTCCTCGCCGAGCGCGTCGCTCAACCGGTGCTTCCACCCCGCGAGCGACTGCGGGCTCTCCGTCAGGATCTGCCGGACGAGCTCCCCGAACGCCTGGGCGATCGTGCGGTAGGGGATGTCGCGCTGGAGCTGATCGAACTTCCCGGAGATGAACGCCCCGCGCTCGCGGACGATGGGCGCCTGCACCTCCTTCACGAGCGAGGTCTTCCCGACGCCCGAGTACCCGGCGACGAGCACGAGCTCGGCCGTGCCCGTGGCGACCACACGCTCGAACGCCTCGAGCAGGATCGCGCGCTCGCGCCTCCTGCCGTAAATCTTCGTCGGGAGCTGCAGCCGGTCCGGGATGTCGGCCGTCCCGAGCGGGAACGAGTCGATCATCCCGAGCTCCTCCAGCTCGGTCTGGCACATGAGGAGATCCGACCAGAGCCCGCGGGCGGTCTGATAACGCTCCTCCGGAGACTTCGCGAGGAGCCTCATCACGATCTCGGAGACGATCCGGGGCACGTCATGCACCAGCTCCGCGAGCGGCACAGGGGCCCTCGCGATGTGGGCGTGCGCCCACGCGGGCGCGTCCTCGGCGTCGAGCGGCAGCTTGCCGGAGAGCAGCTCGTACAGCGTGACGCCGAGCGAGTAGAGATCGGCGCGCTCGTCGATCGGCCAGTCGACGCGGCCCGTCCGCTCCGGCGCGATGTAGGGCAGCGACTCCGGGTTGATCTTCGTCTCGTCGGAGAGGCCGAGATCGCCGCGCACCACGGCCAGCCCACCGTCGAGCGACACCTCCCCGCTCTCCGGGTGCACGGAGAGGTTCGCGGGGCGGATGTCCAGGTGAAGGGTGCCTGACTTATGAAATTTCGATAGCGCCGATGCGATCTGCACCGCGTATGCGAGGAACGGACGAAGATCCATGGGAGCCCTGGAGATCGTCGACAGGACGATCCTGAGTTGACGGTACTAGAAGCAAGATCCCTGTCAATCTTTCCTCCGGCCTCGCCGGCCCGACGCCGGCCGCCGGAGCGCCTCGACATCGACCCGCTCCGCGCGGACGTCGATCACGACGCGTCAGGGATCCTCGTCGTGTGGAGCACGAGCGCTCTCCACTCACCGCCCTGGAGCTCCCAGACCGCGGTGAAGGCGATGGTGTTATCGAACTTGACACCACCCTTGATCTCGGCGCGTGAGCGGTAGACTCCGGTCACGATAGCGACGTCTCCGCCGGCGATACGCACGTCGCACTGCCGGAGCTCCTGCGTGTACGTCAACATGCTGTCGACGAGCTTCAGGTACTCGTCCTTACCGCGTTGCACTCCGCTGTAATCGACGTACCTCCAGCCCTCGGCCAGGTGGCGGTCGAGGAAGCCGTAGTCCTTGACGGCCCCCCCCACCGCCTTCGTCCACGCCTTGAGGAGCGCGACGTGCTCGTCTCTCGCCTGCTCCGCGGTGATCTTCGACATTCTCCACCTCCGCCGCGCGCCCTGGCCGTGCTCGGTCCCGCGCGACCGCGCGGGGGCGTCGCCGTCGCCGCTCCACACCCATGCTAGAGAGACCGGCGGCCGGCCGTCAACATCAGCCCTGATGTCCAGCGGCCTCGAGCGCGGCGCGCAGATGATCGGCCATGATCTGCACGTTCGGCGGCAAATTCATGGTGATGTGATTGCCAGGGACCTCGTGGACAGTGAGCTGGCCCTGGATCAAATCGCGCCATCCTTGAGCCGGGTTGCTCACGGTCATCGCGTCGCGCTCGCTCGCCTGGAAGTAGAGCACGTCACCCGGGTAGGGGCGGGGGGCGTAGCGTAGCATCGCCTGCAGGTTGGCGGTGACGATCGTGCGGAACGTGGCGAGCTCCTGGAGCGCCAGCTTCGGGAACATCCGGGAGACACCCTTCTTGCGCTGGAGCACGTGGAGCAGCTGCTCGTCCGGGGAGAGGTGCCGGATCTCCTCCGCGGGGACGGGGAGACCCGCATCGCCGCTGATCAGGTAGGCGAGGCGCTCGGGGGTGTCGAGATCCTCGGGGAACACCGCCGTGGGCGCGGGCGTGTCGATCATCATGAGAAGCGCGACGCGCTCGCCCCCGGAGATGAGCTGGTGCGCCATCTCGAAGGCGACGACCCCGCCGAAGGACGACCCGCCGAGCACGTAGGGGCCCTCCGGCTGGATGTGCCGCCGTACCGCCTCGAGGTAGCGCGCGGCCATCTCCTCGACGCGGGTCAAGGGCGGCGCCTTGCCCTCGATGCCCTGCGCCTGCAGCCCGTACACGGGCTGCGCCGGGTCCAGGCAGGTGGCGAGATCGTGGTAGAAGTAAACGTGCCCTCCGACCGGGTGCATCAGGAAGAGGGGCCGCCCGGTGCCGGGCTTGATCCGCACGAGCGAGGGGGGCAAGAGGCGCGCGGGAGAGCGCCGCGACATCGAGGTGGATGAGGGCGAGTCGGACTGCGCGATGAGCTCGGCCAGGGCCGCGACGGTCGGCGCGTTGAGCAGGCTGTGGCCGGGGAGATCCATGTTCACGACGTTGCGCAGCCGGGAGATGAGCTGGACGGCGAGCAGCGAGTCGCCGCCGAGCGCGAAGAAGTCGTCGTGCACGCCGATCCGCTCGATGCCGAACAGCTTCTCCCAGGTCTCGGCGACGGCGCGCTCCAGCGGATCGCGCGGCGCCACGTAGGCCGTGCCGAGGTCGGGCCGCGGGTGGACCGACCTCGGGATGCCCTCGGAGTCGGCTTCCCGCGACGCCGGCGCGCTCGAGCTCGGCGCGCTCGAGCTGGCCGAGGCGCGCTGCCTCGCCTGCGCTTCCCGCTTCAGGACGAGGACGTGGGGCGTGGGGCTCGTGAGGATGCGCATCCAGGCGTCGAGCGCCTCGTCGCGCGAGAGACCCTCCTCCGCCGAGGCCGCGCCGCCCTCGCCCGACTCGGCCGCAGGTTCGAGCTCCTTGCCGCGCGAGGCGTCCTGCCGCTGCCACGGGTCCCACTCGATCGCGATCGTGAGCGGGCCGTCCCCGGCCGCCCGCCGCTGCGCGAAGGCGCCGAGGAAGGCGGTCGCGGCGCACTGGCCCGCGAGGCCCGGCCCGCGGGAGCCCGTGGTCCGCGCGGCGCACAGCGCGACGAAATCGGGCCGGAGCCCCCGGAGCGCCTCGTCGAGGACGAGCGCGCCGTCGACCTTCGGCGCGAGGAGCGCCTCGCCCTCCTCGCGCGTCATGCGCTGGAGGGGCACGGCGCGGCGGGCGCCCGCCGCGTGGATCACGCCGTCGATCCGCCCGAAGCGCTGGAGCGCCTCGGCCACCGCGCGCTGCATGTCGTCGAGCCGCGAGACGTCGGCCGTCACGAGGAGCACCTCGGCGCCCAGCCGCTCCATCTCGAGCACCGCGCCGATCTTGCGGCGTAACGCGTCGGAGGCGCCCGCGCCGGCGAGGTCGCCCCAGGCCTCCCGGGGCGGGAGCGCCGTCCGGCCCGTGAGCACGAGCTTCGCGCGCGCGACCTTCGCGAGGTGCTCCGCCATGGCGGAGCCGACGACCCCGAGCCCGCCGGCGATCAGGTAGACGCCGCCCTCCCGCAGGCGCGGCGGCAGGCCCTCGGCGCGGTCCATGCGCGCGGGCTCGAAGATCCGGACCCAGCGCTCCCCGCTCCGGTAGGCGATGACGGGCTCGGTCTGCTCCAGCGTGACCTCGGCGAGGAGCTGGTCGATGAGCCTCGCCTCCTGGAGCGTCCGCGGCTCCGGCAGGTCGATGTCGACGCTGATGCACGAGATGTTCGGGTACGCCCTGGGGATGGCCTCGCACGGGCCGAGCAGCGTGGCCTTCTCGGGGCAGAGCACCGCCGGGTCGGTCACCTTCTGCATGTGGCTCGTCACGACCCCGAGCCGCACGTCGTCGCGGAGCCCCGCGTCGCTGATGCCCTGGGCCAGCGCGACGAGGCTGGCGAACCCGAGCCGCTGGGCGTCCGCGAGGCGGGCGGCGTCGAGCGGCGCGCGCGCGGGCTTCGTCACGCCCCACAGGAACATGATGCGCGAGGGGGAGACGCCCGCGGCGCGGAGCGCGCGGAAGAGGGACGCGTGGTCCTCGCGGCTTGCGGGGGCGACGGTGAACTCGCCCTCGCCCGTCGCGGCGAAGCCCTCGCCCGGCCGCACGGTGATGACCTTGTAGCCGTCCCGGCGGAGCCGCATCTCCATGCGGGCGCCCAGCCCGTAGCTGTCGGCGAAGACGACGCAGCACTGGGCCCTCGGCGGCCGGGCCGACGCCTTCATCGACCCCGACAGCACCGAGCGCTTCCAGGCCTGGAGGTGGATCAGGCCGGCCGGCTCCGGCGCGCTGCGCGCCGGCCGGCGCGCGGCGGTCGTGGCGGCGGGCGCGGGCGGGTCGATCCAGTACCGCTTCCGCTCGAACGGGTAGGTCGGCAGGGACACGCGCCGGCGGGGCTCGTGGGTGTAGAAGCCCGACCAGTCGAGGCGGACGCCGGAGAGCCAGAGCTGGCCCAGCGTCTCCAGCAGGAACCCGATGTCGGACTGGCGGTGGTGGACGTGCCGGATCGACGAGAGCAGCACCCGGCGGGCGCCCCGCGCGGGGTGATGTTTGGCCAGAGTCGCGAGCACCCGGCCCGGGCCGACCTCGAGCAGGGCGCGGGTCGGATCGGCGAGCACCTCGCCGAGCCCCGCCATGAAGCGCACCGGCTCGCGCACGTGCCTCGCCCAGTACGCGGGGTCCTGCGCGTCGGCCGCGGACAGCCAGGTGCCGGTGACGTTCGACGCGATCGGGATCTTCGGGGCGCTCGGGCGCGCGCGGGCCACGATCGCGGTGAACGCGGCGAGCATCGGCTCCATCATCCGGGAGTGGAACGCGTGCGAGGTCTGGAGTCGGGTGCACTCCAGCTCGCGCTCGGCGAAGAGCCGGTCGGAGAGCGCCTCGATCGCGTCCTCGGGCCCGGCCACGACGCAGGCGGACGGCCCGTTGACGGCCGCGAGCGAGAGCGCGCCGCCGCCCTCGTCGAGCAGCTGCTGCACCTCGGCCTCGGGCAGCGGGACCGCGAGCATCGCGCCCGGCGGCATCTCCTGCATCAGCTTGCCCCGCCGGGCGACGATCCGGAGCGCGTCCTCCAGCGAGAAGACGCCCGCGAGGCAGGCCGCGACGTACTCGCCGAGGCTGTGGCCGATCATCGCCGCGGGCCGGATGCCCCACTCCATCCAGAGCGTGGCCAGCGCGTACTCGATCACGAAAATCGCGGGCTGGGCGAAGCGCGTCTGCTTGAGCATCTCCGCCGCCGCCGCCTCCCGGCCCGGGGGCGGGTAGATCACCTCGCGGAGATCGAGCCCGAGCTCCGGCTGGAGCATGGCCGCGCAGAGATCGACGCCGGCGCAGAACGTGGGCTCCAGCTCGTACAGCTCGCGCGCCATGCCGGTGTACTGCGTGCCCTGCCCCGGGAACATGAAGACGACCGGGCGGTCGACGGCCTCCTCGACGTGCGCGAGGACCCGCCGCTCCCCGAGCGTCGACAGGAGGCTCACCGCCTCCTCCGCGTCGTTGCAGACGAGCATGCGCCGGTGCGGGAACGTCTTGCGGCCGACCTGGAGCGTGAACGTGACGTCGGGCAGGCTGACGTCCGGGTGCGCCTTGAGATACCCGACGAGGTTCTCGGTGATCGTGTCGAGCGCGGTCCTCGTGCGGGCGGAGAGCAGGAGGAGCTGCCAGGACCGCCCGCCGGGCGCCGCCGCCGCGTGGGGCGCCTCCTCGAGGATGGCGTGGGCGTTGGTGCCGCCGATGCCGAACGAGCTCACGCCGGCGCGGCGGGGCCCGTCGCCGGGATCCCAGTCCGCGAGCGCCGCGTTGACGTAGAAGGGGCTGTTCGCGAAGTCGATCTCGGGGTTCGGCGTGTTGAAGTGCAAGGTGGGCGGGAGCTGCCGGTGGCGGAGCGCCTGGACGACCTTGAGCAGGCCGGTGATGCCGGACGCGACGTCGAGGTGTCCGACGTTCGGCTTGGCCGAGCCGAGCGCGCACCAGCCCTTGCGCTGGCTGCGGGAGCGGGCGTGGAACGCCCTGGTCAGGGCCGCGACCTCGATGGGATCCCCGAGGCGCGTGCCCGTGCCGTGGGCCTCCACGTACGAGATCGTCTCCGGATCCGTGTTCGCCATCGCCAGCGCCTGCGCGATGGCCTGCACCTGCCCCTCCACGCCCGGCGCGGTGAACCCGATCTTGGCCGATCCGTCGTTGTTGACGGCCGAGCCCCGGATCACCGCCTCGATGTGATCGCCGCTGTCGAGGGCGTCCTCGAGCCTGCGCAGCACGACAACGCCCGCGCCGTTCCCGGCGACCGTCCCCTGCGCCTCGGCGTCGAACGTGCGGCAGCGCCCGTCGGGCGAGAGGATCATGCCGTGCCGGTAGAGGTAACCCGACCGCGTGGGGACGTTGATC
This sequence comes from Sorangium sp. So ce327, assembly GCF_051530205.1. Classification (NCBI taxonomy): domain Bacteria; kingdom Pseudomonadati; phylum Myxococcota; order Polyangiales; family Polyangiaceae; genus Sorangium; species Sorangium sp. So ce327. Next base: position 6,101,071 of record NZ_CP150330.1, on the reverse strand, counting down.
GCCACGCCGCCGGCCAGCGCGATGTCGCACTGGTACGTGAGCAGCGCCTGACAGGCCATGTGGACGGCGACGAGCGAGGTCGAACAGGCGCTCTGCACCGCGACGCTCGGCCCCCGGAGGTTCAGCTTGTAGGACGTCCGCGTGGCCAGGAAGTCCTTGTCGTTGGCGATGTACATCTGGTAGTCCATCGCCTTCCTGAGCTCGTGATTCGGGTAAAGGTTGCTCAGGAAATACGTGTCGTGGCCGCTCGCGCCCGCGTAGACGCCGATGGTGCCTTTGAACGCCTCGGGGTTGTAGCCGGCGTGCTCCAGCGCCTCCCAGACGCACTCCAGGAAGAAGCGGTGCTGGGGGTCCAGGATCTCGGCCTCTCTCGGGGTCATCCCGAAGAAGGCGGCGTCGAACCACTCCACGTCTTCGAGCACGGCCCGCGCGCGGACGTAGCTCGGGTCCGAGGCCACCTCCGGGGGCACGCCCGCCGCGGCGAGGTCCTGATCCGAGAGCGCGACGATCGACTCGACTCCATCGCGCAGGTTCTGCCAGAAGGCGTCGACGCTCCTCGCGCCCGGGAAGCGGCCCGCCATCCCGATGATCGCGATCTGGTCCTCGGGGACGGGTTGATCAAGCGGATCCATTCTGTCTGCTCTTGGCTGCTTGCTTCTTTCGTTTCAGGATCTCTCGCTGCTTCAGCGCCCGCGCGTCGGCCGCCGAGAGCTCGCTCCCACGGCCGCTGCTGCTCGCGAGGAACGCGGCGAGGTCGGTGACCGTCGGGCGCGCGAAGATGTCGACGAGGGAGAGATCGCTCCCGAACGACTCCCGGACGCGCTCGTGGAGGCGTACCAGGAGCAACGAGTGGCCGCCCAGATCGAAGAAGTTGTCGTGCACGCTCACGCGCTCGATGCCGAGGACGTCCTGCCATATCGCGATGAGCCGCTCCTCGAGCGAGCTCCGCGGCGCCACCATCGGCGCGCTCTCGGGGCGGAGCTCGCCGGGGGCCGGCAGGGCGCGGCGGTCCACCTCGCCGTTGCCCGCGAGGGGCAGCGCGTCGAGCAGCACGATGGCCGAAGGGTGCATGTAATCGGGCAGCCGCCGCTGCGCGTGATCGCGGATCGTGCGCTCGAGCCCGCCCGTCGGATCCGCCGTGAATGGGCGCGCGCGGGCCCCGGCTTGCCTGGGCGGCGCCGCGGCCCTGCTGCCGTGAGGGACGACGTACGCCACGAGGCGCCGGTCGCCCGAGCGCGCCGGCTGCGCCACCACGACCGCCTCGCGCACGCCCGGGTGCTCCCCGAGGACCACCTCGATCTCGCCGAGCTCGATCTGGTAACCGCGGACCTTGACCTGCTGATCCATGCGGCCGAGGAACTCGAGCTGCCCATCTGGCATCAGGCGGACGCGATCGCCGGTACGGTACAGCCGCCCTTCCGGCCCGCCGCCGATGGGATCGGGGATGAACCGCTCCGCGGTCAGCTCCGGCAGATCGAGGTAGCCGCGCGCGAGGCCCTCTCCGCCGATGCACAGCTCCCCGGGGACGCCGGCCGGGACCTCGTTGAGCTCCTGGTCGAGCACGTGCACCCTCGTCCCGGAGATCGGGCGCCCGATGGGCACCGCGTGGCCGACCGGGCGTTCCACCGTGGCGCAGCAGGCGAACGTCGCGGCCTCCGTGGGTCCGTAGCCGCTGATCATCCGGCACCCCGGGAGCTCGGCGAGGACCCGATTGACGTGCTGCGGGGACAGGACATCCCCCCCGGCGACGATCTGGCGCAGGCCGCGCAGCGCCGTGATCCGCTCGTCCACGAGGAGGTGGAAGACGTCGGCGGTGAGCCACACCGTGGTCACCCCGTGCTGGCGGATAACGCGATCCAGGTCGTCGAGCGACGCGGGCACGGGGGGCATGACGACCAGCCGTCCTCCGTTGAGGAGCGCGCCCCAGATCTCGAACTGCGATGTGTCGAACGAGATCGACGCGAGCTGCAGGAAGACCTCGTCCGGCGCGAAGCTCGCGTAGGTCGTGCCCTTGACGAGCCGGGCCACGCCCCGGTGGGGCACGGCCACGCCCTTGGGCCGGCCGGTGGAGCCCGACGTGTACATGACGTAGGCGAGCTGGTCCGGCGTCGCCGGCGCCGAGGGGTTGTCGTCGCGCGCCCGGCCGATCTCCTCGCGGTCCGCGTCCAGGCAGAGGACGCGCGCGCGGCACCCCGGCAGCGCCTCGCCGACGCGGGCCTGGGTCAGCATCACGCGGGCGCGAGCCTGCTCCATCATGAACGCGAGGCGATCGGTGGGGTAGGTCGGATCCAGGGGCACGAAGGCGAGGCCCGCCTTCAGCACGCCGAGGAGCGCGACGATCATCTCGACCGACCGGTACATGCACACGGCCACGCGATCTTCGGGCGCGAGGGCTTCGGGCGCGAGGGCTTCGGGCGCGAGGGCTTCGGGCGCGAGGGCTTCGGGCGCGAGGGCTTCGGGCGCGAGGGCTTCGGGCGCGAGGGCCCCCTCGTCGGGGCAGGGCGCGGCCCCGGACCCCGGCGCCTCGCGGACGCGGAGGCCGAGCAGGGTGTGCGCGAGCTGGTTGGCCCGCCGGTTCAGCTCGCGGTAGGTGAGCGACGTGACGTTCCCCGCGCCGTCGTCGAAGACGACCGCGACGGCCTCGGGAGAACGCTCGACCTGGGCCTCGAAGAGGCGGTGAATGCACACGTCCGACCCGGGGCCGGCCGGGGCGGTGCCCCACGCGCGGAGCGCGCTCCGCTCCTCGGGCGTGAGGAGCGGGAGCGCCGAGAGGGGCAGGTCGACGTCGCGCGACGCGCCCTCGAGCAGGGTCTCGTAGTGGCCCGCCATCCGCTCGATGGTGCGCGCGTCGAACAGCGCGGCGCTGTACTCGATGCGCCCGATGATGCCGTCCTCGCGCTCGTCGAGCTCCAGCGTGAGATCGAACTTGGACGCGCCCGTGTCCACGTCGAGCTGACCCAGGGTCCAGCCCGGATCGATCGCCGGCACGGGCGGCTCCAGGATGAAGGCGACCTGGAACAGCGGGTTCTGGCCGGGGACCCGCTTCGACTGGAGCGCCTGCACGACGCTGGCGAACGGCACGTCCTGGTGCGAGAGCGCGGCCTGGCTCACCGCCCGCACGCGCCCGAGCAGCTGCCGGAACGTGGGGTCTCCGCGCAGGTCGGTGCGCAGCACGAGCGTGTTCAGGAAGAAGCCGAGGAGGTCCTCGGTCTCCGGCGGATGGCGGCACGACGCGGACGTGCCCACGACGATCTCGTCCTGCCGCGCGTACCGGCAGAGCATCGCCTTGAAGGCCGAGAGCAGGACCACGAAGAGCGTGACGCCCTGCTCCCGGGCCAGCGCCTTCAGCCGGAGGGTGAGCTCCCTGGACAGGGCGACGCAGTGGCGCGCCCCCGCGAGGTTCGGGGCGGCCGGACGTGGCCTGTCGGTCGGCAGCTCCAGGGTGGGGAGGTCGGCGAGCTGCCGTCTCCAGTAGTCGAGCTGCGGCTGGTGGGCGCCGCTCAGCTGCTGTTCCCGCTGCCAGACCGCGTAATCGGCGTAGTGGATCGCGCGCTCGGGCAGCGGCGACGGCCTGCCCGCGGCGAACGCCTGGTAGAGCGCGTGGAGCTCCCTCGGGAGCACATCGAAGATGGAGACTCCATCCATCAGGATGTGGTGCACCACGACGAACAGCACGTGTTCGGCCTCGTCGAGCCGGACCAGCGTGGCCCGGAGCAGCGGGCCGCGGGCGAGATCGAACGGGCGCCGGGCCTCGTCGGTGGCGAGCGCGACGGCGCGCTCCCACCGCGTTTCGGCCGACAGCGCCGGCAGCGCCGTCAGGTCGACGACGGGCAGGTCGAGCGGCGCCGGGGGCTGGATCTGCTGCACGGGCTCGCCGCGGACGACGGCGACGACGCTCCGGAGGATCTCGTGGCGCCTGAGGAGCTCGTCGAGGGCGCGCCCCAGGGCCGGGACGTCGAGGGGCCCGCGGAGGCGCAGGGAGAACGGCTCGTTGTAGAACAGCGCGCCCGGGTGGAGCGCGGCATGGAGCCAGATCTGCCGCTGCCCGTGCGAGAGGGGGATGGGCCGGTCCCGCGGCGCAGGCGGGATGGCCGCGGCGGCCGGGCGCTGCTTCGGCCGGGGGAGCGACGCCACGAGGTCGGCCAGCGCGGCGACCGTGGGGGCGTCGCACAGGCTCTGCAGGGAGAGATCGACGCCGAGCGCGCGGCGCAGGCGGGACAGCACCCGCGCGGCGAGCAGCGAGTGCGCCCCGAGGTCGAAGACGTCGTCGTGGACGCCGATGCGCTCGATCCCGAGCGCATCGGCCCACGCCGCGGCGATCGCCGCCTCGATCTGGTTGCGCGGCGCGAGGGGCTCGCCGTCGCCGCGATCGGGCCGGGCGGCGTCCGGCGGCGGCAGGGCCGCGCGGTCCACCTTCCCGCTGGGGCCGAGCGGCAGCGCGTCGAGCCGCACGAACGTCGACGGGATCATGACCTCGGGGAGGCTCTCGCGGAGGAAGCTGCGCAGCGCGGGCACGACGGCCCGGGGGGCGGCCGGGGGCGCGTCCGGCGCGTCCGGGCGCGCGACGACGTAGGCGACGAGGCGGCCCTCGCTGGCGACGGCCACCGCCGCGCGGACGGCGGGGTGGCGCCCAAGCGCGGCCTCGACCTCGCCGAGCTCGACGCGGTGGCCGCGGATCTTCACCTGCTGGTCGACGCGCCCGAGGAAGGCGAGATCGCCGCCGGGCAGGCGGCGCACCACGTCGCCCGTCCGGTAGAGCCGGGCCTCCGGGAGGGCGCTGAACGGATCGGGGACGAACCGGGCCGCCGTGAGCTCGGGCTGACCCAGGTAACCCCGGGCCAGGCCGGGCCCGCCGAGGTAGAGCTCGCCGGACTCGCCGTCCGGGACCGGACGCATGGCGGCGTCGAGCACGAAGCAGCGCGTGTTCCTGATCGGTCGGCCGATGGAGAGCGGCTCGCCGGGGTCCCGATCCGGGTCGAGCCCGTCGGCCATCGTGGCGCATACGGTGGACTCGGTGGGACCGTAGGCGTTGATGAACGTGCGCCCCTCTGCCCAGCGCGCGGCGAGGTCGGCCGGGCAGGATTCGCCGGCGACGATGAGGGTCCGGAGCGCGGGCAGCGAGCGCTCGGCGCCTTCGGGGAAGGCGGCGAGCGCGGAGGGGGGGAAGGTCGCGATCGCCACCTCCTCCGCGCGCATCCGATCGAGGAGCGCGCGCCCGGGGATCATCTCGAACTTCGTCCCCATCACCAGGGTGCCTCCCCGGGCGAGCGTCATCGCAATCTCCCAGACCGACGCGTCGAAGCTGAGGGACGCGAACTGGAGCACGCGGCAGCCCGGCCCCACGTCGAACCGCTCGGCCAGGGCGCGGGCGAGGTTGGTGAGGCCCCGGTGGACGAGCTGGGCGCCCTTGGGCCTGCCCGTCGAGCCCGACGTGTAGATGACGTAGGCGAGGTCGTCGGGACCCGTGGTGTCCGGCGGGTCCTCGTCGCTGAAGCCCGCGGTCACGCCGCGATCGCCGTCGAGGAGGACCACGCGCGCCGCGTGGCGCGGCAGCGACGGGAGCAGCCGCGCCTGGGTGAGCAGGACGGGCGCCTTGGCGTCCTCGAGCATGAAGGCGACCCTCTCCCGCGGGTACGAGGGGTCGACGGGGACATAGGCGCCGCCGGCCTTGAGCACCGCGAGCAGCCCGACGAGCGCCTCCAGGGAGCGTTCGGCGCAGAGCGCGACGAGGACGTCGCGGCCGACGCCCAGGCTCCTCAGGTGGTGCGCGAGCTGGTTCGCGCGGCGATTCAGCTCCTGATAGGTGAGCCGGTCAGGGCCGAAGGATGCGGCCACGACGCCGGGCGTGCGCCCGGCCTGGAGCTCGAACGAGCGGTGAATGCTGGCGTCCTCGGAGCTGAAGTCGTGATAGGTCATGTCGTGTGTGGTGGTAGGAGTCTCTTCAGGGGCAGAACATCAGCCGCCGTGTGCGAGCCCGAGCAGCGACGCGAGGGCGTCACGCATCTCGTTCAGAACCGTCCCAGGAGCACCGGAGTGAGCTCCAGGGCGGCAGCCGGTGACACGGGCGCGCCCCCGACGTTTCAGGGGCGCGGTCGGCACGGATACCATGCTGCATCACGCTGGTACTCACGCTTCGATGGGCGAGTCCATCGACGCCGTGGCAGGGTGACGGTCCACAATTCAAGGCTATTCGCAGCGCAGCCGATTACACACAACCGCGGAATGAAAATCAAGCGGGACGTACGGCTTTTTTCGGCGTGGAGGGGCATGTGGTCGCGGCGCTGCGTCATGAGGCGATCGCTCCCGGCCGGCAGTCCTGTCCCGCGCCCGCGTGGCCCGCGACGACCGCGCCGGGCTCGCACACCGCGACGGAGCCCGCCGCGAACGAGGCGTCGGGAGCACTCGTAATCAGGTGGTGATCGACGATGTCCCGATTGCCGATCGTACGGGTTTCATGAATCGAACATCGCCGATCTTCAGAGGTCGCCGAGAGGGGCTGTCGAGCGTCCGCCCCGGCCCCGACCGCGCCGAGACATCCCTCGCGCGGAGCCCTGCCGCGGGGCGCTACGAGGGCGGACGAAGACGCCGCTGATGTCCCACTGGCTCCGTCGTGAGACGGAACCGTGAAGGCGAGCGCGAGCGAAGCCGACGCGGGGCGGTGGGACGTCGGAGCGCGTTATAGTAGCGACGAATCGGGGGAACCGAGCCATGGGACCCCGTGGAGCGAGGGGCGCGCAGGGACACGGAGCCGTAAGAGGGAAAGATGGAAGAGACATCGGGCTTGGTACCCATCTCGACGCGACTCAAACGGATAGCAGGGCTGGCGCGGCAACTCCGCGAACAGCCGCTCACGACGCTTGCTCATCGCATCGACCTGGAATGGCTACGTGAGGCACACCGAAGGACGCGCAAAGATGGCGCGATGGGCGTGGACGGACAGAGCGCGGACGACTATGCGGCACACCTGGAGGACAATCTCCGGTCGCTTCTCGAACGCGCGAACTCGCACGGCTTTCGTCCCGGCCGGTCAGCGCAACAAGCGCTGGACGAGCTGCACCGAGAGGCGATGAGGATGGCTGGCGGTTGGGTCATCGAAATCGACATACGGAAGTATTGGATTCGATCGATCGAAGCGATTCGGCAAGTAGGGTCTGACGCTGCACCCGGACAAGACCCGGCTTCTGCCGTTCGAGCGGCCGGACCGGATGATGCGCCGACGCGACGCTGACGAGGGGTCGTACAAGCCGGCCACCTTCGACTTCCTCGGCTTCACCATCCACTGGGGCAAGAGCCTCGCGGGCAAGTGGGCAGTGAAGACGCGAACGGCATCGGATCGCTTCCAACGGGCATTGAAGGGTATCTCGCAGTGGTGCAAGGCCCATCGCCATGAACCACTCCTGCCCCGCTGGCGCCCGCCGCCCAACGCCGCGCCGGCGCTGGTGGCCCACGAGGAGGGGCACAGGGACCTGGCGATCGCGGCGGGAGCGGCGGTGGCGGAGGCGCTGGAGACAACGCCTCCGGCGGCGTCGGCCGAGTCAGATCGGCGCGGGCGTGTACCACTCGTGCGCACGGCTCGGTGACACCGGCAGGGTGCTGTGCTGGGGCCGGGGCGGCTACCTCGGTGACGGAACGATCAGCGGCAGCTCGACGCCCCGGGAGGTGCCCGGGATCTCGGCGGCGACGTGGCTCGCCGTGGGCGGGGGCGAGTCTTTCGGCACGAACCTGGCCGCCTCCTGCGCCATCCTTCAGGACGGGAGCGCGCGGTGCTGGGGGGACAACGGCCAGGGTCAGCTCGGCGATGGCACCAATGCGGTCAGGCGGTCGCCGGTGACGGTCATGGGCCTCTCGGGGGCCATCGAGATCACCGTGGGTGGGGCGCACGCCTGCGCGCTGCTGAACGATGGTACCGCCCGCTGCTGGGGCGCGAACGGCAACGGGCAGCTCGGCGACGGCACCCGCATCGAGCGGCTGACGCCGGTGCCGGTGATGGGCCTGTCCACCGTCGCCCACCTGAGCGCCGGAGAGCGTCACACCTGCGCGGAGCTCCTCGACGGCACGGTGATGTGCTGGGGAGAGGACTCCTCCGGAGAGCTGGGGCGCGGCGCGACCTCGCCCATGCCGAGCCCCAGGCCGGCCCTCGTCTCCGGGCTCGTCGGGGTGAGCGCGCTCGGGGCGAGCAGCCAGAGCACCTGCGCCTACAGCGCTGACCGGGTGACGCGCTGCTGGGGCAACAACCAGTACGGCCAGCTCGGGATCGGCGCCGACACCACGAGCCGTCCCGTGCCCACGGCGGTGGCCTGGTAGCCTATTGGGGGAGCGCCCCGGAGAGGGAGAGCGTCATGGCCTCCCTCCTCCGGCGGACGAAGACGCCGCGAACCGTGACCGGTTTTCGATCCGCTTCGACAGCGGCCGCAGCCGGCTCCTTCCTAGGCGACGTCGGGCCGTGTCATCAGCGGCGAGCGCAGGTGCAGCTCCAGGTCGGAGGTGGTCAGGGGCAGCGTGACCCAGGTGGCCGTCGCGGTCCCCGCGTCGGCGTCGACCGCCACCCGGACCCGGTGCGGGCTGGTGATGATGTAGAGCTCGGCGACGAACGTCCTGCCCTGCCAGGCGCCAGACGCGACGACGGGCCGGCCGAGCGGCGAGCTCTCCCGCCAGGCACCGTGGCCCACCTCGAGGTTGAGGAGCGACCCGAGTCGCAGGAGCCACCCGGCGTGGGTCGGATCGACGACCACCGTGATTCCGTCGGGCAGGGCCGAGTTCTCGGCGGAGGCGTCGAGCCTCGCCGTGACGGAACGCTGCGGGCCGGCCGAACCCCGTACCTGCGCGAGGGACAGCCCCCTCAGCCGGTCGGCGAGGAGCTCGTCGTCGTGCGAGCCGTCCGGATGGCCGACGCCGGGGAGCAGGCACTCCCATACGGCGTCGAGCACGTCTTGAGCGTGCTGGACCTCCTGTTGGGCGCCGGTCACGGCGACTACCAGGTCGTGCGATGGGACGACCACGCAGTGCTGGCCGAATGCGCCCTTACCGTGATAGCCGTGGCGCGACATCCAGAACTGGTAGCCGTAGCCGCAGAGGAAGTCGGGGCCGTCGTCTCCCTCCGCCTGGTGCCGGCCGTCGATCTGCCGGCTGGTCGCGAGCTCCACCCACTCGCGTGGGACGAGTTGCTGCCCGTTCCGAAGACCGTCGCGCAGCAGCAGCTCGCCGAAGGCGGCGACGGCTTCGGTCCGCAGGTGCAGACCGTGGAACCCGAAGGCGGCACCGCTCGCGACGCGGTCCCACTCGGCGTCCTGGATTCCCATCGGCTTGAAGAGGCGCTCGTCGAGCAGCTCCGGGAGCCCGACGCCGGTGACCCGCTCCACCATCCGGGCCAGGACGTAGGTGGTGGAGTTGTCGTAGGTGTGCCGCGTTCCCTCGGGTGCGTCGAACGGCACGCGCAAGAAGCCCTTCACGAGGTCGTGGGGTTCCAGCCCCCAGGCCTCGGTGATGCTGTCCGTGTCGTGCCCGGCCGTCATGGACAGCAGGTGGTGAACGGTGATGCGGCGCCCCTGCTCGGAGACATCGGAGGGGACGTGGTCGGGCAGGACGTCCACCACCCGGTCGCCCAAGGCGAGCAGCCCGTCGGCGATCGCGAGCCCCACGGCGATCGACGTGAACGACTTGGTCAGCGAGTAAAGAAGGTGCGGGCGCTCGGCCGAGTACGGCGCCCACCACCCTTCGGCGACGACGTGCCCGCAGTGCACGACCATGACGGAGTGGCACTCGACGGAACGGTCCTCGAGGCGGTCCAGCATCGCGGCGATAGAACGGGACGACACCCCCGAGGCGGCCGGGGTCGAACGTGGCAGCAGCGCACGCTGAGACGACATCCCGACACCGTAGCCACAGGTGGGCGCCATGCTCGAGGATTTGTTGAACGCCTTCACCACCGGGCCTGTGCACCCCGGCGCGGTGACGTTCCTTCAGAAATTCGACTCAGGCGCCGCCTCGCCGTGTCGAACGCTGCCGGAGCCGGCGCGTGCTGCTTGAGCAGCCCGATGAGCGCGTCGGTCACCTTCAAGATCCGGCTCCACATCACGGCCTGCATCGAACGATGGTAATCGTGAGAGGAATCGAGGGCGACCGGCGCATTGACGAGAGTGCCGGAGCTCTTATTCATTCGCCTCCTGTGCCGCTTGAACCCAACTCGTCCTCCAGCGTGATTTTTTGCCCAGCCGCGCGTTCGTCTAGAATCCCTTCTTCCGGAGGACGAACTGTCCGCCATCCGTCGGCGGAGCGTAGCTCTTTCCCGAAAAATCGAAGGCCGTTTCCCACGCCCCGCTGACCCAGACGCCGCCTTTCGTATCGACGGCGACGTGCGTCAGGCCGTTCGGGTTGCCGGTCGCGAACTCGACACTCTCGCCCTTCGCTCCGTCTGCCGCGAAGCGCGTGAGGCGCCCTCCTTTTGCATCTTCTTCCGTGCCGAGCCAGCCGAAGCGACCGGCCACGTAGCTTTGACCATCGCCGCCGAGGGCCAGCGCGTTGCCGTAATAGTCTGGTCCGCCGAGCCGGCTCGCCCAATGAACTGTCTCACCGTCCTCGAAATCATAGAGGATCGACTCCGATCTTTCCTCGTCGAAGGTGTCCGTATGATCGAGGAAGGTCGATGTCGACGTTTGTGAGGCGAGGAGGAGGAGGCGCCCAGAGGCGGTCGACTTCAGGTCTTTCACATAGTCGAAGCTCGCCCCGCCAAAGCGGAGCGCGCGCAGAGGATCGCCGCTCTCCGGGTCGAGCCAGGCGAGCCAGCCGTTGTAAACAGCTGGATCGTCCTGCCCTCCAGCCTTTTTGAGCTCTGTCTCTCCGATCGTGAGTGTTCCAGTAAACGCGCCGCCGGCGAGGATCTCGCCGTCACGATTGAACGTGAGGGCAATCGTGTATCCCTGGCGGATGTCGTGCTCGAACGTCGTGCTCCAGATCGCTTCGAGGGTCGACCCGGAGAACTTCATGATCTGAGGTTTTTGTACGGATGCGTCGTCGTTGTACACGCCGAGGCCAACGACGAGGTCGCCGTCCGCGTCGACCGCGATCGCGCTCAGAGGAGAGCTGCCTTCGAGAGTGACGCCGGCCGCAAGGGCGATCGAAAAATCGGGGTTCACCTTGACCAGATAAAACCCGTCCTCGACGGCCGTGAGAGTGAGCTCGCCGAAGGTCATGTCCATGTAGAGCTGACCGACGAGGAAGATCGAGCCTTCCGCGTCGATCGCCATCAACTCTGGCTCAGCGGCTCCGGGCAGCGCGAGCGCGTGGAGGACTTCTCCGGTCGCCGAGTACTCCGCAAGAAAGGGTTCGCCGATCGACTCGGGGAGGAGCTCCGCGGGAGCTCGAGCTCCGACCGTGATGACTGAGCCGTTCTTGGTCGCTGCGAGCGGTTGACCGAGGCCAAAGGCGTTGCGCCGCGGGAAGCTCAGAAGGAATTCCTCGCCGGCCCCATCGGGGTCGGGCTGCGCTCCGCCGCTCCCGGTCGCGCCGCCGCTTGCCGCGCCACCCGCGCCAGCTCCGCCATTCGCTCCACCCGACGCCGTTCCACCGGCGCCCGCGCCCCCGGCTGACGCATCTCCGCCGGACGCGCTCTCCGCGCTCGCCGCCAGTCCGACCGTCGTCCCGCACGCGAGGAGAACGAGGGGCAACGCGAGAGCGATGAAGCGGCGTACTTGCGCCATCGGCATCTGACCAAGGCCGCCTTTGGCACACTCTGACACGCGTCCAAGGTCGCGATCTCCTCGGCCGAGGCCGAGGACCAGAGCGAATTCAGCGTTTTTCCGGAGACTTCGAAGAGGCGAGGAGTGGGGCATCGTCCCTCGTCGGAGCATACTTCGTGCCGCTTTGATGCCTCGCCGTCGAGTGGCGAATGGGAGTCTTCCTGCAGGGGAATTTTTCGGTCGCCTCCGGGGTTCCCCCCCCTACGTCAGGGAAGATGTCGCCGAGGGAGCACGCGCTGCGAGCTCTCGCAAGCTCCCCAGCTCGCCTTCAGCAGGTGGATATCGCTCTCCCTTGCGTCCCTTGCGCTCTTGCGGTGTCCTCTCCATGGGATCACGTCGTTGATGGCGGGGGATCGCATCGGAGGACGAGCATGGAGAGCTTTTCGCGGTGGACGATGGGCGTGTGTGGGCTCGGGCTGGTCGTGGCCCTGACGGGAGCCGCCGGCTGCCTCGGCACGGCCGATGGGGAGGACGCAGCGCTGGCCGAGCCGAGCGCGGCGGGAGCGCAAGCGCTGACCGGGTGGCAGTGCGCGGCGTGCGTCAGCGGCGAAACCACGCACTCCGTGTCGCTGAGCCAGGGCAGCGCGCTCGGCTGCGCGAACGGCGAGGCCTACCGCTGCGAGCTCATCCCCTGGGCCACGCGGGCGTCCTTCGCGCATTGCGGCGCCTCCGTCGCCTGTCCGCCCGGCTGGTACGTGAGCGGCTCGCAGAGCGGGCCGAGCTACTGCGCCGGGATCTACGATCGGATCTCGTGCGGTGCGGTGCCGTATCCGAGCGGGTCTTACGCGACGTGCGACCCGATCTGCTACCCTGGCTTCACCGAGACGGCGGTGAATGCCGGCGTGCCGAGCTGTGATTACCAGGACAAGCGCACCTGCGTGAAGTGAGCGGCGGCGCCACCTCCCGTCGCGAGCCAGATCCCTCCGGCGAGCGCGCACGGGCCTCGGGGACGGCATCGGTCTCGCCCGTCGCCAACGGCCTCCGCGCTACCCGCTGCAGCAGCGGAACCCGATCGTATGATCGGTGTCGGCGCGCTCGCGCTCGTCGCGCGCGTCGCACCGGAGCTCGTCGAGCGTTCCCTCGCTGTCGAACGCCCCGCCCCGGGTCCTGCAGAGGTCTCCGGAGCCGACGTCGTCGGAGCACGCGTCTTCCCACTCGCGGACGTTTCCGCTCATGTGCTGCAGGCCGAGATAGCCGCCCTCGCACGCCAGGCTGGTGTCGTCGCCGACCGGCACCGTCTCGGTGCTGTCACCGTTGCAGTGGAGAGCGTCGAACTCGCCGGTGGAGTGAGCGAGCGCGCCGTGCTTGCTGCACGCGTCGAACCACTCGCCCTGCGCCATGTCACCGCGGAACGGCAGCGGGCCGCCGTGGCGCTCGCCGCAGAGGCGCTTGCCCTGGCTCTTGCAGAAGGCGAGCGCGTCGCACCAGTCGACGCAGGTGGCGGGGTGCTCGTCCTCCTTGCGGCGCGCCGTGCACACGAGCGGCGCGTCGGGCCCGGCGTCGTCGAAATCGAAGGTGCTGTTGAACGAGCAGAACGGCGCCTGCGCCGCGACGTCCGGCTGCGTGGCGAGGAAGGCGCGGTAGGCGGCGTTCGACACCTCCGTCCGATCGATGCAGAACGAGCTCTCGATCGTCACCATGCCGGCGGGGCACTGGCAGACCCCCTCGGTGCACGCGGCCGTCGTGCAGTCGGCGCTGGCGTCGCAGGGCTGGCCGTACAGGCACGAGGCGTTGCCGGCCCCGGGCTCGCAGGTGAGGCCGTGCAGCGGGCGCAGGAGCGAGCACGCCGAGAGGAGCGCCGCCGCGAGGGCGGCGGCGGCGCCGCGGGCGCGGCCCGACGCGCGCATCAGAAGGCCCCCGCGACGCCCGCGGCGTTGCCGGCGATGAACGGCCAGAGCGCCGTCGCGCCGGCCTTCGGGGGCTGCGCCGCGGTCGGCCGGGTCATGTAGAGCCACGCAGCGGCCCCCAGGGCGACGACGCCTACGCCGAGGCCGATGTCAGCAACCGCGTGCTGGACCCGGATGGCGCGCACCTCGCCCTCCGCGCAGCGCGGGGCGCACGTGGCGCGCAGGTCGGCCTCGGCGTTCAGCGAGAGGGCGCCGGCGACGGCGAACACCGCGAGCCCAGCGACGCCGACGGCGCCGGAGGCCCACACGAGCCCCGGGACCGAGGGCTCCGCGGGCGGCGCGGCGCGCGGGCGAGGCGAGGGGGGCGCGCCGGCCGAAGGTGCGCCGAGGGTCACGGTGAGCAGGCGGTTCTTCTCGCCCTCGCGGATCAGCACGCGCTCCTCGACGGCGGGGCCCGTCGCGGGCTCGAAGCGGAAGGTGTGCGGGCCCGGGTCGACCGGCAGCGCCTTGCCGTCGAGCGCCGCGGCGAGGGGGCGCCCGTCCACGAGCACGCGCACGTCGAGGCGCTCTCGCCCGTGCGCGTCCTTCGCGGCGACGACCACGGAGGGCAGGCTCTGCTCGACCGCGGCGAGCCACGGCCCGCAGTCGGCGACGGCGGCCGCCGGGCACGTCGGCTGCGAGCAGACGACCAGCGCGGCGCGCGCCTCGATCAGCCGGCCGTCGTGGCGGAGGCCCTGCGCGCGCTCGTAGGCGTCGGCGCACGCCTGCTTGTCGGGCGCGGCGTCGGCGCGGGCGCCGGTGAGCGAGAGCGCCGCGGCGGCGGCGAGGGAGAGCGCGAGCCGGGCGCGGGCGGGACACGGAGGGTTCATCGGTTCACAGGCACTCAGGCTTGAGCCGGCGTATGCCGGCCTTGTCCACGGTATAGGGCGGGGAGCAGCGCTGGGCGTCAGCGCGGGTCGCGCGTGCCGCGGGGGCAGGCGCGCGCGCGCCGGCTGCAGGGCGCGCCGGGCGCTGTGCGGGCGCTGGCGCGACGGCGCTCGCCGGGTCGGCCGCGGGGGCGCTCGCCGGGTCAGGCGCGGCGGTGCTCGATGGGGCAGCCGCGGCGGTGCTCGATGGGGCAGCCGCGGCGGTGCTCGAGGGGTCAGGCGCGGCGCTCGTCGGGGCAGTCGCGGCGGTGCTCGATGGGCTCGCTGCGACGGCGCTCGCCGCGCTCGCCGTCGAGGCGCCGGCCGGCTGCGCCGCGGGCGCCGCGTGGACCGCGCGCGCGGCGTCCTCCGGGCCGGGAGGGGCGCGGCGCCACGACTGCGTCGCGAGCGCGGCCGCGCCGCCGAGGAGCAGCGCGCCGAGCAGCGCGAGCAGCGGGCGCGCGCGCTTCCTCGCCGTGGGGGGCGGACCATCGGGCCGCGCGCCGTCGGTCGCAGGCAGTCCCAGCGAGATCCCGCTGGACGTCACCGATCCGGGCGTGGGCTCGGCCGCCGGCGTCCCCTGATCGAGGGCCCTCGACGGGATCGAGGGCGCGGTCTCTGCCAGCCCGCGCGCCGGGCCGCCCGGCGGCGTGGGCTCGCCTTCGTCTTTTGCCCCGTCGCCGGGCGCGCCCGACCCACCCCGCGCGGTCGCCCCCGAGCTGGCCGTCGCCGGGCCGCCCGGGATCCCCGCCGACGCGCTCTCGATGGCGGCGACGCGCGCCGCCCGCCGCGCGAGCGCGTCGCCGGCGAGCGCCTCCACCCACTCGCCCACGGCGCGCGGCGACGCGAGCGGGACGGCGTCCTCGATGGCGACCGCGAGCTCGCGGGCGGTCGGGTAGCGGCCCTCCGGGTTCCGCTCGAGGGCACGGAGGACGATGGCGTCGAGCGCAGGCGGCACGTGCGCCGCGAGCGAGCTAGGGGGCAGGATCGGCTCCTCGAGCACGGCCCGGATGAGGTCGCCCTCGTCGCCGCCGTCGAAGAGCCGGCGGCCTGCGAGCGCCTCCCAGAGGACCGCGCCCGCCGCGAACACGTCGGTCCGCCGGGTCACGTCGGCGCAGAGGAGCTGCTCTGGCGCCATGTACGCGAGCTTGCCCTTGATCTGCCCGCCGCGGGTGGTGCTGAGCCGCCCGCGCGCCTTGGCGATGCCGAAGTCGAGCAGCCGCGCCGTCCCGTCGACGCCGACGAGCACGTTCTCGGGCGAGACGTCCCGGTGCACGATGCCGAGCGGCTCGCCCGACTCGCTGCGCGCCTCGTGGGCCGCGTGCAGGCCGTGGAGCGCGCCGCACGCGATGCTCGCGACGATGGGCACCGGCGCCGGCGCGCCGCCCGCGCGCGCCGCCCGGAGCAGCCGCGCCAGCGACTCGCCCCGCACGTACTCCATGACCAGGAACGCCTCGTCCTCGGCGACGAGGAGGTCGACCATGGCGACGACGTTGGGGTGCTGGATGCGCGCGACGATGCGGGCCTCGTCGCGCAGGCTCTCGGCGATCTCGGGCGCCTCGGCGAGCGCGGGGTGCAGCCGCTTGATGGCCACGGTGCGCGAGAAGCCCGCGTCGCCGACGAGCCGGCCGAGGTGCACGGACGCCATCCCGCCGGACGCGATCGGGCTGTACAGCAGATACCGCCCGATGGGCTTGGGCTGCGACGGCTCCGGCGACATGCCGGCGGGATGATACACGAGCGCGCCCGGCGCCGCCTGGGAGGCGCCGGCAGTGTGCCTCAGCTCGGGAGGGGCGTGCTCGGTTCGACGAAGCAGAGGCGGTAGCCGTCGGGGTCGGTGACGACGATCTCCCGTGTGTGCCACGGCTGGTCGCGCGGCCCGTCGACGGCGGCGCCGGCCGCCGCGGCGCGCGCGGCGATGGTCTCGATGCCGCGGTCGCCGGCGGCGCTGAAGCAGACGATGACGCCGAGGCCGCGCTGCCCGGCGAGCGAGACCCCCGGCGGCGTCGCGACGAGGAAGAGATCGGCATAGCGTGCCCAGCGCAGGTGGATGAACACCGGGTCCTGGTGGACGCGGGTGAAGCCGAGGAGCTCGTAGAACGAGGCGGAGCGCTCCGCGTCGGCGACGAGGAGCTTGACGTAGGCGGGCATCACGTAGGGGTCGTCGCCGGGCATGGTCGCTGGGCGCGAAGGTGCGCTGCGCCGCGCCGGAAGGCAAGGCGCGAGCGCCGGACGGGGCAGCGGCCGCCCGCGAGCCCGGCGGTCCGCTGGGCAGCGCGAGAGATCGAGAGAGCGGAACGGGTTCTGGGATGGAAGGTCAATTCTCTCCGCTGCTCGCGCGCATGTTCGCTGACAAGACGCTCTCTCTCGAAGCGGTGCTCTCTTACCGCGGAACCGTGTGCGCACGGGCGAATGCCCGGAACGGAGCGACTCATGTCCTTTCGGATGCGCTCGCCGAGTTTCTATTTGACGCCCAGAGCACACTCGGAAGAATAACGAGTGCATCCGCACCGTGTGTCGCCGCCGCTCGGCGAGGAGCCTGCACCATGTCGATGCGCTTCCACGGCAAGCTTGGCCTTTTCTGCGCTTGTTCCCTCGTCGTCGCTCCCGCGCCGGCGCTGGCGCTCGAGTTCAGCGGCGGCGTGAGCGTCGGTGGGATCCAGGTCGGGACCGAGCCCGAGCTCGCCGTGAGCCCCTTCATCGGGTGGCTGTGGCGCAGGACGGGCGACTTCCGGATCGAAGTCCACAACGTGCTCAGCGTCGTCCCAGGGGCAGGCGTCGGGGTCTACGATCGGACGGCGGTCACCTTCGGGTACACCACGAAGACCGGCAACGTCAGCCTCGGGCCGTCGCTGTCGATCTACATGATGCAGGTGTGCGGCGCCGTGATCTGCGATCGCGTGATGGGGGTCGCTCCGGGCGGCCGCGCTCAGTCCGACTGGTACTTCGCCGGGCGCCTGGGGGCGTCGACGAGCGTCAACGTGGACTGGGCCGGCGGGAGCAGCCGTGTCCTTCCCGGCGGCATGGTCCTGATGGTCACGGCTGGGCCTATCTGGAGGTTCGGGGGAGAGTCGAAATGAAGAGGCGGATCGTTCTTCTGGTGCTCGGTCTCACGGGGTGCAACTTCGACATGGGAGAGTGCTACGTCCGGGGTCATGGAACGGAGGGGGCCGGCGGGGGCATCATCACCCCTACCGGCGGGGTCGGAGGCTTCGGGTATGTTCCGCTGGAGCCGCAGAATCACACCGGCTACGACGAGGACCCGTGCAGCGGCGGCTCACAGCTCGCCGAGTGCACGGTGACGTGGAAGGCTGGCTCGACTCAGTGCAAGAACTGGGGAGAGGCCGGTGCCTGCACCTCGCTCTACCAGGGCCAGCATGCGAGCCTGGACGAAGCCAAGGAGCGATGTGAGTATGCCAACGGGGTCCACCTCGGCTCGGGCGCGCAGTCATGCGGCCCGTGCCGATGGGTGACGAACTCAAGCTCGATTAGTAGCTCTTGTCGGCAGCATTGCGTCGATGTAGCGGAGGCGTGCGAAGCGGACTGTCGCAAGCTTCCTGAGAGCGACAAGCCAGCTCGTCGGAGGTGCTGGGAAAAGTGTAATAACGAATATGCTGAGTGCATCAAAAAGTGCAAGGACTGAACAATGAGTTCTACTGCGGCCATCAGGGCGCTGGTGCGCACCCTCGAAATGACGCTGCCCGGTTCGAGCGACGTCCATGCCATCGTTGTTCGCATCGGGCTTCCAGAGCCCGATCCCCTTCCGGGAGGAGACTTCCGAGTGCTACTTGAGATCAGTGGGTTCGAGGAGCCGTACTCTCGCCACTTTTATGGTGTCGATGAACTCCAGGCATTTCTCGCGGCATGCTGGATCGTACCGCCGATCCTCACCACGCTTGCTCCCGCCGGGGCGAGATTAAGATGGCTTGGCGAAGACGACCTCGGGTTCGGGACTTCTTCTGCTACCCCCTGAACGAGCGCCGAGCTTTGCAAGGCGAAACTTGAGCGAGTGGACGCGCTCGTGGACACCCGCGCTCAGCGCCGCGCTCTCGGGGCGGTGCTTGAGCTCGGCCAGATGGCCGGCGAGGTGTTCAGCGTCGCCGGGATGAGTCCCGCGAGCACGAGACCGGGGCGAGGTCACCGTCCGCTTGGTCGAGCACGCCGCGGGTGGCAACCGCGGGATTGAGCGAAATGCTGGCGAGCATGTAGCGCGCCGGCGTCGCGCTACATGGTGCCGAGTCAGTCGCTGCCTCAAGGACTGCGAAAGATGAATATATTAGAGATCGTCTCCACCTTCACGCCGTCCGATGGAAGCGCGCCACGGACCATAACGATCCGCATTGGCGATCTACGCGAGGACCCCGACGGACTCTGGTCTGTGTCCGTGGACGTGCTCGGCTTTAAGACCGATGATCACGTACGTCTCAAGGGCGCTGACTGGCTGAACACCATCGAGAGTGCGGCTGGGTTTATTCGGCAGCTCGCTGGAGGCAAGGTCAGGGATGACGGCGGCACCATGACCCCGCTCCTCCTTCCGCCTTGACGTCTGCGCCGCGAGAGTCCGAGCTCGCTTCGCGCGGCCTTCGGTGTCGAGGCGCCCCTGGACCGCAGCGGCCGTGCCAGAGTCCGCTTGCCCCTTCCTGCAGGCGTCTGGATGTCCTGGTCCGCGTTGGCGCTCCCTCGGCCCAGCTGGAGAACTCGCGACAGCAGGCCTCAATCCGTCGCACAGGGCGAGCCCGCTCAAGCGACCGCCGCCGCCGCCCTGGCCCGGCGTGCCCCAGGTGCCGTCGGCTGCTGCACGACGACGTCGTCCATGGCGTAGAAGCGCTCGTTGGTCTTTGGCTCCACCGCTCGCGATCCTCGGCGCAGATCTCGAGGAGTTGCTCGACATCGTACTTCGCAGCGCGATCGTCGCCCTCGGCGCGCAGCGCACCCGATCAGCTTGAAAGCCCGAGGGCTTTCTCATGAAGGCACAGATCAGGGCGAGAGCTTTAGAAGGAAGACATCCCGCATCTGGGCGGAGATCGGGCCGTCTCCGAAATCGACCGTGCCCTCGAATCCGCCGAGGACGAAGACGTTGCCCCCGGGGTCTGTGTCGATATCCCATCCGAACTGCGCTCCGGCGCCGCTGAAGCGTCGGCTCCAGAGCGCGTCCCCGAGGGGATCGAGCTTGGCGACGAAAGCCTCTTCCACCGCGCCGTCGCCGCTGCCGATAGGCCCGTTGCCGAAGTCGATCGTGCCGTCGAAGCAGCCCGTCAGCACGGTGCTGCCCTGATCGTCCACCGCGAGCTGGTGATGGACCACGCTCATGCCGTCGCCGAATTGCCTGCTCCAGATGTGCTGTCCATCGGGATCGAGCTTCGCGACGGCGATACCAGAGCTCGCGGTGAGAGCGCCTCCGCCGAAGTCCACCGTGCCGTCGAGCGCCGCGAGGACGTGCAGATCCCCCTTCTCATCCGTATCGATGTCGAGGCCGGTCTGATTGAGCGCACCGCCGAAACGCTTGCTCCAGCGCGGGGTGCCGTCGGGGTCGAGCTTCGCCACGAAGATGTCTCGGTCCCCCGCGCTGACGAGGGGGCCACCGCCGAGATCAATGGTTCCGCCGAAATCGCCCATGACGAGCACATTGCCCTGCCTGTCCAGTGCGACGCCCCTGCAGGCCTGGTAGTCGTGATCTCCGAAGAGCTTCCCCCAGAGCACCTCGCCGGTGGGATTGAGCTTCAGCACGAAGGCATCGACGCCGCCGGCGCTCACGATCGGCTCGTCGCCGATGGGAATGGATCCCCTCGCGCCGCCGGTGACGACCGCGTTCCCGGCCCGGTCGACCGCGATGTGGGGCGCGAGCTGAACGGCATCGTTACCGAAGCGCCTCGCCCAGAGGAGGCGGCCATCGGGGTCAACCTTCGCGACCAGGACATCCTGACCCTCCGTCGCGCCTGCCATGGGACCCGCGCCGAGGTCGATGGTGCCACGGGCCAGGCCTGCGGCGAGCAGATTGCCCTGCGCGTCGGCGGCGAGGGTCGAGTACTTTGCGATGCCGCTCGCCGTGTTCGGCAAGGCGACGTTCCAGAGGCAGGTACCCGACGCGTCGAGCTTGGCGACGAAGGCGCCGAGTTCCAGGGCGTCGAGGGGCCCTGACCCTGCGCTCAAGGGGCCGCAGCCGAGATCGGTCGATTCGTAGATCTCGGCCGACAAGAAGACGTTCCCTTTTGAATCTGCCGCCACGGCGCGGGGACTCTCCGCTCCGGAACCCGCGATCGTCTTGCTCCAGGGTCGATCGTCCGGCGTGCCTGTTCCTCCGGTTCCTGTGGTCGTTCCCGCGCCTCCGGTGCCCGTGGTGGTTCCCGCGCCTCCGGTGCCCGTGGTGGTTCCCGCGCCTCCGGTGCCCGTGGCCGTCTCCGCGCCTCCGGTGCTGGTCGCGCCGCCGTCGCCGCCTGTTCCTCCGCTGGGCTGATCCGGAATGACGACCGAGGAGCATGCCGTGAGGCATGCTGCGGCGAGCAGCGCAGCACTGCGTCCGCGCGATCCGCCGTTCTGAAAAGCCACCCATCGAGTGCTGTTCATCCAATGCCTCCGTTGTGAATCCGTGTCGATCGCCCGAACGCTCGACGGCAACATCAGCATGACCGTAGCGCACGCGCCACCGTCGCGACGTAGGCCCTGCGCCTCGGACCGACCGCGGTAACAGCGTCCCGGCGCGCATCACCTTCGCCCGGAGGTGGTACTACCGCCACCCAGGCGACACGGGGTGGCCGACGTCGGTCGCGCCCATCACCCGCGCCGATCTGCCGGCGACACTTCAGGTCGGCATGATCGCCAACACGGGCGTGCGGTCCCCCGACTACGTCTCCATCTTCGATCGCATCACCTTCGAGCCGGTCGGCGCGGGTTGCGATAGCTGACATGACGTGGCCGGCGCGCCTCCACGGTCGTTCGGCCCGCGAACCTTCCCGTGACCGAGGCTGCTTTTCACCCGGAGCGGGGACCCATGAGGATAGGCCCCGGCGGAGCGGGATGGCACGATTACGCGGATTTGCGCGGGTTTCGAGGGGGGCAAGGCAGATGTCTACTCGCCGACAGTCCGCGCCAGGTGCTCTTCGCGACCCTGACGCAGACCATCACCGCCGCCCACGCGGCGGGCAACCTCACGACCGCGCAGATCGCCGCTCGCACCCTCTCGGAGCTCCTGAGCGCCCCGCCGGCGATGCCGCGGGCAGCGCCTGTCGTCGACCTCGCTAGCACCAACGAGGAGGCAGCCTTCACTCCACAGCCTGCGGGCGCGCCGAAGGCGATATCGCGCTCTGGCGGCGAGAGATCGCCCAGGAGGGGGAGGTTAGCGCGCGCGCCCTTCGCCCTCGCGGGCGCACGACCGTGGCGGCCCGCGCGCGCAGGTGCCACACTCGCGCGCGGCCGGCCACACGCCTGTCGCTGCGCCCACACGCCGTGTCGCAGAACGTCAGCCTGCAGCTGCTCCACCTCGCGCAGCGCGTCCGCGCGCGCGACGCGCACGTCGCGCGCGCGCCCGACCCCGCCCTGCAGGCCCTCAGCCCCGCGGCGCCGCTGCGGGCGCTCGTCGCGGAGCGCGCACGCGTCGGTGGGCTCGGCGCCGTCTTCGCGCTGGGCGACGGGCTCGACGCGCTGACCTTCTCGCCGACGCTCTACCTGCTCGAGAGCGCCGCGAGCGTGGCGCAGCTCGCGCATCGCTGGAGCGCGCTCGAGCGCGCCTGGGGCGTGCGCCACCAGACGCGGTTCGCGCTCGACGGCGCCGGCGCGCTGCAGCTCGCGGCGCAGCCGTACGCCGGCGCGCTCGCCCCCGCGAGCCAGACCGTGATGATCACCGGGGTGCTCGCCGCGTTGCTGCGCCGGATGGGCCACGGCGAGCTCGTCGTCGCGGCGCGCGCCGCGCGCGGACCGTGGCGCGAGCTCGCCTGCGACGCCCATTGGCTCGGGCCCGCGTCGCTTGCCGAGCCGCCGGTCGCGCTCCGCCTCGCGTGGTCGCGCCGGACCGCGCCGGCGCCGTCCGCGCGCCAGACGTTGCACCCACCGAGCGCCGCGGACGACCCGGTCGCCGCCACGCTCGCGGCGATCGCGCGCGAGCTGCACGCGCCGTGGACGCCGCAGGGCCTCGCGCACGCCACGCGCCAGTCGGTCCGCACGCTGCAGCGCCGGCTCGCGGCACACGGCACCACTGCCTCGGCGCTCGCGCGCCGCGTGCGCATGCGCGACGCCACCGTCGCGATCGCCGGCTCGCTTCGGCCGCTCACCGAGATCGCGCACGCGTACGGGTTCAGCGACGCGGCCCACCTGGCGCGCGAGTTCCGCGCCGCGTCGGGCATGCCGCCGAGCGCGTACCGCGCGGTCGCGCGCACGCGCTAGCACGCGCCCACGGCGCGGTGCGCGCGCGCGATGCGGCCGACGATTGGCGCGCAGATTCAAGCCCGCCGCGCGCCCCGCTGCGAGGGTGAGCACGCACCGGCGAGCGACCATGCTCCCCGGTGCAGAAAGGCACGCCCCCTCCGTATGAACCCCGAACGCAACAAGCGGATGCTGCTCGAGCTGTACGACGCCGTGGTCGGCAGGCACTGGGACGCCGTCCGCGCGCTGTTGACCGCCGACTTCGTCGACCACAACCCCGACGCGCGCGCCGCGCCCGGGATGAACGGCTGCGAGGCCTTCATCGCCTATTTCCGCGACGGCGAGACGCCGCTTCACGGCGCGCAGGTCGAGATCCAGCGCATGATCGCCGACGCCGAGTACGCCGTGGTGCACTACAAGCTCGTGAACCCGCGGCGGCCGCGCGGCGTCGCGGTGGTCGACATCTTCCGCGTCGCCGACGGGCGCTTCTGCGAGCACTGGGACGTGCTGCAGGACATCCCGGCCGACGCGCCGAACCCCCGCGCCATGTTCTGAGCGCGCCGCCGCGCACCCACCGCGACGCGCGCCTACCCCTCGCCGAGTTGACAGCCGGTCACCCATCGGCGCACGACACGCCACGCCGTGCGCAGCGCGCTGGGGCGGGGTATTGCCGGGGCGCCCAAAGCAATCACTCGGCGGCCACCCACGCGCCGTCGCGAAAGGTCAAGGGCGGGCTCTGAACAAGACCGTCGGGGCTGCTTGAAAGGCGCGTGCCCTCCGCTGCCAGAGCTTCGCGCCAGTCCGGGTCCTCGTCGTCGATACAGCACAGCTGCTCGTTGAAGAGTTGCACGATGGGATTTCCGCGGGCGCGTCGCGTGAGCTCGAGGCCGAGCCACGGTAGCAACAAGAGCGAGGATGCGGAGAGCTGCGGGCCTGTCAGGTCGCGCAGCGACGGGCTCGTCGACCGCCGCATCTCGGTGTCCTCGACGGCGATGGCGACGCTGCGCCAGATCCGGAGGGCTTCCTCGTATTTCTCGCGAGGAAAGCTGAAGCGCAGGTCTCCTTCCTCGCGATCGCGCAAGACGCCATAGAGCTCGGGCGCGACGTGCACCGCGGTGTGCTGCTCGGGGAGCAGACTGCGATGCACGACTTCGGGTGGCCATACCTCCGGCGCGGTCGACGCGCGCCACGGGGATCCAGCGATCCATTGGGCTTTCTCCAGTGGCCTGGCGAAGCGCCGCGTAGACGTGACGCCGAGGCTCACGGTCCGCGAACTGACGAGGCAGGGGCCGCTCGTGGTGCGCTGCTCCGTCAAGCGCACCTCCAAGCCAAACCAAACTTCACCCGGGAGCTCGAGCACGGTGAATTCGCGCGGCTCGACGGCAAAAGTCCGTCCCTCGAACTGCGCGTCCTCGCCAAGCCCTGCTGTGAGCGCGAACGGATACGCCGACCACGCGGCGCCGTCCAACGTCTCCAGCGTCGCGGGGCCGACCCGCAAGTCGAAACGTCCACCGGCTTCGACCACCCGCACGGGACCGCGCGCGCGCAAGGCGTGGATCCCGACGCCCAGGATGAGCTCCGTGCCCACGATGTCGACCAAGCGCGCCGGCTTCAAGAATTCGAACATGGTCCAGCCTGGTACCACAGTTGTCCGCGTAGCATTGCCGTCGCAGCGCGCCGCCTCGGCCCGCTGCGTTCGAAAAGGGGAACATGCTATGCACATGCAACTAGCTCGCGCTTGTTTTCGGCTGCTGTCGGTCGCTTCGGTCGTCGCCCTCCTGGGGTGCAGCGTCGAGGTCGAGAGCCCGGAGCTACACCACGACCAACCCCAGGGTGTACCTCGCGTCCACCAGCAACAACCGACGCTGCTTCCTGACGCAGGTCATCAACTACGAGGGCGGCGACAACTTCGCCAGCGCGTCGGACTACATCGGCGTGGAGAAAGACGGCAACTCTTGGTACCTCCACGGGCAGGGGAAGGTCGCCGGCTACGCGAGCTGCGTACAGGTGACGGACTACCTCGGCGAGGCTTACCACGGCATCCAGGCAGGGTCGGTGAACCTCGGCCCCGCGGTGACCGGCAAGACGTGCTGGCTCAAGGGGATCGGCGGCATTCTCCGCGGCGGCGTCTCCACCGGCGTGGTCGTCCAGTACGACGCCACCCAGTCCAGGTGGGAGATGAACGTCTCCACGAACACGCAGGGCTTCGTGGAGTGCAGCATCTGATCGGCCGAGGCCCGGCGCCGGCGATCCTCTCGAGGACCGTCGCGCGCTCGGCTTCGTTGGCCGCTTGCGCTCAGGCGGTCGCCTCCTTGCGCTTCCGCGCCGGGAGCGCACGGCCGCCACGAGGAGTCTGAATTTCAAATGGATGCCACCCCCACCGGGCGACGGCGGAGCTCCTCTGAATCAGTGGTCCGTCGACGCGAAGATGCGCAGCCCTTGCGGCGTGCGCAGCAGGTTGTAGCTCTCGCGCCAGGTCGATAGCACGCCGCCTGACGCGTCCAGCAGGTCCCACGACACGGTGGCGAGCAGCGCCTCGTCCCCCATCGTGACCACCTGGAGCCCGCGGTGGCGGCAGGCCGTGCAGCCGTCGCCGCGGTACTGGTCGACGATGCGCTGGAAGTAGGCCCCGACGGCCTCCGCGCTCGTCAGCAGGTCGTGCAGGCCGGCGGCGTGCATCGCGAGGTACGGCACGTGGTAGCGGCGGGCGATCAGCGGCCCGTCGAAGTGCGCGA
The DNA here is from genome assembly GCF_051530205.1 of Sorangium sp. So ce327. Taxonomy (NCBI): domain Bacteria; kingdom Pseudomonadati; phylum Myxococcota; order Polyangiales; family Polyangiaceae; genus Sorangium; species Sorangium sp. So ce327. Next base: position 6,075,494 of record NZ_CP150330.1, on the reverse strand, counting down.
ACGCGGCGACGAAGTCGTCGAAGAAGGCGGTGGCCTCGGCGTGGTGGACGTCGGTCATCGGCAGGGCTCCGGGGCGGGCAACCCGCCATCGTGGCGGGCGCGGGGGACGACGACACTGCGGCCGCCATGGATACCACACGCCCGACCGCCCGCTCCTCGACTGCGGCCTGCGGTCACGACCGCGGTCACGACCCGACGCCTCGCGCGTTGGGGCGAATGGACAGGAGGTACCGATGGACGAGCCCTGTGGACGCGATCTGGCGAACAACGCGGTGGTTCCCGAGCGGCTGGCGGAGCTGTTCCGACACGTGGCCGACAACCTGGAAGCCCACGCGCGCTGGGTGGGCAGCGCAACGCCCGAGGCCCGCCTCGAACACGACGCGATGCGCCGGGTGGCCGCCGGCTACCGCGAGATCGGCGAGGCGGCGGGCCGCGCCGCGGAGACGATGCGGGCTGCGGGCGATTTGCCCGCCGCCCCCCACGACCTCGCGCGCTTCGACCGCGGCGCCTTCGAGGCGTGGATGCGCCGCAAGATCGAGCTTCAGCGCGGTTTTGCGGCGCTGCTGCTCGAGCACGCCGAAGCCTCCGAGCGCGTCCTGCGCTCCATGGCGGTCGACGATCGCGGGTGACGGCCGCACGCTGCGTCAGACCATCAGCGCATCGAGCTGCCAGCAGCGCTCGCGTGCGGAGCCCCGCGCAGGTCGTCCTCTCGGGCTGCGAGACGGGCCGAGGGCCCCGGCCTGGCGCAGGCGTTCGTGGTGGCAGGCCCGGGAGCCGTGAAATCCTGAAGCTGCGGCGCACCCTGCGGCGAAGGGAGGCGGAGGTCGGCGACCTCCACCTCCTTTTTTTGTACCTTTGATAGATCGGCCGCCACACGGCGTAATCCATTCACGAGGCGACGCGAACGGGCGCTGGGCCCGAACATGGAGGCCGCCCGTTACCCGGTGGGAACAAGGGTATGGCGACCCCTCGACTCTCATGACGCCCCTTGATCGGAGGACTACTATGACTGCTCGAAGACGTTTGTTTGGATGTCGAACCCTCGGTACCTTGCTCCTCTTGGTGACGGCGACGACCGGACGGCACGCGCTGGCGGCCGATCTGCTGGTCAGCAGCGAAGAGACCCACTCCGTGCTGCGCTACGACGAGACAGGGGCGTTCGTCGGCACGTTCGCGAGCGGCAACGGGATGAACCGTCCCGAGGGACTGGCCTTCGACGATGACGGGCGCCTCCACGTCGCGAGTTATGGATCCGACATCGTTCAACGGTTCGACGGTACGACGGGCGCCTTCCTCGATGTGGTCGTCTCGAACGCGACGGGCGGGATCTCCCAGCCGGTGGGGTTGAGCTTCGGTCCGGACGGCAACCTGTACATCGCTGACCGCGCGACGGCGAGCATCCTTCGGTTCGACGCGACGGGGACGTTCCTCGGCGTGTTCGCGCAAGGGGGCCTGGCGGCGCCCGATGCGCTGCTCTTCGGGCCTGGCAACAACATGGTTGTGGCCAGCCGCCTGACGCACCAGGTGATGTGGTTCGACGGTACGACGGGGGCCTCCAAAGGCGTCGTCGCCATGGGAGGGGGCCTCGACACGCCCGAGATGATGCTGTTCGACCCCGAGGGGCACCTGCTCGTCGTGAGCCGCGGCACGGATCAGATCCTGCGCTACGATGGCACGACGGGGGCGTTTCTTGGCGTGTTCGCCTCGGGGCAGGGGCTCTCGGAGCCGTTCGGCATGGTGAAGGGCGGCGACGGCCTCGTCTATGTGACCAACGTCGGGACCAACGACGTGAGCCGCTTCGAGTTGGCGACCGGCGCCTTCGTCGACACGTTCGTCGCATCGGGCAGCGGCGGGCTGAACGGGCCGACGTTTCTCACGCGTCCGGTGTCAGGGACGGCATTCCCAGCCGATCCGGTCTGGCGCTCGGCCGGCGCGGCGCAGCTTACTTCGTCGCCTGGGCCGCCGGCTCGACGACGCAGCGGATGCCGAGGAACCCGCAGCGGTACGTCGCCTCGAAGCCGCCCGGCCGCGCGGTCCTGACGAGCGGCGCGATGCCGTCGCGCCAGCTGCCGCCGCGGGCGATGCGCATCTTGCCCTTGCCGTCGTTGGCGTTGGTCGTCCACTCGAAGACGTTGCCCGCCAGGTCCTGGATGCCCTGCGGGCTCGCGCCGGCCGGGAAGCTCCCCACGTCGCACGCGGTTTTGCGCGCGGTGCCGCCGCCGGACCAGCAGAGCTGATCCTTCGGCGCCTCCTCGCCCCACGGATACGGCCGCGCCTCCTCGCCGCCGCGGGCCGCCCACTCCCACTCGTCGTCGCGCGGCAACCGCTTGCCCTGCGCCGCGCAGTAGGCCTGTGCCTGCGAGAAGTCGACGCAGACCATCGGCTGCTTCTCCTTGCCGGCCACGCCGTAGGTCGACGCCTCCTTGGCGCAATTGGCCAACGTATCCGTGCACTTGCCATCCTTGACACACGCCGCGAAGGCCTCCGCGGTGACCTCGGTCCTGTCGACGCAGAGGTCATCCACGGTGGCCTTCACCTTGAGCGGGCCCATCACGAAGCTGCCGCCCGGGACCCGGGCCATGCCGTCGGGACAGCCGTTCGATGGCTTCGCCGCCTCGGCGGGCGCGGCGGTCGGCTCGGCGCCGGCCTGCCCGGCGCCCGCCTGCGCCGAGGCCACCGCCGGGTCGGGCTGGGGCGGCGCCGGGGCGAGCGCCGTCCCAGCAGTCGAGGCGGGGTTCGTGGCGGTGGGCTGCGCGGCGGGCGCCTGATCGGCGGGCGGGCCGCCGGGAGTCGCGGGGGCGGCGCCGCACGCGGCGACGAGGACGCCGCTCGCAGCGGCAAGGAGGAACAGCGAGGAGATGGCGCGGAGCGTGGTGTGGGATCGCATGGTGTCTCAGGAGGCGGTCACGGTCGGCGCCGGCTCGTCTTCCAGCCATTGCTCCTGGATGACGATCGCCGGCAACAAGGTGAACGGCCCGTCGTAGCCCGGGCCGAACGTCAGGATCTGGATCACCCGCCGATCGCCGCGGCGGATCGGGAACATCACCTCGCCCCCGCGCGGGAGCTCGCTGCCGCCGCGGGGCGGGTCGATCCAGAAGGCCACGCCCTCGGTCTTTCCGCCGAGCAGCGAGATGGCCGAGACGGTGAGCTCCGGGCAGCGGATGCGCAGCCACTCCCTCGCCCTGTACGCGCGGCAGCCTGCGGCCGCGGGGCCGGCGCGGGAGAGGCGGACGCGGGGCGCCGCCTTCCACTCGGCGGCCGTGGGCTGCTTGGACGGCTCGGGCGGGAAGGGCGCGGCGTCGAGGGGCAGCTCGTCGCTGGCGTCGGCCGTCGCGCTCGCCGCGGCCCTGGGCGCGCCGCCTGGCTGCGCGCCAGGCGCCCCGGACGCCGCGGCCAGGACGGAGGCCACGCCGGCGCCCATCAAGGCGAGCAGCACGGAGCGCGGCCTCATAACGTCTCCAGGAACGCCACGAGCGCCGCCCTGTCCTCGGGCGACAGGTGGCTTGTCTTGCCCATCCAGTCGGCGTTCTGCTCGATGAGCTCCGCCAGCGTGCCGGCGCGCCCGTCGTGAAGGTAGGGCGGCCGGCCTCCGACGAAGCGCAGCGACGGCGTCTTGTACTCGGGGCGCGGATCCTCGTCGTAGCCCGGCGGCGGCGGCCGCTTCGGCATCGGGTACGCCGTGCGATCGGTGTAATCGCTCGTGGGGACGTGGCAGCGGGAGCACTTCGCCTCGTCGCTGTGGAAGATCTCCCGGCCGCGCTTCACGCGCTCGTCCGGCGCCCTTTCGGCGCGCGGCGGCGTGACGAGGCCCCGGCGGAGGAACATCGCGAGATAGGTCGCCCGCGCCGCGAGGCTGGCCGGCGTATGGTCGATCGGCAGCCCGCCCCAGCGGTGCAGCCCCATGCCTGTCTGCAGCCTGCCGACGAGGTCCTCGCTCTCGCCGTGCCAGCCGTACGGCCCGGCCGCGCCCACGTTGCCGGCGAGCATCGGGGTGCGCCGAGGAACTCCTCGCTTCCTGGCGACCTCGGGGATGTTCTCCGGCCGCCCGACGAAGTTCGCGTGCTCGCCGTCGGCCGTGCTGAAGGTGGCCTCGCGCCAGACGTACCCGTCGTCGCGCCCGTCGGGGTGGCATCCCGCGCAGCCGAGGTTGCCGCTCACCGTGGCGTCGAGCGCGTTGTAGAAGAGCCGGCGGCCCTTCGCGACCTCCGGCCCGAGCGGATCGTCGGCGAGGTGCACGAGCGCCGACGGCCCTTCCGCCGCGCCCGCGGCGGCGGACGCCGGCGCGGGGCTGGCCGAGCCCGCCGGGCCCGCCGATCCCACGGGCGCGACGGTCGGGCCCGCCGCCGCGTCGTGCAGCCGGAGCGCCGCCACGTCGCCGGTCGAGCGGCAGAAGACCCACGCCGTCGCCTCGTCCGCGGAGAGCGCGAGGCCGGTCGGCGCGCCGCACGTGCCGGCCACGCGGATGTGCGGATCGTAGCGGCCGCCGACCGGGTAGCTCCTTACGATCGCGAGCGTCGGATCCACCGCTGTCGCGTCCACCTCGAGCACGAGATCGTCGCCCTCGCCCGCGACGAGCAGCGTGCGCGCGCGCTTGCGGTACGCCATGGCGCGCGGCTGGGTGACGGGCGTGACGCCCGCGCCGGGCAGGGTGATCACGCTCTCCGGGGTGATCACCTGCTCGGCGAACGCCGATCGGAGCACCGGCAGGTTGCCGTGGTGCGGCGGGGCGAGCGGCTCGTCCCGGCCGGTGATCAGCACGTCCACCGTCGCGGCGCCGAACCACGCCGCGTGGCCCATGGCGCCGAGCGCGTGCCGCGCCGCGAACAGGCGCCGCCCGTCCTCGGAGAGCGAGAGCGCATACCCCAGCGACGCGGCGAGCCGCTCGCCCGACGGCGCGCGCAGCGGCGAGGCGGGCAGGGCGACGCGCCGGACCTTCGGCGCCCCGCCGAGATCGTCGATCCTCGTGAGATCGGCGCCGACGAGGTGGCTCACGTACGCGGCGCTGCCGTCGGGCAGCACCGCCACGCCCCGCGGCTCGCGCGCCACGTCGACGGTCCACCGCGTCTGCCCGGCCTCGAGGTCGACGGCCGAGACCTTGTGGGTCCACGCCGAGGTCACGATCGCGGTCTTCTCGTCGGGCGTGACCGCGATGCCCCACGCGTCGGCGGGCAGCGGCACGCGGCCCACCTCGACGAGGCCGGCCGCAGGATCCGGCCGGAAGATCAGCAGCAGCCCCGGATCGCGGACGGTGGCGAGCACGCGCGCGTCGTGCTCGCCGCGCCCGCCGAGCGCGAGCACCTGCGCGGGCCTGCCTGGCGCGGGGACCCCTGCGCCGGGCCGGGCGGGGTCGAGCGGCAGCGGCACGACGCGCACGACGCCGTGGTCCTCGTCGGCCACATAGAGCGCGTCCTCGCGCGCGGCGCGGGACAGGGCGCCGCCCTCGCGGACCGGCGCGCGCAGCGGCGCGGCCGTGGACGGGGGCAGGGGAGCGGTCGGAGCGCCCGCGCCGCTGGCCGAGGAGCTCGCGCTGCCGGCCGGGCCAGGGCCCGCGTCCGTGCCGGCCGTGGGGCTGCGGGAGCAGGCGCTCGCGGCGAGCGCGAGGAGCGCGGCGAGGTGGCGTGTCGCGGGGAGGGTCGCCAAGGGGTCGCCGGATGTTCGCGCGCCCTCGCGCCCCGGGTCAACGGCCGGTCGCGGCTCCGGCCTCGGCGCGCGGCTCGGCGTCGCGCCAGACGAGCGCGCGCCACGCGCCCCGCTCGAAGATCTCCGGTCGACGGTCGGCGAGGAGCGGCGCATAACGCGCCACGATCTCCGGAACGTCGGTGGACACGAGCCCCGAGAGGATCAACGTCCCGCGGGGAGCCAGGCGCGCCACGATCCGAGGGGCGAGCGCCGTGAGGACGTCCCGAAGGATGTTGGCCACGACGATGTCGAACGTCCCGTCCGGCCACGTCGCCGAGAAGCTCACGCGCGCTTCCACCGCGCTCCGCCGAGCGTTGTCCGCCGCGATCGCGTTCGCGGCGGCGTCGATGTCGACGCCGATCGCCTCGCCGCCGAGCTTCGCGGCGCCGATCGAGAGGATCCCCGTCCCGCTCCCCACGTCGAAGAGGCGAAAGCCGCTGCGTGGCGCGAACGACGCGAGCGCCTGGAGGCACATCCGCGTGCTCTCGTGCCGGCCGTCGCCGAACGCGTGGCTCGGGCCGAGGACGATGGTGCGGTCGTCGACCTCCGCGCCCCGCGGATCGGTGATCACGCGAAAGCGCGGTGGCACGTCAACGAAGGTCGAACGGTCGCTCATGCGTCGTCGAAGTCTGCCACCGCGGCAGCCCGGGTGTCATCCGCGCGATGGCCCTCGGGGGCGCCGGGCGGCCGGGGTTCGCGACGCGCCGGCCCGGCCCAGCGGCGAGCGATCTGGCCCGGGCGGGCGCGATCACCAGCGGGTCCAGCGGGAGATCCGCTGCAAGCGCGTATACCCGCTCCCGTCGTCGGAGAGCCCGTATGCCGTCGCGTCGGGAGTGCTCATGTGCGGGCCCCAGCCCTCGTCCTCGATCGGCTCATCGTCGTCCGCGCCGAGGTTGTAGACGAAGCAGTGCCCGTAGTGCTGCGTGACGCCCGCATAGGCGCCCGCGCAATTGCCGTCGTCCTTGGTGTCTGCGTCGAAATCCGGCGACGACCACCCCGTGGCGAATTGCCACGAAAAGAGGTGCTCATCCCCGCTGACCCGTATCGGCGTGAGGAGGTGCATGTCCCCGGTGTCGATGCCCTCGGCGGTCGCCCGCATCACCTCGGCGACGGTCCCCGCGATGTCCTCGATCTCGTCGCGGTATTCCCGGCCGGCGATGTACAGCGACGGCTGGTAAAGGTTGTCGCCGAGCGACGGCGTCCCCTTGGTGGCGAGCCGATCGGCATACAGGATCTTCCAGAACGGGAGCGTCGCGCCGTCCGCTGACCCGACGCTGTTGTAGACGAGCGCCCAGCGATCGCCGTCCACAGGCTCACCGCAGTAGACCTCGGCCTGCTCCTCTGGGCCGGGCCCGTCGGGATCGAGCGCGTAGACGCCGCTCGGGGCGCTCTCGGGGACGGCGCCGCACCGGTCGTAGACGCACCCTTCGCTCGCCTCTTCGGCGCAGTCTTGCCCGCCGGCGCCCCCGCCACCCCCACCCCCACCGCCGGCGCCCCCGCCCGCCTCCAGGTGGTAGGGCCCATCGAGCCCGGCGAGGGACGTACACCCGCACGCCAGGAGGCACGCCGCCGCCCCCACCCACGTCGCGGACCCGCTCGTCATCGTCGCTCCCATGACCTGCTGCCTGCCGAATCACACCCGCCGGATCGGCGTGGCGCTCCTCCTGCGCCGCGCGGACGCTACAGCCTCACCCCAGGCCTGGCAAGCAACCGGTCCGTTCGCGAAGCTCCCCGACCGCTCGCTCGGGCGCGCCGCTGCCCCGCAGTCATTGAGACGGAAGACGAAGGCGGCGTGGCGAACGCAACGAACATGACGGAACGGACGTAACGAACGCAACGCGCGTAACGAACGCAACGCGCGTGACGAACGCAACGCGCGTGACGAACGCAACGAGCGTGACGAACGTGAAGTGAATGAAGAAAAAATATCCTACAGAAACTTCATAGAAACAGGCGCCCATGCATCGTCCTTGGCAAATCCTGGGCCCGTGTATGGCTGAGGCCATCCAGGGCGCACACCCGCGGCGAGAGCGCGCTCACCCCGCCGATCTCGCCGCGGAGCTGGCCTAGCTCATTCTCGAACGAACAGGCGATTTCACGGACGGCGCCTCCGGAGCGCAGCCCGTCCAGTCTGCCCCGACCGGCGGGCGTGTCCCTCTCCATGCGCCCGAGGCTCCACGGTCATCCCAGCAAAGGATCTTTGGAATGAAGAGACGAGAACCTGCGAGTGAGGCCCCGAGCGCCACGCCCCTCCACCGCCGGCGTTTCCTCGGCGGTGCGCTCGCGCTCGGGGGAGCCGCGCTCCTCCCCGCCTGCGAATCGCGGTCCGAAGCGTCGGCGAAGCCGGCGGCGAACGCCGCGCCGCTCATCCCGGACGCCGCCAAGCCCGAGGTGTCCGATCTGCGCTTCGGCATCATCGCGCTGACCGACTGCTCTCCTCTCGTGATCGCCCACGAGAAGGGGTTCTTCAAGAAGTACGGCATCAACGCGACCATCGTGAAGGGCGCGAGCTGGGCCGCGATCCGCGACTCGCTCACGAACGGGGATCTCCAGGCGACGCACATGCTCTTCGGCATGCCGCTCGCCTCGACGATGGGGCTCCTCGGATCGCCGAAGATGCCCATGGTCATCCCGTGGCTGCTCAACCGCAACGGCCAGGCGATCACGATGAAGAGCGACCTCCGGGGCAAGGTGGCCGGCGATCCCAAGGCGCTCAAGCCGTTCATCGAGGAGGCGAAGGCGAAGGGGGCGCCCATGACCTTCGCGATGACGTTCCCGCCTGGAACGCACGCCATGTGGACCCGTTATTACCTGGGCGCGGGCGGCGTCCACCCGGACAAGGACGTCGCGCTCGTGACCATCCCGCCCGCCCAGATGGTCGCCAACATGAAGGTGGGCAAGATGGACGGCTTCTGCGTCGGCGAGCCGTGGAACGCCAGGGCGATCTCCGACCAGATCGGCTACACGGCCGTCACAACGCAGGAGCTCTGGAGGGACCACCCCGAGAAGGTGTGCGCGTTCACCGCGGAGTTCGCCGACAAGAACCCGAAGACGGTGAAGGCGGTGATCAAGGCGCTCCACGAGGCGAGCGTCTGGCTGGACAAACTCGACAACCGCCCCGAGCAGGCGGACGTCGTGTCGAGGCCCACGTACATCAACTGTCCGCCGGAGCTCATCCTCGGCCGGCTGCAGGGGCGCTACGACTACGGCGACGGGCGCACCAAAGAGGACAAGGACTACATGATCTTCAGCGAGCGGGGCTGCAACTACCCGCAGCCGAAGTACGCGCTCTGGTGGCTCAGCCAGTTCCGCCGGTGGGGCATGGTGGAGGGGAAGCCGGACTACGAGGGCGTCGTCAAGCAGGTCATGCGCCCCGATCTCTACGAGGAGGCGATGAAGGAGCTCGGGGTCGCGCACGGCGGCCGGAGCGACGCGCCCGAGACGCTGTTCGACGGCGTGACGTTCGATCCGAAGGACCCGGAGAAGTACGCGACGTCGTTCCCGGTCCACGCCCTGAAGGGATGAACCCACATCGCCATCGCCGCGCCGGCGGGAGGCGCGGCGGCGGAAGCGGAAGCGGAATCGGAAGCGGAATCGGAAGCGGAAGAGGAGTGCTGCATGAGCGAGGCGAAGGCGATCTCTCCGAGGATTCGAGTCGACCACATGATCCTGCCCCTCTTCGGGGTGGCGTGCGTGATCGGGCTGTGGGCCGCCGCGAGCAGCCTGTGGACCCAGGCGCTGCCCTCTCCGCTCAAGACATGGGAGGTGAGCAGGCCTTACATCTTCGAGCCGTTCGAGAAGCGGGGAGAGCTTGACCAGGGCATCCTCCGCTTCACCTGGTACTCGCTCCAGCGGGTCGCCAAGGGCTACACGCTGGCGATCCTCCTCGGGACGCCGATCGGCTTCTTCCTGGGCGCGTCGAGGCTGTTCAGGTCGAGCTTCGATCCCATCATCCAGATCCTCCGCCCGGTCTCGCCGCTCGCGTGGCTCCCGCTCGGCCTCGTGCTCTTCCAGAAGCCCGACCCTGCCGGCGTCTTCACCATCGCGATGTGCTCGATGTGGCCGACGGTCCTGAACACCGCGCTCGGGGTGCGATCGATCCCGCAGGACTACATGAACGTCGCCAGGGTGCTCCGGCTGTCGCGCATGAAGACGCTGTTCAAGGTGCAGCTCCCCGCGGCGCTCCCCTACATGTTCACGGGCTTCCGGCTCAGCCTGGGCATCGCCTGGCTGGTCATCGTCGCCGTGGAGATGTTGACCGGCTCGCCCGGGGTCGGCGGCTTCCTCTGGCAGGAGTACAACAGCCTCATCTACGAGCACATCATCCTGTGCATCATCACCATCGGGGTCGTCGGCTTCCTTTTGGACGCCCTGATGAGCCTCGTCGAGCGCCGGCTCAAGCTGGCGGGAGCGTGACGTCCATGCCGCTTGTCGAGCTCTGCAACGTCGGGAAGAGTTATGGTGGCGGGGCCACCCGCACCGAGGTGCTCAGGGACATCCACCTGGAGATCGAGAAGGGAGAGTTCGTCGCCGTGGTCGGCTATTCGGGCGCCGGCAAGACGACGCTCATGTCCCTCATCGCCGGGCTCCTCAGGCCGGACACCGGGGAGGTCAAGCTGAACGGGAAGGTCGTCGAGGGGCCGGGCCCCGACCGCGGCGTCATCTTCCAGAACTATTCTCTCCTGCCCTGGCTCACGGTCTACGAGAACGTCTACCTGGCCGTGGACCAGATCTTCGGCTCCTGGCCCGCAGAGAAGAAGCGGGAGCACACCGAGCGCTACATCGCCATGGTGAAGCTCACCGAGGCCCGCGAAAAGAAGCCGGCGCAGCTCTCCGGCGGCATGCGCCAGCGGGTCTCGGTGGCGCGGGCGCTCGCCATGGATCCGGAGGTCCTCTTGATGGACGAGCCGTTCGGCGCGCTGGACGCGCTCACGCGCGCGACGCTCCAGGACGAGATCGCGCGGATCTGGCGCGCCACCCGGAAGACCGTGCTCCTCATCACGAACGACGTCGACGAGGGCATCCTCCTCGCCGACCGGATCATCCCGCTCAGCAAGGGCCCCCGGGCCACGCTGGGGCCAGGGATCACCGTCGATCTCGAGCGCCCTCGGGATCGCAAGGCCCTCAACCACGATCCGCGCTTCAAGGAGATCCGCGGCGCGGTGATCAGCTACCTGCTCGGCCCGGGCGCCGGGCCCAGGGCGGGCGAGAGCGCGCCCGATGCAGCGCGGAGCGCGGAGGCGGTCGCATGAAGAAGTACCTCGAGATCTGGAACGTCACGAAGACCTTTCCCACGCCGAAGGGCCCGTCGATCGTCGTCAGGAACTTCGATCTGAACCTGAGGAAGGGAGAGTTCCTGTCCCTCATCGGCCACTCCGGGTGCGGCAAGTCCACCGTGCTGTCGATGGTCGCGGGCCTCTCCGAGATCACGAGCGGCGGTATCGTCCTCGCGGGCAGGCAGATCCAGGGCCCTGGCCCGGACCGCGGGGTCGTGTTTCAGTCGCCCTGCCTCCTGCACTGGATGACGGCGCTCGAGAACGTCCTGCTCGGGGTCGAGCAGGTCCACCGGCAGAAGAGCAGGAAGGACTGCATCGAGATCGCGACGCACTACCTCGAGCTCGTCGGGCTCGCGGAGTCCATGCACAAGAAGCCGCGCGAGCTGTCGTCGGGGATGCAGCAGCGGGTCGGGCTGGCGCGCGCCTTCGCCCTGTCGCCCAAGATGCTCCTCCTGGACGAGCCCTTCGGCATGCTCGACTCGCTCACCCGGTTCGAGCTCCAGGAGGTGCTCATGAACCTGTGGGCAGAGGACCAGAAGACGGCGCTGATGGTCACGCACGACGTCGACGAGGCCCTGTTCCTGTCGGACCGCATCGCGATGATGACGAACGGCCCGGGGGCGCGGGTCGGCGAGATCCTGGAGGTCCCGTTCCCGCACCCGCGGGACCGTCAGGAGGTGCTGGAGGACCCGATGTACTATCCTCTCCGAGAGCGGCTGATCACCTTCCTCGAGGCCCAGGCCCACAGGGAGAAGCCCGCCGAGGAGAGCGCCCGAGAGTCCGTCCCGGAAGGCGCCGTGAAGACGGGGCGCTTCTGGAACGCGCTCTGGAAGGGGACGAGGACATCCGCGTAGAGCGGGGGAGAAGGGAGCGGACGGCCGTCGCCGGGGCTGCCCCCATGAACGTGCCTCTCCCAACAGCCTGCATGTGCTCTCCTCTCGAGGACCGTACAGCCTACAGCGTCGCTTCCTCCGTCGAGGGCTCTTTGCGACGAACCTCACCAAAGCGCGGATTGCGGTCTCGCTGACCGTTCTGGGCAGAGCTCATCACGGCCGGGCGAGCGCGAGCTCTGCGCTGCGCGCACAGGTGCGCGCAGCGCTCACGAGGCTCACCACCTCCGACAAAAATGGAGGGAGCGGGGCATGCCCTGAAACAAAAGCCATACGGACAAGCTGGAGTTGCGCGAATGTATCCTTTCTCCGCCTGCGTCGGTTGCGGCAAGCGATCAAGCGAGGAAAGTGCATGCGCGTATCTCGAATCTTCGCGGCTGTCGGCATCGTATGGCTCTCTTCTGCCTGCGGCTCGTCCGAGGGCACCGGCTCGGGAGGTGAAGGTGGCGTCGCCACCAACTCAGGGCCCTCCAGCGGCGCGGCCGGGGGCAGCTCCTCCGCCGGTGGCTCCGGAGGGGCCAACGCTGGCGGCGGCGGGACGACTGGAACGGGCGGCGGCGAGGCGACCGGAACGGGCGGCGCCAGCGCGACGGCCAGCTCTGGAGAAGGCGGCGCGGGCACAGGCGTTGGTGGCGCGGGTGCCGGCGGTGCCGGTGCCGCCGGCGGCGCGGGCGGTACGGACGGCGTCGGCGGCGCGGGCGGCCCTGACACGGGGGTCGAGGTGCCGACCTGCGAGCCCTTCGGGTCCACGTGCGCGCGCTCCGGAGATTGCTGTTCCGGCATCTGCGACAGCGCGACGAGCACCTGCGCCTCGCCGCTCAGCGTCTGCCTCGGGACAGGCGCCGCTTGCGAGGAATCCTCGGAGTGCTGTACCCTCAACTGCGCTTCGGGCAGGTGCAGCGCGACCGCCTGCCTCCCCGACGGATCCGACTGCACGGCAGGCGGCGGCGCGTGCTGCAGCGGCATGTGCGTCGGCGGGACGTGCAGCGACGTCAACGGCGCCACCGCGTGCCAGACGGGTGGCAACCCGTGCACCGAGGACACCCAGTGTTGCTCCCAGCTCTGCGGGCGAGACAACCGCTGCGTCCTCTACTCCTCGTTCTGTGTGCAGCGCAACGACGTCTGCAAGGGCGACAGCGACTGCTGTACCGGCGTGTGCGTGAAGCGGAACGCATCCGATCCCGCGGGCTACTGCGGCGCGGAGCCGTCGACGTCGAGCCGCTGCAACAGCGGCGGCATCGACGGCGCGGTCTGCGACAGCTGCGGCTTCTGCTGCAGCCGCGTCTGCGCGCCGTACGGCCCCACCGGGATCGCAATCTGCCAGCCGCCGAGCGGCTGCCGCGTGAACGGCGCCCTGTGCCGGCGCAACGAGGACTGCTGCGGCGGCGACCCCACGGCCGCTCTGCCGGGCGCCGGCAATGTCGTCTGCGACAAGTCGGGGGATCCGGACGGGGAGATCGGCCGCTGCCGCAACCCCAACGGCTGCACGCCCCAGGGCGGCGTCTGTCACTTCAAGGACAGCTATTGCTCGGATACGTCCACCAGCGCTCCCAACAACTGCTGCAACTACCTGGGGAACGCCAGCAACTGCCGCCTCGACGCCCTCGGCGTGCCTCGGTGCAATGCGCTCACGGCCTGCCGCCAGGCAGGCGAGGACTGCGCCTCCGCCGACGACTGCTGCGACGGCGCTCCCTGCGTGCGGAACAGCGAAACGGGGAAGCTCCAGTGTTACGACACGCCCGGAGGGACGACGCCCCAGTGTGTCACGGCGGGCGGACCCTGCACGAACAACGGCGACTGCTGCGTCGGAACGACGTGCGAGTACGAGCCGGGCTCCGTTTCGGGCACGTGCACGACGCCGGACTCCCCGACAGGCGCGACCGGGAGCTCGAGCGCGACCGGGAGCTCGAGCGCGACCGGCGGAACGGGCGGCGCTGGCGGCGCTGGCGGCGGCGGTGGCTCGGACGGGGCGGGCGGCACCCCGCCGCGATGCGCCGAGTACGGGCAGCTCTGCGGCGCGACGTCCGACTGCTGCAACGCCGGAACCGTGCAGTGTTACAACGGCATCTGCCGCATCCCTCCGGGCTGACGCCGCGCGCGGGCGCGTTGACTCGTGTCGATGCACTCGTGATTCACTCGTGTCGAGGAGAATGGCTATGATCGACAAGAACCGCGGGATCTACGCCCGCTCCTTGTTCCTGACGTCGCTCGGGTGCCTGGGCTGGGCGCTCGCGTCGGGATGTTCGGTATCGGACGGCGGAACCGGCGCGGGCAGCGGCGGCTCCGGAGACGGCGGCGCCGGCGGAATGGACTTCGGTGGAACGGGCGGGGATCCCTCCCTCGGAGGCGGTTTCATCGCGACCGGGCCGGGCGCCAGCTCCGGCGGGGGGGAGGGCGGCGGCGACTGCGGCGGCCAGCAGGTCGAAGCTCAGCCGCGGCAGGTTCACCTCGTGATCGTGCTCGATCGCTCCGACAGCATGACCAAAGCGTGGGAAGGGAGCGACCGCTGGACGATGATGAAGGGCGCCCTCGGCACCGCGCTCGACGTGATCCAGGACAGGATGTCCGTCGGGCTTCAGCTCTTTCCCTCCGACGAGCACTGCGGCATGCCGGCGGGGGAGGACCTGAGCGTGGCCGTGGCGCCGGGCTCGACCTCGGTCCCCGCCATCAAGACCCTCCTGGATGGCACGGACCCCGGCGGCGCGACGCCGACAGCGGACGCCCTCGCGCGCGCCCTCGGGTACCTCACCGTGGGAGCCGGCGGCACCCTCGAGGGCGACAGGTACGTCCTCCTGGCGACCGACGGCGGTCCCAACTGCAACCAGGATCCGGCCATGACCTGCGAGGCCGCGACCTGCACGACGAACATGGATGGGGACTGCCCTTCGGGCGTGCCGAACTGCTGCGTCGCCGGCTTGACGGACGTGTGCCTGGACGACGTGCGCACGGTGCAGCGGGTGAAGGACCTGCGCGCGGCCGGTATCAAGACCTTCGTCGTCGGCATCCCCGGCGCGACGGCCTATGCCGCTGTGCTGGACCAGCTCGCCGTCGAGGGCGACACGGCCACGTCGGAGACCTCGCCCCGTTATTTCGAGGTGGTGGACGCGGCGAGCCTCGGCGATACGCTGACCAGCATCACGAGGGATCTCGTGAGGACCTGCGAGCTCTCGCTGGAGACCGAGCCGCCGGACCGCGCGAAGGTGAACGTCTTCATCGACGATGAGGTGCTGCCGAAGCCGGGCGACGACGGCTGGGACTACGACGATTCGACGACCCCGCCCACCATCGTGATCAAGGGCGCCACGTGTGAGCAAGTGAAGTCCATGGGGGCGGAGAGCGTCCGTGTCGAGTTCGGTTGTCCCACCGTCGAGGTGCCGCAATGACCTGCGCCTGGGACGCGCCCTCCCGGCGCGCCGCGTGATCGACCTCCTCCAGCCCTCCGAGAGCCAGCCCACATCGCATGAAGCGCCGCGCTAGCGCGCCGCACTGCCGCGCTCGGTGACGGGCGCGAACGCCAGCCTCCGTCCAAGTTGGATGTCTAGCGCACAAATACTGAAAAATATCACCCTGGACGAATCAATGCTCCGATTTCGGTCGTGACTCGGGGGCACCGATCTAGACATAATCCGCCCATGGTGCGCTTGTGCGAGAACACCGTCCGTCCTGTCTGCTCGACGCGAGCAGCAGCGGCGGCGGGCCAGCCCAGCGCCCCGGCGAGGTGAGATGCTCTCCGCGACCTGTTCCGTGAGCCAGCCGATCTACGTCGACTCGAGCATCGAGGTGTTCGAAGGAACCTGGGGTGACGAGCGCAAGCCTGCTGTCTTCAAGGTCCTGAAGAGCGAGTTCCCGAGCGCGCGTGAGCTCGCGGCGCTCCGGCACGAGTACAACGTGCTCTGCGCGCTCGACGTCGAGGGCGTCGTCAAGGCGTATGGGCTCGAGAAGCACAGGAACGGCCTCGCGCTCGTGCTCGAGCGGCCGAGCAGGACGACGCTCCACGACCTCCTGCGCAACGGCCGGCTGGAGATCAAGGCGGCGCTGACGATCGCCCGCTCGGCGGCCCGGGTCCTCGACGAGTTCCACCGCCGCAAGGTGATTCACAAGGACATCAAGCCGCACAACCTCCTCGTCGACCCGGACACGCTCGAGGTCCATTTCGTCGGCTTCGGCATCGCGACGCTCCTCCCGCAGGAGACGCAGCAGGCGATAAGCCCCGAGGCGCTCGAGGGGACGCTCGCGTACATGTCGCCGGAGCAGACCGGCCGGATGAACCGCGTGATCGACCGCCGCACCGACCTCTACTCGTTCGGCGTGACCCTCTATCAGATGCTCACCGGCGTGCTGCCGTTCACCGGCAGCGACCCGCTCGATCTCATCCATGGCCACATCGCGCGGACGCCGGTGCCGCCGCCCGAGCAAGTCCCGGGCGTGCCCGACGCGGTGTCCCGGATCGTGATGAAGCTCCTCGAGAAGAACGCGGAGGACCGGTACCAGAGCGCCTTCGGGCTCTTCGCCGACCTCGACGCGTGCCTCCGCCAGCTCTCGAGCTCCGGCGCCGTGGCGCCCTTCGCGCTCGGCCTGCGCGACATCCCCGACACGCTGCGCATCCCGCAGAAACTCTACGGCCGCGCCGAGGAGGAGCGCGCGCTGCTCGCCGCCTTCGAGCGCGCCGCCGGCGGGGAGGGCGAGCTCCTGCTCGTGTCGGGGTACTCGGGCATGGGCAAGTCGGCCCTGGTGAACGAGATGCACAGGGCCATCGCCCAGCGAGGCGGCTACTTCACCGCGGGCAAGTTCGAGCAGCTGAACCGCGGGGCGCCGTACGCCTCGCTCGCGCGCGCCTTCCGGGAGCTCCTCCGGCACATCCTCACCGAGCGGCCGGAGCAGCTCGCGCGCTGGAGCGCGGCGCTCGCCAGCGCGGTCGGGAGCACCGGCCAGCTCCTCGTCGACCTCATCCCGGAGCTCGAGTGGATCATCGGCCAGCAGCCCCCGGTCCAGCAGCTGCCGCCGGCCGAGGCGCAGGGCCGCTTCCACGCGATCTTCAAGGCGTTCGTGCGCGTCTTCGCGACCGCCGAGCACCCCCTCGTCCTCTTCCTGGACGACCTGCAGTGGGCCGACCCCGCCTCGCTCAAGCTGCTCCAGGTCCTGGCCGCCGATCCGGAGCGCGGCCACCTGCTCCTCCTCGGCGCCTTCCGCGACAACGAGGTGTACGCGGCCCACCCGCTCCGCGTCGCGCTCGACGAGATCGAGAAGGCGGGCGCGCCGCTCCGCGAGCTCACGCTGCGGCCGCTCGCCCTCGCCGACGTGATCGCGCTGCTCTCGGACGCGCTCTCCGCGGCCCGCGCCGACGTCGAGCCGCTCGCCCGCGTTGTGTTCGACCGGACCCAGAGCAACCCGTTCTTCGTGCGGCAGTTCCTGGGCTCGCTCCACGCGGAGGGCCTGCTCCGCTTCGAGAAGGGCGCCTGGACGTGGGATCTCGACGGCATCCGGCGGCGCACGGTCACCGACAACGTCGTCGATTTCATGGCGCGCAAGATCGAGGAGCTCGAGCCCGAGCTCGTCCGCGTCCTCCGCCTCGCGGCCTGCATCGGGCACGAGTTCGACCTGCGCACCCTCGCGGTCATCAGCGAGCGGCCGGCGCACGAGACCGTGGCCGCGCTGTGGAAGATCCTGCAAGAGGGCCTGATCGCGCCGGTGGACGCCGACTACCGCCTCGCGCACGCGAGCGACGACGAGGCGCAGGCCGGCGTCGACTGGCGCGTCACCTACCGATTCCTGCACGATCGCGTCCAGCACGCGGCGTACTCGCTCATCAGCGAGGATCACAAGCGCGAGGTCCACCTCAGGATCGCGCGGCTCATGCTCGCCAGCTGCGAGGGGGCCGCGCGGGACGAGGCGCTCTTCGACATCGTCAACCACATCAACATCGCGGCGCCCATCGTGACCTCGCCCGCGGAGCAGGCCACGGCCGCCGAGCTGAACCTCGCCGCCGGCAGGAAGGCCAAGGCCGCCACCGCCTACGAGGCGGCGGCGGGCTATTTCCGCGCGGGGCTCGGGTTTCTGCCCCACGGCGGCTTCGACGACCACTACGAGCTCGCGCTCGCGCTCCACAGGGAGCGCGCCGAGGTCGAGTCGCTGTGCGGCGCCTTCGAGGAGGCCGAGCGGCTCTGTGCCGCGGCGCTCGCGCGCGCCCGGACGGCCATGGACAAGGTCGCTGTCCTCCTCGTCCAGGCGAACCAGTACCTGCTCCAGTGGCGCAATCACGAGGCGACCCTCGTCCAGAAGGCCGGCCTCCGGCTCCTCGGCTGTCCGATCCCCGAGGCCCGGGAGGAGGTCGCCGCGCTCCTCGAGCAGGAGCTCCGGGCGGTGCCCGTCCTCCTCGGCGCGCGCAGCATCGAGGAGCTCGCCCGCGCCCCGAGGACGACGAACCCCGAGCACCCCGTGACGCTGGAGCTGCTCGTGAACCTGTTCTTCGGGGCCTACAACTCGAGCGACCAGACGCTCGCGAACCTCGCCATCGTGAAGATGGTGACGCTCTCGCTGCAGCACGGGAACAGCGATATGTCCGCGTTCGGATACGTCGCGTACGGCATGGTGGTCGGCCCGCTGCTCGGCGAGTACGAGACGGCGTACCGGTTCGGCAAGATGGCCGTCGAGCTCGCAGACCAGCTCGACAACCTCGTGCTCCGGGCCAAGACCTACCACATCTTCTCCGCGGACGTGCACAGCTGGACGCAGCCCCTGCGGAAGGCAGATCCCTATTACGACCGGGTCTACGACCTCGGGCTCCAGGCCGGCGACTGGACGGCCATGGGGTACATGATCAGCCAGAGCGGCTCGGACCGGCTCACCTACGGGATGAACCTTACGGAGCTCTCGCAGCTCACCGAGACGCACCTCGCGTTCCTGCGGCGCGCCCGCAGCCATGACATCATCGATATCCTCCTCGCGGGCGTGATCCAGCCCCTCCGGTGCCTGCAAGGGCTGACGAGGGGGCGGCTCAGCTTCGACGACGACGGGTTCGACGAGGCGTCCTACGCGGCGAAGCACGGCGGCTCGCCCTACCACATGGGGTGGCTGCTTTACGCCAAGATCCGGAATGCCTACCTGTTCGGCGACAGGGCGAGCTTCGCCGATCTGATGCCGAAGCTCGCCGTGATCGAGGGCGCCTTGCCGACGCACGCCAAGGTGCCCGAGGCGACGTTCTACGCGGGCCTCATGCGGATCGCCGCGTGGGAGAGCGCCGAGGGCGCGGCGCGGTGGGAGCACGAGGAGCACCTCTCGCGGCTGCTCGGGCGGATGAAGCGCTGGGCCGACGTCGGGCCGGACAACGTGCTTCACAAATACCTGCTCCTGCTCGCCGAGCAGGCCCGCGTCGAGGGGCGGAGGGCCGAGGCGATGGACCTCTACGAGCGGGGCATCGAGGCCGCGCGGCAGGCCGACTACATCAACAACCAGGCGCTCGGCAACGAGCTTTACGGCAGGTTCTGGCTCGCCCAGGGCAGGGTCGAGTTCGCGCACATCCACCTGCGCAGGGCGGTTTACCTGTACGAGCGCTGGGGGGCGACCGAGAAGGCCAGGGCGCTGCGCGAGGAGCTCGCGCCGGCCGACCCCTCGGCCCTGGGCGAGCCTCTTCCGCTCTCGCCGACCGGCACCGCGCTCCAGGGCCTCGTCGCAGGGGAGAGCTTCGATCTCGCCACGGTCCTCAGCACCGCCCAGGCCATCTCGAGCGCGATCGTGCTCGACAAGGTGATCGAGCAGGTCTTGCGCAGCGTGATCAAGAGCGCCGGGGCGAGCCGGGGGTTCCTCATCCTCTCGCGCGGCGAGGTGCTGACGGTCGAGGCGATGATCGCGGTCGGCCCCGATACGGTGAGCCTGGGCCTCTCGATGCCCCTGGAGGCGCGCCTCGATCTGGCCCGCTCGGTCGTGCATTACGTCGCGCGCTCGCGCGAGGCGCTCGTGATCGGGCGCGCGGACGACGACCCGCGCCTCGCCGGCGATCCGCACGTGATCGCGCGCCGGCCGAAATCGATCCTGGGCTTGCCGCTCCTGCACCAGGGCCGGCTGAGCGGGGTATTGTACCTGGAGAACCACCTCGCGGAGCACGCGTTCACCGCCGATCGCATCGAGCTCCTGCGGCTCCTGTCCTCGCAGGCGGCGGTGGCGGTCGAGAACGCGCTGCTTTACTCGGACCTCTCGGCCGTGAGCGCCGAGCTCCGTGAGGCCAACGAGCGGCTGGAGCAGGAGGTGAAGGAGCGGACGGAGGAGCTGTCGCTGGCCAACGTGCGCCTCTCCGCGCAGAGCGCCGAGCTCCGGGACGCCAACCTGCGCCTGCTGCACGAGCTCGGCGAGCGCGAGCGCGCCGAGGCGGCCCGGGCCGAGCTGCAAGAGGAGGTGATCCGGTTCCAGCGGGCGAAGATCTCCGAGCTGTCGACCCCGCTCGTGCCCATCACGAACGACGTCATGGTCATGCCGCTCATCGGCACGCTGGACGAGGAGCGCGCGCACGACGTGCTCGAGACCCTGCTCGACGGCGCGACGAGGAGCGGCACCCGCACCGTCATCATCGACGTCACGGGGATCAAGGGGGTCGATCAGCGCGTGGCGAACGCCCTGCTCAAGGCGGCGAACGCCCTCCGGCTGCTCGGGGTCCAGGCGGTGCTGACGGGCATCCGCGGCGAGGTCGCGCAGGCGCTCCTCCGGCTCGACATCGACATGTCGCGCATCGTGATCCGCGGGACGCTGCAGAGCGGGATCGCCTACGCCGTCGGCCGATCGGGCGGCATGAGCGCGCCGGGCACGCGGCCCTAGGGGGGCGAGACGCGCGCGGCGATCCGCGCGTCGAATCGTGTAGACACGTCCGGAGCGGATCGCGCATCATGAGCCGGCCAGTTGACCGGGGGTTCCTGCGTTAGTCGTGGCCCGCGCGGCGGCACGGGGCGTATGGGCCCGTCGCGCGAGTCGGCTCTTGTCGGGTGGACGGGTGGAGGGGAGAGCGCATGTTGAAGAGCATCGGTCGGTTCATCGTCGGGGTCTGCATGGCGGCGGGGCTCACGGCCCTGGGCTGCGACAACGGCGGCGCGCCGGCGGCGGGGGGCAAGCCGAAGCTCGCCTACATCACGAACGGCGTCGCCCCGTTCTGGACCATCGCCGAGAAGGGCGTCATCGACGGCGCGAAGGAGCACAACGTCGAGGTGAGCGTCGTGATGCCGAGCGACGTGAACGACCAGCTGCACCGGGTCGAGGATCTCCTGATCCGCGGCGTCGACGGCATCGCGATCAGCCCGATCGACGCGGAGAACCAGGTCCCGCTGCTCAACAAGGCGGCCGCGAAGACGAAGCTCATCACGCAGGACTCGGACGCTCCGAAGAGCGATCGCATCGTGTACATCGGCATCGACAACTATGTCGCTGGCCGGATGGCGGGGCAGCTCGTGGAGGAGGCGATCCCCGGCGGCGGCAAGGTGGCCATCCTGGTCGGGCGGCTCGAGGGCGACAACGCCCGCAAGCGCCGTCAAGGCGTGCTCGACGAGCTGCTCGATCGCCAGGACAACAGCGCCGGGAACGACCCGCTCAACCAGGAGCTGAAGGGGGCGAAATACACCATCGTCGCGACCCTGACCGACCAGATCGACGCCGCCAAGGCGAAGAGCAACGCCGAAGACATGATGTCGGCGCACCCGGACCTCGTGGGCCTGATCGGCCTGAACGCGTACCACACGCCGGCCCTGCTCGAGGCGGTGAAGCAGGCGGGGAAGATGAGCTCGATCCAGGTCGTCGGCTTCGACGAGCAGGACGCGACGCTGCGCGCGATCCAGGACGGCGAGGTGGTCGGCACGGTGGTGCAGAACCCGTACATGTACGGCAAGGAGTCGGTGCGCGTGCTCGCGGCGCTCGTGCGGGGGGATAACTCCGTCGTGCCTCAGGACAAGTTCATCTCCCTGCCGGCCCGGCAGATCCGCAAGGGCAACCTGGACGAGTTCTGGGCCGATCTGAAGCAGAAGGCGGGCAAGCAACCGTGAACCCGGCGCCGGGCAGCGCGGCGCCCGCGCGGCGCGCACCCCGGGCAGGCGACGCTCGACGCGCTGACGCGAATGACTGCCTCCTCGCCTGAACCGGACGCGACGCCGCTGCTCGAGGCGCGCGGCCTGACCAAGCGCTTCCCCGGCGTGCTCGCGCTCAGCGGCGTGCACCTCGCGCTCGGCCGAGGCGAGGTGCTCGGCATCGTCGGCGAGAACGGCGCTGGCAAGAGCACCCTCATGAAGATCCTCGCCGGAGTCGAGGCGCCCGACGCAGGCGAGATGCGCTTCGACGGGCGGCCTGTCGCGCTCGGCTCCGTCAGGGAGGCGCTCTCCCGCGGGATCGCGCTCATCCACCAGGAGCTCAACCTGGCGGACAACCTCGATGTCGCGGCCAACATCTATCTCGGCCGGGAGCCGCGGCGGGGCGGCTTCATCGACGAGGGCAGGATGGAGCGCGAGGCGCGGGCGATCATGGCGCGGGTCGGCCTCGCGTGCTCGCCGCGCGCGCTCGTCGGCGGCCTGTCGCTCGGGCAGCGGCACCTGGTCGAGATCGCGAAGGCGCTCTCCGCGAACGCGCGGGTGCTCATCATGGATGAGCCCACGTCGTGCCTGTGCCCGCACGAGGCGGAGGCGCTCTTCCAGGTGGTGAGGGAGCTCCGCGCGGGCGGGATCAGCGTCGTGTACATCTCTCACCGCCTCGGCGAGGTGAGGGCGCTCTGCGATCGCGTGCTCGTGCTGCGCGACGGCGAGAACGCGGGCGAGCTCTCGCGAGAGGAGATGAGCCACGAGCGCATCGTGCGATTGATGGTGGGCCGCGATCTCTCGCAGTTCTATCCGCACGTCCCGAACCCGCCCGGCGAGCCGGTGCTCGAGGTCTGCGGCCTCCGGACGTCGAGGCACCCCGAGCGAGCGCTCTCCTTCACGGTGCGCAGCGGGGAGATCGTCGGCGTGGCCGGGCTCCTCGGCGCGGGGCGCACGTCGCTGCTCCGGACGCTGTTCGGCGTCACGCCGGCGGCCGGAGGCGCCGTCCGCGTGGCCGGGCGGGCGATCACGCCGCGCGCCCCGCGAGACGCCATCGCCGCCGGGATAGGCCTGGTCCCGGAGGACCGCCAGCAACAGGGCATCATCCTGGAGATGGCGATCCGGGCGAACGTGAGCCTCCCGAGCCTCGACAGGGCGCAGCGCTACGGCGTCCTCGACCGCGCGGGCGAGCGCCGGATGTCGGCGCAGATGATCCGGGAGCTCGGCGTGCGGACGCCGACCGACGTGCAGCCGGTGCAGCACCTGTCCGGCGGCAACCAGCAGAAGGTCGTCATCGCAAAGTGGCTCTCGATGTCGCCGCGCGTGCTGCTCCTGGACGAGCCGACGCGCGGCATTGACGTCGGCGCCAAGCACGAGATATACCAGCTGATGGAGCGATTGGCAGCGAGCGGCATGGCCACCCTGTTCGTCTCCAGCGACATGGAAGAGGTGATAGGCATGTCCGACCGTGCGCTGGTGATGCACGAGGGGCGCATCGCCGGTGAGCTCGGCCGCGCCGAGCTGAGTGAGGAGGCGATCATGCAGCTCGCGACCGGCAGCGACGCCGCGGCGTGACGCGGCGTGACGCGGGGTGACCACTAGCCATCGAGGCCAGAGAGCATGTCTGTGACGACGACACATGACCTCCCGGCGCGCGGCGCCGCGCCGGCTGCGCTGCTCGTGCCCACCACGCGGCGGAAGGTGCTCGGCGTCTTCTGGCTCCTCCTCGCGGTGTCGCTCGGAACCGCGCTCCTGAACGGGAGGTTCCTCCTCGCGGAGAACCTCGAGAACCTGATCCGGAGGACAGCGCTGTTCGGCATCCTCAGCGTCGGGGCGGGCTTCGTGATCATCACGGGCGGTATCGACCTGTCGATCGGCTCGGTCGTGGCGCTCGCCGGCTGCATGCTGCCGTGGCTCCTCTCGGTGCAGCACTGGCCGGCCTCGCTTGCGGTGCCCGTGCTGCTCGGCATCTCCCTCTGCATCGGGCTCGCGCACGGGCTGCTCATCACGAAGCTCCGGCTCCAGCCGTTCGTTGTGACGCTCTGCGGGCTCCTGCTCTACCGGGGCACCGCGCGCGGGATCTCCGGCGATCAGACGCAGGGGTTCGGCGTCGGGTTCGAGTCGCTGCGCTACCTGTCGGTCGGCAGCCCGCTCTCGGTCCCCGTGCCGTTCCTCTCGTGGATCTCCGAGGGGCGCTTCAGCCCGTACGCGGTGCACCCGTTCACCGGCGTGAAGACGCGGCTCGCGCTGATCACGTGGATCGACATCCCGATGCCGTTCCTCTTGTTCCTCGCGATCGCTGTGGCGGCGTCGATCTTCCTGAACCGCACCGTCTATGGCCGCTATCTGATGGCGCTGGGCCGCAACGAGCAGGCGGCCCGCTACAGCGGGGTCGATACCGACAGGATGACGATCCTCGCGTATGTCCTCTGCTCGGTGCTCGCCTGCTTCGGGGGCATGCTGTTCGCGCTGGAGGTCAACTCGGCCCAGCCTGTCGATTTCGGCAATTTCTACGAGCTGTATGCGATCGCCGCGGCCGTGCTGGGCGGCTTCAGCTTGCGCGGCGGCGAGGGCGCGGTGGTGGGCGTCATCCTGGGCACCGCCCTCATGCAGGTGCTGCGCAACGCCATCAACATGCTGGGCGTCCCGACCCAGATCGAGTTCGCGGTCATCGGCGCCGTCATCCTGATCGGCGTCATCGCGGACGAGGTGGTCAGGCGCTACGCGGCGGCGAGGCGCAAGGTGGTTGGCGCGTGAGCGGATGAGCTCGCGGCGGCGCGGTCGACGCCGCGCTCCGTCGAGCCCGCGATGGGCGCCGCGCTGTCTGCGTCGATCGCCCTGCCGCGTGATGGTTTCGGTGCTGGTGGATCCGCGCCGGCACGGCGGCCGGCACGGCGCATAGAGCGCAGCGTCGCTGTCCTTGCCAGGAGCTCGGCATGGCGGCGCGCAGGTGCGCTCAAGCGCGCGAAGATCGCGTGCTACGCTACAGCATTGCTGGCGTCCCACGCGGAGCCGGGGCGACGTGAGCGCAGGGGGCCCGGGCCGCGATCCGCACGCAGCACGTAAAAACATCAACCAAGTCGCTGGCTTACGGTAGCCGTGGAGCGGTCTTCACGCGACGGCCACCCGATGGAAAGGGAATGGCGTGATGCTGAAGCGCATTTCTTGTGGCACTGCAAGTATTTGCCTGACACTCGGGCTCGCGGGCTGCGCGCTCGACACGGATGCAGAGGAGCCGATGGCCGGGGAGTCCGCGGTCCCGTTCCCGTTCGGCTCCGCCGGCAGGGCCCCGTCGAAGGCAGAGGCCCTGAAGGCGCTCGGCGCCGGCATTGCGGCCAAGGGGGTCGGGGTACCCTCTGTGTGGGGACCTGCGGAGAAGTCCTTCCTCGGCACCTCGACGACCGCGGCCTCGAGGGTCTACTTCACCGGTCATCGCGGCATCGTGTCCGAGGTGTTCTATCCGGTGCTCGACACCGTGAACACTGTCGATCTGCAGTTCCTGGTGGGGGACACGGCGAGGACCTTCGTCGACGAGGAGAAGCAGCAGAGCTTCACCGTGACCCAGCCGGACAAGCGGTCCATGCGCTGGCAGGCGACGACCACGAACAGCGCGCACAACTGGCGGATCACCAGGACGGTCTTCACCGATCCAGGGCGCAACGCGTTGATCCAGCGGGTCCGGTTCGACGCCCTGGGCGGCAGGAACGTCACCCAGTTCAACCTCTACCTGCTCCACAACCCGGCGATGGACAACTCCGGGGCCGGCGACACGTCGAGGACGGTGGAGGCAGGGGGGCGCACGCTGCTCGTCGCCTCGGAGAACAGCCGCGCCTCGGCGCTCGCCGCGTCGCGCCCATGGAAGGTGGTGAGCGGCGCGCCGATGGTGTCGAGCGGCTTCGTCGGCGAGTCGGACGGCTGGACCGACCTCCTCGGCGGGAACGTCGACAGGACGATGACCTGGCGAAACGACCTGGCGAGCGGCGGCAACGTGGCGCAGATGGGCTGGATCGACCTCGGGACCAGCGCCGTCACCAGCGTCTCGTTCGACGTGGTGCTCGGCTTCGGCGCGACCGAGGCCGAGGCGGCCTCCACCGCGAACGCGACGCTCGGCAGCAACCTGAGCACGCTGCAAACCACCTACGACAACGGGTGGAAGACGTACGCGGCCGGGCTCAGCAGCCAGAGCGCCACCGCCGACGACCAGTATTACCTCGCGGCGATGTCGCTCAAGGCGATCCAGGACAAGTCGAACGGCGCCATGATCGCGGGGATGGGCACGCCCTGGGGCGAGACCAACGGCGACGGCAACAACGGCGGCTACCACCTGGTCTGGGCGCGCGATCTGTTCAAGTTCGCCAGCGCGCTGGTGACGGCCGGCGACACCGCGACAGGGACCTCGGTCGTCAACTACCTGTTCAACACACTGCAGCAGTCGAGCGACTGCGGCGCCGCCGAGTACGACGCGCCGGGCTGCCCGCAGGGCTACAGCCGCGTCGGCCGCTTCCCGCAGAACGCCTGGGTCAGCGGCTGGCAGTACTGGCAAGGCACGCAGATGGATGAGCAGGCGATGCCGATCATCCTCGCGTGGCGGCTCGGACCTTCCGTCTACAACCCGCTGTGGAAGAAGATCAAGAGGACGGCCGACTACATCGTCAACACCGGCCCATGGACCCAGCAGGAGCGGTGGGAGGAGAACGCCGGGTACTCCCCGTCGACCATCGCGGCGGAGATCGCGGGCCTCGTCTGCGCCGCGACGATCGCCCGTGCGAACGGCGACACCACGAGCGCGGCGCGCTACATGGCCGCCGCCGACACCTGGCAGCAGGGCGTCGACCGCTGGACGTTCACGACCACGGGGTACCACGGCGACGGCCGGTATTACATCCGCATCAACCCCTCTGCGCGGGGCAACACGGGCAGCGGGCCGCAGGTGTACAACCCGGTGTCCGGGCCGGACGCGGCGGTCAGCTTCACGATCGGCAACGGCGGCGGCACGCACGATCAGCGGTACATCGTCGATGGCGGGTTCCTCGAGCTCGTGCGGATGGGGGTGAAGCGGGCCGACGATCCCTCGATCGTCGCGACGCTGCCCGAGTACGACGCCATCCTGAAGCGGACCATCGCCGGCAAGGGCGACGCGTGGTTCCGCTACAACTACGATGGATACGGGGAGAAGAACGACGGCGGCAACTTCGACGGCAACGGCGGTCGGGGCCGGCTGTGGCCCATCTTCACGGCCGAGCGCGGCATGTTCAAGATCGCCAGCACGGGTGTCGGCGCCGACGGCAACCCCTACCTGACCGCGGTGAAGGCGTTCTCGACGCCGCAGGGCTTCATCCCAGAGCAGGTATGGGGCGAGACGACGGACGTCACCGGCTGGTCCGTCCAGAAGCCGGCGAACGTCGCGGCGGGCACCCCGACGCGGTCGATGAGCCCCCTGAACTGGGCGATGGGCGAGTACATCAGCCTGGTGGCGTCGATCCGGGCGGGCAGGGTCGTCGATGTCCCCTCGGTGGTCTGCGGCCGCTACAACGCGTGTGTGGTGCCGCCCGGCTCCGGCGAGGCAGGCGTCACGGTCAACGTCACCGCGGCCACCGTGGTCGGCCAGCACATGTACGTCACCGGCAACACCGCGGCGCTCGGCAGCTGGAACACCGATCTCGGCGTCCCTGTCGATCCGCGCGGTTACCCCGTGTGGACGAACCGCGTCAACCTGCCGGCCAGCAGCGCGCTCGAGTACAAGTACTATCGCAAGAACGCCGACGGCACCGTGACCTGGGAGAACCTCCCGGGCGGCGGCAACCGCACGATGAGCACGCCCGCGTCCGGCGGGGCGCTCACGCTCAACGACACCGTGAGCTGGTAAGTGGTCATCAGCTAAGCGCGGCGCGCGGGCGAGCCTACGCCGCGGGGCGCTCGGGCTCGCAGGCGCGCCCAGCCTTCGTCGGGACCGTGAAGAACACCCGCGTTCCCCGGCCGAGCTCGCTCTCCACGCGGATCGCGCCGCCGTGGCGCTCGACGAGGTTCTTGCAGATCGACAGGCCGAGCCCCGTGCTCTTCTCGCCGCCGGTCGACCGGGTGCTCGTCCTCCGGAATTTGCGGAACAGGCCGCTGATCTCGTCCGGGCGAATTCCCAGGCCCTGATCCTCGATCATCACCTCGATCGCCTGACCGAGCCTCCGCGCGCGCACCGTCACCGTCGTGCCCGGATGAGAGAACTTGAACGCGTTGCTGAGCAGGTTGCTCAGGACCTGCTCGATCCGCGCGACGTCGCAGCAGACGAGCGGGAGATCCGCGGGCACGTCGACGTCCACCGCGATCCCCTTCCGGCCGGCGCCGTGCTCGTTCAGCGAGACCGCCGCCAGGAGGATGCCTCTCAGGTCGGCCTCCTGCAGGCGAAGCCCGCCGCTTTCGTGCTCCAGCGTCGTGATGTCGAGCAGGTTCTCGAGCAGCTGCAGCGCGAACTCGGCGTTGTCCTGGATCTTCACGGCGTAGCGCTGCGTGTCCTCGGGCCCCGCGCCGACGCCGGCCAGCTGCATCTTCGAGAACCACTGGATCGCCGCGATCGGATTGCGCAGATCGTGCGCGGCGACGCCCATGAGCTCATGGGTCCTCTGGGCCACCTCGGCGAGCTGCTGGTTCTCGAGGTGGAGCGCGTCGGCGCTCGTCTTGAGGCTCGAGAGGAGCCGCTGGCAGCGGCTGATGCGCTCGTGCTGCGCGAACGCGTCGCTCACGACGCCGGCGAGCTCCGGCGGATCCCAGGGCTTGGAGATGAACCGGTACACGCCGCCCTCGTTGATGGCCTGGATGGCGGCGCTCGTGTCCGCGTAGGCGGTCATGAGGAGGCGGATGGTCTCCGGGAATTCGCCCTTGAGCCTCGCGTAGAACTCCGTGCCCGTCGTGCCCGGCATCCGCTGGTCGCTCAGGACGACAGGGATGGGCCGCTCGCGCAAGATCGCGTGGCCCTCCTCGGCGCTCTCCGCGATGAGGACATCGTAGTCGCGCCGGAGCTCGCGGCGGAGCGCCTTCAAGGTCTCGCGCTCGTCGTCGACGATGAGCAGCGCGCGCCGCTCGCCGGAGGCGCGCGTCATCGGTCGGGCTCCTTCGGCAGCGTGATCGTGAAGGTGCTGCCCACCCCGGGGGTCGATCGGACGGTGAGCGTGCCGCCGTGCTGATCGACGATGATCTTGTGCGAGATGGTGAGGCCCAGCCCCGTGCCTTGCCCGACAGGCTTGGTCGTGAAGAACGGATCGAAGATCCGACCGAGGACATCAGGGGTTATCCCGGCGCCGTTGTCCTCGAACTCCAGGGCGACCCGGCGCGCTTCGTCGCGCTCGCGGATCACGATGCGGCCGTTCCCCCGGCCCCGGCACTCGACCGCCTGGGCCGCGTTGATGAGGAGGTTCAGGAACACCTGGCTGAGCTCCGCCGGCTTGCAGCGCAGCATGGGCAGCTCGGCCCACTCGACCGTCACCTGGACGCCGCCGTCCTTCAGCGCCGGGCCCGCGATCGCGAGGGTGCTCTCCAGGCACTCCTTCAGGTCGCTGCGCTCCTCCTCCGCCCGGTCGAGCCGCGTGAAGGTCCTGAGGTCCTCGACGATCTTCTGCACGCGCGCGAGGCCGCCCAGCGTGCCTTTCACGAGATCCCCCGTATCCTCGCGCAGAAAGTCGGGCTCGACCTCGGCGCGGAGCGCCTCGGCGAGGCCCTTCGCGTCGTCCGAGCCTGCGCTGACGGCGGCCCGCTCGAGCGCCTCGTAGGCGGCGAACAGCCGATCGAGCGACTCTGCCAGGGTGTGCACGTTGCTGCGGACGAAGGCGAGCGGGTTGTTGATCTCGTGGGCCACGCCGGCGGCGAGCTTGCCGAGCGCGTTCATCTTCTCGGAGTGGACGAGCATCGATTGCGTGGCGCGCAGCTGCTCGAGCGACCGCTCGAGCTCCTTCTGCTCGGACACGAGCCGCCGCTGGAGGCTCGTGATCCGCGAGTTGAGCGCGGACACCTCGGCGACGACGCGCTCGAGCTCGATGACGTCGAACTCGGCGAGGAGCAGCAGGTCGTGGCCGAGCCGCCAGACCTCTCCCCGGAGGCTGTGCGCGATGGACCGGCGATCCCCGAAGTGCAGCATGCCGCGGTAGATCGGCTCCCCGACGCCGTGCCCGGCCGCGGCGAGCTGCGCGAAGCTCGGGCTGACGAGGCGTGCCTCGGCGCGATTCGGCTCGCCCGCCCCCCCGAGCAGCCGGCGCATGCCGTGGTTGGTGAGCCTCGGCGCGCCGTCCGGCGCGAACACGCCGATCGCGAGCGCGGTCGAGGCCATGAGGAAAGCGGCGGCGAGCTCCGCGACAGGACCGCTGAGCTCGTGTCCCGGCGCCGGGGCCGCCAGCGGCGCTCCTTCGTTTTCTCCTGCGCTTTGCGTCCTGCGCGGTTCCATCGGGATCATCGGGATCATCCGAATCAGAGCGTCTCCTTCGCTCGCGGCGGAGGCGATCTGTCTTTGGCAGGCCGGCGCGGAGCTCGCTATGCGAAACGCACCCGGCGGGGCCGGCGCTCGAAGGCGCGGAGCGGGGTCATGCGCTCCGCGCCGCGAGGAGCTGCTCCGCCGTGCGGACGGCCCGCTCTGCGCTCGGCGCCGAGCCGTCGGCCCCGAGCTGCTTCCAGAGGTCGTCGACGACGCGGAACGGCTGGCCGCCGACCAGGACGACGACGCCCTTGCACCGATCGTCGCGGCGCGCCGCGGTGATCAGCTGGCGGACGCTCGACAGCTGATCGCTGAGCGCGGCCGAGACCGCGAGGACGTCGGCCTTCCGCTGGACGACCTCCTGGATCACGTGCTCGGCGGGCGTGCTGGCCCCGAGATAGAAGGTGTCCCACCCCGCCATCTCGAAGTAATCGGCGACGAAGCGCGCGCCGATCTCGTGGAGGTTCCCGTCCACGGCGGTGGCCACGAGGCGACGGCCGGCGCGATCGGCGCTGACGACGAGCGGATAGAGCTGCCCCAGGATCATCTGCGTGACCGCCGTGCAGTAGTGCTCCCCGGCGATGCTGAGCTGACGGAGCTGCCAGCGCCGGCCCAGCTCGTACTGGCACGGCTCCAGCACGTGAGCATAGATGTCCTTGATCGGCGCGCCAGCGTCGAGCGCCTCCCGGATGGCGCGCACCGCTCGCCTCCGGTCCCGCTCGATCAGCGCGTCGAGGTAGCTGCACGCGACGGCGCCGAGCCGCGCCTCCGGGCGGACGAAGCTGGGATTCTCGGCGTGCATCGAGGTGAGCCGCTCGAGCGCCGCCGCCAGGTACCGCCGCGGCGCCTCGGCGAGGCGCTCCGGCAGCGTGAGCGCGAGGACGTCGCCGAGCGCGCGGAGGTAGCCCACGAGCTCGGCGGGGTCGAGGCCGTGCTGCACCAGCAGCGTCTGCGCCCACTCCGCATAGGCGCTGAAGAGCTCCGGCGACCCGTGGTCGACCGCCGCGGCGAGCTGCGCGACGTGGCGCCTGGCGTCGTCGAGGCAGAGGGCGCGCTTCGCGCCGGCGGCGAGCGCGTCCGCAGGGCGCCGCATGAAGCTGAGCGCGACGCTCATCGGCGCGATGCGCGCCGCCGAGCGCTCGATGGCCTCCGCCGCCGAGCCGGCCTCGCCGGCGGCGCACGGGGGCTCGGGGATGGCCGCCAGCGCGGCCGGCGTCACGAGGGGCGAGGCGCAGAGGCGCTCCCGGCCCGCGGCCAGCGCGTCCTGCGCCAGCGAGGAGAGCGCCGGATCGAGCTGCTCGCCGATGCTCTCGCTCAGCGCGTCGAGCGCGGCGCCGAGCGCGCGCCGGGGCACCCCGAGCGCCTCGAGGAACACCGCCGTGAACGCGCAGTACTCGCAGAGCTGCTGGGCGCCCGCCGCGCGGAGCGCCGCCGCGAGGGCGTCGATGTGCGCCGCGAGGTCCACGTGGCAGCGCGAGAGCGCCTCGCGCTCGCCGCGCGCTCCGAAGGCGCGCGGCGCGACGGACGCGGCCTCGAGGCGGGCGAGCGCGGCGTCCCTCAACGATTCACGGCGAGCGACGAGCTCGTCGGCCGCCCTGTCACGCTCTGTGGTCACCATGCCCGCGTATGTGGTGACGCGCCCTCGTCGCCGCACGCGCGATATCGCACGGGCCCGCCCGACGGCGCTGCGGTGCCCGGCCGCGCGGCCGCCGCCGGAGCGTCGTCGCGCGCCGCGGGTCGAGGGCGAGGGGACCCGCCAGGCTTGAGCCGGCGTCGCGCTTCAAGCTACCGTCTCTCCCGCGTCATCAAAAGAGCGTCGTCGCCCGGCGCGGGAGCTGAAGAACGATGTCAATCTCGTTGGTGCGGAACGCCTACGGCAAATCGAGGGTGCGGCTCGTGAAGGTCCGCCGCGCGGGCGCGCGGCACGAGCTGACCGACGTCCAGGTCGATGTCCAGCTGGAGGGCGAGTTCGACGACGCTTACA
Organism: Sorangium sp. So ce327; assembly: GCF_051530205.1. Lineage (NCBI taxonomy): Bacteria > Pseudomonadati > Myxococcota > Polyangiales > Polyangiaceae > Sorangium > Sorangium sp. So ce327. Next base: position 6,043,176 of record NZ_CP150330.1, on the reverse strand, counting down.
CGAAGGGTGACAACAGCAAGGTGCTGCCCACGGACACGATGAAGAACACCGTGTACGCGCTCGCCAAGGGCCACCCGGTCGAGCCGATCGAGGACTTCGGCGTCCTGCTCGCCGAACACTTCCTCGGGAAGCCGCACACCCTGCGGGCGAGGGTCGCTATCGCGGAGAACGTCTGGTCTCGCATCGACGCGGGCGGCGCGCCGCACCCTCACGCCTTCCTCCGCGCGGCAGGGGAGCGGCGGACCGCGGAGATCTCCGCGGCTCCCGGCGGTGTCGAGATCACGTCCGGCGTCGCGGATCTCCTCGTCCTCAAGACCACCGGCTCGGCGTTCTCGGGCTTCCCGCGCGACGAGTACACGACGCTCAAGGAGACCGGGGACCGCATCCTCTCGACGCTCATGGTGGCTCGCTGGCGCGCGGCCGGCCGCGACCCGGCGCCCACGGCGACGTGGGAGCGCGCCCGCCGCGCCCTGATCGAGACGTTCGCAGAGCGACACAGCCTCTCGGTGCAGCACACCATTCATGACCTGGGGGAGGCGGTGCTCGCCGCCTGTCCTGCCATCGACGAGGTGAGCCTCTCGCTCCCCAACAAGCACTGCCTGCTCGTCGATCTCGCACCCTTCGGGCTCACCAACGACAACGAGATCTTCGTGCCGGTCGACGAGCCGCACGGGCTCATCGAGGCCACGATGAAGCGAGGGAGCTGAGCGTCGGGCGCGGCCGTTTTCCTCGACATGCCGAGGACGTGCCCGGTAGAGTGCGGTGCATGGACCAGGTGGCCGGCCCGGACGAGCTCGAGATCGCGACGAGCTACATGAACGCGGTCCTCAACGGACCGTTCATCGCCGTGGAGTGCACCGGCGACGTCGGGTCTCTCGAGATCGCCGCGTGGAGCGCCGGGGCGGAGCGGCTGCTGGGTTATACCGGGGAAGAAGTGATTGGCCGCCGCCTCGCGGACACGGCGCTTCGCAGCGCCGACGCCGACCTCTGGCGACGCCTCTGCGACGGCCTCTCCGACGGGCAGGGCGGCGCGCCGCTCTCCGCCGAGCACCGGCGGAAGGACGGGCGCGTCGTCGCGTGTGCGTGGGTGCACGAGCCGATGCGCGGCGCCGACGGCCAGGTGGTGCGCAGGCTCTTCATCGGGCAGGACGTGACCGACCGCGGCCGCCTGGTGGACGCGTCGCGGGACGACTCGATCATCCTGCGATCCATCCTCGATCACGTCCCGATCGCCGCGTGCAAGTATGATCGCGATGGGGTCTTCACCCATCATGACGGCAAGGGGCTCGAGAACTCGGGCGTGAAGCCTGGGGCGCTCATCGGCAAGAACGTCTTCGACCTCTACGGGTCCAGCCCGGAGGCCGCGGACGGGATGCGGCGCGTGCTGGCGGGAGAGGTGGTGGAGAACCAGGTCGAGACCCACGGCATCACCTGGCGGTCCTGGCTGCTCCCCGTCTTCGACGAGGGCGGCGCGCCGAACGGCGCGGTCTCCGTGACGTTCGACATCACGGACATGAAGCGCAAGGAGGTCGAGCTCCAGGCGAGGCTCGACATGATCCAGGCCCAGCAGCAGGTGATTCGCGCGCTGTCGACGCCCATCATCGAGGTCTGGGATCGCGTGCTGACGCTCCCGATGGTCGGCGTCGTCGACAGCGTGAGGACCTCCGAGGTGATGGACAGCCTCCTCGACGCGATCTCGACCAAGGGGGCGCGCTTCGCGATACTCGATCTGACCGGGGTCGACGCCGTCGACACGAAGACGGCGAGCTACCTCATCGAGATGGTCCGCGCGATACGGCTCCTCGGCGCGGAGGGCGTGATCACGGGTATCCGCTCGAACGTGGCGCAGACGATGATCGCGCTCGGGGTCGATCTCTCGGGGATCATCACGATGGGCAACCTCCGCGCCGGCCTCAAGCTCTGCATCCAGCGGATGAACCGCGCCGACGCCGCCGCGGCCGACGGCGCGCGGCGGGCCGAGGCACGCTGATCGGGCTATGGCTCTCTCGTCAGCGGCGGCGAGACGTCGAGGTCCGCCATCCTTCCCTCTCGCTCCAGCCGCCAGATGTCCTCGTCGGTGACGAACTCCTGCGCGAGGAGCTCTCGCGCCCGCTTGATCTTGGCGAGGAGGACGGGCTCCATGACCGGTGTGCTCGACTCCTTGGTCGGCGCGGGCGGCGGCTTCATCAGCGAGAACGTCCCGCGCGCCGCGTGCCCCTCCGCCGTCTCCCCCTCGAGCATGTACGTGACGGTGAAGACATCCGGTTCACGCGCCGTGTCGAGCCTCACCTCCACATCGACCCCTTGCCCGGGTGGGATCTCGACAAGGCCGAGCGAGGCCTTGTCGAGCGGTGAGGCGCCCTTCGCCCCCGCGAAGTGCCGCATCGCCGTGACCGTATCGATCCGGACCGGCGCGTCGCGGTGATGCCAGAGGCGGAAGGTCTGCCGGACCACGCCGTCGGCGTCCTGCCGGGGAAAGCGGGGCGTCGGCGTCGCCGCGATGGTCACGACCCCCCGCTCCGCGAGGTCCTGAAACATCATGTTCGGGATCTGGAGCAGGGCGCGGCCGGTGAGCTTCTCGCCCGCTTCGCCCTGGACCTCCACCCGGATCAGAAACTCGGAGACGAGCGCGGTTTGCGGGCGGCGCTCGTAGCTGTGGGTCACGAACGGCGCCTTCGTCTTCTCCGAGCCGCCGTCGTCGAACACCCAGGCATAACTCGCGGGCTTGAACGGCCTCGCGTCGGGGTCGTCCTTGAGCCCGACGTCGACGATCTGCGCCGTGAGCTCGAATTCACCGGGGGTGCTCGGCAGGAGCCTGTGGGTGATGACGACGATCCGCTCCGGCTTGCAGGCGTTGACCTTGTATCTCGGGACCTCGATCTGAGTCACCGCGTTGTTACGCCCGAACACGGAGATGGTGGGCATCTCGTACGACCCGTCCATCTCGGGCCAGATGCGGAGCGGCACCCGCGATCCGGCGCGCGTGCCGATGACGCCGTGGAGGTATTCATCTGTCCCGTTCGTGGTATGCGATCGCACGGTGATGAGGTTCTCCTCGCCGGCGCACACTTCCGGCTTCTCGACCTCGATCTCGTCGATGATGGGCGCCGGGTCCTCCGCGGGCGCCCTCGCCACGGCGGCGCTCGCCGCGGCGGCGCTCGCCGCGCGTCCGGCGCGCGGCGAGGCCTCCGGCGCGCTCGCCTTCGGCGCTGCCTGCACGGGCTCGGGCGCCTTGGCAGGGCGGACCGACCAGACCAGGACCCACAGCGCGGCGGCGAGCACCACCACACCGACCCATTGCGCCTTTGACCGATGCTCGCCGATCCTGGTCGTCATGGCCGGAGCTCCTCACGTTACTGTGCTCGAACGTCCGTCAGTACCAGCACCCGTAGACGTTGCCTCCGGAGTTCCACTGGACGTTGTGGTTCGTATCGGCGGACCAGACGGTCGCGCCGGCCTGCGTCCCCCAGGGGTGCCCGCTCCAGCCGCCGATGCGGTCGGGGCTGATGGACACGGCGACGGTCTTCGGGTCGTCTCGGACTCCTCTCCACACGCTGCCGCTGCCGGTGTTGCATGCGTGCGAGGCCATGCAGTTCGCGACCTGATTGGCGGCCTTTTCGCAGACGTCCGAGAGGCAGACGATCGATGTGCCGATCGAACCCCAGAACCCCAGGCTGTTCTCGCAGCTGTCCATCACCCCGCCGTGAAGGGCGTTGGCCGCGCTGGTGAGCTTGGCGTGGCTGTACGTGTACGGCGGGATGGCGCCCTGGCCGTCGAGGTGGTGCGCGTAGGCCAGGAATGACGAGCAAACCATACCGTTGTTCCACGCCGGCCCGCCGGTGGGCGTGCCCTCGGTGTCACGGTACTGGAAGAACGAGTAGCGCACCCGGCCGCCGCGAACGCTCAGCCGAGCGATCTCGACCCCTTCGTCGATGCTCGAGCGCTCGGCGTAGTAGGGCACCTCCCACCAGATGGTTTCGCCGATCGACGCGGCCCGCTTGGGGTCGCCGACCTGGTAGGTCAGCGCGGCCGGGCCGCTCCCGCCGCTCCCGTAGAGGAAGCGGTAGATCCCACCCTGGTTGACCTGCGCGAGCCCGGGATAACCATCGAGCAGATCGCTCGATACGATGGGCGTGCTGCACACCTCAGGCCAGGAGTTCTCGCGCGGCTGCTTCATGGTGGCATGCGTCACCCACCGTCCGGGTCCGTGTGACAGCATCGAGTGCGTCCGGAACTCGCCGACGGCGTTAAGGACGTCTCCGATCGGCCCCGAGCCGGCGCTGAACACCGCCGCGCCGTTCGGCGCGTTCCAGCCGGCGCTGGAGTACCCGCACGCCTGCTCGGCGGCGGCAGCGGCGGAGGCGAGGCACGACGATACGATGGCGAGCGGCAGGACGAACGCTGGTTTCACGGGCGCACCTCCGATCGAGAGCATGGCTGTCGGGACACGGGGCAGCGAAGCGGGCGCGTGGAGCGTCCTGGGCTCTGACGGACGAACGCCGCGAGCGGCCCGAGCCGGAGGGGGCGCTCGCTCTGGATGCGGAAGGATGACGCTCCGGGGGCGGCGCGTGCGGGTGCCCCACCCCCGGCAGATAGTGTGGTCTAAGGAAACCGTGGGCAAGCAGAAAATGGAGGCGCGATTGCCTTCTACCGCCGTGATCGAGCCCCTCAGGCGGGGGGGCCTGGCTGATGCACAGGGTGATGCACAGGACGGACCGGCGGGACCCGAGGACGCCTCATCGGTTGACGGGAGGCGGCGATCCCGGTCCCGGGGCTCCGAGCACCTCGACCGCCCCCTCCGACGACAACAAGATCTGCGGGTTGGCCTGCGCCGGCGAGATCACGTTGAGCACGCCCCTCGCGCGCACGCGCAGGCCTTGTTTGATGAACTTGTTGCGCGCGTCCACCGGGGCGCCGGGGTGCGCCGCCCAGCCCCGCGCGAGTTTGTCGCGGATCGCCTTGAAGAGCTCCGGATCGCTGAAATTGACGAGCGTATACTCGCGCTCCACCCGATCCCTGTCGACGACGCGCAGCGCCCAGATGTCGAATTTTATCTGCGGGCTCCTCGGGAAGAGCACGAGATCGCCCTCCAGCTCGATCGGCTGGCCATGACCTGCCTGCACGCGCTCCAGCACCTCGATCGGCCTCGAGACGGCCGGATCGAGCCGGAGGTGGATCGGGCGATCGGGGTGCTCGGCGATCACGTAATGCAGCCGGATCTTGTCATTGCGCCACAGATCTCGGACGTGCTCCGGGCGGGTCACGAAGACCGGCACCACCTTGTCTGCGAGCTCGACAACGAGGACCTTGCCCTCGGCGTCGACGCCGTGCACACGACCCACGAGCGCGCGCCCCCCGAGGAGCGCCGCGTGCGTGGTCGTGTCGTGTGCATACGACGGCGCGTCCACGCCGGAGGAAAACCGCGTGAGCACCTCGATGCGGCGCACGCGGACGTGGCGCTGAGGTCCCTTCTTCTCGAGGCTGCCGAACACGCGCAGCCGGTCATGCCGCTGGAGCCCGGCGAGCTCCCGCGCGACCTCCGACGACCCCGGGATCATCGGAAAGTCAGCGTAACGGAAGAAATCGTTCGGGAGCCGGTAGGTGAATACGAAGAGACCGGACGCAGCCGCCGCGCCGTGCATCCATCCATCGAGCCCGTCGCCGGCGAGCGCCGCGGCGATGCCGGCATCATCGTCCGGGTCAATCACGGCCGACGGATCGCGCGCGGCCGGCGTCGCGTGATGGATCGGAGTCGCGCGCGCGGGCAGCGCGGCCGGAGCCCGTGTCGGCGGGGGATGACAGCCGGACGGAACGACCAGGAGGGCGAGGAGCCAGCCGAACACCGCGACCACGCGTTGATCCATACGCAAGCATAGCAGGTTCGGAGTCGAACCTGCACGGAGGCCGTGGAGGGCCTGAGCGGCGCTGCCGCGCGCTCCGGTCGAATCGCGCCCGCAAGGCGATCCACACGAACGTTGGACGCTCATGTGGACGCCTGGAGCTGCCTCTCGCGGTGGAGCTGGAGATCAGGCTTTCCCGGATGCTGCGATGGCGCGGGTCGGCCGTCCAGCGTGGATGAAACACGATGTGGAGCGTGAAGGGCTCGACCTCGAAGGGGACCGGTCGGGTCGTGAGCGGGAGCCCCGAGGCGCGGACGATGCGCGCGGGCGGCTCGGCGCCGTCGTGGCGCTCGCGGCGGCGCTCGTGATCTGGGCCGGCGTTGGCAGCCCATCGGCGACGAGGCCGTGGGACAGCGGAGCCTGGAGCGCCTGCGCGAGCTCGTCCGCGCCCACCCGAGCCTGCGCGTCGTCGACGGGCACGAGGCGCCCAGGTGATCTGCGATGTCCCCCGCGCCGTGACGCCTCGAGGCGCGCGGCGCGCGTGACGCCGCTGGTAAAAATTGGAGAGCTTTCGGCGGTTCGTGATCAATACGCGCCGGTGCGGGAATTCTTCCAATGACTACTCGTGTGCGCGGCGCGGGTGGCCTGGAGAGGTGCGACGGAGTCGCGCTCTCGCCTCTCTGCTCAAGCCTCATTTTGCCCGGTTCTGCTGGGCTGACGCGGCGCGTGCCGCGTCAACCGCCGGCCAGTCGATCCATAATATGACGGGAGTGGAGTCTTCGGGCAGTATCAGACTTCGCCGGCGGATGGTCCGTTGTTGACCGCTGTCCGGCCATTGAACGTGGGCGTCTTGCTCTGTGGATTGCTGGGAGCAACGCTTGACGTCTGGCGAGGCTTCACCGTAGGTTGTGACCGACGGTAGGAGGTCACGGTATGGCTGACTTGGGATATCGTCGCTGGCGAGCCGGTCACGCGCTCCTGGCGACGCTCGCGCTGACGGCCGCGGCCGGGTGCGGCAACGGGCAGATCGGAGCGGCGGACACCGGCTCCGGCTCCGGGGAGGACGGCTCGACGTCCGGACAAGGAGGCGATCCTCCGGTGTGCGGCGCCGAGCGGATCCTCGCACCACAGCGGCGTTTGACGCGCTTCGAATACAACAACACGGTCCGAGATCTCCTCGGAACGTCCCTCACCCCTGCCGATCAATTCCCCCCGGATGAGGTCGCCGGCGGCTTCAACAACAACGCGACGGTGCTGACCGTGTCTGCGCTTCACGCGGAGAAGTACCTCCTCGCTGCCGAGGCGCTCGCGACGGAGGCCGTCGGGGGCGATCTGTCGAAGCTCGTGCCGTGTGATCCGGCCGCGGTCGAGGGGCAAGTCGCCCAGGAGGAGGCGTGCGCGCGGCAATTCGTCCAGGACTTCGGCCGTCGCGCGTACCGTCGACCGCTCGAGGCGTCGGAGGTCGACCGGCTGATGCGCGCCTACGCCGCGGGACGCACGGACGGGTCGTTCCGTGAGGGCATCGAGGTCGTCCTCCGGGCCGCGCTGCAATCGCCGAAGTTCCTGTTCCGCCTGGAGCTGCGTCACGATCTCGATGCCTCCTCGTCGCGGGTGCGCCTCGACCCGTACGAGATGGCGTCGCGCCTGTCGTACCTCGTCTGGGCGTCGGGCCCCGACGACGAGCTGCTCGATGCCGCCGAGGCGGGCCTGCTCGATACCCGCGAGCAGCTCGCCGAGCGGACCCGCCAGATGCTGGAGCACCCGCGGGCGCGCCGGGCCGTCACGGAGTTCTACAAGCAATGGCTCAACCTCGGGAAGCTCGAGACCATCGTCAAGGAGGAGAGCCAGTTCCCCGGGTACGACGACGAGCTCGTCGCGGGGATCCGCGCCGAGACTCCCGCGTTCGTCGAGCACGTGCTGTGGTCCGGGGACCACAAGCTCTCGAGCCTGCTCACGCTGCCCGTCGGCTTTGCCACCGAGTCCGTCGCCGAGCTCTACGGCGTGACGGTCCCGCCCGGCTCGACCACACCCCAGCTCGTGGAGCTGCCGCCGGACCAGCGCTCGGGGGTGCTCACGCAGCCCGCGTTCCTGGCCGTCCACGCGCACCCCGATCAGACCTCTCCGGTGCTGCGCGGCAAGGCCATCCGTTCGAAGTTCATGTGCCAGGACCCGCCGCCTCCTCCTGACGACGTCGACCTCACGCCGCCCACCGGCGAGGAGGGCGTCACAGCGCGTGAACGGTTCAACCAGCACGCCTCCAATGCCAGGTGCGCCGGCTGCCATCAGCTGATGGATCCGATCGGCTTCGCGTTCGAGAACTTCGACGCCGTGGGCGCGTACCGCACCGAGGAGGGCGGGCAGGTCATCGACGTCTCCGGGGAGATGGTCCTGTCCGATGACATGGACGGCCCGTTCGTCGGCGTCCGCCAGCTGGCGGAGAAGCTCGCCGGGAGCGCGCAGGTCCGCGAGTGCCTCGCGACGCAATGGTTCCGCTACACGGCGGGGCGCTTCGAGAACATCGACGACGAGTGCTCGCTCGACGGGCTGCGCGCAGGGTTCCACGGCTCCGAGGGGGATCTCGTGGAGCTCATCGTGGCGACGACGCAGACCGACGCGTTCCTGTACCGCAGCGCGATCGCAGAGGAGGAGTGACATGAAACCGCGAATGATCTCTCGACGGCGGATGCTCCAGGGCGCGCTGGCGGCGACGGCGACGATCCCGCTGCTGAACTCCGAGCTGGCCCGCGGGCAAGAGACCACGGCGCCCAAGCGCTTCGTGGTGTTCTACACGCCGAACGGCACCATGGAGTCGAAATGGATGCCCACGGGCACCGAGAACAACTTCACGCTGAGCCCGCTGCTCCAGCCGCTCTCGCCGTTCAAGTCGAAGATTATCCCGATGCGCGGCGTCAACATGAACGTCGTTGTCAACTCGAACATCGGCTCCGAGCACGCTCGGGGCATCGGGGGGCTGCTGACGGGGCGGGCGCTGCTCAAGGGCAACTTCAAGAGCTTCATGTCCACCAACGCCGGCTGGTCGTCGGGGATCTCGCTCGATCAGCACATCGCGAACAAGCTTCAGCCGAGCACGCTGTTCAAGACCCTGGAGCTCGGCGTCCAGGTCCGTGACGCGGAGGTGCGCGGTCGGCTCAGCTACGCCGGGCCGGACCAGCCGATCCCCCCCCGCGAGGACCCTTACGACACGTTCCAGCAGCTCTTCGGGGCCACGGTGCCCGACCCGGGCCAGGACCCGGGCGGCGCTACCGCGCTGGATCGGCTCCGCGCGCAGCGGCGGACCGTGTTCGATCTCCTCCGCGAGGACATCGCCGACGTGCGGCCTCGCATCGGCAAGGAAGATCGCATCAAGCTCGACTCGCACCTGCAGTCGATCCGGGACATCGAGGCGCGCCTGGCCGGCGGCGGCTCTTCGAACGGCGGCGGCGGCACCCCGACCACGGGCAGCTGCCAGGCCCCGGCGCTGGGCGACCGCATCGACCTCTCGAAGGACGACAACATGCCCGCCATCGGCAAGCTCCAGATGGACATGATGGCCGCGGCGCTCGCGTGCGACCTCACGCGGGTCGCCACGATCCAGTGGTCGTACGCCGAGAGCGAGCACCTTTACCCGTTCCTCGGTCTCACGCAGAATCACCATGCCATCTCCCACGAGTGGAACGCGGCGGGTGACGAGAAGTACATGAAGATCCACACGTGGTTCGCGGAGCAGCTCGCCTACCTGCTCGGGAAGCTCGACTCGTACGCGGAAGGGGATCGCACGCTCCTCGACAACACCGTCGTCCTGTGGGTCACCGAGATCGGCGAGTCGAGGCAGCACGCGCTCACGAACATCCCGTTCTTGCTCGCCGGCAGCGGGGGCGGGGTCTTCAAGACCGGCCGCTTCGTGGACTATCTGGCGAACGGCGGCTCTGCCCGCCAGCACAACGATCTTCTCGTCACGATCGCGAACGCGATGGGGACCGACGACAAGACGTTCGGCGACCCGAATTACAGCACCGGCGCGCTTCCGTCGCTCACCTGAGTCCCGCCCACCAGAAGTCCGGCCATCAATGGATGGATGGCCGGACTTCTAGCCTTCGTCCTGCGCGCGGGAGAGCGCGGGCGCGGGGAGCGTCAGGCGGCGTTCATTGCCCGGCCGTCACGGCGCGGAACCGGGTGGTGGGCGGCTCCGTTGCTGTCTCAGCAGCAGGTGGTGATCGGGTGCTGAGGCGCGCGCAGGATCCGTGTCGTCACGGGCCGCCGAGCGCGCCCGGGCAGGCGCCCGAGAAGGCCTGGAGCGCGCCGGTGAGATCGGGGAAGACGACCACCTCGCGCGCAGGCTCGCCGGGGTCGTAGCGCAGCCAGAGCAGCGGCCACGCGTAGGCGCGCACCGCCTGCGCCACGATCCGGCCGCCCGCGGCGAACGCGCCGAGCGTGGCCACCGCGCTCTCGATCGTGCCGGCAAAATGGTGCCCATGAAAATCCGGCTCGACCGCCCGGTCGCCGCCGCCTCGGTAGGCGGTGCGCACCGCCCGGGGGCGGAGGTCGAGGCAGCGCAGCGGCTCGGGGGGATCCGCGGCGCCCAGCGCGCGCTTCAGGGCGCTGTCGAACGAGAACAGCGCCGGCACGAAGGACATCTCGCGCGGCGCGTAGAGCTCGCGCACCTCGATCGGGCGGTCCTGCACGTGGCGGATGCGCGCCCGCCGCAGATGGCCGTCGCCCATGCAGGACGCGCAGACGACGGGGCTCGCGCTGGCGCCGGCGCACGCGGCGCAGGGCCGGAGGCCGAGATGCTCGACCAGGCGCCGGTGGGCACGCGCCTCGAAGGCCTCGGGGAGCGGCGGCTCTCCCGGCGCGATCTGCAGCGCGTCCTCCACGCTGAGGTCGACGACCTCGGTCCAGCCTTCACGGCGCACGATCGACGCGAGCACCACCAGCGCTGCCACGCGGCGCTCCTCGGCCGGCGCGCCGGGCGGCAGCGCGAGCCCCTCGGCGCGGGCACGCTCGAGGGTTGGCAGGTACCGGGCCACGGGGTCGGACGGATCCACGCTGGCAAGGCTAGTACGTCGTCGCCCAAGGACGAATTTGCGGCGGCGAACCGTCGTGAACGGTAGGGATTTCCGACGCGCGGAGCTAGCCGAGCCCGGCCCGGCGGACACGAGCTCCCCGAAGCCCGGGTCCCGCGCGACGCGCGATGTGCGACGCGCGGCGCATGGCCCGCGCAGGTCTTGCATTTTTGCCGGTATATGTTGCGTTTCTGGGCTTTGTCTTGCGTGATTGCAAGACTCATCCTGGCCCCCATGAACAACGCACCGCTTGTCCCGAACTCCTCGTCTCGCCTCCACGTGGTGCTCGGCGCCGGCCAGATCGGCCCGCGTGTCGCCGCTCTCTTGCTGGCGCAGGGCCATCGTGTGCGCCTGGTGCAGCGCACCCGCCGCGCTCCGGAGCGGCCGGGGCTCACGTCGGTGTGCGGCGACATCACCGATCTCGCCTTTGCCGAGGAGGCCACGCGCGGAGCCAGCGTGGTCTACGATTGCATGAACCCGCCCTACCACCTCTGGGCCACGCAGCTCCTGCCCATCGCGCGCGGCGCGGTGCATGGCGCGAGCAAGGCGGGCGCGAAGCTCGTGGCCCTCGACTGCCTGTACATGTACGGCGTGCCCGACGGGGCCATGCGGGAGGACTCGCCGCGCCGCCCTTGCAGCAAGAAGGGCGCGCTGCGCGTCGAGCTCGAGGAGATGCGCCTCGCGGCCCAGCGCCGCGGCGACGCGCGCGTGGCCATCGGGCGCGCCAGCGACTTCTTCGGCGCCGACGTGCCGCTGTCTGCCTGGGGCGACCGTTTCTACGCGCGCGCGCTCGCCGGAAAAGCCGTGGAGTGCATGGGTGATCCCGAGATGCCTCACTCGTATACCTACGTGGAGGACGTGGCGCGGGGCCTCGTGACGCTGGGCGAGCGGGAGGACGCCATGGGCCATGTCTGGCACCTGCCGACGGCGCCTGCCGAGAGCACGCGGGCGCTCGCGCAGCGCCTCGGGCGCGCCCTTGGCGTCGAGGTCGAGGTGGCGCGGCTCCAGCGCATCCTGCTGCGCGCGGTGGGCCTGTTCTCGCCCTTCATGCGGGAGGCGGCCGAGATGGCGTACCAGTGGGACGTGCCCTATGTCATCGACGATACGCGCTTCCGCGAGACCTTCGGCTGGTCGGCGACCCCCGTCGAGCGGCAGGTCGCCGACATCGCCGCCTGGGCCCGCGACAGGTACAAGATCGCCGCCCCGCGCGGAGCGGCGGTGATCCCCGCGGCGCGGGCCTGATCGGGCCACGAGCGCGCTGCCGCGATCTCCGCGGCGCGCAGGCTGGCAGATCGCACGGGAGCGGATCAAATCACCCAGGCCGCTGTGCGCGAGAAGGACTTGACTCGTCCGGTTGAAGGCACCGAGATCTCGCTCTTTCTGGAGGGCGTCATGCGTCTCGGTTCCTTGTCTCCGGTGATGGGCCTGCTGGTCGTGGGGCTCGGCGTCGCCTCCTGCGCTTTCGGCTCCGAAGCGCCCCCTCAGGGCTCATCGGAGGGCGGCGGCGCTTCCGGGGTCGGCGCGTCGGTCGGCTCGTCGTCCGGTGGCGGCGGGGCGCCCGGCGCGTCGGTCGGCTCGTCGTCCGGTGGCGGCGGGGCGCCCGGCGCGTCGGTCGGCTCGTCGTCCGGCGGCGGCGGGGCGCCCGTCACCTCGAGCGTTTCGGCGGGCGGGGCGCCCGGCACCTCCGGCGCATCTGTCGGCTCGTCGTCCGGCGGCGGCGGGGCGCCTGGCGAGGGTGGGGGACCGGAGCTGCCGCCGGCGGTCGGCCCCCTGGTCAACGGGATCCAGTGGGCCGACACCTCGGGCAAACCCATCCAGGCGCACGGGGGAGGGGTGATCCGGGTGGGCGACCATTACTACTGGTTCGGGGAGAACCGGAACCCGGACGGGACGTTCTATGCCGTCTCCTGCTACCGCTCGACCGATCTGCGGCGCTGGGAGTTCAGGAACCATGTCTTGACGATGGACTCGGACAAGGACCTCGATCCGGCCAACATCGAGCGCCCGAAGGTGGTCTACAACGCGTCCACGAATAGATTCGTGATGTGGATGCACTGGGAGAACGGGGTGAACTACGGCGAGGCCCGCGCCGCGGTCGCGAGCTCGAGCACCGTGGACGGCGACTACACGTATCACGGCAGCTTCCGGCCGCTCGCCGGCAGCGGGGTGACCGATCACGGCAAGCCCGGGTACATGTCTCGCGACTGCGGGCTCTTCGTCGACGACGACGCCAAGGGCTATTTCATCTCCGCCACGAACGAGAACTACGATCTCAACCTCTACGAGCTGGCCCCCGACTACCTGTCCATCGCCCGCCTCTCCGCCACGCTCTTCCCCGGCGGGCACCGGGAGGCGCCGGCGCTGTTCAAGCGGAACGGGACCTATTTCCTGCTGACCTCAGGCGCCACGGGCTGGTCGCCCAACCAGGCGAAATACGCGACGTCCCGCGCTCTCGACAGGGGCTGGTCGGCGATGACCAACGTCGGTGACGGCACGACCTACCACTCCCAGTCGACCTACGTGCTGCCGGTCCAGGGCAGCGCCGGGACGGCCTACCTGTACATGGGAGACCGGTGGGCAGGGGCCTGGAGCGGACCGGTCAACAACTCGACGTACGTCTGGCAGCCGATCTCCTTCCCGTCGGACACCACCATGAGCATGCGCTGGAACAACACGCTGACCATCGACACGTCGGCGGGCGCCGTCGCCGGAGCGACGAACAATTTCAAGCTCGTCAACAAGAAGAGCGGCAAGGTGATGGATGTCGCCGGCGCGTCGGGCGAGGACGGGGCGGACGTCGTCCAGAACGCGGACAGGGGAGGAGACAGCCAGAAGTGGAGCTTCAACTACAATGGATCAGGCTACTTCCGGTTGACCAACGTCAAGAGCGGCAAGGTGCTCGATGTCCCTGACGAGTCGACGAGCGACGGGGTCGCGCTGGTGCAATGGGAGAACCACGACGGCGACAACCAGGCGTGGCTGTTCATCGATCTGGGCGGCGGTGATTTCCAGATCAGGAACAAGAAGAGCGGCAAGCTGATCGGGGTCTACCAGGGCTCCACAGCGGACGCCGCCGCGATCGAGCAGCGGGCGGGCGGCAGCGGCGAGGAGCAGCGATGGCAGATCGTCGTCGCCGAGTGATGGGTGAGTGATGGGTGGATGACGGGCGGGGCGCCCGCGAGGGCAGGGCCGCTGCGAGGCCGGCGCCGCTGAGCGCGGCGGCCCGGCCTGATCGAGGTCGACCGGGCCGGAAGGGAGGCTCGCGGCGCCGCTACGACCGCGCGCGCCGCCGCCGCCCGAGCACGAGGCCCGCGACCGCCGCCGCGAGCGCGGCGGCGCTGCCCGCGGAGCCCGCCGGGCCAGAGGTGCTGCACCCGGCCGCGGCCGGCGCGAAGCCGCCGTCCGTGTCCGCGTCGGCCGAAGCCGGCAGCGCGTCGGGCTCGTGCAGGTCCCGAGCCCACATCGGCTCATCGAGCACCTCGTCCACGGCGAACGAGGTAGACAGCACCTCTCGCTCGCCGCCCAGGCCCTCTTCCGGCGCGAACTCCGCGCTCCCCGGCGCGGCGAGCTGCGCGACGGCGCCCTGCGGGCTCGAGACCTGGAAGATCGTGTTGCCGATGGTCACATACCAGCTCCCGTCGAGCCAGCGACCGTGCCCGAGAGACGAGCCGATGGTCTCGGGCGCGCCCCCCGCCCGGCCCAGATAGCGCTTGCCGCCGTTCAGGAAGAGGACCTCGCCGGTGTCGCTGATGCCGTCGTGGCCGACCCGGAGCTTCACCTGATCGAACTGGCTCGACGTCGTGAAATCGCTGATCTGATGCTGCTCGCCGTCGGGGGTCCGCAGCCAGACCTGGTTGACGGCGCCGTCGCTCCTCAGGAAGGCGGCGTGGCCCGCGTGAACCAGCAGCCCGGCCGAGGTGCCGGTGATCGAGTCGCCCAGGAACACCTCCTCTCCCTCCGCCGTGTACAGGTAGCTCGAGCTCGTCATGCCGTCCCACCACCGGCCGGCGACATTCGTCCCGTCGGTGATCGGCCGCTGCAGGTTGCCCTCGTGATCGCCGAGGCGCACCCCGCTCGGCCCGACGATGGCGGAATCCTCGTAGGTGCCGAAATAGACGCCGCCGGAAGGCGTGATGTCGGCCTGGAACGGCGACCTGCTCCCGTCGATGCGCCAGAGGGTCCTGCTCGTCCCCGCCGACAGCGAGGTCGCGACGGCCCAGTCGTCGCTGTACGTCGTCCACACGATGTTGTCGCCGTTCACCGCGTCGAGGCGCGCCGCGCTCGTGATGGTGCGCCGGGCGCCGTTGACCCAGGCGAGGATGTGGCCCGTCGTCGACTGGTGCACGGACCCGGACGGCGTGAGCGCCCCGTAGACCTCGCTGAACGGCAGACCTCCTTGCGGGATGGTCGCGACCCACGTCACCTGCTGCGTGGCGCGGTCGAAGATCCCGAGGCGCTGGTACAGGTCCCGGAAGAGGATCCGCGTGGCGTCGAAATCGAGGATCGTGCCGGGCGCGCGCTGGACGGCGGTGAGCCTCGGGCTCCTGTCGACGTAGATGGGGCCGATGGTCCTCGTGACGGTGGGGCCCACGCCGTCGCTGGCCTCGAGCGTGAGCGTATACGCTCTGCCCGACGGGAGCTGGTAGCCGTACCAGGCCTGCTCTTCCTTGAGGTAGAGGTACCCCGGTACGGGCTGCGGGTTGCCCGGCAAAAGGGTGACCTGTCCTTCGGCGCTGTGGAACGTCGCCCGGAGGCTCTTGCACGTGTACGGCGGCGTCGGGACGCACTTCGCGGCGAAGCGCCAGCCGTCGGTGAGGGTGTCGTGCGTGACCGCGTTCCATCCGAGCGTCGGCGGCGCGTACCGGTGCACGGTGCCCTGCGCGCTCGCCACCTCGCCAAGCGTGCTGTACGCGTGGACCGTCACGACGTGGGGCCCATAGGCGAGCTCGCCCACCAGCTCGCCGAGGTCGAACGCTCCCTGGAAATGACCCCCTTCCGTCGGCGTGAGCTCGATGGTGAGCCCTTCGAACTCCGCCTCGACATAGTAGATGTCCTCGGGGGACGACGCCGTTGCGTGCACCGGGATCGTGCTGCTCTCGATGATCGCATTGGTCGGCTCGATGAGCCCGACGGTGACGGCGGCATCGGCGGCGTGGGCCGAAAGGGACAGGGCAAAGGCAATGGCTGTGCCAAGTTGCTGGCGATAAGCTCTCATGGATCCTCCGTATTTTGAACGCTTCGGTGCAGTTGCGGCTCCAATCATTCACTCACCGGGTAGCCGCCCTGCGAGCGGGCGTGAAGCGGAGCGACGCGCTGGCGCCCGGGCCGAGCGCTCCGCTGGCGCAATGAGCCGGCTGCTCGGGATAACAGCGCGACGAGCGCGCTGCTCGTCGGCTTCTTGCTTTACCGCGTCGGGCTGCAAAGGCGACAGGAACGCGCCGCTTTTGCTGTGTCCGCCAGCGCGCCCGTGTGTGCCGGTCTACGGCCGACCGAACGCGCGTAGCCGGAGGGAGTTGGTGAGCACCGACACGCTCGACAGCGACATCGCCGCGCTCGCGAGGACGGGCGACAGGAGCCATCCGGTGAACGGGTAGAGCAGGCCCGCCGCGATCGGGATGCCGATCACGTTGTAGATGAACGCCCAGAACAGGTTCTGCCGGATCGTCCGCAGGGTGGCGCGGGCGAGCCCGAGCGCCACGGGCAGGCCCGCGATCCCGCCGCGCATCAGCGCCACGTCCGCGGACGCGACGGCGATGTCCGTGCCGGTGCCCACGGCGATCCCCACGTCCGCGCCGGCGAGCGCGGGCGCGTCGTTGATGCCGTCGCCGACCATGGCCACCCTGCGGCCGGCGGCCCGCTGCTCGCGGACGATCCTCGCCTTGTCCTCGGGCCTCACCTCCGCGAACACGGCGCGGATGCCGAGCTCGTCGGCGACGGCGCGCGCGGCGCCCGCCCGATCGCCGGTCACCATCGCCACCTCGACGCCGAGCTCGGCCATGGCCGCGACGGCGCGGCGCGCCTCCTCGGTGGGCCGATCGGCGACCGCCACGAGGCCCGCGAGCCGCCCGTCGACGGCCACGAACGACGGCGTGCGGCCCAGCGCGGCCAGGCGATCGGCCTCGGCCTCCAGCGCGGCCGGGTCGACGCCCGCCCGCTGGAGCCACGCCGTGGTCCCGATGCGGACGAGGCGCCCCGAGACGCGCGCCTCGATGCCATGGCCGATCTCCGCGCGGAACGCCGAGGCCGGCGCCATGCCGACCCCGCGGCCGCGGGCGCCCTCGACGATCGCCCGCGCGACCGGGTGCTCGCTCTCGCGCTCGGCGGCCGCCACGAGGCCGAGGAGCGCCGCCTCGCCGTCGCCCGCGAGGTCCACGACGTCCGTGAGCTCGGGCCGACCCGAGGTCAGGGTCCCGGTCTTGTCGAGCAGCACCGTGTCGACGCGGCTCGCCGCCTCGAGCGCCGCGCCGCCCTTGACGAGGACGCCGAGCTCCGCGCCGCGCCCTGTCCCGACGGCCACGGCGGCCGGCGTGGCCAGCCCGAGCGCGCACGGGCAGGCGATCACGAGCACGGCGACGAACCGCTCGACCGCCGTGGCGAGCCCCGCGGCGGTCGGGTCGATCGCGATCCACGCGGCAAAGGCGAGCGACGCGACGCCGAGGACGACGGGCACGAAGACGCCGCTCACCACGTCGGCGAGGCGCGCGATCGGCGCGCGGGACCCCTGCGCCTGCTCGACGGCCTCGACGATGCGCGCGAGCGCCGTGTCCGCGCCGGTCTTCGTGACGCGGAAGACGAGGGCGCCGCTCTGGTTGAGCGTCCCGCCGAGCACGGCCGAGCCCGCCGTCTTGTCGACGGGCATGCTCTCGCCGGTGAGCATCGCCTCGTCGACCGCGGACGCGCCGTCGACCACCTCGCCGTCGGTCGCGATGCGCTCGCCGGGCCGCACCCGCACGAGGTCGCCCGGGGCGAGCGACGAGGCGGGCACCTCGTCCTCGGCGTCGCCGCGGACGCGCCGCGCGGTCTTCGGCTGGAGCGCCACGAGCCCGCGCACCGCGTCGGCGAGCCGCTTCCGCGCGCGCGTCTCGAGGAGCTTGCCGAGCAGCACGAAGGTGACGATCGCGGCCGCGGCCTCGAAGTAGACGGGCGGCGCGTGGCCGTGCTCGGCGTGCGGGAAGAGGCCGGGGGCCGCGACCGCGGCGGTCGAGTAGAGCCAGGCGGCGCCGGTCCCGAGGCTCACGAGGGTGTTCATGTCCGCGGCGCGGTGCCGGAGCGCGCTCCAGGCGAGGCGAAAGAACCGGCGCCCCGGCCCGAAGACCACGATCGTCGCGAGCGCGAGCGAGAGCCAGCGCGCGGAGGCGCCTTCGAGCGCCGGGATCGCGCCGTGGGACATGGCCACGGCGAGCAGCGGCGCGGTGAGCAGCGCGGCGATCGCGACGTCGCGCCGGAGCGTCCGCTGCTCCTTCTGTTCGGCCGCGTCCATGGCGGCGGCGCGCTCGGCCGCGCTCGGCTGCGGGCGCTGCGGTGGGGCGTCCGCCCTCGCCGCCGGGCGCTCGGGCGCCGTGGAGTCCGCGCGGGCGCCGGTGCTCGGCGGGCTTGCGGGGACGCCGTCGGCCTGCAGGGCTGCAGGAAGGCCGGTGATCGGCGCGGCTTCAGGGACGCTGGCCGCCGGGGGCACCTCGGGCACCTCGTACCCCGCCTCCACGATGGCGCTGGCGAGCGCGGCCGGCGTTGTCGCCTGCGCGTCGTAGGTGATCGTCGCGCGCCGGGTCACCAGGTTCACGGCCGCATCCTGGACGCCGGGCGCCGCGCGCAGCGCCTTCTCGACGCGGCGCACGCACGCCGCGCAGGTCATGCCCTGCACCGGAAGCTCCGTCCGGGCGCCCTGCGCGGCGGGCGCGGCCTTCGCGCTGGTCGGCTGCACGGGCTGGGGAATCGTCGCCATGGCTTCTCCTTACACGAGCTCGCGGCTCGTCTCCTGTCGCCTGTGCAGACGCGCCGTCGCTCCGGTGATTACGGTCTACCCCGGCAGGCCCGGGTGAGCTCCGGCGTCGGCCGGTTCGGAGCGGCGCCCGCGGCGCCGGCGCCCCCCGAGCAGACGCGAGCCGCGGGGGGTGGTACGTCCGCGGGCGCGCCATGGAGCAGATCCTTCCGATTCTCGGGGTGAGCGTGGTCGTGTTCGTGTCCACGAACATCGATGACATCCTCCTTCTCTCGGCCTTCTTCGCGGATCCAGGCTTTACCCCCGCTCAGGTGGTGGCCGGCCAGTTCCTCGGCAACGCGGCGCTCGTGATCGCGAGCGTCGCGTGTGCGCTGCTCGCGGTCCGCGTGCCGGACGGATGGATCGGCCTGCTCGGCCTGGCTCCCCTGGCGCTCGGCCTGAGAGGCCTCTGGGCGCTCTGGCGGGGCTCCAGGGCCAGGGAAGCAGGCGTGGCGAGCGGAGCGGACGAAGCAGACGCAGCGGAGAGCGCGCGCGAGCCCCATGGCAGCGCGTCACGCTTCAAGGTGATCGCCGTGGCGAGCGTGACCGTCGCGAACGGCGGGGACAACCTCGGCGTTTATATCCCGCTGTTCTCCAGCTCCCCTGCGCACATCCCGCTTCATGCGGCCGTGTTCGCGGTCATGACCGGCGCCTGGTGCGCGCTCGGGCATCGCCTTGTCAACCACCCGATCCTGGGCACGCGCATCCGGCGTTCCGGCCGTGCGGCGCTGCCGTTCGTCTTGATCGGCCTCGGGCTGTGGATCCTGTCCGACGCCCTCGTGCTTGTCCGTGCGGGGTAGCGCCCCAGGGGCGCCGTGAGCTCACCTTGGTGAGAGGCGCCAGTTCCACCCACGCGGAGTCCGGCCGGGGATCCAGAGAGAGAATTCAACGCAAAGGCACAAAGGTGCAAAGGCGCAAGAACGAACAAACTTTGTGCAGGTTTGCGCCTTTGCGCTCTTGGCGTCTTTGCGTCAAATCTCTCTTGGTTCGCGAGACAGATCCCTGGCAGGACTGCTCCACGGGGCCGAACCGTTGCGCCGGCTCATGGGCCCGCGGCGGCGCGCGCGAGCCGCGTCACCAGCGGCCACGCACCACGACGCCGCCTCCGGCCTGGCCCGCCGTCAGCTCCCAGCTCACCTCAGGCGCCGGCTGGCGGCGCGGGGATGGCTCCAGCAGGAAGAGCAGCGCCGACGCGCCGGCGAGCGCCACGCCGGCGCCGAAGCCGACCGTGCTCACCAGCCCAAGCTGCTTCGCGCGGTTGCCAGCGTCGAGCCCGTCGGGCTTGCATCGCGCCCGGTCGGGGCTCACGTCCCTGCAGTTGTCGGCCGCGACGCCGCTCGCGTCGAGCGCCATCCACCCGGTCACCGATCCGACGATCAGCCCGGCCACGCCGAGCCCGCCCGTCACATAGGTGACCACCCGCAGGCCGCTGGGCCCCTGAGCCGGCACCGGCGCTGGCGCCGGCGCCGGCGGTTTGGCGGGCGGCGGCTTGGCGCCCGCCGGGGGCTTCACCTCGAGCACGATCGCCTTCGACTCCGACCGGTCGATCGTGAATCGCGTCTCGGTCGCGGGCCCTCCCGGCGCCTGCGTCGTCACGACGTGCTCTCCGGGATCGACGGGGAGCGCGACGCCGAGCGAGGGTTGCTCCAGCGTCATGCCGTCGCACTGCACGCGCGTCCCCGCCGGCGCGCCCGGAGGCAGCGACAGCGTGAGCTGCGGCACGAGCGGCGCGAGCGCGCTGCGCTGCCCGAGCGCGATCTTGCGTCGCGCCGACTGCTTGTCCCGCTCGGCCTCACTCATGCGATCGACCATCGCGAGATAGTCGTTGTAGCGAGCGACCGCGGTCGCGATACGCCCCCATTTGGCCTCGCACTCGGCGAGCGTGAATAGCCGCCCCGGGCGCGGATCGAGACGCTGGCTTTCGGCGAGGGCAGGGCAGCCGGTCTCGTACCGGCCAGCCAGCATGTCGGCGCGCCCGCGGTCGAAGTGGGACTCCGCGACGGCGAGCGCCTGCGCGCTGGCCGGCGCGGCGACGGCGACGCCCAGCACGCCAAGGCAGGTGGACCGGAACCAGGAGAAGCGCATGCGTGAGCCGCCAAATACCATCGTTCCCGCTCGCTCCTGGCAAAGGAGTGTCCGCCCTGCCATCGTGCTCAGTCCGGCTTGTACAGCAGCTCAGGGCTCGGCTCCGCGGCCGACCGGGCTGGCGCGAGCCTGCGCCGTGAGCCGAGCGCTGGCGGCGGCGGCGCGCTCGCTGCCCCCGTCGCGGGGGCGAGCGCGCGGCTGCCCTTGCCCAGCGGCACGGAGGCCTCGGGAGCGGGCGTCGCGACGTCCGGCGCCGTGGCTGTCGCCGAGGCGTCGGGGAGAGGCGGCGTCGGATGGACTTCAGGGGGCGCGGAGGCGGGCGAGCGCGCGTCCCCCGCGGTCTGCGCGGGCTCCGCGCTCCTGCCGGCGGTGAGCGCGCCGCGGCTCAGTGAGGCGAAGGCGAAGGCGCCGCCGCCGAGGAGGACGAGCGCCGCGACGGTGATCGCGGCTCGGCTCCGTTGCTTCGTGGGGGGCAGCGCGGTCACCACGGCCGCGGTCGGGAGCTGGACGTCGCTCTGCAGCGACAAGGAGCGGGAGCTCAGGGGTGCATGTCCACTCGGCGTCTCCGCGGGGAGCAGGCGCGATGATCGCACCGGCGCGGCGGGCAGGTCGAAGACCTCGGCGAGCGCCTCGATCGCGGCCGAAGCGGTGGCGAAGCGCGCCTCGGGGGCGCGGGCCGTCACCTTGGCGAACCACGCGTCGAAGGCCGGAGGCAGCTTCACCCCCTCGGCGTCCGCGCGCGTGGACGCGAGCTCCTGCGGGCCGTTCACGGCGAGGGTCGCGAAAGCGAGCGCACTGTCGTACTTCCGCCTGTCGTTCAACCAGTACGCCTTGCCGACGAGGAGCGTGTACGCGATCATGCCGAGGGCGAAGATGTCGGCAGCCCGCGAGACCGACTCGCC
This sequence comes from Sorangium sp. So ce327, assembly GCF_051530205.1. Lineage (NCBI taxonomy): Bacteria > Pseudomonadati > Myxococcota > Polyangiales > Polyangiaceae > Sorangium > Sorangium sp. So ce327. The sequence continues at coordinate 6,021,308 of NZ_CP150330.1, read as the reverse complement.
GCTGAATTGCTCGGGCGCCATGTAGAGCGGCGTGCCGAGGACCGCGGTCGCCGCCGAGTCCGCCGCCGTCTCGACGACGAGCTTGGCAATGCCGAAGTCGAGCACCTTGATCCGGGGCGCCCCGTCGTCGGTCTCGGCCAGGAAGAGGTTGGCAGGCTTGAGGTCGCGGTGGACGACCCCGGCGGCGTGTGTCTTGTCGAGGGCGATGGCGGTCTGGCGCAGGAAGGTGACGGCCTCTTCCGGCGGCAGGCGCCCGGCGTGGCGGAGGCGCTCGTCGAGCAGCGTGCCGCGGAGCAGCTCCATCACGAGGAACGGCTTGCCGGTCTCGGCGTCGATCCCGGCGTCGAACACCTCCACGATGTGGTCGCTCTCGATGCGCGCGGCGACGCGCGCCTCCAGCTTGAACCGGGCCTGGAAATCGGGGTTGCCGGCGAGGTGCGAGTGCATCACTTTGAGCGCCCGCCGGCGCTCCGTCTCGATGTGCAGAACCTCGTAGACCGCGCCCATCGCGCCGCTGGCGATTCCGCGCACCACGCGGTACCTGCCAGCAAACAGCATCCCGTCGTCCAGACTCAGCGACATGGGTTCCACCAGCAGGCGAACTTATACACCAGCGTACGCGACGCCTGCACTCAGGAACTGACGGATCGAAGCGTATTTTTCAGTGTTCCAGTAAAGATCTAGGGCACGCTCCGTCGGTCTGCGCCATCGCGCGGCGGAATGGCCGGTGGTCGCTCGCTGACTGATCGGTTACAGCCGAATGACTCGATGGGGGCATCATTCCATTTCGGCGGCCACCCTGATATCCTCCGCGACCAAAACATCTCGAAATTTCACATGAAAATGAAGACGATGCTGGCTTTCGTTCGGTGCGCCGGCGGATGTGCCATGGCGCTGCTCGGGCTCGGATGCGCGCAGCTCTTCGGCTTCGACAAGATCTACGAGCCCGAGGACCAGAGCTCCGGAGGCGGTGGCGCAGCGGGCTCAGCGGCCGGGAGTGGCGGCGGTGCGGGGGATCCATGCGAGATCCTCGCGGTGCTGCCCGGGGAGACCCTCGCCCTGTCGATGATCGACGACATGGAAGACGGAGATACCCGGATCTCCGGAGGGAACGGGGCGAACCCTTGGGCAGGGTTCTGGTTCGAGGACAACGACGAGTCACCGGAAGGAAGGCAGGATCCTGCGAACCCCGCGGACCTCGTGAGCACCCTCGACCCTCCGCGCGGCGCCAGCGCCAGGGCCGTGCACACGAGCGCCGATGACGGCTTCATCCTCTGGGGAGCCGGCGTCGGCTTCCATCTGGACGACGAGGCCTACTACGACGCGTCCGAGTACCGTGGCCTCACGTTCTGGGCCCGCGCCGAGGAGGCCTCCACCAGGAAAATGAAGGTGATGTTCATCGATCAGCAGACCTATCACCTGGGGGGCATCTGCAACGAGGCCGAGGACGGATGCAACAATCACTTTCACAAGCCCGTCTTTCTGGAGAGCGACTGGAAGCACTTCAAGATCCCGGTGGAGTGCCTCAAGCAGGAGCCCTACGGTAAACAGCTGCTGGCGCCCGCCCTGGAGCGGCTCTGGGCCATCGAGTTCTTCTTCGACAAGGAGCAGGCGTTCGACATCTGGATCGACGATGTCGCCTTCTACCGATAGGCGCAGATCTCCTTCGATCGAGGGGAGCGCGCGCTGTCCGCGATCGGCGGGCGGAATCGCCGCGCGCTCCACGCGATCCCGCTTCAGTCCGTGACGAGCGGTCCCACGCCGTTGGCGAACTGCCACCCCTTGCTCTCGTCGACGTGGATCTCCCAGTCGAACACGCCGCGGAGCGCCGGGTGGTTGCTCTCGACTTGATTCCACGTGGGGATCGCCTCGTCGATCGACATGTAGTATTGCCGGTCCGCGAGCCCGAACCCCACGACGACGTGCGTCGGACCGAGCAGCGAGACCCACTCGTTCACGCTGTTCACGATGTAAGACTGCTCGGCGAGGTCGGGGCCATCGTAGTACTGCGGGGCCGCGTAGTCCATGGCGCCGGCGTCCACCATCTCCTTGCAAAACGTCTTGTCGCGGCTGTTCCAGGGGGCCGGAGGCGCGGTGATGACGAAGCCGGGGATGCGCCGCTTCAGCTCCTGGCTGATCCAGATCATCTCGGAGGTGTCGGGGGCCTGATCGGCCTCGAAGGTGTTCCAGTCGAGGCCGTCGAACCCACCCAGGCTGTCGTAGATCCCGATCACGCTATTGACGAACTTCTCCGACTTCGCGCGCGTCGGGAAGCTCATACCATTTTTTTCGCCGCCGACGGTGAGGATGATCCTGCGATCCTGGGTCGTCCGTGCGTACTCGATGTCGTCCTTCAGGTTCGTCGCTGCTCCCTTGCCATCACCCGGCGGCTCCCAGTAGACGGCGCCCGTGGTGCCGGGCGATCCTCCGAAGGGCTTCGCGGCAAAGAGATAGATCACGTTGTAGTTGCTGTTGATGTCCCGGATGCGGACGGGCGCGTCCGTCCAGTTGGGGTAGTAGCCAGCGACGACCTTTGCGGGGAGCCCACGGGCCGTGCGGGGCCTGCCGTCGTCGCCGGGGCTGCCGCCGCAGGAGTACGGCTCCCAGAAGTACGTGCTGACGGTCGGGATGTAGCCGGGATTGTCGTACTTGGCGATGTAGGCCGACCCCTCGTAATTCACGATGTCCCCCGCGACATACGGCTGATCCTTTTGCCATTGCGGATAGCTGCACGAGCCCTCGGTGGGCTCGGAGCTGGAGCCCTCGGTGGGCTCGGAGCTGGAGCCCTCGGTGGGCTCGGAGCTGGAGCCCTCGGTGGGCTCGGAGCTGGAGCCCTCGGTGGGCTCGGAGCTGTCGCTGCAGCCGGAGTACGGCTCCCAGAAGTACGTGCTGACGGTCGGGATGTAGCCGGGATTGTCGTACTTGGCGATGTAGGCCGACCCCTCGTAATTCACGATGTCCCCCGCGGCATACGGCTGATCCTTCTGCCACTCCGGAAAGTCTGCGCACGCGGCGGATTCGTTCTGATCCACCTCGAGCTCCTCCGGCGAGCTGGAAGCAAGGCATCCGAGCCCGCTCGCGGTGAAGGCGACGAGGAGAAGTGAAAGCTTGGGAGCAATCTTGGAAAGATGGAGAGACATGGTGGCCTTTCTTCGACGAGAGATGAACGATCGCCGATGGTGGTCTCGCCGAACGCAGCATTGCCATGCTGCGATCCGGCGCCGCTGGGCCGTGACGCGCCGCTGGGCTCGACCTCGATCACCACCCGTTGATGGGGACATCGTGGTACCGAGCGCGGCCGGGTCGTCGTGGCCCGATGCAACTGCGCTGCTGCTTCAGGGAAGAGCAAGCGATGTACCAGTCGTGATCATGGCCCCGACGATGGGCGCGCGGCGTCGGGGCAGCCCGTCGCTGACCTCTTCCTGGAGCCGAAGCGCGGCGATCGCGCCCGGCGAGCCGGGGGCGCGCGTGGGCGATCGGGGAGATCGCACCGCGATCGCCTCGATCGCGAGCGTGGGAACTCCTGGATCGCCCCCGGCGATCCGGCGCTCTCGGGCGCCTGGAGCTAGCCCGCGGCCTGTCGCGCGCCTCTCGTCCCGCGCGCCGGCGCCGCGGGCGTCAGGTGGAGCGCCGGGCGCGCAGGATCTGGAAGTACCGCCGCGCGATGCCCGACGCGGCCGCCGCGTTGCTGACGTTGCCCCCGTGCTGCGCGAGGACGCGCTGCACATAGCGCCGCTCGAAGTGATCGACGATCCGCTCCCGCGCGCGCGGCAGGGGCAGGTTCAGCGCGAGGATCTCCTCGACGATGTCGCCGGATGTCCCGGGCTCTGCGCCGCCGCGCGTGGAGGGCGGCGCCGGCGCGCCCGGGGAGGCCAGTCCGGCCCGGGTGATCTCGATCGGCGCGGCGTCTCCGAGCGCCACGCGCCGCGCCACGGCGTTGTAGAGCTCGCGCACGTTGCCCGGCCAGTCGTAGTCTTCCAGCCGCTCGCCGAACCCCTGCGGGAAGAGCGCGCCCCGGCCCGCGAGCTGCCGAAAGAAGTGGTGCGCGAGCACCGTGACGTCGCCCCGCCGCTTGCGCAGCGGCGGCAGCTCGATCCGGGCCACCGCGAGCCGGAAGAACAGATCGTCCCGGAACCGACCCGCCTGGATCTCCCGCTCGAGATCGCGCCGCGTCGCCGCGAGCACCCGGATGTCCACGCGGATCCAGCGGTTCGAGCCGACGCGCTGCACCTCCGACCGCTGGATCGCGCGCAGCAGCTTGGCCTGCAGGCTGAGGTCGAGATCGCCGATCTCGTCGAGCAGCAGGGTGCCGCCGTGCGCCTCCTCGAAGACGCCGCGGCGTGCCTCGTTCGCGCCGGTGAAGGCGCCGCGCTCGTGCCCGAAGAGCGCCGACTCCACGAGCGTCGGCGGCACCGCGGTGCAGTCGAAGACCACGAACGGCCCGGCCGCCCGCGGCCCCTGCTCGTGGAGCGCCTCCGCGAGCACCTCCTTGCCGGTCCCCGTCTCGCCCTCGATGACGACGGGGACGCTCGAGGCCGCGATGCGCTCGCACAGCGGATAGAGCCGCCGCATCTCCTCGCTGGCGCCGAGGAGCCTGCCGAACTGCACGGCGGGCGACAGCTCGGCCGCCTGCATGACGCCGAGCGCCTCGACGCGGAGCACGGTCTCGCCGATCCGGACGAGCTCGCTGCCCTGGAGGTACGCGTCGCCGACGCGGATCCCCTGGACGAAGGTGCCGTTCGTCGATCCGAGGTCGGTGACGCGGAGCCGGGCGCCCGCGAGCTCGAAGGCGGCGTGGCGGCGCGAAACGAGCCGATCGGTGAGGGAGATGTCGCAGGCGGGGCTCGTGCCGGCGAGGACGCGCGAGGGCAGGCCCGGCGCCACCGTGAACCGTCGGCCCTCGTCCGGGCCCGCCATGACGGAGAGGGCGAAGCTCTCGGCCGCGGCCGCGGCGGGGCGCACCGGCCCGGGCAGGAGTTCGGTGGAGGCGGCATCGTCGTCGCTCAGCGGAGGCATGCTGCCATCTCAGCAGGCCTCCGCGCCGACGTCACGCGAGGCCCATCGCACCCCAAGGATCGCCGGGATCCGAAGGATCGCCGGGATCGCCCTCGTACGCACTCCCGGCAATGCTCCGTTGAGCCTGTCGCTTCGAAGCCCGATTCGGGGCTGCTCAGCGCTGGCACGCACCGTGCTTGAACGTCCTTGAAGGCGGCCGTCGCGCCCAGACCGGGCCGGCGGATCGGCCCGCGAGACGATCCGCACGCTCCACGGAGCGCAGGAGCGCGGCGGCAGGAGTCCTCCGCAGGTGCAGTCTCGGATCGACGACCACAGCGGGCGCCGCTCGACGCGAGGCTCGGAGTCGACCGCGGCTCGGCGATGTCGCGCGATGCGGGCGTGAAAGGAGCACGATTGACAATCATGAACTCGAGATATCTACATGCTGTCGAGCAGATGAGACGGACTGGCCGGCGCACACGTGTGACGCTCCTCGAAGGGATGGCCGATTTCTTGCGGGCTCGTGCCCTCCGCCTCGCGTGCTTGGGCATCTTCGTCGCGCTCTCGACTTGCGGTCACTCGAGCGGTAGTTCCGCCGGGACGAGCGACTTTACCGTTCAGTACCGCAACTATGACGCCGCCGCGCCGAACGACACCATCATCGAGGCCGGGATAACAATCCGCAACAACACCGCTGCCCCGATACCGCTGAGCAGCATCGTCCTGCGCTACTGGTTCACGAAGAACGGCGCGACGACGGTGACCCCGGCGTGCTGGTGGTGGAGCTCGGACTGCAGCCGAATCACGCTGACGACCGGGACGGTGTCCTATACAGGCGCCGATCGTTACGTGCAGATCGGCTTCACCAGCGCCGCCGGGAGCTTGGCTGCGGGGGCGACGATCCAGCCGATCGACCTCGGGATCGAGTTCGACACGAACGTTGCCGAGACCGACGATTACTCGTATGGAAACCAGACGGCCTTCTCCAACTTTGGCCGTATCACCGTGCACGACGCCGGCTCCGCGCCCACGGGCGGCCTGCGGAGCGGTACGCCGCCGAGCGGCAGCGTGTCGCCGCCTCCGGCGCCGATCTCCCTGACGGCCACGGCGTCGAGCGCGAGCGCGATCTCCCTGAGCTGGGCGGCGAGCAGCGGTGCGACGAGCTATGACGTCTACCGATCGACCACGTCGGGTTTCACGCCTGGCACGGGAAACCAGATCGCCAGCGGCGTGACCTCTACCGGCTATGACAGCACCGGCCTGGCCGCGTCGACCACCTACTATTACAAAGTCACGGCCCTGAATGCGGGCGGCGCGTCTGCCGCATCCAATGAGGCGAGCGCGACGACCCGGGCCGGCAGCGCGGTCACGGCCGAGTTCTTCGACGACTTCAGCTACAACGGGACCAGCGACGCCAACTTCAAGAGCTGGTGGTCGCTGCGGAGCTGGTCGGGGGCGCCAGGGGTGAGCGACGCGGCGTGGCTGGAATCCAACGTTTCGCTGGTCGCTGACCCGCAGAGCTCCACGAACAAGCTGATGCGCCTCGAGGCGAGCACGAGCGGCACCGGAGCGACCACCTCGCAGGCCGAGGTGATCACCCGTGCCCAGAAGTTCCGCTTCGGCACCTACGCTGCCAGGGTCAAGTTCAACGACACCCCCCTGTCCGGCGCGCGTTTTTACGCCGACAAGCCCGTCGAGACCTTCTTCACCTTGACCGAGTGGGCCGTCGGCGACCCGGACTACTCGGAGCAGGATTTCGAGTACATGCCCAACGGCGGTTGGGGCCAGGACAACACGAGCACGATGTGGCTGACGTCGTGGGAGACGTCGGACGTGAACCTCTCGAGCTTGGTCTCCGCGAACTTCAACGGCTTTCACACGCTCGTTCTCCAGGTTACCAGCACGTCCATCAGCTATACCATCGATGGGGTGCATCGCGCGACGCACGGCTCCATGTACGCTCCAGAGGTGGATCAATTCATCTTTTTCAACCTCTGGTACGATGAGCTCGATGCGGCAAAGGGCAGCTCGCGGACGTACCACGAGGATGTCGACTGGGTGTACTTCGCCGAGGACGCGATCCTGTCGTCCGCCGAGGTCGACGCGAAGATAGCCAACTTCCGCTCTTCGTCGATTTCCCGACGAGACACGGTGCCTTAGAGCGGAGAGCACTCTCTTCGGACACAGACCTCGGCGTGCGACATATCACCGCGCCACGATGGATGCTTCGTGGAGGGCACGCCGTCGACCTTCAGCCCTCCCGCGTCGAGCAGCGCATGGCACGGGATGTTCGCGCGGGTCTGGAAACTTCTGCCCGATGCGGCGACCCGACGACGAGCTGCCCTTCCAGCGGTTCGCCTCCCTTGATCATCCTGTGCATCCCCTGGCATGCTCCAACCATGAAGGTTCTCGCTCCGTCGCGTTGGTCGCTGGGTACTTTTGCCGCTTGCCTCGCTGCCGTGGCTTTCACGGGCTGTTCCGGCTCCGGGGAGGGGAAGGAAGACGACGGGAGCGGCGGATCGATCGCAGGATCCACCAGCGGGAGCGGAGGCGGTGGTCAACCGGGCGCCGGGGGCGCGGGCGCTACTTCCGGAGGCGTCACGGGGAGCGGCGGCGCGAGCAGCAGCAGCAGCAGCGGGCTCCCTGGTGCGGGCGGAGCGACGGGTGGAGGTGGCTCCCCCGGCGACGGCGGCGGCGGGTCCACCGGCGAGGGCGGGTCCACGGGCAGCGGCGCGAACACCTGCCCGCCGGCGACCCCCCTGACCGGAGGCAGGGAGTATTGCTCGAACAGCAAAGGCAATGCGGGCAATGGTTACGGTTATGAGCTCTGGGCGGAGGGAAGCGGGACGGGCTGCATGACCGTGCACGGCGTCGACGCCGCGTTCAGCGCAAAATGGAACAACGTCGAGGATTTCCTGGCGCGCGTCGGGCTCGACTTCAACCAGACCCGGAAGCACGCCCAGATCGGCACCTTCTCGGCGGAGTTCGCGCATACCAAGACGGAGGAGAACGGCGGCTTGACGTACATCGGTATCTACGGCTGGACGGTCAACCCGCTGCGCGAGTTCTACATCCTCGACGACTGGGGGAGCGTGAAGCCGGCAGGGTTTTCTTCCGACGGGACGCCGCGCGACGAGGTTGGCACGCTCACCGCCGATGGCGAGACCTACGACGTGTGGAAGAAGACCCGCGTGAACAAGCCGGCCATCACGGGGAATAGCGAGACGTTCGATCAGTATTTCAGCATCCGGCGGACGGCTCGCACGTGCGGCACCATCTCCGTTTCCGAACACTTCACCAAGTGGGAAGCGCTCGGCCTTCCCCTGGGGAACCTGCACGAGGTCAAGCTGCTGGTCGAGTCCCAGAACAACAGCGGGACAGTCAAGTTCACGACGGCGAAGGTCGTCGTGAAATGAGCGAGGGCGTCCAGGCACCTCGAGATCGGCATGGCCAGCGCGAGCCTGCGCCTCCTGGACGTCGTGGCAGGCTCTCTGACCGGCTGGTTCAGGCGGGCTCGGCCTCGAGGTCCTGCGTGACGGTGACGCCGGCAGCCCGGTAGGGCGCGAGCGCCTCCTTCGACACGCCGCGCTCGGTGAAGAGCCACGTGAGCTCGCTCAGCGGCGCGACCACGTACGGCGACACGGTGCCCAGCTTGTCCGCGGTCACCAGCGCGACGACCTCGGCCGAGGCCTCCACCATCGCCCGCTTCACGTACGACTCGTCGAGATCCAGCGTGGTGACGCCGAACGTGGGATCGAGCGTGCACACCCCCAGGTAGCAGAGGTCCGCCCGGATCTGGCGCACCCCCGCGATGGTCACCCCGTCGGCGGCGGCCAGCGGGTCCTTGCGCACGCGCCCGCCCAGCAGGACCACCTCCACCCGCGGGTGCTCCGAGAGCGCGATGGCGACAGGAGGGCTGTTGGTCACGACCGTCGCCTCGAGATCGCGCGGGAGGTGGCGCGCCACGGCCACGTTGGTCGTCCCGCTGTCGATGAACACGACCTGACCCCGCTTGATCAAGGTCGCCGCGGCCCGCGCGAGCTCCTCCTTGGCCTTCGGCCGCTCCCGCTCGCGCGCAGGGAAGCTCGGGTTCACCCGCGAGACCGGCAGGCCGCCGCCGTGAACCCGCTGCAAGAGCCCCTCGTTCGCCATCTCGCGCAGATCGCGCCGGATCGTGTCCTCCGAGACCCCGAAGGCACGGCTCAGCTCTGCCGCCACCACCTTCCCGTCACGTTCCAGTACCGCGAGAATATGCTGGCGCCGCTCGGCCACCATCAGGCCGGAGGTGTCTGCGTTGTTTTGCACGGTTGTTCCTGTTTGTGCACGAAGTTGCTTGCTCCGGTCCGAACCGGCCCCAAGATCTTTCCCTGATGTTCACGAAAATGCACGAACCTTCCGGGGAGCCTCCAACTTTGACCGCCGTCCTCTGGACGGCCTTCCCCGGGCCGCGGCTGTGCGCCAGCGGCTCGCCTGGTCCTGCGCGGGGGGTGCTGTGATGGGCGCCTCCCTCTCGCTCGTCGACGACGTCGCGCGCGCTCGCCGCGCCGTCTCGATCATGTTCGTGGCGAACGGCATCGCCTTCGCGTCCTGGGCCGCGCGTGTCCCTGCGGTCCGCGAGCGGCTCGGGCTGCGCGACGGCCTGCTCGGCCTCGCCCTCCTCGGCCTCGCCTGCGGCGCGATGCTCGCCTTCCGCGCCGCCGGGCCGCTCGTCGCCCGCTTCGGGAGCCGGCGCATCACCCGGGTCTCGGCCCTGCTCCTGTGCGCGGCGCTGCCCCTGCCCGCGCTCGCCCCTTCCTTCGCCGCGCTCGTCGCGGCCCTCCTGCTGCTCGGCGTGTGCAACGGCCTCATGGACGTCGCGATGAACGCGCAGGCCGTCGAGGTCGAGCGGCGCTCCGGTCGGCCCATCCTCGCCTCGGTCCACGGCATGTTCAGCCTCGGCGGGCTGATCGGGGCGGCCCTTGGCGCGCTCGCGGCCGACCGGGCGCTGTCGCCCGCGGCGCACCTCGCCGCCGTCGCCGCCGTCATCGCCGCGGCCGTCGCGCGCGAGGGCGGGGCGCTCTCGGCCGACGCGCGCCCCGAGCCCGCGACCGCGGCCGGCCCCGGGGCCGCACGCTCGACAGGGCTCCTCCTGCTCGGTCTCGTTGCCTTCTGCTCGTCCGTGGGTGAGGGCGCGATGGCCAACTGGTCGGCCGTCTACCTCCGCGACGAGCTCCACACCACCGCGGCCTTCGCGGCGACCGGCTACGCCGCGTTCTCGCTGGCGATGCTCCTCGGGCGGTTCTCCGGGGACGGGCTGACGCAGCGCTTCGGCGCCGATCGGGTCGTGCGCGCGGCCGGGGTCGTCGTCGCGGGCGGGCTCGGCGCGGCGCTGCTCGCCAACGCCCCCATCGCCATGCTGCTGGGGTTCGGGTGCGTGGGCGCCGGACTGTCCGTCGTGGTGCCGCTGGTCTTCCGCGCCGGGGCGAGCGCCCCCGGCGTCGCGCCCGGCAAGGCGCTGGCGACGCTCGCCACCCTGTCGTACGGCGGCTTTCTCGTCGGCCCTCCGGCCATCGGCCTTGTCTCCGACCGCCTCACCTTGCGCGGCGGCCTCGCCCTCGTCGTGGCGCTGGCCCTCGTGATCGTCGCGCTGGGCCCGGCGGTCATCCGCGGGCCCGCGCCCCGCGCCTCCACCGCCCGCACGCCCGCGCGCCCGCAGGTGATCAGGGCGCACTGACCGCGGGTACCGGCGGGTCTCCGCCCGCTTCGGGGCGATGGATTGCAAGCTGCTCTCGCCGGCGGTTCAGCGCTTGCGCCACACCGTCGCCAGCCACGGTTGCTGCTCGCGCGGCCGGCCCGCCGGTCGATAGTAGTGCTCGATCTCCTCGAACCCGGCGGCGGTCACGTGCTCTCGCCACCGCTCGAGCGACCAATAACAGCCGTACCGGTCGCCCGACCACCCCTCCCGATCGTCGCCGCGCGGGTTCGAGCTGAAGAGGACGCCGCGCGGGCGGAGCGCGGCGTGGAGCTCGCGGAGCACGCGCGGCAGCTCCTTGCTCGGCACGTGGAACAGCGACGCGTTGGCGAAGATCCCGTCGAAGCGCCCGGCCTCGAGGTCGAGGCGCAGGAAGTCCTGGTGGAGCACCTCGCAGCCCGCGTGCCGCCGCGCCATTTCGACGAACCGCGCGGACCCGTCGAGGCCGACCGGGTTGTGCCCCGCGGCCCGGAACGCCGCGAGATCGCGCCCGGGGCCGCAGCCGAGATCGAGGATCGTGAACGGGCCTGCCCCCTCCAGGGCCGCGAGCAGCGCGGCGCGGTTCTGCGAGACGTCGTGATCGCGCGTGCCCTCCCAGAACGACAGGGCGTGATCGTCGTAGTGAGCCAGCGTTTTCTCGGTGAGCGCGGAGTGCCGGGGGGCGCTGTCGTCGTGCATGGCGGCAGTGTGGGCCCGGAGCGCCCGGCCGAAAAGGATCGGATGCGCTCGTGGTGCAGCCGCCGCGTGGCCCGCGTGCGCCCGCCCGTTCGGCGCTATCCCTCCGTGCCGCGCGCGCCTACCCTGAGGGCGGCGCATGCACGGACCCACCCGATCGACCCCTCATCCGTACCGCGTGTCGATGCCGTTTCGCGCGCTCAACGCGGTGGGGGCGCGGATGGGGCGCTCGGCCCTGCGCGCGCTCGCTCCCCTGGACGTCGATGTCCTGTTCGAGCGCGCCCGGCGGCACACGGGCCTGACCGATCCCGGCGAGGGCTGGTTCTGGGAGGGGCTGCGGGTCCTCTCCGCCTCGCTCGAGGACGAGGCCGATCTGGCCCTGCTCGGGAGGCTCGGCTTCGGCGACGAGATCGAGCGGCAGATCGCGAATCGCCTGCTGCTGCGGGAGGACGTGCGGCGCGAGCCGCGGATCACCGAGCAGCGCACGCCGCGCCCGGTCTTCATCGTCGGCTATCCGCGGACCGGCACGACGCTGCTGCACAACCTGATGATCCTGCACCCGGACGCGCACGCGCCGCGCTTCTGGCGGCTCCAGGCGCCGTCGCCGCCGGTCCATCCCGAGGACGAGGCCCGCGACCCCCGGCGCGCGGCGGCGAGGCGCCGCGTCCGCTTCGCGCACGCCGTCTGTCCGATCTTTGCCACCATCCACGAGCTCTCGGCGGACGGCCCGGAAGAGTGCGTGTTCCTGATGCAGAACACCCTTCTCCCCTGTGTCCGCGCCGAGACGCCGTCGTACCGGAGGTGGGCGCTCGCGCAGGACCTCGTCCCGGACTACCAGCATCACCGCCGCCAGCTGCAGGTCTTGCAATGGGGGCGCCCCGAGGGGCGCTGGGTGCTCAAGTCTCCCTTCCACCTGCCGGCGATCACCGCGCTCCTGCAGGTGTATCCGGACGCGTGCATCGTGATGACGCACCGCGATCCGCTCCGGGTCGTCCCGTCGTTCTGCAGCCTCGCCGCGGCCGCGCGCGCGATGCACCAGCGGCGGGTCGAGCCGCGCGCTGTCGGCCCGGGGGCCCTCGAGCTGCTCGGCGCCATGATGGACCGCTTCCTCGAGGCCCGCGCGCGGCTCGACCCGGCGCGGTTCTTCGACGCGAGCTACGAGGAGCTGACCGAGGATCCCGCCGGGCTGGTGCGGCGCATCCACGAGCGCTTCGGCCTCGGGTTCGACGGCGCTGTCGCCGCGCGGATCGAGGCGTGGATGCGCGAGCACCCGCAGCACCGCCGCGGGGTCCATCGCTACGCCCTCGACGACTTCGGGCTCACCGAGCGGGAGGTGCTGGACCGGTTCGGCGGCTACCGGGAGCGGTTCGGCGAGCTCGCCGCGGGGAAGCGAGGGCGGAGCTGAGCCGGAGAGCGGGAGCGCCGTATCCCGGGCTCAGGCGGCGTCCAGCCAGGCCTCGAGCTCGGCGGCGAACGCTGCGGGCGCGTCGAGCATCAGCCAGTGGCTGGTCTCCGGCAGCACGACGGCCGTCAGCGCGGGCCTCAGCGCGTGCAGGCTCTGCGGCCATGCGTTCGAGGGGGCGAGGATGGCGTGGGCGCGGGCGCCCGGAGCGGCGAGGTAGCGGTCCAGCGCGTTCACCGCCTCGAACTCCAGCAAGTGCCGGGACATGCCGAGCATCCGGTCGTGCGGCGTGGCGGCGACGCGCGCCAGCACCGTCTCCCGGGTCGCGGGCGTGCTGCCGGCGAGCGCCTCGCTGAAGGTGGCAACGGCGGTGTCACGCCAGCCGTCCGCCGCGAGGGCGGCGAGGTAGGGCGGGAAGTGCTGCGCCTGGACCTCCGCCGGGATCTGCGTGAAATCCCGGGGCGGGTCTGCGAGCAGGAGGCGCGCGACCCGCTCCGGATGCTCGGCCGCGACGGCGAGCGCCACGAGCGCGCCATAGCTGTGGCCGACGAGCGCCACGCGGGGGAGCGCCAGGACGTCGAGGACCGCGAGCACGTCGGTCGCGCACGCGGAGGGAGCGTAGTCCGCGTCGGGCGGGGGCTCCGACGCGCCGTGCCCCCGGAGGTCGATGGCCACCGCGCGCCGCCGGCCGGCGACGTGCGCGAGCGGCGCCTCCCAGAAGCCGGCGTGGCCGACCATGCCGTGCACGAGCACGACCGGCAGCGCCTCGCTCGAGGGGCCCGCGCCCGCGGCGGTAGGAGCGCCCGTGGCCGGATGATCGACGATGTGGAGCGCGCCCGCAGGGCCCGCGACGGTCAGGGAACGCATGTGCGTCTGCTACCTCGGTGTGGGGGGCCGCGTGAAGGGGCCGTGTTGCGCTGCGAGGGCGGAGCGTAGGCGAGGCGCCTGTTCGAAGCAAAGGTGCTCTCCCAGGAGGGCGTCGCCGTGGGGTACACGCAGGTCGATGTCCTCGGATGCGAGGAGAACCGGTCGCCGAGCCGATACGGCCGCTTCAGGAGGACGGGTTCGAGGTGAACGACATGCCTGTTGACGAACAGGCTCCCGCAGAGCGCCCCAGAGATCGCCTTCTCGCTCTTTTCCACGAGCCCCTGAGTAGGCCTGTCGTCCGCTCCCCGGCACCAGGGGAGAGCGCGAGTTCGTCCCAGGTCTCACGCGACGGGCCCCCTCTCCAGGGGCCGGGCGGCTCGGCAGCACCTCCCGCACACCCGGACGCGAGCCTGCCTGTACGGCGGCGAGCCGCTACGCCTCGGCGCGGTGCAGCTTCTGAACGAACGCCGCGAGCCCCGGCGGCGACGACGTGAAGTGGATGCGCACGACGTCCTCGGCGCGCGCGTCGAGCTCGATCACCTTCGCATGCAGCTCCCCGCCGAGCTGCTCGCCTAGCGCGCCGGACGGGTGGATCTGGAGGTTCGTGAAGGGCGCGGGCCGGGGATGGATCCGCAGCACGGCGCCGAAGGGCGAGAGCCCGAGGATGAAGGCGGACTGCGGCTCGCCCTCCACCCGCTTGCCCGCGAGGCGCGCACAGACGACCGGCAGCGGCGACGAGAGCGAGAGGATCTCGACCCGCCGCTCGGGCAGGTAGAGCCGCTCGGGGTTGTCGAGGCCCAGCACCTCGTGGACCAGCACGCGGTTCGAGAACCCCTTGACGGCCAGCGCGTGGCTCTGACCGAGCAGGAGCCCCACGCCGGCGGCGCGGCGCGTGGTGTCCGCGATGAGGATCTGGCGGCCCACCGTGCACGACTCGATGCGGGACGTCAGGTTCACCTGCGCGCCGACAACGCCGTATTTCGTGCGCGCCTCGGAGCCGATGTTGCCGACGACGACGGGGCCGGTGTTGAGCGCGATGCCCATCTGCAGCGTCGGCAGGCCCTCGGCGCTGTTCTTCTCGTTCACCGCGTCCATCGCGATCTGCATCTCCAGCGCGCAGGCGACGGCGCGGCGGGTGTCGTCGCCCGCCGGGAACGGGGCGCCGAAGAGCGCGAGGATCGCGTCGCCGATGAACTCGATGATCGTGCCGCCGCGCGCGACGATGATGCGCGCCATCTCGCCGAGGTAGCCGTTCAGCAGCCGCATGACGACGTCGGGCGGCATGCTCTCGGTCATCGTCGTGAAGCTGCGGAGGTCCGTCATCATGATGGTCACCTCGCGCTCCTCGCCGCCGAGGAGCTGGGCCTCGGGCGAGGAGAGCAGGCGGTTCACCACGTCGTCGCTCAGGTAGCGGCCGAACGTCTTGCGGATGAACTCGCTCTTGACCGACAGCTCCGCCGCGAGCTGCGAGAGCTGCTCGCGCGAGCGCTTCAGCGTGAGCTGCGTGTCGAGCCGCCCGAGCAGGATGTCGAAGTCGATCGGCTTCGTCACATGGTCGTTGGCACCGAGCTTGAGCGACTCGACGACGTCCTCGCTCGCGCCGCGCGTCGTCACCATGATCACGGGGAGCTCGGCCTGCGACCGGCTCTGGCGCAGCGCGGAGAGCACGCCGAGGCCGCTGATGCCGGGCATGTTCACGTCGAGCAGCACGGCGTCGAAGCGCTCGCGCGCGGCGAGCCCGAGCGCGCGGGGTCCGTCCTCGGCGGAAGCGGTGAGGTAGCCGTTGTTCTGCAGCACCCGGCAGAGGACGTCGCGGTTGCCTCGGCTGTCGTCGACCACGAGGATGGTGCCACGCCCGCTGCCCTCGATCTCGGCGTGGACCGCGGGCTCCTCGTGCGGGGAGGGGATGCTGACCTTCACGCTGGAGGGCGCGTCCTCGTCGCCGTTCTCCATCGCCTGCACGATGGTGAGCAGCTTGCGCGACGCGAGCTCGATGTTGCGGATGTCCTCGATGTGCTGCGGGGCGACCTTGCCCTGCAGCGACGCCACGAGCAGGCGCGTGTAGCCGAGGATCTGGTTGATGGGCGTGTACGGGTCGTGGCCCCCGCCGTGCGGCTCGTGGAGCCGCTGCGGCTCGCGCCCCGCGGTCGACCTGGCCGGCGGCGCGGGCTGATGCGCGGGCAGCCCGCCGGTCGCCGTGCGCCTGGCCGGCGACGACGCCGGCGCGTGGCCACGGCCGGCGTCGTCGTGGCGCGACCCCTCCGGGACACGCGAGCTCGGCGGCTCGGGCGGCTGGGTCGCGGGCGGGGCGGGGGAGCCCTCGGGCGGGTCCCACCGGTCGAACGGATCCTGCAAGGTGTAGCCGCTGCGCGCCGCGGCCGCGGCCGCGGCGGTCGGCCGCTCTCGCCAGCCGCGCGCCTCCTGCGACGCATAGACGCCGTGCGGAGAGAGCGGGACGCTCGGCCGATCTCGCCGCACGCGCGCGTCGGCCGGGAAGTGGCTGCCGCGCGCCGGCGGCGGCGCGTGCTGCTGAGGAGGCGGGAGGGTGCTGCCCCCGCGGTTCGATGCGGGCGCCGGCGGCAGGGCGCTGCCGCTGCCGGCGCTGGTGCGTGTCGGAGGCGGCGCCGACGGCAGGGCGCTGCTGCTGCTGGCGCGCGACGGGATCGTCTCCGGCGGGGTCCCTCGCGACGGCACGGGGCTGACCGTTGCCTTTTTGTGCGCGTCCTTGTCGGAGGGGGATCGGCTCATGGTTCCGGCGATTCTACGCCTGCGCGCGTAGACGCAACCATGGATGACACCCGCGCTTCATTTTTTATCGCACCCCTACGCCTCTGCTTCAGCCTCGGCGCGGCTGGATTTCCTCCGCCGGCGTACGCGGGAGCTCCGCGGGTGTCCAGGCCGTCCTCGGCTGGGTGAACTCTTTCAGTGAGCCGGCATCCAGAAGACGAGAGGCTTCAATCCTCCTCTAGAAGACAACCCGCCTGTCGCGGCGCGTGATCCGGGGAAGCGCGAGCGCCCCGCGCGGGTGGAGCTCCGGACAGGCCCGCCCTCCGATGTCGGACGATGCCGACACCCCAATGGGTCTCGCCCCGTCCTCGAGATTCCCGCCCTGGATGAAGGATGAAGAATGAAGACACGAGCGCCGCCCTCCATGCTGCCCGAACGGTGGTTGTGGAGGTAAAATGAAAGACTTTTTTCGAAGTCAAGAGGTGTTGAGCCTCGCGCCCCGGGGGGCTCATCTGGCGCGGCGAGGTGAGCCCATGGATGAAGCCGCAGCGGATCGCGAGCCATGGCCGTACGACACGCACGCTTGTTCCCGGGCTCCCCACCTGTTCATCAGGTAACCTACCTTCAACTCCGTTGTTCAGCGTCACCGCCCGCGACGACGGGTGCTTTCGATCGGCCGGATGAGCGTGGCGCTCGGCATGCGCTCATGCGCCGACACCGGCGCACGGCGGATATCCGTCCATGTGGCCGTATCGCACAGGAGCGCTCCGTGGCCCCTGCGCTCCTGGGGGATGTAAGAGATGTAAGAGACAGGTTGGCTTCAATGTGCGCGGGTGCGCGACACGCGCGCAGACGTGACTGACGCGACTGACGCGACTGACGCGACTGACGCGACTCACGTGGCGGAGAGCACTTTGTTTCTCTTGCAGAGGCAATGAAGGCGTCGTAGTGATCTATTTACGCCATTCGGGCGAGTTTTCGGCTGGAGCTGACGGAACCACCGGCTCGGGCCTGTGCGAGAAGGAGTAGCAGAGGTATGCCCCTGCACACCGGACAGATGGTGACGCCTTCGCTGAGGCTCGTGCGCATCCTCCGGCGCGGCGGGATGGGGAGCATCTGGGTCGCGGATAGGCTTCCGCTGAAGGCTCAGGTGGCCGTGAAGTTCATGTCGCCCGAGTACGCGGACGACCCGGGCTACGTCGAGCGGTTCCGGCGAGAGGCGGTCGCCGCGGCGCAGATCACGAGCCCGCACGTCGCGCAGGTCCTCGATCACGGCTTGACCGCGGAGGGCATGCCGTACATCGCGATGGAGCTCCTCCGCGGCGACGACCTGAGGACCCGTATCAGCCGCCAGGGCCGGCTGCCGCTCGGCGAGGTGGCGCGTATCGTGACGCAGACGGCCAAGGCGCTCGGGCAGGCGCACCGCCTCGGCATCGTCCACCGCGACATCAAGCCGGACAACCTGTTCCTGACCCAGGTGGACGGGGAGAGCTTCGTCAAGGTGCTTGACTTCGGTATCGCCAAGCGGGTCCGGGACCTGCGGGTCACCTCGACGGGGAACGTGGTCGGGACGCCGCTGTACATGAGCCCAGAGCAGCTCGTCAGCCCGAGGGATCTCGATTTCCGTGCGGATCTCTGGTCGCTCGGCGTCGTCGCCTACCATGCCATGACGGGGCGGACCCCGTTCTCCGGAGAGACGCTCGCGGCGCTCACGCTCGCCGTGCACAGGGGGCGGTTCACGCCCCCCAGCGCGCACCGGATCGACGTGCCAGCCGCCGTCGACGAATGGATGGCGAAGGCCCTGCAGCAGGATCCGAGCGCGCGCTTCGGGTCGGCGAAGGAGATGGCAGAGGCGCTGGAGCGTGCGCTGTCGTCACGCAAGTGGGGCACCGAGACGCCGGCTCCGGCGGCCGGGGACGCGGCTGTGGAGAGCGTGGTCGAGGCCCCGCCCGTGAGCTCGCAGGACGGCGTGGTTACCCGGCGCAACCCTGTCATGACGTCCCCGTCGATACCGGTCGTGGAGGCGGATCTCTGCGAGGACGACGGCGGCGATGGCACGACGGCGGTCCTGGGCTCGGCGTCGAGCCGCAAGAAGCGCAAGAGGCCATCCGCGCGGCTCGCGGCGGCCGCCGCGATCGGCGCCGTGCTGGCCGGCGCCAGCCTGTTCTTCGGCGTCCGGTTCACCGCGCCCGCTGCCGACAGCGCCGCGCTCGCCGCCGTCGCTCCCCGCGCCGGGCTGGCGAGCTCGACCGAGTCGACGCTCCTCGCCAGCGTCGTGGAGGCACCCCGGCCGCTGCTCGCGCCGGAGCTCCAGGAGCCCGTCCAGGCCGCTGCGGCGCAGCCCGAGAGCGCGCCCAGCAGCGAGGCCTCGCGGTCGACCTCGAAGAAGAAGCCCTCCGTGCGGCCCACGCGATCCCCCGGGCGGACCAAGACCATCCCGTCCACTGGGCGGCAGACCCGGCGCATCAAGCCTTTTCCCCGCAACGACATCGCGATGCACCGGTAGCGCTCCCGGCGCTGCTCATCGCGACGCGCGGGCAGCGCTCCTAGCGCTTCTCAGGGGAGCGGGCCGTGCACGGCTCGTCGACGCGTGCGCGGCGCGCGCCCTCAGAGCGGGATCCGAGGGGATCCCTCGGCGGACGGCCCTTGTCCTCGGCGTCGCGCCGTCGCGCGCAGCGCCTCCGCGGTCGCCTGGTCTGCGGGGAAGAACGACTCGACCGCGAGCTCGGACAGGGTGACGTCGATCGGCGTGCCGAAGACCATCGTCGTGCTGAGGAAGCTCAGGATACCGTCCTCCGTCCTGAGCCTGAGCGGCACCGCGACGGCGACCGGGTCGGGCTCGCGGGCGGGCTCGGGGCGCCTCGATCCTTCCGGCGATGGATAGCGGATGAGCTCTTCGAGGAGCGTCACGAGGGCGGGATCGGAGCTCACGTCGATCTGACGGCGCAGGCGGGCGAGGAGGTGCGCGCGCCACTCGGGCGAGTTCTCGATGCGCGGCGCGAGGCCGCCTGGGTGCAGGCTCAGGCGCAGCACGTTGATCGGGGGCCGGAGGAGGGCGGCGTCGGCGCCAGCCAGGAATGGGCCGATCGCGCCGTTCGCGGCGACGAGGGTCCAGTGCCGATCGATGGCGACCGCCGGATAGGGCTCGTGGCCGGCGAGCACCAGATCGACCGCCCTGCGCGCCGCCGCGAGCGCCGGATCGCCGAGGCTGCGCTCCGGATAGAGCGGCGCGTACCCCGCCGCCACGAGGAGCTGGTTGCGGTCGCGCAAGGGCACATCGAGGCGCTCGGCCAGGTGGATCACCATGTCGCGGCTCGGCTGCGCGCGGCCGGTCTCGAGGAAGCTCAGGTGGCGTGTCGAGATGTCGGCCTCGCAGGCGAGGTCGAGCTGGCTCATTCGACGGCGCTGGCGCCACTCGCGCAGGAGACCCCCGATCGGCGGGTGTGAGCTCGTCATCGCGCGTCGACCCTAGCACGCGGGAAAATGACGCCCATTACCTCGGAGGTAATCGATCCCATGCCGCGGGCGCCCCAAGGTGAGCGGTGTCAGGGGCGCTGCGGACAGCCGGCGCGCCACGCGCGTTCGATGTCGAGCACGTCCCGCCCATCGAGGGGCGATGAGCCCCGACCGCAACGAAAGGAGCCCACCATGTCGTTCGTGATCTCTCCTCGCTTCCTGCGCCGCGTCCTCCTCGCCGACGCGGCCCTCAGCGGCGCTACAGGCCTCCTCATGCTCGCCGCCGCGGCGCCCCTCGCCGGCCTGACCGGCCTTCCCGAGGCGCTGTTCCGCTGGGCTGGCGCGAGCCTGCTCCCGTTCGCGGCGCTCGTCGCGTGGCTCGGCACGCGCGAGCGTCCGGCGCGGGGGGCCGTCGTCGCCGTCGTCGTCGCGAACGCGCTCTGGGTCGTCGACAGCGTGCTCCTCCTCGCGCTCGGCTGGTTCGAGCCGACGGCGATCGGTTATGCGTTCGTCGCGGCGCAGGCGCTCGCCGTCGCGCTCTTCGCGGAGGCGCAGGTCATCGGGCTGCGCCGCGCGCAGGCGGCCGCCTGAGCGCCCTCATCTCGCCGGCAGGAGCCGGCCAGCCCCGGCGCCCATCCACGCGAGCGCGCGGCGCGTCCGGTCCTTCGCCTCGCCTTCGATGACGTCGCCGTGGGCGACGACGACGCGCTCGAAGTCCCACGCGAGGACGTCGGCGACGCTGCGCGCCGCCGCGCCCCGGTCCCTCATGAGCACGCGCCACACGTGGTCCTGGGCGGTCTTCCTCCACACGCCGCCCACCCAGAGGAAGACCTTCATGGCGAAGCTGCGGGCCTCATGCACGTTGAAGAGGAGATCCGTCACGATGAGCGTCCGCGACCGCGCGTGCAGGAACACGTGCTCCGCGATGTACGGCACGCCCTCGACGAGGCGTACGCCGAGATCGTCGCCGATCTCCGGCGCCACGCCGGATCGGGGCAGCGGGGTGAAGCGGAGGCCGGAGAGCTTCTTTTCGAGCCCGGGCGCCCCGAGCACGCTCGCGCGCGGCCAGCGCTCGGTCGCGGCCCTCAGGAAGACGTGGTGGAGGCAGCTCGGCGCGACGAGGGCGCGCACCTCGCCGAGCGCGTCGATCTCCCGGGCGGTGTCGTCATCGAACGCCAGCGGCGAGTGGATGACGATGCCGCCGTCGGCCCGCCTCACGACCGTCGTGCGCGCCGGCAGATCGCCGAACGGCAGCCGGAAGTCCCTCTCGTACGCCCACACCTCCTCGGCGATCGCCCGCAGCATGCCGTCATGCAAAGCCGCGCGTGATCGTGGTGTCAAGGCGCGTATCCGCAGGCACTCGAAGGAGGCCTACCGCCTCCGCTCGGCCTCGATGGCGGCCTGCACCGCAGGGCGGGCGCCGACGCGCTCCCTGTAGCGGCCGAGGACGGGCCATCCGCCGAGATCGACGCCCGCGAACCTCGTCCACGTCGTCACGGTATAGAGGTACGCGTCCGCCACCGTGAACCGCTCGCCGAGGAGGTACGTCGCGCCCTCGAGGCGGTGCGCCACGTAGGCGAAGCGCCGGCCGAGCAGCGCCCTCGCCGCGTTCTTCTGCTCGTCCGGCGCCCGCGGCTTGAAGAGCGGCGAGAACTGCTTGTGCAGCTCGGTGCTGATGAAGCTCAGCCACTCCTGCAGCCGGTAGCGGTCCAGGGTGCCGGCTGGGGGCGCGAGCCCGGACTCGGGCCTCCGATCGGCGATGTACTGGACGATCACCGGCCCCTCGGTGAGCACCTCGCCGCCCTCGATCTCGAGCGCGGGCACGTAGCCCTTGGGGTTGATCAAGGTGAAGTCGGCGCCCGACCGGGTCTTCTTCGTGCCGAGGTGGACCTGCTCGAGCTCGAACTGGAGGCCGGCCTCGCGCAGCGCGATGTGCGGAGAGAGCGAGCAGGCGCCAGGGCTGAAATAGAGCTTCATCATCCGCTTCACAGGAGGAGCGAGAGGAGCGCGGGCGCCGAGCGCTACTTCAGCGTGTCGGGATCGACGCCGAGCTCCCGGAGCCTCGCTGCCAGCCGCATTGCCTGCTGCTCTGCGGACTCGGCGCGCTGCTCTGCGGACTCGGCGCGCTGCTCTGCGGACTCGGCGCGCTGCTCAGCGGACTCGGCCCGTCTCGCGAGCTCCTTGCCAGCAGGCACGAGCTCTCCCTCGGGGGTGAAGAAGCGGAGCTGTCCCTCCTCGACGCCAAGGAAGAGCTCGAGCTGAGCGCTCCAGAGGCGTCCGGACGCATCGGGGGAGAGCGGCTCGTACTGCCCGTCGACGAGGTGGAAGCCCGAGAGCTCGAGCGTCTCCGGATGGAACCAGAAGTAGTCCGGCGTCCGGAAGACGTCCTGGTAGATCTGCTTCTTGATGCCACGATCGGTGCCCTCGGTGCTCTCCGAGAGCACCTCCACGATCACGTTCGGGTACCGGCCGTCTTCTTCCCAGACGACCCAGCTCTTGCGTGGCCTCCGCTCGGTGCCGAGCACGACGAAGAAATCCGGGCCCCGGAAGTGCTCGGTCTTGAGCTGCCTGGGGCTGAAGTAGATGGTCAGGTTCCCCGCGGCGAAGAAGTCGGCCCGGTCCTTCCAGAAGAGGTCCAGGCTCTCGAGCAGCAGGATCATCTGGACGAGGTGCTGGTAGCTCTCCATCGGGGGCTCGTTGCTGTACAGATCGCCCGGCGGAGCGACGACGCTGGGGTCGACGATCTCCGCCGGCATCGCGAAGGCGAGGGACGTCATGTCGGAAGCCTGCCGGAGGATCCACCTCGCAGCAAGGTCCGCGGCGCACCTCGCCGTGTCCGCGTAGCCGCTCGACAGCTTGCGGATCCCGGGTGCGCTCATTTCGAAATCCGCCCTTCTGTGGCGTCGCCGCCAGGGTGCCTCGTGTTCGTCCTGCCCGGCCAGCGCAGCGTCCGTCGCTGTCGCACGCCGGCGCGTGGTGGCACCGCGCGCTCGAGCTCAGCTCGCTCGCGTCCGGTCGCGCGAGGGCCGCCCTCGGCGACGGCTCGGCGCTACGGCGTGCGCGCACAGCGCACGCCGACGCCGTAGTCGCCGCGGTAGTTCGCCGGATCGTAGGAGACCGCCGAGCGATTCGACGACAGGAGGTATGGCATCAACCCCGTGTGGAAGCCGCCGCCAGGCAGCACCCGGTTCGTGGCGCCCGTGAGGTTTGCGCAGTCCTCGCAGGGGCTCACGTAGTTCGCGTAGACGTCGAGGTTCCACTCCCACACGCTGCCCGAGAGATCCCACTGTCCATAGCGCCCGACGCCGAGCGGCGTGCTCCCGACGTCCGGCACATTCACGACGCCCGTACAACTGCCCCGCCTTCCGCTCGGATAGTAGCAATCGTAGATCGCATACTCGTTGCCAGAGCCGGGATCCATCGAGCCCCAGGGATACATGCGCTGCTCGTCTCCGCCGGCGGTCGCGTATTTCCATTCGGCCTCTGTCGGCAGAAAGCCGCCGTCCCAGATGCAGAAGGCGTGGGCCTCGTACCAGTTCATGAACGTGAGCGGCAGCATCTCGTTGTCGTCGGCGTTCGCCGTCCAGGTGCCGTACACGGTGGGGGTCAGGTTCTTCGTCCACGTGGCGGCCGCGCCCTGGCCCGTCGGAATGTACCTGTCCCAGCTCGAGTTCCACCCGGACTCGAAGCTTTCGCGCTTCGCGCCATCGGCCACGCCCTGGCCGTCGTTCAAATGCGTGTGTTTGCCGCTGCCCGCCGCCGGCGGGGAGCCGCCGGCGACCAGGTAATCGACGTACTGCCGGAAGCGGCCGACGGTCATCTCGTATTTGTCCAGGCGAAACGAGCTCACCGTCGCGGGATCTCTCGTGTTGGTCGCCCCGCTGCCGCTGTTGCTGTACGTTCGATAGAAGGTGCCGCCCGTGACCAGCAGGCTGGTGCAGCAGCTCTCATTGCCGTCCGGGCCGCACGTCGAGAGCCCAGGTCCGCCGGGCGCGCAGCTCGGCGGCTCGTCGACGCTCGGGCCACCGCCGGATCCACCGCTTCCGGCCGAGGCCGAGCCGCCGCCCTGACCGCTCGTGCTGTTGCCGCCGCTGGATGTGCCCGCGCCTCCGCTGCTGCTGCTGCTCGTGGTACCGCCGCTGTTCGTCGCCCCTCCGCTGCTCGTGGCGCCCCCGCCGCCCGCGTCACCCGAGCTCGATCCATCGGCGTCGTCGCTGCCGCACGCCGCGGCGCCGAGAGCGAGAGCGAGAGCGAGCGCGGCGCACCACGCACCATGCTGCTGCCGCGCGCGTTCACGGAGCGCGGCGGCTCCCACGTAGGAGGCCGATGCGTGCGCCGTGCGGCGAGCCGCCGCATTGCATCTGAGCTGCGTTGTCTGTCGCCTGGGGGCCATGTGTGGAAAGTACTCCACTCGAGCTATCATGTCTCCACAGAAATCGGAGACACCGACGCTCAGGAAGTGTCGTTGTAAATTTGCTCTCTTGTGCGTCGCCCCCACCATTCACCGACGCACCGATCGGAGGCCAGCGCGCCTCCCGTTGCTCGAGTTCATCGCTCGAGGCGTGCAGCTGGGATCATTTTATCGCGTGGGCGCACACGGCTCGTCGCCGAGCTTCGGGCGGAGCGCACGGGGCCGGGTAGAGCGGAGACAGCGCTGACGGCGCGCAGGTGAGCTGGCGGCGGACGCTGCGCGATCGGCGCGACGGACGTGGGCGTGGTGCGATTCCAGCGAGGTTGGGGGCGCGGCGCCAACGCGGGAGGAAGCGGGGGCGCGGGTGGGGTTGCGTCGCGTCCGGCGAAGGAGGACGCATGCGAGGCTCGGCCGTCAGGCGAGCGAGCTGCCCGGGAGAGTTGAAACTCCGACCGGAGGGTCGCAGACATCCGTGGAGCTGGACAGTTTAGGTGATGTTGTAGCGTTCGCGCGTCGCCGGCGCTTTCTCTGGCCTTCGCTTCGTGGTGGGCGCCGGCCGAGCTCGAAGGCGGCCGCGAGGTGGTCGAGGTCAGGGGTCGAGGCGAGGGGCATTGGCGAAGCGGAGAGCCGCCGGGCCAAGCTGCGCCTCTGGCACGAGGCTCGCTTCTACCGAATGCGGTAGCATGGCGAGCATGCACACCGCGGATGTTATCGTCGAGAGTGGCGATGCCACTGGACTGAATACATTTCTTGAAGAGCGACTTCAGGAGTTCAATGCTTCAGTGGCCGGCTTCGCCTGTCGTATCCCGACGCATACTCATCGAAGACGCGAACGGGCTCATCATTGCGGCTATGAGCGGGCATACGTGGGGCGGATATTGCGACATCGTCCCGTTGTGAGTGCATGAGGCTCACCACGGGCGGGGCCTCGGTACAGTACGCGTCCGGGCGGTTCGCCTTGTCAGCTCGTCAGCCCGAGCGAGGATGCCGGCGCTCCATCGGACAAGAAACCACTCCAGCGTGTACCACGCCCCGCTCCGCTGTCTGTCTTTCTCGGACAAGGCATGCGAATGTGGTCCGCCAGGGGCGAGAATCACACGATTGTGGGTGCGCTGCGCGCCTCCGCATCCCTGGACTGAGGTTGCCGGCCAACGAGCCTCGAGAGGCGCTTCTACTCGCAGGGCTGGATCGCTAGACTCTGCGGTGGGGCATGGAGAGCCGCATGTGGGGCTTCCACGAGCCATATCTTCGGAGGTGTCGTCAACATGGAAGCGCTGCTGGGACTTCTCCTCGTTGCCGCCGTCGTCGGCCTGGTTCTGGTCGTTCTTCGACTCCGCGCATTGTCAGCAACACACTCCGCCCTGCTGGATCGGTTCCGTCCAGTCGTCGACGCTGATGCGGAACGGCAGCGCGTGCTGGCGCAGATGGCGACGGAGCGTGCGCAGGCGCAGGCGGAGATTAGCAACACCCGAACCGAATTAAACCAGGCCGTCCACGGCCTGCAGGTTCAGCGGCAGCAAGGGGAAATCGAGCTCGCCGGCCTCCAGGCCGAGATTGGCCGGCGGCGCGCCGAACTCGCCGCGCTTGATGAAGCCGCCGATCTTCAGTCCTTCGGGTTCTACAGGTCTCGCTACACCTTCTCGACCTCGGAGCGCTACCAGGCTCGGTTGGAGAAGATCCGTGACCTTCAGAAGGATATGCTGAAGAGCAAGAAGGCCGCGGTGGCACGGACGGAGTGGACCGTCAACGGCAGCGTTGCAGAGGGGCGTAAGCAAAACAATCAGACTCTCAAGTTGATGCTGCGTGCATTTAACGGTGAATGCGACGCCGCTGTGGCCAAGGTCAACTACAAGAACGTCAACGTGATGGAGGCGCGTATCGCCAAGGCATGGGAGGCGATCAATGGCCTCGCGAGCGTGCAGCAATGTGAGATCACCAAAGCGTACCTCGACCTGAAGCTTCAAGAGCTCTACCTGTCGCACGAGTACGAGGAGAAGGTGCAGGCTGAGAAAGAGGAGCAGCGACGCATCAAGGAGCAGATGCGAGAGGAAGAGATCGCGATCCGTGAGATGGAGAAGGCGAAGCAGGAGGCCGAGAGGGAAGAGCAGCGGTACGCCGAAGCGCTCAGAAAGGCGGAAGAGGAGGTCCAGAGGGCAGCCGGTGCGAAGCAGCAGAAGCTCCTGAGCCAGATCGAAGAGCTTCAGCAGCGGCTCGCGGAGGCGAAGGTGATTAAAGAGCGAGCAATCTCACAGGCTCAAATGACGCGCAGCGGTAATGTTTACATTATTTCCAATATTGGGTCCTTCGGTGAACATGTCTATAAGATTGGTATGACGCGACGGTTGCAGCCGATGGACCGAATCAAGGAGCTTGGGGACGCCTCCGTTCCCTTCGAGTTCGACGTTCACGCGATGATTAGGTCGGATGATGCTCCTGCCCTGGAGAGCGCGCTCCATCGCGAGTTTCATCATCGGCGAGTCAATCTTGTGAACGAGCGAAAGGAGTTTTTTAGGATCGATCTTGAGGAGCTCACGCTCATCGTTCGAAAACTTCATGGTGAGATCGAATTTATTAGCATTCCCGAGGCCAAGGAGTATCGGCAGACGGCCGCCAAACGGGATGCGCAGGAAGCTGCCAAGGCGACCGGTGTCCCACCGACACCCTCGCCATCTCAAGTCGAGCAGGTTGCGGCCCACGCGGTATACTAACGGTATGCCGAGCCATGGCTACTTGAGGCCAGAGGCGCCCTCGGCAGCATGTGGTTGTCGATAAGCGAGTGCACCGTCTCGGCGGCCATCGCGTCCAGGAGCATCGTTGGACGGCCGGGAACCGGTGGCTTCAGGCTGCATCGGCGCCGTTGAAAGGAGGCTGCAGCCTCCAGCGGATGGAGGCGCGCGCCGCCGCCCGAGAGCCATGCCTTCGTCCGATACCCTCGCCACACGTCGCAGATTTCTCGCGCCATCGAACCCATGCTAATCCAGGGCGACTCTCCGTGGCCGCGAGGGCAGGGGGCCGAGGCGCCGGCCGCGCAGTCTCCCCACCTGAAGGCCCGCAGGTCCCAGCGGCGCGACGATTGCTTGACCGCTGCTCTCACGTGGATGCGCGCGCGGGCAGCGCGACGCACGCCGCGATCTACCTGGAGACATCACGATGACCGAGCGCGCGTTTCCCCTCGTCCCTTCGCCTCTTTCGCCGGCGCCTGCGACGCCGAGCCTCCATCGTCCCATGGCCCCGGATGCGCTGCCCCGGCGCGGCGCCGCGGCGCTCCTCGTGACGGCGAGCGTGCTCTGGTCGAGCGCGGCGGCGCACGCGGCAGAGCCAGACTTCAACCACGATGGGTATGCCGATCTCGTCGTGTCGGCTCACGCCGAAGACGTGAGCGCCGCGCAGGACGCAGGCGTGGTCCACGTGATCTATGGATCGAGCCAGGGTGTCTCCGCGACCGGCGCCGGGGGCACCGGACGCACCGATCAGTCGTTCGCTGCCGGCTCGCTCGGGATCGCAGGCGTCGCGCCGGAGGCGTGGGACAACTTCGGCAAGGTGGTCGCCTGGGGCGATTTCAACGCCGACGGGTGGACCGACCTGGCGATCGGTGTCCCGTCCCGGAATGTCGATGGACTGTTCGCGGCAGGAGCGGTGGCGATCATCTACGGCCTCCCGGCCCAAGGCTTCCTCGCGGCAGGGCTCCGGCCGGGCGGCATGGATGGCAACGCGAAAGCGCAGCTCATCACCCAGGACTCCACCGGCGTGGCCGGGACCGCGGAGAAGGCAGACAGGTTCGGCGCCGCGCTCGCGTCGGGCGACTTCAACGGCGATGGCATCGACGACCTCGCCGTCGGCGCGCCGGGGGAAGACTACCCAACTGGCGGCGTCAACATCATCTATGGCTCGGCCACGCCCCAGGGGCTGGGGTACGGGAAGGCGGGCACCCTCCGGCGCTGCCTTGCGCCCCAGGGGAGCATCTGTCCCTCGAACACCATCTTCCTGGCAGGCTCGACGCTCGCCGCCGCCGATTTCGACGGCGATGGTTACGACGACCTCGCGATCGGGAGCGACTGGTACTCGCGAGGCCTCGTCACGCTCCTCTACGGTACAGCGTCCGGCTTCGCGGCGAGGGACCTCTACATCCTCCGACAGGGCCACGAGCTGCCGGGGCCGTCCAACGAAGGCGACGAGTTCGGCGCCGCGCTCGCCGCCGGAGACTTCGACGCCGACGGGTTCGCGGATCTCGCCGTCGGCGCGCCCGAGGACTTCGTGCCGGTGCTCGGCGGATACGACGCACCTCAGGGATCCGTGAGCGTGGTCTATGGCACGAGCGACGGGCTGTCGACCCTCGGCAGCCAGCGCTTCTTCCCGTCCTTCCTGGGGAACCCCGGGAACGAGCTGATCGGGTTCGGTAGCGCGCTCGCCACCGGCAACCTCGACGGGCAGCACGGGGACGATCTGGTGATCGGCGCGCCGTACGAGTCGGGAGCAGGGTACTCGGGGAATGGCGCGGCGTATATCCTCTACGGCATCTCCGGCGGGCTATCCATCCTCTCCCGCAGGCACTGGACTCAGGAGAGCTCCCTGGGGGCCTTCCTCTTCGCTCCGATATGCGACGAGTTCTACGGGAACGGCGATCACTTCGGCGAGGTGCTCCGCGCGGGCGACTACAACAACGATGGAAGGGCGGATCTCGCGGTCTCCGCGCCAGGAAAAAGCCTGACAGCCGACGTCGGCCACGAAGGCATGGTCTTCGCGCTCACCAGCGGCGGCACCTCCTTCGACAGCGATCCGCGCAACTTCTCCTCCGCGCGGTCGCTCCGGCAGGGGAGCGATGGCGTGAACGACCTCGGAGAGGCGAACGACCGTTTCGGGCAATGACACCTGTCGGCGCCGCGCCGGGTCGGGTCGCTGGGTCGCGTCGCCGCCGCGGCCTACACTCCCTTCGCATGTCCCCCGGATCGCCCACGCCGCCCGCCACGTCCGGCTCCGCCGCGCTGATCGAGCGCGCCCGCCGGCTCGCGACGCTCGTGCTCGCCCCCTCGGCGAACGCCACGGATCAGGCCGCGGCGGTTCCCCGAGAGCACATCCGCGCCCTCGCGGGCGCAGGTCTCCTCGGGATCGCGACGCCAGCGTGCCACGGCGGCCACGGCGCCCCGCCGCGGGTGGCGCGCGAGGTCCTGGAGATCCTCGCCGGCGCCTGCGGTGTGACGGCGTTCGTCCACATGCAGCACGCCGCCGCGTGCCCGCTCATCGCGCGCGGCGACAACGAGGCGCTCAAGGAGCGCGCCCTGCCTCGTTTCGCCTCCGGAGAGCGCTTTTGCACCGTGGGCTTCTCGCACGTCCGCCGCCCGGGCCCACCGATGGTCAGGGTCGAGCCCGACGGCGACCGGTTCCGCTTCGACGGCACCGTGCCCTGGTTGACCGGCCATGGGATCGCCGACGATGCGGTCATCGCCGGCGCGCTCCCCGACGGACGCTTGATGTACGTCCTGACACCGCTGCAGGCGGGGGATTCCATCGAGGCATCGCCGCCGCTCCGCCTGAGCGCGATGAACGCTTCGGCCACGGTGTCGCTGACGCTGCGCGAGCTCCGCGTCGGCCCCGAGCAGGTGATCGCCACGCTGACGCGCGAGCAGCAGGCCGCCCGCGACGTGGCGGGATTGCTCACGCCGTCGGCGCTCTCCCTGGGCGTCGCCGGCGCCGCCACGGCCCTGCTCGCGGATCTGGCGGAGCGCCGCGGCAGCGCGCGCCTGGCGGGCGCCGCGCGGGCGTTCGAGGACGAGAGGGAGGCCGCCCGCGCCGAGGTCGATGCATGGGCGGACCGGCCGGAGGAGGATGGCCATGCTGAGCACGCGGTCCGCGTCCGCGCCTGGTGCATCGATCTGGGCGTCAGGGCCGCGCACGCCGCGGTCGCTGCGACCGGCGGCAGCGCCAACCTCGTCGACCACGCCGCGCAGCGCCTCTTCCGTGAGGCGATGCTCTATTCGCTCACGGCCCAGACGCGCGACCTGCAGATCGCGACGGTGGAGCAGCTGATCGAACGGTCCACCCGCCCCAGGTTGGGATAACGACCGTGTCGATGGTGCGATGACGGTCGGCGAGGTGGGGATGCGGCGTCACCGAGGGCCTCCTCAAAAACGTTGCAGTCTCTCCCGAGGCGCTCCATGGCTGAGCCTGGATGACGGGTCAGAGCAGGAGCGCGCCCCCGCCCGCCCTCGCCGGGCGTCCTCGGCGCCCCTGGAGGCCGCATGAACCGCCCGACGCCCCCCGTTCCCTGGTCCCCGCCCCTCTGGCTGACGCCCGACAGGATCGTGCTCGCCGCGGTCGTCGCGTTCGCGGCGGCGGCGGCGCTGCCCGCGGTCCAGGGGATCCCGACAGCGCGCTACAAGATCGAGGTCCAGCCGGGTGCCGTCGCGGTGGTGGCCCTCTCGACGGCGTTGCTCAGCTTGATCCTGGTCCGCTTCGCGCTGCGCGCGACGACCGCCCGAGTCGCGTCGCTGCGGTGCGTCTGGGGCGGCGCGCTCGCTGGTGCGCTCAACGCCGGCCTGTCGCTCGCGGGCATGGGCGTCATCAGGCACGGAGATATGGGCAGCGCCCTCTGGGAGCTCGTTGGGGGCTCCCTGTTCGGCAGCATCTTCGGGGGGCCGCTCGGCTTCGTCTTTGGGGCCTCGTACGCCGTCGTCGTCGTGAGCGCCGTGCGCGCGCGGCTGGATCCTTCGCACGACGGCCCCGATCGGGTGCTCACGACCGTGGGCGTGTGGCTCTTCCTCGGGGGAGCGTGCGCGGAGCTCGCCCGACAGGGGGTACCCGTGGCGGTGTCGCCGTCGCGCCTTGCCGTCCTCGGGCTTGGGCTGGCCGCGCTCGGCGCGGCGCGGCGGTACGCCCGACGGGCATGGCTGGCGCGCGTGGCCGCAGGCGTCGAGCCCGCGTGGCAGCTCGACGTGCTCCGCGGTGAAGAGCAGGGGGCGGGGCTCCTGCCGCTCATCCGGCCCGATGGGCGGCTCCAGGACGGCGTGCTGCTGTACAGGGCGCCTGGGCACGATCGGTACCGCAGCGTCGCGCCGAGCACGCCGGCTGCGCTCACCACCCTTCCTGAGGCTCGCTCAACAGGCTGAGGGCGACCCGACCCAGGTTGGCGACCGGACCCAAGGTCAGGGCGACCCGGCGGCTCTCTCCCGCCATTCCTGGCATCGTCCCCACGACCTGGGCCGCTCGCTACGTCGATCCCTGCGGCTCCGCGCGGCCGTCGGCGCCGCCCGCGCCGCCTGGGCCGTACGCACCGACGAAGTCCCGCAGCCTCCGGGTCTGGTAGCTGCGTGCCAGCGTCGTGAGCTGCTCGATCCAAGGTCTGAGCCGTGGATCGTGCTGCGCCATCCGCTCCGCCTCCTCCACGATCTTGTGGACGAGCCCCTTCTTCGCGAGCGCCGACAGGAGCGCCAGCTCTTCGGCCGGAGGCGGTGCGAGGTGGCCGCCGCCTTCGGGCTGCTTCCCCGGCGCATCGTGAGCGGGGGCTTCATCGCGGCGAAGCCACTCGATGCCCAGCAAGCGCGATATCTTGTCCAGGAGCGCGCTCGCCACGACGGGCTTGGGCAAGAAGTCGTCGCAGCCGGCGCTGGCGCATCGCTGCCGCTCGGCCTCGGATACGCTCGCCGACGAGGCCAGGATGGCGACTTGCCGGAGCTCTGGCATGAGCCTGAGGCGACGCGCGGTCTCGTGGCCATCCATGTCCTTCATGTACACGTCCAGCAGGATGAGCGCCGGCGCGCGCTGCGCGGCCACGCGCAGCGCCTCCTTACCGCCGTCCGCCTCGCACAGATCGAAGCCGAGCGGGCCGAGGAGCCCGCGTACCACCGCGCGATTGTCGGAATTGTCGTCCACGATGAGTATCGTGCGGCGCTCCCCCGGATAACCGATGATCGTGTCCCACCCCCTGGCTTCGCCTGGGCTCGTCGCGAGCTGCGCCTCGGCGAGCGGGAGCGTCACGGTGAAGACACTGCCCTCGCCGACCTCGCTTTGCACCTCGATCGCACCACCCATCTGTTGCACGAGCTTCTTCGTGATGGCGAGGCCGAGCCCTGTGCCCTCGCTCTTCGCGCTCTGCTCCCCCACCTGCTCGAAGGGCTCGAAGATGCGCGACAGGTGCTCAGGGGCGATCCCAGGACCCGTATCCTCGACCCGGAACCGCACCATCCGCCCTGCAGCGACGGTCTCCTCCAGCACCTCGACATGGAGGCACACGCGTCCCAGCTCGGTGAACTTGATGGCATTGCCCAGGAGGTTCAAGAGCACCTGCATCAGCCGCTTCTCGTCGGCACGGACGGCCTGGAGCGCAGGACCGCGCAGCTCATGGGAGAACGTGATCCCCTTCGCTTCGGCGCGCATCCGGCACAGATCGACCACCGTCCGCACGAGCGCAGGCAACCGGAACTCCGTCAGCACGGAGTCCATCTTGCCCGCCTCGATCTTGGCCAGGTGCAGCAGGTCATTGATGAGCGAGAGCAGGTGTTTGCTCGACTTCTGGATGACCCGCAGGCCCTCCCGCCACGCCAGCGGGACGTCGGGCGTTCGCTCCAGGATCTGGGCATACCCCATGATCCCGTTGAGCGGCGTTCGCAGCTCGTGGCTCATGCTGGAGAGAAAGTCGCTCTTGGCCTGGCTGGCGCGCTCCGCCGCTTCCTTGGCGATGCGGAGCTCGACGGTGCGCTCCTTGATCTTGGCCTCCAGGTCCCGGTAGAGGAGCGCGTTCTCCACGGCGATGGCGGCCTGCGCGGCGACCACCGACAGGAGCTCCACCCGCTGCTCGGGGAACGCCGCAGGCACCTCGCGATGCTCGAGGTAGAGCACGCCCACGAGGCGCCCTCGATGCGACAGGGGGAGCGCCAGGAGCGAGAGCACCGGGTGCGCGGCCAGGTACGGATCGGCCGCGAAGCGCGCGTCCGACCTGGCGTCGTCCACCACGACCGGCTCGTTCGTGCGCGCCACGTAATGCGCGACCGTCCTCGCCACCTCGCAGCTCTGCGAGAGCGGCTCGGACAGGCCCGTCTCGATGCGGCTCCCCTCCACCGAGAGCCGCGCCACGACCGAGAGCTCTTCGCCCTCGCCGAGCAGCAGGACGCCGCGCTGCGCGCCGGCGCTCTCCAGCACGAGCTCCATCAGCCGGCCGACGACCCGCTCCGGGTCGAGCTCGCTCGACAGCGCCTGCGCCGCGCGCACCGCGGTGTTCACGTCGAGCTGAGCGCCGCCGGTGACCCCCGTGGTGGTCAGCGTGGCGACGCCCGTCGTGCGGCGGCGATCGGCCGCCGCGAGCTGGGCAGGCGCACGGAGCAGGGCCGGCCATCTCGCCTCCAGGTGGGCCACCACGGCGTGCGCCTCCCAGCGAGCATACGCGTCCCTGGCCTCGCGCAGGTACACCGCTGCGATACGGCGCCTGCCCGCCTCGAGGTGAAACTCGGCGCAGAGCTGAGCCGCCAGGGCTTCGATGTGAAAGAATCGCTGCTCGCGCGCGAGCTCGATGGCCTCGTCGTACCTGGCCATGGCTTCGTCGGTCTTGCCCTGCACGCGGGCGTGCTCGGCCTCGAGCAGGCGCAGCTTGTGGAGGAAATTGTCCGCGCTCCCCTCGGCGAAGTACCTCAGCCGCGCGAGGCCTTGCTCGATCTCCTCGCGGAGCCCCGCCCGCTCCGCCGCGTCCGCGGCCTCCGGCCAGCACCTCGCGGCCGCGAGCGCGAGCCAGAGCGGGATGTCCGTGACCGGGGGGAAGCCGAAGATGGACACGCGGAACTGCTCGGCCTCCCGTGCCCGCGAGAGGGCCATCGGGTACGCGCCGGCGACGAGGAACAGGTGCGCCTCCAGGATGCGCGCCAGCTCGGCTGCCATCCCGTCTCCGTCAGCCAGGAGGGAGCGCGATCCTCGTGAGAGCGGCTCGCCCGACAGGAGCCTCCGTGCGCCGTCGGCGGTCGTCAAGAGGTCGCACCACGACGCGATCGCCTCGAAATAGTGCGTCCCGAGCGCGGTCCCCGCGCGCTGCATCAACCCCCAGCGCGCCGCCCTGTGCGCCTCGAGCTGCCCGAGCGGCTGGCCGCGCCACACTCGGTAATAGAACAGGTCGCCTTCCAGCCCCCAGCTCGCCCCCTGGAACGAGCCGACCTTCAGGCCGGTCGCGCAGGTTCGCTCGAAGATGGGCCCCATTTCATCCGCAGGGCGGGAGTAGGCCGTGTACTGCCCCTGGAAGGACAGACACTCTGCCAGAAAGGGCGACGCGACGCGCTCGGCCGCGCGCACGCCGGGGCCGACCCAGCACGCGGCGCGACGGTACATGCCCGTGCTGAGCGACCACACGTTCGCGAAGCAAACGATGATGAAGGGAGAGACCGGCGTGAGCGCGCGCCGCTCTCGCACCCTCAGCACGGCGCGGGCGATGACGAGCCCGGACAGCATCGGCTGACCGCCGATCGCCGCGCACACCATGAGGTGCATCGTCAGCGCATCGATGAGCACCTGCTCCGGGGAGGGATCGAGCGGCATCCGTTCGAACGCGTCCGGGTCGCGCTCGAACCACCGATCCAGCTCGGCGGACTCCTCGACGAGCGCGGCGCGGCGCGCCTCGTCCGCGCCCGGAAATGCGATGTCCTGCTCCGTGAGCGCGGCGAGCCCGAGCTCGACCCCTCGCGCGAACTGGCCCGCCGCCTGGGCGCTGCGGACGCGCATCTCGTGCGCCGAGAGCCTGGTGAGCGCCGGCAGCGGCCTGGCGAGCAGCCGCGCGCACCGCGCCTCGACGTCGTCGAACTCCCGCAGCAGAAAGGCCCCCTCGATCTGCTCGAGCGCGAGCTCCGCGCACAGCGGCGCGTCCTTGCGCCAGGCGTCATCGCCCAGCAAGTCCTGCGCGGTCTCGGCGAGGCTCAGGAGGAGCCGGTACGAGCTCGCCGCCTTCGCGGCGCGCGCGGCCTCGAGGTTCAGCCGCGCCAGCGCCTCGCGCTCGCCTGCAGAGTCCATCCGCGCCGAGCCCAGGTTGAGGTGCCGCACGAGCTCCAGGAGCTCTTGCGGTGTGCCCCCCTGCGTCCGATGCCGCGCCCACAGCCGCCGGCCGATCTCCAGGTGCGCCAGGACGCGCTGCGCCGGCGGGGCCCGCTCGTAGCTCGCCTGCTGCACGCGGTCGTGCAAGAAGCGGTATTCAGCGTCGAGCGCTCCTCCTGCGGTCCCGGTTCCGATTCCGGTTCCGGCCTCTCCCAGCGCCTGCGCGGTCCGATAGGCTCCATCGGCCGGCACCACCAGCTCCTCCCGCAGGGCGGGCCACAGCGCGCCGGTCACCCGGGCGCGCTCCCATCCGCTGAGCCGCTCGAGGTCGTGGAGGTGGAAGGCGTGCCCAGCGCACGCCGCGAGCCCCAGGAGCTGCTGTGTCGCTTCGGGCATCTCGAGCAGCTTGTCCGTCAGGAGGGCGACGACGTTGTCGGTCACCTGCGCCTGCTCGATCTCCTTCTGGCCCCAGCGCCACGCGCCGCTCTCCGGGTCCCGCGCCAACTTGCTCTGCCGGTGCAGCGACAGCAGCAGCTGCTCCATGAAGAACGGGTTTCCTCGCGTCTTTTGCCACAGCACCCGTGACAGCGGCTCCACGCGCGCCGCCTCGCTGTTCAGCGCCCGCGCTGCCCATGCCTGCACGTGCTCCGCCGACAGGGGGTGCACCGACATCCTCGACACCCTCGCCCCGCTCTCCTCGACCGACGCCACGAGCCTCCACAGCGGGTGCTCGGGGGGCGCCTCGTTGTCGCGGTACGCGGCGATCACGAGGAGCTCTCTTCGCTCTGCGTCGGTCAGCAGCGTCCTCAGGATCTCCAGCGTGGCGCTGTCGGCCCACTGCATGTCGTCGAGGAACATCACGAGCGGCGCGTTCGGCGTCGTGACCGCCCGCACGAAGTTCAGCCAGGTCAGCCTCTGGCGGGCGAGCACCTGCTCGCCCTGCACCGGCGGCACCGGCGCGAGCTTGCCCATGATCAGGTCGAGCTCCGGCACCACGTCGGCGATGAGCCGGGCGTTGTCCCCCACGTCGGCCCTGATCCGCTCCTGCCACGCCGTGAGCGTCGGCTTCGGGCTCGCCAGCCACTGCTGCATCAGCGCCCCGAACGCCTGCGCCATGGCCGCGTAGGGCGTCGACCGCGCGAGCTGGTCGTGCTTGCCCGAGATCAGGAGCCCGCGCCCCGCGCGCGCGATGTCCCGGTAGACGGTGCGCACGAGCGCCGTCTTGCCGATTCCGGACGGGCCGCCGATGAGCACGAGCTCCGCCGCGCCCTCGGCGGCGCGGGCGAAGGCTGCGCCCAGGAGATCGCGCTCCTGCTCTCGCCCGACGAGGACGTCGGGCAGCAGCAGCCTCTGCGAGAAATCCTTGTCCCCGAGCGCGAAGCGCTCCACCGCGCCGCGCTCGCGCCACGTGCGCAGCGCTCGCTCCAGGTCTTCCGCTGCCCCCTTGGCCGTCTGATACCGCCGGTCAGGGTTCTTCGCGAGGAGCCTGGACACGATCGCCGCGATGCCCGGAGGCACGTCGGGTGCGATCTCGTCGAGGGACGGCGGCTCCTTGGCCAGGTGCGCGTGCACGAGCGAGAGCGGGTCGCGCTCGGTGAACGGCAGCCGCCCCGAGAGCGCCTCGAAGAGCGTCACGCCGAGCGAGTAGAGGTCGGTGCGGGGATCGAGCGCTCGCGCCGTGCGGCCCGTCTGCTCGGGCGACATGTACGCCAGTGTCCCCTCGAGCCCTTCGGGGATGCTCGCCGCCGTCGCCTCCAGCGGCAGCGACGAGGCGATGCCGAAGTCGAGCAGCTTGACCTGCGTATACGCCGCGTCGACCAGCACGTTCTGTGGTTTGATGTCCTTGTGTGTCACGCCTGCCGCGTGCACGGCCTCGAGGGCTCGAGCGAGGAGCGCTCCCAGCCTCAGCCCAGCTTCCACCGGCAGGCGCCCGCGCTCGGCGAGCTCGAGATCCAGCGACCGGAAGCCGGGGTCCTCGATCACCAGCGCGGCCGTGCCGCCCAGCGGCAGGAGCTCCCGCGCCCGTGCCACCCCCGACACATCTCTCAGCTGTGTCAGGATGTGATGCTCATGCAGGATGCGCCCCGTCACGCGCGAGCTCGGCGCGGCCGCCACGGGGAGCTTGAGCACCACCCTGTCGCCGGAGCGACGATGGACCGCGCGGCACACGCGGGTCTCGGCCCCTTCGTGCATCACCTCCCCTACAACGTAGTCTCTCAGATCCATCCCGGTTCAGCTCCTCCTCGGGTCCGGCGGAGACGCCGGGCAACAACGGAATTCTGCGGTACTTCAGCGCTCGGGCCTGTGCTGGCGGCGGTCGCGTGTCCGCAGCGCGTGCTCCACGCCCGACTGGAGGGTGGCCTTCGTCACGAGCTGATCGAGGTGCAGGTCGAGCGCCACGAGCGTTTGCGCTGCCTCTGCGCGGATGCCCGTGACGACCGTCCGCGTGCCGAGCAGCGAGAGCCCCATCGCGGCTTGCACGAGCATGCGCGCAACCGTCTCATCGACTGCTTGTACGCCGGTGATGTCGATGATGAGATAGTCCGCCCCGCGCTCGCTCGCCCCGCGCAGCGCTGTCTCGACCGCTTGTTCGGCGCGCTCGACGTCCACCGTGCCGATGAGGGGCATCACGAGGACGCCATCGATCATCGGAATGAGCGGAGCGGACAGCTCGAGGAGCCGCTCCCGCTGGGCCGCGATGATCTGCTCTTGCAGCGCCGCCCTGGCCGCCTCGGCGCGCTCGCTCTGCATCAGCTGCTGCGAGAGCCGCTCGTTCGCGTCGCGCAGCATTTGCACGGCCTGCGCCAGCGCCTCCTCCGCCTTGGCGCGCTCCCGGATCTCCTCCGAGAGCCTCGTATTCCGCTCCTCGAGAGCCCGCGTTGCGCGCCGGAGCGAGATCTGGGTGTGCACCCGCGCCAGGAGCTCGGTCTTCTCGAACGGCTTTGTCACATAGTCGACGGCGCCCACGCGGAAGCCCTGGAGCCTGAACCTCGCTTCAGCGAGCGCCGTCATGAAGATGACGGGGATGCCCTGCGTCGCCGGATCGGCCTTGAGCCGCCGGCACGTCTCGAACCCGCTGAGGCCGGGCATCAGCGCGTCGAGCAAGACGAGGTCCGGCTGGGCCCGGCTGACCAGCTCGATCGCCTCTTCACCGTCGCGCGCGACCGCGACCTCCAGGCCATCCGACATGAGCGCGTGCGACAGCACGGCCAGGTTGTCCGCGCTGTCGTCCACGATGAGGACGAGGCCAGAGAGCGGAGTTTCTTGTTCTTGCATGGGTCTCTACCGGCTCAGCACGATCGCGCGAGCCTCGTGCGCCCGGTCGGCGTGCCCGAATGGACGGCGGGCGAGCAAATGCGTACAACGTGAGCTGGCGACCCCATCACAGGAAACATTCCGTCTTCTCTTTCCGTTCGTACCACGGGCTGTTCAGCCGTAACATACCTTTTGTAGGCGGAAGCGGAGGGGGGTGCAGGGTGCGGTGGAGAGGGTAGGCTGAGCCACACAGGTCATCCATTCCATCTACGTACGCATGAGATGGGCGCTTTCCGCCTGGTTCCGAGGTCGCATGTCGGCTCGCCTCACGTGCTTTCCTTCGCGAGGAGGCCTCCGCTTTTTTCGGCTCTGACGCTCCATCCCCATCTCCAGGCGCTGGAGCTCCTCACGCTCGAGCGTCGTGAGCGCTCCCGGCAGCTGGCCGGTGCTCCGGCCGTCCGCCGTCGCCAGACGTACCGCCTCCGCCTTGAGAGCTGCGAGCCGGGGTCGCAGCTGAGCTGCTATTCGGGGCTACCGGGGACGCAAGGCGTGGGGCGCTGCACCGCCGGGGCTCGGACCTGCCTCCCAGACGGATCTGGCTATGGCCCGTGCACCGGCGAGATCACGCCGTCAGCTGAAGGCTGCGCCTCGGAGACCGACGAGGATTGCGATGGTACGGGGCAATGCTCGCTTCCGCCGCTTTGGTCCGCCGCGCTGGGCGGCGCTGGCGCTGACGCCGCCTACGGCGTCGCAACGGACGCCGCGGGCAACCTCTATGTGACGGGCGCGTTCGAGGGGACGGTCGATTTCGGGGCGGGGCCGCTCACCGCCACGGGCCGGGACGGCTTCGTCGCGGTCTTGGCCCCCTGACGCACGCGAGCGCGCCGAGCACCATTCCGCGTTCTACGTCGGTTCCTGCGGATCCGCGCGGCCATTGCCGCCGTGCGCGCCGCCTGGGCCGTACGCACCGACGAAGTCCCGCAGCTTCCGGGTCTGATAGCGGCGGGCGAGCGTCATGAGCTGATCGATCCAAGGCCTGAACCGCGGGTCGTGCTGCCTTATGCGCTCCGCCTCTTCCAGGATCCTGTGGATGAGCCCCTTCTTCGCGAGCGCCGACAACATCTCCAGCTCTTCTGCCGGAGGCGGCGCGAGGTGTCCGCCGTCGGGGAGCTCCTCCGCCGGCGCGTCCCGAGCAGGCGCCTCTTCACGCCTGAGCCACTCGATGCCCAGCAAGCGCGATATCTTGTCCAGGAGCGCGCTCGCCACGACGGGCTTGGGTAGGAAGTCATCGCAGCCGGCGAGGGCGCACTTCTGCTGCTCGGCCTCCGAGACGCTCGCCGAGGAGACCACGATCGCCACCTGCCGGAGCTCGGGCATGCGCCGGAGACGGCGCGCGGCCTCGTAACCATCCATGTCCCGCATGTACACGTCCATCAGGATGAGCGCCGGCGCGCGCTGCGCGGCCACGCGCAGCGCCGCCTCACCCCCGTCCGCTTCGCACAGGTCGAAGCCGAGCGGGCCCAGGAGCCCGCGTACCACCGCGCGGTTGTCGGGGTTGTCGTCCGCGATGAGTATCGTGCGGCGCTCCCCCTGATAACCGATGATCGTGTCCCACCCCCTGGCTTCGCCTGGGCTCGTCGCGAGCTGCGCCTCGGCGAGCGGGAGCGTCACGGTAAAGACGCTGCCCTCACCGACCTCGCTCTGCACCTCGACCGCCCCACCCATCTGCTGCACGAGCTTCTTCGTGATGGCGAGGCCGAGCCCTGTGCCCTCGCTCTTCACGCTCTGCTCCCCCACCTGCTCGAAGGGCTCGAAGATGCGCGACAGGTGCTCGGGGGCGATCCCAGGACCCGTGTCCTCGATGCGGAAGCGCACCATCCGCCCCGCAGGGACGCTCTCCTCCAGCACCTCGACACTCAGGGAGACGCCCCCGCGCTCGGTGAACTTGATGGCATTGCCGAGGAGGTTCAAGAGCACCTGCATCAGCCGCTTCTCGTCGGCACGGACGGCCTGAAGCGCGGGGCCGCGCAGCTCGTGCGAGAACGTGATCCCCCTGGCCTCGGCGCGCACCCGGCACAGATCGACCACCGTCCGCACGAGCGCAGGCAACCGGAACTCCGTCAGCACGGAGTCCACCTTGCCCGCCTCGATCTTGGCCAGATGCAAGAGGTCGTTGATGAGCGAGAGCAGATGCTCGCTCGACCTCTGGATGACGTGCAGGCCCTCCCGCCACGCCTGCGGGAGTTCGGGCGTTCGCTCCAGGATCTGGCAATACCCCATGATCCCGTTGAGCGGCGTTCGCAGCTCGTGGCTCATGCTGGAGAGAAAATCGCTCTTGGCCTGGCTGGCGCGCTCCGCCGCTTCCTTGGCGATGCGGAGCTCGACGGTGCGCTCCTTGATCTTGGCCTCCAGGTCCCGGTAGAGGAGCGCGTTCTCCACGGCGATGGCGGCCTGCGCGGCGACCACCGACAGGAGCTCGACCCGCCGCTCGGGGAACGCCGCAGGCGCCTCCCGGTGCTCGAGGTAGAGCACGCCAAGGAGGCGCCCTCGATGCGACAGGGGAAGCGCCAGGAGCGAGAGCACCGGGTGCGCGGCCAGGTACGGATCGGCCGCGAAGCGCGCGTCCGACCTGGCGTCGTCCACCACGACCGGCTCG
This sequence comes from Sorangium sp. So ce327, assembly GCF_051530205.1. NCBI lineage: Bacteria > Pseudomonadati > Myxococcota > Polyangiales > Polyangiaceae > Sorangium > Sorangium sp. So ce327. The sequence goes on along the minus strand of NZ_CP150330.1, from coordinate 5,980,135 downwards.
TTCGTGCGCGCCACGTAGTGCGCGACCGTCCTCGCCACCTCGCTGCTCTGCGAGAGCGGCTCGGACAGGCCCGTCTCGATGCGGCTCCCCTCCACCGAGAGCCGCGCCACGACCGAGAGCTCTTCGCCTTCGCCGAGCAGCAGGACGCCGCGCTGCGCGCCGGCGCTCTCCAGCACGAGCTCCATCAGCCGGCCGACGACCCGCTCCGGGTCGAGCTCGCTCGACAGCGCCTGCGCCGCGCGCACCGCGGTGTTCACGTCGAGCTGCGTGCCGCCCTCGGCGCCCGTCGTGGTCAGCGTGGCGACGCCCGTCGTGCGGCGGCGATCGGCCGCCGCGGGCTGGGCAGGCGCGCGGAGCAGGGCCGGCCATCTCGCCTCGAGATGGGCCACCACCGCGTGCGCGTCCCAGCGGACATAGGCGTCCCTGGCTTCGCGCAGGTACAGCGCTGCGATACGGCTCCTGCCCGCCTCGATGTGGAACTCGGCGCAGAGCTGGGCAGCGAGGGCTTCGATGTGGAAAAAACGCTGCTGGCGAGCCAGCTCGATGGCCTCGTCGTACCTGGCCATGGCCTCGTCGGTCTTGCCCTGCAGGCGGGCGTGCTCGGCCTCGAGCAGGCGCAGCTTGTGCAGGAAGTTGTCTGCGCACCCCTCGGCGAAGTACCTCAGACGCTCGAGGCCGTGCTCGATATGCTCGCGGAGCCTCGCCTGCTCTTCCGGATCCGTGGTCTCGTTCCAGCGCTTCGCCGCTGCAAGCGCGAGCCAGAGCGGGATGTCTGTCACAGGGGGAAAGCCGAAGAGGATCTGTCGGAACTGAGCGGCCTCCCGGGCGCGCGAGAGCGCGTGCGAAAACGCGCCGGCGACGAGGAACAGGTGCGCCTCGAGGACGCGAGCATGCGCGGCCGTCATCCCGTCTCCCTCGGCCAGGAGGGAGCGCGACCCTCGCGAAAGCGGCTCATCGGAGAGGAGCAACGCCGCGTTGCCGCTGGACATCAGCAGGCCACACCATGACGCGAACATCTCGTAATAGTGTTTTCCGAGAGCGTCTCCTGCGCGCTGCATCAGGCCCCAATGAGCCGTCCGGTGCGCCTCGATCTGTCCGACCGGCTGACCACGCCATACGCGGTAGAAGCTCAAGTCGTCCACCAGCCCCCAGCTCGTGCCCTGGAACGAGCCGAGCTTCAGGCCCGTTGTGACGCTTCTTTCGAGGACGGGCCCCATTTCATCGGCGGGGAGGGAGTAGCCCATGTACATCGCCTGGTAACACAGACACTCTGCCAGCAAGGGGGACGCGACACGCTCCGCCGCGCGCACGCCAGGCCAGACCCAGGATGCGGATCGGCGGTACATCCCCGTGGTGATCGACCACGCGTTCGCGAAGCAAACGATGTTGAAAGGAGAAATGGGCGTGATCATGCCCCGCTGTCGCACCCTTTGGACGCCGCGGACCATCGCGAGCGTGGACAGCATCGGCTGACCGCCGATCCCAGCACACACCATCAGCTGCATCATCAGCGCGTCGATGAGCACTTGCTCCACCGACGGATCGGAGGGCATCCGATCGAACGCGTCCGGGTCGCCCTCGAACCATCGATCCAGCTCGACGGACTCCTCGAGCAAGGCGGTGAGGCGCGCCTCGTCCGTGTCGGGAAGAACGATACCCTGCTCCGCAAGCGCCGTGAGCCCGTGCTCTACCCCTCGCGTGAACTCACCTGCCACCTGGCAGGCGCGGACGCGGAGCTCCTGTACCGAAAGCCTGATCGGCGCCGGAAGAGGGGTCGCGAGCAGCCGTACGGACCGCGTCTCGACGTCATCGAACTCCCGCAGCAGAAAGGCCGCCTCGAGCCGCTCCAGCGCGAGCTGCGCGGTCAGCTCGGGCTCCGTCTGCCACGCGCCGTCGCCCAGCAAGGCCTGCGCGGTCTCCGCGAGGCTCGCCAAGAGCCGGTGCGAGCTCGCCGCCTTCGCGGCGCGCGCGGCTTCGAGGTTGAGCCGCGCCAGCGCCACGCGTTCCTCTACGGAGCTCGCCCGCGAAGAGCCCAGGTTCAGGTGCCGCACCAGCTCCAGGAGCTGCTGCGGTGTGCCGCCCTCCGTCCGATGGAGCGCCCAGAGCCGCCGGCCGATCTCCATGTGGGCGAGCGCCCGCTGCTCCGGCGCGACCCGCTCGTAGCTCGCCTGCTGCACGCGGTCGTGCAAGAAGCGGTATTCAGCGTCGAGCGCTCCTTCTGCGGTTCCGGTTCCGATTCCGGTTCCGGCCTCTCCCAGCGCCTGCGCGGTCCGGTAGGCTCCATCGGCCGGCACCACCAGCTCCTCCCGCAGGGCGGGCCACAGCGCGCCGGTCACCGGGGCGCGCTCCCATCCGCTGAGCCGCTCGAGGTCGTGGAGGTGGAAGGCGTGCCCCGCGCACGCCGCGAGCCCCAGGAGCTGCTGTGTCGCTTCGGGCATCTCGAGCAGCTTGTCCGTCAAGAGGGCCACGACGTTGTCCGTGACCTGCGCCTGCTCCAGCTCCTTCTGGTCCCAGCGCCATGCGCCGCTCTCCAGATCCCTGACCACCTTGCCCTGGCGGTGCAGGGAGAGCAGCAGCTGCTCGACAAAAAAGGGGTTTCCTCGCGTCTTTTGCCACAGCACCCGTGACAGCGGCGCCACCCGCGCCGCCTCGCTGCGCAGCGTCCGCGCCGCCCACGCCTGCACCTGCTCTTCCGACAGGGGGCTCACCGTCATTGTCGACACCGTCGCGCCGCTCTTCTCCACCGCCTCCACGAGCTTCCAGAGCGAGTGCTCGGGCGGCGTCTCGTTGTCGCGGTACGCGGCGATCACGAGGAGGTCTCGTCGCTCTGCGTCGGTCAGCAGCGTCCTCAGGATCTCCAGCGTGGCGCTGTCGGCCCACTGCATGTCGTCGAGGAACATCACGAGCGGCGCGTTCGGCGTCGCCACCGCACGCACGAAATTCAGCCACGTCAGCTTCTGGCGGGCGAGCACCAGATCGCCCTGCACCGGCGGCACCGGCGCGAGCTTGCCCATCACCAGGTCAAGCTCGGGGACCACGTCGGCGATGAGCCGGGCGTTGTCCCCCACCTCGGCCCTGATCCGCTCCTGCCATGCCGCGAGCACCGGCTTCGGGCTCGCCAGCCACTGCTGCATCAGCGCCCCGAACGCCTGCGCCATGGCCGCGTACGGCATGGACCGCGCCATCGGGTCGTGCTTGCCCGAGATCAAGAGCCCGCGCCCCGCTTGCGCGATATCCTGGTACACCGTGCGCACGAGCGCCGTCTTGCCGATGCCGGACGGGCCGCCGATGAGCACGAGCTCCACGGTGCCCGCGGCGGCGCGGGCGAAGGCGGCGCCCAGGAGATCGCGCTCCCGCTCTCGCCCGACGAGCACGTCTGGCAGCCGCAGCCTCGGCGAGAAATCCTTGTCCCCGAGCGCGAAGCGCTCCACCGTGCCGCGCTCGAGCCACATGCGAAGGGCTCGCTCCAGGTCCTCGGCTGCCCCCTTGGCCGTCTGATACCGCCGGTCAGGGTTCTTCGCCAGGAGCCTTGACGCGATCGCCGCGACGCCCGGAGGCACGTCGGGGGCGACCTCGTCGAGGCTCGGCGGCTCCTTCGCGAGGTGCGCGTGCACGAGCGAGAGCGGGTCGCGCTCGGTGAACGGCAGCCGCCCCGAGAGCGCCTCGAAGAGCGTCACTCCGAGCGAGTAGAGGTCGGTGCGCGCGTCGAGCGCGCGCGCCGTGCGGCCCGTCTGCTCCGGCGACATGTACGCCAGCGTCCCCTCGATCCCTTCGGGGATGCTCGCCGCCGTCGCCTCCAGCGGCAGCGACGAGGCGATGCCGAAGTCGAGCAGCTTGACCTGCGTATACGCCGCGTCGACCAGCACGTTCTGTGGCTTGATGTCCTTGTGTGTCACGCCTGCCGCGTGCACGGCCTCGAGGACCCGGGCGAGGAGCGCTCCCAGCCGGAGCCCCGCCTCCACCGGCAGGCGCCCGCGCTCGGCCAGCACGCCATCCAGCGACCGGAAACCCGGGTCTTCGAGCACCAGCGCGACCGTCCCGCCCCGCTGCAAGAGCTCCCGCGCCCGCGCTATCCCTGATACCTCCCCGAGCTGTTTCAGGAGGTGGTGCTCATGCACGATGCGCCCCGTCACGCGCGAGCTCGGCGCGGCCGCCACGGGAAACTTGAGCACCACCCTATCGCCCGAGGGACGATGGACCGCGCGGCACACGCGGGTCTCGGCCCCTTCGTGCATCACCTCCCCCACAGCGTAGTCTCTCAGATCCATCCCGGTTCAGCTCCTCTTCGGGTCCGGCGGAGACGCCGGGCAAGAACGGAATCCTCTCGTGTTCAGAGCTCGCGCCTCGGCTGGCCACGACCGCGCGTGCGCAGCGCATGCTCGACGCCCGACTGGAGGGTGGCCTTCGTCACGAGGCGATCGCGGTGCAGGTCGAGCCCCACGAACGTGTGCGCCACCTCGGCGCGGATTCCGGTCACGACCGTCCGCGTGCCGAGCAGCGAGAGCCCCATCGCGGCTTGCACGAGCATGCGCGCGACAGTCGCGTCTACCGCTTTGACGCCGGTGATGTCGATGATGAGATGGTCCGCCCCGCGCTCGCTCGCCCCGCGCAGCGCTGTCTCGACCGCTTGCCTGGCGCGCTCGACGTCCACCGTGCCGACGAGGGGCATCACGAGGATGCCATCGATGATCGGAATCAGCGGCGCGGAGAGCTCGAGGAGCCGCTCCCGCTGGGCCGCGATGACCTGCTCCTGCAGCGCCGCTCTGGCCGCCTCGGCGCGCTCGCTCTGCGCGAGTTGCTGCGAGAGCTGCGTGTTCGCGTCGCGCAGCATCTGTACGGCCTCCGCCAGCGCCTCCTCGGCCCTGGCGCGCTCCCGGATCTCCTGCGAGAGCCTCGCATTCCGCTCCTCGAGAGCCCGCGTTGCGCGCCGGAGCGAGATCTGGGTGTGCACCCGCGCCAGGAGCTCGGTCTTCTCGAACGGCTTGGTCACGTAGTCGACGGCTCCCAGGCGAAAGCCCTGGATCCGGAACTTCGCTTCAGCGAGCGCTGTCATGAAGATGACGGGAATGCTCTGCGTCGCCGGATCGGCCTTGATTCGCCGGCACGCCTCGAACCCGCTGAGACCGGGCATCAGCGCGTCGAGCAAGATGAGATCGGGCTGGGCTCGGCTGGCCAGCTCGATCGCCTCCTCACCGTCGCACGCGACGGCGACCTCCAATCCATCCGACATGAGCGCGCTCGACAGGACGTTCAGGTTGTCTGCGCTGTCGTCCACGATGAGGATGAGCCCAGAGGGCGGAGTTTCTTTCTCTTGCATAGGTTTCTGCAGGTCTCAGTACACCCCAACCAGCCTTCCGCTCCCGGTCGGCATGTCCAACGGGACGGCGAGCGAGCGGACGCATGCACTGTGCGCTGTGTGGCCCTGCCACAGCGAAGGATCCCCCCGGACTCCCTCGTCTCGTACCACGGGACGGGCGGAATTAGCACGTGTTTTGTGGGCGCAAGAGGAGGGGGGCCCCACCTCGATCCAGGCGGGCCATGTCGGCTCTCCGGCGAAGCCCAGGCCGGCATGGCCGTGCGCCGATCGGTCGTTGAGCCTCCGCCGCTTCCGTGGACACCGCTGGAGGTATCAGCAGGCAGGGATTGCGACGGAGAACGAGGAGGGGGACACGCCCGGGTTCACGGCGCAGGCGGCATGGCTGGTGAAGGCGCTCCTTCTCATCCTTGTCCTTCAACTGCCGGGTACCCAGGGCGTCCTTCCGCCTGAAGGCCACTTGGCGGTTTCTCTCTTTCCGCGATGAACCTCCCGCAGCCACTCGGAGGATGGCGGAGAGGCAAAGGATGTCGCCGTCCACCCAGAGGACAATGCCGTGGTCATGGGCCGCAGCCTGGGAAATCCGGATCTCGGCGGTGGGTCAATCCCCGCCGGAACGAGCCTTGTGGTGAAGGTGAACCCGGCGTGGGGGCGAAGGCCGCCTTGGCGCCATCGCGTCCGCCTGCACCTCAGGGCGGCGGCGAACGGCGGCATGTCGGCCCGGCGCCCGTCTCCCGGCGAGCGCCGCGCGAGCAGCTGCCGGGGCTCCGCGAGCGCAGCGGGCCGCGCGGCGGGCGTCCGCCATGGCGCAACCAATGGGCGGACCGGCCCGATCTCCGCCCCGCGGCCCCGGCGCATCCCACGAAACCCTGGACAGTCGAGCGGGCACCGAGGCGCGCTCGCAGCGGTCCAGGCGTCGGCGGCGGGTGAGGGGCCTCGCGAAGGGGCGCGCTTCGCGACGAAGTAGGTTAGAGTGCGCCCCATGCCTGATTTCGCCAAGCTCGCCGCCGCGGCCTCGATCGCCCGCGGCCTCGCCATGGATGCCGTCCACGCCTGCTCATCCGGTCACCTCGGCCTACCGCTAGGGGCCGCCGAGATCGGTGCAGCGCTCTACGGCGACATCCTCCGCCACGATCCGAGCGAACCGCACTGGTTGAACCGCGATCGCTTCGTCCTGTCCGCCGGTCACGGCAGCATGTTCCTCTACGCCTGGCTGCACCTCTCGGGCTATCCGGTGTCCCTCGACGACGTCCGCCGCTTCCGGCAGTGGGAGTCGAAGACGCCCGGCCACCCGGAGTACCATTACACCGAGGGCGTCGAGGCGACGACGGGCCCGCTCGGCCAGGGCGTGGGCAACGCGGTCGGGCACGCCGTGGCCGCCAAGATGCTCGCCGCGCGTTACAACACGCCCGAGCACACGATCTTCGATCTCAATGTCTACTGCCTCGCCGGCGACGGCTGCCTCCAGGAGGGCGTGGCCGCCGAGGCGGCCTCCTTCGCGGGGCACTTCAAGCTCGACAACCTGATCCTCATCTACGACGCCAACGACGTCACCCTCGACGCGATGGCCATCAAGACCCAGAGCGAGGACACGGCCAAGCGCTTCGAGGCCTACGGCTTCGAGGTGCTCCACATCGAGCAGGGCAACGATCTGGAGGCCGTCCACCGGGTGCTCGGCCAGGCGCGGGCGTCGAAGAGCGGAAAGCCGAAGTTCGTCGTCGCCCACACCGTCATCGGCAAGGGGATCCCGGAGGTCGCCGGCACGCAGAAGGCGCATGGCGAGGGCGGCGCCAAGTTCGTGGATCAGGCCCGCAAGAACCTGGGGCTGCCCGCGGAGCACTTCTACGTCAGCGAGGAGGTGAAGCAGTTCTTCGCGACGCGCAAGGAAGAGCTCGCCAAGGTGCGCGGGGCGTGGGAGGCGACCTTCCAGGCCTGGCGCGCGAAGAACCCGGAGCTCGCCCGCCAGCTCGACGACGGCCTCGCGAAGAAGCTCCCGGCGGACCTCGACGCGCGCGTCCCCGCCTTCGCCGCCGGCACCAAGGTCGCCACGCGCAAGGCCGGCGAGACCGTGCTGCAGGCGGTCGCCGAGGCGGTGCCCGCGCTCATCGGGTCGAGCGCCGACCTCTACGGCTCGACGTTCAACTACATCGCGTCGAGCACCGACTTCGATCCGGAGCACCCCGGCGGCCGGAACATCCGCGCCGGCATCCGCGAGCACGGCATGGGCGCGATCATGAACGGCATCGCGTACCACGGCGGCCTGCGGCCGAGCGGCGCGACGTTCCTCGTGTTCGCGGACTACCTGCGGCCGAGCGTCCGCCTGGCCGCGCTGTCGCACCTGCCGGTCATCTACATCTTCACGCACGACTCGGTGGGCGTGGGCGAGGACGGGCCGACGCACCAGCCCGTCGAGACCGTCGCGGGGCTGCGCGTCATCGTCGATCTGGACGTCATCCGGCCGGCGGACGCCGAGGAGACGGCCGGCGCCTGGATCTCCGCGCTGGAGCGCAACGACGGCCCGACGGTCCTCGCGCTCACGCGCCAGGCCGTCCCGCTGCTCCCGGGCGACGCCGCCGCCAAGCGCGAGGGCGTCCGGCGCGGCGCCTACGTCCTGGTCAAGGAGACGGCGGCGCTCGAGACCATCCTGATCGCGACGGGCAGCGAGGTGCAGCACGCGGTCGAGGCCGCGAAGCGGATCGGGCCCGGCGTCCGCGTCGTCTCGATGCCGTGTGTGGAGCGGTTCGCGCGCCAGGATCACGCCTACCGCGAGGCCGTGCTGCCCGCCGCGTGCACGCGGCGCGTGTCCATCGAGGCGGGCGTCACCTTCGGCTGGCACCGGTGGGTCGGCACCAAGGGGATCGCCCTCGGCATCGACCGCTTCGGCACGAGCGCCCCCGGCGACATCGTGATGGACCGGCTGGGCATGAATGCCCAGGCGGTGGTGCAGGCCGTGCAGGACCTCGTGCCCTGACCACCTGAAGAAGCGCGGGGGCGCCGGGAAGCAACCTTCCTCGGCGCTCCTGGCGCGGTCTCGACCTCCCGCCCCGCTGCCGGACGGCCGCATGACCAGCGAGAGCGCTGGACGCCGCCCGCCGCCGAGCTAAAAGCGGGCCCGTGCCGTCGGGCGACCTGATCTCGCAGCTGTTGGCCCTCTTCGCGGTGCTCGGGGTCGGCGTGCTGCTGCGCGCGCTGGGCCGCGCCGGTCAGGCGGACGCCGCCGTGCTGCACCGGCTGGTCATCGACGTCACCACGCCCGCGCTGATCGTCAGCGTGCTCCGCCGCTCGGGCATCGGTCACGGCGCGTGGGGCGCGGTCGCCGCGTCGACGGTCGCGCTCTTCACGTGCGCCCTCGCGGGGGTCGCCGTGGCGCGGGCGCTCGGGCTCCCGCGCGCCGCGCAGGGCGCCGCCGGCCTCGTCGGCAGCTTCTCCAACACCGGCTTCCTCGGCGTGCCCGTCGTGCTGGCCCTCTACGGCGACGCGGGCGGCGCGGCGGGGACGGCGATCCTCGTCGACAGCATCGTCACGGCGTTCCTCCTGTGGACCTTCGGCGTCGCGCTCGCCGCGCGCATGGGCGGGGGCGGGGGCGGGGGCGGCGGGGATGGGCGGGGCCTGCTCGCGGTGCTCCTGCACCCGAACGTGCTGTCGATCGCCGTCGGGCTCACGCTCCACGCGGCGCCGATCCCGCTGCCGGTGTGGCTGGAACAGGCGCTCGGCGCGCTCGGGAGCGCGACCCCGACGCTCGTGTTCCTCGCGCTGGGCCTTAGCCTCGACCTCGGTTCGCTCCGCGGCCGCGTGCGCCCGCTCGCGGCGGTCGCCGCCGTGAAGCTGCTCCTGTCGCCCGCGGTCGCGCTCGGCGCCGCGGTCGCGCTCGGCCTGAAGCGGCCCTCCTCCGAGGTGGCGGTGCTTCAGTCCGCCATGCCGACGTCCATGGTGTCCGTGATCGTCGCCGCGCGGTACGGCTGCGACGGCCAGTTCGCCGCGGCCACCGCGGTCGTGACCACGCTCGGCGCGCTGGCGACCCTGCCGATCCTGGTCGAGGCGCTGCGCCGGATCGTCCCGTAGCGCGCTCTCCGCTCCCCCGCACACGAACGCGACCCAACGCGGCCTGACGTGACCCAGAAGCGCAGGTCCCGCGCAGGTGTGAGCGCCGCAACGCGACCAATCGCTGAAAGCCGAGCTCCGCAAATCGGCGTTGGCAATGCTGGACGGAATATGTAAGTGTCCAGCGTGTAATAATGCATGGATACGACCTGAGCGCGATGGCCACTCGCGAGCTGAAAGGGCAGATCCGATGAGCCTGGGGGGCATGGACATCGAGGGACTGCAGGCTGAGCTGGAGCGGCTCCGCTGCGAGGTCAAGGCGCTGGAGCAGCGCGCCCAGGCCGCGGAGGCGCAGGCGGCGCTGTACCAGGGCGTCTTCGAGCACCTGCCGGTCCCGTCGGCGCTCTACGGCGCCGACGGCGTACTCGTGGACATCAACCGACGGAACCGCGAGATACTGGCCGTGCCGTCGAAGGAGGCCATGGTCGGCAAGCACAATATGTACGAGGACCCTGTCGCCTTGGCGGGCGGATACACTGCCCACTTCGATCAGGTGATCCGGAGCGGCGGAGGCGTGATCATGGCGCCGACCGCGTACAACACGGCCGACGCCGGCCTCGATCGCACCGAGGACCGCACCGTCTGGACCGAGACCAGGATGTCGGCGGCCGACGTGGGCGGCGCGCGCTACGTGATCGGGATCAACCTCGACGTGACCGACAGGATGCGCGCCCAACAGGCGTACCAGGACAGCGCGGCATTCGTCACCGCAATCGTGGAGCACGCGCCCAGCGCCGTCTACGTCAAGGATCTGAACGGCCGCTATGCGCTCGTCAACAGGCACTTCGAGCGGCTCATGGGCCTCTCCCGGGACGCGGTGCTCGGGCGCGCCGATCGCGATGTCATGCCCTCGGAGCTCGCCGAGGCTTTTGCGCAGTCGGAGCGGCAGGTCATCGCGACGGAGGCGCCGCTCGTCAAGGAGGAGCAGCTCCTGATCGAGGGCCGCGTCCATTCCTTCGTGACCACGAGGTTCCCGCTGCTGGATTCACGAGGCACGCTGCATGCGGTGTGCGGCATCTCCGTGGAGGTCACCGAAAGCCGAGCGGCCGAGGCCGAGGCTCAGCGGCTTCAGGACGAGATCATCCACCTGCAGGAGGCCAGGCTGCGCGCCCTCTCCACGCCGCTGCTGCCGATCGCGCGCGGCGTGGTGGTGATGCCGCTCATCGGCAACATCGATGCGCCGCGGGCTCAGCAGGTGCTCGAGATCCTGCTGGCGGGCATCGTCGCCCACCAGGCCTCGATGGTGATCCTCGACGTTACGGGCGTGCCGACCATCGACACCCAGGTCGCGAGCGCGCTGGTGCGGACGGCGCGCGCGGTGAACCTGCTCGGCGCGCAGGTGCTCCTGACGGGGATCCAGCCCGCCATCGCGCGGACGCTCGTCGAGCTCGGGGCGGATCTGGGCGGGCTCCTGGTGCGGTCCACGCTCGATTCGGGCATCGCGTATGCCCTCACGCCCCGACCTGGTAGACGCGCCGGTACCCTGCCTCCACATCCGTGATCGTCACCTCGACGATCCCGTGCGAGGTGATCGCGTACTGCTCTTCGATCAGCGGCCCCTCGTTGCCCATGCGCTCGACGGTCACCCCGCCGAGCTCGGCGGCGCGGTCGCGGAGCCGCCGGTCGAAGGGGAACACGACCTCGTTGAACGCCGTGATGTCGCCGTGGGGCACGCCGAGCCGGTCGAGCGCGGCGCACTCGACGAACCGGTAGCGGCCGACGTTGTGCGCCGCCCGGTACACGCGCCGCGAGACCACCGGCGCCTCGTGGCTCGACGGGATGCGCGCCTCCCGGTCGAAGATCGGGTCGAAGACCACCTCGTCCCCGCCGCTGCCCTCCCGGAACACCCCGAAGTGGCGCGAGAGCCGGTCGGAGAGCTCGAAGCCCGCGTCCTCGTCGACGGCGATGGCCAGGCCGATCGCGATGGCCGCCGAGGGGTAGGGGGAGCGATGGACGCGGCGCCCGAAGCGCTCGCGCAGCGTCCGCGTGACGATGGGCAGCGAGCTCGCGCCGCCGACGACGTAGATCCCCGCGATGTCGGCGAGCGCCTCGCCCGCGCCGGCGTCGAGGCGCGCGATCACCGGCTGCATCGCCGCGATGGTCGACTCCACGAGGGGAACGCACCGGTCGTAGTAGTCGGCGGTCGCGATCGTCACCTCGCGGGCGGGCGAGAGGTCGCCCAGGCAGGCCTCCAGGTCGATCACGATGCGCCGGGAGTTCGGGTTCAGCCGCTCCTTCACCTCGCGGCACTGGTCCGCGAGCGCCGCGAGCGCGCGCGCCGGCAGGCCCTCGCGCTCGATCTTCTCGATCTTGCCGGCGTCGAGCGCCATCGAGGCCAGCGCGGCGTCGAAGTCGTCGCCGCCGAGGTGGTTCAGGCCCGCGGTCGTCACGGCGTCGTGGCTGCGCCCGGTCATGTGGACGAGCGACGCGTCGAACGTCCCGCCGCCGAGGTCGTAGACGACGATGTGCTCGCGCTTCGACGTGATGGTGCTGCGGTGGCGGTGCGTGTACTCGAAGCCGGCGGCCGACGGCTCGTTCAGGAGCGCGATCACCTCGAAGCCGGCGCGGCGGAAGGCGTCGAGCGTCACGAACCGCTGCGACCCGTGCGCGTTGGCCGGGGTCGCCACGACCGAGATGAGGCGCCCGTCGTCGTCCTTCTTGGGCCGGTTCGACCGGTTCAGCACGGCGTCGCGGAGCGACCGCAGGAACAGGGTCAGGAGATCGAGCACCCGGAGCTTCGTCCCGCCGATCTCGACCTCGACGTCGGGCGACGCGCGCGGGCCGGAGAGCACCCGCTTGAACGACCGGAGCACGGTCCACTCGGGGTCCGAGGCGACCGCGAGGGCGTCGAAGCCGAACCGGAGCTCCCCCCGCCGCTCGGCGGCCACGGAGGGGTAGAAATCCACGGTGTCTCCCGCCGCGTCCTGGAAGCTGACGACAGGGTAGTTCCCGCGATCGCAGCACGCGACCACGGTCCGCGTGGTTCCGAAATCGATCCCGAGGCGCAAGGTAGGGTCTCCTCCGGCCCCATGCTGCCACATCCGGCCGCCCGCGGTGAAACTCTGCGAGGCCGGCGATCGCGGCGCCGACGCGGGCAGCGCGTGCGGGCGCAGGCCCTGAGATCCCCATGAATCTCAGCTCATCGGCTCGCCTTCCTCCGCGTCGGCCCAGAGCACCTCGCGATCGTACGCCCATCCGCTCGCGGACAGCTCCAGGCGGACCAGCGCGAGCTCCGCTTCATGGCCGCCGACGCAGCCGTCGAGCGCGTGACGCCGGTCCACGACAGCTGCCAGCCGCCGCGGGCCGTCGCTCCACCGCGCGGCAGGTGCTCCCCGCTGCAGCTCGTCTCGGACGTGCCCTGGTGTGCGGCCGCCGAGGCGTTCCTCGATGAGCTGCTCGGCTTCTCCGCCGAAGAGCACGCGTGGGAGCGTGAACTCGTGGCTGCCGAGCCCCTCGAACACGGCGAGGATGTCCAGCACCCCGAAAGCGCCTGCCAGGACCTCGAGGCGCGCGGCGCCGGCGGCCCTCCACAGATCCCGGTGTACGAGCGTCGCGAGATCGATGTCGCCTGGCTGCGGCGGCGCCTCTCCGCGCGCGCGCTGGACGAGCGCCGCCCATCCGGCCTCGAAAGGGGCGCTGTCGAGCGCGCAGCCGCGCAGGTGATCGAGGCGCATCTGCTCTGCTGACCCTGTGTGCTCGGCCCTCTCGCGCGCCCGCTCCTCGACGGCGCCTGGGGGCACGACGCCATCCGCCACGGCCCACGTGAGCGCTCGCCGCGCGGGAACGTAGACGTATCGGCGCTCTCCTCGCTCGAAGAGGATCAGGTTGCGGCGCTGGTACTGCCAGAACCACTGGCTCACCCCGAGGACAGACCACGAATCGAAGAGCCCTGGAGGGTCGATGCGCACCGTATCGAGCTCGCTCGTCTTCCAGTGGCGCTCCTGGGACCCGAGCATCAACGCGGTCAGCGGCGTGTCGGAGGTGATGACATCGCCGGCAGCGTGGGGGAGTGAGCCGTCACGTCGGGGCTCCCCGTGAGGGGCCGGCGTCCTGTAGCAGGAGTGGCTGACCCGCGAGGGGGCAGGTCTCGATGGCTCGACCGCGCGCCCTCGAAGCGCTTCCCACAACCATCGACGGACGCTCCATCGATCCCGCATCGGTCGAAGATAGCTGCGGACGAGTGGACGGCCAACGTCCCCTGTTCAGCGCTTGAGCCAGTGACCGTACGGCGGCGGGAGGACGCGGCTCGGCTGCTCCACTCCCAGCTTCTTGGCCGCGTGATAGGCCCAGTGCGGGTCGTCCCGCTGGAGAGGCTCGATCTGCCCGTCCTCCCACAGGCCGGCGTCTCCGGGGCTGATGCGGCCTTCCGGGGACACCGCCGTCGCCTCGGCGATCGCCAGGCCGACTCCGCCCCTCGCCATCGAGCCCAGATGAACAAGGTGCCAGTCGGTGGCGTACCCGTTCCTGGAGGAGTACTGGCACATGGGAGAGACGACCACGCGGTTGCGCAGCGTGACGTCCTTCAAGCGAAAGGGCTCAAATAACCTGGTCATGGAGACCTCCTCGTCAAGTCGGCGCAGCTTTGCACTCCCCAGCGTGCGCGCGCCAGCCGGTGCGCCCTCTGGTCGGACAGCGCGCTCTCCTCCGCTCCTCGCGGGACGCCTGACGCTACTTCTTCGTCTCGCCCTGCTTGTCGTCCGTCGCGCCGCCGCTCGCTTCCACCAGGGAAGGTGGCGGGTCCGACTGGACCGTCTTCGCGTCGCCGGGCTCGAGCGTCACCATCATGGTCCGGTTGCCGCGCTCCGGGTCCACGAACGTCACCTCGTGCGAGCCGGGCGCGACCTTGCGCCCGGAGATCGGCGTCGTCCCGATGGGCTTGCCGTCCAGCAGGATCTCGGTCGGCTGCGCGGCGATCACGTCGAGCATCGGCGCGTCGTCGAGCGGAGGCTCCGGCTCCGGCTCGGGCTCGGCGGCGATCGGCGCGGGTTGTGAGGGCTCCGGCGGCGGCTTCGGGGCGCCGCCGCAGCCGGCGATGGCGAGGGTGACGAGGAAGGTGGAGGTGCGAAGCATCGACGCAAAGCTAGACAGGAAACGCGCGGGAGGAAATGGTGAGGTTGACCTTCCCGCGCAGCGCTCCGCCGCGGCGCGCTCGCTGCGGCCCAGGCAGGGCGCGCAGGCCCACCGGCGGGATCCCCACCGAGGCGGCGCAGGCTCTCCGTCATCCGCCGCCGCTGCCGTAAGGACGGGTGATGATCTCGAGGAAGTGCCCGGCGGGATCGGGGAAGTAGACGCCACGCCCGCCGTCATGGTGGTTGATCTCCCCGGGGTGCTGCGCTCTGGGATCGGCCCAGTACGGGATCTGGCGTTCGCGGATTCGACCGAAGATCTCGTCGAACTCGGCCTCGCTGACGAGGAAGGCGAGGTGCTGAGAGCGGATCTCGCCAGGGGTGTCGATGAAGTCGAGCGTGACGTCGTTGTCGAGCCGCACCGTCAAGAAGTGCCCGAACGGCACCGGCGCCGAGAGGCCCAGGATCTCGGTCAAAAAGGTAGCGGACGTCGTCTTGTCCCGCGCCGGGACGATGGTGTGATTGAGCTGGACGGCCATGCTCGCCTCCTCCCTTTCGTGGGCGGTTGCCCATCTCCGGGCGGATCTTGAGCGATCTCGCGACGAAGGGCCACCTCCAGGCTGGCGCGACGACCTGGATCGAGCGGACTTTGCCGCCTCTTGGCGCTCGTCGCCGAGCGCCCGAGAGGATTGCTGGAGCCGGCGAGCGGCCTTAGGAGCCCCACCAGGATCGCGGCGCCGAAGCGCACCCCGCGCCCTCTGCGCGTCCGGGGTGGAGAGACGGTCTTACGCCGGAGCTGTCCGCGATCGAGGAGCGGCGAGAAATGGTGCGCATTCCGATGTTCGTCGTCGCGTTGCCCTGCAGCATGCTCGCGCTCACGGCGGCCTGCTCCGATCCCGCCCCGCCCACGCCGCCGCAGCCCGTCACCGACCCGGCGGCGGAGGAGGCCGCGCGGTTCATCGATGCGGCCGAGGCGGAGCTGCACGAGCTCAGCACCTACAACAACCGCGCGGCGTGGGTGGCGGCGACGTACATCACCGTCGACACCGAGATCCTCGCGGCCGCGGCGAGCGCGAAGCTGCTCGGGGTGCAGGCCGATTACGCGAAGCGGGCCGCCCGCTTCCTCGACCTAGATCTGCCCTATGACGTCCGCCGCCGGCTCGAGCTCCTGCGAACGTCCCTCACGCTCTACGCACCCGCCGATCCCGCGAAAACGAAGGAGGTCGCGACCATCGCGTCGAGGCTGGAGGCGATGTACGGAGCGGGCAAGTACTGCCCCGCGAGCGGCGAGTGCCTCAATCTCGAGGACCTGAGCAGGACCCTCGCGAAGAGCCGCGACCCCGAGGAGCTGAAGCGGGCGTGGGTCGGCTGGCACACGGTCTCTGCCCCCATGCGGGGCGATTTCACGCGGCTCGTCCAGCTGGCGAACGAGGGCGCCCGCGAGCTCGCGTTCAAGGACACAGGCGACGCGTGGCGCTCGAAATTCGAGATGCGGCCCGGCGTGCTGTCGCGGGAGGTCGATCGCCTCTGGGGGCAGGTCAAGCCGCTCTACGACGCGCTCCACTGCTACGCGCGGGGCCGGCTCGCCGCGAAGTACGGCGAGGACGTCGTGCCCGGCAAGGGCCCGATCCGGGCGGATCTGCTCGGCAACATGTGGGCGCAGGACTGGAGCAACATCTACGATCTCATGGAGCCCGAGGGCGCCGCGCCGATCTACGATCTCGACGCCGCGCTGCAGGCGAAGGGGTACACGCCGATCGAGATGGTGAAGACGGGCGAGCGCTTCTTCGTCTCGCTCGGGTTCGAGCCGCTCCCGGCCACCTTCTGGGAGCGGTCGCTCTTCGTCAAGCCGGCGGATCGCGACGTCGTCTGCCACGCGAGCGCGTGGAACATCGACGACGAGGAGGATCTGCGCATCAAGATGTGCATCGAGATCACGGCCGGCGACTTCCAGACGATCCACCACGAGCTCGGCCACAGCTTCTACCAGCGGGCGTACAACCACCTGCCGCTCCTGTACCGCGACAGCCCCAACCCCGCGTTTCACGAGGCCATCGGCGACACGATCGGGCTCTCGGTCAGTCCGGAGTACCTCCAGCGGATCGGGCTCGTGGACCAGCTGCCCCCCGCCTCCAGCGACCTCTCGCTCCTCCTCCGCGAGGCCCTCGGCAAGATCGCCTTCCTGCCGTTCGCCGTCTCGGTCGACCGGTGGCGATGGGGGGTGTTCTCGGGGGACATCCAGCCGGCGGGGTACAACAAGGCCTATTGGGAGATCCGGAGGAGGTACCAGGGTGTCGTGCCGCCGGTGCCTCGCTCCGAGTCGGACTTCGATCCTGGCGCGAAGTACCATGTGGCGGCGAGCGTCCCGTATATCCGGTACTTCTTCGCCCATATCCTCCAGTTCCAGTTCCACCGCGCGCTCTGCGACGCAGCGGGGTACAAGGGGCCGCTCCACCGCTGCACGATCTACGGCAGCGACAAGGCCGGCGAGCGCCTCCGGCGGATGCTGGAGATGGGGCGGAGCCGCCCGTGGCCGGAGGCGCTCGAGGTGGTGACGGGATCGCGGCGGATGGATGCGGCGCCGATGCTCGCCTACTTCGGGCCGCTCAAGGACTGGCTCGACCAGCAGAACCGCGGCAAGACGTGCGGGTGGTAGGCGGGGGCGCGCGGGATCAGGCCTGGGTCGGCGGCAGGTAGTCCGGCGGCGGCGTGTAAAAGGCGAAGCGCGTGACCGCGTGGTAGCCCATCACGTCGTACACGGGCCGCCCCAGGTCCGTCGCGTGGAGGACGGTCTTCTGGGCGCCGGTGGCGCTCAGCGCGTCGTCGAGACAGCAGCGCATCACCGCCTCGGCGTAGCCTTTGCGCCGGTGCTCGGCCGCGGTGGCCACGAAGCCCACGTACCGGATCCCCGCCACCATGAACGTCGCCGCGCAGCACACCGGCTGGTCGCCCACGTAGCCGACCCGCCCGAACGCCCGGTCGTCCCACAGCGCCTCGTGGGCCAGGGCGGCGCGCCCGGTGGGGAGCGGGAGGCCGTAGGCGATGGAGTTGAGATCGGCGACGGCCGCGCGCGTCTCGGCGTCGCCCACGCGCCTGAGCTCCAGGCCGGCGATCTCCCGCCGCGGGGTGGGGAGCGCGTCGGCCACCATGCCCATGATCGACACCGCAGGTTGGAAGCCGAGCCCGGCCAGGAGCTCGGCGGCCGCTTCCGCGTCACCGCCGGGCGCCCAGCTGTCGGACAGCGCGAAGAACCAGGGAACGCCGCCGGTCCGGGCGAGCTCGGCGCCGATGCGCGCGCGGCGCTCCAGATCCGTGAGGTTGCCGGCCGGCGAGGAGAGCGTGGCGATGTTGAGCAGCGCCATGCCCGTGCCCGAGAGGATGACGGAGACACCGTCCGCGTGCTCGATCCGGTGGCCGGGGAGGCAGCGGCTGAAGTGGATCCAGGCGGCCAGGAACTGCGCGTTGCACTCTGCAATCTCGGTCGGGTCGGACATGGGAGACCTCCTCTGGACCGAGATATACCGGGCCGGGCGCCCGGCGATCGACCTTTCGCCGTCGAGCGTGCGGGCCTCTCGGCGCTGCCGTGGCTGTCGGCTCGGCAGCGGCGGGGCGCTCTGGCCGCGCAGGATGATCCGATCGACACTGGCGGATCAGGGCGCCGGATGTGACGAAACCAACGCGAAGGCGCCAGTCCCAAAAGGACGCGGACCGGAGAGCGGAGGTGCGCCGACGGGCGCGAGGGGGCCGAGGTCAGCGCCGCTCGTCCCCCCCTCGGGCTGCTTCACGGCTCGACCGACCCCAGCGTGTGGCAGTTGTTGCACGAGAAGTCGCCACTGTTGGTCGTGGGGTCGTACTGGACGCGCTGGAGCAGGCTGGCCATCTCGGGCACGACCTTCTCGAACATGAAGGTGCTCCACTCCGCGCGCTCGGGGTGCTCCGGGTCTTGCACGTACTCGAGGAACCCCTCCTCGGTGTCGGGTAGCACGGCGATCACCGGGCTCGGCATGGCGTAGGCGCGCGTGGGCCCGTCGGCGCCGTGGCACGTCGCGCAGTCCATGGTCTCGAACGCCGGGTCGTACGCCACGAACACCTCCTTCATTCGCGGCAGGACGTCGCTGTTCATGTAGGCGACGCGCTGCTCGAAGTTCATGTCCTTCCACGCGGTCGGCTCCGGATCGCTGGAGTCCTCCGCGCCGCCGCACGCGGCGACGAACAGGCACGCTGCCATCGATACGCGCCTCACGACCGCGCTCCTCGTCTGGCGATCGGAGCGCGGCGGCGCGTGATCCGGCTGCTCTTGCGCTACCTTGGCGTCGTTGGTGGCCGGTACCGCGGTCATCATGGATCGCATGTCGTATCTCCTCTCCTGGGTCGTGCTGGTTCGAAGCGGGTCGTCCGGACGGCACTGACCGGATGCGCCCTGGTTCTACCGTCACGACGAACGGGCGGGCCCGAGATCGACACGCTCAGCGATGTTTTTTTGCTGCCGCCATCTGTCGACAACTGCTTGAAACTGCTGGGTCATCAGCGCGCCATTGCGGCGAGGCTCAACGTCGACTGACGTCGCCCGACGCCGACTGATGTCCACTGACGTCGGCTGATATCGGCTGATCTCGACGGACGCGGATCGGGGCAGGGGTATGGATGCTTTCTTGAATCCTCTCACGAGGGCGACGCCGCGGCGCCGGGGCTGGCGTCGGGCGAGGGAGCGGAGAGGGGCGCGGACAACAGCGCATCTGCGCACGGCGCGATCACGTCGCGCACGGCTTCCAGGTGGCAGCGCGCCCGCTCCGCCTCGGTGAGCCGGCCGTGGTCACGCCATGCGGCGGCGTCGATCCCGGCGCGCTCGCCGAGGTGCGCGCCCCGCAGGGCGAGCGCCTCGTCGAACGCGCGCGCCACGGCCGCGCGCACCGGCTCGCCGCCGCGCGCCACGGCCCAGCGCACGAACGCCCACGCGAGCTCGGCGTGAGAGGCCTCGTCGGCCGCGATCCTGTCGAGGCCACGGCGCGCCTCGGGGTCGCGCGCGCGGTCCCGCTGCGCGCTTGCGAGGAGCGCGGCGAGCGTCTCGCCCACGCAGCCCTCGCGCACCGCGCTGGCCGCGGCGCCGGCGAGCGTGGGCGCGCCGAGCGCGCCGTCCATGGCCATCGGCCCCGGGCCGAGCGGCCGGCCGGCGTAGCGGCTCGCGAGCGTGAAGCACGTCCTCGCGTGCTGCAGCTCGTCCGACAGGGCGCGGTGCGTGGCGTCGATCAGGGCGGGCGGCGCGCCGAGGGCGAGCAGATCGAGCGTGAAGCGCGCGAAGGACGCGATCGAGGCGTGCTCCAGGCGCGCGTCGGCGAGCCACGCCTCCGCGAGGGCGGCGCGCGTCGCGGGATCGAGCGCGGTCACGTCGTCCGTCGCAGGATCGAGCGCCCAGTCGGCGCGCGCCTCGACGCCGGCCAGGCGCGGCTCGCCGCCCACGAGGAACGGGCGGCCGCAGGCGCCGATGCCCGGGTCGTCGACGTCGTAGCAGCACTGGCCGTCCTCCAGCCGGCCATTCTCGTAGCTCACGCAGGACACGGGGTTCGGATGGTAGTCGCTCGGGCAGGCCTCGGCGCTCCCTCCAGCGCCGCCGGCCCCGCCGCCCCCGTCGCCGGCGTTTTGCTGGATCTCTTCCAGCGAGAAGCACCTCGTCTGGACGCTGCTCTGCCCGCCGGCGCCGCCCTGCCCGCCGACGCCACCCTGACCGCCGGCGCCGCCCTGACCGCCCGCGCCCGTACCTGTCTCCGCGCCCTCCACGGCGCCATCGAGGCAGCCGACAGCCAGCGACAGGCCGGTGAACATGCCGGCTCCCACGATGTGCATGATGCGCGCGCGAAGATCTCTGGTCATGGTGCCTTGCCTCCTGCGATGTGCCGTCCTCGGCACGGGATCGGGATGTTTCCTGATCCCCCGGGACGCGGTTACGCCGCGCCGAGCGTCACCGGCACGGCCATGGGCTTTCGGAAGAACAGGCTGGGCGCGTAGCTCGGCCGCGCCGCGGCGGCGAGGCGCAGGCCGGGGAACGCGGCGCGCAGCGCCTGCACGGCGCACCTCACCTCGATGCGCGCGAGGGGAGCGCCGATGCACGTGTGGACCCCCCAGCCGAAGCCGAGGTGCCGCCCGCGCGGGGTGGCGACGGGGCGGGTCACGTCGAACCGCTCCGGGCTCGGGAAGACCGTGGGGTCGTGGTTGGCGGCCCCGAAGAAGGCGAACGCGGTGGCGCCCGCGGGGATCTCGACGCCGCCGACGACCGCGGGCGCCGTCGCGCGCCGCGGCTCCATCTGCACGGGCGCGTCGATCCGGAGCGTCTCCTCGATCGCCGCCTGGAGCAGCGCCGCGTCGCCGCCGATGGCGTCCCAGAGCGCGGGCGCCTCGAGCAGGCGGAGCACGAGCGAGCCGATCAGGCTCGCGACGGTCTCGTAGCCGGCGAAGAACAGGACGATGATATGGGAGATCATCTCGTCGACCGACAGCGGCGCCTCGCCGTCGACGCGGGCGCCGATCAGGGCGGTGATGAGGTCGTCGGCGGGCTCGGCGCGGCGCCGCTCGATGAGGGCGGTCAGGTAGCGCTCGTAGGAGACGAACCGCCGCGCCGCCTCCACCTTGCGCGCCGTGTCGGCCGTCGGATCGTAGAGCGTGAACCGCTCGTCCTGGCAGGCCCTGAGCAGGGGCGCGTCCTCGAGCGGTATCCCGACCAGGGCGGCGCTCATCTGCAAGGGGAGCGGGAAGGCGAGCGCCTGCATCAGATCCACAGGGCCGCTGCCGGGGTCCATGGCGCTCACCAGCTCGTTTGCGGCCCGGGCGATCGCCGGCTCGAGCGACGCGACCCTCGCTGGCGTGAACCCCTTGGAGAACAGCGCCCGCGCGCGCGTGTGCCCGGGAGGGTCGTTGTTGAAGAGCGCCGGCGGCAGCTCGTACACGCCCTGCTTGAGCTCGGCGATCACCTCCGGCGGCAGATCCGGCGGCAGGTCGAGGATGTGCGCGGAAGAGAACAGGACCGGCTCGCGGAGCACCTGCGTGAGCTCGGCGTGGCCCGTGACGAGGTAGGCGGAGAACGCCTCGCTGTAAGCGACCGGCGCCTCCCGGTGGGCCACCTGATAGAACGCGCGCGCGGGGTCGTCCGCAAAACCCGGCGAGAAGGGCTGGAACAGCGCGCCGACCCGGCGCGCGCTCTCGCCGGCCGGCGGCCCCTGAGGGGTGTTCTCTTCAAGCATCGGCCCCGAGACTACCGGGTCCGGCGAGCGAGGGAAACGGCCAGGAAGATCAGCAGAGCGCCCGCCCGCGGAGGGCGCCCGGCGCGCAGGCGCAGAGGAGGACCGCGGTGCGCGGAGGGGCCAGCGTGCACCACGCGAGGTGTTCGCGGCGTCGAGGGGGCCACGACCGCCCTCGGCGCCGCCTCGATCTCGACCAGGCGGTCACGCTCCGCCGAGCCGCCCTGCCGCGCGCCGCCGCCTGATGGGATGGGACCTAGAGGTCCTGGATGTAATCACATCCGATGCTCCTGCCGAGAGAGTGGCAGTGGATGGCGGTCTCCGGCGCCAGGTCCGGGCGATGGATGTTGGGAGTCCGGTAACAGGTGGACTGGTCATTGCCGACGATCAGATATGCCCACCGCCTCCCCGTCGGGGTGGGGCCCGACATCGTGCAATCGAGCCTGGTCCCCGCCACGAAGCCGTTCACGATCGCTTGCTCGGTCTCGCCGGCTTCTTCGCTGTCGATCGACGGATCCATGGATCCCACGCACGCAGCGCCGGAGACGCAGACGAGCCCTGTCACCAGCGCCATGCCGAGCCAGTTCTGGAGATTGCGACGATTGCTCATACTTCCCCTCTTTCTACGACGGAGACTCGTTGCGGTGGAGCCCCGGTGGTCACCGTCCGCGAGCCTCGTCGGATTCACGAGCAAGAGCTATGCTCGGGGCGTCTGTCACCCGACGCTACAGCGTCACTGGCGTCTCTTCAGACATCGAAACATCTCCGCTCGCGGGGCAAAGTCGCGCGACAGGGAGACGGAGAACGTCACGAGAGACAGGGAAACGGCCGACATCGAAGATCGACACGATCGCCAGGGACACCGAGCCTGGCGACAGGACATGGAGAACGCCGCCAGGGACACGAAATCGAGCGACTTGGATGTGGAGATCCTGGCCAGGGACAAGCCTGTCCCTGGCGCCGTCGTCACGCCGGATCCTGCGCGCTC
The DNA here is from genome assembly GCF_051530205.1 of Sorangium sp. So ce327. NCBI lineage: Bacteria > Pseudomonadati > Myxococcota > Polyangiales > Polyangiaceae > Sorangium > Sorangium sp. So ce327. The sequence continues at coordinate 5,957,437 of NZ_CP150330.1, read as the reverse complement.
ACGGGCGCCGCGGGGGCGCGCGCAGGACGAGGCCGCGCGCCGTCGCGCGGCCCGCGCTTCACAGCACGTGCGGGAGCGGCAAGGCGAGCCCGGTGAGCGGCGGCATCTGACCGGCGCGCGCCAGCGCATCGCCGTACACGCCGTCTCCGCTGCGGAGGTCGCCGAGGCGGCGCGGCGCGAAGCGGATGTCGTCGAAGACCGCGGTGCAGCCGTCGCCTGCGGGCGACTGGGCCGAGAAGCCGACGGCGAGCTCCGCCGTGCTGCCCAGCGAGAAGCTGCGGACGAGGTGCCATGTCGTCCCGTCGGTGGAGGCGTGGAACGCGCACACCCGCCCGAGCCGCGAGACGCGCAGCCAGACGTGATCCGCGTCGACCTCGAAGGATCGGCGGTCGTCCGACAGGCCGCGGGTCACCACGGAGACGACCGTCGGGGCGCCCTCCGGCGAGAGCTCGAAGCAGAGCTTCGCCCACGAGCGCTCGTGCGCCCAGAGGAGCAGCACGCCGGCGTCGCGCGCCGCCGAGAAGCCCACCGTCACCCGCGCGCTGGCGAGGAAGTCGCCGTGCGGCGTCCCGAGCAAGCGCGGCGCGTTCAGCGCGCCCCGGGTGCGCTCCGGATCGAGGAACAGGTCGGTCTCGCCGCCTGCTGTGACGGTCAGGCTCGACGCTTTCCCGGCGCTCCAGCTCCTGGGCGGTACCTCCCAGCGGAGCGGTGTGGGCCACGGCGCTAGGTGCACAGGTTCACTCACCTCGTCTCCCTCCCCTGCATCGCGTCGATGGTACCGGAGTGTGCTCCTGCGTTGTCGTGGAATCGTTTCGGTGTGTATGGAGGATCTCGCTTCTATGCGAATTACCGTCCTTCTGATCTCCTGCTGCTCGGTTGGAATCCTGGCAGGGTGCTTCACCTCGCGGAAGGGACCGCCGGAGTTCCTGCTCGGCGCGAGGGCGGTGCGGACATCACCTGATGGCGATGGTGACCGGGACGAGAACGCCGGCACCGGGGTTAGCGGCACCGGTTATGTGGACGCCGCGGCCGCCCTCGTCGGTGCGGCCGGGTCGACCGTCGCAAACCGCGCGTTGTACGACACTTGCTACGCGGCGTGTCCAACAGGGACGGCGTGCGACGCAGCTACGGGGATGTGTGTGCGGCAGCCGTGCGGGGGGAAATGCCCGGCCGACTACCGCTGCAAGGTCGTCGAGGGGAAGGAGGCCTGCGTCCTCGGCGAGCCCGACCGCGGCGTGGTGTCGCCGCCGGCCGCGCCCGGGGCAGGGGAGCTCGGGCCGGGAGCGGCGCCCGTGGATGCGCCGGGGCCGCGGGTCAACTGAGGAGCGGCGCCCCGCTCGATCACCGCCCCTCGATCCGCCTCATCACCTCTGCATAGACCTCGCGCCGGTCCGGCCGAGCGCGGCCCAGCGCGTCCTTGAGCGCGGGGATCGCCGGCGCGCCCACGTGCCCGAGCCCCTCCGCGGCCGCGCGGCGGACGACCGCGTGCGGGTGCAGGAGCAGGCCCACGATCGCGGGGAGCGCCGGCGGCCACGGCGCAAAGCAGAGGATCCGGATCGCCGAGCGGACCACGTCCGGCAGCGGATCCGAGAGGAGCGCGCACGTCGCGCGCAGGTAGGCGGCGCGATCGACCGCGTCGCGGAGCAGCCGGTGCGCGTGGAGCCGCACCCGGGGGCGCCGATCGCCGAGCAGCTCCACGAGCAGCGCCGCGAGCTCCCCGTCGGGCGCCCCGGCCAGCGCCGAGAGCGCCCGGCGCGCCTGCTCCGCGTCTCCTGCGCGCGCGAGCCGCACGAGCTCCTGCCGCGCTGGACCTCGGTCGCTCGCCTCGGGCGCCTGTGGCTCCGGGCGCGCGCGCAGCGCCTCCAGCGCCCGCGCTTCCTCGGCCGCGCGTCCCCCTCCGGGCGGCCGGAGCGGGCCGTCGTCGAGCGAGAGGCGCCCGGCCAGATCGGCGCGCCCCTCGGCGCGGAGGCGCTCCACCACGGCCTCCAGCTCCGGCGTCCGGAGCAGCCGCTCGCCCGCGACCAGATCGAGGTAGCCCCACGCCCCCTGCCGGAGGTGATCGAGCAGGCGAGCCGCCCGCGCGTCGGGCGCGACGCGGCGGATCGCCTGGGCCGCCGCCGCGCGCGTCGCCGGCGCGCCCGACTCCCACCACGAGAGCAGCTGCGGGAACAGGCGCTCCGCTTGCGGCGGCGTCAGCAGGTCCACCAGGCGCGCCGCGCGCTCCCGGCGCGCCTCGTCGGCCGGGTCGCCCCGGAGCTCTTCCTCGGAGAGATGGAGCAGCGAGGGCGCCAGGCAGGGCAGCCCCGGGGGGTCCACGCCGTCCATGTCGCCGCGCAGGTAGGCCTCCAGCGCGGCGGCGCGGGCGTCGGGCTCCGGCCACGAGAGGAGCGCGACGGCGGCCTTGCTCCGGAGCTCGGGCGCGGGCGCGGCCAGCATCGACAGCAGGCGCTCGCGGAGCGCGGCCGAGCGCGGCTGGTCGAGATCGGACGGCCGGGGCACCCGAGCGCCGGCGCTCGGCGCGGCCGCCTGCTCGGCGAGGGTCCAGGGCGGCGCGCCGATCGGCTGGAGCGACTCCATCCAGTCGAGCAGCGCCGGCCGCGCCGGCTCGGCCGCGGCCGGGAACACCTCGATCAGCGCGGCCAGCTGCGCGCGCGAGCCGAGGCCGCCGCGCGGCCGCTCCCGGAGCGCCGCGAGCGCCGCCGGCTCCAGCGCCGCGGCCCGGAGCGCCGCCCGCCACGCGGCCGCGCCCTCGGGATCCTCGCCATCGCCCGCCTCGGCCGTCGCCCCGAACGCCTCGCGCAGGATCGCCGGCTCGGCCGTCCATGGATCGGCGGCGGCGCGCGCCATCGCGAGCGCCTGATCGACGTCGGCGCGCCCGAGGATCGCCCCGCATCGCCGCAGTAGCGCGAGCGGCGATCGGCGCGCCCCCGGCGCCGGCGCGAGCCCGCGCACGCGCGCCGCGACGCCGAGCGCCTCGGCGCGCGCGAGCTCGGGCGCCGCCTTCTCGAGCAGCGGGAGCAGCCCGTCGCGCAGATCGGCCGACGCCGCGGCGAACCCGTCGAGCAGCACCGCGGCGTGCCGGGCGTACAGGCGCGCCTCGACGGGCGACCACGGGGCGGTGGACGCGCGGACGATCAGCCGGAGCGCCGCGTCGCGCAGCGCCGGCTCGTCCGCTGCCAGGCGGAGCCACTCCGGCGCGAGCTTCCGCAGGGCGGCGAGCCACCGGTGCGTCAGCGCCGCCTGCCGCTCGAGCAGGCGCCGCGCCGTCGCGTCGTCCCAGCCGTCGCGGGCGAGCGCGGCAGCGAGCGCGTCCGCGGCGCCTGCGAGCGCGTCCGAGGCGCCTGGGGGAGGCGCGGCGCCCGGCCGCCCTCGCTCGCGGGCAGAGAGCCCGTGCGCCTCGAGCTCCACGGCGAGCTCGTCGGCGGTCCCGGAGGCGAGGGCGATCTCGCCATCGAGCACCCGCTCGAGCAGCCGCGCCGCCGCGGCCGATCCCTGGCGGAGCCCGCTCCGGATCGCCTGGGCCGACAGCTTGCCGCTCAGGGCGTCGAGCAGCCGGTCGCGGGCGCGCTCGTCCTCCGCGGCCCCCGCGGCGGCGAGGATCGTCGCCTCGCAGGCCGGCCCGACGATCGCCCGCAGCGCGGCCTCGAGCGCCGCGCGCAGCCCCGGGTTGTCGTGGCGCCCGAGCCAGAAGACGAGCTTCGGCACGGCCTCGGGCCCGCCCGCCCGCGCCAGGGCCTCGGCCGCCGTCTTCTTGATGCTCATGTTCGGGTGATCGAGGCACGCGGCGATGGCGGGGCAGGCCCAGCGCGCCTCCATGCCCCCGAGCGCGCGCAGCGCCTGCCTCGCCGCCTGCACGTCGCCCGCGCCCGTGAGGAGCGTCAGGCTGGCCGAGAGCGCCTCGGCGCCGTCCTCGGCGAGCAGCGCGATCACGCGCTTGCGCACGCGGGGATCGCGGTGGCGGAGCAAGCGCGGGACGCGCGAACGGGCGGCCTGACCGCGCGCCGAGCGCAGCAGGTCGACGAGGAGCGCGCGCTCGCCCGCGGACACGCCGGGTCGGTCGAGGAGATCGAGGGCGAGGCTCGCGAGCAGCGCGTCGCCGGCCGCGCTCTCGCTCGCGACGTCGAGGAGGCAGACAGGCCGGATCTTCCGGCGCTGGTGGAGCCGCCGCCCGAGGCCGCGGATCGCCTCCGCGACGTCGTCCGGGATCGCCGGCTCCGCGGGCCGCGCGGGGCCCCGGTCGAGGTCGCGATCGGGCGGCTCGGCTGGCCCGCCGGGGGCCCACGCCGCGGCGTGGTCCGCCGCGATCCGGAGCAGCAGATCGGCGATCGCCGGGAGGGCGCTCGCGTCGCCCGCGCGCGCGAGCGCCCTGAGCGCGTCCGCTGGCGTGCACCGCTTCACCGCGCGCTGGAGCACCGCGAGCTCCGCCGCCTCGGCCCCGGCGAGGTCGGCGGCGATCTCGGCGGGCAGGTCCCGGGGGTTCAGGCGGGCGACGAGCGCGCGCCGGTCCGCCGGATCCTCCGTCAGGTGCCAGAGCAGCGCTGCGGCGCGGTGGCGCTCGCCTCGGAGGTGCGGCGCCATGGCCGCGCCTGCGCCGCCCTGGCCGAGCGCGGCCCGGAGCGCCTCCGCCGTGCGTGGGCCGCCGATCGCGGCGAGCGCCTCCAGGGCCGCGGCGGGCGCGCGCGGCAGGGCGGCGAGCACGTCGTCCTCCGCGGCCGCGTGGCGCAGGGCGCCCAGCGCGCGCAGCAGGGGCGCGGGCGAGGGCGCGTCGCGGAGCTTCTCGGCGAGCGCGTCGCCGAGCGGGAGATCCGCCGCGCCCTGCCGCGCCATGGCGACGATGATCTCGGCGCGGCGCGGCCAGCTCGCGTCGCCGCCCGGCGCCGCGGCGAGCGCCGACAGGAGCGCGCGCCGGCAGGTGAAGGCGATCGCCGCGACGTCCTCCGCGGCGATCGTGGGATCGGCGAGGGCGAGATCGAGCAGGGCCGCCGCGTGCTCCGGGGCGGGGAAGTGCCCGCGCCGGTGCAGCGCGCGCAGGCAGGCGATCGCGCTCGGGCCGAGCAGCAGCGGATCGCCCGCCGCGACGCTCAGGATGGCGCCGACGTCCTCGCGGGTCGCGTGCTCGCCGAGCAGCGTGAGCGCCCGCTGCCGGAGCCGCGGCGGCGCGTCCTCGCGGGAGACGAACGCGCGGAGCGCGGCGCCCTCGCCGTGGCGCACCGCCGTCTCCAGCGCGGCGGCGGCCACCTCGGGGGCGCCGTCGAGGAGCTGCTCCAGGCGCGCGCCCGGGAGCGGCGCGCCGGCGAGGACGGCCCAGGGCGCGGCGAGCTCGCGCAGCGCGCCTGCGACGATCGCGGGCGCCGCCGCGTCGAGCAGCGCGGCGAGCACCGCGCGCGCCTGATCGGGCGCGAGCAGCGCCGCGTGCAGGCATCGCCGGGTGAGGTCGAGCGCCGCGGCCGCGAGGACCGGATCGCGGCGCGCCGCGAGCTCGGGGAGGAGCGCCTCGGGCGCGGGGATCTCGGCCGGATCGAGCGCGTGGAGCGCCTGGTAGAGGAGCTCGCCGGCGGGCTCGTCGCGGAGGGCCTCCGGCCGCGTGAGGATCTCGGTCCGGAGCCACGCGACGCGGACGGCGGCGGGGAGCGAGGCCTCGCGCCACGCCGGGAGGCGCTGATCCGGGAGGGAGGGCCACAGCTCGCGGTAGAGCCCGGCGAGGAGCAGCGCGATCTCCGGCGTCCTGTCCAGCGTGCGCAGCGTGCGCGGGAGCAGCGCCGCGAGCTCTCGCCGCCCAGCGCTGCCCTCGCGCCGGGCGGCCTGGGCCATCCGCGTGAGCCCGAGGTACCGCACGCGCTCGTCCTCGTGCTTGACGAGCTGGCGGAGCATCTCCTTGCTGCAGAGCGCCTCGTCGACGTGCTCGGCGAGCCACCGCACGTCCGCGCCGCGGAGCGCCGCGGCGAACGTCTCGTCCAGGTGCACCATGGCGGCGCCATCGTAGACCGGCGCGCGGCGGCGCGGCGCCGGCAAAGCGATGGCCCAGCGCCTCGTCACCGAGGCCGTCGGCGCGCGCTCACCGCGATGGCCAGCGCCTGGTCACCGATGCCGTCGGCGCGCGCTCACTCCGATCACTTCACTCCGAGTTACTCCGACGGCCTGCTCCCCGTCACGGCAGCGCGCGACAGATTCAGCAGCGCCTTCGCGCGCGAGTACGCGATGTACGGGTTGTCCGTGGAGCCGCCAAGATCGTCGGCGTCTTCCCCTGGGCCCTGCGCTCTCACCGGGAGCCACAGGTAGTCGGGGTGCATCAACTTGCCGTTGATGCCGTTGACGAGGGCGGGGTTCCTGATCCACTCGCCGCCGATCACCGCCAGCCGATCGTCGAGCTCGAGCACGTAGTGGAGCTCCACGTTCATGACCGGGATGTTGCGCTGCGCGGGGGGCTGGAGGAGCTGCTCGGGGCTCACCTCGTCCGAGACCATCCCGTAGCGCCCGCTGACCCGGACGAAGCGCCTCGCGTACGGGTTGAACCGGTAATTGTAGCAATCCGCCCCCTGGAACCCGCCGTTACAGACGAGCCGTGCTGCCTCCTGCGCGCTCACCTCCGCCATCGCGTCGATGTTGAACGACGTGACCGGGTAGCTCCACACCTCGCGGTGCCAGGTGTAGTCGACGACGAACGCGCGCCGCGCCCGAGCGCTCGACGTCGAGCTGATGGAGCTTGCGCCCAGCCCGAGGAGGCCGGTCATGGCGATGTGCATCGTCCCGGGGTTCAGGTCGCGGCACGCCGGATCGACGGGCCTTCCGTACTGATCGCGCTGGACGAGGTCCTCTCGCGCCTCGCAGCGTCGCCCGGACACCGTGGCCGAGTCGCTGTGGTACAGCTCGGTCATGAGCGCCTCGATATCGGCGGTGCGGAACAGGATGCACCCCGTCTCCACCGAAGCGCAGGTGGTCACCTTCCCACCCGAGAGCTTCACGCGGATGTCGCGCTGCGGCGGCCCGCCGTCCTCGGCGACGACGTAGGCCGCCCAGCCGTTGCAGTGTCCCCACCAGTACTCCGGGGTCACCCCTTGATACAGGCCGTGGTTCTTCAGCTCCCAGTACGTCGTCGGCCCCGCGACGCGCGTCGCCCGGGGAGCGCGCAGCCCGTCAGCCCGGCCCATCCCCAAGGTGATTGTGCCCGCGGGCGCATGGAGGGACCGGCCCTGTCCCGCGTAGAACAGGAGATCGTACTTCTCGGCCGGCGAGAGATTGTCTGGATCGGACGTCAGATCGCCGTAGTCCTTGACCGCGGAGTTCCACCGGTCCGCGATGCCGTTCCTGTTTTGCGGCCACCACTGCGAGGCGAAGGGGCCCGTGGACTGGCCCTGGAGCAGGCTCGAGTTCAGCGCCGCGTACGACCCCCTGAGCTCCGGATGCAGGCTCGTGGGCAGGTTCGCGCCGTCGATGGCC